>JADIZB010000046.1 GCA_016705005.1 Bacteroidales bacterium | reverse complement strand
TGGAAAAAGATTAAAAAACAAACTTATCTTCCCGGAACATTCCAACAAGTGAAATAAATTCCAGAGGGTGGAAGTCCTTATACGCTGAGGTAGCGCCTGGAAGTATTAGTAAGCCGGTAAGGTGGTTTGGGGGGACCCGCATTGAAGGCAACAGACTCCAAAATCCGGTACTGACGAACAGGAACGGCATATGAGGCTATTGAACGAGGATAAGCAAGCACACCATTGTTACATCCTAAGAATACAATGATCGTTGGATAGTAGATGCCGAGCATTGGAGGAAGGAACAGCTTTACCAGGGGAGGTCTCATCCAGTCATGCATGGCTATGGTGAGAAGTCAGCAGAAGCCGTAGTAGATACTCGATACGAGCCAGGTATAGATAACCGGAAGCCTCAGAGGAGCAAACTGAAGGGCTGAACGTTAAAATGTTCCAAATTCGACAAGGATCAGCCGCAAGGCAGTAGCCATGTTTTAAGCGGAACAGGGCAAAAGGAGTAGAATGCGATGATTGAACAGGTACTAAACCGAAGGAATGTAATGCGGGCACTTCACCATGTGGTGTCGGACAAAGGATCGGCAGGCATGGATGGAATGCTGGTTAAAGATCTGTACGCCTACCTGAGGAAAACGGGCAGCGTTGGAATCAGAATTCCTTAAGGGACATACGTGCCCAACCCATCCGGGGAAGAAATCTCCAAAAAAAAGGAAAACCCGCTTACTGGGCATTCCCACGTCACCGACCGCTTGTTACAACAAGCAGTAGGACAGGCAATAGCTATTAAGTTTGAGGTGGAATTTGAGGATTACAGCTACGGTTTTCGTCCTAACCGAAACGCCCAGCAAGCAGTACTCAAAGCACAGGACTACATCAATTCAGGTTATCAGCACATTGTAGATATTGACCTGAAGAGCTTCTTTGATGAAGTAGATCATTGTATTCTGTTGCAATTGCTGTATCGCAAGGTAAAATGTCCGTCACACTACGCCTTATCCGCAAATGGCTGAGAGCCCCGATTGAAATAAACGGGAAATTAGTCAAACGCAGCAAAGGCGTACCGCAAGGCAGCCCGCTGGGTCCGTTACTCTCCAATATCATGCTGAATGAGTTGGATAAGGAACTGGAAAGGCAAGGGTTCGTTATGTCCGTTACGCTGACGACTTTAGTATTTATGCTAAAAGTCAATGGCAGCCCGAAAAACGGGTAACGAAGCCTATCTCTTCCTAAAGAACAAGTTGAAACTGCCTATTAACCGGGGAAAAGTGGCATACGTAAACCTGTTAACTTCACGATACTGGGGTTTGCATTCGTTCCCACCTACGTGAAAGGGGGAGAAAGGCAAATACCAGTTGGTGGTGAGCGAAAAGGGATGGAAAACCCTGAAGCAGAAAATCAAGGCCATCACCCGGAAAACCACTCCGGCAACCTTTGACGAACGTATTCATAAGTTGAAAGAACTTCAACGAGGATGGCTTGGATACTACCGTATGGCAAGTATTCAGGGCAAACTTAGAGACCTCGATCGCTGGGTACGTAACCGTCTGAGGTATTGCATCTGGCACAACTGGAAGAAGCCTGAACGGAAGAGGAAAAACCTGATCCGGCTGGGTGTCGACCAGAATCATGCCTATGCATGGAGTAGAACCCGGAAGGGTGGCTGGGCGGTTGCCAAAGCCCTATCCTGGTTACTACTATTACCTTGAACCGATTGGGAAAAAGAGGTTATGAGGCTATGCTTCGACCTTATGAAAAAATTGCCCCACATCTAACGAACCGCTGTATACGAGACCCGTACGTACAGTGGTGTGAGAGGCGCACCCCGTCAGCTTAAACTGGCGGGGCCGTCTACTCGATTATGTGGCGTAATTTATTCATTGTCAGCTCTTTCAATATCTTAAACCAATGGTAATAGGTATCAGGAAGGATTGCTGAGTGTATAGCATTCCTGATTTCACGTAGAGTCCGAATTTTTCAGTCAGTTTGTAATTTAATCCTATACCTAATTCAGTATGCATTGTCCCTGTCCCTCCATCGTATTGTTCCGAAGGCCTATGTTCCTGCAACTCAATTCTTACATTCAACAAAGGTGTTAGTTTAGTCTTTAAAAAAGGTAGATATTCCAAGTCCGCAAAAGTCGAAACTCCATTAGTTCCGGACAAAATTCAAGTATGCCAAGACCAAGACCTAGTAAAAAAAAACCCGTCCCGTCATTCAAATATCGGAAATTTATTCAATGGCGCGCTCTATCAGACAACAGATCGTAGTTCTGTCTGAAGATTTATTTCAGGTCTGAATCCTTTTAATACGTATTTAAATGCCCTGAAAAGGGCTGAAATTTGCTGAAAATAGCCTGAGAACTTATTCAATAAGGCTTTAAATCCTTCAATTCCGCCTACAACTGCCAGAACCCGGGTGAGATTATACGCCGTAAACACCAGGCTTACTTCACCCATCACCCTTTCTTTGCCCTTTACAAGTACATGATCGAATCCCCATTGTCGCTTCATCGTTCCCCAGGGATGTTCAGCGAGCTGCTGCCTAAGCTTGTAATAATCCGGATTGGCATTCACCCGCTGGTTATTCGCATCTATCACAGCAGCAAATTCACTACGGTCGATACTGCGGCCATTGTCTTTGCCTTTGGTGCATTGGGTCCTCAGCGTGCATCCTTTGCATTTGGGGGTGTTGTAGCGCTGAAAACGGAATGCGGCTTTTTGTCCACGAGAGCTGTGCGCGTACCAGGTGCCATTGGTCGCAAGTGTTTCATTGGCCGGGCACAGGTAAGTGTTGGTTTCAGGTTGATATACAAACCGGCTGATGGGGAAAATATCTACATCGTTGGAGGCAGGTTCTTTCGGGGATACAAATGTGACAATGTTTTCAACCTCACAACGGCTGAGCTGATCACCCGTGTGATAGCCCTTATCGGCAAGCACGTTAAATCCTTCAACCTTAAGTGTCTCTTTGGTTGCGATGGCTACCGGAGCAAGAGCCCGGGTATCATTTACATCTCCGGTTTCAGTTTCTGCAATCAGTTTATGTTTGGCATCCACCGAAGCCTGGATAGTATAACCCACATTCACTACCCCCCGGTGAAGAATAACAGCCTTTGCATCAGGATCGGTCGTTGAGATCTGTTCCTGACCACTGTCGTTCAGATCTTTCTGAAGTTTCTCATATTTCTCTCTGCGTTGCTTTTGAAGGGAGATCTTTCCTTTTAGTTCTTCCTTTTCTTCCTGCTGATCGGCCTGGTCAAGTGCATTTGCAAACTCATCGATGCGGGCATCAATGTAAACCAGATGACGCTTGATTTTCTTTTCGTTGAAATTATTTTTCAGGGAATTCTGGCCGCGAACCTTAAAAGAGTCGATGGCAATGGTTTCGCCCCCGATCAGGTCAGCCTGTCTGAGCATGAAAACGAACTTGCGGAACACTTTCCTAAACGCCATGGCATTTGTCTTGCGGAATGCGCTGATGGTACGGTTTGAGGGAGTTTGCTCGTTAAGTAACCAACGAACCTCGAGATTGGTAGCGGCCTGGTATTCTAATTTTCGGGATGATCTGACGCCAAATTTGTAGCCATAGATGTAAAGCTTAAGCAAAACAGCCGGGTTGTATGGTGGACGGCCTTCTTCCTGGACCACTGCATGAGAAAACCCGAAGCTTTTCAGATCGATGGCATCAACAAACACATCAATTACCCTAACAAAACTATCGGGAGCTACCATTTGCTCCAAACAAACAAGTTGAAACTGATTACGTGCCTGACCTTGTATATGATGCATATGAAACTGCTATTATGCATTGAAATTAAGCAATTTAGATGAAACCAGCAAGGGAAATCAGGAAAATCTTACAAAATAATAATGTTGTTCGTGAACGGAGGTTTTTGCGCAGTCTGACGGCTGACGCTATGGCAAGTGCGGGAATAAATTGTTGCTCAACTGTCAGCCAGCACAAATGTATATAAAGATTTCAAATGTTTCAACGAACACGCAAACCCGCATTTGCTATAGCGTTTGTGTGTGCCCTGCATGAGCTGCAGCGCACACTTGTTGTACGCTCTGGAAAAAGATTAAAAATACAAACTTATCTTTCCGGAATATTCCAACAAGTGTAAATAAATTCCAGAGGGTGGAAGTCCCTTATACGCTGAGGTAGCGCTCAGAAGTATTAGCAAGTCGTAAGGTGGTTTGGGGCGACCCAAGCACTGAAGGCAACGAGACTGCAAAATCCGGTACTGACGAACAGGAACGGCATATGAGGCTATTGAACGAGGATAAGCAAGCACACCATTGTTACATCCTAAGAATACAATGATCGTTGGATAGTAGATGCCGCAGCGATTGGAGGAAGGGAACAGCTCTTACCAGGGGAGGTCTCATCAGTCATGCATGGCTATGGTGAGAAGTCAGCAGAAGCCGTAGTAGTTACCCGATACGAGCCGGTATAGATAACCGGAAGCCTCACAGAAGTAATAAAGGGCTGAACGTTAAGATGTTTCAAATTAAGTATGGATTCGCCTCATGCGGAAGCCTTACTATAAGCGAAACAGGGCAAAAGAAGTAAACAAAGGATGATTGAACATGTATTAAACCGGAGGAATTTAACACTGGCCTATCGTAAAGTGGTGTCGAACAAAGGTTCGGCAGGCGTTGACGGAATGCCGGTTAAAGAACTGTACGCACACCTGACCAAAAACAGGCAGCGTATAGAATCAGAAATCTGGAAGGAAAAATACCTGCCCAAACCCATTCTTGGGGTAGAAATTCCAAAAAGCAATGGAAAAACCCGCTTATTGGGTATTCCAACTGTTACCGATCGACTTCTGCAACAAGCAGTCGGACAGGTAATAGCCATAAAGTTCGAGGTTGAATTTGAGGATTACAGCTTCGGTTTCCGTCCCAACCGAAACGCCCAACAGGCAGTACTCAAAGCACAGGATTACATCAACTCAGGTAATCAGCACATTGTTGACATCGACCTGAAGAACTTCTTTGATGAAGTAGATCACTGTATCCTGCTACAGTTGCTGTACCGCAAGGTAAAATGTCCGGTCACACTACGCCTTATCCGCAAATGGCTGAGAGCACCGATTGAAATAAACGGTAAACTCACCAAACGCAGAAAAGGTGTACCGCAAGGGAGCCCGCTCAGCCCGCTGCTATCCAACATCATACTGAATGAGCTGGATAAGGAACTGGACAGGCAAGGGTTTCGCTATGTGCGCTATGCCGACGACTTTAGCATTTATGCCAAAAGTAATTATGCAGCCCGCAAAGCGGGTAATGAAGCCTTTCTTTTCCTAAAGAACAAGCTGAAATTACCCATCAACCGGGAGAAAAGCGGCATACGCAAACCGGTGAACTTTACTATACTGGGGTTCGGATTCGTCCCCACTTATGTGAAAGGGGAGAAAGGCAAATACCAGTTGGTGGTGAGCGAAAAGGGATGGAAAACACTAAAGCAGAAAATCAAAGTCATTACCCGGAAAACGACTCCGGCAACTTTTGACGAACGCATCCATAAGCTCAAAGAGCTACAGAGAGGCTGGCTCGGTTACTTCCGAATGGCAAGTATCCAGGGCAAACTCAAAGAACTCGACGGTTGGGTGCGAAACCGTCTAAGGTATTGTATATGGCATTTCTGGAAGAAGCCAGAGCGGAAAAGGATAAACCTGACCCGGCTGGGTGTTGATCGGGATCATGCCTATTCGTGGAGTAGAACACGGATGGGAGGCTGGGCGGTTGCTCAAAGCCCTATTCTTGTTACTACTATTACCTTAGACCGATTACGACAAAGAGGTTACGAGTCTATGCTTTCGCTTTATGAGAAAATTGCCCCACATCTTAACGAACCGCTGTATACGAGACCCGTACGTACAGTGGTGTGAGAGGCGCACCCCGTCAGCTTAAACTGG
>JADIZB010000045.1 GCA_016705005.1 Bacteroidales bacterium | reverse complement strand
CAAACAAACAGTTATATAAGAAGCCCAGATTTGATTTTCTTTTCTTTTTCTCACTTTTTCTTTTCTTTGTTTGGTAGTTAACAAGGTGTTAATAAAAAGAAAGGATGGAATGAACTTCTCCGCCGAAAGGAGTTTTGGCCTATCGCCAGTATTGGTCCCCATTCTTTCCTTCAGTTGCCTGTAACCATTTAGAATAATAGACTAGCGTACTTCTTAAAGGTAGTAGTTGAGGCAACTTCGTTTGTAATCTAACCCCAAAGTTATGAAAGAAAAGCAGATTTTTATCGATATTGATGTCTCAAAATCGACCTTGGATGTATTCATCCGCAGCATGAGCTTGAATTATTTCAAGGTTGAGAACAGTTTGAAGGGCTTGGTCAGAGCCTTGAAAAGAACAATCAAAAGCACTAATTCCAAGAAGCAAGAACTGTTTTCTGTTTTGAAAATACTGGAAAGTATTCTAAGCTGTTAAAGTGTGTTTTCACGCTCAGGGATTGACTTTCGCAATGGTGCCTGCATTGCAGATCCCGAAGTCTCTTAGGATCACCAGAATAAGGCAATTAAGTTGATGCAGAGAGGATAGCTACATTATGCTTGCAAGAAAAAGAAGTATAAAATTAGCAATTCTTAGGAGAAGATTAGACAGCTAAAATCACTGCTTTCCTTGAGAGAAAAACATTAAGTACCGCACAGCTTACAAGAATGGATTAACAGATCTCGATGATTTAGCTTCAGAGAGGAAGGAAAACAGAATTGATCAAAGCGGGTTCCAAGTCCCCATGGTAAGTAAACCTAATTAGGAAATAGAAGAAATCGAAAAACAACTTATTTTAATATCCAGGAGAAGAGATGAAAATATGCTAGAAAAACTATAAACTGCTACTCTCCGTCTCTGAGAGGAATTGGAAAAGTGCTGGGATTTTATATGATAGCTTATACAGCTAATTTTTCAACAGTTCTCAAATGCGAGAGCGTTCGCCTGTTGTATCGTGGCGCAATTTGAGAACTCTTCCGAAACAAAACATTTAAACCTTCAGGAGTCAATTCTGTTGCTAACGAGCAAGTTAGGGCACTGCTTAACATGGCATCAATGTCGGTATTTTGGCACCGAGGTGAACTGGCAACAGTACTACACGAAACGAGCTAATGAACAAGGAAGCATCAGATGAGTACCCTAAATAATATCAGAAGCAAAATCCATGTTTAGGGTTTTGCAGTAATCAAACGTGAAACACCTTATGTTGATTTGTACAAATTTGCAGCATGAAAAGTTAAAAAAACTTGCTTTAATCTTAGAAATACTGGCGGACAAGAATTCCAGAATACTGGAGTCAAGGGTGGCTGATTCCACAAACAATATAGGTGAGTGCTTAGAAAATGAAAGAGTCAAGAGCAAGTGGTGAAATATTTATTCGAATCAAGGGTTTGAATTTGGTTGGTGGGTTTGCTGAAACCTGACGAGGTTTCAAAACCTGTCAGGTTTAAACAAATCGAATCGATAATTATATTCAACCTTGATTCGCAGTGATTTCTATTAGTCGATATTACGAACGGTACTGACCGGCAGGATTGATTTATATATATGAAACTTAATTTGGTCAGTCGGGCGAAACTCTGGAACACTTAGTAACAACTATTCAAATATTTATTTAGCTGAGATGTAAATGTATTTGGGCTTTCGATTTAATCTTATTAAATATAAACTATCTGATTGATTTTGAAGGCACGATAAAATCTTTGAGGAAGGTACAGAACAATTTGTTATAGCGAATGAAGAAGGAGTTGATTGAGAAACCTCTCAGCTGATGGTATTCAGAATCGAAACCGTGCTGATGATTATTACCAAATATTATAAATTCTAAAACCTGGTTCTTGAAAGATTCTGCCGTGGCACAAAGCATCGTTTTGGTTTTGCAATCAAAGCGATGTTTACGACGGCGGGGATTTCCAGACTGATGGCCCTATGGAAAAACTGCCGTTAATACAATCATTTTGCAAGAATTAGCTGATACTTGCTTCTGCAAAATATGGAACATTCTCCAAGCATCATCAATCAAACCTGGGTATAGCATGGATAGTCTGAAAACAATAAGCAGCTGGTCATTAAGAGGTGACAGCCTGTCCTTCTGAATAGAAATACATTGGTTTGTTTAAAATGATAAGCCCTTCCCAATCCTGGAACCCCTCCTGTTCAAACTCACCAATCTCGACAGCGTATCCACTCTTGCAGATTCCTGCATTTATTCCAGTGCATGCGTGTCGTTTCAAAAATTTAATCTCAATGGCATAAACTATACTCTGCATAATATCGGATTATTACTGATTACAACCTGGAATCCATGGTCAGGTACCGAAATCTATGTTTGTGTTAACAGTATCACTTAGTTTCAATGGATATGTTTATTGTGGCACCATAAGGAGTATTCCGTAACACGCCGGCCTTAGCCGGGCTGGGTCGGGGATAAATGATGGCCTTGCGGGATACAGTTACATTCATTAAAGTTATTGACAGTGCTCTTTATACCGGCATCAGGGGCAAGTTATATGTTAGTCACAATTATGGCGAAAACTGGCTGACTTTGTTGGAGGCAGAGACCGATGTTACTTGCTTGTGGGGTTCAGGCAGCGAACTTCTTATGCAGGGACAAAAGGCAAATGGAAATTTTGCTATTCCGGTGAAGGCAGAACTGGGTGCCCATGAATAATCGGGCTTTACGGACTTAGAAATACCTCATTAAATTTCACAGGTTTTAATGATTTGTGGTACGGGATCGTCAGGTTTTAGGTTAACCAATGGCAACTGGAAAGCGGAAAATGAGAAATGATCTGTTCTTCTGTCATTCGGTGACGAAAGCAGGCAACAAAATGATTATAACGATAATGAAAGTTTACAGGTTAGAGGAAAGGGTAAAATGGCATGAGATTACCCCTGTAATCCTCACGGCTTATGGATCAGTCTGTTCGCATGCATGACACCGTGTTTCTCTCATTGAAATCAGCCGGGGCTCAGCCATGCCTTTAATACTCTGTAGCATAGATTACGGGGATTCCTGGATTTCCTGGTCAGCCAGGTTCCGGGCTTATGGACTGATCCACACTCTATTTTAAGTGCGAATGGCTGGCTTATACATGGCAAGGTGGGGTCCTTTTTACTTTACCAACAACCTGGGAGGCAATTGGACATAATTTTCCACTGCCGACATATTACTCTTCACCTTTCTACGATGTCCTCGCTTTGTGCTAACTTCCCTTGCAGCGCTCATGGCGGAGGTAATTTGCCGAAACTGAACGAAAATGGGAACTGGATCCTTGCCTATACCGGGGCTCCCTCTCATGGTGATGTCCCTTATGTTTGCCAATTTGCGACTCGGCTCTCTTTGCATTTTTCGATTCCCACCAAGGAATGTATGTCAGAGTGACCAGGGAAATAATGGTCTGTGGCGGCTTATGGTTTACCTTAAATATTAGAATTCATGAATATGCATCCGATAAAAACACTGTTTTTATTACCACTAGTATCTAACGTATATTACTCAAGCAACTTTGGACAATACTGGGAAGACTGCACAGGGGAATTAATCAATCAAAGACTTTGTGGGGCTATGTGTTCTCAATGATACCTTTTATGTCTCTACTGCCGGAAGAGAATATGGACTTTCTGAAACGGTTTTGGAAGAAAGGCCTGAAAGATTACCCATTTATCCGAATCCGGCCAACAATCATTTTTATATCAGGGACATTTCGGGCAGCACTTCCATAAGAGTTTTTGACCTTTCCGGAAAGGAATTAAGAGTCAGGGGGCCCGACTCTAATGGGATGGTTTCAGTCGCAGACCTTGACAATGGAGTCTATTTTATACAACTGATTGATGGGAGCAGATCGGGAAATGCAAAGCTTTTGGTGAATCATTGAATGTTCTAATAAGTGATGCCATAATATTTAGAATGGAAAACAGGGAGCAACTATTAATTTGAATGTGCTTGAACTGAAAGTAGATTAAAAGTATCATAATAGAAACTCTTGCCCTAAGTCGTACTACTGCAAAATATTTCATCCTATTTAATGGTATTATTCTGACTAACAACTGCTTAATTACTGACTTCAACTTCATCTTTTTTTTTAACTGTTTTCTGTATTTTAATTCAGCATACTATGAAAAGATCTTTACGACAAATTGTATTCAACCTTCTGATTTCTTTCCTTTGGCTTCCTGCACAGCAGTTGTTTGCCCAGCAACCGGAATTGCCTTATTCCCCTGATTCCCTGCTTGCCAATGTTTGGCAGGGAATTAGCTTAATACAAGTCTAATTTTACCTTAAGTAATGTGGAGCGGGGATTTGTTTTGATTTCCTGATTATACAGACCATCCGGTGATTTGCACCCGCAGATTATTGTGCAGCCACTGCCACCGCTTTAGATGAGTATATTGGCAGGGTGCAGCTTAACTCCCTGGATAAATCAAGCGGATGTGAACATTATGCCGATTTTACCGGGTTTGGTACTGATCTTCAGCAAGGAACCGCTCATCCCATCACGATGACCAATGGCGGAAATGCCTATTCGTCAGATGTGGTATATGTGTGGATCGATTATAACCATGATGAAGTATTTGATGGCAGTGAATTAACTACCCTTACAACCCTTGGTGGAGGGTCATCGTTCAGCGGCTTCATAACTCCACCGGCAACTGTTTTTACCGGCCCGACCGTGATGCGTGTCAGGATGTCGTATTCTGCAGCTGCTGATCCCTGCGGCACTCAGACCTATGGAGAAGTTGAGGACTACCAGGTTATCATCAAGGCTCCAACATTTATCGTCAGCGTTGTTCCAGCTTCCGGCTATATTGCACCGGGAGGTAATGTAGTTGTGATCGCTGAATTTGCTGCCACAGGCCCTATCTATTCAAATGAAGGGATCTACTTTAATTCTTTGAACCTGGGCACAAATGACCCTAATCAGCAGCAAATTCAAATCCCGGCAAAAATGATCGTGGGTTGTGCTGCCACTATTGAAGGCATTGTGACGGATATGTCAACCGGGCTTCCCATTGTTGGGGCAACAGTATCAACAGGAACCTATTTGGGCACATCGGTAACAGATGGTTCGGGGCATTACAGTCTGTATGTCAATAAGGGTTCAATATATTCACTGACAATCACTAAGGTGGGGATATTCAACCCTCACTTTCGTGGGAGTTAGTGTACCTGATTGTGGTGTTTATACAATTAATGCAGGGATATGCCATTTCCTGCTGCCCCTCCCTGTGCCAGTGCAGTTGTGAGTGATGATGATACATATTGTACTGTTACCTGGTGCCAGCCCTTTGGAGAAAATGAATTATTGTATGATGATGGTATTGCCGAAAATTTCACGGCATGGCAGCTTTCAGGTAATATCAATGCAGTCAGGTTCACAGCACCATCCTATCCTGCTACGGTTACAGGCGGCAGTATTTATTGCGGGGACGGGAGTTTCCCCGGGTTCTTCCTTTATCGGACAAGGGTTTACCATGGCAGTGTATGCTTCTGATGGAGCAGGTAATCTACCGGGAACCTTGCTGGATTCCATTTGGGTAGTAGCAACTGATACGGGCTGGATTCATTTTGAAGGGCTCGAGGCTGTGATTCCTTCTGGCGATTTCTACCTGGGCATGATCCAGGGTTCTGATGCACCGGACTGTGTTCCCTTAGGTGTGGATCAAACCCTGCCCAGGGCATTTAAAAGTTATTCGCGGCAGGTAACAGCCGGGGAAGGCTGGGTCGTTTCTCCTTACCAGGACCTGATGATCCGGGCTGTTATCACTTCTCCTCAGGGCGATACGCCAATTGGAAAATCACCTGCCAGGTTTATTATTCCTCAGCGTGTAAAGGGAATGATCTCTCAAAATCCTCCCAATGCTATCCCGGGATATGAGGCTGGTGCACCCTTGATGCAACCGGGAACATTGGGTAGCAATGAATCGGTGGCATTTTATAAAATATTCAGAGTGGCCAATTTTGATCCACTGGCAGGACCACAGACAGGAACACTGACATTAATAAGTTCTAATGTGTCTGTCAATCAATATGTTGATGGTCCGGGTTCCTGGATCAACCTGCCGGAAGGTTGGTATGCCTATGCTATTCAGTCTGTATATCCTTCAGGAAATAGTTCTGAATTGTCATTTAGTGAACCTGTCCCGCACAAATTATTCGCAGAAGTGAACATCGATGTGAAGCTTCTTTGCGAGATGGCTTCCGTTGAGGGCGCAGAAGTTATCCTCACTGGTGCTGATTACCCCTTTTCAGTTTACCATGGAGCGACTGATGCCACAGGGAATGCTGTATTCCACAACCTGATTGAAGGGCAGTATACCTTACAGGTTTCATATCCGGGGTACTCAACCTGGGTAACGAACCAGCAGATTAGCAACAGCTCCACCATCGAAGTGGTGCTTGAGGACAGGAAATATGCCCCAAGAAATCTCACCGCCGATGATATGACCCTTGTAGCTCAGTGGGATCCTCCATTGTCAGTGCTGCTTGATGAAAATTTCGAAGGGACTGTTTTCCCTCCTCCGGGCTGGCAATCCACCTTCCAGGGTTCGGCAGGATGGTTTGTTACAAATGATGGTGCTTTTGGATATTTCCAGGTTCCTGACCATACCTATTATGCCATGACCAATGACGGTGATGCCGGGAATAATAATAATGGATGCTGCGACCTTCTGATCACCCCTGTTATAAACCTTACAGATGCCGAAAATTACCAGCTTGAATTTGAAAGCTATCATCTGGGTGATTATGGATATACTTCTACCGTCGAGATAAGCTTTGATGCGGGTCAAACCTGGTCGGTCATTTATACCCCTTTCCCTCCAATGTATGGAAGCATGAGATCATTGAACTTTCGCAATATTCGGGGATCAATGGGCAGGATTCAGTCTGGATTGCTTTTCACGGGAATGATAATAACCAGTGGTCCACCGGCTGGTGTGTGGATGATGTGAGAGTGTCATCAGGAAATATCCCTTACCAGGGTTATGCTGTTTTCCTGGATGGAACCTTTGTTGGTGAAACCCAACTGACCAGCTGGACTTTCAACCCGACAACCATCAATTATGGCCAGACATATGTGGTTGGAGTTGTGGGAAAGTATTGTTCCGGTTACAGCGAACAGGATACGGCTATTATGACAAGCCATTTTCTTTATCCTCCCAGGAACCTGGAAGTAATGCCCAATATGAATGCGGTAATCCTCACCTGGGCTTCCCCTTTGGCCGGAGATTTTGCAGTTGCCGGGTCCATTCCCCGAACCGGATTACTGAATGCTGAAATAGATGCAAGTCCTGAGATCACTCAAAGAAATTCTGGTGACCAACCCGGTGCGGCCTGGGATGTGTTACTGCTCTTTAATGCCGTTTCATCTGTTGAATCAGCCATAGTTACCGATGGGAACTATTTTTTCACCGCTGATTGGAATGATGTGAATTTACATAAATACGACCTGAGTGGAAACTGGATTGAAGATTTCACCATACCAGGGGTTTCGGAAATCCGTGATTTTGCTAAAGGCGAGGATGTCCCTTTTTATGCTACCAGAAATACGGGAGAAATTCTCAAGCTTGACCTTGTGAATCAATCGCTGATAGGGATTATTAACACTAATCTTACAGAGCTTAGACATATCAGTTATGATCCAACCCTCGATAGCGGGAACGGGGGATTCTGGGCAGGTAGCTGGTCGGATGAATTCCTCCTGAAAAAAGATGGAACCATTATACAGCAGGTTACTTCATTTTCATTGGCTTCCTGCTATGGTTCAGCCTATGACATGATGAGTCCGGCTGGCCCCTATATGTGGTATTTTGATCAGGGAGGCAACGGAGCTGATATTTATATGTTTGATATTGCAGCCATGGCATTTACCGGCTTTGTGCAGGATGCCAGTACATTACCCGGATTTATTCCGGGGAGTTTAGCTGCCGGGTTGGAATGTTCTTATGATTTTATTCCCGGCAAACAGGTTTTATCAGGTTCTATTCAGCAAGGCCCTAATTTATTCTTCATTTATGAACTGGATGGTGAGACTCAACCTTGTTGTGGATTAGGGAAATACAGGATTTTCAGAAACGGGGAAATAATTGCTGAAGTATCGATGAATGAACTGGAATACTGGGATACCAATCTTGAACCAACCACCTATTGTTATGAGGTTGCTGCGGTATATGACCTGACAAACTATGGATTTCCGGGGATGGAAGGTGAATCATCGCATGAAGGGCCCGAATGCATTGAAATATCATTTGGCCATATCTTACCTTTCGCTGAAAACTGGACATCCGGTACATTCGATCTAAATATCTGGACCCCGGGAGAGAACTGGGTTCTTGATGGAGAATCCGGGAATCCTGCTCCCACCGCCAAATTCAAAGGGGATCCCTTGCTTTCAAATTACAGCAGTTCACTTGAAAGCTGGTGGATTAATGCCTCTTACCTTGATACAACTTTGAATTATAATCTCTGGCTGGATTTTGACCTCAAACTGGACGATTTCGCTGCATCGGGAAATGAAAACTATCCGTTGAGATATGAAAATTGGTACATGGATTCTGCTAGGTGAATTTACCAATTCAGGGAACCTGGATTGGACAACCCAAACATCTGATATACAAACCTGGTAAATAACAGTTGTTTTAAGTTCAGGTTCAAGGCTCATGGTGTAAACTCCAGAGAAATCCAATACTGGTATATAGATAACATACATCTATATTGCGAATTCCTGATCAATCCACCCTTGAACCTGGTTACTATGAGCGTGGGTAATCCCCAGAATGATATCCTGTTAACCTGGCAACCACCCATGGGTTCAGGAGTCTTGCTTGAGTACATTCTTGATGATAATTCTGCAGAGAATGGCTGGTCAATTAATCCGGGATATGATTCCTGGCTGGGGAATGAGTTCCCGGTAACAGATCAGGGTGTGTTAAAACAGGCTAAGCTTTATTTCCAAACCAATCCATCAGGCTCAACGCAGGAACTGACAATTGATGTTTTTGACAATACTCATCAATGGCTGGGTACATCAGCCAGTTTCATCCCTGTTCAGGATGATTGGCAGTCGGTTGATTTACCCGATATACCCTTTTACGGGACCATTTATGCGATGGTTCATTGGAATATGACAGCAGGCAATACGCATTACCTGGGCTCTGATGAAAATGGCCCTAATGCAGCAGGAAATTATGGATGGTATTTTGATGGTGCAGCATGGTCGCATTTGGTGATTTGGTTATGCTCCCAATGTGTTCCAGGTAAGGTTAAAGGCATTGGTAAATGGAGATCATAAAATGCTATCATCTGGTAGTTCAATGGTTCAGCAACAGGATGCAGCTTTGCAAGGAAATGCGTTGGCACAATCGCATCAAAGTTCAAAGGGGGAAGACATTTCACCATCATATCATCCTAGTTCAAAGGCTGCTCTGCTAAATGATTTGAGTTACAATATATACAGGCAGCAATATACTGATCCGCACTGGGGTGGAATCCTGACTGACTGGGAGTTGATAGCCAATGTTAACCAGCTTGAGTATTTGGATTTAAATAAGCTGATCAATAATTGCTACTTCTATAAAGTAACCGCTGTATATCCGGTTGGTGAATCTATCCCTTCAAATGTGGATTGGGAGTGTTATTTCGACAAAACAACAGAAGCAGATAAATCTGCTATCAGTATCTATCCAAATCCGGCATCCACCCTGGTTACAGTAAAAAGCACTGAGGCAATCAATGGATACAGGATTCTGAACAGCCAGGGCATTTGTTTGGAAAGCAGGGAGGTTGCCGGTTTGTCGGAATTGGCCATTGATGTTTCACATTTCCCTGCAGGGCTTTATACTTTCAGGCTGTTGCTTGATAATGGAATAACCCACAATCAAAAAATATTGGTAATCAGATAGAAGCGTTCGGAATCCTTGAATAAAAGCAGGTTTCTTTACCGCAAAGTCGCAAAGGAAAGGCTAGACGCGATTGATGAATTCCGAAAAATCAGTTGCTCACTTTTCTTGTGATGTGGCTTTCTTTGATTCACCTATTCAAGAGAGAGCAAAAGACATAAAATCATTAGGAAAACGATCTGTTTTTCTAGTCACAGCAACTACTATTGCTCTTTATGATGAATTCTGATGATGTTTCAGAGTGGTACTTTGATGAATTTTCCACATAAAACTTTCTCGCCGAAGTTAAGTCTTGCTTGATATAATCCAGGATCCCAACCTGATAGATCAATCTGCAATGGAAGTTCATTAACTTCTATTTCAATCAACTTTCTACCTAATGAATTAACTATTGTCAATATTCCGTCGGAATTCTTATTGTATTCTGAAGTGATTGAAATTCTATTAGAAGCAGGATTTGGTGATATTACTAATTCGTTTTCAATGCTAAGTTTATTCTCGGGTAGTCCGACATGTGTAAAGTCGGTAGCATAACCAACAGAATATTCTGTTCCATTGAAACCAGTATACCACATACGGTATGCTCCATCTTTATATGATATAAAAGGATGCCACACCCAATCCTCATCGAAGGATCCTGCATCCCCGGTACTCAATACCAATACTGGATCTGCTTCCCATGATATTCCATCGACCGACCAGGTATAATAAATATAATACTCTGTTCCGGTAAAATTTGAGGAATTGAACCACATCTGGTATATATCACCATTGTGAATAACTCTTGGGTTTTGTGCACATGGCAAATTGAAGTATAATGGCTCCACTACAGGATTGAAAATGGATTTTTCCCAAAGTTTCCCATCTAAAGATGTTGCATACCCAATCCTGGTATAATCATTATCAAAACCAGTATACCACATTTTATAAATTCCATCTTCAAAAAGAACAGTATTCTGAAATGCCCAGTTTTTATCCCAACTCCCTGCCGGACCCACAGGCAGTACCGCATTCTCAGAATACCGCGTCCAGTTTAACCCGTCAGTGGAGGTTGCAAGTCCTGCTTCCATCTTTCCTGCATAATAGGGTTGTGTATTATATCCATTATACCACATTCGATAAAGTGAGCCGTCAAATAATACACTGGCACCAAAAACGCCTTCTGAATCAAAGTTTGAACTCAGCGAGGGTTCCAAAACAGGTATACTTAAGATGTCAAATACAATTCCATCTGATGAGCCGGCATATCCCATCCTGCCAGTACTAACAGATGCTCCTGTTGCTGCAGAAAACCACATATGTATTGAATCGCCTTCTTCCAGGAGGTTAATAAAGGGAAATCCAGCACTCAACCAATCATTGCCTGGTGACATTAGTGGATTTGACACTGATTTAGTCCAGTCCAGTTGTGCACTTAAATGCTTTGTTGTCCCAAACAGAATAGCCAAACAAATAAGTAAAATTATGGTCGTCTTTTTCATAAGTAATAACTTTAATTTGTAATACACAAAAGAAGTGTATATGAAATGTAAGATCAATCACATGATAATGTGATATTTAATTATTCTGAGAAGTCTGTATCACGGTTACAAACTTTAAAAGTGCTTCTGTACGGGTTTGCACCTGGAGTTTATGGTAAATGCTTCGGATGTGTGTTCTGACTGTATCAATACTGATAAAGAGTTTTTCTGCTATTTCTTTGTACAGGTATCCCTGGGACAGACAGGAAAGTATTTCGTATTCTCTGGTTGTAAGTGAAGAATCTTGTAATGCAGAAACTGATGGCCTGGCGAAAGTCATTACTACTTTCCGGGCGATTTCTCCATTCATAGGTGACCCTCCATTCATGATTTCATTAATTGATTCCAGCAGTTTTACAGGTGGGGTTTTCTTGAGCAGGTATCCTGTTGCTCCAGCCTTCAGCGACTTAAAAATTTCTTCATTATTGTCGAAAACGGTTAGCATCATAACCTGGATTTCCGGGTGCCGGTTTTTAATATGGACCACACAGTCGGTACCTTTCATTCCGGGAAGATTAATATCCATAAGGACAACATCGGGGGTTAGCGCATCAAGGATTTCAAGCGCTTCTTCTGCTGTTCGGCAGGCGGAGGTGCACTGATATCCATCTGATCCGTTGATCAGTATGCGGAGGCCTTCTCTAACAGGCTCCTGGTCCTCAACGATCATTATCTTTATGTCTTTTTGCAAGGCTAAAGGATTTATACTTCAAAAGACGATCTATTTATCGAAAAATACAATCGCATATACATGTGATATAATCAAATA
>JADIZB010000044.1 GCA_016705005.1 Bacteroidales bacterium | reverse complement strand
CGGAATATTTACTAACCCGCGTAAAACAGCCCGTTTCTTTTTTTACATTTGTACCCCGCTGGGTTTTTGCCTGAACTTACTACTCTTACTACAAAAACGGAACACACTTACTGCACTTGCTAAACATCTGCAAACCTGCCGGTTAACGACATTAGTTACGCCTAATTCTGATTTTGTGAAAAACAGGATTCTATACCTTCGGGGACGACTATGCCCCTTCCGCTTTCTGGCCATCTTCGCCGGTTTTTTCCTTGTCTCTGCCAACAGCTTCGGCCAGGCCATGGTCGTTAGCAGCTATCATAATGCCGGAGATCCGAGGGATGAATGGACCGAGTTACTGGTGATCCAGGATAACCTGATGTTCGTAACTGGACCATTACGATGCAAATGCTACCCAGGATAACTGGCAGGCGCAATTACTTTCCAAAAATGACCTTTCTGGCAGAACCTTTCGTGCTGGTACGATTATTATTTTGTGGCACCGACCTGTGAATTCAGCAGGGGTGGCCCGCCCCGAAGATCTTGATCAGAGCGATGGTTATCTTCAGTTACGTGTAAACAATTCGATGCTAACGGGTGGTGACATCGGATCGGCTCCCAACTGGAATGGCGGTACTTCATTGAATGTTGCAGGAGGAGGAGACCTGATACAGATAAGGGATGCATCGAACATTCACGTTCATGCACTTGGTCACCGCACTACAACAGGGTCATCATGGGGAACCATACCAAATCCCAGATTGAATCATACGGAATCATTATCTGATAATGAAGTCGTGATGGTTGTCCCCGGCAACAACATAGCACAATACGGTACTTCCGCACCGCAAAACGGAACTTTCTGGACAGCACGCAGTGGAGTTAATATAACCCAGGGACTCCCCAATACCAGTGCCACCTACCCCCTCAACAACAGTGTTTACTGGCGTTCCCTGCGCCAGCCCTCCTGGCCGGCCCCGAACCCCGGTTTTACCGTAAACGGGACCAATAATCCGGTGCTGACCTGGGATCCGATCCCGGATCCTTATCCGACCGATGGTACCACCGGCTACCTGATTCTCCGGAATACCGTGGATGACTTTGCCGTACCTCCCGCCGACGGAACCTTCTATGCCAACGGCGACCTGATCGGTACCGCCAGGGTGGTCAATGCCAGCCTGGCCTGGTCATATACCACCACCTGGACCGACAACAGCATTACCGTGCCCTGTAACACCGGGCTATATTACAGGGTATACCCATTCAGGTATGCCACCGATAACATCAACGGCAACAACTACAATACCGCCCGCGGCCGTGCCTACAATGAAAATGAGTATGCTGCCATCCATGTCACCATTCCATCGCCGGTTGACCTTACCTCGGTAACAGCCGACCTGGACACCTATTGCGCCGATAATATTCCGGCTTCCGTTACCCTGACGGCTGCCGGGGGCGGTGGCGCTGAACTGCGCTGGTATGCCGGCACAGGCTGCAGCGGAACACACATCAGTACCGGAGCAAACCTGGTACTGAGTCCGGCACCGGCAACCACCACCACCTATTCGGTTCACTGGTGGACCCCCGCCTGTGGTAATTCAGTGTGCGAAGATATTACGGTTACGGTAAACCCGGTCAACAACCATTCGGTGACCATTGCATCCGACCTCGGGAATACTGTGTGTCAAGGTGAAACAGTGACGGTTACTGCCACTCCAAACCTGAGCGCAACACCTTCATACCAGTGGCTGCTCAACGGAAATCCGGTGGGTGCCGATCAGGATACCTATACTTTTGTCCCGGCCAACGGGGATCAGGTTACAGTTGAAATGACCTCTTCGGAGGTATGCTCTGCCAATCCAGCAACCGCTGCTCCCATTACCTTTACCGTAAACCCGCTGCTGGTTCCTGCAATTGTAATTGATCCGGCAGCCCCTTCTGTTTGCACAGGCACCAATGTAACCTTTACGGCTACACCCGACAACGAAGGATTGACTCCCCTGATTAACTGGTATGTTAACGGAGGTATACAGGCAACCACAGGACTCACTTTTACCTACGCACCAGCGAACAACGACCAGGTGTTTGCCATGCTTACCAGCAGCGAGGCCTGTGCCACACTGGCCACGGTGAACTCAAACACAGCCACTGTTACAGTTACGGCTTCTTACAACCTGGCGGTAACCATTGCTGCCGACGACTCCGATGTATGCGAAAACACTACGGTTAACTTTACCGCCACCCCGGTTCCCGGAGGATCCGGCCTTTCCTATGAATGGTTCGTGGGCTCTACACCTCAGGGAGTCAACAGCAACACCTTTGCCTATATTCCTTCTGATAATGAACAGGTTTATGTTGTATTGACAGATCCGGCCAGTTGTGCCATAGGCAGCCCGGCCACTTCGAATATAATAACAATGAATGTTACCGCCAATGTGGCGGTTGATGTAAGCCTTGCAGCCGATAATCTCAGTCCCTGTGAAGGTACATCTGTTGTATTTACTGCAACACCCCAGTTTCCGGGTACTACACCTGTGTATGAATGGTACCTGAACGGGGTGCCTCAGACAAGCGGGGCCAACGCTCAGTTCACCCTGCCTGCGCCTGACAACGGAGATGAAGTTTATGTGATCCTTACCAGCAGCGAGCCCTGTACTTCGGTAAACGGAGTGCAATCGGCTACCCTCACCGTTACCGTTACACCCCAGGTTACCCCGACCGTTCAGCTGACTCCTGACCAGACCAGCATTTGTGCAGGGAGTACGGTAACTTTTACCGCTGAGCCGACAGGTGAAGGAACAAACCCATCCTATATATTTCATGTGAACGGCGCAGCGCAACCTTCACAGAGCAGTCCTGTATTCGTCTGGAGTCCGAACAATGGTGATGCCTTCTTTGTAACCCTGACCAGCAATGCACTTTGCGCCACGGTTACATCGGTTGATTCGGAAACGGAAACCATCACAGTGAGCACCTCCCTTCCGGTGGATGTAGTTATGGTTGATCCGGGTCTGCTGTGCTCCGGTAGTTCCGCGGTGCTTACTGCAAATCCCGTCAACCAGGGAGCAACCCCGGTTTATGAGTGGTTTATCAACAGTTCCTCTGCGGGGACGACCAACGTTCCAACATACAACTATCCAACGCCTGTTGCTGGCGATCAGGTTTTTGTCAGGCTGACCAACAATGAGTCGTGTGCAACCGGAAGTCCGGCTACTTCACCAACCATTCTCCTTAATGTTACCGGTTCTCTTCCGGTCAGTGTTGCACTGGCCTCCGACCTGCCGGCCGTCTGCACCGGATCACCTGTTGTGTTTACTGCCACACCGGCCAACCCCGGCACTTCCCCGGTGTATGAATGGTATGTGAATAGCGTATTGCAACCATTGGCCACCGGCCCCGGATTTACTTATTCCCCGACAGCCAACATCGATGTTTATGTTGTTTTGACAAGCAATGAATCGTGTGCCACCGGAAATCCGGCCAATTCATCTACCGTACAGGTTACCGTAACCTCGACACTTCCGGTAAGCGTTACTGCTGCGGCTACGCCGGGTGCCCTCTGTGAGGGAGACAATCTTACTTTTACCGCCACTCCGGTCAATCAAGGCTCCAGTCCCGGGTATCAGTGGTATCTGAATACAGCCCTGGTTCCGGGTGAAACCAATCCTACCTACACTTTCGTTCCGGACAATGGTGACGAGGTTTATGTAACCCTGACCAACAATGAGGCCTGTGCCACCGGCAGCCCGGCGTCATCGGCCGTAGTGCCGGTTACCGTAAACTCACCTCTACCGGTAAGCCTGACTGCAACTGCAGATAACATGAGTGTTTGTGCAGGATCATCGGTTGTGTATACTGCCAATCCGCAAAATGGCGGAACTTTGCCGGTTTATGCGTGGTATGTAAACAGTAATGTGCAGACGGGTTCAACCGGGGCCAGCTTTAGTTATGCACCCGAAGAAGGAGATCAGATACATGCCATGGTTACCAGCAGTGAAACCTGTGTGGTGAGTCCTGACGCTGTTTCGGCAGATGTGATTGTGGATGTTGTAACCGGTCCGGCAGCAGCAGTAACCATGAGTTCAAACGCTGCAAGTGTTTGCCAGGGCGAACCTGTTACCTTTACTGCCACACCTGTAAACGAAGGATTGACCCCTGTTTATCACTGGCTTGTCAATGGCGTGGCCGATCCCACTGCCAATGGAAGTGTGTTTGGTTATGTTCCTGCCGATGGCGATCTGGTAACACTGGAAATGACTTCTTCTGAAAATTGTGCTACCAACAATCCTGCTGTAGCGGTTGAAACAGTGGCACTGTCACCCTGTGGATTTGTGATGCAGATGCCCAATGCCTTCACTCCTGACAATGATCTTCTCAATGATTTCTTCATGCCTGTTCTGGGTGAGATTCTTCCATCGAAGTATCTGCTTCAGGTGTTCACCCGATGGGGCGAGATAGTATTTGAGACCAACAATCCCACTCAGGGCTGGGATGGAACCATTCTTGGAAATCCTGCGCCCAGGGGTACCTATATTTACAAACTTGAGTTTGAGGTTCCCGAGTACATCACCAACAGCATCGAAAGCCCGATGAGGGGATTTGTGATGTTGCTCCGCTAGGAAGGGTGTACACGGTTGGACGTTAGATGTTTGACGTTTGGCGTTGGATGTTTGACGTTTGATGTTGGGCGTTAGATGTTAGATGTTGGGCGTTAGATGTTTGGCGTTGGACGTCAGATGTTTGGCCTTGGGTTAGGCTTATATTCAAAAACAGCATTTATTGCTTCCGGGAATAACGGATTTTCTTTTCTTCTGTTTCTGATCCGATCCGATCGACTTTCATATCCTGCGTACGGAGGATTTGCACCACCTTACCTTATTTTGATATCCCCCCATGTGGGGGTGTTCACCATTACGATGTGGGTCTGTCTACCATTACTATGTGGGGATGGTCACCATTACTATGTTGGGATGGTCACCATTACTATGTGGGGATGGTCACCATTACTATGTGGGGATGGTCACCATTACTATGTGGGCTTGCCTTGTATTACTATGCGGGGATGCTCCGCATTACTATGCCGGGCTTTCCCAGCCAAAGTTCAAGTTTATCCGCCCTGGGGGATGTTCACCGCATTTGGCGGGCTTGGAAAAAATAAAGCTCAAAGTAATTAATATGAGGGATGTCCGTGGCTTGCAGCGCTGCTCCGGGAACGCTCGTACGCTCAAAGTTCATCTGAAGATGAGCGCCAACGAACCGACTCCGCAACAAGGTCAAGGTGGTCTCGACTCCGCTCGACCACCACAATAAATCTTGTCCAACAATTGCTGCTCGGTGGTCGAGCGGAGTCGAGACCATCCGGGACCACCTACTTGCTGGCGCCGCCCGGGTACACTATTGAACCCGCCCAGGAACTGAACCCACCCCAACTTCAACGCCAACTCCACCAACGTCCAACGCCCATCGACGAACACCCAACCCCAACAAACTACCGGAAGCACTCATCTGAAGATGAGCGCCAACGAAGTCCCGACTCCGCAACAAGGTCAAGATGGTCTCGACTGCGCTCGACCACCACAATAAAATCTGTCCAACAAATAACGCCCGGTGGTCGAGCGGAGCCGAGACCATCCGGGACCACCCGCCTGGCTTGGTCCCGCTTTCAGCGCTTGCTCCGGGAACGACGAACTCCGAACGACGAACGCCCAACAAACTGCTGGCAGCACTCATCTGAAGATGAGCGCCAACGAACGATTGAACGACGAACTTCCAACTTCCCAACGCCTAACCCCAACGTCAAACCCCAACAAACAACCGGAAGCACTCATCTGAAGATGAGCGCCAACGAACGATTGAACGACGAACTTCCAACTTCAAACGCCTAACCCCCAACGTCAAACCCCCAACAAACAACCGGGACCACCCCCCTGGCTTTCGCGCGCCAACAGAGGTTAGTATTTAATGCGTTTTTGTTTATATTTGTAAAAAAACTTTCCATTTATGTTCCGTAGAAGCCTGTTCCTCGCCCTGTTCGTTGGTTCCTTTTTTATACTGAAAGCCCAGGTGCACACCAGTTACCTCTGGCACCTGGAACAACCCATATACTGGCCCGAGACCAGCGTCTGGAACCCATACCAGCACCAGAATGTGTGGGAGTCGCAATACCTGAAAAACAACAACGGCAACTGGTATTCCGACGGGCAGCAGCACCCGCTGAACAACCTGCAGGAGATTTTCGGCAACGACGACCGCAAGGCAGTGTACCAGTACCGGGCCAAAGATGCCGTGCAATCATTGCTTGGCCTGCCCGAAGCCGGCGCCCAGGTGAACTACTCCGGCTGCCTGATGGAAAATGTGAACAGCCTTGCCGGTGCCGGACAATGGGGCTATTCGACCGGCTGGCAGAACAACTTTGTCACCGCCCGCAACTGGACCACTTCCGGAGGTAAACCACGCATGGACATTACCGCTTTTTCGAAGGACCATGCCCTGTCGCCCCTGCTGAGCGACAAGATGCTGCGCCGTCAGATACAGGCACACCGCTATCTCTACCAGCAGAACTTCGGCTCTTCCCCCAATTATTCGAAAGGCTACTGGCCGGCCGAATGCTCGTTCAGTGTGCGCAACATCAAAGCATTGAAAGAAGAAGGCCTCGACTGGGTGGTGATCGCCAACAGTCACCTGGCCCGCACCCTCAACGATTACCCGCTCAACTACGGTACCTCGGGCTGCAACATCGACCCGCCCAACGGGGCCGACAAGGTTCCCACCAACGGCAACCACTGGTGGAACGGACAGATCGACGGCAGGGGGGGCACCTTCGCCGCACCCTATTGCTACCAGGCACACAAGGCAAAATATGTGGATCCGGAAACGGGCACGGAATACAAAATTACCGTGGTGCCCATGGACGATGTACTCAGCTACCAGAACGGCTATGCCACCATGGGCACAGGCACCATCGATGCCAGCATCGCCCCTTATGACGACCCGGCCCATCCCTCGATGGTACTGCTGGCCCACGACGGCGACAATGCCTGGGGCGGGGGATACGATTATTATGCTGCTTCGGTACCCAACTTCGCCAATGAAGCGGCTTCCAAAGGATACGTACCCTCCACCATTGAGCAGTTCCTGGCCAGCCATCCGGTGCCCGAGAGCGATGTGGTGCATGTGGAAGACGGCTCCTGGGTGAATGCCGCCAACGACTGGGGTCATCCGCAGTTCATCAACTGGCTGTGGCCGATGTACACCTCAGACTACCGTTTCAATCCCGACGGCTGGACCGAAGATGCCCGCAACTGGGCCGTGCTGGTGGCTGCCGAGAACAGGGTTCAGATGGCGGAAGACCTTCAGGGAGCTGTTAACATCGCCAACATCGTTAACCCGACTGCTTCAGCCAATGCGGCTGAACGGGCATGGCATTTCCTGCTACCGGCCTACAACTCGGGATATATGTACTATGGCACTTCCCTCGATATGGAGGTGAAGCAGTCGCTGGCCTGCAACCGGGCCTGCACCCTGGCCAACCAGGTGATCGCCGCCCATCCGGGAACCGACAACACCCCGCCCACGGTGTTTGTCCCGCAAAGGTATCCTTACAACCCCGGCGGAACGGGCTTCGGTCCGAATTACAGTTACCAGCAGCACCAGAACTCCAGCGATTTTCATGTATGGACCTTTGCCTATGATGTGTCGGGAGTACAGACGGCGGTGCTGAAATACCGGCTTGATAACGACGGAACCAATCCGCTGAGCAACAACGACAATGAAACTTATGCCGGTGGATCCGGGGTGGTGCGTGGCAGAGCATCACCATGACCTACCGGAATTTCCCGACAGGGAATGTGACCGGAAACCCCGACATCAACTTTTTTATCCTGCCTGATTATATTGCCGGGGAATACTACG
Source organism: Bacteroidales bacterium (assembly GCA_016705005.1). Taxonomy (GTDB): domain Bacteria; phylum Bacteroidota; class Bacteroidia; order Bacteroidales; family Lentimicrobiaceae; genus Lentimicrobium. The sequence goes on along the minus strand of JADIZB010000044.1, from coordinate 12,289 downwards.
CTGAGATTGCCGGTATCGCAGAGAAACTGGTGGATTATTATGTTGAGATCACCGACAATGAAGGCAACCTGGCAAAAACGGCCATACAACATGTGTATGTGGGGCCGTCAAATACCGGAGGTGGCAGCGGGCAATCGGGTGTGTACTGGACCCCGGCCAATCCGACATCGAACGACATCATCACCATCACCCAGACAGATGTTACCGTGGGAGCGAATCTTCACTGGGGTGTGAAGGAGGGTAGTCTGTCGTGGCAGACACCGGATGTTGCATACTGGCCTGCAGGTTCCGTCTTGTTTAGTCCGACGGGATTGTCGATTGAATCGCCCATGAGCGGACCGGATGGTGAAGGCAACATCACCATTCAGCTGGGGCCGTTTAACAATCCCGCCCAGGAAGTCAGCATGGTTGATTTTGTTTTCCATTACAGTAACAACACCTGGAACAACAACAACGGTGCGGATTTTCATATTCCGATCACCCAGGTTCCAGTTGAGGGTTTTGAACTAACCGCCCGCAACATCACCCAGGTGGCCCCCGATGTGCTGGAGTTTGACATTTACCTGCTGAATAAGAATGCGGCTGTTCCTTTTGAACTGGCAACCACCCAGCTTGGAATTACTTTCGATGCAGGAATATTGAACGGTGCTGCCCAGACCTCAGGTATGACGACCATTGTACCAGGTTCATCGCAGTTACCTGTGAATATGCAACCCATCAGTGTAAATACAGCATTGCCCGGACTTATCAGGGTAGCCGGAAGGGTAGCCCCGGGGGCAGGAAACGGACAAATATTGTCATCCGTTGCACCCGGAACGCGGGTTGTCAGACTGAGAATGACCAATTCAATTCCATTTGCCGCCGGTTCAACACCCGATATGTCGTTTACCGCAAGCACAGCCACCCAGCCTTCCTATCCGACAAGGGTCGCCCGGTACGAAAACAACACAAATGTTCAGCTCGTGGTCACACCCGGCAGCAATGCTTTAATTGAAGAGAACCCTGTGCTGAACGGATCTCCATCGCTCAGCGTAACACCGGCCATTCAGTCGGTTGCGCCTGCAGCAGGAGTATGCGATTTTGTGATAAATTCCAATGCGCCGTGGAGTGTCGCCAGTAATCAGTCGTGGTGCATCGTTTCCCCGGTGTCAGGATTTGGTAACGGAATCCTGAATGTTTCCTTTGCTGAAAATTCCGGTGCTGAGCGCTCTGCAGCAATCGCTGTTAACGTCGCCGGCCTGCCTGAAACAACGGTAACCGTGAATCAGGAAGGCAATCCGTCAAAGGTTCTGCACCTGAATGTGCTGCTCGAAGGGCTTTACAATGGCAACGGAACCATGAAACAGGCCAATGATGTGAACGGGCCGGTGTTTGCCCCGGGCATCTCAGATGTGATTGATGTTGAACTGCACAATGCTGCAGATTACAGCATTACTGAATACACAGCATCCGCTGTTCCGCTGAGTACCTCGGGCGTTGCAGATGTGAATCTGCCGGGTTCGCTGAACTCAGGTTATTACCTGACCATAAAACACCGGAATTCTGTCACTACAACGACTGCAAATCCTGTTTCTTTCTCGGGTTCCGACATCAGTTACACCTTTGATCAGCCATCGAAGGCCTTTGGCGGAAACCTGCTGCTTATGGCCGACGGGTATTATCTGATCTATGCCGGGGATGTGAATCAGGATGGATTTGTAGATACCGGTGACACCACCCCGATCGACAACGACCAGTTTTATTTTGTTTCGGGTTATGTGGTCACCGATATCAATGGTGATGGCACCGTAGATACTGCCGACGGCACCTTTGTGGATAACAACCAGTTCTTCTTTATCGGGAGCATTTTGCCTTAGGGACCATCCGAAGAAAGCCGTAAATCGCAAATCTGACTTCAAAGGCTTGCGCATGCTTTCAGCGCGTGCTTCGGGAACGACGAACTCCGAACGACGAACACCCAACAAACTGCCGGAAGCACGCGTCGGGAGACGCGCGCCAGCAGAGGGTGAACGACGAAGTGCGGACGATTAACATCTAACGCCAACAAACTTCCATTGTGGTCTCGACTGCGCAACAAGGTCATGGTGGTCTCGACTGCGCTCGACCACCACTATAGTCAGTCCAAACAACGCCCGGTGGCGGCGGATACCATCGGACCACGTCAAGGTGGTCTCGACTCCGCTCGACCACCACTATAAATACTGCCCGGTGGTCGAGCGGAGTCGAGACCATCCGGGACAAGCCGTAAGTCGTAAACCGTAAATCTAACTTCCCCTTGTTTTTGCTTATTTTTGTAAAATACACCACCTAATATGTTCCGGAAAAGACTTTTGCTGACTTTCTTACTATTTCCATTTTTTATACTGAAAGCCCAGGTACACACCAGTTACCTCTGGCACCTGGAACAACCCGTATACTGGCCCGAGACCAGCGTCTGGAACCCATACCAGCACCAGAATGTGTGGGAATCACAGTACCTGAAAAACAACAACGGCAACTGGTATTCCGACGGGCGGCAGCACCCGCTGAACAACCTGCAGGAGATTTTCGGCAACGACGACCGCAAGGCAGTGTACCAGTACCGGGCCAAAGATGCCGTGCAATCACTGCTTGGCCTGCCCGAAGCCGGCGCCCAGGTGAACTACTCCGGCTGCCTGATGGAAAATGTGAACAGCCTTGCCGGTGCCGGACAATGGGGCTATTCGACCGGCTGGCAGAACAACTTTGTCACCGCCCGCAACTGGACCACTTCCGGAGGTAAACCACGTATGGATATTACCGCTTTTTCGAAGGACCATGCCCTGTCGCCCCTGCTGAGCGACAAGATGCTGCGCCGTCAGATACAGGCACACCGCTACCTCTACCAGCAGAACTTCGGCTCTTCCCCCAATTATTCGAAAGGCTACTGGCCGGCCGAATGTTCGTTCAGTGTGCGCAACATCAAAGCATTGAAAGAAGAAGGCCTCGACTGGGTGGTGATCGCCAACAGTCACCTGGCCCGTACCCTTAACGATTACCCGCTCAACTACGGTACCTCGGGCTGCAACATCGACCCGCCCAACGGCGCCGATAAAGTACCCACAAACGGCAACCACTGGTGGAACGGACAGATCGACGGCAGGGGGGGCACCTTCGCCGCACCCTATTGCTACCAGGCACACAAGGCAAAATATGTGGATCCGGAAACGGGCACGGAATATATAATTACCGTGGTGCCGATGGACGATGTACTCAGCTATCAGAACGGGTATGCCACCATGGGCACAGGTACGATTGATGCCAGCATCGCCCCGTACGATAACCCGGCCCAGCCTTCAATGGTACTGCTGGCCCACGACGGCGACAATGCCTGGGGCGGGGGATATGACTACTACACCAACTCGGTGCCCAACTTTGCCAATGAAGCGGCTTCCAAAGGATACGTACCCTCCACCATTGAGCAGTTCCTGGCCAGCCATCCGGTGCCCGAGAGCGATGTGGTGCATGTGGAAGACGGCTCCTGGGTGAATGCTGCCAACGACTGGGGTCATCCGCAGTTCATCAACTGGCTGTGGCCGATGTACACCTCAGACTACCGTTTCAATCCCGATGGCTGGACCGAAGATGCCCGCAACTGGGCCGTGCTGGTGGCTGCCGAGAACAGGGTTCAGATGGCGGAAGACCTCCAGGGAACAGTTAACATCGCCAACATCGTTAACCCGTCAGCTTCAGCCAATGCGGCTGAACGGGCATGGCATTTCCTGCTACCGGCCTACAATTCGGGATATATGTACTACGGTACTTCCCTCGATATGGAGGTGAAGCAGTCGCTGGCCTGCAACCGGGCCTGCACCCTGGCCAACCAGGTGATCGCCGCCCATCCGGGAACCGACAACACCCCGCCCACGGTGTTTGTCCCGCAAAGGTATCCTTACAACCCCGGCGGAACGGGCTTCGGTCCGAATTACAGTTACCAGCAGCACCAGAACTCCAGCGATTTTCATGTGTGGACCTTTGCCTATGATGTGTCGGGGGTACAGACGGCGGTGCTGAAATACCGGCTTGATAACGACGGAACCAATCCGCTGAGCAACAACGACAATGAAACCTATGCCGGTGGATCCGGGGTTGGTGCGTGGCAGAGCATCACCATGACCTACCGGAATTTCCCGACAGGGAATGTGACCGGAAACCCCGACATCAACTTTTTTATCCTGCCTGATTATATTGCCGGGGAATATTACGCAGAGATTGCCGGTATTGCTGAGAAACTGGTGGATTATTATGTGGAGATCACCGACAATGAAGGCAACCTGTCAAAAACGGCCATACAGCACGTGGTTGTAGGGCCGTCGAACCCGGGCGGGGGAGGGCAGAGCGGGGTGTTCTGGACCCCATCGAATCCGACGCTCAACGATGTGATTACCATTACCCAGACCGATGTTACCCAGGGGGCAAAGCTGCACTGGGGGGTGAACACCGGTGGCCAGACCTGGCAAACGCCCGACAATGCTTACTGGCCGGCGGGTTCTTACCTGTTCAACGGCTCGGGGCCGGCCATTGAATCGGCCATGAATGGTCCCGACCCGGAAAACAACATCACCCTTCAGCTGGGGCCTTTCAACAACCCGGACCAGATAGTGAATGCAGTTGATTTTGTGATCCATTACGACAACAACACCTGGAACAACAACAACGGCGCTGATTTTCATATTCCCATCAACAATGCTCCCACTGCTGTCAGTTACAAAGACTTGCAGCATCAGATCAGCCTCTGGCCGGTGCCGGCAAACGACATCCTGTTTGTGGGGGTTCCGGTTGAATTCACCTATGGTCACCGTTTGATCATAACAACCATGGGTGGGCAGACCGCTCTGGAAATGGAAATATGCCGGGAGAATTTCAGCATTGATGTAAGCCGGTTGGAATCAGGGGTGTACAATGTTATGGTGAAGGATTTAATCAACAGACTCAAGGCTGCCGGTAAAGTGGTGATCAGGTAGGCGATGGAGCGATTTCTGCGATGGAGCGATTTCTGCGACGGGGCGACTTAAGCGACTTAAGCGAAAGACCGCGACTCCCAAAGAAACTCCGTGAATATCCGTATAATCCGTGTCATCCGCGTTCAAAAAAGCGACTTCAGCGACTTAAGCGACTCCGCGATTTAATTGTATGTAAGTGATACAGCGACGATTTGTCTGGTGGTAAATTTTCATGCATACGAATGAAAGCAAATTACATATTTGTAAAAATTTGTTCAGGCAATTTGTAAGGTATTTATAATCAGATATATAGAGTACATAAATTATTCAATTCCGGAGGTTGGCCGGAGAGGAAATTTTTACCCTTAAAATCCATTGCATTTCTATCCCGGAAACAGGTGATTCCGATCCCCTGAAAATCGCCTGAAAAAGTAGTATTAATGCGTATTGTACGGCGATTGTGACGGTCGTATTTTTGTAAATAATTGGTGAGTTTAATATCAAGTTCTTTGACTTATGTTTTGTTTTTTTGAAACCCCCTTTTTTGAGTAAGGAGTAATGAGTAATGAGTAATGAGTAAGGAGTAAGGAGTAAGGAGTAAGGAGTAAGGAGTAAGGAGTAATGAGTAATGAGTAAGGAGTAATGAGTAATGAGTAAGGAGTAAGGAGTAATGAGTAATGAGTAAGGAGTAAGGGTTGTGAAGGCTAACGATAACGATCAACTGTAGCTGTTAACTGTTAAGTTGAGTTGGTGATAATGCAAAGTTTCGATCCTGATCCACGGATCCTTGCCTTTTTCTGTTGCCAAAATTGCCCCTCAGAAAAGATGATAAAAACAACTCGTCATTTGGTTGGTCACACAGATGTTAAAATGCTGTTAAAACTGACCTATCCGACATTTAAGCGGCTATTTCGCCGTATTTTTGCAATATAAGAAACGAGCAGCCATACTTTTACGAAATTCGTATCTAAAAAATTGATATTCAATAAACTGATACTTATCAGCTCTTGTGAACTTCCGGCCTGCTCTTGTGTTAATACTAATCCGCTTTCCAAATTCTGTTTGTGAACACCGAACCTGTTTACCGGTACGCATTTTCCCTTCCTAAGCGCCTCCTCACCGGGGCGCTTTTGGTGCTTTGTATAGTTTTTGGAGGAGCGAAGGAATTGATGGGGCAGATTAGTATTAACGCATATGGCACTACTTTTACACAGGACTTTAATACACTTGCTTATACTGGTGCAACATCTGCAGTTTTACCTGCAGGATGGGCTTTATTTGAAACAGATACAAATGCCGATGCATTATACGGAATTGGAGATGGTTCATCAGCAACCGGAGATAGTTATAGCTTTGGTAATGTAGCAAATGCCGAAAGGGCATTCGGAGGTTTGCGTTCAAGCTCTTTGAACCCGACAATTGGCGCAAATTTTATCAATAATACCGGTGGGACCATAGCACAGCTTTCCATTTCCTATACAGGAGAACAATGGAGATTAGGAGCAATAAACAGATTAGACAGATTGGATTTTCAATACAGTCTTGATGCAACCAGTCTAACAACCGGAGAATGGTCGGATTTTGATCTTCTTGATTTTATTGCCCCGGTTACCACCGGGGCAACAGGTGCTAGAAACGGAAATATAGCTCCCAACAGAACATTTATCAATGAATTGATCTCAAATCTTTATATCCCTAATGGTGGGAATTTTTGGATCAGATGGAACGATTTTGACCCAACTGGCTCAGATGATGGTTTGCCTATCGATGATTTTTCGATAGCAGCAATAGACCCTTGTGATGTATTCGTTTCATCCTTTATTCCTTCAACAGGGCCTGAAGGAACATTGGTTACCATTAACGGGCAAATTTCATTGGAACTACATCTGTTAGTTTCAATGGTATTTCTGCAGGATATATAGTGAATTCAGATTCGGAAATCATTGCAGAAGTTCCGGCAGGCGCTACTTCAGGGCCAATTGAAGTAACCAACTTGTGCTCTTCATTGCCTAATGGAAGTTTTGATGTAATTTACGAGGATTGTGCTTCCGGAGCATCCGGACTTTATATTTCTGAGTATATAGAAGGTTCAGGGAATAATAAAGCAATTGAAATAGCAAATTTTACAGGTGCTACAGTAAATTTGGATAATTATCAGTTAGGACATACTTTAATGGATCAGGCGCCTTCTTCATCCCTGAATTCGATTTTAATAATTACAATCTTGCTAACGGTGATGTTTACGTAGTAGTTTTAAGCACTGCAAGTGCAGAATTGCGGAGTTATGCGGACCAGATAAATACGTCGGTAGGATGGTTTAATGGTGATGATGCAATAGTATTGTTTAACAATTCAACTAACTCGATAGTTGATATTTTCGGAAATATTGGTTGTGATCCTGGGGCTTATTGGTCAGATGGGGGTTAAGAACTGAAAACAGGACACTGGTAAGAAGGAGCAATATTAATGCTGGTGTAACATTGAATCCACCAACTTGCACTTTTCCTTCTTTACCAACCCAATGGGATGAATACCCTGAAGACGATTTCTCACACCTACGCTCGCATACGACGGATTTTATTGCAGCATTTCCTCCGGTTGTTGATGAACTTGTCCAACCAGCACCGGTTTGTGTTAACAGCAACAGAGTTCTGACTATTACTGCAAGCGGTGGTACTGCTCCATATTCATATCAATGGAAGGTGCATAATGGGATCGATCCCTGGCAGAATGTTATTGATGTTGTTGGTGTTTTATGCAGGAGCAAACACTGCAACCCTGACAATTTCTAGTTCAATTACTTTGATTGGCTATCAGTATTACTGTGAAGTCAGAAATACAGGGGCAGGTATATGCTCTCAAGCTTCAAATGCAGTGCAGCTCACGGTAAATGACAATCCCACCGCATCTGCCTCCAACAACAGTCCTTTCTGTGAGCCGGGAACACTTCAGTTTACTGGGTCCGGAACTGCAGGCGTAACAAGCTATGCCTGGACTGGTCCGTTCAATTACAATGTTCAGAATCCGGTAGTTGCCGGTGCAACTACCATGAATAACGGGGTTTATACCTTAACCGTTACGGATGGTGATGGCTGTCAGGGCACAGCAACTACCCTGGTTGACATTACGGCTTTGCCTCTCGTCCCTTCATTATTACCAATTACCGCCTGCGAAGGCGCAACCCCTGAGTTTACAGCCGGGACTGGAAGCATTTTTCAGTTTACCCTGAATGGCAACGAAATGCAGGCACCATCGGCAGACAATACCTGGCAGCCCGTTACTCCAATGGCGACTGGTGATCAGGTATGCGTGAATTCAATATCACCTTTTATTTTTAATGGAACTTTTGAACCGGATTGGGGTAATCCACTGGCAACTTCAGCGGGTGGGCCAGCCAGTTCTTTTGGCGACAATCGAATTGATGCGATTTACCTTCAATCAAATGATGATTATATTTTTGGTGGTATCGCTGGTAACCTTTTGGATAATCTTCCGGTAAATAAAATCCTTTTGTTTATTGATTGTCAGCCGGCAAGCGGGTACAATGTGTTAAACTGGTTTCCAAGAAACGGATTATATTTTTCTGTAGAAAAGTTAAATTCCGGTATAACGATGGATCCTGGTTTTGAACCAGATTATATATTGGGAATCAATCATGCAGGAGGTGATGTTTTCTTTGATCTGTATCATATGGCGTCAAACCTGAATAATTATCTTGGATCAGCAAATACATCCAACCTCCTTGGTTTTTCTCCAAATGCGAATTCATCAGATTATTCTAATGGTTTTGAATTTGCCATTCCACGATCAGCACTCGGAAATCCTACAGGAAATATTAAAGTTTTTGCAATGTTGGTTAACGATCCTGGTTTTTCAGACCCAAATACGTTATTAAGCAATCAATTTTTGACCAGAGCAGATAATACTGCGTCCAACTATGGGACTGGAGCTGTTTTTTTTGGGAATGCTTTGCCTGATCCCATTATGATTCCGCTGTTAAGTGCAGATTGTTATTCACAGTCATGTGTTACCGTTTCGGATTTACCTGTTGCAGTAATAACCGGCAATCAGGAACTTACCTGCGCGTTAACTTCAATTACCCTCAGCGCTGCATCTTCTACAGGTCAGGGAACCCTGAGTTATCTCTGGAGTACTGGTGCCACAACCGTATCAATTAATGTTAATGCTCCCGTTGACTATTCCGTAACAGTTACAGACAGTGACAACGGGTGTACATATACTGAACTGGTGACAGTTACACAGGATATCACTACTCCTGTTGCAGTAATAACGGCAATCAGGAACTTACCTGCACGTTAACTTCAATAACCCTCAGCGCTGCATCTTCTACTGGTCAGGGAACCCTGAGTTATCTCTGGAGCACTGGTGCCACAACCGTATCAATTAATGTTAATGCTCCCGGTGACTATTCCGTAACAGTTACAGACAGCGACAACGGGTGTACAGATACTGAACTGGTGACAGTTACACAGGATATCACTACTCCTGTTGCAGTAATAACCGGCAATCAGGAACTTACCTGCACGTTAACCTCAATTACCCTCAGCGCTGCATCTTCTACAGGACAGGGAACCCTGAGTTATCTCTGGAGCACTGGTGCCACAACCGTATCAATTAATGTTAATGCTCCCGGTGACTATTCCGTAACAGTTACAGACAGCGACAACGGGTGTACAGATACTGAACTGGTGACAGTTACACAGGATATCACTACTCCTGTTGCAGTAATAACCGGCAATCAGGAACTTACCTGCACGTTAACTTCATAACCCTCAGCGCTGCATCTTCTACTGGTCAGGGAACCCTGAGTTATCTTTGGAGTACTGGTGCCACAACCGTATCAATTAATGTTAATGCTCCCGGTGACTATTCCGTAACAGTTACAGACAGCGACAACGGGTGTACAGATACTGAACTGGTGACAGTTACACAGGATATCAACCTACCCCTGTTGCAGTAATAACCGGCAATCAGGAACTTACCTGCACGTTAACCTCAATTACCTCAGCACTGCATCTTCTACAGGACAGGGAACCCTGAGTTATCTCTGGAGCACTGGTGCCACAACCGTATCAATTAATGTTAATGCTCCCGGTGACTATTCCGTAACAGTTACAGACAGTGACAACGGGTGTACAGATACTGAACTGGTGACAGTTACACAGGATATCACTACTCCTGTTGCAGTAATAACCGGCAATCAGGAACTTACCTGCACGTTAACCTCAATTACCCTCAGCGCTGCATCTTCTACAGGACAGGGAACCCTGAGTTATCTCTGGAGCACTGGTGCCACAACCGTTTCAATTAATGTTAATGCTCCCGGTGACTATTCCGTAACAGTTACAGACAGTGACAACGGGTGTACAGATACTGAACTGGTGACAGTTACACAGGATATCACTACTCCTGTTGCAGTAATAACCGGCAATCAGGAACTTACCTGCACGTTAACTTCAATAACCCTCAGCGCTGCATCTTCTACTGGTCAGGGAACCCTGAGTTATCTCTGGAGCACTGGTGCCACAACCGTATCAATTAATGTTAATGCTCCCGGTGACTATTCCGTAACAGTTACAGACAGTGACAACGGGTGTACATATACTGAACTGGTGACAGTTACACAGGATATCACTACTCCTGTTGCAGTAATAACCGGCAATCAGGAACTTACCTGCACGTTAACTTCAATAACCCTCAGCGCTGCATCTTCTACTGGTCAGGGAACCCTGAGTTATCTCTGGAGCACTGGTGCCACAACCGTATCAATTAATGTTAATGCTCCGGTGACTATTCCGTAACAGTTACAGACAGCGACAACGGGTGTACAGATACTGAACTGGTGACAGTTACACAGGATATCAACACTCCTGTTGCAGTAATAACCGGCAATCAGGAACTTACCTGCACGTTAACCTCAATTACCCCTCGGCGCTGCATCTTCTACAGGACAGGAACCCTGAGTTATCTCTGGAGCACTGGTGCCACAACCGTATCAATTAATGTTAATGCTCCGGTGACTATTCCGTAACAGTTACAGACAGCGACAACGGGTGTACAGATACTGAACTGGTGACAGTTACACAGGATATCACTACTCCTGTTGCAGTAATAACCGGCAATCAGGAACTTACCTGCACGTTAACTTCAATAACCCTCAGCGCTGCATCTTCTACTGGTCAGGGAACCCTGAGTTATCTTTGGAGTACTGGTGCCACAACCGTATCAATTAATGTTAATGCTCCCAGTGACTATTCCGTAACAGTTACAGACAGCGACAACGGGTGTACAGATACTGAACTGGTGACAGTTACAGGATATCACTACTCCTGTTGCAGTAACCGGCAATCAGGAACTTACCTGCACGTTAACCTCAATTACCCTCAGCGCTGCATCTTCTACAGGACAGGGAACCCTGAGTTATCTCTGGAGCACTGGTGCCACAACCGTATCAATTAATGTTAATGCTCCCGGTGACTATTCCGTAACAGTTACAGACAGTGACAACGGGTGTACAGATACTGAACTGGTGACAGTTACACAGGATATCACTACTCCTGTTGCAGTAATAACCGGCAATCAGGAACTTACCTGCACGTTAACCTCAATTACCCTCAGCGCTGCATCTTCTACAGGACAGGGAACCCTGAGTTATCTCTGGAGCACTGTTTGCCACAACCGTTTCAATTAATGTTAATGCTCCCGGTGACTATTCCGTAAAAGTTACAGACAGCGACATCGGGTGTACAGATACTGAACTGGTGACAGTTACACAGGATATCACTACTCCTGTTGCAGTAATAACCGGCAATCAGGAACTTACCTGCGCGTTAACTTCAATTACCCTCAGCGCTGCATCTTCTACTGGTCAGGGAACCCTGAGTTATCTCTGGAGCACTGGTGCCCCAACCCGTATCAATTAATGTTAATGCTCCGGTGACTATTCCGTAACAGTTACAGACAGTGACAACGGGTGTACATATACTGAACTGGTGACAGTTACACAGGATATCACTACTCCTGTTGCAGTAACAACCGGCAATCAGGAACTTACCTGCACGTTAACTTCAATAACCCTCAGCGCTGCATCTTCTACTGGACAGGGAACCCTGAGTTATCTCTGGAGCACTGGTGCCACAACCGTATCAATTAATGTTAATGCTCCCGGTGACTATTCCGTAACAATTACAGACAGCGACAATGGGTGTACAGATACTGAACTGGTGACAGTTACACAGGATATCACTACTCCTGTTGCAGTAATTGCCGGCAATGTGGAACTTACCTGTACTGTTACTTCCATTACG
>JADIZB010000043.1 GCA_016705005.1 Bacteroidales bacterium | reverse complement strand
AATATTACAAGGACTACCGATTTAAACCAGTGCGCTGCATCCATTGCAACACCAAATCCTGTGTTCATGATAATTGCGGGGGTGCGGGCGGCGTTACATCACTTACCTGGGAAATGAATGGCGCAACTACGGAATATCCCCTGCAACAGGCCTAAACTGTGGGAACGCAAAATTTTCAATCCAGGCATTACTACCATAATACATTGCTGAAGACCCTTACGGAAACAGAAGTACCTGTTCACATACAGTTACCATCACTGATACTCAGGCACCCGTATTTACTCTTGTCCATCAAATTATACTGTATCAACTGACCCCGGCGAATGCGCTGCCGATTCGACCCTGTGGATCCGGTGGTTACAGATAACTGTTATGATCTGCTATAACCTGGGCCATGGTGGTGCCACCACCGGTATTTCTCCACCTACCGGAATTAATTTATAGGAATAACAACGTTTAACCCCGGAATTACCATCATAACCTACACAGCTACAGACCTTCCGGATCATCAGCAACCTGTTCGTTCTCTGTAACTGTTAGCGATAATGAAGCCCCCTCAATTCATTTTTGTCCCTCAGGCTATTCAGTGAATAGTGAACCCGGCAGATGTTATGCCACCATTTCAACTCAGGATCCTGAAGTGTTTGACAATTGCAGTATTTCTTCATTGACATGGACAATAACAGGAGCCACCACAGGTTCGGGCTCAGGAAATATCGGAGCATTTACTTTCAATACAGGGACAAGCACAGTGATTTACACCCTGACGGATAACAGCACACCCCCTCATACTTCTGTGTGTACTTATGATGTTACAGTCACCGACACCCAGTTGCCGACCATGTTATGCCCCGCAGCCCTGACAAGGAAACACCGATCCGGGTGTGCAGTTATACTGCAACAGGGAATGAATTTGACCCCACCAACGTTGTAGAAAACTGCCCGGTTACACCTGAGCAACAATTACACAGGAGGTTCTACCTGGCAGGAGCAGTGTTTCCGCTTGGTTTGACCAATGTAAGATGGGTCCTGATGGATGCAGGAATGAATAGTACCGAATGCTACATCGACATTACGATAGTTGATAATCAGGCACCTGTAATAACCACCTGTGCTCCTGCTCAGACAGCCAGTGCCGGTGCCAGTTGTCAGGCAGCCGTACCGGATTTAACCGGATTGATCGCATTAACCGACAATTGTACCCAAAACGGCGATTTTACCATTACCCAAAGCCCGGCAGCAGGAACTCTTGCCGGTGTGGGAGTAACCAACATCACCATAACGGCTACGGATGAAGAAGGCAATTCAATAACCTGTAATACATCTTTCACTGTTTCGACGATACTTCACCGGTGTTTGCTGATTGTCCATCCAATCCGGTGGTCTTACCCCTGCAATCCGTCAACATTGCCTGACGCTTCAATGGCCATAACAGAAGCAGGAACAGTTACCGATAACTGCGGCACACCTTCAGCTAACTGCCGCAGGTGGGCTTATAACCAATACAGGTTGTACTTATACGCAAACCTGGACTGTTACTGCTTCGGATGGATACAACACAGCAAACTGTCCGGTTACCTTTAACTGGACTCAGGACAATGCTGCCTGGTTATAACCACCGCCGCATCCAGTGGCAACCTGGGTTGTAACCAACGGTGACAACACCAACGTTTCCGGAACCGACAATTGTGACGGATCAGTTACACCGGATGTAAACACAGCAGGGCCTACCAATACAGGTTGCAGCTATTCCCAGACATGGACAGCCACCTACACTGATGCTTGCGGAAATGCGGCAATACCAGTGAGTGTTACCTATACCTGGACACAAGACTTTGAAGTTCCTGTAATTTCCACCACGGCGACCAGCGGCAGCCTGGGTGCAATCCAGCGGTTACTGCACCAACTTTCACCGGGACCGATAATTGTGAAGGAACAATTACTCCGCTTATAAATACGTCCGGACCATCCGTTACCGGCTGCAACTATACCCAGACATGGACAGCCACGTATACTGATGCATGCAGCAATACTGCATCACCAGTAATTATCACATACACCTGGGTGCAGGACAATGAAATTCCGGTAATCTCGACCACCTCGGTAAGCGGGGAGGCGGATCAACCCCACTGTAACAGCACCCATTTTCACCGGAACCGACAATTGTGAAGGAAGCATTCTTCCTGTTGTGAACACAGCCGGACCAACCAATACCGGTTGCGATTATTCCCAGACATGGACAGCCACCTACACTGATGCCTGCGGCAATGCAGCTGCCCCCGAGAGCATCACATTCACCTGGGTGCAGGATACTGAGCCACCGGCAATCAGCTGTGCCCCTGATTATATCACTGTTGCGGCCGATGCCGGAGAAACTTACGCAACCAATGTAACTGTTCCAACCCCAACAACTTCTGACAATTGCGGAGGCACCATCATGCTTACATGGACCTCATCTGATGCTGCGCAGGGAAGCGGGACCGGTCCTTTCCCGGTTACCAACACATTCCAGACCGGCACTACTACCCTTACCTGGACTGCCACCGATGACTGCAATAATGAATCCACCTGTCCATTTTCCGTTACCGTTACGGCCAATGACCCACCCGATATTACCTGTGCAGCCGGTGTGACGCAGAGTGCTGATGCAGGCCTATGTTCAGCTCAGGTTAATCCCGCAGAACCTACTGTGAATGCAGGTGATCCGGTTACCTGGTCATGGGAAATGACAGGAGCTGTTATAGATAACGGTACCGGCCCGATTGATAATTACACTTTCCCGGTGGGCACCACCACCATTACCTGGACAGCCACCAATGCTTCAGGTACCGATGTGTGTACGCAAACCATTACCATCACCGATGATGAACCCCCGGTCTTTACACTGCCTGTGCTGGCTGACGGTTATTGCGTTGAAGGTTTCATTTCTGCCATTTACAATCCCGGCGGAACTTATTACATTGACGATTTAACACCGGACCGCCGCGATTATTATATTCTGACCAACGGCAATACGCTGCTTGACCTTACGGGGGTTTCTGATAACTGCCCGGGCGCAGTGACCATTTCATGGGAAATTGATTTTGGCAGTAATGCGACCATTGACCTAACCGGAAATGGTCAGATTTCAGTTTCAACACCCATCAATTTCCCGCTCGGCACCAACCTTATCACTTTCACCGTAACCGATGTTTACGGCAACGATACATCCGCTTCTGTCAACCTCACCGTTCTCCCACGGCCTGACATAACGGATCCTTAGTCTCCAGTCAAACAAAGTATTCACTTAAATCAGATGCCTATGAAACAGGACGATCAATGAATCAGCCAACAGGCTCAGCAAACAATAAAAACTTAATTCTAAGTATTTTTTTACTAATACCAAGAATGCATTTTTAACAAATAACAAACCTTAAAAATCAAAAAAATGAAAAAGCAACTATTATTGGTACTCTTCCTGGCAATTTTTGCCGGTATTTCAAATGGTTACGCTCAATGTACTCCTGATGCTCTTCACCCTGGTGTAGGAATCGAATATGATTATGCTGCAATCATCTCCGGAGTTGGATATGATGGAACGAATGCTTCCCAGTATGATTGGTACATTTCCCAGAATGTAAATATTCTTGATGGAGCTTCCATTTTAGATGTAGCAGATGGCTTCTTTACAGTAAATGCCGCTACTCCCATATCACCTTCCTGCAACGGGCGTTAATCACATCCTATTGACATGGACAGCTGCTGCTCTTGCAAGTCCTGATCCATTCTACCTAGTCTTAAGATATCGCGAAAATAACTCCACAACTACTCCAACTTGCGGAGCGAGAACATTCGCGTATGGCAGATTGAGCCTATCAATACCTTCCTCCTTGCACTTGATGGTGCAATGCTTAATGGTGCAAACTATGAACCAAATGCAGCTTCATTCACATGTCCAGCTGATGTTACTGCAGCAGTGGTTAATCCGGGACACCTGGAACTGTTACCCTTACCTATGGAGAGAACTCTATTTATTTCATTGCAACAGCCAGTGGTATTGAAGGAGACTGGAGGCCTGCAATTAACCTCCCAGTCCTCGATGCAACTCAGACTTATGTTGCTGCGCTGGAATGGACAAGTGATCTTAACAGGTGGTGGAGGATGGGCAGCCTTTACCGGTGCTCCTGTTCCCGGTGACTTTACTTCCTCCACAGATGCTACTGTAACAGATGTAAACGGAACACCAATTCTTATCAGAATCAGGATACTTAACAACCAATGGCAGACACTTGTTGATCAGCCAATTACTCTAGCACTTGACGGATTCCTGCCGCCTGCATATACAACCAGCGACATTACCGGTGGCGTTGGACCTGATGCCTGTGATCCACTTGCAGCATTTGGCAGAACAGCAGTATACACTGTTAAGGCTTGTTTGAACATTGCAGGTACTCCGCAATTCCTGCTTAACACTAACCCATAGTAGGATAATGTCCATATTGTTGCTTTTTCATACCTGAACATTCCCTCTGTCTGCATAATCTGTGCAGGCGGAGGGGAACAAGGGTAAGAAAAAGAATTGCAGATTTACGATTGCAGATTTACGATAAAGGATTTCTGAATTTGGCGGCCTGCTTTATAACATGCCGGTTGAATACAGAATAACCTTAACAGTTGCAGCGTATTGTAGAATCAGCCAACATATGAACCGACAGATACAGTGGATAAGTGGCGGAATGCCATAATATCCGGATGCGGACAGCCTCCGGCATTGCCATTTTAAAGGCAGTCTGCAGGAACTGTATATTTTCTTTACGTAGCATAGCCTTGTTACAACATTGAAATCATAAAAATGAAATCGATGAACCACATGTGCTCCTGATATGGAACGGACCGGCTCCGGTATCGGTGGTCTGTCGTGTAGCTTCAGTTACACGGAAGGCTTATATTTTCTATGAAATACCGAAAAGAACCGGCAGCGAATACCAACACGTAACTACAAGTTTGATGTAAACCATGCATTGAAGGTTTTCTCTGTATAGCAATTCCGCGGATTCCGGGTGTGGTGTTCCATAACCGGTAATACAGCTGTAAAGCGAAGACTGTCTATTGCAATTATTGGTAAGTAGTCGGATCTTTTACATATTGCATTAACCATCTAATTCTCTAAGAATGAATGGATAACGCGCACAATAAACATGGCCCGGTGTTTGGCCCTGTGTGTCGTGTACACGGCAACAGGGGAACGCCACCAGGTGTTATTGAGCCCCCATGGCCGAACAGGCCCAGGGACAAGGTATCCATGATACAAGGGGAAGTTATACCCAGGTATCACAGGATCCCGGTAACACACCGGCCAAGAGACTCAGCAGCCAGGAGTCGGGCGCCAGCCCTATGGCGACGACCAGCGCCTGGAAAACCGGCCTCAAAACCGGTACAGGGAGAGGTATGCCCTGTTGAGAACGATTTTTTCAATATTTATATTGTTGATTTCCAACTATTTATATTGTCAGAAAAAGTGAAAAACTACCTCAGGGGAAATGTAAAGGGTCCATGAGATTTCATGGCCCTCAGGAACAATTGAAAACAAATCTGAAGAACTTAAAAAGGACAAAGAACAACTAAGCAACAACAACATTGAGCCAAGAGCTCTGAACAACATAGATGAAACGACCATTGTATAACATATTACGTCTGTTCCTGGTGGCAATTGCATTGCTGCTGACCATGGCTCCTGCTATGGCCCAGACGAATACTGTGTATGCTGGTCAAACTTCAGACCTGGGTGTGGAGGAAGTCGCTGGTACAACTTATACCTGGGACCTCTACACCGATGATGTCAGTATAAATTTTGCAGCCATCCCCGGTAACTGTCCCCCTGCCGATGCTTATTTCAATGGAAGCAACGCAGGACCAATGGTCCAGGTTACCTGGGTTACACCAGGAGTTTACTACTTTAAAGTGACTGCCACATCCGCTACCGGATGTTCAAACATCAGGCTGGGTATGATAACGGTGCTCGAAGCACTGCCATTCGCGGTTCTGGATGATCCATCACCCATCTGTAAAGGGGATGATGCAACGCTTGTGATCAACCTTACAGGAGATGCGCCATGGAGTATTGACGTTTTTGATGGTACATCTACCATTACTTATGACAACATCATGGCAAGCCCCTATATTCTGACACTTACTCCTACAGCTACCACGACCTACACCGTAACATCGGTAACCGATATCAACGGAACAAACAACAATCCGTCGAACTCTGTCACGCTAACGGTTAATCCGAAACCGGGCAGTTCACGTATTTACCAGTATGAACCCTTAACAAAGAAAAAATAGCATGACCAGGCTGAGACATATATTGTTGACCTTACTTCTTGCCGTCGCTTTCGGAGCGGCCGGCCAGACGTATGTGATCGACAGTGTATGCGTTGGTTCTGAAAGACATTACAGAATTGACGGAGAAGCGAATTCTACCTATGCCTGGTCACTCACCGATCCGGTCGGAACCATCATCAATTTACCGGAAACTGCCGACACCGTGACCATCCTCTGGAACGGTGCGGTTGGAGAATACATTCTTTCGGTCATTCAAACCAGTATTCATGGGTGCGACAGCCTGGAACTCGGCACTATCAGGGTATTTGAAATACCTGAGGCTGATGCAGGAGAAGATGTTACCCTGTGCAGCAGCAATCCTTATACCCTTATCAATGCCACAGCATCGGAATTCATGAACCTGCAATGGACAAGTACAGGTGACGGATCATTTGACGATGCCACGCTGCTGAATCCGACCTATACCTTCGGGCCTTCCGACATTTCGCTGGGCACCGTTACACTCACACTGACAGCAACCGGCTTCGGACGGGAAGGAAGCTGCCCGCCTGCTGAATCTCAGGTTACCATCACCTTCGGCGACCTCCAGACTGACAACCTTATTACAAATGTCAGCTGCTACGGTTTATCCGACGGATCAGTTCAGCTTGTTGCTTCCGGAGGAACTGAGCCTTATACATTTGAACTTGAAGGAATTGTTCATGCCGATGGATTGTATGAGGGCTATGCTGCAGGTGATTACAACTTCACCATCACCGACGCATCGGGATGTACAATTTCCGGCACAGTTACCATTACGCAGCCTGATGAACTTACAGTAAACATCAATGGCATCAATCCTTCCATTCCGGGAGGCAACGACGGAGAAGCTGCTGCCATAGTGACCGGTGGAACACCACCATACACCTATCTGTGGGATGATCCGCTTGCACAGACCACGGCAACTGCCACAGGGCTGGTCGCAGGCACCTATACCGTTGAAGTTACCGACGCCAATGGCTGCAGAACAAACAGAACCATCACCCTGACCGAACCGACGTCTGACCTTGCCATCACAGCCATTGTTGACCGGCAGGTAACCTGCTTCGGATACAGCGATGGTCAGGCAACAGCCACAGCAACCGGCGGAGAAGAACCTTACAGCTACCTGTGGAGCGATCCGATGGCACAAACCACTGCCACTGCAACCAATCTGCCTGCCGGAACATACACAGTTTCGGTTACAGATGCAACAGGTTACAGTGTCAATACCACCGTTATCATTACCCAACCCGATGAACTCATCGTGAATGTCAGCGGAACCAATCCGACAACACCGGGAGGTAGCGACGGTCAAGCCACCGCAGTGGTAACCGGAGGCACCCTGCCCTACACTTATCTGTGGGATGATCCGATGGCACAGACAACAGCAACTGCAACAGGTCTTACTGCCGGCACCTACACCGTATTTGTAACCGATGCCAACGGATGCCGGGCAGAAAAAGCCGTTACACTGACAGACCCGGGACCCGGACTAAATGCCATTGCCATGGTTGACCAGAATGTTTCCTGTTTTGGTTACAGTGATGGTCAGGCAACCGTAACAGTTACCGGAGGTACACCACCTTATACCTATCTGTGGGATGATCCCGCAGCCCAGACCACACCAACGGCCACCAACCTGCAGGCCGGCAATTATTCTGTTACTGTAACCGATGCTGACGGAAGTTCAGTTACAGCATCTGTTACCATTATGGAACCAAACGAATTAATCGTGAATGTAGGTGGCATCAACCCATCTGTTTCTGGTGGCAACGATGGAGAAGCAACAGCGTTTGTTAACGGAGGTACAGTTCCGTATACCTATGTTTGGGATGATCCGGCAGCGCAAACCACAGCAACTGCAACCGGCCTTACCGCCGGCACCTACCATGTTACAGTTACGGATGCACATGGTTGTACGGCAACCGGTATGATTACCCTGACCGATCCATCCAACCTGGTGGTGACAGCTGTTGTTGACCATCAGGTCTCCTGCTTCGGACTGAGTGATGGTCAGGCAACGGCAACAGCAACCAACGGCGTTGCTCCGTATAGTTACCTCTGGAATGATCCGGCAGCACAAACCACCCCAACAGCCACCGGATTGGGCGCTGGCGTATATACTGTAACTGTAACCGATGCCTCAGGCAATGTTTCAAATGCTTCGGTTACCATTTCAGAACCGGAAGAACTTATTGTAAATATCTCCGGTATCAATCCATCGGTACCGGGAGGAAATGATGGCCAGGCAACCGCCAGTGTTTCGGGCGGTACACCAGCATATTCCTACCTGTGGGATGATCCTGCCGCACAAACAACCGCAACAGCTACCGGACTCACCGCAGGAACTTACCATGTTACTGTTACAGATGCCCATGGTTGTATTGCAACCAATTTGATTACCCTGACCGATCCGGCTTCTGACCTTTCGGTTACAGCAGTTGTTGATCAAAATGTTTCCTGCTTCGGATTCAGTGATGGTCAGGCAACCGCCACAGCAACCAATGGTGTTGCACCATACAGTTATCTCTGGAGCGACCCGGCAGCACAAACCACTGCCACAGCCACAGGACTGGTAGCCGGAACCTACACAGTATCGGTGACCGATGCTACCAATACAACAGTTACAGCTTCGGTTACCATTGCCGAACCGGAAGAACTCATTGTTAATGTAACAGGAATCAATCCAACCACGCCAGGCGGAAATGATGGTCAGGCCACTGCCAACGTTACCGGCGGTACACCATTATACTCTTACCTGTGGGATGATCCTGCGGCACAAACCACGGCAACCGCAACCGGACTCACCGCTGGCACCTACCACGTTACTGTTACAGATGCTCATGGTTGTTCAACAACCGGTCAATTAATCCTGACCGATCCGATCCCGGGTCTGGATGTTACAATAGTGGTCGATCAGCATGCCTCATGCTTCGGTCACAGCGACGGACAGGCCACAGCCACCGCAACAGGTGGTGTTGAGCCCTATTCCTACCTGTGGAATGATCCGGCAGCCCAGACATCTGCAACGGCTTCCGGTCTGATTGCAGGTGATTATACCATCACCGTAACCGATGCTGCAGGCAGCACAGCCACCGCTTCTGTTACCATTGAAGAACCAGGCCAGCTGAGTGCTACGGTTATCCATACGGAAGTTTCATGTATTGGTGCTCTGGATGGAGAAATATCATTTACAAACATCACCGGAGGCTCCGGAAATTATGAGTACAGCATAGATGGCGGAACAAACTGGTCATCTGACGCTACTTTCGAAGGCCTTGCAGCAGGTACTTACGACATCTGGCTGGGTGATGCCAATAAAGCCGGATGTACCATGCCACTCGGACTCTATATTGTGACGAGTCCCCCGGCTATTCTTGCTTCATATGATACAATCCCGGCAACCTGCGGCGAAAACAACGGTAAAATCATCATTACTTCATCGGGTGGCACCGGGGCTCATGAGTATATGATTGAAGGTATTGGTACATGGCAATCATTGAATGAATTTGGGTCACTTGCTTCAGCGACGTACACCGTGCTGGTGAGAGACAGTCACGGATGTGAAGAACGTCTCAACGGAATTGTCGTCACAGCTGCAGAGGGTCCGGCCATTATTGAAGTCAGCTGTACCCCTGCCAACGATGGACAACCGGATGGTATTGCCGAGATAATCGCTGACAGTCCGGCCAAACCGCTTGAATACTCCATGAATGGGACGCTGTGGCAATCTACAGACACCTTCTATGGCCTGTTACCGGGCAACTATACTGCTTATGTGAAAGATGCCAACGGCTGTATCACATCACTCGGGTTTATTATCCAGAACCTGATCAATGGCGAGGTTGAGCTGATGGCCGGCCGGGTTATTGGTTGTGTAAACACACCTGTCGGAGTACCTGTTCTAGCCTATGACTTTACCAATGTCTCAGGATTTACCATTGAACTATCGTACGATCCGGGTGTAATAGAATTTACCGGAATATCACAATATAACCCGGCCCTCAATGCAGCCGGAGTTACCACTTCTTTCATGTACCCCGGGGTATTGAGAATTACGTATCAGAATGTCGGAGCCACTACAGTTCCCGGAGGAGACTTGCTGTTCTCCCTTGGATTTAATGCAATTGCTCCGGGAAATACCGACCTTGAATGGCACTGGCTGCAGTGTGTAATCTATGCTTCTGCAGGATATGAAATTCCGGCCATATACACCCAGGGGCTGGCCGAGGTATTGCCAAGCCCAATGGTATTTACTTCACCCGATGGCGTTTATTGTGAAGAAGATACATTAACCCTGCATGCAGGATCACTCGATAATCAGCAACTCGCCTTTGAATGGACCGGACCTTCCGGATTCAAATACAACGGTTCTGACTGGCAACTTGGAAGGCTGGGAATGAATGATGGTGGTCAATACCAGTTGATTGCCACCAACCCTGACTTCTGCAATACCACGAAACTGGTTTCTGTTAAGGTTAACCCGAAACCGGTCATCTATATCGGATATGCCGACACCATTTGCTACGGCCAGCAGGTATTGCTCGCTCCGGGTAGCGGATATGCATCCTACCTGTGGCAGGATGGCAGCACGGCTGAGAGTCAGCTCGTTTATGAGCAAGGTATTTACTGGGTACAGGTAGTCGACACCAACAGTTGTAAAGCCGTAGATACGGTACAGCTGGTACCATGCAACATTGAACTTCTTATTCCAAATGCCTTTACACCGAACGGGGATAATCTGAATGACTCATTCATACCATATTTCAATGGATTTGAACCATCGCTATACAATATGAGTATCTACTCCAAGTGGGGACAACTGTTGTTTACCTCATCAGATGCCGGAAAAGGATGGGATGGAACCATCGAAGGTGTTCCTGCTCCACCTGGGGTTTATGTTTATGTAATCTCTTATGAAGCTCCGTCGTATGTTACCCGGACGCTTTCAAGTCCGGTTACGGGAGATGTAACCATCATCAAATAAAAACTTCTATGAAATGAAAATTGAGTTCACTTGATAAAAGGCAGAGATCTGTCAGGGATTAGAAGGTCGGGGGGACGTTTTACCTGCGGATTCCGGTTTACCGGGGGTCTTTTAAAACAATTTCTTCACTTTGTTTTTACATCTGCAGAACAGAAGCTTCTGCAGATGCTTTTTTATTTCTTAAATGCAACCTTTCTTTGCATTTGCAATCTCAGTAATGAATAAATCAGTCTTTCAGGTCAGTGCCTATTGTTTCACTCAAAAAAGGAAAATATGAAAATTCATGCTTTGATTCTTGTTATACCTGTCCTGCTGAGTATTGGATGCAAAAAAGAAACACCTGCCGGCCCCAAAGATCCCAAACCGGTTAACCTTACTGCCAAAGCCAGTCAGGTTATAGCCAACAGCAATGAATTCGGGATTGACCTTTTCAGGGAAACTGCTGTTCTGGAGGAAGGGAACCTTATGCTGTCACCACTAAGTGCCGGTACAGCATTATCGATGCTTCTCAACGGATGCAATTCCGGTACGTATACCCAGATAAGGGATATGCTGGGATACCAGGACCTTACGATGGAGGAGATCAACGACACCTACCAGAGCCTGGTGGCCCAACTGCTTACCATTGATCCGGAAATAAATCTCACACTGGCCAATTCGGTCTGGTACAGGCAGGGCTTTGAAGTCAAAAGCCCTTTCATTGAAAGGCTGGAAACCGCTTACCAGGCCAGAACTGAGGCCCTTGATTTTAACAACCCTTCAGCAGTAAATACCATCAATGGCTGGGCCAGCGACAATACCAACGGAAAGATTGACAAAGTTCTGGATAATATCTCACCCGATGCCGTTATGTTTCTCATGAATGCCCTGTATTTCAAAGGCCGGTGGACATATCAGTTTGACAATTCACTTACCTCACCGTTCCGATTTAATCCCGAAAACGGTGATGGTGCGAATGTGCCCATGATGATGGGAAATTTCCCATACAGAAAGTATTCCGATAACCTTTGTACAGCGGTAGAATTGAATTACGGACAACAGAATTATGCCATGGACATCATTGTTCCAAACGGCTCACTCAGTAGTTATCTTCAGCAGTTTACCGGTGATTCATGGCTGGCCATCACCGCAGGTCTGGATGCCATCACCAACCCTCTGACAGCTGAAATTGTTATCCCAAAGTTTAAATTCGAGTATGAAAAATACCTCAACGATCAGCTTCAGGCTCTCGGTATGACCGATGCCTTTAATCCCGAACTCGCTGATCTGACCGGTATTTCAGATGAAGATATCTTTGTTAGTTTTGTTAAGCAAAACACCTTTGTTGATGTGAATGAAGAAGGTACTGAAGCTGCTGCTGTAACCACCATTGGTATTGAGGTAACCAGCGCCCCGGAACCTGTTGTTGTTGACAAGCCGTTTATTTTTGCCATCAGGGAAAGACTCAGCAACACCCTGTTGTTTATCGGAAAGGTGGAGATGCCGGAGTATGAATGACGAATGATGAATGACGAATGACGAATGACGAATAGTGAATAACGCCCTTCGGCTTGATTCGACAGGGTTCGAAGATGGCTCACCAACCATCGCTCACCAACCATCGCTGAGGGTAAAAACCTGCCTGCCGTAAATCAGACTTGTGACTAATAATTCACGATTGGGGTTTTAATCGCCTGTTACATCTCTTTCTCTGCGGCACTCTGCGATTTCTCTGCGGTTAAAAAGGCGTTGGGAATTAAACAACATCCTTACTTATTACTCATAACTCATAACTCACAACTCATCTCCTGACAATCGGCAATTCAGATATCAATTTCCATCACAGCCGGGCAATGGTCAGAATGCACCGCTTCAGGCAGTATCCAGGCATTCATCAGATCCGGCCGCAGCGCATTGCTCACCATATTGTAATCGATGCGCCACCCAAGGTTCCGTGTACGGGCACCTGCCCGGTAACTCCACCATGTATAATGATGCGGATGCTTGTTGAAGACCCTGAAAGTATCGGTAAATCCACTGTTCAGGAAATCTTCCATCCATTCCCTTTCTTCCGGAAGGAAACCCGAATTGGTCGCATTCCTGACCGGATCATGGATATCGATGGGTCGGTGACAGATGTTATAATCACCCGACAGGATCAGTTTCGGCCGGGATTCAAGCAGGGCATGCGCATAATCATAAAATTCACCCAGCCATTCCATCTTCAGGGTCTGACGGATCTCCCCGGTGGTTCCCGAAGGATGGTAAGCACTGATCACAGAAACATCGCCGAAATCGGCCCTGATGAGCCGGCCTTCGGCATCAAAGCGGTCGATGCCGATGCCACATTCCACATGATCAGGTTTTTTCAGGCTGAGCAGGCCTACACCGCTGTACCCTTTCTTTTCAGCTGAAAACCAGTGGCAATGATAACCCAGGGCCTGAAACTCCTCAACCGGAATCTGATCGGCGTTGGCCTTAATCTCCTGCAGACAAAGCACATCCGGCTTTTCACGCATCATCCATGTAATTAATCCTTTGCTGATTGCCGACCTGACCCCGTTGACATTATATGTGATTATCTTCATTTTTTGCTTTTTAAAATTCTACCGGCTTCACAACCAGGGTATACGCTAAACATTTGCCTTGAGGTTTACCAAAGACCAGGCAGGTACTGACCATGAAAATGTACTTCAATGTTAATATAGCATCAGCTTCAGGTAGTCGCCGATCATTATGATTCCACCTGTTATTCCGGCAACAGACATTACAAAAAGTATCATTTTCAGTACATACTGCACCTTACCGGGTAGCCGGCCAACCCGGTTACTGATTGCCGGATACATTCCTGCAGTGAGACAGGACGATCCTGCAATGCCTAACAAAGTTCCCGCCAGTACATCGCCTGCAAAATGAACACCGACATAGATGCGGGTGTAGGAAATCAGAGCTGTCATAGCCGCCAGGAAAATGAGCACAGGTTTGCCCGGCCTCAGTACAAGCACCAGACTTGTCATGGCTGCGGCAACTGTGATGCTATGCCCCGACGGAAATGAATTCCTGAACAAGCGGTATCCATATACAGTATATACCTGGCCACTATCTCCTATAACACTCAATGGCCTGTCCCATGAATCGAAGAGGAAATTTTTCATCAGCTGGCCTGTCAGACCTGTTACTATGACAACAATGATAAGCAGAATGACGAGTGCCGGGTTTCTGCGGATAAATATAAATCCGAGCAGCGAGGTCAGGATAAGCGCATCTCCAAGGTGGGTCAGCAGAAACATGGGGGCATCGAGCACTGGGGTGTGGATACTGTTCAGTAACAGAAAACTTCCGTTGTAACCGTAAACGATAACCAGCATAGCCAGAAACAACTGATATATCAGCACTAACACAATAAAAGGCCGGATACCACGATCGGGATTGTTTTTCATTCCTGAATTTCGGAGTTCTTTTATAACTGACTGATCATTCATGCTATGCATTAATCCTGTGAGGACTCTCTTACGAGATTACGGTAGGACGAAAACACATTCGCCCTGGAGACAAAGCCGACATATTTACCATGATCGAGCACAGGAAGGTTATAATGGGCACATTCGCTGAACTTAAGTGCAACATCTTCCATGGTTTCATCGATGCTGACCTGAGGTTCAGGCATAAACATCAGATTCCTGACAAAGGTTGAATCATACAATTCATGGTTGAACATGATATGGCGGATTTCATTAATAAACACCACTCCCAGGAAATTGTTATCTGCATCTGTTACCGGGAAAACGTTGCGTTCAGACCTTGCAATTATCTTCACCAGTTCTCCCAGGGTAGCATCGGGGCTCACTGTAAGAAAATTATGTTCAATCAGCCGGTTGATCTGCAGGCGTGAAAGTGCTGCCTTATCCTTGTCATGGGTAATCAGTTCCCCCCTGGCAGCAAGCCTCTTGGTATAGATACTATGGGGCTCATAAAAGTTGATGGTCAGGAATGAAATGGTTGATGTGATGATCAGGGGGATAAAGAATTCATATCCGCCGGTAATTTCCGCGATAAGGAAGATGGCTGTCAATGGGGCATGCATCACCGCAGCCATCACCCCTGCCATGCCAGCAAGAGCAAAATTGCTTTCCGGGAGTTTAATAAAATCAAAATGATTGATAAACCTGGCTGTGAGAAAACCGGTAACCCCGCCCATAAAGAGCGAAGGTGCAAAGATACCGCCAACACCCCCGCCAGCATTGGTAAAAGTCATTGCAATAACTTTAAAAAACAACACCATCACCAGGAAGGAAATGAAAAACCAGTGTGTTTCCCTGAAGCTGTAAAAAAGGCTGTTGTTGACAATGGTGTCGCCCCTTCCGTTCAGGATATCAGTGAGTACCTCATATCCTTCGCCGTATAAGGGAGGGAAAAGAAATATAAGCAGGCTGAGGGTTATGCCTCCGAGGAGCAGCTTTCCTGAAGTACTCTTAATCCTTCCGAAAGCCGATTCAATAAAAAGATTTGCCCTGGTGAAATACAATGAAATAAATCCGGTCACAACCCCCAGGATAATATAAAAAGGAATGTTTGCAAGGTTAAAGGGATCGGTCACCGAGAACGAAAACAAGACTGCTTTCCCCATCAGGAAGGATGAAACAGTGGCACCGGTTACCGCCGCAATCAGCAGTGGAATCAGCGACCCCATGGTAAGGTCAAGCATCAGTACTTCCAGCGCAAAAACAACTGCTGCTACAGGAGCCTTGAAGATTCCGGCTATGGCACCGGCTGCCCCACACCCGATCATCAGGGTGATAGAGCGGTAATCCATCCTCATAACACGGGCAAGGTTAGAGCCAATTGAAGCACCGGTAAGTACGATGGGAGCCTCAAGACCCACAGATCCGCCGAAGCCGACGGTGATGGTACTGGATATCAGCGAGGTATAATTGTTATGAACCTTGATGTGACTATTGTTTCTCGAAATGGCATAGAGTATTTTACTCACCCCGTGCGAAATATTGTCTTTCACCACATAACGTATGAATAATACCGTTAAAGCCATACCCAGCAGCGGATATGCCAGATAGAGGTAATTTCCGGCATCGCTTTCGAACCCGCGCGTGAGGAAATAGTGGGTATAATAGACAGTGTTTTTCAGAACAACAGCCGACAACCCACTTATGAAACCTACAATCAGGCTGAGAACCAGGACAAAATTGCGGTGGCTCATGTTTTTAACACGCCACTTATGAATCCTGATCAGGGTTGTGGTAATAATCATACGACACAAATATAGGAAATAGTCGGAAACCGGATGACCGTAACAACAGAATCACACGGGTTAAACGGATCAGTTGTCTCTGAAATCCTTTTTCCTGTTCAGTTTCAGATCCTGAAGCACCGAAGCTTTTACCTTGATGTAAAAATTCCAGCTTTTCAGGTAACCGATTGGTATCCAGTTGAAGCGCATTTCCCAGCAATGGAGATCGCGGTAGATGTTGACAGAAGTGTATGATAGCTTGTTACTTTCAAAATCATAACCCGAAGTAAGGTTAAGCTTCCATTTTGGAGTAATGTTGATGTCGCCGTTGAACCCAAGGGTCTGGACCAGTTCACGCTTTACACTTTCGTTCAGGGGATTGAGGATCCCGGTATATCGGAGATTGTATGTAAAGTTTAGATTCCAGGGATTGTTCCAGTCGATATAGCCCTGGGGATTTGTGGCTATTTCCTGCAACTGATCTGGTGTTGCTGTGGGTGAAACTCTTTTGGTTTTATTGTTTTTACCGGAGCTGAAATTCCAGGCCAGTGAAAAATTCCACGAAGTATTGTCGCGCCGCAGCAACCTGTGATTGACATCCCATTCAAACTGATTCAGCGACCTGCCCAGTGTGTCCTGGATATAAGGATCGAAGGAGGCGGAATACTGAACCTGAAGTTTCTTGAACAGGGTTGTCCGGGCACTTAAGGTTACCGGAGACCAACGCAGCGAATCCCTGGCCAGATCATAGGAAGTGCCGATGGAAAAGCTCTCGATCAGCATCACCTTTTTCATCCCTGTAATGGTATCGCTTTTGGAACGTACTTTCATTTCAAGGTTATTGCTGAAACTCAGCCCTACCCTGCCCGACTTGCCATCGGGTGGAGAACCGTAAATTGAAGTGTATCTGCCATCGCTGAAGATGGAATAACGCTGAATGTTTCCCAGTGTATCTTTCTGAACCTCTTTATAATATCCATATTCAGACTTTCCGAAATCGGGTCGCAGGGAGAAGGTTACAGAAGGTCTGAACACATGCCTGATCGCTCTTACAGGCCCTTTTTTAAACTGTAACATACCATAAAGGGTCGTATTGAGCGATGAATTGAAACTAAAATCACGACCTGCCTTAAATCCTGTAATTGTATCGGTATCAATGTAACCGAATGTAGTGTCGGTTTCAGTAAACAGGCTGTCGTTCACCCAATGCTTAAGGATACTCTTCGAATACCAGCGCTCAGTATAGTTGAGTGAATTGGTCAGGGTAAAAAACTTCAATATCTTAACACTTGAGGAGATGGGTATAACATGTTGCATTCCATTTTGCAACGAATCCCACATCTCCGGCTTGAAAAGGGTTGATTCGTGGATGTTGATCTCATTCCTGGCCGACATGGTATAGTTAACACTAATGTTATCGTACCACTTTAAATCAGCGGTTTTTCCAGGCTTCCTGAAAGGATTGAACCTGTTGGTTGACAATGAGATATCGGGCAAGGTAAGGTTCACCGATTTGTTTGTGGTGTTCTGACTGTGCCGGAGGGCAGCCGAGAAATTTACCTTGTTCCTGAAATTCGTCGAATAGCTCACACTCGATCCGAAGGTATTGGTGAGGTGATCCTGTGCACTGACGGGGTTGTATTTATTGAATGTGGAAGATCCGAAATTGACACTGGCATTGAACTGACTTTTCGGTCTGGCCTTGGGATCCTGCCGGTGTGTCCAGGCCAGCCTGAAATCGCGTTTGCGCAAATACGAAGGCGACTCTTTAATTCCTTCGATGTTGATGGAATAGTTGAAATTTAAGGAACCACTGAATTTGTAACGTTTTCTGTAGTTGAATAAAGGCTTGACAGCCCAGCTGCCATGCGAATAAATATCGCCGACCAGCCGGAGCTCCATATAATCGCTGATACCAAAATAATAACCGCCGTTTTCAAGGTAAAATCCCCTGTTTGCAGATTCACCATAGGTTGGAATTACAATTCCCGACATCTGCCCCTTTTTGTTGGGGAATAACCCGAAAGGCAGAACCAGCGGAAGCGGCACCCCTTCGATTGACATATAAGCAGGGCCTGTTACAATCTTATTATCAGGAATTACCTTGGCTTTGGTAAATTTAATGCTGAAATGGGGATGTTCAAGGTTACAGGTCGTATATCCTCCATGCCGCATATTGCTGACATCGTTGTCCATTTTCTTCACCACTTCTCCATGCAGATACCCTTCATCCTGCTTGGTAATCACATTCCTGATCATCCCCTTCCGGGTCTTGAAGTTATACTGCATCTCTTCTGAACTGAAAGTCTGGTCGCCTTCGGAGAATTCAGGTTTCCCATATGTTTTCCCTGTTGAATCAACCTTTGGAAGTGCTTTCAGGATGGAAGTGTTGAAATTGATTTCGATGTAAGCTGCCTTCTGAATGATCTTCTCATATTTGATGTCTGCTTCGCGGTAGAGGAAAACTTTCTGACTGGACATATCGAGGCTTACAGAATCTGTGGCGCTGTATTCAACCTTCGATGAAATTGCACCCTTCTTTTTCGGTTTTGCCCCCGGCAGGGCAACAGAATCAGCAGAAAATAAAAGCGTATCGGGAACGTTAAAAACAAGCGAGTCAGTCAACAGTTTCAGCGAATCGGCAGCAGATGCGGAATTACTTACTTCCTGGGCTATGGCGCTGTGCGGCAGCTGCCCTGAAATAAAAAATAACAAAAGGAAGCTTAGCAACCAGTTCCCGGGAAAGGGCATTTTTTTATATGCAGTGTATTTCAATTAATGCTAAATTTGTCTATTCATTGTTCAGGAGAAGGCATCAGTAACCTTTTAATTCTGTCAACCATGTATTTTTCGAAACCTGAAACATGATATATATTCCTGAAATCATGAAGGTTATATGAAAAATACTCTTTTAATTGTTATGCCGGAAACCGGAGATCAAAACTAATCAAAATATAGATGGGGTTAAAACGTAATTTTTCACTTATTATTCTGTTAACGGGCCTGCTCCTTCAGCCTTCGGTATTGGAAGCCCAGAAAGTAAGACGGGTAGTGATTGATGCCGGTCATGGCGGGCACGACTCTGGCGCTGTAGGTAAAAACGCGAAAGAAAAAGACATAGCCCTTTCGGTTGCCCTGAAAACAGGGAAATATATCAAAGAAAACCTGAAAGATGTTGAGGTAATTTACACCCGGAAAACTGATGTCTTTGTTGAACTTTACCGGCGTGCCAAGATTGCGAACGAAGCCAAAGCTGATCTGTTTATTTCAATCCACTGCAATGCAAATCCATCCACATCGCCTTACGGTTCAGAAACCTATGTGATGGGTCTGCATAAAAGCCAGGCCAACCTTGCTGTAGCCCAACTGGAGAATAAAGCTATCCTGCTCGAAGATGATTATCATGTGCAGTATGACGGGTTCGACCCCTCCTCGCCTGAGGGATATATTTTCTTTTCGATGCTTCAGAATGCATTTCTCGATCAGAGCCTCAACCTGGCATCGATGGCTCAAAAGCATTTAAAAGATAAGGTTAATATGTATAACCGGGGAGTGAAACAAGCCGGGTTTCTTGTACTTTATAAGACCACCATGCCATCAGTACTTATCGAAACCGGCTTTATCAGCAATCTGAATGATGAGAAGATACTTATTTCGGAAGACGGACAAAATAAACTTGCCCTGGCCATCTACAGCGCAGTAAAGGAGTACAAACAATCGGTCGAAAAAACAGGTACTGAAAGCCACCCCATCATCACTGAAAACACAGTTAACACCCCCGAAACGAAAAACGAGGAAACCGCTGTTGCAGACAAGACAGAGCCTCAGAATAGCGAAAATACCACAAATGCAGCCAGTCAGGAAGGGATTACACCCGTTTTCAAGGTTCAGTTTCTCATCTCAAAAACCATGCTTGAAAAGGATGCTTCTCAATTCAGGAACCTTGAGAATGTGGGCTGGTATCAGCATCAGGGTATATACAAGTATACCATTGGGAATGAGAAGTCGCCTGAAGATGCCCAGAAGCTTCTGAACGAAATGGTAGCAAAAGGATTCAAAGATGCGTTCCTGGTAGCATTCGTTAACGGTGAACGCATTCCCGTTGAGGAAGCCAGAAAAATGCTGAAAAACTGATTATCTTTGCAACAGAATTATGAAGGCACTCAAACTATCACGCGAACTCAGGATCGGTCTGCTAACCGTTATTACCCTCACCGCTTTTGTATGGGGGTTTAATTTCTTAAAGGGCAAGGATATTTTTAACCGGCAGCGGACTTTTTTCGCTGTTTATGACAATGTTGCAGGATTGATGACTGCCAACGCCGTTACCATCAATGGCCTGGCCGTTGGGCAGGTCAGCAGCATGCGATTCCATCCTGACAAACCCGGTAAAGTGATCGTTGAGTTGAGCATGTCGAATAGCATCAGGATTCCCAAAAATTCCATAGCACGAATTTTTAGTTCTGATCTGCTGGGTACCCGTGGTATTCAGATTGTAATCGGCAATGGTGCTGAAGATGCAGTTTCAGGTGATACGCTCATTTCGCAGGTGCAGACCAGCCTCCAGGATGAAGTGAACGATATGGTTCAACCCATCATCCGCAAAGCGGAAAACATGATGAACTCCATTGATACTGTGCTTACTGTAGTCAGCGACGTCTTTAACAGGCAAACCCGCGACAACCTGATGAATACCATCGAAAGTCTGAAAAATACCATGGCAAACCTTCAGAGCGCTTCACAGTCGGCCGATACGCTGCTTACCAGTCAGCAAACACGACTGGTAAGAATTCTGAGCAATGTAGAATCGATCACAGCAAACCTGAAGCAGAACAATGAAAACCTGAGCAGGGTACTCTCCAATGCCGCCAACATCAGCGACACCCTGGCCAGGGCCAACATAGCCAATACCATGGCAAACCTGAACAAATCAGTTTCGGGACTGTCGGTTATTGTTCAGAAAATTGAAACCGGTCAGGGCACACTCGGACAGCTCGTAAACAACGATAAGATGTACAATGAACTTGAAGCATCTTCAAAAGAACTGAAGCAGCTGATCGAGGATATGAAACTGCATCCGGAACGCTACATACATTTTTCGGTTTTCGGAAAGAATTCAAGGCGGAATGGCTATCAGCCACCGGTAGCTGCAGAACCGGCCGGCATCAAATAATCAGGCACTTTCATTCATTCCAGACTTCATCCGGCTATACCCGGATCAGCTGTATTCGGGCCGGAACCCGGAAGCTATGCTATTCCTGATGTTTTTAAAGGAGGCTATTTTCGGTCAGTCAACCCGGTTGTTTTAATTATTGGTAAAGCATTCGTTTTAGAGCCTGAATTGTTCAAACCACGCGCAATAATAGTATCTTTGTTTAACCCTGATTCAGTATTCAGAAGTTCTTAATTCACAGACATGAAAAGGAAACCCATTGTTATCGCTGGCACAGTCATCATCATTCTACTTGCTGTTTTCCTCTGGTGGCGCTATTACTTTGTATTTGGTGAAGGTGTAAAGGCAGGTAATCTCAATTTCTTCGTAAAGAAGGGTTATATCTTTAAAACCTGGGAAGGCCGGCTGATACAGGAAGGGTTCAGGACCCAGACTCCGGGGGCCATACAAAGCAATGAGTTTGAATTCAGTGTAAGGAACGACAGCATAGCTTCTGTTCTTGAACGCTGCGGAGGTCGTTTTGTTGAACTTCGCTACAAAGAATATCTCAACCCCTTACCCTGGCGAGGAATGAGTAATTATGTGGTTACTGAAATCGTAGGTGCAGACAATATTGACAAACAGTCACCCGGCGCCATACCGTTAGAGTAACGATTTCATCTCCACTGAAACGCTGACTTCTTAATTTCTATTGCATGATAATAAACAAGGGTGTAGCCTGTCAGGCTCACCCTTTCTTTTTATTGCCCGCAGGCCATCGGCAAAGCCCGATTCTTCCTTCATTCTTACCGGTCTGAAAAAGTTCTCCTGAACAAGGCATTGATATTGCTGTTATAGTGTAAACCAAAAACAAACGTCATGGAAATCAAGATAGCAGGCCTGAGTGAGGTATTTGATATTATTGGTGCTCTTTTCAAGGGTGTTAAAGCAGCAGCTGAAATCCCCGAAACAGAAAAGAAAATAATGAAGGACGCACTGGCCGATACTGCCGAACTGATTGATGAAACGCTCACCATTCTTAAACAGCACCTTACTACAGTGATTGGTGAGCTAAAATACGGAGATGACGCAAAAGCCCGACGGATGATATTCGAAATGGGCAACTTCCTGCTCTGGGAACAAAAATACCGTCAGTTTGAGTTGTGCGATACCCTTCGCAATGCAGCCATGAACCTTGAAAAGAAGGGTATTTTCCAGCTTAAGACCAACATCAGCTTCGGGGATCCCGACACTCTAAAACAACTGATCTGGGATTACATCGGTGGAGAGGCCAATGCGGCACGTTCGGTGGGTGAAATGCTGGTTGGCCTTTCAAGAAAAGCTGATTTTGATCCGGCACAAAAAGATGAGATGATAGAAAGCCTGGAGGCAGCCCGGACTGAGTTAGGCAGCTGGAGACAAAAATTTGTGGATATTGAAATAGAAATCAGGGCAGCGATCAGGTAAATTACCAGATAAAGATGTCCTGTCTCTTCAAAGGTCGCCGGTCGCCCAACCATTGAAAATTCTTGAGCAACAGATCGGCTTCCCCAAGTTCCCCTTCGGGATGAAGCACACCTTCAGGTTTTTCGATGTAAACTATTTGTTGCATTTTTTTGTCTTTCAAACGAATAGACATATTGCTCGAAAAAGCCTTGTTGATTCCTGTAAGGGTTCCATCCTCCTCCCTGACCCAGTAGATGGTTTCAGAGTTGCCTTCAACTTTTATTGATGTAAGCTCATTATCCTTAAAATAGCCTGTCATGTTACGGCCTTTGATCTGATTGTATCCGGCACCAAGGGTGTCTTTCGAAATGATGAATGCCGAGTTGTAAAGCAGCATATTCTTAAGCTGTTTATTGGCGGTAGTGATGTGGATAGAATCGGCGGTAAGCTGGTTGGCGTCGGTCCAGATCACAGGAGCACCCATCATCCGCATGGTTGAATCCCTGAAGGCATAAACCAGCGAATCGGTCATACCCTGAATGTCATGCCGGTAATACTTAACATGGTAGTAAGCAAAGACCTCTTTTGTTTTCCGGGCTGAATCAAAGGTTGCGCGCATCGTATCGGAATGCATGAATAAGGTGTCCCCGTCCTCCATGAAAAAAGCTTCAGGGCGCTGGGTGATCATGGTGTAGCCCAGTTGCTTCTGATAAAGCGCATACTGGCCTGTTACAATCATATCCTGCACCGTGTCGATCACCTGTATATTCCTGAATGCCTGACCATATCCGTTTTTTCTTTCATAATAAAGACTGTCACCCGTCAGCACCTGGTCGCCGTTCTTCACCCTGGCATTTTCGTTGAATTCCGAAATATCCGTGATGGTATTGTACCACCCGTTTTCGGCATAGATATCGGTATCTTTGCCCTTGATGGTGGTAGGCCCCCTGAACCAGCTTATTTTACTCTGGGTGTTGTAGCGCAGGGTGTCGCAGTTCATTTTATAGTCAGGATTGACAAGTACAACATGGTCACGGAAGAAGAAGTCTTTGGTATTGGTGTGATAATAGCCGCGGCGGCTGTCAAGTGTATTGCGGCCATTCACGATGTGGCCACCGGTAAGGTATGATGCGATGCCTGTATTCCGGTCGAAGATCATCTTATCGGTGGTAAGGGTGGTTTGCTTATCAATCAGTTTTACATGATCAAACACTTCGGCGATGCGGGTTTCCCCGCTGTAATAGATGGAATCGCCATACAGGTTCAGGGTATCGCTCGACTTGATGTGCACCCTGCTGTAAGCTTTCATGCTGTTGGTGGCATTGTTGAGGTGGGCCGAATCACAATAGAGCAGAGCCCCGTCGTGCTCGAAGATGGCATTGCCGAGTATCCGTTGTACATCAGCGCCAAGCCGCTTGTCATAACTCATCACATCGGCCTGCACAAGTCTGATTTTACGGGCCTGCTGGGCATAAACACCGGAGGTAAGCAAAACAAGGATGACAATGTTCACGAAAGTGAGGCGCATGGACGATCTGGATTAGCAATTGCAAAACTAATATAATCTGGTCGATTCGCATTAAAAAAGCGATGCCCTTATATAAACAGGAGCATCGCCTTCGAAACAATTTTCAGGAAGTAACAACTACTTTGTACCGGCTTTCTTCTCAAGTGCATCCAGCCGGTCGTTGGCTGTATGAACCATCATGGTTACACGGATAAACGGAAGAGCAATCATAAACAGTCCGGCCGACAGGGCCAGCGACAGCCACTCTGAATTCATTGCACTGATGATGATGCCGGCCAGGCCAGCCAGGACAGCAATGATTCCACCTGGAACACCCATGGGGCAACGCAAAGGTTTTTTCTCTGTACTCATAATTCTGATGTTAAAATGTTGATTAATTCTGTTTTACTTATGGCGGTACGGGCAACTACCCGGCCATCAATCAAAAGTGTAGGGGCTGAATGAATGTTATTCTTTAGGCTTTTGATGTACCCAAGCGGCGAACTTGCCGATACCTCGCTGAACTGATACTGATCTTCAAATTCCGGGAGCACTTCACCGATTGTTTTTTTCATCGTTTTACAGTGCGGGCAGGCAAACGTTGTATAAAGTTCAAGTTTTTTCATTGACATTGTAAGGTGTAGTTCCGGGTCTTTGTTGTGATCTTCCGGACTACCAGTGATCCGGCTGCGTAATTAACAGGCATTGCTGATAAATGTTGTAATACCCGCACTTATTCACGCAAATGTTGCAATAAATCACAAAGATATTTCATCGCCCGGCCGTTAAGACCGATCCAAATTAGAACACGGATGACACAGATTTAGCGGATTTTCACGGAAATATTATCAAAATCGCTTTCTTTCTCTGAAGTCGCTCCATCGCCGAAGTCGCTTCATGTATGAACACGGATTTAACGGATTTTCACGGATTTTCACAGATATATTATCAAAATCGCTTTCTTCGCTAAAGTCGCCAATTGAACCGTGCAGCGATTGAACCTTTGAACGCGCGAAGCGCATTGAACAAATTGAACGTCCAACGACTAACGACCAACGACTAACGCCAAACGATGAACGCTGAAGTCGCTTTCTTCATTCTATTTAACCATTAAGTCAATAAATCTCATAATGAAAGTCAATCTTTTTCACCACAATAGCCACAATAGAGCACATAGTATTTTTAATCGTTATTTTGTATTTGGTTGTCGCTTAAGTCGCTTAGTTCACTTAAGTCGCCCCGTCGCTGATGTCGCTCCATCTCCCTCTCTCCTTTTAGAACACGGATAACACAGATATAACTGATTTACACGGATTTCTTATTAAAATCGCTTTCTTCGCTAAAGTCGCCAATTGAACCATGCAGCGATTGAACCTTTGAACGCGCGAAGCGCATTGAACAAATTGAACGTCCAACGACCAACGACTAACGCCAAACGATGAACGCTGAAGTCGCTTTCGCTGAAGTCGCTGAAATCCCTCTTTCGCTAAAGTCGCCTGTTTTTCACCTCAAACGCGAATGCCGGTCCGGTTTACCTCAGATAATCACTCACAACTTTCGAGATATCCTTCTTAATCTGCGGCCAGGTTTGTCCTTTGAAGCTAACGGGGGTTTCGCTTTCGTCGGCATCTATGAAGTAGGTAATCGCATGTGGGATGCTGATGGCAAGCATCTGACCGGGGTATTTCAGTTTATGCCAGTCCATTATTTGCTGCAGGGTATAATGATGGAGTAGTTCATGTAAATCCCAGAAATCCTTCTTTTTTGCCCTCCCCAGAATTGCCTGAATTTTCATTGCTGCTATATCGATATCGCTATAAATCCGGAGTTCATCTTCAAGAACAATATCAGAAACAGTATTATGAGGATAATGAATGATATCAACCTTAACATTATCAATAAAACAAAAAACACCAAATTGCGTATGCTGTTGCTTGTATACAAACCGGGAACCGAATTTCTTCTCCAGGGCAGAGACTAATTCCGGCTGATTAAATTTAACATGATAAAACAGTTCAAGATCAACAGAACTGCGGTGGCCAAACCGCAAAGCCAGTGCTGTGCCCCCTACCAGAGAAAACGGCTCCAAATCAGGCAACTTCATCAACTCCCTTAATAGGGAAAGAGTCCCGGGTTCAACTGTCTCAAAGTGTAACATCGGAATGATTCAACGGGTTTATTAATTACTGCACTGGCAAAATAAATGGTATGCTCCGGCAGAAACTTCGCTTTCAACAGGGCTTCTGTCACCTTTTCATCGCCGTAATAGCGACGGCACTGGCGGATGTCTTCCACATCGCCGCGTTCAAAAACCCGCTCAATCACGAAGTTTGCCCTGGCATCGTAATCGAGCTTCTCAAAATCCACATCCCAGAAGATGCGCTTTTCAAATACCGGCTTTGGCTTGGGTTCCATGCTACGAATTTAGTAAAATTAAAGCTCAAAGTTTACCCGACGTAACGAAAGTGAAGGCGGGTTCAAAGTTTATCCGCCTTTGGCAGGCTGAAAGTAAAAACCATTAACACTGATGCTGGCTGTGCCAACGAAGAAGTTCTGTCCAGGCAACGAGGCGTGGTGATCTCAACTTCGCTTGACCACCACTGTTAATCCCAACCAATAATGCCCGGTGGTCGAGCGGCGGTGGTCGAGCGTAGTCGAGACCAGCCGGGGACCGCCCGGAACTAACCAGTGAACAGTCAGAAGTCAGAGGCCGGCTAATTCCATTTTTACAATCCTCAAATCCCCAAATCCTCAAATCTGCTAATCAGCTAATCATCAAATCAGCAAATCATCAAATCCAATCCCGATAATTTTTACCAAAACTTAGCCCGAATTCTTTTGCTGGATTCCGAAAATTCGTGTAGGTTTGACCTCTTCTTAACCTACCCATCAAACAGGATGAATCAACCTTTCGACCCCAGCGATAACTACCGGAAAACTCTTGAAGCAGCAGGATATGTCAAACGGCAGGATGCCACCCAGGAAACCTACGACCGCATAGGATTTATGTCAGGGCTGGAAGTACACCAGCAGCTGAAAACCAGGGAAAAACTTTTCTGCCATTGCCCGGCAGGCCTCTACCATAAACCCGATGTATTCGATGCCGAAGTCATCCGGCATATGCGTCCGACCCTGAGCGAACTGGGTGAATACGACGGAACCGCCCTGATGGAATTCAAAACCCGAAAAAATATTGTTTACAGGCTTAAAAACGAAACCACCTGCACCTATGAGGTTGACGATACCCCTCCCTTCCCGCTCAACAGGGAGGCACTGGAGATCGCCATTGAAATTTCGCTGCTTTCAAAACTCAACATTGTCGGTGAGGTACACATCACCCGTAAACAGTACCTCGACGGCAGCATCCCGACCGGGTTCCAGCGCACCGCCATCATCGGTGTGGAAGGAATGATCCCGCTCAAACACAAGAATATCCGTTTGATCCAGTTAAGCCTCGAAGAGGATTCATGCCGCGAAGTCTCCGATATTGGTCATACCCGCATTTACCGGACCGACCGTCTGGGTATGCCGCTGATCGAAACAGTGACCTATCCCGATATGGTGAATCCGGATGAAGTGAAAGAAGCCTGCAATTACATCCGCTTTCTCAACCGGAGCACCGGAAAAGTCCGCACAGGTATCGGTGCCGGCCGTGAAGATGTAAACGTAAGCTGCCGTGG
Source organism: Bacteroidales bacterium (assembly GCA_016705005.1). GTDB lineage: Bacteria > Bacteroidota > Bacteroidia > Bacteroidales > Lentimicrobiaceae > Lentimicrobium. Next base: position 27,029 of record JADIZB010000043.1, on the reverse strand, counting down.
TGGATCAAGGGTCGAGATCAAGGGTGTTGCCCATACCCGCTGGATTCCTGAACTGACGCACAATGAATGCTTCAGGCAATGGTCGCTGCTGATGTTGCGCGACAGGCTGAAAGCATCCATTCCAAATTATAAAAACTGGAAAATAAACCAGGTGGAATTAGACTACCATGATTTTAAGTTCGGGTATGCTCCCCTGGCCGACACCAAACGGTTGAAGCATAAAATAATCGCCGTCAACCTTCCGGGGTTCGAAGGGGCGCTTTCACATTTCACCCAGCCGGGGAAAATGTTTGCCAACGAGCTCACCGACCGCCTGAAAGTAATCGCCTGCCTCGAAAAACCAAATATGGCGCATACCGAACAGTTTGAACAGGTCATCAGCGAGAAAGACTGGGACAGCATCCGGAAATTGCTGAAGTCAGCCAATGGCGATGCCCAGGTTATTGTCTGGGGACCGGAAGAAGACATGGCCACCGCCACTGAAACCATCCAGGAACGCTGCCTTATGGCTTTCGAGGGGATTCCGAACGAAACACGCAAATCGTTTGAGAACGGAACCACCATTTTTGAGCGGGTGTTGCCGGGTGCCGACCGTATGTATCCAGATACCGACAGTGCTCCCATTCCGCTCGAAAACAGCCTGATCGACAAACTGGGCAGCAACCTTCCGCAGGAAGTGATTGACCGCTACCATATTATGAAGGACTGGGGCATTCCTGAAGATACCTATACCTATATCTTCAAGAAAGACCTTTTCCCGCTCATTGAAAGGATCGTGAATGAGCTGGGATACAAGCCGGCATTTGTGGGAACACTTTTCGGACACAAACTGAAATTTGTGGAAGGACATGCCAGACCGGTGGCCGAATTCAACTACAGGATCGTTTACGGCCTGCTGAAATACATCAAAGAAAAGGGATTATCGCCGGAGATAGCCTGGCTGATGCTTCCCCATGTTTATGAACATCCGAAACTCGAATTTGAATCAGCCCTGACCAGTATAAAATTCAAGAAGGTAAGCAAGGACGAACTTCTTGGTAAGCTACCATTCCTGAAAACCAAGTTTGCCGAAATACAGCATACTGACAGACCCGGAGTTGAAAAAGACTGGATCATGGGACAGCTCAGACGGTCGGCCATCGGGAATGTGGAACTGACCGAACTGGCAAAGATGATTTGATGGTGAAAGTACGAAGTACGCCCTTCGACTGCGCTCAGGGTAAAAATTACGAATGACTCATGACGAATTACGAATGACGAATGATAAATGATGCCTGCCCCGCAGAAACGCAGCGTTGGCGGGGAATGACACTCTTAGACTTCACTCAGGATGACTGTCAGTCTGAGCGAAGTCGAAGACAATCTTTCTTTACCAAACAACAATGATTTACGGTTTACGGTGTACAATAGAAACAGAATTCCAATCAGCTCATCAGGTAACCTCCGGCACCGTATTATCAGGAAGTAAAAACAAAAAACACTCAATCAGTACTCAAAATACAATCAAACAAAATGGCCGACGATATTTTTCAGGGATATAAAGGAGCATCACTCGAAGTGCTTAAGAAATTCAATGTCCGTGTATGGGGACAGGCAGAGGTGACTACCACCCGCGGACCTTTTACCGGTACCGTGTTGCCCAGGGCGGAGAACGATGACGATCAGCACATTGTAATGAAAATCATTACCGGTTACAACATCGGCATCGACATCGCCACGATTACCGGGATGAAGGAAACGGGTTACAAGAAAGCCAATTACAAGATCCCTGAAAAGGAATTCCCCTATACACCCGGTCTGCCGAAAGTGAAGCTGATCGGCACGGGAGGAACCATCGCCTCGCGTCTCGACTACCGCACAGGAGCAGTTATCCCCGCTTTTTCGCCCGGAGAATTGTACGGTGCTGTGCCCGAACTGGCCCAGATCTGCAATCTGACCACTGAGAAGGTTTTCGCGGTGTTCAGTGAAAATATGGCTCCCGACAATTACCGGAAACTGGCCATTGCCATTGGCAAAGAGATTGAGAATGGTGTTGACGGGATTGTGATCGGACATGGAACCGACACCCTGCATCATACCGCAGCCGCACTGACCTATATGGTACAGAATTCTCCGGTTCCCATCGTGCTTGTTGGCTCCCAGCGTTCATCCGACCGTCCGAGTTCCGATGCCGCGCTGAACCTGATGCATGCCACCACCGCCGCCGGTCATGGCGACATTGCCGAGGTTATGGTCTGTATGTTCGGGCCCACCAGCGATGAATACGGATTTCTGCATCGCGGTACCAGGGTGAGGAAAATGCACTCATCGTACCGCTCCACCTTCCGCACCATCGGCGACACCCCGTTGGCTACCGTTACCCGGAAGGGGGTTGAACCGATTAAAAAAGATTACAACCCGAGGCGCAAGGACAGGAATGTGACCATCCTCCCCTATTTCGAGGAAAAGGTGGCCATTGTTTATTACTACCCCAATATGCAGCCCGACATCATCGATTCGCTGGTCAGCAACGGATACAAAGGGATCGTGATTGCCGGTACCGGGCTGGGTCATGTGAACAAGCCCATTTATCCCGCCATTGAGCGGGCGCATGCCGCCGGTGTTCATATCTATATGACTGTTCAGACACTCTGGGGATATGCCCATATGTTTGTTTACGATACCGGCCGCGACCTGATGGCCAAAGGCATTGTACCCGCTGCCAACATGCTGCCGGAAGCCGCTTACATCAAGCTGGGCTGGGCGCTGGGGCAGACCACCGACCATGAAGAGGTAAAAAAACTGATGCTGACCCCCATCAACGATGAGATCACATCACGTGAACCCTACAACGGTTACCTGATTTACCAGGGAGGTGTTCCCGAAGTGGAAGAGTTTATCCGGAATGTACATAAATAGTTGATTCAGAGAATCTGAGCAGGAAGATTGCTATTGCGCTATTTGACAATCATCAGTGTCTGTGAGTAAAATCCGATTCAGTAATAATTCAGAATCACCGGTTACTTAATCAATAGCAGTTATAGAGAATCGAACCCGCCTATCAGCATTATCCTGTGCTTCATACTGATTTGGAATTGCAGATCATTTCTGCATTTGATATTCTCATGCCCCTTCATCAGTCAGTCTCCTGTAATCAGTGGCTTCCTGTTCCTGTAAATATATCAACCCGTCATTCATGGTATCCCGGTGTCCTGATGTGTCTTGAATTTTCGTATTACATCAAAAGGATTCATGCCGATGTCAATTTTTTGACTGTTTTTTTCCAAAAGTTAGTCTAATGTTGATAAAGATCTTTAAAGAAGTTGATACTGCCAATGAAGTAAACAACATTCAAAAGCTGAAAAAATCAATCATCAACGATCCGGTTGTTTATTATTAATCACACTTTTGTCCGGTAAAAAATATGAGATTACCTTCGGTGAGCTCCTTTTAGTCGGTTCTTCGCTAACGCCTGTCTGCCTGATGCAGTCAGGCAGGCTCAGAATGACAATACTGTAATAATCAATAGAATAGTTAAAAAAAGTTACGTGGTTCTGCTCACAAGGCAAGTTCGGGCCATCAACATTTCAAATCAATTTGTACTGCCATATTATATCGTTTTATAGGTTGAACCAATGTTAAGAATTTATTAAAGATTCTAGCAAAATTTGATCTCTGATTAATGTAATTGTAAAAGTGGTTTTGTAACTTTCGGGCATATTTATGAATTGACAGTCCACCTGTCAATCCTATTCACTAACGGATTGTGTATGAAATCAAATTATAGTTAGTCAATGCATTTTTAAATAGTATTATCATTGACATAGGAAGAAGTAAAACATATTAAGTTGATCTCTGAATGAATCAATCACATCGAAAAAAAACCTTCAATCCGGCAAATTGGTTAATGATCCGTTTCGACCGTTCGGTTTCCGGTTCACCTTTTCACCAGTTTCTTGTACTGCTGACTGTTTTTGTAACCCTGTATTTGTTTTGGTTAATTCTTGCATATTTAATCTATGGATGCAATTTTGCGCTAAACCGGGAAATCCCTGAACTGGGATGGAGTATCATCGCACAGATGATTGATCCGGGCAACCAGCATATGGTTGGCTCAGAAGCTGTTGCTATTGACTGGAGGCTTCGTTTGTTTGCGCTTCTGCTGACACTCTCAGGAACATTTGCTTTTGGCGGGTTATTGATATCTACCATTACAAACATTTTTGAACAACGTGTTGCTATAGTCCGGGAAGGGCTGGTGAGTTACCGCTTCACTGGACATATTGTTGTCCTTGGCTTTCACGACATTACACCCGGGATAATGATCCAGTTGCTGGCTAACCATGGAACACAAGCAAAGAAGTTCGTTATTCTGACTGAGAAGAATGTTTCTGAAGTCAGAAAAATCCTGGAATCTGAATTCACAAAACGACAGCTGAAAAGAGTTTATATTCTTGCCGGAGACAGAACCTCTTCTATTGACTTACTTCGCGCAGGAGTCAGAACAACGGAGACAATCTATATTCCCGGGGAATCAGGCGAATCGGATCATGATCCAAGAAACAATGCCTGCCTGAAAGAAATCAGCAGAATTGTCCGGAATTCACCGGCTAAAACCAAAACTAAGCTACTCTGTCATGTCCTGTTCGATTCACAGAGCACCCATTTGCTTTACCAGTATGGCAACATTGATTTATCAAATGAAAAGAATAACGGGCATACCATCACGATCAATTCGTTCAGCTTCTGTGAATATTGGGCAAAGAAGGTATTTACAGATGATCAGGACAACCCGGATGCATATTCTGTTCCCGATTTTGAGCCTGTTAGTTCCGATTCGGACAAATACGTACATCTCATCGTAGCAGGCATGACACGGATGGGCTTTGCCCTGGCTGTTCAGGCGGCAAGGCTTGGACATCTGGCCAACCATCAAAAACGTAAAACACGGATTACATTAATTGATTCGAATGCCGATCGCGAAAGCAACTACTTCGCTTCAAGATATCAGAGCTTTTTTGACGCTGTTGATGTAGAATCAATAAACCTTTTTACAGGCGAAATCAATCATAAACGGGGATCATTGCCATTTATCAATATAGAACTCAGGTTTGTGAAAGGACATTTTGAAAGTCCGGCAATCAGACAAAAACTGTTAGACTGGACCTCCGACACAGATGCACTGACTACCCTGGCCATTGCCTTTAATGATCCTGGAGCAAGCATGGCTGCAGGACTTTATTTGCCTGAAGAAATCTACAGCCGTAACACCCGGATTCTGATCAAGCAGGACTCGGTACATTCCGGTGTTTCGCTTCTGATACCGGACGGAAAAACGACGAACAATAAATTCAGGAATGTTAAAGTTTTTGGCATGCTGGACAATTGCCCCGGATTGGTTGGCGAAAACAGTTATAAAGCCATGATGGTCAATTATTTTTATTATTCCGGCAACCAAATGCCCGGGAAATTTACAGAAGATCTTTTTGAATCCATCTTACAGAACTGGGAAAAACTGGAGGAAAGGCACAAATGGTCGAGCCGGCATAATGCAGAATCAATTCCTGTAAAGCTAAGAACCATTGGGACAGCCGGATATGAAGAGGACATATTAAAGAAAGGATTTTCGGAAGAAATTATAAATAAACTTGCTGAAATAGAACATACACGCTGGAATGTAGACACATTGCTTTCAGGATATTCTCCTGCGCCTGAAGAGATTCAGGAGGAATCGATCCGCACTGCAGATCTGATCTGGAAGGCAATGAAGGATAATGAAGGAGATTTTGAGGCTGAAGAAGTCAAAAGATTGAAAAAACAGCATGAAGAATATATGAATGGGTGGAAGCGGCAGATGATACACCCCTGCATTATGCCTTTTGAAAATCTCAGTGAATATTATAGGGAAACTGACAGGCGGTTGTCAAAATCAATACCGGTTATTGAGTCTGAATATTCCCGCCTGGTCAGTTTAAAGCAGACAATATAAATTTCCATCCAAATATTATGAATAAAAACATCAACGGATATATACCCTCACCGAAGTTCTGCAATGTGAGCGAACTTCCGGCCGGTATTACCGGCATTGTTGAAAAACTGGCAGAAAATATACACGAAGTCTGGGCAAAGCAAAAAATGGATGAAGGCTGGACCTACGGTGAAGCCCTGGACTGGAATACCAAAAGGCATCCATCGCTCAAACCCTATGCCGAGCTAATTGAATCCCAGAAAACATACGATCGCAATACAGCCCTGGCAACACTTGGATTTATTATGGATGAAGGATACCATATAGTTATCAGATAAGTTATCAATTTTTTTTGTGGCAGAATATGATACAAGACTTCGAATACCTGGCATTCATCAGTTATAAGCGCGAAGATGAAAAATGGGCTGAATGGTTACAGAAAAAAATAGAGGGATACAGGCTACCTGCCAGAATCTGTAAAGCGCATAATCTGCCGCCGAAGTTACCCCGTGTTTTTCGCGATACCACCGATATTGAGCCGGGTCCGCTGTCGGATACTTTACAGAAAAGTCTGGATAATTCAAAGTTCCTGATCGTAGTTTGTTCTCCCCGATCAGCCAGGTCTTACTGGGTTGGTGAAGAAATTAACCATTTTATCCTTAGTGGCCGCCAGGATAAGATTCTTTTATTCATTACCGATGGCATCCCTTATTCAGCTGACGCTGAAACAGAGTGCCTGCATCCGGTGATCAGGGAAAATCTGCCGGAAATGCTGGGTGTAAATATTCATGAAGAAGGAAGCGGGTGGGCATACATCAAAAAAGAGAAAGCATTTATACGGCTGCTTTCAAAATCACTCGATCTTTCATTTGATGCTCTGTGGGACAGGCACCGACGCAAGAAGATCAACCATGCATTGACAAGTTTGCTTGTATTTCTCTTATTCCTGACGGGGATAAGTTTTGCCTGGTATATCAATAAGCCCTTTAATATGGCAGTTGGATTGAAAGAAGTCGCTCCACATAGCCATCAACTTTCATTTCCGCGTTCAGGAGCAATAATGACCCTGGCCTTTGACAACCAGCAATTGAAAGATACCCTTTACAACAGTTCTGATTATGCCGTTTTTCACAACCTTCCGGCAAAATTAAGAAGGAGTAAAGCCCGGTTATCGTTTAAAGCCATTGGTTATATTGCTTTGGATACCAGTCTGATTCCCGGAGAAACACAGGTAATTCCGGTAAGCAGGGACGCCAGCTATTTCGGGATCATTCAGGGTATGGTCCGAAACGGCCCGGATGACAGGTTGATGGCTGATGTGGAAGTTGAAGTTCTTCAAATCAAAACAAGAACGGATGCCAATGGCAGATTCCGGCTGGTCATTCCTTTGACTATACAGGATACTGTCTACCGCGCTACCATCAGGTATCATGAAAAGACTATAAATAGCAATATCATTTATCCAATGCAACATAACAACCTGATTTTAAATACTATATATCTAAAATAAGCAATTTTATGAAAAGCCTGTTTCTATGTATCCCATTCCTATGGATGATATCGGTTATAAATGCCCAAACCATCAACCAACCCGGTGAAGTCCGCACCATCAGTTATGAGCAGGGTAAAAAGGGCGCACCGGTTGCTGATGTGCGCATTAAATCAAAAGGGCTTACCGAGGTACGCAGCACAGCGGATGGAAAATTTACACTGCCTGTTAAGCCGGATGGAGGGAATATTTTCACTTTCGAGGATGTCAGCCGGGCAGGATATGAACCGGTATCGCCTTCACGGGAAGAGTTCTTAAGCCGGAAGTTTGCCATTAACCCCGCAGCCGGAGTGACTCTTATACTGGCCGGCAATGATCAGCTTTCGCCGAGCGCCGCCGGATTGAACAAAAGATCCGCCAGGAGAAGGAACAGGAAATTGCAGACAGGGAATCAGAAATTTCGAAACTTCAGGCAGAAGTAGACAAATTCCAGCAGGAAAGTGATAATATCACGGATCTGAAGGCAAAGCTTACCCGTTTGGAGGAAGAACTGCAGAAGTTTAAGGACTCCTATTACAGTTCCGATGATCTGATCAGGCAGGAAGCTGAACGCTTATCAAAATTGATTTCAGACCATTGATTCGGTGCAGGCGGTGATTGTAAACCTGCTGAAAGAAGGCAAAGGAGGCGAAGTGGTTACCATTGCCAGAAACCAGTTATCGGCCGAGTTATGGAACAGGATTATGAAAGATCCGGGTGCCATCAAGCGGGACATGGAACAAAAGAAGGTTGAACTAAAACAGGATACTCTTTTACTAGAGCAGGCTGCCCGGCAACTAAAGAATATGGCCGATGGCTTTGCTGCAAAATATCAGAATGACTCGTCGGCTTTTTATCTGAAGAAGAGGATGGAGATGGATACTTTAAATTACGCCTATTTAAGCGAATATGCTGACTTTATTAGGGAATATCTAGTGTCATACGATGAATCAATATTGCTATATGGTCATATAATAGAATTTTGTAAAGTTAAATATGGTGAAGAAAGTAATGAAGTTGCTGATAACTATAATGCTATCGGAGTTGTTTACCACGACAAAGGTGATATTAGTACATCTTTGGATAATTATTTATCGGCGTTGAGGATAAGAGAAAAAGTTCTGGGATACAAGCATGAGGATGTTGCAACTACGCTTGACAACATTGGAGTTTTGTATTGCGATCTGGGAAATTACCAAAAAGCTCTGGAATACTGTGAACATGCTTTCAGAATCTTTAAAAAAATATCAGGAGAAAATCACCCCGACGTAGCATTATCATATAACAGCATTGGATTCATTTACTCTGAGACCGGAAATTTTGATAAAGCTTTGGAATATTACAGGAAAGCTTTATCCATACAAGAAAAAGCCTTTGGCAATGATCATCCTGAGTTAGCAACAACACTAAACAATATCGGACAAGCGTATTATAGTAACTCCGATTTTGATATTGCTTTGACCTTTTATAACAAATCTTTAGCCATCTGGGAAAAAGTATTCGGACAAAATCACCCTATAGTTGCTTATTCATACAACAACATAGGTTCACTATATGAGGATCTGGGAGAATATGAGATAGCGATGGAATATTACATGAAGGCATTGAATATCAGGAATAAAGCTTTTGGACAAGAAAACATTGATGTAGCCGGCACCTACAACAATATTGGAAGTTGTTATTACAATCAGGAAAACTATCTATTAGCGAAAGAATATTATCTGAAATCTTTGGAAATCAGAAAAAAGATAACAGGAGAAGAGAATAATTATGTTGCAACAACCATGAATAATATTGGACTTATTTATGCAAACCAGGGAGATTATCAGAATGCTATGGAATTCTATAATCGTGCCTTAGCCATCCAACTAAAATTGTTGGGCTCGGAACATCCATTGGTTGCCACTTTATATAATAATATCGGAAGAATATGTTTAACTCAGGGTGACAATGCCAAAGCCCTTGATTATTTCACAAAAGCTATGGCAATCCAGAAAAAAGCTTTAAGTGACGATGGTATTATGACAGCGATATTGTATAATAGTATCGGCATGGCATATCGCGCGCTTAAAAATTACCCTAAAGCACTTGAAAATTTTTATGAGGCACATGAAATCTTAAAAAAGGTAGTAGGCGATGAACATCCAAAGCTAGCAATAGCTTACCATAATATCGCAGATATTCTATTTCGTCAAGGTCACTATTCTGAGGCTTTGGAATACGCCATAAAGGCAAACAAAATAAGAGAAGAAAAACTTGGGAATGAAAACAAGTCAACAATGGATACACAAAATTTAATGAAAATGATTAATCTGTCAATGAAACCTCATATTTACAGGTTAATAATATCAGATAGTATTCAAGCCAGTAAGCAAGGAATTAGTAGCATCAGCATCATCCTCCGTTTTAATACATGGGAATTTGGCAACAAAGAAAACCTTATTTCAATCGCCCAATTACTCGAAAGTGAACAAGCGAACTTAATTCTACTTGAAGGTGAATCAATAATAAAACATCAATACAAACCAAATATTCCGGGAGTAAATATTGATATTGAAGCTGTAACACCTGATGAGGAATCCCGTATCCTTCAATTGTATAATGCGTGGAAAGAAAAAAATGAAAAATAATCTCATATCGTTAATCATTCAAAGCTATGAAACATATATTTCTTTTCTTTTTGGAATCATGTCGTTAGACATAGCCGCCCAAACCATTAACCAACCAGGTGAAGTCCGCACCATCAGTTATGAGCAGGGTAAAAAGGGCGCACCGGTTGCTGATGTGCGTATCAAGTCTAAAGGGCTTAACGAGGTGCGCAGCACAGCGGATGGAAAATTCATCTTGCCTGTTAAGGCAGAGGGAGGAAATATTTTCACTTTGGAGGATGTCAGCCGGGCGGGATATGAACCGGTAGTGCCTTCACGGGAAGAGTTCTTAAGCCGGAAGTTTGCCATTAACCCCGCTTCCGGAGTGACCCTTATACTGGCCAGTAATGATCAGCTTTTTGCCGAGCGCCGCCGGATTGAACAAAAGATCCGCCTGGAGAAGGAACAGGAAATTGCTGACAGGGAATCAGAGATATTGAAACTGCAGGCAGAAGTGAACAAATTGCAACAGCTTAGTGAAAATATCACGGATCTGACGGCAAAGCTTACCCGTATGGAAGAAGAACTGCAGAAGTTTAAAGATTCCTATTATAGTTCCGATGATCTGATCAGGCAGGAAGCCCAACGCTTGTCGAAAATTGATTTCCAGACCATTGATTCGGTGCAGGCGGTGATTGTTAACCTTCTGAAAGAGGGTAAAGGAGGCGAAGTGGTAACCATTGCCAGAAACCAGCTATCGGCCGGTTTGTGGGACAAAATTATGAATGACCCGGGTTCCATCAAGCGGGACATGGAACAAAAGAAAGTTGAATTAAAACAGGATTCTCTTTTACTGGAGCAGGCTGCCCGGCAACTAAAGAATATGGCCGATGGTTTTGCTGCAAAATATCAGAATGATTCGGCGGCTTTTTACCTGAAGAAGAGGATGGAGATGGATACTTTAAATCTGGAGTATATTGGAGATTATGCTGATTTTATCAGAGATTTCCTTGGCTCCTATGATGAAGCACTACTCCTTACAAACCGATGTTTAGATATTTCTATAGTAACATATGGTGAGAAAAATGAAGAAGTTTCAGCTTATCTTAACAACATAGGTTCTATAAAGGAAATTGTAGGCGACTATTCTGAAGCATTGAAGTACCATTTGCAATCTATTGCCATTCAAGAGAGTATTCTTGGAAACGAGCATATCCTGATCGCAACTTCATATAACAATATTGGAATCGTGCACCAAAGAGTACTTGATTATGATATTTCATTGGAATATATGAATAAGGCGCTTGAAATTTATAAATTAATTCTTGGTAAAGATCATAATAATGTGGCATCAATACTTTGTAATATTGGAAATGTGTATTGTCAAAATTGTGATTTGCCAAATGCAATGGACAGCTTCACTAAAGCATTGGAGATTCAATTGAAAGTTTTAACTAAAGATGATCGCCATATAGCTAAAATCTACAATGGTATTGGAACTGTGCTAGCGTATGAGGGACAATATTCAAAAGCATTGCAGTATGTCAATCAAGCAGCAGATATACATGAAAAGATATTTGGCCCAAAACACCCCGGAAATGCAATTTATTGTTCCAATATCGGAGATGTATACAACTATATCGAAGATTATCAGAATGCAATGAAATACTATGAAAAAGCTTTAAAAATCAGAATGGATATTTTTGGCCCAGATCATCCATATACCACTAGAATGAAAGAACAGATGCAAGTTATCGATTCAATCAGTTTTCCACATATTTTTACTTTTGAAGTAGTTAAAGGTTACAAAGCCTTTAATAAAGGACTTAATGGTAAATATATCGTACTTTGCTATCAGGATTGGGAAATAGGCAGCAAGAAAAATGCAATAGCATTAAGCTTCATTTATAAATGTAGAAACAGGAGAGGTGTCGTGATGAAAGAAGGTGAAATCCTTGAATATGAGTTTGACCCTGGAATGTTAGGAGTAAAGAATAAAATTGAGGGTGGGTTACACCTGAAGAAGAGCCCTATCTTTCAAAAATACCAGGAATGGAAAACCAATCAGACGAATAAATAAAGCACATTTGCTGCAAGGAATACGGTAGTCAGGATTCAATGCGGATGATTTTATTGTTCAACTTCCTTTACCTTAGCCTGCCAAACCAAGATAGCCGAACCTCTATGAAAACCCTTTCCGGAATCCGTCTTCTCCTTTTCATGCTGATGTTTCACCTCAGCCTTACTGCGCAGGAAGTTACCTCCGGCATGATTGATTACATCAGAAAATCGGCCCCGGACCCTCAAACTTATGTGATTGAAAAATTCAGGAACTACGATGTTGTGTTCCTGGGTGAACACCATATGGTGAAGGAAAACCTGCTGTTTGTCCAATCCATGGTGCCTGAGCTTTATAAAAACGGTATTTACAATATCGGGATGGAGTTCGGTGCCTTTGAAGTTCAGGATAAGCTGGATGCTCTGGTTACCTCGGAAAACTACAACGAGCAGCTTGCCAGGGAAATCATGTTTACCTACAATGTAACCTGGGGCTTTCAGGAGTATCTTGATGTTTATAAAGCCGCCTGGCAGCTCAACCGGTCGCTGCCTGAAACAGCAAGGAAATTCAGGATCATCAATTTAAGCTACATCTTTCACTGGGAGAAGTTTACCGGCACCAGAAATCCTGAGTCCATGAACCAGGTCTTCCCGATGGGGACCATCGATAAATTCAGGGCTGAGATGATTGAAAGGGAGGTTATCCTGAAAAATGAAAAAATCCTGGCCCTGGTGGGTACGCCGCATGCCTACTCAAGGTATGGCTCTGCATTTTATAAATACAACGGCGACAATTTCTATGATTTTGACCATGACTGGCTGGGAAACCGGCTGTTCAGGAAATATCCCGGAAAGGTCTTCAGCATCATACTGCACCAGGCATTCACCATGAAGGAAGTCGACCGGTATTTTCCAATTTCTCCCTGTGAAGGGGCCATAGAGAAATTAATGGTTTTTAATGACAATAAACCCGCAGGTTTTGATCTGATGCATTCACCCGTCGGGAAGCTTCCCGACAGAAGTCTAAACGCCATGGGCTACACTGACTTTACACTGGAACAGTTGTTCGACGGCTATATTTTTCTGGAGCCCCTGAACAATCTGGAAGGGTGCACAGTGATTAGCGACTTTGTCAACGAAACCAACATTGAGCAGGCTTTGAAGAACTTTCCCCGATCCCGACTGGCACGAAAAAGTGAACACCCTTGAAGATGTCAGAAAATTCATGTTCAACAATTCGGATGGAATTGCCGGTCAGTACGGCAAGCTATAGTTCATGCCGCATTCTGTTTGCCATACAGCCAAAGGGATAAACAATTCAACCATCAGAAATCAATCATTTGACATCAGACATTAGAAATTAGACATTAGACATTAGAAATTAGAATTTTACCCTTTCATTGCTTAAATTTGTATCAATACCATTTTAATCAAATCCGATAGTCATCATGTGCCTGATGAAGAAACTATTGATGTTTATTGTATTTACCGCAGCTGTGTCGGCCCATTCTCAGGATTCACTGAAGGTACTTCATTATAACCTGCTCAATTACGGCAACTACACAACCTATTGCACCACCGGAAACAACAATCACGAAAACAAGGATGGCTGGATCAAGACCATCATGGATTATGAGTTACCCGACATTCTGACTGTGAACGAGATCAGCAGCTATGAATTTTATCACAACAGGATACTCAACAGCGTGATGAACACCGGTGGCAGAACCTGGTATGCCAGGGGTACCATCTCCAATGTAGCAGGATCCGACATTGTGAACATGCTATATTACAATTCAGAAAAGCTGGTGCTTAAATCGCATGAGGTGGTTCAATATTTCGTGAGAGATATTGACCTGTATACGCTTTACTGCCAGACGCCTGACCTCAGCCGTGGTGATACTGTTTTCCTCCATTGCCTGGTGGCCCACCTGAAAGCCGGCAGTTATGCAGATGATGAGGATGACAGGGCCGACATGACCTACAATGCGATCAATTACCTGATAAACAACAAGGAACCGGGAAATTTCCTGTTTATGGGTGATCTGAACACCTATTCATCGTCGGAGATCTGTTACCAGAACCTGACAAACCTTTCGGCGCAGGGATTCAGGTTTTTTGATCCCGTAAGTAAATCAGGCAACTGGTCGGGTAACAGCTCCTTTGCCTCCTGGCATACCCAGTCGGTCACCACCACTACTGCAGGATGCCAGTCCTCGGGAGGAATGGATGACCGCTTCGACCACATCCTTGCTTCAGCCCAGCTGATCAATGGCACTATGGGCCTGAAGTATATAAATAATTCGTATCATGCCGTTGGGCAGGATGGCAAACACTTCAACAAGTCAATTACCGATTTTCCGGCAAACACATCTGTCCCGGCCAATGTCCTGAATGCCCTGTACAACAATTCTGACCACCTGCCTGTAAGGCTTGACCTCCGGCTGATTTCCGGAGGACCCGGAAGCATTCACGATCCATCCGTTTTCAGAAATGCAGGTATCACGATTTATGAACCCGGCCTTGCTTGCCTTCAGGTAACAAGCAGTGAAGAAACAGATGCAGATTTATCGGTGATTTCAATTACAGGACAGGTAATCAGGTCGGAAAGTCACCGGCTTGTCAGGGGAAGAAATGAAATCAGGTTCGATATCAGCAGGCTGAACAAGGGTATTTACATCCTCAGGCTAATGGATTCGCGGGGGCAGAAGGCATCGTTAAAGATGGTAAAATAATCCCGCTGTGCAGTCCACGTTTCTGGCTTGCGGGACTTTTTGCTGCGAGTTTGGCCACATGTACATATTTCTCGGCCCTTTCGCGCGAATTGCCGAATGCAGGCAGTTTTTCATATCCTATCTTCCTCATATTCTCCTGTAATTCAGGATTTTCATGAAGAAAAACAATCTTTTTCGCAATGTCGCGGGCATCCACCGGATCGAAATAAAGGGCTGCATCCTGACAAACCCCACGGGCGAAGGCCAGATCTGACGTCAGAATAGGCAATCCCATCTTCATGGCTTCCGGGTAGGAAGCAGAAAAACATTCAAGCAAAGTCGGAAGAAACATAAAATCGCACTGTGAATAGAGATAGGGACATTCATTCACATTGAGCCGGTTTGTGAAATGAACGTATTTTCTGTTTGTCCCCAGGTTTTTAAACTCACGACGATGCATCGTAAGGATAAATTTAATTTTAAGTCCGGGTCTGAGTATCCTGACCTGGTTGATTACTTCATTGATGATGCGAAGATTTTTAAACAAATGATTGGCCGAGATGGTCACCAGCCTTAGCTCTCCCGGTTCGCGGGGTGGCAGTTTGGCCCTGTAGGTCCACTTTTCCGGCTCGTGATAGATTTCATTCAGCGTATTCGATATATGAAAAACCCTGTGTTCATCAACTTTGAGATGATTGATCAGCCGTTCCTTAACTTCAGCGGTTTCAGCGATCAGGAAATCGATGTTCCGGATCATCATCATCAATCTTAATTTTCCGAAGAGGCTCTGCTTAATGCGGTGGCTGAAGGGAACCTCACTGAAATAAGGGGATTCAGGATAAACGTAATGGGGAGTGGCAAATCCGGCTACATGCGGAGCCCTGGGTTTCCAGTATGTCGGCCCGAATACCGAGAACACAACATCGGGATTAATAACACGTTCAAGCAGTTTCAGACGCTTCAGTTTCTTATAATTCATCCATTTACGCATCAGCAGATCTGAATAGCCTGAAAAACGGATAAATGAGTAAAACCGGAAGTTTGGCGGGAACTTATCCTTTCTGACCTGTCGTTCAACCTCTGGAGACAGGAATACATGATATTCGTGTTCAGGAATATTCCTGAGCTCGTGAATAAAGGAAAGTGCCACCTGTAACATCCCGCCGACACGGATGTTACCGGTATTGATGATCATTTTCATCCCCTGAGGAATTTACCTGGAGAAATACCTAACCAGGCACTGTTAATTCACATTTCCGGTAACCACTATACAATTCCGGTCAATTTCCCGGAACTGAAATTAATTGCAGGATTATCCCGGTAATATCCGCTCAAATCCTGGATTAAACATACAACATCCGGAACTTATGGTATAAAAAGACCGGATGAATGCTGTTTCAAGGGTGACGGAACAACAAAATGCCATATCCCTTCCCTCATGAAATCAACTTCAAATATAAAATTAACTTCTGAAATACCGACATTCCGGTATCATGATATGAAAAAAAAATCAATTTAAAGAGGAGGAAGGAAAGCCTGAGGAGGGGTTCCCGATGCAAAACTGCCAAGGAAACCGCATCAGGAGGCAAACTTTTGAAACAGTGCCACCCACATAGAAACTCCTGCGTCAATGATTTTATCAGGGAAATCATAATCCGGGTCATGCAGCGGCAGGTGTGATAATCCTGCCCCGATGCCAAACAACGCCGATTTGCTTTTCAGTGCAAAATGGGCAAAATCTTCCGACCATCTGAACGGAAGTCCGGCTTCAACAATGGGTAGGCCCAGCTCATGGGCAGCACCGGCAACATACGCAACGGCATCAGGATGGTTTGTTGTGGCAGGAAACTCTTCTGTAAAGCTTATTTCACAGGTAAGTTGTGATGAATCGGCCATTTTCTCTCACCATACCGGAAGCCTTATCAATCAGGACCTTCATATCTGAATCAAGGTAAGCCCTTAATGTAGCCATAAGCACAGCTTCACCCGGCGAGGTGCCAAATGCCGGTGTCCCAAGGCTACCATATATCAGTGTCAGCAAAGCAAAGTCGGTATAGCCAAAACCTGAGCCGCTGCCTGAGAGCTTTGGCAGGCTTGCCATCAGCCTGGCCATGGCCGCTGCGGGGCTTTGGCCCTTTTCGGGCTCGGAAGCATGCGAACTCCGGCCTTTCAGCCGGATGATCATTCCCATGGAAGCAGCAGCAAAGGTACCATTGCGCACGATGATGGTATTGCGGGCATATCCCGGCAGATTATGAAGAGCAAAGCAATAATCCGGATTAAATCCTGAAAAAGAGGGATCAGATATCACTGATTTTGCCCCATTACCGGTTTCCTCGGCAGGCTGGAACAACAACAGGTATTTACCCTTCGATGGACGGTTTGCTGATATATGAATGGCTAGCCCGGCCAGAATGGCTGCATGTCCGTCATGACCACATTTATGCGCAATACCGGCCTTTAACGAACGGTATTCAACATTTGTGGTTTCATTAACAGGCAACGCATCCATATCTGCCCTGAACAGTATTTCAGGTCCCGGCTGTCCGCTGCTGAAAACGGCAAGAACACCATGGCCACCCAGCTTCTCAATGATCAGATCCGGCCTGAGAGGCTTCAGAAACTTCACAATCCGGCCGGCAGTCTTTTTCGTTGCCCGATAACTCCGGAAAACGGTGTAGCTCGTGTCGCAGGTTCAAAAGCAATTCAGGCATACATGATGATTTATGCAAAGATACCATGGCTTTTCGTTGCAAAAGCGCGGCAGGATAATTTAGAAGTAGTACGGATAATTATTGAATGTATGGAGGGATTTCAGGCCTGCCAGCCGGAGCGGGGTCCGATGTTCCGGTAACATTACCGGCCCGCTCATTACCTGGCAGAGTGGTGCCGGCTGCGCAACAAAGTACGGTGGCCGAGCGGAATCGAGAC
Source organism: Bacteroidales bacterium (assembly GCA_016705005.1). Classification (GTDB taxonomy): domain Bacteria; phylum Bacteroidota; class Bacteroidia; order Bacteroidales; family Lentimicrobiaceae; genus Lentimicrobium. The sequence continues at coordinate 9,263 of JADIZB010000043.1, read as the reverse complement.
CATCCGGGGCCCGGTACCGGAATACAGATTCTGCCATTTGTTTTGACTTCTGACCTGGTCAGAAACAGATTTGAATAGATTAAAAGACTGTTATAAGCCTGAAGCAATCATTGCCACAGATCGGGTTAAGACCTGAGGGGAACCCGGATTCCCCGTAAAGCAAAATCCATTGAATTCAGGATTAGTATTATTCGCCGAATCCTGTTAATTTTGACGGCTGAAATAAAGAATAAGGTTTTTTCAATCATACAAGAACAAATCATTCCATGGGAAGAGCATTTGAATTCCGCAAGGCAAGGAAAATGAAACGCTGGGGCAATATGGCCCGTGTATTCACCCGTCTGGGCAAAGACATTGAAATCGCTGTTAAGGCTGGTGGTCCCGATCCGGCATTGAATCCGAAACTCCGTTTGCTGGTGCAGAATGCCCGCAGCGAGAACATGCCAAAGGAAAATGTTGAACGCGCCATAAAACGGGCTGTTTCGAAAGATTCGACCGACTATAAAGAGGTTGTTTACGAAGGTTACGCTCCTCATGGGATAGCAGTGGTTGTAGAAACCGCTACCGACAATCCGACCCGCACTGTAGCCAATGTCCGCAGCTATTTTACCAGGAATGGTGGAAGTCTCGGCACCATGGGTATGCTCGACTTTCTGTTTGAACGGAAATGTTCGTTCAGGGTTGCCATGAAAGACGGCATCGACCTGGAAGAACTTGAACTGGAAATGATTGATTATGGCATTGAAGAGATTTTTACCGATGAAGGTGAAATCATGATTTATGCCGAATTCACCAGTTTTGGTCCGATTCAGAAATATCTTGAGGATAATGGGTTTGAAATCAAATCCTTTGCTTTCGAACGCATTCCGAACGACATCAAGTCGTTGACTCCTGAACAACAGGCCGATGTGGAGAAAATGCTGGAACGCATGGATGACGATGAAGACATTACAAACGTCTTCCACAACATGAAACCCAACTAATCTTCAGATTATCTGCTTTACGAAAGTCCGATTTATTGAATCAGTATTAAGTTAAAGATAATCAAACCATTAAGAGCAGGTTTTTGGTGAAATTTCATGCTTTGGTGTTCCTGTGGCAACAATTCTCTCTGCCCCCATCCCGATAACTATCGGGACATTAAAACACCAGATACGACTCCAAAATTGTTTTAAAAATATTTAGGTTACTGTAAATCATTCACCAATAAATCTAGTCCACGTTATTTAGTGAAGAGTCTGGCTGATGGTCAGCCTCAGCTGATTACCGGACAACAACTACCCGGTAAACCTTAAAAGAGTCTGACAATCAGACCCAGTGAGGTATTCCAGAGGCTGATGTTCCGCACATCGGTGCGGGTGCCCGAGCCTGTGGTAAAGTTATAGGAGGCTCCTGATTGCAGATACTCACTGCTTATTCCCAGCTGATAACAGGGTGTAAGATCATACACCAGTCTGAGCCCCCCGAAAGCAAAACTTATATCCCTTGATGGGGTAATTTCATAATAAGGCGGTCCGGTCAGAAAATATTCAGTTTTATGAAGCTGGTAGGGTGTTGAAGAAAAGAAAACGCCGGCGGAGAGCTGACCTTCAAGCCGGAAATGCTTTCCAATATGCCTGTGATAACCGGGGCCGGCCATCAGGTGGATTACTCTGAACGGATCACTGCGGATGTACATTGACTCCAGGAACGGGTCGGCCTGCATTTTTTCGTAGCCTAAACGCCCCACATCAATCGGATTAAGCTGGATGCCCCCCTGAATTACCGCAAACCACTTTTCTTTTATCAACAACTGAGCCTCCACAGAGCCGGTAAATCCCGGCAGGGCAAAGCTTCCTTTACCAAGTTCTGTTCCGGCAAAATCAAACAAGGGAACACTGACACCGGATTGCAGGGTCAGCAGCATTTGCTTTGGCTGGCTATAAAGCAGTGTAGTGCCGGCAAGCATCACCGCAATCATCAGTATGCGTTTCATAGCAGTCAGATTTGCCGGTGAAATTACGATTTTTAGCGATGCCGGCACCGACCTCCCCCACATTGGCACTCCCATCCGCGCTCGCGTGCTTCCAATTACCCGTTGGCGCGCATTTGCCGCTGTGATGCGTGCTTCCCTCCGCGGCGGGCCCCCGCCTCCGCGCGCCTTGTGATGCGTGCTTCCACTTACCTCAATAAGGTAACGGTTCCGCATAAAAAGGGCGTGGAAATGTACCCTCCCCCCGCCCTCCCTGTGAACAGGGAGGGAGCCCACACGTTGGCGCGCATCTTATGATGCGTGCTTCCACTTACCTCAATAAGGTAACGGTTCCGCGTACCGGACTATCAAGCGTGGTGGAGATAAATCCCGGAACTTCGAAAGTTACCACAAATACATAAATACCGCGTGGAGCCGGGCTACCCCTGAAGGTACCATCCCATCCGCTGCTGTAGTCGGATGTTTCAAAAACAAGCTCGCCCCATTTGTTGTAAATCAGCATATGGAACCTTGATGGCTGGATATCGCCTTCGATCACTGGTCTGAAAACATCGTTCATGTTATTCCCATCGGGGGTGAAAGCTGTCGGCATACTGATTTCCAGGGCGCAGGGTACCAGTTTCACACTCGAAGCACCCGAACAACCATATCCGTTTACGACCTCAACCCGGTATTCACCGGCATCCTTTGCGGTGATCGACTGGGTAAGCTGACCATCCTGCCACAGGTAACTTTCGTATCCGCTACCGGCATCAAGCAAATAAGAAGCACCTGCGCATAAGGAATCGGATTGGGCAATGCTGAACACCGGTTTTGGGTTTACTTCCAGTGTCAGTGGCAGGATTTTGCTGCACTCTTCAGGATTGATCACATAAAGTGAATAATCCCCGGCATTCTCCATGGTCAGACCCTCAAGCTCCCAATCGGGGGAATCAAGGGTTGTGCCATCCGGACCGGTCCACTGATATTCAAGTGCCTGAAGATCGTTCCGCTTCGCTGATAATACAATTGAATCGCCCTCACAATATGTACCGCCACCAATCACCTCAACATTGGGTGAAGGCTTGATGAATGCACTGCCATTGGTGTAGAACCCGGGAATCGGATAACTGTCGGCGGCATAGAAGGTACACACCGGATCCATCCACTGGAGGTTGGCAGTACCTGGCGTTAATGTATTGAATATCAGATTAAGGAGTTTATCACCATCCACGATGTTGGTCGGACCATTCCCGGTCCAGGTAATCAGAATAAATCCTGATACAGGTCCGGAAACGCTGAGTGTTCCATTGAGCAGACCCGGATTCACCTGATCATAACCTCCGAATCCAAGCAATGCAGGATCATAGTTCATCTGCAGCTCGAACGATGCCACCCCGGTAAATCCCTGCACATCAACAGGCACCGGCAAAGGTGTTCCCATACAGGTTATGCTGTTTTCTGCTGCCAGGAAGATATTACCAACGATATTATTTTCGATGGTATAATTTACCGGAATCTCACACAGATGAACATCCCTGATCAAAGCCGTGTAATCGCCGGGGAACAATCCGTTGTGCGTATTATCCGGTCCCCAGGTCACTCCACCGTCGTAGCTGTATTCCAGTCCATTTCCAGCGGCATTGATAACCACAGATCCGTTGGGCTGACCGTTGGTTGCGTTGAATACTTCCGGAGCCGAAGTAATCACCGGACTACTCACTTCAACAACCATAACGGTGGCTGTGGCACAGGCTGAAGCCGCATCCGGTGTAAATGTATAGCTGGTCTGGCCGATGCTAGCGGTGTTGATCACTGCCGGGTTCCAGGTTCCTGAAATACCCTCCAGTGAAGTCAAGGGTAGTGCCGGTGGTATGGAATTCAGACACAGAGGACCAATCTGAGCAAACTGCGGGGTAAGCTGATCGGTGATGGTAATATCCATGGTAAACGCAATAGCGCACTGCCCGGCATCCGGGGTAAAGGTGTAGTTTGTGCTGCCAATGGTTCCGGTGTTGATCGCGGCCGGGTTCCAGGTGCCGTTGATACCGTTGTCAGAAGTCAGCGGAAGTGCCGGAGCCGTGCTGCTCAGGCAGAGCGGACCGATCTGGACAAAGGCCGGAACAATCTCATCGGTAATTTCTATCTGCATCACATACACAGCACCGCACTGTCCGGCATCCGGGGTAAAGGTGTAGTTTGTGCTGCCAATGCTTCCGGTGTTGATCACTGCCGGGTTCCAGGTGCCGGTAATGCCGTTGCCGGAAGTCAGCGGAAGCGCCGGAGCCGTGCTGTTAAGGCAGAGCGGACCGATCTGGACAAAGGCCGGAACAATCTCATCGGTAATTTCTATCTGCATCACATACAAGGCACCGCACTGTCCGGCATCCGGGGTAAAGGTGTAGTTTGTGATGCCAATGCTTCCGGTATTGATCACGGCCGGGTTCCAGGTGCCGGTTATGCCGTTGCCGGAAGTCAGCGGAAGCGCCGGAGCCGTGCTGTTCAGGCAGAGCGGACCGATCTGGACAAAGGCCGGAACAATCTCATCGGTAATTTCTATCTGCATCACATACACAGCACCGCACTGTCCGGCATCCGGGGTAAAGGTGTAGTTTGTGATGCCAATGCTTCCTGTGTTGATCACAGCCGGGTTCCAGGTGCCGGTAATGCCGTTGCCGGAAGTCAGCGGAAGCGCAGGAGCCGTGCTGTTGAGGCAGAGCGGACCGATCTGGACAAAGGCCGGAACAATCTCATCGGTAATTTCTATCTGCATCACATACAAAGCACCGCACTGTCCGGCATCCGGGGTAAAGGTGTAGTTTGTGATGCCAATGGTTCCGGTGTTGATCACAGCCGGGTTCCAGGTGCCGGTAATGCCGTTGCCGGAAGTCAGCGGAAGCGCCGGAGCCGCGCTGTTGAGGCAAAGCGGACCGATCTGGACAAAGGCCGGAACAATCTCATCGGTAATTTCTATCTGCATCACATACAATGCACCACACTGTCCGGCATCCGGGGTAAAGGTGTAGTTTGTGATGCCAATGCTTCCTGTGTTGATCACTGCCGGGTTCCAGGTGCCGGTAATGCCGTTGCCGGAAGTCAGCGGAAGCGCCGGAGCCGTGCTGTTCAGGCAGAGCGGACCGATCTGGACAAAGGCCGGAACAATCTCATCGGTAATTTCTATCTGCATCACATACAAGGCACCACACTGTCCGGCATCCGGGGTAAAGGTGTAGTTTGTGATGCCAATGCTTCCGGTGTTGATCACGGCCGGGTTCCAGGTGCCGGTAAGGCCGTTGCCGGAAGTCAACGGAAGTAAAGGAGCCGCGCTGTTCAGACAAAGCGGGCCGATCTGGACAAAAGCAGGGATAATTTCATCTGTTACCGTGATATCCAGGGTTGTTCCAATGGCACATTGTCCGGCATCCGGGGTAAAGACATAGGTGGTGGTGCCGATAAACAGGGTATTGATGGCTACAGGAACCCAGGTTCCGGTGATGCCATTCAGCGCTGTGGCAGGTAAGGCCGGTGCAGTGGTGTTGAAACAATATGGACCCATCGGATCGAACAACGGCAGAATTTCATCGGTTACCGTGATTTCCATGGTGGTGGTCACACCGCACTGACCGCCATCCGGCGTGAAGGTGTAGGTTACTGTTCCGGTCGCTCCGGTGTTGATGACTGCCGGATTCCAGGTCCCGGCAAGGCCGTTGTTGGAAACTGCCGGAAGTGCCGGAGGTGTGCTGTTTACACACAGCGGCCCGATCTGGGTAAAGAGTGGTAAAATTTCATCCGTGACCGTGATGTCGAGGGTCGTCGTGAGCCCGCACTGTCCCGCATCCGGGGTGAAGGTATAGGTTGATGTGCCCGGAGTTGCCGTGTTGATGGTGGCCGGGAACCAGGTACCGGTGATGCCGTTGGTTGAAACGGCTGGGAGTGCCGGAGGTGTGGTGTTCTGACAAATCGGCGCCACGGCATCGAAGAGCGGCAGGATGCCATCGGTAATCTCGACCACAAGGGTATTTCCGGCCGGCACCGCGCACTGGCCCGGATCAGGGGTAAAGGTATAGGTTGTAAATCCTATGGTTCCGGTATTGATGGTGGCCGGGATCCAGCTTCCCGTAATGCCTTCAAGCGATGTGGAAGGCAATACCGGTGCGGCAGCATTCAGGCACAGTGGCCCTACCGCATCGAAGGTCGGTAAAATTTCATCGGTAATGGTGACATCGAGCGTGGTCTCTACACCGCACTGTCCGCCATCCGGGGTAAATGTATAGGTGGCGGTTCCGGTGGAACCGGTATTGATCGTTGCAGGAACCCAGGTGCCGGTGATGCCGTTGACCGATGCTCCGGGAAGTGCCGGTGGTGACGAATTGAGGCACAAGGGTCCGATCGGGTCGAACACCGGTAATATCTGATCGGTGACGGTAATATCAAGCGAGGTTTCGATGCCGCACTGTCCGCCATCCGGGGTAAATACAAAGTTAAAGGTACCCATGGCCCCTGTGTTGATGGTGGCCGGATTCCAGGTGCCGGTGATGCCGTTGACCGAAGCCGGCGGCAGCAACGGGGCCGTTGAATTGAGACAAAGTGGTCCGATAGGATCGAACAGCGGCAGAATCTGATCGGTAATTTCAATATCCATCCTGAACTCTATGGCGCATTGTCCGCCGTCAGGTGTGAAGGTATAGGTGGCCGTGCCAATGGCTCCGGTATTTATGATGGCAGGATCCCAGCTTCCGGTAACCCCATTGATTGAGATTCCCGACAGCGAAGGAGGTATTGAATTGAGGCAGATTGGCCCGATCGGGTCGAACTGCGGGTAGACTTCCGGTGAAACGGTAATGTCCACGGAAGTGCCCACCGCGCATTCCCCGGCATTGGGGGTAAAAGTGAAGCTGAATGTTCCGGCAACGCCGGTATTGATCACCGCAGGATCCCAGGTTCCGGCAATACCATTGACGGAAACATCCGGTAATGCAGGTGGTATGCTGTTCAGACACAGCAGGCCGAACGGATCGAAGAGTGGTGTTGCCTGCTCCGTAACGGTAACATCAATCGCAACCGGAACCGCGCACTGCCCGGCCTCCGGGGTAAAGGTATAGGTTGTTGTTCCGGCCGATCCGGTGTTGATCACCGCCGGATCCCAGGTTCCGGTTATGCCGTTGATGGAGGTGGTCTCGAGCACCGGGGGTACCGAACCAATGCAGAGCGACGGAATAACATCGAACTGTGGTGGAATTTCGGCGTCGACGGTTACCGACAGCATAACGGCTTCCGCACATTGTCCGCCGTCGGGCGTAAAGGTAAAGCTGAAGGTACCGGCAATTCCGGTATCGATAAACGCCGGATCCCAGCTGCCCGATATCCCGTTAAGGGAAGTACCGGGCAACGTGGGTGGCGTGGAGTTCTGGCAGAGCGGTCCGATGGCGTCGAAGGCCGGTGCTGCCAGAGGCAGAACATGTATAATAAGAAGATCGGAATTAACCGTTGGATTGAGTGTACAGGCAGCATCGGAAGTGAGCGACACATACAACCGATCACCGTCAGCAGGCACATAGGAATAGATATCCGATGGACCATTCTGGACCAGCACCTCGTTAACAAACCATGAAAAAACGGGGTTGAGTCCGCCGTTGACCGGCGAGGCAGTGTAGGTAACGGTCGTTCCGGCGCAGACCGGATCGAGGTCCGGTGCGACCGTAACTTCAACAAGGAGCAGCGGACTGACCATCATGGTGATGGTAGTCGACATGGCCGGGCTGTTTACAGCGCAGGATTCTGACGAAGCCAGCGCTACATAGACCAGGTCACCGTCGGCCGGTGTGTAACTATAGGTTGACGAAGGCCCTATGAGCACATTGATCCCGTTAACAAACCATGAAAATTCGGGATCGGTTCCGCCGTTGACCGGCAATGCTGTAAAGGTTACTTCGATGCCGGTACACACCGGGTTGACCCCTGCCAGTATATCAACACTGACGGGGAGGCTTTCGCGGACCACCACCTCACTCGACATCACCTGTCCAACGCAGCCCAGCAGTGTTTGCTCCTGCACCGTAACCACATAGGGTGTGGCTGACGGTACCCAGGGGGCACTCCAGGTTACGTAGAGCGTATCGATCATCGAAGGCTGAATGACTCCGTTGACACGCCAGGTAAAGGTTGAGCCATCGGTACCGGTTACCCAGTACTTTTTGGTGGTTCCCACACACACCGTGTCGGGCACAGCCGGTTGGCCAGCCACCCAGAGGGCGCTGAAAACCAGCATGAGCGACAAAAGTATATGTCTGAGCCTGTTCAACATTTTGTTCTGCTATTGTTGTTTGTCCTGTTCGTGATCTGATTTGCGGAAACCGGCACACCCGCACCGATACCGCCCTGTCCACCTGTAACGGGTGACCAGCCACGGCCGGTTGTTCTGCTTCCCGCAAAAGGGTGGCAGATGCCTGTTAATCGTGCAATTGTTGTGCATATTCCTCATTTTCAGTCACATTGTACACGTTTACCATCCTTCCCCGGGCGAACCCGTGGCCGGATGTGATTATCTGTTCAGCTTCAACAGCTGTGGTTCGGTTTAAGTTTGCCTTTTACAAACTTACTTATTATCAGCCTTTCAGTCCAAAGCCTGCGTATTTAAGAAGTACGAATGACGCCCTTCGGATGGTCTCGACTGGTCTCGACTTCGCTCGACCACCATCGCTCAGGGTGACAAAAGAATTACGAATTACAAAAAACTCACAACTCACAACTCATAACTCCCTACTCCTTACTCCCTACTCTCAGGGACGAGGGACGGGGGACGAATCTCCCTACTCGCTTCTCCTTACTCCTTACTTTAGACTTTTGCCTTTTTACTTTTTACTTTTTACTTTTTACTTTTTACTTTTTACTTTAACTATTAACTGTTAACTGTTAACTGTTAACTCACTCCAACGGGACACACCTCCCCTTCCGGCTTCACTTGTGGTAAAACCGCCGACCATCGGATGGTCTGACTTAATGCGGAGCGTGCGCGTCGGGTCATAGGGTGAGGTTTAGTTATGATAGATTGGTGAAGTAGTTACCTGATTTGTAATTGTCACTGTAACTGTGAATGAAGGCCCTGCACAAGTTCCAGAATAAGGTATAATTGTATAAACGACATTCAAATCACCACCTGTGGTATTTCCAAATACATCACTAGCAATTATACCAATTCCAGATAAGCCGTTTCCTGTAGTAGGCGTTCCAGTTAATCCTGGATCCATAACCGCAGTGATGTCATATGAAGTTATTCCAAGACCATTATTACCAGTTGCAGGCAAATCAACTC
>JADIZB010000042.1 GCA_016705005.1 Bacteroidales bacterium | reverse complement strand
GGACGAGACTATCACCACCTCTGTAACTCCTGAATATCAGTTAGCAATTTCTGTATAAGTTCGCATTTTTAGGGGAAAATTTGACGTTTTGTATAGATTTCTGTATAGATTTTATGCCTTTTTTCGTCTTGAAAATCAGCATGAAAATTTCATTTTGAAAATTGCTTCAGTCGCTCTTCCATCCTCCCAATTTCTTTCTGAAGTTCAGCTATCAAGGGCATCTTTTCCTGAAGTTGAGCCGTCATTAATTCAATCGTAATATCTTTTTGTCATAAAAAGACTTTCTGCTGGCATGGACTGCTCTGTGCCCTCCATTTCACCAACCCCATTCAGGAGCCACTGTGGATTAAGTTTCTCAAAATCCGAAAGCATCTTTATCAAATGCCTTGCGGGGATCGGGTTGTTGCCGCTTAGCCAGTTGTTAACGGCCTGTCTTGACACTCCGAGTCTTTTCGCAATTTGTTGCTGAGAAATATCCTTAATTCTAAAGAATTGGTCAACTCGCTGATTAAGAGACATTTCTTCAGTCATGAAAAATTTATTTTACCAAACTATGATAAAGTTGAGAATATGTACATAAATTTGCTGTACAATCAGTTCGATTCAGTGTACAAAGATAATACTTTTTTATCACTAATGCAATACTAAACCAATAAAAAAATGACAAAATCTGAACTACAAAAGCTAAAAATGCAACTGCCAAAGCATTATGCAAAGCTCATTAAGGAGAAAACAGGTAAATCCTACAGCTCAATTTTCAAAACCTTCCATGAAGGCAGCGATCTTATAGTAATTGAAGTCGTTGACGCTGCCTTGGAAATCCTCTGAAGAGGAGAAAGCAAAGGAACAGGACGTGCTAAAAACTGGCACAACTCTGAAGTTTCCACTAAAACTAAAAATACCTCCCCAGGTATTAACCTTCAACTTGTCATGCTGCCATCAACCCGCAAAACCAGGACCCGAGTCCGCCCTGCAGCATGCTATCATCTCAGGCCATTCCTGAAAAATGATGCATCAATTCAATAACAGGCGAAAATTAGCCGTTTCCTTATCCTGACTATTATCATTGCAATTGCTGAGCTCTTCATCCTATTATTACTATTCTAACCATGTACGTCGAACAAACACCGGAAGGCTACAACATAATTGACATTCCTGCCGAACTCATGCCGGCAGTCAGGGAAGCCCTGGAAACACAGTCAATACCCCATATCCACAACGATCTCTCAAAGGAGCAAAAACGCTCCCTGCGGAGCCTTGCCAAACTCATAAACCAGGAATGCGAAACGCTGGGGTAACATGCGCTATATCGACCAGGATAAGATTTACGAGGCAACCGACGGCGGTTTGTCTGTATTTCAGCACTATTTTCCTGATGTCGATGTCAACCACCCAAAAGCTTTCTTTTCAATCCGTGATAAAGACGATACCCCTTCAGCCAGGATAACCTGGTATGATCACTACTGGCGGATCACCGACTTCGGCAACCAGTCCGAAGTCAATGGCTTAAAAGCAGTGGATTTCGTCATGTGGCGGGAAAACCTGAATTTCTATGAGGCCCTTATCTATGTTGAACAGGTCGTTATCGGCCGCACCATCGAAGGAAAAGAATTTCAGAAAATCAAATGGACCCCTGACTACGCCATGCGGGAAATGCAACCCGCCGACAAAAAAGGAAATTACAATTTCATCTATAAGGAAAAGCCCTCCCGTGAAGACCTAGCCGCCATCGGTCGCTATGTCACAGCAGATACCCTGGATTACTTCCATTGCAGGGTGGTCGAACAATATGAGTACTGCGGGAAGTCGAAAAAACTTAACCGCGATGTCGTTCATATCTTCAAATCCAATAAGGACTATCCCATCTTCCTGTTCGATTATGGTACTTTCCAAAAGCTCTACCGTCCTCATGAGATGGAAAAGAAAAACCGATTTCTCTATATAGGCCAGAAGCCAAAAGAATACATCTATGGCATGGAACAGATCAAAGAATGCAGTAATGAATTTTTAGACGAAACAGAGGCAGATATCGCTCCTCCCCAGGATAAACCAACAGCAAAAGTCCGGGACCTTTTCCGCTGTTCCGGGGAGAGCGATGCCTTAAACCTACACAGCCTCGGTTTCCATGTCTATTGGCTCAACAGCGAATCTGCTGAATTCACGTACGAGCAATTTAAACAACTTGATGACCTCTGCGAAAACCACTATCAAATCATGGATCTCGATGCCACCGGCCTGGCCCAGGCCCTCCGGAACGCACTCAAACACATCAACATATACAGCATTGAACTCCCGGCCTGGCTCAGGACTAAAAAGGATTTCCGCGGCAACCCCTGTAAAGACCTCAAGGATTTCATCAATCTCTCCGGGGAGAACCAGGACCAGACTTATTACAATTTCCTCGTCCTCAAACGAAACGCCCGCCGCATCAAATTCTGGCAGAAGACCGTTGAAGAGAAATCCGGGAAAACCACCTACGCCCTGAACATGGAGTTTTTCTTCTTTTTCCTCCGGGCCAACGGATTCTATCAAATGGAATCCATTTATCACAAAGGGGCGAACTATTGCTATGCCTGGATAAAGGGCAAAGCCATCGACCTTATCGCCCCCGATGCCATCAAACGCATCATCAAACGCTTCACCAAGGAGTGGATAAAGAGCAAGAACCTCATGGATGCCATCGACCTGCTCAACAAGATCAACACCAGCAACCAGCTCACAGAGGGAAACCTGGAAACCATTGACGAGATTAAAGTCAGCTTCAAAAACCACAACCGGTTCACTGAATACCTGAACTTCCGGAACGGCTCCATCCGCATCACAAAGGATAAAATTGAACGTGTTAAACACGATGACCTCCCAAACTATATCCTGGGATTTCTGGAAGTCAAAAAAGAACGGATCAGTCACCTCATCGACCGTGATATCCGTGTCCTGGATAAGCCGCCCATAACGGTTGAAGCCTCACAAGTTTATCAGAAACTTCTGGATCTGCTTTCCGCTGCCAAATCCGATGAAGAACGTGAACTGCACAATGCTCAGCTTGCCCAACTCTCCGATCTTGATAAATACCAACTCACCATCCACGATGAAGATTTCATCTTCGTCCGCTTCCTTCGCGATCTCTCCCGGCTGCACTGGCGCAAGGAGCTGGAGAAACGCATCCCCCTCACCCCGGAAGAGAAGAAAGAGCAGGATCTTGCCCTGGCCAACTACCTTTTTGTTCTCGGTTACCACTGCAGCCAGTACAAGGATCCCGGCAAACCATGGCTCACTTTCCTTCAGGATATGCGCATCACCGAAATTGGCCAGAGCTCCGGCCGGTCTGGGAAAAGCCTCCTCTCACAGGCAGTCACCCATGTCCGGGCATCCTTCTACAAAGGCGGACGAAGCCTGGATGACAAAAACCAGTACCAGTTTTTCTATGACGGCCTCACCGAATTCCACGATTTCATCGAAATCGACGACATGCATGAGTATGCCGATTTTGCCTTTTTCTACACCCAGGTCACCGGCAAACGGGAAGTAAATCCGAAGAATTACACACCGTTTACCCTCGAATACGAAGACTCCGGGAAGATGCTCATCAGCTCGAATTTTGAGCTTCAGAATGTGGACTCCAGCACCGTGGCCAGGCTCCTGAATTGCGGGGTGTCCGATTACTACCACGAAGCCACCAAGTTCAACGATTATAAGGAAACACGCACCCCATTGACCAAATTTGGCCGACGTCTGTATGATGATTTTACCGATGAAGAATGGATCAAATTCTACAACCTGATAGCCTATTGCATCCAACTCACCATGCGGTTTTACAAGATACAGCCGCCCATGATGAACCTCGAAAAGCGCCAGCTCCGCCGGGCAATGTCTCAAGGCCTGGGCAAGGATGAGGATTTCTTTAACTGGGCCAATGATTACTTCACCAATTGTCTTCTTCAGGATAAACCAAATTTTTCTCCTGCTGATCAGGGTTGGTTCAACACCTTTGTTATCCGGGAGAATGCCTTCGAAGCTTTCAAAGCCAGGCTTTCCAAAAAGCAACAGATTGACTACCGGTCAGGAAAATTTAAGAACCACATCCAGGCCTGGTGCGATTACTATGGTTTCGAGCTGAACCCCATCCAGCTCTGCACCGGCAGCAGCAACGACACCAACCGGCGTATCATAAAATCCGTAGATGGCAAATCCATGGAGTGTTTCTACATCTCAACAAAACCAACAGCAACCAATGAACCGGAAGACAACGAAAAGCCCCCGTTCTAACAGGGCACAGCGAAGGTTGGACACTGTGATCAGCCAGGTATTCGGGATCAAAGTCAGCGATATCCACAGCCCATCCACAAAGCGCCAGGTTGCAGATGCCCGCCTTACTGCTATGTATCTACAGAAAGAGCTGCTCAAAAAGTCATACCCGCAAATAGCAGCCTATTTCGGGAAGAAATCCCATTCCACTTGTATCAGTGCCCACAAGACAATAACCGGCTTACTCGAAACAAATACCAACCTCCGGAATAAAATTGAAGAATGTAAACTTATTTATGCCAATTACACAGTTAGCCGTTCAAAACAGCGTTACAACCTTCATTTTCTGATAGGGAAGGATGGAATCCGGGTTTCCGGTCCCGACAGAACCATCTATGTTCCCGCATCCCAACACCCAACCCTTCAGGGCATACTTCAACAGCGTATAATCCGCTTGGTTAAAAAGCACAATTATTCACTTCAGCTAACAATTGAATAAATGAGTCGGTACAGGGAATTTTGTCCGAATTGTGCTTTCGGTGGCTGTGAAGATGCTGAGAAAATAGTTCAGGATCCGAAGTTAAATGCAATCAAATGTCCACATTGGAAAGGTCTATGGAAGTACCGTACACTTCCAGTAGGGATGCGACAGGCTACAACAAAAGACTTCTATGAAGGTGACCAATTAAAAATTGGGTTGAAGTATTTGCTTCATTCATTCTATACTGGTCAATATGAGAGCTATACCTTTTCAACAAGAACAAATCAGGAAAACCTTCGGAGTTTTATTGAAAATGGAAGATGTTTCATTAAATTAACATAAAACCATATATAATAACTCAAATATTATAGACTTTTAATGGCAGATACTTTAGACAGTTGTCAGCTATCAAATAGGTTCAATACGGCAGAGATATTCAATTAAATAGGGCTGATAAAAGAAATTTTTAAACTAAAACTGCTTTTAGATACAATAAGGAATATTAAAAAATCATAATTGTTTTGAGGGAACTATTACTCATATAATATTGAATACATTCACTTTACTAAATTCTGTTGGTTGTATTTTTTATAATTTCAATTTCATTCTTTATAAACTGAACATAGTTGCTATTTCAGGTAAAATTGTCAATTCTAAGTAGGATATTGAACATTCTAAACAAATTAAGAGTTAATTTCTTGACCTTTGTTTTATGAACGAAAGAGAATCCAAATTAGAAAACCGACACATCAAACCAACAGCTATGCGTGAGTTGGTTTTGAAAGTTTTAAGCGAACAGGCTGTAGCCATTAGTTTAGTCGAATTAGAACAAAAATTTGAGAAAGTAGATAAGGTTACCCTTTACCGGACACTCAAAACCTTTGAAGAGAACAAACTCATTCATAGTATTGATGATGGTACCGGTTCTGTTAAATACGCTCTTTGTACCGAATCATGCCAGTGCAATCCACAGGATTTGCATGTGCATTTCTTTTGCACTGTATGCCAACATACATATTGCCTCAACGATATCCCTGTCCCTTCTGTCAAATTACCCGTTCATTTTAATCTCGAAAGCATTTCTATGGTAGTCAAAGGAATATGTTCAAATTGCAAATAGTAACTTTGCAACTTGGTTGCATTATCATTTTTACTACTTTTGCCATCCTTATGCTGAAACGTTCAATAGCAACATTTTTACTTGTGTTAGCCGGTACAGTCTGGCTCGCTCATGCTATACTTCCGCATCATCACCATAATTCACTGGCATGTTTGGTAGATGAACATTGCCAGCACGACAATAAATTCCACTCACACTCACCGGAAACTGATTCACATGAACATGACGATAATTCAAGCACACATTGTGTTTTAAATCAATCGGCCATTGTTCCGCAACCTGTTTTTAAAAGCAACAGCGGTTTCCCGGAACCTCCTCAATTTGATATTGATATTGATTTCATTCAGGCTATCATAGCCAATGCATATTCTGCTGCTCTTTTATCGCCACAAACCCATACGGTTTATTTAGAAAGCGTTTCAACAACGCTATATATAGTATCCATCGGCCAATCTCTTGGCTTGCGCGCTCCGCCCGCAGTATAATTTCCTCAAAAACACTTAATGTTCAACGTTGCGTGAGGCTTTAAGCCTTTGCGTATCATGTGTATTTAAACCACTAAATTTTAAGATTTTTTAAGATGATAAAAAATGCATTTATTATTGCATTGCTTGCATTGTTGTTTGCAAGCTGCAAAAACAGTCCCGGGAAAGAAACAGATCTTCATGCAGGGGAGGAAGTGAAAATTCAACTCACTGCCTACAGTCCCGAATTTGAGTTGTTTGCCGAAGCCGATCCGTTTGTGGTTGGCAAATCGTCAAACATACTATCTCATTTTTCGCACCTCCCCGATTTCAAAGCATTGGAAAAAGGAAGTGTTACCATCAGGTTACAAATAGGAACAACAGAGGTGACGCAAACTTTCGATGCTCCAAAACGCAAAGGAATCTTTAGTTTCGACCTTAAACCTACAGTTCAGGGTGTGGGGAAAATTATTTATGAAATTAAAACAGAAAATATTTCCAGCCAGGTAGTTGTTTCAGATATTACCGTGTATTCAGGCGAAGAACAAGCCGATGAAGCTGCTGCAAAAAAAGTTTCTTCCCGCACCAATACCGTTGTATTTACCAAGGAACAATCCTGGAAAATAGATTTCAGCACCGAGCAGCCAGCGGTTGAGCCTTTCGGACAGGTGATAAAAACTTCAGCATTGGTTGAATCTGCAGCAGGTGATGAAGTAATAGTTTCCGCCAAAATGAATGGTATAGTACTATATTCAGGCGGATCAATACTTGAAGGAAAAAGTGTAATTGCCGGCCAAGGTTTATTTTCTGTTTCAGGAAGCGATATGGCCGATAACAATCTGGCAGTTCGTATTATCGAAGCTCAGAATAATTACGAACGGACACAACTTGAATATGACCGTAAGAAATCGCTGGCGAAAGATAAAATTGTTTCGGATAAAGATTTGCTGACTGCTAAAAATGACTTCGAAAATGCGAAAGCTACCAATGATATGCTCCGCAAAAACTTTAGTTCAGCGGGTCAGACTATTTCAAGCCCTATCAGCGGCTTTGTAAAACAAACTTTTGTATCGAACGGTCAATATGTAACAGCCGGTCAGCCATTGGTTTCGGTAACAAAAAATAAAACCCTTTTATTGCGTGCTGATATTCAGCAAAAGTATGCTCCTTTGCTTCAATCGTTCAGCACAGCCCATATCAGGACCCTTCATAACAATACTACCTATACGCTCGAACAGCTCAACGGTAAACTTCTTTCGTACGGACGAAATACCAACACCGACAACTACCTGATCCCTGTAAGCCTGCAAATTGACAACGTCGGAGGTTTTATTTCCGGTGAGCTTGTTGAATTGTATCTCAAAACAATTACCAACTCCAATGCCATCACTATCCCAAACGATGCATTGGTTGAAGATCAGGGGAACTACTTTGTATTTGTGCAGGTTAACCCTGAATTGTTCGAAAAACGTGAAGTCAACATTGGCTCCACAGATGGAATAAAGACAGAAATAAAAAGCGGTATCGTGGATTCGGAGCGCATTGTCACCAAAGGAGCAATCCTGGTAAAACTGGCTCAATCTTCAGGAGCATTGGATGCACATTCAGGTCACGTTCATTAATACTGGTAAAGACATGTTAAATAATATTATAAAATTCTCGCTTAACAACAGGTTCTTTGTTCTTCTGGCTGCTGTTGTGCTCATGATTGTGGGCATACGTACCGCCGGAAATATGGACGTGGATGTTTTTCCTGACTTAACTGCCCCAACGGTTGTCGTAATGACCGATGCCCATGGAATGGCTTCCGAAGAAGTGGAACGCCTGGTTACTTTCCCCATCGAAACCGCTGTAAACGGCGCTACCGATGTTCGCAGGGTCCGCTCTGCCTCCTCACAGGGTTTTTCGTTTGTATGGGTCGAATTTGATTGGGGTACTGATATTTTCAAAGCCCGGCAGATTGTGAGTGAAAAACTCATCAGTGTTACTTCCCAGATGCCTCTTGGTGTCGGTCAACCAATGCTTGCACCTCAATCGAGCGTGATGGGCGAAATGTTCTTCCTTGGTTTACAGGCCGACAGTACAAGCCTGATGGATCTTCGCACCATTGCTGATTGGAACGTTAAACCTTTGCTGTTAGCAACAACCGGCGTTTCGCAGGTTACCATTATTGGTGGCGATTACAAGCAATACCAGGTTATGGCCGATCCGCAACGAATGAAACTGTATAAAGTAACTATGAGCGAACTCGCTGAGGTTTGTAAAGGCATCAGCCAAAACTCGACAGGAGGAGCTTTGCGCCAGTATGGCAACGAATATGTTGTGCGTGGCATTGCCCGTACTTCCGATTTGGAAGCATTGGGCAATTCGTATATTAAAACTGCCAATGGCGGGCCCATAAAGATCAACGATGTTGCAGAAGTCAAAATCGGGGCCGGTGTCAAAATGGGCTATGCTTCCGAAAATGCAAAACCGGCTGTAATTATCTCCGTTTCAAAACAGCCCAATGCCAACACGCTCGATCTGACCCAGCGCATTGAAGCAAATCTTGCCGACTTAAAAAAATCACTGCCTCCGGATGTGAAATTAGATACCAAAATCTTCCGTCAGGCCGATTTTATTGAAACCTCGGTAAACAATGTTAAGAATGCCCTGATCGAAGGTTCTATATTTGTAATTATCATTCTATTTTTGTTTCTGGGAAGTTTACGAACCACCTTGATCTCTCTTCTGGCAATTCCATTATCCTTGCTGGGAGCCATCCTTGCATTGAAAATTCTGGGTTTGAATATTAACACTATGAGTTTGGGCGGAATGGCAATAGCAATAGGGGCATTGGTTGATGATGCCATTATTGATGTCGAAAACGTCTATAAGCGGCTTCGTCAAAACCGCCAGAAACCTGAAATTGAGCGCCAGTCAGCATTTCATATCGTGTTCGAAGCTTCAAAAGAGATCAGGGCATCCATCCTCAATGCTACCCTTATCATCATAGTAGCTTTTATTCCCTTGTTTTTCCTATCGGGTATGGAAGGCCGGATGCTGCAACCATTAGGGATTGCATTCGTGGTATCGCTGTTTGTATCGCTTATCGTAGCAATGACTTTAACACCCCTGCTCTGTAAACTTCTGCTTTCGAACGATAAGTATCTTTCTAAAAATGAAAAAGACAAATGGCTGGCCCGGAAACTTACTTACTATTACGAACTTTCCCTGGAATGGGCTTTGCGTCACAAACGCTTTGTCATTTTGTCATCGGCAACTCTGTTCATAGTTTCCCTGATACTCTTTTCAACCATGGGCCGGAGTTTTCTACCCGAATTTAACGAAGGCTCTTTAACACTTTCTGTTGTTTGTAAGCCTGGCACTTCCCTGGAAGAAAGCAACCGCTTAGGAAGCCTGGTTGAAACCGAACTGCTTTCCATTCCTGAAATTTCGAGTACAGCCCGCCGGACAGGCCGTGGCGAACTCGACGAGCATTCGCAAACTGTGAACAGCGCCGAAGTGGATGTAAAGTTCAATCTCAAGGAGCGGAGCCGCGAAGAGTTTATGTCAGATGTGCGCGCAAAAATTGCGGGTATTCCGGGCATTGCAGCTACTGTCGGTCAGCCGCTTGGCCACCGTATCGATCACATGCTCTCAGGTACAAGGGCCAACATTGCTATCAAAATGTTTGGAACCGACCTCAATAAAATGTTCAGCATCGGCAACGAGGTAAAAGCTGCTATCCTGGACGTTGAAGGATTGGTTGATGTGAACGTGGACCAGCAAGTCGAAATACCACAGCTTCAAATCCGGGCAAACCGTGAAATGCTGGCAAAATATGGTATTACCATCGAACAGTTTAATGAGTTTGTAGATATTTCTTTTGGCGGCGAAAAACTGACCGATATTTACGAAGGCCAACGCAGGTTCGACCTTGTTTTGCGTTTAAATAAGGATTACACCGAAACCATCGAAGGCATCCGTTCCGCGTTAATTGATACTTACGATGGTAAAAAAGTTCCCCTCGAACAGGTTGCCGACATTGTATCTGTTTCAGGCCCAAGCGCCATTTCCAGGGAAAATGTGCAGCGTAAGGTGGTTGTTTCGGCCAATGTTTCAGGACGTGATATACGAAGCGTAGTGCAGGACATTCAAAAAAATGTAAACGAAAATATTGTATTGCCCGAAGGCTACCGCATTGAATATGGCGGCCAGTTCGAAAGCGAAGCAAAGGCTTCGAAAACCCTGATGATAACCTCCATTTTAGCCATACTTATCATTCTGTTGTTGCTCTACCAGGAATTTAAAAACTTCAAACTGGCAGGAGTCATTCTGCTTAATCTGCCCCTGGCTTTAATTGGCGGTGTGTTCTCCATTTATTTCACTTCAGGGGTTTTGAGCATACCGGCAATTATAGGTTTCATTACTTTGTTTGGCATTGCAACACGTAATGGTATCCTTCTGATATCAAATTACCAGAAGTTGCAAAACCAGGGCATTTCACTGTACGAAACAGTAACCAAAGGCTCTTCAGATCGTTTAAATGCAATTCTGATGACTGCTTTAACAGCAGCACTTGCTTTGATTCCTTTAGCTATACAAGGCGATTTACCTGGAAATGAAATTCAAAGCCCTATGGCGAAAGTAATTTTAGGAGGATTGCTCACATCAACCCTGCTTAATATTTACATAGTGCCAATCGTATATAGTATTTTACGAAACCGTGGAATATTAAAAACGGAGAAACAGGATACGGCTGCTGAGTAAAGTGATTCTGACTTCAGATTTGATAGTTTCAATTTCTGAAGCTGGTAAATCCACTAAATCATGACAACTGTATATTTTACATAATATGTAATTAACTTTTAAACGATTTGATAACATGCTTAAATACATAAGATTAGGTTTCATGCTTTTCGTTCTGCCCGTTTCGGTATCCGCCCAGCATGCAATGGATAGCGTTCTCTCGCAGATTGAAATAAACAACACAACACTTTCAGCATTACGGAAAAGTGTTGAGGCAGAAAAAATCGGTAATAAAACGGGTATTTATCTGCAAAATCCCGAAGTCGGGTTTAACTATCTGTGGGGCAATCCTTCTGCAATAGGAAACAGAACAGATATTAACATTAAACAAACATTCGATTTTCCTACTGCCTATAAGTATAAAAACCAGATTTCGGACATCAGGAATCTGCAAACTGATCTGGAATACCAACAGCAGAGGAAAGCTATACTTTATAGCGCACGTATTTTATATACAGATTATGCCTTCGCCAATATACTTGGCAAGGAGTATGAGAACCGGATTTCAAGGGCTCAGCTGATAGCGGATTCCTATAAGGTAAAATTCGAAAAAGGCGAAAGCGGTATCCTCGAATACAATAAAACCGTTTTGCACCTTTCGACCCTTAGCAGGGAACTGGAAGTACTTCGTATTAGCCAGAATACGTATCAGCAGCAACTTGAAGCTTTGAATGGAGGAAAAGCAGTAGTAATCTATGAAGAGGAATCACCTGCAAGATTGATACCGGCTGACTTCCAGCAATGGTATGAGGTGATGGTCCAATCAAATCCTGATTTGCTCTGGCTCAAGCAGGAAATTGAATCGAGTCGGCAGCAGGAAAATCTCAACCGTGCCTTGTCTCTTCCAAAGGCATCGGCCGGTTATATGAGTGAAAAGATTGTTGGCGAACATTTCCAGGGCATGATGGTCGGTATTTCTGTGCCCTTGTGGGAAAATAAAAACAAAGTTAAATATGCACAGGCTCAAACCTCAGCGTTGCTGGGAATAGAGACTGATCAGAAACTTCAGTTTTATAACCAGTTAAAAGCTCAGTACGATAAAGCCGCAAGCTTGCAGGAGGTAGTCCTATTGTATAAAAACGACCTGAAAACAGCTGATAATTCAGTACTGCTAAAAAAGGCCCTCGATATGGGCGAAATATCTCTTATCGAATACCTTATGGAACTCTCACTCACTTATACAGCAACCGACAATTTGTTACGAACGGAGAATGAACTTAATAAAACAATAGATTACTTAATGCAATTTGAGTTTTAATCTGTAAATTTGATAGACAAATTAAATGTTCAAAAATCAGCTCTGAAGTTTTGTCGTTGTTGCAAAACCAGCATCCTTGTACAAGCAAAGTTTCACATTTGTGCTTGCCCCTTTTATGCTTCTTATTTGTAGCCTGACAAAATCTCTCAGAGCTGATAATTAACTGTTTTTTTTGAAAAATAGCCATGCCATGCCACAAGATACCGATAACCTGTTCAACAGCCGCAATATCAAACCAACCGCTATGCGCGAATTGGTGTTGAGAGTTCTCACTGATTCAAATACAGCTATTAGTCTATCTGACCTGGAACTTAAATTTCATAAAGCAGATAAGGTGACATTATACAGAACGCTCAGAACGTTCGAGGAAAACAAGTTAATTCATGGTATCGACGACGGAACAGGTGCTGTTAAATATGCGCTTTGCACCGAATCTTGCCAATGCAATCCACAGGATCTCCATGTACATTTTCATTGTACAAAATGTCAGAATACATATTGCCTTAATGATATTCCAGTCCCTTCGCTTACACTGCCAGTTCAGTTCACACCCGAAAGTATCAATATGGTGGTAAAAGGGATCTGCGCTAATTGCAGGTAGAAACTTTGCAACTCAGTTGCATGAACTTATTTATTACTTTTGTGGTTTATTAAAGATATGAATAAACTTGCGCTCATATTATCCTTTTACCTTCTGGTACTCAATGCCTATCCGTGCATTGATGCTCCACTGGATATATCTGTGCAGAATACCGAATTATCTTCTCATGCAGGTAACAGTCATCATAACACTTCTGATCAGTGTTCGCCTTTCTGTACTTGCAATTGTTGTGTCACACCGTTTATTTCTCAAACCTATACTATTCTGATTGATTGCTATCCATTCCAAATGGAGCAATATTCCGCTATAATCTCTCCTTCCTTCTCGTCTTCTTTTGAATCTATCTGGCAACCGCCGAAACTAGTCTAAAATCTGCATTTGCATTTATTTGATGCCATGAGCCAACTTTAAAGGTTTGCTTGTGATGTATCACGTATTTGCCTGTAAATCTTTTGATGTGAGTTCGGCTAACAAACAGATGAAAAAAAACAAAATTTCTAAAGAAGAAGTTATAAAAAGGCAACTGGAAGCAGACAAGCGGTTTAACAGAGTATCAATCATTACGTTTGTCTCAATCCTACTGTTTCTTTTCAGTTTTTTATACATACAGCAATACTGGTGCGAATTAAGATTTAAGTATCGTATGCATTTTATGTACGGTAAAATTTTACCTCCTGATTGGGTTTGTATGAATGGAAATGAACTTGAACCTCATATTACAAATAGGATCACATTAAATGAGCTACCGTATTTTGTATGTAGTGATGGTTGTTACGATTGGTTTTCCAATAACTACCAGAGTTGTGGTTTCGCTAAAGATACTATTACAGGGAAATTAATTAATAAAGCAAAAGCAGTAATTGGACTACAGTCGAAAAATAAACCTGAAGTGGTTTATTTTGAGACCAAAGCCAGTTTCTTAAAGTATTATAGTCAACACGAAAAATAACCATCAAACAAGGAGATTAACATGATAGAACGCATCATTCAATTCTCAATTAAAAATAAATTCATTGTCGGGCTCTTTGTGGTGACATTAATCGGCTGGGGAACCTATTCATTAACCCGCCTGCCCATCGATGCCATTCCCGACATTACGAATAACCAGGTGCAGGTTATTGCACTTGCACCATCGCTGGCTGTGCAGGAAGTCGAAAGCTTCATTACAGCTCCCATTGAAGTGGCCATTGCAAATATTCCGGATATTATTGAGCTCCGTTCAATATCCCGTTTAGGGTTGTCGGTAATTACCGTTGTATTTAAAGACGGGGTTGATGTGTATTGGGCCCGACAGCAATTAAGCGAACGATTGAAAGAAGCAGAGGACGTAATACCTGCCGGATTAGCTAAAATTGAGCTTGCTCCAATTTCCTCAGGCCTGGGCGAAATATACCAGTACCGCCTTGCAGTTGATAAAGGTTATGAAAAAAAATATACCCCGATGGAACTGAGAACTATTCAGGACTGGGTAGTACGCCGTGAAATGCTTGGCACTCCGGGCGTGGCTGACATCAATAGTTACGGTGGTTTTGTAAAACAATACGAAATTGCTGTAAATCCCGAAAGGCTCAGGGGGATGAATCTTACCCTTACGGATATTTTTGATGCGCTTGAACGGAATAACGAAAACACCGGAAGCGCTTATATTGATAAAAAACCAACTGCATATTTTATCCGTGGTATTGGTTTGGTTAAAACCATAGAAGACATTGAAAAAATAGTAGTAAAAAACAATCTTTCCGGCATACCGGTTTTGATACGTGACGTGGCAACCGTACAATACGGAAGCGCAACACGTTATGGTGCTTTGGTGGTGGATACTGCAGAGGCTGTTGGCGGGGTGGTGATGATGCTGAAAGGCGCAAACGCACACGAGGTTGTCGAAAACGTTAAAACACGAATAGAGTCAATCCAGAAATCATTACCCCAGGGGGTTAAAATCGAACCGTTCCTTAATCGTTCCGACCTGGTGGGACGTGCCATAGGCACTGTTTCAAGGAATCTTGTCGAAGGGGCTTTAATCGTCATATTTATTCTCGTATTATTGTTGGGCAACCTGCGTGCAGGACTCGTCGTAGCTTCAGTTATTCCTCTGGCGATGCTCTTTGCTATTTCGATGATGCAGCTTTTTGGCGTATCGGGTAATCTGATGAGTTTGGGAGCTATAGATTTCGGTTTGATTGTAGATGGAGCTGTTATCATTGTTGAAAGTGTGGTACACCGGATATCCATGAGCAAGCACCACCACCCGGGTATTACGAGGCTATCGCAGCAGCAAATGGACGAAAATGTATTCGAGTCTGCCAAACGCATGATGAGTTCGGCTACATTCGGTCAGATCATTATCCTGATCGTATATCTGCCAATTATGGCATTGGTGGGTATCGAAGGTAAAATGTTCCGTCCTATGGCGCAGGTGGTAGCTTTTGCTTTAATGGGCGCAGCAATCCTTTCGCTTACTTACGTGCCAATGGCTTCGGCTTTGTTCCTGAGCAAAAATACAGAACACAAACGCAATTTTTCCGATCGCCTTATGGATGGGTTTCACAGGGCGTTTAATCCGGTTATTGCTTTTGCCCTCAAGTATAAATTGCTGGTTTCGGGCTCAGCTATCTTGCTGTTTTTCGCCAGCTTGTTCATGTTTACCCGGTTGGGGGGCGAGTTCATACCCCAACTCGAAGAAGGCGACCTTGCAGCAGGTGTAATTACTTTACAGGGAGGTTCGCTTTCAAATACTGTTGAGCAGGTGCAGAAAGCCAATAAAATATTGCTCGACAATTTCCCTGAAATAAAACATACTGTTTGTAAAATCGGTGCAGGGGAAATCCCCACTGATCCAACTCCTATGGAAACAGGTGATTATATTATCACATTGAAAGATAAAAGTGAATGGACCAGTGCCAAAACCCGTGAAGAGCTGGTAGAGAAAATGGAAGAAGCTTTGATTCCATTAGCCGGTGTTAAATTCGAGTTTCAGCAACCCATTCAGATGCGCTTCAATGAATTGCTTTCAGGTTCCAAACTGGATGTTGCAATTAAGATATTTGGCGACGACCTGAATATATTATCTGAAAAAGGTTTTGAAGTTGAGAAAATCATTCAGAGTATCGAAGGGATTGAAGATATCAACGTGGAAAAAGTTACCGGTCTGGCACAGGTGCAGGTTGAATATAACCGCGACCGTCTGGCTCAATACGGGCTTTCGGTTGAAGAAGTAAACCGCGTATTGCGGGCTGCTTTTGCAGGAAGCCAGGCAGGGGTTGTTTTTGACGAAGAAAAACGCTTCGGGCTTGTAGTTCGGTTAGATAAAGATTACCGCAAAAGCCTCGATGATGTTAAAAATCTTTCAGTCGCCCTTCCCAATGGCGGACAGATACCTTTTGAACAGGTAGCAAATATTGAAATAAAATCGGGTCCTGCCCAGGTTTCACGCGAAAACACCAAGCGCCGCATAACCATTGGTTTTAATGTTCGTAACCGGGATGTTCAGAGTATAATTGACGAGGTAACTAAACAAATGGATACAAAAATTAAACTGCCAACTGGTTACTATGTAACATATGGTGGTCAGTTTCAAAATCTCCAGGCAGCAAAAGCCCGTTTAGCTGTTGCTGTTCCAGTAGCATTGCTTCTGATATTTGTGTTGTTGTTTTTTACGTTTCATTCTGTAAAGCAAACATTGCTGATCTATACGGCTGTGCCGATGTCGGCCATCGGCGGGGTGTTTGCATTGTATTTAAGGGGAATGAACTTTTCTATTTCGGCTGGTGTTGGTTTTATAGCCTTGTTTGGTGTTGCTGTACTCAATGGCATTGTACTGATAGCAGAGTTTAACCGCCTTGAAAAAGAAGGCATTACAGACATTTATGAACGTGTCCGGAAAGGATTACATACCCGTTTGCGCCCTGTGATTATGACGGCAGCAGTGGCATCACTCGGCTTTCTGCCTATGGCATTATCAACCTCAGCGGGTGCCGAAGTACAAAAACCACTGGCAACTGTGGTAATAGGTGGTCTAATATCAGCAACTTTCCTCACCCTTGTAATTCTGCCTGTGTTCTATATCATTTTTTCTTCAGGTAATTTTAAAGCCTTGTTCAGGAAGAAACTTGCCAAACCACTTTCAATGCTGCTCGTACTTATTTTAGGTACGTCACTGTTAAATACGGTAAAAGCTCAACAGGCTGAACGCATCAGCCTGCAGAAAGCAGTTCAGATGGCTTTAGACAGTAACCTGTCTATCCGTTCATCGGTTTATTCTCTCAAAGCACAAAAAACATTAAAAGGTGCTTCGTGGGACATTCCTAAAACGGCAATTGACGGAGAGTATGGTCAGATCAATTCTTACAACAAGGATAATAGCTTTACAATATCGCAGTCCTTTGCCTTCCCCACGGTGTATAGTAACCAGTACAAACTGGCTGCAGCAGGCATACGCAGCAGTGAATGGGTGTTGAAAGGCTCACAGCTTGAAATTGCTACACAGGTAAAACAGGCGTATTGGCAATTGGCATATTTGATTGAAAAGAAAAACCTCCTTGTTTATCAGGACAGTCTCTTTTCCGGTTTTCTTCGCGCAGCCGAGCTGCGTGCAAAAGCAGGCGAAACCAACCGGCTCGAAATGATCACTGCCCGTTCGCAAAGTTTTGAAGTAAAAAACCAGTTGCAACAAGTCAACGCTGATGTTGGAATCTATATCCGGAGACTGAAAACTCTCCTTAATACTTCAGAGTCATACATCCCTGCCGATACGCTTTCAAGACAAAAGATGATGGTTTCTTTACCCGATTCTTCTGCATTAGAACAGAATCCGGCTTTAGGATTTATCCGCCAGCAGGTTGAAGTTGCGGGTTTCGAGAAAAGACTGGAAAAAAGCCGCTCTTTACCCGATCTTTCAATTGGGTACTTCAGTCAAACCATGCAGGGGATACAGGAGGTAAATTCAGTTCCCCGGACTTTTGGCACGGGTGACCGTTTCAATGGTTTTCAGGCAGGCATAACTGTTCCTATCTGGTTCAAACCTTATACAGCCAAAGCAAAAGCGGCCGGAATCAGGCAAAAAGTTGCCCAAACCAATGCTGAAGCTTATTCTAAAACGCTTGCTTCGGAGTACCGATCACTTTTCGACGACTACGAAAAGTACAATAAAAGTGTCGATTTCTACGAACAACAGGCTGTCCCCGAAGCAGGCTACATCATTGAGCAGGCAGGTCGTAGCTATAAAGCCGGGGCAATGGACTACCTGGATTATGTGTTGACCCTCAACCGTGCACTGACCATCAAACAGAACTACATTGATGCGCTCAACAATTACATCCAGACCATCATTAAAATCGAATACATTTCAGGTAAAACTCTGTAAATCCAACAAATCATGATAAAACATAGCATAAAATCATTCATCACCCTTTCAGTATTCATTGTAGCATTATCCTCCTGTAACAATGAAAAGAAAACAATCGATGTAGAAGAAGTCGAAGTCATACCTGACAGCATTGTCGAATTACGCGACGACCAGGTGAAACTCTCTGGTATCGAAACCGGGGCAATCGACATGCGCTCTCTCAGCGGCACGCTTAAAGTAAGTGGCCTGATAGCTGTTGCCCCACAAAACCTTGCGACTGTTTCCTCTCCTCTGGGCGGTTTCGTTAAAAGCGCATCACTTATGCCTGGAAGTACCGTAACCAAAGGCCAAACACTGGCCATTCTCGAAAATCAGGAATTTATTGATATTCAGCAAAATTACCTGGAAACTAAAAACAAGCTCGAATATGCCGAAGCCGAATATAAAAGGCATACCGAACTTTACAAGGACGATGTTTACTCACAAAAAAATCTGCAACAGGTAACTTCTGAATATAAAAGCTTCAAAACTCAGTTGAAGGCTTTGGAGCAGAAACTTGCACTCATTGGCATTAATCCTTCAAATCTTACCGATGATAATATCTCTCGTTCAATACCAGTGGTATCTCCAATAAGCGGGTATGTAAAAACGGTTAATGTAAATATCGGCAAATTCGTTTCCCCTTCCGATGTATTGTTCGAAATTGTGAATAGCGACAATCTTTTCCTCGAACTTACCTTATTTGAAAAAGATGCGGATAAAGCCTCAACCGGCCAGAAAATCAGGTTCTTTATTAACAACGAATCCGAACAACACGATGCTGTTATTTATCAGACAGGCAAATCAATCAGTGATGATAAAACCTTCAAAGTATATGCTACTGTTTCCGGTAATTGTAAAAACGTTATGCCGGGCATGTATGTCAATGCTGAAATCGAAGCATCTTTAAACCAGGTAACTTCTGTACCTAACGAAGCAATTACCAGTTTCGATGAGAAAGACTACATTTTTGTTTTCGAAAAAAACAAAGTTGAAGAAGGTAAACCCTTTACGGAATACCGTATGATACAGGTACAGAAAGGAGTCTCCGACAAAGGCTTTACCGAAATCGTGTTACCCGAAGGTTTTGACTTTAAAACAGCCAAAGTCGTTGTAAAAGGTGCCTACAACCTCCTTTCGGCAAAGAAAAATGCCGGTGAAATGGCCTGTTAATTAACAAAAAACATAATTATTATGAAAGAAGTAAAAGCAATAGTAAAGCCTTTTAAAGCGAATGATATCCTGAGCCAATTGTTACAGGCCGGTTATGAAAATTTAACTGTTACATTGGCCGAGGGTACAGGAAACTTTAACAGCGACGATTCATCGCTTTCAATGCATTTTTCAATTACTGACAGCGAAGTGGCTGTAATTATCGTTGTGTGCAATGATTCTGAAGTCGAAAAAATTGTCAGCATTATTTCCTCTAATGGACGCACCGGCAATCCCGGCGATGGCCTTATTTATGTTTCGGATTTGTATAAGGTTTTCCGCGTAAAAACGGGACTGGAGGCTTGAGAATAAAATTGGAATAGCCATGAAACCGATTTCAAAATTGCAAAGAATTGCAAAGAAAAAAGGGGGAAACTGCTTGTCACAGAATTATTCCAACAATAAAAGGAAACTTCTCTGGCAGTGCAAAATGGGGCATCAATGGACTGCTAGCCCTTTTAGCATCAAAGTTCGCAAGAGTTGGTGCCCGGTTTGCGCGGGCAACCAACCTCTTGGAATGAAAGCCATGCACCAAATAGCCGAAGAACATGAAGGGGAGTGCCTCTCAACAATATATGGGAATTGCAAAACAAAAATGCTTTGGCTCTGCAGGAACGGTCACCGGTTTGAATCAACGCCCGATAATGTTAAGCAGGGTAAGTGGTGCCCTATATGTTACAAAAACAATTTAAAAATTGCAAAAGCCATGAAAGCAACTTTAATTTTAGTCCTGTTTTTGGTATCCGGGTATTATACCCGGGCGCAAACCATATATCGCACAGTTGAAGGGAACATAGTCATTACCGGCGAGTAAAAGAGGGAACGAATAGTTGCTCAGAGCAGCAATCTAAAGTTCTTCCTCAATTATACAACCAAAGTGTTTGTTGGCAAAGTTGATTTAAAAACATTTAGAACAGGAGTTGCATTTCTTGATTCGCTGATTCAGACTAAGAAAAATTCTGTTTGTGTTGATTTTACCGGAACAATACCTGATGACGATTTTATAACTTGGGAACATCCGGTACTTAAATTAAATGTTCCTATAACGGTTAACGCTAATAATATTCAGAAGCAATTCATTTTAGTACCAACTATTGAGCATAGTAAGAGACCTATAACTTATGTGTGTCGTTTATTCGGCTTTGTTGGATTGAATACTTCTCAGTTTAATTTTGGTTTAACCGGTCTAAAAGAATACATCAGTGTTCAATTTGATCAGTTGATATTAAAAAAGCAAAGGAATTAATAGGAATGAGATATAACAAAACGCGAAGATGAAAAAATACCAGTTAAAAAATCTCGATTGTGCCTCTTGTGCTTCAAAAATAGAAGACAACCTCACAAAACTAGGCGGTGTGAAATTTGTATCCGTAAATTTCGCAAACGCCACAATGACAATTGATACTGACAACATTGAAAAGGTGAAAACCAGAATTAAAGAGATAGAGCCAGATGTTGAAGTAGAAGATATTAAGAAGCAGCAAATATTGGTTTCAACAAGCGAACTTGCAGAAAACAAATGGACAATACTAAAAGCAGCTTCAGGTCTGCTACTATTAATTGCAGGAATCATATTTGAAGATAAAATACACAATACCCCTTTTCACATTGCGGAGTATTTGGTTTTCGGTACCGGTTATCTGATTGTAGGATGGGGCGTTGTGTCATCGGCTGTAAAAAGCATCATCAGGGGGCAGGTTTTTAACGAGCAGTTTTTAATGACCATAGCTACACTCGGAGCTTTTGCAATTGATCAAATGCCCGAAGCCGTGGCGGTAATGCTATTTTATGTGGTGGGCGAACTTTTCCAGGATATTGCAGTTGGCCGTTCACGTAAATCTATTAAAGCCTTGCTGGAAATCAAACCCGAATATGCCAATCTGAAGTCAGGCACGGAGATAATAAAAGTTTCCCCCGAAGAGGTAAAGGTGGGCGACACCATCATTGTCAAAGCAGGCGAGAAAGTACCACTCGATGGAACTATCCTCGAAGGCAATTCGTTTCTTGACACCGCTGCATTAACCGGTGAAAGTGTTCCCCGTAGTGTAAAAGAAAAAGATGAAGTGATGGCAGGGACGATCAATCAATCCGGTTTACTAACTATAAAAGTCAATAAACTATTTGGCGAGTCGTCAGTATCAAAGATTCTCGAACTTGTTGAAAATGCCACATCACAAAAAGCGGAAACCGAAAAGTTCATTACAACTTTTGCACGCTACTATACTCCGATAGTGGTTATAGGAGCTTTGTTGCTGGCTGTATTACCCCCGCTGTTATTCAGCGGACAAACGTTCACCGATTGGATTTACCGCGCCCTGGTTGTATTGGTAATTTCCTGTCCCTGTGCTTTGGTCATCAGTATCCCGTTGGGATATTTTGGCGGAGTTGGTTTGGCATCACGTAAAGGCATTCTGGTAAAAGGCTCTAATTTTCTGGACGCTCTGACACAGGTTAGAACGGTGGTGTTCGATAAAACAGGCACACTCACCAAGGGAGAATTTAAGGTTTCGGAAGTTGTTACCTCCAACGGTTTTTCTAAAGAACAAATTCTGGAGTACGCGGCTTATGCGGAAGTACACTCCAATCATCCGGTAGCACAATCCATTACTGAGGCTTATCCCGATAAAATTGACAATACTAAAATCACACAGGCAGACGAAATTTCGGGACATGGCATTAAGGCTGTTGTGGATGGCAAAACAATTCTTGCAGGCAATGATAAGCTATTACATAAGGAAAACATCGTGCATCCCGTTTGTCAGGTTGATGGCACGGTGGTGCATGTAGCCATTGATAATGTCTATGCCGGGTACATAATTATTTCCGACAGTTTGAAAGATGATGCGATTGAAGCAATTGAAAATTTAAAAGCAAAAAAGATACAAACGGTCATGCTTACCGGTGATAATCAATATGTTGCGCAAGCTTTTGCGAAAAGATTAGGAATTGACAGGTTTTACTATGAACTGCTGCCTGAAGATAAAGTAAAACATATCGAATTATTAATAGCTGAAAACAAAGGAGGCAAAGTTGCTTTTGTTGGTGATGGTATTAATGACGCTCCGGTACTTGCCCGTGCGGATATAGGCATTGCCATGGGAGCCCTTGGTTCCGATGCTGCTATCGAAACTGCCGATGTGGTGCTGATGACAGATTCACCTTCGAAAGTTGCCCTGGCCATTGATGTTGCTAAAATAACTCGGAAAATTGTGTGGCAGAATATCTATTTTGCTATGGGTGTAAAATTGGTTTTCATTGTTCTTGGTGTGTTCGGTATCGCTACCATGTGGGAAGCTGTTTTCGGAGATATGGGTGTTGCTTTAATTGCGATTTTTAATGCCCTGAGGATTTTACGAAAATAGGTTATTCCCGATTATTCCGAACGTCTTTACCTTGTTATTTCAGGTGCAGATGCGACTTGAAGCAAAATATTTGGCAAAAAACACGGAAAATCTCATGTTGAGTATAGCAAGAAAGTTCGTAGAAAGTTTTTATTAAAGGATCAAACAAACCGCATTAAACTGAACGAAACCATTAATTCATTATTAAATTTGTGGTTTAGTTGAGTAAATTTGAATATGGCACAACTATGAAACGTTTTGCAATAATTACAGGCCTGCTCTCCGGGTTCCTTTTTGGAGTTGCAACACCTTTCAGCAAACTGCTGTTAAATGGGCTAAATTCCTTTCAGTTGGCAGGCTTGCTTTATCTTGGTGCGGCTTTGGCAATGTTGCCATATATTTTCCGCAAAAACAACAACCTAAAATTGTTATTTCACAAGGGAAGCAGGGCTAAGACTTTGGGAATTATTTTTTTTGGTGGTTTTCTTGGACCAGTGCTTTTATTGGCCGGATTAAAAACAGCCAATGCAGCATCGGTTTCTATCTGGCTGAATATGGAACTGGTAGCCACAGCCATTTTAGGAATTTTGATTTTTAAAGACACACTCGACAGAAATACATGGATTGGCGTTGGTCTTACGGTCATAGCGGGGATAGTTACTACATTGGGTGAAGGTTCAAGCGGGTTAATTTCGGCCTTACTTATTACAGCAGCATGCATTTCCTGGGGCATTGACAACCATTTGACGGCCCTGACCGATGGAGCTTCGCCTCAGTCGGTCACTTTCCTGAAAGGCATTGTGGCCGGTTCAGTCAACCTGCTCATCGGTTGCCTGATAGCAAATCAACCTATAACTATGGGAAATGTTGGCCCTGCTTTATTGGTAGGAATTTTCTCTTATGGATTCAGTATCATGCTTTATGTTACTTCGGCACAGAATCTAGGTGCAACCAGGGGACAGATTATGTTTTCGACGGCTCCGATATGGGGCGTGGTTTTATCTTATATATTTT
Organism: Bacteroidales bacterium; assembly: GCA_016705005.1. GTDB lineage: Bacteria > Bacteroidota > Bacteroidia > Bacteroidales > Lentimicrobiaceae > Lentimicrobium. Next base: position 11,744 of record JADIZB010000042.1, on the reverse strand, counting down.
ACCAGGGATCTTTTCAATGGGTGCATGTTATTTCTATTGTCCTCCTGGCATTGGCAGTAATTGTAACCTACCTGTTATCCCATAAGCATTTGCACACGCATGTTGCAATGGAACACATCCATTATCATCAGCACGCCGATGGTCATCACAACCATACACATGAGGGTATAACGATTCCTGAGGGCAAATGGCATTCACATTTTCACACCCATAATCCCTTGGTCCACGAACATCCGCACTATCCTGATCTGCATCACAGGCATTCACATAATTAGTTAACCATGAATTTAGAAGTAAAATCCAATGGAAACGAATCTATATAAAACTGCTACAGGTCTTGCCATTTTTACAATCATTTATAACATCATCGAGGGGCTTGTTTCAATCTGGTTTGGGGTTCAGGATGAAACGTTGGCACTCTTCGGTTTTGGTGTTGATAGTTTTATTGAAGTAATTTCAGGGATTGGTATTGCTATTATGATCATACGCATCAGGCAAAACCCAGACAGTCCTAAGAGCAATTTCGAAATAAAAGCCCTTCAAATTTCCGGCACCTCATTCTATCTGCTCTCAGTAGGGTTACTGGCAGGCATTGTGGTAAACATAATCAACCATCATAAACCTGAAACAACACTTTGGGGAGTAATCATATCCCTGGTTTCAATTGCTGTAATGATTTGGCTTATGAAAGCAAAGAAGAAAGCCGGCCGGCAGTTAAATTCCGAACCAATTCTTGTCGATGCGAATTGCACCAAAGTCTGTGTGTATGTCAATCGTTTTACTTGCGTCAAGCCTTGTTTACGAACTGACTGGATTCACTTATGCGGATGCTATTGGCGCTGCCGGGTTAATTTACTTTTCGGTATCTGAAGGCCGGGAAGCATTTGAGAAAGCCAAAGGGAAGGCTTGTTGTGGAAATGACAACTGTGAATATAATTAAAAATAGTCACCAGTTAAATCAAATACTCAAACAAATCGACCGCAAGATCATCTGTGCTTAGTTTCCAATACTGTTTCTATAGATTGTACTCACGATTTGGAATGTAACGAAAGCCCTTGTTTATGTTCGCCATTCTGCCATTGTAACTGTAGCGGCAAGCCGGTTGTTACAACACCTGTGATGGCACAATACACTCCTGCCCCAATTTGGGTAAATTACATCTCCCGTCGCTTTGACGGCATTTATATAAATTGTCTTCACCAGGTCTGGCGCCCTCCGATTTGTTCAATAAGCTATTTTGTTACTGTTGGTTTCTATCCTTCAATACAATTTGCTACACGCCAAATTCAAACAGGAATACTCACATCATAAAAAAACTTCTTATGAATAAAATGATTCTGGCAATAGTTGCTACAGGAATACTGATTACAGTATCCTGTTCTAAAAACAATGACGATCAATCAACGGTTGCGCTGGATAATCTTCAGCTTGATTTAAAGAAATCTATTGATGCAACCAACGTTATGATTGGATTGCACAAAAATGCAGTTAATGACCATAGTTTGTGCTATGCTCAGGAGAATATCTATCATGATTGTGACAGTCTTTATTCGCTTCACTTCTACGAGTATAATCATGATATCTATACCAAGCACGTAAATGGTGCCGAAAATCATCACATGAACATGCATGGTGATGATGAAGGAGAAATGTGTGGTTTAGATTCTATTGAATATCAAAGCAATATGAATGCAACCCATAATTACCACCATACCGACAGCTTAATGTATCAAAGCATGATGAGTAACAACTTAGTACAATACATGTCTGCAAACATAAAAGCCTGTTACGACCAAATGCAAACGGTAAGGGCCAACCATAGTTCAATGCACAATCTTCATTATTGAAATATAGGATATGAATAAAGATGTGGTTGGGGAAGCATCCTGACCACATCTTTCTATTTATTCCAATGCATTCCATTTAAAATAATTAGCAATAGTATAATCTCAATTCAATGATAACCATGCGATTAGCACATTATTACTATTTGACAAATACATTACCACTTTAATCTTTTTTGAATATTTTATTTTCAAGTAATTAAAAATATGCCTTCTGAATTTATAAACATTTAAAGATCATCACTTTGCTGCCTGTCTCCAGCATGAAGAGTGGGATAAGCTGCAACTTTTGCGGTGTCCCTGCCAGACGGCAGGCAGGTTTGCAGCTTGCCCAGCGATGGAAGTTTAACAGTCAACCGCCAGGTTTGCAATACGAAGACATTCCTGCCTGAATGCTCAGACAAACAGGCGTGAAATAGAAGTTTAACGGACTATTGATAAACAATTACTTTCTTCCATGTTAACCACTATTCTTGCTAATCCAAAGTTAAAATCAATAACACATATAACAATCTGCATCTTTATACGTTACCTTTGTAGTTTGTAATAAAATTATGCTCAAAAAAGCCGGAAATATTGTCATTGTGTTTCTGTTGTTGATCGCAACAGCAGGGATTCCTTTTACCCGGCATTATTGCGGCTCCACTGTTATGTCTTTTTCAGTATTTTCAACACCAGAACCTTGTTGCGACAACCATTGTGACAAATGCCACAATATTTTTAAGTTTTCGAAACTTGAAAGTGAGTTCGAGTCCGGAATTATCAATATTATTAATGCTCCTCAAAGTTTTCTCACTTTACAACCATCCTTTTTTGTTGATTTTTTGACCTTAATTCCTCCTCCCTCCTCCTATACTTTATTTAATCATCGAGCGGTTTTTGATTTTAAAACTTGCTTCTCACCGGCCTCCCTGGGCGTTTTTCGCTGTTGAATTCCTTAATTAGGGAGTAATCACTTTTAGTGGTATAACTTGTAACCACAGGCAAATTTAACCTTGTCTTTGTGCAAAAAAGCCTCATCTGGCTCTTTGTAATACACTCTCCCTTCCCCTAAATCCTCAACCCGAAATCAATTGCGCGGAATTCTGGCATCAATCGCCTCAATTCTGTCAACTAATATTTTTTATGCAGCCGGAATTGTTATTCATTTCAATACCGGGTTCATTTAATCAATTCAAAGTAAAACTCCAACAGAATCATTTAAAAATAAGAAAAATGAAAAAGAATATTGTAATGACAATAGCGATCTCCTTCCTGTTTTTTATTGCTTTTAGCTGTAAAAAAGAGAGCCAAAAGGAAATACTAAACGCAAACCTGAAAAAAACCGAAACACTCTTACAACAGAGCTATCAGGTAGCAAAAACTAATGATAATCTGCTAAAACTGCACGTTAGCCCTGATGGACAGTTTACCGAACCCAATGTAATGATGGAAGATAGTTTATACCACCTGAACGATTCCCTATGCAACTTGTACTATCTAACTTATTGTGAAATAATGATAGATGGTGACAACATGATGGGCGGAAATATGATGGGCGGAAATACCATGCATGGTAACAACATGATGGGTTCTCACACATATATGGGTGATACTTCAACAATAAATCAATACCTCCGCGATCTCAACCTCACAAGAGAAGCCCATCCTGCTCATCATCCGGTATCATCATCTTCTGATCATGAGTTGCATCATCCATAGTCAGAAAAGCCGGAAACCCACAATTAGTTTTCATAACAAAAACTCAAATCATGAAAAAAATAATCATTCTTGTATCCCTTTTACTTATCAGCATTGGGTATGCAAGTGCACAAATAAACACTTCAGAGACTGAAACCACCAATGTCCCGGATTCAGCAGCATTGCCAATATTATTCACCTGTTCCATGCACCCTGAAATCATCAGTGATAAACCAGGTACTTGCCCTAAATGCGGTATGGATCTGGTTCAAAAAACAAGTGTTCAATATACCTGCCCTATGCATCCTGAGGTTATCAGTGATTCGCCGGGTAAATGCCCCAAATGCAAAATGGATTTAGTGGTGAAATCCTCAGCACTTTATTCATGCCCTATGCATCCCGAAGTCACTTCCATGGAACCGGGGAAATGCCCGAAATGCGGGATGAAACTGAAGAAAGCAAAAACACAGGAACATCAAATGAAAATGGGATGTTGCATGTAATAACCGATAATACATTTGTTGCCAATTGTTTAAAGTTCAGCTAATTTTGTTAACCCTTAAAGTTTTGAAAAAATGAAAAAATCATTCGCAATGCTGATTCTGGCTTTTTCTTTAGCCTTAACATTCAGTGCCTGCAACAGTTCAACTACCCCAAAAACCGGCGTTGAATCAACCGTTAGTGAAATGGCAGTTTACACCTGCACTATGCACCCGGAAGTGCAAAAAGACAAACCCGGCGATTGCCCTGTATGTGGAATGGCTCTTGTTAAAAAAGAGGCTTCCGACACTACCCACATGCATGACCATTCTGACACCATGCACATGCATTAATCAGGTCTGAGATATGACGACTGCCGGGAACCATAATTGGTAAATAGCTCTCCCGGCCGTCGTTAAGATCTCATAAATGATCTTTTAACTAATACTGTACCTAATATTTAATATCGGATCCATGTTTAATCGCCTTGTCAAATACTTTCTCGAAAACCGGCTGATAACTTTTATCTTCCTTATTTCTTTTATTGTCCTCGGTATTGTTTTCATGCCTTTTAACTGGAACTCAGGTTTCCTGCCCCGCGATCCTGTTGCTGTGGATGCAATCCCCGACATCGGCGAAAACCAACAGATTGTTGCTACCGAATGGATGGGTCGTTCACCCAAAGACATCCAGGATCAGATAACTTATCCTCTAACTACCGCATTACTTGGTATTCCAGGTGTTCAAACTGTAAGGAGTACTTCCATGTTCGGAATGTCCTTTATCTATATTATTTTTAAGGACAATATAGATTTTTACTGGAGCCGCTCCCGTATTCTCGAAAAACTTAGTTCGCTCCCGGCAGGGATATTACCTGCCGGTGTGCAACCCACTCTTGGTCCTGATGCTACTGCTCTTGGGCAAATATACTGGTATACCCTCGAAGGTCGTGATCCGAAAACGGGAAAACCAAATGGAGGTTGGGATCCTCAGGAACTTCGTACCATCCAGGACTTTTATGTTAAATATGGTCTCTCTACTGCCGAAGGTGTTTCCGAAGTGGCATCGGTTGGCGGATTCATCAAGGAATACCAGATTGACTTAAATCCTGAAGCACTAAAAGCATTCAGCGTGTCTGTTATGGATGTGATGAATGCCGTTCGCAAAAGCAACCTTGACATAGGCGCTGAAACCATGGAGTTGAATAATGTGGAATACATAATCCGTGGCCTTGGTTATGTTAAAAACCTCGAAGATCTTGAACTTTCTGTGGTTGCAGTCCGTAACAATGTTCCCGTCAGGATTAAAGATGTTGCTCATGTAGTATTCGGCCCGGCAACCCGTCGTGGAGGTCTCGATAAAGCCGGTTCCGAAGCCGTAGGCGCTGTGGTGGTTGCCCGCTATGGATCAAATCCTATGGAAGTAATCAACAATGTTAAAAGCAAGATCAAAGAAATTGAAGCCGGAATGCCTCAGAAAACATTGCCCGACGGTTCCATATCAAAAGTAACTATAGTTCCTTTTTACGATCGTACCGGCCTTATCAAAGAAACCATCGGCACTCTCGAATCCGCTCTCTCGCATGAAATTCTCATTAGTATCATTGTAATTATCATACTTGTGATGAACCTCAGGGCATCCCTTATCGTAGCCGGGTTATTGCCAATTGGCGTATTAATGACTTTTATCCTGATGCGGGCTTTCGGTATCGAAGCCAACATTGTCGCTCTTTCCGGTATTGCTATTGCTATTGGAGTAATGGTTGATATTGGGATTGTGGATGTCGAGAACATCCTCCGGCACCTCGAAATGCCCGAAAACAAAGGAATTCGTGGTCGTAAATTAATGGACGTCATTTATCTTGCTACCACCGAAGTGCGTGCTGCCGTTGTCACTTCCATTGCAACCACTATTGTTAGTTTCCTTCCTGTTTTTGCTATGCAGGCTGCCGAAGGTAAATTGTTTCACCCCCTGGCTTTCACTAAGACATTTGCCCTGGTTGCTGCATTCCTGCTTGGTATTATCGTATTGCCCACCTTAACGCATATCTTCTTCTCAATAAACATTGATACAAAGAAGATTCGCAGAATCTTTAACGGTGTCCTGATAGCAGCAGGTATAATATTTATTATGCTGTGGCAAACATGGCCTGCCCTGGCATTAATTGCCGTAGGTATAAATAATTTACTCGATTACCGCTGGCCTGATAGCCGTAAAGAATTTCCGAATTATATCAATATTGCCATTACGGTGCTGGTTGCAGCCTATTATCTCTCTGTCGAATGGCTGCCTCTGGGTGCGCACAATAGCTTGCTGGTTAACTTTCTCTTTGTAAGTGGGATCATTGCTATTATCCTTGCCGCTTTGATGTCAATGGTACACTATTATGAAAAAATAATGCGATGGGCTCTGGAACACAAACTTAAGTTTCTTATTATTCCATTGGTTACCTTAATTTTCGGATTATTAGCATGGCAGGGCTTTGATAAAAGTTTTGGTTTTGTCGCATCCGGCTTTGAAAAAGTGGGTTGGAAAAACTTCAGGCAAACAGCTGTTTGGCAAGGGCCTGCTAAAACATTCCCTGGCACTGGCAAAGAGTTTATGCCTTCATTAAACGAAGGCTCATTCCTGCTTATGCCTACAAGTATGCCGCATTCAAGCATCGAAAAAAACCTTCAGTACATCGAAACGCTCGACAAACGTTTAGCCGCTATTCCCGAAGTACAAGTTGCTGTGGGTAAATGGGGACGTGTTAATTCAGCCCTCGACCCCGCGCCGGTGCAAATGTTCGAGAACACCATTAGTTACCTTTCAGAGTATATTCTCGACGAAAACGGACAGCGAATGAAGTTTAAAGTCGATAGAGATGGCAGTTATATTTTACAAAGTGGTAAAAAATATAATTTTGAAAAAGAAGGATTCAGGGCTATTCCTTCCGACAGCCTTATTCCTGACAATAAAGGTGAATATTTCCGTCAATGGCGCCCAAGGATTAATAAACCTCTTGACATTTGGAACGAGATTGTGAAAGTGACTAATATCCCTGGTTTGACTTCTGCACCAAAACTTCAACCAATCGAAGCCCGTCTTGTCATGCTATCTACCGGTATGCGTGCTCCAATGGGACTAAAAGTGTATGGTCCCGATTTAGATGCAATCGAAAAAGGTGGAATGCAACTTGAACAGGCCTTAAAAGAGGTGCCATCAATAAAAGCATCAGCCGTATTCTACGACAGGGCTGTTGGCGCTCCCTACCTCGAAATCAAACTCAACCGCGAAGCTATGGCACGATACGGTATGACAGTGAGCGAGGTTCAGGAAGTGTTGCAGGTTGCAGTTGGAGGCATGGCATTATCTTCATCCGTCGAGGGGCGCGAACGTTTCCCTCTCAGGGTTCGTTATGCCCGCGAACTCCGCGATAATCCCGAAGATCTGCAACGCATCTTGATCCCTGCTATGAATGGTGTACAGGTCCCTTTAAGCGAAATCGCCGATATCGAATATACCCGTGGTGCGCAAATGATACGCAGCGAAAATACATTCCTCAATGGATATGTAATTTTCGACAAAATCGAAGGTAAAGCGGAAGTGGATGTAGTTCAGGAAGCTGAAAAAATCCTGAAGGACAAATTAAGTTCCGGTGCTATCAAACTGCCCGTCGGAGTGTCTTATAAATTCGCCGGTAATTACGAAAATCAACTGAGGGCTACCAAACGACTGGCTATTGTAATTCCTATTAGTTTGCTGCTAATCCTGTTGTTGCTGTATTTCCAGTTCCGCACGGTTACTGCTTCATTTATTCACTTTTCAGGTGTATTTGTGGCCTTCGCCGGTGGCTTTATCATGCTTTGGTTATACGGTCAGGGTTGGTTTATGAATTTTTCTGTTGCCGGTATCAACCTCCGCGATATGTTTCAGATGCACACTATTAATCTCAGTGTGGCGGTCTGGGTTGGTTTCATTGCCTTGTTTGGCATTGCTACTAATGACGGAGTAATCATGGGAACATACATTCACCAGGTATTCGAAGACCGGCATCCTTCCACGGTTCACGATGTTCGCGAGGCTGTTGTAACTGCCGGTATGAAGCGTGTACGTCCGGCCATGATGACAACGGCGGTTGCGGTTATAGCGTTGCTGCCTGTGTTATCTTCTAATGGGAAAGGTTCTGACATCATGATCCCAATGGCCATACCCATGTTTGGTGGTATGGTAATTCAGGTAATGACCGTTTATGTAGTTCCTTTATTCCAGGCTATGTGGAGAGAAAGGGCCGTTACACGTCATAACCAATTGACAATTCAATCAATAAACAATCAGGATAACGATGAAAACACAAGCATTTAAACAACTATTTTTCACGCTCCTTGCTCTTGGAAGCTGGTTTTGGGGTTACAGTCAGCAACAACCTGATTCACTGTATAGTTATCTCGAAATTGCTGCAAAAAACAATCCGACTGTGCTTCAGCGTTATTTTGAATATGAAGCTGCTTTGCAAAAAGTACCGCAGGTTGGCAGCTTGCCCGATCCTACCGTTAATGTAGGAGTCTTCCTCAAACCCATGGAACTTGTCGCGGGTAACCAGGTGGCGGATATTCAGCTTATGCAGATGTTCCCCTGGTTTGGTGTATTGAAAAATGCGAAAGATGAAATGAGCCTGATGGCAAATGCGAAGTTCGAATCGTTTCGCGATGCCAAATTGCAGGTCTTCCTCGATGTACAACGCTCCTGGTACGATATGCATAAGATCAGGCAGAATATCCGCATTTCACAAAAAAACATCGAAATCTTACAAACGATTGAACGTTTAGCTATAGTTCGGTTTAAAGCCGGTCCTTCATCCGGTAACCCTTCTTCTTCTGGCAATGCTCCTGCTCCTGTATCTTCTCAGTCGTCTTCATCCGGCTCTTCCGGAATGAATACAATGGGTGGTAGTTCGGGAAACTCAGCCGGTTCAGTTTCCGCACAGACTTCCCCGGCTATGCCGGGAAATTCAATGGGATCTTCGTCTGGCAGTTCGGGGCTCACCGATGTGTACCGCATTCAAATTGAAATAAGTGATGTTCAGAACAATATCGAACTCTTAAAAAATCAATTGAACACCATTACAGCGCAATTTAACAGCTATTTAAACAGGCCGCCTGAATCTCAGGTTGCCTTACCGGATACCTTAATTGTAGATAATTTCCAACTGTCCTTACTTGCTCTTTCCGACACAGCTTTGAGTAACAATCCCATGCTCGGTATGCTGCAGTTTGAACAAAAATCGCTCGAAGCCCGTAAACAAATGGTAACTAAAATGGGCTATCCGATGGTTGGATTTGGTTTAGCTTACACAGTGGTCCAGCAAAACCCCATGTCCTCGTCTTCTATGAATGGCAAGGATATGATTATGCCAATGGTTACGGCTACCTTGCCTATTTACCGGAAAAATATAATGCTATGAAATCCGAAGCAGACTTGTTGAAATCAGCAACCGCTCAAAATTACATAGCTACGGCTAATGGTCTTAAAACTGAATATTATCAGGCCATACAATTAGATCAGGATGCACAGCGACGAATAAAACTGTATGCTGATCAATACCGTTTAGCTTCAAAATCGCTCGACATAATGTTTAGGAGCTTTGCTTCTTCAGGCACCAATCTTACCGACATTCTGCGTGTACGTCAGCAAACGCTCGATTACGAATACAAACAGATGGAAGCTATTGCCGATTATAATACTTCCATTGCATGGATTCAAAGATTAATGGCATTTTCACAGGTTCAGTAACACAAAAATTCAATGACAATGAAAAAAATATTTTCTAATAGATACTTCCGCTATAGCCTCATTTTAATTGGTGGATTTTTTCTCGGTTGGCTTTTCTTTCATTCACCAGGTAAAACTGAAGATAAACACGACCAAGCAGCCGAAGCCACTACAAGCACCATCTGGACCTGCGCCATGCATCCGCAGATTCATGCACGAACCAGGTAAGTGCCCCATTTGCGGCATGGATCTGATCCCGCTCAACCAGGAGGTGGTGACACCACTACAGACCCTCGCAATTCACATGACAGAAGAAGCTGCTCAATTGGCCAATGTACTGACAACTTTAGTTTCCAAACAAAATCCGGTCAAGGATATTCGCTTGTACGGTAAGGTGCAGGCTGATGAGCGTTTACTGCAAAGCCAGGTTTCTTATCTGCCCGGCCGTATCGAAAAGTTGTTTGTCAACTTCACAGGCGAGGTAGTCCGGAAGGGACAAACACTTGCTTTAATCTATTCACCCGAACTGGTAACCGCTCAACAGGAGTTACTCGAAACAGTTTCTACAAAAAGCTCTCAACCTATACTGTATGAAGCAGCAAAAGATAAACTCCGCCAATGGAAACTCTCCGAAAGCCAGATTGCCGCTATCGAAAGTTCAGGGAAGGTAAACGGATTTTGGAAGTTTTCGCCAACACTACAGGTATTGTTTCCGCCAGACGCGTTAACAATGGTGACTATATTTCACCGGGCTCGGTCTTTTTGATGTTGCCGATCTCCCATGTCTGGATCATGTTCGATGCTTACGAAAGTGATCTTCCCTTTTTGTCGCAAGGTCAAAAAGTCTCCTTTACTATCCAGGCATTGCCAGGAACCAATTATTCAGGCAATATTTCCTTTATTGATCCTGTGCTCGATCCTGTTACCCGTGTTGCAAGGGTGCGTGTAGAAATCAGCAATCAGGGTGGTAAATTAAAACCCGAAATGTTTGCGACAGGTATTGTAAATGCAAACCTCAATCAATACAAAGGCAAATTAGTTATTCCCCGTTCTGCCGTTTTATGGACTGGCAAACGCTCAGTTGTTTATGTAAAACAGGCTGGTAGCGATGAACCTATTTTTAAGATTCGTCAAATAGAACTTGGTCCCATGTTAGAAACAGTTGTGGTTGAAATGGTCTGATGGATGGAGAAGAAATGTTACTCAGGGTGCATTCAGTGTGGATGCATCTGGCACAGCTCGAAGGCAAGCCCAGTATGATGAATCCTCAGGAGGGCAAACAAACTCTATGCCGGGATGATTATGCCTGTGATCCAAAACCTGATAACACTAAGAGTTAACTTAAACAAAAAGGACCGATGATAACGAATCCAGCAATCCGTATATGAATAGTTCTCAAATACAATTATGTGTGAATTATATAATTCTTCTTTAAAAATGTGTAATTGCATGGCAGGTTTCGAGGATTACTTTTATTCTTTTTATTCAATTCCATTAAACTTGTAAATGCTATTGTGACAGCACTCATGAGTCTATAAATTTTCAATAATCAACCATTTTAAAAACAATATAAAATTCAAAAGACATGGGACGAAAATCAAGATTCTTAAAAGTTGAAAAAGCACTGGCTATAAATGCCTATGCTTTATGAAGGTGATAAGTTTGACCACCTGGTAATGCCCGGTATGCAATATGAAGTTGGCCCGTTGATGAAAAGGTGCTCACGGTCATCATGGCCATTGCTGTTAAAAATCAGTAAACTGTTTTAATAAAGTCACAAAAGGCAAAGTTTTACTCACAATTTTAAAGACGTTTATTATGAATACTATTATTCAAAACTATAAAAACGTAAGTTTTGACGAAGCAGTTGAAAGGTAACCGAAGCTTGAAACTTGAAGCCTGGAGTTCTTACTGGAATAGACGTAAAGGCAACTTTAGAGAAAAAAGCTCGATGTTGATTTTAGACCCTATAAAATTTTAGGTGC
>JADIZB010000041.1 GCA_016705005.1 Bacteroidales bacterium | reverse complement strand
ACCGTTACCCACGATTTGAAAAAAAAATTACCATATTGAGCATTTTATAAGAAAATGTAATAACTTTGTATTACAAAATATTCAACCATGGATTTATCTGTAATACAAATAGGCAATTCAAAAGGGATACGATTAAGCAAAACCCTTCTTGAAAAATATAATATTAAGGACAGGGTTGAACTTATCCTTGAGAAAGGCTATATTATTATTCGACCAAAATCAGCTCCAAGGAAAGGCTGAGGAAAAAGCTTTCAAAAAAATGCATAAAAACAATGATGATAAGCCGCTGATAGCAGATATATTTGATGATGGACATTTTGAAGAATGGAAATAGTTCAATGCTCTATCATTCTGGTTAATCTGGATCCAACAGTGGGTAGCGAGATAAAAAACCAGACCTTGTGTATGTAATCTCCCGGATAGAATGAATCAGCATCTGCAAACAATTACTATTGCTCCAATGACCTCTCAATCAAGAAATACCCTACACGGTCAGTAAAGCACAATGGTCAAATTGGCTGGGTAGTCATTGATCAAATTAGAACAATCGATAAACAAGAATAATAAAAATATTAGGCAAACTTACTGATAAAGAAATCATTGGAAGTAAAAGAATACTATAAGTGAAACTTTTGTGGAATAATACCAAACCCAAATGGGGAACAAGGCTGAAATCCACACTGCGGAGGCGCATGATTGTAAGGAGAAAGATTGTACATTTATTAAAAATTCTGCTGGCCGGAAGAGATATTTTCAAAAGTGCCCGCCAGCGCTAGCCTCAACCGTTAAGTGCATTAAAGACAACATGAAAAGAACCATAATTATAATATCAATATTGACTTTTTTGATTCCTAATATTTCGATTGGACAGGCTGAAAAGAAATATTCGAAAAACTATATTCCTAAGAATTTGACTGAATGTCTAATTCAATTGGATTCAACTCTAAGTGATTCAATAAAACAAAATATTCTGACATATCCGGAAACAGAATTTGTTGGATTATCACAACTAAATTTAGGAATGTATTTAAGAAACAAATGGGGATTATGGTGGGGGTCGGAACTATCCGTTTATTTCAATAATTTGGGAATAAATCATCCGGATGATATGTCTGGAATAATATTGACTTCATATTGTCGACATTTAAATGGAGTACCAATTGATTTTATTGAATTAGTAAACTCATCAAGGAAAAACAATAGTCTTGAACCAATAATAACAATCAATGAGGACTCTTTGACAAATCTTTCCATCTTATACAGACCTTTTGATAAATTTAGTCCCGATTATTTGTGAATTAGGTTCACGACAAACAGATTATGAGAAATTTAATGAATTGATAAAAGATAATAACTTCCCGACATTATCATCACCTAATTTATATGCGGAAGTTGGATATATTGGAAATTATAGAAAGCTATTCTGGAGTTTGAAAGGAACAGTATATGCCGCTCAAAAAGAAAACAAAAACGAGTATGAGATTGCCGGTAACAATTTAGGGATTGAAGGAGGGCTAGGCTACGCAATAATGCGAAAACGGTATATTGGTTTAATAAGTTATTTAGATTATGGGATTGCTTCTTTTAAATATACACTATCTAATAACTCTTTTGACTTCGAAAACATACAGAATATAAACGAAATAAAACTTGACCAATATAGCCAATACATTAGTCCCGGGATTGGTTTTTATTATAATATGGTTCCGTTTTACAATAAGATTATTGGCCTGAGAGTAAACTATAATATTGGAATTGGAAATAGTATCTATAATGATAAACTTAAATCATTGAATAAGAATGGAAATATTAAGATACAGGGACTTGAAATCATGTTGTCAATAATCGTAGGATTTGATTAGAATAAAATAACGACACGCTAATACGCAATAAAAAACATAGGGCAGAAAGTGCTAAATTTGAACGACATAACATTTAATAAACGGCTTGGTAACTTGATAGTTAGGAGCTTCGAAATGCCCTACATTTTTTATTGCCATCCGTTAGGTGCGAGTGCAAACATGAGTTCGTGAGTTAAAAAACTTTTAGATGAAGAATAAATGAAATTGAACTAAAAATTAAGGAAAAGTACGAAACTGATTATTACTTAAGATAAAGTTTATTTTATGAAACCTTTTTTTAAAATGCTTCTGATTTCCGGCTGTTACCTGTGCCAGATTTCAACTTTATTCCCTCAAAGTTCAAATTGGATGGTTTTTTCCAATGGTGACAAAGTCAATTGTCAGGTTATTCAAGGAAACTTTAACTGGGTTGGAACTAACGGGGGAATTATCAAAATTAACATATCTACAGGAGAAATCGAAAATGTAAACACCGGCAATTCTGGAATTCAGGAGAATTACGTTCAATGCATAGAAGCTGATATAAACGGAAATATTTGGGTTGGAAATTTAGGTACAACTTTTTGCGGGGGACTGTCGAGTTTTAAAGGAAATGATTGGACATATTATGACCCGCCGCAAAATTACAAAGATTATAACTCTATAACGGCTGATAATAACGGTGATGTATGGGTGAGTACAAATTCTTCAGGTTTGTTCCACAAAAGTAGTTCAGGATGGGAAGTTTTCAATAAAGATAATTCCCCTTTGCCTACCAATTCCATTGGGAAAGTACAGATTGAAAATAATGGCACTGTTTGGGTTATTGTACAAGAGCGGCTATACAAACAGGGATGTCTGGCAAAGTTTGATGGAAGTAGTTGGGAATTGATTGACACTTCTAACTCCGAGATTCCTTCCAATATGGTATACTCAATAGATATTGATACATTAGGAAATATATGGATCGGCACGAATGAAGGATTGGCTCTATTTAATGGTAGCAATTGGATTGTATACAACACCGAAAATTCAGGAATACCAAGCAACATTATTACTTCAGTAACCTGCGATGCGGTTAATAATATATGGGTCGGTACTTATAATTCTGGAATGACATACTTTAGCGGCAATTCATGGACTGTTTACAACGATACGAATTCTATATTGCCAAACAACAAAATTAAATCACTCGAAATTGATAATAACAACACTGTGTGGATAATAAATGATCTAAACTATAACCAAGCAGGTCGTATTATTTCGTTTGATGGTACAAAATGGACTCAGTATGAAACTAACACTTCCCCTATGCCTAATAATTTTCCGGTCAGTCTTGCCCTTGATAAAGACAGTTCAGTTTGGCTGGGGACAAATAATGGATTCGCAAATATAAAAGATAATGTTTGGACATTGTACTTTTCAGAGAACACCCCGCTTGAGGAAGACGATATCCGAGCTATTGCATGTGAGAAAAACGGAACTAAATGGTTCGGATCGCTCTTCTACGGACTTATCAAGTATTTTAATAAGGAATGGACAGTTTACACTTTAGATAATTCGCCACTGACTTCCAGACAGATAAACAGCATTACAATAGATGAAAATAGCAATAAATGGATTGGCATGAGTTCAGGAGGAATAGATACTGGAGGATTGATCAAAATAAGCAATGATAACATTTGGACCGTTTACAACTCATCTAATTCGGATTTGCCTTATAACAATGTCAGTTGTGTAAGTATAGACAAATCAGGTATAATATGGGTTGGTACACGTAAAGGACTAGTTAAAATTGAAAACGACATCTGGACGGTTTTTGATACTACTAATTGCGACCTACCCGATAGTTGGATATGTTCGCTTGCCGTTGATAATACGAATACTTTGTGGATAGGCACAAGGTATAAAGGCCTTGTAAAATATGATAGTCAGAACTGGACAGTTTACAACGATGAAAACTCTGGAATTCCCGATAATTGTGTTTTTGCAATTGCCATTGATACGAGTAACAGTTTGTGGTTAGGCACAATGTATGGAGGACTTACGAAATACGATGGAACGGATTGGACCTCATTCAACTGTACAAATTCGGGTATGCCAGGATCATATACAACCAATATCTGTATTGACCATAACAATACAAGATGGGTTACAGCCACTTCAATCAATTCAGGAGGATTAGCCCTTTTCAATGAAAATGGACTAATAGGTATAAATGAAACCGAACAACTTACTGAAACAAATCTGGTTTCAGTTTTTCCAAATCCTGTCAACAATTATCTAAATGTTAATATAAATGCAGAAAACATTTTATTCACTATCTCGATAACAGATATTTCGGGAAAAGCTATTCAGATCATATCAACATTTAAAAGTCAAAAGACAATTGACGTTTCCGGTTTGCCTGTAGGATTGTATATGATCAGCGTTTCACATAAAAAGAAAACATTAGGAACTAAAAGATTTATAAAAATCTAATGCCCAATTAATTTATAGAAAATCATTTTTTTACAAATAATGGCTGTTGAAAAATTATCTTAAACAATAATAAATAATCAAGTTGAAGGTTAGATTGAAGAATTTGAATAAATAGAAAATGTCAGCAGGTAACACGACGCTAAATTTAATTGCCGTTTTAGTACTGACATCAGAGCTCACAGCCCGCAACAACGGTGGTGCAACTTGACAGGTATTCGCCCGCAATCGGCAACTTTTCATACCGCCAACCGTGTGGCATTTTGCTTGAGAAGCGAGTTGATTATGCTATTTTGTGATTATTGAATGCTGGAAAGTTAGACTGCATGAATTGTTTGACATTATTAATATTGAACATGGAGTGGCTTAACACCCTACAAAATTGAACAATTGATTAAGAAATATGAAAAAACTATTACTGTTACTCATACTGATTCCTTTAATATCATACGGACAGGAAGATTTTTTAAAAGAGTATGGTTATGCTGACAGTTTGATTCAGAGCGACCAGATAGAACCGGGATATTTAAAACTCAGGGAACTTGAAGCAAAGATCCCGGTTTCTGACAGTTTATATGACTATACTTTATGGAACCTGACAGAGATTGTAAGTTACCTGGAATCGGCAAGTCGTTCATGTGAAGATTTCCGGAGCTCGCTGGAGTACGGATCAGAGGCGCTGGCGTTGATTAAAAAAGGCATTAAGCGGTTCGACAGTGAGTTTGCGGAGAGAGAGTACTTTATGATTAAAAATATCGTGGTCTCATATTTCGGACTTGGCGATTATGCTAAAGGCCGGAAATATATGGACCTGCTTTATAAAGCATACAAAAACAAAGCACTTCCGGAAGGAATAAACGAGTACTTCAATTTTGATTTCTTTAAGCTTGACGATAAAAATATATGGGGTTACGAATGGTTTGCAGAACTTCCAAAAGACAGATTTTCTTCAAGTTTTACAAAAGTTGTTTATTATGTATACAGCACAAATCCTGACGGTAGTGATAAAGACCAGCTTTTCAGGCTACATGTTCTGATGTTTCATGGACACAATAAGCATTTTGATTATGTATTGGATAAAAGAACAGAAACAGAAACCGCTGAAATTGGCGGGACATTTTTTTCATATACCTACAAAAAGGATATTGATTATAAGAAACTTCATAATGATGTGATTCAGATTGTTACAGGGGACTTGCAACCCGATACAAAAAGGACGACTTCCAGGCAAAAAAATAAGGACGGGCAGATTGAAGTGGATGTAGAATTGAACACAAAATAAAATGCACTAAGCACAACACATGGTAAAGTGCATGCGGGTTTCAGCGGTTTACGGGCATGGGTAGCCCGCAAAAAAGCCGGCGCAAACTGACAGGAAATAACCTTGTAATCCCGCTCGACACCAGACCATCAACCATAGTGCGTCACTATGAAAACGAAATCAACAAAATATTTATTTTCAATTGGACTTGTTTCAGTAATTTTAGTCGGAATATTTATGATCAGACGACCGAACATAGAAAATATCAAAAATCAGATAGCAGAAAATAACGGTTATTTTGCAGAAACACCTATGATAAAAGAATATGATTCCCTTTGCAAAACAGAGGATGAAAAAGGGATATTTTTTCCAAATAAAAGAGTAACATACGCAAAACTGACTCAAAATGACTTCTGGAAGAAATCAGAAATATTAAAAGGACATGAATTGACGGAATTACTTGAATTTTTGAATGACAGTTCAAGTTATCAATGGGGAGAACTTGGAACACCTGAAATTCATTACTATTTGACTTATTTTGACCAGAATGATCATTGCATTGGATTAACTACAATTGATTTGGAAGGAATGGCTTATAGTTATCCGATGACAGCACGAATGAAATGGGGAATGCTAAAGGAAATGAAATTAATCGATGAACTGATATTTGAATAAAAAATAAGTACACACAACAACCGATTGGTAAAAATGGAGGGTACAATGTAAAATTGAACATTCGGATTTCTAATAAACATTAGAGCGGAATTGAATGTAAGTACTTCGAAATCCACATCTAAGACATCCTGCAAATCATTATCAACAATATAAAAAAGTAAAACATGAAAATACAGATTCTATGTTCCGTGTTTTTAGGACTAACCCTGGTCTGCAATTCTCAAACCAATAAAACTGAGTATTTCAAGGATAAGTATCTTACAAAAAAAACGGAAAAAGATGATGCTAAATATTCTAAGACAGTTGAAATGAGACACGATAGTATTTTTTACAACTGAAATCAGAAAACTTATTACAGGTGAGGTAATTGAAAGCTATACTTATAAACAAAATATCCCATACGGCATATGGAAATATCCATCATCCGGCTCCGGTACCATTGAATTGGATTATAACTTTAATTTATGTTACGACGAAACAATTTGTGAAGACAGTATTCCCGGGAACAATGTTCAGAATATTTTAGAGGATAATCCGGAAATCGGATATGTCGCACCACGCTTATCACAAGGTTATATTTCAATCTATGACTTTCTGCGGAAGAACGTTATTTACCCTGCGGGTGCCCGTGAGAATGGTATCTCCGGAACTGTATATGTTTCTATTACAATAAATGAAAAAGGAGAAGTTGAAGATGTGTGTGTAAACAGAGGTGTGAATATTTTTCTTGACAAAGAAGCCGTTAGAGTGCTTAAATCACTCTCATTCACATCCCCGCCCTACATTAATGGCAGGATTGTCAATGTGTGTGCAATAGTCCCGATTAGATTCATCATGGCATAATATGCTGTTGCTACCAGCAGCTATGGATGGCTTAAAGAAAATATTTAACGGTCAGGAAATAACAAGCAGACAAAGTCGCCGCATCCATTTATATTTACACCAGAATATAAGACTTCTCCCTTGTTCCAATTCTGTTAATGATATGAAAAAAAACCTGACCATGCTTGCGTTGCTGTTGTCTGGATTTCTCAGCCATGGTCAGCAAGCCATATGCTCCGATACGACAATCATTAAGAACATCGGTGTGAATGAATCTTTTGAACTGGGGTTTGAAGATTTACCAAGTGCCGGGTATATATGGCTGCCTGCTGAAAATTCCGGTTCCGATCAGGTACAAATCACACCGGTTAAGAAGGTGCTGATGGATGGTTATCAGCCCAGGGGCGGAAAATATATTACGACTTACAGGTATACTCCGCTGTCATGCGGGACATTTCTGTTTGAATATTTTTATGGCCGGCCATGGCTGAATGAGAAAGCCAAGAAGTGCGTTTTGAAAATTATTGCCGGTTGATTCCGGTCAGGTGCAACAATAAATAGTTATATTTCTATGAAACACCTGCTGCTTACCGCGCTGATCATACTGATCACCATACCCTTTGTTAAAGGTCAGTCGCACCATGATACCATTTCAATCAATCAGCACCGGTATTACTTCAATGGTAATCCTGTAAAACCACGGATGATGCTTTCGCTGATGAAAGACTCCCCGGATGCCTTTAACCGGATGAAGCGGGCGATGAAAAATCATACGGCAGCCAATACCCTTGGAATAACCGGAGGCGTGCTTACAGGCGTCACAGTGGTTATGCTGGTTACAGGAAATGAACCTGAGATGGAAATCCTGATTGCCGGTGCCGGCTGCATTTTATTGTCCGTACCGTTTTACACCTTGTACAATCATAACGCCATAACAGCCGTCCGTTTATTTAATTCAGATATCCGCCGGCAGGGCTCCAATGCTGTACAACTGAATCTGGGGTTAACAAACCATGGGATCGGACTGACCTGCAGATTTTAACATCAATCAAACAATCCCAAAAACAGCCTATTATGCAAAGACTCCTGTTCGTTTTCCTGTTCATCCTCATCATAACCGGATGCAGGAAGGACAATCCCGGGCAACCCCTGGATGAGTACCGCCTGTCGGCCTACACCAAAGATCACTACAGATACACGTTTGAATATGATGACCGGGATAAACCGGTAAAATACGGTACCTATTATGATGATCAGCTGATCTACGATACGAAGCTGTTTTATGCCGGTGGCAGGATTGATTCACTGATATCCGTGATGCCATCAGGTCCGATGCAGTATCAGACCTTCAGATACCGCGATGATACCCTGATTGTATCTACTTACCGGTATGCTTTTGATGAAACGGTCAGGATGAAATATCTTATCAACGACAACCGCATCGTAAAGATCATGCATCCGCCCTGCGGTGAAGGCGATACGGCTTACCTGTGCTTTTACAGGGTCCTTCACTGGGACAACAGCAACCTGGCCTATAAACACACCTATTCCGGCACCGGTTGGGTATATCCTGATTACAAACTTGCCGGGGGAACGGAGCTCACCAACACCGTGTGGTCAACATACGACAACCATCCGAATCCCCTCAAAAGCATTTATTCACTGATCTATCCGGGTGAATATGAATCGTCGGAAAATAACCTGCTGCGTATGGTCATCACCGACATGGCAGGTGATACCCTGATCCGTATTTTCAACCACACCTACAACGATCTCGGGCTGCCGGTCGCCACCACCATCATCCGCGAAAAAAACGACACACCGCTGAATGATCCCGTATCCCTGGAACCTTCTTATCTGACCTATACGTATGAAAAATACAGGTAAGCAAGTGAGGAGGCAAAGTGATTTCCTGATCAGGAATACCCGGGTAAAGTAGAAAGTAAAAAGCCTGACTGTCGGCAGACAGGTAAAAAGTACTAACTAAAACCTGCAGGACAGCTGATACGCCCTTGTCGGGCAGTCAGGCGGCCTTGCCTGCGTGATTGAATCTGATTTATAGTGAGTCGGGCACAAACAGTGCTTTCCCATAGCGGTGAAATTTTCCGGGTTGAAAAGTTGTTCGGAAAATTTGCGGAATGTAAAGATGGACTGAAGGAAAACCCTCAGGAGAAGCCTGTTTAAACAATTTTCATCGTTCCCGGCATGATCAGCACCCTATCTGTCTGACGTGAGGGTAAAAGATTAGGCAATCATTTGAATTTACCCCTGTTTGCTCCCCTTCCACCGTGTATTTATCCAGTTCCTCTGCTGCTCCTTATCCAGGAATGTCCAGGCCACAACGCGGCTGATCTTGCTGCCCTGGCCCATGGGCAATGTCTGAACATCCACGGCATCGGCCTTCTTCAGTCCTTCCATGGCGCTTTTCAGGTGGGTCTGTTTCGAAACCAGGGTCGAGAACCAGAAACAGCTGCCCGAGAACTGCCGGCTCTGCCTGATCATCTCCCGGATAAAACGCTCCTCTCCGCCCTCGCACCACAATTCGTGGCTTTGTCCGCCGAAGTTCCGGTCGGGTGAAGTGGTTTTTGCGGTGTTCAGGTTGTTCAGTTTACGCAGGGTGCCTTCCATGGCGGCTTCGGGTGAAGCGTGGAAAGGTGGATTGCAGATGGAGAGATCGACCGGCTCATCCTTCTGCATAATGCGGAAATAGATGTCTTTCGGGTTGGTCTGCAGGCGGATCTCAACCTTCTCCTTCAGGAAAGGGTTCAGCTCTATGATTTTATTTGCCGAGTCAATGGCCACAGGGTCGATGTCGGAACCGATGAATGACCAGCCGTATTCCCTGTTGCCGATTACCGGGTACACACAATTGGCGCCCACTCCGATATCGACGCACCTGATCTGATCACCCATGGGAAATTCGCCGTAATTCCGGCGGCACATCAGGTCGGCCATATGGTGGATGTAGTCGGCCCTTCCGGGGATGGGCGGACAGAGATAGCCATCGGGAATGTCCCAGTACTCCAGGTTGTAGTAATGTTTCAGCAGGGCTTTATTCAGCATTTTAACGGCAAGCGGGTCGGCAAAATCAACGGAATCATCACCGTACACGTTTCTTGTGACAAAGGGTGACAGTTCGGGCAGACTGATCACCAGTTGCGCGAAATCGTAGCGTTCGCGGTGCCTGTTACGGGGATGCAGGTTGCTCTTGACCTTCGGGTATTCTTTCTTTTTCTTCTGCATGGACCTGATATAGTGAAGCTGCAGCTGTGGAATTCAGGGTTCTCACTGCCGGCAGGATTCCCTGCAAAGGTAATATTGTTGGGATGATCTCGCAGAGATTAGTGAAGGCAGAATTATGTGCCGGTTAATGGGCATATCATGTCATCAATGCAACGGCATCAATACCAGGCAGGCAGTCCAGATATAACAATAGAATGAATATCAGATGTCAGGTTGACCGATTCCGATAGCTATCGGAACGAAATCTTTTCTATCTTATCAGACAGCCTCATGGGCATGCCCCGCCGGAAAGCATTGCAGGCGGAGGAGGGTATAAAACCAATGTAGATTTGTACCCCCCCCCCCCCCCCGGGGGGAACCCCAAAAACAACCTCCTTTTTTTTTAATCCCCCAAAAAAAAAAAATACCCCCCCCCCCCCAACAGGGGGGGGGGGGGGTCACCCTTGAAATTTGTACCCCCTCTACCTCCCCCTATTCATAGGGGGAGAACCAAAAACAGCATATCATTTATTTGTAAATTCCTGAATAATAGTAGGTTCAACCCCCTCCCTATCTATAGGGAGGGATGGGGAGGGTATAAAACCAACTTAAACCTGAAATTTCTATCCCCTCTGTCTATCTTAATATCCGCATCATCAAAGCCGGGAAACATGGTTTATTTTTCCAGGTAATCTGAGAATTTCTCATCAATGTGCCGGTTGAACCACCGGTCGATGATTGATTTTTTAAAACGCCACTCCCTGCCCAGTTTCGCAGCCGGAATTTTACCGTCCTGTGCCCAGGTATAGATGGTCTGAGGCTTGAGCTTCAGGTATTTTGCAACCTCCTCGATGGTCATTATTTCTTCTTCCATAAACTGTCTTTCAAATGCTCAATAATGGCATTGCTGTCGGCCTGTAATTTTCCTGAGCTGTCAGCACTGTTTTCAAACCCTTGTGGAGGCTCCGGTGCCGGTGAATTCTTTGTTGCGGTGATCTGCTGCACCGAATAAACAATGGCGGTGTAGAAATTCCCTTCGTAGGTCCTGAATAATTTGAATTCTTCGTTCTTATCGCACAGGAAAGGGCGCAGATTCCACGACAGCTGAATTCCTACGAAGGCCAGGATGATGATCCATATCCTGAACACGGTGACGCCGATCTGCGGATAGGTACCCTTCTTCTCACAGGCATATTTCAGGGCCTCGATCATCAGGCGCATACCGAAAATGCCGGAAAAGACGAAGATCGCCACATGCAGCAGCTGCAGGAAATGATAGTTGCCGCCGGTGATCTGGAAGAAAACTATGATCGGCGCGAAAGAAAGAGCGATGGCCGAAGTCAGCACAAACCCGCTGAGCGTGATGACGACCATATGCCGGAGGCTCATTTTCGATCCCAGCACCTGCTGGATCACAAAGAAAGAGGGAAAACAGATCATCAGGGTACACAGGAACAGGAAGGTAACCTTCAGCCCCGCCACCAGCGACTGAATCAGGCTGTGATAGCTCCCCATCACCATCCCGTAGATAAACGTAAAAACACAGATGACCAGGATCTGGTGAAAGATCAGCCTGTTCGACAAGGACTTGCTTCTTTCCTCAAAGTAGGATTCTGAATGCTGAAAGATTTTAAAGACTTCCATAACGCCGTTTGATTTTTTCATGACCGGTAGAAATTGGTTGATACAAATATAAGTCAAAAAATCACTTTTATTACTGTTTATTACTGTTTTTTATTGTTTAAATCGTTTTTATACTGTTAATCCTACAAATACTATATTCAACTGATACAATTCAGACAGGAATCCAAACACACTTTCATCTGAGGAGGGCAATAAAAACCAGGGAAAGCTTGCCGGAATGATCACTATTTGAGCGTATATTTACAGGCACTGATCACAAGGTAAAAAAGAACAGATCGGTCAAACCTTCTGACGCCCTGACCCATCTTTCTTACCAGAAGAAAAGAACAAAAGCAGGCAGGTCAACTAACAATAAGGAATAAAATGAGCAATATACCATTTCAGACCATTGACTGGAACGCCATCGGAAAGGATGAATATAAAGGTGAAACCGGCACAGCCTTTTGGCAGACAATGCAGTTTCCGGGACTCAGAATCAGGAAAGTGGAATATTCAGCCGGTTACCTGGCCGATCACTGGTGCCGGAAAGGCCACATTGTGCATTGCCTTGAGGGAGATTTTATCAGTGAACTCGGTACCGGAGAAAAAATCAGACTCACCAAAGGTGAAACCTATGTTGTGTCTGACGAACTCAGTTCACACCGGTCCTTTTCGGAAAACGGCGTTAAACTGTTAATCATTGACGGTGATTTCCTGAAAAATACTTAATTTTCCATGAAGGTGTTCAGCCTTCGGAATGGAACCAATATGCATAAAAATAAACAGAACCGGACGTTGAAAGAAAAAATGTAATTACAATTTCAAAGAATGGTCACATCCTGGAGAAAAGGACCTTCTGAAAAAGAAATATATACTGACCACCTGTTTCACTACCGGTCTCAAAATAAAAAGGACAACTGCATGAAAGATTCTGTGAATTTATGCCGTGGTATGAATCAGGCAAAAACCATCTGGCCGGCATGACATCATTCAGATTGACAATGGTTCTGTTAATTGCATTGCCGGGCATTGCTTTTGGGCAGCATATCGAACCAATATGTTACAGTGACAGTGTAATTACGATAAGCAGAAATGAACAGTTTGTATTAAAATTCGGTGCGTGTCACGATTGTGGTTCCGCCTGGTTTCTTGATTCAGTTGATTCAACAGGAATTCAAACCTTGAACAAAAGATCCGGAAATAACCGACCATTTACCGGCGATCCGGTTGCCGGGGGATCGGTTTTCGAAATCTGGACCTTTGCCGGACTTCGAAGCGGTGAATATGAAATGCTATTCTGTTACAAAAGATTTGGCAGAATAATTCAAAAAAAAGTTGTGATCAAAGTCAGTGTTTTATAACCATGCCTGTTTTCATGAATTTTAATCCTTTTCCGGCAAATTATAATTTTATGACACCAAACACCTTCCTGATGCCTGCTTCAGTTAATATTAAATATTCGGATACAGCATCTATTAATGCATGATACAAAACCATCAAATTTAAAGATGCCTCCGATGAAGCATAAGGAAGATACATCCAGAAAAAAATAAAATCAAAGATCTGAAACAGATCATAAGTCTGTCAGAACATATAAAACTGATTGAATTCGGAAAAAACATAATGACATTTACCTTTTGGTTATTCACAAATGTTAAGACCCTGGTTTTTTTCGGAAAACCAATTATTGCTATGATTCTATGAAGCTTGGATTCAACATCTTAACCTCCCTTGCCTTCTGCCTTCTGAATGCAGTCTCTGGACACGGAACAGCTGCACCGGATCAGCCTGAAGACCTCGGTAAAATTCTGAAAAATGCTACATATGGCAGTGGTTGTATTTACATTGCCGGTGATTCTACCCGGTGTGAAATCCTGATTTACAGAAAAAGGGAGAAACTGAATTCTTATCTGTATTGCATTGTCAGACAACCTGATGGTAAGGTTGCTGTATATACTCCTGCTGAAATAGATGGTTACTCCATTGGCAGGGAGCGTTTTATAAAACACCAATCATCCGGCAAAAACTATTTCATCCAACTGGTCAGGACAGGACGGGTTGATTTGTACAAGCGTGGCGCTGTTCCCTATGATCTCAATTACCTTTATTACCTGAAAATCCCCGGTGAACGAAACCTGCTGGTCATCAATCCGCAAAGCAATGAGGTTACCCTGAGTGATTCAAGAGACAGCCGCGATACGCGCATGATGATTTACAGATCAAAGCAAACGGATGACAAGTTCAAAAGTTTTATTTCCGCCTATCTTGGTGATTGTGAGAAAATCGTCAACGCGGTAAATTCAGGGTTTTATACCGTTTATGACATTCCGGCTGTGGTAGATGAATATAACCATTGCTTCTGAAAATCTGACGATAAAACGGGCTTGCACTGACTGCCGTTATCTCAGCAAGGTGCCGGGCACATTCCACATTCAAATGCCCCCACATTGCTCTAATGGCTTGAAAACACGCTGATCTGTTCCCGTCAGTCCTTCTACCCTCTTATCTTTCCAAAACTATTCTCCTGCAAAGGATGGCCGATACCAGGGTTAAGGGGGTAAAAACCAATTTTTCGAACATAGATTCGGCGAAAAGATTTCCCACCGTATTGAGTGCAAACAGAACCACAAAAAACCAAAGGATCAGTGTGATTGCCCGAGGCCGGAGAAAAGGATTCAGGTAGCCGGCTTTCATAGAAATCACCACCATGAGTAAGGTGTTCACCAACAGCGAAATAAATTCCATCAACCGCATCTGGGTCAGACTCCTGAGTTTACCACCCCAGGTGATGGTATAGGGAATGAC
This sequence comes from Bacteroidales bacterium, assembly GCA_016705005.1. Lineage (GTDB taxonomy): Bacteria > Bacteroidota > Bacteroidia > Bacteroidales > Lentimicrobiaceae > Lentimicrobium. The sequence goes on along the minus strand of JADIZB010000041.1, from coordinate 50,380 downwards.
ACCGGAAAGCACCAGTAAATGGAAAAGGGCTATGAGGCTCAGCAGCACCAGCATGGTCCTGATGGCAAAGTTGAAGGGTATTCTGTTAATCATTGACTTTACGATTGTCACTGGTTAAATATACGGAAAGTTTGTACCCCACCCACTGACACACCAATATACCGGAGAGATGATGTGCCACAGTGTTACCGGTGGAACAAAATTCGCTGTACACAGGCAAACGGATATGTCAGTGCCTAAAACTCCCGGTGATACCCGATAGAGATTGCCACAGGCATTTGTATCATGGTTCCGACCTGTGGATCTGATTCGATCATGTTAATCTGATTTTTGAACTTATCGCTACCGATGGGAACGTTAAGATCAACATCAAACCCACTGGCTCTCTTTTTCCCGAACCTGAATTCGGCTCCAATTCCGGGGGTCCAGCCGGTAAACATTGCATTGTATTCTGAAGCACCATCAACATAGGTTGAACGGTTGATTCCATACATAATTTTAATGTTTGGCCTGAATGTCCTGCTTTTCTTCATCGACAGAAGCCGGAATGTAGTGCCGACATTCCAGCCAATGCCAAACAGCTGTAGCCCACCGGCCCCGAAGACGGATATCTGCCTGAAAGGCATATAGAACGCCAATTTTGCCCCAACCAGTCCACCATAATCCATACCCATTCCAAGACCAATATCCATCAAATGGTAATGATAATCATGTCCAAACTGCTGCTGGGCGACTCCCTGACGGGACAGAGATAAGATCAGGAACAAACAGATTCCTGCAAGAATTACCGGATTTTTACTCATGTTAGTTTAAGTTTTGATATGAACATCTGGTAATAAATTTCCTCCAAAAATCAATGCCGGAAGTTTAAAATACAGATAATAAGGTTTTTAAATAGAATAATTTTCCTCTTGAGAAACTTATGACAATGAGTGATCAGAATTAAAACTATTCATCGAAGGTATAAAAAATTCATTCCATTGATTCCATGCCCGTTGAAAATAATTTCAGCATTTTTAAACCTGTTCAAACGACCTTTAAGGAACGGGAAATTTCGCCTCCTGAATGAAATACCGGATAAAAAAGATTCACCACACAGGCACAACTTGTCCCGGCCACTTCGCCGGGAATTGTTAAAATCGAACCTTTTTAACTGGGCAGAATCCGCCATTGAACGCGAAGCCATTGAACCCTAGTGAACCTTTTGAACCCTGAAAGCTTTTGAACGCACAAAGCGTATTGAATGGCGAAGCCACGGAACCGCCGAAGGCGATTGAACCTTTGAACCTTTTGAACGCGCGAAGCGCATTGAACGGCGAAGCCACTGAACGGCGAAGCCATTAAACCGCGAAGGCGATTGAACGGCGAAGCCTTTGAACAGCCGAAGGCTATAGAACCGCGAAGAGCATTGAACCTTGAACTTTTCACCAAAAGGCGGGGAAGCGCGGCCTGAACGCGCGAAGCGCATTGAACGGCGAAGCCATGGAACGCCCGCAGGGCTTTGAACTTTTTGAACTTCTAACGTCAACACTTCCAACTTCAAACCATTAACAATTAACTGTTACCTGTTAACTGTTAACTTAACGGAGGTATGGATGCGCTTCCGTATTGAAGATCACTTTATTGAAACCGAGCTTCTCTGAATCGTCGAAAAGCAGGTAGGCATATTTCAGGGTTTCGGCAAAGAAGAAGCTCTCCATATAGTCCCGTTTCTCTTTGGTCCTGACATCCTTCAGCGCTGCGTAAGCCACATCATTTCGGCAGTATTTCACCAGATTGTCAAACATGGATTTTCCGATTCTCAGATAGCGCACATCATGGGTGTATTCATAAAGGTAGTAAGCCCCTTCAAAGTTTTCCGGACGCAGGATATAGGATCCGTTTTCAACCTCCATGGTGCTGTAATTCATCGATTCGGGCTCAATCCCGTTCAGCATCCACATCCTGAAATTGGATTCCTGCAGCCTGGCAGCCTGTTTCAGGTCGCCGGCCATGGCCAGGGTTCCTGCATAAAAGGCATCAAGCGATCCATACACGGTGCCGGTCCGTTCCCCGGTATTCATATCGGCCTGACCGTACCATAACCCGTTCTCACGCGAATCGGCCAGGTACCTGTTTGCGGCCTCCAGTGTGGGTGTCCACATGGCAGCAAGGGTTGTGTCGTTGAACAGAATGGAACCCTTTAGCATATACTCAAGATAAGAATCGATACAACCGGAAATATGGCTCACCGGATTGGTGACCTCTCCGGTTTCCACATTGATGCCTTCGGCCGTCAGGTTGATGGGTGAACGCCTGGCGTAAAGCGCTTTCATCGCCTTCATGGCGGTCTGGTAGTACAAAGGATTTCCGGTATGTTTACTCAGGATGCCGTACTCAACCAGATAAGTACCGATTTCAGCCGGGTTGGAAACCGGTCCGGAAACAGCCCCTGTCCTGAGGTTAACATAACGGTAAGGCATGCCTGTCGGGGAATCAAATGCTTTGATCAATCTTTTGGCCAGATCTTCAGCCAAAAAGAGAAAGCGTTTATCTCCATCCATTTCGTAAGCCGAAAGCAGTCCGGCAAAAATGCGGATGGAGACTTCAAAGTTCTGAACCTCCATATCCACATCAAAATCAAGCTCCTTAAAAATCAGCTCCTTTACTTCTGCAGCTTCATCCACAAGCCCCATCAGGATCATGGTATCGAAGGCATCGACCGGAGTCATCAACAGGGACTTTTTATACCAGTTGTGGGGTTTAAGGCTGAGTGGCTGCAGGGCATCATAGCCCCAGGCATAGGTTTTATAACCTGTCCAGGCATGAATGAATTCCGCCTTTACCTTTTCAGCCATCTCCTTCCGGTTGAATGTGTCAGTGGCATCCCGGGCTGCTTCGGGGATGGTTCTGTTTTGCGCAGCCAGAAAACCGGGAGTAAAAAAAATAAAGATGATTCCCGGAAAAAAGATTCTGTTGATTTTCATTGGTAAACAGTTTGAGATCCCGAAGATATAAAGTAATTCTTATAACGGGGGCGCATGCCTTATGAATCTTTAAGCAGGTTGTTCCCATTGTAAGTCATGCTTCCATATTGTTATTCAGAATTAGGAATTCTGTAAAATATTTCGTACTTTAACCCCACGATACCGGCTAAATTCATTCACTGATTATTCTATTGGTGACTTCCCGCCTACGACTTTTCTGAATATCGCCTCGTCTGCTTTTTCTGCTCACTGATGCCTGTTACTGTCTTCCAAACCGGAGCATTGTTAACCATCAACATTATAACCCATGAAAAAGCTATTTCTAATTGTTACGATCCTGCTGGGAATAAATGCTTATGCCCAGATTGCTGTCAACGCGGATGGCGCTGATCCCGACAATTCATCCATGCTGGATGTAAAATCAACAGAAAAAGGTTTGCTCTTACCCCGCATGACCCTAACACAGCGCAATGCGATCACCACTCCTGCAACCGGACTGCTGATCTACCAGACAAATGGTACGCCTGGGTTCTACTACAATTCGGGCACCAGCAGCACACCTGTATGGGCTTTTGTTGGCTCCGGATTCGGCTGGTCACTGTCCGGCAATGCCGGCACTTCAGCAACAACCAGTTTTATCGGAACTACCGATGATATCCCCCTGACATTCAGGATCAATGGTGCACTTTCGGGTAGAATTGAACGAACTCCGCACAACCTGTCGCTGGGGTACCTTGCACTCGCCCAGAACACCACCGGGATCAACTCTACGGCCATCGGATATTCGGCCATGTACAACAACAAAGCCAACAACCGTAGCACTGCAATCGGGTATTATGCCATGTTCTATGCCGATGACCGGACAACAGGCGTCAACACTTACAATACGGCCATCGGTTGTGAAGCCCTGCGGGGCAGCACCACTCCCACGAACAACACCGGGCATTACAATACAGCCATAGGAGATCAGGCCCTGGTGAATAATTCATCCGGCGATGGCAACCTAGGGATCGGTTATCTGCCGCTTTTCTCAAACAACAGCGGCAGCATGAACGTTGCAGCAGGTTATGGGGTTATGTATAGCAATACATCCGGCAGCAACAACACCGCCATTGGCCAGAATACCCTGTACAACAATACGACCGGGCATTCCAATACGGCAATCGGAATCAGGGCCCTGCGCATGAACACCGAAAAAAATAATCTCGTTGCTGTCGGGGATTCAGCACTGTTCAACAATGGAACCGGATCAACCATTGATCTTCATGCATCGGGGAATACAGCCCTTGGCTCAAAAGCATTGTTTACGAACTCAACCGGTTATCAGAATACCGCCACTGGTTATCAGGCATTATATACCAATTCCACAGGACAATCAAATACGGCCATGGGATATCAGGCATTATACTCCAATACAACCGCTGAAGGAAACACGGCTATGGGATACTGGTCACTATACAGCAACACGACCGGGCTTGCCAACACAGCCTTTGGTTACCGGTCTTTATATTCAAATACAACCGGTTTGTATAATGTAGCACTTGGAAACAGGGCACTAACCCTCAATGAAACAGGAAGCTACAATACCGCCATTGGTGTTTATGCTCTGAATAACATGAATGGCGCCAATTACAATACAGCCGTCGGTTACTATAGCTGCTTTCAGAACTTAACCGGCAACGATAATACAGCCCTCGGGCACAGGGCAATGACCAACAACACAACAGGCAACTCAAATGTTGCTGTCGGAATGCGGGCGTTGTACAACAACACAACAGGTTTTTCAAATGTAGCAATCGGTGTAAGGGCTTTATACATCAGTGCAGACCGGAGTAATCTGGTTGCAGTGGGCGATTCAGCGCTGTATTACAACAGCACCGACGCAACACTTGCCTATCATGCTACACACAATACGGCCATCGGATCAAAAGCCCTGATGTATAATACCTGGGGGTATTATAACACAGCCATTGGAAGTAATGCTATGAGAAATAACACTTCGGGCCATTCCAACCTGGCAATCGGTCATTTTGCATTTATCGGTAACACTACCGGATCCTATAACCTTGCGATAGGCGAGCAGGCAGGTTATTCAAATTTAACCGGTGAATACAACCTGGCCATCGGACAAAATGCCCTTTGGTCAACCAATGCCGGAAACAGGAACATAGGCATCGGGCACAATGCCGGATATCAGAACGAAACTGGTTTTAACAACACCAGCATAGGTGAATTTGCTGCGTATTACAACACATCAAGTTATAATACCAGCGTTGGCTATTCTGCCGGAGATTACAACACCAGCTCATTCGGAACTTTCCTCGGTGCCAACGCCTATCCATTGACCGATGGGTACACCAACTGTATGGCACTGGGTTACAACGCCAGAGTCAATGCTTCCAACAGGGTTATGATTGGCAATGCTTCGGTGACCAGCATAGGTGGGTATGCGGGCTGGTCAAATTTCTCCGATGGACGGTATAAGAGAAACATCCGTGAAAACGTTCCCGGCATCGAATTCATCAGGATGCTGCGCCCGGTAACCTACAACCTTGATGTAACTTCACTGAATGCATTACTGAATAATACATCAACCAAAACCCTCAGGGAAGGAGAAACACCCTATGTACCTTCGGCAGAAGAGCTGAACTCCGCTACTGAAAAAGAGAAGGTCGTTTATACAGGATTTATTGCACAGGAAGTGGAAGATGCGGCTGCAAAAACCGGGTATGATTTCAGTGGAATTGACAGACCGGGTTCAGGAAGCGGATTGTACAGCCTGCGCTACAGCGATTTTATTCCACCCATGGTAAAAGCAATACAGGACCAGCAGCTAATCATTGAAGCCCAGCAGAAGCAGATCGAACTACTGACAAAGCGGATCGAATTGCTGGAATCAAAATAAGGCAAAGGTGTCTCTTATTGCCGGAATGGTTATTTTAGCGCCTGCTATTACTCATTCCGGCAATAACTATGAAATACAATTTTGATGAAATCATCGACCGCAGCAACACAGCCTGCGTCAAGTACGATCTGCGGCAGTTTTTTTTCGGCAACGATCAGGTCATCCCGATGTGGGTGGCCGATATGGATTTCCGTACACCCCATTTTATACTGGAAGCAATCCGTAACCGGGCATCGCATGAAATTCTTGGATATTCCATACGCCCGGAATCCTATTTCAATTCGCTTATCGGGTGGCTGAAACGCCGGCACCATTGGGAAATCCGTAAGGAATGGGTAGCATTCTCACCGGGAATCGTCCCTGCGCTGAATATGGCGGTGCTGGCTTTCAGCAAACGCAGGGATAAAATCATTATCCAGCCACCGGTTTACTTTCCTTTTTTCGATGCGGTTAAGAAGCATGGACGCAGACTGGTTTACAACCAGCTGATCATGGAAAACGGGCGGTACCGCATGGATTTTGAAAACCTGGAACAATCCTGTCGTGAGGGCGCAAAGATGCTGATCATCAGCAACCCGCAGAATCCGGGGGGCAATGCCTGGACCGCCGCCGAACTGAAAACAATGGCCGATATCTGCCTGAAATACAATGTCCTGATGATATCAGACGAAATTCATGGCGACCTCGTCAACCGGGGTTACAAACATACCGTGCTTGCCTCACTTTCGCCTGAAATTGCCGAAAACACCGTCACCATGACTGCGCCCAGCAAAACATTCAATATGGCCGGAATGGCAACGGCATCGGTGATCATCAGCAATCCCACCCTGATGAAAAAATACCGGAAAGTACTGGATGCCATGCACATAGAGCTGGGGAATGTCTTTGGCAATGTCGCCTCTGAAGCAGCCTATACGTTTGGCGATGCCTGGCTTGAACAGTTGCTCGACTACATAGAGGGTAACATCAGGACGCTGACCGGTTTTGCCGCACAACACCTGCCCCTGGTCAGGGTGATTATTCCCGAAGCGACCTATATGGCCTGGCTCGATTTCAGTGCCACCGGAATGAATGACAAAGAGCTGAAGAAATTCATGATTGAAAAAGCCGGTCTCGGCCTGAACGAAGGCACCCAGTTTGGCCCCGGAGGTTCAGGTTTTATGCGGCTGAACCTGGCTTGTCCGCGTGCAACGCTTTTGCAGGCTCTGGAGCAGTTGAAAAAAGCATTCTGAATATAGAATTACGAATAACGCCCTTCGACTGCGCTCAGGGTAAAAATGACGCCTGCCCCGCGGAAGCGCAGCATAGGCGGGGAATGACGAATTAAAAATTTACGATTTGCGATTTACGATATAAAATTTGCCAATTACCACTCATTCTCTTCACTCCTTACTCAATAAGAAACGTGGCGACGAGGGACAGGCTCCTTACTCCTCACTCCTTACTCCTTACTCCTTACTCCTTACTCCTTACTCCTTACTCCTTACTCCTTACTCATTACTCATTACTCATTACTCATTACTCATTACTCAAAACTCATACCTGCTAACTGCCTACTGCTTACTCTGTTTTTTTACCACAATAGGCACAATAGAGCACAATAGACTTATGATCATCTTGTTGCTCACCGTCGTTTAGGTCACTTCTTAGTCGAATGCGAATAACACCGATGAACACTGATTTTCGCGCCTGACTGCCCTCCTTCGGCGGATAAACCCTCCTTCGGCGGGTAAACTTTGAACCTGGAACTTTGAGCTTTGAGCTTTGAACTTGGAACTTTGAACTTTGAGCTTTGAGCTTTTCCCCGGGACTTACTCAACACACATCCGCTTAAGCTTCGACAGGCTCCCATTGAACACATTCAGATCAACCCCCTTGCTGATTCCGTTGATTTTTGCCTTGTCGGTATGCTGCCAGAACTGCCATTTACGGTGGGTCATCCGGGGCAGATCCTTGTAATAATGAGCAATCCAGAGGGTATAATCACCGAAATCGTCGGTCAGGTATTTGTTGTAGAATCCTGGACTGGTATAAATGATCGGCTTTACACCATAATGCTCCTCGATGAGGCGGCACCATTCGAGCGCCCCGTCAACAATCACTTTCTTTGACTGACGGTTGCTTTTTTCAATATCAAGTACCGGCGGCAGATCGCCCGGCTCAAGCTTCACCTCCCTGATAAAATTCCGTGCCTGTTCAGCAGCATTGCGCGACGGATGGAAGAAATGATAAGCTCCCCGCATGATCCCCACTTCCTTTGTTTTTTTCCAGTTCCGCTCAAACTGACGATCCTGCCTGGTAATCCCTTCAGTAGCTTTCAGAAAGGCAAAATCAATCCTGATGCCATTCACATCCATGGTATCGACCTCTGTCCAGTTGATTTTGCCCTGGTGATGCGACACATCTATTCCATGAACTTTGTAGCCGCCCGGGATGGGTACACCGAAACTTTTCAGATTATGGTATTGCTCGGCTGCCGAAAAGGAATATCCGCTCCTGAAGAATGCAACAGAATACCTGTAGATGGCAGGCCCGGCAACAATGGCCAGGATCAGGGCAATTCCGCTGGCAAGGTATAGTTTAACCGGTGCAATCTTCCTGCGTTTCTTCCTGGATTTGGGTATCAATGTTACAGAGCGTTGAGCGTTTCAGAATGGGAATGGTTAAACCAGGAAATCAGGCAATTAAAGCACTATTTTTTGAGTTCATATATTGTTGCGGAGCGTGCCGGAAAACTCATTTCCTGACCAAGAGATACTGTTCTGCCGTAAATAACGTCGAAACCATTAGAATACCCGGCGGTACATTCTTCAAACCGGCTCATCTTCATGCTTTTTTCCTCATTGTTCCTGTTGATCACCACCATAACCGTCTGATCACCATTCTTACGGAAATAGGTATAAAGTCCGTTTTCCGGAATAAAGTGCTTCAGAGTCCCGGCTGTGATGGCTTTACACTCTTTCCGGTATTTCAGCAGTTTCCGCAGATAATCAAATGCTTCGTTCTGTAAATCGGTCCTGCCATGTCGGGTAAATGCATCTGCCTGATCACCTGGCCACCCCCCCGGAAAATCCTTACGGATTTCACCATGCCCGTCACTTTCCCTGCCATCCATCAGTAATTCAGTTCCATAATATATCTGTGGAATTCCACGGGTTGTCAAAAGAAAAGCCAGGGCCATCTTCAGAGCGGGCAGGTCCCTGCCAACCGAATTAAAATAGCGGTTCAGGTCATGGTTATCGAGAAAAATAAGGTTGTAGGAAGGGTTGGCATACAAAAAATCCTGGGCCAGCACATAATAGAGTCGGGCCAACCCTTCCGACCAGCCTTCGTTCTCGGTAAATGCACGGTTCATGGCCGTATATAAAGGAAAATCTGTCACCGAAGGCATGCCGGAGTTGTAGCCATCACCTACGATGGCATCCTTCTGATAGTAAGCTGTCATCGACTCTTTCTGCAACCATGCTTCACCCACCAGGTTGAAAGAAGGATATTCCTTAAAAATCCTGTCAGTCCAGGCAGTCAACATCTCTTTATAGGGATAGGGCTGTGTATCGAGGCGTATGCCATCGAGATCAGCAAATTCAACCCACCAGATGCTGTTCTGGATCAGGTACTCCTTTAGCAACGGATTGCGCTGGTCAAGATCGGGCATGTTGGTATCGAACCAACCCTGCAGCATCCGGTTCCGGTCGGCTTCAGAAGCATAGGGATCGGTAAGGGATTCGGCCCTGAAATTAGATCGGGTGTATTCAGGAAACTGATGGATCCAGTTTTTCTGGGGCAGGTTATTGATAAACCAGTGATTAATGCCACAATGATTGAACACCATATCCATGATCACTTTCAGTCCCTTTTTATGGGCATCATCAACCAGGGCAGTATAATCGGCATTGGATCCATAACGTGGATCTACCCTGTAAAAGTCGGTAATGGCATAGCCATGGTAGGTAAATGCCGGGTTGTTGTTCTCAAGCAGGGGGTTTATCCATAATGTGGTTATGCCAAGGTCGTTGAAGTATCCCAGGTTCTTTCTGATTCCTGCGATATCGCCGCCATGCCTGCCCGAAGGCTTTGTCCTGTCGGCCTGCTCAAGCATACCCGGCATGTTGTCGTTCGACGGATCACCATTGGCAAAACGGTCGGGCATCAGCAGATAAACCACATCGGCCGGGGTAAAGCCGGTACGCCCGGCTGAACCATCCCTTCGCTGCCTGATTTCATAAGGGTAACTGAACACCTTTTTGCCTCCCGAAGTGAATACAAGGTCGAAAACGCCGGGTTTCACCTTTTTACCAAGAGACAATGTAAGGAACAGGTAATCCGGATTCTCAACTTTAACCGTCTCCTTCAGGGTAACTCCAGGGTAACTGAAGTTAACGGTTGTAGCGGCAATGTCCTTTCCGTATACGAGCAGCTGAAGCTGGTCATGCTTCATACCGGCCCACCAGCAAGGGGGTTCAACCCGCAGTTCTCCCTGTTGCTGAGCAAAGGAAAGTACAGGGTTAAACAAAAAAATGATCAGCAATACGAACGATTGCCTGTAATATTTTAAGAATGTTGTGATTTGCATAATGGACTGACTTGATTTTACCGGAATAATCTGCACCCGCTGCGGGAATGAAGCTTCAAAAATACGAAAAACAATTGATTCCCGGACAGGCTGGAATGTCCGGCACCGTCTGTGATCATTTGAAGTTAAGGCTTCCAAAGCAATGCAATTCGGGAATGCATGGTTGCCTTTCGGATCTGAAAACATTACGTCAGATCAGTTTCTTTAACCTGAGTCTGACCTCCATCTGTGTCCCTTCGCGGCTCAGCATCAGGTTAACCCTGATACCGTCACCGGCGCTGAGTTTTTTATTTACTTCACCCAAAGTCATGGTGAAAGTGAAGGTCTGATCAATGGACAGCAGAATATCTCCTGTTCTGATCCCGGCAATTTCGGCAGGGGATCCGGGAATGATATCGCTGACTTCATATACATTAAACATTGAGCCCAATGTTTTCAGGGTAATCCCACTCATGTTGTATTCAAACGGGCGTCTGAAATCCGATCCCTTCTGCAGGATAAGACGCTCACGTGAATAATCAAAAGTGACTCTGAACCTTGACAAGGCTCCGGAGCCAAGCGTACCATTTCTGTGGAGACGTACGTCCGAATTCCCGGGAAGGTAAGAATCGGTAAACGAAGTAATGGGATTATCGAGCCTGAGATTGCCCAGCATAAGCCATCCGACGCGGGCAAACTCTCCTTTCATGTTGCCGGCCAGCCCTTTGCCAATGGTGGCTTCGATTGTCTTCTGAGGTTTATACCCTCCGAGGCTGTTGTATTCCAGCAACAAGGGATGATTGGCACCCGAATCGATCAGCAGCCAAAGGTCCCGGATTGTTCCATTGTCGAATTCAACCCTGGCATTCATATAGGGTTTGCCCCTGCTGATGCTGATCGGAATGATTTCAGCATGATCAGGAATTCTATAGTGAGAGGGTCTGACAAAGGTAATCAGGTTGCGATTGTAGTTGGTGGTGACCACCATATTCCTGAACCTTTCCATACCGATCAGTCCGTGAACTTTTGTACCGATGTAGCTCTCCAGTGAGAAATAGTCTTCATTCAGCAATATAAGATTGGTTATAGACGGCATAAGTCCGCCAACCTTTACCAATACCGGTGAAGTTATACAGGCCTCAAGCAGCTCTATGGTTCCCGGAGCAGTCACCCTGAAATTCCTTACACAGCGGTCAGCAAACAGTCCGGCAATATCCATATCGGTCAGAATGATGCCCTCTACCCCGCTGTCGAGAATCAGTTTTATGGGCACCGAATCATTGATGGTGGCATCGATGATGACAATGTTGTCGAAATTCCCGAAAGGAATGGTCATCCTGTTGCGGCCAAAAGGAAGGTCAAAATAATTGTACTGGGCTTGCAAGGGAAAGACCCACAACAGTAGTATGACCGTAACGATCAGACCTGACAGTCTTCTGTACCAATGCTTTGGCCCCATGAGAAAAGAAAATGTTGAATAAAACCCGATACTAAGATAAAAAACAAACAGGGGCCAACTCACTTACGCCAATAAAAATTAAATTTGCATTCTGAAATGCAACGTTCAACAAATATACCAAAGCAATGAATATCAGCCCACTGGACAGAATAAAGGAAGCATGGCATGAACTATATCCGGGCACGGAAAGTAACAATAAACTTGAACTCCTGCTGAAAGAGCTGGAAATTGCGCGTACTTCAAACCACTTCGGGCTTCAGCCTGAAGGCTGGTACAAGGAAGCAGTGGTCTATTCGTTGTATGTTGATTTCTTTGCCGGTACTTTTAACGGGCTGGTCGAAAAACTGGATCATCTGAAAGAACTCGGGGCAACCTGTATCTGGCTGCTGCCCATTCTCGATTCACCGATGAGGGATGCCGGATTCGACATCCGCGATTACAGGAACATCAGGGCCGACCTGCTTGGATTGCCCGTTGATTCCAGCGCAGAGTTGAAGCAGAAAGCTTTCCGTGACTTCCTGGCTGAAGCCCATGCCCGCGGCTTGCGTGTTATTTTCGACATTGCCATGAACCACACATCAGAAGAACATCCCTGGTTTGTGGAGTCGCGAAAAGGACCTGAAAATCCTTTCAGGAATTATTACATCTGGAACAAGGACACCAACAAATACAAGGAAACCCGCCTGCTGTTCAAGGGCATGTGCCCGAGTAACTGGGAGAAGTCGGGCGACTGGTACTTTTTTCACCGCTTCTTTGAATTCCAGCCCGACCTCAACTATAAAAATCCCGATGTGCTGATTGAGATCAGCAGGATACTGCTTTTCTGGCTCAGTCAGGGTCTCGACGGTTTCAGGGCCGATGCCATTCCCTACATCTGGAAAGAAGACGGAACCGATTGCGAAAATCTCCCGCAGACGCATACCATCATTAAAATATTCAGGGCCGTGCTCGACCATGTCAGGCCCAATACCCTGCTGCTGGCCGAAGCCTGCCAACCGCCCAAAGAAGTTGTCAAATACTTTGGAAATGGTGATGAATGTCATGCGGGCTACCATTTCCCGCTGATGCCGATGATTTTCAAATCGATGGCCATTGAGGATGCCACACCGGTGCTTGAAGTATTGCACCCCTCAGTTACCCCTGACATAGCCCCTGAAAATCAGTGGTTCATGTTCCTGAGGCTGCACGATGAGCTTACGCTCGAAATGGTGACGCCCGAAGACAGGGCCATCATCCATGGCCACTACTGCAAAGATAAACGATGGGATTTCAGGGTAGGCGAAGGCATCTCAGCCCGCCTGGCGGAACTGCTCGACCGGGATCCGCGAAAAATCGGGCTTGCTTACAGCATCATGCTCACCCTGCCCGGAACACCGATCATCTATTACGGTGATGAATTTGCCAGGCTCAACGACGAAGACTTTTATGCCCGTTTTAAAATCGAGACCGGCAAAGACGATACCCGCTATTTTGTGCGCGGACCCATGGACTGGAAGAAAACAGCCACCGAACTCGAAGATCCCGGATCGCTGACATCGGTGGTTAATTCCTGTCTTCGGAAACAGCTCAGCATACGTGGTCAGTGGCCGGTGTTCGGCCGGGGCGATAACCATTGGGCTACCCTTGAGATTTCACCCCGCGAGGGACATGAAAAACCGGTACTGGCCTATTTCAGGTCGATGCCGGGAGAACGGGTGCTGGTGCTCAACAACCTGTCGGGCAGAGAAATCACCATCAAAGCCATCGACGACAACAACACCGAATTTGTAAATCTCTTCAACGGGAAACAGGTGGAAACACCTTTTACCATTGCCCCTTACGGATATCTCTGGCTCGAGGCCTGACCCGCTGACGTCCGGGGTCCCGGTTAATCCAATTACGAAAAATCAATTCCAACAAAACTGCATTCATAAACGAAATCAAACCAGGAAAATGATCAAAATATCGAACGCAATCACCGCAACAGATTTTAGCTTCCCCGGACAGACCAAACGCTATGTGGGAAAAGTCAGGGATGTCTACTTCATCAAGGATGAATTGTTGATTATGGTCACCACCGACCGGATTTCCGCTTTTGATGTGGTCCTGCCAAAAGGCATACCCTACAAGGGACAGGTGCTGAACCAGATTGCTTCAAAGTTTCTTGACGATACGGCCGACATTGTTTCAAACTGGAAAATAGCCACCCCCGATCCGATGGTCACCGTTGGCCGGATGTGTGAACCATTCAAGGTTGAGATGGTCATCCGCGGTTACCTTTCGGGCCATGCCTGGCGCGAATACAAGGAAGGGCGGAGAATGATCTGTGGCATCCGCATGCCCGATGGAATGAAGGAGAATGACCGTTTTCCCGAGCCCATCATCACCCCTACCACCAAAGCCAGCGTTGGACACGATGAGGATATTTCACGTGAGGAAATTCTCAGCACAGGCCTGGTGAGCGAAGCCGATTACCTGAAGCTGGAAGATTACACCAGGAAGCTCTATCAGCGTGGCACAGAGATCGCTGCACGCATGGGTCTGATCCTTGTTGATACCAAATATGAATTCGGATCCGATGATGGTGATATTTTCCTCATCGATGAGATCCATACCCCCGACTCTTCGCGTTATTTCTATCTTGAAGGCTATGAGCGCCGTCAGGCTGCCGGGGAACCACAGAAACAGCTTTCGAAGGAATTTGTGCGCGAATGGCTGATCGCCAACAATTTCCAGGGTAAGGAAGGACAGCAAATGCCCGAGATGACCGATCTTTTTGTCAACCAGGTTTCGGAACGCTACATTGAGCTTTACGAAAGCATCACCGGATCTCCGTTTGAACGTTCCGATATCACCGATGTACCCGGCAGGGTCGAAAGCAACATCCTGAAATTCATCACAGCCTACTACAGGTAATCCGCTCTGTATTTATGACGTTCCAACACCGGAGTTGCCAGATATGGCCACGCCGGTGTTGTTATCTTTATGTCTGAATCTGAAACAGAATACGGTATTTTATACTACCTTTAGTTGTCCCTTTATGAATCATTTGATGGGATGATTACACAAATCCGGAAACTTAATCAGAATCCCGTCATGAAAAAGACATTTTTCATTGTTGCAATTGTTGTTTTCGTTTTTCAATCCAAAGCCCAGCAATCTTCATTCGGATTCTGTGAAACAATCCAGGAATGGAGTAAATTCAGGATTGTCAGCGGGCCGCTTCCCGACAGCCTCCGCAAAATCCTGGTTGTTACCACGAGGCCTTTTGAGCCGGACAATCCGGAAGGCATCTATTTTCAGAATGAAATTGCCGGGAACCGCAAAGTCACCTACATCGAAGCCGCCTGCAACGGTCGTGAATGGCTCCTGCATCCGGTTGAGAACTTCACGGAAGGGATGAAATCAGTGGATACCGGGAAGGACCTGCTGCTTTTTGTGCATGGTCATGGCAAATCGTTCAACATGACGCTGACCAGCGCCTCACAGATCAGCAACAGATACGACATCGGTCTGATCCTGTACGACTGGCCGGCGCAGAACAGCAATTTCAATAAGTCGCTTGCCAGGGTCCGCAGGTGCAGCGACAATTTCTATAATTTGTTGCTCGATCTGAAGACATACAGGCAACACAACATGGAAAAAACGCAGCATTTGTCTGTACTCGCGCACAGCCTGGGCAATTACTTTCTGAGCTATCTATCAGTTAACGGCAACTGGCAGTATATGAACGATCCGTTTATTGACAACATCCTGTTTAATGCACCAGCTATCCGTTCAGAAGAACACGGGCCGATAATATCCCTCCTCCGGTTTTCAGAAAGGAAGTATGTAGCGCTGAATAAGAATGACCGTGTACTCCGTGGCGCACAATTACTGACATCCGGAAAAATGCTCGGGAATCAGATCCTGGGACAAAAGGCCGAGAATACCCTATATGCCGATTTTACCAACATTGCCGGTAAACAGCACAACTGGCTGCTGGGTTATCACAGCTTCGAATATACCAATCCCGGCATCTTCTACTTCTTCAATACGGTGCTGCATGGGGGTGAAGTCGATTTCTCGAAATCCTTTTTCAGTCCGGCCGGCGAAAATGTCTTCTTTGTCCTGCCCTGATGCACTTTATCTCCTGAATAGTAACTGCTTCCTGTTCCGGTAAAAATGAACATCTTCCCGAACTATTCTGCCGGAAAGATGTATTTTTGATCTGATGATACTCAGCCTCAAGATAACCTGATTATGCCTGGTGAACACAGCGTTTTATTCAGAAACCGTAACGATTCAGGGATTACCAGACAGTTTGAATTTTAAAAAAGGTACCCTCCCCCGATGCCTGAGCGAAGCCAGAGGGGAAGAAGGAAAAGGTAACCTGAAACAATGAAGTTTTTGAACTGTCGTTAATTATAGAATCAACAATTCTCAAATAAATGGAAGAAATTAAAAATAAAGCCATTGAATCGTTCAGGGCCGACATGAACTGCTCGCAATCGGTGCTGACCGCCTTTGCAGGATCCCTGAATCTCGACCGGGAAACAGCCATGGCGGTGGCCAGTGGTTTTGGCGCCGGCATGGGACGGTTGCAGGGGACCTGTGGGGCTGTTACCGGGGCTTACATGGTATTCGGTTTCCACAACAGCAGAATATATCCTGACAACAGTGAAAGCAAGGAGCACACCTATGCGATGATACAGGAATTTGACCGGAGGTTCCGCGAAAAACATCAGACCACCGACTGCCGCACCCTGCTGGATTGCGATCTAAGAACAGACGAAGGGCAGGAAGAAGTAAAGCTCAACCATCTCACCGAAAAGGTTTGTGAGGTCTGCATAGCAGATGCTGTTAAGATTGTCCTTGACCTTACCGGGAAAAAGTGACTACTTTGAACAAAACCGCAAATGATCAAACCATCAGATAAATATGAGAAAGATTACTTCAAAACTGATTATTATAACAATCTTAATGTTTTCAGGGTGTACCGGCTCCAGGGTGAGTACAATAGTCGGCTGTAATTTTGATGCATCAACAAACCAGACAAAATTCATCGAATTGCCCTATGGATCAGTATTGATACCCGGCAAATGGGAAAAATCAGGTTATAATTCAATAAGCGGACAATCCTTTTTAACAAATCCGGATTCTGTCAGGATCGCAATAGCTTTAAACCAATATGACAAATATGAATTCAATACCGATGGTTCGAAAAGAGGATACAGTTTTGCTTTGGGGTTTTATGAATGGGATTCAGGATTCTTTGCAGATACTTATGGAATCAAAAGCAGAATTATAGAATCTGACAGCACACACAATTATATCCTTTACCAGCTATACGGAATGGCAAAAGGCGCAGAATATGATGCCTTGTTTTTAATCGGAGAGAACAACGGAATAGTAAAAAACCTGTCAGTTATGACAACCAATAAATGGACTGAAGAAAGAAAAATCGGTTTCCTGAAAGAAATCTACCTGAATGAACAGGATACAGACAGCCCCTGATAATAGAACCTTTCCTGCTTTCAGATAGTGTTTGGAAATGCAACAGTGGAATCAGGGAAATATGAGGCTGAAATGAACGCATACCTCATGCCGGTGAAAGTTTTACTTCTTTACAGGAGTGCGGAGCGCAGGTGATCAATCTCCCTGACCCTGGTGCTATCGCCGCTGGATGAGTAAAGGTATGATAATAGCTCAAAAAATTTATCAAGGATTACCCGGCCTGTTACCGGTCTGAAGATACTTTCTTCGGCGGGTATTTTCATTTTCTTAAGCAGGGCAGCTATCTCGTTGCGGGTGAACACGCCTCCCCTGTTCTCAGGGTTGATGTAGAACATCACACGGGCTTTATCATCTCTGGCAGCCCCTTCAGCATCCAGCCAGGCCATAACATACCGCTCCCCCGGAAGGATAACGCCATGCACCGGCAGGTTCAGGCTTTGCGCCAGCATAGTATACAATACTCCCAGGGCAAATGAATAACCGGTACGCGATTCAAGCAGACTGTTCAGGAAGAGATAACGGGGTTCGGAAACCTGTCGGACCGGTAGCTGCATCCGGTGAAGATCGTAGATGATATGATTCAGCACCTTGACCTTCTCCAGGGCTGTGAGGTTGTCGTTCAGCTCAAGCCAGATATCACGGCGGATCAACCCGATCTGTTGCCGGATCGCTTCCTGGTCGATGCTCTGAAACTGATAACGGGTGAAGATCAGATAGGCCTCCAGAAGATTGTCGTTGCCATAGTGCACCCATTGCGTCAGATCAAGAAAAAGCTGATCGTACTGGATGTTGTGAATGATGTCCTCGATCCGCTGCTGTATCGAATTATCGAAGGTATTCTCCCAGGCACTCTCCAGCAGGGGCACAGCCGATGACCCATAAGCAAAAATCTGATCACGGACCCTGATAAAGGAACCATGGTCAGGCTCATCGAGCAGGCTGATGAGCGCCTCAAGCTGAGGGTCAAGATCGGGTGACATCTTCATCTGACAAATTTACATCACAAAAGGGGCTTTCCCTCCCGGGGTGGTGACAGAATTTATCAACACCATGTTGTTTAATACATTAGTCAGGCTTATTTATGCTGCAGGGGCATGTCGGCCGGGGTGTGAACCACTCATTTCAGAGCATGAAAAACCAATCCATTTATAATGGAAATGAAGCAGGCACGAAAATGAGGTGATGATCAGACGGGCAGGCTGACCAGCTTTTCGAGGACATTCACGATCAGTGATTCGATGACCGGGTGGTAATCTTTACTGTACTTCTTTTCCACCCGGTTGGCCACAATGGCGCAAACCGTCAGCGCGTTGTGCCCGAGCATCCGGCTCAGACCGTAAAGGGCAGATGTTTCCATCTCAAAGTTGAAGACCTTTTTACCGTCCAGTTCAAAGTCACCGATGGCCTGGTTAAGGTCGGGATGGGTGGTTTCCAGACGCAGTATCCTTCCCTGGGGACCGTAAAAACCGGGCGCTGTGGCTGTCATTCCCTGCAGAAATCCCTTTCCCACATGGTTCAGCAATTCAGGTGAGCAGGCAACAGCATAAGGGCGCGGGAAAACTGCCGGCCAGGCGGTCTGACTGATGAATGCTTCAGTAATTTCGCGGTCAAGCACACCGGCAAGATCCTTGTAATAATAAAGCATGCCATCGAGACCGATGCCATAGGTGGAGGCAACCACCGAATCGACCGGAATGCCGGCCTGTAAGGCTCCCGAGGTGCCGAGGCGGATGATGTTCAGCGTAGTATGACCTGCCCTCGCTTCGCGTTTATCAAGGTCAATGTTGACAAGGGCATCCAGTTCGTTCAGTACTATATCGATGTTGTCGGTACCCATTCCGGTTGAAAGAACGGTCAACCTTTTTTCACCGATATAACCAGTATGGGTAACGATTTCCCTGTTCTGACGCGATACTTCGATCCTGTCGAAATGCTTTGAAACACTGGCAACCCGGCCGGGATCGCCAACAACAATAATATTTCCGGCAAGTTCCTCCGGTTTCAGGTTAAGATGGTAAACACTTCCGTCTGCATTGAGAATTAATTCCGATTCACCGATTCGTGACATAATCCGATCTGATTTGTTAATAAGACAGGTAATTATCAACAAAGGTAATTATTAAACGCTGAGCAATGAACAATATTCTGGTTCCTTACGATTTCAACCCGCAATCCGTGCTGGCACTTGATTGGTCGCTCCGGCTGGCCGAACAATTGAAGTGCAGTGTAACTATGCTCTATGTGAATGAATTGCAGGGTATTCTTTCCACTGTCTTTAACAAGGAAAAGAATGAAGAACTGCTGGAAGAAATCAGCGATGATATGGATACCATCGCCGCCAAACTTTCACTCAGAAGCGGCCTGGAGATAGATGCCCGGATGCAGCAGGGGCGCGTGTATTCGGTCATCCTGGAAGTAGCTTCGGAGCTGCAGTCATCTTTTATCGTAATGGGCACCCGCAGCAACGACCCCGACGACCATGACCAGAAACCCATGGTCGGACGAAATACCTCCAGGGTCATCAGGATGGCGAAATGTCCGGTAATCTCGATCGGTGGAACCTATCTCCCCGACAAATGCAATTCGGTGTTGCTCCCCCTCGACCTCACCAAGGTTACTCTGCAGAAAACCAACTGGGCCATTAACATGGCGAAGATATTCCGATCCGACATCATGGCCGTGTCGGCCCTTTGGTCGGTCAATAACCCGGAGATTATGGCCAGGCTGATATTACAGATGGACAAGGTAAAAGAAACCATCGAAGCTGCGGGAGTGAAATGTTCGACCCGGATCATCGAAACCACATCCGGTGAAAAAACTGCTGTTCCGGTAATACTGGATTATGCGGCAAAAGAGGGAGATGTAGGCATGATGGTCATTATGACACAGCAGGAATCGGCCCTGGTGGATTTTTTTGTGGGCTCACATGCACAGGAGTTTATCCGCCTTTCAGCGATACCGGTGATGTCGGTGGTGCCGGAGGAAACGGAACCTTAAAACACACACTCAATTGCAGAAGACGTATTCATTTGTAGGGATACGACAAATTGTATCCCTGCTGAAATATAGAATGACATTGTTTAAAACGCATCAGGATGCAGGAACGCCTCTGGCGGGCAGGAATCGTTAAAACCTGTAAGATGCGCGCGAACCGGGGTGCCTGACTACTCCCTTGGATCTTCCCAGATTTTAGTCTTTATGATCTGACCCTGAAAATCGGGGCAGTTCCCATCACCGGCCCCTGTGAAACCTCCGTCCGGCGCACAGACTTCATTGCAGCTTTCATCGTAGAGTAAATTAAACTGGTCGCAGCAATCGGAAGTAATGTAATAATAGGTTTTGCCGTCGGCTTTCCATTCCCAAACCTGAGCCGGTGGATTTCTCACCACCTCACGCATGATCTCATCTATTTTGGCGCGGATACAATCGGGAAGCTGTCTGGTATTCTCCGGCTTGTCGCAGGCAACAAAAATGAAGGTGAGTAGAGTAAATACAGATGATAATCTTACAACTGATGCCATATCAGGGTCGGTTTTGAATTGATTCCAAAGGCAATGTCACTGAAAAATAAACCCCAGCTTCACGGATATCCGGTTGTAATTGGTGAATACCTCCTTACTGTAATTGTTCCACCCGTTAAAGTTGTTCTCACGGTACGATAGTTCCTGGTAATGATAACCGATGCTTATTACCAGGGAATTCATGCCTCCGGTGGCGATCCTGATACCGGCCTCAGGATTGAGGTGAATGCCTCCGTAGGTATCGGAAACAATGCTGTAATAGTCGGTGGATGTCTGTTTTTCAACAGGGAAAGAGTAGCCTATCCTGAACGACAAAAACGGAGATAAAGATTCAGCGCCAAGCATGATCTTCGATTCAGCAAACAAAGGCAGAACGCCCCGGCCGAAGTGCTCATAACCGATGCCCAGACCTGTAAAAATCCGCTGTGTCCAATGCCAGCCATTGACCATGGTAAGCGAAGGTTTGGGCTGAAAACCATCCATTCCTTCACCCAGCAGCAATGCAACGGCACTGTGATTGTAATAGCCGCTCCTTTTCACATCCGGCCTCCTGAAGCCTCCCCTGGCAATGTGGTCTATCTCTTCAGGGCCAAGCATCCTGATGCCGCAATCGTTGGATATCTGCCGGTTGCCGGTGCTGTCCTGCGACAGGATTCTGCCATAAACAACGTCACCCGACTTCAGGTAAACAACCATTTCACGGTTCTTCTGTGCAAAAACCGCCCCACCTGCTGCAAAAGATAATAACAGAACAAGGGTCATGCGGAGTAAGGCATCGCGGTTAACGCTTCTGAATTTAATCATCATGGGACAATTACAGGGATGTGGCTCAGCAGTTTCAGACTGTCAAGATCGGAATAGTCGTACTGGTACAATCCGTTGGCACCGATCAGCATCAGCAATCCGTTGTATGGAATCACATCATAGGTCTTTATATCGGCAAAATGAGCCAGCTGGTGCATATGAATGCTCATCGGGTCGGTGGCATCGTAAACCTTGAGGCCGGCATCACCGTCGCAGATGAACAGGGTGTGGTTATCGATGCCCAGCCCATGAGGATTGAACATCGGATAGGATTTAACCAGGAAGGGATTGGTAAGGGAAGAAATATCAATCACATCGAGCTGGTTGGTAAAACCGTTGCACTGGGTTCCTGACCTGAGGGTAACATAGGCCAGGTTTCCTTCAACCACCACCGGGTCGCATGAGTTGATGTGTGTAAATACAGACAGAAAAGACGGGGCAGCAGGCGAACTGAGGTCATAAACCATCATCCCGGTGGTGGTTCCAAGGAAAAGCTTGTTGTTATAGGGGAATATCGTTTCAACCTGCCTGTCCAGGGCGATGACATTCCCGGTTGTGATGCCGGGCACTGAGCCGATGTCGAAAACTTTCAGGTCGTTGTTGTGTACTGCATACAGGTAGCCGGAGTTAAGGGTAAAACGCGCCATTGAGCCACTGATTCCGGTGGCTGAAGGGCCGATGCTGACTTCATTGACACCGACGGCAGGCTCACCCATACCATCGAACAACACATACTGGTATTGAATTCCGGCACCTTTTTCAACCACTTCGGTAACATCTTTGGTTTCCCAGCCAACAACCACCCCTTTGGTGAAATCAAGGCCATAAACCGGGAAGGTGTAATCGAGCGGAGGCAAAACATTGGGAAAAGCATCCGTGATGCGGTCAACTTCAACCGGATTGGCCGGATCGGTGATATCGATGGCTACCAGGTCAATGAAACTGTCGGCAAACAGCATATTGTCGCGGATGGCAATGTCGACATTCCCCGGAATTTCGATGAATGCCAGCGAAACAGGTGCCGATGGGTTGTTGTTGTCGATCACATGCACCCCTTTGTGGTATTCATTCACAAAAAGATAATTATCCTTGAAATAAATCTTTCCGGGATTCTCCATGGCCTGTGGCGATGTTCTCTTCACCGCGCCCCTGAATTCGTCAAGGCCCATATACACGGGCACATTGGCTTTATAAGTGATCTCTTCGTAGGTGTTGTCCTTGCATCCTGCAAAAAGCATAACCGACAACAGGATAGCAAATGAGCCGGACAGAAAATTGAGTCTTGATTTCATGGTGTGTGGTGTTTTAAAACTTCGTGAAAGAGATGAGCGCTTTATGAAAAGGTTGCAGGCGACCCGGAATGAATTATGAACCGGAACAAGAAGAAGATTATTTCAGTTTCATCCTGACGCCAAGCTGAAATGAAGGCCATGCCATTCGTGCGCTGCGGATGTTGTAAGGTTGGGTCCCATTCATAAAAAACAGCTGAAGCCCGGCCTGACCATAAACCGACAGATTAGCAGCAAACTTCACATCGGCACCCAGTCCTGTAAGTGATGACAACTGAATTCCCCTGATGCCGGCCTTATTGTTTTCTGAACCAGACAATACCTCCTGTGTATAGGTGTCGGTAAAGCTTCTGCTGCTGATCCCTTTTTCAAGGATGACCGACTGAGCAGCGAACACGCCGAAACGTTTTCGCTCCAGGATGGAGAAGCGGAATCCCAGAGGTAATCCGAGATAATACAGCTCGTTGCCATACTGCTGATAAATATGGTTCATTTCGAAGGTTTTCACCCGGTAGCCAAGCCTGGTGAACAGGAGACCGGTTTCAGCATACCAGCGTTTACCGGTTTGATGGCTGACGATAAATCCAAATGAGAGGGGCGCATCGTGCGTAATACTTTCAATCTCTTCAAAATAGGACGTTTCATTGGCGACCTCTGCCGTCAGGCCGTCGTAACTGAAATTGCTGCCTGTTGAATTCAGAGAGGTTTCCTCATTGCTCATATTTATGGCTGCCGCGCTGCTGTAACCCATTGAAAGCTGCCATTTCCCTTTGGCCGGTTCTTCAGAAACCGGAGGTTGAACTGTAATTGCTTCAGGAATATTCTGCGAAACCACATCACTGGTCACAACCGGTGCAGTGAGGGTTTCTACAACCTCCACATCTGCTGCTTTAATGACATCGGGACTTACTTCAGCCACGGTTGATATCTCCCCGGTGAAACCGTCCTGGCTTACCCGGTTCGTTGCTTCCGGAAGTTTCAAATCAATTGACTGATTTTCAGCGGTATGATCACTTTTAACGAATTTGTTGCCAGGACCCTTTACGGATGAATTATTACCGGATCCGGTCACTAAAGCCGAAGGCTGGGTTTTGTCATTGTCCTGTTTACCGGCTAAAACATCAGAACCAACAGGGGATTCTGTTTTTAATTTCTGCTCAGAAGCTGTTCTGCGATCAGACAATGTTTCGGGATCATTTCCCGGCATCAGGAAAGTCAGTCCGACACCCACCAGCACCAGCACCGAAGCGGCCATAGCTACATACCAGAGCAGGGTCAGCCTCTTCCTTCGGCGCATCTGCTTTTCGATGCGTTCCCACATATCCGGAGGAGGATCCATACCGAACTCAGCCAGTTTGCCGGCGGCAATTTTCCTTATGTTATCTTCACTGTCAGTCATGTTTTTGACTCACTTGTTTTTTGTCAGACGTTTCTGCAGCCACATTCTTGCCCGGGCGTACTGCGATTTTGAGGTTCCTTCACTGATGCCCAGAATGCTGCTGATTTCCCTGTGCGAGTATTCATCGATGGCAAAGAGGTTAAATACTGCCCTGAATCCGGCAGGCATCTGCTGTATATGGTTCATCAGTACTTCGGGCTCAATCTGTTCGGCCGAGGCCTCATCATCATCAGCTATTGTAGCCGAGTTGTCGAGTTCCACGCTGTATTTAAGCACATCATTCCGCCTGAGCATTTCGAGCGAGGTGTTGACCATGATCCGGCGGACCCATCCTTCGAAAGAGCCCTGGAATCTGTAGCTGTCCAGTTTCATAAAAACCCGGATAAAACCTTCCTGCAGAAAATCCTCTGCGGTATTCCGGTCCGGCGCATAACGCAGGCACAACCCGAACATTTTTCGGGCATATGTTTCATACAAACGCTTCTGGGCCTGCACATTACCATCGAGGCAATCCTTCAGGAGTTGTCTTTCATCCATCAGTAATACAGAAGCGCTTTAAGTCCGGACCACAACAGAGATGCATCACTTAAAAAATGGTTGCATTGCAATAATAGTAAATTTAAGGATTGGGGATGCAAAGTTGGGTGTTGGGCGTTTGTCGTTTGACGTTAGACGTTGCTCGTTAGTCGTTGTATGTCGGATGTTTGGCGTTGGAAGTCTGCATCGCAACTCCAAGATGTCGCCCTGGAGGGGCTAAACACGAATAACCGTGGGTGTGGCGAAGCCGACGTGGGAGTGCCGCAACCCCCGCTCAGCCCCAAGGGGCGACATATCAATAACCGTGGGTGCAGCGCAGCGGAACCCCCGGATACCAAAGCCACCAGAACTCAGACCCGAAGGGGCGACACACCAATAACCGTGGGTGCAGCGCAGCGTAACCCACGGATACCGGGAATATCACAAACGATATGAAAAAGAACCCCAATGAACGTCATAAAGGACTAAATTTGCACCCACAATACCAAAATCATGGAACAGCCACTGTTTACAGTGCTGATCTTTAAGCGAAAAGCTGAATGAAAGCTGAAATCATTACCATCGGAGACGAACTGCTGATCGGGCAGGTGATTGATACCAATTCGGCATGGATGGCCGAGGTGCTCAACCTCAGTGGCATAAAGGTCGCCCAGATAACCAGCATATCCGACAGCAGGGAGCATATTCTCGCTGCCCTGAAAGAAGCAGAAACCCATGCCGACATCATACTGATGACCGGCGGTCTGGGTCCCACCCGCGACGACATCACCAAGACTACCCTCTGTGAATATTTCAACACAAAGCTGGTATTCAACCAGGAGGCTTTCGACAATGTTGACAGGATATTCAGGGCAAGGGGTTACAGCCTCACCCTGCTCAACCGCGCCCAGGCCGATATTCCTGAGAACTGCACTGCCCTGTTGAATGAGAACGGCACGGCTCCCGGCATGTGGTTCGAAGAAAACGGGAAAATCTACGCTTCCATGCCCGGTGTGCCCTTTGAGATGAAGGGCATCATGACCACCCACATCCTTCCCCGTCTGCAGAAACTCAGTCAAACCACCATCGTTCACCGGACCATCCTCACCCATGGGGTGGGCGAATCGTTCCTTGCTGCAAAGATAGAGGCATGGGAGACGGCACTGCCTGTTTTCATCAAACTGGCCTACCTGCCCCAGCCCGGCATTGTCCGGCTCAGGCTCACCGGAACGGGTCCCGACAGGGAACAGCTTGAAACCCTGATCAACGAACGGGTTGATGCGCTTTATGAGATTATCGCTGAATATGTCTTTGGCGAAGGGGATGAAACCCTTGAGCAGATCACCGGTGATTTGTTGAAAGCCAGTGGCTACACCATGGCTACCGCCGAAAGCTGCACCGGGGGGTACATTGCGCACCTGATCACCAGCATTCCGGGTAGCTCGGCCTACTTCAAGGGCTCGGTCGTAGCCTATTCCAACGATATTAAGGAAAATGTACTCGGGGTATCGCACCGTACGATTTCAAAACACGGGGCTGTCAGTGAAGAAACGGTGTTCGAAATGGCTGCCGGCATCATCAGGCAGTTTAAGGTAAGTTGTGCTATAGCCGTTTCAGGCATAGCAGGTCCCGAAGGCGGCACCAACGACAAGCCCGTCGGCACCACCTGGATATGTGTTTTAACCCCGAAAGGCGCCGAAACGCGGAAGTTTACCTTTGGCGAACACCGGGGCAGGAACATCCGCCGGGCCGCCCTGGCAGCGATTGATATGCTCAGAAAGCAGCTGAAATAGGTATTCCTCTCCTACTGGTTGCAGGCTTAACCTTTACGGATGAATCACTGTAACAAAGTGGGCCGCGTTGTTATCCACGATGGTCATATCGCCGGTATCCACCGTTCCATCGCCGTTCACATCCGAATTGAGGTAGCCTCCCATGAAATTCCGTGAATCGTTATCCACAGGAGTCATATCACCGGTGTCGATGGTTCCGTCGGGCAGCACATCCCCGCCGAACAAAGCCCGCCGGCCGTCGGGCATCAGGGCCAGGTTGTTGCCAAAAACCATTGCACCGGAGGTAAAATCAAAAGTGACCGTTTCCGGAATCAGGGAGACAGGCAGAGCGCTGACCACCGCGATGCTGTTCCGGTGCCTGACTGTAATGTAGTAGTCACCATTGTATCCGGCCGGAATGGTAACGACAGCTGTACCATCCGTATGCAGATCGATGTTTTCTAGCAACAGCACGACTTCGGAATAATTGCTTCCGTTGTGCAGTCCAATGCTTATTTTATCGGCGATATCCGCGCCCCAGTATGGGATTCCGGATTCATCCAGCGCCGGATGCATGGTTCCTGAACCATTGTACAAACCCTGCAGCAAGACGGTTATATTCAAAATCTTTTCCACCGCGCCGGTCTGTGTCAGTGTAACCGTCACCGGAGCCAGACCAACCACAGTTACAGTTATTTCAGCTATCCTCTCATTCGTCGAAGGATTGGCGGTGAATTCCGCCAGGATTGTTCCGTTGCCTGAGCCTGCAGGGGTAACGGTGCACCAACTTCCATTACAGGTTGCTGTCCAGCCGGCATTTGAGGCAACGGTATATGCGGCGGTTCCGGGGGCTGCTGATACATTCTGATTTTCAGGGGTGACGGCAAGTTCAGGTGCAGGCGGTTCCACGGTGATTCCAATGCCCTCCGACAGGGTCGACAGGCCGGTATCGTCCCAGGCCCTGGCTGTCAGGGTATAATTCCCGGGGACCGATGCCGGCCATACAAGGTTATAGGGTGGAAACAAATCCTGGCCAATCAGCTCATTGTCCTTATAAAACTCAACCTGCATGATGGTTCCATCTGTGTCGGATGCTTCTGCCGAGATGATCACATCAGATCCGGCGGTAACCACGGTTCCTTCTGCAGGTGCAGTGATGGCTATCAGCGGAGCCTGTGCTGTTCCGGAGATAAATACCGGAGAAGAGATCGCCTCCCCACCATCAGCCTGCTTTACACGGACATAAAAATAGTCACCGTCAGCAGTGGCGAGTGAGGTTTCCACCACTGGATGTGCAAGCCCCGGTGTCCAGTTCTGAATCACCACTCCGTTTTTCAGCAGGTCAATATTTACAATCACTTCATTGTCAGCATCAAAGGTTTCAATCATGGCGTTCCAGGTCCCGCCCGGAATGGTTGACCCCATTTCGTGTCCGTTTATCTTAAAGGAAAGAACAAGGTTTTTATCGATGGTCGAGAAAAAACGCCTTTCCAGTATGGCATCAAAAATATCGGACCGGGTTTTTGCCGGGGCAAGCACACCCATATTGAACTGGGTAGCCGTTCCCCAGGTGGCCGTGTGATTGTCATCGCCGCCGGCTGCACCGATCTTCCAATCGCGGATCAGCGCCTCGTCAAAATAGCCTTTGTTGCCATCGCTGCTGTAATACCCGTTGTTATAGTAATACTTGCTGAATCCGTCGTGATCGTTCCATAGTTCCATTCCTACAAACTTTGAACAGGGAGGATCCGAAAAATGATTGAATTCATTGAAAGCGAATACATCCCAGCCGGGGTGATTGAAAAATGCAGCGCCGTTTCTGGCGTTCAGCCAGTTGATCAGTCCACCGAAGGTGTTGGTAGGCGAAGAATTTGAACAATAATCTTCTGTATTTACTACAGTTACATGCCCGTAACTGAAATAGGTTGTCCACTCAAACCCGTAGAAAGCAGCAAAAACACTGTCCTCGTTGTACAGATTGGCTGTTGTCTTGATCAGCAGCCATTCGGCGGCATTCATCAGGTTGGCATGATCTGCCAGCCCGAAAAAATCGAGCTGGGCCACATTCTTCGCGTAGTTGTAAGCTTCATCGGGCGTACCCTGCCCATCCGAAACACTGGTATGATTGTGCAGGTTGCCGTAATACACATTATATCCTCCGACTGAAGGTTGTGCTTCAGCCGATGAAAACATCAGCATCAAAGTGATCAGTATTAAAAGGACTTTTGCTTTCATATCCGGAAAGTATTTTATGAATATTTCAATCCTAATAACCAGGTTTGGTCAATGACCGGATGATTGTCGAAAATGGCAGGAAAAGGCAGAATATGAGAGCGGGACCAGAAGATTGTCAGGCAACGATGAATAAGCACCCGTAGCAGGTAAAGATACGATTATAATGCAGCGAAATCAAGACTGTCGGACCTGAAAATCAGTACCTGTAATGCCTGGGATTCCTCACTTCGTCTGGAATGACCGGGCTTTCAGAAGAGTGAGGAACCTGCCGGACATAACCCTCCACGGCAATTCAAACTCATTTTGTAATATCCTCAATTTTAGTCAGTCACTTTTAAAAAAAATAATAATTGTTCCCCGATTAGTTTCATCCTCCTTCTTTTTTTGCACATTTGCAATGAACTACCCAGGAAATCAACATCACCAAAAACCGAACCCATGAAACAAAGATTCCCTCTCTTACTGCTTGCAATGCTTGTAACTGCAGGCCTCTCAGCGCAGGTGCTTGTAACCACCGATCCCCTGCCCAAAAATGCCATCCTCGAGGAATTTACCGGAATCCACTGCACTTACTGTCCCGACGGACATGCCATTGCGCAGTCGATCCTGAACAACAACCCCGGCCGGGTCTGTGTGATTGCACTGCATCAGGGTTCCTTTGCGGTACCTTCGGGAACCGAGCCCGACTACCGTACCTCATTCGGTGACGCGATTGCCGGCCAGACCGCCCTTACAGGATACCCTTCGGGAACGGTTAACCGTCACGTTTTCACCGGCAGCACCACAGCCCTCAGCCGCAGTGCATGGGCCGCTTCCTGCGATCTGATCATGGCGGAGGCCTCTCCTGTGAATGTGGGACTTTCATCAACCTACGAAGCTGCAACGCGTGAACTCACCATCCAGGTGGAACTCTACTATACTGCTGATGCCTCGGCCCCGGAAAATTTCATCAACGTTGCCCTGATCCAGGACAGCATCTATGGCCCACAGACCGGTGGCGGTGCAGGAAACAACTACCGCCACATGCATATGCTGCGCCATCTGATCACCGGACAATGGGGCGATCCCGTCAACACGACCACCGCAGGCTCACTCGTCAGCCGCACCTATACTTATACTGTTCCGGGCGCCTACAACAACATTGAAGCCATCGTTGAAAACATGAAGGTGGTTGCCTTTGTCACACGCGATCACCAGGAAATCTATACCGGCGACGAGGTGGATGCCATCGGGGGCACCAACCTTTACATTGGCAATTTCTCCTCTGCAGCGCCCTATATTCAGCGGGGTTACCAGGGATTTGAGCGGATATTTACCATTGATGCAAACAGCAACATTGCCGGAACAGAATCCTTTGAGCTGAGCCTCGAAGCTGAAAATGCGCCGGACGACTGGCAGGCATCCTTCTTTATCGATGGAACGGAATATACCACAACCGCTACTGTAAACCTGACCAAAGGCACGCCCACCCCCGTAACTGTAAGGGTCATGCCGGGTTCTGCTGCCGGATTCCCGGGTTATGTGATGAGGATGAGATCAATCAGTAATCCAACAGCACCGGAAAAAACCTACCGTGTTATGGTGGTTTCCGGGGTAACCGACCTTGTGGTCAATGGCACCGGCGGACCTGAAACGGAAAACAACCAGGGTGTTTACCTCGACGGACTCGCTGCTTCAGGTATCACGAGCTATGCTGTTACCGATGCCAATGTGATGCGCGACATGATCAACGCCGATGCCTTTCAGGATGTATTCACCTGCTGGCTCAACATTTCCTGGACATTTCCTACCTTATCTGACAGCCAGGCAGAAGCAGTGATGGACTTTATGGATGCCGGCCACAACATCTTTATCGGCGGTCAGGATATCGGATGGGACATTATGAGCGGAGCAGATGGTTCAAACGGAACGCCCGTAACCCAGAACTTCTATACCAATTATCTGAAAGCCCTTTTTGTTGCCGATGGGTCTTCAGCCAACAACAAGCTGAATGCCAATACGGCTGACCCGATATTCGGCGGTGTGCTGCAGAGTAACATCGTTGATGTTTTCGGGGGAAACATGTACCCTGAAGAAATCAACGCCGGCACCGGTGCCGACATCATCTTCAACTACACCACCTCAGCCAAGCATGCGGCCATCAAATACGAAGCGCTGAATTACCGTTCCATCTATTTCGGCATCGGGCTTGAAATGCTCAGCAATGCCGATGTTCGCAACGAAATCATCGGCCTGAGCCGCGAATGGCTTTCGGATGAGATGACGGGTGTTGAATACGGAGAAGCGGTGAATTCACTGATTACCGGGCAGAATTACCCCAACCCTGCCGGTGATTATACCTGGATTGCCGTTTCGGAGAAAGCAGCCGGCGGAACTCTTGAAGTTTACGACCTGAATGGCAACCTCGTCATCAGCCGCAAACTGGGCAATGAACTGCTTTACCGCGCCGACCTCAGCAGCCTTAAGTCAGGCATGTACACCTACCGTATTGTTGCCGGCACAACGGTTTCCGGTGCCCGTAAGCTGACGGTCATCAGGTAAGCGATATCTGAACACAAATCATTTAATAACAGAAGCGGGGCTCTCAACGAGGCCCCGCTTCTGTTATAGAGTATTGTGTTCTCGACTACGCTCCTAAAATAGGTGGTCTCGACTCCGCTGTTTGAGCGAAGGTAGGCTCAACGTACTCCGCCCGATCACCAAGCGTTATCCGGGTGTTTGTGCGAGGGTCGTCTCATCTCTTCTCCCTCAATTGGTGGTCTTGACTATGCTCCTACAACTGGTGGTCGAGCGGAGTCGAGACCACGGGACTCAAGGCACCATCAATCCATCAATTCATATTGTAATAACATCCAGAACTTCAAGGTTGACTTTCATGGACTCCGCTCGACCACCATAGGGTACCCGGTGGTCGAGCGGAGTCGAGACCGCCGGACACCTGGCTTTAGTCAATGTATGTTCCGGAACCTTCCATACTTGAATGTTATGCCTGCACCTAAACAAGGTTAATTTTTCTGAAACAGTATCGCCTTGTAAGTGTAAGGTGAAATGGGGGATTAACTCCACTCCTGCATCTGGTGGTCTCGACTCCGCTCGACCACCAAAGATTGGCCGGTGGTCGAGCGGAGTCGAGACCACCAGGCAGTGCCCGGCAGGTACCGTGAGCTATACAATACCGAAATTCCAGATCCTGAATCTTATGAAAACAGGTATGAGTTTTTAATGTATTTGTTAAACAATTCCTCTTCAGGATTAGTATCTTTGTATTCAACACTTCAAATAACAGAAATATTCTGCAATTACCTTATAACATCAGGCAAATCCAGCATTTCCTAAAATGAAAGGTTATATGTATATTCTGAGATGTTATGATGACAGGCTTTACATCGGTAGCACTATTGACCTGAACAGGAGAATCATAGAACATTCAATGGGAGAAGGTGCGAATTTCACAAAGAAAAGGCTTCCGGTGCAATTAGTCTATTTTGAGGAATTCGATAGAATTGATGATGCGTTCAAACGTGAAAAACAAATACAGCGTTGGTCAAGAGGGAAGAAGGAAGCTCTGATTATTAAAAATGCTGAAGAATTACGCAGATTAGCCAAATGTATGAATCTGACTCATTTTCTAAATAAATTAAACAGACATCCAGATACTACTTTGTGAAATGCAGGTTCCAAATTTACCTGTATTGTGGTGGTTCTGACTACGCTACAACAATTGGTGGTCTCGACTCCGCTCGACCACCGAATATCACCCCGGGGGTTGAGCGGAGTCGAAACCACCGGACAAAGGGCTCCGTTCAATGCATCTTCTCAGAACATCCCGAACTTCAGCGAAAGTCCACCCGTAAATCCGTTCAGCATATCTGAATCAAATTCTTTTGGGCCGAGTGAGGTGGTAAAACGGTAACTTCCACCGACGGCAAGGCGCATCCAGCGGGCCACATTGAATTCCACTTCAATACCGGGTTCAGCGATCAGGAAAGCTTCAGCATCTTCGGTATAAACATCGGTATAATCGTAGGGATACTCAAAGTTGGTCAGCCTGTTTTTGGCAATGCCTCCGGCACCGAGGATCACGGGAAAGGAAACATGCACCGGAAACTTCGGCAGGACGATTGGCTCAACCAGAATACCGCCGTAACCGCCATCATAGCTGTAGTTTGTCAAACCTCCCGATCCGTCAGGCTGATCGAATGTCTCGGTAAAGAATCCCCTTCCGGCGATTCCGATAGCCAGCCCATGGTTGGCGATCATGGCAAGGTTTACCCCGGCGCTGAAGGCGTCATAATCGGCAATCTGTGAATAATCGGTATGAAAGCCGAAATAAAAACCGACTTTATGGCCCGGCCCGGTGAGGGTCTGGATTTCGGATGACGGGCGGTCGCCTGAACGCATCTGTTTCTTCTGGCCGTAGCGTTCCTTGTGGCCAAACAAACGGAGGGTATCCTGCGCTTTGAGTGCAGGGGTAAGAAAGGCAGCCAGCAACAGCATAATTATGGTTATTCTTTTCATTTTCTGAGTGTTTTATATGGTTTTTTATTGACTTGAGGGTTTCACTTTGTTTCCAGAAAGGCGATTCTCCGGGCTTACTTAAAAGGTGTACCGCGCCCCGAAAGCGATCACGGGCATATGTATTCCGAAAAGATGGTCGTCGAACAGTTCAAAATAGGGTTTGCATTCGAGGCTCACCGTAACCGGGTAGCGGGGCACCTGGTATTCGAATGCGGCAAAGGCATCCAGCCCCAGCTGCAGCTTGGCTGAATACCATTGGTCGTATTCAATAGCCGAATTATCGTTGTGTATCCGGTATCTGTCGGCCACGCCGATGTGCGCCCCGGCACCATAGATAAAGGTGACATCAAGGTCATCAAACAGCAGTGCCGGTTTGTGTTTCTGCACGACAAATGCCAGCACTTTCCCGTGATTCTGGGTCAGCAGCATCAATTCGCCGCTGATGTCGTTCGCCAGAAACCGGCGGTAGGTCAATCCGCTTGCAGCACCCAACCTGAATCCGGCCGCCTGCTGGTAATTCTGACTGAATGTCTCCGCCGATGCCATCAGAAGAAACAGAATGAAGATGGTATTTCTTTTCACATTGAGTTGTTTTGAGGTGATTGTTTCGTTTTTCCTGATCTGTATTTGTTTTGTTTCACTTTGCATTTAGTAGCCAAAAGTTCCTTCTGCCACCATCCCTGACTTCCGCAGTTAGTGCTTTAGCATTTTCACTTTTTACCTGCCTGCGGCAGGCAGGGCTAACTTTTTACTTTTTTTTTACTTTTTACTTCCCTAATACTTCACAACCCTCCCCGACCCACTGATGTGCGAACTCACCACCGGATCACCGATGTAGTATACGCAGCCGCTGCCTGAGATGTGGGCATCGAGTGAATGGGATACCGAGGCTTTGATGTTTCCGCTGCCCGAGATATTGGCCGAGCAGTTATACTGCAGAAGATCCAGTGACTGAATATTGCCTGACCCTGAAATACGGAGTTCGGTTTCGGTAGCTGTTCCACTGATCATAAGATTGCCAGATCCGGAAACTGCTGCTTCCAGGTGGTCAGTTTCGAAAGCACAATCAATGCTTCCTGAGCCTGAGATGCGGATATCGGCACGCGGGGTGTCAAAACTGCCGCTGACCACCCTGCCCGAGCCCGACAGACTGATACTTTCAAGGTCAGGGGTATGCAGAAACACTTCAACAGGATAATGCTCGCGAATGTTATATCCGTGCCTGTATTCAACGATCAGGGTGTTTCCGTTGGTCCATGTTTCAATGTAGGGAATCACGTTTGATTCGGCTTTTACCTCAATCCAGGTATCGTCGTCAGGTATTATTTCTACCCGGAAACTTCCCTTCGATTCAACCCCGGTGAATGACCCGGAGTTACGCTCTTCAGTCTGAAGATCATAATTGCCTTCGATTCTTTCCCTGATGCAGCTTGTGGTTGTGAGCATCAGCAGGATAATGGCAAGCAGGATAAAAAGCGCCGAGCTGATGACTATTTGTGGTCTTTCTATGGTTTTCATAGTGATGATTTTTGATGATGATTTAATGACAGGAGAAATTTTTAAGGGTTGGAAAGTGAATAAAAAATTGTTGGTTCTGCGTTTTAAGTCTGGTCCCGGTTTCGTTTGTTTTGGGCTTGAGAAATTGTCCACAACCATGGTTGTGCCAGATCTTTAAAAATTAAAGAAGGCTTTTCTGCAAATCACGCCTGGTGATTTTATTTGGGAAGTACAACGATGAGCAACAATAAAATATCAGTATTGCTAGGTATTGTCCACCCTGATCAATGAACATACTTTTGAAAAAATTACCATCCTTGTCATTTCACAATGACCGGCAATTTCAGAATCTCCCCACAGATAGCTCCCTTTCTATAAACGGATGGTCTTCTTTTGATTTGAATGTGTCGGTAAGGATTGTTGTCAACAGGACTATTATAAAAAACTTTCTAAATCATAAACTTAATTCCATCCCCTGAAATGAACAAAATAACCTTATCAGTCTTTCTGATTTTAGCAGGGCTGACTGTATCATTGTATGCCCAGGATCGTCGTGGTATGGGTGCCAATTTCGATATGGCCACAATTTCAAAGACACCGCGAAAAGTGCAGCTCTCGTTTCAGAGTTTCCGCGGAATGCCTGAGCAGGCTTCTCTTGAACAATTTTGTCCTACGCCCGGCGATCAGGGCGACCATGGCACCTGTGTAGCATTTGCAAATGGTTATGGGATTGCAACTTTGTTGTACGCAAAAATGCACGAAATTACCGATCAATCAATCATTGATAAGTATGTTTTTTCGCCCAGTTATTTGTATGAAATAATAAAAGACTCTACCGACTTCAATTGTCAGTTGGGGAGTGATCCGATCATGGCTTTGCTGACGCTTATAAACATGGGAACGCCATTTATCCGGACGGTTCCATACAATTGCGAGGTAAATTTCAGCACCGATGCAGTTGCCGAAGCACTGAAATATACCATCAAAGATGCTTCCGTTCTTTTCGCTCCGGGCGAATACGCTAAGTCACCCGGTGAAGTGATTGAAATGACGAAAAAATCAATACTCGAAGGCTCTCCGGTTTCCGGTGGTTTTCACCTGCCTGAAAGCTTCTTTAAGATTAAAACTGACGTATGGACTTCGGACCCCAATGAAGTGGATAAAGATTGGAAACACAATGGCCATGCTATGGCAGTAGTAGGCTTTGATGACAATAAATACGGCGGTGCTTTCCGGATTCTGAACAGTTGGGGAACCGGATGGGCTGATCATGGCTATGTCTGGATGCGATACGATGATTATGCCCGCTATTGCATACTAGGCTTGCAGGTATTTGGGAATCCTTTCACCCCTGATCCGGAAGAAAAGATTGCCCCTGTACCTCCACCAACGCCTGAACCTCAGCCTCAACCTCAGCCTCAGCCTCAACCTCAGCCCGATGTCCTTACCATGAGCCTCAGCGGAAGCATTGAGTTTAAACTGAACACCGGAGAGGATATGCCGGTTAACAAAATCTCATCGCGAAACCTGATGGTCGAGGAAGATATCGTCATCAAGGAAGACCTGGTAGCATATACCATGATGAACAGTTATACGAGCGGTACCAAATTCCGTTTTTATATGACCATTGACAATGAGGCTTATATTTATGCTTTTGCAACCGATCTTACCGGAAAAATAAACCGTATTCTTCCATTCGATGATCTCACGTCAACCCATGTAGGCAGCAACAGCATCGTTGCTTTCCCATCCGACACTAAGATCATAAAAATGGATGAGAACAAAGGAACAGACTACCTCCTGATCCTTTATTCGAAAGAGCCGCTGAATATGAATGATATGCTTTCCGTTATGAATAAAACCAGCGGGGGGTTGTCAGCGAAAATAGCCGCAGCATTGGGCGATAAGCTTATCGCAAAGGATAAAATCAGCTATGATTCAAACAGAGTTGGCTTCCGGGTGAATGTTAAATACAACACGCGAAATCTGACAGTTGAGGACGATGACAACCGGAATACTGAATTTGCAACCGGTTCAGTGGTGCCGCTGATGGTTGAAATAAGGCACAATTAACAGGATAACTGAAGCATTTTTAAAGTTTTAAGCTATGGCCAGGATTCTATTTATTATTCTGACAATTTGCACAATACAGGTTCAGGCACAAAAAACCAGGTTGGTTGTTCCCCAGGGCAACGCATCCAATATCGATCAGATGACCACCTCTGCTGACGGATCCCTTGTTGCAACTACGGCCTATAAATCCATTGTTATCTGGGACGCCCTGCTTGAAAAGCAACTCTATTCCATAGAAATGAAAATCAGCAACAGGGAAAACGAAAACATCAGCCTGCAATTTTCATCTGACAACAAAAATATTCTGGTCGGGACCAAAAACGGGGCTTTCTACTACAACATTCAAACCGGGGAACTGATCTGTGAGGTTTCCGTTTACTACCCGGTTGTGCTCTCGCCCGACAATCAGCAGATTGCTACCATTGAGTATAACAACATAAATATTTACAATGCCCTGACCGGTAAATATATCAGGCAAATAGCCGCGGTTGGAACCCAGATTGATTACGGAGAGCCGAAAATCTATTGGAATGAACCCGGCCGGATTGTCACCCTGAACCGGTTCAACTGGTGTATTGTCGATACCGAAACCGGGAAAAGTGTTCAATACAAAAAAGAAGATAACAGGGGGGCCAGTACTTTCTATGATCCTGCGTCCGGCAAAGTAGCCATTGCTGAGGAAAACAAACTCGATTTATACGATGCCCTGAGTGGAAACCTGATAAAGAGCAAAACTTTTACAACCAATTTACAGTTTGTTGTTCCATCAGTCAAAGGGATTTTTGTTTTTGAGAATGATTATGAAAAACTGACGAACGTTGTCGGTTTGTATTCATTAAGCGATTTGTCGCTGATCAAAAAAACCATTGATCCTACTTTTTATGGTGAAGCAGGTATATATTGGGCAAACTCAGCAACCGCGCTGCCTTCAGGCAAGTTGGCATACAATGATTTCAAAATTCTGAAAGTGTATGATCCTGCGACGAACAGCACCAGGACAGGCTTTACCAACAGAATCGCTGATTTTAAAGCCTTTTATGCCAACATTGTTAACCAGCACCCATTGCCTGACTCCGTTTTCAACATCGGTACCGAAGACGCTTTGTCGAGAAGCTTTCATCCGGAAACCTACCGGCCTGAAAAAATCATCCCTGTAGAAGGAGTGCCGATCTATAGTCCCGATGGAAAGAGGATTGCAGGCATCGGAAAGCAGATTACGGTTGCTGACAATATCACGGGCAAAATCATCAAAAAAATTCCCCTGCCACCGGGTATAGAATCCTATTATTATTTCTTTTTCAACAAATCAGGGACAAAGATCTTTATTGAAAACGGTATGTCGAAATACATTGGCGTGCTGGATATTGCTTCCGGATCCTTCACAAAGTATCTGAATACACCTGACTCTTTTGTGAAGGGAAAATCAGCCAGCAGCGATGGTAAATATTTTGCCTGCATTATACCTACAGAAAACGGAACATTCCGCTGCCTGTATGATATGGATAGTAAAAAACAACTGGTTCAGCAAGCCGGCGAAAACGGTAATGCCACGGTGCATTTTTTAGGTGAGAGCCATTATTACCTGATTACCAGCGTCGAAAAAAATGAATTCAGGATTTACAGTGCAACGGATTTAACCTTCGAGCGGAAGATCACAACATCATCCATGAAATACCTGGGCTATAACCAAACCAGGGGCATCCTTGCCATGGGTCGTGAAGTAATTTACAAGGAGGCCACTTACAATATTTCTCTTTTCGACCTGGAAGGGAATCTCAACAAGGAGGTAACATCTCAGAACAACGCATATTTTATGGGAGTGCAATTTGCAGACGACGGAAAAATCATGTACACCCCCACAACTCAAAAAGGCGTGCAGGTATGGAAAACAGATTCAGGGGAGCTCTATGGTACCTATTACTTCATCGAAAAGACCAATGAGTATGTCTTTGTTTCGCCGGAGAGCCTGTTTGATGGAAGCACAAACGGGATGGCGGAATTATACTTTGTCAATGACAATACGGTGATTACGCTTGATCGCTTTTTCGAGCAGTTTTACACCCCCGATTTGCTGCGTAGGAAAATCAACGGAGAAACGTTTTTTCCGCCGAAAATTGACGAGGTGCTCAAAATGGTCAATGTTAAGATACTGTATGCTGAAAAGCAACGAAATACCAACGACAATGCAGAATACAGCAATTTAACCGGATTGGCTGAGCTCACTGTGGTTGCCACAGCACCTGGAGACATGGTGGATGAAATCAGGCTTTTTCACAATGGGAAAGCGGTGAATCTAGCCACCCGTGGCCTTTTTGTGACGGATGAGGATGGCTCGGATTCGAAAAAGTACACCATCAATCTGTTGCCCGGGGTAAATACATTCAGGGCGGTAGCCATCAACAGCCAGCGCACCGAAAGCAGACCCGATGAGATTGCGATTACCTACAATTCAGGTAACCAGCCTGTACCTGTTAAGCCTGTTGTGCCCGGAAACGCTATTGTTGACCAGGTTGACAAAAACGCCACCCTGCACCTGATTGTGGTGGGCATCAACCAGTACCAAAACTCCTCCATGAGCCTCAACTATGCCCTGGCCGATGCCACCGCCTTCAAGCAGGAGCTTGAGAAGGATGTTAAATCCATCATTGCAAACGTCAACACCCATTTTGTAACCGATGGGCTGGCCAACAAGCAGGGAATTCAGCAGGCCTTTGATGAAGTAATGAAATCGGCTGAAGCGGCAGATGTTTTCGTTTTCTATTATGCAGGACATGGCGTAATTGGCAAAAACAAGGAATTCTACCTGGTCCCCAACGATGTCAGTGATTTGAAAAATGTTCAGGCTGAACTGGAACAAAAAGGTTTTTCTGCAAAGTTATTGCAACAATATGCCGTTGACATACAGGCCCGAAAGCAGCTTTTCATCCTCGATGCCTGCCAGAGTGCCGGCGCTTTCAACGAAATGCTGAGTGCCGATGGCGACCAGCAAAAGAGTATTGCCGTGGTCTCGCGTAGTACCGGAACCCACTGGATGGCCGCCAGCGGGGCCCAGCAGTATGCCAATGAGTTTTCACAACTGGGACATGGCGCTTTTACCTATGTGCTGCTCGAAGCGCTGAAAGGTTCGGCTGCTGCCGATAAAATGATTACCGTGAATGGTCTGAAAAACTACCTGCAGCAGGGCGTTCCTGAATTGATGAAGAAATACAGCGGAACACTCCAATACCCGGCCAGTTATGGATTTGG
Organism: Bacteroidales bacterium; assembly: GCA_016705005.1. GTDB lineage: Bacteria > Bacteroidota > Bacteroidia > Bacteroidales > Lentimicrobiaceae > Lentimicrobium. The sequence goes on along the minus strand of JADIZB010000041.1, from coordinate 10,153 downwards.
GAATGATTTTCCGGTTGAAATACTGAAGTAATCTTATCTGTCAAATAGTTCACTTATATGCGAAACATTCTCCTGATTATTTGTATTGCTTTACAATTCAATCCTGTTAAGTCTCAAAAACCAGAGTTGGTTATACAAAGCGGTCACCAGACCGAAATTGAAATGGCTTCAATTTCCCCCGATGGCCGGTATCTGCTTTCGGTTGAAGAAGACAGCAAAGCAATACTTTGGGAAACGGCATCGGGCAGGCAGATAATTATGCTTAAAGATGTAATGGCCGCCGGCTTTTCTTCTGATGGCAATTCTATTGAGATGGTTATGGATGATTATTCGTTCCGGAAAACGGACTATACCGGTAAAATCCTGTACCGGTATCCCTCAGCTGACAAAGGCCCCGATCGTTCAAAAAGACTTATGTACACCTACTACCCCGACGACGGTCTGTTCGACTGGAACGGACTCATCTATCACCGCGACAAGGGGTTTCAATTCCGGGTGAACATCCCGGATTATGGCCTGGCACATCATTATTCACCTGTGCTTAACCAACTTGTCATCGGAGGCCGCAAAACAATTACATTCTGCAATGTGCCTTCCGGTGACATCGTGCAATCCTTCAAATTAGACTTTAGCGAAAATGATGAACTGAGGTTTGTCAGAATTTCACCCGATGGCAAATGGCTGGCAGCCGGTAGTAAAAAAGATCTGTTTGTAGTTGAAATAGCCACAGGCCAGGTTAAACATACATTCAAATATGGTGATTTAACTAATAATTACAGGAATTTTGAACTCATCAACGCCAACTTTTCCAACGATTCGAAAAACCTGCTTGTGCTTACACCAAAACAAATAATCCTATACGAGGGTGCCACCGGAAATAAAATATGGGAAACACCACAAAGCGGGATTATGGTGAATGAATATGGGGCCAATTGCGGCGTACTCGGGTTTTCGCCCGACGGCAAAAAAATATTCGCTGGAGGAACAAAAAAAATATACACTGCCAATGCCACTACCGGTGCACTCGAAACCTTGTTCACAGGCTCAGCGGCAGCCTGGCTCGATCAGAATTTCCTGGTGAACAATGATCAGCAATTGGTCGTAAAATCGGGCAGAACAAACTTCGTAAACTGGAACTTATCATCGGGCGCTATGGAAAAAGCGGTTCCGGTAAGCAGTATCGACGAATGCATCAATGTGAGCAGCGATGGAAAATCATTCTTTATTTTTCCCGACCGTAATTTTGCCAAAAAGTTGAACGTTTCGGGCACAATACTGAAGGAATATCCAACAGATGTAACAGCCAATATGCCCGCTACCATCGGCCAGTCCTACGATGGAAAATACATTGCCACCAGCGGCAGGTTTGCCTGCGATACTTGTTTAAGCACCTGGCATGAATCATATAACCTCTATGTATACGATGCAATTTCGGGAAAGAAAATAATCAGCAGGCCCGGCGAAGCGGCCGCTGCCACATTTGCCAATCACAGTAACTTATTGGCTATAAAAGACAACTTCGACAAATTACCATTGCGGTTTATTGATATTCCCACCGGGAAAGTGGTTTCAGAAATCAACCTTCCCCAAAAATCAGGTTCCCCGTCGAAAATGCAGTTTTCATCGACCGACCGCTATTTTGTGATCCATTCTCCTGCGATCAATATTATAGACATGGCGTCGAAAAGAATTATTACCATCGCTAAAGACCTGCCTGACAATTCATCGTGTATAACAGCCAGATTCAGTTCCGACGAAAAATATTACGTAATGGGCGGCGGAAACGGGAAAGTGTTTTTTTACGATATAGCTGCCGGAAACTACGACCCGGCGCTTACCATTGACTGCTCCGTTAGCCGGGTTGAAGGGATAAGCTTTACAAAATCTGACCGGTTTATGTTTCTCAATTCTGAAGATAATTTTATCCAGGTCTGGGATTTAAGCATCCGTAAACTGGTCGCTACCCTCTACCCGAATACAACGACCAACGACTGGGCTGTAATTACGCCCGATGGCCGTTTCGATGCCTCCGTCAATGCCCAATCGTATATGTTTTTTAGAAAAGATCTCGATTTGTTTCCACTGAGTTCACTTTTCGAACAGTTTTACACACCCGCTTTGCTTCCACGCATACTTGCCGGCGAAGTATTCCCGGAAGTAGAAGTTGATTTCAATATAATAAAACAAGCACCGGTGGTAAAAATCAGGTATCAGGAAATCGACCATCGAAACCTCGAAGTTGAAGATGATATCGCAACTTATATCAATGCTACCGGTTTGGCTGAAGTTACCGTTACCGCTTCCTCGAAGGACGATATCATTGACGAAATCCGCCTGTTTCACAATGGTAAAATCGTTACACTCACCACCCGTAACCTGATTGTTGAAGATGAAAGCATCAACAGGGAAGCTTCCAAAAAGTACACGATAACCCTCTTGCCGGGCGAAAACAAACTGAGGGCCCTGGCGCTCAACAGTCAGCGTACTGAAAGCAAACCTTCCGAAATAAGTGTCATATACAGGCAAGACAACCAGTCGGCACCCGTTAAACCTGTTATACCCGGAAATTCAATGATAGATCCGGTTGACAAAAGTGCTACCCTTCACCTGATAGTTGTCGGTATCAACCAGTATCAGAATCCTTCGATGAGTCTTAATTATGCGCTGGCCGACGCCACTGCTTTTAAAATGGAACTCGAAAAGGATGTTAAAACCATCATCTCGAACATCAATACCCATTTTGTTACCGATGGGCTGGCCAACAAACAGGGCATACAGCAGGCCTTTGAGGAAGTGCAGAAAACAGCAAAACCAACAGATGTACTTATTTTTTATTATGCCGGTCATGGGGTGATAGGCAAAGACAAGGAGTTTTACCTGGTTCCCACCGACGTAAGTGATTTAAAAAATGTACAGACTGAACTTGAGCAAAAAGGAATTCCGTCGGGGCTTCTTCAGCAGTATGCCATTGACATACAGGCCCAGAAACAACTTTTTATCCTTGATGCCTGCCAGAGCGCCGGGGCATTTGAAGCCTTGCTCAGCAGCAATGGTGATCAGCAAAAGTCAATCGCCGTAGTTGCCCGAAGCACCGGTACGCACTGGATGGCAGCCAGCGGAGCCCAGCAATATGCCAACGAGTTTTCACAACTGGGGCACGGCGCTTTTACCTATGTGCTGCTCGAAGCGCTGAAAGGTTCGGCTGCTGCCGATAAAATGATCACCGTGAACGGTCTGAAAAACTACCTGCAGCAGGGTGTTCCGGAATTGATGAAAAAATACAGCGGAACACTTCAATACCCGGCCAGTTATGGGTTTGGGAATGATTTTCCGGTGGAAATCCTGAAGTAACATGCCGGGCTGGCTGAAAAAGAATTTTCAACAGTGCCGGGCTTCCTCCTTACCCGGAAAAGGAACAAATTTATTTTTCAAATCAGTGCCTCCTGAAACAGGCTGAGACTGCCTCACCGGCAGTCAGGGTTTGTGGCAAGCTCACTATTATTTTTTTGCCACCAAGGCACGAAGACACAAAGTTTCACAAATATATTTTACTCATTTAGTGTCACTTGGAGTCATTGGATCATTGTAGTAAGCTCACTGTCTTTTTTTGCCACCAAGGCACCAAGACACCAAGTTTCACAAAATTATTTTCCTCATTTAGTGCCTCTTAGCGTTCCGGGTTCTAAATGGCAAATTCTTTCTTAATTTTAACCTGTATATAATAAAGCCGACCAAAGCCGGGAACATTTTCTTTTTTGATTGAATTATTGTAAATTTCGGGGGAATAGTTTGCCAGTCTGGAAAAATTTTAATATTATAGTAAGATGTTGGAATTATGAGTACTGTTAAAATATCCATACGTTTTTTCGACGATCGCGAAGTACGGGCCGTCTGGGATGAACAAAATGCCAAATGGTGGTTTAGTGTGCCGGATATTGTAGCTGTGCTTACCGATCAGGATGACTACACCAAAAATCGCAACTATTGGAAATATCTAAAAGCCAAATTGAAAAAAGAAAACAGTGAGTTGGTTAGTGCCACTACCCAGTTGAAATTCCTTGCACCGGATGGCAAGAAGCGTTTAGGCGATGTGTTGGATTACACCGGCATTATTGCCTTAGGTAAAGAATTCCCGGGCAAAAAAGCAAACCGGTTTATAGAATGGTTTACGTACAGCGATGAAAGCATCGATGGAAAAAGCAAAACAAAAGCGTATGCCATGTTTGAAAGCTCTTTTATCAACAGCTTAGAAGTTGGCACAACCCGGGGTTTGCAACAGATACACGCTTATTTGTTTGGCGGATTGTATGATTTTGCGGGACAAATCAGACAAAAGAATATTTCAAAAGGTGGTTTTCAATTTGCCGCATCACGTTTTTTAGCCGACACACTGAAGCAAACAGATGCTATGCCCGAAAATACATTTGACGAAATCATAAACAAATATGTGGAAATGAATATTGCACACCCTTTTATGGAAGGCAATGGCAGAAGTGCCCGTATTTGGCTGGATCTGATATTAAAAAACCGTCTCAGAAAATGCGTAGACTGGAGTAAAATAAGTAAGCGTGACTACATGAATGCAATGATGCTGAGCCCAACAAAAAGCAGTGTTCTGAAAACTCTATTGAATGATGCACTCACCACCAGAATAAACGACCGCGAAATGTTTATGAAAGGAATTGATTATTCGTATTACTACGAAGAAAATAACTAAATATAAAAAGCAAAAAGGACCGGAACACTGCGAAGAATCCGGCAGCAACTGCCTCCCCGGCAGGCAGGGTTTGTGGCAAGTTCACTATTTTTTTTGCCACTAAGTTTTTCGCCACCAAGGCACTAAGACACCAAGTTACACAAAGTTATTTTCCTCATTTAGAGTCACTTGGAGTCATTGGATCATTGTGGCAAGCTCACTATTTTTTTCGCCACCAAGGCACTAAGACACCAAGTTACACAAAGTTATTTTCCTCATTTAGAGTCACTTGGAGTCATTGGATCATTGTGGCAAGCTCACTATTTTTTTTTGCCACCAAGGCACCAAGACACCAAGTTTCACAAAAATATTTTCTTCATATAGAGTCATTGGTTCATTGTGGTCAAGCTCACTTTCATTAATTCGCCACCAAGGGCACCAAGACACTAAGTTTCACAAAATTATTTTCCTCATTTAGTATCAACTGGCGTCATTTTGTCCTAGCCTGCCAACCTGCAGCGGTTAAACGGCAGTCAGGCCTGCCGTGACGGTGAGGTGGAGGATCTGACTTCATTGGATTGAAATATTTTTTGAACAATGGTATATTTTTATTGTTAATCAATAATTATTTATTATTTTTGCCCCATTAACCAAAATTTATCCACGATGTCAAAAACAAACAACTTCATTTTTATAGTTCTCCATATTGTGGCCTGGCTTATTTTCATCGGCCTGAGCATCGAAGCCGGAGGCCTGCTCGTCAATTTTTTCTTCAGCCTGTACAGACCTGAATTTGTCGGGAATTTATATCAGAAGCTGGACTTGAGCGAAATGTATAATCACAGCAAACAGGCGTTTTTCAGTATGTACTCTTTTATACTGGTTATCTCGGTTTTAAAGGCATACCTGTTCTATATTGTCATCCTGCTTTTAATCAAACTTGATCTGTCAAGGCCGTTCAGCAGTTTTGTTTCAAAAAAGATTTCGCATATCAGTTACTTCACGTTTTCTATAGGTCTGTTAAGCTTCATAGCACGGCAAACAGCCAATAATCTGCAGCATCACGGATATGGAACCGACCAGCTGAATCCGTTCTGGGTCGACAGCGAGGCATTTATTCTGATGGCAGCGGTTGTCTATATTATTGCGACCATCTTCAAAAAGGGCATTGAAATTCAGAATGAAAACGATTTAACCGTCTGAGCCATGGCAATCATTGTTAACCTGGATGTTATGATGGCAAGGCGAAAAATGTCGCTGAATGAGCTGTCAGACAAAGTCGGACTGACACTTTCCAACCTTTCCATTCTGAAAACAGGAAAAGCGAAAGCCATACGTTTCAGCACCCTGGAAGCCATATGTAAAACTCTGGACTGCCAACCGGGTGATATACTGGAATACAACGCTGACCGCTTATAAGCCATGGCCCGCTGACATGGGGATAACTTTGCAAAAAACCCTGATTGTGGCAGCTGCCTCATCGGCAGTCAGGGTTTGTAGCAAGCTCGCTATCTTTTGCCACCAAGGCACTAAGACACCAAGTTACACTAAGTTATTTTCTTCATTTAGTGTCACTTAGGGTCATTATGGCAAGCTCACTGTCTTTTTTTTGCCACCAAGGCACCAAGACACAAAGTTTCACAAATTTATTTTCCTCAATTAGTGTCACTCAGAGTCCATTGGTAGTCAGACTGTGCTCCACAAGGCGTTTCAGCAGCTCACTGTCATTTTTGTCATAAGGCACGAAGACACTAAGTTTCACAAAGTTATTTTACTCATTTAGTGTCACTCAGCGTTCCAGGTCCTTTGTGGCAAAATCTTTCTTAATTTTAACCGGAAAAAGTGAACCCAAACAAATAAATCAATGACAAACAAAGACCTCACAGAATTAACAGATCAGGAATTACTGGACGAAGCAAAGAAATTGAAATCATTTTCCATTACCAATGCTTTGTTTATCGGATTCCTGGCGGGAATTATAATTTTCAGTATTGTTAAAAACACCTGGGGAATGCTTACATTAATCCCTTTGTATTTCATTTACAAAATGGTGAATGACCCGAAAAATAAAAGAAGTAAAGAGCTGGATGAACTTTTGAAAAAAAGAAATCTGAAATAACCGGGACTTTGGAAGCAGTTTTTTTGCCACCAAGACCCGAAGACTCTAAGTTTCACAAATTTATTTTATTCATTTAGTGTCACTCAGAGTCATTGTGACATTGTTGCAAGCTCACTATTTTTTTTGCCACCAAGGCCCAAAGGCACTAAGTTTCACAAAGTTATTTTACTCATTTGGTGTCACTTGTCTGCCGGTTTACCCGCTTTTGGCGGGCAGGCAGGCTTAGCATCCTGGTATCGTTGTGGCAGATTTTTTTCCAATTTTGACCTGGGTAGAATAGAAAAAAATGTTCTTAAAATCAGGAATTTTGGAAACAGGCTAAGACTGCCTTACCGGCAGTCAGGCCTCCGCCCAACCCTGTTGCGCGTCAATCAACGAATCATTTAACCATAAAAATCACGAAAATATGTTTACTGCGGACCAGATCAAAGCGGCGCACAGTAAGGTAAAATCAGGAGCAGACTTTCCGGCATACATCAGGGAAATTAAGGCCCTGGGTGTTACGCATTACGAAGCGTATGTAACAGACGGTCACATCGACTATCACGGTGCAGACAATTATACAGCAAGGGTGCCGGCAAGGTATGACCCGCTGCTCATAGCTGAAACCTCAAAAATTGAAGAATTTAAAGCGGAGTTGGTCGCCCATCAGCAGGGTAAAACGGACTTCCTCACCTTTATCAGAATGTGTGCAACCTGTGGCATTGAAAAGTGGGCCATCCGCATGGACAAAATGACCTGTACCTATTACGACAAAGCAGGAAACGAAGTTTTAGCGGAAGAAATTCCGCAATAAAAACTGATTGTAACAAGGGATCATGGGAAGCAGGCAGCGACTGCCTTAACGTTAGGCAGAACTCTGCCAGATCAGGGAATAACTAGGTCTTAGGAAGCAGACAGCGACTGCCTCACTGGGGGTCATGCCTCCACCCAGCAAGGGAATTCAATCACGGAGCTGTGGAAGCAGGCAGAGCCTGCCGTGATAGTGAAGCGGAGGCAGAACCTCCGCCCAGCCCAGATCATGGGAAGCAGACAGCGACTGCCTCACTGGCGGTCATGCCTCCACCCAGCAAGGGTATATAAAAAAATCAGCTATAATTCCGTGAAATTCTTCTGTTTTGAATTAAATCCTGTAAATTTCGGGGGTGGGAGAATACCGGATTAATTAAGGCAAAAACCGGTTTTAAGAGACTTAATAAAAGGTTAAGTTGTTGAGCTTATATTCTGGTTGTGCGTCATATAAAACAAAATAAATGAAACTGATTATTCTACTAACTTTATCGATTTTATCAACTTCTTGTAACTCTCAAGAAAAGAAAGTGAACACTAATGAAAAAACTGATTCAGATAAAGTAGAAATTGGATCTCAAATCGGAGAATATGTTACAAGTATATTTGAAGATTCCAAAGGAAATTTATGGTTTGGAACACTTCAAAAAGGAATTGCAAGGTATGACGGTAAAAATCTGAAATATTTTACAACAAAGGATGGGTTAGCATCTGATAGAGTAACCGGAATAATTGAGGATTCAAAGGGTATCTTTTGGTTACATACGGGAGAAGGCCTATCCAGATATGATGGGAAGAATTTTACAAATTTTTTAGTAGGAGACGATTTTAGCAGCAATGTGATTACCAAAATACTTATTGATAGTAAGAACGTTTTTTGGGTTGGCACCTGGAATGGTGTCTATAAATTTGACGGACAAGCATTTCATCATTTTTCAGTTCCATACCCGGAAGTAGATACCAAAATAAATGAAGATACCAAACATTGGGTAACGGGTATCAGTGAAGATGCCGAGGGCAATATTTGGTTTCGAAGAGATGGTTATGGTGTCTGTAAATTTGATGGAAATTCGTTTACCCATATTCTGAAAAAAGATGGACTGCACTCTAATAATGTTACCCAAATTGAATTTGACAAAGATGGAAGTGTTTGGATTGGAACGAGAGTCGCTGAAAGAGATGATCCTGACTCCAAAAAGCGATTTGGAAAGGGTGGAATCAATAAAATGACAGGGAATGAGATTATTTCATTTCCGGAAATAGCAGGATTTAATGATGGTGATGTGTACGAAATCTATAGAGATAAATCTGAAAATATATGGATAAGTACAATAAGAAATGGAGTATATAGATATGATGGAGAAGCCTTTAAACATTACAATGTTCCAATTTCAATTATGGGAATACTGGAAGATAGAAAAGGAAATTTTTGGTTAGGCGGAGCAGGTGGATTATACAGAATTAATCAGAGTGGCGAAGTTATAAATGTAACGACAAAAGGACCCTGGAAATAATGAATACAAGCGTACACAGCACCTGCATGCAAGCTGGGGTTCTGAGCTTCTATAAAAGGGGAGTACTAAATCCAGGCTCTGTACTTTTAATGAAGTTCAGTGCTAAAAATCCCCACTTGCATGTAGCCACAAAACGTTATTCACCAGCCTTTGAATACCCAATATGATCATACCCTAGTTTATACCCAAAATAATCAATGAAAATCACATAAAACATGAAAGTTATGTGGAGACCGGAAACCACAGGAAAAACGGGGCCAACCCTGAAAGCCATATCATTAGGAAATCCAATACACTCAAACAAATGAAAAAACTAACCTTTACACTTATCGCGGTGCTTATCTCTGTCGCCTCTTTTGCAGGTGATGTTCTTACACTCACCAATACAATGGTTTTCGAAGGTAAGGTTACCCGGATCAAAGATTGCTCAATCGTTTTCAAAGCCGACGGAGACAGGTATATCATTCCTGTTTCTGACATTTTCTCCATCGAATTTGAGAATACAGAAGATGAGGTTTATACAAAGTATATGAAACTGGCCGACGATGACCCAAACAAATGCATGAACGGTAAACTTGATGCTGAGCTTTACCATGGAAAAAAGGGCGGGCACTTCCTGTTGGGCGTTCTGTTCGGCCCGTTTGCCATGATCGGAACGGCATTGTCGAATCCCATACCGGAAAAAGGCAGGCAGACCTATATGCTGTCAAAAAACAGGGAACAGTTCTATGACCCGGAATACCTGAGTTGCTACAAAAGGAAAGCCAAAGGACAACTTATCGGTGCTGAAGCACTGGGCTGGGGGGCTTGGATCCTGTTTGTACTGGCAACGGGAGGACTTTGATTTTCAGCACACAAGAAAATCTGCGCAATTACAGGTAAGCGGCCACATTGGCAGTTAACCGGAATATCAACTGTCCGGGGTATTTCTTAGCAGGCAACAGTTTGTCTGCCACTATATTAGTGCGGTCGGTTTTAGCCAGGTATATAAAAAAACTGATATATTGCCGGGTATATTTTCTGAATTAAATGAAA
>JADIZB010000040.1 GCA_016705005.1 Bacteroidales bacterium | reverse complement strand
AACGGAACGCTCTATCTGGTGTATTTGAGTAACTTCAGGGACAGTTTATTGTATTGGCTCAGCTTGATAACCTGACATTCACCCCTAGTGGCAACTGGTATGGAACGACAACATTCGACTATAATGCAACGGACGGAGCCAACTGGGCTGCAGCTGATGCTCAGGTTATTATTACCATTACTTCTGAAAATGATGCACCGGTTGCGGTTGATGATATTGTATCAACACCTGAAGACACACGCTTAGTGGTTCAGTTACACTCAACGATACCGATACTGAAGGTAACGGCCTCACTGTAACGCAGTTTGTTGTTGATGGAATCACTTATCTTGCCGGTGTTACAGTGAACATAACAAACACAGGAACATTGGTAGTCAACTCAAACGGATCCTTCCAGTTTGTTCCGGTATCAAATTATAACGGAACAGTTCCCACAGCAACATATACCATCAGCGATGGCAACGGAGGAAGTGATGCAGCAGACCTCATCATCACTGTTACCCCGGCGAATGATGCCGGTGACTGTTGATGATGCATATATCATTTGCAGTACTGCTGTTTCAACAGGCAATATACTTACCAACGGAGATGCAGATCCTGATGGCACAGCCCTTACGGTAACATACAACACCGGTAAGTGATGCTTCACACGGAACATTCGCAATAGAATCAGACGGTGATTATACCTATACTCCGGATGCAGGCTATAATGGTACTGATATAGTGGTAGTTTCTGTTTGTGATAACGGTACTCACTTCCATCCTGTGTACAAATGCTACAATTACATTTACGGTGAATGAAGCTGTTACTTCTGATGCAGGAGTAGCGCAGAAGCTATGCAATGTAACAACAACGACGCGTGCGGGCAATGATCCGACCCCGGAACCCGGTTTATGGACCCTGGTAAGCGGACCGAACACCCCTGCGATCACATCACCGACGGCATAAACTCAACGGTAACCAGTATGGTACCGGGCGTATATGTGTTCAGGTGGACGATCAGCAGTGGTACTTGTCCCACAAGTGAAAGCACTGTAACGATCACCAACTATGCCACCCCGACGACCTCCACCACAGGAGCTGATCAGACCATCTGCGGACTGACCAGTACATCTCTTGGCGGCAACACTCCGGTTAACGGAACGGGTGCATGGAGCCAGACTTCAGGACCGGGCACAACAACCTTCAGTGCCTCAGGAACAGGAAGCTCAACAGCTACAGCTACACTATACGGAACCTACACCTATACGTGGACAATCAGCAATGGTGTATGTGCACCGAGCACTTCAGAAATCGAAGTAACCTACTACCAGACCCCGACAGCAGCAACCGCGGCGGAACACAGGACCTCTGCGGCACCCTTGAGAGCGGAACCTTGGTGGCAACACTCGGTTGTAGGAACAGGGCCTGGAGCATTGTCGGTGGCACGGAACCTTTGATGATAACACCGATCCTGAAGCGATCTTTACTGCTGATGCCTATGGCACCTATGTATTAAGGTGGACCATCAGCAATGGTGTATGTACTGCCACTACAGCCGATGTAACTATAAACTATTATGAGACCCCGACTACAGCAACAACAGGAGCAGATCAGGCCATTGCGGCACACTGACTTCTACCGGACTTGGTGGCAACACCCCGGCTGTTGGAACAGGAGCATGGAGCATTGTCAGTGGCGGCACAGGAACCTTTACGGCCCTGACCTCAGGCAACTCCAATTTTGTAGCCAACAGCTATGCCACATACGTATTGCGCTGGACCATCAGCAATGGCACGTGTGCAACTAGCAGTGACGATATAACCATTAACTTCTACCAGACACCGACTACAGCCAGTGCAGGATCAACACGAACCTTTGCGGCGTTGAGAGCGGCGTTCTTGGTGGTAACACCCCGACCTCAGGCACAGGTGCCGGGTATTGTCAGTGGTGGCACAGGAACCTTCAGGCAACAGCGCATCGGGCAGTTCAACCTTTGAAGCCGACGCCTGGCACCTATGTATTGAGGTGGACCATCAGCAACGGCATCTGTACCCGAGTACTGCCGATGTAACAGTTAATTATTACGAATCGACTGTTACTTCTGATGCAGGAGTAGCCCAGAACCTATGTAATGTAACAACAACAACCCTTGCGGGCAATGATCCGACCCCGGGCACCGGTTTATGGACCCTGGTGAGTGGACCGAACACCCCTGCGATCACATCACCGACGGCATACAACTCTACGGTAACCAGTATGGTACCGGGCGTATATGTGTTCAGGTGGACGATCAGCAGTGGTACTTGTCCCACAAGTGAAAGTACGGTAACGATCACCAATTATGCCACCCCGACGACCTCCACTACGGGAGCTGATCAGACCATCTGCGGACTGACCAGTACATCTCTTGGCGGCAACACTCCGGTTAACGGAACTGGTGCATGGAGCCAGACCTCAGGACCGGGCACAACCACCTTTAGTGCCTCAGGAACAGGAAGCTCAACAGCCACAGCCACACTTTACGGAACCTACACCTATACCTGGACGATCAGCAACGGTGTATGTGCACCGAGCACTTCAGAAATGGAGGTAACTTACTACCAGACCCCGACCAGCAAACCGCTGGCGGAACTCAGGACCTGTGCGGAACTCTTGAGAGTTGAACCCTTGGTGGCAACACCCCGGTTGTAGGAACAGGAGCCTGGAGCATTGTCAGTGGCGGCACAGGATCATTTGATGATAACACCGATCCTGAAGCGATCTTTACCGCTGATGCTTATGGCACTTATGTATTAAGGTGGACCATCAGCAATGGTGTATGTACCGCCAGTACAGCCGATGTAACGGTGAACTATTATGAGACCCCGACTACAGCAACAACAGGAGCAGATCAGAGCCATTGCGGCACACTGACTTCTACCGGACTTGGTGGCAACACCCCGGCTGTTGGAACAGGAGCATGGAGCATTGTCAGTGGCGGCACAGGAACCTTTACAGCCCCGACCTCAGGCAACTCCAATTTTGTAGCCAACAGCTATGCCACATACGTATTGCGCTGGACCATCAGCAATGGCACGTGTGCAACTAGCAGTGACGATATAACCATTAACTTCTACCAGACACCGACTACAGCCAGTGCAGGATCAACACAGAACCTTTGCGGCACGTTAGAGAGCGGCGCTCTTGGTGGTAACACCCCGACCTCAGGCACAGGTGCCTGGTATTGTCAGTGGTGGCACAGGAACCTTCAGCAACAGCGCATCGGGCAGTTCAACCTTTGGAAGCCGACGCCTATGGCACCTATGTATTGAGGTGGACCATCAGCAACGGCATCTGTACCCCGAGTACAGCCGATGTAACGGTTAATTATTACGAATCGACTGTTACTTCTGATGCAGGCGTAGCTCAGAACCTATGCGATGTAACAACAACCACCCTTGCGGGCAATGATCCGACCCCGGGCACCGGTTTATGGACCCTGGTAAGCGGACCGAACACCCCTGCGATCACATCACCGACGGCATACAACTCAACGGTAACCAGTATGGTACCGGGCGTATATGTGTTCAGGTGGACGATCAGCAGTGGTACTTGTCCCACAAGTGAAAGCACTGTAACGATCACCAATTATGCCACCCCGACGACCTCCACTACGGGAGCTGATCAGACCATCTGCGGACTGACCAGTACATCTCTTGGCGGCAACACTCCGGTTAACGGAACGGGTGCATGGAGCCAGACTTCAGGACCGGGCACAACAACCTTTAGTGCCTCAGGAACAGGAAGCTCAACAGCCACAGCCACACTTTACGGAACCTACACCTATACCTGGACGATCAGCAACGGTGTATGTGCACCGAGCACTTCAGAAATGGAGGTAACTTACTACCAGACCCCGACAATAGCAACTGTTGGCGCAAAACAGAACCTGTGCGGAACTCTTGAAGTTGAACTCTTGGTGGCAACACTCCGGTTGTAGGAACAGGAGCCTGGAGCATTGTCAGTGGTGGCACAGGAACCTTTGATGATAACACCGATCCTGATGCGATCTTTACTGCTGATGCCTATGGCACCTATGTATTAAGGTGGACCATCAGCAATGGTGTATGTACCGCCAGTACAGCCGATGTAACGGTGAACTATTATGAGACCCCGACTACAGCAACAACAGGAGCAGATCAGAGCCATTGCGGCACACTGACTTCTACCGGACTTGGTGGCAACACCCCGGCTGTTGGAACAGGAGCATGGAGCATTGTCAGTGGCGGCACAGGAACCTTTACGGCCCTGACCTCAGGCAACTCCAATTTTGTAGCCAACAGCTATGCCACATACGTATTGCGCTGGACCATCAGCAATGGCACCTGTGCAACGAGCAGTGACGATATTACCATTAACTACTACCAGACCCCGACCACAGCCAGTGCAGGATCAACACAGAACCTTTGCGGCACGTTAGAGAGCGGCGTACTTGGTGGTAACACCCCGACCTCAGGCACAGGTGCCTGGAGTATTGTCAGTGGTGGAACAGGAACCTTCAGCAACAGTGCATCGGGCAGTTCAACCTTTGGAAGCCGACGCCTATGGCACCTATGTATTGAGGTGGACCATCAGCAACGGCATCTGTACCCCGAGTACAGCCGATGTAACGGTTAATTATTACGAATCGACGGTAGCTTCTGATGCAGGAGTAGCCCAGAACCTATGCGATGTAACAACAACGACCCTTGCGGGCAATGATCCGACCCCGGGCACCGGTTTATGGACCCTGGTAAGCGGACCGAACACCCCTGCGATCACATCACCGACGGCATACAACTCAACGGTAACCAGTATGGTACCGGGCGTGTATGTGTTCAGGTGGACGATCAGCAGTGGTACTTGTCCCACAAGTGAAAGCACTGTAACGATCACCAATTATGCCACCCCGACGACCTCCACCACAGGAGCTGATCAGACCATCTGCGGACTGACCAGTACATCTCTTGGCGGCAACACTCCGGTTAACGGAACGGGTGCATGGAGCCAGACTTCAGGACCGGGCACAACCACCTTTAGTGCCTCAGGAACAGGAAGCTCAACAGCTACAGCTACACTATACGGAACCTACACCTATACGTGGACAATCAGCAACGGTGTATGTGCACCGAGCACTTCAGAAATCGAGGTAACCTACTACCAGACCCCGACAGCAGCAACCACAGGCGGAACACAGAACCTGTGCGGAACGCTTGAGAGCGGAGCCCTTGGTGGCAACACCCCGGTTGTAGGAACAGGCTCATGGAGCATTGTCAGTGGCGGCACAGGAACCTTTGATGATAACACCGATCCTGATGCGATCTTTACCGCTGATGCTTATGGCACTTATGTATTAAGGTGGACCATCAGCAATGGTGTATGTACCGCCAGTACAGCTGATATGACTGTTAATTTCAACCAGAATATTACTGCAAATGCAGGCTCAGATCAGAGCCTTTGCAATGCTTCATCAACCGTACTCATCGGAAACGCACCTTCATCAGGTACCAGTAGTTGGTCATTTGTTTCCGGGCCAAACTCGCCATTGATTTTCCCACCTAGTGGTTCAATGTCAATTGCATACGGTTTGATAGCCAGTACTACACCTTATGTTTTCCAATACACAGTTACCAATGGAACCTGCACTTCTACCGATGAAGTTACAATTACAAACTATAGTCAACCAACCCCGGCTTTTGCAGGAAATGATCAATCTGTTTGCAGTACACTCCCTGCCACAGCAACAATGTCGGCCAATACTCCAGTATATGGAACAGGAGGATGGACCCAGGAAAGCGGAGGAGTTGCTGTAATAACAACACCATCCGATCCAACTACAACAATAACGGGACTTTCAGCAGGTACTTCTGTTTTCCGTTGGACGATTTCAAATGGTCCTTGCCAGTCTAGTTCAGACCTTGTATCTATAACTGTTGGGACACCAGCAACTGCTAATGCAGGTATCAACCAATCAATCTGTGTTGGAAGTACTGCAACCATGGATGCTACAGCCTTTGGTTATATCTCACTTTTGTGGTCAAGTTCCGGAACAGGAATATTCAGTAGCAATACTGCTTTAAACCCTGTTTATACGCCAAGTGCAAGTGATATTATTAACGGATCCGCAGTTCTCACACTGACTGCAACACCGGCAACAGGTTGCCCGCTAGTCACTGATGCAATGGTACTGACAATCAACCCGCAGGCAACAGTCAGTGCAGGAGCAGATGCCACCATCTGTGAAACAGGAACCTATACATTAAATGCCGCTACAGCAACAAATGCGACCAGCTTACTCTGGACTTCAACAGGAACCGGCACCTTTGATGATGCCACCATCCTGAATGCAGAGTACACTCCTTCAGCAGCTGATATAGCAGCAGGAACAGTTACCCTGACCCTGACAGCCCAGTCAGCCGCCCCATGTGTTGAAGCCAGTGACGCTATGGTACTTACCATCAGTGAACAGTCTACTGCCAATGCAGGTGTTGATGCAACGATCTGTGAAGGCTCAACCTACACCATGATAGCTACTGCCACCAATGCCGCTTCCATCACCTGGAGCAGCAATGGAACAGGCACTTTTGCTGATGCCACAATCGAAGATGCCGTCTATACACCAAGTGCAGCAGACAGACTCAATGGTTCAGTTACCCTGACCATGACGGTAACCTCAGCATCCCCATGTATCAATGCTATTGATCAGATGGTACTGAGCATCAATCCACAGGCTACAGTCAATGCAGGAGCCGATGCCACCATCTGTGAGACCGGCACCTATACGCTCAGCGGAGCTACAGCAACGCAATGCAACCAGCCTTGCTCTGGACCACCAGCGGAAACGGATCATTCATGATGCACAACCGTTCTGAACCCGATCTATACTCCTGGCGCCATGACCTGACCGCAGGAACAGTCACCCTGACCCTGACAGCCCAGTCAGCCGCCCCATGTGTTGAAGCCAGTGACGCTATGGTACTCACCATCAGCGAGCAGGCTACTGCCAATGCAGGTGTTGATGCAACGATCTGTGAAGGCTCAACCTACACCATGATAGCCACAGCCACCAATGCCGCATCCATCACCTGGAGCAGCAATGGAACAGGCACCTTTGCCGATGCCACAATCGAAGATGCAGTCTATACACCAAGTGCAGCCGATATCCTCAATGGTACAGTAACCCTGACCATGACGGTAACCTCTGCTTCACCATGTATCAATGCTGTTGATCAGATGGTACTGAGCATTAATCCTCAGGCTACAGTCAGTGCAGGAGCAGATGCCACCATTTGTGAAACAGGAACCTATACCTTAAATGCAGCTACAGCAACCAATGCGACCAGCTTACTCTGGACTTCAACAGGAACCGGCACCTTTGATGATGCCACCATCCTGAATGCAGAGTACACTCCTTCAGTAGCTGATATCACAGCAGGAACAGTTACCCTGACCCTCACAGCCCAGTCAGCCGCCCCATGTGTTGAAGCCAGTGACGCTATGGTACTTACCATCAGTGAACAGTCTACTGCCAATGCAGGAGTTGATGCCACGATCTGTGAAGGCTCAACCTACACCATGATAGCTACTGCTACCAATGCCGCATCCATCACCTGGAGCAGCAATGGTACAGGAACTTTTGCTGATGCCACGATCGAAGATGCAGTTTATACACCAAGTGCAGCTGATATCCTCAATGGATCAGTCACCCTGACCATGACGGTAACCTCTGCATCCCCATGTATCAATGCTGTTGATCAGATGGTACTGAGCATCAATCCTCAGGCTACAGTCAGTGCAGGAGCCGATGCCACCATCTGTGAAACAGGAACCTATACCTTAAATGCAGCTACAGCAACCAATGCGACCAGCTTACTCTGGACTTCAACAGGAACCGGCACCTTTGATGATGCCACCATCCTGAATGCAGAGTACACTCCTTCAGTAGCTGATATCACAGCAGGAACAGTTACCCTGACCCTGACGGCCCAGTCAGCTGCCCCATGTGTTGAAGCCAGTGACGCAATGACACTCACCATCAGCGAGCAGGCCACCGCCAATGCAGGTACAGATGCAACGATCTGTGAAGGCTCAACCTACACCATGATAGCCACAGCCACCAATGCCGCATCCATCACCTGGAGCAGCAATGGAACAGGCACTTTTGCCGATGCCACAATCGAAGATGCTGTTTACACACCAAGTGCAGCTGATATCCTTAATGGATCAGTTACCCTGACCATGACGGTAACCTCAGCTTCACCATGTATCAATGCTATTGATCAGATGGTACTGAGCATTAATCCTCAGGCTACAGTCAGTGCAGGAGCCGATGCCACCATCTGTGAAACCGGCACCTATACCTTAAGCGGAGCCACACAAAGCAATGCCACCAGCCTTGCCTGGACTACCAGTGGAGACGGATCATTCAGCAGCACAACCGTTCTGAACCCGATCTATACACCTGGAGCCAATGATCTGACCGCAGGCTCAGTCACCCTGACCCTGACGGCCCAGTCAGCCGCCCCGTGTGTTGAAGCCAGCGATGCTATGACACTCACCATTAACGAGCAGGCTACCGCCAATGCAGGAGTTGATGCCACGATCTGTGAAGGCTCAACCTATACAATGATAGCTACTGCCACCAATGCCGCATCCATCACCTGGAGCAGCAATGGAACAGGAACCTTTGCTGATGCAACGATTGAAGATGCAGTCTATACCCCAAGTGCAGCTGATATCCTCAATGGAACAGTAACCCTGACCATGACGGTAACCTCTGCTTCACCATGTATCAATGCTATTGATCAGATGGTACTGAGCATTAATCCTCAGGCTACAGTCAATGCAGGAACGGATGCCACCATCTGTGAAACCGGCACCTATACCTTAAGTGGAGCAACTTCAACCAATGCTTCCAGCATACTCTGGACAACTTCAGGGAACCGGCACCTTTGATGATGCCACCATCCTGAATGCAGAGTACACTCCTTCAGTAGCTGATATCACAGCAGGAACAGTTACCCTGACCCTCACGGCCCAGTCAGCTGCTCCATGTGTTGAAGCCAGTGATGCTATGGTACTTACCATCAGTGAACAGTCTACTGCCAATGCAGGAGTTGATGCAACGATCTGTGAAGGCTCAACCTACACGATGATAGCCACAGCCACCAATGCCGCATCCATCACCTGGAGCAGCAATGGAACAGGAACCTTTGCTGATGCAACGATTGAAGATGCAGTCTATACCCCAAGTGCAGCTGATATCCTCAATGGATCAGTAACCCTGACCATGACGGTAACCTCTGCTTCACCATGTATCAATGCTGTTGATCAGATGGTACTGAGCATCAATCCTCAGGCAACAGTCAATGCAGGAATGGATGCCACCATTTGTGAGACCGGTACTTATACCTTAAGCAGCCACAGCAACCAATGCAACCAGCCTTACTCTGGACTTCAGCAGGAACAGGCACCTTTGATGATGCCACCATCCTGAATGCAGAGTACTCGCCAAGTGCAGCCGATATCACAGCAGGAACAGTTACCCTGACCATCACAGCCCAGTCAGCCGCTCCGTGTGTTGAAGCCAGTGATGCGATGGTTCTTACCATCAGCGAGCAGGCTACTGCTAATGCCGGAGTAGATGCAACCATCTGTGAAGGCTCAACCTATACAATGATAGCTACTGCCACCAATGCCGCATCCATCACCTGGAGCAGCAACGGAACAGGAACTTTTGCTGATGCCACGATCGAAGATGCTGTTTACACACCAAGTGCAGCTGACAGACTCAATGGTTCGGTAACCCTGACCATGACGGTAACCTCTGCTTCACCATGTATCAATGCAACCGATCAGATGGTACTGATTATCAACCCGCAGGCTACGGTAAATGCAGGCGCCGATGCCACCATCTGTGAAACCGGTACCTATACCTTAAGCACAGCCACACAAAGCAATGCCACCAGCCTTGCCTGGACCACCAGCGGAGACGGATCATTCAGCAGCACAACCGTTCTGAACCCGATCTATACTCCTGGTGCCAATGACCTGATCGCAGGAACAGTCACCCTGACCCTGACAGCCCAGTCAGCTGCCCCATGTGTTGAAGCCAGTGATGCTATGGTTCTTACCATCAGCGAGCAGGCTACCGCCAATGCAGGAGTTGATGCAACCATCTGTGAAGGCTCAACCTACACAATGATAGCTACTGCCACCAATGCCGCTTCCATCACCTGGAGCAGCAATGGAACAGGCACTTTTGCTGATGCCACAATCGAAGATGCAGTCTATACACCAAGTGCAGCCGATATCCTCAATGGTTCGGTCACCCTGACCATGACGGTAACCTCCGCTTCACCATGTATCAATGCTGTTGATCAGATGGTACTGAGCATTAATCCTCAGGCTACAGTCAGTGCAGGAGCAGATGCCACCATTTGTGAAACCGGTACTTATACTCTTAGCGGAGCAACATCAACCAATGCAACCAGCTTACTCTGGACTTCAACAGGAACCGGCACCTTTGATGATGCCACCATCCTGAATGCAGAGTACTCGCCAAGTGCAGCCGATATCGCAGCAGGAACAGTCACCCTGACCCTGACGGCCCA
This sequence comes from Bacteroidales bacterium, assembly GCA_016705005.1. GTDB lineage: Bacteria > Bacteroidota > Bacteroidia > Bacteroidales > Lentimicrobiaceae > Lentimicrobium. Next base: position 831 of record JADIZB010000040.1, on the reverse strand, counting down.
GTCAGCCGCCCCATGTGTTGAAGCCAGTGATGCTATGATTCTCACCATCAGCGAGCAGGCCTCAGCCAATGCAGGAGTTGATGCAACCATCTGTGAAGGCTCAACCTACACCATGATAGCCACAGCCACCAATGCCGCATCCATCACCTGGAGCAGCAACGGAACAGGAGCTTTTGCTGATGCCACGATCGAAGATGCAGTCTATACACCAAGTGCAGCCGATATTCTCAATGGTACAGTTACCCTGACCATGACGGTAACCTCTGCTTCACCATGTATCAATGCTGTCGATCAGATGGTACTGAGCATTAATCCGCAGGCTACAGTCAATGCAGGAGCCGATGCCACCATCTGTGAAACCGGTACCTATACCTTAAGCACAGCCACACAAAGCAATGCCACCAGCCTTGCCTGGACCACCAGTGGAGACGGATCATTCAGCAGCACAACCGTTCTGAACCCGATCTATACTCCTGGAGCCAATGACCTGACCGCAGGAACAGTCACCCTGACCCTGACGGCCCAGTCAGCTGCTCCATGTGTTGAAGCCAGTGATGCTATGACACTTACCATCAGCGAGCAAGCCACCGCCAATGCAGGTACAGATGCCACCATTTGTGAAGGCTCAACCTACACCATGATAGCTACTGCCACCAATGCCGCATCCATCACCTGGAGCAGCAACGGAACAGGAACTTTTGCTGATGCCACGATCGAAGATGCAGTCTATACACCAAGTGCAGCCGATATTCTCAATGGTACGGTTACCCTGACCATGACGGTAACCTCAGCTTCACCATGTATCAATGCTGTCGATCAGATGGTACTGAG
>JADIZB010000039.1 GCA_016705005.1 Bacteroidales bacterium | reverse complement strand
TATCCTGAAGCCGCATTATCAAACAGACCGATCTCTTCCATATCCTTATCAAGTTTATAATTTGTATGGAAAGAGCCCTGTTCCGGCTGATCATCAGCCCAGGTAAGAATAAAACCACCTGCTGCCAGCGCGATACATCCGGGCGTTGGGGATTTGATGGATTGGCAAGGTTATCACTCAGGTATTTGTCACCAAGCCAAAGTTGAGATTCTGATCCTCCGTTATAGAGCTCGATCCAGTCTTCGTATTCGCCGAAATCATCGGTAATGGTTGCACTAAGTCGGCCATGAATTCGTTGATGAACAAGCCATAGGCATTTCCCGAAGGAGAATAGTATATTGCACCGGAGCAGGGCTTTGAGGCTTTGCTGGCTGTCTGTCATTGCGGCGTCTTAACTGTGAATTCGGTTAAACAGGGTATTTCCCGGCATTCCGGGAAATGCGCAGGGTATATCAACACCGGAGACAGCACCCATCGAGTCCGTCGTCATGCATTAAGGCGCTTTGTTGGCCATGCGCCGCTGTTGAAGCGGAACCTTGGCGATAACTGAATTCAATCCGGGCATCTTTCAGCCCAGTAGTACCGTTAACGGCAGATTTTCACCAGTACGGCGAATTGTGGCGGATGTATTTCAGGCAGGCAATGTATCGGTGTTGTCAGCCTGCGTCAAGGCTATGCTGTTTCGGGTCTGAATATAGGGCTGAATGCCAGCAAAGGTACATGTGTGCCCGGTTCCTGCAGTAATTGATGTGATGAACGAATCTATGTAGAGTAGTCAGTAATCCAGGGGTAATAAGGGTCTGTCGCTACATATTCATCGAGCTATTCTTTCAACGCGGGTATCGTATTCAGAAATTCCGGCTTCTGGTTACTTCGCTGATTATCTGTCTGATGCAAAGGTAAACCATGCACGGTATTCTTGAACCCGTATCAACCGGGTATAAAGGGGCGTTCCCTACCCGTGTTAGACCATTCGTATATGTTCCTCTTGATGCCCAGGCCAATGCCGAACCAGCTAATTCCAATGTATTGGTTGGGTGTCATAGGGTATGTATTCGAAAAGACCGGTTGCGGTATTGTAAGGTACAGATAAAAGTTGTTTTTATTGAAAATATAGCCATCCTAATTGGCAGTAAGTACATCCATAGCTGAGGATTTTTGAGGTAAACTTGTTTAATATTGAAAACACTTTCGAGTGACAGGGTATTTCATCAATCGGAGTGTTGTTCAGAATATCGATGAATCCGGCGATAAAACTTTACACCATCTGTTTCTTCATTGGTTTTTAATTCATAGGTCCGGTGGTCACCGACACAAACTTGTATTCATCGGGACTGCTGCCTTGTATGTGAGGTAATAAGCCACAAAGGTACATCGTTTGAAAAGATTTCCATCATTGTTTCCTAAACCTGATTCTACGAATTCTTCATATCGATATGTCTTCTACATTCAGGGGCAGTTGTCGCTTTATAATAATTCCCTGCCGATAAAAACTCTTGGACATGATTGGTCCTCGGACCTGCCATACATCAGGACCAGTCTGAATATCCAGTATAGCCTTGCACGGACGATGGAAGGATCATTGTGCTCGCTGTTCAGGTTCATTTTTTCAACACCATGATACTCAAGCCCGGCACCATGTATTAGCGATATTTTGTAAATGACTTTGGCTGAGTAACGGAGTATTGCCCCGGGAGTCTGAATCCTGTCTATGAATGGTATCGTGAACATTACCGTTATCATAAACAAAGACTGCATGAACTCGTCGCTTTCTAACGTTGTCTAAATCCAGTCGAGGGTATCAGTTGATCAGAACATCAATTCTGGGAACTACATTCTTTATGTATAATTCCCCGTCTGCGGAAATAGCGGTTGAGTATAGGAGCTACTGCTAATCAGGAAATCCTGTAAGAGTAAGAAAAAGTAAAGAGAGCCCAATACTCGGAATTGAATTACCGTGGATACTCTAATAGTTATGACAAAAGTACTAAAGAACGGTATTGCTTTATCCGTCAACCCAGATTCCTGATACAGTTCAGCAATTTTGAATGCGGGTTTATCATCATTGAATCCGCGATTGTAATTGAATGAATAATAAATTGTGCTTTTTTGATAGTTTTACAGGCAAAAATTGTGTATTGTTTGTTGTAAATGCCTGTAATAAGAATTGTATGCTATTAAATATTCCTGAAACACCGTATGAGCGTCATTGTTGTCATTGGTAGCTTTCGCCGGTCTCAAGCTTGTCAGGTCTCTCCGGGGCAAAGTTACCGGGTGGTTACTGATCGGACCACTCTCTACCAGTTTCAGCCTCTTTATTTCAGGTTGCTACCGTCGGACTTGAACCCAGCGCCATTTCATTCCCACTGAGGAAAAATTTCCAGCAGCAGACCGGACTCGCACATCAGGCTTTCAGAAGTTATCAGCAATGTTAACACTGATGATAACCTGGTACAAACAACCCTGGGTGATGTGAAATATGATTACCTCGTGATTGTAACCGGGGCGAATACCAATTTCTTTCAGGTATGAATCATGATTGCCGAGCAGCTTTACCTAAGTGAAAGACAATGTAGGGTGAGGCATTGAATCTCCGCAATACCATACTTAAAAACTACATGAAGCCTTCGTTAACGAGCTGACGATTCTGGAGGAAACAGAATCATTGCTTATTACAGCCCATTGTTGGTGGTGGCCCTACTGGTGTTGAGCTGGCCGAGTCTCTGGCTGAGATGCGCAATTTATGTATTGCCAAGCGATTATCCTGAGCCGAACTTCAGGAGAGAAATGAAAATTTATCTTGTTGAGGCGTCTACCAAATTACTGGCGCAAGTATGCTCGATTCTTCGGTCTGATAAAGCAAACCAGGATTCTTGAAAACTTGGGGTCATTATTCTTACCGGCATTCAGGTCACAGGATATAAAAATGATGAGGTATTATTGCAGCAACAGAGTAGCATACCTGAAAGCCCATACACTGATCTAGCTGCCGGGGACTAGGGAGATCTGCCCGAGGATACCTGAAGCAAATTACCGGTCGTGGAAACCGCCTGCTTGTTGGATGAATTCAACCCGGTAAAGGGTCTTGATTCGGTTTTTGCCATTGGTGATATTGCTCCTTTGAGTCTGCGCACTTACCAAAATGGCCATCCGCAGGTAGCACAGGTAGTAATCTGCAGGCCGTAGCACTGAGCCGGTAACCTGGAAACGCCAACTGAAGTCTGAGTGTATGAAACCATTCAGGTATTACACAAAGGTTCAATGGGCAACCATTCGGCCGTAACAAAGCTGTGGTTGACCTTCCATTTCTCCGCTTTCAGGGCAGTTTTTGCCTGGCTGGTGGGGATGTTTGTTCACCTGATGTTGATTGTTGGAGTAAAAACCGTATGCTTATTTTTTATTAACTGGTTATGGAATTATGCTGACTTATGATGATCGCTCGGCGATCATGAAACCAGGAAGGGGAGTGCCTGATTCTCTGGAGAAAAGCGATTCAGGGAATGACCATTGTTTTATTACGGATTTATTATTGAATCACCACTGTCCGGTTAAGGGGGGGCGGGCCGCGGGACTTTAGAAGGTATTCTCATAATTTTAATGGACAACAGTGATTTAATATGATCTCTGAGGTGAAATGAGTTTAAACTTCAGCCGAAATTGCTTCAGTAAGAAGTAGCAGCCAACTTGTTTAAAGCAGATAAACAGTTAAACTTCATATAATGGGAAAGTATAAACTACATATAATCAGAGTATTAAAACTTTAATTTTAATTTTTCCGTATTTATGTTTAAAAAATAGTGAAAAAGATTAAACATTATTTCAGGTTTGAGGTTTATCTATTGTGTTTAATAAATAAAACTAAACCTTAAACAAAACTATTATGAAAACTAATTTTTTTAAATTCAGACTGGCAATTTTTGCCATAGCAGCCTTAACTGTATTTGTATCCTGTTCAAAAGATGAGGATGATAAGCAGGCGGAAAGTAAAAACATTGCTCAGGTTGCTTCATCCAACCCGGATTTTTCAATACTTGTTGAAGCACTGGCCAAAGCAGACCTTGTTTCTGCCCTGGAAGGAACAGGTCCTTTTACCGTATTCGCACCAACCAATGCTGCATTTAACTCACTTTTTGCTCAATTGGGAGTTTCAGGGATCAGCGAACTGAGTGCTGAAACCCTTAAGCCTATTCTGCTTAATCATGTAATCTCCGGTAATGTAAAAGCAATGGATATTGCTACCGGTTATGTTGAAACATTGAACAATTATGGTCCAAACGGGAACAAAGTGAAGTTATTTATCCAGAAGGGTAGCAACGTAATGGTAGATGGCAGTAAAGTTGTTACCACAGATGTTATAGCATCCAATGGCACCATTCATGCCATAGATAAAGTGATTCTTCCTGCCAGCGTTGTAAGTCATGCCATTAACAATCCGGATTTCAGTATACTGGTTCAGGCTGTTGTAAAAGCCGGACTGGTTGATGCTTTGAGCGCTCCGGGTCCTTTTACAGTTTTCGCACCAACCAATGCTGCATTTGCTGAACTTTTTGCTGCTCTTGGAGTGAGTGGCATCGATGATCTTACTGCTGCCCAGCTGACACCGATTCTTTTGTATCATGTTGTTTCCGGAAATGTTGTGGCATCCCAGGTTTCTTCAGGCATGGTTCCGACACTCAACGAAGGAAGTAACATCAGCATAGTTGCCAATTCCATGGGTGTTAAGCTAAACGGAAATTCCAATGTGATAGCTACTGATGTTCAGGGGGCGAATGGCGTGATTCATGCCATTGATGCAGTGCTCCTACCTTAATTTCTGTATAAAACAAACATGTTTGCGAATAAAGCACTAACACAGGTGAAAGTAGCAAACATAGAGCTACAACCGACCGATAAAATCAAAAGTATTAACGAATGAAATTTTAAAAGCGTGCCGGGAGATACGGCACGCTTTTTTTATAAACAGGATTCAATTTTTAATGGTTGTGCTACATTTAAGTATTTATCGATTATATCGAACTTCAGGGAAGATTAGGTTTGTTTAAAACAGACTATAAGTAAGTGAAGCTTGCAATGAATGGTTCCATCCTGAAGTTTTTTCTTTCGAATTCTCATCAGTTATATCTTCGGCTGTGTATTGCGTATTTTCAAACTGGAATTCACCATTTAAAAATAAAGTCAGCCTGATTCTTTCTGAAAGATAATAATACGCTCTCAAACGGGGACCTGTAAAAACATACAGGTCGTTTTGCTGGTTTTCTTTGTCTTGCCTCGTAGTGCCTGCCATTCTCTTATCCCATCCGGCATCCAATGACCAATCAAGTTCGAGCCAGGTTCTTGAATTGGGATAATATCCGTAACCATAATTTGCGGAAAAATTGATTGAAGGAACCGTCTCCATGTAGGATTTCGTTACAGTATCAATAATGGCAGTTTCAAATTCATCTTTGGTGAACTTATCCTGTCTCATTCCAAAACCTCCTTTCACATTTGCTGATTGCTGCCATTTCAGGGTCAGCGGTTTTTCATGATTTATTCCTGCAATAAAAAACAGACCCGGGATTGTTTCATTATTTGTTGTTTCTCTGTTGATGTTCTCAGGTTTTAAAGTTTCATGTTTGTATTTGACATTGTTATACAAAAGATCTGCTTCTATTCCGGTAAAAAGTCTGTATCCATTGCTTCTTACCGGATTGTTGGCAAAATTCCAGTTATCGTTCAGCGAAGTAAAGTACGTGGCATCAGGGGTAGCTGCAATGTTTTTCTTTTGCATGAAGGAATCAATGGCAGTGATTTCGGCAATTTTTCTCAAACGGTTGTCGAAGAACCGTTTGTATTTGAGAGAAGTAATAAGACGGGCAAGTTCAATCACTTCTTCATTCGTGGCAATTCGTTTGCTTTTGTTTAGCTTTTGCAGATCTTCAAGCAGGTAAACAGCAAGCCAGGCATCCTGTACTTGCTCTATTCGTCCCATTCCTACAAAAAACGATATTGCAGCATGGCTTCTGAAGTCTGTTTGATTTAATTTGGTTGAATAGTTGAATGTGTCGGCTGTAGTTGTATTATTCTGATGTTCTCCACTTAAAGAACTATTCAGCACAGCATCAATCCCGAAAAACTGTTTTTTCTTATTGTAAAACCTCTCCGACATATCAATTGAAAGCCGCTCTGAATATCTGAAATTTTTTGTTTTAGAGTCATCAGTAAGGGGTTTATATTTGTATCCGGAGGAGGATGAACTGATACCTGAATTCAAAGAAATCCTCAAATCACCCTGTTTTTTTTCTGAATTTGAATTTCTCAGATAATCTCCTCCGGCATTAAAACCAAATGAGAAATTGTTATTTGTCCTATCAATACCAGTAGAATTCTTGCGTATAGCCAATCCGTTATCAAGTCCGAAATTCAGATCAAGCGTCTGATAAAGATAGCTCGGGTTTTTGTAATCAGATAAACTGAAGGTAGATGTCTGGGCATTTGCGGCTGATGCTGAAATTAATGCCATCATAGCCACTAGACAAGCATTCCGGGAGAAGTTTTTCATGATCGTTGATTTAAATGAGTACCTGATTGATTTGAATTAGAGAGTATATTATTTCAATTATTTCCCTGGATAAAGATGCCCGATTCTGTCAAATAACGTTCCGTAATACCTTGTTTTCAAACAAAAGAAAATATAATTGCTATTGAAATATATTGCAATTAAACTATATCAGTTATTTCACACCAGGTCCTTTTTAAAGTATATAATTCTCCATTCGGTACAGCTCAATTATAAATACTATTTTCAACCATCTGAATATCAATTTTTATAAACGATAACTATTTGATTTTATTTTAATTCATCGCATTTATTCACTAAGGAGAACAATTGAATAACATACCATTATTAAATCTTAAGGCAGGCTTGATTATCAGTGTAATACTACTTATATTTGATTTTGAAAATATTCATATTAACATTATGGTTATGAGAATTCCATCAAGAATCTGTCAAGTGGTCATTTTTCCGGTGTTTCTGGTATCATGTTTAATCCTTGTTTCCTGCCGGTCAGGAGCAGAAAAGGCTTCTGAAAAAGCGATTGAAAAAGCCCTGGAGCAGCAATCGGGTGAACCGGTTGATTTGGATTTGGAAAAGCAGACAGCTGAGATAACTACCGGTGAAGGTACCATCCGGTTTGATGGGACCATAAAAAGCTGGCCCAAGGAAATACCTGATGACGTTCCTGAGTTTAAGAAGGGAAGAATTGAAGGTTGCACATTTCAAAATCTGGTGGAGACCCAAAGCTGGACCATTGTTTTAAAGGAATTGCCTGAGGATGCTGCTTCCGCATATCACAAAGAACTAAAGGCAAGAGGCTTTGAATCCCAGATAATTACAATTGGGGAGAAAGGTGGCACTGTAACCGCTGAAAAGGGTAATTTCTCAGTTGCCTTTATGGGTGGAGAAGGCAATGGCAGTTTATCTGTCGTTGTGAACAAAAAACAGTGAACCGATATTCATCAGGCATTATTTCTTAGTATCCTCAATCAGAGTCGATACAATCATGACTTTGCAAACCTGCCAGCCATCATTCTGCGGTTAAACCATCATGCTGGTCCGCAATCTAAAATCCGCAATCCGCAATCCCAAATCCGAAATCCTCAATCCCACCGTCCTTGGCGGGGCAAGTGCCCGAAATCCGAAATTGTTTATTGAAAGCCTCACAACATATTTTTACCAGGCCCGTCGCTACGATGTCAGTTATTCCTTATCTTTGCTTTGCCTAATTGAAAATATAGAAAATACACATAATCAGATACTTATGCATAGAAACCACTTTGATGCCGTCATTTTCGACCTTGATGGGGTAATTACCAAGACTGCCCTTGTTCACAGCACTGCCTGGAAAAAAATGTTTGATGATTTTCTCAAAGACAGGGCTGCAAAACAAGGTGTACCATTTCAGGAATTTACGCATACCGGTGATTATCTTCCTTTTGTGGATGGCAAACCCCGGTATAAGGGGGTGGAAGATTTTCTTAAGTCCAGGGGCATTGAGCTTCCTTTCGGCAATCCGTCTGATACCCATGAGATGGAGACAATCTGCGGGCTGGGAAATCGTAAGGATTTCGCGTTTAATGAAATTCTGAAAAGGGATGGCGTTGGAGTTTACGAAAGTACCGTTTCACTCATTCATGAACTTAAAGCACAGGACATCAGGGTTGGCGTGGCTTCATCAAGCAAGAACTGCGGTCCGGTGCTCGAAGCCGCCGGATTGCTGCATTTATTTGAAACCCGCGTCGATGGGGTAGTTTCAGCTGAGCTGAAGCTTAAAGGCAAACCGGAACCGGATATTTTTACCACGGCAGCCGATAATATGGGCGTTTCCTATGATCGCTCCGTTATCGTGGAAGATGCTGTTTCCGGTGTTCAGGCAGGCCAAAAGGGCGCTTTCGGACTTGTCATCGGAATTGCACGAGAAGAAAATTCACATGAGCTGCTCCTTAATGGTGCTGATGTTGTGGTGGAAGATCTTGAGGAATTCAGCATTGAACGCATCAATGAATGGTTTGGTAAGGGATTGCAGGATGATCAGTGGTCAATTACCTACCATGCCTACGAGCCAAAGAAAGAACGCACCCGCGAAGCCTTGCTTGCTGTCGGAAATGGTTATTTCGGAACCCGCGGAGCCATGGAAGAAACAGATTCCAATACAGTGAACAATCCAGGAACATACATCGCCGGATTGTATAACCGTCTTGCATCAAAGGTAGGTGACCGTATGGTCGAAAATGAAGATTTTGTCAATGTACCGAACTGGCTGCCCGTCAATTTCAGGATCGACGGTGGAGAATGGTTCGATTTCAATCATACGGAGTTTCTTGAATTCAAAAAACACCTCGACTTCAGGACAGGTGTTTTCTGTCGTCATATTGTTGTCAGAGATGCGCAGGGCCGTGAAACAGAGATTGTTTCTAAAAGAATGGCAAGTATGGCTGATCCACACCTTGCTTCGCTGCAATATCAGATTACACCATTGAATTACAGCGGTGAAATCACGCTGAGCAGCGGTATCAACGGAGCCATCATCAATGATGGTGTTGAGCGCTACAAACAACTGAACCAGCAGCACCTGAAACACAGGCAGCAGGGAAGCAGAGATAACATGATCTGGGTATCGGTTGATACTACCCAATCAGGAATTACCATCGCTGAAGCAGCCAACCACCGTCTGTTCTCTGATGGCAGGGAAATTAAGATAAATGGAGTTGCCATGGTTGATCCGGCCAAAGCTTATATGCATTTCAATGTAAAGGCTGAATTGGGTACCCCGTTGAAACTGGAAAAGGTCGTTGCCATTTATACCTCGAAACCCGACGATGTTGCCGACCCGCTGGAGAAGGCGATGGAAGCGGCCCGTGCAAACCATGGGTTTGATAAACTTCTTCAGGAAAGCAGCAAGGTCTGGAAGGGACTGTGGGACAAAATTGATGTTCAGATTGAAGGTAACCGTATGGACCAGAAGCTGATCCGGCTTCACCTGTACCATCTGATGGTATCGGCTTCGCATCACAATGCCACCATAGATGCCAGTTTTACTGCCCGGGGATTGCATGGTGAAGCATACAGGGGGCATATTTTCTGGGATGAACTTTTTATCCTGCCATTCTACAACATTCATCTTCCTGAAGCAGCGAAAGCAACCCTGATGTATCGTTACAACCGCTTGCCAAAAGCCAGGGAGTACGCCCGTGAATACGGCTATACAGGTGCCATGTTCCCATGGCAGAGCGGAAGCGATGGGAGGGAGGAAACCCAGGTAGTGCACCTGAACCCGCTTAACGGGGAATGGGGTGACGATTACAGCTCCCTTCAGCGGCATGTTTCACTGGCCATTGCCTACGATGTCTGGGAGTATTATCATACCACAGGTGATCTCGGATTTCTTAAAAAATACGGTGCCGAAATGTTCCTGGATATCTGCCGGTTCTGGGCAGGAAAATCTGAAATTAACCCTGAAACCGGACGTTACAGCATTTCGAAAGTAATGGGTCCCGACGAATTCCATGAACAATACCATGGTTCAACCGAAGGCGGATTGCGCGACAATGCATACACCAATATCATGGTAGTCTGGGCCATTGACAAGGCCTTTAAGGTGCTTGAACTCATTGGGGATGAAGCTGGGGCTGTGAGATCAAAACTTGACCTGGGCGATGATGAACTTGCCCGGTGGAAGGATATTTCAAGGAAACTGAATGTTGTAATTTCGCCGGAAGGCATCATTTCACAATACGATGGCTATTTTGGTCTGAAAGAACTTGACTGGGATTATTATCGTCAGAAATACGGTAACATTTACCGGCTCGACCGCATTCTGAAGGCAGAAGGAAAATCGGCCGACGAATTTAAAGTGGCCAAGCAGGCCGATACCCTGATGGCTTTCTACAACCTGGACGATGCTGAAGTGCGTGCGATTCTTGAAGAACTTGGATACAGGATGAAGGACGGATATCTGAAAGACAATCTTGCCTATTACCTTGCCCGGACTTCGCATGGATCGACCCTGAGCAGGGTTGTGCATGCCCTGCTGGCGAATATGATCGGCGACAGGAAACTGAGCTGGGAACTTTACCAGGATGCCCTGAGCAGCGATTACAACGACATTCAGGGTGGTACAACGGCCGAAGGAATTCATCTGGGGGTTATGGCCGGAACGGTGCTGATCGCCATTTATGCCTATGCCGGACTTAACCTGAGGGGAGATCAGATCAGGATCAACCCGAACCTGCCGGATGCATGGAAATCGCTCAGATTCAGCTTTTCATTCAAAGGTAACCGGTTCATCCTTAATGTAGAAAAGGATGTAATTCAACTTGAAACTTTAAGTAAGCTGACATCGTCTGAAGGTGTCACCGTCAATGGAAAAACACACCGGTTTGAAGAAAGCAATGTACTTAAAGTAATACTTTGATTAATTGTACTCAATTCACTCTAAATCTTAATAGAAGATTATGCTCAACGATATATTATTGCTGAACAAAAAGCACGAAAATGCGGCTCAGACCATTCTTGAAAAAGTAATGGAAGAGCGCAAGGGGAAGTACATCATTACCATCTCAGGTGAGGTGGAAACCGGGAAATGTGAAGTAGCCCATATGCTTGGCCGGTTGCTGAAAAAGCAGGGTCTGAGGGTGAAACTGCTTCATATGGACAACTATTATCGTATCGCTCCGCTTGAACGCACCGAATGGCGTAAAAAACATGGTATTGAATCGGTCGGTTTTGAGGAATACGAATGGCATGTAATTTACAGGAACATCATTGACTTCAGAAGTGGTGAAAAATCAACATTTCCCTGTGTCGACCTTTTTACCGGACAGATAGACCATGTTACCACTGATTTTAAGGGTATTGATATTCTGATTATTGAAGGTTTGTACTCTATGAAAATTGAAGATGCGAATCTGAAGGTTTTCATTGAAATGACTTACCACGAAACGATGGAAGAGCAGCGAAGATCGGGCAAGGAAGAAATGGATGAATTCAGGATGCAGGTGCTGGAGCGCGAACACCAGGTGGTGCAATCGCTGAAACCCCTGGCCGATTTTTATCTTGATTTTGATACGGCAAGTGAGATTTTTCATTACTGAGATTGGCTGATTAGCTGATTGCTGATTAGCTGATTAGCAGATTAGCGGATTAGCAGATTGGCGGATTTATACACAGACAGATCACTGGACCAGTTTAGAAATTAGAAATTAGAAATTAGATATTTCACCTTCTGAACTCCGGATCCTGTAATTCTTCAACCCCTCCTTCGGCGGGCAGGCCTGAAACCCTGAAATTATAACAAGTTCAACATAAACAACAGAAACTATGCTTGGTGATGTATTGCTGATTGGCGAAAAGCATGAAAATGCCGCAAAAGAAATTCTTCCGTATATCCTGAAAAACAGGAAGAATAAGTTCATGATTGCTGTATCCGGTGAATCAGGCTCGGGTAAGACCGAACTTTCGCACGTTCTGGCAAAGATGTTGCGCAAGGAAGGCATTATATGCAAACCCATTCATATCGATAATTACTACCGCATTCATCCCCTGGAAAGAACGGAATGGCGCAAAAAAAACGGTATTGAGACCGCGGTTGGACTGGGCGAATATGACTGGGAAACCATCTATAAAAACATTGAAGATTTCAAAAACGATCGGACCTCAACCATGCCGTGCATCGACCTTGTTACTGAGCAGGTTGATCACCTGACCACTGATTTCAAAGGGGTTGAGATGATTATAGTAGACGGTTTGTATGCCATCAATACCGAGGGCATCGATCTGAGTATTTTCATTGAACTCACTTATCATGAAACCAAGAAGGCTCAGGTAGTAAGGGGCAAAGAGCCTCAGAATGAATACCGTATGCAGGTGCTGGAACGTGAACACCAGGTGGTTCAGTCACTCAGAAGCAAGGCCAACATCTTTATCAATAAGGAGTACCAGGTGGTGCCGGCTTGATTTCGGATTTTAATTTAGAGACATTGATGATTTGGGATTAAGAAGAAACTCAAAGCTCATTGTCTTAGCCTGGACATCGACGATATAAATTTTAGAAATTTGAATTTGGTCATATTCAGTCACAAGTCTCTCCTTGTCCCAAACTCTCCTGGTCTCCTTGTCATTTACCGATTTAATCCGCAGATTCAAAAGGATCACCGGTTATAAAGCCTGCAGAACAGACTCAATTTCTGCCTATATTCCGGCAACAGTTCACTGTCCTGAAACCTCCACTGCCAGTTTCCGTAAGGGGTGCCGGGAATATTCATACGGGCTTCACTGCCAAGTCCGAATACATCCTGCAACGGGATTACGGCATAATCCGAAACCGAAGCCATCGACATCCTGATCATCTGCCAGTGTACATCGCAGCCGTCGCAACCACTGTATTCGTGGAATTTCCTTTTATCCTCCTCATCCATCAGCTGGTACCATCCCATCACAGTATCGTTGTCGTGGGTACCGGTATAAACAATGGAATTTTGAGTATAGAAATGTGGAAGGTAAGGATTGGCTTCTGCCTTGTCGAACCCAAACTGCAGGATTTTCATTCCCGGAAGGCCGAACTTATCACGGAGTTCATCAACATCGGGGGTGATAACACCCAGATCTTCGGCAATAACCGGAAGCATTCCGGTTTTCCTGGTCAGCGCTTTGAATAAGGCTTCTCCGGGGGCTGGTAACCATTCCCCCTCAATCGCGGTTTCGGCACCGTAAGGGACAGCCCAGTAAGCCGCCAGGCCCCTGAAATGATCGATCCGGATGATGTCGGCAAGTTCGAGGTTGTATTCCATCCGTTGCACCCACCAATGGAAATTCGTTCTCTTCTGGTATTCCCAGTCGTAGACGGGATTTCCCCATAACTGACCGGTTTCGCTGAAGAAGTCAGGGGGTACTCCGGCTACAAGAATGGGTTTCAGCTTCTTATCGAGCAGAAACATTTCGGGTTTTGACCAGGCATCTGAGCTATCAAAAGAAATATACAGCGGAATGTCGCCGACAATTTTGATCTTACGGTCGTTGGCATAGGCTTTCACATTTATCCACTGGCAGTTGACCACGAACTGCAGGAAGCGGTGGTAGCCGGTTTCCCACGACAGCATTTTCCTGAAACCGTTCAATGCCTTGTTGTCCCGTTTCCTTACAGGAGCGGGCCATTCATGCCATGCAATTCCACCGTAGTAATCCTTGATGGCCATAAATAGCGCATAATCGTCGAGCCAGGAGCGGTTTCTGAGGTTGAATGATTCCAGGGCTTTTCTGTCCTGATCGGGAGCTGAAGTGAGAAATGACCGGTAGGCCTTCGTGAAAATATGTGAACGGGTGCTGTTCACAAAGGCATAATCAATCCTGCCGGTGTTCTGAACCCGTGCTTCTTCAAGGTCGCCTGTACTGATCAGGCCCTTGTTTACGAAATGGTTCAGGTCGATCAGCAGGGGATTCAGGGCAAAGGCTGAAAAACTCTGGTAGGGCGAGTCACCCGGACCGGTGGGACCCAAAGGCAGGATCTGCCAGAGGCTTTGCCCGGCTTCGGCAAGGAAATCAATAAATTTCAGTGATTCAGGCCCCAGGTTACCGATCCCGAACTCACCGGGTAGCGAGGTGGGATGCAGCAGGATGCCGCTGTACCGTTTATGTTCCAAAATAGACAGATTGGTTAAAATTGATAAAGTCCGAAACTCATAATTCCGTTAAACATGTTTTTCTTTGATAAACAAGGCACTGACTGCGCCCAGCATCATTGAAACACCGGCCATAACTATGCAGAGAACCGGATTGTCGGCAAAGAAATACTTAAGGATCAATCCGCTGAAAACACCACTGACGATCTGTGGAATGGTAATGGACATATTAAATAACCCCATATAAATGCCCATCCGTTTTGCGGGAATTGAGCTTGCCAGCATGGCATACGGCATTGCCAGAATACTTCCCCAGGCAATACCGATGCCGATCATCGGGAGGATAAGGAAATTCTCATCATTAAAAATCAAAATGGAGAGCAAAGATATCCCACCAATGGCAAGGGCAAGTGAATGGGTTACTTTTCTGGAAAGCCTTTTTGCTATGATCGGAAGTGATAACGCGATAATGGCCGAAACACCGTTATAAATTCCGAACAGAATCCCGACCCAGTCACCGGCATCCTGAAAGGCCGCTGAATTGGCATCGGCAGTTCCGTAATATTTTAGTGCTATGGCCGGGGTTGTGTAAACCCACATTGAAAAGAGTGCAAACCACGAGAAAAACTGTACCAGCAGCAGTTTCACCATGATGGAAGGGATGAAAAACTTTTTTGGTTTTTCAGTTTCTTCCTTTTCTTCCAGCTGATCGGGTGGATATTCGCTGGTACTGAAGATGGTCCATAATATGGATGAAAGCAAAACAAATGCACCAAAATAAAATGAGTAGGTAACATTGTCGGGAACCAGGCCATCGGCACCGGCATCCTTTGAAACGCCAAACCAGTTGCCGAGCATATAAGGCAACCACGAACCTACGACTGCGCCGATACCGATCAGCAGTGTCTGCACCGAGAAGCCCAGCGTATGCTGTTCCTCCGGCAGTTTATCCGCCACCAGTGCCCTGAAGGGCTCCATGGAGATGTTGATGGAGGCATCCATAATCATCAGCAATCCACCCCCGATAAACATCGGAGCGATAAATGAAGCCAGATGCGGGGCATTGGGCATAAGGATCAGAGCTGTACTAGTGAGTAAGGCACCAACCAGGAAGTATGGGCGGCGGCGGCCGAGACGGTTCCAGGTGCGATCGCTCATGTAACCGATAATGGGCTGAATAATCATTCCGGTGATGGGGGCTACCAGCCAGAACCAGCTCAGGTGGTGCACATCGGCGCCAAAGGTGAGCAGGATACGCGAGGCGTTACCGTTTTGCAGCGCAAAGCCGAACTGGATACCCAGAAATCCGAAGCTCATGTTCCATATCTGCCAGAAACTCAGGCGGGGCTTCTTTGTCATAGAGAGGAATTGTTAAGTGAGCGTTAAAATTACGGAAAAAGATTTTCACACGCAATTAATCAGACCGGTGTACGCAGAATGAAAAAATGTGTGCCTGCATGCGATCCAATGTTCAACTTTTACTAAATTTGCCGGTGTAATTGCGGAAGTAGCTCAGTTGGTAGCCCCGCCGGTGGCGGGGTCCCAAGCTGGAGGCTTAAATAAGTATTGCGGAAATAGCTCAGTGGTAGAGCGCCAGTTTCCCAAACTGGAGGTCGCGGGTTCAATCCCCGTTTTCCGCTCAAAGGAACGAAGTCGGTCTGGCTTCGTTTTTTTTTGGTTGCTCAGTTGGTAGCCCCGCCAACTTGCGGTCCCCCGCCTTTTTTTTTCGAACCTAGTTTTAAAACAGGTCGCGGGTTCGGTTATACGATTTTAGTGGTCTCTTTCTTGCGGTGAAAAATCCCGTTTTCTGCTCAAATGAACAAGGTTATATATTCATTTTAACTGACTGCTGTATCAATTTAATTCACGACCCTTTGATCATTCGTTCATTATAAAGCACCTTTCCTTCACTGTCCAGAACCCTGAGCATGTAAAGTCCATTTTTCAGCTTGCTCAGATCGGGTTTGATGGAACCACTGAAAACCATCTTCCGGATCAGTTTTCCATTGGATGTATATATTTCAAGCTGGCATTCCTGAACGTCAGGTCTGGCAATATCAATATTCAGCACCGTATTGAAAGGGTTTGGGTAAATATTAATTTCTTTTGGTTTGTCAATATTGCCGGTTTCCGTCGGTAAAACAACAATAATATCTTCATAAATGATATCAGTATACCAGTTCATTACAGAATCCAATGCCAGAATAATGCAGGGAAATGAACCTGCCTGTGTGGGTGTTCCTGTGAGCAATCCGGTTATAGAGTCAAAAGCAAATCCTTCAGGAATCATACCCAATCAGAGACCAGGACACTGCATTTCCGGTATCAACCTGCAATTGAAATTCATAAGGAGTATTTACGTAGGCTGTATCATAGGACCATTGTAATATCTGCGGATAAAAGCTATCAATATAGCATTCGTTAAAGAGTGAATCCATATAAACGGTATTATCGTTCTGAGAAGCACACAGTAATTTAACAGTTCCACCACCAACTGCAACACCACCGAATCCACTCTGCATAATTCCATAGTTGCTACCTATGCCCTCAATCCAGATTTCATCAGGATAATACGGGTCTTTGACTGAAAGATCCAGCCCGGAAAGAAAAAAACGATTTCTCATTACCCCGTATATATCCGCAACATCAATGCTGTCAACCACCAGGCGTACAACCTCGTTATAATTCAGATATTGGTTGTCAACAAATACAGTATCTCCGACATCAAGACTGAAATCATAAATTAGGCCTTCAGTTTCTCCATATCTGTTATAAAACACTTGTTTGCTGATCGTGTCCTCCCTGATCTCACCCTTAAAATACCATTCCTGCTGCAAAGAATCATCGCTTTCAAGTACATCCAGGTATTGGTCTCCCGGGACGGATATATCCCTGAACCAGTTGGTTTTTGTCCCGCCGCAGCTGACAACGTTCAGTGCCCCGTACCCAATCCGGATGGTGTTCCAGGTTTTTGTTGTGTCGACGATCTGGTATGAATTCTGACCAAAGGATACGATGCTTAGGGTAATCAGGGTTGAAGTAAGGAAAGATCTCATTTTGAAGGTCTATTTATAAGCAAAGCTAAAGAAATATCAGAAAATTCCAAATAACAATATGAACATTACGGAATTCATTTAAAACATAAGAACTACAATATTAATAAATGATTTGTATTATTTTATTATTTAATGCTATTCAATAATAAGTTCTTGCATTCCGGATGTATCCGGTAAGAATTTTCAGACATCAAATAGAAATATTCCTCTGTTTGTTTTCCGGAATTCAATTAAATCAAGAACTTTGCTTTCATCAACAGATGTAAAATCAAAATTCCGGAAATATTGAAAAAGTTCAGAATTTATCAGGTGGATGCTTTTGCCGACAATTTGTTTTCGGGAAATCCGGCTGCTGTATGCATATTGGATAAATGGTTGAACGACAAAACCATGCAAAGCATTGCCGCTGAAAACAACCTGGCCGAAACTGCATTTATCGTTCCGGCAGATCAGCATTTTGAAATCAGGTGGTTTACGCCCGCCGTGGAAGTTGATTTGTGCGGACATGCCACGCTGGCTTCGGCTTTCGTGCTGTTTGAATGCCTCGGATATCAGGAGCCTGAAATCAGTTTCTTCTCACCGAAAAGCGGAGAACTGAAGGTTTCTAAACAAAAGGATATGCTGTTCCTGGATTTTCCGGCCGATACTTTACAAAAAAGTGATTCTGTTGACCGGATTCAGAAATGCATAGGAACCAAACCCTCGGAAGTTTTCAAAGGTAAAACCGATTTTATTGCTGTTCTTCAGAATGAGTCTGAAGTTCAGAACCTTGTTCCTGATTTCCATGAAATTTCAAAACTCGAAGCCCGGGGGCTGATTGTGACTGCTGTAGGAAATGATGTGGATTTTGTTTCCCGTTTCTTTGCCCCCCAATCGGGGATCGATGAAGATCCGGTAACGGGTTCGGCGCATACTTCGCTGATTCCTTTGTGGACGGATAAACTGGGTAAAAATATGATGATTGCCCGGCAACTTTCCAAAAGGGGAGGGACCATTTTCTGTACCAACCGGGGCGACCGGTGTCTGATCGGGGGCAAGGCCAAATTATATCTGAGTGGTGAAATCTATATTTAAAGTTAATTAATTAAGAAATGTGACATGGGTCCGGATAGCAAAATGTCTATCCTTCAACTCTCCCGCCAAAGTGGGCGGGACGAACTGATCAGGATGACATTTTAAACAGGTTTTTTAAATAAGACCACAAGTGTAGATCCTTGTCACGCTGAGCGAAGTCGAAGCGCAACGCACATACCCAAATATTTCAGGGAGGCAGGCTACACTTGATGATAAGCTGAAAGGCGAACGAATGAACGATATTAATTCACGGCTATGAAGTTTCTTGCAATTGAAAATGAAAATACAAATGAACATGTCATCTTTTCAGGTGAACTGCTCAGAGAAGAAGCGCTTAAAGTGCACCAATTGTACCTTGACGGAATCATCAGGGAGATCTATTTCAACGATGACCATTGCGCGGTGTTGATGCTTGAATGTAAGAGCAAGGAGGAGGCGGAAGAAATCCTTTCATCCCTGCCACTTGTGCAAAATGGTTTAATCAGCTTCAGTCTTACTCAGTTAAAACCGTACACCGGATTCGAAAGGCTGTTCAATAGTTAAAAAAGTTTGGTTATTATTTTGTTTAAATCATTCAAAATGACTCCGTTTGAATTAAGAAAGTGGCAATCATCCGATCTTGAAAGTCTGGTGAAGCATGCCAACAACGATAACATTGCCCGGTTTCTGACCGATCAGTTTCCACATCCTTATTCAACAGAGGATGGTGAACGGTTTTTGAAAAGCGCCGCTGCCCATGATCCTGTCAGAATTTTCGCGATATCAGTTGAAGGGGAGGCCATCGGGGCCATCGGCATATTCCCGCAGGACGACATTCATTGCCTGAATGCCGAAATGGGCTACTGGTTATCGGAAGAATGGTGGGGCAGGGGTATTGTTTCCGCTGCTATCCGGCAGATGGTGGACTATGGATTCAGTACATTTCCAATTAAAAGAATTTACGCCCGGCCGTTTGGCAGCAATACCGCTTCACAACGGGTCCTTGAAAAAGCCGGATTTGACCTTGAAGCCAGGTTTGAGAAAACCCTGATCAAACGGGGGGAAATGATTGATGAACTTGTTTATGGCATCAGGAAAGAAAGGAAATAGTATGAAGGACCTTGTTGCTGTGTGATCTGAGCTTTTACCTGCAAAAAAATACCAGTTCCGGTATTGTTGAATGCAGTTCACATCTGTTTTCTCAACATTCACCCTGCTGAATTTCCGGTTCACCCGGATTGGTTTTTCTTATATACTGAGTCAGGATAAATTTGCCCTGTTTTAAATCAGGCATTATTCGAACTCAACCCAATAAGACAGTAAGATGAATCCAACAACCCCAAGCACACCGGTTCAGGCCCCGGCAATCGAAGCAACACTCAGCCTGGTCAACAGCAAACTGCACATCACCGGGCAGGCAGGCAATTTCGAACCCATTGATACCGACTACATTCCTCCTTACGGGGATGGGCTGGGCTATATGCCACTTCAGCTCTTTTTAATCAGTTTCGGTGCCTGTGCGGCAGGGGCTGTGCTTACACTGCTTCGGAGAATGCAGAGAAATATTGAAGCCTTCGATATGAATGTGAGCGGAATCAGGCGCACCGAACATCCAACCTCATTTTCAGAGATAACGGTAGAATACATCATAACCTCAACGGATGTTACTGAACAGGAAGTGCAGAAGGCACTGGCACTGGCTGAACAATCCATCTGTCCGGTATGGGCCATGATCAGGGGAAATGTAGAAGTAAAATCTATTGTTACCCTTTTATAGAAAAATCTGTAAAAGTTAAAATGCATTCACCTCTATATACTAAGTAATCCAGAGCATTACATAATACGGGTTTTGGATTATAAACAACATTTAGTCTATTCTTTGCGTCATTGCGTCTTTGCGTGATTTTTTAACTTACCGGATTTATGAAAATTTAACCCATGAAAAACACAATGATCCCTGAAATTGCCTCTGTTTGCGGACTTTATTGCGGAGCTTGCGGAATATACCTGGCTACTCAGTCAAATGATACTGAAAAATTATCCCGTTATGCAACCATGCTCGGGCAACCATTGAGTGAAACCCGTTGCGACGGTTGCCGGTCCGGAAGTAAGACCGCATACTGCAACAATTGCTATATGATGAAATGCAGCCGCGAAAAGAATCTGAACTTTTGTGGTGAATGCAATGAATATCCCTGTGAAGAACTGAAGAACTTTCAACAGCAAATGCCGCACCGGGCTGAATTGTGGAAAGCTCAGTCGCGCATAGCTGAAATAGGCGCTGTTGAATGGACAGCAGAGATGAAGACTTATTTTTCATGCCCCCAGTGCCACACCGGCAGTACGTCATATGATCTGAAATGCCCGAAGTGCGGACATGTTCCCGGAAACGGATTTGTCGGTAACAACAGGGAAACAGTAATGACATACCTTGAAAACAGAAAGAACTCCTGATCATCATAAGAGCATCATTATGGAAAACAGTGTTCAAACACAGATGATTCGTTTTGGCCGCCTGGCTGTTTATCTCAATATTTTTGGCGTTATCTTTTCAGGACTCGTTTTTCCGGCATTGTCCATGATTCTCAGTCCTCAGCCGGCCTGGCGCGATGCTTTTTTGTTCGCTGATTCCTATCATCCGCTTCAGACAGCTACTTTCTTTTGTGGATATTTTCTGGTAATCGGCTCGTTACTCACTTTCATCTCCCTGTTTCAACTGGCCCAACCTGATAAAAAGATATGGGCATTATCAGGACTGGTGATCAATGTTGTTTTCACGGCAGTGGTATTTCTGAATTACATCATCCAAACCACGTATGTGCCTTATCTGGCCGTGAATCGCCCTCCAGAGCTGGCTGCTGTTTTGCCGGTATTTACGATGGCAAACCCGGGCTCATTTGCCTGGGCACTCGAGATGTATGGCTGGGGTGGTATCGGATTGTCTTTTGTTTTTATGGCTTTTATCTTTGGGAAAGGCAGATTTGAGCCGGTGTTGAAATGGCTTTTTGTGGTGAACGGGATCTGCAGTGTGGGATCTGCCCTGTTGACCTCACTGGATATGAACTGGCTCTTCTCTCCGGCCGGACTTACGGCGCTGGTGGTCTGGAATGCCCTGGTGCTGGTAATAGATATTTACCTGTTGGCATATTTTAAAATTCTGAAGAACACCAATTGATGTCTGGTTGAATGGCTCATTTCGGGAAATCGCGTTACTTAAGTCATTTCAGATGATTTTTAAAAAAAACCTGATTTAACCATCTTCAGGGATCAATCCACAATACAGAATTCCCGGTGCCTTCCCGGTTTCCTTCCCAGTCATCGTTGGCCGGATCTATCATCCACTGCCCATCGACATTGAATTTGTAGGTGTATTTCCCTGGTTTCAGATTAAGTTCGCAGGTCCACAGACCATTTTTAAGTTCCATACTGTATCCGCTGGTACTCCAGCCATTAAAGCTTCCTGAAACCAGCACGGTTTTCGCATCGGAGAAGTAACGCAGTTTAAAAGTATGATTGGGCTTGAAACAGATCACGGAATTAACATAATCACCAGAGCCAACAGTATGTGGATTATCAGGATCGGTCATCCACTTTCCGTCAACAATATACTTGTATTCGTAATTGCCGGCTGCCAGTACATATGGCAGTTCCCAGCCACCGGCAACTTTTGTCATCCGTAATTCGTTGGTGCTCCAGCCGTTAAAGCTTCCCGACAGGAGAACTTTACCTGCATCATCAAAACCATTCAGCCGGAAAAGCAACGTATCGCCAATGCCCAGAAATGAATTGGTATTGCCATCAGCATCTGTCCGGAGATCCGGGTTGTCCGGATCAGATATCCATTGTTTGTCAACAACAAATTTATAGGCATGTGTTCCTTCCTGAAGATAGACGGGTAAATTCCAGCCTCCGGCTACCCTTGATAACCTGATTTTCCCGGGTTTCCAATCGTTGAAACTTCCGGCTACACTCACCTTTCGGGCGCTTTCATATCCTTTTAACCTGAACTCATAATTCAGGACATACACAACTGAATTATATCCGGCATTACCATCGTTTTCTTTTTGCAGATTTTCAGGATCGGGCATCCACCGGCCATCAACAATAAACTTATACAGATATTTGCCTGGCTTAAGCTTCAGCGCAGTTTGCCAGCCATTACCGGTTTTCAGCATGGGTGTATGCAATGTACTCCAGCCATTAAAAGTGCCTGATAAATAAACATGTTTTGCATCATGAAAGCCGGTCAGAACAAAAAATGCAGTGTCGTTTGAATAACTGTAGCCTGACTCTGTTGTGAATTTATTAATCCCAATCCTGTCGGGAAATGTGAATTCCATATGAGGCGGAGGGTTGATCATTGGGGGGGCATCAAGTAAAAATACGTCGTTCGTTACCAGACGCCTGTCGTAAGAATGGAGTGGGGAAGCATCCTGTGACAGTGGTTTGGACAACTCTGTAATATTGGAATTGATTCTGGTAACGAGCCAGGTAATGCTGTCGTAGCTAAATTCTGATGCAGACTGTAATGCAGTTTCTATCAGGGTACTATCAAGGTTGAAGAGTTCTGAGAATTCCATTTTCCGGGCAGAAGACCATCTTTTATCCAGCTGAAAATAAATTCTGTTATCGCTGATATAGCAGACATTACCGGGTTTCTGCTGGGCTGATAGTATAATTGGCAGCATTAAAACGACCCAAAACATCGTGGCCAACAATAATTGTTTCATTTCAGAACTCCTTTCCCGACATTAAAACGGATCTCTTTTTTTCTGCAGTTAAAGCAGAATACGCCCTTTTGCCAGAAGTCGTAGCCGAGCATCCCGTCGATGTAACAGCCATAGGCTTCACACATAGAAGACAGATCAATCATTACTGTGTTCATATTTCCAAACTGGAAATCTCCGAATTCGAACTCATTCATGGTGCCATAAAGTGCTTCAACAGAACCGGATTTTGAACCTCCAAGAGTTGATCTGCGGCTGATCTGAATAGTCTCCATCACTTTCTTAGGAACTCTGTTGCTTAAAACGTTGATCTCTGCCCCGGTGTCGAGACAGAAAATTAACTCCTTGTCTTTGATCCGGCCCTTGATCATCATGAAATGACATCTGGTTTCAAGTTTCTGCGTGAATTCAAACTGAATGTTATTTACATCCGGATCAAGCCTGTTGCCGTCCTCATCGACACGGTTCAACCGCAGTTCGCTGTTCGCAGCATCGAAAATAACTTCAAGATGATCAATCATTTTCAAGCCGAACAAGCCCAGGATTTTTACACCTCTTTTATCTTCAATGTGGCCGAGATCAGTTAAATCAGCAGCTACCTGATCATAAAAAAGTCCTGATATGTCAATTTTGTCAAGGATTGTTCCATGTACTTCACTCATCGATCCTGTAACGCCACCTCCTGCTGGTTTTTTAAAACTTGCATACTTTCTGAAATATGTTCTGTTCAGGACCAGTTCGGTTGCTCCGGTATCGAAGATCAGATTACCTTCCAGATCGTTTATCCTTGCCTCAATCATGTATAAGCGCCCTGCCTGCTTCAGTGGAATCACAACCGAATTCAGCTTACTGTCGGTTTTAGTCCCTTTTAGAAGAATTGAAACAAGTATTTTCTCAGGCTTGTCCTTGCATAGGCCAGCTTCCGGGTTCATGGCATAATTCTGAATGCTGCAGAAAATCAATCCCAGAGTTAAGTGAAGAAACAGGCCGGACAAAGATGGTTTTCCGGACAGGTATTTACACATACGGATTACATTTATACGAAGGTACTTATTTTCTATTTCAGCGCAAGATGAAATTGAATGCAGCAGTAAATATTTTTGTTTGTTGCAATGGTTTTTATTTTTCCTGAATCAACAGCATTATAGGTATTTCCGGTTCAATACCTTCCCGGACTGGAATCCGGAACAAAAAAACATCAAGATTCAGAAACAGATACTCTGTTTTTATGCTGGAAAATCACGGATGTCGGGTTTTTGCAGGAAAGGAATAGGATTAATTTCAAAAGCCTTAACGACAGCTACGGCTGGGGAAATTCTGGTTTTTCTCTGATGGCATTGCCTTTGCCATCGTCAGAACCAGATTAATCAACAGAATTATCTCTTCTGAATACGATCGGGGCAAAAACTGCGTTATTTGACAAATCCGATCGAAATGAAGAAATTCTTTATTTTTTTTCCCTTTGCTTTTGCCCTGATTTTTATTTATCTCTTTAAGGGACAACAAGCCGGTATCAATGTGCTCATTTTCAACCTTATTTTACTTGGTGCAATTTACTGGTCTGGTCGGTTGAACATCAACAACCGGATTCAGCTACTGCTGGTCAGTGGTTCAGTAATCAGTGCTTTCATGGTGTTGATCCACGGATCATCGATGGCCATGGCTGCTGATATTTTTTCTTTGATTTTACTGCTTGGTTTTATAGCGGCAGGTGACATCGGGTTGCTTCTCAATGGTTTTCCGGCCGCACTTTTCGCCACTGCATCAGGCCCATATTATTACATTGCAGAGACGGCAAGGTTAACCAACCAGAAAAGTAATGGCAGGAAAGTTCTCCGATTCTTACTGGTTGTATTGGCTCCCATTGTCTTTCTGATGATTTTCACAACCATCTATGCTACGGCCAGTCCCTATTTCAACAAGCTTACAGGTGGACTGCTGGAGCGTCTTGAGAAATTCATGGAAGCCCTGTTGCTATATATTTCACCCATTGATTTTTGGTTGTTTGTCGCCGGATTCCTGATTTTTATCGCATTCCTTTCCGGGAAGTCGCACACCTTACTTGTTTTTTTGAATGAGAAAGGAGGTATGCAACTGTTTAGAAAGCGAACACGTTATTCAGGCCGGATGACAAACCTTAAGACTGAGTACCGGTCGGGTGTTGTGATGCTCGTTCTTCTTAACATAGTAATTGCAACAATGAATGTTCTTGATATTTATAATGTCTGGTTCAATTTTGAATGGAACGGTGATTATCTTAAGCAATTTGTTCATGAAGGCACCTGGTTGCTCATTTTCTCCATCATCATCTCCATCTTTATAGTTCTTTATTATTTCAGGGCTAATCTGAATTTTTATCCTAAAAGGAAGCTTCTGCTCAATCTTGCCCTGCTTTGGCTGGCGCAGAATGCTTTGCTTGCCATTTCTGTCGGGATAAGGAATATGTGGTACATCCATCATTTCAATCTTGCCTATAAACGAATCGGGGTCTACGCTTTCCTGCTTCTGACCCTGTTCGGTATTGCAACCGTTATCATCAAAATCAGGCAGCGAAAGACGCACCGGTATCTTTTCCACTACAACAGCCTGGCTGCTTATACCATACTGATCTGTCTCAGTTTCTTCAACTGGGATAAAATCATCGCTTCATTCAATGCTGACCGGTCCGAAAAGGGTTTCTTTCATCCTGAATTCATGGTTACCCTGAACAGCAGTGCACTTCCGGAACTTATGGTGACTACACGGAAGATTGAGCGGATTGAAGCAGCCCAGACCCACAAATTTGATTACTACCATGAATATATGTCGCTATACTATTATAAAGAGAGGATAGAGCAACGGCAGCGGGATTTTATCAACGGGTATAGCCGTATTTCATGGCTGGGCTGGAATTATGCTGATTATCAGGCGTATCATCAGTTAACAGACAAGTAGAATCTCTGATTTAACCAGTTGAAAATAAGCTTTTATAAA
This sequence comes from Bacteroidales bacterium, assembly GCA_016705005.1. GTDB lineage: Bacteria > Bacteroidota > Bacteroidia > Bacteroidales > Lentimicrobiaceae > Lentimicrobium. Next base: position 166,253 of record JADIZB010000039.1, on the reverse strand, counting down.
TTGCCAGATTTTCTGAATCGAAGCAGGCAAAGATTATAATTTCAGGAAGGTCATTTACCGTAAGAAATTCCGTGACTGCCTTAAGAGCGATGGCTGCTGCCAGGTTTTTCGGGAAACCATAGATTCCGGTACTGATGTTAGGAAAGGCAATTGTTTTACAACAGAGAGAGGCAGCCAGTTTAAGGCTTTCCAGATAGCAGGATTCAAGCATGTCTGCTTCGTCCGAATCTCCGCCAGTCCATACCGGACCAACCGTATGGATGACAAACTTTGACGGGAGCCCGAACCCGGGAGTGACTTTAGCCATTCCGGTTTTACATCCGTTGAGCAAGCGGCATGCTTCAAGCAGTTCAGGTCCGGCAGCCCGGTGAATGGCTCCGTCAACACCGCCACCTCCAAGCAGCCGTGTATTGGCTGCATTCACAATGGCATCACACTCAAGCCTGGTAATGTCTGTCAGCTTTATCTGAATCCGGCTTTGTATCATGGATCGATTTAGCTTTTCCTGACAATCAGTTGTGCATTTTCATATCCCCTGACAACCACATTTTCTCCCTTTTCGATGTATCCTGAATCAGCAACAGCATCAAACACTTCACCATCTATTTCAACTTTACCGGCCGGTCTCAGGATTGAATAAGCCAACCCGGTTTTGCCTTGCATTTCTTTATAATGAGAATCAGCAGAAATATATCCTTCACCGGATTGCTGAGTGCTGAGTAGTGCAAGGTCGCCGAACATTGTGTGGCTGCCGAATAATTTTCGGGTAAGGAAGAAGGACGAAACCAGGGATGCAAATGATGCAATGATAACGATAAAGAAAGAGATGACAACCCCTTTCATGGGCACACCCGTAAAGTCAAAGCCAACGTTGTCGATCATGCTGAGGGTTAGCCCCGTAACAATAAGAACAAGTCCGGAGATTCCGGCTACTCCGAATCCCGGAATGGCAAACAATTCGATAATGACCAGAATAACACCGATAACAAATACCAGAATTTCCCAGTTGGAAGCCAGCCCTTCAATGTACAATGGGGCAAAGTAAAGCAAAGCACCCACCACTGCTGCAGCAAGAGGAAAGCCAATGCCAGGGGTTTGAAGTTCAAAATAGATTCCGCCGATAATCAGCATGATAAGTATTCCGCTGACAACCGGATTGGTCAGGAATGTGATAATACTATCAGCTACAGTAAGTTCCTGTTCAACAATTCTGTAATTGTGCACCCGTGCGATCCGTAAAATCTCCTCTATAGTTGATGCTTCCGAATTGCAGAAACCATATTTGAGTGCTTCGGAAGTAGTAAAGGTTATAACCCTTCCGGTATCCGTAATACCTTCAATTCTGATCCTGGAATCAACCATTCCCTGTGCGATATCAGGGTTTCGTCCGGTCGATTCAGCAGTTGACCGCATCATTGACCTCATGTATGACTGATATTTATCAGGCAGCGGTTTACCTGACTGATCAACAACGGTGGCCGCTCCGATATTTGCTCCGGCCCTCATATAGATACTGTCGCAGGCAATGGAAATCAAAGCACCTGCTGAAGCGGCATTGTTATCAATAAATACCCATACAGGGATTGGAGACTGCAGAATGGTGGTACGTATGGAATCGGCCGATTCAAGCATTCCGCCATAGGTGTTCATGTGTATCAGAATAATATCTGCTTTCAGGGACCTTGCTTCGGTAAAAGCTTTACGGGTTTTGTGCCAGACAGGAGGTGCGATCTCTTCCTTAATATCAAATTTATAAATCAGTGTTGATTTTTTCTGATTGCTGACCTGTCCACTGATATCATTTGCAAAAGCAGCGAGCAGATATATCAATGTAAAACTGATGAATTTATGGATTTTCATTTTCTGGTTTCTTGTTTCCAGTTGCGAAGATAGTATCTAAAGCACCCTGAATTCAAGATTAAATCAGAATTATTGAATATACGCCTTCTGGAAAAGCAATTGAATCACTTTTAATATTTCCGGGTGGGCATACTGGTTCCCTGCGATGAGTTCTTTTCCGAAAATGTAGTCTTCTTTTCCTGAGAAGTCTGAAACTATCCCACCAGCCATTTGAACAATATAGGCACCGGCAGCTACATCCCATGCGTGAAGGCCGTACTCATAAAACCCTTCGAAGCGGCCACAGGCAACATAGGCGAGGTCTGCGGCTGCCGAACCAAGCCTTCTCAGGCCGGCAGTGTGTTTCATAAAGTGCCTGAAAACGGCCAGATATTCGTCTATCAGCCCGTAGTCATAGTATGGAAACCCTGTTGCCAGTAAGGACGAATTGAAATCCTGCTTCGACGAAACCCGGATTTCATGCCCATTCATTTGGGCCATTCCGCCTTTCCATGCATAAAAACACTCATCCCTGTTGATTTCATATACAACACCAACAACCGTTTCGTTATTCCTGACCAAAGCGATACTGATGCAAAAAACGGGAACACTGTGAATAAAATTGGTAGTTCCGTCAAGCGGATCAACAATCCAGTTGTATTCTACACCTTTAGTGCTGGCAGTTCCTTCTTCAGTGATAAATCCTGATTCAGGAAGGATGTTTCTCAATCCTTGAACCAATCTGAGTTCGGCAGTTTTATCAACGTAAGTAACATAGTTATGCTCCCCTTTGTGTTCGATACCCTTTTGGCCCGGTTTTCCTCCTTCTTCTGTAATGTACTTCCCGGTTGCCCGCGATAAACTACAAACATCAAGGCAGATCTTATGATAGTCGATCATAGTTGTTACTCATTTAGAAAATTTAAATTATAAAGCGATTGTGCTAAAAACCCCTTCGCTGTCAATTTCTGTCAGTCTGACACTTTCCACAGTATTTACATGCTCAGCAGAATATAATTTTTTGCATCGGATATAGTTGTCGGTAAATCCGAACATATAACCCTGATCAGTGTCAGACTCCCAGAGGACAGGATGAACAGTATCCCTGTTCTGCTGATAAAAGTCCATTTTTTTTATTTCCGACAGTTGATGAAGTTTTTTACTGCGTTTCTGTTTTTCACTTTCCGGAATCTGGTTATCCATTTCAGCGGCTTTGGTTCCCGGTCTGACAGAATAGGTAAAAACGTGCAGGCTTGAAAGCGGCAGGGATGAAATGAAATGGCAGGTATCTTCAAAATCTTCTTCCGTTTCTCCGGGGAAGCCAATTATGACATCAGCTGCAATAAATGCATCAGGCATTAAATCCCTGATTAAATTAACCCTTTCCGAAAATACCTCGCGCTTATATTTTCGTTTCATCAGGGCTAATATTCTGTTACTTCCTGATTGTAGAGGGATATGAAAGTGTGGCATGAACCTGGGGTTGTCTGCCACAAGTTTGATTATTTCATTGTTTAGTAATTCAGGCTCTACAGATGAGATGCGGATACGCTCAATGTCCACTTCTTTTAACAACCCTTGCAATAATCCGAGAAATGTCTCTCCATTAAATCTGCCAAAGTCGCCGATATTAACCCCTGTAAGCACAATCTCACGTATACCCGATGATGAAATCTGGCCTGCGACTTTAAGCGTATCTGCGATTGTTGCGCTCCGGCTTCTACCCCTGGCAAAGGGAATGGCGCAGAAACTACAGAAGTAGTCACAGCCATCCTGAACTTTGAAGAAGGATCTTGTACGGTCATTAACTGAGAATCCGGGCTCAAAATGATGGGACGTCTTCAGGCCTGAATCAGCAAAGTCATTTTTTTTGCGATCCGGGGCTGTGATAACATCATATAAGCTATATTTCTCACTGTTCCCAAGCACAATATCAACTCCCTTGATTTTTTTTAGTTCATCAGGTTTAAGTTGTGAATAACATCCAATCACAGCAACAGAAGCTTCCGGATTCCTTTTCATTGCCTGTCTGATGGCTGCTTTGCATTTTCGTTCAGCCTGAGCAGTAACAGTGCAAGTGTGTATGACATATATATCGGCTGTTTCTTTAAATTCAACAGTTTCAAATTCGCCCTCCTGAAATTTCCTGGCAATGGCAGATGTCTCGGCAAAGTTGAGTTTGCAACCAAAAGTATTGAAAGCAATTTTTTGTTTTTTCATCCCGGCAAAGATACGGCATTTGCTGTTTCAGAGGCTAAGAGCATGGTGCAGGGACTTCTGACAAAGCAATGGGCCAAAATTTATTCGAAAGAATTGACCAATCAGTTTAATGATAGGAATCAATACTCTGAAATGTTGTCTCTCTTTGTTTCAGATTGCACGCTCACTCATATTTGTTGTATGTTTGCATATGTTTCAATAAAAATTTATTAAAAATTGGCAGAGCAACATAGTGTTTCGATGCGTCTCACGGCAAATTTAACCGGATGGATCAACAGATGTTATTCTATTCATCCTGTCGAAGATTCTTTTCAGTCTTTCATGAATAGATTTGCTGAAAATTTATGTTCTCTTCAAGGGATTTACGGGACGTGGATTTTCGGGCAGAACTTCGATAATTCAGGATTGGAACTGATCTCATCTTTTACTGAGGGCACTGAAGTAGCTGGTACCGACCTGATGAAATATTTCAGCCGGAAAATAAACTCTATTGATGTTCCATGGGAAATTGTTTCAGAGAAATTCAGAAAAAATCAGCTTTTTGCAAACCAGAACCACCAGCAGCCTGACAATGCTCTTAGTGTTTTCATGATGCCCGGATTCAACATCAAAGGCAAGGTGGTTATGGTGTTAGTGGCTGAATCCGAATTGGCTGAATTGTTTAAAGGAACACTGCCCGGGATGTTTCAGAATATACTTGAGTATTCAAAACTGAGGTTTGAGAATACTGATTCCATCTACAGGCTTCTTGTTGAGAATCAAAATGAACTGATCGTTAAAGTTGATGCCCGGGGTCGTTTTCTATTTGTAAGCCCAACCTATTGTAAACTTTTCGGAATGGATCATGGTCAATTGATCGGACAAAGCTATGAACCACTGATTCATCCTGAGGATTTGGAAGTTACAGCCGCTGCTATGCGGCAGCTAGGCCACTATCCCCATACCTGTTATGTAGAACAGCGGGCAAAAACTATTCTAGGCTGGCGTTGGCTTGCATGGTCTGACAAGGCTGTTCTGGATAAAAGCGGGAAGATAACTGCTGTTATCGGGGTTGGTAGGGATATATCTGAACAAAAGAGGATAGAGCAGGAATTGGTTGAAAGTGAGTTGAAATTTCAAAAAGCTTTCAGAAATAGTCCTAACCTGATGTCGATTTCCAGACTGAGTGATGGAATGATACTTGATGTAAACGACAAGTTTACAAGCATTCTTCAACTTCCCAGAGAAGACATCATCGGAAAAACAACAGTGGATTTGGGTTTGTATAGTGACATGCCCAGATTGATGATTCAGGAGCAACTCAATCAGTACGGGAGAATTGAAGACATCGAATTCAGTATATCTACCCGCCTCAAAACGAAGATTGAAGGGCTGTTTTCTTCTGAGATTATAGAATTGAATGGCGAAAAATGTCTTGTCAGCTCGTTTAATGATATTACTGAATTGAAATGTACCCAGCGTGAACTAGATACCTATCGGATCCATCTTGAAGGCCTCGTTGAGCAACGTACAGCCCGAATACAGGAAATTAATGAAGAACTTGACAGATTTGCAAATTCAGTTTCGCACGACCTGAAAGCCCCTTTGAGGGTAATGCAGGGATTCGTTAATGCTATTATTGAAGATCATTCAGATAATCTTGATCAGGAAGCTATGGTTTACCTCAGGAGGATAAACAAATCTTCTCTTCAGATGGAAGCCCTGATCAATGATTTGTTGCAATATTCCAGGCTCAGCAATCTTGAACTTGACATGAAAATTATTGATCCTGCACTTGCTCTGGGCAAAGCTTTGGAGATTCTTTCAGAAGAAATCCGTGCAAAGAAGGCTGTGATTTTAGTAGCGGATAATTTACCCTTCGTCAGGTCATTTATGCCTGTGTTGGTGCAGGTGTTTACAAACCTTATTTCAAATTCGCTTAAGTTTATAGACGAAGAAACCGTCCCAAGACTGATGATTAAGAGCAGGTTAAGGAATGGCAATGTACATATCAGCATTAGCGACAATGGCATTGGTATACCTATTAATAAACAAAAGCGGATATTTGATGTATTTGAACGTTTGCATGGGGTCGAAAGCTTCCAGGGAAGTGGAATCGGGCTTACTATTGTCAAGAAAGCAATGGATCGGATGGGAGGGGAGGTATTGGTTACTTCCAAACCTGGGAAAGGAAGTCGATTTACATTGGTATTGCAATCAAAATAAAGTAATGTTATATTAATTCAAAACCTGCTATGCCTGAATTATTGAAAGTTTTATTGATAGATGATAATCCTGACGATAGAATATTGGTTATCAGAGAATTAAAAAAACTCTTTGTCATTGATGTAGAGGAAATTATTGATAGTCGTGAGTTTGAACGTTCTCTTAACAGGCTTGATTTTGATATTGTCATTACCGATTATCAATTGCGGTGGACAACCGGAATTGAAGTGCTGATAAAAATCAAAACAGTCAATCCCCTTTTACCCGTAATCATGTTTACTGGCACGGGTAGTGAAGAGATTGCAGTAATGGCTATGAAAATAGGTCTTGATGACTATATTCTGAAATCTCCCCAACACTATGTTAGGCTGGCTATTTCGGTAAATTCGGCTATCTTGCGAATGAAAGATGAGTTGCTCCGTAAACAAACTGAGATTGCTCTCAGGAAATCGGAAGTGAATTACAGGACATTGGTCGAAAATATTGAAATTGGATTCACACGTATTGATAAAGATTTCAACATAATTATGGTGAATGAAGCCCAAAGCAAATTGTTCGGGCTTCCGGCAGAGGATTTTATTGGGAAAAAGTGTTATAGTTTCTATAACCAGACTCACCTCCATTGCCCGTGTGTAGGCAATTTTAAGCATGAAACAGTCATTAGTTCAAAAGAAACACTCACACAGGGTTACAGAAAAGATCATACTGTTTTTGAAGCACACCTCAGAACATTCCCGACTTTTTACGAAAACGGGGATGTAAGCGGTTATATTGAAATAACAGAGGATATATCAGGCAAAATCAGAAGTGAGCGAATGCAGGAAGTTTCCTACAATATTGCCAATACACTGCTGGAATCAGACGATCTGAGCGGATTGATTGTTGGAATAAAATCAGAACTTTCAAAGGTAGTTGATACAACTGATCTCAGGGTTATTCTCTGGGATGAGATTGATGAGTGTTTCAAAACAATTTATGGAGACAATTCCCGGGATGCTCTATTTCGGAAAGAATCACGTACCCTGGAGGGATTGGTTATTCATAGTCAGAATGCCTTGTTGGTAAATCAACTAGAAATTTCTGAAATGCTTGAAAAACAAATTATTGATGAAAGCAAGCCCGGAGTAAAAGTCTGGATAGGAATTCCTCTGAAAGGTGAAGGGAAAATAATTGGAGTCCTGGTTCTGCAAAGCGATGAGAGCGAGACGGCACTGTCTGTTTCAGATCTTGATATCCTGAAGTTTGTTTCAAATCAGATAGGAATTGCCATCGACAACCGAAGGGTTATTGATAAACTGAAAGAGAGCGAATTGAGATTCAGAAGTATCATCGAACAATTGGCAGATGGTGTTGTAATGGTTGATAATGCTGGCATTATAACTGAATGGAACCATTCTGTCAGCCAGATGCTGAAAATTTCACGTGAAGATGCAATTGGTAAAAGAGTCTGGGACATTCACAATGAATTGATAAATCACAACGATAATGAAGCTAAAGAAATTTTAACATCAGATGAAATGTATTTTTCGAGGTTATCCATCCTGAAAGCTTATGAATCTTTTGTGAAGGATTATAGATTCTTTTTGAAGGGAGGGATATCGAAGGATTTTCGAATTACTTTTTTTCTGACAATAATTAATAGCAAAGAATATATAACTGCCTTTTTACGCGAAATGAATGAGGGGTAGTAGGTGAAAATACAAATTTCCAATGAATGAACAAGTCAGAGAGAGGTTTGTAAATGGAGATTAGTCAGGCCAGACTATCGGATGGAGTAATGTGGAGTATTTTTGAATTGATGGTAATATTTTTTTCTTTCATGTATTGATGGTGATCTTAATTTTAGATTATGAATCAATTTAATCCGGTCTTCCGTTACATTCTTTAAATTTCCATTCAGACAGCAAGCTGATAATTTCGGGAAAAGATATTACTGACCTGATATGACAGTATTGATGTTTCTGATTACCGGCATCACAGGTAACCAACCGATATATTAAGTGTTTATTAAAAAGTATACTAAGGAATTGTCGTTATAGTGAAAACTGATTTCTCTATGTAGCTGGTATGAATTGGATTTTCACCGCAATATAACTTTTATCATTTATAACAGGATTGCTTTTCAATATTCTTCAGTTTGTAACCTGATGTTTTTTGTAATTAAATAGATTGTAAATTTGCTTATTGCATTAACTAAGTAAACCTGACGGACTGGTTGTTCACTTTTTAGTTTTGTGATTCCGATGGCGATAACGAAGAAAAATCAGGCAATGGAAATATTTTCAATTGATAACATTGCATCCACAGCAGATAAATGGACAGATAAAACTATTCTGATTGTTGAAGATGTTGAATCCAATTATCAGTTTCTGGCTGCAACACTTCGCAGATCAGGTGCTAAACTTGTTTGGGCGAGGCAGGGTGAGGATGCAATAGAAATGATTAAAAACGGGCAAAATTTTGATCTTGTCCTCATGGATGTGCAACTGGCCGGCATGGATGGATATGAAGTTACCAGCAACATCAAATTGCTTCGTCCTGAACTGCCGATTATCGCTCAGACTGCCTATGCAATGGTTGGGGAAAAGGAAAAAAGCCATCTTGCCGGCTGTGACGAATACCTTGCCAAGCCGATCAGGCCTTCACTTCTGATTCAAACCATCAGCAAATATCTCTGAGGTTTTTTATTTTTTTTTACGGATCAGGTATTGTAGTAGTATCCCCCCGATAATCAGAGAAAGTCCGATAAGTGTTGAAGGCATAATTTTTTCCTTTATTGCAACTGAAACAATCAACAGGGAGATAAAAGGGGAAAGATAAACAAGATTGCTGATTTTTGCAGTATTGACAGCTAACTTTAATGCATTCAGCCAAATTACAAAAGTAATTCCCATTTCAAACAGACCGATATAAATTACTCCGGCTGTTGCTTCCAATCCTGGTACTATCAGATTGTTTGTCAGAATGCTGTATATAAGCGTATAGATAAATCCAAAGAGGAAATTCAGAAATATCTTTTCTTCAGTTCCCCTTACATCTTTCATGTTAATCAACCAATAGGAAGCCCAGAATAATGCACTTGAAAGGGCCAGAACGATTCCGGTTGGATTCGAGAATTGGAAGGAGAAAATATCACCCCGGGTTGCGATAATGAAAGTCCCTGAAAAGCTGATTGCCAAAGAAATTAAGTTGATCCAGGTAATTTTTGATTTCAGAAAAATAGCTGAAAGCAAAACCAGTATCAATGGCCAGGTGTAATTCAGTACAACGGCTTCCTGGGCTTTCAGGACGGAATATGCTTTTAAAAGTATCAGATAGTATGCAAAAGGATTGAGAAATCCCATGACTGCTGACATTCTGACCGATCTGAAAGTAACGCTGGAAAGGAGTTTCATTTTACCATTGACCACCAGTAAAATGGCAAGGAAAACAACAGCAATAAAGGAAGAAAACAATAAAATCTGGGTGTAATTGAGATAGTTGAGTGTAAGTTTGAATGCTGACCCTATGGTTGACCACAGAAGAACGGCGGTCAGCGCTAGTAAAATCGATTTAGTATTTCTTGTCATGGTGCAAAGGTAATCAATGAGGCATTGCAGAAATTTTCACTGATTATTTGAATAAATGAATTTTTTGATCGGATATATGACACTTAAGTATTTAGATTAATGAATGTTATAATCTTACAGATGGTTTGATCTGCTACTTGGAATTGATATAAAAGTATTTACTTTTGCATCAAAATTAACGCAGATGACTTTATGAAGAAATTAGCTGTAGTGGCATTGGGAGGAAATGCCTTGTTAAGGAGTGATCAAAAAGGAACCATTGATGACCAGGAAGCAAATGCATATTATACTGCTGAAAGGTTACTGACATTAATCAGGGCTGATTATAACGTTGTGGTGACGCATGGTAACGGACCCCAGGTTGGAAATATTCTGCTTTCTAATACAGCCGGCAACAAGCTTTATGGTTTACCGGATATGCCTCTGGATATTGCTGTAGCCTATTCGCAGGGTTTTATCGGATATGTGATAGAACAACAGTTACGTAATGTAATGAAAGCTAATGATTTGGATCGGGATATAATTTCGATCATTACCCAGGTTCTGGTAGATAAAAATGATCCTGCTTTCGCCAATCCTACAAAGCCGGTAGGACCATATTATACAAAGGAAGAATCTGAAAGAATTGGTGCTGAAACCGGAGCGCAATTTGCTGCAGATCCCCGGGGAAGAGGATTCCGAAAAGTGGTTGCCAGCCCTAAGCCATTGGTAATCAGTAATCAAAAATCAATAGAAACACTTGCCAGGGCAGGACAAATCGTGATTGCTGTAGGTGGGGGAGGAATTCCCCAGTTTTATGTTGAAGAGAACAAATTGCAGGGAATTGATGCAGTAATTGACAAGGATCTGGCGTCATCATTACTTGCCGTGCAGATCAGGGCTGATAAGTTGTTTATTCTCACTGATGTTCCGAAAGTATGTGTCAATTATAACACACCGCAGGAAAAGGCAATTGACCGTATGACCATTTCTGAGGCTAAAAAATATCTTGACGAGAAACAGTTTGCTGAAGGTAGTATGGCACCAAAAATAAGAGCCGCCATAAGTTTTGTGGAAGGGACTGGTAAAGATGCAATAATTACCAGCGCTGACAAACTTGGAATCGATAATGGAGGTACAAGGGTAGTAATTGTTTAGTAAGTATCAAATAAACCTTAAAGAATAAACCAATATGGGATTCAACATCAGAAACCGCAATTTCTTAAAATTGCTTGATTTTACTCCTCAGGAGATCACGTATCTGCTTCAACTGTCGGCCGATCTGAAAAAGGCCAAATATGCAGGTACTGAACAGCAAAAACTTAAAGGCAAGAATATTGTACTGCTTTTTGAAAAAGACTCAACACGCACCAGGTGTGCGTTTGAAGTTGCCGCACTCGATCAGGGTGCTCATGTAACTTATCTTGGGCCCTCTGGTTCGCAAATGGGCAAGAAGGAATCAATGAAGGATACTGCAAGGGTTTTAGGTAGAATGTATGATGGTATCGAATATCGGGGTTACGCTCAGGAGATTGTTGAAACATTGGGCAAGTATGCAGGTGTTCCTGTTTGGAATGGACTAACTACCGAATTTCATCCTACGCAGATTTTGGCTGATTTTCTAACCATGATGGAACACAGCGACAAACCCCTGCATCAGGTTGCTTTTTGCTATATGGGCGATGCCCGGAATAACATGGGGAATTCATTAATGGTTGGTGCAGCAAAAATGGGAATGGATTTCAGGGCTGCAGCCCCAAAAGAATGCTGGCCTAAGGAAGAACTGGTAGCTCAATGTCGCGAAATTGCTAAACAGACAGGTGCAAGAATCACGCTTACCGAATCTGTGGACGAGGGTGTAAAAGGTGTTGATTTTCTTTACACGGATGTATGGGTATCAATGGGTGAACCAGCTGAAGTATGGGCAGAACGCATCAAATTGCTTAACCCTTATCAGGTAAATATGGATGCAGTCAGGAAAACCGGAAATCCTAATGTCAAGTTTCTGCATTGCCTGCCCGCCTTCCACAATCGCGAAACTGCTGTTGGTGAAGATATTTTCCAGAAATACGGTCTGGAATCAATGGAGGTAACAGAAGACGTTTTTGAATCAAACATGTCTATCGTTTTTGACGAAGCAGAGAACAGGCTTCATACAATCAAAGCAGTCATGGTTGCTACACTTGGTAGCTGATCAGATTTTTTATAAAAAAAAGCGGCGTAAGCCGCTTTTTTTTTGTTTTTTAATTATCTCAGTCCCATTGATGTTATAATAGATTGCAACTGGGCAGCCATCTCTTTGTTGACTTTATCAAATTCATTCTTACTGTTCAGTTTACCTTTAACTCCAAAATAAAACTTGATTTTTGGTTCAGTTCCTGAGGGCCGGACAGTAATTTTACTGCCACTTTCCAGAAAGAATTGCAATACATCTGATTTAGGCAGTAGGATAGGTGTTTCAGACCCGGTAGAAAGGTTTTTTTCAACCTGTAACTGATAGTCTTTTATTATCGTAACTTTCTGTCCGTTAATTACTTTTGGCGGATTGATGCGATAATTTTTCATCATTTCCTGAATTTCTTCAGCTCCGGATTTGCCTTTTTTGGTTATTGAGATCAGGTCCTCAAGATAGAAGCCATATTCCTTATAAATATCAATAAGAAGGTCAAACATGGTAAGTCCCTGATCTTTTGCCCATGCGGCAGTTTCGGCAAGCATACAGCATGAAATAACGGCATCCTTGTCCCTGACACTATCGCCAACCAGATATCCATAACTCTCTTCTCCGCCTCCGATGAATGTTTTTATGCCTTCAAATTTCCTGATGATCTCGGCAATGTATTTGAACCCTGTCAAAACATCATATGATTCCACCCCATTGTCAACAGCAATATCCTTAAGTAATTCGGAAGTAACGATTGTTTTGGCAATAAATTCATTTCCAGTGATTTTTCCTTTGGCTTTCCATTGCTTTATCAGGTAATAAATCAGCAAGGTGGCTGATTGGTTTCCATTCAGAAGGATATAATTTCCCTCATTATCCTTTACACCGGCTCCAACCCTGTCAGCATCCGGATCGGTAGCCAGAATAAGGTCAGCATTTACTTCTTTTGCCTTATCCAGTGCCATTGCCATGGCAGCTTTTTCTTCAGGGTTTGGCGAAAGTACAGTTGGGAAATTACCATCCGGTATCATCTGTTTTTCAACTGTGGTCACTGCATTAAATCCGAACCTGCTGAGTGCTTGCGGCACAAGCAATGCCCCTGTGCCATGTATCGGCGTGTAAACAATCCTCAGATCGTGTTGCCGGGCTATTATGTCAGGAGACAAGGAAAGTGATTTCAGCATTGAAAGGTAAACATCGTCAACCTCTTTGCCGATTTTTACAATGAGAGGACTATCATTGCCGAATTTAACATCATCAACGTTGGTTATTTTATAAACTTCATCAATAACATTCTTGTCATGTGGAGGGACCAACTGTCCACCATCATTCCAGTATACTTTATATCCGTTGTATTCTTTCGGATTGTGGGATGCCGTAATAACAATCCCACCCTGACATTTCAAGTGTCTGACTGCAAAGGAGAGCTCCGGCGTTGGTCTGAGACTTTCAAACAGAAACACTTTAATTCCGTTACCTGCCAAAACATCTGCTGCAATCTGAGCAAAATAGGGGCTGTTGTTTCTGGAATCAAAAGCTATTGCCAAACTGATTTCAGGAAGAGTGGAGAAGCTGTATTTCAGGTAATTGGCAAGTCCCTGGGTAGCGGTTCCCACAGTATATTTATTCATACGATTGGTTCCGGTTCCCATAATCCCCCTTAATCCACCTGTGCCGAATTCAAGGTCTCTATAAAAACACTCAACAAGTTCAGCAGGGTCATTCTCCAGCATATTTTTTACAACAGCTTTGGTTTCTGCATCATAATTGCCATTCAGCCAGGTGTTGGCTTTATCAATGATTTTAGGGTCAACTTCATGAATTGTCATATGGCTGTCTTTTTATTTTTCGAATTTATTAAATTACCCAATATCTTAATCAACTTCTTTAAGTTTTTAGCTCAGGGATTCACTATAATTTTCCTGTATCCGTCAGTAATTGCTGCGCAGTTGAACGAAATTATGACCCCAAGCCGTTTCCCGGAAAGTTTGAGTTTTGACTGCATTGCAGTGATTCTGAGTGGATTTATTCCGGATTCATTTATAATCTCGACGATCAATTGATTCTCAACAAGAATCTCGGCCTTATATTCATTATTTGTTTTCAGATCCTTATAGAAAACAGGGAAAATTACATCACGTTTAAACATCAATCCCTGAAGCCGCAACTCATGCAGAAAGCATGATCTGTAAATTTGCTCATCGAGGCCAGGACCGAGTTCTGTTAATACTTCAGAAGCAGCTTCAAAAACTTTTGTGTGCAGTCGGTTCAGATCAGCTCTGTTCATTCAGCAAAGCTATGCATTTTTTCAGGCTGTCGCGCCAGTATGGGATAGATTGTCCAGTTGTTTGAATGTAATGTGATTTGTCAAATACACTATAGAATGGTCTTGGAGATGGGAGAGGATATCCTGCAGTATCGGTTGCATTTATCTCGCAACTGATGTCAGAAAACTCAATGATGGCTTTGGCAAAATCGAACCAGCTACATACGCCTTCATTGGCAAAATGGTAAATGCCTGAACCGGCATTGCACCTGATAAGTTGGATGATTGCTTCAGCCAGGTCATAAGCCCAGGTAGGGGATCCAATCTGATCAGCAACAACCATTAGTTTTCCGCGTTCTTTTCCTGCCCGTCTAATTGTTTTTACGAAGTTTGTCCCGAATTGTGAATATAGCCATGAAGTTCGGATAATAATGGCAGAAGGGGCGTTATTCAACACATTATCTTCGCCATTGGCCTTGCTGCGTGCATAGATCCCCAATGGATTCTTTTTATCATCAACACGGTATGGCTGATGGTTTTTACCATCAAACACGTAGTCGGTTGAAATGTGAATCAATCTTGCATTGATTCTGGATGCCTCTTTTGCAAGTATTCCAGGAGCTCCTGAATTCAGCAGCATAGCTTTTTCAGGTTCCTGTTCAGCCTTATCCACAGCTGTATATGCAGCACAATTGACAATCCAGGACGGTTTGTAATCTGACAATAGAGAATATACTGATGTCTGATTGGTGATATCCAGTTCTTCAAAATCGGTGAATAGAAATTCAACATCAGAATATTTTCCATCAAGCAGGTTAAGTTCATTTCCAAGTTGACCTTTGCTACCTGTAATCAGGACTTTCATTTGAAGAAATTTATTTAACAATTGTTTTAAAAAAATCTATTGTTTTTTGGAGCCCTTCCTCCAGTTCAATTTTTGGTTCCCAGTTTAGCTTACTTTTTGCGAGGGAGATATCAGGTTGTCGCTGCATAGGATCATCGGATGGCAGAGGTTGCCTTATTATTTTTGAAGAAGAACCGGTAAGCCTTATTATTTTTTCGGCAAGTTCAAGAATGGTAAACTCATTTGGGTTTCCAACATTGACAGGTCCTGTAAAATCATCACCTGTATTCATAAGTTTGATCATTCCATCGAGCAGGTCGGAGTAGTAACAAAAACTTCGTGACTGACTTCCGTCGCCATAAATGGTAATATCCTTGCCTTGCAAGGCTTGTACTATGAAATTGGAAACCACTCTTCCATCATTGGGATGCATTCTGGGCCCGTATGTATTGAAGATGCGGATTATTTTTATCCGGACATTATTTTGCTTGTGATAATTCACGAATAATGTTTCAGCAGCCCTTTTTCCTTCATCATAACAAGCGCGTTCACCAATAGGATTTACATGTCCCCAGTAACTTTCTGTCTGCGGGTGTATCTGCGGGTCGCCGTATACTTCACTGGTTGAAGCCTGAAGGATTTTAGCTTTAATTCTTTTTGCTAAACCAAGCATATTGACAGCTCCCATTACCGATGTTTTTACAGTTTTAATCGGGTTGTACTGATAATGGATCGGAGAGGCAGGACATGCAAGGTTATAAATCTCATCAACTTCTATAAAAAACGGCATCGTAACATCGTGCCGGATCATCTCGAAGTACGGATTTGAAAGTAAATGAACTACATTACTTTTTTGACCAGTGAAATAATTATCAAGGCAAACAACTTCGTTTCCTTCATTGAGCAACCTTTCACATAAATGTGATCCCAGGAATCCTGCACCACCCGTTACTAATATCTTTTTTTTCATGAATGATCCTTTCTGGTTAAACTAAAAACAAACCGGAATCAACAAAAGGGATATTTTTTAGTTGATTCCGGTTACTGAGTCTGAAAATATTACAGTTTTGTATTTACACCAATGCAGAAGTACTCATAGCCTGCTGCATTCAATTCCTTCCGGTCATATATATTACGACCGTCAAAGATTACTTTGTGTTTTATCAATTTTGTGAGCACATTCCAGTTAGGGAAACGGAATTCAGTCCACTCGGTAAGGAGAAAAATTGCATCTGCATCCATTGCTGCTTCATATTGATCCTTACAGTATGTGATTCTATTGCCAATTCGTCTTTCTGTTTCATGCATTGCTACAGGATCATAGGCTTTTACCACACATCCATGTGCCAGCAGTTTTTCGATGATAATTAAGGCAGGGGCTTCACGCATATCATCTGTTTGTGGTTTGAAAGAAAGCCCCCAAAGTCCAACAGTAAGTCCCTTTACATTGCCATCAAAATGATTCATAAATTTATTAAAGAGTACAGATTTCTGATCATCATTGACGAATTCAACAGCTTTAAGAATCCTCATGGGGTAGCCAACATTATCGGCAGTTTTTATCAGAGCTTTCACGTCTTTGGGGAAACAGGAACCACCATAACCAATCCCGGGGTAAATGAATTTGGTGCCGATTCTTGAGTCACTTCCGATTCCTTTCCTTACCATGTTTACATCTGCACCAATGATTTCGCAGAGGTTTGCGATATCGTTGATGAAGCTTATTTTGGTGGCAAGCATAGCATTCGCGGCATATTTTGTCATTTCAGCAGATGGAACATCCATGAAAATCACGGGATGACCATTCAGTGTAAAGGGTTTGTAAAGTCTTGACATTATTTCCTGAGCTTTCTCAGATTCAACTCCTACAACAATTCTATCAGGCTTCATAAAGTCGTTGATAGCATCTCCCTCCTTGAGGAACTCCGGGTTAGAGGCTACATCAAATTCAATATTCAAGGAGCGTTGGTTCAACTCATCCTGAATTGCCTGTCGGACTTTCTTTGCTGTACCGACAGGAACAGTACTTTTAGTTACAATAAGAATATGTTGATTCATATGCTTACCAACAGTCCGGGCAACATCCAGCACATATTTCAGATCAGCACTTCCATCTTCATCGGGAGGCGTGCCCACAGCAATAAATATAACATCAGATTCATTGACACAACTTGGTAAGTCAGTTGAAAAATGAAGTCTGTCTTTCTCAACATTCCGCGCTATCATTCCGTCCAATCCAGGCTCATAGATGGGTGAAATTCCCTTTTTCAGGTTTTCGATCTTCTTGATGTCAATGTCTACACAAATTACATCAATACCGACTTCGGCGAAACAGGTGCCAGTTACAAGGCCTACATAGCCAGTGCCTACAATGGTGATTTTCATATTGTCAGATAATTTAACTGTTTTAATTCTTTATTAACAAAAGTATCAAAATGTAATCCCAACCACAAACTTTTTTCGATAGTATACAATTACTAATAAAGGATGTTTGTCATTGATTTCGGGCGGACAATGTTAGAAACCACATATTCATACCTGTTTTTGATCATGAAATTTGCTGTTTATTGCTTTACGTGGAAAAACGGATGAGCACAAAAAAAAGCCCGGCATAAAGCCGGGCTTTTAGTGATCCCGCTGGGATTCGAACCCAGGACCCCATCCTTAAAAGGGATGTGCTCTACCTGCTGAGCTACGGAATCAATTTGGGACTGCAAAAGTACTTATTTATTCCATATATCCAAATGTTTTACCACCAAATGTCTTTAAATTCCTGAGTTGAAGATCGCATTATTCTGATTTTCAGCAACAAAAATTATGAAAATTTTCCATGAATGGCCAGCCATATACAAGGTGGCTGATGGCTGGTATAGGAGACCCGGTGTTTTTGGTGGGACTTAATTAATACATAATCTCCATCATGCAAATTTAATATACTGCCATCTTCAAATTCCAGGCTTGCTTCACCCTGAAGCAAAACCACCCATTCATCCAGTGATTGATCATACCATTCACCATCCGGAGTAGTCTGACCGTTTGAAATAATTCTTTCAACACGGGATGATCCGTCAAGTAGTGTTTGTGTTATCTCAACGCTGCTGTTTTCGAATCCACTGATATCTGAAATATTCCCTTTTTTCATTTTCAAATAAGAATACCCTTGCCTTCGCGAACAATAAGAATTTCATCACTGGTGCAATCAACAACAGTTGATGCTTCATTATCGCCGTATCCACCATCTATCACAATGTCAACCACAGAGCTGTACTTTTCATAAATAAGCTCCGGGTCGGTCGTATATTCCAGTATTTCATCATCATCATGCACCGATGTGGACATAATAGGATGGCCTAATTCTCTGACAATTTCAAGTGGAATGTTATTGTCAGGAATGCGGATACCAACGGTTTTCTTTTTGCTTTGAATCAATTTGGGAACGTTGTTATTGGCATTTAAGATAAATGTAAACGGTCCCGGAAGATTCTTCCTCATCAATTTAAAAACATCATTGTTAATGGGTTTGCTATAGTCAGCCAATTGGCTAAGGTCGTTACAGATAAATGAAAAATTAGCTTTAGCTGCATTAATTCCTTTTATAAGGGCTACTTTTTCAATAGCTTTGGA
Organism: Bacteroidales bacterium; assembly: GCA_016705005.1. Lineage (GTDB taxonomy): Bacteria > Bacteroidota > Bacteroidia > Bacteroidales > Lentimicrobiaceae > Lentimicrobium. The sequence continues at coordinate 147,543 of JADIZB010000039.1, read as the reverse complement.
TTTGAGAATATCACAACCAATGCCATAAACAGTATCTGTTGGATAGATGATTATTCCACCATCCATAAGGCATTCAACCACCATCCTAATGTGCTTTTCATTTGGATTTTCAGGATAGATTCTGAGCAGCATAACTTGAATTTTGTATAGAATCAATCAATGCCAATAAAAAAGGGTAAGCTACTTACATCGCACCGCTACAACCATCTACCCTTGCTTCATTCCTGACCTGGGGGAGTTCAATGGGAGCTGGTCGTATAAGACTTACCCGCTGCAAAGATACATAAAAACACTTTCCATCCAAATGTTAAAGCCATTATTAACGGCCAAACTTATTTATTACATTTGCAGAAACAAAAACCTGACATCATGGAAAACATTGCAGCAAATGAACCAATGGAAGAGAAGAAGCAAACTTCACTTTTCAGAAATTCTCTAAATTACGGTTTGTACACAAGTGCCGGTTTTATTTTAATTTCTATGTTGTTTTATGCACTCGATGTCGATAGAACAGGATGGATTAACTATCTGACGTTTATCATACTGATCATAGGTATTATTATCGGTACAAAGACATACAGGGATAAGTATTGCGGAGGGTTCTTATCTTATGGGAGATGTTTAGGCTCAGGAGCGATAATCAGTGCAATTGTCGGAATAGTTATGGCTGTTTTTACTTTTTTGTTTTATCAGTATTTTGATCCTTCTGAATTGCAGAAAATAATTGAGATTGCTGAGCAGAATATGGTTGATAAAGGGATGACTGATGAGCAGATCGATCAGGCCATGGCATTTAGCAAAAAATTTATGAGTCCGATTGGGATGTCTGTTTCTTTGGTTTTCGGGATGGCGTTTTGGGGAGCAATCTTTTCTTTGATAATTGCAATTTTTCTAAAGAAAAATGATGATAGTTTTAATGCTTTGTAAACTTGATTCATCATGTTAAATATTGCCGTAAATGGATATTTCGATCGTAATACCATTATTTAATGAAGAAGAATCCTTGCCTGAATTGTGCTCATGGATTCAACGAGTGATGATTCAGAATAGTTTTTCCTATGAGATTATCCTTGTTGATGACGGAAGCAGTGATGATTCATGGAAGGTTGTCAGGTCGTTGCAATCTGGAAATCCTTATATCAGGGGTCTGAAATTCAGGCGGAATTATGGGAAATCAGCAGCATTGAACAAAGGTTTTGAGAAAGCCGGCGGAGATGTGGTTATTACAATGGATGCTGATCTTCAGGACAGCCCGGATGAAATCCCGGAATTATACAGAATGATCAAAGAAGACGGGTTTGACCTTGTTTCCGGCTGGAAGAAAAAGCGTTATGACTCCAGGCTGGCTAAAAATATTCCATCAAAGATATATAATGCGACGACAAGGAGGTTATCCGGTGTTAAACTTCATGATATGAACTGTGGTTTAAAGGCCTATCGACATGAAGTTGTCAAAGCGATTGAAGTATATGGTGAAATGCACCGGTATATTCCTGTTATTGCTAAATGGGCTGGGTTCAGGAATATAGGTGAAAAGGTAGTTGTACATCGCAAAAGGCAATTCGGGGTGACTAAGTTCGGTTGGGAACGTTTTATTAATGGTTTTCTTGATCTTGTTTCAATTATGTTTGTTTCCAGGTTTGGTCGGAAACCAATGCATCTTTTTGGCTCAATTGGAACACTTCTTTTTATTGGAGGGTTTATTATTGCAGGCTACCTTGCCTATGCCAAGATCTTTCTGGAAACTTATAAAATGACCGAAAGACCCTTGTTTTATCTTGGGTTATTGTTTATGATATTGGGTACACAGCTTTTTCTTGCCGGTTTTCTCGGCGAATTGATAAGCCGCAGTTCAAGTGACAGGAATCATTACCTCATTGAAGAAGATAATTAATGACGTTGCCTTGATAGTATTCATTAATAAATCCTTTTAATGTCGCAGAAGAAGAAGGTTGTTATTATAGGTTCGGCATATCCGTTGAGGGGGGGGCTTTCAAATTTTAATGAAAGGCTGGGTGAAGAATTTTTAAAGGACTTTTGGGATGTTCAGATTTATACATTTTCACTTCAATATCCTTCATTTCTTTTTCCCGGTAAAACCCAATATTCTACAGAATCGTATCATGGTAATATCCCTATAAGAATTGCAATAAATTCAATTAATCCATTTAATTGGGTAAAAGTTGGATTCGAATTAAAAGAAATGAGACCAGACTTGGTGATTATCAAATTTTGGATTCCCTTTATGGCCCCTTGTTTCGGAACTATTTCAAGAATTGCCAAATCCAACAGGATTACGAAGATCATCACTATTGTTGATAATATCATTCCTCACGAGAAAAGGCCTGGTGACAGAATATTAGCAAAGTACTTTGTTGGTGGTGTAGATGGCTTTGTTACGATGTCGAGGAAAGTGCTTGATGATGTTTCTTTTTTTGACACAAGAAAACCAAGGATATTTAGTCCTCACCCAATTTATGACAATTTTGGATCTGGAATTGAAAAAGTGCAAGCTCTTAAAATCTTAGACCTTGATCCTTCGTTTCATTACATTCTTTTTTTTGGATTCATTCGAGATTACAAAGGACTTGATATTCTATTGGAAGCAATGGGTGATCAAAGAATCAGAGATTTGAATATCAAATTAATAGTAGCTGGGGAATTCTATACGGAAAAAAAAAGCTATCTTGAAATCATTAACAAAGAGAATTGATAGATTTGATAATCTTATCGAATGATTTCATTCCGGATAGTGACGTTAATAAATACTTTAGTGCAAGTGATCTCGTGGTACAACCCTATAAAAGCGCAACGCAAAGTGGAGTAACTCAAATAGCTTATCATTTTGACAAGCCAATGTTAATAACAAATGTTGGTGGTTTGGGAGAATTTGTTCCTGATGGAGAAGTTGGTTATGTAGTTAATCCTGATCCCATTGCTGTATCAAATGCGATAATCGACTTTTATACTGAAGGTAAAGAGGATGTTTTTATAAGGAATATTAAAAAAAATAAAATTAAGTATTCCTGGAATTATTTTATTGCTAATTTGAAATCATTGTTTTACATTTAAACAATGTGCTTAGCGATTCTTATAGAGTTTTATCATATTTAATAATTAGTGGATTTATTTGTAAATTAAATTCTAAATTATGAAAACATTTTGGAAATCCGGAGTAGTTTTGAACATATTAGTTCTTATTGCAATAAAATTCACATATTCTCAAATTGAGATTATTTTAAGACCCGGACCTCAAGATGGCAAAGATGCATATGTGAATACTTATTATACTACTGGAAATGGATCAACTCAGAGTTTTATTGCGTCTGCATGGACTTATAATGGAACTGAAGGGATTGGAAGGAGTTTTATTCAATTCGATCTACCTGAACTACCTGAGGAATTTACAAACTTTAAAGCATTCATAAATTTTTATTACGATTATTCTTCCCAACATGTTGGTCATGGAGGAGAGAATGAGTGTAAAATAGAAAGAATAACCGAAGATTGGTCCGAGTTTGGTATCGATTGGTACAATCAACCGTCGGTCTCAATTGAGAACGCTGTTTATTTACCATCTTCAGCAACAGAGGATCAAAGTTACCCGAATATTGATGTTACTCAGATTGTCATGGATATGTATCAAAATCCAGAAACAAGTTTCGGATTCAGGCTTAGTTTATTAGAAGAAAATATATACCGAAGTATGATCCTAGCTTCAAGTGATCACCCTGATGAAATTATTCGGCCTTCACTTGTTATTCGATATGACACTTGTATGTTTCCCGAAGACAATTTTAGTTTTGAGACAAATTTCTTAAATTGTCAATTTTACTATAATGATCCGACTGTAACTTCCTGGAAATGGGATTTTGGAAATGGTTACGGTGCTGAAATGCAAAATCCTTTATATTATTATGCAGAATCAGGCTCATACATGGTTTGTCTTGAAATCGAAAACTCATGTGGAAGTAGAATTATTTGTGATTCAATCACTATATGTGATGAGAATTTTCCGGATTTTACTTTTTTAGTCGACAGTTTACATGTTGATTTTTTTAACAACAGTATTGGTGATTTAGAGTATTATTGGGATTTCGGAAATGGTTTTTTCTCTCATCTTGAAAATACCGAGTTTCAGTATGAAAGTTCAGGGGAATATCTGGTTTGCCTTTCTGCTATTGATCAATGCAGGACAAGTACAATATGTCATTATATAAATGTTAATACTAATCCATTTGGAACAGAGGATGATACCTATTCAAAAGAAGTAATTATTTCTCCTAATCCTGCTTACTCTGATTTTTTTATCAGTACAGAAGATCTTACAATTGACAGAATCGAAATATGCAATATTTCGGGTAATATAATTAAAAGAATAAATACTGATATTGCCTCAGATAATTATCATGTATTTTTGCAGGGTTATTCTAGAGGCATTTACCTCATTAAAATATATTTTGAGAATCGCCTTTTAATTAGAAAACTTGTTTTGCAATAGGACATTTATTGATGATAGTAAGAAGTAAAGCCCCACTCCGGCTAGGATTGGCTGGTGGCGGTACAGATGTGGCCCCCTATTCCGACCTCTATGGCGGTGCAATCCTGAATGCCTCAATCAGTCTTTATGCGTACGCCACAATTGTTCCTCGAAATGATGGTAAGATAGTTTTTCATTCAATCGACAAGAATGAGTCTTATGAATTCGATTCTGCACAATCACTTCCGGTTAATGGAATCTTGAACCTTCATCGCGGAGTGTATAATCGGGTTGTCAAGGATTATAGTAAAATTCCGCTTTCTTTCAGCCTTTCTACCCGGGTTGATGCCCCGGCAGGTTCAGGTCTCGGTACTTCTTCAACCTTGGTTGTTGCGATCCTTGGCGCTTTTGCAGAATGGCTTAAATTACCTCTTGGAGAATATGATCTTGCAAAACTAGCTTATGACATAGAGCGGAATGACCTTGGAATGGCAGGAGGAAAACAGGATCAGTATGCGGCAACTTTCGGAGGAGTGAACTTTATGGAGTTCTCTGCCAATGATAAAGTTATCGTGAACCCGTTACGAATCAAGGATACTTATCTTAATGAACTTGCTCATAACCTGGTGCTGTTCTATACGCAAACCAGCCGCCTTTCTTCCCGAATCATAGAAGCACAGTCAGCGAATGTTGTCAGCAATAATCAGCGATCTATTGAAGCAATGCATCAGCTCAAAAAGCAATCTGTAATGATGAAAGAAGCATTATTGAAAGGAGACCTTGATCATATAGGTGAGATTCTTGACTTTGGATGGAAGTATAAAAAACAGATGGCAGAAGAGATCACAAACCCATTGCTTGACGAAATTTATGAAACAGCCCGGAATAACGGAGCTTCCGGAGGTAAAATAAGTGGGGCAGGGGGAGGTGGTTTTATGATTTTCTATTGCCCGGGCGAAACAAGATCAGATGTGATTGACGCCCTGGCCAGATATGGAGGTGAATCTAAAAGATATGATTTTACTTCCGTTGGCCTTACAACCTGGACCATCTAATCTCAACCAATATTGATTATATTCGTTTTGCAAAGTAGGTTTTCCTTACTTTTGTAATTAAATTCAATTGGATGATGCAGGAAAGAATCAAAGAAATATTACTCTCTTCAATTTCAGTCAAAGAAGCAATTCTTTCTGATGAAGCCATTTTGTCCAGAATTGAATTAACAGTTGAAGTTTTGGTCAATGCTTTTAGTGACCATCGCAAAGTGCTTTTCTGCGGCAATGGAGGGAGTGCAGCAGATGCGCAACATCTCGCTGCAGAATTCTCAGGACGATTTTATTTTGACAGAGACCCTCTTGATGCTGAAGCTTTGCATGTCAATTCGAGTTATCTTACCGCTGTTGCCAATGACTATTCATACGATCAGGTATATTCAAGACTCGTTAAAGCAAAAGGGGCAAAGGGCGATGTTCTGGTCGCATTATCCACATCAGGGAATTCGTCAAATATCTTGAATGCAATGAAAGTTGCCTGTTCATTAGGGATGAAAACAATAGGGTTTACTGGAGAATCAGGTGGGAGAATGAAAGAATTATCTGATATCCTGCTGAACGTTCCTTCCAAAGACACACCTCGAATTCAGGAATCCCATATAACCCTGGGTCATATCATCTGTGAAATGGTTGAAGCCCGATTATTCCCTAGGTAAGATGTTCATGGAGTTTCCTGATATTATTATCCTTGCTGGTGGCTTTGGAACCAGGCTCAGAGAGTCCATCCAGAATCTGCCAAAAGCAATGGCGCCGGTAAATGGCAGACCATTTCTGGAGTATCAGTTGGATTTTATCAGTCATTTCGGTTTTAAAAGAGTGATCCTTTCCACAGGTTACCTCAGTACTGCAATCGAAAATCATTTCGGGAGCAGATACAGAAAACTGGACCTGGTTTATGCGTCAGAATCAGAACCACTTGGAACAGGCGGGGCAGTTAAACTCTCATTTGATAAGGTTATCACACCACATGCGCTTATACTTAATGGAGATACTCTTTTCAGAATTAATCTTGATCGGTTTTTTCAGAAGCACATTGAAAACCTTGCTAAGGTTAGCATTGCATTGCGATATGTAGCAGATGCTTCACGCTATGGAATAATAGATTGTAGCCAGAATGGTTCTGTCATTGCATTCAGGGAAAAGTCAGACCAGCCAATGCCCGGACTTATAAATGGCGGAGTATATCTGATTAAGGCAGGTTATTTCAGATCACTATCTCTTCCCGATAAATTTTCGCTTGAAAAAGATATGTTTGCAAAGATGTTGGATCCGGAATTATACAAAGCCCAGATCTTTAATGACTATTTCCTGGATATAGGCATACCGGATGATTATCTGCGAGCACAAACCGAGTTCAATGAATTTAAAGATCGATAAAAGCTGGACTCTTTTCCTTGATAGGGATGGAGTAATCAATGAGCGTCTCCAGGACGATTATGTTAAAACATGGGAAGAGTTTCGATTTACTGACGGAAGTCTCGAAGCGATCAAAATATTTTCTCAGTCTTTCGGAGTTATTGTTGTTGTCACGAATCAACAAGGAATTGGTAAAGGTATGATGACTGAATCTGTTCTTCATCAAATACATGACAATATGCTCAATGCCGTTTCCAAATCAGGCGGTTGTATAAACAAGGTTTATTATTCACCATACCTGGCATCTGAAAATCATCATACCCGAAAACCAGGGATTGGTATGGGACTCATGGCCAGGAGTGATTTTAGTAATATTTCATTCAGAAAGTCGATAATGGTTGGCGATTCTTATAGTGATATCCTGTTTGGTAAAAGGTTGGGAATGAAAACAGTATTTATTGGAGATGCTTTATTGGCCAGACAAAGGCCTGATTTAATCAATTTTGTTTTTCCGGATTTGATTACCTTTGCAAAGTCAATAGAGAAGTTGTAACCAATTCTTCGAAGTGCATCCGGTTTTATTTCTATCCATCTTCATTGCATACTCTGCACTCCTTTTCATTATTGCTGGAATAACCAGCAGAAAATCAACCAACGAAACTTTCTTCTCAGGCAATCATGCCTCACCCTGGTTTATTGTAGCTTATGGAATGATTGGTGCATCCTTATCAGGTGTTACTTTTATGTCGGTTCCCGGTTGGGTAAAGGATACCCAATTCAGCTATATGATTGTAGTTTTAGGTTACCTTTTCGGTTATTTCGTGATAGCATTGGTTTTGCTTCCACTTTATTACAAACTGAAATTAACTTCTATCTATTCCTATCTGGAGCATCGTTTTGGTTTTTGGTCATACAAGACCGGGGCTGCATTCTTCATTCTATCTCGAACACTGGGAGCATCACTCAGGATGTTTCTTGTTGTCAATGTATTACAGGTATTCATTTTTGATGCATGGAATGTTCCTTTTTACATCAATGTGCTGATATTTATAGTTTTAATTATAATTTCCACATTAAAGGGAGGTATAAGAACCATCATCTGGACTGATACACTTCAGACAACATTTATGCTGCTGGCTGTTGTATTGTCTATTGTATATATCAGTCAGGATCTGGGTAAATCCGTATTCAGCCTTGTCCCTGAGATTGAAGAAGCTGGCTCAATGAAAATGTTTTTCACTGACTGGCACCATCAGCGGTTTTTCCTGAAGCAGTTTTTTAGTGGAATGTTTATTACAATTGTCATGACAGGTCTGGATCAGGAAATGATGCAGAAGAACTTGAGCTGTCGAAATTTGAAAGAAGCGCAGAAAAACATGTTCACTTTTTCTGGTGTGCTCGTAATCGTTAATTTTTTGTTTCTATTTCTGGGTGCGTTACTGCTTCTTTATGCCCGGAAAAATGGAGTCATTTTTTCATCAACAGATGAACTTTTCCCCAAAGTAGCCATGAGCCTCGGTTCTATTGCCGGTATTGTTTTCTTTGTAGGACTGATTTCGGCGGCCTTCCCGAGTGCCGATGGTGCTATGACTTCGCTTACTACATCCTTCAGTATTGATTTCCTTGGACTTGACAATAAGTCAGGTATGTCTGAAAAGCAAAGGATCAGTATAAGATATGTGGTTCATTTGTCAGTAGCTGTTGTTTTCTTTATATGTATACTGGTATTCAGATCGTTAAATGATAAGGCGGTGATTGATAAACTGTTTACTATTGCCGGATATACATATGGTCCTCTGCTTGGTATGTATTCTTTTGGATTGTTTACCAGACTTAGGGTTAAAGACAGATTTGTTCCCTTTATTGCCATCATTTCTCCTATCCTTTGTTATATCCTAAGTGTAAATTCTGTTCAATGGCTTTGGGGTTATAGATTTGGATTTGAATTACTTATTCTGAATGGAGCATTGACTTTTATAGGTTTGTACCTTTTCAGGGAAAAGCGTGCTGGTTCCTGATTACAGAAATTGGTAATATTAAAATAACATTCGGATGCCAACAAAAGCAAAAACTGTTTGTTTTCATTTCTTGTTTCATTAATAATTCGTTAATATGAGCAATATCAGATTTAAAGCACTTGAAATGGCAATGTCACGTCCTCGCAGGCTGATGCCTGTTTTTCCGGAAAGAATTTCGGAATACTATGGTGAAATGACATTCAACAGTGGTGTTATGAAGGAATATATGTCTAAAGAGGCATTTAATTCGGTAGTCAGGGCCGCAGAAATGGGCGAAAAGATTGATCGTCGTGTTGCTGATCAGGTTGCTTCGGCAATGAAAGCATGGGCTCTCAGCAAAGGAGCAACCCATTTTACACATTGGTTTCATCCGCTCACAGGATCCACTGCCGAAAAGCATGATGCTTTTATTTCTCCTACAGGCGATGGAAAGGCAATGGAGACTTTTAATGCAAATGAGCTTATTCAGCAAGAACCAGATGCGTCAAGTTTTCCCAGTGGAGGAATCCGGAATACATTTGAAGCAAGAGGTTATACAGCCTGGGATCCCACTTCTCCGGCATTTATCATGGAAAGGACACTTTGTATTCCAACAATTTTTGTTTCATACACAGGTGAAGCTCTTGATTATAAGACCCCACTGCTTAAGGCTTCCAGTGCTCTTGATCGTGAAGCTACAGCTGTATGCAAGTATTTTGATAAAAGTGTTAGCAGGGTATATGCAACCTTAGGATGGGAGCAGGAGTATTTTCTTGTCGATACTGCATTATATAATGCCCGCCCCGATCTGGTATTGTCTGGAAGAACATTATTCGGCCATTCAAGTGCTAAGGATCAGCAACTTTCAGATCACTACTTTGGGATTATTCCTGAAAAAGTGATTGATTTTATGCGTGAATTTGAATATGAAGCTCATAGGCTTGGCATACCTGTCAGGACAAGGCATAATGAAGTAGCACCAAATCAGTTCGAATGTGCTCCGGTTTATGAAGAAGTTAACGTGGCTGTTGACCATAATCAGTTGTTGATGCACTTGCTTGAAAAAACTGCGAAACGTCATGGGTACACAGTGCTCTTACATGAGAAACCATATTCAGGAGTCAATGGATCAGGTAAGCACAACAACTGGTCTATGAGTACCAATACTGGTGAGAATCTTTTATCTCCCGGGAAAACCCCTCAGGCAAACCTTCAGTTTCTGGTCTTCCTGTCAGCGATTTTAAAGGCACTTGATACCCATGCAGATATTCTCAGGGCTTATATTGCATCGGCCAGTAACGACCTTAGGTTGGGGGCTCACGAAGCTCCACCTGCAATTATTTCAGCTTTCATTGGTACCCAGTTATCTGAAACATTAGATCAGATAGAAAAATTAGATAAAAAGTCACTCCACAGGAAATCAGAAGGAAATGGTCTGAACATTAGCATTCCGAAAATCCCTGAAATACTTCTTGATAATACCGACAGAAACAGAACTTCTCCATTTGCATTTACTGGAAATAAATTTGAGTTCAGGGCTGTTGGCTCATCTTCCAGCTGCGCAAAGCCGATGATAGCCCTCAATCTGATTGTAGCAGATCAGCTAAAGAAGTTCAGAGATGAAGTCGAAAAATTAATTGCTGGAAAAGTAAAGAAGGAAGATGCAATTTTTCAGGTAGTTAAGAAATATGTAAAGGAATCGAAACGTATAAGATTCGAAGGTAATAGTTACAGTGAAGCATGGGTAAAAGAAGCTGCAAAGCGGGGTTTATCAAACATTCCATCAACACCACATGCATTGAAAAGCTTGTTAAGGAACGAGGCAATTAAGTTATTTGAGGACCATAATGTACTTACCGAAAGAGAAGTCCGCGCCAGGCATGAGATCAAACTTGAAAACTACACCCGTAAGCTTCAGATAGAATCAAGGGTACTTGGTGATCTGGCGATCAATCATATTGTACCAATAGCCATCAGGTATCAGAATCAGTTGATTGAGAATGTTAAAGGTCTTAAAGAGGTTCTTGATGCTAAAACCTACACAGCTCTGTCTAAGAATCAACTTGATACCATTCGTGAGATTTCCGAACATATTTCGGTGATCCGCAGTCAGGTTTTAAAAATGACTGACACCCGAAAAGTTGTAAACAGCATTGAAGATGTTGAAAAACAGGCGATTGATTATCGAGAGAAAATATTGCCATTCTTTGAGGAAATCCGCTATCATGTAGATAAACTTGAACTACTTGTTGACGATGAGATGTGGCCATTACCCAAATATAGGGAACTGCTTTTTGTACGTTAAATTTTAAAGCAAAATCAGCCCCGGAATTCTTTGCCGGGGCTGATTCTTTTACATGAATAACCTTTTTTTCAATTACAAGTGATTATTTCCTGCATGAGCTTTTCTGTATGCTCTCTTCCAGGCTTTTCTTGCCCAGTAATTTCTTCTCCAGTATTTGCCCCATTTTATTCCTGACCAAATTCTTTCATGGAAATAATAAATAGCCAGTTTAACAACAAAATCTATTATACTGATTAACGTTGCATCACCAAGGCTTTCATTTAATGTGCGCTTTGTTGCGCTTCTGAAAATGATAAAGAAGACAATAAACATAACTCCAGAAGCCATAACCCTGTAAGTGAGGGCTTTAATGAAGCTTCTTTGTGGACTGTCTCTGAATATTGTATCGGCGTCTGTTTCAGTTAGTCCAGAGGAATTTGATTTGTTCTTGATGTTCATGAATAAAGAAAATATTTGCCTAAAAGTACAGATATTTGTTCATATTTCATCATCAGGTTTCTGACTTTAAAATTAAGAAATGAGTTGACTTAAACTCTATTCAGGAATAATCTAATCTCTCTGGTTTAAGCAAGTGTTATCTCTTCAATTTTTCCTGACTCAGAATCGGGTTATATAGAAAAGTCAAATAAAAGATGAAATATTGAGAGTTGGGCTATTTTCAAAGCAGGGGAAAAATCACAGTAATTTTAACTGCAGATGCCTTGATCTATAATCTTTGTTTCCTTTTTTCGCTCATAATGAATTCAATAGTACTGTAAATAGTACCTTTACTTATTGTAAACCTATTTGCATGTTTTTCAGATATATAAATCAAGCTTCATTAAAATAAAAAAGCTAATTTTGAACCCCTAATCAGTTATTATGAAAACAAGAGGTTATATCTACGGCTTTTGTTTAGTATTTCTCATACTCATCAATAGTTCAAGTATTTATGGACAAATCAATGTAGTGCCATTCAGTTCCGGAAAACCTTCATCCGAAAAAGACGGGATAATTTATTCTCTTCCCAGGAATGTCATCAAAATCCAGATTGAGGTTATTAAGACAGATAACTTTAAAGGCCCATTTGCTGAATATGCAGGTAAGTTGCTTGGGTTAACCACTATAATAAATGAGAATTCAACCTCATATAAAATCGGACCTATTGAAATGACATCAATTGCTGAAGTTGATCCACAACAGTTTTATTTTGTTGAAATCGATGACAAAGTAAAAGATTCACGCTCATTGATGATAACCATGGCCGAAGAGGGGTATATCAGTGGATTTGCTGATATTGGACAAAGCAGGAAGGAAATCAGAGATGCAATCGTTTCCGGGGATTTTGGAAATGAAAATCTGAAGCCATTTCGTGATCTTCTTAAACCAGTGCTTATTGAGAAAGTTGACACAGTAATCAGACGCATCAGTATAGATACTACGATTATAGAAGAGAAAGTGCTTAAAAGAAGTATCTTTGAGAAGACTACAGATCAACAGGCAAGAGAAGTTGCTGATCTGATATATCGGATTGAGGACAATAAATTCAGTCTGATTACCGGATATCAGGAAGTTAATTATTCAAAGGAAAGCCTTGAATTTATGCTTGATCAATTAAACCGGATGGAAAGGGAATACCTTGCTTTGTTCAAAGGTTATTCAAAGGAGTCTGTGCAGGTTTATACTTATTATGTAACTCCGGAATCTACTGCAGAAGGAACTCTTGAGACCATTTGCCGCTTTTCAAAGTCCAGGGGAATTTCTGATAAGGCAGGCCCTACAGGTGAGTCGGTGAGTTTGGTTATAACCCCATTGAATCAAAATAAGGCAATTGAAGACTTTGTCAAACAACGTGATCAGGTTATAAAGAAACTTCATGGGTTTTACTATCGGATACCCGAAAAAGCAGTAGTTACCCTAAGGATAGGAGGGGTCTCGGTTTCAGAAAAGCAGATGTTCATCAGTCAAATGGGCCTTATTACATACCTTCCGGCAGGAAATATGTCAAATGTTCGCTTTAATGCTGAAACTGGAAATGTAATCCATGCTGTTTCAGAATAATGAAAAATTGAAACATGGAAAGTAACAATAGTCGGGGCCGAATCCGGAATATGCTTCTTTTCCCAAAATGGGAATGGAAAGTGATCAATCTGGAGAAGCGTACACTTAAAGAAACATTTATTTCTTATGCTTTGCCATTGGTTCTTCTGGGATCAGTTTCTGAATTCATCGGAAGTTTCCTGTTCGTAAGGAATGTACTTGATATTGATGCATACAGATTCTCATTACCATTAATTCATACAGGCTTTTTTATCTTCCTGCAGGTGCTTACAATCATGTTGACGACCGTTTTCGTTTATGGTTTATCCGGCAGTTTTTTATCTATTAAGGACTATTCAAGATCAGGAAAGATTGTAATTTATTCATATACACCAGTATATCTATTATACATTTTGGCTAATCTTCATTCTTCCCTTGCTTTTATCATGCTGCCGGGATTATATTCAATCGTACTTCTATGGACAGGTTTACCGGTTATGCTTCAAACCCCGACAAATAAACTGCCGGGATTTGTTATAATACTGGTAATCTCAGTATTTGGAATTCAATATATTTCTGAGATTTTATTAAAAATCTTAACTTCACTGATATTTCCAGGTGTTTCCTGATTTCTTGATTTAAATTTTCATTTTGTCTTTAAATAAGCCTGTCTCATAACCACAAGGTCATGCAGAAGCTTTTCAAGCAGATTCAGCGAAAGCATATTTGCTCCATCCGATTTTGCTGTTGACGGGTCAGGGTGGGTTTCAAGGAATATCCCATCCGCACCTGCTGCAATACCTGCTTTCCCGATAGTTGATATCATTGCCGGTCGGCCACCACTTATGCCTTCCTTCTGATTGGGTTGCTGTAAAGAGTGTGTAATATCAAGAATCACAGGCACCTTGAATTCCTGCATTTCAGGTATAGAGCGCATATCAACAATCAGGTCATGATATCCGAACATTGTACCACGGTCGGTTACCATAATGTTGTTGTTGCCATGGTCTTTAACTTTTTCTATGGCAAATTTCATTGAATCCGGAGAAAGAAATTGTCCTTTTTTAATGTTGACCCATTTTCCCGTTTCTGCGGCAGCTTCAAGCAGATCAGTTTGTCTGCACAGGAAAGCAGGTATTTGAAGTGCATCAGTATATCTGGCGGCAAGTAATGCCTCTGATGGGTTATGAATATCAGTGATTACCGGAATGCCCAATTCCCTTCTTACTGCCGCCAGACACTCAAGGGCAATCTGATCTCCGATTCCGCTGAAAGACCCTGCCTTTGACCGGTTAGCTTTCCGGTAAGAAGCTTTAAAGATGAATGGAATCTCAAATTGGTCAGCGAGTTTCTTAATTTTAACAGCAATTTCCAAGGGCATCGATTCATTCTCAACCACGCATGGCCCAGCTATCAGGAAGAAATTGTCATTCGCAAAACTGGTTAAGCCTTCTATTTTCGGAATCATTATTCTAGGAGTTTGATTGACTAATAATCGTATTTATTATTCCAGCACTGTTTTAGCCGTGATCTGAATTCACTTTCCCTCGGATTATTGCCGGGATCATATAATTTTGTTCCTCTGATTTTCTCCGGCAGGAATTCCATTTCAGCAAAGTTCCCTTCATAGTTATGGGCATATTTATAATCTGCCCCATAGCCCAGGTTCTTCATAAACTTTGTTGGTGCATTCCTGATTTGAATCGGCACAGGCAAATCACCTTTTGTTTTCACCAGCAGCAGCGCATTCTCAATAGCCATATAGGATGCATTACTTTTCGGGGAACAGGCCAGATAGGTAGCACATTGCGAAAGGATGATCCTGCATTCAGGATAGCCGGTTTTATGCACAGCATCAAAGCAGGAATTTGCAAGAAGCAAAGCATTAGGATTTGCATTTCCAATATCCTCTGCTGCAAGAATCAGCATTCGTCGGGCAATAAATAGAGGGTCTTCACCCGATTCAATCATTCTGGCCAACCAATATACAGCAGCATTTGGGTCGCTTCCACGCATTGACTTGATGAATGCCGAGATAATATCATAATGCATCTCACCCTTCTTGTCATATAACGCCAGGTTTTGCTGAATAATTGACAACGTAGTGGCATTATCAATTTCAAGTCTGCCGTTTTGAGACTTCGATGTTCCTGTCAAAATATCTATGGCATTCAATAATTTTCTTGCATCACCTCCCGAGATTCTCATCAGCGCTTCTTCCTCCTTGATAACGAGCTCAAGACCAGTTGTTTGCCTTATCTTCTCAACTGCTTTTGTAATTATAGTTCTTAATTCTGCTTCTTCCAGGGGTTTTAAGATATAAACCTGACATCTTGATAATAAAGGACCTATCACCTCGAATGATGGGTTTTCTGTGGTGGCTCCAATCAAAGTTACTATTCCCTTTTCTACTGCACCAAGAAGGGAATCCTGCTGGGATTTACTGAACCGGTGAATTTCATCAATAAAAAGGATGGCATTTGAATCAGATGTATCAGCTTTCTCAATAACTTCCCTGATGTCTTTTACACCTGAGTTTATTGCGCTGAGTGAGAAGAAGGGCCTGTTAAGGGCATGGGATATTATTGAAGCAAGTGTTGTTTTCCCGACACCGGGAGGTCCCCAGAAAATCATCGAAGGAAGATTACCAGATTCAACTGCAAGTCTGAGGACTCCATTTTCTCCTACCAGGTGCTGCTGACCAACATATCCTTCAAAGGAATATGGTCGCAGTTGCTCTGCGAGAGGTGGTAGATGGTTTTTATCGTACATCTTTTATGGATAGCCTTCACAAAGATAATTCTATTTTAAACCAACAATGGGCATCAGAATATTATAATCAGTGCGACTAAAAGCACTGATTTGCCAAAATTGATTAAAATTGAAGCTAATATTTAAGGCTATTTTAATATTGCCGAACAAAGTTATTAACAATTACAGAATTATATGCCTGAATAACAATCGATTATATTCATTAAAGAAAGGTTAAAATATTTTTCTAAAGAATTGCTTTTTAATATAGTTTTTATATATCTTTGCCTTGTTTTAAAACTAACACTCAAACATGAAAACATTATCACAGATCTTAGTAATTGCCGGACTGGCAACCTTAGTTGCTTGCGGACCAAGTGCAGAACAGAAAGCAGAACAGGCTCGTCTTGATTCAATCAGGGTAGCTGATTCAATTGCAGCAGTTGAAGCTGAAGCTATGAGGGTTCAGGATTCAATCAACGCTGTTGCTGCTGAACAGCAGAGGATAGCTGACTCAATCGCAGCTTTACCTGTTAAGAAATAGTCTGGAAACTACGATTATTTTATTCTGAAGAGGAAGTATTTTTACTTCCTCTTCTTTTTTGCGTTTACTTCCTAAAACCATTTTCTTTTCCTTCTGAATGCGTGATTCACCACTTTCGCCAGCATGTCGTTAAAATTTTGTTTATTTTCCGTTTTATTTTGGAATTATTATAATGAAATAAAGTGCCTATTATTGATGATTTTTAATCCCTGCTTAATCATTTTAACAGACAGGTTGTTTGTTTTTAGTATAATGTAATGATAATCAAAAGAATAGCAATATTAAGATTTTATTAAAAAAAAATTTTGACTTTAATTTTTAATCAAATATTTATTTATTTTTGCAGCGTTTTAAAAAGAACTTCAAACATGAAAACTTTATCTCAAATTTTAGTTATTGCTGGTTTGGCAACATTGGTTGCCTGTGGTCCAAGTGCTGAGCAAAAAGCTGAGCAGGCTCGTCTCGACTCTGTCAGAATTGCTGACTCAATCGCTGCAGTTGAAGCTGAAGCAATGAGAGTTCAGGACTCAATCAATGCTGTTGCTGCTGAACAACAAAGGATCGCTGATTCAACCAGGGTAGCTGATTCTATTGCCAATCTGAAAAAAGGCAAAAAGTAGTATAATATCCCTTTGGGTTAACTTTCAAAGAGGGAGTCAGTTGACTCCCTCTTTGTTTTTGTAGACTCCTGAATAAGCTAACCAGTCTGCCCGGAATTGCCTACTTTTGGAAACTATTTAATGAAACAGACAAGACCCGATAACCAGATTGATTATGACCAACAAGATTGAATTAATAGAATACACAAATTTCCGGCAGTTTGGATTTAATGAGGGTGTTATGGAAGGCCTTGATACTGTCGGCTTCGAAAAGCCAACTCCAATTCAGTCACAAATCATTCCTCATGTACTGGCGGGTGAGGATGTGATTGGTTGTGCCCAAACAGGGACAGGCAAGACTGCCGCATACCTTTTACCCATACTTCACCGGATCATTGAGAATCCTGTAAAAGGAATCAATACGATTATCATTGCACCAACGCGTGAACTGGCGGTTCAGATTGCCCAACAGCTTGAAGGATTCAGTTATTTTCTTGATATAAGTTCTCTTCCGGTTTATGGCGGAACCGATGGGATGGAATGGGAGCAGCAGCGAAAAGCTCTGAGTCAGGGAGTTGATATTGTTGTAGCAACTCCGGGTAAACTGATCTCATTTCTTAATATGGATATTGTTCCGGTGCAGAACCTCCAGCATCTGATTCTGGACGAAGCCGACAGAATGTTGGATATGGGCTTCTTTGATGATATAATGCGTATTATCAGTTATTTACCTGAGACAAGAAGCACGTTGCTTTTTTCGGCAACCATGCCTCCAAGGATAAGGGAACTAAGCAAGAGAATTCTGAAAGATCCGGTGGAAGTAAATATCTCCCTGTCAAAACCGGCGGCAGGAATTTTACAAATGGCTTATCTTGCCTACGACAAGCAAAAAACAAGGTTATTGGCCGGTTTGATCAAAGGACGTGATCTGCCCAGTGTCCTTGTTTTTGCATCCACTAAATCAAAAGTTAAGTCGATTACCCGTGAACTTGCAGCAGAAGGTCTGCAGGTTGCTGATATTCATTCAGATCTGGAACAATCAGACCGTGAACGCGTTCTTCTTAGATTCAGGAACAGGC
Organism: Bacteroidales bacterium; assembly: GCA_016705005.1. Taxonomy (GTDB): domain Bacteria; phylum Bacteroidota; class Bacteroidia; order Bacteroidales; family Lentimicrobiaceae; genus Lentimicrobium. The sequence goes on along the minus strand of JADIZB010000039.1, from coordinate 129,361 downwards.
AGTTACAGATGCTTATAGCAACAGATGTTCTGTCCCGTGGAATTGATATTGAGAACATCAGCCTGGTTGTTAATTACGATGTTCCCCGCGATGCTGAAGATTATGTACACAGGGTAGGTCGAACGGCAAGGGCCGAACAAACAGGGGTGGCGATCACTTTTATTAATGAACACGAACAAAGTGAATTTGCCAGGATTGAAAAGCTTATCGGATATGAAATCCGAAAGCAAATGCCTCCTGAATCTCTCGGAGAAGGACCGGAATATAACCCCGCACTTAATAAACCAAAATTCAGGGGGAAACCAGGACGGCGTCCAAAACCAAAAAAATAAGCAGGAATCTGAAAAATGGATATAAGGATTGATAACAAATTCTTCATTGTCACCGGTGCTTCTTCTGGATTTGGTGAAGCAATCACCCGAAGTTTAATTGCCGAAGGTGGTTCAGTATTGGCAATAGCAAGAAATCCGGAAAAGTTGGAAAGATTGCACAGTGATTGTGGGTCAGGGCTTGAAATTCTGGTTCACGATGTTACTTCGGATGACTTCCCCGGAGCACTTATTGATAGAATCAACGGAAGAATTCCATCAGGTGTTGTTGTTAATGCCGGCGGTCCTCCACCAGGAGGCTTCTTCGATACATCACTACAAAGCTGGGATAAGGCATACAATGATCTGGTTTCATGGAAAGTGAAGACATTAAAAATGCTGGTTCCACTATTTATGGAGGCTGGATATGGCAGAATCGTATTGATTGAAAGCGTTTCAGTTAAACAACCGGTTGATGGATTGATTCTGAGCAATTCGTTCAGACCTGCTGTAGTAGGAATGGCCCGTACCCTTGCTACGGAACTTTCAGGCAAGGGTGTGACCATCAATGTGCTAGCCCCCGGATATCATGATACTGCCGCGATGCAACGACTTTTTACACGAAAATCCTCTGAGGCCGGAATAAGTTTGGATGAAGCCAGACAGCAGTTCGTTTTTGAAACTGGTATGGGAAAAATGGGTGATCCGCTTGATTTCGCTCAGCTTGCAATCTGGTTGCTGTCACCTTCTTCCGGGTTTGTCACAGGGCAGGTTATATCAGTTGCCGGCAACCTGGTTAAGGGTATCCTGGGTTAAATGGATTTCTGACCTGTGTTATTTCTCCTGAATATACATTTTGAAGAAATGGATGTTTAAATCATGAATTTTCAATTCAGGAGGTATCGGTGTGCCTGTAAATTCAGGCAGTATTCGTTTCAATCTGGCCAGGTAATGACAGTGACCCTAACCTGACGGTTTATATCTTTGTTATCAGAAAAGGCCGGAAATGCGGTTCATCAGGAATACCTGACAACTAAAATATGCAACCAGGCTAAAGAGCGGATAGATGTGAAGGAGCTGTAAATGATAAACCAAATTGGCTGAATGCCTTCATTTTCCCGATATTTAACCTGAAAAGCAAGTTAAGACTATACATTATTTAAAGTTCCGGGAAAAAGTTCAATTCTCAGGTTGACTTTGATAAACAGCTCTTATGTGAGTTATTGGCTAAGATTCTTATGAATCAGCTGATTAAAGTGCTGTATCATCCGTTTTGCCTTCATCAGCCTGATAAATGAAATCAAACAGGCATTGATGGGTCTATGTCACGGGCGTATTGATAAATACCTCCCTCAAGAATGTATAGACTCTTAATTTTCAATTTGTCCTTAAGGTAGATATATACCTGCTCACTTTTCATACCATAGATGCAATAAATTACAACTTTGCCATCATGCCTGATTTCATTTAATCTTTCAGGAAGTTCCAGTTGTGGTATTGAGACAGCAGTCTCAATATGACAAACTTTATATTTATCAGCATCACGTGTGTCGATCAATTGAAAGTTAACTCCACTGTTGAGCATTTTTTTAAGATCTTCCGGTGTAATAAAATTCATAAATCATTATTTAGAATGAAACCTTATTGAAAGATGCACCTATTTCTTCAATTTTGTCAGATTCAATAATGCAAACTCCCTGTTTTTCTTTTGCAGTGCTGATCATTGCCTTGGCAACTATCTCAGCATGAACAGGTCTGTACTTCCTGAATCGACCTATAAAAACAAAGCTAAAATGTTTAAATAAAAATTTGCTGACTTCCTCAAATAATCTGGTTTCCGATCTCATTCCAAGCAGGAGGGATGGTCTAAAAATATTCAGATTAATTAAATTAAGCATTTTGAGATCAACCTCCATTAAACCTTTGGTTTTTAGGTAGAAATTTCTGGATTTCGGGTCAGCACCTATAGATGAGATAACTGAAAAGACCGGAATGCTATTAAAAGAAGCTGCCTTGGCTATACTTAAAACTAGATCATGGTCTGTCTTGTAAAAAGCATGCTGACTGCCAGCTTTCTTGATCGTTGTTCCCAGGCAACAGAAGACTTGATCTCCGGTGATTTCAGGTATAATTATATCAATTTCGTCCGGATTGAAAACAACCTGTCTGATTTTTCCATGATAAACTTTCATTTCTTTTCTGACAAAGAGTTTGATATGACTATAACCGGGATCTTTCAGCAACAATTCAACGAGAAACTTTCCGGTTAATCCGCTGCTGCCAAAAACTAAAGCTGTTAGCTCTTTCTTTTCAGTCATTTTGTAGTTCAATTATTTTTTGCCTGATTCAAAACTTCCTGATCAGATTGGTCAGAATGCCTCAGTTTGCCGCGTTTAAGAGAAAACCACGTTCCTGCCAAGCAAAGCAAGGCAAACACAGTAAAAGTAATCTTAATTCCTGAAAGTAACTGATCAGCTGAAGCAACATCATTCCGCGATTCTCCAAGGACAAGGGCTAAGACAAGTAATGTTATTCCCATACTCATTGTCTGCCCGGTAAGCCTCATTGTACCTAAGGTTGCTGAAGCAATGCCATATTCGGTTGGTTTTACTGAACTCATAACAGCATTTGTATTTGGTGATGAAAACAATGCAAATCCAAATCCAAGTAACATGAGCATGGCAATGATAAAATAAATACTGGTTCCGGAAGAAAGGAATGAAAACGCAAATAAACCTATCACAGTTAATCCCATTCCAAGAGAAGCTACAATTCGTGGTTCAATTTTATCGCTTAATTTTCCGGCAAGAGGCGACAGAATGGTCATCATAACAGGCTGTGCAACAAGTATGAGGCCAGCCTGACCTGGCGTATATCTGCAGACCTGCTGAAGATAAATGCTTAAAAGGAAAACCAGTGCGAAAGTTGCACTGTAATTGATGAAAGCAGCGAGGTTTGAAAATACAAACACCATGTTCTTTCTGAATAGGCTAATGTTTATCAGCGGATCGTCTGCTCTGCTTTCGATAAAAGCAAACAACCCGAGACCGGAAAAGCCTGCACTAACCATAATAATTCCTGATGTTGAAGGAATCTTCGGAAATCCATAGATAATTAATGCAATACTTATAGCGTAAACCATGCTTCCACTCAGGTCAAATACAGAATCAGGGCTTTTTTTATCGTCACCGGGAAGGTTTTTTATAGCTATTGGAATAATTATGATACTCAGTAATGTATTTAATATGAAAATACTCTGCCAGCCCATTATCATGGTTAAAAATCCACCAATCGTTGGCCCCAGACTGAGCCCGAGGTAGACCGAGGCTACATTTATTCCGAGTACCCTTCCTCTTTCGCTCTTAGGGTAAGCTGAAGTCAGGATTGCAAGTGCTGTTGCATAAATCATAGCCCCACCAATTCCGTTAAGTAATCGTGAAGCAATAAGAATAGTGCTGTTCCATGCTATACCAGAAAGCAAAGAAGCAATCCCGAAGAGAATGATTCCTGAAATAAACAGCCTTTTTCGCCCATTCCTGTCAGCAAACCGCCCAAAAGGAAGCAGAAATATTGCAGCAGCAAGCAAATAGGAGGTAGAAACCCATCCAAGAAGAATGGTATTCATTTCCAGTTCCAATCCCATTGCAGGTAGCGCAATGTTGATGGCGGATCCCATAAATGGGGTCAGAAATGAACTAATGGTAGTGATAAACAGAATAGACTTCTTTCCCTGCATAATTCCAGACTATTTTTTTACCACTGGTAGATTAAAACCCTTATTGCCTGAAGATGCAAAGATAGGCTGCGGAAATGAATATTTCCTTTAGTTTTGCAATTTGAATCTGTTTTAATGTATTCGGTAAATTCAGCGTTTATAACCAATTAAGATTGAAAAGGATGGATTATTATTTCTCAAAAGTGCTGGAATGCTCCGTAAATGAAGGCATAGAAAAGGTCACTCTTTTATTGAAAGATGAAGGCTTCGGTATTATAACTCAAATAGATGTGAAGCATACTTTAAAAGAGAAGATTGGTGTCGAATTCCGGGAGTATGTAATTCTGGGCGCCTGTAACCCCGGTTTTGCTTTCAATGTTCTGTCAACTGAAGATAAAATCGGATTGTTTTTACCCTGCAATGTTGTTGTTCAGGATATTGGGGACGGTAAATGTGAAATAGCAGCAATTAACCCCAAATCAACAATATCTTCGGTCGGTAATAGTTCTCTGACAGATATGTCATGTAAAGTTACTGAGATCATGGACAGGGTGATCAGAAAACTTGAATAGAACGGAAAAACTGATGCTGAATATATCTGGTTATATCTGATATAGGGATAGATGCTGATTTTCCGGGGTTTTTAAGCTAGAATTCAACCTTAAGTGAGAAGTTAAATGTCCGGCCGGGTGACCAGAAACCCTGAAAAGTATCCAATCCATGGTCATATCCATCTTCGCCCCTCATGATTGTTTCTTTTCCGGTCAGATTGAAGCAGCCAACGGAAACATATGACTTCAGCCCTCCGATCATGAAATTGTACCCGAGATGTGCATCGGCAACTGAATAATCAGGAATCCTGTATGGCTGACTTTTGTCTTCCGGGCTATTTCTTCCTGACGGATCAAAGTTTGCATAAAGATTTCCATAGTAAAGCCAGTTTGAACTCAGGGTCCAGTCTGTGAGGAACCGGATTTCTGCATAAAGACCTACTGTTAGCTGCGGGGCATCTCCAACTTTGATATTCTTTACAAAAACCGCAGTCGAATCGATCAGTTCCTGGTTATCATTATATAGTAATGCCACGACATTGTTTTTCCATCGCCAGTCTCCAATGCTTGAGGTTAGTCCCAAAGTAAGATTAGGCAGCACAAGGGATGCCAACTCAACTTCGATGCCCGTGTGAGCAGCATCCAATCCTCTGACAAGAGCCCTTGTATCAGAGTTGTTTTCAAGCTGAATATTTTCGCGCGAAAGCATGGACTTATCCTTCCAGAGTGTATAATATGCATTCAGATTAATTGAGGTCAATGATTTCCGGTGGTTGTATCCGATTTCGAAAGATGATATTTTCTCGTTGGTAAGATTCTGAACCAACGCATTACTAAAATTGGCGAAGACAAATTTGAAATATGGCGCTTTTGAATAATAACCTGCATTAATATAGAAACTATTAAATTGATTCGGATTAAAAGTCAGTCCGGCTTTGATGTCAGCTCCGGGTTTTGTAACAAGCTCACTTTCTGTATTATAAACATAATTAATTCGATCGTATCTTCGGTACCAGGTGTTGTTGACTGTGGAGGCAAGAAAAGCCGAAAATCTTCCAAAGGAATATTCAGTTTGAATGAAATAGCTTACTACATCAACCCTTGCATCATTATCAACATTGATGATATCTCCGACGCTTTTTAGCTGCTCTCTTCCGCCGATTCCGTCAATGGCCCATCCATAGTTGTCAATCCAGTACTGCCCCCCGAGCAGGTCGCTGATTTGTTCCCTGAGATTCGATTTAAAATATCTTGAATGTAAACCGGTGATGATTCTGAGTTTTTCATTCGCCTGGTAATTCAGATTTGCAAGTCCACCAAACCATAGGTGATCAGCCAGATAATTGGTCTGAATTATTTTAGAAAAACCGGTCACTCTCTTTCCTGTTTCGAGTAATGCTGAGTCAGCATTCATGGTATTTTGTAAATAAATGGCGTCCCAGTCAATCTGATTATTTTTCCTGAAACCAGATGCAGATGAGCTCATAAATGATTCGGAGTATTTTCCGCCACCTGTGCCAAACGAAACATAGAATGATGATGCCAGCAGGGCTTTATGGCTTATGTTCCAGTAATGATTCAGCGAAAGCTGGGGTTTATGGTAAAAATTCTCTGAAAGGCTGTTAATTTTCCCATTAAACATTCCCCAGTTGGGGTTGTACTTTCCTCCGAATTTTACATATTGATCATTAGTCAATCCATAATTGCGCTGCCCATGCCGCTCTGGAGAGCCAAGGCCTGTAAATACAAGTTTATGTGACTTGCCGAATTCCTTACTGATGGTCAGAAAGTATGCCCAGGCATTTACTCCGGTAGCATCAACATATCCGGGTCCGGTTGTTCTGGAGCCTAATAATGTAAATGAGATGTCATTCCTAAGCCTCCCGGACGATAGACTTAATATGGTTTTTTGATTACCAAAATCAGAAACAGCATACCTGATGCTTCCTCCTTTAACTGCTTCGTTCGATTTCGTTATAATATTAATGGTACCACCTACTGAATTGAGTGCCACTCTGGATGCCCCCAGCCCACGTTGTACCTGAATGGTTTGCGTTGCATCACCCAGACCGGCCCAATTTGACCAGTACACCAGCCCATTCTCAACACTGCTGACTGGCACACCATTTAAAAGCAAGGCAATATTCTCCTGTTGAAATCCTCTGATACTGATTCTTGCATCCCCATTGCCTCCCCCAAGTTTGGTTGCATAAACCCCTGGTACCATTTTCATAATTTCCGGAAAATCCTGATTTCCGGTTTCCTTTTCAATGATGGCTGATTTAATGGTAGTTACAGCTACAGGAGTTTCCCTTTCGCGGGCATAGGTAGCTATGATACTAATTTCGTCAAGCCCGATAATATCTGGATTAAGATTGACCAGAAGGATACCGGTCTCAGGTTCGGTTTCGGTGTTTATCACTTGTGTTTTGTATCCGACACAACTTACGGTTAACTTTGAAATACCCGAAGCATCAGGAATTTCAAAAAAACCATTCTCGTCAGATATAGCCCATACTTTACTGATATTAGTTTGAATTTCAGCTCCATGGATGGGCTCGCCCTCTATGAAATCTTTTACCTGGCCTTTCAGGTTTGGCTGCGAAAATGCCTGTTCAGAAATTACTAAAGTAACGAGAAATAAAATCAGAAATTTAATGTAAGAGTTCATATCTTCCTTTCATGTCGATCATTTATTGTGGGCACAAAAAGCCCCGGTAGAATAATCTCCGGGGCTGAATATCATTATGCATACAAAACAGAGGAAGTCCTCTGCTTCGCAAACACACTGATTCTTCTTTCATCCAGACTATACTGTCGGTACCGGAAACAAACCGGTTCAGTCAAACACCATTTGATGTTTGAGTCGCGGACTATACCGCCGGTCGGGAATTTCACCCTGCCCTGAAGAATTCAAATACAGTGCAAAATTATTAAGTTTTATGATTTTGCAACAAGATTCTGTAGTAAAATTCGGGCTTTTGTGGAAGATATTTTTATTTGTTTAACAAAACGGTAAAATGGTAGCGAAAATCTTTAATAATATAAATATGAAAATATTAAAATTTATCAATCATTTTACGCTCTTTCGTTGTTATAGAATGGTTTTGATTTAAATCTGGAATGATTCTAAATAACAATAATTAACCCCATGGCTGCAAAAAAAGCTACGTCCCCCAATCAGAAGGCATCTGCCCGTCATTCGAAACGCCCGGATTCTGCAGATATTAATAGTCAGACGAATAATTTGTTACTTACAACGCTGGCTGAGAGCAGGCTTATTTGTGTTGGAATCGGGGCATCAGCGGGAGGGTTGGAAGCATTGGAAGTTTTCTTCAGAAATATGCCAATCAATAGTGGGATGGCATTTATCGTTGTCCAGCATTTATCGCCTGATTACAAAAGCCTTATGGGGGAATTACTATCGCGGTATACAACAATGGAAATTTTCAGGGCTGAGGATGGAATCATGGTAGAAGCGAATTCAGTATATCTGATTCCTCCGAAAAAAAATATGACCATGTTCCATGGAAAATTATTTCTTACAGAGCAGGATACAAATCGTGGGCTCAATCTTCCGATCGATATTTTTCTTCGTTCACTGGCTCAGGATAAGGGCACCGATTCCATTGGAATAATCCTTTCAGGCACAGGTTCAGATGGAACTCTGGGAATCAGAGCGATAAAGGAAGCCGGAGGGATGGTTATGGTGCAGGATGATCAGAGTGCGAAATTTGATGGAATGCCCAGAAGTTCTATTGCTACAGGCCTGGTTGACTATATCCTGCCGCCCGACAAAATGCCGGAAGAGCTCATTAAATTTGTTAAGCATCCTTATATAAATAAAACTGGAAAAATTGAAAACATCATTTCAAAGGATGAGGATATTCTTACTAAAATTCTGAAAATAGTAAGGGAGAAAGTAGGTGTTGATTTTTCATTTTACAAACCAGCTACAATTCTTCGTCGGCTTGAAAAGAGGATCAGTATCAATCAGATAAGTAAGATTGAGAATTATATTTCGTATCTCAATCAATCGCCTACTGAAGCCAGGATTCTTTATAAGGAACTTTTAATAGGGGTAACTCAGTTTTTTCGTGATCAGGAAGCATTTAATGTTACAAGAGAAAAAGTAATTCCGGAAATATTCAAAGGAAAACAACCTGGTGGAAATATCAGAATCTGGAGTGTTGGTTGTTCTACAGGAGAAGAAGCCTATTCCCTTGCAATTCTTTTCAGGGAGTATATGGATGAAAACAGGATTGATCTTGATGTAAAGGTGTTTGCTACAGATCTGGACAGTGAATCAATTGAATATGCAAGTGCTGGTGTTTACCCTGAAAGTATCATTTCAGATGTTTTACCCGACCGGTTGAGGAGCTATTTCTTAAAGCGTGAAAACAGTTATATTGTGAGTGAACGCATCAGGCGTATGGTGATTTTTGCTTCTCACAATATCCTGAAAGACCCTCCCTTTACAAAAATCGATTTGATTGTCTGCAGAAATATGCTGATCTACCTTAATTCTGCAATGCAGCGCCGTATTATGGCAATGTTTTACTATTCACTTGTTCAGACCGGGCACCTATTTCTTGGCAGTAGTGAAACTGTTGGTGAAATCGCTGACGGCTATTCAACCATCAGTTCAAAATGGAAGGTATATAAGGTTAAACAAGGTTACAGGCTTCCGGCTCAATATACATTTCATAACACTATAACATCGTTGAGGGACAGCCGTTACAAAAATCGCCCGGAGGTGATAGCAGGGGCTGCCAGTGATGTTTTCCGGATTGAAAACATTTATGAAGACATTGTTGCAGGATTCGTGCCTCCTGGTGTGCTGGTAGACAACCGGCTTGATGTCATTCATGTATTTAAGGATGCAAACAGGTTTCTGAGGATTCCACAGGGGAAAGCGAATCTTAACATTTTAAAAATGGTTTTGCCTGAAATTTCTGTTGTTTTGGGCAGTCTGTTGCACAAAGTCGCTAAAGAAAAGAAGGAGTTAACCTTCCGGGAGGTTCAGATCAATCTGAATAATCAGCTTACCTACATTGACATCGGATGCAAAATTATAGAAGAAGGAAAGGGTAAGACAACCTATTTTCTGGTAACCTTTATTGAAAAGCAACTTGCTGAATCAGAAAGTGTAAGGGTTGATGACTTTGATCTTAAATCGCATTATAACGAGCGATTCAGTGAGCTTGAGCGGGAATTGCAATATACCCGGGAAAACCTTCAGGCCACCATTGAAGAACTTGAAACGTCAAATGAAGAATTACAATCAACCAATGAAGAATTGATTGCATCCAACGAGGAACTGCAATCTACCAATGAAGAACTTCAGTCGGTGAATGAAGAGCTCTATACAGTCAATTCAGAGTATCAGAATAAAATTGAAGAGCTTACTCAACTGACCAATGATATGAATAACCTGCTGAAAAATACAAACATAGGCACATTATTTCTGGATAAATTTTTGAGAATCAGGAGATATACTCCAGCCATTACGAAAACAATCAACGTCATGGATATGGATATAGGAAGACCGGTATTTCATATTTCACACAATCTTGTTTATGAGAATTTTCAATCTGATATCGAGAAAATACTTGAAACGTTGGTTTCAAAAGAGCTTGAAGTTCTTGACAGGGCTGGCAACTGCTACCTGATGAGAATGCTGCCATACAGGACAGTTGAAAATGCTGTTGATGGTATTGTTCTCACCCTGATTGAGATTTCCGAACGTAAACGTCTGGAGGAACGCATCCGTTCAGAACGGGACCTTCTTTTGCGTTCACTTGATATCAGTCCCATCGGACAGATTATCATTAATCGTGAAGGACTGATCAATTATGCAAACAGAGCTATGGGGATGTTATTGGGGTTAAACGAACTTGAAATTACGGGTAAGCATTTTGATTCTATTAAATGGACAAGCAAAGCACAAAAAGGAATAAACAATACTATTCTTCGTATGCCTTTGCAGGAAATCCTTGCTGAACCGGGGGCAGGCTACAAGGGGGCATTAAACTATATTAACAAAGATGGTGTTAATCTTTTCCTCAGTCTGAAGGGTGTTCCAATCTACGACCTGCAATCTGAGCTGGCAGGGATGGTATTCATGTTTCATGACATTACCTCTGAATGCAGTAAGAAAAACTTAAAAAAGTAATCGTATGCATCCCAACGAAAAGAGCCGCAGTTTGCGTGAGAAAGCTGAAAATATGTTAAAACAGCGTTCTATGCCAGGTTTTCAGGCATACGATCCTAAAAATATTGAGCACCTTATTGAAGAGTTGCAGATATACCAGATTGAGCTTGAAACGCAGAATGAGGAGATGCAAAGGGTTTATGCCGAGTTGGAAACTTCCACATCAAGGTATACTTCTCTTTTCGATTTTGCACCAATTGGATATCTCACTACGGATGAACTTGAGTATATCAGGGAGATAAATCTGACAGGAGCGGAGTTGCTGGGTTACGAGAGGCACCAGATTATAGGTCAGCCTATTTCGAAGTACATCCATCCTGATTTTCAGGATAATTACTATTTTCATTTGAGAAAAATACAAGAATCAGGTGAACAGGTTACAACCGAGTTGGGTTTCAGAAATCCAAGGATTAAGAATGATGCAAACCTTATCGATTTCCAGTTTATCAGCACAAGGGATGATTCAGGGAAGGGTGTTAAATCAGCATTTATTGATATAACGATCATCAAAAGAGCTCAGAACCAGCTAAGGGAGAATGAAGGTAAGCTGAGTAGCATCTTTCAGGCTTCTCCTGCCGGTATTGGAGTTGTTTCCAACAGGGAGATTGTAATGGTGAATGATCGTATGTGCAGCATGTTGGGATATTCAAACCAGGAACTTGTCGGAAAAAATACCAGGATACTGTATCCAAGCGAAGAAGAATACAATAAAGTTGGTTCGGAGAAATATGCCATGCTCGAACGTGAGGGGATCGGGTTGATGGTTAGCAAGTTCAGACATAAGAATGGTGAGATGATTGATGTATTGATCAGTTCTGCACCTATAGAAACCGGCGATTTGTCCAAGGGAATTACTTTCGCTGCGCTTGATATAACAAAACAGATCAGTACTGAAAAGGCGCTGAGTGAAGTGCAGCTGAAATTTGAGATGATTGCCTCCAATGCGCGAGATGTGGTTCTGCTCGCAAATCAGGATGGATCGGTGGATTATTACAATGAAGCATTGAAGAAGCTTTTTAATTATGATAAAGACCTGCCTGTTACTCTCAGCCTGATGGATCTTTTTGCAAGTGATGACAATAGTGAGAAATTAAAGTTTGCATTAAGAAAACAATCCGGTAAGTTCTCAAAACCTGAGATAAAGCAAAATTTCGAATTGATCGGATTAAAGGCTGATGGATCTACATTTCCTCTTGAACTTTCGCTGTCATCCTTTATGTTTGGAACTCAACTTATGATGGTTGCAGTAATCAGGGATTTTACAGAACATAAGTTAAATCAGTTCAAACTTCTGAAAGCAAAGGAAAAAGCGGAAGAGTCAGAGCGGCTAAAGACTGCCTTCCTTGCCAACGTGTCTCATGAGATCCGAACGCCGATGAATGCCATACTTGGCTTTGTCAGCCTGATGCAGGAATATGAAACATCTGAAACAGAAAGAAAAGAGTATTTCGACATGATAGCGTCGAATGGTGAGGTTCTCCTTAATCTTATCAATGATATTATTGACTTGTCAAAACTTGAAAGCGAAGCGCTTACATTAAAACCAGAGATGTTTGATTTGTCTGAGTTTTTGAATGAGGTTTATTTGTATTTAGTTAATGATTTGCGTTTAAAATTGAAGAATACATCGATATATCCTAACCTGGTATTGCCCGACCAACGTCATATAAGCACAATAGTGGCGGATCGGCTTAGGTTGCGGCAGGTTCTGATTAATCTGATTCACAATGCAATTAAATTTACTGAAACAGGTTTCATTGAACTCGGAGCTTCTCTAACCCATGATAAGATTAACGGGAATCCAATGGTTACATTTTATGTTAAGGACTCAGGCATTGGGATTCCGGAAGATAAAACCGCCTACATATTTGAGTCTTTCCGCCAGATTGAAGATCCTTTTACACGAAAATTCGGTGGCGCCGGGTTAGGTCTGGCAATTGTAAAGAGAATCATCGAAGCTTCAGGTGGCTTCACTGGCGTAACATCGAAGCTAGGCAAGGGCTCTGAATTCTTTGTAAGTCTTCCTTTAGCCACACAGGGGATCTTTAAAAAGAACAATACCGCTTTACCGGCGAAACAGGAAGTTTTCAATTTTGAGGGAAAAAGTGTTTTGATTGTTGAGGATAAAATACCCAATACACTCTACCTGAAGTCACTACTATCGAAGAGTAGTATAAATCTGACCTTTGCAAGTGATGGTGCCCAGGCTGTTGAAGTATTCAGGAAAACCAAAGGCATTGACCTGGTACTCATGGATATTCAATTGCCGGTGATGGATGGATATGAAGCTACTTTCCGGATAAAGGAAATAAATCCTGACATTCCTGTGATTGCGCAAACTGCTTTTGCTTCGGTGGAGGATAGGGAAAGGGTTTTTAATTCTGGTTTTGATGATTTTATTTCAAAGCCGATAAATCCCAAGGAACTTTTAAGGAAAATGGCTCTGTTGCTTGATAAAAAAAATATCAAATAATACATTCCGGGTGTTTACTCCCTCTTTTGGGATATCAGAAAACACAAACAAATATCTGGCACAACTGTTAATATCATTGTGAATAAGGCTCTTTAACTTTTGATGAGTTCAACTGACAGGTTGATATTTTTTTGAAGTGAATGGAAGAAAAGAAGAAACGCGAAGCGAAAAGTAATCCTTTCTCAAAATCGAAGGATGGTATCTTTGAACCGGCATATAAGCCAGGGGCAGACGATGATCTTATTGGCAGATCATTCAATGTTTTGCCCCTTCCCACCATTCTGACCAATAAGGATTTTATTCCTGTCAGGATCAATAATGCTGCTTCAACACTTATCAACCTTTATTCTGAGCCAATTGCCGAATTCTCAATTCTGGATTTCTTCAGGTTCGATAGTGTGCCTGACAAGGCTGCTCTGACCCGTTTGATCGGATCACCTTTTGATGCCATAAGGCTATCAGCCAGTGAAATGCTGACCGGAAGGATTTTCTCTGTAAATATTGTTGAGGTCGTTAATTTTTCTGAAATATACTACCTGTTCCAGTTTACAGAGCAAAATAGCAAAGTTCCCCCTCTAAATTCCTCAGATGTTGATTCCATCACCGCTATTGAAGATAATACAATTCTTCCGATAGTATCCAACGGGAAATCATCTTTCGTATTTGACAATTCATTTCTTAAAACAATTATTGAGTCATTACCGCATCCATTCTATGTGATAGAAGCCTCTTCAAATAAAGCCCTGGTTAGGAATGATGCAGCAATCCGCTTTGAAGAATCACTGGATGCCGTGCATTGCTACATGAGCGAAAAGCCTGATTTATGTGTCGGGAATGCATACTCCTGTGCCCTTAGAATGGTTATTACATCGGCGACACCTGTTCGTATTGAACATGAATTCGTTCTTAAAACCGGTGAAAAACGGATTTTTGAAGTTTTCGGCTATCCGGTTCAGAATCATCAGGGAAGTCTGAAATATGTAATTCAATATTCCATCGATATTACTGATAGGAAAAGAAACGAAATAGAATTACTTGAATATCAGTCTATTCTTGATAATCTCATGAATAATTTACCAGGGATGGCTTTCAGATGTCTGAATGAATCCAACTGGACAATGGAATATGTGAGTCCCGGATGTAAAAAGCTCACCGGTTACAGTGCCAATGAGTTGATTAACAATAATATGTTGCGTTATGGTGATATTATCCACAAAGATGACCGAAAAAGGGTTTGGGAGGATGTTCAGAATGCAGTAAAAAGGCACAGGGTTTACCGGCTTGAATATCGCATCATTGCCAGAAATGGGCGGATAAAACATGTACTGGAGCAGGGTAAGGGAGTTTTTGACAAATATGATAAACTTGTAAGGCTTGAAGGGCTTGTTACAGATATCACCGAAGGAAAGCAGGCTGAGATCTTACTGAAAAATGAACTTGCAATCAATCAGGGTATAGCAACCATTGGTGTTGAGTTGCTGAATGATTCGATAAAGCCGGCCAGGGTAGCTTATCTCGTCCAGCGTTACTCACGGCAGTTTACCGGCAGTCAGTTTTCGTTGTTGATTAGTCCGGCTTCTGATGATGAAAAATCATATATGTATTGCTATGATGAGAACAGCGAAAAAGAGATTTCAAGAAAGGTAAAGAAGCATGACCCGAAATTGGGTCAATTGGATGGATTGGTTGAAAGACTCTTAAAGGAGATGAAACCGGTTATTATCAACGAGCAGGGCGTGGATCTGAAGATACCCTGTATTTCACCTGGTCAGTTCTCATTTAACAGGTTACTCAGTGTCCCGGCATTTATCAACAATCAGTATGCAGGGATTATTATTCTGGCAGATTCAGAGCAGGATTATACGGAAGATATGGTGGCCGTTGTGCAGAGATTTATCAATATGTTTGCACTGGCTGCTTACCGCCTGAAGGCAGAGGAATCACTTCAACTTGCCAAAGAAAAGGCTGAGGAATCAGATCGACTGAAAAGTCTGTTTCTTTCAAACATGTCGCATGAAATACGAACTCCCATGAATGCCATTCTTGGTTTCGCTGAGATGCTTCAGGATGCGGAATTAAGTATTGATGAGAAGGACCGATTTCTCGACGTCATTATTAAAAGCGGTGACAATCTTCTTCGTCTTATCAATGACATCATCGATATCTCGAAGATTGAAGCCGGGCAATTAAAGATCATTTATTCAGATTGTTATCTGAATGAAATGTTCATTGATCTGGAAATCTTCTTTAACCGGGAGATGGTCAGATTACATAAGGATCATCTCACCCTTTACATGCAACCTGGCAATACAGATCCTGATTTTGCAGTTTACACCGATCCTGTAAGATTGAGACAGGTAATTACCAATCTTACAGGAAATGCCTTCAAGTTTACCGATGAAGGATTTATTGAGATTGGATACAGAATTAAAGATGAAAAGATCGAATTCTACGTTCGGGATTCAGGAATTGGCATTCCGGTTGATCAGCAAAAGCTCATTTTTGAGCGTTTTGGACAGGTTCGTGAAGCCGCATCCCATAATCTATCAGGTACGGGTCTGGGCCTGACCATTTCAAAGAATCTTGTGGAGATGCTTGGTGGTAGTATGCGGCTTGATTCTTACCCTGGTGAAGGTTCTACTTTTTGGTTTGATATTCCGCTAAAGGTTGGCCGTCACCGTTCTGAAATAAATGCTGAGCCTGATTCTATGCTCCTTCCCAGACTTGATCTTTCAGGAAAGTGTATTCTTGTGGTAGAAGATGTGGATACCAATTATTTCTATATCAGTTCTTTACTCGAAAAATTGAATTGCAGGGTTATCAGGGCGGGTGATGGTCAGAAGGCTGTTGATCATTGCAAAGAGAATCCTGAAATAAACCTGGTTCTCATGGATATTGAATTGCCGGTAATGGACGGCTACAAAGCAACCCAGATAATAAAGGAATTGAGGCCGGAATTACCTGTGATTGCACAAACCGCTTTTGCCATGATGGGCGAGCGTGAGCGTTGTCTTGAAGCCGGTTGCGACGACTATATCGCCAAACCTATCCGGAAAGAATTATTGTTTGAGCTAATTTCAAGATTTATCTGACAGGAATTATAGATATCTTGGATCACTCTGCAGGGGAAGTTTGGCCATTTTGCTAACCTCAATAGACGGGAAACCGAATTCCTCAACTACTTTTCCAAGCAGCAGATAAACACCTCTTCCCCTGAAAGGGAATGCTTTTACGGTGTCGGGGAAGTGAACAGTATCGAAAAATTCTCCTTCGCTATCAAAGAAAGTAGCAAAGTGCATAATCTCGTTTTTTATTGTCCTCACATATTTGATGGTAACCAGTACACCGGCCATTTTTACAGTCAGGCCAACCGAACCGGCTAGCTTACGTGCCGCGATTTCTCCCCTGAAACCGGTTTTCAGCATATCGAAATAGGTCATACTTACCGGGAAATCCAGCAGTTCAATTTCATCATAGGCGTCTTCGAGCGGGTTGTGAACCAGTACCGGCAGGTTAAACTGACGTACCGGTTGCCTGAACAATGAAACCACAGGTTCGGGGCGTTTTTTACCTGCCAGCATATGGGCCTCCCACAGCAGCTGTTGTTTGCCAAGTCCGCTAAACCTCAACGCTCCCGTCCTGATCAGTAAAATCAGCTGCTCCATGGTTGGTTTTATTCGTTCAACCATGTCGTGAAGGCTGGTATATATTCCGTTTTGCTCACGCTCGGAAAGCAGGGCATAGGCAAGGTTGCTTTCAAGCCCTGAAATATGCACAAACCCGATAAAAATGGTATTGCCCGAGAGTGAATTGAGGTAACTGCTCCGGTTTACGCAGGGAAGCTCAATATTGGCGCCGCAGCGTCTGGCCTCGTTAAAGTAAACCCAGCTCTGGTAAAATCCTCCGAAATTATTGATAACCGCGACCATAAACTCTACAGGGAAGTATGATTTCAGGTATAGGCTTTGATAGCTCTCAACGGCAAATGAGGCGGAGTGTGCTTTTGAGAATGAATAGCCGGCAAACGACTCAATCTGCCGCCAGACTTCATTCGTAATCTCTTCCGGATAACCTTTCAGGCGGCAGTTATCGAAAAACTTATCGATGATCTTCTGAAATTCAACCCTTGACCGGTATTTCCCGCTCATTGCCCTCCTCAGCACATCGGCATCGGCGAGATCAAGGCCGGCAAAATGGTGGCAGATTTTCAATACATCTTCCTGGTAAACCATCACCCCATAGGTTTCGCTCAGTTGTTCCTTCATGATGGGATGGATATAGTCAAACCCGTCGGGGTTGTGAAAACGCCGGATGTACTCCCGCATCATGCCCGACCTGGCTACTCCCGGCCTGATGATTGAGCTGGCTGCGACCAGGCTCAGGTAGTTGTCGCACCGGAGTTTTTTCAACAGCCCTCTCATGGCCGGGCTTTCAATGTAAAAACATCCGTTGGTTTCACCGTTTCGGAGTTGCTCTCTTACTTTCGGGTCCTGTTTGAATTTTGCAACCTGATGAATATCAATGCTAATGCCGTGGTTGGCCTTTATGATGCCGACGCAGTCATGAATATGACCGATTCCCCGCTGGCTGAGGATATCAAGTTTCTCGAACCGGAGATCTTCGGCTACATACATATCCCACTGGGTCACCGGCATCGATTTCGGGGGCAGATCGAGTGCGGTATAGCAGGTGATGGGCTCCTCTGAGATCAGCACCCCGCCGGCATGAATGCTCCGGATGTTCGGAAAATCAGTCATCCGGGTGCCGATTTCAGTAATGTGCCTGGTAATATCATCCTGATTGAGCGGGTTGTTTGGCTCATCT
The DNA here is from genome assembly GCA_016705005.1 of Bacteroidales bacterium. Classification (GTDB taxonomy): domain Bacteria; phylum Bacteroidota; class Bacteroidia; order Bacteroidales; family Lentimicrobiaceae; genus Lentimicrobium. Next base: position 111,276 of record JADIZB010000039.1, on the reverse strand, counting down.
ACCAGCCGGTCGAGTTCGGCCTTGGGTAGCCCCATTACCTTGCCCAGCTCCCTGAGTATTGATTTTCCCTTGAATGTTGATGTAGCACCGAGCAGGGCCGTGTGTTCGCGCCCGTACCTTTTAAAGATATAATCGAGTACATCATCACGCTCTTTCCATGAATAATCAATATCAAAATCGGGCGGACTGCTTCGCCTGGGATTCAGGAAGCGCTCAAAGTAAAGGTTTAATTCAATGGGGTCAACATCTGTGATTCTGAGGCAATAAGCCACAATACTGTTGGCTCCGCTGCCACGCCCCACATGGTAAAACCCCCGCGACATGGAGTAGCGGATGATATCCCAGGTGATGAGGAAGTAAGCCCCGAATCCCAGCCGGTCGATGATGTCGAGTTCATGCCTGACACGGGCGGCTGCTTCCCGGTTGTTTTTACCATAGCGGTATTCAAGGCCATCGGCAGCCAGCTTTTCGAGCAGCATCCGGTCATCGTAAGCACTGCCGGTAAAGGTCTTTTTGTTTTTGATGATTCTGTAGTCAAAATCAATTCCGCAACGACCCGTCAGCCTTTCGGTATTCCTGATCAGTTCGGGATAATTCTCAAAGCTCTTTTTCAGCAGGGGCAGGCTCAGCATCATTCTTTCGCTTCCTGCAACCATTGCTGGTGTAAGACGGCTCAGCAAAATGTTGTTGTCGATGGCCCGCAGGTAACGGTGTAATTCATATTCCTTTTCGCCGGAAAAGGTAATGGGTGAATGGATGATGTATTTGCCCCTGTATTTCTGATAGTCTGATACTGGTAGTTTATTGAGGTCGGTGGTAGTGACCCCGGTAAACTCATTTTCAGCCATTTCACTCACCTGACGGCTCCCGAAAGGGTAAACGACCAGTACATTTCTGAACGGCGGCGCCGGCCAGGGCAGGGGAGTACCCTGGATATTGCTCCTGCTCAGCAGGTCGTTCAGTTCCTTGAATCCACTGTTGTTTTCGGCAATTCCGGTATAAAGCAGGCGATTACCATCCCTGAACTCGACACCTGCCATCGGCCGGATCCCGGCCTTCTTACAGGCTTTTACGAAATCAATGGTGCCGGTGGTGTTGTTGATGTCGGTAAGCAGCACTACTTCCGCCCCGGCTTCGGCAGCAAGCGGAGGAATCTGCTCAATGGACAGTGTGCCGTAGCGGAGGCTGTAGTATGAGTTAAAGGTAAGGTGCATCGGGTAAGTAAAAAGTAAAAAGTAAAAAGTTTAAAGCTCAAAGTAAAAAGTGGGCAGTGGGCAGTGGGCAGTAGGCAGTAATGAGTAATGAGTAATGAGTAATGAGTAAGGAGTAATGAGTAATGAGTAAGGAGTAAGGAGTAAGGAGTAAGGAGTAAGGAGTAAGGATGGTTTATCATTCGTAAAACGTAAACCTGCCAGCCGGCAGGCTGGTCGTAAACCGTAATTTCTGATTTCCTCATCGTGTGTCCGGGTCCATGGCCATATCAGGGCGCTTATTTCATTCCTCATCTCCAGAGATGACGGTTCCCAATGCAGCGGCACGTGTAACGGCACGGTTGCCGAAGCGGTTGCGTATCCGGTCCATGGCCTGGTAGAGGCTGATGGTTTCGGGCGAATCGTCGAACATGCTGATCTGCTGCACCCCGCTCACCAGGTGGCTGAACCTTACGCCGATCAGCCTGATGAGCATGCGCCGCTGGTATAACCTGTCGAACAGGCTCCGGGTAACCGGCAGCAATGCGTGATCGAAGGAGGTATAGGGAATGCGGTGCTGAAGGGTATGGGTGTCGAAGTTGGCGTAGCGTACCTTTACGGTTACACACGAAGTTAGTTTCTGTTTGGTACGCAGCTGGTACGAAAGTTTCTCGACCATTTTCAGCAACAGGTCGTTGATCATACCTATGTCGATGGTGTCCTGTTCAAACGTGGTTTCGGTACTGATTGATTTGCGTTCAGAATATGGTTCAACGGGAGTGGGGTCGATGCCGTTGGCTTTTTTCCAGATGATGATGCCGTTTTTACCCAGTACACGTTCCACCATCTCAACAGGCATACGGCTCAGTGTATCTATCCGGGCAATGCCCATAGAGCGGAGCAACCTGAAGGTTTTTTCGCCGATTCCCGGAATTTTGCTGATCGAAAGCGGACTCAGGAAAGGCATGATCCTTTCGCGTGAGATTTCGAGTTCACCGTTGGGCTTGGCCTGACCTGTGGCAATTTTTGATACGGTTTTGTTTACCGAAAGGCCCAGTGAGATGGGAAGACCGGTTTCGCGAATGATTCGCTGCCTCAGCTCATGCGACCATTTAACAGCCCCGAAGAACCGGTCGATACCTGTTATATCGAGGTAGTGTTCATCGATGGAGGCCTTTTCGTAAACAGGGGCATCTTCGGCAATGATGCTGGTGACCTCATTCGAATAGCGGGTATATTGCTCCATATCGCCACGGATAACCAGGGCATCGGGACAAAGTGCGCGGGCCATTTTCATCGGCATGGCCGAATGCACACCAAAGGTGCGGGCCTCATAGCTGCATCCGGCCACCACGCCCCGGTCAGACATGCCGCCGATGATCACCGGCAGACCGATCAAACGGCTGTTGTTGAGGCGCTCAACCGACACAAAAAATGTGTCAAGGTCCATGTGCACTATGGTTCTGCTGTCGCCGGAGGCTATCATTGAAAAATATTTTTCGGTGGTTTGTCGGATAATAGAATTATTGTTGTAAATTTGATTAAAATCTAACCAAAATATTGATTACAATATAATCATTATTTAATCAACTGCAACAAAGCCATGAATATTTTTGCTTCGAACATCAAACTTTTGCGTAAGCGGCGGGGCCGCACCCAGGATGATGTAGCCTTTGCCCTTGGGATGAAAAGGCCGACACTGAGCGGTTATGAAAATGAAGTGGCTCAGCCGGGCATTGAATCCCTCCTCGCTTTTTCAAAATACTTCGGCGTCTCGGTAGATACAATGCTGAAGGTGGACCTGTCGAAACTTTCGCTGAGCGAGTTGTCGCAGCTTGAGCGGGGCTACGATGTATTTATTACAGGAAGCAAGATCAGGGTGCTGACAACCACGGTCGACAGCGAAAACAATGAAAATATTGAGGTCGTCAACCAGAAAGCTTCGGCCGGTTACCGGGTTGGTTTTGCCGACCCTGAATACATCAAGGTGCTGCCGACATTTCATATGCCATTTCTTTCGAAGGAAAAGAAATACCGGACCTTTCAGATCAGCGGCGACTCAATGCTGCCCATTCCCGACGGGTCATGGGTAACCGGTGAATTTGTCCAGAACTGGAACCTGATACGCGACGGACAACCCTATATCATACTTACCCTTGATGACGGAATTATGTTTAAGGTTGTCACCAACAGGATTAAGCCGGATGCGAAACTTACCCTGCAATCGCTTAACCCGCTGTATGAGCCGTATGACATCGGAATAAAAGATGTACGCGAGGTCTGGAAGTTTGTTCATTACATCAGCAGTGCCATGCCTGAGCCGAACCTTCCACGTGAAGACCTTGCCTCAAGTGTTGCCGCGTTGAAAAAGGATATGGAAAAACTTAAAAGACAGGTAACTACGGCACAGGTACTGAAACTCCCGTTCGACGAAGCCTGAAACAAACAAAAGCCTGCCACGGCAGGCTTTTGTTTGTTAACAGATAACAGATAACAGATAGCAGATAGCAGATAACTGTTGGTTATTTTTCTGTTTATGGGGCGGGTTGAGTTCCGGAAGCAGGAGTTAAGCTAAAACAGTCTGAAACAGGGGAATTCAGATAATATATCCGGAATACACATTCTGCAAACGGAAATCCGGAATTATTGCAGATGTGTATTGTATTTTTCCCTATCTTTGCACACATTTTCAGAACATAAGCATTTATTTTACAATGATAAATATTACCCTGCCCGACAATTCTATCAGACAGTATCCTGAAGGAACTACTGCCCTTGAAATTGCACGAAGCATCAGTGAAGGACTGGCCCGGAATGTTCTTTCTGCCAGTGTTAACGGTGAAATCTGGGATGCGACACGCCCGATAAAAGCCGATGCCAATCTTAAACTGCTGACCTGGGACAGTACCGAAGGTAAGGCCACCATGTGGCATTCATCGGCACATCTGATGGCTGAAGCCATTGAGTTGCTCTATCCCGGGGTAAAGTTTGGAATTGGCCCCGATATTGAGAACGGGTTCTATTATGATATGGATTTCGGTGATCATGAGATTGTAGCCGATGACCTGAAGGCTATTGAAGACAAGATGCTTGAACTTGCCCGTGAAAAACAGGTATATGTCCGGAAAGAAGTAACAAAAGCTGAAGCCCTTGATTATTTCACAAAGAAGAATGATGAGTACAAGCTTGAACTGATCGGTGATCTTGAAGATGGCCAGATTACTTTCTATGAATCGGGTTACTTTACAGATTTATGCCGTGGTCCGCATCTTCCGGATACCAGTTTTATCAAAGCAGTGAAATTACTGAACATTGCCGGAGCTTACTGGCGTGGTGACGAAAAACGCAAACAGCTCACCAGAATTTATGGCATTACCTTCCCGAAACAAAAAGAACTGACCGATTATCTTGAACTGCTGGAGGAAGCGAAAAAACGCGATCATCGCAAGCTTGGAAAAGAGATGGAACTGTTTACTTTCTCTCAGAAAGTGGGCTCCGGACTTCCGTTATGGCTGCCAAAAGGTGCCATGCTCCGCGACCGTCTCGAACGGTTTCTGCGCAACATACAGCAGAAAGCCGGTTACCAGCCTGTGATCACACCTCACATCGGTAATGTTGAACTGTATAAAACATCTGGTCATTTCCAGAAATACGGAAAAGATAGTTTCCAGCCGATTTCGACTCCGGTAGAAGGTGAACAGTTTATGCTTAAACCCATGAACTGCCCCCATCACTGCGAAATTTTTGCTTCAAAACCCAGGTCTTATAAGGATTTGCCCATCAGGTTTGCTGAATTTGGCACCGTTTACCGCTACGAGCAGAGTGGTGAGTTACATGGCCTGACCAGGGTACGTGGGTTTACTCAGGATGATGCGCACTTGTTCTGCATGCCTGATCAGCTGAAATCTGAGTTTATTGCTGTGATTGGTATCGTACTGCATATTTTCAGAATCCTTGATTTCAAGGATTATACGGTACAAATCTCCCTTCGCGACAAAGTAAACCGTGAAAAATATATCGGAAGTGAGGAGAACTGGGAAAAGGCAGAGAATGCGATTATTGAATCGGTTAACGAAGCCGGCCTGGATGCTGTGATTGAATATGGCGAAGCTGCGTTTTATGGTCCGAAACTGGACTTTATGGTTAAGGATGCCCTGGGTCGCAAATGGCAGCTCGGAACCATCCAGGTTGACTACAACCTGCCCGAAAGATTTGAACTTGAGTACATTGGCAATGATAACCAGAAGCATCGTCCGGTAATGATCCATCGTGCACCATTTGGTTCCATGGAACGTTTTGTGGCTGTGCTGATCGAACATACTGCCGGAAATTTCCCGCTGTGGTTGAATCCTGAGCAGTTCATTATCCTGCCAATCAGTGAAAAATACATCGATTATTCGAAAAAGCTTTTTAATTTCCTGAATAATTCCGAAATTCGCGGCCTTATTGATGAGCGAAGCGAGAAAGCCGGACGTAAAATCCGGGATGCCGAGGTCAGGAAAATACCGTTTATGCTTGTTGTCGGAGAAAAGGAAGAAGCTGACGGTACCATTTCTGTAAGAAGACATGGCGTTGGTGACCTTGGTACCTTTACACCTGAAGCATTTGTTGAATTGATAAACAAGGAAATCAGTGCAGTAATGCAATAAGCTGGTTTCGAATTATTAACTAACCTGAGGAGGAAATAGTATAGCAACGCCGTTTAGAAATCCGAGGGGTCCGAGACCTTTTCCAAAGAAAGCTGAGGATCCGCACTTTATCAACGAAAGGATTAAAGCCCCTGTAGTTCGGGTGGTAGGTGAAAATGTAGAGTCAGGCATCTATAACATCAAGGATGCATTGGCCATCGCCCAGCGACTTGAACTCGATCTTGTTGAAATATCTCCGACGGCCAATCCACCGGTTTGTAAGGTAACTGATTACAAAAAGTTTCTTTACGAATTAAAGAAAAAGCAGAAGGAGATTAAAGCCAAGTCAGCCAAGATTGTTGTAAAAGAGATCAGGTTGGGGCCGAATACTGATGAGCATGACTTTAATTTCAAACTGAAGCATGCCATGAAATTCCTCGAGGATGGTGCCAAAGTTAAGGTTGAGGTCTTCTTTCGCGGACGGAGTATCGTTTACAAAGATCAGGGAGAGATCAAGCTGCTGCAGTTTGCCTCTTTGCTCGAAGATTACGGGAAAGTTGAAAAACTGCCCCTGCTTGAAGGAAAGCGTATGATCATGATCATTGCGCCGAAAAAGTAGAAAGTTTTGAATAAAAACTCAATATAAACCCAATTAACAACTATTGTAATGCCAAAAATGAAGTCGAAATCCAGTGCTAAAAAACGGTTTGACGTAACCGGTACTGGTAAACTGAAAAGGAAGCATGCTTACAAAAGCCACATCCTTACAAAGAAATCGACCAAGCGTAAACGCAACCTGACTTATTCAGGTCTCGTTGACCAGGCCGATGCCAAGAATGTAAGAGAAATGCTTGCCTAAACCGTGTTAATTTATTAACCCTTGCTTTCTGCACCAAAGAGTCCTTTGTGATAAAGGAACGCGAAAGCGAAAAACAAAAACAAAATGCCAAGATCAGTAAACGCAGTTGCCTCCAGGGCACGCAGAAAAAAAATCCTGAAAGCTGTCAAGGGACAGTTTGGCAGGAGGAAAAATGTTTGGACGGTTGCCAAAAATGCATATGAAAAAGGCATGGTGTATGCATACCGCGACAGACGCCAGAAAAGACGCAATTTCCGTAGTTTGTGGATAACCCGTATCAATGCAGGGGTAAGACAATTTGATATGTCTTATTCTGTATTTATGGGTAAACTGAAGCAGAAGAATATCAACCTCGATCGTAAAGTATTAGCTGACCTGGCTATGAATCACCCGGTAGCTTTCAAAGCGATTGTGGATGCAGTGAAAAATTAAATGGTTTCATTAAACAAAAAAGCCACCGTTTTTCGGTGGCTTTTTTGTTTAACCTATTTTTTTATAACTTCTTTCTTTGTTTTGATTGACAGAATTTCAGCCATCCTCTCGGTTAAAACCCTTTTTGCGATAATCTTCTTATTCCGGTCTAAAAGGTACATTACCGGTGTGCTGTGAACATCGTACAAATCCCTGAAATCTGGAGTCATACTATAAAAACCGTTCACATTGATCCAGTTGGTTTTGTTCTGATGAATATACTTTTTCATATCCACCCATGATGTATCCATACAAACTGCATAGACTTCCAGGTTGAAATGGAGTTTATTCAGGTTATAGAAATCGACAAGAAGTGGTGTTTCCTTCTTGCAATGGCTGCAATCCGGATCCCAGAAATAGATGATGGTGTATTCAGCCGGGACTTTATGCAATGATACCGGCATCCGGGTTGTATCGAGCAAAATCATGTCAGGAGCATCCTTACCGATCAGAATGGGGCGGAGAGTGTTTGCACGTTTAATCAGGTTTTCCTTCACTGTAGGATTCATCCAGTGCATTTTCGGGTCCTTGTAGTACGTATCAACCAGATGAACAAAGATGGCATCATAACCCATGATCTCGGAACTCTCATACTTGATGGTTAAATACCACATCAGGTATTTAAAGGTTGCTTCATTATTGCCTGCCCGCCTGAATAAATCATCAATGGCGATGATTAGTGAATCAGGTGCCGGGGAGGTCAGTTTAGTGAGATATTGGTCAACTTTTGTATGAAGAAAGGGTGAACGGACCAACCGGTCATCTGAAAGATCAATGTTATCCCAGAAATGAGCCTTATAATAGCGGAAAGTGAAAGTTGAATCGGTTCTTCCATTATTTAATACCGGTGCTTTAGGTATTTCCGGGTCTTGCATCGATTTCAGGAAAAGTGCAATGAAACTACCTTTATTCGAATTAATAATCCCGTCTATGTATCGTTTCACTTCTTCGTTGAGCAATAATATCTGGTTATCAGCAACCTTTGCTGAATCAGATCCATCAGCAAATTTCTTCTTGAGTTCAACCAGTTTCAACTGTTGTTTTTGTTTTTCTGAGAGAAACCGGACATAATCAAAGAAAATCTGATTTTCATTACTGTTTTTAATCCCCAGACTGGCAGGTAACTTTTCTTTCTTACCTGTAATCGTAAATTCCTGTTTTCCTGATACAATGAAGTCAAATAATTTATTCTTGTTTGATCCGGCAATAAAGTACATTCCTTCAGGCAACGACACCGAACCAGTGAACGTATAATTATTTTCCTTTGATCTGAAGGCTGTGTCAGCTACAAGTTGCTTGTCTCCGCTGTAGTGGGCCAGAAGGATAAGGCTGTCTTTCAATCCCTCAATCTGGATGTTGATTTTGTAGGCTTTCTGAGCTGAAACCAGACTGGCTGAAAATAGCAGAATGGTTAATATCATCAATAAATTGCGATTGGGCATTTGACTTCGATTTATGCTGCGTATTACTATAATGCAAACTTACCTAAAAAAGTAATCATGTAAATCAGTAAACCGAATGCAGATATCCAAAAAACAGGCCACCCTTTAAGATGCGTAGGGTTTATTGTTTAATTTTGTAAATTCAATATCCGCAATGAAAAAATTTATTTTTGCTGCCTTAATCATGTTGGTGCAGCCTTTCAACAATGTTAAAGGACAGGTTGCTCTGGCCGATTCACTCAACATGGCTGAACGGGAGTATTTTTACCGGAAATACAGATCTATCCGTGATACAATGAGGATAAATACCTGGTTGAACCTGAAAAGGATTTCTGATAATCTGGATCAGGTTGTGAGGCGTGACCAACAGGTGATTGATGCGCTAAACCTGAAAATTTCAGCAGATTCTGTTGTAATCTCAGATCTAAATGATATTGAAGTCAGATTTCATGAACTTCAGCTTAAGTATGATGATCTGCATCAACAGTCAAGTAAGGATAAAGCATTCTTTCTTTATTTCAAAATAGCTATAGCATCGCTTACCCTGGTACTTTTCTTGTTTTTGTTTATTTTGATCAACAGGGTTGGTAAGCTAAAAAAAATCAGAGCTGAACTCGACCAATCTGCAGCCGGTTTTGAAGAGAGTCTGCATCAGCTTGAATCGCTTGATGCTGAAATACGTAAACTTAAGCAGCGTGAAGTTGATTTTCGTGAGGAACTTGAGAAAGGGATGGAAAGCAATCAGGTTCGCCTGCTCTCCCTTCAGCAAAAATGCGAAACACTTGAGAAGGAAAATCAACATCTCAGGAAGATTACTGAAGCCGGCGAAGGTGGGCATTTTCCGTTATCTTCTGATATCGTTGCAAAAGCAGAGTTACCTGATAATCCGGATGATCTGAAGCAAATGGTAAAATCCCTTCTGGATGAGAGGAACAGCCTTATTAACCTGGCTGGCAAATTGAGGACTCAGGCTGAAACTGAAAACAAAAAGAATCAGGAAATTATCGGCAGGATCAATCTTCTGGTTAATGATCTTTCAGCAGGGAATAGCTTTTAGTTTCTGGTTTTTACGACAAGGTGACAGACCTGATTGATTTATTCAGGGAGTTCCTGCTTATTTCAAGAAACGTAAGATGTTTAATACCAGCGGGGACACTCATCTGCTTTAATCCTGTTTTGTTTGACCGGAAACAGGATATAAATGAGACCGATTGAAGTATATGAGTAACGGTCACTTATACCTGTAGAACCAACCTGTGAATCCAGAAGATCTGTATTATGAAGTCGGTAAAGAAGTTCAGCTGATATCACCCAGTGATTGCTGACCCGGTATCCCGCGCCGATACCCAGAGGGAACACAAATGCTGTTTTTGCTGATCCGGTAACCTCCCTTGAAGATGTGTACCCTACCGACGAAAGGTAAGTATCATCCGATTGCCGGTATTTTATTGATCTGTATGTGATGCCACCGAAGGCCAGTTCAGCTGTAACATGGAATCTTGAGACTGTCTGAGGCCAGATCAGACGGGTAATATCAATCGAAGTACCGGTACTTATTTCACTGAATCTGTTGCTGAAGTACATATCCATAGATGGATTTGAACCTTTCATAGCCCCCGAGATCAGGCTGACTTTAAGGTCGAAAATCCTGTTCAGACTTTTCCCAGCCAGGATTCCCCATGCCAGATCACTTTCGTCGGTGAATTTACTGACCGGGTCAAAATCATGAATGCTGAGATCTCCAAAAAAAGATACCATACCAACTTTTGCACCTATGTACCATTGTTCCCTGATACGATAAGGCTGAGCAAAAGCCGGATGCACCATTGCCAGGATTAAAATCAGCGCCGGGATCATTTTTTTGATTCTTGATCTGTTTGCCATCTGCCAGTGACTATTCCGTAATTTTATATTCTAACCGGGAATTTCCCGAAATGTTGTATGAAAGGTAAAGATGAGCCTCTATTTGTGATGAAAGTCTTTTACCCCGGCAGTAACCCTGATATCAAGATAGTTTTCGGCAGGAGGTATTGGGCAGCTGTATTTTTTGCTATAAACACAGTATGGGTTGTACGCCTTGTTGAAATCGATAAGAATCTGATTGCCTTCGGTTATTCTTGAATCAATGTATCTGCCACCACCATAGCTTTCATTTCCGGAGGTTTGATCAGTAAACGGGACAAACAGGTAGTCTTCATAGCCGGGCTTCGTCATCAGGCTTATATTTCTGAATACTGTAAGGTTGAACTCTTTTCCGTTAATCGAAAAATATGCTTTGCCATAAACCAGATAAAGTGGCAATCTTTCGGTAGTCGTCTTCATTTTTATCGTATCCGGATTGGTGTAAGGAACCAGGGTGGCATTCAGAACCCATTCAGGAGCGATGCTGAAATATTCGAGTCCTTTGAAATCAGTTTTGTATTTGGGATCGAGCGGTGAATTATCGGCTTGCTTAAAATCCCTGTCATTCTTCTTTCTTTCCTTCAGAATCTCTTTCCTGTAATTTTTACCTGCTGCAGCTGTTTGTGAGAAAACTCCGGCTGTGGATGAGGTCATCAGTATCAGTGATATCAGAATGGCTTTTAAACGCATATCAGTTTGGTTTTAATTGCAAAGTTATCAGATTAATCCGTTTTGTTAAAATCTGAACAGTTTCCATTCTGTCTTGTTAAGATAAAAAAAGCAATATGAATTTAGGAGACCTGAGGCAGGATTACAAAAGGAACCGGTTGGATGAAGCTGATTCCGGCGATGATCCTGTTGTTTTTTTTCGGAAATGGCTTGATGAGGCTATACAAGCTGATATATCAGAACCAACCGCAATGTCACTTTCAACTGTTTCATCAGCTGGCAAGCCATCATCGCGGATAGTTTTGCTGAAATCTATAGAGCATGATCAGTTTGTGTTTTTTACAAATTATGAAAGCATGAAAGGTGAACACTTAAAGCTAAACCCACATGCCTCTTTATTATTTTTCTGGCCACAACTTGAACGCCAGGTCAGGATTGAAGGCACGGTCACGAAAACTGATCGTCGTATATCTGACCTGTATTTTTTGTCGAGGCCGTTTGAAAGCAGGTTGAGTGCCCTGGTCTCACCTCAGAGCCGTGTTATCTCCGGCAGGGAGGAGCTTGAAAAACTTGTTGACCATGCCGCAGAAAAATTCGGGACTGCTGAGATCTCCAGGCCTGATTACTGGGGTGGATTTTTAGTTAATCCTGAAACGATAGAATTCTGGCAGGGGAGGCCCGGCAGGTTACACGACAGAATCAGGTACCGCAAAAAATCAGAAGGAGACTGGTCAAGGGAGCGATTGGCACCCTAATCGGTTCATCGTGAGATCTTCCCGGCTTCTGTTTTGAGATCTTCGATTATTTCAGCAAGTTGTTCACCGGTGATATGCTTATCCCTGGCAAGTTCTTCAAGGGTGCCCCATACAGGTTCACCGCAAATAATACAATGCAGATTCCTGGAAGCAAGAAATGAGATTGAAAATGGGTAAGCCACAATAAGATCTGCTACAGGTATTTGAGCTGAAATTTCAGGAAATGTCGAACTCATGCAGGTTGATGTTCTTTTCGTAGAAGGTCATTTACTGTCTTAACCGGATTGAAAGTAATGATCGGGACTTCTACAAAAACGGTGATCCAATCAGCCATTGCTCCGTTCCAGAGTCCGGGAAGTTCCTGTGCTTTCAATTCACGGCCATCTTTTGATTTAACGGAGATAAATCCGGTTGACGGGTCAACGAATTCGCGCAGATCAAACTGTTCATCGTTAAAATCACGAACGTAGCAGACAAGGTCAACAGGATTAAAGTGAGTTGATTTGCTGAAAATCTCTTTTTGCACAGGGTTTTCAAGGTCAATCTGTGAAGATTCCACGATCTGGAGTGAAACTTCCCCTTCAGTATTTTTTATCCAGAATGGTCCTCCACCAGGTTCGCCTTCATTTCTAACCATCCCGCAAATCCTGATAGGGCGGTTCAGTTTGTTGTACAGGTAGTCTACTTTTTCGATCTGTGACATCTCATCAAAATCCGGTCCGGGAATGAGAAAGAGTTTTTCCTTGGCAAACGAGATGATTTTATTCAGTTCGTTGTCAGCTATATTCCCATCTTCCAGTTTCTCAAGGTAATCGAATATCTTGTTTCTCAGTTCGATGAGATATCCACCGATGACCCTTTTGTATCGATAGGTCTGGTCTTTAAGTCGATCGGGGACAATATTATCGATGTTCTTGATAAAAATGATTTCACCTTCCCGGTCGTTCAGGTTCTCAATCAAAGCGCCATGTCCGCCTGGACGGAATACAATGCTTTCATCTTCATTTCTGAAGGGTTTATTTTTTGAATCAACAGCGATGGTATCAGTGGAAGATTTCTGAATTGAAAAAGTAAGTTCATAGATTACGTCGAACAGTTCTTCATATTTATCCTTCACCTTGTTGATTTCTTCGATGAACCGGTCGGCATGTTCAGGGGATACTGTAAAGTGAACGGCAACCCTGCCATCATTGTTCTGCCCGTAGTTTGCACCTTCAACAAGGTGTTCTTCCATGGCCAGGCGCGGACCATCGCTGTAACTGTGAAACTTGAGCATGGCTTTGGGAAGAGCGGCATATCCAAGTCCTTTATCTTCAAGCAGGAAATCTATGATGCTGGTGTAATCTTTTTCGTTTAGGCAGTTTTCAATGCTCAGCCCATTATCAGCCATAACTTTACCAAGGTCATCAAAAAAGGCAAATTTTCTGATGTTTGTCATGAAATTATAGGCTGAGTTAAACCCTTTGTCAAGCTCCAGTAGATTATCTGAACCTGATGCAGAAGTATATTTCTCCCTGAATTCGAAAAGGGTTTTAAACATACGGCTGGCCGCACCGGATGCCGGCACAAACTTCAGGATCTCGAAATCTTCATAATTTTTATCGTAAAAGAGCATGAGTTTATCGGCATCGGCATCGGAAAAAGTTTTTAACCCATTGCTTATGGTTGCCGGGGCTATTAGTTCAACAAAAGGAAATCCGGATTTGAAATGATCTATCTGCTGTTCAATGACTTTGACATCGATTCCTTTTGCCTGAAATTGCCGGAGGTCGTTTTGTGTGAACATGGTAGCGTTATTTATATGTTAATTTCTGGAATTATTGCCAGACGATGAGCATCCTGCAACAAAAATAGATAATTCGGGCATAAAAACCTAAACTGTCTTACCCCATTGCTCCTTCCCAGGCAGGAAACCAATTGGCTTTTTCTTTTTTATTTTCTTTCAAGAAACTAATAACTAAGCAGATAGCATTTTGCTACTACTTGATTTGTTACTTTGAAAAGACAGTCAGATAGACAGTATAAGCTACATATAACAAAAGAAGAATAATTCCTTCGAAACGATCAATTTTTCGTCCCTTGCCCATGAAAACGAAAAGGAACATCAACAAACTTGCAGCAAGAACCGCGAGGATATCAATATTTGATCCGGTTGAAAATGGAAGTGGTCTGATTACGGCACTGGATCCCAGGATGAAGAAAATGTTAAAAATATTAGAACCTACGACATTACCAATGGCAATATCACTGTTTTTCTTTAATGCGGCAGTAATACTTGTTGCCAGTTCCGGAAGTGAAGTCCCGGCTGCAACAACTGTGAGACCAATAACTGACTCTGTCATTCCAAAATTTCGTGCAATCTCCACGGCTCCCATAACTAAAAACCGCCCACCAAAAAACAATCCTGCCAGACCTACAATAACATACAAACCTGACTTTGGAACAGACATGCTTACTTTTTCTACTTCCATCAATGGACCCGAATGTTTCGCCAGGATAAAGGTATATGCCATGAAAATAGAAAAGAAGCCAAGCAATACAAGTCCGTCAATTCTTGAGATTTCATTTTTTTCATACCCGTCAATCAATACATCGTTGGCTATAAAGGCAACGATCAGAACTGCCAGAATACTGAATGGAATTTCTTTCCAAACAGTATTATTCATTACTGCAACTGGCAGAAACAGCGATGTGATGCCCAATATCGCAAGTATATTAAAAATATTGCTACCCAGGATATTGCCAATGGCAATGTCGGTATTGCCGTTGAAGGAAGCTATCAGATTTACGACAAGTTCAGGCGAGGAGGTTCCGAAGGCAACCACCGTAAGTCCGATAACGATGTCTGATATGTTAAGCTTGCGTGCAAGTGAAGAGGCTCCGTCGACCAGCCAGTTTGAGCCGAAAATGAGCATAACAAGGCCACCGGACAAAAGAAGGTAACTCATAAGGAATAATATTTTAGTGGTTCTTTTTTAAAAAATTAGTCTGTATTAAAAGATTTGCCTGTAAATGAATCAAGTTGTTTTTCTCTTTTTCTGTATTGCGGATTTGAGTTTGCCATGCCGGCCCGACCTCTAACCTGCTTTTTGCGGAAATCCGGTAACCCAGAAATGCAGAAATCCAGTTCTCTCCATAAAATGCGGAACGGGGTTTGCTTAGGCTGAAGTATGCTTCATTGAGTAAAACAGCATAGAATTCTTTGATATCTGTTTTTTCGCCTTGTAAAGGAATTTCAAACCCTGTCTGATACCTCAGTCTCCATTTGAGGGGTTCAGTTCTGCCATTGCGTGTTATCAGCCGTTCCTCCATCCTTAACCTGTTGCGAAACCTGAGATTGCCGATTCGGCTGATGAAGGTTACCTGTTGCCAGAATCTGTTTTCGGAAAATGATGAACTACGTCCGGGGTCAGTATTGCGATAATACCAGGCTGCGGCAATATGCATATGCTGATTGTATTTATATACTGCCCCGATTTGAAAATCAACATAATTAAAAGCAGCAGGGTAGGAGGTTCCATCATATTCGCGCGCCAGGGTGTTGTATTGTGCAGAAGAGCTGAGATTGAGCTCTGATTTATCGGAAAAAGGAGACGAAACGGATATACCGGGAAAAATTGTAGTAAAGTAACGCGTCTGGGTTTTCCCCTGCAATGAAAATAAGAAAGGGAAAACAAAAACCAATGACAGCCGGAAAGGCATCCTGAAACTAAAATTCATTCGAGTAAGAATCAATAACAATAACCTGATGCCGGATATAGGTTCCATCACCATCAAACAAAAATTCAAATAATTCAGTTATTCCCCTGGACTTTCCTTTGATTTCGATTTCATACCGGAGGCCTTCTTTGGATGTCTGTTCCTGTATTCTGATTAACCTGAACTTATCGAAATTAAAATCAGACCTGAGGCTGGCATGAATATTATTCTTCACCGATGGCAGCAACCCGTCTTCCGGCACCTCCTTTTCGGTATCCATCCATTGACCGCTTTCAAAAAATTTTACACTGTATTTTTGCTGACCGAATGTGAACTTTGATTCATAAGTAGTCCCTGAACTACCGGTTTCAAGATACAACTTCTGATGGGTCCGCCCTGAAAATTCCAAATCAAGCATTTTGAGAGATGTCGCCGGGAATTTTTCATGAGAAATTCTCCGCTCTTTTTCAACCTTCTGCGCTTGGGACTGCAGACTGAAAACACCCACTAGTAAAATGCAGACAGAAAAATAAAAATTTCTATTCATAGATAATCAGGTAAGTCATAATAAAACAGCAGTGGCACCCTAAAGTTCAGTAAATATAAGGTAACAGCTATTCAAAAACAGGTACAGGGATTTCTGCTTTGCAATATTTCCGGAAATGATTTTGATGATTTCAATGTGTTCTAACAATCAACGCAATAGGCATGATTCATTGCTGTTTCCGATCTCTGTTATGTTTCGGGAGGTGGAGTATCTGCACGGGTATGGTTAACAACAAAATTCCAATCCATGGATATGATTTTGCCACCAATAAGTTTCAATAACCATGGCTGAATATAAATTCAATTACTAAAGAAACCTGCAAGCTGATAATTTCAACCTGATCGCTGTCAGTGATTTTACTCCGGGAATTGACTGTAACCATCTACTCGCCGTTTACCGGAATAAATCATGTTTTTAGGTAAGCGATTACATCCTCAGGGTTAAAATCCTGAGCACCGTCTATCAGCAGCGTTTCTTGAATATCGCCGGGTAATTGGCCATAAGCTATAAAACCATCCCAAATGTGGCTGATGTACCATTCCGGTTCCAGTCCCCAGCGCAGATCATCGCGCTTCCTCAGGATAAATTCGTCCCGCCTGAGCGTTATAAAGACTGTTTTATCGTAGAATTTGTTGATTTCCTTGTTATGAAATGCGAACAGACCTTCAACAATAACTGTTTTTCCTGAGTTTATTGCGGTTTCAATAGCCTTTCTGAAAGATACCCAATCAATGGCTTCAGGCCTTTCCCAGTCAATATGATCTTTGATTTTAGGAATATCCTGTTCTGCAGGGATAAATGTATCCTGATGTATAACCACAGAATCCCGGATTGCTGAATGCAGAAGGTTCGAAAGAAAGGTTTTTCCAGACCTGCTGACTCCCCCGATCCCTATGCAAACCGGTTTCAGAAGATTAATTTCAGGTTTTATCCGTGGTTCATCTGTCATTAATATCCTGCGATTTAAATTGTTAGGCAAACTTAGGGTTTAAAGGCTATTCAACCAATAAAAAAAATAAATAAAGACTTGTCCATACAAGAAAAATATTTTTACCTTTGCGCACTCAATTGCCCAGGTGGTGAAATTGGTAGACACGCCAGCTTGAGGGGCTGGTGTCCTTAAGGATGTGCAAGTTCGAGTCTTGTCCTGGGCACTTAAAAATCCGAAAAAGATCGGTGGCAGTCGAAAGACTGCATTTTTTTGAAATGAGAGTTCTTCGCCCGGATGGCGGAATTGGTAGACGCGCTAGTTTCAGGGACTAGTATACTTAAGTATGTGCAGGTTCGAGTCCTGTTCCGGGCACTTTGATTAATTTAAACCGTTTGTAAATCAGTGATTTATGAACGGTTTTTTTTTATGTCTGCCATGCATTTGGCTTATCCGGGGATAGTCCGGTGAGGTTGCTGTTTCGCCTGCCGGATGATACTATGCCTGATATTTGCATAAAGCCTGAAGCATATAATGCACTGCATCCCTTCAACCTTTACGGTACTTTTTTTCCCAGGTAAAGCCGGTGTGTGGTTTTTTCGCTGGAAGGATTGTGTGGTAGATTACTTTTGTCAGGTTATGTCGCAACAGGTTTCCGGTCATTGGCTTTTATCCGGGCTGGCCAATGCCGGCGTTTGCATCCCATTCATAAGTACAGCGTGGTTTCTCTTTTTTTTAAACAACCGGATAGCTCAGGCTGTACTTCATTTCAAAGGTTTTTGAATGGTTAAAATCATCGCCGTGATTTGAGTAAAACATCGCCGTGTTTTGAAGGCGGATCGCGGATGGGTTAAAAATGCCATATAAATTTTTTTTTATGATTGGTATTTGATCCGACTATGGTATATTTACCAGAAGTAATTGTGTATGCCGGGACAAGGCTACAAAAAAGATATAAACAGGCCGGTCATCAAAAAGGCTTATCCTGCCAATTTGGATGGCTTGGACTGAAGTTGTCTGATGTATACGCGAGTTAACAATTATAACCCTAAAAGAGATGAAAATTAAATCACTCCTGCTTATCGGAATAATTATTCCATTTTTTGTTCCGGCTCAGGAACCGGATACGACTTTTCTTTCTCCCAATTTACAAGATTACCTATTTGAAACTGGCTCTTTCTGGGTTTATGAAAAAGCAGATTCTACGCATGCCGTTGACAGCCTGGTTCAGACTGCACTGGTTCATGATTTTATGCCGGGTTTTTATATGCATGGGTATTATTATCCGGCCGTAGAGTATTATCAGGCATATTACGAGAGTAATACATTGAATTATCAGACATGGGATCAGTATATCGGATATGTGATTGTAAAAGAAGGGATTAATTGGGGGAATCACGGGCAGTATATTTTTCTTTCAAGTTATCGTGTCGGGGACGATTCAGAGGGAGCTGAAATCATTGATACATTGAACACTTTCGCATTGAATAATTTCGGGTTTAATCATGTAACCAGGATGTTGATCATGAATAATATATTTGAAAATAACAATCCGACGATTTATTACTATGCAAAAGGAGTCGGAATGATCAGAAAGGAATTATATGATGCTGATACTTCCCACCTGCAGGAGGTCTGGAATATTAAAAACTGGCAGGTGAATCATATGGCTTCTGCGATACAGGAATCTGATGATGTAAACAGAATCTCAGCCTTCCCCAACCCTGCAAACGGAACCATTCATTTAAGCCTGAAGCAGCATGACCTGTGCAGCAGTCTGATTTTATACGATCTGACGGGAAGAATTGTTTATGAAAGCAAAATTTCCGACAAGGAAATGGATCTGGATTTAAGCCTTTACAAAAATGGAACTTACCTAGTGGTTGTCCAGGGTAAAAACGGGAGAAAGGGCCTGAAGATCAATAAATATTAGCAGGGGTTAACCCGGTAGTCCGGCTCCTGTGTCCTGCAGTGGCATTACTCTTTCAACATTCTCAGCAGGTAGAGGTATGGTCCTGCCAGATGATGAACAAAAACATTTTCAGGATTATCGGGGTAATTCTCGTAATACATTTTATCGGCATACAGCACAATGGTTGTCCCGGTCCTGACGTAATGATTGGCATAAAGATATTCCGGAGCCTGATAATCGGGCAATGATTTGCCGACATATTTTCCGGCAACGGTTCCGAGATATTTCCGGTAGTTCTTCACTGCCCGCCGTGTTGGCCTGTCAAGCCTGCCATACGCGTAACTCATGGCAATCCTTGTCGGGAAACTCTGTTTTTTTAATGTCCTTTTTGCATTTACAAAAGGATTTAAGGTGTTGAAGTCATCAATGGTCTGTATCGAGAGCGGTGTTTCAGGCACCCAATCGGCAGTATTTACGACATTAAATGCCCATCCACCGGAAGTCATATTTTCATAATCATAGGCAAAATAAAGGTTCCCGGGTTTAGGAGCCGCACTGCAGTATGTTTTGAAGCGGATATCTTCAGGTAATTTTCCATCTTTTTGAAGGTTCAATAAGTAAGCAGTCATCAGAAAAGAAATGCCTCCTCCCTGGCTGTGACCTGTGATGATAAAGTCCCAGATTCCTCTGCGGTAGCAGGAATCAATTTTAGAGATCACATCTTCTGCCAGAAAGCCTGTAGCCATCAGCCAGCCGACATGAACGGCAGCTTTCGGATTGTCGGCCAGTTTGTAGTCAAAGGTCCGGTTCGCTGATAATTTCATGCTTCCATTAGCTGGTACCATAGCCGCATAAAAGTTCTCAAGCCAGCTTTCAGAGGTCCCTGTGGTTCCCCTGATGCTGATCACAGCAACATTTCCTTCGTTAACCCATAAGTCCCAACGGTTGTCCAATCCTGTTACGGCAGAGCGGTACAGGAGTCTGAATTTTTGAGGTACAAGTTTGCTGTTTACCCATGGAGTATCAACTGAACAGGCTGCCATCAAGAGCATATCCTTGTATTCAGCCTTATCAAATCCCGGTTTCAGGTTTTGTTCCTGTGATTTCAATTCTGCAGCGAAAAGCATTAAGCCTGCTGTCAGTGCAATGGTTAAAATTTTTGTGAAAGTCATAAATCCGAAGAATATGATAAATATTAGTGAATTAAGATGAGTTCAATAACAGGAAAAGGCCTGATTAAAGGGATAAAGATAATAAGTAATATTTACAACGAATGCAGAATAATCCTCACTGGTTAACCAAAGCAGAATAAATTTGTTTATTATTACCTGTAATTAGCTTCCCGGAATTTTTTCAAAATGGTTTTTATGAAAAGACTTTTAATAATCATCATGCTGTGCGTATTGATCTCAGGAGATACCACTTCTCAGATAAATGGCAGTTTTGTTTTTGATGGGTTCAACCGTACCTGGATCGCATATCTGCCGGTGGATTTTAACCAGAACGAATCATTGCCATTGATGCTGGCACTTCACGGATACACACAAAACGGTCAGGAAATCATGCAATTCAGTGATTTCAATACCATTGCCGATACCGGCAGGTTTGTAGTCGTTTATCCAAATGGTATTGACAATTCATGGAACGTTGGATTCGCAGGTGGATCTACGGCTGATGATGTTGGTTTTCTTTCAGCACTGATAGATACAATGCAGGATCGTTACAACATCGACCTGGACCGGGTTTATGCCACCGGCTTGTCAAACGGAGGGTTCATGAGTTATCGGCTGGCATGTGAGTTGGGCAATCGGATTGCTGCTATAGCCCCGGTTGCAGGAACCATGACAGACGGTTCTCTGACGGCATGTTCACCCCAAAAGATGATGCCTGTATTGCATATTCACGGAACGGCAGATTTAATTGTGAATTATAATGGTGGATTCGGAAATGCATCGGTTGATGAAGTTCTTGAATACTGGAACAGTTATAACAACTGCCCGGCATTGCCTCTAATAGAGGATTTGCCTGATTTGGTTGCTGAAGGCTCAACTGTCCAGCGGCAAACCTGGGGGCCGTGCGATGGTCTTACAGAGGTTATGTTGCTTAAGGTTATCAACGGAGGTCATACCTGGCCCGGATCCAATGGTGTGACCGGTGTTGGCAATACTAACCGGGATATCGTTGCAAGTAGTGAAATCTGGAATTTTGTCAGCAGATTCAGCCTTGAATCGCCTACGGGTATCGGTTTTTCCGATTCAACCGGCCTGAGGGTTTATCCCAATCCGGCCACCAGCGATGTACTTATCGTTGAATCAGCCCATCCGATTACTTCATCTGATTTGAAAATTTATTCCATGGATGGTAAAATAGCTGTAAATCAGCATGTAGCTGTTGGATCCGGAAAAGTTATTGCTGATATATCAGGCTTAACCCCTGGTATCTATTTTATAAGGGTCCATTGTGCCGGTAACAATTTGACTGCCAGATTTATAGTGCTACCCAGATAGACAATCGATTTAAAATTTTTAAGTGACACGCTTTAGGATGAACTCAGTCTGATATCAGTCAACAGGCTGGTTCACCATGACTTCATCAATAAACAACCAGGCCTTTCCACCCGCTCCCTGATGTCCCGGCGGGCAGGTTCCGCGATTTTTCGCAATCACTTTAATGTAACGGGCTTTTGTATTAATCTGTATCTGGTTGAAATCGATGGTTATAGGTTCACGGATGGTCAGCAACTCAGGCTGAATGCCTTCGGCAGGTATATAATTGGCTCCATCCGATGACAAACTGATTTCAACTCCGGTTGGAAGAAAAATCCAGTTGGCCGGATTGTGCAGAAATCCGATGTTAACATTCCTGATTTCGGTCTCCTTGCCCAGATCTATTACAAGTTCGGCATCATGGCCATGATATCCTAACCAGTCGCTGCGAAGTGACGAGGGATGAGCCCTGCATCCATCCGTTAGCGTGACCGGTCCAGATGCACTGTATTTCCCGCTGTACATTGAATTCAGAGAAGGTATTTTTCCGAAGGCATCATGAACATAAATTGTCCGGCTGCTGATGTTGCCCGGCCTTTGTCCATCTATGGTCAGGTAAGCAGATATGGTTTTTGTTTCATATATGCTGAAGGGTCCTTTATATTTTCTGTATTGACCATTGCCATTCTGATCATCAGTGCAATAAACAATTTTACCTCCGGGGATATCTGATTCCAGCAGGACTTTCATATTGCCGGAAGTCGAATCTCTTTCTACAGCCATAGAAACAATGTAAGTGCTTCTGCTGAAATTGACATCCCTTTTTTCCAGCCTGGAAATGTGTTTACCAAATCTTTCGATAAAATCATCCCAGTTGCGTTTTTTTCTGTCGGACCAGTTGACTTCAGCCAATGCAACAGCCCTCGGATAGGCCATATATTCTACGTGGTCTCCGGTACTGATATATTCGGACCAGACATTGCCCTGCGACCCAAGGATAAACTCTGATTCTCCGGCTTTTAATCCGGCAGGTATCGGCTCATAGTCATAAACACGTTTCAAAGGATTATAACCTCCGAATGCCAATGGTTCATTTGCCGGATTTCCCTGGAAGTGGTCGAAATAGCAAGGTGTTCCGGGGGTCATAATAACAGCATGGCCCAGTTGAGCCGCTGTTACACCACCTTCCGTTCCCCGCCACGACATAACTGTAGCGCCGGGTGCCAGACCTCCTTCAAGGATTTCGTCCCAGCCGATGATCTGCCTGCCATTCCTGTTAAGGAACTTTTCAATTCTGCGGATGAAATAACTCTGCAGTTCATTTGCATCCCTGAGGCCAAGTTCACTAATTCTTTTCTGACAATGTAAACAACTGTCCCATCTTGTTTTAGGGGCTTCATCACCACCTACATGAATATACCTGGATGGGAATATTTCCAACACTTCGGTGAGCACATCTTCAATAAACGCAAATGTTTCATCTTTCCCGGCACAGAAGATATCGTCGGTTACACCCCATTTTGTCCATACTTCAAATGGCCCACCGGTGCACGAAAACTGCGGATAGGAAGAAAGGGCTGCCAGGGCATGGCCAGGCATTTCGATTTCCGGAATAACATTTACATAGCGGGCAGATGCGTATTTAACGATTTCCCTGGCATCGTCCTGGGTATAGAAACCTCCATAAGGCTTCTCGTCGGTGCGGATATTGCGGCCAACCGGTGTTCCGGATCTCATTGAACCGATTTCAGTAAGCAGGGGATACTTTTTGATTTCGAGACGCCATCCCTGATCATCTGTAAGATGCCAATGGAAATTATTAATCTTATACATTGACATCAGGTCGATATATTTTTTAATGAACTCCACCGGAAAAAAGTGACGGCATACATCAAGGTGCATACCACGATATTCAAACCTCGGATAATCAACTATCCTGCACACCGGAACTCTCCATTCCTCAAATGACAATGATGGGTTTCTGTCCTCTATTTCTGCCGGAAGCATCTGAAAAAGCGTCTGCATAGCATAGAAAATACCATTTCCTGTATTGGCGCTCAGGGTGAGGGTCTTTTTCTCAACAACAAGCTTATATCCCTCTTTACCAAGTTCCGGGGAGTCAGTTAATTCCAGCTTAATCGTATTGGAATATCCAAGTGTGCTTTTTAATCCGTTACTTTCCTGAACAACCAATAATCTCAGACGTTCCTTCAGAAGATCTGAAAGTTTGGATAATTCTTTTGATGAAGGAGAGATAATAATCTGCGATCGCGGTGTAATAACAAAATAACCCTTTCCCTTTTCATAGCTTTGAGGAAGGGGGATGATGTTGTGTTTACTGTTCTGTCCGGATACAGGCAGAACAATACAGAAGAACTGCAACGACAGACTTATAATGATTAAAATCCGAATACCCTTCATTCGCTGTGGTTTTTATATTTCTGAACTTATTTACCGATCAATTTTCTGTGTTTTTCTATAATTGCCCGCATCGCGGCCATTTCTGACTCCATTTGTTCCATCATTCTGAACTGATTCTTTGCCCTGACCAGATTATGGGTTTGATAATCAGTCCTGAAGTAGATATCCCCATTCAGGAAGTCGGTCAGGAATCGCATTCCGATAATATAGGTCATAAATAGGGCAGATTCCGCCAAAAGATCTGTTTCCGTTTTGTGAAGCAATGAACCCGCCGATATAAGGTATCCCTTTGAAAATGCTTCAAATAAGCTGATCTCAAATTTCACTTTTGTAATGTCAGTCTCATCCTCGCATGCAGAATTGGCCATGGAACGGATGGCATCTCCAAAATCAAATAATGCAGAACCTGCCATGACTGTATCCAGATCGATGACTCCCCTGAAAGTTCCATCGGTTGCGAAAATCACATTCGACAATTTCGTATCATTGTGTACAACCCGCAAAGGAATGGCACCTGAATCCAGATAACCTGATATATTTATCAGGGAAGTATGTTTTCTCTTTACGAAATCGATTTCACTTTCTGATAGGGATATCCTTCCAGATGGTGCAGATTCCCGGGCTTTTAAAAACTCGTTGTATCTCCTTTCAAGGGAATGAAAATCAGGCAGAATCTGAAACAAATCCGCAGGATTAATTTCAGAAACACCCTTTAAAAATGCCCCGAAGGCGAGACCGCCCTGATATGCAGTTTCAATGTTGTGTGGAACAGCAGTGCAATCAGCACCGTCAATATAGGTTATCAGCCTCCAGCATTCCTTTGAGCTGTCAGAATAAAACGGTTTGCCATCCCGGGTATCGATAAGTTCCGGGGTTATCAGACCGAAACCCTTAGTCCACTTGAATCGGGAAAGAGCAATAGTAACAAGCCTGTAATTATCCATCAGCTTGTCAACATCTGTGAATACCGAAGTATTTATCTTTTGAAGGATAAATACTGGCCTTCCCGCAACTGTGACAATAAAAGTAGTATTGATGTGACCGTGCTGCAACCGATCAACAGTGTATTCGTTTGCAGGAATACTGAATACCTTATAAAGCTTAGTGAAATCAAAATCCATATAGTATGGGATCCTAACTTTTCCAGAGACTGGCAGGGTAGGCGCCGCTTTTTATTAATTCATTTATATTAATGATTACCAACGGCTTGTCTTCGCGATAGGTAATCCCAAACCATTGACCCGAATTGCTCAATACCCTGACTTTCTCCTGTCCGTTTTTTATCAGATTGTCTACCACTGAAGGAATATAGAATTCTGATCTGAGATTGCCATTGTTGGATTTAAGGAAGTTGATAAACTGTTCTTCGAGGTGTTGAAAGAATCCAGGGGTGAATCCCCAGAAATTCATGGAAACCTGTGTTTTATCTTCGAGCAGAATTTCGTTTCCCTGTGGTTCGCGATAAACTATTGTTTCTCCGATTCTTTCAATCTGGGTTCTTTCAGTTACACTCAATAACCAGCCATTATCATCGGCCAAACATACCCCGCGTGAAACAGTACCGAAATCGGAGAGTGTATTCTGCAATTCGTAAGCGACCATTGCATAATTATTTGACAGGGAAGCTTCCTGAGTGTTAAAATAATCGCAGAGAGTTTTAAATGCATCGTACCCATAAAAATCATCGGCATTAATTACTGCGAAGGGTTCATTCACCTTACCGGCCGCCATAAGAACTGCATGGCCGGTTCCCCAAGGCTTGCTCCTTCCTTCAGGTGCTGTAAAACCATCAGGTAAATTGCCGGTTTCCTGAAAAACCCATTCAATCTCAATGTGTTTTCTGAACCTGTCGATGAATAATTCTCTGAAATCTTTTTCAATGTCTCTGCGGATAACGAAAACTACTTTTCCGAATCCGGCTCTGATGGCATCATAAACGGAATAATCGAGAATTGTTTCGCCTGAAGGCCCTATCGGATCAACCTGTTTAAGTCCGCCATAGCGGCTTCCCATGCCGGCTGCAAGAATAACCAATGTAGGTTTCATAAAAGAAGTGTGTTTAAGTTCTGATCTTATGCCCAGCGATGGCATAATAAAGAATGAATAAATAGAATGGAATCATAATCCAGTACGCCTGTTGATTGCCTATTACATCAACCAGTGAGCCGTAAAGCAATGGAATCAGGGCGCCTCCGGCTATACCCATGATGAGCAGGGCTGATCCTGCTTTTGTAAATCTGCCCAGGTCGGCTATAGCCAATGGCCAGATTGAAGGCCACATCATGGCGTTGGCAAGCCCTAGCAGGGCGATAAAGACTACGCTTGTAAATCCGCTGGTAAATAACGCTGCAAGAGTAAACAACACACCCAGTATGGCCGAAAATGCAAGTGCTTTTTCCTGCCTGATCAATCGGGGTATGGTAATTATGCCAATGATGTAACCAACCACCATTGAAATCAATGTAAGACTGGTAAAATATCGTGACTGATCAAGTGAGATGCCCAGTGATTTTCCATAGAGGGCTATGGTATCGCCGGCCATTACTTCCACTCCGACATACAGAAACAATGTGATGAACCCAAGGATGAGATGAGGGAACTGATACCATGCAGTTTTCTTTGAAAGGCGGTTTGCCGAAACTGTCTCTTCGTTATCGGTATCCACTTCAGGCAGGTGTGCAAGCCTGATCATAAAAGCAAGAAGGAAAAGCACAATGGCCATGATAACATAGGGAAGAATAACCCTTTGGGCAAGGTTGTCAAGGATAACTGTTTTTTCCGGGCCAGTCATTAGTTTTGCACTTTCCATTAACTCATTTGCTCCCTGAAGGATCAATGCACCGAGAATTATAGGGCTGATGGTTCCGGCTACCTTATTGCAGATCCCCATAATTGCGATTCTTTTGGCAGCTGATTCCCGGGGCCCGATAATGGTAATATACGGATTGGATGCTGTTTGAAGCAATGCAAGCCCTGAACCCTGTATAAATAACCCGGTAAGGAACAACCCGAAGTCACGGGAATACGATGCCGGAATAAAGACAAGCGAACCAATGGCCATGACCCCAAGACCCGCAGCCATCCCGTTTTTAAAGCCAATTTTGTGAAGTACCCAGGACGAAGGCGGGGCCATTATCAGATAAGAGATATAAAAAGCGAAGGTTACAAAATAAGCCTGCAGATTAGTTAGTTCGCAGGCTATTTTCAGAAAAGGAATCAGTGTACCGTTTAACCAGGTGACAAATCCAAAGATAAAAAACAATGCACCGATTATGCTGATTGAAATTATATAGGATCTGCGATCGTTTTGGGAAATGGACTCAGCCTGCATAACAATAATGTTGAATGTTTCGAATTGGAAATTTAAAACGGATCGTGAATCTTCTGCACTTTCGGTTTGGTGGCCGGCATGTAATAGAATATCACGACACTGAAAACAAAACCGGTATAGAACCCTGTGAAATTCCTTTCAGTTAAAAGGTAATATTCATGTTTCCGGATTGCTGACTTATTTTCATGATGACATCAGTTAAATATCCTGTTCATCACCAGTGCTACAGTTCCCATCAGCCGGGCGTTATCGCCGAGGTTGGAGGCTACAATCCTGGCATCCCTTCGGATCCGTGAAATTGTATATACATTCAGATTACTCTCGATGGGTGAAATAAGATAATCGGCAGCTCTTGACATTTCGCCACCAATGATGATAAGCTCCGGATTGAAAAGGTGAATAAGCATTGACAGTCCTTTGCCCAGGGCTTCTCCGATTTTTGCCAGGAGGTCGATGGCAAACTGATCACCTTTTCTGGCAGCTTCCATAATCATCCTGGTATTTAGTTTTGAAGGGTCTCCTTCGAGCATACTGCTGATCTGTGATATTGCTCCGCCGGCTATTTCGCGTCTTGCTTTGGCTACCATCGATTTTCCGCTGGCAAGGGTTTCAATGCAACCTATTTTTCCGCAATGACAAAGTTGTCCGTTGGGCTCAATCTGTATATGGCCAAATTCACCTGAATAACCGGAATGGCCCAGATAAAGCTTGCCATTGAGTATCATACTCAGACCAATACCACTGCCTACATTCATACACAATACATTCTGATGTCCGCGGGCAAGTCCGAATGCCTGTTCACCCCAGGCCATAGCTCTTGTATCATGTTCAATGAAAACAGGAAACCCTGTTTTTTCACTCAGAATATCGGCAGCCGGCCGGCCAGTATTCAGATAAGTATACGAAAGCCCAGTTTTAACATCAATTAATCCAGGCAATGAAATTCCTATACCGAGCATTTTGTTCTCATCAATACTGTATGCTTCCATCAGTTCACTTACCTTTTCAGCAATAAACTGAAGAATATCAGGGTGTGTATCTAGTCCTTCATTCAGTTCATGAATTTCAGAAACCGGTTGATTTGCAAAATCAAAGATGCCCATTCTTACAAAATACCGTTCAAGATCAATTCCAAGCACATATCTTGAAGAGGGATTGATGCCGAAGAGACTCGGACGACGCCCTCCTGTGGATTCGCCTATACCAACCTCCCTGATGAGTTGCTCCTCTATCAGTTCTTCCACTGCCCTTGTAATGGTTGGCGTGCTCATCTTTATCGTTTGACTGAGCCTGAATATAGATAACTCGCCGTGCTGATAAAGTTCTTTAACGATTGATTGTTTGAGTGCTATTTTTCTGAGGAAATTGTTCTTCACCGGCTCCTCACTTTTTCTTGTTTTGAAAAGGTAGGTTGTTCCTGTCATATACCAGAATTGATGTTTATGTTGTAAAATTAAAAAAAAATCAACATCAATATGATGAATTTGAAAAAATGTTATAAAGATAATCGTGTTAATACTTATTTAATATTGCAACTTACCTAAGTCACATAATATCAATCAAATAATTAATAAATGATTAAAAAGGAAAATCCGGATCAGCAAAGTTCTGACTTCAGCAGAGGCTATTCAACATGCAGAATTAAAGCCGAGCCATTCACCTTCCCTGCACTGATGGAGACACAGTAAAAACCGGGATTAAGTCCTGTTGTTTTATCAGTCCCAACGTTCCAGTTAAAGCTGTTTCCTTTCATAGATGATGAACTGAAAACCATCTTACCGGACATATCCGTAATGTTGATTGACCAGTTTCCATGGTATTCGCCGGGTAAAATGAAAGTGACATTTTCGCGGAATGGGTTCGGATAGCAGAGAATTTGAAATTCTTTATTTACCCTCCCGGTTGCTGTTAAACCAGACTGGTTTTCATAACAACCCTGATCAATTACATTACCAACAATCCGGATATTTCCTGCAAGATCTGTTTCGGGTAGCATCAAACCAGTTGTGTCGGGATTTCCCGCATTGATACAGGGTGAATTGTCAGAAAGTGTAAAAGGGGATGGGTAAATTCCTGAAAACAAAGGTAACGTGTCGGTATTGTATAGATAGGGAGAATTGAAGCCGATTCCTCCGGTACCACCAAATGCTGCAGAATCTCCCTGTACATTGCAATAATAAAATGAGGGTGACGAATTCACATCCCAGATATATACCTGCTGACCTTCCGGTGCGTAATTACCATAAAGAATTGTATTGATCAGCACAGGAGCAGCACTGTCGTTGCAGTAAAAACCTCCACCATAGGAAACTGAATGATTTTCGGTTATTGTATTGTTGATGAATGAAGGGTTGGCCCTGTTACATGAGATAGCTCCTCCGAAGAAAAGCGAGGAATTTCCAGTAAAGAGATTACATGAAACCGGTCGATCCGGATTTGATCGCAGGTAACCCAGGGCTCCCCCCAAACCACTGAAATTATCCTGAAACACGCCTGTAGTGATCAGAACATCCGAATACTCGCATGAGACAGCTCCTCCGATTCCTGTTGAACTGTTCCCGTAAAATCTGCAGCCGGTCAGGTCAGCATCGGAGTACCTGAAACATGCAGCGCCTCCGTAGCCGTATGGGGGTCCCGGAGTACCACAGAAATTATCGGAAAATTCTGTATTCGTTATCTTCAGGTCGCTATCTTCAGCAAAAACGGCCCCTCCCCAGAAAATGGCCTTATTATGTTTAAATTCACAATCGGAAATTCTTATTTTACTGAAATTTCTGATGTTTAAAGCGCCTCCCATCTTATTGATTGAATCACCGAAAGCCTTCCCATAATAAAAAGTACAATGACTGAAAATTGACGAATCACCTGCCTGATCTGTTGAGAGGAAATTGATTCCGTTCCAGCCCCCGCGGCTGTCATATAAGTTGTAAAAACCTGAAGTATCCGCCACCGAGAATACCAGTTTACTGTTTATGGTTCCTTCAGCCAGAAGAGTACCTTCAACATTAATACCGAAGAAGCCGGTAGTTAGTATGGTGGTACCGGGCAGGAATGTGAGAGTCCCACCTGCCGGAACGGAAACATTTCCGGTTATGAGCACAGTATCTGCATCCAGAATTCCGGTTTGTTCCCCCTGGATCATAATGGTTTGTCCGGTTGATTCCTTCAATTGGTAAAAACAAATAGTACAAATGATTAAAAGAAACCTGCCAGTGAATAACATTTTAAACATAAAATTTCTCCCGTTTTAATTTGAGGTGGCTCATTCTCTGATCCGACGACATGGAAATACCTGTAATCGGTTATCTAACAGCCAGTTTGATTGAATAGTATTCATTGCCTGAATGTAAACGACAAAAATAAAGTCCACTAACGGCCAGATTCCCGTCCAGTGGCAAGGTAACAGATTGATTACCTGTGTCAAATTCTCCCAGGTTCCTGCAGAGAATCATATTCCCGAGAACATCAAAGATGGATAGTGTAATGTTGCTGTGTTTGTTTGTGGTAAAACTAATTTTTGTTTCACCGAACGCCGGATTTGGATAACAATTCACATGCTTTAACCACTGCTTATCCTCAATTCCATTGAAGAATTCTGATTTGAGAATCTTACCGGATGTCATGTCATCACTGATGATGCCTATGAACATAGTAAGTGGTGCTTCACTGGAAATGGCAATCTGGCTTGTATTCATGTTTAGTGGGATGCCAAAATTCTCCCAGGTAATTCCCCCGTCAGGCGACCTTTTAATCACCTTTTCGGAGGAGGTGGCATAAATAGTTCTGTCTGTCTGAAAAGAAGGGGAGATGGCAAGTTTGATCGGCATCTCACCTGTCTGAAGCTCTGACTTTATCCAACTAAGTGGATTTCCTGCATGATTGTTTTTCCAGATAAATTTCCAGTCGGATGCGTACAATGTACTATCCGTTGAGAATTCAGGTGAAAATACTACATCACTTAGTGAACTTTCAAATCCCTGATTAAATGAAAGATAGAGGTTTGTTCCACCATCCGGCGACAGATAAATGTCTTTTTCAGATTGAAGGGCGAGAAAGAAGCCTGAATCGGTTTCTCCGGATATCCATAACCGGGGAAAAGTTTCAGTTGATGAAGATAAGTTCTGCAGATGTGACCAGGTGATGCCCTCGTCTGTGGAAACAAACAGATTTTCGGGGCCTCCACCACCCGTTAAAGCGTAAATATAGTTGCTATTCCCTGGTAAAGGACTGTAAGCCAGATCAGTAACATTTGCAGGCAAGTCTGGCATTGGGGCCCATGAAAAACCTGAATCCGATGACTTCAGTACTTCGCCATTTGTTTTAATCACATATGCGGCACCATCCGCTAAAAATTCCGGTGAAATTAACATACGCAGGAATTCAGGTGCCGATTGATTCTGAGCGGTGAGGACTTTGGACCATGAGAACCCCTCATTTATACTACGCCATAGAACCCTGTGGTTGTCTATAACAAAAATTGTCCTGTCACTGGAATAGTCAGGTGAAATGTATATTCCCGTAGGAATTACATCAGTCAATACAGTATTCCATTGAGCAAAAGCAATATTTCCGGCTGACATCAAGCTGAAAGCAAGAGTTACGATCAATAATCTGATATGATTCATAAATGTGGTATTCAAAGGTGACAAAATTCAACAGACAGATCTTCGTTTATTGGTTGGTTCGGGATTTCTGATCCAATCAAATATATGATGTTTTCCATAAACCATTGAAAGTTCGAAAAATATTTCAGAAATATCTTTTGGGCAACTGAGCGGATAGGACAATGGCATTGAATGCTCAATCCCGTATGAGGAGTTTTGCCTGCAGGAAAATTGATCATTAATGATGAAAATTTGTTTATTTTTGTTTTTCAATGAAATGTCCTACCGATTTCAGAGACTCTTCATAACGAGTTAATATATAATAGGATACATTATTATCGGGCTTTCGCTTAGTAGAGAATAAGTGTCACATAATCTTAATTTATCCCATCAGGATATGTTGATGTGCAAGTCTGGTCATAACAGTATATTAAATTTACATTCAAGGTATAAATAAATTTACACCTTGAAGTTTGGAATGGTTTTGGAAAGCGAATTACGTTCAATGCATAACCCGGATTTCACATCATTAATAAACTGCATGGGGGAGGAATATATCTTTGAGCTAAAATAATTGTGTGACGCAGTTACTTTTACAATTATAATAAATAAATATTTGACAACTGAGAAGCAGGCTGATGGCCTGTTTTCGATTAGTTACAGCATTGCTTGATGAGACTATTTGAAACTGGGTTAACTAAAACCGATCCGACCGTGTTGACAAAATGCACGGTTTGTCCCCGTAACTGCAATTCAAACCGGTATTCCGGGAAGCGCGGCTATTGTAATGCCGGGCCTGGATTTGAAATAGCATCCATTTGTGTACATCATGGTGAAGAACCACCGGTTGGAGGCACCTCCGGAATATGCAATGTTTTTTTCAGCCGTTGCAATCTGCAGTGTATCTATTGTCAGAACTGCCAGATAAGTTCAAATTCCGAAGATATTATACACCGTGAATGGAGTTTACAAGAAGTTGTGAATCAGGTAGGACGATTTCTGGATGATGGTTGCAAAGCTGTTGGATTTGTTTCACCTTCACACATGGTTCCTCAGATGCTCATCATTATTGAGGCCATCAGAAAGAGTGGGAGGAGTCCTATAATTGTCTATAATACAAATGCTTATGAGAAAGTTGAGGTTTTACGAAACCTTGAGGGCATAATTGACGTTTATATTCCGGATTTCAAATATTCTGATCCGGAACTTGCCGGGGGGCTGTCGGATGCTCGGGATTATCCCGAAGTTGCTGAAAAGGCGATTAAAGAAATGTTCAGGCAAAAGGGTGCCCCCCTTATTACCGATGATGATGGTCAGGCTATCAGTGGCATGATTATCAGGCATCTGGTTATTCCAGGACAAGTCGATAACAGCCTTAATGTTCTTCGTTTTATCTCAAGCGAGCTTTCGCCAAAGATTCATGTTTCCCTTATGTCGCAGTATCATCCGATGCCAGCGGTTAAGGGTCATCCTTTTTTGGACCGTACACTAAGCGATGAAGAATATTTTACGGTAACGCATGAGATGGAACGACTGGGACTTTATCATGGATGGGTACAGGAATTGGAAAGCAATTCTTTTTACCTCCCTGATTTTAGTAATGAACACCCGTTCGAAAAAAAAGTAAAATAATATTACAAAATTGCTAATTTGGTTGACTATTTAGCTATCGGAATGAGAATTATAAGAATGACCCTGATCCTGGGTTTTACTGCTGTATTGTTGGCATCAGGCAGTGCCAATTCACAGCAGAAGGCTGACAGTCTCAGGCAGTTGCTTGAGAAAACAGCTGATCCTGTGGTCAGAGCATCTGTATTGAAGCAACTAACCCGTGTTTCGTTTGAATCAGGGGATTATGTTGCTACTATTCAGTATCTTAACCAGGAAGTTAGCACACATCTTACCAACAGGGATTCCGTTTCATGGTCAAATGCCCAATATAGCCTGGGAATGGTTTATAGTGTTGTCCGGAATTTTGAAGAAGCAGCCAGGCATGGTCTGCTCGCCAAGGATTTTTTCGAGAAAAGCAGAATGTATCCGCAGGTAGCAAATAGTTGTATCAACCTTGGTTACATCTACAACGAATTAAAAAGACCTGATAAATCCATAGAGTTTTATCAGCGTTCTCTCATTATTCTTGAAGAACAAAACAGCCAGCAGGGAATGGAGGCTTCCTATCTTAACCTTGGAGTTTTGGGTGATAAAACCGGTGCTATTGATAAAACCAGAAAAAATTATGAGGAATCTCAGGATGTTACAAGGAGAATCAACAGTGCTTCACTGATTGCTGTTTATACCAACCTGGGTATTCTATATCTGAATAAGAGCGATATGGTTCAGGCTGAGTTTTATCTTGATAAAGCCTTCATTATGGCACGCGAAACCGGTAACTCAGAGTATGTTGCTACTGCTCAGATATCGTTGGGCTCTGTTTATTTTAAAACCGGCAGGAAGCCCGAAGCATACCGTGCCATAGAAAACGGGATTACGCTGGCCCGAAAACTTGGACTCAGGAAACTCACCATGGAAGCTTATGCAGAACTTTCGAGAGTTTCGATGAGCCTGAACCAGCCGGTTCTTGCCTATAATTTCCTTGAAGTCTATTCCAGGTTGAAAGACAGCCTTTATAACGAGCAACTGGCCAGCCAGATTGATAACGTTCAGACAAGATTCGAAGTCGGTCGAAAAGAACTAGACAGTGAAAGACTTTTGCGGGAGAATCTTGAGCAATCACTCAGACTGGAGCGGGATCAGAATTCCAGAATTGCACTTATTTCAGCACTCGTTGTTATTATTGTATTATTGGGTATTTTCTTTAAGCGTTATTATTTCAAAGCCAGGTCGGCCAGTGACCTTCAGCTAACAAACCAGATGATCGAAGATCAGAAAACCGAGCTTGAACAATTGATATTGACCAAGGATCGCTTCCTCTCAATCATTGCTCATGACCTCAAGAATCCTTTTACCTCATTGCTGGGATTTGCAGATCTGGCCTACACTGAATTTGATGAAATCACTGACCAGGAGAAACGTTCCTATCTGGGAATTATCCGGCAATCAAGTCAGCATATTTATTCATTACTCGATAACCTGTTAACCTGGTCCAGGGCTCAGTCGGGCCGCATTGATTTCAATCCCGAATCCGTCAATCTGCTCGAAATAGTCGATTTTTCAATAGATCTTGTAAGAACTGCCGCTGAAAACAAGCAATTGTCGTTGTATACGGATTTTACCAAAGATGTTGTAGTTAAAGCAGATAAGAATATGCTTTCGACTGTGCTCAGGAACTTGTTGAGTAACGCTATTAAATTTACCCCCAACGGTGGTTCTGTCACTGTAAGCTGTACCACGGTAAATGGTAAGGCCAATCTCAGTGTATCTGATACCGGTGTCGGCCTTGATCAGGATGAATTATCCCGCTTATTCAAAATAGATGGAAACCTGAAGAATCCGGGTACCAACAATGAAACCGGGACCGGACTGGGACTTATATTGTGTCAGGAGTTTATGAATATACACAAGTCAAAGATAACAGCACAAAGTACGCCAGGCAAGGGAAGTATTTTCAGCTTCAGTCTTGATGTGGTTTAATTCGGTTTCTTCTTCCTTTCTCTACAGCTGTTTTACAAAATTACTATCTGAGAACCTGGCAGACTTCTGATATCCGGTCACTCATTAACCGGTGAAAACTGTTGCGGCTGGTTTGTAAAATTCCAATGGAAGATCAGAACGGAAGATCGTTCGAAGCATCCTCTGCCATATCAGGCATTGTGTTTATTTCAGGTAGATTATTGCCGGCAACCGAAGCAGCGCCTGACGCATTTTCAACTTTCCAGGCTTCAAGATTTGTAAAGTAGTTCACATTGCCATCCTTTTCCCAGCGGCGTCCCTTCAGGTTGAAAGAAACTTTAATATCCTGTCCGATCGTATAGGCATCGATCAGGCTGCAACGGTCCTGAGTAAGTTGAAACTTGAGCATTTCTGCAAAACTCATATTGGGATTATCGCGGTATTCAATGACAAATTCCCGCTTTTTAAACTTATCTGAAACATTCTGGGTTTCAAACCGGTCAATTAATTTTCCTGTGATTTCAAAAGCCATTATTCAAAGTTTTTAATTAGTAAGGTACTTTTAAGTCAGATTTTATCCAATTTGCAAAAACATCCACCGCTTCATCACGCATCATCTGTGTGGCAGGGATTGAACGACTGGAAGGATGAAGATCAAGCTCCCTGTAAATGAAGTTGTCATCGAACCCGGCATCTGCGGCATCTTCTTTTCCGGCTGCGAAATAAACCTTATCAGGTCTGGCCCAGTATATGGCGCCAAGGCACATCGGACATGGTTCGCAGGAAGTATAAATCTCGCATCCGTCAAGCTGAAAACTGCCAAGGGTGTGGCAGGCTTCCCTGATAGCAACGACTTCTGCATGGGCGGTAGGATCATTCCATGTTGTAACATGGTTGCTCCCTTTCGCAATTATCTTTCCATCCTTAACAATCACTGCTCCGAAAGGGCCTCCGTTTCCACTGGTAATATTTTGCCGGGCCAGCTGAATTGCTTCAGCCATATATCTTTTCTGATCCTCATTCATTGGCTCTGGTTATTTTTCCATGGTCCTCTTAACGTTGAATGCTCCATTGCATCGCTTAACATTTTCAGATAAATGCTCCTTTTGACGGTAAATGCGCCAAGGCTGACAAGGTGATTGGTTTCCATCTGGGCATCGATGAAATGGAAATCATTTTTGAATAGCCAGTTGCAAAGATAATGCAATGCAGCTTTGGATGCATCGCTCACCGTATGAAACATTGATTCACCGAAAAACGCTTTTCCAAGGGAAACTCCGTACAAGCCACCCACCAGGTTACCCTTTTGCCACACTTCAACTGAATGCGCATAGCCGGTTTTATGCAACTGATTATAAGCGTATATCATTTCAGGCAGAATCCATGTCCCGTTTTCCTGCTTACGTCTGGTGCAGGCACATGCTGTTATTACTTCAGCAAAATTCTGATCCATTGTAAAAGTAAAAGCCTGATTGTTGAGTTTTTGCCTCAGGCTGTGAGAAACAATAAAACCATCAGGCCTGAAAATACATCTGTGTAAAGGAGAGTACCAAAGAATGGGTGAATATTCATCATACCAGGGGAAAATCCCGCTTCTATAGGCTGTTAAAAGCCTATTTTCACTCAGATCGCCGCCTGCTGCAAGCAAACCGTCGCCCAGGCTTTCAGTTACAGGTGGGAAGGCTTCATCATCCTTAAGGTAAACGATCCTTTTGTTACTGAACATTGATGTCATGTAATGTTGAAAACAAAGGTACCGAATCGGGCAGAATTTTTAGCGGAATGTTATCCGGATAGACCGAATAAATGAAAAAGAGCAGCCGGAATAGAAACCGGCTGCTCTTCCCATAATAGATTAATTATGCATTCTGTTTTTCAAAGTCTTCCATGCACTCGATCAGAGCAAGCACACTTTCCTTCGGAAGGGCATTGTAGGTTGAAGCCCTGAAACCTCCAACTGAACGGTGACCTTTAATTCCGATCATTCCACGGCCTTTGGCAAATTCCATAAATGCATCCTCTTTGTCTTTGTATTCCTCTTTCATGACAAAACAGATGTTCATCAGTGAACGGGAGTCGGATGCTGCAGTGCCTACAAACATTTTACTCCTGTCAATTGCAGCGTAAAGAAGGCCTGCTTTTTCAATATTGATTTTCTCCATTTCTTTAACACCACCAATGCTTTTGATCCACTTGAGGGTTTCCTTGACAGTGAAAATGGGCAGACAAGGAGGTGTATTGAACATAGAACCTTCCTTGATATGGGTGCGGTAATCAAGCATGGTAGGGATGGGCCTCTCATTTTTACCCAGTATATCTTCACGTACAATTACAAAGGTGACGCCTGCTGGTCCGAGGTTCTTCTGGGCACCGCCATAGATCAGGGCATATTTGGAAACATCTACCGGGCGGCTGAGGATATCGGATGACATATCAGCGATAAGTGGAACCGGGCTGTCGATGTCGGTGCGGATTTCCGTACCATAAATGGTATTATTGGTAGTGATATGGAAATAGTCAGCATCTGCAGGAATGGTATATCCCTTTGGGATGTATGAGAAATTCTTATCGGCTGAAGAGGCTACAATATCGACTTCACCGAAGAATTTTGCTTCCTTTGCGGCTTTCTTGGCCCAGACTCCGGTTTCGAGGTAAGCGGTTTTTTTATTCATGAGGTTGAAAGGCACCATGCAGAACTGAAGACTTGCACCTCCGCCGAGAAACAATACCTGATAGCCTTCGGGGATACCAAGCAATTCTTTGAAAAGTGCAACAGCCTCGTCAATAACGGCCTGAAAATCCTTACTGCGATGTGAAATTTCAAGAATAGACATTCCTATTCCATTCAGGTCAAGAACTGCTTTTGCCGTGTTTTCGATGGCCACCTGAGGCAGGATGGAGGGGCCGGCATTGAAATTGTACTTTTTCATGATGATGTTGATTTTTTGATTTAAGATTTTATAATCCTGTATTCATTTTCATGACTAAAATCCCAACAAAGGTATAAAGTTTTATATAGCTGCGAAGCAAACTTCGATCATTTTGACAATATTGCCATGTGTCAGTATATCAACAACATATAATATGTAACTATCTATTTATTTTCTGGTGGCAGGAGATCCAGCTCTGTATTTTTTGTTCTTTTACTCTCTCCTTTACCGGAGGGTTTGTTCCTTGCTGCAATGTCTTCTGTCAGGGTCCAGAAACCTTCAAAATATATGAAGGCATCGTAGGTATTACCTGCCGGAACATAAGCCCAGCGCTGCCCTTTCAGATCCTCATTCAGGGGAATCAGCCTGTCAAGGACGATCATATCATCATCGATGTTTCTCAGCGACTTACGTACACCTGAAAGGATCACTTTCTGCCTGTTATACTGCATGCTGAAAGAAGCAGATGAAGAATATTCGTTCACAATTCTATTGCGGATCCCTTCTTTGATTTTGAAAACAGGAGCACCGAATACAGCCTTTCCCTGGTCGTCGAATGACAATGATTCAATCGATTTTCGTGTAATTCTCTTATCAAATCCATCCCAGGTCAGGAGGGTGTAATTTGTCTTTTTATTGAATCTTCGCTGAATGATTCTATATATGATCCCGGCAGGCCAATCACCATCGTTATATATTTTCCCGTCAATCAAAGCAGGCTCTGATTTTTTCATCTTAAGAGGGATAACTGATTTCAGCAGGCTGTGAATGATAAGACCACTGTAGATGTTTTCACCTGAATTCTGCTGTATATTCCAGCTCAGGATCCGCACAATACCATCCTCAGATACCACATTGCTTATTCTGAGTGAATCAGGTATGCCTCCTGTCAGAATATTTTCTTCGGCATAACCCTTTAATTTTTCATAAAATTCGGTATTGAGCATCAACCTCACCGAATCATCTTTTACCCTGTGAATGCTGTCAAGTAAAAGGGAAAGAGGATTAACCGGAAGGATCCGGAGATTCTCCTGAGCACCCGCATGAAAGGAAATAGCAATCAGAATCAGGATACCGGAAAATCTGCGCATTATTGAAAGGTTTTTCAGAGTCGGCTGCTGATGGTAGTTCAATAATGATCAGCAGTTGACATGATTAAATTAACTTTGCAGCAAAGATACAATACAAGCCGATGAGCAGTCAAAATTTCAATGATGATTTATTTCTGGAAGCGCTTTCGATTGAAACCGGAAAGCTTATCGGGATTTTTACTGAGAATGAAAAAAACGGATTGAAGGGTGATTTTACCGAAATCAATGATCAGGCAGGCTGCTTTAAACCGGACAATCCCTGGTTCACGCCCGGAAATGTGCTTAGTTCACTCGAATCGATCAGAGCCGGATTGATTGCTGGTTTTAAAAAATATCAGACCATCAGCAATGCCGGGTATCAGAAGACTATTGCATTTGTAATCAATCCCGGAGCACCTTTCGAAGGTTTTGGTGAAATATTGTACGCGGCAATTCATGGATTCATATGTATTGTTAAACTTCCTGCAGATTCGAGAAAAGCATTCGGATGCTTATTGACACATTTGGGAAAGGATGAAAATCAACTGTCGCAACGGATCAAACTTATTGAAGGGAGTTTGCCTCCATTTGATGCAATTATTGGAATCAATGCTTTTGAAAATAAGACTGCAGCTGCATATATATCGCGGAAACCAAATCTGGTGTTGTCAATGAAAGGATGTACTGTCACTTTGACAGGCAATGAAAGTGAAACTGAGCTTTTTTCTCTGGCAAGCGACATTTGCAGGTATTTTGGAAGATCGTTTTACAGTCTGAAATCCCTGAGGGTTCCGGAAGGATATCGATTCAATGATCTGTTTGCTGCAATGGAGCAATTCAACTCAAATTCAAATAATCACAGGTATTTTAACCATTATGAATATCACAAATCCATTTTTCTGATCAATGGGATTCAGCATCTGGACAATGGCTTTATATTACTGACACCTGACCCTGACCAAACCGGAAAAACGGCAGTTGTTACCTATTCATGTTATGATGATCATACTGAGTCAGGTTCAGTTTGTAATGAAGATAACAGGAAGCCTGTTGATGCATATAATTCGCCTGATCCGGTACTTATTAATGGAATGATTCAGGAGGATCACAGGCTGTTTTACAATTCAGCAGCCATTTCAGGGTTTCTTTCCGGATTATAAAGTGCAGACGGAATGATTGTTAATAAAATATCGTATAGATTTTTTTGTGAATTCGAAAAATGTTTTTACTTTTGCAGTCCCCAAAACGATGGGTTTTCAAATAACATATTGATTTTAAGAATTCATCCGGGCTGGGTTATCGGTCAGGATTAAATACAAAATACACTGAATCATGAAAAAAGACATTCATCCC
Organism: Bacteroidales bacterium; assembly: GCA_016705005.1. GTDB lineage: Bacteria > Bacteroidota > Bacteroidia > Bacteroidales > Lentimicrobiaceae > Lentimicrobium. Next base: position 70,509 of record JADIZB010000039.1, on the reverse strand, counting down.
AAAGATTACAGACTGGTGGTTTTCAAAGACATGTCGAACGATTACGTCTTCATGACCAAGTCAACCGTAGCCACGAAAGATACCATTGTTTGGGAAGACGGTAAGGAATATCCGTTGATTAAGCTTGAGATTTCAAATACATCGCATCCTTTTTATACCGGTAAGATTAAACTTATTGATACAGCCGGTCGCGTTGATAAATTCAAGACAAAGTATCAGAAGCATTTCGAGAACCGTAACAAAGCATAACAAGTTATCAGCAAGCTGCTGTTAATAAGATTTGAGAAGCCCTTTATTCATGAAGGGCTTTTTTATTTATTTTTGGGCTATTCAGCAATATAAACAAAATACTGACTATATGAACTATGTTCTTTTTGACGAAGCAAGAAGAAATAATCTTTTGCCGCTGACTTTTCTGAGGCCTGTCGCAGATATACGGTTTGGAATACTTACTATAAGAGAGAAATGGGAGTGGTATCTCAAATGCAAAACTTCAACGCTTACCGAGGAATATCTGTCTGCCCGTTATCCCCTGGTTAAGGAAAAGGATAATGTCATCATCAACGGAGCAATCTGCCCCAATGCCGATCTTATAAAAGAGATCGGAAAGCTCAAAGCAGGCCAGGCACTGGTAAAGGGCGACACTGTTATTGCCATGTTTCTGAATGAAAAGGACTTTGAAGTTCAGTCAGGAGCTATTGATGAAGTTGAAACAGAAGCCGAATTCCTCGAGATTTTCAACACCTGGGATGTATTTACAAAAAATGGTGAGGCTATAAATGCTGATTATGAGCTGATTACGAAGGGCAGGAAATCAAAAGCAATTCCTTCGCATTGTTTTGCCGTAGCTCCTGAAAAGATCTTTATTGAGGAAGGTGCCGAAATCCTTGTTTCAACGCTGAATGCAACTGACGGTCCGATCTATATCGGTAAAAATGCCGTTGTTATGGAGGGTACAAATATCCGCGGACCGGTAGCATTATGCGAATGTGCCCAAACCAAGATGGCTGCCAAGATTTATGGACCTACCACAATCGGACCTTATTCAAAAGTGGGTGGAGAAGTTAACAGTTCAGTTATTTTCGGCTATTCCAACAAGGCACACGATGGATTCCTCGGACATTCAGTAATTGCTGAATGGTGTAATCTCGGAGCAGATACCAATACATCCAACCTTAAAAATACTTATGATACCGTGAAACTCTGGAATTATCCTGATGAATCCTTTATTGATACAGGACAACAGTTCTGCGGATTGATTATGGGTGATCATTCCAAATGCGGGATTAATACGATGTTCAATACAGGCACAGTGGTTGGAGTCAGTTCCAATATCTTCGGATCCGGTTTCCAGCGTAATTTCATCTCCTCATTCAAATGGGGTGGTGTTGCCGGCTTCACCACTTTTCAGCCTAAAAAAGCCATTGAAGTTGCAAGAGGGATGTACAAACGTCGGAATCTCGAATTTACGGATACAGATGCCCGCCTGATAGAAGATGTTTACAATCTCACCCATAACTACCGAAGAATGTAAACTTTTCAATCCAACACTTGTTTATCCGGTACCATAACAAAGTACCGGTTTTTTTATTTTTTGTACTGACGGCACGAATTTTGACATTACAACTGCCCTAATGTTGAATTAAAGAATATGACACCCTGACACATTTGTCAGGTTTAAGATAACTGCTATGACGAATGAAGGAATCAGGCTGACAGACCTGATAGAGAATGAAACTGAATTTATTCCTCTTCTTTCATCGGAAGATGAGGAGCAAATGAATGCCGAGATTGTTCCGGATACACTTCCGATCTTGCCTTTGAGGAACACTGTACTTTTTCCAGGAGTTGTTATTCCTATTACTGTTGGCAGGGATAAATCTATCCGTTTGATCAAGGATTTTTATAAAGGCGACAGAATAATCGGGGCAGTAGCGCAGAAAGATGTTGAGATTGAAGATCCTTCATTTAACGATCTGAACGAAATCGGAACGATTGCATATATCATTAAACTCCTTCAGATGCCTGATGGCAGCACGACTGCCATAATTCAGGGAAAGAAACGGTTCAGAATGATGCAGATGCTTCAGGAAGATCCCTATTTCATTGCAAGAGTTCAGCAATTTGGCAATCAGAAGCAAATGATCAAAGACAAAAGGTTTAATGCCCTGATGTCTTCCATCAAAGACCTGGCTATTCAAATCATTAATCTTTCGCCCAATCTTCCATCCGACTCTGTTTTTGCTATCAGGAATATTGAAAGTCCCGTTTTTCTTGTGAATTTTATATCCTCCAACCTCAATATTTCACTCGAAGAAAAGCAAATGTTGCTTGCGATTGATGATCTGCTTGAGAGGGCAAATACAGTATTGGGCCTGCTTACCAAAGAATTGCAGATTATTGAGCTTAAAAATCAGATACAGAGTAAAGTAAAGATAGATCTGGATAAACAGCAACGGGATTACCTGCTGAATCAGCAATTAAAAACGATTCAGGAGGAACTTGGTGATAATCCTCATACCCAGGATATTGAAGACTTAAAGGCAAAGGCTGGTAAAAAGCGGTGGAATCAAAATGTTGCCGATGTTTTTGAAAAAGAACTGGGCAAACTTCAAAGGATGAATCCTGCTGCGATGGAGTATTCCATGCAGCTGAATTATCTTCAGGTACTGATCGATTTGCCATGGAATGAATACACCATAGATAACTTTGACCTTAACCGGGCTCAGAAAGTTCTTGACAGGGATCATTACGGGCTGGGAACCGTAAAAGACCGGATCATTGAATATCTGGCAGTGCTTAAGCTTAAGGGGGATATGAAATCACCGATACTCTGCCTCTATGGGCCTCCGGGAGTTGGAAAAACCTCGCTTGGCAAATCAGTGGCTGAAGCTGTCAACAGGAACTATATCAGAATGTCGCTTGGTGGACTGCGTGATGAAGCTGAAATCCGCGGGCATCGCAAGACCTACATCGGAGCTATGCCGGGCAGGGTGCTTCAGAGTATCCGCAAAGCCAAAGCATCCAATCCTGTTTTTGTACTTGATGAAATTGACAAGGTAATCGGAGCCAATATCAACGGTGATCCGGCAGCTGCCTTGCTTGAGGTACTTGACCCTGAGCAGAACAGCACCTTCTACGATAATTTTGTAGAACTGGAGTATGATCTCTCGAAGGTGATGTTTATCGCCACAGCCAATAATATAAATACCATTCATCCGGCTCTCCGCGACAGAATGGAAATTATTGAAATAACCGGTTACCTGTTGGAAGAAAAGCTTGAGATAGCCAGAAGACACCTGGTCCCTAAGCAGTTGAAAGAACACGGTGTAAAAGCAGAGCAACTTTCTTTTACGAAAAAAATTATAGAAAAGATAGTAGATGGATACACCCGTGAATCCGGAGTAAGATTGCTCGAAAAACAGATTGCCAAAATAATCAGGCATCAGGCCAGATTTATTGTTACAGGAGAGAAATACAACCTGGAAGTTGATGACAATGATCTGAAAAAGATTCTTGGTCATGTAAAATACCATCATGAAAACGATGCTGCTCCGCACGAAACGGGCGTAGTTACCGGGCTTGCATGGACACCAGTCGGCGGGGAGATTCTGTATGTTGAAACCAGCCTCAGTCATGGCAAAGGCACCATGGGTGTGACCGGTAACCTGGGAGATGTGATGAAAGAATCGGCTACACTGGCTTATGAATACCTGAAAGCACACAGTCATCAGTTGAAAATTGATCCCTCCGTTTTTGAAAAATGGAATGTACATATTCACATTCCGGAAGGAGCAACGCCCAAAGACGGCCCTTCGGCAGGAATTACCATGTTCACTGCTTTGGCTTCTGCTTTTACCCAGCGGCTGGTGAAACCCAAACTTGCCATGACAGGTGAAATCACCCTGAGGGGTAAGGTGCTGCCTGTAGGAGGTATCAAGGAAAAAATCCTTGCGGCCCGCAGATCCGGTGTAAAAGATATTATCCTTCCGTCAGAAAATCAAAAGGACATAGAAGAGATCAAACCTGTTTACCTTAAGGGCCTGAATTTTCATTATGTTGATCAGATGATTGATGTAATCAACATCGCCCTGACCGACAAGATGGATCGCAATCATCTGAAAATTAACTATTAATTATTTTTGCCTGATTCTGATTTGAATTTCAGGCAGTTTGCTGATGAAGAATATACTGATCATACTCGGACATCCTGTTAAAGACACTTTTTCCGATTCTCTCAGGGCAGCCTATGTAAAAGGGGCAGTTGCTTCAGGTGCCCATATAAGGGAAATAATCCTCCGTAAACTTGAATTTGATCTTAATTTCAGTGAAGGTTACCGGGGTAACCAGGAACTGGAGCCCGATCTGGTCATGGCCCAGGAATCCATTACATGGGCTGATCATATTGTATTTATCTACCCAAACTGGTGGTCAACTTTTCCGGCACTGCTGAAGGGTTTTATTGACCGGACATTTCTGCCTGGATTTGCATTTAAATACCACAAAGGAGGTTTATTGTGGGATAAACTTCTGAAAGGGCGTTCCGCCAGGATAATCGTTACGATGGATACACCGCCATGGTATTACTGGCTGGTATACCGCCGGCCAGGACACAATGCCATGAAACGGGGAATTCTTGAGTTCTGCGGAATCAGGCCGGTGAGGGTTACCACCATTGGATCACTCAGAATTTCATCAGAAAAGAAGCGCGAACGCTGGATATCCAGAGTGGAAAGTCTGGGTCGGAAGATGAATTAGAATTCATACCGGAGATTATTTCCGCCTTATAACATTCGCTATTTCACAACCATCATTTTAACAGACATTGTTACGTCGGCCGATTCCATCGTAACAATATATGTTCCATTGCCTAATCCGGACAGGTCAATGCTATGTCTGTGCTGACCGGCTGAGAGATTCCTCATTTCGTAAACATGGATTTGTTTTCCTGTGAGGTCTCGTAAAACAAGTTTCACGTCTCCTGCTTTGGCCAGACTAAAACGTACTACACTGACATTTGCGGCCGGATTTGGTTCGGGCTGATACAGGATTGTTTCTGAGATTGACTGATTTTCAGCCGATACCACTGTAGTAGCCTGTTTCAGAATGATTTGGTTACGTGGGTCAAATGTCAGGCTTACCGGCTGTTTGTCGAAGTGGAATGTAAAGCCCTGTCCATTGATGTCGTTCATCACCTGAACAATGGTATCGCTGGCATCACTGAAGCTGATTCTGAGTTCAACCGGCATGCGGAAAAAGTCAGTAGCTGTCTGTACCTGTTCTGTATAGAAATGTACATTCCAGGAGCCCCCACCCATATTTTCAAAACTGTATGAATTGTCGTACACCGGATGATTTGGCTGATAGAGCCATTCCTCGAAGAACCAGTTCAGATCCTGACCGGTTGACAGATTCATTTTATCAATAAAATCAGGAATGGTGGCAGTCTGGTAACGGAAGTTTTCCGTATCGTTGGCATAGTCATACAGGCTGCTGAAGAACAATTCATCACCGACAACATACCGGTACATATAAAGAACGCAGGAGCCTTTCATATAAGTTATGGCGTAATTGAACAGCACGTCGTTTCCGGGAGGATTTGTTGCCCAGTCAGGGTCAGAGATCGGCCAGCCGGGATTTGCTGAAAGGTAATAGGCAGCATTTCCCTCCAGTTCATTAATATAGGCCTGTTGCCCGCTTACTTCGCCCGTCCACAGGGCTTCAATGTAGGTTGCAAATCCTTCATTCAGCCATAGATCTGCCCAGGTTGCACAAGTAATCATATCACCAAACCACTGATGAGCAAATTCATGGGCAATGAGACTCGAATACCAGCATCCCTGACAAAGGCTGGTGAGGGTCTGATTTTCCATTCCACCCCATTGAAACTGAGGGTTCAGCGATGCAAAACCATTTTTCTCGAACGGATGATCGCCAAACAATGAGTAATAGAAGTCGGTCAGAGGAATGATCATTTGTTCCATTGACGCCGGATTCTCATTCGGATTATAATAGAATCTCATGGGGATACTGTCGGATGGGTTATCCGGATTATGCCAGTAAACTATATCGAGGTTATAATTGACCCTCGATGTCATTACCATCAGATAAGTTGATATCGGATCCCTGCTTACCCATGTGTACCAAAGAGAGTCGGCAATCACAACAGAATCAGCAAGGCTGCCGTTTGATCCAAGTTTTACATTCAAGGGCACTTTGGCTCTGAGGTTTAATGTTGCTTTGTCAGAAGGTTTGTCGTAACAGGGGAACCATTTTCGGGCGCCTTCAGGTTCACAGTCGGTAAAAACAAATCCATTGCCAACGTTAAAGGCGTAATCAATCACGTTCAGGTGATTGTACCTCACCGAAACAAAGGCAGTATCTCCGGCATGATAAGTTCCGTCGAGGTTGACCGTAAGAATATTGTCATCATGATTAAATGAGGTGCCATCTGTTCCGACAGATATAATCTGCAGGGACGTATTGTCGGCATCCAGTTCTATGGTGTTCAGGGTGCTATCGACCTTGAACGAAATCAGGCATGTTCCGGAAAAGTTTCTTGGGTATGGACTGGAATAGCAATGGAAAATATCAAGGTCAAGTTCGTAATTTAAAACATCGAATTTATGGCGGGGAGAATTTGGCGAACGGAGATCAGTTACGGAGGGGGCAGGACGCATCTGTTTTGATTTGGCGCACATTTCACTGCCACGTAGCAGGTTGTTTTCCTGGGCAACCAACTGAAGGGATAGGAGCAGGGCCGGTACTAGGAAAAGAGAGGTAAGTAATCTGTTTTTCATGGTTTCAACATATTTAGGGCGATAAAAGTAGTACAAAACTTTGTAGGGATAACAGCGCATATGTAAAAGACCTGAGTCTCCCTGCAATTGCATAATCTTTCAGTGAAAACCTTCAATAGTATTATATTTGTACAACTTACATTTTTTATGCAGAAAGCGCTTAAATTGCTGGTATTAATCATCTTGCTGGGAGCATCTTCATGTTTCAGGAATAAATCCGGTGATGAGGGTAAAACTGTATTCAGGTACAACGAATCAGCAGGAATAACATCTCTTGACCCAGCTTTTGCCCGCAATCAGGCAAATATTTGGGCTGTAAATCAGATGTTTAACGGATTGGTTCAGCTTGATACAGCCCTTCTTGTAAAGCCATGTATCGCCAGAAACTGGAAGATAAGCCCGGATGGGAAGGAGTATACGTTTTACCTGAGGGATGATGTTTATTTTCATGATAACCAAGTTTTCGCCGGTGGCAGGGGGCGACAGGTAAAAGCTGATGATTTCATCTACAGCTTTCAGCGTTTGTCGGATAAAAAAATCGCTTCTCCCGGGGCCTGGGTAATGGGACCAGTGAGGATGGTCAATGATCAGCCCGACATCATTGCCATTGATGATACGACTTTGATTGTCAGATTAACTAAAGCATTTCCTCCTTTTCTTGGAATGCTTGGTATGCAGTACTGCTCTGTGGTTCCCAGGGAGGCTGTTGAGTATTACAGGGATGAATTCCGTTCGAACCCGGTTGGTACCGGACCTTTCAGATTTAAACTCTGGAAAGAAGGCGTTAAACTGGTGATGGTAAAAAACGATCATTATTTTGAAAGTGAAAATGGGAATCGCCTGCCATATCTTGATGCAGTAGCTGTTTCGTTTATCATTGACAAACAGACTGCTTTCCTGGAGTTTGTTAAAGGTAACCTAGACTTCATCTCTGGTCTGCATGCCAGCTATAAGGACGAAATTCTTACACCTTCCGGAAGACTGAATCCTAAATATGCTGATAGGATAAGTATGACATGTCGGCCATATCTCAACACAGAATATCTTGGTATTCTGGCAGACAGGAATAATCCCGTAATGAAGAACAACCCATTGCTGAAACGAGAAGTACGTCAGGCGATCAACTATGGGTTTGACCGCAAAAGGATGATGCGCTATCTCCGCAATGGAATCGGTTATCCCGGGATACAGGGGTTTATACCTTCCGGTATGCCTGGTTTTGCTGAAAATCCCGGGTTCGGATATGATTATAATCCTGTTAAAGCCCGTCAACTATTGTCACAGGCCGGTTACCCGATGGGTAAGGGATTGCCTGCGATAACACTGTCGACCAATGCTTCGTACCTCGATCTCTGCCAGTTCATTCAGAGCCAGTTGAGCCAGATCGGAATTGACTTAAAAATTGATGTAAGTCCCCCTGCTACACTTCGTGAGAATATTGCCCAGGCCAGGGTGCCTTTTTTCCGTGGCTCGTGGATTGCCGATTACCCTGATGCTGAGAATTACCTGTCATTGTTCTATTCCCGGAACCATTGTCCTGAAGGAAACAATTATACCCAATACAGCAACCCGGCCTTTGACAGGTTATACGATGTTGCCGGAACGGAGAATGAACTATCAAAACGAAGCCGGCTCTACAGGGCTATGGATAGCCTTGTGATGGAAGACGCTCCGGTTATTGTTCTGTTTTACGATCAGGTATTGCGCTTGTCGCGCAGGAATATTCGCGGATTGGGAAGTAATCCACTCAACCTGCTTGAGCTTAAAAAGGTTAAGAAGACATAAAAATGAAAAGTTTCGCGAAAACTGACCCTGCAAAAATTCAGGAAAATGTCATTGATCTGATTGGAAATCAATGGATGCTCATAACAGCCGGGAACCTGGCTTCATACAATACTATGACAGCTAGTTGGGGTGGATCAGGTATGCTGTGGAACAAGCCGGTGGTGTTTGTTTTTATCAGACCTCAGCGATACACCTATGGGTTTATGGAAGCAAATGATTTATTTACCTGCTGTTTTTTCGATCAAAAGTACAGAAACGCTTTGCGTTTTTGTGGTGCGAACAGCGGCAGGGATTTCAACAAAGCTGATGAAACGGGATTAACCCCTGCTGAAACGGAATCTGGCAGTATTTACTTCAGTGAATCCAGGCTAATTCTGGAGTGCAGGAAGTTGTATTTTCAGGATCTGGACCCGGTTGGATTTCTGCAACCGTCCATTCAGAAAAATTATCCCCTGAATGACTATCACAGGATGTATATCGGTGAGATTACCTCTTGTTTGATTCAGGATAAATAATGTGAGAAATATTCACGAAGCAGGCAAAAAGTTCCTTTTGTTTTATAATTTTATGGCTTCATAATCAATCTGCCAGGTCTGGCAATTCCGGTACTTCAGGGGCTACCGGATGTTTAACTTAACAACAAAAAATAAAACATTGGGATTCATCACCAATTTGAGGATAAAGCTTGGCCAAAGGCTTCTTAAAAAAGAAGCTGCAAAGCTGCACCGTAACCGGAAAGCTGTTAATCTGGAAGCTACGCGCGAAATCGGAATCCTGTTTCATATGCAATCTGAATCAGATTATGACCGGGTATCCAGGTTTTCGAGGGAGCTTCAGGAAGTGGGAAAGCGTGTTCAGGTGATCGGTTTTTACGATTACCGCAAACTGCCGCCTTATTACGCTCAAAAACTCGCGTATGATATTATTTTACCCGGTCATCTGGATATCTTTTACAGGCCTAAGGTTGATTTTGTTGCTAAATTCATTGAGTATGAATTTGATATGCTGATTGATCTGGCAACCTCCGACGATTTTCCGCTACACTACATTGCAACCTTATCAAAGGCGGGCTTTAAACTTGGACGTTCTTCAGGAGAGGAAGGCCTCCCTTTCGACCTGATGATTGAAACACACGATTTGATTGAAAGCGACGAACTGATCAGGCAGCTCGTTCATTATACAAGTGTCTTTAAATTGCAATGACCAGAAGACCTCATTCCAATTCCAGTTATTAATCATTTAATGATAAAAGCTTTACGATGACATCAAAATTTTCAGGGACAGGTGTAGCATTGGTTACACCATTCCATAAACAGGGTACCATAGATTTCGGTTCACTTGAATTACTGATCGAACACACCATAAGCAATGGTGTTGACTATCTGGTTGTACTGGGTACAACAGGTGAAGCAGCTACGCTTTCGAAAGATGAAAAAAATGCCCTCGTTGGCTTTGTCAAGGATACCGTCAACAAGCGTGTGCCTTTGGTTCAGGGTGTTGGAGGTTATAATACCCAGGAAGTGGTTGATCAGCTCAGAAGTATTGACCTTGACGGAATAGATGCGATTTTATCAGTTACGCCATATTACAACAAACCAACCCAACGTGGCTTGTTTCTGCACTATAAACACATTGCAAGTGCCAGCCCGGTTCCGGTAATTCTCTATAATGTACCCGGTCGTACCAGCGTGAATATGAAACCGGAAACCACACTTGAACTGGCCCGTGAATTCGAAAACATCATCGCTGTTAAAGAAGCATCGGGTAACTTTGGTCAGATCATGGAAATTATCAGGAACAAACCAAAAGGTTTTCTTGTAATTTCAGGTGACGACGCTATAACAATGCCGCTTATTGCGGCTGGTGCCGATGGCGTTATTTCGGTTGTAGCCAATGCTTATCCGCTGACATTCTCCAAAATGGTTAAAGCTGCTCTGAAGGGAAATCTGGAAGAAGCCCGAAAATTGCATTATCAGTTGTTGCCATTTATTGATTCGCTTTTTGCCGATGGCAGTCCCGGTGGAATAAAAGCCGCACTGGAGATAATGAAACTCGTTCCCAACAATTTAAGGTTGCCTGTTGTTAAAGTAAACAAAGCTACACAGGGGCTAATTTCAGGCTTTATAGCGGAACTGAAGGAAAAAGGCATTGAATCTTAATCACTTAATCAACTCTTTAACTAAAATGAAGACTCTATTTACTGTTACTTTTTCATTTGTATTCCTTTGTGTTTCCGCACAGATTTCTGTAAAAAAAGTTGATGCTGATCAGATTTTCGGGTCAAAAGGAGAGATATTCTTTGCTTTACCCGGTTCTGGTCATGATGCCGGGACGTTGACGAAGATCATCAGTATCGACAATATAAAACGGGATACTGTTTTTGCCTATGCCAGCAAAAAACAGTTTTCGGTTCTGCAACAAGGCATTGACCGGAATTTCGTTTTGCTGAAGCACCCGGGAACATTGATTGACCCACAGATGACAACCGATCTGAGGGAGGTGCTCGAATGGAATTATTATCCAACCTATGAGGCTTATGTGCAGATTATGCAGGACTTTGCCAATGCTCATCCTGATATTTGCGCATTGCATACCATTGCGGTGCTTCCGAGTGGCAGAAAATTACTGGTGCTTCGGATTTCCGATAATGTGAATGTTGAGGAGGATGAGCCGGAATTTCTTTACACATCGTCAATTCACGGGGATGAGTTAACCGGATTTGTCAATACTTTGCACCTGATCGATTATCTGTTGTTAAATTATAATCAGATCCCGAGAATAACAGATATGATCAATAATATTGATATCTGGATCAATCCACTGGCCAATCCTGACGGGACTTATGCCGGAGGAAATAATTCAGTCAACGGAGCTCAGCGTTACAATGCCAATTATGTTGACCTGAACCGGAATTACCGTGATCCTGTAGATGGACCTCATCCTGATGGAGAAGAATGGTAATCCGAAACTGTCGCTTTCATGAATTTCGCCGAAGATCGTGATTTTGTGATGAGTGCCAATTTCCATGGAGGTACTGAAGTTATAAACTATCCCTGGGATACCTGGAGCCGGTTTGCGGCTGATGATGAGTGGTGGCAACTTGTCAGCCATGAATATGCCGATACCTGTCAGGCGCACAGCCCGAGCAATTATATGAATGAATTCGATGATGGAATTACCAATGGTTATGCCTGGTACAGGATTACCGGTGGCCGGCAGGACTATATGAATTATTTCCAGCAATGCCGCGAAGTAACTATGGAGATTTCAGATGTCAAACTAATTCCTGCCAGTCAGCTGCTCAATCACTGGAATTACAATTACCGCTCAATGCTCAATTACATGGAGCAGGTAACCTATGGTGTCAGGGGAATTGTTACCGACACGATTACCAACGAACCACTTGAGGCTCAGGTATATATCAGTAACTTTGACAAGGATAGTTCCATGGTATTTTCTGCGATGCCGGTAGGAAATTATCATCGCCTGTTAAAAGCAGGCACTTACAACCTGACTTTTTTTGCCGAAGGTTATCTGCCTAAAACCATTCATAATGTTATCGTTACAGATAAGGAATCCATACGGCGTGATGTAAAATTGTGGAACGGAACGGCGATCCCGGCATTTTCAGCCAATACACTGACGACACATGCAGGAGGATCGGTTCAGTTTACCGACAATTCAGGAGGCAACCCGACAAGCCGGCTCTGGACATTTGAGGGGGGGAATATTGCCACCTCAACTGCGCCCGATCCGACAGTGACTTATAATGTACCTGGAACCTACAATGTCAGTCTCTATGTGACAAATTCCATAGGAGGAAATACACTGGTTAAGGAAGATTACATCACCGTAAACCCTGATTATTATATCGGTACGCTTAACCCGACCACCTGTTATGCGAATTTCTTCGACAGTCAGGGCCCGGATGCTGATTATACTGCAGGTGAAAATCTTGTGACTACCTTCACTTCAGCCGATCCTGAAAAGGTCATGCGTGTCAGTTTCTCATCATTTAATCTTGAGAATTCCACCGGATGTGCAAGCGATGTGTTGAAAATCTATGACGGGCCTGGCATCAACTCGCCTTTACTGGCCAGTCTTTGCGGAAGTGAAATCCCTGAAGACATTTATTCAAGTATTGCCGGTGGTTCAGTCACTTTTTCATTTACCTCAGATGCGATCAACAATTTTGGAGGTTGGAATGCCATTGTACGATGCGATAGTGGGGTAGGCATTCAGGAGAACCTGGCCTCGAATATCCGCATATTCCCGAATCCGGTCAGGTTTGGAAGTTTTGTTGTTGAATCGCCGGAGGTGATCCGTCAGATTAACATCTGTGATCTTTCAGGCAGGATTGTTTACCTTGAAAATGCGGAATCAAAATCGCTTCACGTTTTTACCAGGAACATCAAACCCGGCATATATTTTATCAATGCCAGGACTGATAAGGGAATCGTCAGGGGGAAAGTACAGATCATAGCCGAATAGCTACAACCTTATTGGATTGTGTAATCCAATTCTGTAAATTACAAGAATTATAATAGCAGCAGCAATCAGGCTGCTGCTTATTTTTATTTTCCTGGGGTCCTCATCAAAAAAGAATACCGGAAAGCCGGCGCTGTTTAGGAAAGCCGGGAGAATTACCATTAAAGGAGTGATCAGCCTCAGACTTTCATAATAGTTGAGAGGGAAACGGAAAGCCGCTATAATCAAAGTACCCAGGAGGAAGGGCAGGAGCACCTGGTGAAACAGGAATACAGGCCTGTCGGACGGCTCCTGTTTGTTGAAGTAACTATTCGCAGAAAGCAGGAATAGCCGGGTTATTGCGAATCCAACGGCTGCCAGACTGAAAAGGCCGAGGAGTGTGATGATCATCTTTCCCGTGTCGGGCATGAACATCCAGATCAATACATGACCGAATCCCTCACCCAGCAATGCACCGGCAAGGGCAGAACCGAGAAACAGGTTGATGCTGTGTATAAATCCCCATAGGAAGAACATTTTCAGTAGTCCGTCGTATTCCTTAAACCTGACAGCCACAACCAGCATAAATATCGAAAGAATCATGCAGATCACGGGCCCGGTGCTGTAAATGATTTTCACTGAATCAAAAGTCCAGGCATATCGGTAAATGAGAAAACTGACTTTCGTATAATCAATTTCAACCGGGATACTGAATATTAATGCCGATAATATGGTAAATAACTGATGGATAAAGAATACGAACAAGTACGACAGCAGATAAAGTGCAGTTGAATTTATGGTGATCGATAAATTATTGGTCAATTTCATAACTACAAATTTACGCTTACTACTATTCGGTCTTACTCAATCTGTTATGTTTATGTTTTTTTGCATAAATTAAACCATCCAGGCACTTTCATTAATGAAATGAATCCTGAAAAGTAATGTCAGTTTTGCTTTAAGGAGCCATGTTTTTTTTCTAAAACATATTTTCGCAGTTTGTAGAAATGTTGCATGATTTTAAAGGAAACCTGCCTGATCATGATTTTATGCCGGGAGTTACTTAACATTAACTTCAGATTGACCTGAGAATAATAGAGAAACATTATAATGAGTTTGATTTTCCGGGAGATTCCCGTATCAGAAATTTATACAATAATTACTATAAAGCATTAATTATCAAAGTATTAATATACTTGCTACATTAATTGTCTCATTTTGATGGTACGATCGGAATGGATCGATTCTTAACATTAACTTAATGATATGTTAAATATGAGTTAATCTGGTTGTGGATTGCTTAAGGTTACTTTGCCCAATAATTCAACCAAATTTAACGTCATGAAAAAAGTATTTTTGTTTTCAATTATTGCCACATTGGCAATTTTTACTGCCTGCAAGAAGGATGATGAATCTTTTAAATCTCCTGAAGTTGTTGCACCAGCAAATCTCACTGCTGAGTCAGGTGCCGAAGTTGACATTACTTTTACTTTCACTTCAGAAGGAGGATTCAACAGTTCAAGTGTATCGGCAACGAATGGCACAGCATCAATCAAAACCAATGGAACTGCCGGAGCCACCTCTGGTTCCATAGTGGTTACCTATACAGCAGGATCAAATATCGGAGCAGGATCCGTTACATTGACCTTAACAGACACTAAGAACCAGACTGGTTCTGCCACAGCTGTTATCAGTGTTGTTGAAGAAGAACTGGTTGTTAATGTGAACGGAAACATCACAGCAAACACAACATGGGAAACCGGTAAAACATATATTCTTGAAAGTCGTATTGCTGTTGTTGCAGGTATAACCCTGACAATTGAACCGGGAGTTATCGTAAAGGGGCAGGCCGGAACAGGGGCTAATGCTACTGCTTTGCTGATCGCCCGGGGCGGAAAACTAATGGCAGAAGGAACAGCTTCATCACCGATTATATTCACTTCTGTTGCTGATGAGATTTTACCAGGAAGCGTTGCAAGTCCAAATCTGGAGCCTACACTGAATGGTTTATGGGGAGGTCTCATCATTCTCGGCAACGCACCGATTTCAGCTGATGCATCTTCTGTCCAGATTGAAGGTATTCCCCCTTCAGACCAGAACGGATTGTATGGTGGCTCAGATGCATCCGACAATTCCGGCATTATTAAATATGTATCAATCCGTCACGGTGGTGCCAATATCGGCGAGGGCAATGAAATTAATGGACTTACTCTTGGTGGCGTCGGATCAGGAACAATCATAGAAAACATTGAGGTTGTAGCCAATCAGGATGATGGGATTGAATGGTTTGGAGGAACCGTTGCTGTTAAAAACGTTATAATCTGGAATGCCGGTGATGATGCAGTGGATACTGATCAGTCATGGGGAGGAACGCTGGATAACTTCATCGTAGTAAATCCGGGCGATGAGTGCTTTGAACTGGATGGACCGGAAGGATCAATGGAAGCCGGACATATACTGAAGAACGGAACCGTTTATGCTGGCATAGCAGATGGATTGGTCGATCTTGATGATAACTCCATTGTTGAAATGTCAGGAATATACTTCTTCGGGATGAAAGCCGGTCAGGATTTTGACCTCAATCCTTTGGCATTGACTGCTTCTGATCTGCAGGCGACATTGCCTGATGGAGGAGTGGTAACTGATTATTTCAAAGCTGGTTCTGATGCATTTGTTACAACCGTTGCCTTAGGTGCAAATACAGTTGGAGCTGATGTTACGAAATTTTCTACCTGGTCATGGGCGGCTGTTTCAGGCGCACTGACTGATTTCTGATCTATTGTTGCATACTGACCAGAAACTGGCCCGCAGGTAAAAACTACCTGCGGGCTATATTTCAATCATTAAAGAACCATAATACACCGATATGCATCTAAGAAAACTCACACTGATTGTAATATCAATTTTTTCATTCTTTACACTGAATGCCCAGAATGGTTTTATCAGGGGAACCGTTTACGACAATTCAACCGGTGAATCACTGCCCGGAGTAACCATCTTTATTGAAGGAACAACAACGGGCACGATGTCTGATTTTGACGGAAAGTTTAATCTCAGTGTTGCTCCGGGAAAATATAATGTCCGGGTTTCATTTATTTCGTACGAAACGGTTAACATCAGGGAACTTGAAGTGAAGCCGGGTGAAGTCAGCCTGCTTGATAACCTCAGGTTGAAGGAAGCCAAAATTGAATTGTCTGAAGTGACGATCACAGCAGAAGTCGTGCGCAATTCTGAGATTGCCATGCTGACCATGAAACAGAAATCGACAACACTGATGGATGGTATTTCTGCTGTAAATTTCAGAAGGATCGGTGATTCAGATGCGGCATCTTCGATGAAGAGGGTGCCCGGCGTATCGGTTGAAGGAGGGAAATATGTTTATGTGCGCGGCCTGGGTGACCGGTACACAAAAACAACCCTGAACGGTGTTGATATTCCCGGACTTGATCCCGACAGGAACACAGTACAAATGGATTTGTTTCCAACCAATGTGATTGATAACATCATCGTACACAAATCTTTCAGCGCCCATATGCCGGCTGATTTCACAGGTGGTGTTATCGACATCGAAACAAGGGAATTCCCTGAGATGAAAACAGGAAATATTTCAATATCAATGGGTTACAATCCATCCATGCATTTTAACCACAATTACCTTACTTATGAAGGAGGTAAAACTGACTTTCTGGGTTTTGATGATGGAACCCGCGATATTCCGGCTGTCACAGATATTCCCCAGTTCTCGGAGGTAGTCGGTAATCCCGAAGGCCCGAAAGGGATCCGTTACCGCGAGATACTGGAAGGTTTCAATCCGGTGATGGCTACCATGAAGGAGACCAGCATGATGGATTACAGCGCCGGAATTTCACTGGGAAATCAGCTGGTGGGTAAGAAGGTTACCTGGGGGTATAATGTAGCCCTTTCCTATAAAGTGAATACCGAATATTATGAGGATGCCGAATACGGACGAAATGGAATATTAAGCACTCCAGGCGATTTTGAAATGGAAACCAGGGAACTGCAGTCGGGCAGATATGGCGTGCACAGTGTCCTGGCCGGTGGATTAATTGGCCTTGCCCTGAAAACCGGTAAATCAAAGTACAGGATCAATGTTCTGCATCTTCAGAATGGTGAATCAAAAGCAGGGGTTTTCGACTACAGCAAAACGAACCAGGGCACCGTTTTTCATGGTATACAGCATAATCTTGAATACAGCCAGCGTTCATTGACCAATTTCCTGGTCAACGGAAAATATTTTATCAAAAAGTGGGAGTTTGAGTGGAAGTTTTCACCGACAATTTCGAAAATTGAGGATCCGGATATTCGCTTCACCCGCTATGAAGTGCGCGATGGCATATATTCGATCAGCACGGAGTCGGGTTTCCCTGAGCGCATCTGGCGAGATCTTGATGAAAAGAATTATGTCAGCCAGCTTCATTTTGCAAGGGATTTTAAACTACGGGGAGAAAAGGCAAGGGTGATGTTCGGAGGATCCTATATTTACAAGGAGCGCAGCTACAGCATCCTCAACTATGCCATCAATATCCGTAATCTCTCTCTCACCGGCGATCCCAATGAAATTTTCAGCCCTGAGAATTTATGGCCATCAGGAGGGAATGCCGGTAAGGGTACCACCTATGAGGCCCCGTTTATTCCTGACAATCCCAATAAATTTGATGCAAACAATCGTAATACCGGCATTTACGCCTCGGTTGAATTCAGTCCGATCAATAACCTGAAAGCGATCGTTGGAATCAGGAGTGAGACATTTGTGCAACGCTATACAGGACAGGATCAGTTGGGTACAAATGTGCTTGATAACGGAAAAGTACTCGACAATTCCGATCTTTTTCCTACGGTAAATCTTATCTATAATCTCACCGGATCGCAGAATCTTCGTGCTTCCTATGCAAAAACCATTGCCAGACCTTCATTCAGGGAGTTATCCTATGCTGAGATTTCAGACCCGATAACCGGACGCACTTTTATCGGCGGATTGTTCCCGGATGCGAACACCCAGGCTGGTATAACTTACTGGGATGGGAATCTTGGTAGTACCGACATACAGAACTTTGATCTGAGGTGGGAGATGTTCGGAAAAAACGGACAAACAATCTCCTTGGGTGGTTTCTACAAGGCATTCAGCAATCCTATCGAGATCGTGCAATATGCTACTACCTCAACAAACACATTCCAGCCAAGGAATGTGGGTGATGGCCAGGTGGGCGGAATCGAGTTTGAGATCAGAAAGGACCTGGAAATGATCAGTAGAGCGCTTTCATCTGTTACTTTTACTTCTAATGTAACAGTAACAACCTCAAGGATCAGGCTGAGTGAAACTGAGTACGAATCAAGGGTTGAGAATGCCAGAAGTGGGGAGAAAATCAAAGAATACAGGGATATGGCCGGTCAATCACCTTATATTATCAATGCCGGTCTTGCATACAATGGTGGTGAGAAGGGATTCTGGAGCGGGTTCGAAGCCGGTGTTTACTATAATGTTCAGGGGCGGACTCTTGAATTTGTAGGTATCAACGACAGGCCTGATATTTATGCACGACCTTTCCACAGCCTCAACCTCAATACCAATAAGAGTTTCGGAAAAGACAAGCGGATCCAGGCAGGGATAAAGATTGAAAACCTGCTCAACAACAGCAAGGAGTCTGTTTTTGTATCATACAAGGCCGACGACCGTTACTTTACACGATTAAACCAGGGGATGACTTTTCAGATGAGAATCAGCTATAAGTTTTTCTGAATCCTGCCTGAGATACATATTCAAATATTCAACCATGCTGCCAGTGCCTTTATCAGTTAAAATATTCCGGACAATCACAATGCAGATACAGATTCTGTGTTCAGGTTTATTATCTTTAACAAATCAATGCGATATAAACGTAAAGCAGGCAGCCCAATAACACATAAAATGAAAAAACTACTGATTACTTCCTTGCTGATTCTGACTTATTTCTCGGTTTTTTCCCAGAAACTGGAATATGAGAATGGGTTGTATTATAAAAAGGGAATGCTTTACACAGGCACCAATATTGAATACTACGACAGCGGTAAAATAATGCTTGAACAGTCGGTAAAAAACGGACTGGTTGACGGTAAAATGACCCTGTATTATGAAAACGGAAGAATCCAGGAGATCCGTGAGTACAGTGAGGGTAAAAAGACCGGCAAATGGGAAACCTGGAATGAGGACGGAGTGAAAACAGCTGAAGCAGGGTACAAAGATGATATTAAGGATGGAAACTGGTTTGTATGGGACAGCACCGGCCGTTTATTGTATGAAATGCATTATACTGCCGGAAACCGGAGCGGCATATGGCGCAAATGGGATGAAACCGGAACGCTGGTGATGGAAAGAGCTTATTAGTTAACAGTTAACAAATAATAACTAACAGTTAGCAGTTTGGAGTAAAGAGTAGGCAGTAGGCAGTAAGCAGTAAGCAGTAAGCAGTAAGCAGTAAGAAGCACAGAGTTTCATCTCACGTCTCTCCTCTCTCGTCCCTGTTAGAGTATGGAGTAAGGAGTATGGAGTATGGAGTATGGAGTATGGAGTGGTGTATGGTGTAAAGGGTATCAGGTATTACTATAATCTGATTTAAGGCTTTTCATCAGGAGTTATCGCTTTTTTTCGCTCCGTCGCTCCGTCGCCTTTATCGTCCCACGTCCTTCGTCTCTCATAAAGTAAGCAGTAGGCAGTAGTCAGTAGGCAGAGTTATCGTTTTCGTCCTCGCCTGTCCCTCGTCCCCGTCCCTCGTTGTCAGTAAGCGAATGCAGTAGGTTGTATGCTGAAGGCAGTTTCGTCCACCGTCCTCGTCTCAAGTCCCTATTTAAGTTGGGAGTATCAGGTACTACTAAATTCGATTGAAGGCTTTTCATCAGGAGTTATCGCTTTTTTTCGCTCCGTCGCACCATCGCCTTTATCGTCCCCCGTCCCTCGTCTCTCATAAAGTAAGCAGTAGGCAGTAGTCAGTAGGCAGTTTCGTCCCACGTCTCGCGTCCCTGTTAGAGTATGGAGTATGGAGTAAAGGGAATCAGGTACTACGATAATCTGATTTAAGGCTTTTCATCCGGAGTTATCGCTTTTTTTCGCTCCGTCGCACCATCGCCTTTATCGTCCCCCGTCCCTCGTCTCTCATATAGTAAGCAGTAGGCAGTAGTCAGTAGGCAGTTTCGTCCCCCGTCCCTCGTCTCAAGTCCCTATTTAAGTTGGGAGTATCAGGTATTACTAAAATCGATTGAAGGCTTTTCATCCGGAGTTATCGCTTTTTTTCGCTCCGTCGCTCCGTCGCCTTTATCGTCCCCCGTCCTTCGTCTCTCATAAAGTAAGCAGTAGGCAGTAAAGAGTAAGCAGTAAGCAGTTGGCAGTAAGCAGTGCAGAAACAGTGTGCTTGGTTCTTAGTTCCTTACCAATGAAGGTATGATGAAATATGGAATCCTGAACCTGATTCATCTATTCCGGGAGGTGTAAATATTAAAACGGTTTTCCCGGAAGCAAAAAAAAGCCGTGTCAGTGACACGGCTGTGGAATTATATACAAACACACTACATTTTATTCGTTATCAAGCTTAACGTTCATGCTTTCAGTCTCGTTGGCCTGAAGTTTAATATTCTCAACAAGGCTGTTTTTGTAGGAAATCATGGAGAGAATCAGGTTATAGGTTCCCGGTTCAATGCCCTTGATGGTGAAGTTCCCGTCAAGATCGGTATATACTTTAACTTCGGTTCCTTCAACAGAAACGGCAACACCTGCCAGGGCTTCGCCCGAATTGATGTCAAGTACCTGTCCGCTGACAGAGGCTGTTGCAACCGGAGTGTTGGTGGTTTTCCCTTCAGCAAAGGTTAAAGCGCTGAACACTAATGTAAATGATGCAATAGCTGCTATTCTGATGAATTTTTTCATGGTTTATCTTTTTGTGATGATGCAAAAATATTGCCTCAGCGTTACCAGAAAGTTAAACCAATGTTAAATCAATGTTAAGTTTTATTGTTGTCGGTTTATAAATCACCTCTCACCAAACAGTGCCGTTCCTATCCTCACCATGGTACTGCCTTCTTCAATGGCCGTAAGGTAATCGCCCGACATTCCCATCGAAATGATGTTGAAATATGCTGACTGCCGGAAGTATTTCTGCTTTATGCTTTCAAACATCGATTTTAATCCGGCAAATTCCCTCCTGACCAGCGAAACATCGTCGGTAAAGGTTGCCATACCCATCAATCCGCAGATCCGGATGTTCTTCATGGTTTTATATGCCTCAGATTCCAGCAGCGCTTCTGCTTCAGCCTGATCGAGCCCGAATTTGGATTCTTCGGTGGCGATGTATATCTGCAACAGGCAATCGATGTTTCTGTTTTGCCTGGCCGCCTGCCTGTTGATCTCTTCCAGCAGTTTCAGGCTGTCGACGCTGTGAATCAGGTGCACGAAAGGTGAAATGAACTTTACCTTATTGGTTTGCAGATGACCGATGAGGTGCCAGCGGATATCGGCCGGGAGGATTGGCTGTTTCTCAAGCATTTCCTGTACCCGGTTTTCGCCGAAATCGCGCAGGCCAAGGTCGTAAGCCTGTTTCAGAACCTCAACCGGCCGGGTTTTGGTTACCGCCACCATAACAACATCGGGCGGAAGCTGTTTAAGAATGTTGTTGATGTGTTCGTTCAGGATTTCCATGGTTCCGCGATGTCCTGCAAATTTATGGTAATTTGAAACCATGTCAATGAAATTATTGTCATGGTTTTCTGACAAATGCTGAAAAACGGGGGGCGGATTTTTATTTCAAATCTGCCTGAATTGTTTTAATTGTACACACCTGATTCCGGAGATGGCTGTTAAATATTATTTTTGTGATGGCCACTTAGATGAAAACGATGCGAATCCCTCTGAAAGTTTCACTTATAACTACCGGTTTACTGATTATACTGTCATCCTGTAAAGATAAACCGGACGATAACGATCCGGTTCCCCTGCCAACAGGTCCGACCATGAATGGCATCAGCCTGAGCAATGACAATGAACTGGTTACCATTGATTTTTCGGAAGGTGTTTTCAAAGGTGGAGCGCTGAATTTGCCTGTCGGGAATGATGATCTTAATTTAACTCTGAATGGTGGCAGTGCTTTGCTCGATAGTTTCAGGGTAAGTCATACCGCCGGACAGAATCAGGCCTTCATCCGGCTCTATCTGAACGGATTGGCCGATGGTACCGAAGCCCTGGTGGTCAGGCCTTCAGGTCCTCTGGCGATCGTGAATTCGGCTTCGGTTGCCATGAAAGAGACCGAACAACTGGGTATTGCCCTGGCCGATATCGGGATCATTGGAGGCTGGGTGTCGGTAGGGGAGAACCTTTCACCTGTATATCAGCAATTTGGCTTTGATTCGGTTTTTATGAAATACCGTGGTGATGGTACTTACCTGTTTGAATCTTTTACATCCGGAGGCATCCACAATATCCTGACAGGTACCTACCAGCAGTCGCTGAGTCCGGTGCAGGGAATCAGAGTGATTACCCTCAGCCAGACTGCCCCGGTAACGGCCACCATTATGGGCATTTTCAGCCTTTTTGACGAAGAAAAGATCAGGATGGTTTACGAAACGGTACAAACAGATCCTGCAGTGACGGGTCTCACACCCCCTGATCCTGAAGCAGGATTCGGCAGTACCGGCAACCTGGGCAGTGACAATACACAGGTATTCCTGAAGGTTAATTAATTAATCAGGGAATTATTAAGCCCGGTTCATGCCGGTTTTCGCTTATATACAAGGATTCTTCCTGATTTTCCAGGTTCGTGATTACCAGGATCAGGGATGAAGTTAAGTTTCTCTAATATTCCTGTGAGTTCCGCGGCGGGCAGTTTTAATTGATCAGAAAGTTTCCGTCCTCTTGAGGGAAACAGGTGCATAAACGGACTCAGCAAACGGGCAAGCAGGTTCTGCCCGGTATCTCCCGAAAGAGAATTAAAGACAATCAGGGTTCCTTCAGGCTCAACTGACGATACATAATCAGCAATGAGGGGAAATCTTTCATGCTGGTTTCCTGCATTCAGCAGGTTACAGAGAATCAGGCAACCGGCCGGAACCAATGAATCATTTTCAGTAGTTCCATGACGGAAATACAGATTCGCCGGCTGATTGCAGCTGTTGACTGCGATCTCATGTTTCTCCGCA
Source organism: Bacteroidales bacterium (assembly GCA_016705005.1). GTDB lineage: Bacteria > Bacteroidota > Bacteroidia > Bacteroidales > Lentimicrobiaceae > Lentimicrobium. The sequence goes on along the minus strand of JADIZB010000039.1, from coordinate 47,281 downwards.
TCAGCTTCATAACCGGTCACCACCCGCTGAGGGCTGTAACAGGCCAGCATAAAGGGTAAAAAACCAAATCCGCTTCCGGTAACCACAACATTGCCTTTGACCGGGACTAGTGCATTGATGGCCTCGAAATTGTTTTCAGTTTTTAATACTGTTCTCATCGCACGCTCAATGCCGGGTCCTTTGAAAATATAGCTGCTGATGAGTCTCCTCCGGCAAATACCTGGTGCAGGCAATTCTTTACCAAGCCTGTCCAATTCATCATTAAAAAGCTGATAAATGGTCCCTGTTAAAGACCCTTTAACTGAATAATCCGTTGTTTCCGGGGAGTGGAGACTTTCAAGAACTTTTACAGTAAGGATATTCTCTGTTGCGGCAAAGCCAGCCGGATTACCCGGGCTGCTGTGCAAAAGCACCGGGATGATTTCTATGTTGTTTTTGCAGACAAGATCAACAAGTCCCTGGTTTGCTGATAAGAAATTACCTTTATCCATTTCAGGGTATGCGTTCATGATGGCAACGGTGTATCCCGTCGAAATCTTTTGCTGAATGATTTCAAGGTCTGAATCGCTGAGGTAAGTTGCGGAATCGTGACCGGCCCTCCTTGTCAGAAATCCGGGCAAAGGCAGTCTCTGCCGGCTTCTGCCGGTGTAAAGCAGAACTCCCGGACCCAGTGACAGAACGGCAAGCATACCGGTAAGAGAATGCTCACCTGCAACCACTGCGATTCCGGCAGGCAATCCCTGATTCAATGGATCAGCATAAACCCTTCTGACTGGCCGCAGGAAAAACAGCAGCATGCGGGCAGTTTTCGCAAGCATCAGATTGAATAACCTCTGTCCGTTTCTTTTACCTGAAATATTGACGATGAGCAAAATGAAACCTGCAAAACAGAGAAAAAGATAGAATACTCCTGCCATGAAATAAGCCGGAACCGTCCGTATAAAAGCCCTCATGGTAACCGGGGCATGGCCTTTACTGACCGGTTTTGTAACGAATGTATTGAAGATCAGCGGGATCAATACCTGTGAAATTACCAGGACCGAAGATATCCCGATGACGGAAACCAGGGCAATGGATTGAAGGGCAGGATGCCGGGCAATGATCATCACCCCAAAGCCAATGAAGGCGGTGAGTCCCGATAATACAATGCCCATCCGGATGACCGGAAGTTGTTTTTTGTTGTTCCGGTATCCCTGCAGCAGACCATCCATGGTGAAGATGCAGTAATCGTCACCCAATCCGAAAATGAATGTGGAGAGAATGATATTGACAATGTTGAACTGAATGTTAAAAAGACCCATCAGTCCGAGTATCCATATCCAGGAAACTACCATGGGTAAAAAGGCCGCAAGGGCAAGTTCGATCCGTCCGTAAGTCAGCAGCAGTGCCACGAAAACCAGTAGAGAAGTAAACAGGGCTATGAAATTGAAATCATCCGTTATAATTGCAGCCAGTTGCGATGAGAGGTATTTATTGTCGAGCATCCTGGCAGCCGGTTGAAAATTCAGCAGCTTTTCAATTTCAGTTCTTGATTCTGCCGGGATCGACATTACGGAAACAATGGTGGTCAAATCCTTGTTAACAGACACGGTTTCTTTTCCAAACACACTTTTAAGGAGCTCATAATCCACGCTTTCAATGCTTTCAGAAGGCGCATTGAGTGTAGTATAGAATTTCATGAAAGCCGATTCCTTAAAACCGGCCGACTTGCCCGAGGCAATCAGGTTGGTTTGAATCTCTGCTATTTTCTCTTTTGTGAAGTAATCTCTCCATCGCTTCAGACGTATTTTCTGCTCCTTTTCTGAAATCAGGAAATCGCCGACTCCGGTGTATCTGATGTCCAGTCCTGACTGGCAGAGAGAATCGGACAATCGCCTGATGTTGCCTGCCGAAGCTACCGCCTCGTCGAAGTTCTTTCCATAGGAAATAACATAGACAGGATGTTTCCGGGTTTCATTTCCACGTAGAATCTTTTCAGTTTTTTCGAGTTGCGGCGATACATAATTCAGGTGCATCAGGTCACTGTCGAATTGAATAAACTGTGAAAAATAAAGAAAAACAGGCGTCAGGAGAATTACCGTCCAGATGAGAAACGGGTTTGATTCAAACCGGATGTTTGATGTTCTTTCGAGCCATCGCCCTGATACATTTCCTTCCTGCCGGCCAATCAGGTGTGGCATGAAGATCAGCGAGAAAATAACGGCACCGATGAGTCCGAAGGCCCCCAGCAACCCAAAGTCATGAAGAATCTCAGCTTTTACGAACAACAGGCAAATAAATCCGCCTATGGTGGTGGCACTACCGATGGTCATGGGTTCAACCAGGTCGCCGATGACTTTCCGGAGGTTGTTTTCATGAAGCCGGTGTGTCAGAATGTGAATGGGATAGTTCACAGCAATACCAAGCAGCACCGAAGTAGCACCAATGGCAATCAGGGATATGTTTTTCTCGAAAAGAGAAATGAAGGCCAGTGAAAACACGAGACCAAAAGCAACAGGGAGGAAGATGATGAATGGTGTCCTTTTCCGGCGGAAGACCGAAGTGATCAGCAGGATCAGGACAAAGCACATCACACCCAGTGTGATGATGGTATCACGCTGGATCTGCCTTGCATTCCCTACTGACATTGCTGTGGCTCCATAATAGCTGCATTCAGCGCCACTGAATGATTCATCCTGGCCGAGTTCATCAATAAACCCTTCAATGGCTTTGATCAGCCTTGTGTTTTTTCCGGTTTCATTCGCCGGATTGGCAGGTTCTACAAAGAGTACGAGGTTCTTCCTGTCTTTGGTAAAGAAATATCCGTTTACGGTTTCATAGCCACTGGCATCTCCCAGTTCCCTGAGACGAAGGGTTAAGGGATCTGAAATTCCGACCGGATCAAGGGGCAGGGTCCGCTGTATCATGATCCCGGTCAGCGATGACAGCTGCTTTGTCTTCTGCACCAGATGATGCTGCATGTTCTCCGGCCTGAAAACCGAATCAAAGGCAGCATAATCCTTTTCCTCCATGAAGAATGGAAGGTTTCTCAGCAAGGCTTCATAAACGTCGATGTAGGGAAAATTATCGGGGGTATACGTGATGTTCCTGATCAGGCTGCTGTCGATTGTCTTCAGCCGTTCAATAAGGCTGTCGCAGTAAGCCATCTTAACTTCAGCCGGGCTTCCGGCAGGGGAACGGTCCGAAATACAGATAACCAGCTTATCAACCAGACGCGTATTCTGTATCAGTTTCCGGTATTCGCGGGTCTTACTGTCCATCTGCAGCATCCGGCTGATGTCTTCCTCGAATGATATCCTTGAGGCCAATGCAGTCAAGAGGCCGAAACCCAGCAAGAGAACCAGCCAGAAAACCAGCCGGTGGTTTAAGAAATAGTCATAAGATTTTAAAACCAAACCCTTCATATGTTCATTCCTGTCTGTCCCGCAGCTCCTGTACCTGATTTTTCAGACTCTTTTTTCAGTTAATCCGGAGTTTGAAACAATCTGATTTCCGCATTCAGTAAAGGTATAAAATTGGGTTTAACACATCCCCTGATCGGTGAACATCTTCTTCAGGCCTTTATCAACAGGATATCCGGGATGATAACCTAGGAGTAAACCTGCTTTTGAGATATCGGCAAATGTTATTTCAACATCGCCCGGCTGCATGGGTTGCCATTCGATGATGGCTTTCTTACCCAGGGTTTCTTCGATGTTGTGAACAAGATCGATAAGAGAAATGGTATCGCTGTTGCCGAGGTTCAGGATTTCGTATCCGTTCAGTTTGTCTGAAGCAGCCACTATGCCGGCAGTAATATCATCAACAAACGTATAATCCCTCCTGGTTTTGCCATCCCCGAAAAGGGTAATGGGCTCACCTTTCATGATTTTCCGTCCGAACTGCTGAATGGCCATTTCGGGGCGCTGTCCGGGCCCATAAACAGTAAAGAACCGCAGGCAAAAAATATTGAACTGATGAAGATGATGATAGGTATGGCATAGCAGTTCACCGGCCTTTTTGGTGGCTGCATAGGGAGAAATGGGATTATCAACCGGATCATTTTCGCTGAAGGGAACTTTTTTGTTGTTACCGTAAACAGAAGAAGAGGATGCAAACAGCAACTGCCTGATTTCCGCCTTTCTCATGGCTTCAAGCAGTGTCAGGGTTCCGGTCACATTCACATTATAATAAAGCTGCGGATCTGCTATGGAAGGCCTCACACCGGCACGGGCGGCCAGATGGATGACCATGTCGGGTTTTTCTTTTCTGAAAAGGTCATCAAGCAACTCAGGGTCGCGGATATCACCTTCGATCATCATGAAATCAGGAAAGGATGCCAGTTTTTCCGCGGCTTTTCGTTTGATCCGGGGATCGTAGAAATCGTCAAAATTGTCCAGACCGGTTACCCGGTAGCCTTCTGTAAGCATCCTGGCAGCAAGATTAGACCCTATGAACCCGGCAGCTCCGGTAATCAGGACTTTTTTCATAATTATTGTGTTTCTTCAGTGTGGAGCTGATTTTCAGCCAGATGGAGGTCGAGTGCCTTCCCGTTAAGGCTGAAATAAATACCTGCCAGCGAAACAAGGGCAGTGATCACATAGAACAGCAAACTAAGGGCAATAGATTGGTGGATATCAAGATTCATGACCTCAGCACCAAACAAAAAGGTTATTTCGCGCGATCCGATACCTCCAATGGTAATAGGGAGGGTGGCAACGATGGATGAAACCAGGAAGAGGAACAGGTATGACAGCGTGTTGTCAGCATTGTGATTGGCAAAAAGAATAAACCAGGCTGAAATAAGCTGTGAAACCTGAACTGCCAGCGAAAGCAGGTTTGTCTTATGAATTCCGGTGAGAAAATCTTTGAAAAAGAATCGTATGCCTAGATAATAGACAACAACGGAAACCGGGATCAGTGAAATTGCCAGGTATTTATAAAGTTGGGGAACAGGGATGAAAGGCACCAGGACCATGGCCAGAACAAAAAGCGCAAGCACACCGTTTACCCTGTCGAGCAATACAGCCCAGAAAAGCTTTTTTGCCTTTATCTTAAACTGCTTATTCAGCAGGTAGATTTTATATCCGTCGCCGCCAATGCCCCCGGGTAAAAACAGATTATAATACATACCCAGCAGGTATAGTCTGAGGTTGCTTATTTCTGTCAGCTGTGAATGGACGCCTGCAAAGAAAAGATTCAACCTGAACGAAGAGAATATTTTGGAAACAATAAACAGCGATGCAGCCGTGGCCAGCCAGCCGTAGCTCACGCTACCGAAGATCAGCAGGACCTCGTTCAGATCTATCTTTGTATAGACATACCATAAGGCGGCTATCGAGAGCGCAATCTTGAGAAAAGCTTTGAGATAACCTGGCATGCTATCCTTTGAATGTGTGAACTTTCCTGACTTTATAAGGACGCTTGTTCTGCGATTCGTAATAGGTACGCATCAGCACATCCGACATAATTCCTACGGTAATCAGCTGAATTCCGGCAATCAGCAGCAGGATTCCGAGCAACAGCATCGGTTTTCCCCAGATGTCGTGACCTAAGATCTTCTGAATAAGAAAATAGGTATTGATGATGGTTCCGATAATGAAGAATACAAGTCCGAGGCCTCCAAAAAGGTGCATGGGTTTGCTCATATATTTCTTGAAGAACAGCATGAGCAGCAGGTCGCTGACCACTTTAAAGGTGCGGTTGATGCCATATTTCGACTTCCCGAATTCACGGGCGTGGTGCTTAACATCAACCTGGGTGATTCTGGCTCCTTCAAGGCTGGCAAGCACGGGAATAAACCGGTGGAGTTCACCATACAGCCCGATATTTTTAGCCAGATCACTCTTAAAAACCTTCAACGTGCAACCGTAATCTTTGATGTGGACACCAGTACTGTTGCGGATAATGGAATTTGCAATTTTACTCGGTATTTTCCTGAAAAATACTCCGTCCTGCCTGTTTTTTCTAACACCGGCAACAAGGTCCCAATCCTCATCCTCGGCCAGCTTCAGCATCATGTGAATATCTGAAGGGTCGTTCTGAAGGTCTCCATCCATGGTAACCAGGTATTCGCCACGGGCCTGATCAATACCGGCGTACAATGCCGAACTTTGTCCGTAGTTTTTACGGAATTCAACAAGCACAACCCGTGGATCATTCAGCGCGATGATCTCCTGACGGGTGCGGTCGGTGGAGCCATCATCCACATAAATAATTTCGTAATCAATATCCTTGATTGATTCATTAATCCATTTATTCAGTGGCTTAATGTTCGGCTCCTCGTTGTATACGCAGATGATTATTGATAATTTGGGATCACTCATTTTATCTTCTTATCAGGTAAAGTCTTGATTCATTTAATTTGATGCTGAATTTATGCAAAACTTCATAATTCCTTAACTTTTCTGCAAAATTAGCCAGATTTTTCTCATCAGTGATATAACAGGTGCGTTTATCAGATATTTCCCAGGTCCTTCTTACAATGCTGCCATGTTCACGTGATATATAGAAAGAAGCATCGTGGTTGAAAGGTGTATCGCCCAGGATCAGAAGGTCGTATCCTTTTGAAAGCTGTCCTGCAGTAATTTCACCCTGGCGGTATCCGGCATCCGGATATGAGTTATACCTTGCCGGAAGATTAAAGGCATTGAAACCTGTTCTGACAGAAATCAGGACAATAACTAGAAGCCAGAGCCGGAATTGTGGCAGCTTTACCGATGCATAAGACGCAAGACCTGCGACCAGGAACAAAAGCAGGGTGATGGCCCGAACACCGGAAAAGTTCATGGTTTCCTTCCAGAAAGGATAAATCAGCAGTGAAAAAGATGCCAAAACAGTCATTGCAAGCAATATTGAATTGATAAACCGGAACATCCGGGTGTTCAGAGCAGAAGCCTCGTTGTAAGCTTTTGTCAGAATGATAAAAAGCAGAGGAAATAGCATGAACAGGTAACGGGGCCTCATGTCGGCCGATACCCAGTAAATGATGATGTTTGACAGGAAAATCAAAAGACAGAAACGAAAGAATTTCTGATCAAAGATTTGATTTCTCACTTTCCTGTCAAACAACAGGAGTAAGAGCAGGGTCCATGGAGCAAATTCGTAAACCATCTCAAACGGGAAAATAAACAGATGGCTGAACCAGCTTAACAGTGTACCTTCTTTATCATTGATCCTGTTGGACTGATCAAGCAAGGTGGAGAAAACATCCTGCAGGGAGTTTGTTTGCAGATAAAAAGCGTAATATGTTCCGGTGATCAGCAGAAATACTGCTATTCCTGCCAGATGCTGAAATGAAAATAATTTACGGAAGGTTTTTTCATGTAACATCCAGATAAGGAGGCTGATTCCCTGAAAAGCAACGGATGGAATCCCTTTCATCAGGAAGCCGCCAGCTGCCAGAGCATAGGTAATTATAAACATCAGCAGGTATTTCTGCCTGAATGAAAACTGATATAATGCGAAAAACGAACCTAAAGTAAGCAGGGCATACGTTATATCTATCAGTCCCTGGAATGAATCCCAGAACAGGATCCGGGCAGATGTGACCAGCATCAGGCCTGCAATGATAGCGTAAAATCGTCCCAGACTTTTACGGGACATGATGAAAACAGTTATCCCGGTAAGAATAAGTGAAATTACTGTCGGTAGCCTGAAAATGAATTCATCCTGTCGGCCGGACATATGAACAAAACCTGCAAGTATCCAGTTGAACAGGGGAGGTTTGTTATAATAGAATTCTCCGTTTATGGTTGGTGTGATATAATTTCCCGATAAAATCATTTCAAGAGTAACGATGGCCCTGGTAGGTTCGTCTGAGATGAGTGGCATCAGGCCGATATTCAGAAACAATGCAAAAGGCAGTAATATAGCGACGGTAACCAGCAGGATCCAGGGATGATTCTTAAGTTTGTCAAATAACCTGTCCATATAAATATTCCGCTTGATGCTTTGCTGCAAAATTAGGGATATTCAGCCACGAATTTCACCAGTGGTCAGTTAAGGAATTATTAAACTTCTGTTCTCACTGAAACTTTGAGTACTTTTGCAAGCCGATTTTATAGGAAATTCTAATATATTGATAATGAAACAAATACTATTCTCATTTTTAAGGCAGTTGCTTTTCTGGATGTTGCTATTTGCATTCTCCAGGACAGTTTTTCTTTTGTTTAACTATAATTTGTTAGTGGTTGAGGGTATTGAATTTAAAGAAGCAGTTGCATCATACTGGCATGCGCTTCATCTTGATCTTGCAACTACAAGCTACTTTCTGATCTTTCCCTTTGTCCTTCTCCTGATTCAATCCATATACAGCCCTCATTGGTTAAATAAGGTAAACAAGGTTTACGTTTTTATTGGTGTTTTTCTGTTTTGCCTTTTAACTGTGGTTGAACTGGGTATTTATCCGGAATGGAAAACCAAACTTCCGTTTAAGGCATTTACCTACCTCACCAACCCTACTGAAGTATATGATACCATTTCAACAAGGCTTTTCTTTACCCTGTTGGGTTTGTTCCTGGTCAAATTCACCATCAGCTATCTGGTATATATCAGGTGGTTCTATAAGGATATCGTAAACGCAGGCAGAAATTACCTGTTTATCGCTGCTTTTGCAGTGATTACACCAATTTTGCTGTTGATTGGAGTAAGGGGAGGAGTTCAGCAGATTCCCATCAATCAAAGTGAATCCTATTACTCCCACCACAATATTCTGAATCTTGCATCGGTCAATTCGGGGTTCAACCTTTTTATCAGCGTTATTGAGAACTATAAGAACTTTGGAAAGAATCCTTATGCTTTCTATAGTAATGAAGAGGTAAGCAAAACAATCCATGACATTTTCAAAACAGAACGCGACAGCACCACAATGGTTCTGACCACACAGAGGCCAAACATTGTTCTGCTGATTCTCGAAAGCTGGTCGGCCGACCTGATTGAATCGCTGGGCGGAGAATCCGGAATCACTCCCGAATTTCATAAACTTGAAAAGGAGGGGATTTTATTCACAAGCCTCTGGGCCACAGGCCCCCGGAGCGAGCAGGCTATGTCGAGCATCTTCGGTGGGTTTCCTGCTCATCCGATCTCATCCATTACGGTACAGCCCGATAAATTCTCAAAATTGACTACGGTTACACAAAAACTGATTGATCAGGGATACAATACATCCTTTTACTTTGGCGGACAGCTTATTTATGGAAACATTCGTGGATTTATTCTTCATAACGGGTTTCACAGGATTACTGAACTTGAAAATTTTGGTAACGATGTAAAGAAGGGTAAACTTGGGGTTCACGATGAATTTACACTGGCCCGGCAGTTAAATGACCTCAACCGTGAGAAGCAGCCCTTTTTCTCTGCTTTGTTTACCCTGAGTTCACATTCACCTTATGATCAGCCGATGGAGGATGTTCTTGATTGGGGTGAAAATGAAAAACCCTACATCAATTCTGCTTTTTATACAGATCGTTCGGTTGGGGATTTTATCCGGAATGCAAAAAAGCAGCCATGGTATAAAAACACACTTTTTATTGTTGTTGCTGATCATAGTCACAACTCATATCGAAACTGGTCGTTCACAACCCCACTTTACCACAAGATTCCCTTGTTGTTTTTCGGAGATGTAATCAAACCTGAATTTAAAGGCACCCGAAATCAGAGACTTTTCAATCAATGTGATATTGCTTCAACTTTACTTCACCAGATGGATATTGATGCCCGGGAATTTCACTGGAGCCGGAACATGTTTAACCCTTACTCACCTGAGTTTGCCTATTATTCTTTTGAAGAAGGCGTTGGCTGGATCAGACCAGCAGGTCACATGGTTTATGATGCCCGGGTCAGGCATTTCAGTGAAGAATCCATTTCGGAAAAATACCGGGATTCAATCGTAAGGGAAGGAAAATCATATCTTCAGGCCGTATTTGAAGAATATATGTCTTATTGATTCAAATACCCCAATGGGAGTATAATTTCTTCTTTGATTAGCATAAAATTTTTACTAAGTTTGTTCTGGGTTACTATTTGTACAAAAAGGAATAAACGGTATGTGGAATTCATCATTTACAGGGCTCATTTCCTGTAAATGAGATTTGTTTTTTGTGTCATATTTGAGTCAATCAGTTTGAAGCTACCTTCCGAAATCGTTGAAAACCTAAGAGGCAGAAGCCTTGTTGGTCTGCTTACTATAAGCATCATTGGTTTATCGTTTATAACGGTATTGCTATTTGGTGTATTTTCAGCCGCCAGGCAATCGAAAAGATTTAGTGAAGAGTCTGAGAATCTGCGTATTTCGTTTACTGAAGCGCAAAAAAAACTTGTTAAGAATGAGGTTGATAAAGCCATTGAATATATTGAGTACAACCGATCACTTTCGCTGGATAAAATAAAGCTTGGGTTAAAGACAAGGGTTGACGAAGCATGGGCAATTGCAAACAATATATACGAGGAAAATAAAAGAAACAAGTCGGATGCCGAGATCAAAAAAATGATCAAGGATGCACTTCGTCCGATCAGGTTTAACGGCGGAAGAGGGGATGTATTTATCTACACTACCGAAGGCAGGTCTGTGATGCTGCCAAGAAGCAGGGGCTTTGAAGATCGTATGAGTCTTGATCTTCAGGATAGTCTTGGTAATCGCCTTGTTAGAAATGAGGTAGCCCTGCTGAAGGAAGTAGATCAGGGATTCCTTACGTACAGGGCGCCCATCCGAAATCAGTCAGGCGATTCAACAATTTTTAAATACACCTACATCAGGAAATTCGCCCCATTAAACTGGTATCTTGGCTCCAAGGATTTTTTGAGTAATTACGAGGGTGATTTGAAGCTCGAACTACTTGAATGGCTATCGAATACAAGGTATGGTAATGATGGATATATCTTTATCAACACGACCAGCGGAAAAGCTTTGTTAACCAATGGCACCAGACCTGAACAACCAATTGATATCATCAATTCCGGAGATAAAAACTGGATAGAGATATATAAACGGCAGGTTCACATAGCCCGTACATCAGGGTCAGGATTTTTGGAATATCAGTTTGTTAAACTGGCATCAAAAGATTTTGAACCAAAGGTTTCTTACATCAATACAGTGAAAGACTGGGGATGGATTGTAGGTGCCGGATTTTACAGAAACGATATTGAAAAAGATATTGCTGGTAAGCAAATAGCGTTGAATGAAAGGGTTAATGGCTGGATTTTAAGGTTGGTAATGTTTACTTTTTTATTTCTTTTACTGGCATTTATTGTTGCCCGGATGGTCTCCGGCAGATTGAAAAAGGAATTCAGCAGGTTTACAAAGAATTTCAGGAAAGCAAGTCTCGAATCAGAGTTGATGGATACTTCGATGATCTCATTCTCTGAATTTCGTGATCTGGCTGATTCGGTTAACAACACAATTTCGGAGAGAGACACTGCCCGACAGGCATTGGAAAAGGAGCAGGCTTTACTTCGGTCATTAATAGATTCAATTCCGGATTTTGTCTTTTTTAAAGATATTCACAGTAACTACATTGGTTGCAATATTGCCTTTGCAAATTATCTTGGCAGGACTGAAAAGGACATCATAGGAAGGAATGACTATGACTTTTTTAATGCCGAATCTGCCGAATCGTATCATGCATTTGATAAAAAAATCCTGAGCGATCGGATTCCAATCCGATCCGAGGAATGGAATGTGTTCCCTGACGGAAGCAGAAGATTGCTGGATACAGTTAAAGTATTATTTTATGATATGAAGGGTAATGTGTTGGGTATTATGGCCATCAGCCGTGATATTACACAAAGGGAGGAAATTCAGCAGCAATTCAAGGAGGCAAAGGAAAAGGCTGAAGAATCCGATAGGCTAAAAACAGCTTTTCTGGCAAATATGAGTCATGAAATACGGACTCCCATGAATTCAATCATCGGATTTTCTACACTGCTTACAGAGGATCATTTGAGCGAAGAAGACAGAGTAGAGTATATTCAGCACATTAACCATGCCGGTGAATCGCTGCTGAATCTGATCGATGATATCATTGATATTGCAAAAATCGAGGCCGGTCAACTCACGGTTACGTACGAAAACTATAGTCTGAATGAACTGATGGATGAGTTGTACGTTACATACACTGATCTGATCCGCCGAAAATACAAGACCGACGTAGCTTTGTTGGTTGAGCATGTAAAAATGCCCGGTGGCAATACAATTCTGACCGACCCCTTCAGACTGAGACAAGTTATTTCTAACCTTCTGGTAAATGCAGTAAAGTTTACCAATCAGGGAATAATAACCTTTGGATTTAAACCTGATGGAGATAGTATTTTGTTTTATGTTCGTGATACCGGTATCGGAATCACAAAGGAAAATCTGGATATAATTTTTAACAGGTTTCGTCAGGCACAGAACAATGGTAAACGTCACCAGGGAGGAACAGGGCTCGGACTGGCTATTTCACAGCACATTGTTGGTTTATTGGGCGGCAGGATATGGGTTGAATCAACTCCAGGCGAAGGTTCTGTTTTCTACTTTACAGTTCCTTATAAACCATCAGATAAGTCACCACTGGATGCCGGCATCAAAATGAAGGAAAGACCGCTCTTTTTTGACTGGAGCGAAAAAACCATGCTTGTGGTTGAAGATGTTGATTCCAACTTTAATTATATCAGTGCAGCTTTGGCAAGAACCGGACTAAGGCTTTTGAGAGCTACGGATGGCTACACTGGTGTACAGATGAGTCTCACCGATGATTCTATCGATCTTGTGCTTATGGATGTAAATATTCCGGATTTGGATGGTTATGAAGCTACAAGGCAGATAAAGATAAAGAAACCAATGTTGCCGGTTATCGCGCAAACCGCCAATGCTTTTCAGGATGAAGTTGATAAGAGCCGTGATGCAGGATGCGACGATTACGTTTCAAAGCCGGTTAAGTTCAATGTATTGATGAATGTACTGGCCAAATATCTGGATAAGAAGAAATAAAAAACGGGGCTTAGCCCCGTTTTTTATTTCTTTGGTTCATAATAGCACACCTTAGGCGATATTATTTTCTCCTCCTTTTTGAGTTTTTTTATGGCATTGTCGACATCTTTTTTATCCATTCCTGTCAATTCTGCTATTTCTCCGGCTTTCATTGGCTTGCCGGCTTCGCTCATTGCTTTGAATACTCTTTCTGTTGTCTCCATATGTTGTTGTTTAATCAAGTGAATGCACAATCAATCCGCTCCTTAACTTGGGTTCAAACCAGGTGGTTTTGGGTGGCATGATATTGCCTGAATCTGCAATATCAATAAGCTGCTGCAGCGAGACAGGATAAAGAGCAAAGGCAACAGCCATTTCACCACTGTCAACCCTTCTTTTTAATTCACCCAATCCGCGGATACCACCAACGAAGTCTATCCTCTTTGATGTACGGAGATCGGTGATACCAAGGATATTATCAAGTACAAGCTGTGAAAGTACGGTTACATCAAGCACCCCGATAGGGTCATGATCATTGTAAGTACCTTGCCTGGCGGTGAGCGAATACCATTTTCCGCCGATATACATGCTGAAATTGTGAAGACGATCAGGTTTATAGATTTCTGAACCTTTTTCAGTGATTTCAAAAACTTTTCCGAGGCTGACCATAAAGTCTTCAATCGAAAGGCCGTTAAGATCTTTAACTACCCTGTTATAATCAATTATGGTGAGCTGATCAGAAGGGAAATGCACGGCCAGGAAAAAATTATATTCTTCATTTCCTGAATGGCCTGGATTGTTTAATTTCTTTTCATTGCCAACCAGGGCTGCAGCTGCTGTACGGTGATGTCCGTCAGCAACGTAAGTACAAGGTACCTTTTCGAACAGTGAGACAATTTTTTCTACAACTGACAGATCCCTGATTACCCAGAAATGATGACCAAAACCATCGTCGGCAGTGAAGTCGTAATCCGGTTCATTCGCTTTGACAATTCCTTCAACAATTGTGTCAATTTCTGCAACAGCAGGATAAGTGAAAAAGACCGGTTCCATGTTTGCATTGGTTATCCGCACATGTTTCATCCGGTCTTCTTCCTTGTCTTTTCTGGTGAGTTCATGTTTTTTAATAATACCATTCAGGTAGTCCTCAACACCGGCACATCCGACAATACCATACTGTGTTCTGCCGTTCATGGTTTGGGCATAAATATAGAGGTATTCTTCATTATCCTGGATAAGCCATCCTTTATCCCTGAACATATGAAAATTGTCACGGGCCTTATCATAGACTTCCTGAAGATGTTCGTCGATTCCGGCAGGCAGGTCGATCTCAGGCTTGATAATATGTAACAATGAATAAGGGTTTCCTTCAGCTTCAATTCTGGCTTCCTGTGAATTAAGCACATCATAAGGTCTGGAAGCCAGTTTTTGTGATATTTCCTTCGGAGGCCTGAGCCCCCTGAATGGTTTAAGGATTGCCATATGTATTTATTATTAGGTTAGTGATTTTCGGAATCATTGCAGGTATTGAAAACAATCCATCCGGCAGATCAGGTTACTGGAGTCAACCTGGTTGCCGGATGAGGCAAAAGTATTGAATAAAATTTGAACAAAAAATACTAACCTGTGGCTTTCAGGTTAAAATTTCGAAGCAGGCCAGGTTAATCCGGATCTTCCATATTAAGATCAGTAGCCCGTTGAAGTGATCCGATCAGGGCCCCGATCATTTTGGTCATTTCCATAAGCTGACCGCGGGATTCTTCTACATCATGTTCGTTCAGGTACCCAAGTTTGGCAGAAAGTGTTGTAAATACAACACATTCTCTTACTGCACTCTTTGCCATCTTGAGATAATATATAAACTGGCTCTTGTTCCTCGCAGAACCTTCCGAAATATTAAGAGCGATTGCCTGTGCTGATAAATTAAATCTGGTTCCGATACTTGCCTGAGTATCATTGGGAAATAAGCCGGTTTTCTTAGTTACCCACTCGATATAATCAAGCGCTTTATGATAAATTCTCAAATCTTCAAACCTGAAGAATGTTACTGCTTTTTCGAGTTCAGAATCCATGTGTACAAGTTTTGTTGGTTAATATTCCTTATGCTGGTGTTATCGTATAATCAGGCTTTACTGAAACACCTGTTTCTATAAATGGTTATGATTGGTCAATAAATCTGAACCCGATAAAAAACCAGATTCGGCTGTTTTAGTTCAGGCTGTTGATGTTATTTGTTTACCTGATAAGTTGTAACTCCGTTTTCAAGGAAATCAACAATCTGCCTTGCTGCGGCAAGACCTGCATTGACATTGGCTTCAGATGTCTGCGCTCCCATTTTCTTTGGTGTAAAGAAGTATCTGCCGGTGTAATTTTCTGAAAATTCCGCCTTGCAGTCCGGTTCAATATCACTCAGGTATTTGAAATCAGGTCTTTCACCAAATATTTTCAGCAATCCATCTTCGTCAATGACTTCTTTTCTGGCTGTATTAACCAGGGTAGCGCCTTTTGGCATCTTTGAAAGGAGGTCAAACCCGATAGATTTTTTAGTTTGTGAATTCGCAGGAATATGAAGTGAAATGTACTGGCATTTGCTGTATAATTCCTCAACGGTAGCAACAGGTGTGACTCCGTCCTTCTCCATTGTTATGGCAGGTACAAAGGGATCAAAGGCATATATCTCCATTCCAAATCCCCGGGCAATAGCTGCCACATATTTACCAACATTGCCATAAGCATGGATTCCAAGAGTTTTGCCCCTGAGTTCAGTTCCTGATGATCCGTTAAAGCAACTTCTTGCCATATAAACCATCATGCCAAGCGCAAGCTCAGCTACAGCATTTGAATTTTGCCCTGGTGTATTCATTGCAACTACTTTACGCTCAGAAGCTGCAGCCAGGTCAATGTTGTCATATCCGGCGCCTGCACGGACAATGATCTTAAGATTTTTTCCTGCTTCGATAACAGCCCGGTCAGCAATATCGCTACGGATTATTACTGCATCTACATTTTCAATGGCTTTAACAAAGTCGGATTGTTCAGTGTACTTCTCAAGCAATATCAGCTCATAACCAGCTTTTTCCACGATTTGTCTGATTCCATCCACTGCAACTTTTGCAAACGGTTTGTCGGTAGCAACAAGAACTTTTTTCATGTTTGGGAGTAATTTTTAGAAATTCACAATAAAAGTAAAAAGGATAATTGATCTAAACAAATTTTGATTCATTTTTCTGTTCGTTTTCGATCAAAGATTACTAATTCCGTTCGGAAACGTACAGTCTGTACATTCGAGAAGGTTTATTTATTATTTTTCCTTTAGATACTGATTCAGCTGTTTTATGTTTTCCAAAGATAATGGTTTGGCATTGAAATTACTTTTTAACAATATGGAGCAGGCCAGTTCAAAAAATACGGCTTTCTGTATTGTATCCCTGAAACCTGTCCCACAAACAACCTGTCCATGGTTGGCCAGTTGCAGGAGGTCTGCTTCCATCATCACTTCGCTTGCCTTATCAGCCAGCTCTTCCGATCCGGGGCTGATATAGTTTATATGGCCTATTCTTCCGATATAGACCGGAACCTCTATAATAACATTGTAATCAGGTATCAGATCCATGCAGGCTACAGTAGTGGCAGATGGTGACTGAAAATGCAGAATGGTATCAATATCTTTTCTTTTTCTGTATATTTCCCTGTGAAGCCGGAATTCACCCGATGGTTTAACAGTATTATAGCTTTCATCACTGTCAATGGACATGTGTGCGATCTGATCATTGCTCAGGTAGGGCAACCAGGTGCCGGTGCCGGATATCAGCATGGAACCATTGTCAAGCCGGTGCGACAAATTTCCGCTGCTGCAGCTGACGAGCCCGAGATTGCCGGATTCGCGGGCCCATTGAGCAAATAAATCAAGACCATCAGGATTCATTCCCCGAAGATAATGTATTTCAGAAACCAAAGCTTATTTCATCTGCAAATATCCAGGTTGGGTTTCCTTTACCTGGATGCCACGAAGGGCAGGTACCTGCATTATTTACCCTGAGTTTAATCAACCGGTCTTTAATGTTCAGGTTACTGAAAGTGAATTCTTTCGAAAATGAGCCCCATTTTTCTGCAGGGAAATCATTGAGCAGTTCACCTGCTTTTGAATACGTCAAGCCATCAGCAGAAGTCCATAATTCAACAGAAGAAGGGAAAAATATCCAGGAATTGATGTCCTGAAAACAGCCCAGTGAAATTGACCTGATTGTCCGATTGTCAGTTAACCTGATCACAGCCTCAATATCCTTACCCTCGAAGCCCTGCCAGCCGCCCAGTCTGAAGTCTGAGCTTCCTTTCAATCCATCAATGAGATTATTCAATCCGCTTCCTGAATACTGAGATGCGAATTCAGTCAATGAGACCATCTCAATGGCTTCCGGCATTTTTGTCAAGATAGATAACTGTGGTGAAGGAGAAATAAAACCGGGTTTTGCAGCTGTGAATTTCAGTATAGTGGTTTTGGAAATCCTGATGGGCTGGAGATAAACTTCAGATTCAGGACCAGGGTCAGTGCCATCGGTTGTATAGGTGATTATTGAACCCGGCTCTGCCGATAAGTTTAGTGTCATTTCACCCCTGAAGATCCTGTCAGAAGGATTCGCCCATGGTGCAGCAAGCACTGACTTACCTTCTATCCGTGTTGAAGGTTCATTGCCCGGCCCTGTTCCGAATGATTTCTCAGGATCAGGCCCCATTGTCAACACCAGTTCACCACCGTTCATAATTTCGGTATGAGTAAGGTAACTTCTGTTTATTATGCTGTTGTTGAGGCTTGCCTGCCTGATATAGATGTTTTTATCAGAAAGATTGACCGCTTTAACACGGAATGTATTTCCATTCTCAAGGTTTATCGCCGATTCTTCAAAAGCCGGACTTCCAATGGCGTATTCCTCATTCCCGGGACATACCTGATAAAACCCGATGGAACTGAGAACAGCCCAGGCCGACATTTGCCCACAATCCTCATTTCCGATTAATCCATCAGGTTTGGCTGTATAAAACTCCTTCAGAATCCGGCTGATTTTTTCCTGGGTTTTCCATGGTTTTCCAAAGTAATTATACAGGTATGCAATATGGTGGCTGGGTTCATTACCATGGGCATATTGACCGATAAGGCCTGTGATGTCTGACTGCTCACGACCTGTAGTCATCGATGATACAGAAAAGAGTCTGTCCAGAAATTCTGAAGATTTTTCTTTTCCGCCATGCATCTGTATGAAACCATCAATATCCTGAGGAACACTGAAGCTGTATTGCCATGAATTGGCTTCAGTGTAGTTAAAGTTCACTTCTGAAGGGTCGAAGGGGTTAAACCACCCGCCATTAAACCGGGCGCGCATATGGCCTGACACAGGGTCGAAAAGGTGTTTGTATGACTGGGCCCTTTGATAGAACGATGCACTCACGCTATCCTTACCAAGGCTTTCTGCCAACCTGGCTATACACCAGTCGTCATATGCATATTCCAATGTTTTCGAAACTGATTCAGATTCAAGTCCTGCAGGTATAAAACCATATTTTTTATAATGATCAAGACCGAAAATATCTTTTGAAGCACTGTTTATCATTGCTTTCAATGCCAGTTCCCCATCATAATCCCTGATACCTTTTATCCAGGCATCCGCAATTACAGGGACTGCATGGTAGCCGATCATACACCATGTTTCGTTGGCAGATAGCTCCCACACAGGAAGCATTCCACCTTCCTGATACTGCCGCAGGAATGTATTAATAAAATCATTTGTCCTCCTTCTGTCGATGATGGTCATCAGTGGATGCAGAGCCCTGTAAGTATCCCAAAGAGAAAATACTGTGTAATACCCTGATTTCCCGGCATTGTGTACTTTGAAATCACGCCCGAGGTATGATCCGTCCACATCCGAATAGGTATTCGGACTGACCATGGTATGATACAAGGCTGTATAAAATACAGTTTTCTGTTCTTTTGCGCCTCCTTTAACTTCTATTTTGCCCAGTTCCCGGTTCCAGGAGGCAGCCGTGGCCTGCCTGATCTGGTTGAAATCAAGACCGGCAGTTTCACTTTCAAGGTTCATTCTGGCGTTTTCTGCACTCACTGCTGATATTGCCACACTAATGGTAACAGACTGACCTTCATTCTCATTAAAGCCGAACCAGGATTTAAGATTTACCCCTTCCAAAAAACCATTGGCATTGACAACAGAATCATTCAGAGCAAACCCGGAAGCTTTGAACGGTTTTGAGAATTTTGCTGCAAAGTAGACCCTTTGATCTCTTGCCCATCCGGTTGATCCACGGTAACCTTCAATTTCATATGGACTAACAACCCGAATCCAGGAGCCGGTCACTTTATCGCGGTGAGCAAGATCAACCATTACAGATTGCTTCTGTCCAACGGGAAAAGTATACCTGTGTATACCTGTCCTTGTAGTAGCGGTTAACTCAGCCTCAATACCATAATCTTCAAGGAAAACACTGTAATACCCAGGATTTGCCGATTCCCTGCCATGGCCGAAATGACTCCGGTAACCTTTTTTTCCGTCGGATCCACTGTTCCATATAACTTCGTCTGTAAATGGCATAAACAAAATATCACAGTAATCGGGAACACCTGTCCCGCTCAGATGCGTATGACTGAAGCCATAGATGTACTCATCACTATAATGATACCCGCCGCATCCGTCCCAACCTTCGAGCCGGGTATCAGGACTGAGCTGGACCATACCAAATGGGGCAGTAGCACCAGGAAATGTATGTCCGTGCCCGCCCGTGCCAATGAACGGATCCACAAAATCAGCCGGAGACAAGGATTGCTGAGCGCTGACACTTAATGATAGGGTTAAGAGAAGAATTAAAAAAAACAGTGATCTGAGCGGGTTCATGAAGTATACTTTTTAAAATCGGGAATGACTGCTGAATTCTGGTAAATCATTGTTTGAAACTCAAACCTACGCCTTTTTTTTATTTAATTTCACTTCAACCCCGGGCAATCTGAAATATTTGGGGCAATTTGAGGGTATTTTTAGTTTAAAGCTGTTGTATAATTTGTAAATTTGATTTTTCAATACATACCTATTATGAAACGATTCCTGTTATTGGCTGTTTTGCAATTTGCTGTCCTCGTTGCTTTTTCACAGACCTGGTTTGATATAGGTCTTAAAGGTGGGATAGGCAGTTCCTTTATGTACAATTCACAGATATTTAAAAATCAGGATATTGTGCACAAATTTAAACCCGGTTACACTTTTGGCGGAAAACTCGGCTTCAACTTTATCCAGGAGCACCAGATCACTTTTGATGTGATGAAAACAACCTATAACCAGGCATTTACCTATACACCTGCCGATGGTCCCACCGGTTCTGAAAATCTGCGGGAATACACATTCGGCGGCCTTGACATGTTGGTCATGTACCGCACCAACCGCAGCGGTACTTATTTTGAAATCGGACCGCAATGGTCAACTTACTCAACTGTGAAGTTCTCCGACAACGGCAGTACAGCCTTTACAGAAGAGAATGTATCTAAAATGATTAAAAAGAGCAATTTTGGAATGGCTGTCGGATTCGGGGGCTATATTTTCGGTACAGACAATTTTGGAGTGGCAACTGGGCTCAGGTTTAATTATATGTTTAACGACATGGCCACAGCCGAAGGCAACGATGCAAACTTTCCGATTCTGAAAGATACCGGTGAATCAAATCCCACCCATAACCTCGGAGTGCTTTTTGTGATTGAAATGAATTATGATTTCGGTTACCTGGTAAGCTCACGATGCGGACAACGGACAAAACTATTTGTGTTCTGAGACTTTTATTTACAAGGTCGAGAACCTGTAAATGCTTTTTTGATTGTAAACATCCCCCGGTCTTAGAAGGGTGTCCGGGAACTCCCCGTGATTAGGTGAATCAGGGAAATGCTGGGGTTCCAGTGCCAATCCTGCAAATTGACCAGGATCCGGGTTTCCTTTTAATTTTATAGGATAGGGCCCGGTAACTAAAGTGAAAAGCTGAATACCGGGTTGTGTGGTGAAAATTTCCAGAACCCTGCCAGAGGTTTTTTCACTCACTCTGACTGCAGGTTTTAAATCACCCGATATGCCATGATCAAGAATATAATTCAGATCAATTCCACCGGGAAGACCTGAAATCTTTTCTTTTAACACCGATGATTTCCTGAAATCAAATACAGTATTTTCAACTTTAGTGAAACGTCCTGTGGGGATAAGCCCCGGGCCATTCTCGGTAAAATGCCCTGCCGGAATGCAGATTTCATGGTTCAATATATCTTTGCTAAGATCACCCGCGAGGTTGAAATAACTGTGATTTGTGAGGTTTACCGGTGTAGTTCTGTCAGCTGTACATTCATATTCCGTGATTAGTTCATCATTATCATTCAGGGTAAAAGTAACCTTTGCACGGAGGTTGCCCGGATAACCCTGGTCCCCGTCAGGACTAAAGTGTTTGAGAATCAGTGCAACAGTGTTCTCTGTTTGATGTGTTTCAGCTTCCCAGATCGCTTTGTCAAAGCCGGTGCATCCACCGTGGAGGTGATGTAACCCATCATTTGAACTCAGGATATAATCTGTTGTACCTATCCTGAATTTGCTGTCTCTGATTCGGTTGCAGTAACGACCAATAGTAGCTCCAAAGTAGTGACAGTTTTCACGGTACTGCTCACTGATGTAATCCTGTATATTTTCGGGACCGAACAGGATATCGGCTGATAAACCGTACTTGTCCGGAGTAAAAATATGTGTAATGGTCCCACCGTAATTCAGGATATTAACACGGATACCCTGCCCATTCTCAAGTGTAAACAGAAAAATATGCTCACCTTCTTCAGTGACAGAAACATGTTCTTTTCTGATGGTCATAAAGGTTTTATCTGAATTCGAGTTCGGTAATAACCGGCAGGTGATCCGACAAATATTTGCCCGTTGTTCTGAAATCATAGATTTCACTGGCATTTACCTTGAAATCCCAGGTAACCAGAATAAAATCAATCAGTTCCGTTGGAGTAAAAGCCGGGTCGAAACCAACAAAGGAAAAATCAGGTCCGGTGACTGAAGCATCTGCCCTGATACGGCTGTCAGACAAGGTATATTCATTTTCTGAAAAAGTGAGTATCCTGTAGGCTTTGTGTTTTGAAGTAACATTAAAGTCTCCTGTGAGAATAATGGGTTGCTTTCCTGCAATTTCCCTCAGTTTTTTAATGATCAGCAGGGCACTTTGTACCCGGGCTTCCTCACCCATGTGGTCGAAATGGGTATTCAGCATTACGAAATGTTTACCGGATGCTTTTTGCCGGAATTCAGCCCAGGTGACAATACGGTTGCAGGCTGCATCCCAACCACGGCTTCCGGGGATATCCGGTGTTTCTGACAGCCAGAAGGTGCCTGACCGAACTGGTTTTACAATCTTTTTGCTATAAAAGACGGCGCTGAATTCACCACCCTTTTTACCATCGTCCCGTCCAACACCGATACTTTTATACCCTTTCAGGCTTTTACGCATATCGGTCATCTGGTTGCTCTTCGCCTCCTGTACTCCAAAAACATCCGGCTTCCGCAATAAGATCTCATCACAAAGGGCATCTCTCCTGAATTGCCATTGATTAATTCCATCGTCGGGTGTGTCGAGCCTGATGTTCCAGGTCATCACTTTCAGTTTTTCGGACTTTTGCGAAAATGCATTCCGGCAGGGGAGGAATGAAAATAAAAGTAATCCGGCCAGAATCATGAAAATCCTGGGATTGTTTAGTGGAAGGTTCATGATGTGTTTCTTGTTATCCGGGACGAAGGTAATGATAAGTTTGCAGGTGCATTACTCCATGGAAGTTGGTTACCGGATTTATGATTGCAATGTTATGCATTGCCGGGTTTGCAGGTGTACATATCCACATGTTGATTTTTGCATTAATAATCCTGATGAAATCCCGAAAATACGATCACAGGTTTACTCCGGGTTAACATAACATGAAGAAAGGCCATCTGCTTCTGAGGCATGGAAACAGGCGAATAAACCTACAGAAGAAAAAAAGCCGGCACTGGGGCCGGCTTTCAACTAAAATCCTGATGTTATTTTTTTCTTATGAATCTGACGGCACCTGCCGATTCAGAGCCCGTTGCCTGAATGGTATAGAGTCCGGGTGAAAGATCATCTGTAGCAAGTTCATAACCATTTGAGAGTTCTGAACCACTGATTTCCCTTATGAAAACAACACTACCCATTGAATTGACAACAGTAAGTACAAAGTTCTCCTTCTGAAAATCACCTGAAATGACCTTGATCTTATCCGTTGCCGGATTGGGATAGGCAGTGAGTGAGGTGAGCTGCAGTTTATTGTCAATGCCAAGAGAATTATTGGTGGCAATATTCGAAATTGAACTATTGTATTTCCCGGATTTTAACCCTTCAGGATTACAATCATTGGGATTAATCACCTCCACCATATAGTAAACAACACCCGGCTGGGCATTCAGGTCTGTATAGGAAGTAAAATTGCCCGAAACAGTCCCGAGCAACTGCATATCTTCTGAATTACTACCACGATAGATGTTATAGGAACTTACCGGGAATCCAAGGTATGGATTCCAGTTAAGGTTCCAGGTATTGCCAACGCCCTGGCTGATAGAAAGGTGAATTGTCTGGTGAAGGGAGCCGGTTCCATAAAGATTCCCCTGTGCATCGCGGAAAGTCAGTTTGTAACGAGTAGCCTTCTCCCTGGGATTGGATCCGCTGTCAATGAATGTTGATACAGCATCAGAGGGAACACTGCCGACTTCCTCATAAACGTTTGCCTCATTACCTTCCTTCAGAATAACATATTCTGAAATCAATTCACTGTCTGATTTATTCCAGACAATGACATTTTTACCAGATGCAGAATCAACACTAACCATACATATGTCCAGTTCAGGAATTTCCCTGATGGCGAATACCGATTGGCTTGTAACAGAAATATTTGGGTAGTAATAATCGGATATTCTTATCAGACATGAATCTGATGTCTGCACAGGAGTAGTCCAGCTGAAGGAATTTTCATTTTCATAATAGTAGAGAAAGCCGATATTCTCCCAGCTGTTACCATTGTCAGCAGAAAAGTCTATCATCAGGTATGTGTATTCAGGAACTTCACCTGTATAGGTCCAGCCGATGGAATAGCTTGAGTCATTGTCCCATAGTTCACCTCCATTCGGTTGAACCAATGTGAGGACAGGTGCTTCAATGATACTGAACACCTGGCTCAGTGCAAAGGATTCGGGGTTATTGCTGGCTACTATTTTTATAATACAATTATCAGAAGCTGTGGCAGGAAGTATAACATCACAGTAACCTGAATTTGAAGGTAAACCGGTTGCCAGTGGCTGGAAAGTGAGGCCATTATCCAATGATATTTCAATGTCGGTTACGACCGGATCAATAGCAAACCATGAAACTGTTAAAGTCTGACCTGTATAGTAGGTATAACCGGCAGCCGGATAAGAAATGATAAACGGCGGAACATTGATCGTAAAACCGGCATCACTGATATCGCTGGCCGAAGGGTAATTATAGTCTGATATCCTGATACGGGCTGTCTCCGTGTGGATCAAAGGTGTTTCTACCAGGGCGCTTCCACCCGAAGGGCCACTTTCTGCATACCAGAATGTCTGCCAGGTCTGACCGTCATCTGATGATATTTCCAGATCAACATATGGGCTGATGTTCGATCCAGTCCAGGAAACAGTGGATAATTCACCATAGTTCCAGGTTTCACCACCGTTCGGACTGACCAGGGACAGTTCAGGAGCCGGAATCACCGAAAATACCTGACTTACATTGAAATCTGCAGGGTTGGTGGCATCTGATACTTTTACAACACACTGATTTGAATTTACAACAGGGGCTTCAAAATAGTGGATTTCACCTGAAATGTCATTCCCAACCTGGACCCAGGTTAAACCGTTGTCTGATGAAAAATCAACATTGGCAGGGTTACTGTTCGAGGCATACCACTGCACAATGATTTCATTGTTCTGGTAAAATACCGCCCCTGTATAGGGAGTATAAATATAATATGTTGGATTGACAACAGAAAAAGTACCGTCACTTTCATCAGAAATTGATGGATCACTGTAATTGGAAACCCTGACTTTTGCTTCATCGGTAGCAGCAAAATTGAGAATCCAGGAACTTACATTTGTTCCGGCCATGCCATAAACATAATCCAGCACATAATAGTTTGCCCCGTTGTCATAGGAGAATTCAATGGAATAGTAATCATAGTCGTTTTCACATGTCCATACAACACTGACTTCAGATCCGTTGACCCAGTTTTCGCCACCATTGGGTGATATTACCTGAACCTGAGCGTAGGAAGTCAAAAAAGACCCCAGAAACAGGAAAATGAATAAAGTTGAAAAGAGTAGCTTTGTTTTCATAATATTGAGTTTTTAAAATAAACACGACTTACTGTAAAATTGTTTAGAATAATTCTAAATAGACTAAACAAAATATATTGATCTGGTATCACCTGAAAAACGTCATTTGCCTCCGCAGCGAAAGCCGGTGTCCAGATCAAATGTGAAAACTGTTGAAAGGCCACGTTTGCATGGCATTCAGGCGATATTACCCGGGATTAAGGAATTAAATTTCAGGCATCCGGCAAAAGGCAGATCAGATCAGGCGGGCTGCCAGAGTACAGACCTCTGAGACCAGGTTTTTATCAGTCTGTTGAAAATTGTATTCATCAGCGGTTCCATTTCCCATTTTAACCCCCTGTTTTCTGAAGACCATTCTGCTCTGAGTCGCTGAGGTTGCTGATAAATGGAATTCATGTGCACCTGTTTTCAGATAAATCTCTTCGAGGTTAGAGGCATTTATCCCGCTTCCGGGCATAATCACAATCCGCGAACCAGCCTGTTTTACAAGTCCTGAAATTAGTTCAACACCTTGAAGGGCGGTTCCTGCCATTCCTGAAGTAAGGATTCTGTCACAACCCAGTGCTATAATTATTTCGAGTGCTTCATATGGGTCTTTTGCAAGGTCAAATGCCCGATGGAATGTTACCTTCATCGGATTTGCCATTTCTACAACCTCCTTCATGCGGCAGGTATCTATACTTCCATCGGTATTCAGCATTCCGGTAACAATTCCGTGAGCTCCTTTAGCCTTTGCAGCGAAAATATCCGACTTCATGACTTCAAACTCAGCCCTGCTGTAACTGAAATCACCTGACCTGGGCCTGATCAGGACAAAAGTCTTGATATTAAGGTTTGCAATAACATATTCAATCATGGCCTGTGATGGTGTTAACCCTCCTTCCGGCAAGGCACAACACAACTCAATCCGGTTGGCTCCGCCTTTTGATGCTGCTATGGCCGATTCAACAGAGCCGGCGCAAACCTCGATGATGATTTTCGATGACATACAAATTACCTTCGGTCATTATGATGAGCCGAAGGTAAAGAAAAACAAAATACTTATCAAAATGCCTGGTTCACACTATCGGCATATAAGTTGCCAACGCGCTCATTACTTAATAATAATTATTGACGGTAATTGATTTACGAAGGAGCCTGAAAATATGCTAATATTGCATAGGTTAAAGATATGCGTGAAATCAGAGATAAGGTAGTAATTATCACAGGCAGTTCCTCCGGAATTGGCTTTGCACTGGCTGAGGAATTTGGCCGGTTGGGTGCTAAAGTGGTTGTTTCGGCCAGGAATGCCGACCGTTTGCATGAGGCTGAAAACAGTCTGCGTTCGGTTGGTATTGATGTTTTTGCACTGAAAGCAGATGTCAGTGTTGAAAGTGATTGTAAAAATCTGATTGAATCGACGCTCAGCCATTTTGGCAAAATAGATATCCTGGTTAACAATGCCGGGATTTCGATGAGGGCAGTTTTTGCAAAAACCAGCCCTGATGTCCTCCATAAACTGATGGATACGAATTTCTGGGGCACTGTTTATTGCACAAAATTTGCCCTGCCTCATCTGCTGCTCACCCGGGGATCTGTTGTAGGGATTATTTCAATTGCCGGTTATGTAGGACTTCCGGGTCGGACAGGCTATTCTGCTTCTAAATTTGCAGTCAGGGGATTTCTTGATACGTTGCGATGTGAGAATCTGAAAACCGGGCTGCATGTATTGATTGCTGCGCCGGGATTTACCTCATCAAACATCAGAACAGCTGCATTGACGGCCGATGGCAGTCCTCAGGGAGAAACTCCCCGAAATGAATCAAACATGATGCCGGCAGAGGTGGCAGCCAGGAAAATTGTCAGGGCTACCATCCGGAGGAAGGATTCGATTATTCTTACAATGCTGGAAGGAAAATTCACTGTCTTTCTGAACAGGTTCTGTCCGAAACTGGTCAGCCGTATGGCCTACCATTATATGGCCAAAGAACCTGATTCACCTTTTAATTAGTATACCCTGTTCAGGAAATAAAGATTACTTCAAAAACCGAAAACAAAAATTCAGAAAAATGAAAATGGAGATTCTTCTGCTCGAAGGTCTGGATGACCTTAAATTTGGCGATCTGCCAAAAACTGTTGAAAATACACTCGGTAAACCGCTTGAAATTGAGCACCTGGGTGAAGAAGCCGATGAAGATCTCGATACCATCCTTTGGAATTATGATAAGGAAGGATTATCGGTATTTTTTGAAGGCAAAAACAATCATGTACTGTCGTGTTTCGAAACCGATAACGAGGAGACAACCCTGTTTGGTAAAAAGGTATTCGGAATGAATGAACAGGAAATTACCGAACTCATGAAAGCTGAAGGCCTTACCCAGATTGACACAGAAGTGGAAGAATGGGGTGAAAAAAGGGTTTCGTTTGATGAAGGTCTCATTGATTTCTATTTCCAGGACGGAAAACTGGTGACTGTAAACTGGGGCGTATTCGTAAATGAAGACGGTGAAATTGAAGAATTTGATGATATGGAGGACGATGAAGATTAGCCTTCAGGCTTTAATCCATCGTTTTTCGCGGATGATACTTTAATATATTGCTCCTCAGGAATTCACGGTCAAGGTGGGTATAAATCTCAGTGGTGGTAATGGAGGCATGGCCAAGCATTTCCTGGACTGCCCTGAGATCAGCACCGTTTTCTACAAGGTGTGTGGCGAAGGAGTGTCTGAGGGTATGGGGGCTGACCGTCTTTGTAATGCCGGCTTTGATTACAAGTTTCTTTACGATTTCAAAGATCATGGCCCGTGTTAACCGGCTGCCTCTCCGGTTAAGGAAAACGATGTCTTCACTGTCCCTGCTGACTTTCTGAGTGTTTCTTTTAAACTTCAGATAATTCCCGGTTTGCCGGATGGCATCAGAACCTATGGGCACAATCCGTTGTTTGTCACCCTTACCCGTAACCATAATAAACCCTTCATCAAAATGGAGGTCGGAGAGTTTCAGGTTAACCAATTCCGATACCCGGAGTCCGCAGCCATATAAAGTCTCAAGAATGGCTTTGTTCCTTTCTCCGTTCGGTTCGCTAAGATCGACTACCGAGAGGACTTTAAGAACTTCATCCGTTGTAAGGACATCTGGCAGCCGGCGTCCTGTTTTAGGCATTTCGAGCAATTCGGTAGGATCCGATTTGATTTCATTCTCAAGCATAAGATAGTGAAAAAATGATCTGATTCCTGAGATGATACGAGACTGGCTGGTTGCAGCGATTCCGATAGAAGCCAGCTCATTCACAAACTGGCGCAGGTCTTTCAGCTGTAGCGCGGCCGGCTGGATATTGCGATTTTCGGGACTAAAATAATCAGCCAGTTTGCTGATGTCGCGCAGGTAAGCATCTACGGTATTTGCCGGCATGGATCGTTCCACCTGGAGATAGGCCCTGAATCCCCTGATCAGAATCTGCCATTGCATACTGCTTCTTTTTTTTTCAAACCTACTTATTTTTTTTGTACCGGATGCAATCTGACTTTGAAATGGATAAAATATCAACAAACATTTGTTTATATTTTGATTTGCAATATTAAAATGCAGAAATACAACCAATTACAGCTTTAAATGGATGCACTGTGCTAAATTTTCCGGTTTTCTCACATTTTTTCTATGCATGTCTTTGGATGGTAAGTAATTATTTGTATTTTTGCAGTCCGAAAATTTAAAGGCTTACAACAATGGCTAAGAAGAGCAAAGAAGCGAGAATTCAGGTGATACTGGAGTGCACAGAGCACAAAACCAGTGGGATGCCCGGAACCTCAAGGTATATTACCACCAAGAATAAGAAGAATACTCCCGAGAGGCTTGAGATTAAAAAGTACAATCCAATCCTGAGGAAAGTTACTGTTCACAAGGAAATTAAATAACAATAGACCATGGCAAAGAAAGTAGTTGCAACCCTGAGAACTTCATCAGGTAAGGATTATGCTAAAGTTATCCGCATGGTTCGGTCGCCGAAGACCGGAGCCTATGCTTTCAAGGAAAATATTGTTCCCAACGATCAGGTTAAAGATTTCCTGGCAAAGAAATAATTACCTCCTTTATTCAGGGACAGGGCCTTTTCTTATTCGTTAAGAGAAGACCCTGTTTTATTTTATACCTTACCATCAATCGGGCTTATTGATTAATTTTGCTTCCAATCAATCATTTAACAAACAGCATACAATGGGGATTTTTTCATTCTTCTCGAAAGAAAAAAAACAGGATCTGGACAAAGGGCTGGAGAAGACCAAAACCAGTTTTTTCGGTAAGCTTTCGAAGGCAATTATTGGCAAGTCGAAAGTTGATGATGAGGTGCTTGATAATCTGGAAGAAATCCTCGTTACATCCGATGTCGGCGTTGAAACCACCCTGCGGATTATTGAGCGTGTCCAGAGCCGGGTGGCCCGCGACAAATTCCTGGGCACCGCTGAGCTGAACCAGATACTTCGTGAAGAGATATCGGCCCTGCTTGATGAAACATCAAAAGGCTTGCTTGTTGAGGGTTTTGATTTTCCCAAACGCGAAACACCATATGTTATCATGGTAGTTGGTGTAAATGGTGTTGGGAAGACTACGACCATTGGTAAACTGGCATATCAGTTCAAGGCTGCGGGTAAAACAGTTGTTTTAGGTGCTGCTGATACTTTCAGGGCTGCAGCCGTTTCGCAACTCGAGATCTGGGCCGAAAGGGTAGGAGTCCCCTGTGTATCACAGGGTATGGGCGCCGATCCTGCTTCGGTGGCTTTTGATACACTGAAATCAGCCATAGCAAAAGAAGCCGATGTGGTGATTATTGATACAGCGGGACGTTTGCACAATAAAATCGGCCTGATGAATGAGTTGTCGAAAATCAGGAAGGTTATGCAGAAACTCTTGCCGGATGCCCCTCAGGAGGTTTTGCTGGTACTGGATGCTTCCACCGGACAAAATGCCATTGAACAGGCAAAACAGTTTACAGCTGCCACCGAAGTGAATGCACTGGCTCTGACAAAGCTCGACGGTACGGCCAAGGGTGGTGTAGTCATTGGGATTTCTGATCAGTTCAGGATTCCTGTAAAATATATTGGAATCGGAGAGAAAATGACAGACCTTCAGCCTTTTATCAAGGATGAATTTGTTGACTCTCTTTTTAACTGATATTCACCCGGCTTTTTAATTGTGCATTAAACCAAGAGGCAGGCCGCCGGCGCTGCCCGGATT
The DNA here is from genome assembly GCA_016705005.1 of Bacteroidales bacterium. GTDB lineage: Bacteria > Bacteroidota > Bacteroidia > Bacteroidales > Lentimicrobiaceae > Lentimicrobium. Next base: position 16,708 of record JADIZB010000039.1, on the reverse strand, counting down.
TTCCATAAACGAAAGAAGTGAAAACGAAACTCTTTAATAATAAATCTGTCAATGTAGTTACCCTGGGTTGCGCCAAAAACCTGGTTGATTCGGAGGTAATGCTCCGGCAACTGAAAGCGGCCGGACTGCAGACTTCACATGACGGGTCGGGTGATGCCGATATTGTTATTGTAAACACCTGTGGCTTTATCAACGATGCAAAGGAGGAATCCGTCAATACCATTCTTCACTGGGTCAAAGCCCGCAAGGAAGAAAGGATAGAGAAGCTTTATGTGATGGGTTGCCTGTCGCAGCGTTACCGCGACGAGTTACAAAAAGAGATTCCAGAGGTAGACGGATTTTTCGGCGTAAACGATATGAGTGCCATACTCGCTTCTGTAAATGCACCTTTCAGAGAGGATTTGCTTGGCGAACGACAGCTGACTACCCCACCACATTATGCCTATTTTAAAATCTCGGAAGGTTGCGACAGAAAATGTTCGTTCTGTGCCATTCCGGGCATCAGGGGCAGGAATATTTCAAAACCAGTCGTAAATCTTGTTGAGGAAGCCCGGTTTCTTGCTGCTTCCGGGGTGAAGGAACTTATCCTCATCGCCCAGGACCTGACCTATTATGGTGTTGATCTGAATGGGAAAAGGCAACTGGCATTGCTTCTTGATCAGCTGGCTGAAGTTGATGGGATCGAATGGATCAGGCTTCATTATGCTTATCCTGCCGGCTTTCCGGTAAATGTACTTGACGCAATCAATAACCATCCTAAAATCTGTCGTTACCTCGATATTCCGCTTCAGCACATCAATTCAAGAATCCTGAAATCGATGAAGCGGGGATTGAATTCGGAGCAAACCGCCAATCTGATCCGTACCATCAGGCAAAAGGTTCCGGGCATTGCCATCCGCACAAGTTTTATTGTTGGTTATCCCGGTGAAACCACAGCAGAATTCAACGAACTCAAGCATTTTATCAACGATTCCGGGTTCGAGAGAATGGGCGTTTTTACTTATTCGGACGAAGAAAATACAACAGCAGCCCGGCTGAAGGATGATGTCAGGCCAGCAATAAAGGCCCGCAGGGCCGAGGAATTGATGCTGCTTCAGCAGGATATTTCTCTGGCAAGAAACAACGCATTGATTGGTGTCAGGATGAAAGTTATGATTGACCGGAAAGAGGATGGGAACTGGATCGGCAGGACTGAATTTGATTCGCCTGAAGTAGACAATGAAGTGATTATAACAGGTAAAGCCGGAAAGTTAACACCCGGAAAGATGGTTGAAGTTATGATTACCGGTGCCGAAATGTATGATTTAAGGGCTGAATTTATCGTGTAATGTGAATAAATTTCTTTGGGTCTTTATATTTTTGTGCATTCAAACAAAATCAGAAAAATGAAAAAAACCGTTGTTTCCTTTATTCTGTTCTCCTTTCTGACGATGATGGTTTTTGCGCAGAAAGCTCAGCAGGCAGAACAAGCCAATCAAACAGACGCTAAGGGTCTAAGGCAGGGCCGTTGGATTGAAAAAGCCGGGGAAATGATTTTCGATGGCAATTACGTCAACAACCAAAAGGACGGTATGTGGCTTGTTCATTTTGCCGAAAATGGATTGCTGGCCAAAATTGAAAACTTTAAACTTGGTCAGAAAGAAGGAATTTTCATTGATTTGTCGAAGCAGGGATACCTTGTTTCGGAGCAGTATTTTAAAAAAGACATTCCCGACGGGCCGAGCCGTCGTTACGGACAGGGAGGCTTTCAGACATCGGAAAACAACTATGCAGCCGGAAAATACCATGGCATGCAGTCGACCTGGTATGAAAATTCAAAGAAAAAATCTGAAGAATCAAACTATATTAATGGAATAAAAGATGGTCCTTCCAGATGGTTTAATGCCGAAGGTAATCTGATCGCCGAATACAATTATGTGCAGGGGATGCTGCAGGGTGAACAGAAATCCTTTTATCCCGGGAATAAGCTGCGAACTTCAGACTTTTACAAGGACAACATCAACGATGGAGCCAGCATTGAATATTTTGAAAATGGCAAGGTAAAAATTTCTGGTCAGTACAAATCCGGAGAAAAGGACGGCAAATGGATTGAGTTTGATGAAAACGGTGCCGTGGTAAGAACCACAACTTTCGCTGGGGGTAAGGAAAAGAAGTAGTATTTTCGATCCATGAAGAAAATCAGGAATCCTTTTATCAAAAGGGAAGGTTACAATTGCTTTGGTTGTTCACCCGACAATCCCATCGGTCTGAAACTCCGCTTTACGGAAGATGGGGATTTTGTAACAGCTGAGTGGATGCCAGAGCCTCAGTTTCAGGGGTGGAACAACACCCTGCACGGTGGGATTCAGGCAACATTGCTTGATGAACTTGCCAGCTGGCTGGTTTTTGTCAAACTGAATACATCGGGTGTGACTTCAAAAATGGAGGTCAAACTTCGCAAGCCTGTTACAACCAACAATGGCAGTTTGTTTCTCAGGGGGAAACTGAGGGAGATGAAACGGAACATTGCCGTAATCGACACCTGGCTCTATGACCATGACATGGTCATGTGCACCGAGGCTGTGATGTATTATTATACTTTTCCGGAAAAACTTGCCAGAGAAAAATTCTGGTATCCCGGAAGCGAGGCATTCTCAGAGGATCAGCAGGGAATCCTGTGATGATGGTCCGGCTTGTTCATAACCTTCCTGATCGCGATTCTGTTAACGGAAAAATGCTTCATTATCATTTCAATACTTGCCTGCCACCTCTTCGAAGAAGACTGCCCAGTTGAAATCCTTCACTTTTTTGCCCAGTCTGACAATAATGATGTTTTTTGCCGGATTGCAATATATGAACTGCCCGAGAATTCCCCTGGCCATGTAGGAGCCGGATGGCATCACCCGCCACTGATAGGTATAATGGAAGCCCTGGGGTAACTGAGGCGACTGGATAAATGTGGTAGAAATGTGCACCCAGTCTTCCGGAACTATCTGTTTCCCGTTCCAGTTGCCTTTGTTGAGATAGAGTCGTCCGAATTTGGCAAAATCCCTTGCACGTGCGTTTACACAGCAATATCCCTTGAATGTATCATGCTTTTTGCTGTCAGTGTTTAAGGTTGCTGGAAACTCCATTCCGATGGGTTTCCAGATCTCCATTTCCAGAAATTCATTTAATCTCTTACCGGATGAACGTTCAATAATAAGGCTTAGCAACAGTGAATTGACACTGATGTAATCAAAATTCTGCCCGGGATCTTCTTTGATCTTAAGCTTTTTGACATACTTCAGGAGGTTCCTGCCATAATAGTATTTCGGCATTTCCATAAACGGGTTTGAATAGGCTTCCCTGTAAAAAATACCGGAACGCATGTTTAGCAGATGCTCTACCGTGATCCGGTCGAACCCTTCACCTTTCAACTCAGGCAACCATTTGGTAATGGGCTCATGCACACTGCTGATATATCCCTTTTCAACGGCTATGCCTACCATGGCAGAGACAAATGATTTGGCCACCGAAAAGGAGGTAAAAACCGATGATTCATCATAATCTTCCCCGTAATGTTCGAAAAGTATGGAATCGTTTCTGATTACAAGGAAGCCCAGGGAACCGGTTTCATCAAGAAAACTGTCAAAATCGCCGTATTCCTCACCAAGATATCCCGGAAGGGTTGGTCTGGTCTCAAACTGACCCTGGCTGAAATGCCATGGATTGTCAGGATTCTGCACCGCAACCTGAGGAAATTTCCTGTAATCCTTAATGTCAGCATAGTTGTAGATAAAAAAACGGCCGACATGACACGAAGACAATGCAAACACCACCGGTAACATTAGCAGGGACTTCAGAATTCTGATTTTCATAGAAGATGTTTTTCGTCAGGTAAAGCTATAAATAAAAACGAATTGTGCTGTGAAATAAGCATTCAGGTATGGTCGCGGCAGGTATCAGCTTTAGTAAAGATGTGAAGCAGTTCGCTCAGAATCATGGCTGTTGCACCCCAGATCAGGTGATTTTTATAACTGAATCCCGGAACGCTGATGTTCAGGTTGTTTCGATAATTGATTTTATATTCCCCTGAATTGTCCTGATTGAGAAAGTAACGAAGTGGTACAGTAAAGATTTCAGCAACTTCAGTCATATCCGGAATAAATGCAGGGCAGGCAGGAGTTTGCGCTATCACCGGGCTGATGATAAAATTACTTGGGGGAACGAAAAGGTCACTCAATCGTCCGACAACCTGAATGGATTCTTTTTTCACACCGATTTCTTCCTCTGCTTCACGTATGGCTGTTGCGATAATGTCCGGGTCTGAATCCTCAGATTTACCTCCCGGGAAAGCAATCTGACCACTATGCACGCCTTCATATTCCATTCTTTTTATGAAAACGGTACTTATTTCATCCTGTTCATCAGGAAAAAGGAGTATCAGTACACCACTTTTGCGTGCGAATTCCGGCCCCCTGGAAATGCTGATCAGGTGGTCGCGGTGTGCCGGTGCCATTTTTATATGGGCTGCAGGTCCGGGTAGCCCGGCATTCAAAGATTCTTTGAGTTTAGCGATTTGGTTATCAAACAGGTGCACAGACATAATGGTTCAGATAAACCGCCGCATTCAAGGGAAATTTGTAAAATATATCTCCCCTGCGTAACCGGATTTATTGTTTTTTCGTATTTTTATAACGTCAAATATCGAAAGATATAACACAAATTAAGAAGAATGGTTAAGGAAAAAACATCAATTCTTCATGATCAGAAGGAGCAGCTGACCAACATCAGGGAGCTTGTCCTGTATAATGATGATTATAATACCTTCGAATTTGTTATTGAAACTTTAATCGACGTGTGTGGTATAGAGCCGGTTCAGGCTGAGCAAATTACACTTATAGTTCATTATAAGGGAAAATGCGGGATTATGAGTGGATCACTTGAAGAACTTAAGCCTGTTTATAACGAAATGATAAACAGGAAATTGACAGTTTCAATTGAATAATCAATTTAATATGGTTCGAATTAAGCCTGTACTGTTTTCAGCAGTGCTGTTGATATTATTTTCCTGTTCAAAGGTACCCATAACCGGGCGCAAGCAGTTTAATTTGGTTCCTGACGGTATGATCTCAGAGATGAGCCTGAATTCGTACAGGGAATTTCTTAATCAGAATCCCCCGCTTCCTCCTTCAAATCAAAAAGTCATTATGGTGAAAAGGGTAGGAGAACGTATTGCAGCAGCAGTTGAAAAATTCCTGCGCGATAATGGTAAAGCAGAGAAGGCTGAATCCTATCGTTGGGAATATAATCTGGTTGAAAGTTCAGAAGTGAATGCCTGGTGCCTTCCGGGAGGACGCGTTGTTGTTTACACTGGAATCCTCCCATACTCAAAGGATGAAGCCGGACTCGCGGTAATTATGGGACACGAAATTGCCCATGCTGTTGCCAATCACGGGGGAGAGAGGATGAGTCAGCAACTTGCTGTGGTAGCTGGAGGGGTATCACTTGAAATAGCCATGCAACAACAACCATCGCAAACAAGGGACTTATTCAACCTGGCATATGGTGTTGGTTCAACTTTAGGCACATTGGCGTATTCAAGAACCCATGAACTGGAAGCAGATAAACTGGGCATGGTTTTTATGGCTATGGCAGGATATGACCCTGCCCGTGCGCTTTCATTCTGGGAAGATATGGCTTCTATACCCGGCATTGCACCGCCTGAATTGCTGAGTACGCATCCGGGGAGTGACAGAAGAATCAAGGCAATCAGGGACTTTATTCCCAAAGCCAACATTTATTTTGTAAATCAGTAAAAGCATTTGATATACTGACTATTTTTGTAATGATTCCTGATTAAGACTTTCTTCATATGTCATTGACTCTTATAATAATATTGATTGTTGCCGGATTGCTGTTTGTGCTTCTTGAAGTACTGGTAATTCCCGGAACAACTGTTGTTGGCATTGCCGGGGTTGCGCTGATCGCATTTTCAATCTGGGAATCATACCATGTTTTTGGAGCGCCGACCGGACATTATATTCTGATAGGTGCTTTCTTTTTAACTCTTGCAACCATCGTACTGGCTTTTAAATCCAATACATGGAACAGGCTGGCACTGAAGACCGAAATCAGTGGAAAAGTCAATGAGATTGATTTTGAAAACATTCACCCCGGAGATTCTGGAAAAGCAGTTTCTCGTATTTCTCCTTCGGGGAAGGCGATTTTTAACGATGAGTTTTTTGAAGTACACACAAACAGCGATTTTATTGATCAGGAAACTGAAGTTGTTGTTTCGCATATAATTGATAATAAGATATTTGTAAAACGTAAATCGTAAAATTATGGGATCTGATTCTGGTTTTCTTGTAGTAGTAGCCATTGGAATTGCCTCTTTGTTTGGTCTTTGGATCATTTTCTATTTCATTCCGGTTGGCCTTTGGTTTTCAGCTCTGCTTTCCGGTGTAAGGGTCTCGCTGATTCAACTGGTATTCATGCGTTGGCGAAAAGTTCCCCCGTCGGTTATCGTTACAGCCATGATCAATGCAACCAAGGCTGGTTTATCGTTAACCCGTGATGAACTGGAAGCACATTATCTGGCAGGTGGAAGGGTGAAATTGGTTGTAAATGCACTTATTTCAGCTGATAAAGCAAATATACCCCTCAACTTTAAAGCAGCAACAGCCATTGACCTGGCCGGACGCGATGTTTTCGAAGCCGTTCAGATGTCAGTAAATCCCAAAGTTATCAATACGCCTCCGATTGCTGCCGTTGCAAAGGATGGTATCCAGCTGATAGCAAAAGCAAGGGTTACGGTAAGGGCAAACATCAGGCAACTCGTCGGTGGGGCCGGTGAAGAAACCATTCTTGCCCGCGTTGGTGAAGGTGTAGTTTCATCAATTGGTTCATCTGATTCGCATAAGAGCGTTCTTGAAAATCCTGATTTAATCAGTAAAATGGTTCTTTCTAAAGGACTTGACAGTGGCACTGCATTCGAAATACTTTCAATTGATATTGCTGATATTGATGTTGGAAAAAATATTGGTGCTCAGTTACAGATGGATCAGGCTTTTGCCGATAAAAATATAGCACAGGCCAAAGCTGAGGAGCGCAGAGCGATGGCAGTGGCCAATGAGCAGGAAATGAAAGCAAAAGCACAGGAAGCCCGGGCAAAGGTGATAGAAGCTGAAGCAGAAATTCCACGTGCCATAGCCGAATCGTTCAGAAGCGGGAACCTTGGATTAATGGATTACTATAAGTTCCAGAATATACAGGCTGATACCAAAATGCGGGAATCGATTGCTGAACCTCCCAAAAAACAGGCGCCGAAAAATCTTGACTCTCCACAAAAATAGAGGTAGATCAGATTGAATTGAAAAGCGCCCTGTTTTTGAGGGCGCTTTTTTTGTTTTGTTAATAATTGCCCATGTGCTTATGATGTAAATTTGCAGGTGACATTTAAATTATGGGAAACAGGGAGAAGAATAATGATCTGAGGCAGGTGAGGGTTAAATACCGTCAGCTTATTAACGCCTGCAGGCCATTTTTGAATAAAAGTAACATTGGTACCCTCAGGGAGGCTTTCATTATATTGCTCAAAGCTCATAAGGACAATCTGAAAACAGATTCGGAGCCCTTTTTTCTGCATGCTGTTGATGTGGCTTGCATTGTGGCTTCAGAAATGCGTTTGGGTGCTTCCTCAGTAGCAGCCGCTTTGCTTCATGATGTTGATTTCAACATCATTGAAAAGGAATTTACAGGTTCTTACCCGCACAGATCTGAAATAGCAGCCATTCTGCATAGCCTTTCACGCATCAATGATCTGCCAACCGACCGGCTTCATGACAATAGTGGTGACTTTATCAGCCTATTGCTGTCAATCTCGGGCGATATAAGGGCTGTGCTCGTGAAGCTTGCCGACCGCCTGCACCGCATGCGCACCATAGCTTTGCTTTCGGCCCGGGAACAGGCAGTTGTCGCTTTGGAGACTTCGAACCTGTATGCTCCGCTTGCACACAGGTTGGGACTGTATAAAATTAACTCAGAATTAAACGAGTTATCATTGCACTATACTGATCCTGAGTCTTATAACAGAATTTTAACACGGATTCAGCAGGCGGAACTGGATAACAAGGATTTTTTCAATGAATTTCTGGAACCGGTCAGGGCAGAATTAACAAGACTCGGACTTCAATATACCATAAAAAACCGTACTAAGTCAGTTTCGTCCGTCTATGCAAAGATGAACAAGCAACAGGTTTCGTTTGATGAAGTATATGATCTGTTTGCCATCAGGGTGATCCTTAAAAGTGAAAGTAAGAATGAAAAGGCTGATTGCTGGAAGGCATACTCAGCGGTTACCAATCTGTATACCCCTGAAACGAAGCGCCTGCGCGACTGGATTTCAGTGCCACGACCGAATGGTTATGAATCGCTGCATGTAACTGTTCTGGGGCCAACAAAACGGTGGATTGAAGTTCAGATAAGAACGGATCGCATGGATGAAGAGGCAGAACTCGGCAATGCTGCCCACTGGCGCTATAAAGGTCAGGCGGGTGCTGTTGAAACCGATGAGTGGCTGAATTCGATCCGGAAGATACTTGAAAATCCTGAGGAGGGGGAAGAAGCACTATCTTCAGGGTCTAAACCGGGTTCGAAGGAAAATATGATCTATGTATTTACCCCCGATGGCGATCTTAAAAAGCTGAAGACAGGGTCAACGGTGCTTGATTTCGCTTTTGAGGTACATACGAACCTTGGTGCAAAGTGCAGCGGTGCCAAAGTAAACAGAAAAATGGTACCCCTGAAACATCAGCTGAAGAATGGTGACATGGTAGAAATCATGACATCGCGCAACCAGACTCCCAATATCGATTGGCTTGGCTGGGTTGCCACTTCAAGGGCTAAAATCAAGATCAGGCGTTATCTGAAAGAAGCCGAATTCAAACAGGCTGAAGCCGGAAAAGAAATTTTCAAAAGGAAATTGTCGCAATTGAAACAGCAGAATCAGGATGAAGCCATTAACAGGTTGATTGCGCACTTTAAACTTTCCGGGCCCCTTGATCTTTTTCAGCAACTGGCAGAGAATAAGATTGAGCCTTCTGCCATTAAGGAGATTGTGTTGGGAACCGCAAAGGATAAGGAAGAGAAAGCTGATCCGAAACCCCCGAGACCACTGATCGGACCTGAAGTTCCATCTGCCAATAAAACATCTGAGAATGTTATCATTGTCAATGAAACCTCTGCCATTGAAGGGTATACACTGGCCCGTTGCTGTAACCCTGTGATGGGAGATGATATTTTTGGATTTATAACGGTTGGTGATGGTATAAAGATTCACCGGATTAATTGTCCGAATGCGGCCTGGATGCGGAGCAGGTATCCTTATCGTTCGATGGAAGCTCAATGGTCGAAACCGGCTGAAGGAACCTATTTCATTGCCACCATCAAGGTTAGTGGATTTGATCAGCTCGGTATACTGAGTTCTATTACCAATCTGATATCCAACGATCTGAAAATGGATGTCAGGAATATTTCACTGGAAAGCAAAGGCGGTAAATTTGAAGGAACCATCAAAGTCAGCATCAGAGATAAAAAACATCTTGATTTATTGATACAAAAATTGCTGACAATCAAGGGAATCATCAAGGCTTCAAGGTTAAGCACAACAAAATAATTCCAATGACAGCACCTGCCTGGTACAACGATGGGAAAAAGCTCTTTGAAGGTGAAACCTATGCCTTCGATTTTATAAAACTGGTTCCACTATCAGATCATATGAATTATATGCTGATGGAGGATCCATACGGGATTCGCCACCTGGTACCCTATGAGTTTTATCTCAGGTATAATCTGCAACCCGGAGATGTTGTTCATTGCAGAGTCGATAAAATCAACTGCACTGGCCGGGTTTATCTTGAGCCGGCACATCCACAGTATCAAACAGGTTCAGTTGAGAGGTTCAGTTATGTGGGTATAAGTCAGGAAAAGCAAAAGGACGGGGACAATGACACGGAATATTCTGTACTGGTTGTGGCAGATATCTTCGGAAATGAAATTCGTGTGGACATGCCTGCGGGTTATTCCGTTGAACCGGTAAACGGATCTGTACTCTGTAAGATAGAGGGGTTTAAAAAGGGAAAACCATTACTCAGTTTATCACTCCCTGACCAGGAAGCATAAGGGATATTCTCTGTTTTATCAGTGAACCGGATTATTGGAGTTGTTAACAATTGTTCATAACAGAGGTTTAAAAGGTGTTGGTATTCAGTGCCATAAAATGCTTGACACGGGAGTCGTAATGTTGTAATTTTACCACATCAGGCCAACGATACGGTGAGAAACACCGGGAGGCAGAATCAAAACTTCCGCAAGGAAAAGTTGACAATGCCGAAAGGCTTTTGCAGAAGAAGGATGACAGACCGCAAGGAAAGTTAACCTGAAACGGAAAGTACAAGTACCGGGTCCTGTTCAGAAGATCACTACGCAGGTAGTGAAGACCTGGAACAAGGTAAGTAACGCGATCCTCACGGGGGGAGCACACACAAAGCGCCGGAACAATAACCTGTGGTTTACCGCTAGCTAAGGCAAACGGATAAACGAAGGGAAACTCATCTGAAAAGATAGTTTCCCTTCTTGTTTTTTAATGATTTCCCTCCTTTTTTTTTCGTTCTCAGAAGTTACCACTAAGTTTGCAAACCTTGAATATTCAGTTTAATATCGCACAACTTTTTCATGGAGCTTGAAGATTTGCTTCTCAGGGAACAATCCCGTTCAAACACTGATCTGATTATCGGTATCGTCATGGCACGGCCGGAAGTATTTGAGGAACTCTGGCAGATTTTAATGCTGAACAAAGACCCTTTAAGCCGGCGTGCTGCCTGGGCTGCCGATTATTGTGCTGAAAACAAGCCGGAGTTCATCAGCGGCAGGATAGAAGAGTTGGCATCCAGTGTGCCCGGATTCAGCAGCGATGGGTTGAAGAGGCATGCATTGCGGATGTTATCGAGGTCTTTGCTGCCGGAAGAAAATCTCGGCATACTGGCCGACACCTGCTTCAACTGGCTTCAATCCCCATCCGAAAGTGTAGCTGTTAAGATGTACAGTATGGTAATTCTAAGCAGGATTTCTGAATTCATTCCGGAAATCAGGAGAGAATTGTACGATATTATAGAAATACAGCTTAACGAAGCAACACCGGGATTTATCAATATTGGCAGGAAAATCATGAAGAGGTTGTCTTCATAGGCGTGATACCGGTAAAACAGAACTGTTTTATATCCTGATTCCCATTTCAGTGGTATGGCTTTTCAATGCGGTGTCAAAACATGATTCAGATGCCTTTTGTTTTCTTACATTTTGTTGTCACATATGAGCCTGAAGTTTAAGCCTGCACTTATCAGATTATTGGCATTCCAGCTGTTGCTGTCTCCATTGCTTTATTCTTGTAACAGAAATGGAAACAGTAAAGATAATTCAAACCAGGATTCGGAATATATTAAGGATACAAGCCGTGTACATCAAATACTCGAAAGTATATCATCAAATAAAATCACAGACTTTGATGGTTCATTGAAATTACTGGGTATTGCACGTCAACTTTCAATTCACCATGACTTTACCGATGGACTGGCCAGAACACTTTATTCTACAGGAAATCTAAATTTGAAATCGAACAGATACAAGGAGGCCCTGGCCTGTTATGATGAAGTTCTGATGCTGGCTGACAAAACCGGAAATATACTTCTGAAGGCCCGATGTCTCGAAAGAATGGCTTCACTCCATCTTTCCATGAACGACCCGAACCTTTCACTTAAGCTTTATTATCAGGCTTTGCCCTTGTTTGAATCTGTCAACAACAAACAAGGAATAGCCAGTGTGTACAATATTCTGGGTATTTATAAAACAGATCAGAATGAATTTGATACTGCATTCAGCTATTTTAAAAAGGCTATGTCCCTGAACAGTGAAGTAAACAACGAATATGGTTTATTACAAAACAGGGGTAATCTTGCATACCTGTATGAGAAACAGGGTAAGATGCGCGATGCTGAAAAGATATACCTGGAATTAATCGGAGGACTGGAAAAGGAGAATGAAAAGATAAGTCTTCCCATTTTGTATGATAATCTCGCCTCATTGCTGCATCAAAGCAAACGGAACGAAGAATCCCTGGAATTTCTTAGGAAAGGTATCCGGATTGCTGAAGATACCAGGGACACTTCCATGCTTGAATCCCTTTATCATAATACCGGCGGTTTGTATTATTCCATGAAGAAACCTGATTCTGCTGCTTACTATCTGAAAAGATCGGTTATCTGTGCCAGGGCAGTTGGTGCTGTAAAGTCAGAAATGAAAGCACTCTCTTTGCTGATGGCAACAGACACTGCATCAGGTAACTATAAGGCAGCAGCTGAAAAAAGCAACCGTATGGTTATCCTCAAGGATTCGGTTTATTCCAGGAAAATCAGGAACAATCTCAGAAATTCAGAACTTGGATACGAGAATGATAAAAAAGAGAAACTCATTGCATATCAGCAGCTGGAAATCAAAATTACAAGGCAGAAACAAACCTGGTTCCTGATTTTGTTTTTAATTTCAACCCTCTCTTTATTATTGCTGGTTGCATTGATCGTTGTTCTCAGGAAGAATTCACTGAGAAAGCACGAGATTCTTCAGGAGCGTCTGAAGATTTCTGCCCTGGAACTGGGAAAGGTTCGGAGTGATGAAGAAATACACAGGCTCAGGTTGGAAAAGATTCAGGAAGAGGTAAGGACCAAGAAACGGGAACAGTTGAGCAATGCCCTGGCCATTGAGCAAAAGAATGAATTGCTGAACCAGATCAGTGAAAAAATTTCAACAGCCATGGGAGATGCTGATTCAATCAAAGCCGACCTGTTGCAACAGATCGTCTCCTCCATCAAGACTCAGGTCAGGAACTCGGGTGAGGTAGATCATTTCAATGAAAAATTCTCTTCATTACATCAGGAATTCTATGCTAACCTAAAGAGTCGGCATCCCGACTTAACCAAAACTGAACTGAAATTCTGTGCATATCTTAAGATCAATTTATCGGGAAATCAGATTGCCAATATTCTGAATGTTACCAATGAGGCCATACGAAAAACCAGGTACAGGATCAGAAAAAAAATGGATCTTTCCTCCGATGAATCGTTAGAGCATTATATATCAACATTTTAGAACTTTTCCTTATCTGTTATTTTTTGATTTAGTCCGCATTTTGTCCGCGCCACGGATGTTGTGAATACTTTTCATTCCCGATATATTTGTAAAATAATTTTCCATTTCCGGTGGAGAGCCGGTTCAACAAACCCATTTTTATTTGAAAATCTATTTTTATGAACAGGAAAAGATTTATTAACACATTTTATTTACTGATAGTTCTGGCAATTCCAACAGGCATCAGCCAGGGATTTGCCCAGGAAAGTGCACCTGAATCAGTACAGCAGGGGCATGGTTTCTGGCTCGAAAGGATGCAGGAACCGGATGTTAATTTTTATGATCTGCAAAGTTCGTTCTACAGGTACTGGTCAGGCCGGAGCGATTTCAAGGGCAATGGATATAAGGTATTCAAACGGTGGGAATACATCAATGAATCAAGAGTTCTGCCTGATGGAAGACTCCAGTCGCCCGACTTTGTTTTGAAGGAATACAATCGTTATATGAGTGCAAATGATGTTGTGAAATCGGCGGCTGGCAACTGGTCTGTTTCAGGGCCAACGCAGTATTTCATCAATAATACCGGTCAGCCGACAGGAATGGGGCGCATTAATGCCATTGCCTTTCATCCGACAGATGTGAATACTATTTTTGTTGGTTCTCCATCCGGTGGGATATGGAAAACCACGAACAGTGGAGGAAGCTGGGAAAACCTGGCAGGCAACCTGCCGAAGGGTGTATCATCCATACTTGTACATCCAACCAACCCGGACATAATCTATATCGGGACTGGTGACCGTGATGGCGGCGATGCTCCCGGGATCGGAGTTTTCAAATCAGTGAACGGCGGAATTACCTGGACCCAGATTAACAATACCATGGGAAATGTTATTGTCGGAGATATGCTGATGCATCCATCTGATCCTGAAATTATTATAGCTGCCACAAGCACCGGCATCTACAAAACGACCAACGGTGGTGCAATCTGGAGCCTGACTTCAACTTTCGGACATAACATCAAGGATATTCAATTCAAGCCAGGGGATCCATCGGTGGTTTATGCTGTGAGGATCACCACTCCTTCACGATTTTACAGATCGACCAATACAGGTGATACCTGGACCCAGATTACCACTGGAATACCTTCAACAGGGATAGGCTCCCGCATGGTGATCGGTACTTCACCGGCAAATCCTTCCTGTGTTTACCTGGTACAGATCAAGTCAGCAGATGGAACATTTGCAAACCTGCTGCGTTCAACCGATGCCGGTTTGTCATTTACTTCGATGTCAAGCACCCCGAATATTATGGGTTATAACTGTGACGGTAGCGGAACTGCCAGTCAGGCAACATACGATCTATGCATCAATGTTGATCCTGTTGACGACAATATCGTTTATGTAGGCGCATTAACACGTAAGGAAGTCAACCGATGGTGGAATTACCTGGAACAGCAGTACAAATTGGTCAAACAACTGCAGCGGAACGGCAACTGCTGTGCATGCCGATCATCATGTCCTTGAATGGAATCAGCTGAATGGTGCTTTGCATCTGGGACACGATGGAGAGAATTACTTACACAGCCAACGGAGGGAATACCTGGACTGAAATCACCGGTGGTTTGCCTATCTCGCAGATTTACCGGCTGGGACAGGGTGCATCAAATAGTAATTTTACCCTGATTGGACTGCAGGACAATGGGTCAGCTGCGACTACCAATGGCTCAATATTTTATACCACCCGGGGTGGTGACGGAACAGAATGTGTTATTGATTATAACAATTCAAATTATTGCTACAATACTTATGTGCATGGTGACCTTTCCAGGTCAGTAACCGGGCCTGAAGGAGCATACGCAAACATTGGTTCGGAAGGTACCAATGGCATCGATGAAGCCGGCCCCTGGGTATTGCCTTTTTTTCTTCATAAGACTGACCCCAATACAATGTTTGCCGGTTATAAAAATGTCTGGCGAACAGGCAACGTAAGAGAGGCTTCTGCAGGTTCAGTGATCTGGACTAAAATCAGTAGCGGAGAAACGGCTGACTGTAAGGCTCTTGAGCAATCAGAAGCCGATCCGGCTGTAATCTATGTGGTCAGGAGCGGCTCAATCAAAAGGACTGACAATGCCAATGACGTTCCTGCCTCTGTGACATGGACCGCATGTACCCTGCCTGACGGATTAACCCCGACCTATCTGGAAACACATCCTACCGATGCAGATGTTGTTTATGCAACGGCCGGTAATTCTGTATATGTTTCAGCAAATAAAGGGTTAACCTGGACGGATATGGATCCCAATTTCAGCCTGCCCGATCTGTATACCAATTGTATTGTTTATGATAAAAACAGCAATGAAGGACTCTACATAGGAAACCAAACCGGTGTCTGGTTTAAGGATGCCGGCATGACCGACTGGATTCTTTTCAGCAACGGATTACCCCCCGTGGATGTGAGGGAACTTGAAATTTTTTATGATCCCATAGGTACTCAGAACCGCTTAAAGGCTGCAACCTACGGACGAGGACTGTGGCAGAGCGACCTGTTTGAATCAGGTGTGCTTAATCCTGCCGGCTTCGCTGCTGAGGTAAGCAGCAATACCATGATTGATCTGAGCTGGGTATTAAGTCAGGGTAATGATGTTATGCTTGCTTTCAATACTTCTCCTTCTTTTGGGACCCCTGTTGATGGAACTACCTACACGACCACCATCCCCGGAGGAGGAACCGTATTATACGACGGAGGAAATGCTACGTTTAATCATACATCCCTGAGTTCTAACACTACTTACTATTATAAAATCTGGTCGTACGACGAATCAGGAAATTATTCATCCGGCAGCACGGCTAATGCCACCACCACCTATTCACTTGCAGACTTTAGTGCAGACAATAGTAACAGCTGTACTGGAAGCCTGACTGTGACCTTTACCGACGCCAGCCTGGGTGCCTGGAATTCCTGGGCCTGGGATGTGGATAACGACGGCACAACAGATTATACGACTCAAAACCCCATCCATACATACAACAGTCCGGGATTATATTCGGTCAAACTGAGCATTAATAACGGGGAAGATGAGATCATAAAGGAAAACCTTATCCTTGTTACAAGCAATGCACCTACTGCAATTACAGGTTGCACCCTTTCATCAAACAGTAATTACGGGAATGGCTTTGGAATAGGAATCTACAGGTTTGCATTAGGTAATATCGATTACCCAACCTCAAATAATGATGGTAATTATCAGAATTATTCATGCCTGACATGGACGGCTCTGGAGCTCAATAAGACTTATGATGTTACTGTACAAACCGGAACTAGCAATAATGAAGGAGCCAGGGTGTACATCGATTACAATGATAACGGATCTTTTGAAGCGGGTGAGTCAATTGCCACATTCCCTTCAAACAGAGCAGGTATGCGCACATTGTCCTTTACAACTTCATCAGCAGGGGTTGTCCTTGATAAAGCTCTCAGGTTAAGGGTGCTTTCCAGATTCAACTCCACACCTTCAAATGGTTGCGATATCAGTTCATACGGGCAGGCTGAAGATTATACTGTTCTG
>JADIZB010000038.1 GCA_016705005.1 Bacteroidales bacterium | reverse complement strand
CTGGCTTTCACTTCAGGGAATCTGAGAGTATTTTCAGTTTTTTTTTCTGAGATACCCTTAAATGCAATCCCCTTACTATCCGATACATAAACAATACCCTCTGATTTACAGCAATATCGTTCAGATTTATTGCCTTCGGATGCGTATACCGGCCAGTCAGACTTATCCTTAAGATTAAATTCAACGACTTCATCGATGTTTAGCGACAAACAAACTCCCATGACCGATTCCACTACCTTTGGGTGCGCTCAGCCCGGTTTGCCCATTTCCCGATGATCACAGATTTCATTGAACTAATTTTGAAAATATAAACCATTTATCTTTTGTAGGTTTTCATTAGTGGAGGAGGAGCATGGAGCACTTTCGGAAGGGTCTGCAAAAAGACAGATTCTTGTCTTTGGCCGTTATGGAGTTCCACGTTTTTGTCAGCCTGGGGTGCTGATAGGGTTCCTGAAGCAAAAACGGACGACACAAAAAAGCAAGACAGATCAGCAGAGTAAATTGTAAAACTTTCATTCTGAGAAGTTTAGATAGTTATTGAACGGAGAGTCAGCGGTTGTAATTGTAAACATCGGGTTTGGAATTTGTTTAACATGCATTTTTCATCAAGGTGTAAATTTTGGGCAGAGGGGATATTAAAGAATTTCTATCTTTTACCTCTCATTTGCGGATGGCGTAATTTAGTGCCGCGCCGGGCTGGATCTGGTGCCGAGGAGGCGTGGGAGTTTCGAGTCTCCTTATCACTGAATATTGCCCGCGTAAGCCTGCGTTTTCCATTCGCCAGAATTACCGGACCCCCTTGGCGGCGAGAGTCTCCTTATCCGCACAAAAATAGCCCGCGATAGCGGGTTTTTTGATTTTCTGTAGTACCGGACCCCGCCACGGCGGGGAGTGTCATGATCCATACCGCGCAACCCTAGGAAACAGCTTTTTATATAGGAAATTTGACGGATCAGCCTGGATGGATGTTGAAGGGTATACTAACTGGTCTGGAAGATTCCAGCAAATGGGCTGGTGGCCGGCGCTGAGTGATATTCCGGAAATCATATCCAGTAACCTATTTTTTAAACCTCTTGCCAAAACCTTTTTCAAATTTTTCGAGCTTTGGTCCGATGACAAAGTGCAGTGTGGAGCCTTTTTTGTTATTGTTGTAATAGTTCTGATGATAATCTTCCATGCCTTATAGAATGCTTTGAATGGACTTATTTCTGTAACAATCGGATTTGTCCCGAGGCGCCGCTGGCTCCGAGTTTTGATTTATAGATTCGGCCAGCTCACGTTGTTTTTTCGTGGTAGAAAATTACAGATCTGTATTGTGTACCAACATCTGCGCCCTGTCTGTTCGAGTGTAGAGGTCATGGGTTTTCCAGAAGACTTCAAGCAGCTCTTCAAAACCGATAACAGCATGGGTCGAAAACGATTTGTGTAACTTCTGCATGACCGGTAGCGCCAAAACACACCTGCTCATAAGTCGGGTTTGGTCGTGTTCCTCCCGGAATATCCGATTCAACCTGGATAACACCCTTTAGCTGAAGGAAAATGCTTCTGTACACCAGAAACAGCCTCCTCCAAAAGTTGCGGTATCTGATGTAATGTTGTTTGTCATATTCATTCCGGTATTTTCTTTTTCTGGAGCCGGATTACAACCTGACAAGGCAAGATGCAGAATTCCGGCGACAACCAGGGTGATTGCTGTTTTCATTCATTTTTTTAAAAGTTAAACAGCTAATGGGCCGCTGTGTTCAGCAACATTCTGCTGAAAACATTGAATTCAGGAATATTTAACAGTAAGAAATAACAAGGCAAAAATGCAATACAAAGAAAAATGGAAGGATCAGGGCAGCTTTTTTTTCTCCGGAAGCGGCTTATCGATAAGGTTTTCTGACGATGGTAAGGTGCCCAAGCAGATTATCATTATTATCATAAGGGCATGAAATTGAGGCCTCTACATTGATTTCTACTTCCATCAGGAAGTTCCCCTGGATGAAGTGGCTTGCCATATGCCAGAACTCCTTAGTGATTCTGTCATGTGTTGTTCTTCTTCGGGTTTTTCCACTTGTTTTTAATAAGTACCTGAGCGATTTTTGAGATTGCATCAGGCTCTGTGGTACCGTAAAGATCTTCGGCTGCTTTATTCCAGTAAGTTATGGTTCCCTTGTGATCAGTTGCATAAACAGCCTCACTGATCTTTGAAAGTATTGCAGCGTGAAAGGAATTCATATGGTCCGAGCTGCGCCTTTTCATCATATCGGAAAGCAATCGTTCCTGATTAAATACATTGATAAGCATGTTCTGAAGCGAATTAAAATCCGGATCAGTATCACTGATCATTCGTATATATTCAGGATCCTTTTGTTTTAAAGCCGGAAACAAGTCGTAAGGGAAGTATATGTATCGGTTCAGGTACAGGTAAATAAAAGAGACCAGAAATGCTGAGATCATCACAATAAGAATGATCAAGTGATTTCTGCTGAACCGATAATACCTCCATGATTTCGGGTTGCGTTTCGATTCTCAGGGATGCTGCCGGCAGGTTATCCCATCCGTAAAGGGGCAGGATCGAAATGAAAACATTGGTTTTTGTATTGAAATATGAACCGCTGGCTTCAGGGGTCCTTTGAACGCTTATCCTGCCGGGAATTTGCATGATTAACCGATCGGTAAGTTCTTCGTTCATATAACGGCCTGCAATAATCCATGCGCCTATTGAATCGGTTTTACTTTGAACACATCCGGGCACAGCAATGGCTGAAAGTTCGAACAGGAGTCGTTCTTCCACTGATAATACATCGTTACTTTCCCATCACTGAGTGCTTTATTGAAAATATGCCTGTCAGCGGAATCATTTTATAAATTCCCTCATCATCCTTCGGAAGCCTGCGATTGGTAAAAACCCTGGTTTAGTGATAATAACAAAACTAAATCCTGCCATGGCCAGACGATCGCCAATGTCCTAGGTAATCCGTTCTTCTCTATCTGGCAGGGGTTGAATATCCTTGTTTTCGGAGAGATAGATCAGTGCATCAGTCGTGATGGCTGAATTTGCGATGATGTGATTTTGCAATAGCTGAACCTGAGATTCAGCATAACTTCTTTTAATCCTTTCGACAGATGAGCTGAAATACAGATGGATAAAAGTTATGATTCCTACTGAAACCAGGGAGGCAATGGAAACAAGAATAATAATCTTATTCCTTAATAGTTTCATAAGTTTTGGTAGTTATTAGAGTAAAACCGGAGCAGATGGAAAATTCGTCTCAGATGTACAAATTGCTTTCTTTTTTTATTTATCAAGCATTCCATCAAATGTAACAGTGAATTCAATATTTTTTTTTGACAAAGGTTGTTCAAAGCCCTTGTCAGTGCCTGTGATAATTATACTTCATATTATCAATAACTTAGAGAAGTGAAAGGTTTTTGGTATTTGAAACTTTCAGCATTTTAAGCCTGAAATTAATTTAGTTGTTCCTGTGATTTAAATTCTTTTATGACAGATTACAATTCCAGGTGAGGCTGATTAATCCCAAAGTGCCGGTATCGGCCGGCAGATTTTATTAGTAACTTCGCAAACAGTTATGAAGCATTACTTTTTCCCTAGAATAGTCAACCGGGCCATTATTCTGATAATTGCTGTGATATTTTTTGTGTTTCACCATAAATCAACCGCCCAACTGAGTCAGGGTGGACAGCCAGCAATGCATAACCTTGCAAGGTTTATCAACAACGGACTCGTAGTTGATCTCCCAGCACCTGATCTGACTGAAATACAAAAGCAGGATCAGCAGGCGGATGAAGCCGGAATGCCCGAGCGGATGGGTGTGAATATTCCTGTTGATATTACAGTTGATAATTCAGGAACATTGATTAATAATGGAGGTTTCTCCAGAACCTGGTGTGCTAACATCCGATGCAGCGGAGCAATGGGATTAGGTCTGTATTTCTCAGAATTTCACCTTCCGGAAGGGTCAGTGATGTTCGTATATTCGGCTGATAAATCGCAGGTTCTCGGGGCATTTACCAGCCGGAACAATCAGCCTGACGGGCTTTTTGCCATCGAAGTCGTGAAAGGGAGCATTGTAATTGAATACATATTCTGATGACAAATCCGGTAGCCAGTCATTCCGGATCAGTGAAGTTTTATACGCATACAAACCGATGAAGTTTCCCGGCGATAAATCACCGAAGCAGTCCTTGTCGGGGAATTGTGAGGTGAATGCTGCATGCAGCGAAGGCGATAACTGGCGTAATCAGATAAAAAGTGTTGTTCGGATCCTTGTCAAAAACGGCAACTCTTCATACTGGTGTACCGGAACTATTATGAACAATACTGGTGCTGACTATGCGCCACTGCTTCTGACAGCTGACCATTGCGCCAGGGCCTCTTCAGGATCTTATGCAAGCCCGGATGACGTTTCTCAATGGATTTTCTATTTTGAATACGAAACTCCCGGTTGCGATGATGTTGCGGTGGAGGATAACAAGACGCTTACAGGAGCGCGTAAGCTTGCCAGCAGTTCCCCTCAGGATAACAACGGGAGTGATTTTTACCTAATACGTCTTCATGATCAGATTCCTGTGGACTATTCACCCTTTTACACCGGATGGAGCAGATCAGGTGAAATGAGTGGTTCGGGTGTCGGCATTCATCATCCATCGGGGGATGTCAAGAAAATATCAACTTATACACAAACCCTGACATCAGATCAATGGGGATCGGTTCCGGGAACCCATTACCGGGTTGTTTGGTCTGAAACAGGGAATGGCCACGGAGTAACTGAAGGTGGTTCTTCCGGCTCACCCTTATTTGACAATGAAGGAAGATTAATTGGTCAGTTAACCGGTGGCGAATCGGGATGCTCCAACCTGAGCGGCCCTGATTTTTATGGAAAAATGGCTTACTCCTGGGAGTCGAACGGAACTCACGATTCTACGCGGCTTCAACCGTGGCTTGATCCCCTGAATACGGGGCAGGTGAGTATCGGAGGCATTTCATTTACTGTTAACTTCAAGGCCGATACCAATATTATAGCAGTGGGCCGCTCGGTTAATTTCAATGATTTATCAACCATCACTCCGGTCAGCTGGTCCTGGTATTTTGAAGGAGGAAAACCTGAAACATCTACCGATCCCAATCCATCAGGGATTGTTTACGACAGGGTTGGCAAGTTCAGTGTAAAACTGACAGTTGCCAGTGCAACAGGTGAATATAGTGTTATCCGGGAGGATCATATTAAAGTATTGCCGGTAATTCTGTTTGATTCAGACAGTAAGGAGTATAAAGTTATTTTAGGCAACAATGTGTCGCAAAAAAACAAAATTATCGTAATGAATGTGCTGGGCATGGTTGTCAGGAGTATTGATGATTTCTGCTTTGGGCAAAGCCTATGTTCGTTGGACCTGTCAGGGCTTTCGGCAGGTTTGTATTTTATTAATGTAAGCAGTGAGGGCTACAGCGAAACTTCCAAAATTCTGCTTTCGGGAAATTAGAAATGTATCGTCCTGAATTTCTTGCCTGAATGCCTGCAGATCAGTCCTGCGACCCCACGTCCTGTCATGAGTGCGGCAGGCAATCCCCCTCCGGGATTGACCCAGTGTCCGCCATAAAGAAATTGTTCAGCCCGGGAGATTTCATTGGTAATTGAGAGAACCCGATTTTAGGGGTCATGATCCATCCTTCGAAACTGCCCTTCCAATTGTTGGTATACCTTACAACGGAGGCGGGAGTTGACAGATCTTTCATTTCAAGGTACTCACCTATGTTCCCGAACCGGCCTTCCATGCCGGTTGTTACTTCACTGATGATCCGGTCCTTTTCAGCCTTGTATCTGCTCAGATCGTTGTTTCTCAGACTACACCAGTATTCGGTTTCCCGGGTAGGTATCATTGCCTCAAGCAATGTCTTTCCTTTGGGCGCCAATGTTGGATCATAGCTGTGAATCCTGATGTTGAAATCAGTGATCGTTGTGGAAGGATCAATATAAACAGGCTTTGTAAGCGGAAAAATCAGACTTGAGGATTCAGATTCAATCAAGCGGCCAACACCTAATGAGAGCAACAAAAAAGAAGGAAATGTAAGTTCATCCCTGTAAAAGTCAGCCGTTTTCTGATCAATGAATCTGCCACCAAGAAGCTCAAACAATGTGCTGTGCCCATCTGCAGCAGAAACTATATAGGTTGCATTTCGACTTTCCCCGTTTGATGTCACAATACCACAGGCCGTCGTTTTACCTCCGGATTCTGCTGTAAGGATTTCTTTTATCCTGCTGTTATAATGTATTTTACCACCAAGGCCAAGATATCTTTGTTCGATTTGTCTGGAGAACTCCAGCGACCCACCTATCGGATAACCGGCTGTTTTATTGTTCATCCATGCAGTTGTAATCATTGCAAAAACGACGCCCATCTCCGGAACAACAAGATTTTCCATGGTTTTCCGTAGAAATGGGTTTTTAAACCTGGCTGCAAAATCAACGATCGAAACTTTTGACCATTTCCTTAATCTGCCAATATATGGCCCCATTTTTATCAGCGCCTCAAATGCATCGGCAATCGTGAATAATTCCATCGGTTTACCAAGTGGCATATTCATCTTACTGAATTTCCTGGCAGCAGTGATGTAGTCCATAATAACAACCTTGTCCTCAGGTGCTTTGCTCAGCAGCTCTTTTCAAGTTTATCAATGTTATTATAGAACCTGATGGAGTTACCGGTACCATCTTCAATCAGGTAGTAAATTTCGTGGTTGTAGATATTTAATTTCTTCATATCGACCAGCTCATTCCATGCATCATAGAGGCTGTTGCCTGGCCGTGACCCGACCAGCCAGTGGATACATCCGTCGATGGTGTAGCCTTGCCTGATCCATGAAGTACAAAGCCCTCCCGGTAAGTTATGCATTTCATGGATTTCAGTTTCAAATCCATTCATCTGCAGGTAGCATCCGGTGCTGAGTCCGGCTATTCCGGCTCCGATGATGATTACTTTTTGAGGCATAGGGAAAATTCTTGAAAGTTATTCAGGCCGCTATATTATCCTGATTCTGATCATTCTTCAACCTGTGATTTTCCGAAATAAGCGATGTGTTATTTACCCGATTCAACAATTCGTTCAGATTCAGCGATGTAGGAATGGTTTTTTCACTCCAGTGCCGGCATCCGCAATAATCAAGCAATACACATTGGGCCGGAAATTTGTTTTGAATTAGCTCCAGGCCACCAGAAATTACAGTAGAAACACAAGCTACACCAATCAATCCGCAACCGTCAGGTATCGATTTTTTGGTTAACGAAATATCCGAAGAATGTTTGACAATTTCAACGGTAAAGTGATGTTTCTTTCCGAGGTGTGTAATGTGGTTTATCTGGCAAAGTCCTGAACATCCAGTGCAATGTTCGCCCAGCCCGGCTTTTTCTGCTTTACATTCCGCCGGAGGATTTGCTTTCATACAGGCAGGCAGTAATACGATTTTTCGTTTACTTTTATTAAAATCGCTCTGCAGTGCCCGGTTATAGATGAATGCACCCATCATATTGAGGTGGTATTCCACTTTTTGTTTATTTACCGATATTTTATCTTCCCGAAGATGTCTGTTGAGCAATATTTGTTGCCGGAATTGATTTACATTTTGGGTGTATTCTCCCAGACAATCATCGCTTTCCGATGCAAAGAAACGTGCAAACTCTCTTACTTTGCATATGCTGACAAAGGCAAAAGTTTCATCTTCCTGCCTGAGAAACCTGAGCCAGTTTGAAAATATTTCAGCTTCCTTTCTGAATTCACCCGTACTCTGCATCCACTGAATAAGTTTCTCCATCCCTGTTGTATCAGGGAAAAGAAAGCGGCCGGCCAAAGATTGTTTCTCCAGAAGTCTGAAACCAAGCCCTGCTCTGACCATATCAGCCACCCTTCGTTTTATTCCGCCTTTCGTGCGCAATAAAGCCATTTGTTTCATTAGCCTGACCGATCGGTGGTTAGTCCCTGCAGCAAATCCTCCATAAACATTCCAGAATATTCCAAGCATCAGGCTTTCATAAAGATATACCTCCCGTGATGAAACCTGCCCGCTGTTCACTTTTTGAAGGTAATCCATGTATCTGTCAGCCATTGCCCCAAAGGCTTCTTCCATTTTAGGAATCAGGTATTCACCAAACGCGGTAATGGCAGCATAATAATTGTCTGAGTCTGATCCGGGATCAGTTAAAGAGTAGGATATTCCCTCGTTTGGTTTCATACCTGATTGATATTCAATTTGTCAGGTAAAAGTAATTTAAGCAAAACAGGGAATAAAGCAAAAACCGGTGAACCGTTGAAATATCCGGATGAAGTGATGAATTGCGATGGTAAACAGAAGGGAAACTCCTGAGGTCTGGCAGCAGCCAAAGACTCAGGAGTCTCATTATCATTATTTACGGGTAGTAAATATAACTATCAGCGATCTTTCCATCGCTCAATCTTCAGGTAAACACTGTCGGCCTGACCATTGATATATGTCCGGTTTGAAATGTCGTCACCAGAGGGCAGAACCTCAACTGAATTCCAGTTACCACGGGTAATTTTAAAAGAAATCATCTCCTTGTCTGAAACAAGGGTATAATACATTCTTCCTGTGCTGTCAGTCCTGAATGAAAATCCGGGGTCACCGGGATTCCAGTTATTGAAATCGCCGGTAATGTATAACTGTTCACCGTTTTTTGTAAGGGCAGGGAGTTTTTCAAGTATGAAAGTAACTTTCCCTGTTTTGCGGTATTTAATGCTTTTCCAGTTGTTTACTTCAACGAAAATTGTATCCCTTCCATCAAAACAGAAACGGCGGTTCTCAATATCAGTGTAGTGTCTGTTGGTTTCTACGCTTTCCCAGTCGCCCAGGGTGAATTTAAATTCCATGCATTCGCCCTGTTTGTCCAGATTTATGTAGTAAAATCCTTTCGGATGTTTTTTCAGGGTATATTTCAGATTTCCCGGATCCCAGTTGTTAAATTGTGAAGCAATGTAAATCAGTGCTTCTTTCGGGGTATTGGCAGGATATTTTTTAATAACCAGAACGGTACGGGTACAGTTCATGGGCTGTGTGTCGCCCCAGCAACTTATCTGGTTCACTACTGTCTCATCTTCTCCATAGATCAATGACCTGTTTTCAGTCTCGTAACCGCATTCGTTCTTTTCAACACTCGTCCAGTCGCCACGTGTAAACTTGTATTCAAGTTCACCAACCCCCCTGGGCAATGTAATCGAATAGGTGCCGTCTGTATTTCTGTTCATCACATATTTCTGGTCACCGGGATCCCAGTTATTGAAATTTCCGGTTATATAAATACTGGTTCCTTCAGGGGTGTTTAAGGGAACTTTGTCGATAACCACCTGCTGGTTGTAACAGGAGGTGAAAAGTCCTGCAATCAGCATCGATAGGCTGAGAATTGCCGTATATCTTAATTTTCTTTTTATTTCCATTTTGTTCTTTATTTATCGAGCCATTCAATAAATTCCTGGGCTTTGGCCCTGCTGACAAAAACCTGTTCAGTAGCCGCCGGGCTTAGTTCGATGAGGAGACGTCCGTTGAAATACCTGTTTACTTTGCCGATGCTTTGAATGGCAACTATATAACTCCGGTTGAGTCTGAAAAACCGAGACAAATCGATTTGCTGGCAAACCTGGTCAAGGGTATAGTCAATGATAGACCGGTTGTTGGTTTTAGTGACAAGAAACACCACGTTATCTTCTGCATAGAACCAGGCAACATCTTCAATTGAAATGTGCCGTATCTGATCCCCGATCCTTGCTATAAAGCGGGCTTTATATTCCTTTTTCGCAGGGTTCAGCAATTGTTCCAGCATATTGAAGTCGAAAACAGGTTTGTCCTTTGCCTGGTAGGATGCTTTTACTTCATCATATTTCGACAAAGCTGCAGAAAGATCTGATTGTTTGACTGGTTTCAACAGGTAATCGATGCTGTTGACTTTAAAAGCCTGGATGGCATATTCATCATAAGCAGTAGTAAAAATTACAGGACAAAGAATCTTCTCCTTCCTGAAGATTTCAAAACTCAGGCCATCAGAAAGCTGAATATCGAGAAAGATCAGGTCAGGCAAATTGTTTGATCTGAGCCAGTCAATGGTATCTTCTACCGAATCGATACAATCAAGAACAACAACATCGTCGCGTGTAGCAGAAAGCAGACGTTTCAACTCCTGCTGGGCAAATGGTTCATCTTCAACGATCAGTACATTCATAACTTTCAGATTAAAGGTACTTTAACAATAAATTCTGTTTCAGTTTCTGTTACTTCAACTGGTTTGGTGGTCAGGTAAGCGTATCTGCTGCTGATGTTCTTCAGTCCGATTTCAGATGATACAACCTCCGTGGTTTTTTTTTGCAGATTATTTCTTACTGTAAGATATTTCCCTTCCTCTGTGCTTATATGGATGGTCAAAGGTTTCCTGACAGAGATCACATTATGCTTCACTGCATTTTCAACCAATAGCTGTAGGGTCATCGGTGCAATCAGTCTCCCGAGATCACTGTCAGAAACATCGAACTCCACATTAAGTTTATTGTCAAACCTGAGCTGATAGAGAAAGACAAATGATCTGATGAATTTTATTTCTTCGTTCAGTTGAGTGGTTTCGCGACTCCGGTTATCAAGCACATACCTGTATACGTCCGATAATTCACGGATGAATCCGACAGCTTTTTCCCGGTCTTCATAAACAAGTCCCGACAAGGTGTTCAGACTGTTGAACAGGAAATGCGGATTTACCTGGGTGCGTAAAGTTTCGAAACGATATTCAGCATTTTCTTTCCTGTATTTCTCCATTTCGGCCAGGCTTGTCTGCCATTTGCGAAGCAGAAAAACGGCAAATTCAATAAAAGCAGGCCCCTGAACGAGGAAAATCAGGTAAAAGATCGTTTTGATAAATTCATCCGAAAGTATAATTAACTGGCTTTTGAGGATCAGAAAATTAATTGACAGACTCAAAGTAACAATGACTACTGAAAATACTGATGTGTTGACTCCGATTTCAATAAAGAGCCGTTTCAACGGGTTATTTTCCCAGGGAAACCGCCTGCCAATCATTCGTTTGGCAACTTGAACGGATTCAAGGGTCAGAACAGTAAGTATGACCGAACCCAGATATTCTTCCAGCGGCCTGATCAGGGCATAATTGCGGTAAACGAGTCCGAACATGACATCAAGGATGAGCCGCAAAGGAAAGCTGAGAATGACAAAAAAAAGCAACCTCAGTAATGGCTTATTGAAAATACTGTAAATCATCGAAAAGCTGATAAGTTGCTTCAAAGGTAGTAAATTGGAACTTCCAACCGGGTGAGTGACCTTGCACTGCATTTTGCAGATTTCATTCCCATCATTCATAAAAGCGCCGGAAAATATTCCGACGCTTACTGATGCTGGTGAAATGTTTCCTGCAAATGCCATCGTGCTTCTCATGGTAAACCGGCTTTTTTGTCTGAATTTATTTTGAAACCTCCAGGCTCGACAATACCTGATTGTCTTTTTCAACACTTATCTTGTAGTTGCCTTCAGGAAGCTCATTCAGATGAAAACGGATGTACCTTGTTTTCTGTTTTTTAACCCGGGCTGTCATCAATTGAGTTCCCGATTCACTGTAAATTTTAATTTTTACAAGATCTCCTGCTGCTTTGGCGACATAAACATCCACACTCTGCTTGTTTGTCTGGAAAATCTGAACCTGTGTATTGTTTGATACCCTGGTACCTTCTGCCTTTGCAGTGAGGTTGAGCATCATCATCAGGGCGATGGCTGAAGAGAAAAATAATGTTTTCATGGCTTTGTTTTTTAAGTTATTATCGGTTGTTTTTCTGTTGATGAAGCAAAGATATACCGGTCAGCAGCCATGGGAAACCGATATAGTGTGAACCGACCGATAAGGTATGTCAAACGAAAGATAACAGAGGTGAACTGTAACCCTGGGAATCAGATCAGGAAAAGGATATTAAAGGGAAGGAGACCATGTATCTGTGATTGTAGTATGAAACTCCAATCTAGTAATGGTTCATTGTTTCATTGAGAACATCGGTAAACAATTGCTTCAGGCTGATGCCGACACTGGCAGCCTGGCGGGGTACGATGCTGGCTTCAGATAATCCGGGAATGGTGTTTACTTCCAGAAAGAAGAACCTGCTGCCATCTGTAAATGAAGGCTCAGTAAGAATATAGTCGAAGCGGACGATCCCCCGGCAATTCAGTTTCCTGTAAAGCATCGCCGAAATTTCACGGCACTCTGCAGCCAGGGTTTCGCCGATGGGTGCCGGGGTGATTTCATCGGCCAGTCCATCTGTATATTTGGCTTCATAATCAAACCACTCCTTATGACTGATAATCTGCGTCAGCGGAAGTACCACCAGCTTTCCATTCTTTTCATAGATGCCACAGGTAACCTCAGTGCCCGGAACGAATTGCTGTATAAGTGTTTCTGAATCAACATTGAATGACCGTTCAATTGCCGGAAGCAGGTCAGCCGCTTGTTTTACTTTTGAGATGCCAATACTCGACCCGTTGCTGTTGGGTTTCACAAAGCAGGGGAGGCCTGTGAAATTCAGGATCTCGTCCGTCCTGACTTCATCCCGTTTGTGAAGATAAAAGGTTTTAGCCACATGAACACCCAAACTACCGGCTACTTCATTACAGAAGAATTTATTGAAGGTTAATGAAGAAGTAGCCCTCCCGCAGGTATTGTAGGGTACTTTCATCATGTCGAGGTATCCCTGAATTTTCCCATCTTCGCCCGGTGTGCCGTGAATAACAATAAGAGCTGCATCAAAAATGATCTTTTTCCCGTGAATATTAAGTGTAAAATCATTCAGATTAACTTCTGATTCAAGGTTATCCTCATCATAGTGAATCCATTTATTTTCAGTCACCCTGATCAGGAAGATGTTGAAAAGGCTATGGTCGAGATGCCCTGCAACCACTTTCCCGCTTTTAACGGAGATTTCAAATTCTTCAGAATAGCCACCGGTAAGCAGAGCGATGTTTTTTTTCATATTCAGCCTGGAATATATTGTTTCTGATTGTTCTCAAATGCAAAATTAATGACAATTTGCCTTTTCGGTAGCCTGTCAATTATTTATATCTTTGCTCACTGAGCAATAAATTGCCACCGGCAAAGTTAATAATCCTGACCGGCCGGGCAAGGAAAGCCCGGATAATAAGGTTAACCAGTTTTACATGAATTTTACTGAGTTTATACAAACGAGAGTTTTTGTAAGGCATCTGATCATTTCGGTGGTTTTGTCAGCTGCCATCATTGCCCTGGTTATTAGTATGCTGAAATGGTATACACATCACGGAGAGTCGGTAACTGTTCCTTCACTTATTGGCTTATTGCCTTCACAAATCGAACAGCTTGAAACCATCGAAAACTTTGAAGTCATTGTTGTAGATTCTGTATTTGATTCCAGACAACCCAAAGGGACGGTTATTATTCAGGATCCACAACCGGGTTCGCATGTGAAAAAACAAAGGAAAATATACCTGACAACGGTTGCTTTGTTGCCCGAACAGGTTAGTATGCCAGGACTTGTAGATATGACACTGCGGCAGGCCAGTTCAACGCTCGAAACTTATGACCTGATTCTCGGAAGTGTCAGTTATGTTCCCGATATAGCCGCCAATGCTGTTTTAGGGCAGTTTTTCAAGGGACGTGAAATAGCACCCGGAACGCCCATTCTTAAGGGGTCGGTCATATCACTCAGGGTAGGTCAGAGTACGGGTAACGGAAAGTTTAAGCTGCCATTTCTTCTTGGAAAAACAAGGTCAGAAGCAATGCTGATTCTCGACAGGTATTATCTCTCAATGGGTGAAGAGATTTTTGAAAATGATGCAGATCCTGAAACAGCAAGGGTTTTCAGTCAAAGTCCCGCATTTTCCAAGGGACTGATGGTAAATGCAGGTCAACAGGTAAACCTTGTTTACAGGGATCCTGCAGTTTTTGACTTTGAACCATTTCTTGAAATGATGGGTGCTGATACAATTGATAATCAGCAGGATACGCTTTTTTAGTAATTAGAAGTACCAAAGTGCCGTTTGTGAATTAAGATATAACCAAAATGAAAAGGCTTCTTCCATTCGCTATATTTTTCATTTTTCTGTCAGGCACTATTTGCGGGCAGGAAGTAATTTCAGGTCTGGAGGTTAATCCACAGGTCATGAAAAGGGCTACGCAGGAAAAATCAGTACGAACCCCCGGAACCGCATTGACTCTCCCTTTCTTTGATGATTTCTACCGGCCTTCGGTATTTCCTGATCAGGTCCTGTGGTCTGATATGGACGCATTTATCAGCGACGATTATGCCGTTAATCCACCCACTGTTGGTGTTGCTACCCTGGATGCCATCAATAACCTGGGCAGACTTTATGAAAACGCCAGCGAATTTCCATACATGGCCGACTACCTGACTTCTCAGCCGATCCGGCTTGATTCAGTATTTTCACCTGTTCCCCGTAAACTAACCCGCGCCGATTCGATTTATTTTAGCTTTTATTTTCAACCCCAGGGTTATGGAAATGTTCCGGCAAGGGCTGATTCGCTGGTTCTTGAATTCCTCGCTCCCGGGGAAACTACCGTACTGATTGTGCCGGCTGATACAATCATCAGCGGAGGAGACACCCTCATTAACCCGGCCGACACAACAATCCTCGAAGGTTGGGTAAAGGCATGGGGATCTCCCGGATTAAGTCTGGTTGACTTTTATGCTGAAGACAGCACATGGTTCAGACAGGTCATCGTTCCGGTTACCGACAGTTCAAGGTTTTATACATCGGGGTTTCGTTTCCGGTTCCGCAATTACGCCAGTTTATCAAGCAGTATTCTACCCGACTGGCAAAGCAACGGAGACCAGTGGAACATCGATTATGTATATCTGAACCTTGGACGAGGCATCAACGATACATTGCACCGTGATGTTGCCTTTGCAGGAAAGGCGCCCCGGATGCTCCGGAATTATACTTCCATGCCTTATAACCAGTATCGGGCCAATTTTATTGAAGAAATGCGTGATTCTATCGATCTTAAAATTACCAATCTGGATGGTATATCCTACAATGCATCTTACCGGTATGAAGTTTCGAGGGATTATCAGCCACCATTCAGGGAATACAACGGTGGGAACTATTTCGTTGCCCCATTTACTGAGTCGGGTTATGTTAAACACCAGCCTTTTGCAAAGCCCCCGATCGATTTTCAGTTCCAGATCGGAACCCAGGAACGGGTTTATTTTACAACCACTCATATAATTAATACTGAAGCCAGTCTGGGCCGGCGTGAAAACGATACCGTCAGGAATGTACAATTGTTTGCCAACTATCTTTCCTATGATGATGGTACTGCAGAAGCAGGATACGGACTTTCTTCCGTTTCAGCACAACTCGCCTACCGGTTTGTTCTGAACAGTCCTGACTCGCTGCTTGCCATACAGATGTATTTTAACCAGACACTTAAAGATGGAAATGTCAACGATTTTTACCTTAACATATGGAACGACTATTTTGGTGAACCCGGAGAACTTATCTATTCAAAGTATGGCTACGAGCCGGCGTTTGAAGATAGTCTGAACCAGTATTTTACCTATCACCCTGACAGCGTTATTCAAATAGAACCAGGCAGATTTCCAAACTTAACATTTTACATAGGCTGGGAACAGGTTACCTCTGATAACCTGAATATTGGATTCGATAAGAACAATGACGCCTCTTCGAATATTTTCTTCAGGAATTTTGGCGGATGGAATCAAAGTCTTTATAAAGGTGCGCTTATGATGAGACCAATCCTTGGAAAAGAAAAGGTAGTCGGGGTGTATGAACAACATAAATCAGGTACCCTAAGCATTTATCCTAATCCGACAAAAGATGGCAAAGTAGTTATTGAGTTGCCTGTCGGCTCGGGTATATCACGTTACAGAACAGAAGTTTACAATACTACAGGTAAAAAGATTCTCGATAAACCATACAGTCGTGAAGAGGATCTGAGCAACCTTCCATCCGGTATCTATTTCATCCGGATTTCGGATCTTTCCGGATCGGTCACCGGAAACGCCAGACTTCTGATAAACCATTAAGTGGTTTCCTGCATGATTTCGGAAGATAAATTCACTGAAGAGCATGAATCGCCGGATTTTATCGACGACGAAAATGTTGAGAACGAACTGTTTGAACATCACCGGATAATTGCCGACAAAGGACAGGGACTTCTGCGGATCGATAAATTTCTGATGATCCGAATCGAAAATGCTTCCCGCAATAAGATTCAGCAGGCTGCTCATGCAGGAAATATTCTTGTTAACGGCGATCCTGTAAAACCCAATTACCGGGTCAAACCACAAGATGTCATTTCTGTAGTCATGGCTCACCCTCCCAGGGTGACTGATATTTATCCTGAAGACATTCCACTGGACATTGTATTTGAAGATGACCACCTGCTTGTAATCAACAAAAGGGCGGGTATGGTAGTGCATCCGGGTCATGGAAATTATGATGGCACGATGGTTAATGCAATATTATGGCATTTCAGGAACACACCGGGAAACAGGCCCGATGCCATGCCTTTGCTTGTTCACCGCATCGATAAGGATACCTCCGGAATCATCCTGGTGGCAAAAACTGAAGAAGCGCAGACCCGGCTCGCAAAGAATTTCTTCGATCATACCATTGACCGTACCTATCAGGCCATAGTATGGGGAACTCCGAAGGAAAACGAGGGTACCATCACTGGCCATGTTGGCCGTAACCTGAGCAACAGGCTGGTAATGGCTGTTTTCCCTGACGGTGAACATGGAAAGCATGCTGTAACCCATTACAGAATTCTGCGAAGTTATGGTTATGTGAGTCTGATTGAATGCCGGCTTGAAACCGGCCGGACACACCAGATAAGAGCGCACATGAAGCACTTCGGACACCCACTCTTCAGTGATGAACGATATGGGGGAAACCGCATACTGAAGGGCACGACCTCCGGATCATATAATAAGTTTATAGAAAGTTGTTTCGAAATTCTTCCAAGGCAGGCACTTCATGCCAAATCACTTGGTTTTGTGCATCCGGTTACCCACGAGAAAATGTTTTTCGATTCTCCTCTGCCCGATGATATGAGTCAGGTGCTCGGGAAGTGGGAGGGATACATTGCCGGAAGATCAGGTGCAGATCAGGGTAATTCTTTTGCCTGAAGTATCTACGGTTCATTCATTGCCTGAGATCAGGATGTTTCTCAAATCGGGCAGTATTCTGGGGGTTCTTCTTCGGTAATCAGCATATTCTTTTCCGAAATCCTTCAGCAGCCTTTTTTCCTCAGACCTGAGGATTTGTTTGGCAACAAACCTGAGTAAGATCAGTAAAACAATGATACAAAGGATTGACATCTGATATATTCCTATTGAGAAATACAGGTTGAATGCCCCGAAAACCATAGGATTTCTGCTATACCTGTAGGGCCCGGTTGTTACCAGGTGTTTCGTTCTTGGCGAGATGGCTATCCCAAACCCATCGGCAGGCCCGCCTTTGCCGCTAAATAGCAGTGAGAAATTTGACCATGCCATAAAGATTATGCCGGTCAGAAAAAACGGGGATGATGGTATTATATGTAACAACCGGTTCTCAGATAAACAGGGTATTTTAAACGGGTCGGCATCTGAAAGCCATAGCAGACCTGTCGGTACAAGAATTCCAAACACGGCTAAACCGAATACGTAACCCAATAAATATCTTATCATTAAATTCATGGTTCCTTAAAATCAGAATTCAGTCAGGCAAAAATTCTGTTTTTCAGCTTCATCGTGAATGAATTTACTTTACAAAGGTACATCCATGTTCGGGAAATGATCTCATGGTAATGAAACGCCGTGAAAATACTCGTCCTGTCATCAGGGATTCCATCCTCAAGACAGACCCATATTTTTTTTAAGTAACCGATTTTGTTACATTTGCACCTTCCATATCCTGTTTTGAAACGACTTGCTGCCATATTACTCACACTAATCGTCTGTTTTAATACAGTCGGTTACTTTTTTGTGTTCAAAGCAAAGGAATTGCAGATCAAATCTGAAGTTAAAAAGTTAATCAAGGAATCTGTCCCTGAATCACAGCTTACCATAATCAGACTGACGCAGGGAAACAAGTATGACTTTATCTGGATTCACGAAAAGGAATTCCGGTATAAAGGAAGTATGTATGATATTGTAAAAAGAAAGGCTGTTGCTGCCGGTGTAACTGATTACTATTGTATACAGGACGAGAAGGAAACCGGACTATTCAGGAATCTGAATACTTTTGTTAAGGGAATGATGAATGGCAACAATCAGACTGCCAGGGTGAACAATCTGTTTTCGTTGTTTCTTTCAGGGCTTTTCACTCCGGTTAACTTTAACGTTGATTTTATTCCTGTTGCGAGTACCCGGAAATATAGTTTTAATGCTGTTTGTTACTCCTACCTGCATTTTACTGAGTTCCCGCATCCTCCGAAATACTGATACTCATTTTAGGAATACTCTGCCCGGTTGCAAAAATTTTTGCAACTGGTATGGTGTTATAGCCAGCTAAAATAAGTGTCAAATTTTATTCAGATTAAAATGAAAAATAAATTATTCCTGACTATTGCTTTCACTTTGCTGTTGTTCGCTGTAAAGGCTCAGAAAGTTACTGTAATAGATGACATTACCGGACAGGTCTTGTCCAATGTAGCCGTTTTCAATAAAAGTAAGAACTTCACTGCAACGACCAATGTAAAGGGACAAGCGGATATTTCAAAAGCCGGAGTGTCTGATAGCTTGTTCTTCAGGCACCTGGGATATAAAACGACGGCTTTTACGCCTGGTATGCTGAAGGAAATTAAGTTTGTTGTTGTCATGAAAGCACTTAACCTCAGTCTTGATGCTGTGGTAATTTCAGCCAACCGCTGGGAACAGGAGGATCGCGAAATTCCTCACCGCATAGAGACAATCTCGATGCATCAGATTGCATTTGCAAATCCACAAACATCGGCAGATCTGCTTCATGCCGGTGGCTATGCCTATATTCAGAAAAGTCAGCTCGCGGGAGGTTCACCCGTATTAAGAGGCTTCGCTACCAACCGGGTAATGCTGGTGGTTGATGGCGTAAGAATGAACAATGCTATTTTCCGTACCGGAAACCTTCAGAATGTGATTTCTCTTGATGCAGCATCGGTTGAAAGCAATGAGATTATGTTTGGCCCCGGCGCTGTTATGTATGGCAGCGATGCAATTGGCGGCGTCATGGATTTCCATACCCTGAAGCCTAAATTTTCCGATAATGGAAAAACTGTTTTCAGTGGAAATGTTTTCGGGAGGATATCCTCTGCCAATTTTGAAAAATCAGGTCATTTGGATTTTAATGCCGGGCTTAAACAATGGGCTTTTACTACAAGCCTGACATGGTCTGATTATGATGATCTGGTGGCTGGTTCAAAAGGTAACAAATACTATCTCAGACCCGTTTATCAGAAAACAGCTGATGGTGAAGATATTGAAGTTGTGAATGATGATCCGCAAAAACAGATTTACTCGGGTTATAGCCAGTTTAATGCATTGCAGCGCATAAGTTTCAGACCATCAGCAAAATGGTACTTTGATTATGGTTTTTATTATTCTGCCACATCAGATGCACCCCGTTACGACAGGTTATATCTGACTGACGATGATGGGAAACTGGTCAATGCTGAATGGTATTATGGTCCGCAGAAATGGATGATGAACCGGCTTGAAGCAAAATACACCGCTAAGGGCCCACTTGCCGATGCCATAAGGATTGTTGCTGCGCATCAGCTATATGAAGAAAGCCGTCATGACCGGAAAATGAACAATGCAAGACTTCGCAACCAGTTTGAAAAGGTAAATGCTTATTCATTCAACCTTGATCTGGATAAAAAACTTGGGGAGTCCGTTTCATTGTTTTATGGTGCGGAAGCGATATATAATCTTGTAAATTCAGAAGCCAACAGGATTAAGATCGCTGACGGAACGGTTACTCCAACCAATACCCGGTATCCCGATGGTTCTACCTGGCAGTCATATGCGGCCTATGCCAACCTCAAATGGAAGCTTGATCCGAAATGGGTGTTGAATGCAGGTTTAAGATATAGTTACATAGCGCTGGAAGCTGACTTTGATACAACTATGTTCCCTTTCCCGTTTGTTCATGCTTCTGTTGCAAACGGCGCACTCAACGGAAGTCTGGGCCTTACTTTTGCACCTGCCGAAAACTGGCAGTTCTATACTAACCTGTCTTCAGGTTTCAGATCGCCCAACATTGATGATCTTGGAAAAGTCTTTGATTCGGAGCCCGGTTCAGTGGTTGTTCCTAATGCCGGACTGCAGCCGGAATATGCCTGGAATGCCGAAGCAGGAACAGCAGTGGTATTTGGCAAATACGTCAAGGCAGATGTGAGTATTTATTATACCCTGCTTGATAACGCATTGGCCCGCCGCGATTTTAGCTACAATGGGAACGACAGTATTATTTATGATGGATCATTGAGCAGGGTTCAGGCAATTCAGAACATCACCCGGGCCTGGGTAAGTGGAATCCAGGCCGGAATTGAGATTAACCCCGGTATGGGATTTGGCTTGAAAAGTACCCTTAGCTTTCAGAAAGGAGAAGAGCAAAGCGAAGATAGCCTGAAGTATTATCCGCTTCGACATGCTGTACCGCTTTTTGGCAGCACCCACCTTACCTATGAAATACACAGGTTTCGATTTGATTTCTACGCTGAATACAATGCAGGTATGGATGCAGGGGATATGCCGCTTTCTGAAATCACCGATGCTACACCCTATGCAAAGGACAGTAACGGGAAGCCTTTTGTACCCGCATGGACAACGTTGAATTTCAAGGCTGCGTGGTTTGTGAATAAAATGTTTACCGTAAATGCCGGCATTGAAAATATTACTGACCAGTTGTACAGACCTTATGCATCGGGTATCAGTGCACCTGGCAGGAATTTTATACTGACTTTAAGGGCAAGGTTTTGATTAACTGGTTCAACGAGTGTAATTTCTCGCCGGATTCCAGCCCCTGAATCCGGATTGCAATATTCCTTTAACGTCCGTATCAGTAAGGATTTTTATACCTACTGATACGGATTTTTTTTGCAGAAGTCTGTGCGTCAGAAACTTGAAGTATTCCGGATGATTTGTAGGCGTATCAAACTCTTTGAATTTGTAAATTATTGTAATACAGTATATTATATAATCCGGTCATCTTGGTTAGACCTCGTCAAAGATTGTTTTTTGTCTGGTTAACGCATGGAACTTATTGAAAAATACGTATAAAGGGTGATTGCAAATACCTGATATATGGTATAATTTCGCAAACATTGTAATAATTACATGTGTTTAATGTAAAAAAGTCCATTTTCCTTTTTGAAATCTGCTTATCTATGAAAATCAGTATTCTAAGCATCTGTTTCCTTAATACATTGTTTGGTGTTTTTGCAGCATTGCAACCAGCTGCAGCCCAGACTATAAATGCAGAATATGAGCGGTTTAACGCCACTGACACAAAGTATATTCATTCTGGAATGGCTTTGTCGCCTGATAAGTCTCTGATTGCACTGGCAACTACTCAGAGTTATCCTTTGTATTTATACGATATCAATAGCCGGAAGGTAGTCAGGCAGTTTGATGTTGGAAACTGGTATGCCGGTTCACGGGTGACGTGGTCGGAAGGAGGACGGTATTTGCTGATTCAGCAACTTTTTTATATTGATTTCGCAAGCAACAAAGACCGGGAAGTCAATTTTGAAATTGTGGATGCTTTATCGGGTCGCAGCGTTTTAAGATTCGACAAATATCATGATGTAAAAATTACACCTGATGAAAAGTATGCTGTTTCACTAAGCGGAAATAAAATTGAAATAACCGACTTACAGAATGGGAAAATTGTTAATTCATTCTCATCAGATAATGCGACAAACAGCCTGTGCCTGAGCCCTGACGGAAAGTATATTGCCATTTCTGAGCGTCCCGGTGATCAATTACTTGGTCAGGATCCTCAGTTCAGAAAAAATAAGAAAGGGCTCAAATTCACAAAAAAATACAAGCAGGTTGTATCGATATATAAAACAGTAGATTTCTCTCCTGTGGCTATCATCAATGAATACTATGATAATATTTACCGCCTTTCCTGGTCGCCCGACGGAAGGTTTATCTTTTGTCTGAGTATCCCTCATTTAAAAGCTGCGACAGCAACGTCCGGAAGGCAGAATTTTATCAGTGTAATTGATGCTGTCAGATTTCAGAGTACCAGGACAGTGTTCCCATCAAATTCGAATTATGAGCCCGATTTCAGGCTGAGCAACGATGGCAGAAGCATGGGTGTTGTTAGTTGGGGAAAGTTTCCCGAGCTTAGGGTTCATGATTTTGAAACAGGGCAGGTATTACAGCGATTCGAGATGAGTTCCCGCACAATGGAAGGAATCAGTAAGCTTGAAATTCCAAGCGATGGAAGAGTATTTATTGAGTTTCTGCCAGGTGATAAATCGATGCTGGCAACTTTTGGTAACCAATTGCTTTTGTGGCATATACCCCAGGAGTAAGGAGTTGCGAACTGCGTCCCCAGCCCCAGGTCCCTCGTCCCTGTTGGAGTCAGGAGTGAGGATCAGAGAGCGTGATAGTAGCGGACAAAATGAAAATTTATTTATTGACCCGTTTACCGGTAAGGCTATCAGTGAAAATTAAAGAAAAACACAAGAACAGATAAATAATGAAACAGATCACAATTATCTTAATGCTGCTTGTTGCGGCAACGACTTACGGGCAGAAAAAGCAGTTGGTTGAATATCGTGAAAACATAGTGGCAAGGGCGGTGGCGGAACTCGATTCTGTGGCTTCAGGGCCTGAGGGAGTTATATTCAGGCAGGTTACTGAAAGCGGAATTCACGGACAATATGTGTTCGACATCACCCTGCGTGAGAAGGGAGAGATTGCCACTGTATTCGTAGTGAATGATGGCGTAAATTCAATAGCCATGCAAAACCGGATGAAGGATATTGTAAAGCGGTATCGCTTTTCATTTAAAGTTCCGAAAGGAAAGAGTTACAAGTTCCAGTACACATTTAATCTCTGATTCAATAAATTAACCAAACACAAATGTTTATGAAAAAACAAATTCTTTTTGCAATTGCATTGTTCAGCAGTGCCTTGCTTGTGAATGCCCAGGATGACATGCCTCTGGTATGGGAATCCAGAATGGACCACAAAATTCAACATACCGGTACGGGAACTGAAGAGCGTGGCTACAGTTATGCAGCCTCCGAGAAGGAAATAACAGTTTTTGAAAATGCTACAGGTAAGGTCAAATGGACAAAGAAGTTCAAAGAAATAGCGCCTAAATTGGGGAAAATTGATGAACTGATCCCTGCCTGGGAATCGAATATGATTTTTCTA
The DNA here is from genome assembly GCA_016705005.1 of Bacteroidales bacterium. Classification (GTDB taxonomy): domain Bacteria; phylum Bacteroidota; class Bacteroidia; order Bacteroidales; family Lentimicrobiaceae; genus Lentimicrobium. Next base: position 360,007 of record JADIZB010000038.1, on the reverse strand, counting down.
TTCGACCGTAAAATGGGCAAGGACCAGATTGCATGTGTGGATATGGAAACCGGAGCCTTCCTGTGGAACACTGATAAATATCAGGATGTTACCGAGGATAATGCAGTTTATATTGCTGAAGAACAGGCATTTGCAATTTCATTGAAAGCACAGCTGGTGCTCATCAAAGCAAGGACCGGAGAAGAATTGTGGTCAACGTCAAAATTTAAAGGGGTGGTAGGTAAGTATATTTATACGAATGACCGCCATTTGGTTTGTGTGAATTTTGTCCCGAGTGCTCTCGGAGCATTGTTCAGCGGTTTCAAAAACCAGATTGCCAAGATAAATCTGAAAAATGGTGATATTGTCTGGGAAAATACTTACATCGGCAGGGCTGAAAGAAAAGTTATTTCGCGTGACTTTTTGTACGACCTGGTTCTCGATGGCGATAAAGTCATTCTCATGATGAACGGTTACCAGGTGTATGATTATAAAACCGGTTCCAGCCTTTGGTCAGCAGCATTTGATTATACTCCCGATGGGATAGCCAGCAGACCTGCCAACGCTAAGAAATTCGGAGTCTATGGCGCCGTTGCTGAGCCAGTAAGGGTTGGCGATGATCTTTACGTACTTGATATGTCGAATAAACGAAACCAATTTATTAAGAAATATGATGCCAATTCAGGGAAACTGATCTGGACTTCACCTGAGATCAAGGATGCAAGGGCAATTCCGAACATGTATATAATCGGCGATAAAATTGTTCTTCAGATAGGTGGTTCAGTAGAAGCACAGGCATATATCTATAAAAGAACGAACAACCCTGATGGATCAGTTACTATAGTTGAGGAATGGAAAATCTGGTATCCCAATGTGAAGCCAAACGGAGTGCAGGCATTCAGCACTGTTGATGGCAAGCCAGTATGGGAGTCTGAACGTTTCCGGAAAGGCATTACTAACATGATTGAAGATGGAAATCACGTTATTGTCTGCAGCGGAAAGGCACTTTACAAGATGGATGTTAATAGTGGAAAAGAGATATATGAAGTTCCGGTCGCCAAAGGTGGAGTCGGTAATGCAGAAAGTATACAGTCGCACAATGATATGATCGTTGTGGTTGGCGAAAAAGGAGTTTCTACATTCAGAAAAAACAATGGTGAATTGGTTGCAAGTGGAAAGTATAAAACTTCGATGCCTGAAGATCGGTTCGACAACATACTCATTATGAAAACAGATGGTGCTGACATTGCCTCCTTTGATCTGAATACCTGTAAATATCTGGAATTCAAAGCAAGAAAAGGGGCGGTCACAACTTTGACCACTGATGGTACATTTGTTTATGTATATGAAAACAAGACAGTCAGCAAAGTTAAAACAGCTAAATAGTGGATTTGTATTGAATAAAGAAAAAGCCGGTTTAGCCGGCTTTTTCTTTATTCATCGTAGTTTTCTTTCAGGTATTTTATAAGTTTCCGGGTAGCGATGGCCCGATGACTGATGGTATTTTTTAATTCAGGTGACATTTCAGCAAATGTTTGCTGATATCCATCGGGAATAAAGACAGGGTCATATCCAAAACCTTTGCTGCCGCGCCTTTCGTTGATAATAATTCCATTGATGACGCCATCGAACAAAGTTTCATTATCGTCGGTGACCAATGAAATCACAGTCCTGAACCGGGCTCTTCTGCTCAGCTGGCCGTTCAGATCTTTCAGTAGTTTGGTGACATTTGCCTCAAAATCGTGACCCGGACCTGCGTAACGGGCAGAATTCACACCTGGCTTCCCTCCAAGCGCATCTACTTCTAACCCTGTGTCATCAGCAAAACAATCAACTTTATATTTATCATTCACATAGTGAGCTTTCTGGGAAGCGTTTCCTTCAATGGTCAGGCTGGTTTCAGGAATATCTTCAGTGCAGCCGATTTCAGACAATGGAATGATTTTGATATCATCGCTCAGGATATCCTGTATTTCTGCAATTTTATGTGCATTATTGGTTGCAAAGACAATAGATTTCATACTCGGGATTATTATTCGTTATGATAGGGTTCATTTTTAAGTATGGTAAAAGCCCGGTAAAGTTGCTCCGTAAAAAAGAGTCTTACCATCTGGTGCGAAAAAGTCATGGGCGACAATGAAAGCCTGCTGTTTGCCTTCAGGTACACTTCATCCGAAAAGCCATAAGCTCCGCCGATTACAAACATCAGGTGCCGGATACCTGAATTCATATGTTTCTGCAGTGTAGCTGCAAACTCCACTGAAGCAGGGCTTTTGCCGCGTTCATCAAGTAATACTACCTGATCTGAATCTTCAAAGTACTTCAATAGCAGTTTTCCCTCAGCATCCTTTAACTGAAACTGATTCAACTGCTTCAGATTGCGGGGAGGCCTGATCTCAGTGATGTTGAATCTGATATAATGCGATAACCTGTCAGCGTATATTCCGATTCCCTTTTTCAGGTAATCCTCCTCAGTTTGACCTACCACCAACAGTGTTATCTTCATGATTGTTGCAAAATGCAAAGTTACCCAATTCCGCGATAGATAAGTGTATGGTATTTTTTCTCTGCAACAGGGCATTCAGGGATATTATTGTTATATTTGGTTCGGTTTTTGATATTTTTTATTAATTTCAAATCCAATTCATTATAGCCGGATTTTTGTTTCTTCGGCTATATAAAACAAAAAAAATGAAAAAGATAACCCCATCCGGATATATAATAGTAATGATTGTTGTTTTTTCAGGGCTTTTCTGCAATAGTGTTTTTTCTCAGAAAGATCTGAATCCGAAAATTGCCTCAGCCATTAAATCAGCCAACGCCAGGGATCTGAGTTTACATTTCAACAATCCAATTGATCTCACTACTCCAGGTAATGAAGGTACATACAGCAAAGCACAGGCAGAGATGATTGTCAAAAGTTTCTTTCAGAAATATCCTCCCACATCATTTACCCTTAATCATCAGGGTAAATCAAATGATGGATCGCAATATGCGATTGGTACGTACAAAAGTGGAGTAACAGAATTCAGAACCTACCTGTTGTTGAAATTGATTTCCGGACAACCCCTGATCCACCAGCTTAAATTTGAATCAGACGAAGATTGAAAATTCATAACATTCTGTTTACATGACTCTTGATGAGATTATTGATAAAGCTCTGGCCGAGGATATTGGTAACGGAGATCATACTTCATTGTCAACCATCCCCGCAACCGCCTTTGGAAAAGCAAAACTGCTGATTAAGCAGGAAGGCATCCTCTCAGGTGTTAAAGTTGCCCGTGAAGTGTTTGCCAAAACTGACCCACGCATCAGGATGGAAGAGTTGATCAGGGATGGTTCCAAAGTTAAACCGGGAGATATTGCCTTTACTGTGGAAGGTCCTTCAGCTTCAATTCTTATGGCTGAAAGGCTCGTACTTAATTTTATGCAGCGGATGAGCGGAATAGCAACAAACACCTCTTTCTATGTGAAAAGGATTGAAGGTCTGCATACGAAAGTGCTGGATACCCGAAAAACCACACCTTTGCTGCGCGAGCTTGAAAAGCTGGCAGTTACCCATGGGGGTGGTCAAAACCATCGGTTTGGACTGTATGATATGATCCTTATCAAGGATAACCATGTCGACTTCGCCGGTGGTATCGACAAAGCCATTGAGGCTGCCAACGAATACCTTCTTAGGAAAAAGCTAAACCTCCGTATAGAAATTGAAGTCAGAAATTTCGATGAATTGGCGCAGGTCATCAGCAATGGTAAGGTTCACAGGATCATGCTCGACAATTTTAATCCCCCGGACCTGCGTAAAGCAGTTGAGATTATTGATGGACGGTTTGAAACCGAAGCATCCGGTGGGATTACCCTTGAAACCATCAGAAGTTATGCAGAAACAGGTGTGGATTATATTTCTGTCGGTGCCCTGACACATCACATCAAAAGTCTGGACCTGAGTCTGAAAGCCTGTTAATCAGATCCATCGATGAAAAAACTGCGAAACAGGATACTGACGCTGACCTTGGTTATTTATAATGGTTTTCTTGAGAGCAAGCCAGTCAGACAGTTACTGATTTGGTCCAAAAAGCTTGTTATTCCGGGATTTGATGGTGTTCCGTTGTATGATGTTGCTGACTTTTTCGTAAAGGGCATCCAGAAAGGCTCTATTACCAACCGGGCTGCAGCATTATCATTCAACACATTTCTGGCTATTTTCCCTGCAATCATCTTTTTCTTTACGCTTATTCCTTACATCCCGATTGTAAATTTTCAGGACAGCCTGCTCGACCTGATGCAGGAGTTTATTCCCCAGCAGGCATATCTTGCAGTTGAGGAAACACTTTTTGATATAGTTAAACGCCCCCGTGGAAGCCTGCTGTCATTTGGTTTCCTGCTTGCAATGTATTTTGCAACCAACAGCATCAACAGTCTGATTGAAGCGTTTAATCAAACCTATCACTCCATTGACTCCCGCACTCCTTTTCAACAACGACTTGTTTCAATAGCCCTTGTTGTAATACTGTCGATTCTGGTTATTGTTGCCATTGCGCTTATCACCGTTGGCCCGGCTGTGCTCAACTGGCTTCAGAGTCATAATCTGCTGACTGATGGATTGACAATCTTTATGATCAGCGCCGGCAAATGGTTGATAACACTGGCATTGCTCTTTTTTGCTTTCTCATTCCTTTACTACATCGCTCCCAGTGGCAAGCAGCACTTCCGGTTTATCTCTGCCGGGTCAACCATGACTACATTACTTTTTATAGCCGCCTCAGTTGGTTTTAATTATTATGTCAACAATTTCTCCAAGTACAATTCACTTTATGGATCAATTGGAACTCTGATTGTCTTTATGATGTGGATTTATTTTAATGCCATCATTATTCTGCTTGGTTTTGAATTGAATGCCAGTATCTCGGTTGCGCGAAAGAAGCATCATATTAAAATGGGGAAATAGCAATTATTCCAACAACTCCGGGATCAATTTCTTATATCTTGTTCCGGATGGTTTGTAAAATGGTGTCCTGATGAATCGTTCGATTATCTTTGCAGGTAATAAAATGTACCGATGAAAGCCGGAAGTATAAAGGAGCATCTTAAGTTATCATTTATATATACGGCGGCAGCTGCTTTCACACCGGTGCTTCAGGTGTTGATTCAGCCAGTTTATGAAGGGAAGGATAAACTGGGTGCAGTTGACTTCTCCCAGCTTGCGATTACAGAACTCTTTACCTCTTTGGTTTTCGCCATCGCCCTTTTTGGTATGGGAAATGCCATTGCCCGTTTTTATTATGACCACGAACCTGGTAGCCCGACATACCACCGTATGGTTTCGGGTATTTTTTCATCCATTTTAATCAGGGGGCTCATAATCGCGGCTGTTGCCTGGGCTTTGAGCGATTACATCGGTCTGCTCTTTAATCAGCCACAATTAAGAAATTTCTCTGACTATGGCGTCGCCTGTGTGGTTACAGGTCTTGGAAGAGCAGTCAACATCACTGCAGCAGCCCTTTTTCGGAATGAAAAGAAAATTCTTTCTTTCATTCTTGTCAGCATGGGATTGGGCGTTTTCCGGACAGGTTTTCAGTTGATCGGGCTTTTCTATTTCGATATGTCCTTCATTGGATATATTAATGGTAGTGCTATCGGTACGGCCATAGTTACACTGATGATTCTGATACAGGTATACAGGAAATCCGGCATCTCATACGACCGTAAGCTTATGAAGGAAATCAACCGGTTTGCCATTCCTTTAACGCAGTACAGTGTTATTGTCTGGGCATTGACCTATGCTGACAGGTTTATGCTTGAAAAGTTTCCGGTGGATCTGGGGATCTACAACACTGCCGTGACTTTTGCGGCCGGCATAGCCATTGTATTACAGGGACTGCAGGGTGCAAATCAACCGGAAGTGTTCAGGGTGATGAAATTAGGGATCAGTAAAAACCAGGAAGAGATCAGACAATACTGCAACATCCTGTTAATGCAAAGCATGGTGATCATTGTTGGCGCAATATTGCCAACAATGCTCTATCTCCATTTTTTTTACGAAACCGAGGTCAGACAATCACTGGGACTTATTGCACTGGTTTTTATGAGAAGTATTCTTCGTACACAGTTTATCATTTTTTCATATCCCTCGTATTACCTTAAGAAAACACGAATTTTCCTGCTTCTCAATTCAGCTGTTATGCTCGTGAATATCCTGTTGAACTACCTGCTGATACCGGTTTTCTTATACTATGGGGCCATTGCTGCCGGCCTGATCGCCGATCTGATCATGGTGGCCGGGATTTATTATTACCAGAAACGCATTGCCGGTATTGAATGGAATCTGAAGAAGACGATCATTTTTCCTTTATTCATAGTCATTTTTACTGTAATAGCAGATGTAATAAGGGTAAATATGGGACTGAATCCCTTTCTGACAGCTACATTGGTTACCATCGTTGCATTTGGTGGCATGATTTACCTTTACAAAGCTGAACTTACTACTTTTATTGAAAAGCGATGGAAGCGATCCTGATATTCCGTCAACCTGATTCTGATGAGATACCGGTAATCGAAGACAAACTTTGTCAACCGGATTATTTCGCTGTTATTTCAGCAGGTTTGCAGTATTCAGGAAAATTGAATCATCCAGGTCCATTGCCTGAATCAATCAGTCAGAGAGCAAACCGGGAATTGCTTAAATCGATTCTTGCTTTCGGCGACCGTATGATTGGTCAACAAACTGTTGGTCAATTGCTGGATATGGGTTCTTTTCCAATCTGGCATTATCAGCGGTTCCGGATTTACTTCAGGCTCAGGCCATTGTTTGTACTTCGCAACGCGATAGATCATTATCTCAACGAAGCGGATAGAGTAACTGTATACTGCGATGCGGCCCACGCTGATTTACTTCAGGGAACCGATAACCGGATACATTTTATTCCAGGACCTCCTGAAAAAAAACTAAAACTGAATATCCGGCCATTGCTGGGTTATCTGATTTATTTTAAGATTAAGATACTGTTGAATATTTTGTTTCCACCTGACTTCGCTGATAAAAAGCATCTGTTGGTTGACAGGTCGGTCAGGCAGCGATGTCGACATCCGGAGACTCTGAGACTTAAATTTGACAATTACACATTGTCGAACCTGCTCGACAAATCAGGCAATGATTTTCTGATTGTCAATGAAGCAGAACCGCCGAAACTGAAAGGCTCCGGAACATTTAAACTATCGGCAGGTCAGTTTGCCGGTCTGGGCAGACGTTCAAGAAGCATCAGCGGCGAATATATAATGCTCAGGGGCTTGTTGTCGTTTTCGCTGTATCGGGAAAAGAAAAAGATGATTACTGATCTCGAATCCAGGATTGGATTGATACTCTCTTCTGAACTGAGCGGAACGGAGGCTTTGATTTTCAATGCATTTACAGCACTTTCTGCCACCAATTCCTTTTTTATTTCGCGATTTCTTGCTTACCGGCGATTTTTCAGAAAGCATAGGTTTTTAACAGTGGCCGCCATCGACGAAAACAGTCCGGCTACCCGATGCATCCTCGATGCTGCCAGATCAACAGGAGCAAAAAGCATTGGTATTCAGCATGGAAACATAGGAGAAGCTCAGCCGGCTTACCTCTATACAGAAAAGGACAGGACCGGAAACATCATGGCCGATCTGACCCTGGTCTGGGGTGAATACTGGCGTGAATTCCTGGTTCAGAAAGGTAATTATCCAGGCAATTCAATAGTAATTACAGGCCAGGTCAGGACAGACATCATCCCACAGTTGCGTTCAAATCCAGCCATGTTGAAAGAGGAATTTGCTGCAACAAAACCTTTGGCTGTTTTTGCCTCACAACCGATTCCCGACCCTGCAATCAGGCGGAAAGCTGCTGCCGATGTTTTTAGTGCATTTTCAGAATTGCCTGGATTTGAATTGATTGTGAAACTTCATCCTGCAGAGAAGGATGATGTCGAATACTACCGCGAGATAGCAATTTCAGCAGGATGCGAAGACTACCGGATTTTGTATGATGTTGATCTTTACAGTCTGCTCGCTGCTTCAGATCTCGTTATCACCTGTTATTCAACTGTAGGAACAGAAGCTGTTTATTTCGGGAAACCACTGATTATTGTTGACCCCCTGAAGGAGGATCTTCTGGGTTATCACAGGAGTGGTATTGCCTGGCAGGCATTGAATGAAGAAGACATCAGGCATTTTGCTGAAGGGGTATTGTACGGTTTACTGAAACCTGATCATGCTGCCATGCAGCTGTTCATTGAAAAGTACGCTTACCGCATCGATGGTCAGGTATGTGAAAGGACATTATCGGTCATTCGTGGGGTAGGATCCGGTACTGTTCATTAATCAGCAATGCCATCCGCCAATCAAGTTCAGTATCAAGATCCAGTGAATGGAGGATATCCATTTCGCTTTTTTTGATTTTTGTAAAACCTGAAAATCCTTTTTCTATCAGAGACCTGACATTGATTATATATATTGCACCATTCAGTTGCCATACCTTTGGGCAGTCCTGCCTGCGTGAAAAGTTTCCTTCCTTTGATTTCAGGAGAAAGCCCTGGGTGTTTTCCTCGAAAAGGACATAGTAGGGATTGGCATCGGTTTCCTTTACGGAAACAACCATGTCACAATCATGGGTATAGTTTTCAGCTGCACGCTCGATATCGGCTACCTGTCTGAAAGGGGAGGTAGGCTGCAGAAGCACAATTGAGTCGTAATTTTTACCTTCGGAAGCATAGAATTCCAGGGCATGCATCAGCACCTCCTGCATGCCGGTAGTATCTGTTGCAAGGAAAGCCGGGCGAATAAATGGGGGTTTGTAGTCAGCCTTTTCTGCAGCAGCAATTATGTTAATGTCGTCGGTGCTTAGGCAGATATCTTCATCGGATGCCATTTGCCTGGCAATATCGAGGGTGTGGATAAAAAGAGGTTTTCCGGCAATTTCTCTGAGATTTTTGCCCGGAATGCCTTTGGATCCGCCGCGGGCAGGGATTACATAGAGTGCTCTCATCAGAAACGGATGTGTTTGATTTCTTCCTGGGCTTTGTCGAAATCCTCCCTGCGCCCGATATCCATCCAAACTCCGTGAATGGGATACTGAACCAGTTTTTCATCATTCAGCAGGATATTGTCCATCAGGTCAGTTGCATGATACATGGATCCGGGTGGAATGCGATTGATCAGCGACCGTTTCATCAGATAGAGCCCGCCACTGGTGTAATAAGTGTACTGGGGCTTTTCCCTGAATGACAGGACCCTGTTTTGTTTTGTCTCCAATACAGCAAAAGGCATGTTTACCTTATAAGGCACTGAGGCGACCGACATCAGCGCCTGCTGTTCTTCAAAATCGTTGAAAAAGTCCTCCAGATCTATGTTGGTAAGGATATCGGCATTCATTACAAGGATATTTTCAAAAACAAAGTTTTCGATCATAGAAGCTGCGCCGAGGGTTCCCAGCGGACGTTTTTCATTCAGGTAACTGATGCTGATGTTTCTTGCCGATCCATCCCCGAAATAATCGCTGATCATGCTGCCCAGATAATTGATCGCAATGTGGAAATGGTCAATGCCAAAAGATGACAGGTGGTCGAGGTTATGCTCAAGAATTGGTTTGTCGCCTACTTTCAGCAGTGGCTTAGGGATACTGTCGGTAAGAGGTCTGAGACGCTCGCCCCTGCCTCCGGCCATCAGTATAGCTTCCAGGGGTAACAGAGACCTTGAACTGGCCAGATCGGCAAGACGTACAATCCTGTTCTCGCTGTCGAGTACCGGAACCATCTTGATCCTTTTGTCCCTGAGTTCCTTTACCTGCGTCAGTGTGAATCCATGCTGTTTCAGGAACCGGAAATCCCGGAACATGAATCGCCCTGTCTGGTCGTTGAGGTCAAGCCCTGTGAGTAATCCCCTCCTTACGTCGCCGTCGGTAAGTGTACCTACCAGTTGTTGAGCTTCATTCAGCACAAAAAGTGTGAGATTATCAGGTACATCGTTTAATTTCTCGAGTGCCTGCCTCAGAGGAGTAATTGCCGGAATGGTATGTTTTTCAATTAATTGCGAATTCATTCTTTAGAATTTTGACGATTTTTTCAGCTGCATGTCCATCCCCGTAAGCCGGCGGGAAAACCGGAAGGGGAGTGTTGGCAGCGTTGCTGACAGCTTCAATGATTTTATCTTTACTGAATTCCACATCCACGATATTCGGTGTCCGGAGTCGGCCATCCTGTCTGTGTCCCAGGTTGATCACCCATTTCGGAAAGTAGGAAGCTTCCATGAAACCGCTTGAACTGTTTCCCAGCATCAGCGTAGTCAGTTTCATGGCACTGAGGTATCCCTGGGTCCCGAAATTTTCGACAAGTTTCACGTGCCTGCGGTTTTCAGCGTAAGCAATAAGTTTCTGTCGGATCATCTGACCCGAGGTATCGGCATTAGGCATTGTAACTACCTGCTGAAACCTGTCAAGATGATCAAGAGCCATCAACATCTGATCCGTATTCAGGCTGTTTTCCTCAAACCCGATGGTTTCAGGGTGCAGGGTAATCAACAGGGATGGAATACTGAAATCAATGCCTGATTTTCCTTTAAGTGCAGCTTCGTCAAGGAAATTCAGCTGTGTGAGGTTATCAATTCCAAGGGCTCCTGTATTGAACACTTTGCTGGTGCTTCCGGTCAGTTCTGTAATGCGTTTCCTGTAAGCTTCTGTACAGGCAAAGTGCAGGTACGACATATGGGTAATGGAATGCCTGAATGCATTATCAATGGCTCCCAGTGTGGTTTCACCTCCATGAATGTGCGCAATCTTCAGATTGAATGGCATGGCTGATGCAACAGCAGAAAACATTTCATACCGGTCGCCCAGGGCAAACACAAGATCATACTTCGTTTCATTCCAGACATCAGCCATTTTAAGATTAACGCCGGCCATTGATCTCGAGATATCAACAGGGTTATCGTTCAGAGGGGCGGTGTCGAAACTGTATACCACTTTCAGGCCTGCATCCAGGATATGTTGAAGCGAATATCCATATCTTTCAGCCGGATGGGTCCCGAACGCAATGACTTCAAGGTCGAATGCATTATCAGACTGAAGCAGGGCAAGCAATGGCATGTAGATGCCGAAATCAGCCCTTGAGCTGGTAAGAACAGCAATTTTTACAGCAGGTTTTCCCACGTCAGAAGGGTATCTTTATCAAGGTTAGTTTTCAGTGTTTTTCCAATAACCTTATCCATCAGCATCGGGCTGATTCCATTGCCAGGACGCTTCATTACAAGATCGGATTCTTTCAGAACATGGCCGGCCGGCAGATTTTCAGCAAGGTGAATACTGCGCCTGGCAATAGGGATGTTTTTTATTTCAGAAGGAGAGGGCTTTTTAATGCCATCGCCAAAAGACATTTCAACATTTCGGATGCTTCTGACCATAGCTGCAAGTTCATTCGGCTCAAGTGATGCTTTATGGTCAGGGCCCGGAAGATTTCGATCGGATGTGAAATGTTTTTCTATCATTACTGCCCCGAGGGCTACGGCAGCTACCGGAATTTCTATTCCAGCAGTGTGATCAGAATATCCGGTTTTAATGCCAAATGCATTTCTGATACTTTGTATTGCGTTCAGATTCACTTCTGTAAAAGGTGCAGGGTATTCTGTAGTGCAATGAAGTATAGTAAGCCTGTTATCAGTTATTCCCTGTTCATACAGCACATCAAGGGCGACCCTGATTTCTTCAAGAGTAGCCATTCCTGTCGAAAGGATAACTGGTTTACCAAGGGATCCGATCAGTCTCAGGTAGGGGAGGTTTGTTATTTCACCAGACGGGATTTTGTGATAGTCAACACCGAGACGATCAATAAAAAGTACACTATCGCTGTCAAAACCAGTTGAGAGAAATCCAATTTTCCTTGTTTGACAATAATCGTAAAGCGCTCTGAAATCATCCTGGGTCAGCGTGAGTTTTTCAAGCATTTCTTGTTGTCCGGTTACTTCAGTCGCGGTATTTTTAGCCTGATATTCAGCTTTGGGAGCCACTGCCGATACCAGTTTAGATGCATTGAATGTCTGGAATTTGACATAATCAGCACCTGCCTCCGAAGCATAATCTATCAGTTTGAAAGCCATAGCCAGGCTTCCGTTATGATTAACACCTGCTTCGGCGATGATGATGGTTTTCTTCATGAGGATTACTTTAACAATCTTGCCGGATTTCCATGGTAAATTCCCGGCTCGCTGACAGACTTCAGTACAACCGAACCGGCACCAATCAGTACATCAGCACAGATGGTAATATTATTCGAGAGGATGGCTCCACTGCCGATAAAGCAGTTGTCGCCAATTACGCAATCACCGTTTACTATAGCTCCGGTTGAAACATGAACAAAATTTCCGATGCGGGCATCATGTTCTATGATGGAGCCTGTATTGATAATGCAATTATTGCCTATTGATGCCCCTGAATTCACAAACGCCTGCCTCAATACGACAGTTCCTTCGCCAACCACAGCGTGTTCAGAAACAACTGCCGATGCATCAATAACCGTGGCAATGGGAGCCATATGTTTTTTTAACAACTCAAACAGTTTTCGGCGGGGAGCCGGATTTTTAATGTGTCCGACCGTAACATGAAATGAAAACCCCTTTGCTACTAGATCAGGAATTTCATCATCGGTGCCGATGACCGGATAATTGTTGATGAATTCTGCTTTCAGGGGTGGTGGTTCGAGGATTCCTGAAATGATGAATTTGCCGGAATGTTCAATACTTTCAATAACGGAGTTACAATGCCCGCCACCTCCCAAAAGAATCAGTTTTATTTTTTCCATCAATGTTTTTTCCTGTTGCAATTCATTTCAACCACCCTAAGGGTTGACTTAAGCAAATCTTATCCTTCACTCGTGTTTATCTGCTGCAAATTTATATCAGAACAGGCCTTCGTTGACTTAGCTCCGGCTATACTTTTCAGTAATTTTTCGATGAAATTTTGTTCAGGAATGCATTGATAATCTCATCAAGAATTCCACAATGCTGAAGTACCAGTTCACTGAATTCCCTGAAAGCACCGCTTCCGCCTGTTTTTTTCAGAATGTGTGAAACCTGGTTTTTCAGGAGCTCAGGTGCATTGTCAGGAACGGCACTTAAACCGGCGGCTTTCAGCAGCGGGAGATCAGCAAGATCATCTCCTACATAGGCGCATTCCGACAGGCTGATGTCCAGGTCAGTAAGAATAGTTTCAGCGATCAGGAGTTTGTTTCGTGCACCGGTGAATACATGGTTTATTTTGAGCTGTTCGGCTCTCCGACGTATAACCACCGAATCTTCACCGGTAATTATAATTACCGGAATCTCTGCAAGCCTGAGCAGGGCCACACCAACGCTATCAAGGTTGTTGAAAGCTTTAAAGGATTTCCCCTCTTCATTAAGGTATATCCGGCCATCGGTCCATACACCGTCAATGTCAGTCAATACCGCTTTTATTCTATGCTCCATATGACAAATATAGGATTTTTATCAATCTGATACCAGCTTCCCCGCGATGCTTGTCAACCAGTCAGGTCATAAAGGATACTGTGCCAATCGGAAAAGAAATAGGCTTATCTTTGCACCCTTGCCGAAAAAAAAGTGAACCTTATGCGTGATTCAATCAATATCTGCATTGCCGGAGCCGGAACCATTGGTACAGCGCTGGGTCATGTACTGGCTGAAAAGAACAACCTGAACGTGACACTTCTTTCTGTAGAGTCTGATGTTGTTGATGATATCAACATAAAACACATCAATACATCCTATTTTCCCCAGATCAGGTTAAATCCCAGGTTGAAAGCCACCGGCAGCAATACAGTGTTGGAAACTGCCCATGTCATCTTTCTGGCGATCCCCTCGGTGGCTGTGGTTCCATATCTGAACTCAATGCTCGACTCAATATGTCGGGAGGCTGTGATTGTAAACCTGGCCAAGGGATTCGGAACCGACAGTGAAACCATTGTTGACGACCTGAAAAGGATTGTCCCGAACCCTGTCTGCACTTTAAAGGGGCCTACTTTTGCCCGTGAACTGATCAATCACATGCCTACCGCTATGACAGTGGGTGCCGAAGATGAGTCGGTTTTCAGACTTTTGAAGGATGTATTTGACTCAACCACCATTCATACAGATTATACCACGGATGTTAAAGGAGTGGAGATTATGAGCATCCTGAAAAATATCTATGCCATCATCATCGGAATCGTGGATGCCCATTTCGACTCACCTAACCTCAGGTTCATGGTATTTACAAGGGCTTTCAATGAAATGAGGCACATTCTTCTCAAATTCGGTGGAAAGCAGGAAACCATGTTCAGGTATTGTGGTATTGGTGATTTTGGATTAACAGCATTGAATGACCTCAGCCGTAACCGCACCCTCGGTTTGCTGATCGGAAAGGGATTCTTTTCTGATGATATTTCAGGAAAAGTAGTCCTTGAAGGCCGAATTGCTGCGGGTGTGATCAGTGAACGCCTTTTTACAATGCAGGTGCCTGAATCGGAATATTTTATGCTCGCTGAACTGAACAGGGTTTTCGATGGGGGGTATAATATCAAGAAATTTATCGGCAGCATCATCAATAACGATCTGCCCCCGGTACCAACAAACGGGCACTGAATCAGCGGCAGATGTGGTTAAGCCTCTCAGCAAGTCTTGCAGTAAGTTCCTTTCTTGAGTATTTTCCAATGCCACTGCTTTTAACAGTAGTAGTGCCGTTTTCAAAACGGCTGTACAATTCATGAACAGCTTTCCTGATTCCGGCGACATCATCCTTTTCAACAACCACGCCCGATTCAGTATCGGCAATAACCTGAGCCGCATCCCCGTCCAAAGGTCCGATACAAAGGATTGGCCTGCGTGATGCCATATATTCGAAGAACTTACCTGGCAGGATCACTTTTGCATTTGGGGTATCGTTGATCAGTAGTAACAAAACCTGCGATTGTTGCTGAACTCTGACAACTTCTTCATGCGGCAGGTAGCTGACCCTATTGACATACTTTTCAAGTCCGGCAATGTGGATGCTTTCATTAACAGAATAATCCACACTCCCAACGAGTTTAATCTCCAGATTCGATGCGAAGACCGGATTCCGGATGGTTTCTTCACTTATAGCTTTCCACAACCCTTCTGGATTGCGCGTTTTTACCATGGTTCCAATATGCGACAGGGTGAATTTCTTATCCGTTTCCACTTCGAGGCCTGTTACATCATCTTCATCAAAACCATTGGTGATGACTGAATACTCTCTTGCATGAATTTTAAGGAAGTCTGTTCTCATCGAACGGCTGATTACCACGACTTCATCTGCTTCTTTCAGCACAGCAAATTCCTGCCGGTGATGCTTTTTATCGGCCCATCCGGTAAGCATCAGCTCGTGATAAAAGTCAATGTTTGTCCAGGGATCACGGAAATCTGCCAACCAGGGAATTCCGGTTTTCCTTTTTACACCCAGGGCAATCATATGCATGGAATGGGGCGGCCCGGTTGAGACAATCGCGTCAACCGGATTTTTTGTGAGATATTTTAACAGAAATCTGACAGAAGGTTTGATCCAGAATTTTCGTGCATCCGGGATGAAAAAATTACCGCGGAGCCAGATGGAGAATTTTTCAGCCAAACCGGGTCTCTTTTTTTCGGAAAGGAAACCGGCATTAATCCTTTCATTTTTGCCTGCTCCAATAAGCTTCTTATAAAAGCGGTAGGGCTCCCAGATGGGTGTCCTGACAATTTCGATACCATCGGGAATGTCTCTAAACAGGCTCGTATCCAGGGAGGGAAATTCAGGATTTTCAGGAGTGTAAATCACAGGTTCCCAGCCACATTCGCGCAGGTATTTGACAAATTTCAGCCATCGCTGAACCCCGGCACCTCCGCTTGGCGGCCAGTAATAGCTGATAATCAGTACCCTGCGCTTTGATTCCATGGATGTTATTGCCGGATATTAAGCCTTCCTGCTCATATACCTGCGGATTTCGTTTCCGGCATAACCGAGCAGTAACAGAATCAGGAGCAGGGAGCCAGCAAATGAAATCTTCTCACCCGTAAAGAAAACTGTTGGTTCAAACCGGAATTCAATCTCATGTTTACCGGCAGGCACCACCATAGCTCTCAGCACATAATTTGCCCTGAAATGTGGAACAGGTTTACCATCAATGAAGGCATTCCAGCCTTTGGCATAATAGATTTCGGAAAAAATGGCAAGCTGTTCGCCAGCTGCATTATACACATATTTCAGTTTGTTCGGCTGGTATTCCCTGAGTTCAATGTTTGCCGAAGAATCAGGTATGATGTTCAGACCCTGCAATTCTTTGCTGAATCGTTTATCGACAATGGCAGTCTGGGCCGGGCTGAAACTGGTCAATGCATCAATTTCCTGATCGGCATTGTCAACAAATTTCACCTCTTTGACGAACCAGGCATTTCCCATAGCCCCCATGTTGATTTGAACAGCCGGCTGCCTGTTATTGTCAGGGTAAACAACATATTTGGTATTCAGCATGTTAAGCACAGCCTCATTGTTTTTCGTGAGGTGGTGATCAATCAGTTCCTGGTATCGGCGTAGTTTGGCACCATGATATCCACCAATACTTTTATGGAAATAGGAAGTGCTGGCATCCTGGAACGCCCCGACAGTCATATTGAAAACCCTGAAGTTAGGGTCGGTATCTTTCATGATCAGCTGGTCGGCGGAGGTTGGCTGGAATGGAACTGCAACCTGCGATTTTCCTGCAAAGTTATCGTTGTTCAGGTATCGTTTTGCAACGGGTATCATATCTACGGCTATAAGCAAAGTTATGCCTGTGATTAAAATTGGTCCGGTTACTTTTCTGATGCTGTAAAGCCAGATGAGTGCTGCCGATAACAGGATAAAAATGAAGCTCCTGATTGCATCTGCTTTGAAGATGGCCATCCTGACTTTTTCGAGATTGGAGACGATGGTGTTGAATTGTTCTAACTGTCCCTGTTCAAGTTGCGACTTTTGTGAAGCAATGGCCGAGGTTTCTGCATTGCTCAGAAAGCTGAAAAAGGTTTGAGGAATCAGATAAAAAATAAGGGCGATACCAGCCGTTATACCTATTGAAATGTAGAAATACTTTTGTTTTTCTTTTAGGATTCGTGGCTCGCGAAAAATCTCGTTCAGGGCAAGAATTCCCAGCAATGGTATAGTTAATTCAGCAATAACAAGAATCATAGATACAGCCCTGAATTTGTTATATCCGGGTATGTAATGAAGGAAGAAATCGGTGAGAGGCATAAAATTCTTTCCCCAGGCCAGCATCACCGAAAGCAAAGTAGCGGCAAGCAGCCACCACCTAAGATTCCCTTTCACGATAAACAGCCCGAGAATAAACAGGAAGACCATGATGGCCCCGGCATACACCGGCCCAGAAGTGAACGGCTGGTCTCCCCAGTATTGGTTTTGTCCTGCTATGGTTTCTGCCACTGAAGGGTCGGCTTTTTTCATCGCATTTTCATTATTACCAAGACTTCCGGATGCGCCACCCTTAGCATTGGGTATCAGCAGTGAGAAACTTTCAGCGGTGCCATAGCTCCACTGTGTGGCATAATCCTTATCGAGCCCGGTAGTCCTGTTCTCCTTATCAGACGTGAGTTCCGTCTTTCCCCTGATGGTTTCCTTTCCATACTCCCAGGTAGCCCATAAGTTGGTAATGTTGGTGGCAACAGCCAGAGCTGCAGCAATAATCAGCAGTCCTGTTGCTTTCAGAAATAAGAGGTGTTTCTTGTTCTTAATGGCTTCAGCGAGTTGAAACATGCCGAGTACTACCACCAGGATCAGCAGATAATAAGTTATCTGAAGGTGGTTGGCTCTGATTTCAAGTGAGAGAAACAAGGCTGTGAGCAAGCTGCCGGCAAGCAGACGGCCGTTGTAGGTCAGTATAATTCCTGCGATTACCGGAGCCATATAGCCAATGGCATGTGCCTTACTGTTGTGGCCAGCTTCGAGAATTACCAGGAAATAGGATGAAAAGGCAAATGCGAGGGACCCGGCAATGGCCAGCCATGGATCAATTTTTAGGACAAGCAGCAGTATGAAGAACCCTATAAAATACAGGAATACCATCCCGGCTGGATGGGGCAGTCCCAGGGTAAAAATTTTATCGAAAAACCTGACCTGATTAGCGTTGTATTCAACCGAAATCTGATAGGCCGGCATACCTCCAAACATTGAGTTTGTCCACAAGGCTTCTTCACCGGTTTTTGCTCTGAAATCGGTTATCTCTTTCGACATCCCTTTCCAGTTGGTGATATCCCCCTGCCTGAGCTTTTTTCCTTCGAGCAGTGGGCTGAAATACCCCATAACGATGATCAGAAAAATAAAAATGGCCGCGAAATAGGGGACCAACTGCTTGAAATTGATGTTTTTCATGGTTGATTTATTATTTTATTTCTTCGTAATCAACATACTCTCCGAGGTCAGATGAGTCATGATTGTCTTTGTCTTTTGAAACCCTCTTTATGGTAACCTTTCCTTCTTTCTGGGGAGCTTCGGGTTTTAAATGGGGATTCTGCTCGTAAAATCTGGTCTGAACTTTACGTAGGGTTACCCTGACCAGTAATGGAAGAATGAATCTGTTGAATACCCTGAAAAAAAGGTAAATCAAAAATACGATAAGAAGAAATCTGAGTAAGCCCATAGGCTGGAGTGATGGTTTTGCTTTATGGATTGCGAATTTACTGCTTTTTAAGATATTGAGCAGGATCGGCATTATTTTTATATGACAATACAGCAGTATGGTTGTTCTGTTCTGAAATATTAACAAGAAAAGGAGGCAATTTACATTACCTCCTTTTATGTTTTGGTCAGCCGGAGCTGATATGGTTAAGCTTTATGCTTTCCTTCGTCTGAAACAGTCAGTTTTTTTCTGCCCTTGGCTCTGCGTGCAGCAAGAACTTTACGGCCATTGGCGGTTGACATTCTTTCCCTGAAACCATGTTTGTTCCTTCTTTTCCTTTGCGACGGCTGAAATGTTCTCTTGCTCATACTCGTATTTTTTGGGACTGCAAAGATAGAAATTATATTTTATTCCCCAAATATTCGATGCTTTTTTTTGGTATATTTTTTCCACGAAATTGAAAAGGGTCAGGCACCTTCTTCAGTAGCCTGACCCTGAATATATTGAGTTCAACTATGCAGGAATACTTTTCAGCGTTTCAGTGAGATAAACCCAGAATTTTCCAACAGATTCAATATGTACTTTTTCGTCCGGGGAGTGTGGGTAACGGATGGTCGGTCCGAAAGAGATCATATCCCAGTTCGGATAAACAGCTCCCAGCAAACCGCATTCAAGACCGGCATGGATGGCCTTGATCTCCGGAATTTTGCCGAATTTGCTGTTGTAAACACCCTGCATTGTTTTCAGTATGGCACTATCAGGGTTTGGTTTCCATCCGGGATATCCCCCTTCAAATGCAACCATGGCACCAGCCAGTTCAAAAATGCTGCCCATCATGTGCGTAAGGTCTGTTTTGGCAGAGTTTACTGAACTTCTCAGAAGGCAGGAAATCTTAATTGAAACATCATCAGACTTGATGATGGAAAGGTTGGTTGAGGTTTCAACCAATCCGGCCATAGCATCGCTCATCCGCATGACACCGTTCGGACAACCGTAAACAGCCCTCAGCATCCTGTTTTGGGTGTCTGTGTCAATCAGGAAAGCAGGCATATCGGTTGCTGCAACCCTGATCTGGAGTCCGGGTTCTGTAACTGAAAGTTCTGCTTTGATTGTTTCTGCAGATTTGGCCATACATTTTTCAAATTCATCTTTTTTCCCTGCAGGGATGGTAACTATGGCAAAACCTTCGCGGGGAATGGCATTGCGCATATTTCCCGATTCCATGCCGGCAAGGCGGAGACCGTGTTTTTCAACACCATGCCATAGCAGACGAACCAGGATTTTGCAGGAATTGCCTCTTCCCAATGATATATCCAGACCGGAATGCCCGCCTTTTAAACCACTGACATTAAGCTTATAAGCAACCGTATCAGGTTCTGGATTCACCTGTTTAAATTTGAATTCGAAGCTACCATCTATCCCGCCTGCACAACCGAAATACAATTCACCTTCATCTTCGGAATCGAGATTCAGGAGAATGTCGCCTTTCAACAGGCCGGGTTTGAGGTTCTCAGCGCCTGTCATCCCTGTTTCTTCATCTATGGTGAACAACGCTTCCACCGGCCCGTGTATCAGGTCTTTCGATTCGAGAACCGCCATAATGGCTGCGGCACCCATTCCGTTATCAGCTCCGAGTGTAGTTCCGTTGGCCCTGACCCATTCCCCGTCAATGATGGTTTCGATCGGGTCTTTTTCAAAATCATGGGCTTTGTCGCTGTTTTTCTGTGGTACCATATCAAGATGGGCCTGAAGAATAACCCCCTTGCGGTTTTCCATCCCAGGAGTAGCTGGTTTGCGAATGATCACATTCCCAACTTCATCAACAATGGTTTCAAGGCCAAGGTTCTGGCCAAAATTTTTCATAAATTCTATGACTCGTTCCTCTTTTTTTGAGGGTCGGGGAATCTGGGTCAGACTGTAAAAATGTTTCCAAACAGCCTTTGGTTCAAGGTTAAGAATCTGATTACTCATGGATTTAAGATTTGATTATGTCTGAATTAGAATTTCGGAAATGGTAGGCTAAATTACAACTTTTACTCTTGACGGGATGATTATTACCACCTGAAAAAGAATTACTGTCCAATACATATTATGGTTTATTAAAACCATAGATGAACCACCGATTTTGTCTCAAAAAAAGGCTCATCAAAGTATCGTTCAAGTTGATAAATCTGGTATTTCCCGCCCGATTCTTTTAACTCTGCTGTCAGGTCGCCACCTTTCAGGTACAGGATGCCATTGTGCAAGGGGTTTTTTGAAGTTCGGGCAATGTTTTTCCTGGTCCACCCCGCAAACTCATTTAACGACGCTACAGCACGACTTACGATAAAGTCATATTTTCCTGTAAGTTCCTCGGCACGGCAATTAGCAGTTGAAACATTTTTCAACTTCAGGGTATCTGCTACAGCATTTACAACCTTTATTTTTTTTCCGATCGAATCGACCAGATGAAAATCTGAATCAGGATACAGAATCGCCAGTGGTATGCCCGGGAATCCGCCACCGGTGCCTATATCCAGAATCTGACTACCGGGAGCGAATTTGATCACCCTAGCAATTCCAAGTGAGTGAAGCACATGCCTTTCATAAAGGTGCTCAAAGTCTTTGCGTGATATTACATTTATAGCAGCATTCCAGTGACGGTATACCTCCAGAAGTGCTTCAAACTGTAAGGTTTGTTCGGGACTCAGGCCGGGAAAGTACTTTAAAATAATATCCATGGACTTAGTTAAAATGATAGGGTAGCCATACTTCAACGGTGGTGCCTTCTCCTTCTACAGAGGAAACAATGATTTTACCGTTATGAAGCGTTGTGATTTTTGAAATCAGCGGTAGGCCGATACCATGTCCGCTTATGGTCTGAGCATTTTTTGCCCTGTAGAAAGGTTCAAAGATATGTGGAAGGTCATCGGAAGAAATTCCAATTCCCTGGTCTTTAACCAATAAGTGAACATTCTCAGGATTGTAGCTCAGTGTTGCCGAAACGGTCTTGCCCCCCGAAAATTTGCATGCATTATCAAGCAGGTTCACAATGATCAGTTTTAGCAGGTTTTCATTGCCAAAAATGGTCAGGTCCTGATCTTCATCGATTGTATTGTCATTGATTATAATTTCAATACTGTACTCAGGATGGAGGAACAGGATATCTGACTGAGTCTGGAGAAAAAGTTCGTCAAATCTGACAGCACTCGTTTTTAAAGTCCTGATATCCTGTTCTGTTCTGGCTATTTCAAGTAAATTATTTGCCAGAGATGTTAGGCTTCGTGCATCATCGAGCAGTGAATTCAGTACATCTTTGTATTCTTCTGCTTCGCGGTGTTTCATTAAAGCGACTTCAATCTGGCTGGTAATCGCCGCCAGTGGTGTGCGAAGCTCATGCGAAGCATTGGAAACAAAGCTTTTCTGAACTTTGAATGCCTTTTCTATACGATCAAGCATTTTATTAAAGGTGATGGCAAGGTGGGCAATTTCATCGGTACCATTACCTTCATCCACCCTTTGTTCAAGGGTTGAGCCGGAAATGGTAGAAACCTGTGTGATTACCTCTGAAATGGGCCTTAGCGACTGTCTCGAAAAGAACATACCAGTCAGCAATGTGAGGATAATAGAACTTATGAGGCCGATCAGCAAAACAATCAGCAGGTTGTTGAGTTTGGTGATTCCATAGGTATCAACCGCCGAAGCGATCACAACAAACCTTCTCAGATCATTTGAATAAAGTAGCCCGATCGCTTCCCTGTTGCCTTGACTGAATGTGAATTCCTCGTTATTTCTGATTTTCGAAAGCAATTCTTCCGAAATGTTCAATGTTGAAGAATCAACATTCATATATATCCTGCTCTTCTTGAAATAATCAAAAACAACGACCTCATCACCCAGAAGTGCACTGTAATTACTACTATCGATAATACGCAGAAGATTGTCGTTGATCTCCTTCACGTCAATCAATAGTTTAGCAGTGTTGATTGCTCTTTCCTTTAGCCTTTGTGTAAACTCCTGTTTTCTGTAATTGGCAGATAGTGTATAAATAAGAATTGAGAAGGCGATGAGAATGCCTCCAACCAGCAAAGCGAACTGTAATGTAAGCCTGGTTCTAATCTGCATTCGGTAAGGTTTCTTTTAATACATAACCCATCCCTATCTGGGTATGTATGAGTTTTACCGGGAAATTGCGGTCAATCTTCTTCCTTAAAAAGTTAACGTATACTTCAATCACATTGGTTCCTGTATCGAAATTGATATTCCAGATCTTTTCAGCGATATCAGCCTTTGAAATAACCCTTCCCTTATTTCTGACAAGGTACTCAAGTAGCGAAAACTCTTTGGCTGTCAGTTCGATCGCAGTATTCCCCCTTATGACCGATTTGCTGTCAAGGTCAATCACCAGATCGGCTACCTTCAACAATTTGTGACTCTGCATTTCGGCCTGAGACCGTTTCAGCAAGGCTTTGATTCTTGCAAGCAGTTCCCTGAATTCAAAAGGTTTAACAATATAGTCATCAGCCCCCTTTTCGAAACCGAGTAATTTGTCTTCTGTACTTCCCAGTGCAGTGAGCATGATGATCGGAATATCCGGACTTTTCTTTCTGATTCCGGCGCAGAGTTCATACCCGTTTATCTGAGGCAGGTTTACATCCAGGAGGATCAGGTTGTACTCATTGGCTTCTGCCATTCGTTTGCCGATGAAACCATCATAGGCAACTTCAGTTTTAAATCCACTCTCTTCCAGGCCTTTACTGATCGAGTCGGCCATCTTAACATGATCTTCGACAATAAGTATTCGGATTTCTGACATAGCAGCGCTTGTTGTGGAAAAGGGATTAATATCGAACCACTAAATTACACAATTTCGGGGCATGTGCACAAGTTCTTATTGTTTGGCCTTTTGCATGTTAATGGGTTGGCCGCTGATTCATATCTTTGCATAAAATTCAATAAGCACTTATGTCAAGAACTTATATATTTCTGATTGCTTTCCTCTTTCTGCAGATGAATAACATACGGGTGAGTGCGCAGTCGCCCGCCAATAAAAGCAACTACATCGGATATATTCAAACATACAAGGATATAGCCATCAGAAAAA
Source organism: Bacteroidales bacterium (assembly GCA_016705005.1). Taxonomy (GTDB): domain Bacteria; phylum Bacteroidota; class Bacteroidia; order Bacteroidales; family Lentimicrobiaceae; genus Lentimicrobium. The sequence goes on along the minus strand of JADIZB010000038.1, from coordinate 336,295 downwards.
TGAACGAATACAAAATTCCGGCCAGTATAACGCTAGCTCAGGGAATTCTGGAATCAGGCTGTGGAAATTCAGAACTTACAGTCAACGCCAACAATCATTTCGGAATCAAATGCCATAAGGAATGGACAGGTATGACTTATACCATGGACGATGATGAGAAGAATGAATGTTTCAGAAAGTATGCTTCTGCCGAGGAGTCGTACAATGATCATTCCTACTTTCTGACCAGCAGACCCCGGTATGCCCGGCTGTTTGAACTCGATATTAAAGATTATAAGGGATGGGCCAATGGGTTGAAGAATACCGGGTATGCCACAAATCCCAAATATGCTGAAATGCTGATCAGGATAATTGAAGAGAATGAACTCTTTCTTTTCGACAGCGAACCCAAAGGACCTTTTGTCAGGAAAGAAAATGAAGTGAAACCGGCTAGGAAGGAAACGGTTCCTACAGAGTATACCGGTCCCAAAAACAAGGCTTTTATGTTTCTTGAAGTTGCCGAAGGTAACAGGAAAATATACGTAAACAATAACGTAAAGCTGATCTATGCAAGGAAGGATGATTCGCCCCATAACATTGCCCGTGATCTTGGAATTCATGTTTTTCAGGTTCTGGGGTACAATGAGCTTGGAAAAAACGAAGAGATCAGGGCTGGTCAGGTAATTTATATTGAACCTAAGAAAAGAAAAGCATCTCAGGAAACCCATATTCTGAGTAAAGATGAATCAATGCGTGATGTTTCCCAGCTCTATGGGATTAAACTTAAATCACTGTACAAGAAGAACCGATTACCTGAAGGTCATGAGCCGGAGCCCGGAACAACCCTTTATCTTAAGAATAACAAGCCTCATTGATTTTGCCGGATTCGATGCTGAAGGATCTTTCACTGAATTTATTTTTGTTGATATGAAATTGTATTTGAACAGATCCGGTAATCTGCAAAAACACGAGCGTGTATTCCACCGGCGATTTCCTTCTTTGCCCGGATGGAACCATTGAAAAACCCAATACTGCTTTTGCGAAGAATCCGTTTTATAAATAACACATATTCAATGACATATAAAAGTTTGAAAAATTATTAAACAGGCAGCTTATTTTTCATTTTTTACCCGTTACTTTTTTAATAATTTAATATAAATAGTATCAATCAAAATGACAAGTGCGCCGGATTATGGCTTATCCGGAGCCACTACCCCAAACAAGGCAAACAGGTAGTCACTTTTTTGATTGTTGGTTAATAATATTTGGTTTTATTGGTACAGGGCGCTGCGAAAAACGGCGCCCTGCTATTTAAGGATGGTAAATACAGTTTTTCCTTTTTTTACTGTCACCAATACCGGTTTTTTTTCGTTGTTCCTTTTAATGATTACCGGGTCGCAATCACTGGTAAGAGAAGCATCGCTGAATGTTTTATTATCCTGATTAAACGCCAGTATCTTTCCGTTTTTCTGGTCCCTGACCACAAGCCAGCACTCTTTCGGAGATCTGTAAATAAAGGGTTTCGAGAAGTTCGCATTCTTCCGGGAAGCCGAAGCGATAATCTTTTTCATTCTTGAATAAACCGTTATTAAACCATTTCCGCAGAATATAAAATCCTTATTGCCGTCGTTGTTGAAATCAGCATAATCGAACCAGGGATTCCTGCCATGTTCTCCAAATCGACTTTCAGTTATGTCTCCGGTACCAGCGATATACGCGACATCACCTGATGAGGTTGCCATCAGAAAGATGCCTTTGTTGTTTGTGTTGTTTTCGAAAACGGCTGATCCGGAAGATACCAGTAACCTGTCTTCCACTTTAACTCGTGGCTTTCCTTTTCTGTCAGTTATACCGATCCTGCCTTTTGAATCAGTATAAAGGATGTAGTCCCTGCCGGCCGTCCTGAAGAACTGCAGCGATTTCAATTTTCCGCTGAGTTCAGGTTTCTGCCAGTCGGGCAATTCTGCTCCTTCAAGGGTAATGTTGTGAATCTTATTGTCTTTACCAGCAAAAAGTACCCGGTATTCGCCCTTGTTGTCATAATCAAAGACTGAAATTTTACCAACGATACCTGAAGGTACTTTTACCGGTGAGTTCTTTGATTCTTTCCCTTTCAGGTCAAGGATATGAAGGTGTGATCCTGTGGCAATCAGGTATCTGGGAGTACCTTTCAGGTTTAATCTCCGAATCTCCCCTACAGGCTCCCCTTTGCAAGCGAAAGTCCACAGTGCCTGTCCATCCCGGGCAATGGCTGTAATTGAGTTTTTATTTATTGCAATGATCAGATTGTCGTTTGTTTTGTCCCCTACGATGGTTACAATGCTGGTTGCATTTGAAACGGAACTGCCATTAATCGGGATGTCACTGTTGTTATCGGTGGCTTCGTTTCGTCCGGTAACCTTCGTTTCGGAACTCTTAAGTATTTTTGGATACTGAAAATTACTCTCTTCAAACTGGTAAGCCAGTTGTTTTATTTTCGGATCAAGTAAAAGGAATGCATGCGTATAAAGAACAGGCTCAGCCGGACTGATCTGCAGACATAACAAACCTGATGATTCCGCCACTCCTGTCCAATGACTGGTTTCCGGCAACTGTTGAACTGAACCGTGGCGTCCGGCAAACCTGCTGCATAAGTCCGGAATTAAAAACACAGTTAAACTGCTTTCTTCAGTGAGCAAAGCAGATGCTTCCTTAAAGAGCTTCGAAGACCCAAGCAGCTTGTTTTCTTCAACCTCAATGATATAATCTTCCAGCAGGCGGGCCGAGGGAGAAAGGATCAGTGCCTGGTCAGTGAGCAGGCAATACTGAGTTGGTCCCATGTCAAAAAAACTTCCCCACAGGTGTTGAATCAGGCCCGTTGCAGTAAACAACTTTATACTTTCTTTATAAGGTTTAAGAAATGGCTTCAGGAGGCAGAGCGCACTGTCCTCGCTCTTAATTCTGATCATGACCATTTTCGCGGAATCATTGCCTGTAAAATAAGCTGGCAATGCAACCAGGCTAACCGAATTGCCTATCCATGAACGAATATGTTCATTTCGTCTGAAAACCTCAGTTGAAAGTGTATTGTTGGCTGAATCGTAGCCGGGAAGCTGAATGGTATCTTCCCGGAGAAACCGGGTGGTGTATTCTTCCTGATCGCTGATTAACAGTGAAACGGCAAATGCAGTAGTTCCGGGAAAATATTTCAGTTGATCGGGGGTGCCCGGGACTTGTCTGTTTAAAATGGATGGCTCATTTCTACCGGCCATAAACCCATCCATCAGCACCCTGTCTTTCTCAATGTGAAGGTCAAGAGAGGTCCAGCCATCAAAGGGTGATCCGTTAAAAACCAGAGGATTGTCATTCTTTGTCTGAAGAAATAATTCAACAAGTTTTCTATTGTTCAGCATCAATACCCCATCAACCCTTTTTCCGGAAATCCTGGTTAATTTTGCAAACGCTGTGTCTGTTGTCAGAGTTCTGGCCTGATTTGTAGCCATGCAGGATTGTTCTGCAATCTGACGGTTATAAGCGATGGCCAGGATGCCTTTTCTGACATAAAACCATAGCTCACTTCCTCCCAAAACGATCCTGTACAGATCAGCCGGCTTGAAGTTCACCTTTTCTATCTTCGAATTTTCGGGAAGCACTTCTGAGATACGATTCTTTATACTTTCGGGCGAGACTTTGCCAACATCAAGCAGGAAAAGCATCTCAGGTTTTAATTCTTTGTCAGGTAACATGCAGATCATCACCTCGCAGTCAGTGGCAAGGTCTTTGAAAAATTCATCGCTTCTGATGTTATCTAACTTAGCAACAATACTTTTTATTCCATATCTGGTTTTGCTTCTTTCCAGCATTTCAAAAAGTTCTGATGCACGGATGATTCTGACCAGTTTTTCTACAGAAGATGTTTTAACAATCAACGCAGCACCTTCAGGAACAGCATCGGTAAGTGGTGATACCGGTTCCTTCAGAAACAAGTAATAGTTTCGCAGAGGGAAGAAAGCCAGAACAAGAATTCCGGCTATAGAGACCATGAGCAGATAGGGGATATATTTCTTCATGCTGAATCAGCGTAAGGTTCTCAAATATAAGTTCAAAACTATTTCTAGTTCCTCAACCGCGTCAATACTAATCAACAGCCCGGTGTTCATAAAAGTCACGTTGGGTGTTATGCCCTCCGAAACCGAAAAATGTGTACGTTTGATAATTAATTCCAGAACCAATGCGATTGAAAACAATAAAATCTGGCGGATGTACCTGTGTACTCCTTGTAATGATTCTTTTTTTGAAGGTTCCGGCTTTAAAGGCTCAGGACGAAGGGTATGGAAACCCGGAGCAATGCCGTGAAAGAAGGGGTCTTGAATACGGCGGAATTGCCGGAATATATCTTGCCGGAAGGGAAACAGCGGATTTCTATTCAGGAAAGCCGGGCAACGAGAATAATGTTGAATATGTATTTAAAAACCAGTATTGGTATAATGAAATATACCAGTTGCTTGATGTAAATGATACTGCAAGGATTTTGGAGTATCCTGATAAAATGAAGTACAATCCGGCTTTTTCTTTCGGATTGTTCGCGAAATATGATCTTGACTGCCGTAATAGTATTTATCTTCAGTTTTCCTACGCCAGGTTAACAGCGAAGGATGTTGTTTCGATTGAAGTTGATCCCAAGGAATATCTTACTGAGCCAGATATCAGACTGTTGCCGGTTTATGGTACAGAGGAGCGCAACATGATTGACCTTGGTTTTACCCATGCTTTTGGCAACAACAAGGTTGCCAGAGTCATTGTCGGGGGTGGAATAAATATGAACAATACTCTGGTGAAAGAGCATATTCTGAAAGTCGAAAGTAAGAATGGTGTTACAGAAAAGGATTATAACCTCGTTAATATATACGGCAGTAATTCCTACGTTCCTGGAGGCACTCAACAATCGTATGAAATGCGGCAGGGGGGGATTGGTTTCGGGATATTCGGAACTGTGGGTATGAGGCTTGAATTCAGTCCCCTGATAGCGATAGAACCAGGATTTGCTTATTATTACAAACAGATCATGCTGGAGCCAGGCAATGGATTTTCCTCCCAAATGAATTTTTATCTGCGGCTCTGCTTCCGCGATCTGATTTCATTTTCACAGTAATCCGGGTTTTTTGATTTTCACCCGATCAGAATCCTTTCAATCGTGTGGTTTAGAATTATCAGCCATTAAAATCAAGCTTCAGTTGTTCGCTAAAGCTGAACGACATGCGATGCCAGGGAGTCCGCCCGTATTTCAGTATAGCCCTTCGGTGAATCAGCGTGGCATATCCCTTGTTTTGGTTCCAGCCATATTCAGGAAAATCCCTGTGAAGTTTCATCATGAGTTCATCACGATGAGTTTTAGCCAGAACGGAAGCTGCGGCAATTGACATATAAATGCCATCTCCCCGGATGATACATTTGTGATCGATGTCAGGAAAGGGAGTGAAGCGGTTTCCGTCGATAAGCAAAAGCCCCGGACTTACCGAAAGGCCGCTGATGGCTTTATGCATGGCCAGGAATGAGGCGTTGAGAATGTTAATCCTGTCTATTTCTTCTGGACCTACAGAGGCAACGCACCAGGTAACGGCTTCATTTTCAATTTGAATACGAAGTTTATCCCGTTGTTTCTCGGTCATTTTTTTTGAGTCATTCAGAACATTGCTTTCAAACCCGGGAGGGAGGATAACTGCAGCTGCAAATACAGGCCCGGCCAGGCATCCGCGGCCGGCCTCATCGGCTCCGGCTTCTGTTATTTCTCCGGATAAAAAACTGGACCTGAGCATTTAAAGGTTGAGACGATTAAAGATGGCGGCAGCAAATGTTAAGATTAGCAATACATCGTGCACCCATGTACGACGGCTATTTGAAATGGCATATGCAATGATTGCTGAAACCGGAAGAAAAATAACCGGAAGCATAGCAAGGAAGGCTCCGCCGGATAAAAAAGTTGCAATGAGCCCTGTAAATGCGAAATGGCCGATGACCCACATTTTCTTTCTGATGCTGATGACTTTTTCACCTGTGTCAGCGAAATAACGGGATGCTGAGACCAATGTCCATAAAGCAAACAAACCAATTGAAAAGAATTCAAGCGGTCCCGGTTTTTTCAGGGTAAAGCTGAAACCGGCAACCAGATTTTCGTACAGCCGGGCCGCAAACATCAGGTTATTGTTCCACAGATACATCAGCGCCAGGTAGAAATAGGGGAGGATGAGCCCCATGATCGAAATAACCCATTCACGCCATGAATTAACACGGAAAGTGAAAAATCCCAGCCAGACAAACAATCCGAAAATAATTACGGGAGGAGAAATCATGGAAGCCACCGAAATGGCCATGGTGGCATTCAGCACCTTGTTGAAAGGATATTGCTCTCCATAAAGATTCATCACATTATGAAGACTGAACAGCAGCAATACCAGGCATGCAAGGGTAACGATAAGGTGATAGGCATCGGGGGTAAAAAGCATCAGAATCAGAGCAACAACAGCAGGAAAAAATGACTGTCTCGGAGTTATGTCGTGCCTGATAAGTATAGCATTAACAGCAAGTGTCAGTAGAATGACAAGAACAATCATCAGGGGTCTGGCAAAAGCAGGAAAATTTGTTACCAGGCTGTAAATCCATTGCCCCAATGGAGCTGTTGGTTCAGGGTCGGTAACTGAAGCCAGTTCTACCTGAGGTGTAACAAAAAACACCACTGAAAGTAATAAAATCGCAATGATGTGTGATAATATTCCGGCCCTGGCTAGTCGTCTGAACATGATATCAGGATATATTTTCAGATTAGATCGTACCCAAGGTCTTTGCGGAACGCCTTACCCTGGAATTCAATCATATCAGCAACCTCATAGGATTGTTGCAGGGCCTCGATGGCCGTATTGGCCAGTGAAGTAACTGCTATCACGCGACCACCTGCAGTTTTTACTGATTCATCCTTCTCATCAATTTGGGTGCCAGCATGAAACAACATGCTTTTATATCCTTTATCAAGCCCGCCAATCACATACCCTTTTGGATAGCTGCCGGGATATCCTCCGGAAACCAGCATAACCGTTGCAGCGCAGCGTTCATCAAAGTCGATGTGGGCACTATGTAATGACTGATCAGCAACCTTTTTAAGAAGGTAAACGAGGTCGGTTCTTATTCTGGGAATCACGGATTCCGTTTCAGGATCACCCATTCTCACATTGTATTCAATAACATATGGGTTTTCGTTGACATTGATCAGACCGAAAAATATAAAGCCTTTGTAATCAATATTCTCCGACAGTAAACCCTGAACCGTTGGTTCAATAATCCTGATCCTGACTTTTTCCATAAATTCAGCATCAGCGAAAGGGACAGGTGAAACAGAACCCATTCCTCCTGTATTTGGGCCGGTATCGCCTTCGCCGATTCTTTTATAATCCTTGGCTTCAGGAAGGAGCAGCCATGATTTTCCATCGGTCAGTATAAAAACAGATAGTTCTATCCCGGAAAGAAATTCTTCAATAACTACCTTTTCAGACGCTTTCCCGAATCTGGCATTGTCAAGCATATCCGTCAATTCCCTGTCAGCATCGTTGATATCGACACAGATTACGACTCCTTTGCCAGCGGCAAGACCATCGGCCTTAAGTACATAAGGTGGTTTGAGTGAGCGAAGGAACTCTTTCGCATCGGCTGATTCGGAGGTTGAAAAGGTACGATAGGCTGCTGTCGGAATGCCATGCCTCTGCATAAAGGCTTTGGCAAAATCCTTGCTTCCTTCAAGTCTTGCTCCCGATTTTGATGGGCCAATCACAGCGATTTCACGGAGCAACTCATCTTCCATAAAATAGTCTGCTATTCCGTTAACCAGTGGTTCTTCGGGTCCGACAATGACCATGTCGATGTCATTTTCGAGAACAAAAAACTTGATATTACTGAAATCGTTCACATCAATCGGAACATTGATCCCCGTATGCCCTGTACCGGCATTGCCGGGGGCAATAAAAAGCTTTTTAATTTCAGCGCTTTGGGCAAGCTTCCAGGCTATGGCATGTTCCCGACCACCCGACCCGAGCAAAAGAATATTCATGCAGGTTGATTTTTTGCAAAGTAACAAAATTATCCCCAACCCTGAATGATACAGAAGGGTATTGTTACTGCCGAAGCAGAACCCGGTCTGGTAAAAAAATAGCCTCACTCCGGAGGCTATTTTTTTCAGCGATACAATGCTATCTGTTATTATCAATCCTTTTCTTTTCGGCGATCTTCTTCAGGGCTTCTTCCTGCACTGCTTTCGTTACCGGCATGTACTGGTAGAACTCCATCGAATAGTTCGCCCTTCCGCTCGAAAGGTTGCGCAGGGTGGTGGCATAACCAAACATTTCCATCAGGGGGACATAACCGTTCAGTTTTTGTGAACCCTTACGATGACGGCGCATGGATTCAACTTTACCCCTGCGTTTGTTCAGGTTACCTACAATGTCACCGATATAATCATCCGGAGTGTTGATTTCTATTTTCATGACCGGCTCAAGCAGTAATGGTGTTGCTTTCATAAAGCCCTGCTTGAAACAGATCGATGAACAGATCTGGAAGGCGAAGTCAGAGGAGTCGACTGCGTGGAACTGTCCGTCGAGGAGCACAACCTTGACATCCACCACAGGGAATCCGGCCAGGACACCATCGGCCATTGTCTTGATAATTCCCTTGTTGACTGAAGGTATGTATTCATTCGGTATAGATCCTCCTTTGATCTTGTCGATAAACTCATATCCTTTTCCTTCATTGGGTTCAAGGCGCATATAAGTTTGTGCAAACTGACCTTTACCTCCGGACTGTTTTGAATGGCGGTACTCAACTTCAACTTCCTGTGAAATGGTTTCGCGGTATGCCACAGAAGGTTCACCAACAATAACCTCAATTCCAAATTCGTGTTTGAGCCGGTCAACCAGAATTTCAAGGTGAAGTTCACCCATTCCGGCGATAACTGTTTCTTCGGTTTCCTCGTCAAATCGGGCATGGAATGATGGATCCTCATTCACCAGTTTTGAAAGGGCTTCGCCGAGTTTGCTCTGATCCTTGCGGCTGGCCGGATTAATCTTGAGCTCAATTACGCTGGGCGGAATATGAATATTCTCAAGATGAAGCTGGTGCTCCATATCACAGAGGGTGTCACCAGTCTTGGTGTATTTCAATCCGATCAGGGCCACGATATCGCCTGGTCCGGCTTCGCCAACTTCCTCGCGGTCTTTGGCATGTATTTTAAGGATACGGCCGATGCGTTCGGGTTTGCCCTTGGTCGAATTCATCAGCTGCATTCCGCTTTTTACAGTGCCGGAATAAATTCTGACAAATGTTTGTTGACCAACATATGGATCATGGATGAGTTTGAAAGCCAGTGCAGCAAATGGTTCCTTTGGTGAAGGATTGCGGTGGCGGGCTTTTTCATGATCATCAACATCCATTCCGACAACGGCTCCTTTATCTACCGGTGATGGCAGGTAATCAACGATAGCGTCGAGCAACTGGGTAATTCCTTTATTCTTATAGGCTGCTCCGCAGAAAACCGGGGTAATCAACAGTTTTAGGATGGCTTCACGGGCGGCAACTTTCAGTAGTTCATTCGGTACTTCCTTGTCTTCAAGAAACATCTCCAGAATTTCTTCGTTGAAATCAGCCAGGCATTCTACCAGCAGCTGTTTGAATTCCCGGGCTTTGGGTTTATATTCTTCCGGTATATCCGAAACAATGGTTTTATTCTCATCGAAGGTGTACATTTTACAGGCCATCAGGTCGATGATGGCTTTAAATCTTCTTCCTGACCAACAGGGATTTGAAAAGCAATGGCCCTGGCGTCGAGGTTTTCATTCATTTGTTTGATTACGTCATGATAGTCGGCACCGGTACGGTCAACTTTGTTAACGAAAGCGATGCGGGGTACCTTGTAGCGTTCGGCCTGATTCCAGACAGTTTCGCTTTGTGGCTCAACACCACCCACAGCACAGAACAAAGCTACCATGCCATCAATTACACGCAGGGATCGCTCAACTTCAACGGTGAAGTCAACATGGCCCGGGGTGTCGATAATATTAATCTGTGTACCGTTCCATGCGCAGGTGATGGCAGCTGAGGCAATGGTAATGCCACGTTCCTGTTCCTGTTTCATGAAATCCATTGTGGCAGCTCCATCGTGGACCTCGCCAACTTTACGGTTAACACCTGTAAAAAAAAAAGGCGTTCGGTGGTAGTAGTTTTGCCGGCATCAATGTGAGCTGCAATACCAATGTTTCTGAGTTTGTTTAAAGGCATGATAAATTTATAAGTGATCTGTTTTTTTGTTCAGGCTTGCAAAGCAATTCATATTCTGTGACCTTTTGATCATCAGAAGGTTAAATAATCATTAAGTTTTTTAACAGGGAACAAAAAGGCGGCCTGAAACGGGCGGCAAAATTACACAAATTTATTTTACGGCAAACATAACAGCCGGATTATAATTTTGTTTGACCAAAACTCAAATTTATGACTTCACTGCTTGTGTCAGATGTAATTTTACATCGGTTCACTTGCAGAACCTTATTCCGGCCCTGTGTAACCATGAAAATCCTGCTATATTGATAAAATGCTCCGGTTCATGAGCCAATTCAGGCCTTTTAAAGGACTTAAACCCCATCTGAACAGATTTCTTTTGTATATTAGTTGTTTCCTGAGTTAGATTTGTCTGCTGTAACATTGTATTAACCATGAAGCTTCAATTAAGAAAGGTCTGGCAGTTCTTCAGGGCGCGGTTTGAAGCTGTCGTATGGATCACCGGCATTCTGCTCATGGGATTCATGTCACCCGCTGATGGTCATGCCAGTTTATGTCCGGTGAGGCTTTCAGGGCTTGGTTTTTGCCCCGGCTGCGGACTCGGTCATTCGATAAGCTGGTTGTTCCGGGGTGAATTTCAGCAGTCATTTCATGCGCATCCCCTTGGAATTGCCGCTTTGCTGATCCTGATATGGAGAATCGTTGTTGTCCTCAGAAAACCTGTTTTTTATTATTAACACACATTAAAACATCAATCAATGGCAAACGTACTTTTACACCTGCCTGAGCTGCAGGGAATGGAACTCAATCATGTTCAGATGCTGATTAAGGATTTCAGCGACAAGCAGGCTTCACAGTTTTCGGCCATATACAGGGCCAGACGCAAAGATCCGCAGGTTATTCTGCTGACCTGCCTAATCGGATTGGTTCTGGTTGCAGGTATTCACCGCTTTCTTATAGGTCAGATCGGTATGGGAATCCTCTATATTTTTACCGGTGGTCTTTGTGTTATCGGAACCATTGTTGATGCCGTTAATTATCAATCCCTTGCGTTTGAATTCAACCGACAGGTGGCCAATGAAGTGGCTCTCATTGCCAAGACCCTGACTGATTAGATCGTTTAGCAGTTAAATTTACTAATAACTGTTAGTTGTTAGCTGTTAACTGACTAATCCTCCGATGAGTTCGTAAACATCGTTGATTTTATGCCGGATAAAGTATTCCTCCATTCCGGCAATGATTTTCACCGTTGCCTGCGGATCAACGAAATTGGCAGTGCCTACCTGGATGGCTGATGCGCCAGCCAGCATAAATTCGATGGCATCAGTGGCAGTGGTGATTCCTCCTATGCCTATGACCGGGATTTTTACAGCCCGGGCTACCTGCCATACCATTCTCAATGCCACCGGTTTGATGGCTGGTCCTGACAATCCTCCTGTGATGGTTGACAGTACCGGCTTTCTTTTTTCGGCATCGATGGCCATACCAAGCAGAGTGTTGATGAGTGATACTGCATCAGCACCGGCGGTTTCCACAGCCTGGGCTATTTCAACAATGCTGGTGACATTCGGCGAGAGTTTTACAATCAGGGTTTTATCATATACTTCCTGACGGCACGCGTTACAGCAATGGCTGACGGACAACTTGTGCCGAAGGCCATCCCGCCTTCCTTCACATTCGGGCAGGATATATTCAGTTCAATGGCACTGATGTGATCCAGGCTGTTCATTTTTTCGGCAACTTCCACATATCCTTCCACGGTTGAATCCGATACATTGGCGATGATGCAGTTATTGTATTTCAGCAACCTGGGATAAATCGTATCCACAAAATAATCAATGCCCTTGTTCTGCAATCCGACTGCATTCAGCATGCCCATTGGTGTCTCAGCCATTCTCGGATATGGATTGCCTTCACGATGCTTCGAAGTTGTGGCTTTTACAATAATGCCTCCAAGGGAATTCACATCAATGAAATCATCAAACTCTTCACCATAACCGAAAGTACCGGAAGCAGTAAGAACCGGATTTTTCAGATTGAGTTTGTGGAGGTTAACGGATAGATTGGCCATGGGGTGGTTGGAAGTAAAAAGTAAAAAAAAGTAAAAAGTAAAAAGTAAAAAGTAAAAAGTAAAAAGTAAAAAGTAAAAAGTAAAAAGTAAAAAGTAAAAAGTAAAAAGTAAAAAGTAAAAAGTAAAAAGTAAAAAGTAAAAAGTAAAAAGTAAAAAGTAAAACCATCCCTTTTTCTCCCAGCGAACCGTCTTCTGTGGAAACATATACCTGGCCAAACTGCGCATAATCTTCAGCCAGCAGGATGTCCCTGTAGCTTCTGCCCCCGATGAGTATTGACACTTTGTTGCCTTTCTGCTTCAGCAGCCTGGCAAGGAACCACAGTGGGGCAACCCCGCATCCTCCGCCAACCAGCAATACATCACTGTTTTCAGTAACCGGAAACCCGTTTCCCAGCGGTAGCATGATGTTCACAGTTGAACCTGCCTCCAGTTGTGCCAGTTTCCTGGTTCCTTCTCCAATCGATTTGATCAGCAGGTGCATGGTATTCATGGCGAAATCAGCTCTGTGGATGGAGAAGGGTCTGCGGAGATAGGTTCCGGGAGATCCGTCTACCCGCACTTCGGCAAACTGCCCGGGTTGCATGGGGGGCAAGGGCCTGTCGCAGCTCAATTCAAGCAGGTTGTGATTGTAATTGATGGCCTGATTTGAAAGTACTTTAAAATCAAGGATATATTTCTTCATTTTCAAAGATCTGTCAGGTAAAAGTAGAAAAAAAGTCCGCATTGAATACGGACTTTTCATTTATTCGGTTTTGGCTTCGTCGCCGGGGCGCTTCCGTTGTTTCTTCCTTCTCGTCGAAGTTCAGCAGGTTATGTTCCACCAAAAGATTATACCAGGTGACTATTTTCTGCATATGCGAAACATATACCTTTTCCTTGTCATAATCAGGCAGCATCTCCAGGAAAAAGGCCTTGAGTTTGTTGTTGTCATTCTTAAAATCAGGCGTGGGTTTTCCTTCAAGCTTTTCATAGAAGCCTTTCAGTACCGCTTTCAGTGGCTTGTCTTCAGTCTCAGTAAAGATGCTGATTTCCTCCAGAGAACTTATTTTATCCTGAGTAAATGCCTGAATACGTTTCTGGTCAATGATTGATTCCACAATAATACCGTTCTTGGCCTGGGCAACCATCTTGTAAAGTCCCGCCTTGCCTGCAATGGCCATGATCTCTTTCAAATCCATATGAGAGGTTATTTTTGCAAAAGTAATAATTATTGGGAATAATGGTGTAATGGAAATATTGGAATATTGGAATGATGGAATGTAGAGTCGGAATTAAAATACTATGGCTTAGCTAATGGCAGAAAGCTTAATTCCGCAATCAGCACCGAACGAATTGAGTTTACAGAAGGTAATCCACAATCCGCAATCCGCATTCCGAAATCGTTATTTAATCACCCTGTAATTCCTGTACTCGCCGATTCTCCATCCGGTTAAGTTTTCGATGGAATGGAGCAACCTTGATTTGAAAGGTAAGCGTTTCCGGGTGGGGTCAAAGCTGAACTGCCAGTTCTGACGGCTGATTCTGCTGTGCATAACTTCCGGATGTGTGCCAGTAAAACGGGCAAGCGCATCTATTTTTGAATAATCAAAGCCTTCTGTTTTGGGAATGTTTTTTTTAACCCAGTTATCGTCGTGCCAGAGTTTATTGAAGCTTTCCTGTTTGGCCTGCTGGGCTTCAGGCGGTTTGACCCAGCCATAATGGTACATAGTTGCTTCAACCGGTTTCACATTCAGTGGGCGGTCATCCTTCCGGAAACCCTGGGCATCGCGGTAAGAGCGGACAGACTTATCATTGCGGATTACCCTCACTTCGCGCCGGTACCAGCGCCGGCTGTCGCCGATAAAGTCGTAAGAACCGTAAAAATGAGTGTAATTCAGCAACAGGCCTTCCACTTCCGGATGGTCTTTCCACTTAAGCATGGCCTGTTTTACAGGTTCAAGATACTTCTCATGCAGCACCTCATCGCCCTGAATGTAAAAAGCCCAGTCGCTGCCGGCACTCAGGGCATCAAATGCCTTGTCGGTTTCAACGGCCAGCACCCGACCGCCTTCACGCAGACTTTCATCCCAAATGGTATCAATAATCCTGATTTTAGCCGAACCTATACCCTCTATTAGTTGTCTCGTTTCATCTTCTGAATTTCCCACTGCCACGACAAACTCATCGCACAACGGCAGGATGGAGGTAATGGCTTCCACAACAGGATAGTCATATTTAATGGCATTGCGGATAAAGGTGAAACCGGAGACTTTCATGTGTGTATGATTAATGCAAAAGTAAACAGATTGGGAGAATTACGAATGATGAATGACGAATGTAGAATTATTTACGGTTTAAGATTTGAGAATTTGAGTATTTGAAAATGATCAATTGGTTTTCAATCTTTTGAGTTATTGCTGTTTTAATCTTTTTCTCTGCGGTTCTCCGCCTTTTCTTTGCATATTCTGCTGCTAAAATGCGTTGGACGTAAAAGGAATTTGAAAATTTGAAAAGTTGAGAATTCGAAAGTGACTCAATTGGGGGAGTGTTCAATGAACTGTGTCACTTGTTTTAATTCTCTCATCAAAGAACGTAAATAATTGATTAATTATCATTGGCCAGTCTCTCAAGTTATTAACCCATCGTTTCTGAAAGTTAAGGGTAGCAAGGTAAACAAGCTTTAACATTGCATTATCGGAGGTAAAAGCGCCTTTCGATTTAGTTACTTTCCTTACCATTCTATGATATCCTTCAACAGTGTTAGTAGTATAAATGAGTCTTCGGATTTGTTCTGGATATTTGAAATAATTGCTCAATCTTGTCCAGTTGCTTCGCCAGCTTTTGATCACCACAGGGTATTTTTCTCCCCATTTTTGATCCAGTTCGTCAAGATAGTACTCTGCTAGTTCGAGAGTCCCCGCTTGATAAACCTTTTTCAGGTCCTTCATAAATTCCCTGTAATTTTTCCATGGAATGTATTTCATGCTATTGCGGATCTGATGAATAACACACAGTTGAACCTCACTCTTAGGAAAGATATTTTCAATTGCTTCTGCAAATCCATTCAAGTTATCAATACTTGCTATGAGAATATCTTCAACTCCTCGCTGGTTCAAATCGTTCAATACCTGAAGCCAGAATGTGGCGCTTTCATTATGTCCAAGATACAACCCAAGTACTTCTTTCTGCCCTTGCATATTTACTCCCAAAACAGAATACACCGCTTTGGTAATAACCTTTCCATCTTCGCGAATCTTGAAGTGAATGGCATCCATCCATACAATCGCATATAGCCTTTCCAATGGCCGACATTGCCATTCCCTTATCGCTGGTATTACACGATCTGTTATACTGTTGATTACACCATCACTAATTGAAAGTCCATACATCTCGCTTAAATGTGTCTGTATGTCTTTATAACTCATGCCTAAGCCATAAAGCCCCATGATTTTTTCATCCAAATCACCAGGCAAGACTGTTTGTCGTTTCTCGACTGTTACTGGTTCAAAACTCCCATTGCGATCGCGCGGTGTAAAAACCTCTATGTTTCCTATTGAGCTCTTGAGTTTCTTGGGAGTTCGACCGTTACGCCGGTTACCTGATGATCCCCGAGTATCATTGAGATGTGAATCAAGCTCGCCTTCTAAAGCGGCTTCTAAAACTTGCTTGATCAGTGGACTGAATATACCACCTTCGCCTGTCAGTGGTTTGCCTTGTCGGATATGTTCAGCTGCTTCTTTGCTGAACTCTTCCCAATTGATTTTTTCTTTCATAGCTTTGTCAAATCTAAGTTTTAAATTTGACACAGTTTAATGAGCACCCTCCAATTGGGTTTCAATCTAATGTGTTTCGGTTCTGTAACACAGCGTAATGTGTCAGACATGTCAGACTGTTCCGCAATCAATAGTTATCGTTTCGCTCTCACAAGGCAGGCGCAATCCGAAATTGGACATTGGAAAATGGGAAATTCTCTTCTTTTCCCCATTTCCCTATGTCCCCATATCCTCTACCCGGAGGACGAATCCATGCTTTTTATTAAACACATAGAAACATAGGAAAACATAGGCACATAGAAAGAAATACAAAGACAAGAAGCTCCAATTTCCAATTCATATACTTCTAACCTCCACCTCCGAACACCTGAAATATTCTCTTAGTCTCTAAGTCTCAAAGTCACCTTGTCCCCATCTCTTCGTGTCCTTGTGCCTCTTACTTCAAATCCGCAATCCGCAATCCGCAATTGGAAATTTCACCTTGTCCCCATCTCTCCATGTCCTCGTGCCTCTTACTTCAAATCCGCAATCCGAAATCCGCAATCCGCAATTGGAAATTTCACCTTGTCCCCATTTCCCCTTGTCTCCATTTCTGTTACTCAGGAAAAGGATCCTGTCTTATCAAAGCTGCGCCCTATGCATTTTTCATTCTTGTCCTTTTGGTGAATTTCACTAATTTTGCACCTTCTTAAAAATCAGCTTTCAACTACATGGAAATTCCTGCAAAATACGACCCATCGGGCATCGAAGACAAATGGTACAGCTACTGGCTCGGTAAAAAGTATTTTAAATCCGTTCCCGATGAGCGTGAACCTTATACGATAGTAATTCCGCCTCCCAATGTTACAGGTGTGCTGCATATGGGTCATATGCTCAACAACACCATTCAGGATGTGCTGGTCCGCCGGGCCAGGATGCTTGGAAAAAATGCCTGCTGGCTGCCGGGAACCGACCACGCATCCATCGCAACCGAGGCAAAAGTAGTTGCAAAGCTTAAGGAACAAGGCATTGAGAAGGCCAGCCTCACCCGTGAGGAATTCCTGGAACATGCCTGGGAGTGGAAGGAAAAACACGGGGGTATCATCCTGGAGCAGCTTAAAAAACTGGGGGCCTCCTGCGACTGGGACCGCACAAAGTTTACTATGGACGAATCCATGTATGAGTCGGTCATTGAGGTCTTTGTCGATTTATACAAAAAAGGGCTGATTTACCGGGGTGTCAGGATGGTGAACTGGGATCCGAAGGCATTGACCGCCCTTTCGGACGAAGAAGTTATTTACAAGGAAGTAAATTCCAAACTATATTATCTCCGTTACAAGGTGGAAGGATCAGATGATGAATGGGTTACCATCGCCACCACCCGTCCTGAGACCATCCTCGGAGACACCGCGGTTTGTTTTCACCCCGAAGACGAACGTTTCAGACACCTTCGCGGGAAAAAGGTGCTGGTACCCCTGATTAAAAGGTCCATTCCTATGATCGAGGATGAGTATGTTGACCGGGAGTTTGGCACAGGTTGCCTTAAAATTACCCCCGCACACGACATCAACGACTACAACATCGGGCTGAAACATAAACTGGAATCCATCGATATTTTCAACGATAACGGAACACTGAACGAAAAAGCGCAGTTGTATGTCGGCGAAGACCGCTTCCAGGTAAGAAAAAAGATTGTTGAAGATCTGCTCAACCACGGACATATCCTTAAGATTGACGATTATGTCAACAATGTGGGTTTCTCCGAGCGGACCGATGAAGTGATTGAACCGAAACTTTCGGTGCAATGGTTTCTGAAAATGACCGAAATGGCCAAACCTGCGCTGGAAGTGGTGATGAACGATACCATTCATTTTCATCCCGAGAAGTTTAAGAACACCTATCGTCACTGGATGGAAAATGTCCGTGACTGGTGCATCAGCCGCCAGTTGTGGTGGGGACAGCGTATCCCGGCATACTATCTGCCAGATGGTGATTTTGTCGTCGCTAAGTCCGCAAATGATGCACTGGAGCAGGCCCGGGCGATTTCAGGCAATCCTTTACTGCAACTCACTGACCTGAAACAGGATGAAGATGTACTCGATACCTGGTTCTCTTCCTGGCTTTGGCCGATCTCGGTGTTCGACGGCATCCGGAACCCTGAAAATGCAGATATTAAATATTATTATCCGACCAACGACCTGATTACGGCTCCGGAAATTCTCTTTTTCTGGGTGGCGCGGATGATCATGGCAGGGCAGGAGTACAGGCACGATATTCCGTTTAAAAACGTTTATCTTACAGGCATCGTGCGCGACAAGCTTGGCCGTAAGATGTCGAAATCATTGGGTAATTCGCCCGACCCGATCGAACTGATTGGCAAATTTGGTGCCGACGGGGTGCGGGTGGGTATGCTGCTGACATCACCCGCCGGCAACGACCTTCCTTTTGATGAGAGCCTTTGTGAACAGGGAAGGAACTTCAGCAATAAGGTATGGAACGCCCTGCGACTGGTTAAAGGATGGCAGGTAGATCCTACACTTGAACAACCTGCCTATGCGGCGATATCGGTGAAATGGTTCGGCGCCAGGCTGGATGAGGCATTGGCGCAGATTGATGAGAATTATGTCAAATACCGCCTTTCGGAAGCATTGATGACGGCCTATAAACTGGTCTGGGATGATTTCTGCTCATGGTACCTTGAAATGGTCAAGCCAGCCTATCAGCAGCCGATCGATCCAAAAACACTGGATTCAACCATTGGTTATTTTGAAAAGCTCATGCAGGTGCTGCACCCGTTTATGCCGTTCATTACAGAAGAAATCTGGCATTTGCTGAATGAGCGCGGCGAAGATGTCAGCATCATGATAAGCCCTATGCCGGAAGCCGGCATGGTTGATACATCTGTTCTGGAAGCTTTCCAGCAGGCTTCTGAAGTCATCATCGGTGTCAGGAATATCCGGAAAGAAAAAAACATCGCATTCAAAGACACCGTTGAGATGAAGGTGAAACGCACCGACAGTTTTGATGTATCGGGATTTGATCCGGTGATCACCAAACTCGGGAACATCAGCACCATTGAGTATGTGGATGAAAAACCTTCAGCAGCCGCGGGTTTTATGGTTAAATCGGCCGAGTTTTATATTCCGCTTGGTGAAGGAGTTGATCTGGAGGCAGAAAGGGAGAAACTAATGAAGGAACTGGAATATGCCCGCGGATTTCTTGATTCAGTGATGAAAAAGCTGGGCAATGAACGGTTTGTGAGCAGTGCCAAACCGGAAGTCGTTGATATTGAGCGGAAGAAAAGAGCCGATGCAGAATCTAAAATTCAGTTGCTTGAAGAACAGCTGGCAGGTCTGAAATAGCTATTTTCACAGGATCAAAGTGAAAAAAGCAGCATCTTTTGAATCCAGGAATTACCATCTTTAACAGGCCGGCCGGGCAAATTTTCAAAAAAAATCAAGATTTATTGATATTTTTTGCAGTTTTGTGTGATTTGAATGCAAATTATTCTAAATTTGCGCTTATTATTAATTTTTTTAATGAACATGAAAACAGGAAAAGTTAAATTCTTCAATGAATCAAAGGGTTACGGATTTATTCTTGACGACGAATCCGGAAAAGAGTATTTCGTTCATGCAACTGGTCTTATTGACCGTGTTAATGAAGGTGATTCAGTAACATTTGAACTTCAGGAAGGAAAGAAAGGCTTGAACGCCGTAAAGGTTAAATTAGCCTAACTGCATAGTTGTGCTTTAATCTTATACCCTGCCGTAAGGCGGGGTTTTTTTTATGCTTTTTTTTCAGATGCCTTTTGGATAAATGATTTTCAGTTTCGATGCACAGTCTTCTGAACCTTTATAAATCAGGGCTACAGAGCATTGTGTCGCGCTCATGTTAAATCGTGTTCATAGCCGGCAGATCCGACACTCAGCGATTAAGTTGATGCTTTTCAGAATTTTAAACCAGTTTAATTGGAGTATCCGGTGAAACAGACTTTAGAAAAGCGATAACAGCAGTTTCATGGCAGGTCTGTTTTCGGCCTGGGTTCATATACCCGGATGTTGAGCATTTCAGGATAGAGCTGACTTTCAGTCTGCTGGTAAACAGAATCAAGCAACCCGAAAACATTCTCCCCCGGGTTTGCTTCTCCGTCCTGAAGATAAATGATCCTTTTTCCCGGATTAGCGGCCATTATTGAACGGACATGCTGAATCCCCCATACACTGAAGATTCGTTTTTTTGCCAGCATTTCATTAAAATTACTGTGATCTTCAAAAATCTTCCTGTCATAATGATAGGAAAACATATAATCGGACCATTTCGGAAAGAGAATAATTATACTGCTCTCATTTTCATGTTTTTTTACGAATTCAACCGAGTTCTTCCATTCACGGTGCCCGAAATTAACGGGCAGAATTTTAAGATGAATAAACATAAAACTGAGTAAAATCAATGCTGCCAATGGTTTAAGATATCTGTTTCCCTGATAGAGATAGTCAGTAAAAGCGCCAATGGTCAGGAATAAACCGATGGTATTAAACAATACATAACGGCTGTTGAAGACCGGGATTCGTGAAGACACATAAAACATGATTGTATACGGAACAATCCACCACAGAAGCAGAACCAGAATTCCAGGGTCAGGTTTTTTCTTTTTTTTACGGAAAAGCATAAACAGAGAAAACAAGAAACCGGCTGCCAGGATATAAATCAATACCCTGTATACTTCCCTGTGATTCAGAAAATGATACAACTGATCTGTGAATTCATGCGGACCGGGCGGGTCGAGCCAGGTGCCTTTGCTGGATATTCCAAACTGCCTGATTACCAGCGGTATCATTGGCAAAAATCCGGCAAGAGTTGCCAGGGGAGGAATCATAAGCCTGAAAAACATCTTCAGGCTCCTGATATAGACAAAGGAGGCAATGATCTGGGATAAAACAACGAACCACCCGAAATAGTGGGAGTAGACCATGATAATGTTTGAAACCACAAGCCCTGTGATGGCACGCGAACTTCTGCTGTTCTGAACAAACTGAAAGAAAAAGTACAGGGATGATGCTGTGGTCAGCGAAAGCAGTGCATATGTCCGTGCTTCCAGGCCATGAAAGAAATGATAACCTGAAAGCACAAAAAGTCCGGAACCAATGATTCCGGTCCAAAGACCAAAGAACCTTTTGCCGGTATAATAGAGGAAAAGAATGGTAATCGAATTAAACAACAGTGGCAGAAATCTTACTGACAGGGTACTCACACCAAATAGTTTTATCCAGAAATGCAGCAGGATCATAAACAGAGGTGGATTTGGTTCCCCTTCGGCAGGAATTCTCAGAATCTCACCGATGGATTTCTGTGCATTGAATACTGTAAAGGGTTCGTCAAGGCATAAATCCCTCTGGTTGATGTAGGCAAACTTCCATACAAAACTGAGGATAAAAAGCGCCAAAGGAAGGTAAATACTCAGAAATTTACTGTTTATGTCGGTCTTCATCAATAAGGAATATCAAATAAAAACACTTATAAAACATAAAATATGAACAGGACAGAACTGTGTCATTCCTGATCATTTTACATAGCAAAACTATAAAAAATCAGAAGGCAATTCGGATTCATGCTTGATCGGGCGACAGAACAATCGTTTAATAAATCCCTATACCAGCAGAATACAGTTCATCCGGCTTGTTAAATTTGTTAAAATAATGATTTTCAGACTAAGTTGTCTGGTAGAATGAACAAAAATTACTAAATTTCCTTATATTTACCTTCATTATAACTTTTGGGAACATGAATAAACATTTATTGAAAACTGCAGTTTTTATTCTCAGTTTACTTGCCACTTCATGCGAACATTTTAATATCCGCGATGTGTCATCTGAAAATCTGGATACACTCAGGCTTGACCAGCAACCAAACCAGAATTCTCAGGACAAAGATCTGAAGCTTGCGGATGTCAGAAGATTTATCGGCAAACGGCCTTCTGAGGTTAAGCTGTGGGAAACCGAACCACTTTGCACCGATTTACAACGCATTCTTGGGAACGAATATGTTTCTTTTGTTGAATTGATGAAAAATGCCACTCCTCTGAAGGAAGAAAAACTGATCTATTCTATCGGTTCTCATCCTGATTTGTCCAGGATTGGTTTTGGCTATATTATCATCGACCCGGATAAAAACCTTATTAGAGCAGGCATGGTCAAGCCGGGAAAACACAGTGTTTATGGCGCAAAAGTAAGCGAGGTTGAAACTCCGCCTGAGATAGAACGAAAGTGTAAAACCATTCTTTAGCTTTTTCCGGGTCACCTTTCGGTGTACACAGCGAACATCCTGCCATTTTCTGCGTTTACAATGAAAACCGTTAACATATGGACAAGCAGGTTAGCACCCTAAAGAAAAGCTACGAACCTTCAAAGGAGGTCAAAAAGCATTCAATCGTAAAGGATTACGAGAAAGTTTACCTGGAATCGATCAACAATCGTGAAAATTTCTGGGCAGGAGAAGCAAAAAAACTCGACTGGTACAGAAAGTGGGATAAAGTACTCGACGACTCCAAACATCCTTTTTATGAATGGTTTACCGGGGGTAAAATCAACATCATTCATAACGCCCTCGACCGCCATCAGAAAAATGCCACACGTAATAAACTTGCCATTATCTGGGAAGGCGAACCTGGCGATGTACGGACTTTTTCCTACCATGCGCTGAACCGGGAAGTTTCAAAATTCGCCAACATTCTCAGGTCAATGGGTGCGAAACCAGGTGAAGTAATCACCATTTACATGCCCCAGATTCCTGAAATCATCATTGCCATGCTTGCCTGTGCCAAAATCGGGGCCATACACAGCGTAGTTTACGGAGGCTTCAGTGTTGAAGCCCTTGCAGAGAGAATTGAAGATGCCAACAGCCGCATTCTTATTACTGCCGACGGAGGTTTCAGGAGGGGAAAAGCAACATCGCTCAAAAACATCGCTAATGAGGCAATGAAACGATCACCAACCATTGAAGTTTGCATTACTGTTAAGCGAACCGGTGAGGAATGCTACATGGAGAATGACAGAGACTTCTGGTACCACGATCTTATGTCGATGCCTTTGGCCTGTACCAATTGCTACACAGAGCATACCGACGCTGAAGACCCGCTTTTTATCCTGTATACCTCAGGAACTACCGGCAAACCAAAAGGTCTTGTTCATACCCATGGTGGATATAGTGTATACACTGCTTCAACGTTCAGGTATGTATTTGACATTAAGCCCGAAGACCGGTTCTGGTGTGCTGCTGATCCCGGATGGATTACCGGCCACAGCTATATGGTATATGGCCCGCTGATCAACGGAGCGACCATTATGATGTACGAAGGTGCCCCCAATCATCCATATCCCAACAGGTGGTGGCAAATGATTGAAAAGTATGGTATCAACATACTCTACACCTCTCCCACAGCCATCAGAGGGTTGATGCGTTTTGGCTCCAGCTGGGCCGACAGGCATAACCTAAGCTCATTGCGTTTGCTCGGTTCTGTTGGGGAACCAATTAATCCGGAAGCCTGGAAATGGTACTACGAGGTGATCGGAAAAGGACGCTGCCCGATCATGGATACCTGGTGGCAAACCGAAACCGGCGGACATATGATTACACCATTACCGTCAATGACTTTAAAACCAGGCTCTGCAGCCAAACCTTTTTTCGGAATCGAAGCTGCAGTTGTTGACGACGCAGGCAAAGAGGTGAAAGCCGGTGAAGAAGGTACACTTGTAATAAAAGCACCCTGGCCTGGCATGGCCAGAACCATTCTCGGCGATCCGGATCGATATGTTGAGAAATACTGGGAAAAGTATAGCAAACAAAAATGGTACCTGGCCGGTGATTCAGCCAGAAAGGATGAGGATGGTTACTACTGGATAATAGGCCGTATCGACGATGTGATCAAAGTCAGCGGATACAGGCTTGGCTCTGCCGAAATTGAAAGTGCGCTGGTGAGCCATCCGGCAGTTACTGAAGCGGCTGCGATCGGTTTACCCGACGAGCTTCGTGGTAATATTATACATGCAACCGTCATCCTGAGACAGGGATTTGAACCTGGTGACAAACTTGCGGAAGATCTGAAAAGCCATGTTGAAAAGGAAATCGGACCCATCGCCAGACCGTCCTTTCTTGTATTTGCCGAAAGTCTGCCAAAAACCAGAAGTGGGAAAATTATGCGTAGGGTACTGAAAGCCAGAGCGCTAGGGCAGGAGACCGGTGACCTTTCAACACTCGAGGAATAGGTAATCATTGTTTAAAACCACTTTTTTTGTCACCAATTAATTATCTATTTTTACAGGGTTATTCAAAATAAACAACTGAAAAATTCTGAACCATGAAAAGAATCCTGTTTCTTGCAATTTCACTGGCATTTCTGGCTGCCTGTAACAGCACTGTTTCCGATAAAACCAGTGAAACAAAAAAGGAGGTAAATGTAGCAGCTGTAAAAACCATTGAACTCCGTGTTACAGGTATGACCTGCGAAGGATGTGAAAATACGGTGAAAGAAGCTGTAAACCAGGTCGAAGGGGTTACATTGACTGAAGCATCCTACACAGCTGAAATTACAAAGATCAGCTATGACACTACCCTGACCAACCAGGAAAAGCTTACGACAGTGATCAATGACCTTGGATACAAAGTTGAAGGACTGGCAATCAATGCAGCGCCCAAAGAATAATAATGAGGGTTGATATTCCGGTAAAACCGGAAAAAATCAGAAAATAACTTTTTGTTACTGACAGGCATTTTATCCTGTTCAATTCATTGAATCCCGGAATCTGCAAAAGGTTTCCGGGATTTCTTTTTCATGCTGTATTCATCGAAATCTTATTTTCACAGAACTAAAACGTATCTGAAATGATATTTCAGAAAACGGTAAAGTCATTATTTATAATGAAGATAATGCAACTCATTGATATAAAGTGATATATATGAGTTTTGGCTGCCAGATATCCTCCTTTTCCGAAACAAGGACAACCGGCATTCTAAATAAGGGTTTATCTGTAATTATCCTTTATTTATAGTTAATTTTGAAATCCAAAAACAACCCTGATGAAAACGAATATCTTCATACGTATCTTCAGATTCTATTCGGATGGTTTTAAAAGTATGACCCTTGGCCGAACCTTGTGGGCAATCATTCTTATTAAGCTGTTCATCATGTTTGCAATACTTAAGGTCTTTTTCTTTCCGAACTTTCTTAAAACCAATTTCGACAATGATGAAGACCGTAGTGATTATGTCATCGAACAATTAACCAACCCAAAATAACAGAGTATGAATGAAAATTTTGACTATTCACTGATCGACTGGTCAAGGGCTCAGTTTGCGCTTACAGCCATGTATCATTGGATATTCGTTCCACTGACCCTTGGCCTTGGGTTTATGCTGGCCATCATGGAGTCAATCTATGTAAGGACTGGTGATCAGGAATGGAAACGGATTACGAAATTCTGGATGACCATTTTCGGGATAAATTTTGCCATTGGTGTTGCCACCGGTATTATCCTGGAATTTGAATTCGGAACCAACTGGTCGAACTACTCCTGGTTCGTCGGTGACATTTTTGGCGCTCCTCTGGCCATTGAAGGCATCATGGCTTTCTTTCTGGAATCCACTTTCATTGCAGTCATGTTTTTTGGCTGGGATAAGGTCAGCAAGCGATTCCACCTGCTATCGACCTGGCTGGTTGCTTTCGGAGCCAGCCTTTCGGCCCTTTGGATCCTGGTAGCCAATGCATGGATGCAGATGCCGGTGGGTATGAAATTCAACCCTGATACTGCCCGTAACGAAATGCACAACTTCTGGGATGTTCTGTTTTCGCCAATGGCTGTCAGTAAATTTACCCATACCATTTCATCTAGCTACCTTCTGGCTGCCATTGTAGTAATCGGAATAAGCTCATGGTTCCTTTTAAAGAAGCGACACCTGGTTTTTGCCAAACGAAGCATAGTGGTTGCTGCGGTTTTCGGAATTGTAACCTCCCTGTTTACCATATTAACCGGTGACTACAGTGCCAAGGTAATCGCCAAACACCAGCCCATGAAGTTTGCTGCTTTTGAGGGATTGTCTGTCGGACAGCGCGGAGCGCCTCTTGTAGCACTCGGTATTGTGTCATCATCACCCGATGACCCTAATAATGAAAATGTTAAGGATTTTGCCTTTAAGATCGAAATCCCGAATTTTCTTTCATACATGGCCTTTCAGGATTTCAATGCCTTTATTCCGGGAGTTAAGGATCTTATGGAAGGAAACGAGGAGCAGGGAATCATGTCTGCAACAGAGAAAATCTTCAGGGGAAGACTGGCCATTGACGCTCTTGCTGAATACAAAGCAGCAAAAAAGACCGGGGATGAATTTAAACAGTCAGAAGCTCAGAAGGTTCTTGACGAAAACTTCAGATACTTCGGTTACGGATATTTTGAGAACAATCCGCAGGGACTCGTGCCAAATCTGCCGCTGACATTTTATAGTTTTCACATTATGGTGATGTTGGGTTTCTGGTTCCTTGTCTTTTTTGCACTTATTCTTCTGCTTGTTTATAAAAACAGGATTTCAACATCACGGTTCTGGCTGAAGATAGCCATTATGAATATCCCCCTGGCATACATAGCCTCACAGTCAGGATGGATCACAGCGGAGATGGGGCGGCAACCCTGGGTGATCCAGGATCTTATGCCAACCATGGCAGCTGTTTCGAAACTCGACAGCGGTGCCGTTGTGGTCACCTTTGTGCTTTTCGCCCTGATCTTCACTACACTCCTGATTGCAGAGCTCAGGATTATGTTCAGGCAAATTAAAAACGGACCAAAACCAGGAGGAAACTAACATGTTTGAAACATTCTCAATACTGACTTTACAACAATACTGGTGGATTATCATTTCCATCCTGGCGAGCCTCCTCGTTTTCCTGATGTTTGTGCAGGGCGGGCAAACGCTGATCTACTCACTTGGGAAGACAGAAACGGAACAGAACCTCATCGTTAACACCCTTGGACGCAAATGGGAACTTACATTTACAACCCTGGTCACATTCGGCGGCGCATTTTTCGCATCTTTCCCGCTGTTTTACTCAACCAGTTTCGGAGGGGCTTACTGGGTATGGATGGCCATCCTTTTTGCCTTTATTATTCAGGCAATCTCCTATGAATACCGGAGCAAACCCAATAATTTTCTGGGGAAGCGCACTTTCGAGGTATTCCTTTTCATCAATGGGGCGCTGGCAACAATTTTGATTGGAACAGCTGTGGGGACATTCTTCAATGGTAGTATGTTCTCGGTTGACAAACTGAACCTGACCCGTATTTATGATTCAGCCATATCACGCTGGGAAACCCCTTTTCACGGATTGGAAGCCGTGCTTAACCCGCACAATGTTGCGCTGGGACTTTCTGTTTTCTTTCTGTCAAGAATATTGGGTATATTGTACATCGTCAACAGTATAAAAAATGAAAATATCTTTCAGAGGGGGCTGAAACAGATGTATTACAATGCTGTCCCATTCCTGGTTTTCTTCCTGTATTTTGTAACCGCGCTTCTGTTGAAACAAGGGTTTGCTTACAGTCCGGGAACAGGTGAGATTTTTATGGAACCATACAAATACCTGCACAATTTCCTGCAAATGCCTGTTGTGTCAGTAATGTTTCTGGCCGGGGTAGTCCTGGTGCTGGCTGGCATTGCTGTGTTTTTGTTTAAAGGCAGTCATAAAGGCATCTGGTATACAGGTTCTGGTACTGTGCTTGCGGTACTTGCACTTTTCCTGGTGGCCGGACTCAACAACACAGCATTCTACCCTTCAACTTTCAACCTTCAACATTCGCTTACCATTGAAAACAGTTCTTCCAGCCACTATACCCTGACTGCTATGAGTTATGTGTCTCTTTTCGTGCCGGTTGTGATTGCCTATATCTTCCTTGTATGGAGATCAATCAATAACAAGCCAATGGAAGCCAATGATCTGAATGATAATCAGACGCACGTTTATTAAACCAGTTTAAAATTGAAAATATGTACCTGGATAAAATATTGTGGTTGCTTGCCTGGCCGGCTATGATCGCCCTTTCCTATTTTTTGGTTGTTTTAACCATCCGTAGGTTTGATGCTCAGATAAAAAACGATCCCTTGGGAGAAGATACCAATCCCTGACTTTTTAAAGGATTTTAATTGTCAGGTTGCAGTGCAGTGGTTCGCAATCACATTGGTCATTTAAGGTTTGTAAAGAAAAGAAGCTGACTCAGAGTAGTTTCTTTTCTTTCTTTTAAAGGCATACAAACTGATTTTAAATGAATTGATAATTACCGGAATCCATTACATTTGCCCTGATTTTCCATTTATTACTATAATTATCATCAAAATGACCAGGTACACACGACTTGCACTTCTCCTATTGCTGGCAACCACATTCTTTTCGCTGAAAGCACAGCAATACCAGACTACTATTTCTCAGGATACTGCTTCGTATCCTTATTGGATCAACATGATGCAGGACCCTCATGCCGGTTTCTCTGCCACGCAAAAAGCTTTCAATACCTATTGGGCTGATCGTGAGATTACCAGGGGAAGTGGCTATAAACCATTCAAACGCTGGGAATACATGATGGAACTCCGTCTACAACCTGACGGAAGTAAGCCAGCCCCTGACCGTAGTTTAAATGCTTACAATTCTTATGTGGCAAGTCATTCAAGCCGTTCCGTCAACGGGAACTGGACTCCGCTCGGGCCATTCACAGTTCCTTCAGGGTACAATGGGTACCGGGGGCTGGGACGCATCAATGCCATTGCCTTCCATCCAACAAATCCCGACAGGATCTACATCGGTGCTCCTGCCGGTGGCCTCTGGATGTCGGATGATCATGGCCTCACCTGGAGCAATACCACCGATGTACTGCCAACTTTAGGCGTATCAGCCATCCTGGTTGACCACACAAATCCTGAAATAATTTATATGGGAACCGGCGACAGAGATGCAGGCGATGCCTCCGGTTTGGGCGTATGGAAGAGTTACGACGACGGACAAACCTGGGCACCTTACAATGGTGACATGGGAACCAGCACCGTTTCAAGGCTGATCATGCACCCTGCTGACAACAACATCGTTTTTGCCGCAACCGCCGGAGGTATTTATAAGACATTCGACGGAGGTCTGACCTGGGCCAAGAAAGCCAACGGTACATTTAAAGATATTGTTTACAAACCCGGCAATCCTGATGTTATTTATGCCACTTCAAACGGCACATTTTATAAATCCACCGATGGAGGTGAAACCTTTGTGCAGGGCGCAACCGGCCTTCCCACAGGAGCCAGGGGAGCCATTGCCGTAACACCGGCAAACCCTGAGATGGTGTATGTGTTTCTCACCAACGACGATTCCTTCAAAGGACTCTACCGCTCAATGGACAGCGGCATCAGTTTTGAAGTGCGGTCAACCTCGCCCAACATTATGAGCTGGGATTGCAGCGGTGGCAGCGGTGGCCAGGCCTGGTACGATTTAGATGTCGCAGCAGATCCGTTGAATCCGGATATCATTTACGGAGGTGGTGTTAACTGCTTCAAGTCGGCCGACGGAGGAATCACCTGGAATATCCGCTCTCACTGGTATGGCGGCTGCAGTGTACAGTCTGTTCATGCCGACCTTCATGTGCTTGAGTATTCTCCGTTGACTGGCAGATTGTTTGCAGGTAACGACGGTGGAGTTTACTGGACCGAAAATGGAGGGGTAAACTGGACCGAAATCAGCAATGGTCTGGTAATCAGCCAGGCATACAAGATAGGACAAAGTGCCACCAACAGGGATTTTGTCATCAATGGATACCAGGACAACGGAACCTCTACCTGGACCGGAACCGAATGGCTTGCCGTAGGCGGCGGCGACGGCATGGAATGTGCCTTTGACCCCACCGACGACCGTTACAGCTATTCTACCGTTTATTACGGAGCCATGAACCGCATCTTCAACCATTCGGCACAGGGTCAGATTGCCGGTGAAGGATCAAACGGCATTACCGAGGGAGGTGCCTGGGTAACACCTTTCCTGATCGATCATTATGATGGAAACATCATGTTCATCGGGTACAAAAACATCTGGCGCAGCAAAAACATCAAAGCATCAAATACCTCTTCGGTAAGCTGGACCAAGATATCCGAAATCAACAGCAACAACTTCAGTGTGATGGCGCAGTCGTGGGCCAACACCGATATCCTTTATGCAGCAAGCGGAAACAAATTATACCGTTCCGATAACGTGAAAGATGTGTCTGTTACCTGGACCACCCTTACCGGCAGTCTGCCGGTTGGTAATACCATCACTGCTCTTGAAACCAGTTTTACCGATGAAAATGTCGTTTTCATTGTTCAGCAGAACCGTGTTTTCAGATCGGCAGACAAGGGTATGACCTGGACCGAACTCACTGGTACCCTGCCCGATGTACAGATGAACACACTGGCAAACTACCGTCACAGCCCGGAAGGTTTATATCTGGGAACCGATATAGGAATTTTCTATCGCGACAACACAATGTCCGACTGGATTCTATTCTCTGACGGTTTCCCGGCATCAGCCAGGGTAACTGAACTTGAGATTTTCCTTGACCCCGCCGGACAGCAGGGCGATGTGATCAGGGCCGGCACCTATGGCCGTGGATTGTGGGAATCGCCCATGCATTTTTCGACACCCTCAGCTGACTTTGTTGCCAGTGAGACCATTGTTCCCATTGGCTGCCCTGTTGATTTTACCGATATGACCTCCGGTATCCCCTATGAATGGAACTGGACTTTTGAAGGTGCTGAAACAGCCACTTCCACTGAACAGAATCCGGCCGGAATTGTATGGAATGTTCCCGGTGAATATACAGTGTCGCTCGAGGCTTCCAATCCTGCCGGTAACGACATTGAAACCAAATCAGCCTATATCGTGGTGAGCGACACCCTGCTTCCAAAGGTCGGCTTTACTTCGGACAACAGAATCTTCTGTGCCGGTCCTGTTACGGTAAAGTTCACCGACCTGTCTGACTTCTGCCCGTCATCATGGCTATGGGCGTTCAGTCCCGACAATGTAACGTTCACCAACGGCACTTCAGCGACATCACAGAACCCGGAAGTTATCTTCAACGGACCTGATAATTACACAGTTACCCTGACAGCAACCAACGTAAACGGACCGAGGAGCCTGACCATCTCCGACTATGTGCTATTTGGCGGCATGTCGCTACCTTTCAGTGAAAACTGGGAATCGGCTGACCTCACAGCGAACGGCTGGGAAGTGATCAATTACGACAACAAGAAAACATGGGAAATCAGTGCTGTTCAGGGCAATGCACCCGGGAATACAGCCATCCGGATGGACTACTTCAATTATATTGTGGCACCCGGACCTCTGGATCAGTTGATTTCACCAGCGCTGAACCTAACTGGTTACAACTCAGCCTTCCTTACTTTCGAGCATGCTTATTGCAAGCGATACGCCCAAATCACCGACTCACTCAATATCCTGGTTTCTGAGGATTGCGGCGCCACCTGGACAAAAATCATGGCTATTGGTGAAGATGGTAACGGAAGTTTTGAAACACATCCTGTTTCAACATCGGTCTTTGTCCCTGAAACATCAGACGACTGGTGCGGAACCACCGGCAATCCGGGCTGTTTCCTGGTTGATCTGAGCGCCTGGGCGGGGAAAACCAATGTCAGGATAATGTTCGAATCGGTACACCGCCGCGGAAACGGTCTGTATCTCGACAACATCAGCATAACTGAACTTGTTTCAGCTGAACAGCCGGTCCTTCAATCAGACGATATCCGTGTTTACCCCAACCCGGCACACGGAGCATTCCTTGTTGAGACCAAACAACCCGTTAAATCAGGTAAAATCTGCCTCTATTCATCCGATGGCAGTCTTGTTTATGAATCAGATAATGCCACAGGTA
This sequence comes from Bacteroidales bacterium, assembly GCA_016705005.1. GTDB lineage: Bacteria > Bacteroidota > Bacteroidia > Bacteroidales > Lentimicrobiaceae > Lentimicrobium. Next base: position 304,283 of record JADIZB010000038.1, on the reverse strand, counting down.
GTCAATGGATGATCAATAAACCGGGGCTTCCGTCAGGCTTCTATATTCTGCATCTGATCAGCAACGACAGGATTTACAGAACCAAACTGGTGATTGAGTAATCTCTCCATTAAACGGGCCTGCATTACAGATAGTATTATTTTGAAAAGGCTGCCCTTTCCGGGCAGTCTTTTTTTACTTTTGTAACTTCATCATTCCGAGCAAGACATGCAGTTATTTTATCTTCCTGGTATCAATCTTTCCGAATCGTTCGGCGCAGGCAATGTTTACCTCTCTATGCCACCGGAAGAGTCTCTTCATGCCGCGCGGGTGCTGCGGCTGAAACCCGGCGATCACCTCAGTGTAACTGACGGCACCGGCAGTATTGCACTCGCAGTTGTTGAAGACCCGAACCCGAAATGCTGTGAAATCAGGATAGTCTCAGTAGATAAATCGACAGGAAAAGGGTACAGCCTGCATATCGCTGTCGCCCCCACCAAGAACGCCGCCCGTTTTGAATGGTTTCTCGAGAAAGCCACCGAATTCGGGATACAGGAGATCACGCCGGTATATTGCGATCATTCCGAAAGACAGAAAATCAGGACGGAAAGACTTGAAAAAGTCGTTGTGGCAGCCATGAAACAATCGCTGGGCAGTTTTCTGCCGGTTATTCATGAGCCTGCTGACCTTAAAAAGATCATTCAAAGCCATGCTGGTCAGCCAAATTGTTTTATAGCCTGGGTCGACGACGCCCCGCGCCCGCATCTGAAGGATGTCTGCATTCCTGGCAAAGATGTATTGGTGCTGATTGGTCCCGAGGGTGATTTCAGCCCAGCCGAAATCACCCTGGCGCTTAACAATGGATTCCAGCCGGTAAGTCTGGGTAAGGCCAGGCTCAGAACTGAAACGGCGGCACTGGCATCGTGTTTTATTGTAAATTTGCTGAATGAGTAAGGGATTCAGAAAAAGTTCTGCAGGGACTCAATACCTCTGGTCCCGGAACCTTCATCATGCATAACAACATACCCTCAAAAAGAAAATGAAAAGCCTTGTTAAAGTAGCCGTTTTTCTTACTCTTCTGGCAATTTCAGCAGCCTGGACCCCTCCTGCATCCTATCAGATTGCTCTGTTGAAATACCGGGGTGGTGGTGACTGGTATGCCAATCCTACTTCGCTTACCAACCTGATCGAATTCTGCAACCGCAATCTAAAAACCAACATTGACAAGGACTACGCTACGGTAGATGCCGGTAGTGCAGATATTTTTAACTTTCCGTTCATTCATATGACCGGTCATGGTAATGTGGTGTTCGATGAGCAGGAAGCCTCGAACCTCCGTAATTATTTGATAGCCGGAGGTTTTCTGCACATTGACGACAATTATGGCATCGACCCTTACATCAGGCCGATGATGAAGAAGGTATTTCCGGAGCTGGAATTTATTGAATTACCTTTCTCGCATCCGATTTATCATCAGCAATACAATTTCCCGAACGGACTGCCCAAGATCCATGAGCACGACAATAAACCCTCGCAGGGTTTCGGTCTGATATGGGAAGGCCGGCTGGTCTGCTTTTATTCCTTTGAATGCGATCTGGGCGACGGATGGGAAGATCAGGCTGTACACAACGACCCCGATGAGAACAGGCAGAAAGCTCTCAGGATGGGAGCCAATATAATTCAGTATGTCTTTGTTAAGTGACGTTCCCGGAGAAACTTGATTAAAGAGTTAGAGTACAGGGGGATTTCCCAATCTTTCAGCCGGTTTACCAGCCATAAGCCGGTTGGTTTCAAATTTCTAATGTCTGATTGCCCTGTCCTTTCACACTTTATAAGGGTTTACCGATGAAAAGACTTTTGCTGATACCATTGTGCCTCATGCTTATGCAGGGTTTAGCTGCACAGACTCCTTTCAGCCGCGGGGTTAACCTCACCAACTGGTTTCAGGGTGAAGATGCCGGCAGCATCCAGTTCCGGAAATTTACCTCTCAGGATTTTACTCAGATTAAACAGCTTGGTTGCGACGTTATCCGCCTGCCGGTCGACCTGCACAATATGACTTCAGGTGCTCCGGATTATACCGTTGACCCGGTATTATTCTGCCTGCTCGATTCCGTGGTAACCTGGGCCGAAACACTTCAGATATATCTGCTCATCGACAACCATTCATTCGACCCATCGGTGCCAACCAGCCCGGATGTAGGACAGATACTCACCCGTGTCTGGCCACAGGTGGCCGGCAGGTATCAGAACAGATCGGAATACCTCTGCTATGAAATCCTGAACGAACCGCACGGAATATCAGACCAGTTGTGGGGTTCAATTCAGCAAGAGACCATCGATGCCATACGTGCGGTCGATACCAGACATACCATCATTGTAGGACCTTCAGGTTACAACGGTTACGAAGACCTGGCACAAATGCCGGTTTATGCGGACACCAACCTGATTTATACGTTTCATTTCTACGACCCTTTTCTTTTTACCCATCAGGGAGCCGGCTGGAGCACACCCTCTATGGAACCCCTGGCTGGTGTGCCCTTTCCCTACAACGCCGATTCAATGCCTCCATGTCCGCCAGAGCTGACTGGCACCTGGATCGAAGATGCCCTTGGTTATTACAATACCCAGGGCAATGCTGATTACATCCGTTCGCTGATCGACATTGCCGTGGAGTTCAGGGATGAGCACAATCTGAATATTTTCTGCGGTGAGTTTGGCGTATATATTCCCAACAGCGACAATGAAGACAGGGTTTCATGGTACGGTGTTGTCAGTGATTATCTCGAAGAAAAGTCAATTCCCTGGACCATCTGGGATTACAAGGGTGGTTTCGGACTTTTTGAAAAAGATTCGCCCGAGCTCTTCGATTATGATCTGAATGAACCCTTGCTCGAAGCCCTCGGACTCAATGTGCCGGAACAGCAAACTTATGCCCTGTTGCCGGATACCGTGGGGTTTACCATTTATGATGACTACCTTGCACAAAGAATAAACGAAGCCAGTTATACCGAATCGGAACTTGATTATTATTCGACCCTTTATCCTAACAATGATCAGTATTGCCTGTTCTGGAGCGGAGGACCCCAGTACAGCCAGATTGCTCATGATTTTGTTCCCGACAGGGACCTTTCGCAACTGGTAGAGGCCGGTTTTGCCATGGATTTGATGGTTCGCGGGAATCATGAGGCCATCCGCTTTGATATCCGCTTTGTGGATACTAAAACAGGAGATGCTTCCGACCATCCATGGAGAATCAGAACCACCCTGAACAGCTATACGCCCGGCTGGGATAATCGCTGGCACCACCTGCACATTCCTTTGAACAGTTTCACTGAACACGGATCATGGGACAATGAAACCTGGTATGAGCCGGAAGGTAAGTTCGACTGGTCGGCGATCGACCGCATGGAGATTGTCGCAGAATACGGACCATTCGACAACAATGAGGTCTGGTTCGACAACATCCGGATAACCGATCAGGACACGGCCACCGTGATCGAAACAGGCACATTGGGGATGGAACAGTCTTCGCTGCCTTTTTCGGAAACCAGGTTATCGGCCCGGCCCAATCCAATGAGCAGTTCCACCTCCCTGAGCTTCGATTTACCGGAAAACGGCCCTGTTTTACTCACTGTTTATTCGGTCACCGGTATCAGGGTCAGGGAACTTCTGAATACTACATTATCTCAGGGAAGCCATACCATTGCCTGGGATGGTAAAGATCCGGCCGGAAACAGCGTACCACCGGGCATTTATCTTTGCAGGTTATTCACAGGTACTGCCACCGGCTATTGCAGGGTAGCGAAGGTTACCGGGGACTGGTAACCCCGATATTTGTTAGGCTTCGAAGAGAAAATTATCAAAAGTATTACTATCTTAAATCCGCGCCTGGGTTTTCAATAAATACACAAGGCATTCATTCGAAATAGTCCGTTAATATTAAAAACCTTGCAATGAGGAAAACCAACCTATTGTCTGAAAGGGGCACAATGCATTGTTATTTAATATTTTGAAAACATAATTGTGCTTTATCAATAGGCTGACAACCTGTCGGATAATACTATTCACGGAGTAGTATTAAGAAACCAGCTATATTAAAATACAGGCTGAAATTAAAAGGCCCGGATCGCGCGAACTTGGGCCAAGTTAGATTTAACAGCTGTTTCAATATAGGAACCTTCTCCAAAGTAAACATAGTAGGCGCGCCATCCGTTTCCTTCGAGAGAACTCCAATAGCCTGCGGTAGTATCAAAACCACCGATGATATTTCTGTGTGCATACATCATAAGCAGATCGCCATATGAAGGCAAAAACCAGTCGCTGTATCCGTTCCATTCCAGGTCATCACAAATACGGGCTGCGATGGCTGGCTCGGGGCAACCATTAACAATAATGGATGTATTGGTCTGTCCATTGCCGGTATTGGCTCCTAAATAGATTGGGTTGGCATAATCATAACAACCCCATACTGCCGTGCCCTGATCGGTTGTAGAGGAGATTAAGCCATGCTGACCTGTGCCATCAATATAAAAAATGATGCCACCTCCATAGTTTTGGCCAATGGCAAAAGTGGCCGGATTGGGGTTTAGTTTTATTATTGGAAGTTCAATAACATTTGACGTAGGAGTGTCGTAGGGACAAGTAATCAGTTTATCGAAGCTTTTTCCGTCTTTAGAAAATCTTAAAAAACTTGAGCCCGGGAAAACCGTATGATGGAGGTTAAAAGTACCGTCAGCATTCGTAATGTCAATCGGCCTGGGCACCTGACCATCGTTGTATTCTCTTCCTTCCCCACCTTTGAAGATATTTTCAATGGCATATCCTTCCAGAGGTGTATTGGTGGCAGAATCCACCAGAATACCCTTAACAGAATAACTCCACCCGATGCGTTGTAAAACAACGGGAAACCTTTCGGATTGAGTGCCGGTTCCTTCCAGTGAGAGGTATTCCTGTATGTTCGTCCTTATATGGTCAGTATTTGTTGCTCCCTGCGCTATGATATCAAAGACTTGTCCATAGGTAAGCCCGATGATTGGGAAATCAAGTCTTTGAGAAGGATAGTTTACGTTTTGAATGGTTGGTTTGTCTCTGACCAATGAGTAAAGCATGGTGGCTCCAAAGCCCTCAATGCCCGGATAGTCAACAGTCGTGCGGGAGTTGTTGCCAAAGGAGTTGGCTGGTTCCGACAATTCATTGATCTTATAACCAGTTGCAGTCTCTGCAAAATAGGCCAATTCCTCCACAAGATTGTTTCTTCCGACAATTTCATTAAACCCGTGATTGTCGAAGAACCCAGCCTGGCCACTTAGTGTTTTCTGCACTTCATTTCCAACAATCAGATTAATAAAATAATGCGCGGTTTCATGAGCTATGTCTACTGCATTAGGCTCGTTTGCATTAAATCTAAAATTAATGGTTGGATGATAAATGTAACCGCCCAATAGCCCCAGCGGCCGCCAGAATGCCTGGTAATAATTCTCTTTACCATAGGCATAGGAAGGCAATTTAACCTCATAGGCACTTGTTGCTGATTGTTTTAATGCAGGGTTAAGAGCTGCGATGTAATAATCATGCAGAAATGTATACGACTGTAATCCAATGGCGGTAGTCTTTCCAGACTCCGTTGAAGCTTTTGCTATTTCAGAAAACCAGAACAGATCGGTTCCCCGTTTTTTGCCATCGGCTTTTAACGGTCCTAAATCGTAGGGTTGCGGTAAGGAAAAATAGTATTCCGTACTGTCAAAATCTGTACCCATATCGGGCATGCCAATCCAGTCCTGGGTAAGTGTTCCGTTGAACATCCCGTCAGGATAGGCATACATCATCCCCAACACCCTGTTTCCGGCAGCACATTTTATTCTCACATAAAGCACTTCATTTCCCGTATATTCAATTTTATAGCCATTCCCTGCGAAAGGAGCTTCTGCACCAGATATGATCTTACTCACTTTTAATGTACTTGTTGCAGTTTCATCACTAAAACCGAAATCAAAACCTGACACCGGATCACTCACAACAGCTCCGGGCGTAATTTCATAGTTAACTGTTTCTGAGAAGCTCCAGTTAACAGGATTATCTTCAGGAGTGTCGCTGTCTTTCTTACAACTGTTGGAAACCATAAAAATCAATGTCAATAAAAATAAGACAGGAGTTCCTTTAAGTAATTGCTTTTTCATAATGCTCATTATAACGGGTTACAACATCCGGCAACAGGGCTTAAATTGCCTGTGCAGGTGAATACAAATGTGCATGAAAAGAAATTGTTATGGTATAGCCCAATCAGGTCATTTTTCGGATCAGATCAGCTTATCCTTATATGCTTTTACCACAACCTGGGCACGGGAATGCACCTGTAATTTGTCGTAAATATTTTTAATGTGATTGCGCACCGTCTGCACGCTGATAAACAAGGTCTCAGCAATCAGCTCATTGGTCATACCCTGGGTGATCAATGAAAGGATTTCCCTTTCACGCAATGTGAGCAGAGAAGGTGACGGCTCATAGGATTTTTTTGGTTTTATAAATGCCATTAATTGCCTGGCAACCATTGGTGTAAGAGCAGCTTCTCCATCACAGACCTGCTGTATTGCTTCAAGGATTTTATTGGGAGTGGATTTCTTCAGAATATATCCATCTGCACCGCTCTTAATGGCTTCCAGAATATGATAATCATCTTCCTGTATTGTAAGCATGATGATTTTCTGGGAAGCAGATTTCTTTTTAAAAAGCGGAATTGCATCCAATCCGGACAATCCCGGCAAATTGATGTCCAGCAAAATAACATCCGTTTCGGTATAATTGTCCAGCGCTTCTTCAACTGAAGAATATGACCATGAAACCGAGTATTCTGAGAAGGATGAAATCAGGAACTCCAGACTCTGCCTGAATTCTGTATGATCTTCTACCAGTCCGATCGTTGTTCCCATTTTTTTTAAGCAAAGTAAATCAGAAAACCGGCCAATGATATAGCCTTAACAGGTCATATTCTGAACTTCATTGTAATTTCTGTGCCTTCTCCCTGATGGGAATGGATTGCAAATTCAATTCCTGCTTCCTGTGCTCTCCGTCGCATATTGATCAAACCGTTGCCCTGGGATCTTTTTCCGGCCTTTGAGGATTCATCTATGCCAATTCCATTGTCCTTCAGGCTAAGATAACAAAGATTCTCATGAATGTTCGCTGTAAATTGAACATCAGATGCTCTGGAGTGCCGGATAACATTGTGCAGCCCTTCTTTCAGAATTAAAAAAGTGTCATTCCTGACTTTCTCCGGAAGTATAACGGGATTGTCAGGGATTTCGATGGCTGCATTGAAACTTATTTTATTATCGGTCAGGATTTCAAGCATGTAATTGCTTGATTTTGAGACGAGACTATGCAAGGTGTCATTCCTGGGGGAGGTCATCCAGATGATGTCAGAAACGGATTGCAATGCCATCTGGGTAAGTGCTGCTATTTTTTCGGGAAGTTTTTTATTTTCAGATTGTGAATTATCGTTCATCCCTTTCAGGGTCTCAGCATAGATGGAGATACTTCCAAGTGTGGAGGCCAGATCATCATGCAGATCGCGCGAAAGCTTCTCGCGTAAATCCAGCTTTTCTCTTTGAGCCAGTCTTCGGAGCAATATTCTGTCAATGAACAGATGCAGGATTAATAGCAATCCCAGTACAATCAGGGGAGCACTAAAATAGGAAAAGGAGAATGCTGTGAAAAGAAAAAACTGATTAACCAATGCAAAAACTGCAAAAATAAAACCACTTGCCAACCAATGGACGATGGCAATTTTCCTTTTGCTCTTTTGACGATACAGATTATAAAAAACCAATAACAGAAACACCAGAAAATATTTTATGATCTCAGGTTGATATTCCTGATTTGTGAAGAACCGCACTATTTTGTTCCTGCTCTCAGTGTAAAGTGCAGAAAACCCTGATAACTCATTGATCAAAAGTGTTTTACCGGCAACAATATGATCAATTCTCAGTGTGTCTTCCGATGATGGGAACTTTATCAAAGCATAGTATATCTTTCCATGCTCAACTCCAAAAATTGCTTCCTTCGCTGAAACAGAAGAATAACCACTGCCCCCGCAAATTTCCCGATAGCCCGCCGGAATAGCTTTATTCTTATCAACACAAACACTGAACAACCAGATTTTAGCTCCTATAGCATCTTTATTTGATCGAACACCATGAAGCAGGATTTTTACAAAATTTTTATTTTCAGTGTTGTTCAGAAACAGGTTGCTGTTCCCGTTAATATAATTGGCTACGTAGAGGTCAGGGTCGCCGTCATTGTCAACATCGCCGGTTGCGCACCCGGTGCAATACCCGCTTAATTCAGCACCAAAATCAGCGGTAACTTCTTTAAAACAGCTACCATTCATATTTTTATATAAAACATTCTCTCCTACATTGGTGATGTATAAATCCAGAAAACCATCAAGGTCGAAATCAGCAAAAACAGCCCCGTTGGTCATGTAACTTTCAGGCGCAAAATACTTACTGGTCACATCTGAAAACAGTCCTTTGCCATTGTTGAGATACAGTTTATTTTCCGTATTCCGGTTAGCTATAAAAAGATCGGCGAATCCATCGTTGTTAACATCGGCAAAAGCCACGGCATTGCTTTTGGAAGGTGCGGCCTTGGCAATGTCGGTTAAACCGGTAACATCACGAAATAAAATCCTGCCATTTTCCGATTCATTAAAATAAAGTCTGTTCGAAGGATACCAGAACGAGACACATAAATCAGGACGTCCATCATTGTTAACATCGGCAAAAGAAGCACACATACCTCCACCAGCTGATTTCAGACCGGAACTTATTGTTATGTCGGTAAAATGTCCTGTCCCGTTATTTTCAAAAAGCCTGTTTGAACCCTCTTCGCTGGTGACAAAAAGATCAAGGTCACCATCGTTGTCAACATCGGCGAAAGCAACCGCGTTGGAACGTTTCATATTGCAGCAGGCCCGGTTATTCTGTTCCGAAACATTTCTGAAATACCCGTTGCCCTTATTAAGCAACAACTTATTAATACTATTCAGGTAACACAGGTAGATATCCTGATCGTTGTCGTTATCGATATCAGCCGCACCTATGCCCAGCTTAAGTTCACCCATCTCGATGTTACTCCCGGGGTTAACTGTTCCACTCGCATTACGTTTTACAGCTTCTTCACTAAATCCCTGTGCAAACGGAGGCTGTTCTGATGACCCTGAACTATTGATATATAGTCGGTTTTGTTCATAGATCCGCACAGCATAAATATCATTCTTTTTATCGCCATTGAAATCGGTCATAGCCACACCATACTCATCATCGGTACTAATGCCGTACATGATCAGTTTGTATGATGAAAAGCCCTGATTGTCTGCGACATATTCTGGAAACTGTTTACTGCCGCTATACAGCAAAGTGCCTCTGTCGCCACAAATCCAGACCTCACCTGAATTGGTTACTACCAGATCGTTGAGATTTTCGCTGCAATCAACTTTTAATGAAGAAAGATTCCCGTCTGCATACATCATGATCAAACCATCATCACCAATCAATAACAGGCTTCCGTCATTCAAAATATCCATCTTCCTGACAGGTGCCAGCTCTGCACTTTTCAATATCAGATGAATCCCGGATTGTTCTGCACGGTAAAGGTTATCACCAGAGAGGATGTATCCGTCATACATGTCATTAAAACAAAAATCGGTGATTTCCTTTTTGTCGAGCATCTGTTCATAGCCTTTCCGATCGTAGCGGAATAAAGCACCATTTCCAGCCAGTGCCCAAAAAGCAGAAACATCACGGCTGTAGATCTTTGCAACACCAAAGCGGGCAGGTAAAGGAGGCAGCATCACGAACGATCCGTTTCTGTATGCAGCCATATCGGCCCAGCTGGCAAACAGGGCGCTATTTTCAGAAGTAAAACAGATGTTACTGATAAAATTGGAAAACGGTGTACGGATGCTTTCCGTTTTGCCGTCATGGTAATGGTAAAGCTGGCTGGTGCTGGTAACAGGGGTAATCGCAAACCATATATCCTCTGATGAGACCGGGCTGAAAGCGAATATCTTTCCTTCAACCGGAAAATCCATCTTCTGCCATAAGGTACCTGAAAGCCGGTGAATCCGGTCGGTAAGGAAATACAGATTCTGTTTCTTATCGACTGCAAGATCTATGATATCAGCCCGGGTTCCCGGATTAATTCTCCTGAATGATATCATTTGCCCGGCAGTACCTGTGCAAAAAACTGATGACACGAGGATACAAAGCAAAAAAACAAAATATCTGATCTTAGTCAAAACAAACATTTTACCACACATACAAACCTACATGAATTATTCCCAAATTGCAAACACCGCAAAATCCATTTCCAATCGGCTCTGCCTGGCGAAGGATAGCTCTTTTGATATTTAAAAAGCGACAAACATATTTTTTTGGAACGGTATTTATTTATTGATCTGATACGAGTACTTTAGTCAGGACCATTTGCAGGCAACTTTTCTAATAAAACGTGTCTGAATTTTTGTAACAACCTGTTTTTAGTTTTGAATAGTATATTTCTTTGGGGTTTATTTTCAACATGAAATAACTTTTAATCCGGATAATATATGAACAACAAATACTTTGGTTGCCTTTTGTTCGTGCTTTTTACCTGTCATTCTGCTTTTTCGCAGGGTAGCATGCCTTCATTGAACGATACATCAGGAGCCTGGAGGGTTAATTACATCAACGACAACGGCTCGGCAGGAGCCTATTTTACGCATGATCATTACCGGTACACATTTGATGGTGATACACTGATCAATGACCTGTTGTATCACAAATTATATAAAGGCGGACATTCTTGGGCTGAGGATTTTTTTGCCGGAGGGACGTACAATCATGTGTATTATTCAGGTGTTTTTTCCGGAGCCATACGTGAAGAAGGTAGCAGGTGGTTTTATCTCGGTGGACCGGAAGCAACACAGGAATTCCTGCTGTATGACTTCAGCCTGAATCCGGGCGACCCGCTTCCCATCACTTTCAACAATTACATTGAAGGAATGGTGGTAACAAACGTTGACACGGTTGTTGTCAACAATATTCCACGGCGCCGGATGTTCATTGAAGGATACAACGGGCCTTCTGCTACCTGTATTATTGAAGGTATAGGAAGCAACACAGGACTGATTGAGCCGATTCAGATGTTTGAACCGATCTGGTATCTTGTATGTTACGCCGAAAATGGAGAACCTGTTTGGAATGAAGGTGGGGGTGTCTGCGATATAACAGTCGATGTGAAAATAATACCCGGATTTACAACCGGAAAACTGTTGGTTTTCCCTGATCCTGTTATTGATAACGCCAGTGTCCGGTTTCCCGCATTGGCAGAAAAAGGTGTTCTGTCCATTTATGATGATACAGGAAGGTTGCAGGAACAGGAATCGCTTTCTGCAGGTCAGACCGGGTCAGACATCACGGCAAATCTTAAACCCGGATTATATTTCATCTTCATCAGATCCGGCAGTTTTTCCGCTTCCGCAAAATTCATCGTCCGGTAATTTTCCAGTTGAGTAGGACCTTTCGTCCGGATATTACTTTAGAATCAATCTAAAGTTTATCAGATCATTGATTATAAAGATACTTATCATATTTTTGCCGCCGATATGAATTTGTATTCTAAACGAATTATTTAAACCAACCAGCACAAAATGAAAAAGATTTTATTTCTGTCAGGAATGATCCTGTTTACAGGACTGATGTTCACCAATTGTACAAAGGATGAAGATGAACCGGGACTCCCGACCGTTGCGTTCAATCAGATTGAAGGTTATGTAACCGGCAATACTACCGCTGCATACGGCGACACCTTAAGGTTTGGCATCATCCTCCAGGGGAACGGTTCAGATAACATTGTGAAGTTTGAAATCAAAGCCAATGATGAAACTTTACTTGACTCTACCATCAATACATCAAACTTTACATTTGATTTCTATTCGATCAAAGGAACCAATGCCGAGGATGTGTGGAAATTTACCGCCACCGATATTGCTGGTAATAAAAAGGAAGAAACCATTACCATTACCGGTGCTTTCGGCGAACTTGATTCCTATGTAACCGTGCTGATGGGTGCCCAGGACAATGTTACAGTGCAGAGTTTCCTTTCGCTCAACAACCACAGTGCTACCAGGTATTTTCAGGCTGAAGCCTTCAACAACCAGGAGAAAATCGACATGTTCTGCTTTTATGAAGATGCGAATATGATGGCGCTTGCTTCCCCCGGAACCGGCATTACCGGTGTATTTACCGGAACAACTTCACCTGAGAATTACACAACAAAAAACCTGACATGGTTTGTTAAGACATCCCTGACAGCTGCCCAGTTTGATGCAGTGCAGAACGATGCCATCGTGCTGGATTCATATGATACTGACAACGATTTCAGAAAAGCCAAACTTTTAACAGCAGGTGATGTGTATTGTTTCAAACTTCAGAACGGCAAATATGGTTTACTTAAGGTTATTGAAGTAACCGGTGCAGCTACAGGTACCCTTGAAATTGCCATTAAAGTTCAGAAATAATCCATGTTTTTACAAAGTGGTATTGCTATAGGGAAGTCACACTGCCTTTTACCTGCAGTGTGGCTTCCTTTGTTTTTGGGCCTGATTTTGCTGGGCTCCTGCTCCAAGGATGAGACTGTTCACAAAACTTCCCTGCTGCTGAAAACCGGTCAGGCATATACAGCAGACAATGCCTTTATAGCAACCGGGGGAACCATCCGGATCGGTGTACTTGCCTCAGGAGCCGGAGCTCCCCTGACTTATATCAGGATAGACAGAATTACAGGTAACGACACGGTTACCCAGCTTGACCGTGGTCTTTTTGCCAACAGTGAAGGCCTTGATGCTGATTATACTTTTGCAAAGGACACTTCTGCGGTTGAAATATGGAATGTCACGGTGATGAATGCCGACCGCGTTACCGCAATGAGTTCGATCAGGATAAATAAAGGTTCGGGCAGTGCGTATGGCCCCATCAGCTATTTCCCGTCTGTAGTATTCGGATTTCAGGACAACCACAGTTTAGGTCATTTTGTGGATGCAGATGAAGGGCTGGTGTATGATGAAGCAACAGTGACCGGTAAAGAAGGCACAATCGATATTCTGGGTTATTATTATGTTACTTCAGGATTGCCTTCACCTTCGCTGACCTGCCCCGGTTATACTGCGGCAGTAGGCTATTATCCCCAGCTGGCAGGATGGAGTGTCAAAAACAATACCCTGTACGATTATCTTTCAACTGACAACAACCTGGTCAGTGTTGAAAGCTTTGATGCTGCCATCAACGACAGCCTGCTTATCAGGGCTTACCAGCCCGATAAAGTGAGTGGTAACTGCAAATACTGTTATACAGGGAAAATCGTCCCTTTTAAGACGATGGAAGGGAAATATGGTCTGATTAAAGTAGTCAGGGCCGACGAAGCCGAAAACGGCACCATTGAAATCGCAGTTAAAATACAACAATGAGAAAATTACCAGGCAAAACCAGGCTAACTGGATTGATTGCTCTGTTTTTATTGTTCTTCCTGCCTTCACTTTCTGTGAAAAGCCAATCCTGCCTTAGCGGAAAGGTGACAGCAAAACCCTCCGGTAAACCGGTCAGTGAGGCCAATATAAGCCTTGGAGTGGGGAAGGGAACGATTACCGATTTGCATGGCAGTTTCAGGATATGTGGACTGAAGTCAGACTCTGTAAGAATCGTGGTCAGCTATCTGGGGTATGAAACCAGGACTATACATATAAAACTTAATCCAGGCGATAATAATCTTCATGAGGTTCCACTTGATCCATTGCCTGTAATGGTAGATGAGGTGGTTGTGACTGCCACCAGAACCGACAACAGTATGCTGAATACCCCTGTCAGGGTAAACCTTATTTCTCCCAGGCAGCTGGGCAACATTCCGGTTCAGAATATTGATGAAGCATTGAAGTACGCCCCCGGTATCAATTACAACCGGCCTTTCGGTATCTTCAGCACCAAGGCGAATGTGATGATGAGGGGCTTGAGCGGAAAGGAGCAGGGCAGGGTACTTGTTCTGCTCGACGGAGTGCCGTTGAACAAGTCTGACGGTGGCACCGTCGACTGGAACCTGGTGGATGTGAATTCTGTAAAGAAAATTGAAATCATCAAGGGGGCAGGGTCTGCCCTGTATGGCGGGAATGCCATGGGTGGTATTATCAATATCATTTCAGGCAAACCCGAATCTCCTCTGTTTCTCAGGGCTTCGCTGGATGTGGGCTCATTTCATACCCGTGGAGCGAGGTTGAATGCCGGAGGTGTCAGAAACCTGAAAAACGACAAAAACAGCTTCTTTTGGCTGGTGAATTCCTTTTTTAAAATCAGCGATGGTTACATCACCCAAAGTGAAGCCGATGTAAAAGCCAATCCATACATCATAAAATCTGACATGCGTGAAACCGGCGCAAACCTCAAGACCGGCGTGAGTATAGGCAGTAAGCATACTTTTGAGGCCACCGTCAATTATTATAACGACCGTCGTGGAACCGGTGAGAAGGTCTATCAGCCTGAAGGGAATACCACCGATCACGATTCCTGGGGAGTGACCCTGAATTACAGGGGTAAAATCGGTACAGTCAATGCCGTTTCATCTGTATACATATTGAATGAGGATTATAAAAAGGTGAACGAATACCTTAAGGATGATTATACCTGGTACGATGTGCTCTCAACCCGCCGCGATTATGGCTGGATGACTACTTTCAGCAGGCCGGCCGGTAAATCGCAGCAGTTTACAGGGGGCTTTGATTTCAAGAATGGCAGTGTTGATGCCTACGATAAATATTATACATCAACCGATATAGTCTACAATGAAGGTAAAATGAACACCTGGGCTTTGTTTGTTCAGGATGAACTCAGCTTTTTTGGGGAGAAATTCAGGGTTATAGCCGGATTAAGATATGATATTGCTTCCTTTTATGATGGGTCGTTCCGCATTCAGGATCCGACCATGGAAACATCTTTTATGTCAGGTTACCAGGTGCCGGAAATGCCTGTACAGAACTGGAATGCGTTCAGTCCGCGTATTTCAGCCCAGTACAAATGGTCGGGGAACAACAGATTATATGCGATGTTCTCACGTGGATTCCGTGCTTCGGTGTTGGATGACCTCTGCCGCTCAGGCAGGATCAAAGGAGGATTTAAAATTGCCAACCCTGCGATCAAACCAGAATATCTGAATAATTATGAAGCCGGGCTCGATCTCAAGCCCCTGGATCGGACTTTTTTCTCTGCATCCATCTTTTATTCCAGAGGAAAAGATTTTCAGTATTATGTCAGCAATGGTCAGACCATCGACATGGGTTTTGGTGATCGCCCCATCTTTATCCGGGCAAACATCAGCGAGGTTGAGATTTATGGTGCTGAATCAGAACTGCGATACGACATTCTTGCTGACCTTAATGTTTTTGCCAATTATGCATTTTCGCATTCAATCATCCTGAAATACAATAAAATTGCCGGTAACGATACCATAGATCTGTCGGGAAATTACCTGACCGATGTTCCGGAACATATTTTCAGTTGCGGTGCAACATGGAGTAACAGGATCGTAAATACCGGACTGTTTGTGCGTTATAGCGGTCCGATGTATATCAATGACCAGAATACTGTTGATGAAATCCTGCTTTCGGACAGGTATCCGGGTTATACCACTGTTGATCTTAAACTCTCAAAGTCCTTTCTGAAACATTATAAGGCCACTTTCAGCATTCAGAACCTTCTGGATGTTAAGTACTACGACAGTAAATATGCCGTTTGTCCCGGCAGGTTCATTTCCGGCACGATTGCCTATCACCTGTAACAAGAATATCAAATGAAGAAAACTGTTTTTTGCCTCACCGCCCTGTCGTTTCTGCTTTTTCAGGCAGTTAAGTCCCAAACAAATGATTTTTATGATGATGCACCTCAGGCAGACCTGGCAATGTCGGCTTTAACCCTTGAGGGTGAAATAGAGAATCCGGGGACGGTTGATTTTTCAGCATTGCCATTGCGCCAGATTGTAGTGAAGGAAACTTCATTCGATGGAAAAAACGGCAGTTTTGTCGGGTCCTATCAATATGAAGGTTATTCACTCTACGACATTCTTGATCGTGTTGTTCTGAAGAAGAAGAATGAAGCAGAGTTTGCACCCATTATTGATCTCTTTGTGGTGATAGAGAATGCAGCCGGAGAGAAAGTGGTAGTGAGCTGGGGAGAACTTTATTACCCCATTCATCGCCATGAAATTATCATTGCCTCAAAAGTCAGGCGCATCGTTCCTTCCAAAACCAAAGAGTTATGGCCGCTGCCGGCTGTTTCAAAACTCGTGGTAGCATCAGATCTTTACACTGAACGTAACATCAGTAATCCGGTTAGAATAACCATCCAATCCTCTACCATTATATATAAGGTTGACAGGAATATTCCGGATATGTATGCCGGTGAGCTGAGATTTCTTAATCAAAACCTTACGGAGAGAAGCATTTCCGATGGTGGCCTTTCAGGAAACCAGGTCTCTTATGGTTCTGTTTTTTATGGTCGGGGAACCGGAATACATGGTACTACTCCTTTTACAGGAATAATGCTGAAGGATTTATCCGCAGATATTTATAAGATGAATGTTGAAAATCTGAAAACAGGATTATTTGTAGTTTCTGCTCCTGATGGTTATCGTGCGGTTTTTACCTATAGTGAAATATTTAACCGCAACGACCAGGCTGAAGTGCTGATAGTCCCTATGAGTGGCGTAAAGAAGCAGGGGGCTTTCCTTTTATATCCTGCTGCTGATTTTTTCTCCGATCGTTCAATCCGATGTTTGAATGAGATTAAGTTCGTGCAACTATCAGATATGTAGCACTTTAAAACTTAAGGAATAAAAACGGGTCACCAAAGTGGTTTGATCCGTTTTTTTGTTATTTTTAACCACTGATTTCACTATTTCCACTCTTCATGGCCATGGTAGGTATTTTTACCTATCCCTTTTTACTCCACCTTTTTTATAAAAGTAGTATTTAAACGAATTGCGCTGCCTGGCTGGGCGACGTACTTTTGTCTCGTAAGGTTTGCGATTCTGATCTTACATCCCAGCGACCAAAAATCATCCGGGGGGAAGACAAAGGAAAACTGGAAAACGATCCGGAGAAACCGGAGAAAAAAAAGGAAACAAAAAAAATAAAAGGATAAAGTCATGAAAAAAGCCACTTTAATTTTAGGGATCTTATTATCAGTAATGATCAGCAACGCACAGACAAAAAACAACCGGACCGAGAAAAGCCCTGGTCTGATGATGGGATTGGATACCACCCTGATCAAAATGGAATATTCGCGTTTCAACAATTATAGTGAAACTGAATTCTGGGAAAGAATACTTACTCCCGATCGCCTTGTGTATTATTGTGTGAAATCTGACAATAAGAATCAGGTTAACGTAGCCCATATCTATGAATTCGATGCAAACGGAATCAATGATAAATACATCACTGTAGCTGCACAGGAAAAAATAAAATTTGCCTGTGATTACCTGAACAATATAGCATTAAATAATAAGTATATCTATGAATATCAGGGTGTTAATAGTAACAACCAGGGCGTATGGGTATCCAGTAAAAAAATAAAAGATCTATCTGATTGTAATTGTGGAAATGTTGTGGTAACCGTTACTTCAAATATTCCTTCAGACAATGCCAATAGTATTATAGACAATTGCCCGGTTAAGGTTGGTAGATCGGGTGAACTTCTTACTATTGTTTACACTCCTATAAATTAGATTCATTTGTTTCATTATTATGGCCGGGGGTCGTTTTACCTTAGTTCATAGGTTATCTAGATGTGATAGGATTTATAGGAAAAAAATGGGGCATTTAGCCCCATTTTTTATTTTAACTTCGGATTCACTCTCAGTTTTCTTTCTTACCTGTATTTAATCCAATCAGGGGATACAGCGGGCAAAAACTGATCAGGCTGGTCAGTGCGAAAACAACTGCAACAATCAATAATACTATAGCTAATGTACCTTTAATGATACCGGTAAAAAACAATACAGCAACAAGAGCTGCAATTACAAGCCGGATAATCCGGTCGGCTGAACCCATATTCTTTTTCATAATCAACGATTTTTGTTTTGATTTACTGGCAAAGATATAACAGGCTTTAATGCCGGTCAGTGACCTGAGTCACCGGCTACAAAATTTCGATTCCTTCAGGCAGTTGCCTGATTTTACCCTCTTTCTCCATTTTCTTTAACAACCGGCTGATTACTTCACGTGCCGTACCCAATTCAGAAGCAATTTGTTTGTGCCTGATGTTCAGGATTTTTTCACCTTTTACACTGCTTTTTTCAACAAGGAAATCATAAATACGTTTGTCGAGCTTATGGTAGAGCAAATAGCGGATGGTCTCGAGTAATTCGGTGTATCTCATGCTGAACTGATTGAAAAACAGTGAATTCATAGCCGGATGATCTCTCAGCCAGGCTGGTATCCTGTCGATTGGCAGCAATAGTACCCTGGTCTGGTCTTCGGTTACCGCATACACCTTACTCTGTTCATTCCTTATGCCCGCAGTGAATGACATGATGCAGCTTTCATCAGGCTGGATATAATACAGAAGCAGCTCTTTGTCCTCATAACGGCTGTATACCTTGATCAGTCCCTTTAAAACTATCGGAATCTGCTTCACATACTGACCCTCTCTAAGGATTTCAGTATCGGTGATTAACTCTGTGACTATGCTATACTCAATGATTTCATTAATAAGCTCAGCTCCAAGATAATAATGAGCCTTTTTAAAGTCAGATATTTCCTGCAGGGTGAGTTCCATTTGAAAAAAATTATTCTGAAATAAAAGTAGCATTTTTTTGTGTGATTGACTCTCTGTTTTCGATTGAATAACGATTTGGGTCAGCATATTTTACGTACATCATTAAAAAGTCGTGTGATGTAACTTTTGTCACTGACGAATGATCATTTTGATCTTACTTTTGTTATTTATATTTAATCTAAATAATAAAGCTGCTTATGAAAAGAAACAGACTCCTTTTAATCGCAGGTTTTCCATTGCTGATGGTATTACTTGTCTCCAATGTATTGTACCATACCGGATCTCCCGGTGCCAAATCAGGTTCGCCTGGCGATGGACTTGCTACCTGCACGGGTTGTCATGGTGGTACGGCCCAGACTGTTGCGGGCTGGATAACCACCAATATTCCTGCTTCGGGATATGTAGCAGGACAGACTTATACGATAACTGCAACAGCAACACATACCGGGGCAGCTTTATTTGGATTTGAACTTACCGCAGAAAACTCTGCCAATGCCAAACGCGGGACTTTTATTATTACCAATGCCACTGAGACTCAGCTGACCAATGCCAATAAAGCTGTGACTCATACTACAAACGGTACCAACCCCAGCGGTAATTCCAGGACCTGGACCATGAACTGGACGGCACCAGCCGCCGGCACGGGAACCATTACCTTCTATGCTGCTTTTAATGCTGCCAACGGAAACGGAGCTTCTACCGGGGATGTTATTTACAAATCATCAACGGCTGTGCAGGAATTTGTGGCTCCACAAACAACATTAACGCTAAATCTGACAGGGATGACCCCCCATATCGGTCAGCTCTTCGAGGCAAGGTTGATTGATAAGATTGATCTGTCGGAAGTTGACCGGAAGAAAGTTGCCTCTATTTCATCAGCCTCTTTCTCAGTGGTTTTCGACGGAATAATTAACGGACGCAGCTATTTTGTTGATTTTTATGCCGATAAGAACGGTAATGGAGTTTACAATGCACCAACCGTTGATCATGCCTGGAGGTTAAGTGCCAATGCCATCAATGGAGGCGCTTCTCTGAATTTTGCCTATAATACGAGCTTCACCGACATCGACTGGCGCCATCTGGTTACTCTGAATCTGACTGGAATGACACCACATCTGGGTCAGAAGTTTGAAGCCAGATTGGTAAACATCAACCGTAACATGAAGGAAGCCGGGAGGGTTACGATAAACTCTGTCGGCAGCGGTTCATTCCAGGTTAAACTGCCGTTTGCTGAACCAGGCCATAGCTACTATGTTGAATTTTATGCCGATATGAATGAAAATGGCAGATTCGACCCTGCACCGGATGACCATACCTGGCGGTTAGAGTCAATGACTACCAGCGGAGATGTCAGCCTGAATTTTGCGCATTCAACAAATTTTTCTGAAATTCCCTGGAAAGGCTTATTCAAGTTGCAGTTCAGTGGCATGACTCCTCATCTGGGACAGTCTGTCAGCGTAAGATTAATTGAAACAGTGAGTGGCAAGGAAGCAGGCAGAGGAGTCAGGAATGCTGATCTGGCCGCATTTTCACTGGGCGTCCCATGCCTCGAGAATGGCAAAACCTACCAGGTGGATTTTTATGCTGATCTGAACGAAAACGGAATCTATGATGCGCCACCTGTTGACCACGCCTGGCGTTTAACCAGCGGTAGTATATCAGGTGACAAGTCATTGCTGTTCAGCCACAATACTTCCTTTACCGATATTGGATGGAGTTACCTGATCACATTGCATGGCAGTGGATTAACCCCGCATCTGGGTCAGCTTTTTGAAATGAGGATATTCAATGCTCAGACATTCTATGAATCAGGAAGGATAACGATTCCGGAACTGCTTGTGCCGGAAGTGTTTCTGGAACTTCCCGGACACGATCTGGGCGGGACCTACAACATTGATTTTTATGCGGATATGAACGAAAATGGTGGGTATGACCCTCCTCCGGCTGATCATGCCTGGAGAGAAATTGTTGCCGGATTGGTCAACGACACCATTGTTGACTTTGAGCACAATACCGACTTTACCGATATTGACTGGATTGTTGGTGTAACAGCCGCTTCCCTGAGAAACGATGTAAGGGTTTTCCCGAATCCATTCACCGACAGGCTATGGATAAATTCTGATCCGGGGTTGCCGGCCATCAATAACATCCGGTTATACAATGTTTCGGGGGGATTGATCATTGATGATCATACACAGGGTAATTCAGTTTACCTGAATACCGGTTCACTCAAACCCGGAGTCTACCTGGTAAGCATCAGCTTTGCCGATGGGCGTTCCCTTACACGCAAACTTGTCAGATTCTGAGTTTGTAATGTTAAAATGCAACGGGAAGGTTACAGAACCTTCCCGTTCTTTTTTTATACCAGGATGTACTAAAGGCAGACTCAGGTTTTATATAATACAGGATTGAAACCGGCAAATTTTAACTCCCTGAAAAATGATTAATTACCTTTATACGGATATAACTTGATGAATTCCGGATTTTGAAATAATAATACTGTCCGGTAAACGGATTAACTGCAGCCCACCGGCAGATAGAAACACGCCTATGAAAAACAGAATACTTTTCAGGATTTCAATTACGGTCAATGTAATTTTCATCATCCTGCTGATGGTGGTATTATCCAGATACAGTGAGGTTTTGTATCAGAAACGGATTCAATGGAATCAATCTGCCAGGATTGTTATGTTTGGTGATTCGCACACTGCCGGAGGCAAATGGAATTCACTGCTGGATACCGGACCGGTGCTGCGAATGGGCTGGGGCGGGTTCAGCAGCGATCAGCTGAAAAATATGATTCCCCGTTGTATCGATTATAATCCGGAATTTGTTTTTATCCTTTGCGGTGGCAACGATATCGTAGGGGGTAAGTGTTATTCGATCGGTAGGATTATTGACAATTACAGGTTTATGGCAGACACCCTCCGCAGCCATGGCATCACTCCGGTATTTCAAAAGCTTTTATACCTGCACAATGGAAAGGAATACAATAGTGTGGTTGATTCAATCAACACCATGCTTACAGATTTTTGTATCCGGGAGAAACTGGACCTTATTGATGCAGGGCGTTTAATGAATGATAATACCGGATTACGGGCTGATCTAACCATAGATGATTGTCATCTGAACCAGAATGGTTATAAGTTGTGGAGCGATGCTGTAAACAGGTTTCTGAAAGAGAAACAGCCTTAATTCAAAAGACTGGTAGTTGCCTGTTTGCTGTAATGCTTTGCTAAGGACTTCAATGATAAAAGAATTATTTTTTCAGATTTCAGACAGAGGTGCCGGCCGGAATATTTTTTAAAGTTCTGTTCTGCTTTCGTTTCAGAATCGTTTTAGTATTTGTATTACTTTTGCTCAGGGATTCACATTAACATTCTATAAAGTATTTTTAGCATGAGCATAAAGCGCTTAGGCGATTTTACCGGTAGTGTAATACTCATTGTTCTTTCAATGATTGTATTTGCAGGTGCTTCCGGCTTGTCCTATACAGCGCATTATTGTAACGGCAACCTTTCCGGAATTGCTTTTTATACAGAGCTGGGTCTGCAGAAACCCGTAACCTGCGGCTGCGGACATCCTTCAGACGATAAACAATATCCATCTTCAGGAGGTCAACCCGTCATGCAGAAAACGGCTTGTTGTTCCAATATCAAATACTTCAGCAAGCTTAACCTTGAATCCCCGGTTACTTTCTCTGCTTCTGAATTCCTCCTCCAGTCTCCTTTGTTGGAATCGGAGGCAATCAATAAAGTTAAGTTTGTTTCAGAAACGGATAATGTTCCTGTTTTTGATTTCAGGTTCAGGCCCCCACCCATAGCGGGTCGTGAACTGGTGCTTTTCCTTTCCCAGCAGCGGATTCCCTACAGTATTTACAGTTAACAGAAAGAGCTGATCTCTTTCCTGTTCCGCCTGTCATTCAATCAGCCAGCGCTGTCTGAATGCACTCCGGCTAATCATTGTTCACTGTAAAAAAAACTGTAAACTCGCTATCATGTATATAAAAAATATCACGCTGATCATCTTCAGCCTGCTGGTGATCCTTAAGGCTGAAAATGCTGTGGCTCAAAGCATATCCGGAACAGTCTCGGTGACGGATGCAAAAGGCAAATCCATCGGATTGCCCGGTGCCAATATTCACTGGGCAGGAACAACAACAGGCACAAGTACCGATGCTTCGGGGAAATTCAGCCTGTCGCAGAAAGGCATTTCTGACTATTTGCTGGTAGTAAGTTCATTGGGTTATAAGACCGATACCGTTCATGTGGATGGTAAGAAAAAGCTGGAGATCATCCTCACAGAATCATCCAGTGAACTCAGTGAAGTGGAGATAAAGGACAGGATCGGCACTTCCTTTATTTCACAACTCGACCCGAGAAAGGTGCAGGTAATCACCAGCAATGAACTTACCAGGGCTGCCTGTTGCAATCTTTCAGAGAGTTTTGAAACCAATTCTTCTGTTGATGTAATGTATGCCGATGCGATTTCAGGAGCCAAGCAGATACAGATGCTTGGTTTGTCAGGGATCTACAGCCAGATTATTTCTGAAAATGTACCCCTGCTCCGTGGCCTCGGATCTACCTTTGGACTTGGATATATTCCGGGGCCCTGGATGCAGTCGATCAGTGTTTCCAAAGGTGCTTCGTCCGTTATGCATGGTTATGAATCCACCACCGGGCTGATCAATGTTGAATATAAAAAACCCGCCGAAAGTGAAAAGCTGTTTCTGAATGTGTTTGCAAACCAGCATGGCCGGCTTGAAGCCAATTTCAATTCGGGAACCAGGCTGAACGATCGCCTGAGTACCATGGTCATGGGTCATGCCAGTACTTTTCGCAGCCCTTTTGATAAAAACGACGACCAGTTTATGGATATCCCAAAGCTGACTACGTTTAATTTTATTAACCGGTGGGATTATGATGTCCCGGGTAAATACGATTCCAGGTTTCTGATAAAGTATCTCGACGAATCGCGTGAAGGCGGATACATGGATTTTGATCCTGACACCTACAACCCTGATGTTGAAAAAATCAGCAACCTGACTG
This sequence comes from Bacteroidales bacterium, assembly GCA_016705005.1. Classification (GTDB taxonomy): domain Bacteria; phylum Bacteroidota; class Bacteroidia; order Bacteroidales; family Lentimicrobiaceae; genus Lentimicrobium. Next base: position 280,399 of record JADIZB010000038.1, on the reverse strand, counting down.
AAACCTATGGTTTTCAGTTGAAAACTAAGCGGCTCGAGAGTTTCTGGAAGAATGGGATTATCCTGAATCATTACAGGAGTGTGGCTTTAATTGTCTCCGGAATTTATCATTCACAGGAGGGATTTTTCGGTAACAATAAATACAGTGGGGTTCAGAAAAGCTTCTTTGGGAATTTCATCTACCAGGATGCCATTGCCGGAAATGAGAATCACCGCATAACAACTGGGCTCAGTTTTATTTACGATGACTATAATGAGGATTATTTCAGGCGTGACTTTACTTTTCTTTACCAGGAACTGGGTGTTATGGATGTTACCCTGCCCAACGATACCCTGCTGACAGTTCATCATTTTACCGATACCACTTATATTATGGACCGGAACGAAATGGTGCCCGGGGCTTATCTTGAGTATAACTGGACACCCATGGAACATCTTACCCTGATTGGTGGTATCCGCGCTGACCATCACAACAAATATGGACTTTTTTTTACGCCCAGGTTCCATCTGAAGTACGAAATTCACCATGGTACAATGTTAAGGGCGTCGGCCGGAAAGGGCTACCGGTCGGCAAATCTGTTTGCTGAGAATTTCTCCATCATGGCCAGCCAGCGTGTTATTCACCTTGCCAATGATCTCACACAGGAGGAAGCCTGGAATTTCGGCATCAGCCTTACCCATGATTTCAAATTATTCGGCCGCGATGCTCAGATTGATGCTGAAGCCTACCGAACAGATTTTATCAACCAGGTTATCGCTGATCTTGACAGCATTCCATCGGATGTGTACTTCTATAATCTGGATGGCCGGTCGTTTGCCAACAGTTATATGCTGCAATTTACCTTTGAACCTGTTTCCCGTCTTTCAGTGCTGACTGCCTTCAGGGTCAGTGATGTAAAAACAACCATCAATGGTCAGTTAAGGCAGAAACCCATGGTGAATGCCTACAAGGGTATTGTCTCGCTGAACTATGCAACCCGTTTTGATAAGTGGAAATTTGACCTGACCACACAGTTTAATGGCAGGGCAAGAATTCCTGATACCGGGAAGATGCCTGTGTTCCTGCAGCGCGCTGATTATTCTCCTGCCTACATGCAGTTGATGGCTCAGGTTACCCGGAAATTCAAGCATTTCGAGGTGTATCTCGGAGGTGAGAACCTGACCAATTTTACTCAGAAGGATCCGGTTACTGAAGCATTTGCCCCTTATCACACGCATTTCGATACCTCGATGGTTTGGGGGCCGTTGGTCGGAGCCACGGTTTATGCCGGATTCAGGTATTCAATAAAGTGATGCGTATTTTTCTTTGGTAAATAAACTATTTTTGTTAACGAATGTTAGAATCTGCATATGAAAAAGATTGGTTTCACTGTACTTTTTGCATCCATCGCTGTTATTCTTCAGGCTCAGATTCCGAATGCCGGGTTTGAAAGCTGGACTTCAGCCGGATCATATGAAGTTCCTGATCAGTGGGGTAATATGAATGCAGTTACCTCCGCAACAAGCGTTTATACCACCATCAAGGGGAGTCCGGGAGCTTCCGGAAATCATTATATAAAACTCACTACCAAAGATGTTGGAGGTGTAATTACGCCCGGTATGATTGTCAGCGGACAACTCAATACTGAGACCTGGCAGGCCTTATCCGGGTTTCCGTTTAATCAGCGGGTCGAAAATCTGGTCGGTAAATACCAGTTTATGGGTTATAACGATGATGTCGCAACCATTGCTGCGTGGCTTACCAGGTGGAACCCCTTGAATCACCGTCGTGATACCATCGCGAACCTCTGGAAGACCACTACCGGCATGATACATGTCTGGACGGGTTTTTCCATTCCGTTTTCTTACCAGAGTACTGAGGTGCCTGATACCGCCATTGTTTTCATTTCATCAAGTGGCCATTCTCCCAAAAAAAACAGTTTTATCTGGCTCGACGATCTTGGTTTCGATGGCATGGCAACAGGCATTTCTGCTGTAGAAACCCAGGGTGATATCAGGGTTTATCCCTCTCCGGCATCCAACCGGATATACCTGGAATTTAACAGCACGAGGGATTATGCAGCCCGGCTGAAGATATCCGATATAGCCGGGAATGTTATTTATGTTACTGGTGTTGATGTGGTTGCAGGTGCAAATCTGATCGGTGAAGATCTGCGAAAATTCAATCCTTCTGCAGGTGTTTACCTGGTTCAGCTGGTTACACCGTTTGGATTGTTGAGCAAAAAAATTGTCATCGGTCAATAGTTTTACTCGTCTGAATATGAATGAACTAAAATTGAAACTTATGAAAAAAAATATTTTTCACGGAATTGTATTCACACTGTTTGTTTTGACAGCTTTATTTGCTGCCGGTTGTGATAAAAAGGATTTGCCTGCGGAAACCGGAAATATTGAGTTTGTGAGCCTGACAGTTGAGCAAGACACTCTGCCGATCATGGAACTGACTAAGGTTGTAGCTGATGTTATTGGCGAGAACCTTACCTATACATGGAAATGCGACAATGAACTGGGTATTTTTGAAGGCTCCGGATCTGAAGTTATGTTTACCATTTGCCATGGTGGTAAGTTCAAAATTACCTGTGAAGTGAAGGATAATGCAAATCATCAGGTTTCCAGAGATGTATATGTCAACTATGTGGAATAGGCTGCTTGCCGGCCTGTTGCTTTTATCCGGTTTCAGTGTTGCGAATAAAGGACAGGCGCAGTGCTGTTCTACCGGGAGTCCGGTGGGTGCTTCCACTCATGTCGGACTGGTAGACAAACATACTTTGAGGACCATCACTTTTTACAGGCACAGCTTTTCTGACATTTATTATAAGGGCAGCAAACCTTCGGGTGATCAAATTGACATGTCGGACAACGCCCATTACAATTTCACAGGGATTACCCTTGAATACGGATTAACACACCGCATTACACTTCAGGCTGATGCCGGTTATTTCATCAATAAATTGGTTAACTTTCATAATCCTGTCCTTACCGATCACAACGGAAAGGGTATGGCGAACGGCACTATAATGATGAAGTACGGGCTCTATGTTGATCCTGTGCGTGAGGTTGAGATTACGGCAGGAGTGGGGCTAAAGTTTCCTTTTTCGCGTCAGCCGGCTACTGCAGAGAATGGCTCATTACTGCAACTGGATGCCCGTCCGTCGACCAATGCATTTGGATTCACCGGATCATTGCTGCTGAGTAAAGAGTATGCTTCCCTGGCCATGCGGACTTTCATTCTAAATAAGTTTGAATACAACGGATCCAACATCAATGATTATCAAACGGGTAAGTTGCTTACCACCTCTCTGTTTGTTTCGAAAAAAATCGCCAGACGGTTTTATGGCATTGTCCAGCTTCGAAACGAGATTCATGGCAAAGATGTGCAGGATGGTGAAAGTGAGGTCAACACCGGTTATCACCTGATGATATTTACGCCACAAATCTCCTACGTCGTGGCCGGGTTGTGGAATGTTTCCCTGTTGTATGATGTTCCTGTGTATAAGAATTACAAGGGTAAGCAACTGACTCCGCAATACTCTTATGCGATCAGTCTGTCGAGGGATTTTAACTTCAAGCCTGCAGATTGAGCTTCTGCTCTGTTTACGTGGTTGTATCTTTTGTAGGATTAGCGATCATAATTTCAGCTTCCTGATCTGAATGCAGAGACAGGCATCGTTGTTCTATGGGCTGATTCTGAAGCCGGGTATAATTTTATATTCGGGTTAAACACCCTCTTCAGACTTTTGGTTGATATATCCTATTTTTTTCCGAAAACGAAAGAATCTGTGCAGATGTTTGTTAAAATACTACCTCCATTAAATGGTTGTTGTGTTTTTTTTCTGATTTTGGTCAGATGAACCAGAGTATTTCTGATATAAATACCCTTGTTTAATTTACTAACCGGCCATTCATTAAACGAGTAGAAAATAAAGGTTATTTTTGCTCCCAGTAAAACTGATTTATGGCTGACTGTGTTCATTGTGGGCAGGAATGTGGTAAGAATCCTGTAATTTATGATCAGAAACCATTTTGCTGCAACGGTTGCAGCATGGTTTACCAGATTCTCTCCGAGAAAAAACTGAACAGGTACTACGAGATGATGCCTACACCCGGCATTCGTCTTGATGCCGAAAGTGGTGCCGGTACCCGCTATGCCTACCTCGACAACGATGACATCCGTAATAAACTGCTTGACTTCTCCGACGGAGGTATTTCGAGAATCAACCTGTTTATTCCCGCCATCCATTGCAGCAGTTGTATATGGTTGCTCGAGAACCTGAATACCTTGCATCCTGGTATTATGCATTCGCATGTTAATTTCGTAAGGAAGGAAGTCAGCATAACGTTCCATGACGCAGAGATCAGCCTGAGGCAATTGATGGAATTGCTGCATGCCATCCATTATATTCCGGATATCAGTTACGATACCACCAAAAAGGATAGTCACCAGAAAGCCAACAGGCGCATGATTATGAAAATCGGGGTGGCCGGTTTTGCCTTTGGAAATATCATGCTTGTCAGTGCTCCTGATTACTTTCCCGGGAATGAAACCATCGACCGGCTTATGGCCGGTACATTTGGTATAGTATCATTTATACTTGCTTTGCCAGTGATTACATACTGCAGCAGCGATTTTTTTCTGTCTGCCTGGAAGAGCCTCCGGAAGAGAGTCATCAACATCGATCTTCCACTCTCCATTGGTATCCTGGCTCTGTTCCTGGAGAGCAGTTATGAAATTTTCAGTGGTTCAGGTACCGGTTACATGGATTCATTGGCAGGATTGCTGTTTTTTATGCTGATTGGACGTTGGTATCAGGGTCGAACTTACCAATCCTTATCGTTTGACCGTGATTACAGGTCGTATTTTCCTATTGCAGTGACGCTTTTGCGCGAGGGGACTGAAGTATTCGTTCCACTGCAGGATGTCAGGCCGGGTGACCTGATCCTTGTCAGGAATGGGGAACTGATACCGGTAGATTCTGTTATGATAGAAGGGGAAGGAAGTATTGACTATAGTTTTGTGACCGGCGAATCACTTCCGGTGTCGAAGAAAACCGGAGATTTTGTTTATGCCGGTGGAAAGCAGACCGGAGCCGCCATTAAGTTACAGGTGGTGAAAGAGGTGGCACAGAGTTATCTGACGCAACTCTGGAATGAAGATCGTCTCGGCGAAGATCCCGGAATGAATATGCAGACGATTGTGAATAAAGTCAGCCATTATTTCACTCTCGTAATTTTGGCTGTTGCAGGTTCCGCTTTTCTTTACTGGGCATTTGAAGATCTGGGGAAGGCTGTTTACGTTTTTGCCTCCATTCTGATCGTAGCGTGTCCATGCGCCCTCGCCCTTACCATACCCTTTACTTTCGGAAATGTGATGCGGATTTTCGGAAGAAATGGATTCTATATCAAGAATACAGGTGTCATCGAGAATCTGACAAAAGCCGATACCGTGGTTTTTGATAAAACCGGCACCCTCACTCATTCCCGTTCGATGAATGTGAGTTGGGAAGGCCATTCACTGAATGAAACGGAGATGCGCTGGATTCGCTCCGTTGCAAGAAATTCAACCCACCCGCTATCAGTAATTGTAAGCGACTGGCTTCCGGCAGGGGAGGATATTGTTGTGGAGAGTTACCGTGAAATTCCAGGCATGGGTATTTCAGGAATGACCGAAGGTCACAACGTTATGCTGGGTTCAAGAAAATTCATAGCCGGCAGCGAATCACCTGAAGATAGCCGGGTGTCATCGGTTTATATATCCATCGACCACAAACTGAAAGGTTACTTCAAGCTTGAAAATTCTTATCGTAAAGGACTCGAAGAGGTGATCGCCGGATTTGACGGATTCTCGAAACATATGATTTCGGGGGACAATGATTCGGAAAGAAGCAATCTTATTAAAGTATTCGGTACAGGCGATGCGTTACATTTTAATCAATCACCTGTTGATAAACTCAATTTCGTCAATGATCTCACCAACAGGGGCAGGAAAGTCATTATGATCGGCGACGGTCTGAACGATGCCGGTGCTTTGATCAAAGCCGATATTGGAATCACGATTGCCGATGACATTTACCATTTTTCACCTGCCTGTGATGCGATTCTGAAATCATCAGAATTCGGCCGGCTATACCGGTTTGTCAGTTTTGCCAAAAAATCGGTATCTGTCGTTTATGTGAGTTATACCATATCATTTCTGTATAATATTATCGGACTTTCATTTGCCGTTCAGGGATTACTTTCACCTGTCTTTGCAGCGGTACTCATGCCTTTGAGTTCAATTTCGGTGGTGGCTTTTGCCAGTCTGGCTGTATCCTTGCTGGCCAGGAAAAAAGGTTTATCGGTTTCGGCCTGACTTTTTTAGAATTTTGCTAAACTTTATATCCAACTGAAGTCAATTACTTGACAGGGGTTCTGGACATTTGTTCATAACCTCTGTAAATCATATGTATTCAATTAATTAAATAATTATTTGGATTAATTCTATATTTATTTTGGGAGGAACATCCTGCAAACTGAATTCATATCTTTGGGTAAATCAATTACAAATTATTCAGATGAGTGTTGTTGTTGTCCTGATTGGTTTCAGTATTCTGGTTGCTGCCGGCTTTTTGCTGGCTTTTTTATGGGCAGTCAGGTCAGGTCAGTATGACGACGATGTTTCTCCTTCAGTTAGAATATTATTTGATAATGAGAGTGATAAACCCAATGATTCAAGTGTTAACCAAAACAATGTTTAGTTAAACCGAACGCTTATGGAATTACAAAAGTTTTACTACGACAACAAGATTGTGAAAATGTTTGCCTATGCCACTTTATTCTGGGGCATTGTGGGCATGCTTGTCGGGGTGCTGATCGCCAGTCAGATGGTGTTTCCTGCACTAAATTTTAACTTTGCCTACACAACATTTGGCCGTGTAAGGCCTGTCCACACCAATGCCATTATTTTCGCCTTTGTGGGTAATGGTATTTTTACGGGATATTATTATTCACTTCAAAGGTTGCTGAAAACAGGAATGGCCAGCAACTGGATGACCCGTTTTCATTTCTGGGGATGGCAGACGATCATCGTACTGGCTGCTGTTACACTCCTGGCCGGTTTTACTACCGGAAAGGAATACGCAGAACTGGAATGGCCCATCGATATTATGATTGCGGTCGTTTGGGTTGTTTTTGGCTGGAACATGATGTGGACCATCCTTAAAAGAAGGGTTAAGCATATCTATGTCGCCATTTGGTTCTATATCGCGACTTTCGTTACTGTTGCCGTATTGCATATTGGTAATTCCATCGAAATTCCATGGTCGTTCCTGAAGAGTTACCCGGTTTATGCAGGGGTTCAGGATGCTCTGGTACAGTGGTGGTATGGGCACAACGCCGTAGCATTTTTCCTTACCACACCCTATCTGGGGTTGATGTATTATTTCATGCCCAAGGCTGCCAACAGGCCCGTTTATTCTTATAAACTCAGTGTAATCCACTTCTGGGCGCTGATTTTCCTTTATATCTGGGCAGGTCCTCACCACCTTTTATATCAATCGGTTCCCAACTGGGCACAGTCACTGGGTACTGTTTTCTCAATCATGCTGATCGCTCCGTCATGGGGTGGTATGATCAATGGTTTGCTGACCCTCAGGGGTGCCTGGGATAAGGTCCGTGAAGAGCCGGTATTGAAATTCTTTGTGGTTGCTGTAACCGCTTATGGTATGTCGACATTCGAAGGACCAATGCTTTCACTGAAGAGCATCAATGCCATCAGTCACTTTACAAACTGGACGGTTGGTCACGTACATATCGGAGCTCTTGGTTGGAACGGTTTCCTTACATTCGGAATGATTTACTGGTTATTCCCGAAGATGTTCAATACTAAACTGTATTCAGTTAAACTTGCCAACCTTCATTTCTGGATGGGAACGCTTGCAATTCTGTTCTATTCAATTCCATTATACTGGGCAGGATGGACCGAAGCTTCAATGTTCAAACAATTCAACGATGCAGGAGAACTGGTATATCCGAACTTCCTTGAAATCGTTTCACAGATTATGCCGATGTATTATATGAGGATCTTCGGTGGTACACTTTATTTCCTTGGTGCCATACTGATGGTTTATAATATTGCGAAGACCGTTAAAGCAGGTTCATTTGTGGCTATGGAAGCCGCTGAAGCTCCGGCACTTGAAAAAGAAGGCGGAATGAAGCCCGGAGAAGGTTTCCATCGTTTTCTGGAACGTAGACCTGTTCAGTTCATGATTCTGTCGATCATTGCCATTCTGATTGGAGGTCTTGTGGAAATTGTTCCTACTTACCTCATCAAGTCGAATATTCCAACCATTTCAAGCGTTAAACCTTATACTCCGCTGGAATTACAGGGAAGGGATATCTATATAAAAGAAGGTTGTTATAACTGTCACTCGCAGATGATCCGTCCGTTCAGATCTGAAACAGAACGTTACGGTGAATACTCAAAAGCAGGTGAATATGTTTATGATCATCCGTTCCAGTGGGGTTCAAAACGTACCGGTCCGGATTTATGGCGCGAAGGGGTTAAGACGGGTAAGAATTATAAACCGGATGCCTGGCACTACCGTCATTTTATGAATCCACAGGAGTTGAATGCTACATCCCTCATGCCGAAATACTCCTGGCTGGCCGATGTGGAAATCGACATCGCATCAACTCCTAAAAAAATCAGGGTGATGCAGACCCTCGGTGTCCCGTACCCCGAAGGTTATGATCTGATAGCCAACGATGACCTGAAAGCTCAGGCAGAAGCAATTGCAGCAGGTCTAAAAGCTGACGGTATCGAGGTTGGCAGCAACAAACAGGTAATTGCTCTGATTGCCTATATGCAGCGCCTGGGAACTGATATTTCAGGATCAACTACTACTTCAGAAAACAAATAAACGGGTAAAAATGGGAATTGTAACACGTTTGTTTAACGATATCGAAGGCATCTATTGGTTTCCGATTATAGCATTGTTGCTGTTTATCCTGATGTTTATTGTAATGGTTGTCCATACGCTGACCATCAATAAAACCAGAGATAGGGAATTGAGTCGCATGCCACTTGATACTGATGAAGAGTAAGTATTCATAAATCGAAAACATTGAAAAACACAGATTATGAGCAATACAGAAGATAAAAACCTGCATCATGGTGAACCTGAAATAGATGAGTTGACCAACGACAGATATCTTGGAGGACATGAATATGATGGAATCCGGGAGTTGGATAATAAACTGCCCCAATGGTGGTTATACCTTTTTTATGTTACAATCATCTTTTCACTGGTTTACCTGGTTGGTTACCACCTTGCCGATTGGTGGCCGTTGCAGGAAAAGGAGTATAACAATGAAATGGCAGCTGTTGCTGACATTAAGAAAGCCACTCCCCAGATTGAGGTGGATCTTGAAAATATGATGCCTTTAACTGCAGAAGCTGATCTAACTGCCGGGAAGGTGACATACGACAAGATTTGCGTCACCTGTCATGGTAAGTTTGGCGAAGGACTTGTTGGACCCAATATGACAGATATGTATTGGATTCATGGTGACTCAACCAACAACAAGGTTACCATCAAAGAGCTTTACAATGTTGTAATCACAGGGGTAATTGAGAAGGGAATGATATCCTATAAAGACCAGTTATCGCCGGTGCAGATTCAACAGGTTTTAAGTTTTATCCTTACTTTACAGGGAACTAATCCTGCAAACCAGAAAGCCCCTCAGGGACGGAAATATGACACTTTTGGCTGATTATAGCATTTTTTTCCTGATTTAATGAGAATTTTATCTGATTGCTGAATTGAAACCAATGGCCGGGGAATCGACCCGAAGGCCATTGGTTTTTTATTTTACTTAATAGCTGAAGAGATGAAAGAGTTTGAAGAAGAAGAAGAATCATTCCGCGACAGGGTTTCCACCATTGCAGAAGACGGAAAGCGTTTATGGGTTTATCCAAAACGCCCTCAGGGTAAATTGTTTAAATACCGGAATCTGACTGCTTACTTTCTTTTATTTGTCTTTTTCATTACCCCTTTTATCAAGGTAAATGGTGATCCACTGATGCTGTTCAACATTCTTGAACGGCAGTTTATTATTTTCGGAGTCGTATTCTTTCCGCAGGATTTTCACATTTTCGTTCTATCGATGATCACATTCATCGTGTTCGTGGTGTTGTTTACAGTCATTTTCGGAAGGATTTTCTGTGGATGGATCTGTCCTCAGACGATTTTTATGGAGTTTCTGTACCGGCAGATTGAATATTTCATCGAAGGCAATCACAGCCATCAGCGAAAACTCGATGACCGGTCCATGGATTTTGATAAGCTCTGGAGAAAAACACTGAAACACATTGTATTTTACCTGATTTCTCTTGTTACAGTCTATTTCTTTCTGGCTTATATCATTGGTATGGACAGTGTACTGGAGCATATCAGTGCAGGTCCTGCTGCCAATCCTGCCGGTTTTATCGGTATGCTGATATTTGCAGCTATACATTACCTGGTTTTTGCCAAACTCAGGGAACAGGTATGTATCATTATTTGTCCTTATGGCCGGTTACAGGGTGTTTTGCTCGACCGTAATTCGATCCTCGTAAGCTACGATTATAAGCGTGGGGAGCCCAGAGCAAAATACAATCCGCTCGAAGACCGCGACAAAGCTGTCAAAGGCGATTGCGTTGACTGTAACAGCTGCGTGCTGGTTTGCCCTACAGGAATAGATATCAGAAACGGAACCCAGCTTGAATGTATCAATTGTACAGCCTGTATCGATGCCTGTGACAACGTAATGGATAGGGTTCACAAACCCAAAGGACTGATCCGGTATGCATCCGAACGGTCAATTGCCGAAGGGACAAAATTGAAATTTAACATCAGGATTCTTTTCTATTCCGTCGTGCTCTCCGGATTACTGATTCTGATCGGGTATCTCTTCTCCATCAGAACCGATATCGAATCGACGATCCTCAGGATGCCTGGTTCAATGTACCAGGAATACGATTCACTGCATTACAGTAATATTTACACAATCCGGCTGATCAATAAAACACGCCGCGACTTGCCTGTTGAATTGCTGATTGACGAAAAGGACGGATTCATCAAAATGATGGGTGGACCCTTAATGGTTGCAAAGGGTCAGGTCGGAAAGGCGACCTTCCTCCTGGTGATGGAAAAGTCGATGGTAACGAAGTCGCTCACCGAAATTGAGTTCAAGGTGATGAGCAACGGACGTGAAATGGATGAAATAGAAGCTACCTTTGTAGGGCCAAATGCATTGGATGCCGGTAAGGCCCGGGAGAGTGAATAAACCATTATTTAAAGATGTCTTATGTCGTTTAAATTCAACTGGGGTACAGGGATTTTCATGTTTATCGGTCTCTTTCTGCTGAGTATGGCAGCGCTGATCTATTTCAGCCTGCAGGAGCGGTTCGATCTGGTAGAAACTGAGTATTATCCCCAAAGTCTCGAATATCAAAAGCAGATCGATAGGATAGCCATGACCGGGAAACTTTCAGAAAAAATCATGATCTCGCAGGAGCAGGATCTGTTGAAAGTGAAATTCCCGGCCGACCTGAAGGGAAAAGAGGTAAAAGGTCTGATCTATATGTTCAGACCATCTGATCAGGATGCTGATTTTACCGACAGTATCAAAACCGATACAGGAATGATACAGCGGATTCCAATAGCTGAACTGAAAGCCGGACGATACATTGCAAAGATCAGCTGGTCGATGGATGGCAAAGAATACTATTTTGAAGAAGGTGTCAGAATCGTAAAATAGAGTACGATACCGGATACTTTGTTTTATTGCTATTATCATTGGCCACTCTGAAGACCTTTCATTTCGGATGAATCATCAGGGTAAATGAAGTGCCAGGTGTCTTTTCTGCCGGATATTCCCGTTGTATTGAAAAACTGAACGATACTGTTAACTTTTAACTTTTTACTTTTTACTTTTTACTTAACATTATGTTTCTCTGGACAGCATTTTTGGTTGGTTTGGTTGGTAGCGCCCATTGCGCAGGCATGTGTGGTCCTATTGCTCTTGCATTGCCTCTCAGGAGCGATAACTGGACCAGAAGGGTAGCGGGAGGTCTGATTTATAACACAGGCCGGGTTCTAACCTACATGATTCTCGGTTTCATCTTCGGATTGCTCGGCAAGGGTCTTCATATGGCCGGCTTTCAGTTGTGGACATCTGTTGTTGTCGGAACCCTGATGATATCATTTGTTGTAATCCCTTTGTTGTTTCGTAAGCTTCCTTCAGTTGACAATTTGTTTGAAGGATTCTCCGCACGACTCATGGGTGGTTTCCGTAAACTATTCAGCAACAGTTCCTACACATCACTTTTCGGAATAGGTCTCCTCAATGGGATCCTTCCCTGCGGTCTTGTTTATGTTGCAGTAGCCGGGGCATTGAATACCGGAGATGTGGTTCAGGGAATGCTATATATGGCACTCTTTGGTGCCGGCACCATTCCTGTGATGCTTGCGGTTTCTCTGGCCGGTACAATGATAAGTCTGAAACTCCGTGTGTTAATTAACAAGATGTCGCCCTATGTCATTGTAATCTTAGGGGTTCTCATCATTTTAAGAGGCCTGTCATTAGGTATCCCTTACATCAGCCCTAAAGCGGAAGCATTGACTCCGGTGGTAGAGAAAGCCCATTCATGCTGTCATCCGAAATAATTATCGATTTTGCGATTAATTTAAAACGATTATTAATAATTTTGCCACAACTAAAAACTGAATTATGAAAACCAGAAATTACATTTTAATTGCGATTACATCAATTGTCGGACTGGCAGTGATGACCTCATGCGGCGGTGGCGGCAAGACCGGTTCCGAAGGTACTCAGGCAACTGAAGAACCTGCTGCAGCTGCGGGACCCAGTGCAGAACAAATGGCTTTGGGTGAGAAGATTTTTAAGGAAAAATGTATTGTTTGCCATCAGGCCAATGGACAGGGAATACCGAATGTGTTCCCTAGCCTGGTAGGGTCTGATTTTCTTCTCAACCAGAAAGTCCTTGCAGTAAGTCAGGTATTGAACGGTTCGGAGCATGTTGTAGCCAATAAGACGGTTAAATATCCTGCTCCAATGCCACCTCAGGTTGGAACACACGAAGAAGCTGTTGCAGCGATCAATTACGTCCTCAACAACTTTGGTAATAAGGGAGGTTTTGTTACTGTTGACGAAGTAAAAGATGTTGTTATACTTCCAAGATAGTCAAAATCAAAACTGATTTTAAGGAGCTTCGGCTCCTTTTTTTATGCCGTTCCGGATAGGTTGCATTTATGATATTATGCAGCACTTATATTACCGGTCATTTTCCTGATTCACGAATTTTGTCTACCTTAGGGTAGTTTTTGAGAACTTTCCGGAATACGGTCTGAAGGAAGCGTGTTCTTCAATAAAGTATTGTTTCAACCTATAAATAATCAATCCATGAAAAATCTGGCGATCATCGCGTTTGTAATCATTTCCGGTATTGGAAGTATGCTCCATGCCCAGGATTCTCCCAATTACATCTCATGTAAAGTTGACGGAAAAGATTGGAAGGCAGAAGCTAAAAGGATGAAGATTCCTGTTACCGGCTTTGAATACCTGGCTTTGGGAGCTTTTCAGGTCAGCCCTGATATTCAGATTTGGATCAGGTTGTACTATTTTACCGACAGCCTTAAACCCGGCACCTATCCGATCATTAGCGAAGATGATATGGAGTCGGATGCAAAAGTGAAGGCCAATCTTGACAGGGTGTGGGTCCTTGTAGATTACACTGAAGAAACAAAAGGGCTGGGACATGCTTTTCATGATGGTGAATCCTTATCAGGAACCCTTACGATAGAGAAGGTTTCCGGATCTTCGGTCGAAGGCAGCTTTGAGGCCACACTAAGAGGTGTATATTATGTAAAACGTGCCATGGCAACGATGTCGGGTTCAGGAATCAGGGGGAATCTCGAGAAAAAGATTGTTACCAAATCAGGTGGAGGGATGTATGCCAATAATGGCCCTCATGACCATGACAATACCCGCAAAGATGATAAAACCGATACAATAATTTTGAGTGGGGGAAAGTTCTTCATCGATTGGACCAAACCAGCGAAGTAGGTCATTCCGGCAAATAATCAGCAGATACCTTTGTTTAAAGAATCACATCAAGGCACAAAAGCACCATTACGAAAAAATAGTAAACATTGATCAGGAGAAAGGATGATCTGAACTCTACATCTTCCCTGTAAGATCTGATTAAACCTGTGAATTTAACGACCAGAAGGACCGATAATATCCACAGGATGTAGACAATAGCTGTATAATTGAACCGGTAGAAACCAGGTAACATGAAGGCTGTTGTCGCCGTAGCCACGATCCAGACAAAGGTTAGCCGGCGTATCTGAATGTTATTTAAGCGGGTAGTGAGCGATTGTAAGCCTGCCATTTCGTACTCGTGTCCGAAACGAAGCAGTAATAACCAGAAATGGGGAATTTGACCAATGAAGAAAAAGAATCCCAGAGCAACTGCCACCTGGTCTGTCATCGACCCGCCAGCTGCTACCCAACCAATGAGTGGGGGCAATGCACCCACAACCGAACCCGGAACAACCGCAAACGCTGTGGTTCGTTTCAGGGGCGTATAAATGCCATTGTACCAGATGAAGTTAACAATGCCAAGTATAAATGGCATCAATCCACTGAAATGATATAGAATGAATAAACCTGAAACAGAAAAGATGAGGATGAAGACCCAGGCACCTGTCAGGCTGATTCTGCCTGAGGGGATAGGCCTGTTGCGGGTACGGGGCATCTGCAGGTCTATTTTGTGCTCCTGCACCTGATTCAATGCAGAAGCGGCAGATGCAAGTAAAAATACCCCTGCGACCGGAAAAACAGATTCAATATCGAAACCTCTGTTTGCCAGAAGATAACCGGTAAATGTTGTTAAACCAACAGGAAGTGAGATGCTGAATTTGCCAAGCCAGGAATAAGCCTTTACCAGTTTTTTAAGACTGGTTTTCATTTCAGCGTTTTTAAGTATTCGATAATGTTGGCTACATCTTCATCACTCAGGATTGTCTTATAAGATACCATCTGTCCTTTGGTAAAACCTTTCACCAGGTCAGCATCCGGTTCGTAGATTGACCGTTTGATGTATTCATCATCGGCAATGATTTCACGCTCTTTGCCATTGGTAACGACCGTCAGTTTGTGACCATAAACACCTTTGTAGGATGGTCCCACTATTTTGGTGCCATCAGAAGAATGACAAACAACACATCCGTTTTTCTCCATCAGTCTTTTGCCTTCAGCTGCCGGATCAATATTCGCTGTGACTTTCTTTGTGGTATCCGCCATCCTGGCATACCATGCATCAAAATCCTTCTGAGGCATTGCTTTTACCTCAGTAAACATATATGAATGGGATAAACCGCAATATTCAGTGCAGAATAGTTCATAGGCTCCTTCTTCCTGGGCAATAAACCATATTTTGTTCCCTCTGCCCGGTACCATATCCTCTTTGATCCTGAAAGCCGGAATATAGAAGCTATGAATTACATCAAGCGAAATTAGGTTTAGCGAAACCGGCTTGTTCAGCGGAACATAAAGCGTATCTGTTTTGATACCGTTCTCATATTCAAAGCTCCATGACCACATACGGGCGGTAGCTTTAATCTTCATCGCATTTTCAGGTGCATTCTTCATGGGGGAGTAACCGGCCCATCCATAAAAGAACATAATGATTACAAGGATGGTCGGTATAACTGTCCAAATGATTTCAAGTGTATTGCTGCCGTGGATCTGAGTAGCTACCGGGTTGCGTTTCTTGTTGTACCTGTACATGAACCAGAGCAGGGTGCCGGTTATCCCGATCAGGAAAAGCAACGATATACCGATGATAAAGAGAAAGGCAGAATCGGTTGTGTTTACAAAATTTGAAGCTCCTGAATACATATTGTTTATCTGTATAAGTAATCAAAAAAGGTTACAACAATCACAGCCATAAATATCAGAATCACGATGGTGGCCATGAAACGGTATATCTTCTGGTCGAACCTGAGATGCATAAAATACAACAAAACAATGGCTGCTTTAATTGAAGCGATGACCATGGCTGCTGCCGTATTGTAAGGTCCAAGTTCAACACTGGTTATGGCAACTGTTATAACAGTCAGCGCGATGAGTAAGGCGAGAACCAGGATATGGTTCCTGTATTCTACTATGTGATGGTGATTATCTTTGCTCATAACAGTTTTCGGTTAATGGATGAGGTAGAACAAAGGAAACAGGAAGATCCAGATCAGATCGACCAGATGCCAGTACAGACCGCTGTTTTCAAGCAATACGAAGCGTGTACTATGGATGGCTCCGCTTCTGACTTTAAAAAGGGAAACAGATAGCAATATCATACCCACAATGATATGAACCGCATGCAATCCGGTCATGAAGAAATACAGGCTGAAAAACAGCATATCTCCGTGACTGAGCATCGTCATAAGGTCTGAACCCGGATACATGCCATGTTCAAATTTCGCACCCCATTCAAAGTATTTGTTAACCAGAAATATCAGGGCAAACAGCAGGGTAAGGCCCAGCATCATCATGCTGATCTTCCTGTCGTTCTTTTGTATGGCAGAAATGGATATGGCCACTGTAGCGCTACTGATCAGCAGGATAATGGTGTTGATTAACCCCATTGTGATACTAAGCTCTTCGTGGGCAATGTGGAAAGCTACCGGATTCCGGAAACGGTAAACGGAATAAACAATGAATAGTCCTCCGAAGAGCAGTATTTCAGTAAAGATAAACAGCCACATGCCTATTTTTGAGGCGTCGTCGTCGCGGTGCATATCTGCATGATGGGTTGCAGTTGTTTCCATGCTCAGATTGTTTATTTGTAATCGTATGGTTCGTGGTCAACTACCGGAATTTCTTCGAAGTTCTCAAGAATCGGAGGTGAAGCAATCTGCCACTCAAGCGTTCTGCCGTCCCATGGGTTATCAATTTCCTTTCCGGAACCTCTGCGGGCCCTGAGGAGATTTACAATCACGATGATCAGCCCGGTAGCCATGATCCACGATCCTACTGTTGAAACTATATTGAGAGAATGAAACTGCTCAAGATAATCGTAATAGCGGCGTGGCATACCCATGATACCAAGTATGAACATCGGGAAGTACAGCACATTAAATCCGGTAAAGAAGATGATCAGACCTATATTGGCGATTTTACCATTGTATATCTTTCCGTATATTTTAGGATACCAGTAATGCAGGGCGGCAAAAAATGCAAATCCGGTACCTCCGAAAACAATGTAGTGAAAATGTGCCACCACAAAAGCAGTATCGTGGACATGAATGTCGGTTGCAAGTGAACCCAGAACCAGTCCGGAAAATCCACCGATCATAAAGACAAAAATAAAGCCCATCGCCCAAAAGAACGGTGTCTGCATGTTGATAGAGCCTTTATATAATGTTGCCGTCCAGTTGAAGACCTTGATGGCAGATGGAATGGCTACCAGAAAAGTGATAAAGGAGAATACCCAGCGGGCAGTAGTACTCATTCCTGAGGTGTACATATGGTGTCCCCAGACAAAGTACCCTACAAAAGCAATGGCCATGCTCGAAATTACCATTGCGCTGTATCCAAAGACTGTTTTTCGCGAAAATGTGATTACAATTTCAGTGATGGCTCCCATGGCAGGCAGGATCATAATATAGACAGCAGGGTGGGAGTAGATCCAGAAGAGATGTTGGTAAAGAATAGGGTCGCCGCCTATGGCTGGATCAAAGAACCCAATACCCAGCATTCGTTCTGCTATCACCATCAGAAAAGTTATACCTACAACAGGTGTTGCCAGCAATTGAATCCAGCCGGTTCCATAGAGGGTCCAGCAAAACAGCGGCATCCGCATCCAGCCCATCCCCGGAGCCCTGAGGCGGTGCATAGTTACTATGAAGTTCAGTCCCGTCAGAATGGATGAGAACCCGAGAATAAAGGCTCCTGTAACAGCGGCAACGACATTGGTCTGTGTTTTTAAACTATAGGGAGCATAAAAGGTCCAGCCGGTGTCGGGTGGGCCGTCGCCCATAAATTGTGAAGAGAGAACGATTACGGCTCCGATCATATACAGGTACCAGCTGAACAGATTAAGCCTCGGGAAGGAAACATCCTTCGCCCCAATCATGATGGGCATAAAAAGATTTCCGAAAACGGCTGCCACACCCGGAATAACAAAAAGAAAAATCATTGTCAGGCCATGGACTGTAAAAAGTCCGTTATAGGTCTGGGCTCCCATGAGTTGTTCACCCGGAGCGATGAGTTCAAGTTTCATCAACAGGCCCATGACGACACCGGAAAGGAAGAATGTCATCATCGCATAAAAATACATGAGCCCGATCCGCTTATGATCAGTCGAAGTCAGCCACCCCATAATACCGGAGTATTTACCCCTGTATTCCAGGTAGTTGGGCTCGCGCTTGTGTTGTGTTTGTTCCGTCATTTGATTATTCTTTGTTTGATATTATCTTTTTACGTGGTTTAAACACCAGGAAAAGGAATATGATTGCTCCCAGACCCAGAATTAAAGTTCCTGCCATTTTGGTGATGTTCAGTACATATTGCTGACCTGCCGGGTCGTATGAATAGCAGAACTGAAGAATCCTGAAGATTGTAGGTCCGCTTTTTCCTTCGGAAGCCTCCACCACGGCCATTTTAAACTCAAAAGGCAGGAAGTAGGTTCCCTGAAGATACCGGGTTATTTTTCCATCAGGACTAATCATCATCAGGGTTGCAGAATGCAGGAAGTCATTACCGGTTTTCTTGAACCTGAATCCCACGGCATTGGTTGCCCTGGCAATGTTCAGACTGTCGCCGGTATAAAAATTCCAGCCGGTTTCATCAACATCTTTCTTTATCAGTTTGAGATAATTCGCTTTCTTTTTAATGGCCAGATCTGTTCCCTCACGCTGATCGAAGCTAATGGTAATCACCTGAAAATCCTTGCCCAGTACAAGGTCGGTCTTACTGATGATTTCAGCTACATTGGTCATCAGCGGACTGCAGATTCCCGGACAACGGTAATACACAAACATCAAAACGGTGGGTTTGTTTATCAGTTGTTTCAGATTATAAGGTTTACCATCGGAGCCTGTAAAGGTCAGGTCGTCCGGGATGTATTCATCCAGGTGCTCATCAATCCCTATTTCAGTCTGCGGTGATGTGATGTCACGGGTAGCAGGTACCTGCCCCCTGAGATTCAGGGTGACTACAAAGGTAATAACCAGTACCGCAATGCTGATTTTCATGATGTTTTAATTTAGTAAGTATACGGAACGAAATCCTGAAATCAATGCAGATGATGATGCAGACTTTCTTCCAGATAAGGATGATTTTTTGGTATCAGATCAGCACTGGCCAGCGCTTTGCCAACAACAAGTAAAAACAATCCGGCAAATCCGGCAAAGAAACCAACTTCAATCAGACCGAATACCGGTGCATGTAAAATTGTGGGGAAAATCTGCTCGTAAAGGTCAATGTATTGTCCGGCAATCAGAACAATGGCAAGGTACTTTACAACATGAATATTTTTATTTGTAACCTGCGAAAGCATCAATGTAAATGGCAGAAACCAGTTGATGAAGAAGTTCACATAAAAAATAACTTTAAACCCGCTGTGCCAGCGCTCATAAAAGTAAATGGTTTCTTCCGGAATATTTGCATACCAGATCAGCATAAATTGAGAAAAGGTAAAATATCCCCAAACAATTGAAAGCATGAAGATATATCTGGAGAAATCAAGTAAATGACTCTTGTTGAGTGATGGAAAGTGTCCTTTCTGGTGTAGCAGGATCACAACCAATGCGATGACTGCTGTGCCATGATAAAATGCGGCAACAAAATTTCTGAGTGAAAATATGGTGCTGAACCAGTGTACATCAAGTGACATAATCCAGTCAAAAGTTGCAAATGAGAAGGTAATGGCAAGCAGGAAGATGTGTATTTTCGACAACAGCTCGCTTTTCTCAAAATTCAGCAAACCCCCGGTTTTATCCTCATTGAGCGAAGCTTTCCTGAGTAACCTGGTCATCACTGTCCAGGCCATGAAGAACAGTATCATCCTTATGAAAAAGAAAGGAATGTTCAGATAAGGAGCTTTGTGCTGAATGATGGCATAACTGGCGAGGGCTTCTTCATGGCTCCAGTGGTAGAGTGAATGCATGCCGAAATAAAGCAGAAGCATGATCACCCTGGCATAGGGAACAAAGGCCATCATGGCTTCAGGTACTCTTTTGAACATGGATGACCATCCTGACTGGGAAATATGCTGAAGTGCCAGGAAGAAACTGGCGCCGATGGCAAGCGAAAGAAAGTAATAATTGTTCAGCAGCAGGTTTGCCCAGGCCCTGTCGGGTTGCGTGATAAAACCGTAGGCTATAACGGCAGCTCCCAGTATCAACAGGGCTATTGCTGTGTATTGAAAGCGTTTTGAAAATGTAAATCTTGTATCCATTGCCGCTCCTTTATTTTACGGTTTTATTTTGCAGTTCATTCTTGACATACATGGCAATTTTCCAGCGGTCGGCCGGGCGGATCATATGCCCGTGGGGGCCCATAACATTGAAACCTGCTGTAATTACATGGAAGATATCTCCATCGGGTGCAGCCAGCATTTTCTCTGAGAGCAGAGAGGCTGGCTTGATCGAGAATCTGCCGCTGGTAAACAAATAACCATCCCCGTTTCCGCTTTCACCGTGACAATTCTGGCAGAAAACAGTAAACATTTCTTTTCCTCTTGCCAGATTATCAGGAGTGGCTTCCAGTGGATTCAACAGTTCAGCGGCAGCCTGTGCCCTGCCTTCAATGGTTGCAGGATAAGCATAAGGGATCATCTCCCGCGAAATAGTATTTTCGGCCGGAAGGCGCATAGCATGACTGTCGGCCATCGCCGGATTTACGGCATAGGTTTCATACGTCAATGAATGGACCATATCAGGAAAATACTCGTACCCTTTATCGTTGCGTGTGCGGTCGCACGAGGAACCCAGGAGCAGAATTCCTACAGCTATTGAAAGGGCTGTTATAGATTTTTTGCGTATCATGTGCCGCTTAATTTTGAGGTTGTAACTCTTTTTCATATACTTCAACTGCACCTTTTTCAAAAGCAACGCATTCAGTTTTTCTGCACCGCCTTTTAACATTGATTTATCAAATACAATCACAAATTTATCATCGGTTGACCTGCTGTCAGGCAGGATATAAGCCTTGCCCGGATAAATTGCTGCTCTGGCTGAAAAGGTAAAGAGGCTTGCCAGGGTCACCGTAAGAATGGTTAATATAATGGTGACCACGATGAATGAAGGGAAAGCATTGGTTGGTTTACCGCCATAATTAATCGGCCAGTCAATAACTGAAGTGTAATACAGAAAGGCAAGTACACTTGATGCCCCGATGAATCCGTAAAGGAAAGCAGCAAAAGTGAACCTTGTCTTATTACCCATTGCTTCAGCACTTCATGCATAGGGTAGGGGTGTATATTTCATTGATTTCAATGCCCTCCTTTTTGACCTGATTAACGGCAGCCAACAGGGCATTCTCTTCATCAAATACACCTATAATCCTGGTTTTATTCATGGCTAATGTTTTTTTTCGTTAGATTATGGAGTGGTTACCTTAAGCACACTTTTGACTTCGCTGATGGCAATCATCGGGATATACTTAAAGAACAGAAGCACCCCCATCGTGAACAAACCCAGGGTTCCGACATAGATTCCAATTTCAACCCAGGTAGGGGAATAAGTTGTCCAGCTTGATGGCAGATAATCCTTTGAAAGAGAGGTGATCAGGATGTTAAAACGCTCATACCACATACCAATATTAATGAAGATTGAAATGATAAAGGCCATCGTTAAATTTTGCCTGACTTTTTAAACCAGAACAATTGTGGGATGAAGGCATTGCAGATTACCATTGCCCAGAACTGGAAGGCATAGTCGCCGGTTACCCGGTTCTTGAAGAAGGTAAACATTTCATATTCACTGCCTGAATACCAGCCGATAAAGACCTCTGTGGCATAGGCCGTTCCCATGATCAGGGAGACGAAAATCAGAATTTTGGCGATGGCGTTCAGGTGCGAATCAGTGACATATTCCTGAAATTTATACATTTTCCTGATAATGATCATCAGAGTCATCACCATTGCGAAACCAGAGAAGATAGCACCAACAACGAAGTATGGCGGAAATACGGTGGTATGCCAGCCCGGGATTACCGAAACAGCAAAGTCAGTCGAAACTATAGAGTGAACCGAAACAACCAATACTGCAGCAATTCCTCCGAGCACATAGCTGAGGGCTTCGTAACGCAACCACTCCCTTGAAGATCCGGTCCAGCCAAAGGCAAAGAAGCCATAAACAGCTTTCTTGACCTTTGAGGTCGCTTTATCGCGGATGGTTGCGAAATCGGGAACCATTCCAAAATACCAGAACGAGGCAGAAATCAGCAGATAGGCGCTGATGGCGATAAAGTCCCAGAAAAGAGGGGAATTAAAGTTCACCCAATGGTCCGCGGGTGTTCGGATAAGGAAAAATAAAGAAAGCCAGCCATACCCTGCCCATGTGAATGGCCGGGAAGATGGCAGCGCACATTACCGCTACTACAGTCATTGCTTCTGCTGCACGGTTGATTGAAGTTCTCCATTTCTGCCTGAGGATTAGCAGGAATATCGAAAAAGCCGTTCCGGCATGTCCGATCCCGATCCACCAAACGAAATTGATAATTTCCCATCCCCAGCCTACAGAGTTATTCACTCCCCAGGTGCCCAAACCTACTGCCACTGTTTGGTAAAGTGCCAACACACCAAATATGGTCATCAAAAGTGCTATAAAAAAAGCAACTTTCCACCACCCGGGAATTGGCTGGTTAATCGGGGCTATAATGTCGTCACTGATCTGGCGGTAATTTTTATCGCCCAGAATCAGCGGCCCTCTTACATCGGTTTTATACATAAAGTCTGCCTTTTATGTGTTATTTTCGTCTTTAATATCTGTTTAAGGCTTTATTTTCTTCTTTGTTACGGACCAGAGTAAGGTATCCGACGGAGGGCAGGGTATGCAGCTCTTCCAGCAGGTGATAGTTGCGCGGGTCTTTGAATAGTCTGGAAACTTCACTTTGCGGATCATTGAGATCTCCAAAAACGATTGCCTTTGCCGGACAAGCCTGACCGCATGCAGGGATGATTTCGCCATCCCCGAGTGGACGGTTCTCCGTTTTAGCCAGTAATTTCTTTTCCTGGATCCGTTGTACGCAGAATGAACACTTCTCGACACCCCTCTTTCGCGGACGGTTACATCCGGATTAAGTACCATCCGGCTGAGGTCGGAGTTCATGTTATAATCAAACTTATCGTTGGTAGCGTACCTGAACCAGTTGAACCGCCGAACTTTATAGGGACAGTTGTTGATACAGTATTTGGTACCAATGCAACGGTTGTACGACATCTGGTTCAACCCCTCACTGCTGTGGTTGGTTGCTGAAACAGGGCAAACATTCTCGCATGGAGCGTTATCACAATGCTGGCACATCAGCGGCTGAAATACCACTTCAGGATTATTATTGTCGCCTGCATAATAACGGTCGATGCGTATCCAGTGCATAGCTCTTGTTTTCATTACCTCATCCTTGCCAACCACCGGTATGTTATTTTCAGCCTGACAGGCAATTACACAAGCGCTGCACCCGATGCAGGTGTTCAGGTCGATGGCCATTGCCCAGTGATGGCCTTTGTATTCGGTTTCTTTGTAAAGGGTTACATGTTTTTTCTCAAATTCAGCATGCAGTTCATTACCCGAATCGGGGCTTTCAAGGTAGCTACCCAATACGGTTTCACGGACAATCGGACGACCTTCCATGCTACCATGCATCTGTGAACTGGCCAGTTTGTATTCCCCACCGCCTTTTTCAACTTTCGCTGCCGAATTTACAAATCCGCGTGTACCTCCCTCAAAGAAGGTGAGCGGGTAAACATTCAGTCCGATTCCAGTGGCTACCTTGCCGAAATTCGTATGCCCGTAACCCAGTGCAACAGAAATGGTTCCGGTTGCCTGTCCCGGCTGAATAAATACAGGTAGTTCAATACCATTCACATTCAATGTATTTCCTGCCTCAACGCCTAATTCTGCTGCTGATTCCGGAGACAGGGATGCATAATTGTCCCAGCATACTTTTGAAATCGGGTCGGGAAGTTCCATCAGCCATGGATTGTTGGTATGCATCCCATTTCCCATTGGAATGTTCTGATAAAGAATTACTTCAATACTTTCACTCTTTTTAACTGCGGCAAGTGCTTCAGTGGCAGGAATCAGTGCCTGGGTATTGAATGCTACGGAAGAAATTGCGGCTGCTGTTTCGTAAACGCCTGCCTGCAGGGTTGTCTTCCATGTCTGTTCGTTAGATTTCAGGATATCACTAATCCAGAAGCTTTTCAGATAGGTATAATAGTCACCATCCCTGCCCATCCATTTCAAAAGTGAATCCTGAGGTTGCCTTGTATCGAATATAGGCCTGATAGTTGGCTGCGACAGGCTGTAGAAACCCCGTCTGGGTTCAGCATCGTCCCATGATTCAAGAAAATGATGGCCCGGCAGCACAAATTTCACATATTCCTGAGTTTCATCAACCACCGGGCTGAAAGAGGCTGTAAGTTTCACTTTCTTAATCCCGGAAATAAATGCTTTGGGGTTGTAATAATCAAAGGCCGGGTTCACATTCCATAAAATAAGTCCGCCAATAGTACCTGCATTCATCTGGCTGACAAGCTCTTCCATTTCACTGTCCATGGCTTGTTTCGTAAGCAGAGGTGCTGTAAAATCGATGGTGGAGCCAATGTTTTCGAGCAGATTGTTGATGGCATTCACTAAAATCTGGATGTTGGGGTTATTGCTGCCCGAAACTACCAGCGATTTACCTTTAACTGCCCATAGTTTTCCGGCAAGTTCTGAAATGGCTTCAACAGGGATGCCTGAAGCAACGGATGTCTGCCCGGATTTAACAGATAGTTCACTGAAGAGCTGCAGTAAAAGTCCGGCTTCTTCCGAAGGCTTAATGGCAACCCGTTTATCTGCTTTACTACCGGTGATACTTAAGCCGGATTCAAACTGAATATGATATGACAATTTCTTTTCATCATTGGTCAGCGTCCTTGTTTTGACGTAACGTGCAGTATATTCGGACGGCGACAGACAGGTGCCAAGAAAATCTGCTCCAAAAGAAGCTATAACTTCTGCTTTGTCGAAGAGATAATCAGGAATTACGGCCTGTCCATAACAATCGCGGTTGGCCATAAGAATTCCCGAAGCAGAAACCGGATCATAGGTAAGTTGTTTAACGCCCGGGAATGTTGTTTTGAATTCCTCAATCAGTTTTTTGGTCGCGGGACTAATAATGTTTGAAGTCAATAAAACAATGGTTCCCGCTGCAGCAGTGATTTCGCGGATTGAGGCAGTGATTTCACCGTCAACGCCTGACCAGCTGGCTGGATTGCCTTCTTTCAGAGGAGTTGTATGACGGGCTGATCCATCGTAAAGGCTTAAAACAGAGGCCTGAACCCTGGCGGTAGTGCCACCCCGGGTGACCGAAGAAAGGGTATTGCCTTCAATCTTGATGGGTCGGCCATCGCGGACTTTAACCAGGATACTGTTGTATTCGGAACCATCGAAATAGGTTGAGGCATAGTGGCTGGCCATTCCGGGTGTGACTTCTTCAGGCTTATTCAGATAGGGAATTGCCTTCTTAACCGGGTTCTCACAACTGCTGGCGATTGCGGCTGTAGCAAAGCTAAAACCACAGAATTTCAGGAAGTTACGCCTGGACGATGGCTTCTGGGCTATTTCTTCATCGATGATATCGAGCAGGTTCTTTCCTTCCGGAATCAAATCTTCTTCGTTGGATATTATGGCCTGGTTAGTTAACTCTTCCGGGCTTCTCCAGTATTTTTTTTCCATTTAAAAATGCTTTTATTTGGATGCTGATTTCTTTAATTCATCGTTTTTGTTGCGCTTGATACTTTCACTCTCACGCTTCACTTTTCACTTTCTTAACTCTTCACTTTTTGGTCCCTGAGCGAAGCCGAAGGGCACTCTTTACAAAACTAGTAGTGGCATTTCATACAATCCAGCCCACCAATTTTTTCAACGGTCACCGAATCAATCTTTCCTGACTTTAACTCTTCGTGAAGTTTGAGGTAGGTTGAGTAGTATTGATTATCCTTGAAGTTTACTTTAGTAGAACGGTGACAATTAATACACCAACCCATCGAAAGATCTTCGACCTGTTTCATGATATTCATTTCAGCAACTGCACCATGGCAGGTTTCACAGGCAATTTTGCCTGCATTTGCATGCTGGGCATGGCTGAAGAAAACATGTTCTGGGAGGTTGTGGATGCGTATCCATTCAACGGGTTTGCCCGATTTTGCAGCACGATGTATCTTGTTGATTTCAAACTTTCCTGAATTACGACCGCTCAACACGACTTTATGGCAATTGAGGCATACATTGTTTGAAGGAGTGCCGGCCGATTTACTGTAATCAGCAAATGAATGGCAGTAACGGCAATCGGTTTTATTATCGCCTGCATGAACTTTATGCGAAAACTTGATCGGCTGGTCGGGAGCATACCCTTGAGTGCGGCTTAGTGATTGCGCTTCGACAACCGCAAGGTTAAAATGTACCCCTAAGCCGGCCAGGATAACCACCAGGTGAACAACCTTGTATTTTATTAACTTTGTGAATATCAGATCAACAAGTGCAAGTGTCATTAAAACTGCGAAAAGAATAAACAGCATCAGTTTGTTTGGAAATGTTTTATGCGGTTTTTCACCTGTCTGGTTAAACTCTGAAAGAAAAGCTGCAATATAGAAAACCTCCTGATCTGTTAGTTTGTACTCCCCATGGGTTTTGCGCATTACATCTGAGGTAGGTTCTCCCATTGATTTATACATATTCATGCCATCCTTCTCCATAAATGCCATTGCCAGTTCCCTGGCTGAAGGGTTCCAGTTGAGGGTATCGTTGGTTATGGTATTGTGACATGAAACGCATGCAGTTGTTCCACCTTTTTCAAACGGAATAAGTCCAAAGAAAAGCCTTTCACCCCTGAGAATTTCGGTATGTGAAAACCCGTCCTTTTTATTTACATCAACAGTAAATACTTTCTCTTTTTCAGGTTCCCATTTATCAATGTAGTCAATAATGCTGTTTATTTCATTGTCAGATAGTTGTGTAAAAGTAAGCATTGGAATTTTGTTGTTCTCTTCATAAACTTTTACAGCGATCGGGTCACCTGCATCGATCAACTCTTTCGAGTTTTTGATAAATTTAAAGTATCCAGCCTTGTCACGCCGTTGGGTAACCCCCATTAATTCAGGGCCAACCAATTTACCTCCGCCTATTTTGTGGCACACCGTGCAGTTTTTTTCGAACAATTGCTTGCCCTCATTCTGAGCATTGGTGCTGCCGGTATCTGCGATAAAGAAAACGATGGTCAACAGCGCGGCCAGTAATACACCAGCCGGCCTGAAGCCGGAATTGCTTGCAGTTGGGTTCATATTCTGTAGCTGTAAATATTTTTTATTCATTTCTTAATATTCGTCCTGAAATAAAACAGGCAGTCACCTTAAGGTAATTGCCTGTATGATTATACTGCCGTTGCCGGCTGCACGCGAAAGCGATTTACTCTCATTACAAAATTCAGCGTAATGTTATGATCCATAGGTTTTGTCTAATCTTCTTCCGGGTGGCCTTGTATGTAAATTGCAAAATGTGTTTTCAGCCAGCTGGTTTTGTTAAAGATTCACTTGTATTTCAGTAAACAAATGAACGAAAAACCGCCGTTAAAAACCAATATCTCTAGGGCGAATTTACGCAAACAAACTTAATTTCAATCAAAATGTTGATAATATATGCTGATAATTTATAGTTTGGAATCAGTCTAAACAAGCATTGAAATACTGATTAGTTGTAATAATTTGGTTTTCACATATGTTAAATCTTAATTCTTCTTTATGATTGGGCGCTTTAAAATATTTCATAAAGTCTTGATATTTAGAGGTGGTTTTGAAAAAACAGGTCAAAGAATAGTCAACCCTTTTTTTTTGAAATTAAAAGACCCCATTGTGATCCGGTCAGGATTTGAAATGCTGAGGTATTCAGGCTATTTAAACAGCCAGCCGATTTTAAGCCTCCCGAAACAGCTATCGGGAAACTGTTATCGGCGATGGTATATCCATAATGGTAAGTTACCGATCCTTCAGAGGTTGAGAATCCATAGCCGACACCAGAATAGATATCAACAGAAAATGCGTTGTCGAAAACCCATTGCTTGCCAAACACTATTTGAATGGTACCTGAGAAAACATCTTCGCGATGACTGCTGTAATTGTTGTAATCGTCATAATCATAGTCGAAAAAAATCCGAAAGCAACTTCAGGCTTGATATAACCGCCTTTCAAAATATGTGCATAACGCATTCCTCTCAGATAGAATTCAGGATCTTTAATAAACTTATAACCAAACTTAACAAATGCGCCACCGGCATTTTCATCGCTTGGGTCTGCACCAAGCCCGATAATGCCCAGGTTGGCTTCAATACTCCGGCCGGGACGAAGGCTACGCTCATAGGCAAAGGTAGTATTGCCTGTAAGGGGGAAAGGAAATCTATTTTAAGGATATTCTTTTTATTTTCAGAATAGGTTTCAGGGTTTGTCATTTTCTGTTGAAATTCCATTTCCTTCCCATTCTCAAAAATGATTTTGATGATATCGTCTTTATCTATAGAGAGTATAACATCCTGTGAGTACTCAGGAAGGAGATATTTTACTTCATCCAGCCCGATTTCCTTGATTTTACATTTGATCAGTTCATTGTTTTTTTTCATGATGATGTCCTGGGAAAATACAGGCTATTCTAAAAAACATTGAGAAAACAACGAACAGGAAAATACGTTTCATAATTGAAAAATTTTAGAATTAGGATAGCAATAATGTGGCAAGACGAGCATAAAGCAATTTGGTTGCATGGGAAAAGTTTGAAAAGGTCCAATATCTGTGCCATTTATGCAAATAAAATCGACAAATATTAAAAATTGTTTAGGACAGTTTTCTGCAATAATTTGTTACTTTTGCACTCCCTTATCAGACCAGGAGAGATGCCAGAGCGGTCGAATGGGGCGGTCTCGAAAACCGTTGTACTCTTACGGGTACCAAGGGTTCGAATCCCTTTCTCTCCGCCAGACAACCCAGGTGCCCCGCGAAAGCGGGGCATTTTTAATATATAGCAGGATGAGCCAGACTTGTCTGAGCCCGGACCCTGAATATTAAAAACATCAGCCGCAGGCTGATGCCTTGATTGTCTGAAGCCCCCCTCCGGGGATCAGCGCAGCTAATCCCACAGAGGGAGTTTCAAAGTTTAAAGCTCAAAGTAAAAAGTCTAAAGTAAAAAGTGAAGAACTTTGACCCTACTGGCAGTCAGCGCTGATAATATTTTGGTCACTTTAACCTGTCTGATGATTGTTGGCAGAAGCCTGGAATTGTATGAAGCCTCCCTCCGCAGGGATCTCCGAAAGTAATCCCGCATACACGAAGTTTCAGGATTCCAAAGTTTCAGGTTTTTAGGACAAGACACTCCCTCTCTCAGTCCCTCAGTCTCTCCGTCTCTCAATCAGTACCGAAAAGTTCTAAAACCATTAGGGTGGGTGCAGGAATTGACAAATAACTGTATGGATAAAGCGTAAATTTAATTTCCAGTCAATGCAGGTTAAAAGGGATAACCTATTTTTGCAGAGAATTTTAGATAATAAATCCCTTCAATATGAAGAATACCTGGCAGCAAGTTTCTTGTTACTGACCACTTTTATTGGGTTGGCACAAAATAATAGTACCATTCAGCATATTTTATCGGTTCAGATAATACCAGAAACAGCCCGTATTGTGGTAACGGATTCTGTTTTCAATCTACAGGCTGAAGAAACATTGTTTAGTCTCAACGCATCCTTTTCACTCACTTCATTTTCAGACAATGCAAAAGTCGAACTACTCTCGTCCGGATCAGGCGCGAAAGATGTGGGCATGGACAGAGATGCAGGCGATGGGAAAAGCAACTACATTAAATTGAATAAATGGAAAGTCAATCTCAAGCAAGGGTCTGAATATTTTGTGGTTCGCTATGAAGGCAACATAGATTTCAATATTGCGCAAAGTGAGGGAAGACTACGCTCGTGGATTCAGCGAATCTCCGGGAATAATCGACGATTCCGGAATATATCTTGCCGGTTCTACCCATTGGGTTCCCTCCTTTAATGAAACCCCTATCACCTATAAATTAACAACTGTACTGCCATCAGGTTGGAGATCAGTATCACAGGGTGAAAGAACCACTGAAAAAGTAAGTGGTGAGTGGCATACAGACACCTGGGAATGCAAAACACCACAGGAAGAGATATTCCTTATTGGTGCCCGTTTCAATGAGTATTCTCACAAAATGAACAGTGGTATCGATGCTATGGCATTTATGCGCACACCCGACGAAACGCTGGCAGGTAAATATCTGGATGTTACCGAGCAGTATATGGATATGTACCAGAAACTGCTGGGGCCATACCCTTACACCAAATTTGCACTGGTCGAAAATTTCTGGGAAACCGGCTATGGAATGCCCTCGTTCACACTGTTGGGTGAAAAAGTCATCCGTTTTCCTTTTATCCTGCACTCATCCTATCCGCATGAATTGTTGCATAACTGGTGGGGGAACAGTGTTTATGTTGATTTCGACAAGGGAAACTGGTGTGAAGGAATAACCGCTTACGGAGCGGATCACCTGATCAGTGAACAGCGCGGCCAGGGTGAAGACTACCGCCGTTCAACCCTGCAAAAGTTTACGAATGTTGTGGACGAAACCAACGATTTCCCGGTGAGTAAATTCAGTTCGCGCCGCGATGCTGCCACCGAAGCCATCGGTTACGGCAAATCTATGATGATGTGGCATATGCTCAGACGGCAAGTGGGAGATGAGAACTTTAAAAAAGGTTTTGCTCTCTTTTATAATAATTTCAAATTTAAAAAAGCTTCGTTTGATGATATCCGGACCTCGTTTGAAACAGTATCGGGCACCACACTCCAACCATTCTTCAACCAGTGGTTAAGCCGCACAGGAGCGCCTGAAATCGCCATCAATGAAGCGAAGTTTAATAAAGTTAATGACAAATTCCAGGTTCTGATTTCGCTTCAGCAAAAGCAAAAAACTGCAGCCTTCAATGTGGATATTCCGGTTCTGGTTGCCACTGAAAAGAGAACAGAAGCTTTTGTCGTAAAAATGACAGATAAAACGCAGGATTTTGAATTCAGCCTTGCCGGCGAACCCCTGAAACTGGCGGTGGATCCGCAATACGATGTTTTCAGGATACTGGACCCGATGGAAGTTCCTCCAACATGGTCGAAGATACTGGCAAGCAAGGAAAACCTGGTGATTCTGCCTTCAAAGGCTGATGAATCAAAGAAACTATTGTATAAAGATTTTATTGACCAGTGGAAAGCCATGGACAACGATCATTTTGAAGTTATTTATGATAACGAATTGAGCACTTTGCCTTCCGATAAAACAAACTGGATTCTGGGTTTTGAAAACAAATTTGCAGACAGGATAAATACTGCGATTGCAGGCACTCATTCTTCGTTGCAGGGCGATTCGGTGATCTTTCAAAATAAAGCAACCGTTAAGAAAAATCATAGTTTCGTGCTCACCATTTATAATGATCAAAACACTGAATTTAATTTGGCATTTATCGCGCTCGATAACCGGGTAGCCATTGAAGGTCTGATCCGGAAATTGCCTCACTACGGAAAATACAGCTACCTCGGGTTTGAAGGAGATGAGCCGGTGAACATAGCTAAGGGGGAGTGGCCTGTACTGAATTCACCTTTGATTAAAATATTCAATAGCAGTGCCCAGAGTCTAAATCTTATTCAGAAAAGAGAACCTCTGGCAACGCTGGCCCCGGTTTTTTCGGAGCAAAAAATGATGGATCACATTCAATACCTTGCTTCTGAAGAAATGAAAGGCCGTGGTCTGGGAACACCCGAACTTGACATTGCAGCCAGGTACATTGCAGACAAATTTCAGGAATATGGTCTGGAAAACTTCGGAGGCTCGTATTATCAGCCGTTTTACCACAATTTCCCTGATAAGGGTGGGATGCAATTGAAAAATGTAGTTGCCAAGATCAAAGGCACCGACGAAAAGCTGAAAGATTCACCGGTTATCCTTTCTGCCCATTACGATCACCTTGGACTCGGCTGGCCCGATGTACACAAAGGAGACGAAGGTAAAATCCATTTTGGCGCTGATGACAATGCCAGTGGGGTTTCTATTCTGTTGGAGATTGCCAGAACGATGGCCAAAGCGGTACAACCCAAACGATCGATAATTTTTATAACATTTACCGACGAAGAAGCCGGTTTAATCGGTTCCCGGTATTTCGTAAGTAAGGCTGGGAATTATTTCCCGAAAAAAATTATCGCCAACGTCAATCTGGATACCGATGGGAGTCTGTTTGATAAAAAACTGTTGGTTTTAAACGGAAATTCAGCGAAAGAATGGAAGTTTGTATTTATGGGCACCGATTATACAACGGGCGTGAGAAGTGAAGTGGTTCAGCAGGAACTGGACGCCAGTGACAAGGTTGCTTTCATTGAAAAAGGAATACCTGCCGTTCAGTTATTTACGGGCGCCACCGAAAATTACCACAAACCTTCTGATATCTATAATAAAATTGATGGTAAGGGGCTTGTAAAAGTGGCTGCAGTTGCAAAGGAAGTAATAGAATACCTTGGCGACCGGGATATACCTTTTGAATTTACCGGACAAACACAGAATACCGGAAATTCAGCAGAAGAGAAGCCAAAAACCACCCGTAAGGCTTCAACCGGTTCTGTTCCTGATTTTGCTTATACCGGCGAAGGTGTTAAAATTGCTTCTGTCAGCAAGGATTCTCCCGGTGAGAAAGCCGGATTAATGGCCGGAGATATCATAACTACTATTAATGGAGAAAAGGTGAAAGGCTTAAAAGAATATTCTGAAATACTCAAAAAGTTTCAACCGGGCGATACTGTTGAATTAAGACTAACACGGGAGGAAAAGAGTTTAGCGATACCGATCACCCTGGGTGAGAGATAAAGCAGGTTGGAGTTTATCTTTAATCAACCATCGTCATCACTACTTATGGCTTACTACCACGGCTAAATGGTGGAGAAAAATTGACTTTTATAAAATATGTTATTTGGTTATTTCATACATAAATAACAACTTAGAACTACGGCTAAAATTTTTTATTAAATAAAACTTGCATTTGTGGTTTGCAATATCTTACCTTTGTGAGCGAATATT
This sequence comes from Bacteroidales bacterium, assembly GCA_016705005.1. Lineage (GTDB taxonomy): Bacteria > Bacteroidota > Bacteroidia > Bacteroidales > Lentimicrobiaceae > Lentimicrobium. Next base: position 246,975 of record JADIZB010000038.1, on the reverse strand, counting down.
CACTCACTTTTTTATAAACATTTAAAACCTTCAAAAATGATAATCACCAAATACCAGCATCAGGTAGTAAAAGATACACCCCACAAAATTGACGTGCGGGAAATGTATAACAAGGAATCAGCACAGGCAATGCTGATGGATCTCAAACCTGGTGAAAGTCTGAAACCACATAAAACTCCGGTAGACGTGTTTTTCTTTATTGTTGAAGGAACTCCTACCATACATATAGGTAACGAAAGCGAAATATGTGAAGCGGATACACTTATCGAAAGCCCTGCGGATATCGTACATTACATCAGCAATAGTTCCGACAGTTTAGCCAGGATTCTTGTTGTAAAAGCACCGCGGCCAACAAGCCAGTCAAAAGTGCTTTAGACTTCATTCGATTGAAATTCAAAATAGCATGTTATGATTTAAAACAGCAATAAAAATGGATATTACACCCCGTCAATTAGAAATAATTGAAGCAGCCGGCAAGATACTTACAGCCTCAGGTGTTAGTGGAATGACAATAAAGAATCTGGCAAAAGAAATGCATTTCTCCGAAAGTGCTATTTACCGGCATTTCGGGAGTAAAGAGGAAATTATTGTTGCCTTGCTTAATTACCTTGGCAATGACATAGACAAACGACTGTCCAACCTTTCAAAGACCGCAAATCCGGAAGATACTTTCAGATCACTCTTCAGGGAACAATTCAGGTTTTTCAGTGAAAATCCTCATTTTGTAGTGGCTGTTTTCTCAGACGGGCTTATGGAAGAGAGTCTGCGTATCAATCAGAATATTCTTAAGCTTATGAATACAAAGATAAAGCACCTGATGCCCATCATAATGGAAGGTCAGCAAAAAGGCATATTTACCAATGCCATCACTACCGACGAACTCATGCACATTATCATGGGAACCTTTAAACTTCAGATGTTCAAATGGCGGATCGCCAATTTTGAATTTGATATTAAAAGGAGTGGGGATAATATGGTGCAATCAATCCTTACACTTATCAAAAACAAGCAGGTATGAAAAAGACTTTGCTTTATATTATAGCCTTCGTATTAACCGCTTTTGGTTTGTTGACCTTGTTCCTGAGCAGTTCTGTGATATTCGATTTGTTTGGCATACGGGCCAAAGAGGGAAATTATGTTCTGTTCATTGTTTGGTCAAATTTCCTGAGTAGCATCCTTTATCTTATTGCTGCTTATGGTTTTGTTAAAGATAAAAAGTGGACAATTAAGACATTGGGGATATCGGTTATAGTTCTTATGGTAGCATTTATAGGACTATTAATTCACATCAACTCTGGTGGTATCTATGAAACTAAAACTATCGGAGCAATGTTGTTCCGAATGATTGTTACAATTGTCTTTGCAGCGCTTGCATTCTTTTTGATTTCAAAAAACAACAAATAAACCTTACAAAAAAATTTGTTTTATCATGTTAGTAAACATTCACTCACGAATTACAAAGGGAACAAGATATCTGCTTGTTATAATCACTCTTCTTGTCCCGGTTATTCTTCCGGCACAAACTCTATCATTAAACCAATGCATTGATACCGCGCTGATTTACAACAGAAACATCAGAATAGCCCGGCAGGATGGTTTGATTGCCAACGAAAAGAACCGCGAAGCTAAAAGCACATTGTTGCCTAAACTCAACGGATTCGCTGACTACCGTTATTATACTGATCTGCCCTATCAGATCATGCCTCAGGCTGCTTTTGGCGGACCGGAAGGCACCTATAAGGAAATTCAATTCGGAGTGCCTCAGAACCTGAGCGCCAACCTGCAGTTCGCTATGCCACTCTTTAATCCAACAGCTTTAAGCGCGATCAAAAGCACACGTATTGCCAGTGAACTGTCTGAAATCCAAAAAAATAAAACGGATGAAGATGTAGTACTGGAAGTTTCCAACGCTTACTACAACGCGCAGGTGCTGTTAAATCAGTTGGCTTTCATCGATAGCAATATCATCAATACCAATAAACTGGTGCAAACTACAACTTTGATTTATCAACAGCAGTTAGCCAAAGGCACCGACGTTGATCGTCTGAAATTGCAACTGGAACAGTTAATCACCCAAAGAATTACTATTTCATCTCAACATCAGCAAGTGTTAAGCGCACTTAAATTCCTGATGGGTAAACCAATTTCTGATTCTATCGAAGTTCACATAAACGAAACAGCCATAGGTGAAACCACTTTTCAAGCAAAAACGACCACGGACATATTATTGATTGACAAGAAGGTAGAACTTAGTCTTTCGGAGTTAAGTGGCCTTAAAAACTCCAGGTTGCCATCTGTGAATGCTTATGGAGTTTATGGGACCAACGGCTTTGGTACCACTGGAAGCAACAGCTTTTTCAGTTTCCATCCAATAGGGTATGTAGGCGCTCAGCTTTCGATTCCACTTTTTAATGGAATGGTTACAAAGCATAAAATCGATGGGAAAAAGATTGAAGTGAACAAGACGATCATTCAAAAGGAAATACTAACTGAAAAGGCAAACCTTGACCTGGTGAATGCCGAAATGCAATTCAATATAGCAAACACAACGATTGCGACTGTGAGTACTCAAATAGAACTTGCAAAAAAAATATACCACAATACCGTGCTGCAAAATCAACAAGGTATGGCAAACATTACCGATTTGTTGCTGGCAGACAATTCACTGCGAGAAGCTCAGCAAAACTACATTGTGGCATTAATAAATCTCCGAAGATCTGAGTTGGAGTACAAAAGGGTTACAGGAAACCTGAATGCAAATAAGAAATAAGAGTTTACGAATGTCCTTCGACAAAAGCACAGGGACCAACGAATGACGAGTTACGATTTAATGTCGTTTAGTTAAGGGAAATTGTCTTCGACTCGCGACTGACAGCTCCTGAGCCGAGGACTCACGGCAACTAACAAACGACAATATGACGATGATGTTAACGATTTTAAAATTCACAATTACCAATAAATCAAAGCACATGAAGAAGATACTTTACATCATTATAGCCCTGGCAATAGTTGCCGTTGTTATCATCCGCCTGAAAGGCAATAAAGAAACCACTGAAAACAGGGTTTTTCAATATGATAAAGAACAGGCTATTGGTATTCAAACGCTTGTTATAAAGTCAGAGAGTGCATCAAACAACACTTTTTATGCCGGCACTTTTGAACCCAATAGAGAAACCCGGATCAGCGCTGATATTCAGGGAAAAATCACTTCGTTGAAAGTTGATGTTGGAAGCATAGTCAGGACCGGACAGGCTTTAATTCAATTAGACAACTCTTTACTGAAGCTACAACAGCAGACTGTCGAAATTCAGATTGAAGGATTAGAAGCGGATGTGAAGCGATATTCCGTTTTGGCAAAGGCTGATGCTATCCAGGGAGTGCAGTTGGAAAAATCGGAGTTGGCACTGAAATCTGCCAACGTTCAAAAAGCAACTTTACTCGAACAAATCAGCAAAACCACTCTAGTAGCTCCTTTTGGCGGAATTGTGACAGCAAAACTTACCGAGGTTGGCGCTTATGCGGCACCCGGCGTTCCTTTGCTACAGATCACAGATATTTCGTTGTTAAAATTCACGGCCAATGTGCCCGAGAATGAATTGAATCAATTTAAGATGAACCAGTTGTACACTCTTTCAGCAGATATATATCCTGAAACTTCTTTGACAGGGAAGGTGATCATGACAGGCAGTAAATCAAATATGGGTAACAGTTACCCGGTTCAGCTTTCGGTTAGTAATACAGCTGATCTGAAAATCAAGGCAGGAATGTTCGGGAAAGTAAAAATGAAAAGTTCCGATACTGAAGATCATATCATTATCCCTGCATCCGCTGTCGTTGGATCCAACATTCAACCCCAGGTTTACCTGGTAAAAAACGGCAAAGCTGTTTTGCAAAACATCACCCTTGCGAACAGGATACAGAACAAGGTTATAGTGTCAGCGGGTTTGGTCGCAGGCGATATTATTGTCACCAACGGGTTTATAAACTTGTTTGATGGCGCCAATATTAACATCATTAATAACAGCGAATTATGAATATCACAAAAATTGCCATCAACCGACCTTCGCTGATCATCGTTATTTTCAGTGTTTTCGCCTTATTGGGGATCATTGGTTTTTCTAACCTGGGGTATGAACTCTTACCCGACTTTAACCAGCCGGTAGTTGTAATAAAAACAATGTACCCGGGTGCCGAACCCAATGAAGTGGAAACTTCTGTTTCCAGGAAAATAGAGGATGCCTTATCGAATCTGGAGGGCGTGGACTATCTGGAAACCAAGTCGATGCCCAACGCCTCTGTTATTATAGCCAACCTGAAATATGGAACGGATCTGAACATTGCCATGCAGGATGCCCAGCGCTATATCGACAATATCAAAAAAGACCTTCCGGCAGATATTCTGAGCCCGGTAATGAGCAAGGTTTCGCCCAACGATTTGCCAATCATTTCGATTAGTGCAACAAGTAATTTGCCCGGCACGGAATTTTATCAGAAAATGAAGGATGAAATCCTGCCTCAAATCCAGCAATTAAAAGGAGTGGCCGAAATTACCCTGCTGGGTGGCGAAGAACGCGAAATCCAGGTGAAAGCAGATCAGGACAAACTAAAACTGTATAAAATTTCACTTTACCAGGTGGTGGAAGCCATTAACCGTTCAGGTATTGATTTGCCCGCCGGTAAAGCGCAAACCGACAAGGAAAGTAATTCAGTAAGGCTAACCGGAAAGTTTTCGACTATAGATGACATTATGAATGTTCAGGTGGCGATGCCTGCCCCCGGAATGCCGGTTTATGTTAAAGATGTGGCATCTGTTGTTTATGGGGTGAAAGAAACAAGTTCTGTAAGCCGTTACAACGGCGTAAACGGGATAGGCCTTTTGTTGAAAAAACAAGGTGACGCCAATGCAGTGGAAGTTTCGAAATTGGTTCACGCAAAACTTACCCAAATTGAAGCCGCTAACGCCAAATCCGGGGTGAAATTTGTTGTTGCCGACGATTCAACCGACATGACCATTGCCGCGGTAAATTCAGTGGTTGACGACCTGATTCTGGCGGTAATCCTGGTTTCATTGGTTATGTTCCTGTTTTTGCGAAGCTACCGGAACTCGTTGATTGTACTAATCGCAATCCCAACCTCATTAATTACCGCCTTTGCCGTGATGTGGCTGATGGGTTTCACCCTAAACCTGATGACCTTGCTGGCGATGTCGTTAATTATCGGGATTCTGGTGGATGATGCCATTGTAATTCTGGAAAATATTCAGCGGCACATTGATATGGGAAAAGATAAACGGGATGCCGCTTTGGAAGGACGTATGGAAATTGGTTTTTCGGCCATTTCAATTACCCTGGTCGACGTGGTTGTGTTCCTGCCCATCCTGTTTTTGCAGGTATTTGTGGCCGATATGCTCAAACAATTCTCCATCGTTGTAATAACCTCCACACTCACCAGCTTGTTGGTAGGTTTTACCCTGGTACCCTGGCTGGCTTCGCGGATTGGGAAAAAGGAAGACTTGCAACCGACCAACTTCATGAACCGTTTTCTGCTTTGGTTCGAAAGGCAATTAACATCATTTATCGATTGGTATGGCCATCAATTGGAATGGGTACTTAGCCACAAGCTTATCTTTTCAGGAATAGTTGTTTTCCTTCTGATCATGACGGGCGTTATGCTGAAGCAAGGCATTATAGGCAAGGAAATGATGTCGACCGGCGACCAGGGGAAGTTTCGTCTGAACCTGGAATATGATAAAACAACCACTGTTCAGGAGAACAATATCAGGACTCAGCAGGTTGAGAATTTTATCCTGCAGCAACCCGAAGTGGCAACACTTTTCAGCAACATTGCCGGGCCAAGCACAGGCATCGGAAGTTTAGGTGTTGGTTCTGCCAATATCTCAGAGTTTACCATTCAGCTAAAACCGGAAAAGGAAAGGAATATCAAAACGGAGCCGTTTATGAAATTGCTTCGCGAAGAGCTGAACAAAGAGTTTTCAGGAGTAAACTTTTCAATGGCGGTTTTAGGCTTATTGCCGAAGCAGGCGCCTATAAAAATAACCCTGAGTGGAAACGACCTGAACCTGGTTATGAAAACAGGAAATGAACTGAAAGCAGCTATTGAAAAAATACCTGGTGCCGATAATGTTCAGTTATCGGTTGAAGAAGGAAGCCCTGAATACAAGGTGATTCCTGATAAAGATAAAATGCAGCGTTTAGGATTAACGACGGCTTATGTAGGCTTAAATCTGAGAACTGCCTTTACCGGCAACGATGACGCCACCTTAACCGAAAATGGCACCGAATACCCGGTTCGGATAAGGCTGGATGACTTTGACCGCAGAAACTTTGAGGATGTGCAGCGCCTTTCTATTGTAAATCCAATGAACACCCCCATTGAAGTGTCTCAGTTTGCAGAAGTGAAGCAGGATAATTCACCTTCACTGCTCGAACGACTGGACCGCCAACCGTCGGTTACCATTACATCAGAATCCTTTGGCCGGCCTTCGGGAACTTTGGCTGACGACGCGATAAGCTTCCTGAAAACGCGCCCCTTACCCGAAGGCGTAAAACTCACCTGGGGTGCCGATATCAAAACGCAGAATGAAAGTTTCGGAGCTTTGGGTTCGGTTCTGCTCATCTCATTTTTACTGATTTACCTGATTATGATCGCCCTTTATGATAGCTATATTTATCCATTCGTGGCTTTATTTGCCATACCTATGGCAGCTATCGGGGCATTTCTGGCGTTAAACTTATCGTTAAACGATCTGACCTTGTTTGCCCAGCTTGGATTGATCATGCTCATGGGTCTGGTAACAAAAAATGCCATTCTGATAGTGGATTTTACCAACCAGCTAAAAGCGCAGGGCAAACATTTTAAAGAAGCATTGCTCATCGCCGGCAAAGAACGTATGCGGCCGATTTTAATGACAACTCTGGCGATGGCCATCGGAATGTTGCCCATAGCATTGGCCCAGGGCACAGCCAGCGAGTGGAAAAACGGGCTGGCCTGGGTTATTATCGGCGGTTTGCTGTCGTCGATGATTCTGACTGTCTATCTGGTTCCGATGATGTATTACATCGTTGATACAATAAAAGAAAAAATAGCCAATGGCAAAGCAAACCGTAAAGCCAGGAAAGCGGATTTAGAGGTAGAGTAAGAAATTTGAATGTACCTGAGGTGGAATCAGTTGACGAACTTGATGATCCACGTTCCGGTTAAGATTTCGGATTTCGGATTAGCTGATTAGCCAATGAGCTGATAGTAGATTAGCAGATTTCGGATTTACCTTCGGTGAACTTCGCTCCGGTTCGGATTTCAGACTGCTTATATGTAATAGTTCTGACCTCTGGCCTCTGGCCTCTGACCTCTTACTTATTACTGATTACTTCATATTTCTTACTACTTACTTCTGTCAACAAAAATCACTGATCAATCAAAACTACCACCATGAACAAGCCACTCAGAATTCTTCAACTCGTTTTACTCAGTTTACTCCTTTCATCTTTTCACAACCAGAAAAATGAAACATTCGATTTAAAGATTGATGTTAAGGAATTACGCAATTCTAAAGGCACCGTGCTTTTTGCATTGTACAACAGAGAAGATGCATTTCCCGACGAGCATTATAAAAAATACCTTAAAAAGCTTACCGGCAAAATAGTGAAAGGGACTTCAACCGTAACATTTGAAAACTTGCCTAAAGGGAAATATGCGGTTAATATCCTGCACGATGAAAACAACGATGGCAGGATCAAGAAAGGTCTTGTTATGCCAAAAGAAGGAATCGGTTTTTCGAATTATCAATCTATTGGTTTTTCAAACAGGCCGTCCTTTCCAAAAGCTTCATTTGATTTGTTGAGCGACAAGAGGATAGTGGTTAAAATTATTTACATGTAATCATTGAGATGAAAATACTTTTGGTATTTATTGCGATTATGTTATTTCACACCCTTCCGGTTACGGGACAGGTCAGGGACTCTGTCCCCCGGCCAGGGCTTTCAGAAATATCGCAGGTAAACCAGGGTAACAGCTATGTCACTTTCCCGACAGATATTGGTAACATTGAGCCTCTTTGGTTCGAAGCTAATATAATCCCTACTTTTTATATACGTCAAAGCAAAAATTCAAAACTAATTGGTGTATTGACTCCTCAGATCATTCTGCGAATGTATCAGGAGGAGTCTTTCCCGGTTCGTACTCCAAGCTATTTGCCTCAGATTACCATTTATTATCTTTTAAAAGGAAAAGAGTATGCCAATCAGCTCAGTTTATTCGGACGTTATGCACACCATTCAAACGGGCAGTCAGGCAGTTTTTATGATATGGATGGCAGTATAAATCTGGAATCGGGAAATTTCTCCACAAATTTTCTTGAGTTTGGCTTAATTGCTACAAACAGGAATCACCGATTCAATGCAATTCAGTTTTTTAAGTCTTCATTTGAGTTCCATCCGCAAGCCTGGAATGCGGAGGGACTCAATGGCTTGTATAGCAAATACCGATGGCATACAGCACTTTCTATATTCAAACTTCCGGCAAAAAGTCGCATTTATCCCAGGAAAAACGCCGATATTTCACTAAAAGGCGAAGCAACCTGGATGTTTGGGAATCCGGATATCCGGGAAGGCTATGCTTTAGACCGGCTTAATCTCAGGCTAACTTTTTATTATCATCCGGGTTTCCTGGAGGACTTTGGGCTTTTTATTCAATTCTACCATGGTTCGGATTATTACAACATCTATTTTGGAAACAGGCTGGATGTGATCCGTTTTGGACTAATGACAGAAAAGTTGAGGTTTTAATTGTCGTTGATTTCCCGATCAATTGAGCTATTTACTTTTTCAAAACGCTCAATTTGGGTTTTATTAAAAGCCTCACAGCCGAATTCCTATACCTTTATTCATCCCAGTTCAGCAACCGTCTCTCCCCTTCAAGTGCCCTTATATCAGTAACATCCTGGCTCACTTCAATGGTTCCAATGTATTCCCCGCTAGAAGAACGCAGAGCGATATAACGGATGTAAATGAATTTCCCTTTCATATTTATCCAGAAATTGGCTTCGTCCCTGGTACCATTTCTGAACGCCTCTACAATCTGGTTGACGATATGAACGCTTTCCGGTGGATGGCAGTTTTGAACTTTTCGCCCGATAATTGCATTGGACCGTGGGAATATCCTGTGCTTGCCACCGGAAAAGTATCGTACCGTATCATCTTCGTCAACGAAAGTTATATCTACAGGCAAATTCTCAAAAAGTTGGATTATCTGTACCCTTTTTAAAGCTCCTGTATCCAGGTCGGTCATCCCGGTTGCAAAGCTTTTATCCGTTTTATCCACTTCTGATTTAGGTGGGTTTATATAACACCAGCCAGTTTCATGAGCCTGCACCAGCATTTCCTTCCAGGCATTTTCAGGAATAGCCCGATAAGCAACCGGATAAACAATTTGTTCTTCTCTGAAAATAATGGGAAGTACTACAAAAAACAATCGCCCAAATTCTGTATTTAGTAATTCCTTTTTAAGTGGTTCAAGCTTTAATAATTCTTCTAAACTTTTCAGTGTTTTGCGAAAATCATCGTGAAACGACCACATCAACTGCAGGCAGCGGTGTTGTGAAAACGTACTTTCAATAAAGGGAAAGAGTATGTTTTCCTTTTTTATATAATGAAGTTCATACAATTTCAAGTCACTAATGAGTTGGAGGAGCTTTGCAGCCAGTTCGTTTTCATCATTTACTGATTGGCTAAATAACGCTTTAACAATAACACGCATTTCGTTGATAATCTTCTCAACGCCCCTGTTTTCAAGCATGAGGTAGCTCAGAAAATGATCTTCACCAGGCTTCTCCCAAGAATGCTGTTTCAGCGATTTATAAAATATATTGATCAGTTTACCTACAGTGTTTTTCACCGCTTCAAATGGATAGTGTTGTAGCAGATAATCCAGAAGCTGCACGGTTTCCGCAGCCGTCACAAACGCTATATCATCTTTGTATTCCTCATAAATGGCTTTACCATTCTTTCCCTCAACCATTCCACTGCAATAGGCTTGAAGGTTCAGGTAATGCTCGTTTTTATTCACAATTAATTCCGACATAAAGTATTCAGTTGAGACTTGTTGTAAGATTAGAAATAGATACGATTCTTACGAACAATAAGGCAAAAACAATGGCATGCTATCTCCCTGCAGTTCTTGATATCCTTACCTCAGCCGTGGCAAAAGCATTTCACCACCCCGCAATGATTTCTGAGCCAGACTTTGTACGTTTTCATCCATAACCAATTTGTTCAGAGCATCCCTTATCAGAGCATATTTATCGTGCAGCGGGCAGGGATTATTATCATCGCATTGTTTCAGGCCAAATCCACACCCGGAAAATAAACTTTCTCCCTGGGTAGCAATTATAAGTTGTTTCAGAGATAAATCGGGTTTTTTCGTATCAAAATAAAAGCCGCCTCCTTTTCCTTTCTGGGATTCGATAAAACCTTGCCGTACCAGGCGCTGTAATATTTTGGCCGTATAAAAATGCGGGGCATCAATCTGTACCGCAATTTCAGCTATACCCGGCCGTTTGCCTTCAGAATTCTGCAACTGAATGTAAATCAGTCCCCTGAGTGCATATTCTGTTTCCTTGTTGAACATATTACATCACTTTAATTAAAATTTCAGCTCTACAAAGGTACAACTAAAAAGTTATTAAATAATAAAAGACCTTTTTGTCTTCTATATGTTTTTATTTATATCTTTGTCCGAAATGAAAATTAAATAGTATGAAAAATAAACCAAATATATTACCAACCATTGGCGAAATAGTAGCCAACGATTTCAGGGCAGCCTCAATATTTAAAGAAGCTGGCATCGACTTTTGCTGCGGAGGCAATAAAAGCCTTACCGAAGCCTGCAAAGAAAAAAGCGCTGATGAATCTCATTTAATTCAGCAACTTGACACCCTGGCACAAACGCCTGTCAGCGGTGCCATGAATTTTAAAGAATGGGAGTTGGGTTTCCTTTGCGATTACATTGTAAACACACATCATAAATTTGTATTGAAAAACCTGCCTGAACTGGTTTTCTATACTCAAAAGATAGCTGAGGTTCACGGCGGCCATCACCCTGAACTCATTGAGGTAGCATCTTTATTTACCAGAATCAATGAGGAGCTTCTTCAACATTTAAGGAATGAGAAAGAGGTGTTGTTTCCCGCAATAAAAGAAGCAGAAAAGAAAGCTTCTGCGCAAGTTAAATCAATCATTGTTTCTGAAATTTCGCGCATGCAGGGCGAACATGAGTTTGCAGGCGGTGCCATGGATACAATAAATGTTTTGACCCAAAACTACCTGATTCCCGATGATGCATGCAACACTTACAGGGTTTCTTTAAAACTCCTGGAACAGTTTGAAGACGACCTTCATATCCATGTGCATCTCGAAAACAATATTCTGTATCCGAAAGCTTTGAAACTGGCCGAATAAAGAAAGGAATGATGATGACAACAGCAACACAAAACCTCGAAAATGACCACATGCACATACTCCGCCTGATCGGAGTTATGGAACGGATTACAGTTTCCGGGAATCCAAATATTGAGCACCTGGAAACGATTGTAAAAGTGATCCGTGAATTTGCCGATGGATTTCATCATGCAAAGGAAGAGCAACTGCTTTTCCCACTAATGGTGAAAAAGGGTTTCTCGAACGAAACCGGTCCCGTTGCCGTAATGCTTCACGAACATGTGCAGGGACGAAATTTTGTAAAAGGAATGGCTGAAAATATTTCGCTGTTCAAACAGGGGGAACGCATTGCTTTAAGCGCTATTTACAGCAATATTCTGGGTTATGCCGATCTGCTGAAAAACCATATTAGTAAGGAAAATAATGTGCTCTTCCGCATGGCTGATAAAGCATTCACGCCTGCCGAGCAGGAATTGCTGTTGCTTGATTTTAATAAAATTGAACTTGTCAGGTCGAATGGGTTAATGGTTGACGATTACCTTAACCTGATCGATGATCTTGAAGATTTTTATTCTAATTGAGTTGTGGGTAGATAACTAAATTCGTAAAAGTTTGAGATTATCATTTCCCATGCACGCAAATCATCAGCAATTTTAAAAGAAGCATTTAAAGACAATTACAAACGGGTAAAAGTATCCTTAAATAGTTAGGAATTATTTAACCTGTTTAAATAGAAAACGTATTTTTGTTTTATAAGTGAATCTTTAACAAATTGGAACCAATCAAACCTAATCCCTAATTCAATAAAGTACATTATGAAAAATCTAAATTACAGTTCCACGTTTCGAAATTTAACCTTTTTGGGAGTGATCATTTTCTTTCATGCTTGTGGATCAAAAACACCCGCACCAGTTGCTACTCCAGCACCTGAGGCCAATGTTGTAATTGACACCAAAGCATACAGCGATAGCAAAGGCGTGGGAAAGTTCACGGAAGTCAAACTTGAGGCACTTGATCCTGCAAGGGCTGATCTTGGTAAAGCTATATTCACGAACAAATGCACTACCTGCCATAAACTTACTGCTGACAAATTTGTAGGCCCCGGACTGGCAGGCATAACCAGCCGCCGCACACCTGAATGGATCATGAATATGATTACGAATCCGGAATTAATGATGAAATCTGATCCTGTTGCAAAGAAATTGTTTGAAGAACTGCTGACACCCATGGCGAATCAGAATATTGGAGATGAAGATGCAAGAAATATACTGGAATACCTTCGTCAGAGCGACAATAAATAAGATTTCCTTCAAATGACCAAATATAAACCGACAAACCTATTCCTATGAAAAAAATAATACCAATACTCCTTGGCATGACCTTTCTCGCAATAATTGGCGTGTCATTCACTTCCTGCAAACCTAAAAAAGTTGGAAGTTTGATGGCCGGTGATGCAGCACAAAAAGTGTATGTAGCCCCGGGCAAGTTCGATGAATTTTACCTTTTCGCCTCAGGTGGCTTCAGTGGCCAGATGAGTGTTTACGGACTTCCTTCAGGACGCCTTCTGAAGAACATTCCGGTTTTTTCACAAGATCCGACCACTGGTTGGGGATATACCGAAGAAACCAAGCCCATGCTCAACACTTCATTCGGTTTTGTGCCCTGGGAGGACAGCCATCACCCAGAACTCAGTAAAACGAATGGTGAAGACGATGGTCGTTGGATCTTCATAAACGGTAATAATACACCACGTATTGCCCGAATTGATCTTACCACTTTCCGTACCGTAGATATTATTGAACTACCAAACGCCGGTGGTAACCACGCTTCGCCATTTTGTACTGAAAACACTGAGTATGTGGTTGGTAACTCGCGATTTTCAATTCCGTTGGATGGGGAAGATGATGTGCCGATCACAACTTACAAAGAGAACTTCAAAGGAGCAGCTACTTTTGTAAAGGTTGATCCAAAGACCGGTGAAATGAGCGTTGCTTTTCAGATTGTCGTACCGGGTTTCAATTACGATCTGGCTCATGCAGGCAAAGGTGTTTCGCACGACTGGATGTTTTTCACAAGTTATAATTCAGAACAGGCTCATAACCTCCTCGAAGTTAATGCCAGCCAGAATGACAAAGATTTTGTGATGGCTGTAAACTGGAAAAAAGCCGAAGAACTGATTGCTCAGGGTAAAGGCAAGAAAATCCCCGCTCGCTATATGCATAATATGTACGATGAAAAAACTCACTCAGCCACTTCAACAGAAGAAAAAGAAGTAACTGTGATTATGGCTGAAGAAATGCCAGGACTGGTTTACTATATGCCATGCCCTAAATCTCCCCATGGTTGTGATGTAAGTCCTGATGGAAAATACATTGTAGCCAGCGGTAAATTAGCAGCTACCATTCCGGTATTCTCGTTCGAGAAAATGCTGAAAGCCATTGAAAATAAAGCTATAGAGGGTGAAGTGTCAGGAATTCCTGTACTGAAGTATGACGAAGTACTCGCCGGTGAAGTTCAGCAAACGGGTCTTGGTCCGCTACATACCGAGTTTGATGACAAAGGCTTTGCTTACACTTCATTCTTTGTTTCTTCTGAAATTGTTAAATGGGATGTTGAAAAACGGGTTGTTGTCGATCGCGCACCGACATATTACTCTATTGGTCACTTATGCGTTCCGGGTGGAGATTCACGTAAACCGAGCGGAAAATATGTTATAGCTCTCAATAAAATTACCAAGGATCGTTACCTGCCAACTGGTCCTGAGTTAACACAATCAGCTCAGCTATTCGACATCAGTGGCGAGAAGATGACTTTGTTACTCGACTTCCCAACCATTGGTGAACCTCATTATGCACAAGCGATTGCAGCCGAAAAAATTGTAAAAAACTCAAAAAAGTTCTTTACAATCGAGGAAAATGCCAACCCATTCGTTGCCAAATCAGAAGCTGAAGCTAAAGTTGTGCGAAATGGCAACAGGGTTGATGTTTATATGATTGCCATTCGCTCGCACCTTAATCCTGATAATATTGAAGGAATCAAGCTTGGTGATGAAGTATATTTCCATGTTACTAACCTTGAACAGGACTGGGATGTACCTCATGGATTTGCCATCAAAGGTGCAAATAATTCCGAATTGCTGATTATGCCCGGCGAAACTGCAACGCTGAAGTGGATTCCTGTGCGCACCGGTATGTTCCCATTTTATTGCACCGATTTCTGCTCGGCCCTGCACCAGGAAATGCAAGGCTATGCAAGGGTTTCACCTGCCTCGGCCAATGTGCCGCTTTCTTTCTCGGGTGGCGCTACAGCTGAATAAAAGTAATTACCGTTAACTATTATTAACTTAAAACATCTATGCAGAGAGGGTTGAAAAATATTTGTGATGAGCACAAAGACAACCTTCTCTGCATTGATTTCACACAGAGTAATATAATAGAATTATGAAAACAAGCTCACGATTTATTATCTTCTTCTGCTCTTTCCTTATGATCGGGGCTTTTTTCTTCCCATTCTGGAAAATAATGCTTGAAGCACCGCAATATCCTGAAGGGCTGGAGATGAAAATCTGGTTGTACAAGATTACCGGTGATGTTGAGAAAATTAATGGATTAAACCACTATATCGGTATGAAACTCATACATGAAGATGAATTTCCAGAGTTCAAAATAATGCCCTGGGTTCTCGGGCTGCTTATTGCTTTAGGTATGATGGTAGCCATTATTCGCAAACGTTCATTACTCTGGGCCTGGATTTCAGTTTTGCTTGTTGCCGGGGGTATTGCCTTCTATGATTTTTATCAATGGCTTTATGATTACGGCCATAACCTTGACCCTCACGCTGCTATTATAGTCCCCGGAATGAGCTATCAACCTCCCATGTTCGGGTACAAGCAATTACTGAATTTTCTGGCCGGTTCATTTCCTGATACAGGGGGATACCTGGTAATTGTTGCAGCTCTTGGAATTGTTGGAGTGGCCATATATGAGCAGTTTTACACTAAGAAAAAAGTAACTTCGTGAAAATTTGCAACTTTATAACTGCTGAACTTTAACTCATTGATGATTGTTTAATAAGGTAATTACTGAGTGATGAAAACTATAACAAAAATCGCACTTTCAATATCTTTTATGCTTTTAATGCTTTGCATTTCGTGTAAAAATGAAATGCGTGCAATAAAATATGGTGAAGACAATTGTGAACTATGTCGAATGACTGTTATGAATCCGCAGTTCGCCGCGGGATTGCTCACCTCAAAAGGAAAGGTCTATACTTTCGATGCTGGCGAATGTCTTGTAAGGTATCTGAAGGCAAATGGAGTTAATGAAAATGATCAGTATTTCATGAGTGACTATTACAAAGCCGGAACCCTGATTGATGCAACAAAAGCTGCATACCTGCATGGCGACAACATTCAAAGCCCGATGGGGGGAAACCTTGCAGCATTTAGCAATATATCTTCAGCTCAGGATTTACAGAAGGAACTGGGTGGTGATTTATTAACCTGGCAGCAACTTATCGGGAAGTAATGAAAAAAGAGAAACAATCTGTTTCTTGCAGAAAATTTGTAAGCGCTGATGCAATGTGTATGCGTTCATTTTTTATCAATCTTATAACACTATCAGTATTCACTATTTTGCTTTTTTATCTTTCAAACACATTATCAGCCCGCGAAATCACAGTTAAACCAGGAACGAAAATAAATACGCTTAAAAGCGCACTGCTGCTGGCTGAAAACGGGGATATTATCAAAGTTAGCAAATCGACCTATTTTATTGAAGATTTAATCATCGACAAATCGATCAGCCTGATAGGCATCGACTATCCAATACTGGATGGGCAAAAAAAAAGCAATTTGCTTATTATCAGGGCTCCGCATGTTACTGTTAAAGGCTTTATCATTCGGAACAGCGGTTTTGCCAACATCAAAGACAAGGCCGGAATACGTGTAGAAAAATGCGATGGTGTAAATATCCTCAACAACCGCCTCGAAAGCACCTGTTTTGGGATATACCTGGCCAAAGTTAAAGGAGGAACCATCAGTGGGAACACAATACTTGGAACGAACTCAGTTATTCAATCCGGGAACGGGATTCATCTCTGGTATTCAAATAATGTGAAAATTATAAATAATAAAATCAGCGGTCAACGAGATGGGATCTACTTTGAATTTGCTACTCATTGTGAGATCGCTCGCAATGTGAGTGAGAACAACCACAGGTACGGATTGCATTTTATGTTTTCGAACAACGATAATTATTCCTTTAATACATTCAGGAACAATGGCAGTGGCGTAGCTGTAATGTATACCAAGAATATCCGTATGACCGGCAATACTTTTGATCAGAATTGGGGCGGTTCGTCTTACGGATTGTTGTTAAAAGACATATCCAAAAGCTATATCTCAAACAATACATTTGCTAAAAATACTTCAGGGATCTTCATGGAAGGGACTAATGAAGTTAAAGTGGAACGTAATAATTTTTTAAATAATGGACTGGCAGTCAGGATGTTGGCAAACTGTGAAAAAGACACTTTTCTTCTGAATAATTTTTTGGGAAATACTTTTGATTTTACAACAAATGGAAGTGAAAATCTCAATTATCTGAAGGGTAACTATTGGGATAAATACGGTCAGGTTGTTGCATTGGTGGGTCCGAATGCTTCCGGTAAGACTACCTTAATTAAATGTCTGTTAGGTATGGTGATACCTGATGAAGGCCGGATTCTGTTCGATGGGAAAGATATTAAAGGTGATGTGCAGTATAAAAAAAGAATAGGCTATATGCCCCAAATCGGCCGTTATCCGGATAACATGCTAATGGGCTACTTATTCGGTATGATGAAAGATCTGGGAAAAACACGCCTGAAAGGCAACTTTGATGAAGAATTGATAGTTGCTTTTAATCTTGAAGAAATGTTTGGCAAACCAATGCGGGCGCTTTCTGGAGGTACCAGGCAAAAAGTGAGTGCTGCACTTGCATTTCTCTTCAATCCTGATGTTATTATTCTCGATGAACCAACAGCCGGTCTTGATCCATTAGCTTCGGAAACCTTGAAACAAAAAATACAAAAGGAAAAGGAAGCCGGAAAGCTGATACTCATCACCTCACACATTATGAGTGAAGTAGAAGAGATAGCAGACTGCATTGCATACATCGTTGAAGGTGATGCTGTTTTCTTTAAAAGTATAGCCGAAATTAAATCCGAAACCGGCGAGGAGAGGTTAGGAAAAGCATTGTTCCATTTGTTGCAATAATCAGTCATGCACAAAATAATTAAATACGTTTTACATGACATCTTCAGAAACCGCATACTGCTGGCCTATGTGGTTCTTTTATCTTTAAGCTCTTTTGGTCTTTTCATGATGAATGAAGATGTATCCAAAGGACTTAGCAGCCTGCTTACAGTGCTTTTAATTGTGGTTCCCCTTGTAAGCATTCTGTTTACGACCATATACTTCTTTAATTCATACGAATTCATTGAATTGCTTGTATCGCAACCCTTGAAACGCAGTAATATTCTGTTAGGTGTCTATTGTGGTGTCGGACTTTCACTGCTGCTTGCATTCTGGTTAGGGATAGGTTTACCGGTACTAATCTTCGATGCAACTATTGTGGGCTGGTATTTCTTATTATCAGGCAGCCTTCTTACGATGGTATTTGTATCCCTGGCCTTTTTGGCATCGGTGCTCACACGCGACAAAGCCCGTGGAATAGGAATTTCAATGTTGCTCTGGTTTTATTTCACACTGATTTTTGATGGCATATTATTGATGGTGATGTTTGCCTTTTCAGATTATCCATTGGAAAAATTAACTATATTCCTGAGTTGCCTCAATCCTGTTGATCTCGCTCGCATACTGGTGCTGTTAAAGATGGATATTTCTGCATTGATGGGTTACACTGGTGCAATTTTCAACCAGTTTTTCGGATCTTCCTTTGGTATAGTGCTTGCGGTTACAGTAATGCTTACCTGGGTTTTGGTTCCTATTGTAATCGCTTTACGGATATTCAAAGGAAAGAATTTGTAATACCAGGAGTCGATCTCATTAAAAAATCCCGGATTGAACATCAATACAACCCGGGATTTTTTTGTTGTTGGTTCACAATCTATCTTGCCGGTGGCAACAGAACCGCATCAATTACATGAACAATTCCATTGCTGCAGGGAACTGAAGCAACAATATTTGCGCCGTTCACCGTAACTTTTCCATCTTTAACACCCATGGTAACTTTCCCACCATTAACCATACCCAGCGTTTGTCCATCCTTAAAGAATGATTGATCAAGTTTGCCAACATAAACATGATATTCGAGGATATTTCGCAAATCTGCTTTTTTCTCTGGCTTAACAAGTCCTTCAACGGTGCCCTTCGGTAACTTATTGAAAGCGTCATTGGTTGGCGCAAAAACTGTAAACGGACCCGCGTTCGACAATACATCAACATATTCAGCAGCTTGCAGGGCGGCTACCAGTGTTGTGTGATCTGCTGAACCAACAGCCACTTTAACAACGTCTTTTTGTGATGCATCATCCTCAACTCCGGATTGTCCGGAAAGAGGAGCAGTTGTGGTTTCAGGGGCAGAACTGGTATTACTGCCTTCATTCCCTCCGGAATTGCATGAGCTAATAACTAAAGAGATGGCCATAAGGCCAACGAAAATCAGCGTAATTGATTTTTTCATACGGAATAATTTTGGTTAATGAATGTTGATTAAGTTATTCAGTACAAATATACTTAATTATAGAACAATAGTTTGAAATTATTAATAGTAAAAGACCTTTTTATCTTCTATAATTATGAGCATTTCGCTTTCGCCGAATTTCAAATGCTCTGCATTTTGAAACCTGACATAAAAAAAAAATCCTTAAATCTGATTTTTGGCACTATCGGAAACCGGACTAATTGTATAAGCCTATCAGGATCCTGATCCATTAAAACATAGAATTTTCATCAAAGATTTCTTACTCAAGCTTAGTCTTAATTGACAAAAACGCAACACAATTCAGAACAGGGAACGGATAAACTATCCAACCGGGGGCTCTCACAGTTTCCTTTCAAATCTGTTTAAGCCAGTTGGTGTTTATCCGTTCCTGAAACCGTAAAAAATTAACGGGGCAATTCTTAAAACCGGTTTATGCTTTAGGCAGCAAATCGGTCGTTTTCAATTTGGGAGCCATGAAAATGCCCAACAGCCCGTTTATTCCAACAGTCATTATGATGTTATATAGGAAAGCTATAAAAGCAATTAAAAGCAGCGCTCCTGAAATTGCAGCCAGCACCATGTATGGCATAAATTCACCATTGATGTACAAAGTACGCCTCAGCATTCCATGTAATCCGGCCATTCCCATAAAGGCTCCCATTCCGATACCGCCAAGCAGATGACACCAGAAATGAATATTGGTAAGTTTCTCACTATAGAGCTTGGCTCCATTTGTTAGAATCGGCAACAGGAAATAAATAGCTGAATACAAAGTCATGCTTAATCCAACAAGAATAGCAACATGCACGTGTGGTCCGATGATCCACTGTGTATTGTGCAGAATCCGGTTTAATCCAAGGTCAGCCTGCATAATGCCAGCAGGAACAGCCAGGGCAAACCCAAGCAAGCCACCTAACAGGAACCTTAATGGATTCGACATCTTCAATGGGCGTGCACTCCATAAGGTTGCCAGCGTAATAAAGAATGCAAGTCCCTGCGTAATCAGCTCGAAGGCAGTTACCATTTCTCCTGAAACAACTTTAAGCCATCCGGGTTGAGCCTGATCACTCATAAGGTGATGCGACCAAACCGTCCATGATACAACCAGTTCAAGAAGTAAGGCAGCCCGTGCCCAGTTTTCCATAAAGAGCTTCTTCCCGGTAATCAGTGTAGCAAGCAGATACCAGGTGCCGGCAACAAAAATCAGCACCAGACCATCAGCAATAAGGTCGAGACCCCACCAGAACCAGTTCTTATATAACAATGCATCAACGGCAGTTTCTTTCAAATCGAATCCAAGTAAGGAGCCCACCATGTACACAAGAATCAGAACACCCGTAAAAAGTATAATTGCCGCATTCAGGGCTACATCAACCGTGCCTCTTGCAATAGCAGCAACAGGAAGTGATACGAGATGTTCTTTTCGGTCTTCTTTTTTCCTGAAAAGGTTTTTTAATCCACTGTATCCGATCGCTGATCCGATTAAAGCAGCTGCAGGTTGTTTTTCCCAACCATCAGGCGTATATACAATGGTTTTAAAAATATTAACAACAAATAAAACAGTACCAACCATTACAATCGCAATTCCCAGAATAAAAAATGTACCGCCAACTACACTGAATTGTGTGAAATCGGCAGGTAGCGGCCAATAAAGGGTATACAGCGGAGCATAATGTGATACAAATCCGGCAGCCCAGAATATAAAGGTTCCGATGGCGATGCACCAGAATGTCCAGTGTGCCATTTTAATACTCCACAGGGGTTTCCCCATCAGGAAAGGGACGAGAAACAGAAAAGCCCCAAAAACAATGGAGTAGGTGGAACCAAAAATTCCAACCAACGGATGTGCAGTTAATATTGCAAAATACTGGTTTGTGGTAACTGCGTCAATAGGGCTGACAGCATACATGCGCATGATCATCCCTTCGATCACCACCAGCCCGTAATAAAGAAGCCCGACAACGACAAAACGCAGGGTAATTTTCTGCATAGGAGTGAGGGAGGTGTGTTTGAAAAGTCCCAGTTCTCCATTCATTAAGGTATTTATATAGCTCATATCAACAAGTTTTTTGTTTACAATTTGTACATTAGTCTATTACTTCCACCACATCCTTTTCAATCATAAATACACCGGCAGGGCCTGAGTACTCGGTTGAACGGATCGAGTAAACGCCGGGTCTGTCGAACTGCCATAAAATATCATTGTTATGCCCCGGTAAAACCTGCATCTGGAAAACCATGGTATTGTCGTTGCGAAACAAACCAAATCCATAGGTGAGATCACCTGATTTAACATTAAACAAAACCTTGTCATTGGTTTTAACCACCATCTTCTCAGGTTGGAAGCTGAAACTTGTGATTCTGAACGCTGATGTCAAATACCTTGTCGGCTTTGATGTTTGCCCTGTTCATATCCATTGGTTTCCAGGGTATGGTATGCAGGGTAACCATATGGATTGTTACACCCAGCAGGATAAGAAATCCAACAAAAGTGTAAAAGAAAGCCGGCTTCACTTTCGAAGGGCCTTCGGTAGTTACACGATATGCGAACCACCCCATCAACGCCAGGATTGCAAGCACATACAATGTGTAAATTAATGTTTGTCCCTGAAGGACGGTGTTCGAATCTACCATAAATTCTCGTTTTAGGGTTAATGATGAATTTGTTTTATTGAATATTTCAATCGGATATTTTTGCCGTTTCTCAAATCGGCAAGTGTCGTTGACTTTAATGTTTCGAGAAAAGTCTGCTTTGGTTTTTCCCAAATCTGATGCATGGCACAGGGTTTATCCACCGGGCAAACTGTACTTCCCAATACGCAACCTTCGAAGGTTAAGAGTCCTTCAACCGAATCGATGATTTCAGAAAAATAAATGGTATCAAGTGACCTTGCAAAAACATAACCTCCATTTCTTCCTCTGGCAGCCTTAATAAAACCGCTTTTAGATAAATCGGTGAGCAAACGCATAAGATAGCGCTTTGGAATTTGAAGTTCTTCAAAAAGATTTCTTGCCGATAGCTGAGTTTCGTAGTTGAGCGCCATATAAGTGAGAATACGGAGCGCGTGTTCTGAGGTTTTGCTGATAAACATAAATTAATACTTACAGGTATTATTTAATGCAAATATAGATAAATACTGATGCTGATGTGAAAATGAAAATATTTTTATTTTTTTTTGCACAACCATCCTCCGAAGGAATAATGGAATAATGGAATATTAGAGTGATGGCCCTTTGGCAAGAGCTCAGGGTAAAAATTATGGAATGATGGCCCTTCGGCAAGAGCTCAGGGTAAAAATGATGGAATGATGGAATAATGGAATGATGAAATGATGGAAGAAAAAGCGGCGCGAAATTTCGCCGACCCAAAAATGTAAACTTTACTTTGAGCTTGGAACTTTACATTTTAAGCTTTGAACTTTAGACTTTGAGACTTTATCAATTGTTCAATTTACGTTACATTTGTTGGAACTTAACCCGGTTTGCATCTGAAATGCATTCCGAATTCCATATCAATGACCTTCTTCCAGAATTCAGTCCTAAGCAAATACCTGAAAGTCCAGGATCCCGATGCAGTTAAAGCCGCATATGCGAAATTTACTGTGCGGTTTCACAATCCTGAAGTGCAGGAGAACATCCGCAACAGCAAAGAAGAACAATACCAGGGTGAATTTCTGATCGACCTGTTTGTGAATGTATTGGGGTATACCAAGAATCCGGCTCCTGCCTTTAACCTGACCACCGAATACAAAAATGTCAAGGACAGCAAAAAAGCGGATGGTGCCATTATCCTGAACTGGGCGAACGGCCCCCGGGTAGTAGCTGTAATTGAGCTGAAGGGAACTGAAACCACCGATCTGGGCAGGATTGAAACCCAGGCATTCGGCTATAAAAACAATCAGCCCGATTGCATCTATGTAATTACCTCCAATTTTGAAAAGCTGCGTTTTTACATCGACAATGCTATTGATCACATCGAATTTAATCTGTTTACCCTGACATTCAAAGAGTTTGAACTACTCTGGCTCTGCCTGGCATTTGAAAATATCGAAAGAAACCTGCCGAAACGTATCAAGGATGAATCGGTTAGCCAGGAAGATGTCATTACCAAAAACCTCTACAACGATTATTCCCGGTTTAAACGTGAACTACATCAGAACCTTGTAGCACTTAATCCTCAATACGATGCGCTTACCCTGTTCAGGAAATCGCAGAAATTGCTCGACCGCTTTCTGTTCCTCTTTTTTGCTGAGGACAGGCAACTCCTGCCACCCAATTCGGTCAGGCTTATCCTGGATGACTGGCACGATCTGCAGGACCGCGATGTGCAGATTCCTTTGTACGACCGGTTTAAAAAGTACTTTGAATACCTCAATACCGGTTTTAAAGGGAAACGCTACGAAGTGTATGCATACAACGGCGGACTATTCAGGCACGACGAACTGCTCGAAACGCTGAAGATGGACGATGAGCTGCTTTTCCGGCACACCATGAAGCTCTCTGAATATGACTTTATAAGCGAAGTGGATGTAAATATTCTGGGTCATATCTTCGAAAATTCGTTGAATGAACTCGACGAAATAAAGGCGCAGCTTGAAGGGCAGCCGGTAGATAAAGCGAAGAGCAAGCGCAAGAAGGACGGTGTTTTTTACACTCCTAAATACATTACAAAATACATTGTTGACAATACCGTAGGCAAACTCTGTACCGAGAAAAAGGAAGCTCTGGGACTGACAGAGGAGGATTACACAACCGACCGCAAACGCACAAAGAAAACCATACAGCCGCTGAATGAAAAACTGAATGCATACCGCGACTGGTTGCTGCAACTCACCATCTGCGACCCGGCCTGTGGCTCCGGTGCATTTCTGAATCAGGCGCTCGATTTTTTGATTTCGGAGCACCGTCTGATCGACGAACTGCAGGCCAAGCTATTCGGCTCTTCACTGGTGCTGGGCGATTTCGAAAACAGCATCCTCGAAAACAACCTGTTTGGGGTAGATATCAACGAGGAGAGTGTTGAAATAGCCAAACTTTCGTTGTGGCTGCGCACCGCCCAGCCCAACCGTAAGCTGAACGACCTGAATCACAATCTGAAGTGCGGGAATTCATTGATCGACGACCCGGCGGTGGCAGGCGATAAGGCTTTTAACTGGCAAAAGGAGTTCCCGAATGTATTTCAGCTGAAAAATAAATCAGCCTGGCACGTTACTTTTGTGACTCACGACACCCGGACTTCTGAGCGTATGATAAAATACAGGGTACGCGAACATAGGGCAAGCGGTGAGATGCATATCGACCGTTCGGTTTATTTAAATGAAAATGATGGATTAAAAGTAAGTGCAATTATTGCAGAAATCGTTATTGAAGATAAAATAAATTGCATGGCCTTTAACATCGGAGTTGACCATGTACATATGTTATTGGTTTGCGAAGAAGAAGAACTTCCGCAAATAATGCGAAAACTGAAGGGAAAGTCAGCACAGAAATTTAAGGAGTATCTGGGAATCCCTAAGGAAGAAACCTACCATTTGTGGGCGCAGAAATTTCACAGTAAGCCAATCCTTTCCGAAGAACAATTTCAAAACACGTTGAAATATATTGTCAATAACAGGGATAAGCATTTCAATACAAATGAAAAACGGGGGATTACAACCCCGGATTTTGATGAGTACAAGGGGCTGCAACCCCTTGCTTATCCGGAAAACTTGAAAGAAGAAATTGAAAAAATAACCCCGGGATACGTTGATTACAAGGGCAGCTGCCCCTTGCGGATGCCAGAAACATGGATTTGACCCCGATACCGGATGATCACTTTACAAATTACAAGGGGTTGCAACCCCTTGTAATTGATGCTAACAACAGAGATCTAACCCCGCAACAGGATGAACGCCTGACGACATTCAGCAAGGGGCTGCTGCCCCTTGTAAAAATGATGACCTGCAACCGTGAACATGCTTTTCGCCCTGAATACAAAGGTGGCTTTGATGTGGTGATCGGGAACCCTCCGTATGTGCAGCTTCAGAGTATGGGTGAAATGAGTGAAATGCTCTCTAAATGTGGCTATCAGACTTATAATAAAGGCGCAGACTTATATTGCCTATTTTATGAACGAGGTTGTCAAATACTTAAGCCCAAAGGCTTTTTAGGCTTTATTACTTCCAATAAATGGCTGAGGGTGAATTATGGCGAGGGTTTAAGGATATTTCTTTCAAGTAGAGCAAACCCTACAAAACTAATTGATTTTCCTGGCATTCCTGTATTTTCCGATGCAGTTGTTGATCCACACATTTTAATTCTAACCAATGAACCATATCAAGGTAAAACTGAAGCGTGTGCAATACAATCTAAAACCGTTGATTTAGAAACCATATTTGAATTAAATAAAACCGGTAATTTATTCTCTGTTGGGAGCTGGGTAATAGTACCACATGACGAAGCACACAAACTTGAACAAATGAAATTGAACAGCATCGAATTGAAAGATTTGCCAATTTCAATTTTTAGAGGAATACTTACAGGATATAACGAAGCATTTTACATTGATGAAGAAACACGAAAAAAGTTAATTAAAACGAATGCCAGGAGTGCTGAACTTATAAAGCCGATGGTGCGCGGTCGGGATATTTCCCCCTATGAAATAACCGGTTATGAATATTTGATAGGCACATTCCCATCCTTAAAATTGGATATTGAGAATTATCCAGCAATCAAAGAACACTTGCTTTCATATGATTATGACCGTCTGAAACAGACCGGTGACAATGGTGCTCGTAAAAGGACAAACGGAAAGTGGTTTGAAACACAAGACAGCATCAACTATCACGAAGATTTTGCCAAACCCAAAATCATCTATCCCAATATGACTTCGGTTTTTCCATTTATGTACGATGAAAGTTGCTTTTTCTGTAACGATAAATGTTTTATCCTTTCTGCACAAAATGATTCCGTTTCTCTATTGTTTCTCACTGCCATATTTAACTCTTCATTGGCTAAACTTTGGATTTGGTGGAATTGTCCTGAATTAGGTGATAATCGTCGCGAAATCCGTAAAATATATTTTGAGCATTTCCCTGTTCCCATAGCAAATGAAGAACAGACTGAAACACTTGCACAATTTGCAACCGATCGCACCCGGTTAACCTCTGATCTGAAAACCATCACTTTAAAATTCCAACGCTCCCTCCAGCGCAAATTCAACCTCGAAGAGCTGCCCGGCAAGCTGCAAAACTGGTATTTGCTTTCGTATGCGGAGTTTATAAAAGAGCTGGCGAAAAAGAAGGTAAAACTTTCGCTGTCGGAAGAAGCCGAATGGGAAGCCTACTTTTTGCAGGAGGCGCAACAAGCCCTGGCCATAAAAGCAGAAATTGAAAAAACCGATCAGGAAATTGACCGGATGGTTTATGAACTTTACGGGTTAACGGAGGAGGAGATTGGGATTGTGGAAGGGAATGGCAAGTAAAAGGCCTGCCAAGAAACAGCAAAAGAGCCCGTAAAGTGAAAAGTGCCCCGTGAAAAAGTGAAAAAGTGAAAAGTGAAAAAAAGCAAGCAGTACTAAATCAGAAAGTTTACCCATTGAAGCGAAATGAAGGCATAGAGGTCGCTTTGCCAGTCATCACACAATTATGAATATTAAAAAGAGTTGGTATAAAAGAGAAACGCCCCTTTCGGAGCGTCGGACCAAAGATGCTATCTTTGGTGATGTTTCTGTTGTACAAAAGTAAGACATTATTATAGTAAAAGCAAGTGATAAGTAAGTAATAGGCAAGTTTTATGCAAAAAAAAGAACGGGTAATCGTTTATGTTGATGGATTCAACCTATATTTTGGTATCAAAGAAGCTGGATTTAACAATTGTAAATGGCTGGATATAAATAAATTAGTATTGGACTTAATAAAGCCCGATCAGGAATTATCAGGAATTAAATATTTCACCTCAAGTGTAAGTAATAATCCGGATAAACAAAAACGACAAATTACTTATATTGAAGCTCTTGAGACTACTGGTATAAAAGTCTATTATGGCCACTATCAAAAAGGGACTATTGAGTGCAGAAGATGTGGTAATATATGGGCGAATTATAATGAAAAAATGACTGATGTTAACATTGCGACACAAATGATGATCGATGCTTTTACTGATCAATATGATATTGCTATGTTAATTTCAGGTGATAGTGATTTAGTTCCGCCGGTTAAAGAAATTCATGCTCATTTTCCCCGCAAACGCGTGTTGATTGCGTTTCCTCCTAAACGTTTCAACAATTCCGTTTCCCTGGTGGCGAAAGGCTATTTTACCATTGGACGTAAAAAACTTGCCGATAACCAGTTTCCACCGGAAGTTGTAAAGAAAGATGGTTATATCCTTCACAAACCTATAGAATGGACATAAAATAGCCATAAATCCTGAAGCCGGATGGGAAACCTGATTTCTGCAGGAGGCGCAACAAGCTATGGCCATAAAAGCAGAAATAGAGAAAACCGATCAGGAAATTGTCATGATGGTTTATGAACTTTATGGGTTAACGGAGGAGGAGATTGGGATTGTGGAAAGAAGTTGTAAGCTCAAAGTAAAAAGTGTAAAGCCTGCCCGCCGCTTCTCAGGCGGGTAAAAAGAGTAAAGTGAAGAGTGAAGCAAAACAGGTCAGTTATTTGTTTTTGCCTGTAACTGGTTCCTGATTAATTTGATCAGCAATTGCCGGTTTAAGGGCTTCGAAATATAATCGTTGCAACCTGCTTCGATCGATTTAACTCTGTCTCCTGCAAGTCCATGGGCTGTCTGGGCGATGATTATGACCTTGCTGCTGATTTTCCTGATCTGCCTGCTGGCTTCAAGGCCGTCCATTCCGGGCTTGCTTCGAAAATTAATTTCTTTATCTGGCAAAAAACCAGCGATCTCCCTTCGATTCCTTCTCCAGGAATTCATAACCTTCATCATTGAATAGTTTCATCTGCTCCGGATCGGTAATATTCCTTTCGATTACAAAGCGGGTCATCAGCCCCCGGGCTCTTTTGCCATTATAACTGATAAACTTATAGGTTCCGTTCCTGAATTCGTTAAAAACAGGGGTAATCACCCTGGCTTTGATTGATTTAAAATCAACGGCTTTCGCGTATTCATCCGAAGCCAGATTGATCAGCGCATTGCTGCCGGATGCTTTTAAGGCTGTTTTTACCTGTCGTGTTATCCGGTTACCCCAGAACTGATAGAGGTTGTTGAAATCCTTTCCCTCCAGGGCTGTGCCCATCTCAAGCCTGTAGGCAAGCATAAGATCGGCCGGCTTCAGCAATCCATAAAGACCTGAGAGTATACGCAGGTGTTTTCCGGCAAATGCCAGCTGTTCTTCATCCAATTCCCATGCCTTTAATCCTTCATAAACGTCGCCCTTAAAAGCCGACAATGCCGGGCGGGCTTTGCCGGCAGGGTAGGGGTGATGCCATTCACTATAGCGGAATGCCGTAAGTTCGGCCAGGTTTGCGCTGATGTCCATCAATGCAGCCAGATCGCGGGGCGATTTGCGTTTAAGGATGGCTGCCAGTTTTTTCGAATAATTGATCAATTCAGGATCAGTGTGACCCTGGATGGTAACCGGGCTCTTGAAATCAAGTGTCTTGCTGGGGGAAATCAGGATCAGCATTCAGGCTTTGAAAGTTAATGGTTGGGGGTTGGGGGTTCGTTGTTTGATGTATTTGGTAGGTAGTTGGCAGTAGGCAGTAGGCATTCAGGTGGGCGCAACCGAAGTGTATCAATCACAACCGGCCATTTTCAATATCCAACCATGCCATTATTCAAAAAGGGGCTGTTGCCCTGAATTCCGTATGGAGAATATATATTACTGTTGCCTTGCTGGTATCTGATTTCAGCACCGATGTGTACATTCTCACTGACCTGATAACCAAAACCGAAACTCATGCCCTGGGCTTCCATTCGCAATTTATCGGGGTTAAGCCTGGCATTGAAGGCCGGGTTGATGGTCTTGAATGCTGATCCGGTTACCGTAAGTCTTTCATTTACCTGATAGGCACCTGCTGCATACAGCGTAAAATTAGTCAGGTTGCCGGAGTATGGTTTTAAAGTTCCCTCGGAGCTTATCATGGAGACATCCGTAAAGGTTGAATTGGAAATTACCGCTCCGGCCGATAATGTGAACTTTTTCCCCAGATCTTTGCTGAATGAAGGCGCAACATATGAATTGAAAAGGCTGCCCCCGCCATAGCCGGAATTGAAAAAGGCACCGGTCTGCAGGTTGAATTGGTAAGAAGATGAAACATTACTGCCAGCAGGAAACCCTGCGCTACCTGAATAAGGACTGAATGGTTCTCCAAAATACTGAGCATGAGCAGTAATCCCGGTAAGCAACAGTAAAATGATTCCGATTTTTCTGAGTGTCATGGAGCCAATGTAAGAATGCTTAAAATTAAGCAAAAACATTTAATGATTGCAATTATCGTTCCATGCGAATGTTAAGATTTGTGAATTCCTGTTTTAATTTGAGGATTTGAGGATTTGAGGATTTGAGGATTTGAGGATTTGATGATTGGGATTGGATTGGATTTGGAGTATTGGAGTATTGGATGATTGGAGGACGGGAAATTCTGAAAACCACCGGTTTATCCTCCCAAAACCGGAATTATGGTTAGAAATTAGAAATTAGAAATTTAGACATTCGGAATTATTTCTCTAAAACCATTTCCTCGATTTCATATACATATACATACCGGCAGAGATGAACAGCATCGCAATCAGCACGACAGGATAGCCCCAGTGGTAGCGAAGTTCCGGCATATAATCAAAGTTCATACCATAGAGGCCGACGATGAAGGTTAGCGGGATGAAGATCACGCCCACCACCGTCAGCGTCTTCATCACACTGTTGAGTTTGTTTGAGATGGTTGATGAATAAAGCTCCATCAGGTTGCTTATGGTATCACGGAAACTTTCAAGGTTTTGAATGATGTTCTGCAGGTGATCGTAAAGGTCGTTAATGTATTTGATGGTTTTACGATCGATCAGTATTGATTCGTCGCGCTGCAGTTTCCTGATTTCATCCCTTAGCGGATAAACATGCTTACGGATCTGAATCAATTGTTTTTTCAGATGCATGAGATGCCCAGGGGAGATCAGATCTGTATCCCTGATCAGTTCAAGCTCAGTAGATTCTATATGATCCTCAATCTTCTCAAGAATGACAAAGTAATTGTCGACTATCTTATCAATCAACACATAGGCAAGAAAATCGATGCTTTTTTCGCGGGCTTTGCTTAATCCATTCAGCAACCGTTCCCTGACAGGCTGAAATACATCCCCTTCTATTTCCTGAAAAGAGAGAAGGTAGTTTTGTCCAAGAATAAAACTGATCTGCTCGGCCTCGATGGAGTTCATCTCTTCGTTCCATTTCAGCATCTTAAGGCTGATGAAGAGCACATCGCCATAGTTTTCAATTTTGGGCACCGATTCGGTGTTAAGTACATCCTCAAGCATTAATGGGTGTAAGGTGTGATGGTCGCCCAGTTTACTGATGAGTTCCGTATTGGTAAGTCCGTTGATGTTGATCCAGTTGTTTCTGCTTTTGTCCGTTTTTTTTATAATTTCTTCAATCTTGTCCGATTCGGTTCGCTCAATCGTTTTAGCATCGAAACAAAAAAGATCAAATGATGTCTCATGGCTTAAGTTGCCTGTATAAACCAGCGTTCCTGGCGGTAAGCCTGATTTTTTACGATAGTTGCGAATACTGTTTGACTTTTTGACAATGGGTTTACTTTTCATCTTCAATCTTTTTATAGACAATCGTCCGGTGTGGATAGGGGAATTCAATTCCACCATCCTGAAATCTCTGCTTCAGCGATTCAAAAACATCACATTTCATAACAAATCCTTCTCCGGTATTGGCAGCCCAGCCGTATGCCCTGAGATTGACTGATGATTCACCAAAGGAAATTACCCGCACTATCACCTGAGGCACACCTTCCATGATTTCCTGCGGAGATCTGTTGTCGAGGCAGTTCGGGTGGGCTTCAACAGTTTCACTGAGGATGGTTTTGGCTTTTTCCAGATCACTTTCGTAGCTGATCCCAACCTCTATAAAGGTACATACTTTTTCGTCTTCGATGGTTGAATTGATGATGGTTTGTGAACTGATGACCGTATTCGGGATAATGATCCGGCGGTTTTCAAAGTTATTGATAATGGTATGCCGAAGGGTGATGTCTTCAACCACACCCTGATGGATATCGCCTATTTTGATGTTGTCGCCTACCCTGAAAGGTTTGAAGATAACAATGAAAATGCCGCTGATGATGTTCGAAAAGGCTTCCTGCGATGCAAATCCGATGATGGCAGCAAAGATTCCCGCACCGGCAAACAGGGTGATGCCAATGGTTCTTAGTTCAGGAACAGTATAGAATATGAGGGTGATAGCAAGCATGAAAACCACGAAGCTGACAGCATTCCGAAGGAATTTATACCTGGTGGGGTCAACCCTGAGTACATGGCTTGAACGCTCAAAGTAAACCTTCATTATTTTTTGCAGAATTCTTGCTAGTATGACTGCCAGTGCGGAAATGACCACTGCAACTATGACATACTGTACAATTTTGTGGTTGGTTTCTGCAAATGTTGAAAAATCAAAGGAAAGGATCTTCATAGAACATGTATTATTGAAAAGTGATTTTCTGCAAGCCCGAATCACCGGGCAGACCGTAATTCACACAACTGATCTGAGACTGCTTGTTTTAATATACAACCAATTGCTATTGGATGGTTGGTTGTCAGATTATTGACAAAATATGAGTTCAGTTTGTAAAATATTAAATATCAATATTTTAAGCCCATTGGACCCTGCCTGTAGTTTTGCCCGCCGATAGAGGTCAGGCAGGATTTGAGAGTTTCCCAATAGAAATGGACTTTGGTATCTAGAATCCGCTCAATTTCATGGTTACAGTCGGGATCAGCAACAACCATGCAACAAAAGCCAGGAAGAGCATAAATGGCAGGATAAACTTCACCCATTTGCCGTAGGGGACTTTTGCGATGCCCAATACACCAATCAGGACACCTGAAGTGGGCGCGATCATGTCTGTAATGCCGGCTCCGAACTGGAACGCTGTTATGGTGGCTTGTCGGGAGAGTCCTATAATATCCGAAAACTGGGCCATGATGGGAATGGTGAGGGCAGCCTTGGCTGAGCCGGAGGTGATTATGAGGTTGAGCAGCGACTGGAACCCGTACATTATGGTTACTGCCGTCAACTGGCCGGTACCTTTCAGTGAGTTGGCCAGGGAATGCAACACGGTATCGATGATCAGTCCGTCGTTCAGAATGGCAATGATACCACCGGCAAATCCAACAACCAGGGCGGCAGAAACAATATCTTTAACGCCTTCCTGAAACAGCTTTGTAATTTCTGAATTCTTTTTCCCTGCGGCAAAACCCGTAAAAATACCCATAGCGAGGAACAATGCCGCTATCTCCATGATATACCAGTCATAGCCAAGAACGCCGAGAACCAGGTAAAAAATGGTAAAAGCCAGGATGTTCAGGATATAAAAGTGCAATGATTTCCGTAGTGCAAAGAAACTGGTTATGGCATAAACTACTGTTAAGACCGGAATAAATGGTCCGTTAACGGTAGTTAGTCCAACCCTAAGATTGGTCGTGGGGAAGTAGAATGAATAGATAAGCATGATAATGAAAAGCACTCCACCAACAATCCAGGCTGACTTTGGTGTATAGTAGGTGATGGTTTCAACATCCGACTCGTTCCTTTTTCTCCAGTACTCATCTTCGTTGAACATGATTGATTTTTTAGGATTCTTTTTCACCCTTTTGGCATACCAGAGAACGAAAGCGATGGCCAGGAAAGTGAAGATAAACCAGCATACAACGCGGTATTCAATTCCTGTAAACAACGGGACACTTGAAAGTCCCTGGGCGATACCTATCGTGAAAGGGTTGAGAATAGCCCCTGCAAAGCCGATGTGGGCAGCAAAATAACACAGGCCTATGCCTACCAGTGAATCGTAACCCATTCTGATGCCCAGTTGCACAAAGATGATGGTAAATGCGAGTGTTTCTTCGGCCATGCCGAAAATAGCACCGAAGGCGCTGAAAATGATCATGATAAATGCCATGATGATGTTGTCAACTCCAAGCATCCTTACAAGTTTCCATCGTTCAAATCGTTTGGTAAGGTGCAGGAATGAAAGAATTCCGATATCAATCGATTTTGTTTCATTCATGATCCAGAATGCTCCGCCGATCATCAGTATAAACACGATGATGTGCGACATATTGATAAATCCTTTATAGAAAGCTGAGAAAATCTGCCATGTCTGTGGCTGACTATCGATGGTTTTATAGGTGTCATTTACGATGACAGTTCTTTCTACCCCATTCACTTTTATGGTCTGGCGGTCATACTTTCCCCCGGGAACGATCCAGGTAAGCACCGCAGCAATAATGATGATTGAGAAAACAATGACAATGTTGTTGGGAACTTTGAAGGATTTCAGCATATCAGACAAGGATTTGACTTCAGTTTCAGACTGACGGATTACGGCATAAAAATAAGAAGATTCGGCAAAGCAACAGTCTGGAATTGAATTTTGCTTTTGTTTTAATGCATTCAACAATATCTTCCTGTCAACCTGAAGATATTGATGTGTGGTTATTTGCCATGGTTGAATATCGCTCAAAAAAAAAGCCTGCATCACTGATACAGGCTTTTTTTGATTGTTGATCCGGTTATTTATTTTTCAACAAGTCGCGGATTTCGGACAATAACTCCTGATCTTTAGTAGGTGCAGGAGGAGCTGCAGGTGCTTCTTCTTCTTTCTTTTTAAACGAGGTCATCCCCTTGATGGCCATAAAGATAGCAAAGGCAATGATCAGAAAATCAACCACATTCTGGATGAACATGCCATAGTTCATGGTTACAGCCGGTGTTTCTCCCACAGCTTCCTTCATGGTGAAAACCAGATCCTTGAAATCCAGGCCACCGAGCAATAAACCAATGGGAGGCATAAGGATGTCATTCACAAAAGATGATACAATCTTGCCAAAGGCACCGCCGATGATAACGGCAACGGCCAGGTCGATGACATTGCCCCGCATGGCAAAGGCTTTGAATTCGTCTAAAAGTTTCATAATGTTTGATTTTATTGGGGTTAGATTTGGTTATTGTTTGATTCTTGCATCCAGATGCTTGATGGAATAGGACAATCCGATTCCGAAGGTTTGTTTGAACTGGGTACGTGGCCCTGTTTTGCCATCTTTATCTGTAATCCTGATATCATGGTCATAAATGGTCTGAATTCCAACATAAGTTGAGATCAGCTTATTCACTTTCAGCACCAGCAGGGCTTCCCAGTTGATGTCGATGTTCTGCGGCCGGTCCATGTAATTTGAAAACATATCGAGTTTGCTTTTCAGGCTGACATTGGTGAAGATATCCTTCTCAAAAGTTACTTTCAGGGCAGCGCCGAATTCTCCTTTGATGGTCTTACCGGGGTCAAGTCCATAGCCAACAGAAAGTGAAGTGTCGTTTACAATAACCATTCTTCCGGTTAATGGCAGGAATGAAATGGAAAGATAAGGATATGGCTTAAAATCGAGTCCGAGTCCAAGCATCAGGTAGGCCGGTGCCATAAAGTTTGAAATCAGTTTAGAATCATCAGGATAATTGTATCCTTCCGCAAACTGGGTTTTAAAGTTCAGGTTGGCGCTCAGGAAAAGATTTTTATTGATGACGTTATGACCAAGTTTTGAAACGAAATCGATTTTATCATCGCTTTTTCTCAGTTTGGCATCCCCCAGTTTTACCATACCGTAGGCAAGGTCAAGTGAATTGTCCCACCTTGTTTTGCCCTGCTTTAGGTTGGCAAACAGATTGAGAAATGAATTTCCGCCATAACTGTTTTCACCACCGGCGGCCCAGTTGGTCAGGGAGACCTGATTGAAAGTTAAGGAAGCTTTGAAGCCTTTGGTCCATAGCCGGGTGGTATCGGCTGTTTGCGCGCTGGCTGCCATCACAGCAATAGCTGATAAAAAAAGTGTCAATAATGATTTACGCATAGTTTCTTAATTTGGTTTAAATAATTAGCTATCCTCCGTAGCTTGATTTGATATTGGGATTAAAATTTCCGTCGGGCCCCTGATCCAGGTTGAAATTTATCGAAATACTCATTCTCGTTCTCACTGCTTTTTGGCCTACAGTACCGGGCATCCATTTAATCAGCCGGATAATTCTTATGGCTTCCTCATTACAGCCGGCACCCAGAGCGTTTACTATCCTGGTATTTGAAATTCTGCCGTGTGGTTCAACCACAAACGTAACCTTAACAACCCCACTTACGTTTTGTTTGATGGCCGCCTCCGGATAAACAAGATTGGCAGCTATGAATCCTGCCAGATTTATCTTATCGTTGGTAAAAATAGGGTGGGGGGCAGTCTCCAGGTTTTTATACAAATATATGATACCGGAAGTGTCGGTTGGTTCAAAGGGATACAAATGGGAAATGTACCCTCTTTGCTTACATAATCTGTTATATCTCCGGATATTAAATTCATATTCATAGTGACCGCTGTCGCTCACAGCAATGCTTCTCAAGGTTGCTGGTTCCCATTCAATCATCCGGAAAATACGTAAAATTTCGCTACTGAAATCAGGCAATGCACCATCACTGAAACTGATGTGTTCAATTTGTCCTTTTTCATCAATGAAATACTTACAGGCAACTTTTCCTTCCTTTCCGGAATTCAAAGCATCTGCAGGATAGATTAATTCCTGATCAAAAAAATACTTCAGCTGTTGCTTGCCTCCAACAGGCTGAGCTGGTATAAAATCCTGATTATAAGCCATTAAAGAAACAGCCGAACAGAAGAAAAGTATCAGGACAATTTTCATGGCAGGTATATTTAAGGTAAATTTAAGAAAAAAATGCAGATTGTCAACTTCGCAGGTTTGTGCAGGTATAGCCTTTTCAATAATCGCGTACGGCAAATTATATTTCAGGCTAATAAATGTCTGAACAACCTTTGCAGACAAGATTGTGATATGTTTCACAGTTTTTGTTCGGATCGAAGAGTTCAGTTTGACTTCAGTAGGTATAATTACCGGGGTTGCGGGGTCTGAGGTTATGCACCGGGGATTGGTTATATCTGAATCACCCGGCAATATTGACGTGTGATCAATCGCTGCCTCAATAGGCAAACATTCAATCTCAGGCCATGATAAAATTAATGCTCACAAAGGGAAGTCTTCTGTTTTGATACCTCCGTGCAGATCAATCATCTCACTGAGATTTGCGAAGCTGTCCTTCCTGATCTGAAGCCCGATTTCGCCATTCCGGAGCAGACTGATGCTGTTACAGACAGCGGTAAGCGATTCGGCAATGTGCGAACTGATGATGATGGTTTTTCCTTTGGAAGCAAGCAATGGAAGGACTTGTTGAACCAGCCTGACGGCTTCAAAATCAAGGCCATTGAAAGGTTCATCCAGAATCAGGATTTCCCTGTTCATAGCCAGAATTCCCATCAGGTCAAGACGCTTTTTCATCCCGGTTGAATAGTTATCCACCACCTCATTCAGTGGAAGTTTAAATATATTATTCCAGGCTGAGATATCGAACTGGTTGTTTTTGAGTTTAAAAACATCGAGGTATTCCTGTCCCTTGATCATGGGATAAAATTGCGGGTTCGTTTCCATCAAGGCACAAATACTCCTGTCTAGGCGTATTTCATTGTACATGATGGTACCATTTGAAGGTTTCAGCCAACCTGCTATCAGATTAAACAGGGTAGACTTTCCGGCTCCGTTCAGACCTACCAGGCCATGAATTTTTCCTGTTTCAAGCTGCCAGTTCAGGTTTTTGATTACCGGCGATTTACCATAACTGAAATCAAGATTCTGAATTGTAATCATCCGGCAATGAGTTTTAATTGTGAAATGGCTTTCCGGCCGAAAATAACGGCCATAATGACCGGAAGTGGTAAAAGGGCAGGAATAATAAAAGTAAAATTCAGTAAAAATATGATGGCCATATTGTAAGGGGTTTTCTCACCAGGTCTGAAGCCGGCATATTTAAGTGAAACTGCAAACGCCTGGACCACAAGGCTATTGATGAAAAGCAGAAGAACCGGTCTGATTCCTTCAGGATACAGAATCAGCGAAGAGATCAGCAGAGGAAGCGAAAACAATGTAAA
Organism: Bacteroidales bacterium; assembly: GCA_016705005.1. Classification (GTDB taxonomy): domain Bacteria; phylum Bacteroidota; class Bacteroidia; order Bacteroidales; family Lentimicrobiaceae; genus Lentimicrobium. Next base: position 209,615 of record JADIZB010000038.1, on the reverse strand, counting down.
AAATGCACACTGTAGATAAACCTTATACCAGAAACAAGCAACTGCGGAAGATTTTACCGTCACCAGCATATTGACCGGTTCATGGCTGATGAGGAAGGCATTCGAAGTGATCGCGATCAGCAGCACCGATGCCGCAAAAAGATAATCCTGCTGATAAAGCACTGCCGGGATAATATATGCAGCAATGAACACCGGGAAATACTGTCTGAGTCCGACCCTCCATTCCCAGGATCCGGCCGGAATGAACCTGAAGGAAGGAAGTTGAATTTTGCGGACTTTCCTGAATGGCCTGTTAAAAAGTGTTGTGAGCAGCGTTCCTGAAATCAGGATTCCCAGGGCTTTGTAGTCGGGCCATACGAGGTAAAGCAGAATAAACGGGCTGATAAAGAGAAGATACAAAAGCATAAAATAAACCGGGGTGTTCAAACCCAGGTTATTCAACAACACAAAATCTTTTCTGGTAAAGTGAGTCTGAACCACTACCGATAAAACCAGCATCGATTGCAGGACCAGCATACCGGGCTGCAGTGTCGCTTTAAAAACATAGGCAACAATGACAAGCAGAAAGATCACCCTGAAAATTCCAAGCTCATTGATTATCCTCAGGTAACGCTGAATGTGGATTCCCGAAATCTTTATTACAGCCCGGATCATACCCTGGTGCTAGATGGGTTTGAGGTTGGCTGCCTTTACCCAGCCTTTGCTTCCGTTCATGATCCTGACTTCGCACCAGTCGCCGAGTCTATCGATGATTGTAACTTTAAGTCCTTCATGGATCACAAAAAGATCAATACTGCTTTCGTCAGGCGAGCTTTTAACCGGCAGGGTCGGGGTGAAAACTATTGCTGTGTTCTGCAGTCTGGATTCATTGTATGTCTGAAAAGCAATAATACCGGAGGTTATGTTAATTAAGAGAATTACAACTCCTGCGGTAAAGAATAATTTCCGGCCAGAAACAGAGCGTGATAGCAGGAAAAGTGCCGCCATGACGAAGAGTAGCGAAAATGAACCAATGCCCATTAAAGTCCACCCGTTTGGTGAAAACCATGTTTTCAGACTTTTCCACCATCGCAGGTAAAAAAGCTCGGGTAGTACATCAATTTTATCGACAATCCTGCTGTTGGCCACTCCCAGGTTATAGATAATATCCTCATCACCGGGCGATAACTTCAGCGCTCTTTCATAATTTAGAATTGCCGGTGGCAGATTATTGCTTTTAAAATAGGCATTCCCCAGATTATAATAAAGCTCCGCTGAAACCATTCCGCCCGAAATGATTTTTTCATAAATTGAGATTGAGTTTTCGTAAAACCCGGCCATGTATGCCTTGTTGGCCTTATCAATGTTTGCCTGCTCATCGGCTGAAACATTAAAAGCGGTGATCAAAAACAGAATACCAATAACGAACCTCAGTTTCATATTTTCAATTCTAATTGACTAATTGCTGGAAGCTCCAATACCACTTCATCATTTTTACTGTCAACGGTTAACCAAAAACTATTAATTGTTAGTTGTTAGTTATTAGTTATTAGTTATTTCATAACTACCTGAGTTCTTGCTCTGTACGGGTAATTACATCAATGGCCTGATTATATAATTCATCCATCGCCTGTGATTTGTTGCCCGGGGCGAATCTCGCGAATTCACAATTGTTAAGGATGCTGATAAACTGTTTTATCAGTTCTTCATTAACATTTTTGGCGATCAGTGCTTCGTTCACAGAAGTCATCGAAAGGGTTGACCTTGGAATATTGAATTTATCACTCATATACCCCCATAACGCATTGGACACCTCTGACCAGAATGCTTCCTGATTGCCCTGTTTCAGGAATTTCTGAGCCAGCTTCAACCTTTTTCGTGCTATTCCGGTTGCTTTTCTGTTACGCATCAGCGCCTTATTTCCGCGCTTCTTAAGTTCGTTTTTCCAAACCAACAGGAATACAACAAAAAGGATTATTGGCAATGCAATAAGCAACCAGAAAACTACCGAGCCATAGATATAGGTGTTGACTGGCTCCAGCTTTATCTTTCCTGTTTTGATGAACCTGATGTCGCTCCCGATCAGTTTAAAATCTTCCTTATTATTTCCGCCGGCAGTAAAAGTTCCTTCCGAGCCATCGCCACGACTTACGTTGATGGTAAACTCCTGAGATTTAAGGGATTTATAAACTCCGGCATTGATATCAAAATAAGAAAAAGTAGCCGGCTTTATTGTAAAGTTGCCCGGATTCCGGGGGATAATAAGGTATTCAAAAGTGCGTGTGCCTGAGACTCCGGATGCTGTAGTGCTGATATTGTCAGTTACCCTGGGGTCATATACTTCAAAGTCGGATGGGAAGACGAGGTCGGGTTTTTCTATCAGTTTAACATTTCCTTTTCCGGTAACGGTAAACTTAAGGCTCATGGCGTCATTGGCTTTCAACTCAGTCCTGTCGGTGGAGGCAGTGATGCTGAAATTACCGACTGCTCCGCTGTAACCCTGTGGTCTGCCATTGTCAGGTAACGGCTTAACATTGATTGTAAGCTGGTTCGAACTTATTGTTTTCTTGACATTCTGCAAGGTGTTGCCGAAGAAACTGTCGTTGAAGAAGTTGTCAAAAAACGGATCATTGGTCGGTCTGCGTCCTGCTTTTCGCTGTATCTGTGCGATAACATCCATCTCAAGGGGTTCGATGACAAGTTTGCCTGATTTTTGAGCAAACATGGCATCCTTTTTTATCTCAGCAACCACATATTCTGAACCATCAACTGTTTCACGGTATTGGTTCAGGTTTTTACTGTCTTTGAGCAGATCCTGTGTCCAGAAACCACTAAGGCCCGGGGCTTTAGTGATGCTGTATTCAGCAACAGGAACTCTTGTGTATATTTTGTATGTGACAATTATCTGTTCTCCCTGATAGGGATTTGATTTATTTACTGATGCCCTGACAAACAAATCCTTTGATCCAAGATCACCTGAAGGCTGCTGGCTGCCCTGCGACCCCTGCGACCCTTGCCTTGGTTGCGGGGCATTGCCCTTCACCACTTTTACTGTGACAGGGTTCGATTTGTATACTTTACCATCAACATTCACCGATGCCGGTCCAATGGTGAAGGTTCCCTCACCTGAAGCCTGAAGAATGTATGTAAATGAATAATCTATTGATCGGGTAACCTGGTTGTTAACGATCTGCATGCTGGTGCTCGAAGACTGACTTGGCCCGGCCAGAATGGTGAAGTCTTTCAGCACCGGTGCTGTAAAGCCGGATGCCTGTGCATTAACTGAAAAAACCAGCCTGAACTGGTCACCGACAGCTACTACATCCCTTGCAGAAGCAGAGAATTCAACTTTCTGACCGGTAACAGTAAGGGCAGAAAGCATCATCAACATTAAGGCTGACAATTTTATATGCTTAATCATGTCTTTGCCTGTCATTGCATGAATTTCTTTTGATAATACCTTAAGCGCAAACATAGTTGTTTCATTGTACAAAGCTACCAGTCTTTTTCAACCTGAACCTGTACAGGTTTTGCTTTTTGTTTTTTTACCTTGTCGATGGTTTTTTGTTCATCGTTTTTCAGGGCCTGAAGCATACGTTCTGCATCCTGTTTTGAAATCTGCTGCTTTTGCTCCTGTTGCTTGTCCTGTTGCTGATTTTGCTGGTTTTGTTGCTGATTCTGGTTTTGCTTATCCTTGTTATCCTGTTTGTCGTCTTTATTCTGATCTTTATTCTGTTGCTGTTGTTGTTGCTGCTGAAGTTTGCGCATGGCATAACTCAGGTTGTACCGGGTATCTTCGTCGGCCGGATTGAGTCTGAGCGATTGTTTGTAGGCTTCCACACTTTCATCGTATTTCTCCGCTTTCAGCAGCGAATTACCAAGATTATGGTAGGCTGCAGCTTTTCCGGCAACGTCATTGGTTTTCATTTTATTGGCTGAATTCATATAACTCCTGCCTGCCTCTTCCCAGTTTTTTTGCCTGTAAAGTGAGCTTCCCAGGTTGTATTCACCTTTAAAAGATTTTGGCGACAATTCCATGGCTTTGCGGTAATCAATTTCTGCTTCTTTAAACTTACCTTCCTTAAATTGCTTATTGCCTTTCCGGACCAGTGAATTGTCATTCTGGCCCGGCAGGTTTCCGGCTGTAATCAGCAGTAATAAAGCGGTTAAAAATGTTATGTATCTCATTTTTTATGATTCCTGGTCGGGTGAAACAATGATATTTTTTCTGCCCATTTGCTTTTTCGCTCATTCAGTAAGAAATTAATTACCAAAAGCAGCAGTGCCAGCCCGATAAAATAAGGGAAACGATCTTCGTAATCAGAAAAATTCATAGTGTCGAAGGTGGTCTTCTCCATTTTACTTATTTCATCAAAAACCCTCCGAAGACCAGCCTGTGTATTACTTGCCCTGACATAGATTCCATCGCCGGCCTCAGCAATTTTGGTTAACATGGTTTCATCAAGTCTGGTAATGACTGTTTCTCCTGACTGATCTTTCTTGAACCCGACGATTTCGCCATCCTTGTAGACAGGTATAGGAGAGCCTTCGGCCAGGCCCATTCCAATGGTATAAACTTTTATCCCGGCATCAGCAGCCTCTCCGGCCTTTTCAACAGCATCTTCATCATGGTTCTCACCATCAGTTATTATAATGATGGCTTTACCCGACTTCTCATCTTTAAACGAAGCCATGGCCATATCTATTGCCTGTCCGATGGCGGTTCCCTGAACCGGAACCATATCGGGCCGTACCGTTCCAAGCATCATCTTCGCAGCTGAGTAATCAGTTGTAATTGGCAACTGAGTATAGGCTTTCCCTGCAAACACGATGATTCCGATGCGATCATTTTCAAGCTCATCAATCAACCTTGATATCGACTGCCTTGCACGCTCTATCCTGCTCGGTTGAATATCCTGCGCCAGCATACTGTTCGAAACATCAATGGCAATGATCAGATCAACACCTTTGCGCTGTGCTTTCTCTATTTTAGATCCTACCTGAGGATTTGCGAGCGCCAGCAATACAACTACAATGGTTAAAAGGACCAGAATGAATTTGAAATGACTTCTGAAAACGGAAATATCAGGCATAAGCCTGGATATAACCTGCTTTTCGCCAAGCCGGAGTGCCACTCTGGTTTTCCATCTGATAAAAAACCAATATAACACGATTAGTACCGGTATGATTACCAGTAGATTAAGAAAAATCGTATGCTCAAATCTAAACATCAGTTTTCGCTTTTTGAACCCATCAGATATTCCGTTATGGGAATTTCCTGAAAACAGTAATTCCAAGGATAAAATCCAGCAGAAGAAGAATCAATGCCGTCAGGGCAAATGGTTTGAATTCCTCTTTTTTTCTCCGGAATTCCGTTACATCAACTTTTGATTTTTCAAGTTTGTCGATTTCACTGTAAATTTCTTTCAGCTTCAGGTTGTTGGTGGCTCTGAAATACCTGCCATTCGTCATTTCAGCAATTTGTTTCAACAACGGTTCATCAATTCTGACCTCCATCTGCTGGTATTGAACACCGAAGGGAGTTGGTACAGGATATGGAGCAGTACCTATGGTGCCGATGCCTATGGTGTAGACTCTGAGACCGAATACTCTGGCAATTTCTGCGGCGGATTTCGGATCGATAAATCCCCTGTTGTTTTCTCCATCGGTAAGTAAAATAATTACTTTACTCACAGCCTGACTTTCCTTGAGCCGGCTAACAGCCGTTGAAAGTCCGTCACCGATGGCAGTACCGTCTTCAATCATTCCACTCTTAATTTCATCAAAAAGATTAATGAGTACAGGGTGGTCAGTGGTCAAAGGGCACTGTGTGAAACTCTCGCCGCTGAATACAACCAGTCCGATCCGGTCGCTGGGCCTTCCCTTAATAAAATCCTCAGCAACTTCTTTTGCTGCTTCCAATCTATTGGGTTTAAAGTCTTCAGCAAGCATACTTCCTGATATATCCATCGCAAGAACAATGTCGATCCCTTCAACACTCACACTTTGCCGCGAAAGTGTTGACTGTGGCCGGGCAAGAGCTGTCACCAGCAATGCAAAGGCCAGGGCTCTGAATATAAACAGCAGATGCTGAAAGTATTGCTTTAAAGATTTTGATTTTTCGAGAAATGCTGAATAATCGGAAATCTGAAGTTTAGCCCTGGTTCCCGGATCCCTGAACCAATACCATGCAATTGCCACCGGGATCAGCAGGAGCAGGTAAAAAGCCTCAGGATTAGCAAATTTCAGATGATTGAACATGTTGGTCTATTCGTTTATCGGGTTCCGGTTTTCCTGTGTTTCAGTGTTGGTTATGATTCCAGCGTCCTCTGATACAGGTGCCGCTGCAGTATTTAAAACGATGGTTTTTGCATAGGTCATGCTGAGCTCATTTTCAGCACCAATCGGCTTGACTTTGGCAAATTTTGCAAGATCAGAGAGGGTCAGCAGCTTCTTCAGGTCACTCAGAACCGACACCTCTCCGGTATGGTCTTTCAAAGCCGAAATAATCTCTTCACTGGTCATTTCTGCTGCATTTACACCGAAACGTTTTTCGAAGTAATCACGCAGAATGTCGGTAAGACGGGTATAATACTCCTTTATCTGACCTTTCTGCCAGACCTGTTCTTTACGAAGATCATCAAGCATTCCGAGTGCCAGCACATGTGGTGGTTTTTGCTGTCGTGCCGGTATTCTGATCAATGGTTTGTTTTTCTTTCGGTTTCTGATATAAAACCAGATGAGGGTAGCCAGCAATCCAATAGCAGCCGCCAGCAAAAGCCAAGGTAAGAAATCGCGAAGTGTATAGGGTGCCTGTAAAATGGGTTTAATATCCCTGATGTCTTTAACGGCATCGACCCGAACACTGATAACTTCAAGCATTACAGGTTCGCTGACCAGTTCCTGAATGGCTCCTGTTTTGGTCTTAACCCTGAAAGCTATTGGTGGAATCACAATGAACCCAGTGTCGAAAGAGGTAATTGTAATTACCTGTTTAATCACCATTTTATCACTGCCTTCCACTTTAACTGTATCGGACTTGCTTTTCGAGATGATTTCTATAGCGCGTGTCAGGGTATCGCCCAATACAGGCCATTCAACCACAGAACCCTGCCCGGTTTCAAGTTCCAGGGTAACATTTATCTGGCTACCGATCAAAAAACGTGTCGTGTCAGGGGTTACCTTCTGGGCTGATGCAACCGAAGGCAATAAAAATATAAATCCGGCCAGAATAGTGATTATTCCTGAGATGATTCTGTTCTGAAGATTTATTCCATTTGTTTTCATCTGTCCTGAAATCCGGATTTTTATCAGCGTCTTGCCTCCCTGGCTTTAAACAATCCCAGCAATGGCTTTACATAATCCTGGCTGGTAGCAATTCTGGCGAAATCAACTCCACTTCTCCTGAACGCCTGATCAAGCATTTCGATTCGTTTCAGCGCGTGTTTCCTGTACTGGGTTCTTGAAGCTTTACTGGAACTGTCAACCCAGATGCTCTCATTTGTTTCTTTACTGTAAAGTCTGACCAGGCCCATATCAGGTAGTTCCTGGTCTCTTTCATCAAAAATATGAAGTGCTACAAGGTCGTGTTTACGTCCTGCTATCTTAAGGGCATCTTCAAATCCCGCATCAATAAAGTCGGATATGAGGAAAGCTGTGCATCGTTTCTTCATGGCATTGGTCAGAAATCTGAGTGCCTCAGCTATGTTTGTCTTCTGACTTTCGGGTTTAAAATCAATCAATTCCCTGATGATGCGCAAAATGTGACTTAGTCCCTTTTTGGGAGGAATGAATTTTTCGACTTTGTCGCTGAAGAAAATGACACCAACTTTGTCATTGTTATGAACTGCGGAGAAAGCAAGAACTGCAGCTATTTCCGTCATCAGGTCTTCCTTGAACTGTCTTCGTGTGCCAAATTCATTGGAGCCACTGACATCGATCAGTAAAGCGACAGTAAGCTCACGTTCTTCATCAAACACTTTGATGTAAGGGTGACTGAACCGTGCGGTAACATTCCAGTCGATGTTCCTGATGTCGTCACCATACTGATATTCACGGACCTCGCTGAAAGCCATACCACGTCCCTTGAAAGCACTGTGGTACTGACCTGAGAAGATGTGGTTCGACAATCCCCTGGTTTTGATTTCAATCTGACGTACTTTCTTAAGAATATCGCTGGTTTCCATGTATGTTTAGTTCCTGAAAGTTTACCAAAACTTCGAGTAATGTTTAGGGAACTTCGACTGTATTCAGGATTTCATTGATGATATCCTCGGTAGTAATGTTTTCAGCTTCAGCTTCATAAGTAAGCCCGATGCGGTGCCTCATTACATCATGGGCAACTGCCCGTACATCTTCGGGAATAACATACCCCCGGCGCTTGATGAATGCATATGCTTTGGCGGCGAGTGCAAGGTTGATGCTTGCACGCGGTGATGCACCATAGGAGATAAGGCCTTCAAACTTTTTGAGTTTGTTTTCAGCCGGGAAACGGGTGGCAAAAACGATGTCGGTAATGTAATTCTCAATTTTTTCATCAAGATATACTTCCCTTGTGAGATTTCTTGCCTTGAGGATGTCTTCAGGTTTGATGATTGTCCTGGTAACAGGCTGATTACCCTCTATATTCTGCCTCATGATCAGTTTTTCTTCTTCACGCGTAGGATAGCCAATCACCACTTTCAGCATGAAACGGTCAACCTGTGCTTCGGGCAGCGGATAAGTGCCTTCCTGTTCAATGGGATTCTGGGTCGCCAGTACAAGAAAGGGTTCGGACAGGGGATAGGTATGATCCCCGATGGTCACCTGCTTTTCCTGCATGGCTTCGAGCAATGCACTCTGAACTTTTGCCGGTGAACGGTTAATTTCATCTGCAAGAATAAAATTAGCGAATATGGGCCCCTTCCGCACAATAAACTCTTCCTTTTTCTGGCTATAAATCATCGTTCCGATAAGGTCGGCAGGCAGAAGGTCGGGTGTAAACTGAATCCTGCTGAAGTGTGCATCTATGATGTTGGCCAGTGATTTAATTGCCAGTGTTTTAGCAAGCCCCGGGACACCTTCGAGCAGAATATGTCCGTTTGAAAGCAAACCTATTAGCAGGCGTTCGACCATGTGTTTTTGCCCAACGATTACTTTATGCATTTCCATCTCAATCAGGTCAACAAAAGCACTCTCTTTTTGAATGCGTTCGTTCAGTTCCTTGATGTCAGTTTCAATCATGGCGGGTATATTTTTTTTGGCAAAAATACTCAGAGCATTGCTAATCCGCCATTGGAGCGGTGTTAAAAATTGTTAATCAGGGGATAATAAGATACACAGTCAGCAGGTATTGAAAATTAACGCCTGCCTGTCAACGCTTTTTCGGTGAGAAATCATCTTTAATCAGATGATTTGAATGTTGATATCCAAAATTTTACAATCCTAAGCAACTGTGCCTGAAGATGCATCAGCAGTAAGTTTCAGTACAACTGACCACTGGTTTGGTATCCAATGGCAGGCAAAACGGAAACACCAATTCCGGATCCGGCTTTGCTTCTTTAACAAACGAATTACTTTTTATCATCTTCCAGCCATCGCTAACCAACATGATAAACATAAGGTCGGATATGTTGTAAGCAGATATAACGAAGGTATATTCAGAAACTGAATGCAGATTGTTTGGTTCAGCGAAGTTGTTTTTTGAACCATTCAGGGCTTTCAGATGGTGAGCCGGGTTAGCGAAAAAATCCCGGCCATGATTAGATTCAGAGTTTAAGCTTCTTTCGGATGGAAGACGGAACAGCATTTTTATGAACCATTATTGCAATGGTGTTCAACCTTACGTCCTGTTCTGTGCATTGCAGCACCCAATTTAATTTTTTCATTTTTAGAAGCCGGTTCTGACCCGAAGCCAGGTTTACCCATAAAGAATTCAATGTTCACTTTGCGGTCTTTGCGCCTTCTCAGCGTTCTTTGCGGTTAAAGAATTTACCGCGGAGTTCGCAGAGTTATTACGCAGAGCGCCGCAGAGGAAAATTTGCTTGATTGCGTGGCAACTTTACATCTCATGATTTACAAAAAAGTAAATCATGTGAAATGGAAAGGGTAAACCCTTTAATGACAGGACGCGAAATACATTAAATTGAACGGTAAACAATTTCCATAAAAGATTTCCTTTCGGATTATGATTTGGATTCTCTCTGTCCTGCTTTGATTTTTATATCACCTGATGAACATGCCACAAAAATAGCTTGCAGCACCCAAAAGCACCCATAATATTTTTCATTTACACAATTAATCAGATAGTTGCAATCTTGGCACTTATGTGCCGCACAAAACAGGAAAAAAGTATATTCAGAAACTGAATGCAGATTGTTTGGTTCAGCGAAGTTGTTTTTTGAACCATTCAGGGCTTTCAGATGGTGAGCCGGGTCAGCGAAAAAATCCCGACCATGATTAGATTCAGAGTTTAAGCTTCTTCCGGATGGAAGACGGAACAGCATCTTTATGAACCATTATTGCAATGGTATTCAACCTTACGTAGGACTCCGAGATATTAAGAAATCCTCCGGTTTTGTTGCTGCCGGCAGCCCACGAATTCTTTGTTGTATAATAAACGGTGCCATGCTGGTCGGTCACCATTCCTGTAAAATGCATCAGGTGATCATCGGTTGCCTGAAAATTATCGAAAGCTTCCTGGCGCATCTCCTGCGTGATAATCTTCTCTGTACCAGGTTTCTCAAAGGTGTATAGTTCGGCATTCCTTTCCCGTTCCGACAATTTTTCCCACCTTGAACGTTCCGATCCTTCCATGTTTGCCATATCCTTTACGGGAATAATCGCAACCCCATTGCTGTGAGAGAAGCCTTTATCGCTGACATCACCATCCCAGCAAACAGTATATCCGGTATTAATTGCATTGTTAATTACAGAAATAAGATCATCCACAGGGATGTTATAATATAGATCATGCGACCAGTTATCGGGAATCTCAAGAGCTATGGCTTCATAAAACGGATGATGGGTGTAGGAAGTGATTTCAATATAATCTTCGGAATTGAACTTTGAATATTGTGCATCAGTGCCTGGTTTAAGAGATGCCACAGGTTTCGGTTCAGCCGGATCCGGACCCAGGTAGGTGTCAAGTATTGCCTTGTAGCCATCAAACCACACCTGTGAAAGTTTTCCGTCCTTGTTGGCAATCAGCGCATCAAGATAACCTTTCAAAACGGCATCCAATTCGCCATGAATGTGTTTTGATTCTCCTTTCAATAATCCGGGATATTCATTCTCCGATGTAAATCCGTGTTTCCGTATAACATTCAGCACATCATGTGCCTGTCCACCGGGACCGAAGTTTGCATTTCCATGATGCCTTACATATTGTCTGGCTTTCTCCTGATACGCTTGGTAGACAAAATACATTTCCGAAATGTCTGTGGTATCATAACCAAGTCTCATCAATTCAGATTCGAAATAGGAAGTAGCTGCAAAACTCCAGCATGTGCCTGATTTGTACTGATCTTTTACCGGCGTTACCGGAAGACTTTTAATTATTTTGAATTTGTAAACTTCCTTATCTGCCGAATCGCTGGTTTGTGCTACATTAACCCCGAGTGTCAGAAAACCGGAAATGACAAGAATTAATCTCATTGTTATCTTCATTGGTGTATTGTTTAGAGACTGTTGTAATTATGAGTGTATTATGATCAAATTAAAAACACTGTTGTCCGGGCGGTGATTCTTATGATAAACATAAATAACGGAAAATGATATTGTTTGACCGAAAATAAAAATCCCTGCCTTACTTTTTAAATTCTGCACCAACCCTGACTGCCGTCAGGAAGGCGGGAACACTAACTGTCCCGGATTATCTGAAAAAACACCGGATTTTATAATTTAATCGTTCATTCAGTGTGTCCTGATTGCCATCGGGATGGTGGTAAAGAATGAATGGTTTTTACCTGACAACAGTGATTATAGAAGGTTAAATTGCCCGTTTAAACTGGATTTTCTGATGCATAATTCAACCACAAAGAGAGTAAATTTTATTGAAAACACATAAAGTTTTCAATAATTTCAAACTACGATTGCAAAATTGTTAAATTACCCTACATTTGCTCACCGAAAAACGATTATTATGCAGCAGGCATTTATTACATGCAAGTCGCAGTCTGGTTGTTTTTTCTTGCTTAATTTTGTGTGCAAAAAGTAGGGTTTAACTGTTGCACGACAATAAAAAAGGCGTAACTTGTGCCACTGATTTACTTGCGGGAAATTATTTTATCAATAAACTACTAAGTATATGAAAAATAGAAATTTACTCATTGGCTTGCTGGTTTTAGTGTTTGGTTCAGGGCTCTTCGCTCTGACGACATCCGGAACATTCAGGCAGGTTGCTCATTTTCCTGGTTCAGGTTTGATTGCCGAAGGAGTGGCTGAAGGATGGGAATATATTTCTCAGATCGGAAACCATGAGACTGCGGATCAGGTTATCCAGGCAAATGTTTCAAGAACCGGAAGGCCTGAAGGTGATTTGAAATCATCCGATGCTTTAGGTCTGAACTGGCTGTCAATGGGTCCTGATAATTTCTCAGGCCGCACCAGATCGCTGATCATTGATAACAGGGAAAGTTCGGGTTCAACGCTGTATGTAGGCAGTGTTGCCGGCGGGCTCTGGAAATCAACTACCCGGGGACAAACCTGGGATTATGTTGAAACAGGCGACGTGGTACTTAATGTTAGCGCCATGGCTCAGGCATCCAATGGAGATATTTATGTCGGAACCGGTGAATCGACAGATCTTTTTGAAGGTTTTTACCCATATATCATCGATCGGTTACCCAAAGGACAGGGTATCTTTAAATCCTCTGACGGTGTCAATTTCTCCAAATTAGCTTCAACTGCTGATGGATCCTGGATTTATATCAAAAAAATCGCAATTTCAGGAAACACAATATTTGCAGCTAATATGGGAGGTCTGGTCTACTCGGCTGATGGCGGAACCAGTTGGAATTCGGTTGAAATTGGAGTTGATCCTCCTGCTTCAAATTGTGACGATGTCAGTGTTGGCCCTGACGGAGCAATTGCCGCATCATATGGCAGTCAGCTCTACATATCATCCAATGGTGATGTAAATAATTTTGTCCTGCGCTCAACCGGAACAGGGTTAGACAGCCTCCCAACAGTTGGTGTAGCCAAAATTAAAACAGCATTTGCTCCTTCTGATGGTTCAACCATTTATGCGGTTTTAATTGCAGATGGTAGTGTGAGTGGGTTTGACAGGGGTTCACTTCAGGGAATTTATGTTTCAAGAGATAAAGGTTTAACCTGGAAGGTAGTTGCGCCGGGTGGTAGTGCATTGTTTAATCCTTTCTTGTATGATATTAATTATGGCAAGTATTCCTGTTCAATTGTAGTTAATCCTGCCAATCCTGATCTGGTTTATCTGGGCGGAATTAATGTTTGGGAAGGACGCAAAATTTCAGAAACAGGTTTCTACCAATGGCAGCAGAAAACAGTCGGCGAAATCGGGGTTTCTATCCATACCATATTACCTGATCCTTCCAATTCCCAGAGGTTTTATTTTGCAACTGATAATGGTGTCGGAACAACTGAAGACAATTTTGCGACATTCAAGCGCCTGAACAGGAATTATAACTCATCCATGTTCAACACTGTTGCTTTTGATGATAAAGGGAATACATTGGGTAGTTTAGCTGGTAGTGGTCTTCTTTATCTCGATAAAAAAGGGAATACCCTGAAACAGGTGAATTAATCGGCATTGGCGGATGGAACTGTTGAGGTTTCTATGATCAATCCTACTTCCATTTTCTATGGTGGTTCCTCTACTGTTAATTTTACTTCAGGAGATCATTTTGCACGTTCTCAGGATATGGGAGAATCTCAGGCGGATGCTTTTATTCCTGATGCTATTGCAAACCTAAATAGTGGGGTATATTTTACACCATTCAAATTATGGGAAAGTTTCAACAACGAGAATTCCCGCGATAGCGTCTACTATAAAGATACCACCATGACCCATCTGGCCGGAGAAACTGTAACGGTCAAGAGTAAAGCCTCATTCACCAGCTCCAAGCGTTTCCCCTTTAAATATACCCTTCCTTATGATCTTGTAAAAGGTGATTCAGTCAGGGTTAAGGATATCATTTCATCCCGCCTGTTCCTTGGGGTAACCGATGCTGTTTATATGACCAAAGAACCTCTGAATTTCAGCAAAGAGCCCGATTGGTACAAAATTGCTGAAATTACAGGTCATGTAACTTGCCTGGCATATTCTGCAGATGCCAATTATCTTTTTGTTGGTACTTCTGAAGGCCAGTTGATCAGGGTAGCCAATATTGCCCTTGCCTATGATTCAATTCGTGCTGATGTTTCCAGTTCTGGCTGCATAATCTCTAATACAGTAATATTGGATACAGAAAGTATCTCGTCTGTTTCAGTTGATCCTCTAAACGAAAATAGAGTGATTGTCACCTGCGGAGGTCAAAATACTGTAGGAGTTTATTACACCTTAAATGCTATTGACGAGAGTCCGGTTTTTAATCCGGCCCAGGGTAACCTTCCTCCTTATACACGCATCTATACCAGTCTGATTGAAATGAATGACCCTGACAGGGTAATCATCGGTACGGAAAGAGGTATCTATACCACCGAATCACTTGGAGCAAATACAACATGGACCGCTGAGAATTCAGGCATGGGCAATGTACCGGTGATGATGATCCGTCAGCAGACCACTTCACGGCCATGGATTGATAATATCACAGGTGTTTCTAACCTTGGAGCCATTTATGTTGCTACGATGGGAAAAGGCATTTTCGAGAACAGGTCGTATGTTGGTGTAGACGGACACGATACCCCTGGTTCAAGGCTGAATAACTCAGTTTCTGTCTATCCTAATCCGGTGAAATCAGTGATTCATGTAAGATTTGATCTTTCTGTCAGAAGCAATGTCCAGGCCGGGATCTACGACCTGAGGGGCAACCTGCTGCAGGCTGAGGGATTTGGTAATCTGAACAAAGGTGATCAGAATTTGTCAATTGATGCAGGCCATTTGAAACAGGGAACTTACCTGTTGAAACTTACTGTTGGCAATGAGGTCAGGTCGGCCAAATTCGTAGTTGTAAAATAATTCAGACTCGTGCCGGCATTTTCCCGGACTTGCAATAAAAGAAATAAAAATAATCCGATTATGAAAAAAATATACCTCTCGGTTCTTGCTTCCCTGGCGTTCCTGATGGTTATGGCCTCGCCTGACATTTATACTCCTGAATTGGTAGCTCCTGACAACAGTGCAACCGATGCAGCTCCAAATGTGGAACTGGACTGGAATGCAGTAGCAGGCCAGATTGGATTGCACTATGAAGTTCAACTGTCGTTGGATGAAGCATTTACAAATCCGGTTACATTCTCAACTGAACTCACGGCTTACAGGATGACCAACCTGCTTTTTGGACAGCTGTATTTCTGGAGGGTACGGGCAATTGATAGTGAGGGCACCTCAGCCTGGTCATCATCGAGAAGTTTTACGACCATTGTTAAGCCTGTAATCCGTCGTCCGAATCCAAATTCTTCAGGTGCCGCACCCAACGTTCAGATCATATGGTTCGAAATTACCGGTGTATCCTTTTTTGATTTCCAACTCGATACAGTATCAACTTTCGACAGTCCGGAAGCCCATATCACAAGTGTAGCCGGAAGTCTGGTTCAGACCAACGCAGCCGCTCTGTATTTCGGGAAAGATTATTATCTAAGGGTTAGAGCGCGCCATTCAGCAGATACTTCGGAATGGTCTGAATCAAGAAAGTTTACTGTTGTTAATGTTTTTGCTCTGAAAAAGCCCGACAATGCAACTGCCGGTCTGGCTCCGGATGTGCAGCTTGAATGGAACACGATTGCAGGTCTTGATAAGTACAATATTCACATTGCAACCGATAATGAATTTAATCACAGCGAAACCTATATTGCTGCTAAGAATCTTACAAAATTGGTACCAGATACACTTCATTTCGGAACCCAGTACTTCTGGAAAATGGAAGCCATCCATACCCGTGACACCCTGTTTTCAGAGGTGCGTAATTTTACAACAGTAGATAAGGTAACCCTGAATTCCCCGGCAAACAATGCTACCAATGTAGAACTGGTGCCCTTCCTGAAATGGGAAAAAATCAGCGGTGTTCTTCAATACAAACTTGAGTTTGCTTCCAATCCACAGATGACCAGCTCTTCAACTTATAGCATTACTGCTACAACTACAGCTGGCCCTGAACAGTATAAGTTGCCCAATAACCTGCTCGACAGCGCCAATACTTATTATTGGAGGGTAAGGGCCATCAGCAGCAGTGATACCAGCAATTGGAGTGATACCTGGAATTTCAGGAGTGTAGCATTGGGTGTTGACGAACCTGTTTTCAGTAACGGAATGCGGATTTATCCTACACCTGCTTCGGACCAGGTAAACATCCAGTTTAAATCGAGATTCACCGGTGGAGCTGTAGTTTCGTTGTTCGATTTGTTAGGTAAAACACGAATTGCCCGTGAGGTTCAGGTTGTCAACGGTGTTATCAGGGATTTCCAGTTGGGAACACTTTCTAACGGCATCTATATGCTTAGGATTGAATCGCAGGGTGTATCATCAACCAGCAAATTGATTATAAGGAGATAATTCCTCTTTTAATGTATATATTTAAAAGGCTCCCGGACTTTCAGTTTCGGGAGTTTTTTTTCATAGGTATCCTTTCCTTCAGGGCGTATTGCAATCTGAATAAAACTCTGATAGGCGGGCCAACCGGAAGCCTGAAGAATTGCCTGAAGAATCAGGTATAAATACGGAGAATCAAATGATTTTACCGGGCCATTGTTAAATGATCAGCGGTATTGAAAGCCGGGCGCCAGAGTTGTTTTAAGCTGTTTTCTGAAGTTTATTATCAGGGCAGGAGTCTAATTTAACTTATAGCCTGTGTTGACGAACGACAGCTAATGCGTTATACTGACAATTGATTTTTCTTCTTTAAATGCATTCTCTAATCGTATCGTTTCCCTATTCCAAAGCTTAAATAGATGGTCAGAAAAAACTGGTCAGGGTTTTTGAAAGCCATCACCGGGATTGGTTTCGCATATAAATCGAGCACTGCGCCAACTTCGACTATTTTGGGTTTCTGATTGAGTGTGCCAAAGTCAATGCTTAATCCGGCTTTTACATAAGCGCCGGGGTATGGTTTCAGTTTGTCGAATCCTTTGGTAAAAGGTGCGCGCCCATAGATGTTATCGTTAAAGTGCTTATCCGGATCATAGCGTTCAACCACAATTATTGGCTGGTATAGCGACATATCCATTTTAACAATTTCAAGGTAAACCGGTTTGGCAAACCCTACTGAAAGCCCCCCCGCATAAAAGGCTCTGAGTTCTACACCGCCGAAATAAGGTTTTCTGTTCAGCATATGTTGCTGGTTAATCCCAAGCCTGACGATGTACAGGGCATTCATCTTACCATAAATGTAGCTTTTTGTATTTGTAAAGAATGGATTAATTGTCCTGATTTCCTTCGCATCCTTCATCTCCAGCAGATTGGCTTCGTACATCAGCTTTTTGAAAACAGTACGGTTATGTCCAAACCTGTATTCAAGCCCCCACCCCTGGGAGTGAATAATGACACTTCCATTCATCTCTTTCCTGAAAAGTAAATTGTCAGTTATGCTATCGTATTCTTCTTCGGTTTGAGCAAAGGAGGTAGAAACGCCGGTAAGTATGAAAAGAAGTAAGGTAAAATATTTGGAATACTTCATGATTATTCACGGATATGAAGTACAAAGGTAAACAAACAATATGCCGTAATCAACAAAAAAAGCCCATGAACCGAATCACAGGCTGCTTTTAAATCATCGGAGGCTTTAGCGGCTGCGGTCTACTTTGTACCGGCTTGCCTCTCCATAGGCAGCACATTTCTGACTCGACTGGCATGATGACATAATAATACCCAGCGACACAACAACCAACATGGTCAAAACGAATTTTTTCATAACTTTACTTTAAGAATAAGTAAACATTTCTTTGTAAAAATAACCCCTGATGTATTATAAACTGAAATACCGGGATGTTATTGTTTATAAATTAAATCTCAAAAAGTAATACCTGATGGGGCAAATAAATCCACAAATAAACGATGAATGGAAGAAGGAATTGTCGGATGAATTTCAAAAGCCATATTTTGAGGCACTTAGGATTTTTCTCGTGGATGAAAAAAAACAATATCAGGTATATCCTCCGGGTCCCGTGATCTTCGAAGCTTTTAACAGTACGCCTTTCAGCAGGGTAAAGGTTGTTATTCTGGGACAGGACCCTTATCATGGACCGGGTCAGGCGCACGGACTTTGCTTCTCAGTTCCTGATGGTGTTTTATTTCCACCTTCGCTTCAGAATATTCTTAAAGAACTTGAAACCGACCTTGGGATTCCTTATCCACACAGTGGTAATCTTACACACTGGGCTGATCAGGGAGTGCTGTTGTTGAATGCTACGCTCACGGTTAGGGCAAATCAGGCCGGATCGCATCAGGGGAAAGGCTGGGAACAGTTTACCGATGCAGTAATCAGGAAGTTATCGGAGAAATGCTCCGGATTGGTTTTTATGCTGTGGGGTAATTATGCCAGGAATAAAAAAGCAATCATTGATACAACAAAGCATTGCATTCTGGAAGCCCCTCATCCTTCACCACTCAGTGTATACCGGGGTTTTTTCGGGTGCAGGCATTTTTCATCAGCCAATGAATGGCTGGTAAGCAAAGGTCTTACACCGGTGGACTGGGGACTCTGACTATTGTCAGCATCAACCTGTTGTTAATATTTACTGATAAAACAAATGTATTTATGTACATTTGTAAGTTTTTTGATTGAAAACACCAATTTAAACCAAACAGAATAAACTATGCGAAAATTAACTTTGCTTTCGGTTGTATGCACTTTATGGATAAGTGGGGTGTATGCAGGAGGCTATCAGGTGGGGTTACATGGCCAGAAACAGATCGGTATGGGTCTGATCGGGACCTCCCTGAGCCTGGATGCCAGTTCGATGTTTTACAATCCCGGCGGGCTTTCATTTATGAAACCTTCCTTCAGTTTTGCTGCTGGAATCAGTCCTATCCGTTCATTTACCATCTTCAGGAAGAATGAACCATCGACTTATTCAGCCATGACAGAAAATCCACTGGGCACACCTTTTTATTTCTATGGTGCTGCCAAGATCAATGACAGGCTGAGTGCCGGACTTGCAGTGAACACCCCATACGGAAACAGTTTATCCTGGGGAAAAGACTGGGATGGTCGTTATCTGATTCAGGATCTGTCGCTCAGGGCTATTTTCTTTCAGCCTACTTTGTCGTATAAAGTGAATGACTGGCTGGGTATCGGAGCAGGATTTGTGTTTGCTACCGGAAAATTCGATCTTACCAAAGCTTTACCTGTTACCGGAGCCAATGGTGATGGTAGTGTTAATCTCAACGGTTCAACCACAGCCATGGGTTACAATGTTGGAGTTATGATTCAGCCAACGGAGAAATTAAGCATTGGAATTGATTACAGATCTGAAATCAGCATGGAAGTCAGCGGTGCAGAAGCTAAATTTACCGTGCCTTCAACACTGGCCGGAAATTTTCCTGCCGACAATAAATTCAGCACCACACTGCCTTTGCCGGCAAACCTGGATTTCGGTTTGTCATATAATGTATCAGAGGACCTTATGATTGGTCTGAGCCTGAATTACGTATTCTGGAGTGTTTATGACTCATTGATTTTTGACTTCGAAACAAATACACCCGCGTTACCTGATTCTAAAAATCCGCGTTTGTATGAAGATAAACTGATCGTCAGATTGGGTGGTGAATATACCATCAATGATAAGTTTGCCATCAGGGCAGGTGGGTATTATGACCCGTCACCTGTGAATGAAGAGTATTTCTCACCTGAAACGCCCAGCCTTAACAATCTTGGATTAACCGCCGGACTTTCTTACAAACCTGTTGAAAAGCTCTCCATTGACCTGTCATTCCTTTACATTATGGGAGCCGAGGCTGACAAGCAATATACACCTGACAACTTCGGTGGTACTTTTAAGTCGAGGGTATATATCCCTGGTTTTGGTTTAACCTATAATTTCTGATAAAAAATGACACGACTCATGAAATCAAGATACATCGCATATTTTCTATTGCTTCTGGTGGCAGTTTCCTGCGAACCGAAGCTCGACGACTATACCCCTTCGGCCGGTGATGCTGACTTTACCAAGTATATTTCTCTTGGAAATTCACTTACAGCTGGCTATTCGAACAGTGCCCTATATACTTCCGGACAGAGTTACTCATATGCCAACATTCTGGCAAAGCAGTTTCAACTGGTTGGCGGAGGTGATTTTGTACTTCCGGTTGTTTCAAACGAAGATGGTTTGTTGGCCGGAAAAATGAAACTGGGGATTTCTACCAACTGTCTTGGCGTTGCTTCACTTGGACCAATTCCCGCAGGTGGAACACCTACCGGTTATCCCGCAGCTGCCATGCCTATTGGCTATCCGGTAAATAATTTCGGAGTTCCCGGTGCTAAATCCTATCATCTGGTAGCTCCTGGATACGGAAACCCTGATGGATTGCTGGTCGCACCTCCGACAGCCAATCCTTATTTTGTGCGCTTTGCTTCAGCTCCTAATACAACAATTCTGGCCGATGCCATGGCCGCCAATGCTACCTTCTTTTCATTATGGATCGGTAACAATGATGTACTTGGTTATTCAACATCAGGAGGAATGGGCGACATCATTACATCACAGGAAATGTTTACCGGAGCGCTCACCACACTTGTAACCAATCTGACTTCGAACGGAGCCAAAGGAGTTGTAGCAAATATTCCGGACGTTACCAGTGTTCCTTTTTTCACGACAATTCCTTATAACGGATTGGTTCTTACCAGGCAGGGTCAGGTTGATTCGCTTAATATTGCCTATGGAAGCGGAGCATTCGGCATCAATTTTGCTCTGGGGCAGAACGCCTTTATTATTTCTGATCCCACATCGCCCATTCAGATGCGTCAGATCAAATCGAATGAATTTATTCTCTTATCCCTTCCACAGGACTCTATCCGTTGCAAAGGATGGGGCAGTAAGAAGGCCATTCCGGGCATGTATACATTGGTTGAGTCAGAAGTAAATGCTGTTAAATCAGCAACTTCGGCCTTTAATCAGACACTTAAAACACTTGCAGAAACCAATGATCTGGCTTTTGTTGATGTGAATGCATTCTTGACCAATTCAAAAACCGGGCTTGTTTACGATGGAATCAAATTTTCATTGTCATACGTCACCGGAGGTATTTTTTCTCTTGACGGGGTTCACCTGACACCACGCGGAAACGCTATTGTAGCCAACAATTTTATTGAAGCCATCAACCTGAAATACAATGCCGGTATTCCAACAGTAAATGTTGGTGATTATCCGGGTCTTGTATTTCCGTAAACAGAGTGATTTATAACTTAGAAGGGCGTGCAGATATTTCTGCCGCCCTTTTTGCTTGGATTGCTTAACAATTTTTAACATTAATCGAAAGGAATGCCACCGTCAGCAGGACATTTAAGGCTCAGCTGAAAAACGAAATGACTATTTTTGCAAACAGCCACTGTATTGAATTAATTCCGGAAATGAATCTTCGTATCAAATATATTGTCAGAAGCCTGTTGTTGGTTTTATTCGTCGCTATCATCGCATCTTCGGGTCATACTCAGGGATTTGTCATTGATACGACTGATTTTTTCTACCCGGATGACACAACGAAGATAGGACCCGGTGGCTTTGACTATGATTCCTCCTTTGAGGAGATTATACCTGAAGATGAGAATCTTGATGAAGATACTGAAAAGAGCTTTGTTCCCGAAGATATCATGTTTGTACCTTCAGCGGTAGTTAACAGCGACAGGTGGGATACCCTGTATATCAGAACAGGACGTACCGATCTTTCAACGCTGGCTGAGCCCAGAATCATACTGCTCAATGATCCGGCTGAGGGGAAATTCTGCTTCCCCTTCAAGGGAAAGGTCATATCTCCCTATGGCCCCAGGGGACGAAGATTCCATGCCGGGATGGACATTAAACTGGAAAACGGAGATACCATCCGCACAGCCTTCACGGGGAAGGTCAGAATTGCCAGGGTGATGAGCGGCTATGGGAAAATGGTTGTTATCAGACATACCAATGGACTTGAAACAGTTTATGGTCATCTTTCAAAAATACTTGTATCTGTTAATCAGGAAGTCAGAGCCGGGGATGTAATCGGATTGGGTGGCAGGACTGGTAGGGCTACCACCACCCACCTTCATTTTGAAACCCGTTATCTGGGCGAGCATTTTAACCCGAACAAGATTATCGATTTCAATAATTTCTGTGTTCTGAAGGATACGCTTATCGTTGATAAAGATTTCTTCAGCCGGAAAAAAAGCACTCCCAATGCTTCATCAACCCAGGGTTCAGGTAACAGTAGTACAGGCGGGCAGTCACAAGCTGTTACAGCTAAATATCATACCATTAAATCAGGCGACACCCTATATGCGATTGCCCTCCGGTATAAAACTACCGTGAATAAGATCTGCAAGCTTAACGGGATTTCAGCGAAAAAGAAGCTTACCGTAGGCAAACGGCTTAGGGTTAAATAAAAAGAGTGATTGCCTCTTTTCAATTGCGACTCAAAATCATTTCTTTACAAAGTTGAGCACACCTCTGGGTATGCCGGAAGCCTGTCTGGTTTTTAACTGAACCGGATGAGGCTGTTATAAAAAGCCTGACAAGCTTGTAATATAATGACCACTCAGGCATTGAAATGCACAAAGGAGGATATCCATCGGGGGTCTTCCGGAATCTCACTGTTCAATCTATGAGTATATTGTGTTTCCACACAATTTTGATAAATGATTTACCGCTATATTTCCTAATTTTACAATTCCGGCTTGCTACAGTAAACGACCGGTTAAATAGTGTACAGCTAATTTTTTTGATTTATGAGAACCGGACGAATGCTACTTTATCTGATGATGATTGCAGCTACAGTTGGCTTTGCCGGTTGTTCGGCAACAGGTAAGCTGGCTACACAGAATATAGCCGGGTTTTACAAACCTGATTTGCACATTGAGGGACTCAGTTATTCAGTTTTCAACCTGGACGACAGTCTCACGAACCTGTACTTTCGTTTTCCGCTCAGCGAACTAAAATATCAGCAGATCGCCGGATCAAAACCCTTTGCCCGTTACAGAATAGATTATCAGTTGTATGACGGTTATGAGAAGGGTGTACTGATGGATTCCGGATCCTACAGGGGGGTAGATTCACTTTTGTTTTCAGGATTATTCGAAGACTCAATCATAATAAAGGCAGGAACCGGAAAGAACTATATCATTCAGGTCGTCCTGACTGACATTAATACTTCCAATTCTCATGGACAGTATATCAATCTGCCGAAATTACTGCACAATGGTCCTGCTGATTATATTCTGACTGACCTGAACAATAAACCACTGATGCGCAGTTTTCTCCGCAGAAACGAGAAGGTCAGGATCAGGGCCAGATTTCCACAGGATTCTGTAATCAGGTTCAATCATTATGTCTTCAATGAGCAAGTGGCAGCTACCGCACCGTTTATATATCCACTTGATTCACAGGATAATCCGGAAGTTTATGCAAAGCCGTATGAGATTTTTTTTCGCAACAATATTTCTGACCCGTTTCAGCCTGAAGGGGAGGGTTTATATGTTGATCGTCTGACCAATGGGAAGAATCTTCTTTTTTGCAGATTTTATGATGGGTTTCCTGAAATCGGATCAGTCATCAAAATGAGGGAAGCAATACGTTTTATATCCACGGATGAAGAATATAAAAAAATGCTCGGTCAGCCACCCCGACAGGCGGTGGATGATTTCTGGATTGGGTTAACCGGGAATCCGGAGAGGGCCCTTAGTCAGATAAAAAGGTATTACGGCAGGGTGGAGTTTGCAAATGAACTGTTCAGTTCGGTGATTGAAGGCTGGAAGTCGGACAGAGGAATGATTTTTATTGTCTTTGGGTCGCCTTCCATTGTTTACCGGAATTCAGGTGTTGAAGAGTGGACTTATGGGGAGCCGGGAAGCCCTTTGTCTTTCAGATTCTATTTTCACAAAACTGTTACCATTGGTGGTGCAGAAGATTACGTTCTTTCCAGGTCAGAGGATTACCGCCGACCCTGGCACCTTGCGGTTTCAAACTGGCGCAGGTAATCATAGCCCTGACAATTGTTCCTCCCGGTCGTAAAAAAGAATTAATTTTGCCATTCAGCCCGATACCAAGGATTATGTCAGATTTTACAACAATATTGAACAAGGATACCTTCAGCCGGAAGGATATAATTGATCTGCTGAATGCTTCACCTGAAGACAGGACCAGGCTGTTTGCCCGGTCGGCAGAAATTAAGACTGAATATGTTGGTAATGTTGTTTATTTCAGGGGGTTGATTGAATTCTCCAATATTTGTGAAAAGGATTGTTTTTATTGCGGGATTCGGAAAAGCAACAGGAAGACACAGCGATATAACCTTACAGATGACGAGGTATTGAGTGCAGCCAGATTTGCCTGGGAAAACAATTATGGATCTGTTGTTCTTCAGGGAGGTGAGCTGGAAAGCCCTGCATTTACGGGCCGGATAGAAAAACTTGTGAAAGGAATCAAAGCACTTTCAGAAGATAAACTAGGGATTACATTATCCATAGGCGAGCAATCGCCCGATGTTTATAAGCGGTGGTTTGATGCCGGTGCGCACCGCTACCTGCTGCGCATTGAATCCTCAAACCGGGAGCTTTATTATAAAATTCACCCGCATGACAATACCCATAGTTTTGAAAACAGGATGCAGGCGCTCTATGATCTTCGTAATGCCGGATACCAGTTGGGTACAGGAGTGATGATCGGTTTACCTTTCCAGACAACAGGCGATCTGGCCGACGACCTGCTGTTTATGAAAGAACTTGATATTGATATGTGCGGCATGGGCCCTTATATTGAGCATGCTGATACTCCACTCTGGCAGTTCCGTGAACAGCTTTTACCATTGGAAGAAAGGTTTGATCTTGCGCTTAAGATGATAGCCATTCTCCGGATCATGATGAAAAAAATCAACATTGCCTCGGCAACTGCCCTGCAGGCCATCGACCCGATCGGGCGCGAAAAGGCATTGAAGATCGGAGCCAACATTATCATGCCCAACATAACCCCCGGAGCTTACAGGAATGATTACAAACTTTATGAGAACAAACCCTGTATGGATGAAGAGGCAGCCGACTGCAGGAACTGTCTGGAAGCCCGGATTCACATGTCAGGCAATAAAATAGGCTTCAACGAATGGGGCGATTCATTGCACTTTAAAGAGAAGGACAAGCCTGCCTGAAACCTGCTGACGATTGTGTGATTTGGCAAATTGGATCCGGTCTGATTTCTCCACCGGATTGTGATTACTTTTTGCTCCCTTGATATTGTTTACTATTTTTGACCATCAGTCAACCGAATAAAATATCCTGTTATCTCTATGAAACACTCCCTCAGATCAGCTGTTTTTATCCTGTTTTCATTCTTGCTTTTGAATCAACCAAAGGCAGGAAACCTTGAGTTTGTATCAGGTATCCCGGGTACCATTAACGAAGTTAGGGTTAACGGTAACATTGCTTATTGTGCTGCAAATAACGGACTGCTGATTCTGGATTATTCCAATCCTGTGTCACCGGTTGTCCTTTCGTACCTTTCGCTGCCCGATGCTGCCGGTAGTATTGACTTACAGGGTAATTATGCTTACCTCAGTGCCGGAAGTGCAGGACTGAGAATAATCAATATTGCAGATCCGGAGCATCCTTTTGAGACCGGAAATTATAATGCAGGGCCCAATTCTCAGTGCTGGGGAATTGATGTGTCAGGAAACCATGCTTATCTGGCATATGGAATGGAAGGGTTCAGGATAGTGGATATTACCGATCCGGTTAACCCTGTTGAAACCGGTTCATTTATTTTGCCTGAAGCAGACATCTTCAGTCGTGTGGTCGTTAGTGGAAATATTGCATTTACCAATGTCGGAAGCACAGTGTATGCTTTAAATGTCGAAGATCCTGACTTGCCGGCATTGCTAGGTACAAAGACTATCATTGGTGAAATAACCGACATGGAAATAAGGCAGAACATGTTGCTATGCGTTTCAAATTTCAATGACTTCAGCAGCAGTTTTTACGGACTCGTGGTGCTGAATGTTCAGAACCCCTCTGCCATTACCCAGATCGGACAATATGATACTCAGGAGTATTCTTACAAACTTTGTCTTAAGGATAATCTGTGCTATCTGGGGAATGGAACCGCAGGAATTGCTGTATTGAATGTTGATGCCCTTGGACTGATTACTTATGTGGGCAATTCTTCAGGTTTTTCATCTCCGGTCCGGTTTGCTGAAGTATGGGGCAACAGAATTTTTGCCGGTGGTGAAAAACTTGGACTGCAGTTATTTAACCTTGATGCCCCGGCTGTGCTGACCCGGATCTCTGACTTCAGGACATTGCATGACTCAAGAGACATTCAGATTGCCGGTAATTTCGCTTACATCGCTGATGGACGTAATGGACTGGTTGTCGTGGATATTTCTGATCCGGTGAAACCACTTATTACCGGACAAGTGCCAAATTCAGGAAATGGTCTGGGCCTTGCGCTGAACAACAACTACGCCTATATTGCTGATGGACAGAATGGTATTGCGGAGTATAATATTTCTGATCCTTCTAACCTGCAACAAAGTGGGTCAGTTACTACCGACAACTGGGCACAGGATCTTGTAATCCGTAACAACATAGGCTATGTTGCAGTTGATGTTCTTGGTTTGCAACTGCTTAATCTTTCAATACCCGGGTTGCCTTCGGTGGCCGGAAATGCGTATGATTTACCCGGAACCTCCTATGGAATAGCCCTGAACGAAAATATAGCATTGGTTGCTTCAGGCGGGGCAGGCCTTCATCTTGTCAATGTTTCTTCTCCAGCCCAACCGGTGCTGGTCTCATCTTACGATACCCCGGGTTCGGCTTATGATGTATTTCCGGTTGGAAACAGAGCCTATATTGCTGACAGTCAGGGTGGAATCATCGTTGTTGACATTTCAGATCCTCAATTGCCACAAGGGCTTGGTCAGAGTGTAGTTCCCGGTGACGCAAGGCAGGTTATTATTTCAGGAAATTATGCCTTTGTATCCGACTGGACTTATGGTCTGAGGGTTTTTGATGTGACCGATCCTTCAGCCATGAATGAGGCATACACATATGCACTATCAGGAACAGCTCACAATATCGCAATAAACGGGGAATATATTTATATAGCCTCCGGAACATCAGGACTTACTGTACTCAGAAATCCCCTGAGTACCGGCATCGAAGGAGTGGATGTTAAACAACCGGTTTCTGTCACTGTATTTCCCAACCCGTTTCATGAAGACCTGAAGCTATGTATTCTTTCAGATCAAACCATTGAATCATGTTTTTCACTGTTTGATGTTTCAGGTCGGGAAGTGTTACAGTTTCCCCGGGTTATCTGGAAACCGGGCGATGAGGCCATCAGCCTGATTACTGCCAATCCTCTGGTGAAAAGCCTGAAGCCGGGAGTATATATGTTAAAATCCGTTTCAGGGTTTGCCGGTACACCTGTGAAACTGATTAAACACTAAAGTTATTCTGATAACTCATGAAGCAATATCACGATCTTTTACGCCTGGTAATGGAAACCGGTACTACCCGTAGCGACCGTACCGGTACAGGGACCAAAAGTATTTTTGGTCATCAGATGAGATTTAACCTTGAAGAGGGTTTTCCTGCACTTACTACAAAAAAACTGCACCTCCGATCAATAATTCATGAACTCTTATGGTTTCTGAAAGGTGATACCAATATAAAATACCTGCACGATAATAAAGTAAGTATATGGGATGAGTGGGCAGATGCCGGAGGTAATCTGGGGCCAGTTTACGGACATCAATGGCGGTCATGGGATACTGCTGACGGACGTACCATAGATCAGATCAGTGAAGTGGTCAGGCTGATCAAAGAAAAGCCTGACTCTCGCCGCATGATGGTAAGTGCCTGGAACCCGGGCGATGTTGATAAGATGGCTTTGCCTCCCTGTCATGTGATGTTTCAGTTCTATGTGGCAAACGAAAAACTCTCCTGCCAGTTGTATCAGCGAAGCGCCGATATTTTTCTGGGTGTGCCCTTTAATATTGCTTCCTATGCGCTGCTCACCATGATGATGGCCCAGGTTACCGGGCTTCAGCCGGGTGATTTTGTTCATACATTCGGTGATGCCCACATTTATCTCAACCACATTGAACAGGTTAATCTGCAGCTCAGCCGTGAATTCAGACCTTTGCCAAAGATGATCCTGAATCCGGAAGTAAAAGATATCTTTGGTTTCAGGTATGAGGATTTCATGCTCGAAGGCTATGATCCACATCCGCCGATCAAGGCACCGGTAGCTGTCTGAGTCATTTTTCAGAAAAACACAAAAGATGAAAATAATATCAATTATAGTAGCCATTGCGCAAAACAATGCAATAGGCAAGGACAATCAACTGCTGTGGCATATTCCGGAAGATCTCAGACGCTTCAAGGCATTGACAACCGGTCATACCATTGTAATGGGAAAGCGCACTTTCGAGTCATTGCCGGTACGTCCTTTACCCAACAGGCGGAGTATTGTTATCACCGACATTCCGGGTGAAATCATAGAAGGATGTGAAATGGCCTACTCCATTGATGAAGCCATTGAAAAAATGGAAGAGGGGAAGGAAAACTTCATCATTGGCGGGGGCATGGTTTACCGGCAGTTTATGCCCCTGGCGCACAAACTCTACCTCACCATTGTGCACAAAGATTTTGAAGCGGATACCTTCTATTCCGAAATTGATTATTCAATGTGGAAGGAAATTGAGCGGCAGGATATTGAAGCCTCAGGAAGCCTCGGATTCAATTATTCATACATCACCTTCGAACGGTTATAATACCTGCAGATAAATCCCTGTTATTATTACCTGATATTTCCCAGGTTTATTTCCATTATTTGCCCGTTTACACCGGCAAAAACCCCGAGCCCTCCGTTGATGTTGGTAAATACAGGGGTTGGTTCTGCAAAGAAATCTTCACTACCGAACCCAGATCCGGTCGACCTGTGATAATTGAAATAGCTTTCCTCGGTAAGCATTAACGAGATGTAAAGGATATTTTCGGGCGAATTGCCTGTATAGATTTCCCCTGTCTTGAATGTGAAGTATTCACCATCCTTGTTTTTATCGCTTATATATGGTTCTCCCCGCTCAAATCCTGATTCTGAAAAGTAATTATCGTACGGAAATTCAGACCCGTACATTGTGCCTGCGGCAATCCTGTAAAAGTTTCCCGGGCCGGTCAGGTCACGGAAACGAAGGCTGACTTTCACAGAAGTACTTCCATACTGATTGATGGTGTCAATGCCGGTGATTTCTATTTCAGGGACTGTTCCTGCAGGGATAGTGCAGGAAGATGAAACGTCGTAACCATCGGGGGTTGTTACGGTCAGCGAGTAGCTTTTACCTGCCAGTACCGGCATAGTTGACGAAGGAGCCCTGTATGTGCCGCTGGCCGGACTGAAAGGAATGATAACACTGTTTAATCCGTCAGAAAGGGTAACTGTTGCATTGTTTACCGGGGGAAAGGATGAATCCCAGCCCGGTGATGGAACATAAAGAGGTCTGCTTTTAAAAACCGAAACTGAAACCGAATCATCATCGGGTGACAGAAACGCTGTGACAACAAGTTTTGGATCCGAATCAGGGGCATCCACTTCGGAAATCATGGAATCGCATGCACCCAATATGATCAGTAGCCCTGTAATCAGAAAAATGGTCAGATTATGTTTTTTCATTTCTGTCAGAATTTAATGTTGTATGTCACCGAAGGAATAATCGGGAAAATGGACACCTGTTTCAATTTACTGGTAACCATTTCGTTTTCGTAAGTCGATTCAACGAAGTAGAAATATGGGTTTTTCCGGCTGTAGGCATTGTAAAGACCTATTTCCCAGGTTCGCTCGGTACTTTTTTTCTTCTTGTGAAACTGAATCGCAAGATCAAGCCGGTGGTAAGCACGCATTCTGAATGAATTGACTTCCCCATAGTCGGTAGCATTTGACCACCAGGTGTTATTCACCGGAACATTGGCCAATCCTGTGAATGCCTGGTGCTGCTCAACCGGAAATTCTCCGAGTGGGAGGGTAATGGCATTACCTGTTCCATAAACCCATGTTCCTGAAAGTGTTATATGATCGTTTAAAGTGTAAATTGCAACAAGAGAAAGATCATGTCTTCGGTCGTAATGAGCCCAGAACTCCTTTCCGAAATTGATTTCATCGAATTTTAGTTTGGTCCACGAAAGGGTATAACCAATCCATCCACTCAGTTTGCCTGATTTACGGTGTATGAGAAGTTCTGCACCATAAGATCTTCCGGATCCTGAAGTAACATTGTCCTGCCAGGTAAAATTCTGGGCTTCCGTCGGATCATCAAGCAGAAGGAAACTGGCACCAGGTTTATAACCGAGGATGTGGTTACTCCATTTATGATATCCTTCAATGGTAACCGTTAAATTATACGCAGAAAGGTCCTTTGCAAGTCCGCCAGATATCTGACGGGAATTCTGAGGCGAAACCCTGTCGGTTGAAGGAACCCACAAGTCGGTTGGCAGCCCGGCGCCGGTATTACTCAACAGGTGAATGTACTGATTCATCTCGGCATAAGCAACCTTGGCTGAAAGTCCTTCGCGGATCAGGTAGTTGACCGAAAGCCTGGGTTCAGGAGAGATGTAGTTCTTTTTATCAGCAATAAAGTGACTTAGTCTCACACCCGCATTCATCTGGACTTTCCCCGAGAAATTGAAGTTGTTCTCCAGGTAGATACCGTTTTCGTAAGAGTCATACGTTGTTTTATTTTTGAATTCATACAATGCCTGGCTGTCTTTCTCAACAATGGCGCTTGGAGTAAATACATGGTTGGTCGATTGTATGCCTGTTCGCAGGGTATAGGTTGTCGAAACATGGTATTCAAGATCATACTTCAGCGAAAAGTCACGAATCCCCGAGTTGTACTCAAGTGAGTATTCACCGGAGTTATCTTTCTCGATGCTGTAGATTTTAAGATTGTAACGGCTGAAAATCAGGGATGTATTTGAGAATATCCTGCTGGTAAACAGATGGTTCCATCGCAGGGTTCCTGTGGCATTTTGCCAGTAAAGGCCGGCTTTTGACTGATAGTTATCGCTGTTGTCATAATAATCGCGTGTGGTCACATGAAATTTATCCCGGCCGAAATAGCCACTCAGATAGATTTTATTCTGTGCACTGATGTCGTAGTTTACTTTGGCATTCAGGTCATAAAAGTAATATCCGGCTTTGCCCTCGTCATTCATGAAAGGCCGGATCAGCGCATCGATGTAGGTTCTTCTGGCTGATAACAGGAATGATGCTTTTTCTTTTATAATGGGTCCTTCAAATATCAGTCTTGAGGAGATCAGGCCGATCCCGGCTTCACCTGAGAATCTTTCCTTATTGCCATCTTTCATGGTCATTTCGATCACTGAGGATAGCCGTCCACCGTACCTTGCAGGGAATCCACCCTTGGTCAGTTCAACGCTTTTCAGTGCATCGCCGTTAAAGATTGAGAAAAAACCGAATAAATGACTGGCGTTATAGACCGGAGCATCATCCAGAATGATGAGGTTCTGGTCAGGCCCGCCACCCCTTACATAGATTCCGGTGCTGCCTTCAGAGCCTTTCTGCACTCCGGGCATCAGCTGCAGAGCTTTGAACACATCCTTTTCACCGAGCAATGCCGGAATGTTTCTGATCTGGCTCACCGGCAAGGATACCATACTCATCCGGCTGCTCTCGCTGATTCGTTCAGCTTTTTCGGATGATATAACGACTTCAGTCAGATCGAGGCTTGAAATAAGTTCAACATCCATGATCATGTCCCTGTTAAGGTCGGGTTTTAATACAATAGTCTGATATCCGATAAAGGAGTATCTGATCTCAAGGCTTCCTTCAGGAACGGTAAGAGAGTAGAACCCGTAATTGTTGGTTGTTGTCCCTGTTTTCATATCAGGAAGGTATATGTTTACGCCCGGGAGCAATTCCCTTGATCCTTGTTCTCTCACATATCCACTGATTGAATATTTTTTCTGAGCCTGAAGATTTGATGTAAATAACATCATACTGATCAGGAAAATGGTGATAAACCTGTTCATAGTGTAGCAGAAAATGTTAGGTTAAGGTAATATCCGGGAATCAAATGGTGATCGGGTCGGCTCAGGTTTTTTGTTTCTTCTTTTTTGCGGCCGGGAACAGGACATTATTTAAAATGAGCCTGTAACCGGGTGAATTGGGGTAAAGATTCAGGTCGGTTGGCGGGTCACCCACCAGGTGCTGGTAATCTTCGGGATCGTGGCCACCATAAAAAGTCCATGTGCCTTTTCCATAATTTCCATGTATGTACCTGACTTCACCGGCGGCTTTGTTTTCTCCCATTACAATGACTTCTGATTTTACATATTTCTTGTTGAAAGCAGTGGTTTGTCCCATGAACCCTTTGATGACCTGTTCATGATCCTGGGTGAGCATCGATGGGACAGGATCCCATTTGGCAGAAAAATCAAAAAGGGTAAAAAAGTCGTTTGCCATCGAAACCTTTCTGGTGGTTGAAACGTCGATGTTCGAAACTTCATATTCATATGGATTCGTTACAAGGCTGAATCCGGTGAAGGCAAAACAATTACTATAGTTCAGGTGATTGTTGGCATCTTTATCAGCTCCGTCTCCGTCGAACATCACGTCGCAAATGTCGATTGATTCAGCCGCCAGTGAAATATCATAACTATCAGGAGCTGAGCACATTGCAAAGAGATAGCCTCCGCCGGCAGTAAATTCGCGGATTTTTTGGGCTACAGCAAGTTTCAGCTGGGAGACTTTTTCAAATCCAAGTTTGCGGGCATTGTTCTCCGAAATGCTGACATCCTCCTGATACCAGGGGGCATTGCGGTAGGCTGCCCAGAATTTTCCGAATTGCCCGGTAAAGTCTTCATGATGGAGATGTAACCAGTCGTAAAGCGGCAACGCCCCGCCAATAACTTCTTCATCATAAACCACATCGTAGGGTATTTCAGCATACGTTAAGGCCAGTGTTACTGCATCGTCCCAGGGTAATTTATTTTTAGGCGTATATACGGCGATCCGCGGTACTTTCTGGAGACGCATTTCATCCATATTCACCTGGGGGTCAGATATCTCCTGAAGGATAGCATCTGCCTGAACATCAGCGATTACCTGAAATGAGACACCCCTTACCACACATTCACCTTCAAGCAATGGATGATGCCTGAACATAAAACTGCCGCCACGGTAATTGAGCAGCCAGCTAACCTCAATTTGTTGCTGTAATGTCCAATAGGCGATGCCATAGGCTTTCAGATGGTTTTTCTGGGTGTTATCCATGGGAATAAGGATATAAGCCGCCTGAAGCCTGAAGGTAAGCGTGATCAGAATAAATAAAAGTAAAAGTTGTTTTTTCATATACACCTTTAAGATAATCCCTATAACGCAGAAATGGCCGGTTTTGTTATCCGGCCTTTACCTGTTTATTTTAAAAATACGATACAATGATGGAATGTTTTCTTGATTTTCATCAGAAAGGTGTATCGTGATCCTCTTCCATTTCATTCATTTTCGAAGGCAGGGTATAGGTGTTGACCTTCTGTTCAAAACCGTTGTTGGGCTGAAGCACGTTACTACCTGAGTATTCACCGGGATCAGGATCGGTAAACTTAGCGTATTTGCTGATAAATCGCAGTGGAATATCTGCCAATGCCCCGTTTCGGTGCTTGGCTATGCTTACTTCGGCATGTCCTAAAAGACTGGCCCCTGTTTCATCCTGATTCTGGTTATAATACTCGGGTCGGTATATAAACATAACCATGTCGGCATCCTGTTCAATGGCACCCGACTCCCTGAGGTCAGACAGCAAAGGTTTCTTATTCGGTCTTGATTCAACCGACCGGTTTAGCTGAGATAATGCAATCACCGGAATGTTCAGCTCTTTGGCGAGACTTTTTAATGATCTGGAAATCATACTTATTTCCTGTTCCCGGTTGCCGCTGTTACGGTCGACGCCTGCTGACATCAGCTGGATATAGTCGATGATCACCAGCTGGATATCGTGCTGAGCCTTCAGGCGCCTGCATTTTGCCCTCAGTTCGAATACTGAAAGGGAAGGGGTATCATCGATAAACAACGGGGCATCAATCAGTGTGTTGATTTTAGCGTTCAATTGCTCCCATTCGTAATTTTCCAGACTTCCTTTGCGAAGTTTATCACCGGGCAATTGAGCCTCAGCCGAGATTAACCTCGTAACCAATTGAATGCTGGACATTTCGAGCGAAAATACAGCCACCGCCTGCTTTTTATACTCAACTGCTGCGTTTCTGGCAACCGTCAGTACAAAGGCTGTTTTACCCATTCCGGGTCGGGCAGCAATAATGATCAGATCGGAAGGTTGCCAACCTCCGGTAACCCTGTCTAAATCGGTGAAGCCAGAGGGAACACCGCTGAATTGGCCTGTCTGGTTTCGGGCATTTTCAATCTGCTTTACTGCATCGCGCACCAGAGAATGCATGTCCAGGTAATTGCGCCTCATATTGGTTTCGCCAACACTGAACAATTGATTTTCGGCCTTGTCAAGGAGATTGAACACATCGGTGGTATCTTCGTAGGCATCCCTGATTATTTCAGAGGATATCCTGATCAGCTCGCGCTGAATGAATTTCTGAAGAATGATGCGGGCATGGAATTCGGTATTGGCAGCAGAGGCAACGCGGTTTGTAAGCTGGGCTATATAAAACGGTCCTCCTGCAGACTCCAGTTCACCGGTGAACTTTAATTCATTGGTGACAGTAAGAATGTCGATGGGTTCAGTTTTTGCGAAAAGCCTTGTGATTGCCTGAAATATTATCTGGTGCGCTTCTTTGTAAAAGGCATCCGGTCTGATGACATCGATGATGGAGGCAAGTGCGTCCTTCTCAAGCATAATGGCACCCAAAACTGCTTCCTCAAGGTCAACAGCCTGAGGCGGAATCTTGCCGTGCTCAAATATTTCGCTGATCGGCTGCAGTCTGTTGGCTCTTTTTTTTCTGCTGTCGGCGCTGATACTTTTATTCTCTTCCATACTCCAAAAATAGGAAATCAAACGGAAGCTGAAACCCGGAAAATCAGAATTAGTTATGAACATCGGAGGGGATCGGACAACAGAAGTCTCTATAGGATTACCCAGGGAATTGATTTCAGACGGGATGGAAATGGTTGCAATCCTGTAATGCAGGATTTTTCTTAATTTTGAAGCACAAAAATTAAATTATGCGGCACCTCATTCAAAGAACGAATATTTTTATTTTCTGCTTTCTGATTGCTTTTTCAGCATTTTCGCAGGACAGCCTCTTTATCAAAGGCCATATCACAGGCAGCAACACCGGAAACCTTACCCTGGCTTTGTCTGACATTGTTGTAACGCCCCCTGTTTCGCTAACCACAACAACCGGCAAGGATGGTTCATTCAGTTTTGTTGTTCCAGCCTCAAAACTTACCATTTATCGTCTTTATCTCTCGGGCGATAACTTCATTATGCTCCTGCTGACCGGACAGAATATTGATCTGGAACTGAATGCCGAAAAACTGAATCTGAATCCTGTAATCAGTGGATCGGAGGATACCCGTATTTTGTACGATATTGCGGTGATGTCATCTGCATATGACAAAAAGCTTGACAGCCTGAACAAGGCTTATGGTGAAACCCGTGGAAATGAACAACTTCAAAGCAGGATTCCGCTGATCCAGTCGGCCTACGAACAGGCTGTTAATGAACAAAAGAGCCGTATTAAACAGGCGCTCACCACTTACCCTGCTTCTCCGGCATCATTGTTCTTCATCGATAAACTGGAGATTGACAGCGACCTTGGCGTTTACAGTCAGGTTGCAGACGGACTTTTTTCAAAATATCCTGCATACAAGCTGGTAACGGACTTAAAATCGAGGGTCGACCTTGAGAAGGAGCTGCAGCCTGGGAAACCTGCGCCCGAGATCATTCTTCCCGATAAGGATGGTAAACCTGTGAAACTATCCTCTTTGCGCGGAAAAATAGTGTTGATTGATTTCTGGGCATCATGGTGCAGCCCGTGCAGGCGCGAGAACCCCGAAGTTGTAAGGATATACAACCGTTTCAGGGATAAAGGTTTCGATATTTACGGGGTGTCACTCGATCGTGATGCCAACGGATGGTTTGGTGCTATTGAAAAGGATGGGCTCGTCTGGACGCAGGTAAGTGACCTTAAATATTGGGAGAGCGAAGGCGCCAAAGCTTACGGAGTCAAGGCAATACCACATACTGTTCTGATTGACAGGGATGGTAAGATCATTGCCAGGAAATTACGTGGTAAAGTTCTGGAGGATAAACTGGAAGAATTACTCGGGAAAGACTGAGATTTCCGATCTTCAGGAACTCAACAGGTATAATAAAAAAGAGGTACAGTGATTCAACACGGTACCTCTTTCAATGATTGATTAATCCCGATTTCTCAGGAAATCAACAGCTGCTATTTCTTTTCAATTGATATAAGCTGAACTTCAAATATCAGCACTGACCCGCCTGGAATTGGTCCGGTGGTTTTATCACCATAGGCGAGTGAAGATGGGATGTAAAACATATATTTTGAACCCGGCTTCATCAGCTGAACACCTTCAGTCCAACCGGGAATCACTCCGTTTAACGGGAATTTAATGGTTTCGCCTCTTTCGACAGAAGAATCAAATACTGTTCCGTCGATCAGAGTTCCGGTATAGTGAACTTCTACCACATCTTCCGGCTTTGGATTTTCACCTTCACCTTCAGTGATCACTTTGTACTGCAGACCGCTTGGAAGCGAAACTACACCGTCTTTGGTCCTGTTTTCAGCAAGGAAAGCATCTCCCTCGGCCTTAACCGTTGCACAGGATTCTGCTGTTTTTTTCTGTTGCTTTGCCATCATATCCTGCTGAAAAACCATCATAATCTGCTCTGTCTGTTCAGCACTGAATACACTGTCGATTCCATTGATACCGTCTTTCAGGCCGGCAAACATAATCTCAGGGGTAACAGCTATATCATTGGTTTTCATATTATTACCTATGTCTCTTCCGATCAGGTAACTGATGGTATCCTGATGTGTTTTCAGAATAAGGGCCTGACAGTTTTCGTTGGCATTGTCATCTTTGTTTTTCTTCTTCTGGCTTTTCTGCGCCATGACTGAATTTCCGGCTATGAACAGAATTATGAGCAGGAGGGATGCAAAGGGAAGTTTTCTCATTTTATAGTTTTTTAATAATTGCAGGCAAATTTATGAAATTCAGCACCGTGAAGGACACCTTAATACCGGAAATAACAATATTTAACGAATTTTAACCTCTACGTGATTAAAATCTTTTCTGCCGGAATCGTAGTTTCACCTCTGTACTTAAGAAAAAGCTGGACAATGGCCACCACGTCCTTCTGGCAATATTCAACAATCCGGCCCAGATCATCGTCCTTCCAGAAAACATTGCCAACCTGGCTTCCGTCGATATCGTCCTTGGGAGTTGGTATGTTGAATATGGCTGTGAGTAAGGCCAGCGATGTGTAACTCTTGTAATCACCGAATTTCCATAGTTCCATAGTGTCAAGGTGCCTGACTTCCCAGGGTTTTCTGCCTGCAATATCGAGAATGGCCGGGATTCTGATGCCATTGATCAGCATTCTTCTGGCAATATAGGGGAAATCGAATTCCTTCCCGTTGTGGGCGCACAGGAGAAATTCAGGCTTACTGTACCTGTTGTTGAGCAAACCGGCAAATTGGTTCAATAAACCGGCTTCATCTTTTCCGGAAAATGATTTGATTCTAAGGGTGTCTCCATTGATAAAGCCAGCCGAAATGCAGATGATTTTGCCAAATTCTGCATAAATACCGGCACGCTCATAAAGACTATCCGGCGTTTCCTCTTGTCCGGAGGCCAGCCTGGATGCCTTAACATCCCATAATTTCCTTAATTGTTCAGGGACTTCCTCATATTCTGCATATTGAGGAACTGTTTCTATATCCAGAAATAGGACATTTTCTTTAATTACCTGTTCAAGCATAATATGTAGTTTCTTTTCATAAAGATACACAGATTCATGCCTTCATGCAACAATATGGTTAAATATTATGACAATGTGATGACTGTTGCCGGGGTTGTTTTGAAACTGTTGTTACTTTTACAGGATGAAAACCAGGCTGGCTTTTGCTTTTTTCCTTCTGCTGTTTGCCACCGGCGGATGCCGGCAGGAGAAAAACAACCTCCGGTCACCGGAGATCAGCATAACAGGGCCTTTTGCCGGACAAACCTATAGCTACCTCGACACCATTTTTGTCACAGCTGAAATAAGCCACCAGCAATCCATTGATTATATTGAAGTCGCGCTGATCAATGAATTTGCCACCCCGGTGCTTCCTGTCCTGACTTTCTATCCTTCAGGCAACCATTTCAGCATCGAATCCTCCCTGATCATCGACGACCAATTGATTGAAAGTGGCGAATACCCTTTGCGATTCAAAACGGTGATCGATGGTGAGGTGTTTAATAAATGGGTAAAAATCAACTATAACGCTGAACCCCGCCGATTTGAATCGCTCCTTTTACTCACAAAAAAGCAGGGCCCTCTATATACCTTACTGGACGCGCTGCCCGGGAATATATTTCAGGAAAGGTTCTCATTTACAGGAGATTATACCGGTAGTGCCGTGAGTTCAGTAAACCATCTTTTCTTCACTGCCGGTAAAATAATGAACAATCTTTCGGCCTGGGATCTTGAAAGGAACACTGTCAGCTGGTCGGTGCCATCGTTTCCTGCACCTCCGCTACCCAGTTTTACCACGATATACTCCGATGGGACTGAAGTATTTGTGTCAACACGAGATGCCTTAGTAAAGGGCTACAGCGGGTCGGGATCCAATACTTTCAGGAGTCAGTCGTTTTCCAACGGCTATTTTACTTCCCTGATCAGACACAAATCCTGGATAATGGCTGTTTTTGAACCATTTAACTCTGTTTTTAACGAACTGGTGGCATTCAATTACCCCGGGAGGAACAGTATATCGCAGTATTCAGTTTCAAGGCAAGGTAGAAGGAATGGCTGATTTTGGTCAGGATGGAATATTGCTTTTCATAAACGAAGAATCCGGTGCAGCAGTTTACGAGTACAGTTTCAATCTGAATACCCTGATAAAACTAAAAGCGTTTCCACAGGGAAGCATTCACGATCTGATTATGCCGGATGTGGACAACGCATTTATAGCTTTTGATGACGGAATATACTGGTACAGGCCTGATATCGCGAGTATAGTCAGGATATTGCCGTTGAATGATGTTTCGGATCTCGCTTTTGAAGCTTTATCCGGCACGCTTCTGATAGCTCAGGCCAAAACTGTTTTCCAATACCAGGTACCTTCGTTTATCCTTTTGGAAACATATTCACTTCCTGACAGCCTTACCGGTATCCATCTGCTTTATAATAAATGACGGTTTAATGAGCAACAAGGAACTGAAAACAACCGGCGATGGTTCACATACACTGTTCAACAGTGCTGTTGGTGAGTACTATCACTCGATACATGGTGCAATTCAGGAATCAACACATGTATTTATTGAGGCCGGACTGCATAGCAGGGCATCAGGGCCCGGAAAGATCAATATCCTTGAAATAGGATTCGGTACCGGTTTAAATTGCCTGCTGAGCTATTCGGAATCGCTTGAGCTGGGACTTCCTGTTACATATACAGCCTTTGAGCCTTTCCCATTAAGCAAAGCAACGATTTCACTTTTGAATTACTGCCGTTTTGAAGGTCTGGCCGGATATGAAAGTGTTTTTCACGCTATGCATGAGAAATTCTCGGGATTAATTAAATTAAGGAACGATTTTCTGCTCAGCAGGATAAACACCGCGTTTGAAGAGGCTATCCTGGAAACAGGAAGTTTTAACCTCGTTTATTTTGATGCGTTTTCGCCTGAAGTCCAACCGGAACTCTGGCAACCGGAAATTTTCGGTAAAATCAGGGAAAGCCTGGTACCGGGTGGTATCCTTGTGACATATTGTGCAAAAGGTGCAGTCAGAAGAGCGCTTCAACAGTCAGGCTTTTCAACTGAACGGCTTCCGGGTCCACCGGGCAAGCGTGAAATGCTGCGTGCCACTGCGATCTGAATAAAAGATGCTACCGGATCCGGAAAGACGTATAATTCATGAGCTGACCCGGATAATGCTTTATTTCATGCACTTCTGCACGGGCAGGCCCTTTTCTGCACCATTCAATCAGCATGTTTATCTGCTCTTTTGGGCCTTCAGCTTCAATTGTTACCGACCCGTCGGGTTCGTTCCGGACAAATCCGTACAAACCCAGTCCGGTTGCTGCCTGGTGAGCCGAATACCTGAAACCGACACCCTGAACCCTTCCGAAAACACGGATAATTTCATTTGACTTTCCCATGGATCAGGCATTGAGACGTTTATTCATCAGGCTATCAACCACACTGAATAATTGGGCCGGGTTGAGTGTCCTCCAGCTGATCTCGTTTAATTTACCCCCGATTGCCAGATAATAATCGAGCCTTCCCCGCTGGATTTCAGCAAGTACATGTTCCCTGAAGTTGATGAAGGCAATCCAGCCATCTTCAAGATCATCAAACCATTCCTGGTAATAGGAGTCATCGTCGGCATGAAAATTCAGAACATTTTCACCAATCAGGATAAAACGGTTGATCCCTTTATTGAGCATTGCTTCAACCACATTTCTTTTCAGAAACATGATGTCATTGTACAACAGGTCATTCCATTCCCCCAGAAGTTCAATGATGCAATAATGCTGGTGGTAATCAGCAAACAGAATCTTAACATACAATGTTGCAGAGCCCATTTCATCCCATTGGGGATGGATATAATAATTATATACTGAATAAGTGCATTCGGTCTCGCTGTATTCCCTTTCATAAAAGGGCGACTTCTCATCTTCGGAAGCGTTGTAAAGATGCCGCCATGCGTAAAATGGTTCAAGATTGTGCATATTGTTGCCTTGGATTTCCGGATGCTTTCACTAAACGGAACGATGCTGTATCTTTAAAAATTGTGGAAGGGTTAAACTTCAGACAGAAAAGTCGAAAGAGTTTTTCCTTGTTTTTTCGTAGACCTTCTTACTGAAGATAAAATAGCGCGCAGGTTTGTGCGATACCCCTTTTTCTTTTTCGTTGATGGGAACAACGTAGGGCATATTTGAAACCTTTTTTCTGAAATTTCTTTTATCAAGGTTGGTTCCCAGTATAACCTCGTACAATTTCTGCAGCTGGCTTAGCGTAAATTTTGCCGGCAATAGTTCAAATCCGATCGGGTTAGATCGCAACTCGGTTCTCAGGGTAGTCAGAGCATCCGAGAGTATCTCCATATGATCGAAAGCAAGTTCGGTGATATCTGCTACCGGATGCCAGCGGGTATTGGCCTGCAATCCGAATTTATCAATTTTATCCTGATCGATGTTAATCAATGAATAATAGGCAACAGTTACCACTACTTCTTCCGGATGGCCGATCGACCTCAGCCATTCCATATCTCTGTCAATCCGGTTTAGCCTGTTGGGCGTACCAATGGCAGCAAATTGCTTAAGGTAAATGTTTTCAAGCCCTGTCAATTCTTTCAGCACCCTGGAAGCAGCAGTATCAAGATCTTCATCCTTCCGAACCAGATCACCGGGCAGTTTCAGATCGTTATATTCTATGCCTCCATAGGTAAAATTCCGTTCAAGCAAAAGCAAATTAAGCTTTCCAAAATCAAAACCAAAAATAACACAGTCAACCGATACATGAAAGTTCAGCGCATTGTGGTTATTGTCTTTCATGCAGGTGGATTGAGATAAAATCTGTTTATGAGGAAAACTTCGGGATGTTGTTCCCGGAAAAGCGCAAATATAAGTAAAAAGAGGATAAATTATATGGGTTAGTGTAAAAATGATGACCCGGTGAATTTTAAATGCAGAAGAATAATGAGGCGAAAAGTGAAAGATTTTTACAGACTATCCTTGATTCAAAATCTTTTTAACCTTGTATAAATGACATAAAATCAGTATTTTAGATCATAATTGTGTAGAATCAGACGAAAAGATGCCGGTTGAATCCGATGGCATCAGTTTATAAAATATATTTGTATGAATGTTAGTGTTTAAAGTACACTTAAATGGATCCTTTACAGGTTTTTCATTTCATTTTTAAGCTTAAAAAGGTGGTTACCTCTTTATGGAGTTCTTTTCTGTAAATGACAGGAGTGCTGCAGGTTGGTAATAAAACATGCAGCACCGGTAACTTATATATTATAAAAGCAGGTGTTATGAAATTACTTCAGTCAGCAGCATTGATATTGTTTTTTCATGTATGCAATGCACAATACGATGATTCGGGCAGGCGGGGTTTGTATTTCCCGAAAACGGTTTATTCAGGTGTCATTTTGCCTGAA
Source organism: Bacteroidales bacterium (assembly GCA_016705005.1). Taxonomy (GTDB): domain Bacteria; phylum Bacteroidota; class Bacteroidia; order Bacteroidales; family Lentimicrobiaceae; genus Lentimicrobium. The sequence continues at coordinate 166,957 of JADIZB010000038.1, read as the reverse complement.
TATGAAAAATCACTCCATTTGCTTCCCGAGCCGGTACTTACAGACGATCCCCGGTTGATAGAGCTCTACAACATAACCTGGCAGATCGCTTTTGATCATTTCAGGAATCCAGGGCCCGGTTCACCTTTTGTGTCGGATTATATTGATGAAGCCTTTGCACCACAGATTTTTCAGTGGGATACTTTTTTCATGCTGATGTTTTCCAGGTATGGGTTTCATCTGTTTCCTTCCATCGGATCGCTGGATAACTTTTACAGAATGCAGTATGAGAATGGATATATCTGCCGTGAAATCAGTGAAACAGATGGCAGTGACTTTGTTTTCGGTGGAAGGGAGCATACTGTGAACCCGCCGTTGTTCAGCTGGATTGAATGGCAATACTACCTCATTTCAGGTGATGATTCCAGATTTTCAACCATTCTGGCTCCGCTGGAGAAATATGCAGGCTGGCTGGAGCAATATAGAAAAAAAGAGGGTACGGTTCATGGACTTTACTGGCAGACTGGTCTTGGGTCCGGGATGGATAATACACCCCGATCTGGTTCCGGTTGGACAGATATGTCATCGCAGATGGTGATGATGTATGATCACCTGGCGATGATCTGTAACAAGCTTGGCGAAAGGGGAAAAGCTGAACAGTATGCAGCAAGGGCCCGGGCAACCGGAGAAAAGATAAACCGATATATGTGGAATGATGAAGATGGACTTTATTATGATGTTGATGATGAGGGGAAACAGATAAGATGTAAGACCATCGCGTGTTTCTGGCCAATGCTGGCCGGAATTGCCGATGAAAAGATGGCATCGGCGATGATCCGCAACCTGAAGGATCCCCGGACTTTCTGGCGACCAACGCCATTCCCTTCTCTTGCTGCTGACCATAAGATGTATAAAGCAGACGGTGATTACTGGCTGGGTAGTGTATGGGCCCCAACCAATGTTATGGTTTTTAAAGGCATTGACAGATACCCTGAAGTTGCAGGTTCTGCTGAATTCAATTCAGAGGCTGTTTTGAGGTACCTGGAGGTGATGAGTTATGTTTTCAGGAAAACGGGTACGCTCTGGGAAAATTATGCTCCTGAATCTTGTATGCGGGGTATTCCGTCGAGGCCGGGATTTGTCGGATGGTCGGGTTGCGGACCGGTTCAGTTGCTTATCGAGAACATCCTTGGCTTCAGACCTGACGCACCGGAGAACAGACTGCAATGGAATATTCAGCGGATCGACCGGCATGGAATCCGTAACCTGAGATTCGGCAAAGTAATAGTAACAGCCATTGCTGAAAAAAGAAGTGACCTGACAAAACCAATTGAGATCGCAGTTGACAGTAATGTTCCTTTCAATCTTGAGATAGTTTCCGGGTCAAAGCAGGAGATATATCAGATAAAGGAAGGGGAGAACAGGCTTGTATTTAATAACCATCAGCAATAAATCCTCCCGGGTGAACCGGATGAACTTCAGTACTCTACCTGTTCTGTGCATTGCAGCACCCAATTTATTTTTCTTTTGAAGCCGGCTCTGACCCGAAGCCAGGTTTACCCATAAAGAATTCAATGTTCACTTTGCGGTCTTTGCGCCTTCTCAGGTTCTTTGCGGTTAAAGAATTTACCGCGGAGTTCGCAGAGTTATTACGAGAGCGCCGCAGAGAAAATTTGCTTGATTGCGTGGCAACTTTACATCTCTGATTTACAAAAGAAAATCATGTGAAATAGAAAGGGTAACCCTTTAATGACAGGACGCAAAACATTAAATTGAACGGTAAACAATCTCCATAAAAGACTCCTTTCAGATTATAATTTGGATTCTCTCTGTCCCGCTTTGAATTTTATATCACCTGATGAACATGCCACAAAAATAGCTGCAGCACCCAAAGCCCCAAATTCATTTACACAGTTAATCAGATAGTTGCAATCTTGGCACTTATGCGCCGCACAAAACAGGAGTACTCTTTGATTTAACCCGGGATGAAAGTTCCGGCACAAAAAAAACCGGCAAATTTCTTTGCCGGTTTTTTTTGAACGGGTTTAAATGTTATTTAACAATGAAAACCTTGTTAACGATACCATTGCTGAAGATCAGCTGCAGGGTATAGGTACCCGGGCTGAACTGGCCAACACTGATTCCGTTCTGACTTACTTTGGCCATTTCATTGGCTTCGAACATCAGAATACCGGTTGTGTTGTAAAGGCGGATGGTATTGGGAACAGCAGGATTGTTGATCCTTACAAATAACCTGTCGTTGGCAGGATTCGGGTAGATTACCACCGATGAAGAGTTAGGTGTAATGGATGAAACATTGTCGCACAAGTCAACAATAACCATTTGCTCTGCTTCACCGATACAACCATCTTCAGTTGTGTAGGTATAGGTAAGGGTGTATTCACCAGTTCCCACTGATTCAGGATCAAATACGTTGTCGGTTACGCCGGGACCTGAATAGACACCACCTTCGGGTGTACCACCGAGAAGTTCAACAGGGCCGAGATTCACACAAACGGTATCCTGGAATGCCCAGGTTACAACCGGAAGATCATAAACCATAGCTTCTATAATATTTGAAGCAGCAGGATTATTGATAGCGCAGAACAGGCTTGATGTGAATATCAGACGAACTTCGTCGCTGTTCTCAGGAACATAGGAGAACTCATCGCTGTTGTCGCCGGCGTTGACACCGTTAACTGTCCACTGATAATCAGGATCTGAACCGCCGTTGGCTGTGTTAGCTGTGAAATACATCATTTCGCCGAAACAAACGCCGTTGTCTTCGGTTTCGATGGTGGCTTCGACTTCAACAACCGGATTAACAATCATTTCGATCGTGTTTGATGTAGCAGGGTTGTTTGAGATACAGAGAAGGTCTGTGGTCATAACAACAAGAACTTCATCACCGTCTTCAGGAACATATGAGAACTGGAAGCTGTTGGTACCTGCATTAACGCCGTTGACTTTCCACTGATAGGTCAGATTTCCGCCGACATTGGTGAATGAGGTAAATACGACTTCTGTGCCTTCACAAACATCGTTTGAGCCGGCTACAATGGTTACTGTTGCTGCAGCGCCCGGATAGGTTACCATCGTGACTGAATTTGACGTTGCCGGGCTGCCGGTAACGCAGGTTGTCAGGCTCGAAGTTAAAACAACATGAACCTGATCGCCATTGCTGGGAACATAGGTATAGGTTGCTGAATTGGTTCCTGCAGCATTTCCGTTCAGATACCACTGATAGGCCGGGGTACCTCCTCCGTTAACCGGAGTGGCGGTGAGGGTTACGCTGGTGCCCTGACAAATGTTATTCTGATCAGGAGCAATGGTAACACTTACGGGTAACAATGGATTTACTACCAGTGTGGTAGTTGCCGATGTTGCAGGGCTGCCTGAAATACAGGTTAAACTTGAGGTCATGGTAACATATACCTGATCACCATTGTTAGGAACAAGGGTATAGGTTGCCTGGTTGGCACCTGCCGGTGAACCGTTTCTGTACCACTGGTATGATGGTGTTCCACCATTAACCGGAGTAGCTGTAAATGTAACACTGGTACCCTGGCAGACATTGTTCTGATCCGGAGCAGCAGTAACGCTGACAGGTAACAATGGATTCACAACCATGGTGGTTGTGTTTGAAGTAGCCGGGGTTCCTGAGATACAGACTGAAATACTTGAAGTCATCACAACATAAACCTGATCACCATTGTTTGGCACAAAAGTATAGGTAGCTGAGTTTGTTCCTGCAGGAGCAGCATTGAGATACCACTGGTATGACGGTGTTGTTCCTCCATTTGCAGGAGTGGCGGTGAAGGTTACCGAAGTACCTGCACAAATGTTGTTCTGGTCAGGTGCAGCAGTAACACTGGCAACCAGCGGCGGATAAACTGCCATGGTGGTTGTATTTGAAGTGGCCGGACTGCCTGCGATGCAACCACCGAGGTTGGAAGTCATGATTACATATACCTGGTCGTTGTTATTTGGAACGAAAGTATAGGTATCTGAATTGGTTCCAGCGGGAGTGCCGTTGCGATACCACTGATATGACGGGGTTGTTCCTCCGTTTACCGGGGTTGCAGTGAAAGTAACACTGGTACCCTGGCATACATTGTTCAGATCAACAACTGCAGTAACACTGACCGGAATCAATGGGTTGACAACCATGGTTGTGGTGCCTGAAGTTGCAGGATTTCCTGTAACACAGGTAAGGCTGGATGTCATAACTACATAAACCTCATCATTGTTTGCTGGTGCAAAAGTGTAGGTTGGTGAATTGGTGCCTGTCATAGCGCCATTGAGATACCACTGATAGGATGCAGTTCCGCCGTTGGTTGGTGTGGCAGTGAAAGTTACACTGGTACCTGCACAAACATTGTTCAGGTCAGGAGAAGCGGTAACACTTACTGCAACCGGAGCATTAACGGTAACTGTGGTTGTAAGGGAAGTGGCAGGGTTTGTTGAACCAGTACAGGTCAGATCAGAAGTCAGGATAACATAAACCTGATCACCATTGGTTGGTGTGAAGGTATATGTTGCCTGGTCAAGACCTGCCGGGCTGCCATTCAGATACCATGCATAAGATGCTGTACCACCGTTAACCGGGGTAGCTGTAAAAGTTACATCAGAGCCGGAGCAAACCGGATTGGCATCCGGTGCAATGGTAACACTGACCGGATTGTAATTTACGATCATTGTGGTGGTAGCTGATGTTGCAGGATTGCCGGTCAGACAGCCGCCAAGGCTTGAAGTCATGATAACATATACCTGATCTCCGTTGGCTGGTGTAAAAGTATAGGTGTCCTGATCAGCACCGGTGGTTGAACCATTGAGGTACCACTGATAGGATGGTGAACCACCGTTGGTCGGAGTAGCAGTGAAAGTTACACTGGTGCCGGCACAGACATTGTTCTGGTCAGGAGCAATCGCCACACTGACAGGTACCGAAGGAATAACAGTCATTGTGGTTGATGCCGAAGTTGCAGGGTTTCCTGTGGTACATCCCAGACTGGAGGTCATGATAACATATACCTCATCGTTGTTTGCAGGGGTGTAGGTATAGGTAGCCTGATTTGTTCCGACAGCTGCTGAATTCAGATACCACTGGTACGAAGGCGTTCCTCCGTTGGTTGGCATTGCGGTAAACGTAACACTGGTTCCCTGGCAGACATTGTTCTGGTCGGGTGAAGCTGTTACACTGACAGCAACCGGGGTATCTTCAGTAATTACTGCACTTCCGGTCATCGGGGTTGTGCCTGCGCCATTGGTGCCTTCAACAGTATATGTTCCAACGGTCTGGTTTCCGAAAGTAATTGCTGCACCTGTTCCATCAACAGTAGGAACCTGGGCAACTGCATCTTTATAGAGTGTATAGGTAACACCTGTCTGAGATCCGCTGAGACCAACGGGAGTACCCAATCCACCCTGGCAGTATGAACCTGTACCAGTAACATTGAAAGCTAAAGGCACCGGAGGGTTAAGGACAGGATTTTCAAGAACATTGGCATTGACATTCGGGGTAACCACGAGTTGTGTGTTTACTGTTCCGATATAAATAGCAACCCTGGTAGCATAGGATGGATTGATTGCTGCACTTGAGGTGAATACCATATCAGGGGTAGAACTGGCCGTAAATGGCACAGCATTGGTGAATCTGAGTTTTGTTATGCGGGTACCGGGTGCAACTTTGGAAACAATGTATCCGTTTCCTGCTCCAGGCGCAGCCCTTCCGGCTACCCTGATAAGACCGACGGTAGTATTGGTTATCGTACTGACACTGATGGGTTGCATTGCAGCCGGTAAATCGGAGAAACCGGGAACAATGGTGGTCATCGTAGCAGTTATGGCTCCGCTGTTCAGGATGCCGAGATTAAAATTTATCCCTTCCTGAACGGTTGCCAGTTGCATATCCTGGCTTGGATCAGCATCGAGCAGGTAAATCTCAAACTCGAAAACATTCGGAGCGGTTTGTACCACATTCTGAATGGTCAGTAAGAAGTCAGTTTCCGCAGATGGTGCGGTTGTCTGTGCTTTCAATGTACTGAAACCAAACACTAAGGCGATTAGTGACAAAGCCTTAAACACATTTGTAATTAATTTTCTCATTTTGTTTCGTTTTAATTTACGATCAGGGGTTTACAAATATAAGGGAAATATATTCAATTCATCATTTTGCTATTATAAATAATCTTATTCTTTGAACAGATAAACTGATCTGAAATCACCGAAAATGAACCACCTTCTCTTTCGGAGCCAGGTACATGTTCATTTTCAGTGATTTTAGATCAGCATAAATTCTGATTCATTTTGTCAGAAAAAGGATTGTTCCATTTTACAGGCACAATTGAGTTTCCTGATTGTTGTCGTCAATTACGGCGTAGCAGAACCTACGAAATTGAACTGATTGTTGTCAACGATGGTACCATCGCCTGTGTCAACAGCTCCGTTTCCATCAACATCAGAAGCCAGATAACCACTTACGAAGTTAAACTGATCGTTGTCGAACGGGGTAACGTCACCACCGTCTACAAAACCATCCTGGTTGATATCACCACCATAAATCACATAGTAGCCATCAATGGTCTGCAGAAGATTGTTTCCATATGCTGCAGCAGGAGCATCAAATGCATAGTTTATGGTACTTCCGGTAAATGAAACCGGGGCTGCTGTGGTGGTTGTGATTGAGTTGCGATGAACAACAGTAATGTAATAACTGCCGGTGAAATCCGCTGCCAATGTGGTGCTGAGCGAACCATCCTGGTTAAGGTTAACATTGCTGATGGTCTGTGCAACGTTGCTGTAATTGGCAGCATCACGCAGTTCAATCGTTATCTGGTCAGCTACGGTTCCCGGGAACTGATCACCGGTTTCGTTCTGAGCTTTACGCATTGTTCCGGCTGATAAGTACAAACCTTCCAATAAAATACTGGCATTCAGGGTTTTAAAGGTTGGGGTTTCAGCTGTGGCATTGATTACCAAATTATCGATGCGGCTGTTGCCGGTGGTGCTTGTTGCCCCGGTCAGCGTCAGACGAAGATAAACATCAGCAGCCTGATCGAGTTCATTGATGGCACTCATATCGAGTGATCTGGCCAGGAATGTAGTCGTAGTGTTGGCCGTGTTGGTTCCAAAGTTGGTAAAGTTGCTGCCATCGGTGCTCCATGCCCACTGATGGGTGCTGAAGCCTGTTGAAGTTCCCCTCGTGGCAAAACTCATTACAGGGTCAATGTAACCAGCCATAGAGAATTTGAATACTACACTCTTTCCGTTGGCTGAGTTATTGGCCAGTGCAATAGCTAAGCCTGAAATCTGTGTAGTGCGTGGGTCATTAAGCACGGTTCCGGTGAAAGCTGTCAGCTCAGGATTTGAGGCAGTTGAAGCCCATGTAGATGCACCATTGGTCCCATCGGCATAAAACATGGCTGTCAGCTGACTGCCATAATTGGCTGCAATAGAACCAGGCGTATTCGGCGCTACAGGAGTTGCATCAAATGTCCAGGCAGCCAGTGGCAATGAAGCAGCCTGTGTGGTTGCTGTCGCTGTTGGTGCTGCAGGTGTGGTTTTGTAATCGATAAGGACACCTGAGTTGGTATAGGGATAAATCGTAAAGTAATAAGGTGTCGCTGCATTCAGGCCGGCCCAGGTATAGGTCTGGACACCATGGGCAACATTCATTACACCGGTACCATCTGAAAGGACTGCATCGTTGGCCTGAGCAATAAGGTCAACCGGTGCTGCAAAACTTGCGGAAGTGCTGGCCAGGATCAGGAATCCATCGGCAGGCTGTGCACCGTCGTTGTCAGACCAGGTAACTGTAATGGATGAATAGTCAGGTGCATTGGCTGCAAAAGATGTTGCGTGGTTGGTCGGTTCACCGGCCAGAACAGTACCGCTGCATGTAACGCTTACCGGTAACAGAATTCCGCCACCTGAAACTGAAACAATCTCCGAATTGTAGGTTCCTGACACAAGACCGGCTTTCAGACGCACCCATACATTAACAGCTGCAAGGGTTGAAGCGGTGAAAGGAACGGTTGTTGAAGCACCGAACGTGGTGTTATCATTAGAAACTTCAAAACTGGCACTTCCGGTGATGGTAATATTGCCCGGATAGCCTGAAAGGCTGGTACCTGACAGGGAGAAACTCTGAGAAGCAGAAGGACCATTGCCTGCACCATAAATGAAACCTGTGAGGGTATTTGGTGTAGCAATAATGATCGGACCTGAACTTGGGGTGAAGTCAGCTAAGCTTCTGGGGATCAACTGTAAAGCGCCGGTGTATTCCAATATAACGCCGGTCATGTCCTGTGGAGCTGCCGGAATGGTGGTTCCGATATAATCGAGATCGCTGTACTGAGTGCGCATTACGCCTGCACCACTCGGGTCGGTCAACGGATAAGTGGTACCGGTTACAAATAATCCTGTTCCGGTAATGGTCGTGTTCAGGACTTTAACCAGTTTTGCCTGGTGAGCGCTGGTGAGGGCAGTAAGCGTTACCTCTTCAGGAACAACGGTGTTTCCTGTGCTGGTAGCTGCACCGGGGTCAGCAACAGGAACAAACTGCAGCATCCCGTTGAACGGGCTGAGTGTTCCGGTAATTCCGCTGATACCGTCATAAATGTTGTAAACAGTGGTGATTTTACCGGTTACGTCATCGATCAGGATGGCGCCGGTAGCGTCCTGTACATACTTGGCATTGCGCGAAGTGCTCTTATGGGTCAGCACAGCTTCTCCGGTCAGCCTGTAAACAGTTCCGTCAGCAAGGCTTGCCCTGAGGGCTGCGATGTTGGCAACGTCGGTGATAGGCGGATAAGTATAAATCTCAGTAGCAATAGCACTCGCATCGAATCCGGTGGCATAGGCAATGGCTTTCAGTGTGGTTGTTGCACTGATGGGAATTGCACCGGTATAAAGGGTTCCGTTTCCGGTATTGTTCGGATCGGTTCCGTTTGTGGTGTAATAAATGGATGAAGAAGGTGTAATGCAACTGATGGTTGCATTGAATGCCGTGTAATAATTTCCGGTTAATGGAGTGATCACAGGTGTGGCAACAATCGGGTTGCCTCCTGCCGGAATGTTTCCGACAGCAGTGGTGGTGGTCCATGTGCCGGTAATGCTGGCAATCAGGGTATTGTCAATGGCCCTTACTTCAATTTTATCGATGGTTGTACCAGTCGGGCAAACAAGCACAAAGGCTCCAGTAGAAAGCGCGTTTGAGGCGGCAGTTACGAGCGTTGTACCGCTGTATCCCAGAACCACATGTTTGATGGTGTTGTCGTAACCGCCGGTGGGCTGGAAATTGCCCGAAAGGCTGAATGGAACGGTAATGGAAGCAGCTGTTGGGAGTGCAGCAGTTTGGTAAGCATCTCCAGTATATGGATCAAGCCTGTCCCTATATGAGGCATCAACAGTGTTGTTGCTCCACGCTGTGATAAAATCCAGAAAGTGGTTGATGAAGTGGGTGTACCCGGGACCAGTGGACCTGTAGCATATGAAGTGTTTGACTGATAAACATCAAGGCTCTCATCCCAGCAATTGTACTGGTTTGAGCCTGAAAATAAACGGTACCTGGCAACATCTCCACTGTAATTTGAAAGTGTCATTAAAACAGCACTTTCAGAAGTCGCTGTCGCAAGGTCGATGTGAGTCGGCCTCAAGGTAATAGAAGCTACAGGCAACGGAGGTGTAACCGAACCGCTGCAGGTGATGTTGACCGAAGGAGCACCGGCACCTGAAACCACAACTACTTCACTGTTGTAGGTTCCGATGGCAAGTCCGGATTTGAGACGGATAAAAGCCGGAACAGGGTCGAGTGTGGCAGCAGTGTAAGGGATGGTAGCTGTTGCACCAAAGGTTGTTCCGTTGGCGGAAACTTCATAATTCGTTGTTCCGGTCAGCGTGATGTCGCCGGGGAATCCTGTGAGATAAATACCCGTAAGCGTAACATACTGATAGACAGATGGGCCGGTACCTATGGCATAGGTAAATCCGGTAAGTGTGGTGGGTGCGGCAGTTATCTGTGGGGTCAGGGCTGTGACTGAGCCGCTGCAGGTTACGGTTGCAAGGGCCGCTCCGGTTGAGGTGAGGTTAATCGTTTCACTGTTGTAGTTACCTGAAGCCAGGCCTGCTTTCAGACGCACATAAACTGTGGTAGGATCTACAACACCTGAAGTCTGGTTGAGTACAATGGGGGAGGTATAACCTGATCCTGAAGATAAGGAGATTTCATAGTTGGTAGATGCGGCAATGCTGATGTTGTCGGTTAAATCAGAACCGCTGACCGAAAATGATTGTGCTGCCGATGGGCCGCTTCCGTCAACATAATTGAATCCGCTGAGCGCGGTAGGTACAACCGTAATGGTTGGGGTTACCGTTCCTTCAGGAGTAACGGCATCTGACCAGGTGGTGGCAATGCGGATTGCATCAACAGAAATATTCTGGGTTGTAGCATATTGCCTCACGCATACCCTGTCAATGGTGGCTAGGCCTGCTGAAGTGGTGGTCAGCAATGGTGTTCCGGCGGCTGCTTCCGAGGCGGGAACTCCGCTGGGGACTATCCATAAACTGGCGTCACCTGCTGCCGATACGCTGTATTTGATAATGACAAGGTAGGTTGTTGCCACATCGAAATCTGCTGTTGAATAAGTGCAGGTGCTGGTATTCGAAAAACCAAAATTAATTTTACCAGGGTAGTTGAAGGTCTGACAAAACACGGGTTGCAAAAGTTGAGGCATTTGCCTAGATGGTAAAATATCCAGGCACTGGTGCAAAATTAATCAGGGCTGCATACAGGGTTCCGGTTGTCACCGAAGGTGTGAGGATTTTTGAATCATCTTCACCTGTATTATCAAGGAGAGCAGCTCCACCGACACCTGAACCGGAGTAACCTGAATAGGTAAGCCCGGCCTGAACGTCAATAGCAGCTGATCCAGCACCACTGTGTGCCACCCAGCCATTGCTGGTAAGCAGGGAGCCGATGGTGTAATCGAAATTCTCAACCAGCAGGGGTTGAGCCATTCCGTTGAGTCCAAACATGGACAGGAGTATCACAAGCAGGAAGCCTGAAATACCCCGGATTTTGGATTTTGGGTTGATTTTTGTCATTTGGGATTGGTTTTTGATTATTGATGAGTTTTCTTTGGGTTCATTTGTTCCATTAAAATGATTGATTGTAATGCACGGTTTAATTTCACAAAAAGAGGTGCAAAGGTTGATAAAAAAGCGCAATGCAATTGCAATTCAATGTTATCATTTTGTTAACCTTTGGTATCATAAGCCATTGTTTATGATGGCGTTTGTCTGAAAAGCCACACAAACAAAGTAAAATTCTTATCCTTTCCTGTTCCGGAAAGGGCAATAAATATCGTAAAAAATGTCATTCGGTAAGCAATAAATCAACATTGTTAAAAAATAATTCCTGACCGATTGTTTTTTACTGTTTCAGGAGGTCGGGTGTTGCTATGAAGAGTTCATTTCAGGAAATGTCAGATGAATGAAACAAGTAAAAAACGATATTTTAATTTCATGCATTGAGGGTTGGATTACCATGTTTCAGTTTTTAGAATTCTGGTTATGGATGCACTGACCCTGCAAAATTGAACTGATTGTTGTCGATCACTGTTCCGTCGGCTGTATCAACTGTTCCATCGCCGTTAACATCAGAGGCAACATATCCGCCTATGAAATTAAACTGGTCGTTATCGACCGGGGTTGAATCCCCGGTGTCAACAAAACCATCCTGATTCACATCACCTCCGAAGAGGGTAAACCAGCCGTCGGTCATCATCAGCAGGTTGTTCCCATAGGCTTTGGCCGGCAGGTCAAAACTATAGCTGATGCCCGACCCTGAAAAAGAGACCGGGGAGGAAGAAGTGGTTTCGAGTGAATTCCGGTGGCGGATGGTGATGTAGTAACTGCCCGATATTGACGACGGCAGGGTGAGTGTGGCGGTGCCGTTGATTCCCAGGTTAACCGGGGACGCAAAGTGCTCGATGATGCTATAATCTGCAGCACTGTGTAATTCAACCCTTATCTGGTCGGCAATGCCCGCTGCAAACTGAGGTCCTGTTTCCCCGTTTGCCTGTCGCATGGTTCCGTTTCCGGAATAGAGACCTTCGAGCATCAGGTTCAGCACCAGTGTTTTAGAATTACCATCATTAACCGTAATGACCCCGGAGACATAATTGTTGCCATCCCAGAATCCACCTCCGCCGGAAGAAAAGCCTCCATAAATAAAGTTTCCGTTCGAAAGTCTGAAGCGGCTGGCATAATAGAAGGTGCCTGCACTTGTCATCAGGGCGCCAAGGTTTAATTTAAACTCATCGTTGTTTCCAACAGCGAGATTGTGGGTGGCAGCAGTCCAGTTGGTCCAGGTTGAAGGGTTGGTGTTGGTGTTGTTGTAGCCGATCCAGACCTCAAGTCCCGGGGCCGGGGTTGGTTGTCCGGTAACACCATCAATCCATGCCTGGGCATATACAGTATAATCCTGACCCGGTGTAATTTGTCCGGAACCCGGCCATTGAAGGTTGGCCCAGCCAATGACCTGCGGAGGGATCACATCTACGCTCAGAATGCCTGAATGATTAACATTGCCGTCCCATATTCCGCCGCCGGTGGCTGAATAGCCGCCATAAACATAATTTCCGCTGTCGTACCTGAACCTGCTTGCATAATACCAGGTACCACCTTCGGTAATCTCACTGCCCAGGTTTGCAACATATTCATCGTTGGTGCCATCGGCACCTAAGTAGGAGGCTTCAATCCAGTTGGTCCAGGTAGCGGGATCAGTGTCGGTATTGCTGTAGCCGATCCAGGCTTCAAGCTCTTCAACGGGCAATGCTTGGTTTGTAATTCCATTGATCCATACGCGGGAGTAGACATTATAATTCTGTCCCAGATCAATTTGCCCTGATCCGGGATACTGAACGTTTGCCCAGCCCGAGGCCGGATCCCATCCCGGCAACAGCTCAATGGTTAGCTCTGTATCGCCGGTAATGGTTAATTCAGCTGTCTGTGATATCCATCCGAATTTGCCGGCAGTAACTTCAACCGATTGAGGCAGAGCGAGGAAACTGGTTTTTCCATCGGTATCTGTAGCGTGATTCCCGGCATTGCTGAGGGTTACCGAAGCACCTTCGATCGGATTGCCGGTTTCGTTGTCGAGTACTGTTACTTCAAGGTTGTGAAAAGGTTTTGGCCGCGGCTCACTGGTAAAGACCCTGTAATCGCCCGGCCCGAAGAAAAAGAAATGGCCTGCAGCATCGGTTACATTGATCGCTTCCCCGGTAAAATAGTCGTACCAGGTTCCGGTTTTGGTAAAGCCGGGTGCCATGTCGAATCCGGTAACACCCATGTTCACAGATATCACCACATCCATGCTTGAATGGGTTATCCACATGCGTTTTCCCAGTCCCCACAATTCAGAAGTGAAATTGCCATAGCGATAGGCATCCGATTTTCGCAGCGCAGCCATGCCTGAAATAACCCGGTTGATTTTTTCCCTGGCAGGATTGTCAAGGTAATCCCAGCGTACAGGTTTTGGTGAAGGGCGGCTGCCTCCGTAAAAAATGGAATAATCATATCCCAGTTCCTGAAACTGCCAGAGCATTTTCGGCCCCGGGATGCCCAGACACAGAACAAGCGCCTGTTCCTGGTGGCGCAGGGCAGTAAGGCTATCCCTGATGTTGTAGTTAGCAGCGGAATTTCCGTTTGAGAGCGCTTCAAACATCATTCGTTCTTCATCATGGCTTTCCATGTAGTCGATCAGGTTGGGATAATTCCAGCCGCGGTTTCCGTGATAGGCCCAGGATACATCCGAGCTGCTTTCCCAGCCCATGGCTACCTGCTTGTAATTGTTATGCATGGCGCTCCACAAGAGCATTCCGGTGTTTGCCAGGACTGTTTGTTCATCATTATTGGCAAAGTGCTCCAGAATTACATAGGCATCCGGATTGACCCATTTGATGTGGTTGAAATAATCGGTTAGGATATTGATACGGCTCTGGTCGTAAGCATTCCAGGCTCCAATATCGCTGCCTGAGTAATTCTGTGTCAACCCTTTCGATAGGTCAACGCGGAAGCCGTCAACCTTGAATTCGGTGAGCCAGTACCCGAAAACATCTTTAAAATACTGACGGGTGTGGGGACTCTCGTGATTAAAATCATAACCCACACTGTATGGGTGAGGCGACTGGCCATTCAGCCAGGGGTTATCGCCCGAAGGTTGTCCGTATCCACCGGCATTGGGGTCGAAGTACATCTGTACCATCGGGTTCAATCCAAAGGCATGATTGGGGACAATATCGAGGATCACGGCCATTCCACGCTGGTGGGCAGCATCGATAAATTCCTTGTAGGCCTGTTTTGTTCCATAGGCTTTATCGGTTGCAAAGAAGAAGTTGGGCGAAAAACCCCAGCTGTCGTTGCCGTCAAATTCAGCAACCGGCATTAATTGTACCGCATTTACCCCAAGATTTTTCAGGTAATCGAGTTTTTCTTTTGCTTCATTGATGCTTCGTGAGTCGACAAAATCGCGCACATGCATTTCATAAATCAGCAGGTCACTCTGGGTGCTGTTCAGGGCTGCCGGAGTGAAATCGGGAACCACCCATTGATATTCCGGGCTGTCGGTCTGGAAAATACTGACAATGCCCGTGGTTTCTCCGTTCGGGTAAGGTTTAAGATCAGGATAATTCGACGAAGAAATCCACTGGTCGTTCCATGGGTCGAGCACTTTCTCCGAATAGGCATCGGCAATTTTCAGGTTGCCATCAATGAAATACTGAAAAGCATATTCCTGACCCGGCTGCAGATCCGAAAGGGTTACCCAGTACCTTTTGCCATCCGGGGTGCGTTTCATGTAGTTCTCGTCGGTAATCTGCCAGTCGTTGAATTCACCGATGGCATAAACAAATTGCTTTAATCCTGCAGGGTCGTGCAGAACAAGGGTAACTGTGCTGCTATTGATATAATTGATTCCGTTTTTCATGCCGGCCGGTAATTCAGCCGTCTGAACCGGTCCCCTCAGGTAAATCTGAACAGAATCCCTGACCTGTGCTGTTCCATTACCTGCCACCGCTTTCAGCCAGTTGTATCCGGGTTCAAGTTGTTGCATGATAAGCATATATGATAAGGATCCTGCGCTTTCCTGAATCAGTAAATCATTGTTGATGTACAGGCTGAGTGTTGTGTTCTGCAAGGCTTCAACACAGACGGGTAGTTCGGCTTCCTGATCGAGTATCGATTGGCTGGTGACCGGGTGAATAAATTTTACATTCAGTGAAGGTCCATAAATATCGACATAAAGATCGGAACCATCCGCATTACGGTGTTCCAGGTAGGAGCCTCCCGGTTGTAATTCAGCACTTCTGAATACAAACACCAGTTGCTCAATGGTTTCGCCTGTAGGTACTCCATAATAGCTTCGGGGGTTGCCCACCGTGAGACTGTAAAGATTGGCGCTGATTCGGGTCAGCAAGGTTTCCGGGGTATTCTGACCCCATGTGGTTTTGGTATACTTCCAATCGGTGGGACCATTGCTCAGATTTGTAATTACTCCGGTGTGCGCATATATATCACCGGTAAAGTTCATGAGGGCATTGTTGCCTTGTGTAGGGTTAAAATATATGGTAATAGGCTGATTATCAAAAGGGAATGCGGGATCGGAGTATATCACGCCATCATACTGGTTGCAATCAATATTTTGTCCGACGGTGAGTACGCCACTGATATTGGTTGTTCCATCCCAGAAACCACCGGTTCCGGAGGAGAAGCCTCCGTATACATAATCCTGGTCATTCAGTTTATAACGGGTGGTGTAATAATATGTATCTCTGACAGTAATTGATGTTCCTATGTTTGCCGAGAATTCGTCATTGTTTCCAGCATCTCCGCTGTAGGTTGCCTGAATCCAGTTTGTCCATGTGTCCGGATTGGTATTTTCGTCGCTGTATCCAACCCATGCCTGCAGGCCTGGAGCCTGGCCGGCCCCCCCGGTGAGGCCATCAATCCAAACCTGACCGAATACATTGAATGGCTGTCCCGGCTCAATGGTTTTAGTGCCCGGCCATTGGAGGTTGGCCCAGTTTATCGATGGGTTACCAACCGGAATAAGGTAGTTGCCACCACCATTGTTATTCATTTTTATTGTGTGGAGGTCATAGTCAGCTGTGAGGCCGGCAATGGCAGATGAAAGCACATAACATGATATGATTGTTCCTCCTGCTTGTCCCGGGATCTGGGTGGTTCCGGCGTTTCCGGTAATGGAAACCTGTTGAATGACCGAGGTTGCCCAGCCGTCGGTAGAATAACGGAAATAAATTATTTCTTCAGGACTCTTTGATCCCGAAAGGGTAATTGTTACCGGAATGGGTGTATTAGCCCCGGCAAGTGTCGGAACAGAAACGCTGCTGATTTCTACCGGTTGGGCTGAGGTCTCCATGAAAATGGCACGGGTATTTGCATATCCGGAGTCTTCCCAGTTCATGGTATACCACCGGCCATTGGTCAGGCTAATACTGTTATTGGTGGCACCGGAACTGCAGGTGTAACTCTGAAGGGTATTCATGGTAACCGAGACTGCGCCCCACTTGTTCCCCCAGGGGCTGCCTGCCGACCCACTGGTGAAAAGCCATTGATATGTACCACCGGTTATGTCACCTCCGGTTGCTTCAACATTGAAAATGGTCTGATACCGGGGTGTTCCGGTAGTAATTTTTGTCACCCGACCTCCGGCAACCTGCGTACTGCTGGCAAAAGCAAGTTCATTCAACGGCGGATTGGTCCATCCGTTCCATCCTCCGGGCATGTTCAGACCTTCAGGAGGCCATATCTGGGCAATGACCGGATTCTGGACATAAAGTAGCAATGATAATATCAGCAAAAATGATCCGGTGATTAGCCGTATATGTGAATGAAATCTGACTTTATTCATACTCTGAAATTTGATTAAGCAAAGCGTGCCGGTTAAAGCAATTGTTTTTTTTGATTGGTTTAAAGCAGTTATGCATGAATTTTTAATGAAACAGGTCTTCTGAATTTACCCAATGCCAACCCCATGGCAGGGATTGGCACCGGATAAAGATTCAGTCTGGAATACGGCAGAACAAAAAATCTGAAGTATTCTTTGATTCCAGGGTAAATGCAACACTAAGGAAGCGTTGCACCGACAAAGTTAAACTGGTTGTTGTCAACAATGGTAAAGTCGCCTGTATCAACTGCTCCATCGCCGTTTACATCGGTTACCAGGTAACCCATGGCAAAATTGAACTGGTCGTTATCAATCGGAGTTACATCCCCGGTATCAACAAATCCATCCTGGGTAACGTCTCCGCCGTAAACCACATACCATCCGTCGATCATCATGAGCAGGTTATTTCCATAGGCAGTTGCCGGCAAATTGAAACTATAGCTGATGATCGGATCAGCAAACGATACCGGGCTTGCCGAAGTTGTTTCGATCGAATTGCGGTGTTTAACAGTCAGATAATAACCGCCTGAAAATTCAGAAGGAACAGAAACAACAGCCATACCGTCGGTGCCAAGTTCAACATCAGGGAAGGATTGCTCGGTGATGCTGTAGTCGGCCTGATTGTGCAGTTCTACAGTGATATGATCAGCAATACCGGCACCATACATAGGTCCGATTTCACCATTGGCCTGACGCATATTTCCGTTTCCATCGTATAAACTTTCGAGCAGCACGGTGAGATTGAGCGTTTTGTTTCCGGAATTGACTGTCAGTACACCTGAGATATTTGTTGTACCATCCCAGAAACCTCCGCTGAATCCGCCGTATACAAAGTTGCCTTCTCCAAGCTGGAAACGTGATGCATAATAATAGGTTCCGGCAGTATTCATAACACCGCCAAGGTTGGCCATATACTCATCGTTGTTTCCCTGATCACTCTGGTAATCGGCTGTGATCCAGTTTGTCCATTGGTCGGGATTGGTATTTTCGGTGCTGTATCCGATCCAGGCCTGAATATCAGATCCCTGACCAGTTTGATCGGTAAAGCCTTCAGCATAAACCTGGGCATATACATTGAATTCCTGGTTTGTTGTGATTGTACCATCGGCAGGCCACTGAAGGTTGGCATAAGTGATGGCAGGTTCGGTAATGGTAAGTTGTCCGTTGACATTGTTGATGCCATCCCAGAATCCACCCTGGAAACCGCCATATACAAATGGTTGGGCATCCAGCTGAAAACGTGTTGCATAGTAATAGGTTCCGGCGGTGGTTATGGCAGCGCCCAGATCAGCAAAATACTCGTCGTTGCTGCCGGCATCACCCTGGAATGAAGAAGCGACCCAGTTTGTCCATGTGTCAGGATTGGTATTCTCGGTACTGTAACCAACCCAGGCCTGAATACCGGCTCCCTGACCTGCATCATTTGTAATACCGTTTACATAGACCTGCCCGTAGACATTGTATGAACCATTAATTACAATGCTGCCCGACTGAGGCCACTGCAGGTTTGCCCAATTGATTGAAGGTGGGGGAGCAACCGTAACTGTAACTGTCCATATCTTCTCTGACAAGCTTTCACTGGTTACCGTATAGGTTACCGGATTGGTGAAATCGAGGGTTACACCATTGTCGGGGCTGATGGTTGCATTTGCTGATACTGAAATGGTTGGTGTTAAAGCTGTGAGGGCTGTGCCATAGGCAACTTCGATGCCCACTGTAGCAGCTCCGCTGTTGATGGTTGCGGGACCGGTTTGTTCAGCCAGTTCAAAGCTGAGGATTTCCGCTTCAGTGCTGAGTTCCTGAACTTCAAAGGTATTCGTAAAAGGACCACTCTCGGTTTGACCTGCAATACCTGTACCAGTGATGGTGAAGAAGATTTTCAGGTTATAATTCCCAGCTACCAGTCCGTCGGTGATTGGAATCTGGGCTCCGAAACCTGCCCATGTCTGATTTCCACCGCCATCGTTGCTGGTCCAGTTTACATTCCTGAGCGTGTATTCCGCGGGCTCTGAACCGGTGGTACTCCATACTTTATATCTGAACTGTGCTCCGGTAACATCACCGGTACCTGTTTTATAGGTTTTAAAAGAAGAACCTTTGATGATCAGGCTGCTCAATGCACCCAGATTCTGATTTTCAAAATAGAATCCTGTCTGTATGAGATCCTCTCCCTGGCCTGTGAACCAATAGGTAATGGAGGGAAGGTTAACCCCATCGTCATTCTGCATACCGTAATTTGGTACAGCATTGGTCACGGTAACAGTCCAGACTTTTATCGTAGTGCCGTCCTCAGCAGTAACCGTATAGGTAACAGGGCCGGTGAAGTCACGGGCAACGCCGCTTGCCGGATTGATTGTAGCCCCTGCTGATACCGAAATGGTGGGTATAAGAGCAGTCAATGGAGTATTTGGAGAAACTTCAAGCGTAACCTCAGAAGTAAGTGGATTGATAAAAGCCGGTGCAACCTGCTCAGTCATCGAAAAGCCCAGAATGTCAGCCTGGGTACTGAGACCGCTTACCGTATAGCTAAAGAAGCTTCCGCTGTTATTGTTCAGTTTGATGGTATACAGATCAAAATTATCTGCTACACTGCCAACGGTAGAGCTAAAGGCATAGTATTTTACCACTGCACCTGCACTTTGCCCGGGAATGGTTGCTGTACCAGTGCTACCGGTCATCGAAAAGGAAGTAATGGCAGAAGTTACCCAATTGTTGGTTGTATAAAGAAGGTAGAACAATTCTTCAGTTGCCGGAGCACTGCCGGTTGAAAGTGATATGGTTGCAGGCTGATTAGCGGCAACTGTTCCAGGTACACTCACCGAAGACAATTCGACCGGCTGGGCACTGGTTTCCATAAAAATGGCCTGTGTGCCTGTATAGCCGCTGTCTTTCCAGTTCATTGAGTACCACTTTCCATCGGTCAGGGTAATGCTGCTGTTGGCAGCGCCGCCGCTGAAGGTATAATTCTGAAGAGTATTCAGCGTTACCGAAACAGCAGCCCATTTGTTTCCCCAGGGGTTGCCTGATGAACCGCTGGTAAACACCCATTGATGGGTGCCTCCGGTAACATCTCCTCCGGATGCTGCTGCACTGAAGATGGTTTGCCAACGGGTAATGCCGCCGGGAATCGTTGGTAACATTTTAGTAACGCGTCCACCTGCGACCTGGGTATAGCTTGCCAATGCCAGGTTGTTTGTCGGAGGATTTGTCCAGCCGTTCCATGCACCAGGCATGTTCAGACCTTCAGGGGCATAGATCTGGGCTGTCGTATTCTTGTTGTTTCCTAATAAAAGGACCAACAGCAACAACGCAGTGAAGACTAGTGGGAGTTTTGTTTTCATGTTGTTTATTGTTTTTGTTCGACTTAATTAATTATTGTTTTAATACTTAGTATCTTTTTAATAAAAGTAAAAATCCCCTGTTAAAGCAGGGGATTTTTGTTTTTTAAGGAAGGATCGAACCCACGAACCCGAACTGGTTGTTGTCAACGAATGTACCATCTCCTGTATCAACAGTTCCATCACCATTGATGTCGGTAATGACATAGCCTGAAACAAAACTGAACTGGTCATTGTCGATTGGGGTTCCGTCACCGGTATCAACAGTTCCATCCTGATTCACATCACCGGCATAGATGACATACTGTCCGTCGGTCATGAGCAGAAGGTTACCGCCAAATACCCTGGCCGGCAGGTCAAATGCATAATCGATGATCGGGTCAGCAAATGAAACCAGAGAAGAAGTGGTTGTTTCAATTGAATTACGGTGCCTGATGGTAATGTAATAATTTCCATTGTAAGCCTGTGGAATGGTAAGTGAGGCCGTTCCACCGGTGCTCAGGTTCACATTCGGAATGGTGTATTCAATGACGTTGTAATCTGCTCCGCTATGCAGCTCCACGATGATCTGGTCGGCTACCCCGGCACCAAAATGAGGGCCATTTTCATCATTTGCTTCATTCATATTGCCTCCTCCTGAATACAGACCTTCGAGACGTGCAGTAAGGTTGAGGGTTTTATCAGAACCAAGAATATTGACGTTGTAATCTTCTGTTTCACCGTAACTGTAGATCAAACAAGGATCAAAGTTACTGTTTGCCCATACTTCACGGACACGCATCCTTGTGGTTCCGTTTGCAGCATCAGCAGGAACTGTGAATGTGATGGTTCCGGTTGATGGTGTTGGCGGAATATCAACATTTCCCAGCTTTTCGGCTGCATCAAAAACGCCGTTTTGGTTATAATCAATCCAGACAGAAATGTTATTACCGCTTCCATAAGTCCCTGGACTGAGGGTAATTGTGTACTCCGTTCCGGGATTCAGATCGGTTGACAGGGTGCTGTAATAGGTATAGTAAGGACTGGCTGAAGCGCCGGTAGCATTGTTGATGCTTCCAAGCTGTACCAGTGTTATATAATCTCCTGCACCTGTTCCGCTGGTATATGTAGGAATACAGTAATCAAAGAGGATCACA
Organism: Bacteroidales bacterium; assembly: GCA_016705005.1. Lineage (GTDB taxonomy): Bacteria > Bacteroidota > Bacteroidia > Bacteroidales > Lentimicrobiaceae > Lentimicrobium. Next base: position 145,535 of record JADIZB010000038.1, on the reverse strand, counting down.
TCAATATAATCGGCTTTGACTTCTGAATCAGATCCGTTTGTATTGGATGCCATAAGTGTCACTGAGTATTGTCCTGTGGATGTAAACTGAACCTGCGGATTTTGTGAAGCAGCAGTGGTTCCACCCACATAGACTACTGTATTTGGGCTGAAACTCCACAACCATGAAGTAGGTGCATTTACCGACTGATCTGTAAAAAAGACAGTTGAATTGATCGCTGTGGTTGTTTCCGATGCAGTAAATGCAGCAACTGGTGGATCTGTCAGTGCATAACAACTGATGGAAGCTGCCCAGCCAGCCGGAGTGACACTGATATCAGAAGTAAAGTTGAAAGTAAGCGCACCTGAAGGGTTATTGGCTGTAATTACGCCTGGCCCTGTGGAGCCATTATAAGTCCCTATCAGGGTAGCCGAAGTACTGGTTCCGTCATAGATTCTCAGATAATCGTACCCCGACTCTGTAGCGAAGGAGGAAAAGTTGAACCTGATCATTGATCCCGGGGTTGATGGGTAAAATGTCATGGTATAATTTTCGTTGTTCTGATAGGCTCCTGATTCTCCACCGGAATCATAAAAGTCGCCTGAACAGGTGGTAATGGTGCCGTTCGTCATGTTGAAAACCGGTGGGGATACAGTGATATAACCGGTTTTGGTTTTGGTATCTGTAAAACCGGGTTTTGTCACAGTAAGAGACACATCATAAGTGCCAAGGGTACTGTAAGTGATGGCAGGAGGAGTCTGGCCAACATAGGACGAAGGTGTTCCACCCGGGAAAGACCATGTCCATGTGGCAGCCCCGCAAAGCGAGTTATCAGTGAACGACACACTGTTGCCAATTATAACTGTGGTGGGTGTTCCGGTAAACTCTGCAATGATATCTTTTACAGTAATGTATCCAAGTCTGGTTTCAGTATCTGTTTCAATACCATCAGATACCGTCAGGGATACATCATAGGTTCCGGCAACGGCATAGGTAATGGCAGGAGGATTCTGACCAGCATAGGAAGAGGGTGTTCCGCCCGGAAAACTCCAGTTCCAGCTTGTGGGAGGGCCGGTAGAAGTATTTGTGAAAGTTATGCCGGATCCGGAACATGAAGTTGTGCTGCTTGCGGTAAATCCTGCATTTAGTCCGAGTTCAAAAGGTGAAACATAAGTCATATAAATTCCACCACGGTTATCTGTCCAGCAGGGAAATACTTTTCCGCCGCGGGAAGTGATACCTAGGTAGTCACCCATATAACCACCGGCCAGGCCCGGGATTGCTGCCGGGGTAAAAGCAACATCACTCACCTGGAAATCGGTCCAGGTATTGCCGGCGTCAGTTGAATATGAAGTAAAGACTTCACACTGAGTACTTGCAACATTTCTGTCATCGTAGAATACAACGCTCAGCACGCCGGTTTCAGGGTCGCAACTGATCCATGGAAAGTAAGCTTCTTTGCCATCAACATTGGGGCCCTGATTTACCCTGACAGGTGCTGACCAGCTTGTTCCACCATTGGTTGAACGAATCATATAAACACTGATATTCGTTCCGGTATTCGTTCCGGGATAACCGTAATTGGACCATACAATATAGATGTTTCCGTTGTTGGGTCCACCGCTGATGTCAACCGCCATAACCGGAAAAGAGTTTACCCTGTGGTTTTTCGATGTTTCGCTGGTTCTGATTCCTTTCAGATTGGAAATGATTCTTGAAGCTGTGGTGTAGGTTGTGCCTCCATCGGTCGATTTGGAAAATCCAATGGCTGTTTCATCCGACGGCCAGCTGTCATAAACAGCCCAGGCTACATAAACTTCACCATTGGGCCCGGTCTGGATATTGACACCCTGGTTGTGGCTGCCGGCATTGATTGCCGAACTGATGCCAACAGGTGAGCTATAACTCAGACCGTCATCATTTGATCTTACGATCTCGATGGGGTATCCGGATGCACCGAAATCGGTCCATGAGGAATAGATGTTCCCTTCGTAAGGGCTGGTCGGACTGTTGTCAATCCACATGTGGTTTTTATCCAGTAAATCGCCGTTCTGAAGGCCTGCTACAACCGAAGTCCAGGTGCTACCATTGTCGGCCGACCAGGCAACCGATTGTCCGCTGTTGCTGTCAATAAATCCGATATACTGACGTCCGGTGAGTCCGATGGCTGTGGCGGGGTCTCCCGAATTGGCACCTCCGGCTCCGTTTACCGATCCTCCCCATGTTAGTCCTCCGTCATTTGAAAGCAGATAACTGGCACCATAAAGCGTTCCAACTGATCCGCCACTCCATGAAGTTGAATTGTTCGAATTCAGCAGTAAATCCGTATTGGTCGGGTCAACAAAAACCGAATTCTCACTTTCAGTGGCATTGGTAAGGTTAGTTACAGGAACGTCGGGTGAGTTGGTTGTTTTTACACCATTCACTTTTAACTGGGTGCCTTTGTATATTGCCGGGGGATACGGAATTTTAGGACTGTAAGGTATAAGTCCTTTTTCAGCCATCTTCATCCAGTATTTCATATTGTCAATACGGGTGTCGACCTTGTCATTCACTTTTTTATCGGTTTGCTGCCCGTATGAAACGAAAGTCAGCAAGACCAGAAAGGTGATCAGCAAATCCTTAAATTTTTTCATATGTTGTTGTATTAAGGGTTGATTTCAATGAAGGTATTCAGAATCAGAACTTAAAAAACATCAGGTTTAAACTGTCTTTATGGGAGAATTGTTCCGATAAAGTTGAACTGATTGTTGTCTACAATGGTTCCGTCACCGGTGTCAACGATACCATCACCGTTGATATCCGTGTTAACATAGCCACCGACAAAACCGAACTGGTCATTGTCGACCGGTGTACCGTCGCCGGTATCGATGCTGCCATCCTGGTTTACATCACCACCATAGATCACATACTGTCCATCAATCATTTCGAGCAGGTTTCCACCGAATGCACTGGCAGGAGCATCAAAAGCAAAGTCGATTACAGGACCGGCAAATGATACCGGGCCAGCCGAGGTTGTCTCCAGCGAATTGCGGTGTCGTACCGTAAGATAATAACTTCCGTTGAATGAAGAGGGGATGGTTACAGAAGCAGATCCGTTGGTTCCCAGGTTAACATCAGGGACAATATGCTCTATGGTAGCATAGTTCGCCTGATTGTGCAATTCAATTGAAATCTGGTCGGCTACTCCCGGACCGAAATGAGGTCCGGATTCATCATTGGCAACATTCATATTTCCGCTTCCGGCATAGAGTCCTTCAAGGTAAACGGTCAGGTTCAGTATTTTGCCGGTGCTGAGAATATTTACATTATAATCTTCGGTTTCGCCATAACTATAGCTAGTGCAGGCATCAAAGTTTGAATTGTTCCAGACTTCACGCACCCTCATACGGGTGGTGCCTGGGGTAGCGCCGGAAGGCACCGTAAATGTTATGGTTCCGGTTGCAGGGGTTGGTGAAATACCAATGGTACCCAGTTTTTCATCTGTATCGAAAACACTGTTCTGATTAAAATCTATCCATACGGCGACGTAGTTGCCACTGGTGTATGTTCCCGGGCTTAAGGTTATGGTGTACTCATTTCCGGGATTAAGGTCGGTGGATAATGTATTGTAATAGGTGTAGAACGGACTGGAGGACGCGCCTGTAGCATTATTGATGCTTCCAAGTTGTACCAGGGTGATGTAATCTCCTGAACCAGTTCCGGTTGTATAGGTCGGTGTACAATAATTTACCGGAATTACACTTATATAATCCGTTTTGATTTCAGCATCCGATCCGTATGCATTGGTTGCGGTTAATGTAACAGAATATAGTCCAAGCGAGGTAAACTGTACCTGCGGGTTTTGCGAAACAGCACTTGTGCCACCTGTAAATACAACATTGTTCGGACTGAAGCTCCATAGCCAGGATGTTGGGGTATTGATCGTCTGATCAGTAAAAGTTACCGTTGAATTAACTGCTGCAGATGTGGCAGAAGCTGTGAAGGCTGCTACTGGCGGGTCAACAAGGCTGTAACAACTGATGGCAGCAGCCCATCCTACGCGGGTTGCACTTCCATCTGAAGTAAATCTGAAAGTAAGCGCTCCTGCTGGGTTATTGGCAGTCATTACTCCGGGTATTGCAGTGCCGTTGAATGTGCCGAGAAGTGCCGCTGTTGCATCAGTGCCATTATACACATACAGATAGTCGTAACCCGATTCGGTATTGAAAGCTGAAAAGGTTGCCCTGACCATTGCACCGGAAGTAGCGGGTAAAAAGGTGAGGGTAAAGTTTTCGCTGTTGGCATAACTGCCCGCTTCTCCTCCCGAATCATAGAAGCTTCCCGAACAGGTTGTTACTGTTCCGTTGCTCATCAGATAAGCCTCAGGGCCAACTGTAATGTACCCTGTCTTTGTTTCTGTATCACTTCCGTAGGTATTCGAAGCTGTGAGCGAAACCGTATAAGCTCCCTGTGCAGTAAACTGAACCTGCGGATTCTGCGAATTTGCATTTGTTCCCCCTGTGTAGATAACAGTATTGGGGCTGAAAGTCCAGGCCCATGAGGTAGGTGAATTGATGGAAAGATCGGTAAATGTTACTGTTGAATTTATAGATGGTGTAGTTGACGATGCGCTGAAATCTGCAACCGGTGGGTCAACCAGGTTGTAACAGCTGATGGCGGCGGCCCAGCCGGTTGAAGTAACGCTTCCGTCTGAAGTGAAATTAAAGGTCAATGCTCCCGAAGGATTGTTGGCCGTAACAACGCCCGGACCGGTAGTTCCGCTGTATGTTCCGATCAGTGTGGCAGTGGCATCTGTTCCATTGTATATCCTCAGATAATCATAGCCCGATTCGGTACTGAATGAAGAAAAAGTAAACCTTACCATAGATCCGGGTGTGGACGGATAGAATGTTTCTGTAAAGTTTTCGCTGTCGGTGTATGCTGAAGCAGATCCGCCTGAATCATAGAAATCACCTGTACAGGTTGTAATTGTTCCGTTTGTCATATTGAATATCGGAGGTGTGACCGTGATAAAACCAGTCCTGGTTTGCGTGTCAGAGCTTCCGGGTTTGGTGATGGTCAATATTACATCATAGGTGCCGACCGTATTGTAAACAATGGCCGGAGGTGTCTGCCCTGAGTAGGACGAGGGTGTGCCACCGGGGAACGACCAGCTCCAGCCTGTTGGATTACAGGATGAATTGTCAGTAAAGGTTGCACTGTTTCCGATCACCACAGTGGTTGGTGCTCCGGTGAAATCAGCAATCAGGTTTTTAACGGTAATGTAAGCTGTTTTTGTTTGTGAATCAGTGTCAATGCCATCTGAAACAGTCAGTGTAACATCATAGGTGCCTGCTGAAGCATAGGTAACCGGTGGTGGTGTCTGGCCGCTGTATGACGAAGGTGATCCACCCGGGAAACTCCAGTTCCAGGAAGTCGGGGATGCCAGCGATTGATCGGTAAATGTAACGGTGCTGCCGGCACACACGGTTGTCGGGGTTGCCGAGAATTCAGCAGTGAGCGAAGGAGGAGCAATCTGGAAAACACCAACATGATTCTTACGTCCGCCATTGAAATACTCGCCGATTGACCAGAACGTAACATCATCGGTGGGATCGATGGTCATCTGTGCATAATCCCCGTAACGGGATGAGGGGTCACTCTGGGTGCCTGTGGCAATTACTTCCTCACCCAGGGTCATGGTTCCCAACGGGTCGGAGGCATACCTGCCGGTAAACCGTAATGAAGGATACTGGGTCGTACTGCAGATGGTGTAAGCCATGCCAATATTGCCATTGGCATCCATACACATATTACCACAAAAAGCACTGTGTCCGTTGGGTTGAGAATAGGTGCCTTCCTGATAAATAGTCCATGGAGCACCGTCGGTGGTCTGTCGTAGTTCATACCACCGGATACCTGAATAGTTGTCAGCACCGTTGAGGTCAACAACAAAGTTAATCACAGCTGAATTGTAGGTTGGAAACCTTCTGTATTGCGCCATAAACATAATGGTTGCCTGAAGCGCATCTACATCACTTCCCGATGGCTGTGGAATATTGGAGAACGATCCTCCGTCGAACAATCCGTCGAAAGGCTGGGTATTGAGGATCTGCGGACTTGAAATGGTAGAGCTGGCAGGCGTTGTCCAGTTTACATTCACCGACCATATTTTCAGATGGTCGGTAGAAACACCACTCCATGAATCATCCTGCATATAAATAATGGGTGCATTTCCGGCAGGAGGAAGGGTAGGGCCGTTGGCGTTGAATGAGAGTGGACTGTAAAATCCACTTGTTACAATTCCGGTAAGCGGAAATCCGATCATTTGGGCTGAGGTATTTCCGACAAGCATTTTATCTCTCTCAAGTGCGAAAACCACCTGGCTTGTGCTGGCTGAACTCTGATCTTTATTGGCTGTAATATAATAACCATCTGACCACACAGAGAATTTGGGATAATCGGGGAAGGTATTGGTGGGGAACCTGTATACAAACCAGCCATCATTCACCGGGTCGGGGCCCTGGCTGACGGCAACATCAAATCCGTTGTTATAGAATTCGGTAATCAGAAAACGGTCTGCATAGCGGTCGTAAATGACGATCGGGTCGCCTAAAGTTCCCGGAAGGATTGTCCCAAGTGATGCGGCTGCAGTCAGTGGATTACCTGCTTTGTCCCAGATTCTGAAGGCAGAATTCCATGAATTTATAAAATGATTGGGTCCGACAGCCCCGGTAGGGTCAGTTGGTGTGGCTGTGGCACTGGCAGCTTCAAATGTAAGAATTGGTGCACGGCCCGGATTCATTGCAGCACTTTTCTGCTGTTCCCAAAGCGGATCATTGCCTTTAGGCAGGCCCTTACCGGGGACGGAAGTATTGGAACCCCAGTGCTTTGGATTAAATTCCTTTACCTTGTCGATGGCAGGTTTAAAAGTTCCGTTTGCCAGCTGTGATGCTATGGAAGGAACCGCAATCATTGGCTGAGAGGCCGTTATAAGGGTTGGCCTCTGTGATCCGGTAGGAATACCGGATAGTCCTGGTTGCGCAGAACCAGTTAATGTCCAGAAAGAGAAAAGGACAAAAATAATCAGGGAGTAGGGTGCTCTCATATCGATGGTTTTAAAATTGACAATATATTTTAAATAAATAAAAGTTCAAAAAACAGAACGAATCATTGCTGTTTACAATGATAAGTTCAACTCAAGCGAAATAAATCTGACCGGGTTTCCTGAACAAAAGCTTGTTTTAACAGGTAGCCAACGGGAAAAATCCAAAGGAAATACTATTTAAACCAATGGAAATCATATTATTACATGCATTAAAAGAACTGTCTGAACGTATTTTTATGGCAATAAAGTTCCCACAAAGAAGAACTGGTTATTGTCAACAATGGTACCATCTCCGGTGTCAACGGTTCCGTCGCCATTCACATCGGTAACCACGTAGCCTGAAATAAACAGGAACTGGTCGTTGTCAATGGGGGTACCGTCTCCGGTGTCGATGATTCCGTCCTGATTTACGTCACCGCCATATATCGTATAGTATCCGTCAATCATCTCAAGCAAATTATCTCCGAAAGCTTTCGCAGGAAGATCAAATGCGTAAGAAATAACCGGCCCGGAAAATAAAACCGGTACTGACGATGTGGTTTCAATGGAGTTGCGGTGTTTTATAGTAATATAGTAACTATTGCTCAATGCCGGAGGAATGCTTATGACCGCATTTCCGGCAGTGCTTAATTCTGTGTTGGCTGCATTGAATTCTACAATGCTGTAATCTGAACTGTTATGAAGTTCAACATCGACCAGATCTGCTATGCCGGTGCCGAAATGCTCACCAGATTCATCATTTGCCTGATGCATGGTTCCGCTTCCATTATACAACCCTTCAAGCAAAGCATAAAGGTTCAGGGTTTTTGTGGTGATGCCTTCCTGGTTCAGGACAACTGTTACGTCCGGAAGGCCGGATACAGATACAGTAATATTAGCGGAACGGGGTGCCCCGGTGTTCTGGGCGAAGCCGGCAACAATGGTTCCGTTTCCGAATCCTGAAGCAGGCGCCAGGGTGCACCATGACTGATCACTTACGGCTGTCCAGGAAGCATTGGAGGTAACTGTATAGCCGAACGAACCGGCATCGGCAGCCACCGTATGACTCAGCGGTGAAACACCGAGTTCAGGAGGTCCGTTGAGCAGAGGACAAAAATAAACAATGGCATTAACTCCGGGTGTAACCGTTAATTGAGTATTTACAGTGCCTTCATATTTGGCAACCCTGGTTGCATAGGATGGGGTGATGGCTGCACTGGACGTAAACGACATATTCGGGGCTGAATTATATGCAAAGGCAATAGAATTCGTTACGCGAAGCCTGGCAATTCTTGTTCCCGGTTCCACGGTTGAGACAATGTACCCATTGCCTGCCCCGGGTGCTGCACGACCGGCCATTCTGATCAGTCCGGCAGAAGTTGTACTTACACTGATGGGAGCCATGTTTGACGGCAAACCGGATGAGCCCGGAACTATGGTTGTCATTCCGGCTGTTATGGCAGCACCGTTCAGGATGGCTGTATTAAAGTTAATTCCTGCCTGTATTGTGGCAAGCTGGAAAGGAACTGAAGCTTCCACATCCTGCAGGTATATATCAAATTCATAAACATTCGGAGCGGTTTGCCACATATTCTGTATGGTCAGCAGGAATTCTGAAGCAGGTGCTCCGGCCTGAACCAGCGTGACGGTAACCGGAGAAACGCCGGAAGCTGAAACCGTAATATTGGCTGTTCTTGCAGAAGTGGTTATGTTCTGGGCATAAGCAGCAGCTATTGATCCATTTCCTGAACCCGATGGGTTGACGGTACACCAGGTTTGGTCGCTGATGACTGACCATGCTGTGTTGGATGTAACTGTGAAAGATGTATTTCCTGCCGGTGCGGTTACATTCTGTGTTGACGGGGTAACGGCAAGGGCAGGAGTAGCGCCTGCCTGAGACACTGTAACAACGATCGGGGTAAGCCCGGCTACTGTAACTGTAACATTTGCAACACGCGCTGTTACGGATGTGTTTTCGGTGAAAGCTGCCGTGATGGATCCGTTGCCGGTTCCCGCCGGGGTAACCGTACACCAGGACTGATTACTTGTGGATGTCCATGTTGAGTTGGATAGCACGTTGAATGAGGTAGCACCTGCCGGGGAGGCAACAGCCTGGTTCGATGGAGTAACCGATAGGGTAGGGACAATGGTTGAATAACAACTGATGGCGGCTTCCCAACCGGCCGGAGTAATGCTGACATCCGAGGTAAAGTTGATGGTGAGGGCACCACTGGCATTACTTGCCGTAACGGTTCCGGGTCCTGTGGTGCCGTGATAGGTGCCGATCAGGGTGGCCGATGTGTTGATTCCATCATAGATTCGCAGATAATCATATCCCGACTCGGTATTGAATGAATTGAAAACCATTCTCACCATAGACCCCGCTGAAGCAGGATAAAATGTTTCGGTAAAGTTTTCATTGTTCTGATAGGTGCCTGCTGCTCCTCCCGAATCATAGAATAAACCGGTGCAGGTAGTTACTGTTCCGTTTGTTATATTGTATACAGGAATAAGCCCGATGACAAGCTGTTTGGTTTCCTGAACGCTGTATTGTCCCGAAGCGCCCCCGCTGAGGGTAAACACCAGGTTAACCTGAGTTCCCGCCGGGGTTGAGGCACCAGCGGTTACACTGAATGAAGCTGTTGCATTGCCTCCCACAGTCAGATTTCCAATGGTGCTGCTGGCGGAATTGATCGTAAGATATGGACTTGAACCTCCGGAAACAGCCAGAAGGCCGGCAACATTTCCGATGAGACTGTGACCTGTATTTGTACAGGAGATCAGTAAATTGGCGGTTTCGCCGGGATCAAGGATGCCATCATTGTTACAAGTGGGACAGTTGTCCTGAACCGTCAAGGCTCCGATGGTGAGATCCGGGGCATTGACAATCAGATTAAAATTTGAATTCCAGGTATCGGTTCCGTCTGTGGAAGTAACGGCAAGGGCAACAACATGCTGGTCATCAATGTCATCTGCAATACTGAGCGAGAAACCATCGGTTACAGCAACGGTCTGACCGGCTGAGATCAGCGGATATAGTTCAGTGGCGTTACTGATGGCTACTTTCGGATCACTGGTGCTGACGCTGACGGTAACATTGGTTGCATTCTCAGTTCCAACGTTTTTCATGCCGAGTGTCAGTGAAACAGATTCACCATAATCAGGCAGAAGATTATTGTTCCCGGTTGCGTCGTTGACCGAATGATTGTCATAAACAACATACGCTCCTTCGAGTGGCATAATATTTATGTCAGCAAAATAGGGCAGGTGATTATAGGCTGTAACCACTAGTTTCATAACACCGACATTTGTCAGTACCGGGAACGAAATCACGGCCGATCCGCCGGTTACTGCAGCCGTCCCGATGATTTGACCGTTGATGGTAAGACAGGCATAAGCACCCGGCACACTGCAGTTAACGGTAAACTGGTCTGAACCGATGAAAGCCACGGGATTGTGGGTAACGGTGAGGCTGGCAGGTAAAGCTGTCCTGACAACGACAGAAGGATCACCGAAAATGAGCCAGGTATCGGTCATATCAGCACCATCAGCTCCGTAAGTGTCATTCATTTTCATACAGCCGTTCATCGAAAGACCGCCGAAAGTTCTTTTAATATTTCCTGAATAGCTCTCAACCAGAATATCATTCATTTCATCCTGACCTTCCATGGGAGGATTCCAGCTCTGGTTGATGGTCGACATCAGCACTGCAACGGCACCGGTAGGTCCGGTTGCATTGGTGGCCCTTAACCAGGATTCAGCAAAACAGGTGCTGCCGGTAAAGTCACCGTTTACACAGGCAACTGACCAGATAAACGGCCACTTGTGATTGTTGCTCAAAGCAGTAACACCACTGTTCGAAAAGCCGGTGGTTACCCAGGATGTCTGGCTGCCATGTCCAATGTAGTTGATAATTCCCCTGCCTGCATTTACTTCTGTAGTGACGGAGGCTGATGTCGGATTGCCTGCAAGGTCTTCGCCCCCCTGGCTTCCGTCGTACAACTCACCTATTGAAGTGAAGGTATAGCCGATAAGATCGGTGCGGATGTTCCGCATATGCTGATAATCGTACTCTCCGTCATCTCCGGGCCCTTCGCTGGATCCGATGCCAAAGCCTTTCGAGAACCAATCGGTGGAAATATCCGGATTTTGCTCATATTCGATGGTTCGCTGAACCTGAGTAGCCACCTGGGCGGCGTTTTCAGCAGAAAATCTCCCGACAAAAATATCAGGATAGTGGTCGCTTCCGGCAACATAACCGTAGGCATGGTCTGATGGTCCGCCTACATCGCCGGTGGTTACCGTGGGAACCTGGGCATGATCGCCGACAAGCAAAAGATATGTAAGTCCATTGGTTGAATAATAATTCGAAACATAACTTTTAATGGCTGTTTCGTTGGCACCGATGGTAGCAACATCTACCATCTCAACAGGAATGCCAATGGTGCGTTTCCAGTCGACAAAGTCCTGCATTTCAGCCATAAATGCCCCATAGCTGATGATAAGCATATTGCCTTGTTCTTCAAGCGTGGCATACCTGCCGCCGCTATCTGCATTCAGAAACTGCCGGTCGTAAATTTGCAGGAATTCGCTGTTCATCCGGACGGGAGCCTTATCCCTGGCGGGATTGTTGATTTCAGAAACCCCATTGCTGAAGATTTCCAGGTTTATGGTGTGGTAAACCCGCAGTGTTCTGGTGACCGGATTGTAAGCAAAAGGGTTAATGACCAGTGTTTGACCCCTGTGATCTCTCAGGATGTATGGTTCCCTGAGATATGCAAGCCCGGATGGGAAGAATTCATTCGCTGTGTAAGCTTTCCCATATTCATAGGGAACGGTTGAAGGATCAATATCCCGGGTAAAGTTACCTTTCGAAGGTGCAATGTCAATTAACGGATAATCAATGTATTGCGATGAAACAACCCTGACTTCCATAGCTGCTCTGTCTGGTACTATAAGTGAAGCAGTTAGCTTCGGCAGATCCGGCATTCCTTTTTCAAGGATGGGCGTTGAACCTTCAAGATCAAGGGTAAATGCGTCTCCCCTTGGTGTGGTTACTTTTTTCAGGTTGTAGCCACCGATCATCACCGAAACAGATGATGATTCAGGTGAGTCAGAAATACAGGAGACCTTTGCCGAAGCAGGTTGATCGGCATGAATTGCAATCCAGTTCTGAGCCTTGCTGAATCCGCTGATCATGATCAGCACCATCGAAATCAAATAACCTGTGGAACGCATAATTTTCATTTGTAAAATGAGAAAGCCATCCTGTTTTAATATAATCATGACCAAAGCCGGGTCGAAAAGCCGGCTTTGGTCATGCTAATTTATGGTAACACAGTTCCCACAAAGAAGAACTGATTATTATCGACAATGGTTCCGTCACCGGTATCAACCGTTCCATCACCATTAATATCCGTAACAACATATCCGGATACAAAGTAAAACTGGTCGTTGTCGATCGGGGTTCCGTCACCTGTATCAATGGTGCCATCCTGATTAACATCACCACCGTAAATGGTATAATAACCATCAATCATCTGAAGCAGGTTGCCTCCGAATGCTTTCGCCGGAAGATCAAAGGCATAGCTGATAACAGGGCCGGCAAACGATACGGGGTTGGCCGAAGTGGTTTCGATTGAATTACGGTGTTTTACTGTAATGTAGTAGTTGCTCCCAAATGAAGGAGGAATACTGATTGTTGCATTACCAGATGTACTCAATTCGGTATTTGCAGCATTGTGCTCAATGATGCTGTAGTCAGCAGTATTATGAAGTTCAATGTCGATCACATCTGCAACACCGGCACCAAAATGCGCACCGTTTTCATCGCTGGCCTGACGCATGGTTCCGTTGCCATCATAAAGTCCTTCAAGCAGTGCGAAAAGGTTCAGCGTTTTTGTGGTAGTTCCGTCCTGATTTAATACTACAATTACATCTGAAAGTCCGGACACGGAAACGGTAATGTTGGCCGATCGCGGTGCCCCGGTGTTCTGGGTAAAGTTTGCAGTGATGGTTCCATTTCCGAACCCTGAAGCGGGTGCAAGGGTACACCATGTCTGATCACTTACGGCCGTCCATGAGGCATTGGAGGTAACGGTATAACCAAACGATCCGGCATCAGCTGCGACCGACTGGCTCATTGGTGAAACACTGAGTGCTGGAGGTCCGTTGAGCAGCGGGCAGAAATAAACGATGGCATTAACACCCGGAGTAACTGTAAGCTGGGTATTGACTGTACCTTCGTATTTGGCAACCCTCGTAGCATAGGAAGGGGTGATGGCCGCACTGGATGTGAACGACATATCCGGAGCTGAATTATAGGCAAAAGCTATGGAATTTGTCACACGAAGTCTGGCGATCCGGGTTCCGGGTTCTGAGGTTGAAACAATATACCCGTTGCCTGCACCGGGTGCTGCACGACCGGCCATTCTGATCAGACCGGCAGAGGTTGTGCTTACACTGATGGGCGCCATATTCGAAGGCAAATCGGAAGAACCGGGCACAATGGTGGTCATGCCTGTCGTGATCGCGGCTCCGTTAAGAATGGCGGTATTGAAGTTAATTCCTGCCTGTATTGTAGCCAGCTGGAAAGGAACTGAAGCATCAACATCCTGCAGGTATATATCAAATTCGTAAACATTCGGAGCGGTTTGCCACATATTCTGTATAGTCAGAAGGAATTCCGAAGCAGGAAGTCCGGCCTGAACGACAGTAACGGTTACAGGTGAAACACCCGAAGCCGAAACTGTAATGCTGGCAGTCCTTGCAGAAGAGGATGTGTTCTGGGTATAAGTTGCAGTAATTGTACCATTGCCAGATCCAGAAGGAGTTACGGTACACCATGACTGATCACTGACGACCGTCCAGGCAGTGTTTGAAGTTACATTGAAGGAAGTATTGCCTGCAGCAGTGGTTACACTCTGTGTTGAAGGAGTAACGGCAAGGGCAGGGGTGGCACCAGCCTGAGTAACAGTAACAACGATTGAAGTGAGTCCGTTTACTGTTACAGTAACGCTGGCAACACGCGCGTTCACTGAAGTGTTTTCAGTGAAGGTCGCTGAAATGGTACCGTTTCCGGTTCCCGAAGGAGTAACGGCGCACCATCCCTGGTCACTTGTCGCTGCCCAGCTTGTATTTGAAGTCAGACTGAATTGGGTTGAACCGGCAGCTGCTGCGACATTCTGATTGGCAGGTGCAACGGCAAGAGTCGGAGCAGCCTGGGTAACAGTGACAACGATAGGAGTTAATCCAGGAGTAGTTACTGTAACATCGGCAATACGTTGTGAAGCAGTATTATTTTCGGCAAAAGTGGCTGTAATGGTTCCGTTGCCTGTACCTGAAGCAGTCACCGTGCACCAGGTCTGGTTGCTGGCAGCTGTCCAGGCGGAATTTGTAGTCACTGCAAAAGTGGTTGAGCCGGATGCCGGACTTACAGCCTGGTTCGACGGAGTTACTGCAAGGGTTGGTGCAGCCTGCACAACTGTAACCACAACAGGACTAAGTCCGGTAACGGTAACTGTAACGTTGGCAGTACGTGATGCAGCCGTGTTGTTCTGGGTATAGGTGGCAGTGATTGTGCCGTTCCCTGTTCCTGACGGGGTAACTGTGCACCATGTTTGGTTACTGACCGCTGTCCATGCCGAATTTGAAGTAACGGTGAAAGCCGTCGATCCGGCCGTAGGTGTAACATTCTGGCTGGCAGGTGCTACGGCCAGGGTAGGTGAAGTTGTTGTTCCGGTAATTGAAACATCATCAACGCAAACCCCGTATCCATATTTCGCATTTCCTTCGAAGGCGATATAATAATCGCTTGAACTGGCGGGAAGATTGATTGTTTCCATAGTCCAGGCAGTAATACTGGCGGTATAGGTGCCTATAGCAGTCCAGGTTCCGCCTGCAGAATTCTTGTAATAAACAACCAGCTGATCCTGATCACCGCTCCACACCGCCTGTGTATGCCAGAAAGTGAGCACCGGGCTGGAGATGGTAGATAGGTTGATGGTTGGGGTGATCAGCCTGGTTTTATTGTCCCCGGATGAAAGATCTTTCAGACAGGCATTGTAGGTTCCGCCGTGTGCTGCTGCCGGGTGACTGTTGCCACTTCCGGTGATAAATGTCCAGTTGATTCCGGAGCTTGCAACTTGTTCCTGTGACCAGCAATTCGGAATTACACCGGCATTCTCAAAGCCTTCATTCCATGGAAAGCTGCTGATGGTGCCGCAAAGCGTGGTAAACGTCAGATCAGCGCCGTAATAGGTACCACTGGCATTGGTGGCATAAGCCCTGACATGGTAAACGGTGTTCGATAACAAGCCGGTAATGGTACTGGTAAATGAACCTGTCCCGGACCCGTCGGTAGTATGGAGGCCTGTGGCAACGGGGTTGGCAGTTGTGGCCCAGCATACGCCTCTGGCCGTGATGGCTGATCCGCCATCAGATGAAATATTCCCTCCTGAAACCGCTGAATTCATGGTGACAGAGGTTGCTGCAGTGGTTGTCAGAACAGCTGCACCCGGTGTAAATGACAGATCAGTACCATAGGCGGTACCATCACTGTTTGTGGCAACAAGCCTGAAATAATAGGTAGTGCCTGCAACCAGCCCGGTTATATTCGCCGATACGGCAACTGCCGAAGTCCCTGAACCTGCAGAAGTAGTGGTGGTGGTATTGGTATATGAAGTTGACGTTCCCCACTGAAAATAATAGGTTGTTGCAAGCCCGTTAGGATTCACTGTACCATTAAGGGTAGCATTGGGTGCAGCAACCGCAGTTGCTGCCAGGGTAGTTACTGTAGGATCATTTCCGAATTTAAAGGAAGCAATTTTCGTTCCTTTGGAACTTCCTCCTGTTTTGACATATTCACTTGAGAACCAGAATGTCTGATCATCATTGGGATCTACTGATAACAAAGCGTAATCGCCCCACCGATTGTAAGAGATCTGTGCAACAGTACCTGTATGAATAACGGTTTCTGCAATGTCCATTACCCCGGTAGCACTGGCATAGGCACTGGCCGATTGTCCGCAGTAGCGGATACCCGGATACACCGTTGAACTGGAAATTGAATAAGCCATCCCGATCTTGCCGCTGCCATTCAGCATCACACTGCCCATCCAGCGCGAATTTCCGTCAGGAGCGAAGGTTCCCTGCTGCCGGATGGCCCACGTGGTGGCGGGTGATGTTTTTCTCAGTTCATACCAGCGTATACCTGCATGGTTTGTGGCATCCACATCCACCGAATGGCAACAGACAATGGTCTGATAGGTGCCGAAATTCCGGTATTGCGGGGCATTCATGATAACCTGAGGAACGGCATCAAGTTTCTGCGAATTAGGCTGGGTAATATCATCCCACGATGATGTAAACTGACTGTCAAAAGCAGTTACACCAATCTGCTGAACACGGGTAAAGGTTGAAGATGAAGGGGTAGTCCAGTTTGCTGCAAGTTCATACAGCCATAACTGGTCTGAACCTCCTCCGACAGCATCATCGTTAAAAGCAATGAACATTCCCGGTGTACCTGCAGGAGCAGCGACGCCATCATTATCCAACGGCGGAACACAGAGAAATCCTGATGAGGGTCCGGGTCTGTTTGGATTGTCAAATGCGATCATCTGGGCAGGCTGGCCCAACAGCATTTTTGACCTTTCGAAAACATAGATATCATTTCCCGAATTTGTATTTGTTCCCATATAATAACCATCCTGCCAAATTCCCAGTTTCTCATAATCAGGAGTGTCGGTCACATCAAATGAGTATTGATACCATGTGCCTGTAGGGTCGTTGGTCGAGGATACTGCCATCAGCATGAGGTCGTTCGATCCGCAGAGCGAAAATTCAACAGCAACCCATCGTCCGGCCATTTCATCATATTGAATCAGGGGGTCACCATCGTTACAGGTCGCACCACTCACAGAACCAAATAAAAGATTCATATTGGTGGGACCCGCCAGCAAGGTTCCGGTTCTGCTGTAAATAGCATAAGTGGTATTTACAGTTTGCATATAATGACTGGGACCAATGGTGCCATTACAGTCAGGGGGGTAGGACGAAGTGGACTGCCCTTCAAAATTAACTATTGGTGCTTTCCCTTCAGATGATTTGCCCATTGACTTTTGCCAGGCTTCATCCGGTCCTTTGGGCAGAGCTGTTTCAGAAAAAGGGTACTCGCGTGGTTTGATTTTCTTGTTGGCGGCTTTCAGTAAGGCCTTTTGTTTCATAAACTCAATCTCTTGTGCCGAAACCACAGGAAGATCACGCAACGGTTGTGATTCACCGATAAAAGTTCCATATGAGATTGTTTTAGGTGCGACCGCTTCAACCTGTGAAAATGCGGAATTGAAATTGTAACCTGTCAGAATTACAAGTAAGATTAGTGTTTTGTAATAGTTTTTCATGAATTCATTAAGTTATTTCTGAGTAAAAGACCGGAGTGACAATTCAGATTGAAAAATGAATCATTTCAGAAGGAATTGTCATATAGAGGATTTGATTTTTAAAATGAAAGATGATTTAAGAATTAAGGAAGAACTGTTCCGACAAAGAAGAACTGGTTATTGTCAACAATGGTTCCATCGCCTGTATCAACAGTACCGTCACCATTTATATCCGTAACCACATATCCCGATACGAAGTAGAACTGGTCATTATCAATCGGGGTGCCGTCGCCGGTATCAATGGTTCCATCCTGATTAACATCACCTCCATAGATGGTATAGTAACCATCAATCATCTGAAGCAGATTGCCCCCGAAAGCTTTCGCCGGAAGATCAAAGGCATAGCTGATAACAGGGCCGGCAAACGAAACGGGGTTGGCCGATGTAGTTTCGATGGAGTTGCGGTGTTTAACAGTTATATAGTAGTTGTTGCCCAGCGACGGAGGAATCGTAATGGATGCATTGCCGGCTGTGCTCAATTCTGTGTTTGGTGCATTGTGTTCAACAATGCTGTAATCAGCACTGTTATGAAGTTCAACATCAATCAGGTCAGAAATACCGGCACCGAAATGAGCCCCGTTTTCATCGCTGGCCTGGCGCATGGTGCCGCTGCCATTATACAGGCCTTCAAGCAGGGCATAAAGATTCAGGGTTTTTGTGGTGATGCCATCCTGGTTCAGCACAACCACAACGTCGGAAAGCCCGGATACAGAAACGGTAATATTTGCTGAACGGGGTGCTCCTGTGTTGAGTGTATAGCTGGCGGTTAGGGTGCTGCTGCCAAAACCTGAAGCGGGTAAAAGGGTACACCATGGCTGATTACTAACAGCGGTCCAGGTTGCATTTGAGCTGATGGAATATCCGACTGAACCGGCTGTAGTAGCCACCGTTTGGCTTGAAGGTGTTACATTCAGCACAGGCGGGCCATTCAGTACCGGGTTTTCAAGTACATTGGCATTGTTACCGGGCACTACAGGCAACTGGGTATTTACGGTTCCTTCGTATTTTGCAACCCTGGTTGCGTACGAAGGAGTTATGGCTGTGCTTGGGGTAAATACCATATTGGGCGTTGTTCCTGACGCAAAAGCAACAGTGTTGGTCATCCTCAGCCGTGCTATCCGTGTACCCGGCGCCACTGTTGAAACAATATAACCATTTCCGGCTCCCGGCGCTGCACGTCCGGCAATTCTGATGAGTCCGGCTGTGGCTGTGTTCACACTGATGGGCTCCATATTTGAAGGTAATTGCGACGAACCGGCTATTACAGTAGTCATGCCGGTGGTTTGAACCGCGCCATTCAGGATGGAAGTATTAAAGTTGATCCCTTCCTGTATGGTTGCCAGCTGAAAAGGAACCGAGGCATCAACGTCGAGCAGATAAATGTCAAACTCAAAGACGTTTGGTGCGGTTTGGATCACATTCTGAATGGTCAGCAGGAATTCTGATTCAGGAAGACCGGCCTGAACAACAGTAACCACAGAGGGAGAAACACCTGATGCAGAAATTGTTATAGTGGCTGTTCTTTGCGAAGTGGTGGTGTTTTGGGTAAAGGTGGCCGTTATCGAACCATTGCCTGAACCCGATGGGGTAACGGTACACCATGTCTGGTCGCTGACGACCGTCCAGGCAGTGTTTGAAGTTACTGTAAAAGCAGTATTACCTGCCGTTGCTGTTACATTCTGTGTTGAAGGTGAAACAGAAAGCACAGGGGTGGCACCTGCCTGCGAAACAGAGACTACAATGGGTGTAAGCCCGTTTACTGTAACAGTAACATATGCAACGCGGGCGACTACCGAAGTATTTTCAGTGAAGGTTGCGGTGAGGGTTCCGTTTCCGGTTCCTGATGGGGTCACGGTGCACCATCCCTGATCACTTGCAGCTGTCCAGCTCGCATTTGAAGTCACAGTAAATGGAGTAGTACCATATGCAGCTGCTACATTCTGATTGGAAGGGGCTACAGTGAGGGTTGGTGCCGCCTGGGTTACAGTAACAACCACAGGACTCAGGCCGGTAACGGTTACGGTAACATTGGCCACACGCTGCGAAGTCGTGTTATTTTCGGTAAATGTTGCTGTGATGGTTCCATTGCCTGTTCCCGAAGGGGTGACTGTACACCAGGTCTGGCTGCTGACAGCTGTCCAGGCTGAATTGGAAGTAACAGTAAATGCAGTTGAACCGGCAGGAGGTGTTACATTCTGATTTGAAGGGGTTACCGAAAGGGTCGGTGAAACCAAAGTTCCTGTTATGGAAATGTCATCAATAGCCCAGTAATATCCCCATGTCCCGGTATAGTTCCATTTGAATTTAACCTGGGATTGTCCTGCAACAGCTGCAACCACCTGACTGTAGGCCGCAGGATTGGCAGTAGTTGAAGTATATGTTTGTAAGGCAGTCCAGGTGCTTCCATTGTTGATGCTGTATGAAAGCGTTCCGGAGGATCCTGAATAGCTTCTGAAGTAATGGTTGAACTGGAGGGTAATGTTGGTATAAGCTGAAAGGTTCAGTGTCGGGGTTAACAGATCAGCATTCTGGGTATTGCCGGAACCGTATCCGTCGCTGTCAAGGTAAGCATAGGGAGCGGTTAGGGTAGGCCCTGAAATGGAACCAAACTGCCACACCTGGCCATTGCTTTGATTGTCAACAATGGTCCAGCAGGATGGAAGAACTCCGCCTGAAAAGTTCTGGGTAAAAGGCAGGGTAAAATCACCGCAACTTGTGGTAAAGGTCAGATCGTCTCCGTAAAAGGTGCCATTGGCATTGGTAGCATATGCTCTGACATGATAGAGGGTACTCGATTGCAGGCCTGTAATGGAACTGACAAAATTGCCTGTTCCTGAGCCATTGGTAGTATGGAACCCGGTAGCAACAGGATTGGCTGTGGTAGCCCAGCATACACCACGGGCTGTAACGGCAGAACCTCCGTCAATTGTAATATTACCACCAGAAGTGGCAGTGGTCTGGGTAATTGCTGTAGCTGCCGTTGTGGTTAAAATAGCACCACCGGGAATAAATATCATATCATTCCCATTGGTTGTGCCGTCACTGTTTACCGCAACCAGTCTGAAATGATAAGGTGTACCTGTGATGAGCCCGGAAATGGATGCATTTACCGAAATATTTGAAGTGCCCGATCCGGCTGAAATGGTGGAAGTGTTGCTGCCATAGCTGGTACTGGTTCCATATTCAAAATGATAAGTGGTTGCCAGCCCGTTTGGGTTAACAGTGCCATTGAGCGTGCCCGATGTTCCGGTAACTGAAGTCGCTGCAAGCGTTGTTACCAGCGGGTTACTTCCGATCTGGAATGAAAGGATTTTGGTTCTTCTCGCTTCAGATGCTCCGATGTATTGTGTTGTGAACCAAAAGGTCTGATCATCAGAGGGATCGACCGACATACTTGAATAATCTCCCCAGCGGTTATAAGTATATTGAAAATTGGTGCCGGTATGGGCGATAACCTCCGGAACATCCAATACACCTGAAGCACTGGAGTATCCGGCAGCAGACTGGCCCGCATAGCGGATACCCGGGTATTCGGTGCTGCTCGAAAGCGAATAACCAATGGCAATCTTGTTGGAACTGTTCATGGCAATGCTGCCCATCCAACGGCTGTGCGAATCGGGGGCATAAGTACCCTGCTGTCGAAGCGTCCATGTTGTTGCTGGTGGGGTTTTCCTCAGCTCATACCACCGGACTCCGGCGTGATCGGTACCAACATCAACCGTATGGCAGCAAACAATGGATTGATAACTGCCGAAATTACGATATTGCGGCACATTCATAATCACAGTAGAAATGGCACACAACTTCATGGTAGTACCTGGTTGTGTAATGTTGTCCCATCCGTTGGAGAACTCACTATCGAAAGGTGAAACATTAATCTGTTGAGTCCTGTTAAATGTAGAAGAAGCAGGTGTTGTCCAGTTAACAGCAAGTTCGTACAGCCACAACTGATCTGAACCACCACCAACACCATCATCATTAAAAGCAATGAAGGTTCCGGGGGTTCCAACAGGAGCCGCAACACCGTCGTTATCAACTGGCGGCACTACAACTACACCGGTACCAGGTCTGTATGGATTGTCAAAGGCAACCATCCGGGCAGTGCCCCCAACCAGCATTTGCGAACGTTCAAATACGTATATGTCATTTCCGGTCGTGGGTTGTGTGTTTGTGCCCATGTAATAACCATCGCGCCATACAGCAACTTTCTCGTAATCAGGCATATCAACCACATCAAATGAATACTGGTACCAGGTACCGGTAGGGTCGTTGGTTGTTGAAACAGCCATCAGCATATAGTCGTTCGATCCGCTGACCGAGAATTCAACTGCCAGCCACCTGTCGGCCTGTTCATCATAAAGAATGATCGGATCACCATCGTTGTAAGTTGCACCTGCCACACTTCCGAAAAGCGAGTTCATGGCCGTCGGACCTGCCAGCAATGTGCCGGTTTTACTGTAAATTGCATAGGTGGTATTTACTGTTTGCATATAATGGTTTGGCCCGGCCGTACCATTGCAATCAGGCGGATAATAGGGCGAAGTCTGACCCTCAAAGTTCTGAATCGGAGCCCTGTTACTACCCGACATAGCCATTCCATGACTCTTCTGCCATACAGCATCCGGTCCTTTGGGCAAGGCCGTGGAAGCATAAGGATAAGAGGGCAGATCCCATGGCGTATTTTTTGCACGTTTCTTCGCATTCTCAAGCATCATATTATACCTTTCCCCTGAAATGGGTGGAATATCCCGCAGAGGCTTACTTATGCCGATAAAAACACCCGTCTTAACCGTTGTAGGTTTTGCAGGAATATCCTGGGCAATGATCAGGTTGGAGATAGCTGTGAAGCAAAGGAAAAATGCAAAAAGTAATTTTCTTTTCATAGTCTGGCGTTAGCGTTTGTATTATATTATTACCGAAACGGTTTCAATTTGCCTGATAATGTATCTGACAATTCATCATTTGTAACCTTCTGACAGCCAAACTATGATACTGAAATCAAAAACTGTTGGGTTTTATCAGAATTCTTCACTTTGAGCGGTAATTTTAAAAATAGCATAACTCTCTTATTGCAAGAGAGTTATGCTATTAAATTAATAGGGTTTATAATTCATTGTACTAAGGTAATACTGATCCTACAAAAAAGAACTGATTGTTGTCAACAATGGTCCCGTCAGCTGTATCAACTGTTCCGTCACCATTCACATCCGTTACAACATATCCGGAAATAAAAAAGAACTGGTCGTTATCAATGGGGGTGCCGTCGCCGGTATCAATGGTGCCATCCTGATTTACATCACCACCAAAGATCACAAAATACCCATCAATCATTTCGAGCAGATTACCTCCGAAAGCTTTTGCCGGGAGATCAAAGGCATAACTGGTCACAGCACCGGCAAACGAAACCGGGCTGGCCGAAGTGGTTTCAACTGAGTTACGGTGTCTGATTGTGATATAATAGTTCCCTCCCAATTCCGATGGAATGGTCACAGAAGCAGCCCCGGTTGTGCTCAGCATGACGTTTGTTGCAACATGTTCGATGATGCTGTAGTCAGAGCTGTTATGAAGTTCAATGTTTATCTGATCAGCATTACCCGCTCCGAAATGTGCCCCATTTTCATCATTCGCCGGATGCATGGTTCCGTTGCCATCATAAAGACCTTCAAGCAGCGTGACCAGATTCAGCGTTTTAGTAGTGGTGCCGTCCTGATTCAACACAACTGTAATACCAGGGAGACCCGAAACAGAAACTGTAATATTGGCTGAGCGTGGAGCACCGGTGTTCGCGGAAAAGCCGGCTGAGATGATTCCGTTCCCGAACCCTGAAGCAGGTGCAAGGGTACACCAGGTCTGATCGCTTACGGCTGTCCAGGATGAATTGGAAGTAACGGTATAACCGAAAGATCCTGCATCTGCTGCAACCGACTGGCTCAGCGGGGTAACCCCGAGGGCCGGAGGACCGTTCAGAATCGGATTCTCCTCAACAATGGCGTTATTACCTGGGGTTACTGTTAACTGAGTATTGACTGTTCCTTCGTATTTGGCAACCCTGGTAGCATAGGAAGGCGTAATGGCTGCACTGGAAGTGAATGCCATATCTGAGTAAGAACTGTTGGCAAAGCTCACTGAATTCGTCATTCTGAGTCTTACGATTCTGGTACCGGGAGAAACGGTTGATACTATATATCCGTTTCCAGCGCCAGGAGCTGCCCGACCGGCCATCCTGATCAGACCGGCTGAGGTTGTGCTCACGCTGATGGGTGCCATATTCGAAGGCAAATCGGAAGAACCCGGCACAATGGTGGTCATACCGGTTGTGATGGTGGCTCCGTTAAGAATGGCGGTATTGAAGTTAATTCCGGCCTGTATTGTTGCCAGCTGGAAAGGAACAGAGGGATCCACGTCGAGCAGGAAAATATCAAACTCAAATACATTCGGTGCAGTCTGAACCACATTCTGAATGGTCAGCAGAAATTCTGATTCCGGAAGACCGGCCTGGACTACGGTGACAACAACCGGAGAAACACCGGAAGCAGAAACTGTAATACTGGCTGTTCTTGCTGAGGTGGACGTATTTTGTGTATATGTGGCTGTTACCGATCCGTTGCCCGAACCTGAAGGGGTAACAGTGCACCACGATTGGTTACTGACCGCATTCCAG
Source organism: Bacteroidales bacterium (assembly GCA_016705005.1). GTDB lineage: Bacteria > Bacteroidota > Bacteroidia > Bacteroidales > Lentimicrobiaceae > Lentimicrobium. Next base: position 121,387 of record JADIZB010000038.1, on the reverse strand, counting down.
GCAGTGTTTGATGCAACAGTAAAGGCAGTATTGCCAGCTGGTGCAGTTACATTCTGGGTTGATGGGGTGACAATAAGTACCGGGGTGGCACCTGCCTGTGTAACTGTGACCACGACAGGTGAAAGTCCGCTGACAATGACCGTTACATTGGCAACCCTGGCAGTTAATAATGTGTTTTCGGTGAAGGTTGCAGTGATGGTTCCGCTGCTGTTGCCCGAAGGGGTTACAGTACACCATCCCTGGTTACTTGCTACTGTCCAGCCGGTATTGGAAACAACACTGAATGTGGTTGAACCTGCTGCTGCACCAACATTTTGATTGGCAGGTGATACAGAGAGATTAGAAACAGCCTGGGTAACGGTAACCACCACTGGACTGAGGCCGGTGACTGTCACGGTAATGTTGGCTACACGCTGGGCAGGTGTGTTATTCTCTGCATAAGTGGCTGTTATGGTTCCGTCTCCTATCCCTGAAGGGGTAACCGTGCACCATGATTGGTCACTGGTTGCTGTCCAGGCCGAATTGGAAGTTACTGTAAATGATGTTATATTGGATGCAGGGGATACATTCCGGTTTGAAGGAGTGACTGACAAGGTTGGTGTAGCAGCGTTTCCGGTTATCTGAATATCATCCACAGCCCAGTAATAACCCCAGGTCCCTGTATAATTCCATTTGAATTTTACCTGAGACTGACCGGCAACTGCAGCAATCGTCTGGTTGAAAGCAGCCGGATTAGCGGTGGTTGTAAATGATTGGATAGTAGTCCAGGTACTGCCGTTGTTTATACTGTACGAAAGGGTTCCTGATGAACCGGAATAGCTTTTGAAATAATGGTTAAACTGAAGCGAGACATTGGCATAGGCAGACAGGTTCAGGGTCGGGGTTACCAGGTCTGCATTCTGCGTTTCGCCTGAACCATACCCGTCGCTGTCGAGGTAAGCATAAGGAGCGGTAAGGGTAGGCCCGGTGATGGATCCGAACTGCCATACCTGTCCATTGCCCTGATTGTCAACGATTGACCAGCAGGAGGGAAGCGCACCACCCGAAAAATTCTCGGAGAAAGGAAGTGTGTTGAAATTGCAGGAAATAACATTGATATAATTTGTCTTCGTTTCCAAATCACTTCCGTATGCGTTTGTAGCCGTGAGCGTAACTGTGTAATAACCGGTCTGGTTGAACGAAACCTGTGGATTCCGGGTTGAGCTTGTGGTGCTGTTCAGATAGGTTACGGTTGAAGGGCTGAAACTCCACGACCAGCTGGTCGGATTGTTGCTCGACTGGTCGGTGAAGTTCACCTGGCTGTTTTGTGCCGGACTGGTATTGCTGGCCGAAAAGTTGGCAACGGGAGGATCAGTGGTTAAATTCGGATCATAACCATTCAGTGTGTTTCCTGAAATGTTCGTTGGATCAAGCCAGTCTTTCAGACGGGTGGCTGCGGTTGTTCCCCTGTCCCATGACATGGAAAATTTTCCGTAAAAGTCGGCTGTAAGACTGGTACAGGATGCCCAACCCCCATGCAATTGTCCGACAATTCTGTGGTTCTGATCATAAAGCGGGGAACCTGAGGATCCGCCTTCCGTTGTACCATCGTCCCACTGGGTTATTTTCCAGTGTGAATTTGCCAGATAGGCAGCAGGTTCATAATCAGAAGAGGTGGTAGGATTGTTATCGAATGAAATTTTCTTGATATCTCCTGAGGGATGATGAATGCCAACAGATGACGTTGAAGCAACGTTTTCCCTGTTCCAGCCGGAATAATAAACATTGTAATTTGTCGGTGGTGCAGTGTTGATCTGTACAAGGCAAAAATCAGAATCGGCATTCCTGGCCCTGAGTGTAGCTCCGGACAGCGAATTATAGGCAGGACTTGTAGCCGGATTAGAACAGGTGGAACTTTGCCAGTTAAACCAGAAAACCCACGACGACGGATCGCTGTAACAATGGTTGGCAGTTAAAACATACGGGGTGCCATTGTTATTGGTATTATTAACCAATGAACCGGAGCAAAAACCACTGCCACCGGATACCAGCATACAAACGGATCTTATTTCATTTTCCCAGCCGGCAGCTTCCGGACAGGCTACATTGTTATTGCAGGAACCGGAACTCCCCAATGATTTGGCAAAATCAAAAGCATCCCTGTAACCATGGGTAACCCGGTATAAACTCAGTTCACCGGGAAACGCAACTCCGGCTGGCTCAAAATACTCAATGGTAATCTGATCCCCTGAAATCAGGGTGGTGGCAAATTGAAAATCTTCCTGATTGTTGATTTCAGTGAAAGCACCAAGAACCTGCGATTGATCCGCATTGTAAATAAAAAGTGTGGCTCCGGCAGGAAGTACATAACGGTCAAAAGTAAGATTTATAGTATAAGCACCGGGGCAATGAATGTTCAATCTCCAGAGTTTATCACCATTTTCGAGATAATTCCATACACCTGAATTGGAGGTATTGAAATTTACAAACAGATTTTCGCCGAAACGCCAGGGAATATCCTTTCTCAGGTCGTTTACAGCATCTTCGGCCTGCAATCTGGCAAGATCAATTACAGGCATGACTTTCACCGGAACTGCTTCACTTTTTATTCCGGGATGTTCGGAACTGTAGGGAACACCTCCCTGTTGAATCTGACTGAATCCTGTTAAAGAGAACAACGTCAAAAGAACGATGAGCAGCGATTTGTAAAATTTCTTCATGCGGTTGAAATTAATATTGGAAAAAAAACAAAGAAGAATATGAATTTTACCTGTTGAAACCAGGAGTATTTCCTGATAACCTAGGTTTGGGTTTTACCTGCTTTTGTGAATTATTTCCAATCAGATTCGTTTGTATTCTGGTTTCCCGGATGCTTTACTGATATTTTGAACAGTTGGATTGCTTTCTCAACTGATGATGCTTTCTATTTTATCGGTGCAGTTAAAAATTTCCCGGAGCTTCAGGCTGCCGGCGCATTAATCTGCCAATGCGTTCACTGTATTTTATAGGAATTCCGAAAAGTTTAAAGTTTCATTGTTTTGGCTTCAGCATGAATGACATTCAGTAAAATTCCTGTCTGAAGCAATTTTGGTGATTTTGGTGATCCGTCAATGATTAAGAAAAATGTACATGGTGGAAAGTGAAGAAACTCAGGTTTACTGGTTGACTGGGAGCCAGCAGTAATGTTAATGGATACTCTGATAAGATCTTCTTGTTCCCGGGAAATTCAGATGACTGTTTATGCTTTTGCGGCGTTAAAACAGAATTGAGAATTGAATTCTTATTCTATAGCCGTGAACTTCATGATTTCTGCTTTTTTTAATTTTTTAAAAAGCAGAAAATTAGAAAAATGAGCCCGGACTTTTGCCCGGGCTCATTTATTCTGCTATTCGAATTTTTGCCTGGCGTCGAAAACTCTCTTGATGCCATAGCCAACAGCCATGGTTACAAGCAGAGCGATACCTCCGCCAATGGGGGCTTGTCCGCCGCCACCACCGATGGGGTCACCACCAACGGGGTCGCCACCTGATCCACCACCTGGGTTAGGTTGTGCAAACATACACAGAGGTGCAACTGCGAAAGCTCCTGCAACGATTATCTGAATGATTCTTTTTTTCATAATGATGATTTTTAGTTTGTTTTTTGAGTTTGTTATTAAATCAGTTTAATGTTCTCCCCCCTTGGGGAAAGGGGGAGAAGGTTTAAAACTATTTAATAAACACTTTTTTAGTTACAGTTCCTTCGTTGGAAGTAATGGTCACCATGTAGATGCCAGCGGCAACCGGAGCATGGATTACATATTCACCAACAGCATTGATCTCTGAGTTGAGCAGGGTCTGACCGGCAGCGTTAGTTACGCGGACGTTACCTTTAACAACAACAGGAAGCTGCATGTGGATGTTCTTGTCAACACTCCAGATGTTTACGTTCTGCAGCGGTTTGTCATCAACACCAAGAACGGCGAAGGTGAGTTTAAACCTGTTTACATTGTCGTTAACATTGGCGCTGAAAGCATAAACAGCATTTTCCCTCAGGTTCTGAACAGCACCTGTTTTGAGGTCTTCCAACCAAACAGGAACACTACCTGCGATGGTTTCGAGTTCACTTGCGGTGAGGCTGTAAGTACCATTGTGAGCAACTTCAAAATAAACAGGAATTGAAGTGTTCTCTTCGATTGAGGTCAGTGCGTTGATAGCAAGTTCTGAACCATCGGCTGTTTTGGTATAGAGGTGGTTAACATCGCTGGCTTTCAGTTTGTAAGCGTCAAACTGGCTGTCGAACTGTGAAGAAGCCTGATTGTCGAAACGAACCATGGTCTCATCAGAGTAGATGTCACCTTCAACTTTAAGTCTGATCACGTTGTTGATAGAGTTCTTGTAGAAAGCCTGAACAGCATTTGTACGAACAGCATTTGAAACGCCGAAAGAACCTGTACCAGGAGTAGAAACTTTTACAAAGAATCCCTGACCAACAGGAACGTTTGCGCTGGCTCCGTTAACGCCTGCACCACCGATTACCCAGTATGAGTAATTGTTGATGGCCGGGTTCCAGAAGTAGATAGCGTTGTCAACATTGCTGAGGCTTACACCAGCTTCCAGGTCGATGCGTGAAGCATACGGATTGCCAAGGAGGTTGTAACCATCATAACTTGCAGTACTGTTGGCAGTGAAGGTAAGACCTGCATTGCTGAAAGCACCGTCGTTGAGTGAACCAACATAATTGGCTGTATGGTCACCTGTAGCAACAGGGATGAAAGTTGAAATACCTGTGAAAGGAACGAGAACGTCAGCAGCAAGAATGTTGACCCACTGTTGGGTTGGCTGCAGTTCGTCATATTTCCTCATGTAAGTAGAAAGCGGGAAGGCACTGCCTGCAGTTGCAGAAGCAACCGGGCTGCTGATGAAATGATACTGACCGGCAGTTACAAATGACTGAACGGTAGCTGTACCACCTACGGTTGGGTTAACCATTAATGAAGCACCGTTTGCAACGAGAAGGTTGTTACAAACACCTGCATTCATCGGATAGTTGGCACCAAGGCCACCAGGAATGGTTACATTGGTAATGGCACCCGGAACTCCGGTATCCCAGTTACCAGCGGTAAACCAGTCACCGTTGTTGGCAAGACCAGTCCAAACAGCACCCATAGGAATAACCGGGGTTACTACCATGTTGATGGTGTTTGAAGTAGCAGTAGGAACAGTTACACAGGTGAGTGAACTTGTCATAACTACATAAACAGCGTCACCGTTAGCAGGAGCGTAGGTTAACTGGAAGTTATTTGTTCCGGCAGGTAAGCCGTTTACAAACCATGCATAAGCAGCAGTTCCGCCGTTAACCGGGGTAGCTGTGAAAGTAACTGAAGTACCGGCAACAACGTTGTTTGCACTTTCTACGATAGAAACAGCAGGAGCAACTGAATTGGTAATGGTCAGGTGCAGAACGTTGGTAACACAACCTACAACATAGTTATAATCACCACTTGCAGTATAGGTCATACCATTGAGAGCCCATGTGTAAGTATCACAGGCGGCTTCGGTAACTTCTACAGTGCTGCTTGGGGTGATGGTCAGGTGCAGTACATTGGTAACACAACCTACAACATAATTGTAATCACCACTTGCGGTATAGGTCATACCATTGAGAGCCCATGTGTAAGTATCACAAGCTGCATCAGTGAATTCAACAGTGCTGCTTGGGGTAATGGTCAGGTGAAGGACGTTGGTTGAACAACCGTTCACGAAAGTATAATTACCACTTACGGTATAGGTAAGACCGCTGACAGCCCAGAAGTATGAATCACAAGCTGATTCAGTGTATTCATTGTTTCCGCTTGGGGTAATGGTCAGGTGCAGGATATTGGTAACACAACCTACAACATATGTGTAATCACCACTAACAGTATAGGTTGTTCCGTTAAGAGCCCATGTGTAAGTATCGCAGGCAGCTTCATTGAATTCAACAATGCTGCTTGGAGTAATGGTCAGGTGCAGGATATTGGTAACACAACCTACAACATAGTTATAATCACCACTTGCAGTATAGGTCTGTCCATTGAGAGCCCATGTGTAAGTATCACAAGCTGCTTCAGTAAATTCAACAGTGCTGCTTGGGGTAATGGTCAGGTGCAGGATATTGGTAACACAACCTACAACATAGTTATAATCACCACTTGCAGTATAGGTCTGTCCATTGAGTGCCCATGTGTAAGTATCACAAGCTGCATCAGTAAATTCAACAGTGCTGCTTGGGGTAATGGTCAGGTGCAGGATATTGGTAACACATCCGACAACATAGGTATAATCACCACTTGCAGTATAGGTCTGGCTATTGAGTGCCCATGCAAGTATCACAAGCTGATTCAGTGAATTCAACAGTGCTGCTTGGGGTAATGGTCAGGTGCAGGATATTGGTAACACAACCTACAACATAGTTATAATCACCACTTGCAGTATAGGTCTGTCCATTGAGAGCCCATGTGTAAGTATCACAAGCTGACTCAGTGAATTCAACAGTTGAAGCAGGGGTTTCAATAACCACAGCATTGCCGGTCATGTTGGCAGTCTGAGGAGGATCACACTTGGTAGCCACTACAGTATAGGTACCTGCAAGCTGATTGCCAAAAGAAAGGGCTGAACCGGTTCCGGGGAAAGTACCCACGAGCGCAGCACCATTGTAAAGGGTATAAGTTGCATCCAGTTCTGAACCTGCAAGGCCTACCGGTAAACCGGCACCACCCTGGCAATACTCACCACCACCGGTTACGGCAAATACCGCAGGAGGTTGACAACTGGGAGCATTCAGTACAGGATTCTCAAGCACATTGGCATTCACACCAGGGGTGATCACAGCCTGTGTATTGAGACAGGTAGCAGCTGCGTAATAGGCAAACCTTGTTGCATAAGACGGGGTAATGGCTGTGCTTGCAGTAAAGACAAGGTTAGGAGTCGAACCTGCTGCAAAGGCTGTACCATTGCCATTGGTCATTCTGAATGTACCAACTTTAATTCCAGGAGCAGTTGTTGGGATAATAAAACCACCTCCGCAACCAGGGGCAGCACGTCCGGCGATCCTGACAAGACCGGCAGCAGTCGTACTTACACTAATCGGAGCCATGGCAGCGGGCAGTCCGGATGAACCGGCAACAATCGTTGTCATTGTTGCTGTTGTAGCCTGGCCACTAAGTATTGAAAGGTTAAAATTGATACCAGCCTGGAAGGTGGCCATCTGAAGATCCTGACTGGGATCAGTGTCAACAATGTAAATGTCAAACTCAAGAATGTTGGTTGTTCCAACCGGTTGAACCACATTCTGCAAGGTAATCAGGAAGTCCTCCTCTGCGGAAGGGGCGTAAGGCCGCTGCGCGTTGGTTTGTGCGAAGGACAGGACCAATGCCAGCAGAGGCACCATCCTGAGCATTTTGTTGAGTAGTTTTCTCATAATTGTTGTTTTTGGGTTATTGAATTAGTAATGATTGATTTTCAATTTTGGGGTTTTACTAAAATGTATTTATAATTACAGGAACCCCTCCTGTGAGGGAGAGATTCCTGTTTGTGTAGATTAGTGGAGTACAGCTCCGACAAAGTTGAACTGGTTGTTGTCAAGGATGGTACCATCACCACCATCAACACTTCCGTTTCCGTCAACATCTGAGTCAACATAACCGGCTACAAAGTTAAACTGGTCGTTATCGAATGGGGTAACGTCACCACCATCAACGAAACCGTCCTGGTTGATATCACCACCATAGATGGCATAACCCATGTCGATCATCAGCAACAGATTGCCGCCTGCGATCTCTGCAGGATCACCAAAACTCTGGGTAATGGTTGTTCCGGCGAAAGAAACAGCGTTGGCTGTGGTTGTTTCGATTGAGTTACGATGTTTAACCGTAATGTAGTAGCTATCGCTTAATGAAGCAGGAATACCGGTTACAGTTGCCGTTCCGGTTGTGCTCAGCTGAACAAGTGCTGTGTGCTCAATCGTTGAATAGTCAGCAGCATTGTGCAACTCAACAGTAATCATATCGGCTACTCCCGGATCGAATTTAGGACCGAGGTCGTCGAATGCCTGACGCATGGTTCCGGCACCATCGTATAAACCTTCAAGCAATACATTGGTAAGGTTGAGGGTCTTGGTTGAAGGTACTACAGTTGAAACACTTACGTCATCAACATACCAGGCGTGTGCATCGCTGCCTTCATAACGGAAAGCAACATAGATGGTCTGACCATGATAAGCGCTGAGATCAAGTAAGGCCTGTTCCCATGTTGCAGTTACAGAACCAGGAGTCCAGATTTCAACATAATCACCATCCGTAGGATCAGGTGAACCGGTTGAAACCATTACGCTGTTCTTGTAGTAATAGGTTGGGAATGAATTGTATGACCAGAAACTGAGTTCGATGTTTCCCGAAGCCGGAATAACCAATCCCGGGCTGACAAGGTAACCGTCCTCAGTATTGGTTGAAGGACCATATGTATGGTATGCCGATACAGAACCACCGGTAGTATGGTTATAGCTGGATGAAAGTCCCCAGGCAGTGCCTGCAAGATCGATGTTGTATGAGAACCAGCAACCAAGGGTAGCAGAAGTGGCTTCAAACTCTTCAGTGAATGGAAGTGCGTATGCATCGCAGAGGGTTGAGAATGTACCACTGGCCCATGAGCTGTAGTCACCTGCACCGCAGTTTGAACGAACATATACAAAATACTCGGTAGCAGCAGTTAAGCCGGTAATATTGGCATCAACATCACCTGCAGCGGTAGTTCCGGCAACGAAAAGGCCGGTTGCGCCGCTTCCGGCTGCACCACTGGTGCGTACTTCATATTCGTAACCTCCGGTTGGAGCTGAAGCTGAAGCAGTCCATGAAATGGTAGCTGTTGAAGTTGTTACAGCAGAAGCAATAACATCAGAAGGAGCAAGACAGCTTGGCCACAGATCGATAACGATGTTGTCAAGATTGGCCTGAGCACCGTCAACACCTACATACTGCCATGCAATCTTTACATTCGATTGTCCTGCATAAGCCAGAAGGTCTATGGTTTCGGTGTACATGGTAAAGTTGGTGAAAACACCTTCTCCGGCTTCTGACCAGAGTGTGGTTGGCCAGGTAGCACCACCGTCGGTACTGATCTTACAGTTCAGGTCATAGTTATCGTTAGGATCAACTGCCCAATAGTAACTCATCATCCAGCTGAAACTCAGGCGGGGATGTGCAAGTGCTGAGAAGTTGAGAACCGGGGTAACCAGCCATTCATCCTGAGCAACAAGATCCGGATCGTATTCTATGTCAGCTGTACCAGGATTGGTTGTACTGGGTTTCCAGTTGTAATCCGGATTGCTGATAATTTCTGACCAGCAGTCAGGAGGAACAATACCTGCAGTGAAATCTTCGGTGTACGGGAAGGTAGAGATAGCGCCACCTGAACAACCTGTCCTGAAATCTTCAGGTCCTGCCCATGTGCTGTAGCTTCCTGCACCGCAGTTGCCGCGTACATATACATAATAGGTAGTGGTTGCTGTTAAACCGGCAACATTGGCGGTAACAGTACCTGCTGAGGTCGATCCCGACTGAACAAGACCGGTAGCTCCGCTGCCACCAGCGCCGCTGGTACGTACTTCCCACTCGTATCCGCTTCCGGGTGCCGGTGATGGAGCAGTCCATCCAATGGTTGCTGTGGTAGCTGTAATCGCTGAAACAGCGATACCAGTTGGTTCAACACAACTTGGTGTGAGATCAAGTTTGAAATCATCAAAACTCAGGTACCAGGGATCTCCTGTAGCATTAACCCGGATGGCAAAGTAATAGGTTCCGGTTACTGCAGGTACGAGAGTACGGGTAACTTTTGCATAGGTTGTTGAAGTTACTGTTGCAGCGGTTACAAAGGATGCACCCATCTGGGTAGCTCCGGTTGAAATCGGGGTTGAGTTGTAGAATACATCACCATCCCATCCGTCGAAATCATCACCGGCCCACCAGAATGTAAAGTCATAGGATGAACCTGCAGTCAGTGTGAATCCGGGGCTCCAGATATATTCATTAACAGCTGAATAAGCTTCCCTGAGGAACTGTGTGCCTGAAAGAGCATCAGCATCATAGGTTGAACCTGCATTGGTAGCAGTAACCCAGTCACCGTTTTCTTCGAACCAGCATGAAGGCAGGGCAGGAGTTACAACGGCATCAAAGTTTTCTGTCCATGGAAGGGTAGCAATCGGATTACACAAAGTAGTAAATGTGTTTGGTCCGGTCCAGGTGCTGAGGGTTCCGCCTCCGCAATCCTGCTGTACATACCATGAATAGGCAGTAGCTGCTGTAAGACCTGAAATCCTTTTGGGATTGGTGTTGGAGCTGATCACTGTTCCGGTTCCCTGAACAAATCCGGCCGGGCCGTATTCAATGTTCCAGAGTGATCCGAGACTTGTCCAGCCAAGATAAGCTTCATCGGTGGCAATGCCCGTTACTACCTGTGCGGTAGGTGCAGGACATGCAACTGTAGTAGTGAAGGTGTAAGGACCTGTCCATAAACTGTATCCGTCTACACCGCAGTTAGCTCTTACATAATAGCTGTAAGCAGTAACCGGAGTCAGACCACTGAGGGTGTAAGGATTGGTTACGCCAGTTGTGATCATGGTTCCTGTGCCCTGGGTAAAGCCTGAAGCACCGTATTCAATTTCCCATGCGGTGGTTCCGTTGGCATTCCAGCCAAGAACAGCCGATGAACCTGTAATTGAAGTTGCGGTCAGCGCTGATACCTGTGAACAAGGAGGTAACACTTCCCAAACTACGTCATCAATATAAACATAGGAGTAGGTGGTGGTCAGCGGGTGAGCAACAGCAATTTGACTAGGTCAGAACCGGCAATGAAGCAAAGCTGAATGCTGCTGGTTAGAGCACCTGTATTGTGAAAGATTGCACAGATGGGGTAAAGTAGCTGCATTTAGAGGATTTGACATGGTTCCGACCAATTACAGACAGATTTGTACTGGCCCTCTGGCTTTGAAAACAAGCTGATGGGTTCGTCCTCCAGGTTTGATAAAGCCGGGGATAAGTAATCATCAGCCATACTGGTTGCCTGACCACTATAAATGAAAGACAGTTAGGAGCAGAGAGCTGAAGTTGATGCCTGTGTTGAGGCGGAGATGGCGCAACATATTTGCCCAACATGACGGGAGAGCAGGGGTAGTAACAGCATCGAAGTTCTCAGTGAAGGAGGTTGTAACATCACAAAGTGTAGTAAAGACGACAGGTCCTGTCCAGGCGCTGAAATTTCCTGCGCCGCAGTTCTGCCTGACATATACATAGTAGGTTGAATTTGACGTAAGTCCTGTAAGTCCGTAAGGATTGGCGGTTACATTCGGAACAATGGTTCCGGTACCCGGGGTATGGGCACCAATGGCGTAGTCAATTTCAACGGTAGCGGCATCGGTCCAGCTGATATTTGCTGTACTGGCGGTAACGCCGGAATAAGCAAGACTGAGAGGTATGCTGCAAGAAGGAGGAGGTACAATTGCCAGATTGTTGATCATCAGATCGTTGTCGGCATTAGATACGGTAGATTCACCATAGAAACCGATCTTAACAACACCTGAATAACCGGCAAGTGAAATAACGATTCTTTCGCCGTTAAAGTTAATGTTGTTATAAACATTGCTTGAACCTGCATTGTCCCATAACCTGAGTGTATTGGCTGAGGTCCAGGTGGTGCCGCCATCGGTTGAAATAACAACGGCAAATTTATCATCAGTTCCTGTTGTTCCAGGAGCAGTAGAAGTACCATAGGCATTCAGGGAGAGGTCAAACTCAAGCTGATAAGTTCCGGTTCCAAGATCAATCTGCGGGGTGAATAACCATCCGTAGAGTCCTGTTGACCAGATGTTCAGCTTGGCGGCTTTATCTGAACCAGTAATGTTACGCCAGTCATCTTTGGCCCAGTTTGAAACCACTCCGGTTGTAACAACCGGATCTGCAAGCACTCCGTTGGTTTCTGTCCAGCAAGCGTCAGGATCCTGTAATGCATCAAAATTCTGGGTGAAAGGTGCCGGATAGGCAGCGGAGCAAAGTGTAATTGCGTTGGCATTTACATTGGAGGAAGAATAGAGTCCACCGGCTACAGACCAGGCCCTGTAGTAATATTGTGTACCCTGGGTAAGACCGGTGTGGCTGCTTACGCCTGCTGCGCCTGTATTCAGCACAGTACCACCACCGGTGATTGGATCACCTGAGTTGTAGGTACCTGTAGGTGTACCAAAAGTATTGACTGTATTCCAGGCAATCATAATATCATTGCCGGCCACATTGGCGATGGTAGTCAGGTCAATCTGTGCACCGCTGACGGCGGCTGCAGCAATACTGGCCGGAGGATTCGGGGCCGTTGTGGTTGAAGCGGTCAGAGGAGAAGTAGTCAGATAAAGCGGACCACCGCTGCACAATGAGTTCATGGAAAATACATGGAAATAATACAGTGTACCAGCTGTAAGAGTAGAAGCTGTGAATGAAAGTGCAGCAGAGGATTGCACAACCGTAGCATTGCCCAGGGCAGCGCCAACGGCATAGGTAGTTCCGTTAACCGGGGTAGCTGTCGGGATTCCGTCAGGAGTCCTGATAACGAGATAACTGTCAGAACCGGCTGCAGCAGTAAAAGTACCGGCAACTGAGGTTGTGGAAGGAGTCAGCAGAAGTGCTGTCGGCTGGTTTGTAGGATTGGTACAGGCAACCGGTGGGGTAAAGGTATAGGTTTGTCCTGCTGTAGGAAGCACCGTGCTGCTGTATGTAATGGTTGCAGCATTGGTACCGCCGGCAGTGGTTCCTGACCATGTTGTGGTCGATGTTCTGTTGTTATATATGGTGTTGTTAGCTCCCCTTAATCCAACCTGAGGATAGGAAGTACTGATACCGGAAGAAATGGTTCCGCCATAAACAAATCTGATAACACCTGTTGCGGGAGTCAGCCTGATCTGGAAACTCAGTTGTTCACCAGCAATGTTGTACCTTCTCACATCCTGATATTGCACAACAATATCTCCACCATCGTTGGTGTTGTAGGAAATTTTAGGTGTACCTACAGCTGCGTTGTTCAGGTCTCGGCCAAAGGCAGAGATAACTACAGGATAACTTGTAGAGTTGGAGATTGGTGTGTAGGAACTGGCAATTGTAGTTCCTCCAAGCGTGATCCAACCATTTGCCTGTACAAACATTGTTGTATAAGCAACACTATTAACACTGAAACTCGGAATAGTGATGGCAGTTGAATTGTTGTCATCAAATGTGGCAGACCATAAAACGGTCTCCGTACTTAGTGCAGTGTAGGAACCGGATGAACCTGCAAAACTGTACATGTTCACTGTCCCTTGCGCCCATGAGCTACCAGCCCACAGGAACAGCAGAATTAACATTGTGAAGAGTTTTCTCATAATGATTTGATTTAGGGTTAACTTTGTATATAATTGTTATTCAACAATTTAGATTGGAAATTAAAAATTATTTACTTACTGTTATTAAATAGCCGGAAAATTGCATTTGAATTGACTTCAAATAAATAGTTTTTAAGAAGTTGAATATTAGTATAATAGGAGTAAAGGTGTTTTCACGGCACGCTTTTTTATTTAGTGAAGCCAAAGTACAGCGGGCTTTTTCGCTATGCAAATAAAACAAGTCCTGATTTATAAATCCGTACCATTTTTCTCCGATTTATAATTTCAAACCGCTTATTGTAATATGCACAATAACAGCGTATTAACAATTTATTAACATTAAACAATTCGATAGATCGGAATCAGCTATGTAAATTATTTTACATAAAAACCGGCATTTTGCCCGATTTCGGACGCATTTTCTTTAAATTTTAAGACGTTGATAATCAGTGTTTAATGCTTCTATGTATTTTAATATATGCCATATTAAAATGAAAACATATTACATTCACCTGATAATCAAACCCTGGATAAATGACATAAGTAGCTGATAAATAATTATATACAGGTGAAATTATCAAAATTTGATTTATTAGCCCGCCATTGACTGTATTTTTTGGGAAAATTGATTTTTTTTACCATTCCTGAAAAATAAATTGAAAAAATGTTAATGCATGAAAAACATGATTTTCTGCACTGAATTTTTTTTAAATATTGATTTTTGTCTTAGGGAACATACTTTACAAAATATGGGGAAAGTGTCATTTTATTTCAGTGGCTGGAATAAAATCATATAACATAACACAATGATAATTAATAACATATAAATATTGTCTCAGGCAGATTCTTTACCAGTCAACGCCTGATGACATGTCATGTATATCTTCTATATTGTTGAATGATAGACTTCTATGCAGGATATTGAATAATTTTCAGTAATGAATGAATGCATTTCGTGAAATTACATTCAATAAGCAACCATGTTTTAAGTGCAAATCTGAAAGCCTGGTTAAATTTTATTTTATTCCTGAAGACATGAGCTGTTTGAGGACATGGATTCGTACACCAGTAGCGAATCTTTTCATTGTCTGTTTTGTAATCATCATACTCCGGCACTGTTGTCAGGTTAAATTATAAGATTATCTGTGGTGAGCCTGTCTGCCTGTTTTATTCATGCTAGCCCCCCTCAACAAACATCCTTAATGTATTGTCATTCTGAATCCCGCTTATGCGGGAAAGTGAAGTAAAGTACCGACCAAAGGTCGCGTCCCTGAAGTTTTTTATGAGAGCTCACCGAAGGTAATCCCATAACTTATTCCCAGGGTTAACCTGACGCAATGGTTCAGATTTTCAAAAGAAATCGATTATGAATATATGCCTGGCTATAGCCAGCAATACCTTACTATATCGCTGGTTCAACATACAGAGCCTGATTCGGTTTAAAGGCCTGACTGACTTTTTTCATCAATCCATAGGATAGAAAAAATTCTTGTGAGCAGAAGGGATCGCCATTGGTTCTTTTCTGATCCTCAGGACTATCTGGCTGATATTTAGGAAGGAGGAGCCAGTGATGGTGGGAATATTGCCGGTAGTCTGAAAAAAATCAATCCTGGTTATTGGTAAAAAAATGAGCCCGGACTTTTGCCCGGGCTCATTTATTCTGCTATTCGAATTTTTGCCTGGCGTCGAAAACTCTCTTGATTCCATAGCCAACAGCCATGGTTACAAGCAGAGCGATACCTCCGCCAATAGGTGCTTGTCCGCCGCCACCACCGATGGGGTCACCACCAACGGGGTCGCCACCTGATCCACCACCTGGGTTAGGTTGTGCAAACATACACAGAGGTGCAACTGCGAAAGCTCCTGCAACGATTATCTGAATGATTCTTTTTTTCATAATGATGATTTTTAGTTTGTTTTTTGAGTTTGTCATTAAATCAGTTTAATGTTCTCCCCCCTTGGGGAAAGGGGGAGAAGGATTAAAACTATTTAATAAACACTTTTTTAGTTACAGTTCCTTCGTTGGAAGTAATGGTCACCATGTAGATGCCAGCGGCAACCGGAGCATGGATTACATATTCACCAACAGCATTGATCTCTGAGTTGAGCAGGGTCTGACCGGCAGCGTTAGTTACGCGGACGTTACCTTTAACAACAACATGAAGCTGCATGTGGATGTTCTTGTCAACACTCCAGATGTTTACGTTCTGCAGCGGTTTGTCATCAACACCAAGAACGGCGAAGGTGAGTTTAAACCTGTTTACATTGTCGTTAACATTGGCGCTGAAAGCATAAACAGCATTTTCCCTCAGGTTCTGAACAGCACCTGTTTTGAGGTCTTCCAACCAAACAGGAACACTACCTGCGATGGTTTCGAGTTCACTTGCGGTGAGGCTGTAAGTACCATTGTGAGCAACTTCAAAATAAACAGGAATTGAAGTGTTCTCTTCGATTGAGGTCAGTGCGTTGATAGCGAGATCTGAACCATCGGCTGTTTTGGTATAGAGGTGGTTAACATCGCTGGCTTTCAGTTTGTAAGCGTCAAACTGGCTGTCGAACTGTGAAGAAGCCTGATTGTCGAAACGAACCATAGTCTCATCAGAGTAAATGTCACCTTCAACTTTAAGTCTGATCACATTGTTGATAGAGCTCTTGTAGAAAGCCTGGAATTCATTCGTACGGGCTTCATTGGTAATGCCAAATTCGCCAAGACCGGGTGTTGAAACTTTTACAAAGAATCCCTGACCCACAGGAACATATTGACTTGCTCCATTTACCCCTGCACCATTTAACCAATAAGAATAATTATTGATTGACGGATTCCAGAAATAGAAAGCATTATCGACATTGCCACGTTCAATACCTCCTGATTCAAGGTCAATTCGTGATGCGAAGGGGTTCCCCATCAGGTTGTAACCATCATATTGAACGGTGCTGTTTGCGGTAAATGACAGATATGGATTGTAATACATGATATCATGCAGATTTCCGTCGTATGATATCAGCTGGTCACCGGTAGAAGCAGGAATAAATGCTGAATAGCCTGCCATATCCATTAATACTTCTGCAGCAAGCATATTTATCCACTGCATTGAAGTTTGCGTTTCATCGTAATACCTGAGGAAAGTTGAAAGTGGGAAAACTCCTCCGGCAGTTTCATTCTCTACCGGGCTGCTGATGAAATGATACTGACCGGCAGTTACAAATGACTGAACGGTAGCTGTACCACCTACGGTTGGGTTAACCATTAATGAGGCACCGTTTTCCATGAGAAGGTTGTTACAAACACCTGCATTCATCGGATAGTTGGCACCAAGGCCACCAGGAATGGTTACATTGGTAATGGCACCCGGAACTCCGGTATCCCAGTTACCAGCGGTAAACCAGTCACCGTTGTTGGCAAGACCAGTCCAAACAGCACCCATAGGAATAACCGGGGTTACTACCATGTTGATGGTGTTTGATGTAGCAGTAGGAACAGTTACACAGGTGAGTGAACTTGTCATAACTACATAAACAGCGTCACCATTAGCAGGAGCGTAGGTTAACTGGAAGTTATTTGTTCCGGCAGGCAAGCCGTTTACAAACCATGCATAAGCAGCAGTTCCGCCGTTAACCGGGGTAGCTGTGAAAGTAACTGATGTACCGGCAACAACGTTGTTTGCACTTTCTACGATAGAAACAGCAGGAGCAACTGAATTGGTAATGGTCAGGTGCAGTACATTGGTAACACAACCTACAACATAGTTATAATCACCACTTGCAGTATAGGTCATACCATTGAGAGCCCATGTGTAAGTATCACAGGCGGCTTCGGTAACTTCTACAGTGCTGCTTGGGGTGATGGTCAGGTGCAGATACATTGGTAACACAACCTACAACATAATTGTAATCACCACTTGCGGTATAGGTCATACCATTGAGAGCCCATGTGTAAGTGTCACAAGCTGCATCAGTGAATTCAACAGTGCTGCTCGGGGTAATGGTCAGGTGAAGGATGTTGGTTGAACAACCGTTCACGAAAGTATAATCACCACTTGCGGTATAGGTAAGACCGCTGACAGCCCAGAAGTATGAATCACAAGCTGATTCAGTGTATTCATTGTTTCCGCTTGGGGTAATGGTCAGGTGGAGGATATTGGTAACACATCCAACAACATAAGTATAATCACCACTTACAGTGTAGGTTGCTCCATTGAGTGCCCATGTGTAAGTATCACAAGCTGCATCAGTAAATTCAACAGTGCTGCTTGGGGTAATGGTCAGGTGGAGGATATTGGTAACACATCCGACAACATAAGTATAATCACCACTTACAGTGTAGGTTGCTCCATTGAGTGCCCATGTGTAAGTATCACAGGCTGCATCAGTGAATTCAACAGTGCTGAGAGGGGTAACGCTCATGGTGATAACATCTGACACAGGATTGCCGTCCGGACAGGTTTGATCGGGATACATAACAACATAAACCTCATCACCATTTACCGGAACGAAGTTAAAGGTATTGGTAAAGGATGGAATTCCCTGTGAAATACCGTTAACAAACCATTCGTACATCGGTTCATCGCCTCCGTTTACAGGTGAAGCAAGGAATGCTACATTGGTGCCTGCACAAACCGGGTTCGCATCAACGAAAACAGTAACAGTTGAAACTACCAGCGGTGTTGCTGTTACATCCGCTCCTCCTGTCATATTCACAGGATCGGGGCAGATGGAAGGATTGGTGCCATTGCTGGTTGCAACTACCGTATAACTTCCTGCAAGCTGATTGCCGAACGTGATGGGGTTACCATCACCTGGGACAACAAGGGTGCCGGGTAAAATGGCATAATTCACTCCAACCTGTGAACCACTCAGGCCAACAGGAATACCAACCCCACCTTCGCAGTATGAACCGCCGCCGGTTACTGCAAATACAGCAGGAGGTGTGCAGGAACAATTCAATTGTGAATTTTCAAGAACATTGGCATTCACACCTGGAGTTATTGTAGCCTGTGTGTTGAGACAGGTAGCAGCCGCATAATAGGCAAACCTTGTTGCATATGAAGGAGTAATGGCTGCGCTTGAAGTAAAGCCAAAGTTCGGGAAAGAGCATGGAGCAAAGGCTGTACCATTGCCATTGGTCATCCTGAATGTTCCAACTTTAACCCCTGGAGCTGTGGTCGGAATAATGAAACCACCACCGCAACCGGGAGCAGCACGACCGGCAATCCTGATAAGACCGGCAGCAGTTGTACTAACACTGATGGGAGCCATGGCTGTTGGTAGCCCGGATGATCCGGCTACAACCGTGGTCATGGTTGCAGTTACGGCCTGACCATTCAGTATGGAAAGGTTAAAATTAATACCTGCCTGGAAGGTTGCCATCTGAAGATCCTGACTGGGATCAGTATCAACAATATAAATGTCAAACTCAAGAATGTTGGTTGTACCGGCAGGTTGAACCATATTCTGCAGGGTAATCAGGAAGTCTTCCTCAGCTGAAGGGGCGTAAGGCCGCTGCGCATGGGTTATTGAGAACGACAGGACCAATGCCAGCAGAGGCAACATCCTGAGCATCTTGTTAAGTAGTTTTCTCATAATTGTATTTTTTGGGTTATTGATTTAGTAATGATTGATTTACAATTTTGGGGTTTCTTCAGGGTATATTTGTAATTACAGGAACCCCTCCTGTGAGGGAGAGATTCCTGCTTAGGCAGATTAGAAGGGTAGTATAGCTCCGACAAAGTTGAACTGGTTGTTGTCGATAATGGTACCATCACCACTGTCGACGCTGCCATTGCCATCTATATCCGAAGGAACATAACCAACTACGAAATTAAACTGGTCGTTGTCGAATTCGGTAACATCAGCGCCGTCAACAGCACCCTCCTGGGTAATATCACCTCCAAAAATAGCATACCCCATATCATACATCAACAGCAGATTCCCGCCAAAAACTTCTGACGGATCATCAAAATTCTGGCTGATCACACTGACATTGAACTGAACAGCATCAGCTGTCGTGGTTTCAATGTGGTTACGGTGTTTGATGGTGATACGGTAGTCGCCACTCAGGGTTGAAGGAATACCGGTAACCGTTGCATTGCCTGAGGTGCTCAGTGGTATATCTGTAAATGCAGGAGTCGCCAGGATGCTGTAATCACCGGCATCGTGTAATTCGACACTGATCACATCTGCGACAGGACTCACATACACAGGATTGCCGAATTCGTCCATGGCCTGATTCATTGTGCCGCCGCCTGCATACAAACCTTCGAGCATTACCCCGGTTAGGTTGAGCGTTTTGGTTGCAGCAGCTTCATTGATCTTGATATTATCGATATATAGATTGTTTCCGAATGCGCTGATGGCTTCGAAAGCGATCATATTTGTACCGACCGGCAGAGGCAGAGTTATGGTAGCCCATTGACTGGCCAGGGTAGGTACAAAACTCGATGTAGTGACCCCGGCTGTGTTCAGGATACCGGAAATACCGCCCGGCATCTCAATTACAGTTACAAAATCGTCTCCACCGTTTACAGAGGCGTAAACATTCAACTGATCAACCTCATCAACATAAGTTGCATAGGAATAATCAAACTCAAGCTGAGGAGCAGTTAATGACAATCCGTCAACTGTTGGGGAGAACAGATAGAAAGGTGTGGCGCTGCTGATGCTGTAGAAATTGGCGCGGAATGAATTGGATCCCACCATATAACCACTGGCACCGGTAATGATCTGCCAGTTGTAGGTGCCGCCACTGATCGTCCAGCATGGATTCAATTCACCATCTTCAACGGTTTCGGTGAAAGGTGTAGCATACACTCCGCAGGCTGTGGTGAAGGTTACCGGTAATGACCATGGGCTTCCGCAGACGGCCTGAACGTAAACATCATAGGAAGTTGCAGAGGTCAGTCCGGTCAGGGTATAGGGTTTGGTTACATTTGAGTATTGTGTGCCTTCTGTCAGCGGATCAAATCCGGGAGCTCCGTATTTAACATTCCATAAAACCGCGGTTCCGTTTTCAGTCCAGTCGAGGTCAACCTGATTGGTGTAAATATTGGAAACCAGTATCGTTGAAGGAGCCGGGCAGGCGGGAGCAGCAGTAACATTCAGGGTATAGTCTTCGAACGAGCCGTAAGATCCTGCATAACATGGTGTCGGAGGTCCGACATCCACCCCACCGATTCTCATCCGGTGATTGCCCAATGAAGCCCAGTTTGGAATTACAAAGGTTGCTTCAAGTGTGGTTGGGTCGTCAGCCAGGGAAGTGCCGGTATATACCTCTTCACCTGTTCCTGTGAAAAGAAAGTCATCGTTCCAGTCAACCCAGATCTTGGTGTCGTAGGTATAACCTGTTTCATAGGTGATGTAGACAGTGAGCGGGGTTGTGCGTTGTGCAGCGCCGATCTGGGCTGAATAATCACCGTAGTTTCCTGTTTCAGCACCGGTGGTGTTGTTTACTGTACTGTAGGTAACATTGGTTATCCCCAGTCCATCGACGGATGTAGGCGCCGGCGTGCAATAAGCGGAAATGTTGGTAACCGTCAGCGTAGCATAATAGTTGTTGGCGACACCGCAAACAAAGGATCCGGTAAACTGGGGGCCAACCCAGGCATAATAGTTACCGGCAGCAAGCTGATAGGTAACTGAGGCTGTAACACCTGACAATGACGTGCCTGCGGCAATTACTGTTGCCGGACAGGGAGATGATACCAGTAACAGCTGCAGATCGAAGTCTGCTATACCGCTCAGAGTGACATTTTTTGGTCCGTCAAGTGTAAAGTTAAACCAGTCGGTATCACGGCTTGAACCATCAAAGAAAGAGGTTCCACAAACGGTTTGACCAGCCAATAGTGGTTCTGATGTCTGATTTACCGGTAGTACATTGTTACAGGCATTGTTGGTGGAGTCACCACAAACTTCAAGTTCGGTGATTGCTCCTCCCGGGCATGTTATCAGGGTACTGAAACCCAGCGGACCGACCCAAGAACTGACACCGGTGCCGCAATCGGCCTGAACATAAAACTCATACCTGGTTGCTGCTGAAAGAGGTGTAGCCGAAAATGAATTGAGGGTTGGGGATCCTCTGAGGATATATTCACCTGCTCCGGGGGTAAATCCCGGAGGGCCAACTTCGATGTTCCATAAACTTTCGGTGCTGCCAGCTGTCCATCCCAGTTTTGCACCACTGGTTGTCCTGTCAGAAACGGTGAGGGTTGTCGGTGCCGGGCATACTACAGCGGTAACCGTAAATTTAATCGTGTGATTCATCTGAGGAATGGAGTAGGCCGGATAATAAATGGTGGTCGGGCCCGGGATTCCAAGAAAAGTTGTGGTTGCAGTAGTAGCATCCGGGACAATACCGCAGATACTCCAGGTATTGGCGGTATACAAAACATAGTTACCACATACAACAGGACATGCCGGATAATAGACTACACCAACGGTACTCATATCTTCTGTACCGCACCAGTCAACCGTAAGATCGTTCACCGCATTGGGAAGGTTAACGGCATACCACACAGCGTTCCAGTCCAGAACTCCCGGACAGTCAACCGTTGCACCAAGGGTGGTTCCAGTCACGGTTTGAGGGAACGGGCCATTTACCGGGGTTGCACCTGTACAAAGATCATTCGGTGGAACAGGATAAACAATTGCACCCGAAATTGTAAGTGAGTATGCACCAAAGTCCGATGCACCATAGCCATCAATTACAATATAATAGGTGTTTCCACCGATCAGGCTGGCTCCGATAATTTTCGAAACATACTGTCCACAGGGAGCTCCCGTGTAATAGTCGTCGCTACAGGCAAACGGGGCACCTGGTGTATAAGTGTTTTCATATACATATAACTTGGTATCGTAAGCCGATCCGCATAAATCGATATCTACTGTAACATTCGCAGCAGGGGTATATTTGTAAACGACATCGCGGCCTCCATTGCTTACATAAGGACAGCTTTCATCGTAATCGTTAATATAACCGGCAGTAGTACCGCTTGATGTAATCGGTAACACTCCTGAAAGGGTAAAGGCCAGGGCTATGGTTTCACCACCCTGCATAGGAGCAAGTGGATGAGGTGTAATCGGCTCAGGGTTATCAATTACCGCTTTGGCATGTTTTTCAGGCAAACTTCTGTTACAATACGGAGTTCTGTCCTTTTTAACAGCTTTGGCATCGCTTTTTGCCGATTGCATGAACTCGTCCGCATTTGTCACTGCAACAGGCAATTGTGTTTTTGTGGAATAGTTTACCTGTTTATCATTGGTTTTACGCGTGCCCAGAGAGATTGCCTGCTGAGCCATACCCGATGTCCATAGGAACACCATAATTAGAAGTGTTAACAGTTTTCTCATAATGATTGGTTTTAGGGTTAATTGATATATAATTGTTATTCAACAATTTACCTGTAAAAGAATTATTCATCAGGAGTAAAAAGGAGTACAACAGTGGGAGGAGGCAGAGTAAAAAAAAGAAAATACTGGAAATGAAAACCAAAAGAGAGGGTAGGGAAGGTTTTTAAATCACCTTAATATTCCGGAAAAGTAGAGCTATTAAATATACAACATCAATGCAGGGGGATGCAAGTCAAATTGGTTCGGAATTATAAATTGTACCGACCCATTTCAGATGTCGGATAAGCACTTATGAAGCACTTTTTATATATCATATAATCAGAACGTTAAAATCATGAATGAGCACTACACTTTCGGATAATTCGTCTCACTTCATTGTTTTTAAAAAGGTAATCAATTGATATATAAACAGAAAAATATTTATACTATATAATATAATTATATTTGATATTAATATTTTGAATCACCAAAGCGAAAGCAACAATAGTCTGATATTAATCATAACTATGAGCATCTTTTATTCTTCTATGCTGTGCAGTCATTTTTTTTTCATTCTGTCTTTAACAATATTTTTAGTAATTTGAATTATAGAACCTCTTAGTTAAAGCAAAAATTCAAATTGACTTTAATATGTAGGTTACTTGTTCTGAATAATTTCATAATACACAGAATATCAGATTTATATATGTATTGGTCTGTCGCTAACCATGATTTTATGTTAAAAATTCAATTTGATCAATTTATGATTTGCAAATTCACGATTGAAGAATCTGGTCGCGCCAAATTCTTCTTTTAGGACTTATTTTTTTATACTGGAAGAAAATCATATTTGTTAAATCGATGAAAAACAATGAGATACATTTTTTCAAGGTCTGATATTTTTTCCGCATGACCGAAATCAAGAATTGAAGTTTGTTTTTTAATTTATAATTCAGTATCTTTGTTAACTATATCAGATTTTTTTCGGTACAGCTGAATAATTATCTGGAGAAGTTCTTTCGATATTTTTTTTGAGTTGCTAATCCGCATTTTAATTGATTAGGTTTCATCTGTCGCACATCTGTGTTTGTTTACGGATGTTTCCGGTTGATGGCAAATATTCTCAATTTCTGCTAAAAAATACAACGCATTTTGTTCATACCGGTTCTCAATTCCGGTCAAATTGCAAAGTGCACCTGACAACTCCTTTTACTGGTAACAACTTCTGAGCTTACTACCTGATTATTATATAGATATCAGGTTGGCACTCCGGAAGGACTTAATCATTTTGTGCAACGATTTTAAGAATGATTTCATTGCTTTTTGGAACTCTGTTTCGAAGGGTTCAAAGGTTGTCTCCCTTAAAATTGTCAGGAAAACTATTTTACTTATCTGTTAATAAATAACCTGTGATTTTAACTTATTGATCTGAAAGTAAATATACAATTATGATAGCTTTTATTAAAGCTCAGTTTGTAATAGAATCCGGTTTGCTATTACTCATTGCCCTGCTTTCTATCGAAAAGACCCTGCGTAGGGGTGAGAATTGCCGTTTATTCCTTGTTGCCTTTCTGTTGGTTTCAGCCTTACATCTTACCGCTTTAGGGCTTGGCTATTATGTCTCGCGAAGTGTTTTTGTCTGGGCGGAGGCTATAAAAATACCCCTGAGCCTGGCAGTAATCCCGCTCTTTTTCCTTTTTGTAAGTGCAGCCGTTACAGCAAAGCAACGATCAGTAAAATATATTCTATATCACCTTGCAGCGCCTTCAGTTTTCCTGATTGCCATGCCGTTGGTTATCACATTGGCCTACCTGAGCGGAAGTCTGTTTACATCCGGACGATACCTTGAAACATGGTCAGTTGTCGGACATGCTGTCCTGTTTGTTCAGACAATGCTTTATACACTCATGTTTTTTGTCAGGTTCCGCGTTTATTCACGAAGGCTTCAGGACTATTATAAGAACGCTCCGGGGAGTACAGGGATTTTTAAATATCTGATCATTTCGTTCTCGGTTTATTTTCTTTTTACCGATAGTTGGTTGATGTCCTCGGTGCTTCCTGAGCAGGGATTTCTCCTGGTTCAGTCATTGTTAATCTTTCTGGCTGCCGGAATCACCGGCTGGCTTGGCCTGAATCTCGCGATATATCATAAACAGGATGATATTCCACTTCCGGTTACAACCATCCTTCCGAAAGTTGAACCGCTGGAAATGAAGGAGATGACTGAAATTATTGAAGAACTGCAACCCATTGAAATACAGGTTGATGAAATTCATTCAGAGCAGGATTTGCAGGAAATTGAAACTTTCAGTGAGCCGGAAGAGAAACCCAGACGAAAGTCGGGACTGAGTAGAAAACCATTTGACGATTCGCAAAAGCGGGCTCTCTATAAAAGGATGCTGAATCATTTAATTACCAATGAACTATATACTGATCCGAAATTAACCCTGAAACACCTTGCCAATGACCTTGGAACCAACACACGCTATCTTTCGATGGTGATCAATGAATACCAGGGACGTAATTTCAACCAGATGTTGAATTATTACAGGGTAAAGAAGGTAATGCGGTTATTGGTCGATAATGAAGCGGAATCTTACTCATATCTGGGTTTGGCTCAGAAGGCAGGTTTTCACAGCAAATCTGTTTTTATCGCTGCCTTTAAAACACAGACCGGGACCACTCCATCCGAATTTTCCGGAACCATGAAGAAACTGATCAAATCTTAGTTTTCGTGATAATATCGGCCGGAATTCAATCTCCCGACAGCCTTAAATGTCAAGTTACAGATGATCGGCTGCAGGTTTGTTTTGGTTCTTCCTCCGGAATCAGTAGTTAATTGTATCTATTAATTAACTGATAATGCGGTTTATAATAAATATCTAATTGTGCAAGGTATATCATAATAATTACACCCCAATAAGCCAGGCTTACGTCTGATTCTTTTCATTGATTTTTGATTTTGTGCGTTCTGTTTTTTTATATATTAGCAATTCATATTTGTAATGAAGATTGCTCCTTTATGGGTTTTTCAGAATAACCAGTTTTGAATTGATGGGTAAAAACGGGATAACTCCGGACATTTTGCAGAATAAACACATTCTGATAATCGCATCGGGCTTCCCGCTTAAAGCAGTTTATATCTCACCCCGGGATATCTCCGATCTTCCTTTAAACACAGGGGCCTGCAGTCTTGATTTAAAAGAACTTTTCCCCGAAGATGTTGTAGCAGAACTGCTTGTCCTTTTTGCGCAGCCGCAGGGAAGCCGGCGGTCATTTTCAACGACTATTCGTATTCACGATAGCTTGATTCCTGTATTTCTGAATGCTGAAATTGCAGATATTCCCGACGGCAGGCAGATGGTTATAGATATTGAAGGTCAGGAGGAGACAGCTGTTCCTGATGCACACGATCTGCTTGAGCTGGTTTCAAGGGCAGCTATATCTTTTCACAGTTCGGCTGATGAAAAGCAATTATATTCCCGATTGATAGAATCAATCAGTAGCTTATTTGCAGATGATTACATTTTTGCTGCTTTTACTGATGATCATGACAATCTGAGGATAGAAGCATACAATGATAAAACGGCTGAAATATTGCCTTTAACAGAGAAGTTTCTTGGATTCAATCCTTTGGAGTTTGCACTTCCCGTTTCAGGGATAGATCCGGGTATTCTGTCATTGTTTAAATCGGAAAAGCTTACACTTATTCCATCATTTTATGAAATAACCGGTGGAGCAATCGACCGGACAACTTCATCGGTTCTTGAAAAGGCTCTGGAAATCCAATCGATACTGGGAATTGGTTTTATTCAGGAACAATCTTATTACGGTGCACTGGCTATATTATCCTGTGGTGGTTCGTCTTCTATACAGCACGATATCATCGAAGCCATTGTCAGGCAGGCCTCCTATGCCATTCACCGTATCAGGATGAACAATGCCCTGAAAAATTCCGAGCAGAAATACCAGCAGGTCTTAAACAACAGGATAAACAGCCTTACCAGGCCTGAAGGTGACCTTGGGGATCTCAGTTTTAATGATTTATTTGATGTTGAAGAAATTCAGCGGATACAGGATTCATTCAGTAATGCGACAGGCGTTGCTTCACTTATAACCGATGCAGCAGGTAAGCCTCTGACAAGGCCAAGTAATTTCTGCCATCTCTGTGAGCATGTGATCCGGAAAACGGAGAAAGGACTGGCGAATTGCATATATTCTGATGCCGCAATAGGTAGGCATAATACTGATGGTCCTATTGTTCAGCCATGTCTGAGCGGAGCGCTGTGGGATGCCGGTGCAAGCATTACAGCAGGCGATAAGCATGTTGCCAGCTGGTTGATTGGTCAGGTGCTTGACGAAGAAGCAGATACGGCGAAACTTGCTGAATATGCGAAAATAATCGGAGCAGACGAAAACGAATACTCCGAATCGCTCCGGAAAGTAAAAAGAATGCCCCAAAAACAGTTTGAAAGCATTGCAGAGAGCTTGTTTCTGATTGCAAACCAACTGTCGTTAAAGGCGCTGCATAACATTCAACAGGCACGTGTACTGGCTGAACGCCAACGGGTAGAAACAGAAAATGCAGAAATCCGCCGAAGGCTTGAAACACTCATGGGAAACCTGCCGGGAATGGCATACAGATGCCGGAACGACAAGGACTGGACGATGGAATTTGTCAGCAGAGGGGCATTCGGTCTTACCGGTTATTATCCTGAAGAATTAATCAACAACAGGGTTTTGTCCTTCAATGATCTGATTGTTAAAGATTCACAGGGTGATTTGTGGACAAAATGGCAGGAAATACTTGCCAGTCGTCAGGTTTTTACTGATGAATACCAGATCAGGACCGCTGATGGCGCACTCAAATGGGTATGGGAGCAGGGATGTGGTATTTACGATAGTGATGGGAATGTGGTAGCCCTTGAAGGTTTGATTATTGACAATACTTCAAGGAGAGAGGCAGAACAACAGCTGAAGGAAAGTGAACTCCGTTTCAGGATGCTTTTTGAAGATTCTGAAGATGCGAGCCTGATTATTGAGAACGGGGTATTTATTGATTGTAATGATGCTACACTCAGACTGCTGAAAGCTACGCGTGAGCAGGTTGTCGGCCGGAAACCATTCCAGTTGTCACCTTTCATGCAACCTGACGGACAGGGGTCGGCAAAAAAAGCAGTGAAAATGATTAATGCTGCTTACAAAAATGGCTCACACCGGTTCGATTGGTTACATCAGAGACCGGATGGAACCGAGGTTTGGGTTGAAGTAGTGCTTACAAATATAAAAATCGGGAAAAAGAAAATTGTATATACCACATGGAGGGACATCACAGAGCGTAAGCTGGCCGATCAGGAACTTCGTGATATGAATGAAAAGCTTGGGAGGTTGAATCAGGAGTATCTTATTCTGAATGAAGAGATTGCGATGAAGAATGAAGCCCTGAAAATCGCCAAAAGCAAAGCAGAGGAATCTGACCGGCTTAAGTCGGCATTTCTTGCAAATATGAGCCACGAGATCAGGACTCCGATGAACGGGATCCTTGGTTTTGCAGAGCTCCTGCTTACACCCGGGCTCCCGCACAACGATATGGTCAGTTTCGTTGAAATAATCAATACCTGCTCAGCCCAGCTGATGGCACTGATCAACGACATTATTGATATTTCTAAGATTGAAGCCGGGCAAATAACAATCAATATGGGAAACGTCAGTCTTAAAAAGCTGATGAATGAATTGTATTCCATTACCTCGAAAAGTCCGTTTTGCAAGGTGGAACTTGTAGTGCCGAATCTTTCAGATGCAAATGATGTCGTGGTACTTGGCGACGATGTGCGGCTAAGGCAGGTTATGCTCAACCTTATTCACAATGCACTGAAGTTTACCAAAAAAGGTAGTGTTGAATTTGGTTACAGCCTTGACAAGGGTATAGTAAAAATGTATGTTAAAGACACAGGAATCGGCATTTCCCCCGAAAATCATGCGTTGATATTCAAACGTTTCAGGCAGGTTAATGCTACATCATCGAGAGAGCAGGGGGGGACAGGGCTGGGCCTCGCCATCTCCAAGGCCCTTGTTGAACAGATGGGGGGAAGTATCAGTGTAGAATCATCACCGGGTGTTGGTTCGACTTTCCGGATTGAAATTCCTTTTCAGGAGATTGTCTCCGGAGTTGCCGAAACCTTTTCCACTGCAGAGAAAGTGAATTTTTCATACAACTGGTCAACCAGAATTATTCTGATTGCCGAGGATGAAGACGCCAATTTTACCCTTTTAAAGATGCTGTTGAAAAATACCGGCTGCAAAATTATCAGGGCTCTCAATGGAAAGGAAGCAGTTGAAATGGCGTTGAATTCAAACCCCAGTCTTGTACTAATGGATATAAAAATGCCATTGATGAATGGATTTGAAGCCACAAAACTGATCAAATCCACACTGCCTGATCTTCCGGTAATAGCACAAACTGCCTATGCGCTTTCTGATGACCGCCCTAAAGCACTGGCTGCCGGATGCGATCATTATATTTCCAAGCCCATCAGTAAGAAAGCCCTGCTGTCAGCACTTTCACGTTATCTTATGGATTAATCCTGTATTCAGGAAGTATTAAAATCTGAACCACGGGCGTTCAATACCCATCATTCCCATTGGAATCATAAGTAGAATAAGGGCCAGCGAAATACTGGTCCAAATCAGGGCAGCGCGGTGCTTGCTTTTGTCGTCAGTTTTTCGTTTAAGTAGTATGCTCCCGGTTTGGGCAATGGCTATTGCAATAAAATTAACAAAGGCATGTTCAACCGCCCAGTAGCGCATTGTGCTGTCCTTCATGGCTGCTCCAAAATCACTGATGGCCTGTGTGGTTACCGGACTTGCAAAGAAATAAAGCACCAAACCGGCCACAAGTTGAAAATGAAGCCCTGATAAATACAGGTACATGCTTTTTTTGCCTGCATTACCATAGTCAGATTTGTTCCTGAGGCCTTGTACAGCGAAAAAAATAACAGCCACTCCACCGGCAAGGATGGTATATCTGTTCCACGAATGTAAATTGAAGAAGATCTTATAAAATAAATCCATTGTAAGTTTTTGTTATTAAACCACTCAGCAATGGATTTGTTTCCCTAACTCAGGTTTATCTGAAGGATTATCGCATATCCACGACTTCAACACCGGGATGTTCGGCATTTTTGAAAACAAAAGAGTTATCGGTAACCGGCAGATCTGTCTCAAATTTATTTACCTGGTAGGTATAAATGCTCCCGTTTTTGTCATAGATAAGGAGGCTGCTTACAATCTTTCTGGCATTTTCAATGGTTACCCTGACTTTGTTGAAATTCTTTTTCTGAACAGGTACCAGTTCAACCACTTTTTGTTTCGCGTTTTCCTCAATCAGTTTTGCTTTGTAATTTGCGTTGTAGGTATTCAAAAGGTTGGTAGGAGTGAAGCTGTCATCATCCTTGCTAACATCGTTAATCTGCACTTCATTTGCATCCTTTACATAGGTCCATACGGTTTTGCCATCGCTCATTACTTCCTGACCTGAAAATGAAAGCTTGTATTTGTCGCCTTTCGAAAGCAGCACACCTTTATAACTTTCATTAATTTTCTGGGCAGTATTCTCCATCTTGTAGGTAAACTCAATCCTGATTGATTTATATGTTTTGGTTTTTGCTGATACCTCGTCAAGGATCGCACGGGCTTTTTTATCACTTTGTGAGAATGCAGCCATTACAAGGAACATTGCAGTAAAAGTGAGGATTAGTCTGTTTGTCATTTTATTTATTAGTCTGGTTAATATTCGTTGTTTCTGTTATCCATTTTCAGATCCTTCAAAAACTGTTCCAAAGCCATTTCATTGGCAACTCTGACTTCGCGGGCTTTGCTGCCTTCGAATGGGCCAACCACTCCGGCGGCTTCAAGCTGGTCGATGATGCGTCCTGCACGGTTATAGCCAAGTTTAAGTTTTCGTTGCAGCAAAGAAGTACTTCCCTGCTGGGTGGCAACGATGATCCTGGCAGCATCCTCAAAGAGTTCGTCACGCATGGTCGGGTCAAAATCAACTTCCTTAACATCTTGTTCATCAGCGAATTCAGGCAAATGATAAGCGTCGGGGTATGCCCTTTGTGAACCGATGAATTCAGTAATTCTTTCTACTTCATGGGTATCAACGAAGGCACATTGAAGTCGGATCAGATCACTGCCTGTCGAAAGCAACATATCGCCACGACCAACCAGCTGGTCTGCACCGCCGGTGTCGAGAATGGTGCGGGAATCAATTTTGGAGATCACTCTGAAAGCGATCCGGGCAGGGAAATTGGCCTTAATCGTTCCGGTAATAATATTCACTGAAGGCCGCTGGGTCGCAATCACAAGGTGAATGCCGATGGCCCTGGCAAGCTGTGCCAGTCGGGTCAGAGGTGCTTCTATTTCCTTTCCTGCTGTCATGATCAGGTCAGCAAATTCATCGATAACAACGATGATATAGGGCAGAAAACGGTGACCATGTAGCGGGTTGAGTTTGCGCTCAATGAATCTTATGTTGTATTCTTTTATATTTCTGACCTGAGCATCCTTTAAAAGGTCATACCGGTTGTCCATCTCAATATTCAATGAATTGAGCGTCCGGACTACCTTTCGGGTGTCGGTGATAATGGCTTCTTCCGAATCGGGAAGTTTGGCAAGGAAGTGCCTTTCTATTTTTGAGAATAATGTAAGTTCAACCTTTTTGGGATCAATCATTACAAATTTTACCTGCGACGGATGTTTCCTGTAGAGGATGGAGGCAATGATGGCGTTCAGCCCAACAGATTTTCCCTGCCCGGTGGCACCTGCCATGAGTATATGGGGCAATCGGGTAAGATCAGCAATATATGGCTCATTCTGAATGGTTTTACCCATCCCGAAAGGAAGATCATATTTCGAATTCATAAACTTCTCAGAACCCATGATCGATTTCATGGATACGATCTCGGGTTTAAGGTTGGGAACTTCTATACCAATCGTGCCTTTCCCGGGAATCGGAGCGATAATCCTGATACCCATGGCTGCCAGACTCAGGGCAATATCATCTTCCAGGTTCTTGATTTTTGAAATACGAACACCAGGAGCAGGGATGATTTCGTATAGGGTGACAGTAGGCCCAATGGTAGCTTTGATCTTGTCTATCTGGATGTTATAGTTAGCCAGTGTTTCAACTATTCTGTTCTTGTTGGCTTCAAGCTCATCTTTCTGAACATTGACCGAATTGGCATTTCCTCCATAATCGTCGAGCAGGTCAAGGGTTGGGAACTGGTAATGCGGAAGGTCCAGGGTAGGATCGAATTCAGTGTCGATACCGAAATGAACGGGTTGCTCTTTTTCGATTTCAGGTTTTTCAACCGGCTCATTCTGTTCTATGGTAAGCTCTATATCGTCTGTTCTGGTCTTCTGTGAAGATCTGACAGGAGGCAGATAGTCAGATAACTCATCATCGTCAGGTTCTACGGTAACTTCCTGCGCTACCACTGCTGCAGCAGGTTTCTCATCATGTTTGACGGAGAATTCCACGGTGTTGTATTTATCTTCCGGGACATTTCCATAGGTCGACCGTACATTGGGTTTTCGTTGCAGGGTTGCATTCTGATCGTTAATATCAGGGGCAGCGGAATTATCTTCTTCACTTTCAGGTCGTTTCGGTAATTCAAGTGGCATGTTAAATGCAAAAACCAATATAGCTATAAGAGCGAAGAGAAGGGTAATGGCAGTTCCGGTTTTGCCAAGCAAACCTTCCATCCAGAGGGCGCTCTGATACCCGGTTACACCTCCCAGAACTGCAAAATCAGAATCGCGTAAAAGGAAACCCAGCGCAACCGGTATCCACAATATTCCGAGAATTGAATTGCGAAGGGTCTTCCATACCGGTATTATTTTTATGCCAAGGCCAAGGTAAACACCTGAAACCAACAACATTGGAATAATGAGGAATGCGGCAACACCAAAACCTTTCTTGATCAATAATATAGATAAGGCAGCGCCCAGACGGCCCGCCCAGTTACTTGCCTCAATGTTGGTATCAAAAAGGATCTTTTTAAAGGAGAATGTTGAAAATAAATCGTCGGCTCCCCATTTGAAATACAGGAAAAGATAAGACGAAAATGCAAAGAGAAGATAAATAGACAACAGGATAAAAAAGACACCTGTGAGTTTCTTTCCCCTTCCATCGGCAAGCCAGGATGGTAAGCCTATTGAACGGCTCTTTTTTCCGCTCTTTTTTACGGGGTTCTCATCGAACTCGTCCCGGGGCTTATTTTTTTTCAGTGCATTCCCTTTTACTGCCATGTGCAGGATTGATATTTACTTGGTTTGCAAATGTACAAAAACCGGATGATACCATATCAATCGTGTTTACATCAGTGTCAGATGCAAACTGTCATGGGATCAACCGGTTGTTGTTTCTTCCTTCCGGAAGGACAGCTAGTTATTTTCCGCCTCCGAACATTTCCCTCAGTTGCTCAGGAGTCATTTCCTTGTAATCGGAGGGTACTTCAAAATCGCGGTTTGTTACTTTGCCCTTTTCAACGCTGCTGGCAGTAAGGAGCATACTCATGCCCTGCATTTTATATTGAAACTCCATCGGAATCCCCTGAAGGGTGCGATATTCATTTTCATAGAATATTTTATTGTTGCCGATGGCTTCTGTGAAATAGACGATCAATGGTGTTCCTTTGCTTTTCTCGTCACCGAAGCTGATTTCAGCTTTTTTGCATAGAAATCCTGCAATTTCCTTGGTTTCAGGTAATATCTTAACCACAGGTTCTTTTGCATCGGGCCTTTCAGCTTTTTTATTTGGTTTCATGGCAACCTTTTGTCCCATCATATCCAGGAGTACTGTAGTGGTTTTTTGATCAGAATCCATCAGTATGGTCTGATTTAATGAAGCCATCGCAACTTCAATCTTTGCTTTGTTTCCATAGAGCGAAACCTTCAATGACTGGGGTAGCATGGCCTGCTGGTTTGCCTCCATCTTCGAATCCGGATAGCTGACTTTATAATTGATCACACCCTTGAAAGGTGAACCCGGTTTCTGAGCAAATGAGAATCCTGCGGTAAAGGCAATTGTTAATATAAATAGTGAAGCAATCAGGTTCTTCTTCATTTTGAAATGTTTAAGTGATTACAATAGGTCTTACTCAGTTTCGGTAATGACGATCTTTTCAATCTTATCGCCTGCCCTGATCAGATCAATAACTTCAACTCCTTCATACACTTTTCCGAAGCAGGTATGATTTCGGTCGAGGTGACTGGTATTCTTTCTGCTGTGACAGATAAAAAACTGTGAACCGCCGGTGTTTCTTCCGGCATGAGCCATCGAAAGTACACCCCGGTCATGGTACTGATTATCGCCATCGAGTTCGCAGTTGATGCTGTACCCTGGTCCTCCGGAGCCTGTGCCGTTGGGGCACCCTCCCTGGATCACAAAGTCAGGTATTACCCGGTGAAATGTCAGCCCGTTATAATAGTTGCTTTTGGCAAGTTTAACAAAATTGGCAACCGTGTTCGGTGCATCTTCTTCAAAGAAATTCACTTTCATTACACCTTTGGCGGTGTGGATTTCTGCTTTATACATGAAAAGATAATTTTAATTTTCGTTATTTGATTGTTCTGAAAAGTTTATTCATCCTGATTTTCCCACCAAACAGGCTTTTGTTACCATCGAGCGAAAGCCATACAAAGACAGCCTTACCTACGATGTGGTCGTTGGGGACGAAACCCCAGAACCTTGAATCGGCTGAGTTGTGCCGGTTGTCGCCCATCATCCAGTAATAATCAAGTTTAAAAGTATAGCTGGTAGCTGGTTTGCCATTGATAAGAATTGTATTCCCGTCAATTTCAAGATCATTGAGTTCGTATGCTTTTATAATTCTTGCGTAAAGAACAATGTTGCTGCTGTTCAATTCAACAGTTGCACCTCTTTCCGGAATGACCAGAGGGCCAAAATTATCCACATTCCATGGATAAAGTGAATCGAACGGGAAGATGTAGGGTTGCCAGAAACCTTTTGGCTGAATTATTTTTTTCACTTCCTTTACGTTGACGAAGCTTTTAACTTTTTCGGCAGTTTCGTTGGTGAGTGTCAGCACCATTTCGTTGGGGCCGGTCATTGCAATTTCTTCGGTGATATTCAGCTTTTCAAGTGCCTTTGGATTGATCCGGGTGCCGTCGGTTCTGACAAGGTATTTAAACTGGGCCTGATCGGGAAGATCAGCAGCCTTGCCATTGATGTAGACCACCTGGTCACGGATTTCAAGCGTATCGCCGGGAATGGCAATACACCGTTTTATATAGTTTTCGCGTTTATCAACCGGACGTGCTACAATATCGCCGAAATTGGCCTTGTCGTTCCATACACGATAACGGCCATAATCCCTTACCAGCGCGTAATAGCTCTGGTTCTGAACATTCAGGGCAACGGTATCACCATCGGGGTAATTGAAGACGACTACATCATTATTTTTTACCGTAGTAAGTCCTGGAAACCTGTAAAAGGGCAGTTTGATCCATTCAACATATGATTTTGCAGTAGCGGTGAGCGGTAGGGTATGATGAACAAATGGAAAGGCAAGCGGGGTGTTGGGTACTTTCGGACCGTAGCTGAGTTTACTGACAAATAAAAAATCGCCCACAAGCAGTGATTTTTCCATCGATGAAGTGGGGATGGTATAGGCTTCCACCATAAAAATCCTGATAATACTTGCTGCGATGACAGCAAAAATGATTGCATCAACCCATTCGCGCAGCGGACTTTTCTTGATCTTGACCCGGTTTTCAGGCTCCACATAAGCGGCTTGTTTTTTTATTCCTAGCCACGGCAGAAAAACGAAAGGAACCAAAACAGCCAGGGCTTGTTGCCCAAGATCATGCATTTTGTAACATTTCAGGGTTTCAACCACCATCAACATAACCATAAAGGCATTGATAAATGGTAGGATCAGAAAGATATACCACCAGAGCGGTTTATTGATGATACGCAGCCAGATATAATAGTTGAGCAAGGGAATCGCAGATTTCCAACCGGCTTCCTTTGAAGTTTCGAAAATTTTCCATAACAATACCGGAAAAAAAAGGAACAACAGCATGAGAATCAGGGAAAGTGACATAAGATTGGTTTTGATTTATTCTCGGGTTAAAGTGCGGGTTAGTTTGCAAACTTAAGCTTTTTATCTATTCATTGTTCTGAATCAAGCAGATCGGCCATTCCGAAAACCCCTGTTCTGCCAGGCAACCATTCCGCAGCAAGCACGGCGCCACTGGCAAATCCCTTACGGTTAAATGCAGTGTGCCTGATTTCGATGGCATCGGCATCAGACTCCCACACTACAAAGTGCGTGCCGGGAACCTCGCCTGTCCGCTCACTGAAAACACTCAGGACGTTCTCCCCGGTTGATTTTCCTGATTTCCACTCTTTGTAAAAGGGATTGGCTGCAATAATATCGTTTGCCAGGGCAATGGCTGTACCACTCGGAGAATCCAGTTTATGGATATGATGTATTTCACTCAGCCCGGGGGTGTATGAGCGGCCGGATAACAAGCGGGCAAGCTGCCTGTTTATTTCAAAGAAAATATTGACACCGATACTGAAGTTTGGTGCATAAAAGAATGAACCACCTTTTGATTTGCAAATATCTTCAACCTCCGCAAGTCCATTAAGCCACCCGGTTGTTCCGGAAACAACAGGAATTCCAGCATTCAGGCATTTTCTGACAATCAGTGAAGAAGAATCAGGTGTGCTGAAATCGATGACCACATCACAGGTTTCTGATGTCAGCAGGATATTTTCCCAGTCATTGACATTGTCGGCAACAGCAACAATCCTGTGCCCTCTACCGATGGCAGCTTTTTCAATTTCGTGGCCCATCCGGCCATATCCTGAAATAATTATTTTCAAATCAATCCTGGGTTTTCATAGGTTCAGACAAAGACGGAAACCTGTTGCATATTTGTCATGCATTCCTGTCGGCATCATAAAAACAGGGTCGATTCTCAACGACAGGTTATCAGAAATGTCATAATCGAAAAATGTGCGTCAACGGCGGCATCAATAACATTCAGCAGGTACCATGCTGCAGAAATAATTACAGTAAGTTCAACCCTTCTCCTGTAAAATTCACGGCCACGCAAAAGGTCGTTAGGATCCGGATATCTGGTAACATATTCATTATCAGTCGGTATTGTATCGTTATTTGTAACGTAACGGTATGCTTCAGTGAACTTTTTCATTTCCCGGTTATTGATACTGAAATTGTAAGCCAGCGCTCCGAAGCCGGCATAGATGACGGGAATTTTCCAGTATTTCCTGTTGTAGCCCTGACCCAGCCCCGGCAATACAAGGGAATAGATGGTGGCTTTGTGGGGTGAATGAACTTCAGCTGCTGAGGTATCGGCCGCTGGTGGAACAGATGCCGTGGGGATTGTATCCTGTGCGCTGATGTTGGCCAGGATGGTAAAACACAATAAAACCAACAAGACCACTTTTTTCTTAAAAGTGGCCCTGAACAAGTTGTTGATGAACTTCTTCTGTTCTGATGAAATCATTCGTTTTCTTATTAACCAGATCAGTTTCCGTTAAGGTCGGAGAGAAGACGGTCAAGTTCATTTTGAGAGTCAAAGCTTATAACGATGTTTCCCTTCCCTTTATTGTTGAGTTGAACATTTACCGTGGCCCTGAGCCTGTCAGCAATGATCTGGCGTTTGTTGTCGATGTGGGCGGGAAGTTCCTTTGATACCGGAGTTTTTTTAACGACCGGTTGCCGGCTGAGGCTTCTGACTGTCTCTTCTACCTCCCTGACTGATAAATCCTTTAAGATGATGTTTCGCAGGATGGCCAGCTGCATTACTTCGTCGTCGAGGGTGATCAGTGCCCTGGCATGTCCCATGGTAATTTTGCTGTCACGGATGGCTACCTGCAATTCTGCGGGTAATTTCAGTAACCTGATATAATTCGAGATGGTTGTCCTGTTTTTACCGACACGTTGACTCAACTCATCCTGAGTGAGTTCACACTCATCGATGAGTCGTTGATAACTGATGGCTATTTCAAGAGCATTCAGGCTTTCACGCTGGATGTTTTCAACCAGTGCCATTTCGAGCATCTGCTGGTCATTGGCAATACGGATGTAACACGGGATATCATCCATTCCGGCAATTCTGGATGCTTTAAGGCGTCTTTCGCCGGAGATCAGCTGATATTTGTCGTAACCCATCTTTCTTACGGTAATGGGTTGTATAATGCCCTGTTCCCTGATGGAAGCAGCGAGGTCGTTTAAAGCTTCCGGGTCAAAATCCTCACGGGGTTGAAAAGGATTGGGTTCAATCTGCTCAATGGGGATAGAAGCAATGGCTCCGGCAACAAAGCTGCCGGAGATATCTTTGGACGTTATATCTGTTTCAGGGCTTTCAAGAATGGCACTTAATCCACGGCCCAGGGCTTTCTTCTTAGGATTCATTTTCAGTATTGATTTGTTTCTCAGATGTTTTGAGCCTTGTCAGTTCGTTCTTCTGAAGAATTTCACGGGCCAGGTTCAGGTAGTTTACAGCGCCGGTGCTGTTGATGTCGTGCATGATGATGGTTTCGCCGAAGCTTGGTGCTTCGCCGAGTTTTGTATTCCGGTGGATCATTGTTTCGAAAACCATGTCCTGAAAATGTGCCTTCACCTCGTCCACAACCTGGTTAGATAAACGCAACCGGGTATCATACATTGTAAGCAGTATCCCTTCAATGTCAAGGTCCTGATTCAACCTTGCCTGAACAATTTTTATGGTGTTGAGGAGTTTGCCAAGGCCCTCCAGGGCAAAATATTCACATTGCACAGGCACAACTACTGAATCAGCGGCAACCAGAGAATTCACCGTGATGAGTCCAAGTGATGGGGAGCAGTCGATGATGATAAAATCATACTGATCCTTGATCTTGTTGACCACTTTACGCATCATTTTTTCCCTGTTCGGCTGATTGATCATCTCAATTTCAGCACCAACAAGATCAATATGTGCAGGAAGAAGGTCAAGGTTTGGTGTGCTGGTTGCCAGAATAATATTCTGTGGTTCAACCTCATCCATCAGGCACTCATAAATACTGGTTTTGATGTTTTTGGGGTCGAATCCTACACCTGAAGTAGAATTGGCCTGTGGGTCAGCATCAATAATCAATGTGCGTCGCTCAAGCACCGCAAATGCTGCTCCCAGATTTATAGCAGTCGTTGTTTTACCTACGCCACCTTTTTGATTCGCAATCGCGATAACTTTTCCCATTCTTATCTAATTATCTTATAATCAGCTATATGAAATTAAGCCAATTGCCCCGTTAGAGGATTTACAAAGGTACAATATTTTATTCCTTTACCAAGAAATCAGGGAAGGTGTGAATAACTTTAATCTACTCAATTTTCATGACCGAAACAGCACTTCAGGTAAAATGATTCCGAAGGGGTCTTTTGAACCCCTTTGTGACTGGTCAGCTTAAGAAAGGCAGGAGGGGAGTTATTTTATTTCAAAATCAAAATCATCGATTTCAGCAGGTTTGACTATTGCAGGGACATCTTCCAGTTCTGTTCCTGTAACCGGTGCAATGCCTGTTTCACAAAAACCGATGGTATCAGTCAGTCCTTTGACAAATTTTTCGAAATCTTCCTTGTAGAGAAAGAGTTTGTGCTTTTCGTAGGAGAATTTACCCTGGTCGTTGTCGAAACGACGTTTACTTTCGGTGATAGTAATGTAGTACTCGTCGAACTTGGTGGCCTTAACATCAAAAAAATATGTCCTTTTGCCTGCCCTTATTGCCCGGGAGAAAACTTCTTCTTTTGGTTCTCTGCTATCAAACTCTTCCATGTTCCTTGGAATTTCTGGTTAATTACCTTTGGCAAACGCAAAAATATAAATAAAATTGTAAGCTCCAAGACCCTTGTACAATAAATGATCACCCAATTTCAGGCATAGTAATATTAAGAGAATATTTATTTGATACAAAAACCAAGAAGTCGCTGTTAAATAGGATTTTCCGATTTACCAGAAAGGTTGTCAGCATCATTTTCGGCAGATACATCTGTTAGTTTATCAGGGAATAACAGATTGGTAATATGAATAATAGGAAATAATGATTTTAAAGTTGGAAGGCGAAACCTCTGTCAGATGAAAAGCTGCGCTACTTGTATCGTCAAAAACCGTACTTTTGCGGCTGAAAACGCAATGGATTGCAGTTCATTTACATAGAGACATGCTAAGCAGACGGCACTTACGAATCAAGGTTATGCAGGCCTTGTATGCTCATTTTCAATCGGATGACAATAATCTGAATTTGAGTGAAAAAGGTTTGGTTTCGGCCATAGGAAGTATTTACGACCTTTATATTTACCTGTTATCTGCCATTCTGGAAACCGGAGATTTTGCCCGGAACCGGATGGAGGAAGGTCGGCAAAAGTTCCTCCCTACCGAGGAAGAGATTAACCCCAACAAGCGTTTCATCAACAATCAGCTGCTTCTTCAACTGGAGGCCAACCGGGACCTTCAGAAGAACATCAGTAGAATTAAAATATCCTGGGCCGACCATCAGGAAATTTTCAGAAAGATTTTTTCACAGTTCAGGGAATCAGAAGCTTACCAGAAGTATATGGATTCTTCTGTTTCTTCTATCCGGGAGGATAAGGAGGTTCTTTTGTATCTGTTTGGTGAGTTAATGCTTGGGAATGATGCGTTTACCAGCCTGTTTGAGGAGAAGAATATCAACTGGGCCGACGATATTGATACTGCTGCCATGATGGTCGCAAAAACCATCAAGAAATGGGATTCTTCATTCGATGAATTTCATCCGCTACCTCCGCTCATGGTAAATCCTGATGAAGAAGGTGATGACCTGATCAGGGATTTCGTACTTCAGTTGTTTCGTAAAACAATAATTCACAGTGCCAAAAGTTCGGATCTGATTGCTGAAAGAGCGCAGAACTGGGAGATTGAACGCATTGCTGTTCTTGATGTAATTCTGATTAAAATGGCCATCACCGAGTTTACAGAGTTTCCTTCCATTCCCATAAAAGTTACCATCAACGAATACATCGAAATTTCCAAGGAATACAGCACCCCGAGAAGCAGGCAGTTTATCAACGGGATACTGGACAAACTTGTAACTGACCTTAAAGCAGAAGGTGTTATTAAAAAATCGGGACGTGGTTTACTCGAGTGACAGAAAATTGCCGGAGGGGTTTGAAATCCGTAATTACAAAGCTTCTGATTACGAAGCACTGGAATTATTCTGGAATGCGAACGGTCTGGGAGGCAGTCACAGGGGAGATACTGCCGGAATAATTGAGGAAACACTGGCTTCAGGAGGGCATTTATTGATTTTAACAGATGGTCAGGGTAATCTTATAGGTTCATCATGGTTGACCAACGACAGGAGACGGACCTATCTGCATCATTTTGGGATCGCCAAACTTTTCAGGGGACGGGGATTTGCAGATCTTTTACTTGAAGAATCGTTGAAACTGGCATTTACTGATGGTTTACAGATTAAAATTGAAGTTCACCGGGAAAATGAGGTTGCTTTGAATCTTTACCGGAAATATGGATTTAAGTACCTGGGCGATTATGATGTTTACCTGATTCGTGAATTGCCTGTTCAGGAATTCTGAAAACATTCAGGAAATTGAACGGCAACTGATTTTTGTCTAATTTTGCATGACTTTATTGAACTACAGCATAAATGGTTATCCGGATGAAAACGTTCTCAATGCGCAGTGTTTTTTCTTTTTTATTGATTGCCTTTTCGTTGGTTTTATTTTCATGCAAACAGAATCCAACTGATAAGGAATTACTTCCTTCCGACATTGTTAAAAATCCGAACTCAGCCGATGGGCTGGTTGATGCGGGAGATATGCCAGTGATGAAATTTGATACTGATTTTCATGATTTCGGTCGTGTTATTCAGGGAGAAAAAGTTTCTTTTGGTTTCCGGTTTACCAATTCAGGCAAATCAGACCTGATTATTTCCGGTGTTAGTACATCCTGTGGATGTACCGTACCTGACTTTCCAAAAGCGCCGGTAAAACCCGGGGAAAGCCATAAGATTGATGTAAAGTTCGATAGTGAAGGTAGAAGGGGTTTTCAAAACAAGACAATTACCATCAGCAGCAATGCCCAGCCGGCAACCCAGGTCGTGAGGATAAAAGCTGAAGTCATACTGCCTGAAGAAAGCAATTAATTTAACCAATAATCAAATCATATGTTATCATCAATTCTTTTAATGTCACCGTCCGGAGGACAAGGCAGTGGTTACCAATCGCTGATATTTCTTGGCCTGATCATGGTTGTTTTTTACTTTTTCTTTATCAGGCCGCAGGCAAAGAAAGCCAAAGACCTGAAAAAATACCGTGAAGCACTGAAAAAGGGCGATAAAATCGTTACCATCGGAGGTATTCATGGTAAGATAGTCGAGGTGCAGGAAACTACTTTTACCATTGAAGTTGAAGACGGCTCGCGCCTCAGGATCGAGAAATCGGCTGTTGCCGGTGATGCCAGTGACCAGCTTGCCAACCAGCAGAAATAAGTTGCACGGTCATTTAACTTTAAATTTCAGGGGCAGGTGAAAGACATCTTACTTGCAATTCTGTCCGGAATTAAAAAACCAATAGACGGAAAGCTGCGCAACCGGTTTTCCGTTTTTTTGGTGTGCCTGGCCATGTCAACCCTCATGTGGGGCCTGATCAAGCTCACCCGTGAATACGAGGCACCCTTAAAATATTCTATCGTTCCTGAGGATATACCTGAAGGGAAGATATTGGTGAGCAATGCTGATTCTGTGATAACCCTTATGCTGAATGCAAAGGGACTTGATTTGTATTCACGGAAGTTGTTCGGACGCGAAAATGTGATTCGACTCAGCCTCGCAAAAATGAGAATGGTTCGTGATGGTGACAGGTATACCGGAATTCTCAGAACATCAAGGCTGTTGAAAGTTATATCAGCACAACTACCTCTGGGCGCCAAACTAATTGGAGTTGAACCTGATACCCTTCATTTTGAATTCCGGAAAAGTTACCGTAAACGGATTCCCGTGCACACCAACATTTCACTTGATTTCAGCCGGCAATACCAGCTTTACGATTCAGTGAGAATAAGGCCCGATTCAGTCTGGGTTTCTGGTTTGCAGGAAATTATTGATACAATTAGGTTTATCAACACCGAGAAGAAAATAATTACCAATCTGACTTCAAATTTTACTACCCGGCTTTCACTCGAAAACCCTGAAACCCGGCCGGCAGTTTATCTTTCATCGGATAGTGTCCTTGTGACCATGAACGTAGAGAAGTTTACAGAAGCAGACCTGGAAGTTCCTGTTAATTTATTCTCTGACGGGGAAGCCGTAAAGTTCAGGACATTTCCGGATAAGGTTAAACTCACCTGTCGTGTGGCGATGCGCGATTACAAGCGACTTGATCCATCGTTTTTTACAGTTATTGTAGATTATGCAAAAGCCCTGAAGTCAGGAAACAATCGTGTTCCAGTTGAACTGACCAGAAAACCATCCTATGTTAAGATAGTCAGCATTGAGCCTGAAAAGGTTGAATTTCTTATACTTAAATAGCTTTTCCTGTTTATTTTTATAATTCCGGCTTCTGTCTGCGGGTTAAGAAAACCACTTGCAGGTGCATTGTTGATTTCCCTGAAAAAGCTTATGTTTGTATTCTGAACAGGAATATTATGCTTAAGGTTGGCCTTACGGGAAGCATAGGAAGTGGAAAATCCACCATTGCAGGTGTTTTCCGTGTATTGGGAATACCGGTTTATCTGGCCGACGAGGAAGCCCGGAAAATATTGAATCATCCTGAAGTGGTAAAAATGGTGAGCTGTGAGTTCGGCAGCAGCCTTGTTAATCCGGATGGTCAGATTGACCGCAGGGCTCTTGCAGCAGAAGTATTTACCGATGTAGTGAAACTTGGTAAATTGAATGCCATTGTTCATCCAAGAGTCAGAACTCACTTCACCGAATGGATCGGCAAAATGGAAAATGTACCCTACATCCTTCAGGAAGCTGCCATTATGTATGAATCCGGTTTCTCGGTTTTTTTTGATAAAATTATTGTTGTTGCGGCTCCTGTTGAGGAGCGCATAGCGAGGGTTATCAAACGGGATGAAATGACCCGTCAGGAGGTACTTGACAGAATGGACAAGCAATGGTCGGAAGAGAAAAAACTTGAACGGGCTGATTACGTGATTTTCAACAGCGAACATAGTCAGGCGATACCGCAGGTGCTCGAAATTCACGAGCATTTAAACAGCATTTCACAAAACTTTAATTAAAATCTATTTATGGAAGAGCATATTTTAGGGATTGGATCCAGGGTTGAACATCCGCAGTTTGGCAAAGGTGTTATCATTCAGGTACGTACGGATGCCTGGGAAATCACTTTTATCGAAAACGGGACAAGAATTATTCAGCGCGATTTTCAGGGTATGAGGATTATGGAAGCCGTTGAAACCCCATCAGATACAGCTACCTATGAGAAGATGGAAAAAAGCCTGATCAGGGTACTCAGGCGGTTTACCGACCTGCAGGAAACCGTTCCGATGGGTCAGCGCTGGACCGGAGGCAGAATGGTGTTGTATCCGGGTGATACTTCACTGAAGGAGAAGGAGATACCCATCGATGCATTTTTTCATAAGATTGTAATGGTACGCGATCGCTTAAGGGTTCTCGAACAAAGGGTCAATTCAAGTGCACTGAATGATGAGGACAAAGTGAATATTCAACAGTATATTACGAGGATTTATGGTAGTCTGACCAC
Organism: Bacteroidales bacterium; assembly: GCA_016705005.1. Classification (GTDB taxonomy): domain Bacteria; phylum Bacteroidota; class Bacteroidia; order Bacteroidales; family Lentimicrobiaceae; genus Lentimicrobium. The sequence goes on along the minus strand of JADIZB010000038.1, from coordinate 76,868 downwards.
ATTCAATGTATTGTTTAAAGACAAGAACGATTACTTTATCGGCGATAAAGGTGAATAAGATTACTGCCTGTGGTTTCACTTCCCGGGATTAAAACAAAATACACCGTCAGGTGTTATTCTGGTGATTTTATGAAAAACACCCGATATTTTCGTACTAAAATATATTCATATCTTCATATCTTTGATCCATTATTCATGGTTAAAGATTCTCTTTTATTAATCTCATTGAAATTCAGGAATTATGTTGTTTGATCTTGATCTGATCCGGAAGGCCTATGCCTCCATGCCTGAGAAGGTAAGAATGGCCCGTACCCTGCTTGGCAGGCCGCTAACATTGAGCGAAAAAATATTGTATTCCCATCTTTTTGAGGCGAATCCCACTGTGGTTTTAGAGCGGGGTGCCGACTATGTTAATTTTGCGCCCGATCGTGTAGCAATGCAGGATGCCACTGCCCAGATGGCACTGCTTCAGTTCATGAATGCAGGCAGGAGTAAAACCGCAGTACCCTCAACGGTTCATTGCGACCATTTGATTCTGGCTGAAAGCGGAGCAGAAGCCGACCTGAAGTTTGCGCTTGAGCAGAGTAAGGAAGTTTTTGACTTTTTACAATCAGTGTCAAATAAATATGGCATCGGATTCTGGAAACCGGGTGCAGGCATTATTCACCAGGTTGTTCTCGAAAACTATGCTTTCCCGGGAGGTATGATGATCGGAACCGACTCTCATACCGTTAACGCCGGAGGGCTTGGTATGATTGCCATTGGTGTTGGAGGTGCCGATGCAGTGGATGTGATGGCCGGAATGGCCTGGGAGTTAAAAATGCCGAAACTGATTGGTGTTCGACTTACCGGACGTTTGAGTGGCTGGGCATCCGCCAAGGATGTGATACTTAAGGTCGCAGGAATCCTCACTGTTAAAGGAGGAACCGGAGCCATTGTTGAGTATTTCGGCGATGGAGCAGATGCTATTTCTGCCACAGGAAAAGGAACTATATGTAATATGGGTGCAGAAATCGGTGCAACCACTTCAATTTTCGGCTACGATGAGAAAATGAGTGTTTACCTGAAACAGACCGGTCGATCAGAGGTCGCTGCCATGGCTGATCTGATCAGGGAAGACCTGCGTTCAGATGAAGATGTGTACCGGAATCCCGGAAAATACTACGACCAGCTGATTGAGATTAATCTTTCTGAACTTGAGCCCTATATTAACGGGCCCTATACACCGGATGCCGCTTATCCGATCTCAGAATTTGTCAGGATTGTCAGAGAGAAGAACTACCCTCAGAAACTTGAAGTAGGACTGATAGGATCCTGTACAAATTCTTCCTATGAAGATCTTACCCGGGCTGCTTCTGTTGCAAAACAAGCCAGTGAAAAGAATCTGAAGGTAAAGTCTGAGTTTATTATTACTCCGGGTTCCGAGATGATACGTTATACTACTGAACGTGACGGACTGCTGAAAGTATTTGGCGACATCGGTGGTGTGGTCATGGCAAATGCCTGCGGACCCTGTATCGGACAATGGAAGCGGCATACCGATGACCCGGAACGGAAGAATTCGATTATCACATCTTTTAACCGGAATTTTGCCAAACGGAACGATGGAAATCCTAATACACACGGATTTGTAGCTTCACCTGAAATTGTAACTGCATTGACCATTGCCGGAGATCTTACATTTAATCCACTGACTGACAAGCTTTTGAATGAGAAAGGAGAATGGGTAACGCTTGACCTTCCTGAGGGACTGGAATTGCCACCCAACGGTTTTGAGGTGAAGGATCCCGGATACGTTGCTCCTCCTGCTGATGGCAGCGCTCTGAGTGTTATTGTTCAACCGGATTCGAAACGGTTGCAACTGCTGGCTCCTTTTGCCGCCTGGGATGGAGAGGATATGAAAGATTTGAGGCTATTGATCAAGGCCAAAGGTAAGTGCACCACCGACCACATCTCGATGGCAGGTCCCTGGCTTCGCTTCCGCGGACACCTGGATAACATTTCTGATAATATGCTGATTGGCGCGGTCAACAGTTTCAGCGATCAGACCAATCTGGTTAAGAACGGACTGACAGCCACCTATGATGCTGTGCCAGCTGTTGCAAGAGCATATAAAGCTGCCGGAATCAGCTCAGTGGTAGTAGGTGATGAGAATTATGGTGAAGGATCGTCGCGTGAGCATGCAGCTATGGAACCACGTCATCTCGGTGTAAAGGTTGTACTGGTCAAATCATTTGCCCGGATTCATGAAACAAACCTGAAGAAACAGGGGATGCTTGCACTTACATTCACCGATAAATCAGATTATGAGAAGATCCGTGAAGATGATCGCTTGTCAGTAACCGGTCTGCAGACATTTGCACCCGGAAAGCCGCTTATGATGGTATTGAATCACAGTGATGGAACAAAGGAGAGCATTCTAGTGAATCATACATACAATGATGCCCAGATAGAATGGTTCAGGGCAGGCAGCGCATTAAACCTGATCAGAAAGCAGGCAGGTGGCTGAATCTGAGAGATGCATGATATGCCGGTCAAGCTTATCATGACCGGCATTCTTTTTTTTGTTTCCGGAGAATAGAAATCAATGACGGAACCATTTTCATTTTTTAACATAAATCTCAAGGCATTGCAATAAATTATTATTCCGGGCGTTTGATTTCAATAATTACCCGGTCTGATATACATTTGCAAATCTGATTAGTATAAAAATTCATCCCGTGACGCAACGATTCTACACTTTATTGTTCATTTTCAGTTTTCTTTTTCTGACACCTGACTCAATGCAGGCTCAGATTGGTGGAAACAGCACTTATAAATTCCTGAATCTTCCCAATTCACCACGGGTTGCTGCCCTGGGAGGTAATTTCGTAGCCATTTCGGATAACGACCTTGCTGTAGGATTGAACAATCCGTCAATGATCAGTAAAGAGATGCACAATGGCCTCTCCTTGAATTTTGTTGACTATTTCGCTGACATCAATTACGGATTTGCCAGTTATTCAAGAACATACGAAAAATACGGAAGCTTTGCGGCCACCATGCAGTATTTGAATTATGGCCGATTTACCTATACCGACGAAACCGGTGTACTTGATGAAAATGCAGGGGAGTTTACCGGTAATGAAATGGCTTTTGTTCTTGGATGGGGAAGGCGTCTGGATTCTTTGTTCAGTATCGGGGCAAATCTGAAAGCCATCAGCTCAAATCTCGAGAGTTACAATTCATTCGGAATGGCCGTCGATGTGGCCGGAAGCTATCATGCCCGCAGCGGATTTACTGCATCGCTGGTTGCCAGGAACATTGGACGACAGCTGAGTACATATACACCCGGCAATCATGAGCCCCTGCCTTTCGAAATTCAATTCGGCATTTCCAAAAAGCTGAAGCACCTGCCTTTCAGGTATTCGATCCTGCTTACCAACCTCCAAAAGTGGGATCTTACTTACACTGATCCTGCCGAAGAAACAACAGACCCCTTTACAGGTGAGGTAAAAACAAAAAGCAAGGCTGGTGAATTTGCTGATAAAGCCTTCAGACATGTAGTCATAGGTGGTGAGTTTGTTCCGTCGCGCAATTTTAGTTTTCGTCTGGGGTACAATTACCAGCGCCGGCAGGAAATGAAGGTTGAGAGTAAAAAAGGCACGGTTGGTTTTTCCTGGGGATTCGGCTTCAGGGTCTCAAAGTTCAATTTCAGTTATGCCAGATCGGCTTATCACCTTTCAGGTTCTCCGAATATGCTGAGTATTGCCTTTAATCTTTCTGATTTCTCGGGAAGCGGAAAGTAGCCTTTTTTTCTTCATCGTTTTTTTAAAGAGTGTTTTCCGATTCCCCTTGCTGAAAACATGTCAGTTTTGTCTATTTTTCTACATGATCAGGTTTTCTTACTAACGAATCGTAGCCAGGAAGCCTGTAAGCAGAATTCCTTCCTGATTCTGGCATGATTGTCAAAGCTCAATCATTTTTCTTTGTTTACTTTTGCAAGATGGATCATTTGAAACCAAAGGTTGAGATAGATCCCTCTGCGGGATTCTGCTCTGGGGTGAGGCGGGCAATTGAAGTAGCTGAGCAGCTGCTTTCACAGCCCGGAGGTGTTGCCTGCCTTGGTGAGATTGTGCACAATGAATCAGAATTATCGAGGCTCAGGCATTTGGGGTTGAAGATACTTGATCATGGTGTTGATTCAGGGTTTGCACCAGGAAATAAGGTTATCATAAGGGCACATGGAGAGCCTCCGGCCACTTTTGAAAGGTTGAAATCGGTGGGTGCAGGGGTTTATGATGCGACCTGCCCGGTTGTTATCAAACTTCAGCAGAAGGTAAGCATTGCTTCTGCCGCGATGAAAGAAAACGGAGGCACAGTTGTTATTTTCGGAAAGCCGGGTCACCCTGAAGTAACGGGTTTATTGGGATATTCATCCGGTAATGTTGTTGTAGTTTCGGGTCAGGATGATTTGGAACTTGTTGACCTTTCCAAACCGCTCAGGATATTTTCGCAAACCACTTCAGACCTTGAAGCATACCGGAAATTTTGTGATACTATCCAGTCTGGTGCTGAAAAGGTATCTGGTTCTACCCCGGATGTAATTATTTATCAGACTGTTTGCGGGCAGGTGAGCCGCCGGAAGCCTGATATTGAGCGGTTTGCATCTTCGCATGATGTGATCGTCTTTGTCAGCGGAAGCGAAAGTTCCAATGGAAAATATCTTTCAGGAATCAGCAAAAGGTGCAATCCAAGAACCTTTGTTGTTACAGGTGCCGGACAGGTAAAGCCCGGGTGGTTTGAGGAAATCTCTTCTGTTGGAGTTTCAGGTGCCACATCAACACCAGTCTGGCTGATGCAACAGGTAGCTGCTGAAATCACGGAAATGATTAAAAAGAATTGATATGTTTCTGAAAAAGCTGAACCTGTATAACTTCAAGAATTACGAAGAGGCTTCACTTGAGTTCTCGGAAAAGATCAATTGTTTCACGGGCAGCAACGGTGCAGGCAAAACCAACCTTCTCGATGCCATTCATTATCTTTCCTTTACAAAAAGTTATTTTAATCTGGTCGACAGCCAGAATATCAGGCATGAGTCCGATTTTTTTGCCATCCATGGGCAGTTTGTAAGAAATGGCTCAGGGCCTGATGATGTAAGTTGTATTCAGAAGCGTAATTTCAAGAAGCAGTTCAGAATAAACGCCAAAGAGTACGATCGCATGGCTGACCACATCGGTGAATTTCCGCTGGTCATGGTTTCACCTTATGACCGTGACCTGATCAACGAAGGAAGCGACCTTCGGAGGAAATATATTGATTCGGTAATCTCTCAGTTTGACCGGCAATACCTTGACGACCTCATTGTTTATAACAAGGGACTTGCCCAGCGCAATGCCCTGCTGAAACTTTTCGGCGAAAGGAGGTATTTTGATGAAGCTTCGCTTGAGATCTGGGATGAGCAGATGAAAGGACCTGCCGGTAGGATTTTTGAACGACGGAGGGCTTTTCTTGATGGGTTCCTTCCTGTTTTCGGGAAGTATTTTGAGTTTATCAGCCAGGGTAAAGAGAAAGTAGATATTCTGTATCATTCTGACCTCGGAGAAGCTGATTTCTCAGATTCACTGAAAATCAACCTTCAGCGGGATTTATCGGCAAGGTATACAACGTCAGGTATTCACAAGGATGATCTGGAATTTCTGATTGACGGATATGCTGTGAAAAAATTTGCTTCTCAGGGGCAGCAAAAGTCATTTGTTATCGCCATTAAACTTGCTCAGTTTGAATATACCAGGTCCATTAAAAAGTACAAACCGGTGCTTTTGTTTGACGATATTTTTGATAAGCTTGACAGCAGCCGGGTCGACAGAATCATCAATCTGGTAGGAGAGAATAGTTTCGGACAGGTATTTATCACCGACACCCAACCCGAAAGGATAAACCATATATTTGCTACTGCCCTGACTGACCATCGTATCTTTGATGTTCATGCCGGAAAGGTTTCCCTTATTGAATAAGATGATAGCTTAGATTGTATATGGAAAGAATCAGAGGTAAATTCAAAAGTAATGGTAAAGCGAATTTCAAATAATCAATCGATCAGGGAAGTAATTGAAGAATTGCTGTCAGCTTATCACATTGAAGATAAGGTGAATGAAACGAGGGTAATCGGTTTGTGGGATAAGGTGGTTGGGAAGATGATCGCAAGGGAAACCACGCACCTATATATTAAAAATAAGATATTGTATGTAAAGCTCAATTCTCCGGCGCTCAGACAGGAATTGGGATATGCCCGTACCAAACTGGTTAAAATGTTGAACAAAGCCGCCGGAAGTGAAGTTATCAGTGATATTGCCTTTTTATAATCCTTATTTTTTTGATTTTCTCCGTGATTTCATTTGTTCAGTTCTGTGAATTGCATGTTCATAACCGGACATGCCGGAGCATAATATTTTGATTTTAGGCTGTTAAAATTTCATAAATACTTATTATACAGTTATATATATCATTGGCCTGATAATTGAATTGCAGGGTTCATCTAAAACAAAATGATCGTTGTTATGAACTCAAAAACATTACTTTTCATTTCCGGTTTGTTGATCAGTTTGAGTCTGACGGCCACCGAGCCAGTTATAACCCGCGAAAATGCGCCGGAAAACCTCAAATGGCAGCTAAAAGACATTTATCAGGACTGGAATGCCTGGAAAACAGATCTGACCAAAGTTGAAAGAATTGTGGAGGAACTTTCAGCCATGAAGGGTTCGCTCGGACTTTCTCCGGACAATCTGCTTCGCTACTACCAGATGACTGATGAAATGGGCAAAATCGGAACCAGGTTGTATTGCTTTCCGTATCTCATGCGTTCCCTTGATTCGCGTGATCCGGAAATCAGCAATGGATTTCAGCTTGTACAAGCCTCCTTTGCCAAAGCAGGACAGTTACTTTCGTGGACATCGGCTGAACTGGTTCAGATACCTGAAGAAAAGACCATGACATGGGTAAATTCAGACAAATCGTTTGAACCGTACCGATTCAACATCGAAAACATGTATCGTTTACAGGAACATGTTCTTCCGGCAGAACAGGAACAACTAATGTCTTATTTTTCAAGATTTTCCGGATTGCCTTCATCGGTTTATACGGAAGTGGCAGTCTCTGATAACGCATATCCTGAATTTATAAGGTCGAATGGTGAAAAGGTAACCCTGACCTATCCTATGTTGACTAACATCCTGACATTCAGTAAAGACAGGGCTGAAAGAGAGAAGGCCTATTATGCCTTCAACAGCAATTTCAAGGCAAGGGAGAACACCATGGCAGCTATCCTGAATGGTGTTTGTCAGTCGGACTGGGCCTATGCACAAGCCTATAAATTTAAGGGAACACTGGATGCGTCCCTCAATGCCAATAATATTCCTGTTTCAGTATATGAAAACCTGATCAGTACAGCAAAATCTAATGCTGAACCACTCAGGCGCTATATCAGGCTCCGCAAACAGGTGCTTGGGCTTACCGATTATAACTCATGGGATGGTTCCGTTTCATTGGGTGAATTCTCGAGGACTTACTCATTTGACGAGGCAATTACATTGATCAGGGAAGCACTGAAACCTCTCGGGAAAGAATACAATGAAGAACTGGAAAAAGCACTGAAGGGAGGCTGGATTGATGCCTATGAAGGCTCCGGCAAGGAAACCGGCGCTTATTCGATGAGTGTTTACGGAGTGCATCCATACATACTTCTTAACTATGATCAGACACTCGACTATGTGTCGACCTTCGCCCACGAGCTGGGACACTCGATGCATTCCGTTTTCTCATCATCAAACCAACCATATAATACCCACGGATATACCACTTTTGTAGCTGAAGTTGCCTCTAATTTCAACGAAGAACTCCTGCTGGACTACCTTTTGAAAAACACAACCGATCACAATGAGCGCATTGCCCTGTTAAACCAGGCCATAGTGAACCTTACCGGATCGTTTTATCGTCAGAGTCAGTTTGCTGATTTTGAGTTGCAGGTGCACCGTCTGGTTGAACAGGGTCAGCCGGTAAATGCCACCGTATTGAATGATATTATGACGGAACTGAACGATGCTTACAATGGAAATGAACTGGCACCGAACGATTTGAGGTGTAATTCGTGGGCGCAGATAATGCATTTTTATGACCGGCCTTACTATGTGTATCAATATGCTACAAGTTATGCGGCAGCAGCGCAGATTCAAAAAATGATAACCAGCGGAGATGAAAAAGACCGGAAGGCAGCCCTCGACCGTTATCTTACGTTGCTTAAATCCGGAGGCAATGATTATCCTGTGGAGCAGTTGAAAAAGGCCGGTGTGGATATGACCACTCCGGAACCAACAATGGCTGTTGTTCAACGGCTTGATCAGCTTGTTGACCAGCTTGAAGCGGAGTTGAAGGCGACGGGGAAGATATAGTTGGTGAAGTTTAAAGCTCAAAGCTTAAAGCTCAAAGCTCAAAGTAAAAAGTAAAAAGTAAAAAGTAAAAAGTAAAAAGCCTGCCTGCCTGCCTCGGCGGGTAAATCGGCAGACAGGTAAAAAGTAAAAGGGCTGAATATCTTTCCCTGGAAGAGAAACGGTAGTATGACGAATCATTATCCTGAAGATACCATGCTGACTGAAAAGTATATTTGCATATACAAAGGATCTGTTTTGTCAAGGCATACATTATCTTCTCGTAAACCTTCAGATCACTGAAACTATTTCGCACCCGGAATATATAATACTTGTCAATAATAAAAAAGCAGCCTCTAAAGGCTGCTTTTTTATTGAGTTTCAGAGTTAACGTATGTTACAAAGCAACAGTTTTTTATCTTCAATAAAGGCTTCGAGCCGGTCACCTATCTTCACTGGTCCCACACCAGCCGGTGTTCCCGTGAATATGTAATCGCCCTGTTTAAGGGTAACAAATCGCGAAACATATGATATAATTCTGTTAAATGAAAAGATCATATCTGAGGAATTACCCTGCTGGACCAGTTCGCCGTTTTTGTAAAGCCCAAACCTGATCTTTGAAATGTCAGGAAACCCGGATAAGGGAATAAACTTACTTACCGGAGCTGAGAAGTCGAATGCTTTCGCGATTTCCCAGGGCAGTCCTTTATCTTTGGCTTTCTGCTGCAGGTCACGGGCTGTAAAATCAATGCCTACCGCAATTCCATCGAAATAAGAGTCAGCAAATCTCTCCTGAATATTGCGCCCCACTTTACAAACATGAAGAACCAGTTCTGCCTCGTAGTGAATGTCATTTGAAAATTCCGGGTAGATAAAGGGCTGATTGTTTCGCAGCTGTGCTGATTCAGGTTTCATAAAAAAGACCGGTTCTGCAGGAACGGGGTTATTCAATTCACGGGCATGTTCACTGTAATTACGGCCGATGCAGATCATTTTCATTGGATACGGGGCTGGGGAGTGAAGTTAAAAGTAAAAAGCTCAAAGTAAAAAGTAAAAAGTAAAAAGCTCAAAGTAAAAGTAAAAAGTAAAAAGTAAAAAGTTAGAACTTAGCAATGGACCAGACCTTAGCCTGTTTTATGTTGATGGATTCAAAAATAAATCATAGATGGTTTCATGAAATCAATTTCTTCCGGATTGACTGTTGATAATCGGAAAAGATTTGTACCGTTCATTTGTAACAAGGGTTATAACAGGCAGGTCAGATTTTGACCGAGCTCTTGTTGAACCCCCTGAGTTTGATGGCTGTGATAACTTTCTTTGTGGACAATGGGAAATCTGATTTCATCATCCAGTCGTAGTAAGAGGGTTCATGGTTAAAAATTTCCTCCACGGTTTTCCCTTTGTGTTTTCCAAAGTTAAAGATTTCCTGATTTTTAGGGTTAAAGATGATGTGTCCGACGAGATCAGCGTTCCGGTTATGGAACGAGAACTCGTGAAGGGCTTTTACATCGTTTGTGATAGGCTTGATAAGCTTGCCCTCGGTGGTGAGGTACTCAGTATTCTCATACCTTTCAATCTGGGACAGAAGAACTTCATAGGTTGCCCGGGTGTCTGCTTCAGCCGAATGGGCATTTTCGAGGTCCCGGTTGCAATAGAACTTATAAGCTGCTTTGAGGGTGCGCGGCTCCATTTTATGGAATATATTCTGTACATCAACAAACTTTCTCCCTTTCAGGTCAAAGTCAAGATCGGCACGTAAGAACTCTTCTACAAGGAGGGGAACATCAAATTTATTCGAGTTATATCCGCCCATATCGCAATTGGCCAGAAACTGAAGGATATGCGGCCCCAATTCGGCAAACCCGGGTTCGTTTTTTACATCATCATCGCTGATTCCGTGAATTGCTGTGACTTCCGGAGGTATTGGAATACCCGGGTTGAGTCGTCTTGTTAAGACTTCTTCACGACCATCGGGATGAATTTTAATGATGCAGATTTCAACAATGCGATCAGAGCCTATGTTGGTTCCGGTTGTTTCAAGATCAAAAATGGCCATGGGCCGGGTTAGGTTCAGTTTCATAGAATGGGATAAAAAAAGCACCACGGAAGTTTTCCATGGTGCAGCTAAAGTATAATAATTTAGTGTTAAATGCTTCTGTTTGTATCGAAACTTTCGAGGAGTTGCTGCATCCGCTGCAGGTACATTCCACCCAGGGCCCCATCTACCACACGGTGGTCATAAGCCAGCGAAAGAATGATCATGTGCCTTATGGCAATCACATCCCCTTCGGAAGTCTCAAGCACAACCGGTTTTTTCTTAATTACGCCAAGGCCCAGAATCGCAACCTGCGGCTGGTTGATAATCGGGGAGCCGGTTATACTGCCGAAAGTCCCGAGATTTGTTATGGTAAATGTACCACCTGAAATATCATCCGGATCAAGTTTGTTTGATCTTGCTTTGTTGGCGAGGCTATTTACATCCTTTGCCAAACCAAGCAGGTTTTTCTGATCGGCATTTTTTATGACCGGAACAATCAGGTTTCCGTTTGGTAGGGCTGCTGCCATACCGATATTGATATTTTTTCGCAGAATTACCTTGTATCCGTCAACAGAAGCGTTTACACCCGGTAAATCCTTAAGTGCCTGGGCAGCTGCTTCGATAAAAATAGGGGTGAAGGTGATTTTTTCCTTTTCCCTTTTCAGGAAATCGTCCTTGACCCTTTCGCGCCACCTGACCATGTTGGTGACATCTACTTCAATGAAAGAGGTAACATGAGGTGAAACCTGTTTTGACATGACCATATGGTCGGAAATCAGTTTTCTCATCCGGTCCATTTCAACGATCTGGTCGCCATTGGATGCGAATACCTGCGGAGCGGTCGCTTTTGCAGCAGGTTGAGGTGTTGCCGGGGCAGATACCTGAGCCTGGGGTACAGGTCCTGAACCCCTGTTCTTCAGATATGCCATCAGGTCTTCCTTGGTAACCCGGCCTTCTTTTCCGGTGCCTGAAACCCTGTCCAGTTCAGCCTGAGAAATTCCTTCCGTTTTGGCAATGTTTTTTACCAAAGGCGAGTAAAATCTGTCAGTGCTGCTTTCAACTGATTCAGAAACAATGTTTTGTGATTCTATTTCGGATGCCGGTGTTACTGGTTCAGATACTTCTACTACAGTTGCAGGTATTCCTGTTGATTCTTCATTTACGGCCTGGTCCGCTTCTGTTTCAATGATGGCGATTACTTTACCAACTGCAACAACATCACCTTCGTTAAACAATACTTTCAATAGCTTTCCTTCAACAGGGGAGGGGATCTCAGAGTCAACCTTATCGGTTGCGATTTCAACAATGGGATCGTCTTCTTCAATCCTGTCCCCCGGATTTTTGATCCATCGGGTAATGGTAGCTTCAATGATACTTTCGCCCAGTTTGGGCATGATTACTTCAAAATTTGCCATAGCAGAGTTTAATTAAACATCAGCGGTTAGTCCGGCTGTTTATAGGGATTAATCGTTGCCGTATTTAACAAAGTTAGATAAAAAAGGTTTGAAACAGCTTATTACAATCTACCCAGTCTCCTGAATCCTTTAAGGAGAGTATTCATATCATTGGCTATCCGATAATCACGTGCGTACAACATATTTAATGTACCAGCAGTTTCAGCATCGATTTTTCGGCTTGGAAAAAGATCTGTGGGATTGAGAATGCCTTTCCTGATTTCAGGCATAACTGCATCGGCCAGTGTCTGCGGAGCATAGCCAACCCATGTACGGACGCCGGTTAACACACGCAGTATGTTGTAGAGAAAAAACGGAGGATTGGTGGTAATCCACATCAATAAAGGGCTGAACAATAACAAAACAGAAGAAGCCACGAGATCGAAGAGACGTTTGTTTCTGCGGTTGTTTATTTTGCTGACGGAGTTGATGTCAATCACGTATAGATCTCCGCTGGTACTGATTGAGTTTGATCCGATAATGGCCAGACTTTCCGGGGGTGCAATCTTGAATTCAGTCTGGCTGCGCTGCATCTGGCTCATGGTGTCAATAATTCTGTGAGCTGGGATGTCACGGGCACAAAAAATGACTTCGTCGATCTTGTAAATGCTGATGATATCAGAGAGATTGGCAATATTTCCTATAAATCCGCTAGCATTGTTCTTTTCGTTTCCGATGCTTATAAGCCCTATAAATCCTGGATTCACAAGTGTTTTCCTTAGCAGATCTGCCACTCTTTCTGTTTCTTCGGTATTCCCGATGATGGCAAACCTGCGGTTGGGATTGGCCCCGATCCGATAATTTTTAAACCCGGCCAGGTGAAGTCCAAAACGGATTCCTGACATGGAAAGAAATCCCCAGAGAGCGACCAGGATGATTAATGCCCGGGAAAATCTGAGTTCGGAAGGAAGGAGTGCATAGAATACAAGAATAGCGACGGTTCCGGCCAGCAATCCGGTAACAATCTTCCGCATTCTGAGCGGAGGGTCATATCCTCCGCTGATCAGTACTGACATCAACCAGATCAGGATATAAGCGGGAAGCACGCCAAACATAAACAGGGAAGGGTAGTGTCCACCTACTTTGTAAATGACCTGGCTTTCCCAGTAACCTACAATCAGCAAAGCACCGGTATACAACACAGCTGCATCTGTAATTGGCAGAAGTAGTTTGTTCAATACCCTGTAAAGTACTGATATTCCGGCCCGCAGATAGATTGCGATATGGATCAGCAGGGAAAAGAGTCGTGCATTGTTCTGCGAAAAGTGCTTCCGGGCAAAAATGACCATGGCATTGTAAAACACAAATACGTAATTGATGCTCGACTTTTTGGTGCTCTCACCCTTATAATGAATAATCCTTGCTTCAGGGTAGTAATAATTCCTGTAACCGGCTTTGGTGATCCTGTAACTGAGATCAATATCCTCACCATACATGAAGAAGGTCTCATCAAGAAGGCCTGTTTTGTCAAGGGTTTCGCGCCTCAACATCATGTAGGCCCCGGCAAGTACATCCACCACATGAGTTTCTTCCTTGTCGAGGTAACCCAGGTGATACTGGCCGAAGATCTTTGATTTTGGAAAGAGCGCCGACAGTCCGAAAATTTTATAAAAAGCAACAACCGGGGTTGGTAAGCCACGTTTTGACTCCGGAAGGAATCTGCCTTTGCCATCCACCATTTTAATGCCCAGCCCTCCGGCATCAGGATGAGAATCCATAAAGGCAACGGATTTGGTGAGAGTGTCATGCTCAACAACCGTATCTGGATTCAGAAGAAGAATGTATTCTCCTGAACATTGCCTGATGGCTTGATTATTGGCCTTCGAAAAGCCGGTATTCTCAGTGTTGGCAATGAGTTTAACATTTGGAAACTTTTCAGCCACCATTTCGGCCGATCCGTCGACCGAATTGTTGTCGACAACAATTACTTCCGCATTCATTCCCCTGATAGCATCATCAACCGAATGCAGGCATTGCTCAAGGAAATACTTAACGTTGTAGTTGACAATTACAACCGATAGCTTCATTAACGGATACACTTTAAACAGTTTGTAAAGATAGGAATAATGCCGGAAAACCAATAGAACGGAATATTGCTTTTGTTTTTGAATTCCGGAATTTCACCATAGCTTCGCGCCAGATTTTAACCATGACAAGTCACCACCATTTCATTCTGCATAAACCATATGGGTACCTGAGTCAGTTTGTGTGCGAACACGACTGGAAAAAAGTTCTGGGCCTGCTCTATCCATTTCCTGAAGGGACAATGTCTATCGGAAGGCTTGACGAGGATAGTGAAGGTTTACTCCTTCTGACTACTGATGGGATGGTTTGTGAAAACATGCGTGCAAAAGACAAGGAAAAGGAATATTATGCCCAACTGGATGGAATGATTGGTGAGGATGCACTTGAAAAACTGAGAGCAGGTGTTGAGATTGGCATTCGCGGTGTGAAGTATATGACCCTCCCGTGCAGGGCTGAATTGCTTTCTGATGACCCCGGTTTTCCGCCAAGAATTAAGAAAATCCGCGACGACAGGCATGGTCCGACCTGTTGGGTTTCCATTACACTGACGGAAGGAAAAAACAGGCAGATTAGGAAAATGACCGCTGCCGTAGGTTTTCCGACATTGCGGTTGCTCAGGGTAAGGGTTGATACCATTCAGCTTGGCAACCTTAAGGCAGGTGAAGTTCGTGAAATGGACAGCTTGTTTTCTGAAGAAGTGAAATAACCGGTTTGTCTTGTGCTATATCCATCTTCCACGGATGCACTTAATTTCTCCGTTTTACTTTATCCCGGCGACAGAGGAATGTTTTATTTACATTTGCAACCATCTCTTTTGTCTGATCTTCAACCTCATGTTATGGCCAAGCCTGTTCCATCCAGGTTTCTTACTACCCCCGGAATCTGGTTTTTCATCGCTTTTTGTATGTTTGCTTTTCAGGCACAGCCTACAGTTGCGCAGAATTTATTTACCTACGGTGATTTTCCGGTGAACGGTTTTGACCGCAAGGTGACAGGAATGGATTTCAACTACCATTCATGCATTCCGGGGTTGCGCGAGAGCCTGCTGATCAGAGCCAATGACGGCTCGGATTTCATGGAATGGGATACAGATACAGTACCTTCCGGAATTTCTGAGAAATATGTCACCTTTGTCTGGATAGCTGCCATTGGATCAAGTCCGGGCGTCGCCCGCTTTGACATGGCGATCAATGGCAAACAGTGGTTCTCTTTTAACACCGACGGCAATCCTGCATGGGAACTCAGGGGTAAAGATGGATATTCACTGGCGTTTACTTCCATTTTGGTTGACCAGTACGGCGATCATCACGGCTACATGATGCTGCGGGTCCCGTCAGGAAATCTGATCACCGGGCGCCCTTTAAGAATTCAAGTAACCGGAAGTGCTGCCGGCCTGAGCTCCTGGTATATGACATTCAGGAAACAGGTAAAAACAGGAGTCAGCCTTCACCCGTTTCCTGCCATCCTGAAAAACAACGGGTTCCCGAAGCAATTGGTTGAAGCCGGTATATTTTATTTCGGATTTCCTGCTGAAGCTGTGATTTACGCCAATGATGCCGAGATTGGACGATATCCCCTGAAATCAGGGTATAATGCTGTCAACCTTGGACTAAATCCTGTTTCTTCACCCACGGATGTTATCATCCGGGTTGTTGCAGGCGATTTCAGGGTTGAAGAAAGGGTAACCCTGAAGCCGGTGAAGAAGTGGGACATCAGCCTGATACAGCATACCCATACCGATATTGGGTATACACGTTCCCAGACTGAAATTCTTGCCGAGCATCTCCGGTATATCGATTATGCGCTTGATTATTGCGATGCGACCGACAGTTTTCCCGAAAATGCAAAATTCCGTTGGGTCTGTGAAGCATCATGGCCGGTTGATGAGTATCTGAAGTGTCGGCCTGAAGATCAGGTCAGACGGTTGATTGACCGGGTGAAAGAGGGCAGGATAGAAGTCACGGGCATGTACTATAACTTCAGCGAACTGCCCGATGAGCAGATACTTGCAGCCTCCCTCGAAGCAGCAGGCAGGATAAAGGACCATGGAATACCGGTAAACCTGGCCATGCAAAACGATGTGAACGGGATCGGTTGGTGCATGAACGACTACTTCACCGGTCTTGGCATCAGATATCTGAACATGGGCACCCACGGTCACCGGGCCCTGATCTGTTTCGACAAGCCTACCTTATTCTGGTGGGAATCCCCGTCCGGAAACCGGGTCCTGACCTTCAGGGCAGAACATTACATGACCGGTAACACAGTGCTGGAAATGCAGACAGGTGATATTGACAAGTTTAAAAACAACCTGCTTAATTACCTGAGCTCCCTTGAATCAAAGGGTTATCCGTATGAAGTGATGGCGATACAGCACTCCGGATATATGACTGACAATTCTCCTCCTTCAACAACAGCAAGTGATTTGATAAGGCAATGGAACAACCTGTTTGACTGGCCCAGGTTGACAACTTCTACTGCAGAATCATATTTCAGGAACATGGAAAGCCTTTATGGAAGCAGTTTCCCCGTGATTAGAGGTGCCTGGCCGGATTGGTGGGCCGATGGACTGGCTGCTTCAGCCCGGGAAGTAGCCGCAGCAAGAGTTGCCTCTGCATCACTGATGGCCAATATGGCCGGGCTGGCCATGGCTGCTGTGACAGGGCTGCAATTGCCAGAGAAGACAGACGATGACATCAACCTGGCAAACAATGCTT
Source organism: Bacteroidales bacterium (assembly GCA_016705005.1). GTDB lineage: Bacteria > Bacteroidota > Bacteroidia > Bacteroidales > Lentimicrobiaceae > Lentimicrobium. The sequence goes on along the minus strand of JADIZB010000038.1, from coordinate 60,232 downwards.
TACTCTTCTATGCTGAACATACTACCGGTTATTCCGAAAGTGTCCGCGAGCCATTGAGTGGTCCAACTATGGAACAACGGGCATTAAAGGATTCATATGCATGGGAAGCCACACGGCGCGTAGCCATGCTGGGTGAAGAAGCCCTGGGTATGCTGCAAAGCCGCTTTGACCGTGGTCAGGAACCTTCTTTGCTGGTCTTCAATACACTCAATTGGGAAAGATCCGGCCTGACAACAGTTTATATTGATCATCAGATTGTCCCCAGAGGGAAAGTACCCGGAATCTATGACCAGCAAGGGAAGATGCTTGCGGTTCAGGCATTGTCGCACAGGTCCGACGGAACATATTGGGCAGTCTGGCTCCAGGATATTCCCCCTTTCGGATTCAGGAAATACAGCATAAGGCCCCTGGATGATTCAGGCAGATTGCCTGAAAGAAGTCCTATGGCTGTGATGGAAAACGAGTGGTACAGGCTGCAGATTGATACCACGAAGGGAACCCTGGTTTCTATGTTTGACAAGGCTTTGTCAAAAGAGCTGATCGACCAGGCATCAAAGGTTAAGCTGGGAGAACTGATTATCGAACAGCTAGGAAACAGGGAACAGCTTGAATCAAAATATCTCCGGAATTTCAGGCGATTGTCGCCCGATTCTGTCTGGTTTGACAACCATTCGGAAGGCCAGGTCTGGAACAGCATCAGATTCTACGGCGAAACGGAAACTTCTGTGGGACCAAGAGGATTTTCATTTGAAATCAGATTATTCAATACCGGGAAAAGAGTTGATCTGGCTTACTCAATCGTGAAGAAAAATATTACTGACCCTGAAGGCTTCTATATCGCATTCCCGTTTTCACCAGGTTGCGGAAAACATTTTACCGAGTTGCCGGGAGGGGTGATTGAAACAGGAAAGGATCAGATTACCGGATCTTCGAACGACTGGAATGTGGTTCAGAATTTCACGGCACTCAGGAGCAGCGGCTCACAGGTGGTGCTTGGATGCAGTGAAATGCCGCTGATGCAGTTCGGCAACATCAATACCGGGCGTTTTACCGCGGGTGCTTTACCTGAAACCACTCACCTGTATTCATGGCCGATGAATAACTACTGGACTACAAATTTCAACGCCGATCAGCGGGGTGGCCATTCGTGGACCTACTATATTACTTCATCAGACGATGAATCCAACGGGTTTGCAACAAAATTTGGCTGGGGGTGCCGGGTTCCTTTCCTGACAAGGGTTGTACCGGGATCAGGTAACAGTAAGAATGACAATAACTTATACCAGACAGGCTCATTTATAACGGGTTGGCCCGAAAATGCTGTTTTGATCAGTGTAAGACCTTCCGGCGAACATTCTCTACTGGTCCACCTGCGTGAAACAGATGGAATAAATACCCCGGTAAGGTTATACAACGGATTGACCGGTAAAATGTTACGGGTATCAGGCACGGATGTTACAGGACGGCTTGTTGTTGGGATGGACAACAGTCTCGATCCCCTTGAATCGGGGTTTTTCAGGGTTAATTTCTGAAAATTCAGGTTATGCTGTTACAGCCCTGAGAATAATTTAATCAGGCTGCTTTAAGGTGATTTTTTTTGAAAAGCACAATACCACAGGCAAAGTAAACCATTGTCAGTATCAAAAGCATGGCCAGTTCATACAGTATGTCTGAAAATCCTGCGCCATAAGTGAAGATTTTATTCAATGCAATCACAGCATGCGTTGGCGGCAGTAAATCGTTCAGTGCAAAGCCGGCAATCAGTTCATTTCTGGGCAATGGAATCATAGCTCCTGAAAAAAACATCAGAATGAAGAGTGGGAAATTGCCCAGGATCATCACCATTCCGGCATTCTTGCAAAAGGCGACCAGGATCAGGCTGATGGCGATGATTGAAAGGATTGTTACCGAACAAACCAGCAGGACCAGCCAGATCGGACCCTGGCTGGTGAATCCAAGCATGATGGCCAGCACGTAGGTCAGGATAAATGAAACGATCCCAACCCCCCACTGAACAACGGTGTTGCCCAGCAGGTAATCAAATACCGTCATCCGGCTGATTTTAAGCCTGAGCATGGTACGGTCCTCCACATCGCGTATAAATATCAGCGATGCTGAAAGGATCAGCATAATGATGGAAAAGACGAAAATTCCGGGGACATACACCTCAAACTCACTCCGTGCTTCCGAATTGCCCATAAATTCTTCCCTGAAGGTATAGAGAGGTTCTTTTTCTGAAAATTGTTTCACGAGTTCTTCAACGCCTGAAATGGTAAAAATCAACCCGATTGAATACTTCGGATTGCTGGCTTCACCAAAAACAAGGAATTCAGGAGCTCTTCCCGCTTTGAGGCTGTCGGAGAACCCCTCAGGAATATATAGGAGAACATCGGCTTTGCGGTCCCTGATCAATTGCTTTGCCGCAGCAGTATCTGTTGTTTCAGTGATCTCCAGGGTACTTTTACCATTGCTGTAAGAAACACTTTTCAGGTTGTTGATTAGTTGTTCTTTATAAGTTTCAATTTTCTCCGTGTTCTGATAAAAAAGATGCACCGAATAGGTGGTTGAACCACCACTGGTCATGGCATAATAAATAAAAACGAAGAAAGGTGCCGCACTGATGGTAAGCAGCAGGGCCCAGTAATCGCGCATCTGCATGATCAGGGCTTTTTTTATGATGGCCAGCATTCTCATGACTATTCCCTTAATTTTTTTCCGGTTAATGAAATGAATACATCCTCCAGGGTGTTTTCACGAAGTTGAATACCTCTCACTTTAATGTCGAGCGACTTTAATTTTTCAAGAATCACAGGCAGTTTGTCAATAACAGCCAGCGATCTGAAGTAAATCACCGAATCAACGATTTTAACTTCACCTGCAAGTGATGAGATTTCACTGACTTCCGGGGCATTGCCCGAAAAGCTGATTTCAAGCACATCACCTTTGCCAATGGTCTTCTTCAGGGTTTCAGGAGAACCGGTAACCATCAGTTTTCCGGAATCGATGATTGCGATCCGGTCACAAATACGGTCTGCTTCGTCCATATTGTGTGTGGTGAAAACAACAGTCCTGATATTTGACAACGACAGGATAAATTCACGTACAAGCACGCGGCTCTGAGGATCCAGACCTGCTTCCGGTTCATCAAGAATGATGATAGCGGGGTCATGCATCAGGGCCATCAGGATGTTCAAACGTCTTTGCATTCCTCCCGAAAGTGTTTTAGCCAGACTTTGGCGTTTTTCGGACAGATGCATTCTTTCGAGCAGTTCATCGGCTCTTATCCGGGCTGTCCGGCCATCTACATCATACATAGCCGCCATAAAAATCAATTGCTCCCTGCAGGTGAGGTTGTTCCACAAAACCAGTTCCTGGGGGCACAGACCAACATTCAGCCGGTTGTCGTTACCGGTTGCCCGTTTTCCGTTGATCATCACTTCACCAGAATCAGGCTGAAGCAATCCGGTGATCATTCGGATAGAAGTCGTTTTTCCGGCACCATTTGGCCCCAGTAAACCAAAAATTTCGCCCTCCCTGATCTCAACCGACAGGTTATCCACAACAGGCTGGTTATTGTAGGATTTGCAGAGTCCGAGGGTTTGCAGGCAGATTGTTGATGGATCCATATTAAATATTGTTCATATGATAACACCCGGAGCGGATGTTACCGCAACCGGAATTTTACTTCCCTTTTTATTTCAGGCAAGTAAAAGTATGGCAGTATTTTAAACTTCAAAAACATTCAGTGATGAACTTGCAGTATTCATAGTTGAACCGTCATCTCCCGGGGTTGAATGGTTGCAATGGGGTGTATGGAGGCATTTCGCGGATGTTCGGGAAAGGGGGGGTGCTGAAATTAATAAAAACTACACGGAAATATGGCAGGCAATCATATTTATAACAGCAGGCGGGAGGCAGGAAGTCATTCCTCTTTATTCCGGATTATTCATGAATTTCTCAAAGTGATTGAGAAATAAGGATACATGCCAGGCATCCATAAGTCCATGATGGGCATTTACAGCTACAGGGATCATCATTTCACCTCCGGTTGCATGGTATTTACCAAAAGTGATTTTCGGAACACTGTCGTGAACTGAAAAATGTCTGGCATGTGAAAGTCCGGTAAATTTAATCCAGGGTACTACAGAATAATGGATCACATCGTTCCGGGAGGTGTTTTCGTTGAGTCGAAGCCCGGAGCAGGATGCAACAGCCTCTGCTTCAGCCATAGCCGAACCGATAAAGTCCTGAAAATTCTCTGAAAAGGGCACAAATGAAAACCCGAAAGTATGATCAGGACGGCTGATGGTGGGAGAGGCGTGGATAACATTATAGCTTACGGGCAGGTCATCTTCAATCCGGAGCCTGAATTCTTCAACCATGTTGGCTGCCCTGAGCGATTGATACAGGTAATAATGGAAAAATGATACCTTATTGTTCCGGCACCAGGAGAGTGCCTTTCCACAGGCGATTTCTGATACGATTCCGAAAAAAGGTTCATTAAAGCCATTGAAAAATTCAAAATGTTCTTTTCTGTTCCAGTTCTGAAGATCAATGGCAGTTTTCATATTTTTCGAGGAATCCGGGAAGTTGATCTATTCCCTGAATCTCTGCAAAGTTAGGATTATCGGGCAAATGATCAATATGTTCATGCTGCCAGGTAGTGTGGTAGGGGACATAAACGCCATGTCCACCCAGCTTAAGTACCGGAAGAATATCTGATTTCAGCGAATTACCGACCATCAGGAATTGTTCAGGTGGTATTTCAAGATGGGCCAGCAGTTTCAGGTAATTGTTCTCCGATTTGTCGCTCATAATTTCGATGTGATGGAAATAGCCCTCTAGACCTGATTTTCTGAGTTTGCGTTCCTGATCGAGCAGGTCGCCTTTGGTGGCAAGGATCAGGCGGTATCTGCCAAAGAGGCCGGCCAGGACTGGTTTCACCCCATCAAGCAATACAACATCCTTGTCGAGCAGTTCCTTACCCAACCCGATGATACGGTTCAGTTTATCATTGCCGATGGTTCCGTTGCTCAGCCTGATGGCAGTTTCGATCATTGAGAGAATGAAGCCCTTGGCGCCGTAGCCATACAGTTCCAGGTTGGCCATTTCGGTCGCGAAAAGACTTTTGGATACTTCCGGTTCGGGCAGCCACGGTTCAAGAATACGGCAGAATCCGGCTTCTGTTTGCCTGTAGTTTGGCTCATTTACCCAAAGGGTATCGTCGGCATCAAATCCGATTGTGCTGATCATCTTGTTTTGTTTCGGATTTCAGATTAATGTAACTTTTGGTTCGAACAGGAAAATACCCTGAATTTATAACCTTATCATAATAAAACAAAGAAATTCTGTTTACTATGGTACCAGAAACAAGAGACAATCAATGGATTATCAGATGCCATAGTTTTTTCTGACAAATCCATAGTACCATGAAGCAGGCAGAAATCGCTTCAAAGGTAAAAGGATATTGGCAGGGTAGGCGACCGGGTAACGCAGTTTTTTTGAATTATCGGTTACGGATTTATAGATGGTGTCAGCTACAACCGAGGCATCTGCACCTTTTGCTCCTGCCGACTGGTTCAGCTTCTCAACTTTGGCAGTAAAAGAATCATATTCAGATGTTGTTTCCGGCTTAACAAATGCCCTGCTGCGTCCGTAGAATTCCGTTTTAATGGCTCCGGGTTCTATGATTTTGATTCTGATGTTGAATTGCTCCGCTTCAAACTGAAGTGATTCAGAGAATCCCTCAACCGCCCATTTGGAGGCATGATAGATGCTGAACAGGGGAAAAGCTACACGCCCTCCCACACTGGCCACCTGAACAATGGTACCTGATTTGTTTGGCCTCATGTGTTTCAAGGCTTCGCGGGTCATTCTCATTAGTCCGAATACATTGGTTTCGAATTGTTTGCGGATAAAATCATCGTCCATGGCTTCGAATACTCCGTCGGCGCCGAAACCGGCATTGTTAACGAGAACGTCTATCTTTCCGTAATCAGTAATAATGCGCTCAAAGGCAAGATTCACTGAATCGGGACTGGTAACATCAAGCGGATAGAGCTTAATTCCCGGGATTCCCGTCAGTTCTTTTTCTTTCAGCGGATCACGCATGGTCGCAGCCACATTCCATCCTTTTTTTGCAAATAGAAGAGCTGTTGCTTTACCAATACCACTTGAAGCACCGGTAATCAGAATCGTTTGTTTTGTTTTGGGTGAATTATTGTTCATTTTATATTGAGTTTCTGAAGTTTTAAATTAATGAAAATTGGGTTCTTAAATTGCGTTGTTGGAATGGTGGAATATTGGAAAACAAACTCTTTCTGAGAGGATTATGTTCGCATAGTCAGATGAATTTCTGCCGGTCAGAAGTATAGCCATTTCCCCAATTATTCCAATATTCCATCATTCCATTTCTTATCTCCGGATGCTGTTCCAGTTCATTTCGAAGTACTGTTCCAACTGCTCGTTTGCAGGGATCTGAGCAGAGTCAATATGGAAACGGGCAATTTCATTGGCTGCGCCCATGAGCTGGCTTAACAATACAGAAACAGGGAGATCTCTGATCAATTGCTGTTGAATGGCCATGCTGAGCAGGTCCTCCGAAGGTTGAATCATGATTCCGGCTTTCTCTCTGGTCGAGGCGGAGATATACGGTGAACGGTAAAACTGTTCGATGAAAATCATCCTTTCAGGATTATTGATACACCCCATGAAATAGTTGGTCCACATTCGTTTGAATGATACCAGAAATGGTTCACCCGGCTGGTAACCTTCGGTCATTTCCTTTAGCTTGATTTCTTTCTGATGCAGAAACAGATCGTCGATCAGGCTCTCTTTTGAAGGGAAGTATTTATAAACGGTACCTGTAGCCACACCTGCTTTTTTTGCAACATCCGCCATCTTCAGGCCGGTATAACCGGTCTGTAGCACAAGGGTAAGTGTTGCGTCAAAAATTGAGATGCGTTTTTGCTCGTCTTTTTTTCGGGCCATGGTTTATTAAATGAATATTCATTCATTATTAACACCAATCGCCCGCATTTGTTTTAAAGTTTGGATTATTTTGTAGAATTTGCCTATAGAGAAATGCGTTTACGAAGTAAGAATACCCGCGAATTCAGTAAAGCGATCTCATGATCGGGACGAAAAAAGCACAAACACCGTTGAAGATCAATAATGTGGTGTTCTCACGCTTTAGCCTGACTGGCAATCTGACCGATGTGATAAAAATTGTTTTCAAATGAAATACCGGATAGGCAGGGTAAAGCAATACCGGAGAATTTAATTCACTATGTGGCGGTTGGGTCTTGATCAAAGAATTCAAACAAATATCTGTCTTCAAATGGAACATCATATTCCTTCAGCAACCCAGGATATTCGGTCCTGAAATCCTTTGTTGAATGATGAGCTTCCTGGTTCTCAATGTACTTATAGATCCGGTCAGGATGTGACTTGTAAAATGAAAATGCGCCATAACCTGATTGCCACCCGAAGTGTCGGGATGTTAATCTGTGTTCATTAATAAAAACGGACGAGCTTCGTTTTATCTCTTTTACTGTATCAGAGAGCGATATATTTGGATTTTGTCCGATCAGAATGTGAACATGGTCGATGAATCCATTAATAATGATTGATTTGGGACCCGGGTTTGACGCAATTCCACTGATATAGCTGAAGATTTGTGGCCTGATTGATGGTTATAACAGATGCTCCCTGCGCCTGGTGAAAAGACAAGATTGGTGTACAATTGAGTGAAAGTGCCTGGCCTCATTAGCTTAAATTGTCTGAAACAATTGTTTTACCGCGTAGCGGTTGAACTATAACCCCATCAGAAACAGGACCGGTATCTCAAACCTTCGCTTCCATGCCCGCTCTGAATGATCTTCACCGGGGAAAAACCTTGTCATCCAGTTTTCGGGGGAATATCCCTTCTTTCTCATGACATCGTCGGCCTTATTCTGCAATGGAGGATACAGGGCATCCAGGGTCTGATCGCCATAATCAAAATAAATGAGATGAGTTGCAGGATCGGGGAGGTTGCCCTGAAGGTAGCTGAAGAAAGCATCGGGACAAGGATTGTTATCCATGGAAAAAACACCCGGCCAGTGCGTGCTCAGGCAGGCGGCTCCACCGAAAACTCCCGGATATTCGCAGATGGCATACATGGAAATCAATCCACCCATGCTCGATCCTGCGATGAAGGTATTTTCCTTGTCTTTCAAGGTTGAAAATGCACTGTCGATGAAAGGTTTCAATTCTGAAACTATGAATTTCAGATATTGGTCAGAAACCGGAATAAATGTTTCCGTTGTCCGTCCCAGATTCTGAAGTTCACTGTTCACAAGGCTTTTCTGTTCTGTATTCATCGATTCAAAGGGCTTCGAAGGAAAATATTCAGCATGTCGTTTGGTGGTATTCCAGATGCCAACGACAATACAATCCTTCATTTTGTTTTCCCGGACCAATCTTCCGATGGTTTCATCCACACCCCATTCCTGCTTGTTCCAGTTGGAAGTACTGTCGAAAAGCATCTGTCCGTCATGCATGTAAAGAACCGCATATCTTTTCTTCGTACTGTAGCCTTCAGGAAGCCATACATCAACGTTTCTGGCATCGACACAGGCTGACCGGAAATTCATGAACCGCTCTATCGTTCCCGAGGTTGTCAGGACTTCATTTTTAAACGTTACCTGCCTTAGAATCGTTGCACCCAGGGGAAGAAGGTTTACATTTTCCGAAACGCCTGTACTTTCATTAACCAGACTCGTTGTCAGCGCAGTTACACCCCATTTGTTAGTGGAAGATTCGTTTTTCTTTATTGAAATTTCAGGTTTTCCCGTAGACGGGAATCTGTATTTTACCGGATTTAACGGCTCGTAACCAAGATCTTTAAATCCTTCAAACGGATAGGATTTTAGAACTATTTCCCTGCTTTCAACTGGCAAAGCAAACAGCAGGGCTCCTGAAGAAAAATAATTCTCTCCGTTCAGATCTTTGTGCACTTCGGGTTCTGAAAATAGCTCAAGCTGCACGTTTTCAGTCCCTTCCCATGTTCTTGAGATATACAGGTAGCCGTCTTTCTCAGTATAATTGAAATTTAATCCTACACTTTTTGTCCATTCCGGTTTTCTGATTTTCAAAACAAAAGCTACCTTTTTTTCAACCTTAACATTGTAAGAAATTGTATTGACGAAAGGATAATCCGTTACTTCAGCCACGTGAATTTTCACTCCGTTGAAATCAGTCTGAACTTCACAAGGGCCTAGTAATGAAGAGATCAGACCCTCATTATCCTTTAGCCACATGGATTTGACAAAATAGGGCGTAATCCGGCCTGCATTCGGGACGCAGCAGACTGCGACATCCTGATGGGCAGGCGAATATTTGAAACGGGTCTGAGCTTCAGTGCCGGCGGGTTCCCCGTTTTTTGTTCCTGTCATGGCAAACGAATTGTCTGTCTTACAATAGGCAATGGCGCTTTCCCCGGGATGGCGGGCTCCCTGGGCAGCATTGAAAAACAATTTTTCAGCCAGGTCACCGAAACGGGAATCTCCTGTTTTCTGAAGCAGGTTTGTATATCCATCGAGCAACTCATGAATAGAGCAATATTCGTATCCGGTTTCACCGGCACTGGCATGCCGTCCGCCAACCCATTCATCACCTATAGGGCCGCCCGAAGGGGTGGAGCACTGCCTGATTCTTTCAAGGTAAATATCAAGGGCTGATTTCAGCCGTTCGTTCCCTGATGCGATCCAGGCCATGGTCAATGGCCTTAGATGCTCATAGGTGTGAACTCCATGTTCCTTATTGCTGTATGCCGGATCAAGAATCTTACCCAATTGTGCATCTTCAGCCAGTAGATTCCCCGAAAAATCCTCATAGAGAAACAAGGCATAATTGAGGTATTCCTGCTTTCCGGTAAGTTGAAAAAGCCTGTCAAGTATATCAGTAAATACCAACCCATGGGTTAATCCACCCGCGAATGGTTTCAGAGAGCGAAAAGGGGAGGATGCACCGGCAGGATAATGATTCATAACCTCTTTGACAATCAGTTTGATTGCATCAAGGATTTCAGGCTTTCCTGTGTATTCATACCACGCCAGCATACCTCTGAGTGCAGTGGTTTTTGCCCAGAGTTCGCCGTTCTCATCATTAAAAGTGTACCTGAGTTCAGGGGAATAGATTCCGAGATAACCGTCATCGTCCTGTGTGGAAAGTAAATACTCAATGTATTTTTGTGCTTTTTCCAGATGCCCTGAATTGTTCAGCAGAATGGCATGCCGGATGTAACCATCCCTCCAGTTTGACTGGGTTTCGCTGTTCCACCAGAGGTATTGGGGGTCGAGCTCCGGGCCGGTATTGCCCAGGTTTTTCGATTTCAGCTTCTTCGTTAAACGGTCAGTGCCATAAATTTTATCGTTCATCAGGTCCGGAACAAGTTCGTCGAGGTGCCCGACAAAACCATCGAGGTCGCTTTCCATCTGCTCCCTGATCCATCCAGCCGGTTTAATCTCACCGAACCGGAGCCATTGATATTTCTGCTCAACAGGTCTGTTTACTTTAAAAGCCTCCCCGGGAAAAGCAGGATTTTCCTTTGTATTTTGACCATATGTGAAAAATGAGATCAGACTCATGGTGATAACAATTGCCTTTTTCATAAAGAATGAATGTATCATTCAAAGATAATGCGGGTTGATGGTATCAAATTCCCGTTATTTATCCATTATTGCCCGTATTTTATCTTTATTGACGAATTCTGTTATATATTTGTGATATAAATTGCATAAAGTTGTGAAAGCAAGTTATGAACATATCGATACCGGAAGTTTTCACAAACAGTTATCAATCAGCCAGGCTGCTTTTGAATTCTTCTGGCATTATCATCCTGAAATTGAACTGACCTACATTTTAAAAGGAACCGGAGAGCGGATTGTTGGTGACCACACAGGTTCATTTTCAGCCGGAGATCTTGTGCTGGTCGGGTCGAATCTGCCGCATACCTGGACTTCCACAGGATCGGCTTTGAATCCTGATTCCTGCAAGGCCATAGTTGTGCAGTTCAGGTCTGAAATGTTTGATTTTCGCCAGGGAGGTTTTCCGGAATTTGAAAATATCCGCAATCTGATCGTGCTGTCGCAGCGGGGCATCAGATTCAGTCCGGCAATTGCAGCAGAGGCCGGCCGGCAAATAATGCTTCTACAGCATAAACAAGGGTTGCCATGGCTTGCAGGATTCTGGACGCTTCTTGATTTTCTGGGCCATTCGGATGATTTTATCCTGCTGTCATCCGTGGGTTATTCCCCGTCCCTGAAAAGGTTGAATCAGGACAGAATTGCAAAAGTGTTTCAATTTATGGGTCAGAACTTTAAAAGTGAAATCAGACTGAGAAAGGTTGCTGAAATGGTATGCATGACTGAAACTTCTTTCAGCCGTTTCTTCAGGAAAAATACGGGAATGACCTTTAATGATTATCTGAATGAACTCAGGCTTTCCCATGCCTGCCGTTTACTTGTAGACCATCCGGAGAAAAGTATCGCAGAAGCCGGCTGGGAATCAGGTTTCAGAAGTTCAACCCATTTCAACCGGATGTTCCTTTCGGGAAAGGGTATTTCTCCTTCAGCCTTCAAAAAGTGTTACAAAAAGCCCTGAATGGTGAGGTCAGGAAGTTGAAGGGCCGGATTACAGGATATGATTGTCTATCGTGTTTTTTTAAGCCAAAGGAAATTGTCAGCATTGAGCCTGAAGCCCATTGAGAGAAGCAGGTAAGTATTTCTTAAATCATTGTTGAATGTTCCAATGTTGGCCAGACCTTTCCTGAACTGGAATTTTGTAATAATTTCATTTTTGCCTGCAGGACAGGAAATTCCAAATCCGGCACTATAGCCGTAATTCATCATCGAAATCCAGCCTTTATCGGTGAATTTGTAACCAATCCAGGGCGCTTCCGGGTTGTAACGATCGGTTTTGATCATCATGGTTCCCTTTCTGGTGCAGGAATTTATATCGATGTAACACCCTGCTTCGGCAAAAGCCCTGAATTTCTCACCTACAGTATATCTGACTGAAACGGGGAATGAAAAGCTGTTGATGCTGTATTCGACATCCTTCGACCATGCATAGAGATGGTTGCTGTATACCGGTAATACTGAATTCTGAAGAAGGTGATAACTTGTTAAATATGTTTCATAGACTTCTTTCTTACGTTGCCGTGTATTGGTAAAAGTGACACCCATGCTGAAGTTGACTTTTTTCCTGTTGTTCGCAATACATTGGTATCCAATACCCGCTCCGTTCATAACCGAAGTATTCCGGTCTTTTACATCGGTTCTGCTGATTGATAAAGAAAACTCATGAATCAGGGGTTTACTTTTCTCCTGTGCGGCCAATGTAAAGGGATAAACCAGCACCAGAAATACAATTATTGCTATTTTCATCGCAGATTGATTGAGGGAATTAAAAGCAGATCAGATGTATTGGGATATAATCACGTTTGATGAAAAGCAGAAGGAGATCAGAAAGAATCATTATCAGCCCCTTATCATCGATCAATAGTTCATCATTGTATTTTGTGCAGAAATAGAGAAAATTTAATTAATAGTCACCGTAAGTATCTATCACTGGCAGGGCTTTGTTTTCAAAATCATAAAATGCCTGATTTTCATAGGAAGATCCGTCGGTAGCCTGCGTTCCCTTATAGGCTACCCATTCTCCACCCCAGTAGGCGAACCCGATAGACTTTTCTGCGGAAGTTGAGATTCTTTTAATCTCCTGCAGAAAAGATTTCTGCCCTGCCGGAGTTGCAGGGTATCCGTCAACCAGGTGCTCTTCAAGCCCTACTACATTGTTGGTCCAGTCGTTCCAGCCAAGGGTGAAAGGGTAGGCTGTTTCTGCAATCAGAACTTGTTTATCAAATTTTTTCCCCAGTGAATCCAGGGTTGTTTCAAGCAGGCCCAGATTTTTTCCATGCCACATCGGGTAGTAGGAGAGGCCAATGACATCAAAATCCACACCGGCTATCTGACTGTAAAAGTCTTCAGCTTCTTCAAATCCTGCATAATGAATGATGATTTTACAGGTTGAACTGTTGTCTCTTACTGCTTTTGCCCCGGAATCAAGGAGTCCCCTCAGATTGGACAGGAACCCCAGATTTCCCAGAGGCCACATCATTCCATTGTTGATTTCATTTCCAATCTGAATATAATCTGGATTTAATTCATTGACAATCATAGAAGTATAAGCATATAGACTGTCTTTTACAGCATAATAACCCAGGCTCGCCCATGCAGCAGGGATTATCTGGCTTCCGGGGTCTGCCCAGGTGTCGGAATAATGAACAGTAATCCAGACCTTCAGCCCCATCGCCCTGACTTTTTCAGAGAATGCTTTTACTTCAGTGAAACCAGAATGTGGAGTAACCGGGTTCTTCCATAATCTGATCCTGACTGTATTCATCCCGGCATCCTTCAGGGTTTTGAGCATTCCTTCAGCCTGACCGCCCCGGTTGTAAAAAGCGACACCGGCATCTTCAATTTCAGGAAGGAAAGAGAGATCGGCGGCTTTAATAATAAATTTCTCCGGAACCGGATCAGGGCCATCGGGTTTATCTCCGCATGCGGCCAGCGTCAGCAAGATGGCAAATCCGGAAAAGAAAGCCAGTTTTTTGATGAAAGATTGCAGGTTCATATCAGGCAACTGCTTTGAATACGATGAAGATTATAACTGGCAGAAAGGACCAAAGGGCTTGTTTCATAATTACAAAAGTAGTTCAAAACATTGTGATAACCCTATTTAAACAACAGGTGAATTTATTTTGAATTGCCTGATGAGATAAACGCATTACCAATAAAAGTTATATCTGATCTGCGCGATGAATGTATGGGATTTGCATCTGTAAATCTCATTGGCATCAAAAAAGCTGGTTTCGATAAGGTACCTGAGATCAAACCCAAGACTGCTTTTTTGACCGGTTTTATATCTTAATGATGCATTTATAACATATCCGATATGTTTCACAGGAAATGTCTTTCCGAACCGGTCCGAAAAAGGCTCATAATTAAAATCTTCATTCTGACCTGTGATCATTGAAAAAACCCCGCCCAGCCCGATTCCTGGTCTCAGTTTATTTCCGGGATAAGTGTAATTGAGGGTCAGCGGTATGGACAATAAACCCAATTGTGTATTTGTCTCAAGTGATTTCACCTTGATATAATTATCAGAATAATAGATTTCATCATATTTATTAATGTAGTAGATTTTATTGAGGTAAGTCACTTTTTCTGACTGAGCATTGTTTTCAGCATTTTTAAATGTGAAAGTGTTATTTTTTACCATGGTTATTCCTGTTTCCAGACTAAACCTTTCATCTGAGAAGAAGACGTTGCTGAACCTGAATGAAACACCGGCTGAATAACCGGGCCTGGTATCCGAATCAATCAATCCACCGAGACTGATTTGCTTAATCACAGGTCCGGCATGCACCGAGATGCCAACTTTAATCGGTTTTATCTTCCTTTCGAAAACAGTACAGGCTTCATCAGGGCATACCAGGTTATGGTAATCCTTTGCCAGCCTGATCATTGGTTTGGGCTGAAGGTTTACTTTGTTGATTTTTGGGATAATTTGGGGACAATCAGCCAGCATATATCTCAGTTTGCCATAATATTTCCTGGGCGCATAATAATATCCGCTATCGCTATGAATTGTTCTTTCAGGATCGGTCAGTTCAAGGAATCCATCTTTCTCAGTTTCAATAAACATTCTTGATCCTTCAGTGTCGCGCAAAGCATAGATATTTGCTTTCCCCTGAATCAGGAATTCAAGAAACACCATGCCCGGTAAGCCGTTTTGCTCAACACTTCTGGAAACAAAGAACTTCCCTTCAGTAAAGCGATATCCTGAAATCTGTCCGGGTAAAAAGTCAGTAATCTCATCGGTGTTGTCAGGCCTGAAGGTACATTTCAACGCTGTTTGTCTGGCTCCTTTGTATTGTATAGATCCGTGCAGGGTGTCATTGCTGTTGGTGATAATATATCCGGACCTGAAGTTTTCCTGCGACAAAGCCATCCTTCCGGAGATAACGATTGAAAATAAAGTTAAAATTATGCCCAGGTATTTCATACGGAATTCTGATTTAAATGATATTAAATATGAATTATTTGTTTGAATGTATTATAAATACAATTTTGAATACAGTTACCAGACATCAAAACTAACCTCTTTCGGACATTTTTCCAACAGAAAACCGATAATTTGTTCATCAACTGTATTTTAAGAATAATTAGTTTTAATTAAAAGAAAATCAATCATTTAAGATACTTGTTCACCTGGTTTCTACAGCACTGGATTGAACCGGAACAGCAGAATTCCTGCATCGCTTTTTTATACAGATTATGATGCATTGATTTAATTGTTTTGAACTTTCTGTCTTTTTTGTCGTTAACATATATAGTAAATTATATATAAAATGATAAAATTCAGAAAACTATTTGTTGGAGGAAATGCCTTCCTAGTATTTTATATTATTCTTTTAATTTCCGGAGATCAGCTTAAAGCCCAGGGGTTCTCTTTTCACTGGGGGCATCCATCGCCGCAGGGAAATTCGGTTTATGGCATTGCGTTTAAGGATGATTTCACAGGATGGGCGGTTACAGGTTGTGGAAATATACTGGAAACCAGTGATTCCGGCGAAAACTGGACCCTCATCCGGCAAAATAACGGACCATGCAGCGATTTCTATGATATACTGATCAGCAGTCAGGGTTCATTGATTGTTTCCGGAGATCAGGGTGCCATTTTACGCAGTACGGATGATGGGGCTACATGGAGTGAACAGACGATACCCGATGCAGGAAGGATATACGACCTTACCACCATCCCTGGCAGCGGAATCTCAGCAGCTGGTCAGAACGGATCTGTTCTGGTTTCGTTTGATGACGGCATCACATGGACTAACAGGGGACCGGGAGGAACCGGTTATGCCCGTCATCATGTGTGGAAGAGTGCTGAAGAAGCTTATGTGGTCGGATCCGGTTTATTCCATCGAACCCTTGACGGAGGCACCACATGGAGTCAGATTGCAAACACCTCTATGTTCGGATTGAGCGAAGTTTATTTCGTCAACGAAAACACAGGTTATGCGGTGGAGGATTTCGGCTACTGGAAAACAACAGATGGAGGTGATAACTGGGTCCTTGTTCAGCAATTTTCAGGCATCGATTACCGGTTCAGAACTCTGGTACTGAATGAACAGCACTGGTTATCAGTGACTTTTGGTGAGGGTTCTGAACTTTGGGAAACCATGGATGCTGGTCAGAACTGGTCTATGATTTATGACCGGAATTCAGCAGCATCTGCCTGTCTGGTTATGAATGGTGACCGGATATTTTTCGGGACAGAGATCGGTGACATTCTTTACTCGGATGATTTGGGGATTAATGTCATCAATAGTGTTGAAAATCTTGCAGTCTTTCCGGGTGCACCTGTAACGGTTATCGGCAAACGAAACGACGGAACATTGTTTGCGAATAATCAGCCCAACTCGGGCAGCAACAATGAGACTTTCTTCAGAAGTGATGACGATGGGTCAACGTGGTACATTCCGGAAGAAACCCCCGGGATCAGATGGGTTACAGATATCGGGTTTTACGATGATCAGTATGGAGCTTCCGGTTCATACGGAGATATCCGATACACACATGACGGAGGAAATACCTGGGGAATTGCCAGTTTGCCGGCAGACTACCGGTTGATTAACTTCTCTTTTCCGGCCAGTGACCGGTTCTTTCTCGGAGCATACACGACTGTTTCGGGCGGTGGAGGAAATCTCTATGAAAGTTCTGACCATGGTATAACCTGGCAGGCGGTCCAGGGCGGATTGCCATCCAATGGATTATATCTGGCCTGTATTGATTTTGCTGATGAAAATCATGGTTATGTTTCATACATGAACGGTGAAATTCCCGGATTTTATAAAACCCAGGACGGAGGTTCTTCCTGGACTCCTGTTGTACAATCAGGAATCCCGGGGTTTATCACCGACATGTGCTGGCTTGATGAAAACAAGGGATTGGCTGCTGTACCCGGAAGTGACCCTGGTATCTTCAGGACAGTTGATGGTGGACTTCACTGGACTAAAGTTTCTGTGGCAGCTGTCAGAAAATTTACGAAAGGTGCCGGGAACCGGATTGGCGCCCTCGATCCGGGAGAGAATTATTTCCTGGAATCAACCGATGGGGGGCAGACCTGGACAGCATGGTCGGCTCCATTTTCTTCTTTAAATCCGGGGGCAAGCGGTGGTATTTCTTCAATTCAGGCGATTGAAAATGGTTATGTACTGGGCGGTAATTCCAACAGGTTGATGGTAGCAACCTATGATGCCACAACAGGCATTGCTGATTCTGATAAAAATCAAAGTGAACCGGGAACCGGAATTTTATCTGTAAATCCCAATCCATTGACTGGTAAGGGAATTCTGCGGATAAACCTTGAGAAAAGCAGCCGGGTAACGGTTTCAGTTTCAGATGCGACGGGGCGCCGGTGCGGTGTCATCTACCGGCAGGATTTTCCTTCAGGCAATCATGAAATCCAGCTGGATGGTGAAGATTTATTGAATAGAGTAAATTCAGGTGTCTGTTTCATCACACTGGCCACAAACGATTCATCTGATTCGGAAAAGGTAATTCTTGCCAGATAAGAATGTAATTTAAAATCTACTTTTTACTGCTTACCTGCCGGGCTGTACAGGTTCGCTGTGTCAGCTCTGTTAATCTGGACTGATTAACTGGCCGGATGTGTGGTTTTGTTTACTTCTGGTTGTCTTTTACATTATATTCTATAGAACGAAGGTTGAATTTGCCGTAAACAAATTCACCTTCAGGGTAATGCCATATCACTTCTGCTTTTGAGCAGACATTGATGCCGTTGATATTTCTGTATTCCTTGACCGGGGTTGAAAACCGGTATTGTTTGTATGTTCCGTCGGAAATATCGTACCGGTCATCAGAGATGAAATTGATGAGCTGCCCTTTTTCATTAAAGTGAAGGATGGCTGATATGGTAATTCCATTGCATGTATATATCGCTTTTGATGACAGACTATCAATCTCTTCCCACCTGATCCGGTTGTCGATCAGTGTAGCGGGTGTCATCAGGCACATATCATTAAACAGGGTGACTGTTTCAGCCTGATTCATTTCCTTTCCTTTTGCATTGACCACCGGAAACAATCCGAAAAGACTTACTTTCATTGTTGCAATACCATTTTTATAGGCATGATAACCCGGAACAGTCAGTCCTTTCATTTTTGCAGTCATGTAAAACAGGCGGGTCGGAGTATCGTAGAAATTATATTGTGTTGACCTGATGTCCATCCAGTCTTTACCTTTGCCATGCATTTGTCCTTCGAAAGTAATTTTTGCACTCATTACTTTCGGCCTGTTGAGAACACCAGAGTATCTGAGATAAGACCGGACAGGAAGTGGAAGATGCAGGATGTCGCTCTCAGTCAGCAGATTTGAAGTTTGTTTCCCGGTTCTGGATAAAGCTTCCGTGTAATCACTCACAAAATTTCTGTGGAAATTCCAAATTCCGAAACCCCCGATAACAACCAGAAGCAATATGATGTTGGCAATGGATCCGAATTTCGCATCCTGCCAGTTCATAATGATCAGCAACTGGGATATGATTATGGCTGAAAGTGCAATGATCCACCACCAGTCGGCCTTCATGATTATCATAGCAGCAGCGGCAAGAAACAGCAATCCGGCTGAAAACCAGAATATTCCGGCTGTTTTTCCAATGGGCTGGTTCAACTGGCTTACTTCAGCAAGTTTAAAGGCTTTCGTGAATCCTAAAAAATGAATGAGTCCATGAATGGCAAGTAGGATGAACAGGATTGTTTTCATGATTGCTGAATTTTTGTGCAAGATTAGGACAACATTCCTTTCAGGAAAATAAATATAAGGCAGGAGGCTGATTATGCATGATGAGAGGCAGATTATCAAGCCTGAAACGTATCAGGCTCTGCGGAAATTCAACAGGCCGTTTCAGGGAACCTTAATCCAGTCTCAATGCATAAACCTTCCCGTCAGAACTTCCGAAGTATATTCTGTCTCCTTCAATTACAGGTGTTGAAAGAATGGATCCCATTGCCTGAATTTTTCTTTCCGATTCCAGGTAATCTTTGCCATACAGTTCAAATTCACTCTGGAATTCATCGTTTTCCTGATAAACAGAAGAATAGTTTGCTTTACAACCATCTGTGGCAAATTCATGTATTATTTTGCCTGTTGCTTCATCGACGCCATAAAGTTTTCCGTTAAAACAGCCGAACCAGATGATGTTTTCACGAGCCACTGCACTGCCATATACCCGCATATTCAATGGTAATGACCAGACAATTTTACCGTCAGATTTCCGTAAACAATAGAAAAGATGGGTATCTGAAGTCCCGAAAAACAGATTGCCTTTGTAGGATAGGGGGGTAGCGATGATCCAACTCCCGTATTCTTTCATATTCCAGCGACCCCGGCCGGTTTTGGCATCCAGTGCGTAGATATTGTAATCACGGCTTCCGAAGTAGATTACGCCCTGATCGAAGATCGCTCCTTTCTGAATTTCTCCATCAGGGAAATAGGCATCTCCCACAGTTCTGAATTTCCAGATTACCTCACCGTTGTCAGCCGATAAGGCATAAAATGTACCATCAAAACTACCAATGCAAACAACACTGTCAATGACCAGAGGTTCAGCGTGGACAATTCCACCTGTTTTGTACTTCCACTTCAGTTTCCCGGTATCAACATCTATGGCGTACAGATGTCCATCACCGCTTCCCCAATAGACTATCCCATTCGAAACAACTGGTGTTGAGAGGTAATAGTCCCAGATGTCTTTCATTTTCTCACCACCTGAGCTAAATATCCAGACTGGTTGGCCGGTTTTAGTATCAAGCGCATAAAGGTTGCCATCGGCACTACCGAACAAAACGAGTTTACCACTGATACAGGCTGATGAACTGATTGCTCCATCCGATCTGAATTCCCAGATTGTTAAACCCGTTGATTTATCGAGTGCATAGAATACAGAATCTAAACTACCTATGTAAAGACAATTCTCAGAAATCAGCGGTTTGGCATATACACGGCCCCTGGTTGAATATTTCCATTGCAATACGGGTTGTGCCACCAGCATCCCGGTTAGGGTCAGCAGCAAAAATGTCAAGAGGTGTTTTTTCATGTGAATGAAGGAATTATCATGCATCCGATTGATGGATGAACTATAAAATTAATGAAACAATCGTTTAAAGCTGAGGTAAAAATCACCCTTCAGATTGCCTTTGCGGGGATGTGTTTTCCGGCAACACCTTCCTCAATCGTTCAATTTATGGTTACTGTGTATTTTTTTTTTGTCAGCAGGAACTTCTATAAAGCACTGAGATTTCTTTCCAGGGCATCAACCAACAGGTCAGTTTCTTTATTGGTGATGGTCAACGGTGGCATAAAACGCAAAACATTTTGCTTAAAACCGACCACAAAACCATCATCGAACAAGCGGTTGCTGATGGATTCACCATCGATGTCCGCTACCAGTTCTGCTGCCAGCATAAGCCCCCTGGCTCTGACATCGGCTATTTTGCCGGGAAACCTGTTTTTCAATCCTTCCAGTTTTTCACGAAAATAGCATCCTGTTTCATGGCAATGTCTGATGATGCCGGATTCCCCGAATATCCTGATCACTTCCAGTGCGACAGCACATCCAAGCGGATCGTTCTGATGTGATTGGGCATAGCGAAATTGGGATTTCTCAAATTGGCGGGCAATTTCAGCCGAAACACTCAGGCTGCTTACAGGGTATCCGTTGCCCATTGCTTTTCCGCAGACAACCATATCCGGTTGAATGTTATAGTGCTGATAACCAAACCATTTCCCTGTCCTTCCGAGTCCGGTTGTTACTTCGTCAGCGATCAGGAAACAACCGGCTTCCCTGGCTTTACGTGCAATCAGTTCAACAAAATCAGGATCAGGGAAACGGATAAGTCCAAACGATGTTCCGGGTTCAAAAACATAGGCTGCAAATTCTCTGAAGTCGATCTGCGACAGCGCTTCAATATCGTTCATTTTTACAGTTTGCAGTCCTGTATTCTGATCCGAAATCTGTCCATGCCCGTAGGCACTGAGGTATGAATTATCGGTCTTCAGAATCCTGTTTCTTCCTGTAAGGTGCTTTGCCAGTGTAATTGAAAGATTCACAACCTCTGAACCTGAGCTGAGAAAAACACTCTGACCACCTGAAAGATTATTCAATCCAAGTAGTTTTTCAGATAAATGTTCTGAGAGTAGATTCCTGAATTTATACCCATGATGAACAGAAATATTCATTTGTTCCTGTAATACCCGATTTATCCCGGAATGATTGTGCCCCAGATTGACGCACCAAACGCCGGAATCGAAATCAGTATATTGTTTTCCTTCAGAATCGTATTGATGAAAGCCGTCTGAACGAACAACCACCTTGCCGGTGGATTGATAAAAAGGAATAATCGGATTGGTCATTGATAAAAGAGGTTGATTTTTAGTAAACAGCACCGGGGAGGATTGCTTAGTCCCTCCCCGTAAAGCCATAATAATCAATTGCCTTGATTCCCACCAACCTAGAATCATCGCAAAATGATAAGGCAAATTTAGTACGTAACAAATGGATTGAAAACTGTTACCGGTTGAACAGGCAGATGAGTATGTTGAACCGGCACTTTGACAGGGTGAACCGATAACAACAGATAATTCCGGAGATTGAACCGGTTTGGGCAATCATGTCAGTCAATCATTTCCGGCCCGGGTCCAACCAGATCCCATAAGTTGCCATAAATATCCTCGAAAACTGCCACTTTGCCATAAGGCTCAACCATTGGTTCCCTTACAATCCGGATGTTGTTTTTTAAGAGGTTCAGGTAATCCCGTTCAAAATCATCGGTGTGAAGAAATAGAAAAACCCTGCCCCCGGTCTGGTTGCCGATTCTGGTCATTTGCTCACTGTTTGATGCTTTGGCAAGCAGAAGATTACAACTGCCATCACCATCCGGACCAACCAGCACCCAGCGTTTGGATTCACTCAGGGGGGTATCCTCAATCAACCTGAATTTCAGTTTTCCTGTATAATAGCTGATGGCCTGGTCATAATCATCGACCAACAGGGCGATATGAGCTAAATGTTGTTTCATAAATGTTGATTTTAGATGACAGTGAACAGAACATATATTTTCTGAGTGTAATATATTGTCTTTTAAGCAGGCTGATTAACAATGATATACGTTAAATAGAAGATGATTCGCAATCACGGAACCTGTTACCTGACAATTACCCGATAACCCATCCGCTCCAGAAATTCAATCTGAGATTTTTCCGGAATATGTGTGTAAAATATATAATTGGTATAATACATTCCTTCGATGGCGTGCTCATGATTGAAGAATATTGTTTTCGCATCGTACTTATTCCGCATTTGCTTCAGGTCAGAAGCCCATTGCGGATTTCTCTCAATGTCAGTGAATGGCTTGGTCCTTTCTATACAATACCTTACCGGCAATGCAACAAGCAATATAAGCACAATATTTCGTAATAGTTTATTTTTGATAACATTTTGTTCATGTATATAAAACCAGCACCAGGACAGAATAATGAAGATTGCCGGAGCTGCCAGAAGCAGATAAGTGTGCCTTTTGGTGGCTGCAAATGAAAACATGATAAAAGGGATCAACCACCATACATTCAGCATGGCCATTTTCCAGATGTCTTGTTTCCTGAATATCTGGTACATGGAAATGATAACAGGAATCCAGATGATTTCTCCGAATACCATTCCCAGGTTCTGAAAATAATGATAAAATTGTCCGGAATGCTGCTCTAATGTTTCACTGTATGCAAAGATGAACTTTTTGAAAACCCAGGCCGATTCATCGGGGAATTGATTGAATATATAAAGCAGCCATGGTGCAGAAATAAGAGTGAAACCCAATACTGACGCTGAAACATTTAGAAAAATCTGCCATTTTGTTTTGTTTGCCACCAGTATTTCAGCAATGATCCAAACCGGGAATACGATCAGGGCAGGGGTCCATTTACATA
This sequence comes from Bacteroidales bacterium, assembly GCA_016705005.1. Classification (GTDB taxonomy): domain Bacteria; phylum Bacteroidota; class Bacteroidia; order Bacteroidales; family Lentimicrobiaceae; genus Lentimicrobium. Next base: position 37,115 of record JADIZB010000038.1, on the reverse strand, counting down.
AAAATGCCATACCGGTAATAGCACCAATCAGGACCGGGTAAAGCTTATTCCTTTTATTTGAGATGGATAGAACAGCAACAAAAACAGCCAGTTCAATAAAAAAAATAAAAAAGGTTTCGACATGATCAGATGATATTCTTCCTGCCGCCAGTTCTATAATCAAGCCATTTATTGAATGAAAAAACGCGGCCAGCAAACCGGTTCTTTTTCCAAACAGCCGGCTTCCGATAAGGTATGTCAGGTAAACAGCAATCAATGATATGATCAGTGAAGGTACCCTCAGGGCAAAATCTGTATTTCCAAAAGCACTCAATGAAGCCGCCATTGCCCATAAGGGAACCGGGCCTTTCTCCAGCCAGACATGATTTGCAACCCAGTCTTTGTAACTGTATGGCAGCACCGGATTATCATAAAGTGTTGGAATGAGGGGATGGTTGATTAAGTTTTTGGCAACGAGGGCATGGTATCTTTCATCCCAGGTATGTACGTAACCATCTGTAGACGTATAAATGCGCAGGGTAAGCCCGCAAATCAATATTAAAAGCAGTGCTGCCTTAAAGTTCTCCTTTTTCCATGATCTCCATGATAAATAATACCCTGAGATACAAAAGGAGACAGTCAGGATTCCAGGAATCAGGTTATTCATCCGGTATTATAATTTTAATAATCACATCTCTAACCTTAACCAATGATTCGTGGCTGATCAAAGGCTATGATGAACGGGAAACAGGGCTTATTTCCCTTATCCGGAAACAAATATAGTAACTATGAATCAAAACCGAATGTCAGCATTAATTAAACCATACGCAGGCAAACATCAGCGTTCAGATAACAGAACCTGGTTTCATTCATATCTGAGCGAATCAGCCGGGTTTATCAGGGCGACACGGATTGACCTGTAACTAATGGTAGCCATTGCAATAACTACAGCAATGACAAATCCTGAAACAAAATCCCCGGCCCCGATGCTGACCCTGTAATGGTAGTTATTCAGGAAATTGTCGGCCACAAGATAAACCAGGGGTACGGCTATGGCCATGGAAATGATAATCAGGACAATGATTTCCCTTGCAATAAGGAACCATATTTTGCTTACCGAAGCGCCGAATGTCTTTCTTATCCCAATTTCACGTGTTCGCTGTTGGACGGTGAAAGCGGTCAGACCATACAATCCAAGACTGGCTATCAGTATAGCCATAATGGTGAAAACGATGGACAGGCTTGCATTCTGCTTTTCGGCCCGGTACATCTGTTCAACGTCCTTGTCCATAAAGAAGAATTGCATGGGGTCATTTGAAGTAAAGGAACCCCATGTTTTTTCAATTTCCGAAAGTGTAGCTTTACCGACAGAAGGGGCAAGCCTGACGCTGAAATACCCCCACTGATTATCTTCATTTTTGAACATCATCACATGAGGAACGATTTCAGAATGCAGGGATTCAAAATGAAAATCCCTTACGACTCCGATTACAGGTACGAGTGTCCTTTCGTTATCGTCGTTTCCACCCCGGATAATCCTGGTTTCAAATGGCCTGATGAGGTTAAAATCCTTTACTGCTTCCTGGTTGATGATGCAGGCATTGACATCGGTTGAATTCTTTTTATCAAAGAAGCGTCCCGATTCAAGTTTAAGGCCGTAGGTTTCGAGATAATCGTAATCGACCCAATTGGTCTGCATCAGAAAGGTTTCATCGGGCCTGTCCTTGATCATGTAGCCGTTATTGTTGTTGCTGTGGTTCGGAACAGCCGTTGATGCTGCAACTTTCAAAACGCCGGGTATTCGGAGCAGGGCAGCCTTAAAGTCTGCAATATGGTTTCCAATGGCATCAGCCCTGCGGATCACCAGCACATTTTCCTTATTGAATCCCAGGTCCTTTTTGAGCATGAAGCTGATTTGCCGGAACATAATCAGGGTTCCAACAATCAGAACTATGGAAATGGAAAACTGCAGCACCACGAGTGCGCTGCGCAGATTTACACTTGCCCGGCTGCTTCTCAACTTCCCTTTCAATACTACATAGGGATTAAATGATGACATATAGAATGCCGGATAGCTGCCCGCAAGAAAACCTACGGCAAGGGTCAGCACTAAAAGTGACGGAATTGTATACCATTGGGTAAAATACCCGATATTCAGTTTGATATCCAGAAGTTTATTGAATGTTGGCAGCGTTAGTTCGGTAATCATGATGGCGACAAGCAATGAAATAAAGGAAAGAAGCACCGTTTCGGTAATAAACTGGCTGATCAGGTTGCCCCTTGATGAGCCGGATACCTTCTTGATCCCTATTTCCTTGGCCCTTCGGGAAGCCTGTGCAGTAGACAGGTTCATGAAATTGATGGCAGCAATCAGGATAATCAGTAAGGCAATGCTGCCAAAAATCCAGAGGTACTTCGGATCAGAGGCCGGTTTGAGGTCCTGCTGAATGGTAGGATCAAGATGAACGGAACTCAGGGGTTGCAGAAACATCCTGTACTTGTTGCCCTGGGCAAGAAAATCCTTCAGACTGAGACCGAGGTATTTGGTCACCAATGGCCCGACATATTTAACGATAAGCCCTGAGAATTTCGCATCAACTGAAGCAGCGCTTGCATTTGGCTTAAGCAGGATATAGGTGCTGAAACTGTTTGAGAGCCATTCTTCATCGCCGGCCCTGGGGTTTGTCATGAACGAACCGATCATGTTGGCATCGAAATGGGTTGTTTCAGGGATGTCGGCAAAAATACCTGTGACCCGATACAGGCTGGAATCATTACCAACTTTCAGCATTTTATTTACCGGGTCGGCATCGCCAAAGATCTTTCTGGCTGTGGTCTCTGACAATACGACGGTATGTTTCTGATTCAGTACATTCTCTTTGGAACCGCGTATCAGCGGGATGGAAAAAAAATCAAAGAAACCGGAATCTGCTTCCATAAAATGTTCTTCAGTGAAGAATTTCTCCTCACTTCTGATGATGGTTTCACCCCAGTTGTTGATGCGCAGGAAATTTTCCACTTCAGGAAATTCAGCTTTCATTGTCGGACCCAGAGGCGCGCAGGTTGAAGTTACCCTGATTTCCTGCCCGCTGATCTTTCCGTTAAGGATAATCCTGAAAATCCGGTCTTTTTTTACATGATACTCATCGTAACTGAGCTCATGAATAACGAAGAGGGCTATGATCAGGCTGCAGGCAATGCCGGTAGCCAGGCCAAGGATATTGATCAATACATAGGATTTCTGGCGGCTGAGGGCCCGTAAACTGTGCCTGAAAAGATCTTTGTACATGGCAGGGTTTTAAACGATATGTGTAATTGGATATTCCTGTATCTTAATTATTATAGACGGTAAAATTATGATATAGTTACTGGATTGTTGAAGAAACACCTGAAAGCAGCCTCAGATTCCTGATCAGAAATGTATTCTTCATGATTGGTAAACGAAAGATGGTTTCACCCGGCAGATGTTTTACTTATCAGGGATAACCGGGTTCTCAGTTCAAGAAAGTCTCCATATTTCAATACGGCAGATTCTATTGCTTTCAGAGCTGTTTTCTCAGGAGACCTGAACAAAGTCATTTCAATAAAAACTATATCTTTTTGAATGGTACGCTTCCATATGCCTTCCACTCTTCCGTTGATAACAATCAACGGTCTGAAAATTCCGTTTGATGAGATGGCTTTTCTGGTGTTATCAGAATCAATTGAAACAGAGCGGTTGCGATAGCTGATCAGGTATTCATCAAAGGCCGGAAGCAGATGCACTGAATTTTCAATCAAAACGTCGTTGATTAAGGAATCCTTAAACCAATAGGTTTCCGATCCGGAATTTTCGTGCAACAACATCTGTTTGACCATTTCGAGTGCCTGCCGTGCTTTAGTCAGCGATAACCCTGACCACCAGTAGAAATCAATCACCGTTGCAGGTCCATGGCTGGTAAAATACCTGAGTGCAAGCTCTGCCAGTGACTCTTCGTGGTTCAGATCCTTGTGCCTGCTAACCCTTTCTTCAAGCAGGGCATAGGTCTGTTTTCTCCCCTTAAGCGGGCCACTGCAAATTATTGCATCCAATTCAGCATGGATCATCAGATGTGAAAGCCTGGAATCATCTGTTTTTATCCCGGATTTGTTCAGCTCTTCTGATATTTCATCCCTGGTGGCATTTCCCTTTTCTGAAAGAAATTTCCCGAGGATGAGGTTGCTTTTGGTAAACACAGCCTCCGTAAGTTCAAGTTGGCGGTCTCTTGCCCGCATCTGGATCTTTATCTGAGGTGCAGAAAGTCTGATCATCCACCTTATATCTTCCGGGGCAACAAAATGCCAGGTAGGTCTCAGCAGGTGCGTCCGCAGAAACTCTCCCCGGCTGAATGCTATTTCTACGGATTTATCTGTGGCATTCTTAATGCGCAGGCCGATGGCCCTTTTTGCCATAAAATAATCCTGTGCCTGCATGGCGCCCATCCAGCGCACGATTTCAGAAGGCTGGGTAAAATCCGTGTCCGCGATTCGCTGATTTATCAATCTTGCACTCGCAATTAAAGGTGGAGTCATAAATGAAACTGTTTCTGATGGTCAGCTAAATTAACTATTTGACAGATTTTATGACTCTTTTAAGGCCGATTCGCTGCGATCAGCCAGGTCATATACCATGATATCACTCAGCAGCGTTGTCTCTCCTTATAGTACATAACAACAGATTATTAACGGAGTGTTAAAACACCTCCTTACAAATGCAATTTTTCTGGGTAACCTGTTATCTTTGTGATGAAATAAAATACCCGAGCGATATAATAGAGTAAGCTTCCAACTCAGCAGAAATTTATTTATCTTAGATTCATTCTGAAAAATTGTAATCTTTATAATTTATGTACACCTTTCATTCCGTACCTGGATCAAGTATTGTGATTCTCATATTTCTGGTGATGTCCTTCAGTCAGGGTTCAGCCCAGCAATCCGATACAACTGCCAGGCTTATCTCCGGAGTTTCATCCGAACAGGACAATAATATCAAGAATCAGGATATTTCAAACTTTGCCGGAAGAGCCTACAGGCTTGAAAAAGATGCTTTTACCAAAGGCTTCTCCCTGAGGGTTGAAGATCTGGTACCGGGGCAGTTCCCGGGTTTGGTGATGACACCGGTGAGTGGAGAACCTGGTGGTGAATATAATTATTACTCAAGAGGCGTAGCTTCTATATCGGAAGGAGTTTCACCCCTGATACTGGTTAATAAAATCCCGGTTGAACCCGGAAGTCTCAACCTGAACCCTGAAGATGTTCAGGATATCACCTGGTTTCCCGGAGGTATGGCTTCAGCCCTTTTTGGATGGGAAGCCGGGAACGGGGCTTTAGTGATCAATACCAAACGGGTTTCGGATAAATTCAGATTCAATTATTCCGGAAAGTTGTCTTACTCTGAACCTGTTAATCAGCCTGAAAACTTTAATGCTGAATCATTCAGGTTTCTGATCAGGGAGAAGTTTTCGGGTGAGCCCGATATGCTGGCGCTGGCAGGTGAAGCCAATACAAACTGGATTGAGGAAGTTTTCCAACCGGTGATCGGGCAGGATCACCACATGGCAGCCACAGGCACCAACCTTGGCGTTCCGTGGAGAGTATCGGCCGGATACTCCGGTGCACCGGGTATTGTCAGAACATCAGCGTTTAAACGGACAACCGCCGCCATTTCAGTATATCCTGAGTTTTTTGACAAGCATCTCAAAATCAGTATGGATTTGTACGGGGCATTCAATAATATAAGGCGCATCAACCAATCCGTATTGAACGCTGCACTATATATGGACCCAACCCAACCTGTTTACGCAGAAAACGATTATGGCGGTTACTTTACCTATTTGAACCCAGGAAGCAGTAACATCAATCCTATTGCCATGCTAAATCCGGTCGCTTTGTTGGAGCAATCTGATTTCAGGCGGAAAACCAACGATTTTTCGGCTAATTTCAGGGTCAGTTACTCATTTCATTTCTTGCCGGATCTGAAGATTGTTATCAATGGCAGTCAGAGAAAACAAGACCGGAATTACACCGAAACTTCTGATTCCCTGGCAGCCTGGACATACAGACTAGGGGAGGGTGGCTTTGTTTCAGATTATAAGTCTTCCCAGAAGAGGAACTATTTTAACGGATTTTTGAACTATTCCCGCAATTTCAGCACAATCAGAAGTAAGATCAATATATCGGCGGGTTATAATTATCTAAGTGATAAGCTCGATGGCAGCAACCTGGAAAGGACAATCATCAACCAAACACTTCTTGACAGCTCTGCTTTCGGGCAAAATAATTTTTCGGGTAGTTTGTATGGATTCGTCTCCTGGTCACTGATGGAGAAGTACCTTGTTAATGTGGGTATTCAAAGTGAAAACAGTTCTGTTTTTTCAATGGACAATCGTAAAGTTACCAGTCCTTCTTTCGGTATCGTGTGGAGAATAGCCAATGAAACATTCATGAAGAAGGCTGGCTTTATCGATGATTTTAATCTGAGAATGGGGTTTAGCAAAACGCCCGGTGGCAAATTCGGAAGGTTATCATCAGGCTCGTCCGTCTCAGGTTATTCAGCATTCAGGAATAACACCGTGGTGGGTTCCGGAAGTTCTGATCATGATCTGAAACCTGAAGTGGTCACGACATTTGAATATGGAGCCGATCTGAGTGTTTTCAATCGCCGGATCACTGCATCATTTACCAGGTATAATGAAGTGATTGATGATCAGATTGTCTTACTTCCGACTGCCCCAGGTGCGAATTTTTCGGATTACTTGATGACCAATGCCGGTAAAATCGAAAACAAAGGCATTGAACTGATGATAAACTCCGTTCTTGTCAAACGTAAGAATCTGAAATGGAATATTGGTTTTAACCTTGCAAAAAATAAAAATACTTTCGTCGAATCAGGTAATGACAATCCGGGATTCATCGGTTACCGGACTGGTACCATTCAGGGAGGCGTTGGAAATACCATTCTGATCCGGAAAGAGGGCTCCCCGGTGAATTCTTATTTTGTTTTTGCCCAGGTTTATACCAGTGATGGGTTGCCCATTGAAGGTATGTATTATAACATCAGCGGCAGTCCCGGGATTGTAACAGACAACATCAACAACATGTATACCTTCGGGAAAGCTGATCCGGATTATGTCATGGGGATCAATACCTGTCTTTCGCTGCGGAAATGGTACCTGAACCTTTCGGGAAGAATTCACCTCGGGAATTACGTATATAACAATGTTAAATCGCAGGCTGTTTACGATGCTGTCGGGGGAGGCTATCTTTATCTGCGTAATCAGCCCCGGTTTATAGATGATGCCGGCTTTGACACATATCAGTTTTTTTCTGATTTCTATGTTGAAGATGCCTCATTTTTCCGACTCGATTTTATGAACCTGGGGTACACTTTCACCAACCTGACAAAGAAGAATTGCATGCTTGAAGTCTATGGAAGTATCCGTAACGTTTTATTGATTACCCGGTACAGCGGTCAGGATCCGGAAGTTCCCGGAGGCATTGACAAGATGCGATACCCGAACCCCCGTACCTGGATGATTGGGGTAAAATTTGGTTTCTGAGATTCGCCGTTAACTGATAATGAAGACTTTATAAAAGGAAGGAGGAAACAGCACCTGGCTGAATCCTCCATATATTTTATCCTGACTAAAGGGGTTGGCTCTGGCTGAAGCGGTCAGGGTTTTGAAACAACAATCAGTCCCTCGACCTCATCGGCAATATAAATGAAGCTGTTGTCCATAGCGATACCCAGTGCAAACTCTGTATCAACTGTCCCGATGATTTCCGGATCTGAAGGATCAGTTACATCGATCACAATCAATCCGCTTTTTTCGGCAGTCATGTACACTTTATGATCGCTGTAAAGCAGTTCTTTTGCATAGCCGCCGGTTACGATACTGCCCACGATGTGCACATTGGTGGTGTCAGAATAATCGATGATCTGAAGACCGGAAGTGCCTGATGCAACAAAAGCAAGCGAATGTGTTTCATCCAGAACCACATCCTCTGCATATCCCGGAGTATCGCACCATCCATAGGGAACTGTTTCCGGATAACCATCCTGGAAGTCGCTGATGTCAAGTATGGTAAGTCCCATTTCACCGCAGGCAACAAAAAGCCTTGAAGTGTCGGCAGAGGTTGTAATTCCGGTAGCATATCCGGAAGTTGAAAGGGCTCCCCTGATGTCGGGCTGCTGAGGATAACTGAGTTCAGCGATTTTTATTCCCTGTTCACTGACTGCCGTGTACAGGTAATTACCGGTAATATGTAGGTTCTTGGCTGGTTTCATATTCAGATTTGAAACCGTAACCACCGGGTTGAGCGCATCTTTAACATCAATTACTGTAACTCCGAACGATCCTGCAGCAAGGTAAACCAATGAATCCCTGAGGCATATTTTAGTGGAATAGCCCCTTACGCCTTCGGTTAACTGGGATATAATTGCGGGATTCTCCGGATCTGCTGCATCAACGATCAGCAAGCCACCTTCCCCTTGTGATATATATAGTTTTGAGTCATCAAGCACCAGATCCTGGGCATACCCGGGTGTTGGTAATTTTCTGACCACTTTATAGTCGCTCTCAGGCACCACGATGGTTTCAGGGTCGTTGGGTTTTCCACAGCCAGCCAGAAACATCAGGCTGGTAATCATCAGTAAAAACAAAGAATGTGCTTTCATATTTTGTCTTGATTATTTTCTTAATGAATACATAAAATGACCTCAATATTTCATGCTATAGGTTACTGAAATACCGATCTGACTCTGTCCATAGTCCTTTTCTTCAGATACATACTGGCTGTTTTCCTCTGCCATGGACCTTGCGTTTCTGCTGTACCAGTTATAGAAAAATGCCAAACCAACGGTTTTCGTGATTTCAAGAGAGTAGTTAACGTTCAATGCAATGTTCTTATCAACACGTCCGGCATGAAGCGGATCAAGAACGGCACTTTTTTCAGTTGTAGAATACCTTTTGCTGAATTCAGTTTTGACATCAAGGGTATGCCTGTGTTTTTGAAATTCAGGAAGATCCCATAAAATCCTGATCAGAAATGCATCTTCTTCAAATGAGCCATCCGAATCATCAGAGTATTGCCTGATCTCACCAGGTTCATCGCTGCCCTTCGCAACGGAAGTGGTGAAGGTATATCCTGCTTCTGCTTTCAGACCTTTATAAAGGGTCTGGCGGATATTTAATTCCCATGCACTGTTGTTGCAGTCATATTCAGTAAAATGTGCGTTGTAATAATAGGAGGCATAATCGAAAATCAGTTTTGCCCGGGTATTTTTAAAAAAAGTATACATTACCTCAGCGCCGTAACTCTCTTTTGCGAAGGAGAATGGTTTGAAGGTTTCAGGCGTATACCCGTAAATACTTACCCAGTCATCATCCCTGAAATGGCGGACATAAAAGTCAGGGATGTAGTCCCATGAGATTTTAATACTTGCCTTCCTGGTGAAATACTGTCGTAGACCCAGGTTGATGTAACTCCTGCTTTTATTACTGTTGATCATATATGAGGTAAACCGGTAACCGGCAGTAAACGTGGTGTTTAACTTACGGATAAAACGATATGAAGTACTCATCTCAAGTTCCGGTGATATCACTACATCATCATAGGTCCGGATGTGAAACCTGCCTTCATCCTCATTGTTCAGAAATCTGTCGATGTATTTATCCGAATACTTCAGAATATTGTCGTCGTACATGGAAGTAAGACCCGCAGAGATGTTGAATACTGGTTTCTGCTTGTTGTTGGTTTGTGCCTTCAGGCTGCCCGCTGAAAATGCAGACAGTATAAAAAGCAATACGGCAGCGTAAGTGATGACCGGCATAAAACGGTTAATTTTTCTGCTTTTCATATTTTTGTTTTTGGTGTCACTCGCCCAAAGCCACTATTTCCTGATTCTGACATCCTTTACAGGGATCATGACCCGCCCAAGGATTGTACTCTTATCTTTATCCATCGGGATAAGTTCTATGGAATGCCTGCCTCGGGGAACAACTATCACAAATTCGTTTCCTTTTCCAGGTACAAGAGATTTCTCGTTTTTATATGCTGCAGTTTCTGATCGTTTACTGCTGAGCTGATATGAATTGATGACCTTTCCGTCTAACCTGACCTGGATTCGGTAATGGATGGTACCTCTCATTTTATACTGGAATTCAGCACGGGTAAGCACCTGAAGTTCTGTCGGACCGTTCAGGTCGATCTTTAGTGGTTTCTCAGGAGTAAACCGGTAATAGGTCACCAGAGATTCCTTTGTGGATAGTTCTACCGTCTCCGGTGAATTTAACGGATGAACGGCAATCCATTCTTTCTTCCTGTTTTTAACAGGTGTGAAGGCATAACGGATTGCCACCCGGGACTTGCTTTTACCCAGGCGGAATTCAATGGTGTGTTGTCCCGGTCCCAGCAGGATTTCAAAATCCTCGAGTTGGGCAGGAACTCCCATGGTACCATTGATATAGGTGGCATTGATTGATCGGACAACATCTCCTGATCTGAAAGTCTTTGCGGCACCTCCGTCGATCGAGTAAATGATTTCGTATTTCATTTTTCCGGATTGCCCGGGTACAAACTGACCACGGGTGAGCAGTCTGAGTTTTCCGGGCCCGTTTATCCTGATGAGCGAAGCTTCTTTGGGACTCAGGAAATAATAATCTTTTGACTTTCCGTCGATAATGACCGATACCGGGTTTTTGGAATTGGAAGGTTTAAGGTATCTGTGTTTCGGACCTGACTGAGCTGAAACTGACTGGCATAAAACGAGCAATCCGATAAACAAAAGATGAAGTATTTTCATATAGTAAGGTTTGTTGCTTCTATTGAATCTGGTATGAAAGCGGGTGTGTTCATTGGGATAAGGGATTTTATCTGAATGATTTAATGAATGTGCAATTTACTTATTTATTAACTAAAGATCCATTATTCCGTCATTATCCTTGTTTTCTGACGAGGGGTTGAAAGTACCATGCACAACATCAGAACCAAGGCGGTGTGCTTTTTTTTCAGCGATATAAATCAACACAATCACAAGCATCAGGATGAAAGTCGCTACTGAAGTAACTACAAGATTATACTTCATACTAACGAAAATACCTCCATTGCCTGGTTCAGGCAATGGGACAGGGCTGTTTGGCAACCCGAATCTGCTCAGTATTTCCTTAATATTTACCAACTGAATTACAGGAATTTTCTTTTGACCCATTTGCACTATCACACCACGAACAGGATAGTTGACAGCCGGAATATCGATATTCAGACCAGTTGGTATGAGGCTGGCATTAACGGAATGACCCAGGCTTGCAATTCCCCCTCCAACATTGATGTATGCTTTTACAGGCTTGCCTTTGCCTTCATTCCTGTATATCTGCATTCGTTTTTCAATGCTTGCATTGAGATGATCTTCCCTGATCAGTGAAACATTGTTGCGGTTAATAGCGTCAACAATCAGAGCTCTCCCTTCCGGACTTAAACCCCGGCCTTCATCAAATCCTCCTCCAATAGAAGCAGCCACTGATTTATGATGCAACACCCCTGAGCTAAACAGAACACTTTCCATATCAAGCCAGGTAAAAAAGGGGTCATTGGCTCCGTAATTGGATGATCCTACTGATGAAATGATAATTGGTCTGAGTTTTAAAACTTCAACTGCTGCAATCACCGAAATGTTCAGGGCAGGAAAAGATCCTGTAAAAGCAATGGCAACATGATCATTTTCTTCGAGACCAGCATCTTTCAGATACTGGACAACCACTGCTGCCAGGTTAGGGTTGAGAGAGGACAGTTTCGCATCAATATAACCCCTGTCGGTCGTAATCTGAGTATATTCCTGACCTATGAGTGAAGTTTGATTGGGATCATTTACTTCTTCGATAAATACGCCTGCTTCAAGCCTGTTATCTTTAAGGCAAAGAGCTGCCTGTTGCGAAAGCCGGGCGGCAGCCAGCTTTTCAGTATACCATTCTTCCCTGACTTCCTTTTTACTGTTTTCAACCGCTATGAATGCAAATAGCGACAACAATGCAATAAAGCCCAGTACGATGTTTGATTTTGCTCTGTAATTCAGCATTGTGGTGTCAGTTGATTTATTTTGGCAATAATGCTCCGGCAAAAGTCAGGATGATCAGGAACCTGACCATGACTGATGAAACAAACAATACGCTGATCGTTTTGAATATCCCCTGTTTGGCAAACCAGTGAGCCAGCAGTCCGGGAATAACCCAGCCAACCGCTTGTAATTCAACAGTTGTGGATGCAATGTCAATGGTAAGGAAATGCCTTGAGAAATTAGCAAGCAGCCCGCCGACAAGCAGGCTCAGAACCATCTGGCGGCGCCCGTAAAGAAAGGTATACTGTCCGAGGACCTTGATGATGAGGTATGCAAGCAGGCTGACACCGAGGGTGCCGGCAAACCTGTCGGGATGCGACAATTGCAGGGCAATATATCCGGGTACAACAATACCCCCTGCAGCAAGTCCGAAAATTTCATAGGATAAAAGGCTTAGTATCAATCCCAGCGTTATAGCCAATTCAATCATATAGAAGTGCTTTTATGTTCAAAATATTCAGCAGTGGCAGCCCCCATGCCACCCATATTTCCTATGGCAAAAATGGTAGAGGTTTTTTGAGTAACTGACAGAACGGCTTCAAATACGGAAGCCGGTTCTGTAAATCCAAGATTGATAATTTTCTTCTTCGGCATTCCGTAGCCAACAGCCATGCTTTCAACCACCTCGCCTGATTGCCCCATCAATACAAGAAAATCTGTTTCACCGGCAATTTTGACTGCGACCATGTTTGCCAGTTGCCGTGCCCGGTCGAGACGGTCCTGACGGGTATTCAGCAGAATGATCCGTGTTCCTTCCAAACCGCCTTCATTCCTGATTTTCTGCCATATCAGGAGGGAAGAATCAGGGTCGTTGGCTGCAAAGACATTATAGAAAAACAATTGTTTCCCTCCTGTTTCAACCCTGTGCCTTGTAAGAACACCTGCATCAGGGGTAGCCTCATACATTCCTTTCAGCGCTGTTTCCCTGCTGATGCCAAGATGACTACAGATGGCCAGCGCCAGTGAAACATTCTCGCGATGCTCAATATAACGAAATCCATTCATTTCGCCGGGAGTTACCGTTAACGGATCAATAAAATGGGTGATTGTTTTTCTTTTGTCGGCGATCTTCTGCAGGATATCAGGAATAACATTTTCAGACGAAAACAGATGCTCATTCCTTGGGATGGTCCTACCCATAGTTTCTGCTATTTCAGGCAGTGTATGACCCATGATATCAATGTGATCAAGCCTTACATTCGTCATGACCCCGATGTTGGAATGGATCATCTTATGCTCCGTGATGGTCTGATATATTGGCTGTAATGCCATACACTCCATAACCAGCGCATCAACTTTGCGTGAGGCTGCATATTTAACAATGGAAAGCTGTTCAATAATGTTTGCTCCTGACTTCCGGTAAATGCTGGTTTCAGTTCCATCTTCAAGAATAAGCCGGGGGAAGGTTCCTGTAACTTTGGTAATATTGGTGATTCCTCCGGCTCGTAATCCTGCGCCAATCAAACGGGTCACGCTTGATTTACCCCTGGTCCCGTTTACATGTATTCTGATCGGAATAGAATAAATCCGTTTCTGATGACGGAAATATTCAAATACCCCGGCAATTACAATAATCGTAAGAATACCAAGCAGAATATAGGAACTGTACATTTCCCGGGCTGTATAACAGGTAAGTCAATTTAGTTCAAACGTACCATTTTTCCGGTCTGAGAATTGTCTTCGGTTTCGATTCTGTAGAAATAGACTCCGGCTGCGGTAAGTGAACCATGATCGTCAGTGCCATCCCATAAGATCTCATGTTGTCCGGCAGCCAGATGACCATTGTATAAGGTTTTTATCAGTATGCCCCTGAAATCATAAATATTGACCGACACCGGTCCCGGTTCAGAAATTGTATAGCTGATAAGGGTTCCTGAACGGAACGGATTGGGTTTGTTCTGACCGGAAGCGGTTGCAGAGTTGATGCCATCGGATTCTTCAACAGAAGTTATGATGGTCTCAAAGGGTGGATTTGTTGTATATTTAATTACTGAACCTGCTTTGATTTCGGATGCAGACAGATCATAAATGTTGTTGCAGACATAGAGAAGACCGATGTCCTGTGCGGCATTTTCAATACCGGCAGTCATGCTCAACACATCATCTGTCACCAGGTACTGAACCAGAATTTCGCCATCACCGGTAACGGTATGATAGTATGCCGGATCGAGGAGTATGGCCTGGAATTTTGCCCAACCTTCACTGGTGCCGTTTGAATTGATGGTTACACCGTCCCATTCAACGATAAACCGGTGATTGGCCTGATCGTTGTAAGTGAGTATATTTCCATTAACATAATCCGTATTGATCAGGTTATCCCAGAAAACAGCCACCATATTGTTGACATTGTCATCGTTTGGAAGCACCTGGTTGTTGAATGCAGTCTGGGTTCCGCTTCCAAAGGCAATCCACCCATCTGTACTGACCCTTACCTGAGTGAAGCTATTACCGTAATATTTGAATGAGAACGGAATACTTACTGTTCGTGTATATTCGCTGGCTCCACCGGTATTGATAACACTCCCGACACCGGAAATTTCCATCCAGTCGAAAACAGGTGTCTGGTCAAAAAATGAATCATCACCTGTATAGGCATAGTATCCATAAGCATCAGGGCCTGTATAATCGGCAGGAGTTATGCCGGAAACAGGAATTGAAAACGTCCTCACTGTCTGATAAGGATACAAACCACCGTTTGTTTCAATAAGAACCTGGAAATCAATAACAGACCCGGCAGGGCATGAAGGTGAAACACTGAATTTAAAATAATTGGTATTGTTCTGAGCAGTATCATTGATGATCATTGTGCCGAAATCACCGAATGCATCCGGAATTTCAACGTAGGGGTTCTCCGAACTGATGTTTCCGGTAACCTCAACAGCATTGTCATCGCCGGTATTTTCGAGCTCCAGAACCAATGCAACCGTTTCACCCGGATTAAGCCTGAAATCAGGCTCAGCGGCACTGAAATCATGGACAACATAATTCCTTATGCCGACGTCGCAACCGGAAACCTTCAGATCGAAAACATAATCCCAGGAAGAGGTGGAACTGGTTACATGTAGCTGAAATGAAACCATTTGTCCGACCGGGCACGATGGACTGATATAGAACTGGAATGGATTTCCGGATGAGGTACCACCAGCAGTAATGGTGCCGAAATTTACTGCGTTGGTGGTAATGATTTCTACAAATTCCGGATTTGAGGTTGAAAGTGTGGCCTGTACATTTGATGCCGTTCCGGAACCCCAGTTTTTGAGTGTGTAAGTGAGAATAGAATGCTCATTCGGGTTGACCAGGCCATCATTGTTGCCATCAAGATCATCAGCAGCAGGAAGATTCTCGGGCATTACCAGTTCAGCAGGCTGAACTACGGCAATTATTCCCTGAAAAGGAATTACATTTCCGCCCCGTATTGTAATAGTCAGGTTTTCAACTGTTTCAGGAGTAAAATCGATGGTAGCAATTCCATTTTCATTACATATTCCAGTGGCAAAAACCTCAGCTCCGGTAATGCAAACTTCAGCATTATTCACAGGCTGACCTGTTGCCAGATGCTCAACATAAACTTCGATGTGATTATCTCCAACATTTACGGTTGAAGGGTAATTGCAGGTTACCTGTTGTGGCAGGTCTTTCCAGATGTGAATACTCGGGTCGCCAAGTATACAATAAATTTTATAGTGGTACTCAACCCATGGGTCATTGACTCCCCAGCTGTTATACAGGTAAAGTTTTCCGCGCAGCATGGCCTGTCCGGGTGTGTCCATTTCTTCGCGGAACATACCGACATAAATACCTCTGTCGATACTGTTATTGTATGCCGTGTGGGTATTCGAAGTGGGGCCGATGAAACAGGCAGCCCCTTTTGGATTTGCAATTGATCCCATTTCAATCCATTCTTCACCAAAACAATTTCCATTCCAGGTGTCGAACATAGCTACACCACAACCAATACTGGTGACGAAAGGCATCATCTGTCCATTATTAAGACCGGTAACATCCTGAACCTGAAAGCTATAGCAGGAGGCTGACCATCCACTGTCCCAGCCCTCCCCACGATAATTCAAAAAGCTTCTTCCATTGTTTATGGCGGAAGTCACGTCATCAAGATCAACCGTACATTCCTGTCCGGTCCAGGGGTCTCCGTCGCTCATTAATGTATCAACACTTGTAAATCCGCCTTCCATCATTCGGCTATATGCAAAACGCTTGGTAGAAATCTGTGACGCATAGGCATTGTTGGAACAGCATACCCCTTTTTTAAACCAGTCAGAATTTGTTACATAGGGTGTCTTTTCGTACAGTTTAAATTTGTTAACCATTACCTGTAATGTGAAATCTGTTTCGTTCGTAAAACGTCCTACCATAATATCAGGTATAAAGTCAACACCATCAACGGTTACAAAGTACTCTTCCCAGGGAAATGAATAATCGGGGAAAGTAGCAATCTTTTTGGGGAACTTTCCGTCATCACCTATCATCAATACATAAGTGGGTGGATATTCCCATGTATTGTATGCATCTGTGATGTGGTTTCTTATGGGAGTCGGGTTGTTTGCATTTGCACCTATTTCACTGAACCTGGTAATTCGAACATCCGTTCCCGATTGCCTTTTCCAGGTTGCATAAGGTTGGAAACTATCGTAAAAACCATCAGGCATGATACACAGAATTACATCACGTCCATCTTCGGTACCCCTGTAGAATGTATTAAGCATCTCCTGGTAATTCAGGATAGCACTGCGGTATATTTTTCCGAAAGAAGGGGATATCTTTTTTCTTGGTGTATTTTTCGGGTTTATAACAGGACCCTTGCCGTAGCTGACCCGGATAGTCAGTGAGGAAATGATCTGTAACTCTTTTCTGGCAGCGATATAGCTGACAGGGTATACCGAAACACGTGCAATCCTGAAATCACGGAAAACAGAGGGTGGGTCAATCATAACGCTGTTTTCCGGAAACGGATTCCGGGAAGAATATGCTTCCTGATTTTCTTCCTGAGACCGAAGAATCTGACCTTCCCATTGACTTTCACAGGCTGGTTGCAGGTGCATACCCTTATACGTCAGAACCTTTCCGGTTTCAATTACTTCTGCAGTGATGCCGGCTTGATCCGGAACCGCAAGTAGCTCTGAGAGATAGGGTATCAGCGGGCTTCCGGGAACAGTCGTATGTGATTCAGTCATCAGGTCGATGGATTGATACGATTTTCCACCGGAAACGATTTCGCTGATTCCGACTCCGGATAATTCAACCCTGAAAACAGTGCTTTTCGCATCACTGCTTATAAGCGTTACCTGTGGAGGTGCTGCTTTTGTCCTTTCTTTAGAAAAAGGAATCCATTCGGCTTTTGTTATAATCGTTGAAAATACAGACAACAGTAAGATGAGTGTAAACCTTTTATTCATGTTTTGGAGTTTTTAATATTATAGAAAGGGAAACAATCTGAAGTCAATGACAAATGTAATATGATTGCCTTTGGTTTCGTTATATCAGACAAAAAAAATCGCGATGGTTGCTCAGCAATCGGTATTTATTTTTCATGAATGCTGAAATCAGGTTTTCAGACTAAGGATACTTTAAATCTCCGGTTTTTGCATCTGAAAATTTAATCCTGTGACATGTAGTTTTGTCATCCCGTTTTGGAAAGAAATTTTCCGGAAAATTGCTCAACAGGAAGCAAATAGAGAATACATAAAGCATATTCTGTTTCGAAAAACAGTTTGGCTTTAATCATTGAAATAAACATGCATAAGCTTCCCGGATAGTTATAGATGGACTATATGTGTTGTTTTTCCGATGTAAGCAGAATTCGTCAGTCAGGTATTCTTCCTTATGAGATCGAGTAACTGATCCTTTTTGAATGGTTTGGATATGTACCCTGAAAAGCCTGCCAGATGGGTTTTTTCACGCTCTTCCGGCATGGCAAAGGCTGTCTGGGCAATCAAGGGCAGGTCGGACCTGAAACTAAGAATTTTTTTGGCTGCTTCGTACCCATCAACTACCGGCATCTTCAAATCCATCAACACAATGTTTATATCCGGCCTTTTCTCGCATGCTTCAATTGCAGACTGACCATTTGGTGCATGAATGATCTCAATGTTCGTGCCTGAAAGTAATTCTCTGATATACCTGAAGTTGGTTATTTCATCTTCAGCAACCAGGACCACCAATTTGCCCGTGTTTGCTGACTGAATCGGTGTATTCCCGGTTGCAGGATTCTTCAGGGTAATATCTGATTTTACATAGGGAATACTGAAACGGAAAACAGATCCTTTACCGGGTTCAGAATCAACGCTGATACTTCCGTTCAATAATTTCAGATTACCTTTACAGATTGACAATCCGAGACCAACCCCATCATAAAAACGAGTTAGTTCAGTATCGGCTTTGCGGAACCGGTCAAAAATCTGATCATGCAAGTCAACCGGGATGCCGATTCCCGTATCCTTAACAAAAAACTCAAGTTGATTGTCGTTAAGGGTATATCCAAATGCTATTTCACCTTTTTCAGTGAATTTCACAGCATTACTCAGCAAATTATTCAGTATTTGCCTCACTTTCACCCCATCTGTTAAAACAATTGCGTTTTCACCGGTCAGGCTTTTTGAACAGCTCATGCTGACCATTGGGTTTATCTGCAGATGATAGGATTCATAGGATTCATCAATCATCCTGTTAACATCGACCTTCTGTTGGTTAACTTTCAGATTACCGGTTTCTATCAGTGAAATGTCAAGCATTTCATTGACAATATCAAGTAAACGGTTAGAACTGCCTGTGATAATTCCCAGGTATTGTTTTTTCAGATCCTCATCAATATCGTCGTCGTCGAGCAGCGAGGCAAAACCAATGATACCATTCATAGGTGTGCGGATCTCGTGAGAGATGTTCTGAAGGAAAGCTGTTTTTAGTCTGTCGCTTTCAATTGCTTTTTGCTCAGCTTGTCTCTGCCTGACCAGGTGTTTTCTGAGATAAAAATAGAAAAGAAGTGCAGTAACACCAACATAAAACCACCCTTTGTAGGTTTGAACCCGGGTTAGATAGTCCCGGTCAGAAATAATAGAATTCAGAAAACTGTCAGAAAATAATATCCATAAAAATCCCATGATCAGGTATATGGCTGTAAATTTATATTCAAGCCTGATTTTTTTCATCACTGATTTGGTTTATAAATGACGGATAATCATCTTTTTATAATTAATTGGGCCAATTTTCTCACGATAAGCAATAAAAGTACATTTTTATTTAAGAGAATTTGTTTTCAGAATCAAATATCAAAAAAAATACCTGCAATCTTTCAGTTGCAGGTATTTGAATACTGTTGGGCGACAGTTATTCTGTCAACACAAAATCTGCTGCTTTGACGTCCCTTGAATTCCCCCCTACAAAGACCTTAAAATCCCCTGCTTCGGCAACATGCTTGAGGTCATAGTTATAGAATTTAAGATCCTCTTCGTCGATGGTGAATGTAACCGAGCGGGTTTCACCTTTTTTAATCATCAGCTTGGTAAAGTCTTTCAACTCTTTTACAGGTCTGGTTGTAGTTCCAACCATATCGCGGATATACAGCTGTACGACTTCTTCACCATCGAAGTTACCCGTATTTGAAATTTTGACACTCACATTAATTTTTCCTCCAGGTTTCATTGTGGTGCTGCTCAGGACAAGATCACTGTATGTAAAACTGGTATAGCTGAGTCCGTATCCGAAAGGATAAAGGGCTTCATTGGAGACATCAAGATAATTAGAACGGAATTTACTGAACCATTGCCCTTCAGCAAGCGGCCTGCCGGTATTTTTATGGTTGTAATGGATGGGAATCTGTCCGGTATTTTGCGGAAAGGTTGTGGTGAGTTTACCAGAGGGGACGACATCACCAAAAAGTACATCGGCCACAGCGGCGCCGGCTTCACTTCCTCCAAACCAAACATCGAGTATGGCTGGCACATTTTCGTGCTCCCATTTGATGGCCATTGGTCTTCCGGCAAAGAGTACCATTACCACTGGTTTGCCGGTGTTAAGCAACGCTTTTAGCAAGTCGCGCTGGTTTTCAGGTAGTTCAATGTTCGACATACTTGAGCTTTCTCCGCTCGATTCAGCAGCTTCACCCATCACGGCAACGATAACATCGGCATTCTGTGAAGCCTTTACCGCTTCAGAAATCACAATTTCAGCCGGCCGGCTGTCCCTGCCGGTTGTTTTGCCAAACATTCCGATTCTGGCTTCAAGTGCAGAATCAGCAACGATATTGGACCCTTTGGCGTAATTAATCAATTCAGGTTTTCCTGTCACCATGCTAATGCCATCCTTTACCGAAATGGCTTTTTCAAAATCACCGGCTACCGTCCAGGTTCCGCACATATTGAGGCGGTTGTCGGCCAGCGGTCCGACCAGGGCGATCCTTGCATCTTTTTTCAAAGGCAGGATGTTACCCTCGTTTTTAAGTAAAACAAAGCTATGGGCGGCTGTTTTTCGGGCCTGCATGCGATTGGCGTCGGTATATACTTCAGTCGCTGGGCGTTTTAAATCACAGTAACGGTAAGGATCCTCAAAAAGACCAAGTTTGTATTTGGCTTCCAGAATCCTGCGGCAGGCAGCATCTATCTGGTCCATGGTGACTTTACCCTCAGCGAGCGACTGTTTCAATGTTGTCAGAAAGCCTTCGCCCACCATGTCCATATCAATGCCTGCTTTCAGTGCAAGCGCCGAAACGGTTTTCAGGTCGCCCATTCCATGGTCAATCATTTCGTTGATCCCGGTATAATCGGTGACAATGAAACCATTAAAACCCCATTGGTTACGTAAAACCTCAGTCATAAGCCATTTGCTGGCTGTTGCCGGAATACCGTCAACTTCATTGAATGAAGCCATCACACTGCCTGAGCCGGCATCAATGGCACCCTTGTATGGTGGAAAATATTCATTGTACATGCGTTGGTGACTCATATCAACGGTATTATAATCGCGTCCGGCATCCGGAGCTCCGTAAAGAGCGTAATGCTTAACACAAGCCATAATGGTGTTGTTGGCCGATAGGTCCTTTCCCTGATAACCCCTCACCATTGCTTTTGCTATTTCGCTGCCCAGGTAAGGATCTTCACCGCTTCCTTCAGCGATACGGCCCCAGCGCGGATCACGACTGATGTCGACCATTGGTGAGAAAGTCCAGCAAATGCCATCGGCACTGGCTTCCTGCGCTGCAATACGGGCACTCTGTTCAATCAGGTTCATATCCCAGGAGCAGGATAATCCCAGTGGAATAGGGAATACCGATTTATAGCCGTGGATGACATCCATTCCAAAGATCAGAGGTATCTTCAGCCGGCTTTTCTCAACCGCTACCTGCTGAACACCACGTATTTTGGCAACAGAACTGATGTTAAAGAGCCCCCCGACACTTCCTTCGATGATTTTCTTACCGATATCAGAACTGGCTGTCTGACCTGTCGTAATGTCACCGGCACCGGGCAGGTTTAACTGTCCTATCTTCTCTTCGAGTGTCATTTTTGACATCAGTTCTTTGACAAACTGGTTCATTCTGATTTCATCAGGCAACGGCTGTGCCTTTATTTGCATGATGCTTACAGCCATGATGGCTGAAATAAGGATACTGATTTTTTTCATATACGCTGTTTATTCTGATTTGATGATTTGTGTTCTTTCCGAGATTCCATTTTCATTGAAGGCTTCTATGGTGAAATAGAAAGGCAGGTCTTTGTCCATGGTCTTCAGCCAGTATTCGTTCCGGCCAAGTACCATGATGCAATTGTAGAGTTTTTCAGGCGCAGTGCCCAGATAGATATTATAGCCTGTCGCATTGTCAACCACCGGCCATTTCAGCCAGGCACTTCTTTTGTCATTTTCGGTGCGGAGAACAATCAGTTCTTTCACCTTCTCCGGGATGCTGCCATGGCCTTTGCCAAAAACCCTCAGTCCGCTGATGGCAAATTTCCCGGTGGGCATATGGAGGTTTTCAAGTTTGATAAACCGGCTTTCCACAGGCTTGTCAAGTTCGGTATAATCGTGTGGCACATCCTTATCATTCCTGCTTTTGTCAACAATCAGCTGCCATTTTTTTCCATCGGAGGAACTCCATATCCTGTACTGATGAAATACACCTGAACTTTTACCCAGAAATTCAGCATCCTGATCGGCATAATTGATTTGAATGGCATTTACAGTACACAGGGCTCCAAGGTCACTGATGATCCACTCGTTTTTCCCGGAAGTAGCGGCTGACCAATAGGTTCTGATGTCCTCGTCCACGGCATTGTTCGGATAAAATCCGCCATAGGTTGACGAAACGGTTACAGGCTTGTTGTAATTCAGCAGCATCCAGCCGGTGAAACGGCTTTCGAGGTGGTTTGCCTTGCCTTTGGGCAGGTAGTGTGGGTAATCGCCAAAAGTTGTGTTACAATACATTATATCATCGCTGTCGAACCCGGCAGGCCACAAACCCAGTCTTCGTTCAAAATTATTCTTTACAGAAATTGCAATGGTACTGATGTGCCAGTAGTTGCCATAATTATCGGCAAAAGTAGCCCCATGTCCTGCCCCACGGGCGAATCCCCCGGGTTTATAGGAGAAGGGCAGGGGCTGGTGTACGAAATTTCCAAGGGGGCGGTCACTCACAGCCACTCCATCGGCATAGCCACTGAATTCTGTTCCCGGAGCACCGTACTGCAGGTAATATTTGCCATTGTGCCTGTTCATCCAGGCACCCTCAATGAAAGGGTTGAGAAAAGTATTGTCCATGTGCTCACCAAACCGGTGCCACCCAAAGCGTTTTTCATTCAACAGCAGCAATTCTTTTCGGGTTCCGTAGGGCCGGAATGTTTTTCTGTTCAGCTCAATGCCATAGATAGGAAAATTATTGCTGCTGCCATTGTACATATAGAGTTTTCCGTCATCATCGGTAAAAAAGGAGGGATCCCATCCCCCGATTTCGAGCGAGTCGATGGCCTCTTTCCATTCATTGGCTTTCGGATTTGTACTCATCCAGATCGGAAACGACGACGAATAGGTTGAACCGAAAACAAGCAGAGTATCGCCCTGAACCCAGACCGCCGGGGCACACAGATCGTCGTACACCTTATGATAAGGCTTCAGGAACGAGCGTGCGACGAAATTCCAGTTGCTCAGGTCAGAGCTCCACCAATAGCCCCACTGATTGGTTGAAAAAAGATAGTAGTCGCCCTTGTACAAGGTGATGACAGGGTCAGCTGTCGCCCGGTGTTTTCCCCAGTCCGAGAAATTCGGGATCGGAGTGTAACCATAATCCAGGTTCATCGGATTGCAATAAGTGTTTTGTTGTGAGTACACTGATATTGTTCCGGAAAAGAGGAATATACCTGTCAGCAGAAAAAGTAGTTTTTTCATCGTGGGATTTTAATTCAGTTCAACCCTGATTTCATTATTTGTATTTTTCATCAACACCGTTTTCACCTCCGGAATTCCCTGGTCTGAGCTGATTAGTTTGTAATAAGTGGCCTCATATACAGGTTCCAGTGCTTTCAGAGGATTTAAAATAGCTGATTCTGAGATTTTGAGATTTTCGGTTTGCCCGTTCACGATCACCTGACTGATCTCAGCCCCGAATCCATGAAGAATCAGCTGGTGGTGTTTGTAGCGGGACTGAAAGCTGCCTTCCGGTTTCCTGAACAAAACCACGTTTTCACCGGCCAGGTAATCAATCTGTTGTTTCCTGAAATGCTTCTCCTTATAATCAAACGTCAGGCCGTCATCTTCATAAAGCAGAAAGGAATTGTTCTCAGAACCTTTATAAATATGTATCTGCAGGGTGTCAGAAGGCTGCTCTGCTGTAGTCTGAACAAGGCTTTGCACCGGCAGAACCGATGAAGCCTTAACAAATACCGGAATTCTGTAAATGGGACATTTAACGCTGATTTCACTGTCTCCGGTATAAGTACGATCGTTATATACATCATACCACAGCCCGGGTGGCAGATAGAGTTGCCTGGTTTCTTCCTTTGTCGTTACCGGCACTACCATCAGTGCCTCTCCCAGCATAAACTGGTACTGATAATGAAGGCTGTATACCTGAGTGTTAAACGGATTGTCAATACAAAGACTTCTTACAACCGGCATTCCGGTGTTGCTGGTTTCATAGAATGTTGAGTATATGTAAGGCATCAGTTTATAGCGAAACCCGATGAATTCACGGGCAATGGCCTCGGCTTCAGATCCATAAGCCCATGGTTCGTTGGCCGCAGCATAGGATTCCTTGTGGTTGCGGACAAAAGGTTGAAAAACACCTGTTTCGATCCATCGTATGAACAATTCCTTTGATGTGGTGCCGATATAACCTCCGATATCATCCCCTGTAAAAGGAATCCCGGAGAGACCCATCTGGGTGTTGAGTAAAGCCCCGCCAGGGATAAATTCATCGTCCGCGGTATTATCGCCTGTCCAGACAGCTGCATACCGCTGAACCCCGGCAAAACCGCTCCTGGTAAGGATAAACGGGCGTCTTCCTTCCCCGTATTTCAATGCTGATTCATAGGATGAACGGGCCATTTGCATACCGTAAACATTCTTGGCTTCGAGGGCATCGGCTTTGTGTCCGTCGAAATCAAATAACAGATTATCAGGGAGGTATGAGGCTCCTACTGCGGGCTCATTCATGTCATTCCAGTAGCCGTGAATGCCATTGTCGGGTAGAAATTTCATGTTGTCTGCCCACCATTGTCTGCCCAACGGGTTGGTGAAATCCACAAAATTGTTCAGACTGGGTGCAATCTCCGCAGTATAAAGACTGCCGTCAGCATACTTCACAAAAATATCCTTCTTCAGTCCGTCGTTATGTGCAAAATAGGTGCTGTCAATTTTGATTCCCGGATTCACCGAAGCGGTTACTTCTATGCCGAGTTTGCTGAGTTTTGCTGTTAATCCGGGCATATCCGGGAATCGCTTCAGATTGATTCTGAATGGTTCATATTCCCAGAGGTAATCGGCATCGAGAACGATACAGTCTACAGGGATTTTCCTAGTCCTGAATGTTTCGGCTATGTCAAGTACTTCGTTCTGTGGAAAATAACTGCAACGGCTCTGGTGATATCCCAGGCTCCAGAGGGGAGGCAGAGGCATTCTGCCGGTCAGCAAAGAATAATTCCTGAGGATACCGGCAATGCTGTTATCGTAAATAAAGAAGTAATCGATATCCCCGCCATCGCCCGTGATTGAGGCAAATTCAGGTGTTGAAACACCAAAATTGAAGAAAGTTTTGTAGGTGTTGTGATAAAACAGGCCATAAACCTGATTGCTGTGAATGCCAATATAAAACGGGACATTGGTGTACATCGGAAGTCGGGGATCACCGTATTTGTATGTGTCGGTATTGTTCAGCGTAAATGCCGACCCGCGTTTGTCGAGGTTACCCAATACTTCTCCCAGACCGGTAAAACGCTCGCCTGGCTGCAGTTTCTTATAAAGGTTGGTTCGGTTGCCGTTAAAACTGTAGCCAAAACCTTTGCCCCCTGAATCTTCATTGATCACATTGCCTCCGGTATCTTTAAAGATAATTCTGAATGAAGGTTCCATCTCAATTTCGGCAGTCAGAGAATCGGTCGAAACAATCAGTTTGTTTCCGGCACGTGAAACACTGAATCCGGTTTTCTGAGGCTTATATTCCGGATCGAGCAGATAAGAGAAATTGCTCATGGTTTCCTTTTGTGAAACCCGGACCCTGATGATGTGTTTGTTACATACCTGTATGTTGAAAAAGGCCCTTTCCGTCTTTCCTTCAAGACCAGTCCCGGTTTTGTGCCAATGAATAATACGACCGATATCCTCAGGAATTGCCGTAAAACCTGTAAACGTAAATAGTATCAGCAGTGCTGATGCTAAAGCTCGTTTCGGATTCCGGTTCATTGATTTCATTTCCGGTGAATCGGTTAGTTCTTTGTATATCTGTTCGAAAATCCCAGTTTCTTCAATCCTTTCTGAATATCCGGAATTTGCATGAAAAGTTTCCAGATCAGGCCGCTCCGGTAATTTTCAATCATTACAACAATGGGGCCCTGGTCAATGGCAAGGTGACTTTGGGCATACCAGTCGTGCGATTCGCTGAAACCATCGGTAAATCCGTAATCACTCCAGATTTTATCGCCCAGTTGGTAGTAGAAGTGTCTGAGAGCCTGCATGGAGTATTCCGGGGTATAAGGTATGGATGAGATGGCGGCCGTTGGCTGAATTACACCGAAATCAGTTTCCGGGCAGTGGGCAACGTAACCTTTGTAGGAGTCTCCGGCAGTAAGTCCCCAGCAATTTTCACCATATCCTGTGTATTTCTTTGGATTCTCAATACAGTAAGCCCTGTTGATCAGTGTATGGTTGCGACATTGCTCCAGATAGTCGTTCCCGAGCGAATCCGTAAGTCCGTTCGGATCAATGCCCGTAAAGGTATATTGTTCAAAAAATAAAGGTCCACCCATATCGTAATTTCCTAAGGGTAACCGTATACCATAATAGGATTTGCCGTTTTTAAATCCGCTGCTGCCTGCCCAGGTTCCGTCATACACAGATTTGGAGATTGAATGGTATGGACTTGACGCTGCCATAATGTAAGTAATCAGGCATTCATTCCATCCCCAGATGGGGAAATTCATATCAAAACCGTTGTTGGGACTCCAGTGCCAGTAAAGTTTGTTTTCACCATTGGTATGCCAGTTCCAGTTGGAAGCATTCCACATTTGGGTAATCCGTTTGCGGAGGTATTTTTCCTCACGGGTATCATTGTTGAAGTATTCACGTGCACAAAGGAAACCCATCAGCAGGTAGGAGGTCTCAACCAGGTCGGCTGCATCGTCGAGCCTGTCGAATTTAATGGTCTTGCCTGTAGTGCCATGCATAAAATGCGGGTATATTCCATGATAGCAATCTGCATTGATCAGAAAATCAGCCATCTGAATCAGGCGTCCCACAGCAGTGTCTCTTCCTATCCAGCCTCTTTCAACAGCGACAATGGTGCCCATGATACCGAATCCTGTTCCTCCTATGGCACAGGCATCCGGTCCGAAGTCGGATTTGCTGAGGTTGGGCTCATCCCATGCTTCATTGATATAGTCCCAGTAGTGCTCAGCTTTTACCGTATTACTCCTTTCAAGGGCAAGTCCGCTTACGGGATGTGCACCATGCCAGAAAAAGCGGAATGTTTGCCGCTGAACAGTTTCAAGCAAATCAGCATCAGAAAGACCAGGTATGATTCCTACGGGAGTGATGGAATCAGGAAAGTAAGCACCTTTATCATTCTGGGCAATGGATGTCATACTGCAAGAGAACAGAACTGCTGCAAGGATGATCAGGCGTTGTTTGATTTTCAGGATCATATACCGTCGATATTATTGCTTTTGGTTGTTCAGATAGGGTGTGCTGAAGTCCAGTTTTCTGAGCCCCTGCTGTATTTCGGGGCAACTCATGAACAGGTTCCATAACAGGGCTGAACGATAATTCTCTATCATTACAATGATCGGCCCCTGATCAATGGCAAGGTGTGATTTTGCATACCATCCCTTGCTTTCGTTGAAAGCATCCACAAAACCATACTCACTCCATATTTTATCTCCGAGATCATAGTAAAAATGCTTCAGGGCTGCCATCGAGAATTCAGGGGTATAGGGAAAAGCTGAGAGAGCGGCAGTAGGTGAGATTACACCCAGGTCATTATCGGGTGAATGTGCATTGTAGCCTTCGTGGTTGTCGCTGGCAGTGAGTCCCCAGCAGTTTTCGCCATAACCTTTGAAATGATCCGGATTCTGAACACAATGTGCATGGTTGATCAGCGTATGGTTGCGGTTCTGTTCCCAGTAATCGGCGTATCGGTCCTTGAGCCCTTTAGGATTCAGACCGAGAAATGAGTAATGTGAAAAAAACAGGGGACCACCATAATCAAAGCCCAGTGGCAGTTTTATTCCGTAAAACTCTTTTCCGTTTTTGAAGAAGTTGCTTTGTGCCCAGCCATTATGGTAGACTGCCGGACTCACCGGGTGTCGTTCTCCGCTTGCTGCGAGCACATACATGATCAGGCATTCATTAAATCCCCTTACGGCGAAATTCATGGCCCAGTCGTTGTTGGGGCTCCAGTGCCAGTAGAGTACTTCCTGCCCGCCCCTGGTAAACCAGTCCCATTCAATGTCGCTCCAGAGCCAGTTGATGCGGTTTCTCAGTTCAGATTCAACCGGATTATCGTGTGAAAAGTATTGCCGGGCAGTCAGAAGACCCTGAAACAGATAAGATGATTCAACCAGGTCAGCACCATCGTCTTTCCGGCTGAAGGGAATTGTTTTTCCGGTTGAACCATTGAGCCAGTGCGGGAAAACCCCATGATATGAATCTGATTTCGAGAGGAATTTAACCATTTTGAGCAGATGACGGGCTGCGCTGTCGCGGGTGATCCAGCCCCGTTCAACGGCAACCACCGTGGCCATGATGCCAAAACCTGTGCCGCCGGTGGTCACAACTTCGTTTCCGTATCCGTAAGCTTCGTTGCTTCGTTCGCGTGCCAACCCGCTGACCGGATGGGCGAAATCCCAGAAATAGCGGAAAGTCTGGCGCTGTACCACATCGAGCAACTCTTCATCTGAAAGACCAGGAAGAATACCAACAGGTTTGATGATGTCAGCTCCTGAGGTAGCTTTTTTCTGATGCTGCGCAAAAACCGGAAGTATCAGAAACATGGAAATGATAAAAAGGAGAGGGGTTCTCATTTCTGTAGATTTTCGTCAATAACTGCAATTGAAAAATGGAAAAGTCAGAAAAAGAGATTCCTGCGTTAAAATTCTGTTCAGGAATCTCAAGGTGTAAAAATAACACTAAGTAAGTCATCAACCAACTTTTCAGGAAAATTATTCAGATAACAGGCCGGGTGCATAAAAAAATAGTTGCCATGTCGGATTATTCAGCCAAATCAGGATACTTCGGATTAAAATTCGGATGTCATTTCCCGGGATTTTCAGAAAATCAGGGATTCTGATAAAAAAGTTAAAGATCTGCAGGAAATCGACTATTACTATTCATCAAATCTGAAATATAGTATAGCGGCTGTTAGCTCTGTTTCAATAAATAATTAATCTTATGAAAAAAATAATTTTACTATTCAGTGTATTGCTCTTTTCGTATATCGTAAAAGCCGATGGAGGATGGTATGGTGATAAGGTCAGATCTTCATCCACACTCATCTGGACAGTGAGTACAACGCCTCCGGTTATTTATGCGGGCGACTGGCTTGAAGGAGAAATATGGCTATGGTATCAGGATGATCCGGGTTTGGGTGCACAGTTTGTTTATACTATAAATGATTGGGCTACGACTCAATATGACCTTTTCAGCCGTGGAACCGTTTCAGGGAATGATTCGAGGTATTCGAACGAAGGAAGTGCCATAGGGCCATGGGAAACCGGGACACAGGTAAAATATAAAATTCAGTGCTGGCACGACTGGTATGGGGATGATTTTTATACTACTGAGGCTTCTTTTACAGTTCAGGCGATAAATCCTCCCCAGTTTTGTTCTGCAATTCATGATGCAACAGATCCTGATACCAGGATCAATCTTGAATGGGAGAAGAACTCAGAGGGCTTTGGGGTTATGATCGTCAGGAAACTGAAATCACAGGAATGGACTGAACCCATTCAGGGAGTGGCCTACAGCGTTTCGGACAACCTCGGTGATGGTGTGGTAATCTATAATTCCAATGGAACAAGTTATGCCAACACAGGTCTCAATGCTTCAAGAGAATATGATTACAGGTTTTATTCTGTAAACAACAATTATTACAGCGATGGGGTAAGCATAAGTTCCTACACTTCATTTGCCAATGGAACCGGTGTGGTAGGCGACCCTTACCTGGTAGGCACCGCAGCCGATCTGAATATCATCCGTTATCACATAGATCCGGTTGAGCTGATTTACTTCTCACAAACAGCTGATATTGATCTGACGGACTATTCAACCGGAACCGGCTGGGCCCCGATCGAAAACTTTAAAGGAATTTATAACGGGCAGGGGCATACCATCAGTAATTTAACCATCGACACAAATACCGGCGGTGATGTTGGCCTTTTCAGCAGTCTGGAAACCGGAAAGATTACCGGATCTGGGTCTTCTCAATGTCGATATCACCGGTGGTTATAGGGTTGGAGCACTTGCCGGAAGTGTCAGTAGTATGACTGAGCCAACCGGAATCATGGTAGAGAATTGCTACTCAACAGGAACAGTTACCGGTTATGGAGCAGGATATGTCGGCGGACTGGTTGGTTATCTTAACAGTGAAATGATCACATGCTACTCATCCTGTGATATTGACAATACTGTAGTGGCGAATACCCACCAGTACGTTGGAGGACTTGCGGGTGGTACCTATAAGAAGATTACCAGTTGTTATGCTACGGGTTCTGTCTCAGCCCCTGAACTCTATTACAATTGCCTGGGAGGATTGGTCGGGATTGCCGGTGGAGCAAATATTGAGAATTGCTTTTCCACCGGATTTATAAATTATTATGGAATTGATCTTACTTATGCTTTTACGGGAGGACTGGCAGGTCGTATGGAAGGTGTGAGCTTTAATGTCAACAGTTTCTACGATCAGGAAACTTCGGGCCAGACCGGTATGATTGGTGACGGGGGCAAAACCACTGCAGAGATGAAGACGATGGCCACATTTACCGAAGCCGGATGGAATTTTACTTCCACCGGTGTATGGGCTATGAATGGCACAACCAACAATGGTTACCCTTTTCTCCGGATTCAGGGGGATGATCCCGGGTATTACTGGCTGGGTGAAACTTCCTCTGACTGGTCCGTTGCTTCAAACTGGAGTGAGGGAGTGGTGCCGGATGAGCTGAGCAATGTGATTATTATCAACGCTACCAACGATGCTGTAGCCACCAATGTCGATGTGAAGAGCATCACCATTGAACCTGTCGGTAAACTTACTGTAAGCGGCACCATGACACTGGATGGCGGAAATAGCGGTTTGATCTTAAAAAGCAATGCCGATGGTTGCGGATCGCTGATCCATAGTGGCAGTGTATCTGCAACAGTACAGAGTTACCTGACAAAATACCTCGATCAGCAGGATGATATGTACCATTTCCTGTCATCTCCGGTTGCCGCGCAACCGATTTCACCACAGTTCAGTGACCCTCCAAACAATGCAACCAGCGATTTTTATAAGTTTGATGAAGCGTCCTATATGTGGATTAACTTCCGTTCAGGTGATGGTACGGAGATTAACCCGGCTTTTGAAAGCAACTTTACCGTTGGCAGGGGTTACCTTGTAGCTTATCCCGTGGATGTTACAAAAACTTTTTCAGGAGTTTTGAATTCCGGGACATTAGCCACAGGAACCGGGCTTCCGGCATTGACCAATGCTGGCTCCACAGATCCGGGATGGAACCTGATCGGCAATCCCTATCCTTCGGCCATTGACTGGGATAATGTAGTTGTTTCGCAGTATTCCGATCTTGAAAATGCTGTCTATGTCTACGACAATGCCTCATCAACCTACTACAGTTATGTTGATGGTGTCGGAAGTCTGACGGATGGCATCATCCCGGCCATGCAGGGTTTCTTTGTACATGCGGATGGTCCGGCGCCGGCTCTGACACTTGAAAATGCCGACAGGGTGCACAGCGGAACATCCCAATACAAGAAGAATGTAACAGAAAATCTTGTTCATCTGAAGATAACCGGCAACAACCGGGGCGACGAAACCTTTATCCGGTTTACCGATCAGGCAACTTCAGGTTTTGACCGGTCATATGATGCTTACAAATTGAATGGCGGTTCTGCAGTTCCAACATTTTACACTACTGCCGGTGAAGCCAGACTATCGGTGAATTCCCTGCCTCTCAGCTATCTGAACGGTAGTGTACCGCTTTCAGTTGCTGCAGGGGCTGAAGCTGTGTATACCATCACCCTTGCCGGAAACACATTACCATCTGAAACAAAGGTTATATTGGAAGATACAAAAACAGGCGTCGTTCAGCCAATAAACACCCAGTCTGAATATACTTTCAACGCCGGACCTGGCGATGATCCGGATCGTTTTCTGATTCGTTTTGCAAGTACAGTCGGTATAGAGACGCCTTCGGCAACATCGGATTTTATATCCTTTTTGCGTGACGGAGAGGTTGTAATTCAGGGCATTTCTGACAGGGCAGATATTACCCTGATGAATTCCCGGGGCCAGGTTATGATGAAAAAACAGGCTTCCGGATCAGGAATGGATAAAATAAAGTGCAGACATCTCACTTCAGGTATATATCTGATCAATGTTGTTAACGACTCAGGATCTGTCACCAAAAAGATCTTTATTAACTAATAACCATCAAAGTAAAAAGTCCGGCACGCTCCTTTTCGGGAGAAGTGCCGGACTTTTTTATTGAATAACTCCGGGCGGTTGTTTATTCAGAGACAATATTGTCAGGAAAAAAATTGACTAAATGCATGTATCTTTTGCCGGATATATAAAAGATCATGTTACGCCCCGCCGGATCCTGCTTATGTGCTATTCTGACTTTTACTACTCCATTCTTCATTCTTCATTCTTCATTCTTCATTCTTCATTCTTCATTCTTCATTCTTCATTCTTCATTCTTCATCGTCATTCGTCATTCGTAATTCGTCATTCGTAATTCGTAATTCGTAATTCGTCATTCGTCATTCGTCATTCGTCATTCGTCATTCCCCGCCTACACTGAGCTTCTGCAGGGCAGGCGTAATTCGTCATTCGTAATTCGTAATTCGTCATTCCATTTACCTTCCGAAATTAAACTGTATCAGGAAAGGATATTCTTCATCCTCCGGATTTGCGGCAACGGCAGCCTGCAATTTATTCAGAAATTCTTTCCTGTTTCCCTGCAGATCATAAAATACCCCCTCAGTCAGCAATTCATTTCCTCTGACAAACCGCCGCATCATCGCCTGATCGGGAATGTTCCGGAAAACCCGGTTAACATCGCACCTGTTCTTGTTTAGAAAGTCAAGGTTTGACGTCAGATTTCCTGCTTCAAAAGAGGACAATTTAAAGAACTCAGCGTAGGGTTTATCGTCGGTATTGATTTTTATATCAGCAGGAAACCGGCTGATTTGAGCACTGTCCAGGACCAGGCAGGCTACCAGATGGTAAGGATTGGTGTAAAAATATGGGTCTTTTACTGAACGGGAGATGTTTTCTGTCCATTGCTGAAAGTCAATGCTGAGCGGACCGTTGGCTCCCAGGAGAACAGCATGGTTGTGCCCCAGCCAGATGGTCGAATTCGGAAAAACAGTATGAAAAGTTTTTATAATTCCCTGGAAATCGGCCGGCAGCAGTTTGTGCAGGGGGAGATACTGCGAAACCATTCCACCCGCATTCAGATGGGCTTTGCACAGTTCGAAATACTCCTTTGTGTAGAGGTTTCCCGATCCAAGTATGGGATGTGTAGGGTCGCTGGAGATAAGGTCATACTTTTTGTTGCTGGATTGCAGAAAATGCCGTCCGTCGCCGGTTCTGATCTTCAAACGCTTGTCATTCTGGATGTTATTGTTCAGGCCACTGTAATAATGGGCAGCATCTTTCAGGCCGGAAACCAGTTCGATGCAGTCGATGGATTCTACACCGGGGTGGGAAGCAATGGCTGAAGTTGTAACACCAATCCCAAATCCGACCACCAGGGCATTTTTTACCTGAAGCCCGGCGAAAAAGGGGAGGTGTCCGACCATTTTTACCACCTTAACAGCGTCATAGCTTGATCCGATAACCGCGCTGTTGTTGACATAGGTAGAAAGCACAGTGTTGCTACCACTTGTTTCTTCACCGACAACATAGGTGCCTTCAACCGATTCATGATAATCGAGTATTTTCTTTTCGAAACGTGAAAAGGAAGGGGGAAGAATGTACACTTCAGGCCGGACGACCAGGATCAGCAGTATGATGCTGCCGGCTACTGCTATAATAGGTTTGAGGAAACCGGTTTTCCTGATGGCGGATATTTTCTGAGCAATAAAAAATGAAATAACAAGCAGGATCATCGGGAAAAACAGAACTGCCAGTCCCGATCCAAGCATGGGAATCAGCAGGTAAGCCGCCATCAGGGGACCAATGACGCTGCCGGCTGTGTTCCACAGAAGCACTTTGCCGATACTTCCGCTGACATCGCGGTACGATCGTGTGTATAAGCTGCAGGCAAGCGGAAATGCATAACCGGAAATAAAAGTTACGGGTATGATGACAAGCAGCGATGAAATAACAGGGATAACGATGATTCTCAGGAAGTAGGCGTCCTGTTTGGCTGCCATGGGGAACATGATCAGTTCGGGAAGTCTGAGCAGTATCAGGAATCCAACGACTACAGCAAGGGAGGTCATCAGCAGGAGTTTCAGCATGGTAAAGCTGTCGTTCCTGAATTTGTCCCCCTTTTTCATATAAAACCAGCTTCCGGCAAACAATCCGAGGATCACCATCGATGCGATCAGCGAGAAGGTGTAACTGGTATTGGTGAGGTAAATTCTCAGGATCCGGATCCAGACCACCTGCAATCCGATGACGGCAAATCCAAAGCAGAAAGTAGCCGCAAGAGCGACCCGGCTGTTGAGTGCCGTTGTGTCTGCTGTCGTGGTTTTGTTCTTTTTGCCGGTTTGCTTTACTGATTCAACCGGTATTACAGGATTGGTATTCTGGTGGAATTCTTTGCTTTTTGTTAACAGAAAATATATGGCAATGGCAAGATTTATCAGTACAGCAACAAAAATGGTCATTCTTTGCCCAAGGGTACCAATAAGTAAAAAACCTGTTGCCAATCCGCCCAGGGTACTTCCAAGGGTTTCCCAGGCATAGATTTTTCCCAGAAGGGATGCCAGCCCTGTATCTGACCTGATGATCAGGTTACCGGCAACCGGAAGAATACCTCCCATAAAGAATGCGGGGGTAAACAGCAGAAGCGTGGCGGGCATATAGACCACCATGCTGGTCAGGGAGGCTGAGAGCCCGGCGTTCTGTAATGGTTGATATAAACCGGGTAAGATGAAGCTGATCAAAAAATAGTTAACGATTCCCAGTGCGGCAATGGCTATCAGTAATCTGAAAATCAGGTTTCCGGGCTGAAGGCTCTTTTCAACTTTCCGGCCCCAATGCCAGGCACCCAGTCCAAATCCGGCCATAAAAGCTGTAAGTACGATGGTTGAGGCTGATACTGTAGCACCCAATACAAGCGATAGCATTCTGAACCAGCTGACTTCATATGTCAGGAAAGTGAAACCTGAAAGAAAAACCAGAACCAGGACAGAAATTGATGAAGAGTTGCTTTTTGTCATTATCCTATGTATTGACGGATTAAAGCAGCGCAGGCATTTTCAACACTGGTCATCACACAATCCTTCAATCCGTGAAAGAAAGCCAAAAATACGGGAAGAATTGCTTAAATAACAGAAAAATCAGGTGATCAAGAAAATATCATAAAGATTGAGTCTACTCCGAAAAGTCATTTTCAACAGAATTGTCACACTGAGCGTAGTCGAAGTGTATTCATAACCAATCGATTGCCTCATTTTACTAAGCTCAGTATGACAGAGAACGATTTTTCGTAGTGAACTCAGAATTATAGGTTAAAAGCAATACTTAACTGATGATTCGCCTTTGAGATTTCATATTCCATATTGTTGATATTTAATGATTTGTGATTGGTAAATAGTAAGTAAGCCTGGCTCAACCCATACCTTGTTCAAATGGCTATTCATGTCGCTTTGGGGCAGTGTTCTTTCAAAAAATATTTGGCTTTTCATCTTTACCGAACTTCATCCAAACTATTATACCTATGAGCCCTCCTTTATTTTCTGTACTTTTTGCTTGATCAAAAAGTACCAAAAAATCAAGGCTTTCTAAAAATGGCTAAAAACTGGCGAGCGATTTTGGCTGGAAGAAATGAGGTTGAACCGTTGCTCCCTCTGATATATACCGTTGTACGCTAATTTCCTGAGCTCTACTCTATTTTGTCGGTTGCATTTCTTCTTTATTTGTTCGCTGCCAGTTTTCTTAACGCCATTTTTAGAAGGCCGATCCTCCTTTGAGATGGGAAAAAAATGGATATGGTATTACATTGAAATACATGAACATAGAATTCCATAGTATTTCCAATTAATTATCAATTAAACTGAAAATTCAGCTACGAAACTTTAGTACTTAAGAATATACCGGTTTTCCTAAAATTAAAATGATCTGTTAATTAAGGTTAAACGATAGATTATCAGTATATTATTATGATGAAACCCGAATTTGCAAATCATTTAAGATCAATTATTTGCGACATTATGGCATTGCGTGATACGAAAATATAACGGATTATTAAAAATTATGGAAGTTATGGAATTACACGTGAGCTCCCTGTTAAGGGTTATGAAGAATTAAAGGTTTTGAATCTGGTTGTTATCCGGAGATGAATCACGCCAGCATTCCCCTGGCCCATTCACGTGCTTTTTCAATTTCACCGGCGCTCACAGGTCCTTTGGTATCATCAACAAAAAAGCCGGCAGGAGGTGCTGCCGGAATTCCTCCTTTGGATTTAAGTCTGGCAGCAATGGGCTGAGCTGCATATCCGAAAAGAAAAACCATGAAATTAAGCATCCTGTTGTTGACTTTCTTTATGTCGATCCTTGTGTCAAAGGCTGCTGTTTTTACGTTTTTCAGACTTCCCGGCCTGATGGCTGAAAGAAAACCGGAAATCCCTTTCAGCGGCGAAAATTTCTGGGTCGGGGAGCCAACCACCAGTAAATCAATGCCAGTCAGATCTTCCGGAGTAAAATCTTCGGGTTTCACTGTCTTCACAGTTCCACTGCCCGATAGTACATCACGGATGGCAAAGGCAATCTGTTCTGTATTGCCGAAGGCAGACCCATAAACAATCAGTGTTTTCACAGTGGCACATTTTGTACAAAGATAGGGTTCGATAATGTGCTGACAAATTTAGACTCAAAAAAGCTGACCTGATTTCACGATTAAATGTTT
>JADIZB010000037.1 GCA_016705005.1 Bacteroidales bacterium | reverse complement strand
CTGATTATGAGTCAGGTGCTCTAACCGACTGAGCTATAGGCCCCTGTAGCTTTTAAACTACATCCCTTGTTTTATTAAGGGATTGCAAATGTACAAAATAATCAAAATTTAACAGGGATCCCCTTCATTTTTTTTAGCTTTGACCATTCATTCACCTTGAAGCATAATGGAACAGGAAAAAATAAACCTTTCGGGGATAAAAAACATTATATTCGACTTCGGCCAGGTTTTACTGAATATCGATCCTCAACTAAGCGCCCGGGCATTTACCCGGCTTGGAGTGCGCGATGGAATCGATTTCTGGGGCAGCCGCAGCAGTTCAGAAATACTGATCGATCTTGAGAAAGGAGCCATCACCCCGGATGATTTCCGTACCAGCGTGCTCGGAAAGCTTATCCCGGGAGTCACTGCACAACAGGTAGATGATGCATGGAATGCCCTGCTGCTTGACCTTCCGGCAGGTCGTGTTGAAAAACTAAAAAGCCTGGGTGCTTTGTACCGGGTTTTTCTTTTGTCGAACACCAACCAGATCCATTACGATTGCTACATGGAACGGTTTCAGAAAGAATTCGGATACGGACTTGGCAAACTGTTTGAAAAATTATGGTTTTCGCATCAGATCGGCCTGGTAAAACCCGATCCGGAAATATTCCTTTATGTATTGAATGATGGCGGACTGAAACCGGAAGAAACCCTGTTTATTGACGATACCCTTGTTCATGTAGAAGCCGCCCGGACTGTCGGGATCAATGCCTGGCATCTGAAACCCGGAACAGATATCTGTGAGTTATTGTGAGATTATCACTCCTTTTTCCCGAAACCGGAATTCAGGAATCGACATTGATATTTATTTGATCGATTTTGGGGTTTATCTGATTACAAACCTACAATACAGATTCGCATCAGTGATAAGATGCGAACCAACAACATAAATAAAAGTATCACGAATGCCGGAACTGTAAATCGTAAATCCTCGTAATCACTTCGTTCTCACAAGGCGGGCTGTAAATCCGAAATCGCAAATCCGAAATCCGAAATTTCTTAAAGTTTCCCTTCACTCATCAACCTGTAAATGGTGGTTTTCCCGATGTCGAGTTTCTGGGCCACCTGCCTTACCCTGTTGTTGTATTTCTGCATAAAGTGGTTGATGATCTTTTTGTTGTATTCCTCCAGGGTAGTTTCCTCATAAAGGAAGTCCTGCGATGCACTGACTGTGCTGAAGGTTATATCCGAATCCTCAATGGTCTCGGTATTGGTCATCACCGAGGCGAGTTCCATGATGGCTTTGAGTTCCCTGACATTTCCCGGGAACGGGTATTTCTGAATCTTCTCAATTGCCTTGGGGGTGATGGAAAGTTTCTTCATTTTGTTTTTCAGACAGAAGTCATCCACAAAAAACCTGGCCAGCAGTGCGATATCATTACCCCTTTCGCGAAGAGGCGGAAGATTTACCGGCAACCCGAGCAGACGGTAATAAAGGTCTTCACGGAACTCCCCTTTACGGACAAGTTCCTGAAGATTCTTATGGGTCGCCACGATCACCCTCACATCCAGTTTTACATTTTCATTTCCACCGACCCTTGTCACCTCCTCCTCCTGAAGAACGCGGAGCAGTTTTGATTGCATGTTGAGGTCCATATCGCCGATCTCATCCAGGAAGATGGTTCCCTGATTGGCTTCCTCAAACCTTCCGATGCGGCGGTTGTTGGCCCCGGTAAAGGCACCCTTTTCATGGCCAAACATCTCGCTTTCGATCAGTTCCTTGGGAATGGCCGTAACATTGACCGCTACGAAGGGTTTCCTGCTGCGGGGCGATGCATGATGTATCGATTTGGCAACCAGCTCCTTCCCTGTTCCGGTTTCGCCATAGATAGAGACTGTAATATTGGTTCTGGAAGCTTTCTCGATCAGTGTAAAAACCTTGCTGATGGCCGGGCTGTTGCCCTTGATGAGGTTATTGTTTTCATATTTACGGCCGATTTCCTCCTCAAGGTCGGCAATTTTCTGGCGAAGCTTAATGTTCTCCCTGATATTCTTGGTGATGTTCCACAGGCGCTCCTTGGTATCCTGATCTTTCAGGATGTAATCATAAGCGCCTTTTTTGAGCAGTTCAATGGCTGTTGCCACATCCTGCTGACCTGAAACAATCACAACCGGAAGATCCGGGTTAAATTCACGTACATGTTTCAACACCTCCAATCCGGTCATGTCCGGCAGGTTATAGTCAAGAGAAATAAGGGTCGGATTCTTATAAAGATTTTTCAGCAGGCTCCTCCCGTCAGGAAATATCTCTACTTCATACTCCGGGTTGAGCGTAAGGTGATGCGACATAATCTTGGCAAAGATTACATCATCTTCAACAATAAAAATTTTAAGTGGTTCCTGCGCCATCAGAGCATATTTAAGACCGAAGTTACAAAATATCCGTGAATTAACTCTTTTCTTTCAAAGACAAGAGGTTATGATCTAATATATCCTGTTTACAGCGATAAGTAATGCCTTGAGTGCTATTTATTAACGTATTTGGTGCGTATTTCGTCAAAAATCAGAAAAATATCCCGAATTGTCATGGCCGACATCAGCCTCATCCGGAATGGTTTGAAATCCGGGATCCCGCTGAAATAATGCGGGTAGTGCTTTCTGGTTTCAAGCAGGGATGTAATTTCTCCTTTCCACGCAACCGAAGCAAGCAGGTGAGCCTGACATACTTCCAGCTTTTCAATCAGACCCGGTCCGGGCAATAATTCTCCGGTTTCGAGAAAATGCTTTACTTCCCTGAATATCCAGGGATTACCGGTAGCTCCCCTGCCGATCATGATGCCGTCAACCCCTGTTTGTGCCCTTTTCTCAGCAGCAGACGTTCCATCGGTGATGTCGCCGTTGCCAACAATCGGGATTATTAAGCGCGGATTGTTTTTGACCTCTCCGATCAGCGTCCAGTCGGCCTTGCCGCTATACATCTGCGCCCGGGTACGACCGTGAATGGTGAGTCCGCTGATGCCTTCATCCTGTAACTGTTCGGCCAGATGAACAATAACTTTCGAATTCTCATCCCAGCCAAGCCGGGTCTTAACGGTTACAGGCCGGGAAACGGCCCTGACAACCGATCCGGTTATTTTCAGCATCAGGGGAATATCCTGCAAAAGGGCAGCACCGCCTCCCTTGTTGACGATTTTCCTGACCGGACACCCGAAATTCAGGTCGATAAAGTCCGGGTTGGCTTCATCGGCCAGCTTCGCAGCCATCACCATGGAATCAACATTGTGCCCGAATATCTGGATGCCGACAGGTCTTTCTGATTCAGAAAAATCAAGTTTCCTTCTGCTCATTTCAACATCCCGGATAAGCCCTTCTGACGCGATAAATTCTGTGAAAACAACATCCGCCCCGAAATTACGGCAAAGCTGCCGGAAAGGAGGATCGGTGATATCCTCCATGGGTGCCAGCATAACCGGGAACTCACCTGCTTCAACCTGTCCTATTTTCATCCGGGTACTGTATGTTTTCTTAAATGGTGGCAATATATGATAGAAGCTGTTGTCCTTGCCGGACTTGTATCATATTACCGGCTTTGACAAAAAATGAATTATTGTCATAACTTTGTGTCATCGCGGGAAACAATTGATGGGTAGACACTCTGTTGTTTACCTCTGCAAAATAACGAATTTTTAACCAGCTATGCGACTGCAACCTGTATTCAGGGATCTAACATCCGGTTCACGGCTACTTACGCTGGTCC
Source organism: Bacteroidales bacterium (assembly GCA_016705005.1). Classification (GTDB taxonomy): domain Bacteria; phylum Bacteroidota; class Bacteroidia; order Bacteroidales; family Lentimicrobiaceae; genus Lentimicrobium. The sequence goes on along the minus strand of JADIZB010000037.1, from coordinate 143,408 downwards.
TGGTCATCCTACTCTGTGGTATTCTTTCTCTTTCATTTTCATACCTGCTCTCTGTCCTGATCTGGGGAAAAAGTGTCCTTGAAGGATCAGGTGATCCGGATATGATGAATCTGGGTTTCATGCGTCTTACCCAGATGCTGAACCAGGTGGGGTTTTTCCTCCTGCCACCCTTTGTGTTTGCCCTGCTGAGCGAACGATACCCCTTGTTGTTTCTTGGTTTTTACAAACCCGGATTCACCCACATAATTGCCGCCCTTTTGCTTCTGCTGGCCGCCGGACCTTTAACAGGTTATCTTACCGAATGGAATGAAAGGCTGATACTTCCACCGCAACTCTCCGGACTGGAAGAATGGATGCGAACCTCTGAAGATACCGCTTCAAAACTCACCAACCGACTGCTCAATGATACCGGGACATCAGCTCTTATTGTCAACATTCTGATGATTGGGGTGTTGCCTTCTCTGGGCGAAGAATTGCTGTTCAGATCAGCACTGATAGGTCTTTTCAGGAAGGTTTTCCATGGAGTTCATCTGCCTGTGATCATTTCAGCATTCCTGTTCAGTGCCCTGCACCTGCAGTTTTTCGGATTTCTTCCCCGTTTCATGCTGGGACTCCTTTTCGGATACCTGTATGTCTGGTCAGGCTCAATATGGGTTCCTATTGTCGCACATTTTTTAAATAATACCATCGTTGTTGTTGCATCATTCCTTTTTAACCAGGGAATCTCATCAATCCCGGCCGAAGAAATGGGCTCTGCTTCCTCCGGTACCGGTGTTGTCTTTTCGGCCATAGCGCTCTTGTTTTTAATGTTTTGGGTATATTATACCAGAAAAAATGCGACAATATCCGGAGGAATTCAGGATGATTTATGACAAGGCTGGCCTCTGGTGAACTGCATAAGCGGCCGTTGCTGTAATGACAATGAATATTGCAGGGATTTTAATAATTTTGCATCGTAAAATTCTGATTTTCATGGATCATAAACTCAATATTTACAATACGCTCAGCCGGAGGAAAGAACTTTTTGAACCACTGAATGCTCCCCACGTGGGTATGTATGTCTGTGGGCCAACTGTTTATGGTGATGCCCATCTTGGCCATGCGCGGCCTGCCATTACCTTCGACCTGGTGTTTCGTTACCTCAGGCACCTGGGGTATAAGGTCCGTTATGTCCGTAACATTACCGATGTTGGTCACCTTGAGAATGATGCCGATGCCGGTGAGGATAAAATAGCCAAAAAAGCCAGGCTGGAGCAACTGGAGCCAATGGAAGTGGTTCAGTACTTCACCGAACGGTATCACCACAATATGGAACAGTTGAATGTGCTCAGCCCCAGCATAGAACCCCGGGCTTCAGGGCACATCATTGAACAGCTGGCCATGATCGAAGATATCTTCGATTCGGGAATGGCCTATGAAAGCGAGGGATCGGTCTATTTTGACGTAGAAAAGTATGATAAACAATATCATTATGGTAAACTATCAGGCCGTGTGCTTGACGATCTGATGGCCAACACCCGTGAACTCGAAGGACAGGAAGAAAAACGGAATCCGTTTGATTTTGCCCTTTGGAAGAAAGCCCAGCCTGAACACATTATGCGCTGGCCTTCCCGCTGGAGCCAGGGGTTCCCGGGCTGGCATCTCGAATGTTCAGCTATGAGTGCCCGATACCTTGGTGAACGTTTTGACATTCATGGAGGAGGTATGGATCTGATGTTCCCTCATCACGAGTCAGAAATTGCACAGAGCGTTGCCGCCAACGACATTGATCCGGCCAAATACTGGATGCACAACAACATGATTACCATCAATGGTCAGAAAATGGGTAAATCACTCGGCAATTTCATTACACTGAATGAGTTTATTTCCGGTGACCATAAAGCACTGACAAAGGCATATAGCCCAATGACCATCAGGTTTTTCATCCTTCAGGCGCAGTACCGCAGCACACTCGATTTTTCTAATGAGGCATTGCTGGCCGCCGAAAAGGGACTGGACCGGCTGATGAAAGCCTGGGCTACCCTTGAAAAGCTTACAGCATCGGATAAATCAACGGTTGAAACAACATCAATCCGAACCAGCTGCTACGAGGCGATGAACGATGACTTTAACAGTCCCATTGTCATAGCAAATCTGTTTGAAGGGGCTCGTATCATCAATTCAGTGAACGACAAAAAAGAGAGTCTGTCGAACGAAGATTTGCAGGCACTAAAAGAAACATTCAGCACTTTTATCGGAGATATCCTGGGATTGAAACAAGAGGAAGCCTCTTCAGGCAGTGATGCAACAGTGGAAGGGTTGATGCAGCTGATTCTTGATTTACGTAAGGATGCAAAAAGTGCCAGAGATTTTGCAACAGCTGATAAAATCCGTGATGATCTTACAAAAATCGGAATCAGTGTTAAGGACACTAAAGAAGGCGCTGACTGGAGTCTGAATCAGTAAAGGAATGCCCGGGGTAAATGCCGGGCATAACTATTCCTGATGGTGGATTGTATTTTTAACCGGCAGCAACTTTTGATTGAATACAGATTCATGAGCAATAAAAAACCATAGTTTCTCCCGGACGGGAGGACTCCTGAACAATAAATAAAAGTACCATGAAACCAAAATCAATCATTTTGCTGTCACTGATATCACTGGCATTGCTTACCAATGGTTGCAGCAATAAAAATGAAAAAATGGAAAAAGCTTTAAAAACATTCATCGCCAACTGGGAAGCCAAAGTCAAACCATTACAAAAGGAGGCATTTATAGCCTATTGGAATGCTTCGATATCAGGCAAAGACGATGACTATACCAAATCGGAGCAACTTCAGCTTCAACTCAACAGCATATATACGTCAAAAGAAGATTTTGCCCTGTTGAAAAAGATAAAGGAATCCAACTCGATTTCTGATTCTCTATTGAAACGGCAACTGGATGTCCTTTATAATCAGTATCTGGGTAATCAGATTGACACCTCCCTGCTGGCCAGGAAGATCAAGATGGAGGTTGAAATCGAAAAAAAATATTCGAATTTCAGGGCTATGGTCGACAGCACACTCCTTTCTGACAATGATGTGGAAGATATTCTGAAGACTTCAAAGAGCAGTAAGGAACTCCAGGCCGCATGGGAGGGACATAAAAAACTGGGCACAGTGGTTTCAGCAGATATTATTGAACTGGTCAAAGTCAGAAACCAGATTGCAAAACAACTCGGTTTCACGAATTTTCATGCCATGAGCCTGGAACTAAGCGAACAAAATCCGGAGGAGATCAGTCAGCTGTTCGATGAACTTGACAACCTCACCCGCGATGCCTTCGCCGGACTGAAGGATGAGATTGACACATACCTTGCCAACCGGTTAAGCATCACAAAAGATAAACTCATGCCATGGCATTACCAGAACCGGTTCTTCCAGGAAGCACCGGCCATTTACAGCATCGATCTTGATAAGTATTACAAAGAACAGAATATTGAACAACTTACAACCGATTATTATACCAGCATCGGGCTTGATATCAAAGACATGATTGCCAACAGTGATTTGTACGAAAAACCGGGCAAAAATCAACATGCCTATTGCATCGACATCGACAATGAGGGTGATGTTCGGGTATTGTGCAACATCAAATCAAATTACAGCTGGATGAATACTATGATGCACGAATTCGGTCATGGTGTCTATGATAAATACATCGATCGTAATCTGCCCTTCAGCCTGCGAAATCCATCACATACCTTTACTACCGAGGCGATTGCCATGCTTTTCGGGCGAATGGGTGCAAATCCGCAGTGGATGACTGACATGAATCTGATTGATTCATCGGAAAAAGTAAGAATCGCTGAAAAGAGTTATAAGGTGCTCCGTCTCGAACAGCTTACTTTCAGCCGGTGGGCCCAGGTAATGTACCGCTTCGAAAAAGCCATGTACGAAAACCCGGATCAGGACCTCAACAAGCTCTGGTGGGACCTGGTTGAAAAATACCAGATGCTGAAACGCCCCGAAGGTCGCAATGAACCCGATTGGGCAAGTAAGATTCATATTGCAACATTCCCCTGCTATTACCACAATTATCTGCTCGGTGAACTGCTGGCTTCCCAGTTGAATCATTACATCACGGCAAATATTGTTAAATCGGAGGATTTCAGGTACCAGAGTTTCTTTGGAAACAAAGAGGCCGGCCGGTATCTTGTTGATAAAGTATTTTTACCCGGTGCAAGTTTGTACTGGAACGATATGATTGAAAAAGCGACCGGAGAAAAGCTGACTGCCCGCTATTATGCAGACCAGTTTGTAAACGAATAAAATACCTTTAAAAAGTATTCTGGCCTGTCTGTTGATTCAGACAGGCTTTTTTTATTTGTCAATGCTACAATAATTACATCTGATCCGTCAATAATCCCTTTTAACCTAAGGAAATGTCAATTCAACCCCCGGATAAGCCATTTCACCCGGATTTATTTTCACAGGCGTTAACATTAATGCATTTTTGCATCGTTAAAAAGTAACACAAAATAACGATAAAATTCCGGCATCAATTTTGCCATAAGTCAAGAACAAAAAACACCATTCACTGCACAAAACCCGTACATCATGAAACCGATCAGAACTCTCCGCCTAATGCTGCCACTACTGGCAATTGCAATTTTCATGTCATCGTGTGAACCAGACAACTGGAATAATATCCATGGAAAAGGACCTGTTGTAAGTGAAACAAGAGATGTTCCTATCCATCGTGATGTCTATGTTTCAATACCTGCCGATGTTTTCATTTACCAAAGCCCGGCCAGTGACCTGACCATTGAAGCACAGGCCAATGTGCTCGATGCAATTGAAACCTATGTCAGCGGAAATGAACTTAAAATCAAACTTGAAGATGGAGCAGGCCTTGGCAGCCATGAACGTATCAGTATCTACATATCATCTGCTATGTATAACAATATCAGACTATCTGGTTCTGTGAACCTTTATTCTGAAACTCCGGTTGTTACAGATGATTTTAACATCAGCATATCCGGTTCTGGCGAAGCTGATGTGGTTGTGATTGCCAATACTGTTAGTGCTTCCATTTCCGGAAGCGGTAAAATGTGGCTGGAAGGATCAACAGACTATGAGGAATTTACAATTTCGGGGTCGGGCGATATCTATAGCTATGGCCTGTTGAGCGAAACCTCCGACATCAGCATCAGTGGATCCGGAAATGCAGAAGCAACGGTTGAAGAATTTCTGAAGGCACGAATCAGCGGAAGCGGAAGTATATATTATGCCGGGTTCCCCGATGTTGACAGCCATGTTTCCGGCTCCGGAAGTGTTATTCATGTGAATAAATAAGCTTGCGATGTTGCTTGAATGTTAAGGTTTTCAGGCACAGAACCCCTGCTACACCGACTCAATCTACTCATTCATTTCTAAAAAGCTCCGCCTCTGAAGCAGGAGCTTTTAATTTTTTGGCATCAGGCCAGGCTTGTAAAAAGGTGATGTTTACCGGGAAAATATTTGAATGGCTCAAATCTGCCTTCTAAACATGGAGCCCTATTCATTTCACTCCTTTTCTTAATGCTTGATCACTGTTTCACACCTGATGACCCGAAAACAACCCTCAGTTTGCCTTCCGCACTAATGAATGGCTTTATTCCTTCCTGCGAAATAACGATGTCGGTTACCATTAACCGGGTGACTTGTCCGTTGAGGGTTACTCCCTCTGCCAACCGGTATGATTTCAGCTGCTGATTAATCTCTGTTTTGAACATCTTGATCTCCGGAGCCAGCGACCAGACCATCTGTTTCGCTATCATGTTCCTGAAACCACCCTGGTAGATCCAGGCAGCTGATTTCACGAGAAAGTTTTTTGTTGAAATGTCGAAATCAAAATCCTTCAGAAACAAGGTGGAATCCTGGGTATTAAAGGCCGGTATACCTGAAAAGTAAATGGTCCCCCTGAAGCTCCCTGATAGCGTGGTTTCTGCCACCATTTTGCCATTGCTGCCATAAATATTTACACTTTCAATCCTGACTTTTCTTTTCCCTTCTGAAAAAGTTTGTCCGGTCAGGTATCTGGCCGCCTGGGTGTTGATTTCACTATAGGGAATATCAACAGACGCGTTGACGATTACCTGATCATCAATATCATTGTTAATCTGTAATTTCGGAAGTGGTCCTGGCGTACTCATAACGGGCTTTGATCCAACACTTGTTTCAATCACTGAACGCACGCCGCTTCGATGGCGGATAATTCCGTTTGTTGCAGTGATCGGATTTGCATAAAAACCGGAAGGCTGAATGGAAAGCCACAGTTTGTATTCATCGTTCAGGCTGATGGGCTGGTTCAGCGTTTTCCAGGCTTCCTGAGCATAAGGCTTCAGGTCAAAATAATCTTTCACGCTCTCATCAATGGTTTTACCCATTGACTTCAGGTTGCTCTGCAGGATCAGGTCTGCTACAAATTTGACCGGTATGTTCATTCCGGCAACTTTAACCACAGGATCTGAGAGCCATTCGTAACCATCGGCTTCTGTTTTTGAAGTCACCGTCCAGTCGGGGTTGAGGGTTAAGGCCGTTTTAAATTTCAATGCCAGAGCCCCGTTCAGTTCACGGTAGTCAGACAAGGTGATGCCAAGTTTCTGAACTTTAAATCCTGCTTTAATCCATAGTTTCAGCGGCACCCGGTAGCTGATGATATTATCTTTCATGGTAAGGGTAATATCGCCCTGTTTCCAGGCTTTTACCATCAGATTATCACCACCATTGTCGTCGAGGCTGTTGTCTTCATAAACCAGGCCGTTGAACGTCCTGTTTACCTCCTTCTGAATATCACTCAGCTTTGCCTCCGTGGTGAACCCAATCACCGAGGGTTGAGGCTTAACAACCGATGGCTGGTAAACCTCGGCCGGTTTTTCTATTTTAACCGTGCTGCATCCAGCAGCTATAAAAACAAACAGCACCGCAAATACGATGCGGTAAATCAGAATCTGGTTTTTAAACATCTTGATCAGGAAAAATCGTTGTTGTGTATTTTCACAATTCTGGTCCGGGGATTCTTTTTAAGATAATTACGGATGATTTGTCTCGTGTCGCGGTTATCATCAAAGGTCTTGATACAATCGTGCAGACTTTCAGTGCCGGTATCCGTCACATCGGTATATCCGAAACCTACATACCGGCCTCCGGCTATCTTAACCACGGCAAACTCTTCGTTGTGATGGCCCCGTTCGAGAATAAAGAAATCGGGATCGTGGAATCCGGATGTTTTAATGGCTGCATCAACACGCCGGTTGTATTGTTCAGGCAATTCTTTACCTGAACAGGCCCCACGGCACTGCTTTATACCATAATGAAAACAGAAGCCATCTGTATCGTACAATCCGCACAATTTCTGGCAAAGTTCGAATTTCTCAACAATCCCGTAAAGATATTTCCGGGCATGCTCAAATGTTGTGAAGGAGGTTACAGGCTGATGTCCGTTCAGGTTACGACCGATATAAAGCCTCCGGTAGCCCTGCTCGTCAATGAATTCATACAATCCTGAACTGAAAATGGATCTCCGCTGGGCCCGGTTGTAAAGTGGTTTATGCTTTTTAATTTCTGATGATTCCAGCAACAGTGCGATCAGTTCGCTGCCGGTAATTTCGAAACTCACGGCTGCAACCCGGCTTCGCATTTCAACAGCCTTCACGGTTTCATTGTTTCGGAAATGCTGCACCAAACGCTCAAACATATTGTTGCTCTTCCCTATATAAATAATTTTCCCCTGCTCATCGTGCAGATAGTAAACCCCTGTTTCTTCAGGTACCTCTTTTACAATATCAGGAATGGCATAGCCTGATTGGTTCTCTATGGCAGAACGGTCAGCCTGCAGTAAAAGTTCAAGTAAACGGGTGGTTGCCAGTGCATCACCTGCTGCACGATGACGGTTCTCAATGGTGATCCCTATTTCCTGGCAAAGCTTTCCCAGGCTGTATGATTGTTTTCCGGGAAGAAGTTTACGACTTAGTTTAACCGTACAAATGGTCGGGCGACGATAATTATATCCGAGGCGCTTGAATTCATGACGGATAAAATTGTAGTCGAATGAAGCATTGTGCCCGACAAAAGTAGCCCCTTCGGTCATCTCAACAATCTTCCTGGCTACTTCACAAAACCTGGGAGCATTGGCCACCATTTCATTGCTGATGCCGGTAATCCTTGTTATCATGTAAGGGATCGGCTGCTCCGGGTTAAGCAGGGTACTGAATTCATCCACAATCCTGGTTCCATCATGCAGATATACAGCTATTTCGGTCATCCTTTCGTTGACAAAATTTCCTCCGGTAGTCTCAACATCAATGATGGCATACATAACCTTACAAATGTAAAAACCTTTTGGTGTCAATGAACCCGGATTCCAACTTTTTATTCAGCAAAGAAGCCGTCACTGGATATGACGGCCTCAATAAACACTCCATAAATCTGGCCTGAAAGATTAATTGATGTCTATCTGTTTGGCTGGTTTTACTTTTGCCTCTTCCCTCTTTGGAATAAGGATTGTAAGCACCCCATTGTTGTGGGAGGCGGCAATTTTTTCAGAGTCAACCGTAACCGGAAGACTGAATGACCTGTGGAAAGAAGTATAGCTGAATTCACGTCGCATATAACGCTCTTCCTTTTCTTCATTTTTCGCTTCCAGTTCTGATGAAATGGTCAGAACATTGTTTTCAAGGTTGATCCTGAAATCTCCCTTTTCAAGGCCGGGAGCAGCGACTTCTATCCGGAAATTCTCCTTGCCTTCTATGATGTTTACTGAAGGCATGTTGATACCGGTTTGAAATTCAAACAGATTTGGGAGATAATCCCTTCCGAAAAATTCATCCACGATGCTTGGGAAGAAGTTTTTGTTTTTCAAAATTGGTAACATGGTTTAACCCTCCGTTTTAAATTGTTAAACTTAATTTTCATGTCGCCCTGTTCAAATTTTATACCGGCTTCAAAAAGAGGAAAAACTGACATGATTTTCTGTCATAATGTCTATTAATCAGTGTTTTATAAAAAATAAAGCGCCAAAATGACGCTCTAATAACAGACAAAATCTGATAACGGTTGGTTGTAGATTTATCTCTTCAGATCAGCTTGAGGTTCATTTTGATCCTGGATGTAAGTATGTCGATGGCAACATGGTTGGCACCACCCTGCGGGACAATAATATCTGCATAACGTTTTGTGGGTTCTATAAACTGAAGGTGCATGGGTTTCACGTACTTTTCGTAATGCTCAAGAACCTGGGAGAAAGAACGTCCGCGCTCTTCAATATCGCGCCGGATAATCCGCATCAGACGGTCGTCGGCATCTGCATCTACAAAAACCTTTATATCCATACGCTCACGCAGGCGTGGATTCGACATGATCAGAATACCTTCCACAATGATGACTTCCTTCGGTTGAACAGGGATGGTCTCCTTTGCCCTGGCACAGGTCAGATAACTATAGATGGGCATCCCGATGGTTTCGCCTTCCTTCAGTGCATCAAGATGCCTGATCAACAGATTAAATTCGATGGAAGAAGGATGGTCAAAGTTGATTTTTGCCCGATCCTCGGGATTCAGATGGCCGTTGTCCTTGTAATAGGAGTCCTGGGGTATGACAGCAACAGAGTCCTTGGGGAGTTTCTTGATGATCTGTTTGACAACGGTAGATTTACCACATCCGGATCCCCCGGCAATTCCGATGATTAACATATATTAGAGATTGAAGTTCAGTAAATTCTTGCCACGAAGACACCACGACCCAAAGAGACACAAAAAAAATACATGCTCTATGTTGAAGTTTGATCAGTAAAAAAGCCGGAATAGATTGTTTGTATTCCGGCTTCAAATATATAAAAAACGCTTTCCTTTTACGAAAGAAATCCCAACAGGATTCCGGCTGCAACAGCACTGCCGATTACCCCGGCTACATTGGGGCCCATGGCATGCATCAGCAGGTGATTGGTTTTATCGTATTCTAGTCCTATAACCTGCGAAACACGGGCACTGTCAGGAACTGCTGATACGCCGGCATTACCGATCAACGGATTCATTTTGTTGCCTTCTTTCAGGAAGAGATTGAGGATTTTAACAAACATGACACCTCCAAAGGTAGCAATCACAAACGATGCAGCACCCAGGGCAAAGATACCAACAGACTTAGCAGTCAGAAAGGTGGTTGCCTGTGTTGATGCACCGACGGTAAGACCAATCAGAATGGTAACAATATCGATCATTGGGCCTTTGGCAGTATCGGCCAGGCGCTTGGTTACACCACTTTCCTTAAGAAGGTTGCCAAAGAAAAGCATCCCAAGAAGAGGTAATCCGGAAGGAACAATAAAACAAGTTAACAGCATTCCGATAATTGGGAAAAGTACCTTTTCCGTTTTGGAGACACTTCTGGGCGGTTTCATACGAATCAGCCGCTCTTTTTTTGTAGTGAGCAACCTCATAACCGGGGGTTGAATCACCGGCACCAGAGCCATATATGAATAAGCCGAAATTGCAATTGCTCCCAGTAATTCCGGGGCAAGTTTCGAGGAAAGGAAGATAGCGGTTGGGCCGTCGGCTCCGCCGATGATTCCTATTGCTCCGGCTTCGGAAGGTGAAAAACCGAGAAGCAGGGCAATGGCATAAGCACCAAAAATCCCAAGCTGGGCTGCTGCTCCTATGAGCATCAGCTTAGGATTTGAAATCAAAGCCGAAAAATCAGTCATAGCTCCGATGCCCAGAAATATCAGCGGGGGATAAACTCCCTGAAGAACACCAAAATAAAGATAATTGAGCACACTTCCTGATTCATAGATGCCAATTTTCAGACCCGGCATAAATGCAATGTTCCCTACCAGAATTCCAAATCCGATCGGGATCAGCAGCATGGGTTCGTATTCCTTGGCGATAGCAAGGTATATAAATATCAGCCCGATGCAAATCATTACCAGATGTCCTGCTGTAACATTAGCGAAAGCCGTATAAGAAAAGAATTGCTGGAGATGCTCTCCGATAAAAGCGATAAAATTTCCGGAATGTTCCATCGTTTATTCTCCTATTACTATGAGTACATCGCCTTCCATTACAGAATCACCTTTGCTTACTTTCAGTGCAATGATCTTACCTTCCTTGTCGGCATTGATGTTATTCTCCATTTTCATGGCTTCAAGCGTCAGGAGTTTCTGACCAACTTTAACCTGATCTCCTTCCCTGACATGAATGTCGAGTATTACTCCCGGCAATGGCGACTTGATACTTCCGGTGCCTTTAGGCGTACCCGGACTTGAAGTCTTCGCAATACTTGGTTCTGAATCGGTTGAAGGAACGCTTACAGACCTCACCAGCTTTGGTGTTTTTGTAGTTTGCATGGCCTTATCCACTTCAACTTTATAAATAGTACCGTTTACTTCAACTTCGGCAATATTGTCGTCAATATTCTGGATATCTACTTCGTAAATATTACCGTTTATAGTGAATTTAAATTTTTTCATTCTTCTGAGCTTTATTAAAGGATTTAAATAACATGCAGAAAAGGATTACCGGGGCATATTCCGGAGTCCATAGATCTTGGAGCTCCATGGTGAATAGGTACGGGCCACTTTCTTAATGGTAAGCACCGTTTCTTCGTGATCGTGAAGCTGATGCATATAAAGATGTATCGCCATGGCAATTGCAGCATTTACTTCCCCTGTTATCTCAGCTTCTGCAGGAATAATGACATCTGCAACCTTTTTCCTTCCTGCAAAAAGAGTCCTGAAGTTTATACTGTATAATCTCTTTGTATTCTTGAATACGACATACAATAAGATGAGAGCAGCAAATACAACCGACATGGCTATAACAGCCATACCACCGCCATAGGGATCCATTTCAACAAATTTTTCTCCCGGCGACTCAATTACTCCGGTATAATTATTGGCAAGTGGCGTTGTTTTTTCAAGAAATCCCCATTGATGATTTCCATCGGTCAGTCTTCCAAATGAAACATCAGACTTCTGAGACGTAAATTTAATCGCATCGATCATTGTCTTACCATTGCCTTCGAACAATGCCAGATAGTTTGATTCTTCAAGATCAAAATTCAAATGAAGAATACCCCTGGTAGGAAGATTATCGGCGAAAAAAACCAGATAATTTCTGGGGGCTATTTTAGTGATCGGATCACCTTTGGGTATATAATACTTGGTTGGATTTGCCGGATCGTTTGTAAGATAGGATCCTCCGATATCAACTGTATTGTATGCTGAATTAAACACCTCTATCCAGCTGCTGTGCCGGCCATAGTCATCTACATAATTCGAATCATTTAAAACCAATATCTCATTGATTTTAAGATCACGCGTACTCTGCGAATAACAACTACCGGCAAAAAACACCAACACAAGTGTCACCAGGATGCCGGAGATACTGACTGTTTTCATGAATTTTACCATGACTGCCGGATTATAAAGGTAAATTTGAATGTTTCTTGGGTGGATTCACATCCTTTTTGGTGGCTAATGCCTGAAGAGCCCTGATCACGCGGAAACGGGTGTTACGGGGCTCGATTACATCATCAATGTAACCATATTTGGCAGCATTGTAAGGATTGGCAAATTTATCCTTGTATTCATCTTCACTTTTGCGGACAAAATCTTCGCGTTCCTTCGGATCGGTAAACTCAGCCAGTTTCTTGTTCTGCAATACTTCGATGGCGCCTTTCGGGCCCATGACAGCAATCTCAGCACCAGGCCATGCATAGTTGATGTCACCACGCAAATGTTTTGAACTCATTACACAATATGCTCCACCATAGGCTTTGCGGAGTACAACCGTAACTTTAGGAACAGTTGCCTCGCCATAAGCAAAAAGAAGTTTTGCACCGTGAATGATTATTCCACCATACTCCTGAGCTGTCCCAGGAAGGAACCCCGGTACGTCAACCAGTGTCAGGATGGGGATGTTAAAGGCATCACAGAACCTTACAAAGCGGGCCGCTTTGCGTGAAGCATTGATGTCAAGAACGCCTGCCAGATAGTTTGGCTGGTTGGCCACGATTCCCACCGTCATCCCGTTGAACCTGGCGTAACCGGTTACGATGTTCGGAGCATAATGTCGCTGTATTTCAAGAAACTCACTATAATCCACGATAGAATGAATCACATCCTTCACATCGTAAGGTTTGTTCGGGTTGTCGGGGATAATATAATTCAGTGAATCTTCAAGCCTGTCGATGGGGTCGGTACACGGTGCCAGTGGCGGATCTTCCAGGTTGTTCTGTGGCAGGTAACTGATGAGCTTTCTGATCAGGGCTATGCCTTCTTTCTCATCGTCGGCTACAAAGTGCGATATCCCCGATTTTGAACCATGCACCATGGCTCCCCCGAGTTCCTCTTCGGTAACAATTTCACCGGTAACAGTTTTAACAACCTTGGGCCCGGTAACAAACATATTGCTGGTACCTTTGCTCATCACGATAAAATCGGTGAGGGCCGGTGAGTAAACAGCTCCTCCTGCACAGGGGCCAAAAATGGCTGAGATCTGAGGAATCACCCCTGAAGCAAGGATATTGCGCTCAAAGATTTCCGCATATCCGGCAAGACTGTTCACCCCTTCCTGAATGCGTGCTCCTCCGGAATCGTTGATGCCAATCACCGGAGCACCTACTTTCATAGCCTGATCCATCACCTTGCAGATCTTATTGGCAAAGGTTTCTGAAAGAGATCCGCCGAAAACGGTGAAATCCTGAGAGAATACATAAACCACACGCCCATCAATCGTCCCATGACCGGTTACCACACCATCGGAGAGAAATTCCTGCTTTTCAATTCCAAAATTGGTGCACCTGTGGGTCACAAACATATCGAACTCTTCAAAGCTTCCTTCATCCAGAAGCATATCGATCCGTTCACGTGCTGTAAGCTTCCCTTTGGCATGCTGGGCATCAATTCTTTTTTGTCCGCCACCCAGTTTGGCCTGTTCTCTTTTGTCGAGAAGTTCTTTAATCTTGTCTTCGAAAGCCATCTGACTTTGTTTTTATGCGATAAACAATAAGCCCTTCCGGGCTTTTGTTCTGTTTCGCGATGATATTTATAATGTTGTTGATTATTTATTCTTGTTTTCGCAAAATTCAGTCAAAACTCCAAACGTTGATTTCGGATGCAAAAATCCGATGTGGAGACCTTCCGCACCTTTGCGGGGCTCCTTATCAATCAACTGAATTCCCTTCGCAGCAGTTTCGGCCAACGCATCTTCAAGATTTTCAACTGCAAATGCCAAATGGTGGATACCTTCCCCCTTTTTCTCCAGAAACTTTCCGATCGGCCCTTCCGGATCGGTCGATTCGAGTAACTCAATTTTTGTTTGCCCAACCATGAAAAAAGCAGTCTTAACCCGCTGATCCCTGACTTCTTCAACGGCATAACACTTCAGACCAAGAACATTTTCATAATAGGGAATGCTCTCATCAAGACTTTTCACGGCAATGCCAATGTGTTCAATATGTGTGGGTTTCATGCTGATAGATTTGGTTTTTATTTAATTATCCGATATCATTCAAGTGAGCCGAAATGGCCTTCCTGCAGTCTGATTTCCCTTTAATTTACCGGCCTCAAATTTTCGGCAAAAGTAGATACTAATTTGTTCGTATTAAAGGTTTTTGATGATTTTATCGAAAAGTTAACAATATATAATCAGTCTAATTAAAGTTTTGATTTTCACATATATAGAATTACATATATCCCTTTCGACATATATGCACTATCATAGCCCCATGAACCCTTTCTTTTTCTTTACATGAAGCAGCAGGGCTCTGTTAAACAGAATCCCTGCCGCTTCTTTGTATACCATAATAATCAGAACCAAACGGGTAAGGTAACTTTTGCTTTTACAGCTTTACCCCTTTGCTTTGCAGGAATCCAGGACGGCATCAGTCTGACGAGCCTCATCGCCTCCTCGTCGCAACCAAAACCAAGTGATCTGACCACGGTGATATCGCTAAGGCTGCCATCCGTGTTTACTGTAAACTCAAGTACAACTTTTCCTGAAATCCTGTTCTTGGCAGCATCTTCAGGTATTTTGAGATGAGCATTAAGAAATCTCAGCAATGATTTTTCTCCTCCCGGGAACATCGGAACTGTTTCTGTTGTTAAGAATATATCTTCTTCACTGTCTGACATTTCAAGACTTTTCAACTTCATTTCAGAACAATTTTTATCATGGCTGATCAGTCCCGGAGACATTGCTGCATAACCAAGTGCGGAATTGCTCACACCCTGTGGCAAAGGGAGCGGTTGCCTGACAGTTGTGAAGGTTCCGGGGGTATTCCTCGATTCGGAGTCGATGGCTACAAAAGATGTATATGCCGTTAACAGGTTGTATTTTAATCCCAACTGAACTACCTCTTTCTTTATCTCTTCAGGCAGATCCCCTCCTGTTGAAGAAAAATCGTCGGTTATACTGATTTTTTCACGTGCCCAAAGATATTTTATGGCTTGATTCTCGTCAGCAGGTGTTGCCAGACCAACCTGAATACTATTGTTGAATCTGCCGTTACCGTTATACCCATTCAAAATAATTTCTCCGGTTGGGGTTCCACGGTATTTACCGAAAACCACGACAGGTCTGGATGAATAAATATCCGGTATTGCCTTGGGTTCAACATCGTATACATCAAAACCATTGAACGCGATTTTAATGTTGGTAAGCACCGGGTTACTTATATATTCGAGAAACTCAGGAGCTTTTTTCTTTGCTTCAACCTCATTTGTAATGATAAAACCCTCCCCGGCACCCGAATGAGCAAGTCCTTCGATCATGTAACGGTTTACCGAGGTTCCGATGCCGAAAGCAAAGAAACTGGCTTCACCAAGACTTGATTTTATCAGGCTGAATGCCTCCTTTTCCACTGAAACATACCCATCTGTGGCAATCACAAAAGTCCGGGCATAGGCTTCATCAATATCCATCGCCAGGGCCTTTTTCAGGGCGGGCAGCAATTCGGTTCCACCTCCACCCGACTGGGAGTCAAGCATTTTCATCGCATTTCTGACATTTATCTCATTTGCAGGAACCGATTGTCCGGCAAACAATTGATTTCCTCCGGCAAAAAAAAGTATATTAAAACGATCGGTGCTCTTCAGACCTTCAAGCAGTTCACCAATAAGTTTTTTCGATACGTTCAGTGGAAATCCATGCATTGAACCAGAGACATCCACAATAAAAATATATTCGCGCGGTGGGATCATCCCTGATTTTACTTCATCAGGAGGCTGGATGGTAGCCATAAAGAAGTTTTCCTTTCCGTCACTATAAAGCCACAGACCACTTTCGATCTCATTGCTGCCTAATCGGTAACGAAGAATGAAATCGCGGTTTCCTCCCTGAATCTCACTCTGATCAAGTGCCACATGAACTGCGTTTCTGCCCTTGAAAACCATATTTGCCTTGTGGGATGGACAACTTACATTTTTAACGGGAATTCCGGATGTGATATCACACTCAAGGGTGAAACTATAGGCAGGCTTTTCACCTTCGGGCAAATAGGGGTTAGAGTTCCACTCGTCAGATGTTCCTGATCTTTCAGTAGTTCCTGTATATCTGGGACCAACCACGGTCGGATACACAAATTCGTATATGCCCCTGGAAGGAATAATATGTTCAGTATATTGTAAAACAACCTCTACAAGATCACCCGGCAGAATGTTACCGACACTCATCTGAAAAACATTGGGCCTGTGCTGTTCCAGCAATGAAGCCGTATGTCCTTCGTTGATCGCCTGTGTATATTCATTCCTGGCTTTTTCACGTTCCTCGATTCTGGCATTGATCTTCCGCTCGCCAATATTCATGTTTAATGCGTGTACCGCTGCTCTGACGGAACCCGGAAACACATAGACGGCTTCGATGGCTTTGATTCCCCGGTTCCGGTATACCTGCCTGACTGTAACATGGGCAACAACACCGGCAATCTGAACACTGGCGCTGGTTGACAGCAATGGAAATGATTCAGTGGCATCGGGGGAACCAGTTTCAAAATAGGGGACTCCGGGACGGTCTGATCCGGCTTCCTGACCCCAGGTGTATTGTATCAATGCAATTGCGAGAAGAGCTGTTATTCCCGCCGCTTTGAGGTACTTTGACCTCACTGTTTTAGTTAATTTCATGGCTTTTGTTGTTTGTTACCCTGTGAAAGATTAAGAGACAAACCTCCGGCTCCTCCATTGGATATGCAGTGTATAAATAGAATAGGAAAATTATGTGAAGATGAAAATCAATCAGGATCTCGCTCCTTCAATATGATGAACCTGAAGGGCAAATGGTCGCATCAAATACATTTATCAGCCGGAATGAATCCTCAGAACAATCCGCGGTTCGTTAAAGAGCAGTTTCTCAGTCCAACAATTTAAAATAAACCGGCAGGTTCATGCATACCCTGACGGCTTTCCCCCGCTGCATTCCGGGAGTCCAGCCGGTCATTTCACGCACCACCCTTATGGCTTCCTCAGTACATCCTCCGGGAACTTCACGAAGCGCCCTGATGTTGGAGATGCTCCCGTCAGGTTCAATGATGAAGGTAACATAAACCACCCCGCTGATACCTGATTCCCTGGCGATTTTAGGATAAACAGTATTCCCTGCCAGATATTTACGAAGGGCAACCTCACCTCCCGGGTATTCAGGCATCTTTTCTGCAATCAGAAAAAAGTCCGGTTCGTTGGGATCGGTCTCTTCTACAGATTTTTCAGGAAGAATGTAGGGTTCGATCTTTTCAAACGGGTCTGTTTCGACCATTATTTCAATTTCCGGAAGTTCATCCTTATTGTTTTCAACTTCTTTAAAAATGGCCGGATTCAATGGCTTGGGAAGCTCCTGCTTTTTCTCGACAACAATATTTATTATGTCGGTCTCAGGTTCAATGGTAGTTACAGCCGGTAGACTAATACTTCCGGAATCAGGGGTCTTCCATTCAAAAGCCGCTAAGGTGGCTGAAATGGCTAAAATCAATCCGAGTTGAAAGAAGACCGGTCGTTTGCTTTCAAGGTCCGCTTTGTTTGATTTTCGTGTTTCCATGGCTCTTTGATTTTGAGTTAGTACTGGATTTATAATGAAGATGAATAAATCATCCCGATTCCATAATCTCATGAAAAGAATTTCATTTCTATTGCGGTTTTGGCCCGGAAATGTATCCGTTAAAAAGCAATAACACATGTAACCCTTATTATTAAAACGAATCCGGGCTTCATGATATTGCAGCTTAATTAATCTGAAGATAAAAACATGGTCCTTCTTCGCATCAGTTACACTAATAAAAAAATACAATCGTTAATGAAGGAAAGGAAGTTAATTGTTGCGTCTCATTGCCCAATGACTATTTTTGTATAAAGTTAAACTTGATTGATGCCCAATCTGAACCCTGACGAAAACCTGCCCTTTTTGGCAGGCAGGTCAACCGACCTCCTGACCGATGAGGCCTTGGTTGATTTATTCCGGGCATCCGGGGATCAGGAGATTATCGGGGTTCTGTTCAGGCGATATACCCACCTTGTGCTGGGCGTTTGTATCAAGTATCTCCGTGACCGTGAGATGGCCAGGGACACAGCAATGGGTGTTTTTGAAAGTCTGTTCTCTTCGCTGAAGAAATATGAGGTTAATCATTTTAAATCATGGTTGTATACCGTTACCAGAAGCCATTGTGCCCTGGCGCTGCGGCAACAGAAAAAAGATCCACAGATGATTCCATGGGAAGAAAATCTCATGAATGAAGTTATGGAAAAGGATGGCTTTTCGCATCTTAATATTAACGATGAATCAGAGGAGCGGATCAGAAGACTTTACAAGGCTGTCGGAGAATTGTCTCCCGGGCAGCAGCAATGTCTGCTGCTCTTTTATCTGGAAGGAAAATCGTATCAGCAAATATCAGAAACAACTGGATTCTTCCTGAATGAAGTCAAGAGTTTTATTCAAAACGGGAAAAGGAACCTTAAAATCAACCTGGAACGAAGTTATTATTGAACAAAGAAATGGAAAAGAGGCAGAATGACATGCTTTTTACATCCTCGGGATGCCTTACAGAAAGAGGGCTTTCCTTGTTTACGCATGGTTTGCTGCCTGATGAAGACGCCGCATCGGTAAAAGCTCATCTCGGTAGTTGCGAACTATGCAGCGCTGCTGCTGAAGGTATGTTACTTGCCGACCCGGCAGCGTTTTCAGAGGATGTGACTATCCTCAATTCATTTTTTACTGATCAAATATTTAAGGAAGAAGATTTTCAGGAAACCGTGTTGACGGATCAAAATCGTTTTGAAGGCCCGCGATATCCCCTGATGAAACAGGAAGAAATCAGACGATTTGCGGATAGACTGAAAATAAAAGCAGAAAAGGATAACAATAGCCTTCCTGAAGATGAACCGCTGCCCGTTAAATCAGCAACTTCCAAAACCATTTTTCAAAGACACAAGTTCAGGCTGCTGGCCGCTGTTATCCTGCTGTTGACAGGAATCGGAAGCATACTCTTTTATCTTCAGTTAAAAGAGGGTACTGTAAACAACCATGCGACAGCCTTCATCGAAAAACCTGATACCATTTCTCAGGAATTGGCACCAATCGGCCAGGTTGCAGATAAAAAAGTGCTCCCTGAGAATAAAGTGCAACCCGGCTCTGCATTCTCATTGGAAAAGGATTCAGGGAAGGTGATCACAGTAAATACCGACAACGAAACAACGGCTCTTGGATATGCTGGTCATCAGGTTGCCGGGTTGATTGACAAAAGCAGCTATACAAACCAGGATGGAAAAGGAATTGCCCCCGCGCTTGGAATGCCCCGGGGTGCAATTCCCGGTGCCCCAAAGGTCCCCGTCGGTAAAAAGGCCCCTGAACTTGTAGTGGAGAATGAAATTGATATACTGGTTGTATCTTCAGATTCGGAAGAAAGTAGTTCTGCGCCTGTCGAATTTGATGAAAAAGTTTACAGGGAAACAAATATGAAATCCGCCATGGCGGAGGAGGAAAAAGTGGAAGCAGAGATTTTTACTGTTGTGGAAGAATCTCCACACTATCCGGGAGGGGATGAAATGAGGATAAAATTTCTGCAGGAAAATATTAAATATCCCCAGGCGGCCAGAGAAGCTCTCATCAGCGGTCTGGTGTATATTACGTTCGTTATCGAAATTGATGGATCCATTACAGATATCAGGGTTTTAAAAGGAATCGGGGGTGGTTGTAATGAGGAAGCTGTGAGGGTGATCGGGCTGATGCCAAAATGGATTCCAGGAAAGCAAAGAGGGAAACCCGTAAGAGTTCAGTTTAGTATGCCGGTACAGTTTAAGCTGGCAGGATAGTTGCTTTTAAAAATAATTGTTCCCCCGGTTTAAATATTACTATATTTTTGCGGGTGACATACTCAGGGATAATTGATTGCATGACTCATGCAATATTGAATTAAAGTCTTCATTTATATTCTTTCTGCCCTGAAGGGTAGACTGCAATTTTCGTAATCACTCAAATGGCTAACTACTGAATTTATTATAAGGATGAAAAAACCCCGAACTCTACTTTTTCTAGTCACCGCAGGCCTGATTCTTTCCTCTTCTATTTCAAGAGGACAGGAAGCCGGTAAAATCAATTCCGTTGATACCCTTACTAATACAGTTGAATTCGTTAAAGATGATTTCATAGCGGCATCTCTCGACAGCCTTGCTAATCTGAAATTTTTTGAAGGATTTGATTGTGCTTCGGCTTCGGAAATTGAGAACATTTTCGGTTTTTCAACCGGGTTTGTTCCTGTGTATGCCGATTCGGTGTATTTCAACAGAATTAAGAAGCTGGATGCAGCAACTCCGATAGACCTGACCTACAACCAATATGTGAAGGATTATATTGAGCTGTATGCTGTTAAGAAAAGAGCGCTGACCGAACGTGTTATGGGCATGGCTCAGATTTATTTCCCCCTGTTTGAGGAACATCTTGACCGTTACAACATGCCCCTTGAATTGAAATATCTTGCAATTGTTGAATCTGCACTGAATCCAATAGCCAAATCACCTGTCGGGGCTTCGGGCTTATGGCAGTTTATGTATGGAACCGGGAAAGCCTACAATCTGAATGTAACATCGCTGGTTGATGACCGTCGCGACCCGATCAAATCGACCATTGCAGCCTGTCAGCACATGAACGATCTTTATAAAATGTATCATGACTGGCTGCTTGTACTCGCTGCCTATAATTCAGGGGCAGGGAATGTTAATAAAGCCATCAGACGTTCAGGCGGGAAAATGAACTTCTGGCAGATCAGACCATTTCTGCCACTCGAAACAAGGGGATACGTTCCGGCTTTTATCGCAGTCAATTATGTTATGAGCTATGCTGCAGAGCATAACCTCAGACCGGTTCAACCCCGTTTCCATCATTACGAAATTGACACCGTTATTGTTAAAGATGTATTATCGTTTGGTCAGATCTCAAAAATGCTGAATCTCCCCGCCGAAGAAATCCAATTCCTGAACCCTTCTTTTAAAAACGGTATTATCCCTGCGACGAAAGGCAATACATATACGCTCAGACTTCAGAAAAAAAACATCCCTGATTTCGTAAATAACGAGGCCCAGTTGTATGCTTTCCGCACTCAGTCAGAACTTGAAAAAGAACAGGTTCTGAATATGATGAAAACTGTTACTCAGGCTGAATATCATAAAGTTAAACGGGGAGAAACCCTGGCTTCGGTTGCAAAAAAATACCGTTGTTCAACCAGTGAAATTAAACGTTGGAACAGGCTTAAATCAACAAAACTTAAAGTCGGGCAACGACTGGTTGTCAGGCCGGAAAGTTCATTACCGGCTCAGATGGCTTCCAATGAATCCAAACCTGCGGAATCAACACCGGATAATAAGGAAAAAAACACATTGGCCGCTGCCGACAACAAGGAGATAAAAGTTGCAAACCAGGTAACGCCGGAGAAAGACACCAATGCAGCCAATACTAACAAAACCAAAGTTGTTAATAAATATCACAAGGTAAAGTCCGGCGAATCATTGGGCAAAATTGCCGATAAATACAACACTTCACTGGCCAATCTCAGAAAATGGAACAACATCAAGGGAAGCACAATTCATACCGGTGACAAACTGATTGTCGGGATGACTGAGACAGCTGAGCAGATAGCCGAGAATTCAACAGAAACCAAAGCAAAGTCAAAACAAAACTCAAACAGCCTTGACTTTATTTATTACACTGTCCGTCAGGGAGATACTCTCTGGAAAATAGCCCAAAAACACAACGGAACAGTTGAAGAGATCAAGAAACTTAACAATATTTCAAACGAAAAATCACTCAAGCCAGGTCAGAAAATCAAGGTAGGCGTAGCCTCCTGATTTTCTCTTCACCATTACAATTGAGGAATTTTCAATATACATTTAGCCGGGACAGAATATGTTTCCGGCTTTATTTCGTAATCAGGATACTAAAAGAACCGGTATATTTGTTTTCTTTAATAAATCATATATTCCGATGAAAATTTATAGCAGAATCTTAAAAGTGTGTCTTTGTTTTTGGGCAGCAACGTCTCTTTTCACTTCATGTGTAGCTGATGAAAAATCACTTAAGGCAGAATCGACCGGTAAACCTTCGGAAATACTTATAGTTTCAGAGAAAGCATTGTGGAAAAGTTCTGCAGGTGATTCTGTCCGGGCCTTTTTTGGTGGTCCCGAAGTCGGGCTTCCCCAACCTGAACCACTTTACCGGCTGGCTCAGGTTGAAGAGGATGAGTTTAACCGTTTATTGCAATCGCACAGAAACATTTTTATCATGACAATAGACAGTGGCTTTACAAAACCCCTTGTTGAGTTACGTCGCGATATCTGGGCAGCCCCTCAGCGGGTTGTAAAAATTACGGCATCTTCTATTGAATCATTGAAAAGCAGTTTCAAGGAAAAACAGGCTGAAATCCTTAACCTTTATGAAAATGCAGAAATTGAAAGATTACAGAAGCTGTATTCCAAATCATTAAACCTGAAGGCTACAGACATTGTCAGAAAGAAGTTCAACCTTTCATTAAACATTCCGGCTGATTACTACCTTGCTGTTAATAAGGAAAATTTTGTCTGGCTTCGCCGGGAAGCAAACAGGTTAAGCCAGGGAATTCTGATTTATACTTACGCATATACCGACACTATAGCTTACAATCCTGCCAAAATCAGGTCAGTAAGAGATCAGTTTACCCAATTGTTTGTACCCGGCCCCAGCGACAGCTCCTTTATGATTGTGGCTGACGAATTTGTTCAACCGGTGTCGCGTAAACTAAGTCTCAAAAAGGAACTGGCCGTCGAAATGCGCGGTTTGTGGGAGGTAAGAAAGGACTTTATGGGAGGCCCTTTCATCAGTTATACCTTTGTCGATAAAAGAAACAACCTGGTGGTTACCCTGGATGGTTATGTTTATGCCCCAAATGAAGATAAAAGAGAATTGCTGAAACAGGTTCAGTCAATCCTGTTGTCCTATGAATACATAGAATAAAGACCCGAAAACCACACCTGAAATTTTTTTAATAAATACTTGACAAGCGCAATTTATATTTATATCTTTGACCAGTTGGTTAAATCATATGATTAAACCTAATGGATAATGTAAATATGACCGGATTAGACTCAAATACAGAACAACTTATCCTCAAAGCAGCACGCAGTGTATTTACCAACAAGGGCTTCGACGGAGCACGTATGCAAGAGATTGCTGATGTGGCAGGAATAAACAAAGCGCTTTTGCATTATTACTTCAGGAGTAAGGATAAACTCTTTGAAGCCATATTCAAAGAAGTGCTGAATACGGTTTTCCCAAAAATAATTGCGGTACTGATGTCGCCACTAACGCTTTTTGAAAAAATAGAAAAGGTCAGTTATAACTACATCGAGATGCTGAAACAAAATCCGGATCTGGCCATTTTTGTTTTTCATGAAATCAGCAGGAATCCTGAACGACTTGTTGGAAATTTCAAGAATGTTGGTGCCGATTTTAAAATCATTCAGACACAGATAACGAAAGAGGCAGAAGCTGGTATTATCATACCCATTAAAGCAGAACATCTGATAGCCAATCTCATCAGCTTATGTGTATTCCCGTTTATTGCCAGACCGGTTCTCATGGGTATGTCCGGAATGAATAAGGATGAATATGACAGGTTTATTGAAGAGAGAAAGCAAATTATTCCTCATACCCTCATTACTGCGATAAAAAAATAGATAATGAAAACAATGTTAAGAATAAGCATCATAATGCTGACCATTCCGGCAAATATCATGGCCCAGCAACCCGGTGTGCTATCACTTGACTCCTGCTATAAACTGGTAGTTGCACACAGTCCGATCGCCCGGCAGGAATCCTTATACCATGATGCCTACCGGTTTCAACAATCGGCTTTGAACGACAATTACCTTCCAATGGTTTCTGCCGGTGGTCAGCTCAGCTGGCAATCTGATGTAACTGCCCTGCCCATTTCCCTTCCCAATGTTGAAATTCCTTCGCTCGACAAAGACAGTTACAAATTGAACCTGGATGTCAGTCAGTTGATCTGGGACGGGGGAACTGTTAGAAAACAGAAAGAACTTGAGAAAGCCGGGCTGCTGGTTAACCTTCAGTCGGTTGAGGCTGAGAATTACCGTTTGCGTGAAACCGTTAACCAGGTATATTTCAGCATCCTGTTGTTCCGTGAAAATGAGAAATTGCTGAAAATCAGCATGTCGGAAATACAATCAAGACTGGGACGGGTCAGAGCCGGTGTATCCGGAGGGACAGTTTTACAATCGAATGCAGATGTGCTGGATGCTGAAGTCATCAGGATCGAACAATTACTGACTGAACTTGCCCACAACCGGGCAGCAGCCATCTACCGGCTTGGTGAGATTACCGGGCTTGATCTGGGACCTGCCGTTGAGCTGCTGCAACCTGTTTTTGACACACTTCCGCTGGCTGATACCCGCCTCCGGCCGGAGTATCATATGCTGGAATTGCAACAGGACAGGCTGACCGCTCAGCAGAAAATGACAGGACTAAAGGTAATGCCAAGGGTTTCGGCTTTCGCAACTGTAGGATATGGTAAACCAGGGTTGAACATGCTATCAAATCAGTTTGACACCTGGGCCATGGCCGGAGCCAGGTTTTCATGGACGCTATGGAACTGGAACCAGCATAAAAAGGAGTTTCAGATCATTGGCATACAAAAGGAGATTATTGAAACTCAAAAAGAAAATTACGAACGAAATCAGCGTATTCTGCTCGGCAATCTGAAACAGGAAATACTGAAAAATGAAAATCTTGTAGCGGCCGACCACCGTATTGAACAACTGCGCGAATCGGTGGCAAAGTCTGCGGGCGCACAGCTTGACCAGGGAATCATAACTTCTTCAGAATATCTGACGGAACAGAACGCCCTTACTCAGGCCCGCATCAACATGAGTCTTCACAATATCCAGCTTCAATACTCAAGGTTAAACTACATCACAGCCATTGGCCTGTTGAATTAATAAAGCAAATGATTATAAATACCAACATAAAATGAAAATCAAACGTACATTAATACTTCTGACAATGATAACCGGTCTGTTGGTTTCCTGCAAACAAAACAAGGTTGTTTCCGATGCCTACGGAAATTTTGAAGCCGTTGAGACAACGATATCCAGCGAGGCGAATGGCCGTATTCTATGGCTGGACATTATGGAAGGTCAGGTTCTGAAAGGGGGAGATACAGTTGGTTTAATCGACACTACAGACCTCCATTATAAGAAACTGCAACTTCAGGCCCAGAAATCGGCCATTGAAAGCAAATCGGCAAGCATCAATGCCCAGGCCGCCGTTTACAATCAGCAAAAGTCCAATCTGACCAACGATCTCAGACGGATAGAGAACCTGATGAAAGATCAGGCTGCAACCCCAAAACAGCTGGATGATGTTACCGGTTCCATCAGGGTAACAGAACAGCAGATTATAAGTGTAAGAACACAACTGGCGGCAGTAAGCGACGAAATTAAAGCCATTGATGCACAGATTGCACAGGTTGGCGAAGCACTGAAACGTTGTTTTCTGATCAATACCGTAGAGGGAACCGTTTTGTCACGCTATGCTGAAACCGGAGAGGTAACAGCTTTCGGAAAGCCGCTTTACAAAATTGCCAACCTTAAAACAATGGATCTACGCGTGTATATCAGTGGTAAGATGCTTTCGGAAGTTAAAACGGGGCAAAAAGCCCGGGTCCTTATCGATTCGGACAAAGGCATGAGTGAATTGGAAGGTGTTGTGACATGGGTTTCTCCCGCTGCGGAATTCACCCCAAAAATAATCCAGACACGCGAGGAGAGAGTTAATCTTGTATATGCAGTGAAATTGAGTGTTGTGAATGACGGCAGACTGAAAATTGCCATGCCGGCCGAGGTTGTTTTCATCAAATAGAGTATCTTCGACACATATTCACAAATTAATCTATGTAAACATGAAACAGACATTAATCTTTGTAATGTTCGCTATTGCCCTGGTTTTTCCATCCCTTGCAAAAGCCCAAAATGCAAAAGCCGATAGAATTGCAGGCATTTATCTGACCTATGATGATGAAACCCTCAAAGGAGAAATCGCAGGTAAGAATCCACAAAGCAACCAATGGCAAATATGTCGGCGAAATTGTGTGGCTTAAAGCCCCGAAAGAAACCAATGGTAAAGAAAAGCTGGACAAGAACAATCCGGATCCGAAACTGCAGTCAAGAAAAATCATGGGACTTCAGATCCTGAAGGATTTTTCGTATGATGCGGACAATGATGAATGGAGCGAAGGAACCATTTACAATCCTACCAGTGGGAAGACCTACAACTGTTACATGAAATTTGAAAATTCCAAATCATTGAAGATCAGAGGTTACATTGGCGCTGCATGGATGGGACTTGGAAAAACTGCCGTCTGGACGAAGGAAGAAACAGTCAGAAAATAAATTACCAAATGTCAGAATACGCCATCAGCTGCAGTGGTCTCAGCAAGTTTTACGGAAAAACACAGGCTCTTGACAACCTCAATTTTTCGGTAAAGCAGGGGGAGATCTTCGGTTTTATCGGTCCCGACGGGGCCGGTAAAACCACTCTTTTCCGCATTCTGACAACGCTGTTGCTTGCCGACTCAGGTAATGCCCGAGTTGCTGGATTTGATGTGGTAAAAGATTACAAATCATTAAGAAAAGTTCTGGGTTATATGCCCGGAAAGTTTTCACTCTACCAGGATCTGACTGTTGAAGAAAACCTGGCTTTTTTTGCCGGAATTTTCAAGGCTGACATCAAAGAGAATTATTATCTGATCAAAGATATTTATGATCAGATTGCGCCTTTTGCCGGGCGAAGGGCCGGAAAATTATCGGGCGGGATGAAGCAGAAACTCGCACTTTCCTGTGCACTGATCCACAAACCTGTTGTACTGGTGCTGGATGAACCAACTACCGGTGTTGATGCCGTTTCGCGGCGGGAATTCTGGGATATGCTTATCAGGCTGAAAAAGGAAGGCATTACCATCATCGTTGCCACGCCTTACATGGATGAAGCAATCCTTTGCGACAGGGTTGCCCTGATTCAACACGGCAAAATACTGGTAACCGACACCCCATCGGTCATCACAGGAACCTATCCATGGAAGCTCTTCAGGGTCAGGAGCGACAACACGCTGAACCTGATAAGTCAGCTGAAAAAACACCCGGAAATTCACAGTGCAGATATGTTTGGCGAGTATGTGCATGCCGGAACTGAACATGGGAAACTCAGCGCGGAAGAGATCCGTGCATTTCTTGAGGAGGCAGGAACAGTTACGACAGAAGTGTCTGAAATCGCAGCCGGTATTGAAGATTGTTTTATTGACCTGATGAGAAAAGAAAATGAATAACCCTGAAACTGCCATAGAAGCTAAAGACATGGTGAAACAGTTTGGCAGTTTTATCGCCAACGACCATCTGACATTCTCGGTATACAAAGGTGAGATTTTCGGTTTCCTGGGTGCCAATGGTGCAGGTAAAACCACGGCCATCAGGATTCTTTGCGGATTGTCAAGACCAACCTCCGGTGAAATCAGGGTTGCCGGTTACAATGTTTTCACGGAAACTGAAAAGATCAAGAAACGAATCGGATATATGAGCCAGCGTTTCTCGTTGTATGAAGACCTTACCGTTTCCGAGAATTTCAGATTTTATGGGGGGATATATGGCATGAGCAGGACCTCCATCAGGAAAAAAACAGGTGAAATGCTTGAACGACTGGGAATAACGGAACTCAGTAGTACCATCATTGCCTCCCTCCCTCTGGGTATCAGACAGAAATTGGCATTTTCAGTAGCCATAATGCATACCCCTGAAATCGTATTTCTGGATGAACCTACCGGTGGTGTAGATCCAATAACAAGGAGACAGTTCTGGACAATGATTTATGAGGCTGCAGAAGCGGGGATTACTGTTTTTGTAACCACCCACTATATGGATGAAGCCGAATATTGCAACAGGGTTTCCATTATGGTCGATGGCAGGATTGAAGCACTAGATACCCCGGCAAACCTCAAATTAAAGTATAAAGCTTCCAACATGAATGATGTGTTTCTGAAACTGGCTCGAAATGCAGGCGCAGGGCGGGAATAAAAGATTCAATACAGACAATGGGTTTCTCCGGCTATGAAAAGATTTGTGATTAAGGAATTCCTGCACATCTTCCGCGATGTCCGATCTATGGTTATCCTTTTCGGGATGCCACTGGTGCAGGTATTGTTGTTCGGTTATGCCATCACAAACGAAGTTAAGGATGTGCATGTTTCGGTTGTAGACCCGTCACACGATCAGGTTACTACAGCCATTCAGCAAAAGCTATTTGCTTCAGGATATTTCCTCCAGGGGGAGGTTCTTTATTCGCAGAGCGAAATTGAAGAGAGTTTCAGGAAAGGCCGCAACAAGATGGTCGTAGTTTTTGATGACAATTTCGCACAAAAGCTTGAGCGGGGAGAAATACCATCCATTCAGCTGATTGCTGATGCTTCGGACCCCAACACCGCCAATCTGCTGGTAAACTATGCAAATGGCATTATTGCCGGATACAATCAGTCACTTTCTGTTTCCACCAATGGCCCTGTCATTGTCCCTGAAATCAGGATGATGTACAATCCTGCCCTGAAGGGTGTATTTATGTTTGTGCCCGGGATTATTACAATTTTACTGATGCTGGTCTCTGCAATGATGACATCCATTTCAATTGCGCGTGAAAAGGAACTTGGCACCATGGAAGTACTGCTGGTTTCTCCGTTAAAGCCGCTGCACATCATTGCGGGTAAGGTGATGCCTTATGTTCTGCTGTCGTTCATCAATGCCATCTCTATCCTGATTCTAAGCCACTATGTGTTTGGTGTTCCTGTAAATGGAAGTCTGGCTTTACTCCTGGCTGAAAGCATGCTGTTCATAGTGCTTGCATTGTCGCTGGGGATTTTTATTTCCACTGTAAGCAACAACCAGCAAACGGCAATGATGCTTTCCATGTTTGCACTGATGCTCCCCACCATATTGCTTTCCGGATTTATTTTTCCTGTTGAAAACATGCCGGTTGTATTGCAATGGCTGAGCACTATCATGCCCCCCAGATGGTTCATACTGATTATCAAATCGATCATGCTTAAGGGAACAGGCCTTGCCTATTTCTGGAAAGAGACCCTGATCCTGATCGCTATGACCCTGGTATTTATTCTGGCGAGTGTTAAAAAGTTCAAAATCAGGCTTTCCTAAATGCATTTCCACAACATGAGGACAATTTTCTACATAGTGCAGAAGGAGTTTTTACAGGTATTCCGAAACCGGATGATGTTGCCCATCATATTTGTGATTCCGGTGGTTCAGTTGCTGATCCTGTCCTATGCGGTAACTTTTGAAATAAAGAATATCAACCTGTATATCGTAGACAATGACAATACGGTAAGTTCAAGAAGCCTGCTGGAGCATTTCAGATCATCCCCGTTCTATCACATAACAGGCCAGGGAGCCAACAGCAAACTGGGCATGGAGTATATACAAAAGGGGAAAGCCCATCAGATGCTGGTGTTACTCCCCGGATTCGAAAAGAACCTGGTTACAGGTACACCAGCCAGGGTACAGGTGATCAACGACGCCATCAACGGAAGTGCGGCGGCTCTGATGAATGCTTACACCCTATCGATTATTGGCGACTATAATAAAAACATCATTTCCCGGATACAGCCTGGCGCTTCTTCGCCCATGAATGTTCGTTGGTCTTTCTGGTTCAATCCCGAACTTGACTATAAAACCTATATGGTTCCAGGCATACTGGTTTTGCTTGTTACCATCATCGGGATGTTTCTGGCCGGCATGAATGTGGTGCGGGAAAAGGAGATAGGAACCATTGAACAGATCAATGTTACTCCGATTAAAAAATATCAGTTTATTGCAGGTAAGTTGATCCCTTTCTGGATTATAGCCCTTTTCGAACTGGCTGTAGGACTTCTGGCCGCCCGCCTGATTTTCGATATACCATTGTTGGGCAATATTTTCCTCATTTTTTTCATTGCTTCGGTTTACCTGCTGGTTGTCATGGGCATCGGGCTTTTTTTATCAACAGTTACCAACACACAGCAACAATCCATGTTTCTTGCATGGTTTGTCCTTGTGATCTTTATTTTAATGAGTGGATTGTTTACCCCGGTTGAAAGCATGCCTCAGTGGGCCAGAAATCTGAATGTGGTGAATCCGATTGCCTATTTCATTGAAATGATTCGTATGGTTATGCTGAAAGGTTCTGGTTTTCAGCACATTTCATATAAACTGGGGCTGCTGTTCATTTATGGTGTAGCTATGCTTTCGCTGGCAGTCTGGCGATACAGGAAGACCACCTGATGAGCTCAAAGCTTCAGCTTCAAAGCTCCAAGTATTAGCATAATAATCAGAAGCGAAACTTCACTTTATTAATTCTCACCGATTCCAAAGGTCAGACGATCCGGATTCAGGATTCTTTTGGCACACCATTTGTAAAAAGGTTTTACACTTCATGTTAATTACCGTAACATGCTGTACAACCGGGGATTCCGTAAATGAATCATTAAACCGGTCAGTGAATAACCAAGAATAGCTGAATGCGCAGACGAATTATATATAATACCCTGAGTTTATTTATCCTGATGTTTATCATGCTGGTTCCTGAATCATGCTCGGTATCATCAGGACAGCATTTTTTAAGTACCGATCAAACCGGTGGTGTATTAAAAGACATTATCCGGCGAGGCAAACTTGTTGCACTTACCGATGATAACCCTTTCAACTACTTTGAAATGGAAGGTGAACCAAGGGGTTACCATTACGAGATGCTGAAAAAATTCGCAAACAGCCTTGGTGTAGAACTTGAGGTTATTGTTGAACCGGATTACCACAAAGCCCTTCAGTATTTACAACAACGCAGGGTTGACATTGTAGCCATGGAAATGCCGGTAGTGAATGACCATAGGTTTGCTGTAGACCATACCAGGCCGTTGTTTCTGTCTAAACAGGTGCTTATTCAGCGAAAGCCTGACAACTGGCGCAGAATGCGCGATATGAAGAAGGTTGATGCACAACTGGTAAGGGATCTGAAACAACTTGAAGGCAAAACCATCACATTGTCAGGACTGGCCCGCAGGCAGTATTATCTCTCTGACCTGCAGCATGCAACCGGCAATTCTGTTCTGATCAATACTGATTCCGGAAGAAATGTCGGCAAGCTTATTGAATCTGTTGCCACCGGGGAATCTGACTATACCATTGCTTTTGAAAATACGGCCAATGCCTATTCATTAATATACAATGATCTTGATGTTAAGACTATAATAAGTCCTGAAATCGGGGTTAGTTGGGTTGTAAGGAAAGGTTCAGTTAATCTGCGCGAAGCAGCGAACCAGTGGATTGAAGACAACCAGAACAGCCGCGAATTCAAATATCAATACACCAGGCATTTTGAAAATCCACGCTATATACACCTTGCACTTGGAATGCCAATAAAGCACAAAACCATCTCAGATTATGATGATGTCATCAGGCAGATGAGTGCAAACATTGGCTGGGACTGGCGTTTACTCTCGGCCCTGATTTACAGGGAATCGAAATTCCGTACGGATGTCCGTTCACGGGTTGGTGCTTTTGGCCTGATGCAGCTGATGCCGGCTACAGCCCGTCGTTTTGGGGCACATGAGGGATCCACGCCTCAGGAACAGATTGAAGCCGGAGTCAGGCTGATAAAATACCTCGACAACCAGTTTAAAGGCCTCGTTCCTGATCCTGAAGAGCGGAAGAAATTCGTACTGGCGGCTTATAACATCGGCCTCGCCCATGTATTGGATGCCTATAAACTTGCAGAAAAACATGACAAAAATCCTATGGTATGGGCTGATAATGTTGAGTATTGCCTGTTGTCGAAATCACAACCTGAATTTTACAATGACCCGGTGGTAAAGCACGGGCGTGTCAGCGGGAAAGAAACACAGCGGTTTGTAACCGATGTACTTGAAAAATATGATCACTATAAAACGATTGCGAAAGACTGAAATGTCTCCTTAACGGGAATTCTTTATATCTTCACTGATCAGCCGGCATGTCCGGCTGATTGTTTTTTCGATAGGGGTGTATTCAAAGTTGAGGGTACAATGTAGTTTTTTCGAGGAATAATAGAAACTCCCTTTAGAGGTTCGGGCTGTTTCGCGGGTAATCAGAGGCCTGGCACCGGTCAGTTTGCTCCTGAGCCATTCGAGCCGCCAGGTAACATTGAGTAAAAAATCAGGCAAAGCTATTTTCGGATCAGATTTCCCAAACCCGCGGGCAATCAGCGTAAAAACCTCACGATAAGTAAAATCGCCTGCCGATACAACGAAACGCTCATTGCGGATATTGCTTTCCATAAGTCCGGTCATAGCCCTCACCACATCACGTACATCCACAAATCCATTGATTCCTTTCCCATAAAACAAAGCGTTCTGCCGGATGACGGAAAACATCTTTGTACTTCCTTTATCGGTATCACTGTATCCAAGAATTACGGAGGGGTTTACAATCACCGCATTCAACCCTTCGGCGGTACCGCGCCACACTTCCCGTTCACCGGCATATTTGCTGAGTGAGTATTTCGAATTGTAGGCGTTGGTCCTGAACTGCGATTTTTCATCAATGATGTTGCTGTTCTCAGTCCGTCCGAGCGAGGCAATGGAACTGACATGGCATAGTTTGCCGATCCCGGCTTCCAGCGCTGCATTCACCACATTGGCAGTCCCATCCACATTGATCTTCATCATCAGTTCCCTGTCGCGGGGATCGAAAGAAACGATGGCCGCGCAATGATAAACTTTCTGAACACCCTTCATGGCATCGGACAGGGAGAAATAATCCAGCACATCACCTTCCACCCATTCAACCCTTTTGATGAGGGCTTCGGCATCGGCACCCAGTCCGGCGAATATTTTCCGGGTATGACTGAGGCTTGCGGGGTTGTGCAAAATTGCACGGACAGGCTCATCCGCCTTTAGTAATTCATGCAACAAATAAGAACCGACCAGTCCGGTGGCGCCTGTAACAAGTATCATGGTACAAAGCTATGAAATTACTCTCAGGGAATTGCGGACTTCGGATTGCGGATTAAGGATTTAATCGCTAATGATCCTATTCATTGGCGGCTTTGGTCAATTGACCGGATAAACGTAAATTTGCAAAAAATGATCGTATGAATTTTGTTGAGGAATTACAGTGGCGTGGTATGATCCATACCATGATGCCGGGAACGGAAGAATTATTGCAAAAGGAAATGATTTCGGCTTATGTAGGCATTGACCCTACTGCCGATTCCCTGCATATCGGCCATCTGGTAGGCGTGATGATGCTGAAACACCTGCAGCGTTGCGGCCACAAACCCATTGTGCTGGTTGGCGGGGCTACCGGTATGATCGGCGACCCTTCAGGAAAATCAGAAGAGCGTAACCTCCTCGACGAAGCCACCCTGCGACACAACCAGGAGTGTTTGAAAAACCAGTTGATGAAACTGCTTGATTTCGACACTGCCGATGCCAATAAGGCTGAGATGGTGAACAATTACGACTGGATGAAAGCATTTTCGTTTCTCGACTTTATCCGCGACATCGGCAAGCACATCACGGTGAATTATATGATGGCCAAGGATTCGGTGAAGAAACGTCTGACCGGTGAAGCCGGCGATGGCATGTCGTTTACCGAGTTCACTTACCAGCTGGTACAGGGTTATGATTTTCTGCATCTGTATCAGCACAACAACTGCAAACTGCAGATGGGTGGTTCCGACCAGTGGGGCAACA
Source organism: Bacteroidales bacterium (assembly GCA_016705005.1). GTDB lineage: Bacteria > Bacteroidota > Bacteroidia > Bacteroidales > Lentimicrobiaceae > Lentimicrobium. The sequence continues at coordinate 109,125 of JADIZB010000037.1, read as the reverse complement.
TTACGACCGGCACCGAACTGATCCGCCGCAAAACAGGTGGCGAAGCTTTTGCCCTGACCTGTCCGCTGATCACCAAAGCCGATGGTGGTAAATTCGGGAAAACCGAATCGGGTAATGTATGGCTTGATCCGGTAAGGACATCTCCCTATAAATTCTACCAGTTCTGGCTGAATACCTCTGATGCCGATGCAGAAAAGTACATCCGGATTTTCACCCTTTACGGAAAAGAGGAAATTGAAGCCATGATAGCTGAGCACCAGACAGCACCACACCTGCGTGTTCTGCAGAAGGCCCTGGCCAAAGACATTACCATCAGGGTTCATTCTGAAGCCGACTACCAGTCAGCCCTGGAAGCTTCCGAAATCCTTTTCGGGAAAGGCACTGCCGAAGCCCTGCATAAACTGGATGAGGAAACATTACTATCCGTTTTTGAAGGCGTTCCCCAATTTGACATCAGCCTTGGAGAGCTTGCAGAAGGAATTGGAATCGTTGAACTGGTTGCCGAAAAAACAGCCGTTTTCCCCTCTAAAGGAGAAGCCCGCCGGATGCTGAAGGATGGTGGTGTGCAGGTAAACAAAGCCAAGGTTGGGGAAGATTTTACAGCAGGTGTTTCACAACTGCTCAGTGGAAAATATATGCTGGTGCAGAAGGGGAAGAAGAATTATTATTTGCTGATTGGTCGTTAATTGCGGATGTCGGATTAGCTTCGGTGAACTCCCTTTGTTCGGTTGTGTACCTCCAGCCGGTCGGCTGGCAGCCAGGCTGCCGACTATCCAGGACCTCGGATTTGAATATTCATCTCCATATAAGGATTTAGGACCTTTGTAATTGGGAATTGTGAATTTCTACAGTCTCTTTTAGTGTTACCAAAAGTGAAACAATAGGGAGACTGAATATTACCTATTCCTTTGTTTTAAAACCTATTTTAGTGCGTTTCTTCTGCACCTCAAGGTTTTGCCTTATTTCTTCAAACTGTTTTATATAATCCAGAATCAGCATGATGCTGTTATCATGATGAGCCATTCTGGTTTCCAATTGCTCAAATTTTAACAGCAAGTCATTGTGTGTAGATAACAAGTTGCGGATTTTGGCATAAACCCGCATGATCTGAATATTAACTTTTATTGCCAAATCGCTATTCAGAACACTTGTAAGCATCAAGACTCCATGCTCTGTAAAAGCATATGGTAATGAACGCCTGCCACCCCAACTTGTTATCGCAATTTGCGATTTCAAGTTCTCAAATTCATCGTTGGTTAGCTGAAACATAAAATCTTCAGGGAATCGTTCAATATTGCGTTTTACCTGCTCATTTAATCTTCTGGTTTCAACGCAATACAATTCTGCAAGATCACTGTCTAACATAACTCTTTCATTACGAATAAGATAAATTTTATTAATTACCCTATCATCAGGGATAACAGAAAGTTTATTTGTTTTATTCATTTCTTAAGCAATACTCCTATAAAAAATTATAAATGTTTGATATTTAGACTATTGAAAAACGAACTTAAATCTATTAAATCATCAGAATTTACTAGTCCTGCCTGCCCTGCCACTATTGTGGGGTCCCTGCCAATAGGCTGGCTGGTTTTCATCTTTGCCTGCCTTTTGGCAATACACAGACAGGTGCGAGACAAAATTTTAATGGTCGATGGTTTAGAGTATGACCCATACAAGTTAATATACTTTAAAAATTATCCGAAATTATATAGTCAAATTTTAATAATTATTGACACTAATTTTAATTGGGTGATTTAAAATGTAATTCGCTCTACCGGCAAAAAACATCCCTTTTTTTGGTGGGCGGGCCAACGGCCGTTTGAATAGTTATTAACAGGCTATAGAAGCATGCGTCAGAACCCAGGCCAACAAGGGAAATTAAAAGGTGTAATTACATTATTTATTGCTTTATAACTTTATGCCTATCGACTATATGATTGCCTTCTGTTAACTCAATGATATATAGGCCATTTGCCAAGCCTGCCATATTCACGAAAAGTTCTCCATTTTGTACTGTATAATTTTGTTCCTGGACTTTCTTTCCAACGAAATTATATATTGTAACATTATTGATTGTTAAATTGACAGGATAATTAATGGTTAATTGGTCGCTTACAGGATTGGGGTAAAGCATAAAATAATTGTGAACAGGGTGTTGTTGCACATTAATGTTCAGTTCGCAGTGAGCACCATATTCCGGGAAATAGGCAGTATCATTTAAAGTGAAACATTCCAGGTAACTAGGGAACTCAGCCTGAAACGGGCATTGATCTATAAAAGCTCCACCAAAACCAATACCTTCAATTAAAAATTCTTCAGGGTTGACCATCCAGGGAGCAATGAGATTAAATACTTTGCGGTAAGAATCTCCTATCAGGATACTATCTATACTTGCAACAACAAAGTTATCCATCCAGTAAACATAAGTTGGCTGGAGAGTATCCCCAATTTCCAGATCGAAATCATAGAGCAAAATATCACTGCCATAATCATTGATATACATTTTTTTTCCTTCCTGTCTCACCAGACCTTCGATATAATGATAGGAGTAGTTATTGTCGCAATTATATGGCGGATCCGGGCCAACCCAGGTGTCTATGCTGATACCTCGCTTCACTACCTTCTTATACAAATGTTCACCTATCAATGAATCACCATGCAGATAATTAACATAATCCTGAACTTCAATACAATCACCATATGCACCAAACCAGCGATTAACCCTCCACTCAGGATTGTCGGCAAAATAATCCGGTGTCTGAGCATTAACACTGTAACAAATTACCATAACCAAAAGGAGTAGTTTCGTTTTCATAGCAATTTATTTTATTCTTTAATTGTATGGATAAAAATATTGTAATATAGAATATGGCATCTGAACAAATATAAGAAATTAAAATGCTACAACGCCCAAAAAGCCGGAATTTCTATTTGTAAGTCTATCAAAGGTTGGTCATAAATACATTGTCATACTTAAACTCTCCTTGTCTTCCACTCCCCGTGTCCCCTTGTCATTTGAAGCAGGATGTTCGTCCTCGTCCCCATACTCGTCCCTCGCCCTTACTTATTCCAGCATCTTCTCAATCACCTTCGGGAAGTGCTCATATTCCAGCCGATGCACCTTTTCAGCCAGAATATCAGGGGTGTCGCCAGGTAAAACAGGGCATTTTTCCTGAAGAAGGATTTTACCTTTATCATAAACTTCATCGATCAGGTGAATGGTGATGCCGGATTCAGTTTCACCGGCATCAATCACCGCTTCGTGCACAGCCATTCCGTACATACCCTTACCTCCATATGCGGGCAAGAGTGCCGGGTGGATGTTTACTATCCTGTCGCGGAATGTCTTTAAAATATTTCCGGGAATCAGCCAGAGAAAGCCGGCAAGCACAATCAGATCTATCTTCCGTGACTGCAAATCCCGCAGAATGGTTTCTTCACCATAAAACTTCTCCCTATCGAACAACACCAATGGAATGTTCAGTCTTGCAGCGCGTTGAATTACGAAGGCCTTCGGGTTGTTGGAATAAATGACTTCTACCCTTGCAACATTACCTTTGGCAAAATAATCGGTAATATGTTCGGCGTTGGATCCGCTGCCTGAGGCAAAGATGGCGATTCGTTTCATGTAGAGTAATTTCAGCTGCAAAGTTACACAGAAATGATGGTAACTTGTTACCAAGCAATCGTGTAGGGGCTAAGTAACCGTTTAGAGGCTGTCTCATTAGATAGATAAGGCTTCGTTCCGATAGCTATCGGAATCGCTCAGCCTGACATCAGAGAATCAATTTATCGTCAAATTTAGTGTGGTCGAAATCCAGACAATTCCTGGCTTATGAGACTGCCTCCAAATAAAATTGGTGACCTTGCATACCAGCCACATATTGGAAATCAATAATTAATTCTTGTTTTTTACATCAACAGGCAACCCAAGCCCTATTTTTGTGTCTGCATATTCACAAGGGAATGAATGCGAAGTGATGACAAACTAATAAGAGACTGTTTATCAGGCAATAAACAGGCGCAATACGAATTGTACCAACGCTTTTCGGGGGTACTGTTTGGTATTTGTCTTCGCTACACACGCAACCGTGCCGAGGCAGAGGACCTGTTGCAGGAAGCATTTATTAAAATCTTTGCCAAACTGGAGTCCTTTGGTTTTAAAGGTTCGTTTGAGGGTTGGCTTAAACGTCTGGTAGTAAATCAGGCCATTAATTTCAGGCGTGACAACCTGAAACAATTGTTTGTTCAGATTTATTCCGACCCACCCGAACCCATAAGCAATGATGATACAGAATCTTTTTCTGCATCAGACATCCCCAAAGAAAGGCTGTTGCAGATGATTCAATCACTGCCCGATGGATATCGCCTGGTTTTCAATATGTATGTTTTTGAGAGCCTTGCCCATCAACAGATTGCGGAGATGCTTGAGATCAGTGAAAACACCTCGAAGACCCAGCTGATGAAGGCCCGCAACAAACTCAGACAAATGGTTACAGCCGAAATGGCCATCAAAAATATAAGCGTGAAGTCATGAAAGACGAACGAAACAATATGGACGAACTTTTCAGTGAAGGACTGGGTGATTTCAGCCCGGCCCCGCCAACTGAATTGTGGGAGCGGATTGAAGCTACACTTCCGGCTCCGGTACCGGTTAACCCGCACATCCCGGCAAACGGTTCATCCCGCCTGGTTACCATCGGTATTGCAGCAGCGGTAATCACAGGGCTGGCATTGCTATGGTTCCTGAACAGTAATACTGAACCAAAGATCAATAATACCTCAATTGAGCAAGTTACACCAACCAATGACATCACGATTATTCCCGCAGAGCCTGTAAACCCCGGAGGATTCGCGGATAAACAGGAAAGTACAGGCATAAACTCTTCAACCCGGAGAAATAAATCAGGAGTTAACGACATTGAGAATGAAGCGGCGGAAGATTCTTTCCCGTTTGGTAAAACTGAAAATGAAAATACCTCAAATCCGGCTTCCGTAGCGGAAAATACAATTCCGGAGGCATCTACAACACTGACATTAAAAGAAACTCAACAATTTCTGCAGTCAGAACCATCAGAGAATACATCACTGTTTACCGATCTCCGCCCTGATTTCATCTTCTGGCTGAATTCGCACAAAGTGAATTTAGTACCTGCTACTGCCGGTTCTGCTTTCAGCAACCATTTCAAAACGTCGCTTAAGCCTGCGATTCCCAAAGGTGATGGAATTCCCCTGATTGGCGGAGTGTACGCTTCGCTGGATATGATTGATTATGGAAACGGTCATAGCAGGCAGAGCCGTTCAGCAGGCATCAGCCTTTCAACCTTTAAAGGGCCCTGGATCATCGAAACCGGTGCAGCTTTCTGCATGAGCGATGACAATGGCCGTTATATGATCAATTACAACTCCTGGGACAGCCTGGGATTCTATAACAAGGTGATTTCATTCAGTCCTCAACCGGATGGTACCATTCATTTCGACACTGAAGTCCAGGGTGTTTATGACTCTATAGATCACCGGATCGAAACAAAAACCAGGAACCGGTATACTTATATGCAGATACCGCTGATGGCTGGTTACCGGGTATACAGTAACCGGATTCTGACCATCAGCCTGAAAGCCGGACCAATATTCTCGGTGATGCTGGCTTCCGATGAACCCGGGGCAACCTTTTCTGAAAATGGAACCAACCTCCAGTCCATAGAGAATTTAAGCCCTTCCAGGCTTTCAACTGACTGGCAGGTAGCTGCCGGACTAGGGCTGGGATTTTATCTTTCACGAAGATTTACCTTTTTGGCTGAACCGACTTACAAAACGTATCTGCGCCCTGTATACAGGAACCACAACATCAGACCGCAAAGTATTGGTATTAAGGCAGGATTGCTCTACAGATTTTAAAACATCAACTTATGAAACTCAGGAATCTCATTCCTTTAATACTATTCATGATCCTTGGCAGCCATGTGTTTGCACAGGATCCGCTTTATGTCAGCGGGCAGGTCACTGCCTCCGAAACCGGCCTCCCGATATCACAGCATGAAGTTTCAGTAGGACTTGTTATCGGGCAACCCCTGTTTACGGATTTCACCGATGAAAACGGCTATTATCTGACCATGATTCCTCCCGCTATCTTCGACACCACCACTATCTTATATGTGTGGGTTATCGATTGCAACCAGGAAATCCAGTTTCATCCGTTTGTAGCCAATCCGAATCTTTTCTTTGATCTTGATTTTTCAATCTGTTCGCTCAACAATGATTGCCAGGCCGATTTTTTGGTCCATTACGATGGTGCGCATGAATTGCTGGTCTATTTCTACAACCAAAGCATCCCTGTCGGCAACTCCACCCGCTGGTACTGGGATTTCGGAGATGGAATGACTTCGGGAGATTTTGAGCCGATGCATAATTATAACCAAGCCGGGAACTACACCGTTTGCCTGACCATGGTCGATTCAACCATATCCTGTACCAGCAGTTTCTGTACTGAAATCATTGTCGGCAATAATCCGGGTGACTGTCAGGCGATGTTTTCATGGGTATCCCAGGGGCTGACCGCAGCCTTTACCGATCAATCAATCGGGTTCCCGGATACTTACCTATGGGATTTCGGGGATGGAACCTTGTCGAACGAACCCAATCCGGTGCATACCTGGGTTACTACAGGCACTTACCTTGTATGTCTGAATATTTCGGACAGTAACACATTTTGTGAAAGTACTTTCTGCGAATTGGTTACGTTTGTTGATTCCGTGCAGGTTTGCCAGGCCGCCTTTTCCTATTCCCTTTTTCATAGTCCCATCTGTGAATTCACTAATCTCTCAACAGGGCAACCCGATCAGGTAATCTGGGATTTTGGTGACGGAACCACTTCCAATGAATATAATCCAATCCATGTATGGGAGTTTCCCGGAGTTTACACAGTGTGCCTCAATATCTACAACAGTATTACACAGTGCGGAAGTACATACTGTGAAAATATCTTATTCGGAGACACCCTGCCATCGTGCCACGCTGCCTATACCTATGAACAAACCGGGGATCTGACTTTTGCCTTTACAAACAATTCAACCGGAATGATCGACCAGGTAATCTGGGACTTTGGTGATGGAAGCCCGTTTTCGCATGAATATAATACGGAACATACCTGGGAACAGCCCGGCATCTACCATGTTTGCATGGCCATCATCAGCAATTACACCGGCTGCCAGGATGTGATGTGCCTCGACATTACTGTCGGGGATACCATCTCTGGCTGTCAGGCTGACTTTTCGGTCATAATAGAGTCCATTCCCGGAAACATCAATCACTATTTTTTCAATGATGAATCTACCGGCCCCAACATTACCAACTGGTACTGGGATTTCGGCGATGGCACTATATCATTTATCCAGAACCCGGATCACACTTACACAAACAGTGGAACCTACCAGGTATGCCTTACGGTCAGTGGTGAAGGCAACGGCGGCTATTGTTCCTCCACCACCTGTTACACATTTACAACACCGGCCTATTACAACCTGGGCGGACAGGTATTTGCGGGTAACTTCCCGATCAACAATCCTTCCAATACCGGGGATACTGCCCTTGTAAGATTGTACAGGAATGAAGGGAATCTGTTATCTGAAGTGGCATCAGGCACCTTTTACGAATACGGATATTTCTTTTTTGTGGATGTGTTGGAAGGCAATTATGTAGTTCACGCAGAACTTACTCCCGGATCAGTCTCCTATAAGTCTTATCTTCCGGCCTATACGGGCGAAACCCCGAACTGGCAACAGTCACAATTCATCAGTCTGAACACATCCGATATTTTTGATGCCAATGTATTTATGCCTGAACTTTCCCAGATCAGTTCCGGACCCGGAACCATCAGCGGAAATATTAATTGTATTGAAAATACATTTGTCGACCTCGCCCGGCGGATTGTTTTCCTGAAGCAATCGGGAAACATTATATCCTACACCAACACCGATGAGAACGGAGCGTTTATTTTCACCGATTTAGCACTCGGCACCTATAGCCTTACTGCAGAGATTGCTGGAATGTACAGCCAGACACTGGAGGTGAACCTGACCGAATACGGAAATCAGGCATTGAACAATCAGCTGCTGATCTCATCATCCAACATCACCGGACAGGAAGATCATCCATACGAAGCCTTCCCGGAAGTAACGCTTTATCCGAATCCGGCCTCCGGCAACGTTTACCTGAAATTCAGCATGGCCAACGCTGCCAATCTCACTTCAGAGATTTACAGCGCCTCGGGATCTGTTTGCATCAGAAATAACCACCATTGCAGTGTAGGTATTAACAACCTCACCCTCAATACCGGCAACCTGAGTCAGGGTATATATTTGCTTGTGCTGAAGTCAGAAGATAACCAGGTTCTGAAAACAATAAAATTTGCAAAAAGGTGATCCGCTCAGGCAACCTTTTTCTCAGATTGTGTCTTTTTATCAAATCCCTTTTAATCCGAATCAGTAAAACCAAAGAACAATGAACCAGATGAAAAAACTACTCGCTACGCTGCTTCTGCTGATAACGGCTGTGACTTTTGTCATTGCCCAGCAGCCTTTCGTAACACTGACTGGTCATGTGGTGAATCAGGAAACCGGAGCACCGGTTCCCGGCCAACCCATGTATATTTCAGTTGACAGTATGAACTATCCCGGCTATTACAACCAGGTAGTCACCGATGGAGACGGTTTCTATACCGACCAGATTCCTGTTTACCCGGGAACATCACAGGGTATCATTATGGTCAGCACCCCCGACTGCAACGGGATGATGGCATCTGCAACAGCTGCTTTCTTTCCCGGCATTCAGGAAGTCATTCTCGACTTCAGTATTTGCGGCAATCCGGTAACGGGATGTGTGGCTTCATTCAGGTATGTTCCTTCAGCAAATGACATGCTGACTTTCACATTCTACGATGAAAGCTATACAATGCCTGGTTCAACCATTGACAACCGGGTCTGGGATTTTGGAGATGGAATCACATCCAGTGAGCAGAATCCAATGCACACATATGCTGAACCCGGATTATACAATGTTTGCCTTATGATCAGCAGCAATGACAGCTCGTGTAACAGCATCCACTGCATTCCTGTAAATGCCGGATCAACCAATCCCGGATACTGCGAAAACTATTTCTGGTATTACACTGATTCCACGGGCACTGCGGCTTCCTATACTTTTGAAGGATGGGCAGCCAATGGTCAGGCTGATTCATGGACCTGGGATTTTGGCGACGGTACCACCGGTTCAGGTCAGGCAGTCACCCATACGTTTGCCGACCCGAATATGTCCTATCTGGTTTGTCTGACTACCACTGGTACAGGACCCGACAGCCTGCCATGTACGGCTGTTTCATGTCAGGAAGTCTTTAATTACATTCCATCGCCATGCGAAAATTACTTCTGGTATTCAGCCGACAGCACCGGAACAGGTTATGTTTTCGAAGGCTGGGCCATGAATGGTCAGATTGATTCCTGGTGGTGGGATTTCGGCGATGGAACCACAGCTTCGGGTCAGTCTGTAACACATACATTTGCCGCATCCAATACTGCTTACAATGTTTGTCTTACTACCTCCGGGATAGGTCCGGATGGTACTGCCTGCACATCGATATCCTGCCAGGAAGTATATATTTATGTTCCATCACCATGTGAAAGTTATTTCTGGTATTACCCGGATTCAACAGGTACAAGCTACGTTTTCGAAGGCTGGGCAATGAACAATCAGATTGATTCATGGAACTGGGATTTCGGCGATGGAAGCACTGCCTCAGGCCAGACTGTTATACATTCCTTTACTGATCCTTCGGCAATTCATCCTGTTTGTCTGACCACCACCGGTACTTCAAACGGTGAAACATGCAGCTATACTTCATGCCAGGAAGTCTTTATCTACATCCCGAGTCCATGCGAAAGCTATTTCTGGTATTACCCGGATTCATCGGGTACAGCAGGCTACACCTTCCAGGGCTGGGCAATGAACGGCACATCAAACAATCAGATTGAATCCTGGGTGTGGGATTTCGGCGATGGAAGCGTTGCCACCGGCCAGGTTGTGTCACATGTATTTAATGATCCTTCACAGGTTTACACTGTTTGTCTGACCACTACCGGAACCGGACCAGATGGTACCACATGTACCTACACCTCGTGCCAGGACGTATTTACCAACACACCTTCCCTTTGCGACAATTACTTCGAAGTTTATTCGGATGACGGAATGACCTATTCCTTCACAGGTTACCTGCTCTCAGGTGCACCGGCCGATTATTACTGGGACTTTGGTGATGGCTCAACGGGCTATGGACAGCAGGTCACCCATACTTTCCAGAGTGTGCCGGGTACAGTTTATAGCGTCTGCCTGACTACTATTACAGATCAACCGGCTACAAACGACACCTGCATGGGCGTCAGTTGTCAGACCATTTTCCCGGGAGGTGGCGGAGGCACCTGTGAGGCTGTTATTTCTGCCATTCCTGACCCAGCAGGGTATACATACTACTTTGAAGACTTATCTCAAGGCGAACACTCTTTCACTTTCTGGGATTTTGGTGATGGTGAACAATCGACCCTGACCAATCCGGTCCATACTTATACTGCTCCGGGAATCTATTATGCCTGCCTTACCATTAAGGACACGCTGAATTACTGCTGGGATCAGACCTGCCAGGAAATCTGGGTGAACTATATTCAACCCGATTGCCAGGCTTCATTCTTTGCTTTCCCGTCCGATTCAACAAGTTCATCGCTCAGCTATCAGTTTGTCAATACTTCTTCACCTGGTTATACCAGCCAGCAATGGTCTTTCGGTGACGGAACAGGATCAACTGAAGCCAACCCGATTCATACCTACGCAAACCCGGGCATCTATTCCGCATGTCTCACCATCTGGGATTCAACAGGTAATTGTCAGAATACCAGTTGCATGGAAATTTTTGCCGGAGAAGCAACAGGAGACTATACCATTGCTGGTATTGTTATGGCCGGGAACACCCTGGCCAATCAGGGAATCGTATGGCTGATCGGTGCCAACAATTACTATTATGCTGAAACCACGATAGATCCATCCGGTACTTATAACTTTGGCGGCGTCCCTGCCGGGTCATACTACATATATTCAATGTTGACCCCGGGATCTCCCAACTTCTTTGAATACCTGCCAACTTATTATACAAGTTCTCTTACCTGGCAGGGAGCAACCATTGTTACTACCGGTGAACCCAACGGCTGGTACCCCATCAGCCTGGTACAGTCGTTGTGCTGGGTGCAGGGTAATGCAGGGATTACAGGTACCATCAACTGGGCAGGAACCTTCAAATCAGGCGGTGCCCCGGCGGCCAATGTTGAAATCGTATTATACAACAGCACCGGTTTGCCGGTTGCCTATACCTTCTCAAACAGCGACGGAACCTTTAGCTTCAGTAACCTTCCATACGGGGAATATACCCTATATGCAGAAATGACAGGTAAAATAACCGAAGCGGTTGTGGTTATCCTCTCGGAAGGATCATCTACTGCCAGCATCAATCTCGTGGTAACCGCAACAGCCATTGCAGCCCTTGGCAGTGATGGTCCCGATACCCCGAAGCTTGCCGCCGGTAATCCTTATCCAAACCCGGCAGGTGAACTGCTCTATCTTGAACTGAATTCATCTGTTTCGGGAAAAGCACTGGTTGAAGTTACCGATCTGCAGGGACGCCTGATTTTCAGTGAATCAAAAGAAATGACAAACGGAACCAACCGGATTGACATCGCTACAGGTAATCTGCCGGGGGGCATGTATCTGCTCAGGGTCAGCACAGCAGGACACGAGCCGGTTCAGCGCAAGTTTGTCAAATAAAACTTCCCTGAACAGGAAGCTCATTCCCTGATTACAACACCAGCCCGGGCATTTTGTCCGGGCTGGTGCTTTTTTATCATCCGGGTAACGGGTTGCTTCTATTATAATCCATTTAAAGTTTAATCCATGCCATGTAAAGTACCCGATGTTTTTTTTATAAAACCCAACCTGATTAAACCTTTAAAAAATAACCACTTCAATGAATCGTTTTAAATAGGGTGATTCTGGTGGTATATTGAAGCCGTGTTTCGATCTGATACCTCCACTTAAGTTGAAACACCTCAAAAACATTGGATTGTAGAAATATAACTGCTTATTCTGAACCCCATCTATTACCTTGGAGGGATTTTTTGGATTAAACCAGAACAAGGCCGGCATTATTCTGAACAGAAATGGTCAATCTGATGATAGGCAGAATTAATAAATGACCATTCAATGTCGTTTAGTTAAGGGCGTCTGTCCTGGACTCTCCCACCAAAAAGGCGGGAGAGTCCAGGGAATTCACCATGAATAGAATTTCAATTTTATTGTTAAACAACCGCATTGAATTACAATTGGACGTTTCCCTTTAAAATTAATTATTTTAGTGTAATTATTGTAACAAGAACCTTCAACCAAACCCTCAATTATGATGAAGTCTGTTCTGTCGTTTTCAATACTTTTCTTCTTTAGTGTTCTCATGCATGCGCAGACCTACACCGATTATCTGGGAGCCGGGCACAATGCCGGCATTACGGTGACCAGCAGCAGCGAAATGCAACGAAACGAATGGAATGAAAAGGCAGCTGCCGAGAACACCATAAACGGCAAAGGCATGGACAGCCGGTTGCTTGAAACATCAAGATTTCTGGCACAGGCTACTTTCGGTTGCCCGCTGAACTACATTCAAACTGTGGCTGCAGGAAGCTATGAGCAATGGATTGATGATCAGTTTACCAAACCTTTAACGCCATTTGCACAAAGTACTGCCGAAACTTATGAACTGGCTAAGGCGATGTATGTTGCCAATGGCGGAAATGAAGAAGATTACTTCGGGCCCTCATTTGTACATTTCGTATATGCGTGGTGGCAGCATAATATGAACAATGAAGATCTGCTTCGACAAAGAGTAACACTGGCATTGAGCGAGATTCTGGTTATTTCATCGAATTCATCGTTAGGCGATTATGGTGTCGGAATTGGCTCCTATTACGACCTTTTAGCACAACAGGCATTTGGCAATTATAAGGATTTGCTGATGGGAATCACCCTGCATCCAATGATGGCCGGATACCTTTCACATTACAACAATCCGAAAAGTAACGATGAAACCAATGTTCATCCGGATGAGAATTATGCCCGTGAAATCATGCAGTTGTTCACCATCGGGCTTTATGAGCTGAATGATGACGGCAGTTATAAACTTGACCAGCAAAACAACAGAATTCCTACGTATGATAACAATGACATTAAGGAAATGGCAAAGGTTTTTACCGGATTGAGCGCCGGTGAGATCATTGAGAATGAATGGGTTGAAGACCCCTATTTCGGAATTGACTTCTGGTTCTGCAACAAAAGTGTGCCTCTGGCGATGTATGAAGAATTCCACGAGCCCGGAGAAAAGCATCTGCTCAACGGACTTATTATCCCCTCGGGACAAACAGGAATGAAAGATATTGAAGATGCCGTTACCAACCTGTTCAATCATCCGAATATGGGACCCTTTTTGTGTCGCAGGCTGATACAGCAGATGGTAAAATCAAATCCGGGGCCTGCATATCTTTCGAGGGTTGTGCAGGCTTTCAACAACACCAACGGGGTTCGCGGCGATATGAAAGCAGTAATCAAAGCCATATTGCTTGACGAAGAAGCCAGAAGCTGCGAATACAGCATAGATGTGAATTCTGGTAAATTAACCGAACCTATGATGCGCTATTTCAATGTTTGCAGGCAAATCGACTTAAACAGCCCCAGCGGACTGGATTGGAATATCGGTTATAACTTTTATACCCAGACAGGACAAATGCCTCTTGCTTCTCCGACTGTTTTCAACTTTTTCCTCCCCGATTTCAGCCCCAACGGACCCATTTCCAATGCCGGACTTGTAGCCCCCGAGTTCCAGATTCATAACTCGGTTACAAGCATCGGTTTCTGGAATGAAGTTGACCTATGGACCTCTCCCGAATGGAATTATCCGGTTTTCAATAATTGGGAAATAGATTGGGAGCAAAACACCAAACTCGATTTCACACAACTGAAATACCTGGCCCGTGACAGTGAAGTACTCATTAATGAGCTTGATAAAATATTTACCAGAGGACAACTCTCAGCCGAAACCCGGGCATCAATCAAAGCGGCCGTTGATCCCATCGAAGGTTCAGATCCCGGAACGGATTATATGCACTACAGGGTAAAAATGGCCCTGTATCTATTTCTGGTTAGTCCTGATTATGCCATCTTAAAGTAAAACGACATGGGAAAAACACAATATACGCGTAGGGCATTTTTGGGAAAAGCCTGTGCTGCGGTTGGCTATACTACTTTGTTTTCATCACTTATCAACCTGAAAGCAATGGCTGCTGCTGCTTTTGACAATTCCAGTCTTGGAGAAGAATACAAAGCAATGGTTTTTATTCTACTGCATGGCGGGAACGACTCTTACAATATGCTCATTCCGCGTTCGGCAGATGCTTACAACGAATATGCTTCCACCCGCTCAAATCTCGCTATTCCACAAAATGAACTTCTGCCAATTAATCCTTTGGTTTTTGATGAAAGGACTTTTGGTTTGCATCCGGATCTTGCCGGTATTCAAAACCTGTTTGAAAACAACAAACTTGCCTTTGTCTGTAATATAGGCACACTGGTTGAACCCGCAACCAAACAGCAGATTTATGAAGAAAGTGTCCGAACGCCATTAGGCCTTTTCTCTCATTCTGATCAGCAGCAGCAATGGCAGAGCGGGCGCCCGCACGAACGGACAAACATTGGCTGGGGTGGACGAATCGCCGACCTGGTTCACTCAGTGAATCCCAACGAAGATATTTCGATGAATATTTCGCTCAATGGCATCAATGTTTTTCAATACGGGCAGGAGATCATCCCTTATGTAATAAACGAATCAGGGAGTATTGGTTTAATGGATTATAATTCAGGCGATTTGTTTCATCAGCTTCGCTCCCAGGCTGTAAATTCGATGCTTGAAAGAGATTATTCAGATGTTTTCAAAAATACGTATGTTAATACCGTGAGAACTTCGAATGAAGCAAGCCTTATGTTCCAGTCAGCAATTGATGCTGTCCCTGACTTTTCCACTCCTTTTACTGATAATGAACTTTCGAGGCAACTTCGCATGGTGGCAAAAACAATAGCTGCGCGAAATTCTTTGGGAGCAGTAAGACAGATTTTCTTCGTACAACTGGGCGACTGGGATCATCACGACGAATTGCTTGTAAGGCACAGCGACAGGCTTACAATTTTAAATGATGCCGTAACTTATTTTCAGGGAGTTATGGAAGAATTGAATGTTGCTGAAAATGTGACTTCATTCACGATTTCTGATTTTGCACGCACACTGACATCCAACGGAAATGGCACTGACCATGCCTGGGGTGGAAATGCTTTTGTTTTTGGAGGTTCGGTTAACGGCAAAAAGCTTTATGGGACTTACCCTACCCTTGCGCTTAACAGCGACCTTGACCTTTATGATGGTGTTTTAATTCCAACCACTGCCACCGACCTCTACTTTGCCGAACTGGCAAAATGGTTCGGATTATCGAACAGCGACATCAATATGATTTTCCCAAACCTTACGAATTTCTTTGATTTAAATGGCGGAGGTCAGCCTTTGGGATTTATGAACTTGTAGAAACCTGAACCACATGAAAAAACTTCTCTTCATCATAGCCATTGTATTACTTGCGCATACAATAAAGGCACAATGCATTCCTGACAGGCACAGCACTTCCTGGTACGATGGATGGGTATCCTGCACAGCATCGCAAAGCCCTAACCCCGATCGGGGAATTTCGCACTGGATCATGTACAATTTTGGGGAACCCTATAGCCTGACGACCTCAAAAATCTGGAACAGCAACGATCCGGCTCATCTGGAATATGGATTGCAGGGCTATGCTGTTGATTATTCACTGAATGGGATAACATGGAGGTCACTCGGTACTTTTTCTGCCCCGCTGGCAAATGGCTCGCCCTTTTATGAAGGAAGTGAAGGCCCCGATTTTGGGAATGCCATTGCCCAATTTGTTTTGGTAACTGCATTGTCAAATTATGGTGGCAATTGCTTTGGTATGAGCGAAATGAAAATTAATATTAAAGCTGAGGGTAATGGAATTGACGAAAAAACAATGACAGAAATTATTGCCTATCCAAATCCGTTTACGGATGTGCTGAATATAAAATTTTTCAGGAATTCAGCGTCCTTACAGGCTTTTGTAGATCTATATGATTTAACCGGCAGAAATGTATATAACAAAGCTTTTACTTTACCTCAATCTGAAGGAGAGGTCTCAATAAGCATCGATGACATGAATATTGTTCCAGGCATTTATAACTTACATATCAACTGTGGTAAAGAAATGAAGGTTCTTAAAGTGGTCAAGATATAATTTGATCAAGGACATTATTCTTTTTCTTGCTTTTGAAAAGAAGCTTGTTTATCGTAAATTATTTATAAACCTATGGCTGTTTGACCTGTTGAAAGAATTAAGACAGGGCCGGCTGAAAACCCGATGACGGCAACAGCCGTTTCACTTTATTCTGCTCTGAAGCTGAGATTATTTTCGTTTGGAGGCAATTCAACCGTGGGTTTCGAAGCGCTCCACCCACGGTTTTTACCTTTTTATCCTATCTGTGCTCTTATTGTTTCAAACGGAATACCAATGGATCCAATAATATTTTCTTCACTGCAAAGTCATTGACAAGATCCGAAAAGCAAATCACACAGCCAGCCATCTTCATTCAGATTGGAAACTGTTCATTAGAAATTAGAAATTTCTTTTCTCCTTGTCACCCACTCTCCCCAACCCCTTGTCTCAAACACAGTAGCAGAAACTTTTCTTACTCACTGAGTATCTGCCTCGAAATCACAATCTGCTGTATTTCGGATGTCCCTTCATAAATCTGGGTGAGCTTGGCTTCGCGCATCAGCCGCTCCACATGGTATTCCTTCACATAACCATACCCTCCGTGAATCTGAACGGCTTCCGTGGTGACTTCCATTGCAATTTCAGCGGCATAATATTTGGCCATAGCACTGGCATATCCATAAGGCTGTCCCTGATCTTTCAGCCAGGCGGCTTTCAGGCAAAGATTGCGTGCATTCTCAATTTTTACAGCCATATCGGCCAGTTTAAAGGCAACCGACTGATGATTGGCTATTTCTGTACCGAATGCTTTTCGCTCTTTTGAATATTTAACGGCCCTTTCGAACGCACCGGAAGCAATTCCCAACGCCTGTGCCGCGATTCCGATCCGGCCACCTTCGAGGGTTTTCATGGCAAACTTAAATCCGAACCCATCTTCACCAATCCGGTTTTCTTTCGGCACTTTTACATCGTTGAACATTACCGAATGGGTGCCGGAACTGCGCATACCCATTTTATCTTCATGCGGACCGATGGTGATGCCTGGTGAGTTCCGGTCAACGATCAGTACATTGATCCCCTTGTGCCCTTTATCCTTGTGGGTCTGAGCAATTACAAGGTAAGTACCGGCCGAATTGCCATTGGTGATCCAGTTCTTGGTGCCGTTTACCAGGTAATAATCGCCCATGTCTTCAGCGGTTGTCCGTTGTGAGGTCGCATCTGAACCCGCTTCGGGCTCCGAAAGCAGGAAAGCACCGATTTTCTCACCCCTGGCCATTGGTTTCAGGAATTTTTCCTTTGCTCTTCGGTGCCGAATTTCTCAATCCCATAGCAAACAAGTGAGTTGTTCACCGACATAATCACACTAACGGAAGAATCAACTTTTGAAATTTCTTCCATGGCCAATACATAGGAAACGGTGTCCATACCACCGCCATCGTATTTCGGGTCAACCAGCATGCCCATAAAACCAAGCTCAGACAATGCTTTTACATGCTCTGTCGGATAAATGGCGTGGGTGTCGCGCTCTATCACGTCTTTAATCAATTCGCGCTGCGCGTAATCGCGGGCAGATTGCTGAATCATCAATTGTTCTTCGGTAAACTCGAAATTCATAATGGTTGATTTTAATATTGCTGAATAATTTCTGATTTACCCGATCTGATTGATCCGCAAAAGGTCCGGATGTTCCTGATAATTATCACACAGGTAAAAATATATGATGCTGACTGAAAACCGGGCAGAAAATCTGTTACCAGTTACCGGATTTCAACTCAGGCTAAAATAATATATTTAGAAATATAAATGTATCAGTTTGTTTTTTTTCTCTGAAATCTTAATCCTAATGCAATCAGCAGAAACAAAATCATCCCCAGCACCGATGCCCTGGCAATATAATCGCCATATCTGACATAGAAGGAGATCTTATCATTGGCATTGAGGCTTTGCCTGATAACAGCCGGTTCTCAGTATCTGGTGGCCTGGAAAACATCGCCCCGCTGGTTTACAAAACATGAGGTTCCTGTATTGGCCGAGCGGGCAATGCTACAACGGGTTTCAATGGCCCTGACTTGTGAGAAAAGCATATGTTGATGGTGGCCTGTGGGGGTGGGGCCGTAGTGAAGCACTGTAGGTACCAGACAGGGTCTGTATCCGTCGGTTTAGCCTGATAGCAGACCTTTAAATCAACAAATTAATTGATAACTATTTGTCTTGACTTCTGATTTTTTATGATATATTTGACTGCATAATTAATCTTTGGTCGCGTATTTTTAAACATATTATTAATCGTTATAAATGATAACATATTTCACCTGATAACACTGCAAAAAACATTTTCCCGCTCCAGAGGGGTGTAATATTACCTTTTTAACACAATCAGTGGATTCACGCATTTGTTTGAGTTATATCAGAACAATATGATTCTTAATATCAGAAAGATGAGGTATTTAATATTAGTATTTTATTTTTTGGGGTTAATTTCGCTTTCTCCCAGAATTCATTTATTAAGACCTATGGGGACTCCACTCAAGAAATCCCTCTTTGCATTAAGCAGATTGATAAATCGTATATCATTGGTTTACAATATGGTAATGAGCAATTATCCATTTGGAGATATGCCAAATTGATAAAAATGAATAAAATGGAGAAAACATTGGGAGCATTACTTTTCCAATGCTGACCAGTCAATATTCTGATATTATTCGAATATATCCCTTAAGTGAGTCTGAGTTTCTGACTTTCGGTGGATGGAAATCAGACACATATCCATTTGCCCAGCTATGGGTCATGAAAATGGATACTTCACTCAATATAATCTGGGATAAGAAATTTATGACCAACAGACTTTTTATTTCAAATTTGTCAATAACTATGACACCTGATAGTAATATTCTTATTGGTTCAGCCTTGACAACTGGTAGTCCAAACCACCTGCATTCATTGTATTTTCTTGAAATCACCAAAGAGGGAGATTCACTGAAATCAAGCTATTTTAATCAAGGCTACCCACCTACTACAGATATCCAGTCGATTATATGTATTAACGGACAATACAAGGCATTTGTTGATGGTTATGAGGCATTCACATCGAACAATTGTTTTACGCAGATATTAGCTTTAGATACAGATCTAAACTGGGTTGAGATCAGGCCGATACCAAACATGCACGATGGCTTTTTGACAGCTGAAAAGATCGA
The DNA here is from genome assembly GCA_016705005.1 of Bacteroidales bacterium. Classification (GTDB taxonomy): domain Bacteria; phylum Bacteroidota; class Bacteroidia; order Bacteroidales; family Lentimicrobiaceae; genus Lentimicrobium. Next base: position 89,483 of record JADIZB010000037.1, on the reverse strand, counting down.
TGAAACAAGGTACTTTCTTTCTGGCATGGCTTATATATCGCCATACTCTTACGATATAGCTATCTCCAAATTTGATACAGTCGAAAATACTCTTTCTTTTAACCATGCTGGCACAACAGGCGATGTATCTGATTATAGTGCCTGGAAGCAATGCAAGACTATTGCAAATAGTAACAGTATATATGTTGGAGGTACAGGAAAAGATAACGGCGATTTTATAGTTGCATCGAAAACAGGAGAAAAGTGATTACCCTCAGCAACTACGATTCACTGCTTAATTGCCGCTGGACCTGCTTCTATGGCAGTGATACGGCCTGTTATACTTTAAGCACCATGGATGCCACGTCAGATGGTGGTTGCATATTAGCCGGAATGTTTTACACGCCTTCAAGACCTGAAAATATGTTGGATGTTATTATGATAAAAGTGGACAGCCTGGGGCTTATAACAGGAATTCCTGATAAACCAACAATAACTGCTCATCAAGCCATTGTTTATCCTAATCCAGGTCAGGATAACATTATAATACAAAGCGGTCCGCAGATCTGCAGTTCAGAATTCAGATTGTATAATACTTCAGGTCAGCTCGTAAAGTACACAACCCTTAAAAATACATATGAACAATCAGATGTTTCTTCCTTACCGAAAGGAGTATATCCCTGGAAAATAATCCATCAAGGAAAAACAATTGAACAAGGGAAATGGGTTAAGCAATAATGATTGACTCCAAATACAAGTTAAGAAACCTTCCTCCCCTGCAACCTACGGCTAATGGTCAAAAGCAGAAACAAAATCATCTGCAACAATGCCCATATAATACTTATCACAGATAGATCATTTGCTTTTAATAAAACAAATATAAATGGAGCACAGATTTTGTTGTTCTTGTTATTGAGAAAATCACAATTCTTTGAATAAGAAAATGAATATGAAGTAAATTTTCGATTAATTTGATATACTTTTATCAAATAATCAAAACTTTATCTATTTAGCAATTTATAGTATTAAAATTCAAAATATTAACGATACAGATGATGCACATAATTCGAAATTTTTGCATTGTATTTATATTTTTAACTCAAATACTTTTTTAAATGCGCAACAATCTTTTCAAATACTGTTTCTGTATCGAATAGAAGTGAAAAAGTATGGAGCGTAATTGAAGATGAAGCAGGTAACTTCCTTTCAGTAGGGACTCAAACTAAAATTGAATATCCAACAGAACAAGGGATTCTATGGAGAATTAGTAATACTGGCGATACCCTTTCTAGAGTTTTTAGTTTTGGAGATTCAACTTCAACCTTTTCGGATATCCGACAGAACGAATATGGCAATTACATTGTTACAGGTAAAATTAGGGGGGCACCTGATTTTAATGATAACCTTCTAGTCCTGAAGCTCAATTCTGATCTACAGATTGAAAGTAAAAAAGTTACAGTATTGCCGGAAATGCAGAAGTCATATGCTTTTAAGATGATAAAGCATTTACAATACTATTATATTTTACTCGGCAAGTATGGACCTAATTCAAGTCCTCCCTATCTCCATGACCCATATTTTGTTAAGTTAAACAGCGATTTCGATACTGTTATGACAAGACGATATTATATTGATGGGGATCAATATGCTTCTGATATAATCATTTCACCAGATGGATCACAGATGTGGTTATTTGCGAATAGTTATTATCCGGAATATACAGGAGCAAGCCTTGCACAAATGGTAATTTATGACACTTTTTAATTTCGTTTCAGTGGAAACTTTTCAGGATCCAAGAGTGGATGATAATTCCAAGGCAAAATGGTTGTCCGATAGTACATTTCTGCTTGGTTTCCAGAATATTAATAGTAATAACCATGAGCAGGATATTGCCTTTTCGGAAATTGATTCTACTTTACTTTTAAGAACTGTATCTGTTATCGGGGCCCTTGACACAATCGACTACATGCCAGCAAATGTTGGAATTGATTTTGTAAATCCAGATAGTATACATTATGCCGGAACAAAGAATATAATACCTGAATTTTGGCCTCAGGAATCATCTTGGATCAGAGTTGGACTATTAGATAGAACTCTGGAACCCTTATATGAGCGTTTTTATGGGGGTGATGCATATTACAAGACACTAAGCATAATGCGGACAAGAGACGGAGGTACTTTTATTGCGGCATTAAGGTACAATTATTTAGAGCACAATGACTACAATGATGCATTTTTCCTTAAAGTCAATAATGAAGGTTTAGTAACTAACCTGGCAATGTCCCCAATTTGTCCGCTGGAATCTTTTATAATTTATCCAAATCCAGGAACGGATTACATCAATTTAATACTGTCTGAAAATAGTGCAAAAATCAAGATTTTTGATATGAATCGTAAAGAAATTCTGTCAAAAAACGCTTTTAAATGGTCAGAATAAGTTGGATTGTAGAAAATTCAAAGAAGGGCTCATACTTAATAAGTATTACAAATCCGAAAGGTAGAATATTGAATCAAAAATGGGTCAAGCAATAATGAAACACTCAAATACGATTAAGAAGCCTTTCTTCCCTGCAACCTCCTGCTAATGGCCAAAAACAGAAACAAAATCATCCCCAGTACCGATGCCCTGGCAATATAATCGCCATATCTGACATAGAAGGTGATCTTATCATTGGCGTTGAGTGTCTGCCTGATAACAGCCGGTTTCCAGTATTCAGTGGCCTGGAAAACATCGCCCCGCTGGTTAACGAAGCATGAGGTTCCTGTATTGGCAGAACGGGCGATGCTGCGCCGGGTTTCGATGGCCCTGACGGGCGAAAACAGCATATGCTGACGGTGACCGGCTGTGTTGCCCCACCATCCGTCGTTGGTAATCACGAAAATCATGTTTGCCCCGTTGCGCACAAATCCTGCGACAAACTCACCATAGGCCGACTCATAACAAATCACCGGTGCTACCTTCAGGGTGTCGTTGATGGTGAATGGTGTCCGTTCGGCATCAACACCCAGCTGTCCGACGGTTCCGCCAAGGTCAAGTGCGAAATCACCCAGAGGTTTCAGCAACCAGGGAAATGGCATCAACTCTACCCCGGGCGTAAGTTTTGATTTATGGGTGCGCTGCAAATCGAGCGGGTTCCTGATCAGAAAAGCGGTGTTGTAGGCATCGTAATAACCTCCCCCTCCACGGAACTGCCGGGCTGTTGGCGGAATAACATCCCCTTCGCTGTAGGAGCGATAAGTAGAATAACCTACCACGAGGCTGACTTTCGAAATTTAGTCAGCAAACCAGCCCTGAACATATTGATGGTTGGCTGATTGGTCAGATCGTTTTCCCAGATCATCTGACCGGATGACCAGTCGGGCTGAACCATCGATTCGGGGAAAACGATAAAATCGGTCAGGCTGTCGGATTTTGATTCTGCCAGTTTTGAAGCATTTTCAATCACCTGTGATGCCGGAAGTTCATATTGCTCATCATAGGGATCTATGTTCGGCTGAACCACCACCACATCCACCGGGGCTTTCTTTTCTGTGTAAGTGTAATAAACAACCATTGATACAATAGCCGGAACCATTATCAGCAAAGCTATGCCCAGAAGTTTCCTTACAGGGATTCCCTTAAGGGTGCCCTCCAATAATCCTTTAATCAATTTGAATACCAATACATTAACGATTAGCATCCACAGAGAACCACCATACATTCCTGTATATTCATACCATTGTATCCAGGAGGGCCAGGCGGCAAATCCGTTACCAAGACTCATCCAGGGCCAGTTGAGGTCCCAGTTGTGGTGCAGGTGTTCATAAGCAATCCAGATGAAAACAAAACTCAGATAACCCTGGCCGGGATTTTTCAGGCTTCTGCGGATAAAATGAAACAGCCAGAATGCCAATGACATGCAGATTGTATTGACAACCGTCGCAGCAATTGCACCCACAAGGGTGGCATTGTATATCCACCAGGTTGTCAGTCCATTCCAGATGATGAAAGCCGGGGCTACCCTGAAAAAAATGTGGAAAGTGCTGTGTTTAAGCCTGTTCTTAAGCAGGTGATCTTCCAACAGCAAAAGGGGGGCAAGTCCGAAAAAAAGCAACAGAGGGAACCCTCCCGCAGGCCATGATAAAGCCAGTAATAAGCCTGAAATAAATGGCAAAGAGCGCAATAATCGTTTGTTCATAGAAATTGTTATTCATGACAAAGTTATTCAATCCTTGATTGTATACCGAATGGCCCTGTGAAATAAACATTAATTATGGAGAAATCCTGAAATTCAATGCGCTGACAACAATTACTTTTCTTCCAAATCCGAATTAACTTTTACAGTGTTATGTGATAATTCAATGCCTGAAGTCCAGAATGAAAACATCCAAACCTACCATGAAAAAACTATTCTTCATATGTCTGATTGTTTATGGGTACTCCATTTCCTCAGCCCAGGAAAATACTGCCGGGTCAGGTCTTCTGGACTTTGCAGAAAAAAAAGCAGCCGGCAATGAGTTGCGTAAATTGGCGACCATCAGGCTGGCCGATTCATTGGGCATTCTCATGAGGTCTGAAACAGGAAGTTCCATTATAGAACTCAGCCATTTTGTTAACGGATTTCCACGATTTATCGGCACAACCAACAACAATGCCGCTGCAACCACCGCAGCATCTGCCGTTTGGCCCGGAGGCACTGCAGGCCTTAACCTTACAGGCAATGGGATAAGCCTGGCTGTCTGGGATGGGGGCCGGGTGCTTACAGGTCACCAGGAATACGGTGGCAGGGCAAGTCAGGGTGATGGTTCGGTGAGCACAAGCAGTCATGCGACCCATGTGGGTGGAACGATGATTGCCGCAGGCGTTGACCCTGCAGCCAGGGGAATGTCATATCAGGCAAATCTGGTTTCCTATGACTGGAACGATGATGAAAGTGAAATGGCAACCGCTGCAGCCACTGGACTTCAGGTTTCAAACCATTCCTATGGCTATCTGACCGGATGGGCCAACAATTATCGGGGAGACGGACGGTGGGCATGGTTCGGGGATACCACCCTCAGCCGAACCGCTGATTATGGTTTCGGGGCTTATGAGTATACTTCGCGTGACTGGGACACGGTTGCCTGGCTGGCGCCAAATTACCTGATAGTTAAATCATCGGGTAACGACCGGTTCGAAGGCCCTGTAACCCAACCTGTGGCCCACTGGCTGTGGAATGGCGGAACCTGGGTGCTTTCGAGTTCTGTAAGAGACCGCGACGGGGGCGTAAACGGCTATGATTGTATTCCCTGGCAGGGCGTGGCAAAAATATTCTCACCATGGGCGCCGTTGCTGATATACCAGCTGGTTACAGTTCACCATCTGATGTAGTACTCGCCGGTTTCAGCGATACCGGTCCGGCCGATGACGGAAGGATTAAGCCAGATCTGGTTGCCAACGGAACAAGTCTCTATTCATCTACATCAGCCTCAACCACTTCATACACAACCCTGACCGGTACCTCTATGTCAACCCCCAATGCCAGTGGGTCCATCGGACTGCTGCTTGAACACCGTAAGAATCTGACCGGAAGCAGTACGATCAGGGCCGCCACCATGAAGGGGCTGCTTATTCACACAGCCAATGAAGCCGGCGCAAATGCAGGCCCTGACTACAATTTCGGATGGGGATTGCTCGACACCCGAAAAGCAGCATTGCTGATGAGTGAGGATGCAGGATACGGATTTGATTTCAATATCCGTGAATTATCCCTATCGCAGGGCGATACCATCCGAATCCCGGTTTATACCAGCGGATCCCAGCCCCTGGCCTCGACAATCTCATGGACTGACCGGCCCTCAAGTAATTTCACTTACTATACCAACGATCCGACTCCTGCTCTGGTAAATGACCTGGACATCCGGCTTATCAGTGAAACTGCCGTTGTCTACCTTCCCGTGGAAACTGGATGTAGGCAATCCTGCTTCAGCAGCAACAACGGGTGATAACCTGGTAGACAATGTAGAAAAGGTTGAAGCCGGGACTCCATCCGCACAACACACTTATCTTTTACAAATAACGCATAAAGGAACCCTTGACCTGGGCCCGCAGGCCTTTTCGCTCATCATCAGCGGCATAACGCAGGCGCCGGCTACTACAACATGGAATGGCTCGGTCAGCGGAGACTGGCACACTTCCGGAAACTGGAGCAACGGGATTCCAGGAGCAGAAACTAATGTTGTGATCAATGATGTCACAGACAATATCCCCGTTATCAATGCTTCGGCCTGGTGTCATGATCTCACCATCGGGGCTGAAGGTTCTCTCACCGTGAATGAAGGCATGCAATTTACTGTCTCAGGCGACCTCCTGATAGAATCTGATTCAGGCAGTACAGGATCCTACCTTGGTGGTAACCCGGATGTTGAGGGTAGCCAACACATTGAAAGATACATCAATGGTTTCACAACCGCTGATGAAGGGTGGCATCTTCTTTCTTCTCCGGTTACTGATCAGCCGATCGCGGATTTCCATACTCCGGGATCGGGCAATGACTTTTATAAATGGGATGAAAATGCCGGACTGTGGATCAACAGGACAGCTCCGGGAGGGACTCTGAATGACTTATTTGAAACCAACTTTGTTTCCGGAAGAGGTTATCTTGTTGCCAACTCAAACGTAAGTACCAGAATTTTCTCAGGACCATTCAATGAAGATGAATTATCTATAACCGGGTTAACGCGGAATACAGATTCCGATTATGCCGGGTGGAACCTGGCCGGAAATCCCTTTCCATGCGCTATTGCCTGGAATGATGGCATAAACTGGAGCGCACCTGCTGAATTTGCCGGTGTGGCCAAGGTATGGGATGAAGCCGGTGCAGCTTACACCGACCGTGGAACAGGTGACCTGATCCCGCAGGAAATGGATTTATGTTACAACTGCTGACAGGCAGTTCTTCTGCATTGGTTATTCCCTCTGCATCAAGGGTGCACGGTGCTCTATCATGGTTTAAGAACGCCCAGGCAAGGTTGATTCTGACCGCCATTGATCAGGAGAAGTCAACTGCCCAGCAGACAGTAATTTCCTTCAGGGACAATGCCACAGAATATTACGACAGGGATTTTGATTCCCGCTTTCTGCAAGGCTTCGCACCACAGTTTTATTCAGTGGCAGGAAGTGAAATTCTGTCGACCAACACGCTACCCGATTTCACCGGAAGGAAATACATCCAATTGGGATTTGCCGGAAATGGTTCCGGAAATTACAACATCAGTCTTAGCAGGAATGACCTTACCGGGATCAACGGAATTTACCTGGTTGACGAGCAGGAAGGAAATGTTGCCGACCTTATCCGGACCCCTGTTTATAATTTCAGATCATCAGCAGGTGATAACCCTTCAAGGTTCAAGTTACTCCTTACACAGAATCCGGAAGTTACCCCGGATGCAAAGGCAGTATTCAGTGTTTATGTCAGCGACGGCGTTATTTACCTGACGTCTCTTGCGAATAATGACAGGGAATTCAGGATTTCTGATGTTACAGGCAGGCTGTTGACCCATGGACATACCCGGGGGAAAAATCTGCTTTCGGTGAATGCACGGAACTATCCGCGTGGTCTTTACATTGTAGCGATTGATGATGGGGAATATTTTCAGAAAGAAAAATTTCTGTTGAATTAGGTTTGATTTCATCCCAGAATAAACTCTATAACATTAATATTCTGGCACTTACGAAGTTCGATTAAAAAAACAGATCTTCAATTGCAATCAGGGATTTTCAGAAGTTTTAACCGTTCAATAAAATCATTCTAAATAATTTAAGTGAATCACTTATTTTTGAAACATATGATCTGAATTGATAATTTTGCACCCTGAAAATGTAATGCAAGTATCGCATTATCAAGATATTTAACTTTTGTTCAATACGCTTTGATTCAGCATTGACGCAATGGTGCTAAGATTTGATTTTAAGCTTACACAATGATCAAATCAGACATTTTAAAGTATTGATTTTCATTTTTTTAGCAGTCTCACAAGGTAACAATTATAATAATTAATCTTAAATAGTAACGGAGGAATAATATGGCAATTACCAAACTGGACCAGATGTTTGAAGTCCTGAAATCGAAAACAAAGAAAAGACTGGTTGCGGCTTATGCCAATGACGCACACACCATTGAGGCCGTTGGTGAAGCAGTAGATAAGGGAATCATAGATGGAATCCTTGTTGGCGATGAAGAGACCATGCGGAAGGTTTGCGGACAACTGGGCATTGACCCGGGAAAGTTCAGGCTGGTACACGAGCCCAATGAAGCAAAGGCTGCTGTTGCTGCTGTTAAACTTGTCAACAGCGGTGAAGGCGATCTTCTGATGAAAGGTCTGGTTAGCACCGATAAGTATATGAAAGCCATTCTGAACAAGGAAGAAGGCCTCATGGATCCGGGTGCTGTGCTGAGCCATGTAACGGTAATAGAAAACCCTCTCTATCATAAGTTGCTGATCGTTGGCGATGTTGCCATCATTCCGCTTCCTGAATTCAAACAAAAAGTTGCTATTTTAAATTACCTCGTTAATACAGCAAAAGCTTTGGGACTTGAAAAACCCAAAGTGGCAGTGATTACCGCTTCTGAACAGGTCCTTGCCGGAATGCCTTCGTGCGTTGATGCTGCCCTGTTGTCGAAAATGGCCGACAGGGGTCAGATCACCGGGGCTTATGTTGACGGTCCGCTGGCGCTTGATGCAGCCATTGACAAGGAATCTGCTGAGATAAAGAAACTAACCGGACCTGTTGCCGGAGATGCAGACTGCCTGCTTTTCCCGAACATTGAGGCTGGCAACGTCTTTTATAAAACAAACACCAAACTGGCTGGTGCTGAACTTGGTGCTTTTGTTGCCGGAGCCAGGGTTCCCTGTGTTCTGTCATCGCGTGGCGACAGTGCGCAGACCAAATTATACAGTATCGCCCTGGCTGCTTTAATTGCGAAGTAATCCAAACAATAAAAATCCAAGAAAATGGAAGAGCTCCGCATTCTGGCCATCAATCCGGGGTCTACATCGACCAAAATAGCCGTTTTCAGCGGTGCCAATCCGGTCTTTGTCCGGACCATATCCCATTCAGCCGAAGAGCTTTCAAAATTCAACAAAATCACAGACCAATATTCCTTTCGCAAGGAGATCATCTACAAACAACTTGAAGAAGCCGGTATTGAAATGGATTCTATCAGAGCTGTTGTAGGTCGTGGTGGACTTACCAAACCCATCGCTTCAGGGGTTTATGAAGTAAATGAAGCCATGAAACACGACATGGTCAACAGCCCGATGGGTGAACATGCCAGTAATCTGGGCGGGTTCATCGCGGATGACATCGCGAAAAGCCTTCCCAATGCCCGGGCTTTTATTGCCGATCCTGTGGTGGTAGACGAACTTGGGCCGCATGCAAGGGTATCGGGACATCCGGAATTTCAGCGGATTTCAATATTTCATGCTCTTAATCAGAAAGCCACCGCCCGTCAACATGCCAAGTCAATTATGCGCAGGTATGAAGACCTGAATCTTATTGTTGTTCATCTTGGCGGTGGAATTACAGTAGGCGCACATCATCATGGTAAGGTGATTGATGTTAATCAGGGACTCGACGGCGAAGGGCCTTTTTCTCCGGAACGAAGCGGTACATTGCCTTCAGGAGATCTTGTCAGACTTTGTTTCAGCGGTAAATACACCAAACAGGAGATTCTCCAGATGATCAAAGGCAAAGGTGGAATGATGGCTTTTCTGGGCACCAACAGCGCTTTTGATGTCGAAAAACGTGCTGAAGCAGGCGATGAATATGCCAAGTTTATTTTTGAAGCCATGGCCTATCAGGTCGCCAAAACCATCGGAGCCATGAGCACAGTGCTTAAGGGCGAAGTTGACGGAATATTAATTACCGGGGGAATAGCCCATGGAAAATGGTTTGTAAACCAGATCATTGAGCGTGTTTATAAAATTGCCCCGGTGCATGTTTATCCCGGAGAGGACGAAATGCGAGCGCTGGCCATGAACGGACTGATGGTCCTGAAGGGCGAGATTGAAGTCAAGGAATACCGGTAGTGGAAGCTCAAAGCTTAAAGCTAAAAGTAAAAAGTTCCGTTCTGTGGAAGGGATGGTGTTAATTCTGGAAAATTACTTTTTGCCTGTCTGCCAACAGGCAGGCTTTAGACTTTTTACTTTTTACTTTAGACTTTCTACCTGAACACCTCCCCCATCCATTTCCATATGTTCCGGTTAAACGATTCTCCCTTATTTCCCGGATAGAGGCCAATAAATGAGTTGACTGAAGGTTGACCTGGTAAGTTATGAAATCTGGTTTCAGCCTGATAAAGAAAGGCGGGCTCCGGATGAAACTGGAATGCCATCACATGGGGATATTTTTCGTGTACAAGCGCTTCCACGACTTTTCCGTCCATGCTGGTAGCCGCAATCATCAGACCTTTCCCGATAAGGTCTGCTCCCTGGTGATGGCTGCTCAAAACATAAGGATGATCATCAGACCCTTGTAATAAATAATGCATTCTTTCGGGTAGCGTAATTTCTACCCTGTGGAAATGTCCCCAAAGCAGGTCATTGTCGGTGCCGAGATTTGTGTTGTAATTCCGGTGCCGGGCATCCGGGTCGGCCTTCAGGACCTGTTCGGCCGATTTCTGCCCATAAACCATCGAAGGGATATCCTGAACCAGTGTGCCACCGGTGGCCACATTCAGGGTCTGCATGCCCAGACAGATACCCAGTATCCTGTAATCCGGCTTCTGCTCCAGAAGCGGAACGTAGTTTTCATCCTGATATCCGCCCAGAAGGTGAAAAAGAAAAGAGGCCTCAAAGGTGTGCCGGTTGTAATCGGTAATCTCTGTAAGTAAGCTTGTTTCCTGTCCGTAAAGCGTTGGTGGTATATCGGGCCCGCCAAAAAAGATAACACCTTCTGATCCTGAAAAAACCAGGTTAAAATCGTTGGTGCAACTGTTCCCTGAGAAGACAGAATCGCCGGTCTGGTAAACACAGGCATGCAAAAATACATTGGTACGGCCCGATTTCCGGATGAAGTCGGCCGACACGTTGAAATCATAGGCCTGCGAACGACAATAAAACCCAACCAGGTTATAATCGTCGGGCAGTGTGAGAATATGATTGTCGATCAGATTGAAGACCGTGCTCAGGTTATTCTCAGTCGGATTCATCAGAACAATACTCCGATGTCCCAGCGCGGCAGGAGATCCGAAATACTGCTGGGCTGAAAGCGAAATACTGAGCAGAATCAATATAAAAACGAATGCTGTTTTCTTCATTTTATTTATGTACATTAATTTTATACCACGCAAGGACGCAAGGACGCAAGATTTCGCTATTGTCATTCTAAACGCCAATGGGTGAAAAGTGTTTTTCTATCTGAGTGAGAATATCTACAATAATTTGCGTTTTCGTGTGGATCTTTAGTGAATTGGAAAGAATTTTCCACTAACAAATTCACCCCTTCCATTGTTTATCAGGCTAAAATACGAATTCTATGCAACTTTACGCGATTCCTACCGGAAACCTGAAACTCGACGGTGGCGCCATGTTTGGCGTGGTGCCCAAATCCTTGTGGAGCAAACACTACCCGGCCGATGAAAACAACCTGATCAATTTATCGATGCGATGCCTGCTGGTGGTTGACGGAAACCGCAGGATTCTGATCAATAATGGCATCGGCGACAAGCAGAGTGAGAAATTTTTCAGCCATTACGACCTGAATGGCGACGATACCCTTTTGAAATCTCTTGCAGTTCATGGCTTCACTCCTGAAGACATCACCGATATGTTCCTCACCCACCTGCACTTCGACCATGCCGGAGGAAGCGTGAAATACACTGCCGACCGCAGCGGGTTTGAAACCGTTTTCCCGAACGCGACTTATTGGATCAGCGCCCCCCAGTGGGAATGGGCCATGCATGCCAACCGCCGCGAAAGTGCCTCTTTTCTTAAAGAAAACATCAAACCCATCGAAGAGAGCGGAAGACTGAAACTGTTCGATTATCCCGGCGAACTTTTCCCCGGAATTGAGGTCAGATTTTACAATGGCCATACCGATGGGCAGGCCATTCCCTTTATAAAGTACAATGGTAAAACCATTGTGTTTGCGAGCGACCTGCTTCCTACTGCTGCCCACCTGCCATTGCCCTGGGTTATGAGTTACGACACCCGCCCGCTGATCACCCTTGACGAGAAGGAGCTTTTCCTTGAGGAAGCCGTTGACAAAGGTTATATCCTCTTTTTCGAGCACGACCTTTATACTGAATGCTGCACGCTGGTGCGGACGGAAAAGGGAATAAAAACCGACAAGGTGTTCACTTTAAATGAGTTATACAGCTTATAATATTGGCCTGATCTCTTATATCAGCGATGAATTGCCGGAACTTCTTTATAAAGCCTGTCATATCAATAAAGTTAACTATGTAATATAAATTCCATATATTTACTTCTGCTTCAGTTTTCATCAATTTATTTAAAAAATAGCTGCCTTGTACCGCATCGAATCAAAAACCGACACAAATTCAGCGGAGTACCGGCTGAATTATGAAGCCTATCAGCTTCTTCTGGTGCAGTTTCGCAAACGTTTGTCAGAAACCATCCACGGAGCCCCGGAGGCTGCTGTTCAAAAACATAAGGAACGTGGCAAACTGCTTGCCCGAGAGCGGATTGATCTGCTGGTGGATCCCAATACCCCTTTCCTGGAGCTATCGGCGATGGCCGCCAATGGCATTCACAACGATGAATTTCCTTCGGCAGGCATAGTCACAGGCATTGGCGTGATCCACGGCCGTGAAACCATGATCGTGGCCAACGATGCTACTGTGAAAGGCGGAACCTATGTGGAAGAAACCATTAAAAAGCATGTAAGGGCGCAGGAAATTGCCATGGAAAATCACCTGCCCTGTGTGTATATGGTGGACTCGGGAGGTGTTTTTCTGCCGGAGCAGGCTAAGGTTTTTCCGGATAAATACGATTTCGGCCGCTTTTTCTTCAACCAGGCACGCATGTCGGCCGAAGGCATTCCGCAGATTGCCATAGTGATGGGTAGCTGCACAGCCGGTGGCGCTTATGTGCCGGCCATGAGCGACGAAACCATCATCGTCCGCAATCAGGGTACCATTTTTATCGGAGGCCCACCATTGGTAAAAGCCGCTACCGGAGAAGAAGTGACCGCTGAAGAGCTGGGAGGTGCCGATGTACATACCAGTATTTCAGGGGTTGCCGACCATCTCGCCGAGAACGATGAGCATGCCATCCGAATCTGCCGCGATATCTTCCGCACACTGAAACCAGCCAGCCGACAACCGCTCGACCTTCAACCCATTGAAGAGCCATTTTACAATCCTGAAGAACTATATGGCATTGCCCCGCTCGATCTGCGCAAACCGGTTGACTCCAAAGAAATCATCGCAAGGATTGTGGATGGAAGCCGTTTCCATGAATTCAAAGCACGCTACGCTCCTACCCTTACCACCGGTTTCGCCCATATTATGGGTTTCCCGGTTGGGATACTGGCCAACAATGGGGTACTTTTCGGAGAAACAGCGCTGAAAGGGGCTCATTTTATTGAACTGTGTACTTCGCGCAATGTTCCCATCCTGTTTTTACAGAACATTACTGGTTTTATCGTAGGCCGTGAATACGAACGCCGGGGCATTGCCCGTGACGGAGCCAAACTGGTGCATGCCGTGGCCAACGCCCGGGTGCCGAAGTTTACCGTGGTTTTCGGAGGCTCTTTTGGTGCCGGAAATTATGCCATGGCTGGCCGGGCTTATGAACCACGACTATTGTTTATGTGGCCGAATGCCAAAATATCGGTGATGGGCGGCGAACAGGCTGCCGGGGTGCTGATCACAGTAAAGGAAGAACAACTGAAAGCAAAAGGCAGAACCCTGCCCGATGATGAACGCGAAGCCCTGCGACAATCCATCCTGAAAAAGTACGAGGAAGAAGGCTCGGCATACTATAGCACTGCGCGATTGTGGGATGATGGTATCATAGACCCTGTAGATACCAGGAAGATTCTGGCCATGGGCATTTCGGCTTCGATGAATAAGCATTGGGAACAGACGAGGTTTGGGGTTTTCAGAATGTAATCGGAGGTCAGAAGTCAGAGGTCAGAGGTCGGAAGTCAGATATGATATTATTTCAAATAGTCAGTTTATTACTCCTAAAAATTCTATTGTTATGTCAGATCGTGCTCCAATTAAAACTTTTACAGATTTGGAAGTTTATAAATCAAGTCATAATCTTGCAATGAAAATTTTCTTTTTATCAAAAAAGTTCCCTGTAGAAGAACGTTATTCATTAACTGATCAGATCCGACGATCGTCCCGATCTGTTGCAGCAAATATTGCTGAAGGATGGGGTAAGAGGATATACCCATTGCATTTTAAAAAACATCTAGTGGATTCTTTGGGATCACTTGAGGAAACAAAATCATGGCTGATGTTTTCAAGAGATTGTGAATACCTTCAATCCGTTGATTTTGAAGAATTGTTCAATGAATACGATAATTTAGGTGGTAAAATATGGAGATTACACGAAGTCTGGAAAGATAACAATTAGTCAGACTGCCAACAAAATTCCGACTTCCGACCTCTTACTTCCTTCCGACTTCTGACTTCTGACTTCCGACTTCTGACTTCCGACTTCACACGAAAAAAAACAAATCATGAACACAAAATTCAACACCTTAGAAATCCAAATCACGAACCAGATAGCCACCCTCTGGTTAAACAGACCGGATATCCGCAACGCCTTCAACGAAGTGATGATTGGCGAACTCATCAAAGCTTTTAATGTAGTTTCTTCGCTGGATGAAGTTCGGGTGATAGTGCTGCGTGGCCGTGGAAAATCCTTCTGCGCCGGCGCCGACCTGAACTGGATGCGCGATGTGGCAACATACAGCTATGAGCAGAACTACAAGGAGAGTCTGCAACTTTCAGACTGTTTCTATACCATTTACAACTGTCCGAAACCAACCATTGCAGTGGTTCACGGGGCAGCAATCGGAGGAGCCAACGGATTGCTTTCAGCCTGTGATATGGCTGTTTGCGATGATGAAACTGTTTTTTCACTTTCAGAAGTTAAAATCGGTATCGTTCCGGCCTGTATTTCACCCTATGTGATTAAACGGGTGGGTGAATACGGAGCAAGGGAACTGATGCTGACCGGGCGGCGCATTAACGGAAAGGAAGCCGAACACTTCCGGCTGGTGAACAAATCATTGCCGGCGGCTGAACTTGATGCTTACCTCAGTGATCTTATCGCCCTGCTGATGAGCAGCGGCCCCAAAGCCATGACCCAATGCAAGACCCTGATTGACCAGGTCTCCAACAAAATCACACTGGAAGAAGCCCTCGGGTATACTGCGAAAATGATTGCCGAAATCCGTGCCTCGGAAGAGGGACAGGAAGGGATGGCGGCCTTTCTCGAAAAACGGAAACCCAGATGGAATATCTAATTTTTAATTTCTAATGCCTAAAGTACTCCTAGTAATTAAATTAGCTTAATGGCAAAGAAAATTTTTTAATTATGAATTCAAAATACGATTTACTTGAGCGGACAGCCGTTTTCGGAGAAAGTATTATCACATTCTGCCTTTCGTTGCCAAAAACAGTTATTACTGTTCCCCTGATCAATCAATTGGTAAAGTCTGGTACCAGCATTGGAGCCAATTATACAGAAGCAGATAATGCTGAAAGCAAAAAGGATTTTAAACATAAGATTGGAATATGCAGAAAAGAATCTAAAGAGGCTGGATTTTTCCTGAGAATGATAAAGACTGCAATTCCGGAGAAATCAACAGAAGTTGAGATACTTCAGCAAGAAGCTCATGAATTAAATCTGATCTTCAATGCAATCAATCACAATACTCATATTGATTAATAGATTTTAGAAATTAGAAATTAGAAATTTTTGCAATTTAAGAAATGAAAACATTAAAACTCCTCATAGCCAACCGTGGCGAAATCGCTTTAAGAATTCAGCGCACAGCCCGGAAAATGGGAATCAGCACCGTTGCTGTTTATTCGAAATACGATGCTGAATCAAAGCATGTTCTGAATGCTGATGAATCTGTTTTACTAACGGGTGAAAGTCTTGCTGAAACCTATCTTAACATTGAAGCCATCGTCGCGGCAGCTAAGAAAACCGGAGCCACTGCCATCCACCCCGGCTATGGTTTTCTTTCGGAAAATCCGCTGTTTTCAGAAGCCTGTGAACGGGAAGGAATCATTTTCGTGGGCCCTTCGGCTGATTCGGTGCGGGCCATGGGTAATAAGATTGCTGCCCGCGAAGTTGCTGTCAGACTGGGTGTTCCGGTTACCCCTGGCATTACCGGTTCACCGGAAGAACTGCTGAAAAACCATGGCAGTGTCGGATTCCCGATGCTGATTAAAGCTGCTGCCGGGGGTGGTGGTAAAGGTATGCGTATTGTCAGGACCCGTGAAGAACTTGGCCAGGCACTGGAAAACACTTCCCGGGAGGCGCTGAACTATTTCAGCGATGGGACCATCTATATTGAAAGGTTTGTTGAAAATCCCAGGCACATTGAAGTGCAGGTTCTGGGCGACAAACATGGAAATATGGTTCACCTCTTCGAAAGGGAGTGCTCAGCGCAGCGCCGCCACCAGAAGATTATTGAAGAAGCACCTTCGCCAACCCTGACGACAGAAGTCAGACTGAAGATGTGTGAATCGGCTGTAACACTGGCTTCTTCGATCGGATATTACAGTGCCGGCACCATCGAATTCCTTGTCGACAGTGATCTGAATTATTATTTCCTTGAGATGAATACCCGTATCCAGGTGGAACACCCGGTAACTGAAATGACCACCGGGTTTGACCTGGTTGAAGAGCAGTTAAGGATTGCCACGGGCGAACCACTGCGAATGACTCAGGAACAGATACAGCAAACCGGACATGCCATCGAATGCCGTATCTATGCCGAGGACCCTTCAAACAATTTCATGCCTTCACCCGGGCACATCAGCCTGTATCATGAACCGGCCGGGCAGCATATCCGCGTCGACAGTATGGAAATTGATCATGATGGACTCATTCACTCCTTTTTTGATCCCATGATCGGAAAACTGATTACCCGGGGCGAAAACCGGGAGGAAGCCCGCATGAGAATGATTGGTGCACTGGAAAACTGGGTGGTACAGGGAATCCACACCAACATCAGCTTCCTCGCCGGTATCATGCAACATCCTTCATTTTCCGGCAACATTATTACTACCCGATATATTGACAATCATCTTGAAGAACTCGTCGGGTATACCAACCAGCTGAAATCTGCAATTCCTCGTGAAATCCCTATATTATCCGGAACACTTTTCAGTTTATCGGTAAACAGAAGTGAAGCGGGGAACATCTGGCAGGCCATCGGCTACTGGCGCCATCTGCCGGAGCCAAAAGTACTGCTTGACGGAGAAAAACAGGATTTTACAATCGTCCGCATGATGGAAGATGGTCTGGAATTCCGCTTATCCGGAAGAACAGGTGAGGCGTTTCTGCTTCGGGACCCTGGTCATCATCAGTCAAGACTCTGGCTCGATGGGGCAAGTCATACCGTTTTCATCGGTCAGGACAGCAAAGGCCGGTTCGTGGTAACCTGTAAGGGGTTCGAATTCATCGTGGAACGCCCCGACATGCCAGGTCCGGAAAATGTAAGTTTTGCGGAAGCAGGAAACATGAACATTGACCCCGGTAATATTGTTTCTCCAATGCCGGGCAGGGTACTCAAAATCAACGTGTCGGAAGGTGATGAAGTGAAGAAAGGTCAGGTACTGATGGTGGTGGAAGCCATGAAGATGGAGAATAATATCCTGTGTCCTGAAGATGGTGTGGTTGATAAACTGCTGGTCAAAGAAGGCGACATGGTCGACGGCAGCGCCCGGCTGGTGCATATCGGAGAGTGATAAATGCCACAAAGACCCTAAGTCACAAAGTTACACAGAGAATTTTTAAAGCCTTCAATAGAAAAATTACATGAAGAATTTTCCTGATCTTTCAAATGAGGAAGAAAGAATAGGCAAAGCATTGGTTGACGCTGCCTACAAAGTGCATTCTGAATTAGGGCCAGGTCTACTTGAAAAAGTTTATGAATCATGCCTGTCACACACTCTCATAAAGGCAGGTTTTGACGTGAAACGTCAGCTAGATGTTCCCATTGTCTTTGACGGACTTGTTTTTGAAGAGGGATTGCGATTGGATATTCTTATTAATGATCTGGTAATTTGTGAACTCAAAGCAGTTGAAGTGGTAAATCCGGTATGGACAGCACAAATTCTCAGTCATTTAAAGTTGACCAATAAGCGTTTGGGGTATCTGATAAATTTTAATGTTCCATTAATAAAAGACGGAATAAAAAGATTTATCAGATAAGGAATCAGATTGATATTAAATTGTTTGAAAATTTTGTGAACCTTAGTGTCTTAGCGCCTTTGTGGCAAAAACCAACAATTATGGACTTTAACCTGAGTGAAGAGCACCGGATGATTCGCGAAACTGTGAGAAGTTTTGCTGAACGTGAAATAAAGCCAATCGCCCGCGAGCTGGATGAAAAAGCTGAATTCTCAACTGACCTTACCCGGAAGATGGGAGAATTGGGCCTGTTTGGCATCTACCTGCCCACCAAATACGGCGGCGAAGGGATGGACTACCTGGCCTACATCATCGCTGTTGAGGAACTGGCCAGGATTGATGGTTCACAGGCAGCTACACTGGCTGCGCATAACTCGCTGGGGGTGGGACCTTTGTATTATTATGGAACGGAAGAGCAGAAGATGAAATACCTTCCAAAGTTATGTACAGGGGAGGCTTTGTGGGCTTTCGGTCTGACCGAACCCGATGCCGGATCTGATTCAAGAGGATCAAAGACCCGTGCTACCATCGAAAACGGGGAATGGGTCATCAATGGTTCAAAGATTTTTATTACCAATGGTTCTGCCGATATCTCCATCGGAGCCACAGTTCAGGCAGTTACCGGAGAAAAACACGGGAAAAAAGAATTCACCACCATTCTTGTTGACAAGGACACCCCGGGATTTACACGCAGAACCATGCACGGGAAGATGATGTGGCGTGCTTCAGATACGGCACAGCTCTTTTTCGACGACTGCCGGGTGCCGGAAGAAAATGTACTTGGAAAGATCGGAGACGGTTCAAAAATCATGCTTTCGACCCTTGATTCAGGCCGCTTGTCGATCGCAGCCATGGGATTGGGATGTGCCCAGGGTGCCTATGAACTGGCCCTTTCCTATGCACAGGAGCGCAAACAGTTTGGTCAGCCGATCTCGAAATTCCAGGCCATTGCCTTTAAGCTGGCCGATATGGCTATGAAGATTGAACTGGCGCGCAACCTGCTTTATAAGGCCTGCTGGCTTAAAGACAACCATCTGCCTTTTGCCAAGGAGGCCGCCATGTCAAAGCTTTACTGCTCTGAAATTGCCCGTGAAGTTGCCGACGAGGGCGTTCAGATCCATGGAGGATATGGACTCATGAAGGACTATGATATTGAACGCTTCTACCGTGACCAGCGCCTGCTTCAGATTGGGGAGGGTACCTCGGAGATACAGAGGATGGTTATTTCGAGGTATATTGGATGCTGAAAGAGACCGACAAGGGGACAAGGGGACAAGGAGAAATCCGGAGATGGGGCAATTAAGAACCTGAAAAAATGTTTTGATTTATGAAAATTGAGAGCTACCGCGACCTGAGGGTTTATCAGGCATCAGTTGCGGCTTCAATGAGGATTTTTGAAATTACCAAATCATTCCCAAAGGAAGAAATGTATTCGATGACGGATCAGATGCGGCGCTCATCCAGAAGTGTTTGTACCAATATAGGCGAAGCCTGGAGAAGAAGACGTTATAAAGCCGCTTTTATCGCAAAACTAAACGACTCAGAAACTGAAGCTACTGAAACCCAGGTCTGGCTTGAACTGGCTTTGCGTTCAGGTTATATCTCACAAGAATTTAACGATGAGATGTTTACCGAATATGAATCAATAATTTCTCAGCTTGTGATCATGATAAATCAACCTGAGAAATGGATAATAGGACCTTTAAAATAAGTATAGACACTCAATTTACACATCACCTGATCACTCAGTCAAAAACCAGAAATTAACCATTTACCTGACAATAAGGATTTCTCGCCTTGTCTCCTTGTCTTCTTGTCACATGAAAAGAAACGAAATCATCAAACATCCACAAGGTGCCGATTCTCCCCTTGTCCCCATTTCTAGTTGTCCCCTTGTCGCATGAAAAGAAACGAAATCATCAAACTCACCGAGAGTCCCCGCGATGCCCAGCAGGGGTTGCCGTATGTTATTCCCCCTGAGAAACGCGCGGAGTATCTGAATGCCCTGATGACTGTCGGATTTGATGTGCTCGATTTCGGTAGTTTTGTTTCTCCCAGGGCTGTTCCACAGATGGCCGAACAGGACAAGGTGCTAGGATTTGTTGATAAAGCCGGAAGCAGGTCCAAGCTAATGGTCATTGTTGGAAACCTGCGCGGAGGCATGGAAGCTGCTGCACAGGAAAAGATTGACATCATAGGATTTCCTTATTCTGTATCCGAGACTTTCCTGAAGAAAAACATTAACTCAGACGGCACAAAAGCCCTGAAGACCATTGACGGACTTCTTGAAATCTGTGCAGGGAGTGGCAAGACATTGCGTATATTCATGAGTATGGCTTATGGTAATCCATACAACGATGAATGGAGCCCTGACCTTCTTGCTGAAAAAACTGAAATTCTGGCTGGTAAAGGTATCATGACCATTACCCTGGCCGATACCATTGGCATAGCTCCGGCACCCTTGATCGGAGAAGTATATTCTTCATTACTGAGCCGCTTCCCGGAGCATGAATTCGGACTTCATATCCACACCAGGCCAGGCGAATGGCACGAAAAACTGGATGCTGCCTGGGAGGCCGGCTGCCGCTGGTACGAAGGGGTTATCAGTGGAATCGGTGGCTGCCCGATGACCGGTTACGAACTGATTGGCAACCTGAATACACTCGATCTGCTCGGTTTCCTGAATGAAAAACAGATCCCGACGGGTTTAAATGCCGATGCTTTATTGCACGCCAGGACCATTGCATCAGAAATCATGAAACCATAATTCCGGCCCGAAATGCTTTACCTTCCTGTTCCGTCATTAAAAACACATTCCGGCATTATTTAATTCCAAACTTATGCATGAAATGAAAAAGATCCTGATTGTTGCCATTTTAATTCTTACATGCATAAGGATCTCTGCTCAGGTCGGAGAAATTTTTCGCGAAAATTCAATCCATTACGGTGACAACTTTCCGGCTGGAAAGTATCTGAATATCAGGGGTGTCAATCTCTATTTTGAAACCTACGGACAAGGCGAGCCCTTGCTGCTTATCCATGGAAACGGGGGATCAATCGCCAGTTTCCAAAATCAGATTCCGTTCTTTTCTGCCAGATACAAGGTGATTGCTGTCGACAGCCGTGCCCAGGGAAAGTCGACCGACACGGGTGATTCACTTACTTTTGAAATGATGGCCGATGATTTCAGCACATTGCTTGATTCACTCCATCTTGATTCCTGTTACATCATCGGATGGAGTGATGGCGGCATCAATGGTCTGATGCTGGCCATGAGGCATCCTGAAAAAGTCAGAAAACTGGCCATTACCGGTGCCAACCTCTGGCCCGATACAACAGCCATCAGTCCTGTAGATTTTAATTGGATGACCAAAGCCTATAAAGACCTTGAACAAGAGCAGCAAACGCCAGAGATTAAAAATACCAGAAAACTAATCAGGCTTGATCTGACTGAGCCGCACATTACCCGGGATCAGCTTCAGATAATAAACTGTCCGACCCTGGTTATTGCCGGTGATCATGATATAATACTAACCGGGCATACTGTTTTTATTGCAGAATCAATCCGTGGTTCAAACCTGTTTATTGTTCCCGGATCAAGTCATTCAACACTGATTGATCAAAAAGATCTGTTTAACCGGGTAGTCCTTGAATTCTTTGAAAAGAAATAAACCATTAATACTGTGGCAGGTAAAAAACCTTTTTGGAGCACTCTTATAATATGTAGTAATTGCTATATTTGATTTTTAAAGAAAGCTGGATTGTAAAACCTTTGTTTGAGGTTCAGTTTAATATTGATTGTTTTTTGATTTTTAAGAATCTGAATCCGCATTTAAGCAACCGGTTAGTATCCGAATTCTGATCACTTGTGTTTCAGATCATATGAATTGATAATTTAAGTCCCGTATAAATATGAATAAAGTAGTTAAGGATGCCCGTGAAGCCATTAAAGGAATTACCGATGGCATGACCCTGATGGTTGGTGGATTCGGCCTTAGTGGTCTCCCTGAAAATACCATAGCAGCCCTGGCTTCCAGCGGAGTGAAAGGGCTAACCTGCATTTCGAACAATGCTGGCGTGGATGAATTCGGACTTGGGTTTCTGCTTAAAAACAGGCAGATAAAGAAAATGATTTCGTCATATGTGGGTGAAAATGCTGAATTTGAACGCCAGTTGCTCAATGGGGAACTGGAGGTTGAACTGATACCACAGGGAACCCTTGCCGAACGTTGCCGGGCCGGAGGAGCCGGAATTCCGGCATTCTTTGTTCCGGCTGGCTATGGAACTGAAGTGGCTGATGGAAAAGAGGTTCGCGTTTTCAACGGGAAGCCTCATCTGCTTGAGCATGCGCTTAACGCTGATTTTGCCATTGTAAAAGCATGGAAGGGTGATACCCATGGCAACCTGATTTACCGGCACACGGCAAACAATTTCAACCAGGCCATGGCAATGGCAGGCAGAATCACCATTGCGGAAGTGGAAGAACTGGTACAGGCCGGAGAACTCGATCCCAATCAGATTCATACTCCCGGGATTTTTGTGCAAAGGATTTTTCAGGGAAAAAATTATGAGAAAAGGATCGAGCGACTTACGGAAAGGTAGAATTTCGGATTGCGGATTTCCGCCCCCCGTCCCCCGACCCTCGTCCCTTAAATCAAATTCAAAATCAATACAGCATCATAATACTTCAATCATGGCACTATCAAAGGAACAAATTGCACAACGCATTGCGCAGGAACTGAAAGATGGCTACTATGTCAATCTGGGAATTGGTATTCCGACCCTGGTCGCCAATTATGTACCGGAGGGCATTGAAGTTGTATTGCAGTCCGAAAACGGGATGCTGGGGATGGGTCCCTTCCCTGAAAAGGGACAGGCAGACGCGGATATGATCAATGCCGGAAAGCAAACGGTAACGGTCCTTCCCGGGGGTTCATTCTTCGACTCATCCACAAGTTTTGCAATGATCCGGGGCGGGCATGTTGATCTGACGGTACTTGGTGCTTTTGAAGTAACAGACAAAGGAGATATTGCCAGCTGGAAAATTCCGGGAAAAATGGTTAAAGGCATGGGAGGAGCCATGGATCTGGTCGCCTCTGCAAAAAATATCGTGGTGGCTATGCAGCATTGCAGCAAGGATGGCGAATCCAAACTGCTGAAGGAGTGTACATTACCTCTCACTGGGGTCGCCTGTGTGAAAAAAATTGTAAGTGATCTTGCTGTACTGGAGGTCACTGAGGGAGGGTTCCTCCTGCTGGAACGGGCGCCGGGTGTTTCGGTTGATGATATCCGAAAAGCTACTGCCGGCCGTTTGATTGTAGATGGGGAAATACCCGAAATGCGTTTTTAACCTGCTCTAAGATAAGCAAATGCATCTGGATTACATTGACCAAATCAATGAGTATGGTGACAATATTGTCAGACTATATGATTTCAATCATTCCGAAGCAGATAAATTCCGGAGGATCGTTCATCAGACAGTTGTAGTTAACAATAAGCCGCTCGACCTTTCAACCATTGATTTTATTGAGGCCCGCAACTGCAGGCTGACCCTTCGCATTTCGGACGAAGATAAAGGAATTACCACCTCCGGTAATAACCGGTTTTTCTGCGACCTCACTATACCGGGGTATGAAAAGATGATAATGCTGCTCGATCAGTTTTGTTCGCATGAAACTAAAGGTTATCAGTATCTGTACGATATTGACAGCCAGACCGATTTTTTATTTTCACCGGCAGGAAGCTGGTAAGGGTAAGCTCAAAGTAAAAAGTACAAAGTCTAAAGTAAGAATCTGGGTACCTAAAGTTGGGACTCATCCTACAAACCCTTGCCTCTGGGCCCATTGAAAATAATTATAAATTTGAACTTTCTATCATACATTCTTCATTAGATTTAAAGTGAACATATAAAACTACGAAGAATTCTGTTCAATATCTTAACCTTAACCTTAGCCTTAGTCTAAACCTTAGTCTCAACCTTAACCTCAACCTCATCTATAGTCCGGATCCATCTCCGGCGTTCTCAAACCCGCAACCTCATTGGCCATCAGGATAAAGACATTCCAGCACAATCCCCGGGTTGAAGGCCACCAGCTATCGGTGGTGGTCCATTTTGTGGGAATAAATTCCTTACTGAAAGGCCAATCCGGATTAAGGTATATTTCGGCCCATACCCTGTTTTCCATCCGCTTCTCCGCATCCTTCCATCCATGTTTCAGACCGGTAACATACGCACAATACTCTGCCCTGAACCAGCTTCCGCCATTGTAGTAGAAACCATCACTTTTCCCGTTGCTGTAGTTTTCCTCCCCGAATTTTTCAAACGGCTGATAATCCCCGGTAAGGTAGGAAAACCCGGGATCTTTATTTA
This sequence comes from Bacteroidales bacterium, assembly GCA_016705005.1. GTDB lineage: Bacteria > Bacteroidota > Bacteroidia > Bacteroidales > Lentimicrobiaceae > Lentimicrobium. The sequence goes on along the minus strand of JADIZB010000037.1, from coordinate 64,759 downwards.
TCAACCTGACACAAATGGGGGCGGTTGTCCCTAATTCCGGATGCGGTGAGCCGGATACTTTATTCAGCACCGGAATCTGGTCAAGGTGGTTTTTTACCATTTCATCGGTGAGCAAAGGCCGGTTGAATAACCAGAGGGAAAAGAACTCGGGTTCCAGGTCAGTAAGGGTAATGATGTCGGGGAAATTCCGGTCAAACAGGAGATGCTTTCTTTCCTTATCATAAAAATTCCGGTATTCTTCTTCGGCTTTATCAATGTATTCTTCTGAAATATCAAACCCAAGTTCTCTGATGGTTCTAAGTGCAATAGCCAGCATGCCCTGGTTAACCCCAAGCCGGTCTGTTTTGGGATTGAAATCAACGATATCGACCTGGCTCAGCGAAAAACGGGCGGTACATTTCCCGTCACGGTCGGCATCAAATTCATTCAATACATAATCAACCGCTTTCTGAATCTTTTCCTGCGGAAGCCCGACGCCATACCGCCGCTTGTTCAGCATGGCCCAGATCAGCCACTGGATCGTGGCTTCGTTGTCTTTCGCCTCCACCGATCCCATCAGTGGCGTGATGATGGTACCGATTCCACCTTCAGGCGTCTGGGTTTTACCCCATTGTTCCCATATGGAAAGGTTCAGCGCCTTGTTGTATGTTGAAACCGTGGCAAAAAAAGAATCACGGTTGTACATATCCGGAGCGTAATTCATATTGGGCACATTGAAGGGCGTAAAATCACGGGTATCGGTGATCCAGGTAAGCATATTGAAATTGGCATACAGCATTTTCTCAATCTGCGATCCCTGAAAACCCTTTGCTTCAGCCAGACGCGACTGCGAGGATATCATAAACTGCTGATGCGATACCCATGGTTCCACAAAAATATAGGTGGTTTTCTCCGCTTTTTCACCCAAGGGGAGCAGGTTGTATGGTTCTGATTGCGGCTGATGTTCGGTGAATTGCAACTCTTTCAACTGAAGTTTGCATTCTTTGCCTGATTGCGAACCGATAAATATTGAAACGCTGTCATTTTCAATATATGGAACCAGGATGCTTCCTTTAAACTGAGTCCATTCATTTTCGTTGGCCGGAAAGTTATCGATATACTTTACCCCCTGTTCCAGTTCGATGGTCCTCTGGCCGTTTTTGACTCTGAACAGCTTCACCGCCACGCCGGTATTTCCCTTACACAGAAATGAAATGGTGTACAATTTCTGATCCTGAAATGGTGTGATGAACTCAACCCCTGCCCTGCCACCGGGATGGCCTGTGATGGTGATCAGACTGTCCTTCCACTGAACTTCCGCATTGCCTTCTTTCAGATATTTTTCTGTTAAAGGCAATATGATTGCTAACCCTGCATCCACGTTGAGCATCTCACCAAATGTCTGACTGATGTAGTGTTTATTTTCAGCCTGTTCAGATGGGGTGGCGACGGAAAACAAATTGACATCGGGCAACCGCCTTATACCTACAAACCCGCCTCCCCGGCCGCTGAAACGCCGCCGGGTGTTTCTCGTATACTGATTTTTGTATCCCGCATCCGTCAGGAAACCAACCACATCGTTGCCGGGTGTGACAAAACCTGCAGACGGAAATATCTCATGAATAAATCCTCCGGGAAAGTTATCGTATTCGAAGCTTACATAACGCTGGGGTTTTTCGGCCGGCCTTGAAGTTTGCTTCAAAATATAATACATCCCCGGCATGGAAGGCTGAAACATCTCCACAGTCTTCTTCACGATAGTTGAATTGACAACTTCATAGGTAACTGACACCGAAAGATTTGCATCAAAATCAGGAATATAGGAATCTTTCTTCAGGGTGATCCGGTTTTCATTCCCTTCCCAATGCTCGCCTGTCCAGTGCGGGAGATCGGCAATTGTGCTCAGATCGAGGTTGGACAGATGCAGTGAAAGTTCTTCCTTACCCGTAACCAGCAACTGCGTTCCTTTGTAGATGTCAACCCGGTATCCCAAAGTCTGATCTCCCGAAACTTTAAGAGAAAGTTTCTGACACAGGGCTTCCGATAAATTCAATACTATTCCCAGAAAGAGAAATATAGCCGGCAACAGTTTTCTGAAATGTAACATGTCTGGTGGGATTTTGTAAGGCATAATTCAGCTACTCCTGCCATAAAACACGGCAGAGGGACAGGATAGAAAAAATATTAATTTCATTACTCTTTAACAATCTTTCTGGTCACAACCCGGCCATCCTTTAAGATGATCCTGATCAGATACAAACCGGACGGTAAATCAGGGAGGGCAATTTGTACCAGGTCGGAAGTTTCTTCTGTTTTAGAACACTCTACCTCTTTACCATCCGCTGATATCAGCATAACACTTTCAATTTGCGCCCGACCGGTTAACTCCAGGAATACCATATTTCCGGCAGGATTCGGCCAGATCCTGGTAATGAGTTCATTTTCATGAATCCCGGCCGGAGTGGCCCATTGACTTTTCAGGTTGTAAATCTGCGAAACCGGTATTTCCCTGTCCCAGAGCCTGAATTCATCCACGCTACCGCGGAGCGAATAGAGGGTTTCTGTGTTATCCATACGTCCGATGGTAACTGGTTTGGTCGAAGGCTGAATGGCTCCCGAAAATGCTTTAAAAGTGTCAAGGGCCCCGTCGACATACAATTCCATGGAATAACCGGTGTAAAGTGCGGAAACATGGTAATACCGGTTCAGTTCAATGGGAATTGAACCATCAAGATCGGCTATTCCGGTACTTGTTTTAACAGTCCAGCGCAAATAACCCTCAGGTGTAACCGACAGTTTGTACCGCTGCTGCCACGAACCATGAGAAACAATAAATCTTTCGGACCCGAATTGCTCGCATTTTACCCAGCAGCTGAGACTTACAGCTCCGGTAAAGTTCAGGTCGGCATGATTTTCAGTGTAAATGATATTTGATCCTGCAGTGAAGCGGTAAGCCAGGGATGGCATTCCACGTGCATCCGGAGTTTTGGAGACACCTGAGACTGTGGCATGAAAGTGGTCGGAGGCCATGTTCCTGTTGTCGGTATCAAAAGGATACCAGATGAGTGGAAGCTGATCAGCAAGGGTAGTATCTTTCACCAGTACTCCGGCTGTAACGGTTGTTGTGAGCATGTCCTGATTGGTAACTTCAACCGTAACGGATGCAACTGCCGGAGCTCCGGGAGCCTGCCATATAACGGGATTTCCGCTGGACTGATTCAGAGCTCCTCCCGTTACACTCCAGTTGTATTCAAGAATTTCTCCCGGCGCCGGTTCAACCAAAGCGGTAAAGGTGTTTTGCTCTCCGACGGCCGTGTAACTGAATGCGGATTGAATTCCCGTGACGACAGGTGGAACGGGAATGCGGTCAACAATTTGCAAATGTAATGTGTCATCTGCGGTCTGACCACCGGAGGTAATCCTGCATTTCATTATAACTTCTGCGGGAACCGAAGGAGCTGTTATGGTCGCTGAAGACCCGGTTTGTCCTTCAATCAGAACATCGTCAAGGTACCACTCAAATTGCACCTGATTACCCTGACTTACGTTGCCGGGTTCGCACCATGCCGTGAACACAGCATTGGTAATAACCGGATTATGATCGGTAGACAAAGCTTTAATCCTGATATTTTCAGAGTAGTCGTACTGGCTGTGATAATCAAGCACATCATCACCCACGTAAAGCCTGCCGTTATCGGCTACCGGTATCAGTCCCGAAGCATAAAAACGCACAATTCTCACTTCTCCGGCAGGAATGGTCAATTGCAATGAGCCGGTATAGGATGATTGTGAAACAATTTCGGTAATGGCCTCATACATCCCGTATGTACCGGCAGGGAGATTAATCTGAACCTGTTTACTGCCCGATGTCGGATTATAGTACATGTAGGAGATCAGAGAATCATCACCATAAAAATCCGTCTTATTCAGGTCAATCTGCAATATTTCCGGTATGTTGGTTGTATTCACCACGGCCGCGAGGTATCCTACACCCGAACCACTGTAAAGTGACAGATTGGTAGCAGCCCAGCCACCCCTGATGGCATCACCTGTGGCGAAGGGAGTTTTTCCAAGCCATAGCTGCTTCATCGATTCATGAGGGATACAGGCCATAGGGTCGTTGGCGGAAGCCCATTCGTATGAATCCTGTTTATCCTGCGGAAGGGCATTCCAATAGAATAACCTGCTGGCATTGGTGACATTCAGCAGCCATTTGGCAATGGCTTTCGCATAGCGTTTGTCATATTTCGGCAGGGGCGCCAGGGCGGCAGCCTGTTGAAATCCGTTCATAATGAAAGCGTAATCGTCACCGACATCGTTGGCTTCACCGATCAGACCCGAAACATCATAACCACCCCAGTTTCCCACAATGGATCCCCAACCCCGGAGATCACCACGGTCGAAGCACCAGTCGAGCATTTTCTGAAGCGGATAATTCGTTTCTTCAACAGCATTCATGCGGGCGGCAGTCAATGTTCCGTATGAAAGCTGAAGTTCGTAAGATGGATTTGTTTCCATTCCGGCCAGGAAATCCATGGCCAGTTGAGCCCCCTCAAAATACTTCCTTTCGCCTGTTTCGAGCCAGGCATTGTACAGCAGCCAGGCAATGCTTCCGGCCGATTCCGGTTCAGGCACACTTTCATCCAGCGGCTGACCTGTTGCCAGGTTAAAAGCCCGGTAATTCATATCGGGGACAGCCCAGGGGGTGGTACTTCCACCCAGCTGATTAACACAATAGAGCCAGCGGTCGGCCACCGATGTAAACTGGCCGCCGAATTCGGGTGCAGCACCCGGGTAGAGGTAATTTAACTGATAGAAGAAGACATTGGGCATCACATCATACCACCAGTCGCTCCCCGAAGTGGTTGAATAACCATTCAGGTAGACATTCTGTCCGTTTGCCAGATTGAAAAAGTCTTTTGTCATTGCAACCCAGTTCATCCCGTTCTGGTTGCTTTTGTCAATGCCAGCCAGGGAGGCTCCGACAATGGCCGGCATGATATTGATTGCTTCAGCCTGATTGAGATGGCCGTCGGCCCCAACGTACGAATCGAGAAAAACCGGCGTATTATCGGGATAATTGAACTGTCCCTGAACTCCGATGCGCGACAACGGGAGGTACTGACCGGTTTTCAACCCATCGAACACATAGTTGTCATAGTCGATGGTAACGGCATCCCAGTTTCGGATCAGCAGTGGGGTTGGCATATCGGGCATCTGAGTGATCCTGCCAATGCTCAGTTGCCCCGGCTGGGCCATACCCTGAAATGCCGTTAGCAACAATATGAATTTCAGTATCAGGTGCTTCATCATGTTAAAGTTAGGTAAAGTTTGTGTGAAGGGTTTAGTGCCTGAAGATTATGAAGTCATTCGGCTTCAGCACAGTACTGCCTATCAGAAGTGTTGAATTCTCAGGGATTTCCACCATTGTTGATTTCCCGAAATTAACCATTACAGTAATCTTTTCGCCATTCAATATACGGGTGAAGCCAATCATCTCCCCGGTCATTTCAATTTTTTCATATCCGCCATACTGCAGTATGGGCTCGCTGTTTCTGAATTTTATCAGTTTTTCGTATGTATTCAGCAGGGAATTATCCTGAATCAGGCTCTGCTGAACATTGACCATTTTGAAATTTTCCTGTATTTTTATCCAGGGCCTGCCCGACGAGAATCCTGCATTGATCCCGGCAGTCCATTGCATCGGACTGCGTGATTTGTCCCTGTTGTGGAGGTTTCCCTCAATAAGAGCTTCAGACGGGGATTTCCCCTCTTTCAGGGCAAGATTATAATGGGTTATTCCCTGTATATCGACTATTTCTTCAGGCTTTATCGCTTCGATGTTCTGCATTCCGATTTCTTCACCATAATAGATGAAAGGGACTCCCTTTGCCGTCAGCATAAGAGCTGCCAAAGCCCTTGCCCTTTCCGTGTTGCCACCGGCCAGGCGATCCATCAAACGGGGCATATCGTGGCTACCAAAAAACAGGGTGGGATAACCGGGCATCCGTTGCTCCATATTCTGCAGTTCCCTGTAAATACGGTCAACTGAGAATTCAGGAATGCTGCCAAAATTGAAATTAAAGACTACATCCATCATATCCGGTGCCTGGTACTTACTCAGGATATCCAGATTATCGCTTCCGATTTCGCCGACGATAAACCTGTCATCATATTCCGCCAGGGTTGATCTGATCAGCCGGATTGCCTCTTTAACACCGGATTGATCTATATCGTATCTGTGGTCCTGCTTCCCGTCAATCACAGGGTTGTCTGGACCTATGCCGTTGGTGGTCAGAAAGTTGATGACATCCATACGGAATCCATCCACACCGAGATCAAGCCAGTAACGGAGAACCTTCTGTATTTCCCGGACAACTGCCGGATTTGACCAGTTCAGGTCGGCCATCCGTACATCAAACTTATGGTAATAATACTGTTTTGTGAGGGGTTCAAATTCCCAGGCGCTGCCTCCGAAAAAGGATTCCCAGTTGTTGGGTTTGTCGCACCAGATGTAGTAATCCCGGTAAGGGTTGTCTCTTGACTTTACAGATTCCTGAAACCATATGCATTCTGTTGAGGTATGATTGACCACCATATCCATGATCACCTTAATACCCCGCTGATGCGCTTCATTCAGGAAATTGCTGAAACCGGTATTTGTGCCGTACACCAAATCAACCTGATAATAATCCGCAATATCATATCCATTGTCAACCCCGGGCGATTGTAAAAAAGGGGTAAGCCAGATCCCTTTGATTCCAAGCGACTGTAAATAATCAAGCCTGTCCGTCATTCCTCTGAAATCACTGATTCCGTTACCATCGCTGTCCTGAAAAGAGGGCATATAGATCTGGTAGAACACGGTCTCTTTCCACCATTTTCCGGATGCTGAACCTGGAGCAGGCTGAGCCAAAACCGGGGTAAAGACGAAAATCAGCAGGTATTTAAGGATTCTGATAAACATGACTTTTTAGAAACTGTGATTTGCGGGGTCTTTTGATTAAAAAAGGGAGGCTCAATTTCCCGCCGGTTGAAAGGCGGGATGCATTGAGCCTGTCCCCTTAACACACACTAATTATTAAACCAACCAATTAAGGTTTTTCGTCGTTGAAGAGTTTTGATACCTGGCCATCTGACAATGCAATGTTGTAGATTTTCAGTTCATCGATGGCACCCTTGAAGTATCCAAGGTTATCGGCTGTTGTCCAGTCCATAAAATTGGCAGCAAGTTCAGCATCGGTAGCTACACAACCAATAATAAACGGTTGTGGGTCAGGAGCGGCAAGGGTCTGGGTAAGCGGGCCGATTCCCTTGTCAGTTTCTGTCCATGTCTTGGTGAGTGTACCGTCCACGTAAAATTTCAGCTCCTTGGTTGTTCCGTTAACCGAAACTACAAGGTGTGTCCAGTTGCCAACCTGGATAGAATTATCCGTTTCATTGTCGGCATCAACAATTCCACCATCTACCTTTTTGTAGGTGAAGAATGGTTTTCCACCACCCTGGGTCTGGAGTTTGTAACCGGTCCAGTAATTTTGTGACACAATGTAGTTGTGTTCATAGATTTCGTCAGGTTTTACCCAAACAGAGATGGTCAGGTTTGCAGGCAGGAAAGCAGTGGTGTATGGAACCTCGAGGTGAGCGCCCTTGTTTAACAAAATGGCTTTGCCACCGTTTACACCTGTTGTCCAGCTGGGCATCATGGCATCTGTTCCTAAAAGGACCGTATTCCCTTTAACAAAAGTTCCGACATGTTTAACAGTTGAATAAGCTGTAGCCGTTGTACCGGTACCTTCGTCGAAATGCCATCCGGCATTGAGATAAAGTGCTTCGTCGATAAATCCATAGGCCTGTGAATCAAAAGTATTCATGGCTTCTGTCAACTGGGTTACCAGGTTGGTTATCTGGGCCTGAGTCAGGGTTCCGTTGGTGGCTGTTTTCACAGTCAGTAAGGTTGCCTTGTAAGTGTCAATGGCTGATTGCGGATAATCTGCAGTGGTTGCAGCATTCGCAATGGCCTCTGCTTCAAGAATTAAAGCATTCAGGGCTGTTTTGTCGCCTGCAACGACTTCGTCATCGTCTTTGCATGATCCGAGGATCATCACTGAACTTACGATCAGCATAAGCAGCAAAGTGTGCAGTTTCATCAGATTTTTCATTTTTAACTGGTTTTAGTTGGTAATTGATTAGGTGAATTGAAAGATTGCTTTAAGGATTAATGGCCTGATTGGCATCGATTTCAGCCTGAGGAACCGGGAAAAATCTCTTCGCCTCATAATTGAAATCGGGTCCCAATGCTGTTTCGGCAACGGTTTTGCCCCAGCGCATCAGGTCGAAATAGCGGTGAAACTCCTGAGCAAGTTCAACCCTCCGTTCATGACGGATGGCTGTTCTGAGGAGGTTCAGATCTGAGGTTGTAATGTCAGGCAGAAGATCGGATGGAGGTGTACCGTTAAAACCTGCCCTGGCCCGTTGCCTTACCTTGTTCAGATTGGCTTTGGCTGAATCAGCATTGCCGTTTTCGCAGAATGCTTCGGCTTTCATCAGCAGTACATCTGCATAGCGCATATAGATGTAGTTGAGATCCCCGTCACCCTTGAGTGAAGAAGAGATTTCCGATAACGGTTGCTGATGTTTTTTGGTCAGGTAACCTGTTGGTGACCATGAAGCGCTGAAAGTCTCCCCGTTGAGCCAGGGCTGGCCATCACGGCCAAGCGTTGCATCAAGACGAGGATCGGTTTCTCCGGTAGAAGTCCTTTCAAAAGCATCCACGAGACTTTGAGTGGGTGTATTGAAATAGTATCCGCCTTCCTGTGCCGGAGCAAACCATTGATTGAGGGCACTGCCGGTAAACGGGTTCTGATTGGTCAGGTGCTGAATCTCAAAAATGGATTCCGCACTGTTCTCATTTGCCAGTTTAAAATTATCGGCATAGTTCAGCAAGAGATGGTAAATACCCAATGCTTCAACCTGGTGGAAATACCCTATGGCTTCGGTCCACTTTCCCTGGTACAGACTGACTTTTCCGAGCATAGCCAGCGCAGCACCACGGGTAGCGCGTCCGGCATCCGATGAGCTATAACTATCAGGCAATACCAATGCAGCTTCAGAGAGATCAGTTTCTATCTGAAAATAAATGTCAGAAACTTCACTAAGTGGAACATTTATGGTTTCCTGGGTGAGCTGGGGGAGTAGTTTCAGGGGAACTTTCCCATAAACGTTGACTAGGTTAAAGTAACTGTATGCCCTGATGAACTTAGCTTCACCAAGGATCCTGTTCTTCAGGGTTTCATCCATTGAAACAGCCGGAACATTGGCCAGAACATTGTTTGCCCGGGCAATGGCTTCGTAGGCAAAACTCCAGTAATTGCTTACCATTCCGTTGTTGGCATCGGCGTTGAATTCATCGATGTAGGTAATTTCAGCCTGGTCGCCGGGATTCCCCCCCTTTACCGCATCATCGGAAGCTATGTCACCAAATACCCAGATGGCATTTTCGAACCGGCTGAACGTGATGGCATGATAGGCACCATTGATGGCCTGAAGGGCCTGTTTGTCGTTCTTGTAAAAAGTGTCAGAAGAAAACGATCCTTTCAGGTCTTCGGTGAGAAAATCGGTACACGAATTCAGCACAGTCAGCGAAAAGATCAGAATTATCGTTACAGGAAAATGCCTGAAAATGTCTGCTAAATTTTTAATGTTTCTTTTCATGGCGTTTTGCATTAAAAGGTGATGTCGATTCCGAACATAATGATCATTGCCGATGGATAAGTACCCCAGTCGATGCCTGCTGCAAGATCGCCCTCGTTTTTTGAATTATCGCTGACCGTCATTTCTGAGTCAAGTCCCGAAAATTTCGTTAGTGTCAGCAGATTGGTCCCTGAAATATAGACCCTGGTCTTTGACAGTCCGATTTTCTTCACCAAGCCTTCATTAAAGGAATATCCGATTTGAAGATTTTTGAGCCTTATATAGGATCCGTCTTCAAGAAAACGGGAAGAAGGTCTGGCATTGTTCGATTTGGTCGTCCATGAAGCCCTGGGCTGGGTATTTGAAGTGCCTTCTCCTGTCCAGCGTTCATCAAAGTAGCGCTGTGTAACGGTGAATCCACGGTAAAATCCTTCAATGTCCTGGTTTATCTGAACATAAATTTTATTGCCATAGGTTCCCTGGAAGAACATACTCAGATCGAAGTTTTTATAATTGGCGGCCAGATTGATGCCGGCAATAAGTTTAGGGATGGCACTGCCGAGGTTAACCCTGTCGTTGTTGTCGATGTAGCCGTCGCCATTCTGATCCTTGTATTTGACATCACCCGGATGAATGTTGTTACCCTGGAATGCCGAAAGCAGGATTTCAGTTTCATTCTGGAAGATACCATCCATTTCAAGCAGATAAAATGATCCGATAGGCTGACCAATTTCTGTGCGGGTTGCATCTATGCCCGACTCAACCCTCCCGCCGAAAAGCGGGGCTTCCAGTTTGAGTACTTCGTTGTGCATGTATGTCAGGTTCCCACCGATGGTATACCCCCAACCCTTTTTGTTCACCCTGTAATTGGCTTCAAGCTCAAGCCCGGTATTCAGCACTGAACCACTGTTGATCCAGGAGGCTTCTGCATATCCGACCGATGGCGGATTTGATGCCTTCACCAACATATCTTCCGTTACTTTATAGAAATAATCCAGAGAGAAAGCCAGTGCTCCTTTCCATAGTTCGACATCTACTCCTCCATTGTACTGGTAACTGGTTTCCCATTTAAGCTTTTCATTCCCAAGAGCGTTTTGAGCATATCCACTGTTGGAGATACCGCCGAACGGATAGTTGTAATAGGGGGAAATTCTGTCGCTGTATGCATAGAGCCCTATTTCCTGATTCCCGATGGCACCATAACCTGCACGAATTCTGAGATTTTCGAGCCAGAGTACATCTTTAAGAAAATTTTCCTGCTTAATCACCCATCCTCCTGAGAAAGAATAAAACATGCCCCATTTGTTGTCACCGGTAAACCGGGATGAACCATCACGACGCAAAGTGGCTGATACATAATATTTCCCTTTATAATCATAGTTGACCCTCCCGAAAAATGAGGCAAGGGAGGATGCCCATTCAGTCTGGCTGCTCATTTTATTCCCCAGTCCGTTACCAATGTAGATAAGCTCTTCCTGCTCAACAGGGAAATCAGAATCGCTGGCATACATTGCCTTTCCTCCGTTTTTTATCGCCTCAAATCCCAACATAGCTGAGAAATTGTGTGAATCGCCGATGCTGGTTTCGTAGTTAAGCAGATTATTCAACATCCAGTTAAAGGTGCGTTCATTGCTGATATCCAGACCATTCCTGGCGTTGATACGGTTCAGGGTTCCCCATGTAGGATTGAACCGGCGGCTGTTGGAATTGCGGTAGTCCATTCCCAGGTTGGTGGTAAACTTCAATTTCTTTGTCAGTTTGGCGATAAAATAAGCCTTCCCAAGATAACTGTCATCTTTCCGGTTGTTGTCGTTGTAGTCGCTCATCCCGATGGGATTATAGCCATCACCAAGGAATGAATCAAATTTCTGATCGCCGAAATATTCTGCCGGACGGTCTACATAGTGGCCGTCATCAAAACGCACCGGTATGGCCGGGTTTCTGAAGAAGGCATACCTGATCACACTTCCGCCGTTTCCACCGGCACCATCTCCTGAGCTTCCGATAATATCGGTACTTGAAATACCGGCCAGCATACTCATGCCAATGGTCAGCCATTTACTGGCTTCCGTGTTTACATCAAGCCTCGCTGTTCCACGGGTATAGCCCGAACCCTTAATAATTCCCTTCTGATCGAAAAAAGAGGTTGAGAGGATGTAATTCGTCGATTCAGTACCCCCTGAAAGGGAAAGTTCGTGTGAGTTGATGGGTGCTGTCTGAAGCAGTTCATCCACATAATTTACATCGGCAAACCTTGCGGCATCTTCATCTGTAATCAGCGGACGCTGGAGGGTGGCAGGAAGAAATGCATTGTCGTTGGTTGCCGCTTCATTGTAAATGGTGACATAATCCCTGGTATTCACCATTTTTGTGAGCCCGGTTGCCTTCTGAAAACCAGTTTGTCCCCTGTAGGTTATCTGGGTTTCACCCTTCTTGCCTTTTTTGGTTGTAATCAATACGATCCCGTTGTTGGCACGCGAACCATAAATGGCTGCTGCAGAGGCGTCTTTAAGAACCGTGATGCTCTCAATATCACCGGGCGAAAGTAACTTAAGTGCATCGTTCGTAGCAATACCGTCGACAATAAACAGCGGGCCATTGCCAGAGCTGATAGAACCGGTACCACGAATACGAACGGAAACCCCTTCGCCGGGAGCCCCGGTGTTTTGTGTTACCAGAACACCGGCTGCCCTGCCCTGTAAGGCCTGAGAAACATCGGCCAGTGGCAGTTGCTTGAGATCCTTGCTTGATACCGTGGTTACAGCCCCCAGTACATTCCTTTTCTTGGCGGTACCATAACCAATCACCACCACTTCGTCGAGCATCGTCTGCTGAGGTGTCAGCTTCACATCAATAACCGGCTGACTACCCCTTATCTGCTCAACAGAAGTATAACCGATATATGAATAGATTATAACGGATGCCGGGGTGAGTTGCTCTGCCGAAAGGCGGTATTTCCCATAAATATCCGTTGTGGTTCCTGATGAGGTTCCTTTAATCTGTACTGTAACACCGATCAGGGTTTCTCCTGTTTTGGCATCGGTTACCGTTCCTTCCACTGCCTGCTGAGCGAATGCTGAACCGGTCAGCAGGAGCATCATCGCAAAAAATACAATTCTTCTCATTTTATCGTGGTTGTAAAATTCTACAATTCTCTGACGCTTGGTGTTATTTGTAAGCAATCACCGCATCACCGGCTTTCACTTTCAATCCTTCTGTTTTCAGCTTTTCACCCGCCGGAAGCACAACTATCACCATGGCCTCCCCGGCCGGAATTTTTACTCTGAACTTGTCGTAGCCCCCTTTCGAAAGGTATTTCTTTGAGACGATATCAAACAAATCTATCCTGACCTCTGAGGACCAGGTGATGGTTTTCTCCTCTTTAAAAGGGTTATAACAGAGGTAAACCGGATATCTGTTTTCTGCATAGAAGTCTGTGACATTGCAGTCAAGCGCCAGAATGCCTTCAACATCGGTAGTGTGTACGATGGCTCCGAATACCCCTGCAATTGACGTACTGTAAAGGCTGAACATTGATGTTTCAGGTTGTCCGGGGGCCCATTTGGGACCATCGCCCAGCGATACAGGGGTAACCCCTTTCAGTTCTGCCTTGTTGTAGTCATCGTTTCTGCGAACACCTTCATAGCCGATGATCCCTTTGGTAAGATCCTTCATTTCAGGCAGCCACTGATGGGTATTGTCGACCTGATCGGGATAAAACAACCGTGAAGCATTCACAGCGTTCAGCATGTATTTTCCAATGGCACGTGCATACTGCGGTTCATATTTTACCAATGGCACCAGTGGCCAGGCCATAGCCACCGAATTCATGAAGAACCCATAACCACCGCCATCGGTGATACTGCCCTGCATGCCTGAGACATCATAATCACCCCATTTCTCAGCAATCACGCCCCAGCCATAGCGTCCATCCTTTGACTGGCACCCGTCGAAGGTGTGGTTGATCAATTTCGTAACATCATAATCCATTCCCTGTTCTGCATTCAGACGGGCTGCAGTCAGGGCGCCGAAAGGAAGCAGAATTTCGTAAAACCGGCTTTCCTTCTGGTTTACCAATGCCTGTGTAGCGCGCTTCGCCCCTTCAAGATAACGCTCATCGCCAAATTTCTGATAGGCGGAATAGAGCACCCAGGCATGGCCACCAGCCACGTCCTGCTGCCAGGGCACATTGTTACGCATTCCTTTCATCTGTGCATAGTCGAAATAGGAATAGTCATAATTCCCTGCCAGCACAGAGTCCGCCTTATAAAACTGTTCAGCTACCGATCTTTGAATGGCTTCCGTGTTTTCAACATCGGGATAGAGTGCAGCCACACCGTAGTAGAGTACATTCGGATAAACATCGTACCACCAGTCACGGCCATAGCCACCCCCGGCCATAGCTACGGCAGGGTTGGTATTGTTCATCACAATGTTCCATTTCGTGTCGCTGTTGAAATAGTTCTGCGACATTTTAACAAAGTTGTATCCCTGCTGATTGGTCTTGTCAATGCCGAGTAATCCGGCGCTTACCAGTGAATTCAATGAGGTGAGGGCTTCGTGGAATTCGCCGTTGTTTTTCGTTGGCCCCTGGCGGACATCTCCGATTACTGTAAAGAGTCCATAGGTTACCTGATCGATGTTCCGTTTTGAACTGTCGAGCCATATGAGCGGTCCATAGGATGCCGTAGTGCTGAAACTATAGACCAGGCTGTCGAACTGCATTGACTTTTTGTGCCAGTCGATGATTTTCAATGGCTGTGGCAGGTCGGGCATCTGATCGATGCGGGGTATGGCAGTCTGGGTTACCGGTGTGCCGGTCTGTTGTTTGCAGGAATAGAATCCTGTTAACAACACCAGGGCAGTAATGATATAAAATCGTCTTTTCATTTCTCTTCCAGATAAGAATCCTTCATGATATTTTTCGCCAGCGGAATTGAAAGCATTTGCAATACCGCAACAATAATCAGGGAGTACCTGAGTGCGAAAGACTCAGAAACATAAAATGCCAGAAAAATAAACAATCCGAGTCCGGTCACCCTTCCGGCATAGAGTCCGAACTCGTGGTTCAGTATGTAGGCGTATTTGTTCCGGTTCTCTCGTTTCGAAACCACATCGATTACCTTCATCATAATGGGGTAATAGGCAAGGTCGTGCAGCGGCTGAAAGAATACCTTACACAACACAAAAACCATGACCCCGATCATCGACAGTTCTATGCCATTCACAATGGTTCCAATCAGGAAGAGTGTAATCCCCACACCGAATATCAGGATACGGTGTTTCGGTTTGGCAAAACGGCCAAGCAGGTAGATCAGGATGGCAGTCAATCCGCCGCTGATGCCCTGGATCAATCCGAGAGAACCTTCCTTGCCGACATATTTCATGATGAGCATAGCCGGGGCTGTGACCAGGAATCCCTGAACCAGGCCTTTGAGTGCCGCCAGCAGTATCTGTTTGTTCCAGAGCCTGTCGAAGCGGAAAAACAGGAAGTCTTTCTGCACCGGATTTTCGAACTTGCCTCGGGAGAGTGAATAAGTGGCGAGTATTGTAATGAGGAAAACCATAAGGGTTACAATGCGGTATCCCTTATAAATGTCGAAGGTGATTCCAAGAAACTGAACTCCGTCAATCGATGTCAGTAAAACCCCGATGATAACCGGTACTCCGATATTTGAAATGGTGAAAAAGAAAGATTCCAGGCCAAAAAAGTAGTTGCGGTTATCGTCGGCGGTAGAATTGAGGGCCATCAGATACCGGTTGGTCCAGAAGAATCCGGAAGCAGCGCCAATGAGCGTCCCTGCAACAATTAGTCCGGGAAGCGCAATATTTTCCACAAACATCATCCCAACCATGGCAATACCGCTAAGCAGGATTCCAAAACTATACAGATGCCCTACTTTAAAACTCTTCAGCAAAAAACCATTGGCCAGCGAAGTAATAATAATACCGGTGTACATCGCAACCTGGAAGATTGC
Organism: Bacteroidales bacterium; assembly: GCA_016705005.1. Classification (GTDB taxonomy): domain Bacteria; phylum Bacteroidota; class Bacteroidia; order Bacteroidales; family Lentimicrobiaceae; genus Lentimicrobium. The sequence continues at coordinate 49,112 of JADIZB010000037.1, read as the reverse complement.
CACGTAACTGGTATCGGCAAAAAACCGCATAATGTATGCTGCCATAAATATTTCGACCACCGGTAGAACCAGTGCATACAGCATGTTGGTGATCAACAGCACCCGCATGCTGTGAGGCATGGTCTGGAAAAAGCGGAATTCAGCGGTTAGTTTGGCTAGCATAGTTTTTAAAGCTCAAAGTCTAAAGTAAAAAGTCTAAAGTACCCTTCGATGAGGTCAGGGGGTGATCAATCAGCGTGAACAACTTTTAAAAATTAATCACCCACAGCTTCCAGGCTTGAAATAAGGAATACAGGCCTTCATTTTAATCAAGTGTTGCAAGAATTTCCCTTATGGAGAACTGTGCTCCGCAGATAACCTCGTCGCTGGCACCATAATACATGAAAATATCGTCACCATTGACATAATGTCCGTTAGTGAAAACAACATTGCCAAAAAAGCCGGTCTGTTCGTACGCTTCTACAGGCTCCATGATGGGCTCCCTACTCCGGGCAAGTACTTTTGAAGGATCGTTGATGTCGAGCAGCAAAGCCCCTAGACAGTACCGGTGATCTTTGTTGGCTCCGTGGTAAATTTCAAGCCATCCTTTTTCGGTCCGGATGGGGGCTCCTCCCGCTCCGACCCTGGCCGAATCCCAGCTGTCGGGGCGAACTGTGGCAATGCACTTATGCTGCCCCCAGTGAATAAGATCCGGTGATTCTGCGATCCAGATATAATTGCCTCCCAGTTCCGGGCTACTGGGGCGATGAAGGGCGTAGTATTTTCCGTTGATTTTTTCTTCAAAGATAGCACAGTCCTTATTATGGGGCGGGAATATCATGCCTTCACGGCTGAAGCTCTTCCAGTCTTTTGTTCTGATGAGCCCCACACCAACGCCGAATTCCGAAACTTCGGTAAACGAGAGGCTGAATCCATCTTTCATTGTTGCCACACGGCAATCCTCAATGCCAAATGTCTCCAGCTCTCCCTTACCAAAAATGGGCGGATACCCCTCCGCTTCGTAAAAATGAACCCCATCGTCACTGGAAACGAGTCGTAGATAGGATAGTGTAGTCAGGTAATCCTTCCTTTTATAATTGATTACCCTGGGATCTGAGGCATCCAGATCGGGGTCATTTTTATCGAAGCTGAGAATTTCAATTTCCCCCTTTTGATTGTAGACAGGAAAACTTATTTTTCCTTCTATTTGTTTGGGTCGTTCAGCAACCCTCAGCAACAGCCATATTTTATCATTATACCGGAACACGCCGGGATTAAGCAGACACAGGATTTCCATGCCCTCAATTCCGGGTTTTAAATCGGCAGGACGAAGAAGCGGGTTTTGAGGGAAGCGTTTGGCGATATCCATATGTTAGTAAGTAAAAAGTTTAAAGTCTAAAGCTCAAAGTAAAAAGTTTAAAGCGATGAGCTGAGCGATGGTTGGTGAGCTTTTGTCGAACCATCGTCGAACCAAGCCGAAGCTTAAAAAGTAAAGTGAACTTGTTGATTGTGTAGGAGTACATGCATCTTTTAAGGGAACTCATATACACAGAAACAAAATTACAATCGATTGCGGAAAAGGGTGTCCGCTATGTTCCTGATCTTGTCCGGCAGGGTGCAAATGCGGAGTATTTAAGGATAATCAGCTGACAGAGCCCGGATAATCCGGCATTAAAGAAAGCTATTAATCTTTTTGGGCATACATTAAGTATGATTTGTTCAATTTATTTCAATTATTGGACATGAGCCTGTTGCTTGTCCATTATTTTTCCGATAAATGAGCACTTGTCCAATAATCAAAAAAATATGAACATTTAAATGTTTCGTTTCCAATATTTGGACATATATTTGCACTATGTCCAGAAATTCCTAAATATTGAACATTTATGGGAGAGCTAAAATTTGACAGGCAAAAACCTTACAATGAATTGCCTTTGTTACCCCCGGGTAAGGATATTGAAAACAATCCTGCTATTTTAAAACGTTTGGTTTCTGCAACAAGAGCTTTGGCAACAGTTAACGGGAATTTGAACAGATTACCTAACCCATTGATGTTAATAAATACATTGGCTTTACAGGAAGCTAAAACTTCCACGGAAATCGAAAATATTTTTACGACTGAAGATGAACTCTATAAGGCAATTTCCCTCACCCGGAATGAATCCAATTTAAATCCGGCAACAAAAGAGGTTTTAAAATACAGAGAGGCCCTCTGGGCCGGATATAAAGAACTTCAGATAAATCATAAGATTGATACAAATTTGATAAAGAGGATTTTTAATCAAATAAAAGAAACAGATTCAGGATACCGACCTCCACAAGCCCAGGTAGTAATTAAAAGGGGAGAAAGTGATTTTCGCTCCGGCGAAATAATATATACACCACCAAGAACGGAAGGATTGATTGAAACTTTAATGGAAAATTTAGTTGAATATTTGAATAACGATGATTTATACAACGCAGACCCACTGCTGAAAATGTGTGTGTCTCATTATCAGTTTGAGGCTATTCACCCTTTTCAGGATGGGAATGGCCGCACAGGCCGGATTTTGAATCTTCTGTACTTATTTAGTAAAGGATTATTATGTCAGCCAGTACTATATATGTCAAAATTTATAATCTTAAACAAAGAAGACTATTATTTTAAACTGGGTGCTGTAACACAACGAAATTCCTGGGAATCCTGGATTGAATTTATGCTGGAGGCAACTGAAAAAACCTCGTTGTTGACAAATACCAGAATTAATGAAATATTGGCACAAATGGATTCAACGCTGGAGCATGCAAAAGGAAAAATTAAATGGTATAACAAAGAAGTAAATGAAGCAATATTCAGTCAACCATACATTAAACCTGGTACATTGGGAGAAATCATCGGCAAGACATCCCGGACAACATTGACGAAATATATGAATGAACTGGTGAGTAATAATATTCTCAGACCAAAGAAAGATGGAGTTGAAGTTTTTTATATCAATGATGATTTGGTAAGAATACTCGAAGGATGAAGAAACAAATTTTTCCAGGATAAATAGTTGTCAAATTCTGAATTTTCAGAACACTATCCGTATTAATTCCCATTCCTCCCTTTCTGCCTGTACTCCGACGGAGAACAATTATATGCCTGGCTGAACAGGTCATAAAAGTGCGTCCGGCTTGTAAATCCGGTCTGGTCGATGATTTCGCTCACCGTCATGCCGGTTGAGCTGAGCAGTGTGGCTGCCTTGCTCAGGCGCCGCTGATTGATCAGGCTGTGGGGTGTGGTGCCCAGCACCGATTTGGTTTTATTGTAAAGGGAGGATTTGCTGATGGCCAGTTTATCGCATAACTTTTCAGAAGAGAGGGTTTCGTCGTCGATGTTTTCATCGATAAAGCTGAGCATTTTCTGGAAAAAAGGATCCGGTATTTCTTTGACCAGGGCCGGGTTATCATCCTTCTGACCAAAACGATTCCTGATGCTTACCCTTTGCTGGAGGAGCTTCTCGATGCGGACCTTCAGGTGTTCGGGATGAAACGGTTTGGGGATATAGGAATCGGCCCCGGCTTTAAGCCCGGCAATCCGGTCCTCAATTTCCGCTTTGGCAGTAAGCAGAATGAGGGGCAGGTGGCTGGTATCGAAATTGTCGCGGAGTTTGCAGCAAAGTTCAATGCCGTCCATTCCGGGCATCATCACATCCGAAACGATCAGATCTGGACTTTCTGACAACACTTTGCTGAGGGCTTCGACACCGTTTTCTGCAAAAATGATGTTGTAGTCCGGCTGGAGGAAGTCGCGCAGCAGGATAAGGATTTCCGGATCGTCGTCAACCAGCAGGATCAATGGTTTTCCGGCTGAAATTTCAGTATTCGCCTCCGGTTTCACCGAACCGGTTTCATCAATGTAGGTGATTTCCCGGAGTTCATCCACCGGTTCATTCATGACTTCTGAACTACTGAGCTGATGCACATCCGGCAGGGTACAGATGAACTTCGTGCCTTCATCAATCCGGCTTTCAAAAGTGATGGACCCCTTCAACAGCTCAACCAGTCCTTTGGTAACGGCCAGACCCAGTCCGGTTGACCGGTAACCGGGAAAACTTCCTTTTTTCCTGGCAGAAGAAATGCCAAAGGGTTCAAAAACTTTCTGAAAGTACTCCGGCTTTATGCCCAGTCCGTTGTCTTCAATTTCAATAACCAGAGCGGATTCCGTAAATTTAATAAGCGTTTTTACAAATCCCTCAGGTCTGTTGTATTTGATGGCATTTGAAATCAGGTTGGTGATGATTCGCTGAAACTTATCGGCATCGGTTTTGAAACTTGCTCCGGGTTCATCAGCAATAACCTCACAGCGGATATTTCTTTGCTGGGCAAGAGGTTCGAGATCCGAAACCACTTCCTGAACAAGCTCCACCGGTTTTGTCAACTGAATATTCAACGGTTCCTTTCCTTTTTCAAGTTTCCGGAACTGCATGATTTCAAGCACAAGTTTCTGAAGCTTGATGCTGTTGTTGTAAACCTTGAGCAAGCGGGGGTTTTCGGTGGTATTCCGGGTGTCTTCGAGCAATGCATGAATGTGGGAGGTAATCAGGGTCAACGGCGTTCGGAACTCATGGGCTACATTGGTAAAGAACTCAATTTTATATCCCTGTAACTCTTCTTCCTGTTTTTTCCTGAAAGCAGCCAGGGTGGCTTCCTTTTTTCTTGCCTCACGTCTGCGGTAGGCTGAAAAAATGAAGAACTGAACCATCAGAAACAGCAGGATGTATCCGAGAATAGCCCAGGTTGTTCTCCAGAAAGGCGGGTTGATGATGATTTCAATTTCACGGATCTGATCAGACCAGTTGCCGTTCTCATCACTCACCCTGATCTGAAGTTTATACCTCCCCGGTTCCAGGTTGGTGAAACCGATGGCCTGGTTTTTTGTATTGACTACCCAGTTATCATCAGAATTCAACAGGCGGTAAGAAATCTTATGACGTTCCTTTCCCCAGAAAGTCAGGGCTGTAACATCGAATGAAACCGCATTCTGATTGTACCTCAATTCAAGCCGTGACTGATGATTGATCCGGCTTGACAGGACACTTTCATCACCGATTTCAACGGCAAGGTTCCTGATCAGAAGCTGATTGATGGCCAGCGGAGGAAAGTAGGATGAAAACTGAATGCTGTCGGTCTGAATGATATCCACCCCCATAGTCCCTCCCACATAAAGCCTGCCTGTATTCCTGTCAAAATAGGAAGCTCCGTCGCTGTATTCGAAGTTGATAAGCCCGTCGTTGGCATTGAAACTCCGCACGTTTTTACGGCCGATACCGATCAGCGATAATCCCTGGTTGGTCGTAGCCCAGAGATTGCCTGCATTGTCGGGTTGAATGGTGTGAATGCTTGTGCTTGACAGGTCGGATTCAACAATCAGGCCGGTTGCCCTGACCGAGTCGGATGTTACAGGCTGAAGACTGAAAATACCATTGCTGCTGCCTGCCCAGAGGTAACCTTTCCGGTCAGCGAAAAGCGACAGAATATCATCGTTTCCGATTAACCGGGGATGGGAGGTGGATGAATACTGAGCAATCACCCTCTTGGTAATTGTATTGTAGCGGTATACCCCAACACCCCTTGTGCCGATCCAGATGATCCCCGGTTTTTCTTCTGCCAGGGCATACACAATCTGTTTCTGTTGTCCGGAAGCATCAATGCCCTTGTCAAGAATCAACTGTTCGTAACTGACCGGCAGGGATTTTCCCGATTGGTCAAAATCAACCCTGACAACCCCAAACCCGCTGGTTCCGAGAAATATCCGATGATCGCTGTCTTCAAGTATCCGGTAAACCGAAGCAAAACCGAAAGAAGCCGGAACATCAAAATCATCCGGAAAGTTACGGATGGTCCGGTAATCCGGCGAAAGTACATCAACTCCCCGGCCATCGGTTCCAACCCATACTGAGCCATCGGCCCGCTCCAGGAATGAAAGTACCGAATTGTTGCTCAGTCCGTCTTTGACAGAAATCTGCCGGATATGATTCCCGTTTGCATCAAAAACATCAATACCTCCACCCTTTGTGCCCACCAGCACATCCTTACGGCTGGTAACCAGGATGCTCCTTACAATCGGGTAAGCCAGCTGATCCGACGACAGGCGTTTGTTGGGAAATTCTGTCAGTTTAAGGGTAAAGACGCCATTCCCGTCAGTACCGATCCAGAGGATATCCGGTGCCGATTCATAAATGCTGAGGATACGTGTCGCGATCGGATTGTTGCTGAAGAGCCCTGAAATCCTGTTGAAAACCTCAAATTTCCTTGTCGCCAGGTTAAAACTGTAGATTCTGCCTTTCTCGGTGCCGGTCCACAAGCGGTCTTTTTCCTGTGAAAGCGCGAAAGAGGTAATGATGTCATCGTTAAGTTTCAGTATTTCCGTTTTTTTTGCCAGGAGATCGATCATCAGCGCTGCCCCGGTTCTTTGTGTGATCAGGATGTGCGGACGATTCCCGATCATAACAGCAATGGATGAAGTCAGGGTGTTGCTGAGCGGCAACTGAAGGATTGGTTCAAGGTGATCACCGTATAGCATAAAAACCTGTCCGGTTCCTGAAATGCAGTACATCTTATTATCCACCACATGGATTCTTTTGATGTTGAGCGATGCCTGTTGTGAAGCCGGATCAAACACCATTTTAACAAACTGACCCGATGAAGCCCTGAATCTGAAAACACCCCGCCCGTATACCGATGCCAGCGTGCCATATCCATCCGAATGACTGACGGCAATATCATTTTCATAGTTGATTTGTTCCGATTCCGCGGCAAAATAGGCGGTAAACCGGTCGTGGATGTTGTCGTAAAGCGAGAGTCCCTTGTTGGTTAACATCCAGACTGGCCCCTTATTTGTCGGGTATATTTCACGAATAACATGATTGTGGATGGCTTTGGGGGTGTTCCCGGGCAGGTAGGTCACCATGCTGCTGCCATCGTAACGGTTGAGCCCGTTCCAGGTGCCGAACCAGATATAGCCTTCGGAATCCTTTACGATTGAATTGACCGCCCCGTTCGATAAGCCTTCCCTGCGCGAAATGGAATGCACATTGGCCTTGTACTGGGCGCTCAGCGAAAGCGACAGGAAAAGTAATATAGTTAGGCAGGTGAATTTCCCGGACATCTGGATTTTAAAATCTGAAATTGGTCAATGATTCAGTAAAAATAGTCAATCCGGCTTATAACAAATTTATATAATTCACACATTATCGAACAGTTACCTGTTTTTACGATGAACAAGAATAGCCGATAACTGTTTTTAATGGGTTAACCTGCAGGATTTGCCGTATATTGCTGTGTCAAAACTAAATCATGTTTGAATTTAAATCACCATTTACACCATGAATTACCCCAAAAAAGTAACCATTGGCGATATCACCGTGCGCGATGGCTTTCAGCACGAAGAAAAATTTATACCCACCGAAGCCAAGTTGTGGGTAGCCGAGCAACTGATTTTATCGGGTTTCAAACACATTGAAGTCACCAATTTCGGAAATCCGACGGGGATGCCGCAGTTCAAAGATGCCGATGAGCTGATGAAACGGCTCCGTAAAAGTAAAACCGTGGACCATCTGATCAATGAGGTTAGCCTTACAAATGTAACCATTCGCGAAAAAGCCATTGAGCGCGCCATCGAAGCCCGGAAAGAGGGTTGGGGCCCCGACCGTATTCTGCTCATGGTTTCAACCAGCGAATCACACCACCGTAAAAATTCCGGTCTTTCACTGGAAGATTACTGGAAGATGGCCGAAAAGTATATTCCGCTGGCACACGATGCCGGACTAAAAGTAAACGGAACGGTCAGCACCATCTGGGGCTGCCCCATCGAAGGGCCAACCAGAATGGAGAAAGCCATTGAATTCACCAAACGCTGGCTCGACATCGGCGCCAACGATGTGGAGCATGCCGATCACGATGGTTCAGCTTCGCCCGACAGGGTTTACCGCTACTATTCCATGTTGCTCGACAGCATCCCACGGTCGGAAAAACACATTGTGCATTTCCACTCCACCCGCGGCTGGGGGCTGGCCAATGTACTGGCCGCGCTGCAGGCCGGAATGACCAATTACGAATCAACTTTGGGAGGCATCGGTGGACAACCGGCCAACTTCGTGGATGGTGTTCCTGTTGCCGGAACCGGTGCATACTACTACAGGGATCCTGGCATTACGGGACTGGTTTGCACCGAAGATATGGTGGTGATGATGGACGAAATGGGGATAGAAACCAATCTTGATATTGACCGCATACTCGAAACCGGTAAAATGGTTGAGCGCATCGTTGGTCACCGGCTCAGGTCGGAGGCCATTAAAAACGGAAGGATACCAAAGTCGCTGAGTGGTAGATAACAGCTAACAACTAACAACTAACAACTAATAATTAACAGATACTAGATAATCTGTTTATAATGAGCGCATTGCGTTCGTTTTTAGATAGAATTAAAAATCCGGAGCTGAGAAATTCAACTCCGGATTTTTTTCGTTTTACTGCTTAGAACGGTAGGTCATCGGTCTCCGTCGGGATTACCGGGGGCGGAGGGGGGCTGGCATGCTCGTGCGATGCCGGTGTTGATGATTGATCTGTTGAAGCCCGTCCACCGAGCATATTCAATGTGTCACCCTCAATTTCGGTGATGTATCGTTTCTGTCCGTCCTTTTCAAAGGAGCGGCTCCGGATGCGGCCTTCAATATAGACCTGTGATCCTTTTCTCAGGTACTTCTCAGCTACTTCAGCCAGGCCACGCCATAGAATAATGTTGTGCCATTCTGTCTGTTCAATGTCCTGACCTTCGCGGTTGCGGTAGGTTTCGGTGGTTGCGAGTGAAAATGATGCCTTCTTAACTCCCTTGTCAAAATTCTGGATTTCGGGGTCCTTTCCCAGGTTCCCGATCAGAATTACTTTGTTAACTCCTCTTGCCATGATTTCGCTTTTATTAAGATTAAGTATTACAAATATACGCCCATTCACATGAAAAAACAAGCATTAAGAAAGCACAGGGATTAAACCCATTCGTCATCCGATTTCAGTACCGGCCTGTTCCAGAAAACGCTCAGTGAGTCTCGATACAGGAAGTCCGGAAACCAGCGGCAGATCAATGATCCGGTTTTTGTCTTCAGGGACATGGAACATGGTTTTTTCTGCTTTTACCATAAAAAACCGGGCATGAATCACCTGATGGGTAAGTATATGTTTAAAATCCAGAGTTTTATATATGATGTCGGATTCCTCAACCTGCAAACTTTGCCAGAGCGAAGTCTGCTTCATGGCTTCGGCCGTGAGAAGGCCGTCTGATTCGTGCAGTGGCAGTTCCCAGAGGTTTTTCCAGATATCGTTGCCCGAACGCCGGTTTAGCATTAACCCCTTTCCGGGAACGGAAATGCAGAGGTAGTTCAGGAACCTTTCTCTTCGGGTGGTCTCACGTTTTTTGACCGGCAGTTCATCCACCCGGTTGCTTTGAAAGGCAATGCACTCCAGCCTGAAGATGCATTCATGGCATGCCGGGTTCCGGGGGGTGCAGTGGATCGCCCCGAATTCCATCATGGCCTGATTGAAATCACCGGGATTCTCCGGGTCAATCAACGACTTTGCCTTTTCAAGGACCTTTTTCTGCGACAGCGTTGATCCAACCTGATCATCAATGCCATAGAGCCTTGATATCACCCTGACCACATTCCCATCCACCACAGGATTGGGTTCTCCGGCGCATATTGAAGAAATGGCTGCGGCAGTGTATGTTCCGATCCCTTTCAGCCCCTTTAAAGTTTTGTAGTCAGAGGGGAATTCTCCTTTCATATGATCAACCACCTGTCTGGCTGTAAGATGCATGTTCCTGGCCCGGCTGTAATAGCCAAGGCCTTTCCAGACTTTAAGGACATCTTCTTCGGAAGCCGATGAAAGTGCCGATACATCGGGAAAGCGTTCCATGAACCGGTTAAAATAGCCGAGACCCTGATCTATGCGGGTTTGCTGCATGATGATTTCTGACACCCAGATGGTATAGGGGTCGTTGGTTGTTCGCCAGGGTAAATCTCTTTTATGAATCTGATACCAGTCAAGGAGTCGTCTGCTGAAGTTCATGGTCTTGTTTCCGAAAAACACTTAAATAGAGGCAATTGGGTGCAAAAAAAACAGATTATTTTCTTATTGTCACAAAAACCTTTATATTTGCACCCCGTTTAAAAAATTTATTCTCAAATCATTAAAACATCTAATCAACATGACAAAAGCAGAAATTGTAGCTGAAATTGCTAGTAAGACCAATATTGAAAAGGTTGCTGTACAGCAGACTGTTGAGGCTTTCATGGACGCAGTAAAGAACTCTCTTGCTAACGGCGAAAATGTTTATCTCAGGGGATTTGGCAGCTTCACTACAAAGAAAAGGGCTGAAAAAACCGGTCGTAATATCTCAAAGAATACCACAATCATCATTCCGGCACATTTCATTCCTGCTTTTAAACCTGCCAAGACCTTTGTATTCGACGTTAAGAACAAGGTTAAATAAGCAGTTGTTCATTTTTTAAAATCTTTCATCATGCCCAGCGGAAAAAAAAGAAAAAGACATAAAATGGCCACGCACAAACGGAAAAAACGTTTGCGCAAGAACAGGCACAAAAAGAAATAACCTTTCTTAAATACAGGTAATGCCACCATTTGCCTGAATACTGGGCTTTTCCGGTATTCGGGCAAATGGTGGGATAAATCCTTGTACCGACCAAACGACACTACTGGTATGCAGTACCGGAAGATTGTCGTTTTTGTGTCGCTATTACTTACTACATATTAAAAATCAGGGTTTTGAATAAGGAGCTGATTATCGACACCGGTCTTTCGGAGGTGAATATTGCATTGCTTGAAGACAAAGACCTGGTCGAGCTGAATAAGGAGAAAAGCAACAATAATTTTGCTGTAGGGGATATTTACCTGGGAAGGGTCAAGAAGATCATGCCCGGGTTGAATGCTGCTTTTGTAGATGTCGGATATGAAAAGGACGCCTTTCTGCACTACCTTGATCTCGGCCCACAGGTTAATTCACTGAATAAACTTCTCAAACAATATCTTACCGGTAAGCCTGAAGTTCCCACCATTGGTGATATGGAACTGGAACAGGACATCGAAAAGACCGGCAAAATTAACTCGGTTCTCACCCCAAATCAGCAGGTTCTGATCCAGATTGCCAAAGAGCCGATCTCAACAAAGGGGCCACGGGTTTCTTCCGAGATTTCTTTTGCAGGTCGCTACCTTGTATTGGTTCCTTTTTCTTCACGGGTTTCTGTTTCTCAGAAAATCAAAAGTGTTGAAGAGCGTAATCGTCTCAAGCGTTTGATCACAAGCATCAAGCCCAAGAACTTCGGAGTAATTATCAGGACTGTTGCCGAAAACAAGAAAGTTGCCGATCTGGACGCCGACATGCGCAATCTGACGGCAAAATGGGAAGCCTGTATCGCCAAGCTCCCGGGAGCCAAAGCGCCACAAAGGATACTGAGTGAAATAGACCGCACCACGGCCATTCTGCGCGACCTGCTGAACGAGTCCTTCAACAATATCCATGTGAATGATGCCGGGATATTTGAAGAAATCAAGGCTTACATCAAAACCATTGCCCCCGATAAGATTGATATTGTCAAATTATATAAAGGCAAAATTCCAATCTTTGAGCATTTTGGTATTGATAAACAGATAAAAAACTCTTTCGGTAAAATCATTACCATAAAGAGTGGTGTTTATCTGATTATTGAACACACTGAAGCTCTTCATGTTATAGATGTGAACAGCGGTCATCGTGTGAATTCGGAGATATCACAGGAAATGAATGCCCTGGCTGTCAACCTTGAAGCAGCTGCGGAAATTGCCCGTCAGCTCCGTCTGCGTGATATGGGTGGGATCATCGTAATCGATTTCATAGATATGCATGAGGGCTCCAACCGCCGTAAACTCTATCAGAAGCTGAAAGAGGAAATGGCAAAGGACCATGCCAAACATACCATTTTACCTCCCAGCAAATTCGGACTCGTTCAAATCACCCGGCAACGGGTAAGACCTGAAATGAATGTCCAGATTCTTGAAAAGTGTCCGGCCTGCGGGGGAACAGGTGAGATCAAGCCAAGTATTATCCTGATCGATCAGATCGAAAATAACATACGCTACCTGATTCAGGAGCAAAATGAGCCTTTCATCAAAATAGCCCTGCACCCTTACATTTATGCCTATCTTGTTAACGGATTCCCGTCACAACGGATGAAGTGGTATTTCAAATTCAAAAGCTGGATACGTTTGAAACCGATGCCATCTTATCACCTGCTTGAATATCATTTCTTTAATAAAGTTGAAGACGAAATAAAAATGTAGTCATTTCTTCCGGGTCCCTGAATGGAGACAGCCAATATATTGAAACTTTACTTTTACACCATCGTCTGTCAGGTGAAACAGAATATAGAAACATCGCTGAATTTATGGATACAGTTGTAAGCGGAATCAGGCCTACCGGAAACCTGCACCTTGGGAATTATTTCGGGGCATTGAGGAATTTTATCAAAATGCAGAATGAAAACAATTGTTACTTTTTCATTGCCGATTATCATTCCTTAACCACCCACCCTACTCCTGCCGATCTTCACGGAAACGTGAAAAGCGTTCTGGTCGATTACCTCGCTGCCGGACTTGATCCTGAAAAAGCTACTCTTTACCTGCAGAGTGACCTCCCGGAGACAGCAGAGCTTTATCTTTTCCTGAACATGAATGCTTACCTGGGCGAACTTGAGAGAGTAACCTCCTTCAAGGACAAAGCCCGGTCACAGCCTGATAACATCAATGCTGGCCTGTTGACCTATCCTACTTTAATGGCTGCCGATATTATCATACACAGGGCTCAAAAGGTGCCGGTCGGGAAAGACCAGGAGCAACACCTCGAGATGACCAGGACTTTTGCCAACCGTTTTAACCGTTTATATCATACTGAATATTTCCCCGAACCTGTTGCCTATAATTTCGGCGAACAACTTGTCAAAATTCCAGGATTGGATGGAAGTACCAAGATGGGTAAATCAGAGGGGGAAGGCAATGCCATTTTTCTGATTGACGAACCGGCTGTTATCAGGAAGAAGGTGATGAAAGCCGTAACAGATTCGGGTCCGACAGAACCAAACCAGCCCAAGCCCCAGGCCATAGAAAATATCTTCAACCTGATGAAGGCCCTGTCGAAACCTGAGACATTGTCGTTTTTTGAAGAGGAATACAACCAATGCAGGATCCGTTACGGCGACATGAAAAAACAACTTGCCGAAGATATCATTATCTTTACGGATCCTTTAAGGGAAAAAATCCGGGAGATTTCAGCCGACGAAAAGTATCTGCACCGGGTTGTCAGGCTTGGGAAAGAAAAAGCACATGAAAGTGCTTCAAAGACAATTAATGAAGTACGTGAAATTATAGGGTTTAAAGCATTTTGATACAGGATCAACCAATAAATATTAAACCATGCGCGAATCCAATGCTCTGAAAATTGTTATGCTGATTGCTCTCCGGGTCGGCATTATCTCATTCCTGTTCGCATTCTTCTATGAAATGATTGGTGAATCCGATTCAATGACCCCTTTCTGGGAAGATATTGCCAATGTCGGAACACTCGTTGCCGTTGCAGCCGCATCCATCATTCTGCTGGTACTTGATAAGCGCAAATTTGAAGTTTTCGGGTTTTTCCTTGTTTTTGTAATCAGCCTTTACCGATTATTCCTTATCCTATTTATACATGGTTTCAGGTTTGAAATCGCAACCCATTTTCTGCTGATTATCCTGTCGTTATACCTGCTGACCAAGCCATTCAGAAAAAAACAACGATCAGGAGTTGGCTTTCTTGAATAGACGAGAATCATCAAAAATAAAAGCGGCTGAACCGGAATCAATTCCTTCAGCCGCTTTGTTTTAATATTGTTTCCGGTCAGTGGGCGGAAACAACATTGCCATTCTCGATTTTTACCACAAAGGCATTTGTAATTCCTTCCGCGATGAGCTCGCTTTTTAATGCTGCCGCTTCTTCATAAGTGTTGACACAACCGACCACATAACGGTACCATTTCCCTGAAAAATAACTTTTCACACCATCAACGCCCTTGAGTTCTGCATCATCCAGGGATATTTCGGTCACCGATGCCAGTATTTGTACACTAAAACAGGAAGCAGCCCCTGAAGCAGTCTTCTCTGCGGTATTTTCAACCGGCTTTACAGGGGCGGTTACTGGATTGTTCTGCAGAACACTGATTCCCGGGGTTTCTTCATCCGATCCGAAACATCTGTCGAAAAAGGCCGGGTCAAACAGGTAAACATCTACCTCTTCACCGGTAGTAAATACCGAGGGATCGAATCGTTTATCAACCTCTGGTTTTTCAATGGATAAAATCCTGAACTCGGTACGGCGGTTTGCCTGATGTTCGGCCTCGGTACAATCCACGCCATCTTTACAGCGGTTAACAGGTTTGCTTTCACCATAGCCTTTAGCAATCATGCGCACAGGATCGATGCCTTGAAGCATAATATACCTTACCGCAGCCTCTGCCCTTTTCTGGGAGAGTTCATCGTTGTACCCGTCTGATGCCCTGCTGTCGGTGTGCGACGACAATTCAATAGAGATCGGGTACTGGCGAAGGATACCAGCCAGGTTATCCAGCGCTGGCCTGGCATCCTCACGGATGTACCATTTATCCAGGTCATAGTAAATATTATCGATCAGGTAAATCTTATCGACTTCAATCTTATCCAGCAGTAAATCACGCGGTGTTTTCTGGTCCTTAACCGTATCGGCAGGAGCAATCCTGAAATTCAGACAATCGGTCAGGTAATCCGGCTTAACCGCCTTGGCGATATAGAGCACACCTCTTTCGGCCGGGCTTGAAAAAAATCCTTCCGGATTGGTTTCCAGAACTTTTACCTTATTTGTTTTTGTGTTAAGTAAAAACACCTTTGCTCCGGCCAGCGGCAATTTCGCTGTCTTATCCTTTACATACCCGCTGATAAGCTGATTCTGAGCCAATGAGCCCTGTTCAGTTTCCTGTTCTGTTTCTCTTTCTTTAACCGGATCAACTGCATTACGAAAGGCATAAATATCATCGCTGCCAAGACCACCGGGGCGGTCAGAGCTGAAAAAACCGGAGTTCAGGTCATTGCTGACGGCAATGGCGAAATCATCATACGAAGAATTTATGGGTGCTTTAAGGTTTACCGGGGCACTCCATTTCCCATTTACATAATGTGAGATGAAAAGATCCAGTCCGCCATAGCCCATATGTCCGTCGGAAGCGAAATACAGCAGGGTGTCGTTTACCAGTGTAGGAAAAACCTCATCGCCGAAACTGTTAACGAGATCTCCAAGATTCTCCGGGGTACTCCATGTGCCATTCTGCATCACCGTTTTGTATAAATCGGAGCCACCATTACCCCCGGGTTTATCAGAAACGAATATCATTGTTTTCTGGTCGGAATGCATGGTGGGATGCCCGTTTGAATAATCATCACTGTTGAACGGGAATTCCTGATACGAAGTGCTCCCTTCTCCAAGGTCAGCAAAATATATTTTCAGTACATGGGTCTGCAGGTTTTTTTCGCCCTTTTTCACTTTTTCCAGGGTCGTACGGGTAAGGAAGATTCTGGAATCATTTACGAAACAGGCAGGGCCATCGTGGTAAGTCTGATTGAATTTCGAGGATAGTGAGGAAGGTTCAGACATCTCGCTGAAAAAGTCCATGTAGTACTTAGGCTCGGAAAAATACAGATCTAAATAGCTGAAACTTGTCCAGGAATACTGCCGGCTGTCCATTAAGCTAAGTTGCCTGTCCGAAGCAATGGTGATTCCCTTTTTATAAAACGATGGTCCGAAATCGGAGTATTTTGAATTCAATGAACCCGAATTCCTGACCTCTGCCGATGGTGGCAGATTATTCCATTTGCCAATCCCGGTGCAATACTCAGCATAGACTGATCCACGTTTATCGGATGGCACCAGTTCACTGTACTTTCTGAAGGCCTTCTCCGCTTCACCATATTGCCTCAGACTGCGCAGGGCCTGACCGAGATAATAGTAATTCAGTGGCGCCGATCCTTTAAATTCGGTTGCCTGAAGGTACCATGCCCTTGATTCATTGACATCGTTGATTAACCGGTAACAGTCAGCAAGTCTGGCGGTTGCTTCCTTCCTGACGCCTTCATCCTTTTTCTTTGCCGCCTTTTTATAAAGTGGAATTGCCTTTGAGTATCTGAAAAGATCATACTGTTTGTCGGCTTTTTTAATCTGCGGGAAGACCTGAAGGCTGAATGCCGTTAAAATTACCGCTAAGATGATTTGCTTTTTCATTCGTGTTTCTTATTAATTCCTTGTTACAATGGACAATAGTTTTGACAGGCCATCACGGGTCAGAAGTACCTGGGTGTCATCATACGAGAATGGTAAAGATCAAGGTCAATGCCCAATCGTATCTCATGTGAACCCTTGTTGTGCGGCTGAAGTTCGTTCAGGTACATATCATAGGAGTAGCCGACCCTGAATTTTTCCGAAATTCTGAATTCGGTAAGGAATACAATGGCCTTTTCGGTTCTGTAGGAAGCGCCTATCCAGAAAATATCCCCGAACAAAAGGCTGGCATTGAAATCGACCTGAAGCGGTGCATTTTTCACGAATTTCGCAAGAACCGACGGTCTGAAAATTATCTTATCGTCAACCGGAAATGCTGCCCCGGCCATACCATAGAAATGCCTCAGCAACTTTGAATAGGTGGTTTTATCCCCTACAGTCGCAACACCATATTCATTCTGAAAGAGTTGTTTTGATGATAACCCTGCAAAGAACCTGTTGCTCTGGTAATAGATCCCAAAATTGGCATCCGGTGTAAACCGTTGTATATCCTGGGGGTTGAACGTATAGTCTGAATTTTCCAGGTTCATTTTGGTCCAGTCAAAATCGAAGTACTTGAAGCCCGCCTGAATTCCGAATGAGAGGTTGCCTGTCCCCAACAACAGCCTGTAGGAATAAGTAGCCATCAGCCCCTGATTTACAGTTGGCCCCAGGGCATCACGGTAAGCATAAAAACCCAGGCCTACCTTGTTGTTTCGGGTGGCCATGTGGGCCCCGACCGTAAAAGTCCGGGGAGCACCGTCAATGCCAACCCACTGATAGCGGTCAAGCATATCGATGGTAAGCACCTCACGGCTGCCGGCATAGGCCGGGTTTAATACAAGCTTGTTGAACATATACTGGCTGAACAAAGGGTCCTGCTGGGCAAAAGCCGAGAAACTGATCAACAGGAAAACTAAGCCGGTTATCTTTTTCATATCTGTTTGTGTTTGTGTTGTTCAGAATCAATTTTCGCTCCTTACATAAATCCATCCGGTGAAGGTTTTTATACCCCAGATCTCCAGAATATAGTAGTAAGTGCCGTCGGGAACAGGTTCACCTTCTGCATTGGTTCCATCCCAGAATACATTGATGTTATCGTACTTTGAAAGATTTCGGATCCTGTCGCCCCAACGGTTGAAAATCTTCACCTCGTTGTCGGGGAAGCCTTCTATACCCTTGATGGTCCAGGTATCGTTTATTCCGTCGCTGTTCGGAGAAATGCCGTTGTAGATGACGACATCTTCAATGTTGGGCTTGGGCAAAACATGGATATATACCATAGCCTGATCGCACATCACCGGAATTCCCTTGTCGCAGATCTGATAGCAGAGGCTGTCGTCACCCGAGAAGCCTTCGAATGGCTGATATGTAATGGTATTGTTGCTGTTCAGAATAACCAGACCGTTCAGGGGATAGCCACAGAATGTGATGGTCAGCGCTCCGTTTTCAGGATCGGAATCGTTTCCGAGAATGTCGATCCTGACAGGGGTGTTGTATTTGGTTGTGTCAAAATCATCGTTGGCCACCGGTGGGTAATTGATGCCATCAATGGTTACCCTCATCGTGTCAACATCCTGGCATCCGGTTACAACATCCGTTACCACAAGAATGAAATCAGTATGATTGGTTAGCTGCAGGGTTTCAGGATTGGGCGTATTGTTATTTACGAGCAATCCTGAGGGTTGCCAGTTGTACACATACGAACCCGACCCGTTGGTGGCATTGCCGATAAGGTTTGTTGTTGAATTATAAGGTATCGTCTGATCTTCCCCGGCATCGGCAACAACTTTCTGTTTTATGGTCAGAATCATTTCATCCGAATAGAGTAATCCTCCGCAGGCTTCAGAACCGGTGACATTCAGGGTCAGTATTATGTTGCCAGTTTCATTCACGGCCGGCACATAAGTTGGTGTCAGGGTGTTGGTCCCTATCATGGAACCCATACCGGTATATGTCCAGTAAATGGTAACATAGTCTGCTGCCGTCGCTGAAATAATCTGTAACGGCTCTCCCTCGCATACCGACAAATCGGGACCGGCATCAGCAAATGGCAGACCGTCAATGGTTAATACCATCTGATCCGCAGCTGGAACGCATCCGGTTGCCGACTCTGCTGTTAGGGTCAGAATAACCTGTCCGTTGAAAAGATCGCTGTTACTCGGCAGATACAATGCATTCAAGACTGTGGCATCGGTGAAAATTCCGGTTCCGGAAGTTGTCCACAGCAATGATGTGTATCCCGAAGCAACTGCTCCCGATAGGGTATAGTCGGCTCCGGAACATACAGTTGCATCCTGTCCTGCACTGACCATCGCCTGCAGTGAGAAACTCAAAACC
This sequence comes from Bacteroidales bacterium, assembly GCA_016705005.1. Taxonomy (GTDB): domain Bacteria; phylum Bacteroidota; class Bacteroidia; order Bacteroidales; family Lentimicrobiaceae; genus Lentimicrobium. The sequence goes on along the minus strand of JADIZB010000037.1, from coordinate 30,409 downwards.
AGAGAATCTGAAACCTCAACGCAGGGGATTTCTGAAACAGCACTGAGAATCAGTGTTACAGAACCTGAAGCAATATCCTGGGCTCCGGGAGTGTATATCGGAAGAAGGATGGTTGCATCGCTGAATGTTCCAGTTCCTGTGGTTGTCCAAAGGATGGATGTTGCATTTTGCTGTGAAGCCCCGACCGGAACGAAGGTCTCATTTTCACAAATGGTAGCATCGGCACCGGCATTTACCTCTGCCTGACGTGAAATGTTCAGCGTCATCTCATCCGAATCTCCTGAACATGGCTCTGCAGAAGTTACCATCATAGTCAGGTTAACATAACCATCGAGGATATCATTCTGGCTGGGTGTGTAAGTAGGATTGGCAATGCCGGGGTTATTGAAAACACCTGTACCGGTAGTTGTCCAGAGGATCGTTTCAGCGTTGGTTACTGTCGCATCGCTGATGGTATAGGAAATTCCACCGCATATGGTATAATCTTCACCGGCAAACGCTATTGCCTGGGGCGAAATTGTAATAACCACATCGTCACTTACATCGTCGCAGGGAGGTGCCGCCTCACCAGTAATGGTCAGGGTGACCGAGCCATTCAGAATATCTTCTGCACCGGGAGTATAAACCGGGTTCAGGAGGGTCGGATCATCAAATGTTCCTGTTCCGCTGGTTATCCACAATACTGAAACTGTATTGTACTGGGTGGCATCTGCCAACTGGCAGGAACTGCCTTCACAGATGGTCGCATCAGGGCCGGCATAGATTTCAACCGGGGCTGAAATGGTTAGAACCATTGCATCCGAAACATTCCCGCAGGGAGCATCGGGATAAGCAGTCAGTGTCAGCGTCACCAGGCCATCCTGAATGTCATTCTGGCTGGGTGTATATACAGGATTCACCAGGTTCGGGTTGCTGAATGTCCCTGTACCGGATGTTGTCCAGTAAACCGAAACGTAATTGCCTGCGTTTGCATCGGAAAGTGTATAAGATGTACTGCCACAGATGGCATCGTCAGGCCCGGCATCGGCCGTTGCCTGCCGTGATATCGAAAGCACCATGGCATCGCTGGTCTGGCTGCAGGGTGCTGCAGAAGTGGCTGACAGGGTAAGCGTTACCGAACCGGCACTGATATCGTTCGCGCCCGGTGTATAAACAGGATTCAAAATGGTCGGATCGCTGAATGTTCCAGTTCCGCTGGTAGTCCAGAGCAGGGTGGTTGCATTGGATTGTGTTGCCTGATCAAGAGTCAGAACAGATCCTTCACAGATGCTGACATCCGGACCTGCATAAACAACCGCCTGACGTGAAATACTGAGAACCATGGCATCGCTGGCACCGGGGCAGGGAGAGGCTGCATTTGCATACATTGTCAATACAACCATGCCATCCAGTATGTCGTTCTGGCTGGGAATATAGGTCGGATTGGCAATGGCCGGATTGTTGAAAATACCTGTCCCGGTAGTTGTCCAGAGGATCGACAAAGCATCTCCCGCAACAGCATCAGTAAGGGTATAGGTAGATCCTTCGCAAATTGTGGCATCTTCACCGGCATAGGCTGTGGCCTGTTGTGAAATGACAAGTGTCATGGCATCAGAATCAGGTCCGCAGGGAGCCGCTGACTGGCCTGTCAGGGTCAGGATAACAGAACCGGCTGCTATATCTTCCGCACCTGGTGTATACGCCGGATGGAGGATGGTTGGATCATCAAATGAGCCTGTGCCGCTGGTTGTCCATAGCAGTCCGGTGGCATTCTGTGATGTAGCCCCACTTAATGTATAGGCAGAACCTTCACAGATAGCAGCATTCTGACCCGCATCAACAAATGCCTGTCTGGATATACCCAGCACCATGGCATCGCTGGCTCCGGTACACGGCGAGGCAGAACTGACATACATGGTCAGTGTTACAGATCCATCCAGTATGTCGTTCGGACTTGGAATATAGGTTGGATTTACCAGGGCAGGATTGTTGAAAACACCTGTTCCCGTCGTTGTCCAGTAAACTGTAACTGCGTTGACAGCTGTTGCATCGGCAATGGTATAGGTTGAACCTTCACAGATGATGTTATCGGCACCGGCATTCGCCGATGCCTGATGCGAAATGGTCAGTACCATCTGATCTGAATCCGGCCCGCAGGGAGATGCAGACTGTCCCGTAATTGTAAGGGTTACAGTTCCTGCAAGTATATCATCAGCACCCGGAGTGTATATAGGGTTGAGGATGCTTGCATCATCAAATGTACCGGTTCCGCTGGTGGTCCAGAGTAAACCGGTCGCATTCTGCGATGTGGCTGCACTTAAGCTGAAGGAAGACCCTTCGCAAATGGCAGCATTCTGACCCGCATCAACTGCAGCCTGCCGTGAAATGCCCAGAACCATGACATCGCTTACACCAGGACAGGGTGAAGCAGAAGTAACAAACATGGTCAGAGTTACAGCCCCATCCTGAATATCGCTCTGGCTTGGAATGTAAGTCGGGTTTATCAGAGCCGGGTTATTGAAGAATCCGGTGCCGGACGAAGTCCAGATTACTGTTACAGCACTGGTAGCAGAAGCATCCGTCAATGTGTACGCCGAGCCTTCACAAATGATGTTATCGGCTCCGGCATAGGCCGTTGCCTGTGGCGAGATGGTCAGTATCATATCATCCGATACAGGGGTGCATGGTGCTGCTGACTGACCGGTAATGGTGAGGGTTACAGTACCAGCTGACAGATCAGATGCTCCGGGTGTGTAAACGGGGTTGATCAGGGTAGGATCATCAAAGGTTCCGGTACCGCTGGTGGTCCAGAGTATACCTGTTGCAAACTGCTGGGTTGCGGTGATTACAGCATAATCTGATCCTTCACAAATGGCTGCATTTGGTCCTGCATTCACAAATGCCTGACGTGAAATTGTCAGTACCATTGCATCGCTGACTCCTATGCATGGCGCTGCAGAATTCACAAACATGGTAAGGGTGACTGATCCATCCTGAATATCGTTCGGACTTGGGATATAGGTTGGATTGACCAGTGTGGGATTATTGAACAAACCGGTCCCGGATGTCGTCCAGAGGACAGAGGCTGCATTGGTTGTTGTGGCATCACCAATGGCATAGACAGAACCTTCACAGATGATGTTATCGGCCCCTGCGTACGCCGTTGCCTGTTGTGAAATGGTCAGGATCATGGCATCGGAATCCGGTCCGCACGGGGCTGATGACTGAGCTGTAAGTGTCAGGGTTACCGAACCGGCTGTCAGATCTTCCGGACCAGGTGTGTACTCAGGATTCAGGGTTGTTGCATCATCAAAGGTTCCCGTACCAGAGGTAGTCCAGAGGATGCTTGTGGTAAACTGACCGCTTGCTCCGCTTATCAGGTATGGTATCGCGTTGCAGATGCTCACGTCGGGTCCCGCGTAAACATTGGCCTGACGTGAGATGGTTAGCACCATTTCATCAAAATCGCCACCACAGGGAGGATCAGAGTTGACGATCATGGTCAATGTCACAAACCCGTCAAGGATATCGTTCGGGCTCGGTGTATATACAGGATTGGCAATGGTCTGATTGCTGAATGTTCCTGTTCCGCTTGTTGTCCAGAGAATATTTGCTGCATTGGTTGCCACCGCATCGGCCAGAGAGTAAGCTGAACCTTCACAGATTACAGCGTCGGTTCCGGCAAATGCAATGGCCTGCGGCGAAACGGTCAGTATCATGTCGTCCGTTGCAACAGGGCATGGAAAAGCTGAAGGTGCCGTCAGTGTAAGCAATACTGTGCCAGCGGTTATGTCTGCCGCACCGGGTGTATAAACGGGATATAGAACGGTTGCATCATCAAATGTACCGGTTCCGCTGGTGGTCCAGAGCAGGCTGACGGCATTGGTTGCTGATGCTGTTACCGGAGTAAAGGTCTGTCCTTCACAGATGGCAGCATCGAATCCTGCTGAAACCACTGCCAGCCGGTTAATATTCAGCAACATCAGGTCAACATCACCGCTACAGGGTGATGCTGAAGTTACTGACATGGTCAACGTTACAAAACCATCGAGAATATCGTTCGGGCTTGGTGTATAAACCGGATTTACCAATGCAGCATTATTGAAGGTACCAGTACCGCTGGTGGTCCACAAAACGGTGGAAGCATCCGGCGCAGTTGCATCGGACAGGGTGTAGGTGGAACCTTCGCAAATCGTTGCATCCATACCGGCGTTGGCAGAAGCCTGTTGAGAAATAGACAGTACCATCGCATCAAGGGCAGGTCCGCATGGGGTTGCTGATTGTGCTGTCAGGGTCAGTGTGACTGTTCCGGTTGCAATATCGTTTGTACCTGGTGTATATACCGGATTCAGGATGGTGGCATCGTCAAAGGCACCATCGCCATTACTTGTCCATAAAAGACTGGTTGCGTTGACTGCAAGGGCAGTCACCGGAGAGTATGATGAACCTTCACATATCGTGGCATTGACACCGGCATTGACAATCGCCTGATGGCTGATGGTCAAAACCATCTGATCAGTATCACCCGGACAGGGTGTTGCTGAAGTAACAGTCAGGGTCAGGGTTACAAAGCCATCCAGGATATCGTTCGGGCTTGGTGTATAAACCGGATTTACCAATGCAGCATTATTGAATGTACCAGTACCGCTGGTGGTCCACAAAACGGTGGAAGCATCCGGCGCAGTTGCATCGGCCAGTGTGTAGGCAGAACCTTCGCAAATCGTTGCATCCATACCGGCGTTGGCAGAAGCCTGTTGAGAAATGGAGAGTACCATCAGATCACCGGAGGGTCCGCAAGGTGCAGCGGACAGAGCGGTCAGGGTCAGGATGACGGTTCCTGATGAAATATCAGCTGTTCCCGGAGTATATACAGGATTCAGGATGGTGGCATCATTAAAAGTACCATCACCGCTTGTTGCCCATAAGTAACCTGTCGCACTTACCGCAAAGGCGGTACTGAGGGTATGGGAAGAGCCTTCACAAATGGTGGCATCCAGACCAGCTGTAACAATCGCCTGACGGGAAATATCCAGCACCATCTGATCGGTGGCATCCGGACACGGTGAAGCTGAAACCGCAAGTATAGCAAGTGTTACGGTTCCGTCAATGATGTCAGAATTGCTTGGTGTGTAAACCGGATTTACAGCAGCCGGGTCACTGAATGTTCCGGAACCCGATGTCGTCCAAAGAATTGAAGTATAATTGCCGGCAGAAGCACCACTCAGGATATGGTCAGACCCCTGGCAAATGGTAGCATCGGGTCCTGCTGAAGCCGAGGCATCATTGGCGATTGAAATGATCACATCATCTGAAGAAGGTGTACAGACAGGTCCATTGGATATTGTCCATCTGAATTCATAAGATCCTGCAACCAGGTTGCTTATGGTAACTGACGGGTCTGTCGGATCAGCAATGATGGCTGCCGAAGGGCCCGATTGCTGTGACCAGTTTCCTGATCCGGATACCGGTATATTTGCTGCCAGACTTGTACTGCTCTGATCGCACAAGCTCTGATCAGGTCCTGCATTGGCAATTGTCGGGGTTGACCAGTTAACCACCGTAACTTCATCAGTATCGCTGCAGCTTCCATTGTCAACTGCATAACTGAATACGTATGTGCCCGGTATTAATCCGAATGCAATGGCGTCGGGCGTATTTTCTGCCACAATGATACAGGGAGGTCCTGAAATCTGCGTCCATTCAACGTCAGATGCGGCGACTGTATTTCCATCGAGCAGGGTGAATGTAAGGTTACATAAATCCTGATCCGGACCGGCATTGGCCAGTGCGGGTTCAAGAACATCAATAAATATTGTATCGTTGCTGCAGGCTGAAGGAAGTGGTATGCCGGCATCACAAAGACTGATGACAATCTCCTCGATTCCGGTAAAACCGGCATTTGCTGTATAGGTAAAAGATCCATCGGCAAATATATTGAATACACCGCCTGCAGGACCAGAAACCGGTACCAGGTCTACTGTCAGGGCGGTTCCTTCTGGATCATAATCTCCATTTGCCAGTACATTTCCGGTTACTGTATTGCCTGAACAAACAGCAACCGACTCATTCATTACTACCGGAGGATCATTTACACCTGAAATGGTGATGTATACTATTGCTGTATCGCATTCAACAGGTATCCCGAGATCACACAGGGAATAGATAAAGTTATCTGTCCCACTGAAACCTGCATCGGGAGTATACACAAATGCACCGGAAGCATTGAATGAAAGCGTTCCATTGGTTACATCACCGGTAAGCAGATAACTTACCGGGTTCAGGTTGCCGTCAACATCAAAATCGTTAGTGTTTACTGTTCCTGAAACAGGGGTATCTTCCGCTGTAACAAAATAATCAACCACTGCCACCGGAGGATCATTGACGGGTATCACAGTAATGTCAAGTTCAGCTGTATCGCTACCACCATTGCCATCGCTGATGGTGTAGGTGACGGTTGGAACTGTACCGTTATAATTCAAATCTGGGATAAAGCTATAAGTTCCGTCAGTATTGATGGAAATAGTACCGACACCTGGAATGGTCGCCACATCACCCGGCAGATAAACGGTTGCATCTCCGTCAACGACAAATCGGGTCACTGTAAGCAGGTCTCCTTCAGGATCGGTATCATTGGTCAATACATTTCCGCCAACAGGAGTATCTTCCGGTGTCGTATTCAGATCATTCAACGCTAACGGATCATCGTTTACCGGATTAATTGTGATTGTAACCGTTGCCTGAACGCAGTATACCGGCAGGCCCAGGTCACAGACTCCGTAGGTAAAAGTATCGGTGCCATTGAAGTCAGAATCCGGCGTATAGATATAGCTGCCATTCGGATTAAGCACCAGTGTTCCGTTGACCGGCCATGTAATTACCGAATAGCTTGAGGGGTTCAGGTTACCATCCACATCGCTGTCGTTGGCGATTACGGTTCCGTTTATTGGAGTGTCTTCGCTGGTAGTGATGGTGTCGTCAAGGGCTACCGGAGGATCGTTTAACGGGGTTACTGTTATAAACAATGTACCGGTGTCGCTGCCGCCATTGCCATCCGTGATGGTGTAATCAACTGCCGGAACACTGCCATTGTAATCGGTATCCGGTGTGAAGGTGAAGGTTCCGTCGGAGTTCAGAAGGATGGTACCGACTCCTGTGATTGTTGCAGTTGTGCCGGAAGGGTAAGTTGTACCATTAACTGTAAAGTCAGTCACTGTTAACGGATCACCTTCAGGATCGGTATCGTTGGTCAGAACATCGCCTGATACCGGTGCTTCTTCGGGTGTTATTGAATAATCATCATATGCCAGGGGTGCATCGTTGAGCGGAGTAACCAGAATATCAATAACAGCTGCAGCTGTCCCTCCGTTACCGTCGGTGATGGTATAGGGAATGGTTGGAACGTTGCCGTTAAATCCGCCGGCAGGAACAAAAACAATCAGACCGTTGCTGTAAATTGTGACATTCCCGATTGCAGGAATATTGACAGATGCCCCGGCAGGAAAGGTAATTCCACCGACATTGAAGCTTACTACCGATAAAGGATCACTGTCTGGATCGGAGTCATTGAGCAGAATGTTATCATTGAAAGGGGTATCTTCGGGAGTCGAATATGAATCGTCGAGGGCAACCGGGAAATCATTCGTCGGGTTGACAAAAATACTCAGGGTTGCCATTGCGTTATCTGTTCCGTCGGTTATAGTGTAATCAGCTACAGGGACAGTCCCGTTAAAGCCGGGTTCCGGAATAAACGTGAATGTACCATCAGTATTGATAACCAATGAACCAACACCCGTTAAAACAGCCGTTGAGCCGGCAGGAAAATTTGTTCCGTCAATGGTGAAGTCAACAACTGTCAACGGATCTCCATCAGGATCTGAATCATTGGTTAATACATTTCCTGAAACCGGAGTGTCTTCCGGTGTGATAGCTATATCATTAACAGCCACAGGAAAATCATTGTTACTGTTAATGGTAATCGTAACTGTTGCCTGAACGCAGTATACCGGTAATCCAAGATCGCAAACTCCATAAATGAAAGTATCGGTGCCGAAGAAATCAGGATCAGGTGTATAGGTATACGTCCCATTGGGGTTGAGCACCAGGATTCCGTTTACCGGACCTGTGACCACGGAGTAGCTGGCCGGATTCAGATTTCCATCCACATCGCTGTCATTGGCAATAACGGTTCCTGAAACGGGGGTATCCTCGTTGGTGGTATTGCTGTCATCAAGGGCAACCGGGGGATCGTTTAACGGAGTAACCGAAATAAACAATGTACCAGTATCGCTTCCGCCATTGCCATCCGTGATGGTGTAATCAACTGCCGGAACACTGCCATTGTAATCGGTATCCGGTGTGAAGGTGAAAGTTCCATCGGTGTTGATGACGATGGTTCCAATGCCTGTGATGGTTGCAACATCGCCCGGCAGATAGATGGTTACATCTCCATCAATGACAAATTGAGTTATCACAAGTGGGTCTCCTTCAGGATCAGAATCATTGGACAAAACATTTCCGGAGACCGGGTTTTCCTCCTGCGTTGTGGTATAATCATCGTAAGCTACCGGGGCATCGTTGTCCCCATTGATCGTTATGGTTACCGTTGCTGGGTCGCAAATAACCGGCAACCCAAGGTCGCATACTTCATAGGTAAAAGTATCGGTGCCATTGAAATCCGGATCAGGAGTATAAACATAACTCCCGTTTGGATTAAGTACCAGACTACCGTTGGCCGGACCGCTTACCACAGAGTAGCTGGCCGGGTTCAGATTTCCATCCACATCGCTGTCATTGGCAATTACTGTTCCCGAAACAGGAGTATCCTCGTTTGTGGTGTTATTGTCATCCAACGCAACGGGAGGATCATTCACAGGAGTCACCGTAATGTCAAGATCAGCGGTATCGCTGCCACCATTGCCATCGCTGATGCTGTAAGTAATGGTTGGAACGGTGCCGTTGTAATTCAGTTCTGGGGTGAAGGTATAAGTTCCACCGGTGTTGATGACGATGGTTCCAATGCCTGTGATGGTTGCCATATCGCCCGGCAGATAAACGGTTGCATCTCCGTCAACGACAAATTGAGTTACTGCAAGCGGGTCTCCTTCAGGATCACTGTCGTTGGTCAGCACATCGCCACTTACGGCCATATCTTCAGGTGTAGTGTTGCTGTCATTCACCGCTACTGGCGCATCGTTGTCCCCATTGATGGTAATGGTGACCGTTGCCTGATCGCAAATAACCGGCAACCCAAGGTCGCAGACTTCATAGGTAAAAGTATCGGTGCCATTGAAATCCGGGTCCGGGGTATAGATATAGCTGCCGTTAGGATTAAGCACCAGCGTTCCGTTGGCCGGCCAGGCAAGTATCGAATAGCTTGCCGGGTTCAGGTTACCGTCAACATCACTGTCATTGGCAATTACTGTTCCTGAAACAGGGGTATCCTCGTTTGTGGTATTATTGTCATCCAATGCAACGGGAGGATCATTCACCGGAGTCACCGTAATGTCAAGATCAGCGGTATCGCTGCCACCATTGCCATCGCTGATGGTGTAGGTAACGGTTGGAACGGTGCCGTTGTAATTCAGTTCAGGGGTAAAGGTATAAGTTCCATCGGTGTAGATGACGATGGTTCCAATGCCTGTGATGGTTGCCATATCGCCCGGCAGATAAACGGTTGCATCACCGTCAACAACAAATTGAGTTACTGCAAGCGGGTCTCCTTCAGGATCACTGTCGTTGGTCAGCACATCGCCACTTACGGCCACATCTTCAGGTGTTGTGTTGCTGTCATTCACCGCTACCGGTGCATCGTTGTCCCCATTGATCGTTATGGTTACCGTTGCTGGGTCGCAAATAACCGGCAACCCAAGGTCGCAGACTTCATAGGTAAAAGTATCGGTGCCATTGAAATCCGGGTCCGGGGTATAGATATAGCTGCCGTTAGGATTAAGCACCAGCGTTCCGTTGGCCGGCCAGGCAAGTATCGAATAGCTTGCCGGGTTCAGGTTACCGTCAACATCACTGTCATTGGCAATTACTGTTCCTGAAACAGGGGTATCCTCGTTTGTGGTATTATTGTCATCCAATGCAACGGGAGGATCATTCACCGGAGTCACCGTAATGTCAAGATCAGCGGTATCGCTGCCACCATTGCCATCGCTGATGGTGTAGGTAACGGTTGGAACGGTACCGTTGTAATTCAGTTCAGGGGTAAAGGTATAAGTTCCACCGGTGTTGATGACAATGGTTCCAATGCCTGTGATGGTTGCCATATCGCCCGGCAGATAAACGGTTGCATCACCGTCAACGACAAATTGAGTTACTGCAAGCGGGTCTCCTTCAGGATCACTGTCGTTGGTCAGCACATCGCCACTTACGGCCATATCTTCAGGTGTTGAATTGCTGTCATTCACCGCTACCGGTGCATCGTTGACACCTGTAATTGTTATATTAAGGTTGGCTGAATCTGTTCCCCCGTTTCCATCTGTTATGGTATAAGGTATTGCAGGAACCGGACCGGTATAATTCAATGAAGGAGAAAAGTTAAACAGACCATTGCTGTAAATGGTAATGAGACCAACTCCGGGAATATTCACTGCTGCACCGGCCGGATAAGTTACTCCCCCGACGATAAACAGAGTTATAATGAGCGGATCTCCGTCAGGGTCACTGTCATTGGTCAGCAGGTTGCCAGTGACCGGGGTATCCTCCGGTGTGTTTACATCGTCATCAACAGCCAGCGGAAGATCGTTCACCGGGTTCACAAAAATATTCAGGGTTGCGGTATCCGTGAGACTTCCGTCGGAAATGGTATAGGTTGCGACCGGAACAGGGCCGTTATAGCCGGAAGCCGGGGTAAAGATATAACTGCCGTCAGCATTGATCATCAGTGTTCCGATACCTGGAATAACAGCCAGATCACCGGGGTAATATATTGTGAGGTCTCCGGCAATGACATAAAGTGTGATGCCGATCGGGTCTGAATCGGGATCGCTGTCGTTGGTCAGAAGGTTACCCCCTGCAGGTGTATCTTCAGGAGTGGTAACAATCTCATCTACCGCAACAGGCGGATCATTGACCGGAATAACCGTTATATTAAGGTCTGCTGTGGATGTGGATGTACCATCACTGATGGTATAGGGGATGGTTGGAACCAATCCGGTGTAGTCAGGTTCAGGGGTAAATGTGAACAACCCGTTGCTGTAAACGATGATAACACCGATACCGGGTATACTTACCGTTGAACCGGCCGGATAGGGAGTACCTCCCACAACAAACTGCGTTACTGTTAAAGGATCTCCGTCAGGATCATTGTCATTGGTCAGTATGTTATCACTCAGGGGTGAATCTTCAGGAGTGTTGAAATTATCATCCAAAGCAACAGGGCCACAGTTGAGAACGGCTATCTGAACCAGATCGGAGCTGGTAGTGCAGACTCCGTTGCTGATTGTCCATTGGAAAAAGTAAATTCCTGTTACCAGATTCGAAACCAGTGTAACCGGGTCGGTATCGTCTGCTATCAGCGCGCTGTTGGGCCCACTGAGTTGTAGCCACTCACCAATGCCGGATACCGGTGTATTTGCAGTCATATTTGTGCTGGTTGTGCTTTTACAGAATGACTGATCAATCCCTGCAATGGCGGTGGTTGGTGCGGTATCAATGGTAATCATCATCTGATCCGTTGATGCAGAGCAGGTTCCATTCGGATTGGCCGTCAGGGTAAGGGTAACCGTACCCGTTTGAGCCGGGGTTGGAGTATAGGTTGGTGTCAGGGTAGCAGCATTGCTGAGTGATCCGGGGCCCGGGGCTGTCCAGAGCAGGGACGCATAATTTGTGGCTGTTGCGCCGGAAACCGTATAGGCGGTTCCCTGGCACACGGTGGCATCAGAGCCGGCTATAGCAGTCGGGAATGCCGAAATGGTTAATGTCATTGAACTGACAGCATTCACACAGGGAGCATTGGCATAAGCCGTTAACGTCAGAATTACTGAACCGGTAGTAATATCTGATGCCCCGGGTGTATAAACCGGATTTATAGCAGCCGGATTGTTAAATGTTCCCGTTCCGGAAGTTGTCCATAATAGATTCGTGTAATTGGTTGCTGATGCGCCCGACAATGTGTAGGAATCATTGCTGCAGATGGCATCATCGCTTCCTGCATTGGCTGTGGCTTCTTCATTGATCGCAACGGTTACCGGCGATGAAGTAACGCTTGCGCAACCAACGCCTGATGCCGAGACGATAACCTGATAATAGGTGGTTGAAGAAAGAGCAGGGGTAACATAAGTGGCTGTATTTGAGCCGCTGCCTCCGGTTACGTTGGAGTATGGCCCGGCCAGGGCAGAAGAACTCTGCCACTGATAGGTTAACGATGGTGTTCCACCGGAAGCCAGCACTGTCATGGAATGTGCCGAACCTTCACAAAGGGTGGTACCAGACGGTTGCGAAACGATGGCAGGATCGGCAACGACAATCACGGGAGTGCAGTCAGTAACCAGAGTGGCACAATCGGGTGAAGTCAGGCTTATCTGACAACGATAGTATCTTGTTCCCGTAACAGGAAGAATGGTGGCTGTATATGTACTTGCCGTTGCACCACCGATATCAGACCATCCGGAACTGCAGTCGAAATCACTGAATTGCCATTGGTATCCAACTGTGGCGCTGCCGCTTTCGATGCTCACCGACATGGCATGGGTTCCCCCTGAACAAATGGAAGATCCCGCAGGTTGGGTCAGAATCCTTGGAACGCTTACTGCCACAACATTAGATGTTATTGAATTACAGCCGTTGCCCGTGGCTGAAACGGTTACCCGGTAATATGTAGTCTGTGTCAGAAGAGCTGTTGTATATGTATTGCTGTTACCCCCAATGGTCGCCCATCCGTTAGTACCGTTGGCCGAGGTTTCCCACACATAATTCAGGGATGGTGTGCCATTCAGGGCGGTGACAGAAAGAACCGTTGAGGTTCCGCTGCAAATGGTTATATCGGCCGGTTGAACTGAAATGGCCGGATCAGGAACAACGGTGACTTCTGCAGCACTGGTTGTTGTTGTATTACAATCGCTTCCGGGAGCTGTAACTACCACATGATACCAGGTGGTAACGGTAAGTGCCGGCGTGGTATATGAATTGGCCGTGGCTCCTCCGATAACAGTCCAGGGGCCGCCCGAACCATTCGTAGAGTATTCCCATTGATAGTTCAGAGAAGGTGTTCCTCCTGAAGCTGAAATACTCATTGAATGATTCCCGCCCGAACATATTTCAGCTCCGGCAGGCTGCACATCAATGATCGGGTCTCCCTCAACTGTTACGGTAGCAACATTTGAAGTTACCGTAGCACAACCTGCACCTGTGGCTGAAACAATCACCCGGTACCAGGTTGTAGCATAAGTTGCCGGGGTGGTATAACCGGTTCCGGTTTCACCTGTCAGGTCAGACCATGGGCCACCGGCTCCGGTGGTTGAAATCTGCCACTGATAATTCAATGAAGGAGTACCTCCCGCTGCTGCAATTGTCATGGTATGGTCTCCGCCATAACATATGGATGCGCCCGTTGGCTGGGTCGTTATATTCGGATCAGGCACCACGGTTACCTGGGCATTGGCCGAAGTTGTGCTGCAACCGGAGGCTGTCTGGGTTACCAATACCCTGTAGTATCTCGTTGCTGCAAGGGCTGCAGTAGTATATGAATCGCTGTTGGTCCCGACATTGGTCCATCCCCCGGTTCCGGTATTACTGATCTGCCATTGGTAGTTGAGGGATCCGGGAGGAACATTGCCTGTTGCGGTAATGGTCATGGAATGTGTACCTCCGTTACAGATGGTGGCCCCTACCGGTTGTATAGAAATGGTTGGGTCGGGAACCACCGTCACTGTTGCGGTTGTAGAGGTTGCTGTATTACAGTCGGTGCCTGTAGCTGAAACCAGTACCTGATAATAGGTTGTCGCTGCCAAAGCTGCGGTAGTATAGGAAGCACTGTTTGTCCCGACATTGGTCCATGGAGCTCCTCCGGTGGTTGAACTCTGCCACTGATAATTGAGCGAAGGTGTGCCTCCGGTTGCTGAAACCGTTAAGGCATGGGTGCCCCCGGTACAAATGGTTGTTCCTGTGGGCTGGGTATTGATGGTTGGATCAGGAACAACAGTTATCGTTGCAGTCCCGGATACCAGATCGGCGCAGGCAGGTGATGTTACCGTTACAACACATCTGAAATAGGTGGTTGCTGTCAGAACATCTGTAATATAGGATGCCGTATTTGCACCCGATCCTCCCGTTACGCTGCTGTACGGACCTGCAAGTGCAGCAGAACTTTCCCATTGGTAACCCAGGGTGGAACTTCCCGGATCAACAATTATGCTCAGGGCATTTACAGCACCCCCGGTACAAACAGATGATGAAACCGGTTGTGTCATGATCCGTGGAACACTAACTGCTACAACGCTTGAAGTAACAGAATTGCATCCATTCCCGGCAGCTGAAATAATGACCCTGAAATAAGTGGTCTGTGTCAGAACAGCCGTGGTATAGGAATTGCTGTTGGTTCCTGCATTGACCCAGCCTGATGTTCCGTTTGGTGAACTTTGCCATTGATAATTCAGCGAAGGGGTTCCGCCGGTTGCCGTGACTGACAGCGTAGTTGAGGATCCACTACAGATGGTTGTTCCTGCCGGCTGAACTGTAATTGCCGGATCCGGAACAACGGTAACATGAGCGATGGATGAGTAAGTATCTCCGCAACTTGCGTTAACCAGGCAGCGGTAATACTGGTCTGCCGCCAGTGCAGCAGTGATATACGACGAATTTGATGCTCCGGAGATGGTACTCCATGGAACGTTCCCATCGGCACTTGATTCCCATTGGTAAGTATAACCACCGGTTCCTCCGCTGGCTGAAATACTCAGGGTCGCAGTTCCTCCGTTACAGATGGTATTGTCGGATGGCCCTGATACGGAAATGTCAGGATGGTGAACCACCAGCATATTGTCAGAAGAAGTACATGAACCGTTGGCTATTTCCCACTTAAATGTATAGGTCCCGGCAACCAGGCCTGTTACTTCTGTTTGCCGGTCTGATGGATCGGTAATGGTGGCCGTATTAGGACCGCTGACCTGCGACCATGTTCCCGTACCGATGGATGGGTTGTTCCCGTTGAGGTAAGTGTTGCCGGTATTACAGAGGCTCTGGTCGGCCCCGGCAAGTGCCTGATCGGGGATATCGTTGATGATCACATCCACGGCATCCACGCTTGAAGCACAACTTCCGTTACTGATGGTCCATTCAAAGGTATATGAACCTGACAATGCTCCGATAACGGAAGTGGTGGGTGAATCCGGAGTCAGAATATTCACAGCAATGGGACCTGCTGTCTGGGTCCATTGTCCGGTTCCTGTTACCGGTGTATTTCCGGAAAGGATCAGAGGACTGAACAAACAGATATCCTGATCAGTACCGGCATCGGCAACAGTCGGCAATGCATCATTCCGGACCAACAACTGGTCCGCTGAAGTACAAAATCCTTCGGTTGTGGTCCATTCAAAAACATAGACTCCGGAAATCAGGTTACTGACATCAGACGTCGGACTGGTGGCATCGGCAAAAACGGCACTGTTCGGACCACTCACCTGTGTCCACAATCCGGTCCCAATGGTTAGGATTGTTGCATCCATGGTGGTTGCTGCCTGATTACAAAGGGACTGATCTGCACCTGCATCAGCCGGAGTAGGTGTAAGCAGGGCAGTGATCACGACATCATCGGAACTGGAAGCACAAATCACTCCATTTGAAATGGTCCACCTGAAGGTATAGACCCCCGGGATCAACCCTGTAATCGTAGTGTTCGGAAGGATGACCGAACTTATACCTGCTGTATTCGGTCCACTGATCTGGGTCCAGTTACCTACACCAATAAGAGGGAGATTGGCGGCCATGGTTGCCTGATCTGAACAAACCTGTGTCTGATCAGGACCAGCATCGGATACAGTCGGTGAAGCTGAATTTTCTATGCGGACCTGATCACCACTACTGCATGTTCCGTTGGATATTGTCCAAACAAACACATATACTCCCGGCTGGGCACCGGTGTATGTTGCATCGGGAGTGTTTGCATCGGGAACGAAACTACCCGCCCCGGGTCCGGCAATTTTTGTCCAGCTACCCGTTCCAAATGCCGGTACATTGCCATCAAGTGTGAGTACTGCAGCATCACACAAATCCTGATCCGGGCCGGCAACAGCTGTGGTTGGAGGTTGGTAAAGGGTCACTGTCATCACATCGGTTGTAGAACATCCAGGTGTTGAAATAGTAAACCGGAACACATAAACCCCCGGGATCAATCCTGAGGCAACCGCAGTATTGGCAGATGTTGTTGTAATTGTTGCTGTATTTGGTCCGCTATCCTGTGACCATGTACCGGCAGTGGAAACAGTGCCTTCGAGGTTAACAGCGGTAGTTGCTTCGCAATAACTCTGATCGGTTCCGGCATTGGCCGCCAGCGTGACTTCAACATTTGCTTCATCGGAAGTAGGAGGGCAATAGGGCCCACCACTTACTGTCCACCTGAATGTATATGTTCCGGTAACCAGATTATTTATAATGGTTGCCGGTGAGGTAGGATCAACAATATTTGGTGTGTTCGGCCCTGTTACAACAGTCCATATACCGGTCCCGGAAGAAGGGGGTGTTGCACCCATGGTTATGGTTGTCTGAGCACATACACCTTCATCAGGACCCGCATTTGCTACAGATCCGGGAGAGGAAACATATACATTCACACTGTCTGCACTGGCAGGGCAGGCATTGTTGGAAATTGTCCAGTAAAATGTATAAACACCATCGGTAAGTCCTGTAACCTCCGTTGTTGGAGATGTCGGCGTAACAATGGTAGCACCCCCGGCACCAGCCATCTGTGTCCAGTTTCCGGTTCCGATGACAGGTGTATTTCCTGTCAGGAAAGTTGTTGTGCCGCAAACCTGAATATCCGACCCTGCATTAGAGTTTGTGGAAGGAGCAGAGATTGTAACAGCTATTGTATCACGTGTCGGTAAACACCCGCCACTGCTGATTACCCATTCAAAAGTATAATTTCCATCAGTCATTCCGGTAACCGTAGAACTATACAATGCCGGATTTGTTATGGTTGTTGAAGGCCCGGTCAGTTGATTCCAGAACCCGACGCCCGGAGCCGGATCGTTTCCATCCAGCGTTATGGAAGTTGTTCCGGTATCATGACACTGGTCATCACCAGCATCAGAAGCAATCGGGCCAACGGTATTGCCTGTATTGACGGTGCAATTGTCAGAGGTGTTTCCACAAGCATTCGTTATGGTCCATGTAAATGTATAAATGGTATTTGCAATCAGTCCATTAACCGCTGAAACAGGTGAATTGATATTTGAAAAAGTTATCCCCGGTGTTGATGGTAAAACGGTCCAGGTCCCGAATTCATTCAGGACAGGAAAATTCCCGGACAGAAAGACAGGAGTTCCGACACATACATTCTGATCCGGGCCGGCAATAGCCTGGGTGGGAATACTGGATGCTACAAGCACTGTTACATTATTTTGTGCTGCAGGACAGGCCGGTCCTCCTGAGATGATCCATTTGAACCTGTATAGTCCGTTGATAAGATTTGTAATTAAGGTGGTTGGTGATGTTGGTGAAACAATGGTTGCATTGTTCGGCCCGCTTGCCTGCGACCAGGTGCCGGAACCTACGAAAGGAACATTTCCTGTTAGTTCCGTTTGAAAAACATTGCAGGCCAGAACCTGACGTGTTCCTGCGTTTGAAGGTGTGGGTGTGTGTGAAACAATCACTGAAATCTCATCGAAAGCAGTTTCACAGGAGATACCAATATTGGAGTATCTTCTCATACTGATTACATAGGTTCCCGGGATGGATAGTCCAGTAACAACCAACGGATTTCCACCGGCATTGAAATAGCCTGTTGGTAGTGTCGGATAAGCCGGTGTGGAGGGTCCGCTTAAAACACTCCATTGTGTAATACCAGATCCTCCTGATGTATATGGTATGCTGGCTGTGCCTGAATTACAGGAAGTGAAGAGCTGGGTTGGAACGATATTGATAGCCGGAGCTCCGGCGAAAGATACCGTAATGGTTTCAGCACTTGCACAGGCTGTAAGGTTATTTATGATTGTATAACGAAATGTATAGGTACTGCTGCCATCAAGTCCGGTTATGTTTGTGACAGGGTTGGCCGGGCTTTCTATGGTTACTCCTCCGGGTCCGTTGGTTTGCTGCCATAGCACGGTTTCGTTTGTGTAATAGGGTGGTGTTCCCGACAGTACGGTTGAGGTCCTGCCATCACACCATATCTGACTCCCTCCGATAACTGAGGCTGTTGTAACATCAGAAGTCGGGGCGGGAACCGTTATCTGCATGTCGTCTGAACCATTTACACATGGTCCGGATACAGACCACCTGAATACATACACGCCTTCTTCAAGACCTGAAACACCTGTATTTCTGTTGGTGGGATTTTCAATGAACGGTATGCCAGGACCGCTTACAACTGTCCATAATCCACCCTGACCAGCAGTTCCATTACCTCCGATACTTCCCGAAAGGGTTGCAGATTGTGTTGTTGAAAAGCAATTTCCCAGAACCTGATCGGGCCCGGCATTTACCGGCAACTGACCTCCGATATTGGTAATGACCATATCATCATATGAGGAGCATCCGCTGGAATGCGTTGTTGTCCATCGAAGCGTTGTGTTTCCTTCACCGGATGTGAGATTAAACCCCGAGTTAGGCAAAGAGGGATCAAGAATGGTAACACCGTTGTTGGCTCCAACGATTGACCATAATCCCGTTGAGCCTGTACCGGGAGTATTTCCTGCCAGATTTCCTGCCGGTGAAGCAGGGCATGACATCTGGTCCAATCCGGCATTTGCAATATGAACCATCAGAACGGAATATACTACATCATCAAAAATCAAAGAACCGTCAAGACAGGTTGTTGTCAACCGGAAAGTATAACTGTATCCACCGGTAATTCCAGTAACTTCCGTTTCCAGCGAATTGGGTGAAACAATGACTGCCGATGGCCCTGATACCTGAGACCAAATGGTAGTACCGTCCCCGGTAAATAATCCCGCTTTTGAACCAATCAGTGTAAGCGTTTCATTCGCACAGATCGTGCGGTTGACATTTGCATTGACACTGCAGTTTTGCGCTTGAAGTTCCATTCCGGCAATGAAAATAATTGCTGCAATTAAAACGCTCAATCGCAAAAAAGACTGATTACTTCTGGAACTGGTGTGTAATTTACCTGACATGGTACTATGGTTTTATTAAAAATTCCTTTGTACAATAAAAGTACAATGTCAGGAGATATCCGATATTCAGGCAAATGCATAATTTTAAACACTGCTTTGTTAATTATCCGGTTTTAGGGGCGAAATGAGATATGTGAACCCGCGGTTTCATCATTTCATGCCTGAATATGTATTGTTGGCCTGTTATCTATTATAATTAAATATCCTGAATAGAATAATTCCGAGCATCTGATTTTATGATACTTAACATGATTGTGGGATGCCTTCAACTCCGGATCTGATATAAATTCATGAAAAAGACCGATTGATGCCATTCTCAATTCCCACAAATCATCACTGACAAGAAATATGCTGGTCAAATATGCTATATTTTCCTGAAACCCTTTATTGACGGATGTTATGGGATATTTTAACGAAACAAGTTGTTGTCGATTGTTAATAAGTTGGCTTTTTATACAAAACCGGATAAATGAACCGAAAACCTGCCGGTACATTCATAATTCAAATATTGAGCAAATATTTTTACTCATAAAAATCAAAATATTATCAGCAATACTATATTTACAAATTCATTTACTAATGATCAGCGATCGCAAACTTCTTTATTAACAAAAGAAATATTGACTAATTTGTTTTATATAAATAAATATTATAATCTAATGACGATTTCCAATATTAATGTTTTATCTGAAGTGTAAATATATTATTTGTTTATCCAAAGGCAAATGTAAATTATTCTTAAGACACCATTTTGGTTTCCATGCCAAAAAGAAACTTTCTCCGTTGTGTAAAATCAGAGGGTTCTCTGCTGAAAAATGACGAATTAACTTAATCAGCAGCAAAAACGGCTGAAAATATACTTTGTGCTGAGGGTCCCAACAAATCCCGGGGTAATTCTCTTGCGGACAAATATATTTCCAGCCGGATAAAAGTCTATTCTTTAATTATTTTCGTTGCAATTTAAAAAGAACCCCGGATCAAACAGGTTAATGTCAAGTTCATCTCCTGTTTTAAATCCCGGAATACCACCATCTTTTTGCTTTGTGGCCTGCTCAATGGAAAGAATTCTGAATTCAGTGCGGCGGTTGGCCTGATGCTCTGCCTCAGAGCAATCAACACCATCAACACAGCGATTCACCAGCCTGCTTTCACCATAGCCTTTTGCACTGATTCTTACTGATTCTACTCCCTGAAGTATAATATACCTTACTGCAGCTTCCGCTCTTTTCTGGGAAAGCTCATTGTTATATGAATCCGAAGCCCGGCAGTCGGTATGTGACGAAAGTTCAGCGGTAATCGGATACTTTTCATGATATCTACAAGGTTGTCCAACGCTGGTTTTGCATCGTCGCGTATGAACCACTTATTCAAATCGTAATAGATGTTTTCAACATTGAAAACCTTGTCTACTTCCAGCTTGTCCAACATCAGATCGCGAGGTGATACATTAATGCTTCCGTTAATATCCTCTGGTATTCTTAAGCTCAGACAATCCTCAATATATTCAGGCTTCATGGCTTTTACCATATAAAGCCCGCCTTTTTCAACCGGGAAAGAGTATTGTCCATTGATGTCAGTGCTGAGAACCAGGACTTTGTTCGTTTTGGTATTCAACACATAGACAGGTGCAACAAGTGGCTGACCACCGGTTTTATCTTTCACCATTCCATTAATGATCAGATTATCCTGTATTGTCAACAAAACCGAAGGATCTTCCTTAACAGGAAAAAATCTGGCATTCCGGAATGCATAGATGTCATCATTCCCCTTACCACCCGGTCTGTTTGAACTGAAGAAACCATAGGTCAGGTCATTTGAAACCGCCATAGAAAAATCATCATAGGATGAATTGACGGGAGCCAGAAGATTTTCCGGTTTACTCCATTTCCCATCTTTATATCCGGAAACATAGAGATCTAGTCCGCCATATCCCGGAAGTCCTTCAGATGCATAGAACAGAAGGGTGTCGTTCACTAGCAGCGGGAAAACCTCATTGCCTGTTGTATTGATCAACTCTCCCAGGTTAATCGGTTTTGACCATTCACCATTGTCAAATTCTGATACGAATAAATCGGACAGGCCTAAACTACCGGGCATGTCGGAAGCAAAAACCATTCTTTTCCTGTCACTGCTTACAGCCGGATGACCTGCGGAATAAGCATTGCCGTTATAGGGAAATGCTTTATAAGATGAATTTCCGGAAGATTTATCGCTGTAATAAATCTGGAATACATTGGTTTTGATTCCATCTTCTGGTTTTTTACTTTTTCCGGTTACTGTTCTGGTAAGATAAATCTCCTCGCCGCTGAAAAATGCCGGACCGTCATGAAATGATTGATTGAAGCTTTTTGACATGGATGACGGAATAGAGGTACCCCGCCAGAAATCCTTGTAATTTCTGGGTTCTGCAAAATACAGATCCAGGTATCCAAAGTCTGTCCATTCGTATCGGGGTGAATCCATCAGCCCTGGATTTCTGTCCGATGTAAACACAATGCCATCTTTATAGAATGCCGGACCAAAATCAGAATATTCAGAATTCAGGCTTTCACAGTTCCTGACTTCAGCGGAGGATGGCTGTTTTTCCCAGGTGGCATGCTGAGCTGAAAATTCAGCGTACATCCCTCCTCTTGGATCATTGGGTACAAGATTGGAATACTTCAAAAATGCTTCCCTGGCCTGCTTGTAATCACCTATAGTACGCAATGCCTGGCCAAGATAGAAATAATGGACCGGGTCAGGATTGCTCAACTCCGTCGCTTTCCGGTACCAGGTTGCGGCTTCTTCGGCATTATTGACGAAACGGTAACAATCAGCCAGTTTCACTGTTGCTTCGCGGTTCTTCTCCGGATCACTGTTTCGCACAGCTTTCTGATAAAGAGGATGGCGGTAGCATACCTGTAGAGTTTAAATTGCCTGTTGGCTTTATTTAGCTGTGAATAACCCTGTAAACCAGATGAACAACAGCGTGGCGAGTGCAATTCTGATATTTTCATTGTAGTCGTTTTTTTTACTTCTGAGAATTCCTGAACTTGCTCTTACAATAGGACCGGGATTAAAAAAAGAACCTTGGTGTTAATGTCCTTTCATTCATAAAATCAAGATCAAATCCAAGCCTGATTTCATGAGAACCCTTATTATAAGGCAACAGGGGACCAAAATATATGTCATAGGAATAGCCAACCCTTACCGTTTTCGAAATCCTGAATTCAGTGAGCAGCACAACAGCCTGTTCGGTTCGGTAAGAAGCCCCGACCCAGAAAATGTTATCAAACAATATACTTGCGTTCACATCAAGTTGAATGGGGGCGTTTTTTACAAATTTCACCAGCATCGAAGGCCTGAAAACAATTTTATCATCAATCGGGAAAGCAGCTCCCCCCATTGCGTAAAAATGCCTGAGAAGTTTGGTATAGGTTGTCTTATCTCCTGAATAGGATTTCCCGTATTCATTCTGAAAAAGCTGCTTCGATGACAAGCCCGCAAAATATCGCCTCGACTGATAATATATTCCAAAGTTGGCATCCGGTGTAAACCGCTGCACATCCTGAGGATTAAATACATAATCAGGATCTTCAACATTCATCTGGGTCCAGTCGAAATCAAAGTATTTGAATCCGGCCTGCAATCGGAACGACAACGAACCACCCGGCATCCAGCAAACGATAGGCATAACTGGCCATCAGGCCCTGATTGACCATCGGCCAATGGCATCGCGGTAAGCATAAACCCCAATACCCACCTTTTATTCTGGTGGCCATGTGGGCCCTGACTGTAAAAAGTCCAGGGCGCCCATCTATACCAACCCATTGATACCTGTCGAGCAGGTCAACTGTCAGGACTTCCCTGCTCCCAGTATAGGCCGGGTTCAGCAGAAGCTTGTTGAACATGTACTGGCTGAAAAGCGGATCCTGTTGGGCAAAAGCCGAAATACTGAAGAACAGGAGAAATAAGCCGGTTAACTTTTTCATATCATTTACTTTTTAATTGTCATTGATCAGTTTTCACTCCTAACATAGATCCATCCCGTGAAGGTCTTGATTCCCTTTATCTCAAGGATATAGAAATAAGTGCCGTCAGGAACCAGATCACCATTGCTGTTGGTAGCATCCCAGTAAACCTTATTGTTATCATATCCTTCCATTGCGATGATCTGATCACCCCAACGGTTGAATATCTTCACATTGTTTTCCGGAATCCCTCAATGCCCTTGATTTTCCAGATGTCGTTATTTCCATCCCTGTTGGGAGAAATACCATTTGCAATATCAAGCATGCTTATATCCGAGTTTCGCAAGTACATGGATGTAAACCATGGCATTGTCGCACAGGACAGGAACGCCCTTGTCACAAATCTGGTAACAAATGCTGTCGTTGCCCGAGAAGCCTTCGTATGGTGTGTAGGTAATGGTATTATTGCTGTTAAGCACAACCAGTCCGTTCACAGGATATCCGCAGAAGCTGATGGTGAGTGCCCCGTTTTCAGGATCGCTGTCATTGCCCAGGATATTGATGCTTACGGAAGTGTTATAGGCTGTGGTATCGTAATCATTTTCAGCTACAGGCGCGTAATTGATACCATCTATATTAACCATCATGGTATCAGTGTCCTGACAACCGGTAATCAGATCGGTGACAAGTACGATGAACTGGGTATGGTCGGTAAGCACCCTGGTAACCGGATTACTGGTGTTTTCATAGTAGAGCAGTGCGGCCGGCTGCCAGTTATAGGCATAGGCACCTGAACCACCGGTTGCTGTAGCTTCAAGCATGGTTGTTGAGTTGAAAGGTATCAGCTGGTCAGCGCCGGCATTGGCTGTTATCCGGGCATTGACCGTGATAACCATCTGGTCGCTGACTGTAACACTGCCACATGACTCGGCACCAATTGCGGTTAAGTTCAGGGTAACAGGACCTGTTTCAGTTGCAGCGGGTTCGTAAACCGGATTCAACGTGTTACCATTCAGAATGGTTCCTGTTCCGGAAGTAGTCCAGCTTATTGATGTATAATTGCTTGCTGAAGCGGTCAGAATCACTGCCTGGTCGCCCTGGCAAACGGTCATATCCGTTCCGGCATCAGCGGTTGGCAACTGGGCAAATGACAGTGTCATCTGGTCTGTGGCAGGGCTGCATCCTTCTGCTGAAGTGACTTCCATGGTCAGGACAACCGAACCGTTAATTACATCACTTGTGCTCGGGGTATACACCGGTTTCACGAGTATTCACATTGTTGAATGTTCCTGTTCCGCTGGTGGTCCACTGAACCGGGGCCTGGAAGGTAGCAGATGCATCTGACAATGTATAGCTTCCACCCTGGCAGAGGGTTGCATCTTCACCGGCAAAGGCAGTACCCTGACGTGAGATGAATAATCTCATCTGATCATCAACTGCTGTGCATGGAGCAGAAGATTGTGCGGTCAGTGTAAGGGTTACATTACCGGCAACAAGGTCTGTAAGGCCCGGAGTATAAACAGGATTCAGCAATGTTGCATCGTCAAAGGTGCCATCACCATTCGAGGTCCACAGAAGTGAAGCAGCATGGGACTGGCCGGCACCACTGATGGTGAAGGATTCATTCTCACAGATGGTGGCATCAGCACCGGCATTAACCGTAGCCTGACGCGAAATAGTGATGACCATTGCATCCTGAACCAGAGCACAGGGAACTTCTGCATTAACTGTTATCGTCAATGTTACAGTTCCGTTGAGTATGTCAGCCTGGCTCGGGTTGTACGTTGGGTTAACCAGTGTCGGGTTGTTGAACACCCCTGTTCCGCTGGTAGTCCAGAGTACGGACCCGGCATGATACATCAGAATCGAACAGATAGTAGACCGATCCTTCACAGATGGTGGCATCATTGCCTGCGGAAGCTGTTGCCTGACGTGAAATGGAAAGTGTCATTTCATCCGAGACAGCCTCACAAGGTGATGTCGGCTGACCTGTCAATGTCAGGATAACATTTCCGGCAAGGATATCGGCCATACTTGGTGTATAAACCGGGTGCAGGATGGTTGCATCGTCAAAGCTTCCTGAACCTGATGTTGTCCACTGTAATCCTGATGTGTTCAGCTCGGCAGCATCCGACAATGTATAGGCCGAACCTTCACAGATAGCGGCATCAACACCTGCATTGACACTGACAGGTGCTTCTATGGTCAGAATCATATCGTCGCTTGCGCTGTTACATGGTCCTGCTGAATAAGCCGTCATAGTCAGAATAACCGATCCGTCGAGGATATCATTTTCACTTGGTGAATAGACAGGGTTAATCATATACTGACTGCTGAATGTACCCGTTCCTGTGGTTGTCCAGAAAACTGAAATCTGATTCAGGGCTGAAGCTCCGGTCAGCGATATGGTTGAGGCTCCACAGATGGTTTCATCCGGGCCTGCATTGGCGATGGCCTGGCGTGAAATGTTCAGAATCATGGCATCCGAAGAAGTACTGCAGGGGGATGTTGATTCACCGGTAATGGTAAGTGTTACAGAACCTGATGAAATATCCTCGACACCCGGCGTATAAACCGGATTCAGGCTGGCAGGATCATCAAATGTACCAGTGCCTGTGGTTGTCCATAGTATACCTGTTGCAAGGTTGGGTAGCTCCTGTAGCTGGAACACTGATCCTTCACAAATGGTTGCATCTGCACCGGCATATACCACAGCCCTGCGCGAAATGTTTAATACCATTTCATCGCTAGCTGTCGGACAGGGAGATGCAGCGTTTGAATACATAGTCAGAGTTACAAATCCATCAAGGATATCATTCTGGCTCGGGATATAGATTGGATTCACCGAAGTTGGGTTGTTGAATACACCGGTTCCGGTTGTTGTCCAGAGTACAGAGGCAGCATTGGTTGCAGTTGCATCCGATATTGTATAGGTTGAACCTTCGCAAATGATTGCATCTTCTCCGGCATAAGCAGTTGACTGATGTGAGATGGTCAGAACCATGGCATCGCTGTCGGGTCCGCATGGAGCAAGTGACTGACCGGTTAGTGTAAGGGTAACTGACCCCTTGTAATATCAGAGATGCCTGGAGTGTAAACCGGGTGGATGATACCTGCATTGTTGAAACTACCGTCTCCGCTGGTTGTCCAGACGATACTGGTAGCATTGACTGCCGTTGCACCGCTCAGTGTAATGTCTGAGCCCTCACATATGGTTGCATTGGCTCCTGCATACACATTGGCTGTGCGGGAAATGCTGAGAACCATCAAATCATTATCACCACCACACGGAGGATCAGAATTAACAGTCATGGATAAGTTTACAAAACCATCAAGAATGTCGTTCTGACTTGGTGTGTAGACCGGATTTTCCAATGTTGGATTGTTGAATGATCCGGTACCACTTGTGGTCCAGTAAATACTGGCAGCATTGGTTGCTGTTGCATCCGACAGGGAATAAGCAGAACCTTCACAGATGGTGGCATCGTTGCCGGCAAAAGCTATGGCCTGTTCACTGATGGTAAGTACCATATTGTCAGAAGCAACACCGCAAGGAACGGCTGATAATGATGTTAATGTAAGTACCGCTGATCCGGCTGCAATATCTGCAACACCAGGAGTATAGACAGGATTGAGGGCAGTTGTGCTGCTGAACGATCCGTCTCCGCTGGTAGTCCAGAGCAGACTTGTTGCATTGGATGTGGTAGCACCGGTAAGTTCATATGTTGAACCTTCACAGATCGTTGCATCTATACCGGCGTACACCACTGCCTGCCTGCTGATACCAAGTATCATCTGGTCAACAGCGTTATTACATGGTGAGGCAGAGATAACTGTCATGGTCAGGATAACTGATCCATCGTCGATATCATTCTGGCTTGGAGTATAAACAGCATCCTCAATGGTGGCATCGGTGAATGTTCCTGTGCCACTTGTTGTCCAGACGATAGCTGTGGCATTGGTAGCTGTAGCAATCATCGTATAGGTTGATCCTTCACAGATCGTTGCATCTACTCCTGCATTGGCGGTGGCCTGCCCGCTGATTGTAAGAACCATAGCATCACTGGCTTCAACACACGGGGCGGCTGACTGGGCTGTCAGGGTCAGGGTGACTGTTCCTGCGATCAGGTCATTGGCACCAGGAGTATAGATCGGGTTCAGAACGGTTGTGCTGCTGAATGATCCGTCTCCACTGGTAGTCCAGGCAAGGCTGGTGGCATTGCTTTGTTGCTCCGCTGAGTTATATAGGTACCGGAATGGTAGCATCGGCGCCTGCACTGACTGTAGCCTGCGGGTTAATGCTCAGTACCATCTGATCGGTAGCATTGATACATGGTGAAGCTGAGGTTACTGTCATGGTCAGGGTGACCGTACCATTGAGGATATCGGCTGCACTTGGGGTGTAGACGGCATCTTCGATCGTGGCATCGGCAAAGCTGCCTGTCCCATTGCTGCTCCAGGTGATGGATGCGGCATTGGTGGCAGTAGCTATCATTGTATAGGCTGAGCCTTCACAGATGGTTGCATCAACTCCTGCATTGGCAGTAGACTGTTCACTGATGGTAAGTACCATAGCGTCACTGGCTTCAACACAAGGGGCGGCTGACTGGGCCGTCAGGGTCAGGGTGACTGTTCCCGCATCAGATCGTTGGCGCGGAGTATAGATCGGGTTCAGTACGTTTGTGCTGCTGAATGATCCGTCTCCGCTGGTGGTCCAGGCAAGGCTGGTAGCATTGGTTGAAGTTGCGCCGCTTAAGGTATAGGTGCCTGTTTCACAGATGGTGGCATCGGCTCCTGCACTGACTGTAGCCTGAGGATTGATGCTCAGTACCATCTGATCAACAGCATTGATACATGGGGATGCAGAGGTTACCGTCATGGTCAGGGTGACTGAGCCATTATCGATATCAGCTGCGCTTGGTGTATAGGCTGCATCGGTTCGATTGTGGCATCAGCAAAGCCTGTACCATTGCTGCTCCAGGTGATGGAAGCGACGTTGGTGGCAGTAGCTATCATTGTGTAGGTCGAGCCTTCACAGATGGTTGCATCAACTCCTGCATTGGCGGTGGCCTGTTCACTGATGGTGAGTGTCATTGCGTCGCTGGCTTCAACACATGGGGCGGCTGACTGGGCTGTCAGGGTCAGGGTGACTGTTCCTGCAATCAGGTCATTGGCGCCCGGAGTATAGATCGGGTTCAGAACGGTTGTGCTGCTGAATGATCCGTCTCCACTGGTATTCCAGGCAAGGCTGGTTGCATTGGTTTGTGTAGCTCCGCTAAGAGTATAAGTACCGGTTTCACAAATCGTGGCATCGGCTCCTGCACTGACTGTTGCCTGCGGATTGATGCTCAGTACCATCTGATCAATAGCATTGATACATGGTGAAGCAGAAGCTACCGTCATGGTCAGGGTTACCGAACCATTGAGTCTGTCAGCTGCACTTGGGGTGTAGACTGCATCTTCGATCGTGGCATCAGCAAAGGTTCCTGTTCCGTTGCTGCTCCATGTGATGGATGCGGCATTGGTGGCTGTGGCTATCATAGTGTAGGTTGAGCCTTCACAGATCGTTGCATCAACACCTGCATTGGCAGTAGACTGTTCACTTATGGTAAGTACCATATCGTCACTGGCTTCAACACATGGGGCGGCTGACTGGGCTGTGAGGGTCAGGGTGACTGTTCCTGCGATCAGGTCATTGGCGCCCGGAGTATAGATCGGGTTCAGAACGGTTGTGCTGCTGAATGATCCGTCTCCACTGGTAGTCCAGGCAAGGCTGGTAGCATTGCTTTGTGTAGCTCCGCTGAGCGTATAGGTGCCGGTCTCACAGATGGTGGCATCCGTTCCTGCATTGACTGTAGCCTGTGGATTAATGCTCAGTACCATCTGATCAATAGCATTGATACATGGGGATGCTGAGGTTACCGTCATGGTCAGGGTAACTGAGCCATTGAGTCTGTCAGCTGCACTTGGTGTATAGACGGCATCTTCGATTGTGGCATCAGCAAAAGTGCCTGTTCCATTGCTGCTCCAGGTGATGGAAGCGGCGTTGGTGGCTGTAGCAATCATTGTGTAGGTTGAGCCTTCACAGATGGTTGCATCAACTCCTGCATTGGCGGTGGCCTGTTCACTGATGGTGAGTGTCATTGCGTCACTGGCTTCAACACAAGGGGCGGCAGACTGTGCTGTCAGGGTCAGGGTACTGTTCCTGCAATCAGGTCATTGGCGCCCGGGTATAGATCGGGTTCAGAACGGTTGTGCTGCTGAATGATCCGTCTCCACTGGTATTCCGGGCAAGGCTGGTTGCATTGTTTGTGTTGCTCCGCTGAAGGTATAGGTACCAGTTTCACAGATGGTGGCATCGGCTCCTGCACTGACTGTTGCCTGCGGATTAATGCTCAGTACCATCTGGTCGACAGCATTGATACATGGGGATACAGAGGTTACCGTCATGGTCAGGGTGACCGAGCCATTGAGTCTGTCAGCTGCACTTGGTGTGTAAGCAGCATCTTCGATCGTGGCATCAGCAAAAGTGCCTGTTCCATTGCTGCTCCATGTGATTGAAGCTGCATTGGTGGCAGTAGCTATCATGGTGTAGGTTGAGCCTTCACAGATTGTTGCATCTATTCCTGCATTGGCGGTGGCCTGCTCGCTGATGGTAAGTGTCATTGCATCACTGGCTTCAACACATGGAGCAGCTGACTGGGCCGTCAGGGTCAGGGTGACTGTTCCTGCGGTCAGGTCATTTGCTCCAGGAGTATAGATCGGGTTCAGAACGGTTGTGCTGCTGAATGATCCGTCTCCGCTGGTGGTCCAGGCAAGGCTGGTAGCATTGGTTGAAGTTGCGCCGCTTAAGGTATAGGTGCCTGTTTCACAGATGGTGGCATCGGCTCCTGCACTGACCGTAGCCTGAGGATTGATGCTCAGTACCATCTGGTCGACAGCATTGATACATGGTGAAGCAGAGGTTACCGTCATGGTCAGGTGAGCGAACCATTGAGTCTGTCAGCTGCACTTGGTGTGTAAACTTCATCTTCGATCGTGGCATCCGCAAAGTTCCTGTTCCGTTGCTGCTCCAGGTGATGGATGCGGCATTGGTGGCGGGGCTATCATGGTATAGGTTGAGCCTTCACAGATCGTTGCATCTGAACCTGCATTGGCAGTAGCCTGCTGGCTGATGGTAAGTGT
>JADIZB010000036.1 GCA_016705005.1 Bacteroidales bacterium | reverse complement strand
GGCAACTGACCTCTGATACTGGTAATGACTCATATCATCATATGAGGAGCATCCGCTGGAATGCGTTGCTGTCTATCGTTGTGTTTCTTCACCGGATGTGAGATTAAACCCTGGAGTTAGGCAAAGAGGGATCAAAATGGTAACACCGTTGTTGGCTCCAACGATTGACCATAATCCCGTTGAGCCTGTACCGAGTATTTCCTGCATTTCCTGCCGGTGAAGCAGGGCATGACATCTGGTCCAATCCGGCATTTGCAATAGGAACCATCAGAACGGAATATACTACATCATCAAAAATCAAAGACCAGTCAAGACAGGTTGTTGTCAACCGAAAGTATAACTGTATCCACCGGTAATTCCAGTAACTTCCGCTTCCAGCGAATTGGGTGAAACAATGACCTGCCGATGGCCCTGATACTGAGACCAAATGGTAGTACCGTCCCCGGTAAATAATCCCGCTTTGAACCAATCAGTGTAAGCGTTTCGTTCCACAGATCGTGCGGTTGACATTTGCATTGACACTGCAGTTTTGCGCTTGAAGTTCCATTCTGGCATGAAATGAATTGCCATAAAAACGCTCAATCGTAAAAAGACTGATTACTTCTGGAACTAGTGTAATTTACCTGACATGGTACTATGGTTTTATTAAAAATTCCTTTGCACAATAAAAGTACAATGTCAGGAGATATCCGATATTCAGGCAAATGCATAATTTTAAACACTGCTTTGTTAATTATCCGGTTTAGGGGCGAAATGAGATATGTGAACCCGCGGTTTCATCATTTCATGCCTGGAATATGTATTGTTGGCCTGTTATCTGTTATAATTAAATATCCTGAATAGAATAATTCCGAGCATCTGATTTTATGATACTTAACATGATTGTGGGATGCCTTCAACCCGGATCTGATATAAATTCATGAAAAGACCGATTGATGCCATTCTCAATTCCTACAAATCATCACTGACAAGAAATATGCTGGTCAAATATGCTATATTTTCCGGAAACCCTTTATTGACGGATGTTATGGGATATTTTAAGAAACAAGTTGTTGTCGATTGTTAATAAGTTGGCTTTTTATACAAAACCGGAAAAATGAACAAGAAACCTGCCGGTACATTCATAATTCAAATATTGAGCAAATATTTTTACTCATAAAAATTAAAATATTATCAGCAATACTATATTTACAAATTCATTTACTAATCATCAGCGATCGCAAACTTCTTTATTAACAAAGGAAATATTGACTAACTTGTTTTATATAAATAAATATTATAATCTAATAACGATTTCCAATATTAATGTTTTATCTGAGGTGTAAATATATTATTTGTTTATCCAAAGGCAAATGTAAATTATTCTTAAGACACCATTTTGGTTCCTATGCCAAAAGAAACTTTCTCCGTTGTGTAAAGTCAGAGGGTTCTCCGCTGAAAATGACGAATTAACTTAATCAGCAGCAAAATCGGCTGAAAATATACCTTGGTGTGAGGGTCCCAACAAATCCCGGGGTAATTCTCTTGCGGACAAATATATTTCCAGCCGGATAAAAGTCTATTCTTTAATTATTTTCGTTGCAATTTAAAAAGAACCCCGGATCAAACAGGTTAATGTCAAGTTCATCTCCTGTTTTAAATCCCGGAATACCACCATCTTTTTGCTTTTGTGGCTCGCTCCAATGGAAAGAATTCCGAATTAGTGCGGGCGGTTGGCCTGATGCTCTGCCTCCAGTAATCAACACCATCAACACAGCGATTCACCAGCCTGCTTTACCAGCCTTTGCACTGATTCTTACTGATTCTACCCTGAAGTATAATATACCTTACTGCAGCTTCCGCTCTTTTCTGGGAAAGCTCATTGTTATATGAATCCGAAGCCCGGCAGTCGGTATGTGACGAAAGTTCAGCGGTAATCGGATACTTTTTCATGATATCTACAAGGTTGTCCAACGCTGGTTTTGCATCGTCGCGTATGAACCACTTATTCAAATCGTAATAGATGTTTTCAACATTGAAAACCTTGTCTACTTCCAGCTTGTCCAACATCAGATCGCGAGGTGATACATTAATGCTTCCGTTAATATCCTCTGGTATTCTTAAGCTCAGACAATCCTCAATATATTCAGGCTTCATGGCTTACCATATAAAGCCCGCCTTTTAACCGGGAAAGAGTATTGTCCATTGATGTCAGTGCTGAGAACCAGGACTTTGTTCGTTTTGGTATTCAACACATAGACAGGTGCAACAAGGCTGACCACCGGTTTTATCTTTCACCATTCCATTAATGATCAGATTATCCTGTATTGTCAACAAAACCAGTGATCTTCCTTCAACAGGAAAATCCGGCATTCCGGAATGCATAGATGTCATCATTCCCTTACCACCCGGTCTGTTTGAACTGGAAGAAACCATAGGTCAGGTCATTTGAAACCGCCATAGAAAAATCATCACAGGATGAATTGATGGGAGCCAGAAGATTTTCCGGTTTACTCCATTTCCCATCTTTATATCCGGAAACATAGAGATCTAGTCCGCCATATCCCGGAAGTCCTTCAGATGCACAGAACAGAAGGTGTCGTTCACTAGCAGCGGGAAAACCCTCATTGCCTGTTGTATTGATCAACTCTCCCAGGTTAATCGGTTTTGACCATTCACCATTGTCAAATTCTGATACGAATAAATCGGACAGGCCTAAACTACCGGGCATGTCGGAAGCAAAACCATTCTTTTCCTGTCACTGCTTACAGCCGGATGACCTGCGGAATAAGCATTGCCGTTATAGGGAAATGCTTTAAGATGAATTTCCGGAAGATTTATCGCTGTAATAAATCTGGAATACATTGGTTTTGATTCCATCTTCTGGTTTTTTACTTTTTCGGTTACTGTTCTGGTAAGATAAATCTCCTCGCCGCTGAAAAATGCCGGACCGTCATGAAATGATTGATTGAAGCTTTTTGACATGGATGACGGAATAGAGGTACCCCGCCAGAAATCCTTGTAATTTCTGGGTTCTGCAAAATACAGATCCAGGTATCCAAAGTCTGTCCATTCGTATCGGGGTGAATCCATCAGCCCTGGATTTCTGTCCGATGTAAACACAATGCCATCTTTATAGAATGCCGGACCAAAATCAGAATATTCAGAATTCAGGCTTTCACAGTTCCTGACTTCAGCGGAGGATGGCTGTTTTTCCCAGGTGGCATGCTGAGCTGAAAATTCAGCGTACATCCCTCCTCTTGGATCATCGGGTACAAGATTGGAATACTTCAAAAATGCTTCCCTGGCCTGCTTGTAATCACCTATAGTACGCAATGCCTGGCCAAGATAGAAATAATGGACCGGGTCAGGATTGCTCAACTCCGTCGCTTTCCGGTACCAGGTTGCGGCTTCTTCGGCATTATTGACGAAACGGTAACAATCAGCCAGTTTCACTGTTGCTTCGCGGTTCTTCTCCGGATCACTGTTTCGCACAGCTTTCTGATAAAGAGGGATGGCGGTAGCATACCTGTAGAGTTTAAATTGCCTGTTGGCTTTATTTAGCTGTGAATAACCCTGTAACCCAGAGATGAACAACAGCGTGGCGAGTGCAATTCTGATATTTTTCATTGTAGTCGTTTTTTTTACTTCTGAGAATTCCTGAACTTGCTCTTAGAATAGGACCGGGATTAGAAAAAGAACCTTGGTGTTAATGTCCTTTCATTCATAAAATCAAGATCAAATCCAAGCCTGATTTCATGAGAACCCTTATTATAAGGCAACAGGGGACCAAAATATATGTCATAGGAATAGCCAACCCTTACCGTTTTCGAAATCCTGAATTCAGTGAGCAGCACAACAGCCTGTTCGGTTCGGTAAGAAGCCCCGACCCAGAAAATGTTATCAAACAATATACTTGCGTTCACATCAAGTTGAATGGGGGCGTTTTTTACAAATTTCACCAGCATCGAAGGCCTGAAAACAATTTTATCATCAATCGGGAAAGCAGCTCCCCCCATAGCGTAAAAATGCCTGAGAAGTTTGGTATAGGTTGTCTTATCTCCTGAATAGGATTTCCCGTATTCATTCTGAAAAAGCTGCTTCGATGACAAGCCCGCAAAATATCGCCTCGACTGATAATATATTCCAAAGTTGGCATCCGGTGTAAACCGCTGCACATCCTGAGGATTAAATACATAATCAGGATCTTCAACATTCATCTGGGTCCAGTCGAAATCAAAGTATTTGAATCCGGCCTGCAATCCGAACGACAACGAACCACCCGGCATCAGCAAACGATAGGCATAACTGGCCATCAGGCCCTGATTGACCATCGGGCCAATGGCATCGCGGTAAGCATAAACCCCAATACCCACCTTTTTATTCCTGGTGGCCATGTGGGCCCCGACTGTAAAAGTCCGGGGCGCCCCATCTATACCAACCCATTGATACCTGTCGAGCAGGTCAACTGTCAGGACTTCCCTGCTCCCAGTATAGGCCGGGTTCAGCAGAAGCTTGTTGAACATGTACTGGCTGAAAAGCGGATCCTGTTGGGCAAAAGCCGAAATACTGAAGAACAGGAGAAATAAGCCGGTTAACTTTTTCATATCATTTACTTTTTAATTGTCATTGATCAGTTTTCACTCCTAACATAGATCCATCCCGTGAAGGTCTTGATTCCCTTTATCTCAAGGATATAGAAATAAGTGCCGTCAGGAACCAGATCACCATTGCTGTTGGTAGCATCCCAGTAAACCTTACTGTTATCATATCCTTCCATTGCGATGATCTGATCACCCCAACGGTTGAATATCTTCACATTGTTTTCCGGGAATCCCTCAATGCCCTTGATTTTCCAGATGTCGTTATTTCCATCCCTGTTGGGAGAAATACCATTTGCAATATCAAGCATGCTTATGTCAGGTTTCGGAAGTACATGGATGTAAACCATGGCATTGTCGCACAGGACAGGAACGCCCTTGTCACAAATCTGGTAACAAATGCTGTCGTTGCCCGAGAAGCCTTCGTATGGTGTGTAGGTAATGGTATTATTGCTGTTAAGCACAACCAGTCCGTTTACAGGATATCCGCAGAAGCTGATGGTGAGTGCCCCGTTTTCAGGATCGCTGTCATTGCCCAGGATATTGATGCTTACGGAAGTGTTATAGGCTGTGGTATCGTAATCATTTTCAGCTACAGGCGCGTAATTGATACCATCTATATTAACCATCATGGTATCAGTGTCCTGACAACCGGTAATCAGATCGGTGACAAGTACGATGAACTGGGTATGGTCGGTAAGCACCCTGGTAACCGGATTACTGGTGTTTTCATAGTAGAGCAGTGCGGCCGGCTGCCAGTTATAGGCATAGGCACCTGAACCACCGGTTGCTGTAGCTTCAAGCATGGTTGTTGAGTTGAAAGGTATCAGCTGGTCAGCGCCGGCATTGGCTGTTATCCGGGCATTGACCGTGATAACCATCTGGTCGCTGACTGTAATACTGCCACATGACTCAGCACCAATTGCGGTCAAGGTCAGGGTAACAGGACCTGTTTCAGTTGCAGCGGGTTCGTAAACCGGATTCAGGGTGTTACCATTCAGAATGGTTCCTGTTCCGGAAGTAGTCCAGCTTATTGATGTATAATTACTTGCTGAAGCGGTCAGAATCACTGCCTGGTCGCCCTGGCAAACGGTCATATCCGTTCCGGCATCAGCGGTTGGCAACTGGGCAAATGACAGTGTCATCTGGTCTGTGGCAGGGCTGCATCCTTCTGCTGAAGTGACTTCCATGGTCAGGACAACCGAACCGTTAATTACATCACTTATGCTCGGGGTATACACCGGTTTCACAGTATTCACATTGTTGAATGTTCCTGTTCCGCTGGTGGTCCACTGAACCGAGGCCTGGAAGGTAGCAGATGCATCTGACAATGTATAGCTTCCACCCTGGCAGAGGGTTGCATCTTCACCGGCAAAGGCAGTACCCTGACGTGAGATGAATAATCTCATCTGATCATCAACTGCTGTGCATGGAGCAGAAGATTGTGCGGTCAGTGTAAGGGTTACATTACCGGCAACAAGGTCTGTCAGGCCCGGAGTATAAACAGGATTCAGCAATGTTGCATCGTCAAAGGCACCATCACCATTAGATGTCCACAGCAGTGAAGCAGCCTGGGACTGGCCGGCACCACTAATGGTGAAGGATTCATTCTCACAGATGGTGGCATCAGCACCGGCATTAACCGAAGCCTGACGCGAAATGGTGATGACCATTGCATCCTGAACCAGAGCACAGGGAACTTCTGCATTGACTGTTATCGTCAATGTTACAGTTCCGTTGAGTATATCAGCCTGGCTCGGGTTGTACGTTGGGTTAACCAGTGTCGGGTTGTTGAACACCCCTGTTCCGCTGGTAGTCCAGAGTACGGACCCGGCATGTGATACATCAGAATCGAACAGATAGTAGACCGATCCTTCACAGATGGTGGCATCATTGCCTGCGGAAGCTGTTGCCTGACGTGAAATGGAAAGTATCATTTCATCCGAGACAGACTCACAAGGTGATGTCGGCTGACCTGTCAACGTCAGGATAACATTTCCGGCAAGGATATCGGCCATACTTGGTGTATAAACCGGGTGCAGGATGGTTGCATCGTCAAAGCTTCCTGAACCTGATGTTGTCCACTGTAATCCTGATGTGTTCAGCTCGGCAGCATCCGACAATGTATAGGCCGAACCTTCACAGATAGCGGCATCAACTCCGGCATTAACATTCACCGGTGCTTCTATCGTCAGAATCATATCATCGCTTGCGCTGTTACATGGTCCTGCGGAGTAAGCTGTCATCGTCAGGATAACGGATCCGTCAAGGATATCGTTTTCACTTGGTGTATAGACCGGGTTAATCATATACTGACTGCTGAATGTACCTGTTCCTGTGGTTGTCCAGAAAACTGAAATCTGATTCAGGGCTGAGGCTCCGGTCAGCGATATGGTTGAGGCTCCACAGATGGTTTCATCCGGGCCTGCATTGGCGATGGCCTGGCGTGAAATGTTCAGAATCATGGCATCCGAAGAAGCACTGCAGGGGGATGTTGATTCACCGGTAATGGTAAGTGTTACAGAACCTGATGAAATATCCTCGACACCCGGAGTATAAACCGGATTCAGGCTGGCAGGATCATCAAATGTACCAGTGCCCGTGGTTGTCCATAGTATACCTGTTGCAAAGGATTGGGTAGCTCCTGTAAGCTGGAACACTGATCCTTCACAAATGGTTGCATCTGCACCGGCATATACCACAGCCCTGCGCGAAATGTTTAATACCATTTCATCGCTAGCTGTCGGACAGGGAGATGCAGCGTTTGCATACATAGTCAGAGTTACAAATCCATCAAGGATATCATTCTGGCTCGGGATATAGATTGGATTCACCGAAGTTGGGTTGTTGAATACACCGGTTCCGGTTGTTGTCCAGAGTACAGAGGCAGCATTGGTTGCAGCTGCATCCGATATTGTATAGGTTGAACCTTCGCAAATGATTGCATCTTCTCCGGCATAAGCAGTTGACTGATGTGAGATGGTCAGAACCATGGCATCGCTGTCGGGTCCGCATGGAGCAAGTGACTGACCGGTTAGTGTAAGGGTAACTGACCCACTTGTAATATCCGCGATGCCTGGAGTGTAAACCGGGTGGATGATACCTGCATTGTTGAAACTACCGTCTCCGCTGGTTGTCCAGACGATACTGGTAGCATTGACTGCCGTTGCACCGCTCAGTGTAATGTCTGAGCCCTCACATATGGTTGCATTGGCTCCTGCATACACATTGGCTGTGCGGGAAATGCTGGAGAACCATCAAATCATTATCACCACCACACGGAGGATCAGAATTAACAGTCATGGATAAGTTTACAAAACCATCAAGAATGTCGTTCTGACTTGGTGTGTAGACCGGATTCTCCAATGTTGGATTGTTGAATGATCCGGTACCACTGGTGGTCCAGTAAATACTGGCAGCATTGGTTGCTGTTGCATCCGACAGGATATAAGCAGAACCTTCACAGATGGTGGCATCGTTGCCGGCAAAAGCTATGGCCTGTTCACTGATGGTAAGTACCATATTGTCAGAAGCAATACCGCAAGGAACAGCTGACAATGATGTTAAGGTAAGTGCCACTGATCCGGTTGCAATATCTGCAAAACCAGGAGTATAGACCGGATTGAGGGCTGTTGTGCTGCTGAACGATCCGTCTCCGCTGGTAGTCCAGAGCAGACTTGTTGCATTGGATGTGGTAGCACCGGTAAGTTCATATGTTGAACCTTCACAGATCGTTGCATCTATACCGGCGTACACCACTGCCTGCCTGCTGATACCAAGTATCATCTGGTCAACAGCGTTATTACATGGTGAGGCAGAGATAACTGTCATGGTCAGGATAACTGATCCATCGTCGATATCATTCTGGCTTGGTGTATAAACAGCATCCTCAATGGTGGCATCATTGAATGTTCCTGTGCCGCTTGTTGTCCATAGGATTCCTGCTGCGTTGGTAGCTGTGGCTATCATGGTGTAGGTTGAGCCTTCACAGATCGTGGCATCAACACCTGCATTGGCGGTGGCCTGCTCGCTGATGGTAAGAACCATAGCATCGCTGGCTTCAACACATGGGGCGGCTGACTGGGCTGTCAGGGTCAGGGTAACTGTTCCTGCGATCAGGTCATTGGCACCAGGTGTATAGATCGGGTTCAGAACGGTTGTGCTGCTGAATGATCCGTCTCCGCTGGTGGTCCAGGCAAGGCTGGTGGCATTGCTTTGTGTAGCTCCGCTAAGAGTATAAGTACCGGTCTCACAAATGGTGGCATCTGCTCCTGCACTGACTGTAGCCTGAGGATTGATGCTCAGTACCATCTGATCGGTTGCATTGATACATGGCGAAGCAGAGGTTACCGTCATGGTCAGGGTGACTGATCCATTGAGGATATCGGCTGCACTTGGGGTGTAGACTGCATCTTCGATCGTGGCATCAGCAAAAGTGCCTGTTCCGTTGCTGCTCCAGGTGATGGATGCGGCATTGGTGGCAGTAGCTATCATGGTGTAGGTTGAGCCTTCACAGATCGTTGCATCAACATGTTGAAGTCCAGAGTAAGCTGGTGGCATTGGTTGCTGTTGCTGCACTTAAGGTATAGGTTCCTGTTTCACAGATGGTGGCATCTGCTCCTGCACTGACTGTAGCCTGCGGGTTGATGCTCAGTACCATCTGATCAACAGCATTGATACATGGTGATGCAGAGGTTACCGTCATGGTCAGGGTTACTGATCCATTAAGGATATCAGCTGCACTTGGTGTGTAAACAGCATCTTCGATCGTGGCATCGGCAAAGGTTCCTGTTCCGTTGCTGCTCCAGGTGATGGATGCGGCATTGGTAGCAGTAGCAATCATCGTATAGGTTGAGCCTTCACAGATGGTTGCATCAACTCCTGCATTGGCGGTGGCCTGTTCACTGATGGTGAGAACCATAGCATCACTGGCTTCAACACATGGGGCGGCTGACTGGGCTGTCAGGGTCAGGGTAACTGTTCCTGCGATCAGGTCATTG
Source organism: Bacteroidales bacterium (assembly GCA_016705005.1). Taxonomy (GTDB): domain Bacteria; phylum Bacteroidota; class Bacteroidia; order Bacteroidales; family Lentimicrobiaceae; genus Lentimicrobium. Next base: position 5,542 of record JADIZB010000036.1, on the reverse strand, counting down.
GCACCAGGAGTATAGATCGGGTTCAGGATGGTTGTGCTGCTGAAGGATCCGTCTCCCTGGTAGTCCAGGCAAGGCTGGTTGCATTGGTTGATGTGGCTCCGCTGAGAGTATAGGTGCCGGTTTCACAGATAGTGGCATCCGTTCCTGCACTGACTGTAGCCTGAGGATTAATGCTCAGTACAATCTGATCGACAGCATTGATACATGGGAAGCAGAGGTTACCGTCATGGTCAGGGTTACCGAACCATTGAGTCTGTCAGCTGCACTTGGGGTGTAGACTGCATCTTCGATCGTGGCATCGGCAAACGTTCCCGTACCGTTGCTGCTCCAGGTGATGGATGCGGCATTGGTGGCAGTAGCTATCATTGTATAGGTTGAGCCTTCACAGATCGTTGCATCAACACCTGCATTAGCAGTAGACTGTTCACTGATGGTAAGTACCATAGCGTCACTGGCTTCAACACATGGAGCGGCTGACTGGGCTGTCAGGGTCAGGGTGACTGTTCCTGCGGTCAGGTCATTTGCTCCAGGAGTATAGATCGGGTTCAGAACGGTTGTGCTGCTGAATGATCCGTCTCCGCTGGTGGTCCAGGCAAGGCTGGTAGCATTGGTTGAAGTTGCGCCGCTTAAGGTATAGGTGCCTGTTTCACAGATGGTGGCATCGGCTCCTGCACTGACTGTAGCCTGAGGATTGATGCTCAGTACCATCTGATCGACAGCATTGATACATGGTGATGCAGAGGTTACCGTCATGGTCAGGGTTACTGAGCCATTGAGAATATCGGCTGCACTTGGTGTATAGACTGCATCTTCGATCGTGGCATCGGCAAATGTTCCTGTTCCATTGCTGCTCCAGGTAATGGATGCGGCATTGGTGGCAGTAGCTATCATGGTGTAGGTTGAGCCTTCACAGATGGTTGCATCAACTCCTGCATTGGCCGAGGCCTGCTCGCTGATGGTGAGAACCATAGCATCACTGGCTTCAACACATGGGGCGGCTGACTGGGCCGTCAGGGTCAGGGTGACTGTTCCTGCGATCAGATCATTGGCTCCAGGTGTATAGATCGGGTTCAGAACGGTTGTGCTGCTGAAGGATCCGTCTCCGCTGGTGGTCCAGGCAAGGCTGGTGGCATTGCTTTGTGTTGCTCCGCTTAAGGTATAGGTACCGGTTTCACAGATGGTGGCATCGGCTCCTGCACTGACTGTAGCCTGAGGATTAATGCTCAGTACCATCTGATCAATAGCATTGATACATGGGGATGCAGAGGTTACCGTCATGGTCAGGGTTACCGAACCATTGAGTCTGTCAGCTGCACTTGGGGTGTAGACTGCATCTTCGATCGTGGCATCAGCAAAGGTTCCTGTTCCGTTGCTGCTCCAGGTGATGGAAGCGGCATTGGTGGCAGTAGCTATCATGGTGTAGGTTGAGCCTTCACAGATCGTTGCATCTACTCCTGCATTGGCGGTGGCCTGCTCGCTGATGGTGAGAACCATAGCGTCACTGGCTTCAACACATGGGGCGGCTGACTGGGCCGTCAGGGTCAGGGTGACTGTTCCTGCGGTCAGGTCATTGGCTCCAGGAGTATAGATCGGGTTCAGAACGGTTGTGCTGCTGAATGATCCGTCTCCACTGGTGGTCCAGGCAAGGCTGGTGGCATTGCTTTCGGTTGCACCAATTAAGGTATAGGTACCGGTTTCACAGATCGTGGCATCGGCGCCTGCGCTGACTGTTGCCTGAGGATTGATGCTCAGTACCATCTGATCGGTAGCATTGATACATGGTGAAGCTGAGGTTACTGTCATGGTCAGGGTTACCGAACCATTGAGGATATCGGCTGCACTTGGGGTGTAGACGGCATCTTCGATCGTGGCATCGGCAAAAGTTCCTGTTCCATTGCTGCTCCAGGTGATGGATGCGGCATTGGTGGCAGTAGCTATCATGGTGTAGGTTGAGCCTTCACAGATCGTTGCATCAGTACCTGCATTGGCGGTGGCCTGCTCGCTGATGGTGAGTACCATAGCGTCACTGGCTTCAACACATGGGGCGGCTGACTGGGCCGTCAGGGTCAGGGTGACTGTTCCTGCTGCGATATCATTTGCGCCAGGAGTATAGATCGGGTTCAGGACGGTTTGTGCTGCTGAATGATCCGTCTCCGCTGGTGGTCCAGGCAAGGCTGGTTGCATTGGTTGATGTTGCTCCGCTAAGAGTATAGGTACCGGTTTCACAGATGGTGGCATCGGCTCCTGCACTGACTGTAGCCTGAGGATTGATGCTCAGTACCATCTGGTCGACAGCATTGATACATGGTGAAGCGGAGGTTACCGTCATGGTCAGGGTTACCGAACCATTGAGTCTGTCAGCTGCACTTGGTGTATAGACTGCATCTTCGATCGTGGCATCGGCAAAGGTGCCTGTTCCGTTGCTGCTCCAGGTGATGGATGCGGCATTGGTGGCAGTAGCTATCATTGTGTAGGTTGAGCCTTCACAGATCGTTGCATCAACTCCTGCATTGGCAGTAGCCTGCTCGCTGATGGTGAGAACCATAGCGTCACTGGCTTCAACACATGGGGCGGCTGACTGGGCCGTCAGGGTCAGGGTGACTGTTCCTGCGATCAGGTCATTGGCGCCAGGTGTATAGATCGGGTTCAGAACTGTTGTGCTGCTGAATGATCCGTCTCCACTGGTAGTCCAGGCAAGGCTGGTTGCATTGCTTTGTGTAGCTCCGCTAAGGTATAGGTACCGGTTTCACAGATGGTGGCATCCGCGCCTGCATTGACTGTAGCCTGCGGGTTGATGCTCAGTACCATCTGATCGACAGCATTGATACATGGTGAAGCAGAGGTTACCGTCATGGTCAGGGTGACCGAACCATTGAGTCTGTCAGCTGCACTTGGTGTGTAAACAGCATCTTCGATCGTGGCATCGGCAAAAGTGCCTGTTCCATTGCTGCTCCAGGTGATGGAAGCGGCATTGGTAGCTGTAGCTATCATCGTGTAGGTTGAGCCTTCACAGATGGTTGCATCTACACCTGCATTGGCGGTGGCCTGCTCGCTGATGGTGAGTGTCATTGCATCACTGGCTTCAACACATGGGGCGGCTGACTGGGCCGTCAGGGTCAGGGTGACTGTTCCTGCGATCAGGTCATTGCCAGGAGGTATAGATCGGGTTCAGAACGGTTGTGCTGCTGAAGGATCCGTCACCGCTAGTGGTCCAGGCAAGGCTGGTGGCATTGGATTCTGTTGCACCACTTAAGGTATAGGTTCCTGTTTCACAGATGGTGGCATCGGCTCCTGCACTGACTGTAGCCTGAGGATTGATGCTCAGTACCATCTGGTCGACAGCATTGATACATGGGGAAGCAGAGGTTACTGTCATGGTCAGGGTGACCGAACCATTGAGTCTGTCAGCTGCACTTGGTGTGTAAACAGCATCTTCGATCGTGGCATCAGCAAAAGTGCCTGTTCCGTTGCTGCTCCAGGTGATGGATGCGGCATTGGTGGCAGTAGCTATCATTGTATAGGCTGAGCCTTCACAGATGGTGGCATCTATTCCTGCATTGGCGGTGGCCTGCTCGCTGATGGTAAGTGTCATTGCATCACTGGCTTCAACACATGGGGCGGCTGACTGGGCCGTCAGGGTCAGGGTAACTGTTCCTGCGATCAGGTCATTGGCGCCAGGTGTATAGATCGGGTTCAGAACGGTTGTGCTGCTGAATGATCCGTCTCCGCTGGTGGTCCAGGCAAGGCTGGTGGCATTGGTTTGTGTTGCTCCGCTTAAGGTATAGGTACCGGTTTCACAGATGGTGGCATCGGCTCCGGTATTCACAGTTGCCTGGGCGTTGATGGTAAGAGTCATTGAATCCGAATCTCCGGTACATGTAGCGGCAGATGAGGCATTCAAAGTAAGAACTACTATTCCGTCAAGTACATCGGATGCACTGGGCACATAAGTTGCATTTACAACCGTGGGATCTGCAAAGAATCCTGTACCACTGGTTGTCCATAGTACACTTACAGCATTTGTAACAACTGCAGTACTTAGGGTATATGAAGTACCCTGACATATTGTTGCGTCATCGCCAGCATCTGCTGCTGCTGCAATAAGCACATTAAGAGCCATGCTATCGGTCGATGATACACAAGGCGCATCAGACTGTGCTGTTAATGTAAGAGTCACAAAACCTAATGCCAGATCACCTACTCCAGGCGTATATACCGGGTTCAATAAAGTAGCATCATCAAAAGTACCGGTTCCTGAAGTTGTCCAGAGTAAGCTGGTGTGATTTCCTGCTGTTGCTTCTGTAATGGTATAAGGATCTGTTCCGCATGTAGCGGCATCGGGGCCTGCGTTTACGTATGCCTGTCGGCTGATGGTAAGCAGCATCTGATCCTGATCCGAAGTACATGGTGAATCCGAGTTTCCGGTTACGGTAAGAATTACAGATCCATTGATAATATCGGATAAACTTGGAGTATAGATCGGATTTATTGCACCGGCATTGCTGAAGAAACCAGAACCACTGCTTGTCCAAAGTATTGACTGATGATAAATTGCTGTTGCACTGGTAAGCTCATAGGATGATCCTTCACAGATGGTGGCATCAACTCCTGCCGAAACTATGGTCTGTCTGCTTATGCTAAGAACCATCTGGTCAGTAACATCCGTACAGGGTGCATTTGCAATACCTGTAAGTGTAAGGGTTACCGTTCCTGATACTATATCATCAGCACCAGGAGTGTAAATCGGATTGATAATACTGGCATCATCAAAAGAACCAGTACCATCTGTTGTCCAAAGTATACCTATGGTGTTAATTTCTGAAGCTGTGGTTATCTGGTAATCCGATCCTTCGCATATCAGAGCATCAATACCAGCATTTACAGTTACCGGAGCTAAAATCGTGAGAACCATTTCGTCGGTATCAATCCCACATACTCCTGCTGACAGGGTGGTCATGATCAGGGTAACAGATCCGTCGTCGATGTCGTTCTGACTTGGAGTGTACACCGGATTCACACTAAATGGGCTGTTGAATGTACCTGTGCCGGAAGTTGACCACACCACAGAAGTTTGGTTCAGAGCACTGGCACCAGACAAATGGTATGGTGTTGCTCCGCAAATGGTTGCATCAGGTCCGGCATCGGCAATAGCCTGACGATCAATGGTAAGCACCATAGAATTTGATCCGGGCAGACATGGTGATGATGGGGTTCCTGTGAGTGTAAGTACTACAGTACCTGCTGCGATATCAGCTACTGAAGGGGTGTACTCTGCTGAAAGGATGGTGGCATCATCAAAGGTGCCGGTTCCGCTGGTGGTCCAGAGCAATCCAGCTGCATATTGAGCAGATGCATTTTCTAGTATATATGATGCTCCTTCGCAAATGCTCGCATTAGGTCCTGCATTCACTACAACATTCCTGCTGATGAACAGAGTCATCTGGTCTGTAACATTTAAACAGGGTGATGCACTGGTAATGGTCATGTTCAGATGCACAATTCCGTCGTCAATGTCATTCTGACTAGGTGTATAAACAGGATT
>JADIZB010000035.1 GCA_016705005.1 Bacteroidales bacterium | reverse complement strand
TTTGCACCGGCATTTTATTCTGAGACAGGTGGGAATCTTTATGCTTTAAATACATTACCTGAAGTTACCGGTTCAATGGTTATTCCTTTCGGATTCTCTAAAAACGGATCTTCAGAATTCAGTATTGAATTGTCAAAATCAATTTCAGGTACCTCAGTATTTCTTACTGATAAGAAAACCAATATTGTAACAAACCTGACGGAAACACCTGTTTATAATTTTTCTGCTGCTGAAGGAGATGATGCAAATCGCTTCACCATTCACTTTAGCTCTGTTGGCATTGATGATGTCAATTCATCATCTGACATCAGGGTTTATACCTCAGGCGGTAATATTAACGTATCTTTGCAACAAAATTCAAATGCCGTTGTTAAGATATACAGCTTAACAGGTCAGGTGGTTCTGCAGGGAAATACCGGGGGAAAATCGCTTGCAACGTTTAATGCCACTTCATTGCACGATGGCATTTATATTGTAAGCCTGGTGACTGGCGAACAGACCATCAGCCGTAAAATCGTTTACAGGAAATAGCAGGGGATTGTTTTCCCGCACTATAAGTTTAATGAAGCATAACAATCTGAGTATGAAAAATATAATTCCATTGACTAAGACAATTCTGATTATCGGATTATTCTTAGGTTTGAACTTAACAATTTTTGCGCAGGGTGGTCCTCCTCCACCTCCTCCTCCGGGCGGGGGGCATGGTCAGACAACAAACCAGCCACCACAGGGCGGTAACGCTCCTGTCGGCGGAGGCTTATTTATCCTGATCGGTCTTGGGGCAGCCTGGGGTGCTGGTAAAGTGATCGCTGCCAGACGGGAAAAGGAATAATTGAGATTATTGAAGGATAACCTGGCAGGCCGCAGTTGAATAAACTGCGGCTTGCTTATCATAGAGGAACCTGAACTTGTGATGTAAAATTTCTGTCCGTTAAGTATCTTTATGCTGATATTGTAACTTTCAGGATTCGTTTGATCTTTTATTCCGGGAAACAGTCCCTGATTCATACAATGAATGGTCTGATATCCAGATGGAAACACGGATTTCTGTTTTTTTTGGTATTTTTTTATGATTTCAAAAAACTTTTTCCCGTTTCAGGGATTAATAGAGTATGCTTATTTAATCAATGCCTTCTGAAATACGTTTGTTTTACAAGAATGACAATCCAAATATCATTTTATGTTCAGAACTATTCAACGAAACATAATGTTGCTGCTGGCTGGCCTGGCCATTACCCTGGCTTCCGCAGGCAATGCCAATAACATTTCAGTCACCAACGTCAGTCTTACCGGCCAGAATGTTGCTGACAATTATACTTTTGTCAGGTTCGATATTTCATGGGAGAACTCATGGCGCACCGGTTCTGCCCCAACAAACTGGGATGCAGCCTGGATTTTTGTCAAATACCGGGTCGCAAGTGGTAACTGGTCGCATGCGACATTACGGGCAGCCGATCACCTGGCCCCGGAAGGAAGCACGATATCCGCGCCCGAAGACAATAGCGGTGTGTTTCTGTACAGGTCTGCAGATGGTTCCGGGACTTTCAGCAAAACGGGTGTAAAGCTTCGCTGGGATTATGGAATAGATGGGGTAGTTAATACGGATATCGTTGATGTTAAGGTGTTTGCTACCGAAATGGTTTATGTTCCACAGGGCTCTTTTTTTCTGGGCAGCGGTGGCACTGAAACAAGCCACCTGTACAGTTACCCAACCTCGTCATCATCTTATCTGGTTAATAATGAAGGCGAAATAACAGTGCTTCAACAGGGGAATCTGTATTATAACATTTCTTCCAACTCAGGTGATGGCCTGGGGCCGGTACCGGCAGCTTTCCTAAGGGATATAATGCGATGTATGTGATGAAGTATGAGATTTCGCAGCAGGCCTATGTTGATTTTTTAAATCTGCTGACAAGAACACAACAAAATACCCGTACTTCGGCAGCACTTGGTTCCGGCGTAACCAGCGTAACCAATCGTTATGTGATGGTTACGCTTGATGCCGGGTCGAATGGTTATACAACACCTGAAAGGCGCAGTGGTATCCGCTGTGATGCTGTAATACATGCTACCAATCCCATCACATTTTATTGTGATCTGAATATGAACGACATACCCAATGAGACCGACGATGGACAGAACATTGCCTGCGTTTATCTCAGCTGGGCCGATGCCATGGCTTACCTGGACTGGGCCGGATTAAGGCCGATGACAGAGCTGGAATTTGAGAAAGCCTGCCGCGGACCACAAACTCCTGTTGCAAATGAATATGCATGGGGTACTGCATCCATTACGCTGAATACCGGTTTAACCAATGGTGGGACAGCCAGCGAAGTCAGTTCAGTGAGCAATGCCAATTGCACCTATGGCAACGGGATTCTGGGTCCATGCCGGGGTGGAATGTTTGCCAAAGCGGCAACCACCAGGGCACAATCCGGGGCTACTTATTATGGCATTCTTGATATGAGTGGAAACCTCTGGGAGAGACCAATAACGATAGGGAACCCGCAGGGCAGGGCTTTTGATGGTCAGCATGGTAACGGACTGCTTGATGTCACGGGAAATGCGAATGTTTCCAACTGGCCGGGAACCGACGGGCTTGGTTCAGGCTTCAGGGCCGGATACTGGGCAAGCGCCTCTGTGATTATCCGCATGAGCGACAGGAGTGATGGTGCCCATGGAACCGACCGCCGCCGCGAACGATTCGGAGGACGTGGAATCCGTACGGCCCCCTGATATAACTTTTATCCCGCGAATCGCTAATTAATTCTTAGAATGATGAAAAAGATACTGATCATATTTGTTCCCTTCCTTTTTTCCTGTTTGATGCTCCAGGCGCAGTATACAGGAGGCAATGGTTCCGGCGCGTTTACCGGCAGCTTATCCGGAAAACACCTGACCAACTGGTTTCAGACCAATGGCAGCTGGAGTACCCCGGGCAACTGGATCGACGGTGTCGTTCCTACTTCAGCTGAGGAAGCCAACATTTCAGCAGAAGCAACACTGGACGGCGACTATACCTATCCTGTTGTGAATATTGGTGCCGGTGGAGTACTGACCATTCCGGAAGGCAATACACTTACGGTTACCGATGACCTTCAGAACGGCAACGGAAATTCCGGATTGATGCTGCAGAATGGCAGTTCACTGATACATCACAATGCGAATGTACCGGGTACCATGCAGAGGCAGGTTTCCAATGCCGACTGGGCCAATGGTATGGATGGCTGGCACCTGCTCTCTTCACCGGTCGAAAACCAGTTACTGGTCAACGGTGGTTTTACAGCAGACCCTTATGACTTTTATGCCTGGGGTGAAAATACCAATGCATGGCTGAACCAGAAAGTTGGTGCCAACAACATCACATCCTTTATTCCGGGCACCGGATACCTGGTGTCGTATGACGATGGGGGAACAAAGACATTTGCCGGGGAATTGAATGTTGCTGATATCTCATTATCAAATCTCAGCAAAACAGGGAGTTCCTATTATATTGGTTACCATTTACTGGGAAACCCTTATCCGAGTGCACTGAAATGGAACGACGGCAACTGGGCATTGGCCAATGTGGGAGGCGTGGCCTCTGTATGGAATGAAACGGCACAAAACTATACATCACTGGCCAATCCCAACGACATTATTCCGGCCAACCAGGGCTTCTTTGTCCAGGTGACAGATGCCATCAACAGCATTACCCTGCCATCTGCAGCCCGCACTCACAGTCTGACAGCATTTTACAAGGAAATCCCTGCCGACTACCTGAAGCTGAGGATCACCAATTCAGTTAATGCGACTTTTGATGAAACCATCGTCCGGCTTAAGCATGATGCCACCGGATTTTTTGATCCGGCGTATGACGGTCACAAGATTACCGGGAGTGATATAGCTCCGCACCTATACACCATGATTCAACCCGGCGAAAAGGCTGCGGTGAACACTGTTGGTTCTTCTGATGTACCATCCGGCATCGAAATGGGCTTCAGGCCGGGTTTAAATGCGACATACACCCTTAAAGCCGAAGAGTTCACCTTTGACCGCCAGATCGTGCTGGAAGACAGAGTTACCGGTGCAACCATAATCCTGGAGGCCGGAACATCCTACGCTTTCAACGGAACCTCAGGTGATGATGAAAACCGCTTTATGCTGCATTTCAGCCCGGTGGGTATTCCTGCACAGGAAGAAGGTATTGATTTTCAGGCCTATGCTTCGGGCGATGTGATTTATATCAAATCGCCGGAAAAAACCGGGGCCGATGTACGAATCACTTCTGTTTCGGGGCAAAAGGTTTATCATGGGAAGTTGACATCTGAAACACTCTCTTCGGTAAGCACCCGTTTATGGGTCCCGGGTATCTACCTGGTTCAGATTACTACTGAAAACCGGTCTTTGGTGAAAAAGGTCATCATACAGTAAAAAATCAATTATTTTCTCATCATCCATATAATTTCTGCTTTTCCTGTCTGAATTCAGGCTTATTGAACCGTATATTGCGGTTATTGAAGCCTCTGATATCCCCCGAATGGCATGATTTTTTGTATTTATACCTGTACCAACAGTCCATTCAGTTGCTATTCTTCTAATTTCAAAAATTGTAATTATCATATAGTCAATGCATTAATAGCATATTTTGATATCTTGAATCCGGATTCCTGATTTTGTACCACTTCCGTTATTTTTAGTAATCAGCCGCCTGCAGAATTTCGCATTAAATAAAATTTACGCCATCTGATCAAATCTCATTTGATTTATACACTTGAATAACAGTCTATTATTACCTTCTTTTACTTCCTTGTAAAATTATAATGCTTCGGAATAAAATTTATTACAGTCCGGAATTATAAATCGGATATTCTTTGATTTTTTTCTGAATCTGATTTAAGAATCCGAACCTATTTCCAAAAAAAATGTTCCTGCACTCACCTTATATTTGCTTTACTCAATTACCCGCCAAACTCCTCATTACTAATACAATGCATTTATTTTCAGCTACTTGGCCAAAAAATGGCGGGAGCTATTGTTGTTTATAATTCGTAATATCTTGTAAAATAAATAGTTAGAGGTTATATCCTCATTTCACTTAAAGTATTTAACCAACCAATTTTTAAATTTTAGTTTATGAAAAAATTATTACTCGCAGTTTTTGCAATGGTTTTATGGGCAGGTAGCTCTTGGGGGCAGACAATTACGATTGGAACAGGAACATCAACAAGCCGTTATCCATTGTGCGACTATTTTGTTTATTCAAGATCCCAGATGTTATTTCTAGCAAGTGAATTAACAACTGGGGGAAACATAACTCATTTAAGATGGTACCGTAATGATGCTGGTGCTAATGCTGCTGCAATAGGTATTACTGAGATTTGGTTGAAGGAAACATCATCTTCAATACTATCAGGAACAGCCTGGGAAGAGCCAGGTACACTTGTTGCTTCTATCTCAAACATTGATTTAGGTATTGGTGGTGGTTGGTTTGAGGTTGATATAACTGATTTTTCTTATAGTGGGACTAGCAACCTTTTGGTTTCTGTTAGGACTCAAAATGCACCTTATACATCACCACATTCTTATTGGCGATACACCTCTACTTCACCAAATTATAGAATGCGAGTTGGAGGTTCAGATTCCTCTAATCCACCAACAATGTCACTTTCCTATAATAGGCCAAATATCCAATTTGAAATTGTTACTGCAGCATGCTCAAGAACTCCTGATCCCGATAACACGCTCTCCACTTTAAACCCGGTTTGTTCCGGCGTTAACTTTACCCTTTCATTGCAAAATACCACCCTGGTTCGGGAGTTACATATCAATGGCAATCTTCACTTTCAGGTGCAGATCCTTGGACGAATCTCGGGACATCTTCAACACTTACGACTTCACAATCTAATGAAACCTACTACCGATGCGAAGTGACTTGTAGCGGCAATACCGGTACTTCAAACCCGATATTGGTGGGAATGAACTCATGGATAAACTGTTATTGTTTACCCTCCTACAGTTCGGGAGGAGCAAGTGATTTAATATCACAGGTAACATTAGGCGCTCTATCTCAGGCGACTATTGGTAATGTCGCTCCGTATTATTATGATTACACAACTACACAGAATGCTGTTCCGGAATTAATTCAAGGTTTCAGCTCAAATTTATCCCTTACCTTTGGCTCAGACGCTGCTCAATATAATGGCGTTTGGATCGATTTTAATCATAATGGCACTTTCGAAACCACAGAATTCTTTACATCAGGAACCAATGCAGGGGGCATCAGGAACTGCCACTGTTGTGATTGCAGTCCCTGTTGGTGCTTCTCTGGGAATTACTCGAATGAGTGTAAGAGGCGGAGATGACAGCCAGCCAACATCAGCGCAGGCTTGTGGGGCATCTGGTTCTGCTTATGGTCAGGCTCATGATTACCTTGTGAATATTATTCCTGCAACAGCTCCTGCATTATCAGTTGACCCCACTTCAATATCTTTTGGATCAGTCGTTTCAGGTGGTACTTCCATTGAATATAGCTATTCACTAACCGGACTTAATCTTGATCCTCCCGCAGGTGAAATTACGATTATCCCTCCAACGAATTTTGAAGTTTCGGAAATGACGGGTGGCCCATATAGTTCAGATCCTATTAATGTTTCATATTTTGGAGGTATTCTTAACACTACAATATATGTTGTGTTTAGACCGACTACTTCCAATACTTTATATTCAGGTAATATTGCTAATTCTGGCGGAGGGGCAAGCAGCATAAGCGTTGCCTTAACTGGAATTTCACCTTGTGATGCTATGGCATTGCCAGTTTCAGAAGACTTCAATGCAGTTACAACACCCAACCTACCCGATTGCTGGACGAAAAAAATAGTCTCTACCTCCAGCAAATGTTACAACCACTACAACAAATCATTCTTCACCTTATGGAGTTTATCTTTCAAACTCTGGCGATGCCGCATCTGAAGTATATTTGATCTCACCTGCAATTTTGCAGAGTTTGAATACTGTCAGAGTTAAATTATGGGCATATAGTTATAGCACTTACCCTATAAAAGTTGGAGTTATGTCCGACCCGACAAATGCATCGTCGTTTGTTGAAATCGCATCTTATGCAACTTCAAGTACATGGACAGAAAGAGTTGTTGATTTTAATTCATACGTTGGCTCCGGGGTTTATGTAGCTTTAAAGTTTGTCGGTACCAGCACATATCAGGGTGTGTATGTTGATGATATTACTATAGAAGCACTCCCCAGCTGTCTTGAACCAACATTACAAACAGTTTCAAACAAAAACTCCGTTGGAGCAGATCTTGGCTGGACCAGCCCTGATTCATTCTTTGATATCTTTATCCAGAGTGCTGCAACCCCGGCTCCGGATGGACTTACAACACCAACGGCTGATAACGTTTCTGGAAACTCATACACCTGGGCAGATGGAAGCCCGGCCACACCTTATTATTGGTGGGTTCGTACCGATTGTGATGCAGGAGGTGGAGCAGGCGTAAGCACCTGGACAGGGCCAAATTCGTTTACCACATTGTTATGCGATCCTGTTGATCAATGCAATTATACATTCCGAATGACCGATGCATATGGAGACGGATGGAATGGCAATACCATGGCGGTTAAACAGGGTGGGATTACTGTTCAGACACTTGCTCACACAACAACAGGAACTGCACCAGTGGATGTGTTGGTTGGCTTGTGCGACGGTAACGGTTTTGAACTCTTCTGGAATACAGGTGGAACATATCCGGAAGAAGTTGGTATTGAAATTCTAGATGCTTTCGGGAATTCAATTTATTATAGGGGCCCGGGTTCGGGAGCTCAAAACACTTCACTTTATACAGGTACTACGAATTGTACACCACCGGCATGTGCTAAACCAACAGCTCAGATTGTATCTGATATAAATGTTTCAGGAGCTGATCTGAGTTGGACAAGTTCAACATCATTTTTGATATCTATATTGTGACATCCGGTGATCCTGCCCCGATAGAAGGCTCTGCACCTACTGTTAACGACCATAATTCTTTGTCATACACTTGGTCTGGTGGTATCGCAAATACAACTTACGATTGGTACGTCCGTGCCGATTGTGAAGCCGGAGGCGGAACAGGACAAAGCGACTGGTCAGGGCCCAATACATTTAAAACTTCATGCAATGCAATTGATTTACCATACACCGAAGGTTTTGAATCGATGACCACTGATTTCAACTGCTGGAGTGTTATGGGTAATACAGCAACCCAGGGTGGATTAAATGGTAACAGTCTGGTTCCGATTTCCGGAAATACCTGGTTTGTTTGTACACCTGCTTCATTTACCAATCAGGGTGCAACTTATATTCATTCAGGTACCCGTTCGGCTGCATTAGGCTATACCGCTCCTGATTTTAACTGGCTGGTATCTTCAGATATCAATATGCCTGCAACCGGAAGCGTAAATCTTAAGTTTTTGTTTGGTATCATAGTACAACGGATATCACGAAATTCTATGTTAATGTGCTGGCTGATGGTGTCTGGAATACAGTGCTTACCTATAATTCCGTTGCGAATGAAAATCAATATGCTTCTCAGGTGGTTGTTCCTCTGGACGCTTACGTCGGAAAAGTAATCAAGGTTGCTTTTGTATACGAGTATAATGATGGCTGGCAATTAGCGGTAGATGATATTTCAATTAAAGAAGTACCGGTTAATGCAACCTGGACGGGAGCTGTCAGTACTGCATGGTCAAATGCCGGAAACTGGAATCCCGATGTTCCTGGTCCAGGAACCAATGTCATCATTCCCGGTGGCCTTACCAATTACCCGACCTTAACTTCAGCTACATCCTGTAATAACTTTACCATCCAGTCGGGAGGTAGTTTTATAGGAAGTGAATTCCTTACTGTTGGAGGTACAACAACAATCGAAAGAAGCATTGGAGCTTATTCAGCTGAAACCGCTTCTGATGGCTGGCACCTTGTTTCATCACCAGTTGCCAATCAGGCGATCTCAGGTGCATGGACGCCTGCTACCGGATATGATTTCTATGCACTTGACGAAAGTGTTGCCGAATACTGGCTGAACCAGAAAAATCATGCTGAAATGACCAGCTTCATCCCTGGCGAGGGTTACCTTGTTGCCTATGAAGTTGCCGGAACAAAAACCTTCAGCGGAGCGCTGAATACGACAGCAGTTACCCTGAGCGGGCTTACCAATACCCCGGGTGACTATGCCGGATCACATCTTGTCGGAAATCCATTTACCAGTGCAATCAATTCAGCATCCTTCACCGGAACAAATGTTGCAGCCAATGTGCAGGTATGGAACTCAACCAATGCAGCTTATGAAGTAGCCGCTACCATTCCCGCACTCAATGGATTCATGGTTTATACCACAGGAGCCGGTGAACTTACCATTCCTCTGGCAGCACGTACACATACCGGACCGGCCTGGTTTTAAATCGGGCAGCGAAGATATGATCCTGCTGCAGGCCAACGATACCGAAAGAAATATGGCCCAGAAGAGTATTGTACGCTTCAATGCACAGGCTACCGAAGCATTCGATATGGAATTTGACGCTTATTACCTCGCCGGTTTTGCCCCGATGTTCTATTCGAAATCTGCCGGTGAAGGATTTGCACTGAATACATTGTCGGTACTGACCAATGAAACAGTGATTCCGTTCGACTTTATCAAAAACGAATCATCGGAATTCAACATTGAAATGGTTCAGGCTGTGCCGGGTGCCATCATCTACCTCACCGACAAAAAAGCCAATAAAGTTGTTAACCTGACTGAATCGCATACCTATCACTTCACGGCAGTTGAAGGTGATTTGACCGATCGCTTCCTGCTGTCGTTTGGTGCAGTGGGCATCGACAATCCGGATGCATCAGTGGTAAATATCTATGCATACCATGATAAGGTATTTGTTAATGGTGCTGCTCCCGGTTCTGAAGTTAAGATCACCAACCTTCTCGGTCAGGAGATGATCAGGACTTCGGTTAACGGAATTGAGTTAAAAACCATCAATGCCGGTAATCTTGCCAATGGAGTTTATGTGGTTAGCATCATTAGTGGAAATAATGTGGTAAGTAAGAAAGTGGTTCTTGAGAAATAGATCAGATGAATGATGCGCCCGGGCAGTTGAAAGCCGGGGCGCTTCATCCTGACTTTTAACGGAGCGATTGAATGAATAACATGAAAATAACAATCAAGAATATGAAACAGCGAATGAAGATTTTAACCCTAGTTATAAGCCTTGGTCTTTTGATCGGATTATCTGTTACCGGTTTAGCTCAAAATCCTCCTCCTCCTCCGGGGCAACACAATCTGAACGGAGATCAGCCACCCCAGGGTGGAAATGCCCCGGTGGGCGGTGGTCTTATTCTTCTGGTTGGGATGGGAATAGGTTATGCTGTCAAACGGATAGCAGATAGCCGGAAATAACAGCATTGATCCGGGAATTCAGTTCCCGGAAACTGTGGTAATCATTGAATTATCCTTACCTGATGCCTTTTTTTAAGGTATTGCGGTTTTAGTGTATTACAAACTTAAATTGGAAACGCATGAAAATAAAATTACCAGTTGCACAATTGACGCAATCATTCCTGACCCTTTTGTTGATTTTCTTCTATCCGGCAGCAACCTTACCACTATTGCTCAGATTATGAGCCGGAAGGCATTAATATGCCGGGAGACTGGAACGGATGGCAGAATCCTCCCACAGCCAATCTGGCACTTGCCAGTTCTACTCAGGTTTCGGGTGGCCGGGTTATCAAAATCTCAACCGGCATTACGCGTTGGCAGACAAGTTTCAGTTTTCAGTGTTGCCGCTTCGGGTGGTGACCTGACCGGCGGTAATTACGGATGGCTTTTTACCAGTGGTGGTGGTAATCCTTAGAAATAAATGGGCGAACGTCAATGTTACCATGAACACCCTTCAGGATTACACCAAGGAGGCGCAAGCAACAACAGCATCACAATTGTTAATGGCAAATGGTACACCATGAACTGGGAAGATAAAGGTTACCAGAATACGAGGCCATTTTTATGGAAACCAGTGCCCAACCGGTAAGTCTGACATCTCTGTCCAGTGCCCTCATCGGTTCCTGCAAACACGGCTGTTGAAATAACCCTACCACCAGTGCAAGCCCGGCTGCAGAAGAGATCTTTATTTGCGCTATAGCACCAATAACTGGGTTAACTCCTCTGTTGCGACCTTCACAATGTCCGGTAGCACTGGAACGGCTACCATCCCTGCTCAGGGCCCGGGGCAGTTGTAAATTATTATGCATTCAGCAGCACCCGTCGGAAGTATTTCGGCTGATTTTGACCTCTACACCATCAAAAGCAGTTCAGCTTATTCCTATACAGTGAGCGGACTGAGTACCCAGGCTGAAATCCTCGGCTTTACCCTGCCTCAGCAGACAGGTGCAGCCGTTATCAATTCAGGTGCAGCAACCGTAGGTATCGAAGTTGCTTATGGTACTGATGTCACTGCTTTGACACCAACCATTACTGTATCTGCTCTGGCATCGATAGATCCGGCCAGTGGTGTTGCACGCGATTTTACAAATCCTGTAACCTACACTGTTACCAGCGAAAGTACTTCACAGAAAGTATGGACCGTTACTGTGACATCTGCAGCTCCTCCTTCAATAGGCTGGGCTAACCTTCAATGGCCGGCCAATGGAACCATTGATCCCAACCAGGACTTCTTTGTATATTCACAGGTATATGCTAACGGGGTAACAGCCGGTGCAGGACAGGGTGCCGGTATGCAGGCATGGATCGGATACAGCAGTGAAAATACAAATCCTGACACCTGGACAAACTGGATTGTTGCACCTTATTTTGGTGAGGTCGGCAACAACGATGAGTATCAGACCAATCTTGGTCAGGCAATTGGTGCCGGCGGTACCTATTATTATGCCTCACGTTTTAAACTTGGAAGTGGCCCTTATATTTATGGTGGTTTTTCGGGTGGTTTCTGGGATGGTTCAGGCAATGTAAGCGGGGTGCTTACGGTCAATTTCCCGGCTGCATCCACCTGGACAGGAAGTGCAGATAACAACTGGGCAAATGCAGCCAACTGGAGCAATGGTGTTCCCGGGGCTGTTACCAATGTTACCATCCCTGCAGGTCTTACCAATTATCCGACGCTAACTGCTGCAGGTGTTTGTAATGATTTTACGATTCAATCCAATGCAACAGGTACCGGTAGTATTATCGGTAATGAATTTCTTACCGTCAGCGGAACTACCACTATTGAGCGTTATATTACAGCCTATACCAGTGAAACTGCTTCCGATGGCTGGCACCTGATCTCCTCACCGGTGGCCAATCAGTGTATAATATGCGGTGCAACCGGAGACTGGATTCCAATTATACCCAATTATGACTTCTATGCATTTGACGAAAGCAGGACTTATGAGTACTGGCTCAATCAAAAGAATCACCCTGAAATGATCAGCTTCACTCCGGGTAAAGGATATCTGGTTGCTTATGGACAGACTTCCACTAAAACATTCAGTGATTTAATGAATAACGCCATGGTAACCGTATCGGGCTTAACCAATACCCCGACCAGTGCATTCCCCGGATGGCACCTGGTTGGAAACCCGTTTGCCAGTGCAATCAATGCAGGAAGCCTTGTCAGGACAAATATTGATCCGGTAGTGCAGGTGTGGAGTTCGGTGGATGCAAGTTATAAAACCTCAATTGAAGTTGGAAATGTTATTCCATCGATGAACGGATTTATGATTCATACTACCGGAAACGGAGAATTAACTATTCCTGTCAGCTCAAGGGTTCACAGCAATGCAAACTGGTATAAATCAGGTGAAGAAATGATTGTGCTGAAAGCCAACGATATTGCTGGTCATACCTCTCAGTCAAGTCTTGTCCGTTTTAATTCACTTGCAACGGAAGCTTTCGATGCCGACTTTGATTCATATTTCCTTGCCGGTTTTGCCCCGATGTTCTACTCAAAATCAGGCAGCGAAAATTTTGCTTTGAATACATTACCAGCATTGACCAATGAAACGGTCATCCCGTTTGGATTTGTCAGAAACAACGCATCCGATTTCAGCATTGAACTGGCGCAGTCGGTTCCGGGAAGCATTGTCTTCCTGACCGATAAGAAAACGAATGCGGTTATTAACCTTACACAGAACCCTGTTTATAACTTTACTGCTCTTGATGGGGATGACGCTGACCGCTTCCTCCTTACCTTTGGTGCGGTGGGTATCGACAATCCCGAATCAGGCAGGGTTAATATATATGGATATAGGAATGTCGTATATATCAATGGTGCTGCTTCAGGATCTGAAGTTACGGTAACAAACCTTTTAGGTCAGGTTATGCATCACACTTCAGTGAATAGCGGCCTTAATACCATTGACGGAAGTAACCTTAACGAAGGAATTTACCTGGTGAATGTCATCAGTGGAAATAGTGTGGTGAGTAAAAAAGTGGTGCTTAAAAAATAGACCCACAGCATGACGTGCCTTAACGGCGAAAATTAAAGGCACGTCATGATTTTTTCACCGGGTAAACATATTCAGAAACAAGAAAAATAATCAGCATATGAAACAGAGAATGAAAATCCTGACAATGGCCTTAAGCCTCGGACTCCTGATAGGATTGTCAGTTACCGGACTTGCACAGAATCCACCACCCCCTCCCGGACAGCACAACCTAAACGGAGATCAGCCACCGCAGGGTGGAAATGCACCTTTGGGCGGAGGCCTGGTCCTGTTGTTCGGAATGGGTATTGGTTATGGTATCAAACATCTGGTCGATCGCCGGAAATCCGGAGAATAACCAGGGTTAATAACTGTACATCTACGGCCCTGCTGTTCCGGTTTTCCGGAATAGCAGGGCTTTTGTTGTCTGTTACTTTCCACCAACCATTCATCTAACATTTTCAGAACAAACGGATTATAACAGTAATTTGATCCAATGTCTGTAATGATCCGGATCGTAAATTATCCTCTTTAAGAAGGTACCGGACTTAATTCATCATGACGAGATGGAATCGGTTAATAAATGTGCTAACATTGTAAAGCAAATTCAACATCAGATCAGAATGAGAAATCAACTCATAATTTCAATTATTCTTGCTGCAGCCTTTGTTTTGCCTGCAACAGCACAGGTGACTTTCATCATTGATAATTTACCATCGGTAACACCACCGCAGGATAACCTTTTTATAGCCGGTGATTTTACAGGTTGGAATCCTGGTTCGGCATCCTATATGCTGCATAAAAATGATCAGGATAAATGGGAAATAACTCTGGCTGAGCAAGCTTCAGGGACTGTGATACATTTCAAATTCACACGTGGATCCTGGGAAACAGTTGAAAAAGGGGCCAGCGGAGAAGAAATTTCAGACAGGACCTTCACCTTTGGTAATGGTGAAACCATCCCAGTTGACATCCTCAACTGGGCTGATAATGGGGGAGGACCCGTTTCTACCGCAGCAGAGAATGTTTCGGTTATGGCAGAAAATTTTTTTATTCCCCAGCTGAACCGTTCGCGAAGAGTCTGGATCTATCTGCCGCCTGATTATAACACATCAGGGTTGGAATACCCCGTTTTGTATATGCACGATGGGCAAAATCTGTTTGATGCCATGACTTCTTTTTCCGGTGAGTGGCAGGTGGATGAAACGCTTAACGCACTTGCACTGCAAGGATATAAAGTGCCCATCGTGGTCGGGGTTGACAATGGAGGAGCAAGCAGAATTGCAGAATATACACCCTGGATTAATCAGCAATATGGTGGTGGTGACGGGGAGCTTTATATCAGGTTTATCTTCGAAACGCTGAAACCCTATATCGATGCAAATTACCGCGCACTAACCGACAGAGAAAATACAGCTTTGATGGGAAGTTCACTGGGCGGGTTGATTTCTCACTACGGGGCACTCAGTTACCAGGATGTATTCAGTAAAGCCGGAATTTTCTCACCTTCGTACTGGTTCTCCGACAGCGTCTGGGCATTTACCCGTCAAACAGGGAAACTCCGGGAGATGAGACTATATCAGTTGTGCGGTACACTCGAAGGGGGCAATACAGTTACAGACATGTTAAAAATGAATGATACATTATTGGATGCTGGTTTTAATCAGGCTGAAATATTCAACAAAGTTGTAACAGGTGGTCAGCATAACGAGGCTTTGTGGCGTAGTGAATTTAAGGATGCATATCTGTGGCTGTTCGGAAATTATGCGGCTGCTGTTCCAATGGTCTCTGGTAAAAGTACTTTGTTGTGTTTTCCAAATCCGGTTGAAAGCGAGTTGACTTTTCAGGGATTACCGCTCACAGCAGCTGATTCCATTGATATATTCGACATAACCGGTCAGAAGGTAAAAACATTACCTATCCTGTCTGGCAACAAGGCCATGGTTAAGGAACTGACCCCAGGTGTTTATATTCTCAGGATTCTGAAAGGTGGGCTTTGCCTTGAGGGGAAGTTCATCAAAAAATAGGCAAAGATTTAATCACAGCGAATCCGGTTGCGTTTTTTAGTCGCTGATTTTTTATCACCTGCCTTTTTATTTTATTCAACTTTCCAATTGATTCATCGCCCGTTCAGCTATCCCTGAAAAATCAGGAAACCCGTTTATCTGCCCTGTTTTTTTATCATTTCAACAGAATCTGATCACAAATATCAGTACCGCAATCGTTTGCAAAGAAATATCATTTGTTTTCTTGATTTAATCAGAGTAATTTAGTGTTTTGAAAGCCTGACGCAGGTCGAACCTGATTGATTTGCCGGGCAAAATTCACAATTTCAGTTTCCGGTTGAAATGTTCACCATTGTTTGAAGAATTCATTTTCAAAGCCATTGTAAAAGCAACCATATTATAAAACCAACCATCATGAAACATCCGTTACTTTCAGGATTTAAATTCAATTCAGTGTTTTTCCTGCTGATTTTACTTCAGGTTTCTTTTTCTTCAGGATCAAAGGCGCAGATCTATGAACCGGAAGGATTGAATATGCCTGGTGCGTGGAATGCCTGGACAAACCCTCCAACCAATAATCTGGCGCTGGCAAATCCGATTCAGGTGCCGGGTGGCAGACTGGTAAAGGTCCCCTGCGATCAGTTGCACTGGCAAACAAGGTTCAGTGTAAATACATCCGGGGCTGATTTGATCGGAGGAACATACAACTGGTTGTTCACCAGTGGTCCGGTTACCAATTATTATCAGAATAAATGGGCCAGTGTTACGGTTGCCATGAACACACTGCAGACTTATACTAAAGAAGGAGGATCGGATAATTCAGCAACACTTGTTGACGGTAAGTGGTACACTGTTAACTGGGAAGACCTGGGATATCAGGATGCAAGGGCCATATTTATGGAAACCAGCGCTGAACCGGTAGCAATTTCATCTGTTTCAGTGCCTTCGAACGTATTTGAGAATGTTCCGGTTGTTATCAATATTACAACCGTTGCTGCTCCATCAGCCGAAGAACATTTTTATCTGAGTTATACCACCGACAACTGGGTCACATCGCAGGGAGTGGCTGTGACCATGAATGGGACAAGCGGAACCGCCACAATTCCCGGACTGCCCACTTCAACCGGAGTTTATTATTATGTTTTGAGTTCGACCCTTGCCGGGCTAACCGAAGATTACGGACTATGCGCATTGCAGCTTAACAACAATGCCGGAGCCAACTTTTATTATGCCATTGGCACTCCTCCTCCTCCGACGATTACCTGGGCAAATCTGCAATGGCCCGGCAGCGGAGAGATTGAAACCGGGGGAGCCTATAATGTTTATGGACAGGTATTTATAACTGGTGTTACAGGACAGGCAACTCCGGCACCGGGATTACAGGCATGGGTTGGTTACAGCTCAGCTGATACAGATCCGGCAACCTGGACAGATTGGGTTGTTGCTACTCACAATGGCCCCTCAGGAAGTAATGATGAATTTATGGCCGATATAGGCCTCTTATTGACAACTCCCGGAAACTATTATTATGCCACGCGTTTCAAATACAACGATGATCCATATGTTTACGGAGGATTTAACGGTGGATTCTGGGATGGTACCACCAATGTTTCAGGGGTTCTGACTGTATATGATGTCCTCCCTGATCCGGATTTCGACTGGATCAATCTGCAGTACCCGGGCAGCGCAACCATTGTTCCCGGGGAGAACCTCGATGTTTATGCCCAGGCATACATCGAAGGAGTGACAGGGCAACCCGAACCGGCTCCTGGTGTTGAGTCATGGATTGGTTACAGTTCGAACAATACCGATCCATCAGCATGGACGAATTGGTTTCCGGCTTCATACAACGGACCTTCAGGCAACAACGATGAGTATGTTGCCAATCTGGGGCAATATCTGATTGATGAAGGCACTTATTATTATGCCAGCCGGTTCCGCCTGAATACAGGAGAGTTCTTTTATGGAGGGTATTCAGAAACCGGAGGGGGCCCATGGGATGGATCCACGAATATCTCCGGGGTGCTGACAGTTCAAACAATCATCAATCCGGAGATTAACTGGGCAAACCTGCAGTATCCCGATTCAGGGATGATCGCTGTAGGCCAGTCATACGATGTATATGCCCAGGTCTGGATTCAGGGTGTGACGGGACAGCCGGAGCCGGCACCGGGTCTGGAAGCCTGGATAGGATATAGTGCCACCGACAGCAATCCCGATACATGGACCGACTGGATGCCTGCTTCGCATAATGGACCATCAGGAAACAACGATGAATTTTTTGCCAACATTGGTCCCGGATTCACTCAAACAGGAACCTGGTATTATGCCAGCCGTTTCAGGTATAATGAGGGCGATTTTGTTTACGGCGGATTTTCTGAAACAGGAGGTGGTTTCTGGGACGGCACTGAGAATATTTCAGGAGTGCTCGAAGTAACTGAACCCCAGCAAACTTTCCCGGTACTATTTACCATCATCGATGCTACGGAACTGCATGATGCAATCAAACTGAAAGGTCAGATGACAGCCTGGGACACCATTGCGATGAACCCTGACAACCATACCTGGACACTATCACTCGATATGGTTCCCGGAACCTATGAATGGGGAGCCATCGAAGACAACGGAACTCCTGACGGTCTTTGGCTGATTGAGGGTGGGAATCTTGTGATGACACTGAATGAGGATGGCACCATTTCAGGTATGGTAACTTATACCACATTGGTAACCAATTCAGCCAACCTTCCGGTCGGTTCGAGAATTTACCCCAATCCTGTAAAAGGATGTACTCAATCTATACATCCCAGGTCTTACAGGATTTCGGATCAATGATATGAAAGGCAGGGTAGTTTGCCATGAGTCGGTAACAAACCCTGCACAACTTATCAATCTGTCAGGTTATCAGCCTGGATTTTATCATCTGGAAATTATGGTTGGTGATCGGACCTGTCATCAAAAAATTGTCAAATACTGATTTATGTATATTCTGCCACAAATCAGACAAACTGCCGGGTATTTTAAATCTCCGGGATTAGGTAAGTCTCTTGGCTCCCGCACCGCGCCCCACAATGTTTTAAAGCTATGGTAATCATATTTTGACATGAGATCCAAATTGTAATCTGAATTTTATTTCGCAATTTGTATTTCCCCGGTTGCTTAAAGGGTTACCCTTCCATTTCAAGATTTTTTTTGTATCATGGGCCTGCAATCAGTTTTAGTAAAGTTCAACCCGGGAATTCTAGCGCAGACGTAAATGCGCGGTTGAATTTATGGGTTAACCTGGCGCCTGCAATACATAACATGAATTCTTACAGAGTATCTGACCCTGGCGGATTTTCCATAAAATGTTGGTCGGTTGAAGTTCGATTCGCCTTTGCCCTGATCAATATCTTGTATTTCTGTATCATTCAGATAATCAATGCATAGCAAATTTTTAGGAATTGTCTTTCCGGCCTAGTTTTCCGGGTTTAAGAATATTTAATTTTTTTTCAGGAATATCGGGTTACTTTTTATCCGGAACACGATAAACTGATGTGGGATTTTTCCCGGAAATCGCATTTATCATATTTAAGTGATGACGGAATCCACAGGTAACGCACTTTTAGTTTATTCAACAAAACACAATTTAAGATGAGGATTTACGTGAAGGTCATGGCAGGTATTTTCATCACTGCTTTAGTGATTGCATTAAATACCAATGTTTCAGCTCAGGGAGGACCGCCACCTCCACCACCTGGTGAAGGACATGGTCAAACCACCAACCTGCCGCCTGAAGGAGGAAATGCTCCTGTTGGCAATGGTTTGGCTTTTCTGGTTTCTCTGGGAATAGGATATGGGATTGCCACGATTATGAAACGCAGAAAAACTGTCATTGAAGAAGCTTAATCTTTGAGGCTGAATATGTAATACCAAAAGTCAGCCTTCCAGCATAATATTATTGAAAGAACCCCGTTAATGCCAGTATTACACTGGCATTTTTCTTTTCTGGCCGGTCTGATGCATTTCCAAAAGCTTCCAATTAATTGGAAGCACCGGTAATCTGAGTTGACCGTTTTAATTTATCTTTGCATTTTACTTCAGGTTCTGTCTAATGCGGCGATTATTCCTTTTATTGTTTTCTCTTTTCTCATCTATTGGATATTTATCTGCCCAGAATGAGGAGACCGCTGCCCAGTCGGAACCTTCCCCGGATACTGCTACAGTTCAGCTTGTTAAACTGAACAACCGCTGGCCAGGTGAGAAGATGGTTACCCTTGTTGATTCGTCACTTACAGATTTCCAGTATTATTTACCCACTGAATCAGGCTCATGTTTGAACCTGCTCAACGGGAATGCGGGATTGGCATATAAATCAATGCTTTTTGATCCGGAATCAATGACGGGTTTCCGTTTTGCTCCACCAGTCTATAATGCTTATCTGTTAAAGAATGAGAATATTTCTTTTTATCATGTAAGGAATCCCTATTCAGTGGTTTTTTATAATACAGGAAAGGCCAAGGAACAGGTATTTAATGTTACCCATGCGCAAAACCTTTCAAGGGGAATCACCGTAGGGATAGATCTCAGACTTATTAATTCAATTGGGTTGTACGAACGTCAGAAATCGGATGATATGGGGTTTGCAGCGCAGGGACAATTTGTGTCTGATAACGAACGGTATATGTTGCTGGCAAACTATCATATCAACAAGCTGAAATGGCGTGAAAATGGCGGTATTACATACGACAGCCTGTTTTCAAGCAACATTGAAACCGATAGAAAGCGTATTCCGGTCAATTTGAAGGCAGCCGATAATCAGATCAGGGAAAGCGGAGTTTTTATAAGACATTTTTATTATTTCGGGCATAATCCTGCACGGACTGACAGTTTGACTAAAATGGCCGATAGTCTTCAGGAAACCCGTCTTCCGGATTCATTACACCGTTATTATAATCCCAATCGCACTAATTTTTTCAGACATACTTTCTCGTATACAAGGAATTCCTTGCTTTATACAGACGCTAACCCTTTATCCGGGTTTTACCGCGATATTTATATAGATTCTACTAAAACTTTCGATTCAGTTTATTATCATGAAATATTAAACGATATTTCATTCGAGGGTGGGGTAGGCAGGGTCAGGGGACAAGGGAAAGCATTGCTGCTCAGGGCCGGAGTAGAATATGCTTTCAGTGTTTACAAAAATGACTCTATATCTAAAAAGTATATTCGATTTACACCCTATGCCTATCTTGCAGCAAATGCTTTCGGAATAGCGAAAGCCGAAGGCCGGATATGGGTTTCACAGGGCAATCCTTTCAATGGTGACAAAGGTATTTCAGCAAAACTGACATTGCCGGCTTTCGATAATTCAACTTCATGGGGAAATCTTTCAGCTTCGATGGCTGTTGATGCCCTGCAACCCGATTATCTTTTCCAGATGCATTATTCCAATCATTTTAAATGGGAAAATGCTTTCGGGCAGCAGACTATTTTTAGTGCCAGGGCTATGTATGAGCGTAAGAACCTCAAGGGTGGGTTTAATCTCTATAATCTGACCAACTGGGTATACCTGAATGAACTGGCCATTCCTGAAAAGCAGGAGGAATCTTTCAGTGTAAGCCAGGTATGGGGACAGGCTGCATTCCGTTTCGGGAAGTTCGATATCGGGGCTTTTGGTGCATGGCAGAGCGTTTCTAAGGATGAACTGTTGCATCTTCCTGAAATAGCCGGAAGGGTCAGCGGAAGTTTCTCCACGCCATTATTTAAACGGGCTTTGCATTTTCAGGCAGGACTATCTGTTTTGTATAATTCTGCTTTTTATGCTGATGCCTATATGCCGGCACTCAGATCGTATTATCTTCAGAACAGCATTAAAACCGGTGATTACCCCTATATCGATGCATTTATCAACATCAGGGTCAAACGGGCAAAAATGTACCTGATGCTGAAGCATCTCAACAGCGGTCTGAGCGGATACGATTACATCATGGTGCCGGGTTACCCTATGCCAGACCGTGGTTTCAGGTTTGGGATATCCTGGACTTTTTATGATTGATTCCTGCATTTTCCAGCAACTGAATTGATATGAGAACATTCCTGATTTCATTGGTATTGATGTTTTCCACGATAATGACTCCTGCTCAGACGGTTCAGGAAAAAGGTTCTTTTTCAGGAACGATTCAGCGGGAAGTATCTTCGGATTACCTCCTGTACCTGCCATTTGGATACAATGAACCATCCCCGGAATGGCCGCTGCTTGTTTTTCTGCATGGCTCCGGTGAACGTGGGACCGATATCGAAAAAGTTAAGGTTCACGGACCACCTAAACTTATTCAACAGGGCAAAGATTTCCCTTTTGTAGTGCTTTCGCCGCAATGTCCTGACTCTGTTGACTGGGATACAGAGACTCTGTATGCTCTGATAAAACATATTGCCTCTGAATACAGAATCGATGAAAGCCGGATTTATATCACAGGCCTGAGTATGGGAGGATGGGCCACATGGGATATGGCTATGGCTTATCCTGATTACTTCGCTGCCATAGCGCCTGTGTGCGCCAGGATTAACCGTAATTACCCTTCAAGGGCAGCTGAATTAATAAACCTTCCTATTTGGGTTTTTCACGGTGCCGCCGATGATGTGGTGCTGATCGGCGAAACGGCGAAAATGGTGAAATCACTTGAGGAAGCCGGTAATAAGGCCCGGTTCACGATTTACCCGACTGCCGGGCACGACAGCTGGACAGAGACTTACAACAATCCTGAGTTGTATGAGTGGTTTCTTTCGAACCAAAGAAAACCAAAATGAAGTAGTGATGAACACGAATGAAATTCAGAGACTACGACTGAAAATCTTCAGGCGAAATCTTTTTTCGTTCTTTAGAAAATATACCTGATAGAAACGGCGACCCCATCGCCCCACCAGTGTGTATCCCCGACCAGATTAAAGGCTGGTTTCCAGTCAAGGCCAATATTAAAGGGAACTTCAGGAAAAGTATATTCCAGACCTGCGATAAAGTCGATGCCAATGATGGCAAAAGCCCCGTCTCTATCGTCTTTATACCAGTAGTAATGATCTCCCCACACCCCTATGTGGCCACCCAGCCCCAGAAAATAGTCCAGGTTGGCAGCGCCCCTGACGGGTTTTTGCCATTCGTACAGACCGGTAACGGCAAAGCCACCCCATCTCACCGAAGCCATCCCTTCGATGGCGTTGGTTCCGGTTATGAAATGCTTGATGGTCAGCCCGGTAAAATAACCCAGTCTGAGTCCGGCAGCAGTTGAATAATTCTGCGAGTAACCGGTGATAGCAAAAAGAGAGAGTAGTATGGTAAGCAGTGTTATTTTTAAGTTCATAGGAAGTCAGAATTTGATGATTGATACCAGGAATTAAAGAAATAATAACGTAGTTTCGGGCAGGAAATTGAGTAATATTTCTCTTTTTTTTGGCATCCTGCTGCTCCCGGGGAGATTCTGTGCGCAGTTCTTTAAAGTTCGATTCAGGATGCTGAGAAAAATGTCTTGTTTTCAAAAAAAAACCGGCCAAAAGCCGGTTGTAATTTCGCATGTGCATGCCTATACATCAATTTTTGCATATTTGGCATTCTTTTCAATGAAATCGCGACGTGGTGGAACTTCATCACCCATCAGCATCGAAAAGATCCGGTCGGCTTCAGTGCCATTGTCAATGGTAACCTGTCTCAGGGTTCTGAATTCAGGATTCATGGTGGTAAGCCATAACTGTTCGGCATTCATTTCACCCAAACCTTTGTAACGCTGGATGTGAACACTGCTTTCCTTTCCATTGCTCATCTCTGCAACGAGAGCGAGGCGTTCTTCCTCTGTCCAGCAGTAACGCTCTGTGGTTCCCCTTCTGATCTGGTAAAGGGGTGGGGTGGCGATGTAAACAAACCCGTTTTCGATCAGCTCTTTCATATACCTGAAGAAGAAAGTCAGAATGAGCGTAGCAATATGGCTTCCGTCAACATCAGCATCGGTCATGATTACCACTTTGTGATACCTGAGTTTTTGCATGTTGAGGGCTTTGCTATCGTCATCAGTGCCGATGGAAACACCCAGGGCAGTAAAGATGTTCTTTATTTCCTCGCTATCGAAGATTTTATGCTGCATGGCTTTTTCAACATTCAGGATTTTTCCCCTGAGTGGTAAAATAGCCTGGAAACGCCTGTCGCGACCCTGTTTGGCTGTTCCGCCTGCGGAATCTCCCTCAACAAGGTACAATTCACATTGTGCGGGATCACGTTCGCTGCAATCGGCCAGTTTTCCGGGGAGGCCGGAACCTGTGAGCACATTTTTCCGCTGAACGAGTTCGCGTGCTTTACGGGCTGCATGACGTGCGGTAGCGGCAAGGATTACTTTATTGACAATGGTGCGGGCTTCTTTCGGGTGTTCTTCCAGGTAATAGTTGAGCAGTTCTGAAACAAGGGTATCCACAGCACCCATCACTTCATTGTTTCCGAGTTTGGTTTTAGTCTGACCCTCGAACTGCGGTTCCTGGACTTTCACCGATATGATGGCGGTAAGTCCTTCGCGGAAGTCATCGCCGTTGATATCGAATTTAAGTTTCGAGAGCATGCCCGATTTATCGGCATAGGCTTTTAGTGTACGGGTGAGTGCCCTCCTGAAACCGGCAAGGTGAGTACCACCTTCGTGGGTGTTGATGTTATTGACATAAGAGTGAATGTTCTCGCTGAAGGAGGTATTATATTGCATGGCGATTTCCACGGGAATCTCGTTTTTCTCACCTTCAATGTAGATCGGATCCGGCATCAGTTTTTCGCGCATACCGTCGAGATACTCGATAAAGTCCTGCAATCCGTTTTCCGAATAGAATGAAGTGTAAGGATGATTTCCGTTTTCATCCAGATCTCTTTCGTCGGTGATCGAAAGCCTGATCCGTTTGTTCAGGAAGGCAAGTTCACGCAAACGCGAGGCAAGGATCTCAAAATCATATATGTCGGATGTAAATATTTCTGTATCGGGTTTGAAATGTACTGTGGTGCCTGTTTTTTCAGATGCACCTGCAACCCTGACGGGATACTGGGGTTTCCCGATGGCATATTCCTGTTCAAATATTTTACCTTCGCGGCAGACAGTAACTTTAAGTAAAGATGAGAGCGCGTTGACGCAGGATACACCTACACCATGCAATCCTCCTGAAACTTTATAGGAGCCCTTGTCAAATTTTCCGCCGGCATGCAACACTGTCATGACTACCTCAAGTGCCGAACGTTTTTCCTTTTCATGAAGATCAGTAGGGATACCCCGCCCGTTATCACTTACAGTAATGGAATTGTCTGCATGAATGAAGACCTCAATGGTGTTGCAGTAACCAGCCAGTGCTTCATCAATTGAATTATCAACTACTTCATATACAAGATGGTGCAATCCGCGTGATCCGGTATCCCCAATGTACATTGAAGGACGTTTGCGAACCGCTTCCAGCCCTTCAAGTACCTGAATGTTTTCTGCAGTGTAGTTGCCGTTCCCGTTCCCGTTGCCATTTTCATTAGTCCCGGCAGATTTATTTAATTCGCTCATATTCAGTTTACTAGTATAAATTTGTAAGTATGCAAAGGTAGGTTTTTTTAGCTTTGGTTTTACATCCGCAATGCATCAAAACCGCCTGAAGTTATTAACAAAAACGGTGGATCTGTCATTGATTCGCCGTGTCGTTTTTTTAGCCACCAACCGCAGGCAGGAGGGACCATAAAATCAACAGGTAAAAGTTAGTTGATAGCGATGCGTTGGTTCAGGTTTCTGATTCAGTTTTGCCCATCCTTCATGCTTACCATGATATTTTAATGGGCTGACTTATCGATTCCGTTCGCATCAGAAAAAGAACATACGAAAAAGGGAGCAGTCAAAAAGACTGCCCTGTGATTTGCTTTGTTTCAATGTTGTTTTAGAAAGAATAGGAAACACCTCCCATGATCCTGAAGCGGTAAGCCGGATAATTATACCAGAGATGGTACCTTGAACCCATCAGATTACTCATATTCAGGAATGCGGAAAGTAGTTTTGTATAGCGATATTCAACACCCAGATTGATGTCGGTGTATCCTTTTACTGTCCTGGTCAGATAATCCCCGTCGCGGTCAGGTGAAGGCAGTTGCGCATACTGTTTGCCATTGGTAATGAAGCCTGCTTTCACCAGAATCTTTTTCTGGATGTCATAACTTCCTTCAGCACCGAACGAAGTTACGGGCCTGTGCCATGGCATTTCATCATTCGTCAGCGACCATTTTTCGAAGGATGCAAAAGCCGTGATCCGGATTCTCTCACCTGAATGGAAACCAGCTTCAAATCGGCCCTTCATCACGTTACCATCGTTATAGATGAGTGTAAAGCGGTTCAGCAAAGGTTGATCCGGATCATTGATAAAAAACCCTTCGTTTTCGATGCTGCTGGTACTGAATGAAGCTGAGAGGTCAATATATTTTCCGGCTTTGGCCCTGGCCCCTGCATAAAAAGTAAAACGATCGCGGGTGTATTTGAGGGGCAGCACCGATTGTACAAAAGGATTTACATCACTCAGAATGTCAAAACCCTTTCGGGTGAGACCACCGGTAATCCCTGCCGTAATCACGATGGCATCTTCAAGTGCCCTTACCTGGGCTTCAGCAAAGGGGGACAGATATACTTTTGAAGCGGAGTCAATCTGAACAGAGAAATCAAACCCGAGCAACAACCTGTATTCCTCAAATTCAGTACTGACCGATGGCTTAAGGGTAATGACTGAACTGCTCTGCTTCAGAGTACTG
Organism: Bacteroidales bacterium; assembly: GCA_016705005.1. Lineage (GTDB taxonomy): Bacteria > Bacteroidota > Bacteroidia > Bacteroidales > Lentimicrobiaceae > Lentimicrobium. The sequence goes on along the minus strand of JADIZB010000035.1, from coordinate 75,524 downwards.
TCTTTGTATCCGGTAAACCGGAGATCAGCTTCAAGCGCCAGGACCTGGTATTCGGTCAGGTCGAACAATTCGAACCTTTTATCCAGTCTGGTATTTACCCTGATCAGTGATTCTCGTGTTTGGAATAAGTCTCCGATGTTGTTGAAAGAGAGACCAACCCGGTGATTCAGCTGATCGGGCTCTGTATAGTTTGATTTAATTCCGGCAGAAAAATTCAGCCTGTTGAAGCGCTGTTTGAGGCTGTCTTCGTTAAAGACCATCTCAGCTTCTTCGGGTATAAAGCCATAGTGGTGGGCAACGTTCCGGCGGTATCCGGCACCCACGCTAATGGTGTGGTTTTCAGTAAATTTCTGTCCGCTAAGCTGAATGAGATTAAGGCTATTGCTGCTTTTGGGGTAGTCTTTTATTTTTCCTGACGAGGAGAGATGTTTCAGGTGAACCCCGAAGGAATATGATTTTGATCGAAGAGAATTGGCGAAAAACTCAGCATAGGGCGTGGTGTAATTGCCGAACCCGACCCTGGCATAATTCCGGTATAGCTTTTTCACTGGTTCGCCAACCAGCTTAACGGGAGTAATATTATCCGGTTTCAGGGTTGTCTCCATTTGCAGGGGTTTCACCGAATAGGTCATGACCGGTAGTTTGACAACGGTTTCATCGGGCGAAGGGCTGATGCTTAGCTTGGCTGTTTCGGAGATGGTAGGCTCGAATGCAGCTGTTACCGTGACCTGCTCGTTGATTCCCTGGCCAAAAGTGAAGGTTGAAATGCAGCTTAGTCCGAGGGACAGGAGCAGGATGGCATTTCTGTGTGATGACTGTATGTTGAAATTCATGTCAGTGCTGTTGTTTCGCAATGGATTGCCTGATTTCATTAATTATCTGATAATTATTCCATCTTCATCGTCAAATTCCTGACTGCCGGGTTGTATGCCCTCCAGCTGTTCCAGCTGCGCCAGTTTTTCACCGGCTATTTTTTTCAGGTCCTGGCCGTCATAGTTATCAATGATGCTCTGGAGTGTTTGTTTTGCCTGGAAGGTATTTCCTGTTTTGAGGTAAACATCCGATAGCAGGATGAATGCTTTGGCGACCCAATAATCATAGGATGCATAATCACCGGTAAGTTTGAAAATGTGTTTCTCAGCGTTTTTGTAATCCTTGTCCTGGAAGCTCATCTCAGCGAGGCCAAACAGGGCTTCAGCACCGTATTCTCCCTGCGAGAGCCGGATGGTTTCACTGTAGGAACTCCGGGCAAGCTCAGGCCGGTTGAGCGTTCTGGCAGAATTACCGGTGATCAGGTTGGCTTCAGCCATCAGGCCGTGCGACAGATCATCCTGCAGTAGCAGGCGTTGCCCGTTCATGATGGCCAGGCCATGGTTGCCGGTATAGTACTGGCAACGCATCTGACCGGTTATTGCCTCGGTCATATTGGCCTTGTTTTCGGCGTTTTCTTCAAGTTTCTGGAACATGGCCAGTGCTTTTTCATAATCCTTCGATTTGTAAAGGATTTCTGCAGCTTTCAGAGCAGCTTTCTCGGTGAAACTATTCCTGGGATGTGCCAGAACGGCTTCCAGGGTTTTGAGTGCTTCATCGGTCTTACCAGCCCTGGCTTCACAATCGGCTTTATAGAATCCGGCATTAACGGCAAAACTGCCATTGGGAAACTTCTGCAGGTAAGATGTAAAGCCGGTTATTGCCTTATCACATTCACCACTCATATACCGGTTTTCAACAGCGGTAAAGGTGAGTGAATCCTGTTCGGAAAGGGTGACATTGGCGAAAGGAATATCGGTTGTGTATTCGACGAAAGTATCTACCTGGTTCATATCTACATAGATATTCCTGATTACGGCAAGTGCTTCGCGGGCTTCGGGTGTGGCAGGATAATCAGAAACCACTTTCTTAAAGGTTTCAAGCGCCTTCTGATCGCGGTTGGTGTTGTAATAAACAAGACCGATGTTGAGTAAGGCGTTCTTAACAATACTGCTCCTGGGGTATTCGGCGACTACTTTCTGGAAAGCAGCAAGTGCTTCTTCGTTTTTCTTAAGTGAAACAAATGTCCTTCCCAGTTCAAACCTTGCATCATCGCTGTAATTTGATTTGGGATAATCAGTCAGCAGTTTCTGCAATGAACTCACCTTCTGGTTCAGATTGCCTGTAACACCCACAGCTATTGATTTCTGGAAAAGCGCATAATCAGCATCTGAAGCCCTGGCGGCGATGGCCTGGTCGTACTGCTGTATGGCCTCCTTGTATTGCTTTGTCATCAGGTGGCAGTCTGCCAGTCTCAAACGTGCATCATTCAGCATTTTTATATCTGTAGGTCTGCTTTCAATATATTTGGTAAAGGCCTGCTTTGCCGCTGAATAGTTCTTCTGTTTCAGGTAGGAATAGCCCAGACTGTAGTTTACAGTGTTGTAGGAAGCATATTTTTCAGCCCCGGAAAGACCCAGGAATTTATCATAGTACCCGGCTGCTATTTCATACTGACCTAATCTGTAATATGATTCGGCGGTCCAGAACATCGCTCCGGCGGTAATTTCATCATCAGAACGGTTATCGAGCGATTTTTTGAACTGCCCGATGGCATCGAAGAACTGGTTGTCGGAAAACAGCTCCAGACCGCGGAAATAGGTAATTTTCTGATATATGGTATTCTGTGAGGCATTGCGTTTTTTAATGTTCTCAAGGGTAGTCAGGGCCTCACGGTAGTTTTTGGTGACCATATAAAGGTTGGCCAGGTATGTATACGCCTCGTCCCTGCGGGGTGATGACGGGTATTCGTTCAGGTATTGCTGAAGAGCCTTAATGGCTTCGTTGTATGGATTATAGGAAATTTCAATGGATATCTTCGCATAGTTGAAGAGGGCATCTTCGGCGATGTCGGACTTGATGGGAATTTTCCAGGCTGCCAGGAAAGAGCCTGAAGCAAATTTTTTCTGATCTGATTTCAGGTAACAATCACCAAGATGATAGTAGGCATTCTGCGCCATGCTGTCGTTTTCGGTCGTGACCGACTGAAACTCAGGAATTGCTTTGCTGTAGTTCCCTGTTTTGTAGTAGGAATAACCGAGCAGGTAGCTTTCACCGCGGTTGCCTTTGTTACGGCTTATTTCGCGGTACTCTTCCATCAACCTGATGGCCTCTGCATAATTGCCCTTACGATAGTTGACATCAGCGGCAAGTCTGAGTATCTCGTTGGTTCGCTTGTTGTGCTGACCTTTCAGATAGGGCTGGGCCAGTTCAAGCATTTCATCATGCCTGCCCTGAAGATAGTAAATCTGGATGATGTAATAGGGGACCACATTTTTGAAAGTCTCATCGTCTCTTAGTTTCTCAAAATCACGCAGGGCGGTTTCGTATTTACCGCTGGCATACATGATATGGGCATAATAATAGTTGGCCGGCCCGGTGTATTTTGTCTGTTGCTCCTTGATCCGGTAAAATGCATCAGCGGCTTCGTCGTAATTTTCCTGTTTGAAATGGCAGTAACCTTTCTTAAAAGCAAACTCAGCATTTTCCTCCGTGTTCATGTCGTAGGGATCAACCTTGCTATAGGCATCCAGTGCGCTCCGGTAACTGTTGTTCCTGAACTGGAGGTTACCCAGTTGAAACCATGCCCTGTTCGACCGGGTGTTTTCGGGGTATGTTTTCAGAAAACTTTTGAGCAATGCAGCGGCATCGCCATGTTGAAGTTCTGCGGCACTAACCGAAGTATAATAATCCTTTTCCGCATCAAAGCTCATCAGCAGATCACCGGCAGGCTGCATCCGGGCATAGGTTTCGCGGACAGCACCATATTTTTCCTTCGAAAACAGGTCAGCTGCCTTATTGGTCTCACCGGAAGGCCGCGGATATATATCGTTTTGCTGGGCCTTTGCCGTTGGTTGCATAGCAAGGGCTATAATCACATAAATGAAAATTCTTCTCATGCCGGACGCATTTTGTGGATTCAAATTTAGCCGTATAAAGGCTTTTAATACTGATGGAAGCTGCAGATTTATCAACAACAGGTATTTGAAAACTTCTGATTAACGCTTTCACTTGCCGGTTAGTATAACCAGGCTGGTTAAATCAGGAAGATGTGGTCATGGTTTATTGGTCAGCATACGTTTCACATACAGATAATATCATGCAATATCTTTAAAATGAATGATTCATGATATTTCATTCGCAGTTATTCAGTGCCTGAACAGTTATCGGGTATCAGTGAGAATAATTCCTCAGTTTGCCTCAACGGATGACAATCAACAATTAAAAAGTGCCGGCAGGAAGATCAGTACCTGACAAATTTCAGTGAAACAGGAGATCCGGTTTTATTTTTGAACCTGGCCAGGTAAATGCCACTGGCAAGATCACTGGTGTTCAGTATGATCTCCCTTAGTCCCGGTGAGGTGGGGAAGTTCTTTACCAGAATTCCATTCAGGTTGAAAACACTGATTTCCGAAGTTACAGCCCCATTGTTCAGGGTGATGATTGGAAATCCGTCCGTAGAATAGCGGATTGAAGGAGCTTCATTCATTCCCGCATTTTGAACGGCTACAGGCCCGTATTCAAGCATCAGGTTGTCAATCCAGAGTTCACTTCCGCTGACGGGGCTACCGTTGAGCAGGTTAGATGAGAAAAACATGATGTTCATGGTGTCGGGCATAGTCCAGATCAAATACTCTATAGGAACGGAAAATTCAGTCCAGTCTGGAGTCTGGCCGCCAATCACCTTATATGCAAGGGCAAGTGTGTCGCGTCCCACGCCATTCCATCTTGAAAGCCCGATGCCAAGGATGCAGGAATCCCCGTTTGATGGCAGGTATCTGAACCATCCCCTGAGCTGATTGGGTTGGGTAGTGATGGGAACTCCTCCCGAAACGGTTCCGGTTTGGTTGATTACATCGAGCGTGATCTCACCCAGCGACAGAATGCCGGGCATGGTCACTGGTCCGACAAGGAAAATATTATGGGTAACGGTTTCGATTTTTGCACACGATGTCCCATGCTGGGGGTTAGATAGGTCGCGGGTTACACAAACAAAGCTGGTTCCGAAAACACTCTGGTTGATGGTGTTCCAACCGGTCGGTTCTCCGCCGCTCCAGTCTTCAAAATCGGGATTTGGAATCGGGTTCTGGGCAAAAACGTGTTGGGTTAAAAACAAAAAGGTCAGTGCGATGGCAGCAAGTACAGGGATAATTCTCATAATAAGTTGGTTTCAGATCTGGGTTATTGATATTCCGGCAGGGCAGGAAAGTTCATATAATGCAAAAATAGCCAATATAAGGTTTGTTGTACTGAACGCTTTACCAAGCAGATAAAAAATAAAATATCCCTGTTCTGGCAGGGATATTTTATTCAGAAAAACGGTGCCGTACAACGTTGTAAGCGGGGTTCTGTATCCTGCAAATACAGGATTTCTGTCATTTATCTAGGCCATGCATCACTGCAAGGCTCAAACGACCTACCCCCCGGAAGAGCGGGCAGCCCCTTGTACCGCGGTTAAGCGGTACGTTCCGGTATATTTGGCCTTTCAATCCATAAGGTTTACCCGACCTGACTGTTACCAGCCATGCCCGTGGGCTCTTACCCCACATTTTCACCCTTATCCCGCCGTGGCGGGACGGTTATTTTCTGTGGCACTTGCTGTTTCCGCCGGCAGCGGAACCTTCCCGTTAGGAAGTATGGCGCCCTGTATTGCCCCGACTTTCCTCTTCCTGTTTTTCAACCGGAAGCGACAGAACACGTTGCTTTTACCGTTCAGTGACCTAAGTTGGTGCAAAGATACATAATTTAGGCACTGATAATGAATGCTATTGCATTTTAACGGGCATTCTCTGTCACGCATCTTTTCAATAAACGTGAAATGGATTTGATTGCTGCAGGCGACAGCGATCCGGTGTAATGAGGCTGGGTAAGAAATTTCATTTCCTGCTGAAGTTCCGGATGTTTCGCGGCAATTTTAACAAGCATTTTAAAGGCATTCAACCTGAGTGCAGGCTTATTGCCGGTTTTCTCCCACACCCTGGTACAAACATCGAAAAGCAGCCCTTCAGACTCTTCCGGTATTTCCATTTTCCTGAGGATAATCAGGAACTCTCGTTGATGTTCGTCATTTCTAACCGACAGGGAACCGGCTATACCGGCAACATAAGGCTGCACACGTGGGTCGTTTTCCTTCATGCAGCTCCAGAGCAGCCAGGAGGCACGCCAGGCATATGGCTGGTTGTTGGTAAGACTAAGTTTCAGGGTCTCTTCAAAAGCTTCCGGATGTGCATCCAGCCAGGCAATCAGCTCTGCTTTAACTGTATTTGTAAGAATCCATTCCAGTGATTTATCCATGTCAGACCATTGATGGTTTTATACATGTTTGTAATGCTATGGTTGTATGTTCCTGATTTATGGCCAGTTTCCGGCCTTTTATTTTCAGGGATTGCCAACCGCTTTTTCAGGCATCAGGATATCCAGACAATCATAAACCTTTTCCAGCGAGCCGGGATTCTCACTCAGCACATACAACTTGTCGTTATCCATCAGTATGGTTGAACCGGTCGGTGTTATGAACTTCTTTCCACGTTCAATAAATGAAATCAAGGAGGTCTTCGGAAGGCCCAGATGTACAATTTGTTTACCGGCAATCGGACTGCCGGCCGGAATTACTATTTCTGTAAGCCTCGATTTGATCCCATCAGCAAGTTCAAGGTCTGTCTGGGTTCGCTGCTTGACATTCACCGGCAGTGTGAGATGAAGCCATCGGGCAACCATGGGTAAGCTGGTCCCCTGGATCATTACCGAAGTAATGGAAATGAAAAAGACAATATTGAAAATCATATCAGCCTTTGCGGCTCCTGCAATCAGCGGATAAGTAGCAAAAACGATTGGTACAGCACCCCGCAGTCCGACCCACGAAATAAACCAGCGGCTGCGCTGTTGAACTCTGAAGGGTATCAGACTGATAAAGACACTGGCCGGACGGGCAACAAGAATCAGAAAAACTGAAATTGCCAATCCGATACCGAAAACAGAGAACACCCTGCTTGGGAATACCAGTAACCCCAATGTGAGAAACAAAACTATCTGCATCAACCAGGCAAAACTGTCGAATGATTTTATAATCTTTTTTTTATGGATCAGTTCGTGGTTCCCTAAAATGACGGCAGAGATATAGACAGCCAGAAAACCATTCCCGCCGAGAAAATCGGTGGCTGAAAAACTGAAAAACATAATGGCTATCACCAGTACTATATACAATCCCTCATAATCAAGGCTTATTTTATTAATGATTAATTCCCCTGCTTTGCCAAAAACAAACCCCAGTATACCTCCCAGCAGGAGTTGACTGAAAAACAGCACCACAACCTGCGGCCCGGCAGCATCCTGGTTAATGACCAGTCCGGTAAAAACGATGGTCAATAAATAGGCCATCGGGTCATTGCTGCCACTCTCCAGTTCAAGTATCTGTCGCAGGTTTCCTTTAAGGGCAATATTTTTCGAACGCAGGATTGAGAAAACAGCTGCTGAATCCGTGGATGAAACAATTGAACCCAGCAGCAGGCCCTCGACAAGGGTAAAATCCGTTACCATCCAGACAAAAAGTCCTACAATAAGGGCGGTAAGCATGACTCCTGCTGTAGAAAGGGCCAGGCCCTGCCACAGGATGGGCTTCACCGACTGCCAGCGGGTATCCAGACCTCCGGAAAAAAGAATAAAATTCAGTGCCACTATTCCGATAAACTGGGCATTTTTTGGATTGTCGAATTTTATTCCCCCAATCCCTTCTGACCCGGCCAGCATGCCGATCGTCAAAAAGAGGATGAGCACCGGAACTCCGAATTTCGAGGAAGTTTTTCCGGCAAGCAATGAAATAAACAATAATACCGAACCAATCAGTAAGATATTACCGGTTGTTAAAATCATATGTCAGTGCTTTGTTCTCAAAAATAGGCAAAATAAGCCGAAATCCGTATTTCTGAGTTACAGGCTATCATAAGAACGCTTCACGGCTGCGGAAATAATTTCAGATCAAGGACATGGATTCTGTTACCTTCAGCCATCATTAATTTTGATCCGGCAAGGCAAACCGGGCCTCCGGAGGGTATTTTTGCCAGCTCTTTACCGTTTACATCAAGCAACAAAACACTGTGATTGTTGGCTATAACGCTTATGTTTCCGGCTTTCCCCATGTAATACCAGATGTTGTCACGATAGTGTATGTTTACATTGTTCAGATGTTTATCATGCTGCCAGATGCGGCGGGTATCAAGTCTGATGGCCGGGTATGATGCTGTTGTACCGGCAGGGAAAAAAATACCCTCTGAATTCATCAGCCATACATCCTGCGAAGCCAGAGAACACATATCACCTGTGCCGGGAGCGCAGTATTCCTTTACTGCCAGGTTTCTTCCTGCAGATATGTCGGTTATTATAATTTTATTCCGGGTCAACAAATGTATGGTGTCATTTCCGGGTATATTTCTGACATCGATAATCGCATCAACAAAGCCCGAGAGGTTCTGACTCAGGACTTCATCGCCGTTAAACCGGTTGTAAATTCTAATGCATGGAACGCTGTACAGCGTTTTGTATCCCTCATAATCGCGATACAGCCTGTATCCGAATAAAGTTCTGATCCAGAAATCATAAACAGGGATAATGCCATATCCCTTATTAATGTACACAAGGAGGGAATCAGATAGAATCAGTCTGCCCGAAGCCATGCTGTCGGTCAGCACATTCCAGATTATTCTGCCGGTATGATCACTGCAGGTTATATCGTTGTGCCCTGCAGCGTAGACAAATCTGTTGTCATAAACTACATTGGAAGCAAGCCCCCATATTCTGTCAGAGGCGAACATTCCATTTCCGAAGGAATAGTGAAAATTCAAAAGTTGTTCCGGACCATATCTGTCGCCGAACGGGCCGACCACTTTTGTAACATCATCAACGGTTGATGCCGGATTATAAGCAAATCTTCCATTTGTTATATTCAGGAAATGAAGTCCGGAGGCTGAAAGAACAAGGGTGCTGTCGTTGATTTTCACAAGATCGTTCCAGCCATTACCAGCATGTTCCGGTTTGAATTTCCACCTGATCGAGCCGTTGCTCAGGTTTCTGCAATAAACGTTATCCCCTGAACCGACCGATAAAACCAGATCCTTCCCGGGAATGAGCCCGAAAATCGGTTCATTCTTAATGTGAAGCCTGATTTTGCCTGATTGTATATCAAATATTGAGTTCCTGATGAGTAGCAATCCCTGATCAACATAAATAAAATCATCCTCGCTGATAAACCGGGACATATTTTTAATTTTCCTTACTTCAAGCGTCCATGTTTCCTTTTGTGTAAAAGGATCGATACAGCTCACATAATCAGGATATATTTTCATCCACGGTTCAGGAAACCATCTCTTGTATTCGTCCGGGTCGGGCAGTTGCTCGTATCGCTTCCACCAGGGATCTGTCTTTGCCATGCGTTCCTTAGTCATCAATCCGACAAGGATTTTGCCGGATACACTGTCATATGTCAGGTTACACACTTCATTTTCGAAAGTATATTCAGAAACCCCTGCTGATGCTGGCCATGAGCTGTTGGCTTTAAACTCAGTGGCAGCAGTGAGCTGAAAATGACTTTGTGAAAATAACGGGGATGTCTGGATGAAAAGCGTAAAGAACAGTATCCCAAAAGACAGGATTCCGGAATGATTAAAAGGGACAGATGCCTGAAGGTGAGGGTTCATCATGATTTTTTCAGAAATTTTCTATAGGATGGGTTTGCTGCGATTGTTTCCTGATTCCTTTTTCTACCAACACGAAAACGGCAGCTGCTGCAGGCACGATAATCATAAAATTCTTGTACACCCCGGAATTAATTGCACCACTAAGTCCGATCATTGCCCATACCAAAGGTATGATCAGCAGATGCCGGGAGAATGTAATCTTTGCAGGCATAAAGAAGCCGAATGTCATAAGGGAGGTCGGGCAAGGCAGACCCGGCGATGTTGTTTTATTCGGAATGCCGCCTGTCAGCTTATCCTTTAGCGGATTTAAAACTGCAGCGAATCCCGCCAGCATAACCATCCATTGCAATGGAAACAATGCAGTTTTGTACGGCTCAAAAACCCCAATAAACTGTCCGGTGGTAAAGGGTGTTTTCATTTCCTGGAATGATTAAATCACAAATATTCAATTATTGCTGAATTCCCCTGGTAAATGCCGGCAGATACTATTCAGGTCAAAGCTTCGATTTGGACGTGACAAGTTATAAAAAGTGGTGGTAATTCACTTCTGTTTTGAAAATTATTCTCAAAAGACCTTCAGATACCCGGCTGATTCTGTAGTTATGGCCCAGTCTTAACTAATTTCGGTAATGATGGATGTACGATCTGCACATTTATGCCGGATCATTGGGCTAGAGCGATCAAAATGTTTTCCTGATTCAACAATCGCTTCATATTCCGGTGGAAATCATTGACAAGTATTCTGTGGAAGATGGGATAAAGCCATTTATCGCGAAAGCGTGAATCGCTTTTAAAATAGCTTATATGTTCAATTTCAGTGCGTTCATCTCCTGCATCAATAAATTTAACCTGCTGAACCCCAAGTGATTTATTTCCTTCAATGTAACTGAATTCTATTGTTTTACTTTCCTGATCGAGCGAAATGATCTCAAAAGCGACAGGGATATTTAAAATACCCAGCATTATTCTCAGGTTTAGAAAATAGACCTGTCCCGTATCAACCTCCATGGCCTGATCCTGATGATAAAAAATATTGCCCGGAAACTTCCGGAGTAATAACCCAAATGAAATTTTTCCTTCATTCCACGATTTGGACAGATTTGATGACAGATATCCTTTCCATATTTCCTGTACTCTGCCATTAAGAAAGAAATTCATTTCGTTTTTTCTGAAGGATGATAAATCTATCCCGCTGTTCCATGAAGGATGGATGTCGCAGATCTGACACTTTCCTTCTTTCATCTGACATTCAACGTATTTCCTGATCTTTTTCTGATGAATCTGGTCAAGGTTGATGTCTTCAAGCGTAAGCTGGCCGTAGGAATGTAACTGAAAGCATGTGAAGGCGGTCAGAATTAGATACTTAAGTGTAATCCTCATAATTAAATAGTATTATTCAAAGCAGGCAGCCCGGACCTGAAACCGGAAATCCTTTTGTCATGCAGAAGGGTCAACAAAGCGATGCAACCCGGGGCGCTGATGTTTCCGGAAGACCGGCGCAAGTTATGAAAAGCAGTATCAGCACAGCTGTTAATGCCGGATTATTTATACCCTTTTATTTTTAATTCCCGGAATTGACGGATGTAATCCTCCACAGGTCATATTCTGCTCCGGGATTAACCGATGAAAGGAGGTGACAGGAACATCGCCTGAAGGGTAAATGTATCCCTTCAGGGTAGCCTGTACCCTCCCTTTCTTCAGTGGCAGGATTGTCCATTTCGGTCAGGAATCGGTAACCCTTAACAGTTCCGGATCTTCAGGAACCTTATTCAGCAGCGGTTTTGAAAAAACAGTTCTGGTTCCGGTCGCCGGTTTACCCGGCAGCTTTACCCTTGCTACCAGGTCACGGTAGGTAATAGGGCAGGGAGCATCATAAACAAAGTAATGCCTGATCAGTGTGTCCTTCTCGTTCGAAAGAATCTGTATGCGTTTGATGTCAGCACCCCTCCAGTCAGGTCTGGCCGGATCCCCGGCCAGCGTGCAGACCAGGCCGGAGTTTCCGTGGAAAGTGTTTTTACCATAAAATGTTCTGAAAGGGGTGTTTGTTTCCTGCCTGACCATTGTTTTTCATCATCATATTCCTTCACAAATTATCGGGGTTTCCGAATTTCATGAGAAGCAGGGCACTGGAGCGAAAACATCAGAACCAAAGTCGTCGGATGGATCGCCTGATTCCCATTTTGTAAGAGGTTCCGAGGCTTTAAAATAACAGCAAAGTCCACAGAGTGAAAGCGCAGAGGGTCGCTGAAGAAAAATTAATCTGTTGATCCCCGGCATGCCCCTTAGATTTATAAAACCAAGGAAACAACATTAAGCCCCTATTTAAACGTGACGTTGAGTTATTTCATAAAATACTTATGAATCAGAACAATCAACTCATCTTTGCTTATGGGTTTAGCAATGTGATCGTTGCATCCGGCATCAATTGCCTTCTCTTTGTCACCTGTCAGTCCGAAAGCTGTCTGTGCTATTATAATAACGTTCGGATTGAACTGCCGGATCAGCCGGGTCGCTTCATAACCGTTCATCCCGGGCATTTGAATATCCATGAGGATTAAATCAATGTCCGGGTTTTTTCGGCAAACATCGACGACTTCATTGCCTGTTCTGACTTTGATAATTTCTTTGCTAAACTCTTTGATGTTTATTGAAATAAGCAATTCAGATGTTTCATCGTCCTCAGCAATAACTGTTTTTAGTTGCGGAACTCCGGGAATAATCTGATTCGTTTCGTTTTGGGCTGAAACAGATTTTTCGCTTGTTTCTTTTTTGTCCGGTCCGGTATTGTAGGGTAAAGTGAAATAGAATGTGGTACCCTTACCTTCTTCGCTTTCTACCCAAATTCTTCCACCCAGCATTTCCACATATGCTTTTGAAATCGACAAACCCAATCCTGCACCCTGCCGGGCCATTTTATCTGAAATATCAGCCTGAATAAAACGTTCAAAAATGGCTTCCTGCCTCTCTTTTGGGATGCCAATGCCTGTATCCTTTACATAAAATTCAAGGTCGTTTTCCTTTTGTTCATATCCAAATTCAATTGACCCTTTCTCGCTGAATTTAATGGCATTTTTAACCAGATTGGTGAGAATTGAATTGACTTTCTCATTGTCTGTTTTTATTATGGCTTCTTTTCGTGGTAAGGTGTTTTTATATTGAAGCTGCATTCCTTTTTCTTCAACCTGGGGTTTAAAGAACATATAAATAAATTCGATTTTTTCATTGATATCAGTTTCCCTGATATTGACGTTCATCAGACCCGCTTCGATTTTGGAAATATCAACAATATCGTTAATGATATCAAGCATCCGGATGCCGCTTTTCTCAATGATGCCAATATATTCCTGCTGTTGCTTACCTGTGAGCCCGGGGTTTTTCAGCAACTCAGAAAAGCCCAGAATACCGTTCATAGGTGTCCTTATTTCATGTGACATATTGGCAAGAAATGCTGATTTAAGGCGGTCACTTTCTTCGGCATGTTCTTTGGCAGTAATTAGTTCCTGCTCTGCAATTTTACGTTCAGTAATGTTTTCGTGCATAAAAACAAATCGTTCAGGCTTGCCCACACTGTCTTTTAATGGGAAAATCAATGCCCGGATCCAGAGTGGAATATCGGGTGCTTCTTCAATGGCATCGTGTGCATTGAAATAGATGTCAGGCAAATGGGCAATCTCTCCTTTTTTGACCCTGGAAACCAATTTTCCCAGATCTGGGCTTTTGCTTTTCAAATCGTCAAAAATTGAAAATTCAGGTGGAGGAGCCGAACCAAAGAGATCAATAAATGCAGAATTTCCTCTTATCGTATATCCTTCTTTATCAACTACCTGGATTGACAGCGGGTTGTTTTCAATAATATCATTCAGCAGGGCTTCTGCATTTTTACGTTCAGTGATGTTTTCATGCATTAAAACTATTTTATTCGGTTTCCCGTTATTGTCATTTAATGTAAAGCCAAATGCCCTGACCCATGCCGGAGAATCAGGAAATGAGGGGTCGACATCATGCACATTGTAATAAGAGTCGGGGAAGTAGACAATTTCTCCTTGTTTAACCCGTTCAAACAATTTGCTGAATCCGAGTGATAACAATTGATTGTCCTTAAAAAGAGAATAACCGGATGGAGGTTCTACTCCGAAAAGTTTGGTATGCGCGGGATTTACCTGAATCGGATATCCTTCCATATCGAGTATCTGAATTGACATTGGATTCTTTTCAATAATATCCTTAAACATTGCCACGGATAGCTTGTGTTCGGTAATATCATGAAAATTCAACACAATAGATTCCACATTCGGATTGGCCAGTAAATTACTGAATGTGGTTTCTATCCAATGCCATTGGCCACGTTTGTCGAGAAAGCGATATTCAAGGGTTGGGACATAATTTCTTCTGCGAGTTTGCGTTCGGATATGTCCCGATGAGAGATGGCAATGCCGTCGCCGCATTTGACCACCTGATGGTAGTACCATGCAGCGGGAACGTGAGTATCCGGAAGATAAAATTCTTCTTCCAGGGGAATGCCCGTTTCGACCACGTTCCTGTATTTTTCAAAGAAGCCGTTGGTACGGTTTATCGGCAATTCTTCACACATTCGTTTGCCGATCAGTTGCCTGCTTGTTAATTGCAGCATTTTCTCAGCATTGGCGTTAATATCTGTAAAGATGAAATCAGAAATGTTCCCCTGTTCATCCCGTTCAGCGCTAAAGATCAGGAAGGAATCCAGTATAGCTTCTCTGGCGGTATGCAATCTGTCCTCGCTCTTGCGCAATGCCTCCTCAGCTTTCTTGCGCCCGGTTATGTCAATGATGTTACCGATGATCCTGATGGATTTACCATTCTCAATTACTGGCTCGGCTATAGTCCGTATCCAAAGCTGACGCCCTTTTACAGAGGTGAAAGGGAACTCCAGGTCATAGGGTTGCCCTTCCTCCTGGCATCGCTGAAATGCAGCCAGTATTACAGGGCGATCCTCCGGACGATAACATTCTGAGCTTAATCTGATGTACTCGCTGCCTTCAGGCTTAACACTGGAAGGCGTAAGGTCGTGAATCCTATAGGTTTCTTCCGTCCAGTACATGGTTTGTGTTTCAACATTCCACTCCCAGCCGCCGGTCTTGCTCAGACGCTGACTGGCGTTCAGCAGATCTTTGTTCATGTGCAAAGCTATTTCTGCCTCTTTCTGCAAAGTAATGTCTACCGCAATTCCTTCAATAGCAACCGGATCGCCCGCTGAATCAAGAATCATCACATTTCGCTGTTCAGTCCATATTATCTTTCCGTCTTTTTTTATCCAACGCAAAACAGTTGGTTCACCCTGTGTTTTCTGAGTTGTAGTTTTTTCAAGGATCATCCTGTCGTCAGGATGCACCATTTTGAAGCCCTAAGTCAGGGTCGGCATAATGATCTTCGGGCGTATAACCTGTAACTTCAGTTACTACCGGACTTACATATTCAAATTTAAATGAGGGTTTAAGCAGAATCCTGTAAATAATTGCAGGGGAATTTTCCGCTAACGTCCTATATTTATTTTCGCTTACTTCAACATGTTCTTTCTCTTCCAATAAATTTCTTTCAGCACTTTTCCTTTCTGTAATATCAATCAAAGTCAAAAGACATAATTCATTATTCAAGCTGACAATGCCGTCGATATTCACATAAATCGGCAAATTGCCTTCGGTTGCTATGATTACTTCGCAGGTTTGTTTTAGTTTACTTGTAAAAACCTCGTGTAAAAAAAGATTAAAAGTCAGTTGAGTGTTAATCGAAACAAAGAAATCAAATTGCTTTTTTATCAGTTTTGTACGTTCCTTTCCAAGAATTCTGGCGGCAGCGAAATTCAGTTCCAGAATTTCACCCTTTTTTGAAAGTGAAATGTAACCCGAAGGTGCAAAATCATAGAGTTCGGTATATTTCTCTTCCGCCAGTTCAGCTTTTTCTTTTGCAAGTACAAGTTCTTCATTTTGCATTTCAAGTTCAATCTGATGCACTTCCAATTCGTGAATCAATTTCAACAGGTCAGGTTCAGAAAAAGACAAACTTGTTTTGGATTGCTGACTTTTCAATTGCTCTTCTGCCTTTTGGCGAAGCAATGCAGCATTGGTTAACTTTTCGTTTTGCTTTTTCATGAGCTGATATAGATTATGTTATTTTAACCGCACCAAGGGTCGAAAACCCTTGATGTGGTTGTGTTTTAATTCTATTGTTAAACTCTTCGAGCGGTCGAAGACCCTCGAAGAGTTGGTTTCATATTAAAACTGTTTTGATGAACGAGTTTAAAATTATCTAAATCACCAAAGTGTTCAATAACAGTAGCTTTGTTAAGAAATGATTCCGTATCTAACAAAAATGCATTATAAGAAGAATGTTCCCATCGCTCAATTCTTTCAACAAATCCGTCATGTACCGGATTTGAATGAATATAGTGAACTAATTTGATAAAATATTCTTCGGTTATTACAGGTTTTCGTTTAAAAGTACTTCTAAATAAACTTCCGCTTCTTTGAAATTTTTTGTTGTAAGCTTGAGCATAACTGTTAAAATAGTGTGAAAACCGGTAACTGATTGTACCGGTTTCAATTTTACTTGTTTCATTATTTATTTTCAGTGTTCTAATTAATTCAGCTTCTGGCTTTATCCGGACAAAAAAATGGAAATGATTTGGCATTAAACAATAGGCAAAAGTTTCACAAATCGGCACTATATATTCTATGTAGAGGGTCAGGAAATTGGCATAATCGTTTTTATCTTTAAAGAAATTCTCAAAACCATTTGCATGATTGTAAATGTGATAGTAATGCTCCGGTTCTAATGGAATTTTCTTTTGCATAACGTTATTTTTAATAAACAAACCCTTCGAGCGGTCGAAGACCTTCGAAGGGTTTGTTTACAATAAATCATGTTCACGCAATAATCCAATGGTGTTGTTTAATTCTTCTTCCAGTTTTTTGGCTTTTGTGATGTCAATAAATGTGATTACCAGCCCGTCGATGTGGTCATCGTAGGTGCGGTAGGGCATGATTCGAACGGTAAACCATCGCTGGTCGTTTGTTGAAATATCGCTTTCTTTAAATACAAGTGTTCGTAAAACTTCTTGTGCATGGTTGGTTATTTCAGGGTATTGCAAATCGGTAACCATGTCGGTAAATGGCCGGCCAATATCCGTAGGTCGTAATTTGAAGAGTTTTGTTATGGTGTCGGTATAGCGCCGGATATTTAATTCTTTGTCGAGAAACAGGGTTGCAATGTCGGTGCTGTTCAACAGGTTTTTCATGTCGTTGTTGGCAACCATGAAATCGTTTATTTTACTTTGCAATTCAATGTTTACGGTTTGCAGCTCTTCATTCAGGCTTTGCATTTCTTCCTTCGATGTGGTAAGTTCTTCGTTGGTCGATTGAAGTTCTTCGTTGGTTGATTGCATTTCTTCATTCGACGATTTTAACTCTTCCTGCGTGGTCTGCATTTCTTCGCGTGTGCTTTGCAGCTCTTCGCTTGTACGTTGCAATTCAAGTTCCAGTTCCTGTTCCCGAATGGTTGATAGATTTCCTTTTTTAGATTTTCGGGTAGTTGGTTTTGGCATATCTGCCACTTCATAAAAGATGATAATGATTGTTCCTTTCAGAGCATCGGGCTTTACAATGAGTTGAAGGGTAACATCAACAAACTGTGTTCCTCCGTTTGTTCCGACTTTTATATTGTGCAATTTTATTGCATCGTAGTTTTGTTTTGCCCGGCGTATTGCCCCCTGAAGTTCGTTGCGTAACCCCTCGCGCGCCATGGCATAAATGTTCCAGTTGGCTTTGCCTGCTGCAGGTTCCAGATATTTACCCGTTTTGCCTGTAATGTATAAGATATCGCCATCGGTGTTAATCAGTACACTGGCTGGTGCAAACCGCTGCAATAGCAACTGATCGGTAAGGATTTGAATGTTTTCTGCCACTTTTACTGGTTTTATTTCTTTTGGTAATGTTGCTTTTGAATGGGTAAATGAACTTGGAAAGTCAACCATTTCATTGGTTGATGGAATTAAGGAGCGTTTGTAAAGTTTTAATCTGGCATCGAGCGGAACAAATTGTTTGTTTTGAGAGTTTTCGTTTTCGGCGCTGCCAAGCATCATCACTCCTCCGGCACTGAGGCTGTAATGAAACAGATTCATGAGCTTCTTCTGCAATTCGGGCTCCAGGTAAATTAATAAATTGCGGCATAAAAGCAAGTCCAGTTTTGTGAATGGAGGGTCTTTTATCACATCATGGGGTGCAAATACCACCATTTCGCGTATGCTTGTGTTTACCCGAAACCCGTTTTCTTCTTTAATGAAAAACTGGCTTATCCGTTCTGGCGAAACATCAGTGGCAATATTTGCACTGAAAAATCCTTTTCTGGCAATTTCAATGGCATCAGCATCAATGTCGGTGGCAAATATCTGTAAAGTGAAATTTTTTTCGTGTTTTACTGTTTCGTAGACTTCCCGGAAAACTATTGCCAGGGAATAGGCTTCTTCACCTGTTGAACAGCCCGTAATCCACGCCCGCATAACATGCCCGTTTGGCAATTCGTTAAATAAATCGGGTAACACTTTTTCTTTGAGTTTTTTCCAGACAGCAGCATCGCGGAAAAAATTGGTTACCCCTATCAATAACTCTTTAAAGAGTATATCCAGTTCTTTTGGATTTTCCTGCAAAAACCGGACGTAATTTGCAATTTTATCAATCTGATGCACGTTCATGCGCCTTTCAATACGCCGGAACAAGGTGTTTTTTTTGTATTGCGAAAAATCGTGCCCGGTTTGTGCCCGCAGCAAAATCACAATTTTTTCAAGATTGCTTATGCTTTTGTCATCAATGGTGGTTTTCCGGGCAATGGCCGGACTGAGTTTAAGAAACGAAATTAATTTTGAGGGAAGTTCTGATGCTGATGCCACTATATCAACAATCACTGAATTTACAGCACTTTGGGGCATACCATCAAATTTGGCGGTCGATGGGTCCTGCACCGCCACGATGCCGTTTTTTTCTTTTATGGCTTTTAGTCCCAGGCTGCCGTCGCTGCCCATACCCGAGAGAATTACGCCAATGCTTCTTTCGTTTTGATCTTCGGCCAGCGAACGGAAAAAATAATCTACCGGCAGCCGCAACCCACGCAACTCGACAGGTTCAAACAAATGCAAATTGCCGTTTAAAATAGACATGCTTTTGTTTGGCGGTATTACATATACATGATTGGTCTTAACCTGCATCTGATCTGTTACCTGCAGCACTTTCATACCGGTAATCCGCTGCAGGAGTTCGGGCATTATTCCGGTGTGATTTGGGTCAAGGTGCTGAATGACCACGAAAGCTATTCCGCAATTTTTTGGTACATTCCCGAAAAATAGTTCCAATGCTTCCAGTCCTCCTGCCGATGCACCAATACCTACAATTGGAAACCTGATCTCATTTGAAATTTCAGGCTCTGAAGGTTGAGAAACAGCATCTTCTTTATTGGTCTTACCTTTTTTCATGTTTTCCAATGGTTGGTACTTAATTTACTTTCCTCTGAATGATGTTCTTTTAGAATTGGCTTATACCGGATGATCAATTGCATTTTAATAAAATAACCTCCCGGGCACCAAACCCCTGCTATCTAAAATAAAGCAACCAACAAATGGATATGTAAGGCTATTAACAGGTTTAGCCTCTTTGTCAAGGTTAAAAGATTTTGCAACCCAGTTCAAATATAATACATAATTTGAGATTTTGGTTGCGTGTATATTGCCATTTATGATGGAGTAATCACCCTTCTAACTTTCTGCCAGTTATAACGGAACAAGCCAGGCAAAAGCGGGTGTAAATAATCCTGGATTATTTACAAGCAGTAACTGCTGAAAAGGAGAAGAAATCGAAACCAAATACATTCCACGCATCCGGGAATGGTCTAAATCAGCTATAAACGAGTATCAGCAGGGGAGGAAGGAAATCTGGGTGAAGCCTGCTGCAGGCACCTGATGAAGTGTGCGAATTCAGAGATTTATAGCCCCCTTTCACAGATGAGAATCAGATTTTCCTGCTGAAAAAGTTTATTTTCCACATGTGAAAATTGAATACCCATATCCGGAGTTTACTTCCGGGGCATAGAAAATCTGTTTTATGCCTGATTAATTATTCAGGAATTGAAGGAATACGGCGGCCGTGCCCATTCTAACCACGGATGGGCTATTTGCGATTAAGTCGCTCCATCGCTCTTTCGCCTTTACGCTCCCCTGCTCAAAACAAACCGGTGCAACCCGCTGCACAACTCAGTTCCCTTTCTGGCTGATCACCACTTCCACCGCGCCATACCCGAATTTTGCAAAAGGGGCATTGCGGATCTCGAGATGATCGTATTCGGCCAGCCGCGACTTGATGGCTGTCTTCAGCGTTCCGTTACCTATTCCATGGATAAAGGTCACCTTGGTGTAATTGTGCGCGATGGCACTTTCGAGCATGCGGCTGAAGTACTCGAGCTGGTAGATGAGGATTTCATTTTGCGGCATTTCTGCATAATCCTGACGCAGCGCCGAAATATGAAGGTCAACCTCGGCTTCAAAAGGTGCCGTTTTGTGTATATCGATCACGGCTTCCGGAGTCAGCGCCGAGAGTTTCTGCTTCGCCGCCGGATCAATTCCAGATTTGGCAAATGTTTCAGTGGAAGAGATGATCACCTGCCCGGCAAGGTCGCCCAGATTGATGAGTACAGCCTTCAACCCGATGAGCGGGAAGTCCTGATAGCTGGTCTCCTTGTAAAATCTGACCGGCTTGATTTTGAAAGCGGCATGCAGCGGACTGAGGATCGGGCTGATTTCATTTTTATGGAAAATCACCTGCATCACACCGTCCGACCAGCCTTCGATGTCATCGCGGCTGATGGTCTCCAGCAGAAGTTTTGAATAGGGTGGGATCACATCATAATCAACACCTGCATAACCTTTTTCTTCTTCCATAAGTGAAAAGGAAAACAGCGCGTCGTACCCGGTGTTGTTAATCAGGAAGATATCAAGGTTGCCCGAAATAAGCCATTGCTGGTCGTGCGGGGCAAAAGCCATATAAATGCCTTCGATGGCACGGATGCCCGATTGACGGTAAAGGTAGCTGGTCCGGTCGTCGCTGCCTGTTTCGGGAAGGGCGGTGGGTTCTTTTGCCTTTTCGGGAACTGTTGCAGGCTTTTCGGGAAGGTTCACTTTCACCTGCCGGTCGAAGAAGCGATCGGCTGCCCCTTTCGGTTCAATCACAATCAGGTCCTTTACCTGCACCGGCACCACAAAGCCCTCTTCAATGGCTACATTCACCATGGTGTTGCTGAGGATTCCGGTGACAATGCCACCCCCTTTTTCATTTAAAAAACGTACTTTATCGCCTGGCTTCAAGTCCATAGTCTGGTGTGGTGTTATCGCGTAATCCGTCGTCTGGTCAGACTCCGGAGAGATGTCTGTTAAGAAGCTGCAAAGGTAACAATTTACAGGGCAGTTTTCAGATCGTCACGCATGCATTTGAAACCAGTGATTCGATTTTCAGTATCTGATATTTTTCTTTTGCACAGCCACTGATTTGTTTCAGTCTTTCGGGTTATAGTTCTGGCTTTCTGCATGTGCTATAACTTTGCAATCCTCCGGAACGAAGCGGCAAAGGCCGCAGCATTGTTCATCTTTTCAGGGGAGAAGTCCGGAAGCCGGAGCTGATAAAATGACCGAAGCTTGCATTACGGCCCGGCTTTTGATTAACTTTATCACCCTAAACTACATGGCTATTTATGAACTTTTCGCGACTCGCCGGACAGCTTCTGATGATGATCACCGGATTGATGATCCTGTCAGCCTGTGATGAAAATGACCCCGCACCATACGTGCCAACGCCCTATACCCTTGAAATTCCCGCTTATTTCCCTACGGAACTCAATATACCGGCCGACAATCCCCTGACTGTGGAAGGAATTGAACTGGGACGATATCTTTTCTACGACGGACGCCTGTCGGGAAGAACCACATACGATTCACTGATGACCTGTGGCAGCTGCCACCTTCAGTCAAACAGCTTTGAGCCGGGCATGGATCATCCGGTTTTTCAGGATGGCCATCCTTATGGTCTCAGCGGGGCACCCACGCCCCATATGCCCCTGCCGCTCATCAACCTGGTATGGAACCCCAACGGGTACCTGTGGAACGGGCTGATCAGTAAGGATAACCCGGATGTCTCCAGGAGAACACTTGAGGACCTGGTATGGATGGGCGTAGTGGCTCCCCACGAAATGTATGGGGATACCAACCGGACCAAAGCAATGATTCAGCAGATCCCGGGCTACCCCGCCCTGTTCGCTGAAGCATTTGGCTCAGAAACAGTTACCATGAAGAACATCAGCAGGGCAATCGCCCAGTTTGTCAGAACGCTGGTGTCGGCCAATTCGAAATTCGACCGTTATATGCGGGGTGAGGTTCAGCTTTCGCAACAGGAACTGAACGGTTTTATACTCTTCACCACCGAAGAGGGCGGCGACTGTTTTCATTGCCACGGCAGCAGCGGCAATCCGCTTTTCACCACCAACCTGTTCTATAACAACGGCAAGGATACTGAGTTCATCGACACCCGCGACCGCTATGCGGTTACAGGAGAAGAGAAGGACCGTGGCGCCTACAAGGCCACCACCCTGAGGAACATCAGTCTCACCGGGCCCTACATGCACGATGGACGGTTTGAAACACTCGACGAAGTAATTGATTTTTATTCGCACCAGGTAAAGATGTCACCCTATGTGAATGCCCTGATGCACCATGTGGCGAATGGTGGCGTTCAGTTTACCCCTACGGAAAAGGCTGAGATGAAAGCATTCCTGCTTTCGCTGACCGATGAAAGCTTCCTTTCAGACCCGGATTTCGCACCCCCGGCTGTTTTCCCGGATGGATCTTCTTATCAGGAGGTGGCCGGCAGGTACTACCCTTTCTGAGCGGTTACCGTTTGCCAATCATGGTAATCAGTTCAAGGTCGAAAGTAAAGCCGATATAACCGTTGATTCTCCACTCGCGGGTGGTGGGAATGGAGATGCCCGGCTGCAGTACATCCCCCACATGAAAGCCATCCTTCAGCACTTCATATTCGGCCACATTGGCGCCAAGGTTCACATGCAACACGTCGAAAAGCTTGAAATTGGGCCCCAGGTAAAAGTTCTTGAACAGATTGTTGCCGCCGAACCCCAGGAAAAAACCCACATCGTAGGTAAGTGCCCCACCGGGTTTGGTCAGGTCTTTCAGCATTATACTGGCACCGGTAACAAAATCGAACTCCATGTTGCTGCTGTTCTTGTTACTGATCACATAGACCGACGGGTTGGCAGCATCTTTAGGGGCCAGGGCAAAATCAGGCGTGCGGTAGTTTTTAATTGCGAAACCCTGTACTACCTTGGTTTTCTTTTTTTTGTTGGTCAGCGACGAATAGCGGTTCTCACAATCTTTGAGCTTCTGATCTGTATATTTCAGTTGTTCCCCGGCCATCAGCAGGTTTTTTTCGGTCGTGGTAAGGCTGGTCCTGAGGGAGTCAATCCGTTGCTCCGCCTTTGACTTCTCCGAAACTATCTTCATGATTTCAGCATTCCGGTTGCCCAGGTCGCGGTTTTTCTCATCGATGCTTTGCTGAAGTAATGATATTTCGCGTTCTTTCCCATCGAGCCGGGAATCTTTCGTGGCGATCTGACCTTCGAGTTTCACCTTGTCGATGATCGAACTGCTGATGGCTTCGCGGTAAAGCTGCTCCTTTTCGGCAAACAACAGTTCCTTCTCTTTCTGAAGCTGCACCTGGCTTTCGAGCAGGCTGTTTTTCAGCTCCAGCTGCTTTCCGGTTTCTGAAAGCCTGTTGTTTAGTGAATCGTTGTACTGTATGAGTGAGGCCTGACGTGATTTCATGGCTTCCGTTTCCCTGACAAACAATTCCAGTTTATTCTGCAACACGGCATTTTCTTCAGCCAGCCTGGAATTGGCGGCCCTTTGTTCGTCCAGCATATACATCAGGGTGGCAAGACTGTCGCTAACGGAGACGGTAGCCGTATTCATCAAAGTATCCGGAGCAAAGTTCTGGGCTTTTGCGTTGTGGAACAGTGGAGAAACAAGCAGGAGGGAAGCTGAGTAAAAAATACGGATCAAAGTCGGAAAGTTTATTCTCATGGGGAATCATTTGAAGAAAAACCCGGTGATGGCCGGGCTTTTCATGTTTTGGTGAAACAGGCTGCTTATTTAAACGCAGGAGTCATGCCAAGATTGTACATGGTAAATGACCATAGATCGGTGGCTTCATCAATCATTTTCGAAACGGGTTTGCCGGCTCCGTGCCCGGCATTTGTTTCGATCCTGATCAGCGCCGGATGACCGCAGGATTGTTTTTCCTGCAGGGTTGCCGCGAACTTGAACGAGTGGGCCGGAACCACACGGTCGTCGTGATCGGCTGTGGTTACCAGGGTTGCCGGATAACAGGTCCCTGCCTTGAGGTTGTGCAGGGGTGAATAGCCCAGGAGGTAGCGGAATTCATCCTCATTGTCGCTTGAGCCATAATCTTCGGTCCATGCCCAGCCAATGGTAAATTTATGAAACCGCAGCATGTCCATTACCCCTACGGCAGGAAGGGCAACGGCAAAAAGATCAGGCCGCTGAGCCATACAGGCACCCACAAGCAAACCACCGTTTGACCCGCCGGCAATCGCTATTTTCGATGGGTTGGTGTATTTCTTCGCAATGAGGTATTCCGCTGCAGCGATGAAATCATCGAATACGTTCTGTTTAAGGAGTTTGGTCCCGGCCCGGTGCCAGTCCTCACCGTATTCACCGCCTCCCCTCAGGTTGGCCATAGCAAAAACGCCTCCGTTTTCGATAAAGAGCAGTCTGCTGACACTGAAATTCGGGGTCAGGCTCACATTGAAACCACCATATCCGTAAAGATAAACGGGATTGTTGCCATCAGGTTTAATGTCGGCCCGGTGTACGAGGAACATGGGTATGCGGGTTCCGTCCTTGCTGGTATAGAAGACCTGTTCAGAGACAATGCCGGAAGCATCAAAATTGATTTCCGGCTTTCGGTAAACCTCCGACTTGTTCGATTTTACCCCGAGCTTATAGATGGTCGAAGGCGAAGTAAAGGATATAAAGGAGTAGAATGCATCGGCATCTTCGCGGGTGCTTTCAAAATCGGAAATTGTTCCCGGGCCGGGCAGCGCGATTTCATGTTGAAAATCACCATTCATCCCGAAAACAAAGGCTTTATCGGTGGCGTCCTTCATATACTGGCAGATCAGCATCCCGGCAGCGGCCTGGGCCGATTTCAGCACTTCCTCCTTTTCTGGAACAATGGTTTTCCAGTTTTCCCTGCCGGGTTTATCAAGGTTCACTGAGATCAGCCGGTAACGCGGGGCCCCGTCGTTGGTGCGGATAATGAAATCCCTGCCCTCATTGGTGATTACTTCATAGTCAAAACTGAAACCTTCGGCAATCCTGATGAACCCGCTGTAGGGCGAAGGGATGTCAAGGTTGAAGGTGAGACCGGTAAGGTCTTTGATATAGAGTGCATTCCCGCTTGTGCTTTCGGTTTCGAACATCAGCAGGAACTTCTCATCCGTGGTGGTCTGGGCACTGTAGCCATACAGGGGCTTCGCCCTGTTTCCATAAACCAGGCGGTCACTGGTCTGGGGATCTCCCACCCTGTGGTAGTATACCTTCTTGAATTCATTTCTTGATGACAATTCACCGCCTTCTCCGGGCTTATCATAACGGCTGTAATAGAATCCCTTGCCTTCCCAGGCTATGTCGGAGAACTTGACCCATTCAAGTTTGTCGCTGAGCTGTTTGCCCGTGGCAGTTTCAATCACATAAATTTCATTCCAGTCTGATCCTGCTTTGGCGATGGCATAGGCAAAGTAACTGCCGTCGCGTGAAGCCGCCCAGGAAGCCAATGCTGTTGTACCATCGGCAGAAAGCTTGTTGGGGTCCAGGAAAACTTTCGGCTCACCGGTCAGCCCTTCCTGTATGTACAGGACACTTTGATTCTGTGTTCCGTTGTTCCGGGTGTAGAAGTAATATTTGCCCTTATGAAAAGGCACGCCATACCTGGGGAAATTCCAGAGTTCGGTCAGGCGTTTCCTGATTTCATCCCGGAAGGGAATGCCCCCCAGATATGTATCTGTAACTTCGTTCTGGGCTTTTACCCATGCTGCGGTTTCAGCGGAGTTGTCATCCTCGAGCCAGCGGTAGGGATCGGCAACCGTTACGCCAAAGTAATTATCGGTTACACCGGTCTTTTCCGAAACCGGATAGTTGATTTTTTTCTGTTGACCGAAGCCTGTTGCAGATAGTATTCCCATGGCAGCGATGAGTAGGATTTTTTTCATTGTTATTTGTTTTTTTTCAGCCTTTACCGGCACTGATTAAGCCGGTCAAAAATACTAAATTGAACCGATGGAGCAGGCTTAATCCGGATAATTCCTGAACATAGTGAATGTACAGACCATCTAACCTGCAATTACAATTGATCGATAAATGCAACATTAACATTTAAACTATAAATTGCACAGAATGATGCTTTGTGAAAAAGCCCCGGTTGATTTTGTCTGCCCATCAGCTTGAATATTGTACATCTTCTGTTCTTTTATATGTTTGAAAACTTCTGAAGCACGCTGTCTATTCTCCGATGTTTTTCTTTCCTTTGCAATCAGGAATATTTTTTTGCATACTATGGAAAAGAAGATCAGGCAGGTTAATGTATATCGCACCAATCTCGCAGTAGCCGATCCGGATGAAGAAGATCTGAACGGTGAAGTCATGATTAA
The DNA here is from genome assembly GCA_016705005.1 of Bacteroidales bacterium. Taxonomy (GTDB): domain Bacteria; phylum Bacteroidota; class Bacteroidia; order Bacteroidales; family Lentimicrobiaceae; genus Lentimicrobium. Next base: position 48,999 of record JADIZB010000035.1, on the reverse strand, counting down.
TTCGGTGATGACCGATGAACAGGGCCATGAAACAGAACGCATCACCTGGGACGCAGAAGGCAACCCGGAAGAGAGGGTCACCATTATATACAGCAATGGTTATCCGGTTGAGGAGGCACTCGAAATGGGGGGTGAACCTGCTGAAAGGACTACCCGCGAATACGATGCCGAAGGACATGTGTTAAAGGAGTTCAGGCATTACCTGGAAGGAGATCCTGATGAAATCAGCTACGAATATAATCAGGAAGGCCACCTGGTAAGCCGTCGTCTGCTCGACAGTGACGGGGATGAGGGCGAAAGGCAGTTGTGGATTTATGACCATGGCCTGCTTGTACGTGAAGAGTCGTACAACGAATATGGCGACCTTGAATTCTCGAAGACCTATTCTTATTCCGACGATCGTAAGCCCGAGGAGGTAGTTGAGCTTAATTTTGCAGGTGGTGAAGAGGTCAGGCAGGTTACTGTGTATAATCCTGACGGAAAAGTGGAAGCTGAAAAGCGATACGATTCCCGTGGAAGACTGGTTGCCCGGAGCATTTACTTTTTTGATGAAAATGGTAACAATACGGTGATCGAGGAAGAATCCGTCAGGGGAAAGAGTATTGTCAATCTTCAGTATGATGAATCGGGAAATAATGTGGTACAGGAGGAAACCGGTCCCGAAGGAACAATTGCCGCCAGGATTGAGCGTTCGTGGGATACCGGCAACCGGCCTGTAACTACGGAAGTGCGAATAGAAAATTCCGGCCAGCGGCTGGGACAACATTATCGTTTGCGTTACGAATATCTGTTTTTTGAATAGTCAATAATTATCAACGGTTTCAATTCATTCATCGGGTTCAATAAAATTTAGTGATCACAGTAAATCCATCATTCCTATGAAAATCATTGCAATATTTTTCTTCCTGATGATTACAATTCCACTCACAAAGGCACAGATCAATGCTGTTACATCCGAAGGCGACGAAGTCATTCTGTATACCAACGGCACCTGGGAATATATTAATGTGCCATCGGAAGAAACCATAGAGATAAAAACAAGCCAGGAAACTTTCAGAAAAGAAGCTGCCTCATCTTTTCAGGTGAAAAGCAAAAAGCTGAATGTCGGTGTATGGATCAATCCGAAAGAATGGAGCTTTGAGAAAGGCGGTGATGATGATGCTTCTGAATATTCTTTCCAGAGAAAAGGGGAGGATATTTATGCCATGCTGATCACCGAACGGACTTCAATACCATTGATGACACTCAGGGATATAGCTTTTGAGAATGCGCGCAGTGCGGCCCCTGACATAAGGCTGGTATCAGAGGAGTACAGGAATGTCAACGGAAATATGGTGCTGATGATGCAACTTGCCGGCACCATTCAGGGACTTGAGTTCATTTATTACGGATATTATTTCAGCAATTCAAACGGAACCGTTCAGTTTGTTGCTTACAGCGGTATGAGCCTGTTCAATGAATACAGGGAGGATATGGAAATCATCCTCAACGGACTGGTTGAAACAGAATAGCCCGAAAAGGAAGTATAATAATTACCGGCCAGCCGGATTCCGGATCATGCATAGCCGGGGGTTTAAGGATTAGCTCAAGCTCTGATTCATTAAATCATTGTATTTCAAGGCTATAAGAATGCAATAGGACTTTATAGAAATCTGTTTTCACTTTTATTTTATGGTTATGAAGATATTGATCGATAAATCGTGGCTCAGAATATTCATTTTGGCATTGCTGACTAGCTGGTACGTCCCTGTTTCGGCCCAGGAGTTCAGGATCGGATTTGAAGCAGGGCCCAATCTGTCGTTGGCGAGAATAACATACAAGCCCAAAACGGTGGCTGATACCGAATACAGTAAAGTCCTGCTTTCAGCTCATGTAAATGGATATTTCGCCTGCAAAGGCAAAGGTTTCATGGGGATTTCAGTCAGACCGGGACTGAGTGTCAAAGGATCATCCTATAAATCGCTGTCTGCTGATGCAAACGACAGGTTGAATTTGTTCTATCTGAACCTTCCGTTGATGGCTGATTTTTACCTTACCCCGAAACTGGAGTTTTCGATCGGACCTGAACCGGCGGTTCTGCTGCTTACATCAGCCAGAATGGATGGTCACCCGGGAGTCATTCTTTCAGATATGTACGAAACATTCGAGCTGTCAGGTATTGCCGGTTTCTGTTACCGGATAAATGAGCGGCTATCGGCCGGATTGCGATACAGCCACGCGTTTTCATGGAGCTCAGAAATGGCGTTCTATGATATCAATGGTGAGTTTATCGGCCATTTTTATGAATACAACCATACCCTGATGTTCTCAATGAGGTGCGCCTGGTAGTATAAATGCACCAGTCAACTTGCCACAGTGGTTTGCGTTGATTCTCAATATTTTGAATCAACCTTCTTCAATCCGGATTATTAACGTACTTTTGCAAAACCGTAAATGGCTGATACTTATCGGGTTTTTACACTGTAGGGGTCGCCGGCAAATTTGCGGAATATAGTCTCCCTTCACATTCAATCCCGCATCTTCTTCGCTCATCAGGCGCCGGAACGAGATGAAATCTTACAGCCTGAACATCTGATACCCAGCTATGAATTCATTCGAAGATCTTAATCTCAACAGGCAATTGCAACAGGCAGTTGCCGGACTTGGATTTGACAAACCCACACCCGTTCAGGCCGAAGCTTATCCTGTTATCCTTTCGGGCCGCGATGTAGTAGGAATTGCCCAGACCGGTACCGGGAAAACGCTGGCCTATATGCTTCCCGTGCTGCAGGATCTGAAATTTTCGAAACAGGAGAAGCCCAGGGTGCTGGTGCTGGTCCCAACACGAGAGCTGGTGCTTCAGGTAACAGAGCAGATCGGCCGGTTCTCTGAAGGTCAGAACCTTAGGGTGCTGGGCGTTTATGGCGGAGTGAACATCAACACACAAAAAATGGCAGCTGCCAGGGGTACCGACATACTGGTTGCCACACCGGGAAGACTTTACGACCTTGCCCTGAGTGGCTCGGTCCAGCTGAACGGCATCAGCAAACTGGTGATTGACGAGGTGGATGTGATGCTGGACCTGGGATTCCGTTTTCAGCTGAAAAATATCTTTGAACTGATGCCCGAACGCAGGCAGAACATCATGTTTTCGGCTACGATGACGGAAGAGGTCTCGGCACTGATCGACGATTTCTTCACCCGCCCGGTCAGGATTTCCATTGCAGTGAGCGGTACGCCTTTACACAACATAGCCCAGCAATGTTGCGCGGTTCCCAATTTCAATACCAAGGTCAACCTGCTTACCCACCTGGTCAGCAATAGGGATGAATACCGGAAAGTACTGGTGTTTGTCTCCAACAAGAAGAGGGCCGACCGCTTGTTCGAAGCCCTGGAAGCAAAGGAGGTCGCAGAAACCGGTATCATCCATTCGAACAAGACCCAGAGTTTTCGTATCAATGCCATCAGGCAGTTTGATCAGGGCAACATCCGGGTACTGGTAACTACCGATGTGATGGCCCGTGGCCTCGATCTTGACCGGATCACCCATGTAATCAACTTTGATACACCGGAGTTCCCTGAGAATTATATGCACCGTATTGGTCGTACCGGCAGGGCCGAGCAGCAGGGGAAATCAATCCTGTTCTACACTGTCAGGGAAACACCCGCTAAAGAAGCCATTGAAACACTGATGTCGGTCAGCATTCCTGTTATGGAATTCCCTGAAGGCGTAGCTGTATCGGCCGAACTGATTCCTGAGGAACGTCCCAGGATGGCCGAAGTGAAACAACAACGGCGAAGCATAACCGTTGCTTCCGGCCCGGCTTTCCATGCGAAGAAGGAGAAGAACCTGAAAACAAATCAGGGTGGATCGTACAAGCGTGAGCTGGCCAAGAAATACAAGAAACCCAAGTCAAAGGGGGATAAGAATTACTATAAACATTTCAAGAAGAAATAGAGTTAAAACCAGGAAACAGGATAATTTAATCTGCTGTTCAGGTTTCCGGAATTTTTTCTGCTTTGTCCGGTTTAATTCCCAATTTCGTGGAAGATTAACTGAAAGGCCGGATTGCATAAATTGATCTGTCACTGCGAACCTTTCTTTATCAGGAGATGACGGGTCAACAAGCCCGCCTGAAAATTTCATCCGTTTCTTGTGAATGCGCTTAAATTCGTGTAGGTTTGAAGTTAAAATCCTCAGCTATGCTCAACATCGCCTTGTTTGGCCCGCCGGGAGCGGGTAAGGGTACCCAGTCAGAGTTCCTGATCAGTAAGTATAACCTGTTTTATATTTCCACAGGTGATCTGTTGCGAAAGGAGATTGCCGGGAAAACAAGGCTGGGCATGGAAGCGCAGAGCAGCATCGCATCCGGAGGGCTGGTTTCGGACGAAATCATTGTACAGATCATTGAAAAGACCATTACCGATAACCCCGATTCCAATGGTTTTCTGTTCGACGGATTTCCGCGAACCTACATCCAGGCATACATCCTCGAAGGCCTGATGCTGAAGCTGAATACCTCGCTCAACTGCCTCATCAGCCTGGCTGTGCCCGAAGAGGAATCCGTGTCCCGGTTGCTGAACAGGGGTAAAACATCGGGCCGCAGCGACGACAATGAGAAAGTAATCCGCAACCGCCTCAGGGAGTACAATGAAAAAACACTGCCTGTGCTGCAGTTTTACCGTGACAAGGGCATTTATACCGAAGTTAACGGAATCGACAGCATCGAAAATGTGAACCTTGCCATTACAAAGATCATCAACCATGAACTGAGCAAGAGCCTGTTCAACATCGTGTTGTTCGGCTATCCCGGCTCAGGCCGTGGTTCGCAGGGGAAAGCACTGGCCAGGAAATTCGGGCTTGAATATGTGGCCACCGGTGCCATGCTTGAGCAGGAAATTGCTGCCGGCACAGAAACAGGAAAAAGAATCACCGAGTTGTATGAAAATGGTCAGCTGGTGCCCGATGAAATCGTTGTACAACTGATTGAGAAAAAGCTGGCCAGTTCCAAAGATGTCAAGGGGTTCATATTCAAGGGCTATCCCAGGACTCTGGTGCAATCATATATTCTGGACGGGTTACTGAAAAAATACGGTTCCTCCATTTCGAAGATCATTGAGATCGAAGTGCCCACACTTGAACTGATCCGCCGTCTTGATGAACGCAGCAAAACGGAAGATTGCATGCCTTATGATACCAGCACGGCTAAAATTGTGAAACGCCTGCAGGAGCATGAAACCAAAACGGTTCCGGTCATCGAGAAATACAACCAGCTGCACGGGGTAATCAAGATCGACGGACGGGGATCGTTTGGTGAGGTTTTTACCCGCATTTCCGAAGCCATGGAAAGCGGTTTCAAGAATCTGAAATGAGATTTTACGGGTAACAATGATGCTGAAAATAACTTATAGCATCTATTCTTCGGCCTCCCTGAATTTTACCACTGTCTTCAGTTTCCATTTACCAGTACGGTAATAAACATACGAAAAACTCATCCCGAAAAACCAGGCGATGGGGATGGCCCACCAGATGCCGTCGACACCGATCTTGTGCGACAGTATCCAGGCGAAGGGGATGCGGATAATCCAGAGCGAAAACAGGGTAATAAACATGGGGATCAGGGTGTCGCCGGCACCACGCATCACTCCGCCGATCACGAACATGCTCGAAAACATAATATAAAATCCTCCGACGATCAGCAGGTAGCGTCCGCCAATGGCGATGACATTGGCATCGTTGGTAAACAGTGCCATCAGCTGATATCTGAAAACCATCACCAGTAGGGAGGTAACCACGGCAGTGATCACCGACATGTTCAGTGTGGCAATCAGTCCTTCCTTCACCCGTTTGATTTTGTTGGCGCCAATGTTTTGTCCGGTATAAGTCGATAAGGCCTGCCCGAAGTTCATGGCAGGCAGGGATGCGAGCCCGTCGATGCGGCCGGCCACACTGTAGGCCGCCACAGTGTCGGTGCCATAGTCGTTTACAATTCTGAGCAGGGCAAGCATTCCAAGTGAGACAAAGGTCTGCTGGAATCCGGTCGGCACTCCAATCCGGATACTCTGAATGAATATGCTTTTGTCCCACTCCAGCTTACGCCACGAGAGGTTCATCAGTTCATGTTTCCGGTTAAGGTAGAGAACGAGTGTAAGGAAAGCACCTGCCTGGGAAAGAACAGTAGCCCAGGCAGCCCCGGCGATGCCCCATTTGAATACGACCACGAAAAGCAGGTCAAATACAATATTGGTTATGGTAGAGATCACCAGAAAGTAAAGCGGTGTTTTTGAATCACCCAGTCCCCTGAGAACAGCACTGGTGCCATTAAAGCCGAAGAAAAACAGGGTACCTGTCAGGTAAACATTCATATAGAGCGATGCCTGTGGAATAATTTCTTCAGGCAGTCTGATCAGCCTGAAAACAGCGCCACTGAAGGCAATTCCCAATACTGTTATCAGCAATGAAGCAAAAAACAGGTAAATGTACATGGTGTCGACCGATCTGCGGACCTTTGCCAGATCCTTCGCTCCGAAATACTGGGCTATGATGATTGTGGACCCCGAAGCTATGCCGATGACGAAGGAGATAAGCATGAAAATCAGCGGGAAGGAAGCACCCACGGCGGCCAGGGCTTCTTTCCCCAGAAACCTTCCGACGATGATGCTGTCGGTAACATTATACAACTGCTGAAAAACATTGCCGATCAGCATCGGTGTGGCAAACTGTAATATCAGTTTTCCCGGTCTGCCATCTGTCAGGTCACGCATATGCCTGTTTAATTATATTTTTTCTCATGGTCTTGCACCGGAAAGCATAAAATGTTTGCTTTCATGATTTTGGTCAGGTTGCAGATTATCCCTGAATAATTCATTTCCAGAAGAGATAATCCGGATTCTTCCGTGTATGGCAGTATTTCAGACTTCTGAAATTTTTGCCACTTTATCTACCGGTGCTTATTCATTCACAGACTGTGCTTTTACCAGTTCTTTGGTTGATAACAGTCCGCAGGCAGCGTCGATATCCTGTCCGCGTGATGCTCTGAGCGTGGTTACAATGCCTTTATCGTTGAGGGCCTGCTGGAAGTCGGCAATGGCTGCTTCGTCCGACCCGAGCAAAGGTGTTCCCGGAATGGGGTGGAAGCGGATCAGGTTAATGCGGCTTTTCACTTTGTTGAGCACCCGGGCAAGCTCATTCACATGGCGCCTGGAGTCGTTTACACCTTTGAACATAATGTACTCGAACGAAACACGCCGGTATTTGCCAATGTCAAATTCACAGATGGTATCTATTACATCCTTCAGCGGATATACATTCTGAATCGGCATCAGGCGTCGGCGTTCTTCATCGAAGGGTGTATGCAGGCTCACAGCCAGGTTGCACTTGCTTTTTTCAAGGAACACCCGCATGGCCGGTACAATTCCGATGGTTGATACCGTTGTTTTCCTTACACTGATGGCAAAACCGTATTCTGCAGTGAGGATCTCAAGGCTTTTCATTACCGCGTCGAGGTTATCGAAGGGCTCACCCATACCCATGTAAACAACATTGGTCATTTCTTTCCGCTCAGGGATGCTGCGCAGTTGGTTGAGAATTTCACCTGCAGAGAGATGCCCCTGAAAGCCCTGTTTGCCTGTCATGCAGAAAAGACAGCCCATTTTGCAGCCCACCTGTGATGAAACACAGAGGGTATGCCGCTTTCCGTCGGGGATGTAAGCGGCTTCAATGAATTTTCCGCTTCCTGCCCTGAACAGGTATTTTTTGGTTCCATCGGCCGATGCCGACACATTCACCGGCGGTTGAACCCCGATTTCATACTTTTCAGCCAGTTGTGCCCTGGTTTTTTTTGAAACATTGGTCATTCCTTCAAAGGAATCCACATCCGTTTTGTACAGCCAGTAAGCCAACTGGCCTCCGGTATATTTCGGAAGCCCCAGAAGACCTGCAATTTCTGTCAGCTCAGATAGTGTTTTCCCGAAAAGGGGTTCTTTGTTGTCGGACATTCTTTAAAAATAGATTTCCGAAATGATGTTATCGAATGGAATACCCTTCGAGATCAGGATGTCACGGACTTCGACCACCATTTCGGCACTGCCGCAAAGGTAATATTTTTCACCGGCAGGTAGTTGCGGTATTTCAGAGAGGTATTTGGTGATCCGCCCGTCATAAATGCCTTCTGCGGTGTCGCGTGAACAGCAGCGGATATAATTGTCTTTCAATGCAGGGACGAAGGTCTCGCTGAAATAAAATGAATTCAGATCGCGGCCGCCATGGATCAGCTTTTTACCTGCGGTAAGTCCGGTGCGGAACATGGCGCTGAAAGGGGCAATACCCGTTCCCGAAGCTATCCACCAGGCTGGTTCGCCGGATCCGGTAAATGAGCCAAAGGGCTCACTAACCCAGATATTATCACCGGTTACAACCCTGGCGAGCCATGGGGTGAGTTTTCCGTCGGGGTTGATGTTATAGAGTATGTCAACCTCGTCGTCGAGTTCACCGCTGGCAATGCTGTATAGTCTGGCTTCGTCGGTGGCATGTGCCCCGATTCCAAGGACCTGCCCTGCTGTGAAATCCCACGGTCGCGGGAAAGAGAGAACAAAGACGCCCGGGGTTATTTCGACCTGGCGGCTAACTTTAACTTTATTCAGAGCTAATTTTTTTTTCATGAAAACTGTATTAATACCCGGAAGGCTTACCTGCAGGTGAAGGTGGTTTGATAGTGAGACCCGGAATGTAAACGGGTAATTCTAAACACTAAAACCCGAAGATTGTTTGCCCGTGATACTTGCTATCATAAGGATGATTGCAGCAAACGGCGAAAAGATCCTTCCGCCTCAGGTAATCCGGGAAATTTGAAAGGACTATTTTCTTGTTCCTTTGAAAATCAGATATCCGACAAAGATGACACCAAGTGCAAGCATGGCATAGGATAATTCATGGTAATACAGTTCAAGCAGCTCTTTTTGCGAATATAAAAAGTAACCCAGAGCAGCAAGAATTATGTTCCAGATGCCGGCACCAAGAATTGTGTACAGGAGAAAATCTTTCATCGGCATTTTTGCAAGCCCGGCCGGAATTGAAATCAGTTGCCTGACTCCCGGAACCAGACGGCCTATAAAGGTCGAACTTTTGCCATGCTTAACGAAATAGCTCTCTGCCTGCCCGACTTTTTCAGGAGTGATAAGAAGTATACGGGCCACTTTTGTTTCAGCAAAAGCATATACGATTTTCCTTCCCAGAAAATAGGACAGGTAATAATTTATCAGAGAACCAGCCAATGCCCCCAAAGTGCCGACAATCACTACCAGAAAGATGTTCATTTCTCCCTGTGCTGCTTTCCATGCAGCTGGTGGAATTACAACTTCTGAAGGAAATGGAATAAATGACCCTTCGATGGCCATTAATATGAAAATCGTGAGATAGCTGATATTTAACATATACCAGTCTATAACTGAGTGCAGGGCTTCAAGCATTTCTACGCTGTTTTGGATGCAAAAGTAAGATATTTATGTCAGTACGAACATGGTTCATTGTATCTGACTTCTGAAATAGCAGTGTTGGCCGGATCATACAGGAATTTAATTTTTCAGAATTCATGCGTACTTCACAGCGAACTCTGTCTGCGATAATTGTTATATTAGCACCAAAATATGCCTTCATGAATAAAGACAATGCCCTGAAATCGGATGCACTGGCGGCTAACCTGCGCGAAACCCGGACTGATAAAATAAATATACCCCCTGATCACCTCAGGTTTCTGAAACTCTCAGCTGACTATTACAGCATTCATACACGGGCAAACGAATGTCTGAATGAATATAATCATCCCTTCTCAAACAGTGGCTTTGTTATTGGCCAGTTGCGCAGCATCAGCCTGGGTGATTTCTGGTTTTATGATAAGCCGGAGCATTCAGAGGAAGCCTGGAAAAGTATACTTAACCTTTTTGCCGGTGTTCTTGACAGACCATTGAGCGAAAGCACCGGTGAAGAAGCCATTCATACCCTGCTTGAACTGCTGGAAAAGTTGCTGGAACCTCCGGTTGACAGACAGCAGTCAATTTTATCAGCCATCAGGGTTATAGCACATGCAGCGCAGAAACACAGCGCTGCAGTTACCCGGAATTCAACCTACATGCTCCGGGTATTTTCACGGGCGGAATGGCCTGATAAAACTGGTGCTGAAGCAATCGGACTTGCAAAGAAAGTTCTTATAGCTACAGCAACCTACTGGCGTGATACTACTAAGGTGGATCAGTGGCTAGGGCAAAAAAGCAACCTTTTCAGTCAGGGCAGCCGAAGCAAATTCAGCAGCATCGGCAAGGAATGGTTCAATGGTATGATTGCGGAAACCGAAAAGGCCGGCGACTGGCCTTCCCTGTTGAAGATTCCCGGATTTAACGATATTTCGCTTCACATAAGGCAGCTTCACCATGGCTTCGAGCGTTTTCACGAGAAATTCTATTTCCTGCTCTATCTGTTGCACCTTGAAGGCATGCAGAACCAAAAGGAATTGTTGCTGAGGGATTTCAACAATCTGCTTCGTAACATTAAAAATGAATTGTCGAGTGATGAGGTTTTCGGATTTCTCGACAACATCTTCAAGCTATTCAGCGACCTTAAAACCAGCAACCCGGGGACGGTGCTCGATTGCATCCTGACGCTCGGAAAAGAAATTTTCAGGACCGATAACCAGCTTCACATCTCTCATTACGAAAAACTGCTGATACGTCATGGTTTTATAGCCCCGGGCATTATGTATGTTTCGAAAGACTGGCAGCTTGAAGTGAATGAATATCACATCAAGAACATACGTGTATGGATGGAACTCATCGAGTACTCACCACTGACTTTCCGTGACCTGCTTTCTGCCCTTATCATCCACCTCAGGTTGGGAGGCGTGTTTGTTTCCGATACCGACCTTTTCCAGCGCGATGTCACTGCCCTGCTGAATTCAGATATCAAACCCATCTTCAAGCAGATCAAGCAGCTGGCAAGGCTTTTCCCGGTGTATTTCAACGAAATCGGGGCCGAAGGAGAATTGCGGGAGGTGACCACTGCGATGGACGAACTCTCGCACCGCAACGACCGGCTGATTCATTTCCTGAGAAAGCAGGTTCACACAGAGAGCAATAATACGCACATCGACCTGACCACAAATATAATCAGGTATTGGTATGATGGCAATGCAGCTCCGCTTGAAGAAAAGCTTCCCGAAGATGTTAAGATGTTTCTTTCGCCGGATTCAATGTGGTTTTCCGGAATCAACGAATTGCTGAAAAACCTTTGTGAAGCAAACAACTGTATGCCTGATGTGCTGATGAACCTGACATCAGATAAAATCAGGAAGCAGCTTGAAGGACTTCCTTCGGACAATTCCCTCGACAAGCAAAGGTTGTACTACATCTTCAGGTTGATTGAATTATTGCGCGAAAAATACTCCTTCAATACAGTGAATCTGGGTTTTCTGCTGCACAAATTCAATTTCTTCAATCAAACCGAGATTGATGGGTTGTTGAACGTGATCGACAGGAACCTGCCCGACCGCTCATTGAGGCAGGTGTTTCACTTCATGCGAAAGCTGAACACCATCATCATGAGTGAAGAGAAAACAGAGGGTTGGGAGGATATCTATCACAAGCGTCACATTGCTATAGGTATTCCCAGTATGTACGGCAAATACAGGGAACCCAAATTCGAAGCACTGGGTTTGGCTTTCCGCCTCGAGAAGGTTGCTTCAGGACTAATGGAGCAGCTGGTGAGCAGTATAAACCTCGATTACATCACTGCCAAAACGCTGCGCCGTATTTACCTTGTACTTGAACTTTTCCGCGAAGGGCTTGAACTGGATGGAATCAGCGATCAGGGGTATGATTCCAACCTGAAAATGTTCCGGTTCAGCCTCAGTTCATCAAGTTTTTCGGTCGGCCAGTACATCAACATCCTGCAGTTTATGTCGGGCAGTGTGCGCGAGATCATCAGTAAGTATTTTCTCAGGATTTATGACCGGCAGCTCAGGGTAGTTGTTCCGCAGATTTTCCCCGAAGAGATGAAACGCGATGATGCGGCCGGCAAACAGTTCCTCGTAAGGAAATCAGAACAGTTTTACCGCGAAATGCTCTCATCAGCATTTATGGTGCAGCAACTCGATGCATTTATTTCCCGCATCCTCGGCTCATTCCGACAAATGGTTGATACATATCCTGAAGATATTATACGGAGCATCATGTCGTACAATACCGATCTTGTGATTTCCTCACTTTACAGGGAAACACCCGAAATGGACAACCAGGTGTTTCTCGGTTCCAAGGCATACTTCCTGAAAAAGCTTTTTTTATTGGGGTTTCCCATACCACCAGGTTTTGTACTTACCACTGAAATATTCAGGAGACGCGAAGCCATACAGCAGAACCCATTCATTGAGAAAGAACTCGATCAGATGATCAGGCGGCAGGTGACGGCACTTGAAAAGCTGACAGGACAACAGTTCGGGAATCCCAACAACCCTCTGCTGCTTTCCGTCAGGTCAGGAACGGCCATTTCGATGCCCGGAGCCATGAATACATACCTCAATGTCGGCCTGAATGATGATATTGTGGAAGCGTTGAGCAAGCAGCCCAATTTTGGCTGGACATCCTGGGATTGTTACCGCCGTTTTCTGCAGAGCTGGGGGATGGCTTACGGGATATCGCGCGATGAGTTCGATATGGTGATGATAGACTTTAAGAAACGTTACGGAATCAACCAGAAAATTGACTTTCCTCCGGCCCAGATGCGCGAAATGGCTTTTACTTATAAGGAAATCCTTCAGGGGCATAACATTCACTTTAACGAAGAACCATTTGAACAATTAAAACAGGTAATCTTTAATGTGCTGGAGTCATGGTCGAGCGAAAGGGCACAGGTTTACCGCGATTATCTTCAGATTGCCGGGGAATGGGGCACGGCCGCCATCATACAGAAAATGGTACTTGGTAATCTGCACCGGAACTCCGGTACCGGGGTGCTCTTTACCCATGCCCCCGATCTTGAGCAGCCCGGCGTTCACCTGTATGGTGATTTTACTTTTTGCAGCCAGGGCGAAGATATCGTGGCCGGACTGGTTCATCCGTGGCCGGTGACGGAACGACAGCGCAAGCTGATGTTTGGTGACAAGGGAGTCTCTCTCCAGACTGCGGTGCCCGGGATTTATGCGAAGCTTCTGCAGGTTGCCGAAGCACTCACCGAGACCCATGGTTTCAGCCATCAGGAGATTGAATTTACATTCGAAAGCGATAACCCGGAGGACCTGTATATTCTGCAGACACGCGATCAGGAGATCAGGAAACCTGACCTGAGTTATGTATTCGACTGCAAATTGAGCGAAATGCTTCTTCTGGGCAGAGGTATCGGTCTCGGTAAGGGAGTAATGAATGGAATTCTGGCCTTTGACATGGACGATCTGAAAAAGTATGCCGATAGAAAGGAAAATAAGATTCTGGTCAGACCTGATACTGTTCCCGATGATATAGGAATGATCTTTGCCTGCGATGGCCTTGTTACTGCCCGTGGAGGGTCTACTTCCCATGCTGCCGTTACTGCGGTCAGACTCGACAAAACCTGTGTGGTTAACTGTACGGAATTGTTTGTTAATGAGAAGGATAAGAACTTTGTTATCAATGGAAAAACCCTCAAAAGCGGTGACCTTATTGCCATCGACGGGCACCTTGGCAACATTTATGAAGGAAATTACCCGGTTAAACTGGCTGAACTGATGTAATTTGTAAATTGCAACGTTAAACTGAAACATAAAAACAGGCATATATTATGGAAAGACCGAATGGAAAAAACCTGCTCGGTATAAACGGTGCGGGCAGAATAGGTAAACTTACCCTCTGGAATCATTTATTGAATAAAAATTTTGGTGGTATTGTCGTGAATGTCGGACGTGGGGTAGGTAAAAACCTCGAGGCTCTGATTCATAATATCGTGAATGATTCTACCTATGGTTCACTTTCAGTGTTCCTTTATGGTCGTTCGGGTCGTAAGTGCGATGTCAGGATTCTCGATTCGGCCATTAATCTGGTAGAAATCGACGGTATGCCGGTTCAGTTTCTTACCACAGCGCGTAACCCCCGCGACATCAACTGGGCAGCCCACAATGTAAGGCTTGTAGTTGACTGCACAGGTGCTTTCCTCGATCCGACAGTTCCTGCCGACAGTGCGAAAGGTAGTCTGCGTGGCCATCTCGAAGCCGGAGCCGAAAAAGTGGTGGCCAGTGCTCCATTCAAAATCAAGGACTCAACACTGAAAATGCCCGGCGATTCAACAATGATGGTTTTCGGCATCAACCACCTTGATTTCGAGGTAAATAAACATCATATCATCTCCGCGGCAAGCTGCACTACCACCGGTCTTTCACATATGATGAAACCCTTGCTGGATACACCTGAAACCTCAACAATACTAACAGCATCGATGTCAACCATCCATGCCTCTACCAGCACGCAAAGCATCCTCGATTCAGTGCCTTCAGCCGGAACTTCAGACCTCCGTAAAAGCAGGTCGGTTCTCAATAACATCATAATTACATCAACCGGTGCTGCCAAAGCTCTTGAAAAAATCCTGCCTGAAGTTCAGAAAGTGGGATTTATGGCCGATTCAGTCCGCATCCCGACCAACACGGCCAGCCTGATAATCCTGAATGTAACCTTCCATTCACCACTCAACGAAATCGGTGATCCCGTCATTACCCGTGAGTTTCTGAATCAGGTTTACGCAATGGCTGCAAATGGGCCGGCCAATGGCCTGCTCGAGTTCAGCGAAGAACAGAATGTGAGTGCCGATATGATCGGTCGCCGCGCCGCTGTTGTGATCGAAGGCATCGAAACCCATACACGCACTGGTTTCATGGCGCTGAACCCATCATTGCTCAGAAATTTCGGTGTCGATCTTTCACAGGACGTTATGATCCCCGTTTGCCATGCCAAGATATTCGGGTGGTACGACAATGAATTCGGCAGTTATGTCAATATGCTCGGAAAACTGACCGAATATATTGATAAAAAAATGTAACATCGAACTGAGAACCAACAGAGTTGCTTAGCCCCGGTTTCCCAAATCAACAAATCGGCTGATTAGCTAATTAGCAAATTTGCTAATTCCCTACCTTTGCACCCTTAATTTTAATGATACCAACATGGAAAACCATCAGTTGAACAAACCCACCGTGGTTCGTTTCAGGCGCTGGACCCGCAGATCATATGCGGTATTCAGAAGCCTCGGACGTAACATCGCGATCGGGGTGCTCAGTCTGTCGTGTTCCATTCTGGTGCTGCCCGGTCACAGCCAGGAGCAGCCCGACAGCAGCCGTACATCAGCCACAGACCGGGAGATCGATCTCGGCGAAGTTGTGGTAAGCGCTCAGCGGACCCCCATGGTCCAGTCACAGCTGATGCGCACTGTTCAGGTCATCACACGTGCCGAAATAGAGCAGGCGCCGGCCACCGACCTGGCCGGATTGCTCGAACATCTGCGCGGTGTCGACATCAGGCAGCGGGGGGCGTTCGGGATGCAGGCCGACATCAGCATCCGGGGAGGAACCTTCGATCAGACACTTATTCTTTTAAACGGGGTCAACATCAGTGATCCACAGACCGGTCATCACAACCTCAACATCCCGGTTGATCTTTCATCCATCGAGCGGATTGAAGTGCTTCAGGGCCCCGGTGCAAGGGTATTTGGCCCAAATGCTTTCAATGGGGTCATCAACATCATTACCGGAGAACCAGGGAACAAGCGTATTTCAGCTTCACTTGCCGGTGGAGAATATGGTCTTTTGCAGGCTTCAGGCAATGTTTCAGTAAATACCGGAAAGCTATTTCACCACCTTTCGATCAGCGGAGCTAGAAGCGATGGCTACATCGTCAATACCGATTTCGTGAACAGAAATCTTTTTTACAGGGGTAACATTCCGATAGGCAAGGCATCGCTCGACCTTCAGTCAGGCTATACATTCAGGGCCTTTGGAGCCAATAGCTTTTATACTCCCAGGTACCCTGACCAGTTTGAGGAAACCAGGTCGGAATTTGTTTCATTGAAATATAGAACTCCCGGAAAATTAAAACTGAACCCGCAGGTTTACTGGCGTCGTCACCACGACCGTTTTGAGCTGTTCAGGGAGGATCCTCCCGAATGGTATGCTGGTCATAATTATCATCTGACGGATGTGGGCGGTGGTTCACTCAACTGGGTGGCCGGCGGCAAAACCGGAAAAACTTCTCTTGGGGCAGATTACAGGTTTGAACATATTTACAGTAATGTGCTTGGAAACTTAATGGAGTCTGCGATACCTGTTCCGGGTGAGGATGGCCACCAGTTTACCAAAGAATTCAGCAGAGAAAGCTTCAGCCTTCTGGCTGAACAATCATTCTTTCTGAAGGCATTTTCCGTTTCAGCGGGACTGCTGGCCCATATCAATCAATCCCTGCCCGACGGAATTAGTCTTTATCCCGGAATTGACCTGGGATGGCAGTTGAATAAGGCCTTGCGCTGGTATGCGTCAGCAAACCGGACGCTCAGGCTCCCGACTTTCACCGACCTGTTCTATGTAGGGCCCACCAACCTGGGAAATCCTGAACTGAAGCCTGAAGAGGCCGTTACGCTGGAATCCGGTATAAAAGTTTCGGCCGGAATTCTTACTGCAGATGTGATTGTTTATCACCGCCGGGGTAAAAATATGATCGACTGGGTGAAGTTTCCCGGAGATGAGAAATGGAAGAGCCTGAATCTTACTGCGGTTAATATCATCGGGGTAGAAACCGGATTCAACCTGGTACCTTTTCAGAATCCGGGTGGTAAGTTCATACGTAAGGCCGGTCTCCATTACACCTGGATTGAAGCGAACAAGAAAAGCGATGGTTTCACCTCCCTGTATGTGCTGGATCATCTCCGCCATAAACTGGATCTGAATCTGGGTATGCGCATTACCCGCAACAGTGGTATCGACCTGGCTGTATCGTGGCAGGACAGGGCAGGTGGGTATCAGCCCTTCACAGATGGAGCCTTCGCGGATGAGATTCCATATAAGCCGGTGCTGCTTGCAGATGTTAGTGTATATTATAATTTCAGTTTATTCAGGTTGTTTGGAGAAGTAACCAACCTTTTTGATGCGGAAGTGGTTGATCATGCCAATGTCACGTTGCCCGGACGATGGTTTCGTGCAGGAATAAAATTTCATATGAAACTGAATCGGTGATCAGAGGATAGTTAAACTGAAGTACCACAGAACAACAGAATCCTGCCGTTGCATGGATAACGCATTAAGACAGGATTTTTTCAAAGGAGTGATAATCTTCAGTAACTTTGATTTTCGTTCAGCGGATGTTCGAGGGTCTAAAAATCGTGTCGTGTCATGAGATATTTAAAATGGAGCCTGTTGGGTCTTGTACCCCTTATTTGCATCTCCTTCAAAGGGGAGAAGTCTGGAAACAAGGAAGATATGAAAAATCAGAAAGTAGTCGTTTACCAGGTATTCACACGTCTTTTCGGGAATACCAATACAAATAATAAACCCTGGGGTACCATTGAAGACAATGGGGTTGGTAAATTCAACGATTTTACGGATAATGCCCTTGAGGGTATCAGGGAACTTGGCGTTACGCATATCTGGTACACCGGTGTGCCTCATCATGCCCTTGTCAGAGACTATACAGCGTATGGTATTGGCAACGATGATCCCGATGTGGTGAAGGGCAGGGCGGGCTCTCCCTATGCCGTAAAGGATTACTATAATGTGAATCCTGATCTGGCTGTTGACCCGGCTAAAAGGCTTGAGGAATTCAGGGCACTGGTTGACCGTACCCACCGGCACGGGATGAAGGTCATCATCGACATCGTTCCCAACCATGTGGCCCGTGGTTATCATTCGGTTTCCAATCCGGCAGGTTCTGAAGATTTTGGTGCTTCAGATGATCGATCAGTTGAATATGACCGTAATAATAATTTCTATTACATTCCCGGACACCCGTTCCGGGTTCCTGATCCCCGCGACAATTACAAACCGCTGGGTGGTGAAGCTCATCCGATGATTGACGGCAGGTTTGACGAAAATCCTGCACGATGGACAGGAAACGGATCACGGCAACCTCAACCCGATTTCTACGACTGGTACGAAACCATCAAAATCAATTTTGGTATCAGACCTGATGGAACAAAGGATTTCGATCACCTTCCCGCAGGTTTTGACCAGAAGCCAGTCGCAGATCATTATGCTTTCTGGAACGGAAAAGATGTGCCCGACAGCTGGAGAAAATTCCGTGATATCGCTCTTTACTGGATCAGTTTCGGTGTGGATGGTTTCCGCTTTGATATGGCAGAAATGGTGCCGGTTGAGTTCTGGAGCTATATGAATTCATCCATCAAAATGGCCAATCCGGAGGCATTTTTACTCGCCGAGGTATACAATCCTTCGATGTACCGCGATTATATCCGGCTTGGGAAAATGGACTATCTCTATGATAAAGTGGAGCTCTACGATACGCTCAAACACATCATCCAGGGACATGGCTCAGCCGACCACCTCCCTGCCATTTTTCACGGGCAATCTGATATTGAGCACCACCTGCTTCATTTTCTTGAAAATCATGATGAACAGCGCCTGGCCAGTCCTCCTTTCGCCGGAACTGCTGAAAAAGGCAAGCCAGCCATGGTTTTGAGCGCAACCATCAGCACTTCACCCACCATGATCTATTTTGCTCAGGAAGTGGGTGAAGCCGGAGAAAACAATGCCGGTTTCGGAAGTGCCACGCGTACCACAATTTTCGACTATTGGGGCGTACCTGCACTTCAGCGTTGGATAAACGGAGGTTCTTTCGATGGAGGGAAATTGACCCCGGAAGAAAAGTCCTTGCGCGATTTCTATTGCAGGTTGCTCAATTTCACTGTCATAAGTCAGGCAATGGCCGGAAACTACCGTGAAATTCATTCCTACAACCGCTCAAATACAGAAGGTTACTATGAGAAGAGTTTTGCTTTTGTGCGTTGGTCAGAAAATGAACATTTGCTGGTGGTTGTTAATTTCAAGGATTGGGTCAGCGATCAGTTTGAACTGAAGCTTCCACCTGACCTGATCAGGGAATGGAATCTTACAGACGGTAGTTATAAACTGAAAGATCAGTTGTATGGATCTGCCTTTGATCTCAATATCACCGGTGGTGTCGGTAAGGTAAAAATGACCGTAAAACCGCTGGAATCATTTATTCTGAAGCTTGAGTAAAGGGATGTGAAAATAATTTATCAGGCATTCAAAACGATCCCGCATGATCTCAAGAAGAAAATTTATTAAAAGTGGAAGTATGGCTCTCGCGGGTCTTTCGATGGGCAACGCAATGAGTTCGGCAGCCGGAGGTTTCATTTCGGGAAAGCCTGAATTTGTGAGTCAGCGTCCTGCCCTGAAGGATCGAAAATTTATCAGTCGTTCGGTAGAAGCTACCATCACCAGAGTAAAGGGGATGATTGCCGATCCTGAGCTTGCCTGGATGTTTGAGAACTGTTTCCCGAACACCCTTGATACTACTATAAAACACCACACCAGGGATGGTGTTCCTGACACTTTTGTCATTACCGGCGATATTGACGCCATGTGGTTGCGCGATTCATCGGCCCAGGTATGGCCATACATCCCACTGGTAAAGGAGGATACTGCACTGGCAGTTTTGATCAGGGGTGTGATTAACCGTCAGACGATGTGTGTGCTGATTGATCCCTATGCCAATGCTTTCAATTACGGACCCGACGGATCCTATTGGGAAACCGATGAAACTGAAATGAAGCCTGAATTGCATGAGCGGAAATGGGAAGTAGATTCCCTCTGTTACGTGATCAGGTTAGCTCACGAGTACTGGAAAGTTTCGGGTGATGTTTCACCTTTCGGTGCAGAATGGGCAAAAGCCATGAAGCTGATTGTAAAAACCTTCAGGGAACAACAGCGGAAGGATGGCAATGGTCCTTATTCTTTCCGGCGCAAGACGAGTTCAGCGCACGATACAGCTCAGGGGACAGGTTTTGGAAATCCGGTGCGCCCTGTCGGACTGATCTGCTCGGTTTTCAGGCCTTCAGACGATGGGTCGGTTTTCCCCTTTCTCATTCCATCCAATTTTTTTGCAGTTCAGTCGCTCAGGCAACTGGCGGTTATGAGCGATACCATTCTTCACGACAAGGCCTTTTCGATGGAGTGTAAGGCTCTGGCAGGCGAAGTGCACGATGCCCTGTTGAAATATGCGGTGGTTGACCACTTTGAATATGGTAAGGTTTATGCCTATGAAACAGATGGCTATGGAAGTGTCCTGTTTATGGATGATGCCAATGTTCCCAGCCTGATCTCTCTGCCCTATATTGCCGGCATTGACCTGAATGATGAAATATACAGAAACACACGGAAACTGGTGTTGAGCCCGTTCAACCCCTATTTTGCAGAAGGGAAGTTTACGGGTGTGGGAGGCCCGCATACGGGCAGGGAAATGATCTGGCCGCTCAGTTATGTCATCAGGGCGCTCACCAGCAATGATGATGATGAAATCCGTTACTGCCTCAGGATGCTGAAGGAGTCCCATGCCGGGACAGGATTGATGCATGAGTCATTCCACCGCGATGATCCGTCAAAATATACCCGAAGCTGGTTTGCCTGGGCCAATACGATTTTCGGAGAGCTGATCCTGAAGATCGCAGCCGAAAAGCCTTACCTGCTGGCTTAACAGCGGAATATTAAATCTGATAATGATACCTGCCATGAGAAAATTATGTGTCCTCCTGATTGCTATGATGCCTGTTTTCCTTTACGGACAGGCTGACTCATTAAAAACAGCGTTGCTGTTGATCGATATACAGGATTTTTATTTTGCCGGCGGGTCATCCGAACTGGTAAACCCTGGTCCGGCCGGTGAGAATGCTGCCCGAATCCTGAATGATTTCAGATCGGAACAACAACTGGTTATTCATGTGAAGCATGGCGAAGGCCCACAGAGCAATATCCGTGACGTGGTGAAACCCCTGCCGGGAGAAAAGGTTATTGTAAAACAGGAGGTAAACAGCTTTCTTCATACCGACCTGCTTGAATATCTTAGTGAAAACTTGGTGAAACGACTGGTGTTGTGCGGTATGCAAACCCATATGTGCCTTGAGGCAGCCACCCGTGCTGCTTCCGACTACGGATTTGAGTGCATTGTAATTGGCGATGCCTGTGCCACGAAGGATCTGAAATTCGGTGATACGGTGATTAAAGCCGGGGATGTACACTATTCAACCCTGGCTACTTTCCGGCCATACGCTAAAGTGATGGATACCGGTGATTATTTAAAGAATCATTAATCTTCTGCAGGCCAGAGCACAAATCCAGTATAAGGCAGATTACTTGCTTTTACATGTCCGCCCTCCTCCGGAAGGTAAACCGCAGAAAGACTTTAAACTTTAAACTTTAAACTTTTTACTTTTTACTTTTAACTTGCTTTCGTCCCCATGGGCCCCGACTCACAGATTCTTATTCAGCTGGTAAGCATGCAGATGCCTTTCGGAAAATACAAAGGCACCCTTCTTTGCAATCTTCCGGTTTCCTACCTGGAATGGTTCAGCCGAAAGGGATTTCCCGAAGGTAAGCTGGGGATGTTACTTCATACCATCTATGAAATCAAGCTGAACGGACTGGAGCATCTGCTTGATCCGATCAGGAAAATGAAGGGACAATGAAAACAGCATCAGTCGCCCGGTTGAAAGCAGAACTGGAATCATTACCGTCGGCGGAGATCAGGGATATTTGCATGAAACTGGCCCGTTACCGGACAGAGAGCAAGGAGTTGCTAACCTACCTGCTGTTTTATCCTGGGGATGAAGAAAGCTATATCCACGCAGTCAAAGAAGAAATCGATGTATTGTTTGGTGAAATCAATACTTCTCACCTTTATTTCGTTCGTAAAACCGTGCGGAAAATAGCCAGAGTCACCAATAAATATATTCGTTTTTCAGGAAACCGTCAAACTGAGGTTGAACTCAGGTTGTATCTCAGTCTCAAACTCAAACAATCACGTATCCCGCTGGATCAGGGTAGTGCACTCGGCAACTTGTATGCAGGTCAGTTGCAGAAGATCCGGAAAGCCATTTCTTTACTACATGAGGACCTGCAGCACGATTATCAGGTTGAAATGGCGAAGCTTGGTCTGGATGAATAGCATACCGGGTTTTCTATAGCTTTCACTTACCGGTTTTATGAGTTTCTTGTACCTATATAAAAAAGGAAAGCGTGCTGTTGGAACAGCACGCTGGTAGCAAATTTTATGGATAGTAAGTTGTAGTTGTTTTCCGGATCCGGGTTTAATTCAGAAAGGTGCTTCAGTTTCCCGATGCACCTTCCCGGGAATTTCGTTTTATTTAGTTGTAAGCGATGGTTACATCATAGGTACCTGAGTAGTTACCTGTAGCCTGGCTTGCACCTACATTGAGGGTTGCACCCACGTTGATGGTCTGTGAACCGGCACCGCTGAGGAGTCCTGTAGGAGTGGGATCAGAGGTGAAATTATTGACGGTCATGTTGTTCGAACCACTTGATATGGTAACAGAAGCCGGCAGTGTGATGGAGTAGGTAGCATTGGGTTCACCAGTGGCGGTATAGATGGCATTGTTGTAAGTTCCGATGGCAGAAGGAGTAACACCTCCGGTGTGAGATCTTACGCCGGCAGGAGTGATGGTTACGGTACCGATTGAGCTGCTTGAAGCGATGTTACCGAAAGCGAGACCCTGGGTGTTTGTAAGTGTAATCGGAGTGATGATGCGTGCGGTTGCGGTTGCGTCGTCGGTAGCTGAAGTTGCCTGAGCGTTAACATTAAGAGAAGCGATGGTCATCAGAATTACCCCCGTAAGAATGATAGTTACCTTTTTCATTGTTTTAAGTTTTTAGTTGTTATTGTTTTGTTTGAGATTTCAGTGTAATGTGATAAGAGTAATTCAGAAAACGTGCCACCGGGAGAAAACGGGTCGTGCCAGAGTTTCAAATCAGGGAAATATATTTTCTAACGTATTGAAAAACAGCAATAAATAATCAATTAATTTTTCTGAACTTTATTCTGGTTCAGAAACCACCCTGTGCCACAAACCCTGAAATGTCTTATCTGAGGACAGGCAATTCCCGAAACGGGACGAAATCCGTAAATGAAATTCCTGGAGATGATCCAGATTTGTCAAGCGAATCCGCGGCTCGTCCTTTTCAACCCATGGTGGACCCCCGCGATCATCCTAAGTGGACCAATCCAAAGGGTCACATGATTATAGAAATAACAGTGAAGTGATATACGACCCCGGCGGAGTCGTATATATACCGCCAACCCCGGGCGGAGTCATAGAACTTCTTAATTAATGCCCCCCCGGGGGCGTATATTAACTACCGGGTTTCGTCCTTTTCAACCCATCGGGGCCGGAAATCATAATACCTTACTGCCCATTAATCGTTGACACCCCCATAATCAGATCATCCTAAACGATTTGGAAATACAGGAGCCCGGTCTAACGGGCACCCCTTACGGTGATCAATCCCGACCCCAGCGGGGTCACACTGATTATAGAAATAACAGTGATTAAGAATATACGACCCCGGAGGGGTCGCATATAAAAGATATGTTTATCATGAACAGGTACATCCGGTTGTCCGGGGCCTGAAGCTGAACATCGTGAAGCAAAAAAAAGTGCGACAGTCACCTGTCGCACTTTTCCGGGAATATTTTTCTAATTTAGTTGTAAGCGATGGTTACATCATAGGTACCTGAGTAGTTACCTGTAGCCTGGCTTGCACCTACGTTGAGTGTAGCACCCACGTTGATGGTCTGTGAACCGGCACCGCTGAGGAGTCCTGTAGGAGTGGGATCAGAGGTGAAATTATTGACGGTCATGTTGTTCGAACCACTTGATATGGTAACAGAAGCCGGCAGTGTGATGGAGTAGGTAGCATTGGGTTCGCCTGTGGCGGTATAGATGGCATTGTTGTAAGTTCCGATGGCAGAAGGAGTAACACCTCCGGTGTGAGATCTTACGCCGGCAGGAGTGATAGTAACGGTACCGATTGAGCTGCTTGAAGCGATGTTACCGAAAGCCAGACCCTGGGTGTTTGTAAGTGTAATCGGAGTGATGATGCGTGCGGTTGCGGTTGCGTCGTCGGTAGCTGAAGTTGCCTGAGCGTTAACATTAAGAGAAGCGATGGTCATCAGAATTACCCCCGTAAGAATGATAGTTACCTTTTTCATTGTTTTAAGTTTTTAGTTGTTATTGTTTTGTTTGAGATTTCAGTGTAATGTGATAAGAGTAATTCAGAAAACGTGCCACCGGGAGAAAACGGGTCGTGCCAGAGTTTCAAATCAGGGAAATATATTTTCTAACGTATTGAAAAACAGCAATAAAGAATCATATTAATTTTCTGAACTTTATTCTGATTTCGAAACCACCCTGTGCCACAAACCCTGAAATGTCTTATCTGAGGACAGTCGATTCCCGTAACGGGACAAATTCCGGAAAATGTATAACTACCAGGGGAGTACATTTCATTGAAAAACAGCAGGGTGAAAGGAAGCAATTCACAATGTTTTTTGGTTTGACTAAAGAGGTTAATACGGGTATGGGGAAAAGGTCATTTTGCGATCGAGCGATAGAACGACTTCAGCGATTGAGCGGCTTTGCGATAGAGCGACTTCAGCGAAAAGGGCGAAAAATATCTGTGAGAATCAGTTTAATCAGTGTCATCCGTGTTCTAATGTGGCTAGAGCGATGGAGCGACTTTGCGATGGAGCGACTTAAGCGACTTCAGCGAAAAGGGCGAAAAATATCTGTGAAAATCAGTTTAATCCCTGCCATACGGCAGGCAAGCGTGTCATCCGTGTTCTATTTTGGTCAGAGCGATGGGGCGACTTTGCGATAGAGCGACTTTGCGATAGAGCGAACGAAGCGACTTGAGCGATGGGGAGACTTAATGGGTATATCAAGTTCAGAATGTCCTTCATCATTCCTATTGTATCTATTGTGCCTATTGTGGTAAAGGTTTTTTGTTCAAAAGTTCCATGCCTCGCTTTCAATTTTTCTTGAACCACAAATTCGATGGAACGACTAGGACGACTTCAGCGATGGGGCGATTTTGCGATGGAGCGACTTTGGGATGGAGCAGCGAAAAGGGCGAAAAATATCTGTGAAAATCAGTTTAATCTGTGTCATCCGTGTTCTATTTTGGTCAGAGAGATGGGGCGACTTTGCCATAGCGTACTAATGTGCGATGGAGCGACTAAAGGGGCCTTAAGTTATCGTTTGGAGATGGGTGTCTGACGTTTGGTCGTCAAAAGGAAAGAATGATTGAATAATTAATGGCTGGGGTAAAAACAAAAGAAGCGCTGTAAAAACAGCGCTTCTTGTTAAGGGGCCTACAATGATTAGTTGTAGGCAAAGGTAAGACTGAAAGTTCCAGTGTACATACCTACGGGGTTATCTTGCATGGAGCTTACAAAAAGAGTAGCTCCGATACTTACGATTTCAGAACCTCCTGCCAGGACGCCGGTGCCTGTGCCGGCGGGTGGGTCGCTGACCCAGTTGTTAACCTGCATGGTTTGGTTTGTGGCCTGATTTACCAGTTCAATGGGCCCATCGGGCAACTGAACCGAGAAGGTAGCGTCGGGAGCACCGGTGATCAGGAATCTGCCGGGGGAAAAACTACCGCCGCCCAGAATCACGGATCCCTGAGCTGACCTGACACCGTCAGGAGAGATGATCACCCGACCGCCGTTGACCTCCGGAGAGAATCTTCCGAAATGCAGCTGGGCATTTTCGGTGGCGGTAAGCGCTGCAATCACCTCGGCATGAGCCAGAGGGAAACTGCAGCCTGTGACCAGACTTTGCAGGAAACGAGCAGGAAAAAAGAACTACGGCTGTATTTTTTTAACATTATCAGTATCGATGGACTTAAGGAACGATTGAAAGAGTGTCAGGGTAAAAGGTGTGAAAGCTATCCCGGTACACCCCTTTCAACGATCGGTAAGATTTAGTTGTAAGCGATGGTTACATCATAGGTACCTGAGTAGTTACCTGTAGCCTGGCTTGCACCTACATTGAGGGTAGCACCCACGTTGATGGTCTGTGAACCGGCACCGCTGAGGAGTCCTGTAGGAGTGGGATCAGAGGTGAAATTATTGACGGTCATGTTGTTTGAACCACTTGATATGGTAACAGAAGCCGGCAGTGTGATGGAGTAGGTTGCATTGGGTTCGCCAGTGGCGGTATAGATGGCATTGTTGTAAGTTCCGATGGCAGAAGGAGTAACACCTCCGGTGTGAGATCTTACGCCGGCAGGAGTAATGGTTACGGTACCGATTGAGCTGCTTGAAGCGATGTTACCGAAAGCCAGACCCTGGGTGTTTGTAAGTGTAATCGGAGTGATGATGCGTGCGGTTGCGGTTGCGTCGTCGGTAGCTGAAGTTGCCTGAGCGTTAACATTAAGAGAAGCGATGGTCATCAGAATTACCCCGTAAGAATGATAGTTACCTTTTTCATTGTTTTAAGTTTTAGTTGTTATTGTTTTGTTTGAGATTTCAGTGTAATGTGATAAGAGTAATTCAGAAAACGTGCCACCCGGAGAAAACGGGTCGTGCCAGAGTTTCAAATGAGGGAAATATATTTTCTAACGTATTGAAAAACAGCAATAAAGAATCATATTATTTTTCTGAACTTTATTCTGGTTTCGGAACCACCCTGTGCCACAAACCCTGAAATGTCTTATCTGAGGACAGCCAATTCCCGGAATGGGACGAAATCCGTAAATGAAATTCCTGGAGATGATCCAGATTTGTCAAGCGAATCCCTCATCCGTATAGAATTGGATCAATGGCCCCAAAGGGGTCACATGATTATAGAAATAACAGTGATTATTGATACCCCCCCGGGTCGGATCACCTGTTTCGTCCCAACCCCGGGCCGGAAATCCATAAGAAAAACTATATGACCCCCCTCAACCATAACAAAACAACACCCCAAGCCCCCCCCAAAACCACCCCCCCCCTTTTTTCAAAATTTAAAAAAAAAAGGGATTATACGACCCCGGCGGAGTCGTATATTAATTACCGGGTTTCGTCCTTTTCAACCCATCGGGCTGGAAATCATAAGAACTTAAATTACATTAATCGTTGACACCCCCGGAATCAGATCATCCTAAAGAATTGGATCAATGACCCCAGCGGGGTCACATGATTATAGAAATAACAGTGAAGAAGAATTTACGACCCCGGCGGGGTCGCATATAAAAGATATGTTTATCATGAACAGGTACATCCGGTTGTCCGGGACCTGAAGCTGAACATCGTGAAACAAAAAAAAGTGCGACAGTTTCCTGCCGCACTTTTTCTGAATATATTTTTTCGATTTAGTTGTAAGCGATGGTTACATCATAGGTACCTGAGTAGTTACCTGTAGCCTGGCTTGCACCTACGTTGAGGGTTGCACCCACGTTGATGGTCTGTGAACCGGCACCGCTGAGGAGTCCTGTAGGAGTGGGATCAGAGGTGAAATTATTGACGGTCATGTTGTTTGAACCACTTGATATGGTAACAGAAGCCGGCAGTGTGATGGAGTAGGTAGCATTGGGTTCGCCAGTGGCGGTATAGATGGCATTGTTGTAAGTTCCGATGGCAGAAGGAGTAACACCTCCGGTGTGTGATCTTACGCCGGCAGGAGTGATGGTTACGGTACCGATTGAGCTGCTTGAAGCGATGTTACCAAAAAGCCAGACCCTGGGTGTTTGTAAGTGTAATCGGAGTGATGATGCGTGCGGTTGCGGTTGCGTCGTCGGTAGCTGAAGTGGCCTGAGCGTTAACATTAAGAGAAGCGATGGTCATCAGAATTACCCCCGTAAGAATGATAGTTACCTTTTTCATTGTTTTAAGTTTTTAGTTGTTATTGTTTTGTTTGAGATTTCAGTGTAATGTGATAAGAGTAATTCAGAAAACGTGCCACCCGGAGAAAACGGGTCGTGCCAGAGTTTCAAATCAGGGAAATATATTTTCTAACGTATTGAAAAACAGCAATAAAGAATCATATTATTTTCCTATACTTTTTTCTGGTTCCGGAACCACCCTGTGCCACAAACCCTGAAATGTCTTATCTGAGGACAGCGGATTCCCGAAACGGGACAAATTCCGGAAAATGATGTATAGAATCAGGTTAGTGAATCGTCTGATTCCGGGATAAGAATCAGATAAGCCGGTGCTCATTTTGAAAACTGTACCTGATTATTGTTCAGTTCGGTTAATTTTGCATCCTGATTACTCAAAGCGACCATAAATGAAAAAAATAACTTTTCTTTTCCTGTTTTCCTTTAGCACATTCCTGCTTTTTTCACAGAATATTCAGTTGCACTATGATCTCGGAAAGGATCGTAACTATTTGACTTCTACGGTAGAGTTTTTTAAAGCTGATAAATTGGGTTCTACCTTCTTTTTTGTGGATATGGATTATGATGTGGGTGAAGTTAAGGGCATAAGCCTGGCATATTGGGAGATCGCCCGTGAAATGAATATCGGTAAAAGTCCTTTGGCAGCCCATATTGAGTATAACGGAGGTTTTGGGCGTACAACCTCTTCCGGTTATTTCGGGGCTTATCCGATCAACGATGCCTGGCTGGGTGGAATGGCCTTTAATTTCAATGACAAGGACTTTTCAAAAGGATTAAGTTTCCAGTTGTTGTATAAGTATATCCGTGAAAAGCATGATGCCTCTTTTCAGTTGACCGCTGTTTGGTACGTTAATTTGTTGAAGAACAAGGTTACTTTCAGCGGGTATGCTGATTTCTGGCGTGAGGATAACGTTTTTTACAGCAATACAGGGGAAAGAACCACGAAATTTGTTTTCCAGTCCGAACCTCAGTTGTGGTATAATTTCACCGAAAATATCTCGCTTGGAACAGAACTTGAAGTCGGCTACAATTTTGTTCCTGTCAGGGGATCACGAGCAAACCCCACCATTGGTGCAAAGTGGACATTCTGACAAAACTCCTGTAGTTCCGGAATCATTTACCTGCTTCTTTCCCTGTATGGATTAGTTCCTGTAAACAGCTAATCCAAGTGGTAAGTTAACACCGATCTCTTTCACAGAGCGTTTAAAAGTGTTTCCAGATGGTGTGTTTTGATTCCGAATATTGTTTTCAGCGCCTCCAGTCTTTTCAGCACCAATGGATCAGGAGTTCCGGCAGTTGATTTTCTGATGGCAGCAATCATTACATTCTTAGGCGTGTGTTCTGTGGCAATAAACTCAAAAACCCGTGTTCTGTAACCATATGCTTCCAGGATCATTGCCCTGATTGTATCGGTGAGCATTTCAGCCTGACGCTCTTCAAGTATGCCAAATCGTGTAATCTCGCTCAATGGTTTTTGGGGGTTCATTTGTTTCCTGATCTGTTTGTGACAGCATGGCGCTACCATGATTACTTCAGAACCACCTGCAATCCCCCTGTAAATGGCTTCATCGGTGGCCGTGTCGCAGGCATGCAGGGCTATCAGCACATTCACCCGGGGGAGCCTGGCGTCTACAATAGCGCCTGTTTCAAACCTGAGTGTCCCGAATCCGGCCAGTGTGGCAATCCGGTTGCAGGTGTCGGTAAGGGTAGGCCTCAATTCAATTCCGATCATATGAAAAGAATGGTTCAGGGTCTTTTTCAGATGATCGTACAGGGCAAAAGTCAGGTATCCCTTGCCTGAACCCATGTCAGCCACGGTAAATCCTTCAGGAAGATCAGCTGATTTCAGCACATCTTCAACCAATTCCACATAGCGGTTGATCTGCCTGAACTTGTCCTGCATATCCGTCCTGACTTTCCAGTCGGCCGTCAGAACACCCAGTTCCCGCAGGTACACATTGTTTTCAGCCTCTATCAGTCTCCGTTTGATCTTGTCGTGGCTGAATACAGGAAGTTCAGCAGAACTGGCAGGCTTTTTCAGCAGGGTTGTCCTGCCACGTTTATTGCTGAGCAGTGAATAATCAGCTGCAGATGTGAACAGGTCCGCATTGAAAAAGGTAGCGGAAAGCAGCACCGCAATCTGATCCACAGCATCCTCAATGGTGAAATTTTTGGTAACATCACGGGTAGAGTGCCTGTAAACAAAGGATAATAACGTCTGATCTTTTATCACCACCGGTTTTACAAACACATTATTAAGGTCATCTGTTCTGCTCCGCTTGTTACTCAGGGTGAGTTTAAGCATATTTCCGTTGACCATGCTATCGCTGATTGCAGCAGTTAATGTGGCTATATGTTCGTTTAGTGACATGGTCTGAAAAGTTTGGTTGTGCTATGCAAAGGTAATTAAGCCGGTGACGTGAACCTATTATCCTTTAAAAGCTGTTATACGACCAGGTTTTCTGACCTCACTTTCCTGGCTATACTTCAGTTACACGGATTCATTCCTGGAAGCAATAAAAAAATGCCGTCATCCTGAGGTTTGACGGCATTGGTTAAATAACAATGACAGACGGTTAGAAATTCACATTCGTGACTTTCCCTGTGATTGTAAATGTTTTCTCGAAAATGCCACCCGAATAGGTTCCTCCGGTATAAAGACCATTGTTGTTCGTTCCGGTGCATGTGCCGCCGGTGTATATTGAATAGGATGCCCCGTTCAGCAGCGCAGAAGAAGAGAAGACGATGGAATAATAATTCCTCATTGGCTGGAAAGTCAGCACATCGTTGGCCGATGCATCCTGAAGGTGAAACAGGGTGTTCGACGACAGGCTGGTATTTGAAACAGCCTTGATGCTATACTGGGCAGAACTGTTGCCTGGCGCCTGGGTCATATTGGAGTTGGTGCCCGAAATAACCAGGAGGCCGCCGTTCACATTGCAGGTGCCGTTGTAATCCATCCCGACTTCCGGTGCTGATGGCGGACCGTGCACAATGGTGGTCCCCCCGGTGATAAGGATGTCGCCGTTACTGTCGAGGCCATCACCACCGGTAGTGTTCAATACTATATAGCCGCCTGTTATGGTCAGTAAACTGCCATCGTCCTGTTCTCCGCCATCGCCGAAAGTGGCATTGATTACATCGTCGGAGGCACGTGCACTCACTTCCCCACTGTTTATTGTAATATATGGTGCTTCTATGCCTTCAACAGAATTGGTAATGTCGACAGTCGCGGTATTGATGGTAATCGAAATTTCCGATTTGATACCGTCATCGGCTGAGGCAATGTTTATGTCACCGTTATTGATGGCAACAGCCCCGTCGCTTTTTATGGCTTTGGCTTCAGCATAGATGGCATTATTACCGGTTCCTGAAATATGAATCCGGTTACCGGTGGTGGTTATTTGCAATGTTGGAGAAATGTCAGTTGTTCCGATGGTCAGACCTCCGTCAACCGAGATGCCCTTGCCCCCCGTCCCGGAACTGCTGGTCGTAACCGATCCGCCCGAAAGAATAATGTTGCCGTCAGCACTCAGGCAGGTAGCCACATAAGCATCCAACACTCCGGAAGTATTTGTGTAAACAGCCCCGTTGCCTGAACTGGTGATATTTACAATTCCACCGGTCATTACAATATCCGTATCCGATGATATGCCTTTCCCGGCGAGTCCTGTACTTGTGATGGTAATGGCTGCGCCACTGATGGTAATGGTAACATCGCTCTTAATGGCAGTGCAGTACGAGGGATCGTAACCCGATCCCGATGCTTCAAGCACAGCATTTCCCGATGTCTGTATGGTGATATTACCCCCGCTGAGGGTCATGGCCTGTTTGCTTTTCAGGGCCTTCGACTGATCTCCTGTTACTGTAAGGTTAAGGGTACCTCCCGAAATTACCATGGTACTGTCACAGCTTATTCCTTTCACATCATCCTCAATGTTATTGGTTGTAACGGAACCACCAGTGATCAGCAAATATCCTTCGTCGCCGTCAATGGCATCCCCCGTAGCAGAAACATTGACGGTGCCGGCTGTAATGGCAATTCCGTCGTTTGCGTGAATCCCATCTTTAACTGCCCTGGTTACTGTTATATTTCCACCGTTGATTTCTATTTCATCATCGCTGCAAAGGGCGTGCTGATCGGTGCCATAGCCTGAAATATTAAGCGAGCCGGTTCCACTGAAAACAAGGTGGGCCTCACTGAAAAAAGCCCCGTCCTGATCTTCAGGGTCACCGTTACCGCCAATGGCAGGATCTGCATAGGTTGCCCCGTCGGTGAGGGTATTGATCGTTCCGTCGGTAAGCAGCACAGTGGTTTTCTTTTCTGACTGTACATTGATGGCCGGACCATCCGGGTTGGTAATGCTCACCCCGTTCAGCAGCAGGTTATAGCGAGACTCACTGTAAATTTTAAACATACCGTCAGGAGTGGTTCCTGAAAGGCTGTAATTGATGTTCGATGTATCGGTAATTGAGTTTACCGTGACATTGGCTCCTTCAGCCACAACAGAAACCCCTTCAAAAGCCAGCGGATTGATCACAGTAACCGAGGATCCGTTATAGGTTACATAAATGGTGTTGGAATTTGCCCCGAAAGTGATGCTGTCAATATCCGCTGTCGGATATTGTGCCAGGGTGTCTCCGATGCTGAAAAAGGTGGTGGAACCATCATTGCTGAAATAGACACTGTCGGTCATCGAAATCAGGGCGCCCAGTGTGAAATTATCCGATTTGTGGATGTACATTTTTTCCTGTGCAAGCATGGTCAGACTACTGAACAGGCAGAATGTGAAGAGGAGAAGTTTTCTCATAGCCTGATAAATTTAGCGGAACGACCATTGGCCTGAATAAAATACAGACCACTTTGAAAACCACTGACATCCAGAGTTTCCATTTCAGAGAAAATTTCCTGCTGTAGCATTAATGCTCCGTCAGACCTGTATATGCTCAGGATGCCTTTTAGCTTTCCAAAATTCCCGATGGTGATCGTATTACCTGCCGGATTCGGGAAAATGGTCAGAACATCCGATCCGGATACTATATTCTCCGGGGTTCCGGTTCCGGTGTCGAAATAAAGCTTTTTGATGGTCGGCAAACCATATACATCGGTCGGTCCGGATTTTAGTTCCAGCAGCAGATCATTCACAGTGAAGGTCAGTTTCTGAATATTTCCAAGTAATTCGATGTTCTCAGTGCCATCGTTCAACCTGACAACCAGACTTTGAGCATTCAGGTCCTGCCCACCGGCCAGTAAACCCAGAAGTAAAGTCAGAATAAGCAGTTTGTTTTTCATTTACGATTGTTTTGTTTGGAATGTTATTTCAATTGCAGAATTTAATACGGTTTGATATCCTGAATGATTCCCGGTTTACCAAAGGCATTTATATGAGATATCTTTAAAACCAGTTTACTTTATTTTCTGTTGGTTTTCCGGATTACATGAATGTTCATCATAAACCGGTGTTCAATACTTCTCATACGCATGAAATCATGAAAGGTTGGGTCGTTTGAAAAATATTTTCAAAAGTACGGCATTGTTTTTTCAGATCATGAAAAAACAGATGTTTTGACACTATTAACCGCCCAATCCTTTGAAAAAGCCGATCAATGGCATTTTTTAAGGTCATTGCGAAAATGAAACAGCCCTTTCCGGGCGGATTCCGGAAAGGGCTGTTTCTGATCAGGGTGTGGCAGGGAATATTGTTCCCTGAATTTATTATGGGGTAACTTTTCCTGTAAATGAAGCAGCATTGTTATCAATAACCGTCACATCGCCGGTGTCAACAGTGCCATCTCCGTTGGCATCAGTCGGAAGGTATCCTGAAACAAAACCTGCTGCATCGTTATCCACCGGAGTCATATCTCCGGTATCCACTGTTCCATCCTGGTTAACGTCGCCGCCAAAGATTGTATAGGTCCCGTCAATCATCAGCAACAGGTTGTTTCCATAAACATTTGCCGGAATATGGAAGGGCATATTAACAACCCATGGTGATACGAGTGAAAACGGACTGGAGGAAGTAGTTTCAATCGAATTGCGATGTCTTAAGGTGAGGTAATAGCTTCCGTTAAAACCCGGAGGTATTGCCACCATAGCAGAACCACTTGTGTTCAGAAATACATTGGGATTTGCGAATTCTATGATCCCATAGTTGCCTGAATTATGCAGTTCAACCGTAATCTGGTCTGCGATGCCCGGACCAAACTGAGGCCCTGTTTCATTGTAGGCCTGATTCATTGTCCCTGAACCTGAATAAAGCCCCTCGAGGAAAGCGGTGAGTCTGACAACTTTATTCGGATTGCTGATAACCACATTGTAATCCTCTGTTTCACCATAAGGATAGGTATTGCAAGGATCAAAAACAGATATACCCAATGAAAATATTTCGCGAACGCGAAACCTCGTGTTTCCCGGCAACGCAGTTGGAGGGACTGTAAAGGTGATGGTACCGGTGGCCGGGGTGGGAGGTATATCAATGGTTCCCAGTTTTTCGGAATCATCAAATACCCCGTTGAAATCGTAATCAATCCATGCAGAGATGGAGTTATAGGAGCCGTAAGTCCCCGGACTTAAAGTGACAGTGTAGGTTGAACCTGCATCCAGGTTGGTTGACATTGTATTGTAGTATGTATAGTAAGGCCATGGGCTGGCTCCGGTAGCATTGTTGATACTGCCGAGTTGAACCAGTGAAATATAATCCCCTTCTCCTGAGCCAACAGAATACGACGGGTTACAGTATTGGATTGGAAGTACATTGATATTATAGTCTTCTGTTTCACCAAAACCATAGCTTGAACAAGGATCAACATTACTGAAGTTAAATACCTCACGTACCCGCATCCTGGTAATCCCGGCAGGAGCGTTGGCCGGCACTGAAAAGTTAATACTCCCGGCAGCAGGTGCAGCAGCAAGAACTACATTCCCCAGTTTTTCATAGATTTCAAATATGCCGTTCTGATCAAAGTCAATCCAGACAGAAATGTTATTTGCACTTGGAAAGGTGCCGGCACTGAGGGTGATGGTATAATCCGACCCTGGTGAGAGATCGGTGGAAAGACTGCTGTAATAGTTATAGTATGGATTGGGCAATGCTCCGGTAGCATTGTTGATGCTTCCCAACTGAACCAGGGAAATGTAATCGCCGTAATCGGAGCCATTAATGAAGCCCGGGGTGCAATACTGTACAGGCAATATGTTCACATTGTAGTCTTCGGTTTCACCTAAACTATATAGTAAACAAGGATCAATGTCGTTCTCATAATAAACCTCGCGTACCCGCATCCGGGTTACACCCAATGCTGCAGAGAGAGGAACAGTAAATGTTATGGAGCCTGTTGCAGGTGCAGCTTCAAGTACTACATTACCGAGCTTTTCACTGTTTTCGAATACCCCGTTTTGATTATAGTCAATCCAGACTGATATATTGTTATCACTGACCCAGTAACCTGCGCTAAGTGTGATGGTATTTGATGAATTTCTTGCAAGGTCCGTTGAAAGGCTATTGTAATACGTGTAAAACGGTAAGAAAGAAGCACCTGTTGCATTATTGATGCTTCCAAGCTGGACCAGGGAAATAAAATCTCCGGAAGAAGTTCCTGAACTATAAGCTGGTATGCAATATGGGGTAACGGTAATATAATTGGTTTTGATTTCAGAATCCGATCCAAAAGAATTGGTTGCCACCAGGGTAACTGTATAAGAACCGGCTGCAGTAAATTGAACCTGGGGGTTCTGAGAATTGGCTGTTGAACCTCCGACAAAAGCAACTGTATTGGGACTAAAACTCCATGCCCATGAGGTGGGAGCGTTGGAAGTCAGATCGGTGAATGTGATAGTTTCACCGACTGCAGCAGTTGTTGAAGAGGCTGAAAACTGAGCGACAGGCGCAGAAGGGATCTGGAATACACCTACATGATTTTTCCGGCCGCCATTAAAATATTCGCCAATGGACCAAAAGGTCAGATCATCATTCGGATCAATAGTCATCTGGGCATAATCACCATAGCGGTAATGTGGATCTACCTGGGTTCCGGCTGCAATTACCTCTTCAGTAAGTGTCATAGTGCCTAACGGATCTGACGCCCGCCTGCCCGTAAACCGGAGCGATGGGAAAGTTGAAGTACTGACTACTGTATAGGCCAAGCCAATATTCCCGTTCTGATCCATACACATATTCCCGCAGAAAGCACTTACTCCGCCCGGAGCAGAATAGGTTCCTTCCTGGTAAATACTCCAGGGAGCTCCATCCGTTGATTGACGGAGTTCAAACCATCGAATCCCGGAATAATTATCCGCCCCATTCAGGTCAACCACGAAATTTAATACCGCTGAATTATACCCGGGGAATCGCCGGTATTGTGCCATAAACATGATGGTGGCCTGTAACGCATCAATGTCCGGTCCCCCGGAAGGTTGCGGAAGGTTCGAGAAGGATCCGCCATCGAATAAACCGTCGAAGGGTGCTGTAGGTATGATCTGGGGTGCTGAAATGGTTGAACTTGCTGGGGTCGTCCAGTTGACATTAATGGACCAGAGTTTAAGGTGATCACTTGCAACACCACCCCAGGAATCGTCCTGCATATAAACAATAGGAACATTTCCTGCCGGTGGAGCTACAGGCCCGTTTGCATTGAATCCTAAAGGGCTGTAAAATCCGGAGGTAAC
Source organism: Bacteroidales bacterium (assembly GCA_016705005.1). GTDB lineage: Bacteria > Bacteroidota > Bacteroidia > Bacteroidales > Lentimicrobiaceae > Lentimicrobium. The sequence goes on along the minus strand of JADIZB010000035.1, from coordinate 12,426 downwards.
AATGCCTGGTAAGGGAAAGCCCTGCATGGTCGCTGTCGGGTTCCCGACAATCATCTTTGCCCTGTCAAGAGCAAAAACTACCTGGCTGCTTCCGGCGGAGAATGCGTCTTTATTGGCAGTGATGTAATAACCATCCGACCACACGGAGAATTTCGGGTAATCCGGGAAAGTACTGGTTGGAAACCTGTAAACATACCAGCCACTGGTAACAGGATTTGCCCCCTGGCTGATGGCTACATCAAAGCCATTGGAATAAAATTCGGTGATCAGGAACCTGTCGGCATAACGGTCGTAAATTACAATAGGATCTCCCATAGTGCCGGGGAGGATGGTTCCGAGAGAGGCTTCAGGGGTTAAAGGGTTCCCTGCCTTATCCCATATCCTGAAGGCTGAGTTCCACGAGTTCACGAAATGGTTCGGGCCCACAGCGCCTGTCGGATCCGTTGGAGTGGAGCCTGATGAAGCAGCCTCGAAGGTAAGTATCGGAGCCCTGCCCTGGGTTTGTGCTGCCCTGCTTTGCTGATCCCACAGTGGATCATTGCCAGCAGGCAATCCTTTGCCCGGAACAGAGCTGTTGGAACTCCATTTTTTAGGATTGAATTCCTTAATGATTTTCTCATCCGGTATAAACGTTCCATTGGCAATCTGAGATTCGATAGAAGGCGTTACGCCCATGAAGATTGCATCCACGACTAAGGTAGGCCCCTGTGGACCTTCGTTGATGATATTCTGATCATCCTGCGCCATCGTTGGTAAAGTAAAAATAAGTATGACAATACTCAAGAGCTGCGTAATTGTTTTCATAGTGGATTTTTTTGGTTATACAATTTCTCTATGGATTTCAGGAAATCCATTTCTGATCAAATAATAGAATGGGGGGAAGACTCAGATAGAAAAAGAAGCTGTTCGAGTATTTAACAAAGATAAGTCTGTGGAGAAAGATTCCGACATTTTTATAAAATTAAATTTAAATTAGACTAAATAAAAATAATATTTTGCTGCCAGTAATTGGAAATCTGATATAAAGTGTCCGGAATTCTGCTAAAGCAAAAACCCTTCCCGGATTGACTCCGGAAAGGGTTTTAACCTCCTTACTGTTTGTGGGATTGGTGAACCCGTAAAGTTTTTACGGGGTAACTTTTCCTGTAAATGAAGCAGCATTATTATCAACGATGGTCATATCACCGGTATCAACCGTACCATCACCATTCACATCTGTGGGCAGATAGCCTGAAACAAAACCTGCCGCATCGTTATCAACCGGAGTCATATCTCCAGTATCAATTCCGCCATCCAGGTTGGCATCCCCGCCAAAGATAACATAGTTGCCGTCGATCATCATCAGCAGGTTACCACCGTATACATTGGCGGGCTGATCAAAGGCGACACCAACAACCGGAGAAGCAAATGAAACAGGAGAGGCCGATGTGGTTTCAACGGAGTTGCGGTGTTTTACCGTAACATAGTAGCTTCCGGCAAAACCTGAAGGTATGGTCAGCTGTGCTGAGCCGCTGGTGCTCAGAAATACATTAGGATCTGAATACTCAATGATACCATAGCTGCCGGCGTTACGCAGTTCAACAGTTATCTGGTCGGCAATTCCGGCTCCGAAATTCGGGCCGCCTGCATTGTTCGCCTGATTCATTGTGCTTCCACCTGCATACAGCCCTTCAAGAAATGCTGTCAGATTGAGGGTCTTACCTGAACTCTGAATGTTTACATTGTAATCTTCTGTTTCACCATAACTATATGTTGAACAGGGATCAATATCGCTTACGAAATAAACTTCCCTGACACGCATCCGGGTTGTGCCTGTTGAGGAGCCTGATGGTACGGTAAATGTTATTGTCCCTGTTAAAGGTGCAGCACCGTTAATCAGGATATTTCCGAGTTTTTCGCCGGTTTCGAATGTGCCGTTCTTGTTATAGTCGATCCAGGCTGCTAAGTAATTGCCGGAACCATAGGAGCCCGGGCTCAGGGTTAAGGTATATTCAGTACCCGGTGTCAGGTCTGTTGATAAACTGCTGTAATAAGTATAATATGGGCTTGATGAAGCGCCGGTAGCATTGTTTATACTGCCCAACTGCACCAGAGTGATGTAATCTCCGTAGATGCTACCGCTACTATAGCCCGGAGTACAATAGGAAACCGGATTAACAATAATGTATGCTGTTTTGGTTTGAGTGTCGGTTGCTCCCGGCTTTGAAACAGTCAGCGATACATTATAATTCCCTGCTGCGCTGTAAGTAATCGCCGGAGGGTTTTGTCCATTGTAGGAAGACGGATTACCGCCCGGGAACGACCACGACCAGGAAGTTGGTGAACACCCGGAATTATCGGTAAAGACGACACTGTTACCTACAAATATTGTTGAAGGTGTTCCGGTAAAGTCAGCGATCACATTCTGAACATTGATGTAACCCGTTTTTGTTTCCGTATCAGAAAGTATTCCGTCTGAAACCGTGAGTGTAACACTGTAGCTTCCGGCCACTGGATAGGTTATTGCCGGAGGATTCTGTCCCGAAAACGATGAAGGTGTCCCACCGGGGAAACTCCAGTTCCAGGAAGTCGGATTGCCAAAGGATAGATTGGTGAAAGTGGTTGAACTACCGGTGCAGATGCTGGTCGGGGAAGCCGAAAAGTTGGCTGTCGGAGTCAGGTAAGTTTGCGTCTCAAGCAATGCCTGATAGGCATTAAGCCTGCCGCTGCCCAGCAATCCCTCATAGCCTGGATTTAAACCGTCAATATCGTCGGTTGTTGAAATCAGGATATCTTTCACATCTTGAGGTGAGAGAGCCCCGGGGGCTAAAGAAAGAATCAGTGCGGCCACCCCCGATGCATGCGGACAGGCCATGGAAGTCCCCTGGTAGAAACCGTAGGTGTTTCCGGGAAGTGTACTTAAAACACCTCTGGCTTCAACCACATCCGTTTCTCCCCCCGGTGCAGAAATTTCTACCCAGGTACCATAGTTTGAATACCATGCTTTCAGATCCTGGTTACCGGTAGAAGCTACCGAGAAGGATCCGCTGTAATAAGCAGGGTAATATTGTCCTTGTGAATTATAGTTAGCAGCCGCAAAAATGGTAATACCACCATTCATCACAGTGCCTCCGCCATTGATGTTGAAATAGTCAATCGCATCTAAAGCAGCTTGATTATAAGAGCCAACAGAGGTGTAAGTCCAACTGTTTTGAGAAATGGCAGCTCCATTGTCAGCAGCCCATACCGGGGCATTTTCAAAACCACCTGCTCCTCCGGATGTAAACACCTGGCATGACATCAACCTGACGCCATTGCCAGAACCATTACCTCCTGCAACACCGCTCACACCGACTCCGTTATTTGTATTGGCAGCAACCGTTCCTGCGACATGAGTGCCATGGGAATCAGCTGTTACAACTGGTGAATTTGTAACAAAATTATAACCAATGCCCGGCCACATATTGCCGGCGAGGTCAGTGTGGGTATAATCAATGCCCCCGTCAATGATTGCAACCACAACATTGCTGTTTCCTCTGGTAATATCCCAGGCTTCCGGCAGGTCAATGTCGGCATCCACAGTTCCGCTCTGCTGGCCGGTATTGTGGTAATGCCATTGCTCGTTATACCTGGGGTCGTTAGGTACGTAACTGAGACCTGCATCGCCACCGGCCGGAGTAGCTGACTGCAACGAGTTAATATCAGCGCCTACCAGTTGTTTTCTGTAAACAGGTTCTGAAATCTGAAGTTCATTTTTAGCCGAATAAGCCATAACCATGCTGCGGATGTCGGTTCCGGCAGGCACAATCAGATCGTACCACAAATGAAACTCCCATTGCCTGTGCCTTTCAGTATATTTTGTGTTCTGAAGCGCAGCCTCAAAGGTCTTTTTTACTTCAGATACGCCGAATTGCTGATTTAACAGATCGATGCCTGCAATGCCAAAGCTGACAGTGCCGTCCGGATTGCCCGAAATCATTCCGTTGTCAAGGATGCTTTCGAATGTCCTGCTGAATTTTATCCGGATGATTCCCTGTTCGATGGCTTCATCCGGAACGGTTGAAATATCGATCGTAGGGCGCTCACCCCTGACAATGGTACCCCGGGGGAGAGTACCCGAGGCCTGCAACGGTTGAATTAATGTGCCTGTCAACAGCAAAGTAAACGTGAAAAGGCCTGTTATCAGACCTGAAGAGAAAGTTTTTTTCATGATACATTTAATCTAGGTTGAACAATAGTTTAAGGAGATTGAAATGAAATAACCTGCTCCTTTGAACAGATTCAGTCATTTTTTCAATCCTGTATTGATAAATTTGCAAGGTGCTCCGCTGAAATTATATCAGATGTGACCTTTCGGACACGCAAATGATCATCTTATTCCAGCATTAAAAAGTGGTGAAGCGGAAAATTAATTGGCGAGATGTACTAAAGTATTGAGATTCTATTAGCTGGCGTAGTCTGATTGTATGTTTTTGTTTACTTTATACCTCCGGGTGCGGCAAAGATACATTACGGGATAGCATTTCCGACATTTGAAGGAAAATAAAATTAATTCAGTCTAAATAAAAATAATAATGAATTGATTTTCAGATCATGCCGGAACCGACCGGGTAACAGTCCGTTAAGTACTGAATGGAATCCCATGACATTTGAAACTGCAGATGTGAGGTCAGCAATTCTAATTTCCATATCAGGATTTTTCTCCGAAAAGCAATCACTGTTGTCCGGTAAAAAATATGAGATTACCTTCGGTGAGCTCCTTTTAGTCGGTTCTTCGCTAACGCTCAGAATGACATTGAGTTACCTGGTTTTTAGAAGAGGGTGGCCTGGTGGTTGCAGCGCTGCCACAAGGCCACCCTCTTCCAAGGCTAATGTATTGTTATTCTGAATGTAACAAAGTGAAGTAGAGATTCTCATGAGTAATTTCAAAAGTTTACCGGACAATAAGTGAAAAGCAATGAATGATCGGGAAAGGGGTACATCGGTATTTACGGCAATAAATCCCGTAAAAAACAGAATGGCTGAAAGCGGGCTTGCTTTAATGTTGGGAAATAATGCCGCGGCAGAAGACTGTACCGCTCCGCAATCAGGTCTTTCACCGGTTTATCTCAGATTCCGGACCTGGTATTCCTGTTATACCCATACTGTACTTATCGACCGGAAGGGGATATAGCTGGTGCTGTTTTCTATTTCAAGGATCAGGCAGTCATCGTTAACGTCTGTGATCAAAGCATTCAGATCCTCTTCTGCCCTTGTATGCAAAATCCATGTGTCAGAACGTGGATCGAATCTTGCACTGATCTTTTGACCTATAAATTCCTGGAATTTCTTACGTATTTCCCTGTTCATATTGGTAAAGCTATAAGAATAGAATAATTGAATAAATAAAATTGTTAAGAAGTGTTCCGGCGTATAGGTGGGGTAGCAGGCAGGAGTTCAGAAAAGTCCGGTCTGGCAAATATAAAGCGTGAAGGTTCTTTTTGCAAGAGAAAAAATTACTTTTTAGCGTTTTCAGCTGATCAAAACCTTTTATTTCTTTATGACCCCGCGCTGTATCCGGTTTTTTGCAATAGTTCGGGGATATAAATACCGAAATGAATGCCCCGTGTCAACCATTTACAGTGCCTGAAGCTGGTAAGTTTCAGATACGATTCACCGGGTACCATTCCAGGGTCAATAAAAACAGATCCCCTCCCTTTTTCGGATGAATACCGGAAGGGGAGGGGACTTCGTATTTTAATCAGATGTATACTTACAGGTTGTCTTTCACCTCTTTTTTGATCCGCTGGATGTGTCCCCGCCCAAGGGCCTTCACTTCGCAGCCCAGCTCAAAATACCTGCGGATGGCGCTGTCGGGCAGAATGCCGAAACAGTCGATAACTGCAATCGGCTGACCTGCCCATTTCACGATATCGTCGGGCGAAAGCGTCATGTATTCGGTATGTGGCACAGCAAAGATAACAGCCTCCGCCCCTTTGAGGGTTGCCGGCAAATCTTTCTGTACCCTTGATTCGGTCAGGTGATCCTGGTTGCGGAAGAAGCGGCTCCACGAATGACCCGGTGAGGGGTAGTCGTCCTGGGTTTCCAGTTCATACCAGTGATCCACATAGGGATCATGGATGCGCATTTCGGCCCCCATCTCGGTGAGTTTGCGCACCACCAGTTCGCTGCCGCTGTAGCGTGTGTCGCCCACATCCTGGCGGTAGCTGGCCCCGCAGATCACCACCTCGGCACCGGCAATGTAGCGGGCCATATTACGCAGCGCGTCGCGGGTAAGTTCGGCCACATGCAATGCCCGGGTATCGTTGATGTCGATGGCAGTCGGCGTGATCCTGAAAATATCATCTCCATCATCGAAACCCAGAATGTGCCGGTAAGCCCAGTAACCCAGCCCGCCGTCCTTGGGCAGGCAATAACCACCCACCCCCGGGCCGGGGAAGATCATGTTGGAATGGGTCGGCCGCATTTTGATCGCGTTGATTACCTTGATCAGGTCAACGCCATTGCGCTCGGCAAACAGGCTCCACTCGTTCATATAGGCCAGTATGGTGGCCCGGTATGAATTCTCGACGATCTTGGTGGTTTCCGATTCGATGGGGCGGTCCATCACCGTCAGCGGGAAGTCTCTGGTGTTGAGCACTTCGCGGAGGAATTTCTCCACCCTGCTGCGTGCTTCGGCCTCGCAGCCCGAACAAACCCGCCAGAAATCGCGGATGCTCGACACATATTCCCTTCCGGGCATCACCCGTTCAAAGCTGTGCGCCAGTAAGGGAACAGATTTGATGCCACGGCGGGCGAAGGCCTTTTTCAAAATGGGCCAGGCCACAAACTCGGTGGTGCCGGGGGCTACGGTGGTCTCGATCAGGGTAAGACAGTGGGGCTGTATACTTTCACCGATGGTTTTCAGGGTGGCTTCGAGGGCGGCCATATCGGCCTCACCCGATTTCATATTGCCCAGTTCCTTCTTGGCGAAATCGCACTGCACATCAACCACCACCACATCGGCAAATTCGAGTACTTCGCTGTTGTAGGATGCGGTGAGTGTTTTCTTATCGCTGACACATCGTGAAATAATCTGGTCAACTTCCGGGTCTTCGGCCTTCACGGGTGACTCGCCCCGGTTGAGCATTGGTATTTTCCAGTAGCTCCGCTGGCTGGGCCGCTGGCAGCCGATCACGAATTTCGAAGGTTTGCCGGCAGCATCCACGGTATCGGCAACGATGGCGGCCATTACGGCGCCCACGAATCCAACGCCCATCACCACGACAATCTCTTTGCCTTCGGCCCGGGCCTGGTCCACCAAAACGCGGATCCGTTCCTTTTCAACAATGTATTCATTTTTCAGGGGAATGGCAAACTGCTCCCCCGAGGGACTTACCGACCACATTTTTTCATCTGACATAATGCGATATTTTATTGTTTTGAGTGAGAGGAAAGCTCAGGATGGATATTTATTCCTATATCAAACCTACGTGAATTTATGATTCTTCACAAGTTTTGGATGAAAATTTCAACTTAGTCTTCTCACTTTCCCTAAGCATCAGGTGAATTTTAGAATCTTTACAGGAATCGGTATGAAAACGGCCGAGAATTTTATTCTGTGGATCTGCAAAAGACAGGGTTGATTTAGAAGCTACTTCATTCAATCTGTTCAACTAACTTTAAGTTACACAGTCTCACAAAGGGCAGTTCGGGATGATCTGAGGGTGTTTATTGAAAAAAGACGTTGTTTCATTAAATCAACTTAAAAACAATGGACCAGACAACAAAGAAATCAGTATTACTAATCTCAGATTCGGGAAGCATACAGTTTAATACTTTTGGGCATGGTACACAGGCGCCGGTTGAGTGTTTTGCCCCATTACTTAACCAGCATTCACCGGAATAGGCAGATATTCGTAAAACCATTTTTCAATTTGATATTTTGATAAATGTAAAACCATATTTATTTTTTTTGTTACTTTTACTATTATATATAATTAGAGTTTTATTAAAAAAATCCGATTTTAAAAATGACGACAAAGCAAATAATTAAACTAATTATATAGAAATATACTCAATATTGTAAGCAAGATAATTACTGTTTCTACCTATTGCCCTTCAAAACCTTTTAGCTATTTCAAAAGTTGATGGGAATGGCTTAGAAAACCAAATTAGACGTTGGCCATTCTTTTTACACTATCAGCATCATATGTTTTACATCTGTACAGTAGAACTTACTAAGTTATTCTCTGAAAGCGGATCACATCATTATTCATATTTCCATCTTCTAAAGAAGTTGATTGATTGTGAATATGATGATCAATTAATGTTGAAATTGGAAACTAATCGGCAGGTTCCGGTGTCAGAATTTCAAGGTGAATTAATTCCTAATCTTCATAAATCAAGAGAATCTGTTGTTTCAACTTGTTTAAGTATTGTTGGACAGATTAAAACGAATGATAAGTTCATAAAGAGGCTAAAGCCCATCGAGATAAAAGTATATGCACACTTATGATGAAGATCTTCCTGGTATGGTTTTAGCTATATCTGCTGATGATTTAAAAAAATTAGCAGCTCTTGCTTCATATATTTATAATCAACTTTATGGTAGGTTATTTGATGTAGATACATCATTTTCTCTTCCCGAAGCTAAAGTTGATAGCATTATATCAGCACTCGCCAAAACAATTAAACATTAGCTTTTTAGACTATTAATTTCTTAGTTTATTGCATCGATGTGCAAGAATTTAAAACCATGAAGTTAATTTCTAAATTTCCCTCAACCAAACTCCAGTTGAATGAATGATTTACCCGCTTTTTATCCGAACTTTTAAGAATAATTATCATGAAACAATACCCATGCTCATAGTCCTTTTTGTTGTCCTTGGCCTATACACAAGGGGCCAGGTAGCGATGATGGACCATCATAACCAATAGTAAAGTGAAGATACCCTGTAAGATCATTGAACTGAATGGTAAATTTCAGTCAATTATTTATACTACACCCGGTAATGAAGAAGTTTCAATTATCTCAATAGGTCATGTTTACCAGTACTTTTGGAATGGAGGACTATATCTGGCAGACAGAACAATTACTTCCGAAACATATTGGTTCTTACTCGTAGGTTAACACCTTCTCAAAGTGGTTTAGTCAATCCCTCAGCTTCCCCATTCGAGGAAATTGGAAATGAATTAGTCAATTTTGCCACCCTGGCTCAAATAGGATTAGCCCTTGAGGGTTAAGTATGGTAATTATCTTTGTACCCAATATGATGAAAGACAAAGTTAGAAGCCGGAAAACTTTATATATGCAGGTGTAGGTGTTGGCTTTGTGGGTTTTATCTTTCATGTAATATCATTTTCAAATGCTAGAAAGCTGGGAATTTGTTGAAATTTAATGATCGGTTGAGCATCAAATCTTCAACTGAAGGTGTAGGAATTGCCGTCCCAATAAAATAACCGTGCCCTGTATCCCTGTGCTGACTGAATCCTTATGAATCAATTGTATGACGGGTAATGTAATGTTCTGAATAAAACTCGAGAAACCCATCCATTCCTGATTTTATCCGAATTTTGTAAATCAATCAGTTCATGATTGTATGGTTGAACTGAAAAATCCTGAAACTTATGAAATAATTATATAGGGGATTATAAGCAAGGTATCCGGATTAATAAAGGCCTGATCAGAAATAAAAAGTTACAGGTATTATCAGTTTTACTGAGAAATTTGTATCTGTCATCATAAAATAACAGCCCAATGAAAAAATTGCACTGCTCATTCTCGCCATTCTTGGTTTTCGCACATGGTCAGTGCGCAATGGCAGCAAACCCATGGCCCTTACGGGGGCATCATCAATTGTTTTGCCAGAAACGGTAATACCCTGTTCGCCGGGTCAAACTATGCCATTTATCTCTCCGGTGACAACGGAATAACCTGGGTACAATCGAATGCGGGCATCAATTATCCCGATGTCCGGTCGTTTGTCACCGATGAAACCGGGGTATTTGCCGGCACCTACAACGGTGTGTTTATGTCGGCAGATGGAGGGCAGTACTGGACACTCAGCGGGCTGCAGTACCTTAGCGTGAATGCAATGGTGAATACCGGAAGTTGCTCTTTATTGCCGGCACCGGACGTGGGATGAACTATACTGAAGACGGAATTTATGTTTCTTACGATCACGGAGTTACCTGGGTACAGGCGAATACCGGAATTCCCGAGAGCGCTACTGTCTACTCACTGGTGGTGAAAGGCCCGGATGTTTTGCCGGAACACAATCGGGCATTTACCGGTCAGCGGACAATGGAAGCAACTGGGTAAACTGCAGCAATGGTTGTCCCAACTATATCAGGTCGCTGGCAACGAATGGCACCGATATTTTGCCGGTGAAAGCGGGAGGGGCTATGGGATATTTAAATCATCCGGATAACGGAACAAACTGGACAGCCGTCAACAACGGCCTGCCTTTTGATGTATCTGCCAACGAATATCCCTCAATTCTGTCACTGGCTGTTGCCGGTTCAACACTTTACGCAGGTACGGCTGCCAGGTTTGTTCGCCTCTGTTGAGCAGTGCTGCAAGCTGGACAGCTGTTGATCTGGGGTTACCTCCGGCACGGGAGGTGTTCGCATTCAACCTTGCAGGTGAACTTTATACCACGCTGGACGGCGGGTCCGTCTGGGATTTCACAAACGACAGCATCGGCGACACCTATGTTACTGAACTGGCTGTAAACGGTTCTGTTGCGTTTGCCGGAACGTTCAGCAGTGGAGTTTTTATATCCGAAAATTACGGTCAGACATGGACCCGGAGGAACCAGGGCTTTCAGACCTGTATATTACAGCTGGCTGCGGGAGACAACATGGTGTATGCCGGAACCATGGACGGAAGAGTTTTTCAACCGGTAACAACGGGGATTCCTGGACTGAACTGATAGTGATCTGCCCGGCGTTGAGTCATTGGCGCCGGAGGAGGTTATATTTACGCGGGGACCTTTGACGGGGTGTATGGATCGTCGGATAACGGCCTCCACTGGACCCATATGGATGCAACATCGGTAATAAACGAATTCTGTCGCTGATCATTACCGGAGAAACGGTGCTTGCCGGAACGGAAGTTGGTGGTATCTATATTTCCTATGACCATGGAGGCTATTGGACGCATGCATCCGGGGTGTTTTCATCAAGTAGAGTTTATGCATTTGCAATGCGTGGTTCCTCTGTTTTTGCAGGTACTGACCCCGATGGTGTCCATCAGTCAACAGATAACGGCGGCCACTGGTCGAAAATCAACACAGGCCTGGCCCTTACAGAAGTCAGGGCACTGACAGTGGATGAAACAAATATTTATGCGGGAACCCGCGGTAAGGGTGTATGGGTGCGATCGCTGGATGAGGTAGTAGGTGCAAAGGAATGAATCTGATTTTTCCGGTGTTCGTGTTTATCCGAATCCGGGCAAAGGACAAATTGAATATTGAACTCGTGAACTATGAAAACACCGACATTGAAATCATGGGCATGGATGGCCGTTTCATCAGACGCATTTCATTACGATCTCCTGAAACCCAGATTGACCTGACAAATCTGGCAAAGGGATTTATGCATTGGGCATTAAAATAAACAAGGTTATGCGGTAAGAAGGTTTATTAAACAATAACCAGAAAACAAGACGTCAGAAATGAGCACACTGAACAGCGAAGTAACAAAGTTCCTGGATGGATTAAATCACCCTTTGCGGGCTGAAATTGAGCTTTTGCGTCAGATCATACTTGGCTCAGATGCAGGATTGACTGAAAACATTAAATGGAACGGTCCCAACTATTGCTACAACGATCAGGACCGGCTGACCATGAAATTCAGCCCCCGAACTGATTCAGTTGATTTTCACCAGGGGCGAAGAAAATAAAACAGCCGGAAGAAAAATTGATTAAGGACAAAACGGGATTACTCGTGTGGAAAGAAAATGACAGGGCTGTTGCATCGTTTAAAAATGCGGATGAAATAATCATTGCCAGACCGGGGCTCGAAGAGGTTATCCATGACTGGATGAAACATTGCGTTAAGTATAAAACTGACTTTTGCTTCTATAATTGCAATGAACCGGAAGCCTGGGACGCATCGAAGTTTAGATGCGCGCCAACATTTGTATAAACAGATTTTTGCTTCTGCTATTGCAATGATCTGAGGCCTGGACACTCGTTAGAAGTTAAGACGCGTGCCAACATTTGTCATATAACAGACTTTATGCTTTTAATATTGTAATGATCTGAGGCCTGGGCACGCATCGAAGTTAAGATGTGCGCCAACATTTGTATAAAACAGACTTTTTGCTTCTGATATCGCAATGATCTGAGTCCCGGGCACGCGTCAGAAGTTAAGACGTGTGCCAACATCTGGATTACAGACGAATGTTTATTTCTATCAGAAATCCTGTTTAAAAAAGTAAAAAGCCCGCAGGCTTTCGCT
>JADIZB010000034.1 GCA_016705005.1 Bacteroidales bacterium | reverse complement strand
ACCCGCGTCCAAACAAGCAGCAATGAGTAACTCTGGTTGGTTTCCGGTTGATTATGAGGCCTGCGGGGAGAAAACGCAGCAGGTTTCCGTATTTCACTTTGGTTTCAGACGGGCACGGTTGCCTGCCTATCGCGGCATTGCGGTACCACGTACCGGAACGCAGCCGCGCGTGGCTGCCAGGGGCAGAAGCGACCAATCGTGGTTAAGCTGTGTATCGTTATAATAATTGCCATTTTATTAACACTCATACGGAACGGGGATTAACGGGCCCCACTCTTAACGCCAGGCATGCTTACAATACCGCTTCATAACTATCAAACCCGGTCATCCCCGATTACATTAAGCAAAGTTAGTCGCCAAATCGAATAATAAGGGAGACTTTTATACATTTAATAATTGTTATAAGCTTCCGCTTCTTGGCGTTACTGTTGAAAAAGATCCTTGCGCTTTACCGCAGGCGTTTGTTTCGGTGGCAGTCATAGGTCAGCAATCGATATATTTTACCCGTTATACTTAGAAGAAGGCTGCCTCTTACTGGTTGATCAATCGCCACCGGCCACAACGAGTTGTTTGGGCTGCACCGACGAGGATGCAGTTGCGGTTGATGAGTCATAATTCCAGGCTCTTCGGCGACGAACAGCAGGGGTTTATGCCAAGTCAGTGGGTACGCTTTTGCCCGATGGCAGAATATTGATTACCTACCGATATGGGTGTGGCACATCACCGACAAGGCTGGTTTGGTTGAATTCAGAGCCATTGCCCGTGGGTCAGTTAAACGGAATGATTCCACCATGTGGTACCCCGAAGAATGGCACTCGGTGATGCGGCGGGCGGGGGTGTGGCTTTCCGATGGGTTCAGAAGGTTTTCCGGTATACAGAAAAGAAAGGGGTTCAAATCCTACGTGCCCGGTTTGGGTGTGGCTTGACCAATAATTTTAACCGGTCCCTTTTCTTTCGCTGATGACAGGAATGGCAACCTGATCGCTGTTTGAAACCAAGTTTGGTATTTTTATATCGCGAAAGACCCAAGCAGTTTTGAACCGGTGGCGCTGCCTCATCTGATAACCGGGGTACATGCTTGCCTTTAGCGCCCCTGGTATGTTGTGGGTTGCCACCGGGGAGGTCTGTTTGGGATGATTATGGACAAATCCGGGAGGGTGATCAATATCAATGACAGATCGGTCTGGCAGAATCCTCATGCGCGGCCGGGGATAAAAAGGACTATTTTTCGCCGGTGCAGGGTCTAATGGTCTATTCCCGATCAACACCTACCGCGAAAGGGGGGTAGTCAATTACAAACCTTAGGCCCGGTTTCTGAAAAGGATGCGAGTCATTTGTATGTGGACCCCGAAAATAACCTATGGATTGCCCCGACATTGGAATTATACTTTGAAGAAAGCCTATTCGCCAGTCCGCTACAGCCTTTACCAATGCTTCAATCGAGCACATCGGCAGCGGACAGAAGGATGTGGTTTATTTCCCGATGGTAGTGCTGTTTTCTGCAAAACAGAGGCCGACTCCCCGGTTTCTAACAGGGATCTTCCAACAAACACTGTTGTGTTGCAGGTGATCCCTGATAAAAACGGATTTTGGCTCGCCGATACCGGTTCAGGCTATTACCTATATTGTACGACCGATAGGTCAGAAGCATTGCAATTTCAGCGCACTCAGGGAAGGGCTGTCTTTAAGATGGTTAAGGACCGTAGTGGCAGCATCTGGGCTTGTCAGGATCCAAATACCAGCATTATCAGGATGTTGCCTGATTTTACCACAAGATTTTATAGTCTGGGTGAAGAGTTTGTTGTCCAAGGCCATTGCGCTCACCATTGCAGGTTCCAGTAAGTTGTGTACAGAGTCAGGATGACCGATTCAAGTTTTCTGATGGTGTACAATCCTTATATTGATAAGTTTATTAATCTGGGTAGAAAATTGAATTTGGACGCAACATTGGCATCAATGCTCAACACGATGCCGTATGCGCTCCTCGCGGCACAGACATCAATTAGCATATTGTAAGGAGAGCTGTCTTTTGGCCTAGAAAATTACAACAGGGTGGACCTGGGGAGTTCCAACTGAGACTCGGTCCGGCGGAGGCACATGCATTCTCTTAAACTGTGTCTGGTTCGCCAACAGCGAAGTTACATCATTATCATAATGGAAATCTGATGTCGTTTAATGAACGCACCGGACTGCCTGCCAAAACGGTATCATGCGATGGGCGTGATGATTTGACAGTCGCAACCGTCTTTGGTGGGAACGGTCGCCGGACTGGCGATCTCCTTTAGTGCATCCGAGGAAGACCATGGTCCGGGTATCAGAGTCTGATGATCAATATTGTGCTGGTTGATAAAGTCAATCACAGAATCTTCAGATTCCAGCAGCCAGGGGTTGTGAACCTGAAGGTATCTTCCCTTTCGTTCCGGCCAAATACCTGAAGTATGAGCCAGTGGATCCGAAAATTGTAGATACCGAATTATAATTCCTGATGGCGGTGATATCATGCTGGGAATGTTAAACCCAGGAACACATTTTTTGATCAGGAGAGAAGCAGCAGACAGGAAATTTTCTAAACGGTGATCCAGCAATGATCAGTTTCAGGAGTTAACCATATCTAGTCGGAACGCTGGTATGCCGTTTTAATGGTGCTATCGATATTCAGCACTTTTTGAGTGCTGGTTAGACCGCGTCATTCGCGTCAGTTAAGAATTGACAATGAGGAGCTTGTTGGTTCAACTACAAGCCGGACGCAGGAAATTGTGAATCCAAGTGATCAGATTGAACAGCCAGAGCAAGTGGATCAACCATAAAGCAGAGGCCCTAGACCTAAAAACAAGAAGCCCATTGACCACGCCAAGAACCACGAGCTGAAGAAGCTGCCAAGGCTAAATGCCAATTTCTGGTGATGAGCCATGGGATACATACAATAGATACCGTAATCAGAGATTGCAAAATTGCTCCTGCGACAACGGTACGAACGGCTTGAAAGTCAGGAGGTCGTGGGGGATTTTCAGCCGAAAACGCTCTTGGACTCATCACCGCCGTACCCGCATTCGCTAAAATGGAAGCCAGAAAACAAGTAATTGATAATGGTACCAATCAAGGCACACCGGAGAAATTTTTGATCAATGATCCACGAGGCTAGGGGGAAAGGTTGAATTCAGATTTGGATGATGAATTATTTAAACTTTGTAAAGTTGTGATCACCTCCACATTGCTCAGATACTGAACAATCAAACAGGCAATACCATTAATTCTGAAGGTAAAGGTGGAATTGTAATCAAAATGAAGCTTACCGGTCAGAAAGTGGAATAAAATGGATGTTGGATTTATTAACATGGAGGCTCTGGTATAGATATACCTGATACGAAATACAGGAGCGCACTTTCCGGGCTTTGAAACATCAGAACTTCACGGGAAATACGGCGGCGCGACACCGGGTCTGTAGCTATTACCAGCAAATTTATCGAGGATAATCTGACAATGATATACGGTGTGATGCGAGTCGGGCGAAGGCTCCGTGTTTTCCTTTGCCATTAACCATGCCAGAAGGTTAAACCCCATTAAAACAGGAAGAACCGGCCGACCGCGGGATGGAAAATTACGCACCCGGCGGGCAGCGTATTTTTGCTGGTTGAGGACAACAAGATCAACGAGATGGATGCCAGGAAATTTGCGGAAGGGTGGGACAGCAAAGTGGATTGAGCTGTCAATGGTCTGGAAAGCCCTTGGGGTGCACAATCGGAAGAAATACCGATTGATTCTGATGGTTATCGAGATGCCAGAAATGGATGGTTTATCGGACGTGTGGGCATAGTCCCCGGACAAGGTTGAGCCGTTTAATTCTTCCGATCATCGCGCACAACACTTCCCAAATCGGAGGTGCATGAAAGTTAAAATCTTGCCGGTATGAATGACTTTATCTCGGGACTGCTGATCTGGCCGAATTGTTCAGTAAAGTGAGGAGTTATCTGGAAGAAAGATGAAATTCCCAGAACAGGAATGTTCTCTTTGGGAGGTCCGGCATGTAGCGCCAATATCAGCGGATGATGGTTCCGTCGCACAGGAACGTCAGTCGTTCAACTGCATTGCTCGGTTCCTGATGTTTCCGGTCGAGATTATTTCTGAAGGGCGGTCGGTGAAACCTTTGAAAAATCATCATTGATTTTGCCGCGCTGGTTCCGCGGATATCTGTGATGAAGTAGTTGGCCAGCAGAGGGATATCTTCTTTCCGTTCGTTTAGCGAGGGCACATGGATCAGGATAACCATCAGCCAGTGGTACAGAAATGCATTCCGTTATTCAATTTCTTTATTAGATTTTAATGGTAACAGCAATCGCATCAATCCAAGTACTTTCACTTTTCACCGCCACCCTCATAATCTTGTTTTCCTGAAGGCGCAGCACCTGGCCTGGGCAGAGAGGCTCATATCACCGATTTCACCGAGAAAGAGTGCTCCGCCACTTGCCTGTTCAAAGTCGCCTTTCCGTTGCTTTATGGCCGGAAGTAATGAGGCCTTTTTCGTGTCCAAACATTACACTCTCAATCAGTTCGCCGGGAATTGCGGCGCAGTTCACTTCAACAAAGGGGCCTTCAGCCCTGTTGCTCAGTTCAGCAAGCCAGCGGGCAACCAGTTCCTTTCCGGTGCCGTTGCTTCCTGTGATCAGGACCCTGGCATCGGTCGGTGCGACCTTATCAATCATCGTGCGGATCTGCCGGATGGGCCTGATTCACCCACCATTTCAGGTCTTGCTCACTTTGCGCTTCAGTACCCTCGTTTCTTTAACCAGGCTGCCTTTTTCACGGCATTCCCGGATGGTAATCAAAAGCCGGTTCAGGTCGAGGGGCTTGAAATCTCGTCGTAGGCTCCCCGCTTGATGGCATCCACGGCTGTTTCAATGTTGCCATGGCCGGAAATCATCACCACAGGGGTGTCGTTCATCAAAAAAGCTTATCGATACTTCAATCCCATCCATCCGGGGCATCTTGATGTCGCAGAGGTAACATCGTACTTCTCTTTCGATGCCAGTTCCGGCTGTCATCCCATCAGGTGCCTCATCCATCCGATATCCTTCATATTCAAGGATTTCTTTGAGGGTGCTTCGGATGCTTCTTCGTCGTCGATCACTAAAATGTGTGCCATTTTTTAGTCAGTTATGAGTTATGAGTTATGAGTTATGAGTTAGGAGGAGTAGGGAGTAGGAGTAGGGAGTAGGAGTAGGGAGAGGAGTAGGGAGGAGTAGGGAGTAGGGAGGAGGGAGTAGGAGGGGGGTAGGGGGAGTAGGGGAGGGGAGTAGGGAGAGGGGTTCGCCCGCTTTTGGCGGGTAAGGAATAGAGGGGTAAGGAGCTGTCTCTCGCCCCATTGTCCCTGTTGGATTGAGTAAATCTGATACAGAAAATTCGTCATTCATAAATCTTAAACCCTGATGCCGCCAGGCAGGCCGCCAAGGAGGTCAGGTCGTAAAGTCTTTCCACTTTGTCACCATGAGTCCCGATAGCTATCGGGATCGAAGGGCGCCATTCTTCATTCGTCATTCTTCATTCGTACTTCGCTTATCCTTTATAAAACAGCCATTTCCACATCTCACCCCAGCTGACTTTCTTTCCGTACATCAGGATTCCGGTCCTGTATACACGGCCGGCAAGCCACACCGCTCCAACAAATGTAACAGTAAGTATAGCCATCGACAGGGCAAGTTCCCAGGGTGCAACACCAAACGGAAGCCTTACCATCATGATGATGGGGGAGGTGAACGGAATCATCGAAAACCAGAAAGCGATCGGGCCTTCGGGATTGTTGATCACAAACTGAGCCATCACAATCGATAAGATCAGCGGTATCGTCACGGGGCATCATAAATTGCTGTGTCGGTTTCATTGTCAACCGCTGCGCCAATGGCGGCAAACATAGCTCCGTAAAGCAGATAACCTCCAAGGAAGTAAAATATGAACGAAAGCGCAATCGCAAGGAAGTTAAGCTTCTGGAAGCCTCCGAGAATGGCATTCATCTTTCCGGAATCCTCTTTTTCAGGAGCAGCGGCTGATGCATTATCACCGACCGAGATGGGTGCCGGGGTTGAACATTTTCGGTGTTATCTGTTTTATCAAGCTTATCCGGAACAACAGTCTTGAAAACAGTGACAATGGCCAGCGTCAGCACTACCCAGAGCATAAACTGGGTAAGTCCCACCAGGGCAATGCCGACAATCTTTCCCATCATCAACTGGAAGGGTTTTACTGATGATACAATGACTTCAACAATACGGCTCGTCTTTTCCTCAATCACACCGCGCATCACCTGTGCACCAAACAGAAAGATAAAGAAATAGATCAGGATGCCTGCAAACATACCGACACCCATACTGACCTCGGTAAAGCTTTCCTCTTCCTTGCCCTCTTCCCCCATTTGTATCGCGGTCAGGTTATGTTTGTCTTGATGTTTTTCAGAATTTCTTCGCTGATCAGTGCTTCTTTCGAGAGAATCGTTACCGATGGATTTGTATTCCGGGTTCACTTTCCTGATTTCTTTCAGGATTTCAGCCCCGAGTTTCTGGCTTTCGACCTCTTTGGCCATCACATTCCTGATGTACCCCTTCAGGTCGATGCTGGCCTGTTTTTCACTGTAAATCACAGCCGACGAAGGAACGCTTGCAGTAGGCCGGGGTATATAAAGTAAAGCATACCCTTTTTTGACAGACATGTTGGTTTTGGCTGTTTCAGATCATCGTAAAAATAGTCGAAGTGAAAACGATCAGAGTTTTCGAATTTATTGATAAACCAACCGGTTTCGTCAAGGATATCGATCTTTTTGGTTTCGTCCGGAAATCTGTGAAAGATAAACAGGGACAATAAAAAAGTGCCGCCATGAGAATCGGACCCAGTATGGTCATCACGATAAAAGATTTCTTCTGAACCCTTGACAGGTATTCGCGTTTAATTACGAGCAGGATCTTGTTCATGACCGGTTGTTTAGAAGGTTGACGGAATTGGAGGCAGCGGCATTTACGGTTTCGATAAAATATCATTCATCGAAGGTATGATCTCATTGAACGAATGAAGTGTGACATGCGGAATCAGCAGGGTGAGCAGCTGATTCTGACTGGTACCTTTCGGCAGACGGATTGTTGCCTTGTTGATGCCATCTTCGGTTTGCTCATGAAGAAGTTCAAATTCAGCGGGGATCATGCTGCTGAGAGGCCGGTGAAGTCGTTGTATTCAAGCGAAAAGGTGTTTGTCTTGTAGGTGTTCTTAATGTCCCTGACTTTTCCTTCCAGGATTTTGTGTGAATTGTTGATCAGGGCTATGTTGTCGCACAACTCTTCGACCGATCCCATGTTGTGGGTCGAGAAAATGATCGTAGCCCCGTTCTCCTCAGTTTCAGGATTTCTTCCTTCAGTATATTGACATTGATGGGGTCGAATCCACTGAATGGTTCATCAAAAATCAACAGTGACGGCTCATGAATGATGGTTACGATAAACTGAATCTTCTGCTGCATTCCTTTTGAAAGCTCTTCAACCTTCTTATTCCACCAGGCCTGAATTTCAAATTTTTCGAACCAGTACCTGAGTTTTTTCATGGCATCGGCTTTGCTCACCCCCTTGAGCTGGGCCAGGTAGAGGGCTTGTTCACCGACTTTCATTTTCTTGTAAAGGCCCTTTCTTCAGGCAGATAGCCGATGTGTTCCACATGATGTGGTGCCAGCTTTTCGTTGTCGAAAAGAGTTCACCTTCGTCAGGTCCGGTAATCTGATTGATAATTCTTATCAGGGATGTTTTGCCTGCACCATTCGGGCCCAACAGACCGAATATGCACTGTTTGGGAACATCGATACTTACGCTGGTGAGAGCGGTATGGTTTGCATACCTTTTCGTGATATTTTTTGCTGAAAAATAGTAGCTCATGAAGCTTCGGTTAGAAATGCTGTTGATTAAAAAAAACCGGGGATGAAAACTGCCTGTTCGTGCATCATCCCCCGGTCAGTCCCTTTGAAATACAAAACTATTGAAAATACTCTTTCATTCTGTCGAAGAATGATTTATCCCTGGCTCCCGGATGTGGTTTGAAGTTTTCAGAATTCTTCAGTTGTTCAAGGATCTCCTGTTCCTGGCGGTTCAGGTTCCGGGGTGTCCATACACTGATGTTGATCAGCTGATCACCCCTGCCGTACCCGTTGAGGGATGGAACACCCTTGCCTTTCAGACGCAACACTTTTCCGCCCTGGGTGCCTGGTTCAATCTTGATCCTGACCTTTCCTTCAATGGTAGGCACTTCGATGGAGGTACCCAGCGTTGCATCGGGGAAACTGATATAATGTTCGTAAAGAATGTTCGACCCGTCGCGCACCAGTTCGGGATGGGGCACCTCTTCGATCTGAACGATCAGATCGCCGGGAACCCCGCCACGTGGAGCTGCATTGCCCTTGCCACCAACCGAAAGCTGTATTCCTTCGGAAACTCCTGCCGGAATATTAAGGCTGAGCACGTCTTCTCCCTTGGTGGTTCCGCTGCCACCGCAGGTGTTACATTTGTTGGTAATGGTTTGTCCTTCACCGTTACAGTATGGACAGGTTGATGTGGTCTGCATCTGGCCCAGGAAAGTACTGGTAACCCTGGTTACCTGACCGGTACCGCGGCAATGTGAACAGCTTGAAAATGAAGATCCGCCGGCAGCTCCTGTGCCATGACAGGTATCGCATGAAACCAGTTTGTTTACTTTGATCTTTTTCTCAACACCGGTGGCTATTTCTTCGAGGGTGAGTTTTACCTTCACCCCTGAGGTTGGTGCCTTTGTTGACCCTTCGCCTTGAGCCTCCACCGCTGAATCCGCCGAATCCACCGCCAAAGGCACTTCCGAAGATGTCGCCGAACTGACTGAAGATATCGTCCATGCTCATACCACCCCCGTAACCGCCACCACCGCCGCCATTGCGCAGTCCGTCGTGGCCGTATTGATCGTATCGTGCCCTCTTGTCAGGATTGCTCAGTACTTCATAAGCTTCGGCAGCTTCTTTAAAGTGATCTTCGGCATCCTTGTTTCCCGGGTTCTTGTCAGGATGGAATTTCAGCGCCATCTGGCGGTATGCCTTTTTGATTTCAGCATCACCGGCATTGCGCGCCAGGCCAAGTATCTCGTAATAATCTCTTTTCGCCACGTTGAATGTGCTTTATGCTACAGATGTTGTTTTATCTTTATTTACTCCGGTCGACGGAATCATTTTACCGGCATGAAAAAATCAGGGTTCAATCAATTTCCCACGACAACCTTGGCAAAACGGATCACTTTCCCATTCAGGGTATAACCTTTTTGTGCCACGTCGATGATCATATTCTTCTGATTTTCGGAAGCAGCCGGAACATTGGCAATCGCTTCATGAAAGTCGGTATCAAAGGGCAATCCCATTGCTTCGGTTTCCTGTAATCCCTTCTGAACAAGGTTGTTTCTGAACTTATTGTAAATAAGCAGCGTGCCTTCCTTTAGCGGTTCAACGGTTTCAATTTTGTCAAAGGTCCCTATAGCCCGTTCAAGATCATCGAGCACCGGCAGCAGGTCAGTGATTACCTCCTCGGAAGCGGTCTTACTCAGATCTGATTTTTCTTTGATGACACGCTTACGGTAATTGTCGAATTCTGAGTACAGCCGAAGAAATTTATCATTCAGATCTTCACATTTCTTGTTTAGTTCTGCAATAATGTCTTCAGGTGTAAGTTCAATTTCTCCTTTTTGCGCCTTTTTTTCTGTCTCCTGAGATTCATTCTCCCTTAATTCAGCAGCTTTTCCAGAGGCAGCTTCTTCATTCTCATCCTTATTTTTACGCTGTTTAACCATATTGTTAAATATTTTCATCCGGTTCAGTTCAATAATCATTCATCCCTGCCCAGCAAATTGTTTGCCAGTAAGGTAATTAACGCCAATTTGTCAGTCAGTGGAAGCGGTTAGTTGTCAATTCGTTCAATGTCGGCTCCCAGCGCACGCAGCCTGCCGTCGATGTCCTGGTAACCGCGGTCGATCTGTTCGATGTTGTCGATCTGGCTTTTTCCCCTGGACGAGAGGGCCGCAATCAGCAAAGCAACCCCGGCCCTGATATCGGGCGACGACATGGTGATGCCACGAAGGGCATACTGGTGATTCAGCCCGATTACGGTGGCTCTGTGGGGGTCACAAAGGATAATCTGGGCGCCCATCTCAATCAGTTTATCGACGAAAAAGAGGCGGCTTTCAAACATTTTCTGGTGTATGAGTACACTGCCTTTGGCCTGGGTAGCAACAACCAGCGCTATACTGATCAGATCGGGGGTGAAGCCCGGCCATGGTGCATCGGATATGGTCATTATGGAACCATCCATGAAGGTGTCTACCTCATAGGTTTCCTGGGCGGGGACATAAATGTCATCGCCGCGGAGTTCAATTTTTATTCCAAGGCGTCTGAATACTTCAGGAATAATGCCCAGTTCATTGAAATGTACATCTTTGATGGTAATGGCTGAACCCGTCATGGCAGCCAGCCCTATAAAACTTCCGATCTCTATCATGTCGGGCAACATGGTGTGGGTAGTTCCACCCAGATGTTCTACACCTTCGATTTCAAGCAGGTTGGAGCCGATTCCGGTTATTTTAGCCCCCATCCGGTTGAGCATCCTGCAAAGCTGAACCAGGTAAGGTTCGCATGCGGCATTGAAGATGGTGGTTTTTCCCTTTGCCATCACGGCGGCCATCAAAACATTGGCTGTTCCTGTAACGGATGCTTCGTCGAGGAGCATATAGCAGCCCTTTAACTCTGAAGCGTCAATGCTGTAAAAGCTGTTAGGCCCTTCCGATTCGAACCTTGCACCAAGTTTCTGAAGACCTGTAAAATGGGTATCGAGCCTGCGACGTCCGATCTTGTCGCCACCGGGATGGGGGATGTATCCTTTGCCAAACCTGGCAAGCAGTGGACCGAGTATCATCACCGATCCGCGCAGTCCGGCTCCCTTTTTCCTGAAATCAGCAGACTTAAGGTACTCAAGGTTGACGTTTTCGGCTTTGAAGATATAACTCCCTTTTCCGGCAGGTGTTACCTGAACGCCCATATCGCCGAGCAGTTCTATCAGTTTGTTGACATCCCTGATGTCAGGAATATTGTGTATGGTAACAGTTTCGGGGGTAAGGAGTACGGCACACAGAATCTGCAGTGCTTCGTTTTTGGCTCCCTGCGGGGTTATTTCACCGGCAAGCTTTTTGCCCCCGTTAATGACAAACGAACTCATAGCTTAACAATGGATAATTATACAACAAAAAGAAGGATTTCTGGCTGCAAGTTAATTCTTTTTGCGGTTCCGCAAATCACGGAAATTGCTGCTCTTGTCGTTTTTTGGGTTGAATTTTTTCCTGCGGTTATTGCTTTGGTTCTGGGGTGCGTTTGTCCCGGGGCCAGTGTTTCTCGACAGAAGATCGTTGGTGTGCGCCAGGCGCATATCTTCGCTGAGTTTGAGCTTGCCATCCGACAAATCCCTGAGGTGATCGGTAATCAGTTCATCGTTCACCGAATCGCGGTTCCAGTTGAGGTATGATTTTTTCAGGTGGTTGGCGATGTTTTTCACGAGGGCGTCTTTTTCAGGGCCGTCTTCAAACAAAGTGGCTTTTTCAATCATTTTGGCGATGTTCTTGCCGTAGGGTCTGAATTTAATGGCTTCCTGAGGATAAGGGATGCGCTGTGGCCTGCCAATCCTGTCTTCCGGTAACGGGGCCGGAAACGGACCATCCACGTCAAGTTTGAAATCGGAAATGATGTGCAGGTGATCCCAGAGTTTTCTTTTGTAGTCAGCGGTGTCCCTCTGGTCGGGGTGCAGCTGGGCCATAACGTTTACCAGTGCCTTGGCCATGTTGGTTCTTTTTTCGCGGTCCTCAATGGTCAGCAGAAATGCCGCCATCTTTTGTACATTGCGCCCATACTCAGGTATGATGAGTTTGTCGCGGGTGCTGTTATAATCCATAAATTTTATTTGTTGCGCTGAAATGCTGCTTTATAATGTAAAAAGGCTGATAAAATCCGGCAGGATAAAAATGCAAAATATCAACTACCTAATAGGGTAAACCGATTCATCAATACCGCAGCCAAATGTAAAAGCGGTTTCTGTTATATTAATCCTGGAGATAACGGGGATGAATCTTTCGTTTGCAAAGATAATAATTATTATGTGAGAATGTTGAGAGAATAAAAATGATTTATTCGTTGAGGTTATTGCCGGAGTTAGCTTCTATGTCCGAACAACTGAACATTCTGGAATACAAGTTTACCGGAGCCTTTCACCTCACCCCAGCCCTCTCCTCAAGGAGAGGGAGTTTAATTCTGCTAGAATTATGAATTTATTTCTTAATAAAAATATATGACCGATGCTGTAGGATGTCAGAACCCTCTCCTTGAAGAGAGGGCAGGGAGATCTTTCAAAGCTTTACTATGCCATCAGATACTTCTTTAATCTTACTGAGAACTTCGTTTATGTTGTTCTTAACTTCATGGTTTGTGAACCTTATTATCCTGATACCATGCCTTTCTAATTCATAGGTTCTGTTTTCATCTCTTTCTTTTGCTTCTTCACTATCATGAACTGAACCATCTACTTCCACAATCAGCCTCTTTTCATGACAATAAAAGTCGGCAATAAAGGACAGGATTGGATGCTGACGTCTGAATTTTAACCCATGGCATTTCCTGTTTCTTAATTCATTCCAAAGTATTGATTCACTCTCTGTTTGATTTGCTCTAAGATGCTTTGCCCGTATGAAGGATACTTTGCTTGAATGCAGGTGCAATTGCTGATCAAATGTCTTTCCAATAAAGGCCATTGATTTTGGATTATGGTTCTTATCAAATATAAACAATCAACGTTCCTACCTCACCCCAGCCCTCTCCTCAAGGAGAGGGAGTTTGATCCTGCTAAATTTATGCATTAATTTCTTAATTAGCACAAATGACCGATATAGTAGGATTCCAGAACCCTCTCCTTGAGGAGAGGGCAGGGTGAGGTGTTACCTCAGCAAAGTCACACTCCCCCTCATCTTCGCAACCTTCCCCAATCTATCCGACCAATGGATTACCCATACATAACTTCCTGCCGGAGCATCCTCTCCATCCCAGCCGATAGAAAGATCGGTTGTTTCAAATACCTTTTGCCCCCAGCGGTTGTAAATAATCATACTGAACTGCCTGATCAGATCACCGGTTGATACCGGGCGGAACACATCGTTCAGATCATCTCCATTGGGGGTGAAGGCATTGGGGACATTAAAATAGAAGGGCATATATACATCCTTCAGGTAAGCGGAATCAATGGTGGTGCAGCCTTCCTCTGTTTTAATAATGACTGAGTAGTTGCCTTCTTCTGAGCCTGTAATAAAATAAGCGGTATCTCCGTTGCTCCATTGATAACTAAAGTAGCCGGGGGTGGCTTCGAGGGTAAATTGTTGTTCAAAGGGAATGGTGTCGTTGATGGCGGGGAAGTTGTTTAGCGGCAGGGGAATTACAGTTACTTCTACAGAGTCAGTGGCAACACAATTCATCTGGTCAACCACCTTTATCCTGTACAAACCTGCGTCACCCAGCCTTGCCGTGTCAACCCTGTATTCGGGTCCTATTGCGGTTCCATGGGGTGTTTCCCAGGTAATGGTACTTGTGCCTGTCCCCCCTGTGGGGATGGCCATTTGGGAAAGGGTGCCAAATTCACACACGGTTTCCTGGTAAAATCCTACTATTTCGGGTGTAGGCGCCACTTCTACATTTCCTGTTTCCGGTATTACCTGCACAGCAACACCATATTGATTTACAAAATTGGTTTCGCTACTCGCCATTACCCAGTCAACCGTTGATAAGCCTGTGCTCTTTGCCTGCATCACCAAATCCAGCATCACCGTGTTGTCGGGAAGGGTTACCGGACCGGTGCCAGTCCATTTCAGTTTAATCATCCCGGCTGAAGGATAGTTCACAGGTTCAAGTCCTGAAATTAAATCATCATGTGCATTGATAAATCCAATGGCATCAAGCAGCAGGTTATTGTAATGAAGGGTGATCTCGAAAGGAAGTGATGTCCTTGAAGTTACTTACCAGCAGCGGTTCCGATGCGCGAAGTCCGTTACATACTGCTGTATCGCCCGCAGTGGCAAACAGGGTTTGTGCGGTTATTTTTTCAACTTCAACCATAAAGGTGCTGTCGCATCCATGAATATCGGTTACCGTAACTGTGTATTCCCCGCTGGTAAGTGATGTAAACTGGTTACCGGATTGTGGCGTTGCTCCGTCAAGAGAATATAGCAGTGCATCCCCTGAGGCTGTTATGGTTATTATGCCGTCTGCATCGTTATCTGTTTCATGGACAATGTTTACATCCGTCACGGTCAATCCGGGCTGGCTTTTTATGATGACCGGGTTGTCGCCAAAGACGGCTTCGCAACCTAAACTATCTTTTACTTTAACAAAATAAGAGTCCGGCAAAAGGTTGTTAAACTCCCCGTTGGTTTGCCAGGTTGCCCAGTCATCGATTGAATAAAAAAGCCTGTCGCTCAACCCCATCTGCACCTCAACATTTAGCATGCCCAATGGCTGGTTGCACCAGGTATCGTTTTTGGGAACATTGGTAATGATCAGGTCGGAGTCAAAGTTTTGGATATCACATGAAAATAATTGAACCTGACAACCATGCAGGTCGGTTACCCACAGGTAATAATTGTCAACCCCAAGGTTCAAAATATTATTGGTTGTTCCGATGGTATCCCCGGTACTATTCACCCATCGGACATTATAGGGAGGCAAACCACCTGTAATGGTTACACCGGTAATGGCACCAATACTGCTGCCACAGGTGGTGGGCGAAACAACTGGCGCTGTGCCCAATTGAGGCTCAGCAAACCAGGTAATGTGGACGGTATCCCTGGCCATGCATCCGGTAATATTCCTTATCTCAACCCAGTAATAGCCAGTATCACTTACCGGGATGGATTGAATTGTATCACCGGTATTCCAAAGATACGAGTCGAACAATCCGGCATCCAATGTTACCTGTTCTCCTTTGCACACGGTCAGTTCATCAGGCAATGCCGATTCGGGCAAGTCGGAAACATGGACAATTCGTGTTGCCTCACCGGTTCTTCCACCCGGGAAAACAACAGAAGCGGTGACAGATTAATCACCTCCCTGTGCAAATACATGAAGAGGATTTAGCTCTGGTGATGTTCCACCATCCCCGAAATCCCAAAGTATACTCTCCGGTTCAGGGAAGAAGTGTGAAGTAAACTGGTAAGGCTCACCCGCACAGGTTCCGGTGAAGTAAAAGCGCTGGGCGTAACTGGTAAGGAACTGAGGTAAGGCAAGTTCACCAAAGCCATTAAGAGAGTAGGCACAGTCAGTTGCTTCACAGGCCATACCATACAAATCAGGCTTATTGATTGCAAATAATGTGTCGTAATGGCTTCGTCCTCCATAAATTTTTCCATCGGGAGCACATTGCATATTGCCATAACTACCATAATTGTTAATTCTCCGAAAATGTCCGACTACAACCTTTGAGTTATTGAAAGAAACAGAGTCTGAATAATTGGCATTGTACTGGACTATCCAATTGTAAAACAATATGGGAGACCCTTCTCCTCCCGGGCCTGATATATATACAAACTCAGATGAAGGAGAAAATTCAGCACCCCATGAATTAAATGGTTCGTTTTTGATACCACATGAATAATTAATTTGTCCTGTTTCATTGTTGAAAGAATATACCCACGCCTGTATACTGCCAAGCATATCTCCAGCGTGAATCATCTTCTTACCATCGGGAGATACCCTTAATTGGCTAACCTGGGTTCCTCCCTGATAACCGGTAAAATATTTTATCTGCTCATATGTATGCTTATAAAAAATACCCGTATTAGTAACAAGGTACGATTTATAGAAATAGTGATCATAATCCTGGCATTCTAAGATCAGCCAAATATCATGATTGTTTTTATGAAAAGTGGCTGTCAACTGAACCATAGCATCTTCTCCCTGATCCATCATAATATTTTTAACCGTAACTTTGCCGAGTCCTCCGTTAGCCTGCAAATCAATAATTGCATACCTTCCTCCGTAAACCCGTGGAGGAGTTCCGCCAGGTGCTTCTCCAACAGTGAAAAGGTAATAAAACCTTGAAGAACCCGGTTTAGCAAAAGCAATACAAGTAGTTAGGTCACGACCACCCATGATGTCGGTGCCATTTTTCATTACCTGGAAATTCCTGTTATAAACCCTGAATCCATCAGAATAAAACAGCAGATTTCCTGCTGAATCAGAAACTACGGTAGAAGGATTATTTATCAAAGACAATGGATAATTCAAATTTTCAGGAGCACCGGATGTAAACTGAATACCGGCCATATTCCCAAATATCCAGTTATTGGCTTCACCCTGGGTGAACGCAGGAGTGCTCATCAAACAAATCAGAAATGTATAAAGTAGATTGAAAAGATTTTTCATCATTTCAGGAGTTTTCTATTGTCAACGTCATGTAAAACCTTCATCTGGTGAATTGCGATCAGGTTTGTGATTTAAAGTGGTCAAATTCGACCACTTTAAAATCTGGATTATTGATCTGCTCCCATGTTCCTGAATATTCGAGGGAATATCTGTTCCTTAACCATTTTTTGATGATATCAGCGGCCCGACTATCGCTTTCCTTTACGTTCGCCATATCGGTCAATGAGATATAATCACTCTCATTGAAGTGAATAATGGTGATCTCAGTATTCTGAACTTTTATCTTAGCCATATATACAATATAGGCTTTGCATCAAAGGAAAGCAAATGTAACTATCGGAACAGCAAGCACCTCAAAATTAATAAAAAATCACAAGAACCTATAATTAATCGATGTTTAAATTAAAGGTAATATCGTGTTTGCGGCAATTTGTAATATGCTATAAGTTTGGAATTTCATCTTAACCAATTTCTCTTCGCCTGTGCGCTGTTTCTGCAGGCAGGCTTATACTCTTCTTGCTTTTCTTGAAATCAAGTAACCCTGACTGCCGTCAGCCATGCTGCCGGCCCTCCACAGGAGGATAATCCACCATGATGGTCCATAACCTATCCGGAGTGGTTGGAAATTGGAAATTGGAAATTATGGCCTTCCTCAGTTGCCTTTAATCCTCAGTTTGGCAAACTTAAGCAGCAGTTGTTTCTGACCTACCGCATTAAAAAATACCGTTGCCTTGATGTTCGGCCCGGCGCCTTCCACACTTAAGACCTTACCCTTCCCGAACCTTTCGTGTTCCACTTCCACCCCCGGTTGTATCATTTCGACAGGGGTTTCATAGGATTGTGCATTGCCTGTCCCGGAATCCTCCAGCTTTTTCATGTTCTTTTTGATGAAAACAGGCGCTTTCTGCATCACCGGCATACCAACCGAAGGTTTCACCTGCACCCGTCGTGTGGTCTGTTCTATATAGGAATCATCGATCTCCTCAAGGAAACGGCTGGGCTCATTCATCGTCAGGTTTCCCCAGCGGTAACGGCTTTCGGCATAGGATAATGTTACCCTCTTTTCAGCCCTGGTAACAGCGACATAAAAAAGACGCCGCTCTTCTTCAATATCGGCCCTGCTTTGAAGCGACATGATGGATGGGAACAGATTTTCTTCAACTCCAACAATATAAACATAAGGGAATTCAAGTCCTTTGGCTGCATGAATGGTCATCAGCGTTACCTTGTTGTTGCTGTCCTCATCATCGCTGTCGGCATCTGTCATCAGCGAAATTTCCTGTAAAAAGAGATCAAGCGACCGGGTCTGGTCATTTTCAACGATTTCTTCATCCACTTCTCCGGGGAACAGGGTTTCTTCCTTTTCGGAAAAATCCTTCAGCGCATTCAGCAACTCTTCGCTGTTTTGCATGCGCGACAATCCTTCTTCGGTCTGATCGGCCGCCAGCTCCTTAAACAAACCGGAATGTGTGGCTATTTTCCGGCCAAGTTCATAGGCACTCAGTTTCTTCAGCTGAATGTGAAACGATGCGATCATCGTGGCAAATTCCTCGATCTTCGTGGCCGTGTTTTTTGCAAGCCCCGGAACATAGCCGGTTACATCCCGGGCTATCTCATAAAGACTTTTATCATTTTCACCGGCAGCCAGTTCAAGTTTTTCAAGGGTCGTATTGCCGATTCCCCTTGCGGGAAAGTTGATGATACGATTGAATGCCTCATCATCGTTGGTATTTACCACCAATCTGAAATACGCGAGCAGATCCTTGATTTCTTTTCTCTTATAGAAGGAAAGACCACCATAAATCCTGTAAGGGATATTCAGTTTCCGGAACGCTTCTTCAATGGTTCTCGATTGTGCATTGGTGCGGTAGAGAATGGCGAAGTCGCTGTTGGGCAACTGCTGATTCATCTTGGTCTGAAATACAGAATTTGCCACCAGTATGCCTTCTTCAACATCGGTGGTTGCTTTCAGCACCTGGATCAGGTTGCCTTCATCGTTTTCGGTCCAGACCTGCTTGAAAATCTGATCCTTGTTTTTCGCAATGATGCTGTTGGCCGCATTAACGATCACTTTCGTGGAACGGTAATTCTGTTCGAGTTTGAAAGTTTTTACATCCGGATAATCGTTTCTGAAATTCAGGATGTTCTGGATGTTGGCCCCCCTGAATGAATAAATGCTCTGGGCATCGTCGCCCACCACGCAGATGTTTTCGTGCCGGGCCGCCAGTTTCTTTACGATCAGGTATTGCGCATGGTTAGTATCCTGATACTCATCCACGAGGATGTATTTAAACTTCTGCTGATATTTGAAAAGTACTTCCGGAAAATCGCGCAGCAATACATTCGTATTAAAGAGGAGATCGTCAAAATCCATGGCCGAAGCCTTGAAGCAGCGGGCACGGTAATGTTTGAAGATCTCTCCAATCATGGGCCGACCGGCTATGCGGTCATTGTCCATGATTTCACTGTTGGCATTATAATCCTCGGCAGAAATCAGGTTCGATTTGGCGGCGGAGATGCGCGAAAGCACATTTCCCGGCGTGTAAACTTTCGGATCAAGCTGTTGCTCTTTGATGATGGTTTTCAGCACACTTTTCGAATCGTCGGTATCATAGATGGTGAAATTCTGGGGGTAGCCGAGAAAGTGTCCTTCAACCCTTAAAATCCTGGCAAAGATGGAGTGAAAGGTACCCATCCAGACATTACGGGCATCGGTGCTGCCGACGAGGCTGATGATCCGCTCTTTCATCTCGCGGGCGGCCTTATTGGTAAATGTAAGGGCGAGCACATTGAAAGGATCAACACCCCGGCTGAGCATATAAGCTATCCGGTAGGTAAGTACCCTGGTTTTTCCGGAGCCTGCCCCGGCAATGACCATAACCGGCCCATCGCTGCATGCAACAGCCTGTTGTTGAGCTTCATTAAGCTGATTGAGAATATCCGACACCTGCTGAGTTCAATTTTCCGGCAAAAATACATTTCTTTTCGGTCACACCTGGCAAGTGAAGATGTGTAGTTGTCAACATTGGCAACTATTATTAAGAACGAAATTAAATTATTTTTTTCAGATTACTTTTTCAACTTCCGTAGATAAACCTATGAAAACTCCCTGATCTAAACTATCACTACAACAACTACTGCACTATGATGAACTTACTAAAGCGGGGAGGAGGCTTTAGCCTGATTGTTGAACAAATCGTTGACAAACAGATCAAACGAAATTATCCTCCCGAAGCATCTGAAGCATACAACAGACTTATCGGGGATTCGTTCACTGACATGGAAGCAAGGCGGCTTATATCAATGGCTGTACAGGTTGAAATATTCAGGCTGATGCGTTACGGTGAAGCCTTCAACCACGCAAGATATATAGGTAACCTTCACGGATTACCGGATCTGCCGGATATTGACTGATGATTTTAATTTGAGTTTTGGGTTAAATTTTCATAATTGATGAGTAATTTGGGGAAACCGGGGTCTGATTAACCCCGGTTTATTTTTTGCCCGGATGTTCAATAGTCGTTAATTTTTTGTTTCAACATGAAGCCATGCAGGTGGAGCATTCAGAACCCAATGTTGGGAATAGAATCTCAGTTTATCTCTCCTGCATGGGCGGGACAGGTTGTGACTTCAAAGTGAACCTCAGTGAAACTTTTCTTCTTTTCAGTTTAAGTTTTTATTCCCTTTTCCACCTCGTTTACCGGTAACTATCCCGTATTCACCGAATTATTCTGGATTTAACTTTCCGGATGATCATATATTTGTCAAAAAAATTGAAACATAGTAAAAACACGTAAAAAAATGGATACTTATAACGAAAACAACAAAATGATGAAACCACAGCATCGATTCAAAACAATGGTAGTCGGGGTTCTGGTTGTTGCCTTTGGACTTCTGTTTATGATGCATAATATGGACCTGATTGACCGGCAGACCTGGCGAATGATCTTTTCCTGGCCAATGCTGCTGGTGGCACTTGGGGTGATCAACCTGGCTGAACACAAATACAGCTGGGGGTTAATATTGCTTTCAATCGGCGGTGTATTTCTGATAGACCGCTATTATGATCTGCCATACAACATTTTTACCTTCTTCTGGCCAGTGCTGATCATCGCCATTGGACTTGGATTGATTTTTACAAATTCATTCCGGTCATTCAGGATCAGGAGACACAAGCCCGATTATGTTTCCTCAGATGGCGACCTTATTGATGAATCTGCCATATTCGGAGGGAGTGAACGTACCATTCATTCGTTGAATTTCAGGGGAGGTGAAATCATCTCCATCTTTGGTGGCTCGAAAATTGACCTGACCCAATGCCAGCTTTCACCGGGACGGAACGAAATTGAGATGACTGCCATTTTTGGCGGATCAACCCTTATCGTACCAAACGACTGGAACATCAAGGTTGAAATGTTCAATGCCTTCGGTGGTTTTGCCGATAAGCGGAAAAACGTTATGGTGGATTACAACAAGACACTGGTCATCAGGGGAGCTGCCATCTTCGGCGGCGGAGAGTTAAAAAGCTATTGAAAGCCTTTTACTGAATATGCCTTGTCTGGTTTCAATTGGTAACCATGATACCAGCCCAAACAAAGGTTTAACTTTTTTAGACTTTAGACTTTTTACTTTTTACTTTTTACTTCACTTCATGTTCGCTAAACTCTTCAACAACAAACTATTGCCGGTCTATGCGGGAGTATGGCTGGCAATAGCTGTTGTGCACTATCTGATTGTCACGACTCAGATAGGTGTTGGTTTGCTGATGGCCCTTTCAGAAGCGTTTGTTTTCAGCTCGGTATTTGCGTTATTGGGTATCGGATTGTGGTTCCTGGTGAAATTCACCGACCTTGAAAAGCTGAACCGGCAGGAGATGATCCTGAGGCACATAACCAGCAGCACGGTGACCATGGTCATCTGGTTCGGCAGCAGCTATCTGATACTCGGACTTGTTTCGGATCACGACAAGGATTATATGGCCATGCTCAACGACACCATGGTGGTCAGGATACTGGCAGGGTTGCTGTTATATATTATTATGTTGAGCGTGTTTTACCTCCTTGTCAACAATCAGAATCTGAAAGACCGTAAAGCAAGGGAAGAGGCCCTGCAGAATCTCCTGCATGAAAGTGAGCTCAATTCGCTCAGGGCGCAGATCAAGCCGCATTTCCTTTTCAACAGCCTGAATTCAATCAGTTCCCTTACGGTAACCAATCCTGAGAAAGCCCAGGAGATGGTGATCAATCTGTCGGAATTTATGCGGTATTCGCTGAGCTTTTCTGACAATAAGATGAGCACGCTCAAACAGGAACTGTATCATCTCAGGCTTTATCTCGAGATTGAAAAAGTAAGGTTTGGTGGAAGGCTCCGGGTTGAGGAACTGATGGAGCAGGGGATCCTGGAATGGCCGTTGCCACCGATGATCCTGCAGCCACTGGTTGAGAATGCCGTGAAGCATGGCGTGTATGATACTCCGGGACAGTCCTTTATCAGGATTACCGGCAGGGTGACTGAAGGCTGGCTTGAAATCAGCGTGACCAACAATTTTGATCCGGAACTGCCCGGAAAGAAGGGGACCGGCACCGGACTTGCCAATGTAATGAAAAGGATGCAGATGGTTTATGGTATGACCAACCTGGCAAGGATAACAAAAACAGATAATACCTTTGAAGTTAAACTGAAATTTCCCGGAAAATGACAAAAATGAAAGTTTTGATAATTGACGATGAGCCACCTGCACGCGACATCATCAGGCACTACCTGGCCGGCAGCAATGACATCGAACTGGCAGGAGAGTGCGAGAACGGCTTTGATGCACTGAAGAAAATCAATGAACTGAAGCCTGATCTGATTTTCCTGGATGTACAGATGCCGAAGATAACCGGGTTTGAGTTACTGGAACTCCTGACGGATCCGCCACAGATCATATTCACCACAGCTTATGATGAGTTTGCCATCAGGGCATTTGAGATGAACGCAGTGGATTACCTGCTGAAACCTTTTTCCAAAGCCCGGATGGATCAGGCTGTTGAACGTGCAAGACAAAGGATGGATAGCAGGGACAGGGAACCCGTGAAAGAGGTGGAAGGGCTGAAAGCGAGGCTGGATGAATCGGCGGAGGACATCGACAGGGTGGTTGCCCGGCTGGGGAGTAAGATCATTGTAATGCCGGTTGATAAAATATGGTATATAGAAGCACAGGACGATTATGTTATGGTTTATTCGGAACAGGGCAATTACCTGAAGGAAAAAACCATGAAGTACTTTGAGACCCACCTGGGTCCGAAGGGTTTTATCCGGATCCACCGCAGTCACCTTGTGAATGTTGCACAGATATTATCGGTTGAACTTTACGGCAAGGACACCCACCTGGTGATGCTGAAGTGCGGGGCGAAGTTAAAGACCAGTGCCGAGGGGTATAAACGGTTGAGGGAGCTCTTGTAATCAGAATCTCCTGTTTAATATTGAATCAGCGGGGTAGTATCTCCGCTTTTTTTATGGAGAATGAAACCGGTAATTGTAACACAGAGCTATACAGAGGCTTCGCAGAGCTACACAGAGAAAAGTAAAAATCTCCGTGAACCTCTGTGAAATAAAAAGACATGCAACTTGTTCCAATTTTATCTCAGCGTTCTTTGCGGTAAAAAAAATAACCGCAGAGAGCGCAAAGGTTTTCGCAGAGTACCGCGGAGAGGTTATTCGTAATCGTTTCTCCGCATATTTACGGTTGAAAGCATAGCGCAACTCATAGAAAATGCCCTCTGTGAACCTCTGTGAAACAGAAAGCAGTATCACTGAGAGTACAGAGGCAACACAGTGAAACACAGAGAAAATTTGATAATCTCCGTGATCTCTGTGTAATAAAAAATGCGGTACATACATCTACACAATGTCAGCTCCGGGACATATTGAGAAAATTGATTGAAACGAAAAATACACAATCGCTTAATTATTTCTAAGTCTTTAAAGATGAGCCTGTGGAGAAATCTGCAGGCTTTTTTATTGATTTGTTACAAAATAATTGATAAAAATGTTGTGAATATGAAATTAATCTCTACTTTTGCAGCCGCATTTGAAAGGAAGGAATTGAATTTAACTACCTGAAATGCACAATTTTTCTGAGATTTTCGAATCCGGGAAACCTGATAAAGTTAGACAACTATAGGTTTCAATCGATACCAGCCAGCGGGCACCGAATACCAAACGGGGTGTTGATTCAGTCTAAGGCCAGCGGCCTTTTTGTCTGTCACTATCTTCTTTCCCCCTCTTATTTCAGAAATTTTCCTGCCTGTCATTGTTGATACAGGGTTTGTTTTCCGCCTTCCAAAGGTAGCTTTAAACCCTCCAAAACACTGGTCAGACAAGCAAAGGAAAGAATGTAAATAATTTTTATTCAGCTTATTGTAAAGTTAAAATATAGTTGTACTTTTGCAGTCCCTTAAAAATAGGGTAAGCCGAGTCTCAAAAATCAAATTAAAAGTACTGATATGCCTACAATTTCACAATTGGTTCGTAAAGGACGTAAAAAGTTGACCGACAAGAGCAAGTCTCCGGCACTCGATTCATGTCCGCAGCGAAGAGGTGTTTGTGTTAGGGTTTATACCACAACACCAAAGAAACCTAATTCTGCAATGCGTAAAGTCGCCAGGGTCAGGCTTACCAACAGTAAAGAGGTAAACGCTTACATTCCGGGCGAAGGCCACAACCTGCAGGAACACTCGATCGTTATGATCCGTGGCGGCAGGGTGAAAGACCTTCCGGGTGTCAGGTATCACATTATCCGTGGTGCACTCGATACCTCCGGAGTAGACGGCCGTAACCAGCGCAGGTCCAAATACGGAACCAAACGCCCCAAAGGCGGTAAGGCAGCTGCCCCTGCAAAAGGTAAAAAATAATCCCCGTTTCAGGTAAAAGCAAAAGCATAAAACAATGAGGAAATCAAAACCAAAAAAGAGAATCATTCTTCCTGATCCGAAGTTTAATGATGTACTTGTCACCAAGTTTGTCAATAACCTGATGTATACCGGGAAGAAAAACCTTGCTTTCCAGATATTTTACGAAGCCATCGCTGCAGTAACTGAAAAAATGGGCGAAGACGGACTCGAGATTTGGAAAAAAGGTCTTAACAATGTAACTCCGAATGTTGAGGTTCGCAGCCGTCGCATCGGAGGTGCCACTTTTCAGATTCCTTCGGAAATCCGCCCGGGCCGCAAAAGCTCTATCGGAATGAAGAACCTGATTCTTTATTCGCGCAAACGCCACGAAAAAACCATGAGTGCAAAACTCGCCGGTGAAATCATGGCAGCCTATAAAGAAGAAGGTGCTGCTTTCAAGAAAAAAGAGGATACCCACCGCATGGCTGATGCCAACAAGGCTTTCTCACACTTCAGGTTTTAATCACCACAAACAGTAACAAACCAAAGTACAAATCCACAGTAATGTCCGTCAGACTAGCACATACACGCAACATCGGCATTATGGCTCACATTGACGCGGGTAAAACCACGACAACGGAGCGGATATTGTATTATACCGGTATCAGTTACAAGATTGGTGAAGTACACGATGGCACTGCTACCATGGACTGGATGATCCAGGAACAGGAACGCGGAATTACCATCACCTCTGCTGCAACAACCGTATTCTGGGATTGCAGGGATGAAAAATATAAAATCAATATCATCGACACCCCAGGCCACGTTGACTTCACCGTTGAGGTTGAACGTTCGCTCAGGGTACTTGATGGAGCCGTTGCCATATTCTGTGCCGTGGGTGGTGTTGAACCACAGAGCGAAACAGTCTGGAAACAGGCCGATAAATATAATGTTCCCCGCATCAGTTTTGTCAATAAAATGGACAGGGCCGGTGCCGACTTCTTCAGTGTGATCGAACAGATGAAGGAAAAACTCGGAGCCAATCCGATTCCTTTGCAGATCCCCATCGGAGAAGAAGAAAACTTCAGGGGAGTGGTTGACCTCATTACCAATAAGGCCATTACCTGGGACGATGACTCACAGGGAATGAACTACACCGAAAGTGAAGTGCCTGCTGATCTTACCGAACTGGTGGAGGAATACAGGTTAAAACTGATTGAAGGCGTTGCAGAAGAAAACGAGCAGCTCTTCGATAAATTTCTGGCCGATCACAACTCGATTACCCCCGACGAAATGCGTTCGATCATCCGCAAAGCCACCATTGAGCAGCGGATTACACCCGTTTTGTGCGGCGCCTCGTTTAAAAACAAAGGTGTGCAGCCATTGCTGGATGCCATTGTTTCATACCTTCCGAATCCTTCCGATATCGAATCAGTAAAAGGAATTAATCCTGTTACTGAAAAGGAGGAAGTCAGACATGCCGATCCCGCTGAACCATTTGCTGCCCTCGCTTTCAAGATTGCCACCGATCCTTTTGTAGGCAGACTGGCATTCATCAAAGTATATTCAGGTACGCTCAATTCAGGAAGTTATGTTCTGAATACAGGAACAGGAAAGAAAGAGCGTA
This sequence comes from Bacteroidales bacterium, assembly GCA_016705005.1. Classification (GTDB taxonomy): domain Bacteria; phylum Bacteroidota; class Bacteroidia; order Bacteroidales; family Lentimicrobiaceae; genus Lentimicrobium. The sequence goes on along the minus strand of JADIZB010000034.1, from coordinate 195,514 downwards.
TTTCACGCATCATGCAGATGCATGCCAACAAGCAGAACCCGCTTCAGCAGGTTGAAGCCGGTGATATCGTTGCCGTGGTCGGATTCAAGGAAGTAAGAACAGGCGATACCCTTTGTGACGAAAAGCACCCGATTATTCTTGAAACCATCGTGTTCCCTGAACCTGTGATCAGTGTTGCCGTTGAGCCCAGGACCCAGGACGATGTTGACAAACTCGACCAGTCGCTCACAAACTTGCTGAAGAAGATCCTACATTCAGCGTAAGGGTTGACGAAGAAACCGGACAAACCATCATCAGCGGAATGGGCGAATTGCACCTCGAGATCATTGTTGACAGGTTGAAACGCGAATTCAAGATTGAAACCAATAAAGGAAATCCGCAGGTTGCATACAAAAGAAGCCCTGGTTTCCACTGTTACCCACCGCGAAGTTTACAAAAAACAGACAGGTGGACGTGGCCGTTTTGCCGATATCATGTTTGAAATCGGACCGGCAGACGCAGGGATTAAAGGTTTGCAGTTTATCAATGATGTTAAGGGTGGCAATATACCCAAAGAATATATTCCGGCCATCGAAAAGGGATTCCGCACCGCTATGCAGAATGGTGTTCTTGCAGGGTTCTCGCTCGAAAGCCTCAAAGTACGTTTGCTTGATGGTTCTTACCACAGCGTTGACTCCGATCCGCTTGCTTTTGAGATTTGTGCAAAGGTGGGATTCAGGGAAGCTGCCAAGACCGGACGCAACGTGTTGCTTGAGCCTGTCATGAAACTGGAAGTGAATGTTCCGGATGAATACGTAGGTGAAATCACCAGCGACCTGAACAAACGCAGGGCCAATGTTGAAGGCATTGATAACAAAGCCCGTTACCAGGTAGTGAAAGCACATGTTCCATTGGCAGAAATGTTTGGTTATGTAACCAGCCTTCGTACCATTACTTCGGGCCGGGGCAATTCGAGCATGGAGTTTTCGCATTATGCAGAACTGCCGCAGGCACTTACGGATGATGTTATCTACAAGTTAAAGGGATACCTTGTTAAATAAAGAAACTAACTCAACAAATACAAAATAACGTGAGCCAAAGGATCAGAATAAAACTGAAATCGTACGATCATAACCTGGTTGATAAATCAGCCGAAAAGATCGTAAAGACCGTAAAATTGACCGGTGCAGTTGTTAACGGCCCTATTCCTCTGCCTACCAACAAAAAGATCTTTACAGTACTGAGGTCAACCTTTGTCAACAAGAAATCAAGGGAGCAGTTTGAACTGAGTTCATACAAGCGCTTACTTGATATCTACAGCACTACCAGCAAGACCATTGACGCACTGATGAAGCTGGAATTGCCGAGTGGGGTGGAAGTTGAAATCAAGGTCTGATCTGCGCGTGATATAACGGTTGCCGTTTAAAGCGGCTGACCACAAGGAAAAGAATCATCAATTTTAACATGATACTGCAATGTCAGGAATTATAGGAAAAAAAATCGGAATGACCAGCGTATACGATGCCAATGGCAAGAATCTTCCGTGTACGGTCATTGAAGCCGGCCCCTGCTATGTAACCCAGATCAGGACCAAGGATGTAGATGGTTATGACGCCATCCAGCTGGCATTCGACGATAAGAAGGATAAACATACCAACAAGGCTGAGAAAGGTCACTTTGCCAAAGCCGGTGTAAGTCCGAAACGAAAAGTTGTGGAGTTTACCCGTTTTGAAGCAGGTCACCAGAAACAGTTTGGTGATGTTGTATCGATCGATGTTTTTGAAGAAGGTGAATTTGTGGATGTTGTCGGCACAACCAAGGGAAAAGGTTTCCAGGGTGTTATCCGCAGGCACGGATTCAGCGGGGTTGGGGGTGCTACCCACGGTCAGCACAACCGTCTCAGGGCTCCCGGTTCAGTCGGAGCTTCTTCATGGCCTTCACGCGTATTCAAGGGAATCCGCATGGCTGGTCAGACAGGAAACAAGAGGGTTAAGACCATCAACCTTCAGATCATTAAAATCGTGAAAGAGAAAAACCTTCTGTTGATTAAAGGTGCAGTACCCGGAGCCAATGGATCATATGTAATTGTTGAAAGATGGAGCTAGCAGTATACAACACTAAAGGGGAGAAGACTGCAAAGACAGTAACCCTCAGCGAATCGATATACAATATCGAACCAAACGATCACGCGATATATCTTGATACCAAACAGTATCTTGCCAATCAGCGTCAGGGAACCCACAGCTCTAAAGAAAAATCCACTGTTTCAGGAAGCACACGCAAACTGAAAAAGCAAAAAGGAACCGGCGGAGCCCGTGCAGGTAGCATTAAATCGCCGCTGCTGCGTGGTGGTGCAAGGGTTTTCGGACCTCATCCAAGGGATTATACCTTCAAGCTCAATCAGAAACTGAAACAGCTTGCACGCTTATCAGCCCTGAGTTATAAGGCAAAGAACAACAACATTGTTGTGATAGAAGACCTCAACTACGATAAGCCGAAGACAAAGAATTTTGTGGAACTGCTTGAGAATCTCAAACTTTCCGGCAAAAAGACACTGATGGTGCTGAGCGAAAGCGATAAAGCCATATATTTGTCCTCCCGAAATCTGAGCCGTGCAAGGGTTATAAGAGCCTGTGATTTAAATACATACGAAATTATTCGGGCCAATAACCTGATTATTCTCGAAGGCTCTGTTGCCGAAATCGAAAAGACATTTCAGAACTAATTCACCGCTCAAAGCGCTGAGATTAAGAACCATTAACAAGAAAAACGATGGGTATCATAATAAAGCCGTTAGTTACGGAAAAGATGACAGCCTTAGGTGAAAAGCTCCACCGTTATGGCTTTATCGTGCAGAAGGAAGCTAACAAGCTGCAGATAAAGAAAGCAGTAGAGGAAATCTACGGAGTTGATGTTACAGAGGTCAATACAATGAATTACGCCGGCAAGACGAAATCAAGGTTTACCAAGACCGGGGTTGTAAAAGGCAGCGGCAATGCATTTAAGAAGGCTATCGTAACATTAGCTGAGGGTGAAACAATTGATTTTTATAGCAATATTTAAAGATAATGGCTTTAAAAAAATTCAAACCGACCACATCAAGCCAGCGCTTCAAACTGGTAAGCGCTCTGGATGACATAACTGCCATCAGCCCTGAAAAGAGCCTGTTGGAGCCAAAGAAGAGAACCGGAGGCCGTAACAACGATGGGAAAATGACCATCAGGTCAGTTGGTGGTGGACACAAGCAGAAATACCGCGTTATTGATTTTAAACGCGATAAGGAAGACATTCCTGCTACCGTTAAAACCATTGAATACGATCCGAATCGTACCGCCCGTATAGCCCTGTTGTTTTATGCAGATGGTGAGAAACGTTACATTGTAGCGCCCAACGGCCTTAAAGTCGGACAGGAAGTGATCTCCGGAAAAGGTGCTCAGCCTGATATAGGCAACGCATTGTATCTGAGCGAAATTCCTTTCGGTACTGTTATTCATAACATTGAACTGAGGCCCGGTCAGGGAGCAAAAATGGCACGCAGTGCAGGTTCATCGGCCCAGCTGATGTCGCGCGACGGCAAGTTTGCTGTGATCAAGCTTCCTTCAGGTGAAACCCGTCTGATTCTTCAGACATGTAAGGCAACCATTGGTATTGTATCGAACACCGAACATAACCTTGAAGTATCCGGTAAAGCCGGTCGTATGCGCTGGTTTGGCCGCAGGCCCCGTACCCGTGCTGTGGTTATGAACCCGGTTGATCACCCGATGGGTGGAGGTGAAGGCAGGGCTACAGGAGGTCATCCGAGGTCACGCAAGGGATTACCTGCAAAAGGATACAAGACCAGGTACCCGAAAAAAGCCTCGAACAAATACATTATCGAAAGAAGGAAGAAGTAATTGAACCTTAAACAGCATTTAACATGAGCCGTTCGCTTAAAAAAGGTCCTTATATCGACTATAAACTGGAAAAGAAAGTACTGGATGTGATAAGCACCAACAAGAAGGTAGTTATCAAAACCTGGTCGCGTGCTTCAATGATTTCTCCTGATTTTGTAGGGCAGACAATTGCAGTGCACAACGGTAACAAGTTCATTCCTGTTTATGTAACTGAGAACATGGTAGGTCACAAACTCGGTGAGTTTTCTCCCACACGTATTTTCAGGGGCCATGCCGGAAGTAAAGATAAAGGTAAAAAATAAAGAATAATAACCAATGGGATCACGGAAACATAACAAAGCCGAGCAGACGAAAGAGGCAAAAAAGCAGGTAGCATTTGCTTCGCTGAATAATTGCCCAACATCACCCAGGAAAATGCGCCTGATGGCGGACATGATTCGCGGTATGAATGCCTTGCAGGCCCTGAATGTCTTAAAACATTCACCACAGGATGCCAGTGAACGTTTATATAAGTTGCTGATGTCAGCTTTGGAAAACTGGAAGAATAAGAACACGGATATCCGGATGGAAGATGCGAATCTCTATATTAAAGAGATTGGTGTTGACGGAGCACGCTCACTGAAGCGTATCCGCACTGCTCCGCAGGGTCGTGCACACCGTATCCGTAAGCGCTCGAACCATGTTACCCTCGTTATCGATAACAGGACAGCTCAGATTAATGAAAAAGAAACTGCAAATCAGGTTATAAAAACCAAATAATTATTTGTTGAATGGGACAAAAGACTAATCCAATAGGTAACAGGCTCGGCATCATCAGGGGATGGGATTCCAACTGGTATGGTGGCCGGAAGTTTGAACACAAACTGGTAGAAGACGACCAGATCCGCAAGTATCTGAATGCTCGTTTGTCAAAGGCCGGTGTTTCGAAAATTGTGATCGAACGTACACTTAAACTGGTTACTGTTACCATCCATACAGCCCGTCCGGGTATCATCATCGGTAAAGGCGGACAGGAAGTTGACAAGCTGAAGGAAGAGTTGAAGAAGATCACCAAGAAGGAGATTCAGATCAACATTTCGGAGATCAAACGTCCTGAGATGGATGCCGTGATCGTTGCCAACGCTATTGCACGTCAGATTGAAGGCCGTATTTCTTACCGTCGTGCCATTAAGACCGCCATTGCTTCTACCATGCGTATCGGAGCTGAAGGTATCAAGGTTTTGATTTCAGGCAGGCTGGCAGGAGCTGAGATGGCCCGTCGCGAGATGATCAAGGAAGGCCGTATTCCGTTACATACGCTTCGCGCCGACATCGATTATGCGATTGCTGAAGCACATACCACCTACGGAAGAATTGGTATTAAAGTCTGGATCTGTAAGGGTGAAGTTTACGGAAAAGTAGAACTTACCCCTCATGTTGAAGCCCCAGGAACGGGTAACCCCCGCGAGAAGTCGATGCCACAGCGCCCGAACAACAGGCCGCCGCGCGGAAACCGGAGCAACAACAACAGCAATAACAACAGGGGTCCCAAGAAATAAGAGATTTCAGTTAAAAGAGTAACAACAACACGATCAATATCCGATAATAATGTTACAGCCAAAGAAAACCAAGTACAGGAAAATGCAGAAGGGCAAAATGAAGGGCAACACCAAGCGTGGAGCGGAACTTTCATTTGGTTCATTCGGAATCAAGACCCTGGAAGAAGCCTGGATTACCGGCAGGCAGATAGAAGCTGCACGTCAGGCCGTTAGCCGTCACATGAAACGTGAAGGACAGATCTGGATTCGCATTTTCCCTGATAAGCCTGTTACCAAGAAACCTGCCGAAGTCCGTATGGGTAAAGGTAAAGGTGCTCCTGAATATTTTGTTGCCCGCATCAGCCCGGGACGCATTCTCTTTGAAGCAGAAGGCGTACCCATTGAAGTGGCAAAAGAAGCCCTCAGGCTTGCAGCACAGAAATTGCCTGTTGCTACGAAGTTTGTGGTAAGAAGAGATTACGTTGAAGAATCAATATAACGAACGATGAAACAAGAAGTCATTAGAGAGCTTTCAACAGCCGAACTTTTGGAACGGCTCGACGAAGAACGCAAACAGCTTATCAAGCTAAAGCTTAACCATGCTGTTTCGCCTCTTGAGAACCCCAATAAAATCAAAACCTATCGCAGAACCATTGCACGCATGGTCACTGAATTGCGCTCACGCCAATTGAAAGATGCTGCGAAGGTATCAGCTACTGTCAACAAGCAATAACCGGAGAAGCTATGGAAACCGAAACCAGAAATCTGAGAAAAGAAAGAATTGGGGTTGTTGTCAGCAATAAAATGCAGAAATCGATCGTCGTTCAGGTTGAGCGTCGTGAGAAACATCCCAAATACGGAAAGTTTGTGAAGAAAACCTCCAAGTTTGCAGCCCACGACGAAAATAACGACTGCAACATCGGTGACACTGTTCGCATTGCCGAAACCAGGCCGCTGAGCAAGAACAAATGCTGGAGATTAGTCGAAATCATTGAAAGAGCCAAGTAATTATGATACAACAGGAATCACGACTTACGGTTGCTGACAACAGCGGAGCTAAAGAAGTTCTGTGCATCCGGGTACTGGGTGGAACACGTAAAAAGTATGCCTCTATCGGCGATAAAATCGTTGTAACCGTTAAAAATGCACTTCCTTCAGGAAACATTAAAAAAGGTACAGTCGCCAAGGCAGTGGTTGTCAGGACCAAGAAAGAAATCCGCCGCAACGACGGATCATACATCCGGTTTGATGACAACGCCGTAGTATTGCTGAACAATGCTGGTGAAATGTCCGGCACACGTATCTTCGGTCCGGTAGCCAGGGAGCTCCGCGAAAAGCAATACATGAAGATTGTTTCATTGGCACCCGAGGTGCTGTAAATGATAAAACAGACTATGAGCACGAAATTAAATATCAAGAAGGGCGACACCGTTAAGGTCATTGCCGGTGACTCAAAAGGTAAGCAGGGCAAGGTTCTTGAACTCGATGTTGAAAAACTGCAGGCCATTGTTGAAGGTGTAAATCTGGTATCGAAACATACCAAACCCAATGCAAAGAATGCACAGGGTGGTATTGTCAAGAAAGAGGCCGGCATCCACATCTCGAACCTTATGGTAGTTGACAATACTGGCAAGCCGACCCGTGTTGGCCGGAAACTTGACAGCAAGACCAATAAATCAGTACGTTATTCCAAAAAGTCTGGGGAGGTAATCAAGTAATGAACTATTCACCACGCTTAAAAGATAAATACGCCAGTGAAATAATACCGGCTCTGACAGAACAGTTTCAATACACGACTGTAATGCAGGTTCCCCGATTGCTGAAAATCAGTGTTAATCAGGGACTCGGAACAGCGATTGCTGACAAGAAACTCATTGACGCAGGTGTAACCGAGCTTACCTCCATCACAGGACAGAAAGCTGTTGCAACCAAATCGAAGAAAGACATCTCGAACTTCAAGTTGCGTAAAGGAATGCCCATCGGGGTGCGCGTAACCTTAAGAGGTGACACCATGTATGAATTTCTCGACAGGCTTGTTTCGGTTGCCATTCCACGTATCAGGGACTTCCGCGGAATCAACGAAAAAGGATTTGACGGTCGTGGTAATTACACCCTGGGAGTTACCGAGCAGATCATCTTCCCGGAGATCCTGATCGATAAAGTGGCCAAGATCAATGGTATGGATATTACCTTTGTGACCACAGCCCGTACCGACAAAGAGTGTCTGGCACTGTTAAAAGAATTTGGTTTACCATTCAAAAATCAGAAATAAACGATATGGCAAAGGAATCGATTAAAGCAAGAGAGCGCAAAAGAGAACGCCTTGTTGCAAAGTACGCAGCCAAACGTGCAGAATTGAAAGCAGCCGGAGATTACATCGGACTTCAGAAACTGCCTAAAAATGCTTCACCCGTTCGCCTGCACAACCGTTGCAAGTTGACCGGACGTCCGAAAGGATACATGCGTCAGTTTGGAATTTCGCGTATCAACTTCCGTTTCATGGCCCTCGATGGTATGATTCCGGGTGTGAAGAAAGCCAGCTGGTAAGACAATTAAACAACATTAATCAAAATATCAAAGGATAAAATGGTAACAGATCCTATTTCAGATTACCTGACCCGTATCAGGAACGCCGTGATGGCAAACCACCGGATCGTGGAGATACCTTCATCCAATATGAAGAAGGAAATGACAAAGATTTTGTTTGATAAGGGATACATTCTGAACTACAAGTTTGAGGACGAAAGCCTTCCCGGTATCATCAAGATTGCGTTGAAATACCACCCGGTTTCGAAAGTTCCCGCCATCAGAAGCCTTGAAAGGGTTAGTAAACCAGGTTTGCGCCGTTACGTCGGCGCTGACGAGCTTCCGCGTGTTCTCAATGGTTTGGGTATTGCCATACTCTCGACCAACAAAGGACTTATGACTGATAAAGAAGCCAGAACGCTTCAGATCGGTGGCGAAGTATTGTGTTACATTAGCTAAAAAGAGGAGATTTCTACAATGTCGAGAATAGGAAAAATGCCAATCGTGATTCCGGCCGGAGTACAGATTACGGTGACGGATGCTAATCTGGTAACCGTTAAAGGAAAGCTTGGTCAACTCACACAGCAGATCGACCCCAATGTAACCATTCAGGTTGAAGGATCGCAGTTGCTGGTTGTCAGGGCCAATGAAACCCAGGATGTCAGATCTAAACATGGTCTTTACCGCTCACTGCTCGCCAATATGGTTAAAGGTGTTTCGGACGGATTTACAGTGGTTCAGGAGTTGGTGGGTGTTGGTTACAAAGCCACTGCTACAGGAAACCTGCTTGAACTTGCACTTGGATATTCACACAGTATCTTCTTTGAAATGCCTGCTGAAGTAAGTGTTGAAACAGCAGCCGAAAGGGGAAAGAACCCTACCATCACCCTGAAATCATACGACAAGCAACTGATCGGACAGGTAGCTGCCAAGATCCGTTCGCTGCGTAAGCCTGAACCATATAAAGGTAAAGGTATCCGCTTTATGGGCGAGGTTGTTAAGAAGAAAGCCGGTAAATCAGCATCTGACAAATAACATTTAACATAAACCAATCCCGGATTTTCCGGGCTAATTCCTAAGATAAGGATGGCTATTAAGAACAGAAAAGAATACAGAAGGCACAGGATCAAACTCAGAGTCCGGAAAGTAGTTACCGGCTCACCCGAGAAGCCACGGTTGACAGTATTCAGAAGCAACAAACAGATTTATGCCCAGATCATCAACGACCTGGATGGTAAAACGCTTGTTTCTGCATCGTCACGTACTCCTGAAGTTTCGGGAACCCCGATTGCCAAAATCGAACAGGCTAAACTGGTCGGCCAGATGATAGCCAAACGTGCGCTTGAAGCAGGCATCGAAAATGTAGTTTTCGATCGCAACGGGTACTTATATCATGGTAGAATCAAATCCCTGGCAGATGCTGCAAGGGAAGGTGGCCTTAAATTTTAAAGGAAATGGCAAACGCAAACATCAAAAGAGTAAAATCCAGCGAAATTGAATTCAAAGACAGGCTGGTAAGCATACAGAGGGTTACTAAAGTTACCAAGGGGGGTCGTACCTTCAGTTTCTCAGCTATCGTTGTAGTTGGAAATGAAAATGGTGTGGTCGGATACGGACTTGGCAAGGCCAAGGAAGTTACAGCTGCCATCGCCAAAGGTGTTGACGATGCCAAGAAAAACCTGGTGAAAGTACCCGTACTGAAAGGTACCATTCCTCACGAACAACTTGGAAAATACGGCGGAGCCCTCGTGTTCCTGAAACCGGCTGCTCCCGGAACCGGAGTAATCGCTGGTGGCGCTATGCGCGCTGTACTTGAAAGCGTTGGTGTAAAGGATGTGCTGGCTAAATCAAAAGGTTCATCAAATCCGCATAGTGTAGTTAAAGCTACCATCGATGCGCTGGTAAATATGCGTGATGCTTATACCATTGCCCAGCTTCGCGGGATTGACCTCAGCAAGGTGTTCAACGGGTAATAAACCACCGTTAATATATAGCAAGATGAAAAAACTGAGAGTTACACAGATAAAAAGCGGGATCAAACAGCCCGAACGCCAGAAGCGCACCCTGAAAGCCCTGGGCATTTCAAGAATGGGTCGCCCGGTTGAAGTGGTTGCAACCCCACAGATCGAAGGTATGATCGCTAAGATCAATCACCTTCTTAAAGTTGAAGAAATCTAATTAATATACAACGTTAATCGGAAAGACATTATGGATTTAAGTAATCTTAAACCGGCTAAAGGCTCAACAAAATCAAGCAAAAGGATTGGGCGCGGACAAGGATCGGGCGGTGGTGGAACTGCAACCCGTGGTCACAAGGGACAGAAATCGCGTTCGGGCTACAGCAGGCGTTTTGGTTTTGAAGGCGGACAGATGCCCATCTACAGACGTTTACCCAAGTTCGGTTTTAACAACATCAACCGTGTTGAATATCGCGGCGTAAACCTCGATGTAATCCAGATGCTTGCTTCTTCATTAAGTAAAGAGGTGATCGATATGGAAGTTTTCGTCGAGCACGGACTGGCTTCAAAAAACGACAGGATCAAGGTTCTTGGTCGTGGCGAACTCAGCGCAAAGGTTGAAGTTAAAGCCCATGCTTTCTCAGCTTCTGCTGTTAAGGCGATTGAATCAAAAGGTGGTCAGGCAATCAAAATCTAAACTTTAGATGAAAAGACTAATTCAGACTATACGGAACATATATAAGATCGACGAGCTTCGGAAGCGTATCGGGTACACCATTGGTATCGTGCTTCTTTACAGGCTTGGTTCTTATGTTGTGCTTCCAGGGGTTGATCCAAACCAACTGGCAAATCTTCAGAACCAGACAAGCGGTGGTCTCCTCGGACTGCTGAATATGTTCTCGGGGGGTGCATTCTCCAATGCTTCCATCTTTGCTTTGGGTATCATGCCCTATATCTCTGCATCCATCGTTGTACAGTTGCTGGGAATGGCTATTCCCTACTTCCAGAAACTGCAGAAAGAGGGAGAAAGCGGACGTAAGAAAATCAACCAGATTACACGTTACCTTACGGTAGTGATCACGGGCTTTCAGGCCCCCGGATACATTGCCAACCTGGTTTCACAGTTGCCGGCTTCAGCCATCACCCCGTTTGACCCTGCAGTTACTTCACCAACGACGTTTTTCTGGGTTTCATCTGTAATCATTCTTATCTCAGGAACCCTGTTTGTAATGTGGCTCGGTGAGCGAATTACCGACAAAGGTATCGGCAACGGTATCTCCCTGATCATTATGATTGGTATTATTGCCCGTCTTCCTTTTGCACTCTTCGGTGAACTTGTTTCACGTATGGAGCAGAAAGGTGGTGGATTGGTAATTTTTATCGTTGAACTTGCCGTTCTTGTGGGAGTCATCCTTATCAGTATACTTCTGGTTCAGGGTACCCGTAAAATACCTGTTCAATATGCAAAACGTATTGTCGGTAATAAGCAATACGGTGGCGTAAGACAGTATATTCCGCTCAAAGTAAATGCAGCCGGTGTTATGCCGATCATTTTTGCCCAGGCAATCATGTTTCTGCCCCTTACACTTGCAGGCTTTGCCCAGTCAGAAGCACTGTCAGGTTTCGCTGCTACGTTTACCAATGTTAACGGTTTCTGGTATAACTTTGTATTTGCACTGCTTATCATCGTTTTTACCTACTTCTATACAGCCATTACGATCAATCCGAATCAGATGGCAGAGGATATGAAAAAGAACAACGGTTTTATTCCAGGTGTGAAACCCGGTAAGAAAACCGCCGATTTCATTGATCAGATTATGTCGAGAATTACATTGCCCGGTTCCTTGTTCCTTGCTTTTGTGGCCATCATGCCTTCGCTTGTCGGAAACATCGGAATAACGCAGCAGTTTGCCAACTTCTATGGTGGTACTTCCCTGCTGATTCTTGTGGGTGTTGTTCTGGATACATTACAGCAGGTTGAAAGTCATTTGCTGATGAGGCATTACGATGGTCTGACAAAGTCAGGTCGTATCAAAGGCCGTTCATCTGTCAATATGAGCTAATTGCATCAGTTACTGGTTTGAATTCAGTAGAATGATCCATTATAAGACTGACGAAGAGATAGAGTTAATAAGGTTAAGTTCTTTACTTGTTGGTAAAACCCTAGCCGAAGTTGCCAGGCATATTAAACCCGGAGTTACAACCGGGGAGCTTGACAAAATCGCAGAAACATTTATCCGCGACCATCGTGCGGTTCCAGGTTTCAAAGGATATGGCGGTTTCCCCGCAACCCTTTGTATCTCGGTTAATGAAGTGGTGGTGCATGGCATTCCGGGAAATCTCGAATTGCATGACGGGGATCTTGTTTCGGTTGATTGCGGCGTAATTATGAATGGTTTTTATGGTGATTCAGCTTACTCATTTGCAGTAGGCGAGGTCAGTGAAGAAGTCAGGTTGCTGATGGAACGCACAAAAGAATCGTTATACAGGGGCATTGGTGTTGCAAAATCCGGAAAGCGGACCGGCGATATCGGATACGAAATACAGACCTTCGTTGAAGGTTTTGGATATTCGGTTGTCCGTGATCTGGTTGGCCATGGACTGGGACGACACCTGCACGAAAAGCCAGAGGTTCCCAACTACGGGAAACGGGGCGTGGGTGCAATGCTTCAACCGGGAATGGTTATCTGCATCGAACCGATGATCAACCTCGGGCGACGGCAGGTGGTGCAGGAGAAAGATGGATGGACCATCAGAACAGCTGACAGGCAGCCATCCGCGCATTTTGAGCATGCCATTGCAATTAAAGAGGGTAAAACCGAAATTCTGTCTTCTTTCGATGAGATTGAAGAAGTACTGAGATCAAACACAATAACAAACGAATAAATGGCGAAACAGATTTCGATAGAACAGGACGGAACCGTTACCGAATCATTGGGTAACGCTATGTTCCGTGTTGAGCTTGAGAATGGGCACATCATCATTGCCCACATTTCGGGAAAAATGAGGATGCACTACATCAAGATTCTACCCGGAGACAAGGTAAAACTTGAAATGTCGCCGTACGACCTGTCAAAAGGAAGAATAATTTTCAGATACAAATAACAAACAATCCTGGAAAAATGAAAGTAAGAGCATCTGTCAAGAAGAGAACGCCTGACTGCAAGATCGTCAGAAGGAAGGGGCGCTTGTACATTATCAACAAAAAGAACCCCAAGTACAAACAAAGGCAAGGATAATTGAATTAACTTCAAATAATAAAACAATATATGGCACGTATTGCTGGTATTGACTTACCCAAAAACAAAAGAGGCGAAATAGGGCTGACCTATATTTACGGTATTGGACGCAGCACGGCTCAGAAAATTCTGAAAACCGCTGGTGTTGATTTCAATAAGAAAGTACAGGACTGGAACGACGATGAGCAGAATGCTATCCGTACGATCATCGGCGATCAGTTTAAAGTAGAGGGAGCCCTTCGCACCGAAGTTCAGACTAACATCAAGCGACTGATGGATATTGGTTGCTACCGTGGCATCAGGCATCGTCTTGGTCTTCCACTGCGTGGACAGAGTACCAAAAACAATGCCCGTACCCGTAAAGGAAAGAAGAAAACCGTTGCCAACAAGAAGAAAGCAACCAAAGGCTAAGAATTAGGCCGGGTCTCAGAGTAATAACAAAACGAATTGTCGAAAAAATATTGTTATGGCAAAAACTGCTAAAACATCAAAGAAAAAAATCGTTAAAGTTGATCCTATCGGGCGTGCTTACGTTACCGCTTCGTTCAACAATATCATTATTTCCCTTACCAACAATGCCGGACAGGTAATCAGTTGGGCATCAGCCGGAAAAATGGGATTCAGGGGATCGAAGAAAAATACCCCTTATGCTGCTCAGATGGCTGCTACCGATTGTTCAAAAGTAGCCTATGATGCAGGCCTTCGCAAGGTCAAGGTATTTGTTAAAGGACCAGGATCAGGCAGGGAATCAGCCATTCGTACCATCCACTCTTCAGGTATTGAAGTTACTGAAATTATGGATGTTACTCCATTGCCACACAATGGTTGCCGTCCTCCCAAAAGGAGAAGGGTATAACAACCCATTGACTGTCTTTGCCGTGGAAATACTTTCGCAGGATGTTTGTTATTCAACACGGTACAGGCTTCTGACAGAAAATCAAAATGATCATAAAATAACAAGTAATTATGGCCAGGTACACAGGTCCAAAAACCAAAATTGCACGCAAGTTTAAAGATCCGATCTACGGTCCCGATAAGTATTTCGAAAAGAAAAACTACGGTCCTGGTATGCACGGAAATTCGAAAAGGCGTAAAAAACTTTCAGAATACGGTACACAGCTTCAGGAAAAGCAGAAAGCCAAATATACCTATGGAATTCTTGAGAAACAGTTCAAGAACACTTTCCATAAAGCTACCCGTAAAAAAGGCATTACCGGTGAAGTATTGCTTCAGCTTATTGAATCAAGGCTCGACAACGTGGTATTCCGTTTGGGCATTGCGCCTTCTCGTAGTGCCGGCCGTCAGCTGGTGTCGCATCGTCACATAACCGTTAACGGAAGTGTTGTGAATGTGCCTTCATATGAAGTAAAAGTGGGCGACGTTGTTGCAGTCAGGGAAAAATCAAAATCACTCGAAGTGATTCAGAATTCTCTTGCTTCAAAACGTAATACCTATTCCTGGCTTGAGTGGGATAGCTCACTGATGACAGGTAAACTGGCCAGCCTTCCTGCCCGTGAAGATATTCCTGAAAATATCAAAGAACAGCTCATCGTTGAGTTATATTCGAAGTAACGGTATTATTGGTCAACAAATTCATTACACAAGAGGAAGAAACTATGGCAATATTAGCATTTCAAAAGCCTGAAAAGGTTATTATGATCGAAGCTGATGATTCGAAAGGCGTATTTGAATTCAGGCCTCTTGAACCAGGTTTCGGAATTACCATCGGCAATGCCCTCAGAAGGATTCTCCTTTCATCGCTTGAAGGATTCGCAATTACCTCCATTAAAATTGAAGGTGTTGACATGGAATTCTCTTCGATAAAAGGTGTAGTTGAGGATGTTACCGACATTATCCTGAACCTGAAGAAAATCCGTTTCAAACGTTTACTTGAAACTGAAACCAGCGAGCGCGTTCATCTCGTCATTTCCGGACAGGATGTATTTTCAGCCGGCGATATCAACAAATTCCTCTCAGTTTTCCAGGTTCTGAACCCTGAGGTTGAAATCTGCCATATGGAACCATCGGTAAAATTAACCATCGATCTTACCATTGATAAAGGTCGCGGATATGTACCGGCCGAAGAGAATAAAGTTGCCGGTGCTCCACTCGGAACCATCGCAATTGATTCAATTCACACCCCGATAAAGAATGTAAAATTTACCATTGAGAATTTCCGCGTTGAACAGAAAACCGACTACGAAAAGCTGATTCTTGATATTACCAGCGACGGTTCTATTCAGCCGAAGGAAGCTCTGAAGGAAGCTGCCAGGATTCTGATTCATCACTTCATGCTATTCTCTGACGAAAAGATTACCATCGATACCGAAGAGAAAGCAGTTACTGAAGAATTTGATGAAACATCACTTCACATCCGTCAGTTGCTGAAAACCAAGCTTGTCGATATGGACCTTTCGGTTCGTGCACTCAATTGCCTGAAGGCTGCTGATGTTGAGACACTTGGCGAACTCGTTTCCTACAATAAGAATGACCTTTTAAAATTCCGTAATTTCGGTAAGAAATCACTTACTGAACTTGAAGAACTGGTGAAATCGAAAAACCTGGAATTCGGAATGAACATCGCAAAATATAAACTTGATAAGGATTAATTGAAATGAGACACGGAAAGAAAGTCAACCATCTTGGTAGAACGAGCGCCCACCGCAAGGCAATGCTGTCGAACATGGCTGCTTCACTTATTCTTCATAAACGCATCAACACCACACTGGCAAAAGCCAAGGCTCTGAGAGGTTATGTTGAACCTTTGATCACCCGTTCAAAAGACGATTCTACCCATTCACGCAGGATGGTGTTCAGTTATCTTCAGAATAAGGAAGCAGTTACCATATTATTCAGAGAAGTCTCTGTAAAGGTAGCCAGCCGCCCCGGGGGATACACCCGCATCCTGAAAACAGGAAACCGTTTGGGTGATAATGCCGAAATGTGTATGATGGAGTTGGTAGACTTCAACGAAAACATGCTCGCAGCCAAAGCAGCACCGAAGGTGAAAACAACCCGCCGCGGTCGCACAACAAAATCAAAGGCCGACGAAGCTGTTCCTGCAAAACCGGTTGCCAAGGCACCCAAGGCTCCGGCTGTTGAGGATGTTAAGGAAGAACCAACCAGCGAAGCAACTGAAAACAAAGAGTAGAACTGATATGATCGTCAAAATGAGGATAAAGTATTTCTTACTTTGTCCTCATTTTGTTTGTTGTTAAATACCATTGGAATTTTTTACAATTCCTCATTGACCAGGTAAACCTAAGTTAAACAAATAATCATCAAAATTTAAAAAAATGAGTGCAATAGCTAACATTTTTGCCCGCCAGATCCTTGATTCACGCGGCAACCCTACCATTGAAGTTGATGTTTACACCACCAACGGAATCATGGGCCGTGCAGCCGTTCCCTCCGGAGCGTCTACAGGTATTCATGAGGCTGTTGAACTACGCGATGGTGATAAGAGCATTTATCTCGGGAAAAGCGTACTGAAAGCTGTTCAGAATGTAAATAAAGTTCTTGCTGAAGAACTGAAAGGATACCTTGTATCAGAACAGAATGAAATAGATCACCGGATGATTGAAATTGATGGCACACCTAACAAGGGTAACCTTGGTGCCAATGCAATCCTCGGTGTTTCACTGGCTGTTGCCAATGCTGCTGCCCAGGAGTCAAACCAGTTTCTTTTTCGCTATGTCGGTGGTGTAAATGCAAACACACTTCCGATTCCGATGATGAACATCATCAATGGCGGATCACATGCCGACAATGCTATAGATTTTCAGGAATTCATGATCATGCCGGTAGGTGCACCCAACTTTACCGAAGCACTCCGTATGGGCGCTGAAGTATTTCATAACCTGAAATCGGTGTTGAAAAATGCCGGTTACAGCACCAATGTTGGTGATGAAGGCGGATTTGCTCCCAACCTTAAATCGAACGAAGAGGCCGTTACTGTGATACTTCAGGCCATCGAAAAAGCTGGTTATAAACCAGGCGTGGACGTTTTTCTTGCCCTTGACCCGGCATCATCAGAGTATTTTATTGAAGAAGAAAAAGTCTATCACCTGAAAAAATCGACCGGCGATAAATTAACCCCTTCTCAGATGGTGGATTACTGGAAAACATGGGTTGATAAATACCCCATTATTTCGATCGAGGACGGAATGGCTGAAGATGACTGGGATGGCTGGAAACGGATGACCGATGTTATGGGTAATAAGATTCAGCTGGTTGGTGATGATTTGTTTGTAACCAACTCACAGCGACTGCAAATGGGTATCGACAAAGGCGTGGCCAATTCAATTCTTGTTAAAGTGAACCAGATAGGAAGCCTTACCGAAACCATTGATGCAGTGAACCTGGCTTACCGCAACGGATATACCGCTGTGATGAGCCATCGGTCAGGTGAAACAGAAGATACTACGATAGCTGATCTCGCCGTGGCCCTCAATACCGGATTGATTAAAACCGGTTCTGCCAGCCGTACCGACAGGATTGCAAAATACAACCAGTTGCTCCGCATCGAAGAGATTCTCGGTAGTTCAGCCCGCTATCTCGGTAAGGATTTCAAATATGCCAGATAAACATTTTCCTGTTTTCTGAATTATCCCCGGTTCTGAAATGATCCGGGGATTTTTTTTACAGCATTTTAACCCCCGACATTCTTAAGATTTTATGAGTGACCATTCGGTGTCGTGTTCATTTAAACCCGACCGACTTAACTTATGGTAAAAATTATATATGTTGAATTTTGAATTTAATTATCTTTACGGGCTTATTAAAAACTTAAAAAACATGAAAAGATTAAGTTTCCGGATTTTGACTTCTTTCATTTTATTATTTCTGTTCACTGCCGGTTTGCGTGTAAAAGCCTATGTGGCACCTGTGTCGACCGATGGAACGGTTTCTTTTACTGTACAGACGGTAACGAATGGTGCTACCTATTCGCCCAAGAACGTGCTGGCTATCTGGGTTAAGGATTCTCAGGGGGTTTTCGTAATCTCCCGTAAGGTTATGGCGGCCAACCGCAAGCAGCACCTTGTGAAGTGGGTTGCCTCGTCGGGTAATAATGTTGTGAACGCCACAACCGGTGCAACATTGCCCAATCATCAGACGCATACCATATCATGGGATTGCCGCGACGTAAACGGGAACCTTGTACCTGATGGTAATTATGAAATCTGGGTTGAATTTACAGAACGCAATTCGAACAATGGCGGCGCTGTCGGGCCTTCAACCAAAGTTGCATTTACCAAAGGATTGGATATTGTTTCATTAACTCCACCTGATGAGACAAATTTCAAAAACATACAACTGACTTATACACCGGTAGGTGTTGGTTATGATGAAAAAGTGGATGTAGCCCTCCGGTTTCAGGCATTCCCCAATCCATTCTCCGATAAGCTGAATGTGAGTTTTGAACTGCCTCAGCGTGATTTTATGAATATTTCAGTTTACGACATGAATGGTAAACGATTGACTGAACTGGTCAATGAAGTCTTGCCGCAGGGCAGCAACACATTTTCATGGTCGGGCACTACTGGTAGTGGGGTGAAACTTAATCCCGGGGTTTATTTTCTCAGGGTGGTTTACAATGGAAAAATGTTCATGCAAAAAATAGTGCGAACGAATTGAGAATGTGATAAGGATTAGCCCTGCTCCGGGGTAAGAAAAAGAGAACAGAAGCCCTTCCCTAACCGGGAAGGGCTTCTGTTTTTATTCCTTGCTCCTGAACAGCCACTTGAACATTACCCAGAGGGTGAAAAACATGGTTATCCCAAAAGTGATTTGTCCGAATGTTTTCTCATCGTTCCAGACGATCAGAATGGTAGATGTGATGCCAAGTCCGGCAAGGATGATGGCAAGGGCCAGCCTTTGGCCGAAGTTTCTGAGCGCCCTCAGGGTGGGTTCAGTATCGCCCAGCCGAATCTCATGTTTAAGTTTTCCTTGTTTCACCCTGTATAGAATCTCACTGATTTCTCCCGGAAGTTCCCTGAACAGGGTTGCATAATTATCAATTGTTTCATAGATGGTGCTGGCCAGTTTGCGGGGATCATAGCGGCGTGCAACCAGTTCCCTTGCATAAGGCAGGATTACCGGGCCGAGGCTAAGTCCGGGATGAAGGTTTCCGGCAAATTTCTGAATGGTAACCAATGCTTTTACCAGCATGAATATGCTTGAAGGAATCTTCAGCTGATATTTGACCATGAGATTAATGCACTCCTGCATAATCCTTGCAAAATCGACTTTCTCGAATGGAAGATAGGCATAGCTTTTCAACAATTGATCAATTTCAAATTCAAGATCACTTTCCTCCTCAAAAAAGCGGATCCCGCAGAGTGTGATCAACGATTGGGTGATGGCAGAAGCGTCAGAGCGGTAAAATCCCATGGCGAAACTGGCCAGAAAGTTAAGGTGATTCGGTTTCAGCACACCCACCATGCCGAAATCAATGAGGGCAATCACATTACCCGGTAGAATGAAGATATTGCCGGGGTGAGGGTCGGCATGAAAGAATCCGTGTTTCAGTACCATTTTCAGGACAAGATCGGCGCCATTGGCGGCAATGATCTCCGGATCAAGATCATTTTGTCTGAGTATTTCCGGAGAATCCGGTGTAATGCCCCCGACCTGTTCCATAATCAAAAGCCGCCGGGTAGTATACTCCATAAATACCCTGGGTATATGCACCCTGGGGTCATCCTTAAATAATTCGCTGAAGCGGATCAGATTGGATGATTCGTTGTAATAATCTAGCTCTTTGAGTATGGTTTGCCCGAATTCATCGATCAGCCCGACAATGTCGATGGCTGCCAGTTCCGGGTAATTTTTAACTGCGCTCTTTGCAATATAACGCATCAGGTAGAGGTCCAGTCTGATTTTATTCTCGATGTGCGGACGCTGGATTTTAACGATCACTTCTTCACCCGATATCAGCCTTGCTTTATATACCTGGCCAATGGAGGCTGAAGCGAGGCATCCGGTATCGAATTCACTGAATACCTCCTCAATTTCAAGCCCAAGCTCTTTTCTGATCAGGCTATGTGCATCATCATCGCTGAAAGGCGTGGCCTTCGACTGTAGTTTCTTCAACTCATTCCTGAACCTCTCTGAAACCATATCGGGCCGGTCGGCAAGGATTTGTCCGAACTTGATGTAGGTAGGGCCCAGTTCTTCAATCGTGATTCTGATGCGCTCAGGCGTGGAATATGCATGCCGTTTCGTACTGTTTTTCTTTCTGCGCATGCGTTTAAACATACTGCTCCGGTTGATCCATTCGCGCAACGCATGCCTGAGGATAACCAGGATAATTTCTTTTGCCCTGATTAATTGCAGGTATACAATATAGATTCTCCTCAGATTCATATCAGGCCCCCTGTTGTTTATCAATTTTTTCGCTCAGAAGGTCAATGGCTTTTTTCAGTTCCTTCAGCTCCTGACGCAGATCTTCCTGTGATCTTCCGGACGATGCTCCGGCCATTTGTTCAAACTTCAGGTAATCTTTCAGTTCATCCATCTGTGTAAAAAGGAAATCATACATTTTGTTCAGGTTGTCGGGATCATCCACATAACCTGATAGCAACCCGGTGATTTGCTCTTCAAAGGCTTCACGGTTCATCAATCCATAGGAAAGAACCAGCCTGAGAAGCAATTTGGAAGGAATTTTCATACAAAAGGAATTACTCTGATTCTGTTAACAACGGTTGATGGGTTTTGTCTCAGAATTCCGGAAAGTTATTGATTATTTTTTCAGGCTGAAATGAAGGGTTTCAGACAAGACTTTTCCGGTAAACCCTGAACCGTTTTACAACCGGCACATTCAACCGCTCAAATACTGCTCTCATCCGGGCGTTGGTCTCAAGTATCAAATGGGTCTCAATGGTTTCGATCCCTGCTTTCTTTGCGGATTCCAGCATTTTTAGTCCCATCCAGACTTCGAGTCCAAGGCCCTGCTGATGCCTGCTTACAGCCCCCAGCATTAAATTGAGCTGTGTAGCCGTCTTAAGGGAGCGGAGAATGTGATACCATCCCAGCGGAAAGAGTCTGCCCTTTGCTTTCCGGAACCCTTCCGACATATTTGCAACACCCACAACATAGGCAACGATTTCACCATTACAGGTGATGATCTTAACATAGTCAGGATTAAGCACAGCAGAATATCTTTTATAAAGATCGTGCATCTCTGTTTCCGAAAGCGGGTAAAATCCGTAGAGATGGCTGTAGGTTTCGTTGGTTAGTCTGAGAACAGGTACAATATAAGGCAATAAGGTTTTCTTCGAAGTAAATTCCAGCAGTTCGTAACGGTGGCTGTTCTCTACCCGTTGGGAAGTCCTTTGGTAAACTTCGGGCAACACCAGATTCAAATCAAAACGATAGGTGAGACAATCAACAAATTTGACGAAACCACTCTTCTCAAGCAATCCGGGCATGTAAGGAAGATTGCAGTTGGTGTCGATCAGTGGAGGGTCATCAAATCCTTCAACCAGAAACCCTTGCGGATCCCTGTCTGAAAATCCGTAAGGCCCGTAAATATCTTCCATTCCTCTGCCTATGGCCCAATCTCTTATAAAATCAAGCAGTGCTTTTGCGACTTCGGGCTCATCGTAACAATCAAAGAACCCAAACCTGGCTGATTTTTCATTGTGCTGTTGATTGTATTCACGGTGAATTATACCCATGATTCTTCCCCTGGGTTCATTGTTCACATAGGCAACGGCCATAATCGTTTCGCAATAACCAAATGCCTTGTTCCTGTCAGGGCTAAAGAACATTTTTTCATCCGCATACAGCGGCGGAAGCCAGTTTTTATGCTGGGCGTGAATCCTGGCTGGAAGCCTGATAAAATCCTTGAAAGATTTGCCGTAATCTGTTGTCCTTATTTCAGGTGCCATGAATTTGCCTGTTTTTCTGAGTTCAGCAGGGCCGGTTTCAGGGCCGGTTTTCATTTTACAGTACAAAGATGATTTATTTCACCCTTAATTACAAACGAAAGTATTGTAATTTAGTGGCTTGTTTGATGTCTGCCGGAAATGAAATAATCGATCCGGTTCAGTTTATCTTTCTCACTGATAAATATATACTTATGACAGAAGTTGCATATATCGGGGAGCATCTGCTCCCCGGCTCCATCGGGAGGATATTGATCTACACTTCCATTATCGCCGGATTCGCAGGCATATATTATTACCTGCGAATGATCAGAAATGGTGAAACAAATAAGGGTTTGCACAAATTTGCAAGAACTGCTTACATTTTACAGACTGCTTCCATCGTCGGCGTTTGTCTGGCATTGTTCTATCTGATTGTAAGCCACTATTTTGAATATGCCTATGTTTACAAGCATTCTTCTTCGTTGATGCCTTCGCGATACATTATTTCGAGTTTTTGGGCAGGGCAGGAAGGAAGCTTTCTGCTTTGGGCCTTTTTTATTGGTTTGTATGGAATAGGAGCCATGCTTACTGCGCGTAAACTGGAAGCTCCTGCTATGATCATTGTGATTCTGGCCCAACTGATTCTGATGTCGATGGTGCTGGGATTTCACGTTGCAGGATTTTCTCTGGGCAGTGATCCTTTCATCCTTTTGAGGCAGGTTCCTGAGAATATGCCGAACGAATTCTTCAGGGATCCGTCGTACCTCAGCTATATCACCGATGGTAACGGTTTGAATCCCTTACTGGAGAATCCCTGGATGGTCATTCATCCGCCTTTATTGTTCATGGGATATGCCACTGCCATATTTCCTTTCGCCTTTGCTTTTGCCTCTCTGGTTCAAAACGACAAAAGATATTGGTTTAAACCTACCCTTCCATGGATTTCACTGACCATCGGATTGCTGGGGACCGGCCTTATTATGGGTGGTGCCTGGGCCTATCAGTCGCTGACTTTCGGAGGTTTCTGGGCATGGGATCCGGTAGAGAACGCTTCACTTGTACCCTGGCTTGTCATGGTTGCTGCATTGCATTACATGCTGCTTTCCTATAAACGTGATAAATACTACCTCGGAACTTATATTTTTACTTTCCTTGGTTTTATCATGGTTCTTTATGCCAGTTATCTTACCCGCTCAGGGGTGCTTGGTGAAACTTCGGTGCACGCTTTCGGCGATGATGGCAGGAGTTTTCAGCTTATAATTTTTACTCTGATTTATATCCTGCTGGCGGCATGGATTCTTTTTAAAAGGCGTAAGTCTATCCCGACCAGCGAACTTCCCGGAATGTTTACAAGGGAATTCCTGATGATGTATGGGTCGATTGTTCTGCTCCTTGCCGCTTTCCAGGTCATCAGTACTACTTCGGTTCCTGTGATTAACAAACTGCTGGGGACCGGTCTCGCACCTCCAAACGATGTCACCGGTTTTTACAACAACTGGCAGATGCCGTTTGCCATGCTGGCTACATTGCTGTTGGGCGTAGGTCAATACATCTCATACGGCAAGAACGATACAAGGCAGTTTATACGCAACATCATATATCCGTTGGGGCTATCTCTTATCATACTGGTTGTCGGTTTCTTTGTCGATGAGGATATGAGCATTGTTCACCTTGTTTTCTTATTCTGCATATCATTTACCATACTGACCTCAATAGCATTTCTGTTCCGTTTTGCAGGCGGTAAAGGCAATGCCGGTGCGGCCATTACCCATATTGGTTTCGGTATTTTCCTTCTCGGTGTGCTGATTGCCTTCTCAAATACACAGGTGTTATCCAGGTCTGAAAATGCAGAAATGCCCGGAGCCGGAGAGAATGTGATGCTTTTCAAGGGGCAGGTTAAGCAAATAGGTGATTATTACGTTTGCTACAGCAATGAACGGGAGGAAAGGGACGAAGTATTTTTTCAGATAGACTTTCTTAAAAAGGGATCAGACGATCAGTTGTACCTTGACCACTCGCTGTATCCAACCATCAAATACAACTCCAGGATGGGCAATGTATATAATCCGAATACCTGGAACATGTTGAAGGGCGATGTTTTTATGTATCTCACTTTTGCTGAGGACCGGTCGAAGCGAATGCCCGGTGGTTATGTTCTCACAGGTACTTCTGAAATCAGTCCCGGAGACACCCTGGTTGCTGCCGGAGTCAATATCCTGTTTGATTCCTTGTATGTGAACTCAATGAGCGCCAATGGAAGTGAGATTAAAATTACAGCCATGCTTCAGGCACTTGACAGTGCAGGGGCTAAAACCGCCTATCCCCTCGTTTATGAAGTTAAAGACGGCTTTGCTGAGAATGGAATTGTCAGGCTTGATCACAATGGCCTCAGGCTCCGGTTTGATAATGTGTCGGAAAGGGCGAAAGCCATTAACGTGGGAATTTTTGAAAAACAGGCCGAATTCGTAGTGGCAAAGATTATGTTCTTCCCATGGATATGGATTGTTTGGGCTGGCTCAATCATCATGTTTTCAGGTGTCACTGTTAGTATCTGGCGCAGGGCTGTCAAGGCAAAACAAGCAGCTGACTGATGCAGAAAGTAATCGTTTACACATTACGTTAACCATATTTCATGTCGGGAGAAGCAATCAGAACCATTTCATTTGCCGGAGCAGGTAATGTTGCCTTTAACCTGGCACCTGCACTGTTTAAAGCAGGCTATGAAATCAGGTGTATCCACGGCCGGAATCCTGAGAATACAGGTCAGCTGGCAGCCATGGTAAATGCGAAGCCGGTGTTCAATGTTGACGAAATTGACGGTGAAACCGATCTGTTGATCCTTGCCCTGCCCGATCAGGTGATTCCCGGCTTTTCGCTGAGCGTTAAAAATGCCGGCAGGTTTTCAGGAATCATGGTTCATACTTCAGGATCACAGTCGTTGGGTGCCATTACCCAATATCATGCGAATGGCGGGGTTTTCTATCCACTACAGTCATTTACGAAGGTTACCCGCCCTGATATTTCCGGAATCCCGATCTGTATTGAAGGAGCTACTGCTGAAACCGAAGCTGTTCTTATGGAACTTGCCGGGAAACTTTCGGGTGATGTCAGACGCGTTGATACCAGCCAACGGGCGCTGATACACCTTGCAGCAGTTTTTGCCAGTAACTTTACAAATTATATGTATTCTGTCGCTGACTGTTTGTTGTCAAAAACTGAAGTTAAACCTGATATTTTGTTACCGCTGATCCATGAAACTGCACTGAGAATAAACGGGGGAGATGCTGCTACCCTGCAAACAGGCCCTGCAGTTCGCCGTGACTGGTCAACCATCGATATGCACCTGAGTATGCTCAGAAATAATCCCGAAATCAGGGAAGTATATAAAACCATCAGCGAACTTATTGTTAAATTGAAAGAAACAGGGGGAGCCTGCTAAACCAGTCTATGTCAAATTACAAAGAAAACCTGACCACGATAACCACCTTTATATTTGATTATGATGGTGTACTGACCAATGGCGTTGTGCTGATTACCAATACCGGCGATCAGTTGCGTACCGGACATGTAAAGGATGGTTATGCCCTTCAGCTGGCAATCAAAAACGGCTTCAGGGTTGCCGTTATTTCAGGCGGATATTCTGAATCAATGCGTCACCGTTGTAATGCCCTCAATCTGACCGATGTTTTTCTAGGCGTGGAAAATAAAGTTGAAGTATACAAAGAATACCTGACGAAAAACAACCTGACCGACAGCGAAGTGCTTTATATGGGAGATGATATTCCCGATTTCCATGTGATGAAGATGGTGGGCATGCCGGTTTGTCCGGCCGATGCTGCAGAGGAGATTAAAGGCATTTCAAAGTACATCAGTCATTTTCCCGGCGGGGCCGGATGCGTGCGCGACATCATCGAACAGGTAATGAAAGTGCAGGGAAAGTGGATGAATGGGAATGCATTTCACTGGTAAGATGAAGCACATCAAATTTGGCCGGCTGGCCTTACCTTTTCTGAAACTGATCCGCTGGCCAAACTTACTCATTGTCATCGCCACCCAGTACATGGTGATGTACGCAGTGATAGGAAGGGTTTATGCAGCATACGGTATTGAGCCCGCACTGGGACCTCTGCTGTTTTTTATTCTGGTTTTGGTCACAGTCATCATTGCCGCTGCAGGCTATATCATCAACGATTATTTCGACTTGCGTACCGACCGTATCAATAAACCGGAATCGGTGGTGATCGGAAAGTATTTCCCGCGCAGAATGGCCATAAAGCTTCATATTGTTTTAAACAGTATCGCCATAGCCGCAGGTTTTTATCTATCCCTGGAAGCAGGCTCATTCAGGCTTTGGCTGCTTTTTTCCGATGATGACCATTCTGCTCTGGTTTTATTCAGAGCGCTACAAGAAAAGAATTCTTTCTGGGAATCTCGCGGTAGCCTTTATGTCGGCCATGGTGGTGATTGTGGTATGGTTATTCGAGTTTTTTGCGCTCCGGCAACAGCCCGGCAAATTTATGACTGTTTATACCCAGCTCGGACTGATCAGCCGCGTGATTATGGCATATGCTGTATTTGCTTTTATTCTGACTTTGGTAAGAGAAATTATCAAAGATGCCGAAGATGTTGAAGGCGATGCTGCAACGGATTGCCGCACCCTGGCTGTCGTCCTGGGAATAGGTTATTCAAGGAATCTTTCAATGGGTTTACTTATTGTTACGCTCTTGCTGACAATTACAGGATGCTGGTTTCTTATTGAAACATCCAGGATTGTCCCTGCAGCATGGTTTCTTTTATTTGTCATTGTTCCGGTTATTTACCTGACATATAAAGTGAACAGGGCCGGTTTAAAGGAACATTTTCACCGAATTGGCAACCAGTTAAAACTGGTTATGTTATCAGGAATATTGGGGCTTTTTGTTCTGTCGCTTTACCTTTAAGCTATTGATGATGAATATTTTAAACAATACAGGATACCATTTTATACTGGCATCGCAATCGCCCAGGCGGCATTTTCTGTTGGGCGAGATCGGCCTGCAGTTTGAAATTCAGGTGAAATCAACCGATGAGAATTATCCTGCTGAATTACAATGTGAAGACATCGCTTTATTTGTGAGTAAGGTGAAGTCGGAGGCTTTTGATTTCAGTGAATTGCCCGCGAATGCCCTGGTGATTACAGCCGATACCATAGTTTGGCTTGAAGGTGAATGCATCGGAAAACCTGTTGATGAAAATGATGCCAGGCTGATGCTGGGCAGGTTGTCAGGCAAAAAGCACACGGTAGCTACGGGGGTCTGTTTTAAAACAAAAGACAGGTTTCATTCCTTTTTTGTGAATACCGATGTTTATTTCAGGCATCTGGACCCGGCTGAAATTGACCATTATGTGGGAAAATACAGGCCCCTCGATAAGGCCGGAGCTTATGGCATACAGGAGTGGATTGGTTACATCGGGGTTGAAAGGATTGAAGGGTCTTATTTCAACGTGATGGGCTTGCCGGTGCAACGGCTGTATTGTGAATTGCAAAAGTTTATTCAGGAGTCAGCCGGGCACTGAACCTGGTGAAGTTTTAAAATCTTAAGCAAGGCAGATTTCCTCTTTTATGGCTATTTAAATCGATCCATGCACAATGATGTAAGTGTTCTTTATATGCCAAAGTTATCCGGCTTTAAAGTATTATCCTGATAATTATTCAACGCTAAATCAAAGATTAACAAATCATTAACACAAATATTTTAATTATCATTCCATCCGGATTGTTATAGATATAAAGGTTGAAAAAACCTTGACGTATTCTGCCTGTATTCCTGCCCCGGCCTCAAACTACTTTTCAGATTTCCGGTCAAAGACCATTTCCTGAATTACCTGCTTCATGTTTTGAATAACATTTTCTTGCCGGAATAATTCAATAGAATTAATTGGAGTAAACACATAATATATTGGATATGAAAGCACTGACCTTGTTTCTGCTAATATCTTTCCCGTCAGTTACCATTGCCCAGGTAGCGATAAGTACCGATGGCTCTTTACCCGATAATTCCGCCATGCTGCACATAAAAAGTACGACAAAAGGCCTGCTGATTCCCTCTATGACAAACACCCAGAGAAATGCGATTGTATCTCCTGCCGAAGGACTGATCATTTATAACACAACGACCAATGAAATCAATGTGCGGCAGAATGGAGCCTGGATGTTTCTGCTTACCAACGATTACTGGGTGGGTGGAGGCAGCGGCTGGATGTTTAATATCGGCGACAACATTGGTATCAATACAGCCGGGCCTATTGAAAGGCTGGATGTGAACGGGAATATCCGTACCACCGGCTCGGTGAATATTGATAACACTTCAGCAATTCTCCAGTTTAAAAGCGGTGGAGTAAACACGGGATTTGTGCAATTGTCTGGGGATAACCTGCGATTAGGAACCAACAGCGGAAACACCACCGGCGATGTGGTCTTCAGGATGAATGGAACCGACCGGATATTTGTGGATGAACTTGGCCGTGTGGGGTTAAACGAAAGCAACCCGGCTTCGAGGCTGCATGTAAATGGTGATGCCAATATTACCGGCGATATTTCACTCAGCAACAACGGTGAAGTCCAGAGTAGCGCTACCGGCTCTTACAGCCTTATTCCGCTTTGCTATGGAACGGTTGATACCGACGGAACCATCCTGAGTGGCACGCCCAACTTTACTGTAACCAAACTCGGTACCGGAGATATAAGAATCGAAGTACCCGGATCTTCCAATTCTACGACTGTTCTGGTAACCTGCATAACTGCGCAAAGAATTGCTTCTGCTTCATTGGCTGGGCCTAACAATAACATTTATATTGCTGTTATCAATGCCCTGACCGGATCAGTTGGAGACGCTGCTTTCAGCTTTGTAGCTTATAATCAATGACCCTCAAGAAAACGATATGAAAAACAGGGTGATCGCGCTATTGCTGTTTTTAATCTGTGGATATGTTTACCCGCAAAGCAATGTTGGAATTGGCACAAACAGTCCCAACAGCAGCGCCATGCTGCACATCAGCAGCGATTCACGGGGATTGCTGGTGCCGTCCATGACAAACACCCAGCGCAATGCCATTGTTTCTCCGGCTGAGGGATTAATTATATACAATACAACTACGAGTGAAATCAACCAATGGCAGAATGGTTACTGGAAGTTTATGCTTACCAGCGGTTACTGGGTAGGAGGCGGCAGTGGTCAGATGTTTAATATCGGCGACAATATTGGTATTAATACTGCCGGACCTTCGGAACGACTGGATGTAAATGGAAATATCCGCACAACCGGCTCCATGAACATAGATAATACTTCAGCCATACTGCAATTGAAAAGCGGTGGAGACAGCAAGGGTTTTGTGCAGCTTTCAGCCGATAACCTCCGCCTTGGAACAAATAGCGGAAATACAGCCGGAGATGCAGTATTCCGGTTAAATGGTACAGACCGGGTTTTTATTGATGAGGTTGGCCGTCTGGGGATCAATGAAAGCAATCCAACTTCCAGGCTACATGTAAATGGTGATGTTAGTGTTACCGGTAATACGGTTTTGAGCAATTATGGCGACCTCACCACGCCCGCAACAGGATCCTGCTATATGCTGCCGCGATGCTTCGGCATGATTGCTGCAAACGGTGATATCATCAGCGGAACTCCAAATTTCTCCGTAACAAAAGGAGGGCCAGGCACTTATTATGTTTCCACCGCCATGAGTGCTCAGGCTATTGTAATAGTTACCTGCATTAACCAGGGCTTTTATATAAGAGCGACAACCGGTGGCACTCCCGGAAATTTTGGCGTTGTTACTTCACCTGTTGGCTCAGTTGCATGGGTAGATGCTGCATTCAATTTTATCCTTTTTGATCCGTGAAGTAAACCCGGAGGGGCATTAATTCGCTTAAAAAGAAATAACCAGAGCCTGCATTTGGGTTTAAATGAAGCTTAAAACTTTCGTTATAGATCACTTAATCTCAAAAGAAATGAACTCAATCAAAATATTTTTCATCCTGTTCATGACAGGAACCAGTATTTCTGCTCAGGTTGCCATTAACACCGACAACTCCGCTCCCGATCCCAGCGCAATGCTGGATGTGAAATCTGTAAGCAGGGGGTTTCTTGTCCCCCGTATGACCCAGGCACAGCGAAATGCTATCACCAACCCGGCAACTGGTCTGACAATTTTTCAGACAGACATAATCCCTGGTTTATATTTCAATGCAGGGACGCCGGCAGTTCCTTCCTGGAAGTTGGTGGGTAGCAACACAGGCCAGTGGATCAACAATGGTTCCAACATTTATTATAATCTGGGTTTTGTCGGCATTGGAACGACTACCCCTGAAGCGACATTGTCTGTTGCAAACACAAGTTTATCCGGAATTGCCACAGCAGGTTCTTTTCAGATAGGCCCATCAGGTACATACAACCTGGTTAGCGATAACAATGAAGTCCAGGCGCGTAACAATGGTGCTGCAAGCACGCTGTATCTGCAGTATTGGGGAGGCGACATCAATGCATGCGCATCGGGGGGTACGGCAAACTTTAATGGTCCGGTCGTCATGTACAACAATCTTACAGCATATGGCCGGATTGGCATTAAAATCAGCCCGAATTATGATTTGGATATCAACTCTACTTCATATACAGCCTCAAATGTTTATAGTCCTTATAATGGGGGCACAGCCTCCCAGGTAATTGCAGGGGGAACTACTACGGGCACCTGGGCGTTTTATGCTTACGCTACAACCTTGGTTTTGCCGGCTATTTTTCCGGAAATATCTATTGTACCGGCAGTTACCTGCCTTCGGATGAAAAGCTGAAAGCAAACATTCAGCCCATGGAAAAAAGCCTGGAAAAGGTCATGCAACTGGATGTGATGACCTATGATTTTAAGGCTTCCGAATTTCCGGAAATGAATTTGCCTCATGATAAGCAAAATGGATTCACAGCGCAAAACCTGGAAAATGTTTTCCCGGAACTGGTGAAGCTTAATCCGGCAAAGAAGGAGCAACCTGTTGATTTTAAAGCCGTTAATTATACTGGCCTGATCCCGGTGCTGACCAAAGCCATTCAGGAACAACAGGCGCTGATCGAAAAGATGCAACTGAAAATTGATGAACTTGAACAAACCATCCGGATTAAATGATAAAACTGCTCAGAATGAAAACTCAATTTTTCCTGATTTTGGTTGTATCTCTGATGATTCTGAATGATCAGAACTTTGCCCAGGGTGTAGCCATAAGCAATGACAATTCCAATCCTGACCCCAGTGCAATGCTGGACGTGAAAAGCATTAACAGAGGTTTGCTGATCCCTTCTATGACTACAGCACAGCGAGATGCCATTGTTTCGCCTGCCGAAGGACTGATCATATACAACACAACAACCAGCGATATCAACCAAAGGCAAAACGGTAACTGGATGTTTCTGCTTAACAACGATTATTGGGTAGGTGGTGGGACCGGCTGGATGTTTAATATTGGCGACAATATAGGCATCAACACAGCCGGGCCTTCAGAAAGACTGGATGTGAACGGGAATATCCGCACCACAGGCTCAATGAATATTGATAACACTTCAGCAATACTCCAGTTTAAGAGTGGAGGAATAAATACGGGATTTGTGCAAATATCAGGAGAAAACCTGCGTCTGGGAACCAACAGCGGAAACACTAACGGTAATGTAGTGGTGAGGTTGAATGGCGATGACAGGATTACCTTCAGTCCATCGGGGGATATTGATGTTGAAGGTAAAATTACCAATGTATCAGAAACAGGGAATGCTCCGTTAACGCCATTGTGTTATGGGAAAATCAACCCTGCCGGGTTAATCGTGAGTGGCACCGGTAATTTTAGTGTAATTCGCCAGGGTGAAGGAACTTACCGGATATATTGCAGTGGAATCAATGCCGGATCACTGGTCGTTGCTACAGGGCATGCGTCAAATGTGAACGTTGGAGCGTCCTGCGATAACGGATTTATTCAGGTTTATACGTATAACATTGTAACTGAACTAAATACTGACTCTTTCATACAATTCGTTGCTTATGCTCCATGATTTTTTTGCTCCAAACAATTCGCTTGGCCTGATTGGTTACTAAATTGCAGTCAACCAAAACATTAACATATATTTAACATTATTTATTTAAAATCATTCTAAATTAGCGCATGTTTTCATAAGGTTGATTTCAGGCCCTTTAAGCGGAGTATACTACCTTGTTGTATTTCATGTTGTTTGACTGAATTCCGATTAATCTGTATAAGGATGCAGATTTAAGAGGGTTAAATCCTGATCAGAAATATTTTCAGAAAAATACTCGTCCGGATCAGTTCATCCCTATCTGATGAAAATCTGGATTTGTCTGATAATCTGTATGTCAGGATATTGATGAGTTAAAGTTCTTTGCATCGCAGCTCAGCTGATTTTCTACAATATCTTACATAACTCTGGTATTGCCCTGTAAAGCAATATTTCCTTCCCCTTTTCTGAATTAATCCTATTGATACCGGCCAAAACCGGTCGTTTTCCTGTAACCTGTTTCATTGAATTGTATAATTTTTTAATCATTCTGACTATGAAACCAACACTACTGGTTTTTCTGATGTTTTTTACTTCCGGCCTTTATGCCCAGGTCGCCATCAACACCGATGGGTCCGATCCCGACAATTCAGCCATGCTGGATGTGAGCTCCACATCCAGGGGCTTTCTGCCCCCAAGAATGACTCATCTGGAACGTGATGCCATCGCTGATCCTGCCCAGGGGCTTGTTATCTATTGCACCGACTGCGGGGAATTACAGGTGTTCAGTGGAAATGTATGGACCAATATGGCCGGCAATATGGCCAATCAGGGACTGGCCATTGGTAATAACTACCAGGGGGGTATCATTGCTTACATTCTGCAACCCGTGGACCCGGGATACATTGCCGGAGAGTTTCATGGACTCATTGCCACTCCCGGCAACCAAACTGCAGGCTCTCCATGGGGCTGTTACGGAACCTCAATTACCGGAGCTGATGGCACAGCATTGGGGACCGGCATTCAGAACACCCTGGATATTCTGGCTGGATGTGCCGAAGCAGGAATAGCTGCAAGAATATGCGGAGACCTTGTTTTGAACGGTTTCAGCGACTGGTATCTGCCATCCATCGATGAATTGAACAAGCTTTACCAGAACAGGGCTGTGATTGGTGGTTTTGTTAATACCGCCTATTGGAGTTCTTCCGAAACGGATCCAAACAATGCATGGCTACTGAACTTCGTTACCGGAGCCCAGCTTTCAATCGGGAAGTTTAACAATAACTATGTCCGTGCTGTAAGGGCTTTCTGATCATTTTCCTGCTGGTCGGATCTTCTCTACGTTTCCGCTTGCTTCCCATTTTCACTACCAGATTCAATACCAATGGGCTTAATAATGCTTTGCCGTCTAATAAGAAAAATCAAAAAAAATAATCAAAAAAATGAAAAATCTTCTACTTATTCTTTTTCTTGCTTCCTGTCTGAGTGCCTCGTCGCAGGTATCCATCAACACCGATGCCACTGCTCCCGACAATTCAGCCATGCTGGATATAAAGAGCACCGAAAAGGGGTTACTGGTTCCGCGCATGACACTCGTCCAGCGGAATGCCATTTCAAATCCGGCCAGCGGGCTGATGATTTTTCAGTCGGACGGAACTTCGGGATTTTATTATAATTCTGGATCCCCTGCCAGCCCTGTCTGGACAATTGTTGGAACAGGTTCGGGGTGGAGCCTTTCAGGAAACAGCGGAACAACTGCAGTAACGAACTTTATCGGGACCAACGACAATGTTGCACTTGCTTTCAGGGTTAATAATCAGAAAGCCGGTATGATTGATCCGGTTTCCAATACTTCCCTGGGGTATCAGTCGATGAATGCAAATACAAGCGGCAATCAGAATGCTTCTTTTGGATTTCAATCCATGCTGAACAATACTGCAGGCATACAAAATACCGCTACGGGTTACCAGGCTTTGAGGTCAAATACCAGTGGCAACTACAATCTGGGAATAGGGCACAGTGCGATGTATTCAAATACCGTTGGTGACGACAATGCCGGAGTGGGCTACTATGCACTTTTTTCGAATACTTCAGGCCATCATAATTCGGCAATCGGTAATTTTTCATTACGGTACAATACCAATGGATACGGCAACAGTGCCATGGGATTTAATGCCTTGTATTCGAATACCTCCGGCGTTTATAATACAGCCATAGGGATAAATGCTTTGTCGGCCAACACCATCGGGACTGAAAATGTGGCTACCGGCAGCTCTTCGATGAATGGAAATATATCCGGAAACAGTAACGCAGCTTATGGTGCTTATTCATTATACACCAATACAAGCGGATCATACAATACCGCTATCGGATATCAGACACTTTTTAACAGCACAACAGCATCCTATAATGTTGCCAATGGATATCAATCATCATTCTCCAATGTAACCGGTGACGAAAACACGGCAATGGGATTTCAGTCACTTTACAGCAACACTTCCGGTTACAGCAATGCTGCATCAGGGATGCTGTCGATGTATTACAATACCAATGGACACAGCAATGCAGCTTTCGGGGCGAGAAGCTTGTATTCCAACACATCGGGTCATCACAACACAGCAATGGGGATGATGTCAATGCATGATAATACCGTAGGATATTCCAATACAGCCATTGGAACTGGCACTCTGGCATCAAACACTAACGGCAACAACAATACAGCAGTTGGAATGGGCGCATTGGCTTCCAGCTCATCAGGAAATGAAAACACTGCAATGGGAGTAAATGCGCTGGGAAGTAATAATACCGGGAACTTTAGCATTGCCATCGGGGTTAATGCCCTGGGATCAAGTGCCTGGGGAAATGACAATACCGTAGGGGGGCATGCTGCAATGTACTATAACTTTTCCGGAAGTTATAATTCAGCCTGGGGGCGTGAAGCATTGAGCAACAGCACCTCTGACCATAATACCGGAATTGGATATCATGCTGCCTATTCAACAACTTCCGGATTTCAGAATACAGCCCTGGGGTCCAATTCCATGGTTAACAATTCTACGGGATCTTACAACACAGCTGTTGGCTATAACACAGGCCCCAATGCCGCGAACCTGTCTAATACAACCACCCTGGGCATTGATGCTTCAGCAACCGCCACTGACCAGGTGCGTATTGGCAATGTTTTCGTTAATTCCATCGGCGGCTATGTCAACTGGAGCAATATCTCCGATGGGCGCTTCAAGGAAAACCTGAGTGAAAATGTGCCCGGATTGTCCTTCATTACACTGCTCCGTCCGGTGACCTACCGACTGAACCGCAATGCCATCAATGCCTATACCGGAGTTGACGCTGCTTACAAGGGTGAAGCAATGAGTGGAATCACCTCTGGCTTTATTGCCCAGGAAGTGGAAATAACAGCTCAGCAACTGGGGTATGATTTTTCGGGTGTGGATGCACCCAAAAATGAAAGGGATATTTATGCGCTGAGGTATGCTGATTTTGTGGTTCCTTTGGTGAAGGCAGTGCAGGAGCTGAATAATATCGTGAATATTCAGCAGAATGAAATCAGGGAGCTCAAAGAAAAAATTCAAAAACTTGAAACTCCCTGATATTACCGTTATTACACCTCTGTTTTCTTTTATTGAATATTTGTCCCGTGGTGAGGTGAATACAATTATGCTTTTTTTAACAATCAGGAAAATCAAATAAAATTAATTTCCATGTGGATTGAATGCAATGTAGAGCATTATGAATCCTGCTAAAGGACTACCATACCGGGTATATAACTTTCAGGGGAATTGCCGGCCAATTCATTAATGAACTCGGACCGGCTTTTTATACCCGGATGTATTATTATTGCTGATTATATAATAATATGTATATTTGTAAATATATTGCTTATACTCCATATCAGATCACTCCTGAACTGTTCCCGGGGAGTTGCAATCACATATAGTAGCAAGTGTATCATATCAGAAATATTTTATTGGAAGCGATAATCAATTTATAATCACATTTACCATGAACAAACATTTCATAGTGTTTCTTTCAATGCTTTCCCTGGCAACTTTTTCAAACGCTCAGGTAGCAATTAACACCGACGGGACTTTACCCGATAACTCGGCTATGCTGGATGTGAAATCAACCAGCCAGGGATTGCTGATTCCCCGTATGACGATGGTTCAGCGAAATAATATTGCAGGTCCAGCAACCGGACTGATGGTCTTTCAAACAGACAATACCCCCGGATTCTACCATAACTCAGGAACACCTGCAAGTCCTGCATGGATCTTGTCGGGGAATGGTGCAAGCTGGGGATTGAACGGAAACAGCGGAACTTCTGCAACTTCTAATTTCATTGGAACAACTGATAATGTACCGCTCAGTTTCAGGGTTAACAATCAGAAAGCCGGAGCAATAGAAATAAATACTTCAAATACCTCCCTGGGTTACAACTCACTCAATGCAAATGTGGGCGGAAATAGCAATGTTGCCTTTGGGTTCAATGCTCTTCTGTCAAATGATTATGGCGATGCGAATTGTGCTATTGGGTCCTATGCACTCGCATATAACACAAGTGGAAACAGTAATACTGCAGCGGGATATGCAGCTCTGGCAAATAACACTTATGGTGGTATCTGCACTGCAGTGGGAGAATATGCTTTATGCAATAATATTTCGGGCTATGGTAATTCCTCTGTAGGGGCATCATCGCTGTATAGTAATACCACTGGAGGAAGTAATATTGCATTTGGCTATAATGCTCTATATCACAATATTGATGGATCTTTTAATACAGCCATTGGATACAGCACATTGTCAAATAACAGGTCCAATAGTCGGAGTGTAGCTATTGGATATAATGCAATGGAATATGCTGACAGCCGGTCAACTGGAAGGATAACCTATAACACAGCTATTGGATATGAAGCACTCAAAGGGAGTAATATTGCAATAAATAACACCGGCCAGTGGAATACAGCCATAGGTTACCATTCAATGTTGAATAACACTTCAGGAAGCGGGAATACAGCAGCCGGTGTGTCTTCTTTATTAGCAAACACTACGGGCTCAAACAATGCGGTTTATGGTGGCAATACTTTGGCAACCAATACTACCGGCCAGGAAAATGCTGCCTTTGGCAACTGGGCTATGGAACTGAATCAAACTGGTAATTATAATACTGCCTGTGGCTCTCACTCATTAAGATCAAACACAACTGGCTATTACAATACTGCTTTGGGATACCATGCATTGTATACAAATACCACGGGAAGTAACAATACCGGCATAGGTGAATATGCATTCCCAACTTCAACTGCAACTTCTAATTGGACAGGGATAGGGTCCAATGTAGGCAGTTCGCTCAGCATTAATAATTCTGTAGAACTGGGCAACACTTCCGTTACCCGTATCCAGGGCCAGGTCCCAATGTCACTCTACAGCGATGAGCGTATCAAGGACAATATTGTTGCCAATGTACCCGGACTGGATTTCATCCTTAAACTTCGCCCGGTTACCTATAATCTGAACATCCACAGGCAAAATGAAATTCTGTACAAAGGCCAGAAGAATACCGAAGACTGGACTGGTAAATACGATATCGAAAAGATCAGGATGACCGGTTTTATTGCTCAGGAAGTAGCAAAAGCATCTGCCGAAATTGGCTATGATTTCAATGGGGTGGATAAACCGGAAACAGCGGATGGATTGTATAGTCTCAGGTACACTGAATTTGTCATGCCCCTGGTAAAGGCCGTGCAGGAACTGAATGAGAAAATCGTTATTCAGGAGAGTGCAATTATGGAACTGAAACAAATCAATGAAAGATTACGGGTGCAGAATGAGCAATTGCTTCAATTCATGAATCGAACGGGTAACAGTTCGTCGGAATAAGCGGTGTTTTTTTTTCTGATAATGATGTCAGCCTGTGATATGTTAAAAAATAAATGTGAATTCAGATTTAACAATCTGTTAACATAATTTATTTAAAAACGTTCTAAATTAGCTGAGAATTCCTTTTGGCTTCTCATGAGATGTTTTACAGAAGGACGGAAACCTGTAAACAGCCATAATTGTAGGCCAAATGAACCAAGAATCCGGGTGTTGGATTTTATAGATTGATCTATACCTGAATCAACCTGTAACTGTCAGGATACTGAAGAACTCAGGCGATCCTGCAGAATCAGGACATTTGAAGCTTCAACCTGAAATCAGGTTTGTTACTAAAAAACAAGTTGTCAGTTCTTTACATATATTTTTTCTGATTTTCTAGAACACCTGGCAATACCTGCTATTGTATTGCAATATATTCTTCCCTATCTGCTGATTGTAATTCCTTAATGCCGTTTAAATTCCGGCCTGGTTGAATCGTGTTAAATTTTACCTGAATGTATAATTTCTTATTGTCATGCAAATTATGAAAGCAATTACATTGATTTTTTGATGCTTACAGCAACAACCCTGAATGCCCAGGTTGCAGTGAACACCGACGGCACAGCACCCGACCCGAGCGCCATGCTCGATGTAAAAAGTACCAACAGGGGTATACTGGTTCCAAGGATGACCACGACCCAGCGCACAGCGATTACAGCACCGTCTAACGGGCTGTTGGTTTACGATCTCACCACAACCTCTTTCTGGCATCACAACGGAACCTCCTGGCAGCAGATCGGGGCGGGAGTAGTTTCTTCATTAGCAGATAATGATGGAGATACCCGCGTTGAGGTTGAACAAAACCCGGACGAAGACATTATCCGGTTTACTTTGGGAGCGAATGAAAGGATGTCGGTGAGGCCGGGCAGGCTGGTTTTGGTATGACAAACGGCAATGCAATCATAGGCGATCAGGCGGGATTTGACAACATCACGGGAAGTTTCAATACGGCCCTTGGCTATGGAACGCTTCACAATGATTATTCCGGTAACATTGACGGTTCAGGCAACACGGCCATCGGCAGGGGTGCCCTGGGCAGTTTTGAAGCAGGGAATAACAATACAGCCATCGGAAACAATGCCCTTTCATTCCTCGGTGGGGGTAGCAACAACATAGCACTTGGTTACAACAGTCTGGACAATTCCTCCGGTAACAGCGGCTGTATCGCGATCGGTGAGAATGCCCTTGGCGGTGACTATATTGTGGATAATAACATTGGTATTGGAAAAGGCGCCGGATTTGAGTCTTTCGGTTCTGACAATATAAACCTGGGTAATGGTGCCGGTGTAGCCAGTTATGGCATGGAATGTATCTCGATTGGCCGTGATGCCGGATACCATAGTTACGGCAACCGCAACATCTCTGTTGGTGTTGAGGCAGGAAGGGAAAACTATGGTGAAGGCAATGTGATCATGGGTTTTCAGGCCGGGTATTACCAGGGTGGCAATGGAAGCAGCGTTATTATCGGGAGGCAGGCCGGAAGAGCAGTTGAATCGGGTGGTACCTCAGGCTCCGTGATCATCGGCGACAAAGCCGGTTACAGTATTTACAACGGAGCTTATAACTGTTTTATCGGATCTGAATCCGGTTATACAAACACCACCGGCCATTCAAATATTGCCATTGGCCCCGGGGCGCTTTTCAGAAATACTGTCAAAAGTAATCTGGTTGCGATTGGTGACTCGGCCCTTTACAACAATGGCCTGGGTGCCACATTGTATCAGGCTTTCTCCAACACTGCAGTAGGTTCCAAATCCCTTTTTCAGAACCTGACCGGGTACTCTAATACTGCACTTGGAAACAATGCCCTTCGAGACAATACCGAAGGATTCGCCAACACTGCAACCGGCGATCTCTCGCTGGAAGCGAATCAGGATGGCAATGGAAATACTGCAACAGGGTTTGCTTCATTGAATCAGAATGTTTCCGGAAGCAATAGCACAGCATCGGGCATGTACGCTTTATACTATTCCAATTCCAACAACAATACTGCCTTTGGATATTCAGCAGGTGACTATACTACATTTTCAAACAGTACTTTTCTGGGGGCTAGTGCCTATCCTGCAATCAATGGACTTAGCAACTGTATGGCCCTGGGCTACAATGCCAGAGTAGATGCTTCCAATAAGGTAGTAGTAGGTAGTACCAGTGTAAGCAGCATCGGAGGTTATACCGGCTGGACGACTTTCCCTTCGGATAGCCGGTACAAGAAGAATGTCACGGGCAATGTTCCTGGTCTTGAGTTTATTACCAGGCTTAAACCGGTTACCTATACCCTCGATATAACTGCCATTGATGCAACCCTGAACAAGAGCCAGCCAGCCACTTTGCGTCCTGGTGAAGTTGCAAGGAGATATCACCTGAAGAAATGGCATCCGCTGAGGCCAAGGAAAAGATTGTTTACAGTGGTTTCCTTGCGCAGGAGGTGGAGCAATCGGCAAAGGAGATAGGCTACAATTTCAGTGGTGTGGATGTGCCTTCCACCCCGATGGCCAGTATGGAATCCGGTATGCTGAATTTGTTGTGCCCTGGTTAAAGCAGTGCAGGAGCTGAATGTGAAATTCATGGAACAACAACAGATGAACCTTGAATTGGTCAAAACCATCGAAGACCTGAAACTTAAGAATCAGGAACTGATGCAGTCCATCATCGAAATAAAAAACAAATAGTCAGATCAACAGCTATGAAACCTATTTTTCTCTTTTTTGTATTGTTTGTTGTGCTCAACGTTCATGCCCAGGTTGCGGTGAACACCGATGGCACCACCCCCGACCCCAGTGCCATGCTTGATGTGAAAAGTACCAACCGTGGGATGCTTGTTCCACGCATGACTTCGGCCCAGCGAACAGCCATTGCTTCCCCGGTATCCGGATTGCTGGTTTTTGACAACGATACCCAGAGTTTCTGGTTTTACAGCGCAGGTTCATGGCTTGAGCTGACAGATCAGAGTTCTCAGCAATGGACTCCCAGCGGAAGCAGCATTTCCTATATTTCGGGTAACGTCGGCATCGGTGATGCTTCACCTGTATCCACACTTACAGTGGGTGGTGGCGATAAGTTTCAGGTTAGCGGAATTGAAGGGGATGTTACATTTTCTGATGATAATGCCAACATCCTGTTTCCGGCCACGACCAATCCAAACAGTCCGATGATCTATATGTTCGGCAGCGGTACACAAAATGCTGACCGCATGGTAATCGCTCATTCACCATCATTCCCAACCTGGGGGTTGCAATACCACGATACGGCGGATATATTATACATGAGGTCATCCCTGGGACGAAACCTGGCATTCAGGTTAAATCCTGGTTATATTGGCATCGGTACTCAGGTTCCGGAATTTCCACTTGATGCGGTTGGAAGACTGCGTTTGCGTTCAGATGGTAATATGTCAAACTCCCCCGGTATCTGGTTCAACAACCAGGCAAATACGTTTAGCAGGGCTTTTGTGGGGATGTCACGCCCTGATTCTACCCTGGGAATTTACAGCCAGAATCTCGGAAGATATGCCATTGAATTTGAGGTTATGAGAGAGCCAAGAATCGGAATTAATTGTGCCCCGGAAGGACCGGTCCGTTCAGAACTGCATGTTGTCCATACCAATTTTGGCGGTTTGAATGATGGGATAAGAATCGAAAATGAAGGAGTAAATCGTTATAACTGGAACCTATATACCTCTAATAACACGGGCGATTTTGAGTTTTTTTATGAAGGCATTGTCAGGGCCAGAATCAACAGTGCGAGTGGAGCCTATACTGCCGTTTCGGATGAGAATCTGAAAACGGATATCCACCCTATGAGTAACGTCATGGAAAGGTTAATGCTGCTTCAACCAAAACGTTACCGCTTTGCTGCTGATACGATCCATAAAAGCCATTACAACGGATTCCTGGCCCAGGAAGTTGAAAAGGTTTTTCCGGAACTTGTAACCAACCTGGGTGATGGTGGCAGCAACGGCATCTATACCATGGATTACAGCGGGTTCGGTGTAATTGCCATCAAGGCCATCCAGGAGCAGCAGGCAATCATCGAAGACCAGCAAAAGCAGATTAACGATCTCAAACTATTGGTTTATAAATTAACGGAGGATAAAGAATAATCAGGAAATGATGAAAACAACAGCTTTTTTTGCAATTATACTGTTTCTGTTATCTGTACAGCTGGAAGCACAGGTAGCTGTGAACACGGATGGTACTACCCCTGATCCAAGCGCCATGCTCGATGTGAAAAGTACAAACCGCGGTATGCTGGTGCCCAGGATGACCACGGCACAACGCACTGCTATAGCCTCTCCGGCTTCGGGTCTGCTGGTGTTTGACAATACCACCGGGAGTTTCTGGTTTTACAGTGCCGGCGCATGGGTTGAACTCACCGATCAGGGCTCACTGCAATGGACACCCGCCGGGAGCAATATTTCCTATACAGCCGGCAATGTCGGTATTGGTGATGCTACCCCGGCCTCAACATTAACTGTAGGAAACGGTGAAAAGTTCCAGGTCAGCGGCACCCAGGGTGACGTTACTTTTACCGATGATGAGGCCACCATTCAGTTCCCGGCTACCACCAACCCCAACAGCCCGATGCTTTCTATGTTCAGCGGTGGAACACAGAATGCGGATAGAATGGTAATCAGCCATTCTCCATCTTTCCCGAAATGGGGGATTGAATACCATGATAGTTTGGATTTTGTTTATTTCAGGAATTCAGGATCCCGGATAGCGGGCTTCAATCTGAATGGTTCGGTGGGATTCGGAGATGCTGCTGAGAGTCATGAGGCAACTTTCCATGTTAAAGGGCTGTCTTATGGCAGAACCGCCGTTTTCGGCACTCCGGTCGGATTGGATTATACCAGCAACAACGTCTCATTTGGTAATAATGCAGGTTCTGTGAGGCTTTTAATAGGGAAAAACGAAACTGACAACGGCGAAATCCGCTGGAATTACAGTCCGAACCCCGGGGAAGGTTATATGAGTATATTGACCCCGGGTGGTTCACAAACCCTTTCATTGCAGGAATCAGGTGGAAAGGTTGGCGTAGGAACCACTTTGCCCCAGTCAAAATTTGAAGTGTACTCCAGCAACAACAACTATGTTCAGCTCGGTATTACTGAAGCTACAGGAAACTACTTTTACCAGAATCAGACCCCTGCCCTTGGATATGGCCAGAGTGCCATTTTGGCTGTGCGCTACAGGGTTTCTTCTACTCCCGGTTTCGGCTACGATTTTTTATCTTCCGGTGCGGCTGTTAAGGTCTATTCAGACTACGGGGATCCCTTTACTTTTGCCATGGCTGCCCATAACTGGAATGACTTCGGAAGGTCTGGTGCTGTTTTTGGTGCCGATAATGCTGGCTCATATTTCGGAGCTCTTGCTTACAAAAACAGCAGTAATAACAATTATGGAGGTTATTTTACCAACTCAACCAATGGTGCCGGTAAAGGGACTCAGGCAAAAACCGGCATCGGAATCGGTGCCTGGGGTGAGTTGTTCGGTGCCGATATTCATGGAGAAGTTTATGGTATCTATGCGGAGGGCGGTGATTATGCCCTTTATGCCGATGGAACCACCTTCCAGACCGGGCCCCAGGTGCACCTGCAGCAAAATGGCACAGAGCAGCAAACCGTGCTCTATTCCAACGTCTCCACCGACATGACCGTGCAGACCAGCGGTTATGCCGAACTGAGTTCCGGTAAAGCCACCATAACCTTTGACGAATCCTTCAGAAAAGCTGTTTCACCTGATTTTCCGGTGGTGGTAATTGTTACACCGATGGGTCTCTCTCAGGGCCTCTACCTCACCGAAACCAGTACCTCTGGATTTGGGGTGGCAGAAGCCGGTGATGCGAAAAGCAACACACGATTTGCCTTTATCGCCATCGGTAA
Organism: Bacteroidales bacterium; assembly: GCA_016705005.1. Classification (GTDB taxonomy): domain Bacteria; phylum Bacteroidota; class Bacteroidia; order Bacteroidales; family Lentimicrobiaceae; genus Lentimicrobium. The sequence goes on along the minus strand of JADIZB010000034.1, from coordinate 151,689 downwards.
ACGTGCCGGATATGAAAATCCGGTGATGCCGTCCGAGGTTACCAGAGCAGATTATTCCGAAAAGGTCAGCAGGGGCCTGCACAACGATGCCGACACCAAATCGGAAGGGGAAGGCCTTTATTACGAAAACGGCAGATTGTCGGTCGGGAAGCACCCTTCAACCAATGTGGATCGCTCCGGAAAACCGGTTCAAACAAGTCAGACAACCAAACAAGTTCAATAAGCATGGTCTGGCAAAGACACATTGCATGGATGATATGGTAAATCAAACGAAGGAGGAATTCCGGATTCTAAATAGAGCATTAACAGATTCAATTAAAAAGCAGTAAACAAACCGATAAAAAATTAAATTATGAGAAACCTGTACTTATTTATAATCCTGTTCATCGGACTGAATGCCCATGCCCAGGTAGCAATCAATTCCGACGGCACATCCCCCGACAATTCAGCCATGCTGGATGTAAAAAGTACTACCCGTGGGTTTCTGGCCCCCAGGATGACCCTGGCCCAGCGTAATGCCATAGTTAGTCCGGCTACCGGCCTGGTGGTGTTCCAGACCAACAGTTCGCCCGGCCTTTATGTTAACTCAGGTACACCAGCCGCTCCTTCGTGGAACCTGGTTGGAAGCAACACAGGGCAATGGTTGAACAACGGGTCCAGCATTTATTATAATACCGGAAATGTGGGCATCGGAACCAGTGCGCCTTCTGCGCCATTCCATGTGGCAACCAACAGCTCAGGGAATACCGCTTTATTCGGATCCGATATTCTTGCAATTCCCGGTACGACGAGTGTTTCCATTGGCAACAACACCGGTGAGGCCCTTCTGTATGTCGGGCAATCAGATTATAATTTAGGTTATCTGGTCTGGAATTATAACCCGGATCCGGCCCAGGCCAAATTTTATGTAGGCACCTTCAGTGGTTTAAACCCTTTGATACTCCAGCCAGCCGGTGGTAAAGTCGGCGTAGGCAATATCATTCCTGAAGGGATGTTGCATGTGGCAAAAGTCAGTGGTACACCAACAGGAATATTCGGAACACCTCTGAGTAATTTTAATTCAGTCACCAATTTATCTGTTGGGGATGATGCCGGTACCGCACTTATGTATGTCGGGCAGTCAACCGATAACAAGGGCTTTCTCATCTGGAATTATAATCCGACACCAGCCAATGCTCAATTCTGGGTTGGAACCTATAATGGTACGAATCCCCTGGTACTTCAGCCGGTGGGCGGTAATGTCGGAATCGGCACTAATGAACCTTTTGCCAGGTTGCAGGTGAATTATGATGATTATGGTCTGACTTTTTCGGGGTATAGTAACATATATACCAATTATTTTTACCATTCGGAAGATCCAGTGAATGGTTCCGGACAGTCTAACTTATATTCGTTCAGAACCCGTAGTTCCCAAAACGATGGAACCGGCTATGCCTATTATGCAAGTAACAGTGCAACTAAGGGCTATTCCTTTTGGGGCGATCTTTATTCCTTTGGCTCATCAGGATTCAATTACAACGATTATGGCCGTTGCGGCGGGATTTTAGGGGCTGAGCAGGGTGGTTTTTACTGGGGATCTCTGGGCTATAAGAATAGCGCATTAACAAACTATGGTGGATATTTCACCAGTTACACGATCGGTGGTGGTAAAAGCAGCCAGGCAAATACCGGGATCGGTATAGGAGCCTGGGGTGACCTGATGGGCGCCGATATCCATGGTAAAGTTTACGGTGTTTATGCTGAAGGGGAAAACTACGCGATGTATTCCAACGGCTTGGTCTTTAAAAACAACCTTGATGTGCACCTCCAGGAGAACGGTACGGGAACCAATACAGTTCTTTACACCAATGTATCTACCGATGTTACGGTCCAGACCAGCGGTTATGCCACCTTTCGGATGGAAAAGTCAGCATAGATTTTGATCCGGCCTTTGCCGCCGCAGTTTCAACTGAAACACCAGTTGTGGTTACTGTTACGCCGACCGGTAGTTCAAATGGCGTTTATCTGGCCGAAGTTTCGGGCAAAGGATTTAAGGTAGCTGAAAACAACGACGGTAAAAGCTCGGTAACCATATCCTACATTGCCATCGGCAAGCGGGCGGGTTACGAAAATCCAAACCTTCCGCGCGAAGTGATCAGTGCCGGTTACAATCAGAATCTTGCCCGTGGGTTGCACAACGATTCCGATACACAAACCGATGGCGAAGGCCTTTATTATGAAAACGGAAACCTTGTGGTTGGAATACATCCATCTACACTGCCTGATCCGAACAAGCCATCTGAAGAATCCGTCAGGCCAAAACCTTCAGTTCCGGCAATAAATGCGCAGAATTCAGGCAGTATGGCTACTCCTTCAGGTGCTGGTGGGCCCATAGGCACTGCGCAAAAGGTGACCAAGGTTAAGAAAGCCATTGAAGATCTTACAAAGCCATCTGCGACCGGTAATCCGTTACCGGTGAAAACTTCTTCCGGTTCAAATCTGTCATCCGGAGGTCAATCCAATTGATTTTTAACTCTTTTTGTATTAAATTTGTTAACTTAATAAGCCATGAAAATGAAAACAAAAAAAATAAACCGATTCGGCGGATACACAGGTCTTCGCATTCTCAGCGTTGCAGTATCATTGCTGCTTTCATCAGGCCTGGTTGCAGATAACATCATCACTTCAGGCACAACCCTGAGGGTTACTGCCGGTACAACCCTGGTGAGCGCATCGGCACTCACCATACAGAATGGGGGCACACTCAACAACCAGGGAACAGTTATTTTATCCGGAAACCTGAACAACCTGAATGCATCGGCTTCCAATCTGGGGACCGGAACCATCAGTATGTCAGGAACCGGAGTCCAGGGTATCTCCGGCCAGAATATCTTTGGCAACCTGACCCTCAACAATGCAGCCGGGGTAAATCTGAATGGCAATGCTACGGTAAACGGAGTATTTACCTTCACCAACGGCAGGCTTAACCTGCAAACCAATAACCTGACCCTGGGGACTGCGGCTACCGTTGCCGGTACCCCATCGGCAACATCCATGGTTATCGCAACGGGAAGCGGACAGTTGCGGAAGTCGTTCAGTGCAGCCGGGAGTTTTACTTTCCCTGTTGGGGATAACACCGGGACAGCAGAATATGCTCCGGTTACAACGACTTTTACCGGAGGGTCATTCGGTTCCGGCAATTATCTTGGTGTAAACCTGGTCAATTCAGCCTATCCGGGCGCCATCGGCAGCTATATTAACCGTTATTGGAATGTAACGCCGAGCAACATTTCCGGATTTTCCTGCAACGCAACATTCAAATACATGCCGGCCGATGTGGTGGGCACCGAAAGCCAGATTTACTGCCTTCGCGTGAACCCGACCTCGGTAGTTTATTTCAGCGCCACAAATACCGCGACTGATATACTTACGGCCAACGGACTCACAGAGTTTGGCTCTTTTACAGGATTGCAGCAGCTGACAAACAAAACATTTAACCTGACTGCTTTTCTTGAAGGCCTGTACAACGGATCAGGAACCATGCGTAAGGCACAGAATGAAGTTGGCCCTCAGTTTCCCGGCCTTACCGCGGATCAGGTCAGCATCGAATTACACAATTCAGCCGCGTATTCTACCAAAGTTCTTACTGTAAACAATGTGAACCTGAGCACTACCGGTACAACAGCCGTTACTCTGCCCGGTCTCTACAGCGGTTCTTATTATGTAACCGTGCGTCACCGCAACAGCATTGAAACCACCACTGCTTCGCCGGTTTCCTTTGCCGGAACCACTGTTAACTATAGTTTTGATGCCCCTGCCAAAGCGTACGGTGGCAACCTGCTCCTGATGGCCGGACCGGGCACATACTATGCCATTTATGGGGGTGATGTGAATCAGGACGGCTCGGTCGATACCGGCGATGCCACCCCGGTTGACAATGATTCTGCAGCGTTTGTAATGGGTTATGTGGCCACCGACGTGAATGGTGATGCCAGTGTGGATACCGGGGATGTTACAATTATTGACAACAATGGGGCAGCTTTTGTAACTTCGGTAACGCCCTAGGGTTATTCCATCTTTATCAGGCTGTTAAATAATAAAACCTCCGTTTTCGATCGGGGGTTTTTTATTACATCTTTCGGATGCTACTATTCAACTTTTGTAAGCCATCATTAACTACCTTTGCTCAAAATTTCATGAAACACATAATGAATCAAAAGTATTGAATATCAATGTTATAGCTATGGGTGATAAAAAATTTTCAAAAAATCTGCTGGCATGGTTTCTCCAGGGCCTGCTTTTTACTGCCCCTGTTTCGCTGACGATCTATATCATTTACAAATCCTTCAGGATAGTTGACGGTATCCTTACGGATGTCATACTTGAGATTTTCGGCTTCAGAATTCCGGGACTGGGTATGGTTGTAATTCTTGGAACCATTACGCTGATCGGTTTCCTGGGGTCCTCCATTGTATTCAGGCCATTGTTTCTTACCTCGACAAACTGATCAGCCAGGCTCCGCTTGTCAAGATCATCTATACATCCATCAAAGACTTTATGTCGGCATTTGTCGGCAAGGAGCGAAGGTTTACTGAACCGGTACTTGTTAAAGTCAGCCAGGATGCCAATCTCGAAAAAATGGGGTTTATCACCCAGAAAGATCTGTCAAACCTCGGAATACCCAAAGGGAAAGTGGCTGTTTATCTGCCGCATTCGTATAACTTTTCAGGCAACCTGTTTATCGTTGCGGTAGAAAATATAACCCCGCTTACTGCTCATCCGGCCGAAGTGATGAAATTTATCGTGAGTGCAGGCGTTACGTCTGTTGATGGTAAGCAAGCACAACAGCCGGTTGAGGAGAATGGATAGGAGTTTTTGTTGGAGTAGGGAGTTATGAGTTATGAGTTATGAGTTATGAGTAATGAGTAATGAGTAATGAGTAATGAGTAATGAGTAAGGAGTAATGAGTAATGAGTAATGAGTAATGAGTAAGGAGTAAGGAGTTACGTCCCTATTTTCTCGCCTATTGCCTCACGTCCCGGTGTAAAGCAGGCAGTAAGGAGTATGGAGTAAGGAGTTTCGTCTCTCGTCCCACGTCCCGGTGTAAAGTAGGCAGTAGACAGTAAGGAGTAAGGAGTAAGGAGTAATGAGTAATGACTAGGGAATAGGGAGTTACGTCCCTCGTCTCTCGCCCCGCGTCCCGGTGAAAAGTAAGCAGTAGGCAGTAGGCAGTAGGAGTAATGAGTAGTGAGTAATGAGTAATGAGTAGAGGATAGGGAGTTAAGTTCCTTGTCTCTCGCCCCGCATCCCAGCGGAAGTTGAGCCAACTTGTCTGTTTCTGATGGGCATACATGCAAAAAAGAATGATAATCGAAAATAATTACTGAATGACAAAACCTTTGATACTGATTACCAACGACGATGGCATCCACGCCCCCGGACTCAGAACCCTGATTGGAGTGATGCGTCAGCTGGGTGATGTGCTGGTTGTGGCACCGGATAAACCCATGTCGGGAATGGGCCATGCGGTAACCATAACCTCCCCGCTCAGGGTGCATAAACTTGCTGAAGAAACCGGCTACACTGAGTATTCCTGCACCGGCACACCCGCTGATTGCATAAAACTTGGGCAGAAAGCCATTCTGGGACGGAATCCGGATCTGATTGTCTCGGGCATCAACCATGGCTCCAATTCATCGGTCAACGTGATTTATTCGGGAACAATGGCAGCCGTACTTGAAGGTGCCATGGAAAACATCCCATCCATCGGTTTCTCATTGAATGACTACACTTACACGGCCGATTTCAGCAAATGTGAACCTTACATACTTTCTATTGCCAGAAATGTACTTGTTAAAGGGTTGCCTGAATACACCTGCCTCAATGTGAACATACCAGCAGTGAATGGTTCTCCGATTAAAGGAATCAGAGTAGTCAGGCAGGCCATGGCATTCTGGGACGAGAAGTTCGACCAGCGGAAAGATCCGCATCAGCGTGACTATTTCTGGCTGACCGGTATTTTCCGGAACAGGGATGAAGGTGAGGATACCGATGAATGGGCACTGAATAACAATTATGTTTCAGTCGTACCTGTTCACTTTGATCTGACTTCCCATAAAACCATACCTTTGCTCAGGGAATGGGAAACGGGGAATCTTGATCAGCAGGGATGATCCGATTCAAAGAGGTGATTGAAAGCCTGACTGATGATTCCGGTAGATCCTTCCGGACATCATTACAGACTGAAAGTCAGACAGAGTCTACACATCACTTCAGACCATTTGTTTTTTACCCCACCTGCCACCTGACACAGATATTACTTTTAACTTTAAACTTTTTATTTTTTACTTTTTACTTTTACAAATACCCCGGGTCTCCTGATTGGCTATGTGGAAAAATGATAACTTCTTTGTCGGTGCTTTTATAAGCCTGTTGCTGAGCCTTGTAACGGCTTTAATAGTTATTGCAGCCGGCCCTCTTGTTTACAGGCTGTTTTCCGATTTTGAACCCCGGAATAAAATCGTGCTGATCGCTTTTATACCCGCGATCCTGCTTATGAGGCATTACATGCGCAAACTTCATTTCGAAAAATCCGGAATGGGTGCCTTAACCATGACTTTCATGCTGATCATTCTCTATTTTGTATTGCTCGACAAAAGTGCCGTCAGCATCTTCTTTCTCAATCTATGAAGTATTATATCATAGCCGGGGAGGCTTCCGGCGACCTGCATGCATCCAACCTTATCAGGGAGATCAGAAAACTTGATACTTCGGCGGAGTTTCGCTGCTGGGGAGGTGACCTGATGGAAAAGCAGGGGGCAATTGTGGTTAAGCACTACCGCGATCTTGCATTTATGGGATTTCTGGAGGTGCTGGCTAACCTCAGGACCATCCTTGGAAACCTCGCCTATTGCAAAAAGGACATTCTTGAGTATGCACCGGATGCCATAATTCTGGTTGATTATCCCGGGTTCAATCTTCGCGTTGCGGAATTCGCCCACAAGCGGAAAATACCGGTTATCTACTATATTTCGCCGCAGTTGTGGGCCTGGAAACAATCACGGATTAAAACCATCAGAAGTTCGGTGGATAAAATGATTGTAATTCTTCCCTTTGAGAAGGAATACTATGCACGGCATGGAGTAGAAGTTGAATTTTCGGGTCACCCGTTACTGGATGCACTTGCTGAAAAAACAGTCAGTCCGGTGCTTCCCGAAAACGGAAAAAGACGGGTAGCCCTGCTTCCCGGCAGCAGGCAGCAGGAGATCAGGAAAGTGCTTCCGATCATGCTTTCAGTAACAAGGGATTTTCCGGATATTGAATTTGCCATTGCCGGAGTACCCACCCTTGGAGAAGACTTTTATAAAAAAATATTGGCAGGTTCACCGGTTCCGGTTATTATGAACCGCACCTATGATCTGCTCAAGCAATCAGCGGCCGCCCTGGTAACCTCCGGCACTGCCACACTTGAAACAGCCCTGATCGGCACGCCTGAAGTCGTTTGTTATAAAGGCGGAATAATTTCATACCTTATTGCCCGTCAGGTGATTAAGGTGAAGTATATTTCTCTGGTAAACCTGATCATGGATAAACTCATAGTCAGAGAACTCATTCAGGGCGAACTGACTTCTCAGAATCTGAAGGATGAACTGAAAAGGCTACTCGACGATACGAAATACCGATCAGGGATGATCAGTGGTTTTGATGATCTCCGGCATCTGCTGGGTGATTCAGGCGCTTCAGCAAAAGCGGCCTCTGTGATTGTCAATTTCCTTGCCCGATAACTCTGTACTGAATAGCACGGGCAGGCGCTGATCTGATTTCTCATTACATTTGTGCACAATATCATTATAAAAATGAAACACCTGAAATTACCGTTTTTCTTCTTCGGACTTATGATTGTCCTGAACATCTCATCCTGCAACAACGACCAGAAAGCTTCCGTTACCACCGCTGCGGATTCTGCCGGTAATAAGCAGACAATTGTCAGATCGACCGATACAAACAGAATGCCGGCTGTCGCCGGACAAGACGATTTTGATCAGATCCCCCTGGTGGATAATTATGCCCCTGGTAAAAAGCAGCTTGCTGAGGCCGATCGTAAGGCAAAAATGTTTGAACAGATTAAATTCCGCGGAAAGGGTGCCGAAGAAAGAAGGCTTGGAATTCAGATGGCTTCAAAAGGTGACCTTAATGGTGCCATTGAGCAGTTTACCAAATCCATAGAAATCCTCCAGCGGAATCCTGATGCCTATTTCTACAGAGGTAAAGCGAAATGGGAATTAAAGGATTACAAAGGTGCTGATGAAGATTTCACCCAATCGATCCGGATCAGGCCTATGCAGGCTGCATATTACTATTACCGCGGACAAATGTATCTTGAACTGCAGCGTTATTCAGATGCACTTTCCGACTTTAATACCACCATCAAATGGGCGCCAAATTACACCGATGCCATCAATTACAAAGGTGTTGTGCTTGCCAAACTTGGCAAACATGCAGAAGCCATTGCTGCTTATGACGAAGCCATTGCCAAAGTACCTACGCATGCATTGGCCTATTATAACAAAGGGACATCACTTGCTGCGCTGAAAAAATTTAATGAAGCGGATGATATGTTCACCAGGTCGCTGAATCTGGATCCTGAATATACCCAGGCTTATGTGAACCGGGGAAATTGCCGGTTTATGCTGGAACGGTTTATTGATGCCACCGATGATTATTCAAAAGCCGTTACAAAACAACCTGGCAATGCTGAAACCTATTACAACAGGGCCTTTGCATACCAGCGAACTGGCAAGCAGTCTGAAGCCTGTGCCGATTGGAAAAAGGCAGTTGAACTCGGGCACCGCAATGCTGTAAATATGCTGGACAAGTATTGTAAGTGAATCGTTTCTTTCCTTTAATTGAGTATAAAAAATATTTGCTATTCATCTGCTGGTTTCATATATTTATAAGCTGAAGTATTAAATAGTTATACTATTTGATGAGGGCTTGTTAAATTGAAAACCTGGACCCGTTTTCCTTTTGTAAGACTGCTTTTTCCGCTCCTTGCAGGAATAGTACTTTATGGTTTGTTTCCTGTAATTCCTGGCGCAGGTATTGTCTCTCTTTCCATTGTTACCTCTCTTTTTTTAATCTTTATCCTGGTTAGTACTAAAGTAAAAGTCTATCGTTTCAGATGGACTTTCGGCTTCGGGTTAAATGCCTTTTTCGTGTGTCTGGGTTATTTTTTGTCGCTGATCCACAATGAGCAAACCCATGCTGCCCATTTCATGGGATATACCGGAAAAAGCCGGATGGTTTATTCGGCAGTGCTCACTGAGGAGCCTGCCGAGCGAGAAAATTCATATAAGTTTCCTGTTGAGGTAAATGGACTTTTCGTCGATGGTAAATATTTCGTGGTAAAAGGGAATGTACTGGCTTATGCGCAGAAAGATGCGCTGGTTGCCTCACTGGTATATGGGTCGGAAATACTCTTTTCCGTTTCTCCTGAGCCCGTCCGGAAGCCGTCGAATCCGGGGGAATTCAACTATGCCAGGTATCTGGCGGTTAACAATGTTTTTCACCAGGTTTATTTCGCAAAGGGAAGTTTCACCTGCACAGGAAATATTGAAGGTTACTGGTTGAAAAAGCTGGCGCTGAAAGCCCGCAACCGGTTGTTGGTGACCTTGAAGCAATATGGCATTGTGGGACGTGAGTTTGCTGTTGCGGCTGCCTTGCTGATTGGTTATGACGATCTCCTGGATGCTTCCCAACGTCAGGAATATGCCGGTGCCGGCGTTGTTCATATTCTTTGTGTTTCAGGCCTTCATGTTGGGATTGTATTTCTGATTGCCGATTTTCTGTTTTATTTTCTGCGTAAGCAAAAGAAGGCAGTCTGGCTCAGGCCGCTTCTGATAATCCTTGTTATATGGCTGTATGCTCTGATTACCGGGCTGGCTCCTTCGGTACTGAGGGCGTCGCTGATGTTTTCGCTGATCACCATCGGAAAATCGCTCAATCGTCAGTCACATACATTCAATACACTGGCGGCTTCCGCTTTTATCCTGCTTGTCATAAATCCGGCAATGCTTTATGATCTGGGCTTTCAATTGTCGTATGGGGCAGTGGCAGGGATCGTGGCTTTTCAGCCACACATTCGCCTGATTTTTATTACCAGAAACAAAGTTACTTCCTATATATGGGGAATGATCAATGTTTCCATTGCTGCCCAACTGCTGGTTACGCCCATTTCCATCTATTATTTTCACCAGTTTCCCAATTATTTTCTGATGGCTAACCTGATTGCGATTCCGCTGTCGGGTGTGCTGATATATTCCGGGGTCATTTTCATTTTCCTGTCCTTTATTCCACTACTGGGAAAAATATCAGCCTCAATTATGATATTACAGATTAAGTTGCTCAACAGCACTGTGGCATTTATTGAAGGCCTGCCGGGGGCAGTCAGCCATAACCTGTATCTTACCCCGTTTTCTACCATCGTATTGTATCTGTTACTCTTCTCCTGCTTTTTCGGAATTCTGAATCGAAAACGGTTCTGGTTGTATCCGGCCCTCGCTGCCTGCCTGATGCTGGCCGCTGATTATTCCTTTGTCAATATAGAGAGATCGGGGCGGCAAAGGTTGGTTGTTCATTCTATTAAAAAGCAGTCAGCCATTAGTTTTACCAGCGGAAGAAATCAGCATATGATGGTCGACTCTGTGGTAATGTCTGATCCTTCAATGCTTAACTATTCATTGAGTGGTTCCAGAATTCAATCGGGCGTAAAAGAGATCTCTTACAGCAATCTCGGTAATGGTCGTTTGGGATTACAAAAATTACCTGAATTGAAAATATACTCAAACGGTTTCTTCGAATACAATGGTCGCAGGGGAGTTGTTTTGAGCCGGTCTACAGTGCTGCCTGATTCAGGGAAACAACTGAAACTTGACCTTGTGATTCTGACCGGAAACACAAGACTTGAGCTGCAGAATCTGAAAGATTATTTCCCCGGTGCCCGTTTTATAGCGGATGCTTCAAACTCCTTACGGAAATGTAAATTTTGGGCGCAGGAAGCTCAGAAATCGGGACTGTTGTTTTATTCGGTCAGGGAATCGGGTGCGTGGGTGTGGGATGTTCAGTGAGTTTGATGTTTGACGTTGGACGTTAGGCGTTTGAGGTTGGAAGGGGCGAGGGAGCGACTTCAGCGAACTAAGCGACTTCAGCGAGAAGTAGCGACTTCAGCGGCAGTTAGCGATTGAATGATAAAAAGTCAAAGTGCCCTAATCCCGTCTAAGCAGCCGGGACAAGTTGTGCCTGGTGTGGTGATTTTTTTTCTGTTCAAATGTTTAATGCTTCGCGTTCAATGCCCTTCGGGTGTTCAACGTTTGGCGTTCGGAGTTTGTTTTTGGGCGTTTGAGGTTGGAAGGGGCGAGGGAGCGACTTCAGCGAACTAAGCGACTTCAGCGAAAAGTAGCGACTTCAGCGGCAGTTAGCGATTGAATGATAAAAAGTCAAAGTGCCTAATGTGCCTATTGTGGTGATTTTTTTTCTGTTCAAATGTTTAATGCTTCGCGTTCAATGCCCTTCGGGTGTTCAATGTTTGGCGTTCGGAGTTTGTTGTTGGGGGTTTGAGGTTGGAAGGGGCGAGGGAGCGACTTCAGCGAAAGCTAAAGGCGACTTCAGCGGCAGTTAGCGATTGAATGATTAAAAGTCATGCCTACAAGGCCAATGTGCCTATTGTGGTGATTTTTTTTCTGTTCAAATGTTTAATGCTTCGCGTTCAATGCCCTTCGGGTGTTCAACGTTTGGCGTTCGGAGTTCGGAGTTTGTTGTTGGGCGTTTGAGGTTGGAAGGGGCGAGGGAGCGATTTAAGCGAACTAAGCGACTTAAGCGAAAGATAGCGACTTAAGGGAAATTTAGCGACTTCAGCGAAAGATAGTGATTTCAGCCTCAAAATGATGGGTCTGTAGTCTTTTCAACAGGTTCAATATTTTCTATGTGCCTGTACATTTCCAAATGTGCCTGTTGCGGTGAAAAACGGCGGGTGCAGGAGAAAAGGCTTGATGAGAGGAACATCATCTGAACTTCAGACGCAATTTCGTCAGTATCTGAGATAAAGCAGTATCGGCAGATGGTCGCTGAAACCACCAAGATAAGCTGGTCCGTTGAACGTTCTGAATGGTTTGGTGCCGTTAAAATTCCGGTCATCCTCAAGCAGGAAGGGCGCCCTGAAAATTTCCGCTCTCTTTTCAGATACTCTGAGTCCTGTTTCCCTGTTCAGCAAAGCCGAGGAAACAATAAACTGATCAATGATGCTCCACTCTTCCCTGAATTTGTGCGAACCAACATCCCATTTTCCCATCAGGCTGTACATCAGATTGTAAAGATAATAACCTGTGGTATCGGGCTGACCATGTCTGGCCCCCAGATGAACCGAAACACTTTCATCCGAAGGCTGATCGTTGAAATCGCCGGTGATCACAATCAACGCTTGCGGATTTTGCCGGGCAATGGAATCGGTGAGTGATTTCAGCAACAGGGCGGCATCTTTTCTTTTTGGGATTGTCGCGGCAGCACCACCGTATTTCGATGGCCAGTGGTTGACAAACACATGCAGTGTATCCCCGTTCGGAACAAGCCCCTTCACATAAAGAATATCACGTGAGGTGGCTACACTGTCCCCCTCAAAAATCAGCGGAATGGCCCGGTGGTAAAGTTCACTGAAACGATCGGGACGATACATCAGGGCGACATCAATGCCACGTGCGTCCGGTGAATCTTCGTGGACGATCCGGTAACCGAAGGGTTCGAGCGGTGTTCTTTTCAGCAGCTGAATCAGGGCGAACCGGTTTTCGAGTTCGCAAACCCCGATGATTTCAGGCGGCCGCCAGCCCCCGGCACTGATGATCACCTTTGCAGTGTGCTGCAGCTTCTTTTCAAATTTCTTCCATGTCCAGCCCCGCATACCCTGCGGAAGGAATTCATTGTCATCTTTCAGACTATCGTCGAACGGGTCATACATATTCTCCAGGTTATAGAACATGATTTTAAACCCGTTGCCCTGACCTGTTTCATCCTGGGCTGCCGGTCTGAGACTGAGAATAATTCCTGCAAGGATCAGTGTTCCTGTCAGGAAGTCTTTTAATCGCATGAATGCCTTTTTTGTTGATTCAAACTTAATCAAAATCAGGGAAATAGTCAACAGTAAGTTGTCAACAGATGTGAGCCTCACCGGCATTGACAATATTTTTTTTTCATTTCGATAATGATGATGCTTTCTGCCGGCGAAACACTTTACGGCTTCTTTTATGCTATTTAAAACCTTTCTGAATTACTGTGGTTGCCCGTCGGACGTGAATAAGTTCATACTTTTGAAGTGAAGTAGCTCACCTGATTCAACAGTTATGGCAAAAGTTGTTAAAAAGAATTATTACCGGACAGCACTGCAGTGGCTGGTGCTCCTGATGCTCGGTTATCTGTTGGTGAGACCGGCAGTTGACAAAGCCTACACGGCCGATTTTGAAGCCTATTGCCCTTTCGGAGGACTGCAGGCTTTTTCTTCGTTTCTGGCAAACAATTCACTGGCCTGTTCCATGACCACCACCCAGATCGCCATGGGATTGTCGCTGATTCTCGGTATTTTTCTATTCAGCAAGCTATTCTGCAGCTACCTGTGTCCGATCGGAACCTTCACCGAATGGCTGGGCCGGATCGGGAAGAAACTGAAAATGAATTTTGTCATCACCGGGATCGCCGACCGCCTTCTCCGGGTCTTTAAATATGCCATTCTGTTTATTACTTTTTATTTCTCGGTAACCAGCAGTGAATTGTTTTGTAAAACCTTTGATCCCTATTATGCTGTTTTCTCAGGATTCAGCTCTGACGTAGTACTGAGTTATGCAATCATGGCACTGTTTCTTGCTATTCCCGGTTCATTCTTTATCAGGCAGTTCTGGTGCAAATATTTCTGTCCCCTGAGTGCCGCTTCCAATATTTTCACCTATGGCTATGTTTTTCTTGGCTTAACTGCCCTGTATTTTATTTTGGTTACGGTAGCCGGACTGAGCATAGGATGGATATGGTTGCTGGGAGCACTCAGCCTTGCCGGTGTGCTGCTTGAAACTGTCAGGATGAAGTCGTGGGGGTTGCCCTTGTTTAAAATCACCCGGAATGCCTCTACCTGCACTTCGTGCACACTTTGCGACAAGGTTTGCCCGATGGCTATAAAAATCTCGGATCAGCCCAGAGTTGACCACATCGACTGCCATCTCTGCGGTGATTGCATTACCCGTTGTCCGGAAAAGGATACACTGCAGATCAACCATAGGAAACTTGACTGGCTTCCCGCCACAGCTACCGTTATTCTTGTGGCAGCTGGTCTTGTTTTCGCGGCTTTCACCGATATTCCGACCATAAATCAACGCTGGGGCACACCAGAACAGATGGAGAATGCCGGGATTTACCGTCAGTCGGGTCTCACAAGCATCAAATGCTTCGGTAGTTCAATGTCGTTTGCCAATCATATGAAGGAGCTCGATGGAGTGCTTGGGGTGGAAACCTATGTTGGTGATCACAGCGTGAAGGTCTTTTACAATAAGGAAATACTTACGCCCGAGAAAATACGTGAAGCCATATTTACACCGGTAAGTTCCGTGATTGCTGCACCGGAGGCAGGTTCAGCCGGAGTTTCTGTTGCTGAAGCAGCCATCGATCAGTTCTTTGATCCGAAAGATGCCAGGCTTCTCGGGATCAGGTTTGGTCAGAACAAAGGCATTCTGGCTATGCAGACCGTATTCGGGGAGCCGGTTCATACACTTGTTTATTTTGACAGCCGTTACATAAGCAGTGAAAAAATCCGCACCCTGATTGAAGAAAAACGGGTTACCTGGACCACCGATGGCGAAACTTCTGCTGCAGAGACCGATTTCAGGGTGGCCAGTCTGGGCAAAAAAGAGCAGGATCTGCCTTTGTCGGAATATCTTGCCCTGATGTACGAGCCGGTTGAAATGAGTTTTAACAATGCGGAGAGTTATCTCCCGGCTCAGCTTGATTCACTGGAGCTTGATTTTGCGGCTGCCGCTGATCCCGACATTGCCGATCTGCCCTGGTACCTGCTGAGCCATGTGAGCAACGATAAAGGCGTGGTGAGATTTGCCACCCGGTTTACCGATGAAGGCATCAGGCTGGTGCTGACCTTTGTTCCCGCACTCACCGGCAGGGAGAAGATTGTTTCATTGCTGAATGAACGGGAGTTGAATGTTCATATGAGCGATGGAACAAAACAGGTCCTGGAAAACCCGTTCCGGTTCTGACTTGTTTTAAAAAAAAGAGCAGGGACACGACCAGTCGCATCCCTGCTTAAAACAATAAACAGATCCCGCTGTATATTATTTTACAATAAACCGTCCCGACTCAAACCGCTGGTTACCCGACTCTATTGAATAATTATACAACCCCGGCTGATAATCATCGGTGGGTAGGGTAACACTTTCTGCATTCCGGTTTATGGTTTGCTGATCGACCACCCGGCCCTGCATATCACTCACCTTAATTGAACCGGATTGGATTCCGGCTGGCAAACTATAGGGGATGGTCGTATGGCTGATGGCAGGATTCGGATAAGGTAGTCCTGCCTTTATTGGAAGCGAAGGATTTTCTGCCGACATCAGGGTCCCGGGCAGGGAATAAATTCTGGTCTGTACAGTATATGGACTCAGCGAATAGTCGAAACAATAGGCCACCATCTTTACACCATCACTGCCCAGATCCATAATTTCAATATACTGGCATCCGGGAATGGATAGCAATTCTGTTCCGTTTTCCTTGATAATTCTGGCATTGAAGGTATAGTAGGCATTGGTCTCATCATAAATATAGTAAACATAAGCCAGGCACAGCGAATTATCACTGGTGAACAACCCCTCCGAAAGATGTTTGATATCGTACAGGTAATTACCGGCCGGAACAGGGAGGTTTATTGTTTTCCAGGGGGTGTGGTTGGAATTGTAGATCCGGGTCTGGGAGAGCAAAACATCCATCAGGTAAAACTTATTGCCCGAAACAGACAGTTTTGCATAAGTTCCGGAATAACTGTAGGTGTTTTCGGGATTGATCTGTCCGAAAACAAGGACGAATGAAAGGGATAAAAAAGAAGTAAACAGTAATTTTCTCATATGGGTTAGTTTAGGAATTTGCATCGGATACCGGACAGTAAAAATAAATAGCTGCTGAAGAGTGCCAGTTATACTTTTCGTGGATAATTGTACAAGATTTTATTCGGATGACCGGAATTTTTGCTTTTGTATTAAGTTTGCCTGAAACAGTTGGTGAATCATATTTAAACCGCAATTTTTCTGAACCATGACAAAAGCCACTGCTGACCGTTTGTTACTCCCCGATGTGCTGAAAGGCGTTGCCGTTTTACTGATGATTCAGGTCCACCTGATGGAGTTGTTTGCCAGGCAGGATGTCTATAACAGCCTTGCAGGGAAGATTTCTCTTTTCCTGGGCGGCCCGCCGGCAGCACCTGTCTTTATGGCGGTGATGGGATATTTCATCGCGAAACAGGGAGCGGATGTCATGAAAAATATTTTCCGCGGAATCAGGCTGATTGTTTACGGATTCCTTCTGAATATCGGCCTCAACCTTCATCTGCTTTATCACATCCTTACCGGTGAACTGGACCTGAATCCTTTGACTTATATCCTCGGAGTGGACATTCTTTTCCTGGCCGGGCTGAGCCTGATCCTGATTTCACTGATCCGTTTACTAATCCATGATTCGCTGGTTGCCTGGCTGGCTGTATTGCTTGTCGTAGCGCTTTCGGCGACCTTTTTACCTGCCGGAATGGAACGAAATCAATGGACTGACTATGTGTTCGCTTACTTTTTTCTGGATGTCCCCTGGTCCTATTTCCCCCTGCTGCCCTGGCTTGTCTATCCTCTGGCAGGTTACTGCTTTTTCCTGTTCAGCGGGAAGTATCTGAAGAATGTAACGAACCGGCAACTGCTCATGGCTACGCTGGCCGGTCTGATCCCTTTCATTCTCTTTTTCCGGAATGGATTCAGCATCACCGTTGACCTTCCGGCCTACTACCACCATAATTTCATTTACATTTTGTGGGCCCTGCTCTTTCTGGGCCTCTGGACGATGCTGCTCAGGCAGGTGACCCTATGGATTCCATCCGGCCCTTTGACCGGCTTCCTGCGCTGGACAGGCCGCAATGTCACCGCTTTCTATGTCTTTCAGTGGCTGCTGATCGGTAACCTGGCCACCGCTTATTATAAATCGGCCGGAGGCTGGGAACTGGTGTGGTGGTTTGTCGGCATAACGGTGGTTACCGGTTTGCTGGTCCGGGCTTATCAGGAAGGAATGAAATTCTACAGGCTCAGGGTCAATGATGATGTGCTGAAATAGCATGATTCCGGATCATCATTGATTGTTACAAACATTCATTTTCAGAAAGATAACACCAAATTATTTGGTGCGATTTGGTGCTTTAGTGATTTGGTGGCAATTCACTTTTTTGCAACCAACCGCCTGCCGTCAGGTAAACCAAATCACCAATTGCAGCACCAATTCTTAATCCGGTATACATTTCAGCAGGTCAATAACAATCTTTTCTGAATCAATCCCAACAGCAGCATTGCAATTTGCACTCCCTGAAACCTTCCTCCCCTTCGGTTGTTTATGATGAACAGTAGATTTATAAAGGGCAAACGATCTGCACTTTACTCAGAATAGTTTAATTCCTGATTCTGATGTACAGTAAAATAAAACCAAATATTTGGTGAGATTTTGTGTTTTAGTGATTTGGTGGCAATTTTTTTACCCCCTGTTATCAAAGCAGACAACACGTTAATATGAACTTAACCTTAATATAAAATGAAAAAGAAGATTCTGCTTGTTGTTGGGATACTGTTCGGACTGATGTTCATCAATTCGGGCCTGAATAAATTCCTGAATTACATTCCTGTTCCCGACGATCTGCCGGAAACAATGGTTAAACTGATGGGGGCGATGATGGAGATCGGCTGGTTAATGCCGCTGGTAGCTGTAGCTGAAATTGCCGGTGGCATCCTGTTTATGATTCCCCGGACCCGGGCCCTCGGTGCCATCGTGATATTTCCTGTGATGATTGGCATTGTGCTTACCCACATCATCAATGCCCCTTCCGGACTTGTGATGGCCCTGATACTGCTGGCCATCAACCTTTGGGTGATCTTTGAGAACCGTGAAAAATACCTGCCGATGATCAGGTAATCATTTTTGTTTAACTGGCAGGGCAGGAGGGGACTCCTGCCTGATTCGTCATTTAATTGATAGTCCTGTAAAACCCCGTGGTGTGCTTACGGGGTTTTGTGGTATTGGTTATGGTGCAGTTGGCGGAGTTTAAATGGAAACCTGGCATAATATGATCCTGTATCCATGAGAATCAGGATATATTATTATTTATTTAAATCATTTTTTGCCGGATATTTTATGATATCAAAATAATTCAGTAATTTTATAGGGTGCAGTTTATCAGGAAGAAAGCTTTGCAGTGAATCGTTTATAATTTTCTGTAAACAATTTTATTGAATGTGAATTAAAGATATAATTGAGTTATACTTAAAATTACTGGCTATCTGCAACCTAAAAAGCATACTATGATTTCCGGTGAATGAAAGTTTTATGTATAAATAAAATACATCTATAAAATTGGACATCACAAGTTGTGATATCCAAAATCTTATATCCATCTTTGTTTGGTTATGTCGATTCAGATGAAAACAAAACCACTACTCCCCGACGAGTTGATAATCAATAAAATAATTCTGCTCCGGAATCAAAAAGTGTTGGTCGACAGAGATCTGGCAGAACTTTATAATGTAGATACAAGAACGCTGAATCAAGCTGTCAAAAGAAACCTGAAGAGATTCCCTGAAGATTTTATGTTTCAGATGACAAAAGAAGAATTCGGAATATGGAAATCACAGATTGTGATTTCCAATAATGACAAAATGGGACTCAGACGGCCGCCATATGTGTTTACAGAACAAGGTGTGGCAATGCTTTCAAGTGTTCTTAACAGTGACAGGGCGATCCTGGTAAATATCCAGATTATCAGAATATTTACAAGGATGAGAACGCTCCTTGAATCTCATAAAGAGATACTTCGGAAGCTTGAATTTCTGGAAAAAAAGGACATAGAACAGGAGGATAAAATCCTTTTAATATTTGAGTATTTAAAACAACTCGAACAGGCAAAACAAGAAGAAACTCAATTGCGAGAAAGGAAACGGATAGGTTTCAAACCATAACAAATTTTAGTTTTAATAGTGACCTTGTTGAAATCCGGATTAATTTTAACGGTATTCTTGCTGTAGATCTTCCCAATGGAAAAAAACGGAGGATAAAATTGAATTTGAAGGTAAATCAGTATTCAGATTTAAAAATGATAAATAATTGAATTAAAGGATATTGTTTAAAAATTAAATCACATGACATTGACTGAGTTTCGTGACCTGGCCCGGATGTTCAGGGCTTGCCGGATAAGCCCTTGCTCACTGGAAGGGAGTAAGGGTGAATATTTTTATCTTATTTTAATCTTTAAGCCATGAAAATATTAAGCATTAAGCAATTGTCATTGTCCTGGTATTTATCTGCAATTCTGCACAGGCTCAGTCTGGGGGAATTGGTAACATTTATGTGGTACCGGCTAATCCGACCATTCATGATTCAATTACCTTCCTGGCCGAAACAGGATTTCCTTCAGGGGGATGCAATATCAAATCCCACCACCTTAACATTGATCAGAACGTAATCAGGAACTTGTCTCAATATTGTATCGGGATTTTTATACAATGCCATGTGAGGAACTGGATAGTATAAAGATTCCACAACCTCCCGAAGGAAATTATGTATTTCGTTACATACTGCATTCCAGCGGTGGTTTCGGTGGTTGTGACACTTATTACCCGGTTGACTCAGCTGCATTTGCATTCACGGTTTCAAATCCTGACGGGATCAACGATGGGCTTCCTTCTTCAGATCTTTTCACCATTTCCTTTGGTGCCGGAAATAATTCAATCAGGAGAGAAATCAGGGATTTCAGGGAAATATCATACCTCAAAATCAGCAATCTGCCTGGACAATGCATTTTCCAGACAGTCTTAAGAAATGAGATCACTGATTTTAATGTAGTTCTGCCTTCCGGGATATATCTTTTTACTTTGACTGATCAGGAAAAAAGGCAGACAAAAAAAATGATCATACCGCACAACCGCTAATGCGGACTGATCACAGCAGGTTTGCCTGTTCATTTGCCCAGCTCTGAAACCAGCTTCGCCTTGTCCTTGAAAAAAAACCGTTTTTCTTCCGGCATTTTTTTGAAATCAGAATATTTCCGTAATTTTCGGGTGTGGAAAGAGCTTCCCCGGTTATAAGAAACCGCTATGATTTACAGGTAATTGTCCGGAAGAGAAATATCGGAAGTGACCAGAGGAAATAAATGCATTATCGCTGAAGTTAGGATTGTTATACTGATTATAAATTGAGATTAATTCCTATAATTAACCTGTTTGGTATTCTTAAATTATTTGCCATGAATCTAAAGAAAAATTATGTTATTTATTTAATCAACAGCACCTTAGCAGTACTTTTTTTAGTTACTGGTTGTAAGAAAGATAATCCTGATGGACTTCCCGTCATTTCAACGAGTGTTGTGTCAGAAATTACAGAAATCAATGCTAAATCCGGAGGTACCATTTCATCAGACGGCGGTGAGTCGGTTATAGCGCGTGGTGTATGCTGGAGCACTGAACCAAATCCAACTATTCTGCAAAATAAGACTGAAGATGGGTCTGGTGGCGGGACATTCATTAGTCTGCTAACCGGACTTGAAGGCAATACTACCTATTTTGTCCGTGCATATGCCAGCAACAGGAATGGTACAAGCTATGGCATGGCCATGTCATTCACTACGGTTAAATCAGGACTACCAACGCTCAAAACTGCAGATGCTGTTGAGATTACAGAATATTCTGCCGAAAGCGGAGGTGAGATTACTGATGATGGTGGTTCAGACATTACTTCACGGGGACTCTGCTGGGATACAGTTCCTTCACCAACCGTCCTGGGCAATCATACCATTGATGGTAACGGTACCGGAAGCTTTACGACGCATTTATCCGGATTGCACCCTTACACTAAGTACTATTTACGGGCATACGCGTCAAATTCATCGGGGACCGGTTATGGCAATGAAGTTAGTTTTACAACCCTGATCGGTGAAGACATTTTTAAATTAGCCGGGTATGGATCCAAAACATGGAAACTCCTCCGTGATGTCAGTTCCGGCGATTATCCTGTTGAATGTGGTAAAGAGGATCATACTCAATTGTGGTGGGCAATGGGAAATGGAAACAATGCCCTTCATGATCGACAATGTATGTTAAACGACGAATGGATCTTTTCAACAGATGGTTCTCTTGAGTTTAAAGATTA
This sequence comes from Bacteroidales bacterium, assembly GCA_016705005.1. Lineage (GTDB taxonomy): Bacteria > Bacteroidota > Bacteroidia > Bacteroidales > Lentimicrobiaceae > Lentimicrobium. The sequence continues at coordinate 130,239 of JADIZB010000034.1, read as the reverse complement.
CGGCGATTACTGGGCTGAAAGCGGAGTTTTTAACCCTTCACTCATATGCGCAAACTCCTCCTCAATGGTCGGCATAAATGGCGAGGATCTCTCAGCCTGGGGTAGTGGAATTCATTCCTATGCCATCAGGAAAGATCCTGTCAGGAAACTGACATCAATCGGAAAAGGTGCCTATTTAGGGTTCTATAAACTTGGCAATGGTGAAGAAACAAGGATTCCTCTGGATTCAGTCCGTTATAATATCGTGAAACTGACCGACAATAGTGTCGATACTCTGATCGTTGAAGGTGTATTCAGATGGGATCCGCTGCAATCAGGAGGATATTGGCGCTTTGTTCTTGTTCATTATGACAATCCAGGTGATGAGCCACCGATTCCTTAAATCTCTGTAAAGTATTCATCCCGGTTTTTGCAAACCGGAAATGACATAAAGCAGCGAATAAAGAATTTTGAACCAACTCAAAAAAACAACGGTAACAAAGGCTAAGCAAGGTGGATTGGCCGAAGCAAATGACTCACATATTTTTCAGTATTTACAATGTAAAAGGATATGAAGGTAACCCTCTGGCAGCCATTTATGTCCCAATCAAACCCTTGTATGCGAAAAAACTGCTAAATGTTTAGGGAATAAAAAAGTTTAATAAATAAATTTAAATACTGTTATCCGTTAATAAGTATGAGATTCTGATCCCGTATATGCGGGAAAGTGAAGTGAAGAACCGACCAAAGAGCCTGTCCCGACACTTTTTCGGAAGAGCTCACCGAAGGTATCTCATAATAATTTCAAAAGTTTACCGGACAATACTGAAATTTAAAGTACAAGCCGGATTCAAACCAAAACAGAACCAAAAGCGCTGTAAAAAAAGCAGGTTTGTCCCGATGAAACCGTTACTGCTGCGTTCGCTGAGACATTTGAAATCTTAACCGCTTTTGTGCCGGCTGACGGTTGAGCAACAATTTACCCCTGTATTTGGATAGTTGCAGCCAATAGCGGTCATTCAAAATCAACCCGACACTCAACAATTCATCTTCGGATTATTTAATCTGCCAGCAAGATAATAACGCTAAATATTTATTAATAATCAATAAAAATTTATTATATTTGTGCCGTCAAACAAAATCATAACACCATCATGAAAAGAATCTCAACGGTATTCCTTCAGGCAGTCGTTGTACTTATAGGCCTTGCAACACTTGCCATTATGATCCGGCTTCCCTTAACCGAAGGAAGGGCCGCAAACCTGGACCTGTTCAGCATTTACACAGACCCGTTAATATTGTATGTATATGCTTCATCCACCGCCTTTTTTGCTGCCTTGTACAAGGCGTTCAGATTACTTGGTTATATCGGGCACAACAGGGTATTCTCATCAGACTCTGTGAAGGCTTTAAAAAGTATAAAGTATTGTGCCATCGCACTGGGTGTTTTAATTGTGGGAGCGGGGATGTACATAAGGATATTCCATAGTAATGAAGACGACCCTGCGGGTTTTCTGGGGATGTGTATTGTGACTACTTTTGCCGCTGCCGTGGTAGCTACTGCTGCTGCAGTATTTGAAAGACTCCTGCAAAATGCCATCGATATTAAATCTGAAAATGACTTAACCATATAAGCCATGCCAATCATTGTAAACCTGGACGTGATGATGGCGAAGCGGAAAATTTCACTGAACGAGCTTTGTGAACGGGTTGATCTGACATTGTCAAACCTCTCCATTTTAAAGACAGGAAAGGCGAAAGCAATCCGCTTCAGTACCCTGGACTCAATATGCAGGGCATTGGACTGCCAGCCGGGCGACATTCTGGAATATGCAGATGACAATAAACGGACATCAAACCACTGACAGGTGGTCTGTTTTATTTCCGGAATCGTGCGGGTTTCAGCTTTCATGCATTTAACATACTTTTGGAACTTACAGGTCAGTGCTCAGAACCCCGGATCAATGATTTACAGCTTACCGGATGAAGTAAAATCCATCCCATTCAAACTTCTTCAAAATCTAGGCACCTGATCATCAAACTCTGACGCCTGATCAATAAACCTATACACTTGTATATCAGGAAGAGCTTACTTTTTTACATCGCCATGTTTTCAGTCTCAGCTTTCCGGGCTTGATTTAAACGGAAATCCGGCTACCCGGCAGAACACGAAAATATCCGGGCTTAAATGTTAACCGTTCGCGATTTGATCCTTTATCTCTGCAAAGCAACATATTTGATTTTCTTTAGATACGTTTTTAAACAGATGTTTTTCGATATCAGATTATTTCAGTAAATTTCGGGGTGGAAGGGAATTTAACCTTTAATTATTCGCAATTAAACAAACACATCATGCTAACAAAAAAATATAGTTTTATTCTTTTTCTGACATTTCAATTTACTTATGTTTGTTTTGGACAGAATATCATAAAGCTTGATAAGACAAAAATTTCCGCAGCCAATTTAGATACTAAAATTGATGCGCTTATGAAAGCTGCCAATATACAAGGATTGGCTATTGCGGTTTTTAACGATAATGAACCTGTCTACAAAAAGACTTTTGGCTATAAAAATGCACTCACAAAAGAGCCAATTAAAAATCAGACCAATTTTTATGGAGCTTCATTAAGCAAACCTGTGTTTTCAGTTATGGTGATGAAACTTGTTGAGAAAGGTATCATTGATTTAGATAAACCTTTGCAGGAATATCTGCCTAACCCTGTTTATGAATATAAACCAACCAAAAAATGGCATGATAACTATCAAGATTTAAAGGAAGATTCAACTTATCTGAAAATAACTGCAAGAATGTGTCTGGATCACACTTCCGGTTTCCCAAACTGGCGATGGGATGAACCAGATCAAAAATTGAGGGTTAAGTCTACTCCGGGTTCAAGATATAGCTATTCTGGTGAAGGAATGGTTTATCTGCAGGTTGTACTGGAACATCTTTTAGATAAGTCATTGGAACAAATGATGCAAGAGTATGTCTTTACACCTTTAAAAATGAACAATTCCTCATACACATGGCAACCCAAATTTGACAAAGATTATTGTTTCGGTCATAACTCAACTGGAGAATTATATGAAAAAGATAAAGATAACGATGCAAGAGCTGCAAGTACTTTAGAAACAACTCTGGATGATTATACTCTCTTTACCAGGGCGGTACTTACAAATCAACTGCTAAAAGAGTCTACAACCAAAGAAATGTTTACCCGGCAAATTAGAATCAGATCAATTGCACAATTTGGTCCGTTACGTTTAAAAGACTCTGATGCAAATGATGATATTGATCTGGGCTATGGGCTTGGCTGGGTGTTGCTTAAATCACCTTACGGAATAGGTGCTTTCAAGGAAGGTCATGGAGATGGCTTTCAACATTACTCCATTATTTTCCCACAAACAGGAACAGGCATAATAATCATGAGCAATAGTGATAACGCAGAAAGCATTTTCAAAGAATTATTAGAGAGTGCTATTGGGGATATTTATACTCCCTGGCGTTGGGAAAATTACATTCCATACAATCTTAAAGACTAAAAATGAACTGCACATAACAGCGTGTGCTTCAATTGACTGTGACGTGCAACATTGAAGCTGAGTGATACTATCATACTTTTGTGCAGGTTGACAGTGAAGTGCTTTTGAATCGACAGAATCGGATAGCTGCAAAACGTAATGGGGAAGACTTATGTATAAAGCAATCTCAATAATAACACTCGCGTTGATGACTTTGTCAACGTGTATCGGGCAGACTGTTTCAAAAGAAAACGATCCGGTAGTACATCCATACCTGATTAATACCAAACGAATAAAAACTCTTTCCGGTAAGGATATTTCATACTACCTGAATAATAAATCAATAGATGAAAACTCCAAACTATTCTATGAAGGTAAATTTGCCATTTCTGATGACGAGAAAACATTTGCCATTTGTGATTCGATAACAACTGATAATCCTGATACTAGACCTTTTTATCTGTATGTCTTTTGCAGAATAATTGAGATATCTGATGGCGCAATCGCAGAAGTGATGGGAGAATACTGTACCGCTTATATGATTAAATTTCCTTGTGACTTTATTAACAACCTATCTTCTGAAGAGTATGATTTACCAAAAAAAGAATGGTTGGGCTTTGTTGCTTTTGAACAGGATTCAAAAACTGCTTTTGAAAATTTTACCAGGCTGATTGATGAGAAGCTCCAATCCGGATGCACTAATTCAATTAATTCGTGGACGGAGATCAAAAGAGAAATAGATGGATTCGAATAGGAACCAATGGTACCCCTCGAATTCAGACAGTCTTTATCAGCCTTCTTTCAGGTATGAATTATACCGCCCGGATTCAGGGGTTGTTTTTTAGTTCTTAATCACCTTCACTTTCCCGCTACTTCCATCCCCCACCTTAAACGAAACCAGGTACATCCCATCGGGGTAATTTTCCAGGTTAAGCAGCCAGCCGGAGCCGGTTTGAGTTGGGGTGATCGCAAGTAGCTTGCCCATGGCATTGTATACCTTCAGCTCGCTTACCGGCCGGGTTGTTTCAATCAGCACTTTGCCGGTGGTAGGGTTAGGGAAGGCACTGAACTTAAGTGATTCAGCCGTGCCCACACCCACGGAGGTCGGGCAGGTGACTTCACTGGCATTGTATTTTCCGGCTACCAGGGCACCGGCTTCCCAGCATGTGTTGCCGGAAGCGAAAAGATCGACGGTCTGCTGGGTTCCGGAGGTGGCCCCGTTGTTGAAGACAATGCCGATCGGCACGCTGCTGAAACCTGAAACGGTATAGGTGTAAAAACCGTCGTTTTCAAGCGTCATGGCTGTACCGGGCCAGGCGCCGCACAGTGGGGTCGATCCTACCCAGGAATAAACCTTGCAGGCATTCCAGCCCGTGGGTGCCTTAAACCTTACTTTGATGGTTGTTGGCATGGTGCTCAACACATAGTTGTTGGTGGATACAGGTGAATAGACCTGCCAGGCCGCATTGTACGCCACTGCTTTGAGGGTGGTGGTGCTGTTGATGACGATGGGCTGGGTATAGGGGGTGGAGGCGTTGGTCGGGGTGCTGTTGTCGGTGGTGTAGAAGATGCCCGAACCTACGGTGGAGCTCATCACAACCGTCTGCGGGGTATAGTAGGTGCCGCCGCCCGGAGTTACCATCAGGGCCGGGGCACTGGCCGAGGTCTGTTTGATCCAGATGGCATAGTCGTTGCCTGAGGTGGCGAGGGTATAACCCGCCGGGGCATTGTAACTGCCGCTTCCTACCTTCACGATCAGGGTTCCGGTGAAGCCCGTAGCAGTGGCAACGTAAAGGTTGGCAGAATACTGATTTACCGTAACATTGCTCTCGCTGTGCAGCTGAACTGCCCGTCTGGCGGCGATCATCTGGAAAATGGCTGTCTTGTTGCTGTTCCAGTGGTCGAGCAGTACGCAGGGAACGCCCGGGGAGCCCATCAGAAAGGCATAGGCGGCCAGCACATTGCCGTTGAACCGGTTGGGGTTGCCGGTGATGTAGGTGTCGTGGTTGTCAACAAAGGTGACAGCATATCGTTTGGTGTCGGGGTGATGGATCAGCCCGGCCGGCTGCGGGGTGGTGCCGTTCATCAGCCAAACCAGCTCGTTCAGGTTCATCCCGCCGTTCCACATGGCGGCATTCAGCCTGAATTTCAGCGGAAAGTCGAAGGTGGTAGAGTTGTTGCTGCACCCGTTCACCCAGGCTTTGCACAGGTCATAGCTGCCGTCGAAATATTCGCCCACCGAGAAATAGGCACCTGCCGACACATTGTATTCATTCACAAATCCGGGCGAAAATCCTTTTGTCAGATCATAGCGCCAGCCCGAATAGCCGATTTCATCTTTCAGGAAATCAAGGTAGCCTTTGATGTTGTTTCTGACGATGGCACTGGTGTGATCGAGGTCGCGGCCACCATTGAAATCCTCACCGGTATCTGGTGCGCCGGTCGGGTCAGGTTGTCCGGGCTCATTGGCGACCTCATCGGTGCTGCAGATCTGGGCAGGACCCATGGAGTAGGTGGTCCCGTTGTAAGTTTCGGTCGGGAAGTCGGTCCAGCTGGTGGCGCCGTTCCTGTGGTTAACCACCACATCGGCGATCACTTTTGTCCCGTAACCGTTAAAGGCCGATACCAGGCTGATCAGTTCCTGCTGTGAGCCGAAGGCGCTGTTCTGGTCGAACCACCAGATGGGCAGGTAACCCATGCTGAAGGAGTTCTGGCAGTTGCCGCTGGGTGGTAGCCATACCAGGCTGAAGGCGGAGGCTATTTCACCGGAATGTGCCTGCAATGTGGTCCAGTGGCTGTCGGCATAGGAGTCCCAGTAAAATGCCTGCAACATCACATCGCGGCACTGGGCAGGTGCCTGGGCCCTGACGGTGATTGAACCTGAGAAAATCAGAATAAGCAGCAGTATTCCTGAGACGATCCTTTTCATAGGGTTTTATTTGAATGACTGGTTAAGCAAAGGCAGTTGATTTACAAACGATTCAGACCATTTCCCGGTGTTTAAGATGGCAATAAGGGGAATTTTCTGAAAGTACAAAAGTCCGAAAAAATATGACAGTTTCCGAATTGAAACCAAATGTATCCGGAAGATTGTAGATTCATGTTGTCGGGAAACCCTTAGCCATCGTGGTATCTTACCGGATTTGTTGTTTGCCTGAATTGGACGGGTTTTAGATATCCCTGATGGTAATCAGCTTGTTTTTTATCGCGTAAAGCACCAGGTTGACCGTGTTCGGAACACAGGCTTTTTCCATCATCCGTGATTTATACCTTTCGATGGAGCGCTCCCTGAGATTGAGTAGCTTTGCTATCTCCTCATTGCTGTTGCCTTTGCCGAGGCATTTGAGAATAAAGATTTCCTTTTCTGCCCACTCTTCCCGGTTATTCCCGGCGGTGGCTGACCCCGATGGTTGTTTTCTGGTCAAATAGGGCAATAGTTCGGGTGAATAGTAGGGATTCCCGTTTCTAAGTTCCCCGAAAGCCGTTAGCAGTTCTTTCTCGCTGATCGCCTTGCAAATAATCCCTGCTATCCCTTTGCTATAGGCTGTATAAAGGTCGGGGTGTCTTGTCAGGTTAGTAAGCAATACGATTTTAAGGGCCGGAAAAGCTTCCTGCACAGATTCGGCCACCTCAATACTGGCTTTAAACGGGATGGTGGAAATAAGCAGCAGATCCGGGCCGGATTTCCCGATCGCTTCCATCAGGCCCGTAACATTTTCAGATTCGCCGGCCATGGACAGACCGGGAGTGCCTGCAATGACCTTTTTGATGCCTTCGCGGAATATGGCATGCGGGTCAGCAATAAATATGGAGAATGTCTGCGTCTTCATGGTTGGCATGGATATAAATAATTCAGTGTTCGACAGTCCCTGGGCTATTTTTTCATTGGGAACCGTGGTAAGAGCGGGTCTTTCAGATACAAAGCTGCCGGTTTACAGGAGCACTGGCTTTTTATTATCATCACAGGTCTGGTAATCGATTTTACTGACACTGATTATACCGTTCTTTATGGCATAAATCACAAGTTCAAGGGTTGATTTTTTTCCGGTCTTTGTCAGCATGTTTGAACGGTGTTTTTCAATGGTCCGCAGGCTCACGAATAACTTTCGTGCGATCTGCCCCGGACTGAATCCTTTGCACATGAATCCCAGGATTTCAGTTTCGCGCCGGGTAAAATTAAAACGGGCCGAATGAAGCACGTTGAACTGAATGACCTGTCCGACCAGTTCGGGCGAAAAATAGGGGATACCAGCGGCTGCATTGGTCAGGGCTTTTAAAATCTGTCCGAAACCCTCTGTTTTGAGTATGTATCCGAAGATGCCCATTTCGAGCAGAAGAAGCAGTTCGTCCTTTTCAACATTTGCACTGAAAATGATAATTTTAAGATCCGGTCTGATTTCGAGGGCTTTTCTGGCAACCTCGGTACCGTATATACCCGGCATGGTGAGATCAAGAATAACAAATTCCACATCTGCCGAAGCCAGGTCCGACAGAAACTCCTCTCCGTTGGTCGCCTCTCCGGCTATTTCAAAAAATCTGGAATACGCGATGATCCCTTTCAGTCCTGTTCGGACAAGGGCATCGTCATCCACAATGATGATTCTTTTTAAAGCATTCATTACCGGCCGATAATTAAGATCTGATTATTTCTTCCCGGTCATTTGATTCTTTCCAATACAAAGTTAATACGTAAATTCAATTATACATCGTTTTATATTGCGTATTTTAGCGTATATATTTTTTAATTATTATCCCCTTCCCCCGGCGGGATAAAAGGGTTAACTTGCATGGTGATACTTAGAGGGTTATTTCATAGAATTCAGATGGTTAAACCTAAAATAATCAGTTAAAACAAAGCAAAAGGATACAATTCATTCAACCTGAGAATTATTCTACCAGAACTGCAGTATACTATATCAGATCGGCCAACCTGAACGAAGATATTCCGGTCAGGTTCTTAACCAGCGTTTCAAACCCCTGCTGTTTCCCGGGCAGTTAAAACCGGGATGGTCTGCAGTATTCCGGGGCATTCCGGTCAGCCTTCCATTTATGAGGATGCTCCTTTACTGCATGGATATGTTGGCATTCATCCGGTGCCTGAAACCGGGTGTATGCCGGCATTGCGTGTTTGTCTGATCCCGATCAGCAGGATTTCAGGATGGCTTAAACATTGAAAAAAGAGATATAAGACTAAAAAGATCCACGATATCAAACAACAAAAACTTAACGGTATGAAAAAGTCGACCATTGCAGAAAAAATCAGGACAAACCTGCTCATTTTATTCAATTATAAGTTGATCATGAGTCTCTGGTTTGTGTTGATTGCCGGAGTGCTGTCATCACAGACAGTAACCCAGTTAAATCAGCAGATATCAACCATGCTGTCATCCTCGGATCCGGCTGTGGTTGCTGAAGGACAGCATTTGCAGAGCCTGGTATCAGACCTGCATCCAACCCTTATCATTCAGAACGGGGAGTTCATCCAATACGGGGGTGACTTTTCCGTAAAAACAGAATGCGGGCTTGCCTCGCTCAATGATCTGTATCAGCAGGATGAAGCGTTTGCTCCGGTTGTGATGATCCAGATAAAGATTCAGAGTGAGGAAGACCTTCAAACGATGGTGAACCTGAATGCATTAACGGGATTCCCGCAACTGAAGTACCTGTTTTTCCTGTGCGATTTTGATCCCTGTTCACAGTCATCCCAAAACCAAAGCTGCGAGCAGGAGATATTCGCTGCGATGGTTCAGGGTACCGGTACTGAGGGTCTGAAGGTTATTTATAAAGTATCTGTTCCTATGTAATTAACAACATCAATAGCTGAAACCATGAAAGATATATACTGTTTTATAGGGAAACAAAGATCGGCTGCAATTATACTGATTGCATGGCTGGCAATGGCAGCATTCCCGCTGCAAGCTGTTTCACAGGTTGTTGAGAATTTTATCCAGCGAACATCAACCTATACCCCCGGGCAAACCATATACAGTGTCAGGGGTGATTTCACATTATTCGGAAATACCAGCCTGACTCCGCAGAATTATACCCCAACTACGCTCAACAGCAACCAAACAATGGTGTATGTTGATGTTGACGGGGATGCAAATACCATCAATTCATCCATGGCCACTCTGCAGCTCTCAACAGAAAACGGGGCAGTTCCGGCTTGTTCCAATATTGTTTATGCCGGTCTGTACTGGACCGGAAGAGCTCATGACGGCGGAGAGAGCCCCGGAGTCTTCACGATAGGAGGCACCACCGCTGATTATTATAATACGAATGTTGTTAACGGCTATACGCTTACAATCAGTCAAACCGGCACCTCAACATTAATTGCTACCTATACTTTTACTCCCTCGGCCGGCGATGCAGTTGTTTTTACCTATACCACCACCGGAACCACCACCACCGGGACCGTGACCGTGCAGGCAGGCAGCGGTGTTCCTGTTAACGTGCCTTATACACTGACCTCGGGTACAACGGGAGATGACTGGGTCTTGGCTACTTTTACCACGCCCTATATTATCAACACCGGTGCAACGACCATTGTGGTCAACAGCTTACGGAAGGTCAGGGTGAACAATACCATTGACACCGACTTCCGTGCAAATGTTACTTATGGAGGGAATTTACTGAACAAATACCAGGTAAAGCTTAAACACGGAACCGACAGTTACCATACAGTAACCGCAAATCCGGCTGATGTTTATTATCCCAGCAATGCGCAGGATAATATGTTTGCAGCTTATGCCGAGGTTACCGATTATGTTAAACTGATGGGCACAGGGCAATACACAGTAGCAGACATTGCTCTGCGTGAAGGAAACGGAACTTCGGTCGGCTATTATGGCGGATGGGGCATGATCGTTATTTATGAGAATTCTGAAATGAAATGGCGCGACATCACCCTGTTTGACGGATATGCATACAACGATGGAGGTAATCCGGCCAACTTCCAGTTGCCTGTTTCCGGATTCAACTCTGTTGATGTGGGACCGGTAAATATGAAACTGGGTATGATCGCCGGTGAAGGTGATGTCACAATTACCGGTGATTTCTTCCAGATCATCAACCAGAGCAGTGCCTGGGTCTCATTGAACCATAATCTGAATGCAACAAACAACTTCTTCAACAGTACCATCAATATGAATACCGGGACAGGTGAACGGAATCCGAACCTGGTAAACAACACCGGATTGGATATTGCCATGTTCAATATTCCCAACGATAACAATTCGATTATAACCAACAACCAGACTTCAACCACATTCCGTTATGGTACGACCGGAGATACCTATATCATCTTCTGTATAGCCATGTCGGTAGATGCCTACCGTCCCGAGGTTGAAGGATTACTCACGGTTACTGAGATTAACAATGTACCTTATACAACCTCAGCCACTGCAGATCCGGGTGACATCCTCGAATACACGGTGGATATCCGCAATATCGGGTCCGAATCCATCAATAATGGTCTGCTGGTAATTCCATTGCCCTATACGGCTGAGTTTAACAGTGTTTCGTATCAGAACTTTTATTTAACGGGTTTCGGAACCCCGGTTTATGATGCCTCTGAAGGGGCCAATGGTTCCATCGTCTGGGATCTGGGAACCTTACCCATACCTCCGGATGCTGGCACACTGCTGGCCACCCTTGCCTTTTCGCTTGAGGTGACCGAGGATTGCGAAACACTGATTCTTTCAGAAAGTTGCGCATTATCAGTGACTGTTGACGGAACCATTAGCGGCACCGGAGCAATTACCGGAGTCCCCATTACTGCCACTCCCTTTATTCAGGGATATGAAATGACCGGTGATTGTGCCGGGACACCCATCTATGATCCGGTTGTTATTCCGGTTGATGCTGCGGATTATGTTGAGGCAAACTGTATGAATACCCCGGCAACCCGTAATTTTTATTACTGTAATCCGGAAGGTTCGACCATTCAGATCACGGATGTCAATGGATTTTTCCCTGCCGGAACCAGGTTTTACAATGCTACATGGTCAACGGAATATACCATAACCAATCCTTTCCCGGCCACGGTCGGAACCACAACCTATAAGGCTGTTCCTCCGGGAATCACAGCACCTCCTGATGAGGATGAGTGCTATTATGAATTTACCATTACAGTGATGGATCTGAGCTCTTCGCCTGCCCCGGTTCATCCGGTTTATTGTCAGGACGATACTGCTGTTCCCCTGACTGCATCTCCGACCAATCCTGCCTATACAGTGTATTATTATACTACGGCTTCGGGCGGAACGGCACAAACAAGCATAACCCCGTCAACCCTGATCCCCGGTTCATTCACCTTTTATGTATCTGAGGGGTTGTCAGGCGATTGTATGGGACCACGCGTACCATTGACGGTCACTGTGAATCCACGGCCCGACTGTCTGATAACTGGAAACAACGGACCGGTTTGCCCGCTCGCTTCCAATAATTATTCTGCCCCGGCAGGAATGAGCAGTTATGCATGGTCTGTTTCAGGGAACGGGGCCATATCAGGTTCAACCACCTTGCCGGAGGTGACTGTAATTGCCGGAACCGGTTGTAATGTGTCATATACCCTTTCACTGACCGTGACCAATGGTTTTGGATGTATCCGGACATGTACACTCGCAGTGAATGTCACGGCCCCGGCACTTTCCATAAGTAAACCTGCAGATTACAACGGTTTCAGCTGTACTTTTGCAGATCAGGCAGCAGTCAATTCAGCCTTTGCCACCTGGCTTACCGGTTTTGGTGTCAGCGGCGGATGCACCCCGACAGGCAGCTACGGCATCTCATCAGCTCCTGACCTGTGTACAGGTGGCACCACCACGGTTATTTATAACTACAGCGATCTGTGTGAAAGCGGTTCCGAAACGGCCACCTTCACCATCAATGCCCCGACAGCGGTTGCGGTAACCGAAGTAAACGATCTGACCACCTCATCCTGTACTTACGCTGATCAGGCATCTGCCGATGCAGCCTTTGCGCTCTGGCTGGATGGCTTTGGCGTCACCGGCGGCTGTTCACCGGCCTTTACCAATGGTACCCCGGTTGCCCCGGCCTATTGCGGCGGCAGCACCCTGGTCACCTGGATGGTGACGGATCATTGCTATGTCACATCGACCCATACAGCAACCTTTACGATCAATACCCCGACAGCAGTTACGGTAACCGAAGTGAACGATCTGACCACCTCATCCTGCACTTACGCTGATCAGGCATCTGCCGATGCAGCCTTTGCACTCTGGCTGGATGGTTTTGGCGTAACCGGCGGCTGTTCCCCGGCCTTTACCAATGGCACCCCTGTTGCCCCGGCTTATTGCGGCGGCAGCACCCTGGTCACCTGGACGGTGACGGATCATTGCTATGTCACATCGACCCATACAGCACTTACCATCCCCTTACCATCAACACCCCAGTGGCAGTTATGGTTACTGAAGTCAGTGACTTTACAACTCCTGCTTCAGACTATGCTGATCAGGCAGCCATCAATGCAGCCTTTACAAACTGGCTGAATGGTTTTGCTGTCAGCGGCGGATGTGCACCACAGGAAGATCACGGGACTGTATCAGCCCCGGGTCTGTGCGGCGGCAGCACCACGGTCACCTGGACGGTCACCGACCATTGCTATGCCACGACTATGCATACAGCCACCTTTACCATTGTATCACCCAACCCATTGGTGATCAATAAACCGGATAACTTCACCGCAGCATCCTGTCAGTTTACAGATCAGGATGCCGTGAATACGGCATTTGACAACTGGCTGACCGGCTTCAGTGTTACCGGCGGATTTGATCCACAGGGAACCATAGCCGGCACCCCGGTTGCTCCCGTCCTTTGCGAAGGCGGAACAACCACGGTAACCTACAATGTAACGGATGAGTGCGGAAGTGGTTCAGCAACAGCGACCTTCACCATCAGTGCCCCGACAGCAGTGGCGGTAACCGAAGTGAACGATCTTACAACATCCTCTTGCACCTTTGCCGACCAGTCTGCTGCCGATGCAGCCTTTGCGCTCTGGCTGGATGGCTTTGGCGTAACCGGCGGCTGTTCCCCGGCCTTTACCAATGGCACCCCTGTTGCTCCGGCTTATTGCGGCGGCAGCACCCTGGTCACCTGGACGGTAACGGATCACTGCTATGTCACATCGACCCATACAGCAACCTTTACGATCAATGCCCCGACAGCGGTTGCAGTAACCGAAGTTAATGACCTTACAACATCCTCCTGCACCTATGCCGACCAGTCTGCAGCCGATGCAGCATTTGTACTCTGGCTTGAGGGCTTTGGCGTAACCGGCGGCTGTTCACCGGCCTTTACCAATGGAACTCCAGTCGCCCCGGCTTATTGCGGTGGCAGCACCCTGGTAACCTGGACGGTAACGGATCATTGCTATGTCACATCGACCCATACAGCTACCTTTACGATCAATACCCCGGCAGCAGTTATGGTTACCGAAGTCAGTGACCTGACAACCCCTGCCGGTGACTATGCCGATCAGGCAGCCATCAACACGGCCTTTACAAACTGGCTGAATGGTTTTGCCGTCAGCGGCGGTTGTGCACCACAGGAAGATCACGGGTCAGTATCAGCCCCGGGTCTTTGCGGCGGCAGCACCACGGTCACCTGGACGGTCACCGATCATTGCTATGCCACATCGACCCATACGGCCACCTTTACCATTGTATCACCCAACCCGCTGGTCATCAATAAACCGGATAACTTCACCGCAGCATCCTGTCAGTTTACAGATCAGGATGCCGTGAATACCGCATTTGACAACTGGCTGACCGGCTTCAGTGTTACCGGCGGATTTGATCCACAGGGAACCATAGCCGGCACCCCGGTTGCTCCCGTCCTTTGCGAAGGCGGAACAACCACGGTAACCTACAATGTAACGGATGAATGCGGAAGCGGTTCCGAAACGGCCACCTTCACCATCAACACCCCGACAGCAGTTGCAGTAACCGAAGTAAACGATCTGACCACCTCCTCCTGCGTTTACGCTGATCAGGCAGCTGCCGATGCAGCCTTTGCACTCTGGCTGGATGGCTTTGGTGTAACCGGCGGCTGTTCACCGGCCTTTACCAATGGCACCCCTGTCGCCCCGGCTTATTGCGGCGGCAGCACCCTGGTCACCTGGACGGTAACGGATCATTGCTATCTCACATCCACCCATACAGCTACCTTTACGATCAATGCCCCGACAGCAGTGGCAGTAACCGAAGTGAACGATCTGACCACCTCTTCCTGTACGTAGGCAGCTGCGGGTGGCCGCCCGGAGCCCACCATGCAGGCCCTTTGCACTCTGGCTGGATGGTTTTGGCGTCACCGGCGGCTGTGCACCGGCCTTTACCAATGGTACCCCTGTTGCCCCGGGCCTTTGCGGCGGCAGCACCCTGGTCACCTGGACGGTAACCGATCATTGCTATGTCACATCGACCCATACAGCGACCTTTACCATTGTATCCCCAACCCGCGGTTGCAATAAACCGGATAACTTCTACCGCAGCATCCTGTCGGCTTACAGATCAGGATCGCCGATACCGCCTTTGACAACTGGCTGACTGGCTTTGGCGTCACCGGCGGTTTGTTCCACCGGGAGATCATGGCACCCCGGTTGCTCCGGCCTTGAAGGCGGCACACCACGGTCACCTGACGGTAACGGATGATTGGGAAGTGGTTCACTCATACGGCTACCTTCACCATCATGCCCCGACAGCGGTTGCGGTAACCGAAGTGAACGATCTGACCACCTCATCCTGCACTTCGCTGATCAGGCGCTGCCGATGCAGCCTTTGCACTCTGGCTGGATGGCTTTGGCGTCACCGGCGGCTGTTCCCGGCCTTTACCAATGGCCCCCTGTCGCCCCGGCTGGCGGCGCACCCTGGTCACCTGGACGGTAACGGATCATTGCTATGTCACATCGACCCATACGGCGACCTTTACCATTAACTCCCCGACTGCGGTTGCGGTAACCGAAGTGAACGATCTGACCACCTCTTCCTGTGCTTACGCTGATCAGGCATCTGCCGATGCAGCCTTTGCACTCTGGCTGGATGGTTTTGGCGTCACCGGCGGCTGTTCACCGGCCTTTACCAATGGCACCCCTGTTGCCCCGGCTTATTGCGGCGGCAGCACCCTGGTCACCTGGACGGTAACGGATCATTGCTATGTCACATCGACCCATACAGCTACCTTTACGATCAATAACCCGGCAGCAGTTATGGTTACCGAAGTCAGTGACCTGACAACCCCTGCCGGTGACTATGCCGATCAGGCAGCCATCAACACGGCCTTTACAAACTGGCTGAATGGTTTTGCCATCAGCGGCGGATGTGCACCACAGGAAGATCACGGGACTGTATCAGCTCCGGGTCTGTGCGGCGGCAGCACCACGGTCACCTGGACGGTCACCGATCATTGCTATGCCACGACTACGCATACAGCCACCTTTACCATTGTATCACCCAACCCATTGGTGATCAATAAACCGGATAACTTCACCGCAGCATCCTGTCAGTTTACAGATCAGGATGCCGTGAATACGGCATTTGACAACTGGCTGACCGGCTTTAGTGTTACCGGAGGATTTAATCCAGAGGGAGTCATTGCCGGCACCCCGGTTGCTCCCGTCCTTTGCGAAGGCGGAACAACCACGGTAACCTACAATGTAACGGATGAGTGCGGAAGTGGTTCAGCAACAGCGACCTTCACCATCAATGCCCCGACAGCAGTTGCGGTAACCGAAGTGAACGATCTGACCACCTCATCCTGCGTTTACGCTG
This sequence comes from Bacteroidales bacterium, assembly GCA_016705005.1. Lineage (GTDB taxonomy): Bacteria > Bacteroidota > Bacteroidia > Bacteroidales > Lentimicrobiaceae > Lentimicrobium. The sequence continues at coordinate 113,950 of JADIZB010000034.1, read as the reverse complement.
ATCAGGCAGCTGCCGATGCAGCCTTTGCACTCTGGCTGGATGGTTTTGGCGTAACCGGCGGCTGTTCCCCGGCCTTTACCAATGGCACCCCTGTCGCCCCGGCTTATTGCGGTGGCAGCACCCTGGTTACCTGGACGGTAACGGATCATTGCTATGTCACATCGACCCATACAGCTACCTTTACGATCAATAACCCGGCAGCAGTTATGGTTACCAAGTCAGTGACCTGACAACTCCCTGCCGGTGACTACGCCGATCAGGCAGCCATCAACACGGCCTTTGCAAACTGGCTGAATGGTTTTGCCATCAGCGGCGGATGTGCACCACAGGAAGATCACGGGACTGTATCAGCTCCGGGTCTGTGCGGCGGCAGCACCACGGTCACCTGGACGGTCACCGATCATTGCTATGCCACAACCACCGCATACAGCGACCTTTACCATTGTATCACCCAACCCGCTGGTCATCAATAAACCGGATAACTTCACCGCAGCATCCTGTCAGTTTACAGATCAGGATGCCGTGAATACCGCATTTGACAACTGGCTGACCGGCTTTAGTGTTACCGGAGGATTTAATCCAGAGGGAGTCATTGCCGGCACCCCGGTTGCTCCTGTCCTTTGCGAAGGCGGAACAACCACGGTAACCTACAATGTAACGGATGAATGCGGAAGCGGCTTCGAAACGGCCACCTTCACGATCAATGCCCCGACAGCGGTTGCGGTAACCGAAGTGAACGATCTGACCACTTCATCCTGCACTTACGCAGATCAGGATTCTGCCGATGCAGCATTTGCACTCTGGCTGGACGGCTTTGGCGTAACCGGCGGCTGTTCACCGGCCTTTACCAATGGTACCCCTGTTGCCCCGGCTTATTGCGGCGGCAGCACCCTGGTCACCTGGACGGTGACGGATCATTGCTATGTCACATCGACCCATACAGCTACCTTTACGATCAATACCCCGGCAGCAGTTATGGTTACCGAAGTCAGTGACCTGACAACCCCTGCCGGTGACTATGCCGATCAGGCAGCCATCAACACCGCCTTTACAAACTGGCTGAATGGTTTTGCTCTCAGCGGCGGTTGTGCACCACAGGAAGATCACGGGACTGTATCAGCCCCGGGTCTGTGCGGCGGCAGCACCACGGTCACCTGGACGGTCACCGATCATTGCTATGCCACGACTACGCATACAGCCACCTTTACCATTGTATCGCCCAACCCGTTGATCATCAATAAACCGGATAACTTCACCGCAACATCCTGTCAGTTTACAGATCAGGATGCCGTGAATACGGCATTTGACAGCTGGCTGACCGGCTTCAGTGTTACCGGCGGATTTGATCCACAGGGAACCATAGCCGGCACCCCGGTTGCTCCCGTCCTTTGCGAAGGCGGAACAACCACGGTAACCTACAATGTAACGGATGAATGCGGAAGTGGTTCCGAAACGGCCACCTTCACCATCAATGCCCCGACAGCTGTCGCAGTAACCGAAGTGAACGATCTGACCACTTCTTCCTGTGTTTACACTGATCAGTCTGCAGCCGATGCAGCCTTTGCACTCTGGCTGGATGGCTTTGGCGTAACCGGCGGCTGTTCACCGGCCTTTACCAATGGCACCCCTGTTGCCCCGGCTTATTGCGGCGGCAGCACCCTGGTCACCTGGACGGTAACGGATCACTGCTATCTCACATCGACCCATACAGCTACCTTTACGATCAATACCCCGGCAGCAGTTATGGTTACCGAAGTCAGTGACCTGACAACCCCTGCCGGTGACTATGCCGATCAGGCAGCCATCAATGCAGCCTTTACAAACTGGCTGAATGGTTTTACCGTCAGCGGCGGTTGTGCACCACAGGAAGACCACGGGACAGTATCAGCTCCGGGTCTGTGCGGCGGCAGCACCACGGTCACCTGGACGGTCACCGATCATTGTTACACCACATCGACCCATACGGCTACCTTTACCGTTGTATCGCCTAACCCGCTGGTCATCAATAAACCGGATAACTTCACCGCAGCATCCTGTCAGTTTACAGATCAGGATGCCGTGAATACGGCATTTGACAACTGGCTGACCGGCTTCAGTGTTACCGGCGGATTTAATCCACAGGGTACAATCTCAGGAACCCCGGTTGCTCCCGTCCTTTGCGAAGGCGGAACAACCACGGTAACCTACAATGTAACGGATGAGTGCGGAAGTGGTTCAGCAACAGCGACCTTCACCATCAGTGCCCCGACAGCAGTCGCAGTAACCGAAGTGAACGATCTGACCACTTCTTCCTGTGTTTACACTGATCAGTCTGCAGCCGATGCAGCATTTGCACTCTGGCTGGATGGCTTTGGCGTAACCGGCGGCTGTTCACCGGCCTTTACCAATGGCACCCCTGTTGCCCCGGCTTATTGCGGCGGCAGCACCCTGGTCACCTGGACGGTAACGGATCACTGCTATGTCACATCGACCCATACAGCAACCTTTACGATCAATGCCCCGACAGCGGTTGCGGTAACCGAAGTGAACGATCTGACCACTTCATCCTGCACTTACGCAGATCAGGATTCTGCTGATGCAGCATTTGCACTCTGGCTGGATGGTTTTGGCGTAACCGGCGGCTGTTCACCGGCCTTTACCAATGGTACCCCTGTTGCCCCGGCTTATTGCGGCGGCAACCCTGGTTACCTGGACGGTAACGGATCACTGCTATGTCACATCGACCCATACAGCTACCTTTACGATCAATACCCCTGCAGCAGTTATGGTTACTGAAGTCAGTGACCTGACAACCCCTGCCGGTGATTATGCCGATCAGGCAGCCATCAACGCAGCCTTTACAAACTGGCTGAATGGTTTTGCCGTCAGCGGAGGTTGTGCACCACAGGAAGATCACGGGACTGTATCAGCCCCGGGACTTTGCGGCGGCAGCACCACGGTCACCTGGACGGTCACCGATCATTGCTATGCCACATCGACCCATACGGCCACCTTTACCATTGTATCACCCAACCCGCTGGTCATCAATAAACCGGATAACTTCACCGCAGCATCCTGTCAGTTTACAGATCAGGATGCCGTGAATACGCATTTGACAACTGGCTGACCGGCTTCAGTGTTACCGGCGGATTTAATCCAGAGGGGACAATGCCGGCACCCCGGTTGCTCCTCTCCTTTGCGAAGGCGGAGCAACCACGGTAACCTACAATGTAACGGATGAGTGCGGAAGCGGCTTCGAAACGGCCACCTTCACGATCAACACCCCGACAGCGGTTGCGGTAACCGAAGTGAACGATCTGACCACTTTATCCTGCACTTACACAGATCAGGTCTGCTGCCGATGCAGCATTTGCACTCTGGCTGGATGGCTTTGGCGTAACCGGCGGCTGTTCACCGGCCTTTACCAATGGCACCCCTGTTGCCCCGGCTTATTGCGGCGGCAGCACCCTGGTCACCTGGACGGTGACGGATCATTGCTATGTCACATCGACCCATACAGCAACCTTTACCATCAATACCCCGGCGGCAGTTATGGTTACTGAAGTCAGCGACCTTACAACCCCTGCCGGTGACTATGCCGATCAGGCAGCCATCAATGCAGCCTTTACAAACTGGCTGAATGGTTTTGCTGTCAGCGGCGGTTGTGCACCACAGGAAGATCACGGGACTGTATCAGCCCCGGGTCTGTGCGGCGGCAGCACCACGGTCACCTGGACGGTCACCGATCATTGCTATGCCACGACTACGCATACAGCCACCTTTACCATTGTATCACCCAACCCGTTGATCATCAATAAACCGGATAACTTCACCGCAACATCCTGTCAGTTTACAGATCAGGATGCCGTGAATACCGCATTTGACAGCTGGCTGACCGGCTTCAGTGTTACCGGCGGATTTAATCCACAGGGTACAATCTCAGGCACCCCGGTTGCTCCCGTCCTTTGCGAAGGCGGAACAACCACGGTAACCTACAATGTAACGGATGAATGCGGAAGTGGTTCCGAAACGGCCACCTTCACCATCAATGCCCCGTCAGCGGTTGCAGTAACCGAAGTGAACGATCTGACCACCTCTTCCTGTGCTTACACTGATCAGTCTGCAGCCGATGCAGCCTTTGCACTCTGGCTGGATGGCTTTGGCGTAACCGGCGGCTGTTCCCCGGCCTTTACCAATGGCACCCCTGTTGCCCCGGCTTATTGCGGCGGCAGCACCCTGGTCACCTGGACGGTGACGGATCATTGCTATGTCACATCGACCCATACAGCTACCTTTACGATCAATACCCCGGCAGCAGTTATGGTTACTGAAGTCAGTGACCTGACAACCCCTGCCGGTGACTATGCCGATCAGGCAGCCATCAACACCGCCTTTACAAACTGGCTGAATGGTTTTGCTGTCAGCGGCGGATGTGCACCACAGGAAGATCACGGGACTGTATCAGCCCCGGGTCTGTGCGGCGGCAGCACCACGGTCACCTGGACGGTCACCGATCATTGCTATGCCGACTACCCATACAGCCACCTTTACCATTCCCCCACCATCATACCCGCCCCCCCCGTCGTTTACAGTCGGGCGCGCCCCTTTGGGGGAACAACCGTACCTTAACGAAGCGCCACGGCACCTTCACCATCAATGCCCCGACAGCGGTTGCAGTAACCGAAGTGAACGATCTGACCACCTCATCCTGCACTTACGCTGATCAGGCATCTGCCGATGCAGCCTTTGCACTCTGGCTGGATGGCTTTGGCGTAACCGGCGGCTGTTCACCGGCCTTTACCAATGGTACCCCTGTTGCCCCGGCTTAGTGCGGCGGCAGCACCTGGTCACCTGGACGGTAACGGATCACTGCTATGTCACATCGACACATACAGCAACCTTTACGATCAATAACCCGGCAGCAGTTATGGTTACCGAAGTCAGTGACCTGACAACCCCTGCCGGTGACTATGCCGATCAGGCAGCCATCAACACAGCCTTTACAAACTGGCTGAATGGTTTTACCGTCAGCGGAGGTTGTGCACCACAGGAAGACCACGGGTCAGTATCAGCCCCGGGACTTTGCGGCGGCAGCACCACGGTCACCTGGACGGTCACCGATCATTGTTACACCACCACTACCCATTCAGCGACCTTTACCGTTGTATCGCCCAACCCGCTGGTCATCAATAAACCGGATAACTTCACCGCAGCATCCTGTCAGTTTACAGATCAGGATGCCGTGAATACGGCATTTGACAACTGGCTGACCGGCTTCAGTGTTACCGGAGGATTTGATCCAGAGGGAACCATAGCCGGCACCCCGGTTGCTCCTGTCCTTTGCGAAGGCGGAACAACCACGGTAACCTACAATGTAACGGATGAATGCGGAAGTGGTTCAGAAACGGCCACCTTCACCATCAATGGACCGGCTGTTTTAACCATTAATGAGCCGGGTGATATCTCAACGTCCTCATGCAACTATGACAATCAGTCTGCTGTTGATGCAGCCTTTGCCATCTGGCTTGGTCAGTTTGGTGTAAGCGGCGGCTGCAATCCTCAGGGTTCTTTTACAGCAACTCCGGTTGCACCGGCCTTGTGCGGAGGAAGTGTTGAGGTTACCTACAATGTCACCGATCTATGTGAAAGCGGATCAGCAACGGCAATATTTTCAATATTACCTCCGCCTTCCGTTATGATCGGTTCCTGTCCGGCCGGTTTTTCTGTTACAGGCTGCAACACATCTGCTATAAACGGACTGATTTATTCAGAGACACCGGTAAGCATTACACAGGCAGATTTTAGTGCAGCGGGAGGTTCTGTTTCTGAAGGTTGCCTAATAACTTCATACACTTATGAAGATTCGCAATCCGGCAGTTGTCCGGTTATCGTAACCAGAACCTTTACAATCACAGATCGTTGCTCAAACACAGTGACCTGTACCCAGACTATTGAGATTAACGACAATATTGCGCCTGTTTTTGAACCAGCCCCCTCCAACACTTCATACCAGTGTATTGCCGATGTACCCGGTCCGGGTTACCTAGGCTGGACTGATAATTGCAGCGGATCAGGAGAAGTGGCCGGAGTTGATCAGGTCAGTGGTCAGGGTTGCAATCTGACGATTACACGAACCTGGACCGTACAGGATGCCTGCGGAAATTATGCAAGTACCACTCAGGTTATCACTGTGAATGATGAAACCGCTCCTGCTTTAACCAATGCTCCTGCAACATCAATTGTAGCAGATTGTTTCACGCAGTTCAGCAATTTACCATGGGTTGCTCCTGAGTGGACAGATAACTGTGGCTCAGTAATTCTGGTTTCCGATGTAACAGAGCCTTCTGCTCAAACTACTTCCCCGGCAAACTATACCAGAACCTGGATAGTGACCGATGGATGCGGAAATGAATCATCCTTTGTCCAGACAATTGAAGTTCCGGATTGTCAGGAAGAATACTGTACCGTAACCCAGTATACTTTAGGGAGTTCAGCAGGTAGTTTCTGCGATGGACAGAGTTCTCTTGAACTAATGGAATCTCTTCTGAATGAGAATGGGCCTATGGTATTGGGTATTCCTGCCAATAACAGATCTTTTACGGTGCCGGTTGTGGGTGGAGCCCAATGTGTCATGGATATTCTCCCGGCGGCCAGCAATGCCAATGCACTGACCGGAAATTATGGTTGCGGCAACTTCGGAAATCTTTTAAGACCCGATGGTACCCTCTACAATTCGCTCCTGGCTGAAGCCATTACATTCCAGTTCAACCTGTGGCTGACTCCTGCACTGGCCGATCTGTTGCTCGAAAGTCCGGAGTTTTATGTCAGATCATCTTCAGGTTGCGGAGGGCAGGGGAATTATCCCTTGTCAGATTCAACGCATTATATGATTGATCCCACAGTGTATAACTATCTTGGCAATGACCCGACTGTTCAGGACCTTATGGATCTGGCCAATCTGGCACTTGGCAGGGCCGTTTTACCCGGACCAGATGCACCAACACGGGCCAACATTAAATATGCTTTGATCTACATCAATGAAGCTTTTGAAAACTGCGGATTTATCTACTTTGTTCCTCCGTTATCAAACAATATAGAGCTGGCCAAAACCGGAACTTATGTTGATAATGAGCCCATTGGTGAATACAATGCCGGTGATCAGATTGAATATGAATTCTCTGTTTCCAATACAGGAAACCTGACTTTATTCAATGTTATGATTGATGATCCCTTGGTCAGCGTTGCAGGCAACCCGATTGCTTCCCTTGTTCCTGGCGCTGTTGACAACACTACCTTCAGTGCAGTTTACACCCTTACCGCTGAGGATATCCTTGCCGGTTCACTGACCAATATCGCCACCGTTACCGGTATTGCAGGTTCAAACGCTTATTATGATACCGATGATGATGTTCAGACATTCACACTGCCCGACCGGGTACTTAACCTCCAGGTTTTCCTTGAAGGCCTTTACAATGGCCCGGGAATTATGCGTCAGGCCTATGACGAGAATGGTCCCCATGCCGGTCCTGGCATTGCCGACATCATCACCGTTGAGTTGCATGCTGCAGCGGACTATGGTTCCATACTGTTCTCCGATGATGTAGACCTGGGTGTTGACGGAACTGCGGGTGTGTCTGTGCCGGCTGCGTTGTCCGGGCCTTTTTACATCACCATCAGGCACCGTAACAGTATTGAGACGACTTCATCGGTACCGGTATCCATGGATAACACAACCATAAGTTACTCGTTTGATACACCTGCCAAAGCATTTGGAGGCAACCTGCTGTTGATGATCACCGGTGAGTATGTAATCTTTGGCGGTGATGTAAATCAGGATGGTTCTGTTGATACAGGTGATATGACTCCGGTGGATAACGATGCAGCCGGCTTTATGTTCGGCTATATTTCAAGCGATGTGAATGGAGACGGGACTGTTGATACGGGCGATATGACCATCATCGACAATAATGCTGCCGGTTTTGTCGGAAGTGTCACTCCCTGATAACTTCAGGACATTTTTCCGGTAATCAAAAGATCTTCCCTGATGGCTGAGTGCTTTCAGGGAAGATCTATTTTAAGGGATGACACCCGGAAACGAAGGATATCATATTGTTTGTTCAATATTTAATCTTTAAGAAATGACCAGAACTCGCCACATTAAGTTTCAGTGTAATGTTTGCATGTAAACGACAGGCATCTGAAAAAAAAATAAGCCCTGATTATCAAGGCTTAAGGTGTTGTTTTAGTGGGATGTACTGGACTCGAACCAGTGGCCCCCGCCCTGTCAAGGCGATGCTCTGAACCAACTGAGCTAACATCCCGTTTTGGGTTGGCAAAGATAAAAAAAATCCATTGCATTCTGAATTTTGAAAATTTTTGGTAAGAATCATTTTTTCAGATTCTTATTTCTGACTCTGTGGTGCTCTGTGAAATAAAAAAAGCAACACAGATGTTCACTGAGGTATCACGACTTGTCCCGATACTTCGGGAGAGTTACACTGAGATTTTTGAATTGTATCCACTGTGCCCTCCTGCAATGGGTAAACCGGTGGGCAGGGTTGGTTTCCGATTGGTATCGGGATGGTATCACGAATTATTTGTTTGCTTTATTTTATATTACCATCCCGTCAAAAAGTAATCAATCCACTTTCATGGTTATCTCTGTAATGAATGATCGTTTATCTTTGGCGCTTCGAAATAACAAACCGGCCATTAGAATTTATCTGAGCCTGCCGAAAACATCAAAATATTCACTGATGAAAAAACAACTGATATCATTTGCACTGTTTCTGGTTACTTTCCAGATCTCTCTGACTGCTTTTTCCCAGGGAAACAGCAAACCATTCACCCTGGAAGACCTGATGAAGAAGCGCATCTTCGCATCGGCTTCGGTCGATGGACTGAAATCGATGAGTGACGGCATTCATTATACCACGCTGAGTGAAGATAACCTTAAACTGGAAAAGTTCAGTTACAAATCAGGTGAAAAAGTAGCAACCATTCTTGATCTGGGCGAATTCCCGGATTCAGGGATTAAAATGATCGTGGATTATGAGTTTAGCGCCGATGAAAGCCGCCTGCTGATCCAGTCGGATTACGAACCCTTGTACAGGCGCTCATTCAGGGCCGATTATTACATATTCGACATTGCAGCCCGGAAATTCACTCCGTTGTCGGCAAAAGGCAAACAGCAACTGGCCACCTTCTCGCCCGATGGCAACCTGGTTGCCTTTGTGCGTGAAAACAACCTGTTTATTGCCGACCCGGCCAAAGGATCGGAGATTAAAATCACCACCGACGGCAAATTCAACGAAATAATCAACGGCGCGCCCGACTGGGTTTATGAGGAGGAATTTGAATACAACAAGGCCTTCAGCTGGTCGCCCGACAGTAAGAAACTGGCTTATGTAAAATTTGATGAGCGCAATGTGAAGATGTTCAACATGACCCTGTTCCAGGGGCAAAAGCCGGCCATGGATGAGAATGCCCTCTATCCTTCAAACAGCCAGTTCAAATACCCGAAAGCCGGTGAAGACAATTCTGATGTCACGGTACACCTGTACAGCCTGGAATCAGGCAACACACTTCGGGCTGACATCGGACCTGAAAAAGACCAGTATATCCCGAGGATCATGTTTACCGAAGATCCCTCAGCGCTGGCCATACTGCGGCTGAACCGGCTGCAGAACAAGCTGGAAATACTTAAAACCGATGCCTCCACGGGTCAGTCAGCGGTGATTTACACCGAGACCAACAAGTGCTACATCGATGAAAGCAACTTCGACCGCATCAGTTTTCTTCCTGATGGAAAGCACTTTGTAATCACCAGCGAAAAAGACGGATGGACACATCTTTATTTATATGGTGTGGACGGAGCCCTGGTAAAACAGCTGACCAGTGGTAGTTTCGATGTAACGGAATATTATGGTTTTGACCCGGCAAAAAAGCTTTTTTATTACCAGGCTGCCGGTGTTTCACCCACGCAGACCGAAGTTTATACGGTTACCATGGATGGCAAAACAAAGATGCTTTCAAAGAGCGCAGGAACCAACACAGCAGATTTCAGCAGCAGTTTCAGATATTACATCGGAACTTATTCCTCTGCCGTTTCACCTGCTGTATATACCCTGTACGATGCTTCCGGAAAGCAGATCAGGGTGCTCGAAGACAATGCGGATCTGCGTGCCAGGCTTGATGAGTTCAGGCCTGTCCTGAAAAAGTTCTTCACCTTTACAACTTCTGAGGATGTTACCCTGAACGGCTGGGTGATTTACCCGCCGGCATTTGATTCCACAAAAAAGTACCCGGTTCTGATGAACCAGTACAGCGGGCCCAATTCGCAGGAGGTGCTCGATCGCTGGGGTTTCGGATTTGATGAATACATCGCGCAGAAGGGCTATATCGTGATGTGTGTTGATCCCCGCGGAACGGGGGGCAGGGGAGAGGCTTTCCGCAAGGTGACCTATCTCCAGCTGGGTAAGTATGAAACGATTGACCAGGTGGAAGCAGCAAAATACGCAGCCTCGCTGCCCTATGCTGACGGAAGCAGGATCGGCATCTGGGGTTGGAGTTACGGGGGATTCATTTCGGCTTCGTGTATGCTGAAGGGGGATGGCATCTATAAGATGGGCATTGCTGTGGCTCCGGTTACCAACTGGCGTTATTACGACAACATCTACACCGAGCGTTTTATGCGCAAGCCCAAGGATAATCCCGACGGATACGATCAGAACTCACCGTTGTTCTTTGCCGATAAGCTGAAAGGAAAGTTGTTGCTGGTTCATGGTATGGCTGACGACAATGTGCATCTGCAGAATACGGTCGAATTGTCGGAAAGGCTGGTTCAGGCGGGCAAGCAGTTTGACCAGATGCTGTATGTGAACCGTAACCACGGGATCTATGGCGGCAATACCAGGATGCATCTCTTCAAGATGATTGAGAATTATCTGAAGGAAAACCTTTGAAAAAAGATGACTTATAATTTTGCAGAGTAAAAAGTTAATTCTATCTTTGCACCCCTTAAATAATGATTTCATTTAACCATTAACAGAAAGAGAGCGTATTTCGTATGATTATCGTACCCGTTAAAGAAGGCGAAAACATCGACAGGGCCTTAAAGAAACTGAAGAGAAAGTTTGAAAAAACCGGTGTTGTTAAAGAACTGCGCGAAAGGCAGAAATTTACAAAGCCATCTGTAAAGAACCGTGAACAAAGGTTACACGCTATTTACGTTCAGCAGTTACAACAGGCCGAAGAGAACTAGACCGCCTTTTTTAAGTGCGATTTAAGGAGGAAAATTTTGTGTTCCTGAAATAATGTCTTACATTTAGACATTATTTAAAGAAGGACACAGGGTTTTCTTCTTTTTTTAACTGCGTGCATGATAAGAGACTCTTTCTATCAACATATACAACTCAGTAAACGCTACTCTGCCCACACAGTTGCTGCCTATAAATCAGACCTGAACCAGTTTGGCGAATATATTACCAATGCTTACGGAATCACATCCGACGAGGAGGTTACGTACAGCATGATCAGGTCATGGCTGGCTTCGCTGATTGACGAAGGACTGGCTTCGCGGAGTGTCAACCGCAAATTATCCTCTCTCAAGGCATATTTCCGTTTTCTGTTAAAGGAAGGGCTGAGGTCCGACAACCCGGTCAGCAAAGCCTCATCACTTTCTATCCCTTCGAGGGTTCCGGTGTTTGCATCGGTTGCCGAAATGGAAACGGCCCTGCATCCGGCGGGTGTAACAGATACATTCCCGATGCACCGCGATATGCTGGTTCTTGAAATCCTCTATTGTACCGGGATCCGACTGGCCGAACTGCTGCATCTGAGGCTGCAGGACATCGACCGGAGTGCCCAGACCATCAAGGTTACCGGAAAAAGGAACAAACAGCGCATCATTCCGGTTACCCGGCAGTTGCTGAAGCTGATGGATGATTATCTGAAAGAGCGTGAACTGGTCATAAAACCGGGTGTTTTGGAAATAATTGTCACGGATCAGGGAAAAAAAGCTTATCCTGTGTTTATTTACCGTAAGGTGAAACATTACCTTACCCTTGCCGGTGTGAGGGGTGTAAAAAGCCCGCATGTGCTCAGGCACACATTTGCCACGCATATGCTGAATGAAGGGGCTGACCTGAACGCCATCAAGGAATTGCTCGGGCATGCGAGCCTGGCTGCAACCCAGGTTTACACGCACAATAGTATTGAGAAGCTTAAATCTATATACAAACTCGCCCATCCAAGGGCTTAAAAAACGGAGGAACTATGAAAGTTAGCATTAATGCTGTAAAGTTCAGGACTGACAAGAAGTTGGAATCTTTTATCAATGAGAAGGTAGAGAAGTTGTCGGGTGTATATGATGGAATTATTGGCAGTGAGGTGACCCTGAAACTTGATAATGCCGAAACGCATGACAATAAAGTAGCTGAAATACGACTTTTGATAAAGGGGAATGACCTGTTTGCAAAAAAGCAGAGTACGACATTTGAGGAAGCCACAGATACTGCCATTGAGGCACTACGTAAGCAATTGGACAAGCACAAGGAGAAGTTGAGAAAATAAATTTTCGGATTTAGCCAAAAAAATGCTAAAAGTATTTGTTGGTATCAAAATAGTTTATACATTTGCAGTCCTTTTGAAAAGAAGGACTGCTTCGTTTTTAAGAAGCTGTATAGTTCATCGAAAGCCGGAGTACTGTAGTGAAAATTTCAGAAATGAAAATTTTTCACAACATGCTTAAAAGGATGATGGGGAGCAATTGGCTGCCTGAATCAGACATCATGCCGATGTAGCTCAGTTGGCCAGAGCAGCTGATTTGTAATCAGCTGGTCGGGGGTTCGAATCCCTCCATCGGCTCTGTTCTTTAGATATTGAAACAATGAATGCGGGGGGATACCAGAGCGGTCAAATGGGGCAGACTGTAAATCTGTTGGCACAGCCTTCGGAGGTTCGAATCCTCCTCCCCCCACACAAAAAATGTATGGGATAACCGGAATTGTTCCGTCCATACATCATGCGGAAGTAGCTCATTTGGTAGAGCGATAGCCTTCCAAGCTATAGGTGGCGGGTTCGAGCCCCGTCTTCCGCTCAAAACTGGTTTTCCTGTACTGCACGGATATCCGTAAGCAGGCAGGCATTATACCGATAAGCCGATGTAGCTCAGTGGTAGAGCACTTCCTTGGTAAGGAAGGGGTCACGAGTTCAACTCTCGTCATTGGCTCTGATTTAATTTACTTAAAGTAAGTTTTATTAATTTACAATTAACACAACAATTATTTAATATGGCAAAAGAAAAATTCGATCGTTCCAAACCGCACGTTAATGTTGGTACCATTGGTCACGTTGACCACGGTAAAACCACTTTAACCGCTGCAATCACCCTGTGTCTTGCTGACAGGGGATGGTCAGAGTTCAGGTCATTCGATTCGATTGACAACGCTCCGGAGGAAAAAGAAAGGGGTATTACCATCAATACCGCTCACATTGAGTACCAGACCGCAAATCGTCACTATGCACACGTTGACTGTCCGGGTCACGCTGACTACGTTAAGAACATGGTTACAGGTGCTGCCCAGATGGACGGTGCTATCCTTGTTGTAGCAGCTACCGATGGTCCGATGCCTCAGACCCGTGAGCACATTCTGCTTGCACGTCAGGTAGGTGTTCCCCGTCTCGTTGTTTTCATGAACAAAGTTGACCTTGTTGACGATCCCGAACTTCTCGACCTCGTTGAGATGGAGATCCGTGACCTGTTGACTTTCTACGGTTTCGACGGTGACAACTCACCCATCATCCGTGGTTCAGCCCTCGGTGGATTGAACAAAGAGCCTGTATGGGTTGAAAAAATTATTGAACTCATGGACGCAGTTGATACATGGATTCCGCTGCCTCCACGTGATATTGACAAACCTTTCCTGATGCCGGTTGAGGACGTATTCTCAATTACAGGTCGTGGAACCGTTGCAACCGGTCGTATTGAAACCGGAGTTATTCACACCGGTGATCCCGTTGACATCATTGGTCTGGATGCTGAAAAACTGAAATCAGTAGTTACCGGAGTTGAAATGTTCCGTAAGATCCTCGATACAGGTGAAGCCGGTGATAACGCAGGTCTCCTCCTCCGTGGTATTGATAAGGATGCCATCCGTCGTGGTATGGTTATCGCAAAACCAGGTTCAGTAACTCCTCATAAAGAATTCAAGGGTGAGGTTTATATCCTGAAAAAAGAAGAAGGTGGTCGTCATACCCCATTCCACAACAGATATCGTCCACAGTTCTACTTCAGGACTACCGACGTTACCGGTGAAGTAATTCTTCCCGATGGTGTTGAAATGGTTATGCCTGGTGACAACCTTTCAGTTGTAGTTAAGCTGATTGCTCCGATTGCTATGTCGAAAAACCTCCGTTTCGCTATCCGTGAAGGTGGCCGTACCGTAGGTGCAGGACAGGTAACGGAGATCCTTGACTAACACAAAAATACCTGAGATAAAGGTGTTCCTTCAGGGATGCCTTTATCTCTGCCATATTAAATAATATAATTCGGCGGGGATTATTCCTCTTGGAAAAATTCAAACGGGTGTAGCTCAATTGGTAGAGTAGCGGTCTCCAAAACCGTTGGTTGGGAGTTCGAGTCTCTCCTCCCGTGCAATAAAAAACTGGTTAAATGGCAAAGACAAAAATTCAGGAATACATCAGCGAAAGTTACGATGAGCTGGTTAATAAAACTTCCTGGCCAACATGGAGCGAGCTCCAGAATAGTGCAATCGTTGTATCCATCGCTTCCCTCATAATCGCGTTTGTCGTTTATCTGATGGATATGTCTTTCCAGACTTTGTTGAAACAGTTCTACCTGCTGTTTTAATTGAGTAACCACTTTCTCTATATTTCTTAATCAGTTATTTGATAAACAAGCTTATCATTTACGTTTTCTTGTATGGGCGATGATAATAAAAAGTGGTACGTAATCCGGGCCATAAGCGGTAGCGAAAAAAAGGTAAAGCAATACCTTGAAAGCGAGATTAGCCGCCTTGGCTTAAGCGATTATATAACACAGGTGCTGATCCCAACCGAAAAGGTTTATCAGGTGCGTAAGGGTAAGAAAGTAAGTAAGGAACGGAATTACCTTCCGGGCTACATACTTATCGAAGCCATACTGGTTGGAGAAATCCCGCACACCATCAAAAATGTGCCGGGTGTTTTAGGTTTCCTTGGTTCAAAGGGTGAACCCGTTCCCCTTCGGCCTGCCGAGGTTAACCGCATACTGGGTAAAGTCGACGAACTTACAGAACAGGGCGAAGAAGTCAGTGTTCCGTTTATCGTTGGTGAAACCGTAACCGTTATCGACGGGCCTTTCAACAGCTTCACCGGAGTGATCGAAGAGATCAACGAGGAGAAGAAAAAGCTGAAAGTCATGGTCAAGATTTTTGGCCGTAAAACCCCGCTTGAACTCGGCTTTATGCAAGTAGAGAAAGACTGACGAACGGGTACTGTGAATTTCTAAATCACTAAGTTTTCAACAATGGCAAAAGAAATAAGCGGTTTTATCAAACTGCAAGTAAAAGGTGCTGCAGCCAATCCGTCACCTCCCATCGGCCCTGCATTGGGTTCGAAGGGTGTCAATATTATGGAGTTTTGTAAGCAGTTTAATGCCCGTACACAGGACCAGGCAGGCAAAATCCTCCCGGTTATCATTACTGTTTACAAAGATAAGTCGTTTGATTTTATCATCAAAACTCCTCCTGTAGCAGTACAGTTGTTAGAAGCAACCAAATTGAAGAGCGGCTCAGCTGAGCCAAACCGCAAGAAGGTTGGTTCGGTTACCTGGGATCAGGTTCAGGCAATTGCAGAAATCAAGATGGCCGACCTGAACGCTTTTACGATCGAATCAGCCATGAGAATGGTTGCAGGAACAGCGAGAAGCATGGGAATTACCGTTTCAGGTACTCCACCATTTGCTATTGACTAATAACAGCACTGACACAAAGAGTGACAGTTCAATTGTTAAAACAAATTCTTAACAAGGCGTGAAATGGCTAAATTGACAAAAAAAAGGAAAGAGGCTCTTGCCAAGTTCGATAAGAACGGCACCTATACCCTCACCGAAGCCATAAAGATCGTGAAGCAGATATCAAACACCAAATTCGATAGTTCAGTAGATATTGATGTTCGTTTAGGTGTTGACCCCCGTAAAGCCAATCAAATGGTCAGGGGAACAGTGATGCTGCCTCATGGTACCGGCAAAACAGTAAGGGTTTTGGTTCTTTGTACTCCCGATAAGGAAGAAGAGGCCAAAGCAGCAGGTGCTGATTATTACGGACTGGATGAGTTCATCCAGAAAATCAAAGAAGGTTGGACCGACGTTGATGTCGTGATTACCATGCCCAGCATTATGCCCAAGGTAGGTGCACTCGGAAAGATATTAGGCCCCCGCGGCCTGATGCCTAACCCAAAAACAGGCACTGTTACCATGGAGGTTGGAAAAGCGGTTACCGAGGCTAAAGCCGGTAAGATCGATTTCAAGGTTGATAAGTTCGGTATCGTGCATGCTGCCATCGGAAAAACATCTTTCGAAGAAGCAAAACTGCTCGATAATGCTAAAGAACTTCTTCAGACCATCGTTAAACTGAAGCCGACAGCTGCCAAAGGTACTTACATGAAATCACTTTTCATGTCAAGCACCATGAGTCCGGGTATCCGTGTTGATCAAAAATCAATCACTGCGTAAGTTAGTCTGTGGAACTTTCCTCAAAACTGAAAAATTATCATGAGAAAAGAAGAAAAGAGTCAACTGATTGACACCCTGACCGAGCAACTGCAAAACAGCAACAATATCTATATTACAGATATCTCTGACCTGAATGTGGAAGTCACAAGCAGACTGAGAAGGCTTTGCTTCAAAAAAGATGTAAAGCTTATCGTTGTTAAAAACACATTGTTGCGTAAGGCTATGGAACGTTCCGACAAGGACTTTTCGGGTCTTTATAACACACTCAAGGGTGCTACTTCCATTATGTTATCGGAAGTAAACAATGAGCCTGCCAAGTTAATCAAGGAATTCCGTAGAACAAGCGCCAAACCTATTCTTAAAGGTGCCTACGTTGAAGAAATGTCATTTGTTGGTGACACCAGCCTTGATATGCTTATCAGCATCAAATCGAAGAACGAACTCATCGGCGATATTATTCTCGCCCTCCAGTCACCTGCAAAGAATGTTATTTCTGCACTGCAGTCAGGCGGACAGAAACTGAGTGGCGTTCTCAAAACCCTGTCAGAAAGGGAAGCTTAAGCTTCATTAGGAAGCATAAACCTGAAAACTGAACAAGTAACTTACATTGTAAAACAATTTAAACATCAATAAAAATGGCAGACTTAAAAGCTTTTGCAGAACAATTGGTTAATCTGACTGTTAAAGAAGTTAACGAATTAGCCCTGATTCTTAAAGAAGAATACGGAATTGAACCCGCAGCTGCAGCCCCGGTTATGATGGCCGGCGGTGGTGCTGGTGCTGGCGAAGCAGCAGTAGCTGAAGAAAAAACACAATTCGACGTTATCCTCAAGGCAGCTGGTCAGGCTAAACTGGCAGTTGTAAAACTCGTGAAAGAACTCACCAGCCTTGGACTGAAAGAAGCCAAGGAACTTGTTGACGCTGCTCCTAAAGCAATCAAAGAAGGCGTATCGAAAGACGAAGCTGAAGCACTGAAGAAACAACTCGAAGAAGCCGGAGCAGAGGTTGAAGTAAAATAAGTAGATGGGATTTTATTGCAATTATACATGCAGGTTCTGTTTCTATGCGTACGCATAGGTTCAGAATCTGCTGTTTCCCGATTTTTAAATCGGGTTTAATTGTTTAAATAACAGAGTATTTACTTTAAATTTTACAACCTTGGCTTCAAAAACAATCGAACGTATAAGTTTCGGAACATCTAAGATCAGAGCCGCATATCCTGATTTCCTTGATATACAGATCAAGTCATTTCAGGATTTTTTTCAATTGGAAACGAACCCTGAAAACAGGGCTTCGGAAGGCTTGTACAAGGTTTTCGCTGAAAACTTTCCGATCACCGATGCGCGCAACAATTTTGTACTCGAGTTTCTCGACTACTTTATTGATCCCCCGCGCTATTCGATCGAGGAATGTATTGAAAGAGGTCTCACTTATAGTGTGCCTCTGAAAGCCAAACTCAAACTGTATTGTACCGATCCGGAGCATGAAGATTTTGAGACCATTATTCAGGATGTTTACCTGGGAATGATCCCATACATGACTCCCAAAGGTACCTTTGTGGTCAATGGCGCCGAAAGGGTCGTTGTTTCACAGCTGCACCGCTCACCCGGTGTATTTTTCGGCACCAGTTACCATGCCAACGGATCACAGTTGTTTTCGGCCAGGATCATCCCCTTCAAGGGTTCCTGGATGGAATTTACCACCGACATCAACAATGTGATGTACGCATACATTGACCGGAAAAAGAAATTACCCGTTACCACCCTTCTGAGGGCCATCGGTTACGAAACCGATAAGGATATTCTCGAAATATTCAACCTGGCCGAAGAGGTAAAAGTGTCAAAAGCCGGAATCAAAAAAGTTGTCGGACGCAAACTCGCCGCCAGGGTGCTGAAAAACTGGGTGGAAGATTTCGTAGACGAGGATACCGGAGAAGTAGTCTCCATCGAACGTACCGAGGTCATCATCGACCGTGAAACGGTTATCGAGAACCACCATATTGACCAGATTGTTGAATCCGGTGCCAAGACCATCCTTCTCCACCGTGATGACCTTGATAATATTGACTTCTCAATTATATTCAATACCCTGCAGAAAGATACAGCCAACTCTGAAAAAGAAGCGGTTGAGTATATCTACAGGCAGTTGCGTAATGCCGAACCTCCCGACGAGGAAACAGCCCGTGGTATCATCGAAAAGCTTTTCTTTTCCGACAAACGCTACGATCTGGGTGATGTAGGACGCTACAGGATCAACAAGAAGCTTCAGCTCGATACCTCCCTTGAAACAAGGGTACTTACCAAACAGGATATCATCTCGATCATCAAATACCTGATCGGATTGATCAATATGAGAACTGAAGTTGACGACATCGACCACCTGAGCAACCGTAGGGTGCGTACCGTCGGCGAACAGCTTTATAACCAGTTTGGTGTCGGACTTGCCCGTATGGCCCGTACCATCCGCGAACGTATGAATGTACGTGACAACGAGGTGTTCACACCCATGGATCTGATCAATGCCAAGACACTGTCATCGGTGATCAACTCATTCTTCGGAACCAACCAGCTTTCGCAGTTCATGGATCAGACCAACCCGCTGGCTGAACTTACCCACAAGCGCAGGGTATCGGCCCTCGGCCCCGGTGGTTTGTCGCGCGAACGCGCCGGATTTGAGGTCCGCGACGTTCACTACACCCACTACGGAAGGTTGTGTACCATCGAAACCCCTGAAGGACCGAACATCGGACTGATCTCTTCATTGTGCGTTTATGCCAAGATCAACAGGCTTGGATTTATTGAGACCCCCTATAAGAGGGTTGTCAATGGTAAGGTTGATCCCGCCGAAGCGCCTGTTTACCTGAGTGCTGAAGAAGAAGAGAACAAGGTAATTGCGCAGGCGACCACTCCGATGGCCGACGATGGCAATTTCCTGTTTGACCGTATCAAAGTACGTTACCTGGCCGACTATCCTATCGTTGAGAAGGAGAACGTCGACCTTATTGATATAGCTCCGAACCAGATTGCTTCGATCGCTGCTTCACTGATTCCTTTCCTCGAGCACGACGATGCCAACCGTGCACTCATGGGATCGAACATGATGCGCCAGGCTGTACCGCTGCTCAATCCCGAGGCACCGATTGTTGGTACCGGCATTGAAAAGAGTGTAGCCTTCGATTCAAGGGTGCTCGTCACCGCTGAATGCGACGGACTGGTTGAATTTGTTGATGCCGCTGAGATAGTGATTCGTCATACTCGTCTCGAAGACGAAAAACTTGTTAGTTTCGATGACGATGTCAAACATTATACCCTCACAAAATTTGCAAGAACCAACCAGAATACCTGTATCAACCTCCGCCCGATTGTGCGTAAGGGAGATAAGGTGAAAAAGGGTCAGGTGCTCTGCGAAGGATACGGAACACAGAAGGGCGACCTCGCCCTCGGCCGCAACCTGATGGTGGCTTTCATGCCATGGAAAGGTTACAACTTCGAGGATGCCATCGTTATTTCTGAAAAGGTTGTTAAAGAAGACATCTTCACATCCATCCACATCGAGGAGTTTATCCTTGAAGTACGCGATACCAAACGCGGTGTGGAAGAACTCACCAACGATATCCCCAATGTAAGTACCGAAGCCACCAAGGATCTTGACGAAAACGGTCTGATCCGTATCGGGGCTGAAGTAAATGAAGGCGATATCCTGATCGGGAAAATCACCCCGAAAGGTGAAAGCGATCCGACTCCGGAAGAAAAATTGTTGAGAGCCATCTTCGGCGACAAGGCCGGTGATGTGAAGGATGCTTCGTTGAAGGCACCCCCATCGATGAAGGGTGTGGTTGTCGACAAGAAACTTTTCTCGCGCATGATCAAAGACCGCAAGGTCAAAGCCAAGGAAAAGGATATGGTGAAAGTGCTCGACGATGAGTTTGCAAAGAACTCACACGACCTTAAAACCAAACTTGTTGATAAGCTTACTATTCTCGTTTCCGGAAAGACTTCACAGGGTGTTTACAACAACTTCAAGGAAGAAATCGTACCCAAAAAAGTCAAGTTCACGCAGAAGATGCTCATGGGCATCGATTACCTGAGCGTGAATCCGAGCAAATGGACCACCGATAAGGATGTTAACGACCTGGTTAAAGCCCTCATCAACAATTACATCATCAAGTATAAGGAGATACTGGGTGTATATAACCGTAAGAAATTCGTTGCTACTGTCGGTGATGATCTGCCGAACGGCATCGTTCAGATGGCCAAAGTTTATGTTGCCAAGAAGCGCAAGCTGAAAGTGGGCGACAAAATGGCCGGCCGTCACGGTAATAAAGGTATTGTTGCAAGGATTGTACGCGAAGAGGATATGCCGTTCTTGTCAGACGGAACACCGGTTGACATTGTGCTCAATCCGCTTGGTGTACCATCACGTATGAACCTGGGACAGATTTATGAAACAGTACTTGCCTGGGCAGGTAAGAAGCTTGGTCTGAATTTTGCCACCCCGATTTTCGACGGTGCTGCAGAATCTGCGATCAACGATTATCTGAAAAGTGCAGGTTTGCCTGAAAACGGCCGTGTATTCCTCTATGATGGTGGAACCGGAGAACGTTTTGATCAGCCGGCAACCGTCGGATATATCTATATGCTGAAACTTCACCATATGGTGGATGATAAGATGCATGCCCGTTCTATCGGACCTTATTCACTTATTACACAGCAACCCCTTGGTGGTAAAGCCCAGTTCGGGGGACAGCGATTCGGTGAAATGGAAGTCTGGGCACTTGAAGCATTTGGTGCTTCGCACATACTTCAGGAAATACTTACAGTTAAATCGGATGATGTGATGGGCAGGGCAAAAGCATACGAAGCCATAGTTAAGGGCGAGAATATGCCGATACCCGGAATTCCTGAATCGTTCAACGTTCTCGTTCACGAGCTCAGGGGTCTTGGCCTGAATATCTCTTTCGATTAATCAAACGGGAATCCTGTCTGCCGGTTAACACTTAAACAGTTTATCCGGCAGACAGGTTTAAACCGGTATTTTCAGAATCTTCACTTAAATATTTATTCAACAGCATATGGCTTTCAGAAAAGACAGCACAATTTCCAGCAATTTTTCCAGGATTACCATCAGCCTTGCATCGCCCGAGGCAATTCTCGAGCGTTCAAGCGGTGAAGTACTGAAGCCCGAAACAATCAACTACCGTACCTATAAACCGGAACGTGACGGATTGTTTTGTGAGCGGATTTTCGGTCCGGTAAAAGATTGGGAATGTCATTGCGGAAAATATAAAAGAATCCGGTATAAGGGCATTGTCTGCGACCGGTGCGGTGTTGAGGTTACAGAGAAAAAAGTCCGCCGCGAGCGGATGGGCCACATTCAGCTGGTCGTTCCTGTTGCCCACATCTGGTTCTTCAGGTCGTTGCCCAACAAAATCGGCGCCCTGCTGAACCTCAATACAAAAAAGCTTGATTCCATCATTTACTACGAGCGTTACGTAGTCGTTCAGCCCGGCATCATGGATGGCGTTATGCTGAAAGAGGAAGTCAAGATTGAAAAAATGGCCCTGCTTACCGAGGAGCAGTATTTTGAAGTTCTCGACGCATTGCCAAAAGAGAATCAGTACCTCGACGATTCAGACCCCAATAAGTTTGTTTCAAAGATGGGTGCTGAAGCACTTTACGATCTGCTGAAAGGACTCGATCTTGACCAGGAGTCGTATGATCTGAGGCACAAGGCCAACAACGAAACTTCACAGCAGCGCAAAGCCGATGCCCTGAAACGCCTCCAGGTGTTTGAAGCATTCCGCGATGCCCAGAGCCGCATTGAAAATCATCCCGAATGGATGATTGTGAAAGTGGTTCCTGTGATTCCGCCTGAACTCAGGCCGCTGGTTCCCCTCGATGGCGGACGTTTTGCCACGAGTGACCTTAACGACCTCTACCGCAGGGTAATTATCCGCAACAACCGTCTGAAAAGGCTGATCGAAATCAAGGCCCCCGATGTGATCATGCGTAACGAAAAGCGTATGCTCCAGGAAGCCGTTGATTCATTGTTCGATAATTCACGCAAAGCCAATTCAGTGAAGACCGAATCGAACAGGGCACTGAAATCGCTGAGCGACAGCCTGAAAGGTAAACAGGGACGTTTCCGTCAGAACCTTCTGGGAAAACGTGTCGATTATTCGGGTCGTTCGGTTATCGTTGTCGGTCCCGAGCTTAAACTGAATGAGTGCGGTTTGCCTAAAGATATGGCTTCCGAGCTTTTCAAACCGTTCATCATCCGCAAGATGCTCGAAAGAGGTATTGTAAAGACCGTTAAGTCAGCCAAGAAAATTGTTGACAGGAAAGATCCCGTAGTTTGGGATATTCTTGAAAACATCCTCAAGGGACACCCCGTCATGCTCAACCGTGCGCCAACCCTTCACCGGCTCGGTATTCAGGCTTTTCAGCCGAAACTGATCGAGGGTAAAGCCATCCAGCTGCACCCGCTTGTTTGTACGGCTTTCAACGCCGACTTCGACGGTGACCAGATGGCTGTTCACGTTCCGCTCGGCAATGCAGCCATCCTGGAAGCCCAGTTGCTGATGCTTGCCTCTCACAACATTCTGAATCCAGCCAACGGCGCCCCGATTACCGTACCTTCACAGGACATGGTTCTCGGCCTTTACTATATGACCAAAGGCCGCAAATCGATTCCTGAAAACCCTGTAAAAGGTGAAGGAATGATTTTCTATTCGCCCGAGGAGGTTATCATCGCATACAACGAGAAGGTCGTTGATCTTCACGCTTATATAAAAGTTAAAATCCGTCTCCCCGAGACCGATTTCAAGACCGAGCAGCTGATTGAGACAACCGTTGGACGGGTGCTTTTCAACCAGGTGGTTCCTGCAGAATTTGGTTACATCAACCAACTGCTTACCAAGAAAGCCCTTAGGGATATCATTGGTGACGTTCTGAAGAAAACCGGTACAGCCAAAACAGCCCAGTTCCTTGACGACATCAAGAGCCAGGGATATACCATGGCTTTCAGGGGAGGTTTGTCGTTTACACTGAGCGATGTTATCGTTCCTGATGTAAAGGAAGAGCTCGTTGGTCAGGCCAATGCCGAAGTTGAAGAGGTGATGAGCAACTACAATATGGGATTCATTACCAACAACGAACGTTACAATCAGATTATCGATATCTGGACACATACCAATTCGCGTTTGACCTATACCCTGATGGAGAATCTTTCGCACGACAAACAGGGTTTCAACCCGGTTTATATGATGCTTGATTCAGGTGCCCGCGGATCGAAAGAACAGATTCGCCAGCTTTCAGGGATGAGGGGTCTTATGGCCAAACCTCAGAAATCAGGTGCCTCAGGAGGTGAAATTATTGAAAACCCGATTCTTTCAAACTTTAAGGAAGGATTGTCGGTTCTTGAGTACTTCATTTCAACCCACGGTGCCCGCAAGGGTCTTGCCGATACCGCTCTGAAGACTGCCGACGCCGGTTATCTTACACGAAGGCTGGTCGACGTTGCCCAGGATGTGGTCATTACAGAACCCGACTGCGGTACATTGCGCGGATTGACAACCACTGCACTGAAGAAAAACGAGGAAGTTGTTGAAACACTTTACGATCGTATACTTGGTCGTGTTTCGCTCCACGATATCTACCATCCGCAGACCGGTGACCTTATTGTTACAGCCGGTGACGAGCTTACCGAAGATGTTTCACGCATCATTGATGATTCGCCGATCGAAGCCGTTGAAATCCGTTCGGTACTCACCTGCGAATCCAAGAAGGGCGTTTGCGCCAAGTGCTACGGACGTAACCTGGCAACAGGACGCATGGTTCAGAAAGGTGAAGCCGTTGGTGTAATTGCGGCACAGTCAATCGGTGAACCGGGAACCCAGCTTACACTCCGTACGTTCCACGTAGGGGGTACTGCTTCCAACATCTCGGTTTCATCACGCATAGAAGCCAAATACGATGGTATTCTTGAGATTGATGAGCTTCGCTATGTTGAATATGAGAATGCTGAAGGTAAAAAATACGATATCGTTATCGGCCGTTCAGCTGAAATGAGAATTGTCGATAAAAAGACAAGTATTGTTCTTGCTTCTGCTCACATTCCTTATGGAGCCAACCTTTACTTCCGTCAGGGCAGCGAACTCAAAAAGGGTGAACTGATCAGCGACTGGGATCCATACAATGCCGTAATCCTTTCTGAAGTTTCAGGAAAGGTTATTTTCGACAACATTATTGAAGGTACAACCTACAGGGTTGAATCGGATGAGCAGACCGGTTATCACGATAAAGTGATCATCGAATCGCGCCAGAAGACGAAGAACCCGAGCATCAGAATTGTCGGACAGGACAATGCCGACCTCAGGGTTTACGACATTCCGGTAGGTTCACACATCATCGTGGAAGAGAGCCGGAAGATCAAGGCCGGTGAAATTCTTGTCAAGATCCCGCGTGCCATCGGAAAATCCGGTGACATCACCGGAGGTCTGCCAAGGGTAACCGAACTCTTTGAAGCACGTAACCCATCTGATCCTGCGATTGTAGCTGAGATCGACGGTGTGGTTTCATTCGGCAAAAAGCTGAAACGTGGTAACCGCGAAGTTATCATCACTTCGAAAACCGGAGAAGAAAAGAGTTACCTGATCCCGACATCCAAACAGATTCTCGCCCAGGAAAACGACTATGTAAAGGCAGGTACCCCGCTTTCGGAAGGTGCCATGACACCAAGTGATATCCTTGCCATCAAGGGACCAATGAAAGTTCAGGAGTATATCGTGAATGAGATTCAGGAGGTTTACCGTTTGCAGGGTGTTAAGATCAACGACAAGCATTACGAGGTTATCGTTCGTCAGATGATGCGTAAGGTTGAAGTTGCCGATCCGGGTGATACCAAATTCCTTGAGGGTGAATTGGTCAACAAGATCGATTTCCACGATGAAAATGACTGGATCTTTGGTAAGAAAGTCGTGATCAATCCGGGTGAATCACCCAACCTGAAACCTGGTCAGATTGTTACCGCACGTAAACTCCGCGATGAAAACTCATTGCTGAAACGCCGCGATAAAAAACTGATCGATGCACGTGATGCACAGCCGGCAACAGCCAAGCAGGTGCTCCAGGGTATCACCAGGGCTTCACTGCAGACCAAGAGCTTTATCTCAGCTGCTTCGTTCCAGGAAACAACCAAGGTGCTTACTGTTGCAGCCATCAATGCCAAGAATGACGACCTCCTCGGATTGAAGGAGAATGTAATTGTTGGTCACCTGATCCCTGCCGGTACAGGACTACGTGAATATGATGACCTGATCGTTGGCTCGCGTGATGAATACGAAAAACTGATGGCTTCGAAAGCCGATGTTTACGAAGATTAAACACTGAAACAGAAAGAGCGGCAGGTCAGAAATTCACTTGTCGCTCTTTTTTTATAAAAACCTTGTTAAAACAATTATCATGAGCGAGAATAAGCAGAACCAGATAAATATTGAACTGAGCGATGAAATGGCCGAAGGCATCTATTCAAACCTCGCAATCATCACCCATTCGAATGCCGAATTTATCATCGACTTTGTCAAGATGATGCCCGGAGTACCAAAGGCAAAGGTTAAATCAAGAATTATCCTTACACCTCAGCATGCAAAAAGACTGATGGGTGCTCTCCGCGAAAATATTGCAAAATTTGAATCTGTTCACGGACATATCAAGGAAACCGAAGCTACCATGCCTTTCTCTCTGGGAGGGCCGACAGCTCAGGCATAATCCGGAATTCAGAACCTATAAAGAATGGGCTGCAGTTATTTCTGCAGCCCATTCTTTATTCCGGGGATACTTATTTTTTAAATTCAGGCAGGGTGAGTCCTTTCTGATCAAATGCACTTTCGATCAGTTTCCTTTTTTCTGCGCTGATTGAATAGATGCTGATGGCATCCCAGGCCGGCCGGGAAAGTTTTGGATTCCAGTAATGGTATGCTTCTACAAGATTGACGGCATGGGATTGATCCAGAAAACCGAGGCTTTGCAAAGCCTTTATGGCATTGATCCGGGTTTCAAAATCGAACGAAGGGCCGGCAAAGTCCTTAAGTTCATCTATTCTGTTACTTTCCCCAGACCTTACCGCCATTTCGAGCCATGCCATCCTGATGTTCCTTCCCCGCCAGCCGGTTTCTCCGGCAGTTGTGGCAAGCCAGAATCCGGCCTTTTCAGGCATAAAGGTGCATAGCTTTCTCAATGCAAGTTCAGTGTTGATGTAGTCCGGGTCATTGAGCAGATGGACGATGCGTGCTGTGTCGCCGGGGTTTAATGGTGTAAAATTCTCAATGGCAGCGCGGCGGATCAGTGCGTCGGGATGCCTGAACGCTCCTGTGAAAAATGAAATGCTTTGCGTATCCTTGTCAGACCCCAGTTGAGACAATACTTCGGCGTAGATGAGTTCGTTTTCCGACTGACGTGCAGCCGCCAGCAAAGCCTGCCTTTTAACAGCAGGAGTGAAGGATCGCATAGCCGTGAGTGCTTCGTAGCGGTCGATGGCCAGGGATGCCCCCGTCGCTGCAGCAGCCAGCTGGCTGAATGTCCTGTTGAATGTGATCTTTTTCAGCAGGCGGTTTCCTGAATCGAAGATAATATAGCTGACCGGAAGCCTTTTATGATTGGGGAGACGAAATGTTGTATCCATCCCGGCAAGGGTAATTCGATGGCTTGAAGTACTTCCATCAGCGTATCCGGCCACAACCGTTGTGGTAACCCTGAACGGGCCGGTCGTGGGTGTGGCAGGTTGAATCTGTCTGACCTTCAGCTCAGTCACATCCGGAAGGGCGGTAAAGCTTACTTCAAAGTGAGGCTCTCCGCCATGGAATAACCATTGATCGAAGAACCAGTCAAGCGGCAATCCTGTCACCTCATAGAAAGCCTTGATAAAATCGTGTGAAGAGGCTTCTGCAAAGGCGAATTTTTTCAGGTAGTGGGTCATGGCTTTCCGGAACAGTGAATCGCCCATTTCATCCCTCAGCATATCCAGTACCAGTGAACCTTTCTGGTACCATCTGAAAGAGCCGGCACGGGAATGGGCGAGCGGAAAATCATCCTGTTCAGCTTGAGTGAATGTCTTTTTCTGTTCCGAAAGCCGCTCTTTTTCATAATAATCATTGCCGAAGATTGATTTTTCGAAAAGTTTGGCATAATAGGTAGCAAGGCTTTCGGTCAACCATACATCGGAACCCGGCTGATGGGCAATATAGTTGCCGAACCACTGATGGGTGAGTTCATGTACATTGACATTCACATAGTTTCTTCCCCACCATCCGCGCTCGTCAATGGCCATATAATCACCGAATATCGTTGCAGTGGTGGTTTCCATGGCCCCATATAAATAATCGGCCACAGGTGCCTGCCGGTAAAGTTCCCAGGGATAAGCCACATCGAGTTCTTTTTCCAGAAAGTCAAACATTTCGGTTGAATAACGGTAGGTAGGCTCAAAGTGATCCTCCATGTCGGGATAATACCAGTATTCAAGCGGTATTCCTGAGGCTGTCCTCATTTCCTTCCAGGCGTATTTCCCGATGACCAGCGCTGTTGAGAAAAAGGGATGGGGGCGGGCCATCCGGTAATGCCATGAGCTGGTGCCATCCTGGTTTTGAGTAACAGAAATTCTTTCACCGTTGGAATAAACAAGGTATTTGCTGCTGAAGGTGATGGTCAGATCTACTGTCAGACGGTCGTTGATGTATGGAATCCAGCCGGTTGGCCGGTGTGCCCAGATCTGCCTGCGCATTCTCCGTGTAGGATCGTCCCAGCCCACGAAATATGGCTCATAGGGGCCGGTGGATTTGTATTTTATCTCCAGCATGTTATTGCTGGCAGGCAGTGAGGACGGGAACCCGGATATCACAAGGTCCGGACCTGAAGTTAAAAACCTCACATCACGGTTGTTGATTCTTACATATTCCGGATGAATGCCGGGCGCAACCATGGTTATGGAGTCAATAAACGGCCTCAGCGGATTAAAGATATAAACAGCCACTCCTGTAACACCTCCGGTGATGGTATCCGGCTGAACCGACGCCTCCAGGTGAAGAATGTCAATGACCCTGTTCTCATATTCCGAGCCGGGATCCACGTAACTTGAAATGATTTTCTGCTGGGCAATCAGGCCGGAAACATTCATCACCAGCAGGAGCAGAAGCGATAGCTGTTTTTGTGAGATGCTGATTTTCAGGATTATAATCTTGAGTCTGGACATTGCATATAAAATCATGCCGGAATTGTTTTCCGGAGAGTGAGATTCTTAAAATTCATTTGAAATGCTAATATCTGGGACTGTCGATAAAATCAGGGCCTGATTCAAGCAACCCCATTAAGGCCGCGCCGAAAATAACCAGGATGATTACAGCGAGAACAGAGCCAATGGCCAGCCATATCAGCACTGCCTTTGCCCAGTTTGCCTTGTTGGGATTGTTCCCGCTTCCGAAGGCCCAGACAAACAGCATGATGATGTTTACGAGGGGAATGGCCCTGATGAGAAGGGTAATCATCCAGTCGGCAACAGTAATGACCGGGGTTGGATTATTTTCAGGTGTTTCCATAGGATGGTTGTTTGATTGAATATTAAAATCAGACACTTATTCAAATATACAAAATAACTGAATCAGGATTACGCCGGTGATTATTCAGGTGCAATCGTTCATTTGATTCCTGTTTCCCGAAATCCGGGTCAGGTCACTGATGTGCTTTTTAAAACAGTCAGGCTCTATGCTGTTTATTGGTACTTTTGCAGTTGTAATTTTAACCTGATCATATGGATGTATCTTCCTTTTTTGTACAGGATAGCCCGGTATTTACCTGGGTTGTGTTACCGTTGCTTATTTTCCTTGCCCGCATCAGTGACCAGACCATCGGCACACTCAGGCTTATTTTCCTGTCAAAAGGCCAGAAAAAACTGGCTCCGTTTCTTGGCTTTTTCGAAGTCATCATCTGGCTGATTGCTGTTAGCCAGATCATGAAGCACCTAGACAATATCCTGTGTTATGTTGCCTATGGCGGAGGGTTTGCTATGGGTAATTACATCGGAATGGTGGTTGAAGAAAAACTTTCCATCGGCAATGTACTGATCAGAATTATTCCCCGGAAGGATACCAGTGAACTGATTACCTACCTGAGAGACAACAATTACGGAGTTACTTCAGTTGAAGCCGAAGGTGCGAAGGGAAAGGTGAACATTGTTTTTACCATCATCCAGCGTAAAGATGTTGAACATGTGGTTTCGATCATCAATCGTTTCAATCCCAATGCATTTTACACCATCGAAGAAGTAAAGGCGATAAACGAAGGCATTTTCAAGAAGAACCGGGCCCGGACTATTTTCGACAGCTTTTCGTTTGGTCTGAAAAAGAATAAATAGAGGTAATTTTGAATTTGAACAAATGTTCATAACTTTGCACCTAAATTATCCGGAAGTATATGCCACGACCAAAGCGAAGCAGACGAATCCACAGGCCACCTGTTGCTTCAGGTTTTGCGCCATTCGGGATTGCATCCGGACATAACGGAAGTATAACCATTCTTTTTGAAGAGTTTGAATCCCTCCGGTTGTCGGATTACGAAGGTATTTCGCAGCAGGATGCCGCTGACCGTATGGAGGTATCGCGTCCGACGTTCTCGCGTATTTATGACCAGGCCAGGCAGAAACTGGCCAGGGCGCTGGTCGAGGGGTTGTCGGTCGTAATTGAAGGTGGAAATGTGTCTTTTGATGAGCAATGGTTCAGGTGCAAAGCCTGCAGTACTGCATTTAGTATGCCTGATAACCAGGTAAAAGTAGGTGGTTGTCCGGTGTGCCGGAGTGGAAATATTGTTGATGTCAGCAAGCGGATGCCAGTGGTAAACAGCGATTTGTTGCCTCGTCCGGCTGTTCATCAAACCGGTTACTGTGTGTGTCCCAGATGCAGCCTCAGGGTTTCGCATCAGCCGGGAATACCATGTCATAGTTTGGTCTGCACCTCCTGCGGATCCGGAATGATCAGGGAACATCATCCCATCCGGCCGGATCAATCCTGAACCGGTATAAAATGAATTCTATGGAGATACTTAACCATATTGCCCTTCCTCTTGCCTTTCAATCTGACATTCAGGATTTTTACAAAAATATTCTTGGCTTCACTGAAAAATACCGGTTCGAAATTGATCCGGAAACGGCAGAGACTATTTTCAGGATCAGAAAACCGATTCGTGTAGAAGTATTTGAAAGGTGCGATTTCAGGATCGAACTTTATCATGTTGAGGATATGCAGATGCAGGGTATCAACCATATTTGCCTGAATGAGATGGATATTGACGGGGTTTGTCAGAGAGCAGGAGCAGCCGGCTATCATGTGGTCAGGATTGACAGGTTAGCTGCAAAACTTGCTTTTATTACTGATAAAACGGGTAATCGTTTCGAAATCAAACAGATGATACAACCATAATAATGAATGAATCAGAAATCAAAGAGTTCTAAAACAAATATTTAATTCAAAAGTAATGAAACACAGTAAAAAACTGGGCATCAATTCGCGCATGATTCATGGAGGTGAATTCGAAAATCCGCTTGGAAGCGCCACAGTGCCTATTTATCAAACATCTACCTTCTTTTTCGAAAGTGCCGATCATGGAGCCAGATGTTTTTCAGGCGAAGATGACGGCTACATCTATACGCGTATCGGAAACCCAACGATCAATGCGCTGGAAACACTGGTTGCTGATCTGGAATCTGGTTTTCATGGCATTGCCACATCGTCGGGCATGGCAGCAGTGAATACGATTTATATGGCCCTGTTGTCGAAGGGCGACCACATGGTGAGCTCTGCCGCTGTTTACGGACCGTCGAGGGTTGTAATGGAGCAGCACTGGTCGAGATTCGGTGTTGAGTCAACCTATGTCAACACAGCCGACATTGAAGAGGTAAAAGCGGCAATCAGACCCAATACTAAGATATTGTATGTTGAGACACCTGCTAATCCAACCATGGACATCACTGATCTGGAGGCATGTGCAAAACTGGCTCATGAAAACGGGATGCTGTTGGTTGTTGATAATACTTTCTGTAGTCCATACCTGCAGCGACCACTGGAAATGGGGGCTGATGTTGTTTTTCATTCAATGACTAAATTCCTGAACGGTCATGCCGATATTGTTGCCGGTATGATTGTAACGAAAGATAAAGCACTTGGAAGTAAGTTAAAATCCATGATGGTTACCATGGGCTGCAATATGGATCCGCATCAGGCTTACATGGTAATCCGTGGCATCCGGACCCTGGGCTTACGCATTGAACGTTCTCAGGCGAATGCGATGAAAATTGCTGCTTATCTTGAGAATCATCCGAAAGTGGAATGGGTGATGTACCCGGGTTTGCCGTCTCATCCACAGCATGCACTGGCTAAGAAACAGATGGATGGTTTTGGTTCCATGATTAGTTTTGAACTGAAGGGTGGTCTGAAAGCAGGAAAAATTCTGATGGACAATGTAAAAGTGGCAATTCTGGCGGTTTCGCTCGGAGGTGTTGAAACATTGATTCAGCATCCGGCTTCGATGACCCACTCAAAAGTGCCGGCTGAAGCCAAACTGAAGGCAGGGATAACAGACGGGTTGGTTCGGTATTCAGTTGGAATTGAAGATGTTGACGATCTGATTGGTGATCTTGAACAGGCACTTTCGCTCGTATAAGATATTTTACAAATTTAACTTAAAACAGCGGTGTGATTGAAAAATCGCATCGCTGCTTTGTTTATCTTTACATATCAGGAAATATCATATTTCTTTTGCTATAGTAAAATGAAAATAAGGCGATTACAACTTATTCTGATTGTTATTGCAACAATCTTTCTAATCTTCCCTGTAAAAGGTCAGAAAGTTGGATTGGTATTGAGCGGGGGCGGATCCAAAGGGGTAACCCATATCGGAGTGATCAGGGCTCTTGAAGAGGAAGGGATCCCGATCGACTATATCACAGGAACATCGATGGGCGCAATTATCGGAGGATTATATGCTTCAGGGTATTCGCCCGACGAAATAGAATCCATGGTTACATCACCTGAGTTTGATTATTGGTTGTCAGGGAAAGTAGATGAAAAGTATACCTATTTTTTCAAAAAGCCGGAACCGGATGCATCGTGGGCAGATTTCAGGTTTCGGGTCGATTCGGTTGTTTCGGCAAGTCTTCCGTCAAACATTATTTCCCCGGTATTGATGGATTTTGCCTTTATGAAAATATTCGCTGGCGCCAGTGCTGCCGCAGGTTACAATTTCGATAGCCTGATGGTGCCATTCAGATGCATGGCTTCTGACATTGCCCGCACAGAGCCGGTTGTTCTCCGGGATGGCGATCTTGGAAGCTCCATCAGGGCTTCCATGACTTTCCCGTTTTATTTCAAACCCATCAGAATCGATGGAAAACTGTTGTTCGACGGAGGCATGTATAATAATTTCCCATCGGACATTATGCTGCAGGATTTCTTTCCCGACATCATCATTGGAAGTCAGGCTTCAGCCAATTATGCTGAACCTGAGGCCGACAACATCATTTCACAAATTCAGAATATGTTGATGTTGAAAAGCCAGTATTCCGTTATCTGTGAGAACGGAGTGCTCATCAAACCCAATCTTAAGAAGGCCAATGTAATAGATTTCAGCAATACACCGGAGTTTATCGATAGTGGTTATATGGCTACCAGGAGGAAGATTGCTGAAATACGATCTTTTGTGGTAGATACCGTGAAAGAAAGTGAACTGGCGGCTAAACGCGCGAACTTCAACAACCGGAAGCCTCCTCTGCTTATTGGTAATTTCCATGTTACCGGCCTTAAAAGCGGCCAGTTTGAATATGTGAACAGGATATTACGAAAAAACGCTTTCAGTGCTGCAAAAGCAGGTAAGGGCGGAGAGATTGGAAACCTCAGCCTTGGAATGATAGAACCTGAGTACTTTAAATTGCTTTCAGAGGGTAAGATAGAACAGATTTATCCACGCCTGTATTTTAATGATGCTACCGGATTTTACGACCTGATGCTTGATGTAAAAAGCCAGATTCAGGTTCTGGCTTCCGTTGGCGGGGCAGTTACATCCAGTGCCGTGAATGAATTATTTCTTCAATTGCAATATAACAGCTGGAACAAATTAGCTACCAGAGTTCAGGCAAATGCCTACTTCGGCAGATTCTACAATTCCGGTATGGTTGAAGGCCGGATTGATTTTCCATACCGGCATCCGTTTTCGCTGAAAGCACAGTATGTGTTCAATAAATTCAATTATTTCAAGACAAATACCTATTTCTTCGAGGACGAGGATCCCTATTTCCTGGTCGAACGCGATAACTTCATGACCTTATCGGCAGGTTTTCCGGTAACCAACGACGGAATGCTCACCATTGATTTTCAGGCCGGAGCCAATCGTGATGATTACTACCAGACCAACCTTTTCTCAAATTCGGATACACTTGATAAAACGACCTTCCGGTTTTATTCGCCTGGCATTGTTATGGAATTCAACAACCTGAACCGTAAAGAGTATGCCAGCAGCGGAGCCCGGTTGTTTCTGAAAACCTGCCTTGTTTTTGGCCGTGAACACTATTTTCCCGGTAGTACATCGCCCCTGGCTACAGATGCATCAAACAATCATTCCTGGATACAAAGCCACCTTGCCTATGAGAATTACTTTAAAAAATATGGACGGCTGCGCTTTGGGTTTTATGGGGAAGCTTTTTACTCTACACAGAAATATTTCAGCAATTATTCGTCATCTATTTTATCATCGAGTGCCTTTCAGCCGGTTCCTGAAAGCCGTATCCGGTTTATGTCTCAGTTCAGGGCCAATAAGTACCTTGCCCTGGGATCAAGAAATGTTTATTCACTAAGGAAAAGCATCGATCTGCGGATAGAGGCCTATTTCTTTATGCCGACCAGGGGCATAGAACAGACTCCTGTAACAAGGTTGGCCCGAAATGCATCCGAACTCAGGGTGTGGCCTGTGGCTGCCGGTGCTTTGGTATATTTCAGTCCTGTTGGACCAATAAGTGTTAGCGTCAATTATTTTAACGGTGAAAATGAGCCATGGTCGTTCTTTTTGAAGTTCGGTTACCTGATATTTAACAAAAGGCCGCTCTGAATGATGTAATTGATGGAAGTCATTTATTCTTATGGAAATGGCTTAAAGATGTGAACTTGCAGAAAAATATTATTACCTTTGCCTCCCTGAAATTATTGAGAACCCAAACAACTGAAATATAAACAGTTTAAATCCTGCCTCCATAAGTTACCGGCCTGAAAGCCTTTCCCGGAAAATCTATTTTTATAAATGAAAAAACCGGCAGTGGATTAAGATCCGGATGTGTGAGGAATGCTTACTCAACCTATTATTAATCATTCATTTGAATTCCTGATGAAAACGAAAGACCAGTCCAATCAAAATCCTGAGAATGAAAACCTCAATCAGGATGAGAACTCCCTTCCCGTTGAAGAAACGGTTGAAAATGTTGAAACTATTGAAGCTCAGGCTGACGTCGCCGCAGAAGCAGTTGATGAAGGTTTGTCTGCTGAGTTAACTGTTGTGGAACCTGAAGTTCCTGCTGGTGCTGAAGAAGAAATGCCTGTGCAGGTTCACCTGGCAGAAGAAGAACAGGTTCCGGTTGAAGCTGAATCTGAAGAGATTATTGCAGAAGCAGACGTTCCGGTGGTTGCCGGAGTTACATCAGCCGAAGAGATAGCCGCTGAAGAAGTTTCAGAAGAAGAAGCCTTTGTTGAAAATGTTGAAGAATTGGTTCCATTGGCTGAACCTGAGTCAGAACCGGTTGTTGAAATAGAACCTGTGGCTGAGGAGAATGTCATCATCGGAATACCAGCACCGGCAGCTGAAGACTCGCTGCTCACAGCTGAAGAACCAGCCGATGAGGATGAGTCGGATGAGATTGAAGAGCATATTGCAGAAGGTAACGCTTTATTTGAAGGTCTTACCCGCGATCAACTGGTTGATAAACTTGAAGACCTTGTAAAGGATCCGAATGTGAATGCCATCAAGGCAGCTGTTGGTTTGGTTCGCATTGCCTTCCTCAAACTGAATAAGGAGTTCAAACAGGAGCTTTACCAGAAACTTGCCGAAGTGAACGTCGATGCGGATGCAGAAACTGCTGCAGAAGTGCAGCCTGTGCAGGACGATGCCATAGAAGAGCGGTTCAAAGCAGCCTTTAACATATATAAGCAGAATAAAGCAAAATACAACGAAGAACAGGAAAAGGTCAAGGTGAAAAACCTGGAAGCAAAGACCCATATCCTTGAGGAGCTGAAGTTGCTCATCAATTCGGAGGAAACTCTCAAGAAGACCTACGATGAGTTTAAAACACTTCAGGAACGCTGGAAAACTATCGGAATGGTTCCCAAAGGTGATATTAACACCCTATGGCAGAATTATCATTTCCTGGTTGAGAAGTTCTTCGACAAAGTAAAAATAAACAAGGAGCTTAAGGATCTTGACCTTAAGAAAAATCTGGAGGTGAAAGTTCATCTTTGCGAAAAAGCTGAGGAATTACTGCTTGAGACTTCCATCATTAAATCATTCAAACAGCTTCAGCAGTACCACGAAGAATGGAAGGAAGTGGGCCCTGTTCCACAGGATAAAAAGGATGAATTATGGGAGCGTTTCAGGAGCGCCACAGAAAAGATCAATGAGCGCCGTCGCGAGTACTACAATGAGATGCAGGAAAGCCTTGAGCAGAATTATGCCGCCAAGGTGATTCTTTGTGAAAAAGCAGAACAGCTGATGGCTGGTGAAAGTGATTCAATCAAGGCATGGCAGGATACCACCGCCCAGATTACTGAATTACTGAAGATATGGAAAACCATAGGACCAGCTCCCAAAAAACAGAACAACGAGATTTGGGCACGTTTCAAAACTTCGCTTGATGGTTTCTTCAATACAAAAAAGGAATATTTCAACAAGCTGAAAGAACAGCAGATGCACAATTTCAACCTGAAGCTCGACTTGTGTGTCCAGGCTGAATCATTGCGCAACAGCACCGACTGGAAAAATACCAGCCGCGAGCTGATCAACCTGCAGAATGAATGGAAAAAAATAGGTCCGGTTCCCAGGAAGCAAAGCGACCGTATCTGGAAGCGCTTCAGGGCCGCCTGTGATGAATTTTTTTCAACCAAGACAGAATACTTCAAAAATGTTTCAAGTCACGAGGATGAGAATATGAAACTCAAACTTGACCTGATTGAGAAAGTGAAGGAATTTGAAGTTGGTGATGACCGTAACCAGGCTGTTGAAACCCTGAAGGATTTTCAACGCCAGTGGATGGAAATCGGTCATGTTCCCATTAAGGAGAAAGAGAAACTTCAGGCTGATTTCAGGCTACTGATCAACAAACATTTCGAAAAGCTGAAAATGGAATCCATGTCAATGGGGGCCAACAATTACCGTAACCGTGTTGAACGGATGGCAAAAGATTCACCTGATGCCGGGAGGGTAATCAGCAAAGAACGCAGTTTTGTTCTTGGTAAAATCCAGCAATTGCAGGATGAAATCAAGACCTGGGAAAACAACATTGGCTTCTTTGCCAATTCGAAAACAGCAAACCTGTTGAAACAGGAATTTGAAAAAAAGATCGACAAGGCCAAAGAAGAGCTTCAGATGCTCGAAGCAAAACTGAAGATGCTTCGCGAAGCCAACCAATAAATGAAAAACGCCGGATATTCCGGCGTTTTTTTGTTCTGCAGGTTGTATCTTTTTATAATTTTAACATGGCTGTGCAATCTGCTGTTAATCTCCCTGCCAGGATTTCATACCGGAGTTTTTATCTGTGCTTTTCAAGTGATATGATTTGTGAGATCATCGGTATGCGCTCATCCCCGGAATGCCCGGTTAGCATTAGGTTATCTTTCAATGTTGTTTGTTTGGTAAATGTGATGAATTCGGCCAGTAAAAAGGACAACATTTTACAGATCGTAATGTTATTAATGCAAACCATAGTAATGGCTGGAAACAAAACATTATTCATTGTTTCCGGTCCGCCTCCTGTGAATCAAATACCCGTTATCTTATGAAGAAAGCGTTAAAAATTTCAGGGATAGTACTGCTGGTCATAGTATTGGCAATTGTCCTGCTCCCGTTTGTTTTTAAAGGAAAAATAGTCGAAACAGTCAAAGTGGAAGCCAATAAATCGTTGAATGCTACCCTGGACTTCAAAGGAGTAAGCCTGTCGCTGTTCAGGAGTTTCCCCGACTTCTCGCTGGGGCTAACCGATCTGTCGGTTATCGGATCCGGAGAATTCGCCAAAGATACCCTGGCGATGATTCCTGAGTTAAAACTGACGATTGACCTGATGAGTGTTATCGGTGGCTCGCAGTATGAGGTTAAATCAGTAAAGCTGGATAGTCCCCGGTTTAAATTCAGGGTACTTGAGGATGGAAAGGCCAACTGGGACATCATGAAGCCATCAGCCGACACAACCACTGCAATGGAAGAGGAGAGCTCCACGCCATTCAGGATTGCCATGCACAGCTTCAGAATCACCGACGGCACCATCATCTATGACGATGCCAGCCTCAATACCCTGGTTCTTGCCCGACAGGTGAACCACGAACTCAGCGGTGACCTCACGGCCGACATAACTGAACTGATCACGGAAACCACAATAGGTGAACTTACTGTTGATTATGAAGGCGTGCGGTACCTGAGCAGGGCAAATGCCAGTCTGACGTCGAAAATTGGGGCTGATCTGAACACCTGGAAATTTACTTTCCCCGATGCCTCGCTGAAGCTCAACGAACTTGACCTCCTTGCTGCCGGATACTTTGCTATGCCTGAAGCCGGGTACGACATGGACATTGTCTTTGAAGCCATGAAAAATGATTTCCGCAGCTTTCTTTCGATGATTCCGGCCGTTTATGCAAAGGATTTCGCCAGTGTTCAGACCAAAGGAAGCCTGTCGCTGAAGGGATTCGTGAAAGGGCTTTACAGTGACAACACCATGCCTGGTTTTGGGCTTGATGTCAATATTGACGATGCCATGTTCAGGTATCCTGAGCTTCCCGAAACCGTCGAAAACATCTCCATGCAGGCTGGTATCACCAATGCCACCGGTGATCCTGATGCAACAATCATTGACATCAGGAAACTTCACCTTGAAATGGCAGGCAACCCGGTCGACATCCGCCTTTATGCCAGCACACCTGTGAGTGATCCGTATATTGATACAAAAATCAAGGGCAAACTTAATCTTTCTGATGTCGCGAAGTTCTACCCTCTTGAAAAAGGAGATGAACTCTCGGGCTTGCTCGATGCTGATATCCTGGCCAGGGGAAAGCTATCAGCCATCGAACGCAGTCAATACGATCAGTTCATGGCGGAGGGTAAACTGTCTGCAACCGGTGTAGTTTATAAGACGTCTGCCTTTCCTGAAAAACTTACGGTCAGCGAGGCGAAACTCATCCTTTCACCTGCCCTGGCCGATTTGCCGGTGATGAAGGCAATGATCGGGAAGAATGACCTTTCGGTGAGTGGAAAACTGGAAAACATAATGGCCTGGTTTTTTGATAAGGGAGACCTGAAGGGAAGTATGCAGTTGAATTCCGCTTATTTCAATGTGAACGATTTCATGACCGGGCCGGCAGGTGCTACCGGAACCGCTGACACAGCCGCTATGGGTATTGTTGAGATACCTGCAGGGATTGAATTCATGGTGAATGCCTCATTCGGACAGGTGATTTACGATAACATGGACCTGAAAAATGTAAAAGGGGTTCTTAGGGTTAAGGATCAGCAGATGACTCTGGAAAATCTGAATATGAATACACTTGACGGATCCATCGGTGTAAATGGGACCTATTCCACCATAACTGCTGGTATGCCGGTTGTTGATTTTAAACTTGACATCAGGGATGTGGATGTTCAGAAGGCTTTTAAAACCTTTAATACCATGGAAAAACTGGCACCCATTGCCGGAGTGGCATCGGGAAAGATCAGCACGCAGTTTAGCATGAAAACCTCCCTTGACGGAGCCATGATGCCGGTTTATTCATCCATTAACGGAGGTGGTAAACTGAGCTCGCCTGCTCTCACCTTTACCAATGTGAATACCTTCGCGAAAGTGGCCGATGCCCTGAAAATTGAAAAGTTAAAGCAATGGGCCATTGAGAAAATCAATCTTTCCTTTGAACTGGTTGATGGAAAGGTATTTGTCAAACCTTTCGAAACTGCACTGGGTAAAACCAAAGCCAGTATATCAGGATGGAATTCATTTGATGAAACCATGGAATATGTGATGCAGCTTTCTATCCCACGTTCGGAATTTGGCGGGGCTGCCAACAATGTGCTGAACAATCTGATCGGAGAAGCAAATAAAAAAGGAGCGAATTTCAGCGCAGGCGATGTAATTCCGGTTGCTGTGATGATTGGAGGAACTGTTTCCGATCCTAAGATAACCACCAGTCTGAAAAATATGGCTTCAGATGCCCTTAAGGATATGAAACAGCAGATTACCGAGACCATTCAGCAGAAAAAGGAGGAGGCTGTAGCCAAAGTCCGCGAAGAAGCTGGAAAATACATTGAAGAAGCCAACGCACGGGCTCAGAAAATACTGGCCGATGCGCAGAAGCAGGCCGACGATATCATGAAACTCGCCAACGAATCGGCTTCCAAAGTTAAATCGGAATCAGTTAAAAGAGCCGAACAGTTGATTTCGGAAGGGAAAAAGAATGGGCCGATTGCTGAACTGGGAGCAAAAAAGGCTGCTGAGAAGGTGAAGAAGGAAGGCAATGAGAAAGCCGATAAGCTCGTTGCTGAAGCTCAGAAGCAGGCAGATAACCTGATGGCTAAAGCCCGTCAGGAGTCAGATAAAATAATTCAGGATGCCCGGAATAAGGCGGATGGGAAGTGAGTAATATGCCGGGATTAATGAGTTGACCCATGGTTGAAGACTTTCAACGTTCAGTTTAACGCCTGAATTGTCCTTATCATGCCACTTGCCATGGCTGAATCCCTCATTTATAAATGCTGATAAGCCTGATTCCGTTATTCTTAATTGTCTGCATAGGTTGCAATGCATCATCAGGTCGCGGTTCTGATGTGGCTTATTTCAGGGCTTCCGGCACTGATCTTTTACCAGTATTCAGCAACAATCTTGAATCTGCAGCAAATTGTCTGAGTTTTTCCTTTGTGACAGTATCGAGGGTGGATTCCTGTTCAAACTGCTTAACAGGAAGAATAAAATATTGCTTTTTACCATCTTCATAAGGTGTATTTACCCAGGTAAGATGGTATTGCGGATTAATAACCAATTTTCTGTTCCATGTTTTCGTCAGGGTAAAACCGATCATAGCACCACCGTCCTTGTAACGCTCGCGCTGGTTTGAAACATAATTGCCAAGGGAATAGACAAGCAGGTGTCCCCTTGGATTTTTTTCATCCGGAGCTGAATAATCCATAGGCTGAATAACATGAGGGTGCGACCCGATTACAGCATCAGCCCCGTTATTCCGGCACAAAGCAGCCAAAGCCTCCTGTTCTGTCGAGGGCTGTGATTGATATTCATTGCCCCAGTGAAAAAAGACAATGACAAAGTCAGTTTCGGATTTCCTTGCCGATCTCAGATCTTTGACTATTCTGCTACTGTCGGTCTGATTAACAATTGTAGGTTCGTAAACCGGTAATCCGTTGGTGCCATAAGTGTAATTCAGTAAAGCGATCTTTATGCCGTTCCTTTCCAGAAAAAGCGGGTGATGAGCTTTCAGGTCAGCACTGTCGCGAAAAGTTCCGGTTCTTAACATGCCGATGCTGTCAAGTACCTGTGTTGTGCGGATCAGCCCTTTTTTACCCCGGTCGCAACAATGGTTGTTGGCGGTTGCAAGTACATCGAATCCGGCATCCCTGAGGGCAATCGCCAGTTCATCCGGAGCACTGAATTGGGGATAACCGGTAAATGGCTTTCCGGCCAGGGTAACTTCAAGATTGGCAATGGCAATGTCGCAGGCTGAGATGATCGGTTTTACATAGCTGAAACATGGATGATAATTGTAGACTGAATCCGCATCGCTCCATGCCGCTTCAATCTGCGGGCCATGCTGCATAATGTCGCCGGCGAACAACAGCGTAACCGATGTTGAGTCAGGTGCATTGAGCTGAGCTACCGGATCCGTTTCATCAGTAATGGTTGAAACCAAAAAAGTCCCGGCAAGAAGGAGGTATCTTATATAATCGATAATCATATTCATTGTTTATAAATTAAAGCAACCCGGAGAATCAGGAGTTATGCATTACCAGCCATAATTCAATCCGACCCGGCCCCAGAAATGTTGTTTACCTGTTTTGAACTCAGGACTCAGGTAGAATTGTGAAATACTCAGACCTAATTTTTTATACCCCGCAAACAGACCTATATGCATTGCTGCAACAAGACGTTCAATTTCGCCGGGCTTCAATGCGTAAATGTTATTTTTATTGAACAATCCTCCCTGCAATGTAGCATCATATCCCACCATTCTCAGCTCAAGACCTCCCGTGAAACCGTATTGCCAATTTCCGGTACTGGCCGATAAATCATCATATTCCTCAGGCAAGGGCGTAAGCCCCGTCTGACAAATTCCTGCTATTGCATTGATTCCCATGGTTGCATTGGAATACAGTGTTCCGGCTGAAATACTCCCAACAGCATAAACTCCGGTGTACCTGCTGTTTATCAGCTGCTTATGAAAATTGATATCGTAATTTAGCACCAGGTCGTTTTTAATCTGCGTTTCCCA
The DNA here is from genome assembly GCA_016705005.1 of Bacteroidales bacterium. Lineage (GTDB taxonomy): Bacteria > Bacteroidota > Bacteroidia > Bacteroidales > Lentimicrobiaceae > Lentimicrobium. The sequence goes on along the minus strand of JADIZB010000034.1, from coordinate 71,471 downwards.
ACCCTGGGGTTCGTCGTTCGAAGGAATTCCGGAATGAACGGTTTTCTGCATTAACCGTCCCAGTGCGGCATCACCGATAATACCCGCTTCAATTGCACTTACAATCATGATTCCGGCATCGGCATCTTCTGAAACCTGGTTGTAACGCAGGTACAGAGTCGATGCATAAGGCCTGTCATCATGCATTGGTGGTGGCTCTTTGGTCGTGAGGGGTGTAAACATGCCATGATGAAGGCTGATGGACGAATGCACCACGCTGTTGTTGTTCCGGTTCAGCATCAGCCGGTTGATTTTCCATGAAGTGAGGCCAGGTGCCGAATATCCCAGAACCACACCGTTCGTATAATACCTGTCAGTGTTTGAAAACATATCGTTGTCAAATTCCAGCCAGAACCGTCGGTTGGGGCTGATGAAGCTGGTTACGACACGGATACTTTCTGATTCATTCCGCATTGGCAGTGACTCCTGACCGGGAAAAACAATGAGCCTGAGGGTCGTTTCCCTGATTCCGGGAATAATTTCAAAAGGTTCATCCGGAAAGCTGGTCTGAAAATGGGAAGAATCCCCGGGAAGAGAAACAGGTGACGGTTTGCTGAATGAACTTCGTTTCCTTTCTTTCTTCAGATTAAATGTTTTTTTGAACAATTGCAGAGCTTCATCGGGATTTACAATTACCGGTGAATCCTTGCCGTTGAACATGATCAGATTCCAGAGTTGACGGCTTGTCCCGAGATCGATATCAATCATCGTTCCATCAGATGTTTTAAACCTGTACTTCCCGGTAATACCTGACCATGTACTGACTTTTTCTTTGCCGGCAAGTCTTCGGATCTTTGAGAATGCGGCTCCTTTCTGATCCGACAAGGCAAAATACCGGTCAGCACCGATCTGACTTTTTATGCTGTCAATCCGTTGATTATCCGGATATATAAACACAACAACCGGCTGGTCAAAAGTCCTGTCTGCAACTTTGGCAGGGGCAGCTGAAGGGCCAGAGGCAGGCACAACAGGTACTGACTGCCGGCATGAAATGATCAGCGGTAAAATCAGAAATAGCACCTGCGCAATTTGCCTGCCCATACAATTATTTAATCGGGATAAGTGACTTATGTAATCAGCTAAGGTACATAAAAACAATGCATACCATCAAAATCAGACATCACCGGTGCGAAGCCTGATATATCATCCTTCAACAAATCACGCTGTTTAAAGCTTAAATTGTTCAACAGTCTGGTATTGTATAATAATAGCAGTTTACAGGAGAATATTTTTTGAACATTGCCTGTGAATTTTAGTCAGGCAGGCTTTGGCCTGATTTTCGTCTGCTTCCCTCAGGCTTCCTTTCATCAAGCAGAATTGCTTCATGGATGTTTTCCATAATTACCTCCGGCGGAATATCACTGAGGTTGTAAAAAACGATGCCCATCACCAGTTTCCGGCCATTGGCTTTGAGTAATCCTGATGCATTCGAGAGCTCGGTGCCACGGGTAAATGCTAATTCTACGCCCCCGTTCTTAACCGGGTTCAGATAACACAACCAGCTTTTACGATAGAAAAACGGAATTTTAAAAGTAATTTTCCCTGTAATTCCTGGTTGGTCAAGCAACAAATGACTGATAAACAACATAATTTCCCGTTGTTTGCCTTCATGGGAAAAGATATACTCATCAACAGGATGCATTGCCTTTGGAATCGGTTTTCAGATGATGTAAACATCTGAAGGTGAATATTGTTTGAGGCAGCTTACCTGAATAGCCCGGCCACCCGGTAGAGGAAGGATAACAATAAATTCAGGGCTGCTTTAACCACTCCTCTGCAATGTCCACCCTGTTGAACACCTTCACCAGCAGTCCTCTGTTCACGGCAACAGTTTGCCAGAAGACTGCTGCATCATAATCCTCAGACCTGCATACGATGGCTATTCTTGCAATTTTCGGGGCATATTCCGAAATATAGCGGGCGGATTCGAACGTGTCAATGGTGCCAAGAGTATATTCCAGCCCTGATTCGTCGCACAATACCTTCTCAGATCCATGATCAAGCGCTGCTTTAATAATAGACATTCCATATGCCTTAACTTCATCAAGATTTCCATCTTTGCCCGAAGCTTTTACTCTGAGCAGTTCATTTTCTACAACAAAATTATAAGCAATACCCATAAATAAGATTTTTGATCAAACCTGCTGTAATTATTGTTACAGGCTTCTTCCATCCGAATGCAGGAATTTACTGGTCAGAACTAAGCAATTGTAATTGAATAAGTGAATAACTGATTTATATATGCAAAGATATCAATATATAAATATTATCAGAAATTGAATCCGTTTTTTTCTCTGGCTCCCAATAATTGTAACTGTAATATTGTTTGAAAATTCCCGATTTCAGATATTTACCGGAGAAGTTTCCTAGATCGCTCACGTTCAGTTTTTTGCATTCAATCGGGTTGTTTTGAAATTTCGGCCGAATGCTGAATTCTGGGGGAGCTCCCGGTTGATCTGAGATTTTGTACCCCTAAGATTATGCAGGATTGAAATAATTCTGCAGGCGGAAAATGGTTGAATGGTATGTTAAATGCCTGTGTTTTTTACGGGGGATTTTATATTTAACCTGAATTCAGTTCCATCCGATTCCTGTTCCTTTTAACGGATTGATCCTGCAACCGCTCATTGAATCCATATCCCTTACAACTTCCCACCATTCCCGGTATGCTTTATAGGCTTTCTCAAGGTTATCGTTTTTGTTTTCCAGGCCAGTCGGATCATTTATATTCAGAATTAGCGGGTTGAGTGAGGGATACTTTTGCCATGGAAGGATGAACCGGTTGCCTTCGGCAATTCTTATCGATTCAATCAACCAAAGGGCCACCAAACCCAACGGTGCCTCCATTGCAGAGGAGGATAGCGGGTTTGCCGGGTAACTGCTGATTAAGGCCTTGTCATTGGCAACGGCCAGCAATTGTGGTATGTCATTCCAATGCATCAATGGGATGCCTCCATGAAAATTACCTGATTTAAGCAGGTTTATAAGAACCGGAATTTCATAACGTACTTCTGTATTCCGATAGAATTCAACCTGATGCAATGAATCAGAGGTCAGGTAAAGGAATATTTTTTCCGGTGTATCTCTGCTTATAATTGCATCATGCTTTGATATTTTAACCGGATCCATCTCCAGGAAACCCAGATATCCGGTTTTTGAAGCCTGCATGTAATATTGTATAGAAGGGCTGAAGTTAATTTTAAAGCTACATTTGCCGGCCGTATTGGTGAACCGGATTTCCTTGCATACATCGCGTGCCTCCACTATGGTTGTTAAGGTAACCTCTGCATTTTCAACAGGCAGGCCATTTTTCTTGTCTATGACAGTAATGTGAATTTTATTCCTGATAGATTTTTGTGCTTTTGTTCCGGAGGTGAAAAGCGACAGAATCATAAGCAAAATGATGATTTTTTTCATTTTGGATAGTTTGGCGGGAGTGGTTACTCATAAGTTTCACAACAACAATTACGCCTGAAATGCCGTAACAGATTTTTACCATTTCCTTGTTGAAGGCATATGACATTTGCGTGGAAATCCTGCCGGGAAGATTTATTCAATGAAAAAATTCGTTGACCTCGATTCATAATTGATAAGCTGACTTTCTGAATTATAAACCGAAAAAGTGAATTTCAGTCTGTATGTTCCTGGTTCCAGGCCTTCAAGCGTAATGGCATCGCCGATGGTTCCGGTCTTTATAAACTCACCGCAGCAATAACTTGAAAAATCGTTACACAGGGGTGACCTTTCGATAAGCCAGATATTCTTTTCAAGTTTTTCAATTTCCGGGATTGGTTTCGGGTATCCGCTGCATACGTAGAAAAAGGCCGGTGAATCAAGCAAATTCTTCAGGCCGAAAAACAAACTGTCGGTTTCATGGTAATGCTCCCTGTCAATATTGGTATAGATGGCTTTTTTGATAGGGACATCTGTTTTTTCATCCTGACATGCGAAAAACATTGACAGGATGATGCCAATGAGCAAAAAGAGCGGAATTTTCATTGGTTAACACTTTGTCTGAAAGATACGCTGATTTTGAAAAAGTTGCATCGGCTCAGGCGTATATTTACGAAACCTGTCAGGTTCCCATTTTTCTTTTTACCGGATCTGAGAACAGGGTATATGCAGGCTAAAGAGTTTTGGCAAATGCAATGATGTGCCCGTCGGGATCGGAAACATAACCAACACTATGACCCCAGTTTCTTTCCTGCACCGGACTTACTTCAATGGCTCCGGAATCCAGTGCGGACTGATACATTTCAATGTGATTATCATTCAGGAGATATAGTTCACAGCGGGGAATACCATGTCCGGTTGAAGGATGCGGGGTTTTGTCCCCAAGGATACGGGCGATGCCGTTTTCCGGCATAAGACCAAGTTTAAGCCCCTGCGCAAGATTGAATTCTGTCATTCCGGGTACATCGAGTGCAGGTTCAATCTGCAGGAGTTTACCATAGAAGTTACGGCTCAGCTGCTGGTCGGCGACATAAAGAATGATCATATATTCCGGAGACATCATCATGCAGTTTTCCTTTGGTTGGAAAATAGTTTTGGGTATTTCAACCGTATTCCTGATTCACTGTAGGATCGCTAAGCTATGATTTTAGCTGGTTAAAATCAGATTTTCCGCAAAGGTATTCAGGAATGCAGTCTGATTACCGGAGCATCGGAAACTATTGCGAAATTCAACCCTGTTGGTATCACTTTTGTTTTTTCTTTTTTACCGATGGCTTGACAATGCCGTTGTATTCGAGTGCCAGATCTGTCCAGAATTTCATTTTAATCTGCGAATCAAGTGCTTCGCTTTCAACATAGACATAGCCTTTCATCATTTTCCCGGTAAAATCCATGGGGCGGCATCCATCGAGTTCGACCACTTCTTCATACCTCGCCGGATCAAAGCGAACCATCAGCCGGTCGTTCATAACGCCAAGACACATCTTGTCGTTTACCATAAAACAAAGTCCGCCAAACATTTTTTTCTCCTCGACATTGTCATGGGTCAGGGCGATCAATTCTCTGGTCCTGTTGGCCAGAAGTTCGTTGTATGCCATTTTCCCGAGACTTTATTTTGCTTTCATTTTATTGCCTTTGGCTTCGTGTGTCACTTCTGCCAGTCCGAGGGTTTCCATCAGAGGAGGAATGTACATGCCAAACCTTCCGCGCAACCCCTTTTTCAGGCCATACCAGCCACCAACCGGATTGCCGGCCGAACGCCCCCATGCTTCAACAGTCCCTTCCCTGGCGGGTTTCTGTTCATCGGCACTGCCCAGTTCCATCCAGTCGCCATGATTCTTCAGCATAGCATACAGGTCATCGATACATCGGTAGTCGTAGTGCAGAACTGTTTTCCCAACGGTACAAACCAGTATTTCTTTACCATCCCTGACATCTTTATGCATGGTGTATTCAGAGGAGAGGGGAGGTGTCTTCAGTTTCCATGGATTTCCAATCGTACCAGCTTCCATAATTTTGAGTTTTAGTTCCGGATTACTCAACTAAGGCAAGGATATATCTCATGCCGCTGAAGCGAATGCGCCAACAGCGTGCAACATGAAGGTCGGTCAAATATTTATCTGACTATAAGTTTTTGGTTTTCAATTCTTTCGCCGTAATTCACTTTCAGAAGATACGTTCCGGCCTTCAGATGGCTGATGTCAAATACAAGAGATGACCGGGATTGAAAGTTCTTCTGAAATACCCTTTGTCCGTTCAGGCTGAAAATATTTACCTGGGTTTCACCGGCAGAACCGATTAATCCTTCAAGGGTAACGATTCCGCTGGCCGGATTAGGGAACACATGCATTGCAGGTGCAGCCAGATCACTGGTAGTTGTGGTTGTGTAGGCACTTCTGGCAAAAGCCGAATTGTCGCACACAATTTCTGAAACATTGCCCGGAACAAATCCGGTCTGGTAGGTATTGGTATAAGTGTCAAAAACAATCATTTTCAACACATTACTGGTGTCGATGCCTACCAGTAGCAAGCTTCCTGAGTTCTGATCAAAAGATGAGGAACCTGCGACAAAATAGGGAAATTCAGACAGGGAGCCACGGGTATTAACAACTCCGCTTATTTTATCGATTTCAACGACATAACTGCCGGTATAATTCCAGGTAGAATCAAACCGGGCATTCAGCGCATAAAGGGTATTGTTGATGTTGTCGTAGTTAAGACCGGTGAAATTGTTGCCTGGCCCTTCGGCTGTAAGGACAGTTTTGGTATAGGAAAACCCGCTGTTACGGACGGGAATGGCGTAAAGGCAATGGCTGGGTGAATTGTCGTAGCCGACATAATAAAGAATACCGTTGTTTGAATCAAACCCGGTTGCATCGGCAACGATACCCACGATACCGGGTTCATAAATCACGCCCAGCAAACTATCTTCTCCGGTTTTGATATCATATTCATTTACACTGAAATATCCGATTGAGTCAGTGGTCAGGTTATAGATTTTGCCGGTACTCATGTCAATTTCCGTTATGCTCGAAAATGTTCGGTAAGCACCGATGGTATTGGTATTTGTTTCCGTATTGAATGTAAGCAGGCCGCTGGTATCAGCGCTGATGCCTGTTATGTAATAGTTGCTGTTCCATGAATCAAACACCGATGATCCGAAAACATAGCCTTCCAAGGGAGTAGGATAGCTTGTAATGGAGGCGGTGTCAAGTGCCTGCCATTTTAAAATGCTGATCACATCAGGATTCTGTGAAGCACTTGCTCCGATCAGGCTGATCTGGGCTTTGGCTGCGGGGAATAATATTATCAGCAGGGAGATTATGAGTATGTGTTTTTTCATATTTCAGTTTTTTTTAAGATATTAACAGAGAATTCAGGGAATTGTTCCGTGGTGTTTTCAAAGGGTCAGTTATTATTCATTTGCAGCATTATTTTAATAATCAGGTAACATCGGGGCATCCTTTTTCAGTAATTTCCAGATCAGTCATTCGCTTTTTGAAAGCATCAACCAGTTTCTCCTTTCGTTTAGGCTCCTCTTTCAATACATCCAGTGCTTCTTTATGTTTTTCGCACGCTTTCTGAAAGCTGTATCCTTCAAATTCCCTGACGAGGAACAGCATCGCAAGATCATTGATGGCTTCAGCATAATTCGGGGCATATAAAATTGCATTCTGGTAGGCCAGGTAGGCCTTGTTGTAGTCTTTGCGCTCAAACCATGCGTTCCCGAGATTGTCAAAGGCAAACTGGTACGAAGGGTTTACCTTTAGTGCCTCTTCACAGTGAAATACAGCCTTTCGCAGGAAGTAGTTTCTGTCGATGACAACCTGCCGGGTAAACGATTCCTTCAGTCTGAATTTCCAGGAGCGGAGGAACGACAGGGTAGTTTTGTTTCCATTCAACTGAACTGCCCATTCAAGGTAAAGATTGGCAAGGTTATTCTGGGCCATAAAATGCTTGCGGTTCAGCCTGAGGGTTCTTTTATAATGGTGAATTGCTTTTATCCTGATTTGTGTTGATTTGTGTTCATAGTCAGTAATCACTTCAATCCTGTTATTTTCCCTGGCAGCCTGTGCTTCGCCGTACTGATGGGTGGTATATGCCAGAGACTTATAGGCTGAGTCGAGTTTTTTATTCAGTATTACTGATCTTTCGGCAAATTCCATGGCATCAAGAATGGTTTCATCAGAGTTGGGCTTGCCTGTTTTGTAACGTGAATACTTCTGACCAAGGGCATTCGCCATTGCACTGGAAGCCCTGGCCCTCAGGTTGCGGTCGTTGCAGTTGAGCGCCTGCCTGAAACAGGCTATGGCTTCATCGTTCAGATGATCCTGGTACTGATAGTATTTCAGAACTCCCAGATTGTACTTAACAACCGGGTTGGTGTTTTCGAATTCAAGTGCCTGCAGGTATAAATTCTCTGCATCCTCAAGGTCACTTTGTCTCTTTAGTTCGGTATAGTTCAGGTAACTTCTGAGCCCCCGGGTAAAATACATAAAGCATTGCCACGATTTGAAAAGATCGCCCCCGGTAAGATCAATGTAAATCCGGTAAGCCATTTCTTCGATCACTTCCGGGATATTTTCCTTCTCCAGGTCCTCCTGAACCTTTTCCCACAGAAGGTTTTCCGATTTGAGCCACTTTCTCGGGCTGTAATTATCAAGCGAAATGTGCAGGATGGTTTTCTTTTCACCATAACGGTTAATGGTTCCGCTCAGTGATGCCGGTTTGATAAACAAGGGGAAGAGTCTGAAAAGGAAGGTAAAGGTGCCGCTTATTATTTTTCCGTAGTTACCGAGTTGAACAGAGGCAAGGAGGTCAATTTCCTTATCCAGGTTCTGACGAAAGCTGGGAATGTCTTCAAATGTGTTCCACAGGCTGATCCTGGTACTTGATAATTCATGGGTGCGCTTGATGTACCTGAGTTTAAAGAGCAGCAAATCGGCAATACTCTTTCCGAGCTCGCTGTCGTTCGTATCGTACCGGTTTGTCCACGCACCGAACAATATTCGTTTCTTTGCCCGGTATGATATGATCAGGGCAACCGTCACCACAGCTGTGGCAGCCAGAAGATAGGAGGCAGATTCCGACCATCCTGAAATATAATCCAGCATTGCCTGGGATGTGTCGAGCAGCCCTTCAATATTACTATTTTCCACACTTTTAATTTTGGGTGACTGAATCAATGAAGAAATGAAGATGCGGGGTTAAGCCACAAACTTATGCATTGCAGTGTTCGTTTATCTGATCCGGAACTGCATTTTATGACTCAGGCTGCATTCACAACAAATCCTTCAGAATGCTGAACCGTGAAAAATAACATCTTTTGCCGGTTATTGTTTACCCTTGTACCAATTCTGAAGGATTACTTACAGAATTTTACTTCTGTTCCGGAGCCTTCAAGGTCACCGTTACCGGATGAAAGGCCATTTTGCCGTGCAAAAAATTTTGACTTCAGAAGATATGGATGTACTGTCTGTTCCGGCACAGGGTCAGCAAATGTCATTGTGATCCCCGGAACAACTTTAATAATAACGCAATCTTATGGTGTAACAGCCCCGACAAATTCAACTGAATTATTATCCAGAATTGTTATATCTGCAGTATCAATGGTCCCATCACCATTAGCATCGCTTGCAATATATCCGGTCGTGAAATTGGAGGCATCGTTGTCAACCGGGGTCATGTCGCCGGAATCCACCTGACCATCCTGATTGACATCACCACCGTAGATCACAAACTTCCCTGACAAAGGTTTCAGGTTTCCTCCAAAGGCTTGTGAAGCAGCAGTGGTGAAATCATAGGAAATCAGCGGGTTGTTGAATGAAACCGGGTTGCCGCTCCAGGTTTCAATGCTGTTCCGGTGTTTCACAACAATATAATAACTGTTATCAGACAAGCCCGGGATACTCAGTGAAGTCGCACCGGTGTTACTGCTATTTGCCGGGAACGGGCCACTTGCCAGTGTGTATGGAGGGGTGGCGTTATGCAGTTCGATAAATACCTGATCGGCAGTGCTTCCCGGGAAGTGATTACCTGAGGCATTCTGGGCCTGATTCATGTCAGTACCGTTGAAAAGCCCTTCGAGAAACAATGTAAGGTTCAGGGTTTTATTGACCGATTGTGCCTGGGTAACTGTCACCTGGACCGGGGTTGCTCCGGGTGCACTCACTGTAATGTTTGCGACCCTTGAGAAAGGCTGGTTGTTTTGACTGTAAGCAGCATTAATGGTTCCATTGCCTGTTCCTGAAGGGGTTACCGTACACCAGGGCTGATTGCTGACCGCTGTCCAGTTTGCCGGGGTAGTTGCAGCAAACGAGGTATTTCCGGCTTCAGGACCAACATTCTGATTCGTTGGAGTCACAGAGAGGGAAGTAGGATTTGCTGCGGTAAATGAGCCAATCATTCCAATTCCTACATGGGGTGTGCACCGGTAGTTGTATGTGCCGCTGATGGTAACCCGGTATTCAAAAAATGTTACAGAACTGCTGATCGGACTGTTCCAGGGTGCCGCAGTGAGGGGGATGGTCGTCGATGTTGTGGTATGGACTCCGTTTATCCAAACCCAACGGATGGTGTCGCCGACAAAAACTCCGGTGAGATTCACCGGGTTAAAAATGAAATTTTGTGTGTTGACAATATGCTTGGTGGCATAAGTCTCCTGGTTTGAGAAGGAAACTAAAAAAACGAACAGGATCCCTGTGAAGAGTATATTGTTTTTCATAATTTTCTGATGGTTTATTAAACAATAAAACATTCTGTATCAACATATCAACATATATTTATATGTATTGTTCAGAGAATATTTTTAGTAGAGGGGATACTCGCCTACAGTTCAATAAACACAGGGGATTCTCTATTCCAGCCCGGACATGCTAAAAAAGAGGCTTCTGTCCGCTGAGAAACAAACAGAATTTCAGGCATGAATGTGGAAAGTAAAAGGAACGGCAGCCAGAATATTCTGACCTAAGAAGATTAGCTTTCTTTCTTCAGATTATCCTCAAACTCAAGTACGATCTGTTTTGCCTTTTCAAAGTCGGCTGGGTCAACCACGACCTTTACCGATCCTGCGCCACCGGGAGCTGTCCACCAGGGATTCAGGGTCCCGATAATCTCATCCGTAAGAAAAGCCTGAATTCCTGTATCTTCAAGCATGCTTTTGAGTAATCCGGCATGCCAGGCGGTGCCTGCATACACTTCGACCGGTTCATTGTGTGATTGCCTGGACATTTTGGTTTCTTTTATTCAGAAAAGATTCTGCGAATGGATTATAGAAACAGATGCATAAATATACCTCAAAATTGATAGCAAACAGGATTATCGGATTGAATCAGGGGTTAAGCAAAAACAGGTGTGCTGATTTTAGTGGTTTAGATTATTAAACAGCAAAGTACTGGTTCTGATAAATAGCTTAGGGACACGATATGTCGTGTCCCTAAGCTATTCTAAAATGCGGATATTACTTCTGTTCCGGAGCCTGTAGAGTCACCGATTTCGGATCCACGGTAATTTCACCAAGGCGGGTGGCGACTTCAGGTTTCATACTTTCCTGAAAGCGTCCACCGAGGTGTTTGGCAAGAAACTTCTCTGCAGCAGCCAGCATGGCCATATTGTTCACCGGGCGGGCAAAACCATGGCCTTCATCAGGGGCAACAATATATTCCACGGCGAAACCACGATCGCGAAGCGCAACTACGATCTGATCAGATTCGTGTTTGTTTACCCTGGGGTCGTTGGCTCCCTGAACCACCAGTAATGGTGCTTTGATTCTGGCAGATGAATTCAGTGGTGATTGTCTTTCAAGCTGGGCCAGACCTTCTGCTGTTTCGGGATCGCCCATGCGCATGGTGAAGACTTTTCGGATTGATTCCCAGTAAGGCGGAATGGAATTCAGCAGGGTGATCAGGTTTGACGGACCCACAATTGAAACCCCACAGGCATATACTTCCGGAGTAAAGGCCAGGCCGGCAAGTGTGGCATATCCACCATAGGAACCGCCCATGATGCCAACCTTTTTCACATCAACAATTCCCTGGCTTACCAGATATTTAACACCCCAGGTGATGTCGTCCTGCATTTTTTGTCCCCATTCATTGTTCCCGGCATTGATAAACTTTTTACCATAACCGGTTGATGACCTGAAGTTTGGCGCCAAAACTGCATAACCGCGGTTGGCCAGGAACTGGGCATAGGAATTGAAACCCCAGCCGTCACGGGCCCATGGGCCGCCATGTGGCATCACAATCAAAGGCAGGTTCTTCGGGGCTACACCCTTGGGTAATGTCAGATAAGCCGGAATCTCCAGCCCGTCGGACGATTTATACCTGATGGCCTGCATGGGAGCCATGTCCTGCATGGGAATATTAGGCCTCGGACGATACTGGAAGGTAAGCTTTTTTGTCTGCCGGTCAAACAGATAGGTAGTTCCTGGGTCAACATCACTGTAGGCGCCGATGATCCAGAAACGCTCATCGGCTGTTGGCCTGCTGAAATAAAACTCAACACCAGGAAGCTCCTTTTTGATGAGGTTGTAGTCTGCCTCATAGGATTTGTCTTTAAAATAGACCCGTTCCTTGTCATCTTCATAGGAGGTAAGGATAATCTCATGGCTCACATCCGAGATGGCAACATCCCCGAAATCAACACGCTTCATGGGATCGGCTTCTACAAGTTCTTCCTTAAGGGTGACAGGGTCAAACAGGACGAGTTCGGAAAGATCCCGGTCATCGCCCTTGTTGGTGACCATGTAAATCTTTTTATTGTCTTTCTGAAATGCGACAGGATAGGCCTGTTCAAACACATTTGTTGAATAAATCGGGGTAAATACTTTATCATCAACCCTCAGCAGGTCATTGCTTCCATCCATGTTGGAGCGGGTAGCCAGGCGAAGATTGTCATTCCAGTCGAACACCCAGCCGGTAATGCGGTCTTCTCCTGAGTTTTGCCTGATCAGGGTACGCTCCCCGGTCGAAAGTTTCATTTTATAAAGGTCATGCCAGGCCGGGTCACGATCGTTCAGGCCGATGTATATGGCATCCGGATCAGATTTGGGAACCGCATATATCATGACCCTGACACCTTTGAGATTGGTAAGATCCCTGTTCTCGGGAGTTTCGGCACCGTCACTGACTTTATCCGCAGGATTTACAGCATAAATATTGAAATTTTCATCACCCCCCTTGTCCTGGACATAGAGGATGTATTTTCCATCCCTTGACCAGAAATAGGAACGGACAGGGCGTGCCAGGTCGGCTGTTACCGGTCGTGCGGCATCGAAGGGCTCATCAAACTTTTTAACCCATACATTCATCACACCTTTGTAAGGTTTTGTAAAGGAGATGAAGCGACCGTCGGGCGAGAGCTGACTGCCTGCAATTTCAGGATTGTCAAAAAAGAGTTCTCGGTCGACCAGCGGAGGCAACTGGTTGGGGTTGGGTTGTGCCATCACCTGGAATCCGGCCAGGGGAAGAAGCAGGGTAATCAGTAACATTTTAATGGTTCTCATATTTGATTGATTTGGGTTTGAGATTTATAAGTAAAAAGTAAAAAGTAAAAAGTAAAAAGTAAAAAGTAAAAAGTAAGAAGTAAGAAGTAAGAAGTAAGAAGCAAAAAGTAGAAAGTAAAAAGCTTGTCTGCCGGTTTCCAGGCTGATAAAAACCTGCCGCCGGCAGGCGGGGTAAAAAGTATACCCGCCACATTTAAGGCAGGTAATAAGTAATTAATTTCAATAGGCACTAACTCCTCCGTCCGGGGGGCATCTGAATTTTGCTCCTCGCCGGCAGGTTATGATCAATCAATGTATTTCGTAAAATTCATTCACAGCAGGCTTGAATATGTTTTAAGCAAGTCATAGTTTCCGGTGGCATACAAAAAATTGACTTTGTGGTAAGACGTTCAAAAGCCTGAAAGATTACATATAAACAAGTTAAAATGGAAAATTCCTGTGCAAAAAACCGGAAATCCCGGAAGAATTAACAAATAAATAAAAAATCAGCTGACCAGCGGAATAGCTGATTAGCTGATTTTATCGGTTCTGATATCCGGTTGCCTAGTAGATCTTCTTGTCCAGGTGATTCAGGAAAACCTCCACATCAGGATAATACTCCTTGATTCTTTTGTAGTTACGTCGTAGTTCATCGTAAGGGATGTGGGTAACCACGATCTTTTTTGGTTTAACCTGAGTGTCCAGAATGCGCCTTCCTTCGCAATCGAGCAGAAACCAATAATGAATGAAGGCAATGTCAATGTTTTCATCCTGAAGATTGTAACCGGCGAAATTTTCATCGGTCCATCCGGCATCACCAATATGGAGTACTTTTTTTCCTCCCATTTCGACAAGGAATCCCATGCTCATGACTTTGAAATCATCTTTACCCATATGCCGCTGCATCAGGCATTTCACTTTGAGGTCGCCCGATTCATAAGTTTCTGATCCGAACATCGGTGTTTGTATGATTTTTGTCTGTTTCGGTCTTTTTAATTCCGGGTCCTGCCTGTATACTTTCTGGAGTACAGAGTCGGTCTGGGCGTTGGTGATCAGCATGGCTCCCGGGTTATTAATCAGGAACCGTGAAGTCAGGGCTGCATCAAAGTGGTCGGCATGGTAATGCGAAGCCAGCATATGCGTAATGTTTCTAAAGGGTGTATCTCCTGACACTATAGCTTTCTGAATCTTTTTTGAAGGGGATTCCCAGATATCACCGTCGAAATACAGTGCATCGATCAACACTCGTGTTGTACCCGACGAAAGCAGAAAGCCGGAGTTGGCAATGTAGGTAATCTCAAGCCTTCCGGCTGGGGGAGGCGGCAACACTTCCGGCCTGACTTCAGGCATATCCTGAGCGGAAAGTTGCATGGCCACAAAAAACAATAGTGTAGTGATAAAGGTACGGTTCATAATCTTCGTCTGATTTGATGAAACATTTTTTACAAAAGCCGTTTTATTCCGGCACTGGTTGATCATCCGGATTCCTTTAAGTAACCAGAACCTTTGTTTTTTGTTTACTATTTGGAACAATTCTTCCCTGGCAGACGTTCTTTATAAGTCTGTAGTAATTGATAATCAATGATATAAGATTAGTCGCTGTCTATTCCTGCTCTATGACTTTTTCCCACCGTTTCCGGTTGTCGGCATCGTAGCAACTGACAGTCAGCTTTCTGGCTTTTGCCGGTCCACTGATGCTGATCATGCCGTAATTCCTGTCCATCACGACGGTCCCGGGCATTCTTAAAGTATTTTTCCATGATTCACCTGAGCTGTTGGGACCGGCACTTAAGGTTGAAAAGGTAAAGTCGTAGATAGCCGGCTTGCTTTCAGCTTTAAGAACTGATATTTCAGAGAAATGTACATCTCCGGTCAGGAATACAACATTTTTTATCTGATGGTTTTGGATAAAACTTATCAGTTTTTCTCTTTCGGCATCGAATCCGTTGGCTGAATGCATTTCAGCTGTTGCAGCATCGGAAAGGAATTGCCCTCCGATGGCCACAAATTTAAAAGTTGCCCTGCTCGATACCAGATTATCGGTCAGCCACTCCATCTGATCATCCCCAATAATGGATTTGCCTTCTTCATTCAATTCATCCGGATCGCGGAACCATCGGTTGTCGAGCAGGAAAAAGTCAACATCTCCCCATTGAAATGAAGTTGTAATTCCATCTGTGCTGCAGGTGCCAAAGGTCGGATTGGCCCAGAAAAGCCGGAAAGTTTCCAGGGCAGTGTTCTTGTTGAAAAAAGATTTATTGCAGTTATCGGGACCATAATCATGGTCATCCCATATGGCGTAATGATGGGTAGATGCAAGAAAAGCCTGCAGTTCCGGGAGTGACCGGGTATGCGTATATCTTTTATAGAATCCTGTCCGGGTGTTCCAGTCAGGCTCTCGGAGGTAAACATTATCCCCGAGCCAAAGCATCAGGTCGGCATTTTGGGCTGCCATATGGGTGAAAATTCTGTAATCGCCACCGTATGGTTTTCCCGACCTGTCATATTCGGGCTGATTTATATAAGCGCAACTTCCGGTAAGAATTGTAAAATCAGGTGGATTGGTTCTGTATTTCCACAGTGGCGGTGTTTTGAATACTGCAGGATAAGGTAAATCCACTGGTCGGTCGTTGAAATACAGGCGGTAATCATAGGTCCTGCCCGGTTCTACCTGATCTGCAATCAGCTTCGCTGTATGGGCTTCTACTTTCAACGTATTCACTGTTCCTGTGCGCATTATCATTTCAGGGTGCTCCCTGTCCCAATAAGTGGCGTAAACTGAAGTTTCACCGGTTGTCTGCAACCAGATCACGGCTTCACGCATGTCAGCATAACCCGGCATAGGGCCGGACTGTAACAATGGAATATCAGGCTGCTGCCCGCGGGCACATGTGATTGCCAGGATAAAAAATGTAATGTTTGTTATGTGTTTGATCATGGTTGTGGTTTTAACATATCTGTAACCTGTTTAAGATCGCCGTCGGTAGATGCAGGGAAAATACCGAGCAGATGAGCCAACAGTGGATATATATGGATGTTCTGAAAGGTCGGATGAATATAATTCTGCCTGAATGCCGGACCGGAGGCATAGAAAATGGCATGGACATCGGTATTGTGAATATCATATCCATGGGTCCCACCTTTAAAATTTCTTTTTGGTTTATTCATTGTAACGCTCCAGGCTGAATCGGCAACAATGACAATATCTCCGACCCTCGGGTTAGTCCCGTAACAGAGGTGCTGCGGTATTTCTGAGGGTTTCCAGACTTTCAGGCCTGTAATTTTCTTCAGTATCTGATATGCCGAATCCACCCATTTGCCTTCCGCATAAACGTTGAAGTTGGGGTTACCGCCTTCAATCCGTACCGGCCAGTGTTCCGGAATATAATCTCTGAGTGCGTTGTTCTTTTCAGAATTAATGGCTCCCATACCATGGTCTGAAACTACCATGAAGTTGATGTTGTTACCACCGGGCAATTTCCGGATGCGCTTATAGAGAATTCCGGTAAGGCTATCCAGTTCCTGAACAAGTCTGAGGGTTTTCGGGTCATCAGGACCAAATTCATGCCCGATGCCGTCGGGTTCGTGGTAGTATGCCATAATCAGCCGGGGACGCAATGGTTCAGGCAAAGTGAGCCATTTGAGAATGGTATCAATCCTTTGGATAAACGGAATATTTCCATCATACATTTTCCAGTAGTCGGGGTGTTTGCCCTGAATAGCCACATCGGTGCCAACCCAGAAAAAAGAAGCTGTTCGTACACCCTGCTTCTGAGCAGTAATCCAGATGGGCTCTCCACCGTAAAAATCAGGATTAAAACGGGCTTGTTTATCATTAATGGCGAATGATTTGCCCATGGCTTTGTCCATGAAGATATTGTTGACCAGGCCGTGATGGTCAGGGACCAGGCCTGTTGCAATGGTATAGTGGTTTGGGAATGTTTTTGACGGGAATGAAGGCATCAGTGACACGGCTTTCACTCCGTCGTGCGCTATCAGATCAAGATTGGGTGTATTTGTTTTCGCCGGATAATCCCACCGGAAGCCGTCGAGTGAAAGGATAACGACAGTTTGTGGGTTGTCGGACTGTGCGGCTGCAACAATGAAATGTAATGACAGAATTGTGATCAGCATAAAAATTTCAGGCACCGACGGACATCTCTGGAACCATTGGAATTGGCCTGAATGTTTTAAGGAACTGTTCTTAAGGTTTGTATTCATTTGCCACTTTTAACTTTCATCAAAGATTCAATTTCCGTCAAAATTAATTGATTTGTGATCATTAGTTCTGCCGGGAGATAGAAACAGGTTTATTTGCCAAAAAAATGTTGCGAAACGAAAACAGGGTAATCGGTGATTAAAATATCAGGTTGCATTATCTTTAAAATCTCCGTGTAGTATTCAGGTTCAAATGGCTTGTTTCGGTTGGTTGTTGTCTCATTCATGTCTGTCATGACCAATGTTTTTTCTTTCCTGATCAGGTGAACCACATTCTCCGGAGTCTGATTGGTGATATATGCGATCAACCTTGAAGGGGGAATGCATGCAGATTTTACCAATTCCCACATTTCTTCACTTGTCACCAATGCTGATATTCTCATCTCAGTGGTCAGATCTCTTGCCATTTTCAGATCCTTCAGGTTGAAAGTGAGGATAATACATCTGTCTTCCATCCCAAACAGTTTTACCTGTTCAAATACTCTGCTATAAATATCACCTTTAACATCAAGCATAAGAATTACATTCCTATCTCTGTATCGTCTGAGCAGTTCGGTAAAAGACGGGACTTTATGTCGGGTAAGGCTGTCGTTTCTATCTTTCAGGCTCAGAGTGCCTATCAGACTGTCTGTCAATGCAGAAACCAGTCCATGTCCGCCGGTTGTCCTGTCAACTTCCGGATCATGCATCAGAAAGAGGTTTCCTGATGCGCTTTCCCTGATATCAAATTCAAGGGCAACAGGCAGATTGCAGACCCGGCTTATCGTACTGTCGAACAGAGCAAAGCTGTTTTCGGGCAGGGAAGTATCATAACCTCCCCTGTGACCTGCAATCAGCAATGAAGTTGGTTTTCCGGAATTCAAAGTATCGACACCTTTGACTGTAGCCTGAGCGTTAACATTGTTCAGGATTGAAACACTCAGCACCACGAGCAAAATTGTCTTCATTTCATCTCCTTGTTAAAAAGCAGTGATATCAACCCTGATAAAAAAAGCATCCGGGAAAATCAATTCCCGGATGCTCTGAAAAATTTACAAAAGATTAAAATATGTAACGGATGCCAAACTGAGCCTGCCATACATTGTCGATGGTAATGCTCTTCGAGAATGAATCCTTCAGAAGGATGGTTTCCCCATCAACAACCTGGGTCCGTAATTTGTAAGAAGGACGGCCTTCAGCATCAACACCGGCAATAGTCAAAGGTGACGTTGTTGTACTTACACTACCAACTCCCCAGGCATCGTTCAGCATATTTCCAACATTCAGAATATCTATCCTGAACTGGAGAGTGTTTTTCATACCGTCAGCACTTGCTTTGAAATATATTTCCTGAACCAATGAAAAATTGAAGCGGGTCAGCCATGGGAACTGATCGCCATTGCGTTCGGCGTAATCGCCACGGCGGCCATTCAGATACTCATTGTTGTCGATGTATTTATCGAAAGCAGCCTGCTGTTCTTCGGCCGTAAACAGTACATTTTCACCTGAAGTAATGTCAGCAAATGTAAGGTCGGAGGCATTCTCAGGAATGTAGATAAGGTCGTTGGCAGTCTGACCATCACCATTCAGGTCTGATCCGTAAACATAGGATATTTTATTGCCGCTGTTTGAAACCATACCGAGAGAAAGAATGGTTGAACCACCCAGTTTCTTGCCATAGTCAATGCGATAGTTCACATAACCAACGAAACGATGTCTCAGGTCGTTGTCGGCAAATGACAAACCAAGATAATTCTGACCGTCAACTGTAGGCATATTGGCCTGAACTGTACTTCCTACCGACTGGATGTCCTTGGCTACGCCATAGGTATAGGCAACAAATCCACCGAAACCTTTTTGGGTTGTTTTTTCGAGTTTTCCGGTAAGGCTGTAAGAACTTCCTTCAGTGGTGTTTTTAAGAACAAAAGAATTGGTTACCTGCTTGTTGTAGAAACGAGCAGCACTTGCAGCGCTTCCTGATAGTCCGGAGGCCGGGAACCTGTCACGGTCATCCGGTCCGGTAAAGTTGCGATCCGGAGCTTTCAGATTGGCGTCGATGTACCTCAGTCCCTGAAGGGTTTTGTTGAAGATTACTTCTGCCGTAGCAATCAGGCCGAAGGGCAATTTGTAGTCAACGGCAATGTTTGTTTTCCAGATGCTCGGATATTTGAGGTCTTCGTCGGTAGCATTGATTACATAAGCCGGAAGTGTTGTGATATCCGGATTTACCTCGGGAAGGAAATCTTCAGGGGTAAGTCTGAAAGGATAAGCGGTTGTATTTGAAACACTGATCAGACCGGTATTGATACCATTGTTACCAAGCTGGTTTGATACAAGAACCTGGGGAATACGTGAAATGAATATACCGGTTCCTCCACGGATCTGCATGGTTTTATCACCTTTAACATCATAGTTGAACCCGATTCTTGGTGAAAGCAGGACCTTGGTTTTAGGGAAAGCACCGGTACTCAGGTGATAGTTCTCATTGTTTTCATCTTTGAAAACCAGGGTGTCAATTACCGGGTTGTTGAACTCTTCGGCTGTTCCGTCGTTGTAGTCAAACATATCAGCACGGATACCTCCGGTAACTACCAGATTTGAATTGACCTGGAATTCATCCTGAATATAGGCACTATAGGTCGAAACCTTTAACACCTGCAAAGGTTCTGCACCTCCCGGAATACGTGAATAACGGAGGTTGTACTTTGCAAGCTCCACCGGCGAAACAGGATTGTCCGGATCATCCAGATAGCTCTGGGCTGCCAGTTTAAAGTCTTCGATTGAGTTATAAACATAAACTCCGTTTGATGCCGGGAAGAATACGTTGTTCGATTTGTAAAACTCATAGGAAGCGCCAACTGTAATGGTATGTTTACCTGAATAATAGGTAAAGTTATCGGTGAAGTTGAGGGTTGAATAATTCAGTTTGTTGTTCGGGGTAAACGGATCGAAACCGATGGAGGTATAGGTTGCTTCACCGGCACCCGACAGAATGTCGATGGTCGGCAAAACACTGGTCAGATAATCCCTGTCTTCAATCTGCTTGTTGAAAGTGGCTATGAAGCTGTTTGATATTTTAGAACCAAAGGTAGAACTCAACTCAAGTGCAAGTGAACGGGTATTATCCTGGATGATATAACCGGTGTTCTGTGGTGAAATAGCATCTGCCCTGTTGGTGCGGTTTCCGCTTCCGGCAGTATTACTGCTGTTGCTGTCGCTGATTCGCTGATCTGCATCGGAATCATGATGTGAGTAACGGAGTGAGAGTTTGTGCTCCTTGCTAAGGTTATAATCGAGACGAAGGAGAAACTTCTGACTGTTTACCTCATTGTTGAATCCGTCGAGTGCACCGAGATCATGGTTGAATTTGGTTTTCATGAACTGTGCCAGAGAATCCATGTCGGCCAGCGTTGTTCTTGAAACGTTTCCTGTTGCCCCTGGTTTATCGAGCGACCAGTCCAGTGCAGGTACACTGCTGTTGAACTTTTCAGCATTGAGGAAGAAGAAGAGTTTATTTTTAATGATCGGGCCTCCGACACTCAGACCAAAGGTTTTTTCGTCAATGTTAACTTTTCCGATTTCTTTTCCGTCGGCTTTTTTACCGGCGAGATTATCGTTGCGCATAATAAAATATCCTGTACCATGGAAACTGTTGGTGCCAGAACGTGTAACTGCGTTTACACTGGCACCGGAAAAACCAGACTGGCGGACATCGAACGGAGCGATGTTCAGCTGAATTTCTTCAAGAGCATCAATTGAAACGGCAGTCGTACCGGTACGTCCACCGGCCTGGGCTGAATTTCCCAGTCCGAATCCGTTATTGAAAACCGATCCATCAATGGTGAAATTGTTGAAACGGGCATCCTGACCTGCAAACGAACGACCATTGCTGTAAGCGTTATAAGTAAGAATATCATTTACAGTGCGTCCAATGGTTGGTATGGTGTTAATTTTGGTAATATTGAATGAAGCAGCAGCACCTGTCCTGTCAGAACTGAAAACATCGTTCCTGTCGGAAATAATCTCTACTCCTGTGAGCGTTGATGTTGACTCAGTAAGTTGAAAATTCAGGTTGGCTGAAGTTCCAAGGCTGAGGGTAACGTCATTTACGGATTGTTCTTTAAATCCGACGAAAGTAACAGTTACTTTGTAAGGGCCTCCTACACGCATGTTGGTAATAATGAACCGGCCCTCCTGATTTGAAATGGCTCCATACTGGGTTCCGGAAGGAACATGAATGGCAAGAATAGTAGCACCGGGTAGTGTTTCTCCTTTGGTGTCAACGATTTTTCCATTCATTCCCGATGTTGTAACCTGCCCCACAGCTATGGTAACACTCATCATAAAAGCAACAGCCAACAGGAAGTACCTGCGGAAACTGCTCATCAAATTGTCTGTTTTTCTCATGGTTTGTTGTTTTGGTTAACTACTGAATTTGGTGTAAGTGCTTGGTGTTTAATATTATAAGATAAGTTTATTCAATTCTTGCGGACATTGGCAGGTGTTTTAAAATCTGCCACAAAAGTAGGTCAATGGTCAATCGTAAAAGATTCCTGATGTTAAGAAAACATTAATTCTGGTATCCTGTCTTCATGTGAAATAACGCTCGTCAGATCTCAGTGTAACGCTTGATTACCCTGAGCTTATGTGTGTATTTTCCGTCCTTTTTATTAAAAATACCATGATGGTCAAAAAGATCGATTCTTACTTCACCTGAGGCATGAATGATACTGCCCCTGCCTGTGATGATGCCTGTATGGATAATTTTCCCATCCTCATCATCGAAAAAGGCTATGTCGCCTGCCCTCGATTCTTCGATCAGGTTGATCAGAATTCCTTGCGTGGCCTGCTCTGCGGCATCCCGCTTCAGACCGATTCCGTTTATTTTAAAAACCATCTGTACCAGTCCGGAACAGTCGATTCCGAAAGGAGAGCGTCCGCCCCACAGGTATGGCGCATTCAGGTATAAAGAAGCCGTTTCAGCTATTTCTTCAGGGTTAGCAAGTCCGGGCATGCCATATTCTCCATCAGTAATGTGGTATTCTCCATTGGGGCCGGCAAACATACCGTTCGAAAGGATATAAAGACTACTTCCGATCACTACTGAGATACCGGGTTTCCCCGTGGTCGATAGTTGTCCGGTGATGTCGGTTATAATTCTGATACTACTGCCTTTCAGTACTTCCAGTGTTTCATCGGGAAGCAGATAAATCTGTTTCTGATCACACCAGCCCACATAACCATCGTGCAGGGTTCTGATTTTTAACCAATGATCGTAACTATCAATTATTTCAGTGAGGTCGCCAAACAACAGCTGATTTACCATCTCCGACTTCCCGGATGGCTCAGCCCTCACCGCAACAAGAGAAAGGTAACAGATTGCACCTGTCATTATTGTATTTGCTGTTGTTTGGACAAATATATTGAAATATTTGCGCGTTGGGAAAAGAAGTAATTAACAGCAAAAGCGATTTTGTTGAAAACTTTGGATTGCACTCCATTTTCTACCGGTCAATATTGCTCATGACTCCCGGATTTTATATTCCATGACCTGATGCCGGCCATCTCTCTGCGTTGCCAGGGTTGTATTTATATCATTCTTTATTGTATATTCGTGCTGTTCATCACCGAAAATTCTTAAATTCTATCTATGAACAGGTCATTTCGCTGGCTGCGCGATCATCATGATATTCTGGGGAAGATATTTCTTTTCTCGCTGATCATCTGGTTGCTGATTATGATCTTTCCCCGTGAAGGAAAATTCAGGTATGAATACCAGAAGGGGAAACCATGGCAGCACGATGACCTGATTTCTCCGTCTGATTTTGCCATTCTCAAGCCGGAATCGGAACTGAAAACCGAACAGGAAGCTGCCCTGAAGGATGCCAGGCCTTATTTTCGGCGTATGCATAGTGTGGCTGATGCTCAGATCAATTACCTGATCAATTCGTTCGGAAAGGCCTGGGAATCACGCTATGGCCGCCAAACGACCAACGATCCGGTCAGACAGGCTGACCTTGAGGTAATTCTGAGCGTCCTCGATACCCTGTTTTCACACGGGGTGATCAGTATCATCAATGAAATAGAAAACAAACCTCAGGGGTATGAGATCTTCATTGTTGACGGGAATGCCGCTTCGAGGGTGCCCTTGTCAGCCCTCTATACCATTGCTACAGCTGAGGTTTATGTTACCAGACGACTCAATGAAGCCGGAACCGGACATGATGAAATGCTCAGGGGCCTGTTGCTGAATGCCCTCAAACAAAATATAGTCTTTGATCCTGAAAATACATCCAGGGCAAGAGAAGCACTGGTGAGTGAAATTCCCAACTCCAGGGGAATGGTTCAGGCCGGTGAAAGGATAATACAAAAGGGAGAGCTTGTGAATTCTGAAAAATTCCAGGTGTTGGAATCGCTCAGGGCCGACTACCAGGAAAGACTGGGTAGTACCTTCAGATACAATAACATTCTGCTGGGACAGTCTCTGCTTATTGCGCTTACTATGATAGCCTTTATCCTGTTCATGATCTCATTCAGGAAAGATATTTTCTCGGAGAATAAAAAACTGCTGATTATACTCATAATTATTTACCTGATGGTCGCTACTTCAAGTCTGACCATCGCATCAAAACCCGGGCTCCTGGTTTTACTTCCTTTCTGCATAGTTCCGATAGTTATCCGGGTATTTTTTGATACCAGGCTCGCTTTGTTTGTTCATATTGTGACTCTGATCCTGACGGGTTTTATGGTTCCCAATGGCTTTGAATTTATTTTTCAGCAGTTGATAGCCGGGATTATTGCCATTATCAGTGTTGCCGAATTGCGTCGGCGATCTCAGTTTTTTATAGCTGCTTTTGCTGTTTTTGTCACCTATTCCGCTATATATATCGGAATGTTACTGATCCAGGAAGGCAGTCTGGCAGAACTCGATAAATCCAGATTCCTGCTCTTTGGTGGAAGTGCTTTGTTTACGCTGTTTTCTTATCCCATCATTTTCCTGTTCGAAAAGCTTTTTGGCCTGGTTACCGATGTTACCCTTATGGAGCTTTCCGATACAAATTCGCCCTTGCTCAGGCAGTTATCGCTGCATGCTCCCGGTACTTTTCAGCATTCGATGCAGGTGGCTAATATTGCAGAAGCTGCGATTTATGAGATAGGAGGGAACACCTTACTGGTGCGGGCAGGAGCACTATATCACGACATCGGCAAAATGGATATGCCTATGTATTTTATCGAAAACCAGACTTCTGGCATCAACCCTCATGATGAACTCGGTTATGAGGAAAGCGCCGGTATCATTGTCAGTCATGTAATCAAAGGGATTGAAAAGGCTAAAAAACACAAGTTGCCGGAAATGCTGGTCGATTTTATAAGGACCCATCATGGAACACGAATGGCTGAATATTTTTACAACAAACAGCGTATTGACAATCCGGATGAGGAAATCAGCGAAAAGCCTTACCGTTATCCCGGCCCGGTGCCATTTTCAAAGGAAACCTCTGTATTGATGATGGCCGATTCGGTAGAAGCCGCCTCCAGAAGTATCAAGCTGCCTACAGCTGCATCAATCGCTCAGCTGGTCGACAAAATTATCGAGAGCCAGATAGAAACAAATCAGTTTGTAAATTCCGACCTGACCCTGAAGGATATTACAAGAATCAAGAAAATACTGAAAAAGAAACTGATGAGTATTTATCACGTCAGGATTGAATATCCGTCAGTATAAGCTGAAAATCCTTACAAAAGGTTCATGCCTGGTACATGCATTTTAAGGTAATCAACTGCTTCAGGACCAAGGTTAAACAACAGGTCGATGATGCTCAGGTTGGGGATGAATTCATGCCTGTCCGAAAAAACCTGGGTGTATGGTTTAAACTTCCTGATCATATAGTCATGTACCACAGGATGTTTGGGCATAATACTGTTTCTCAGGTCGGTCATATTGTCAGGCATTCTGATATAACCATCACTAAGGCTGAAATCCGGCTTAAATTTCAACGATTTCATGCAGAGATTCAGTATCTCAAGGTTAAAATCGACCAGCAATTCCGGTGGATTCATGAAGATCCGTTCGAAATCATCACGGTAGTATAGGAAAAAGGGTGATTTATTGTAGGCAGATTCAATGGCACGCCAGTGAATCCGGTTCCAGTTTTCTGAAAAATCAATGCTGACAGCAGTGGTAGGGGTATGGTTTCCCATGGGTTTGATTACCGGGATAGATAGGGATTGTGTTCCGTTGGCCGTGGCAATCCGGTACCTGTTGCGGCAGGTCTGTTTCGGGTAGGTTTCGTGAATTTCAAGAATAGCCTTAGGGGTGTGATGAAGCAGACAGAAAAATTCAATATCAGGCAGACAGGCCAGGGGTAAAAGTAAGGCAGGTATCTGGCTTGACATAGGATGGGTGATTTCAGGGCTTAAGGTAATTTGTATGCGAAAGAGACTGTCAGATGATTGTTCTGCAAATTTATAAATAAAAACCAGCCCGGAAATTCCGGGCTGGTCAGGAAAAATTAAATCAACAAAGCAATTTAGCTGGCTTTCGGGTTCAGTAAAACATCGTCGATGGCCTGAATCAGGGCACTTTTCGGGAGCGCTCCCTGAGCCATTCTGGGCTGACCTTCGGCAGGGCAGAAAAGCATACTTGGTATACTGCGGATGCCAAAAACCTGCGATAGTTCCTGTTCAGCTTCTGTGTCAACTTTATAAATATCGACCTTACCATCATATTCTTTTGAGAGTTCCTCAAGAATTGGTGCTACCATTTTGCAGGGCCCGCACCAGTCAGCGTAGAAATCAATGATACAAGGCAATTTGCCTTCAAATTTCCAATCCTGGTTTTTTTCAAAGTCAAAAACTTTTTCTTTAAATGTTTCTAATGTGAGATGTTCCATTATTGTTTATTCTTTTTGGTTTTAGAATCGGTGAGTTATTTCTGTGGAGTTGATTCAGCAACGGGTGCAAGCAACAACTCCGTGATCATCTTTTCGAATTCAGCTTTTGGCAATGCACCCATGGTCATCTGGGGCTTTCCTTCGGCCGGGCAGTAGAGAATGGAGGGAATACTGCGGATATTGAATATCTGCGCAAGTTCACGTTCCTGATCAGTATTTACCTTATAGATGACAATCTGATCTTTGTATTGGGCGGCCAGTTCCGACATTATCGGTGCAACTTTCTTGCAGGGCCCGCACCAGTCGGCGTAAAAGTCGATGATGCAGGGTTTGGTGCCCCTGTATTTCCAGTCGTTGGGATTTTCTTCATAGTTGAATACTTTCTCAATAAACATGGCTTTGTTCATCTGTATTACTTTGCCCGGCTCATCACCTTCAGAAGCTGAAGCTGTGGTCTGCGACTGATTTTCGTTTCCGGGATCATTTTTGCCATCCGAAGATCCGCAGCTGAAGAGACCGACACTGGCTATAAGCAGAATGGAGAAAAATCGTTTGTTCATATCATTTGTGAGGTTAAGTTCATGATTAATCTGCTGCAAAGATAAAAGTAATTCTTTTAAATCGCATAAATATCACTAATTATTTTTATTTTTGCATCGCAGATGGTTATATCAAACACCCTGCCAATATATTTGATATTGAAAACCAATAGAATACGTAATGAATCTTTCTTTTTTATTCAGGGAATTAGATCAGGAGGCATTTAAGCAGCGGTTTGCCGATCCGGCAATGTGTATGCAGGTGATTGCTGAGGAGAAATGGAAAGACGGATTTGTATGCCGGAAGTGCGGCAATACCAATTACTGCCAGGGCAAGACGCTTTATTCAAGACGGTGTACGCGCTGCAAATCGGATGAGTCGGCCACGGCAAATACCATATTCAATCACTGTCGGATACCCATTACCGATGCCTTTGAAATTGCCTGGATGGTTTGTGGTTCGCCAAAAATTTCCAGCTATGAGCTTTCACGTAGGCTCGACACCCGGCAGATGACCTGCTGGAAATTCAAAAAGCGGATCATGGAATGTCTGGAACATGGTTCAGGATTGCATCTTTTCGAGATGCCGGGGCAAAGTGGGATTGTCAGCGAAAAATAATTTCGATTTCCGGGTGACCTTGTTTTTACAATTTTGCAAACCGGAAAGTATGGATACCGGTTTCATCGGAAATGGTGAGAAAATAAATCCCGGCCTTCAGGTTTCCTGTATTGATCACAGATTGATGACCGGTTTGGATGATCTCCTTTTTTAACAGTGACCCGCTGGTATTGTAAACCCTGATCTCAAGCTGTTTTTCGGTTCGATTGTCCTGCCTGATCCAAAGCTGATCAGCTACCGGATTGGGATAAATGACGGGTTCATTGCCGGATGTTGTACCAATTCCGGTTGTTCCTTCCGGAGCCCACCTGATGGTCCATCCGGGAGCGGTAACCTGCTTGTTGGTTATAAAAACAAGGTATGCCTTGCCACCCGGGATGGTCAGCGGTCCGGGGACAGAATCGCCGGAATAGGTCGCAACCAGTTGTTGGGATGCCAGATCATAAACACGAAGAACATCATTGTCTGTTTCCGTGTTGAATGATTCGAAGGTCAGCGTAAGCGGTACCAGGTTTTCGGGTATAATTTTCCATTTGCAGATGGCGCTGTTGTTGTATTTTTTATCGCCGCTTCCGTCATCAAACACCCCTGCTGAATCGGTGAAGGTTGTTGTACCGTAGCAATATACAGGTAAAATACTCTTGTAGGAACCCAGGAATCCACCGGCATTTTCTGTTACATCACTGGTAAACCTTACGAGAAACGAGGCCGCAGGAATATTGATGGTAGAAGGGGAGTTGCTTCCGGTAATGTCTGCAATCAATACGGCAGTGGTGTCTGCCCCCTGGTATACCCTGATGCGGTCATTGGGTTCCAGGTCGACCAATGGGAAATCAAGATTGATGGAGACAATGGAATCGAAGTCCGGTTCATCGGGCTGAATCAGCCAGTAACAATCTGAATTGTCCGTGTAATTTACCATGTTGCTTCCGTCGCTGAAGGTACCGGCAATGGTGTTGAGGGTATCCGGTCCTGTGCAGTATTCAGGATAGTTATAGGTCAGGGTGTCAGGGTAAATGTCTTTGATCACCTCCTGGGCAAAATTGAAATTATTTCCTCCGGGGGTGAGTGCCGATAAAAGAAAATATCCATCATAAGAACTGCTCCAACCCCAGTTGAAGTGGTAGAAATTATCAGGAGCATAGCCATCACAGACAAACGCATGGCCATTTGGAGAACCCACTCCTTCCCACCCAGCATAATACAATGGTTTCCGGGCGTCGAGGTTGGTTGTCAGGATGCTGTCCCAGTTCATGGTGGTGGTGTCACGGAAAATATATTGTGTCTGAGGTCCGTACCTGAAGAAATTGCGCATTGAATTGGCGGCACTGTGATTCCACATGCCCGATCCGTTGGGGCCGTAATCCATATCAAACGAAATCCCGAGGTGATTCAGCAGCAGTGCAATGTGGTTATTCGGGCCATTCAGTGAGGTTTCCATGCCATTCCAGTTGTAGGTGGTTTCACCGAAATTGGCATACTGAACTCCATACACGGGATGGGTGTAGCTGTATTCACCAATACCCTGGTTGGGCCAGCGGTGATAGAACAACAGTTGCCCCACCGCAGTAGCCACACAACCGGCCCAGCAGTGTCCGCCTGGTCCGCCCGCATCGGCAGGGCACATTGCATTGTAATAATTGCCCTGATCCCAGGTTGTGTTCAGCATAGGTTCAACAATCAGATTTTCTGCAGGTAACAATTTATCGATGTTACTCTCTGTATATTTTTTTCTTGCAGCGATAATTTCAGGAGCAGGATTTTCTGACTGATCAGCAAATTCAACCTGTCTGCCGAAATACCGGGTCCATGCAAGGTAATTTTCAGGTTCATTTTCTCCGGTATATACGCCAGTCATACTATAACCCAAAACAGGGAAAGTGAAACGCGATGCAGATATCAGGACGTAACCTTCCGGAATGAGGTTTACGGCGTACATCACCGGTTTTCCTCCCGCATTGATATCATGGACATTCCTGACCTGAACTTTTATCCCCTGGTCAGGATGATGCATCATATATCTTTCCATGAAGAAGTTTTTGCCGATGGCAATTGCTTCATCATGATTTACAGTTTGACCCTGACTAAGGCTGAAACACAGGAGGGTCAGTACCAGGAGTAAGTTATTTTTCATAGCCGGAAAAATCTTAAGCAGAATATCAGATCAAATTTGAAATCTGCAGGATCAAAAATAATATAAAACGAATGATTTTCTGTATTCAGATTGTTTTAAATGGGTTTTCAGTGAGGGCTGTTGGAATATTTACCATCCCCCGCTGCCTCCTGCCTTGCCGGCTGGCAGGTTTCATTCCTGGGGCACCCCAACCCCCCTCCTATGAATAGGGAGGGCTGACACTTAAATCCAAAGTTCCCCCCTTCATAGAGGGCAATTTTAAGTTATTTGCCCCCATTCACCTGCGGGCAAGCCCAATCCTCCCTATGAATAGGAGGGGCTGATTCTACTACTTTTCAAAATCCTACAAAATGTTTATCCCATTTGTGGTTCTCCCCTATTCTAGGGGAGTCAGAGGGGTACAATTTTAGTTATTTGTACCCCCCAACCTCCCTATGAATAGGGAGGTGGCTGATTCTGCTACTTTTCAAAATCTTACAAAATAGTATTATCCCATTTGTGGTTCTCCCCCTATTCATAGGGGGAGTCAGAGGGGGTACAATGATAAAGATTTGTTTTAATGTCCTCTGATAGGCTGCTTTTTTAGGACCACCTCACAGAGGTGTGATAACAACAAGACAGAACCTTCGCTTTTCTTAACTTTGTGGCAAAATTGACATTTATGACCATAGACCTCAGAAGTGATACAGTAACCCGACCGACACCGGAGATGCTGGAAGCAATGTTTTCAGCCAGCGTCGGTGATGATGTATTTGGCGAAGACCCTTCAATTGCGGCTCTTGAAAACAAGACTGCGGTGATGTTCGGCAAGGAGGCTGGTCTTTTCTGCCCTTCGGGCACCATGACCAACCAGATCGCTGCCAGGGTGCATGCACAACCGGGTGAAGAAGTGATCCTGCATAAACTATCGCATCTTTATTATTATGAGGGTGGCGGTCTGATGAGCAATTCAGGTCTTTCTGTCTGCCTGCTCGATGGCGACAGGGGCATGATCCGGGCCGAAGACGTGCTTGATCATATCAATCCGGAAGATGTTCACCGGCCACGTACAGCCATGGTTGAGGTTGAGAATACCATGAACAAGGGGGGAGGGGCTGTTTATGATAACCAGGTATTGGCTGACATCGGCCATATCTGCCGCAACAATGGACTGAAATACCATCTGGATGGAGCCCGGATTTTCAATGCACTTGCCGTCACCGGACAATCAACAGCTGATTGCGGTGCCCTGTTCGACAGTGTATCGGTATGTCTTTCAAAAGGATTGGGTGCGCCGGTTGGCTCGGTATTGCTGGGCAATACTGAATTCATCAGGAAAGCCAGGCGGGTAAGGAAATCCTTCGGCGGCGGAATGCGTCAGGCCGGTTACCTGGCTGCAGCCGGGTTGTATGCACTCGAAAATCATACCGACCGGTTGAAGGATGATCACAAAAGGGCAAAATTGATTGGCGAAACACTCCTGCACCTGCCGTGGGTGGACAAAGTACTGCCGGTTGAGACCAACATTCTGATTTTTCAGGTGAAGCAGCCCCTGACTGCTGCAGAAATGGTGCAATCACTTGCCGGAAATGGAATCCTGGCCTTTGCCACCGACAGGCAATCCATCCGGTTTGTAACCCATCTTGACTTTACAGACGATATGCTTGAATGGACGCTGGGAGTATTGAAAAATCTCAAATAGGAAATCAGATTTCCGGTTAAACTGTTTCGGTTTCCCGTTGGCGGATTTAACAAAGAATTAACGTTTTTTGTGTGCAGTATCGCCTCATTTTATGAAACTTCAGGGCAATCAGATTGTTTATTCTTCGTTACTGATGTAATATACAATCATACTACGCTGATGAAACCGGTAAAACTACTCCTGCTGTTATTGTTAATTCTTTCCCAGAGCCATCTTGTGGTGGCCCAGCCTCATGCGTTGTTACAGGATTTCTCGGGTTATCAGGAAGGAAGTTATCTGGTTCTCAGATGGACATTCAGGAGTGGTAGTTTATGTGAAGGTACAAGGATTGAACGTTCAACCGATGGTCTATTTTATACTGAAATAGGCCGGATTCCCGGCTTTTGTGGAAATCCGGATTCACCCATTACTTATACATTTACCGACAGTCTGCCGGGGGTCAATACAGTCAATTATTACCGGCTGGAGCTTGGAAATTATGGATTCTCCTCTATTGTTCCACTTGAACACCTGAATTTGGGCAAAAACAGTTTCATTGTATTTTCTGACAGCACAGGTCAGACAGAAATCTATTTCCATAATGTTCCTGGCAGAACCGGAACGGCTGTCCTCTACAGCAGTGATGGTAAAAGAATTATGGAAACAGAAATCAGTGGTAACAGACTAAGTTTACCTTCAGGCAGGTATACACCGGGTGCTTATTTATTGCTGCTGGCTTTTAATGACAATACATCCGTTTCAGGGAATTTCGTACTTCCCTGATTCCAGAACCTGCTATTTTGGTAATGTCCTGTTTTATCCTCAGGATCCGTCAAACCTGATTGAGTATAGCGAACCAGTGGCTTATTGTGTTGTCAGGGTATAATCTGATCTGAAGTGACTCACCTAATTCCGGAACATCTCCTCAAATTCCGTATCAAACCTTTTGCCCAGGTAATCGCATCCATGGCGGAACATCGGATTGAAGTTGTCTTCATCTGTCAGCCGGAATTTCAGTTTGCTGCTGGTGCAATACTTCGGCAACATGGAAGCCACTTCGAGCGTCACATCATCAACCGATTCGGTAGGGGCAAAACCCAGTCGCGACAGCAGTTCATCCGTTTGTTTCCAGGATTCAAATTCAACCGGTGATTTCATGCTGCGGTCAACTTTCTGGATCACCCTTTGCGAATTGGTAAAGGTTCCGCCCGATTCGAAAGCATAGGTGGCCGGCAGAATCAGATCGGCCAGCTCAGCTGTTTCAGTCATAAAATGATCCTGTACCACCACAAACTCTTTACCTGAGAGCATATTGACGGTCTCTGCTGTATTGACGGCACATCCCACCGGATCTTCGCCGAAGATATACAGTTGCCTGAACCGGTTGGTGCGCATTCCGTTCAGGGTACATCCCTGACCGTCGGGCAAAGTATCGACCCCCCAGTGAAATGCAAAGGTGCTGCGGTTAAACGGATCGTTCCAGTCGGTGGCTCCGGGTCCCAGGTTGGGCATCACGCCCATATCGTGCAATCCGTGGGTATTGTTCTTTTCCTTGAGCAGGATCAATCCGCTGCCCGTTTTACCATGTTTGCCGGTGATGCAGGCCATGTTGAAGATCTCGGCGCAGGTACGGCCCGACAATTCCTTTTCGGAGAAGATAACAACCGCATGCATTTCGTTGTTGTAATCAACCGCGAACCGGATAATGGTTTCGGGTCGGTCGACGCCCGATGCTTTAACCAGTTCATCCCATGATTCCTTCAGCAGATGCTCACGGTATTCGTCGAAATTATCGATCAGATCGCGGATGTAAAGACCGTTTTCCAACCCTTGTGATATCAGGTAGTGATTGACAGCCTTGATAAAATGGTAATAGGATTTTATCTTCAGGATATGATCAGCCTTGTGGGCAGATGAACTCTGCTCTTCGGTCGTCACCACATCGGTAATCAGGCCATTGCGCAAATGGTTGTTCCAGATATGGAATCCGGCAACGGCATTGTCGCGGCTGATTTCCGAACCGATCAGGTATACCCTGCGGGCTTCTGACAGTTCAGCAAAGGGCACATTGGCACGGGATAGTTTTGTATAATTGGTTCCCCTGCCCAGGTAATGGAAACTGCCGATGTTGTTGGTCTTTGCCCCGGCTCTGGCCAGCTTTTGAACAAGGTACTGCTCTTCGTTGGTAAGCCTTGCTCCCGCAAAGAAGGCTTTTTCGTCGGGGTTGCCGTTCTTCAGGTTTTTTTCGATGAGCGCGAAAGCCTCTTCCCATGACACAGGTTCAAATTTGCCGTTCTTCTTCAGCATCGGCCGGGTGATGCGGCTTTTGTCGTTGAGGTGCTGATAACCGAACCTTCCATACCTGCAGATGTTCCCGTCGTCGTTGATCAGCCCTTCAGCTCCCTTGATTTCCATCACAAAACCCTTGCGATGGTGCACTTCAAGGGTACAACCCACCGAGCAATAGTTGCAGATGGTATTGAAACTTTCGGTTTTAACCGGTCCCGGTTTGAATAGTTTGTTTTCTGAAATGGCTCCCGTCGGACAGGTTGAGATACACAATCCACAGGATTCGCATTTTGAATCAGCCAGCGAATCGCCCATACTCGGGGCAACATAGGTGTCAAATCCACGGTTGACAAGGCCCAGCGCATTGGCTCCGGTAACCTCGCGGCAGATTCTGACACAGCGGGCACACAGGATGCATTTGTTGTTGTCGATCTCGATGTATGGATGCCTGAAATCTACATCATATTCCCGGTGTTCGCCTTCATAGTGTTTCTGTTCGGCGCCGTATTCGGTTGAGTATTTCTTCAGGTCGCATTCAAAATAGGCGGTGCAACCGCATTCAAGGCAGCGGGCTGCTTCCTTTAAAGCCACTTCTTCATTTTCGTAGCCCAGTTCAACTTCATTGAAATTGAAACGGTTGTCAGGCTCCAGTACCGGCATTTCGTGCCTGTGCTGCTGGTCGAATTTTCCGAAAAGTCAGCAAAGGTCTGCTCCCTGAAGTTTCGCGTTGGCTCATAAACTCCTTCGGTGCCGGCTGAATGGCCTGTCCTGTCAGATACTGATGGCAGCTTAAGGCAGCCACCCGGGCCTGGGCAACAGCCTGGATAAGCGTTGCCGGACCGGTTACGCCGTCGCCGGCAGCAAACATCGAAGGAATGCCGGTCTGCAGGGTATTTTTATCCGCATCCAGATCACCCCATTTATTCACAACCAGTTGTCCTTCGGTTGAATTGGAATTGATGTCATTCAGAAAATGCACATCCGTTTTTTGCCCGATCGCTGCCAGTGCCAGATCTATAGGCAATATAAATTCGCTGCCTTCGACGGGCACCGGTCGCCGGCGTCCCGAGGCATCTGGCTCACCCAGTTCCATCCGCATGCAGATCATGGATTTGATGCGGCCGTTCTCGTCTTTCTGTACTTTGAGCGGTAGGGTAAGAAACAGATATTCCACCCCTTCGAGTTTCGATTCATGGATTTCGATCGGGTTGGCAGGCATCTCTTTTTCGGTGCGACGGTAGATCACATAAACCTTCTCAGCCCCCAGCCTTCGTGATGTCCGGCAGCAGTCCATGGCTGTATTGCCTCCGCCGATCACGGCAACGGTTTTTCCCGTGAAGTCGGGTTTTACCGCATTCATCTCAAGCGATTTCAGAAAATCGGTACCGGCATATACACCTTCGGCATCGTCGCCTTCGCACCCGATGGAGGTTCCACGCTGTGAACCAATGGCAAGGATGGTTGCATTGTATTTTTCATTGATTTCGCTGTAGCTGACGGTTTCGCCAAGCCGCTGGTTGTAATGGATGTTTGCACCCATTTCGGTAATGTTATCAACTTCGCGCTGCAACAGGTCGTTGGGCAGGCGGTATTCCGGGATGCCATACCTGAGCCATCCGCCTGCTGCGGGACTGGCTTCGAAAATGTCAACCGAATGCCCTTCTTTTCTGAGGAAAAATGCGGCAGAGAGACCTCCGGGTCCTGCCCCGATCACCGCTACCTTTTTACCGGTTTCAGGTTTTAAAACCGGACGGTATTTTTCAGGTGAGTTCAGGTCATAGTCGGCAGCAAAACGCTTCAGGTAGTCTATGCCAACGGCAGCGCCTTCATCGAGCAGGTTCCTGCGGCAGGCAACCTCGCAGGGGCGGACACAAACGCGACCACAGATGGCAGGTAAGGGGTTGGTCTCCTTGATCACGGCGATGGCTTCACTGAACATCCCTTTTTCAATCAGGGAAATGTAACCCTGAACATCAACGCCGGCAGGACAGGTTTGCTTGCAGGGACCAAGGCAGTCGGCGTAATGGTTGCTCAGCATCAGGTCGAGCGCCGTTTTGCGGGCTTTCAGAACTTTTTCACTGTGTGTCTTTATCTTCATCCCTTCGGCGATGCGGGTGCTGCAGGATGGCTGCATGCCGCGCATGCCTTCTATTTCAACAACGCATACATAGCAGGAGGTATAGGGTTCCAGGCGGGGTCATCGCAGAGTGTCGGAATTTCCAGTCCTTCGCGTCGTGCAACGGCGAGAATGGTTTCACCTTCGGTTCCCTGTACAATCCGGTCGTTTATTATGATGTTCAGCGTATGGCTCATTGTAATCAGTTGTTTCAGAATTTGGTAATGATCAGTAAAGATTGATGGCGTCGAATTTACACCTTGAATAGCATTCACCGCAGCGGATACAATCCTCCTGACGGATGAAATGCAATTGTTTCCGGTCGCCGTCTATGGCTTTGGTCGGACAGTTTCTGGCGCAAACGGTACATCCGGTGCATTTTTCTCATCAACCTCGTAGGTGAGCAGTTTTTTACAGACTTTGGCCGGACATTTCTTATGATAGATGTGAGCTTCATACTCGTCGCGGAAATAGCGGATGGTGGTCAGTACAGGGTTTGGTGCTGTCTGTCCCAGTCCGCAGAGCGAAGTGTCCTTGATCTGGTAGGCCAGTTCTTCGAGCAGTTCAATGTCGCCGTCTCTGCCTTCGCCTTCGGTGATGCGTATCAGAATTTCAAGCATCCTCTTGGTTCCTATCCTGCAGAAGGTACATTTGCCGCAGCTTTCCTTCTGGGTGAAATCGAGGAAGAATTTGGCCACATCGATCATGCAGGTGGTCTCATCCATGATGACCATCCCGCCCGAACCCATGATAGCGCCGGTGGCGTTCACCGAATCGTAATCCACAATGGTATCGGCGAGGTACTCAGGATACATCCTCCCGAGGGGCCGCCCATCTGAACTGCCTTGAATTTCTTATCGTACTGTATGCCGCCTCCAAGTTTGAAGATCACATCGCGGATGGTAATGCCCATCGGAACTTCAACCAGGCCTGACCGTTTTATTTTTCCGGCAAGGGCAAATACCTTGGTTCCCTTACTTTTCTCGGTGCCGTATTTTGCATAGGCTTCCGGCCCGTTGATGATGATCCAGGGGATATTGGCATAGGTTTCAACGTTGTTGATGTTGGTGGGTTTACGCCAGAGTCCGGAGGCAGCCGGAAATGGCGGCCTTTTGCGTGGCATGCCTCGTTCCCCTTCGATGGAGGCGATCAGGGCGGTTTCCTCTCCGCAGACGAATGCTCCGGCACCTTCCTTGATGTGCACATCAAAATTAAAGCCCTCAACACCCAGGATGTTTCACCCAGGTAGCCTTTCGTCCTGGCCTGATCAAGGGCGATGTTCAGCCGTTTGATGGCCAGCGGGTATTCAGCGCGGCAATAGATCACCCCTTCGGTGGCTCCGATGGCATAAGCCCCGATGATCATTCCTCGATCACGGAATGAGGGTCACCTTCCAGTACCGAACGGTCCATAAAGGCGCCGGGGTCTCCTTCATCGGCGTTACAGATGATGAATTTCTCGTCAGAAGCGTTGTTGGAGGCAAACTTCCACTTCAGTCCTGTCGGGAATCCCCCTCCACCTCGTCCACGGATGCCGGAATCCAGGATTTTCTGAATTACCTCAGTGTTGCTGATTTTTTCACCGGTAATTTTCCGGATAGCAGCGTAGCCTTCACGTGCTTCATATTCTTCGATGCTTTCAGGGTCCATGCGACCGCAGTTGCGGAGCACAATCTTTACCTGGTCGTCGAGAAATTCATTTTCAGGGGTTTTGAAAAGGTCGGAACTGACCACATATTCTTTTACCGGACTCTGCTGCCCGATGTGCTTATCGATGATCTCCACTGCCCTGATTTCATCAATTTCACCATAAAGATATGTGCCGGTTTCATCAATGATTTCGACCAGCGGTTCACGGTAGCACATACCGACACAGCTGGTTTTTTTGAGTTCAAAGCCGAGATTTTCAGCTTCTTTCAGTGCTTTTATTTTTTCGTAGGTTTTTCCGGCACCGGCTGCAATGCCGCAACTGCCCAACCCGACGATGACCTGTGTTATGCTCATGGTTTTCCGGTATGTCTTAATCCTTACTTATTGGCTGTAACTTCAGCGGTCTGACTCTCCCTGATGCGGATCTCCTTGATGATCTTTACAGCTTCCTTTCCTGTGAGTTTGCCATAGGTGTCTTCACCGATCATCATCACAGGGGCCAGTGAACAACAGCCGAGACAGGCCACCGATTCGAGGGTAAACAATCCGTCTTCAGTGGTTTCAGTATCTTTGATGTTCAGCGAATCCTGGATGGCGTCGGTTATGGCATTGGCATTCTGAACGTGGCATGCAGTACCATGGCACACCTTGATGATGTTTTTACCAACAGGATTCAGCCTGAACTGAGAGTAAAAGGTTGCCACCCCATACATGTCGCTCAGCCTGAGACCTGCTTCATCTGAAATTTTTAAGAATGCTTCTTTCGGTATGAAGCCATAAAGCTGCTGGGCACCCTGAAGCAGGGGGATAAGATTGCCCTTACGTCCCTTGTATTTGGTGATCAGTGGATTAAGCAGTTCCAGATCAGGAACTTCGTTGGATGAAGCAGTTTTTTGCTTCTGTACTCTTGCAACGCGCATGGTTGGTTCATTTTGAGCGATAAAAGTAGAAAAGTTAGGTAACGCAGGAGGTGGCACCGGTCAATTTATAAACATTCTAAATATTTTATAAACAGTTGATAATGAAAGCTAAATCTGCTTTTATAAAAACCAGGGGATAAGTTTCAGTGATTCTCTGAGCAAGTGCCCGGAATTCAGTGTTCTTTTGATTACTGTATAATAGAATGATGCATGTTCGCGGCATGCCGGATCTCTTCACAGCATAAAGCCAAGGCATTATGCTCCTTTATTTATTTCTGATCAGAAATTTATCAATCAGCCAATGGGCAAGGTATATGAGGGGGGTAAGGAGGATGGCTAAAAGGACTTTATAGGTGTATTGCACCAGGCCAACCTGCAGCACCTGTTCCATGCTCCAGTTGCCCAGCAGGTAAAAGGCGATGAAAAGGATGACGAAGCTGTCGATCAGTTGCGATATCACAGTAGAACCGGTAGCCCTGAGCCAGAGCTTTTTGTGCCCGGTCAGGTTTTTAAGGTAATGGAAAGCATAGGCATCGACCAGCTGGCTGATCAGGAAGGCTGTAAGGGAGCCGGCGATGATCCCCATTCCTGCCCTGAATATACTGGTGTAGGCGTAGTTGATGTCAAACGGGTTTCCTGAAGGGTCGGTATTGTTGAGATTGAGCCAGAAACCTGCCGGTGGCACTGCTGTTCCGGCCAGCACAATCAGAAAGGCCCAGGCAATCATGGCAGCAGTAATGAAACTGATTCTGCGAACCCCTGCCCGGCCGAAATATTCATTAATCAGGTCTGATACAATAAAGACTATTGGCCAGATGACTACCCCGACGCTGAGGTTGAAATCCAGTTTCTGACCCCCGAAAAACGGAAATTGTGCCGGCATGAGGCCCAGCAGTTTTTCGAGCGAAAAAATCTTGACTCCGGCAAATTCCGCCACCAGCGCATTGGTCAGAAAGATGGCTGACAGGATCAGGTAAAGCTGTTGATTCCGGTTTGGTCTGAGGTTGGCTACCATTCAGGATCGGGGTTGGATGAAAGACGGTCGCTATAAAAACAACCGTATCGCATTAAAGTTCAGACCAGAACCCCTCAAAAAACGGGATATCGCCTCAGTTCAGGGCTACGATCAAAGCCCCGGTGATATAGGCAACCACCCACCAGATATAGGCATAGCGTGAATAAAGGTGAAGTTTTGCAGGGACCGGTGCCGGTGCTTTCGCAACCAGCCATGTTTTCCAGAGAAAAATACTGTCGATAAACATGACAATCAGGCCAGATAACCGATCATGCCATGGAAAGTAATGAAGGAGTTCTCCGATCCGATGATCATACAGATGGTAGCTGTGATATCCAAAAAACACCTGCTGTCAGAAATGTCAGTATAAACCTGTTTACACTTTTTTCTCTGTTCGGTGATAATGGCAACGGAATATGCAATAAGTGCCAGGTTGACAATGATTACACCGGCAATAAGTATCGGGCTCATATCAGATGAATTAAAGTTCAGAGTTCGACGGCAAAGAAAGAAAATTTTCCTGAAACCCGATTACATTAAAAAGATCAGAAGAATAAAAATCAGGGAAGGATAGCACTTTTTCTGAATGTCATCCTGCGATAACCAATGGTCGTGCAGGCCGTTTGTTGTTTTTTTTGTATGACAGAATATTGGTTGAATTCATCGAAGGAATAATTTGATTTTATGCAATTATATCTTATATTTACAACTTGATAGGATGTGGTTATGTAGCATCTCTTCAGGTGTCGGTTGATTTTTGGTCAATGAAACGAATTGTTTTTCCGGCACCTTACCGCTGCTCATTTCTGCAGACTGTTATTCATTCTGACTGATTTCTCCTGACCCGGGAGTTTAAACTGAGAGCTTTGTCTGAACGGGCCGACCTTCCGATTCCTTCCACCTGGATTATTGATGTTATCTTTTAACCCTATATGTTAACCTTTCCCGGTATTCATTAACACGAAAACGCTTAACCTCAGCAGCTGTTACAGGGCAAATCCCGCTTCCTGAAAAGCTGCTTTATAAAGCCTGCCTCTATTCATTTTTATTGACAACACTTTAAATTCAGGAGGAACTTCCATGAAAAGGAATTTACTTTTATTGCTGGTGCTTTTGTCAGCTTTTGCCAAAGGACAGATTACGATCACGCATTCCGACTTTCAGTCAGCCTTTGCTGTCGGTGTGGTTTACGAGTCTTATTCGACCCCCTGGGACCGGACTGATTTCGAAGTCTTTGTTGGTGAACCCTCAGCCAGTCCTCAATTCTGGGATATGACCGGCGTACCTGTTGAGTATACAGCCGTATCTTATTCTGTCCAACCTTCAACCGCACCGTTTATCGGCGATTTTCCGACATCAAACCTGGTATTGTATGAAAAATACTGGTTTGGACCCGGTGATTCACTTTATACCTGGAATTATAAGGAGATGCTGAATGACAGGATTCTGCTGCATGGTGAGTCGGATGAAACATCGGTTGCCTGGACTTATGATCCACCCGTAGTTCAGTCTATGATGCCTATGACTTTGGGCACGAACTGGATAAGTCAGAAAGATTCGACTTACTACATGCCTGATTTATACACCATTGGTGAAAGTGAAATCACTATTGATGCCTTTGGTACCCTGAAAATCAGTTCGGGCGAATTTGCCTGTCTCAGGATGCGGGTAGACCAGCGTACCATCTCACATACTCCGGTTGGGGTGGATACCCTCAAAACCCGGAGTTATAATTTTTATACCCGCGAAATGATTGAAGTTAACGTAATGTCCATTTACGAGGAACAATTTGATCTTACAACCATACTGACAAGTGGGGTGAAACTATCAGGCAGGCAGGGTTCATTGGGCATTCCACCTGTCAGGCCTCCGGTTGTGTCCCTGATCAGTAGTATATATCCCAATCCTGCGGCAAATGCGGCTGAAGTGGAGTTTTCCCTGAAGCAAAGTGCCCGGGTATCAATCCGGCTGAATGACCTTTCAGGCAGAGAAGTGGCTGAGATATGCAGTGGTATACGGTCTGCAGGAGAGCATAAAGTTGTGGTTGATGTTTCCGATATTCCTGAAGGGATTTATTTCTGCAGGCTTGAGGCAAACGGGTGGGTTGAAACCCGGAAACTGGTCATCTGCAGGTAGTGTAAAACGGACTGTGACAAGAAAAACCACTGAGACA
This sequence comes from Bacteroidales bacterium, assembly GCA_016705005.1. Lineage (GTDB taxonomy): Bacteria > Bacteroidota > Bacteroidia > Bacteroidales > Lentimicrobiaceae > Lentimicrobium. The sequence goes on along the minus strand of JADIZB010000034.1, from coordinate 30,290 downwards.
CTGAGATCACTGAGAAGCACTAAGAAAAATTTAGTATAATCCTTAGTGAACCTGAGTGCTTTAAGTGCCTGAGTGGTAAAAAACGGACTACGATAAGGAAAACCACTGAGACACTAAGATCACTGAGAGACACTAAGAAAAGAATAAATAGAAAACCTTAGTGATCCTGAGTGCTCCTGAGTGCTCTGAGTGCCTGAGTGGTAAAAAACGGACTACGATAAGAAGAACCACTGAGACACTGAGATCAAGGAGAAACACTGAAGAAATGGTTACCCAAAAATATATAAATGATATTGCTTATAGAGTTGTAGGCTGTGCAATTGAGGTTCATAAGAATCTTGGTCCAGGATTGTTGGAATCTGTTTATCAGCCTTGTCTTGTTGCAGAATTGGAAGATGCAGGATTGGATGTTCAAACGCAGCTGTATGTTCCTGTAAAATATAAAAACAAGGATTTTGGTGGTATTCTCAAGCTTGATCTACTCGTGAACGATCTGATTATTATTGAGCTAAAAGCAGTTGATCTTATGATCCCATTGTTCAAAGCACAGCTGTTGTCTTATCTGAAGCTCGCAGGAAAACCAAAAGGATTGTTAATAAATTTTCATTGTGAAAATATTACTGACCAATTGGTTCCACTGGTGACAGAGGAATTCTCCAAATTACCCAGATCTTAGTGATCCTGGGCTGGTGCCGAAAAAGCGACCGAGCGAGACCGGGCCGCCTGAAACAAACCACGACACGAACGACGCAGTGACTAGTGCTCTGAGTGCCTGAGTGGTAAAAAAACGGACTGCGATAAGAAAAACCACTGAGACACTGAGATCACTTAGAAACACTAAGAAAAAATGCATATTTCTTTTGACCCGGAATACTCCAAATGCCTGATTGGTTAAAAACTAAAAAATATGAAGAAACTTATCCTGATCTTACTTAACTTTCTTTGGATTCTCAATGGTGTTCCCGCACAGCCATCGGGTTGGTTCTGGCAGAATCCGCTGCCGCAGGGCAATGCACTCTACAGCATTGATTTTGTTTCACCCACAACCGGCTGGGCAGTCGGTGCCCTCGGAACCATTCTGAAAACCAGCGATGGCGGTGTTACCTGGCAACATCAGTACAGCGGGGAGAATGTTCTGCTCAGGAGTGTTTCCTTCACAGATGCACAGCACGGAACTGCTGTCGGCACCGGTGGATTGATTATCCGAACCAACGATGGAGGCCTTACCTGGACTGTTCAGGACAGCGGAACCGAAGCCGATCTTTCGGGAGTCTCCTTTTCCGATGCCAACAACGGCACTGTGGCCGGTTATGCCGGCACAATACTTCATACCTCCGATGGTGGTGTAACCTGGGTTCTGCAGTCAGGTAGTACATCCAACGATCTGTATGATGTTTCCTTTACAGATAATAATACGGGAACAATCGTAGGTAACAACGGCACCATTCGCCGGACGGTTGACGGAGGCCAGACCTGGACAATGCAAACCAGCGGTACCACAAACAGCCTGTTGGGTGTATCGTTTACCGATCAGGATAACGGCACTGCTGTAGGCCTGGATTTTACAATTCTGATGACCAAAAACGGGGGCCTCACCTGGACAAAGTTCAACGGAGAAGGTGTCAGGCTGGAAGACGTTTGTTTTACCGATGCATGGAATGGAACCGCGGTGGGCCTGGGTGGCTATATATTCAGAACTGTTGACGGAGGCGAAACCTGGAACTCTCAGTCAACCGGCACAAGCAACGGACTCAGTGGCGTTTGTTTTACCGATGCCCTCAGCGGAGTTGCAGTTGGTGATCATGGAACTATGCTGCGGACTACCGATGGCGGGGCAAACTGGACAGCCCAAAACAGCGGATTTACAAAGACGCTGATGGGACTATGTTTTATCGATTCAAATTACGGAACAGCCGTTGGCGGAAACGGGGCAGTTTTCAGAACCAGCAATGGTGGCACAACATGGACAGAACAGCAAAGCGGAACCGTTTATGATCTGCTCAGTGTTTCTTTTTCCGATATTAACAAGGGGACAGCAGTTGGCTTTAACGGAACCATCATCAGAACAACAAACGGCGGAACTTCATGGGTTTTGCAGTCAGGCGGCACTACGACAGCCCTGAGAAGTGTCTCCTTTTCCGATGCCAGCAACGGGACGGCTGTAGGTTATAGTGGTACCATTCTCCGGACCACCAACGGAGGGAATGACTGGGGTGGCTCAAAATAGTGGTATAACTGCCGCTTTGCGTGGAGTATTTTTTCTGATGCCAATATTGGCACGGTGGTAGGCGATAACGGAATCATTCTACGGACCACGAATGGTGGAACGACCTGGGTGCCCCAAAACAGCGGCACAACATTCAGATTGCTCTCAGTGTCATTTACAGGTCCGAATCTCGGGACAGTGACCGGTGAAAACGGCACCATACTCAGAACGATCAATGGCGGTTCAACGTGGACTGCACAGTCGGCCGGGATATCCGCCGACCTCAGGAGTGTATCATTTTCGGGGATCAACAACGGCATGATCGTCGGCGACCGGTGGACCGGTTCGGCAATTTCCTGTGTTATCCTCAATACCACCGATGGCGGGGCTAGCTGGACAATCCAGGCCGATGGGCTTACCGATAATCTGTATGGTGTTTCCATGCAGGATGAAAACAATGCCACGGCAATCGGTTATGGTAGTGCGATTCTTCACACCAATACCGGTGGGGTTGTTTCGGTTGAAGGGAATCAGGTATCAACTGGTTCTCAGAACATCAGGCTTTATAAAAATTACCCCGATCCTTTCAGTCAACAAACAATCATAAGCTTTCAGACAAGCGAGACAGGGCCGGTCAGGCTTGACATTTTCAATTCGACCGGAATCAGAATAATGACCCTGGTGAATCAGTTGGTTGCTGCAGGGAAACAGGAGATTGTCTTTGATGCTTCGGGTCTTTACTCCGGAATCTATTTTTATCAACTGCAACAGAAAGGATGGACTGAAACGAAAAAAATGATTTTGATCAGATAATCCGCTCTTTTCAGTTGTCATTGATGGGATTGACCATTGAATCATTTAAAACACAGAGCCATGAAAAAAACAATCACTTTTTTGCTTCTGTTTTTAATTGGAAACGCTTCTTTTTCGCAGGAAGGATGGCATTGGCAAAACCCCTACCTTCAGGGCAATGACCTGAACTCCATCGTCATGAATGGCGTTACAGGCTGGGCTGTCGGTGATCTGGGGACAGTTATGCGGACTGACGACTCAGGTCTTAACTGGGCACTGGTTGAGCTGGGTACCTCCGTAAATCTGAATTGCATCTATATAGGTAGTGTTGCCGGTGATGGATGGATTGTGGGTGATCATGGGACAATATTCTATACGGATAATTCCGGGGAAACCTGGACAAAACAAAACAGTGGAACACAGGAGGATCTTTATGCTGTTACCGCTATAACCGGTGATTGCCCTTGGATATGTGGTCGCAATACTATTCTGAAAGGTCACATTCATGGTGAAAAATGGGAAAATATCTATTGCCCTTTTGAGAACCTTCATGATATTGATCAGATTGAATGCAATGAAGTCTGGTTGTGCGGAAACCAGGGCCTGATCATCAGCACCAGGGATAACGGGGTAAGCTGGCAGAAGCACACCACACCCACAACACTTAACCTCCTGAGCATTGATGTTGACGCGAACGGCGACTACCGGGCCTGTGGCAATCAGGCTGTTATCATCCGTTCTTCCGATGGGGGAGAAACATGGGTACAGGAGAATCAGGCTCCTTTTATCAGCATGAGATCGGTTGAAACAAGGGGAATCAGCGGGCCTGCCTATGCTGTGGGTGATAAGGGACACATTTATGAAACCCGGGATGGAGGTACAACCTGGACAGACGTAGAATCACCAACGATTAATCAATTGGATGATGTTTGCTTTCAGGCGCTGTTTCATGCAGTTTATGCCGTTGGCATGTATGGACAAGTCATTAAAAAGGATGAACCGGCAGAAGCTGAGTTTGAAGTCCTGAACAAGAAACCCAATCACTGGATGATGGAGTCCGATTTTATCAATGCCGATACAGGCTGGGTGGTCGGAGGTGGAAGCGTAGATGATGAAGGTACCAAAGAAGGTGTAATCCTTCACACTACAAATGGTGGAGCTGCCTGGGAAATTCAGCGGACACAGTCTGCTTTTTTCAGCAGTGTTGACTTTATCAACAAAAACGAAGGCTGGGTGGTTGGCAGCAGTGGCGTTCAATTTGATGAGGGCGTTATCCTGCACACCACCAACGGAGGTCAAACCTGGACTGCACAATCAAACCCGATTCTGGAATCTGTTGACAAGGTGTTTTTCCTTGATGAAAATATCGGATGGGCTGTCAGCAATGACTGGTGGGGCCAGATTGCCCATACTGCCAATGGTGGCCAGGATTGGGTACTGCAGACAAATCCTACCACCAATCCGATAGTGGATGTGTTTTTCATCAATCCTCAGAAAGGGTGGGCTGTGGGGATGGATTCAACGATTTTGAGGACCGTCAATGGCGGGGAAACCTGGCAACGGGCATTGATTCATGGTACCAACAACTGGTATTTCAGGTCGGTTTACTTTATCGATGAAATGCATGGCTGGACAACCGGTGTTTACGGTATAATCATGCTGACAAACGATGGAGGAATCACCTGGCAGGAGATCAGGAACGACTATGCAACAAACCTGTATTCGGTATTCTTTATTGATGCTATGAATGGATGGGCAGTAGGTGATGCCGGTACCATTTTACGGTCAATTGATGGTGGGTACACCTGGTTTCAGCAATACAGCGGAATTTATGGACATGATCTGGCTTCGGTCCGGTTTCTAGACCGCAAAACAGGCTGGGTAACCGGCCGGGGCGGAATTATCAAACGTACCGACAATGGTGGGTTCTGGAACGAACCCGGTACTTTCCTGCACCATGGCATCAATCTTCCTGTTCAGGATAATTTAACAGCCCTTGATACGATTCATGTTGATTTTCCGTGGATTGTAAAAGGCGGATACCAACTGACCGGACTTGAAGTTATGCTTGATTCTGTTCTTCACCCCAGGGTGAGTGACCTCGAAATAAGCCTGTCACACCGTGGAGTGACTCAAACAATTGTGGATCATGTTACATCTGAAGGTTCCGACTTTCTGTGGTTAAGGCTTAAGGATGATGCAACCGGCCCGGTATCCGATGGTGTGCCTCCGTTTTCAGGAGAACATAAACCTGATCAGCCACTGAACGCTTTTGCGGGTCTGGATCCGGAAGGAGACTGGATTCTAGAGATTCACGACAATAATGCAGGTTATTCCGGGGTATTGAAAGCCTGGGGCATAAAACCATTCTACGATAAAATACTGGCAACCGATGAGCCGGTGATCCCGGAAAGAGAACCTCCGATCCGGCTTTACCAGAATGTGCCCAACCCAATCACCGGGACGACGAAGATAAAATGGAAAAGCAGTCTGAGCGGATTTACATCACTGAAAGTATTCAACATTCATGGGCAGGAAATCAGAACCCTGACCAACGGGTTTTTATCAGAGGGTGAATATTCTGAAGAATTCGACGGTTCGCGGCTCTGCCCGGGAGTCTATTATTACCGGCTACAGGTGGGCAGTCACCGGCTCACGAAGAAATTTGTAGTTATGTGATTTATTCCACAGGTCATCAAATGAAAAGCGGAATGAATTATGAAAGGGATGAAGTTGCACTCACTGAGGTTGTGAAGCATTTGGCTGACCGGCCATGTTGCTGTTTCGGCTTCGACGGTATTACCAGGATGGAGGGTTTAAAATATGTCGGTTGATAGGGTATCAACATATGCGTACTTATTTATAAATATCATAAAAACTCTGATCATGAAAAAAAGAACTGATCTTAAGATTTGCCTGATCCCCCTGGGTTGCTTAATGCTGATCACCATGATTGGCTGTGCGAAAGACAAGGAATCGGTACCGGAGCTCACAACCTCCCCGGTTACCTATGTTTCAGAGCCATCTGTGACCTTCAGTGGAACTGTTACCAGTGATGGTGGAGCGGCAGTAACCGAACGGGGAATTTGCTGGAGTACCTCACACAACCCTTCAACGTCGGATGAAAAGATTCCCAATGGTACAGGCACCGGCAGCTTTACCTGCACCTTAACCGGTTTGCTGACCAATACTCCCTATTTTGTGCGCGCCTATGCCATCAACAGTGCCGGAACAGGTTACGGGCCGGAAATGGCTTTCAGGACCTGGAATGATGAAATAGCAACCGACATTGATGGTAATGTGTATCACACGGTAACCGTAGGCAGCCAGATCTGGCTGGTCGAAAACCTGAAGGTTACACATTACAGGAACGGTGATCCTGTTGAGCTGGTGACTGACAATGCAGCCTGGGAAGGTCTGACCTCAGGTGCATACTGCAATTATGAGCACATTTATGCCAATGCAGCTGTTTACGGGAGATTGTACAACTGGTTTGCCGTGAACGATGACCGGATTCTTGCTCCTGAAGGCTGGCATATTGCATCTGATGCTGAGTGGTCTGATTTGTCCTCCGCACAGGGGGGCGATGCTGTTGCCGGAAGCAAACTTAAAGAGGCTGGTACGATTCACTGGCGCGAACCCAATGCAGATGCTACCAATGAAAGCGGATTCTCGGCATTACCCGGAGGCCACCGCGAATATGGCGGAAACTTCACTTATATCAACTGGGGTGGCGGCTGGTGGTGCTCAACCGAAGAAAATTCCAATGATGCCTGGATCAGATATATGGATTATGGTGCCTTTGATACCTGGAGAGCTTTGGAAGATAAGCGCTACGGGCGCTCGGTCAGGTGTGTGAAAGACTGAGCCGGGCCAGATAATGATATTTCCTGAAGGGAAGTCCGGAATAGCATTTTCACTGAGGAAGGTGTTGTTTTCCAGGGATTTGTATTTTGATTGATTGGTCGTGATGGACCTGCATTTCAGCTTGAAATCAGGCGTTCATATACAACCGGGAGGTCATTTGCAGCGGTGCGGTTGGTTGATGTAAAATCTGACGGGAACCAATAGCCGGAATCCCGGAAAAACATTTTACCTTTATTCCGGATTTCTTATACCTATGAGCCGTCTCAGTGTAGTTCACCCGTTACTGTTTTTATTGTGCTTGCTTTTTTTTAATGTTGCAAGGCCCCAAAATCAGCAGGCCAGGGCCGATTCTGCCCTGATCGCAGGCTACCTGATGCAGGCAGAAGGTGCTGATGCCGATACTGCCATCCGGCTTTATAACACAGCCATCCGGGCTGCTGAAAAACGCCTCAGGGATGGTGGAAGCAAACCTTACAAAGATGCTGTGACCCGTAAACTGATCAGGGCCAGGCTTGGACTTGGGCTTATTTATTATAACCGCATTGAATATTCCAAAGCGCTTGAATTTTACAGGAGTGCTTTAAAGGAAGCCGGGGAAGTGGGTGATGATGCGCTTGAAGCTGAAAGCTATTTCAACATTGCCGAAGTTTACCTCGAGCAGAGCCAGTTTAAAAATGCAATGGATTTTTACAACCTTTCGCTTTCAGGGTATGAAAAGATAAAGGACAATCTGAGCCAGTTCTGGTGCTATACAGGCATGGGAATCGTACAGAAACAGTGCGGCAATTTCAAAGACGCTGTTGAATTCTACGACAAGGCCCTTCAAAAAGCCAGAAGCTCAGGATTAAGTTATGAAGAAGCCATTTGCTACAATAACCTGGGAAATGTACATCGCAAAACCGGCGATTTTGCAAAGGCCATGGAGTCATACCAGAAAGCGCTTGATGTTTTCAGGAAACTGAACGACGAAACAGCCATTTCAGATTGTTTGAACAACATCGGCAATCTTTATATCGACAGCGGAGATCCTTTCCGTGCGCTGGAGTATTACAGGCAATCGCTTAAGCTGGCTGAGCAAGTGAAAGATGAATACAGGCTGATCATCCGGTATAAAAACCTGGCCGGCGCCTACACAGAACTCCGTGATTATGACAACGCAGGCCTCTACCTGGAAGATGCGCTGAGACTGGCTGAGAAATCGGGCGATAAATCTTTTCTGGCCTCCTGTAATATGCAGTTTGGAAAACTGCATGAGGCAAAAAATGATTTTATCATCGCTTCGGCTTTTTTCAGGAAATCGGTGAATCTGTATGCTGCCATCGATGCCCTTCCCGAACAGAGCGAAGCCCTTGTTGAGCTGGCGAATTCATTGCTGAGTCAGAATCTGGTGGATGAAGCCATAAGTACCGGGGGTGAAGCCCTCCTGATTGCTGAAGCAACCGGTTCGTTGAAAGGAAGGCTGGATGCCAGTTTATGCCTGTCAAGGTGTTATGAGAAAGACGGAAATTCTTCCCAGGCTTTCCATTATCTGAAAAGCGCTACAGCATTGAAAGACAGTATATACACCGCCGAAAAATACCGGACCATTGAGGAGATAGAAGCAGGTTTTGCAAAAAGTGAGCTTAAAAAGGAAAACGAAGCACTAATTCAGAACAGCCTTCTGCAGAAGCAGGCATTACGCACCAAAAATATTATTCTGTTGTTGCTGGGTATCAGTTTGTTGATGGGTGTTGCCCTGATCTGGATGGTTTACCGACGGATAAACGAAGCAAAACACATGGCCGGGGTTATCAGGCAGCAGAGTGAAGAAAAAATCGGACAACTTAACGAAGACCTGATCTTAAAGGAGCGTGAACTTACCTCAAAAACCATTTTTATCAACCAGAAGAACCAATTGCTCGGCAAACTGATCGGGGAGCTTGATGAACTTAAGAAATCGGAAGTATCGGCACAGTCAATCCAGCACCTGCAGGTTCAGCTTCGTCAGGAACTGGCACCCAATGCCTGGAAGGAGTTCGAAGTGCAGTTCAACGAAGTGCATCCCGGCTTCCAGAGCCGACTTCTGGAAAATTATCCGGAACTCACCCCTGCCGAACGCCGTCTGTGTTCGTTTATCCGTCTCGATATGAATACCCGCGAAATATCCTCCCTCTCCGGACAATCCATTAAAAGCATTGAAGTGGCCCGTACCCGTATCCGCAAAAAACTGGGGGTGCCACACGAACAAAACCTCACCAATTTTATCGCGGTGATCTGATCTTTTTCATGAGCCGTACTCCGGAGTTCCCGGATGGTCTCGACTCCGCCACCGCCCACACCGGCTGCTCCAACACCGGGCTCCGCTCGACCACCACTACATGTTGCGGAGCTAAATCCATCATGATTCAAAGATGAAAGCCGCTTTCTGTCCCTTTCGCTTGTTTGAGTGTTTTTGTAGGGTGGTCCGAGGGATATTGTAAGGTGTTATTAATGAGGATGTTGTAATTCATGTTTTACTTTTGTCCATGATTTCACTGAGTTGTGTTTTTGCACAGCCTTCCAGTCGAAATTCCGAAAGGTACAAATATGAACATCCTGAAATCAACGCCGGCTTATCTGACTTTGCTCGCACTTCTGGCTTGTAACCCTGACACAAATCAGGATTACCATAATAATAAGAAGGATTCAGCCATCGCAGACAGCCCTGCAGTTATATTCTACCGAAGCAGTGAACCCAATGAAAAGGCCTTCACTTTTCTTTTGCCGGGCGGATGGAATGTCAGTGGAGGCATCACCAGGGTTGATCCGAATACTTCCGGAGGTTCAGGCAATGCCATTGAGGCCAAGCTATACATGAAAATTTCATCACCCGACAACAAGGCCGGTATGGGATGGCTGCCCGACACCCGCTTTTTTGATATGCGGCGCTATCCGGGTCAGAATTTGGTTGCACATCTGTTTCCCGACGGCAGCAACTATAATGGAATGATGGTCATGCGAATGCTGTCGCCAGCCGATTTTATCAGGGAAATTGCTGTTCCATTTGCCCATCCGCACGCCCTGAATCTTAAGATAACTGCTGTTCAACCCCTGCCTGAATTGTCTGAGGAGTATCGCAAATTATCGGTGCTGATGCTTGCCGGTTATCATTTCGAATACCAGGCTGCCATTGTTTCTATGGAATATTCGGAGAATGGGATTCAATACCTCGAAAAGATGGTGTGTTCTATCGAGGATTGGGGGCAGCCGGGAGGTGGCCTGTGGAGCAATAAGGAAACATGGTATGTCCGTACCGAAAAGCCATTGTTTGAAAGCTTTGCCCCGGTTTTTGCAACCATCGGTCATTCGGTGAAGCTTAACCCCGAATGGATCAGCCGTGAAATCCGCAGTCAGCAGGTGAACAGCAATATTGCCCTGCAGACACAGCGTGACATTGAGCGCATTGACCGTGAAATAACGGAGCACCGCGCCATTACCAATTCAGAAATCAACAACGACATGTACCTCAACCTCACTGGACAGGAAGATTACACCAATCCGTTTACCGGCGAAACCGAACGCGGAACCAACGAATGGAACAACCGCTGGGAAAACGAACAGGGGGATGTGATTTATCACAACAACAGCAATTACAACCCAAACGATGATGCAGATATCAGGGTGAAGGGATTCAAGCGCTCTGAAGTCAGAAAACGTTAGCTGTTTTGGGATTGAACCGACGAGAAAAAATAGCATAAAATACTGTAAAACAAATATTTAACATATCAATTAAAATCCGGACCATGAAAAAAGATCTACTTTTCGCATTTCTCATCTCTGTCGCATCATTGAGCGTCAGTTCGCAGACCCAGTCGACAACCACCGGCGGTCTCTGGCACGATCCCAACACCTGGATCGGACTTGTTGTTCCCGGTGAAAACGATGATGTCATCATCAACGGACCCGTTCTGCAGGCTTTTACCAGCGGTTACGACATTCTTCCGGTCCATTGCAGAGACCTCACCCTCACTTCGTCAGGATCGCTCCGGAATGGAGGCTATGGCGGTGGTTCCGGGGCTTTTCCGGTATATGTCCATGGTAGTGTGGTGAATGACGGGATTGTTGAAAACGGCCCTGAAGATGCCCTGAAAATGTTTGTTTATGAAGACCTGACGAATAATAATCTCTGGAGGCCCCTGGAAACGGAATTCATGGTATCTGCAAACCATAACCTGGGCCTGGCCGGAGGTAAGACACTGGGCAGCAAAATTATCCTAACAGGCAATTCTGACATCACTGCAGTCACAGATCTGGTATTTACCTGCGACTATAACCTTGAGGGAGGTTACAGCCGGAGCCATCTGATGTTAAATGGCCAGACATTCAATGTAGGCAATCATGCCCTTGAAATGCGCAATTGCCTTATCAACAGCGGGACACTCACAGGTGATTTTGAAATTCTGGGAACGTTTAAAGTCGGATATGATATATCCGATACCCTGAAGTTTGAAGGTAATGTATTTGTCACCGATACACTGATGGCGAATATCTATGGTGGGGGTTACGGTATCTACAAACTCCGGATTGATGGCAATCTGACAAACAATGGGATAATTAAGGATAATATGGATGCCAGAGCACCGCTGAACGATGATGATCTGGAAATTCAGATCACCGGTAATATAACGAACAATGGTCAGTGGTCATGCAAATATGTCAGGTTTGTCGGGAGTGATACACAGAATATTTCTCAGGAAGGCGGACGCTTCTTCGACAGTTACTTCTATGACCTTAACCCTTACAGTGACATAATAGCTCAAACGGACATCACGGTACTGCATGATTTTGATCTGAACGGAGCAAACCTCAATATGGCGGGAAATACGCTGACGATCGAGGGGTGGCTGATGGACGGGACGATTGAAAATGTCAATCTGGCCAATGGTTACCTGAACAGCATCACCAGTACCGGCAATTTAACCATCAACGGGGTGGTTACCATCGAAAACAACAACATTTTCCAGGGTAGTGTGATGGTGAACGATACGCTTCAGTCCATCGAATATGGCGGAGGCAGCACTTCCTTTACCCTTCAGGTGCAGGGCGACATCACAAATTACGGCCTGATCCGTAACATCAACGATGGCGATGTACTTACGCTGGAAATTACCGGGAATATTGACAATCAGGGCAACTGGGAGAACAGTTATACCCGGTTTACCGGTAGCCAGGATCAGCAAATTCAAATGGCAGCGGGGAAAATGTTCAGGACAAATTTTTCGGACATTGATTCTGTGAGCATGGTTGTCGCCGGCAGCGATCTTAAGATAGCCGGGAATTTCAACCTGATGCGGTCGACCCTGCAGATGGATCACCACGAAATCAATATCCCGGGCTTACTCTATAATGGGAAAGTCAGGTCAGCCATCATTAAAAATGCCACCCTCAACAATATATCCGCCTATGAGAATGCCGAAATCAGGGGAGTGGTGGTGATTGATGACGGTAACAAATTCTATGGCGATCTGCTGGTTACCGATACGCTGCAGTCGCAGATCTACGGCGGAGGTTCCTATACCTATAGCCTCTACAACTTTGGTAATCTGGAGAACAATGGCTTAATCCGGAATGAACCCATTCAGGGTGAGGCCCTGGCGCTGTATGTACAGGGGGATATCATCAATAGGGGAAGTTTTACCAATTATGCCAATTGCCAGCTTTTTTACCTGAACGACGATGTGCACCAGGTGAGCTGCATGAATACCGGTGCAGCAGACTGGCAGTTTGACGGCACCACCATTACCGGTTTGGGAGCAGAATCATTTGCCGTGATATCGGGTGGGGGAGTTCAAACCATCACACCCGGGGAAGCCTATGATGTATCGGTGCAATTCACCCCTTCGGGCGATGTTTTTACCGCTCAGCTCAACATCGGATGCACTGAAATCGGAAGCCTTGGTACCATTTACCTGATTGGCTACAACGAAAATTCAACGGTTGGAATACAGGACCCGGATGCTTTCACTGTACATGGAAATTCAGTCATGCTTAGGAACTATCCCAATCCTTTTACACAGGGAACCACCATCAGCTGGCGTCAGTCAGAAAAGGCACATGTCGTGATGAAACTTTACGACTTTACCGGCAAGGAGATCCGCACCCTGATGGATTGTGAGCACACTTCAGGAGAACACAGGGTTGATGTTGATGCCTCGCAGCTTCCGGCAGGCTTGTACTTTCTGAAAGGGTGGTTTGATGGCAGGGTTTCGGTTGGTAAGATGCTGAAAATATAAATATTAAGGTTGGATCAGAAGATCTCTGATGTTGAATGGAACCGGCCTGATTCGGGTTGAAAAGAACCATTTTTTTATGAAACTAAAATTAAAAGTAACCTCAATACGCAGCATTATGGACACAAGGAAATGTTTGATATTGCCAGCATTGTTCCTGCCAATATGGCTTTCAGGCCAGAACCCTGAATGGGTGGTTTTCAATTCAACCAATTCCGGGCTTGGCGACAATGATGTGCGGTCGCTTTCCATCGACAACACTGGTGTGAAGTGGATCGGCACCGTGAATGATGCCGTTTTCACCTTTGATGGCACAGTCTGGAATCACCACAACGCAGCCAATTCCTATGTTTTTGATGATTACATCCTTTGTATTTCCACCGATGTTCAAAATAACAAGTGGATTGGTACCCGCAGCGGGGGATTGTCGGAATTCGACGGGAGCCAATGGTATTTCTGGGATGAGACCCATTCCGACATACCTGATGACAAGGTTTATGATGTGCAGTTTGAAGGAACCCTGAAGTGGGTTGCGACCATGCATGGACTGGCAAGCTTTGACGGTTCAGTGTGGACCACCTGGAATACCTCGAATTCGCAGATTCCTGCCGAAGAGATCAGGGCCATCGCCATTGATGGCAGCGGGAACAAATGGCTGGCTACCTGGGGTGGTGGCCTGGCGAAATTTGATGGAATCTCCTGGACCATCTTCGATAAATCAAATTCTCCCATTCCGGATGATTATTGTATTTCCCTTTTTTACGATGGCAGCTTTTTCTGGATCGGGACAAGCGGCAACGGACTGGCAAAATTCGACGGGACAGACTGGACCATTTATACCACCACAAATTCAGGCATTCCGTCCGACTTTGTTTTCAATACCAAAATGGAGGGATCGAAACGCTGGTTTGCTACGGGGGCAGGTGTTGCGCTGCTGGAAGGTACGACATGGACAGTATTTAACCCATCCAATTCCGGCCTGCCTGGACAATATGTCAAGGACATTGAAATCGATGCCTCGGGCAACAAGTGGATTGCCACCGATCAGGGACTGGCGGAATTCAGGCAGGGTGGGGTGCTTGGTGTGCCTGATCCGGACAATCCAGGGGATAACGGAACCGATGTTACTGTATCACCAAATCCCGTAACGGACTACGCAACAATCAGCTGGAATGATCAGGGACACAATGATTTTTACTGCCAGTTAGTTAACGCAGCCGGACAGGTTGTTCATGTTAAATCAGATCAAAACATGAATCGGGCAAACGCAAATATCAGACTTGACCTGTCGGATCAGCCATCGGGTATATACTTTCTGAAGTGCCTGATAAATCATCAATTGATAACAAAGAAAATCGTTCTGAACTAATTATCCGTAAACCATAAAACCGATCTCAACTGAGATGAATAAGAAAGATTACCCTTTGTTCCGGCCGGATAAGAACAGTGGTTTTTAGTAAGATGTATCTGCGATTTGCACGCTTTGCTCCCATTTGACGAAGAAGAAGTGCCATACCGGAACCTTTCCATGGCTGACGAAAAATTGAAACAGACCAATAACCTAATACTAACATCAATGAAGACCAGAACAAACCTCCTGAATTTATTATTTGCTTTTACAGGCATTGCCATTCTGCTGACCTTAAGCAACAGTTGTAAAAAAGATGAAGACAATACCAAAATTACTGCCGGTGCCTTTACCGATCCCCGCGATGGTAAGGTATACAAAACCCTTACCATTGATAACCAGACATGGATGGCAGAAAATCTGAAATATTTGCCTGAAGTTATGGGTCCGGCAACAGGTTCACAGACAACGCCTTGTTATTATGTATTTGGTTACGATGGAACCATTGTGGCAGAAGCCAAAGCAACAGACAATTACACAACATACGGGGTCTTATACAACTGGTCAGCGGCTATGAGTGCATGTCCCGCAGGCTGGCGTTTGCCAAACGATGCTGAATGGAGTCAATTGATGGATCATTTGGGAGGACAGGACGTAGCCGGTGGAAAATTAAAAGAAACCGGAACCTCACATTGGTTTGATCCAAACACAGGGGCTACCAATGAAACCGGCTACACAGCCCTTCCGGGTGGCCGCCGCAACGACGATGGAACATTCCTCTACACCGGCTACAACGGTTACTGGTGGAGTGCTACTGAGTTCAGCAGCAATACCGCCTGGGGCCGGGGAATGTATTACAAAAGCAATGGTGTCTCCAGGGACGCCTGCTATAAGGAGTATGGTTTTTCTGTCTTTTGTATAAAGGATTGATCTGTTGTGAACCAATTAGGGAACACATGAATGAAAAATCCCATGGTGCTCTTTGTGCCTGAGTGGTGGAAAAAAGCGGGCTGGGTTTAAGAATTACCACTAAGTCACTAAGAACACTTAGAAACACTAAGAAGAATTGATTAATTGTAAAACTCTTAGTGAACCTTAGTGCTCTCAGTGTCTTAGTGGTGAAAGAAAACGGGCTGGGTATAAGAAAAACCACTAAGTCACTAAGAACACTGAGAAACACTAAGTAAAATGGTTAAAGGAAATATCTTAGTGAACCTCAGTGCTCTTAGTCGCTAAGTGGTGAGAAAACGGGCTGCGTAAAAAATCAACCACATAGGGACACATAGAGCACATAGAAAAGTATTAAAGGAAAAATCTTAGTGAACCTCAGTGCTCTTAGTGCCTTAGTGGTGAAAAAAAACGGGCTGGGTAAAAGAATAACCACATAGGCACATAGAGCACATAGAAAAGTATTAAAGGAGAAAATCTTAGTGAAACTTAGTGCTCTCAGTGCCTTAGTGGTGAAAATTACGGACTTCGTTTAAGAAAAACCACTAAGTCACTACGGACACTAATAAACACCTGGGAAAATGTTAAAATGGGAAAATCAATGAAACCGATCGAACGCTTTAAAAAAATGGCAACGATGAAAAAAGTACTCCTTCTTCTGACTTTTGTGATTTGCTTTATGCCGGATACACAGGCGCAGGTGATTTTTGTTGATGCGGCCAATGGTACAGGCATTGAAGACGGCAGTGCGCAGCATCCCTTTAATACCATAAAGGAGGGAATAAACGCTGCAGTTCCGGGTGCCGTTGTCAGTATAAAAAACGGCACCTACATTCCCGATGACTCATGGTCGGGCAACGATCACACCCTGCTGTTAAAGGCGGGTGTAAGTCTTCTGGGCGAAAGCCGCGATAACACAATTATTTCGGGGATTATCGTCGATCAGGAGGCAAGTAATCTGTCGGTCGGGCTCGAGAACCTGAAATTCGATGAATTTCATTTCGTCAGGCCAACACATGCCGGGCCTTTCAACGACAGGAATATTATCCGGAACTGTGCCACAACGCTGATTAGTCCGGGCTTTGGAGCAGGAATCCCTGTAAATGATACCACCCCGGGGCCCAACCATGGTTTCCTTATCGAGAACAATAATCTTGGAACTGAGGGTGTCATTGAATTCAAGCAGGGTGCGGGGGTTTCTGAAATCAGCGTATTGAATAACTCCTGCGGGTATGTTTACCTGAAGTCAGGAGGTGGATACACATACCTGATTGATGACAACGAGGTCAGCTACGGAATTTTTGACAAATCGGCATCCAACCATACCACCATTTCGAACAACAGGATATACAACGGAACGATAGATGACAGAAGCGGAGGCAATCAGTACGGCATCGAAGACGAGTTTATCGAAAACAATACCATAACAGCTGATGAAAACTCACCGGCTTTTACCGATGAAGAAGATAAAGCCGGTATCATGGTAAAGTCGCGTTCGGCGACCATCCGTAACAATACCATCACCTGCACCGGTCATGTTTCGGGAATCCGTTCCAGTGCAGGAGCGCCCCTTCATATCATCAACAATACCATTGCACTCGATGAAGTTCAGATACCCGATCCCGATCCTGTTGAAGGTACCATAGGCATTTTCAATTATTCCGGATGGGGAGAGGTGACCGGTAACAAAATCAGCGGGGGGCAGCACGGATATTTCAGTAAGGCCGGTACAATAAAGTTTGCCAGTAATGAAATTGACAGGGCTTATACCGGTTTTTACAGCATGGGTGCTGAAGTGGTACATCATAATTCAATCAAAAACTGTTATGGCGACGGCATGATACTCGACGGTTTAAGAGGCCCCCTATTCAACAATACCATTCAGAACAATGCCGGTTCCGGCATTCGTTTACTCCGGATGCCCATTGATCTCGGTGGTGGGCAGGACACCTGTCCGGGTCTGAATGTAATTACCGGCAACGGTAATTATGACCTGTATACAGAGGTCATCAGTACACAGCATCCGGTGCTTTATGCCCGCTTCAATGTATGGGATCATTCCGACCCGATGGAGATCATGCAGTATGATATCCGTGATGGTTCCGATTCTACCGGGCTGGTTACCGTTGATTTCAGCCCTGTAGGGTATCTTGGGGTTATTACTCAGGAATCGGTTGATAACCTGGTCTTATTTCCCAATCCTGCAAGCAGTGTATTGAACTTTGAATTTCGTGGTTCCGGTAGTCAGATGGTACAGGTCAGCTTTTTCAATTCACAGGGGTTGCTGGCTTATCGGGTGGAATTTTCAACCGGAGAAACTTCAGAAATCGATATAAGCCATCTGCCACCGGGGATCTATCTCGTCCGGATCAGCTATGGGGACGCTCTTTTGATAAAGAAATTTTTAAAGCAATGAATGTCAAGTAAATAGATTATTAATAACAAACAAACTTACTAAAATGAAGAAGCACAAACTGGCGATGATTCCTTTGATCATGTTGGCATTGATAACTGTTACCATCGGTTGCGGTAAAGATGACGAGGGCGAAAACAACATTGATTATGAAAGCTATACCGATCCCAGGGATGGTGAAACCTATAAAACCGTGAAAATCGGCGATCAGGTCTGGATGGCTGAAAACCTGCGGTACCTTCCGGAGGTGGTTGGTCCCGATTCCGGTTCACAAACGGTTCCGCTGTATTATGTTCTGGTCTATGAAGGCAACAGTGTTGCCGAAGCCAAAGCTTCACCCTATTTCGAAACATACGGCGTTTTGTACAACTGGGCAGCAGCCAGAATTGCCTGTCCGACGGGCTGGCATCTGCCTACTGAAGCTGAATGGATGCAACTGGCCGAATATGCAGGTGGGGCTGACATGGCAGGTAACAAACTGAAGGAAAGCGGTACGGACCACTGGGGCGTTATCAACGATGAAATAACCGACGAACTTGGATTTACCGCCCTTCCCGGTGGTTGCTGCCTCACGGGTGGACTTTTTGATGGTCTGGAAAACTTTGGCACCTGGTGGACCAACACTGGATTCGATGCTGCTCAGGCTACTTATATTCTGATGACCCACAACGGAGCAGGTGTTTATAAGGGTCAGAGCATTAAAGAGCATGGATTTTCCATCCGGTGCGTTAAAGATTAAAGGATTCCAGACCAGAATCGGATGTATGGGAATGAAAAATCTTAGTGAACCTTGGTGCTCTCAGTGCCTGAGTGGTAAAAAAACGGGCTGGGTAAAAGATTAACCACATAGGCACATAGGGCACATAGAAACACTTAGAAAATAAATAATCTTAGTGAACCTCAGTGCTCTCAGTGCCTGAGTGGTAAAAAACGGGCTGTGTTAAAGATTAACCACATAGGCACATAGGGCACATAGAAACACTTAGAAAATAAATAATCTTAGTGAACCTCAGTGCTCTCAGTGCCTGAGTGGTAAAAAACGGGCTGTGTTAAAGATTAACCACTAAGTCACTAAGGACACTAAGGAACACTAAGAAAAAATGGTTTTTAAGAAAAATCTTAGTGCATCTGAGTGCTCTCAGTGCCTGAGTGGTAAAAAACGGGCTGTGTTAAAGATTAACCACATAGGCACATAGGGCACATAGAAACACATAGAATAGGATTGAAAGAAAATATTCTTAGTGAACCTCAGTGCTCTCAGTGCCTGAGTGGTGAAAAAAAGGCTGTGTAATAAGATTACCACTAAGCCACTAAGGACACAAAGAAACACTTAGAAAAAATGTTTGATGGAAAAAACAATCTGACAAAAATGATCACACGTTTAAGAAGTCATTGGTAAACAGTGTATTCATCACATTGACCTGTATTTCAGGTCTGTCTGTCCGGGTTGCTGCGCATGGATGCTTCGGACAAGGAAACTGCAGTGTCGGAAATTTGCAGGTAAATTGCTGTTATGATAAACGGGTGAATCCAATACTACTCTTTCCTGAAGAATAATACCGGATTCACCCGCCCCGTATTCGATCAATGTTTAATGCCTTACCACGATTTTCCTGGTGTTCCTGCTGTCGGCCGATATTACATTCAGCAGATAAATCCCTTCATTAAATTCTGATGTTTTGACCGAATAAACCTGTCCCTGGCGAATATCGTTGTATTCCGTGGAATAAATCATCCTGCTGGTTACATCGTTGATGTTCAGTAGGATAGATACTTTTACTTCGTTACCAAACAGACTGTTGATCCGGTTGTTGGAAGGAGCGGGATAGATGACCAAAACGGCTTTGGTGAGATTGTTAACACGATATTCAAAAAATAATAGAATGGTGAATGAGAAATTCTGATGTCTGTTTTTGCTGTCGGAACAGTATTCAATAATTGATGGTGCCTTCTCTTATTTCAATTTATCAGGAGCCACAACCGACCTGACTTATCTCCTTGCCGAATGAATTTCAAATATTCATTGACGGCCTGAATCTGAATTATGCGTAGCAGGTAATGGATTGTTGTTACCTTTGTAATTATTTGAATTTTGCAAATATGGGAAACGTAAGTATAAGGGATTTTTATAAGGAAATATTCGGCGATGCCGGGAGCCAGCTTGATTACTTTCTGGAAGGTAACAACTCAAACGATTTGGGACATTTTAATGTCTTTGATATTGTCAAGTTTTATTACAGTGGTAAAATGAAATCCGAAATGACTTATAACAGGAGGTTGTATTACAAAATCAGTCTGATTAAAGGGAAAAATCTTGTTGAGTTTGCCGGCAAAACGGTACTCATTGATAAACAGGGAGTATTGTTTGCCACACCCAAAATTCCATACCGTTATACACCCAGGTCCGGGGAACAGTCGGGCTTTTTTTGCGTTTTTACCAAAGAGTTTCTGTCCAGATCAAAAACAGGTCTGCTGATTGATGAATTGCCTATTTATCAGCCCAATAGTGATTTTGTATTTCAGTTAAACGACGATCAATATCTTGAAATGGAAGCAATATTCCGAAAAATGGATGCGGAAATGTCGTCTGACTATGCATTTAAATATGATCTGATACGAAATTATGTTCTGGAACTGATACACACCGGACAGAAGTTAAAGCCTATGGATAGTACTGTGATTACGACCAATGCAGCGAGCAGGATATCGTCATTATTTATTGAATTGCTGGAAAGGCAGTTTCCGATCGAAAGCGATGCACAGGTGATACAACTGAAAACCCCCGTTGATTATGCAAGAGTGCTGGGCATACATATCAATCATCTGAATAAAGTACTGAAAGAGACGACAGGCAGAAATACTTCAGAAATCATCAGCGGCAGAATAGCTGAGGAAGCCAAGTTATTACTGAAGCAAACGCAATGGAATGTTTCTGAAATAGCTTTTACTTTAGGGTTTGATGAAGTAGCCCATTTTTCTAATTTTTTCAAAAAGCATACAAAACTTTCACCTTTGAAATACCGGAATTGATTGAATATTGCAAAAAGTGGATTGCTATTTACAAGCGGCATATTTGCGCAGGTACTGATCTTTGTATCTCATTTTAAAAGCAAATATTATGACAAGCAATTCAAACAAAGTGGCTTTAATAACTGGCGGTAGCCGTGGACTCGGCAGGGATATGGCATTAAAACTGGCCGGCAGGGATTTTGATATTATCATCACTTACAACAGCAACAAAGAAGCTGCAACTCAGGTAGTGGAAGAGGTGCAAACAATTGGTAGAAAAGCCGTTGCATTGCAGCTTGATGTTGCAAAAGCTAGCGGTTACGATGGTTTTATAAGCCAGGTAAAAGAACAGTTATCTCGTGAATTTGGAACAAATCAGATTCATTCTTTAATTAATAATGCAGGCACCGGGCTTTATGCTCCTTTCGAAAGCACATCAGAAGAGCAATTTGATGATATGGTGAATATTCACCTTAAAGCAGCATTTTTCCTCACGCAAAAGATGCTACCTGTCCTGTCTGACGGCGGCAGTATTGTGAATATATCTTCCGGTCTGGCACGCTTTAGTAATAGCAACTACTCAGCTTATGCTGTCATGAAAGCTGCCATCGAAAGTTTATCCAGATACCAGGCTCTTGAGTTGGGCAATAGAAAAATCAGAGTAAACACTGTTGCCCCCGGTGCTATTGAGACTGACTTTGCCGGCGGTTTTGTAAGAGACAGTAAAGAAATAAACAATTATATAGCAGGAGGTACTGCTTTGGGCAGGGTTGGCTTGCCTGATGACATTGGCAGTGTGGTTGCATTTCTCTGCAGCAATGATGCAAAGTGGGTAAATGCACAACGAATTGAAGTTTCCGGTGGATATTACATTTAGCAATGTCTGTTATTCAAAAGTTCACTACTTAGAACCGGTTTAAATTTGTGAAAAAGTATCTTCCCTCTGAGTCGAAAGCAATATTACTTAACTAAACGACATTGATCCGTGATATGTTTCGGGCTGTAAATCCTCTGACAGGTTAAAATGTGAGAAAGCGAAACATATTGCACTTATATGATAAACATAATAAAACGGAGAGTTCAGGAAATGCCTGAATTCTCCGTTTATATTCAATCTGATCGGACTTGCGTAATGCAGACCAGATATCGCTCAGCAATTAATGCCTTACCACGATTTTCCTGGTGTTCCTGCTGTCGGCCGAAATTACATTCAGCAGATAAATCCCTTCATTAAATTCCGAAGTGTTGACCGAATACACCTGTCCCTGGCGTACATCGCTGTATTCCGTTGAATAAATCACCCGGCCGGTTACATCGGTGAGGGTCAGTCGGATGGTTCCTTTCACATTGTCACCAAACTGAATACTGATCCGGTCATTGGCAGGAACAGGATAGATGTTAAAGGCGGTTTTGCCGGGGTCATTTACCTGTACCGGACTTGCCGATGCCTGATTGGAGTAAATATCGGTATATACCGCGTTGCGGAGACCGGTGTTGCAACCCTCGGGATTCACGATTTTAACCATATAGGCGATGTCGCCTGCCGGTGCATCGAAATCGGTAAACGAACTGAAGCTGGCCGAAACGGAGGCGATCTGCTCAAAGTCGCCATTGCCCGATGAGCGCATAATTTTATACGAAGTGTAGTCGATTCCTGTATAAGGGGTCCAGATCAGGTTCCAGTTGCCGTTAACCCCCTGGTTGATGGTCAGGTGGATGGTCTGATGATAGTCGCCGGCAGGAAATACCCGGTTTTCACTATCCCTGAACCCGATTTTGTAACGGTAAGGTCTCATGGCCGGGTTGGAGCCAAAGTCACTCACAATGGGAGCCTCTTCATAGCTGACTGTGTCAATGACCTCATAAACATTGGCTTCATCTGTTTCCTTGTAAACCAGGAAATCGGCGATAAGGTCCGAAACCGGTTTTTCCCATATGATCACATTCTGGTTGGTCAGGCTGTCGACCGTTACCATGCATACCGGTGTTTCAGGATAAGCCAGAATGGTGAACGGTGCACTGGTATCGTTGGATGAATATGCGTAAGAATCGGTGATCCGGATCAGGCATTCCTCAGAATCCACATTGGGGGTGATCCACTCAACACTCCCTGAATTCCCCCTGGCTGCACCATTCGCGATGACTTCCCATGTTTCACCATTATCACTGGAAAATTCAAGATAGTTATAGGCTGTATAAGGATTTTCAACATCCCAGGCAATTGTAAATGAACTATATGTATTGACAATTTCGCCACCTGCCGGTGATGTCAGCGTATAAACAGGTAGCGGGCTGATTGCAAACAGGTTGCTCAGTCCATATTCGGAAGGGTCTTCCGCATTGTAAAGCTTAAGGATACAGGAGTCGGCAGGCACGTCCGATAATTCCAGATAGGTATAACTCATCTGAGCATTCAGGTTCTGCGCAACAGGCGTAAAGGTCTGCCCGTTATCGGTCGAAATTTCAGCATTGATAAGGGTTATATCAGGTACATTCAGAATCCAGTATACCTGCGCCGGACTGTTGGCAAATACTGCTGAATTACCGGATGGTTCCCAGATGAAGATTGCCGGAATCAGGACTGTAAAAGGAGCATCGCTCAGGTCGGTGACTTCAGGTTGTGTTACGTCGTAAACCCTGAGCAAAGCATTCCCGGTGAGAAAATAGGGCACGCCCAGGCTGGCATTGCCTCCGGCAGGAGCTGTTGGAACCTCGCCGCAGTAGAGCCAGCTGTTTCCGCCGTCCGGCGAAAATTCAATCCGGATAATGCCGGAAAGATTCTGCCCCGACCAGCTGATCACTTCTACGGTACCGGCATCCCATACCTCTCCGCCGTTCGGGGTTTGAAGGGTAATTGTCTGGGCTGCGACCGGGGAGCCAATCATGACTGAGAAAATAAACATCCCGAAAATCAAAGATTTCAGATGTTGCGCTATGGTGTTGTAGTTCTGTTTCATTGTTTTATGTTTCGAATATAACTTTAAACAAAAGTATCTGCAAAAAGTTCAAAGCACATTTCCTGAATTATTAATCAATGCAGATCAGCCTGCTTTGATCAATTTCAGGGGATATCTTTTTCTCTGCAATTTGTTTCGGGCCTGTAAATCTTTGGGCAGGTTCAAATTTGAGCGTTCAGATCATTGGCCATCACAGCGTCAGGATTGCTTTCCCTGTAAAGTCAGGTCAATTGGCACTCAATTGATAAACAAAAAAAACGGAGAGTCCGGGACATGCCTGAAATCTCCGTGTAAATCCCCATTGATCCGACCTGCAGAAAGCAGAACGGATTCAGGAAAGTATTTAATGCCTGACCACGATTTTCTTCGTGCTCCGGCTCTCCTCCGAAATTACATTCAGCAGATAGATGCCTTCCTTATAATCCGAAGTGCTGACAGAATACACCTGTCCAGGACGCACACCGCTGTAGTCCGCGGAAAAAATGATCCGGCCGGTAATATCGGTGATGGTCAGGAGGATGGTTCCTTTCAAATTTTCACCAAACTGAAGGTTGATCCGGTCGTTGGCAGGAACAGGATAAATGCTGAAATCAACATCCTTGTTTCCGGCAATGCCAACCGGACTCAGCGAGGCTACATTGGAACGGACATCCGAATAGTTGTTGCTTCGGGAGCCGGTATTGCATGCGCCGGGACGGTCGATGGCCACGATGTAGGAAACTTCTTCCGATGGAGCTTCAAAATCGGTGTATGAGTTGAAACTGGATGAAATGGTGGCTATCTGCTCATAGCTGCCCGATCCGGTTTTGCGCAGAATGTTATAGGATGAATAGTCAAATCCGGTGTAAGGTGTCCAGATCAGGTTCCAGTTGCCGCTGACACCCTGGCTGATGGTCAGGTGAATGGTCTGGTGGTAATCGCCGGCGGGGAACACCCTGTTTTCGTTGTCCAGAAATCCGATCTTATATCTATAGGGACGAACGGCCGGGTTTGAATCAAAGTCGCTGACCACTGGTTCCTCATCATAACCAACCGTATCGATGACCTCATAAACATTGGCCTGGGTTGTTTCCCTGTAAACAAGGAAATCAGTAATAAGGCCGGATTCGGGCTTTTCCCATACAATGATGTTGTGGTTTGTCAGGCTGTCGACCGTGACCATGCAGGGTTGGATTTCAGGAAAGGGCATGATGGTGAATACCCCTGAG
This sequence comes from Bacteroidales bacterium, assembly GCA_016705005.1. GTDB lineage: Bacteria > Bacteroidota > Bacteroidia > Bacteroidales > Lentimicrobiaceae > Lentimicrobium. The sequence goes on along the minus strand of JADIZB010000034.1, from coordinate 5,294 downwards.
GTGTCCTTTGATGTTTGTGAATAAATATCACTGATGCGGATCAGGCATGTTTCCGAATTAAGGTTGGGGGTGGTCCACACGTAACTTCCGAATGTTCCGGTGCTTGTGGCATTATTGAGAAATGTCCAGGTTTCGCCATTGTCAGTCGAAAGCTCCAGATTGCAGTCGTCAGAAAAGGAATTTTCAACGGTCCAGCTGATGGTGACCGGGCTGTAAACATTCACAATTTCTCCGCCGGCAGGGGAGGTCAGGTTATAAACCGGTACCGTGCTGATGGTAAAAGGAGTGCTCACGGAAAATTCGGACGGATCCGCGGCATTGGAAAGCCTGAGAATACATGTTTCGGTTGCTGTTTCTGACAGGATAAGGTAAGTAAACCCGGTAAGTGCGTTGATGTTCTGTGCTACAGGTACATAGGTAAGTCCGTTGTCGGTCGATATTTCCGCATTGATCAGGGTGATGTCCGGGTCATTGACGAGCCAGTTTACATAGGTGGGTACATTGGCGAAAACAAAAGATCCGGTTGCCGGCTGATATATATTGATGGGTGAAAAGGTAATGGAAAATGGAGCATCGCTGATGTCGCTTACCGCGGGATTGAAGAAGTCGGTAATTCTCAACAGGGCGTTTGTGGTAATAACATTGGGCACAAAGACCGGGGCTATGCCTCCGTTAGGTGCGGATGAAAGTTCACCAAAGTAAAACCATTCATTTCCACCGTCATTTGATATTTCAAGCCTTAAAATACTGCCAAGGTCTTGTCCTGTCCAGCTGACCTCTTCATAAGTTCCGCCATTCCAGACCTCTCCGCCGTTCGGGGCCAGCAGGGTGATGGACTGTGCCTGCCCTCCGATGGGTGCCAGGCCTGTCAGCAGCAGCATACCTGCAGCTAAGTTTTTGAATAATCCTGAGAAATTGGTGTATAGCTTTTTCATCGTTTAACGTTTAGCGTTTATTATTAAACATATAATGGTTGAATTGGTTCACTTTTTTTCCGGTTTTTCAGGAAGGAATCTGTATACAAATGGTGTTGCATTCCTGCCTGTTTCAGTAGACAGAGAAAGCCCGGTGAATATTCAGGCCAACCTCAAAGTGGTTTTTAAATTAAAACATGATAAAGAAATCAGGTCCGATCCCGGTAATGGTTGCCGGTCTGTCGTTCTGATGCTTTTTTTGAGCTATCTCTGATTCATGAGCATGTGTTTTTGGAAAGTCATAAGCATGTTTTTGTAAAATCATGAGCATCATTTAACGATGTCAAAAACTTTGTTCCTGATTCCTTAAACGCAGGTCTGAAAAGAATACATATTTCCCTGTAAAAAGGAACGCCCCTTTTGGGAAAAAGGAGCGCCCGTTTTCCGGAAAAGGGAAGCATCGTTTTGGGGTATTTCACATATTTCTGATCTTGTTGGTGGAAAATTACTCATAGGTGATTCAATATCAGCAGGATATAATATGTAAATTTTGAAGCCAAAACATAAAAACAGAAAGCCGGCACAGCCAGAAAATGCTGAGAGAATCAGCACTTAATTCATAGATTTCTGAACGAAAAGTGGTATGTTTACCTGCCGCAGGCAGGTTTACCCGCCTTTGGAGGGTTTACCTGCCTTTGGTTGGTTTACCCGCCGGAGGTAGGTTTACCTGCCGGAGGTAGGTTTACCGGATGGTTTTCCTGACGATGGCAGAATTATAAGACTATAAGCAAGTTGGGATTATTGAAAACAAATACAGCCCGGGTTAATCATTACAAATAGTTAAAAAGAAAAGTATGAAAGCAAAAAAGGGGATTTGGTTGGTTTTATTTGTAGTGTCAGGATTTGCCATGCTTTTCACCACCAATTGCAAAAAAGACGACCCTTCACCCGGTAATCCGACCAACGGTAAAACCACTGCGATCTTTAACTCCTCGCTGGAATACGGTACAATGACCGATCAGGATGGCAATACCTATAAAACCATTGTGATCGGCACGCAGACATGGATGGCCGAAAACCTGCGGACGACCAGGTACCGGAATGGTGATTCCATACCCGAAGTAACCGATAGTCTTGTATGGGATGGTTTAAAAACCGGCGCTTACTGCAATCATAACAATTATAAATCTTTTCCGATGATTGCCACTTACGGCAGGTTGTACAACTGGTATTCGGTTTCCGACAGCCGTGAAATCGCCCCTGCGGGATGGCATGTACCCACCAATGATGAATGGACAACCCTGGTTTCTTATCTGGGTGGCGATAGCCTGGCGGTTATGAAACTAAAAGAAAGGGGAGGGTCGCACTGGACCGATTTTAATGAAACATCGGACAACGGCTGCGGCTTTACGGCACTGCCGGGGGGAGCAAGGTTCGGAGTATATTTCATCCAGTTGGGTTATTGGGGATATTGGTGGAGTGCTACGGAAGATGTTAATGAGATGACTGCATGGTACCGCTCCATGTCGATACAGCCGGGTGAAACCATTACACCCTACATCTGGTTTAAGGAAGCCGGATTTTCTGTCAGATGTGTGAAGGATTAGGAAGCTGATCAGGCCAAATTTAACCGCAAAAGTCGCAGAGATTATCCTTCGTCTATGTTTAACGAGGCAAGTGATCAGTAGTATTAAAACTGTTATCCTGCCTGCCGGCAGGCACGGCTGTTATTTGTTAGTTGTTATCTGATTAAGCAACTTCTTCAATTAACCACTAAGTCACTAAGAGCACTGAGTAACACTAAGGCAGTGTTTATAAATCTTAGTGAATCTTAGTGTTCTGAGTGTCTTAGTGGTAGCTTTAATCGCTCTTTCGCTGAAGTCGCTTCGTTCGCTCTATCGCCCCCCATTGAACGCATCTGAACGCGGATTCGCGGATTTACTCGAAGCCTTAACCCTACGCCATGAACCCCGAACCGCCGAAGGCGATTGAACCGGCCTAATTTTTTTCACCACATGACACAACGAGAAAAGACGTAGTCATTACTGATAATAGCGCAAACCAGCTAATCATTAACTGAGGTGATAACTGGTCGGGGGATTGGAAACAAGATTGAAGTTTCATGAGCGGCCAGCCCTTAAACCTGAAACTTTTTAGCTATGTGCAAACATTTCCCGGCTGCTTATTGTTGATTTTTGGATTTGCGGTAGGATGGAGATTCAGAGTTGTTTTCGGGCTGCTTCATTTCCGGGTGACCGGCCTGAAAGCCTCCGCGATCCTGCTGTTTAAGGCAGACCGGCACATTCACTTACCTTGATATTTATCTTCTATGAACATACAGGAACAAATCGACCAGCACCTGGCCAGTCAGCCTGAACCAAAACGCAGTGAGATGCTGACGCTTCACCGGCTTATTCTGCAGGCAGTACCGGGATGCCGGTTGTGGTTCGACAATGGCAAGGACAGCGAAAATAAAACCATCAGCAACCCGACAATCGGATATGGTTGTTACACGATAAAATATGCCAGTGGAAAAACCAGGGAGTTTTTTCAGATCGGGATGAGCGCCAACAAGACCGGAATCTCGGTCTATATCCTTGGTATCCCGGATAAAAATTACCTGGCTCAGACATATGGTCCCAATCTGGGCAAAGCGAACGTAACCGGGTATTGCATCCGGTTCAAAACCCTGAAGGACATCAACACCGGTATACTGGAAGCTGCCATACAATACGGGGTTGAAACTTCGAACAAGACGTAATTTTTCAGCCAGCGCGATAAGCCCTGAATTAAGTTTTTTTTCACCACATAGGCACAATAGGGCACAATAGACTTATAATCATCATGTTGTTATCTTTTTTGGCTACGCAAATAACCACTAAGTCACTAAGAGCACTAAGGAGCACTAAGGAAAGGATTGTAAATCTTAGTGAATCTTAGTGTTCTGAGTGTCTAAGTGGTAGCTTTAATCGCTCCTTCGCTTAAGTCGCTTAGTCGCTTAGTCGTTGTTTACACTGGCAAGGCGGATTCGTGCAGAGACGGGGACGGCAACCGGCACAAGGCACAACACGGTATCGTGAATCTTAGTGTTCTTAGTGTCTTAGTGGTAGCTTTAATCGCTCCTTCGCTTCGCTTTGTCGCTTAAGTCGCTTAGTTCGCTCTATCGCCATTGAACCCCCAACGTCAAACCAACCCCCTAATTTCCTATTTTTATTCCTCCGGTTCCAACCCTTTGGAATCTGTGCTGTCATTAAATCAACTACAATCCGGAACGGCGTTTGAATTACCCGCAGAAAGACATACACCTGCCCCTGGTTGAGGCCTGCAAAGCCGGAAACCGCAAGGCTTACAATGAGCTGTATCAGGCTTTTGCCAAGGCCATGTACAACATCTGTGTGCGCATGATGGGCAACAGCGAGGAGGCAAAGGATATGTTGCAGGAGGGTTTTGTGGAAGCCTTCCGGAAACTGGAATCGTTCAGGGCTGAATCCACCTTCGGCGCCTGGCTCAAGCGGATCATGGTGAACCGCTGCATCAATGAGCTGGAGAAAAGGCGGATTGAGTGGGTGAGCGACGAAATACCGGAAACACTGGTCATCGCCGATGAAAAGGAGGGACCCGACGAAGAGGAGCTGAGGCTGAGCGTTGAAAGGGTGAAGAAAGCCATGGAGCTGCTGCCCGAAGGGGCCAGGGTGATCTTCTCGCTCTACCTGATCGAAGGCTACGACCACACTGAAATCGCGGAAATATTGAAAATATCGGAATCAACTTCAAAAACGCAGTTTATGCGGGCCCGTCAGCTGGTGAAGGAAAAGCTGCTGGCTATGCCCGGATTTGTTGCCTGAGGAGAAATGATATGAAAAAAGACAAACTCGAACAATTTGTTCAGGATCACGCCGGAGGGTTCGATGCCCTTGAACCGCCGGTGATGGCCTGGGATGCCATTGAAAAAGCGCTGCCGGTTTCGCGGAAGTCAACCGTGAGGAGACTGTGGCCCTATGCCTGGAAAGTCGCTGCTGCGGTGCTCATCTTCGCTTCGGCCTGGATGCTCAACGATTTCAACGATCAGCGGAAGCAGGCGGGGAACTATGCCGTTACGGGCGATTCTTCATCGAATCCGGCCCTGAACGAGCTTTCGGATGCCGAGGCCTTCTATGCCACCCAGATCAGCAGCCGGCAGGCCGAACTGGCGGCCTATACCCGGCAGCACCCCGAGATCATCGAGGACCTGAAAAGGGAGTTCAGCGAAATGGATAAAAAGAAGGATGCCCTGAAAGATGACCTTGCCGAAAGCAATGCCGACGAAAAGGTGATCGAGGCCATCATCCTTTCGTACCGGGTAAAGCTGGAGATCCTGGATCAGATGCTGACCGAGATGAA
>JADIZB010000033.1 GCA_016705005.1 Bacteroidales bacterium | reverse complement strand
TTAGTGGCAAGCAAAACAGCGAAACAAATGAGATACAAAACCATAATATTAGTTGCACTTTATATTCTTGCTCAATCAAATTGTTTTGGGCAAAATATTCATCCAGCAGATCCTTTGCCACTATCTGATTTAAAATTCCAATCAATTTTTGGTCAACGATCGACTGATAGCATAACTATGTTTTGTTTACTCGGAACAGGCTTCTTTCGAACACCAAGGTCAGAAAACTCTGACAGCTTGATTTCAACATGGATATCTGCACATCCAAAAGCAGTTGTCATACCTGTTTCTACTCTTATTGATAGTTCTATGAACATTATATACTGTCTTGTAATAGATAATACTGACACTTTGAATGTGTCCTTGATTCGCAATGGTTGCTTCCCAGGAGGTACTATGCTAAGGCCACAAACTTGGGAAGAGATGTCCAATGAAGATAAAAAATTCTACTCAGACATGGAAAATGAACTCAAAACAGAAATTCCTAAGCCCAATATTCAGGTTCACATGGAGAAAGAACCTTATGATCACTATATTGAAAAATTAAAAAATGCTGAACAGTATGCATCTGAAAATAGACTTGGCATTTGGAAATAGGATAATACTAGCCTGCCACTAACACAGGCTACACTCTACCAGGCTTTTAGCTTGTGCTTCTTGGCAAAAGAATTACTAAATTCGTAGTCAGTGCTTCTAAGGAAGTTGAGTAAATAAAAAAGCCTGGCAGCGTGTAGCCTGGGAACGTTACAGGAAATAGCCAAAATTTGCCTGTCTGATATGTTGAAAAAAGAAAAGACAGAAGTATGAGTTTTTTGGTTCACCGCTCTTTGACACTTAAATACTGAAGCCAGGCATTCTAAGCTCCGGGATAATTTCACCGGGAAAGTTAAACCTGGGTAAAACGGGTAAACTTTCCTTCCGCCATTGCCTTCAGACTGGCACGAAGAGCCAAATTTCGTTCCAATCCCGCAGTTCTGAACCTCCTACCCCGCTTTGGCTTTGCCCGCAGGAAATAAGCCGAAACGAATCAGCACGCACAAGCATAAATCGGGATGGATAACGAAATTCAGTGCCAATCTTCCGTCAATGGCTGCTTTCACGGAAAAAATTTCGGCTACTCTCCTGTAACACAGGCTAAATGCCAGTGCTGGTTGGGTAGAATAAAGATTATGCCTATTTTTAACATTAATTCGGATGTACAGACTGTTAAATTCACTGAATACGCACCGGCACCTAGCCTGGGACCGTTATGGGATATAGCCAAAATTTGCCTTGCAGATAGGTTGAGAAAAAGAAAAGACAGAAGATTGAGTTTATGGGATTGTTGTTCTTTGAAAAATGAATTTCTGAACCAGGTGTCGGAAGCACCCGAAAAGATTTCATCATGGAACAGTTAAACCTGAGTGAAACGGGACAGCTAATCCAACGCCATTGACTGCAGATTGGCACGAAGAGCCAAATTTCGTTCCAATCCCGCAGTTCTGAACCTTCTGTCCCGCTCATGCTTTGCCCGCAGGAAATAAGCCGAAACGAATCAGCACGCACAAGCCTAAATCGGGATGGATAACGAAATTCAGTGCCAATCTTCCGTCAATGGCTGCTTTCACCGGAAAAATTTTGGCCACACTCCCATAACACAGGCTAATTGCCAGTGCTGGTTGGGTAGATTAAAGATTATTCCTATTTTTAACATTAATTCGGATGCCCAGACTGTTAATTTCACTGAATACGCACCGGCACCTAGCCTGGGACCGTTAGTGGCAAGTGTAATAAAGACAGACAAACACGACATAAAATGATAACAAATTCAAATCTTCACTATCATATAATTAAAGGAATTATTGACAATGGATTCGCACCGACAGTTGACGACCTTACTGACATTTTCAAAGCGGACAAAGAAGAAATAATTAAAGGACTATATGACCAACAAGACTATCACGGAGTAGTTTTACACCAAATGAACCGAAAGTTTGGGTAATACACCCATTTTCATTAGCCCCGACAAATTTTTATGTTCAGACAAAAAATGGACAATGGTGGGGAAATTGTGCTTGGTGTTCATTAGGAGTTGCAGCACTACTTAACGAAGATGTGAAAATAACAACAACAATCGGGGCGGAAACAAAACAAATTGAAATCAACATAATAAACGGACAAATACAAGAAAAGAATTATTTCATTCACTTTCCAATATCAATGAAAAATGCATGGGACAATGTGATTTATACTTGTAGCAATATGTTGGTATTTGAAAACGAAGAACAAATAGATAGTTGGACACAACGACACAACATTCCAAAAGGCGACATTCAACCCATTGAGAAAATTTGGGATTTTTCAAAAAAGTGGTATGGCAACCATCTAAATCCAGAATGGACAAAATGGACTGTTGAAGATGCAAAACGAATTTTTAGGGAGTATGAACTTGAAGGTAATATTTGGAACTTAGGAGACTCAAAAGAAAGATTTTGACAATGAACAGAAAAACACCAGCCACTAACAGCACCTACCCAAAAGGCGGGGTTTCTTGCTCCGCAGACAGTTTAGTAGTAGCCGATAGTTTTGTGCTCCGCATAAACATATGTGGTAAAAATCCCGCCCTTCGGGTAGCTGCAAAACGTTGTGCACAATTATAAAAAAAATGGAAATTTCGAGACAAATAGTATATAAATACAGAGACTGGTCTGACAAGAATCATAAAAATATTCTTATTAAAAATCAATTGTACCTTGCTTCACCTAAAGACTATTGCAATAAAAGATTTTGAGCGGAGATTTTTTGAGACAAGAAAACATTCCAAAAAATTCGCTGATGAAATACTCTATAAATTTCAGGATGAGAGTTATGCCATATTTTCCTGTGCTCTTAAATGGAATAATATATTAATGTGGTCTCATTATGCAAACCGCCACGAAGGGTTTTGTGTCGGATTATGGACAGAAAAATTGAAAGATTTTAATGTTTTCGGAAAACTGGGGAAAGTAAAGTATGAGTATAACTATCCAGAAATTAAACCGCGAAAAGCAAAGATTGACGATATTTTAATGAGTAATTCATTTCTTGAGACTCATACAAAAGCTAAAACATGGAAATATGAATCAGAATTCAGATTAACTTCAAATCATTTCCCCAAAGTTTTAACACTTGCAGACAGAATTGTAACTATTCTGATGATTATATTGCCGAAGTCATTCTTGGAATAAATATGCCAGAAAAACATAAAAGTAGAATAAAAAGAATCTGTAGCAAAAAGAATATACCTGTTTTTCAAGCTGAAAAGGTTGAATTTAAATTTAAAATGAAAAGGATAAAAGTACAATAACTGGCTACAACAAACGCTATAGCAAATGCGGGTTTGCGTGTTCGTTGAAACATTTGAAATCTTTATATACATTTGTGCTGGCAGACAGTTGAGCAACAATTTATTCCCGCACTTGCCATAGCGTCAGCCGTTATTGCAAAATATATTTCAGCATGCAAAAATTTGTGATGGTAGCATATCCAAACAAAAAATCAAAAACAATTGAAAATTTAAATTTTGACTAGCTTGGCATGAAATTTTGAATTCAATTATTTGGAGAATATCTCTCTAATGAGACAAATGATCCGAATATCTTGAGATAAACGGTAAATATGGAACTGTTATTGGACTTCCTGAAATTAACGATTTCAGACAGGATTTACATTATTAATTCCTATTGACAGATGATGACACTATGGGCCGTTCCTGAAAAATATTTGGCAACAACTGGACTATACACAAACGAAGACAGAATTTATCCAGGTTGAAACAAAAGGAATTTGTAACCCGAATTTGAAATTGGTAGAATCAAGAATAGAATTAATATCTGCATAACAGCACCTACCCGCAAGCGGGGTTTCGGTGCTGCAGAACAGGAAAAGAAGAAAAAGAAAATATTGATACGTAAATAGTTTAGTAGTAAAATCTCCGCCTGCGTGTAGCTGCGGAACGTTATAGGGCATTTTAAAAGACCAAAATCGTGAAACAATTAACAGTAATTTTAATCAGTTTTATTCTCTTAATTTTGACCGCTTGTGGACAAGTGCACAATAAAACGACAGCAATTAATATGGACAAATTTGAACAGTTTAAACAGAAAGAAAAGTTCATAGAAGACACAATCATTTTTTATCCTGGCATTGCTGACCCGACAATGCGCCCAATTTTGACAGAGAAAATCAATTTAGCAGCAGACGACTTCAAAGAACTTGCAGAAAGCAGCACATCTACGGACAAAAAATATCAAGACAAAATAAAAATCGGACTTCAGCGCTTTCAAGAAATTTATGTAAGCCCAGACACAGAGGATAGGGAAAGGATTTGTTACTACTTTCAAGAACTAATGGACATCGTCGGCTTAGAAAGTTCAGACGGACAATTAAACAATTTTATGTATGGTTTTGACCCGAATGAAAAATGACGAAAGAAAGAAAAACGCCCTATAACAAAGGCTAAACGCTATCGGTCGCATGGTTGTAAGGTGAAAGATTGTACATTTATTGAAAATACTGCTGGCCGGAATGATATATTTTCAAAAGTGCCCGCCAGCGCTTAGCCTCAACCGTTGGGCACAAGCTGAAGAAAATAGATGAAAAGATTATACAAATTGCATTTTTCTGTATTGTGGGTGGTTAATTGTTATTCACAAAATGACCTCTTTATCTTGAATGTGATCATATTGTTCTGAATGGTAAGATATTAAATAAAATAAATCAAGAAGGTAAAAGAGAAGGAGAATGGAAGGAATATGATTTCACAGAATCCCTTATAATATAACTAGCGCAATGGGAAGTGGTGAGAACTTTCATTTTTATCGTGATCATTATTTTGAATACAAACCATTGTCAAATGGTGAGCATCATGGAATGTATAAAAGGATCAGCCACCATTTTGACACTATTAATGGAGTATTTTATAGTTATGGTGAAGAATCGTATCTCTAAATAAGATTCCACCTGAAGACTACTATATTTCCAGCAGAGGCATATATAAAAATGACCTAAAGAAGGCAAATGGAATTATTATTATAGCTCTGGCACATTAATTAAAGTATATATATAAAAGCGGAGTGCCAGTAAAAGCTATAAGATATATGATGAAAATGAGAAGATTAAAGCTAAGATGAAAGGAATAATGAAACTACCTGGACTGCGATACAATACTCGCCTGAAGGTAAAAAACTCCGAGAAATTACAAACGGTAAAACATTTTAAAATGCTATATTAGAACAG
>JADIZB010000032.1 GCA_016705005.1 Bacteroidales bacterium | reverse complement strand
CGGAAAATGATTTAATTTCGACAGGATCTGCTTCTGTCACGATCAAACCGGCTGTTCCTGATTATCACTTGGTTCCTTATCAGTTAAAACCTCAAAATCAGTATCAAACAATGTTGCATCATTGATACCTATCGCCTCATTGCCGGTCACTTGAATACAAGACTGCCTTCAGAAAATCCTGGTTTTTGCAGGGATAAGTTCTGTATTATATCCAGAACCAGACGCGGTAAACCGGATCATAGCTGAATGTTTTGAAATAATTCATCAGTGTTCCGGCCGGAGTCCGGCAGGCAGTGTATTGCGGAGGAAAATTGATCTGGATCCCAGACACCTCCTGCAGGAATCTGAAGGACATCATTGTTGGTAAAAGTAACTGTACATGTAGTTGCAGATCCTACGGAATGCCGGAAGGAAAAAACTGCCTGATATGCCAACATCCTGTGCAAAAAGTGAAATACTATTCACAATTATTAATATAAGCAGATTTAATTTTTCATGATCTTCAATTTGAAGTTGTTTTAAAATGTTTGTTTTAAATAGCTTGTAAATCTTTATATTTTAAGCAAATACAATATTGACTAATTATTTATTAAAGGACACATTTTGGAAATTATTAAAACACATTTTGAAATTAAATTTCTCTACTTTTTGAGTCGTCAAAAGTAGCAATCCCCACCGGCGGACGTGCGATCCACCTTGGCGGAAGGAACTCCATGCAACTTTTTTAATTATTAAACAGCAAGTTATAACGTTTTCAATTACGGAAATTTTACCTCCAAGGTTCGGTAAAATTTCCTGCTTTTTCCAGCTCAAACTCCCGATATATCAGGATCGCACGGATCTATCCTCAGTTTTTAAACGACTTTAATTTGTATTATTTTAAAAGCCTGTGGTTTCAAATCACTTTTATTCTCATCTGAAACCACAGGAATTTCCATAATATTTTACAAGTGGTAATATTAATATTGGCACTGTTATTACCTACATTAACATCTCCACAGAACCAGGCAAAAGAATAACTTTCAGTATCGAACTGTTCATAGAACTGTTTGCAGTAAGTTTGATTGCAACCTTGAATTCACTCAGAAACGGGTATTGAATTGTTTGTTGTCAGTAATAAAGCTCCGTTCGGATAAGTGAATGATGTCCATCCGTCTGTACTGTTTCCAACCACTACGTTTGGATTAGTTGCAACTGTCTGTGTTTCATCAAAATCAAGAGTATAACCAGCTATCCTTGGAATGAATACCTGGATAGTTCCACTGGTAGCATGACCTCCGGTCTCATTCAGCCCTGACCACAGCATCCTTCGTCTGACCTGGTATAAATGTTTGTTGAAGGCACCTGCCATCTCGCACTCTTATATCAGGATTTCCCGAAGCCGGAATAATCGTTATTATAGCTGTAGGATATGGCATACTGAAGGTTTTGATACATCCGTTATTATCCGTTACACTCAGGAGAGAATAAACAAATGTCCCGACCTGAGCATTTGATTGTGCAACTGTAGTACTTGAATTTCCTGCCAGTGTTGTCACAGACTGAACTGGTCCTCCGTTAACATGGTACGTAAATGTATGAGGTTGATCCACAGAGCCAGTGAATGTAACAGTTGCTGTAGATGAAGAATTTTTTGCACCACGGTCGCAGTTCGCTTATAGTCGCATCAGGTACCGGATTTATTATAACAATAACACTGAATTCATCGGGACTTCAGGACATCCTGCTAACTGAATGAACAGCCTTTACACATTATATGTACCGGCAACATTCTGATAGCCAAAACTTAGCGGATCGCCTATACCTGCAACTATGTTGGCAGTGGCATTCCGTTAAAATACAACTGATAATTCACTCCGGCTTCAGAATCACTTAATCCAACCAATACCTGGTTCATTTGCACACGCTGTTCACCTCCGGTCATCAAATACCTGCAACTGAGATTCTGCGATGATGACATTGAAAGTGCATGTTTTCATATTTCAGGAAGCATCAGTTACAGTCCGGTGACCGGTGTTGTGCCGGTATTAAATACTGCACCTGCAAGAGTATTTGTGTTATTGTAACTGTTTTTGATAGTTGAGCCTGTACAATTATCATTATAAGAGACAGGATCAAATTCAGCCTCCGATTACAGTATACACACAACCTGAAGTGTTAGCCTGCCTTGTCTGATCATTCTGACAAGTTGTACCAGCAATTCAGTATCATTTACCGTGACATTAAATCCGCAGTTTCCTACCCTGCCACAGGCATCTGTAGCTGTAATTGTTACAGGTGTGGTAGCTTTGGAAAATTGTTCCCCCTTGCTGGCTTACTGCTGAACAAAGGTTTTCGCGTCAGACTTGTATTGTCTATAGCAAGTTTGTCTGCAGCTACAAATGTGAACCACATATATCTGTTACCACCAATAGCAGTTGCTATAACATCTGATGCATCACTTCTGGTCTCTGTCCAAAGCAATGTTCCTGAGCTATTGTAGAATTGCAGTCAACTGCAAGGATGCCTCCGTCATTCCTGAATACCCATTCCATCCTGTACCATCCGGAAACAGTGATATCATAATGGTTCACTGATGAAGATCATTTCGTCTTTCAAATGTAGTTCCATTGTCTGCTGCAATTATGATCTTGCCAGGCTCCCCTGCTGCATGGAATATAAAGTCTCTTCTGTGACCGCCGGCCTGATTATTTACCGCTGTTGAAACATCCCATCCATAAGTGCTGTTACCTACTTTTGGATCCGCAATATTCAGGTAAACATCCACTGAACTGATGAATCCTCTGCCAAATGCATTATCATAGCCTCCTATTCTGGAAAATATTCCAGTATAATCATCAGGTGCTGCGGGAATTACAGTTGAATTTATGACTCCATGAGCTGCTCCCGATCCGGACGCTATACCATCTGTTCCGGATGTGACCCTAGTAATCCTGCTGTTATAATCATTCCAGTCAACAGATGGAGCGTCAGGATGAACCACTTACCCACAGAGTTTTCAAATCCTGGAAGTGACCAAAATCAGTTGCTTCTGCAGCATAGTTTACTGTCGCTCCGCAAATTCCAAGATCATTTGGTACTGTGATGTCCGATGGACAGATCGCTATGGGATCATCAACATCCTGCACAGTTATTGTCTGGATGCAGGTCATGTAATTGCCGGCAATATCAGTTGCTTTCCATGTCCTTAATATGTTTCCGGTTGCATTGCATAAAATTCAATCCTGATCTGTCGTCAGTGTATGTAATTGCAATTGTTCCAGCACAATTATCCGTTGCTGATGCAGTTCCTGTTGCAAACGGATCTTTCTCATTATGCTGATTGACTATGACATCTGCAGGACAGGTGATAACAGGTACTGTAATATCATTAACTGTTACTGTAAAACTACAGATACTCATTCCACATGTATTAACTGCTGTAACATCCACAGTAGTACTTCCTCCGGGAAATACATAAGGTGATGTGATCACTGCAGAACCAATCTTGTATGTTATACCTGGCAAAGGCACACCAGTCGAAGTAGCTGCAAAAGCAACTGAAGCACCACATATTCCCGGGTCATTGTTTACAACAATATTTGCAGGACAAGTAACAACTGGTACTGAGTTCAGCTCCATGAATACATCAAGAACGATGATATACAGCCTTCAGCACTCTCAACAGTACCGGTATGTTTGTAGTTCCATTCTGGATAATCTCCGTTATCCTCAGCGGTGTCAGTCCTCCTCCCATCTGATATGTCAATCCGTCTATTAACTGATAATCCGTTCCTGTGTAATTTATATAGAATATAGGTGCAGTTCCTTTTATGATGTTCCACATAAATCCCTGCTGCCTCGGCTCCGCTTGCAACTCCCTTAGCTGACCAGTATGCCAGCCAGTTCGCGGGCAGACTCGTCTGATCAAGTTTGAAACCGTTCAATACATTCTGCTTCAGGGCTACATTCGCTGTCAATGTATTGATATCAAAGGTAATGGAACGGTATCAGAGGATCGATACACATTTCATAGCCGGTTGAAAGATCTCCGTTAACTGCTGTCCATGGTGATACTCCTGTTGTATTTGTCTGCAATGTAACTGCGCTGACTACAGGGGCTGAGTTCATCTCCATGAATACATCAAAGAATGATATACAGCCTTCAGCACTCTCTACATTTCCTGTATATTTATAGTTCCACTCAGGATAATCTCCCGTTATTCGTAGCGGTGTCAGTCCTCCTCCCATCTGATATGTCAATCCGTCTATCAGCTGATAATCCGTTCCTGTGTAATTTATATAGAATATAGGTGCAGTTCCCTTTATGATATTCCCCCAAATCCCTGCCAATCCGTCTATCAGCTGATAATCCGTTCCTGTATAATTAATATAGAATATAGGTGCAGTTCCCTTTATGATATTCCACATAAATCCCTGCCAGCCTCCGGCTCCGCTTACAACTCCCTTAGCTGACCAGTATGCCAGCCAGTTCGCAGGAAGGCTTGTCTGATCAAGTTTGAAACCGTTCAAAGCATTCTGCTTCAGGGCTACATTCGCTGTCAAGCATCTATATCAAGGTAATGGAATGGTATCAGAGGATCGATACACATTTCATAGCCTGTTGAAAGGTCTCCGTTAACTGCTGTCCATGGTGAAACTCCTGTCGTATTTGTCTGCAATGTAACAGCGCTGACTACAGGGGCTGAGTTCATCTCCATGAATACATCAAGAATGATGATATACAGCCTTCGCTCTTCAACGATGCCGGTATATTTATAGTTCCATTCAGGATAATCTCCCGTTATTCGCAGCGGTGTCCAGTCCTCCTCCCATCTGATATGTCAATCCGTCTATCAGCTGATAATCCGTTCCTGTATAATTTATATAGAATATAGGTGCAGTTCCCTTTGTGATATTCCACATAAATCCCTGCCAGCCTCCG
>JADIZB010000031.1 GCA_016705005.1 Bacteroidales bacterium | reverse complement strand
GCCAGATGCACGAGGCGCAAGTCCGGTATCTGCGTGACGCCGGGGTGTCCGCGTGATCCCCTGTCATGTGCTGGTGGCGCCGCTGTCGACGCTGCGCGAGGTCGTGTCCGGCACGTCCGGGGTTGACTGGGTGGACATTTCGTGTGACGTGCTGCTGTCCGAAGGCATCGAGTGTCGCCGGGGCCGGGCTGGCCAGTCTGAGACTGCCGCCGCCGGATCCTGACCGTGAAACTGGACAACGCCGGCGGGGTGTATACGCCGGGCCGGGGAACCGAACTATCGGCCCGGCTGACGACGCTGATCATCGAGCAGGGAGTGTCGATCACGTCGCTACCGGCGGACCTAGAGCTGCGGGACATGCCGATCCGGGTCACATTCTGGGATCCCATCCTGCTGTGGACGACGCTGTGGACCGGTGTCGTGACCAGGTGGCGACGTCGTGGCGTGGCGGCATCCGGCCGCTGGCGCAGGTGACCGCCGCCGACGCCGTCGCCACGCTGAACCGGGTTCCGATGCGTCAACTGCCGGTGCAGATGATCCTCGCGCACGACCCTGCCGCGTGCTGGCCGCTGGACGAAACCCAACCGGAGCACGCCTACTCGGCTGTCACAGCCCCCGCCCTGCGGTATCGCACGGTGGGGTCCGCGTTCGCGCCCACGCAGTTCGAATGGGGCTATGCCAGTTCGCCGGGGTCGCAGCCGTTCCGCCCGGAGAAGGGCGCCGCCGGTTGGCTGTCGACTGGCGCCGTGTCCGGGTTCGCGCTGGATTCGGGCACCATTGCGGGTAACGCGGGTCCGGCGATGGCCGTGCCTGACGGGCCGACAGGTGGCGGCACCGGGCACGCCATGGTGTTCCCCGGCTCGTCCAACCGGACGATGACTGCCGTGTCGTGGCAGTCGCCCACCGGCGGCACCTGCGAACTAGGTGTGGACGCGACAACGACGCCGTTCGTGCGGATGCCGTGGGCGACGATCACCGCCGCCGACCCGGTAACGGACGGGCAGTGGCACCACCTGGCCGTCACAATCGACTGGTCCCTACTCGGGGTGTCGGCTGCCCTGTACGTCGACGGGGTGTCTGCGGGCACGTCGTCAACGTCGACCACGTTTGAGCATTCCTACGGCGCCCGCCGGGTGCAGGTGGGTGCGTCGCTCGCGCCGTGGGTGCCGCAGTGCTGGATGGGTCAGATCGCCAACGTCGCCCACCACAACGAAATCCTCACATCGACCGTGATCGCCGACTTGGCCGCCGGCCGCAACGGGTGGACGGGCGAAACAACGACGGACCGGGGTTTGCGGATTGCGCGTGCCGCGCTGCGCGCCCCCACAATCCCGACAGGTGGCAGCCCTGGCATGTCGACGATGTGCCCCTCGCACACGTCGGGGCAGACCGCCGGGCAGGCGTTGGACGATGTGGCGCGCACCGAGGATTCCGGCTGGTGGACCGTGCCGTCCGGGGTGCTGCGTGTCGGGTCGCGTGAGTCCCGCTGGGGCGAGCCGAAGGGCCCGCAACTGCCCGCCATGTCGGTGGATGCCGGGTTGGAGTTCGCGGCCGACGCCGACGACCGGCTGACCGAGGTGACCGCTACGAGGCCGAACGGTGCGCGGGTGACCCGCCGCGCCGCACCCGCCGACAGCGGCATCATCTACGCCAAGACTGTCGAGCTGCTGGTGGATTCGGATCCGCAGCTGGAGGCGTGGGCGGACTGGCAGATCGCCCCGGCCCGGTCCACGCCGACGGCGCGCTCCGAAACGGTCACGGCCGACCTGGTGGTGATGGCCTATGCGATCGACGTCGCCGACCTGCTGTCGACCGATGTGGACTCGGTGATCGAGGTGATCGACCTGCCCGAGTCGGCGCCCGCAGACGAAATGCGGCTGCTCGTGGTGGGCGTGTCCGACTCGGTGAACACCTCCGGGTGGCGGCGCACGTTCAACGTGACCCCGGCCGAGCAGTACCTGGCGTTTTGGGAGCTCGACGTGTCCCAACTCGACTTGACCACGATCCCGGCACCGTAGGAGGACGCATGGCATGGACCTCGCCGCGCACGTGGGTGGCCAACGCGATCGTCACCGCCGCCCAACTCAACACACACCTGCGGGACAATCTGACGTGGCTGTATTCGGCCAAGTTCGGCCTGTTCGGACGGTTGGCCGCGCTGGACGTGCCCACCGGCACGTGGACGCCGATTGGGTGGGACTTCGACGTTGAGCAGGATCCGACGATGTGGGCGGCGTCGCCGTACCCGGAGCGGATCACGCCGCCGCTGGGCGGCATCTGGCTCGTGTCGCTCAACGTGCGGTGGGAGGCCACCGCCGGCACCGGGTCGCGGGCCATCCGGATGCAGCAGAACGGGGTGGGTCTGCTGGACCAGCAGGAGATCACGATGGCCAACGCCACCCAATACCAGCGGCTGCAATATGTCGTCAGGTTCAACGGCTCGACCGACTATCTCAACTGCGGGGCCTGGCAAAACTCGGGTTCGACGCAGACCCTCGCCGCCGCGGCCGCGCGCGGTATCTCCCTCACATGGCTAGGAGACTGACATGCCTGTAGACCCGGCTGACTACCCGACGACCTCGCGCGGCTACCGCTACCCAACGCAGATCAACGCGGGCGGGTCGGCGGCCAACGCGGAGACGGACCCGCCCGCCGACCTCAAGCGGCTGGCGGACGATGTGGACGCCGACGTTGCCGCGGTGGAGGCCGCGGCGGGGGCAGCGTCGTCCGGTGTCGCATCGGACCTGGCCGACCACGAGGCGACCACCCTTGCCGTGCACGGCATCGCCGACACGTCCGTCCTGGTCACGTCGGCGCGGCAGGTGATCGCCGGGACAGGGCTGACCGGTGGGGGCACGTTGGCCGCTGACCGGACCTTGGCCGTGGCCTACGGGTCGTCTGCCGGGACCGCGGCGCAGGGGAACGACTCCCGTCTGTCCGACACCCGCACCCCGACCGACGGCAGCGTCACCACGGCGAAGATCGCCGACCCGGCGGGGCCGCCCCGCGGCGACGGCGACGGAACGCCGCCGCCATCGCCAAGACGAAGATCGCAGGTACGGCGGTCACCGCCGCCGACACCGGCACAGTGACCGACGCCATGCTGGCCGGTTCCATCACCCCATCCAAGGTGAGCGGCGTAGCGCTGGTGGCATCCTTGGCTGACGCCAAGGGTGACATCATCGCCGCCACCGCCGCCGACACGGTGGCCCGCGTCCCGGTCGGTAACAACGGCGACCTACTCGTGGCCTCGTCCGGCGCCACCCCCGGACTCGCGTGGCGCGCCCCGTCACCGATCACCGCGTCCGCCACCGGCGTCACCCTGGACCGGGCCAACCCGGTCTACACGTTCACCGGCGGTTCCGTGACCGCCACCCTGCCCACCGCGTCGACCCATACCGGCGTCCGGTTCCTCATCCGCAACGCCGGAACCGGAACCGTCACCGTGTCCGGCATTACCGGGCTCACGATCCCGGGCACCGGGTATGTGGACGTGGTGTCCGACGGGTCCGCGTGGGTGGTATTCGAAGGCGCCTATGCCACGTCCGCCGTGGGCCTTGCCTCGTACCGCTGGAACCAGGCAACCTCGGCGTGGCGGCTCATCGCCTACGACTCGGGGCTGCGCCAAACCTCGTCCTGGGATGTCGCCGGGACCGTCACAGGCGACGCGCTGCCGACCGGATGGGAACCACGCACCGGCGAAGCTGGCTGGATCAGGTGGCTCCGCACGCGCGACACGGCGACCGTATTCGTGCGGGTAATCCAAGCGTCAGCAGCCAGCCCAGATCCGATCATCATCCCTTCGGGGTTCCTGGCGCAGGACGACATTCAGGCACTCATCCCGATGCCAACAGTCGCGCAGACCCGTGCATGGGCCGTCATCGGCGAGGACCAACTTCGGAGGGCGTCAAGCAACGTGTTCACCATCGGCGACGCTTCCGGCGAGTTTGCAATGTCCTGGCCCGCCGTGCCCACCCTCCCCACATCCCTGCCCGGCACCCAAGTCACCGCACCCGTCTAAGGAGCATCATGGACCTCACCCTCACCCTGCCCGATCATGTGGCGGCTGCCTGGCCCGACGCGGACACCGCCGCCGAATACCTGACCAGCGTCGCCACGGACTATGCCCGGCAGCAGGCAGCCGCGTCCGCCGCCGACCAGGCGCAGGCCATCATCAGGGAGGCCGTCGCACCGTTCGACGGGGCCACCCCGCCCGAGGTGCCGACCGTTGCCGAGCGGGTCGCCGCCGTCACCGACGACCAGACCGCACTACGTGCCCAGGTCCGCGAGGTCGGCGTAGGTTTGGCCGTCGCCGCCGGGGTGTCGCAGAAAGACGCCGTGGCCATGATCGACGCCGCATTGGCCGTGACCCCGCCGCCGCTGCTGGACGCCTACACCGAGACACGATGACCGACACCCAACTCCGGCGGCTCATCCTCAAGCGCGGTGTCCGCCCGGTGGCCATGTGGCTCATGCTGGTGACGATCGTGATCGTGTGGGCGACCGCGACGGACCGCTCAGTCGGCGCGTTCCTGGACCAGTGGCCGGGGCAGGTGATCGCCGTCATCGGCGCTGCCGCTGTCGTCGCGCTGTTCGGCGGGTGGCTGCTGCAACGCGACTCGTGGATGCATCACGGGATGTTGTGGGCGGCCGGGGCGTGGGCCGGTGTCGGTGTCACGTTGGCCGTTGAGCGGGTGTCGGTTGTGTCGATGTTGATCGCATTCTGCTGGGCCGGGCTTGCCGCCGGGTCGTGGTGGCTGGAGCAAGACGGCAGGGGGCGGTGGTGAGTGCCGAAATGGCTGGTCTCATCGTCGCTATCGGGCTGCCTGTTCTCATGCGGCTACTCGACATGTTCGCCCCAAAGGATCACCACCTGAAGATCGTCAGCCGCTACGCGGTACCCGACGACCACGACGCCAAGGAGGACACGAGTGATGATGACCCGTCCTGAGATGACCACCGGCACCTTCTGGGCTGCTGCACTGGAGCGGGCGGTCAAGACTGCTGCCCAGGTCGCCGCCGCGTTGATCGGCACCGGCGCTGTCGGCATCACCGAGTTGGACTGGGCACAGATCGGCTCCGTGTCCGCCACGTCCGCGGTGCTGTCCGTGCTGACGTCGCTCGCGTCTGACCGGATCG
>JADIZB010000030.1 GCA_016705005.1 Bacteroidales bacterium | reverse complement strand
GTGATCCATGCCGCCGATGACCACATTCGGTGACCAGTCGCCGCCGAACTGGCCGCGTAGCGCACCGATCAGCGGCGCCGAAACGGTCGACATGACGGCCGACGCGCCACGCGCCACGAGCCCGGCGATGTCGCCTGCAATGTCGCCGATGATGTCGAACGGGCCGCCGATACCGAACCCTTGCCGCCCGGCGTTGAGCGCCTCCAACAGCGGCCGGTTACGTGCGGTCGCCTCCGGGCCCATCACGTATTCGTCGTTGCGCAGCAGCGCCAGGCCCTCGCGGTTGCTCAGTTGGTCACCGGTGAATCCGCCCGTGTGGAACGTCGGCAAAGTGCCCAACTTCACGGCATCGGAGAACTTGCCGAGCACGTCGTTGATCGGGCCGATCATGTTGGAGTTGATCCACCCGAACATGGCAGCGATCGGTGCCCGCACCACATCGGCGACCCGCCCCCAGATGGCGCCGATGGCACTCACGGCGCCCTCAAACAGGCCCTGAATCGCCCCGAGTCCCTGCCCGATACGACCCGTGATGAGGTCCATCACGGACGACGTAGCACCCGCAATGGCGGACCAGGCGCCGGACCACAGGGAGCCGATGAACCCGACCGCGCCAGCAACCGCGTTACCGACGGCGGCGAGCGCCCCGGTGGTCACCTGCTGAACGTTCGCCCACGCCCCCGACACGGTGCCCGTGATGGATGCCGAGAACTGCTCCATGCCCATTTCGATGAACTGAAGATAGGACTGGACCCCGGTGAGTACCCGGTTCCATGCGGCGGACGCCTCGCCCTGAATCTGCGACCACGTGGCGGCCAAGCCTCCGATGATGTTCGCGCCGAACACGCCGATACTCGTGCCAGCGTTGGTCAGCGCCGTCGTGATCGTGCTCGTGATCGCAGCCCAGGCGTTAGACGCAACCTCGCCCATGAACTGCCACATCGTCTGCCACGGCACAATGAACGCTTGCCACAGCCCGGCCCACATGACGCCCGGAACGTCAGCGAGCCCGGCCGTGATCCCGTCGGAAAACACCATGTTCATGGTCGTTTCCACCAGGCGGCGCGGCTCCTCGTACCATTCCTGATTCCACACCCACGTCACGGCGCCCACGTAGGCGGCAATGCCGATCGTCACCGGAATCGACACGGCAGCAGCAGCGCCGGTGAAGATCGACGCGAGCACCCCGCCCACACCGGCCGACAGCATCGGCGTAACCATCAGCTTCACGTCGATAACGCCCGTGGCGTCCAACACGGCCAAGGTCGCCAGCGTCTGCTGAGCCTCCGGGGGCATGGCAGAAAGGCGTCCCACATTGCCCCGGCGAAACCTGACACCCGCTGCAACGCACCGGCGAGCCCCTCGACCGTTTCCACGATCTGCGGCCAGTTATCTTGCACCACCGTGGAAGCGTCACGCAGGAACCCGGCGAACCGCTCCACCCCGGCCTCAACGGCGGGCATGTTGTCCCGAATCTGCGTCAGCGCCAGCATGGCAACGTCGCCGATAGCCTCAAAACCCGGCAGCAGCGCCTGCGTCAGCGGCACCGCCATCTCAGCCATAGCCGTCTTAGCCTCGGTGAACAGCGGCGCCAACCCGGCCCCGAGGGTGACCTTCGCCCCCTCCATTGCCATGTCGAGTTCGCGCTGCGCCTTGATCGCCCCGCCGATGGCCTCCTGATCGACCTTCGTCAGCGTCAGCCCATACTCGGCAGTCTTCTTCTCCAACTCGGTGAGGCCCTCGGCGCCACGGTTGAGGAACGGCAACATTGCCGCGCCAGACTTGCCGAACAACTCCATTGCCAGCGCGGTCTTTTCGGCGCCGTTCGGCATCGACTTGAACCGCTCGGCGGTGTCCTTCAGGATGTCATTCGTGGGCCGAATCTGGCCCCCGGCGTCGCGCACCGCGACACCCATGCCAGCGAAGGCGTCGGCGTTGTTGACAATCGACTTGGAGAACAGGCCCATCGACTTGCCGGCCTGTTCAGCGTCCACCCCGGCCAACTTGAACATGCCCCGCATCGAAGATGCCTCTTCGATGGTGCCGCCCATGACCCGCTGCAACGACCCGGCCTCTTTGCCGACCGTGGTGAACGCGGCAACCGAATCTTTGGCGAAGTCCATCGCCTGCTTGCCCAGCACGGCCAGCCCGGCACCGGCGGCGACACCGGCAAACACTTTGCCCATGTTCGTGGCCGACTTCGACACGTGGTCAAGGTTGGAGGCCGCCGACTTCGTGGCCGGGCCTGTCTTGTCGTGGCCGATCAGGTTGAACACAAGGTCGGAAGTCTTACTTGCCACCGGGCACACCTCCCACCTGTGTCTGCATTAACCATTCGGCGAACTCGCGGTGCAACTCGTACTGGCCAGAATCAAGGTCCAACATGGCGTCCAGGTCCATCCCGAACGCCCACCGGAACACCGGCTCGAACGCGGCGACCTCGGCTATACCGTCGCCTCGGTCGCGGGCGTAGGGTCCACCTCGTCGGCCGTCTCGGTCTGCTCACGCAGCCACTCGGTAGCGGCAGCCTCATCGGCCAGCCGCACCCAATCCCCGAACGTGGGAAGGTCCACGTCGTCCAGCGGCACCTCGACACCGGCCCTGCGCAACGCCAGCCACACGCCGAACAGGGTCGCCTCCGGGTCATCCTCCAGGAATCCGCGCACGAACTCCTGACGGTCCAGCGCCGTCTTCTTCCGGCACAGGATTTCCTCGCGCTTCGTCAACTCGTTGAGGTCCAACGGGTATTCGGTGCCGTCGTAGGTGACGATGAAGTCCCAGACGGGACGGTGCTCCAATGCCATAACTGCTGCCCTCTGTTGTGCCGGTTACCCGGCTGCCCTCTGTGTCATTGCGGCGACCAACGTCGCCCACTCGTCAAGCGCCTTAGCCATCTCGGCCGACACCTGCGGATATTGGGCGGCGGCGGTGTCGTCCCACCACTGCGGCCGGTTTACCCGCTGCTCAACCCACGACCATTGCGCCCGCGGCTCGGAGCGGCCGTTGAATACCGGGTGCCGCCACCTGCCTTTGTTCATGGCCTTGGCGAGGCCGCGCTGATCGGCCGGTAGCGACGTGCCCGACGTGCGAACCTTGACCCCTGCCGACTTGGCGGAGTCGGTGTAGGTGATCCTCATGCCGCGGGCGATGGACGAACGCAGCCCGGACCGTTTCGCCGCGGCCTTCTTCGCCTTCGCATAGCCCACAACCGACTTACGCTTGGCCAGGATCGCGGCCTCACGCTGACTGGCACCGGAACCGCGGGACGTGCCCGTGCCCTCCGTGACCGTCGTCGTCTTGCGGCGTAGCACCCCGGACCGTTGCGTAACAGCCGTCGACATGGTGAGCTCTTGCACCGCTGCACGTTCGGCCGCCAGGGCCGGTTTCGCGGCGCTGCGCAGGTGTTGGCGCATGATCTTCAACGCCTCCGGGCTTGCACCCTTGAGCGCCCGTGCGACCGCGGCCAGGTCGGGCCCGTCGACCTGAACCGCGGTCATCGGACTACAGCGCCGAATCTGTCGTGATCTGCACAACGGACGGCAGGTTCGTGCCGTCGTAGCGCCACGTGAACGCCCAATCGGTCGTGAGCACGTCGCGGCCTGGCACGTCCTGCCCGGCGGACTCGAAGTAGACGCCCGGCAGGGTGATCCTGAACGTCGGGTAGGTGCTCCCGGTGATCGCCGTAGCCTTGACGAACTCCCACACCAGGCTAGTGCTCGTGTTGGCGTTGGCCAGATCTTCGAAGGTCGCTTTCGCCAACCAATCGGCCTTGAGGGTGCCAGTGATGTCGACCACCTCATTCTGCACCGGCTCAGCCTTCAACCCGCCCGCGCACGCAGTGTAATCCTCCACGTCCATCGGCCGGTTGAACGTCATCGCAACCGAACGCACACCGGCAATCGACGTCTCAGCGCCAACAGTGCCACCCTTGAGACACATCTCCTTGCCGGTGAACACGGACGACGCCGTGTAACTGGCGGTGGCGAGCGCGGTCGTGTTGTCCCACTTCTGCCCGTCAATGCTCAACGTGGCACCGAGGATGCCGTTCGCCTCACACGTGAACTCGGCAGATGTCACCTTGCCGCCGGAAAGGGTGGCGGGCACCAGTGTGCCGGCGCGGGTCGGGCGCCCGGACTGGATCGTGTACGACTTGCCCACGTTGTCGCCCAACGTGTGCGTGTGCAGGTAGGCGCCGGTCGAACCGGTCACCGCCACAGCGGTCGACGTGCCACCCGTGGTCGCCTGCAACAGCAGCCCCATGACGGTGGTCTGCACGTCGAACGCCAACGACGCCTCGGCGGCCTGAGCCGTCTCAACATAGTGGGCACCGTACGGCCCCAGAATGCCCGGCTGGATACCCTCGCCCTGCACGCGGGTGTGCTTCGGGGTGACGCTGTACGACTTGGCCCGCAGGAACTTTGTGGGGGCGGTGTAGGTGCCGTAGGAGCCACTCTCCAGGGAGTAGCCGACCTGCGAACCGAGCCCGGAACCGATGGCCATTACTCGCTCTCCTTCTGGCGGCTGGCCGCCGGTTTGGTGGTGGTGTGCCGCTCGAACAGCGGCACCTCGTTGTGTTCCCCGGTCTGCACGTAGACGCCGGGGGTGTCGGGGATGTCGATGATGTCGCCGGGCTCGATCGCCACCTCACGGATCCCAACTTGCATCCGGCGCGGCTCAGCCCCGACATAGCGATATTTGGTCATGGGTGCTCCTAGATGAGTGCGGTGTAGGTGAGCTGAAAACGGACCTCAACGAACGTGCCATCCTCGGTGCGGCCCTGGAACACGTCGCCGCCGGACAACTCGATGCGCAGCGCCGACGCAACCCCCAGGGTGATGCCGGACCGCAGCGCCGACTCCACGTCAGCCAAGGCGTCAAACGCGGCCGCACGCAGCGGCGCCAGGTCGTCGCCCCCGGACTGCGCGAACACCTGGGCATCAATCGTGCCGATGTCGTCGCGGGTCGCGGTCGCCCCGAGGTCGTGATACTCCTGAGCGAACACGCCACAGCGGCCCTCATCGCCGGTGTCGGTCCCCAGCACCACGGCGGCACGCAGGTCGCCGCCGGCCCCGAGGTCGTCGTCAGCGTCCAGCACGGGCACGTCTAGCGCGGCCCGCAAGGCCGACAGGATCGCCGCATAGGCGGCCGGCCACGTCGCCGGCGCCATCAGAGCGAGCCCATCAGATTCTGATTCCACAACTCTTGCACCCGCAGCGGGACCGAGAACGTGGCCATCATGCCGGGGTCGTTGTTGGCGCGGGCGCGGATCGACCCGCGCTGCGTCTGCCACAGGTGCCGGGCCATCTCAAGCGCGCCTTGCACGTCGGTCGGCGGCTGCACGTGATGCCCGGCCACATAGGTCACGGTCACGTTGCCCGAACCGCGCGCCCAATCACGGGCGGACCACCCGGACACCCGCGACAGGACACCGCCCTCGGGGGATGTCAGCGCGTAGCCGTCGGCCGGCACCGCGGCGCCGTTCTCAGTCACAGACGACACGGACAACACCGGGCAGGCCTTCAACGCCAGGAACGGGCCCGAGCCGGACAGGACATCGACGCACGTACGGCGGCCAAACACTCGCCCCGTCCACGCCTCACCAGTCGATGAGGCAACGTCCACGATGCGCCGCAACTCGTCGTCGGCGGTCGTGTCCGTGATGTTCAGATGGGCTCGAACGTCGGCTAGGGAAATGACCGGAAATGCGGCAGGGTCGCGGACATTGAACGTCTCATCGTGCGCCGACTCGTTGACACCAGTCGCGCGCCAGTTGACCTGCCACGTACCGGCGGCAGACGCGAGCACACCGGCTCGGTACAGCCCCGGCGACTCGTGCAGCACGTGCAGCGACGACACCGTGCCGTCCGGCGCGGTGACCGTGCAGAATACGGCGCCAGCATCAGCCGGGGTGCCGGCCGCGTCGTAGACCGTGACCGAGGTCGAGTAGACGTCGCCCACGTCGATCATGCGGTCGGCTCCATGCTGCCAGCACCAACGAACCCGGCCCCGTCGTAGGTGGGGTGCGCCTCCTGCAAAGCGTCGTAGGTGGCGTGCGTCTGCTGAACGGCGTCGTAGGTGCCCCACACGATCGGGCCATCCATCAGCGCCTCCTCAGCGTCACTCAGAGCCATCGCGGGGCACTCCTGTCTGCTGCTGGTGAATGAACAGGGCCTCGTTGAGCACCTGCGACTTGTGGTGCCCGATACGGACGCCGGTATGGACGTGCACCGGGAACCCCGACTGGTGCGCACGCAGGCAGAATGTGACGTCCTCGCCCACGGGTTGCCCGCGGTCCTCAGTCTCCTGAAACCACGGGAAAGTCTGGTTGTAGCCGTCGTCCCGCACCTTTTCGTAGACGGTGCGATGGACCAGCAGGAATGCGGCGCCGGTGGCGGCGACCGGGGTCATCGTGTCCGGCTCGTACAGGCAGCCACGCATCAGCCGCTGGTCGCCGTGCTCATCGGTGCCGACGCCGTAGATGGTCGGGAACACGGACCCGGCAGCCAACCCGAAACACAGACCCCCGACGATCGGCGCCGTCACGGGGTCGGCGGCGGCGAGGATCGCGTCAATGTCGGGCGGCTCCCACGCCATGTCCGTGTCGATGAATAGGAGCCACTCGCCCGGCCCGTCGAGAAACTGGCGGACGATGCTATTACGCGACCCCGACACGTTGGCTGACGACCACTCCTGCAACATGCCCACCAGCCGGCGCGGCCCATTCTGATCCACCAGCAGCGAGGCCACGAGCGACGTCGTGAAATATGCGGACATCTGCCCCGGATGGATAAACCCGATGACCAGGCCCTTCCCGCAATCCGTCGCGGTCGCGGCCTTCGGCTTGGGCGGTTGGCGGTAGGTGATCTTTGCCATGGTCGGTCCTCTGTTGACTTGTACCCTCCGTGTGTCCGTTTGCACCCCCGTGGGGTGCCTGCCCCCGCCACCACAGAGGGGAGTGGCGGGGGCAGGCTGTAGCCGCTGGATGGGCGGCCGTTCGTGGTTAGCCCTTCAGGAACCTGAAGGCGTTGACGTCGGTGACGTCGGCGCCAACCCGCTTGTGTGCGATGAGCGCACGCTGCCCGGTGGGCAGGCCGTCGCCGTTCACAACAATCGGGTTGAACTCCACCTGTGTGCCGATCCGGTCCACAATCAGGTACTGACTGAAGTCGCCCAGGATCAGGCGAACCGTGGTCGTCGCGGTGCCGGCGAGCATCGAAGACGCCTTGACGATCGGCGAACCCAGCAGCGGCTCGGGCGAGCCGGGAGCGGCGGACCAGAACAGCGACCCGTACGACCCGGTGGACATCTGCCGAATGGTGTTGAAGGTGGCCTTGTTGCCCAGCCACGTGGCGGTGTCCTCGTACCGGGTCGGTACGGCGTTGAGAACGGCGAACACGTCGGCCACGCTGGCAGCGGTGAAACTGCCGACGGTGGTGGCGGTGACGGTACTGCCAGCGGTCGCGCTGATCGCGGTCACGATGCCCTTGGGGGCGCCGGAGCCGGAACCGGACACGAACGCGGCCTCCTCAACGAACTGGAACGACTCGGCAATGAGCCGCGGCAGTTGCGCAAGCAGATTGGAGTCCTCAAAGATCTCGAACGACCCCGGCGCGTACGCGGTCAACTTGTGCGCGGTCACGCTCGGCTGGGTGAACGTCGGCGAACCGTCAGTGACGGCGCTGGCCTCGGCAGTCCAGTAGGAGGTGACACCGGCCGACGCGACGCCGTACCACACGTTTTGCGTGATGGTTTCGACGCGGGCGATGGAGCGAACACCATTCTTGACGGCGGTGCCAGTCAGAATGATGGTCGGATCCAGCAGGGTCGGCAGGGTGAACGCTCCGGTAGAACCGGTGCCGATGGCCAGGGCGGCGCGAACCGCGTCAGCCTCCTCGCTGGTGTAGGTCGGCGAACCCTGCGACTTGGCCCACGTGCGGAACGCGGACAGGTACGCGGGCGAACCGTAGGCGAGGGCGTGGCGGGCAGCACCCGGCACACGCTCCACGATGTCCACGGCAGCCGACCGGGCAGCATCGGACACGCCGGGGGCCTTGCCTTCGCTGATGGCGGTCACCGCGCGGGCGATCACGTCATCAGAGTTGGGGTCGGCGAACCTGAGCGCGTCAAGGTCGGCGAACGGGTCGTTGCGCTTCATCACCTGCGGGGCACCGATGGCGGGCTCAAAGCGGCCCTCAAGGTGTGCGCCACGGATCGCGTCGAGCTTCGCGGCGCGGGTCACGGCCGCGTCGTGCTCGGCCTTCTTGGCGTCCCACAGGTCGATGATTTCGGCCGACCGTGCGGCCTGCTCCTCGGTGGGGGTTTCGATGGCCTCAAGGTCGACCAGCTCGGTACGCAGCGCGTCCAGCTCGTCGGCCAGGGCCTGAACGTTGGGGCTCACAGGAGTCCCCTTTCTCGCGCCCGTAGGCGCGTCAGGTTGCGGTTGATTTGGAGCCGGGACGAGTGCGCGCCGCGCGGGTCATCCTCGGGTAGTGCGATCCGGTCACCGGCGTCGCCGGCGTCGGAAGTTTCAGGGTGGGCGGTCATGCACGCCTCACAGTCACAGGAGCAGTCGGGCGGTTCGCCGCCACCGTCAACCTGTATTTCGATGGTTGTCCCACGGTCGCCGCACGCGCACGCCTGCCGGACCCCGACGATGGCGGCACCCTCGTAGGCGGGCATCGGCGTCGGCCCGTACTCGACTAGGGCGATCTCGGTGCGGGTCACCACGGTCAGGCTCCCGTCGTCGGCGGCGCGGAATCCGCCGCGCGGGGTCGGCCTGTCTGACTTGACGAACCTGCCCGCGAAAGACTGCCCGGTGATCGCGCCCGTCTTGATTGCCTCCAGCGCCTCGTCCGCAAGCGGCGTCGCGTTGTACCGGGTCACGGTCCACAGCCCACGCGCGTCGGCGCGCACCTCCTCGGGGGTGCCGATGGGCATGGAACCGCGCTCGCTGGGGGTGCCGTGCAGGGTCAGCCCGTGGTTGTAGAACACGCCGAACCGGGTGCCGCGCTGGTCAATGGTGCGGGCGAACGCGGTCGGTGCGATGACCTCGGAATACTGCCCGTAGCGGTCGCTGATGTCGGTGGGTGAGTCGAATACGGCTGCGTAAGCCTCCACCGTTCGCCCGTCACCACCTGACCTGATGGCGATGTCGTCCAGCGCGTAGGTACGGACGAAACGGTTACTCGGCATTGGTGCCTCCTGAGATAGCCGGGGCAGCGCCGGGCGGCTGAAGTTGAACGGACAACATGCCCGAGTGCTTGAGCAAAGTAAGGTCCGACGATGTGAGCGCGGCCGTCACAGATTCGGCCGTGTAGCCCGCGGTCAGCAGCGTCGACGCCGCGGCCGCCCACACCTGCATAGCCTCAGCACGGTCCCTCTCAGCCTCCCTAAGCGCTGAAATGTCGGTGGTGTCGTACCACAGGCGGGAACCGGCCGGAACGTCCACGAGCCGCGACAGGGCCGCGCAAGCGCTACGCCAGTTGGGGCGCATCGTCATGTCGGCGAAACGTCTCATAGCGGCGGCGTAGTTCGCGTACGTGGCCGCCTCCAGGCCCTCCTTGAGCCCGACGACGATGGCCGGAACGCCACCGGCGGCCGCTATGCGGTTCTCACCGGCGGCCTGCACGTCAGCGAACTGGATTTGCTCCATGCTCTGCCCGATGAC
Source organism: Bacteroidales bacterium (assembly GCA_016705005.1). GTDB lineage: Bacteria > Bacteroidota > Bacteroidia > Bacteroidales > Lentimicrobiaceae > Lentimicrobium. The sequence continues at coordinate 2,198 of JADIZB010000030.1, read as the reverse complement.
AGTGAAGTCGGCGCCCTGGTCGAGTACGGCCGTCTTCCACCCGTGCGGCCCGCCGTAACGCTGCGACCACCGGGCCTGAATCTGCTCAACGGCGCCCGGGCCTAGCTTCTGCTCATACTTAATGAGCGCATTAGGCGTCGCATTGTTGACGAAAAATGCCGACTTGTATTCGGTCATTGACCGGTCGGCGTTGATTTCGCGCGCCACCGGCGTCAGCCACGACATGCCCCGGTATTGGGACATGGGATCCGGGATCGGTGACCAGTCGGCCACCTCGTCAGGGGTGTAGAACTCGGCCGGGGCGATACCGCGGCCCTCGGGCCAGTAGGCGTACCCGGCAATCTCCGGGGATGTTCCCGATGTCAGCACGCGGTCCACGAGGTCGGGGCGTAGCCGGTGAAGTCTGGTGGCGTCACGACGAATGAACGCCTGACCTGCTAGCGACACGTCCTGCTCCATGCGGGCCAGTAGTTCGCCCGTCGTGCCGCCCGGCCACGGCGTCTCGAAGATACCCAACTCGGGCGTACCGAATAGGGCCTTATCGGACTCGCGGCGCCACTTGAACGCGGCCTCGGCGAACAGGTTGAGCCGGGCCAAGATCACGCCAAAGACAATCCCGTTGCCCTGGTAGCCCTCGGTCGCGTACGACAGAAACGTGGATTGGATCGGCTCCATGTCGCGGGCGCCGTACGTCTGCGCCAACACGGACGGCCACGTGAACTCATCCACGGGCAGGGATCGGCGGGTCGTGATTCGGTCAATGAGGCGGCTCACTCAACACCGCCTCTCTCGGGGAAGTCCCACAGCAACGCGAACGCGGACACGGCTAGGCCGCCCACGATGAACGCGGCCGGGATGGACAGGAGCGCGGCGCCGACGATCACGGACAACAGGCCCACCGCTAGAAGGATCAGTTGAATCACGGTCCTCCTAGATTCCGTCGCCGCGTAGCGGGTTGAAGGCGGTCACGACCACGAGCACCGGCCACCACTGCCACGGGACCGCTGTAACGGCCGCCACGGCCACAACAGGGGCGGCCTGTTGGTAGAGGCGCACCGTGTCAGTTGCGACCGCCAGTTGCGCGTACGCGGCCGTCAGGACGGCGGCCAGTTGCCACGACGGTGCCGCAAGCGCAACCACGCAGGCGCCCCACGGCAGCACAAGCCGTGGGTCCAACGTTGACAGGAACCCGGCGTGATACTGCCGTGACGCCTGCACCGGATGAGCCAGAATCCAGGCGTGATGCTCACCCAGCGTGTCAGGGCCACGGGTACGGGACAGGTGGATCACCAAGGGCGCCACCATGCCCACCAGCAGGAACGGCGACCACGCGAACAGGGCGGCGAAGATCGGCGCCGACTCCTTCGCCATGCCAGCCACAACGGCCAACACCAGCGCCGGAACCGTCCACCCGTGCACCCACAACGCGGCCGACAGGGTAGCCAACCCGAGGGCGGACAAGTCCACCAGCACGCGGTGAGTCAGACCGAACCGCACCGACGGCAGCACGGCCACGAGCAACGCAGCGGCCACACCGGCCCACCCACCGATTAGGCCCCACGTGCCAACGATGAGCCCGGCGAACCCGGCCCACGCCGCAACATCCCAACGCGTCGACTCGTCCCGGCACAGGTAGGGAATCAGCCACCGCAGATGAAACGGCGACGGCAGGTTGACCCGTTGCACGTACCGGATGCCGTCAGGAGTCAGCGCGGTCATACGAAATACACCTCGGGCATGATCTCCGAATCGCGGCCGGACACGAACGCCCACGCCGCCCACGTAGCAGCCACCAGCGGGGATATGTCGACGTCGGAACCGACTCGCGACCACTTCCACCCGTCGCCAACCTTGCGCGGCACAGCGCCCGCCACAGCCTCCGTGAACGCGTCAGCAGCACGCACCTGAACACGGCCGGAGCGAACCGACTCCACCAGCGCCGAACACGCCTGCACCGACGAACGCCCATCCAACAGGTCAAGACGAACCGCGGCGGCCTCAAGGTCAGGAATCAGCGCACCGGCAGGCCCCGCCGGGTCAAGGGTGACCCGTTCGATGCCGTGCCGCTCACACAACTCGGCCACCCGGCCAGGAATCCAACCCGACCCGCGACGCCGATCAACCAACTCCAACACCCCGTCGCCGCACAACACCAGCGACCCCCACAGGTGAGACGGTGCAACGTCCAGCGACAGAGA
>JADIZB010000029.1 GCA_016705005.1 Bacteroidales bacterium | reverse complement strand
GGTTGCTGCTGCGGGTGGATTCATCTGGGGGTGGAATCGATGGGATCGAGAGAAAACAGTGGAGGCCTTCCTCTATAGTCAGCTATGCTCATTATCCTCGGTATTACCCTGCTGGTTCTGGTGCCTCAGTTACTGGTTGCCAGAATCCCTGTTTAAGCAGATGTGCGGACGTCATCTGAAAAAACTAAAACAGCTGATAGAATCGATGGAGTCCTGATTTTCATAAGTTACTCTTCATAACCTACCCTACCTTCGCCAAATGTGGGGGTGGGATAAGCACCAACATCGGTATGAGCCTTGCAGGCGGTGGAGGCGGGCTGCCCGCTTTGCGAAACGTAGTGCAGCCAGGCCACGGTGCCAGCCGGGAGCTGTAGATTTGAAACCCTGTGGCGCCGGCATTGAAGCTTAAGGTTACTTACCTTATCCGGTAATTACGGTTTTACAGAACTGATGCCTCCTCAGCGCCTGAGCTTCTTATGTATAAGTTTCCGGTAACCTGAAGAGATTCCGTTTTCAGCCCTTACAAAATGTCATATTTCCTGCAGGAAACGATGACAAGTCGAGGTTCTATAGTGACTTTCATTGCTTAACTCCTGTTCCAAAACTTTAGCCCCATAGGTGTTGGAAACAGAAACCATTCCCGAAACGGGTTTTACAAAATCCAGTTTAACATATCCCTCAGTGGGATTGGGGAATATGCTGAACCCGGCATGGTTTTCCGCAGGACTGTCAAATATGGATGAGGGCTTTTCGAAGCCTGAAATCCGGATAACTTTATTGCCGCCTCCGAAAGTTGAGAATAGGAAATCACCTGTTACGGGGTCAATCAGGGCGCCTTCAGCCCCGGTAAGACCGGTAACCATCTGTCTTACAGTTCCCGGAACCGGCAAACCGTATTCTCCAACCTCATATACAACCACGGTTCCGGTACCATACGAACTGATGGCCATCGAAAGGTTGGGGAAAGCTGCCGAACCTGCCGGTATATAAGCAATTCCTTCAGGACCAGCGGCATCGGAAATTACAGATACTTCTGCAACTTTGGTTGAAAAAGAATACAGACCGCTGACCTCTCTGGTATAAGGAACATTGTACATAATTCCTGCATTATAAGAAGAAAATACCAGGCCACCCGCTCCCGGATAGCCGGCAGGCACGAAAGCCAGCGCACCCACCGATGACGACACACCGAACTCAGTCAGTGAAATGGTGATATAGGTATTATCCGGAAGCACCTGACCAAGTTCATTCATGCTGTATCTGGTAAACAGAAGCGTTCCGTACTGATCAAACAGAATGCCTCCGTCGTTGTTGGGTGCGGCAACATAGAGTACCGCTGAACCATCAAAGCCTGTAATGTGCTTCGTTTCCGGGTCCCTGATCAATCCGACTGTATAAAGACCACCGCCACTGTTGGTTCCCCCAGTGTGGCGTATTCGGCTGATCCGGGTTCTCGCCCCTCCGTATTGTGAAGGCAGTTGTTCAACGCTTCCAAGGTTCGTTAAGGTGTAACCTGCTGCCACAAAAGTCTCAGTCAGGTTTGTCAGATCCGGGCAAACACGCCAGCAGCAAACAAAGCCGCCCGGCTTTTCTTTACCAAACGGAAAAACATTTCGTTGAATAGGTGTATAAGTGTTTTCATTTTAAGTGTTTTTGATAACCAGTTACAAAGAGAAAAGCAGACCAACATTATCGGCCAAACACCACCCTTCCGAACCAGCCGGCAGGGCACTTATCCGGAGGCCTCACACCTGGTTTTACCTGACTACCGGTTTACACGCCTTCGGCGGACAGGCAGGTCTGGAACTTTGAGATTGATGTATATCCACACCCGGATGGCTCCTTGTCGCACCACCGGCGAAATTGGCAGATCTGGTGGTCGGCGGGGCGGGACCACCACCCCGAGGGGCTCCGGGCAGTCGAGACCAGCACACCTCGGTGCAGAATCGGCACCACTGTACCTTCTTGTGGGGTCCGAACCAAAGTGAAAGATATTTGGAGTCCAAGGCCCGGGCACTCTGCCTAGAATCTGCCCCCCCTAACACCAGTGGCGGGGGGGGGGTGGTAGCTTCGACCTCCAGGAAAGCAGCTTTTGAACCGACTGCGGGGGCCCCACCCAAACCCGCCCACCCACGCCAGGCGGGGGAGTGGCTCCCCTCAGTCGCTTTAGATTTTTATCGCCCGCGGCAGGCAGGCCACTTAAACCTGGCCCTTTCATCACCCGCCTGCCATTCAAAAAACCGCAAATAAACAAAGGTGGCCCTGCCCCGATCCTTGCCGGGACAAAACCACCTTTAATTCCCTGTCTTCAACTTTTTACCTGTCTGCCGATTTACCCGCTTAGGGCGGGCAGGCAGGCTTTTTACTTTTTATCCGCCTGGAAATCGGCGGACAAGCTTTAGACTTTTTACTTTGAGCCCGCCAAAGGCGGGTAAACTTGGAACTTTGAGCTTTAAGTTTCACTCCCTACTCCCACTGGGGCAACCGTCCCGGTGTATAAGGTACTCCCGCCTTCTCCATTTCTGCTTCAATCGCAGGCAGGTCAACCTGGCTGATCTGTTTCAGCTGCGCATGGATCGGTGTAAATTCATCCATGACAATATCGTAGCTGCGGCGGTGCGTAGCGGTAGGTGCCGATGTTTCCATAAAACGCATAAATGATGTTTCCATCCTTTCATTGATGCAAACCGGTGCCGGCGGGTTTTCTTCACGGCTGGCTTTGGGTTGCTTTCCGTTAAAGGCAAAAAGGATATCATCCACCTTCAGCGATAGGGTGTACAACCTGGCCAGAAGTTCGGGAGAAGCGCCCGGGCCTGGTGTACGGCCTGCATCATGGTGGATATTTTCCTGATAGTTCACCGGCAAAATTATCGGTACCCTGAACCTTGCGGATCAGTTCGGCAACCTGCTGCTGGAAGGCCACCAGGGCGGTTCGGTCTTCGGCAGGCAGGGTGGTGTTGTTGAGCACCACCGCTTCAAACGGCGTCGGGCCGACCAGTTCCTTTACTTGCCCTCCTGCCCTGACCGACATGGAAACCTTGTATTTCCCCGGCATAACAAACAGGCCTGAGTTGACCTCGGCGAAAGGATCGAACCTGCCACCATTGCCGTTGACGGGTGATGTTCCTGCATAACGCAGATCCCAGTTGGTGCGGTTCAGCCCTTTGAGGGCTTGCTGTATATCCTGCGTACCACCCTATCCTGATTGTCGGTTATGGTGAAGACCAGGTAAGGAGGCAATTCATTCTTCTCAGCCCTGAGTTCTGCTTCCGTCGGTTGCGGTATTCTTTCTCCTTTTTGAACAGCTCCTTTTCTTTATCCTGCCTTTTTCGAGGAGGGTCTGGGGAACTCTTTTCAGCCACCATGAGAAGGTGGCACCGAAGTCAGGATTTTTTGCTGCAAAATAAGACGATCCCTGTCCGTATTTCCCCGGTTTCCACAAACATCAGGGCGTTTTTGATCCCGGAAAAGGTGTGCCGGGCTCTCCATAATGGCCTTATTGACAGTCCGCAGCGGGGTGTAATCTTCCGATGATGTAAAATCCACGTCCGAAGGTGGCCAGTACCAGGTCATTCTCACGTTTCTGAATAACCATATCCCTTACCGAAATGGTCGGAAGCCCGCTCTTCAGGGCGGTCCACTGACCACCCCCGTCGATGCTGAAATAAACGCCGAATTCTGTCCCCACAAAAAGAAGATCCGGATTGACATGATCCTGAACAATACTGTGAACCGTCCCGTTCTCCGGAAGATTGGAAGCAATGGATACCCATGTCTTCCCCTTATCGGAACTTTTCAGCAGGTATGGCTTGAAATCATCGCGTTTGATGTTGTCAAAGGCAGCAAAAACAACATTTTCATCAAACTGTGAAGCAAGGATATCTGCAACAAAGGTGTATTCGGGTACGCCGGGGAACTTTCCTGCCTTACTCCACGCTTTTGCATCACCGGTTACCTGAATCAGCCCGTCGTCGGTTCCGGCATAGATCAGGTTTTCCTTTACCGGAGACTCCTCCAGAGAAACGATCAGTCCATACTGCGAAGTGGACACATCCTTGGCTACCGCATCGGCGCTCCAGTATTTGCCCATAACCGGCCAGGTGTTGCGGTCGGTACCTGTCGATAAATCCTCGGAAATCACCTGCCAGGTATTGCCCCGGTCATCGCTCCTGAAAACTTTATTGGCTGCCACATACAGCCGCGTTGGTGAATGTTTGCTGATAAACAGCGGGGTATCCCAGTACCATTTATAGGTATCTTCCCCTTTTGCGTGGCTCCGGACGGATATCAATGGCTTCCCCGCTCTTTCTGTCGTATCGGACCATGTTACCGTACTGCGCTTCGGCATATACAATGCTGGGATCGGTCGGATCAACCGCTGTCCAGAATCCATCACCGCCATTGGTGACAAACCATTCATCGTTCACAACGCCGAGGCCGCTCAGGGTTGCGCGATGGGCCACCCATGCTGCTGTTATCCTGGGTTCCCCCGTAAACGTAATAAAAAGGAAGGCTGTTATCGACATTTACCCTGTAAAACTGGGTTACAGGCAGGTTGTTCTTGAAATGGAAGTCCTGTCCGCCATCCCAGGTTTCATAGATTCCACCATCACCACCGATCAGGTAATGGTTTGTATTTGAAGGATCAATCCACAGGCATGATCGTCAACATGGCGGTTTTTGGTGCTCACATTTTTCCAGGTTTTCCCACCGTCTTCGGTATATTGCGAAAAGTCTCCACTGAATAAACCTTGTCTTTATCCCCGGGATCACCGTATATTTCATTGTAGTATTGTCCCTGCGCAGTGTGCCCGCTCATTTTCGACCAGGATGCCCCCGGTCGGTGGTCGGAAGAATCCGCCGGTTTCACCGGCAGCTTCTATGATCGCATAAAGGATATCAGGATTGGCCGGAGAAATGGCAATCCCGATCCCTCCACATCGCCTGAAGGCAGTCCGGAAGCAAGTTTCTCCCAGGTGGCCCCGGCATCGGTTGATTTCCAGATGCCCGATTCAGGTCCGCCTCCGATTTTTGTAAAGTCATGACGCCGGCGCTGTTCGGATGTTGCATACAATACAGACGGATTACGCGGATCGAGGATAACATTGTTTACCCCGGTATTTTCGCTGATGTTCAGCACCTTGTTCCAGGTCTTGCCACCGTCGGTTGTTTTAAAGAGGCCACGGTCGCCACCCGGCCCCCAGACAGATCCTTCAGCAGCCACGTAAACCACATTGGTATTCCGGGGGTCAACCGCGATCATTCCGATCTGCCGTGATTCCTTCAGACCCATGTTTTTCCAGCTGTTGCCCCCGTCGGTTGTTTTGTAAACACCATCGCCATACCCCAGTGCCCGCTGGTGATTGTTTTCACCGCTGCCGGCCCACACCACATTGGTATTTTCAGGATCCATGGCCAGACAACCGATGGAATAGGATCCGTAATTATCAAACACCGGCTCCCCATGTTGTTCCTGCATTCCGGGTTTTCCAGATGTGACCGGATGCTACAGCCACATAATACTCAGCGTAATTCTTTGGATTTACAGCAAAATCAGCAATCCTGCCTGAGCAATAGGCAGGTCCTATAGATCTGAATTTCAGCCCGTTAAAATCTCCGGCCTTCAGGGTGTCCATTACCTTCGAGGGTTGCTTTTTCTGGGCAAAACCACCAAAAGGTAAGGTAAGAAAGGCTGTAATTAAAAATGTCAGAAAAACCATGCGGGAGGGCATGATTATTGACGTAACTTTGCAGCCCGAAAAATCAGCGTTCTTTGTCCCGGCTTGTACCGGTAATGTGGATGTGTTCATAGATTATTAGTTTTGGGATTGGGAAAATTATTAAAAATCCCTCTGGTGCTCACTGTCAAAAATAGTATAAAACCGGTAACCATCAACTTCCGGTCAGTTGTAAATAACTCTTTCTCTCCACGGGGAAAAACCTGATTATCATGAAAAAATCCTGTTTGTTTCGTTGGTTTTACTATTATTCATCCCGGTTTCCTTCAGTCAGACCTCAGGAAAATGCGCATTCACAGCCTCTGACAATACCAGGCATTATCCTGACAAACAAGGCGATAACATTCACAGGACTGTTGATTGCGATACCCTCCGGTACCCTCTTTCAGGCGAAATTATTTACTATTATATGCTGCCCCCGGGTGTCGGATACATTACCGGCAATAACAGCTATATGGATAAAGCCAAAGCCGAATATTTTTCTGATTTTGAAGCTGGAACTTCCATTTCAGGACTGTTTGTTGATTTTGTCATTGCAAAAAATGCAAACAATCCCGAGATTACCTTTGCCATCTGGAACAATGCCGGGGCCAACGGAAAACCGGGACAGATGGTTGTGTCAGCGACCAAACCACTTTGGGCCATTGCAGCTGATGTTACCAATGAACACGCCACAAAAAGTTAATTTCGATCAGCCTTATACCGTTACCGGACCGTTTTATGCAGGAGTTATTCTCCCTTCCTCAACAGGCGATACCTGGCTATATGGTGTCGTAAACATGTAACGGGATACAATGGTACCGCCTGGGAACAATGGTCTACCAATGCCTGGTACCCTTTTAATGATCCTGATTCCTGGGGTGAAAACATGCAGACCACCATGACCATACATCCCATTGTTTGTCAACCGGTCGGGCTCGAAGAAGTGGCCGATCCTGAGGTTACCATCCATCCCAATCCTGCAACCGGAGTGGTTAACATTTCCCTTTGGAAAAGCACTTCCGGCATCAGCCTAAAATCATCAACATGACCGGACAAAGGGTTTATACACGTTCATATCCGGCTTCTTTTACCAATTTCAACATCGATCTCAGCTTTATCCCCAAAGGCGTTTATATGCTTCAGCTCACCGATGGCAAAAGGAAACACAGTCAGAAGCTGATCCTCCGTTAATCCCGGTTCCGGATCTCCGGCTTTCTCCCGTTTATATGTCACACCTGTTTTCAGGGATCAACACCTTCCCCTTGATCCGGGCAACTTTATATTGTATCTTTGTGACTATGAAATTTTTCTGAAATGAGAAAGATACTCGTTCCTGTCGATTTTTCAGACCTGTCGACCGATGTCCTGGAGAAAGCGGGTGAACTTGCAAAGGTCTTTAACAGCGAGGTTTACATTTTACACATCTCTGCGCCCCAGGCTTTCCTTACGGAAGATGCATCCAGACTGCCAAACATCCACAATCCCGATATTGAGGAGATGATCCAGGAAGACCACGATCTGAAAGCCATGGTGCACTTTCTGCTTGAAAGAGGTGTCAATGCACGGTCAGGACTGATTCACGGACCGGTTGTCAGCACGATCCTCCGTGAAGCTGAAAAGTTTGGCGCCGATCTGATCATCGTCGGGACACAAAACCACGGTTTTCTTTACCGGGCTTTTATTGGCAGCGTAAGTGAAGGGGTACTGAGAAACAGCCCCTGCCCGGTGATGATCGTTCCGTTAAGATAGATTGGTCCGCCGAAGGTACTACTGCTTTTTGCCCCTTTGGTTAAAGGCACTGATCAGGTCCCTGCGACCGATTTTTACCAGGGTATCGTTGAGCCACCGCTTGTTTTCGGGTTTGTACCAGAAGAAAAAACGCTGCTGATTTACCTTATCCTCCTTTGTTTTTGCTATATAAACCGTCTTCAGGGTATATGGATCGGACCCCGTATAATAAATGGCTGTTGCCAGCGTCATGGGCGTAGGGGTAAAATCCTGGACCTGCTCCAGCCTGAATCCCTGTTTCATGGTTTCACAGGCCAGCTCAGCCATATCTTCGGGGCGGCTTCCCGGATGGCTCGAGATAAAGTATGGAATCAGTTGTTGCTTTGTTCCATTCTGCCTGTTGATCTCATCAAATCTCTTCTGAAATTCAGCAAATGTCCGGTAATGCGGCTTCCGCATAATCTGAAGCACATGCTGTGAACTGTGCTCCGGAGCAACCTTCAGCCTGCCTGACACATGTTTCGTTATCACCTGATGCAGGTATTCGTCCAGCCCGTTGGCTTTGCTTTCCGCCGGCGTCCTGCCGACCAGCATATCATACCGGATTCCGCTGCCGATGGTGATGCGCTTCACCCCCTGCACCAGCATTGCCTTCCTGTAAAGGTCAGTCATCGGGCGGTGATCGGTATTCAGGTTTCGGCAGATGGCTGGGAAGATACATGAAGCGCGTTTACATTTCCTGCATTTATCGGTATCGATGCCCTGCATCCGGAACATATTGGCCGAAGGGCCGCCCATATCGGTGATGTGCCCTTTGAAATCCGGATCTGAAGCCACCTGCTTCATTTCATCCATGATAGACTTCTCAGAGCGGCTCACCACAAACTTGCCCTGATGGGCCGAGATGGCACAAAAGGCACAACCACCGAAACAACCCCGGTGAAGATTGATGGAATTGCGGATCATCTCAAAAGCCGGAATCTGTCCGCGTTTTACGTATCTCGGATGGGGCTGGCGGGTATAGGGGAGATCAAAAGCTGCATCAATTTCAGCCTCCTTCATAGGCGGGTTGGGTGGATTCACCACTACCAGCCGGTCTCCGCTGGCCTCAACCAACCGTGCGCCCTGCCAGCGGTTCGACTCCTCCTCAAACATCCGGAAATGTTTCGAAAAGGCCGTTTTATCAGCCCTGCATTGTTCGTGCGATGGCAGGTACAGGGTTTCAGCACCGGGCATTTCAGGCAGTTTTTCGGCTGCCGGCATTGTGTATGCTGTTTGCTCCACGTCCCGTATCTGACTGATCTTTTCACCTGCCGACAATCGCCGGAGCAGGGCAATGATTCCCTTCTCCCCCATCCCGAAAACCAGCATATCGGCACCGCTCCAGGTGAGGATATCCGGCTTCAGTTCATCGCTCCAGTAATCGTAATGGGTAAGGCGGCGCATCGAAGCTTCGATCCCGCCAAGGATAACCGGTACATCGGGAAATATCTTTTTCAGGATGCCTGTGTATACAACGGTGGCATAATCCGGTCTGAAGCCCGAAACACCCCCGGGGGTGTAGGCATCGTCTGAACGCAACCGGCGGTTGGCGGTGTAATGATTGACCATTGAATCCATACAGCCGGCGGTTACGCCAAAGAAGAGACGTGGCTTCCCCAGTTTTTTGAAGTCGCGCAGATCGTCGCGCCAGTTGGGCTGCGGCAGAATTGCCACCCTGAATCCTTCCCTTTCGATCAAACGGCCCATCACGGCATGACCAAACGATGGATGATCCACATAGGCATCGCCCGAAACGATGATCACATCCACCCCGTCCCAGCCGCGTTTGTCAAGTTCTTCGCGCGAAACCGGAAGCCAGTCGGTTAAGGGTCTTTTCTCCTGTAGGTTCACGGGGCAAAGATAAGGGAATAAATTGCGCAGGGCTATGGGCGCGTGGAATGGAGATAATTTGAGAAATTTCGTCTCTTAAGCAGCTGACAAGGAGAAATGGAGACAAGGAGAGACAGGCCCATTTTTCCCCTTGTCTCCCCGTCCTATTGTCTCCAGGTCTGCTGAATCGTGGCAGGAGTTACCCGGAATAGCGCAGGGCGCAGGGCAAAGAACATGGGGCATGGAGTTAAATTGAGAAATTTCGTCTCTTAAGCAGCTGACAAGGGGACAGGGAGAAATGGAGACAAGGAGTGACAGGCCCGTTTTTCCCCTTGTCTCCCCGTCCTATTGTCTCCTGGTCTGCTGAATCATGGCAGGAGTTACCCGGAATAGCGCAGGTCACAAGGCAAAGAGCATCGGGCTTGGGGAATGGAGATAATTTGAGAAATTTCGTCTCTTAATCAGCTGAAAAGGGGACAGAGAGAAATGGAGACAAGGAGAGTCAGGCCCGTTTTTCCCCTTGTCTCCCCGTCCTATTGTCTCCTGGTCTGCTGAATCGTGGCAGGAGTTACCCGGAATAGCGCAGGTCACAAGGCAAAGAGCATCGGGCTTGGGGAATGGAGATAATTTGAGAAATTTCGTCTCTTAAGCAGCTGACAAGGAGAAATGGAGACAAGGAGAGACAGGCCCGTTTTTCCCCTTGTCTCCCCGTCCTATTGTCTCCTGGTCTGCTGAATCGAGGCAGGAGTTAGCCAGAATATCGAAGGGCACAGAACATTGGAAAAGATGCCACCTGAAAATGGAAAATGGATTTCATTCCCTAATTGTTATTTTTCAATACAGGAATCCAAAAAGCCATAGAGGAATGGCGCGGCCATATCCGGTTTCGATATCATCGAGGGCAAGGAAGGCATTTTCAACATTCTGTAACTGTTTCATGGTTTTATTTTTTCCACCAACTTCAAAGGAATAGATACCATCTACCAGAAAATCGCCTTTAGGGGGTGATGTAAGGATGTGATTAACACGGAGGTTTCTGACAAAGAAAATCTCGCGAAGGGTTCCCGTATCAGGGCTTGCATCAAGACTAAATGCCAGGTTGGTGTTGTCGGGCAAGATCTTATCCGGCTTGCGGAGCAATTGATTTCCGCTGGATTCCTTTCGGAGGTTGTAAATAAGCTCGGCCTTTTCGAGCAAGCTGAAATACCTGAGTAATGTACGTTGATCGGCAATAAAAAGGTCTTTCTTCAGATTGGTCAGGTTAGGCGTGAATGGAACTCCAGCAGCAATCAAACCAAGCAGCTTTTTCAATTTTATTACAGTCTCGAAAGGGATTTCCGTAACAGAAGGGATATCATTTTCAAGAATAACCGTGATAACATCCTTTAAACGAGCAGCATAGTGTTCAGGTGATTCTAAATAAAAAGGGAAATATCCGGTTCTGATATAGTTTCGGAAATGGGAAATGATTACACCGGATTTATTAACGATTTCTGTAGCCAGTTTTACATGGTTGTTCAGAATCTCGTCTAAAGAGAGTGTCCTGAAATTAAGAATTCCAGTAAAATAAAGGTATTCCCTGAAAGACAGACCCGGAAGATTGTAGGTGGCTTTTCTTCTGCTAAGGTCGCCTTTCCCTTTATAAATCCTGAGCAGGGATGATCCTGAATAGTACACCTTTAATCCCGGATAACGGTCATAAATGATTTTTAGCTCTGCTGACCAGTCAGAGCCTGGATTTTTTGAAGGATATCGGTGAACTTCATCCAAAAAAAGGAACTGCCCGCCAAGTTTCCTGAACTCATCGGCCAGTTCTACAAGATTATTGTTGTAAAAGTAGGGGTCTTCAAGTGAGGTATAAAGTACAGAACCAGCATCAACACTCATTATCTCATTAGCTTTTTGCAGCAATATCGTGGTCTTTCCAGTGCCTCTGGCTCCGTTTATTTCTATCAATCGCGCATTCCAGTCAACCTGTTGGTACAGGAACCTCTTTAAATCCGGATTTACCTGATTGATCAGATTGTTACTGATTTGAAACAGCTCTGTCATGATGAGAAATTTCATCAAAGATAATAAATAGTAATGGATTACACATAATTAATGAAATTAATGTAATTCATTACACATATTGTTCTAAAAAAATGAATATCCGGGAAATCATTATGCTGTTTCTTGTCGGAAAATAATCAGCATAAAACTTTTACCAGCAGATATAATTGAATACGAAGCGCTTCACACCTGATATCATTCGGGATTCCCTTGTCTCCCCGTCCTATTGTTTCCTGGTCTGCTGAATCGTGGCAGGAGGTACCCGGAATAGCGCAGGGCACAGGTTATAGGGCATTTCAATTGCGGCAATACAATTCACCAAACCCATGAAAACCCTATTATGTGTATAGCTTATAATTTCCCGGTTGATTGCACGAATTCCCTTTTTAATCGCTTAATCTGGGATTTCCCTCAACTTTTGATTACCTTATTTTTCCTATATTTGAAGAAAAAGCATTGTAATGATTGAGTTAAGTATGGAAATTTTTTCCGCCGAAGATGGGAAAACCGAGATTTATGTAAGAATTGAGGATGAAACAGTCTGACTTTCTCAGAAACAAATGTCTGAATTATTTGATAAAGATTCTGACACAATAGGGCTTCACATCAAAAAGATTTTTCAATCAAAAGAATTAGAGGAATTTTCAACTACCGGGGATTTCACGATAGTTCAGATTGAAGGAAAACGAAAATTAAGAGAACAGTAAGGCATTATAACCTTGCTCTCAGTTTTTGTTTTTGACACAATGGTAACATTTGAAACACTTTATATAAATTTGTCGCAGAATAACAAGATGATAAAACTAGATTTAAGTGTCTTTTATATACCGTATTTTCAATCTCCAAATGACCGGATTACAATTTCTTCTAATAATCGATTGCTTAATTGTTTCATCCTTCATTCAACCTGATAATGCTCTTTTATTACAATAAAATAAAGAAATTCCTCTCTTCATCAGAAGGTGTTTTTATATTGGCAATAATTATAATATCAATATTTACGCGCTTTTTTCATTTAACATATCAGAGTCTATGGTTTGATGAGTTATATTCAGTTTGTATTGCTGATCCAACTAATTCAACCGAAACACTTTTATCAAAATTAGAAACCGATTATCATCCACCTCTCTTTTACTTATTCCTTCATGGCTTGTTTCAGGTTTTCCCTTTTAATGATTTTACCGCAAGATTTGCCGTTGCCATTATAGGAATTTTGGGTGTGTGGCTAATATATTATCTTGGAAAAGAAATCAATAACAAACAAACCGGCCTCTGGGCTGCCTTTATATTATCCATCCTATACTTTCATATCAAACATAGTCAGGAAGTCAGAATGTATATTGTGTTGTTTGCATTAATAATAATCACCTCAATCGTGTTCCTGAAAGCGATAAGAAAATCAAACAATTACTATTTCATCTTCTATGCCTTTTTCTCAGTATTATCAATATATACACATTATTATGCGTTCTTTGTTTTATTGGCTCAAGGACTTTGCATACTTCACCTGATGATTTTCCATAAACCAGATTTCATTATTTTTAAGAAATTTTCATATTCATTTCTTGTCATTTTACTTTTATATATTCCATGGATCCCAAATTTCTTATTAACTGGTCAGCGGCAACATTTCATGGAATTACCCAATATTGGATTTTTCTTCGTGTATTTGTATGACTTCACTGGAAAAGAACCCCTTACTGCTCTGTTTTATCTGTTTGGATTAGGTTTATTTATAACCAAACTTTATAAATTAAGGAATAACAGTACTAATTTTCAAAATCCGGGTTTTTTATTAATTTCCTATAGTTTGTTTTCATTGATTTTGATAACCTACATTGTATCCATCTATAAACCGGTTATTAACCTTCAGAGTATGATTGCTGTAATGCCATTTATTGTGATTGCAGTTGTCCTTGGATATGAAAAATATAAATCAAAAATTATTCTTTTGTTATCCTCAATTATTCTCATTAGTACTGGAATAAATCTTGTTTTTATAAATAAGTATTACACAAAGAATTCAAAGGAGAATTTCAGACAAATATCTGGAATGGTTAATTCGTCAGATTCTGGTGATTCAAATGTCATAGCGGTGAGTCAGATAGCAGATTTTTACAATTACTATTTCAGGCAAATGCATTCTAATATTCAGGTAATTAATCCAAATGCCTATAGCCCTGATGAAGCATTAAAAAACTCTTCTGCATTTTATGTTATAAATGCTCCCTTTTCAAAAGAAAAATCCCGGCAATTGGAATCCATTGATGAAATGGGGTTTCTTATCCTTTACCCGCAATTGAAAGATAAAGTCAAAGACATCAGTGTAACGCACAAGATTTGGGTCGATTATATCAATCAGAATTTTGATATTGATTCAGTATATTTTGATGAGAAAAGAAAGTTTGATGTGGCATTTCGGTATAAAAGAAGAAATAATATTTAACCATTTTTTCTCGCACAACCTTCAGTGTGATCATCCACCAGACCGGCTGCTTGCATAAATGCATAACAGATGGTACTCCCGCAGAAGGTAAAACCCCGTTTCTTCATGTCTTTGGCCATGGCGTCCGATTCGGGGCTGGTGGCCGGGATCTGTTGTAAGCCTGTCCAATGATTCACGATGGTTTTTCCTCCTGTAAACTGCCAGATATATGCATCAAAACTCCCGAATTCCTTTTGAATACCAAGAAACAACTGAGCATTTCTGATGGTTCCCCTGATCTTGGCACGGTTGCGAATGATGCCGGCGTCATTCAGCAGACGGTTGTAATCATCTTCCGTATAAGCAGCGATTTTCACAGCATCGAAGTCATCGAAAGCCCTGCGGAATCCTTCCCGGCGATGCAGTATGGTTTTCCAGCTCAGCCCTGCCTGGAAAGCATCCAGCACCAGGAATTCAAATAGTTTGCGGTCGTCGTGAACTGGAACGCCCCATTCGTTGTCATGGTATTCAATCATCAGCGGGTCATTGCCCGGCCAGGTGCAGGTTGGTTCCATGAAACAAGTAAAAAGTAAAAAGTAAAAAGTTTAAAGTAGAGAGTAAAGCTCAAAGTTAAAAGTTTACCCGACGTAACGAAAGTGAAGCGGGCTCAAAGTTTACCTGCCTTTGGCGGGCTCAAAAAATCGTCATTCTTTTATCGTAAACCCTGACTGCCGTCAGGCAGGCCGGACAGGCAGGCTGTAAATCGTCTCCCCTCATTCCAATTCTTCAATCGTAAATCGTAAACCGTAAATATACAATCGTCATTTTTACCCTGAGCACTGGTGGTCGAGCGGCGGAGGTCGAGCGATGGTGGTCGAGCGAAGTCGAGACCAGTCGAGACCAGCCGAGACCAGCCGAAGGGCGTCATTCTCCGCCTGGGCTACGCACCTGCGGGGCAAGCGTCATTCGTCATTTGTCACCCTGAGCGTTGGTGGTCGAGCGAAGTCGAGACCAGTCGAAGGGCGTCATTCATAATTACCTTAACAGCGTTGCAATCGCATTATTATCAGGCTTTATAATTCCTTTCTCTGTTATAATTCCTGTAATAAAATCTGCAGGAGTTACATCAAAGGCCGGATTAAAGGCATCAGAACCGGGGTTGGTGACCCTGATGGTATGCAGTTGCCCCTCCTTGTCGGGACCGGTCTGATAATTCACTTCGTCGGCGCTGCGTTCTTCTATCTCGATGCCTTCACCTGTCGGGGTTGAAAGATCGAAGGTCGAAAGTGGGGCAGCTACAAAAAACGGGATACCGAATTGCCTGGCAACAATGGCTTTTTCAAAGGTTCCGATCTTGTTTGCGGTGTCTCCATTGGCGGCAATCCTGTCGGCCCCGGTAATAACCAGATCCACCATACCTTTCGACATCAGGTAAGCCCCTGCATTGTCGGGAACAATACTGTGGTCAATCCCTTCATTCGCCAGTTCCCAGGCTGTAAGGCGAGCTCCCTGGCTTCGCGGACGGGTTTCACCGGCATAAACGAACACCGATTTCCCTCCACGATGAGCCATATAAACCGGGGACAGTGCGCTTCCATAATCCACAAATCCCAACCAGCCGGCATTGCAGTGGGTCAGCACCCTGGCACCATCCCGGATCAGTGGTTCGCCGTATTTACCAATATTACGGGCAGCATCAATGTTATTCCGGGCAAGCCGTTGGGCTTCCTCAACAGCAGCCTGCACCGACTTCTGCCCGGCTTGATAAACCCTGTCAACAGCAAAAAAGAGATCGCGCGCCGTGGGGCGGGTAGCCCTGATTCTTTCTGCAGCCATCTCAGGGTCTTCACTGGCAATATAGGCCTGGGCCATGGCAAAACCTGCGGCTGCCCCTATGGCTCCTGCACCCCTGACGGTCATGATCCTGATCGCGTCGCAGGTATCCTCCCATGTTTTGCATTCCCTGAAGGAAAAAGAAAATGGCAGGAGGTTCTGATCTATCATAAAGACCGATTCACCTTCCATTCTAATTGTCAGGTAGTCTGTACCGGAAACTCTCATTCTATAACAGTTATAGCTTCAGAAACAAAGATATTGGTTTTCTATGGTTTAACTTTAAGATAACCCCGTTCCGGGATAAAAAAAAGCCACCCCGGAGAGTGGCTCAGTATTTGGAATAAAATATTAGAATTTAAGAGCGACTCCCAGATTCAATAATGCTACACCATAACTAAGTTCAGCCATAGCTGCAAAATTATCTGTGAAATAATACCTTCCTCCAACAAAAAACGAGGGAGTAAAACTATTTGCTGTGTAGCTATAGGTGCCGAATGTTGAAGGCAGATTAGTAGAATTTGAAACTATGGTATATCCTAGCATCACACCACCATAAGTATCCAATTTATCAACTAAAGGGTAATGGAAAGTACCTCTTGCACCAATAACTATGTAAGTATATTTAACATAGTATTCATCACCAAACCATGGGATTTCATCCTTTTGAACCAGCAAAACCTAAATAGCCTCCAACTCCTACAGTAGCTTTGTCAAGTATACCATCGATAATTCCAACCTCAAATGAAGCACTTATAGGAGGAATAGTAGTTTTATATCCAGAGGCTCCAAGGAAACTTCCGAAACCAAGTCCGAGGTTGAGGGCTTTATCTCCCTTTTCAAAAGTGCTCTCCTGAGCAGAAAGATTAAAAGCCAGAATGGCTGCAAAAAGAGTAATTACGACTTTTTTCATGTTGATTGCGTTTTGGTTTAACAATGTTTTTAATCTGTTTCTCCGTTGGTTAACATCAGAATACCGGCAATTGTTCAGAAGGAACCGTCTGTACCTTAACAAAACCGCCACTTCCAGGCTGAATTTGTTGATTGAGTAGAGCCCGGAAGTACAAAGGTAGGTCAATATGCGGCAAATTGAATACGTATTCTTAGGTATTTTACCTTCAAATTATCAACCATCCATGTATTGCGGCATACCCATTGCATGGAAGAATTGTTGAAAAGATAGCCTATATGCTGGTTTTCAACGTATTGTCTGTATTCATAACTTGGGGGTTAACTTCCTTTGATAAGGTTGAATTCCTGTACAGCATGTTATAGATGCGTTTAAACAGGTTCTTTTGTGGATAAACAAAAGACCATGAATTGCTATTCATGCTGATAAATTGGGGTCTTTTTTAATCAAAACCTCACAGACAATGAGAGTGTTTGCCTGGGATCGGGTTTCAGGTTGAGTGAAAGGGCGTTCAGCTTTTTGGTATAGCTGCGCTTTTTGGCTCCTCCGATCGACCAGAGGACGATGCCCCCTGTATCCATAAACAGACCGGCATAGAAGCATAATACACCAACAACAGCTTCTCCCATAACTTCGTCGGAAGTGGCATACGGATCATAGGGATCATAATAATCCGTATCCCGGTTAACGGCATCCACCATCAGACCGACACCCGCCACCGTAAAAACAGCCCCTGTGATGGTCAGCACCATCCCGGTATTTCGCATTCGTGAGTATGATTTTATTTTCCCTTTGTAAAGGTCTTCCTTGCTGATCTGAGCCGGAGCAACCATCTGAAATGCAAGCACCATGAATACTGCAATAGTCAACACTTTTTTCATAAAATACTAAAATTTAGGTTATCCCTACTCGTATGACTTTTCGGAAACCGCCCCCACTGAACAGCCTGTGTGGGTCAGGATAATAAATCAGCATTATCGTTCTGATAATTTTTTAAATCATATGAATTTTAAATGAACTAACTAAAGATTCCGGAAATCTGATCTAATGATATTAGGATTACTTATAAGTATGCACCCTCTGATAGTATGATTCGGTTAACAGGCATGCCGTAATCCCAAAAAATTATAAACCAAAAATATGGACTTTAAAACTGAAATAAAAACTAAAAACAAAACATCAGATAAAATGTGCTACAATTTTATTTCTATTAAACAACAGCCTTTAAGAGAATATAAGAACTGGCCCGATTTACACATAGGTATATAACAGCCTGTCAGATTGTTCTCCTCCGTCGCTTAAGTAAAAATCAGGCATGGAAAGTTCTTCGGATCCTTTAGCAAAACGTAAAAATTCCTGCCTGGTTTGATTCATCTTCCTTCGGAAGAAAAAAACTGCAGAATTAACCGGTGCTTATTCATTGGAATCTATAATTCAAAACCCGGAATGCCTTTTCAGACATTTCCGGGTTCCGTTTTCTGTTTATGAATTTAAGCAGCCAACCCATAATTGTTGATGGAGAGGGCTGTGCAACAATTAAGGGAATTCGTTACCGCACTACTTTTACTTCGTAGGCATTCAAACCCTTAGGTCCTTTTTCGACCTTATAGGTTACCTTGTTGTTCTCTTTGATGGGCTCGGCAAGTTCCTTAATGTGGACAAAAATACTTTCCTGGGTCTGCAGGTCCTTGATAAATCCAAATCCTTTTGAATCATTAAAAAGCTGACAATACCGGTTCTCAGTTCTTCCACCCTTATCCGCGGGTCCTGTTTTCTTACACCAACTTCAATGTCTTCGGCATTGATTACCGTCTTTTTTACCGTCGGATCGGGCGGTGTGGATGTGATCCGTCCGTATTCATCTACGTAGGCGATCATATCGTCAAGACTATTCCCGTCTTTGGAACCGGAAGCCCTTTCAACTTTCTTCGCCGCTTTTTCCTTTTTCTTTTTCTGCTTTTTCTTCTCGTTTTCCTGCTTATTCCATGTTTGTTGTGATCTTGCCATAGTTTACCTTTTCGGGATTATCCTGCTTTAAGGAGGGTGAATAAAATAGTTCTGCAAGAATCCGCTGAAAAGCGCCGATGTGTCCGGCAAAACCCTGAGCGGCAAAGGTACAACAATAATCCGGTGTAGAACCGATGAAAAAGTCTTATGTCTGTATTATTCAAACAAATAAAGATAAAGACAGGTTCCGGAAATTTTTCTGACCGGTTGTACCATTCAGCAAACAGTAAATCCCGGGGCAGGAAGCCCTGATGAAATTACTGCAGTGATGCACCTGACAAATGAATCCCCTGAATCATGGTCCCTGTTCTTCAATTGTTTAATTCACCCTGTTACCGATGATATAGGCATAGGGTTCAAGGGTTATTGCATTGCCCGGTATTAAACCTGATTTATCCATGATGTTTTCCCATCTGCCTGCAGCCACCGCGGGCGGAAAATCAAATGTGACGGCTGAATTTCTGACATTCACCATCACGAGAATCTCCTCGGTACCGGCAGTCCGCGTAAAAATGCAGACGTCGGTATAGGGATAGCTCACCAGGTTTCCTCTCCGGGCAGCATCGGGTAACATAGAAATCCATAAAATCCTGGTAAGCGGCCAGCATATCCGGATTCTCCTGACCAGTTGACCGGAGAATTGGTGAAGAAGGCAGGTGCCGGCTCTTCCAACTTCCTGGCTTCCGTAAATCATCGGAACACCCCCCCATATAGGTAGCGATCACCTGTGCCGCCAGCGCGCCCTTGATGCCTCCGAACAGGGTGACCGGGGTTGCGTCCCAGGCCGATTCATCATGATTGGTGGTAAACCGCAACTTATGTTTTCCGGCAGGAATGCTGTTGTATTCGCTCGTATGGGTAGTAAAAAGGCCACTGTGCTGGCCTGAGAAAAACGGCCTTCAGCTTTCCGTAGAAATCCCAGGCATAATTCATCTGAAACCCGGCTGTAAAGTGGTCACTCCGGGCTCCCTCGGCCAGCATAATGATCTCCCTTCCGGGTATGGCATTCATAGAATCGATGGTCTGTTTCCAGAAGTCATAGGGCACCATATCGGCCGCATCACAACGGAAACCATCAACATTGCCGAATTCCGGGTTGACCTGACGGTAATTCTTTACACAGTAAGGTGAATTAACGGAGTTAACCGTACCTATCGGAAAACCGGCATCAGCCAGATGACATTTTTTACATCAAGCGATTTAATATGTTCAAGTTTATTGATTACTCCCTGAATACCAACTTTCGGACTGAATGCCCTGAGGTTGACTTCGTACATCACTATATCTTCTGTAGCAGGAATGTCCGGGAACGGAGAGCCATACTGCGGCGGATCGGGCAGAATGAATTCGTTGGTGCTGACAGGGGGTTTGGTTGTCTCCTCCTTTTTGGCGCATGATGAAATGGCCAGTAAAAAGACGAACATCCAGAAATATCTGATTCCGGAATTATTCATTACATGATGTTAAAATTCAGTTTGAAACTATTCAGCCTTATCCTCAACTTCCAGCGCAACCGGCAAACAACTAGCAACGCCTTTTAATCCGCAAACGCTGAGGGTAATCAGAATGGTATCTTTGA
>JADIZB010000028.1 GCA_016705005.1 Bacteroidales bacterium | reverse complement strand
ATGGTTCGACAAGCTCACCACAAGTGGAGCGAGAAGAAGCAGACAGAGCGCCCTACCCTATTCCCTACTCATTACTCATTACCCGCCAAAGGCGGGCAGGCTCATTACTCATTACTCATTACTCATTACTCATTACTCATTACTCATTACTCATTACTCATTACTCATTACTCATTACTCATTACTCCCTACTCACTTCGTCACGGCCCTGGTCACCTCAGCCACCACTTTCTGACGCTCCTCATCGGTGATGTTTGAACTGGAAGGCAGGCATAAACCGTTCTCGAACAGGAATTCAGAGGTTCCGTTGGTGTAGGACGGATAATTCCTGAAAACCGGCTGCAGATGCATCGGCTTCCACAACGGACGGGTTTCGATGTCGTGGTTCTCCAGTTTTACCCGGAGGGTTTCGCGCGATACACAGCCGGTGATCACCCTGTCGATCAGTATGGTGGTGAGCCAATGGTTCGAGAAAAAGTCAGCTGAAGGTTCCGTCAGAACGCCAACCCCTTCGATTTTCTCAAGGTTCTCTTTATAAAACAGGAAATTCTCGCGCCTTTTTGCGATACGCTGCTCCAGTACTTCCATCTGTCCGCGGCCGATACCGGCACTGATGTTGCTCATGCGGTAGTTGTAACCTATATGCGAATGCTGATAGTGCGGTGCAGCATCCCTGGCCTGGGTGGCAAGGAAAGTAGCATTTTTACAGTAATCCTCATTGCCTGAAATCAGGGCACCGCCACCCGAAGTGGTGATGATCTTGTTACCATTAAATGACAGAATGCCGATTTCACCGAAAGTGCCGCAGGGCTTCCCCTTAAATGTTGACCCGAATGCTTCAGCAGCATCTTCAATCACAGGAATGTCATATGAAGCAGCAATCAGCATAATCTCATCCAGCTGGGCCGGCATCCCGTAAAGATGCACCAGGATGATGGCTTTAGGCTTTTTGCCGGTTTGTTTGATGCGATCGTCGATGGCTTCGCGCAGCAATCCCGGATCCATGTTCCAGGTATTGATTTCAGAATCAACAAATACCGGTATTGCCTTCTGGTAAACGATGGGATTGGCCGAAGCGGAGAAAGTAAAAGTGGAACAAATCACTTCGTCGCCCTGCTCCACACCAAGATTGATCAGTGCCAGATGCAAAGCTGCCGTACCTGATGAAAGGCACGAACAGCCCTTCGATCCGGTAAACCTGCGGATGTCATCTTCCAGACCGGTCACATTAGGCCCCAGGGGCATAACGAGGTTTCTTTCGAAAGCTTCATTGATGTATTTCATTTCGTTCCCGCTCATGTGGGGAGACGATAGCCAGATTTTTGTTGTACTCATTTGGGTTTATTGTTTTCAGTTTTCAAAGATAAGGAGATAGAGGTGAGTTGTGAGTTGTGAGTTGTGAGAAAGAAAAAAAACCGCTACGGCACAACCTTCTTTCAGGATTTATAAGCACAAAACTTTTCAGGACAATTGATCATCGAAATCAGCATTTTTCTGACTTCTTCATATTCAGCCAATAAATCCGAATACAAACGTTCATTAATATATCCACATTCTTTAGAAAAATCCAGCCAAACCTCAGTTTCATATTCTTCACCCAAAGCATCAGAAAGCTTATTAACAAACACTTTCTGATATATTTTCTTGGCCCACGCCTCAGCAATATTTCCGGGAACAGAACGCGATGATCTTCTGATCTGATCAATCAATGAGTATTTTTCTTCTTTGGGAAAGCTTTTTGTAATATTAAAAATATCCATTGCAAGCTTAAATGCTTTCTGATATACGATCAAATCCCTGAAACTTCTGATTTCACCCATAACACTATAAATTAATGTGATTTAAAAATCAACTCACAACTCACAACTCACAACTCATAACTCACAACTCATAACTCACAACTCACAACTCACAACTCATTACTCATTACTCATTACTCATAACTCATAACTCACAACTCATAACTCAATTAAAGTACGTCTCTTCCAATTTCTTCCCAATCAACGTGAATAAAATTATCTTAATATCCAGCCAGAACGACCAGTGTTTTATGTAGTTGATGTCAATCCGGACCTTGTCGGGATAAAGGACTTCATCGTTGTACCGCACAGGATCGGCCTGCAAAGCCAGCAACTCTTCCTCGCTTGAATATTTCAGGCTGGCGGCACCGGTGAGGCCCGGACGGATGGTGAGCAGCAAGCGGTCATCCCCTTCGAGTTTATCGGCATAACCGGGGACATCGGGGCGGGGACCCACAAAGCTCATATCGCCCTTCAGGATATTCCAGAATTCCGGGAACTCATCAAGCTTGTATTTACGCAGTTTTGCCCCAAGTGGTGTGATACGGCTCTCTCCTTTTACAGAGATGGTGCTCCCGCCATGGTTTACCTTCATCGAACGGAATTTCACCATTTTAAAGATTTTGCCATGACGGCCAACCCTGTTTTGCCTGAAAAAAACCGGCCCGGGCATCTTAACCTTTATAAGAACGGCAATAATCAGAAAAACAGGAGAGGTAACGATCAGCCCGAAGATGGAAGCGGCGATGTCGAAGATTCGTTTAAGTACCATTTTGTTGAGAAGTTGATTTTTAAAATAATTAGTAGTTGCTTAAAAAGATTCAGACTTAAGCGACTTAAACGACTTTAAACGACTTAAGCGATAAGTAGAGATAAGTACTGTTAAGTGATTCAATGGATCCGAAAGTTTTACATCAATGATTCTTACCAAGACCAGTTTTCTGGTTTGCTGCTCATGTTAACCAGCATTCCTAAAATATGGTCATATTGGTCGTATAGTTTAAAGTGAGTCTCATGGTCAATATATTCACAACCTAGTGCATAATCCAGCCATACCTGCGTTTCAGCCGCTTCTCCTTCACAATCAGAAAGCTTGGAAATAAATGACTTTGGATATCTGCGTTTTCGGAATGCTTCAGCCAGGTTATCTCTGAAACTGATCTTGATGATCTGCGAATCTGGTCGGCTAAATGAATAATTTCTCCTCTTTCGAAACAATTTACTAATTCTAAAAATTTCCATACCCTGTTTGAAATATGTAAAGCATTTTGAAATACTTTCAAAACTTTGTAGTCGTTTTAAACTTTTAGACCATTAATAAGCTTATATTTTGCACATAATAACCAATTTAATAAATAATATCAATACTATTTTTAGAACTTATCTTCATTTTAGGCTTTATCAATCATAAAGTCACTATCTCTCACCTAAGTAACCTATATTTTCTAATTGATGAATTTATCGTTTAAGTCACTTTGTAACCGATGCTTTCTTTCGCTCAGTCGCTTCGTTCACAGTGTTCCGGATCTTAAATTGATCTATGAGTAAAAAATTCATTATTTTAATATACTCATACACAACATCCTGCCGGCTTTCGCGGTAGCGCCACCATTTTTCCGCCCTGAAAGAGGAATAGATGCTCGGGCTGGTGAGTATTTCAATTTTACGGTCACCTTTCAGTACTTTCCTGAAAATCATCGCAGCCCTGCGGGTATGTGAGGCTGAGGTGATGATCAGCAAAGAAGAAATCTCAGGATGACCGGCCAGGTAATCGCGGGCAATCAGGGCTTCTTTCTGCGTACTGGCTGCCCTCCCCGGTAATACAGTAATACAGGAATCGGGAATGCCCAGATCAACCGCTGCCTGCCGGCATTGCTCCGTATTGCTGATCAGCCTGGCTCCCCTGATCACCAGAGCCTCAACCGGACCCATATTCTCTTCAACAAGGATCAGTTTTTCGAAATATCCTTCCTGATAGAGATCAGACGCCTGCAACACCCTGTCGGTGATGCTGCCCATCAGGATGATGGCCGCGTCGGCCTTATACAGCGGTTCTTCCCTGACAAGGTAATTGCCGGCCAACCTCAGAATCAGCGTAAAAAGAAACAGTATCAGGACTATAATCCCGATATTGATAGCAGTGTGGCGGGTGAAGAAGCGTTTCAAGAGGGCGAGGGAGCGACTTAAGCGATGGAGCGATGGAGCGAAAAGAAGCGACTTAAGCGAATAAGCGATTAAAGGAAGAAAGCGATTGAAAAAGAAATCCTTGAGAATCCGTTAAATCAGTGTCATCCGTGTTCAACTAAGCGAGGGAGCGACTAAAGCGATGGAGCGAAAAGAAGCGACTTAAGCGAAGAAAGCGATTAAAAAAGAAATCCGTGCAGAATCAGTTAAATCAGTGTCATCCGTGTTCAATTAAGCGAGGGAGAGACTTAAGCGATGGAGCGAAAAGAAGTGATGGTTCGACTCCGCTCACCATGACACTTAAGCGAAAGAATGCGACAAAAATAATGTGACCTATGTGCCTATTGTGGTGAAAAAAAGTTCGAGGTTTCATGCGCTGCGCGCGTTGGTCGTTGGGCGTTGGACGTTGGACGTTCAATCACTAACCGGTTCAACGCCCCTCGGACACCCTTTGGGGGAGAACCTGATTAAGTGAAGTTGACGTTGGTCGTTGGAAGTTCAATCGCTGCGCGCGTTCAAGGGGCGACTTAAGCGAAGAAAGCGATTAAAAAGAAATCCGTGCAGATCCGTTAAATCAGTGTCATCCGTGTTCATATTAGAAGCGACTTCAGCGGCTAAGCGAACATATTACTTCTTAGTGTTCCTTAGTGAGCTTAGTGCCTGAGTGGTTGTTCTTAATCTGGGTTTCCGGTATTCCGGATTTATGAGCTTCGCATCTCAACCGGGATCCGGACTCCAATAGCTCTATAATCTAACGCCGAACCTCAAACCTCAAACCCCGAACCCCGAACGCCGAACCCCAAACCTCAGACTATTCAAAAATCCTTCTCAGCAGTACCATGTTTTTCTCAACACGGAAACCAAGGGTGCTGAAGGCTTCGTTGATTTCTTCCACATTGAGTCCGCTGGTGATGGCTTCGATGTTGCTTACCCCTCGTTTGACAAGGGCATCGATCACAGCAGCTTCAAGCATTGAGGCAAAAGCAGGGGTGTTGTGTGCCGGAGCCATAAAATTATAAAAGTACCTGACTGTCTTTTTGCTGGTAAACTCACCGTTCCTGAATCCGGCCAGCTCGCCAGTGTGGTGATTCACCAGGCCGTAAAGGAATTCGGATTTGTAATTGGTCACTGATTTTTTAAGGTACAGCTCCAGTCTTTTCAGTGACGCACCTGCCGGAACCAGCGGATCGCGCGAAAAACGGTCATCCGACGGATAACTGCGGATGATATCAACGATGGCCGGAATATGCTCTTCGCCCAGCTCAATCACTTCCCAGGGAAAGAAAGACCTTGCCCCCATATGCATGTTCTCTATCCTCAGATACCTGAACATGCGCAGCTCGACAAACCTGAACCCCAGCTCTTCGAATGCATGTATCGTTTTCAGGTCAGTAGAATCACACAAACGGTTCATGTACCATGGATTCTCCTTCTTAATCAGGTCGCCAATCTCTGAAACGTACGCTTCAGGCGTTACCGATTCGTCAAGCATCAGCACCTTACGGCCGAAAAGCTTTGATTCAATGTTTAGTACAGAATATTCCACAATTCCTCCTTTAGATTTAGATTCACAAAAGTAAGGCTAAAATACCTTAACCATCCGGATTGCACCAGGTTTCAGCAGAAAACAACCGGCATTATCCGGAAACCCACTGATTCCCTGCTGGTTTCAAACAACCTTCTTTTTATCGACAAATTCTATCAGGATGTGATGATCGGGCAATTCACCCCTGAACACCACCCTGGGGTTGACTTTGTGGGCATTCATCACCAGAAGGTTTTTTTCAGATACCGTGGCAAAACAACGGAATCGCGCATCCCAGGCGGTGTTGTACATAATCTCATTCATAACCCTGCCAACCCCTCTTTTCCGGTAAGCCTTGTCAACCATACGCCCGACAAAACACTTTTTGTTGACCAGGCAGCGAAGGAAAAAATAACCAATCAGCTTACCTTCGTCAAACACCGCCATCATCAGAAACGATGGATTCCTGAGCATCCTCCGCAATGAACCCGTATCAAACTCATGCGCTTCAAAATAATGAAGTTCCTCCCTGTCCTGCGAAAGTATCATCTTACCCAGTGCCGGCAGATCCTCCTCCGCAACCGGTCTGAAAACAAAGCCCTCCAGCCGGAAACGTTTAAAGGCATCCTGCTCCGCCCGGCTGAACCGGGAGGCAAAAAGCACAGCGAAGACAAAGCCGTTTGCCCCTTCAATCCATTTCCACAGAAACGGAATGTTTTCCTTGATAAACAAAAAGAAACGGATCATGCTCCGGCCCGGAATCTCCGGGAAATAATAAAAATCATTTCAGAATAAAGTCCGGGATTTAACCTGCTATTCCGGCTGGTATTTCCTGAACACCGACTCCCCTTCAAGAACCACAGGCTCGGTATCGACATCCCTCAGGAAAATATAAGGCTTGTCGTATCTGAACAACGGAGCCCTTTCAATATTTGCCGCTCCCCCATCGTTCAGTATCCTGATTGTATCGGCCATCAGATCAAAGCCCACATCGGCCATTACTCCGGTATAAGCCATATGCCTGATGTTGATCTCCGTCACCTTGAAGTTGCCTTCACTGTCTTCCTTCAGATCGAAACTCAGCACACCATGCGCTTTCAGATTCAGTTTTTTACAGATGTATTTTACACAATCGTCGCAGAATTCGAGGATATCATCTTCGTTCAGGAAACGGCCGAACGATGTATTCCCGGTGACCTTTGAAGGGGCAATGCTCGCCATAACATATTCGGCACACTCGAGCGAGGCGCCCTTGATGTACTCATCGTTATAATACAGCATCTGCGTGGCCAGGTGCCTGCCCGTCAGAAATTCACTTACCGTAAATTCATTGATGTCGCTGTTGATAAACAACCATGACTTATAACTGCTGATGTCGGTGAGCTTCAGCGATCCCAGACCTCCCGATCCCTTGGTCGCCCTGATCCAGCAGGGGAATCCGATCATTTTTTCAACATCATCGTACCGGGGAGTGGCCTGGGTTATTTTGATGGTTTTCGGGATATACAAGGTATTCTCCAGCACATCGGCCATAATGGATTTATCCATCAGAACAGTTGCCAGTTCTACAGGAGGATAAAGACAGGACAGGGAAATGACCCCTTTTCATTGTAATAGTTACCCCAACCGATGACCTCAATCTCAGGCTGGACAAAGGCCAGATCTATCTTCTCCTTTTCGATCAGGCCATGTATAAATGGCCAGTATGCGGGATTGTCCATCCTTGGAGCAACATACCAGGCATGTACAATGCCGGGCATAAAGAACCCGAGCGCTTTCGGATTGGCATCGATACCGATCACCCTGTCATCAGGATTGGTTTGACGTATGGTTTTTGCAATCGATCGTGGCGTAGGTCCGCCTATTCCTGTGATAAGAATATTCATATTCAGGTGTTTTGGTTAATTATAAGTTTGGTTTATCTGTTTTTTGGAACAATTCAGTTAAAAGCCCTGACAACGAGGCTATCTCATAAGTAAATATAGGCTTCGTTCCGATAGCTATCGGAATCGCTCAGCCTGACATCTGATAATTAATCCGCCTTCAAATCGGGTCCCCAGGGCTATCGGGATCGAAATACAGACAATTCCTGACTTTTGAAACAGACTCCATAATCAGAACAGTTTATTTATCATCAGTTTCAGGTTATAAATGAGCAGCCTGAAATCGCTCAGCACACACACCTCCTTACAGCCATCGATCAGCGTATGGTCGCCCATGGCCGTAAGGGTGTGTATCTTATCGGGCCAGGGCGAACCGGCATAAGGTTGAAGCTCCCTGACCGGTACTTCAGCAAAATCATCCGTGGTCAGCCGTTCAACCCGGTTAATGATGATCCTGCCCTGAAGCTTTTCGGAATAATCCATGGCAGGTCTGTACAACACCCCTTCATGAATAAAAGGTGTCCCTGCACTGCGTGATGACCTGACGTCGGTTTTTACCGGGTTATCGGGATGTGGCTCCCAGGGCCCTTCCGGCTTCTCAGCAAAGAATATCTTCAGCTTTGAAGTATAACCCTTTCCTGTCACTGGTAAATATCCAGTACATGCCGTTGTGTTTTATCAGGGTACTGTCAATTCCACTGAAATGACTGATCAGGGCCCCTCCCCTTTTCCAAAGCAACGGAAACTCTTCAGGTTCATAAAAATCGACCCTGCCCGACTGGTACTTTTCAGGGATCATCAACCGTCGGCCACCTTCTTCGAATATATACGGATAGGAAAGATGCACCCGGTTTTCAAGCACCTTCTCCACCTTACTGTCAAAGCCGCCATTCCACGTGAGGTGCTCGATGATTCCCTTTGAACTGCTGAAAGGATAGGTTTCACAGAAAATATGAAATTTCGCCGGATCGTTCTCATCACTGCAAACAAAAGGATCGGCAAAGAATCGTTTCTTATTTGTCAGCGGAGCCATTCGGCCACCGGATGCTGTTCTTTTAAAAGGAAGCGATGGGGGCCTTTACCACGCCTATGTTCCAGAAATCGGTGAACAACAGCAGTCTGTACTTGCTGCGGATCCTATGCAACACCATATGAAAGAAACAAACAGCACGGAATCGAAATCCGGGATTCACAACTTCTGCCGGCTCTGGGATAACCATGCTCCGGCCAAAAACTCTTGAAGGATTACGGACCAACGACAGGCATACCCTGGCAGGCCAGTCAGTGGCTTCACGGAGTATGCTTTCACGGTTCGCCTTCAGTGAATCACGTGTTTTGATATGCGCTTCCTTCAGCACTACAGCTTCATTTCCGGAACCTGAGAAGCGCACCATGTATGCCGGGGTAACCGGAATCCTCCGGTAAACCTCATAAAATCCGGAAGGCCAGATGTTCTCTGCTACCTGTGTGCCAAACCTGAACTCCCATACCCCAAGGGGTAAAAGGTTGAGTAACCATGATTCCATCAACTGATTCCCGAATTTAAGCAGAAAATCAGGAGCATATTGTCTGATCGCTTCTTCAACCTTTTGATCATCACCCTGCCCGGGCACATAATCCATAACCGGAACATCCGGTAAAAAACTATGTATCCCTGACTTTCTTTTCTGGGTAACAACCTTCCTGACAATCAGCACCATGACCGGAACAATCTGCGAATGCCTGTTCAGTTCTGAAAGTACATGCTTTTGCCAGTGTGAAAGACCGGATCCCGGACAAACAATTCCGTAACGGATTACATCTATATCCACAAAAAAGAGACTTTTGACAAGAATTAATTTTATAGCATGAATAATAAATAAAGAACCCTGTTATGTTAAATTTCAGGATCAATTATTGAAAAAATTCCTTATTTCGTCAATAATCTGATACATTTCATTTTCAGAGTACCTCTGATCGCAAACTAAGGAAAGTTCGTCCCTGTAGATTTGTTCCGTTTCATTTCGAAGTATATGGGAGCCAGATACAGGCCAGTGAACAGGGCAGTATATTTGCTTTCCGATAAGAAAATTCCTCAATTCATCACGTCTTTCATTCCCAACCAATATTGGAACAAATAGTGGACAATTCCCTGATTCCGAATTCTGGTACGGCAAACGAATACCATTGATTTCATTCAGACCATGTATCAGTAAATCTGCATTACGGTTCCGTACATTAAATATACTTTCTAAATCAAGGTTATACAAAATACCTAATGATGCCTGACTCATGAATAATCCATAAAATCACTCCTGAGAATTTCTTCTGCAGTCCTATAAGCCACCAGAAAACTCTCTTTATCCAACAAGCTGACCATTCATATACTTTTTGCTTCAGAGACATGCCACTATTTCAGGCATTTAAATAACTTTCATGCTCCAGAGTGCAATCGGGAATATTGAAACTGTTATTTATACATGTAACAATAGCCCCATCAAAGATTGCCATCCATTTTCTGAAACCGGCAAATGCATAATCAGACAAGGAATCAAAAGGCTTATAACAGAAAAGCGAGTGAGTACAATCTTCAATTATTATTGATCCTTTTTCTTTAAAATGTCTTATAAGTTTTTGATTATCATTAGTCCGATACCCAAAATAGTCAATTGAAACCAAAATATCTGGACTGAAATCAAGATCTGCTTTAAAACTTATTCCGCCTTTATTATCAATATAAACGTCATAAAAACTTACAATCAGGCCATTCATTTCAAATGGTCTGATCATTGTCTGGCAGCAATATGAAGGAAGATATACTGTTTTAGGATCAGAATAAGTCCTGACATCCTTAATAATATGATCAATTGCGGTTCTGCCTGATAAAAGAAATCGACTTTCCTTACCCCATTTCAACCATTCAGGTATATGATCTGCGACAATACCATTCGAATCATATTCCCAGAATTCACTGCCTATTTCAGGATATTTCATTCTAATTCTGAGAGTTAATTATTGAATAGACCTTAACATCAACATACTGACCATTCTTAAAATGCCGCTGTCTCAAGAGTCCTTCTATTTCAAATCCACACTTTACAAA
>JADIZB010000027.1 GCA_016705005.1 Bacteroidales bacterium | reverse complement strand
TTTTGCAGTCCGAATCCTAATGCAAGGTTCATGGCTTAGTAGTATATGTAAATTCCGGTTGCTGTTGTCCCTGTTGCATAAATCCGTTTCGCACGGAATTTCGATGTTTCACCGGCTGCATAAGCACGGGTTTGCCCGGCTGCGCCCTGAATCGGATCAAACTTCACATTTCCGGCTACGGTTACAGAAAAATAACCGGCATTCGGTAAATCTACCGTATTCGATGGGGTGCAGGCATCAGTGCCATTACATACTCCGTTACCTGTTGGATATTGGGTGTTATCAAGTCCTTCCATTTGTTAATCTCCTATTGCGTTTATGGTTGATCGCCTGACCGGGACATCCGGGCAAACGTAAGCATCATCAAGGTTGTTCAATCTGATATACTGCAAAACTTCATTCAGGTAATCGTTTCCGGTTTTCATCGCATCATCGGCAGCGTGTAGTTTCTCTTTCAGTTGTGGCCGTTCGGATTCATTGGTCTGCTTGTTAACGAAACCGTATGAAGTCAGGTTGTTGTCAATGTTGCGGATCAATCGGGCATAAACGAAATATGATATTGCCCGTTTCAATCCTGAGAAAACATATTTTCGGCTGTCGATTTCGTAAACACCACCATCCAAAATTAATATCTGATCAGCGGTTAACGATGTTCCGGTCTGCGCCTCTGACAAATCAATATACATCTGTTCGCCTAAAATCGGCTTAACGTCCAACTGTTCTGCTTCAGGGATATAGGTTTCAATTACCGTGTCCTTAAAGTTCGGTGTTATCGGTCGGCATAATGCCCGGATTTCAGTTGCCGTTGTCAGGTTGTCCATAGGTCAGTGGTATAATTGAGTAATTACCGGATGGGTTCACCGGATTGACAAAGTTAGCGAAAATACGTGCGAATACCCGTTCAATTTCCTGCCGCTCTGAAACGGTGATGGAATTGTAATAGGTGTAGGCATCCTGCATGGCCTGTAAAGTAAACCCGGTCGATACATTTTCAGCCCTAAGAATAGGGGGCTGTAAAAATGGTTTACCGATCTTTACCTGCACCATTTCTGATGTAGTTTTCATTTCATCGGCATGTTTTTCTGTTGTGAACGGCACAAACTCAGGTGCGGATTCATCAAAACCGGCTTCCACATCAATGATCTTACAGGCGTTTTCGTCACCCTGAAATTGCTTAAAGTCCTTTGAAAATGTATCTACAACAGGCCGTCCGTTTTCATCTGTCTTTGCGCTGCTGGTTTCCGATACCTTTCTGATTAACATCCCGGCTGGCATGAAGTTCATACGGGCATTTCTGTACAGTACGTTTGATATTCCGGCCTCGGTTGATATGTCGGTTATGGCTGCATCGTAAATCGGTTTAGGGTACACCATATCTCCATCCAGCGAATAGTATAACACCTGACCTTTGTAGCGATCTATGCCACCTGCCGCCTCGATTTGGGCCTGAATAACAGTAGGTATCGGATTGAAAACGTCTATGTATTCAATGGTTGATTTCGATATAACCGTGCGCCTCCGTAGCTTAGTCCAGTCACGGTGTATTGCGATCTTGGTAACTTTGCCTGAATCATCATCAAGTCCCAAACGGCAATGTTCAAAGGGAATGTGGGTAACGTCCGTAATTTGCCCGAAAACATTATAGTTAAAGTGCAAGGAAAAACCGCCATAATCTGAAATGTCATGCGTTACAAGCGATAGGCATTGATCACAGGTTAACCCCCTGTTGTTGATTACCGACTTGTAAAAAACCGTATCTGCAAAGCCTTTGCCCTGAATGAATTTTTGGTAAGTTGAAATACAGCCCTTTGCAGTTACCGAAGCATTGGTAACTGTCTTTACCCGTTGTGGATAGTCATTTCTCAGGCCGTACGTTTGAATGTCAAATTGTAGGCCATCCAAAACCTCTACCCTTTGTTTTTCAGCTTTTACGTTTGTAAGGTTCATCGAATCAAAGTTATTAAAAAAGGCTGGCCGATTGACCAGCCCCGGTAAAGGTTATCCGTTTATTCAGGTATTCGTTCAAACAGTTTCCGGCATCCCGGATTGAACCTTAAATGATATTCGGCCAGTTCATTGGTCAGGTTCTTATTTGTACAGTTCTTTGACTTATCACCAAAGGCCTGCAACAGAACACCGCCACGTAACCGATATTGGCAGTTATACAAATCTTCAAAGTGCTGTTCGTCACGTTTCCAAAGGTTGTACAGTTCAAAATAAGCATCTGAAACGCAGTTTGAACAGGTCTTAGGCATTGGTGAGTGCATCACAGCATTGTACAGCCTTACAATAGCATCGGTTTCATCCGGGTCTAACTGTTTTTGTATAGCACGTCTGGCAATATCATCCACGAATAAAGGCGCAAATCTCGACACTTCAGGCAGTTCCGGGGCTTTCACCTCCGAAACGGCCTTTGTTGTCTTTGTCTTTTTAGCCTTTGCCATGTGATTACGCTGTTACCAGTGCTTCGATCATTAACCGGGTTGTATCGACATCGGTTTTATAAACCGTAATCGGGGTTGCCGGGCCGCCGATTTCCTTCAGCGACACTACCCATCCACCCATTGAATCCGGATCGTATTTCAGCGATGTAGCGGTTTCGCACTTAAGGCCAAGTTTAAACCCTGCGATCTCAAATGTGGAATCGCCCGGTGTACCGGCTTTCAGTGTGTTTTTGTATTTGTTCTCCCAGATCACCACAAAGCGACCGTTTGCGATACCTTCGATGTTTTCCTTTGTTTCCGGATCATTGTCGAAAACAACGAAATTAAAGGTAGTTGCATAGGTATTTTTGAAACGCTTTTTCTCCATCTCGACACCTGCACCTGAGAATGAATCACCGATCTGATGTACAAGGTAAGCGGTTTTCCCGGCTTTCAGAACAATGTCGGTCAGCACGAATTGCGATGTACCATAAACGCAGGAATCAAAATCAATATCATCCCGGTTAATGATGTACGCTACGTTTTCCAGTTCAGCTACAAGTGTATTTTCGCAATTTGCAGATATGTCCCTTGCAATTACGCTGTCACAGTTTGCCATATATGTTTTCTCCTATTTTTGAGGGTTAAGATAAGGCCGGAGTAACCCGGCCTGTACCGTTTAGACTGCGTACTGGAATAAGGTATCGTCCAGAATCAAAACTCCGAACTTGTCACGGGCCAGCATTTTGGTGTCCTGATCATCGGCTGAAAACCATACTTGCAAGGTTGTTACAAGTTCTGAGTTCGGAGCGGCAAAGTTCAGGTTTTCTTTTGTGGTGAAAACTGCACGGTGCGGGTTGTTCCACTTTGTACCGTTGTTTTCGTATTCCTGAATGTAGGCATCCCACAAAGGAATCGGGTAAATGTCAACACCTTTGCGCTTGAAGAACTGCATGCCGTTCATACCGGTTTCCCACTGAATTTGTGTGTAAACTGTTCCTGTTCCGGTAAGTTGTTTTTCGTAAGCATCAGCAACCGACTGAGTGCAAAGGATGAATTTGTTTGCAGCATTGCGAAGTTTTATCGGTGCGCTGTAAATCATCGCATCAATAACGGCAATCCCGTCGGTAAACGCTGAATTTTGCAGGGCGTATGTTGCCTGAGCATTTGCAGCGATGTCGGTATTACGCAAAGGATCAGCTGCGATCAGTGCGGCCAGTTTCTTAAAGAACCCGTCACAGGTGGTAAACAGGTTTGCATTTTTACCGGCTGTGATTACACCACCCCCGGCAATATTTGCGGCTGCTGTGTCACCAAACCATGCCAACCTCCAGAACATACGTTTCAGGGCATCGGTCATCAGCGGTGAAAGAATGTCAGCGATTACAGTCCCGGTAAGGTCTGCGATCTCAGTACCCGGATTCAGCCCGTAGCGTGCTGCGGTTGTATCAAGGTCTTTGTAACAGATTTTTTCAGGTACTTCCCATTCACCGAGTACCCATGTCTTTTCAACAGAGGCGGCCTGTGAACTGTTAAATGTAGGTGCGCATGAAGTGCCACCTGCCAGACCTACTTCGGCAAATGCACCGATACCGTCCAGCTTATCGCCTGAGTGGGTATTCGGATTGAATGTATGGAACTGGTTAAAATCACCCCCTTCGAGGGTTTCCAGTTTGATCAGCTCCCGAAAATCTTTTATGCCATCGTTGTTTACAACGAAATTGGCCCAGTTTATTCCTGTTGATGCCATTTTGTTTTGATTTTATGGTTATTTCTTAGTTTTCTTTGCTTCGATTTCAGCCTTGCGCTGGTTGATACGTTCCTGAACCTTTGATACAGGCGGTTCGTTAAAGTCCTGCTGACGGCCTTCAGGGAAATACTTTGATTTCAAGCCCTGTAATTCAACGTATTCAGCCTTCGCATCTTCCGTTACTTTCTTTGCTTCGGCCAGTTGTGTAGCCAGATCAGCAGCGGCCTGAGTATTTGCGCCTTTCAGCGTTTCGATCTCGGCTTTCAAAGCATCATTTTCAGCCTTCAAAGCATCCATTTCCGTTTCGCCTCCGTCGGGGTCTGCAATCTCGGTAATCAATCCACCTGCAACGGTGATGACTTTGCCGTCCTCCATCGTAAATACACCGTCCGGGCTGGCTGTGTCACCGACTGCCGGATCACCGGTTTCCCGTTCAACTGTCAGAGTGTTTCCGGTTGCATCGGTAAGGGAAAGGTTAACGGCTTCAGGTGCAAGTCCAACGGCCTTTAACAGCCTTTTGAGAATTGTATCTTTCTTTGCCATTTCAGCTTTGAGTTCATCAATCTGTTTTGCTTCCATCTGTTGTTTAAATTTATTGTTAAAATCCTTTTTTGAGTTCGATATTGCTGGCAGGATTTCACCGACGAATCCCATCTCTAAAGCCTGTTGAGCGTTCAGAGTGGTTTCGGCATCCATCATTGATTTGAGTTGTTCACGGTCGGCCCCGGTGTTGGCTACATAGAAATCCAAAAGCCTGTTTTCTTCTGCCTTTAGATCAGCAGCCATCTTTGCCAAGTCCTCAGCCCCGTATGAATCAGCTAATGTATATTCAGGAATATACGGGTTATGAATCATAACCTGACCGTATGGATAGATTTTGCGCCTGTCTTTTGGGGCTGACATCAGAATAACGGTTGCTATCGAAGCACAAAGCCCCTCAACCGTCATTGATACTTTTTTACCTGAGTGGGTTAACAGATCATGGCAGGTGTACCCCTCGGTTACAGAACCGCCCCGGCAATGCAATCTGCCGTCAATCTCTGAATCATCTGAGGCTTGCAGGAAATCGGTTAACCGGCTGGCTGAAAATACGTCCATTCGATCACCAAAGAATCCAACAGCGTTGTTTTCATTCTCAATATCAGTATAAATTTTCAGTAATGCCATAACCTGTCAGGATTAACAGGTCAAAGTTAGGTTAGTGCGGAGCGGGTTTACTTGTAATGCGGTTTACTAATTTTGAACATCTGTTCATTTAAAAAGTAGGAGGTGTGGGGGGCGGTGGGGGGGGGGGGCTATTTTTTTTTTTGGGGGGCCCCCGGTTTAATTCCGATTGCAACCAATCCACAACCGCATCAGCCCAAAGCCGGGAGCGTTTTAATGATTTCTGTTTTCGTTTGTAGCGATACAGTGAACGCACCCCGAATAGAATCAAAGCCAATCCGATTACTCCGGTCATAAAACTTTCTGTTCCATGCGTTCAACGATCTTATAAATGTTCGATGAACATTGCCCTGTATCTATGCTGACATTCTCAACCGCTTGCATACGTTTGCAAGTCTGCCGGTGTTCCAGATAGAGCCGGTAAACCTTAACCTTATGGTTAATATCCGTCGGCACCATCCCCAATTTGATCAGGTGCTTGATTATACTTTGATGTTCGCAAACATATTCGTATAAATTCATTTTACAGCGTTTTCGGTTATTAATGCCAAACGATCATCAGCCCTGTGAAATTCCTGCAAATCCAAAACAGGATTAGGCATATTTATTAAAGCCTTGCTAAACGCATTGGCTAAAAACTGTTCGCCTTGCACCTCCTGCGATTTGTTAACGGATTGAATCGCTACGCCACCACCGGCAAGGTTCAGCCCGGATAACAACGGGGCAAACATCCCGGTTGATTGCGCATTCAAAACAGATTCATTGTTACTTAGCCTGACCGGGATTGAATCCGATGTTCCTGAACCTTCCCCGGTTATCAGCCCTCCGGTTGCTTTGCCGGGTGCTTTCGGTGGATCGGTTAACAGTTTCTTAGCCTTTGCAACTGCACCCAAAACGGTTACAAACGCCTGTGCTGTGTACAGAACGGACAAAGCCGGGGCAAGTGGGCCACCTGCCGATGCAGCCTGTTGAGCGTTTGCAATCGCAGTAGTCAATGCCATTGCCGTATCAAGTCCGATTTGGAACAACGCCATTGCCTTTGCGAACCCGGCTGATTTTTCCTGCTGTTGGCTGAATATGTCACCAAGTGCGGAAATACCCTCCAATATCGTTTGCGCTACCTGAAATTCGATTTCACGGATTTGGTTTCTGTCATCTACGCCCTGTTGTTCAATGTCTGCCAGTTCGGATTGAAGTTCTAACCTTCGTGCAATAAGTTGCTCATTGCTTTCACCCTCCAATGCCTGAATGTTGTCGATCTCACGTTGCTTTGCCTCGATACGCATTGCGATAGTATCTTCACCGGCTTGGCGTGCTATCTCGATTTCGTTCTGATAACGCTGTAAGGTTTCATCCAACACCTTTTGACGGGCTGCCGCTTCAAATTCTGCCCGTAAATCTTCCTCCTGTTGCCTGAATTTTTCACGTACAAGCGATAAATCTAAATGCAGTTTTTCGGCTTCTGCCAGTTCTGCATTACGCTGCAACTCTAACTGCTGCAATCTTAATTCAAGTTCAGCCTGAGAACCTTCCTTAACCGCATCTAACCGGAGTTGTATTTCCTTTTCCTTACGTGCAATCGCTTCACCGCTGATCAGTTCATTGATACGCTTCTGGTTTTCCTGTTCCATTTTAAGCGCATCGGCATTGTATTGCTCTGTTAATGCCGCTACAAGTGCAGCCGTTTCCTTTTTATTTTTCCCTGTAAACTTTGCATCTTCAATCAAGTCTTCCCGTTTGCGCTGGAATGATACCAACAGGGCTGTGCGTTCCTTTGCAAACCCGTCCTGATAGGTGGCCAGTACAACATCCTGCAACTGGCGTTCTAATGCTGTCCGGCTATCTGCTGCTTGTTTCGCTGCGTTTCGCTGTGCGT
Organism: Bacteroidales bacterium; assembly: GCA_016705005.1. Taxonomy (GTDB): domain Bacteria; phylum Bacteroidota; class Bacteroidia; order Bacteroidales; family Lentimicrobiaceae; genus Lentimicrobium. The sequence goes on along the minus strand of JADIZB010000027.1, from coordinate 1,230 downwards.
TCAGGCGTTCACGTGCTTGAGCGGCTTCGATTAACTTTAATTGTTCATTCCTGTTTTTTTTGTAATCAAGATTTTTATTAAGATAATTAAGGTTGGCCGCAATAATGCTAATTTTGATTTTCCTGTAGTTTTACTTGATCTTTATATGCATTTTCAATTAATTTAAATTGTTCCTGAAATGATACTTTTATAGTTTCCCTTTGAGCTGTATAGTTACTTTCAATAGTTGCTAATTGCTTGCCCAATCCATCAGTCATGGCGGCAATTTGCAAGTCACGTGCGGCCTTTTCGTCTGCGATCTGTGCTTTTAATTGTGTCCCGATTTTACGGGCCGATGCTGCATAAATTTCAGATTCACGGTTTTTAGCATCAAGCAGATTATCAAGTGATGTTTTATAAGCTTCTTTTTCATCGCTTAATTTATTCAATGCCATTTGTGTTAACTGTCCGTTTTTCTCAACTAACTGACCTCTTAAATTATACTCAGATTCGAGTTGTTTAATTTTACCAGTATGCAGAATTTCGGATAAACGGGCTTCCTCCTTAACGGTTTCTATCTGTATATCAATAGCTTTTTTCAATGCTTCGTAACGGGCCTTACCTTGTACAAGCCTATTATCTGCAACCGCCATTAGATCGTTTATAGCCTTTTGTTCTGTCTTTTGCCTGATTCGTAAATTATATAAATCATCTTCGGCCTGTTGTACCGCCTGAATTGATTTAGCATATTCATCAGCGGCATTACCAGCATCACCGAAAAGGTTTGTAATTAACTCCATTCCTTTTGCAAACCCGCCTACAAGCAACTCCACAAAATCACCGATAATACCAAAAACAACCCCTAATATCACTTTTAGCGGGGCCAGTGCTACGGTAAACTTATCTACTATTTCCGCATTCTTTCCAATCGCTTCTTTCAGCAACATAAACACCCCGGCAATAATCGCAATGATAGCAAAGACAGGATTTGCCGCCAGTAACTTCATAGCCCCGTTAAGTACCGATGTACCACCACTTGCTTCCAGTGCAGCAACTTTGAACGCCTTATAACCGGATATGGCCTTGCCTAAAATCGTACCTGATAAGCCCATTTGCTGGTTAGCCTCGATAATCGAATCGGTGTAGTTGCCAACATTTCGACGGGTGTCACCTAATGCCTTTTCTTCAGCTTTGAGTTCATCGGTTAGTGTCCGGATTGCCTTACCCTGTGCAATACCATCTGCCGTGTTG
>JADIZB010000026.1 GCA_016705005.1 Bacteroidales bacterium | reverse complement strand
GGTGGCAGTTGAAGATACGGACACGGTGAATATCCTATTTTCCGGATATGTAGGAAAAGATCTTGATGGTTTTGATAAATGGGTTGTAGAAGGTAAAGGCGAAGGATTTGCAATGAAAGGATCGTTCTATAACGAACAGGATTATAATGACTTTGTTGAAACCAACACAAAAATTTAAGGACGATTTCAACCTGGTACTTAATCACTATCAGGTTGATGTCGATGAAGCAAAGTTCGAGAAGGCCCGTGTGATGGCTAATTATAATGATGCGGCTATGTGCTATGCTGCTATTGCGGATGAAATTAAGAGAGGATTGATATGAGTATTATTTGTGCTAAAATAGCGGAAAAGTTAAAGGAATTGAATGATGGCTCTAACATCTAAACAAGAGAAATTCTGCCAAAGCATTGTTTCAGGAATGAATCAGAGTGATGCTTATCGGGCGGCTTATTCTTGTGATGGGATGCTTGATGCCAGAAGTAAATAATGAAGCGTATGAGCTTATGCAAAACCTTGATATATCCTTGAGAATAGAGCATCTACGAAGGCCAATAGCAGAGCGTGTTGGCAGAACATTGGAGCAACATATTGAACGCTTGATGAAGCTTGGTGAGCATGGAGAAAGTCTCGATAAGGTAGAATCTGCCATAAAAGCTGAAGAGTTAATTGGTAAAGTGTTGGGTTTCTATGTCAACAAAACAGAGCTGACCGGAAAGAACGGCGAAGCGCTCAATATCAAACTCACCAAAGAAATAATTGACACAGATCAAGATAAAACTTCCTAGAGTTTTTGTACCTCTCGAGAATCCATCTCGCTATAAAGGCATATGGGGAGGTCGTGGATCTGGTAAATCACATAATCGAGCTGAGTGTTTAATTGAAGACTCTCTGGCAATTCCTGGTTTGCGCTCTGTTTGCATTCGAGAAGTTCAGAAAACACTGAAAGAATCCAGTAAGCGCTTGATTGAAGACAAACTACAGCAATTTGGCCTTAATGAATCTCATGGCTTCAAGTTATACAATGAAGTGATCAAAACGCCTGGAGATGGCATTATCACGTTTCAGGGCATGCAAGATCATAATGCGGAGTCAATCAAGTCACTAGAAGGTTTTGAACGCGCATGGGTAGAAGAAGCGCAAACATTGAGTGAGCGCTCATTGTCATTGTTGCGGCCTACGATTCGTGCAGAAAATTCCGAGATATGGTTTACATGGAACCCTAGAAGAAAAACGGACCCGGTTGACTCAATGCTTCGTGGCGTAAATCCTCCTACTGGTTCAATAGTTATTCGCGCCAATTGGTCAGATAATCCGTTTTTTCCTGGCGTGCTTGACCAGGAGCGCAAAGACTGCTTAATGACTAATCCAGATCAGTATGAGCATATCTGGGAAGGTGGCTATGCAACAGTTAACCAAGGCGCATACTTTGCAAAGCATCTGGCTGATGCGCGGAAAGATAACAGGATAGGCAGAGTTCAGCCAGATCCTTTAATGAAGTATCACTTGTTTTTCGATATTGGTGGAACTGGTGCGCGTGCTGATGCGTTTGTGATATGGGTCGCTCAGATAATTGGCAAAGAAATAAGGGTACTTGATTATTATGAAGTGGTTGGTCAGCCAATTGGCGCTCATTTGGAATGGATGCGATCAAAAGATTATGAGCCTAAGAAATGTCAATTATGGCTTCCTCATGATGGCGCAACGAATGATAAAGTGTTTGCTGTGTCATATCAATCCGCGTTTGAATCTGCTGGCTATGATGTTGAGGTTGTGCCAAACCAGGGCAAAGGCGCTGCGATGATGCGCATTGAAGCTGCTCGTAGGTGGCTGCCATCATGCTTTTTTAATGAGCCAACAACACAGCCAGGTATTGAAGCGCTAGGGTCATATCACGAGAAGAAAGACGACGCGCGCAATATTGGATTAGGTCCAGAACATGACTGGGCATCGCATGGAGCAGACGCTTTTGGGCTCATGTGCGTTGTTGTAGAGGATCTTTTTGTAAAACCAGAGCGCAAGCAGGAAAACTACTATGCTGGAGGTGGAGGGTCATGGATGAGTTAACAAAGATATATCACAAAGATTGTGGCGGTCATGTTGGATATGTAAAGGATGTTTACGCTATTAAAAAGGATAGGATGAATTTCTACCTGCTTAATATGAGGCATCCTGACTGCATGTGTGATTTGCATCTAGGATGTTCTAAGTGTGGAAGTTACATAAAGGACGAAAAAGAATTGACCTTAAATTAAATACGTGATATAAGACTCAATCAAAATAACCTAACGCTTTGGAGCGCTGGTTTTGGACTACGAAGAAGAAAAAGACTCTGACGACGACCAAGAAAAATTCATAGCGGAAGCTCGTGAAAAATTTCTATTAGCCGTTGAAAAAGAAAAAGATAACAGAGAATTAGCTCTAGAAGATATCAAGTTCGGCTTGCTTGGTGAACAATGGTCAGCAGAAGATATTGAGGCCAGACGCCATGAAGGCAAACCAACATTAACAATAAATAAATTCCCTGCGCACATTAGACAAGTCGTTAATGATGCGCGCCAAAACAAACCAACTATTCGCGCTCGACCTGTTGATGATTATTCAGATCCAGAGACGGCCGAGATATTAAACGGCCTTATCCGCAACATTGAAGTTAGCAGCAATGCTGATGTTGCTTATGATACCGCGTTAACACATGCTGTTGCTGGCGGTTATCCTGGTTATATCCGCATTAATACCCAATACGCTGACGATGAATCATTCGATCAGGATATCGTTATTGAGCGCGTAAATAATCAATTCTCTATCTATGGCGATCCATATGCAACCAGTGCTGACGGATCTGACTGGAACTGCTGCTTTGTCGTTGACCGGATAACGCTTGACGAATACAAAGAGCGTTTCCCAAAAGCTGAAGAAAACGATTGGATAGCTGACGACAAGTCTGAATACGAATGGATTAATGATGATGGCGTCTGGATTGCAGAGTATTGGAAGCGCGAGGATGTAGACAAAACAGTATGTTTGCTATCTGATGGCGATGTTGTTGACGAGGAAGTTTATAACGATAATCTCGAGATGTTTGAGGCGCTCGGCATTACTAAAACAGATAGCCGGGTAGTTAAGAGCAAGAAAGTCACGCAATACATAATTAATAGTAAAGAGATCTTAGAAGAAAACGAATGGGCAGGCAGATACATTCCTATCGTGCCCTGCTACGGAGAAGAAGTAAACATAGAGAACAAGCGCATATTCAAATCTCTTATCCGTGACTCGAAAGACTCGGCTAGGATGCTTAATTTTTGGCGGTCAACTGCTACAGAGTTGGTATCTTCGCAAGCAAAAGCACCGTTTATTGCTGAAGAAGATTCGTTAGTAGATCTGCAGAAATGGGCAACTGCTAACACTAAGAACTATCCTTATCTTGAGTACAAGAAAGGCCGTGTTGCCCCACAAAGACAGCCATTTGCCGGGGTCCCTGCTGGAGTATTGCAGGAAGCAATTAATAGCTCTGATGACATCCGGGCAACAATGGGCATGTTCGGTGCGTCGATTGGTGAGCAGGATAATGCAGTCTCAGGACGTGCGATCATTGCCAGACAGCGCGAGTCTGATACTGGCACATTCCATTTTATCGATAACCAGGCTCGCATGTTGCGACAAGCTGGGGTGATAATTGTTGATCTAATCCCGCACGTTTACACTAAAGGGCGTGTTATTCGCATACTTGGTGAAGATAAAAAGGAATCTGAGAACATCAGGTTAGGTCAGCCAAAAAGCGAAGATGATATCAGCAACATATACGACTTTAGCGTAGGGAAATATGATGTTGTTGTTGAAGTTGGTCCAGGCTACACAACAAAACGTCAGGAAGCCGCTCAACAAATGATTGAGTTCTCACGCGTTAATCCTGCGGCATCCAGCTTGATCAGTGATCTGATTGCTAAAAATCTTGATTGGCCTGGTGCTGATGAGATAGCCGAGAGATTCAAAGCAATGCTACCGCCACAAGTGACTGGTGAAGATCCACAAGTACAAGCATTGCAGCAACAGTTACAGCAAGTACAGCAGCAGGCTCAACAAGCCATGCAGCAATTGCAGCAACAACTTGAGCAGGTGAACCAAGATAAGCAAATCGATGTCGAGAAGGTAAAGATTGATGCTTATAACGCTGAAACTAACAGGCTTAAAACTGTCAGCACATCAATGACACCAGAACAGATACAAATGATGGTTATTCAGACAATACAGAATTTGATGCAAACGCCGGACATAACTCCCGGCCAAGATCAACAGATCCAGCCAGAAATGGCACAACAAGAGGTGTTACAACAATGAGCGATGATATCGAGACGACCAGTCCAGAGCTAGAAACACTAGCCGAGGAAGTCGAGCAAGATGTGTATGAAGATGATCAAGAAGTAACTGAAGATACGGAATCAGAGGACTCTGAAGAGCAACCCGAGGAGACTGTAGACGACAGTGAAGAGATTGAGTTTAACCAGAAACAATATAAGCTTCCAAAAGATATTGCTGTAGCTGTTAAGGACATGCAGAAAGACTATACGGTCAAAACGCAGTCATTAGCAGAACAGCGAAAAACTTTTGAGTCGCAAGCTCAATTTCACCAGGCGCATATACAAGAAATCGCTGAGGTGGTCGCGCTTAATAAGCAACTTGATGAGTTTAAGAAGGTAGACTTGTTCGCGCTTAGTGAACAGGACCCGGTTAAGGCTCAACAGTTAATGTTTTATAAAAGCGGCCTTGAAGAGCAAAGAAACATACTTGCTCAATCAATCTCACAGAAACAACAGAATTTAGCTCTCGAAAAGCAGCAAGAGATTGCCAAGCGTATTGAGGAAAGCGAGTCTGTATTACGTAGAGAGATAAAAGACTGGTCCCCTGAACTTGAGGGCAATTTGCAGCAATTTGCAGTGTCGAAACTAGGGTTTGATGTTGACGATGTTAAGTCATCCAAAGCAGATCCAAGACTTTATAAATTGCTACATTTGGCTTATGTCGGTAACCAGATAATACAGAAACAGCCTGCGAAGCCAAAAATAGTACAGCAAGCAAAACCAGTGACTACGCTTAAATCTGGTGGTGATAAGTCTCTACGCAATCCAAAAGACATGTCACAAGCTGAGTATGCAAAATGGCGGCGCAAGGGTTACGCATGATTTAACGCAGTGATGCGCTGATCATTTCCACTAATGCAACAATACGCCGTGAGGCTGTAAGGAGATTTAAAGATGGCTAATACATATAAATTCATTGACATGGTTGCGCGAGAAGCGTTAACCGAGTTGCACGAACAGTGCGAACTATTGCAAACTGTTGACCGTCAGTATGACGATTCTTTCGGTAAGGGCGGCGCTAAGATTGGTGATACTCTGCGCGTTCGCAAACCTAACGAGTTTAATGTTCGTACAGGCAATGCGATGCAGATCAGCCCGATTACTGAAGAAACACAAACTATCACTATGTCGACTCTGAAAGGTGTTGACATGGAGTTCAATTACACCGATAGCTTGTTAAAAACCGATTCGCCCAAAGATGTCGCAATGTTCACAAAACGATACATTCGGCCTGCAATATCGAAACTGATATCTATCGTTGAATCTGAAGCGATCACATACTACACAAAAGCAACCGCACAAGTTGCTGGAACTGCTGGTAGTGCAATCGCTAATTTGTCAACTCCTAATCTGGCAAGGGCAAAACTGAATCAAAAAGCCGCTCCTAAGACTGATAGGCATGTGCAGATTGACTCAGTGACCATGGCCTCATTGGTTGCCGGTGTGCCATCATACTTCAATCCTCAAGCTGATCTAAGCCGTCAATACCGTGAGGGTTTCGTTACCCGTACCGCTATGGCTGATTTCCACGAGAACGAACGTTGCTGGACATTGCCGAATGCTGCTGACGTTGCTGGTGAGATCAACAACGGTACATTGACAAGCGGTATTACTACTCTGACTGTAGACGGATTATCAGCCGCTCCTGTTGCTGGTATGGTGTTTACTGTTGGTGCTGGATCTGGTGAAACTCCGATTCTCGACGTTCATCCAGAGACTAAAGTAGCTTATGCTCACTTGAAACAGTTCACCGTTGTTTCAGCGACTACGACCAGCATCACGTTCACTCCAGCAATGATCTACGACACAACTGATCCACGTCAGAATTGTTCTGGAACTCCTGCTGATGGCGCTGATATAACTTTCGTTGGTGCAGCTTCAACAAACTACGTGCAACCGATTATGTACCATAAAGAGGCATTCCAGTTTGTTAATGCACCATTAGAAATTATGGACGATGCTGACAAATGTTCAGTTGAAACCCGTGAAGGTATGTCGCTGCGTGTTTGGCGCGGATCTGATATCGGCATGAACCGCCGAGTGTTACGGATTGATATGCTCTATGGTTTTGCAGCATTGAGACCTGAATGGGCTTGTAGATTGATCGGCGCAGCTAACTAATAAGGAGATTTAGAGATGACTATATCAACAGCAATTGACCAACTAGGATTCCGCACGGCGCAAGGTGTAGCGGTTCCAGGTCAGCACAGAGAAGTAATTAGTGGCGTAGGTGCAACACGTACGCTCAAATCGAGTGAATCAGGTGCTTTATGCCTGTTTGATCGTGCGGCTGGCGTTGTTTATACGCTGCCAGCATCACCGGAGTTGGGCTGTCAGTTTGAGTTCGCTACCACTGTAACCATAACAGGTGGTGCAGCCAAAACCATAACCGGAACTCCCGCAAGTGAGTTCATTTTAGGTACATTGTTTGGTTATACGACCGATGCGACCGAGATAGACGGGTTTTCCGCTGATGGCAGTACGCACGTTGCAATTTCAAGCAATGGCTCTACTACTGGCGGCGTGATCGGTGATCGGTATACACTGACGTATTCAGGTAGCGCGTGGTTAGTAGAAGGAAACATCTTCTGTGGAACCTCTACACCTGCAACACCTTTCGCAACAAGTTAATCCTGCCTTAGGATTGGGGATTGCTGGCTACGGTGATCCCCGCTTATTGGAGTTATAGAAATGCCTATAAGAGTATTCCACCCTGATCATGGTTACGTGTTAACCAGCGACCAAAAAGAAATAGATGATTTACTAGCTCGTGGCGGCTCATTGGATGCGCCAAAACAACAAGAGCAAGAGCAAGAAGTTCTTGAAATACCGATAAAGCAAGAATTGCCAAAACAACCAGCACCAAAAAGAACATATAAAAGATAATGGCGCTCGCTAATTACACTGATTTACAGGCTTCTATCGCAAGCTGGCATCATAGGTCAGTCAGTGAGATTACTGACTTCATCACGCTTGCAGAAAAGCGCATAAACAAGCTGATTGATAGCCGCGTTGGTGAAGTAGAAGCAACACTGACCGCCACTGCAGGCAGTCGTTATATCGCGCTGCCATCAGGTTATCAGGCTAATTATGGCTTATGGTTGACTGAGTACGGTAACCGGATAGAAATGGTGTACGTGTCGCCCGAGATGCTTCCAGTGACTGATGATAGTAATAGCCAGCCAAGATATTACACTATCGACGGCTCTAACATAGCGTTTGAATACAAATGTTCTGACGCATTCAGTTTTGTGCTGCGGTACAAGAAAGGCTATTCAATCGCTACAACGTCAACCAATGACATGCTGACAAATCATCCTAGCTGTTACCTGTATGGTGCAATGAGGGAAGCAAGCATATTCTCGAATGATGATGCTAACGCACAGAAATATGAAGCGCTGTTTCAGCAAGCTATTGAAGAAGCGTTACGCGATGAGAACAAGAACCGTGCTATGGCTACATTGATTGCAGATAGATCCATAGTCAGCACAGGCAAAATAAATATTCTAGCAGGGGATATGTAAATGGCTTTAGAGACTGGGACATATATCAGTGATTTGGTTTCGACTAATCCTGTCGCGGCTGATCCAAAAAGCGCCGGGGATGATCATATACGCCTACTAAAAAGCACGATAAAAGCCACATTCCCCAATGTGTCAAACGCTGTAACTGCAACACACACAGAGCTTAACTATGTTGACGGTGTAACAAGCGCTATCCAAACACAGATTGATTTAAAAGCACCATTAGCAAGCCCAGAACTTACGGGAGTTCCAACCGCGCCCACGGCTGAAACAGGGTCCACTGGGACACAGATAGCGACTCTTGACTATGTTGTAGCAACTGCTCTAAGTTCTTCTTTGCCTGGTCAGACGGGAAACGCAGGTAAACTATTGTCTACAGACGGCACCAATGGTGGATGGTATGCGACTATTGATGATAGTGTGGTTTCTTTGTTAGCCGGTGGGGAGATAGTTGGCACAACCAAAACACAAACACTGACAGACAAGACCGCCACTGATTTGATATTGGCTGACGATGCAGATCCAACCAAGAAGGCTAATTTTGTATTGAGCGGTGTTACAGCCGGACAGAATAGAGCGTTAACCATTGCTGATGAGGCAATGACCTTATTCACTCCAGGTATGAGACTACTATCTACTGTAACGGCATCTAATTCTGCAACCGTTGACATAGAGACAACATTTGATACAACCTATGACGATTATGTCATTTATGTATCCAATTTCTCGTGTTCATCTGCATCACAGGCTCCAGCTATTAGGTTTAAGATCGGCGGGTCATACTTGGCTACTGGTTATTCTTTCAGAGACTATGATCAGGTGGCCGCATTTGGCCAGACATATATAGAAATATATGATTCGATAGGTCTATCAACTAGATTGCATTTTAGAGTGCACATATCAATGCCAGCTGAAACAGGTATAAGGCATTCGATATATATGGACGGCGTGAATAACGTTGATGGATTACCAACAAATCAGACAGGTTATCACTCAACAACGGGAGCATTAACCGGGATTAGGTTTTTAATGAGTTCTGGTAATATAGCTACAGGCAATTTCAGACTATTCGGCATAAGGAAGTCATAATTATGGTACTCTACAAGGCTACTGAATCAGGCAATGTCCCAATGAGCAAAGAAGAGGAAGCAGAGATTCGCGCTGAATGGGATAAAAACAAAGATAGAAAGGTAAAACAGAAAACAATCGAAGAGCGTGTTGCCGATTGTGAAGCAAGGTTGAAAAAACTAGAAAAGGCATAGTAAATGGCTATTGTGCGCGTCCCTAATTGCGGTGCTGTTGGTGTTATTCAAGACTTATCACAGCATGAGTTACCTATTAACGCTTGGACCGATGCGCAGAATATCCGGTTTCTTGATGGCTATTTAAATCAGTTTCTTGGGCATGGATCTGTTTATGGTACGCCGTCAGTAATACCTTATCATGTTTTGCCTGTCATTATTGGATCTGCAAGATATTGGATATATGCATCGCTAACCAAGATTTACGCAGCAACTATCACGGCTGGTTCGGCTGTGCATACCAATCTAACGCGCCAAACAGCCGGGAATGATGTCGACTACGCTGCAACGGCAAATAGTTGGACATCGACTGTCCTCGGTGGCATCCCGATATTAAACCCAGGTAATGCCGTTGACGTTCCGCAGCAATGGGATTTAAACACTGCAAATAACTTTGCTGCATTAAGCAATTGGCCTGCATCAACTTATTGTAAGTCATTGAGAGCATACAAGAATTTCTTGGTAGCGCTTAATGTCACAAAGACATCAACCAATTACCCGTACATGGTTAAATGGTCACATCCTGCGGACCCTGGATCTGTGCCAGCTTCATGGGATGAAACAGATCCAACAAGGGACGCTGGTGAGTTCGATCTTGCGGACGGATATGATCAAATCGTTGACGGCTTGGCATTACGTGATTCATTGATCATATACAAGGAAGCATCAGTTTGGCGGCTTGACTTTACAGGCGGCGCATATGTGCACCGTGCTAGTAAGGTAATGGGCACATCTGGCGCAATGAATCGCAATTGCATTGTTGAAATAGACGGTTATCACGTCGTATTGACCACAAACGACATTGTTATCCATGACGGAGTACAGGCCAATTCTGTGCTGGATAAAGTTACCCGTAGATGGCTGTTTCAACACATTGACGTTGATGAGTTGTATCAATCGTTTGTGTTCAAGAATCCTTTTTATAATGAAGTGTTTATCTGCTTCGCTTCAATTGGCGCTTCATATCCAGATACGGCGATAGTGTTCAATTACAAGGATAGAACAGTAAGTAAACGGTCATTGCCAAACATTCATCATGCTAACTTTGGTCAAGTAGATAACACTCTCGCTGGCACATGGGCAAGTGACTCTGATCCCTGGGATAGTGATCTGACATTGTGGGATGGTCCCGATCAAGTTCCAAATGCTGCTCGTGTTCTGATGGGTGGTCACGATACAAAACTGTTTATGTTGGATGCATCGAGTAGCTTTGATGGTGTTATCCCATCGGCTTATGTTGAACGGCGCGGCTTGTCGTTTGATGCTCCAGAGAAGATAAAATTGATTAAAGGAATACGCCCAAGAATAACCGGGAACGTTGGCGATACTGTCATTATTAAAGTCGGCGGCAACAATAACAGCCCATACGATGAACCGACATGGGACGCAACCATGACACACACAATAGGAACCACAATTAGAGATAATTGCCTGGTTGCTTATCGATACCCGGCAATCAGATTTGAGACTGGAACGGCGTATAATTGGCGCATGGATTCTTATGATATTGAAGTTGATACGCTGGGAGATTGGTAGATGCGGCCTGAAGATAAAATCTGGTTAAACAGCCAGATTAAAAACATGGTTAACAAGAAATATACTCAAGAAATGACACCTGCTGAACGTGTGAAGGGCGGCGCTTCTGTTTTGCCAGTGATTGGTGATGCGATTAGTGGATATGACGCTTATCAATCAGCAAAACAAGGGGACTATTTAGGCGCTGCTTTGAATGCTGTTGGTTTGTTGCCTATGATACCTGGGTTGGCTGGGACAATAAAAAATATAGATACACCTGATGATTTTTTTAAAAGAGTTAAATTAAGGTCAATGTTAGAAAGCGCTCCTAAAGTTAAACCTACAGAATCTAATGTTGATATTGCGCCAGTTAATAACTTTAGAATCGATGTGGACGGGAAACCGAGAATTTACAATCATTCAACGAAAAATGATTTTAGCGACTTCAGGGAATCATCCGGAGGCACGTATTTAAGCTCAGGTGGAGGATCAAGCGCATACGATATATTTGATGGCGGTGATGGGTACACCAAAAATTTACATATAGTTTCAGAAAATCCATTTAATGCAAATCCAAAAACAATGAGTGAAAAAGAAAAAACAACACTTAAGGAAGTTATGGATCAATTATTTGATATTAATGATTTAAATGATCTAAGGAATATAGATTCAATGAACAGTGGAAGGGCTTCAAATATTGACCATTTTGAATTGTTCACGGATGGTGATTTTTATTTGACTTTAGGAAGAAATGCACAAGATAAGGTAATGAATGCTTTGAAGATCAGAGGCTATGATTCTGTTGAGTTTCCTGATTCATTATCATGGGGCGACGGGAATATGTCTACAGTTGTATTTGATCCAAAAAAAATATTTGAGGCAAAATGATATTTCTCAATGGCTACCTAATAGCTTACAACCGGCGCTTAGACATGATATTGAAATTGATACGTTGGGAGATTAAATGCGAACAATAAATAACAGCTCAGTTTTTTATGCTCCTGATCAAGTTCCAGCCAATAAAGATGATTTGCCAGCATATCTTGACAGGGAATTATTTAAGGTAAAGGTAGCTTTTGACCTGTTGTCTGCTGGTCACTTGGATGAAACCCATGTCGCGCCTGTAAAGCCAAGAAATGGTGATATACGATATTTTGACGGAACTGACTGGGACCCTGGAACCGGGCAAGGCGTTTATGCTTATTACAATTCAGCCTGGAATAAGTTGGGATAATGCAGATATATAAACTCAATAAAGAAGATATACCTGGCGTGTGGTTGACTATCAGGCCATTCCTGGATTCGGCATTGAACAAATATGAGGTTAGCAAGAAATTCCCGCTCGATTGTGTTTTGCGGGATCTTGTGTCAGGTGCTAGTCAGGGTTGGGTAATTGTTAATGATAGCGGTGTTGTGGTAAGTGCGATAGTGACAGAGATAGAGCATTATCCGCTCGGCGATACTGTGATCATATTCCTGATGGGTGGTGAATCAATGGAGGATTGGGGTGATCTGCTGCATAACGCTATTGTGAAATACGCTGAAGAAATAGGTGCAAAGTGGATTGAAACAGGCAGTAGGCGCGGTATTGGGAAGCTGTTTTATGATAGACTTGGCTACAAAAGAAGATATGAATCATACTCTTACGAGGTGAAATGTGAGTAAAAAAGCAAAACCACAAGTTACAACCAATGAACCTTGGAAAGCCGTCCAGCCGTATTTGACAGGCGGGAATAACATCAAGGGCATATTCCCTGAAGCTCAAAAAATGTTTGAGAGCGGTGGATTCACGCCAAACATGCAAAACGCTGTTGATGCTTATTCACAAGGATTAATGACTCGTGCGCAAGATCCTATAAACGGCGAATTGCAGACGGGCGCTCAGCAAATTATGAAGGGCGCGTATGATTCCCAGTTTGGTCCTGTTGCTAACACGAATAATATTGATGTCAATATGGTTAAGGCTAGGCAAGGGCAAGGATCTCTTGACCCTACTGCGGCATTAAAGAGCATGTTATCAGGTCAGCCTGACAATCCATACTTGCAGCAACAAGCCAATGCTTTGACTGCAAACTTAACTCGCAACCTGAATGAAAACGTTATGCCTGGAATCAGGTCTGAAGCGCTTGCAAGCGGTCAATATGGCGGGTCTAGGCAAGGGATTGCAGAGGGACTTGCTGCATCACGGCTTAATCAAGACATTGCTCCTGCTGTAACTAATTTGTTCGGTGGAGCTTATGAGAACGCACAGAACAGGAAGTTCGGTACAGCATCGCAGCTTAATGATCAGGCTTTCCAGAACGCCACCAATAACGCAAATAGAAATGTCAACACACAGCAATTTAATGCAAACTTGGGGCTACAGAATAATTCCCAATTAATGCAAAAGAATCAAGCTAACCTTGCAAACCGTACTCAAGGCGTTAACTTGTACAATACAGCCAATGGGATGCAAGACGATACCTTCCAAAAGTACATGCAAGCGCAAGGAATGCCACAAGGTTATGATTGGCAGAATTTAAATAACTACGCGAACATTATTTCGCCGGGTGCTGGCATGGGTGGCACTAATTCGCAAACCATGACCAAAAATGTAGGTGCTGGAATGCTTGGCGGGGCTATGGGTGGCGCTTCTCTTGGGTCGATGTTTGGACCTGCTGGGATGGCAATCGGCGGCGGTTTAGGTGCTTTATCGGGACTATTCTAATATGATAAATAACTTCATGAATCCAAATATGATGGCCTTGCTAGGTGCTGCGCAAGGCTTGCTGCAATCATCTGGTGCTAGTCCCAGGCAGATAACAATGGGAGAGGCGCTTGGCAATGGCTTGCAGGGCGGTATGCAAGGAATGCAGCAAGGAATGGACATGCAAATGCGCGGTCAGCATATGGATGCAATTAAGAATGAAGCTCAAATGAAGCAAAACAAGCTGCTTCGTGATATGGAGATACAAGAATACTTGCGTAAAAATGTTGGTGGCGGTGATAGCAATGACCCTGTTGACTTGGGCAAAAAGTTAATTAGTTCTGGATATCAAGAGCTGATCCCAATGGGCACTCAGTTACTTAAATCCAAAACCGCCAAGTCGTTTATAAAGGGATTGGATGATAAAGGTCAGCCTACTTTCTATACTGGGTATAGCACTGGTGAAGTCGCTCCTACTGGCGTTACTCCTGCCGAGAAGCTGATGCAGATCAATAGAGGCAGTCAAATCGATCTTGCAAACCCTTATACAGGACAGGCGCAAACATCGCTAGGTGTTGGAATGTCTCCAGGGCAGGCGGCTTCATTGAGTCAGGCAGAAAGACACTTCGGTCAGTCTCAAGGTTTAGCGCAACAAAAGTTTGCGCTTGACCAGTTAAGGACTGCTATGGAAATGGACCCAAAGTATCAAGCAAGCAAGGCAGGCATGATAGCTGCTGGCAAGGAATCGGCGCTTAATCAAGTTAAATCTACGCAAGAATTGCCTAGAGTGATTCAACAAGGTGAACAAACAATAAAGCTGGTTGATGACTTACTCAATCATCCAGGCTTTAAAATGTCAGTGGGCAAAAGCGCTCCAATCGGTAGCGCGTTGTCATTGGTTCCTGGCACAGATTCAGCGAGTTTTGATATTGCTCTTAATCAGTTAAAAGGTAAGCAATTCCTAGAAGCGTTTGAATCTCTCAAGGGTGGTGGACAAATTACTCAAATTGAGGGTGAAAAAGCCACACAAGCTATGTCTAGAATGGAAAAGGCTAATACTGAAGATGAGTTTATTAGGGCATCGCGCGAATTTCAGTCTATCATTCAACAAGGCATTGGACGCGCAAAAGCGAAAGCAGGCGTTAGTCAGCAACCAATGCAAGGTGGTGGCGGCGGCTTTAAAATAGAGAGGTTAGACTAATGGCATCGTACAAGATAACTGCACCGGACGGAACGTCATACAAAGTTACCGTCCCTGAAGGTGCTACAGAACAAGACGCGCTGAATCATTTCCAGAGTCAGTTTAATGCTGCGCCAAAAGCACCAAAAGATCCATATAAAGAAACTGCGCAAAAGCAATCAGTAGTTGATAACTTGCTGGCTGGTGCTGGTGGCGGTGCTTATGGATTATGGTTAGGTGCCAAGCAATTACTAGGTAAAGCAGATCCACAGGAGATTGAAGATCACAGGAAAGCAATGGAGGGATTGCGGTCTACCACTGCCGGCACTATTGGAGACATTGGCGGACAGGTTGCTGCTGGTGCTATACCTGCATTATTGGCTGGTCCTGCTGCGGCTGGGTATGCTGGATCTGTCGGTATTGGCGCGGGGTTGGGTGCATTGCAACCTACGCTAGAAAATGAATCCCGTGGGCAGAATATAGCACTAGGTGCTGCTGGTGGCGCTGCTGGTAAGTATGTTGGTGATAAGCTCGTGGGCTTGCTTCGTGGGCGTGGCGGCTCCGTTGCTGATCAAATGGCGCTACAATCTGATGAAACATTGAAGGGATTGGGTGAGCCATCGCAAGAGGTGTTAAAGAAAGGCCAAGCGATGGGATTTAAGGCTACTCCCGGTCAGGCATCAGGATCTAAAACGCTACAAAAGTTTGAGGCTGCAATGGAAAGCAACCCATTCACGGCTGGCGCTTTTGACGATATCAAGACGCACAATGCTGGAGTGCTTAACCGGGTAACGGCTGGTGCAATTGGTGAAAAGGCTGATTATGTGAACAGCACAATACTTGAGCAAGCTAAGGACAGGATTGGAGCTGTTTATAAGATGGTTGCTGACAAAACAGCAAGACAGATTCCTGCTGATGAGTTCGTGACAAAACTTAAGCAAATAAACACTGATCTTGAAGGCTTGCTACCGTCAAACATGAGTTTTATTGATAATCCGCTGGTTAAGAATTTTATTGAAGTAGCGCAAAAAGGGCAAGCAACAGGTGAACAATTACAGCAAATCGCTAGTAAGTTAGGGAAAGCTGCCGCAAAGAATATGACTTCTCAGGGCGGTGACCGTGATCTTGGTATGGCGCTATTCCAGGTTAAAGATTTGGCTGATGATTATCTACGTAGCGGATTAAGTGGAGAGACTGCCAAAGTATTTGATGCTGCTAGAACGCAATATCGCAACTTGATGATGTTAACAAGCCGGACTGGTGTGGTAAACACTTCATCAGGTGATGTAAGCAAGGCGGCATTGGCTAATGTTCTGGCATCTAAGGATAAACCAGGTTACATGTTCGGAAAGAATCAATCTGATTTTTATAATGCGGCTCGGTTTGGTGATGCGTTCCGGCCTATCGTTGGTGATTCTGGTACTGCAACCAGATCAATGCAAAACATTAGCCTTGAAAACCTTGCTAAGCTACCGTTTGGAATGGTAATGCGCTTGTATGCTTCAAAGCCTGTTACTAATTTTGCAGGTGCAACCGGGCAAGTTTTGCAGAATGGCATGGCTCCCCAGATTGGTGCTATAATGAACGATCCGCTGCAAAGAGGACTGCCGCTTCTCGGTGGTCAATTAGGCGCAAGCCTGAATCAAAGATAGTTTCTTGTAATTAAACGCCTTGGTGGCGCTTTGGAGGATTTAAAGACATGTCTAGCACTACTCTTGTTAATGTAAACCCGCTCGGCTCTGCCGTTTCCCTATTAGATGATGAATTAACAGAGGTTATCGATACAACTTCTGACGCATCTTATACATTCGTATCACAAACTTATCTAGACGATGCTGCAACCACTGACGCTGTATGGCGCTGTTTCCGCGTAACCAATGCGAACGGCACTAAGCGATGGGCAACCAATGCAGCTACAAGCAAGCGTACACGCGCTTTTATGTTTCAGGCATCCGCAGCCGCATCTTACACATACTAAGGTAACCAGAACATGTCATTACTATCTAAACTAATAGCGTACAAGGGACCGATAAA
Organism: Bacteroidales bacterium; assembly: GCA_016705005.1. Taxonomy (GTDB): domain Bacteria; phylum Bacteroidota; class Bacteroidia; order Bacteroidales; family Lentimicrobiaceae; genus Lentimicrobium. Next base: position 5,676 of record JADIZB010000026.1, on the reverse strand, counting down.
AAAACTGCTGAAGCTGGTCACTTATGAAGGCGGTGAATTTAAAGATCCAGAGGGTAATGCAGTCACTCCAGTGGGTACACAAGGCAATACAGCCGGGTTACGGTACGCATTCAGCACAACGACGACCGCAGCTGATCCAACACAAGGCATTATCCGATTAAATAACGCCACACAAGCATCAGCTACAGCCATGTATATCGACAATCTCGATGCTAACGGGACCGATATGAGCGCGTTTATCGATTCATGGGTTGCTGGCAGTAAGCTAATTATTCGTGCCAATGATAACCTGGATGCTTCAACACTAATATTTACCGTTGGCACAGTAACAAATAGCACTGGTTACAGAACGGTTGTTTTATCAGCCGGGACAGGAAGCTCGTTTGCTAATGCTGAACAAATAGCAATACAGTATTATGTATCCGGAGCTAACGGCACGAACGGAACCAATGGAACCAATGGAACAAATGGAACAAATGGAACCAATGGAACTGATGGTGTTGATGGCAATACAATCGTTTATGGCATTGTTGACCCTACTACTGAAGGCGTCGACGGTGATATATACATTAAAACCGTTGACTCAGCTCCATCAGTAATATACGGTCCTAAAGCTGCTGGCGTATGGCCTGCTGGCGTGTCAGTGGTTGGCACTAACGGAACAGACGGCGCGCAAGGTTACAAAGCCGGTCTACGTATGTCGTTTAATAGTGCTACAGCTCTATCAGATCCTGGCGCGGGGAAATTCAAGGTTAATTCTGCGACTTTAGCAAGCATGACTAGCTTGATGGTTGATGATGTCGATTTGTTATCCACTGATTTGCAGACATTATATGCGAGTTGGGCGGTCGGGGATTTAGTCTCTATTAAATCTGCTGACAATACAGACTCAACTACTTTGACATTGAGAATAACTGGAACGCCTGTTGATAGCATTGGTTATTGGTCTATACCAGTCGAAGGTGTGCATGGCGCAGTTCCTACCAATGCAGAGGTGTGCGCTGTACAGCATACTCCCGGACCTGGCATTGATCCTGGCGTTCAATCTGTTGCAACATTCACCTCGTTACCTGACGCAACTTCACTTACAGGTGAAACATACCTTGTGCTTGACAAGCTGCTTCACTACACATCTGATGGGACTTACTGGATTCCGCAAAACCGCAAGTTCTTGTACGACAAGAAAACATCTATTGTAAAATACATTGCTCCTGCTGCCACATTTATCACGTTAACGCCATCAACTGCTGCGGCTGGTGCTAATACGCTGCTTACAAGTGCTGGTGTGCATGGCTTGACTGGCGCGGTTGCTGTTGGCGCTAAAGTTTGTGTTAAAACAGGCAATGGAACGGTTGCAGCAGAGAGTTTCCATGCTATTACGGCGATTGCTGTTGATACCACTGGGACCACAATCCAGGTTGGGACGCCTTTCGCTAGTTTTGGCGCTGGAACTGTGACGCTGTATGTTGCTAATGAACAAGTTGTGTTGAGTACTGTTGATATACATGCGCTAACCCCAACAAGCTCACTTGAGATATTTAGCTCATGGGAATTTACTCAGTCAGCCAATGCAAAATGGACATATGTTCTACTTGAATCCACTGAATTTTCTGCAGTTAATACAGCAGCAGGAACTTCGGATGGTGTAGCGATCAGAACATTCGTGACTAATATGGGGGCTTTAGATGTTCAGAAGGGTGCTGTTGTTGCATCAAATGCTAATGGCACTGGAACATCATCTGACGTCCCTGCATCAGGAACGGTGGATACTTCCGCAGCAACCACATTGAAATTCGCTTGCAAACCCGCTGTAGCTAACGAGTACATCGCGCAGAATTTCTGCCAAACGGAGATGAGTGCATAATGGCTAGAAAATACGATCCTTTCTCTAAGCAGTATGTTGGTTATATTCAACCTGCTGCGACAGACACATCACAGATAAAACCAGGCTTTTATCTAAAGCCGCACAATTTGAGTCCACATTACGCGGTTATCGAGAATATATACGGTGCTGGGGCGCTAGGTGGTCGAACGCGAGGAAAGTGGGTGGATCGGCTCAACTGGGCAGCCGAGAGCGTTAATTTTAGAGGCTTCCAACTGTCTGTGCCCTGGGGGCTCTACGAAAAAGGGTTTAGTGGCGGTGATTTTAGCAATTTAGATTATCTGGAGGACGTTGTTGACGAGATCGGCGCAAATGGCAAGTACGTAATGCTTATGAGTCATCAGTTCCGCGAATTTAGGAATAATGACGTTTCGGGACTTGGCGTTGATAATCAGATGCGTTATCTATTACCAGAGGATTTGCGCACGCATCAGGGTATGGTCGACTCAATTGACTGCTTAACGTCTCTCGGAGAAACAATCAGGTCAGTTACTGGAACGCCATCGGCTGCATTGGGTGTTGATGGCGACTATGCTCATAATGCTACTACAAATATTCTTTACGGTCCAAAAGCTGGCGGTGTATGGCCTGCTGGTGTTGACCTAAACCTTAATGATCCGCGCAAACACTGGCTCTGGGATAACGCATACGCATATAGCAAATTCGTCAGTGGTGCTATGGGGTTTGATATGAAGATTTACAAGCCAGCATTGCGAACGAGAATGGCTGCATTCCAACAAGCTGTTGCTGACAGATTTAACAACAAGCCACATGTGATAGCAATAACGACGACGGAGTCTGCCACAGGTTCGCCGATCTATTTGGGCGCTGCGGCTGGCGGGATAGTATCGGATGATTTAGACGCAAACGCTGGCGCAGTGAATGTGTCAACCAATGTTCACCGGGCAATGTTGTCTGGCAAGACGGCAGTTTTGCAGGCGACAAGGCCAAAATTCCCAAACAAAATATTTGCTCAAGATATTAATGTGCCACTTGATACGATAAATTATGTTAAGGAGTATTTTGACCAGGCTACAGCAAATAAAATGGGAGCAACATCATCAGACACAGTCTGGTGGAGTGACGGACTAAAAAGACCAGATGAACCGAAGAAAGGTTGCCTTGTGCGCATGTCAGAAAACTCTTCCATCATGCCAATCATTTCGCAGTGGCAGCAATGGTGTTGGGATAGCGATTTGGCCGGATCGTCTGATATAAAATCTACACAAGATTTCCTGGATAGATTTCAGAATGTCTTTGATATGGCAACAGTTGGCAACGCAACAACAGTTTTCGGGCTAAATGCGCACATGGTTATAATTCAGCTAGAAACAGCCATGGGAATCTGGGTTGGTGGTGGGACATACTCTGCACCTCAATCTGTGGGCAAAGATATACCTGTTGTTGTGCCAAGTCTTAAAGACTGGCTGAAGGCGAAGTTTGTAGCTGAAGGCATTACTGATGGTTCAGGTGGTCTTAATACAGTAAGACCGCTTTATGTGGGGTATAACAGTTAATTTGGTAATCATGTGACAATATCACAGACAAAAGAAAGAAAGGGGATTAACATGGGGTGGCCAAAGATAAAATTTGAGGATGACGAAATGACCACTAGACTAAATGACATTAACAGAAGGCTCGATGATGTCGAGCATAAGCAGGGAATTCATGACGTCAAGCATGATAAGTGCGAGGATAGCCACAAGGATAATAATGATTATCGTCGGCGCACTGACAGCAAACTTGATGGCTTGATCGTGATAGCTAACGAAATGCTGGCTATAATGAAAAGTTACAAAGAATATGAGCCGTCAATGCAGCGAGTGCGAAATAATTTTAACGCTGCTGATACAATAAAGGCTTGGGGCGGCTGGATCACAAGTGTAGGTGCGGCTATTTATGTTATTCTTGACCTGAAGGGGATTATATGATGAACGATGATTTAATACCAGGTTATTATGGGTGCTAGTTTTTTATTGATGCTGGTTAAAAAGTACGCGGCAAAAGGCGCTTTGGTGCTTGGTGTTGTGCTGTTTCTTGGCGGCATGTATCTATACTGGGAATCGAAGGTTTACGATAACGGGTATAATGCAGCGGTTAAGAAATACGAAAAGCGCGATGCTGAAACCGAGCGCAAGGGTAGAGAGCTGCTAAAACTGCGCGAGCATGAAATAGCGCTTGATACCGCAAAAGAAAGATCAACAATATATTGGAGCGATTGAAACTTATGCGAATTACTCTATTGACCTGCATCGTCAGCTTGATGCTAATCGGATGTCAAACAAACCCGCCAAAACAAATTGTAATACAAACCCCATGCCCAGAACAGCCGAGGATTCCGGCGCATTTGCTAGAACAGGCCCGCAAAATCTACAAGAATTAGAGTATCTTGAGAGCCTGAAAGCCGTTGAATTAATAATTGAACAAATCTGTGTACCTAATGCGAGGGTAGAATAATATGATTGATTATTCAAAATTAACAAAGCATTTGCCAGAAAATGTTTACTGTCAAATACTGGATGTCGTTATTAAGTACAAGATCAATACACCGTTGCGACTGGCACACTTCTTAGCTCAATGTCACCATGAGTCAGCCGGGTTTAAGCTAGTCGAAGAAAATCTGAATTACTCTGCTGAAGGGTTGCTTAAGACATTCAAGAAATATTTTACTCAAGAACAAGCCAATGAATACGTGCATAACAAAGTTAAAATTGCATCGCGCGTATATGCTAACCGTATGGGAAATGGTGACGAAGCGAGTCAAGATGGATGGTTATATCGTGGGCGCGGTTATATCCAGTTAACAGGCAAAGATAACTATGCGGCATTGAATGATCAATTGCCTGGTGATATCCTAAAAAATCCTGATCTCGTCGCAACTCGCTACCCGATGCTATCAGCCGCTTGGTTCTGGGATCATAACAATATTAATGATCTGTGCGACAATGGTAACGTTATTGATGTCACAAAGAGAGTTAACGGCGGCTTGAATGGCGTTGATGATAGGTGGGATTTATTTGCTCATTACTACGACATTTTAAAAAATGTTTGAAGAGTACGAACCATCGATACAATGGTTTCTTGGCAAGCTGTCTACTGACGATCCTGATAAATTTACCCAGCACGATTGGGACCTTGTGCATGCCTATACTAAATCAGACGGATGCACGGGTGTAATTGATTTTTATATCCATGCTTGTATCGAGCATGATTTCTACTTTCGTACCCATCACGATTTTAGCGGCAAAGTAATCTCATTCTATGAAGCTAACAAACGCTTCAGAATCCGCATACAGCGACTCTCAAGACTTGGACTGATATCGCCATTGTCTTGGGTGCGCTGGCTTGCTGTATGCTCTCTGCCGCAAGCTAGGCGGGCCTGGGATGGCAAAAAGTCTTGTCATGTTTGAGCGCGGTTTTTAAAAAGAACCGCAAAACTTTAGACATCACGCGAATCCAACAAAGGAGGGAAGCGGATAGCTAGTCTACATTGAGAGTCTCACCGCCGCGCTGTCTTCCGGCAGAATATTTCCCGTTCATGCCATCGGTTTTTTGTTCTTTACTTTGGATTTTCCGGCAATTCTTGCCAGTGGGTGGGTTCCCATGACCAGTTAGCATTAGCATGTCCTACAAACATCTGGCAACAAGGTACATGTCCACGATAAAGTAATACATGCCTATCCTTCGGCGTATTTTCATCAATCGGCTGCCATGCGTTTAACTCGGTGCATTCGTTACATAAATGGCTAAAAATTAATGACGTTTTGCTGTCATCCATGTCATGCATTTTCATA
>JADIZB010000025.1 GCA_016705005.1 Bacteroidales bacterium | reverse complement strand
CAGCACTTTCCACCGGCCTGTATAAATCTCATTCTCAGCCATCAGAAAGGCCAGTTTCGGCATCTGAAAAGTAAGGGTATAATCCGCTTTTACAATGACCTGTTTTTTGTGGTCTGCAGCAACATCGGCGAAAAGGCCGGAAGGTATATCAATGGCAATCACCAGGGCATTGCTGTTGTTGATCTGGCCGATGACCGAAGCAATAAACCCGGTTACCGGCTTGTTCAGACCCGAACCCAGCAGGGCATCAATCACGATATCATCTTCCCCGACATCGATTTCTGGATCAGATTCAAATACATCGGTGATCACGATGCCGGGTAAATCGCCCAGCAATTCAAAATTGGCCGAAAAATCAGCGCTGGGTGTCGCAGTGTGCCTGATGATCTGCACATCGGTTTCATAACCTTGATTGCACAGCATCCGGGCCAGCGCCAGGCCATCGCCGCCATTGTTGCCCATGCCGCAGATAATTCTGATCTGTCTGTCCTGTTTGACTTTCTTCGAAACCCATCTGAAACAGGCTTCTGCAGCCCGTTCCATCAGATCAACAGAACGAATGGGTTCATGTGCGATGGTGAAAGCGTCTGCTTCCCTGATCTTCTCAACCGGCAATATTTTAAGGGCGCACATTTTTAAAATGTTTAAGGTATTTCAGTGGTTCTGCTTTGTCGGAATTGCCCTATTCTTAATTGTTAATTCATCATTCGTTTTCCTTCTGCGCATTGCCCTGGTAGGAAGGGCATCATTCGTAATTCGTCATTCATCAGATTCCCGTAGTATTCAGGTTCCCAAGGCTTACAGTCACGATTTTCCGCTGATTTTCATCATCGTTATTCACCAGGCTCATACTTACCTGCAGGTGAAGGTTATAGATGTTGATATCGGTTTCCTTTGCCTTGATTTTTCCGATCTTCAGAATATCCGAATTGATGATCCCTTCGTGCCGGTTGGCTTGATGACCAAAGATTTTATCGATCCTTGTCGAAAGCGGTATCTTGTTGTAATCGATGCTGAATTCGTGAATATGGGAGATGTCATCAATCGTCAGTACCTGAAGATTCTCAATGCCATCGATGTTAACGGTGAACCAGCGGTGAACATGTTCATCGATCAGGCAGCGGTTCAGGCTGTCGCGCGAAAGTATGCGGGCATTGTTGATGATGGCCCTTCCGTAGTGATTATCGTTGTAGGAATACACTTTATCGTAGGTGATGGCATAGCGGGTGCTGATGCCACCAATGATCTTCCGCAGCCTGGGGAAGAAATGAAAGGCATTGTAGATCCTCAGCACGATGGCATAATTACTGGCAAACAACAGTGAGTGCAGGGGGGTGTCAAAGATCAGGAATCCCCCGTCGCCGGTACTGATGAAGCTTTTCTCAATAATCTCCCTGTTGTATTTCTGGAATATAAAGGGGTGGTTGTCGATACACAGATCAATGGTGGTTGATAGCATTGTCTTGAAAAGAAACGGAATCAGCATCTGTTCAAATTCTCCGTATGAGCTGTACTGATAGATGTCCAGCCCCAGGACGGATTTGGAAGTGAGATTATCAATACCAATGCATTTCTGCAGTTCTTCGAGCATCTCGGTTTCATCGGGCACAACGTTGGTTTTCTCGAAAATTACCCTGTTGTCATACTTTTGCAGGATTTCAAGGATATAGTCGTGATTGATTGATGCGATATTTTTCTCCATGTTGTTTATTTTCAGTGACCTGTGATATTTTTTACAGCATCCAGCAGAAACTGTTTTTCTTCTTTGGTGCATCTTTCGCCAAACCCGAACGCTTCCTGATTGCTGATGACAGCCGGGTAGTTGCCTTTTCTGGTAATCCCGGAAAGGGCTTTATAAGCCCCTTCAACCAGGATGATCTTTTCGATATCCTTGATTCTGAATGTGACGTGGGCAATTGCTGATCCTTCCTTTTTCAGAATGGTGAGTTCACGGCTGCTGACCACCACTTCCTGTGAAGCCATGATCACTTTCAGTGAAAGCCTGAGCGTGACTATTCCAAGCAACCAGAAAGGAATGGAAATCAGGGCCAGGCTGCTGTTGAACTGTAGCAGCAGGATGGTCCAGACCATGATCATTAAAAGCCAGGAAATGATGATCAGTAAAGTGAAAGATCCTTTGTAGGAAAAACCTTCCTTTGGAATTTCAAAGCTGGTGGTGCCGGGCTCAGGATGCGATATTCTGATTCTCCCATGATTTGATGTTACCGGCTGGTTCTCAGATAAAACAGTGGTCATAATTCAATGGATGGTTCAATATTTTTAAGTGTGAATGAATGGAGGGCGTTGATCGTCTGCTGATAATCAAAAGTAACAAAATTTCGTATCGGATCAGACTCCTTATCCCCGGATAACCATGGTGCAGATGCTGAAGTTTATTTCCCGCAGGATTCTGTCCAGATTTTCCAGGCCAGCTCAGCCTGCCGGTGAAGCATGCCCAGCCCATTCCTGACACTGGCGCCTCTCTTCATCCCTTCTTTCATCAACAGTGTCACTTCAGGGTTATAAACCATATCAAAAATAAAGTGTTGCGGGGTCAGGAGTTCAACAGGAACCGCGGGCATGGTACCGGACTCGGGAAACATACCGGCCGGAGTCGCATTTACGATAAGCTTAGTCGACTGCATTATTTCCTTTCCAATGGCTGAGTACAACAGGGTATTTTCATTTTCTACCGGAGGTTTCCTTACTGCCTGAATCACAGTCCATCCCATTTTTTTCAGGACATATCCTGCAGCAGAAGCTGCACCACCATTGCCCAGCAACAGGGCATTCCCGGTGTTCCCGTCTGTAAATTCGCTGATTTCAGCTTCAAAAGCCCCGGCGTCAGTATTCCATCCTTTCAAATGTACCGACTGTCCTGAGCGGGCGATGCAGATGGTATTGACGGCACCGATGGCCCTGGCTTCTTCAGATAAAGCATCCAGATATGGAATAACTTCCTTTTTATAGGGAATGGTGACATTCAGTCCTTTCAGTTCAGGGTGACGTGATATCAGGTCTATCATCTGATCTATCCCGGAAAGTGGAAACAACTCATATTCAGCCGGAATACCTTCAGCGGCAAATTTTTCAGTAAAGTACCGTTTTGAGAATGAATGTCCGAGCGGAAATCCGACCAGCCCATACTGATGCAACATAGAAATTGGGATATTAAATTATCTGAGGATGATTAACGGGAGAATCCAGGGGAAATGAAGCAGTCAGCATCAGAAGCCCATGCGTAACATCAGGTCGGCGATATAAACATCTCCGGCCAGGTTCGGGGCGTATTCCAGCATAGCCTTAAAACCATCCGGGTCGGGGCCGGCAAGTAAGGTGTCGGTCAGCTGACTGGTTGCTTCCTTGATCTTTCCCTGATTGTATAAATAAGCTACCCTTCTGAACTTCAGTGAATTGTTATCAGGTTGGTGTGTCAGTCCGGTATCTATTACTTCAATGGCATGCTCAAATTCTTCGAGTTCTGTAAACAAAGCAGAAAAGTCGAGCCAGATTTCAGGGTCGAGCGGGTCGATCTGGGCCGATTTTGTAAAGTTCTGGGCTGCTTCCGAAAAATACCCGGCATGCTGCTGACATACAGCCAGTGTGGCAAGGTATTCGGGATTTTCAGGATCTATTTCAATGCCGCGCCTGATGTAGCGCAATGCAGCCTTCAGGTTTCCTTTTTCTTCGTAGCAAACCCCCATTCCAATCCAGGCATCGGCAATGCCTTCATCCATTTCAACTGCTTTCCTGAAATTCTCAATGGCCTGGTCGGGCTCATCGAGTTTTTCGTAGCACTCACCAATGTAGTAATAGGTCAGTGCTTCGGGTTCCTCATGGTCAAAAGTTTCGCGGTAAGCATCAATGGCATGCTGATACATCTGCATACCGGCAAGTGAATTGGCCTTGTTGAAGTAGGCTGAAGAGAATGTCGGCTCAATGGCTATTGCAAATTCAAACGCTTCGATGGCTTTTTCGAACAACTCAACGCTATTGTAGGCAACCCCTAGATTGAACCATGCAAACTTTGAATAAGGCAACCGGTCGGTAAACGCAGTAAAGTACTCTATACTTTCTTCAGCCTGATTGGTAATTTCATAGCAGAAGGCCAGCTCGAAAATAATCGTTTCGTTTTCAGGCTCAATCTCAAGCACTTTTTTCAGGTATTCAATGGCTTTATCGTAATTCCCCAGATTCTCATACTCAAAGGCGATGTTTGAGTAGATGTTGCCCAGGTCTTCGTCTTCGCTGATGGCCTTGTTATACTCGCGTATGGCCTCGTCGTAACGTTTCAGCTGGCTGTAAATAGCCCCCTTGGTGATGTATATCTCACTGTTGGTCGGATCCATGTTCTCAACCTTGGCCAGAACCCGCAAGGCTTTTTCTGCCTTGTTGGATGAGACCAGAAGTTGTGCCTGTCTGATAAGTATTCCTGAATGCCCGGGATACTGTTCAATAGCCAGATGAACAGCTGTGGAACACTTCCCAAGCTCATTGATGCCCAGGTAATGATCAATCAGGTCCTCGTATTCTTCCACGTCGAAAAAATAGTGCCTGTCCTCGCTCAGCATGTTGTCAAAACGCTCAAGGAGGTCACTAAGTGAATTGTCGTCGTCGTGTTCGAAATAGTCGTTCATTGTTCAGGTTTTGGATGTTTGCTCCCGGGCAGAATCCGGTACAAAATTAATTAAATTTATCATGTAGGGGTCTGATATTAAAAATAAAGACCTCCGGCCACCATTTGCGCTGCCACCAGCCTGTAGTGTAATATTACGAAATTCGGGTACTGGTTCTCAAGGGTTTCATCATTAAGTTATGGACAACCCCGTGTTAATAATTCATTCCGGGCCGGAGGGCTCTGGTCCGGACCCGGATACAGATGTCTGTTGAGGCAGAATTCGCTTAAAGTCAGCAGTGGAGTTCGGATGAAATCGCTGATGTTGCCCGATCTCTGGTATAATTTAATTACTTTTGTTCCCCTGAATTTTAAAGTTCTTATATGACATTAATCAAGAGTATTTCAGGTATCAGGGGAACCATAGGCGGCATCCCGGGTGAAGGCCTGAGTCCGTTGGATATCGTTAAATTTACCTCAGCCTATGCTTACCTGCTTAAACGGGAAAGCGACAGCCGGTTAAGAGTAGTGGTGGGTCGTGATGCCCGGGTTTCGGGACAGATGGTCAACAATCTGGTATGCGGGACCCTGATCGGAATGGGTATTGATGTGACGGATGTAGGTTTATCTACTACACCGACCGTTGAAATGGCGGTGAAAGACCTGAATGCCGATGGTGGAATCATCCTTACCGCAAGCCACAACCCATGGCAGTGGAATGCGCTTAAACTGTTGAACAGGGAAGGGGAGTTTATCAGCGCCGAGTTGGGTGAGCAGTTATTGTCGGTGGCAAACAGGGGAGAGTTCACCTATGCTGAAGTCGATAAAATCGGAACCATCACTTACGACGACAGCCAGATACGCAAACATATTGAGAAAATTCTGGCCCTTCCCCAGGTAAATTCTTTTGCCATTAAAATGGCGAGGTTCAGGGTTGCCATCGATGCTGTGAATTCAACCGGCGGTATAGCCATTCCATTATTACTCAGAGCTCTCGGAGTTGAGCAGATCGATGAACTGTACTGTACACCTGACGGACATTTCCCTCATAATCCTGAACCTTTGCCTGAGAATCTGCAGGATATTTCAAAGCTGGTTGTTAAAAACAAAGCGCATGTCGGTTTTGTGGTTGATCCGGATGTTGACAGGCTTGCCATAATTTGTGAGGATGGTGAGATGTTTGGAGAAGAATATACTCTTGTTGCTGTCGCTGATTTTGTACTTTCGTCAACACCCGGAAATACGGTATCAAATATGTCGTCTACGCGTGCTTTGCGCGATGTTACCGAAAAATCAGGAGGACGACATCATGCCTCAGCAGTCGGGGAAGTGAACGTGGTTGAGAAAATGAAAGAAGTGAATGCTGTGATCGGCGGCGAAGGAAACGGAGGTGTGATCCTTCCCGAACTTCATTACGGCCGTGACGCATTGGTTGGAATTGCCCTCTTCCTCACGCATCTTGCCCAGACAGGCAAGCGAACTTCAGCTTTGAGAAGTACTTATCCGGATTATTTTATTTCGAAGAATAAGATTCAGCTTTCGCCTGAAATGGATGTTGACGTGATTCTGAAAAGTATTGCCGGAAAATATAAAAAACAACCCATCAACACTGAGGATGGTGTTAAGATTGAGTTTGGAAATGAATGGGTGCATTTACGCAGGTCGAATACCGAGCCCATCATCCGGATCTATTCCGAAAGTGATTCAGAAGCAAAAGCTGATGTACTTGCAAGAAAGATCATTGACGATATCAGGGATATTATCCGTGGTTAAATATAGCTCCCCAAAGATTACTCCTTATATTTCGTTTCATCCGAAAAGGAAGTAAAAGGTAAGCTGTTGCCGGACATTGATTTTATTTTTATATTCGTTGCGTTCATGATCTAATGTCTATGGCATCAAAACGGAAACCACGGAAAGCCAGAAAGTTCAGGCAGGTCAGTTTTAAGCTAACGGTTCAGCAGAAAAGACGTGTGGATGCCTTTTGTGTGAAGCATGGGACGACCCCCGTAAATATGTATAAGAAGGCCATTCTACTTTACCTGACAAACAACGGCTATGGAAGTCACCGACATCCTGAACCATCCATCAGTGAGAACCAGATGAGTATCTTTGATTTTGTGGAAGATCCGCTGAAACAAGATTACGGCTCCTGAATTATAGTGTTGAACCGGCTAATTTTCAGGAACTTCAATAATCAGAATTTCCGATTTCACAGGGGTGTTGAATGATAAAACTTCTGTTCCCCATATTTCCATTGAATCTCTTCGTGAAGCCAGATGGTTTCCTGTCTTAATTTCCCCTTCAATGATAAACAGGAATACTCCGTTACCGGGTTTATTGATCCTGTAAGTGAATTCCTTGCCTTCACCCGCTGAAAGCAGACTCAGCCAGGCATCCTGTCCGATTCCGATAATATTTTCACCTCCTGCCGGCGAAACAATGGTCTGAATTTTATTCTGCTCCCTTTTCCCTTCAAGGTTTATCTGATTATAAACAGGAGATGTGTTTTTGGTTTTTGGGAAAATCCAGATCTGCAGGAGATTCAGTGAATCCTTGACGGATGCATTGTATTCTGAATGGGTTACACCGCTCCCGGCCGACATATACTGAACTTCACCTTCCCTGATCACAGACGTGTGACCCAGGCTATCCCTGTGTTCAAGTGATCCTTTCAGTGGAATTGTAATGATTTCCATGTTGTTGTGCGGATGGGTGTCAAAGCCGCCTCCACCGTCGATGGTGTCATCGTTCAACACACGCAAAACGCCGAACCGTTCGCGCGAGGGATCATAATAATTGGCAAAACTGAAGCTGTAGCGGGCTTTCAGCCAACCATAATCAGCTTGTCCGCGTTTATTTGACTTATGGATATTTATGTTCATTTTCAACCGGAATAAAATTATAAAAAAGGCATGCGCTTTTAAGCCGCTGTAATTAACAATAGATACGGAAGTATTGTTTCAGCCGGGCACGTAGCGATCAATCAGATAGCTTTTCGTAGGGTATCCTGTTGATGATCGATTTGCCAAGGGTAATTTCATCGGCAAATTCGAGTTCATCGCCAATGGCCACACCTCTTGAAATGGCTGAAATGGCCGGTACTTTGCCTTTCAGCTTCTTGTAAAGGTAATAATTGGTGGTATCGCCCTCGGTTGTGGCAGGCATGGCCATGATAATTTCCTGTATATCTTCAGTTTCAGTCCTGACGATCAGCGATTCAATATTCAGATCGTTCGGTCCGATGCCGTCCATGGGTGATATAATACCTCCCAGGACATGATACAGCCCCCTGAACTGACTTGTGTTTTCAATGGCCATCACATCACGGATGTCTTCAACAACGCACAATATGCCATTGTCACGTTTCGGGTCTGAGCATAGGCTGCACAACTCTTCGTCCGAAATATTATGGCAGCGGTTGCAGTACCTGATATTACCCCTGAGCCTGAGAATGGCATTTCCAAGGGCATCCGACCGGCTTTCATCCTGTCGCAGCAGATGCAATGCCAGCCTTAAGGCCGAACGGCGTCCGATGCCCGGTAAGCGGCTGAATTCATTGACGGCTTCTTCAAGCAGACGGGATGAATAATTCTGCATAAAACTTTAATCCTTTAACAGGGGGTTACTTTTGCTTAAATTTGCAACAAATTTACAAAACAGTTTGATGTCATGTTGCGGTTAATTCCCTGCTGACTCACTGCCTAACGAAAGTACAATGAAAAACATAGTAATCTTTTTTTCAGTTTTGATCATTTTTCTGAATAATACTGTCGCACAGACCACTGATGGTGCTGGTACGACGAACAAAACCGATGCTCAGGGGCGCAAACAGGGTACCTGGAAAAAATCGGACAAAGAGGGGCGGATACTGTATTCGGGTAGTTTTTCAGATGATAAACCGTTAGGACACTTTATTTATTATGATACAACAGGTGCCGTGAAAGCAGAATCCGAATTTTCTGAAAACGGAACAAAGTCATTGACGATTACATTTTACAGGAACGGGGCAAAGATGTCTGAAGGACTTTATTTAAATGAAAAACGTGAAGGAACGTGGAAATTTTATAATGAGGATGGTGTATTGATTTCGGAGGAGAATTACAGGAACGGGTTGGCAGAAGGAACCTGGAAAACTTTTTATGCCAACAATGCAATACTGGAAGAGATTAATTACCACAACGGAATAAAGGAAGGGCCCTGGAAACAGTATTTCTATGATGGACCGGTCAAGTTGAATGCCTTATACAAAGCTGGCAAACTTGAGGGACTGGCCACTTTCTATCATTCAAACGGCAGGGTGATGGTCTCGGGCCCTTATGTAAATAATCTGAAGGACGGTGCCTGGATGCATCTCAACGATAAAGGCATCGCTGAAAAGCGCGAAATTTGGTCAGCCGGGTTCCTGGTAGCCGAGGAGTATTACGATAAAGCCATGGAGAAAATGGCAAAGGAAGAAAAGTAATGTAGAATTTCCAATGTCCAATGTCTTATTCCTGAGGCAATCTTAGATAGATGGAATCCCTGGAGAATTGGTTTTTCGGAATTTGAAACGGGACTATAGAAATTAGAAATTAGAAATTAGAAATTTTCAGAACACCTTCCTGATCTCATTCAGACTCTGTATCACAGGATACCCGGAAGACTTTAACCTCTTCCCGGATTGGTGTCCATCAGCGATAAGAATGCAGTGAATGCCTAATTCACCGGCAACTTCAGCATCGTGCAGCGTATCCCCGATCAGGCAGGTAATACTCCTGTCGAACCCTGTTTCCAGGATCGCTTTTCTTGCCATTTCCAGTTTGCCATGTGCCAGGTGATCCTGAATGCCGAAGATTTTTTCAAAGTAATGATCAATATCTCTCTTTTTAACCAGGTTGATAAGTTCAACCTGCTCCATGGCAGAAAGTATGACCTGTTTCCGGCCTGAGTTTTTGAAATACTTCAGTGTGCTGTTGACTGCAGGATGCAACCCGGCTGAAACAACCAGCCGGAAATAATGATCCATAAATTCAACAGCCACTGTTTCGAAAGGCTCCTTTTCAAAATCAAAGCCTGCCACTTCGTAATAATCTTTTACCGGGAACGTGAAAATGTCGGTATATCTTTCTGCGCTGAGTGTTACCAGGTTTCTTTTTTTCAGAAGCAGGTTGATGGCTGTGACACACACATCCAGATCGTTGAGCAGGGTTCCGTTCCAGTCCCAGATTATATTGCTGCAGTGAGATAAATCAGTGTTGTTCATGCGTGAATTGTTGCCGCTTTGCAATGATGGTGAGACCCTGTTCCTGACCTGTAACTACATAATCGTAAGTGCTCAGATCTCCGGTCTTAAGGTTTGAGAGTCCAAGCCGGTCTTTATATTCATCAGAAATGATCAGGTAATCCAGTTTCAGGCTGTCAGCATAATGCAGAAACCCCTTTCCGTAAAGGAATGTTCCGGATTTGTGCATCTCTGTAATGCTGAGGTCGCTCTGAATCCGCTTAAAATCATCAATTTCATTAAAAATGAATGTCATCGGAGCCAGGATTTTAAGATTTGCAGTCCTGTTTCCCATGTACTTCCTGGCGAGCATAAAATTCTCTTCCGGATTAAATTTCTTCATGGCAATCCCGAGATTCCATGATGTATTCACCACGATAAACAAACCGATCAGGCCTAGCGACCATTTATACGCATTGCCTGTATGAAAAGCGCCTGTCAGTTTGAGCGATAATTTCCGGTGATTGTAGAGATGATGGAAAGACCTGATGATAATCAGCATCATATAGGGCAGATAAAGCAGAATATATTTGGAAGTTGTATGAACAGCGAGTAATGAAAGGAAGATCACCAGCAGCAGGAGATATTTTAACAAGGTGGCATCCTTCTTTAGTTCCCTGTAATTGATGATCAGCATGAAGAGGAACAGCAGCGAGAGTGTAATCTCTTTCGGGCTGTGGAAGAAACGGAGGTGTTCCCTGAATAATTTTCCTGCAAAAGCAATGGAAGAAGGCAAGATGCTCGATTTGCTGAGGGCCGGTGAATCGTTGATCTGATAAAGCCAGTAACTGATGCCGTATTGAGTGGTGAAGTCATAAAAATATACTGCAAAGGCAGGCAATGTGGCAACAGCAAAGATCAGCGATGATCTGAAATTGTGCTTCCAGAGCAATAAAACACTTCCGGCAGCCATAAAAATCAATCCGTTCAGGTGGGTTGCTGCAGCTATTCCGGCAAATAATCCGCTGAATATCAATAATTTTCTATCATTGTTTTTAGCAATCGACTTTTCCAGAAAGAGATAAGAAAGAAAACCAAGGGTCATCACCATGATTTCGGGCCTGTAAACAAATGAGTACTGGAATACAAGTGCATTGATGGTTGTAAGCATCAAGGCAAACCAGGCTGTCACTGATCCGAGTGTTCTTTTAATATATCCGATAAAAACGAGGAGAAAAACAGCCAGCCAGAGAAGACTTACGCTTTTGATCGTGCATAATGAAAATCCGAAAAGCGAAATAAACATTGCACCGTTCAGTGTAAAAAACTTATGATGAACGATGTGTCGGACATCCTGCCCGGTGATCCCATGCATCAGCTCTGATTTTACATAACCTTTCTCCGCCATCCAGTAAGCATGCTCACCTATCCAGGCATCATCAATATCGGGCATACGCTGCCAGAGGCTGAAAGCAAACAGCGCCAGGGTTAAAAAAATAAAAATTTTTATAATTAAAAGAAGCTTCATCAGGAATTAATCGCAGGACTTTCAGGTTGTAACCGGAAAGTTTGCAAAGATAAGTCATTATGTCAGAACCATAATACCTGAATTTTCAGTTTGACATGTTTATCAGAACTTATGAATAATTCACTGCAAGAATTCCGGAAACAATATTTGGGTTAAGGTTCTTTGGCTTTGCAAACTAAAATTTATCTTTGTGCACAAATAGAAACATAACCATGATACAACGCCTTCAATCTCTCTATCTTGCCATTGCCGCAGCAGCCATAGCCATTGCATTCTTCTTTCCCATCATTACTTATATCAACGATGCTCAGATCTGGCTCGAAATCTACCTGAAGGGAATCAAAGACAACTCATCTCCGCAGCTTGATATTAATAACTATATGCTGATTCCATTGCAGGTAATGGCTGTGCTTTCGGTAATACTCGCTTTTTCTGCTATTTTCCTCTATAAAAACAGGAAATCACAAATGAAACTTGTGCGGCTTGGGATTGTTTTGGTTCTCGTGGAAATTGCACTTATTTTCTTTTACTATGCCAACATACTGGCAAAGGTATCTTCAACGGTACCTGATTTCAACCATGCCGGAATCTATCTGTTGCTTGTTTCACTGGTTATGTTTGTGCTGGCAAACCGGGGAATCATGAAGGATGATAAACTGGTCAGGGCTGCCGACAGACTCCGTTAGTAATTATTTCCGCGGAAGTTCCATTATTTCAAGATCACGGATATCTTCACCATCAATTGTAAACCTGACCAGGGTGCTAACCTGGTGTAATCCCTGTTTTCCGGCTGCACCCGGATTGATGTGCAACAGGTTGTTCTTCGGATCGTTGATCACTTTCAGTATATGAGAATGACCGGTGATGAAGAGTTTCGGGCTGGTTTCCCGGATAAGCTGCCTGGCTTCTTTTGTATATTTCCCCGGGTAACCACCGATGTGCATCATCAACACCTTCACATTTTCGCACATAAAGTCATGAAACAACGGATAAAATGCTTTCAGGTCATTTCCGTCAATGTTTCCCACAACAGCTTTCAGGGGCCTGATGGATGCCAGGATTTTGGCAGTTTCAAGGTCGCCGATATCCCCGGCATGCCAGATCTCATGGCATTCAGCAAAGAAAACAGATATCTTTGGGTGAATATAACTGTGTGTATCTGAGAGTAGTCCGATGCGTTTCATTTGTAGTCAGGGTTAATGAGGATTATGGACCCAGGGTGGAATATTGGAATGTTGGAATGACTGGAACCCTGTATCCGGAATGATTGGAATCAAAAGTTAATAAAGTCTCCGGGTACTAAGCAAGTCTAAAGTCCCTGGCAAATCTACAATCTAAAATCGTAAATCAAAATTATCATTCTTCATTTCCCATCACTGATCGAACCGGTAATCCGGGTTCAGCGTATAAAACTCACCGGTTGCTGAATAGTTGAGTTTAATGATGTTCAGGACGATAAAGTCGGCCAGAATGTGTTCGCAACGTTGTTTTGAATACCCCGAAAGCTTTTTGAACGCCTGAAGTGTGATGCTTTCATGAATTTCGAGGTATGCAAGTAAAGTGCGCTCTATCACAGTATATTCAATACAAACACCTTTCGGATCTTTCTGTTTGTTCCAGACTTTACGCAAAACCCCGTTGGCAGGGTAATTCTCATCCCCAACCCTGACAAAAACACGGTAAACGCCTTCCTTATCCGGGGCAGAATGTGGTCCGGCGAAGCTTTTCGGGATAATTATTTCCAGAACAGCTTTACCATTCTCTTCCCATTCTTTCATTTCAAAGTAAACTTCAGGCCTGCAGTAAAGGCTGGCCCCGGCTTCAACCATATAGTATTCTTCATCCGACCTAACTCCGGCAATGGTTCCGTTGTCCTTGACACCAAGCAGCAGCCTTCCGCCATCAGTATTGGCGAAAGCCGCCAGGGAGCGGGCAATCTTCTTCGAGTCGGTAATTCCGAACTTAAAGTCAAGTTGCTGGTGTTCCCCTTCGCTGATCAGTTTCCGGATGTGTGTTGGCATGGGGTGAGAATGAGAATGACGAATGACGAATGACGAATGACGAATGACGAATGACGAATGACGAATGACGAATGACAAGTGATAGAGCACAACAGATCTCATTCAGCACTTTCAGGGTAACCCCTGAAAGTGATAACCCCGACCTTTAGCGGCTAACCTCAATCCTGAATCCTTAATTGAACTTCGGAAGCAGATCTTTCATCACTTCTTTATTCACCAGGAAGGTCATCATTTTCAGTTTAACATAGTCTTCGTGGAAGAAATAATATCCGAAATTGATGTTTTTCTCAATACCACCTGTTCTGGAACCTGCACCTGAATCCTTCACCAGGTACCATGTAACTCCATCTTTCTCAAGATAGCCAACCACATGAAGCCCGTGATCATCGGTCGTGGTGCCGTTGCTGAACCGGAACTGGCGTGCATTTTCATCAATGGCAGATGACGGAATATCAAATGCCGGTACCACGGCTGCATTTGCTTCACGGGCCAGAAAACCGGCTTCCGAAACATCCCCGGCTATGGAAACCGTGATGCCTGCTTTCAGCGATTTCTTCAGAATCTTCATATAGTCATCCAGTGGAATGTTGTAATAACTGTCATCACCCCACCAGTTATCAGGTACGTCAAAACTCACCTGTTTCCAGTAAGGTTGCTGCATATAGGACAAAACATCGATATAATCATCAGGGTTGATGCGAAGTATTCCGGTAAGGTACTCACGGGGTGAATATTCCTTTCCCTGAATCGTGACCGTTGCCGGAGGAACACCCATGTAATGATGCATAATACTTTTAACTGTACTTACAGCTGAAGCTTCATCCCATGCGTTGCGGGCTTTGAGTCCATCGAGGAATGCCCTGACCTCGTTGAACATCTTCTCGTGCGACTGGAATTCCTGACCCGGCAGAAGGCCTGAAAACGAGGAATAGGGTAGGGCACCGTATTTTTTCATTACCTTGATCACCGCATTCATTTCGGAACCTTCACCAATATTGATCTTTCCGCGTGTACTGATATATTGTTCAGCCCTTTCGATGTATTCGCAATAAACTGTGAACATCTCAGAAAGCTTGACTTCCTGTCGGGTAAGCCTGAATATCTCAGATTCCAGCATTGAAGTGGCTGAATAGCTCCAGCAGGTATTTGTATTGCCCTGGGAAACCGGTGGAAGATGCCGGATGGATTTAAAGGCACTCTTATCGGTCGGAATGTTGAGGCCTGCCGGGTCAAGTTTAAAGGTGCCGGCCTGTTTCAGGGGCTCCTGGACAGTTTCGAACTTTTCAATGCCTTTCAGGATTGAATTCTGGTAATAGCCAGGCTCGTAAAATTTAAAGGTGCCTTTCTGTACAGGCTGATTCTGGGCATTGGCCATCAACATACAGCTCAGGCAGAATAAAATAAGATTTTGTTTTTTCACGGTTAATATATTTTAAAACATTGTTGTTCGGGGGGAATTCTCATGATTAACATAAATAATTGATAATGTTAATGTTTAATCATAATTTTAAATCCCTGACTAACTTTTTAAATTTTGCAGCAACTCTGACTACCGTTTTACCCGCCAAAGGAGGGCAGGTGGGAGCACAGAAACTCTGAATTTTACAAATTTAATGCTTTCATTTAGTGAAACCTGGTGTCTTCGTGACTTGGTGGCAAAAGAATTTATAGTTTTTGCCGAAAATCTTGATTTTAAAAGAAACCCCTGCTAATCCGGGTTTTGATCCGGATCGACAGGGGAGTTAAAATCTTTCCGGTGATTACAAAATTACAATATTGTTCTTTGCCGTGATTTTTTCACAGTAATGACACTGCAGCCGGAGCTCCTCCTTGTCGATCACGCTGAACCGGGTATTGACCTGCTGGTGATTGGTAATGCAATTCGGGTTTACACATTTCACAAACTTCTTTATCACATCCGGAATCTCAACATGCCGCTTTTCAACGACTTTGTAATTCTTGATGATGATTAGCGTTGCAGTTGGGGCTATCAGTGCTATTTTGTTGATTTCCTGCTTTTCAAAATAGACATCACTCACCTTTATAATCCCTTTTTTGCCGTACTTGCTGCTGTTCAGGTTAAGTCCGATGGTTACCTGTGTTTCATTCTCATCAAGATTCAGCATTTTAACAACCCTGAACACACTTTTTGCCGGGATATGGTCGATTACGGTTCCGTTCTCGATGGCTGAAACAACCAGTTCTTTTCTGATATTATCGTTTTCCATTGCTTTATTTTTCCTTTTTGAACACCTGTTATTTAACTCCAAGAATGGTTGCCAGCAAGGCCTGCCTTACGTAGACACCATTGAGTGCCTGTTGGAAATAATAAGCCTGGCTGGTGGAGTCCACATCTTCTGTAATTTCATTGACCCTCGGCAACGGATGCAGAACACGCATATTTTCACGGCATCCCGCGAGCATACTGGCTGTGAGGATGTAGGCATTCTTAACCTTCTCATATTCAATTGGATCGGAGAATCTTTCCTTCTGAATGCGGGTCATATAGATGATGTCAGCAATCCCCATGACATCGTTCAGGTCGGTGTACTGGTGGTATTTCAGATTGTTTTCCTTGATGTGCATCTTGACATAACTCGGAAGTTTGAGCTCCACAGGAGAAACAAGGTGGAATGTGGTGTCGAAATTACAGAGAGCCATCACATCAGAATGTACGGTTCGTCCGTATTTGAGGTCACCCACGAAAGCGATGTTCAGGCCATCGAGTTTTCCCTGTGTTTTACGGATGGAATACAGGTCGAGCAGGCACTGTGTCGGGTGCTGGTTACCGCCGTCACCGGCGTTGATCACCGGTACAGAAGCTACTTCGCTTGCGAAACGGGCACTGCCTTCGCGGGGATGCCGCATCACAATGATATCGCTGTAATTGCTCACCGTCAGAATGGTATCTTTCAGCGATTCGCCTTTTGAAACACTCGAATTGGAAGCATCGGAAAACCCGATCACCTTGGCACCCAGTCTTGAGGCTGCACTCTCAAAACTCAGTCGCGTGCGGGTGGAAGGCTCGAAAAACAAGGTGGCAACCACGAAGTTCTCAAGTATTTTCTGGGTAGGCTGTTTCTCGAATTCTTCAGCCAGATCGAGTATTTTCAGATACTCTTCCTTTGTGTAATCATTGATGGATACCAGGCTACGGTTTTTCATGGGTTTTGTTCCGGATTAGGATTTTTATTTGTTTTGCAAAAATACTTAACAACAGGATCAAAGGGTTTCGTTGTTCATAAAGTGTTAAAAAAAAAGCCCCGATAAACGGGGCTCTTACTTATTTCACCAGATTGTGTTTTTTAACGAATTCGTCAAGGATGCCTGACAGGTTCGGAGAGCCGATTTCCTGAAGATCATAGCCGACTTTGACTGTTGGCTTGTTGATCTTAACAATTCTGCTCAGATCAATCGGAGTTGCTATAACCACTGCATCGCAAGGTGTGTTTTCAATCGTTTTCTCAAGGTCGCGGACCTGCTCGTCACCATAACCCATAGCAGGTAACAGGGTGCCAATGTTCGGGTAGATGCGGAAGGTTTCACTCAGTTTTCCGACGGTATAAGGTCTTGGGTCAACCAGTTCACCGGCACCGAATTTCAATGCGGCAACAACACCTGCACCTATCTTCATTTCACCATGGGTGAGGGTTGGGCCGTCTTCAACAACCAGCACGCGTTTACCACGGATAAGTTCGGGTTTGTCAACGGTAAGTGGTGAGGCTCCATCAACGATGATGGCTTTTGGATTGATTCTGGCCAGATTGGCGCGGACAGCATTGATATTATCAAGGCTGGCTGAATCTATTTTATTGATCACAATAACATCTGAGATGCGGGCAACCACTTCGCCTGGATAGTAGCTTACTTCAGCTCCCGGGCGCAAAGGATCGGCAACACCTATCATAAGATCGGGTTTGTAGAACGGGAAGTCGTTGTTTCCGCCATCCCAAAGGATAACATCACAACCATCCGGATCAACCTCAGCTGCACGCACAATGGCTTCATAGTCAACCCCGGCATAAATAACATTGCCGCGAACCACATGAGGTTCATATTCTTCCATCTCTTCGATGGTACATTTGTGTTTTTTCAGATCTTCAACTGTGGCAAAACGCTGAACTTTCTGTGCATTCAGGTCACCATAAGGCATTGGATGGCGGATGGCTA
Source organism: Bacteroidales bacterium (assembly GCA_016705005.1). GTDB lineage: Bacteria > Bacteroidota > Bacteroidia > Bacteroidales > Lentimicrobiaceae > Lentimicrobium. Next base: position 36,707 of record JADIZB010000025.1, on the reverse strand, counting down.
CAACCTTCAGGCCTTTTTCCATCAGGATCTCAATGATACGGCGGCTGGTCTGACTTTTTCCGCAACCGGTACGGGTAGCTCCAACGGCAATCACCGGCTTGGTGCTCTTCACCATTGTATCAGCAGGACCAAGTAGGATGAAATTTGCACCTGCAGCATTTACAATAGCACTCATGGTCATTACCCTGGGGTAAGGAACATCGCTGTATGAGAACACACAGTCATCGGCTTTAAGGTCTTTGATCAGTTTTGGCAGGTCCTGTTCAGCATAAATAGGAATTCCGGCAGGATAAAGTTCCTCACCGGCTAGCTCTTTAGGGTATTTGCGGCCATCAATATCAGGAATCTGGGCTGCTGTAAAAGCTACTACATTATAGTTAGCATTGCCACGGTAATAGGTGTTGAAATTGTGGAAGTCCCTTCCGGCGGCTCCGATGATAATTACATTTTTTTTCATTGGTATTGGTTTTTGTATTGTTAATTGAGTGAAATTCTGCATTTAGCGTATTTCAGCTCTTTTACGGGCCCGGGCAGACTGGGAGTCTGCTTTAAGAACCTTTACCGGCAACCTGCCGCAAAAAAACCGTTGCAAATATAAATGTTTAAGTATCACACCAGAAATTTGCCTGAAATATTTTAATTATCCTGCCAATTCAGAGCCATTATGAATAAGGATACCATCGGATGACCTGTCATAATGAAGGCAGTGAATATCCTTAGGGTTGATGAAGAAAAATCAGTTAATTTTGCTGACTTTATCAACAGTAATCAGATGATTGAACAGATTCTCACAAAGCATGCCCTGGATGCTGTAAGCCGGCTCTTTAATACTCAGGTTGAACCTTCTCTTCTGGCAGTTCAGCGCACCATTCCCGCATTCCGGAACCAGGGTGATTTCTCTCTGGTGGTATTTCCCCTGCTGAAAATTTCAAGAAAATCACCAGAGGAAACGGCAGCTGTGCTGGGGCAAGCCATCATGGAATCGATGGAGGAGGCCGAAAGTTTTGGCGTGGTTAAAGGCTATCTCAATATCCGTATCAAATCACTCTACTGGAATCACTTTCTGGCAAGTCAGGTTAGAAACGGTAATTTCGGATTAAAGCATGAAAAGGAAGGTCGTCCGGTTGTTGTTGAATATTCATCGCCTAATACAAACAAACCCCTGCATCTGGGTCACGTGCGGAATAACCTGCTGGGTTATTCTGTGTCACAACTCCTCAATGCCAGTGGAAGGAATGTTATCAAGGTGAACCTGGTTAACGACCGGGGCATCCATATCTGTAAATCGATGCTTGCCTGGAAGCTGTTCGGACAGGGGGAGACTCCTGAATCGTCCGGTAAAAAGGGAGATAAACTGGTAGGGGATTATTATGTGCTGTTCGACAGGAAATTCAAAGAAGAACTGGCTGGTCTGATGGCCCGGGGATTGAGTGAGGAACAGGCAACTGCGGAATCTGTGATGATGAAGCAGGCCCGTGAAATGTTGCTGAAATGGGAAGCCCGTGATGAGGAAACCCTCGAACTCTGGAATAAAATGAATGCATGGGTATATAAGGGTTTTGATGCAACCTATAAGAGACTTGGCGTTGATTTTGACCGGATATATTATGAATCGCAAACCTATCTTCTCGGAAAAAAAATTGTGGAAGAGGGGCTTCAGAAGGGGATACTTTTCAGGAAAGATGACGGATCAGTATGGATCGATCTGACAGAGAATGGTCTTGATGAAAAACTGCTGCTCCGGAGCGACGGTACTTCGGTTTATATGACACAGGACCTGGGTACCGCCCAGCTACGGGCCGATGATTTTAACCCCGGTCAGCTGATTTATGTTGTCGGCAATGAGCAGAACTACCATTTCGATGTACTGAAACTTGTGCTTCAGAAACTCGGACGCCCCTGGGCCGACAGCATTTACCACTTATCCTATGGAATGGTTGAATTGCCTGAAGGGAAAATGAAATCGCGCGAAGGTACCGTTGTGGATGCTGACGACCTGATGGATGAAATGATCGCCACGGCCCGGGCAATGACCGAAGAACTCGGTAAAATTGAAGATTTCAACAGTACTGAAGCCGAAGCACTCTACAGTATGGTTGGACTGGGTGCCCTCAAATATTTTATCCTGAAGGTCGATCCAAAGAAAAATATGACCTTCAACCCCCGCGAAAGCATCGATTTCAACGGTAATACGGGTCCTTTCATTCAATATACCCATGCCAGGATCAGATCTATCCTCAGGAAAGCAGGAGAGGAGATTCAGTTTACCGGACCGGTAAGCCTCCATCCCAAAGAAGCCGACCTGCTGATAATGCTCTACCAGTTTCCCCAGGTGGTCGGGCAGGCTGCCGGTGATCTAAGCCCTTCGGTGGTTGCAAATTATCTGTTTGAAGTAGCCCGTGAATACAATCAGTTCTATCATGAGCTGACCATTCTGAAAGAAGAAGATTTGAATACCAGAACTTTACGGCTTGCCCTTTCACAGCTGTCAGCCACTGTGATCAGGAATGGAATGTCACTCCTGGGTATCGATGTCCCTGAAAAGATGTAGCCTGTTATAAAAGAAAAAGGCTGCTCCGGGGTGGAGACAGCCTGATTTAATCAGGGATTGAGGAGGGGTTATCCGGTTAATTGTTTGAAAGAAAGTCTTTCAAACCAACTAAATTCATTGTTATTTTAATAATAGACAATCGAAAACAGATTTACCCCTATCCGGATGTAAAAAAAATATTCAGGGTTTCAGTATTTCAAAAACTTAGAATTAAATTCCCTTTAAGTTCGCTAACAAAGGTAAGTCATAGCTGGTTATGCAACTGGCCAGGCTCAATCAAGGTTTATTCATGAGGTATTGATCCCAGGTTATTCGTAAATGAATTACCATAGTGGTTATCAGTTCCGAAAATCCTGAACCGGTCCGGACATGATTATAAAACTCAGAACAAATATATCCGGTCAGGTGTTCGTGAATAATTGTAAACAAAAAGAGTCTGTCTAATAAGTTAGATAAGACTTCGACTTCGCTCAGTCTGACATCAGATAATCAATTTATTGTCATATTGAGCGTAGTCGAAATATAGACAATTCCAGGCTTTTGAGACAGACTCTTTTTGTTGATAGAAACTATTTTTATTTTATAGATACTTTTCTGGTTGAAACACCTTTTCCTGTTAAGACTTCGATCAGATACAGGCCACTTTTCAGTCCCGTGGTATTTATTCTGAGATTTTGGCCGCAGTTTGATGTTGCATAAACAACCTGGCCTGCCATATTTATCAGCTTAAGGCTAAGTATTTCTGAATTCCCGGCAATGTTCAGCATGCTTCCTGCCGGATTGGGATAAACCTCAAACTCCGCAACTGATCCGTTTTGTCCTGTACCAACCCCGGTAATCTGAATTTCAACAACATTTGAAGGTCCTGATTCACCATTGTCGTACAAAGCGGTTACATAATAGGCATAAGTTCCATTGTCAAGATCAGCATCGGTGTAAAATGTTTCGGCTACTGGTCCGGCAATCAGTGATCCGTTTCTGTATAGATTGTATCCGGCCAGGGTATTGGTATTGTGTCTCATTGCTGGTATCTGAACAGGTGAAACTTCCCCGTTGAAGGCTGTTCGGGCACTATGGTTTGTCACAGTTGATCCGGGCAGGCTATGCTCAGGTGCTGCAGAAATTTCCCTGACGGTACCATTGGTATACTGAACAACAGCACGGATGAGGTAGGCTTCATTGTAGGCAGCCCAGCTTCCGGCATGATCGTAATCCCAGGAACGGCCATTGTCAAGCCCTCCGTCGTATCCAACAAAGGTTGTGGCATTGATTGAGCCGAAACCAACAACGAAATCCCCGTCAACAAGGATGTTTTGTGCGGAAACATCAATTTCAAGCCAGTCATTATCTATTCCGGTGGCGCTGACCTCGTGAATAAGTTCAGTGGATGGTGTTCCGGCAACTTCGTCCCAACCATATATTTCTGCGTTGAAAGTGTTGTCCCCGGCATCAATGGTAGTGAAATACTTAAGCGACAGAATCCGGCAGGCTCCCTGTGGTGACATGTGGGTCGACATGGCATAACCTTCGTAACTGTAGGCTCCTGTAACCGTTCCATCATTATCATAGATTAATTCTTCGGTGGTGCCAGTTCCTCCACCCGGAGCAATCCAGGTAAGATTTACATCAAATCCATCAACAATTGCCTGCAGGTCGTAAGGGGCTGCAAGGGTAACACCTTCGACAATAAGGTGAACAGGAATGTCAACAGCGGTATTGTTTATGCTGTTGTTGTTTATAACTATAAATGCATCGTATTCTCCCGGCAACAGTCCGGTTGCGTCGAAAGTAACCTGCAATTCAGCGGATTCGCCGGCAGGAACAGTTCCCAATGTTGGTGTAACACTCAGCCAGGGTGATGGATCCGGATCAATGGCAATGGTCCAGTCAAGCGGAGCATCACCAGTGTTGGAAATGGTCAGCGGGTTGGTGGTAATTTCATCAACATTGAGTGCAAGGCTGAACTCCTGAGGGTTGATACTGATCTGCGCACCGCTGGCGGCTGAACCAAGTTCGCCAATCATCCGGTACATTCCGCTGTTATACTGATCTTCATTAAATCCGCCGGCATAGCCGCAGGTATTGTCGAAGAAGTCACCGGCCAGAAACTGTTTGCTGGCAGTGCCGCCGAAATAGGTCCAGTTCAGACCTCCATCGGTGGAATAGGAAACGCCGGTTGCTCCGGTGGCTGCACCAGTCGAAACATAGGTATTAACAAGCCCCGGAACGGCCATAAGGTCGTTGGTGAGAAAAGGACCGTTGGGCGAAAGCGTTTCCCACGTTGTACCGCCATTGGTCGTTCGTTTGTAAACAATCGGAGTCTGGGTCTGAGCTGCAATGCCATTGTTGGGATCGCTGAAGGCAAGTAGATTAATTCCTCCGTTATCAACCGGGGTAATACCGGTACTGGTCACCCTCCAGTGAGATCCACGGTCATCAGAGATATAGACTTTACCCTTGTTGGTGCCAAACATGATGGTATTTTCTCCCGTTGCTTCAATCACTGACGTCCATCCGCCTTCACCGCTCGCCGGGGTACCCCCGGTAATATTGGCCTGTGGAACCCGCTGCCAGGTCGAGCCGCCGTTTACAGTAGTATAAATCTCAAAATATCCGTCCCTGACATCCCCGTGACACATTCCTTCCTGTTCGTTCCAGAAATAGACATTGTTCGCAAACGAAGCCGATCCCTGCAGCGCACCCGGAAGCTGGTTCCAGGTAACACCGCCGTTCGATGTTTTGTAAACACCACAGGTATTGTTCTGGTTACCTGTTCCGTTGTATACTGCCACAAAGGCTGTATTGGCATCGAGGGCACAAATGTTTCCCAATCCGTAGGTTGATCCGCCGAGTACCTGCCCTGGTGTCCAGGTTTCACCTCCGTTGGTGGTGCGGGTAAATTCATTGATGGTGGCACCTCCGCCTGACCCGTCGTAGGCTGTAGCCCAGGCTACCGTGGCCGAAGCTGCGTGCATATAGGAGATTCCCCTCGAAGCAGTTGAAAATGATGAATTCTGAACCAGCCAGGTAGCCAGGTTGTTGCCCGGTTCAATTCCTGTGATTATACGGTTATCATCATTGAAGTTGTTTCCACCGGGATTCAGGGCACCTATAGCAAAATATCCGTTGTAAGAACCTGACCATCCCCAGTTGAAATGGAATTTGTTATCGCTGGTCCGGTAACCATCACACACCCAGGCATGCCCGCCACTGGCAGTGCTCGATCCGGCATAATATACAGGGCGTCCGGCATCAAGGTCGGTACGGATGAGTGCCCACCAATCGGCCATTACCGGATAATCGGCTATGCTTTTCAATTCAGCAGTTGGTGCATAATTGAAATAATTGACCAGTGCAAAGGGCACATCCTCACTGAAAGCCCCGGAGCCGGCAGCAGCATACTGCATATTGACCGAAACACCGGCATGGTACATCAGGGTAGCCACAGATGTATTTGAAGAGGTTACATTGTTGGGCATGGCAGCAAAATTATAGGTAGTGCTGCTGAAATTGGCCGACTTCAAACCATAATCGGGATGGGTATAGGAGTGGTACCCGATTCCTGTTGATGGAAAAGAGTGATATTTCATGATCTGGGACATCGTAGTGGCAACACAACCAGTCCAGGCATGGTTGCATGAACCTCCGCCGGCACCGGTTTCAACCGGGCAAAGTGCGTTGTAGTAGCAACCCTGATCCCAGGTGGTTGTGAGCAAAGGGTTAACATCCATGACCGAGCGCTCCATGGTATTTGACAGAATTTTGTCCCAAAGTGGGCGGGTTGACTGATTGCTGAGTTTAGCCCCAGCTATTTCAACCATTTGCCGGTTGTAGGTTTCAAACCATGACCTGGCTGCAGGATGAACATCGGTAGCAGAAACCCGGCCTTCATACGAATAGCCGAGAACAGGTATGGACGCATCATCGGCAGCAACCATTACAAATCCACCTGCGTTAAAAGTAAAAAGGTAAAATGTAGTAATTCCGTTGTAAATAGTTTCTGATGAGCCACTTAGCGTGAAGTCACTTATGCCGTCCGGGGCAAGGAAGGTATAATGATTTACTGCCACACTTTCAGCTGTTTTCATGTCAACAGGATTGGCCATGGCTACAACAGAAACCAAAGCAAGAAAAAGAGTAAATACTTTTTTCATATTCAGATCAGATATTTTGGTGTGTAATATAAGGTTTGGTAAGCGTCAGTTGTTAATAAACGGGATACTCATTTGTAAGCGGTTTGGTTGAAAAAAAATATGAACAGGCAGGTTTATTCGTTAAGTACTTACCATTTTCCATTGTTACGACATAACTATTCTGTCGCTCCAATGATTTTCTCAGCCAGTTCAATGGGGGTGGCAATGGTTATGCCTGGCGTTTCAGCCGCAAGCTCACTGACTGACCCATATCCGTAAAGTACTGCAGCGGAAGAAATTCCTGTAATCCGTGCTCCCCTGAGATCGTGATAACGATCACCGATCATCAGAATTTGCTTTGATGGCTGAAGGCCCAGTCTATCGAGGGTGTAATTGATCAGTTCTGCTTTTTCGCTTCTGGTTCCGTTGATCTCACATCCGGAAACGATTGTGATAAATTCAGAGAATCCGGCATTGCGGACCATTTTAATTGCATACTGCTCGGCTTTTGAAGTAACTACACTCAGGTTGAATCCCGAGTCCTTTAATTGTTTCAGAGCCTCCCTGATGCCCGGATAAATGGTGAATTCATTCATCCCCGTTTGGCTGTAATACTCCCGGTATATAGTTGTTGCTTTTTCGGTCAAATCTTCATCAAATCCGAACAGCGATTTAAAGGACTCACGGAGTGGAGGCCCTATGAAGGGATTCAGGTTTTCCGGCCAGTCATCTTTTCTGATTTCCAGTTTTTCCAGTGTGTGGTAAACGGAATTGAAAATACCGGGCTTTGAGTCAATCAGGGTTCCATCGAGATCAAAAAAGAGGTGTGAAAACTTCATCCTTGGCTGTTAAACAATTTGATTTGATAATAAAATAATATCTGATTCATTGAGATTACCCGGTCATTGAATATGAAATTCCTGCAATCTCTTTCATCGCCTGATTTTTCTTTACTTCATTTTGAACAGAAAAACAGCCGGTCCCGAAGAACCGGCTGTTAAACTACTGGCATTTCAACTACAAAAGTCCGCCATTTCTGTAGACCTGCAACTGGGCATCATAAAACTTATTGATGGTTGTTGACTTCCCTTTGGTCTTGTTGGTCATTGAGCCGGAAATAAAATCAACACTGATTACATCTCCGGTTTCAAGGTTCAGATCTTCAAGCATACCCTGTTTGTAGGTCATAATAGGTAAAGCAGCATTGATGGCATTCCGCTCATAAATAGCTCCATACGATTCAGCAATGATACACTGAACACCCAGTGCCTTGAAGCAATCGACCGCCTGCTGACGTGAGCTTCCGGCACCGAAATTTTTGGTTGTTACCACGATGTCGCCCGCCTGGGCTTTTTTTGCAAAGTCCTCATAACCTTTCAGGTTATCAAAGGTATACTGGCCCATCTCCCTGATATCAGTAATAGCCAGATATCTGTTATGGAAGATCATATCGGTATCGATATCATCCTGGCGGATCACCCAAACCCGACCTTCCACAGTGGTTTTCACCTCAGCAGGTGCAGCTTTAGCTTTAACTTCAGCAGTAACTGCTCCTGGTTTTGCAGAAAAGAGGGCCGGTTCGGCAGGGATCTCATCCGGTGTGGTAATGTATCCTGCAATGGCTGACGCAGCGACTGTTGCCGGACTTGCAAGGTAAACGAAACCTTTCCCCTGTTTACCGGAAAAATTCCTGTTACCGGTGCTGATCGTAACTTCATCAGGCCCGTTCTGACCTACCTGACCTGCAGCACATCCTGCACAGCCTGCATTGGAAACCAGCGCTCCGGAATCCTTGAAAATTTTGATCAACCCTTCGTCCAGCGCCTGCTGCCATATCTGGTCAGTAGCCGGTACCACTTTGAGTACAACACCCGGAGCAACTTTTCGACCCTTCAGGATTTCACCGGCTACCCTCAGGTCGTCAATTCGTCCATTCGTGCAGCTTCCGATGAAGGCAGAATCAATTTTAGTTTTAGTAACTGAAATAACAGAAGCATTGTCGTGAGGATGCCCAGGGTTGGCAACCATAGGAACAAAGTTGCCAAGATCAATATCGAACACCTCTGTATACACTGCATCCGGATCAGCTTTCACAGCCTCATATCTGTTCCCGGTTATTCTTTCAAGTTCACCAAGAACTTTTTCATTCGGGGTGAAAAGTACAATGATGGCACCCATTTCTGTTGCCATGGATGAAATGGTGATGCGTTCATCAAGTCTGAATTCTTCAACAGCATCACCATAAACTTCAACACTGTAACCAAGAAGTTTATTTGCTCCAAATACTGAGAGCAGGTTGAGTACGATGTCTTTGGCAGTGACATTGGCCGGACGTTTTCCGGTCAGGTTCAGTTTTACTGACTCCGGGACTTTAAACCACACAGCACCCTTTGCCCAGGCAGCTGCGATGTCCTGATCACCCATTCCCTGACCGAAAGCACCGATAGCACCCATAATATTGGCATGGGAGTCGGTTGAAACAAAAGTTGAGCCCGGGTATGCCAGCCCTTTATCAATGGCAAGGTGGGTGCCAATTCCTGCATCTACATCATATACTTTAATGTTGTTCTGTCTTGCATAAAGCCTGCAATAATGCTGATTGGCAGCATATTTCTGGTCTGATCCACCCGGGTTACAATCGAAAGTGAACACGGTGTGTTTTGCGTCAGCAATGGTAAGACCATTATCAACCAGGTTCTTTACAACATTGGCTCCACCAAAGTCACGGGCGGCTCGCGAATCTATAAAAACGTCGATGATATCACCCGGTTTTACAGTTGACTGGTTTGAATGGCTGGCAAGAATTTTCTCAATTACTGTCATAATGTTGTTTCGGTTGGTTTGAAATTATCAGATTTTCAGTCTTTCACGGAATGGCTCAAAGGTCATAAAGTCAGCATGATGAACCACGTAAGCTTCGGTTGAACGTTTCACCATATTGCCTTCACCGGCATGGGTAGCAATGATGTGGCAGACCTCAGCGGGAACACCGCACATTTCTGCCAGTGAAACTCCCGAGAATGGGTGACGCAGATATTTGCCATAACTACCCTGGACGGATTTTCCGTCTTTCATTTCATATTCAAGCAGTTTACCAACATCAGCAAGAATGGCCCCGGCGATCATCACATCCATATTCACCGGAAGATCGTTTTTGAAAAACAGGTTCATCTGGTTGCCGCAGTCTTTGGCAATGTGCACCACAGCCCGTTTATGATCCATAAAGGTCACCTTAAGATCGGGTCCTGCAAGAAGGGTGAAAGGAATGGTATTCAGATCACCTGGAGTAAGGACACTTTTCTGTAATGCCAGCGCCCAGGTATTGGTTGTGCTTTCGCGCAGGGATGCGTCGCTGATCCATTCAATTTCAGGCCAGAGTTCTCTGGCTTGTTTTACATATTCTGGCTTAATTTCCGGGGTCATAGTTTTTGTTTGTTTGTTCATGTATTTAATAATCTCCCCTTTGCTTGTGAAGAAACAAAGGGGAGAATGTAATGCTGTAATAAATTGATTTACTTCAACCTGGCAATAATGGCATCGGCCATCTGATGGGTGGAAGCAGCACCCTGATTGATAACATCAGGTGAACCCTTGAGTTTCATCATATCGTAGGCACGTACTTTACCTTCTGCTATCACTTCGCTGACAGCTTTGCGGATGCGGTTGGCCATATCCCATTCTTCAAGATGCTCGAGCATCATTACTGCTGAAAGGATCATCGCAATCGGGTTGACGATGCTGGTTTCGTAACTGGCATATTTTGGTGCAGAACCATGGGTGGGTTCAAAAACACCGATACCAAGCTCAGGGTTAAACTGGGCACTGGTAGCAAAACCCAGACCTCCGATAAGACCGGCAAATGCATCAGAAACAATATCACCGAACATATTACCTGCAACAATTACATTGTAGTTTTCAGGATTCTTGGTGAGCCACATGGTCATGGCATCAATGTTAACGTCTTCAACCCAGATGTTTGGATATTCGTTTTTGCTCATTTCCTGGGCGATTTTCAGCATCATTCCCGATGTTTCGCGGATAACATTGGGTTTTTCACAAACAGTAATTTTGCTGAAACCACGTTTCTGGGCATATTCAAAGGCAGCCTTTACAATACGGGTAGTATATTTCCTGGTAAAAATACGGGTGGAAACAGCCAGATCGGGTCGGGGACACCAGGCAAAGTTTGATTTGAATTTTGGATGTGTCATCAGCGCATCGTAAACCTGATCGCCAGGATTGGTCCATTCAACACCGCCATACAATCCTTCGGTATTCTGACGGAAGATCATCACATCAATTACCGGTTCCTCAATGGTATCGTTCTTTCCCCTCCTGATAAAATTGAGCGGGTTGCCGGGCAGGGTCTGGCAGGGACGCATGCAAATGTCAAGATCAAACATCTGTCGCATTGTAACGATCGGGCTGTAATAGGTAAAACCTTTTCCCTGAAGCTCAGGTGCCAGTTCTGCTGCAGTCTTGTCCTTTGGTTTTGAAGTAATAGCTCCAAAGAGGGCAATTTTATGTTTTCTGAGCAGCTCAATGGTCCGGTCGGGCAGTGGATTTCCTTCTTTACACCAGAATTCCCAGCCTATGTCGCCATGAACATAATCTGCTTCAAAGCCTGCTGCATCCAGAACGCGGATGGTTTCATCAAGTACAACTTTTCCTATGCCGTCACCGGGCAATGTTACGATGGTTCTTTTTGCCATTTCTGATTAATTTTAATTGTTGAATAGATTCCGATCAGAGCGTCAAAAATATGGAACAAAACCTCATCCCCAAATGATTTTGAAAAATATTTTTCCCACTCATTATCATGCCTGTAACACTTGCCAATGGGGTGTTCCGGAGTTCACCTTTTCAATATTGAGGACGTTTTCAATATAAGTTTTGTACTTTTGCCGCATTGAATGCCATTCCGAATGAACCTTAAATCGAATCTGAAGCATCCGCTTTTCCGGAAAATTGCCGAGGCCGCCGCTGAAATAAACCTTCCGGTTTATGTGGTAGGTGGATTTGTCCGCGATATTTTCCTTGGTCGCTCATCCACGGATATTGATTTTGTAGTGATTGGCGATGGGGTAGAAGTGGCACGGCGGTTTGCAAAAAAGCTCCGGGGGCACCATAACGTTAGCATATTTAAAACTTTTGGCACAGCTATGGTCCATTATCAGGACTATCAGCTTGAATTCGTCGGGGCACGCAAAGAATCCTATCACCCGGATTCGCGAAAACCGGATGTAATGAGCGGTACATTGGAAGATGACCAGAAACGGCGTGATTTCACAATAAACGCTCTGGCTATCAGTCTGAATCAATCCGATTATGGTACCCTGGTAGATCCGTTTGAAGGAGTTCAGGATATTGAAAGAAAGGTAATCCGAACGCCGCTCGGCCCGGATATCACCTTCAGTGACGATCCTCTGAGGATGATGCGGGGAATCCGTTTTTCAACGCAACTGGGCTTTTCGATCCTTCCCGAAACACTGGAAGCGATTTCGCGAAACCGGGAGCGAATCAGAATTGTCTCCAGTGAGCGGATCAGTGAGGAGTTAAACAAAATAATTCTTGCTGAAAAGCCTTCTGCAGGATTTAAACTGCTTGATGAAACCGGAATTCTTGAAATCATTTTCCCGCAGTTTCTTGCTCTTAAAGGAGCCGAAACGAAAGAAGGGAAGGGGCATAAGGATAATTTTTATCATACGCTGGAAGTACTCGACCGCATTGCTCCGAATACCAATGATTTATGGCTTCGCTGGGCAGCAATTCTTCATGACATCGGTAAGCCTGCAACCAAACGGTATCAGGAAGATACAGGATGGACATTTCACGGTCACGAAGTCAAAGGCTCCCGAATGGTTGCGCAGGTCTTCAGGCATCTAAGGCTTCCGTTGAATGAGAAAATGAAATATGTCCAGAAACTGGTATTTCTGCACCTGAGGCCCATTGTTCTTTCAGAGGATGAGGTAACCGATTCCGCCATCCGAAGGTTGCTGTTTGAAGCAGGCGACGACATCGACGACCTGATGACCCTGTGCGAAGCAGACATTACATCAAAGAACCGTGAAAAAGTAAACCGGTACATGGCCAATTTTAATATTGTCCGTCAGAAGCTGAAAGAAATTGAAGAAAAGGACAAGCTGCGAAACTGGCAACCCCCGGTTACCGGCGAGGCCATCATGGCAGCTTTTGGATTACCTCCGGGCCGTGATGTGGGACTCATCAAAACGGCAATCAGGGAGGCTATTCTTGACGGTAAACTGGAGAATGATTACGAAAAAGCTTACCATTTTATGATAGCTGAAGGCAAAAGCATGGGTTTACAACCTGTAAATGAGCTACTTTGAAATTTGTTTTTTTAAACTGAATCGATTAATTTTATCACACCAAACCAACATAAATTAAAACAGGCATGCACGTATATCGTTTCAGGTTGCTATTTGGAGACCAGGAGGACTTCCTTCGCGATTTCGACATTCTGTCGTCACAAACATTTGCAGATTTCCACAATACCATCAAGACATCTGTAGAATTACCGGGCAATGAACTGGCTTCATTTTTTGTTTGTGACCGCAACTGGCGTAAAAAGAAAGAGATCACGCTGATCAATATGCAGCAGAACGGTGGGCCTGCTGAAGAAGAAGATGATGATGACCGTCGTGGTCCTAAGCGTGAAAGGATGCCCATTTTTGAGATGGATAAAGTAAGAATCAAAGATGTGATTGACGATCCGCATCAGCGCCTGCTTTATGAATACGATTTTTTGAGCCCGAGAACATTCTACATTGAGCTTACCCGCATTCTTGAGGCCGGAAATAAGGACCAATACCCGATGTGTGTTAAAAGCGAGGGGAAGCTTATTGTTTCTGCGCCAGTGCTTCCGCTTTCTGAATCTGTTGACCCCGATGAGGATGAAATCGCCTTACTCAGTGAGTTTGATGATATTCTGAATAATGAGGAGGAGGACGATATCCCGACCGATCCAACCCTTGAGCAGAGTTCTGAATGGTAGAGCGTACGACCCTGTACCCTGAATACCCGATTCTATTGGTGATTGCCGGACCAACTGCAGTTGGTAAGACTTCTGTGGCTATAGAGGTTGCCAGGCATTTTGATTGTGAGATTATTTCAGCAGACTCAAGGCAGTTTTACCGTGAAATGGTTATTGGTACAGCAGTGCCTGATGCCGGGCAACTTGCAGAAGTTAAGCACCATATGATCGGCAACCTCCCGGTAACCGATAGCTATAATGTTTCCCGATTCGGGCAGGATGTTCTTACATTACTTCCCGGTCTTTTCAGCCACAACCCGATAGCAGTGATGGTGGGTGGTTCCGGCCTTTACATCAAAGCTGTGTGCGAAGGCATTGATGATCTTCCTGATGCTGATACTGAACTCCGGGCAATGCTTCACGCGAAGGTTAAAAGCGAGGGACTCGCCCCGCTAAGAGCCATGCTTCTGAAACTCGATCCTGAATATTCGGCAGTTGTAGATCCGGCCAATCCCAACCGCATCATCAGGGCGCTGGAAGTGTGCCTTGCCACTGGTAAAACCTACACCTCATTCAGAATCAGGCAACCGGTCAAACGTGATTTCAGAATCATCAGCTTTATGCTTGAGCTGCCGAGAGAAGAGCTTCACCAACGCATCAATTCAAGGGTTGATCAGATGTTTGATGACGGATTGGAAGAGGAAGCGCGCAGCCTCTACCCGATACGTCACCTGAATGCCCTCAATACCGTTGGTTACCGGGAGCTTTTTGATTATTTTGAAAGCAAATGCAGCCTGGCAGAAGCCATAGAAAAAATAAAAACAAACACCCGGCGTTATGCCCGCCGGCAAATTACATGGTTCAGGAAAGAAAAGGACATGATCAGGTGTAAGCCGGATGCCGGCGAAATTATAAGGATTGTTGAAGAATTTATATCACAACATTCTTAACAATTCTCAACTGATTCATTGCAGGCATTGAGGGTTAAGAATTCTATACCTGCCATGCATTTCAACGGATTCTAATGCATCAGCCGGATCCTGTAATTCTTCTCTATAAACCTGAAATACCAGTACAGTCTTCGGTTTACGTCAATTCCGTAATCTTCTGACGGGTTATAATTAATATAAGACCCGATAACAGAACTATACCTGTTTCTGGTGAAATACAGGTTCCAATTTGAAACCCCCTGAATATTCATCGAATGATAATACTCATTGCTGCGTTCAAGCGCCGGTGAGTAATGTGTTAAGTACCATCGGTCAAAATCAGGATCAATGATGGTTATTTCATATTCAGTGCTGTCAATGGCCACTGTTCCTGCAGGTTTTCCTGATCCGGTGCTTTCTCGCTGCGAAGAACAGGCACAAGCTGCAATGAATACAATACCAAAAAATATCAGTTTTTTCATTTTAAATGATTTGGGAAAGGTGGGTATGTCATAAATGAGTTTTAAAATTCAAAATTAATGCCAAAAGGAACCAATGCAGTATAAATTAATAGACTTTCATTGGTCGGCTTAAATTCCCTTCCGGCCTCGGTTTATTCCGGTTCGTAAGTTTTAATTTTATGGTGTCGGTGATGATAATTTTCTTTGCCGAATAAATATAACTAAAAAAATCCATCATGAAAAACATTTATTTGTTCGCATTCTTTCTGACAATTGCCGGATTGTCGGAAGCCCAGACAGCCAGCCGGTTTTCCTGGCGCTTTTACACAGCCGGTAACACAGGAATCATGGGCGATTATTCGGAAGCACTCTGGATTGATCATGATGATGATCCTTATATTGCCGCTTATGTTCCCGGCTGGGAAGAGGGTGGTTTTTCGAAGTACATTCAGCAGGAAAACAGGTGGATCAATTACTCAAACATGGAATATCCGGTAATTGGAAGCATATATGATGTTGGTTCCTCGCGGATCAGTGAGATTGTTGAAGATGCAAACGGAATTCTATGGATGGCTACCTGGCGGGGTATACTCAGATTCGATCCTGTGGCCGGACCCGGCTCACTTGAATTCTGGGGGGCCGACAACTCGTTGCATCCCGGTGGCAGAACCATGGATATTGACATTGCTCCGGATGGTACAATATGGGCAGCTGTGCAATCTGTGGTCTGGGGTGGCGGAGGATTGGTCCGTTTTAACCCGGATAATGGTCAGTGGAATTACTGGGGATATGGCTCCTCTTCAAACAACTGGCCTGAATTGATCGGTTTTTGTGAACACTTGTCAATTCAGCCCAAACCCACAGGAGGATACAATGTATGGGTTGATGGCGAAGGCTGGAATACCATGATAAATTTTGACAGTGAGACGCAGTTGTTTACCTTATTGCCCCAGGAATATGTAACGGGAGAAGTGGTAGCACTCCCCGGCAGCGATTGCATCGATGATGAAGGTAACCTGTGGGCTTTAAGGGTAACTACGCCCGGTCAGCCTTTTTCACTTGATTACAGGCAACCCGACGGAACCTGGGTTACACCTCCGCAGCCTGAATCCGTGATTTCTGATATCTGGGTATTTAAGGCCCTCGGCAATCATGAAGCACTGATTACCGGGTTAAGCAGCGAAGTCTTTCAATTTACCGGAACTTCCTGGGAAAGCAGGGGAATCTGGCGCGAAGGTGCCTATAGTTATGCCCTTGATATGGACAGTCAGGGCAACATCTGGATCACAGGAACCGAAGGTGCCGCCAGATTTAATGTTACGACAGGTTTATGGGAAAGGCACAGAATTACCAACTCATCACAGATTGACTATTGGGTTGACGATATGACCATTGATAATGAGGGCAATATCTGGATGACCGGTAACGGAGGCCCCGGCGTAGGTGGGTTTCAGAAATTTGACGGTACAAACTGGACTGGTTATAATGAATTCAACTATGGGCTGGGATTTCCTTTCCCATTTCCGACCGACAACGCAGAAGCCATTTGTTACCGTCCGTCAACCGGGGAAATTGTTGTTAATCCGATGTTTAACTTCCTGCATTCATGGAATGGCTCTGCCTACACTTCACTCAATTATCCGAATTCAAGATCACAGGGCCTGGTTGAAGATTCTCAGAACCGCCTTTGGAGCCTTGGCGAATACTACAGCCTATCCTATTTCAATGACGAAGTCTCAACCTGGACAAATGTGGACTTCACAGGCATAGGAGCTAATATTAAAGCTGATCCCTCGCGTACAGGAACCATCTGGGCTTGTTCATACTATCAGGCATTACGAACCGATGGTACTTACAGTTTCTCGAAAGTAGTGGATGATTTTCCCGAGCTCGACCCGCAAAGCGATATTTTAACTGCTGTTGTTCCGGCACCCGGTGGCATTGCCTGGATTGGTTCTAATAAAGGTCTGTTCAGGGTTGATGCCGAACAGAATACCTACCAGTTCTTTTCACCGGACAACAGTCTGATCCCCGGAGATAATATTACCCCGCTGGCATATAGTGCCGATGGACGGCTTTGGTTTACCACTTTTGGAAGCAATGAACCTTCTCAGATCGGACTCTGCTGGTTCGACGGTAATGAGTTCGGCATTTTTCCCGTTACAGATGGTGGATTACCCCACGCTCAGATCAAGGACATGGAAATCAAGGATATTGAAGAAGGTTATGAACTTTGGATGAGCTGCCTGAGCAGGGGAGTGGCGGTTCTGAAAGTAATTTCTGAACCTGTAGGTACAGAACTGGTCGAAATGAGCAAAACAGATTTGTTGGTCAGTAACTACCCAAATCCTTTCAATGAAAAAACTTCTGTCAGTTTTTTTCTGAAAGCTGATGGCAGAGTTTCGATAGATATTATTGATATCAATGGCAGGATTGTGAAAAACTTTAAGGACACTTTTTACAGTGCCGGTACTTCTGCAGTTGTGTGGAACAGAGATGATAACTCCGGTAATAAAGTGAGTCCCGGAATCTATATCTGCAGACTGATCAGCGGTACAGAATCAGGATATATCAGGATGATTGTCAGGTAAAAGGTTGCTTTCGAAATAACAGGACCCGGTTCATTCCAACGAACCGGGTCCTGGCTTTACTATTTCATCTAAGGTATTTTGCTTATTGCCTGTTTACTTAAGATAAGCATCCAGCCACCTGAAAAATTCACGCTGCCACAGAACCGAGTTCTGCGGTTTCAGAACAAAATGGGATTCTTCAGGGAAAAAGAGGAAACGGCTGGGGATGCCCAGCATCTGATTTGCATTAAAAGCCTGCATTCCCTGGGTATATGGGATCCGGAAATCATAGCCTCCGTGTACCACCAGCATTGGAGTGTCCCAATTCCGGACGAAGTTGTGCGGTGAGAAATCGTAGCTCTTCGGGCGTGGATTTTCATAGTAAGCACCCTTGTAATCGTAGTTTACGAAGAACATTTCCTCTGTTTCGAGGTACATACTTTCGAAATTGAAGATGCCGCAATGGGCTATAAATGCTTTAAAACGTTTGTTATGATTGCCGGCAAGCCAGTAAACCGAATATCCGCCGTAGCTGGCACCGACAGCGCCCAATTTGCTTTCATCAACCCAGGGTTCTGCTGCCAGTGAATCAATGGCAGTGAGATAATCAAGCATATTCTGTCCGCCATAATCTCCGCTGATCTGGTCGTTCCATTCCTGGCCGAAGGTGGGCAATCCACGCCGATTGGGGGCTACGATAATATAGTCGTTGGCAGCCATCATCTGGAAATTCCACCGGTAGGAGAAGAACTGACTCACGGCACTTTGCGGACCACCCTGACAGTAAAGCAGGGCAGGATATTTTTTGTTGGGATCAAAGTCAGGTGGAAGAATAACCCAAACCAGCATTTTTTTACCATCCGTTGTCGTGATCCATCGCTTTTGTTCTGTTGCCAGTTTTACGTTCTTCAGCACTTCCCTGTTGGTAAAGGTTAGTTGTTCTTCACTGCCATCGGGTTTTACCCTGAAAACTTCGGAAGGGAGATCATGGCGCATTTTTGTGATGATCATGTCTTTGCCATCGAGGCAAAAAGCCTGAATATCATGGTCGCCTCTTGTAAGTTGAGTGATTTTCCGGGTCGCCATGTCCATCCGGTAAACCTGGTATGTGGCCTCTATACCACTGATAAAATACAGCTGCCTGCCATCAGCACTGAATGAAAAATTGGATGAGCTTTGGTCGAAGCCTTCTGAAAGATCGGTAAAAACACGGCTGGTCATAATGGTGGTCTTTCCGGCAGCTGAACTCTTCGATTCGAATCCCTTCTTCATTCCATCAAGGGCTTTCGGGTTAATTTCGCAAAGCATTATGCGATCCTTGTCTGCTTCAAATCCGGGGGTGGCCATGCTACGCCATACTATTTTTGAACCGTCGGGTGAAAAAACAGGATCCTGATCATAGCCCGGATTATTTTCACTCATGTTTTCAGTTTTGCCGCTGGTCAGGTCGTAAAGGTAAATATCGCTGTTGGTGCTGATGGCGTAATCCTTTCCTTTCAGCTTTTTGCATGTATAAGCAATTTGCCGGCCATCAGGTGAAAAGGCAATCTGTTCCATGCCTCCATTGGGCATCAGCGGACTATCCCATGGTTCACCCGGCATAATATCCTTACCCTGATTGAGTTTACCATCTGTATAGGAAGCCACAAAAATATGGCTGTATGCGTAGTCATGCCAGTTGTCCCAGTGCCTGTACATCAGTTCATCGTAAACCAGTGCGTTGGCCAGTGGGAGATCAGGATAAAGATCATGAACATCTTTCTCCAGTTTAACATCTGCGATGTAAACGATGGACCTCATATCAGGAGCATAGGCAAAGCCGTTTACACCGCCTTCAATATTGCTGATCTGAACTTTGTTTTCTCCATTGATACCCATTTCCCATACCTGCATGGAACCTGATTCGGCTGAAAGGAATCCGATTTTTTTGCCATCCGGGCGCCAGACCGCATTAATTTCACTTCCTTTGAAATCGGTCAGTTGCCTGGGAGATTCCGCATCCCGGCTGAGTTTATAGATGTCGCGGTTTCCTTTGTTGGAGCCAAGATCGTATCTCGAAACTCCGTATATGATTGCACTGCCATCCGGTGACAGCTGAACGTCGCTGACACGGCCGAGTTTCCACATCGTTTCTGCGGTAAACCGATCCTGAGCATAGGTGAAGAATGGAAATGCTGTTGCAATGAGAAATAGCAGTCTGATAATTTTGATTTTCTTCATTTTATTGCTTTTTTGTTTTTCAGTTTGCTAAAGTACTGATTTTCGACGTTTAACTAAAAATACGCAAGGACTTTAAAAGGAAGGCATAAGCGATTTTTTTTGTGTAATAGATGAGGCCGTTGTCCTGTTAAAGTAAAAAATGTCCCATTTTGGGCTTATTTTTGAGGTCGTTGTGTTGTAAGTACAAGATTCACAATACCCTGTGAATCTGGCTGAATCTTTGATAATTACTGTATACTTTGGAACCATGATCACCGAAACCGAAATTTAGTTTGATTTATTCCGGAAGTGGCATTAATTGTCTGTTACAATTAGGACAAAACCTTTATGAAACAAGCTGGTAAAACAGATAGTCAATCGACCAGTATGAAATGTTCTGAATTATCAGAACTTCGCCCACGCGATGCCAATGGGAACAGCCTGCTTGTTTGCCTTGACCTGTCAGGAACCATTGTTTCTGTTAAAGGACCTGTTATTAACCTTCTGGGATTCAGTGAAGATGAAATATGCGGGATGTCACTGAGAAGTCTTGTACCAACTGAAGATCAGCATTTTATTGATGGAATCAGCAACAGCAAAACAGACCGGTGTGATTTCAGGATGCGGCGGAAAGATAAGAGCTTCCTGTATGCCGATGCAAATATTTATAACAGGATAGATCAGAATGACAGCCTGAATGGTTTTTGCCTCAGAATCTATGATACGACTTCACGCATGTCGGCTATAAATAGTCTTATTGAAAGTGAAGAGAAATTAAGGGCCATTGTTGACAGCACGCTCGATCTGATCTGTATTTTCAGGAAAGGCAGAATTCTTTATGTGAATGAAATTGCTGAATCACTTTTGGGCTATGCTGCCCTGGAATTATACGACCAGGATTACATGACATTGTTTGACCTGCCTGACAGAGAACGTGTTGAGGAAATTAGTCTTCATTTCAGGGAATCATCTTATTCTGCCAATAAGTTTGAAGCGAGGCTTTTGGCCAGGTCTGGTGCAAAAGTAGCCTGTGAATTCCACCTTAAGAAGATAAGTTTTCGTGGTGAACCAGCTGTTGTTGCGGTTATCCGGGATATTTCCGGATACAAAACGGCCATGGATGAATTGACTTTCGCCAAGTCTGAGGCGGAATCGGCCAACAGGATAAAATCCGATTTTCTGGCTATGATGAGTCATGAAATAAGAACTCCTATGAATGGAGTAATAGGAATGACGAGCCTGTTGCTCAATACAAAACTTACTTCAGCGCAGCGCGACTATGCTGAAACAATACAGCTTTCGGGTGAAAGCCTGATTACCATTATCAACGATATTCTTGATTTCTCAAAAATAGAATCAGGGAAACTGATCCTGGAGGAAAACCATTTTGAGCTAAGAAATTGCATCGAAGACACCCTGGATTTCTTTGCTATGAAAGCCATTGAAAAGGGGCTGGATTTGCTATACATGATCGAACCGGATGTCCCGTCAAATTTACTTGGAGATTCCAACAGGCTGCGACAGATTCTTGTCAATCTGATCAATAATGCAATAAAGTTTACTGAAAAAGGTGAAGTATTCATTTCTGTGCAACAACTGCAGGAAAAGGATGGTGTGGCTGAGCTTAAATTTGCAGTGAAAGACAGTGGCATTGGTATCAATGAACAAACCATCGCATCTTTGTTTGAGCCGTTTATTCAGGCCGATAGTTCGACAACCAGGAAATACGGAGGAACCGGGTTGGGTTTGGCAATATCGAAAAGACTCGTTAATCTGATGGGAGGCGAAATCTGGGCAGTCAGTGAGGCAGGTGGTGGTTCGACTTTCAATTTTACTGTAAAATTCAAAATATCTGCAGTTGGTAAAACAAAACTGCATGTCAAAGGTTATTTACCTCAACTACGTGGACGTAAAGTATTAGTTGTTGATGATAATCAAACCAATCGCCAGATACTCCGGCTGCAGTTTGATTCCTGGGGGATGAATCCTTTACTGGCAGCTTCAGGTCAGGAAGCACTTGAGATATTAGAGGCCGAAAGTAAATTTGATTTAATTGTACTTGATCTTCAGATGCCCGGAATGGATGGCATTGAGTTGGCTGGCAGAATTAAGGAGATCAGGCAGAAAGAAACCCCACCCATGCTTCTTCTCTCCTCTTCGGGAGACTTAGGGCAGATCAAAGGTGATCTCTTTGCCGGACAGTTATCAAAGCCTGTTAGATTAAAGGAATTATTTCAGGAAGTCATAAAACTTATGTCTGAATTTACAACCAAGGAAAATGGTCCGGAAAAACACAGTGAGATTGATTTTTCACTGAGTTCCAGAATTCCTCTCAGAATTCTGATTGCGGAGGATAATATTGTAAATCAAAAGCTTACAATATCCCTGCTGAATCTCATGGGTTACAAGGTAGATGCTGTAATCAACGGCCGTGAAGCAGTTGAGATTCTATACGAAAAGGACTTTGATATTATACTGATGGATATTCAGATGCCTGAGATGAGTGGCATCGAAGCAACCATCAAAATCAGGGAGACATTTCCAACCTCGAAACAACCGTATATTATAGCGTTGACTGCCAATGCCATGGTAGGCGACCGTGAAAAATGTCTTGAATCAGGAATGGTAGATTACATGGCGAAGCCCATCAATATCAGCCAGCTGCAGGAAATGATCATCAAGTGGGGCTCTGTCCTGCAAAGAAAAGATAAGAATTAAGATCCCCAATCTCAATAATTTGCAAGAAAGCCGCCGGAAGAACCTTCCGGCGGCTTTCGATTTAAGGGCAAAATTACCAGGTTATAATAATTTTTTCATCAGTGAGGGCGGTTTCAGCAGTAATTACATTTGTGGTTTTATGTAATGTCTCCAGATACTGCGGATCTGATGCATCAAGGGCATTGAACAGGTCGGATTCGGCCATTTGCGATTTGAACGGCTGATTGTTTATACTGAATTCCTGACCTGTCGCAAACCCATGAAAAACGAACTGAACTTTTTTGAAACGGCTCTTAAGCGATCCTGTGTTTGCTTCAAGCGTCATTACACGTTTGCGTGCATCAATGGTGATCAGTCGTTTATAGAAGGCGCCATTCTCATAGTTGTATGATTCCCCGTCGTCTTCATAATAGGTGTAGCCGGTGTTTTCATTACCACTGAATACATGTAGATAAAGGATGTCTCCCGGGCTTTCGGAAGTGCTCTGCACAGCTTGTTGCATTGGGATTACTGATCCGGCTTTGATGAAAAGCGGCAGAATATGAACCGGACACTCTGTAATTATCTCATTTTTTCCGTGATATTTCATGCCTGTGTGCAGATTGTACCATTCACCGGCCGGGAGATATACTTTTACAAGTTCGCGTGTGCTTTCGGTCGGGGCTACAAGAATTGACGGACCAAAGAGATATTCGTTCTGGTATATATAGTTATAGATTTTTTCATCGAAAGTGTAGTTGATGGCCAGGCTGCGAATAACAGGCATTCCGGTTTCGACCGATTCGTGAAACGCGGAATAGATATATGGTAACAACCTGTACCTTAACTGAATATAATTACGTGAGATGTTTTCAACCACCTCTCCATAAGCCCAGGGTTCAGCCTGTTTGGTATCGTAATGGGTATGGCTTCTGAAGAAAGGGCTGAATGCTCCCACACCAATCCACCGTGCATACAGCGATGGTGTTGCATCCTTACTGAATCCTCCGACATCAACACCGGTAAATGAAACACCGCTTAACCCGAGGCTGTTGAGCAACCTGCTGCCCAGAAGCATATGCTCTTCACTGGCCTGGTTATCACCCGTCCACAGGGCTGTGTATCTCTGCAGACCTGCATATCCGGCCCTGGTAAGGATCAGGGGGCGCTTGTTGTTCATCAGTTTCCGGGTTCCTTCAAATGTGCTTCTCGCCATCTGCATCCCGTATACATTTTTAGCCTGTCGGTAGGTTGTATGTCTGCCTTCCCAGTTCAGCTGCACCATGTGGGGCGTTGTCCCGCCTCCCCAGGAAGCAATTTCGTTCATGTCATTCCAGAATCCTTCCACACCATCCGAAACCAGTCCGCTGAATTTACTGCCCCACCATCCGCGGGCATTGGGGTCAGTGAAATCGGGGAAGTGGCACCATCCGGGCCAGACCTGGGCTGTATAGACCTTGCCGTCAGGATACTTGATAAACATATCTTTTTTTAAACCGTCTTCATACGCTTCATAACCTTTTTCAACCTTGATTCCCGGGTCAACAATAACCGTTGTATGAACACCCAGGGCTTTCAGATCTCCCAGTAGTTTCTTGGGATTGCTGAAGCGTACCGGGTGCCAGGTGAAGATCTTGTAGGCATCCATGTAATGAATATCCAGATAAATAACATCCAGCGGAATTTTCCGGTCGCGGAAATTCTGAACAATATTCAGTACCTCGGTATCGGGGAAGTAACTCCAACGGCATTGCTGGTAACCCAACGACCAGAGTGGAGGCATGGTCATCCGGCCTGTCAGCCCTGTATAGTCGCGTAGAATATCTGCTACGGTAGTCCCGTATAAGAAATAATAGTCCATTTCACCGTCATCGGCACTGAAAGAGCTGAAACGATCGTTGCTTGCACCGAAATTAAAACGGCTTCTGTGCGTGTTATCCATGAATATTCCGTAGACCAGATCATTGTGTAATCCCATGTAAAACGGAATGGTCACATATAAGGGATCATCGTTTGGTCCATAGCGTGGATTGTCGGTATTCCAGTTGTCGTATGCACTTCCTCTTCTGTCGAGATTGCCCGTCTTTTCTCCCAGTCCGATAAAGCGCTCTCCTTCCTGAAGCTGCTTACAGGTTGTTACTTCAGTGCCAATCCATGAAGTACCCAGCGACTTGTCGTCGGTATTGATTAATCTGCCATCGATGGTATAGAAGGCAAACCTTGCAGGTTCTTTATCAATTTCAAGTTTTAGCAGACTGGTTGATAATACAATTTTCTCTTTGGATTCCTCCAGGTTGACCTGACAGTTGTCCGGTTTCCCGGTAACTGCATACGAAAAATCCTCTGTAAAAGAAGATTTGACAATCCTCATGCGGAATACACCAGGTGAGAATACTGTAATTTCAGCTTTGCCAAAGTCAGTTTCAATACTTAGCACCTGGCCATTCAGATGATGAGAGGTTATTGTGCCTAAGCTTTGATATTGACTGCTTTGAGTGAAAGCCTGGTTCATGCCTGACATTATTAAGAAGTAAAGAATGATTTTTTTCATATCACTTTTATTTACCGGCATTAAAAAGCCTGTCGCTTATTAACAAGCAAACAGGCTTTCCGGAATGAATCATTTTATTTATAAAACACTTTGTAACCCCATGCAGGAAGTTCAATCTTATCACCGGCCTTCAGTGTGCTTTTGCTTCCGGTAAAAAGTTCGGTGTAATCACCTGCAAATACTTCTCCCGTGAGATCTGCGGTGACTGGCGCTGCACTGAGGTTGATGACAGAAAATACCCTGTTGTTGTCTTTCTCGCGGAGAATAGCAAAAATTTTATCGTCGCTCCCAGTATTCACCCTGACCCATGATCCGCCATAAGATCCATTAAACAGGGCAGGATTGTTTTTCTTGAGTGTCAGTATGGTTTTATAAAAACCAGCCATTTTATAATCACCCCATTCTACCGGGTCCTTTTCGAAAAATTCCAGTCTCTTATTCATAGCAGATTCCTGTCCGGTATAAATCAGCGGCATACCGGGAACTGAAACAGTCAGAACGTAAAATGCTTCAACCCCATCTCCAAGGCGTTCAAATTCAGTTCCATTCCATGAGTTTTCATCGTGATTGGTAATAAAAGTCATGCGATAAGCATCAGCAGCAAAGGTTGTATCATTCTTTTTCAGATATTTTTCAATGTCGTTCGCTGTAAATTCCCCTTTATGGATCTTATTCATTACATGATGAAACTCCCAGCCATAGGTCATATCAAAAGCGGTGTGGTGTCCTGGTTTTTCACTCTCAGCAAGCATAAATACGGGTTTGATTTTATCAAGCTCAATGCGTGATGAATTCCAGAAATCGTCAGGTACATCACCGGCAACATCGCAACGGTAACCGTCTATGTCGAAATCCTGAATCCAGTATTTTAGCGCATCAAGCATATAGGCCCGCATCTCCGGTACTTCATAATTGAATTTCACGACATCGGTCCAGTCGAACGGTGAAACTAATTTCCCTGTGGAATCCTGGACGTACCATTCAGGATGTTCCGTAACCAGTTTATTGTCCCAGGCGGAATGATTGGCTACCCAGTCAATAATAACATATAAGCCAAGCTCATGTGCTCTTTTAACAAAACGTTTGAAATCGGTGTCTGTTCCGAAATCAGGATTGATGGCCTTATAGTCCATCACTGAATAATAGCTTCCGAGGGTCCCTTTGCGGTTAAGTTTTCCAATGGGATGTACAGGCATGATCCATAAGATATCGGTCCCCAACTCTTTTATTCTGGGAAGGTGCGCTTCCAGGGCTTTAAAAGTGCCTTCAGGGGTGAATTGCCTGACATTAATTTCATAAATACTCAGGTTCTTGCTCCATTCAGGATGTTTGACCAAAGCAGTTGCACTATCACTTTTGTTAAGGCCGGCAGGTTTCTGCTTACAGGATAACCCTGTGATCAAAAATACAGCGATCAATGCAGATACCGTAATAAGGTTTTTTGAAAAGATTTTCATGAAATGCTGATTTGATTTACAATTTATGACATAACACTGAACAAAGATAAGAAATTAGAATAATTCTGAAATGTGAATTATTGCTGGAATATTGCCTGTTATTCTGTGCCGGATAGCTGAAAAAAAAAGAGGGCTGCCACTGGGCAACCCTCTTTGATGCAGAACAATGGGTTATTTCAGAATGAATAGCTCATCTTTGAGTTTTGTGTTTACTTTGACGGACAGTACGCTTAGTTTCATTGTTTGCGGACCCATCTGCTGAGAAATCATAAACGGGAATTTGACTCCGTTCACTTCCCTGTAATCGCTGAATTCGGAAATGCCCTGCTCGCCGGTCTCCCTTAGCAACAGCCCCGACATGGTATCAAAGAAACGGGTGGTTTCTCTGCCGTTCGGGAAGGTGATCAAAACCCTGTAGGTCTCAGTCCCGTTGATTTCTTCAATGCCTTCAAGTTTCAGCCCAATACCAAGTTTTTCGTATTGAAGTTCTGAATTCATGATTGCCTCAAATTTCATATCTTCAAGTTCTTTACCTTCCAGAGTTTTGTTTTCGCCACCCATGGGCGAAATCATTTTTGCTGTAGTTCCATCGTATCCCATCTGCTGAAAAACCATATCGCCGGCACCTATCTTCATCATGTACCTGTCAGGCGCTTTGCGGTAAATATCAAATCCGATGGTCATACCCTGCATACTTGTACTTGCCATCATGGTAATATCCTTGATTTTAAGCATGGCTTTTTCACCTCCGATGGCATTGATATAGGCCTTGTTTACATCTGCGGCAGTGAGGCCAGCGGGTGCTGGTTTCACTTTCTTGCTGGGATCGTATTCTTTGCCTTCAAAGTCGAAATACCTGATCGGCTTTCCACCGGTAAACCGTTCTAGTTTTCCTGCAATTTCGGAGGCTTTACCAACGGCAAGAATGTAAGCATTCTCAGGTTTGATATACTTAACAGCCATTTCCTTAACATCTGCAGCAGTTACAGAGGCAAGGTTTTTCAGATAATTCATGTAATAATCTGAGGGTAGTCCGTATCTGGCGGTATTGATGGCAAAATTGGCAACAGTCTGGGGCTCCTCAAGCGAAAGGGCAAAGGCTCCTGAAAGGTAATTCTTCACCAGATCAAGCTCCTGCTGGGGCACCATCTCTTCACGAATCCGTTTCATTTCAAACATCACTTCATTGATGGCACTGTCGGTAACAGAATTACGTATTTCAGTCGATACACTGAACTGACCGGCTAATTTATCGGCACTGAGCCTTGAATAGGCCCCGTAGGTATAGGCTTTATCCTCCCTCAGGTTGTTGTATAACCTGAAAGTGCCGCCACCCAGTATGGTATTGGTCACCCTGGCTTTGATAATGTCCGGATTTCCGGGTTTATAATCTAACGGGTAACCAATGCTGAGCGTGGTCTGAACCGCATCTGGCCGGTCGACAAGTGCTACCACATTATTTTTTGGCATTTCAGGCATAGGGAAAACAATTTCCGGTACATCTTTTCTTTCCCAGCGGCTGAAGTGCTTTGTAATAAGAGCTTTGGCCTCAGCAACAGAAATATCTCCTACAATTGCCATATACGCGATCTGTGGCCTGAAAAAACCCTGGTAGAAAGCCTTACACTGATCAATGGTAATACCGGTAACCGATTTCTCAGTCATCGATTCACCATATGGGTGGCTCTGTCCATAGACCAGTTGCTTTCCGATACGCTCACTGATGGCCGAAGGCTCATTTTTGGATGCTTCCAGCCCGGAAATGGTCTGTGTTTTAATCTTGTCAAGTTCCACATCCTGAAACGCGGGATTCATCAATACATCCGCCATCAGCTCAAGCAGTCGGTTGTTGTGTTTTTTCAGTGCTGAAGCGTATAATCCGGTGGCACTGGTTGAAAGGCTGGCACCGATAAAGTCAACTTCTTCATCGAGCTGATCCTTGGGCAGATTTGTGGTGCCCTTTCTCAGCATCTGGCCGGTAATATCGGCCAGACCAGCCTGTTCACCTTCAGGCAGAGGTGTATAATCAATAGTGAGAGAGTAAGAAACACGGGGGATCTTTCTGTTTTCTACAACAAAGACCTTTAAGCCATTTTCAAGCTCAAATGATTCATATTTACCGATGTTGATGACCGGTGCAGGTCCGGGTAAAGGTTTGATGCTACGGTCAAGTGATGGTTGTGAACCAGCAGGTTTCTTGTCGCTTTTTACCTGAGCACTCCCGATGTATGAGGCAGCAAACAGGGCGGTTGTTAATGCGATTGCAATAATTTTTTTCATGATATTTCCTCCTGTTTACTGACTTTGTTTTGGTAAGTAATAAAGAACAATGCGGTTTTCTTTGGTCAGATACTGATTGGCTACCCTCATAATGTCTGCTTTGGTAACTTTCATGTATTTATCGATTTCAGTATTGATGAGATTTGCGTCGCCAAAATACATTTTATAATCTGAGAGGCTTTCTGCGATACCAGCCATGGTCGAATTCCTGGAGACAAAGTCATTCTCCATCTTGTTTCTCAGTTTTTCAAACTCCCTGTCGGATAGTTCTTCTGTCTGAGCCCGCTTAACCTCCGCATCAACGGCAGATTCGAGGTCAGCCGGGTCAATCCCCATGTTTACAATTCCGAATACGAGAAATAGACCAGGTTCTTCAAGTGGAATAGGGAAGGAGCCAACAAAAAGAGCTTTTTGTTGCTTATCAACCACTGATTTGTTCAGGCGTGAGCTTTCTCCGTCAGACAACAGTGTTGTTAACATACTCAATGCGTAGTAATCGGGTGTACCCATAGCCGGCATGTGGTAAGCCTGAACAACAGCGGGCAACTGGATGTTGTCGAATACCGTGTCGCGGACTTCAGCGGTCTGTTTCGGTTCAACGATTTTGGGCCTTGTAATTTCTTTGGTACCCCGTGGAATATCTCCGAAATATTTTCTTGCCAGTACCTTGGCCTGCTCGGGATCAATGTCACCTGCTATAGAGAGGATAGCATTGTTCGGCACATAGAATCTGGAATGAAATTCTATAAACTCATCAAGTGTGGCTTCATCAATATACTGGGCCGATCCGATGGGTGTCCAACGGTATGGGTGAACCGTATAGGCTGTGCTGAATGTTTTTTCGATCAGTGAACCATAGGGTCTGTTGTCATACGACTGTTTGCGTTCCTCTTTGACCACGCGCCTTTGTGTTTCCAGTCCTGTACTGTCGATGCGAAGATGCAGCAAACGTTCTGATTCCATCCAGAGACCCAGTTCCAACTGATTCGAGGGCAGCAGAATGTAATAAAACGTCCTGTCCCAACTGGTATTGGCATTGATCTGACCTCCGGCATTCATGGCAATTTTATCGAATTGCCCCCTGGGGATATTCTCTGAACCTTCAAACATAAGATGTTCAAAAAAGTGAGCAAATCCGGTCCGGTCAGGATTTTCGTTCTTGGATCCCACATGGTAGGAAATTGTAACCGCCACAATTGGCGTGGAATTATCCTGATGAAGGATAACATGCAACCCGTTAGGCAGATCAAACTCTGTAAAGTCGATCCGGCTCTGGGCCATAGCGAAACTGCTGAAACAAATCAGGGCAGTGATCGCGAGTGATTTTGTGAATGAAAGCATAAATGAATGTTTATAGGGTTGTTGGTTATATGACTTTCTGAATTCGTTGATGGCCATCTGAGTATGGCACTTCGGGTTTATGTTCTACATTGATAATCTGGTGTTTTAAGGTTACAACCCAGGATTTAACATTTACCTTTCAATGAAAAACGGGTTCTTCAGTAATTTTTCTCCTGGATTTACCAATACAACACGGGTTTTATAAAATCTTTGAATTCATTAACATTTGTTCCAGTTCAAAGGGGGTAATTTCCATGAAATCAGAGATAACTTTATGAGCCTCAGTAAGTTCGGCATAGTAATGTGTTGTGGCGACACCTACAACTTTCATTCCGGCCCTCAGACTGGCTTCAATTCCTTTAAGTGAATCTTCAAAAATAATACAATTTTCAGGTTTGACTTCAAGCAACTGAGCGGCTTTCAGGAATACTTCTGGATCCGGTTTGCCTTTTCTGATCATGGAAGAATCAACAATTACATCAAAAAGGCCAGTACAGTGAATAGCATCCAGTATAAAGTCAACGTTATCTTTTTCAGCTGAGGTAGCAATTCCCATTGGAATGTTAAGTGATTTCAATTGATGGATGAAATCAGTAAGACCGTTAACCGGACTCACATGGTCACGGTATAGTTCACGGTAAATTATCTCCTTTTCCTGACTGTATTGCTGTATCAGGGTGTCACTTATTCCGTTCCCAAAGATATATCTTATATGGTCGGGATTGTTACCTCCAAACAGATGTTCACGGAACTCTTCAGCAGAGATGTATTTTTTATGTTTTTTACAGAAGGTTTCCCAGGCCAGCAGGTGCCAGGCAAAATTATCGATCAGGACACCGTCCATATCAAATATTACAGCTAAACCGGCATTCATTACATTTTCACTTCTCGGTTAATATATGAACTGTAATCCTTTACCCTTCGCTGGTAATGCTCAGTGAAGAGCGGGGAAGAGATGAGGAAATCGGCAGTGGAGCGGTTGCATGCGGTAGGGATATTATACAAAACTGTGATTCGTAACAGAGCCTTTACGTCTACATCATGTGGCTGGGGTTGCATCGGATCCCAGAAAAAAATCATCAGGTCAATCTCTCCTTCAACAATCAATGCCCCAAGTTGCTGGTCTCCGCCAAGCGGACCGGATTTCAGCTTCAGAACTTCAAATTCACCGTATTGTTCTTCGGTAAGGCTTAACCGGAGTTGCTGCTCGATTAAACGGCCTGTCGTTCCGGTGCAGACTATCTGATGTTCACGCAATCGCAGGGCATTAAATTCGACCCATTCTATCAGGTCTTGTTTCCTGTTATCGTGCGCAACCAAAGCAAGTTTTTTCTTCTTGTCCATAAACTCTTTTCTGAGCTGCGAAAGTACTCATTTATCATTATTCTATTGTTAAATCGACACGGAATGCTTTGGTCTGAACCCGAAGAAAAATACTGTACAATTTTTTCGTACTTTTGCAGCGTTTTTTCAGAAACATGACCTATTTGACCTAAGTTATTCATTATTAAAGTAAAACTCAATGAAGATGGTATTAGTTCTTACCGGAGGAGGCGACTGTCCGGGACTTAACGCGGTTATCCGCGCCATTGTAAAGCGAGCCTCCCGCGAAAAAGACTGGGAAGTTGTCGGAAGTATTGAAGCCTTTAACGGAATTCTGCGTGAACCCACCGAAATCGTTGTTCTGGACGAGAAGGCGGTTTCCGGGATTCATTACCAGGGCGGCACAATCCTTCAGACCACCAACAAAGGAGGGCCTTTTGCCTGGCCTGTTAAGCAACACGATGGTACTTTCACCACTGTTGACCGGTCTGATGAAATGATACGCAAGATTCAGTACCTGGGTATTGATGCAGTGATCAATATCGGTGGTGATGGTTCACAGCGCATTTCACAGGCGCTTTTCGAAAAAGGACTCAACATTATCGGTGTTCCGAAAACCATCGACAATGATCTTTCTGCTACCGACGCTACTTTCGGATTTCAGACTGCCATTCAGATTGCCACAGAAGCTGTGGATAAACTGGTAACTACTGCTGCCAGCCATAACCGCGTTCAGATTCTTGAAGTCATGGGTAGAAATGCCGGCTGGATTGCCCTCAATGCTGCTGTTGCCGGCGGGGCTGAAATTTGCCTCCTGCCTGAATTTCCTTACGACATTGAGAAAGTGATGGAACGTATCGATCAGCGTTTTGATAAGGGTCGCGGGTTTGTGAATGTTGTGATTGCTGAAGGCGCCCGCAACATCAAAGGTGAAATCACCGGATCAAAAAGCAAGGAAGTCGGATACGAGAATGTAAAACTTGGCGGTGTAGGTTTTCGCTTTGAAGAAGAGTTGAAACAAGCCGGTTGTGAGCATAGTATCCGGACTACCGTTTTAGGCCACCTTCAGCGTGGAGGTATTCCCATTGCCTATGACCGTGTTCTGGCTACCCAGTATGGTGTAAAAGCATTCGAGCTTGCGTTGGCAGGTGAATATGGGCGGATGGTATCGTACCGGCACCCGCACATCACTTCAGTAACCCTGAAAGAAGCCATAATGAAACCAAACCTGGTTGAACCCGATACTGCACTTATGAAGACTGCCCGTGGGGTAGGGATGTGTTTCGGGGATTAAGCTTTAAGTTAAAGCTCAAAGTTTAAAGCTCAAAGCTCAAAGTATAAAGCTAACCTAGAGCCCGGC
Organism: Bacteroidales bacterium; assembly: GCA_016705005.1. Taxonomy (GTDB): domain Bacteria; phylum Bacteroidota; class Bacteroidia; order Bacteroidales; family Lentimicrobiaceae; genus Lentimicrobium. The sequence continues at coordinate 3,861 of JADIZB010000025.1, read as the reverse complement.
GTTTATCGCTTCCTGACTTCATCTGGTATTTAGCAGATTGGAAACAGGATTTGGGTAATATTCAGGCGATAGTATTCCACTAAAAATCCCGTAAACAACTGTTAACGGGATTTTTTTGTGCTTGATATGATTCTTAGGCCAGATTTCAGAACTTTAATTGCATTTTGCTTTTTGCCCGGGATGACTTTTGATATTAAAACTAATTTATGACCAGCCTGTTTGTTGCTCCTTTTTCAGTAACAACAAGATACAGACCCGGCGCGAGCATTGATACATCAGCCTGTCGGCTGTTTAAATGGGTGCTTAACCTGCGGCCGGTTAAATCATAAATTGAGAAGTTGGTGCTTTCGGACAGGTAAATGGTTTCACTATTGGCCGGATTGGGCCAGATGTGCAGCATTGTCAATGTATTTTCTTCGATGGATACCAGGCTGTTGGTGCTTCCAGGAGTAGGCACATCGAAAACTTCCACACGGCAGAACCATCTGTTGTTCTTCCGTAAGAAATGTCGGTTGATTGCACCGAATAAGAAAAACCATCAAGCAAGGCATATCCTGAAGCTGCATTATCAAACAGACCGATTTCTTCCATATCCTTATCAAGTTTATAATTTGTATGGAAAGAGCCCTGTTCCGGCTGATCATCAGCCCAGAAAAGAATAAAACCACCTTGCCAGCGATACATCCGGAAGTGCCCATTTTGATGGATTGGCAAGGTTATCGCTCAGGTACTTATCTCCAAGCCAGACAGATTCCGATCCTCCGTTATAGAGCTCGATCCAGTCTTCGTATTCGCCGAAATCATCGGTAATGGTTGCACTGTTACTGGCCATGAATTCGTTGATGAACAAGCCATAGGCATTTCCCGAAGGGATAGTATATTGTACCGGAGTACAGGGCTTTGATGAGGTTTGCTGGCCGTCGTCAGTTGCCGTAACTGTGAATTCAAACAGGGTATTTCCCGGCATTCCGGGAATGCTCACAGTGTAGGTATTATCACCGGAGACAGCATCTCCATCGAGTCCGTCGTCATGCATTAAGGCTTGTTGCCATGCGCCGCTGTTGAAGCGGAACTCAAGGATAACTGAATTCAATCCGGCATCTTCAGCCCAGGCATTCACAATCATATTTTCACCAGTGGCCGGCGAATTGTGGCGGATGTATTTCAGCACAGGCAATGCATCGGTGTTGTCAGCCTGCGACAAGGCTATGCTGTTTCGGGTCTGAATATAGGGCTGAATGCCAATAGGTACATGTGCACCGGTTCCTGCAGTAAATGATGTGATGAACGAGTCCAGTGTATAGCCGTAATCCAGGGGGTAATAAGGGTCTGTCGCTACATATTCATCGAGTTGGTCTTTCAACGCGGGTATCGTATTCAGAAATTCCGGGTTTCCGGTTACTTCGCTGATTATCTGTCTGATGTAAAAGGTATACCATGCACGGTATTCCGGAACCTGCATCAACCGGGTATAAAGGGGGCGTTGCTCACCTGTGTTAGACCATTCGTATATGTTTCTTGATGCCCAGTCAATGCCGAACCAGTCAATTCCGAATGTATTGTCAGTGTCATAGGGTATGTATTCGAAAAGACCGGTTGCGGTATTGTGGTAAAGATAAAAGTTGTTTTTATTGAAAATATAGCCATCCCAATTGGCAGTAAGCACATCCACGGCTGCGATTTTGAGGTAATCCTGAACATTGAAAACACTTTCGAGCGCACAGGGTAGTTCATCAATCGGAGTGTTGTTCAGAATATCGATGAATCCGGCGATATCACTGTAATCATCTGCTTCTTCATTGGTTTTTAATTCATAGGTCCGGCGGTCACCCGACATAAACTTGTATTCATCGGGATCGCTGCCCCGGTAAGTGAGGTCAGCCGGACAAAGGCATTTAAAAAGATTTCCATTATTGTTTCCAAACCTGGATTCTACGAATTCTTCATCGATATGTTCTACATTCAGGTAAAGGCCATAATAATTCCCGTTGATAAAAACCTGAACAGATTGTCCCTGACCTGCTACATCAGAACGGTTCAGAATATCCCAGTACAGCCTTGCCCTCACGATCGAAGGATCATTGTGCTCGCCGTTCAGGTTCATTTTTCAACACCATGATATTTCTGCCCGGGAACCCAGGTATTGAAGGATATTTTAAATGACTTCTTGGCTGAGTACCGTGAGGTATTGCCCCTGAGTCTGAATCCTGTTTCATGAATGGTATCGTGCATTACCGTTATCATAAACAAAGACCGCATGAAACTCCCTGTCGCTTTCAACGTTGTCGTAAATCCAGTTAAGAGTATCAGGGTTGATCAGAACATCAATTCTGGGAACTACATTTTTGATATAATTCCCCGTCTGGCAGAAATATAGTGGTTGAGCATAGAGTTCGGCTTGTCAGAAATCGTGTAAGAGTAAGAAAAAGAAAGAGATCTGGTCATCGGAATTGAACTACGGTTGAAATTAAAAGTTATGACAAAGGTACTAAAGATTCGGCTGCTTACCGTCAACCCAGATTACTGACAGTTCTGCAATATTTGAATGCGGGTTTATCATCATTGAATCTGCGATGAATGAAGGAATAACTAAATTGTGCTTTTCTTGGATAGTTTTAGGGCAAAAACAGGAATTATTTGTTGTAAATGCCTGAAATAAGAATTCTATGCCATTAAATATTCCTGAAACACCCCAAAGCGTATTGTTATCGGAGCTGGTTTGCCGGTCTGAAGCTTCGTAGCCCCGGGGCACAAGTGAACTGCGGGTCGTATTGATCGACCGGAATAATTTTCATCAGTTCAGCCCTTTTTACCAGGTTGCTACCGCAGGACTTGAGCCCAGCGCAATTTCCTTCCCATTGCGTAAAATCTTTCCAAAAGCAGGACCATCTCCATATCCGTTTCCGATGTTGCTAAATGTAAATACCGGTGATAACCTGGTACAAACTACCTTGGGTGATGTAAATATGATTACCTTGGTTGTTGCTACCGGAGCAAATACCAACTTCTTTGGTATGAACCAGTCGCCGAGTCAGCTTTACCTATGAAACAGTAGGTGAGGCCTTGAACCTCAGCAATACCATTCTGAAAACTATGAAGCTGCCATTAACGAGGTGATGATCCCACAGAAATAGAATCATTGTTAATACAGTCATTGTCGGTGGAGGCCTACCGGTGTTGAACTTGCCGGAGCACTGGCCGAGATGCGTACCTACGTATTGCGCAAGGATTATCCTGAACTGAACTTCATAGGAAAATGAAAATTTACCTTGTTGAGGCCCACCCAATTACTGTCCAGTATGTCAGGATTCTTCGTCGGCTAAAGCAACCAGGTTTCTTGAAAACTTGGTGTCAATATTCTTACCGGTATCCAGGTCACAGGATATAAAAATGATGAGGTATTATTGCACAATGGAGAACACCTGAAAGCCCATACACTGAATCTGGGCTCTGGCATCAGGGGAGATTCGCCGAGGGATACCCGGGAGCAATTACCGGCCGTGGAAACCGCCTGCTTGTTGATGAATTCAACCTGGTAAAGGGTCTTGATCTGTTTTGCCATTGGATATTGCCTTATTGAAGTCTGCGTACTTCACCAATGGCTATCCAGCATGGTAGGCAATTCAGCAGGCCGCAGCACGCCGGTGTTCCGAAACGCGAACTGAAGCCTGAGCGTGCGAAACCATTCAGGTGATACGCAATAAAGGTTCAATTGGCAACCACGGCCGTGGAATTAAAGTTGTGGTTGAATCTCCATTTCTCCGCTTTCAGGGTTTTTTGCCCGGCTTGTGGATGTTTGTTCACCATGTCACATTTGTATAAAAACCGTATGCTTATTTTTAGATAATCGGTTATGGAATT
>JADIZB010000024.1 GCA_016705005.1 Bacteroidales bacterium | reverse complement strand
ATGGTTCCGGGGTAGCATCGGACAAAATGATCCGGAAAGAACCTCAGCTGAATTCTAATACTATAACAAATATGAGAAAAAATGGCTTTGCAGTTAAAAATTCCTATAAATTTTTAATTCACTTCTTTTCCGAAATCTGACCGGTTGTGAATGAAGAAGTAAATTGACCCTGTGACAGCAGAAAATTTAATCCTGAAAAACTCAATTCAAACAAGCTAAATACCACTTTATGATGTCATTAACTGCCAACTGCCAACTGCCAACTGTTATCTGTTAACTGTTAACTAAGTTTAGCCCAGCCACTCTTTAAACCTCGTCACCTTATCACGGCTGACAAATACTTCTCTTCCGGGAGGGGGTGCAATTTCAATTTTCAGTCGGCTTTTGGGGTAAATGTGTACATTTCTGATCGAACCCAGACTTACCAGAAACTGGCGGTTTACCCTGAAATATTCCTTAGGATTCAATTGTCCGGCAAGGTCATCCAGACTGAAATCAATGGGGTATTGGTGATTGTCGTTGATCACCATAAACGTAATGCCCTCCTCAGAATAGAACCAGGCGATTTCAGATGTGGCGTAGCTTTTGATCTTCTGCCCCACCGTTACTGAGAAACGTTCTTTATAGGCAGGAGTACCGGACGAGATCATCCTGTATAAAGCATCCATATCGGGTTGTTGCTTAACGGCAGTGAACTCCCTGTATTTTTCGAGACTCCTGGCCAGTTCTTCCTGAACAATGGGCTTAAGCAGATAATCGATGCTCTTCATCCTGAATGCCCTGATGGCATACTCGTCGAAGGCTGTGGTGAAGATGATGGGAGAACTGACCTTTACTTTCTCAAAAATGGAAAAACTCAGGTCATCTTCCAGGTGAATGTCGAGGAAGATCAGGTCGGGCGACGGATGGTTCCTGAACCAGTCAACAGCATCTTCTACCGATTCAAGCCTGGCAATCACCTCTGTTTCAGGGGCACATTCCCTGATCAGGCTTTCGAGCCGGCGCGCTGCCAGTTCTTCATCCTCAATAATGACAACTTTCATATGTATATGGTTTATAGAATAAGTCAAAAGTAAAAAGACTGCGCACGCTCAGAAAATTTTTATCACACCGGAAAAAAAATATCAACTCATGATCAGTATCTACAACAAAGGAATTTTCACCACAAACTTCTCCCCTTCAACACCCGCAACAGTTTTCCGGTCGGTAAAATAAGCATACCTGCTTGCAATATTGTTCAGTCCCACACCGGTCGACTGAACATGCGATTCCCTGACCTGAAGGTTATTCTCAATCACAAGGTAATCGAGTACATGATATATATCGACCTGCAGAGGTTGTTTCTTCGAAAAAGTATTGTGTTTGATTGCATTTTCAATCAGTAACTGCAATGCAAGGGGCACAACCTTCAGTTGCAGTTTTTCTTCAGGCAGGTCAACAATCACTTTCATCTTTCCTGAGAAGCGGATGTCGAGCAGGAAGGTGTATGCTTTCAGAAAATCAAGCTCGGTCTCCAGACTTACCAGATCTTTATCCTTATTTTCGAGAACATACCGGTACACCATTGATAAACGAATGGTAAACTGTTCTGCAAGATCGGGTTCGATCTTGATGAGAGATGTCAGTACATTCAGGCTATTGAACAGAAAATGCGGATTTACCTGGCTTCGCAGGGTTTCGAACTGCGACTGCAGATTCTCCTTCTGAAGCTGCAACAGCTCATTTTTCCTTGTTTCCAGCTCAAGCGAATAGGATTGTACCTTTATCTTGGATTCAGAGTAATTTTTCTCGAGAACAGTCACATACCGCTCAAGTTCAGCCTCCAGTTTCTTTTGCTCGGTGATGTCCTGAACCAGTGAAGCAAGACCGATCACCTTTCCCGTGGTATCTTTAAGCGGTGTGTTGTACCAGTTACAGATGATTGCATGCCCGCTTCTGGTAATATTTTCGTTGGTATTCCGCTGACCACCTGCCTGATTCAGGATATTTTCGGACAAACGCGCAATTTCATCGTGAATGTGTGGCGGAACGATCAGATTAAAGGCGTGTTTTCCCAAAACTTCCTCGCGGGTGTAGCCGAAAATGCTTTCTGCTGCCGGATTCCAGTCGGTTACCTCCAGTTTTTCATTCCATTCTATATAGGCAAGCGGCGTTTGTCTGAAATGCAAAGTCAGCCTTTCATTCACCCTCCGCAGTTCCTCTTCCGTATTTTTCCTGTCGGTGATGTCGATCACCACTCCCCGGTTGCCGGTTACATTCCCATCACGAAGCACCGCCGATCCATAAACTAGTATCGGGAATCGGCTGCCATCGCTCCGGAGGCCCAGGAATTCATTCTCTATGTCGGAATATCTGAGATTCATTATTTCTGTAAAATTCCTCATCAGCCGCTCACGTTGTTCAGGCACCACCAGGGCAGCAGCCTGCAGCCCTTTCCTGATTTGTGCTTCAGTTATGCCAAACATCTCCTTGCCTGTCCGGTTCAGAAAAGTAATGACACCCCGGTTATCCAGTTCATAAATCAACTGGGGTAAAAGATCCGTGATTTCCCTGAATTTGGTTTCACTTTCGCGGAGTGCCTCCTCTGCCTTTTTTCGCAGTGTGATGTCATGTACCATGGCTATCACATAGGGTTTACCGGCCATTTCGAAATAACTTGCCGAAATCTCCACCATCACCACCTGACCATCTTTTCTTACTGATTTTCTGAGCGGTACAAAATGAAAACGGTTGGTAGCATCGAGTATTTCGATGGTTTCGTCGGGTTCATCGGCCAGTTGCTGTACGTTCATCCGCAGAAGCTCCTCCTTGCTGAAGCCGTAAATCCGGGTCGCAGGCTGGTTGACATCCGCGATGGAACCACTTTCCTTGTCGATAAGGAAAATCGCATCTGCTGCCGTATCAAAAATGCTGCGATACCGTGCTTCACTTTCGCGCAGCCTTTCCTCCGATTGGCGGCGTTCGGTAATATCCATATGTGATCCGGCCATCCGGTATGCTTTCCCACTTTCATCCCTGAGGCAGACCCCTCGGGCAAGTATCCAGCGATATTCCCCGGAACGGTGCAGAAGCCTGTATTCAGGATTGTACACCGGAGACTTCCCACTGATGAAATCGCTGTTTGCACGAAGCACCATTTCCCTGTCATCAGGATGAATCCTGACATCCCACTCCGAAAGATCATTCTTCATCTCATCGGGTGTAAGCCCCATGATGGCCTTGTAGTTGTTTGAGAAATAGACTTCGTTGGTAACGAGGTTCCAGTCAAAGATTCCTTCATTCACCCCTTCAACCGCCAGGGCATAACGCTGCTCACTTTCGACCAGCGCCTGTTCTGCCGCCTTTCGCTCTGTAATGTCGCGTATATAAGTCTGTGTTGCTATTGCACCATTGTAAGTTATGATACCATTGTTGAATTCAACCGGCCTGAAAGTCCCGTCTTTCCTGATCAGCACGGATTCATAGATCTGCGGCACCTGCTCTCCAGCCTGTCTTTTGCGGTAAATAGCGAGAATCTTTTCACGTTCATCCGGAGCAATAAAATTAACAAATGGTGTATCGAGAATTTCATCCACACTATAACCCAGAATCCGGGCCATCATCTGGTTGATAAACCTGACCTTTCCATCCTGAAGGATAACAATACCATCGTTGGCTCTCTCAACAAGAGAGCGGTACTTCTCTTCACTTTCACTGATCAGGGCGGCAGATTTCATCTGTTCCGTGTTATCGCGCATAATGACGAACGAAGCCGGCCTTCCCTCAAATTCGATGGTGCTGCCGTTGAATTCAAGATTCACCCTTCGCCCGCTTTTTGAGACCCCTATGGTTGAATATATATCCGGAACTTTCTCCCCTGCCATACGCCTGCGGTGAATGTCGGTAAGATGAGCAATTTCTTCAGGAGCAATCAGGTCGATGAACGGCCTGCCAATCAGCTCAGAGGCTGTATATTCGGTAATGTCGCAGAAAGCCTGGTTAACAAACCTGAAAACCTCATCCTGGGTAATAAAAATACCATCGTTGGCCTGGCTGATCAGGGTACGGTATTTCTCTTCCGACTCACGCAATGCCTGTTCAGCTTTACGGCGGGCAGTGATATTCCTCGAAACTCCCAGCATTTCAGCCAGTTCACCTTTTTCATCAGTGATCAGTGTAGCGGCAACTTCAATCCATACCGTAGAACCATCACGACAGTATTGCTCAAGTTCTCCTACAGCGAATGAGGTAAAATCCTTACCGGCCTGAAACTCCCGAACGACCTCTCCAAGCAATAGAGAAACCCTTTCTGCGCTTGGTGGTGTAAAAGAGGCTTCGAAAGGCATACGCATAACTTCATCGGATGTGAAACCACGCAGTTTTTCAACCGAAGGACTGATAAATGAAAATTTCCGGGTACGTAAATCAAGCGTCCATACTACATCCTGCATATGCTCGGTAAGTATCCTGTATCGGTCATCACTCGTACGCGCAGCTTTCCGGGCCGAAAAAATAGTGGCCGAAGACTGATTGTTGGTAAAGGCCAGTATTACCCCCAGTATAAAAAAACCAAGCAGGAAAAGATTGGTACCTGCAAGATGCAATGGATCAACCGGTGCAGGTGCCAGTATCCAGATCAATCCCGAATACAGAATAAGGAAAAAGAATCCATGCAAAACCTGCCTGGAAAAACGGAATGGAATAAAAGCAAACCAGACCAGCAGCAGCAAAGCCGGACCAATCCAGTACCGGGTTTCCTGAGGATCAGCATAGTGAGAAATCATCGCACTGGCAGCCATTCCAAGGTAGAATCCAATACAGGTGTATACTTTCCTGAGGTAATGATAACGGGTACCCAGAGAGAGCAGGAGGTTAACAAGCAATGCTGCTGATGTAAAAATCCTGACCTGCATCAAGGCAACAGGATCTTCTGTCCCCATGATGAGATCAATCACATGAAACAACATCAGCGTAGTAATACCAAGAACAGTGACCAGTGTAAAGGTACTGCGCAGGTTACTTTCCCGGTAACGGATGAACTCAGGGTCCTGGTTAAAGGTTTCCAGGTCGCGGAAAAACTTGAGAATCGGATTCAGAACCATGATAAAGTAACTCCTGACTTTAACTTTCCCAAACCTACATTAATTTATTCTGTTTCACAAACCCGGGATTAAAATTTCAGCGGTCATTTGTTTCTTAATAACTCAACCATACATTTCCCTGATCAGCTTATAAACATCTGTTCAGCATCTTCAATTAAAAAAGCCGGCTCTTCAGAATCCGGAAAACTCGGGCGGGTATTCCACAATCCCGCTCACACCGTCAAGGCCTTCAGGAATCAATTCCAAGGCAAAAAAGAGATCAGCCGAAAGATTAACCGGAGGAAGAATCCCATAGAGGATGGCAGGTCTGAAACCAAACCTTGTATAATACTCACGTCGACCAGAAACAATGACCGATCTGTGTTTTCCTTCCCGTGCTTCATCAATGCCTGCATTCACCAGCGCCGTACCAATGCCTTTCCGTTGGTATCCCGGTAACACAGACATGGGCGCAAGAACCAGTGAACGAAACACCTTATGACCATCCCTGATCAGGACAGGGAAAAACAGGATATGACCAACAAGGTTTCCTTCAATCAGGGCAACCAACGAAAGACCTTTAATAAACAAAGGGTTTCTGCGCAGGGTTTCAACCAGCCGGCCTTCCCCCTGCTGTCCGAATGCAAGGTCATTCAGTCCGGTTATTTTTTCATAGTCACCTTTTAATTCTGGTCTGATGAGCAATCCGGCAGGTGAATCCATTTTCTTTGGCGTTTCTAAGTGATAGATTGTCAGGGTAGTTGTCTGAGCATTTTAGGAAGTTGCCAAGTATCCGGCATCATGGATGTTTCCGGTCACCGGACTCCGGTTCCCCACCCATGGGTTTACGGAAGGTCAGGCAATAAATCTTCTGTTCAAAAAAATACCGTACTTCTGTTTCTTTCATTCCGCCGGGAAGCAGGTGTACCGGTACCGATAGGTCTCTGTCGGCCAGCTGGTAGAGTTTCCTTGAAAAAGGATTTTTCTGATAGGTATTTACAACCATTGATTCGGTTTCATCAACCACCAGCAGTTTGCTTCCCGGTTTTGCAACCCTGATCATTTCGGCCAGTGCCTTCTGCTTGTCGTTGAAGAAATTGATGCCTCCAACATGAAAAACTACATCAAAACTGTTATCCGCAAACGGAAGATGCTCTGCCTCTCCCTGGTAGAGGTCTGCAGGGATTTTCCAGCGTCTCAGCTGTCTCCTTGCCATGGTAAGCATTCCAAAAGAAATATCAAATCCGGTATAGAATGCATTGCGGGGAAGATGCAGCAGGTTATCGGCTGAACCAATTGAAACCTCCAGTACCTGATCACCTTCTCTGATCTCCAGCTGATCAAGATATAATTTCTTGACCTTCTGCTCGGTAGTCCCTTTCAGCCAGCAGTATACAACAGAGGAAATACGATAGAACCTGCTGATTCTGTCGTAAAACCTTGAATATTTCAGATTATCCCCACTCATCTGGTTTTCCGGCAGAAATACCGGAATTCCCCCATTGATGTAGAACCTGTCGTTTGTGACCGGGTTGAGATAATAACCTTGCTCCATTTTCAGAGGCTCCCTGGTAAAGGGATCCAGGAGATTCGCCGGCACAGGGTTCCTGGTATTCATAGTTTACCTTTTAACAGTGGCCGTACAGAGAAAATTGGTGGTACCGGCAGCGCGTGTTTCAATAAAGTCGAATCCGGACTTCTTCAACAGCCTGGTGACCGATGCGGGAGAATAAATCCTGAAATCACTTCTTCGTGAATAGGGCTCAAGCAGGTTGGCGAACATAGGGCCGGCCTTCCGGAACCATTGGTCGGCGATAATCAGTTTGCCGGAGGGAGAGAGCAATTGCCTCAACCGGGTGATTACTCCCTCCTGATTGTCAATGTGATTGAATATTCCAATACAGAGAATGGTTTCAAAGGTTCCTTCTGACCATGGAAGTTCTTCACTCGTCAGCCTTGTTTTACCAAATCCGGTCTCAACAGAGAGGACTTCAAGTAAACCCGGCAATCCTCCCAGCGGGCCGTTCTCAACCACTTTTACCTTTGCAGATATTCCGGCCTGATTTTCATCGGCACAGCTTACCTCAAGCACTACATCACCGGAATGAAGTCCTGCACTGGATAAAATCTGGCTATACAACGCATTTTTATGTCTGAATCCGGCATATAAACCGAAAGAATAAGCTCCGGAAGGTGTTTCGTGGATTGTTTTCTCAGCGTAGGCTAACATCTTTTTTTTCTTTTAGTAGATTTTTAACAACTTTTTACGAAAAAAAGTATTCAAATCACAATATTTCCTGTGAATTGGCTTCAAAAGAAGCCATTTCCGGATCAGAATACACCAAACTTAAGATTGACAGTTCCTGACAATCCATTCATAAGATAATCCTTTTGTCCATCCAGGGTAATGCCATTGGTAAATCTGTAACTTATTCCGGCACCCATTCGCAGAAATCTGGCAAGGTTAAACTCAAGCTCAACTCCGGGTTCAATCACAAGGAAGGCATCACTATCAAGTACATTGTTATCCGAATCGTAATCCCAGTCTTCCCAGTCGTTCCAGTCATCCCAATCATCATTATTTCTATCTTCGGTTAGGGCAATGCCACCTGCGCCGATCAGAACCGGAAAAGAGAGATGTACCGGAAATCTTGGTGCAAAAACAGGTTCAAATAAAATACCGCCATACCCGCCTTCAATAAAATATCCGTCGGAGGTCAAACCCGGACGATCGTGGTTCAGTCCGTACAGGCGGTCAGAAAAACCGGTACCTGCAAACCCGATGGAGAGGCTGTGACCCAGCCTGGCAGCCAACCGAAACTGACCTGTAAATGCATTATTATCATCAATAATGGTGTTTCCGAGGCCGAGAGAGAGGTATCCACCGACTGCTCCGGGCTCATTTCCGAATACAGTTTGAAAGGTCTCATCGTTTCCATCATTGTTTTGCTGGGCGCTCACGGGCCCTGCCAACAGCATTGCTGTAATTGCGAGTGCTAAAATTCCCGTTTTCATAATAGTTTGGTTTTGTATGATGGAGCAAAAATAGATAGCCCTAGCCCGACCGAAAACTTTTTTCTGCTGAACCGTGCATTTAATCGGGTGAATGGAAGAAATCCGGAATTAAACTGAGGGAGCATTTGTGATAGAATAAGGAAAATGGTAACAAGCGATTGAAAACTCCTCACTCCCTGAGACAACACCGATCTGGTTTAAGCACGAGCTCTAATCTACAAATCATCATTCTGACATTCCTGCGAATCCTCTATATCCTGTTTATTAAGAATGCAATTCAGTACTTCAATCCCGATCTCATCTGATTAGCTAACTTTGCATTGCAAATTTTACCAATCTTGCTTTCAAATTTAAACTTCAAGGCAGACCGCCTGAAATCGGCCAATGCTTTACGGTCGCTGAAGCACCGGAATTACCGTCTTTATTTCTTCGGGCAGTTGATCTCCCTGCCGGGAAACTGGATTCAGAACATTGCCCTTGGCTGGCTGGTTTACCGGCTGAGCGATTCTGCTCTTCTGCTGGGAGTGGTGGGCTTTGCCGGACAGATCCCCTCCCTCCTTCTGACTCCTCTGGCCGGGGTATATGCTGACCGGACAGACCGGCGAAAAGTTTTGGTTACCACCCAAGCCATTTCAATGTTGATTGCGCTCACGGTATCTGTCCTGATCTTTTCAGGGAAGATACAGGTCTGGCACATCATTGTTTCCGCTGCACTCAATGGCATTGCCAATGCTTTCGACACGCCCTTCAGGCATGCGTTTCTGGTAAATATGGTCACCGACCGGAAAGATCTTCAAAACGCCATCGCATTGAACTCCACCCTTTTCAATACAGCACGGTTCGCTGGTCCACCGCTGGGTGGATTGCTTATTGCCCTTTCAGGTGAAGGAATCTGTTTTATGATCAACGGACTCAGTTACCTTGCTGTGATAATTTCGCTGCTGGCCATGCAGGTTTCCATTCATGTAAAAGTTATCAATAAACCCTCTGTGATTGCTGACCTGCTTAGTGGGCTGAAGTATGCCTACAAATCGCTGCCGATCAGGTTCCTCCTTGTGATGGTAATCACCACCAGCCTGCTTGGGTTGCCCTTTCAGGTCTTTATGCCGGTATTCGCCCGCGAGGTACTGCATGGTAACTCACAAACACTGGGTTACCTTATTGGTGCCATAGGTGCAGGGGCATTGTCGGGTGCAGTTTTCCTGGCTACCCGCAGGAACCTGAATGGCATACCCTTTATTATTTTCATTTCAGCCTGCATGTTCAGCTTCGGATTGATGGCCTTTTCGGTTTCATCCGGATTGGTTGTATCACTGGTTCTTCTCTTGATCACCGGTTTCGGGATGGTCGTGGAGTTCGCTTCCAGCAATACACTCCTTCAATCGATGGTCGATGATCAGATGCGTGGCAGGATTGTTGCCCTTTACAGCATGTCGTTTATGGGTTTCACACCACTCGGCAGCCTGATGATGGGCGGTCTGGCTGAATTCGCCGGAGTGCAGTTGACTGTTTTCGTTGCCGGATTATGCTGCCTGATTGCAGCGCTGATCTTCTACCGGAAGATTCCCCCGATCAGAAATGCCATCCGTGAGAATTAATATTTAAAAAAATCTGTAAAACCGTTACTGTGATTGGCACAACCTGCACTTTCTTCACAGGTTGTAAGGAATGGCTGCTGATTCCGAAAAAAACATACATTTGCAGTCCGGATTTTCAGATCACTTACTATTCCGGCATCTTACGTCTTGCAACTGTCATCTATGCTCAATCCAAAAGAATTAGCCATTTTACTGATCTTCTCGATCGTCACTGTCACAGCGAAACCTCAGAATCCAAAGGTGCTGGGTTTTGGTTCTGATTCAACTCTGGAAGTGATAACATGGAACCTTGAACAATTCCCCAAAGAAGGGCAGGTCACCATCAATTATGTTTCGGATATCATACAATCTCTCGACGTTGATGTAATAGCATTGCAGGAAATCGGCGACATTTCCTTGTTCAACCAGATGGTTATGAACCTTGATGGTTACGACGGATACGCAGTTCCGGGCAGTTATACAGACCTTGCCTACATTTACAAGACATCAACGATTGAGGTCAACCGAATCTATGAAATCTACACCGCTTCATCATACTGGGCCCCTTTTCCGAGACCTCCCCTGGTATTGGATTTTCAATATAAGAACCTGAATTTCATTTCGATCAATAATCACCTGAAATGTTGTGGTGACGGGGTAATGGACACCGGTGATCCTGAGGATGAGGAAACACGACGCTATAGGGCAAACATTCTTCTGAGGCAGTATATTGATGAGTTCTTCCCTGATAACAGGGTATTTATTGTTGGAGACATGAACGATGAACTTACCGATGAAGTTTCTGACAACGTATTCCAGATCATCCTCAACGATCCTGAAAACTACCTGTTTGTCGACATGGATATTGCCAACGGAAGCCCCGGAAACTGGTCATACCCCAACTGGCCCTCTCACATTGACCATATTGCCATTACCGGTGAGCTTTTCCCTGCATTTGAGAACCAGGGTTCTGTTATCCAGACCATTAAAGCTGAGCAAGGAGTTTCGGGAGGTTGGTCAGTGTATGAAAACAATGTATCAGATCACAGACCTGTAGGCATTAAATTGCTGCTTCCCGCAGGATTGGGCTTCGACAGCCCCATTGACAATAAAGCAGCCATTGCCTGTTATCCGAATCCACTCCAGGAATCAACCACCATTTCCATCCCCCCGTTCAAGGGCTCAGCTGAACTTAACATCAGCAATTTAAGCGGACAATCAGTTTTTACTGAATCTCTTTCGGAAGGGAAATCATCAATCATCTGGAATACGACAACCATTCCCGGGGGGATTTATTTCGCCCGGATGATCGTCAATGGAAAAACAGGTATTGTGTCAAAACTTATAGTTATCAAATAATTACCTGTCTTCTGAAAATGCATCATCAACCCTGTTCACCAGCCTGAACATGACTTCAGGGTTTCAGGTTGGTGACTGAAATCTTGCTTATGTATTACATTCTCTTTTATAAAACAATCGACAATTATCTTGAAAAGCGGATACATTTCCGCGAAGAGCATCTGAAACTGGCCAGGGAAGCGCACATAAGAGGCGAACTCATAATGGCAGGGGCAATGGCCGAACCCACCGACAGCGCAGTGTTGATCTTTAAAGGAAATGGGCCTGAAGTTGCGGAGCAATTCGCGGCCAATGATCCTTATGTTCAGAATGGTCTGATCCGTGAATGGGAAGTTCGTCCGTGGACTGTTGTGATCGGAGACGAATAACCCGTATCAAAGGCTTTTTTTACCAGAATACCGGATGAATATCAGCTATGCAATAGTTAGCAGCAAGGCTGACAAAAAACATGAGTTGAAATAACTAATGGACAACAATATTATTATTTCCAAATATGACAATAAAAGAATCAGAGAATTGTTTAAAGATATGTGAAAATTTATATACTCTTAATAGTGTTATTATTTGTGTATCCATTGATGGTCACGGGTCAGGGTGGATGTAAACCAGGTAAGCCTTATAATTTTAATAAAATACCATTCAATACAAATGACAAATTAGCAAGTGATAGATTTTACCATACGCTGAATCCTAAGATTACCAATAATAAACATTTACAATTAGAGACTTCTGTTGCTCTCAGAGATGAGTTTTATAAAGGTA
The DNA here is from genome assembly GCA_016705005.1 of Bacteroidales bacterium. Taxonomy (GTDB): domain Bacteria; phylum Bacteroidota; class Bacteroidia; order Bacteroidales; family Lentimicrobiaceae; genus Lentimicrobium. The sequence continues at coordinate 63,437 of JADIZB010000024.1, read as the reverse complement.
AAGATTTCAATAAAAGTACATCATCGACATTTAATATCTATTCAGGCTGTAAGATAAAATACGCATTCACCAAAAACTCAGAGTTTAACCTGATTGTTAGTGAATTAATTCTATACTCAGGAGATGAGATAGAAGAGTATGGTGGAGAAAACCCATATTCCAGGTATTCATTAGGAACAAAGTGTGTTTTGTACAGGTCAGATAATGATAAAAATATTGTTGGACTATGGGGGCAATTAGCTTTTTCGAATAAAGAACAATTCAACATATATCCAGAGCTGAAGATATTATTATTTAAGGAATTATTTCAATCTATTAATTTTACATCCAATATTGGCGGTGCATTTATAACTAGAAACACTGTTTCAATTACCTATTCTATTGAACTTAAATTTTTCCTGACCAAAAAACTTGAATTAATTGTCGAAAACTATACTGATTATATTCATTTAAATTCTATTGGTAAACCGGCTAATAGATTACTATCAGGATTTGGCATTTATGTCCGGGAAAACTTTTATATGTATATGACTTATGAAAAAGGAATAGTAAAATCGGATTACTTAAATAAGGGGAAAATTGATTTAGGATTAGCTTTTAGATTTTGATTTTTCTCTTCTAATTACAAATTTTGAAAAACACAGAATAGAACGCCCGGTTGTTAAAATGCGGTGAAACCACATTACTGTTACATTACAGTTTGCAGGTTCAGTTCCGGCCGGCAGGGTTTGAAACGGGGGAAAGGAGGCTAGCCATGCAATTTGCAACATTACATACCACCATCCGAAATAAGCAATCAATCACCTGTAAATTCTCCTATAATGAACTGGATTTATTTGTCCTGCATAAGTTAATCCATCAGAAAACAAAAAGCCCGGCTATAATGAAGCCGGGCTTTTGCACAAAGAAGCCTGTCCCTATCTTGAAATCACAAAACGGGATGTAGTATCTTTTAATGATCCGCTCATACGGAGAATATATAAACCAGCAGGAAGTTCACTTACGCTGATTCCGGCCTGACCACGGCTGTTGGGGAAATTTTCCACCGATTTAACCAGGGTTCCGACAACACTGTAGATATCAACTTTGTTGATTCCTGCAATATTGCTGATGTATATCATATTGTTGGCAGGGTTAGGATAGATCCTGACCTCTGTTGATGGTACCTGAGGAACACCAACATTCAGCGCTGTTGTAAAATTCCTGGTTACAGGAAGAGTCTGTACACCGGCATAATTTTCGACCGGCATCATCTTGAAGAAATAACGCTGATCGTATTTAAGGTTGGGGCTCGGAGTAACAACAATCTGGGTTTTGGCAGCATTGATGGTTGCAGTAAAACCTGCATCTGCACCGGTAATGGAACCCTCCTTGTATAAAATCAGTTCAGCTACATTGCTATTGGTAATGGCTGTGCCACCAATCATCCTGACAGGCTGGCTGAAATCAAGCACGATCTGCTCATCAACAGGAACATTGGTAGCTCCCTCTTCGATGCTGGCTGTGACGGAAGCACCTACTTCAGTTGAATACCCTGATTGATAGGTTCCCTTTGTAGCATTGTCCTGAATGAAGATTGCAACCATGAGGTCATCCATTTCCTCAACATTGGTGGCTGACATGTCCATATTGAATTTCAGGTTAAGGGCCTGTCCCGAAACGAGATTTGCAGTTGTTCCGCTGGCATCAGGAACCATTTTCATCATTACATGGTGAAATTCTGTTTCTCCATTGGACGCAACATTCTGTGTCGTTACCTTTTCTATGATAGCGATATGAACCTTTACATCAGGATAATTGGCATAGGGAACAATGTTTGCATCAATGATTACATTATTGCCCTGAATTTCATGAGTCGAGGCAATTTCAACATAAGTCATAGTTCCGTATGTTGCATTAAACCCACCATTGACACCTGCACTGCTGGTAGCAACCTTTTTTCCGTCGATATACATATCAGGCACTGCATTCACACCGTAATAAGTCCGGCGAACACCACCTTCCTGGGTATAGTATGGGTCACCTGATCCGGGCCAGTTCATCTGATATTTAATCAGGGTGATGTCATCTTCGTGCTGAGCAATAAACGGGTTGAGTACCGAACTGTTAAAACTGGCACAGGGGCCACAGGTAGAGCTTGTGAACTCTTCGAAGAACGGACGGTAATATATCAGTTGTGTGGGAACAGAGATAGATTTTACCAGTGTATCGTTGGCTGTGTTGTCATCAGCCGGGGCTCCATTGATGTTTGATATCCATACTTTCAGATCATAGAGCCCGGGAGTAACATCAAGTGAATCGGTACATTCGAAAGCCTGACTTCCACCTGTTGCAACATTCAATCCACTGTAGGAAGTTGTGAATACTTCACCACCTTCGGTTGCCTGATAACTGATATCGGCTGAAGTAATTGCAGTCTGGCCAAGATTGGAAAATTCACCTTTTACCGACTGTTTTCCAACAAACAAGGGAGGAATGTCAATAGATGCCATAGCGCCATCAAGTGTCAGCGGATTCAGTACTTCAATGTCGTCAATATACCAGTTTTTGAAATTCTGGCTATTTCCGTTAACCGTGAGGCTGAACTGAAAACTTGCTGCTCCAACATTGGCATTATTTACCAGAACTGTAACCGTTTCAGCACCAATATCGGTGGTGGCTGCATTGGTCCATACATTGTTCCAGCTGCCATTGTTCGACCTGGTATCGAGACCAATGGTGAATGGGCTGCTGTTGCCATCGGCATGATCAAACATATGCTTAAACCTGATGATTACCTGGGTAAGCCCTGTGGTGTTAACCTGAGAAGAAATGATTCTCATCGAACTGTTGAAAGAAGGTGTATTTTTAACCTGCATTTCAGGAATGGTACCACTGGCATTGCTGGTTTGGGAGATAACCCAGTTTTGCAGGTTTCCCATCACCATCCAACCTGTCGGTGGCATTGTACCGGCACTGAAATCCTGTTGCAGCAGAACCTGAGCCGAAACACCCAAACTAAAAAATAATCCAAGGGAAAAGAGTAGCAGTTTTCTCATAATGTGTTGTTGATTAGTTAGTTAATGCATTCATCTGTTGAACAATTTCAGGCTTCTAAATATATAGATTTATACCTTTGAAACCTGATTTTCAAAAAAACCTATCATAAAATCAGACTCATCCTGACCAAGAAACAAATTATCTTAATCAGAATCAAACTGTTAAAGAGTATATGCCATAACGGAAATTAATTTGGCAGTCCAAAAATACATTTATTATAGGTCGTTTTGCAAATAAATCAGGTTGTTTTTAAAATTTTTTTTTAACATCTCCTGATATTATCGAAAATCAGACACTGAATTTAGAAATGTTCTAAATTAGCAGAATCTATCGTCACCATGAAATCCTTAACAGTAGACCTGACATTGCCGGTAAGCGGCATGAGTTGCGCCGCCTGTGCAGTAAGTGCAGAAAGCATGTTAAAAGCCCGGAAGGGCGTTTTATCAGCTTCTGTAAATTATGCTGCAAAGTCGGTAAGACTGACATATCAGCCCGGGATAGTCAGCCTTGAAGTCTTGCAGTCAAGCCTGAAAAGCATAGGTTACGACCTTATAGCAGATACGGCAGACAAACTGATTGTCTTTGAAAAACTGGAAAAGACCCGGTTGGCAGAGCTAAAGCGTAAGTTGCTGGTATCTCTCCTTTTTTCGATGCCGGTCTTTATATTATCCATGACGGTCCATCACCCTGCAGTCTGGTTACAGTGGTTATTTCTGATGCTGAGTTTACCCGTTATTTTCTATTCCGGTCGCTCATTTTACACAACCGCCTGGAGCCTTGCACTGAAAAGGCAGACCAGTATGGATACCCTGGTGGCCTTGGGAACCGGTGCAGCGTTCATCATTAGTGTCGTTAATACAATATTTCCTGAATGGTTCTCTGCGAACGGCCTTTCATCGCATTTGTATTACGAATCTGCTGTGGTCATCATCACGCTGATTTTGCTTGGAAGATACCTCGAAGACCGTAGCCGCAACAGGGCATCGGCTGCCATCAGAAACCTGATGTCGCTTCAGCCTGAAACTGCCACTTTGCTGAAAGACGGAAGGGAAGTAACTGTTTCATTGAAAGAAATTGTTTCCGGCGACTTGTTGCTGATCAGGCCAGGGAATACCATTCCGGTTGACGGAGTTATCACAGAGGGCAGTTCCTGGATTGAGGAGAGTATGATGAGCGGTGAACCGCTACCTGTATTCAAAAAAGCCGGGGATAAAGTTCTCGCCGGAACGTTGAACCAGCAGGGTTCATTTACACTCAGTACCCTTAAAACGGGAAATGAAACGGTGTTGGCCCGGATTATTGGCATGGTTGAAGAGGCGCAGTCGTCAAAGCCACCGGTTCAGAAACTGGTAGACCGCATTTCGGCAATATTTGTTCCGGTGGTGATAATAATAGCGTTAGTTACCTTTGCCGCCTGGTTTTTTGCAGGCCCTGAACCTTCCATTACGTATGCCATTGTTACCTCAATCAGTGTTCTGATCATAGCCTGCCCCTGTGCACTTGGTCTGGCCACACCAACAGCACTGATTGTCGCAATAGGCCGGGGAGCTACCAGGGGTATTCTTTTCAGGGATGCTTCTGGAATAGAACTGGCAGGAAAAACTGATGTATTGGTCATTGACAAAACCGGAACACTCACCACCGGCAATCCTGTTGTTGAAAAAATAGCCGACTTCGGCAATCCGGATGAAACCCATCCTTTGTTTGCAGGATTATCAAGACTTTCGCAGCATCCACTTTCAGCAGCCATCACCTCAAAGTTCCGGAATCAGGGTGCTGATCCGGTTAATTTTGTTGATTTCAGGGATATTCCCGGAAAAGGAATTACCGGCTGGCATAATGAACAACAGTATTTTTCCGGTAATCCCGGCCTGATTGAATCAGAAGGGATTCCTCTGAAGGAAAATGAAAAAGCCCTGATCCGTGAGTTGGAATCAGAGTCTTACTCGCTCAACGTTTTTGCTTCGCGTGAAAGATTACTGGTTGTTGCCGCCATCAGTGATCAGGTGCGTGAAAGTTCAGCACCTGCGGTTACCGCTCTTCGGTCGATCGGTATTGAAGTTGTTATGATGACCGGCGATCATGAAGCTGTAGCTAAAAAAACCGCCCTGCTTACCGGCATTGAGCAATATAAATCGGGACTAAGTCCGGAAGGAAAAGCTGACAGCATCAGACAGATTCAATCTGAAGGAAAAAAGGTTGCCATGGCAGGCGACGGGATCAATGATACCATCGCTCTGGCCCGGGCCGATGTGGGTATAGCCATGGGCAGTGGCTCTGATGCATCAATGGCGGTTGCAGCTATCACCATAACCGGGTCGAGCCTCCACCAGATTGTCGAAGCCATCACGCTTTCGCGGAAGACCAATAAAATCATCCGGCAAAATCTTTTCTGGGCTTTCTTTTATAACGTACTCACTTTGCCGCTGGCTGCAGGTGTATTCTTCTTCCTGACCCACCAGATGCTGGACCCGATGATTGCCAGTGCTGCCATGGCTTTAAGTTCCGTTTCGGTTGTATCCAACAGTCTGAGGTTACGCAAAAGCTGATATTACCATGACTGAAAAACACCACTGGCATCACCATCATTACTACAGCGATCAGACTGTTCTTCAGAACAATGAGCAGAAAAATCTGGCCATAGCCTTTTTCCTGAATGCGGCCTTTACAGTCATCGAAATTGCCGGCGGAGTGTTCACCAACTCCATTGCCATTATTTCAGATGCCGTGCATGATCTTGGGGATACATTCTCACTCGGTCTCGCCTGGTATGCCGAACGTCTGGCCAGACGTAAACCTGACAGCCGCTATACATATGGATACAAGCGATTTCCGGTGCTGGCAGCCATGATTAATTCTGTCTTCCTGCTGGCTGCATCTGCTTTCGTGCTAAGCCGGGCGTTGCCCATGATACTGCATCCCGGCAAGGTGAATGAAACCGGTATGATATGGCTGGCAGTTCTTGGAATCCTTTTTAACGGGGCTGCCGTGCTGAAACTAAAAGGCGGAAAATCGCTGAATCAGCGTGTAGTCAGACTTCACCTGCTGGAAGATACACTGGGATGGATTGCCGTGCTCTCCGGGGCAATAGTGATAAAGCTGACCGGTATTGGATGGATTGACCCGTTGCTGGGTGTTATGATCGCAGTGTACATCATTTACAATGCAGCAAGAAATCTTCGTAATACGCTCCGGATTTTCCTGCAGGCCATTCCTGAAATCACCAACAGGCAGGAACTGGAGAAAAGCCTGATGTCAGTTCCGGGTGTTGAGAGCTTTCACGACGTGAGAACCTGGACCATCGACGGAAGCATCCATGTATATACGCTCCACCTGGTAACCAAATCCGGGGTAACTGCGGCCGAATATCCTGAAATCAAGGACAGGGTGCGCAAACAGCTTGCCTTGTATGGCTTTGCTTATGTTACCATCGAAATCGACAGCCACGATGAATTCTGCGGATTAAACCCTGAATAATTAAAAGGGGCCGGCACTTATGTACCAGCCCTGTATTAAACATGCTCATAATTTCAAACTATGGAAATCATAAAGTTCAAAACCAACCTGAAATGCAATGGATGCATTTCGGCTGTATCGCCTTCGCTCAATGCCATCGAAGGGCTGACGAAATGGGAAGTGGACCTCTCATCTCCCGACAGGATAATGAATACCGAAATTGAAAAAGCAGGTACTGCTGACAGCATCATAGCGGCATTTAAGAATGCAGGTTATGAAGCCACCCAAATCTGAAATGAGAAAAGGGCTTTCTTTCGGTCATCAGAAGGCGATACAAAGAGTCTGACTTCTCTTGTCACCCTTGAGTGAGCCTTGATTTCTGCATGGTTCTGCTACAGCCTTTCAGCCACCTTCTCCCAGTTCACAATATCCCAGAAAGCCTTCACGTAATCTGGACGTCGGTTCTGGAAATCAAGGTAGTAGGCATGTTCCCATACGTCACAGGTGAAGATGGGTTTCAGGCCTTCACGCATGGGATTTCCGGCATTGGACGTTGCAGTAATAACAAGTTTACCGGCGGCATCAACCACCAGCCATGCCCAGCCTGAACCAAACTGTTTGACAGCTGCATCGGCAAACAACACCCTGAACTGGTCGAACGACCCGAAAGCATCATTGATCATCTGAAGCAGTTTGCCGGTTGGAGTTCCACCTTTGCCACCAAGACCTTCCCAATAGAAAGTATGATTCCAAACCTGGGCTGCGTTGTTAAAAATTCCGCCTTCAGCTTCAAGAATGATTTGCTCGAGGGTGCTGTTCTCAAAGCGTGTGCCCGGAATCAGGTTGTTCAGATTGTTGACATAGGCCAGGTGGTGCTTACCATGGTGAAAGCTGATGGTATTGGCGCTGATCACCGGCTCTAATGCTTCCGGTGCATAGGGAAGCGGAGGTAATTCAAATTTCATGACAATAGGTTTTGGGGGTTAGTTCACTATAAAGATACGCATTAAAAACATCTTAAATGAAGGCTGCAATACCTAAACAGACCACCGTAAATATCAGGCAGTCCGACAATATATTGTTTTTTGGTAAATCAATGCCAGTGGGTCAGATCATCAGAAAGTCAACATCCGAACCTGGGAGAACCTCGCGTGGATTACTTCCCTGGCGGAATACACGCATCGGGTGACGTCCAACCAGCATCAGTTGTCCATTTTCATAAATGAGCGAAGTGGCTTCACGTAATCCGACCACATATATTTTCGGATTGATACAAAGAAATTCTTCTATCCTTTGTTCACGTGTTTCGCCTCCGTGTCCTTCGGGATGCGCATCCAGGTAATGGGGGTTGATCTGGAAAGGCACCAGACCCATACAGTTGAAACTCTCCGGTTCAATGATGGGCATATCATTGGTGGTACGAAGCGAAGGGCAGGCAACATTGGAACCTGCACTCCAACCCATATAAGGGATACCGGCAAGTGCCCTGCCCCGGATGGCCTGCATCACACCGGTACGATGCAACTCATGCACGAGATGGAATGTATTGCCGCCGCCAACAGCAATGGCTTCGGCCTGTGAAACGGCATAAACCGGGTCAGCTTCATGATGGATGGAATAAAGATCATATCCAAGCTGGTCAAATACAGCCTTAACCTTTGCTTCATAGGCATCATAACTGACTGAAACTCCGGCATAGGGAATAAACAGGATTCTCTTAACACCTGTTCCTTCAAGAAAATTCCTGATATCATTACGTGGCCAGCCAAGATATTCCTCTCCGGGATTTGTAGAATTACTGATAAGAAGTAATTTCATAATATGGGTTTTAGTTTGCGACAAACTTCTGGGGTTTGAATTACCACTACAAACATAGGAAAACAAATGGAAAAGGTCGTCAGAATTCAAAAAATATCAATGGTTCTCTACATGATACCGGTAGACCTCAGCAAATCTTTTATACCATTTATTACCGCTTGTGTAAACATTTAGCATAACCTTTACGTCGGTCATTTCAGTTTCGGCAACATCGCGCTCAGCCAGCACACGGGCAAGACTCTCCTGAAGTTCATACGTCTCTGCCGGAGTAGCCCCAGCCTGACGCATCCGGTCGAGCAACCGAAGTGCCTGATCATTTCCCCCGCGGGTAATGTAATGACCGGTTGCATGCCTTATGAACGGAATATGATCGGAAGCGATGGCAAACTCATACAATCCTGTATTGACCAGTCCAAGGGTATCGAGGCGGTAATAATTAAAAACAGCCCCGGCCTGTTGCATCACCTCAATCCCTTTGGTAAAATCACCGGCTGCAATCAGGACACCGGCATTTCTAACCATTTCATTCCATCGGACAGGGTGTTCATATTTTGTGGTCAGTTTATTGATTTCCAATGTATTCAGACCGCATGATGCCTTTGAATAGATCATCTCCCGGGCCTGAAACACCAATGCGGCTGCATCGGAGAATTTATTCTGACTGAATGCCTCACCTGCCTGGCTGATCAGTGATGTCAGTTCCCCCTTAATCCGGCTGCAGAGTGATTCATCAGCGACCTGCATCAGTAATGAATATTGCTCTTTGATGTCCTGACGACCTCCAAGTCCAAGCGCAGAAATAAGCTGTGTGGCTTCACCGGCAAGTTCCAGGGCCCTCTCTGGTTCACCCGCCCATAATTTCAACCTGCCTTCTGATAAAAGGGCATTCACCCTGTCCGACCCCGCCTTCATGACCAGAGAATCAAAGTAAGCAGTATTAAGAATCCCGCTATCCCTGCTGAGCGTTGCTGCCTTAAGAAGCAGTTCAACGGCCGGTTTCATTTCAGAAACCTTCACCAGTTCAGCTGCCTGACCCAACAGGGTATGGTATGAAACCATGGCTATCCGACGGTTGAGGCTGTCAACAGATACCGGGTCAGGCCGGTAAACAGGGTATCCTTCAGCGAAATCGGTGGCTTCTTTCAACCTGATTGCGGCCAGTTCCGCATTTCCATCATCCAGTGCCTTTTCTGATTTCCGGAATAGGTCCCTGTAAAGGTAACCTACGGCTTTCTGTTGGCCGTCCCCGGCCAGATCAGCCACCTGACTAAGATTGAATTGAGTGGCAATTGCCATTGCTTTATCAAATTCTGCCAGGGCCGATTGATAATTCCCTGAATTGAGGTACTGATTGCCAGCCTGAATATTCTTACCTGTCAGTAACCCGTACAATCCGGCAAAACCGGCCGAATCAGCTGCAGTCATGCCATTTTTAGCTGCATTTTTCATGGCTTCCGTCAGGTATTTATCAGCAAGGCCGGGCAGGTTATTGTCAAGCGCCTTCTGAACAATCCTGATATAGGAAGCTGTGAGCCCGCTCCGGGCTTTCAGCAAAGCAGTCGTGAGTTTCTCCGAAATTGAAACAGCGGGATTTGCGCTGCAAAATCGATGACCTGCATTCAACAGATCTACTGCCTCTGCATATCTCCCTTCCTGCATGAGTATTTCACCGGTTCGGATGTCCTGGTCAATTTTCCTTCTCGAAAACAATCCAAAATCGATTGCTCCAAGTCTGTGGTTCTTTGAGAAAACCGCCATATCTTCAGCAGCATCGTTCAATTGTCCCACAGATGTGCTGTTTGAAAACAGCCTGTAATAAAACGGGCTGCTGTAATAATCCACCTTCTGCGAAAGTATCAGGGCATCATTCAATGCAAAGCCAAAACTCTGCGCCAGATTCAGATAAGGATTCCCTGAAAGTGGGCCTTCAACACCGTCAGTATTATAAAACTCCGTCAGGTCCTCAAAATGAAACCTGATAACAGGAACTTTAGTCAGTAAACCTCTGGGATCATTTCCGGGAACAATCTCAGTCCGGGTTTTCACTGCTTCATTGAGCAGCAGCAGACTTTTCTTACAAAAGACATAAGTCCTGAATGCTTCAGTGGGTGTATGCAGACGAATCCGGGCCTTCCTGATTTTCTTTTCAAGTGTATCGGCCAGGGCGGATGCAGCATCATAGTCACGGATGGCATACAACTCCTTCTCAATCCTGCGATAAGAGGGCTCGTCAAATAAAAAACCCCTGAATTCGACTGAGATCCGGCACCCCGACGACCAGAGTGAATCGGAGAATGAATCAACAGAAATTCCTGCAAGGAGGCCTGATAGCGGAACCTGTTCGTGAGACGAAGCAAACACCTCTCCTTTTACGGGATGAATTACCGACACCCTGAAAGCACACGTTGACGGGATCAGGATTTTCTGAAGATCAAAATCACGCACTTCAACATCTCCGGTACAAATAGAAGGAGTTAGTGAAACAGAAACATCCAGCATGTTACCTTGCTGAAACCCTACTGAGGCCCCAAAGTTGAAGAAAAAAGTAAAACTGGTCTTTTCAGGTATTTTCAGATGGGCCAGGGCGAGTTGTTTGATCACTTGATTGGTATACAGATCAGCTTTTCTTGAAACTGAATACTTCATCGGCCATGAATCATCCTGTTGCAGTGAATAGATGGATTGTCCCTGCAACTGTTGCAGAACAAAAAAAATCAGGATCGCAGGGAGCAGACGACGCATAGCCGGTAGTAAAAATCTGAAAGTGCAAAGGTAGCATTATGCACTGAAATGACCGGTGTAAGTCAGAATTGTTAATGATGATATCGCCACCTGCGCTAAAACAGCAAACAGACTTCAATTTCGCCGAAAACCCTGAAAAACCGGATATTCCAACTGAAAAATGAGTTCTGAATCAGAATTCTGTCCTGAATTTATACAAGCGGATTATTTGAGTCCGGTAACACTGAATTCCGTTCTCCGGTTAAGCGAGCGGCCTTCTATGGTTGAATTGTCAGCAACGGGTTTTGAGGCACCATATCCCTTAAAGGTCATTCTTTGCGGAGAGATGCCCTTTGCGGTCAGATACCGGAATACTTCTCCTGCCCTTTTCTCTGACAATACCTGATTGTATGCCTCACCACCCGAATTATCGGTATGACCGCTGATCTCAATCTTCAGACCGGGATTCCGCTTCATCAGATCAAACAGTTTGCCCAGTTCTGATTCCGATTCAGGCAACAACCTGGAACTGTCAGTTTCGAAAAAAATATTCCGGAGTACCACCGATTCCCCTTCCCTGATTGGCTTCAACAATACATTCTTCAGGTAGGGTTCCCTGATACCTGCAATTGTGTCCAGTCCAAAATGAACCGAATAAAACAGATATCCCGGCTTTTCAACAGACAGCGCATATTGCCTGCCTGCAGGAATACAAACCAGGAAAGAACCGGTGACAGCATCGGAAAATGATTTCACTATCAGTTTACCATCCTCCAGGTCAGTAAGCGTAAAAGTTGCGGCAAGCAGTTTCCCGCTCAGGCTGTCAGAAACAATGCCCTTCATGTAGGTTACCGGCAATGGCCTGACATCCTGAGGCAAATTGACCCTGTAAATGTCCTGAAGTCCGGATCCCTTGCCGGTAGCCGAAGAGTAATAGGCATATATACCGGCATTGTCAACAATAAAAGTCACTTCATCGGCTTCGGTATTCAACGGGTAGCCAAGGTTTACCGGATCAGACCACCTGGTGTCTTTATCCAGTTTACTGAAAAAAATATCCCCTTCTCCCATGCCCGGATGACCTTTCGAGGAGAAATAGAGTGTCTGTCCATCGGGATGGATGAAAGGACCACGCTCTGATTCTGAAGTATTCACAGGACTCCCCGGATTTTCAGGTACTGACCAGTTGCCTGAATCGTCCAACCGGCTGATCCAGATATCGCTGCTTCCCATGCCGCCCGGCCGGTTGCTGACAAAGTACAGCGTACGGCCATCGGGTGCAAAACTCGGTTGTGACTCCCAGTCAGAACCATTGACTGCCGGGCCAAGATTCTGTGGAATCCCCCATCTGTCACCCTCTCTTCGGGAAACAAAAAGATCGCAACTGCCATAACCATCCTGCCTGTTGCAGGCAGAATAGAATAGAAACTGCCCGTCAGGTGAAATGCATAAAGCACCTTCATCACCGGAGGTATTTACCGGAGGGCCCAGTTCATAGGCTGGCTGCCAGGTCGTGTCATTCAGCCGGTCAGCCACAAAAAAATTCTCATCCCTGTCATTCCCGCTTGTCATTCTCCGCGTGAAAAAGAGTTTTGAAGCATCCGGACTGATATAATTTACAAATTCATAACCGGCACTGTTTATACCTTCACCCAGGTTGACCGGATTAACTGATACCGGATGTTCCATGGCAGTCTTGCGGTAACGGGCAATCGCCAGATTTTTCAAACATTTGTTCTTTTCGGCCTGCCTGGCTTTAGGGAATTGAAGATACCATTCATAGTTCCTGATGCAATCTCCGTAAAGTCTTTCTTCAAACTGCAGATTGGCCAATAAATACACCGCTGGAGGAAAGAAATTGTAATCAATGGTGACAGCCTTTGAATAGCAACGGATTGCTTCAGCTTTTTGCTCCCTGAGGGAATAGATATCACCGGCCAGCAACCATGATTCAATGTAATCCGGGTTTATTTTCAGGGCTTTTCCGACCTCTGCGAGGGCCTGTTTGTAATCAGAAGCATTGTAGAAGGCAAGAGCCTTTGCATGATGCCGGCTTTCCCTTGTTTCGCCCTTATCCTGCGCAGCGAGCCATCCCGGGAGCAGAAACAGAAAGAAAAAAAATACAATTCGGTTCATCATGATCCGGGTATACCTTTGAATAAAAACCATCATATTTTAAACGCATTCTTCAACCACTTATTTCAGCAGCAGTATCCGGCAGATTCCTGAAGCGCTGCCTGCACACAAAATGGGCTTTCCGGCAATTTAAAGCCCGACAATCAGCCTTCCTGTCAGTATTACCTCGTTGCTGTATAATTTCAACAGGTAAAAACCTGCTTCGAGTTCAGAAACACTGATGTTTGCAATGCATCCTGACACATCAACCGCACAATCTTTCATCACGGCAGCACCACGGCTATCGAAAATCACTGCACGATAATCGTCTGGTTTACAACTCTGACCAAGATCAAGATGAATGTTACCATCGCTGGGATTCGGATAAAACTTCAATTCATGGTCATGATTAAGGTTGCCCTCACTTCCTGTTGGTATAGAACCGGTCCAGGGTGAAGTATTCAAACGGAATAGCCTGGCCGGAATCACAGTTGTTTTCTCGGATGAAATGTAGACTGTGTTGCCAAAAGTATAGGAGGTGCCTTCGGTTTGAGTTCCCAGCATACCTGAAAAGTTAATGCGACGTTTGTTTCCGCCGAAAAACCCATTTCCTGCGAAATCAAACAACAACCAGACGAATGGATTATAGTTTTTATAACCGCAGAGAATCACCTCCGAACCACCGGCAATAACATCTGCACCTGTAACCAGCCCGTCAGAATCCATTGATCCCTGAGGAAAAAGCACATAGGTACCAGGTACTTTCGGCATTGCATACAGCCTGGTTTGTTCATTCACCCAATTTTTTGTAAAAAGATAAAGGCTGTCACCAAACACAATCAGTGATTCGCAGTCGTAGTCATTGCTTCGGTTTGCGATTTCGAATGAAGGCTGATCACCATAGCTGAAGTTAATTGTTTGTGCCGGAACACTTCCATCACCTGTCGTTGGAAACGAAGACTTCTCTGAAATATATACTCTGAGGTCGGTCCGGTTTCCCAGGTTATTCCCAAAATCACCGATATAAATATGTTCATTATCCTGGGCTATATCCTCCCAATCGGTATTCTCTGCCCCGGTTACAGAAATGGTCTGCAGAATAAGACCCGTAAGCGTATCGATTTTATAAAGCATGGCCTGGTTGCCGCTGTCGTTATGCGTCCACAATCCGCCATTCCAGTAGATAAGTCCGGAAGTCTCAATGACTTCCTGTGGCAGGGAGCGTGAAACCGTCGCAGGTGTAGTCGTTGTGACCGGATAAACACAGCTGCCATCATTGATGGTTGCTTCCGGATTGTAGTTGAGAGCCTGTGGATCGGTACAGCCGGCTGTCTGGCCATTCAGGCTCAATGAAAATAAAACAGGGATGATCAGAAGAAGAACAGGTTTCAGCTTCATATAATTTGTTTTCTGACTGGCTCTGAAAACCAATACATCAGAATTTAAACAGAATTCCGCAGCCCTTGTTGACTGATCAGGGATAAATTTCGTGATTATATGCTTTAAAGGTGTTCAGCAGCAGACTGATGATGGTCATCAGGCCCACGCCACCGGGAACCGGTGTGATGTAGCTGCACTTCGGTGCGACTTTTTCGAAGTCTACATCCCCCGTGATATGATAACCCTTTTCACTGTCATCAGGAATCCTGTGAATGCCTACATCAATGACTACCGCTCCTGCTTTCACCATATCTTCTTTTACAAACCCCGGGTGTCCGATGGCTGCGATAAGAATATCAGCCTGACGGGTAATTTCAGCAAGGTTCTCTGTCTTGCTGTGACAAAGTGTTACCGTGCTGTTGCCCGGATTTGCCTTTCTTGACATCAGCAGGCTGACAGGAGTACCAACAATATTACTCCGTCCGAGAACCACGCAATGCTTGCCTTCTGTGGCGATGCCGGCGCGCTCGAGCAATAGCATAATTCCGGCCGGGGTAGCAGGCAGGTATGATGGAAGTCCAAGAACAAGCCTTCCGATATTCAGTGGATGAAAGCCATCCACATCCTTTTCAGGAAGAATGCGTTCGAGAATCCTGTTGGCATCAATGTGTGCAGGCAGCGGAAGCTGTACGATAAAACCATTTACTTCCGGATCGTTGTTCAGGAAATCAACCACATCAAGAAGTTGCTTTTCGGTCATATCCGAATCATACCTGTAAATACTCGAGGTAAAGCCGACAGCCTTGCAGGCACGTTCCTTGCCGGCGATATAGGTCTGACTGGCGGCATCTTCACCAACCAGAACAGCAGCCAGATGAGGAGGTTCACCTCCGGCATCAATAATGGAAGCTACCTTTGCAGCAATCTCTTTTTTAATCTCTTCCCCGATTTTTTTTCCGTCGATCAGCTCCATAATTCAGACAGGCCAGGTTTATTAACGTTTGCGTCCTGAGGACATTTTGTTCATGTTGCGCATGGCATGAAGAGCATTTTTACCACCTCCGCCAGAGATCATTTTCATCATTTTACGGGTATCTTCAAACTGTTTGATGAGGCGGTTTACTTCGGCAATATCGGTTCCGCTTCCCATCGCGATGCGCTTTCTCCGGCTGCCGTTGAGCAGTGCAGGAGTTTCCCTTTCTGCCGGGGTCATCGAAGATATGATGGCTTCGATTCCTTTAAAGGCATTCTCGTCAATATCAACCCCTTTCAGCGCCTTACCCATACCAGGAATCATTCCGAGAAGGTCTTTCACATTACCCATCTTCTTGATCTGCTTCACCTGGCTGATAAAGTCGTTGAAGTTAAACTGATCTTTGGCCAGTTTCTGCTGAAGTTTCTTTGCTTCTTCTTCGTCGAACTGTTCCTGGGCTCTTTCGACAAGTGAAACAATATCACCCATCCCCAGAATCCTGTCGGCCATACGTGAAGGATAGAACACGTCAATCGCATCCATCTTTTCGCCCAATCCCACAAATTTTACCGGTTTATCTACAACCGAGCGAATGGTGAGGGCGGCACCACCCCGGGTGTCTCCGTCAAGTTTAGTAAGCACAACACCGTCATAATCGAGTCTGTCGTTGAATGCTTTGGCAGTATTGACAGCATCCTGACCGGTCATGGAATCAACGACGAAAAGAATCTCCTGTGGGTTGACTGCCTGCTTTACTGCAGCAATCTCGTTCATCATCTGCTCATCTACAGCCAGACGACCGGCGGTATCGATGATTACCGGGCTGTAGGCATATTCCTTGGCATGAGCAATGGCTTTGCGGGCAATCTCAACCGGATTTTTATTATCATCAATGGTAAAGACCTGAACACCAATCTGTTCCCCAAGAACCTTTAGCTGTTCTATAGCGGCCGGACGATATACATCACCGGCTACCAGCAGTGGTTTGCTCCCTTTTTTTGTATGCAGGTAATTGGCGAGCTTGGCTGAAAAAGTTGTTTTACCCGAGCCCTGCAATCCTGCGATCAGGATAACAGCCGGAGTTCCTTTCAGGTTGATGTCAGCCTGGCTTCCTCCCATGAGTTCAGCCAGTTCATCATGAACAATCTTAACCATCAGCTGCCCGGGTGAAACAGAGGTCAGCACCTGCTGTCCCATAGCCTTTTCCTTTACAAGATCGGTAAACTGTTTGGCTACCTTATAACTAACATCAGCATCAAGCAATGCCTTACGAACATCTTTCAGTGTTTCAGCAACATTGATCTCGGTAATATGTCCCTGACCCTTCAGGGTTTTAAACGCCCTTTCGAGCTTTTCACTTAAATTTTCAAACATAAAGCAGTTTCCAGGAATTTAAAATGAGCGGTGCAAAAGTAAGAATTTATGGCACTTACTTTTACAAATGATAAAAGTGATAATTCTTTTCCTGTTCATCTGATTCCTGTCAGTATTTTAAAATCAGATCGTGGATTTTAATTCAGGACAGACAAAAATATTATCAGAACCGATCAATCCACATCACTTTTTACTAAGATTTATTTAAAAAAAAGTCTCTGCTATACTTGTTTTGGATATATTTGCAGGTACTTGAACCAAATGTCAAACCAAAAAATAATTATGATGAAAAAGTTCTTTACTCTTTTGGCCTTCGTGGCCATTTCATTCAGCAGTATGGCTCAGTGGCTGCCTCAGGCTTCCGGGTTTACCGAAGTTTCCCGTGGTATCAAATTCATGCATGCTCTTTCTGATCAGATTGTATGGGCTACTGCCTATGATGGAAGCGGAACAGGTGCTTATATTCAGGAGTTCACCAGGACAGTTAATGGAGGTGATCTCTGGACTCCGGGTGTCATCAACAATACAGCCGGTCTTGAGCCAGGGATGATTTTTGCCACTGATGGCAATAAAGCCTACGTGCCCATGTATAAACAAACCGGTGCACTACCTCAGGGTATTTATGCAACTACCAATGGAGGAACCTCCTGGACAAGGCAAACAACAGCTGCGTTCAGCAATGCAGCTTCTTTCCCGAATTGTGTTCACTTTTTCGATGCCAACAACGGCTGGTGCCAGGGTGATCCCATCAACGGGGATTTTGAAATGTACACAACTACCGATGGTGGTACAACATGGACACTTGTCCCGGCTGCCAACATACCTGCTCCAATTTCAGGTGAATGGGGTGTTGTTGGTTACTGCTCAGCTGTTGGCGACAATATCTGGTTCGGAACCAACAAAAGCCGCGTTTACCGTTCGGCCGACAAGGGATTGACCTGGGAAGTATCAGCTACAACCCTCCCTGCAACTTACGTTGACGTTGAGTTTGCCAGTGCAACACATGGTATTGCAATGGACAAAGGTGCAAGTTCAGTCGGCGCCATGTCAGAGACCTTAGACGGAGGTGTTACCTGGGCAACCATTTCGGTTACCGGAACTGTACTGACCAACGATTATGCCTATGTTCCCGGCACTCCTGATACATGGGTTTGTACCGGTGCTGCAGAAGGTGCAACCGGAATCGCTTATAGCTACGACGGCGGACACACCTGGGCTTTCTTCCCCGATACCGAAGGAACTCAATTCCTTGCTACCGACTGGATCAGCAGCTCAATCGGATGGTGCGGTGCTTTCAACGAAAGCAATACTGTAGGCGGTATGTTCAAATTCAACGGCAACCTCGAAGAACCACTTCCTCCGACTAATCTTGAAGGAACAGTTACAGGTGGCAACGATGTTCACCTTACCTGGGATGCTCCCGGTGGAGGTGCGGTTGAAGGTTATTTTGATGATTTTGAGGATTATGAAGATTTTACTTTATCCTTCTCTCCATGGACAAATGTTGATGTCGACGGTTCTGAAACATATGTTATTGATGGTTATACCTGGCTAAACGGTGGTGATCCTCAGGCCTATATCATTTTCAACCCAATGAGTACCACCCCTGTACTTGAAGAAACCATTGCATACAGTGGAAATAAAGTCGCTGCTTGTTTTGCTTCTGTTACTCCTGCCAACGATGATTGGTTGATATCGCCGAAAATTATGGTTAATGCCGGTGACATTGCAGACTTTTTCGCCAAGAGTTACACAGATGAATATGGTTTGGAAAGGTTTAAAGTAGGGATTTCCACCACAGGAACTGAACCGGCAGACTTTTCGATCGTTTCTGGTGGCTCCTATGTTACTGCTCCGGCAGATGCTTATGCAGAATTCAGTTATGACCTGTCTTCATACGCAGGTCAGGAAGTTTATGTTGGAATTCAGTGTGTATCCAACGATGCATTTATCTTCCTGGTTGACGATTTCTATGTTGGCGCTCCGGGTAAACGTCCGGTTGCTGCTGCCAATATCGTTTCTACGACATCTTCAACCCGCGCAGCCATTGCAGGAAATCATCAGCACAAACCAAATACGGTTCGTGGTGGTCGCGAACTGCTTGGTTACAACGTATGGCGCAACGGTGGCATGATTGCCAACCAGATTACCGACACTTTCTACGATGATATGGATCTTGCCAATGGCGGATACAGCTATCTCGTAACTGCTGTTTATGACAACGGAGAATCAACACCTGCCGGTCCGGTTGAAATTGAAATTACCGGTGGTGGTAACCAAACCAGCATCATTCTCGATTTCGAAGCCCAGGCTGACTTTGACCTTACTTTCACTCCATGGGAAGCTGTTGACCTTGACGGTGGCGCAACCTATGGCTTTACTGAGATTACATTCCCTCATTCAGGTGAGCCTATGGCATACATTGCCTTCAATCCTCTGACCACAACCCCGGCTGTAACAGGCATGGCACCTCATGGTGGTGCTCGTCTTGGCGCCTGTTTTGCTTCAGTACCGCCGGCTGTTAATGATGACTGGATGATTTCACCACAGGTAACCCTTGGCGAATATCCTATGCTTTCTATGTGGGTAAAATCATATACCGCTGAATACGGTCTGGAAACCTATAATGTTCTGGTTTCAACAACCGACAACAACCCTTCAAGCTTTACCCAGATCGCTGGTCCTATCGAAGCCCCTGCAACAGCCTGGACTTATGTTGAATACGACCTTACCGATTACCAGGGACAAGCAGTTTATGTAGCAATACAGTGCGTTTCAAGTGATAAATTCATCTTCCTTATTGATGATGTTGCTGTCAGTTTTATTACTTCAACCGGCAATCAGCCTTCAGCTGAAAACCTGAGAGTGTATCCCAATCCTGCCACCGATATTCTGAACATAAACGCAGGTGTTGAAATCACCACTGCTAAACTCTACAATGTTGCCGGACAACTTGTTTATGAATCCAACGGCAATTCAAACGAAATGCGCATCAGCACTTCAGAAATGCCTTCAGGACTTTATCTGTTGAATCTTACAACAAAAGAGGGTACCATTACCCGCAAGGTAAGCATCAGGTAATCTGTTTATTACAAAAAAAAGAAGGCTGCATTACCTGCAGCCTTCTTTTTTTTGTATCCCTTATTCTCCGCCTGAATCGAGCAATCCTTCAATATCTTTTAATTTCCCGAACAAAACAATCTGATCGTCTTTTTTTAATTTCTGACTGGCCGCAGGGAGTCCGAGGGATTTCCTGGTCTTCTGAGACTGTCCGAAAACCGATTTACTCTCTTCTTTACGAATGATTGTAAGTACAAGCAGCGAATGCCTTCCGGTGAAGTCAACTTCGCTTAGTGTAAGTCCGTCGTACCGGTCAGGAAGCCGGGCCTCGATAATTTTGTATTCATCGGTAACGTCAAATGAATTACTTACACCAGAGAACAATACACTATCGGCAAAACGTGAAGCCGCTTCGTATTCAGGCTGTAAAATAAGATCCACGCCAAGCGTTTCAATAACTTTATAATGCAAAGGGCTGATGGCACGACTCACCAGTTTTTTAACTCCGGCTTGTTTCAAAAGGGCCGTTGTCATCACCGAAGCTCCAAAGTCCTCCCCGATCGTTACAATGGCATAATCACATTCTTTTAACGGAAGTGTTGATAACGCCTGTTCATTGGTGCAATCAAGGCAAATGGTCTGTGTGATCACATCCTTGAATATTTCGGTCTTCTGCCTGTTGCCATCGATGCCGATTACCTCATGACCCATCGATGTAAGTCGGGCTGAAAGTGCCGACCCAAAGTTGCCCAGACCAATTACTATAAATTTCATAAGCGTTGTATTGAATAAAAAATAAATTGATACCAATTAATTAATCAGGATGTTTTCAGTCGGATAATGATACTGAAGGCTGCGAAGCTTTCTGAAAAGACCGACCATAAGTGTGAGTGTTCCGACGCGACCAAGGAACATGGTGACGATCAAAACCCATTTACCTCCAACAGAAAGTCCCGGGGTAACATTCAGCGAAAGTCCAACAGTACCGAAGGCCGAGATCACTTCAAAAATAATCCTTGAAAGGCCAAAAACCCCGTCAGTAATCATTAGTATCAGAACAGCCAGACCGATAACCAGGAATGAAAGAAAAATCACGGCAAAAGCCCGCCGGACTGATTCATTGGCTATTTCACGCCCGAATACCTCGATACGGTCCTTGCCTTTTGCCATGCTCACCACATTCATCAGCGCAAGCGCAAAAGTGGTTGTCTTAATTCCTCCCCCGGTCGAAGCTGGAGATGCTCCGATCCACATCAGAACAAAATAAAAAAGTATGGTTGCCGGGGTAAACAACATCATGTCAACAGTGTTGAAACCTGCCGTCCGGGCTGTAACCGAACCAAAGAAAGCACCGGCTATTTTCCCTTTGATCGAAAGTCCTTCAAGTGAATGATGGAATTCTGAAAGCATAAAAAACACAAATCCGGCAATAATAAGGCTACCGGTAGTGATCAGCGCAATCCGGGTATTGATGTTAATCAGGTTGGGTATATGGTAATACGATTTCTGCCCGGTGAGCTGCCTGAATTTATTTAACAGAAAATGACGTACCAGCTTATAATAATTGAATACTATGGGAAACCCCAGTCCGCCCAGAATAATCAGGAATGCAATGATATAATGTAACGAATAGTTATACCTGAAACCAGGCTGATAAAGGCCTGATGAAAGTGTTGAAAACCCTGCATTACAAAAAGCCGAAATGGAATGAAACACAGCAAATCCAAGCTGCGTCTGACTACCGGAAAAAAAGGATGGGTCTATTGTAATATAAATCAGCAAAGCTCCTGCCGCTTCAATTGAAAATGTAACAATCACAATCTTGAGCAGTGCCTTGAATATTTCGCCGAGTTTCTCTTCATTGATGAGCTCTTTCAGCAGAAATTCATTCCCGAAAGATGCACCTCCCTTGAAGAAATAACCGAAAAAACTAGTAAAAGTCATGATTCCAAGGCCTCCGATCTGTATCAGGATAATGATAAAAGCCTGCCCAAGAGCGGTAAATTTACTGGCTGTATCGAAAACCACCAACCCTGTGACACAGACGGCACTGGTTGAGGTAAAAAAGGCATCGGTAAAACCGATTCCGTCGTAGGTTGCCGTTGGCAACATCAGCAAACCGGTCCCGAATACAATAATAAAAAGGAAACTACTGACAAAAAGCAATGCCGGGTTAGTATTCCGGTTGCTTAACTGCATTGAGCTGGTGGAAACTTCAGTAATCAGAATAAAAACAATCAGAAAATAAACTGCCAGGTTATGACTGAGGATGCTATAAACTATATGCGTGGGTTGAATGAAACCGGGGATGCCGGTTCTGATATCCAAAAGCATGATTATCAGAGGAATCAGAACTACGTCAGCAAGTCGTTGCTTTAGTGCTTTTGCTTTCCATGTTTTAAGGCCAAGTCCGGCAAGATCACTCAGCAAAACTAAAAACAGCAATAGGTTATAACCTTTATGTATCGAAATTATCTGAAGCTTTGTATGCTCGAAACCAATATGATAAAGCAACAGGATGAATCCTGACAATGCGGCCAGAATACCTATGGTATCGAGAAATCCAAGAATACGCCTTCGCAATCGCCGGAATAAATCCAGAAGATGAATAATCCTAATTTTCAGTGACATTATCCTGATCAGGTAAAATGGTTTTACAAAATTAAGGATTAATATCCACTAAATTATGATCCTGCCAAATTGCCCTGTGGCAGGGAATTTGATTGGTAAAACCCGGAATAAAAAATCATCACTTAATTCATTCACCATGGATTATTCAGTTTTTTACACAGAGCTAGGCCGGCTGGCCTATGCGGTGGCTCGGGCTGATGGGATTGTTCAAACAGAAGAGGTTGATAAAATCTGTGAATTCATCGGTCAGGAAATCGAAAATACAGGATCAGCAAATCACAGCCATCGCGATGCGGTGTTGGGTGCCGGGGCGGAATTCAACAGATTGAGGAAAAACAACGCCTCTGCCAGAGAGGCTTTCACCGACTTTACAGGCTACATTGATTCGAATGCACCCCTGTTTGATGCAAGGATTAAAAACCTTTGCCTGAAAGTGGCTTTCAGGATCGCCGCAGCCAACGAAGGTGTCAACGAAACCGAATCAGCCCTGATTGATAAACTGAAGAAAAAACTGGAAGTTATTAAATCGTAAACCTGAATTGAGCTGGTTTGTTCTTCAGGAAAGGGCTAAACCAATTTCTCATTCTCAATTTTCCGCTTCAAACAATTGCAGAAACGCATTCGTGTAAAACGGCAAATCGGCAGGTTTCTGAGCTGAAACCAGGTTTCCATCCACCACCACTGCATCATCAGACCATAGTCCTCCGGCATTGATCAGATCATCCTTGATACCAGGAGAACCGGTAACTTTCCTACCTTTCAGTACATTGGCCGAAACCAGCACCCAGCCGGCATGGCAGATCTGGCCGACGGGTTTCCCGGATGTCATCATTTTACGGGTAAATTCAAGCACATCGGGCGACCGCCTTAATTTATCAGGCGCCCAGCCACCCGGAACAAGCAATCCGTCATAATCTTCCGCATCAATCTCTTCGAAGGAGACATCGCTTTTCGCCGGTACACCATACTTACCAACATAAACATGGTTGCCGATATCTCCTGCAAGGATGACCTTAAATCCTTCACCCCTGAGTCTGAGTACAGGATACCAGAGTTCGAGGTCTTCAAAATCGTTGTGTACGAGACACAGTACCTTTTTATTGGCTGGATTCATTTTCAAGGTTTTTATTATAAAACAGAATGGACCTGTTTTTGTTACAATTGCACCGTAAAATCTGGTCAGATATTTTAATAAACCGTTATTATTTCCCGACGATAAAATATAATACAGTATTAAATATTAACTTTGATACACTCAATATAGTTATATACGATCCTTAGCATTAGATACTGATTCCTGAATCACCATCAACATGAGAAACCTTTTTACATTCCTGATGCTGCTTGCCTGCAGCCAGATCACCGCCCAG
This sequence comes from Bacteroidales bacterium, assembly GCA_016705005.1. Lineage (GTDB taxonomy): Bacteria > Bacteroidota > Bacteroidia > Bacteroidales > Lentimicrobiaceae > Lentimicrobium. Next base: position 39,500 of record JADIZB010000024.1, on the reverse strand, counting down.
TCATGGTATTGGATCAATCCGTCAACCGGCCACCATCACCTGAATGATATCAGTTTTGCCGAGGCCGGCCTCGGTATTGCCGTTGCTGATAACGGCGTTATCCTCCATTACAGCGACAGCATCTGGGCACAGGCCGTCAGTCCGGTTTCGGATAACCTGAATGCAGTGAAATACCTCTCTCCCACGCTGGCGTGGGCGGTGGGTGATAACGGTACAATCCTGAAGTTCAACGGTGCAGATTGGGTTGAGCAGGAAAGCCCGGTTAATGTTACCCTGAACGATGTATGCTTTACCGATGAAACCCATGGGTGGGCTGTCGGCAATACCATTCTTTTCTGGGACGGGGATTCATGGCAGGTTCAGCAGGAAGCTGAAAATCTGACAACTGTTAGTTTTGCCAATCAGGATGAAGGCTGGGCTGCCGGGTTGTATAATTCACTCTATCATTTCACAAATGGGAATTGGGAACCTGATTTCAGTTTTGCCACAGGAAGCTACATAATGTTCTCATCCGTGCATATGTCAGGGCACTCCGATGTTTTACTTAACGGCTCCGATACGGAAGGCTATGGCCTGCTTTATCAATTCAATGGAGATCAATGGCTTCCGCTTGGTGCCGGTGGTATTAATTCCGGGTTATCCATGTCAGACAACGAACATGGCTTTGGAATTCAGAACCGGATCGCATTTTTTGTGGATACCTATCCTTCAGTTTACAGATTCTCCGGCGATAACCGGATAAAAGAAAGCTCATTCGCTTACGACAGACTGCTGACTTCAGTTGAAGCAACCGGAGAGAACGAAGCCTATGTTAGCGATACCACCGGATATGTTTACCACGGATCCGACGGCACCTGGAGTGTTTCCAACGGCTTTACAGCCGACAGCATCCTCGATATCGCGTTTACACAGGCCAACAACGGTTATTTCGCCTGCGGCACCGATGGTATCTGGCATTACGATGCGGGAAAATGGACCAATGAACTTACAGTTGAAGGGTTCAGGTTTAATGAAGTCACTTCATCAGGTGATCAGGTATTGTGGGCTTCTGCCTTCAAAAAGCTGGATTTGCCGGAACCTTACAACTATGAGGTAAAGTTATTCTCCTGTTTTAACGGAATCTGGGTTGAAGAAACTATTCCGGCTATGGATATATATATGCCGGTGAGCGACATTGATATTTCATCCTACGATATCGGTATCTCTTCTTATAATATCTTATACACCAGAATCCAGGATTCCTGGACCAACCTGGTTTTGCCTCTTTCTGACAGTATTACATCCTTTAAATTTATGCAGGACATCCCGATTGCTGAAAAGGTTTCATACCCGGGCTATTTAGAAGAGGCCGCATGGATGTGTTGTAAACGATCCGATAGTGATATTAAAGGAGTTATTTATTATAATGATTTTATTCAGGATGAATGGGCTGTCAGTTATGAAACAACGCGAGGCGGTTTTAATGACCTGAGTGTATCCGGTTATTATGATTTTCATGTTTATGCAGTCGGAGATAATGGTCTGATCGCATATTTCGATGGCGGAAACTGGCTTGAATTTGAACCGGTTACCAACGAAGACCTGCTTTCAGTCTGCATCGGTGACAACAATCAGGGCTGGGCCTGCGGCCGGAATGGCACATTGTTGAAATACAACGGCATGTCTTGGTCGGTGGTTCAGAGCAATACCATGAATGATCTGTTCAGGGTTACTATCCTGCAAAATACAGTGGATCTGGTCGGAGGTGAAAATGGCACCCTGCTCTGCACGCGGCCGGAATTGCCGGTGGGCAACAGTTATTCAATCGTCGGAGAAACCAGAGATGTTCTGACCATATTTCCTAACCCTGCCGAAGACAATGCCGTGATTCAATTTAATGTTGCTGAAGCCAATCGGGCAGAATTAAAGGTTCTGGATGTAACCGGCAGAATGATTTATCACCAGTCAATACCCGAAACTATTGCCGGCATACAAACTGTTCCGGTTGACCTTGGGATGATGAAAAACGGGATTTACCTTGTACAGGTCATTTCCGGCGCACAGATGCTGACAGGAAAGATTCTTGTTCAAAAGTAATCATCCACATTTGCAATAAGTTATGTGGGTCAGGCGTGTTCCCTGAACTTCGGTTTTAGGGCCGAATCCTCTCATTTTAACAGGATGCCTTTAAAGTTAATTTGAGGTAAACTCATTCTGAATGGTCAGGTAACCCGGATAAGCAATTGCCTGTGACCCGACCATTATCGTCGGTTTCGCTTTCAGGGTAATCCGGGAAGGCTTGTTACCTGCACCAGCCAGGTTCAGCCCGAAATTGGCGATGGCATCCCCGCTTTTTCCTTTCAGGGCCTGTTTCAGATCAATACCGATGGAAAGGGGAATAATCCCGGTTCCGCCGTTACCCGGAATCTGAACCCGCTGCTCATTCACCCCGCTTACCATCTGAATATCGTCGATGTACAATATCCAGTCAAGTTTTGTAAGACCTGCTGTGTTAGTGTTCGGGTTCCTGGCTTCCACGTTCAGGGTAAAATTAAGTGGCAGGCTCCCGCCCGAAACTGCAGCAGCTGTGATTTTCGCAGCGTCCATCATGTTGAGATCGGTAAGCTTTTTAACCTGTTGTATGTTTACACCTGCCAGGCGCAACTGGTCAACGGTTTTCAGTTTGAACTCACATTTTGAGAGCATGGCGACCTGCCTCGCCTGGTCAAGGATTTCACAGCCGGTTATAAGTGTAATCATCAGGAAAATGGCAGCAATAACAGGGATCTTTTTCATCTATTACAAGGTTTCAGTGAAAGTTTTCTTTGTGATTGATTAACGGCATGAGGCTTGCAAATATTCTGCCGTTTTCATTGCTTTTGAAATTTTGGCATTGCACTGTAGCCAAATATTTGTAAAACACCATTCAACAAAAGAGGGACACGATGTATCATGTCCCTCCTAAAATCAATGCAGGAATATTTTAACTCTTTGAAGCACGTTTGCGATCATGCTCATCCAGGATGATTTTCCGCAACCTGAGTGACCTTGGGGTAACTTCAAGGTATTCATCCTTGCCGATGTATTCCATGGCTTCTTCGAGCGAAAACTTAATGGCAGGAACAATAAAGATTTTGTCATCCGTTCCGGAAGCACGTACATTGGTCAGTTTCTTGGTTTTCGTTACATTCACCAGCAGATCGTCGGGTCTGATCTGTTCACCGATCACCTGGCCGGCATAGATCTCTTCATTCGGATGTACGAAGAAAGAGCCACGATCCTGAAGTTTGTCGATGGAATATGCAATGGCCATCCCGGTTTCCATGGCGATCAGGGCACCGTTGCGGCGCCCGGCGATTTCGCCTTTCCATGGCTCATAGGCCAGGAAACGGTGTGCCATAATGGCCTCTCCTTCGGTGGCAGTCAACACATTGTTGCGAAGACCGATGATACCCCGTGACGGAATTTTAAATTCAAGGTGGATGCGGTCACCCTTGGTTTCAATGGTGGCAATCTCTCCCCGGCGCTGGGTAACAAGTTCTATTACTTTACCTGAAAAAGCTTCCGGTACATGAACAGTAAGCATTTCAACCGGTTCATTGTTCACACCATCAATTTCCTTAATGATTACCTGGGGCTGACCGAGCTGAAGTTCATATCCCTCGCGGCGCATGGTCTCAACCAAAATAGAGAGATGGAGGATTCCACGGCCATAAACCATTAATGCTTCCGGTGAATCGGTTTCAACAAGCCTCATGGCGAGGTTCTTTTCGATTTCCTTAAACAAACGTTCACGCAGGTGACGCGAGGTTACGAACTTACCTTCACGTCCGTAAAAAGGTGAATTGTTGATGGTAAAGAGCATACTCATCGTAGGCTCGTCAATCTGAAGAGGTTTCAATGCTTCAGGCAATTCAAAATCAGCAATGGTATCACCGATTTCAAAATCATCAATTCCAAGAACAGCGCATATTTCACCGGGAAGAACATCGGTCTTGATCTTTTCCTTACCAAGTCCTTCAAAAACATACAATTCCTTGATTTTTGACCTGAATATCCGGCCATCCTGTTTTATCAGCGATACATTCATACCACCACGCAGTACCCCGCGTGACAATCTTCCAACGGCAATCCGTCCAACATAGGATGAATAATCGAGCGAAGTGATCTGCATCTGTGTATTGCCTTCCGAAAATTTTGAGGCAGGAATATTTTCAATAATGGAATCTAGTAAATAAGTTACGTCCTCTGACGGCTTTCTCCAGTCGTCAGACATCCAGCCCTCCTTTGAAGATCCGAAAACTGTGGGAAAATTTAACTGATCCTCGGAAGCATCCAGATTGAACATCAGGTCAAAAACCGCTTCCTGCACCGCTTCAGGGTCACAGTTGGGTTTATCAACCTTATTGATAACAACGATTGGTTTCAGATTCAGGGCAATGGCCTTCTGTAATACGAAACGTGTCTGCGGCATGGGCCTTCAAAGGCATCGACCAGCAGTAATACGCCATCGGCCATGTTGAGCACGCGTTCAACTTCTCCACCAAAGTCGCTGTGGCCGGGGGTATCAATGATGTTAATTTTGAATCCTTTGTACCTTACCGATACGTTTTTCGAAAGAATGGTGATGCCGCGTTCCCGTTCAAGGTCATTGCTATCCAGGATCAGTTCACCCATATCCTGGTTCTCACGGAACAGTTTTACCTGGTGAAGTATCCTGTCAACAAGGGTTGTCTTACCATGATCGACATGGGCGATAATCGCTATATTTCTGATATTATGCATTTTAGCTTGAATTTTTGTAAATCTGAAAAGAACTGCAAAAGTAGAGATATTTCCGTCACTTATTTAAAATGAATATAAACTTCATTGGAATTCTTATAAAAAATTGTTGTAAAGCCTTTATCATATATAGAAATTAAGTAAAACACTGCTAAGCGCAATTACATTTTCAGTGAAACATGTAAAGAATTAAATATTATTATCCCGAAATTTGTCTTTTAAATACTTCAATACTGTAATGTCGAAAATTATTTCCCTTTCAGAAGCGGCATCCATTGCTGTTCATAGCATGGTGCTGATTGCATCAGCCAAAGAAAGCCTCAATGTTATCAAAATTTCAGAACGGACAGGAGCTTCCAGGCATCATGCCGCCAAGATTCTCCAGCGGCTGGTTAAAGAAGGCTTCCTGAACTCAAACAGGGGACCATCGGGCGGATTTATGTTACGGATACCGGCAGCAAACATTACTCTTTTACAGGTTTACGAAGCCATTGAGGGAAAACTTGAAGAGGGGAAATGCCCGGTTAACAGCCCCGTGTGCCCTTTTCAGAAATGCCTGATGAACAACATCGTGAATAAAATGACCCAGGAGTTCAAACAATACATGAGTAGTCAGACCCTTAACGATTTTATAGAAAAATAACAGTCCGGTTTACCGGGGATTAAATTCCGAATGGATTACCCTACCCTAAGAGATTCAGCTTACCAGACATTTCTATTATCATTTATATAGCTTATTTACAATTACTTACATTTCTTTTAAAAAAAATTATAATTTTTCTTGCAAAAGAGAAATTATTGTACATACATTTGCGTATTCAAATACCTAATTACATCTTAAGGCAAACCAATGGCAAAAGTGGTTCATATTTCAGAGGCAGCATCACTGGCTGTGCATAGCATGGTGCTGATTGCCGGAAGTTCAGAAATGATGAATGTGAACCAGATTGCAGCTGTAACCCATTCATCGCGCAACCATCTGGCCAAAGTGATGCAGATCCTGGTCAAGAATGGATTTTTGGATTCGGTGAGAGGGCCCAGGGGTGGCTTCACGCTGAAAGGAGATCCGGAAAAAATAAACCTTCTGCAGATTTATGAGTTAATTGAAGGTAGTCTTGAAGAACATCACTGCGGAATAGAAACACAAAAGTGTCCGTTTATATCCTGTGTTTTCGGAGGACTGGCGGATAAATTTTCTGTTGAATTTATCGGATACCTCAGAACAAAAACCTTAGCTGATCTCATTTCCAACAAATAATACAATGAAAAGGACAATTATTAAAATTGACGAAGAATTATGCAACGGTTGTGGTAATTGTGTACCTAATTGCCACGAAGGAGCTTTACAGATTATTGACGGGAAAGCCCGTCTGATCAGTGACCTGTTTTGCGATGGCCTGGGCGCCTGCATCGGACATTGTCCTGAGGGTGCTATAACCATGGAGGAACGCGAAGCAGAGCCTTATGATGAAAGAAAAGTCATGGAACTGATGGTCCCGAAAGGGCGCAATACCATTCTGGCCCATCTGGAACACCTGCGCGACCACAACGAAACCGATCTGCTGAAACAAGCCATCGCTTACATTAAGGAGAATAATGTCGACATGAGTCCGGATAAGACAGAAAAACAGCCGGTTCACATACACAAGCATCAGCATCAGGAGAAATATGAAAACCTGAATCAGGCCAGAGCTGAGTTATCCCCTGCCCCATCGTCCGGTTGTGGGGGTGGTTGTCCGGGGTCAAAAACCATCGATTTCAATATTGATCTGAACAAAGTCAACGAAGCAGTTGCTGTAAATAAAGAGCCAGAAACGTACACACAGGTGGAAGCTCCCTCAGAGCTCCGCCAGTGGCCGGTTCAGCTTCATCTGCTGAACCCACAGGCCGGTTATTTTAAAAATGCCGATGTGGTGCTGGCCGCTGACTGCGTAGCGTTTTCGATGGGAAATTTCCACAGCCATTATCTGAAAGGCAAAACTCTGGCTATTGCTTGCCCCAAACTGGACAGCAATAAGGAATCATACGTTGAAAAACTGACTGCCATGATCAGCCAGAGCAACATCAACACGCTGAGTGTTATTATGATGGAAGTGCCCTGCTGTTCAGGACTGCTTCAGATGGCTATGCTGGCCAGGCAGCAGTCAGGAAGAAACATCCCTGTTAAAAAATCGATCATTGGTGTGCAGGGGAATGTACTGAGTGAAGAGTGGGTCTGAGAAACTAACAGGTAACAACTAACAGGTAACAACTAACAGGTAACAACTAACAGTTAACAGATAACAGTTAACAGATAACAGTTAATGATGAAGGGTTGGCGATACCAGGTTTCAGGGAGCTGAGCTTAATCATCCTGGTCTGAATTCGTCAGCCTGCTAAAAATACAAAGCCATGAGCGAACTTATAAATAACTCGGAACAGCGGAAAGCCCGCCTGAAGGAACTGATACTTAAACTGCACCAGGGCAACTCGCAAGAGGATGTGAGGAGTGAACTGATGCAAAGCCTGAAACAAATCCCTTACGGGGAAGTGGTTGAAGTAGAACAGGAACTGATCGGTGAAGGACTTCCTGAAGAAGAAGTTCTGAAACTGTGCGATGCACATTCAGCCGTATTGCAGGGTAACATTGATCTGAGTGGATCCAGTGTTATTCCGGAAGGACATCCCGTTGATCTGTTCACCCGTGAAAATGAAGAACTCAGGAAAGTGACCGGGGAAGCCCGTTCTCTGCTGGCTGATATACAGGAAATGCCTGAAGGAAGCAATATCAGGGAAAAGGTCTTCAAACTCCTAGGTTTTTTCAACAACCTTTTTGATGCCGACAAGCACTACCAGCGTAAAGAATACCTGTTGTTCCCTTACCTGGAAAGCAAAGGAATAACCGGCCCGCCTAAGGTAATGTGGGGAAAGCATGATGAAATCAGGGAACTGATCAAAGGCAGTATTGAAATACTGCATCATGACAACATTACCCGTGAAGAGTTGCTCGCTTCTGCTGATCTCATACTCAACCAGACACTCTTCGGAATTGATGACATGACTGTAAAAGAAGAGCAGATTCTCTTCCCGATGGCAATGGATAAACTGACCGAAACCGAGTGGTTTGAGATCAGTAAACAATCGCTTGAAATAGGATTTTGCCTTTACGATCCCGGTGTTGACTGGAAACCTTCATGGGTAAACGAACCGGCCACTTCCGATGCCCTGAAAGAAGGGAATCATATTCAGCTGCCATCCGGTGGTTTTTCTACCGGAGAATTGCTGGCTATCCTGAACACCTTGCCCATTGACATGACCTTTGTTGACAAGGACGACAAGGTGAAATATTTCTCCCAGGGAGCGGAGCGCATTTTCCAACGCAACCGGGCCATTCTTAACCGCGATGTAAGACACTGCCACCCACCAGCCAGTGCCCATATTGTGGACAAGATTATTGATGATTTTAAAACAGGCCGGCAGACCCGTGCACCTTTCTGGATCAATATGGGCGGCAAGATGATCCACATAGAGTATTTTGCCCTGCGCGATGAAAAAGGCGAATACATGGGTACCCTTGAGGTATCGCACAATGTGAACAGATATCGTGAGCTGGAAGGCGAACAACGTATATTGTCTTATACCTGAAACTGAAAACAATGGAAAATGAACTGATAATCACCCCGAAAACAAAAGTGCTGCAGCTGATTGAGGCTTATCCCCAACTGGAAGCTGTTCTCATCGGCTATGTTCCTGCATTTAAGAAACTGCAGAACCCGGTTCTGAGGAAAACCGTTGCAAAAATCGCGACACTTCAGCAGGCTGCTGCCATCGGGAACGTAAAAATTGAGGAACTGATCAACAAACTCAGAACTGAAATCGGGCAGGATTTATTTAATCAAACAGAAACACACATGTACAATACAGAAAAACCAGACTGGTTCAACGAAGGTCTGATAACAGCCACGCTTGATGCCCGTCCCATGCTGGCGGCAGGCGAACATCCGGTTAACCAGGTAATCGCCGATTTAAAAATGCTGGAACCAGGAAAAATCTATCAGCTGACTGCTCCCTTTCTTCCTGCACCACTGATCGACAAAGCTACCAGTCTGAATTTCAGCCACTGGATCACCAAAGATTCAGAAGGCGTGCATGTTATTTACTTCTCAAACAAACAGTAACAAAAAAAAAAGAAATATGGAACCGAACAAATTCAATAACAGGAAAGCATTCATTTTCAGTGATGAAATAGATTACTCCGATGGAGGAATTGTAAGTAAACGGGTTCTGGGAAAAAAGCACCGGTAACGTAAGCCTCTTTGCTTTTGACATAGGTCAGAAGCTCAGCGAGCACACAGCACCATTCGATGCCATGATACAGATCACCGAAGGTGAAGCCGAAATAGTGATCGGAGGTGAGCCAAACCCTATGGTGGCAGGACAGGTGATCATCATGCCGGCCAATATCCTCATGCAGTGAATTCCATTACCAGGTTCAAGATGGTGCTGACGATGATCAAAGCATAGTGAAATGATAATTCAGCTGTAGTTTCACGACCTCTCGGGTAACTACAGCTGATAACCATCATTCTGTTCTCCGGCGTTCCTTCCTCAAACTGCCCTCATTTCTGATTCGATATGAAGACCCTGCGCAAATACCACAAATGGCCATCGCTGATCATCGGAGCTTTTCTGATCCTGTTTTCGGTTTCGGGTATTATAATGAATCATCGCCAGTTCTTTTCACCGGTCAATGTTACGCGCAGTCTTTTGCCACCGGTTTACAGGTACAACAACTGGAATCTGGCTGCTGTAAAGGGTAATATCCGCCTGGAGAATAACAGTCAGCTGATATACGGGAACATTGGGATCTGGGCCTGTGATTCGGTTTTCAGCCGGTTTACAGATCTTAACCAGGGATTCGGCAAGGGGATTGATCAGAGAAAGGTGTTTACCATGCTGCAAACCAGCGATCACCAATTGCTGGCCGGCACCCTATCCGGACTTTGGAAGTTCGACAGGAAGCAGAACTTATGGGTTAATCTCAGATTGCCTGAAAGGAATCCGAGGGTTGTAAAACTGGCTGAATATAACGGCCAGATATACATTATGACCCGTGACCAAATTTACACGATGGCATCCATCGGAAATCCGGTTTTCAGTCTGTTTCCACTCTCCGTTGCGGAAGGGGCTGATGGTAAAACCGGGTTGTTTAATACCCTGTGGGTACTGCACAGTGGGGAGATGATCGGATTAGCCGGAAAACTTCTTGTTGATCTGGTTGGGTTTGTGCTGATCTTTATCAGCCTGAGCGGGTTCTTTTATACGTTCCTTCCAAAATTCGCAAAAAGGACATCGCAGGGCCTCAGGCAAAAATTGCAGCGGGTAAACCGGATTTCAATCAAATGGCACAATCTTACCGGAGGTTACGGGATAGTTATTCTTATCATCACAGTTGTCAGTGGCATGTTTCTGCGCCCTCCTGCTTATTCCAATTGCAGGCACACGGGTTGCCCCGGTGCCGGGTACCATTCTGGACAATAAAAATCCATGGCATGATAAACTGAGGGACTTTGTGATTGATTCAGCAAATAACCGGCTGATCATTTCAACCAGCGAGGGCTTCTACGAATCAGGACTGGGTAATGACAGCCGGTGCAGGCCATTCAGGGTGCAGCCCCCGGTAAGTGTGATGGGCATCACGGTTTTTGAACATCTTGACCGGAACACGCTTCTCGTTGGCTCATTCAGCGGGCTCTACCGATGGAATCCGGAGTTGGGGGAAATAACAGATGTAATCACCGGAAGTAATACCATATCGGAGTCGGACGGTAATCCATTTGGTGCAACTGCTGTCTCGGGAATCATATCGGGAAGCAACGGTCCGCAGTCATTTCTGGATTATGACGGCGGCTGGGTTCCGTTGGTTCCTGGCTTACAGGTTCCTGAGATGCCCGGAGAAATCAGAAAATCTCCGATGTCGTTGTGGAATGTAGCCCTTGAGGTACACACAGGAAGAATTTTTTCCGTAATTTTAGGTGATTTTTACATCCTTTATGTACCCATGATGGGTATAATAACCCTGGTCATCCTTATAACAGGATTTCTGCTGTGGTACAAGCAACTGAAAAGAAAGAAAAAGAAGATTAAAACCCAAAACCATGAAAATCACCAGATTGAACCAGGCACCAAGAGTACCGTTTGACCTTGATGGCTATATTCTTGCAAATCATGCAAACATCGAGATCATTCACCTTCACCTGAAGCCGGGTGAGCGGATCGAAAAACATACCAATCCTTTTGATGTCATCTTTTATATCCTTGAAGGAAAAGCCATGCTTGAATCGGATCATGAAAGGATGCTTGTTATGAAAGATCAGAGTATCGTTATTGATGCCGGGATAAACAGGGGAATAGAAAATATCTCAGTAGGTGATTTCAAGTTGCTGGTAATAAAACTACATCATACCAAAAGGTAAATTCCCCCGGCCTTTACCACAGTAAAACATACCTATAATTTAAAGTGTGTACCCCGGAAATCCGGATAAATTTTACTTGTCTGAAACCGGTTTTCCATTTTTCTGATCTACATTATAATTATCTTTGGATGGATGTTTCTGACATGGAAACATTTGCCTGACCTGATCATTACACCTCTTCCATTCACTGATGGGTCAGACTGATTGCAACTTTTCTTTGTGACCGGGCGCTGATTCATTCAAACTGCTATGAAAACTCATCAATCTGCATATAAGCTACCTTCAGGATATAAATACTTAATCGTTGTTGTAGTAATACTTTTTTCAGGGCTTCCCTTCATGGGAATGGCCCAGGGAATAAATGCCTTTCACCCTGCTTTGCAAAGCAGGCAGTATATGCGGTCGGAATGGTTTGCTTCAGCCAGGGCTGATAGTTCCGGAAGTATGGGAAGCTATCTGAAATCGCTCGATAACTTCAGGGATGATATTGCCAAACGTGAAATACCGGGCAATTATCAGTCGGCTCAATGGTATCCGCTGGGTCCGTTTAAAACCACCCATCCTGTTCTTGCACAGCTCGGACTTGTAAGTTCTATATGGATCGATACAAGCAATTTCAGTACAATTTATGCCGGAAGCAATACTGGAGGGATATTCAGAACAACCGACGGAGGGGAAAACTGGATTTCGCTCTCTGACACCTATCTTACGACCGGGGTTCTGAGCATTCAGGTTGATCCCGGAAATAAAAAAAGAATCTATATAGGAACCGGGCATCTGGGTTTTGGCAGGGCATATGGCCATGGTGTAATGATGAGTAACGACGGAGGAATTACATGGGAACAGACCGGACTCAACAGCAGCATCATGGCATCAAATTTTACCGTCAGGAAAATGGCAATGCTTCCGCAAGATCCGGGTACATTAATTGCTCTGGTCAACACCGAATTCAGACTAAAAGGTTACATTTTCAGATCCGATGATAGTGCAAAAAACTGGCAACCGGTATACTCAGACGATGGTGCTGAACTGGTTGCCATCAAAACCGATCCCTTAAATCCTGACGTCATCTATGCGACAGGGAACCGTTTCCTGAAGAGTTCAGATGCCGGAATTACCTGGACAGAAATGTCGGCAAACCTTCCGTTGGACAGCCATTTTGCCATCAGCCGGGTAGAAGTGGCAAAACCTGCTTATGATCCCGATCTGCTGTATGTGATGGCTGAAACTTATGACACAACTGACACAAACCCTTCGGCCAGGCTCGATTTGTATAAATCAACCGATGGTGGCCAATCCTACAGTAAAATATTCCTCGAATACAATCCGCTTGCCGGTTACTGGAAGCTTGAGTTCGGATTATCACCTTCGAACAGGGATGAATTTTATCTGGGCGGTGTCTGGCTTTACAAATACAGGATCGAAGGAGATTCAGCAAAATACATTTATTGCAGCGATCATAAATATCATCATGACATCAGGGATCTCCACATCTTTCCGACAGAAGGGAAAGATCTGCTGTATATGGCCAACGACGGAGGCGTAAGCAAATCGGAAACAGGTGCTGAATCGTGGGTTGACATAACACGAAATGGGTTGAACATCACCCAGTTTCACAACATTGCCATAGGTGAAAACAGCGATATGATGTATGCCGGCCCCCAGGATGCGAACCTGTCGTTTTATAATTTCCAAACTGGTGTATGGACGAAAAATGCCAAGGTATCTGATGCCTACGAAGGTGTTATTGACCACGGGAATCCGGATATCGTTTATATGATCTCGGTACCTCCGAAAAACACCCAACCCAATATCTTTATTCTTAAGTCAACCGATGGAGGAGCTTTCTTCAATTATTTCGGAATTCCGGATACCACAGAAATCGGGCGCAATGATAAACCGATAGCCATGGACCCTGTTGATCCGGCTACATTGTATGTCGGAGTAAGGAATGTATGGAAGTCGGTCGACGGCGCACTGACCTGGGAAAAAATCTCTGATTTTTCAGCAGCCGGCGAACAAAAACTGATTGCTGTACGCATCGCTCCTTCGAACAATAAGGTATTGGCAGCTGCCTTTGAGAATCCCAACTGGGAGATGCCGCAACCTTCAAAACTCTGGATCACACCGGATGGTGGCAACCACTGGTTTAACATTACCCCGACTGGCAGCCTGAACCTTGATTATGCCGGCATTTCTGACATCACGTTTCATCCCGAAAATCCGTTAAAATTCTGGCTATCACTCGACCATGAATGGGATAACCGGAGAGTATACATGACAGTTGACGGAGGAGCTACCTGGCTGAATTTCTCCGAAGGTCTTCCTGCACTTCCGGTCAGTACGATAACCTATGTGAATGGTGCTGGTTATGATGTGCTGCTGGCAGCGACAGACGCCGGTGTTTACTACAGGGATGATCATATGACCCGATGGGAAAGGTTTGGAACCGGCTTGCCCCTGACCATTGTTGCCGATATTAAAATAAGTTATTCCCGCCGCAAGATCATCGCCGGAACGTTTGGTCGCGGACTCTGGGAGGCTGATTTGTGCCTGCCTCTGACTGAAGGTGAACTGGTGATCAATGACACCGTGGAATGGTCAGGCAAACGTAAAGTGCTGCAGGATGTTGTCATCAACCCCGGAGGAAAGCTCATCGTGAGTTCTGTCGTGGAGATGGGTCTGAACCGCAGAATCAAAGTTATGCCGGGAGCTGAACTCAGGATTGACCGTGGTACGCTGACCAATGAATGTAGCGGCATGTGGGATGGAGTCAGACTCTATGGATGGGCCGGATACGATGACCCGACGCGTCAACAGGGAAAACTCACCCTGTTGCATGGAGGATCAATCCAGTATGCAGATACGGCAGTAAAAACCATAGGCATTGACGGAGATGGCCATCCGGTTTTGGGATCCGGGGGAGGAATTATCTATGCCGACAACGCAAAGTTCATTAACAACACCCATGGCATTGAGATCAATGCAACAAAAGGAGAGAACCCTTCTGTTTTCAGCCTGTGTCAGTTTGTAACCAATAAACCCCTTCCTGATGGTTCTACAGCAGGAGATCTGGTAAGTCTGAAAGGGTCGCATGGTATCAGGTTTATCAGTTGCCAGTTCGAGAATAACCTTCCGGTTTCAGGCCTCCCCTACCACAGCCGCGGCATTGGGATCAACAGCTTCAATTCCACATTTATAGTCGGTAAGCTTCCATCGCTCGATTCTGTACCTTTTGGTCTGAATGCAGACGCCGTATTCAGACAGTTATGGTGTGGAATAAAGGCAACCTCATCTTCTCCGGGTTTTTCGGCAGATATATCCAATGTAAAATTCGACCGGAACCTTACAGGCGTCTATCTTGCAGGGATGAACCTCTGCAAAATCAGCAAATGCAACTTCAATCTTAATTCACCAAATGTCAATGATTCGCTGAAACCTGCTGCAACTGCGGTTTATATGGATCATTGCAATTATTTTAGCATTTCAGATAATGTGATCAGGGGGCCGCTTGGGACCATTGTTCCCCGATCGAAATCGGCCGGTATGATTTTTAACCGCTGCGGAAGGCTGAACAATGCCGTTTCCGGTAACAGCATCATCAACACCAATTATGCAATACTTGCACAGAATTCTAATCGCAGTGCAGACGGGTTCAGCGGATTAAGGATTCTTTATAACTGGTTCGAAGGCAATGAGTATGATATCTGCCTGACCAACGACAGTACAGAAACAAACAACGGAATTGCCCTGCACCAGGGGGCTTCAGGCGAATACCCGGCCGTGCCTGCCGGAAACCACTTCAGCTATAGCAAATGGCACCGGGATGCTGATGTTCACAATGCCGGTGAAATGCTTTATTATCATTACTATGCCAATACTGACAGTACAAACCTTCGACCAATCAGCCATTTCAGGGTTTATCCGGTGAATATCGGGCAACCCTTTCCACAGGACAGCGCTTACAGGCCTGATTATCTTATGTCAGGTGGCATTGAAACCGGAAATAATTTTGATTATTTCAATCATTTGTATGCCAGTAAGGATCAATCTTACAGAAATAAACTTGATGGCGGAAATTCTGAAAACATTGTTTCGGAGATCATCCATTGCACACCGGATCAGGTTACCGGCCTGATCGCAAAGCTGGTTTCAATTTCACCGTTTTTGTCAGCGAAAACGCTCAGGGCACTTATCGAAAGACAAGAAATCATACCGAATACCCTCATCTTTGATGTCCTTTCAAGGAACAATCATTTCGTAAGAAACATTGAGGTTATGGAGGCCATTGGGAAGATGAATCCTCCGTTGGAGAGCTATATGCTTGCATCGCTGGCTCCGGCTTACACGCAGTATTCGGCTTCCGAACTTGCAGTATCGGAGCTGAATGCTGCAAGAATGGCACGCGACATAATGTTTACCGGAAGATCACTACAGCTAGCGGATTCAATCGCCAACGGCACTGATCAGATCATACCTTTCCTTTTGGACGATGACAGGCCTGAAAGCCATTACCTGGCCTCGTTCATCACCGCTGCAAGAGGAAATGAGGAAGAGGCTGAATTTATCCTGCAGGGGATTCCTGCAAACTTTTCACAACCGGATGAAGCACTTCACAATGAGATGTCAGGATTGCTCGGAGCCAATCTCAGGTCATTCCCGGAAGGGAAAATAAATTTAATGCTGAATCAGACCGAATATGACCTGATTTCACAACTGGCCTCGGGCAGCGAAGCCGGTATCTTCGCGTTAAGCGCCCTGAATTATTATAATCAGAGCGACTACAGCGAGCCCTATATTTTTCCGGGAGACCCGGGTACAATTTCGCCCCCCGTAATCCCTCCGGTCGTTTTTTCAGGCGCTGGTTTTACAATCTTCCCGGTTCCTGCAAAAGAATATGTGATTCTCGATTATTTCTCGGAATATGGACTGATAAACGGGAAGCTGCAGATTTCAAACATTTCCGGTCAGCTTATCCGTGAGATGGCCATTGAAAAATCATACGGACAGCAGATCGTGGATGTCAGTCAGCTTGATGCCGGTACCTATTTGTTTATTCTGCAACATGATGGTGGCAAAATCGGTGAACAAAAAATAATCATTGTACGATAAATCTTTGCCTGTTTACAAGGTATTTCTATATTTGCTTATGTATACGAATTCTAGTACTTGTTTACTTTTATTTTAAATACAACATCTCACATATAAAAGGCAGCGTATGAAAAGAGTGTTACGATTGCTAAAACCACCTGAAAAATGGCATCTTCCGGTCATAATTATGCTTGGGGTTCTTACAGGAACAGTTTTGCTGATCATCAGGGCATCCAATGCCCATTCTTACCTGTCGGATGACCCGGAAACATGTATCAACTGCCATGTGATGTACAGTCAGTATGCCTCATGGACACACAGCAGTCACCGTGAAGTTGCCCATTGCAACGACTGCCATGTTCCGCACGATAGTTTTGTAAGAAAGTACCTGTTCAAAGCCATGGACGGGATGCGGCATGCCACCATTTTTACTGCCCGGGCAGAGCCTCAGGTAATCCGCATCAAACAGGCGGGGGCCAATGTGGTACAGCAAAACTGTATCCGTTGCCACTTCGATCTGGTGGATATGATTGGGGCTGTGGAGGTCACTGCCGATGGTCATGAAGATGGCGATGGAGCGCGTTGCTGGGATTGTCACCGGGAAACCCCGCACGGAACAGTGAACAGCTTATCGGCTGCGCCTTACACAATTCTACCGCGAATGAAGTCGGTTGTACCGGAATGGCTTGACAAAGCATTGAAAAACAATGAATCAGAAGCAAAATAAACGAAAGCATCATGGAAAACACAACGAACAAATCAGGCCGTAAACCCTGGATCAACTGGATGATATTCTTTTTAACAGCGGTGGTCGTGTTCCTTCTTGGCATATTCGCGGCATCCATCCTGGAAAGGCGAACCGAATCGAAACTTTACTTCCAGACAGGAAAAGCCATTCCTGACTGGGAACCAAGGAATGAGGTGTGGGGTCAGAACTATCCTCGCGAATATGAAACCTACCTGAGCACGCTTGATACAGGATTTCAAAGTCCGCACGGAGGATCTGCCGTGGTAGATTATCTCGAAAAATATCCCGAACTGGTTGTTATGTGGGCCGGTTATGCTTTCTCGAGGGAATATAACCAGGGTCGGGGTCATTACTATGCCATTAAAGATATACGTGAAAGCCTCAGAACCGATGTTCCGCAACCTGCAACCTGCTGGACGTGCAAAAGCCCGGATGTACCAAGGCTGATGGAACAGATGGGTGTAGCTGAATTCTATAAAGGCAAATGGGATGAACTGGGCCATGAGGTTGTGAACAACATTGGCTGCCAGGATTGTCATGATCCCAAAACCATGAATCTCCGAATCACCCGTCCGGCTCTGGCCGAAGCCTATCAAAGACAGGGTAAAGACATCAACAAAGCAACCCTGCAGGAGATGCGCTCACTGGTATGCGCCCAATGCCATGTTGAATATTATTTCAGGGGTGAAGGTAAGTACCTTACTTTTCCATGGGACAAGGGATTCAGTGCTGACAATATGGAAGCTTATTACGATGAGATAGAACATGTGGACTGGGTTCATAAGCTGAGCAGAACTCCCATGTTGAAAGCCCAGCATCCGGACTTTGAATTGTATATGACAGGTGTTCATGCTGACCGTGGGGTTGCCTGTGCCGATTGTCATATGCCTTACAAACGCGAAGGAGGCATGAAGTTTACCGATCATAAGATCCAGAGTCCGTTGGCCAATATCTCAGGTTCGTGCCAGGTATGCCATCGCGAAAGCGAGGCAAAACTCATGGCCAATGTGGTAGAGCGTCAGGGTAAAGTAGAAGAATTAAGGCGGTTGGCCGAGAAGAACCTGGCCCGGGTACATATAGAAGCAAAAACTGCGTGGGACAACGGAGCCACAGAAACAGAAATGAAACCTGTGCTTCAGCTGATCCGTCATGCCCAGTGGCGCTGGGACTGGGTTGCAGCTGCCAATGGTCTTGGTTTTCATTCACCCGTTGAATCGCTCAGGGTATTGGGAACCTCCATCCAGAAGGTGCAGGAAGCCAGAATTCTGCTGACTGAAATCTTTGGCAGAAAGGGTGTTAAAATCCCGGTTGAAATGCCCGATATCTCTACCAAAGAAAAAGCACAGAAGTATGTTGGCCTTGAAATGCCTGAATTATTAAAAAAGAAAAGTGTATTTCTGACTACCACAGTTCCGGAATGGACCCGCAAAGCTGCACAAAAGGAATCGAAACAGAAAGACTGAGATTTACCCGTTGTAAAATCAACAGCTTGCCCTCATAAGCAACCTTTCCGTTGACGGCCGGTAATAAACCTTTGACAATAAAATCTGTTTAAGGACAAACTGCTACTTTTGCAATCTCAAAATCAACAGCTATGCTTTGTATCATACGACATGAAACCGACCCCTACTTTAACCTGGCAGCAGAAGAATATGTACTCAAACACTTTGAACGGGATTGTTTCATGTTATGGCGCAATGAGCCGGCCATCATTGTCGGCAAGCACCAGAATACCCTGGCTGAAATCAATGCTGACTTTGTCAAAGAAAACCAGATCAAAGTTGTTCGCCGGCTATCGGGAGGTGGCGCTGTTTTTCATGATCTCGGAAACCTGAATTTTACTTTTATTGCTTCGGGCGAACATCATCAGCTGGTGGATTTCAGGAAATTTACCCTTCCCATACTGGAAGTGATGAAGAAACTTGGAATTGATGCTAAATTTGAAGGCAGGAATGACCTGACGATCGGAGGACGGAAGTTCTCAGGCAATGCTGAACATGTACATAAATCAAGGGTGCTGCATCATGGTACACTGTTGTTTTCGGCGGAAATGGCCGATCTTTCAGGTGCCCTGAATGTGGACCCTGACAAATTCACCGACAAGGCAGTTAAATCAGTAAGAAGCAGGGTTACCAACATCAGTGAACACCTGCAAATCCCTATGACTGTGCTTGAATTCCGCGATCATATCATGAACCATATCGTTGAAACAACCGCAAATTCACAGCTTTACAGCTTTACAGAAGAAGATATCCGGTCTATCTCCAGGCTGAGGGATGAGAAGTACATCACCTGGGAATGGAACTTTGGCTATTCCCCGAAATACAACTTCCGTAAAGCAGTAAAAACCAATGGGGGAAAACTGGAAGTGGCACTCGAAGTGGTGAACGGTATCATTGAAAAAGCCAGGTTTTACGGCGACTATTTCAATAAACTTGATCCATCTGAAATAGAGTCTGCCCTTGAAGGTTCGCTCCATTCGGAATCAGCTGTAGCCGACCGGCTTAACAGATTTGACATTACACAATACTTTCTGAATGTGACCAGGGAGGAACTGGCGAAGGCCTTATTCTGAAACTCTTCAGCAGGATCTTGAACATTCATCATTCAGCGTTGTTTAACACTGGCTTAATATTAAAATCAACCGAATCAAATGGAAGCTCAACAGGTATTTGACAGGCTATGGGCCGATTACATTTCTCAGAACCCCGCAGCAAAAAGGGTGTATGACCTCTTCGTTTCGGAAGGTGAAGAAGTTTTTAACGATCATATTGCCTTCCGAACATTCAATGATCCCCGCATCAATGTTGAAGTGCTGTCGCAGGAATTCCTGAAAGTAGGATATGAGTATAAAGGTTCTTATCATTTTGAACAGAAAAAGCTGAATGCCAAACATTTTGAGCATAAGACATTTAAAGATGCCCCGCGTGTCTTTATCAGCGAACTGCTGGTTGAAGAGTTTTCTCCTTTCCTGCAGGAAACGATTAAAGGAATCATTGATACAATTCCTTCAGGTATGACCGGAAAAAGCGAATTGATTTATGCCGGAAACCTGTGGGGAACCCCTTCGTATGAAGTATATGAGACCCTTCGCAAGGAATCGGAATACGCTGCCTGGGTTTATGTATACGGGTTCAGGGCAAACCACTTTACTGTCAGCATCAATGGACTGAACAAATACAACGACATTCACAAGGTAAACCAGTTTCTGAAAGACAATGGTTTTATCATCAACAGCTCTGGTGGCGAAGTTAAAGGAACACCCGGTGAACTGCTCGAACAGTCAAGCATCATGGCAGGGATTCTTCCGGTAAAGTTCAAGGAAGGAACGTTCGAAATACCTTCCTGTTATTATGAATTTGCCATGAGGTATGCCGATACCGATGGAAAATTATACTCCGGATTTATTGCCAAATCAGCGGATAAAATTTTTGAGAGTACAGATTTTTACAAGAAATAAATATCATTGTTTGAATTGTGAGTTGAATCCCGGCGATGGTAAGCCGGGATTTTTTTATTCCGGTCAATAAGGTCCGGAAGAGCAAAAATAAGGTTGATGATCTTGTGCCGCGTTGTCTGAGGCTGAGAAAAGGAAGGAAAATCAGGTTGATCTCAGCATTAAAATGCCCTTGAAATTCCCCCGGAAGCAAACAGGTTGGTCAGATATTTACCAATCCGAATCTATTCACTATGTTGAATCTCAGTAATTAACCTGCCCACTATAATCTTCAACATGATTATTGGTCATAACCTGATTATCAGTTACCTTAAAAATTAATCCCAGCAGAATTACCACATGGCTTGTTCTTTCAATATCTTTGTCAGAACATGAAAATATGTACTATAAATACTATTGTTACAAATTTTCATGAAAGGTGAGTATAACAATTTCTATATTCATTTTATCTCTGCCACTACACCGGGGGATGACTCATTTAAAGGCAAACCTCAGGCAAGGAATTTAGAAACACATTACGGGTAAAATTAAAAATCACAGCATCATGTTGTTTTCGGTTTACGCCAACCCTGAACATGTTCATTTCCTGATTTCAGAAAGTCCGGATGATGGTGAGAACGAATTTGCGGAAATTATTGCTGATTCCACTTCTAAATTCATCAATGATTACTACCTCTGTAAAGGGATCTTTACCTGGCAGCAGCGTTGCTCAGCCGTTTCCGTATCAAAGACCGATGTTAAAAAAGTATGTAATTATTTTCTCAATCAACCGGAACACCATAAAAAGCATACTTTTGAAGAAGAATACATGAAATTTACCAGGCTTTACCAACAAACCATAAAACCCGGAGAATCTGCATGATCCCTGTTAACAAATGGAATGAACTCCGCTCCCTTCTGAAGGGAGACCTATATACCGGCGATAGTATGCGCCTGCTTTACGCGACCGATGCCTCGGCTTACCGCGAGATGCCTGCTGCTGTGTGCCGGCCGGAAGATGATGATGATATCAGAGTATTGATTGCATTTGCATCAAAAATGAAGGTTCCCCTGATCCCCAGGACCGCCGGCACTTCGCTGGCCGGTCAGGTAGTCGGTAATGGAATCATTGCTGATGTGTCGAAATATATGACCCGGGTAATCGAGCTCAATGTGGAGGAGCATTGGGTGAAAGTTCAGCCCGGTGTTGTGCTGGATGAACTGAATAAGCTGCTTGAACCACATGGTTTGTTCTTCGGTCCGGAGACATCCACCTCAAACCGCTGTATGATCGGAGGAATGGTCGGCAACAACTCCTGCGGGTCGCATTCACTGGTTTACGGAAGCACACGTGAGCATACCCTTGAGATAAAAGCACTGCTGAGTGACGGATCTGAGGTTTTATTCGGGCCTTTGGATAACGATGCTTTTGAGCAGAAGTGCACCCTTCAGACCTACGAAGGTCAGTTATACAGGACGATGAAGGATATGCTGATGAACCCTGCGAACCAGGCAGAAATCAGGGCAGAATTTCCTGATCCCGTCGTAGAAAGGAGAAATACAGGTTATGCGCTGGATTTATTGCTTGAATCGGAGCCTTTCACTGCAGGGAAACCCGCTTTCAACTTTTGCAGGTTACTTGCAGGGTCGGAAGGAACGCTGGCATTCAGTACTGAAATCAAACTCAACCTGGTGCCTTTGCCCCCAAAAGAAAAAGCCCTGATATGCATTCACTGTGAAACGCTTGAAGATGCATTTAACGGGAACCTGGTTGCATTAAGACATAAGCCTGTTGCCATCGAACTGATCGACAATTTTATCCTTGAGCGCACCAAGGGAAACATCGAACAACGAAAAAACAGGTTCTTCATTCAGGGTGAGCCTGCTGCCATACTGGTGGTAGAACTGGCCATGGAAACACGTGAAGCCATCGACAAACTGGCTGCAACGCTTGAAGCCGACATGCGAAACAATGGCTATGGCTACCATTTCCCGGTTATTTACGGAAGCGATATCAATAAAGTCTGGGCGTTGCGAAAAGCAGGGCTGGGTCTGCTTTCGAATGTCCCCGGTGATAAAAAACCTGTGGCCGTAATTGAGGATACTGCAGTGAATCCGCTCGTCTTACCTGCCTATATGGCTGATTTCAGGAAAATGCTTGTCGGACTGGGGCTTGACTGCGTTTACTATGCACATATTGCCACCGGTGAGATTCATCTGCGTCCGGTCCTCGACCTGAAAGATCCCGGTGATGTTGAACTCTTCCATACCGTAGCACTGGAGACTGCAAAACTTGTAAAGAAATACCGCGGCTCCCTCAGCGGCGAACATGGTGATGGCCGGTTACGCGGGGAGTTTATTCCATTGATGCTGGGCGATCACAATTATGCCCTGTTGAAGGAAATCAAAAATGTATGGGACCCTGAAGGTATATTTAACCCCGGGAAAATCACCGATACCCCAAAAATGAATGACAGTCTCCGCTACACTCCGGGGCAGAAAACAAGGGAGATCGATACGGTTTTTGATTTCAGCGAAAGCATGGGTATTGTCAGGGCAGCTGAACAATGCAACGGCTCGGGCGACTGCCGCAAATCAGAGCAATTTGCAGGAACCATGTGTCCGAGCTACCAGGCTACCAGGGATGAAAATACAACTACCCGGGCAAGGGCCAATATACTCAGGGAATTCCTTACCCACTCAGAAAAATCAAATCCATTTGATCATAAAGAGATTTACGAAATCATGGACCTGTGCCTTTCGTGTAAAGGATGCAAATCAGAATGTCCGTCGAATGTCGATATCGCTAAGGTAAAGGCTGAATTTTTGCAGCACTATTACGATGCCAACGGCGTACCTCTCCGCACCAGGATGATAGCCTATATTACCGCTTTCAACAGGATCGGCAGTTTTTTCCCGTATTTCTACAACTTCTTCCTCCGTAACAGATATTTCTCAGGATTGATCAAGAAAACGCTTGGATTTGCTTCTAAACGGTCTATCCCACTGATTTACAAAACAACACTCAGAACATGGCATCAGAAGAACAGGCAAAATCCATCAGGAGGTCAGCTTGTTTACCTGTTTGCAGACGAGTTTACCAATTATAACGACGTAGAAGTAGGCATCAGTGCCATCATGGCATTGAACAAACTTGGCTACCGGGTTGAGATTCCTCCTATCCACGAAAGTGGACGCACCTTTCTGAGCAAAGGCCTGATCCGGAAAGCAAAAATAATTGCAGAGAAGAACATCGGCCTGCTTTCACCCATGATCACTGCCGACAGTCCGCTGATAGGCATTGAGCCTTCGGCCATCCTGACTTTCCGTGATGAATACCCTGACCTTACGAGGGGTGAACTTAAGGAAAAGGCTGTGTTGATTTCAAAAAACTGCCTTTTAATCGATGACTTCATTATGCGGGAAGTCGCGGCAGGGCATATCACCAGCGACAGGTTTACGGGTGAACCCAGAAACATCAGGCTTCACGGACATTGCCACCAGAAATCAATTGCCTCAACGGCTTCAACAAAGCAGATGCTTACCCTGCCAGTCAACTATAAGGTAGATGAGATCAAATCGGGTTGCTGCGGCATGGCTGGTTCTTTCGGTTATGAGGCGGAGCATTATGATGTTTCGATGAAGGTGGGTGAACTTGTCCTGTTCCCGGAAATACGCAAAACCGATATCAGCACCACCATCGCTGCGCCCGGCACCAGTTGCCGTCATCAGATCATGGATGGCACAGGAAGAAAGGCGTTGCATCCGGTTGAGGTATTCCTGGAAAGCCTGAAGTAAATTACGAATTACGAATTACGAATTACGAATTACGAATTACGAATGACGAATGACGAATGACCTGCCACGCAGAAGCACAGCGTAGGCGGGAAATGACGCCCTTCGACTGGTCTTGGCTGGTCTCGGCTGGTCTCGGCTGGTCTCGGCTGGTCCCGGCTCCGCTCGACCACCACCGCTCAGGGTGACAAAGTATAAAGAATTTACGATTTACGATTTAGGGTTTACGGCCTGCCTGACGGCAGTCAGGGTTCAAGATTTAATTACTTAATGGGCAATTCTGATTTAAACCTGTTAACTGTTATCTGTTAGTTTTTAGTTGTTATCTGTTAACTGTTAGTTGTTAGTTGTTATCTGCTTACCTCCAACTCAGCATCGTCAATATCTTACTTTCCTGAATCACACCAATCAGCTGATGAAGAGCGGATCTTACCCCAGGTTTATCTTCTGCTCCAGAGCATCAATCTGGTTAAAATATTTTTTGAAGACCTGGTAGCGTTGCTTCTCTGAAACACCGCTGATGGGCGCCGACTTCCGGATGATTGTATCGAACCATTTCCGGGTTTCAAGGCAGTAGGATTCACTCGTGGTAGACATGGTGCTGAATGAAAAATGCCCCATATAAACACTGTTTATCCCTCCCATTTCAATCAGTACACTGTTGTTTGTTATCTCAATCTCGCTGTAATACAACTGGTAATTGATATCACCATCCTGGGGCAGACCATCCCCGGGTGAAAGCTTACTACTCCGTTCGGCTTGTTTCTGAATATCTGAAATCTCTTCTCTGAAACTGCTGCAAACGGCCAGAGCATCTGCCCTGGAGGCAAATTTACCGGCTTCCCAGAAAAACTCAATCTGCTTTGCCGTGCTCTGTATGGTTGTTTCAGTCCAGACCTCCACTGAAGGCACCCTTGAATAGAGTTCATAAATCTTATTTCCGATCTCCCCGAGTTCCTCATCAATTACTGAAATGTTAAATTTTTCGCTCTCCATTTCAGGAATGTTGAGTATGGCCTGCATCCAGTAAAATATCTTGAATTGCGACATCACAGGATTCCTGTAATGATGAAAAACAGGAATATCTTCGCAGGCATAGGTTATCCTGTGTCGGGCTGCCTTTTCAATAACCTCAAGATCCTTAAGCAAGCCGTTGAGATATTGAATAAAGCTGTCACGGGTCGGTTCCATCTTGGAATACCTGAACGACACCACCCCTTCCCGCGCCGGATTCAGCGAATCGAACGACACATTAAAATGATTACACAACAACAGAATTTCATCAATCACAAGGAATGTTTCTCCCCTCATCCTTCGGTATGCGCTGTCTGTACTTATTTTCAAAACATCCGAAAGCTCATTTACAAGGGTGGTGTTTTTCGGAAGGATGTCTTCAATTTTCCTGAGAAATTGCGACTGTTTTTCTAAGGCTGTCATCATAACGGCAAACATTTCTTTTGAGTGAATCAATAACCGGAAAGATTTGATTTGCAAAATATGCAAATCCATCTTCAATAAATTGCATTTTTTGCAACCAACACAAAGAAACAGTTTTTTTTGCTTCAGGCCTTATTTTTAATGCAACAATGCCGGATAACAGCCCGGTAATCCGTTTTACAACCGTCATCAGCTCACCTACCTTTGCTTCGTTAACCATTTAATATCAAACCATTATGAAAACATCTACACTTTTTCAGCAAGGGCGTTTAACCGGATTCCAAAAAAGAGTTCTTCATCCGGTCTGTGTGAAATCAAAAGGCAATCAGGTTTTCCGGGTTGTTCTGGTGGTTTTTATGCTATTGGCTAATTCTGCAGGCATCGTATCGGCCCAGGACAAGAAAAGTATTGCCATTATCAGTATGGATACCAAAGACCTGGCTTATGATTCCAAAGCAATTACGAGTATGGTTCAGCTTGAGCTGGAAAAAGCAAATGTTTATGAGGTGCTTGACAGGTATGATGTATCAGACCTGATTAAAAAGAACAATGTTGACCCGATGGCAAGTTTTGGCAAGAACAGCCTGGTTGAAACAGGAAAGCTTCTTGGTGCCGATAAGATGCTGAGCGGTAGCATCGAAAAATTCGGCGACAAGCTGATCCTGATTTTCAGGTTGATCGATGTTCAATCGGCCACCATTGAAAAGACCAGTGTGATGGAATATGTCAATCAGCAGGATCAGATGCAGATCATGATCAGGCTTTCACTCAACAATATACTGGGAATTGCAAACGACCGTATGGTCCTTGATCTGCTGGTGAATTTCGACCAGCCGATAACGAGCAGCAAGACCACCCTTAAACTCAGCGGACCAAGAGTGGGGGCCAATGTAACCTGGGGACCGGCTGCCGAAAGGATGGCAGCGCCGACGAATGAGGGAGGCTTTAATATGTATCCTGTAAGCAGTATGATCGGTTACCAGTTTGAAAAACAATACCTGAGCTCGGGTGATTTCCAGGCTTTGTTTGAACTTATTCCCGGCATCAACAGTCTCGAATCGGGTATTGTAGTACCTACCATCACCGGTTTACTGGGTTTCAGGTTCAACAAATCGGGCATTGAATTCGGACTCGGGCCGAACCTCAGGTTTGTAAAAATGGCAAAAGGTTATTATGACGAACAGGATCGCTGGCAAATGGCCGATTCATCGCTGAACGGATTTGAAATTATCAAGGAGCTCGACAGCCGGGGCCAGATTGAAATTACCACCGGGATGGTTTTTGCTGTTGGCAAAACATTCAGATCGGGTTACCTCAATCTTCCGGTTAATCTCTACATCTCACCGCGTAAATCAGGCTCAACGGCAGGTATAACGGTCGGTTTCAACGTTGCCAAAAAGCCAAAACTGAACAGGAAATAAGTGAATTCCAAAATATAAGATAGAAAGAGATTGTTATATTCCTGTGGGTTTCATATCACGCATCGGTGTTGATCCGAAAACTGAATGAAGCGCCAGGCATCTGACAATCTCTTTCAATTGAGTGAACTGAAACCGGACAGCAGTTTCTATAAAAGCAAATTTTTCCAGACCTGGAAGGGGGCAGGAGAACCATTACTTTTCACAAACACAGGATGACTTACCAAAGCGTTTTTCAATAAGTAGGTCCGGCACCCCAGAAATTGGAAAACTCCCCGGCATCATCACCAAAGGATTCCACAATATTGTTCTCTTTGATTTTCATGGTGCATTGCTTTCCGGCGACTTCCGAAAAGATGATCCTGTATTCCACCTTCTTCTCATCAATCATTATGATCTCAGCCAGATCACGGTTTACTTCAGGGATGCCCAGGCTGGCGTGGCACACCGGACAAAAGAAATCGATGTGATCACCGGCATTGTATGAAAAAGAAGGAACATGCAGAATGGAATAATTACCGAGCTCCGGACTGAACAACACCAGACCTCTGATCCCATTTTCGGTCTGGGCCGAAAAAATCACGGAATTCTTAATTTTCAGATCTGACCTGCACGACGGGCATAAGAAGCGGTTTTTCATTTTTGTGCTTATTTTGGTTTTCATTGAATGAAAAAAGTATTTAGCCGGCATGACCGGTTCATTCAGGTGGTGGAACCAGACCGGCATTTGATGGCCGGATGTTATATTGTCCCATAAAAGTAGGAAATTTTCAGGATTATCCTCTGCAGAAGATAAATTAAAAATGCCGGTAATTCAATAAAAGAAATCACTATTGTACGATAAACTTTTGAAATTACTCATGAAATTCTTCACTTCACTTTGTTACATTCAGAATGACAATACATTAGCTTTAGAAGATGTAAATCAATGTCATTCTGAGCCTGCCTGACTGCATCAGGCAGACAGGCGTTAGCGAAGAACCGACTAAAATGAGCTCACCGAAGGTAATCTCATTTTTCCCCCGACAACAATGAAATGAAATGCAGATGGTTATAAAAAAAAACAGGGACACGACAAACCACATCCCTGTTAAGTCATCACTAACCCGGTTCAGCTTTCCAGCTCTTTCAGCAGGGCTTTTGAATCTCTCCAGATGGGCCGGGAGCGCTTTTTCCATAGCCTGTAGCCGATATATCCGGAAATCGCCAGCACACTCCAGTAAAAACCATGAATTACAACAAGTTTCTGGGATATTGAAAACATTCCAAAGCGCCCTGGATTTGTAAATGAAAAACTCAGCCCGGCGCCTATCAGCAAAACAATCAGGAGCACGTACCACCATTTATAACTAAAGAACCTGTAGCGGATTTCATTCTCTTTAACGAGTTGAAGCAGTGGAACTGCATATACCACATTTTTCAGGGTCTTGTATTCCTTCCGGAAGAAAAAAGTACCGGCGACGAATGCAGTTACATAACACAAACCTGCAAGGCGGTCGAACTTTGTAAGGTCAGGATCGGGATTGACCACATAGAGCAGCGTGTAAAGAACCGAGCAAAACAGGTAAAGATAGAACACCGATTTCATCAGTTTGCTGTTCCTGCTGTCTTCCGCCTGAGTCCTGCTGATCAGGTCATCAACATCAATGGTATTTCTTCCGTTTGTAATTTCATCATTCTGATTCATGATTGCCTCCTTTCATCATAATACGCAGTTCTTCCCTGATCCGGTGAAGCTTCGTACGTACATTGGGTTCTGTAATTCCAATGATTTCAGCCATCTCGCGGGTAGTTACCTTTTCGATGGCAAGAGAAATCAAAAGTTTATCAATCACAGTCAGCCGGTTGATCGCATTGTGAAGAAGGTCCAGTTTTCGTTCGGTTTCAATTTTTTCCTGTGCATCATCGCTTTGCATCAGTGTTGCAATGCTGTGTGAATCCATTGAAAGAGTGAATGCCGATCGCCTGTTTTCTTTGAGTATGTAGCTGAGGCAGGTGTTAACCGCAATCCGGTATATCCAGGTGCTGAGCAATGCCTCGCCCCGGAAAGATTCCAGGTTGCGCCAGACATTGATCATCACTTCCTGCTGCAGATCCCTTGCATCATCAACCGAGCGTGCGTATTGTCTGCAGACATTCCACACACGACCCTGATGCGCCTCTACAATCTCTCTGAACTGTTCTTCTTTTGCTTTCATTTTCTGACCTGATCTGGCAATAAGATCATCATCGGTTACAAATGTTACAATTTTTTTTGAGGATCCCACTCATTTGACTGAAATCAACTCCTGGGTAAATTTAATGCTGGTTTTCTTATTGCTTCTCAATTTCGAAATACTAAAAAGTCTGATTCAAATTTGACCTCTTTAAAAATTTGCCCCTGCTGTTTCAAAAATGAGCAGGTAGAAGACAATAAATGCCTGTTGATCATGCAAAATCATAATAAAATGCAGGCTCTGCCCCCTCCCTGTTCACAGGGAGGGTAAAATAATAATGTAACAATCCACCCCTTCCCGTGCCAGAAGTAATATTGAATAACTCCGAAGAAACGAACTGGCAAAAGGGCGCATCACTTTCATTCCCCCAACAATTGCCTGAATCCCCTGTTTATTCAGACATCGCTTTTACCTGCTCATCGTCAATTAATTCCCGTACGGTATATTGTATTTCGCTGTAACAAGCCAGGCAGCTATGTTTGCACGGATTCACCAAAAATATTCAAAATGAAAAACACCCTTACCCTTCTATTTATGATTCTTATTCCGGCAGCTTTGTTTTCGCAGGCACCGGAATATTCATGGCGCTATTACCGTCCCGGAAACACCGGCATTCAGGGCGACAATGCCACCTCCCTCTGGGTCGACCAAAACGGAGATCCCTACATCGCCGCAAATACCGGGAACTGGGGTGAAGGAGGTTTCGCCAGATTCAGCCAGGCGGAAAACCGTTGGATCAACTACTCCAACGTTGATTATTCTATCCTCGGCTCATTCGACAATGCCGAAGTTCAGATCCTGGACATTGTTGAGGATTATGATCACAATCTGTGGATGGGAAATTTTACCGGCGCATTGAAATTCAATCCCCAGCAAGGCATATCATCGGTTGAAAAATTCGATGCCGGGAATTCCAGTCTGCAGGGTTTTACCTTTGATGTGGATCTGGCACCCGACAGTTCCCTCTGGTTTACCAGTGGCGGACTGGTGCGCTACAATCCCGGGAGCAAACAGTGGTCAACCTGGGAAGGCTCAAACATCCGGATTGCAGTGCAGCCCAAACCAGATGGCAGCTACCTCGTATGGTCGGCTGATACCTATTTCGGATATGTTTTTACTTTTAACAGTCTGACAGAAGAATATACCAGTTACACCCCGGAAGCGATCGGCGATATCGCCGGTTTGCCCGGAAAAGACTGTGTTGATGATGCCGGAAATTTCTGGGCATTGCGCATGTCGGTCGACGGTAACTGGGAAACCCTGGAGTATCAGCGACCGGATGGTGTCTGGGTTTACCCCACCCCACCCTATGAAAATATCAGCTTTTACATCGATGCCTTCAGGGCCTATGGAAACGGCAAGGCTTTATTGGTTACAACCACCGGTGAAACCTGGCAATTCGACGGAACCACCTGGCATAACTATGGCACATGGCGACCCGGCGAATTTACCAGCAGCGTCGATACCGATGAACAGGGTAATGTCTGGGTCTGCGGCACCGGGGGCGCAGCCAGGCGTGATGTCAGTTCGGGTGAATGGCAGAGGTACCGCATCACCAACACCTCCCAGATAGACTATTTCGTTGAAGATCTCTCCCTCGACAATCAGGGCAATGTATGGATGACCGGTAATGCCGGTTCCGGTGTCGGAGGTTTCCAGATGTTCGACGGCACCCGCTGGACCGGATTCAATGAATACAATTACGGTCTTGGTTTCCCATTTCCCTACCAGGCCGACAATACCCAGGCCATATGCTACAGACCGTCCAATGGTGATGTGGTTTTTAACCCGACCTTTAATGGTATCCACTCCTGGGATGGTGCGGATTTCCATCCACTTGAAGATCAGTTATCAGCTTCGAAAGGATTTGTCGAAGACTCACAGGGCAGGATGTGGAGCCTTGGCGAATACTACAACATCAGGTACTTCGATGAAAGTGTGCCCGAATGGGTTACCATGCCCATCACCGGCTGGGGGCTGCTGATCAAAAAGGACCCTACCCTGCCCGGCACCATCTGGGCACAAACCGACTATGAAATACTGCGGACTGACGGGGTCAACTCGCTGAGCCTGCCGATTGAGAATTTCCCGGGCAGTGCCGCCTGGTTTACCGGGCTTGCCATAGATAACGATGGTATTGTGTGGACCGGCACCTGGTCGCAGTTTACAAGCACTGGAAGTACGCTTATCCGATACGATTCAAATACCGGGCTTTACCGTACCTGGTCGTATGACGAAGGATGGCCATTTCCCGGAGAGCATGTGCGACCAATGGCCTTTTCCCCCGATGGGAAACTCTGGATGCAATATGATTCGGAATATCCTTCTACCGATGCCGGAATACTGGCCTACGATGGGGTAAACATCGAACTATTCCCTTCGGCTCCGGGTGGTTTCCCCCAATGGGGCGGCCTGCCGAATTCAAATATTAAGGACATTAAGATCCGCGAAACAGACGGTGGCTATGAGTTGTGGATGAGCTGTAAAGGCAGGGGAATCGCCGTTCTCGACGTGGTTACCGACCCGGTCGGTGTTACAGCGCAGCCGTTTGCCCAACCTGAAAACACCATGTCGGTATGGCCAAATCCGGCCACCTCAGAAACTGTGATCGGATTTGACAACAAACAGTCAGGCTCTGTTAAGCTGGTGATTTATGACCTGCAGGGCAGATTGGTAAAGGAACTGCTGAACCGGCACATGGATGCAGGTCGTCAGGCCGCCAATTGGAACTTAACCAACCAGGCCGGAAGCCGCGTCGGGACAGGAATCTATGTTGCAAAAATGTCGGGCGGCAATGAGACCAGGCAGGTGAAAATTGTGATAAAATAGTTTCTATTACTGCAGAAACCGGATGCATCAACCCGCATAAAAAACACCGTAGTTCAGAAAAACCTGACTGCGGTGTTTTATTATTCCAATGGATGGTACCATTCAGCCGGATCAGGGCTCAATTAACCTGTAAATTGTTATGATGAAGATGATGCCCAGCAGTGAGGTATAGATCAGTTTATTATACTTAGCCAACCAGTGCGGAAGATAAATATCAAAATTGGCTCTGCTTGAATCGGAGTATTTTCTTGCAATGATCGTCAGCGGACAGAAAAATTTAAATACAAGCAGCGTAATCCCTTCCAGAACAAACAGCCCGTAACCTATCCATAGCCACAGGTCCAGCTTATTGACAATGACGGCATACAGCATATAAAAGATCACCACATTGAAAAACAGCCACACCAGGGTGTGGACCGACTTGATCAGAATCAGTTTGGTTTCGTTATTCATGTCGTTGGATTGAAAACTATGATTTCCGATACAAAACAGGATGGATGAATTACGATATCATCAACCGGCGCATGTCGACCCTGTTTGCGGATGATCTGAGTTCATGCTGCCCACTTCAACTTTGTTTTCTATTCCGAACCATTTGCATTTTTCAGCACCGAAAAATCAAAACCGTTGATCAGCTCCAGTGTTTTGGCGATGATTTCCTTTGTGGTGGCAACATTGTTCATCCCACCCACCTCAATTTTGATGATGGCCGCTCCGTTGAACAGAAAAAACCTGGCATGGGCCGATACTTCGGTGATCCCGGTCGGGCCGGAAATCTCGTTCACACAGGGGCGCTGGTTTTCTTCATACCAGAGTGTTCCCCCTGACCATTCCTCTGTCTTTACCTCTCCGGCTCCGGAATTGTCTTTCATCTGAAAGTTATCCTTCTCCTGCCCCACACCATTCATATCCTTCATCATTTTCAACATAAATGCCCCGGTTTCATCGGCAGCATTGAACCAGTGAATATTCAAATCAAGGCGTCCGTCTCTGGCTCCTTTGAAGCAGGCATTGTTTTCATTCAGTGCTGCAACGATGCTGAGGTTCACACTGGATTCTATTCCCATAACCGTTTTACCGGGTTTGCGGGTGCCCTGACTGACATAATCCCAGGGGATCAGCTTATCAGCAGCCGAAAGGGATTGGGCGCTTATGCTGTATACAGACATCAGCATAAGTAAAGAGAGAAAAATTGCTTTCATAAACGACAATTGATTGATTGAAACACCACCTCAAAATCCCTTATAATCCATGGGCACACGAAAAAGGAAGGAAACCGGATCCCTGCATTTTCAGTGACGGTGATTCTCTATTCCGCGACAATTAATTTAATGCACCCGGCCCTTAATTCTGAGCGGAAATGAAGCAGGTAAACACCACTGCTGAGTCCTTTAAGGTTCAGCATCAGCTGCTGTTCCTTTCTATCCGCCGCAAAAGCAGAGGGATGGAGTGCCTTGCCGGCAGCATCAGAGAATGAAACGGTGATCTCCGACTCCCCGGGAAGTAAACTGATGGTCGTAAAGTCTTTCGCAGGGTTCGGAAAGGCAGCAGGTTCAATATCCCGGTTGTTTGCATCAACTTTTGTAACCACGTAAGGATGCATAAGCAATGAATCCATAAAGATCATCGACCTGTTCAGATAAACATCAGGCATGGTGTGACCGCCTTTGTGACTGAAAAACTCAAAACTCAGTTCATGCTGAATCAGTGAATCCTTTAAAGTCAGGTTTGGATAATACGCCATGGTTTCATCGTTTGTTCCGCAACCATAAAGTATGCTTAAACTGTCGGCCGGATCCAGATTACTCACAGCGTGAGCAATGTCGTAAGCCTTCCATTTATTGTAGACTGAATCGATCATGTTGCCCCATTCATCGTAAGGGTATTCAACAATTCTGGGATTGATATAACTCTGGTTAGAGTTTTCGTCGGGTGAAAATCCACTGGCTGCCAGAAACATACTTTTTGTAAAAAATCCCGGAATTACAAAGGGGTTTTCCAGGTTAAAACCATAAAAATCATAAAAGTATGGAGGGTCACCGTTCTCAATCATTAACATCAGTCTTACAGCCGGCATCCAGATATTGTTGTTTACCTGACCTGCATGTGCCGAAATTACCCTGAACCGTTCCTTATGCTGTATGCCCAGCCAGAAAGCACCGTAGGCACCCAGCGATTGTCCGAACAGCGCCCTGGCATTCTTTTCAGGAATGGCCCTGAAGCTTGTTTCAACCCAATCAACAACATCAAAGGCAGCATAGTCCTCAAAATTCCCCGTAAGGACTGAGTTGACATAAACACCAGAACCAAAAGGCAACGCTGAGTGGTCGGCACAAATGAGGATAACCGGCCTGATGGTGCCTGATTCAAGCAAATCGTTCAGCCGCTCCTGACTTGAATTCAGCGATTCATGGTTTCCACCCCAGCCATGCAGGTAATAGATGGTAGAATATTGCTGGTCCTGATCCTTGTAATACTCATCCGGAAGGAAAACGGTTATATTCCTGATTTCCTTCAGCGATGGACTGTAAAAAGAGGTATCAATTCTGATGAACTGTGCCTGAAGGTGATCCGGAACAGAAAAGGTGATGAGCAGAAAAATAGATATGCCAATGCTGAACAGGGGAGAATGTTTCATAATGTTGTTTCCCTTCCTTTCGGTTTGAACAAGATGTGATTTACTTTCAGTTCAGTCAGAATTAATCGAATGTAATTCTGCTTTTAAATATCCCGTTTATAAGCATTCTGTATTGGGTAATCTGGTCAATTCATTAATCCATCGCAGCTACAACTGCTGAAAGTTACAAAAAAAGACCGGATTCAGAATCTTCTTTTTTGGATGAATCAGCAATATATATTTAATCACCTTTTTACTTAACTGTAACCAGGGAAAATGATGCAACCGGTTGACGCGCATCCCCCGGGTTGGTACGCCCTTGCTGGCACGCGTTTTCCCGCCAAAAAGGGCGGGGCAGCCACGAATTTAAGTAAATTGTACCCCCTCTGTCTCCCCCTATGAATAGGGGGAGAACACTCAAACCCCTTGCTGTCGCGCATCTTCCCGCCAGAAAGGGCGGGACAAGTCAAACGCGTGCTTCCAAACCTTTTGAGCATTGCATATTTCGCAACCTCATAGCAGGGTGGTCTCGACTCCGCTCGACCACCGCCGCTTGCCAGGCTGACGCCAGTCAGACAAGCTCAACCCCAGGATTCTTCAATTCTCAATAAAATCTCAACAATAAGGAAAAACTCCCCCGGAGGTCGAGCGAAGTCGAGACCGAAGGATTGTTAGCTTGCGCACATCTTCCCGCCAAAAAGGGCGGGACAGGCACGAATTTAAGTAAATTGTACCCCCGTCTCCCCTATGAATGGGGAACTCCTCTTCCCGCCAAAGGGGAAGGCCCTTTTCATCCTAAATCTAAAAACATCCCCTTTTCTTCACCCTTTCCATGCTTCACCTTCATGAATTCATCTTTACCCCTTATTGAAAAGCCGTACGGCTTTTCCCAAAAACATCAGCATGAATTACCAAAAACATAAGCATGTTTTACCAGAAAGCCGTACGGCTTTTTTCTGATTCATCAGCATCATTTTACGCAGTAAACGGCATCGTTTCCTGAATTGATAAGCAAGAATTCATTTAGCTCCCGGTTTGTAAAATTATCGCTGAATAAGGTTTATTTCCGATAACTCCTGACCAATCTGATGTATCCCGACAAGAATTTTATCTCTTTGATTGTCTGATGGTTTTTTTCTGCCCTGCACATACTGAGATAAAAGAGTAGGGTTCATTCCTATTCTTTCAGCAAGAAATTTAGAGTTTAACACCCTGTAATACTTAAAAAATTGCTCAAAGTCAACCTCGAACTTTATATTTGCCCGGGTTACTTTAATATCCGTTTCTTCAAAATAAAAACCGGCTGCTTCAAATGCATTATCAAGAAGCCCGGAAATTGTTTTTCCTGTGGTAAAAATCGGATAACCAACAGCATAAGCCGAAAACCCTGTTTCTGTTTTTTCCAGAATAAAAACAACCTTTTTTTTCATTGTACTCATAATCATCCCCTTACTTTAAACCTGCATCTTTACGTAATTTATTCTCAAGACCAATACCCAGTTCCTGTGAGCCATGGTTAGGAAAGATAATGAAGCCTGACTTAACATTATGCTTCAGTTTCACATGTGAACCGGATTGTGAAACCGGATACCAACCGTCTTTTTTTAATAGTCTCAGAAATTCAGAACATTTCATATCTGTATTTCCATAAACAAAGGTAAATAATTATTTACTTATTTCCAAATTATTAATATTCATAAAGTCATTGTTGGAGTATCTTCGTCTGCTCAATCCCTTTTATACTCCAGATTCTTCAACATATTCTTCAACTCCGGCCCAGGCCGGAAAACAATCCGGCTCCTGCGGATCAGCGCTTTGCTGAACGCCTTCCTCCCCTCCGCTCCCCCACTGGAAATCGCCAGCTGAAAAGAACCAAAATCATCCAGCCTCACAATACGTCCGGCATCAAGCTCTATCGCAATCTGCTGCGTTAACGCGTAAAGCACGCCGATGATATCTGCTTGATGTATCATGCTCCAACTGCATTTTTGATAATTTCTTAAAAGACAAAAATAAGGTTATGATTTCCAATCTAATTACGTGAAAATTAAGAGAGAAAGACCGGCATTCTAAAAACAGCGTTAAGAAAACCGGCAGCAAACAAATAAAGAAGAAACGCAACCGATAAAGTTTAGAAAAGCTCAGGTGATTAGTGTACAACGGTATGAAGCAGAGGGACACAAGGTTCAACCTCGTTTCTTCCAGCTAAAATTGCTCGCCGGTTTTTAGCTGTTTTTAGTAAGCCGAGATTTTTTGCTACTTTTTGATCTTGCAAAAAGTAGAAGAAAGAGATTAGTCATAAGCAAATTATTATGCGAACAAAGCAACATTATGGTGAATATGGTCGTGTATCAAAGGTGCACATGAAATCGCTTCGCTGGTCGGTTCTTTTTGATGCTTCGGCTGCGCTCAGCACAAGTCTTGCAAAAAGAACAAGAAGAAAATGGTCTGAAGTAATTAATTATGCGGGTAATGTAACATTATAACGAGTAAAATCTGAATCAAAAATTAACCAGATCAAACCCTGGTATACTCCAGATTCTTCAGCATATTCTTCAACTCCGGCCCAGGCCGGAAAACAATCCGGCTCCTGCGGATCAGCGCTTTGCTGAACCCCTTCCTCCCCTCCGCTCCCCCACTGGAAATCGCCAGCTGAAAAGAACCAAAATCATCCAGCCTGACTATACGCCCGGCATCAAGTTCCAGCGCAATCTGCTGCGTTAACGCGTAAAGCACACCGATGATATCGGCCTGGTTTAAGGTACTCTGTGCCGAAATGGCTTTGCCCAATTGTTTCAGATTGGTTTCTCCTGCCGAAACCGCCTGGGCATAAATCTTCAGGGGTTCTCCGGGTTTGTAGGGGTTAAAACGCTCTGCCAATGTATATTTTACGGACATGGGATAAGGGATTGGGTGAATATAATTCAGAATCAATAGAATATGAAAGTTTTGTTATTTCATTCAGGTGACCTTTCAGTTCGCCCGGACTTCAGGTATTTTTCTTTGAAAGTTAAAATATTTCTATCTTATGTATAGTAAAGAACTGCTTCCGGGTGTGCGATTTCAACATTCCGCAATAGGTTGACCAGGTTCTTATTTTGAGGGCCAGGCGCAATTGGAAATCCTACCCCGATTAGCCCGCGTCAAGGGGTTGCGTTCTCCAGAGTCTATGCCACACACTGTTTTTTTTAAATCCCAAAACATCATTTTAATATATATTTCTTCCATCTATATTTGACAGGTCATGATCAAGTATTCGTAACCAGCCGAATTTAGCTGAACCATTTTTAATATATACCCACCACTCGGTTTTAGCCGGCTTTAGAGTAGTAAATGATGGATTACAATTGGTAAACGATGGGTCACAATCCTGGAATTGTATTATCTCCCCTTTATACCAGGCATCATAATAGCCTTCTCCCAGATACGAAAGGATGTACGCAGTATCATTTTTAACAAAAGAATCAGCTTTTTGGGTTATTTTGACCAAACCGAACTGCTTTATATGAACATTGCCCCGGATAGCCGTTATCTTTTCATTTTGTTTAATCAGGAATGCAATTGTGTTGGAATCACCTTCACTAATAAATGCTTTCATCGGTGATTTAATAGTCCATGAGCCAAACTGACAACCTTCTCCCGGACATATATTCTGTTCTATAAAAGGTAAGGACAGACTTTGATTTTGTCCATAATGGATTTTAAAGACTAATAAAAATGCAAGAAAAACAGGTGCCGAAGATTCATATCCTTGTTATATTTAGATAACTCATGGCAATCCTTAATTTAATAATAATTGAGAAGGCTCAATTAAGCATAGGCTTTAAAGGTTTGTAAGACCTGATTTTTCGCATTCTCCGTTATTTTTGGTATGGTTAGTTGCCGATTTCGAAGCACTTTCCTGTCAAGTTACAACTACTTTTGATACGAACTGTGCCGCTCGAATACGCACTGCACCGGCAATTAACTATACCGCGTGTTGAGTGCTGTTTTAATTTAATTCTTAATAAAGTGTTGTACTGGAATATTCTCAATTGATGAGTTTTTTTCAAATTACCAACTGCAATAATTCCAATCTCTCCTTTATTAATGTCATCTATGATTTGTTGGAATAAAATTTGGCAAATAATTTTGTTCTTTATTTCGAAAATCTCTTCCAAATACTTCTTTAATTGATTTTTCAGTTTATTTACAGAGACAAATTTTCTAACAAGTAAATGTTTAAAAGTATCATAATCATTAACAATTGTATCTAGATGCTTATTGGCATCAAGGTCGATTAGATATAGATTGTTAATCAAGTTTTCAACTATTCTTAAAGCGATATCTAATTTATCTTCTTTAGGCACATCCATCTCATGAACTGAGTCATTACCAAGAAATCTTACACTATGAAGGCGATTAGCATCCTTTTTCTGTTATTAATTTATTTTTCAATAAATTATTTATTTTCTGTTCTAAATTGCGTCCAATAATTTTTCTGTTTCATTACAGATTGCTTCTATAATTGCTCGTAATCCAACACCAGAAAGTATATAACAATTATTTTCCATTGCCTCAATTGTCTCATTATATACGACTCTAATTTTGTCAGGAATTTCATAAATGTTAGATAATTGAATATGCCCTTTAAATTTTTAGGAAAATATTTTTTCTCATCATACTCTACTTCATACTCATTCTTATACTCATCTTCC
>JADIZB010000023.1 GCA_016705005.1 Bacteroidales bacterium | reverse complement strand
CATTTCGGGCCGGGAATGGTTTCATGATTTCTGATGCAATGGTCCTGGCGTGCAATAACGCATCGGCATTTAAACCCGTCGGGATCTGCTTTTCATTCAGGAAACCGAGCAGATCGAGTGTATCAAGGTTACCGACCAGATCATAGCCTGTCATCGGGCAACCACCTACCCCGCTGATTACGCCCTCGAACCAGCGGCAGCCGGCATTCCAGGCAGATGAGAGTTTGGCGTACCACTCGCCCGGGCGGGTGTGCAGATGAAGTCCGAACTCTATCCCGGGAAACCGTTTTAGAAGTGTTTCGTAAACTTCGCCGATCAGCGGTGCCGTAGCAATGCCGATGGTATCGGCCAGCGTTATGGTGGTAATTCCCTTCAGGGCCAGTTTTTCAATATGCTTCGACAGGATGTCGATGTCCCAGGCATCGTTGTAAGGATTCCCGAAAGCCAGACTCAGAAAGATCCGGAGTTCCTTGCCATTATCGGCCAGAATTTCTGCTGTAACCCGTCGATGGTCTTCAGGGCTGCTGTGCCGTCGGCGTTGATGTTTTCTTCAGGAAAGTTTCGGATGCAGAATAAGAAACCTATGATATCAATCTTTTCGCTGGGCAGCGGCATCGCTGCCTCCGCGCAGGTTACCCACAATGGCCATAGCTTGGACCCGTTTTCGGCTTTTATCGACCATCGAGAGCACCCTGCCTGCTTCTGCCATCTGAGGAATAGCTTTCGGCGACACAAAACTCCCGAAATCGATCACATCAAAACCCACCTTCATCAATGCATTGATATAAGCTGCACGCTTCTCCGGGGTAATTACATATGGCAGGCCCTGCTGGGCGTCGCGGGGACTCTCGGTGAGTTTGATGATTTCGTTTCTTTTCATGTGACAAGGGGACAAGGAGAAATGGGGACAAGGAGAGAATCAGTACCTTCTGAATGTTTGATGATTTCGTTTCTTTTCATGTGACAAGAGGACAAGGAGACAAGGGAGAAATCTAGTGTCTTGTGAATGTTGATTTCTTGTTTTTGACAGGGTGATCAGAATGGGTAAAGGAGTGTCTATATTTATTTTAAAGGTCTTTTATCCACTTCTCCGGTTGATTGATCATTACAACAAGTTGAGCTACTATTGATTCATATTCATTAAACATCTCATCGTTAAATTCTTTTGAGATGTACCCTGAGCGCAATGCCAGTTCAAGCCAGACCTGGGTTTCTGTAGCTTCAGTTTCTGAGTCATTTAGTTTTGCGATGAAGGCTGCTTTATAACGCCTTCTTCTCCAGGCTTCCCCGATATTGGTACAAACACTTCTTGAAGAGCGCCTCATCTGATCAGTCATTGAATACATTTCTTCTTTTGGAAATGATTTGGTAATTTCAAATATCCTCATTGAAGCCGCAATGGAAGCCTGATATACCCTCAGGTCGAACTAAAAAGTTGATTGATTTTTTTTTGGGGGGCCCCCCCCCCCTTTCCCCCCCCCGGGGGCAGGCGGGCCCCATTCTACTCCCTTCTTCCCCCTGATCACCCCCTCAGGTCTCCCTGCGTAGCTGTTTGGGCGGGCATTTTCTATATTCCACTTTTT
This sequence comes from Bacteroidales bacterium, assembly GCA_016705005.1. Lineage (GTDB taxonomy): Bacteria > Bacteroidota > Bacteroidia > Bacteroidales > Lentimicrobiaceae > Lentimicrobium. Next base: position 20,519 of record JADIZB010000023.1, on the reverse strand, counting down.
CAGTTCTAATTTGCCCGTCTCCCTATCTATTTCTCCTTGTCTCCATGTCCCTGTGTCCCTCTCTTTCTTCAGCATCCAATATACCTCGAAATCACCATCCTCTGAATCTCCGATGTTCCTTCACCGATCTGAAGCAGGCGCTGGTCGCGGTAGAAACGTTCGATGGGGTAATCTTTCATGAGTCCGTAGCCACCATGAACCTGCACGGCTTCGTCGGCAACTTCCCTGGCAATTTCGGAGCAGTAGAGCTTCGACATGGCCGCCTCCTTGGCAAAGGGCTGATGGGTATCTTTCAGCCAGCAGGCTTTGTAGAGCAGGTTGCGGGCTAGTTCAATCTTCATGGCCATATCGGCCAGCTTGAAGGCGATGGCCTGGAATTTTGAGATGGCCTGCCCGAATTGTTTGCGTTCCTGCGCATAAGCCAGTGCAAGCTCAAAAGCTCCCTGGGCACAACCGAGTCCCATGGCTGCAATTGACAAGCGGCCTGAATCAAGGGTTGAAAGCATAATCTTTGAACCATCCCCGATTTTTCCCAGCACATTTTCTTCAGGAACCCGGCAATCGTCGAAGAAGAGCTGGGCTGTATCCGAGGCGCGCCACATCATTTTCCCATGCATGGTTCTGCGGGTAAATCCGGGGGTGTCCTTGTCAACCAGGATGGTGGTAAACTCTTTTTTACCATGCTTTTCACCGGTTACCGCCTGAACCGTAGCGCCGATGGAAATATCAGCCGAACCGTTTGTGATAAAAATCTTCGAACCATTGATCACCCATTCGCCATTCTCGATGGTAGCCCTTGTTTTTGAACCACGTGAATCGGAGCCGGCATCCGGTTCAGTTAATCCAAACGCCCACAAGGCTTCACCCGTGCATAGCCGGGGCAGATATTTCATCTTCTGTTCCTCTGTACCATAATAATACAGAGGACCTACACCCAGCGAATTGTGGGCAGCCAGTGTAGCCGCCTGGGAACCATCTATCCGCGCAAGTTCCTCAACAGCAATAATGTAAGCCAGATAGTCCATCCCCTCCCCACCATATTTGGTAGGCAGGTAGATGCCAAACAATCCCAGCTCACCCATTTTTCGGGTTAAATCGGTTGAGAACTCAGCCTTTTCATCCAGATCCTGTGCGATTGGCTTAATTTCACGTTCGGCAAAACTTCTTACAGTTTCGCGGATCATCCGGTGCTCTTCACTTAAGTTATAGTCCATATTTTTTATTTTTTTAGCCACTAAGACACAAAGTCTCAAAGTTTTTTTGATGTTCATTCGTCTCTCACGCGAAGACGCAAGGACGCAAAGGTTAATTGATGTTCATTCGTCTCTCACGCAAACCCGCCGCGGCTGCCCAACGCGGGGGACGGAGCGAAGGATTTTAATGCATTGGCGTAAACATTAGTTAAAGATGATTTGCAATTCTTTGGAAACCATCCTTTAAAAGACTTGAGTTGAAATTAACCAGCAAGCCTAATTTTAGACCAGTTATTTTCAGATAGGTCAGCACCTGTTTCTGATGAACCGGATTAATCTCACCAATAGATTTCAATTCCACAATAACTTTATTTTCAATAATAACATCAGCTCTAAAACTCGTTTACAGCTTCAAACTCTCCCACACTACAGGAATCGATTTCTGCCTTTCAAGAGACAAATCCAATTTATTTAATTCATAAACCAGGATTTCTTCGTAAACAGATTCTAAAAGGCCAGGTCCTAGAACATTATGAATCCTGAAACAAATATCCCAGACAATTTTAGCAATTTCATTTTCTGTCATAAAAAACAGATTTAATGGATAAAAGAGGTTTTTATACTTGTGTTTTTTTTCTTCATGGAGAGTTTCTTTTTTTGACTTTACGGTTAAAAAAAGCTTACTATTTTTTAATAATGAAAAACATCTTTGCGTCTTAGCGTCCTGGCGTGATTCTTTAGGGATGCTCCAAATGCACCAACCTTGCACTTCCGTCAACCATATCCCCTTCCTTTACCAGTAGTTTATCAACCACACCATCTGCAGGACTCAGGATATTGTTCTCCATTTTCATAGCTTCAACCACCATCAGCACCTGCCCCTTTTTCACTACATCGCCGGCTGATACGTTGATTTTGAGTACCCTGCCGGGCATAGGAGAAACAATATTTCCGGGGTCAATGTTCATGCCCATGGTTTCCGCAAAACTTACATTGTCCGGGCCTGCCATATCAGGACGTTCCACAGAGAATTCAAATCCTTTATAAGTAACTGCATACCGGCCTTTTTCATCCTGGCCAATAAAGACTGCATGGCTAACCCCTTCGAGCCAGAGTCTCTGCCGGCCCGGGTCACCCTGAAGGGATGCCTGGCCTGTTCTTCCATTCAGCGAAAACTCCATTTCGTTACCTTTCAGGCCGATAAACCTGATATCCTGTTTTATACCATCAAGCAGCACAACGGGCTCAGGCAAATGACGCCAGTAGCCGATGGTTTGCCAGATGTTTCCGATTTTTCTGGTTTTCAGTAACAGGCTGAAAAATGATCCTGAAATAAGGGAACTTCGGCCGGAATTGCGGATTTCAGTTCGTTGGTATAGGTTATAAGTTCTTCAAGATGATTGTCAATGTAACGGGTAGTAATAGTGTTGCCGGAAATGAAGGATGATGCATGAGACCACCGAGGAAGCAGATATTGGTGCGGATGCCCTGCACGACATAGTTTTCGAGTGCACCGATCATGCGTAGTCGCGCTTCCTCCCGGTTTTCGCCCCGGGTGATCAGTTTCCCGATCATCGGATCAAAAAATGAATGAATAAGTCCTCCCTCTTCAATTTCCATGCTGTCGACCCGGATGTGCTGCCCGGCGGGTTCGTGGTACATGTTTATTTGTCCGGGAGATGGCATAAAGTTATTGAACGGGTCTTCGGCATAGATGCGGCATTCAATCGAATGTCCTGTCTGACTGATTTCTTCCTGCTTCAACCGGAGTGGTTCGCCCGTGGCAATTCTTAACTGCTCCTCAACCAGGTCAACGCCGGTGGTCATTTCCGTTACCGGATGCTCCACCTGGATGCGGGTATTCATTTCCAGGAAATAGTAATTCAGGTCACTGTCGACCAGGAATTCGATGGTTCCGGCACTGTAATACCCGATGGATGAAGCCAGTGCAACCGCTGAAGCGCACATTTTCCTGCGGACTTCCGGTGTCAGGGTCGGTGAAGGAGCCTCTTCAACGATTTTCTGGTGGCGGCGCTGCGCAGAGCACTCCCGCTCGAAGAGGTGAACCATGTTACCATGTTTGTCGCCCAAAACCTGCACTTCAATGTGCCGGGGATTTTCAACAAACCGTTCAATGTAAATGGTGCCATCCCCGAAATAGTTCAGGGCTTCCTGGGAAGTGTTTTCCAGTGCCTGGCCAAGTTCTTCCGGTCCTGACGATACGCATTCCTTTACCTCCACCCCCGGCAGCGGCTTTGATCAGCATCGGGAACCCGACATTGCCATGGTTTCTCAGCAGTTCTTCCGGCGAACCGGTAATGCCAGGGGTAACAGGAACACCTAATCTGACAGCAACTTCGCGGGCAGCAATTTTATTACCCATGGCCCGGACCGAATCAGCCGAAGGACCCACGAAAATAATTCCTTCCCGTTCACAGGCTTCTGAAAACAGCGGATTCTCCGAAAGAAAACCATAGCCGGGGTGGATGGCTGTGGCTCCGGTTTTCTTAGCTGCCGCGATGATTGCTTCGATGTTAAGATAGGTTTCAGCAAGACTTTCGCCCTTCAGTAAAACCGATTCATCCGCATTCAGCACATGCTTTGATTCAGCATCGTATTTCGAATAAACAGCAACGGTGCTGATTCCCATTTTCCGGGCTGTGCGTTGAATCCTTAAAGCGATTTCACCACGGTTGGCTATGAGGAGTTTTATTGTTTTCATTTCTTAAATTGCAAAAATTTCTAATTTCTAATTTCTAATTTCTATTAATCAATATGAGTATTGTGATTGATTGCATTGAAGATCAGATTTAATTCATTGGCTTCTTGCTGAAGTATCTCAACTTTTTTAATGATTTCTCCGGAATTGCAGTTTTTATCATTCTAAGAAAAAATCCAGTTTCTTTTGATTCTTTTTCCATATTCCAATTTTATGTTTAAAATCTCTTTCGCTTTCAGCATTATCAGCTTCTGTATAATTGGCTCCAATGCTGGTACCAGACTTTACCAATTGATTAATCAGGGGAACAGTAATCAACTGTTCTTTGGCAACGAAAGGCAGAATGTGATAATATTTTCCCGAAAACGGCTTCCGCTCACGTAAATCGTATTTAATTCATAATTAAAAATTTTCTTTGCCATTAAGCTAATTTAATTACTAGGAGTACTTTAGGCATTAGAAATTGAAAATTAGATATTCCATCTGGGTTTCCGTTTTTCGAGAAAGGCCGCCATCCCTTCCTGTCCCTCTTCTGAGGCACGGATTTCGGCAATCATTTTCGCGGTGTAACGGAGGGCTTCCTCTAGGGTGATTTTATTGGATACCTGGTCAATCAGGGTTTTGCATTGGGTCATGGCTTTGGGGCCGCTGCTCATCAGCAGGGCGATAAGATCACTGAGGTAAGCATCAAGTTCAGCCGCCGGCAATGATTTGTTAACCAGCCTGAAATGTTCGGCTTCCTTTCCGTTGATGCGCCTTCCGGTCAGCATCAGTTCCCTTGCGCCGTACTCACCCACCCGTTTGATCACATAGGGTGAAATGCAGGCCGGAACGATACCTATTTTCACTTCAGAAAGCGAAAACAACAGTTTCATCATCGCAAACAGCCATATCACAGGCTGAAAGCAATCCGTTGGCTCCTCCAATGGCAGCCCCGTGAACCACCGCAATGGTTGGTTTTGGACAGTTGTAAATGGTGTAGAAACAATCAGAAAGCTGCAGGCTCTCCTTATAATTCTGCTCATAGCTGTAAGTTGCCACATCGCGCATCCAGTTCAGGTCGGCACCGGCGCAGAAGGACTTGCCCCTGCCCCGCATTACAATCACCCGAACTTCATCCAGCGAAGAAACTACATTAAAAGCTTTGATGAGTTCGCCAATCATCACTTCGTTGAAGGCGTTGCGGATATCCGGTCGATTTAGCCAAATAGTGGCTGTTTGGTTACTGATTTCGGTTTCGAGGGTTGTGTAAGTATTCATAAATATTTCAATGAAGGTTTTGATGTTCTGACTTGTCTCACGCAATGACGCAAAGACGCAGGGTTTTCAATGAATTCTTTAAAATTTCAAGTCATGAAAAAGAAACAAATTCTTATTTTCAAGGTACTCTATATGAGCCGTTTGGTATTAGACATTATAAATTAGGCATTAGAAGTTCCTTTCTCCCCTTGTCTCCCATTCTCCTTGTCCTTTTGTTTTGAGGTGGTCGAACAGCTTGCCCCGCAGAAATGAAGTGGAGGCGGGGGAGTCGAGACCACGGCAATTAACCAACCGTCCCTCGCCCCCTTTTAGCGTCCCTCGTCACTACATCCGGAACACCCCATACTTGGTATCCTCCCAGTGTTTATTCATCGAAGCTGAAATGCCCATGGCCAGAATCTTCCGGGTATCTACAGGGTCTATGATACCATCGTCCCACAACCGTGCAGTGCTGTAGTATGCCGAGCCTTCTTCCTCATACTTTTTCAGGATGGATTGTCGCAGGGCTTCGCGTTCGTCATCGGGCAGGGTTTTGCCTTTGGCTTTCAGTTGTTCTTCCTTTACGGTGATCAGCACCCCGGCAGCCTGTTCGCCGCCCATCACCGATATTTTGGCATTTGGCCACATAAAAAGGAGACGAGGCTCGTAGGCCCGGCCTGCCATAGCGTAATTTCCGGCACCAAAAGAGCCTCCGAAAACCACCGTAAACTTAGGCACCCGGGCGTTGGCCACGGCATGCACCAGTTTGGCGCCATCGCGGGCAATGCCCCGGCGCTCATATTCACGGCCAACGATAAAACCCGTAATGTTCTGTAAAAACAGGATGGGAACATTGCGCGAAGTGCACAGTTCAATAAAATGAGCCCCTTTCAGCGCGGTTTCTCCGAAAAGTACCCCATTGTTGGCCAGTATCCCGACCGGGAAACCCATAATATGGGCGAAACCGGTGGTAAGGGTGGGGGCGTAGCGGGCCTTGAATTCATGGAAGCGACTGCCGTCCACTATCCGGGCAATGATTTCCTTTGAATCAACCGGTTTGCGCAGATCGAGCGGAGCAATCCCGTATAGTTCTTCGGGATTGTAAAACGGTTCTTCAATGGGTTGGAGGTCAAGCGGCTGACGGCTGGCTGGTTTCAGTGTACGGAAGATATCGCGGCAGATGCGGATGGCATGCTGATCATTCTCGGCGAGATGGTCGGCAACGCCTGAAATGCTGGTATGCACATCGGCCCCTCCCAGTTCTTCGGCGGTCACTTCTTCTCCGGTAGCGGCTTTTACCAATGGAGGGCCACCAATAAAGATGGTGCCCTGGTTGCGGACGATGATGGTTTCATCGCTCATTGCCGGAACGTAAGCGCCACCGGCTGTGCAGCTACCCATCACTATGGCAATCTGCGGAATGCCTTCGGCCGACATGCGTGCCTGGTTGAAGAAAAACCGGCCGAAATCGTATTTATCCGGGAAAACCTTCGCCTGTTCGGGCAGAAAAACGCCGCCGGAATCCACCATATATACACAGGGCAGGTGATTTTCCATCGCAATTTCCTGCGCCCGCACATGCTTCTTGATGGTTTCCTCCACATAGGTTCCGCCTTTCACGGTGGCATCGTTGGCCACGATCATGGCTTCACGGCCGTGGATGACGCCTATGCCGGTGACTATGCCTGCCGAAGGAAATTCATTGTTGTGAATGCCATTGGCGGCCATCGCCGACAGCTCCAGGAAAGGGTGTATTGGGATCCACCAGCAGATCAATCCGCTCTCGGGCAAGCAGTTTGCCACGTTCCTTATGTTTTTGAACAGCAGCCTCCGGGGCTCCGTGGATGGTAGCGGAAAGGCGTTGGCGAAACTGGCTCAGCAACTGCTGGTAAGTCATCAGGTTCGACCTGAATTCCGGAGAATTGATGTCGGTTTTTGATTCGATGCGATACAAGGCTTATATTTTCAGGTGAAACAATCAAAGTTAGAACCAAGTGTAAATATATAGATTTTCCTGTATATATAATATGCATGTCCGGATTGAGTCAAATAGTATGCCCGTTAATCAAATTCCGGATCTGATCTTTTCAGGGAATTATTTATTAAGAAATGCTGATTATTTGCAATTTTGACGAACCAATAAATCAAATATATTGACAATAACAAGCAAATAAATAAAATATATAGACGCCCTGAATAGGGGTAAGCCAGTTTCTGATTGTCTATTAAGTATCTCTATAGTGTTATTTGAAAAATAGTATCGTTTATTCTCATTTATTATCCGATTTGCAACGATTTAAATTTAAAAGTATGAATAAGGAAATTACATCAGTCCGCTTCATTTTTCTGATTCTTATTGCAATGGTCTATTGCGGGAACCTTTATTCTGATGAAATTCATATTCCGGTTGATTTTCCGACAATTCAGGAGGGAATCAACGCAGCAGCAGAGGGTGATTCTGTCATTGTCGCCCCGGGCATGTGGTACGAGCATCTGACCGTTTCAGACAAAAGTATCACCCTGGGGTCCTGGTTTCTTACAACCGGTGATACCACGTATATCCGGCAAACCACCCTGAATGGCAGCAATTCAGGTCGCGTAATTGCTGTGGATAATGCAGAAACGGGAACCAGCATCTGCGGTTTTACCATCAGGAACGGACGGGCAGTAGCAGGTGCCGCGATATGGATTAACAGCAGCACCGTTCATATAGACCATACAGATATTGTGAACAACACCGCAGAATGTGGTAGCAATCAGTATGCTCAGGGCGGTGGCATTGCCTGTTATTCTTCAAACCTTACTATCTCTGATTTCACTTTTTCCAACAACCAGGCATTGTGTTCAACACCCCCTGTAAATCCGGAAGGCGGGGCCATTTTTGCAAGGGATTCCGACCTTCATCTTATCAGGGGTAAAGTGTTCAATAATTATGCTTATCTGGGAGGAGGGTTAGGCTTAGCCAACTGCAACACCCATATACAACAGGTTGATTTTGTAGCCAATGAAGCCCCATCGCCGGGTGGTGGCATTTGCGCCTTTGGTGGTGGGCTGAGTGTTATGGAATGCATTTTCCGGGAAAACCAGGGAGAGGGTATTACTTCAATGTATGAAGGCTGGCTGGATATTCAAAACAGCTTATTTACCGGAAATACACGTGGTGCAATCAGCACCCTGGATCATCAGGTACTCACCATCCTCAATTCGACCATTGCCGCAAACGGGCCTTATCGTAATCTGTACATCAGTGTTCCTGAAGCCCGTATATATAATTCAATCATCTGGGGGGATGGTGATACTGAAATTACCTTTTCGGGTCCTACGAATGATTTGTACCTGATTCATTCACTTATCAGAAACGGAGCATCCGGCATTTCAGGCAACGCGGCGAAACATATCATCGGCCCTTTGCTGTCGGAGAACCCCCTGTTTGCCGATACGGTTGCATACAGTCTTTCCGACAACAGCCCCTGCATCGGAGCGGGGATCGACACGATCACCTCCTATCCCAATCTTGCTGCTCCCCTGTTTGATCTTGACATGAATCCGCGCCCGAACCCGGCCGGATCATCACCCGATCTCGGTGCCAGGGAGCGTGAACTGGGCAGCCCGGTTACCGGCGTTATCAATCCGGAACCGTTGAATTCAACCATTTCGGTTTATCAGCCGGAAAGGGGAATTTTCCGTATTACAGGGGCTGAACTGAATTCAGTTGCCGTTTTCAGTGTTACCGGCGAGCTGGTATATTTCTCTGACAACCTGAATACGGAACAGGCAGAGGTTAACCTGAAAGCCATGCCGGGTGGCATCTACCTGCTCAGCATGGTGCTTAACAACCATTGCAGGGTTGTACGCAAGGTTGTTGTTTATTGATTCAGAACCGGATGAATCACATATCTTTGATATTCATCACCTTATCCACCTTTATCCCCTTCTCCGCCCGCACCAGCGTGCAGCATTCAGTATAAAGGTCGTGCTCGAAAAAGAGGATATAACCTTTGTCAACGGCTTCCTCAAGAAAAAGCTCCTTCTCGTCAAGGGTAATCAGCGGGCGGGTGTCGTAACTCATAACCCAGGGCAGAGGCAGGTGGGCCGCGGTGGGCAGAAGGTCGCTGGTAAACACAATGGTTTTATCCTTGTATTTTATAAAGGGAATAGCCTGCCCGTCGGTATGGCCATTGTAAAACCTGACCTCAATTCCGGGGAATAACTCTCCGGGATAATCGAACAGCTTCAGCCTTCCGCACTCTTCGATGGGTTTGATGTTTTCTTTAAGAAAAGAGGCGCTTTCGCGGCGGTTGGCATGCATGGCCCATTCCCAATGGGGGGCGCTGATCCAATAAGTCGCATTCGGGAATACGGTTTCAAACCCGCTGCGGTCGGCCGTGTATTTAACGCTTCCTCCGGCATGGTCGAAGTGCAGGTGGGTGAGGAACATATCGGTAATATCTTCGGGCTTGTAACCAACTGCTGCAAGTGATTTCAACAGGGTATCGTCGCCATTCAGATCGTAATGGCTGAAAAACTTCTCACTCTGCTTGTCGCCGATGCCATTGTTGATTAAAATTTTGCGATCACCATCCACTACCAGCAGGCAGCGCATGGCCAGGTTGATCAGGTTGTTTTCATCGGCCGGGTAGTGTTTGCTCCACAAGGATTTGGGCACCACGCCAAACATGGCGCCACCGTCGAGTTTCAGATTTCCGGTCGGAATCGCGTAAAGTTGCATAGAATTCGTATTTTAGCCTGATAAACAAAGGAAGGGGTGAATTTGTTGGTAGAAAAATCTTTCCAATTCACTAAAGATCCACGCGAAGACGCAAATTATTGTAGATATTCTCACTCAGATAGAAAAACACTTTTCGCCCATTGGCGTTTAGAATGACAATAGTGAAATCTTGCGTCCTTGCGTGGTATATAATTAATGTACATAAATAAAATGAAGAAAACAGCATTCGGTTTTATATTGATTCTGCTCAGTATTTCGCTTTCAGCCCAGCAGTATTTCGGATCTTCTGCCGCGCTGGGACATCGGAGTATTGTACTGATGAATCCGACTGAGAATAACCTGAGCACGGTCTTCAATCTGATCGACAATCATATTCTCACACTGCCCGACGATTATAATCTGGTTGGGTTTTATTGCCGTTCGCAGGCCTATGATTTCAACGTATCGGCCGACTTCATCCGGAAATCGGGTCGTACCAATGTGTTTTTGCATGCCTGTGTTTACCAGACCGGCGATTCTGTCTTCTCAGGAACAGTTGCACCAACGATTTTAACCTGGTTTTTTCAGGATCAGAAGGTGTTATCTTTTTTGGCGGGCCAGATATACCACCAACGCTTTACGGACAGGAAACAAGCTTACTTACAGAGATTACCGATTACAACCGGCACACCTTTGAGGCCTCTTTTCTTTTTCACCTTCTGGGCGGATATCAGGATGAAAACTACGTTCCGCTTCTGGAGCAGAAGCCGGATTACAGGATACTGGGCATCTGTCTGGGTATGCAGACCCTGAATGTGGCCACCGGCGGCACACTGGTTCAGGATATCCCTTCGATGGTTTATGGGCAGAAATCGGCCGAACAGATACTGACGGCCGACCCGGATGCCCGGCACCGGAATTACAACACAAATCTCGGCACCGACAATGACCTGCTTTGGGGACATTTCCACAGGGTAAAAATTACACTACCCGAAAGAATGCAGTATTTATTACAAGGGTCTGATGATCATCCTTATGTTCTGAGCAGCCATCACCAGGGAGCAGACCTTATCGGAAAAGGTCTGATGATTGCGGCTACCAGCATGGACGGAAAAGTCGTGGAAGCGCTAGTCCACGAAAAATATCCCCATGTGATGGCATTCCAGTTTCATCCGGAGCCCGCCTTTCTTTATCAGGCTGAAACCAGATTTCATAACCTACCAGGTCAACCTTCAGTCAACTCATTTATTGGCCTCTATCCGGGAAATAAGGGAGAATCGTTTAACCGGAACATCTGGAAATGGATGGGGGAGGTGTTCAGGTAGAAAGTCTAAAGTAAAAAGTCTAAAGTAAAAAGTCTAAAGTAAAAAGTCTAAAGTAAAAAGTTCAAAGTAAAAAGTCTAAAGCCTGCCTGTTGGCAGACTGGTAAAAAGTAATTTTCCAGAATTAACGCCATCCCTTCCACAGAACGGAACTTTTTGCTTTTTACTTTGAGCTTTAAGCTTTGAGCTTCCACTACCGGTATTCCTTGACTTCAATCTCGCCCTTCAGGACCATCAGTCCGTTCATGGCCAGCGCTCGCATTTCGTCCTCTCCGGGATAAACATGCACCGGTGCAATTTTATAAACACGCTCAATGATCTGGTTTACAAACCATTTTCCATGGGCTATTCCCCCGGTAATTAATATTCCGTCAACTTCGCCCTTAAGCACTGTGCTCATGGCTCCGATGGTTTTGGCGACCTGATAGGCCATGGCTTCAAAAATAAACTTGGCATATTCATCGCCTGCTTCAGCACGTTTTTCGACATCAAAAGCGCTGTTGGTGCCCAGAAAAGCCATCATTCCACCTTTGCCTTTGATCATCTGGAGAATCTCCTTTTTGGTGTATTTACCGCTGAAACAAAGTCTGACAAGATCTCCTGAAGGCAATGTACCGCTTCGTTCCGGAGAAAAAGGCCCTTCGCCGTCGAGTCCCTGATTAACATCAATCACCTTACCATGATGATGTGCGCCTACCGTAATTCCACCGCCAAGATGAACAACAATAAGATTCAGGTCTTCATACCTGCGCATAACTGACTTGGCATGTTGACGGGCGGTGGCTTTCTGATTAAGAGCATGAAATATTGAAATCCGTTGAAATTCCGGATGTCCCGAAACCCTTGCATGCGGCCCAAGTTCGTCTACCACCACAGGATCGGCAATAAAAGCCCGGGCATTGGGAAGGCTTTTCGCGATATCATCCGCGATGAAACCGCCAAGATTGCTGGCATGTTCCCCCATCGGGCTGTTGACCATATCGTGTTTCATGGCCTCATTCACTTCATAAACACCCGATGCAATAGGTTTGGTCAGTCCGCCCCGGCCAACAACCGCCCGGATAGTATCCATCTCAATTCCGGCTTCTTCCAGTTGCTTGTAGATGATCTCCTTGCGGAAAGCATATTGATCGGTGATCTTGCTGAATTTTGAAAGCTCTTCGGCTGAATGGGATATGGTCCGGACAAAAACCGGATTGGCACCGCTGAAAACGGCTATTTTGGTCGATGTAGACCCCGGATTAATGGCCAGAATGCGGAGCTCTTCCATTTTCTTGGATTTTTATTGGGTGGATTACTTCGCGATTAAAGCGGCCAGGGCAATACTGTATAATTTGGTTTGCGCACTGTCGCCACGCGATGACAGAACACAGGGAACCCTGCCTCCGGCAACAAAAGCGCCAAGTTCAGCACCAGCCAGTTTGGTGTTTGTTTTATAAAAGACGTTGCCAGCCTCAATGTTCGGAAAAAGCAGGCAGTCTGCATCTCCGGCAACAGGTCCGGTTAGTTTCTTTATCTCAGCAGATTCCTTGTCAATGGCTGCATCAAGCGCCAGCGGACCGTCAACATAAGCCCCGGTGATCTGACCCCTGTCGGCCATTTTTCGATAAAGGGCAGCATCAACGCACGAAGGCATTCCGGCAAGGACCTGTTCAGAAGCGGTAATCACTGCCACTTTGGGTTTCTCAATTCCCAAAGCTTTGCTGTATTAACGAGGTAATTTAAAATAGCAACTTTTTGTTTGAATTCAGGAAGCGGAATAATAGCAACATCGCCAACGATCAGCAACTTATGATAGAGAGGGTTTTCTATAACCGTTACATGGCTCAGCACAGCACCCGGATCCATGAGGCCTTCTTCCTTGTTCAGAATGGCTTTCATATACTTATCGGTGCTAACCAGACCTTTCATCAGAAGATCGCCTTCACCGTTGTTGACAAGTTTAACAGCAGCAACAGCAGCCTTTGCTTCATTGGGTTCGTGAACCAGCCTGAACTTTCCCGGGTCAATGCCCAGTTGTCCGCAAACCTTCCGCATGGTCTCTTCATCGCCAACAAGGATTCCATCTACGATTCCCTTATCAACTGCTTCACCAACGGCCTCAATGGTGTGTGCGTCATTGGCATAAGCTGCAACCAGTCTTTTCTTTGTTTTCGATTTCAGGACATCAAACATCTGGTCCAGTTTGGTAATTGCCATATTATTCCTCCGTTATTATTTAAGATTGATTATTATAATTGTTACCTTGTGAGACTGCTAAAAAATGAAAATCAATACTTTAAAATGTCTGATTTGATCATTGTGTAAGCTTAAAATCAAATCTTAGCACCATTGCGTCAATGCTGAATCAAAGCGTATTGAACAAAAGTTAAATATCTTGATAATGCGATACTTGCATTACATTTTCAGGGTGCAAAATTATCAATTCAGATCATATGTTTCAAAAATAAGTGATTCACTTAAATTATTTAGAATGATTTTATTGAACAGTTAAAACTGCTGAAAATCCCTGATTGCAATTGAAGATCTGTTTTTCAAATCGAATATCGTAAGTGCCAGAATATTAATGTTATAGAGTTTATTCCGGAATGAAATCAAACCTAATTCAACAGAAATTTTTCCGTCTGAAAATATTCCCCATCATCAATCGCTACAATGTAAAGACCACGCGGATAGTTCCGTGCATTCACCGAAAGCAGATTTTTCCCCCGGGTATGTCCATGGGTCAACAGCCTGCCTGTAACATCAGAAATCCTGAATTCCCTGTCATTATTCGCAAGAGACGTAAGGTAAATAACGCCGTCGCTGACATAAACACTGAATACTGCCTTGGCATCCGGGGTAACTTCCGGATTCTGTGTAAGGAGTAACTTGAACCTTGAAGGGTTATCACCTGCTGATGATCTGAATTTATAAACAGGGGTCCGGATAAGGTCGGCAACATTTCCTTCCTGCTCGTCAACCAGGTAAATTCCGTTGATCCCGGTAAGGTCATTCCTGCTAAGACTGATGTTGTAATTTCCGGAACCATTTCCGGCAAATCCCAATTGGATGTATTTCCTTCCGGCGAAATCGGGCAGCGTGTTGGTCGACAGAATTTCACTTCCTGCCACTGAATAAAACTGTGGTGCGAAGCCTTGCAGAAAGCGGGAATCAAAATCCCTGTCGTAATATTCTGTGGCATTGTCCCTGAAGGAAATTACTGTCTGCTGGGCAGTTGACTTCTCCTGATCAATGGCGGTCAGAATCAACCTTGCCTGGGCGTTCTTAAACCATGATAGAGCACCGTGCACCCTTGATGCAGAGGGAATAACCAATGCAGAAGAACTGCCTGTCAGCAGTTGTACCATAAATCCATTTCCTGCGGGGATCAGGTCACCTGTTCCACGGTCGGTGTAAGCTGCACCGGCTTCATCCCATACCTTGGCCACACCGGCAAATTCAGCAGGTGCGCTCCAGTTTATGCCATCATTCCAGGCAATTGCGCATGGAAAGGGATTTCCGGCCAGGTTCCACCCGGCATAATCGGAATCTGTATTCCGCGTTAACCCAGTTATAGATAATTCATCTTCATTGAATGGTCCTGAGAAAATTCTGGTACTTACGTTTGAGTTGGCAACAAGATAACCTCTTCCGGAAACAAAGTTGGTTTCAAATAAGTCATTCAGAGTCCCTCCCGGAGCTGTCCTGTTGATCCACAGTCCGGCATTTTCATCCCATTTATAAAAGTCATTGCCCGATCCCGGAGTATGGAAATCCGCGATCGGCTGATCAGTAACCGGAGAAGATAGAAGATGCCACCCTTCCTCAGCGGTTGTGAAACCATTGATGTATCTTTCAATGTGTTGGCTACCCTCAACATCCGGGTTACCACCAAGATAGGATCCTGTACTGCCTGAATCAGATTCTATCAGGAGGTCGCCTGAGACAGTAAATTGCATGCCTTCATTCACGGTGAGAGAACCTTCAGCCCCGATGGTGAGATCATGACACCAGGCCGAAGCATTGATAACGGGGATATTGTCTGTGACATCATTGATCACAACATCAGTTTCTGCTCCTGGAATCCCGTTGCTCCAGTTTCCGGAAGTGTGCCAGTCTCCGCTGACCGAGCCATTCCATGTTGTAGTAGCCGGCGCCTGCGTTATGCCGCTGATGATGAGCGAAAAGGCCTGCGGGCCCAGGTCAAGGGTTCCTTTATGCGTTATTTGTAAAAGATAAGTGTGTTGTGCGGATGGAGTCCCGGCTTCAACCTTTTCTACATTGTCTACCAGGTTATCACCCGTTGTTGCTGCTGAAGCAGGATTGCCTACATCCAGTTTCCACGGGAAGGAGACAACGGCAGTTTCACTGATAAGCCGGATGTCCAGGTCATTTACCAGAGCAGGAGTCGGATCGTTGGTATAGTAAGTGAAATTACTTGAGGGCCGGTCAGTCCATGAGATTGTCGAGGCCAGGGGCTGGGATCCGCTGGTATAAACCGGGATTCGGATGGTATCGCCCTGCGATAGGGATAATTCACGGATATTGAAATCAAATCCGTATCCTGCATCCTCACTCATCAGCAATGCTGCTTTTCGGGTGTCGAGCAATCCCCATCCGAAATTGTAGTCAGGGCCTGCATTTGCGCCGGCTTCATTGGCTGTGTGAATAAGCAGCCCCTTCATGGTGGCGGCCCTGATCGTACTGCTTCCGGTGAGATTCTTCCGGTGTTCAAGCAGCAGTCCGATGGACCCACTGGCATTGGGGGTTGACATAGAGGTACCGGTCAGGGTTGTGTATGAAGTGGTTGAGGCTGATGTAGATGAATAGAGACTTGTTCCGTTGGCAACCAGATCTGGCTTAATCCTTCCGTCATCGGCCGGACCGGTATCGCTGAAACCGGCGAGTACAACATCAGATGGTGAACTGTAACCAGCTGGTATATCAGCAACGGCGCCCATGGTGAGAATATTTTTTGCCACGCCCTGCCAGGGAATACAATCATAGCCGTTTACGCCCCCGTCGCGGTCTCTTACAGAACTCGAAAGCACCCAGGTTCCGCCATTCCACAGCCAGTGGGCCACAGGTTGGGTTACAGGGCCTTCGAACCGGTCGTTACCCGATGATTTAACTATCAGGTAATTTGGCGCCAGCCAGGCAACAGTGTCCCAGTCACGCGAAGTATACTCATAAGCCCCGAAACCATAATCAGCGGTTCGGCTGAGTGTGGTATCCCCGAACCATGCCCACCGTCCGTCTCCCCGATAATTGTTGGCCCATCCGGTAAGGTATCCATAGGAATGATTAGAAACCTGGAGTCCAGTGGCTGCAGCGGTTGCCATTTCACTTTCATCATCGTTCCAGTCATAGGAAACAAGATTTGCCTGATACGACATTCCCTTAGCTGCCGGGTCGATGCCTGCAGCAATCATCGTTCCACCCACATGGGTTGCATGACTGCTTGTACTTACGGAACCATCGCCCTGGCTTGCCCTGCCGCTGTATTCCTGGTGACCCGTAAGTACCCGGCCCCCATCCCAGACAGCCAGGCTTATCCCATTGCCTGTAAGGTTAAGGCCTGCAGTGCCTCCGGGCCAAACGGCAGATGCT
Source organism: Bacteroidales bacterium (assembly GCA_016705005.1). GTDB lineage: Bacteria > Bacteroidota > Bacteroidia > Bacteroidales > Lentimicrobiaceae > Lentimicrobium. Next base: position 3,746 of record JADIZB010000023.1, on the reverse strand, counting down.
GCGGTGGTTGCAGCGGCATTGTTGTTGGTTGTGCCGATAAATCGTGGAAATCCGTTAACAAAATGGCTGAGTTCTATAATGGAACTTCCTGTTTCAGACCTCATGAGAATGCCCAATGAATCGGCCAGCCTGATGGTCGCCAATTTACGCAACTCATTGCCGGCTGCTTTTTTTTCTGCAAAGTCCAGAAGACCTGACCCGGCAGTATTTTCCTGGGCTGAGGAAATGGAGTACCCATAAACAATCAGACATATGAAGAATAGTTTTTCATGGTAGGTTTGGGTGTTTTCATTCTGGACTTCAGGCATTGAATTATCACATAACACTGTAAAAGTTAATTCGGATTTGGAAGAAAAGTAATTGTTGTCAGCGCATTGAATTTCAGGATTTCTCCATAATTAATGTTTATTTCACAGGGCCATTCGGTATACAATCAAGGATTGAATAACTTTGTCATGAATAACAATTTCTATGAACAAACGATTATTGCGCTCTTTGCCATTTATTTCAGGCTTATTACTGGCTTTATCATGGCCTGCGGGAGGGTTCCCTCTGTTGCTTTTTTTCGGACTTGCCCCCCTTTTGCTGTTGGAAGATCACCTGCTTAAGAACAGGCTTAAACACAGCACTTTCCACATTTTTTTCAGGGTAGCCCCGGCTTTCATCATCTGGAACGGACTGACAACCTGGTGGATATACAATGCCACCCTTGTGGGTGCAATTGCTGCGACGGTTGTCAATACAATCTGCATGTCATTGGCATTCTGGCTGTTTCATTTTATCCGCAGAAGCCTGAAAAATCCCGGCCAGGGTTATCTGAGTTTTGTTTTCATCTGGATTGCTTATGAACACCTGCACCACAACTGGGACCTCAACTGGCCCTGGATGAGTCTGGGTAACGGATTTGCCGCCTGGCCCTCCTGGATACAATGGTATGAATATACAGGAATGTATGGTGGTTCTCTGTGGGTGCTAATCGTTAATGTATTGGTATTCAAATTGATTAAAGGATTATTGGAGGGCACCCTTAAGGGGATCCCAGTAAGGAAACTTCTGGGCATAGCTTTGCTGATAATGGTTCCGGCTATTGTATCAATGGTTGTTTATTACACTTACACAGAAAAGAAAGCCCCGGTGGATGTGGTGGTGGTTCAGCCGAACATAGATCCCTATGATGAGCAATATGAGCTTCCGGCATCGCAGGTGATTGAAAATGCTTCAAAACTGGCAGAATCAAAAGCCGATAGCCTGACCGATTTTATCGTTTTCCCCGAATCGATGGTTCAGCCCGATTGGTCATCCGGTCAGATGATCTGGGAAAACGATCTGACCAATCAGCCAACCATCAATATGTTCAGGGCTGGTTTGCTGACTAAATATCCGAAAGTCAGCCTCGTGGTAGGTTATTCTACTTATCGCTCATACAGCGAAGGCGATGTGATTCCGCCAACAGCCCGCCAGTTTCGCGGAGGGGAAGGTTATTATGATGCCTACAATACCGCTTTTCTGATCAGGCACCCGCTTGATTTGCAGCGCACCCATAAATCAAAACTTACGCCCGGGGTAGAACTGATGCCATTTCCCTGGTTGCTGAAACCTCTGGGTGATTTCGCGCTTGACCTTGGCGGAACCGTCGGACAGCTGGGTGTTGATGCCGAACGGACACCATTCACCATCAACGACACCCTGAAAGTAGCGCCGGTGATTTGTTATGAGTCGGCCTATGGTGAGTTTGTTGCAGGATTTGTGCGCAACGGGGCAAATATGATTTTCGTGATTACCAACGACGGATGGTGGGGCAACACAGCCGGTCACCGTCAGCATATGCTGTTTTCACCCGTCAGGGCCATCGAAACCCGGCGCAGCATTGCCCGCTCTGCCAATACCGGCACTTCCTGCTTCGTCAACCAGAGGGGCGATGTTTTCCAGGCCACAGAATACTGGAAACCTGCCGCAATCAGGCAAATTCTGAATGCCAATGATAAAATTACCTTTTATGTCAGATATGGCGATTATATTGCCCGGGCATCGGCACTGGGGATGGTATTATTTCTTCTGATTGCAATCGGTTTAAGATTTCAGAGAAAAAAACCAAACTGATACATTTATATTTCTAAATATATTATTTTAGCCTGAATTGATAACCGGCTATGCTTACAAGGCCGAAACGCCGGTATTCAGTAATGATCATATATTTTCATAACCTGAGTATAATCATTCGGAACGGCCTGACAGTTCTGTGGATTCTGCGGTTCAGGTAACCATTTATTATTCAGCAATATTTAAAATCAATCCCTATGAATTTCGAATTTACCGAAGAACAACTGATGATTCAGCAATCAGCACGCGATTATGCACAGCGCGAATTGATTAAAGACGTGATTGAACGCGACACCCATGCCATTTACCCTACTGAGCATGTAAAAGCCTTGTCTGAGTTGGGGTTTATGGGAATGCTTGTTGATCCGAAGTATGATGGTGGTGGTATGGACACCGTTTCCTATGTATTGGCCATGGAAGAAATTTCAAAAGTTGATTCTTCAGTTAGTGTTATTATGTCGGTGAACAACTCACTGGTTTGCTATGGGATTGAGAAATTCGGCACGGAAGAACAGAAGGAAAAATTTCTGAAACCTATGGCCCGTGGTGAAAAAATCGGTGCTTTCCTGCTTTCGGAGCCCGAAGCGGGTTCAGATGCAACCTCACAACGGACAACCGCTGAAGACATGGGCGATTATTACCTGGTAAACGGCACCAAGAACTGGATCACCAATGGCAATTCGGCCGGTACTTACCTTGTAATTGCTCAGACCCACAAGGATAAAGGACACAAGGGTATCAATGTACTGATCGTTGACCGGAATTCACCGGGCATCACCATCGGTCCGCATGAAGATAAAATGGGAATGCGCAGTTCCGACACCCATTCGGTAATGTTCAACGATGTAAAAGTGCCGAAAGAAAACAGGATTGGTGAAGACGGGTTCGGGTTTAAGTTTGCCATGAAAACCCTCGAGGGTGGCCGGATCGGAATCGCGGCACAGGCGTTGGGAATTGCTTCCGGTGCGTTCGAAAGGGCCGTTAAATATTCAAAGAGCGAAAAGCATTCGGTACAGAAATAGCCAATCATCAGTCGGTTGCCTTCAAACTGGCCGATATGGCTGTAAAAATTGAGAATGCACGCAATCTTTGCCTGAAAGCAGCATGGCTGAAAGACCAGGGGCAGCCTTATGGATATGCCAGCGCTATGGCCAAATATTATGCCGCTGAAATTGCAATGGAAGTCACAACGGAAGCCGTTCAGATTCACGGAGGGTATGGTTATGTGAAGGAATACCATGTGGAGCGGCTGATGCGCGAAGCCAAGCTCACCCAGATTTATGAAGGGACATCCGAAATACAGCAGATTGTGATTTCGAGGCAGATTCTCAGTGAGTAAGAAAAGTTTCTGCTACTAAGAGTGAGGCAAAGGGAGGGGGAGAGTGGGAGACTTGTAGAAAAGAAATTTCTAATTTCTAATGACCAGTTTCCAATCTGAATGAAGGAGGCTGGCTGTGTGATTTGCTTTTCGGATCCCGTCAATGGCTTTGCAGTGTGAAGAAAATATTATTGGATCCATTGGTGTTCCGTTTGAAACTGTAAGAGCACAGATAGGATAAAAAGGTAAAAACCGTGGGTGGAGCGCTTCGAAACCCACGGTTGAATTGCCTCCAAACGAAAATAATCTCAGCTTCAGAGCAGAATAA
>JADIZB010000022.1 GCA_016705005.1 Bacteroidales bacterium | reverse complement strand
AAGTACCGGTTTCACAGATGGTGGCATCGTTCCTGCATTGACTGTAGCCTGAGGATTAATGCTCAGTACAATCTGATCAATAGCATTGATACATGGTGAAGCGGAAGTTACCGTCATGGTCAGGGTTACTGTTCCATTGAGGATATCGGCTACACTTGGTGTATAGACAGCATCTTCGATTCGTGATCAGGTAAAGTGCCTGTTCCGTTGCTGCTCCAGGTGATGGAAGCGGCATTGGTGGCAGTAGCTATCATGGTGTAGGTTGAGCCTTCACAAATGGTTGCATCTACTCCGGCATTAGCAGTAGCCTGCCCGCTGATGGTGAGAACCATAGCGTCGCTGGCTTCAACACCCGGGGCGGCTGACTGGGCCGTCAGGGTCAGGGTGACTGTTCCTGCGGTCAGGTCATTGCCACCAGGAGTATAGATCGGGTTCAGAACAGTTGTGCTGCTCAATGATCCGTCTCCACTGTTGGTCCAGGCAAGGCTGGTCGCATTGCTTTTGGTTGCTGTGCTTAAGGTATAGGTACCTGTTTCACAGATCGTGCATCTGCTCCTGCACTGAGTGTTGCCGCCAAGAGTTGTACTGGTCAGTCCGTAGCATTGTCGATCAGCTCCGTGGAGGCGTGGGGCAACCTGTTGCCGTTACGTGCTTTCAGTGTGAGAAGTGTCGGATCCGTTAATAATATCCACTTGAACATATAAACAGGGTACCATACTGGTTACCGTTGAGTTATGCCGTTCGGTGATGTGACCACAAGGGTGTTATGTCCACTCACCAGGGGCCGTAGCATCCATGGTTGGATCATTGCCAGCAAGATTGATTGGTTGTTACCTCCTGGGCTAGCAGTTGCTGAAGTAGTCCATCCGTAATAATTAAAGGTCTACATCGGCTACTGGGGTGCAGGTGCCATTGCTGATGGTCCAACGGAATACATAGGTGCCTGCTGAAAGTCCCTTTAATGTTGTAGTTGGATCCGATGGTGTTGCTAAGGTTCCGGCTCCTCCGCTTGACAATACTCGCACCTGTTCCTGGTCGGGGTGTTACCACCAAGTGCGCCGCTGTGGAAGTGCCGCAAAGGTTCTGTGTTGATTCTGCAAGGCCGGGGTTGGTCTGGCTAGTAGTTGTGGTTATATGTCACTTCATCGGTAGAAGTGCAGGTTCCATTGCTGACTGTCTATTGGAATACGTATAAGGCATAGCTGTTGGCTACAAACCGTTGATGTTGCCTGAGGTCAGGGGAAATCAGGCAGTTTGCCCCGGAAACAAATGCCCAACTCCTGTTCCTGATGAAGGTGCGTTTGCCACCAAGTCCGGTTGAGAAGTCAGTGTGCGCAATGGCTCTGATCTGCTCCTGTATTTGCTGTAGTCGGGTCTCATAATAGTTCACCGTTACATCGGCTGTACTGGCGGTACATACACCATTGCTGATGGTCCACCTTAATACATAAGTGCCATAGGCATCAGCAGTAAAGATCGCATCAGGATCGGTGTTATCATCAAAGGTTCCTGTGCCACCACTGACAATGCTCCAGGCTCCTGTTCCTACAACCGGGGTGTTGCCACCCAAAGTTGAAGTTACAAGGCTGCCGCAGATATCCTGATCTGCACCAACAGTTGCTGTGGTCGGGGTCTGGTAGTAAGTTACCTCGATTTCTGAAGTGCTCGGTGCACATACACCGTTGCTGATTGTCCACGTATAGGTGTAGGTTCCGTATAGTGTAGCTGTAGCTGTTGAGCTTCCTGAACCCGAGGCACTGAAGGTTGTTGTGCCCGGTCCTGAAGTCTGGCTCCATGCACCCGTTCCGTTAACCGGAGTGTTGCCGCCAAGAGATGTACTGGTCAGTCCGCAGATGGTCTGATCAGCTCCTGTGGCAGAAGTCGTCGGGGTGGCATAGTTGGTGATCGTTACAGTGCTTTCACTTGTGGGACAAGTACCACTGCTGATCGTCCACCTGAACACATATACGCCCGGTACCATACTGGTTACCGTTGAGTTGTATGCCGTCGGTGATGTGATCGCAGGGTGTTCGGTCCGCTTACCAGGGTCCATAAACCGGTGCCCGGGGTCGGATCATTGCCCGCAAGGGTTGTTGTTGTTACATCGCATAGGTTCTGAGCTACGCCTGCATCAGAAGCTACCGTCGATTCGTAATAATTAACCGTTACATCGGCTGTACTCGGGGTACAGATGCCGTTGCTGATGGTCCACCTCAATACATAGGTGCCATAAGCGTCGGCTTCAAAGGTTGAACTGCCCGATGCACTGTTGCTGAAGGTTCCTGTTCCACCACTGACAATACTCCAGGCACCTGTGCCTGAGGTCGGGGTGTTACCACCAAGTACGCCGCTCTCTAACGTGCCGCAAAGGTTCTGTGTTGAACCAACGGTGGCTGTAGTCGGTGTCTGGTAGAAGTTAATGGTTATATCGTCACTGCTCGTTGCACAGGTGCCATTGCTGATGGTCCAGCGCAATACATAAGTGGCATAGCTGTTGGCTACAAAGTTGGAGTTGCCTGAGGTCGGGGCCGTAAAGGTTCCTGTGCCGCCACTGACAATGCTCCATGCTCCTGTTCCTACAGCCGGGGTGTTGCCACCAAGTCCGGTGGAGGTCAGTGTGCCGCAATGGCTCTGATCTGCTCCTGTTGTTGCTGTAGTCGGGGTCTCATAATAGTTCACCGTTACATCGGCTGTACTGGCGGTACATACACCATTGCTGATGGTCCACCTTAATACATAAGTGCCATAAGCATCAGCGGTAAAGATCGCATCAGGATCGGTGTTATCATCAAAGGTTCCTGTGCCGCCACTGACAATGCTCCATAAACCCGTCCCTACAACCGGGGTGTTGCCACCAAGAGTTGCGCTTTCAAGCGTTCCGCACAGATTCTGATCTGCCGCCTGTGGTTGCTATTGTCGGGGTCTGGTAGTAGGTTACTCCGATTTCTGAAGTGCTCGGTGCACATACACCGTTGCTGATTGTCCAGGTATAGGTATATGTTCCGTAAAGTGTAGCTGTTGCTGTGGAATTTCCTGAACCCGAGGCACTGAAAGTTGTTGTGCCCGGTCCTGAAGTCTGGCTCCATGCACCAGTTCCGTTAACCGGATTGTTGCCGCCAAGAGATGTACTGGTCAGTCCGCAGATGGTCTGATCAGCGCCTGTAGTGGAGGTTGTCGGGGTGGCATAATTGGTGATCGTCACCGTGCTTTCACTTGTGGGACACGTTCCACTGCTGATCGTCCACCTGAACACATATACGCCTGGTACCATACTGGTTACCGTTGAGTTGTATGCCGTCGGTGATGTGATTGCAGGGGTGTTCGGTCCGCTTACCAGGGTCCATAAACCGGTGCCCGGGGTCGGGTCATTGCCCGCAAGGGTCGTTGTTGTTACATCACATAGGTTCTGGGCTACGCCTGCATCAGAAGTAACAGTCGATTCGTAATAATTAACTGTTACATCGGCTGTACTCGGGGTACAGATACCGTTGCTGATGGTCCACCTCAATACATAGGTGCCATAGGCGTCGGCTTCAAAGGTTGAACTGCCCGATGCGCTGTTGCTGAAGGTTCCTGTGCCACCACTGACAATACTCCAGGCACCTGTGCCTGAGGTCGGGGTGTTACCACCAAGTACGCCGCTCTCAAACGTGCCGCAAAGGTTCTGTGTTGATCCTGTACTGGCTGTGGTCGGGGTCTGGTAGTAGTTGATGGTTATATCGTCACTGCTCGTTGCACAGGTGCCATTGCTGATGGTCCAGCGCAATACGTATGTGGCATAGCTGTTGGCTACAAAGTTGGAGTTGCCTGAGGTCGGGGCCGTAAAGGTTCCTGTGCCGCCACTGACAATGCTCCATGCTCCTGTTCCAACAGCCGGGGTGTTGCCACCAAGTCCGGTAGAAGTCAGTGTGCCGCAATGGCTCTGATCTGCTCCTGTTGTTGCTGTAGTCGGGGTCTCATAATAGTTTATAGTTACATCAGCTGTACTGGCGGTACATACACCATTGCTGATGGTCCACCTTAATACATAAGTGCCATAAGCATCAGCGGTAAAGATCGCTTCAGGATCGGTGTTATCATCAAATGATCCTGTGCCGCCACTGACAATGCTCCAGGCTCCTGTTCCTACAACCGGGGTGTTGCCACCAAGGGCTCCGCTCTCAAGAGTTCCGCACAGGTTCTGTGTTCCGCCTGTGGTTGCTGCTGTCGGGGTCTGGTAGTAGGTTACTTCGATTTCTGAAGTGCTCGGTGCACATACACCATTGCTGATTGTCCAGGTATAGGTGTAGGTTCCGTATAGTGTGGCTGTGGCTGTTGAGCTTCCTGTTCCTGAGGCACTAAAGGTGGTTGTGCCCGGTCCTGAAGTCTGGCTCCATGCACCCGTTCCGTTAACCGGAGTGTTGCCGCCAAGAGATGTACTGGTCAGTCCGCAGATGGTCTGATCAGCTCCTGTGGTGGAGGTCGTCGGGGTGGCATAATTGGTGATCGTTACAGTGCTTTCACTTGATGGGCAGGTTCCACTGCTGATTGTCCACCTGAACACATATACGCCCGGTACCATACTGGTTACCGTTGAGTTGTATGCCGTCGGTGATGTGATCGCAGGGGTGTTCGGTCCGCTCACCAGGGTCCATAAACCGGTGCCCGGGGTCGGATCATTGCCCGCAAGGGTCGTTGTTGTTACATTACATAGGTTCTGAGCTACGCCTGCATCAGAAGTAACAGCTTCATTCACCGTAAATGTAATTGTAGCATTTGTACACAGGGATGGAAGTGGAGTACCGTTATCACAAACAGAAACTACCACTATATCAGTACCATTATAGCCTGCATCCGGAGTATAGGTATAATCACCGTCTGATTCTATTGCGAATGTTCCGTGTGAAGCATCACTTACCGGTGTTGTATTTACCGTAAGGGCTGTGCCATCAGGATCTGCATCTCCGTTGGTAAGTATATTGCCTGTTGAAACAGCAGTACTGCAAATGGTATATGCATCATCAACAGTCACCGGTGCATCATTCGCCGGGGTAACAGTGATGATGAGGTCTGCGGCATCACTTCCTCCGTTACCGTCGCTGATGGTATAGGTTGCCGTGGGAACTGTTCCGTTATAATTTGATACCGGAACAAACTGGAAGGATCCGTTTGAGTTGATCACCAATGTTCCTGTGTTTGTTATGTTCACTGTAACACCGGCAAGATAAGTGATCCCGTCAACAACAAACTGCGTTACAGTGAGACCGTTGCCTTCAGTATCGGTATCGTTGAGTGTAACTGAACCACTAAGCGGTGTGTCTTCAGGTGTTGATACAATATCATCAACCGCAACCGGTGCATCATTTTCAGAAGTAATGGTAATAATAACCTGAGCATCAGCTGCAGCCCAGTTGGCTCCGTCCGTTGCATTATAGTCGAATGTTGTCGTTCCATACCAGTTGCCACTAGGGGTGAATGTCAGGTTATCAAGCTGAGCCAATACAATAAACTGTCCCGAAGTTACTGGAATACCACTCAGATAGAGCGTTCCGTTTGCAGGCAGGTTGACTACCTCTATGCTGTTCAGGGCATCGGCGTCAGCGTCTGTGAATGCTGCTGTAAAGTCAGTATCTGCAAAGAGAATATCGTTGTCTTCAGGACCTGATTTAACGATGTCAACTATAGAAGGTGTATTGTCATCATTGGTGATGGTTGCCGTTGCTGATGCTGTTCCAAGGGTAATTGTGTTTCCGTTTGCTACCAGATCAGTCAGACCAATCGTAAAGGTTTCATTGGTTTCTGTTTTGGCATCACCATTGACAAGAACTGTAACGGTTTTGCTGGTTTCTCCGGCTGCAAAGGTAATTGTGCCTGAAACGCCAGTGTAATCTGCATCTGCTTCCGTTGCTGTTCCGTCGGCTGTAGCATAGTCAATCGTAACAACATCATCAGAAGCAGCACTCAGGGTAAGGGTGAAGGTAAATCCGGTTGTTCCCGAGTCTCCCTCAGCCTGTGAAATATCGCTGATGGCGAGTATGGCAGAATCGTCATTGGTGATGGTACCAAGACCAGTTGCATCGCTGATTGAAACATCCCTTCCATTGTCATCAAGATCACTCAATCCAACTGTAAAGGTTTCATGATCTTCAACTTTTACATCTCCGTTAACCAGGACCGTAATGGTTTTACTGGTTTCTCCGGCTGCAAAGGTCAGTGTACCTGATGTTGTGCTGTAATCACTGTCGGCAAGTGTAGCTGTGCCGTTGGCTGATGCATAATCAACCGTTACGGCTGCATCGGATGCATGGCTCATGACTACGGTGAAACTGAAACTGGTTGTTCCGCTGTTTCCTTCGGCCAGTGTTACATCGTTTATGGTTATTGTAGCTGCATCGTCGTTGGTGATGGTTCCGGTTCCTGATCCATCGGCTACAGTAACATCAAGACCACTTGTAAACAGGTTGCTTAAAGAAACGGTAAAGGTTTCATCCGTTTCGACTTTAACATCACCGTTCACCGGTACAATAATGCTTTTACTGACCTGACCCGGGCTGAATACCACGGTTCCTGCAGTTGCAATATAATCTCCGTCTGCAACTGTAGCTGTTCCATTGGAGGTAGCATAGTCAACTGTTATGGTTGATGCGGAAGCGTCTGACAGACTCACGGTAAATGTAAAGCTGGTGGTCCCCGTATTGCCTTCGGCAAGAGTCACATCATTGATGCTGATGGTTGCGGCATCGTCGTTGGTAATGGTGCCGGTTCCCGAGGATGTCCCAAGGGTGATTGGCCGGCTGGTGGTAACAAGATTACTCAGGGCAACAGTAAAGGTTTCATCATCCTCTATCCGGGTGTCACCATTAACAGAAACCGTAAAGGTCTGACTGGTATTTCCGGCAGCAAAAGTCAGTGTACCACTGGTTGCACTGTAATCAAGATCAGCAGTTGTTGCTGTGCCATTTACTGAAGCGTAGTCCACAGTCACAACTGCGTCCGAAGCTGCACTCATGGTTACTGTAAATGTATAGGTGGTTGTTCCGCTATCTCCTTCATCCTCAGTAACGCTTGCAATACTAACTGTGGCAACATCGTCATCGGTAATGGTACCGGTTGCCTGACTGTCATATGTTACGAGGGCATTTGAGATGCCGGATAAATTCACAAAGTATGTTTCAGAAATTTCAACAATACTGTTGCCGGTAATCGGAACCGTGATTGTTTCTGTTTCTCCGGTGGTTCCGGCAAACGTAAGGGTTCCGGAGGTGCTGGTATAATCGCCTGGTTGAACTGCTGTGTTGTTTGCCGTTGCATGATTGATCGTAAATCCACCCTGCACATTGCCGGTAAGAAGTACTGTAAAGGTTGCAGTGCCGTCTGATTCATCCACTGTAACATCGGCAATACTCAGGTTGGCTGCATCATTGTCGGTGATGGTAACGGTGGCAGCATCAGGCAAACCAATTGTAATGTTGGAGTTGCCGGAGGTAATTGCCGAAAGTGTAGCTATTACGGTTTCGCTGGCTTCTAAAATAAGATCATCATTGACAACTACGTCAATAGTAGCACTTAGGCTTCCGGCCGGAATGGTTACCGATCCCGAAAGGGCGTTAAAATCATCACCGGAAGTTGCAGTTCCTGTTACATTGTAACTGATCTGTGTATCCGTATCTGAAGCTCGGGTCAAGGTAACAGTATATTGTCCGTTGTTGGATGGCTCCGAAGCATTCGGATCACTGGCTGCGATACTTACTGTGGCTACATCGTTATCAGCAATGGTAACTGTAGCTGAAGATGGGGTACCGATCGAAACATCGGCATCTCCTGAAGTTATGGAAGCAAGTGTAACTATCACTGTTTCATTTGATTCCATAATAAGATTGTCAATAACGGTAACATCAATGGTTCCGGATGTACTGCCTGCAGGGATGGTAATGGTTCCCGTGAGGGCGGTATAATCTGAACCGGCGGTAGCCGTTCCTGAAATGGTGTAACTGATTACGGTGGCAACATCCGAAGCATTCGACATGGTCACGGTAAACTGACCGTTGTTTGACGGTTCGGCTGCAGCCGGATCGTTGGCTGTGATGCTGACAGTAGCCACATCATCATCGCTGATGATCACACTGGCAATATAAGGCGCACCAAGAGAAATATCGGTATCACCCGAAACACCCGAAAGGGTGATGGTGACGGTTTCATCGTCTTCAAGAATAAGATCATCTATTACTTCCAGATCAATTGTTGCACTGAGGCTTCCTGCCGGAATGGTAACAGTACCTGAAAGTGAGGTGTAATCATCTCCGGCAATAGCATCGCCTGAAATGGTATAACTGACAACAGTATTTGTTGAAGAAGTAAGTCCCATACTTACAGTGAATTCCCCATCGTTTGATGGTTCTGCTGCTGCAGGATCACTTGCTACAAGGTTAACTGTTGTAATATCGTTATCGGTAATGGTACCGAGACCGCTGTTGTCGGTAAACGTGATATTTCTTCCTCCGAAATCATCTTCACTCAGATCGAAGGTGAATAGTTCATTGGGTTCCACAACGATATCACCATTCACGATGATAGTGACCGAATGGCTTTCACCGGAAGTTCCGGCAAATGAAACAGTTCCTGTCTGTGCTACAAAATCACTTCCGGAGGATGCACTTCCAATCGTGGTAGTATATGCTACCGTGTATGGACCATCAGTATTTCTTCCACTCTGGGTAATGATGAAAATGTATTCTACTGTTGACCCATTGTCGGGCTCCTGAAGGGTTACATTATTCACGGCAAGAGTAGCTGCATCATTATCGGTGATGGTGCCGGTAGCTGTAGCCGTTGCTATGGTGACATCCTGGCTGTTGGTGATCAGGTTGCTTATGGTACCGGTCAGTGTTTCTGACGGCTCAACAAGTAAGTCTTCAAGAATCGGAACAGTAACGGTTTGTGAAAGAGGATTTGCTGCTCCGAAGGTCAGTGTGGTTATACCGACGGCTGTGTAATCCGAGCCGGCATTTGCTGTGTTGTTCGAAGTGGCAAAATCAATGGTTATAGTATTCTGAACAGTATTATCAAGGGTAACCGTATAAGTGGCTGTTCCGGCAGCTTCCGAAACTGTAAATCCGGTTATTGCAAAAGCCGCATCATCATTATCGTTGATAATTCCGGTTGCTTCGTCAATACCTATGGCAACCTGTTGTCCGTTTGCATTTACAAGGGTAATGTTGCCGGTGAATGATTCCTGTGGTTCAGTAATCAGATCACCAAGAACATTGATAGGAATGTTCACGCTCAGCGTACCTGGTAAAATGGTGTATTGCACTGCCGATTGTGCTGTAAAATCAGTTGCTCCTGCAGTACCATTGGTCGTGGTAAACGAAATGACCACCGGCTCCTGTGCTATGATATCCATACTGGCCACAAAGTTGTGGGAAACTGTACCATTGGTTTCGGTAACCGTGAATCCTGCCAGATCAATCTGTGTGACCGGATCATCGTCGGTAATCGTACCGAGGCCCTGATTATCACCAAATGAAGCGCTTCCCGTACAAACTATGTTGCTGAGATTTACATGATAGGTCTCGGTAGGCTCAGCAATCACATTGTTAAGAATAGGGATAGTGATCGTTTGTGTCGATCCTGATAGAGAACCGCCGGAAAAGGTCACAACCCCGGTCGAAAGGGTATAATCGCTGCCTGCAAGGGCAGTAATATTCGCAGTTGTGAAATCTACTGTTAAATCATCCTGCACATCACCCGTAAGGGTAACCGTGAATTCGGCAATCCCGCTTGCGATGTTTTCCGCAACCATAACGTCATCAATGGCTATGCTTGCAGCATCATTATCGTTTATCGTAGCAATGGCTGAAGGAGTAGGAATGGTAACGGCCTGACTGTTTGCTGCCAGGTTACTTAATGTTCCCCTCAGGGTTTCAGTGGGTTCTACCCAACTGTCATCATTAATTGCAACGGTAACCGTTTGGGTTAAGTCATTTGCCGCACCAAAAGTGAGTGTTGTTGTCGGAACGGCTGTATAATCCAATAAAGCACCGGCAAGCGCGGTAATATCAGACGTCGCAAAATCAACCGTAAAGGCATTCTGGACATTCCGGCTCAATGTAATGGTGAAGTCGGCGGTACCGGCATCTTCATCAGCAGTAAATCCTGTAATGGCAAGAGTAGCCGGATCGTTATCGTTTATGATGCCATTGGCTGTGGCTGTTCCGACACTTGCCTGCTGGCCGTTGTTATTGGTCAGTGAAATGGTGCCGGTAAAGGTTTCCTGTGGTTCGGTAATCAGATCACCCAGAATATCAACCGGAATATCGGTAAACAGGGTACCTGCCAGAATGGTCACACTTATGGCTGTACGGGCAGTATAATCGTTACCATCGAGGGCGGTTCCATCGGATGTTGAGAACTCAAGAACAATGTCGAGCTGGGCTGTAGTATTCATGCTGGCCCTGAAATTCTGAACCTGCGTACCATTGGTTTCAGTTACTGTAAATCCTGCAAGGTTGATGGTAATGATATCATCGTCCTCAATTGTTGAAGTAGCCGATGGTGTGTCAATGGTTACCTGCTGTCCGTTCACATTACTGATGGCAATGGTTCCGGTAAAGGTTTCAGTCGGCTCAGCAATAAGATCTCCAAGCACACTGACCGGGATATTCAAACTTGTGGTTCCACCTGGAATGGTTACTATAGTATTCGTCTGGGCAGTGAAATCAGAAGCACCGGCTGATCCATTGGCAGTGGAAAATGTCAGAACAACATTCTCCTGTGCGGCTATACTCATTGTCGCTGCAAAATTTGCTGTCTGCGTGCCATTGGTTTCTGTAACGGTAAATCCGCTCAGCACAAGCGTTGCAGGGTCATTATCGTTTATGGTTCCAATACCTTGTGCGTCGCTGATGGAAGCACTACCGGTACTGACAATTCCACTGAGATTTACCCTGTATGTTTCCGTAGGTTCGGCTATATTGTCATTGGTTATAGGAACTACAATGGTAAGTGTTGAACCGTTCACCGAACCGGCAAGGAAGGTTAATGTTCCGCTTGTTACGCTGTAGTCACTGGCCGAAAGAGCTGTATTGTTGGCTGTGGCATAATTAACCGTCAGGTTATCCTGAATATTGCCTGTTAAGATAACGGTAAAGGTTGCTGTACCAGCAGCCTCATTTACTGTTACGTCATCGATGGCAACACTGGCCGATTCATTGTCAAGAATCGTTCCTGTGGCCGTTGCTGTGGCAATGGTAACATTCTGTCCGCCGGCATTGAGGTTACTGATGGTTCCGGTCAGGGTTTCCGTTGGTTCAACATACGTATCGTTGGTTATGTTAACAGTTACCGTTTGAACCAGTGGGTTACCGGCTCCGAAATTCAACGTGGTTGTCGGAACGGCTGTATAATCCGATCCTGCCAGTGCTGTATTGTCCGAAGTGGCGAAATCAACGGTAAAAGCTGTCTGAACAGATCTGTTGAGTGTTACTGTATAATTAGCAGTTCCTGCGTTTTCATTCACCGAAAATCCAGAAACAACCAGTGTGGCGGCATCATCATTGGTGATGGTTCCTGTACCCGAATCATCAGCAAAAGTAATGGTTCCTGCTGGTGCACTAACCGGTACAATATTGCTCAGATTAACCAGGAAGTTTTCATCCAATTCAACTTTCAGATCACCATATACTGTTACACCCATTGTTCTTGTTTCATTTGCATTGCCGGTAAAAGTAAGGGTGCCGGTTGAAGTGGCATAATCAGAGTCGGCGGTGGTAGCAGTACCATCTGCTGAAGCGTACTGCAAACTAAGTCCGTCTTCAACGGCCATACTCAGGGTTACCGTAAAGGTAAGTGTCTGGGAACCTGCATTGCCTTCTGTAATCGAAACATCATCAATGGCCAGGGTCGCATTGTCATCATTGGTTATGGTTCCTGTACCTGTTTTTCCGGCAGGAAGTATGGTTACATTTCTACCCGGAGCAGTTACTGTATTGAGGACAAGACTGAACGTCTCATTCCGCTCAACCATCTGATCTCCGTTTACTGTAATGGTTATCGACTGTGTTTCACCTATTGAACCGTTAAATGTAACCGATCCTCCGGTGCCCGCGAAATCACTTGGTGACCTCGCTGTACCATTCTGGGTGTAGTAAGTTACGGAATAGGATCCGATCACTTCCTGACCTGAATGTGTTACTGTAAATACAAAACTGGTAGTGCCTGCATTGGTTTCGAGCTGGGCTATGCTGTTCACCGAAAGGGTGGCAGCATCATTATCGGCATTGGTAACATTGACATCAGACGGATCAAGCGGATCATACAACGGGTCGGTTGTCAGGGTCTGATCAACGCTGTTGACAATTGTGTAGGCTATATTCCCGTCTACAACAATATCTTCTGCCCCTGTAACTGTAACAGTCTGGGGTGTATTCCAGTTTGCCGCAGTAAAAGTAAGATGGATTGGTGAAACTGTACCCTCTGTCAGATCGCTGCTTTCAACATCAACTACGACAATATAATCTTCTGTGTCAGTAGCTGGTTTGCTGGTGAGAACAACGGTAAATGTGGCTGTACCTCCGGCTTCGGTGGTGTTCAGGGTAAGCGGGGTAACAATAAAACCAACCGCATCGTTATCGTTGTTGATCACAGGCACATCGGCAGCAACCATGGATGAGTATTTCGGATCATCCGAAGTGGCATCACTTGTAATAATCGTATAACTAACGTTGCCATCATCAATCGGGTCGTCAATTCCTGTAACAGTAATCGTCTGTGGAGTATCCCAGTTGGCTGGTGTGAAGGTAACGGTAAAGGTTACCGGATTCGTTACATTCCCCTCCGTGAGGTCACTGCTCGAAAGTGTGAATATTACATCATCCGTAGGCTCTGTGTTTAATACCATAGTAAAGGTTGCCGTACCTCCTGCTTCGGTGGTAGGTCCACTAATGGCCGATACGGTAACGCCGGCAACATCATTATCGATGTTAACAGCATCTACGTTAGTGGGATCAACATTGTAATATCCGGATAACGGATCGGTCAGAACTGTGTTGGTGGTAAGAAGAATAACATAAGGAACATCATCATCATCCACATCATCATTTACACCGGTTACGGTTACCGTCTGAGGTGTGCTCCAGTTCCCTGCATTGAATGTCAGGCTGCCCGTTGAAACGGTTCCCTCGGTAAGATCATTGCTGACTACGTCAAATACAACGGTTCCGGTTGGCGCCGTAGGCAATACAACTGTAAACGTTGCAACAGGAATAATATTTTCGTAGGTGGTAATGGCTGTAGGATTTACTATAACTGCATTTGAAGGCAGAGCATTGATGGTGATGGTGAAATTACAGCTGTGTGAATTTCCTTCAGCATCATAAGCAATATAGGTAACCGTGGTTGTACCAAGGTTAAAGGTACCGCTGTTTAACTGGTTGATACCGGCTCCCTGATGTGCTGAAGAAGTTGCCCCGCTCAGTGCATAGGTAAGCATGGTAACTGAACAGTTATCACTATAGATGGCATTGGGAATACCGGCTACAGTAGCACTCAGATCACCCGGATTGGCAACATTCTGTGTGATGTTCGACGGACATGTTACAACCGGATCCTGAGTATCGGTTACTACAACATCAAATTCAACACTTCCTGTGTTGGGAGGTGTGGCGTGATCAGAAACTGTCCAGGTCACCGTTGTTGTTCCCTGGTTGAAAACCTGGCCGTTCAGCGTGGTGTTTGGCAGGGTAACAACTGTTGTGGCACCACTGAGGGAGTAAGTAATCGTAGGGTTCAAATCACAGTTGTCGGTCGGATTCCAGAGATCATCATTGTGAGTGTAAGTACATACGTTATTATCTGTTACTTCATTCCTGTCGGAAAGATCATCAAGCGTTGGCGCCTGGGTATCGGCAACTGTCACTGTAGATGAGCATGAAGACGTGTTGCCTGCGGCATCGGTAACCCTTAGGTATGCAGTAGGTGTACCGATATCTGAGCAGCTATAGGTAATGGTCGAAGCCCATGTTCCGGCTCCGCCTGTTTTTGAAATTTCATAAAGAACAATTCCGCAGTTATCATCAGAGTTGTCGTCAATGTCAGCTGGTGATACTACAGCCTGTCCGTTGCGCTGTAACTGGGCAGTATAAGCCTGACAGGCAGCATCGGGATCCTGTTCATCGTTAACTGTAACGGTAAATACACAGGTTTCGTTGTTACCTGATGCATCTGTGGCTGTCCAGGTAACAGTGGTCAAACCATTGTTGAACGATACTCCAGCCAGTGAAGTGCCGGTTCCGGATGTAACTCCGGTAAGATTATAGGTAAGGGTGCTTACTGAGCAGTTGTCAGAAGCAAGTGCATCCCATGCTGTTCCGCTGTGAAGGTGGGTACAGACATCCGGATCGGTGGTTACGGTTTGATTGGCCGGGCAGAAGGTAAAGGCCGGATCAATCTGATCCTGAACCGTAACTGTGGCATTACAGGTCGATTGATTGCTGTTGTTGTCGGTAACAGTCAGGGTAACGGTATTTGGTCCGAGATCGCTGCAATCGAATGCTGTCTGGCTGGCGGCCAGGCTGGCAATTCCGCAGGCATCAGAAGATCCATTGTTGATATCTCCGGCAACGATAGAGGCATTGCCTGAACCATCAAGCTGAACTGTGATGTTGCGGCATACAGCATTGGGATCAACATTATCTTCAACAGTGACTGTAGCAGTGCATTGATCGGTATTGCCTGCCGGATCTGTTACTGTAAGGGTAACAGTTACAGGTGTCCCGATATTTACACAGGTGAACGTGTCCGGTGTAACCGATCGGTTATCAATACTGCAGTTATCGGTTGATCCGTTGTCAACATCAGCTCCGGTAATGGTAACTGTTCCCGCAGCATTCAACTGAACGGTAATATTTTTGCAAACAGCTACCGGATCGATGTTGTCTTCAACGGTAACATTGGCATTACATGTGGCGGTATTCCCGGCTATATCGGTTACAGTAAGCGTAACGGGGTTTGGACCAAGATCAGTACAGTCAAAGGCAGAAGTGTTGACTGCAATCCCCTGAATACCGCAATTGTCAGTAGACCCGTTATTGATATCAGCTGCCACAATAGAGGCGGCTCCTGAAGCATTCAGTTGTATTGTTATATCCTGGCAAACGGCATCCGGAGCCTGTGTGTCGTTCACGGTTACTGTATATGAACAATTGGAAACATTGCCTGATCCATCTGTGGCTGTCCAGGTTACAGTGGTGATTCCCCGGTTAAAGACAACACCATCAAGAGATGTACCGGTCCCTGTTGTTACACCCGAGAGTGTATAAGTAAGTGAGGCTATGGTTGCACATCCATCGGTTGCACCGGCATTCCAGCCTGTTCCTGAATGTGTATATGTACATTCATCATTATCTGTATTCACCGTCTGGTCAGAAACCGAACAGGTAACAACAGGGTCAATATTATCCTCAACTGTAACGGTTGAAGTACAGGTTGAAGAATTACTGTAATCATCAGTTACGGTAAGGGTTACGGTATTGGGGCCAAGATCGGCACAGGTAAAGGCCGACTGATCAATACTGTAAGTGAGCGAAGCATCACAATTATCGCTTGATCCGTTATTGATGTCAGCAGGAACAATTGAAACGTTTCCGCCGGCATCCAGCTGAACGGTAATATTACGGCAGATGGCCGTTGGTGGCGCAACATCCTGAACCGTAACAGTGGTGGTGCACTCATCAAAATTTCCTGCCGGATCTGTAACCCTCAGGATAACATTGTTGGCACCTATGTCACTGCAGTCAAAATCATCTGGTGTAACGGTTTTGGTCAGCGACCCGCTACAATTATCGGTAGAACCGAGAGAAAGATTATCAATGTCAGTTGCAGAAAGGGTCAGGTTACCGGTTGCATCCAGCGAAACGGTGATCGGGTTGCAAACGGCACTCGGGCTGTAATTATCATAAACAGTAACTGTGGCGGTGCAGGTAGATGTATTCCCACTATTATCGGTAACCGTAAGAATTACTGAATTAGTTCCTACATCGGTACAGTCAAAAAGCGTCTGGCTGGCTGAGTATCCCTGAATGCCGCATTCATCGCTTGAACCTCCGTTAAGGTCAACCGGAAGAATGGTAGCCAATCCGAGAACATCCAGCGAAACAGATATGTCAGTACAAACGGCATCCGGTGGGGTATTATCGATAACTGTAATTGTTGCATTACAGGTCGCTGTATTTCCGCTGTTATCGGTTACTGTAAGTAATACGGTGTTGTCACCGGTATCGGCACAATCAAATACATCCGGTGTAACAGTCATTTCAGCAATACCGCCAGGATCGGTCGAGCCTGCCCCTATGGCATTGATATCATCGCTGTCAAGCATGTAAATACCGTTTTCGTCCAGATAAACTGTATAAGGATTGCAAACAGCTGTCGGGTCATCTTCATCTTCAACAATTACCTGGTAACTGCCGGTGCTGATATTGGCATGTATGTCGGTTGCGGTCCACAAAACGGTATGTGTTCCAATAGCAAACACTTCACCGATAATGGATGTAAGTTCATTGGTGCCAACCGGAGTTCCACCGTCAATGGTATAGGTAATTATATCTACTTCACAATTATCACTGACTGAAGGATTCCAGTCATCATCTGCCGGTGTCTTTGCTGTGTAAGTGCTCACACCTGTATCGGTACTCCTGGTTTGTGTTCCTACAGTAACCACTGTGGGTGGCTCAGGATCAGTAATTGTGAATATCGTCTGA
The DNA here is from genome assembly GCA_016705005.1 of Bacteroidales bacterium. Taxonomy (GTDB): domain Bacteria; phylum Bacteroidota; class Bacteroidia; order Bacteroidales; family Lentimicrobiaceae; genus Lentimicrobium. Next base: position 64,405 of record JADIZB010000022.1, on the reverse strand, counting down.
CAGGTATTGCTGACATTGCCATTTACATCATATAGCCTCCAGATTATCGTGGTTGTTCCAACAGGAATCTGCAGACCAACCAGTGTGGTATTCAGGTCAGTTCCAACTTCTGCTCCACCATTGATAGAATAGGTAAGCCTGTCAAGATCATCATTATCAGAGAATCCGTAAGGATCGTATTCCGATCCCGGAACGAGGTAATAACACTCGCCCGATTCAGCAATCTCGGCAACAGTGGCATCCGGACAGTTTGTAATTAGCGGAATCTGATCATCCTCAACAATCACCTGTATTGAACAGGTCGTTACATTATTGCTGGCATCTGTAGCTGTCCAGGTAACAGTGGTTGTTCCAACCGGGAATGTAACGCCGGCCAGTGATTCCGAACTGTTCCTGTTATTCGTAAGCGTGACGGCACAGTTATCAAAGTACTCGGTAGGATCAAATTCCGTCCCGGATGTTGTATAATAAGCCTGGTTAAGGTCAGTCCCCCTGTGGAATTCATTCCCAGGGCTGCCTGCAGCACAGGTAAGTGTCGGATTGATATTATCAATCACAGTAACATCAAAAGTATAAACCAGGGAATTGCCTGTTTCATCTACAACTGAATAGGTAACTTCAGTTACCCCAACAGGGAATACATAACCAGGAACGGCATAGTCAGGTGAAACAGTTATAACCAGATCTCCGATAAGCGTAACATTATCAATGATGACCGGAGGTGTATAATTTACAGCAACACTACAACCGCTGAGCGTATTAACAGTAATATTTTCAGGAACGTTGGTTACCCTTGGGGGCTCAGTATCGATTACATAAGCGTAGAAAACAGCCTGACTGCGGTTACCCATATCGTCCTCGGCAAACCAGGTAATGGTGTTCTCACCCATCTGTAGCTGAAGTCCGGCAAGTGTCGGAACACTATATTCATTTACGAGTTTTGTTACAATACCGCAATTATCACTGGCAGTTACATCGTCAAACTCACCACCCTGAACGGTATAATAATTCTGGTGCAGGTCGGTGCTACGGGTCTGGTTGCCGGGAACCACGATAACAGGTGCCTCTGCATCCACTATGGTAAGTACAAATGAACAATCATCAAAATTCAGATTTTCATCTGTGGCTGTCCAGGTGATCGTAATCTCACCCGTGCCTGGACCGTTATTACTTCCGCGGGGAATGGCAACTCCGGACAATGTGTTGTTACCTGTTACAGGCAATCCTGTTTCAGGATGAATAAAACTCCAGGTTATGGCCGGTGTTGAACAATTATCATCAAAATCAACAGGATCCAGTTCATTTCCCAGCACAAGGTATGAACAGTTACCCGAATTCGTATTTCTGGTTTTGTCACCTACACAAAGAATGGAAGGTGGAGTATCATTGACAACAACATTAAATACACAGGTTGAAACGTTGTCTTCATTGTCAGTTGCAGTATAGGTTACAACGGTTGTCCCTACCGGGAATAAAGTACCGGGTGAGTGGGTGGATGTAAAACTGGCAACACCTGAACATTCATCTGTTGCTACCAGTGGTGGCCATGAAACAACTGCTTCACAGTTTTCACCTGCTGCTGTTCCGGTTACATCGGCAACCGGGCAATTGGTAATTACCGGTCCTTCATCATCAAACACTGTAACCTGCTGTGTATAAACCGTCTGATTGCCGCTTGCATCTGCAATGGTCCACCTGATATTGGTTACTCCAACAAGGAATGGGAAATACATTGCCGAATTGCTGGTGATTGTCAGACTTCCGGGTGCAGTACAATTATCGGTTGCTGTTGGTGCTGTTAAGGCAGCTGTAGAATAACATTCACCATCATCAACAGGAAGGGAAACATTCGGGAAAGGAAGGTCAACCACCGGCGCAATGCGGTCTCTGACAACAACATCATAGGTACAGGTACTTGTATAATCAATCCCTCCGATGGTCTGGGTGGCTGTCCACGTAACTGTTGTCGTTCCGATCGGGAAGGCGGCTCCGTTTAAGGTAGTATTCAGTGGTGCGCCTGCAAAATTATGGGTAAGTGTCCTGCCGGGAATTACTGAAAGATTGGTAAATACAGGATCAAGGTCCGTACCACTTACGGTATGGGTGCACTGATCTGATGGACTGTCGAGATAAGCATCTTCCGGACAGCTGAGCAATGGCTCAAATGAATCAACAACAGTAATATTAACCGTACACTGATCGGTATTTGAACTGGCATCAGTTGCTGTCCAGACAATGGCATGATTACCGATCGTTAGCTGAACCCCGTTCAGGGTTGTCCAGCCGTTGCGGTTATTGATATATGAAGTTAGTATGCAATTCTCTGTTACATTGGGCCTGAATTCTGTTCCGACAACTGTATAGTAGTTAACGGTCGAATTGTTGAATTCACGGTAATAGGTCGTTAACGGACAATCAATGTCCGGAGCGATATTGTCAACAACTGTGACGGTTTGTGTATGGTAAACATAGTTCCCGTTCAAATCATGAACAGTCCAGTAAATATTCGTGGTTCCAATGGCAAATGTGGTTCCGGATGGTGTTCTGGTAGCAGTAATTGATCCGGATGCAGTACAGTTATCGGAGGCTGTGGGAGTTCCGACAACCACTCCGGTAGCTAGGCAGCTGCCAGCATCTACATTCACTGTAATATTGCCCGGCCATGAAACTGAAGGATCCTGATCGTCATAAACATGGACTGTAAATGTACAGCAGGTATTCACATCCGAACCGGATGTAGCCGTCCATACAATCGTTGTTGTTCCGGTCGGAAACTCGGCACCGGCAAGAGAATTTGCTGAAGGGGCGTATGGTAAAGTACCAGGGGTAGTCGTTTGAATATTATGTGTCAGTACGACCGCAGGGGACGATTGTGTAGTGCTGACATCAAATTCACCTCCCGTAGCAACATAACTACATTCATCGGGATCTGTGGTTCTGGTTTCATTTCCGCGGCATGTCACTGCCGGCGGATCTGTGGTCCGGATATCAATGGCAATGGTACAGGTTGAAACATTGCTTGCATTGTCGGTTACTGTCCATGTAATGGATGTAACGGATGTCGGAATCTGGGCACCTGCCAGCGAGGCATTGCCGTTAAAATCGTTGGTAATTGACAGGATACCCGAGCAATCCCAGGTACCATAAGGGTCAAATTCATGACCAAAAACAGTATAATAACTCTGACCATCATCAACCTGACGGCAGATCGATCCCGGGCAACTCAGATAAGGATCATCATCGTCGGTTACAGTAACTGTCTGTGTGGCTGATGAGGTATTTCCATGAATATCTTCAACCCACCAGGTAACGGTGGTTGTACCAATTCCAAAATAGTATGGGGAATTACTCCATGTTGAGTAAACCGAGCAGTTATCAGATGTTGAAGGCGTACCCAGATCAACACTGGTGGCATAACAACCGTTATTGGTCGTTACTGAAACATTGGCTGCCGGTGTGATTACCGGATTCTCATTGTCAACGACAGTGACATAAAAACTGCAACTGTTGCTGTAATTGGTTCCGTTGATCACCTGAGAGGCTGTCCATGTAACCAGAGTCGTTCCAACCGGAAATACGGAACCTGCCAGTGAAGAAGTATTGTCAAAATTATTCAGAAGCGTTGCTGCACCCGAAGTGGAAGTGGCGTCAAACTCCGTACCAGTCACTGTATAACTGCAGACCCCGCTACCGGCTGATTTTAACTGATCACCAACACAGGTAACCGGAGGATACAGATCCGTCACAACATAAACCGTAAAGGTGCATTGAGTGTCATTGCCCGATCCATCCAGTGATGTCCAGGTTATGTTATGTGTACCCGTGGATAAATGATATCCATTCAGGTTGGAGCCACTGTTTATATTATTGGTATATGATATAACCGCGCAATTGTCGGTGGTTACCGGTGTAAATTCATTTACTCCGACAGTATAGTAGGTCTGACCGTCATCAACAACCCTGACATAGGCATTCAAAGGACAATTGATCACCGGATCAGTATCATCGTCGATGGTAATCACAATGGTTTCGTTATGAACATTTCCATGAAAATCCCTGACAGTCCAGACAACCTCCGTTGTTCCTACAGGAAATTGTTCATAGGCCAGAGATCGGTAATTATTGTAATCGTTTGTAATATAGAAGTTGGCATCTGTACAGTTATCTTCAATATTCCGGGGATCAAATTCATCGTCTATGGCTGTATAATAGCAATGGGCGGTGGAAGCACTTCTGGTTTCAGAAGCCGGAATATCATAATCCGGTGGTATATTGTCAATTACATTTACTTCAAATTCCATCGTTGTTGCATTATCTGATGCATCAGTGGCAGTCCAGACAACCACAGTGATTCCTACCGGAAAAACAAAACCGTTAAGTGTTGCAAGTCCGTTCTGATTGTTAACCAGCAATGGTGATGGACAGTTATCGTTTACTACCGGATCGAATTCTGTACCTATGGCAGTATAATCACATGAAGTGGAAGGGGCGAACCTTGACTGGTCAGCGATTGGAGTAATCGTTGGAAATACAGTATCCCTGATGGTTACTGTAAAGGTACATGTATTGATGTTGCCCGAAAGATCTTCAATTGTCCAGACTATTGTATGAACACCGGCCGAAAGAATAATGCCGGCCATGGTTGTACCTGCTCCCGGAACACCATCAAGTGTATAGGATACGGTCAGATTGGCGGGAATATCGCAGTTGTCGGTGAGACTGGTTGGGTCAAACTCGGTACCAGATATCGTATAATTGCAGCTGCCACCCGGAGCTGTCCTTATTTCATTGCCATGACAAACGAACTGTGGTGGCTGATTATCCAGAACCAGGATTGTAAAAGCCAAAGCTGTGACAATGTTTCCGTTGGCATCTTCAAGTGTCCAGACAATTGCATAGGGGAAATTCTGGTCTTTGGGTAATTGAAGACCGGCTAAAGTACCTGAACCGGTATAAACGGTGGAACCGTTTTTCGTTATTATGTAGGTAGGTGTTTCAGTAGAACAGTTATCTGAGATGTTTCTCAGGTCAAAATCCGTTCCTGGTATGGTGTAGTAACAAACGCCCGGGTCTGTATTCCTTGTATAAGCATAGCTTCCTGCCGGATTTCCGGTCGGTTGGTCAAACGTCGGATTCTGATTATCTGTAACATTGACCTCAACTGAACAGGTCGAATTATTTCCCGATCCATCGGTCGCTGTCCAGTTAATGGTATGATTACCTGCCGGTAATTGCTTACCTGCAAGGGTATTGGTTCCGTCAAACGAGTTGATGGCCGTTACAGGGCATCCGTCATTGGTGGTAGGGTCAAACTCTGTTCCGCTGACGGAATAAAAACAAACACCAGCTCCGGTCACCCTTGAAAAAGGACTTCCTGAAGGACAGGTAAGATCGGGAGGTGTCAGGTCATTTACAATTACATTGAAACTCATAAATGTTGAATTTCCGGCTGCATCAAGGGCGCGATAGCGGATCAGCGTGGTCCCGATCGGGAATGTACTTCCACTCGCAAGTCCTGTAACCTGACCGAAAACAGTCACAGCACAGTTATCACTTGCTACCGGTTCGGTCCAGTTGACAACGGCACCACAACCTACCGAAATTTCAATGGTTATGTTGCTGATTGATGTAATTGAGGGTGCATCATCATCGGCCACAGTTACCCTGAAGGTACTGGTACTGCTGTTAAGTCCATCGCTGGCTGTCCAGACAATGGTATTGATACCGGTTGCAAGCAATACACCTGCTAGTGAATTCGATTGAACGGCACTTCCACCGTTTATGGAATAAGTTATGATAAGATTCCCGGCACCGCAGTTATCACTATATGTCGGATTAAATTCTGACCCTGAAACAGTATATCCACAACCTGTATTTGTATTTCTGTTCTGATTCCCGATACTTGATATCGAAGGTGGCTGGTTATCAATAACTGTTTTGGTAAATGCTAATGGAACTACTACTGTATTTCCTGATCCATCAGTAGCACTCCAGGTAATAAGATTCGCTCCTTTACTCAATTGCTTCCCGGCCAGTGAACCTGTACCACTTAATGTAGTGGCTCCTGTTACCGAATAGGATAGAACTGTTCCCGAACAGTTATCCGTCACAGATGGATCATACTCATTGCCGTTTACAGTATAATAACAAACACCTGAATTTGCGTTCACATTTGATGTCACAGTTCCGGCTGTTGCAGATATTACCGGAGGTGTATTATCAACAACTGTTACCGTTGCATTACAGGTACTCTGATTGCCGGATGCATCTCTTACAGTCATTACAACTGTGTTGGCACCCAGATTGGAACAATTGAAATTTGTTTTGCTCAGGGTGATCACGAGACTGCCCTGGGCAGTACAATTGTCGGTAGATCCATCATTTACATCAATGATGGCAAGCGTGGCCGTTCCCGAACCGTTAAGATATATTGTTGCCGGTTTACAGGTGGCCGTTGGGGCAATGTTATCCGTTACGGTTACTGTAAATGAGCAGGGATTACTTACATTTCCGCCGGCATCGGCAACTGTGTAAGTTACCGTAGTTGTTCCGGTGTTGAAGGTAGCACCCGGTAAATGCGATTTTGTCCAGACCAGTGATCCTGAAGCTGTGCAGTTGTCAGTAGCTGTTGGTTCAGTCCATGAAACAACCGCATTACAACTGCCGGGACCTGTTCCGGTGTTTATATTTGTTGGGCACCCGCTGATAACAGGTTTCTGATTGTCAACAACTGTCACAGTGAAACTGCATACATTGCTGATGTTTCCTGCTGCATCTGTTGCCGTATAGGTAACATTGGTTGTACCAGCTGAAAATACACTTCCTGGCAGATGTGATTTGGTCCAGACAAGGTTTCCGGCTGCAGTACAATTATCTGCAGCTGTAGGCTCAGTCCATGATACAGTTGCGGTACAAACACCGGCACCACTCGTTCTGGTAATGTTGGCAGGACACCCGCTGATAACAGGAGCCTCATTATCACTAATTGTAATTGTAAAACTGCAGGTTGCTGTATTGGCTGGAGAAGCACCATCAGAGACCGTATAGTTCACAGTAGTAGTACCCACATAAAAGGATCTGGTGCCGATCTGACCGTTGCCGGATCCGGTGGTAGCTCCACTCAGAGTCCAGGCAATGGATGATCCGGCGCAGTTATCATCATATGTTACAGCAGGTACAACAACACTGGCCGAACATAAGCCTGCTCCGTTATTGGCTGAAATATCTGACGGACATGTGATGGTCGGATCTTCGTTGTCGCTGATTGTAACCGTAAAATTACAGGATGCGGTGTTGTTGGCCGCATCAGTTACTGTTATCGTAATGGTTGTGATCCCGACATTGAAGGTTTGGGTTCCCGGCTGGCCGTTGCCACTCAGAGAAGTTGCACCGGCTGTACTCCAGGAGATAGATTCGCCCGGACAATTATCATCAAAGGTAATTGATGGTATTGCCACATTGGTGGTGCAGAGTCCGATGCCATTGTCTGCCGTAATATTTGACGGACAGGTGATGGTCGGATTTTCAGTGTCGTTCACCGTCACAGTAAAACTACATTGTGCTGTCCGGCTTGAGGCATCGGTGGCAACTACTGTTATGGTTGTTGTTCCAATGTTAAAGGTCTGGGTGCCGATCTGACCATTGCCACTCAGTGTTGTGGCACCGGTCGAACTCCAGGCTATAGAAGAACCTCCGCAGTTGTCTCCAAAAACAATGACCGGAACTGTAACACTGGCAGAACAGTTTCCTGCGCTATTACTTACCGATATGTTTGAGGGGCAGGTAATGTTCGGATTCTGGTTGTCGTTAACAGTCACTGTAAAACTACAGGAAGCTGTATTGGGAATCGGAGCACCATCAGCTACCGTTACTGTTACAGTGGTCAATCCAATGTTGAAAACGGCTCCGTTAAGGGTTGAAGGAATTGTAGCAGTGGTTGCCCCTGAAAGAACATAGCTTATTGAAGCCACTGCGCAGTTATCATTCGCAGTTACATTCCACGTGGTGCCGCTGTGGGTATAGGTACAAACTCCGGCAGCAGTATTGACAGACTGGTTGCCAGGACAACTTACCGTTGGATTCTCGTTATCTTCGATTGATACATTAAAACTGCACTGCGAAGTACGACCTGCACCATCGGTCACTGTCCAGGTAACGGTGGTTGTTCCAGGCTGAAAAGTAACTCCGTTCAGATTGGTACCGGTACCTGTGGTGGCACCTGACAGTGAATAAGAAACAGATGCAACAGTACAGTTATCTGTTCCGGCGGGATTCCAGGCTGTACCAGAATGTGTATAGGTACAACTTGCACTTGCAGGAACGGTCTGATTGCCTACACATGAAATCTGGGGGTTGATGTTATCGACCAGCGTAACATTAAAATTGCAGGAATTTGTGTTTCCTGCAGCATCAGTAGCGGTGATGGTAACAATTTGACTGGTGTTGTGTCCGGAAATTACCGTTCCGGGTGCGGGACTCTGGCTGAGCGTGATTGACCCGGATGGGGTGCAGTTATCACTCACGGTAACACTTCCCCTGTAATCGGGAAGCGAAGCGTTACAGGTGCCGGCTCCGGGATTAAGGGTCTGATTGCCCGGACAGGTGATTGACGGTGGGGTACTTTCCAGATTCACGGTCAGGGCCTGCGAAATTGTGCATCCAAAGGAACTGATCGCCCTTACTGTATAATGAGAAGTCGAAGTAATTGAAGTTGTATACGGCAGATCATCGGTCTTTACAGTATTGGCCTGGTTCCATAATTCATAGGCATTACCATTTGTTGCTGTTGCCGAAATGGTAAAGTTAACCGATGGGCAAACGGGCGATGCAGGGTTAACAGTAATTACCAGATTTGTTGGTAATGGATTAACCGTAATGGTAATGGTTGCTGAACTCACCGGTAGAGAATTGTTACCCGCGTCATGAACACTAACCAGCGAATAGGTCGTGGTGACAACAGGCGATACAATAATCGGATCTCCTCCATACTGCGGATCTTCCGGGTCTGCAATACTCTCATAATCCGAGACAGTATAATTACTTGTACCATCACTATAGACCACAGTATATGGCCCTTCGCTGGCCCCGATAATTACCTGAAGGGTTGTACTCTCCCCTTCACAGATGGTTGTGAGACCATCGCTGGTAATAAAGGCATCCTGCGCATTGGCACGATCAATAAATGCCAGTTGACTAAAGGCAGCCAATAATAACAACCTGACTGAAATTCCGGCTGTTTTCTGCACTCTCTGTCCGAATCCTGATTGGAGTAATGTTCTCATGATATGAGGTATTTAAATCTATTACTTTAGTTTTTTCTAAAAGAAACGTCGCAATTGTTAAAAGAGCAACGTAAAGAATAAAGGCAGAAAAAAGGAATTGATCCCTTTAAACTGATCTAAAATAATAGCCTGGAGAATTAGGAGAGGAGAGCTTAACCGGAATGGCCTTTTGTTTAAAGTTTGGTTCAGGTAGTATTTCTGAATAGGCCGATCCTGTTTCAAGTAAGGTTGAAGTCCTGAAGAAATGCTTTTTAAAGTGTAAAATAATTTAACACATTTACGCCGGGACTGCATTGTGCTGGTAGTTTTTTTCAGGCAACTGTTTTAGTTCCATTTTTGAATTGAATGTTTATAGCCAATCAGGTAAAAAGTAATGGGATGATTTAAAGGTCAGGTTAATCGGATATTGAGATCCGGGTAGAATTTATTTGCTAAAGAGTATTATCATTTCTGCCTGATCGAAGTATATATTTATAATTTGCATATATGTTGCTGATTTAACCCCCAAACAGGCAATTTCTCCAGACCTGACTTTTTACCTACAACTCTGATTTAGATTAAAATCGAAATGTATCTGACCTCAACCATTAATATAATTATGCGAAATGTATATTTCTGTATTCCAACTACTTAAATCACAAATAAACCTTCGGGTTTTTATAGATGCATTTCAACAAATTTTTCTATATATTCAAGTTTATATTATTTGTTATATATATAATATGTTTAACGTAAATTTGTATTACATTCCGGCACAACCTGATCACATTTTGCCTTTAATGAATGAATTTTCTTATTTAGAATGTTTCTAAATTTATGTCCCGTGTGTGGAAAATTGGAATTTTTGTCCCAAACCCGAACTGTTGTTTCGGATGAGGACCAGGAAAATTCTTTTAAAATCATTGCATGGAATTAACTCACATCCACCGCTTCTTCTTAAAAAAGAAGATCATCGAACCGGCGAGAATCACCATAAAAACAATCAGCAGCCAGAACGAGTAATGCGTATCCTGCAAGGGAAGCCCGACATTCATCCCATACAGGCTGGCGATGAAAGTCAATGGAAGAAGAATTGATGAAATAAGGGTGAGTACCTTCATTATTTCATTGGTACGGTTGGTCTGCAAAGAATCAAACGTTTTTGAAAGGCCTTCAACGATTTCCTGGTAATCCTCGGTCATATCCCACATTTTCTGATAGTAGTCTAGGATATTACCCCAGTACTCCTCCATATTCTCTGCGTAACCTTCGATGTCGCCCGATTCAAACTTGTGAAATAACCTGAGCTGAGGTTTGAATACAGTATTGACCAGAATGATGTTCTTCCTGGTCAGAGAAATTCTTTCAATGGTGCGTTCGGCCTTTTTGTTAAACAGATCCCTGTTGATTAATTCTACTTCCACTCCAAGCTTACTGAGTAATGACAGGGATTCGAGCATCAGATGTTCCAGAATTTTATAGAGCAGGGCATCGCTTGTTCCTACCTGCCTCACCTGATAGTTGTCTTCCGGCTCTCGGCCGCTGTTGAAAAGGTTCTTAACCACCCAGTGTGATTTACCTATCGTAATGATATAATCACTGCCCCAGAATATCTTGACCTCCTTGACCTTTAAAAAACGGTTCCAGCGATCGAAATAAGGAAAATGAAGTATCAGGAAATAATAATCATCGTAAATATCGATTTTAGGCCTTTGATTGGTCCGGCTCCGGCAGTCTTCGATATCAAGTGGGTGAAAATGGAAATCGTCTCTTAGAAATTGCAGATCTTCGTCGGTGGGGTCAAGTATATGATGCCACTTTAGCGTACCTATTTTGATGGTTTCAATCATTGGGCCCTCCCGCTTTATTGATTATATTAATCTGTGTCTACATTCCCTCAGGATATTTTTGGTGGGCAAAAGTACTAAAATTTAACGAAAACCGGTTCCCTGGCAAGGACATTTTTCGGCCGGATGGCACAGGCCGTCTGTTACACGGTGATTTTACCGGTTCAGCTCTATAGACTCTCGTAATTTATTCTGAAGGATTACTACCCGCCTTTTCGCCACGTTTGACATTTTTGCATAAATTTGAATCGTTCAGTTTTTCTGCAATTTTCATGCTCATTGATCTTTATGATTATGGATAAAGGTAAAAAAGAAGGCCGCTACCTCAGATTGTATGCCCAGATTGCTGATTTAATGGTCAAAAGCCCGGATCAGACGGCCAGAATGGCTACCATTGCTGCAATTCTTTATAACAAAATGGACTATTTCTTTTGGTGCGGATTTTACCGTGTGGATGGTTCCCGGCTTATTGTCGGTCCGTACCAGGGCCCTGCAGCCTGCCAGATACTTAATGGTGGCGGTGTTTGTCTGGCCTCTGTAGAACAGCAAAAAACAATCATTGTACCCGATGTGCACAGCTTCCCTGGACATATCGCCTGTGACTCCCGTTCTTTAAGTGAAATCGTAGTCCCGGTATTCGATAAAACAGGTAACATCACAGCCGTTCTGGATGTCGATAGCAAGGAATTCGCTTCTTTTGATGAATATGATGCCCTGCATCTTGAAAAAATTGTTGGACTTCTGAGATGACTTCAATAAATCAAAAATGAATAAAGCTGGTTAATGAAAAAAAATCAATCTTTTTCAATCATCAATTAAATCTTATACTCATGACCCTTGGGATTATTCTGGTTATCAACCCTAAAAACACCTCCTCAAAAATAGCCGTCTATAAAGACTCCAAAATGTGTTTCCTGAAAACCATTAAGTATACCGATGAACAGCTGGCGGCCTGTGGAAGTATTCCCGGTCAGGTTGAAATGAGGAAAAACGCTATCCTGCAGGAACTTAAAGATAATGATATCAATGTAAACAAACTTCAGATAGTGGTTGCACGAGGAGGCCTGGTGAAACCTGTTAAATCAGGCGTTTATGAAGTCAATCAGCGGATGCGGGAAGACCTTCTCGATGGTGTTATGGGGATGCATGCCACCAATCTGGGCGGAATCATAGCGTCTGATATTGCAGCAATGACCAATGCAAAAGCAATAATTGCCGATCCTGTTGTAGTTGATGAATTAGCCGATGTAGCCAGAATTTCCGGTCACCCCCTGTTTGAACGCAAGTCCGTGTTCCATGCCCTGAACCAGAAGGTAGTGGCCAGAAAGTATGCAAAATCAATCAGCAGGAAATATGAAGAACTGAACCTTCTTGTTGCTCATGCCGGTGGAGGTGGAATCTCTGTTGGGGCTCATAAACTAGGTCGGGTAGTCGATGTAAACCAGGCTTTTGATGGTGATGGACCTTTTTCAATGGAAAGGGCCGGAACACTCCCTGCCGGCGACCTTATCCGCCTTTGCTTCAGTGGAAAGCATACCCAGGCAGAAATAATGGAAATGATTACTGCCAAAGGTGGATTATATGCTTACCTTGGCACTACAAACCTGAATACTATAGAAAACCGAATCGCTGCCGGTGATGAAAGGGCTTCATTTATTCTTTCAGCAATGGCATATCAGTTAGCCAAGGAGATCGGGGCGATGTGCACAGTTCTTGAAGGAAAACCGGATGCCATTATCCTGTCCGGCGATCTCTTCCACTACAATGAATTTACAAAGAACCTTACCGGTAAAGTGGAAAAGATAGCTGCAATCGCCATTTATCCTGACGAAGATGATGTTGATGCCCTGGCAATGAATGCCATTGGTGTTATTAAAGGTGAAATTGAGGTCCTTGAATACAAATAAAACAAAGGTAATCTGCTTACGCACACCGGCATATTGCCGGTTCTGAATATACTCAGCTTTTTACTATCTTTACACCGTCTGCATTACAAATCAGGCTTCTAAAATTTTTGGTATTGGTGGAACCCGTAACTGGCCCGTCTCTTCAGGTGTTGGCAATAATGCTGGGCATATATACCGGCCCTTTTACGCCCGGGATAATCACCGGTCTTGTCATGATGGCATTGTTGCTGATTCTTTCAGCGGCCATCAGCGGTTCCGAAATTGCATTCTTTTCCTTAAGTCCGGCCCAGTTAAACGGATTAAGAAACGATCAAAGTAAATCAGGCCAATTGATTCTCTTTTTGCTTGAAAGGCCAAAACGACTGCTTGCCACAATACTGATTGCCAATAATTTTGTTAATGTAGCCATTGTTATTATTTCCTCTTTTGTCATGAACGGGCTCTTCGATTTTGCGGAAACTCCGATTCTTGGATTTATGATTCAGGTAATTATAGTAACCGCACTCATTTTGTTGTTCGGAGAAATAATGCCAAAAATCTATGCTTCACAGAATGCTGTTTCAACAGCTCACCTGATGGCACATCCAATGCTGATCATGAGAAAAGTGTTTTACCCACTGAGTACTGCGCTTGTTAAATCAACAGCAATCATTGATAAACGAATCGCCCGAAAAGGTCATGATATCTCAATTGACGACTTGTCAGAAGCTTTAGACCTCACTACTTCCGACAACAGCACTCCTGAAGAAGAAAGAAAAATCCTGAAAGGAATAGTCAAGTTCGGTGACATCGCAGTTAAAGAAATTATGCGCCCCAGAATTGATGTTACTGCTGTTGAAGATAACATTCCATATTCTTCCCTTTTGGCAGCTATACTTGATTCAGGATATTCCAGAATTCCGGTTTTCAGCGAAAGTTTTGATAATGTAACGGGTATTCTTTACATCAAGGACATTTTACAGCACCTTAACAGGGATGATGATTTCAGATGGCAACAATTACAGAGGACGGCCTTCTTCGTTCCTGAGAATAAAAGAATCAACGACCTTTTACAGGAATTTCAAGCCAAGAAAATCCATATGGCCGTAGTGGTTGATGAATATGGAGGCACTTCAGGTATCATTACACTCGAAGATATCCTGGAAGAAATTGTAGGAGAAATCAACGACGAATTCGATAATGAAAGTGATTCCAGTAACTATACTAAAATTGATGACCTCAATTACATTTTCGAAGGAAAAACACTGCTGAATGATTTCTGTAAAGTGCTGGGAATTGAAGACCGGATCTTTGAAGATGCCAAAGGTGAATCGGATACACTTGCCGGATTAATACTTGAACTGGCAGGAAAAATTCCTGAAACAAATGAAAAATTTCAATTCCAGCAATATGTTTTCCGCGCCGAAACTGTTGATAAAAGACGTATCAAAAGAATTAGGGTAAGTATAGTCAACGAATAAATGATTTCCCCTCATAACAACCAATTCAAATGATACAACCAACCCATCCGGTTTTCCGTCATCTTACTTTTCTATCTCTGATCGGATTTGGCTTTCTGTTTTGTGTTTCATGCAGCGAAAACGCTACTCCGAAACCAAGGGGCTATTTTCGCATTGACCTGCCCACGAGAGAGTACAGGCTTCTGGACAGTATTTTTCCATATTCTTTTGAGGTTCCTGTATATTCGAGGATTACCAGGGATATTCATGCCCCGGCTGAAGCCAACTGGATTAATATTGATTTTCCCAGATTTAAAGGGCGTGTGCACCTTAGTTATAAAGCCGTGAACAACAACCTTGGTACCTATACCGAAGATGCCCATTCACTTGTAGTCAAGCATATTCCGAAAGCATCAGCCATCGAAGAAATCCGGATCGAAAATAAAGCACAAAGAGTTTTTGGCCTGGTATATGACATCAAGGGGACCGGTGCAGCATCGCCATATCAGTTTTTTGTAACCGACAGCACAACTCACTTTCTCCGCGGCGCATTGTATTTCGATGTTATACCAAACAACGATTCCCTGGCTCCGGTCATCGATTTTATCAAAGGCGATATTCAGCATATGCTGGAGACCTTGAATTGGAAATAATTCCTTAATTTTTCCAATCCATATTGTTATTTGGTTACCACAATAACTTCAATGCTGATATAACAATTGTTCAAAATTTGCTTTTATCCTTCAACCATGAAAAAGAAAGATACAAGCAGCCGGCGCGATTTTCTGAAGCTGGCAGCACTTGGAACTGCAGCCCTAAGTCTCGGGTCAGTCAGTAATGTATTTTCATCCTCTGACAATCCTGCGATAGAAAGGGATAATCCGGCCCTTGACCCGGGAAATGAAACACCGACAGGGAACAAATCTGCCATGGGCCTGGCCTGTGAACCACTCGAAAAGGTCCGGATTGCTATCATCGGCATTGGTATGCGGGGTAGTGAAGCTGTTGACCGGCTTTTGCAAATTGAGGGTGTACAGTTTACAGCCCTATGCGATCTGGTCCCCGATTTTGTCAGAACAGCAAACCGGAAAATTCAGGAAGCTGGCCTGCCGGCAGCAGCTACCTATACTGGTATTGACGACTGGATGAAAATCTGTGAAAGAGAGGATGTTGATCTGGTTTATAACTGCACGCCCTGGGACTTACATACACCCATAGCTGTTTATGCAATGAAACACGGAAAGCATGCGGCTATAGAGGTGCCGGCCGCTATTTCCGTTGAGGAGTGCTGGCAGCTGGTAAATACCTCCGAGGAAACACGCCGCCATTGTATGATGCTGGAAAATTGCTGCTATGACTTTTTTGAACTGGCAACATTGAATATGGCCCGTCAGGGAATTTTTGGAGAAATTATTCATGCCGAAGGGGCATATATTCATGATCTTCGGGAATGGAAATTCCTTGAACAGAAGGACGGGGGATACTATAACCACTGGCGGCTTGAATTCAGTAAAAAACACAATGGCAACCTCTACCCTACTCATGGTTTGGGCCCCATCGCCCAGATAATGGGCATTAACCGCGGCGATCGCTTCGACTATCTTACTTCAATGTCGACCAAACAGGCAGGAATCAGTCTCTATGCAGCACAAGAATTTGGTCCCGATTCTCCGGAGGCACGCAAGGCCTACCTTCTTGGAGACATGAATACCACCCTGATCCGCACAATAAACGGCCGGACACTTAAAATTCAACACGATACCACCAGCCCCCGTCCCTATGATCGTATTCACCTCATCAGTGGAACCAAAGGGATGGCCAGAAAATATCCCCAACAGGCAATAGCACTGGAGCCTTCATCCCATCAGTTTAAGAAACCCGAAGAACTGGATGCGTTGCTCCAAAAGTATGAGCATCCGCTGGCACGTCAGATCGGTGAAAAGGCAAGACAAGTTGGCGGACATGGGGGCATGGACTTCATCATGGACTACCGCCTGATTTATTGTTTGCGGAAAGGCCTCCCGCTCGATCAGGATGTTTACGACGCGGCCGCATGGTCATCCATCGTTCACCTGAGCGAAAAATCTGTGAACGACAAAAGTAATAGTGTCCGGGTCCCTGATTTTACCCGGGGGGCCTGGGTTTCAGCTGTCCCCTGGCCTGTTGTCGAAATTGAATAATGAAATCTTTCAAGGTACCGGACTGTGAAAGGACTTAATGTCATTCCCAGAAGAAACCATATTTATGAATCCGTCGCACAAAGAGTATATTCACCGCATCAATAAGGTGATTGACTATATTGATCACCACCTTGACGAGGAACTGAGCATTGAAAAACTGGCCGGGATTGCCAACTTCTCTGCTTATCATTTTCACAGGATTTTCAGCGCCTTTGTAGGTGAACCATTGTACAGTTTTATTAAACGGCTGCGGATTGAAAAAGCAGCGTCACTTTTGCTGAATGAACCGGGAAAGCCTGTGAATGAAGTTGCTTATGAGTGTGGCTATGGAAGTGCTTCCGTTTTCTGCAGGAATTTCCGTGATCAGTTTGGTGTAAGCGCAAGGAATTTCAGAACCCAGAAATCCGCCGAACTTAGCAAGATCCGTCAATCAATAAGCAAGAACGGTAAATCCGGTAATGGAGAGGTTGGTTACGTTTGTAGCGTAGAAACCATAAAAACCATTACAGAAATGAAAAATTTTCAGATTAAGGAGATGCCCGCTATGAACCTGATTTATTGCCGGCACACCGGTGCCTTCGATCAGATCGGAACCGCTTACGGAAAACTGATGAAATGGGCCGGCCCCAGGGGGTTGCTCGGATCACCCAACCTCAAAACCGTTACTGTTTATCACGACGATCCTACGGTTACCAACATTGACAAAGTTAGGCAGAGTGCCTGTATAACCATTGATAAGGAGGTGAAAACCGAAGGAGAGTTCGGCAATCTGAGTCTTCCGGCCGGTAAATACGTTGTCGGTAGTTTTGAAATCGGCCCCGAAGGTTTTACCGATGCATGGAACCAGACCTGCCTGTGGTTGTCCGACAGTGGCTACCAGCCTACCGACGGTAACCCTTATGAATTATACCATAACAGTCTTGAAGAGGATACTAAGAAAAAATTTATTGTGGATATCTGCATTCCGGTAAAACCAATGTAAATTGGTTCTCTTATTCAAGCACGAGGCTTCCGTTTGGGCGCCTCTTTTTTTTATCCGTAGTATTACGTAGTAAATTTCATCATTCTTCGGTATAAATTAATGATTTCTCCAATCTAATTTTACAGGTTTGAAAATTGTTCCAATCTAAATATTATGAAGAGATATTATTATTTGCTGTTTTTGGTTTGCATTACTTTCATTGCCAGTTTGTCTTCCTGCGAGGCAGTTGAAGAACTTACAGAAACAGAAACAGAAAAAACAATCCGGATCTTTACCGGGGGTACATGGAACATTGATACCCTGGTTACCAAAACCGATCTGTTCAGCGGAGGCATAAGCACCATACAAACAGATTCAACTTTCAATAATTACGGTACCCTTGAGTTTCAGAAACCGAATCAGACTGTTCCCGGTTATGGATCAGGTTATATGATTCACAGGTATCTGAAAAACGGAATCAACCGTGTTGATACATCGGCCTGGGTTCCTTACAATTTTAATTCAGGAAACAACAACTACATTACCCTGTTTTTTGCCCTTCCGGGTGAAGATCTGGTTGTTGATGGTTACGATATGTACCTCGACCTGGTTGAATTAAGCGAAAAGCGCATACGAATTTCCGGCTGGCGCCGCGAAACCATTCCAGGTGGATCGGGAGGCAGTTACGGAACCTACCGCAGATACCACCTCACCAGATAATTTCCATCATCCAGACTAGGACTTTAAGGCTTGTATCCCACTGTCTGTGCAACCACAACGTGTTGTTCGGGTTTTAAATTCATCAGCTTGTGAACTGCATCGCGATCAATGTAAGCCCTGACAACTGTATTCAATCCTTCGGAAGCACAATAGAGGTATACATTCTGTGAAATAAATCCGGTATTGATTCCTGAATAAAACGTTTTATCGGATTCGGTTGCTTTTGTCATCCGGTTGTAATCTGAAACATAAACCAGGTTAACCGGGGCACCGGCTACAAATGCCTGACTCCCGGCTGAAGCCCTGTGATCGCCCTCTTTTATCAGTACCAGTTTGTGCTCCTCCTCTTTGTAGAGGTAGATTCCTTTTTTCAGGAAAACATAAACCTGAACATCCTGCCAGTTCATGGCAGAAGGGGCGGTACGCTTACCGGTTTCGGCTCTGTTTATACCACAGGCAGCCCATAACAATCCCGAAAGATGCTCAGGAGAGAGCTCCCTGTCGCTGAATTCCCGGTGTGAGCTTCTTTCATTTAAAACAGTCATCAATAGCTTTCCGGAACTCATATCAGGCTTTGACAATTGAATATCGGTTTCCTGGGCGGGACAGATTGCAGGAAACATAAGTATCAGCAATGTCAGAATTGAAAGGAAAAATTTTTTCATAAATATTTCTTTTGACACTGAATATTTCCGGTTTGCTTATTCTGTGAACTCGGGCTTGATTTTTATCCCGTCGTACTTCTTCTCTATTCCGTTCTCATATGTGATAACAATAAATACTGTTCCATCGGCATTGTATTGTAACCAGTCACCCGTTTTCATTCCGTTGATAAATTCACCTTCATCCTTTTTCCTTCCGTCGGGCCAGAACCAGATATGCCGTCCGTTGGGATTATCGTCAATATATGCACCCTGAAAAGCAGTCTGGCCTTCATCATAATAATACTTCCATTCCCCGTTACGCATACCTCCTCTGTAATAACCTTCTTCCCGGTGGTCACCCAGCTGGTACTTCCACAACCCTTCTTCAAGTCCATCTACATACTCACCCTGTACAATTATTCTTCCGTTCTCATCATATTCGGTAAATAATCCCTCCTGTTTTCCGTTCAGGTAACTTTCTTCACGCATCAGGCTATTATTGTCATAATACCATTTCCATATACCATCAGCATTACCCTGGTTATTAAAATTACCTTCCTGCTCTAGGTTACTGTTTGGGTGATAAAAACGCCATTTTCCTATCTTCTTTCCATTCCGGTAACTGCCTTCCGACCTTAACTGGCCATCGCTGTAAAATTCCTTCCAGGGCCCGTCTTTAACACCTTCATCATCAATAATCCCTTCACCGGTAATTTTACCATCTTTGTAAATAAAAGATGAAGTAACCCGGCCATTTTCGGCATAGTCGCGCCGGATACCTTCGGGTGTATTTCCTTTATAACTGGCAATGGTTTTTACTTTGCCTGTCGGATAATAATCTGTCCTAACATCAAGTTTAGCCAGTTCCGGGACTTCATCCTGTCTGACATCGTTTACAAATTTTGCAACATCCGTCAATACTCCTTTTTCGTCATATTCCTTGAAATAACCGTTGCGCTTATCATCCCGGAAAGTGCCTTCCGTTTTAACTTTTCCATCGGCATAGAAAAATTTCCACCTTCCCTGTTTAAGTCCGTTTTTATCTCGCCTGTTTATGTTCTCCCTGTCAACTACAAAACCCCTGCGGTAGTCGATCAGGGTTACCACTGTCCCATCTGGGGCAAATTCTCGGGCAAAACCATTTTCAAGCCCGTTTTCGAAATTAACAGTCCGTAAAATTCTTCCATCGGGATAATAGGTTATGGTTAATCCCTGTTTAACATCATTTGAGAAGTTCTCTTCTACCTTTTCATTTTCACGGAAAGTACGTCGAACACCTTCCTTCTTTCCATTCAGATAGCTGATTTGAAGGGTGGTTTTGCCCGATTCATCATAGAAACTCCATATACTGTCAAGTTCAAAATTTTTTCTGTTTCCCTCAGCTTTTACAATACCACTTTCGTAATATGTTTTCCAGTATCCATCCGGCTTACCATCACGCATATTTCCTTCGCTCGAAACCTTCCCATTTGCATGAAAAAACTTATTGTATCCATTCGGAATGATGCTATTCTCCTGCGCTTTCACAAGTAAAGCTGAAATTACAATCACAATGGAAAATATAATTTTTCGCATTCTGTAAAGTTAGTTAAATCAAAAATATTGCACCTGAATTATTTTATCAGATTTGCGGCTCTGGAAATTTCCAGCATTTTTAATATTGGTTTACCGGCCTTCACTATGGTTTCATGATCAATCAATATTTCAGGCGTTTCATTTTTCAGGCACAGGTACAATTTTTCAATCGTATTCATTTTCATGAAAGGACAATCATTACATGAGCAGGTTTCATCGGCAGGAACTACAATGAATTCCTTATCCGCCGAAGCTTTTTTCATCTGGTGTATGATTCCTCCCTCAGTAGCTACAATATAGCGACGACTGCTGTCCCTCTTGGTATATTCCAGCAGCGCTGCGGTTGAACCTATAAAATCGGCCAAAGCAAGAATTGGACCACGACATTCAGGATGTGCTATCAGTTTTGCATCCGGATTTGCAACCCTGAGTTGAATCACTTTCTCATCATTGAGCTGATTGTGTACATGACAACTACCATCCCATAGCATCATGCTGCGACCCGTAATACTGTTTATATAAGCACCCAGATTTTTATCAGGTGCAAAAATGATCTGCTCATTCTGAGGAAATGAATCTACTATCGTTTTCGCATTACTGGAAGTGCATATGACATCAGACATGGTTTTAACGACTGCTGAGCAATTAATGTATGAAATCACAGTATGCCCCGGGTTAGCTTCAATAAACCGTCTGAAGGCTTCCGGAGGGCAGCTGTCGGCCAATGAGCAACCGGCATTAAGTTCGGGAAGCAGCACTTTTTTGTCCGGACTGAGAATTTTTGCTGTTTCAGCCATGAAATGTACTCCGGCAAAAACAATGATATCAGCGTTAGTTTTTGACGCTGCCTGCGATAATTGGAGACTGTCGCCCACAAAATCAGCTATATCCTGGATTTCCGGCACCTGGTAATAATGTGCAAGCACAATTGCGTTCTTTTCCTTTTGCAGTTGTTTTATTTTAAAAATCAATTCAGCATCGGATTCCATCTGGTTTCGCCTGCCAATAGGATTAATCATCTTTTCAGTTTTTATTAATAAATTATTTAATTAAACATTATTATTATTAAGCGCTGTTAATTGTGTTGACAAGTTCCTACAGATTTTTCTTGCAAAATTAGCTTTCAGAGGTTTATTAACGGTTTATCAACAGAAATTTTGTATTACTATGTCAGATTTTCAGTATTTTCTGTTATTATCAACAACTGGTTGATAATAATAATCCAACAGGTTAATAATTCATAATTTTAGTTTTTACCGGTTAATGATTTGTTGAATTATTATGATAAATAAAGGACTTTCGGGGTATCTGAGGCAAATTCCGAAAATCATACAGGATATCCTTGGCTTTATCATAAATTGCAAACAAAATTACACCTGAATTAACATACTAATGTTAACAAATTCTAAAAATCTGAAAACTAAACCGATGTATCTTTAACCTTCAGATTGCGTTTTTATTAAGTAGCTAATAATAAAAGCCGTTCGTAATTAAGCGTAATTTATGATTAATTTTGTCTCTTAATTTTATTAACAATGTGGGATAAATCTCAACTTTTGGCATTGGCAAGTGACCACGCCGGTTTTGAATTAAAATGCTTTCTGGTGAAAGTACTTACATCTGAAGGATATCTATTACATGACTTTGGTACTGATTCAAATTCCAGTGTTGATTATCCCGACTTTGCCCATAAATTGGGTAAAGCAGTGAATGATGGTATTTATTCAAGAGGAATAGCTATTTGCGGAAGTGGAAATGGAGTTAATATGGTCGTAAATAAATACCCGGGTGTAAGGGGAGCATTGTGCTGGAACAGTGAACAAGCTGAACTTACTCGTAGGCATAACGATGCAAATATACTTTCATTACCCGGACGTTTTATAGATTACGATGATGCCATAAAGGCTGTTAAATTATTTCTGAATACCGGTTTTGAAGGCGGAAGGCACCAGGTAAGAACTGAAAAAATATCACACCTATTATGATCAGTGAATGACTGAAATATACAATAAATTCAGGCATGATGCCGAAAACAAGTCGATTGACTATAGCCACAGACAAAAAATCGGTTATAATATAAGCCGATACGATGAAGCTGTAGTCAGGGGCAAAAAACAATATGCAAATCTTGAACTTGCGCGCCAACGGGCAGCAGGTTTAAAATATAAGGCAATCATCGAACTTGAAAAAAATCTTGCAGATTTTGAAGCTAATTTCGAAAGAAATGGAGGAAAGGTAATCTGGGCTCAGGATGCGGCTGATGCATTACGTGAGATTGATGCAATCATTGAAAAACACAATGCCACCAGGGTTGTTAAGTCTAAAACAATGGTATCGGAGGAAATAGGACTTAATCAGCATCTGGAAGATATAGGTATAGAATCAATCGAAACGGATCTTGGTGAGTTTATAGTTCAACAGGCTGGTGAACCTCCCTATCATATTGTTACTCCAGCGATGCATAAATCAAAGGAAGACGTAGCAAAACTATTTCAGGAAAAATTCGGCATGCCTGCCAACAGCAGTCCCGAACAGATTACAGCATTTGTGCGTAAATTGCTCCGTGAGAAGTTCTTTTTTGCTGATATAGGTATTACAGGAGCTAACTTTATAGTCGTTGATACGGGTTCAGTCTGCCTAACCGAAAATGAAGGAAACGGCTTGCTGAGTATGACTTTTCCAAGGGTTCATATTGTTGTTGCCGGTATCGAAAAAGTAATCCCATCCTTCAAAAATCTTGACCTTTTCTGGCCACTGCTGGCCACTCATGGTACCGGACAGAATTTAACAGCTTACAACAGCATCATCAGCGGCCCTCGCCAGGAAGGCGAAATTGACGGACCTCAGGAAATGTATGTGATTCTGCTCGACAATGGCCGGACGGATGTTCTTGCAAGAAAACACCAACGCCGGGCATTGAGTTGCATCAGGTGTGGTGCCTGCCTGAATACATGCCCGGTCTATAAAACGATCGGAGGGCACAGTTACGGATCCACCTATTCGGGCCCAATCGGCTCTGTAATTACACCCTGGCTGAAGGGTATGAGTGATTACAAACACCTGAGCTATGCATCTTCGCTGTGCGGGAGCTGCACCGAAGTTTGCCCTGTTAAAATCAACCTTCACGAATTACTGCTATACAACAGGAATGACAGTGTAAAAATGAGAACTTACTCATTTTTTGATGCAGTTTCTATGTATACATGGAAAAAGATCATGATGAATCGGAAGTGGATGGATACAGGGAGCAGTAAATTAAAAAATATGGTACTCAATAGAGTCTTCGCTAAAGCCTGGGGTCAACGAAGGCAATTGCCTGCAATCAGTGAAAGGAATTTTAAACAACTCTGGGAAGAACGACGCGAAGGAAAAGTTAAATAGTCAAAACCAGTTATAGGAAGAATATTCATTTGAATTGCAATTGCCTGTTTCTGATTTTACAGGCACCAAAGCCATATTCTTTTTCAGGAAAATTAAAACCTGCCTGTTATTTGTCTTACCTGTGAAATATAACTACTTCCGAAAAGATTAACATGTACCAAAAGTGGATAAAGCTGATGATATATTATTCGGGATTTCCACCCTATTTCCATCGGGAAAGCCTCTTGATAAGCATCGTAAAACAAGTCTGGAAATCCTCCGAACAACCTGGTCATAGCAATATCTGTTTCCCGGTGTCCATAATAAACCGCAGGATCATAAATACACGGAAGTCCATCATCGCCCACCATATAATTGCCACTCCACAGATCCCCGTGTAGCAGGGCGGGTGCCTCATCAGGTATTATTTCAGTAAGCTTCTTATAGAAACAATTAAACTGCCGGGCATCCCTTGAATTGAGCTTTCCGGAATCCATGGCCAGTTGCAGCTGGGGTTCAAGTCTATTGGTTATCAGAAATTCAAACCAGGAAACATGAGGGGTATTAACCTGTCTCAGTGATCCGATATAATTATCATGTTCCAATCCAAAAAAGGGCGACGACTTCCGGTGTAAAGCAGCAATTTGTTGACCAAACAATTGCCAGAAATTCTTCTCCGGTTGTGAAGTATGAATATAACTGAGCATCAGAAACCCAAATTTACCAATCAATGCATGTTTCAGGATTACAGGGATCTGGATGCAGCCGGTTTCTCTTAATATATTCAGACCTTTCGCTTCACATTCAAACATTCCAGGATATCTGTCTGCTGAATTGTATTTGATGAAATAGGCACCGGAACTGGTCTCCAGCCGGAAAGCCTGATTGATTGAACCTCCACCCTCAGGAATAAAGGAAACAATTTCCGTCAAAGGTGATATTTCGTCAATTAGCCAGTATTCCAGGTATTGCCTGATCTCAGCAGGGAACATTGATTTTCTGTCAGAAAAGAAAGGAACTTTTTTGCGAAATCCCTCGTCTGAAAAAACGCTCGATAATAAGTAAGAGGGTCAGTGAAAAAAAGATTATGAGCATGGTTGATGAACCTTTAAGGTACGTCATTAACCGGCCAAAACCTTCAAAAACCCCGAGCAGAGTATGTAATACATTTAAAAGCTGACCCTGATCGGTAGGAAGGTTTATTTTTAAAAATGGCCATTGGGCAAACATCATGATGAAGAAAATGATTATTGCAGCACCGATCGAAAGGTATGCCCAGATCATTTGCCTCCTGTATTCAGGTGATTCTGTAACCGGTTCAACACCTGAGTATACCTGCTGCATAATTCCGGATGTAAACCCTGCGGGGGCTTTATCAACAGGTAGTTCTTCCATCAGTTCAAACAGAAACAGATCGTCAGACTGGTCAATATTTTGTTGAGTGTTCATCAATGCAAAATTAGTATTAATTGATTATTTGTCCGATACCAGCATTTTGATGTGACTGCATCTCAAAAAAGAGTTTTTTTCTTATCCTGTGAAGCTTCACTTTTACATTGGTATCAGATAAGCCGGTTATTGACGCAATTTCTTCAACGCTTTGCCGGTTTCGGTAAAATAATTGTATCAGTAACTGATCATCTTTACCCAAAATATGTATGGCTTTCTGAAGAATCTTTACCCGATCTTCAATGTCCATTTGGCTCAGATTCTCCCTGATTTCGTCGGTACTGTAGTTTTCTATCAGTTTATCATCAATCGCTGTTGTTGTAACCTGCTTTCGTCTTGTCTTTGAAATTGCAGTATTATAGGCAATCCTGAACAACCAGGTACTGAATTTGGCTTCCCTTTTAAATCCGGGGAGTGCGTGATAGGCTTTCAAAAAAGTATCCTGAGCTGTTTCTTCAGCCTCTTCCCTGTTTTTAACGATTTTCAGAACAACCGAGTACACCAGATCCTTATACCTGTCAACAATAACCGAATATGCTCCGGTATTGCCTTCAAGTATCATTTGTATGGTATGGTTGTCGTCTGGCTGATTCATTGTTTCAATTTAGACGTAACAGGAGCGTATTGGTTACAAACCCGGGATGTGACAAAAACAGGGGTCGTTCCAAAAGCTAATTTACTGTATTTTAAAGAGAGATTGTTAAAATCTGTAACCTGAAAAACAGAACTGCGTCAAAAATGCAACAAACAAAATTAAAACCTTAAAACCCGAACCCATGAATGAGTTTCTGATTCCCGCCACCATTTTTGCTACTATATATGGAATAGTCTACTTGCTTATCCGCAGAAAGGAAAGAATGGCCCTGCTCGACCGCGGACTGGATCCTATGTCGTTTGAAAAGAAATCAAACGATTTCTCCTCTTTGAAATATGGCCTTCTTTTTACCGGAATCGGTTGTGGCCTGATCCTTGCCAACATACTTGTCAGTTCCGGAGTAATGGAACGTGAAGCTGCTTATTTTTCGCTGGTTTCACTGTTTGGTGGAATTGCCCTGATTCTCGATTATATACTTGAAATCAGGCTGACCAGGAAGCAGAAAAAGGAAGAAATAAAGGGAACAGAAATTCCTGAATAGAAACAATGATCAGAAAAGATAAGCGCCCAATTCATTATATTGAGGACCCTCCCGCTTAAGGATACTTTCATATAAAGTGAATCCTGTTACGGTCTGACTCTGTATCTCCACTTCATTAAATCTTCCCATTAGCTGTTGAAAATATTTTTTGTCCTTGATCTCCCTGATACGACCGATGGTGAGATGAGGGACAAAATTTTGCCTGTCACCCAGAATACCAACAGTCTCAAGTTTTGATGAGACATTTTGTGCAAGATTCTGCAACATCTTGTTCGGGGTGATTCCAAACCAGATAACCTTGGGATTGTAATTGCTTCCGAATACGCCGGTATTCGCGATCTCCAGCCGAAAAGGTTCAATTCCTTCACAGACTCCGGAAAGTGCCTCAATAATCTGGGGAACCTCTTCAGGTGATGTATCGCCGATGAACTTCAGGGTTAAGTGGATATTTTCAAGTTCAACCCATTTAATAATGTTGAAATCAAGCGCCTGCCTGAGGAATCCGTATGTATTCCGGAACTGCTCTTCCGGGTCTATTTTTATAGCAACGAACAAACGCATATTTTCCATGTCCATGCTGTTTCTTATCATTGCAAAGATGCGAAAGAAATGTGAAAAATATTTCTTTTAAAATAACGAAAAAGTTATAAATTTGCAATCCCGATTTTGCAAACAAAAGCTATAACCGGGGCGTTAGCTCAGTTGGCTAGAGCGTTAGACTGGCAGTCTAAAGGTCAGGGGTTCGACTCCCCTACGCTCCACTAAAATCAAACAGAAAGCCGGTAAACAACAGTTTGCCGGCTTTCTGTTTTACTTCATAAAGTGAGAGAATTCTTAATACAAACACCGGTTTCAGCATTAATGAATTTCACCGGTTCTTTGAAAACTTCAGAATCTACTCCTTCCTGGGAGATTCATCTTCCTTATTGTTCATCTCATCCTTAAAGTCTTTTATTCCTTTACCCAATCCTTTCATCAGTTCGGGAATTTTCTTTCCGCCAAAAAGGAGCAATACAACGAGCAGGATGATCACAACCTGCCAGGGTCCTATAACACCCATTATTATTCCTGTTGTCATGTGGTTATTTATTTATTTGTACAAAGTTACTTAATTCCGATTCTAAAATCAGGAAACCCTTTAATTTTATCTCGATTTCAGAATCCAGGACTCCGGATTCTGAATGTTCTTTCCCTGCCACAATTCAAAATGAAGCCTCGTTTTTCCGGAATCATCAGCCTGAATATTGCCAATCTTCTGCTTTATCTTAACCTTATCTCCTTTCTTTACAAATAGTTGATCAAGATTTGAATAAACAGTCAGGAATTCTCCGTGCCTGATGATGACAACATTGTTATAATTGGGCAGCGTCATAGTTGAGGTAACATCTCCGTCAAATACAGCTCTGGCCGATTCACCATTGGATGTTGTAATATCAATACCGTTGTTTTTGGTCTTTATTCCTTTAAGTACCGGGTGTGGATGTTCTCCAAAAGTGGAAGAGATAACCCCTCTTTCGGTAGGCCATGGAAGCCTGCCTTTATTTCCGGCAAAGCTGGACGATAGCTGCAATTCTGCGGGCGTGAGGCCAAATTTATTCTCCGGCTTTGGTTTTGTCCCCGACTTTTTGGCGGCCTCAGTGGCTTTGCGTAATTCTGCTGCAATCAGGTCTTCAATGGCCTTTTGCAGTTTACGTGCCGCTTTTTCGCTATCCCGTAGCTTTTTCAATAATTCTTTCTCCTTTTGTGAAAGATTCTTGATTGTACGGTCCTGTTCATTCTTTTCCCGGGTCAGCTTTTGTTTTTCGGTTTCTTCCGACTTTTTAAGCGAGAGTTTATATGACTTCTGCTTCTGTAAAAGACCAATCTTTTCATTCAGAAGGGCCTGGTTTTCCTGTATGACCCTTACCTGGTTCTTACGGTAACTGCTGTATTGCTGAAAATATTTGAGCCTTTGATACGCCTGATTGAAATCTCTGGCCGAAAAAATGAACATCAACCGGGAATATGCATTCCTGTTTTTACTGGCAAAGTAAATCATCCTGGCATATTCTTCCTTCAGTTGTTTGATGGTTTGCGTCAACCGGATAATTGTATCATTGGTCTCTTCAATCATCTTGTCAAGAGTTCCTATCTCTCCACTGATGGCCGAAATCAGTTCCTGACGTTTGCCGATCTGTTTGTTGAGTAAAACAAGTTGATTAAGTGAAACCTGTTTGTTCTTTTTGGTTTCATTTAACAGTTTGTTGGTATAATTGATCTCTTCCTCAATCTTTGCCTTCTTTTGCTGAAGTTGTGACTTCTTGTCCTGACCATAAAGTCGGGGAACAACAAGTATCATGAAAAAAGCAATAACCGACACGATCAGGCATCTTTTCATCTGCAGTTTGCCATATCCGGATTTTGTCATGATATTCCTGATTAAAACTTGTCGACTTTCTTGTATTTTTCCGGTATCCTGAATGGAAATGCCAGTGAATCGGTGGTATTGATTTTTGAGTACTGAACCAGGATCCGGCTTTTATTCTCAGCCATTTCCAGATCAAAATCAAGTTTCTCCGGAACCAGTTGCTTTCCATCATTCAGATAAAGATACCTGCCTTCGAGCTTTCTTCCGCCTGGATTGAGTTCACGAACCATCACACGTGAAATTTTAAAGGTCTCAGGACTCAGCCAGATGTGTTGTATCGGAATATTTATAAACTGGTTATTTCGTACATATTTCTTCAGCTTCCGCCTGTCGGTTGTAACCAGTTTATATTCCAGATTATCAATTGCCGCCCTGAAAGAACTGTTTTCATAAAATGAGAAATCGTTACCGGTCAGAAAAGCCTGCAACATGTCAAAATCGAGGGTGCTGTTGATCAATGAATTGATGTAGTTGAAATCACTGATAAAGTAATTGTTGTCAATCCGGTTTATATACTTGATTGAATCATTGGTGATTAACAACCGAGCCATCTCAATTCCCAGAACCGGAGAAATCGAAATCCAGATTAAGCTGTCTTTCTGAATTCTGATCTGCCCGCTGAAAGAGGTCTCATTTTTATCCCTGTAATAAGATGCTGTGAAACGGGCTGAAAAATATGCATACTGCAATTCATTCATTTTAAGATGACTGAATAAATATTCAGCCCCCTGCTCCTTCAATGGTTCCCTGATGGTTTTTCTTGATGTTCCGCATGATGAAGCTATAACAAACAGGATTAATATCAGAAAAAGATTGACCAGTTTACCGGACTTTATTTCATTATTCATAGATTTTGCCATCTTTTACCTTTTTATCAAGGAATTCGGAACCCTCTCCCGCTTCTTTTGCTTTAAGCCACCATTCTTTTGCTTCCGATAGCCTGTTAAGTTTGTAAAGAATGTCTCCGTAATGTTCAATTACGACAGCCCCCGGATTTTTATCCAGCTTTAAAACATTTTCCATTTTGACCAATGCCTGATCGAATTCTCCAAGTTTATAAAGAACCCATGCCCAGGTATCAAGATAAGTAGCGTTATCCGGACTCAATAGGTTGGCCTTTTCAGCCATCTGAGCCGCTTTTGAAAGATTTTCACCCTTTAGAGAAAGGTAATATGCGTAATTGTTAAGAACAGCTGCATTGTCCGGATTGTATTTTAAAGCCGATTCATATGAGTTGAACGATTCCTGGTTTTTTCCGGCAGCATGGAAGATATCTCCTGAAAGGCTGTAAAAATCAGAAAGCATTGCATTGTCATTCAATACGAATTTAACACCGGTAGTCAGAGACTTTGTTGCCGTTTCATAGTCTTTCAACAAATAGTTTGCATATCCGTTAAAATAATATGGAAGTGGCTGAACAGGAAAGAGCTCCATTGCTTCACTACTCTCAACGGCCAGCATCTTGAAGTCATTGTTGATGGCATCAATCCTAAGAATATTTTCCCATACCTGATATTTTCCCGGATCAAGGGTATTTACTTTCCGGAAAACCTCTAAAGCCTCAGACCATTTCTCAGACATCATGAGCATTTCGCCCCTCAGCATAAGGGCTCGGGGCTCATTAGGATGCATTTCTGCAAGCACCTTCGATAACTCAAGAATATCCTTTTCCATCCCATCGTATTCTCCTGTCTGGGAATAGTATGTCATCATGATCTGAACCTTGGTATTTGCATCCAGATATGGGTTCGAAAATCCGGTCTTCAACGATTCGGTGGCTTTCCTGAGATCCCCCTTTTTGCGGTAATAATCAGCAAGCGAAATATTAATGTAGGGATTCTCCGGATCAACTTCCTGAATATTCTTATAGGTTTTCAGCGCCTTATCATCGTTGCCCTGCAGAATGTAAAACTCGGCAAGCAGTGAAAGAATCCGGCTGTCGTTTTGATTGGCCTCTGCCAGTTTTTCAAGCTCTTCGAGTGCTTTTTTATCTTTTCCCATGGCCAGATAAATCCGGTGTTTCTGCATCGAGAAATCCTCATTTATTCCAGCCTGCAATTCCAGCCTGTTATATATATCTATCGCCTCCTGTGGCTTATCCAACTGTAGCCATGTGTTGGCAAGTTCTATTGCATATTCAGGGTTTTCCGGATTTGACGAACAAAGACGTTCATAGATTTTTCTCGCTTCGGTAGGTTGGGAATTGTTGTTGTAAAGCCCGGCCAGTGTGAGGCTGTACCATATGTTGCCCGGGTCAAGCTCCCAGGCTTTAATTGCATGGGTTATCGATTTTGGCAGATCACTCAGATTATAGTATAAAAGTGATAGTTCGTACCATGCGGCATCGTTTGCAGGATCATTTTCTATACACCGGTTAAACAATGATATTGCTTTTTCAGAATTGTCCGTGATTTTTGCTATATTAGCTTCAAAGAAAAGATCCCGTGATCGCTGCTTTTCTTTGGAAAGGCGGGTTTCGGAGGGAATGGAATTCCCTTCCACTCCTTCCGGGAGTTCCTGGGAATGGCCGGTCAGTGTGAATATTACCAGAAAAGACAGATATATTAATTTCAAAAAAGTCATCAGGATAGGTTTATTTGTTTTGACAGAAGAATTGAAAGATCAGTTTTTCCCGGTATGTCCAAAACCACCTGAGCCCCGTTCTGATTCATTCAATTCATCAGCCTCGATCAGTTCCGCTTTCTCATGCCTGGATATGATCATCTGGGCAACACGGTCACCATCACTAACAGTGAATGGCTCAGCCGAAAGATTAACAAGAATTATCTTTATTTCACCCCTGTAATCAGCATCAATGGTACCCGGTGAATTCAGGACGGTGATGCCGGAACGGGCTGCCAAACCGCTTCTTGGCCTGATCTGTGCTTCAAAACCAACAGGTAATTCAATAAACAGACCCGTAGGTATCATTGCCCTTTCAAGTGTCATGATTACGACAGGTTCAGCCAGGTTGGCCCTTAGGTCCATTCCGGCGGAAGCATTTGTTTCATATGCCGGTAAAGGATGTTGTGATTTATTTACAATTCTTATCTGCATGCTTATCTTCGGATTCGGTATAAAAATGAAAATTCCGGAGCAAAATTAAGCATTAATAACCTTTGTTTGCTATTGACCGGAACCTTTGCCGTTCAGCACGGAATACATAAATGGAAAACAAAACGAGCATTACCGAATTGATAAGGTATTTCTGCCATTGTATGTCTGTTAGTGGAACGACAGAAATAGTATATATTATGGCAGTCATGAGGCCATATTTCAATGCACTTTTTAGATTGTAATTAACAGGATAATGTTTTTGTCCTGCCAGATAGGAAATTACCATCATTGACGCGTAACAAATAAGTGTTGCCCATGCGGCTCCCATATACCCCAATACCGGTATCAGGATGAAGTTAAGAATCAGCGTGATGATTGCACCTGAAAGCGATATAACTGCCCCGTCTTTTGTACGGTCAGTAAGTTTAAACCATACACTCAGATTGTAAAATATACCCAGAAACAGATTGGCCAGCAGCAGAATTGGCACAACCCCGGCCCCTTCCCTGAAATCCTTCCCGACAAACACCATCACTACATCAATGTAGAGCATAATTCCCAGAAAAATGAAAAGGCATACCAGAATAAAATAATGCATCATGGTTGCGTATGTTTCCCTTGCATCGCTTTTACCTGCCTGGTCAAAAAAGAAGGGCTCTGCGGCGTAACGGTAAGTCTGGATAAACAATGTCATGAGGATGGAAACCTTGTAGCAAGCTCCGTAAATTCCAAGTTGAGCCATTGCTCCGGCCTTGTCGGGGAGTAAGTGCTTCAGGATTACCCGGTCAAAAGTTTCATTTACTATGCCTGCCAGTCCGAAAATTAGCAGAGGCCAGCTGTAGCTAAGCATTTGCTTCAGGAGATTACGGTCAACAGTAAGACTCTTCACCCGAACTTCTGTGAATAGCATGATAAAGGTCACAAGACTGGCGATCAGGTTGGAAATAAAAATATATCCAACGCCGGTTTCCGGATTATAAATATGGTTTATTAGTCCCGAAGCAGCTGAGTCGGGGAATTGCCTGATGATATATGGGCAAAGAAGGATAAAAAACAGGTTGAAGCCGATGTTGATTACAATATTGGAAACTTTGATAAAAGCAAAACGGAAGGGTTTGTTTTCGAGCCTCAGATTGGCATATGGAATTGTACTTATTGCATCCATAGCCAGAATCATAGCAAACCATTTCACATATTCAGGGTGCCCGGTATAACCCAGCTTCATTGAGAGGAAAGGTGCTGATCCGTAAACGATAACCAGGAAAAAGAAGGATGTTACAATCAGCGTTAAAAGCGAAGTGCCAAAGACCTTTTTTCTGAAATCAGCCTGACTCGCAAATCTGAAGAATGCCGTCTCCAT
The DNA here is from genome assembly GCA_016705005.1 of Bacteroidales bacterium. Taxonomy (GTDB): domain Bacteria; phylum Bacteroidota; class Bacteroidia; order Bacteroidales; family Lentimicrobiaceae; genus Lentimicrobium. The sequence goes on along the minus strand of JADIZB010000022.1, from coordinate 31,103 downwards.
CCCAAAAGTGAGTATAACAAAAAGGAAGGCCACATAAGCATACAACTCTGTCACTATTCCGTATTCTGCCGGAATAAACACCCTTGTATACAGAGGTACAAGCAAATAGTTGAGTAGCCGGCCCAGAATAGTTGGCAACCCGTAAATGGCAGTCTGTCCGGCGAGTTTTTTAAGTGGATTCAAAGATATATATTGACTGATTTAACATTTATGCAACCATTACCGGCAATTCTATAATGAATGTTGTTCCGTTTCCCTCTAAAGAAATAAATGATATTTCACCCCCGATGGTATCAACAATATTCTTTACCATAGCCAGCCCCAGACCCATCCCCCCGGATTTGGTAGTAAAATTTGGTGAAAATATTTTTGATTTCCTTTCCTCATCGATCCCTGTACCGTTATCGGAAATTTCAATACGATGTTTGTTGCCGGGGCTAGTCAGCTTTACGCTGACCAATCCCTTTGATTTCTGTGGAATTGCCTGAACTGCATTGTTGAAAAGGTTAATGAATACCCTGGAGAGTTGCTTTTCGTCAGCAAAAACATAACAAGGTTGATCCGGAAGAGTAAAACTGAAGTTTATATCAGGATGCTGATTGTAAAGCGCGATGGCTTTACGTATGATCACCGTCAGTTCGGTTTTATTGTTTGAAGGGGAAGGCAGCTTGGCAAAATCTGAGAAAGCCGTAGCTATAGCTGCAAGGGAATCAATCTGCTCAACCAGGGTTTGTGTTGTTTTTTCCAGTTTATTTTCCCAGTCAGGCGCTTTTTCATCCCATGATTTATGCAAGTGCTGAATACTCAGCTTCATAGGGGTCAGCGGGTTTTTTATTTCATGGGCTACCTGACGGGCCATTTCACGCCAAGCGCTTTCTCTTTCAGATTGAGCCAGTTTCAGGGCGCTGTCGGCCAGTTTATCAACCATGAGATTATATTCATTGATCAGATCACCAAGTTCATCTTTGCGCGAATAACTTATTTTTTCATTTGTCTGACCCAGATTAAGCCGGCTGAACCGGTTCCGGATAATCTGAAGAGGACGCATAAGGTAATTACCTGCCAGTATGGAGATGATTACTGCCAGAACAGTAAGAATTACATAGATGTTTATAAAAGCGACCAGGAAAGCCGATATCTCCTGGCGTAATTCCTGTTCCCTGGCAAAGTATGGTAGATTTATGTATGCAGTCAGTTTGTTTTGCTCATTTCTGAATGGCAGGTAGGCTGAGAGATATTTGTAATGGCCAATCTTTTCATCGCCGATAAACAGTGTACGCTTGTTTCTGGCCAGTTGCTCATATGGTAAAGTTCCCATCAGTTCCGATTTCAGGCCTTCATCAAAAATCTGGGGGCGCGATGATGCCAGGAGTCGTCCGTTAATATCATACAGATTGATATCACTGAAGAAAACGAGCGAAAATTTGGTGAGCAATTCTTCCAGATAGGATTTCTGACTTTTATCGAGAATGTCCATGGCAGCCAGCTTATGCTCAAGTTCAATAAGTACTGAATGCGCTTTTTCACTCAACATATCACGGTTCTTCTTATCGTTAAGGTTCCTGATGTTTATCAGTGTGGTATACCCTACCGAAAAGGAAGCAAATAATACAAGGAATACAACCATCAACTGAAGCCTGGTTTTGAAATCCAGATTCCTTTTATGGTCTGAGTGTTTGAGATTATATATGCCAAATACAATCAACAGCAGTAAAATATGAAAGATCAACTGATAGGTAAAGGGAGAAAGGGTATCCAATAGTCCTTCATTTCGTTTGCTGATAATTATGCAGGTGTCTTTATTTATGATATGGTGCAGATGATTATAACCATTTTTATCATAAAAGATTAAATCGTCAGGAGAGCTGATTTCCCTGGTCTCGTTAACGCCAAAATTATAATCTCCTACATTTTTCACAAGTTCATCTTTGAAGAAGATGGCATAGGAGTAATCTGAAATATCGATTCTTGAAGAATTTGCTTTATCCATAAGTAGTTCAGGATACCCCAGTCCTTTAGGAACATATTTCGGGCTGAGTTCTATGACAAGAAATGCAGTTGGTAGTTTGTCTTCGCCTGTAAGCACCGGTATATTGGCAATATAACTGCTTGCATCGTACGACTCGCGGATAAAATAGAGTGAAGGGCTGGATGTGGTTTCTCCCAGCCGCTTAATGATATCGCTGAAGTATTCCCGGCACCCGATAATGTAGTTAGATGGGCGGATCTGAAGTACTTTATCCTGAAAACACAAGGTAACCTGAATATTATAAACCGACCAATAGCCCTTGAAATATTCACTTTTCACATAGTCAATGCATCTGGCTTCTTCCATGGGATCTGTCCAGGCTTTAAGATACAATTGCCGCAGCGTTGAGTCCTTCGAAATAAGGGTTTCAATGTCAGCAAACATAAATTCACCCATCTTGTCGCGGTCGGATGACAGCCTTAATGCAATGAGCTTACGTTCGTTCTTTTCCTTAAAATCCCGGTTTATGTATAGACTGTAGGAAGAAACCATCGTAAGAATCAACACAGGAAAGCTGATTGATGTCAGGTGTGGAAATCGAACTATTTTCGTATATATAAGCACAAGACATAAGAAGTATGTACCCTGGAGAAGCAATAACATTCCCTGTGGCCTGTAATAAGCGAATGGCTCTGAACCAAGGAAAAAGGCCAGGTTAACTGTAAAAAAGACCACTGAGCCTGTTTTCCAGCCAGAATTCAGAACGAGAGGCCTGAATATGCTGTAAGAAATAAAAAAATAGCCAGCCAGTAAAAAAGCAATAATAAAATATGCCATGATGGCAAACAACGAAAAACCGGGCGCATTGCCCAGATCCAGGCTGAAAGAAGAATTGTTGATCAGAATGTTCAGCAGATAACAAACAAAGTAATAGAAAAATACAGCGATGAAAGTCAGAAAGACCTGTGCTGTTAGTCTGAAAAACGGTTTTGAGAATGTTTTGAACCCGGTTTTCTGAAGCAACCGGAATGAAAGGTAACAAACCAATACAGAGATCAGGGCATCGGTAAAGAAGTCTCCCAGCGAAGGTAGAAATGAAGAATAGGCAAAATTAACCGGGCTGAATAATTCAGAAATATAAAGCGAGGTAGGAATACGGAAATATATAAGCAAAGTACGGATAATCAGTATATTTAAAATGAAAAGAAGGATGAATCCCGGATACTTTTTCAGAGGAGTGAAACGGAAATAAATCTGATAAATAGAAATGATAAATAAAATAAAACCAGTAAGGTAAATCAGGTACTGAAGCAGTGTGAATTGTGTTGAAAAAACAACAATTTTGTTTTTGGTCTGCAGGGAGAAAAGAAATTTACCTTCTTTATCTAAAACGGGATATCCATGACGACCTGACACTATTTCATATTCTGAGGGGACTCCATAAACAGGATTAAAGGCTGGTGAGAGATAATCATTCTGATAGCTGAACCTGGATTTCACGAGATCGGTGATCATAAAAGTGTAATGACCGACACGTTTTACTATAACCTGGTATACGCCATTGCCTGATATGGTAATCCTTGAAAGCGCCAGGGAGTCAACAGACGAAATGTCCGGATTCAATGCATTATCTGACCAATAAAGAAGAGTTTCGTCATAGAAAACATAAAGACTGTAGAACTCCGGGAGTTTCGACCCGGACTCGCTGAACTTCCCAAATGAATATTCCTTGTCCGCATCGATGAGTTTATCCAGCATAAGTCCGGATTTTTCATAGCGGTCATTCAGTTTTTCAGTAAACTCAGGTAAGAGTTTGCCCGGACTGAGTGAATTTTTATGGTGGATGGCATTCAAATAGGCACAAAAAAACAGAAATCCGGACAAGAAGATCAGGATCCAGGGTGACTGTCTGCTAATAAAGTCTTTTAACATACCACAATTCTCTATTCCGTTTGCCGGAGAATCGGACGTTTCAAGTCAATCTCGTTGACAGAACGCTCCGGTAAAACTGTAAAATCATAACATCATGAGTGTCAGCGTACAAATTCCTGAAACGGTGTTTTGACAAGGGTAGTTTGAAGTTAGATCCGTTTCAGGACTTGATGTTGGCTTGTAAAGATAGTAAACGGAATTGTTTCAAACGGTTTAAGGGTTAATAGTTCCGTTTTTTTTAATCACATAAATGAGACTTGAAAATTCTCCCTTGCCAGCCATAGCCCTTAGATTTGATCTTAATCCCACCAAAAGTGCATTGAGGAGCGATGATTTCCCGTTTTTATACTTTTCACTAAGCAATGATACATAAAAGGCATCAAAGTGCATCGGAAGGACAGCGGTTACTTTAAAATTATGTTTCATGGCAAGCTGACGGAAGGAATTCCTGTCGAAATGGTAAAGGTGTCTGGGTACATCCCAGGCAGCCCAATACTTACCATAATATTTAGTATCGAATGACAAATGATTGGGAAGTGCAATATATGCAGTGCCATCATCTTTTAACAATCTGAACAGATCCGACATCCTGCGGTTCAGGTCGGGCACATGCTCAAGAACATGCCACATGGTAATGGTATCAATTGAATCAGATTGCAATTGATCGATTTCATGCTCGTCTTTTACATTCAGATTGTATTGTGACACAGCAAAATTTCTGGCTTTCGGATTTGGCTCTATGCCGGTTACCATCATCCCCCTCGCCGAACAGAAATTCAGAAATTCTCCGGTAGCACATCCGATGTCAAGAATTGACCGGCCCCTGGAATACTTATTTACGAGTTTGTATTTTCGGGCATGGGTATACTTCCTGACACTAAGATAGACCTTACCTATGAGGTTGGTCTTTTTGCCGGAATGTGAAATATATTCTTCCGATGCATAATAATCGGAAAGCTTTGAAAGGGCCGGCACGGGTGTTGTGTGGATCAGGCCGCAGGCGTTACATCTGTAAAGTGTGAATTTTTCCTGGGTAAGAAAATAGTCACTTAACTCCATGAACTTTGTAAAGGCCTTATTATCACATAGTAAGCATGTGGTTGAAGGTAAAGAAGCGGGATGTTCCACGTGAAACAATTAATTTTGGAGAAAATTTTAGCGGCCCAAATATACAACTAATACAGAGATATCGGATGGAGATACCCCGTTAATTCTGCTGGCCTGGCCGATGGTCTCAGGTTTGATTTTGCTGAGTTTTTCACGGGCTTCGAATGAAAGTGAACTCAGGGATTTATAATCAAAATCAGCCTTCAGGGGAATATCATCAAATTTTGAGATCTTTTCAGCAATCTCCTTTTCTTTTCCGATATAACCTTCATATTTAATAAGGATTTCAGTTTCTTCTATCAGCTCAACACTCAATGAGGGGTTCGAATTAAAATGGTCCCTGACATCAGGGAGTATCCCGATGAGATCGCTCAGGCCAACCTGTGGTCGAAGCAACAGACCGGCAAGTTTAACTTTTTGCGAAATGGGCGCCGTGCTCAGGTTCTCAAGTAAATTATTTACCTGCCCGGGCGAAACACTGTAATTAGCGAGGAAACGAATCGAGTTGTCAATGGATAAGAGCTTCGACTGCACCCTTTGGTATCTTTCATGGCTGGCCAGTCCAAGTTTATAGGAAAGAGGCGTGAGCCGGAGATCGGCATTATCCTGCCTGAGTAAAATTCTGTATTCAGCGCGGGAAGTAAACATCCGGTAAGGCTCATCGATCCCTTTTGTGATCAGATCGTCAATCAGTACCCCAATGTAGGCTTCAGATCTGGATAAAATGAAAGGAGGTTTGTCATGAACTTTTTGATGAGCATTAATGCCTGCCATCAATCCCTGGGCTGCCGCTTCTTCGTACCCTGTAGTACCATTGATCTGACCGGCAAAATAGAGATTCCTGATAAGTCTCGTTTCCAGCGAATAATTTAACTGTACGGGAGGGAAATAATCATATTCAATGGCATATCCAGGTCTGAAAATTTTGGCATGTTCAAATCCCGGCACTTTTTGCAAAGCCTTTAATTGTATGTGGTCGGGTAACGATGATGAAAACCCGTTTACATAATACTCAACGGTATCCCAACCTTCGGGCTCTACAAAAAGCTGGTGTCTGCTTTTATCGCTGAAACGGTCAATCTTGTCTTCAATAGAAGGACAATAGCGGGGACCCCGTCCTTCAATCCGGCCTGCATACATGGGTGATTCTGCAAATCCAAGCCTGAGAATATCATGAACCTTTGGACTGGTGTAAGTCAGGTAACAACTTCGTTGTTTTTCCAATACAGGTGTCTCTGTAAATGAGAACCTGCCAGGATGGGCATCCCCTTTTTGTTCTTCCATTCTTGAAAAATCAATGGAACGGCCATCTACCCTGACAGGGGTTCCGGTTTTTAATCTGGCAGATTCAAACCCTAAGGAAAGCAGATTCTCGGTGAGTCCATACGACGCCTTATCCCCCATCCTGCCTCCGCCGAAATTTTTTGTTCCTATATGGATAATTCCGTTCAGAAAAGTTCCATTGGTCAGTATAACCGATTTACCGTTGATGTGTTGACCCATTGAGGTTGTTACACCTGTAACCCTGCCATCATTGGTCATCAGGCCCGTAACTGTGTCCTGCCAGAAATCAAGATTATCTGTTTGTTCTAGCATGCGCCGCCATTTCTCTGAAAATCGCATCCGGTCACTCTGTGCCCGCGGGCTCCACATAGCTGGCCCCTTTGATCGGTTCAGCATCCTGAACTGAATCATGGTACTGTCTGTTACAATACCGGAATATCCTCCTATGGCGTCTATCTCACGAACAATTTGTCCCTTTGCAATTCCTCCCATGGCCGGATTACACGACATCTGGGCAATAGAATTCATATTCATGGTAATCAACAGCACGGAACTTCCCATGTTAGCTGCCGCCGCCGCCGCTTCGCAACCTGCATGGCCGGCACCTACTACAATTACATCGTATTCTTTAAACATTTGAGATTTGTTTCACGTGGAACATCCGAGAAAATGTTCCGGAAATTGACCATTGTCAGGATTAAACAAAATTTGCAGCCCAATGTTGGAAAAAACAGGGCTGCAAAAATAGCAAATATTCCGGCCTTTTTAAGAAGGTCAGTTAGTGGTGGGGAAACAATGCAAGATATGTTTCTTCTTTACCTCGCATAATAGCGGAATCTTTCTTTGTTTTGTCCTTGTAACCACAAAGATGCAAAACGCCATGGACCATTACCCGGTGAATTTCGTCGTTAAGTGGTTTCATAAAATTTACAGCGTTTTCTCTTACCCGCTCTATACTTATAAAAACATCACCCGATAAAATGCTTCCTTCACTGTAGTCGAATGTAATTACATCAGTTAGCGTATCGTGAGAAAGATACTTCAAATTCATCTCATGCAGGTAATTGTCATCGCAGAATATGAAACTGATTTCACCCACAGATTTACCTTCTGCATGAATGACAGCCAAAAGCCATTCGCGGATTTTTTTTACATTCTTTGGTCTAAACCCGGAATTCTCAGTGAAAAAGCCAATATTTGAAGATGCCATCACAATCTGATTATAATTGCAAAGATATGAATATTGACTCCTCTGGCTATTTTGAAAAGAAAAAACCGGTCCTCGACCGGTTCTTAAACTATGTTTATTTAGTTTGATGGTGGAATACTTATAAAGTACTCATTGACTTTATTTTTATAGTATAACCTGAGCGACGGAGGTATAGTTCTTAACAATTCGGTTTCTTTTGATGGTAACCCCATATTATTAAAGAATGAAGCAGGATCCGGTTTTGGAAGTTCCCTCCCCTGACTCGACTCCCGACGTTCTTCCTGTTCCCGCTGCATTTCTGCCTTTTCCGATTCAAGCATGCGGGTAAGAATCTCTTCCTGCCTGCGCATCGTTTCCTGATTGATGATTTTATTCACCATCTCAGTCTCGGTTCGCTCCATTTCTTCAATCATTTTATTAATTCCCTGTTGGTTTAGTGCCCCTTGCTTCTGAAGCTGATCACGATATTCCTGCAATTGTTTCCTGAGTGCACCCTGTTCAGCGGCCATCCTGGCCAGTTGTTCACTCATCGAACCCTGTCCCGCTTTCCCTTTCTCCCCTTTCCCTTCTTTCATGCTCTTTTTCATGGCCTCCATCTGCTGGTTCAGCTTCTCCTGCATCTGACGCATCGATTTCATGGACGAAGGTTTGCCAGCGCCAGGATTTGGGCAACTCTTTCCCGATTTTCCGGATTTTGATTTCATCGACATATTCTGCTGCATTTGCTTCATCGATTCGGCCAGCATTAATGCCAGATTATTGACGGAGGTCATTACAAACTGCTGCTTTCCACGGGCTGTCGGTATTACCCGGTTGTTCAGGGCCTCCATTGCCTGGTCAACATTGTCGTTGATTGCAGATATTTCCCGGTTTACAAAAGACTCAATCATCGCCTGACGTTTACTGAGCGAAAAAAGTGAATCTTCAACCATTGAAAGATTGTCTTTCAGCGCTTTCTGCTGATCAAGAATTTTTGTGTATTGAGGATCATTCCTGCTAATCGATGCCAGTTTCTCAATAAGATCTTCCTGATCAAACGAAATGCGAACCAGATTTTCCAATATGGCCCGGAGCGCTTCAATATCCTCTCCATCCGACTCCTCCTCCATTTCCTGCTGCATTTCAAAAAGCATATCACTCATCTCCTCCATCTTTTGAGATGCATCTTTCTGTGATTTGGATGCTTTTTTCATCTGGCTCTCTTTCAAACTCTTTTCCGATTCGTTCAGGTCCTTCTGGATATCCTCCTTTTTCGTTTCAGGAACATTGAAATTGTTGGGCTCTTCAAGCTTGTTATTGATTTCTTTCAATTCCTGAAGATCCTTCTTCAACTCATTAAATGCCTCATTAATTTTTTCCTGTTCACTGGTTAATTTTTCCTGACTCTTCTTATCGGCTTCATTTGTTTTTTCAGATAGTTTCTTTTGTTCCTCCGATAGAGCTTTCAGTTTATCGATGGTTTCTGTGAGCTTCTTATCAAATTCAAGTTGTTTAAAGAGTTCAAGGTTTCTGTCTAATGACTTTTCAAGATCCTCGGCATTGAACTTCATCTTTTCCATCACATCGTTAAGCTTCTCCTTGTCGAGATTTTCCATCATTTTCTGAAGTTCCTCCATGAGTTGCTTCATCTCATCAGACATGATTTCCTCAAATAATTTTTCCAGCTGACGCTGCTTTTCAGCAATGGATTCATTCATTTCAGTATACTGGGATTCCTTCCTGTTGGCCTTTTCATTCTGCTGTTTCATCTCCTCAACCTGTTTCTGAAGATTTTTCTGTCGTTCAAGTAAATCCTGAACCTGTTTTTTCTCCTGATAGTTAAGGCTCTTTTTGTCGAGAAGTTTCTTATTCAATTGACTGATGTCCTTCTGAATCTTACGTGCTTCATCAATGCTCTTTTCAAGCTCACTCTTAACATTCTCCTGATTTTTCTCAATCATCTTCTCTATTTCACCAAGAGTGGGAATTTTGAGTGACATCTTCTGTGATATGGAAGATTTACTGCCATTTACACCATCATTATCCCATACGATGAAATAATATTCTACCTGATCGCCAGGATTCAGACCCGCTCCTGCCACATCAAAGAAATGGTAAAACTGTTGTTGGGTGTTATCTTTTTGAATACTCACCGGAAGTGATGTTTCAGCCGAAAGTTCTCCCTTCTCTGATTTGCGTGCAAGTCGGAATTCCAGGTTTCTGAAACCATAGTCATCTTTAATTAAACCCCTGAAATACAAACGGTTATCATATACAGAATCACGATATTCCTCAACGGAAATCATCGGAAATAAATCAGGTACAACATTGATAAAGAACGACATAGAATCAGTACCTTTCATATATTGATTTTCAATACTGACAGAATATGGTGTTGGAACCATAAGTCGCTTTGAAGCAGTGAGAATATTGGTGTTTTTCAGTTCAATTCTCTGAGAAGTCTCTCCTGTTTTGAGTGTAAGAAAACGGGTATCACGTGTGTAAAATTTCCAAAGAACACTTGTTCCCTGGGGTACAGATATATCTCCGGTATTTGAAAGCACTTCCGATTTCTGACCCGTATATGGGGGATAGGTCAACTCCAGATCAAAATTCAGGATAATAGGCTTTGGAAGCACAATTAGTTCATAATCAGTGGTATAATGTCCGGCAGCCAGAAATCTGAATTGCTGGTTTTTCTGAACTTTCCTGAAAGTATAAGAGTAGTTGAGTTTATCGCCTGCATCCATCCGGTATTCTATTCCATCAATAACAATAAATACCTGGTCAGGAATTTCTTCTCCCTCTACGTTTATCAAAAGGGTGAAATCATCCTGTTGTACAGCCTTTAAAGCTTTATTTTTAATGTTCAGGCTAAAAGGCAGGGGTTTCTGAAAAGCAACGGAATGATGGATAAGCCGGCTACCCGGACCTGTTATGGCATTTGGGGAAAAAATCAGAAAACTAAGCAGTATAAATAATGGTGGTAAGGCATATACCAGATATTTGCGGTTCCGGCTCAGGTCGATAGCAGAAACAAAAGGTACTGGTTTCAGTTTTTCAGCCTTTTGATTGATACTTGCCAGGATCAGCTCTCTTTCCCCTGGTTGTTTATCGGCCAGTTCATTCAGCTGTAATGTATTCAGCAGGGTGTCACGGACTTCAGAGAAATGCGTCCCGATGATTGATGCAGCCATTTCGTGAGAGATCCTTTTCCCGGCCTTGCTTAGCTTAAGAATGGGATAGACCACAAAACGTGACAAAATAGCCAGGGCTCCGGCCAGATATGAATAGAATATAATGGTCCGTACCGATACAGAAAACCAGGCAACCAATTCCAATTGTGTGAAAATCAGGAAAAAACTTCCCAGTAGTGCAATGCTGTATAATCCACCCCTGATTAACAGGTTCGCATAATACTTCCGGATAAAGGCGTCGAGTTTGTCGATGAGCAGGGTATAGTTGTCGTTCATTACTTTTCAATGAAACTTTAAATGTATCCGGTTGTAATTCCGAACTACCAGTTATCTAAACGAAAATATGTATACAAAGTTTGCTTTACGGATTAGTGGCCGGAATCCCGGTTTATAATTCACAAAACCAAACATTTTCACACCATCAGGTTACTTGGCATCAAAAACTTCAATTCCGTTCCAGTCATCCGGAATTCCTTTCTGAATGTTATTCTTACAACGGTTTACATAGAATGCTGCAACCGAGTCAAGTTGATTTATTCTGACAATCTCGCTGAACACTTTTAGTGCTTCCTCAAACCTCTTGTTTTTATAATGATCTATTCCATTGCCAAACAATGGCTTAGTCTCTATTTTAAGCATTTTTATCTCCTCAGGTTCGCCGTCTAATACTTCAAACACATATACTGCTTCTTTTTTTCCCTTTACGCGGGCGATATCGAGAAAACGGAAATTGTATCTGGCCGGATTTTCAAGTTTGATGAGCGTATCTTCACTGATGATGATTGGGGTGCGGTAAATTTTTGAAAGACCCTCAAGCCTTGAGGCAAGGTTGACCGCATCAGAAATAACAGTTCCGTCCATTCTCCCCTCCCCTCCTACTACCCCAAGCATTAGGTTTCCCGTATGAATACCAATCCCCGAATCAATGGTAGGCTTTCCCTGATCAATCCGGTCAAGATTGAACTGATTTAATTTGTAACGCATTTCGATGGCTGCATCAATGGCATCATCGACTTTTTCATGAAACAGGGCCATAATGGAATCACCTATAAACTTGTCGATGAAGCCATTGTTCTTCCTGATCACAGGTTCCATGTAACCGAGGTAATGATTGATGAAATCAAAGTTTTCCTTAGGAGTCATATCTTCAGAAAGTTCGGTGAACCCACGGATATCAGAGAACATAACGGTCATCTCTTTCTGAACCTGATCACCAAGCTGAATATCTACAAAGTCCTCTTTCCCAAGAAATTCAAGGAACTGATTGGGTACAAAACGACTGTATGCTTCATTCATCTGAGATATCCGGAAGATATATTCCCTCAGGCGCGAGGTCATCATATTATATCCTTCCGACATCACCCCGATCTCATCGTTGGTTCTGACGATGGTAAAATTATCGAGCATACCTTCTCCGGTTTTGCGCATGCTTTCAACCAGTTCATTAACAGGACGAACGATATCGGCGGTTGACCAGTTTACAAAAAACAGGATATATATAAATGAAACCAGGATTCCGCTGAAAATACCTCCGAACATCAGTGTATTGTCAAATGCACTGATATAATAAAGATTCGAAAATCCGGATTCTTTGGTAAAATCAACCCCCGGCCCCAGCACATCAGTCAGCCGGCCCAGCATGATCCTCATCCCTTCAGGGCTGACATCCCCCATATCGCTGATGGGAGTGAGGCTTAGAATAAGGTAAAGCAAAACTATGGTGAGCGGAAGAAGCGTTGTCATCGCACTGGCAATATAAAGCCTGTTTCTTATTTTGCCTGTGTTTTTCCCGAAGATTCTTTTCTGCAGTTCATCGCGGGTATAAACGTGTTCAATATAACGGATATGTACCCTGTGCTTTTGCCAGAAATAGATAAAAAGCACGGTGAGCAGTGAGGCTACCAGTGAAATAAACAGGTAATTTGAAAACATCCTCCGGCTGATTTCATCGGTGAAAGCGTCCGGAGTGCGGATCTGATAAATCATGATTCCGTGAACAACAGTAAAAGCAAGTAAAACAATCCCGCTATTGATAAGTGGGGTAAACAGCAGAAATTTCCGGCAGTATCGGTAAAGCCTTGGCGAAACCGTTTTCCCGAGCCGTTTCCTCCTGAAATATCGCTTGAAGGGAATATTAACAGCAAAACCAAGGATGGTACTGAAAATAATCACAAAACGGAATAGAGCAGTAATTGAATCAGAGAATGCGTTTGAATCTCCTTTTTTGGAAGAATTTACAGGAAAGGTAATGTTTACATCATTGGTAGTATCCGCCTCAGCCGATTCTATAATATTGGTTAAACTATCTGCAATTGCTTTAATACTATCCCGTTGAATATCAGCAAACTTCTTTCCGGCATCCAATCCATCTTTAAAATGATCAATCGGGCTTTTGGTGCTATCAGAAAAGGTTTTCAGCCTGGTTGAATCTATACTTATTACTGCTTTATAACCGCTTTTATCCTTTAGCTCAGGAAAGCTTTTCAGTATCATAAATGCAAGAACCGGAAAAACAAGCATAAAATAAAGCAACACAGGAAAAAGAAAAATCCTTCCTATGCGATATTTCGGAATACGAACCCGGATTATGGGCTTTTTTGCCATACGCTGGAATTTGCAGACAAATATCAGTATATTAATCTAACGCTGCAATTATTACAAAGTTACATCAATTTGGTTCAGCAGAATGTTAATAAATTCAAAAAGGAACATCTTGCAAAGCAGGCACAGCTAATTACATAAAACCGACGAGGTCAGTTTTATTATCTTTGCACTGCTAAAGAAGGTTGAAAATGAAAGAAATCCGTGTACGATTTGCCCCAAGTCCGACAGGACCACTGCACATAGGTGGAGTCAGGACTGCCTTATATAACTACTTATTTGCCAGGAAACACCATGGTAAATTTTTACTGAGAATTGAAGATACAGACCAGACCCGTTTTGTTCCCGGGGCAGAGGAATATATCATTGAATCATTGAAATGGTGCGGAATTCAGTTTGATGAAGGCGTGCATATCGGAGGTCCTTATGCACCCTATCGACAAAGCGACAGGAAGGAATTGTATCATCAATATGCCCTTCAACTCCTGAACAATGGAACAGCATACTATGCTTTTGATACACCTGAAGAACTGGAAGCTTTAAGAAAGGATTCTGAATCACGCAAAGAGACGTTTCAATATGGCCCCCTGACGCGGAAAGGTCTGAAGAATTCGTTAGTCCTTTCAGGTGAAGATGTTGAAGCACTGCTTCAATCCGGTGAACATTATGTTATCAGGGTAAAGATACCTGAAAACGAAACCATTGTAGTTCAGGATCTGATCAGAGGTCGGGTAAGTGTTGAATCTATGTTACTGGATGATAAAGTCTTGTATAAATCTGATGGTATGCCCACCTATCATCTTGCCAATGTGGTTGATGATTACCTGATGAAAATATCTCATGTCATCCGGGGTGAGGAGTGGCTTCCATCAGCTCCGCTGCATGTTTTACTTTACCGTTATTTTGGCTGGGAAGCCGATATGCCTGAATTTGCCCATTTACCCCTTCTTTTAAAGCCAGACGGCAATGGAAAACTTAGTAAAAGGGACGGGGATCGACTGGGATTCCCGGTTTTCCCGTTGCGTTGGACCGACCCGAAATCCGGGGAAGTATCTTCTGGTTACCGCGAAAGTGGCTATTTGCCCGAAGCCTTTATCAATATGCTGGCCTTATTGGGCTGGAACCCCGGTACCGAACAGGAGGTTTTCAGCATCGAAGAACTGATCCAGGCATTTTCCATTGAAAGGGTCGGTAAGTCCGGTTCTAAATTTGATCCTGAAAAGGCTAAATGGTTTAACCATCATTACATGTCGGGCCTGGACGATAGGGAAGTTTCAATCCTTTTGGGAAATATACTGAAAGAGAGGGAGATAGAAGTTTCACCGGATTTTCTTCTCAGCGTTTCAGCCATCATAAAGGACAGGGCTGTACTTATTCCTGACTTATGGGAGCAATCGCATTATTTCTTTGTAGCCCCCGTTTCGTGGGATGAGAAAGTGATTCAGAAATTCTGGAAACCCGAAACCCCTGCCCTGCTTCAGAAACTGTCTGAAATACTGGCCAATACAGAAGATTTTACTGTTGAAAATATCGATACCGTTGTCAAGACCTACATTAACGATAATGGCCTGGGGATGGGGCAAATCATGAATACCCTTCGTCTGGCGCTGGTGGGCGGGAGTTTCGGCCCCGGGGTTTCTGCCATGATATCCCTGCTCGGCAAAAATGAAACACTGAACAGAATTGATAAAGCCATTGCAAATCTGGGAAGTTAGTTTTGTATCAACGTAATTACCGCCTGTCAGGGAAATGCTTCGATTTTTATTAACGAATAACTCTTTGTACAGGATGGGTTTTCAAACACCAAAAAAGCAACTTAATCCTGTTTCATCGGAAATGCCAATCAGTCTGTTAATACCTAAATTTGTAACCCGGTGGTTTTTTACTTTTCACCTGTCTTTCGACTTACCCGCTGAAAGGGGCTGGGCAGGCTTTTTACCCGCCTGAAAGCGGCGGGCAAGCTTTTTACTTTTTACTTTGACTTTGAGCTTTTAGCTTTGAACTTCTACCCATGAACGGCGATCCCCTGCTTTACCGCAAACTGGAGGAACTTGGAATTCCCTTTGAATACCATGAACATCCGCCTGCTCCTACCATAGAAATAGCTGTTCAATACTGGAAAGATATTGCCGGAACCACCCATTGCAAAAACCTCTTTTTCAGAAATCACAAGGGCAATCAACACTACATGGTGATCTTTGACCACCGCAGGAACCTAAGTATACACGACCTGGAGAAACGACTCAGGCAAGGGAAACTCTCCTTTGCCTCAGAACAACGGATGGATAAATATCTTGGGCTGAAACCGGGTTCGGTTGCTCCTTTCGGACTGATTCACGATAAAGATCAGCATGTATATCTCTTTCTCGATGAAAACCTGAAACATCTTCCCAAAATCAGTTTTCATCCCAATGATAATACGGCTTCCCTGGTTATAGGCTTCCCTGATTTTATAAAATTTCTGGATGCAATGGGTAATGGCTATGAATTCCTGACTTTGTATGATCTTTAAAGTCCGGGAAGACATCAGAAAGTTTCATTCTTAATATTTCTTACTGTTTCTGCTGTTTAGACTTTGGATAGGCGTTGTTCTGGCTTTCAGACAAGGCGACCACTGCAAAGGTAGCCAGCCAGTGTTCTCCTGCATAATCGCCATCGGCCACATTCGGAAGGGCTGCATTGATGTGCCTCAGTGCCGCTTCTGACAGTATTTCCCGGTTCATTCCGGCAATGCCGGCAAGCCCTTTCAGGCACCATGCACGTGAAAAGTTCAATCCGTCCAGATGTACCAGTTTACCGTCGCTGCGGTCGCTCACCCGGGCCGTTTCATTCATGATTTTCAACCCTCCGGAGTTGATCCCCGGAAGAAACGCGTTTATCCACTTCACAAAGTCTTCAGCAGGAAGAACCCTGGCCATCAGGTCCGCTTCAGTCAGGCAGGGTGAAAGAAAGTCATATCCGCCCGGTTCCCACGATTCAGGGCAGTTTGTGTCGTTGAGGAAATAATGCCTTGCCCGCGTCACCAGCGCCTCTTCAAGGGGCTTATTCTGCGTGATACGGGCATAATCGAGGGCAAATGACATACCGAAAGCAGTATTGGTGTGCTCCCCTACCCTGATCGGATACAATAGTCTTGGAAGGAAATCAATGTAATAGTTACAGATCAGATCCGAAAGGGGCTTCAGACAGGATTCCCAGTACTTTGCATCGGAATCGTTCCAGGTGTTCAGTTCACCGGCCAGTTTGAGCAGCCATACCCATCCATAGGTCCGTTCAAAACTTTTATTGTTGCTGTCGAGGAAGAATTTTACTTCAACAGCAATGTTCTCGGGGGTTATATTTTTTCCAATGGCCGTTCGGATCTCTGTTTCTTCAGGGAGGCCCGGGAAATCCTTCATCAGCCGGATCAGCATCCAGTGTCCGTGTACCGACGAATGCCAGTCAAAGCATCCATAGAAGGCCGGACGATATTCGCGAACGGGTTTTACATCCAGTTCACTTCCCAGCACTTCACCGGGTTTGTTGGGGTATTCCTGCTGTATGCATTTCAAAGCCAGTTTTGCAAAATGCGAGGCAGTTTCCTTCGTGAGCTGCGGCTGGGCACTGGCTGTGGTGATTGCCAGAATGAGAAGAAGGACAAGGTAGTTTTTCATGACTGGAGATTTTATGCAAAATAACCGGTTTCCGGCTTATATTGATCAAACAGGTTAAAATTCAGTCTGTTCCTTACCTTAACATGAACCCGAAATATTAGTGAATGATTTACAGTAACTTAAATATTTTTAAAACAATTTTGGAGTCGTAATTGGTGTTTTGGTGGCAGAGAGAATGTTGCCACAAAACCTGACTGCCGTTTTACCCGCCAAAGGAGGGCAGGCGGGAGCATCAAAGCACGAAATTTCACCAAAAAACTGTTCTTAATGGTTTGATTATCTTTAGCTTAATATCCAAATAATAAATCGAACTCACGTTAACTTAATTTTATGGATTCAGATTAGAAAACGTCAAAAGAAGTAAGCGACAGGCTGTAAATGAAAAAGCCCCGCATTCCTGCAGGGCTCTCTGGTTGTCCGACTAGGGCTCGAACCTAGACTCTTCTGATCCAGAATCAGACGTGTTGCCTATTACACCATCAGACAATATTGATATAACGGTGCAAAAGTATACAATTTTTTAAAAATCCGAACAGAAAATCAAAGAATTTTTATGCCTGATTTGATTTTGTCCAGTTATCTTTCAGTGCAACAGTGCGGTTAAACACTATTTTCGATGTTGCAGAGTCCGGATCTACACAGAAATATCCGAGCCGCTCAAACTGTACCCTGTCGCCGGAAATGAGCTTAACAACGGATGGTTCAGCCATGGCCGTGATGGTTTTGAGTGAGTCGGGGTTCAGGTTGTCTTTGAAATCCTGGCCTTCCTCAACGTTTTCAGGTGTTTCTGTGGCAAAAAGCCGGTCATAGAGGCGGACTTCAACCGGAATGGCGTGCTCTGCCGAAACCCAGTGAAGCGTACCCTTGACTTTCTTGTTGCTGTTGACCATACCGCTGCGGGTATCTTCCTGGTAAGTGCAATGTATTTCGGTAATATTGCCCTCTGAATCCTTGGCAATATCCTCGCATTTGATGATAAATCCGTACTTCAGCCTGACTTCACCACCGGGTTTCAGCCGGAAGAATTTACCGGTAGGATTCTCCATAAAATCCTCCCTTTCAATAAACAGTTCTTTGGTGAACCGGATCAACCGGGTGCCTGCTTCCGGATCTTCCGGATTATTAATGGCTTCAAGTTCAATCACTTCTCCTTCCGGGAAATTATCAATGATTAGTTTCACCGGGTTCAGTACTGCCATCACCCGGTTTGAGCGTTTATTGAGGTCTTCCCTGACACAGAATTCAAGCAGGGCAACATCGATAACCTGATCCCGCTTGGCTATGCCGATAACGTCGGCGAAGGCCCTCAGCGATTCGGGTGTATACCCCCTTCGGCGCAGTCCGCAGATGGTTGGCATCCTTGGATCATCCCAGCCGTTTACTACCTTTTCATTGACCAGCTGCAGCAGTTTACGTTTACTCATCACCGTATAGGTCAGGTTTAGCCTGGCAAATTCGATCTGACGCGGGCGGTAGCTTCCTTCAGCGACCTGCTCAAGGTACCATTCATACAATGGCCGGTGTACTTCAAATTCCAGCGTACAGATGCT
Source organism: Bacteroidales bacterium (assembly GCA_016705005.1). Classification (GTDB taxonomy): domain Bacteria; phylum Bacteroidota; class Bacteroidia; order Bacteroidales; family Lentimicrobiaceae; genus Lentimicrobium. The sequence goes on along the minus strand of JADIZB010000022.1, from coordinate 12,621 downwards.
GTGGGTAATGCCTTCGAGATAATCGCTCTGGCCATGTGCATAATCATACATCGGATAAATGCACCATTTGTCGCCGGTGCGGTGATGATCGGTATGGAGGATGCGGTACATAATGGGATCACGCATCAGCATATTCGGATGGGCCATGTCGATTTTAGCCCTTAAAACCCTCGAACCATCGGGAAATTCACCATCTTTCATCCTGGTAAAAAGATCAAGGTTTTCTTCAGGGGTGCGGTTGCGGTAGGGGCTTTCCTTACCCGGACGGGTAACAGTTCCGCGGTATTCGCTGATTTGTTCGGCATTCAGGTCATCCACATAGGCATGACCTTCCCGGATCATTTTAACCGCCCATTCGTACAACTGGTCGAAATAATCAGAAGCATAGTAAAGCCGGTCGTCCCAGTCAAATCCAAGCCAGCGGACATCTTCCATGATGCTGTCGACATACTCAGTGTCTTCCTTCACCGGATTGGTATCGTCAAACCTGAGGTTGGCAAGTCCGTTGTATTTGCGGGCAGTCCCGAAATTGAGACAAATACTCTTGGCATGGCCGATGTGGAGATAGCCGTTGGGTTCCGGTGGGAAGCGGGTATGTACCCTTCCTTCGTTCTTACCATTGCGGATTTCCTCCTCGATGATGGCATGTATAAAATTGGTCGGTGTTTTACTTTCACCTGAAAGATCAGCGTTAATTTTGTCGTCGCTCATGCGGATGCATTTTTATTAAAACATGCAAAGATACGAAATCAGATTTGTTGGGATGGTGGAATGTTGGCGGAATGGAATACCCGTTGGTTGCATGGAAAAACGGGACGGGGGACAAGGGGCGGGAGACAATGATTCAGCTTGGCTGTATCCACTTTATAAATTTGAATGATTTGTTTTCCAGGCATCTACTTATTTCTTATGGCAGGATTTTCGTCCCTCGTCCCTCGTCCCTCGTCCCTCAAAAACGACCCTCGTCCCTTCTTCTCAACAATCGGGTTTACATCCACAGATGCTCTATCAGGATCTTCAGTCCTATGGCGATCAGGATAAATCCGCCCAGCATTTCCATACGTTTGCCAAGCCGGGTTCCGGCCTTTTTGCCGAAGAGAATCCCAAGCATGGAAACTATGAAGGTAACCCCTCCGATGATGATTACCGGTAAAATGATCGCAGTGGTATCGGGTTTCTGAAAGAAAGCAAAACTAATGCCCACAATCAGGGCATCAATGGAGGTTGCCAGCGACATGGTCAGCAATACGGAGGGTTTCAGTGGGTTAAAACCATTCCGGTGTTCTTCTGCCTTCAGGCTTTCAATAATCATTTTTATGCCCAGTAATGCCAACAGCCCAAAGGCAATCCAGTGGTCGATGTGGGCGAGTTCATCGCGCACCGTCAAACCGGCAAACCAGCCCAGCATTGGCATCAGGGCCTGAAAAAACGCCAGGGAGAAGGCGATGATGCAGGCTTTGTAGAACCGGATTCCCGGAAGGATCAGACCGCTGCTGACAGATACGGCAAAGGAGTCGAACGACAGGCCAAAAGCCAGCAGCAACAAGGTCAATACTTCCATCAGTCCGGTTTATAAGCCGGCAAAAGTAATTGATTTGGACTGTTTTGCAAAGCATTCGTGAACGCTTATTTCAGGAGATCGCCCTCCTTCAGCTTTTTTAGTATCCCGAGAGAAGTTGAAACTGATTCTGTAAGATTTGTTCCTGAAATGGTAGAACCCGACAGGGCATCAACATTGGCTCCGAAAACGGGCAGGCTATCAGGCGAAAAGCCCCGGAACCCGTTCAGCCATTTCCGGCCGGTTACCGCGTTACCATGGGAAGCCGGATAACTCAGTACGGAAACATTGATGATTCTGCAGGTGGTATCTACAATCAGGGCATATTCGAATTCATGGTACCTTCCCCATATCCTGTCGGCCATCAGCCAGCCGAGGGTTGTACCCTCTTCCCTGATCGCGAACCATTTCCCGTCGGCATTCAATATTTCCGGATCGGATATCTCCTGATTGCTCAGTTCAAGTTTCTCAAAATGTGTGATATGACCAGCATAGATTCCGGCCATGGATTTATTCAGCTTTTTCACACTTTCGTGCGAAAGCCTAAGATCGCCGGAAATGGGCATGAAAGCAGCAATGAGCAATATCAGCAATAAATTGGCAGGAAATCTCCCTGATTCACGAACAAAGCATTTTACCATGGTAAAATCATTTAACAATTATCCATTCTGAGAGGAAAAGTAATCCCATTTGCACATTTATCAGAAATTAACACCGATTCCTGCATTGACTGTTGGGTGGAATGTATTCCCGTTTTTGTCCCGGGTCAACTGTATATCAGCTTTAACAACAGCTCCTTCAGCGATGCTATACCCAAGCCCTGTGGTTATTTCAGTCATGTTGTAAGCCTTGTTCCGGGCTAAACCGTTCTCGGTTGCGGCATGCAGGTCGTATTGTTCGATTCTGGCAAACAGGGTGAGCGGCCTGCCGGCCATTTTTGACCCATGAAGCAGGTTCCAGGCTGCTTCGGCATACCATCCCCCCATCCGCGACCCCAGGTCTTTTCCGGTAAAGGCATTGTATGCGGCAGTATTGCCAACCATGTTTAGTATATATTGCCCCCTGAGTTGCAGACCTCCAAGGGTATATCTGGCATCCACACCCAGCATGGCAAGGTTTACCACGGAGGAGTCGGCCCTGTCATTCAGGGCTTTATCGTCTTTGGGCAGATCCTGGTACAGGGTTGACTGGGTATTGCCGAAGTACCCGGCCAGTCCGATGTTTAGACCGCTTATGCCATAAAAATCAACCTTAGCCGATAGGTTAGGGGAGGAGATGAATGATTCGGCCCCCCGCTGTCGGCCACTGCGGAAACCATTCGGACCGCCCAGACTGGCTGTTCCGTCATAGCTCTTAAAGCCATTCACGACGTAAAGCTGATATTTCAGGTAAGCCTGGCTCAGGTTGCCCGACAAGCCGAAACCTATTTCCCTCCAGGTGGTTGGTATTATCCGGGTGTCGATGGAGGGGCGTTTCACGCCGTTGTATGTGGTGGGCTCATGGTATTCATTAACAATACCCATGGGAATAACCATCAGTCCGCCCTTCAGCATCAGGGCGTCGCTGAACCTGTACTGCATAAAAGCCTGTTCAACCCACAGCTCTTTAACGTGTTCGAATTCCACTTCGCTGAAAAAGTCAAGTTTATCGCTGAACTTGTAATTCATAAGCATCACCAGCCGGGTAACATCAAGTTTACCGTTTTTACGGAGCGAATCATCCAGCGGCTGTGTGAAATCCACATGACCATACATGCCCATCGAAAGCTTTTTCCCGGTCGATTTGTCCATAAACGATTCGGCCAGACCTTTGGGAGGCTCATTGTTTTGCGCGCTGACCAGGAGGCTTGAGAAAATAAAAAGGAACAGGGAGAGTGTTATCAGTTGTTTCATGTTGTTTGAAAGCGTTGGTAAATTAATTTAGACTGAATATAAACAATGGCAAAACTATAAATAATTCAGGTAATCCATTACCTGAATTAAGATAAAATAAAGTCGGTTTGGATAATAATTTGTCGCAGATTCATCTTACGGCTTTTTATCCTGGGAGCTCTCCGGGATCGGGATGCTTAAGTCATAAAACATTTATCAGATTCCCCTGTTAATAATAGCTTTATGGAAGTATTTGTAAGACAATAAATTACGGAGAATCTCGAAAATCCTGAAAAAGAGTAGAGCAGTTAAAAGTTTAAAACCAACGGATTATGAAATCATTACATATTATTCTTATTACCCTTATCTTTTCAGGAATCACAATTCTCAGCCAGGCGCAGGGCGTAGGGATTAACGGGAACGAAAGTGCACCAGATCCCTCGGCAGGTCTTGATGTAAATTTTACAGACAAAGGGTTTTTGCCACCACGGATGACCACTGCTCAGCGGAATTCAATTCCATCCCCGGCTGAAGGTCTGATGATCTATAATACCGAAGAAAAGACAGTAAATATTTATAATGGCTCCTCATGGGGTCTGCTCAGTTCATTTATCTGCGGACAGCCCTTCAGTGACTTGCGCGACGGCAGAATCTACACCACCGTTCAGATCGGAACCCAGTGCTGGATGGCACAGAATCTGAACACAGGTGCGCGGATAGATGGTGTAAACAACCAATCTGACAATGGGATTCCTGAAAAGTATTGCTTTAATGACCTTGAATCCGGATGTGATGATTATGGTGGACTTTACCAGTGGAATGAGGTGATGCAATATTCAACCATCCCCGGATCACAGGGCATTTGCCCTACAGGCTGGCATGTGCCCACCGATGCTGAGTGGTGTACACTAACCACCTACCTTGACGCAAGTGTTAATTGTTCAGCACTGGGAGTATTTTCAGGAACGGATGCCGGCGGAAAAATGAAGGAAGCCGGGAATACGCATTGGGCTTCCCCCAATACCGGTGCCACCAACAGCAGTGGATTTACAGGCCTTCCGGGAGGTATGCGCCACAGTTCAGGATCTTTCAACTTTCAAAACACCAATGGATACTTCTGGAGCTCAACGGTGTATTTCACGACAGACCTTTATTACCGGAGTTTATGGTATAACTATGCAGAAGTAATACGCAGTCCTCTTAATTCGAATTATGGTATATCCGTCAGGTGTTTGAAGAATTAGGGTTATACCATCCTGAGATTATCGGTTATTCCGTTTTTGTATTTGTCTTTTGCCGGGATAATACCTATGGCTGCATTGTTAAATACAATGGTTTCATAGTACCGGAGTTCCCGGAATCCGACCTTTTCCGATCGCCTGCGAGGTTTAATACCGGCTGGGTTAAAGACTCCGGTTGTGGGATAATAAAAAAACCGGCTCCATCAGGAACCGGTTTTTGAGGTCTCGAGCGGATTCGAACCGCTGTACAAGGTTTTGCAGACCTCTGCCTAGCCACTCGGCCACGAGACCATAATCGCGGCAAATTTAGTAAAATTCCGTATTCCCGCCGACTTTTTTTAATTGATGATTAAGTTTCAGTCAATCAATAATTTATCTATTTCAGACGTTTCCGGTTGTCTTTTTCTCCCCGTATAAAGGCAGGCATTCCGGACAAAGGCAATTGTTGTAGGTGTTTTTCAATTTCTCTGTATTTTCCGGTGTGATGACAAAGTCAAAGCACCAGCAGCCTTCCGCATGCAGGCATCCGAAGGTTCTGCCGCAACGCGGGCATATTTTCTGTGTTGGTTTTACTGATTCATTCATAAATATCATCACTGGTTAAGGTAACACAAACCCTGTCTATTTTTCCGCCCAGGGGAGGGTTGAGTTTTGAAATTTTCACTTCGGCTTCCGATACATCCGGGAAACGGGCATGAACAGCCTTTAAAATACGGTGGGCCACATGTTCAAGCAGGTGTGACTTCTGTTCCATCTCCTTTTTAACGGTCTGGTATACAGTCAGGTAATTCACCGTATCGTGCAGGTTGTCGCTGCGCTCTGCCTGCCCGGTGTCGACTTCAATGTAAAGATCGACCATAAAGCGGGTGCCGATGACCTGTTCCTCCTTGAAATGGCCATGATAAGCAAAGAACTCCATGCCTTCGATTGAAATTAATCCCATACCGTTGTGGTTTGCAGCAAAGATAAGAAAGGGATGTAAACAATGGTTTGTAAAAAGTGAAAAGTTTGATTTCCGTTGTTCATCGGCCATCGGGAGGTTAAAATCAGGTAAACTGTGTTCATTTGTCTATGTTGCACTTTGATACAAATTTGTGAGAATAAGATATTGCAGAAACATTTAATATTTCGTAACTTTGTTTTTCCCACCATAATAAATCAACAAAACCATGAAAAAATTACCATTTTTAACCGTGTTATCACTTTTTAGCTTACTGATGATTTCCGGTTGCGATCCAAAAGATGATGATACACCAGATGATCCGAATGAAACCGGATTCGGTCTTGGACTGAGGGATGACGACGATATGAGTTCTGTACCTGCAACAACCAATTTCGGTTTTGGAGCTGATAATCTCCCTGAATCCTATGATATTCTTGACAAGTTTCCTCCGACCGGCGATCAGGGTCAATACGGCACCTGTGTGGCATGGGCTGTTGGATACAACTGCAAGACAGTCATCAATGGCATCGAGAAGGGATATAACGCCAACGACCTTGCCAGCCCGAACAAACAATTCAGTCCAAAGGACCTTTTTACTGCCATTGATGATAACCTCAAAGGTCAGGATTGTGGGGGTTCCAATTTTGAGGACGCTTTGAACATCATCCAGAACAGGGGAATTGCAACCCTGCAAACCGTTCCATATACCAGCCTTGGTAATTGCTCACAATCGGGGCTCGATCCTTCCTGGGCAACAGAAGCAGCCGGAAATAAAATCGCATACTGGCGTAAGGTAGAAGGATCCGTTTCAGCTATTAAAAAGAATATTTCTCAGAATGTGCCGGTTATCTTTGGCGCAAAACTGGCCGATAATTTTATGAGCCACAATTCTGACGAAGTGATTACTTCAGCTACTTCATACGACAATGTAGGACAACACGCATACCATGCATTGATTATAGGCGGTTACGACGACAATAAAGGACCGAATGGTGCCTTCAGGGTTGTTAATTCATGGGGAGCCGGCTGGGGATCTTCCGGAAATTGCTGGGTTGACTACAATTTCTTTTTTAATGAATTTGTTATGGGTGAAGGCAATGATAAAGTTCTGTTCATAGCTGCCAATGAAGGCGGCGATAATCCTCCCGATCCGGGTCCCAATCCTGTTGTAAGCGGTGTTGATCTGGCTCCCTGGATTTTTAACGACTATTCAACCGGAAACTATGATTATCCGACAGAAAGAATTCTTGATTTTAACATTTACAACATTGGCAATGCCAATGCATCCTCTTCAGCAGACTGGTCTTACTACCATATCTATTATAATGCCTATGACGCCAACGACTATGGAGTGATTTTCTACGACCAGTTTAATACTTCTGTTGCTGAGAATACCTACAATTGTCCGACAGAATGGAATTGTATTTTCAATATCCCGATCCCGGCAGGGAATAATTTTGCCAACTATGCCTGGGGCTTTGAAAGTGTGACCAGAACTTATTACATGCCTGACATCACCGGATATTATTATTTACTGACCATTGCCGATGCTGAAGATAAATTCCAGGAAGAGAACGAAATCAATAACCTCTTTTACACCAGTGTTTATCCTATATACTTTGATTATGGCATTGGTACAAAGTCCACAGGCGGGAATGCAGGAAGTTTCAAATTTAAAAATGAAGTTCCCGCATCGGTGCCCAATCTCAGAAACAGCAAATACAATTCAGTAGTAACACCTGAATTTAAAAACGCTTATACACAAAAAGAAATTCTTGCATTTTTCAAAGCAGAGAAAAAAAGCGGAAGGCTCGATCAAAAAGTTGATGAGTATCTTCAACGTAAGGCCGGCTACCGGATCCCGGGAAAGCATTGATCCGGTTTTTAGCGTCCATTTGAGGTGAGCAGATAACATATTCGTTATTCTGCTACCCTGTTCTATAATAATTTTACCAGGCTATGATAAAACAATCGCTGTTGCTTTTGACCATCATGTTGTTCACCACCTGTGATACCACAGGACAGGATCCGGATCTGAAATCATTCATTAAACAATTGCGGGCTGGCCGCGATATCCTGATAGAAAATAAAACCTTATCTGAAGAATTTGACTTCACCAGAATTATGCCATCGAATCCGGTAAGTGAGGTGATGCAACAGACCCGTTACAACGCCTCTGTTACCTTTAAAAACTGCGTTTTTGAAAGGGAAGTGCGGGCTTATGCAACTGATGACAAAGGCATGAAATACAGCACAATGTTTCAGGGCAATCTGTCGTTCCTGGGCTGTACATTTAAGGAGCCCGTTACCTTCAGGGCTTGCAGCATATTGGGGAAAACAGTGTTTTCCGGTTCATTGTTTGAGAAGACCGCCAATTTCGAAGAATGCAGTTTTTCTCAACAGGCATGGTTTAACAGATGTATCTTTCACGGAGAACTTCGTTTCCAGAACGCCTTTTTTATGCAGCAGGCCGGTTTTCTCGATGCCGCTTCAGATGTTGGCAGCAGTTTCCAGGGAACCACCTTCAATGCCACCGCTCAGTTCAGCAACACCCGGTTCTTTGGATATACCGATTTCTCACTGGTCAATTGGAACGGAGATTGTTTTTTCAATTATGCAGAAATAAGAGGCAGATCAGTCTTCAGCAGCGCTGATTTTAAGCAACATGCCACTTTCATCAGTGTGATCTTTGAACAGTCCGAAATAATGAACTGTTCCTTTTTCGGAAAAACAGACTTCAGCAAATCATCTGCCACCAAACAAATGAAGCATGGACAAAACTACTTTCTGCATAATCCGCCAGACTTAAGTATGTTTGAAAATGATAAAACCAGTGTTGAAGAATGAGACAGTAATTTTCCGGCACACTGATCCGGTTTTCTTGTTGTCACGTCGGGTCTTCAGTTAACCAAAAGCAGCAATTCAGAGTCATCGATACTTAGAAAAGAAGAAGTTCTGACCGCTAACTCTCAATAGGCAACTTCCAGGTTGCTTTCTTTTGCTTAGTCGTTGAGTTTGATTTCTCGCCTTTTGAACAACGAAATTTTTGAACTGCGAAGCCATGATACCGTAAAATCGCGCGAAGCGCTTCGAACGCTTGAGCTTAACTCGCTTTTTCTCCACATAGGCTCAGTAGAAAAAAAACAGGCATCTATAACTTTTCGAACCAAGCCGAGCCTCCGGATTGACTTTAAATCCTTGACATCCAACGTCTAACGTCCAACTTCAAACGCGCGAAGCGCATTGAACATCTGAACCCGCCTGCCGGTTTACCCGCCGAAGGAGGGCTGCCCGGCTTTCCCGCTCTTGCTGAACTGTCCCGCCGACCGCCTCCAATCCAACAAGACATAGCACCGCGAACCGCGGCGTGAACTTCAACGTCTAACGCCCAACCCCAAACGCGCTTACGTGAACAAATTGAACATCGAACGCCCAAGATCCAACGTCAAATATCGTGTTTAAAATTCTCCGATCTCCTGTCAGCCATCGCTTGAAATCGCCCGAACGCTCGGTGCTGGTGACGGTATCCAGGGTGGTTGGTGGTTTGAGAATGAGTTTAACCGGCGATTTCGACCATGAGGTCATCTTGTCTATGGCCGAATAGTTGACTATGAAACTCCTGTTGACTCTGAAAACATTTCCGGGTCAAGCATGGTTCCGAGCTTATCCAAACTGAACTCAGCCGGGTAGTTATCACCCGCAAAAGTGGTGCAGAATACCTGCTTTTCGATGGTATAGAAGTAGGCAATCTGGTTGTATTCCACTGCCTTTATGGTGTCGCCAAACCTTACAACCATCCTTTTGAGTACTTCAGGTTTGGCCTGTTTCTGTATCAGATCAGCCAGCCTTGAATAATCAAACACTGGTGTTGTAGCTGTGTGAAAGCGTTTGTATTTGAGGAGCGCCTTTTCTACCGCATCCCTTTTCAACCGGCTTCAGCAAGTAATCTATGCTGTTTACTTTAAAGGCATCAATGGCATATTTGTCGTAGGCTGTCGTGAATATAACCGGACAGGCCACTTCAACCTCGTCGAAAATATCGAAACTGATCCCGTCGGCCAGCTGGATATCCATAAAAGCCAGATCGGGGCTGCATTTTGCTTAAAACCATGCAACTGTACTCTCGATGCTGTCGGTAACAGCCAGTACTTCAATGGAAACATCAGTTTCCATCAGTAGTTTCTGCATCCTTCTTGCAGTAGCAGGTTCATCTTCAATAATCAGTACTTTCATGGTTTCTTTGTTTTGGAAAAGATCAAAGGAAGAGTGATGCTGAACAGACTCTCTGTTTGTGCAACCCTTATCTCTTTACTGGTAAATATTTTGTACCGGCTGCGGATATTTTGCAAACCCATGCCTGTTGAAGGCTCCGGCGATTTACGGGGTTGCAGGGTATTTTCGACGACCAGCAGTTCTTCTTTGCTGTAGATGATGATGTTTAAAGGTTTCGAAGTGGAAACAATGTTGTGTTTCACGGCATTCTCGAGCAGTAGCTGCAGGGTCAGCGGCGGGATGAAACTCGTCAGGTAAGCTTCTGTGATATTTTTTTCAACGGTGAGGCTATCGCCATATCTTTTTCTGGAGAAAAAGGTAATTATCCACGGTTTCCAGTTCTTCCGAAAGCGGAATAAGGTCTTTGTCGCGGTATTCAAGAATATAGCGGAAGAAAACAGATAGTTTTCCTACATATTCAATGGCGAGGTCCTTGTCTTCATCAATAATGGCCATCAGGGTGCTGAAATTATTGAAAAGGAAGTGCGGATTTACCTGGCTTCGCAACTATCTGAAAACTGTGATTCTGCTTTTCCCCTCAGTAGCTGATCTTCCCTTCTGACCCTTTTTAAGCGGGTGCTGATGAAGAACCATGTCAGGCCAATAATCAGCAGCAGAACTCCCAGCACGAACCACCAGCGGCTATATACCGGTGGCTTGATGCTGAAACGGAATGTTGCTTCACGGGCAAAAGTAAAATCTTTGTTTACGGATGATTGCACTCTGAAAGTGTAACTGCCAGGCCTGAGGTTGGAATAAGTGGCAAGCCGGTCGCCGGTATAGATCCAGTCCGGATCGTTGCCTTCCAGTTTAACCTGGTAGGTCACAGTTCCGGGATCGCTGAGCCAGAGTCCGATGTAGGAAAACGAAAGGTGGTTCTGATTGTGTGGGAAAACTTGTCCCGGGAGGGCCTCTTCATCAGAGAGGTAAACCGATACCCTTCTGATGGAAGTCAGCGGCATGGCCATGGAATTGAGATATTCAGGCGTATAATGCACAATCCCGTCGCGTGTACCGATCCATACCGATCCGGAGCTGTCGGTAGCCACAGCGTTCAAATCAAGGTTAATTTCACCGATGCCTGCCTGGACTCCCAGGTAAGCCACCTGTCCTGTCCGGGTATTGATGATATCAATTCCTGATTGTGCACAACAATCATCTGATTCTGCGAGCCACCGGCAACCGATGTGATGCCCGGATCGCAGGCCCGGACTGGTTGGAAAACCGGTAACATCTTCCCGTCGTAACGGTAAATACCTTCTCTGGCCGAGCCGAACCACATTTCCCATCGCTGTCTTCTGCTAACGAATAGATTACCTTCCCGGGCATTCCTGAACCGGACCAAAGCCGGTAAAACCTGCCTTTTTCATGGCTGCACCCTTGCCGTCGGTTCCGGAACCAGACTCTTCCATTGCGGTCGGCGAGAACCGCATAGATATAATTGTTACCCAACCCTTCGGCCGATGAAAAATGATCAAACCTGAAAAGCCATCAGCTCCGGATGGTATTGCACCGGAAGGCACCGCCGAGGGTGGCCAGCCATATATCGGAACCATGCCCTGAAATGGCCAGGATATTGTCGTTAGCATCCCTCCCGGGTCGGTTACCCTTTTCATTTCGTTCGAACCCTGCAAGCTTCGGTATAAGCCGCTACCAAATGTCCCAACCCAGAGGCTTCTGCTCTTATCACTGTAAATACTGGTGATGGCTGAATTGCCAATGCCTCCTGGAAGTGGGATTTTTGAAGCGATGACGTTCCCGTAATGGTGCGGTTGTAGTGATATAATCCCTCGTCGTTTCCGAACCAGAAGCCGCCCTTGTATCGGCAAAAATGGCATGTATATTTCCAAAGCTCCTTTCACCCACCTTTCTGTAATGTCTTAAACCCGGACCCGGTGTCCATTGTAATAAGCCTGAAGCAACCAGCCATACACAACCTTCATTGTCCTGAATTAAACATCCTGCACGTTTGCCGGTGAATTCCTTCATGCTTATTCCGGCAGATTTTCCTGCTTCAATGGCAGTTCCACCAACCCGTCGTCTTCGGTGGCAATCCACAATAGGTCGCCGGAATCGAGAAGAGCGTGCACCGAACCATGGGACCAGGTGCCTTCAAACGGGATCTGAAACTCTTTGAGCGGATTGAAATAACAGATACCCTTTTCCTGCATACCTATCCAGTAACCGCCTGATCTTGCTTTGGTAATCGACTGTACGATAACATCGGGCAGCCCTTCAGGTGTAGAGTAGTGTTTGAAAACCTTTTTTGCCTTTCGCGCTGTATACACCGATGCCGGCGTCGTTTCGGCCCAGACCATGCCATTGTCGCCCAAAGCAAGGGTGTAGATGTAATTGTCACCGAGCTGGTCATCGGTATTGATGTTGAAAAGCCTATCATCCCTGTAAAACTAGATTCCTCACCATAAGTGGCCATCCAGAAGGTGCCATCGGGCTCGAACAGCAATGCAGTCACCGGCACCCTTGGCAGACCTTCGGGAGGAGGAAACGGACAAATCCTTTCATGACCCGTGACGATGCTTCCGTTGCTGAAACCGGCCCAGATCATGCCCGAATGATCAACGGCAAGTGATGTAACCTCCTGTAAATTAAGGCTATCTGGAAGTTCTGCTTCACGGAAACCAAAACCGTCGTAAACAAAGATTCCACGGTTGCTCCCCGACCCACAGCAAACCCTGTTTGTCTTGTATTGTCCGGCTCGACCTTTCCATCGTTCAG
>JADIZB010000021.1 GCA_016705005.1 Bacteroidales bacterium | reverse complement strand
AGAAAGATAATCGGGTTTTTACTGTTAGTGTTATCTGGATTAATAATGCTTTTCACAACAAATTGTTCAAAAGACAATGACAGACCAGATAATCCCACCAATGGTAAAACTACTGCTGTTTTTAACTCCGGATTAATATACGGTGCAATGACAGATCAAGATGGTAATACATATAAAACTATAACTATTGGCACACAAACATGGATGGCTGAAAATTTACGTACTACCAAATACCGCAACGGTGAAACCATACCTGAAGTAGCTGATAGTATTGCATGGGGTAATTTAAAAACCGGTGCATGCTGTATCAATAGATACTGTAATAATGATATTAAGATGATTGCCACTTATGGCAGATTGTACAATTGGTATGCGCTTGCCGACACGCGCAATTTAGCGCCTCGAGGTTGGCATATACCTACCAATAGTGAATGGACAGAATTATCAGATTATTTGGGCGGCCCAAATGTTGCTGGTGGCAAATTAAAAGAAACTGGCACCTTGCACTGGGTCTTCAGCATTGAAGCGACCAATGAAACCGGGTTTACCGCCCTGCCGGGCGGCCACCGCTGCACCAATGGCTGTTTCGCTCTATTTGGTTACGATGGCTATTTGTGGAGCTACAATGAGTTCAACGTTGATGCGCCTCCGGTTTGGGCCATGTCCGGCACGAATGGGGAACTACACAATGGTCCCCTTTATGAGCCCGGCGAAAAAGGAGTAGGTCGTTCTGTTCGTTGCGTTAAAGATTAGAATATTTGTCTGGTTAAACATTTTACAAATAAAAGCTTAAAACAACGAAACCCTAACAAACGCTAAAGCAAATGCGGGTATGCCCCGATTTCTTCGGGACAGGCTGTGTTCGTTGAAACATTTGAAATCTTTACATACACTTGTGCTGGCAGACAGTTGAGCAACAATTTATTCCTGCACTTGCCATAGCGTCAAACGTGTGTGCCATATTTGGAAAAAGAAATAAAGATGACTAATATTCAACTAATTATCGTTATTCTTTTGACTTTATTGAGGATAGAAACATATTCTCAAAAAGCGCATTTTAATTACGAAACTGATTTATGCTCCTGTGAGGGTATTTTTGATTCAACGAAATACACTAGAACACAGCTTCAAAATACGCATAATTATTTGTGGAACTCACCAAATATTCATACAAGTGCAACAGCAACTAAGCTTGACAAGGTAAAAGAACTAAGCATCGAAAAACTTAATATTGAATGTAATAAGCGATTACAAGAATTACACAGCCTTGATTTTATAAATACTAAGTTCTGGACTCAAGTAAAAACCGATAGAATCAGAGAAATAGAAAGTACATGTTTATTAAGACAGTTTACGATTTTGGCATGGGAAAATCCTGACACCTTACTCTCATACAATGTAGTTGACAGTACATGTTTTTTTTATAGAAATGCGCTGATTAATGGCGGACAAGAAATGATCAATGCTTGGTTATACTTAAACGAGTTGATGAAAAGTAAAAATGCTGACCCCGAAAGAGTTCAACGAAATGATGAAAGATTCAATTCAAAAAACAAATTTGATATCGCCAGGCTTGAACTTTTGACTTTTGGTTGGTGGAACAATGCAAATCATTTAATTTTTCATTTAAGCGAAACAGGAGAATTCGAATCGGAATTTAAGAACCTCTTTATTAAAGTAAAATGTGAATGTGATGAGCCATAAAAAAATACGGCACACAAAAAACGCTATAGCAAATGCGGGTTTGCGTGTTCGTTGAAACTGTGCAATCTTATATACATTTGTGTTGGCAGACTGTTGAGCAACAATTTATTCCCGCACTTGCCATAGGTTCAGCCGTAGGCAAGTTTTTAAAAGTAACATGATCAATTAAAACATCTTAAATATTAATGAGTGAGGATCAGAAAACACTTTAAAAACGAGGCGATACTTAATAACCAGACAAGAAAATAAAAAACAATACAATGAAAAATATTTTATTCTTTGTTTTTCTTGGATTTATTATTACTGTTAACGCGCAGAGCGTATGGACACAAAAATCAAATTTTCCCGGAGACAGTAAAACACATGCAGCAGGGTTTGCAATTGGAGATAAAGGATATATTGTTACTGGTCAAAATTCTTCCGGCTATCCAAACACAGAATTTTGGGAATGGGATCAGGCATCCGGAAATTGGACGCAAAAAACTGATTTTCCCGGAGGCAGTAAAACTGGTGCAGCAGGGTTTGCCATTGGTAATAAAGGATATATTGTGACTGGTCAAAATTCTTCCGGCTATCCAACAAAAGAATTTTGGGAATGGGATCAAACATCCGGAAATTGGACACAAAAAACTGATTTTCCCGGAGGCAGTAAAACTGGCGCAGCTGGATTTGCCATAGGTAATAAAGGATATATAGTTACTGGTCAAAGTTCTTCCGGCTATCCAACAACAGAATTCTGGGAATGGGATCAGACATCTGGTATTTGGACACAAAAAACTAATTTTCCCGGAGGCAGTAAAACTGGGGCAGCTGGGTTTGCCATTAATAATAAAGGATATATTGTCACTGGTCAAAATTCCACCGGTTATCCAACAACAGAATTTTGGGAGTGGGATCAGACATCAGGTAATTGGGCACAGATAACTAATTTTCCCGGAGGCAGTAAAACTGGGGCGGCCGGGTTTGCCATTGGTAGTAAAGGATATATTGTTACTGGTCAAAATTCCTCTGGCTATCCAACAACAGAATTTTGGGAATACAGCACCGCTAGCTTAGGTGTAAATGAAGTAAATTTATTCAGTCTTACTTTTTTTCCCAACCCTTCATTTGGCAAATTTTCAGTTTTATTGGATGACAAACAATTTAAACCAAATAAATTAGAATTTGAAATTTCAAATAGCGTTGGAGCTATTTACCATAGACAATTTAAAAAATTTAGTTCCAATAGAAATTGATCTAACAAATCAACCAAGCGGAATATATTTTATTAAGGTATATGATGGTCACATTTTCAATTTAAAAAAAGTTATAAAATTATAGCAACTAAATTAAAGATGAGATGGTCTAATCCCTTTGGACAGTATTTTATACAAAAATAATTGTTATTGTCATTGTTGACACGAGGGGGGTCTGGGGGGAGACTAATAACTTTCCTTTTTAGTTGAAAACTCATGCTGCCCTCCTGTAAGCCTTATTTGGCGGCACATCCCCGATGGAAGAATGATCCCGTCTTTCGTTATAGTAGTGAATAAACTGTTTACAAACCGCATACAGTTCATTCCCGGTTTCAGGGCGCTCCAGGTAAATCTTATCATATTTTATGGTCCGAAAGAAGCGTTCAATATAAACATTGTCTATTGCCCTTCCTTTTCCATCCATTGATAGTTGAACCGTTTCAAGGCCTTTTACGAAATTCACATATTCTTCTGAAGTAAACTGGCTACCTTGATCGGAATTGATAATCTCAGGCTTGCCATATTGAGCTATTGATGCGCTTAACGTATTTACAACCCATTCCGCTTCCATGGTATTTGATAGGCTCCAACCCACAATAAAACGGCTGTAAACATCCATGACGGCCAACAAGTACATAAATCCTCTGGGCATCGGAATATAGCTGATATCCAATGACCACACCTGATTAGGCCGGTCAATCCTCAGATTACGCAGCAGATAAGGATACTTGTATTTAGCCGGATCCGATATCGTTGTACGTGGCAGGCAATAGACCGTTTTCAAGCGCATGATACGCATTAAACTCCGGACATGAAAGCGACCAATTCTGTACCCCAACTTCCTGAGCTCTTTGGTCATTCTGCGGGTCCCACGGGTTGGGTCTTCCAGGTAAAGCTTATCAAGCTCCTGCATAATCCCCAGATCCTTGTCCGAAGCTTTTGTGGGTGTATAATAGAGCGTACTGCGCGCTACGCTTAACAACTCACATTGCTTACAGATACTTATCTGACTGTCAACGGTTTCTATTAATTCCCTGCGCATTTCCAATGGAATCATAGAACCTTTTTTTTTAACCAGTTATTATCCACCGTCAATTGTCCAATCTGCTGGATAAGTTCTTCCTTTTCCTTTTCAAGCTTTCTGATTTGGTCGGCTTCTTCTTTGCCACTATCAAAAACTTTCGTGGCATTCAGTTGGAACTCCTTCTTCCATTGGCCTATCAGGTTAGGATGAATCTGGTAAATCTGAGCCAGCTCAGATGTGGTTTTTACCTCTTTGATCGCTTCAATAGCCACCTTGGCCTTGAACTCAGCACTAAATGTTCTTCTTGATCTTTTCATGGTTCAGAAATTTTAAAGTTAACAAATTTCTGTCCAGTTTTATTAGACCATCACATTAAGCATTTGAATGGCAGACTTTGAACCTCCGGGGCTGCGGGCCGTCAGACTGCGCACAGGTTTTTGATCTGGGCGACCCCGTTTCAGCGAACAAAAACAAGGCGGATTGTGCTGCAAACCGGGTACTATTGCTGCGATTGTGTATAAGGATAAAACGGTTGGGCGTGCGAAGGTGGCGAAATAAGGTCAGAAGTCAGAATAACAAAATTCGTGCAACTTTGTGACTTAGTGTCTTTGTGGCCGAAAACTAAATTTACGATTTTTGATTTACGTTTTACGATTGATGATCTCTGAAATACCCGACAATACTGTTAACCCTGTTAATCCTCTCTAAAAAAATAAAAAATCAATCCGAAATCCGAAATCCGAAATCTGAAATCTGCAATCCAAAATCCCACCGCCTTTGGCGGGGCAAGCGAAATCCGAAATTACATCTCAATATCCAGATTCAGCTGATCCTTCAGCTTGCGGATATCCGGTGCATTGCGCTCTATGGCTTCAAATTTTTCGGTATCGGTATAGGGCCGGCGTTCTTCAACAGGTTTATCTGAGACAACAGTCTCAATAGAAACCGAGGTATTGCTCAGCTTTGCACGAAGAAACTGTATGATTTCAGGTCGGTTGTTGAACACTTCCCCTTCCTGGATTTTATTGTCCACCGTTATTACAATCCGGTTGTCGTCGTGCAACACCGGAACCCTGCAGGTAAGCGTTGTATAGAGATTGGGCAGTTTCTGAGCGACTGAACCTGCCATTTCTGTCCACACTCTTTCAAGGTCGGCCTGTGTAAAGACTTCACTCATTACAGGCATTTCTGCTTCAACAGCTTCCGCACCGGCAGCCGGCTCATTCACTACATTTTTAGAACCAGGGTTCATCAGGTTGCCGATGTTCATTCCCGAATAGCTCTGGGTGGGTGTGTTTTTCGGCTGACCGGCAACCGGGGAATTAACCGGTGATGGCTTAATTTCATCTTTCCCCGGCAGCGGGGGTATGACCGACGCAGGAGTTTCGGGTCTGATTTCTACCAACGTTTTTTCAACAGTAGCCAAAGGGGTAACCGGTTTTTGCACTGGGGTATTCTGACGGGTTGTTTCCGGCCCCGGAGCGGATTTTATCATGGAAGGTGCCTCAGGATTGGCAAGCATACACAACTGCATCAGTGCAATTTCAAGGTGAAGCCGCTTGTTGTTGCTTATGCGGTAATTGATGTCGTAATCGTTGCAGGTACTCAGCGCCTTCAGCAGAAAACCCGGATTGCACTTTGAAGCCTGTTGCAGATACAGGTTTCGGATGTTGGCACTGGTGTCGAGCAGCTTCACTGTTTCCTTATCCTGACTAACGAGCAGATCGCGCAGGTGCTGCCCCAACCCTGTGATCAGATACTGACCTTCAAAACCATTGTCGATAATTTCGTTCAGCGTCAGCAACGTCGTACTGATATCCCCTTCAAGGATTGAATCCGTAATTTTGAAGTAATAATCGTGGTCCAGAACATTCAGGTTCTCGATCACCTGCTTGTAGGTAAGCGAATTGCCTGCAAAGCTGACCAGCTGATCGAACATCGAGAGGGCATCGCGCAGGGCGCCGTCAGCCTTCTGGGCAATCACATGCAGGGCATCCGGTTCTGCATCTATCTGCTCACTCATGGCAACAAAAGCCAGGTGTGTGGCAATGTCCTCAACACTGATTCTCCTGAAATCGAATATCTGACAGCGTGAAAGGATTGTAGGTAAAATCTTGTGCTTTTCGGTGGTGGCCAGGATAAATTTGGCATAGGCCGGAGGCTCTTCAAGTGTTTTCAGAAAAGCATTGAAAGCCGCCTGGGAGAGCATATGGACCTCATCGATGATATAGACTTTATAACGACCTGCCTGCGGTGGAATCCTGACCTGATCAACCAGGTTCCGGATATCATCAACCGAGTTATTGGAAGCCGCATCCAGTTCATAAATATTGAACGACGATGATTTTGTAAAGGAAACGCAGGAGGGACAGCTGTTGCAGGCCTCCCCTTCCGGTGTCAGGTTCTCGCAATTGATGGTTTTGGCCATGATGCGGGCACAGGTGGTTTTACCGACGCCCCTCGGACCTGTAAACAGGAAAGCCTGGGCAATCTGCTGATTGCGGATGGCATTTTTAAGGGTGTTGGTAATGGAATCCTGTCCGACCACTGTTGCAAAGGATGCCGGACGGTATTTCCGCGCCGATACGATAAAACTGTCCATGCTGTACTGTCTTTTTTTGGGATGTCAAACTTACTGAAAAAACGGTTAGGAAGGATGAAGGGAGAGAAAATTAAGGATGGACAGGGATACATGATAGTGCAGGCACGAATTTGAAGAAGCGCACCAACGTCCGGTTGTGAAAACCTGGTTGTGGAAGCAGCACTCATCTGGAGATGCGCGCCAACGTAAAGCCCTCATGGCGGGAAGAGCGCAAACGGTTCAGATCAAAACTGGAAGCCGCATCTGGAGATGCGCGCCAACGTCCCACTTCAAACTTCCAACGTCAAACCTCCAACGTCAAACCCCGAACATCTAACGTCAAACGTCTAACCCCGAACGTCCAACCCCAGACGTTAAACGAGTGTTTACATATCGAATTATTTACATCCGATCTATAATTTGTTGTATCTTTGTAACTGAATACAAAGGGATGTAATTCAGGTTTGTTGCGCTGCTCTTTTCAATTGCCGGTTCCGGCATTTAACTGGGTTATCCGGCACTCCATCGGTTTTCCTGTTTTTTTTATTACTAGAACACTCACCATGAATGCTCATACATTTCATATTCCCGTGATGGGAATAGGATTTACCATTGATACGCCTATAAGGGTTGCCCCACTGGGTATTTCGTCTGTAATTTCGTTGGTTGATGATATGCTCATGGAGAAACTCCGTGAATTTCACAGTCGTCAGATGAATGTTCCCTTTCAGGGTATTTCATCCAGAATTGAAGACTTCAGGGCAAAACGGATCACCGCTTACCTCGACCTGATGGATAAGGCAGTGAAGGAGAAATTTGAAGAGCTGAAAGAATCCTTCCAAAAAAAGGGGAGTGAATTTGAAAAGTACATGGAGATGCTGCCTGACAAATCGGAGCTTAAACTCAGGTTCCAGGAGTTTGTAAGGGAACATTCTCCAAAAAGTGTGATTGAATGGCTCAATGCCCATCTGCCTGCAGGTAGCATTGATGTCAACATCATGACAAAACTCGATCGCGAAGTGTACGATGAAAACGGCAAGCTTCCGGTTGAATACAATGATGCCCACGCTGCTGTGCGCGGGTTTGCCAACAGCACGGTTGAATCATCACTTGTGCTTTCGGCCGGTATGAATCCCCGTCTTTACAGTTACCTGGAAGAGTTTCCGGGCTTTTATCCGGATGAAAATGGCCGGATCAGCAAGAAAATCATTTTAAAAGTCAGCGATTACCGCTCGGCGCTCATCCAGGGAAAATTCCTCGCCAAGAAAGGCATCTGGGTGTCAGAATACCGCATCGAATCGGGGCTCAATTGCGGCGGTCATGCATTTGCTACCCAGGGATTCCTTATGGGACCCATACTTGAAGAATTCAGAAAAAACAGGACTCACCTGATTGATGAATCGTTTGATTTACTTAAAAATGCATTGAATTCAAAGGCTTTGCCCTGCCCGGTGACTGCACCTGAGGTTAAGATCACAGCCCAGGGCGGCGTGGGCACAGCCAGTGAGCACCAGTTCCTGCTTGACTATTATTCCCTTGACTCGGTTGGCTGGGGTAGCCCGTTTCTGCTGGTGCCCGAAGTGGCCAATGTGGATGAGTCAACCTTACAACTGCTGTTGGATGCCAAAGAGGAAGATCTTTACCTGAGTAACATTTCGCCACTTGGCGTTCCTTTCAACAGTCTGAGGGGCAACTCAAAAGACATAGAAAAAGAAATACAGATTGCAACCGGACGACCGGGAAGTGCCTGCTCCAAACAATATGCTTCGCTCAACAATGAACTGACTGAAAAGCCTGTTTGTACGGCTTCACGCCAGTATCAGAAACTGAAAATCGCTGAACTTGATAAGAAAGAGCTTTCAGCTCAGGAATACGAAAAAGCTTATAAAAATATTACAGACAAGTCGTGTATTTGCGTAGGATTGGGCACTTCTGCCCTGCTGGTAAACAACATCGAAACCCGCACCGAAGGTGAAGGTGTATCGGTGTGCCCCGGACCCAATCTTGCCTGGTTCTCGCAAAAGACATCCCTTAAAGAGATGATTGATCACATCTATGGCCGGAAAAACCTCATTACCCGGAAAGACAGGCCGAATATGTTCATCAATGAACTTAAGATGTATATTGAAAATCTTGAGGGTAAATTCAGGGAAGCCACGCATCCTGTTGCAGTAAAGCAACAGGAGTATCTGACCGCTTTTCAGAATAATCTCAGGGATGGCATAGCTTACTATTACAAGCTTTCGGAATCTTTGCGAAAAACTGACCTGAGCGCAGGACTTTCTTTCCGTAGGGATCTGAAAAAACTGGAAACCAGGCTTGAACATGCACCGGAACCCATAGCAACAGTTCACCGGAATCCGGTCAATGCAGAACTCAGATAAGAATAGTACCTGATAACAAGGTCAGAATTCTTTATATAATCCGGCCAGCAGACTACTTTTATCCGGCTTTGGGAAGCAGGCTCAGACAGGGATCAATAGATCCATTTAAAGGAGGCATGGTTATTTTTCCCTGAGTCAAAAGCCAAAATCAATTTACTGTGCTGTTTGCCGAGAATCTGTTGTTGATATGGTAGTTTATCATTTCAATCAGCTTTTTCTGATTAACCGGTTTTGAGATATAATCATTACAACCGGCTTTCAAAGCTTTTTCTTTATCATCAGCCATCCCATGCGCTGTCTGAGCTATGATAATGACTTCCTTATTGAATGCTCTGATCCTTCGGGTGGTTTCATAACCATCAAACTCAGGAATCTTGATATCCATCAGTATCACATCAATATCCTGGTTTTTGCCGGCAATATCCACTGCTTCAAATCCGGTAACTGCGTGAAGGATTTCCCTGCTTATCTTCTTCACAGCGATTTTGAGAAACATATCTGATATTTCATCATCCTCAACGATCAGTATTTTCAGTTTGACGGCGTTCAGACCTGTATCATCAACCGGAATTGCCGTCTTTAAAGGAAGACCTTCCCGACTGGTGGCTTCATAAGGCAATGTAAAATAAAACGCAGAGCCTTCACCAGGTTCACTTTCAACCCAGATCTCACCTCCCAGCAATTCCACGTAAGCTTTTGAAATAGACAACCCGAGGCCTGCTCCTTCATAATTCCTGCTTAATGATTCGCTTCCCTGCCGGAACCGCTCAAAAATAAAAGATTTGTGTTCATCGGGAATTCCGGCACCTGAGTCCCTGACATAGAATTCAAGATTTTCGCTTTTTCTGACATACCCGAATTCAATGAATCCTTTCCTGGTAAATTTGATCGCATTTTTTACAAGGTTGGTGAGAACAGCATAGACTTTTTCCCGATCGGTTACTAAAACGGCAGCGCTGAAAGGCAACCCCAGGGAATAGGATAATTGTATGCCTTTCTGGTCAGTCTCAGGCCTGAAAAAATTAAAGATGTATTCAATCACCTCATTTAAATTCGTTTCATTGAAAGAGACTGTCACCTGCCCGGATTCAATTTTTGAGATATCGATGATATCATTGATAATGTTCAGCATCCGGTCACCACTTTTCTTAATTATCTGGATATATTCCTGCTGTTCTTCTCCGGTGAGACCTGGTGCTTTAAGCAATTCGGTGAATCCCAGAATTCCGTTCATTGGGGTCCGTATTTCGTGGCTCATATTGGCAAGAAACGCCGATTTCAACCGATCGCTTTCTTCTGCCTTATCTTTGGCATTGACCAGCTCTTCCCAAATCTTCTTTGCCGCAGTTATATCTGTTTTGATGGCTACAAAATGGGTGATCTCTCCATTCGTATTGCGAATGGGTGAAATAATGGCATTTTCCCAGAAAAACTGACCATCTTTCTTTTTATTGTAAAATTCCCCTTCCCAGGTTTTACCAGCCCGGATCATTTTCCACAATTCATTATAAAACTCTTTGTCGTGATATCCAGAACTGAGGATTCCCGGACTTTTACCCTTCATTTCATCCCAGGTGTATCCGGATATTTCAAGACAGAAAGGATTCGCATATTCAATCAGTCCATTGCCATCGGTAATTAAAATGGATGTATTGGAATTTTCGATCGCGGTCTGAAATTTCACGAGTGCTTCTTCAGCAAGTTTACTATCTGTGATATCGGAAATTATACCGTACCAGAGTGTACTTCCGTCTTCAAGTAGTTCAGGACGGGCATCACAATGCCGCCAGCGCAATCCTTTTTCAGGCAAAACCACCCTGAAATCGCTGTGGTATAGGGTTTGGTTTTTAGCAGATTCAAGAATCGTTTCTACGACACGTTCGCGGTCATCGGGGTGGAGCCTTGTAAAAACGATGGAAGCATCTGTTCTGACCTCTTCGGGGGTAACTTCATAAATATCATACATTCCACGGCTTGATACCGGAAAACAGGAATGGCCGTCGGGATACAGCCGGAACTGATAAACAACACCCGGGACCATGGCTGTAAGGTTATTCAGCAGGTTGTAGCTTTGCTGTAGTGCCTCTTCTGCCTGTTTCCGGCCTGTAATGTCTCTGAGTGCCCCGTCAACATGAAGAGGCCTGCCCTCAGTGTCTAATATAAGACGTGCATTCAGGGAGGCAAACATGATTTCCCCTGTCTTTGTTCTGAGTTTCAACTCATAATCCCTGAGCTCCCTGCTCCTCATCAATGCATTAAGCAATCCTCCCCTTTCTTCAGGATTGGCATAAAGTTCTGTTACCGGAGTACCAATCAGCTCATCCTTGTCGAATTGTGCAAAATGTTTGATTGAAGGACTGATTTTCAGAATGGTACCATCAAGACGGGTTTGGAAAAATACGTCCTGAACATTCTCGTATATGGCACTGAATTGTTTTTCACTTTCACGCAGCAATTCATCCATCAGTCTTTTTTCAGTGATATCGGTGCCCATATTCAACGTCGCCGGACTACCATTCCATTCAATCCTGACTGAATTTACCGATAACCAGCGCTTTTCACCATTCTGGTTTCTGACCGAAAATGTGGAGTTATGACTTTTTAACCGACCCTCGATCAAATCCAAATGATGAGCAGAAATTTCTATGCGGTCATTTTCATCGACCAGTTCAAGTATTGAAATACCTATAAGTTTGTTTAAGCTGATACCTGAAATCTGCTCACATACCTGATTCGCAAACACAATCTGCTGATTCTGCACCACATAAATAGCCTCGCTGGCATTTTCAAAAAGCAGCCTGTATTTTTCCTCACTAAAACGGAGGGCTTCTTCGGCTTTTTTTCGATCAGTAATGTCGAGAAAAATTGTTGCAAACTGACCCGGAGCCGGCGAATATGAATTCACCTGGTAGTATTTATTCAGTGTCTGACTGAAATGTTCAAAATTTACCGGTTCTCCGGTTATTGCAACCTTTCCATAGGTTTCGATCCAGAATGGTTCAGTGCCTGGCATCACTTCAAGGGCTGTTTTTCCGAGTACATTGGAAGCGCGCAAACCAGTCAGAAGCTCGAAAGCAGGATTTATCTGCAAAAACCGGTAATCTTTTGGCGTGCCGGCTGAATCTTTAATGACTTCATGAAGTGCAAACCCGGTGGTCAAATGCTGAAAGAGTAAACGGTACTTTTCCTCACTTTCGCGCAAGCGCCTCTTCCACCTGTTTCCGATCGGTAATATCACGGCCAATTCCCAACAAGTCCGATATCTCACCTCCCTTTTCACGCAAAGGTATTTTTGAAGACAATAACCATCGCTTCTGGCCCTGCTCATCAAAAATAAATTCTTCCCTGTTAAGGATCGGTTTACCGCTTTCAATCACCAGTTTATCGTCTTCCAGAAATTTCTTTGCCAGTTCTT
This sequence comes from Bacteroidales bacterium, assembly GCA_016705005.1. Taxonomy (GTDB): domain Bacteria; phylum Bacteroidota; class Bacteroidia; order Bacteroidales; family Lentimicrobiaceae; genus Lentimicrobium. Next base: position 81,315 of record JADIZB010000021.1, on the reverse strand, counting down.
CAGGATAAAAAGCAGAGTCATCTTTTCCAAGCACATCAGCTTCAGATTTAGCTCCCATATATCTCACCTCGGTTTCATTGGCCAGGGTTTTACAATAGTTGAGGTCCTTGCTGTAGATGGCGTCCGGAATATTGTCAATCAGGGTCCTGAAAAGCAGGCGCTCCTTGTCGAGCATTTCCCCGGCAAGTTTCCTTTCTGTTATATCGTGCGAAAGCAACATTACTCCGGTAACTTCCCCGTCGGGTCCCAATATTTTGGTATTGTTTGTAAGAAACCAGTAATTTCCTGTGGGCAGTGTAACAAAATCTTCATATTCGAGGCTTTGCTCACTTTCAGACACTTCTCTGAACCTGTTCAGATAGATTTTTTCAACGTGCTCTCCAAAGACTTCTTTCAGGGTTTTTCCAATCAGGTCTTCAGCTTTGCCACCCATATGCTCCACCGCTTTCTGATTGTAAAAAAGAATTCTCCCGTCAGGGCTATAAACACCTACTCCGATTCCGGCATTTTCAACCAATAACCTGTATTTCTCCTCACTTTCACGCAGTGCAATCTCAGCCAGTTTCCGGGCTGTAATATCACGTGAAACACCTTGAACCTCAATTGTTCCGTCTTTGGCATTCTGAAATTTCGTGGAAGCTTCCACCCAGATTATGCTGCCATCTTTACATACCTGCTCAAGTTCATCAATATATGTTTTGGAAATTCCATCCTGGAATTCCCTCATACGGGAAGGAACTTTCTCAATCAGCCCTTTTGCTGAAACAGGTGTAAGTGAAGCGCTTAACCCCTCTTTCATGGCTTCAGTATCTGTAAAGCCGCGCAGGTTTAAAACTGAAGGGCTTATATAGGTAAATTTATTGTAGGTGATATTATAGATCCATATGACATCAGAGATATTTTCTGTTAAAAAGCGATATTTTTCTTCACTTTCCCTGAGTTTTTCTTCTGCCTTCCGGAGATCAGAAAGATCAATGTCAATGCAAAACAATTCCTGAGCTTTTCCCGGTATTTTAACAATGGTATGACTTGAAAACACAGGAATACGCGAGCCATCACTACGCATCAGCATCAATTCGGAAGCAGGAATGGGCTCACCGGAATCAACCATCTGAGCGATGGCCTGCTTAACAAAACTGCGCATTTCAGGAGGAATAATCAGATCAAGAAGGTTGCGTCCGATGGCCTCCCCTGCTGTATATCCATACAATTCTTCAGAAGCCGTATTCCAATATTGAGTTATTCCATCAGCATCATATCCCTGGACCGAAACCGACTGTACATCCATCAGCAGATTGCGAAATCTGACTTCACTTTCCAACAGCTCATTATTGGCCTTGTCCAGTTCCTCGATTTTTCTATTCTTCAGATAATTTTCATATGCCTTTTCTGATAGGCCATTGACATAGAAAGAAAGCATTTTCGCAACTTTCCGGAATTTCTCAACCGGCATAACCGGAACTTCTTCCAGTGCTTTACCAAGCTCTGTTCCATCCAAACCTAATGCATCAGCATACCCGGCCGTCCGGTTGCCATCAATGTTTTCATCACGCACCTGGCCAATGAGCCAGTTGGCAATGTGCTTACCTCCGGCAAAAACCGGAACACCTGATTCCCAAAGCCCGCAACCCAGACAAGGGCTGACCACAGGCTCTGAAGACACTGTACCAATGATCGCAGCATCCGACTTCCGGCACAACTCCATCCCTTTCTCCGTCGGCCTGATCAACTCGCTGCACAAACGGGTGAAATTACTTGGCCTGGTTAACGGATTTCCCAAAGGATCTGAGATGATCGAAGCTACACCCGTCGCATCCGAAAACAGATCCTGTAACCGCTGTATTTCTGCCTGTTCAAAAATATCTGTAAACCTGATCTCACTGGAAAATTCATCCATAACTCCGGAATTTGAAGATTCTGTTCCCATTTTTTTAGTAGTTGAACAAAAACGCTTAATCAGAATTGTGAAAAATCCGCAATGCTATCCGGCAAGAAAATGCTTGAATGCTTAGAATTCAGCTGCGAATTCAGTTTCAGAAGTTAATCTATATAAACCTGAGATGTAATCAAAGTTAAGCATGAAATATGAAAAAACCTGACTGATTTTGAAATAAATAACCAGAATCTGGCTTTTCAGCACAGGGGGCTTGGCAGGAAGGAGATTTTACTGACCTGCAATCTTCAGTCTGCAACTGTTCAGCGGATGATCCGAAGTATAGTTAATGGTATCATACCAGCTGAGAACTTGTATACAATGGAATGTATTCTTTGTAAATAAAATTCTGTCAATACCGGTTAATGTTGTTGAATCAGCATCAGCCAGGCCTTCTGATTCAAATTCAGCATAGAAATCCTTTACATCCCACTGATAGTTTGAATCACCCATCAGAACAACCGGATCATTGAGTCTGATGAGATATAATTTTGTGTTTCCAATGGCTTCATTCATTTCGCCCAAACCGTTGTCGTAATGATATGAAATGGCATTCAGACGGAATGAATCATTGATTTCGAGCAGGGCACAAAGTATGCTTCTTTTCTGCCACTGGTCAACGTACGAAACTTCGGTATTTTCAATACCAACAATCCGGTATTTCGAAAGTATGGCATTCCCCCATTCCCCGTGAACGGGGTAGATGCCTTCCGGATCATTATAACCGTGCGCCCCGAAAGCATAATTCATATCAAGCCGGGTGGCCAGTTTTTCGATAAAATCCTTGATTACTGCATTATAACGATTACGTGGAACTTCCTGCAACGCAACGATATCAGCATCCACCTGCCTGATCATATATGCGATACGTTCAATCTGCAAATCGTCGGCACCTGAAATATTTTTATCCCATGGATTTTTTGTGGCCGGAAAGCCAAGCTGAATATTGAAAGTAGCGCAAACCAGGATAGAATCATTGTGAGACCCATTATGAATATTCCTGAAATACGAAGTCCTGTGGTGTTCATAATCGTGAGGAGATTTGGTGCATGAAAGCCCAAGTACCATCAATGAAATAAAACCATAAAAACAGCACCGCATCATGGTAGTCAGGTAATATAACGGATCGTTGTGCAAAGATTGTAATTTTACGGTTTCCCGGTCTCATTCCTGCCTGAAATTCATCTTCCGGAACCCAGGCTGCTGACTGAACAAACTTATCAACCCCTTGTTTTCAAGAATCCGGTGAAAGTATTTACTTTTGGGGTGGGACAGCCGGGTTAAACCTTCAGGTGAAAAACCCGCAAAAGGGCCTCAAACCGATGCAGTTCCGGAAATCATTATCAAAGATAGTTTCAGCGATGAATCTTCCATTTTTTCCTGACAAAACATTTACCCGGATTGATTATAAGGAATCCGGTCTGCCAAAAGGTGAATACGAAAACTGCCTTTTTACGGAATGCGATTTCTATCAGTCGGGATTAAACGGAATCCTCTTCACCGGATGCACGTTTACCGGGTGCAACCTCAGTCTTGCTGATCTGACCGGTACAGCTTTCCGCGATGTCAGTTTTATTGACTGCAAAATGCTGGGTCTCCGCTTCGAACAATGCAATGGTTTTGGCCTGTCGTTCAGTTTCGAAAACTGTTTACTAAACCACAGTTCGTTCTTTCAGACCAAAATCAGAAAAACTGTTTTCAGCAACTCTCAGCTCCGCGAGACTGATTTCACCGAATGTGATCTTTCTGGTGCGGTATTCGGTAACTGCGATCTGGCAGATGCCTCCTTCGAAAAAACCAACCTTGAAAAAGCCGATCTCCGCGGCGCTGTCAATTATTCGATCGATCCGGATAATAACAGAATAAAGAAAGCAAGGTTTTCACTGGACGGAATTCCAGGATTACTGACCAGATTTGATATTGTTATTGAATAAACCTATGGATCCGTTCCTCCGTTTTGAAGAAACTGCAACAAGGAAGCTCGTTGGCCTCCGGATGAGCATGTCTTTTGCAGAGAACCTTACACCCATGCTTTGGCGCAGTTTTATGCCAGGGCGGAAGGAGATTGTCAACAACCTGAACAGCGACCTCATTTCAATGCAGGACTATGGCAAGGCCATGGATTTCAGGAATTTTGATGTTCATGCCCGTTTCGACAAATGGGCGGTTGCCGAGGTCGCCGATTTTACCAATGTACCCGAAGGGATGGAAACTTTTATACTTCCTGCCGGACTTTATGCCGTTTTCATTCATAAGGGTGCGGCAATCACAGGGGAAGCGACATTCAGGTATATATTTGAAACCTGGATGCCAGCTTCAGGATATATTCCGGACAACAGACCGCATTTTGAGGTGCTCGGGGCAAAATACAGGAACAATGACCCTGATTCGGAGGAAGAGATATGGATTCCGGTGAAACCGGTAACTTTTTAATCAGCTTATTATAAAACGATACGGACATCCCGATTAACCTTTCCGTAAAGAAAGGCAATGACAGGCGAGGCAGGACTCCTTTCTCCTACTCCTTACTCCTTACTCATTACTCATTACTCATAACTCACTACTCATTACTCATAACTCACTACTCATTACTCATAACTCATAACTCATAACTCATAACTCACTTCTTCAGTTACCCACCACTTCCGCCGCTACCAGCCTGTCGTACCTTGATCCGGGTTCGCGGTGATACACCAGCACTGTATAACTGTTTTTTGTTTCAAACCGGTTGCCTTCAACCAGGGCTGTTTCGGCCTTTGTGGCACCATCGGGAAGGTATGCATACAAGTAATTGTAGTAGCCCTGCTTCAGGTAGAGCCTGGCCTGATAACCCTGACGGGCAAAGTTATACTCCATGCGGCCGGGGCCTGAGGCCGAAGCCGGGCTATTGCCCGGAGCTGCAAACTGCCAGTCGGTGAGCGCTCCCATGATGTAGATGCCTCCACCGGTCACCGGAGCGGCATAGGGCAGGAAGAAATCAACCCATACATATTCCGATTCAATGGTGGCGTCGTTGGCATCTTCGGTTTTGATCAGCCGCTGGCCATTGATGTCACCATATGTTATATAAGGTGTTGTAGCCCGGTTTTTATCCGGCTGCAGCTCAACATGAAAACCATCGGTCCTGTTGTCGAAACTGCGTACCCGTTCCGATTGATATCGCAGGCTTTTGATGTCGAAATACCTGAATTCATTTCCGGCTTCAAAGGTATTGGTGCCATCGGTATAGCGGTAATCCAGTTCTTCGCCGCGCAGCATCATAGGCTGCAGCCCCCACAGTGCATTGTCCCAACGGGCGTTCTGCTGCACTACAACCTTCAGGTCGCGGTATGGTTCGCTTATTTTATAGTTTCCCGTATAAACCGAAAACAGCACCTCCTGGTGGGTGAAACGCAGGTCGACAGGGGTTGCTGCCTTTACCACTCCCTTTACGGTTACCCGGGGTTCAACCACCATAAACCGACGGGTGAGAATGGGCTTTTCAGGCTGGCCATCAGGATACACCTTCAGAATATAGTTCCCTGAAAGGGTAAATTTAAAATTTTCGTTGGGAATTGTCAGACTGTAATTGGTAAAACGCTGCAGGGTGTTGTACGAAAAACGGTAATCGCGTACAAAATCATCGGTAAATCCTTCGATATACTCGTTTTGCCAAAGGTCGGTCGGGTTCCATTCCGCATCGCAGTGCAGCACTGTATACTGCCACACAGAGTAATCACCGTCAAGATCGTCGAACGATAGCAACAGTCTTTCCTCCGAACCATAAGTAATAAGCGGTGGAGTCAACTCCCAGCCTTCGCGGCGGAAAATCACCGAGGTGATGGACTCCTTATAGATAAAGTCGGTATATCTGAGAAATGAAGGATCGAAATTGTTGTCCTCCTGATGTTGCTTTTTTGTCCTGCGTTCCATATTACTGATCCTACCGGAATCAGCATTGGTATCCTTCTGTGCAAGCAATGAACCGGTGCCGGAAATCATCAGCAGAAAAATTAAAAACTTCATTGTGAATCGGTGAACAATAAATCCCATGTGCTTGTTATTGGCTTGTCTTAATACAAAGTTAACAATTGAATGATTCCATGAACGCGGCATTTGTTTATTTGCGAAGAATTACATCTACTGAATCTTCATACAAACCAGCTAAGATGGCAGAAGCCAGATGGAAATTGGAATTAATTAATTTCAGTTACTGATAAAAGTTTACTCATAAACTAACTCAGAAAAACCTAATTAATTGTTACTTTTGCCTGCATTTTTTGCACGACGGGCCTGACAATTATTATACATGCTTATAATGACATAGGTCGTTAAGTATTGCAGAATTTTTTATTACTCTGAAATTACAGGAATATGTCCAAAACATTCACATTAAGCAAGGGACTTGACATCAGGCTTAAAGGCGAGGCTGAAAAGGTCCTCCGGGAAGTGACAGCGCTGCATTATGCTGTGAAGCCTACTGATCTTACAGGAGTATTTCCGCGTCTGCTTGTTAAGGAAGGCGATGCTGTGCTTGCCGGCACACCGCTTTTTCAGGATAAACACCATGAAAATATCTGTTTTCCTTCGCCGGTTAGTGGTACAGTTGCGGAAATCAAACGGGGTGATAAGCGGGCCTTGCTCGAGATAAGGATTGAGCCAGACGGCAAGAACGGGCAAATAAATTTCGGAGCATCAGATCCTTCCAAACTCACAAAGGCAGAAATTACCGACAAGCTTCTGAAGAGTGGTTTATGGTCGCTTATCAGGCAACGCCCTTACGGGATTATTGCCAATCCTGAACATACACCCAAAGCCATTCATATTTCAGCTTTTGATACTGCTCCACTGGCACCCGATTTGGATTTTGTTGTTAATGGCAAAGGTGATCTTTTTCAGACTGGTCTGGATGCACTTGCAAAACTTACCGGAGGAAAGTTGCACCTGAATATCGGCAGCACGACTTCTGCGAAAGAATTTCTGAACAGCCGGAATGTTGAAATAAACACATTTAAAGGCGCTCATCCGGCAGGAAATGTCGGTATTCAGATCCATCACCTTGACCCCATCAATAAGGGTGATGTTGTATGGTTTGCCGGGGTTCAGGATATAATTACCATCGGACATCTTTTCAAGGAAGGTGTATACAACCCTGAAATTATAGTTGCATTGGCAGGATCATCGGTTATCAAAACCGGTTATTATAAAACCCGTCGTGGTGCCTGCATTTACAAGATGGTTGAAGGAAATGTCCGGGATGGAAATCAGAGGTATATTTCAGGAAATGTGCTTACCGGGAAACAGATACGGCATGATAGTTTTATTGGTTACTATGATTCACTGATAACCGCAATTCCGGAAGGCAACTATCATGAATTTCTTGGTTGGGCTCTGCCCGGATTAAACAAACTCAGTTTCTCAAGATCATTTTTTACGTGGATGATGCCGGGTAAAAAATACGAAGCTGACACCAATCTTCATGGAGGCGAAAGAGCATTTGTTATGACTGGCCAGTTCGAAAAAGTATTTCCGATGAACATCTATCCGATGCAACTTATCAAGGCCGCAATCGCTGAAGATATTGAACGGATGGAAAAACTGGGCATCTATGAAGTAGAGCCTGAAGATCTCGCCCTTTGCGAATTTATCGACACGTCAAAAACAGAGATTCAGACGATTATCAGAAACGGCTTGGAACTTGTCAGAAAAGAAATGAGTTGATCACCTGTTGTGAAACCTGGATTTTCCTCCTTGATTTCACCGTTCGCTTCAGTAGCTCAAACCATTCCTTATACCATTACCATTTGTCAGACGCATATTTAATACGAAAATAACCGAACCTGAATGAAAGCCCTCAGAAATTATCTTGACAGGATAAAACCTCAGTTTGAGAAAGGAGGCAGATTTGAAAAACTGCAATCAACATTTGATGCATTTGAAACATTTCTGTTTGTCCCTGATAAAACCACCCATGCCGGAAGTCACATAAGGGATGCCATTGACCTGAAACGTACCATGTCGATGGTGATTCTGGCGATGGTTCCCGCCCTGCTCTTCGGCATCTGGAACACCGGATATCAGCACTACCTGTCGATCGGGCAGGAGCCTGGATTTGGACCGATTGTAGGATATGGTCTTTTGAAAGTATTGCCCATCATCGTTGTTTCATATGCTGCAGGACTTGGGGTTGAGTTCATCTTTGCACAATATCGCGGGCATGAAGTAAATGAAGGATACCTTGTTTCAGGAATGTTGATCCCGCTGGTGATGCCGGTTGATATTCCGCTCTGGATGGTGGCAGTTGCCAGTATTTTCGCTGTTACCATCGGAAAGGAAACCTTCGGGGGCACAGGAATGAATATATTCAATCCGGCGCTGCTTGCGCGGGCTTTTATTTTCTTTGCCTATCCTGCCAAGATTACCGGTGACACCATCTGGACAGGTGGCCTGACCAAAGGGGAAGGTGTAATTGACGGATTTTCAGGTGCAACACCACTCGGCAATGCCGCAGCCGGCGCAATGGACAAAATTCCTTCGATGTACGATCTTTTCTTCGGATTTATTCCGGGCTCGATAGGTGAAACATCAAAAATTGCAATCATTCTCGGAGCCATCATCCTTATCGTAACAGGTATCGGTAGCTGGCGGATCATACTGGCAGGGCTTCTCGGCGGTATCTCAATGACCCTCATTTTTAATGCCTTTGCGGTAAATGACTATATGACCTTAAGTCCGCTGACCCAGATCATGATGGGAAGCTTCCTTTTCGGAATGGTCTTTATGGCTACCGATCCGGTAACAGCAGCCCAGACAAACCGCGGCAAATGGATATACGGTTTTCTTGCAGGCTTTTTCGCGATCATGATCAGGGTATTCAATCCTGCCTATCCCGAAGGTACCATGCTGGCTATTTTGCTGATGAATGCTTTTGCACCACTGATCGACCACTATGTGGTTGAGGCAAACATCAGTAAACGTTTGAAAAGAGCAGTAACTGCTGTTAAATCTTAATTCTTCGCTACCGATATGGAACATAGTAACAAATATATCTTCATCTACTCCATAGTAATGGTGGTAGTGATTGCCGTGTCACTCACGGTGGTGGCTGTACAGCTCAAGCCCGCGCAGGAGGACAATATCCGCATCGAGAAGATGCAGAATATACTCTCTTCTGTCAATGTATCAACGGCTGATATTCCCAAGAAAAAAGTCATCGACATTTATCACAGATACATTACCAGCGTGGTCGGAATCAATCACAGTGGAGATGTAGTAGAGAACGATGCTGAAAAAGTTTTTGCCATTGAACTTGCCAATGAATTCAAAAAACCGGCTGATCAGCAGATACTACCGGTTTATACAGCATCACTCGACAATGGTGACACGGCCTACATTATGCCACTGCGTGGCAAGGGGCTCTGGGGTCCGGTATGGGGTTATATCTCATTTAAGACCGATTTCAATACGATCGTCGGAACCATGTTTGATCACAAAGGGGAGACACCTGGTCTTGGTGCTGAAATTAATCAGAGTTGGTTTATGGATCCTTTTAAAGGGAAAACGATTTTTGATCAGGAAGGTAAATTTACCTCAATACAGATAATCAAAGGTGGTGCCCCGGATGACAATCCGCACGGTGTAGATGCCATCTCAGGCGGAACCATTACCAGCAAGGGTGTTGAGAAAATGATTTTCGATAATCTTACCAATTATCAGGCATACATCAATAAACAGAAGAAACAATGAGCGACAACAATAAAACCAAAGAAAGAGAACCGATGTTCTCTGCAAAGGTTCTGAGACTCCTGAAAAATCCTTTTAACCTTGAGAATCCGATCACTGTTCAGGTGCTTGGTATCTGCTCAGCGCTGGCAGTCACCGTTCAGATGAAACCAGCCATAGTGATGGCCCTTTCGGTTACTATCGTTACAGCTTTCTCGAACCTGATTATTTCCTCACTTCGTGATACCATTCCTTCGCGCATCAGGATCATCGTTCAGCTTGTTGTGGTAGCAGCCCTGGTGATCATTGTCGATCAGCTTCTGAAAGCATATGTATATGATGTAAGTAAGAAACTTTCTGTTTTCGTCGGACTCATCATCACCAACTGTATCCTGATGGGTCGCCTCGAAGCTTATGCCATGGCCAACAAACCCTGGCCCTCTTTTGTAGATGGAATCGGAAACGGACTTGGCTATGGAATGATCCTGGTAATAGTTGCATTTTTCAGAGAATTGCTTGGTTCCGGAAAGATCTATGGTATGCGGGTAATTCCTCAGTCATTTTACGACAGCGGATATATGGATAATGGTATGATGATTCTGCCCCCCATGGCTTTGATAACCATTGGTGTCATTATATGGGTTCAGCGAAGCAAAACACCCGAACTGCAGGAAAAATAGAAAACAGACGAATTAAAAAATTCTGAAAATACAGAACCATGGAAAATCTTTTTAACCTGTTTGTCCGGAGTATCTTCATCGATAATATGATCTTTGCCTATTTTCTGGGCATGTGTTCATACCTGGCGGTTTCAAAAACAGTAAAAACCTCGGTAGGACTAGGCATTGCAGTAACATTTGTACTTCTTGTCACAGCACCTGTTAACTGGCTTGTCGACACTTATCTGCTGAAACCGGGAGCACTGGCCTGGCTTAGTGCCGATCTGGCTGACCTCGACCTCAGTTATCTGAGCTTCATGATATTCATCGCGGTAATTGCAGCCATTGTTCAATTGGTTGAAATGGTGGTTGAGAAGTTCTCACCTACTCTCTACAATGCACTTGGAATTTTCCTGCCCCTTATTGCGGTAAACTGTGCCATCCTGGGTGTTGCCCTTTTTGTTCAGGAACGCGAATATACTTCCATCGCAGAAGTTACCGTTTATGCCGGAGGTTCAGGTATCGGCTGGTTCCTGGCCATTGCTTCACTGGCTGCCATCCGCGAAAAAATCACCTATTCTCACATTCCCAAACCCCTTCGTGGTCTTGGTATCTCCTTTATCATTACAGGGCTGATGGCCATCGCTTTCATGAGTTTTATGGGAATTAAAATCTAATGAATAACCTTTGATTATGATAACATCAACTGTATTATTTCTTGGTGCACTGACCGGACCACTGCTTGTAGGTACCCTGATATTTCTCCTGGTAACCATTGCCCTTATCATTATGCTTCTGGTAGCCAAGGCCAAGCTGGCACCGTCGGGCCCTGTTACCATCAGTATCAATGGTGAGAAGGAGCTCAATGTCAACGGAGGTTCTTCTCTGCTTTCGACGCTCTCAAACGAAAAGCTATTTCTACCCTCCGCCTGTGGTGGTGGTGGAACCTGCGGCATGTGCAAATGTCAGGTTCTTGAAGGAGGCGGTTCCATTCTTCCGACTGAAACCGGTTTTTTCACCCGCAAACAGCAACTTGATAACTGGAGGCTCGGCTGTCAGGTAAAGGTGCGCGAAAACATGAAAATTGAAATTCCCAAAGAAGTGTTCGGCATCAAGAAATGGGAATGTGAAGTTGTGAGCAACAACAATGTTGCGACTTTCATCAAAGAATTTGTGGTTAAACTACCTGAGGGTGAAACGCTTGACTTCCAGTCGGGAGGTTATATCCAGATTGATGTTCCAAAAATTGAAGTTGATTTCAAAAATATTGAAGTCGATGAAAAATTCCGCGAAGACTGGGACAAGCTGAAGATATGGGATCTGAAGATGAAGAATCCCGAACCGATCTACAGGGCATATTCCATGGCTAACCACCCGGCTGAAGGTAACATCGTGATGCTGAACATCAGGATCGCCACACCACCATGGGACAGAGCCAAAAATCAGTTTATGAATGTTAATCCCGGCATCTGTTCATCATACATCTTCACGCGCAAACCCGGTGACAAGGTGATGGTTTCGGGTCCATATGGCGAGTTCCACATCAAGCACACCAACAAAGAAATGATATACATCGGCGGCGGCGCCGGGATGGCTCCGCTCCGTTCACATATTTTCCACCTTTTCAACACCGAAAAAACCAACCGGAAAGTATCTTACTGGTATGGAGCCCGCTCTTTGCGCGAGGTTTTCTATGACGATGAATTCCGGGTAATTGAAAAGAATTTCCCGAATTTTAAATTCAACCTGGCGCTGTCAGAACCAATGCCGGAAGATAACTGGACTGGTCCTACCGGATTTATTCACCAGGTAGTGCTCGACAATTATCTGAGTAAACACCCTGAGCCGGAAGAAATAGAGTTCTACCTCTGCGGCCCCCCCATGATGAATTCAGCCGTTTTTAAAATGCTTGACAACCTGGGAGTTCCAAAGGAGAACATCGCATTTGATGACTTTGGAGGATAATATTCCGATATTCTGACTCTGTGTAATCGCCCGTAATGCGGGCGATTTCCGTTTTCAGTGGTAATAAATAATCAGTACTTTTGCTGACAACCATCGATTCAATTAGAAATGAAAAATCACATAATCCTGTTCATTTTGCTTGCCATTACCCTCACTTCATGCACCGGTAATAAAACCCTTGTTGAAGTAAAATTTGAAGGAGAAGCCCAGGGCACCTACTATGCCGTGACTTATTATGACAGCAAAGGCATTAGTTATCAGCAGGACATTGACAGCTTTTTCAGGGCATTTGATCAGTCGGCTTCCATATATCAGAAGGAATCGATTATATCAAGGCTTAACAACAACGATTCTACAGCCAGGGCAGATGATGTTTTTACATATGTCTTTAATAAATCGATGGAGGTATCGGAAAAAACGGATGGTGCTTTTGATATCACTGTACTTCCTTTAGTCAATGCCTGGGGATTCGGATTTACTGACCCGATGAAGCTCGATTCTTCACAGGTTGACAGTATACTTCCCCTGGTCAATTACCGGAATGTTAAACTTACCGATGGGAGACTGGTAAAAACAAACCCTGCCATTAAGGTCGATTTTAATGCAATTGCACAGGGTTATTCAGCCGACCTCATCGGACAATTGCTTGAGTCGCACGGAATTGAAAACTACCTGATTGATGTCGGAGGTGAAGTGCTGGCAAGGGGAACAAAACCCGGAAATATACCCTGGAAAGTCGGCATTGAAAAGCCTGCAGAGAACGCAGATGATGCCAGGGAACTGAACACCGTGGTTAATCTCAGCAATAAAGCGCTGGCAACATCGGGCAATTACAGAAAATACTTCATCAGGGATGGTGTAAGGTATTCACATACCATTGATCCGAAGACAGGCTTCCCCGTTAACCACACAGTCCTGAGTGTATCAGTACTTGCGGATGACTGTATCAGTGCAGATGCCTATGCTACTTCGTTTATTGTTATGGGACTTGACAAAACTAAGAAATTCCTTGCCCAACATCCAGAACTGGATGCCTACATCATTTATTCAGATGATTCAGGAAAGCTGACGACGTGGTCAAGTGATGGCTTAAGCCAATTGGTCGAAGCAGTAACTCCGGAAGAAAAATAGGTTAAACAGATTTATTCCGGCAGGTTCCGGCTTCCTCATCTGCACCGCCGCAGCTGCACCCGATCTTTGTACCTGTTGTGGGATCGATGCTGCCGCATGACTTCTTGAATTCACTTCCTTTTTTAAAGAACATTTTGACAGCGATCCCTGCTACAGAGAGGCCGATCAGAAAAATTGCAATGAGTATTACTTTTAGTATCATTTCAGTTGTTTTGAAGTCAGTTTCTATCATTGTGATGCATCACTGCAGACAACCTGTTAATAAACACCAATATTTGAGGAATGTTGCTGCAATCATGGTAAAATTAATAAAGTCATCCATCCGGGCATTGCTTCCTGATCTCATAGCAGATAATGGCCGTTGCAATAGAAGCATTCAGCGATTCAGCGCGACCAACAGAGCCTGAGGAAGCAGCAGGGATGGTAATTTTTGTTGTAATGAAAGGTTTTATCGTTTCCGAGATGCCATGTGATTCGTTCCCTATTACCACAACACCACCCTTACCAAACCGGGCATCCATGAGCGATTCTCCTTCAAGAAGCGTTCCGTAAACAGTAATTTTACCTGAGAGGGTTGAGAGGAAGACCGATATATCAGAATAATGAACCGGCATTCTGAATACCGATCCCATACTTGCCTGAACAACTTTCGGATTCCATATATCAACGCTTCCATGGGCTGCAATGATCCTGTTGAATCCAAACCAGTCCGCTGTACGGATAATTGTTCCGAGATTTCCGGGATCGCGTATCTGATCAAGCGCCAGCACCCACTCCCCGGTTATATCCGGTATTGTAGATGCTACAGGCAATTTTGCAAGGGCAATCACCTGGTTGGGTGTCGAAAGACTGCTTAGCCTTTCAAGTTCAGCCTGTGAAATTTCAATAATTTCGACCAGGTACCTGTTTTGGGGAATGTGTCTGTCGTTGATCCATGCGGCAGTTGCAAAAATCTGACTAATCTGGAATTTACTAGCCAGCAATTCATCCACGAGTTTAACACCTTCAGCAATAAACAGTCCTTCTTCCAGTCTGAATTTTTGAAGACGTAACGAGTTGACCAACTTAAACTGATTTCTCGAGATCATATGGAGAATAAAAATCCCGGCATTTAGCCGGGATTAAAAATACTAATAAATCGCTGCAAAGAAAACTATTCAGCAAAAACTTCAAAGTTCACCAGTACGCTCACACCTTTGTGCAGCATAACTTTGGCTTTGTATTCGCCGACTTCTTTCACTGAATCACCATCAAGGTGAATTTTTTTACGATCAACATCATAATTAAACTGAGCCTTGAGTGCTTCAGAAATCTGGAGTGAATTGACAGAACCGAAAATCTTACCGGTTGATGCAACCTTGGCGCCGATTTTAACGGTAACGTTTTCGAGCAGTTTAACCATGGCTTCGGCTTCGTTGCGAACCTTATCTTCCTTAAATGCTTTCTGTTTCAATGTTTCGGCATTCATTTTACGGTTCGACTCTGTTGCCATGATGGCAATACCCTGTGGAATAAGGTAGTTGCGGGCATAACCGTCGCGTACCTTTACGATATCAGTAGCATAACCCAGACTGGGGATATCTCTTTTAAGAATTACATCCATTGCTTTTCCTCCTTATTTTAACAAGTCAGCCACATATGGCATCAGGGCAATATGACGGGCCCTTTTTACCGCCTGCGCAACTTTGCGCTGGTATTTGGTTGATGTACCGGTGATACGGCGGGGAAGAATCTTGCCCTGCTCATTCACAAACTTCATAAGGAAGTCAGCGTCTTTGTAATCAATATACTTTATACCGCTCTTTTTAAAACGGCAGTATTTCTTTTTCTTAACATCGACCGCGATCGGTGTCAGATATTTTATTTCGGAATTGGGTTGATTTGCCATTGTTCAATGAATTAAAAATTAGACCTATCAGGCTTCTGTTACAGGTTCAGCAGCAACTGCAGCGGCCTTGTTCAGGCGTTTCTTTTCGTTGTAAGCAACTGCGTGCTTATCGAGCGCTACAGTGAGGAAACGGAGAATCCGCTCATCACGTTTAAATGCTACTTCAAAATCATTGATTACAGTTCCCTCACATTTAAACTCAATCAGGTGATAGAATCCTGAGGTTTTTTTCTGGATGGGATAGGCAAGCTTACGCAGGCCCCAATGATCTTCATGGACTATCTCAGCCCCCTTGTCTTTCAGAATTTTCTGAAATTTTCCAACCGCTTCCTTCATCTGATCATCAGACAAAACGGGAGTCATAATGAAAACGGTTTCATAGTTTTTCAACATCTGTTTTAAGGTTTGATTATTAATTCAATACGATTTTTTAAACGGACTGCAAAGGTATAACTTTATTTCAAATAAAAAAGCCTCCTGACAAGGTTTTTTGCCGATATTTTCACATAAAATTAGGATCCTTATAATAATTGGTATTCCGCCTGTCATCAAACAGTTTCAGCGGGCAAAATGACCTGAAAATCACCTTTGGTTTGATGCCGGTTTTCCCGGAAAGCAGTATCATCAGAAGATGACAGTTCAGCCGATGATCAAACCCTCACCTGCTCAAGCATTGTACTGCAGATAAAGGCTGCCGCTTTCCCATCACCGAAAACGGGAGGATATAAAAGGGGTGGATTGTTCAGGAAATAATTCACTGCCTGAATAATGCCATCTTCATTGGCATCGGTTACTATTCCGGCACCTGCATCTACAATTTCTACCCATTCGGTTTCAGGCCTGGCAATGATGCATGGTTTGCTGAAATAATACGCTTCTTTCTGAACACCGCCGGAGTCGGTCACGACCATTACTGCATGCTTTTCGAGCTTTATCATATCCAGGAACGACACCGGAGGCATTACCCTGATCAGAGGATTTTCTTTTACCGAATTATAAACGGAGGGTGTCAGATTCTTTGCGAGCAGCCCTGATGTTCTGGGATGCAACGGCAAAGCCACAAGCAACCTGTGTTCACGGCTTATCCTGTCAAATGCACTGAAAATTGCGTTCAGCCGCCCGGGGATATCGGTATTGTTATCGCGGTGGATCGTTCCAAGAATGAATCTGCCCTGATTGAGGCCCCATTGTGCAAGTATGCCTGACTTCATTTCAGCCAGCCCGGCAAAATAAAGGCTGTTGTCGTACATGATGTCGCCACAATGGAAAATCCCGGGGTTATCGCAGGTATATGGCGCAAGGTTATTTGTTTTGAAGCCTTCGCTCACCAGGTTATTGAAACCCGTTGCAGTGGGGCTGAACAACAGGGTTGAGGCATGGTCGCACATAATCCTGTTGATTTCCTCAGGCATCGATTTGTTGAATGACCTCAGTCCGGCTTCGATATGTACGATGGGAACCCGAAGTTTGGATGCAGCAATGGCCCCTGCAAGTGTTGAATTCGTGTCACCATAAAGAACCAGATAATCGGGCCGCACTTCCAGAAGGATCTTCTCTATTCCCTCAATCATCAGCGCAGTTTGTTTACCATGAGTACCACTGCCGACACCAAGGTTGTAATCAGGAGCAGGGATTCCGAGTTCATCAAAGAAAACCTGCGACATATTGGCATCGTAATGCTGGCCTGTATGTACTATGATTTCACTGATGAGGTGAGCATAATCTGAGGCAATAACACGGCTGAGTGCTGCTGCCTTAATGATTTGTGGCCTGGCGCCAATAACAGTAACTATCCTGATCATCTGAAATAAAATTCCTGAATCAATATTAAAGCATCCCTTCGTCAGCAAAGCTATAATATTTTTCGTCGCCAATGATCAGGTGATCAAGAACAGGCAGATCCATCATCTGTCCTGCTTCTTTCAGTTTACGGGTCAGCTTTACATCGGCCTCACTGGGTTTAAGATTTCCAGATGGATGATTATGGCAAAGAATCATCGATGAGGCATTGTGTTCCAGTGCCATTTTAAAAATTTTTTTGGGATCAGCAACCGTACCGGCCTGGCCACCTTCGCTGATCTGCTGAACCGCCAGTTTGCAATTTGACCGGTTCATAAACAAAACCCAGAAGGTTTCGTAGCGGTTATCGGTCAGAAACGGGTAGAACAGTTCAAATGCATCCTTGCTGGAACCTACCAGCTGCTTAACCTGAACCTCAGCATGCCGGCGGCGCAGGCCCAGTTCAAGGGCAGCCACGATACTCAGGGCTTTGGCCTCCCCTACCCCCTTAAACTTCATCAGATCACCCACACTTTGCCTTGAAAGCTGGATCAGGTTGTTTCCGCATTTCTGCAACATACTTCTGGCTAGCTCAACTGCCGATTTCTCCCTGGAACCTGAACGCAACAATATGGCAAGAAGTTCTGCGTCACTGAGTGAATTTTTCCCATTCTTAACCAGTTTCTCACGGGGTCTGTCATCTTCGGCCCACTGGCTGATGGGTAATCTTTCCGGTGATTCATCCATGACAAAAAATGTTTTCACCTGCTAAGTTAATGAATTTCCGGAAAATAAAAAACCCCCGTACAAAAGCACGGGGGTAACATATAATCTCTGAATTATTATGCCATCTTGTTAACCAGGCGGGTCAGTTTCGATTTAAGATTGCCTGCCTTATTCTTATGAATAATGGTTTTCTTGGCAAGCTTATCTATCATCGAAATGAGCTTGGGAAGCTTTTCAGCAGCTTCAGCTTTATTTTCAAGAGACCTGAACTTGCGAACAGCATTACGCATGGTTTTTGCATAGTAGCGGTTGCGGACCCTACGGGTTTCGTTAGCCCTGATTCTTTTTAATGATGATTTGTGGTTTGCCATTTTATTATTCTTTGTTTGTAGTCCGTAGGGGAATCGAACCCCTATTACCAGGATGAAAACCTGGCGTCCTAACCGTTAGACGAACGGACCATAGGTCGTTTGATTAAGGACTGCAAATTTACAACTATTTTTTAATACTCCAAATCCCACCTTATTTTTTTTAAAATATTTAAGCAATTTTATAAGGATAATTCTTATTTATTGATTATCAACGTATTAAAACGGCAGAAGTAGAAAAATTGCTCCTACTTAACGGCCAAATTCATCCTGATCAGCCTGGAAGCGAAAGCCAAGCCGTTTTCCAGTGGGGATTTTCTGATTCTCTATTGAGGTTTGCATATCGTACACCGACACCTGCTTTACCTCCTCGTAGGGTGGTGTAAGCAGGTCAAAATTAATGGTATACAGAATAGAGGATTCTATAATTCCCTTTACGGCTTCCCTGTTCAGCTCTGAAGTTGCGAAATTATGATACAGCATTCCGATCTCGCGCTTCCCTTCGATAAAGTAATGAAGGTCTTTGTTGATAAATATCCTTCCAATCATATAACCGATGTCGTTTACCCGGTTGTACTTAAACGAATCGGCCAGAAAGTTATAGATATTGATCACACCACAATAGGATCTGTCGCTGTCTTCACGGATATAGGTTGTTTTCATGACCTCATGCATGCGCGAAAATTCAAAAATATTGGTGTGCATAACAAAAAAAAGAACATCGCCCCCGAATTTCAGTTCCAGCTCAAACTCACCGGTATCGCGCGATTCAAAAGGGACAGGAGCAGGATTACCATTATACTTTGTATGGTATCCGGTTACCATTTCCTGGATGATGCTTCTGAAAAGTTTGAAAGAGCTGAGGGTTTTCCTGTAGATATCCTGTTTAAGCAGTGCTTTTGTCCGCAATGACTCAAAAATATCATGTCCTTCTTCGACCTGTTCCATAGAGATTTCAATGCATTAATGGGAAAAGAAAAGAGTTATGCAAACTTAAGAATTTAGAAGAGCAAAATTATTGCAGAAAATATAACCCTGTTAAAATTATTCAATGACACGGCAACAGAAGATCAGGGTGAACCATTTGTCTCAGCCAGAAGATTTACCGGCAATGGCCATGGCACAGTTTACACCATCCAGTGCAGAAGATACGATACCGCCGGCATATCCGGCACCTTCGCCACAAGGGTACAACCCTGCCACCTGAGGATGTTGGAATGTTTCATCGTGCCGGGGAATTCTCACAGGGGAAGATGTCCTTGATTCAACCCCAACCAGAACGGCTTCACTGGTCATGTATCCTTTCATTTTCTCGTTGAAGTCCCTGAAAGCAAGTTTGAGTCTTGACGACAGGAAACCCGGCAGGATATCCGAGAGTGCAACACTGATGAGTCCCGGGTTATACGAGCTTTCGGGTAATGAAGCGGAATTACGGTCGTCCATAAAATCGGTCAGTCGCTGGGCCGGGGCTTTGAGCGAACTACCGGCAGCATCCCAGGCCTTCCGTTCGATGGACTGTTGAAAGTTTAAGGCAGCAAAGGGGCCCGATGTCTCAAATTCTTTCCAGTCTGATGGTTCAATAGCCACAGCAATCCCGGAATTGGCAAACGGGGAATTGCGCTTTGAATTCGACATCCCGTTCACTACGGTTTCCATTTCACTGGTAGCAGCAGGGACAATAATTCCTCCCGGGCACATACAAAATGAAAACACACCCCTTCCTTCGGCCTGTGTTACAAGATTATAGGTTGCTGCGGGAAGGTAAGGCCCTCTGTCGGGAATGTGATACTGAATAGAATCGATGAGTTGCTGAGGATGTTCAATCCTGACACCCATAGCAAAAGGCTTGGGTTCAATAAGAATGCCCTGGTTGTGAAGAAACTCAAAAACATCTCGTGCCGAGTGTCCGGTGGCCAGAATGACTGAAGCTGCCCTGAACTCATTTCCATCTGCGGTGGTTACTCCTTTTATCTTGCCTTTGTTTACAATCAGGCCTGCAACTTTCCTGTTGAAACAGACTTCTCCACCCGATTCAAGGATGTAACGCCGGATTGAAGCGATGATGCCGGGCAATTTGTCTGTTCCGATGTGCGGGTGGGCATCAATCAGAATATCCTCAGGGGCTCCGTGAGCCACAAGAGTTCTCAATATATCACTTACATCGCCGCGTTTTGTAGAGCGCGTGTACAATTTACCATCCGAGTAAGTACCGGCACCTCCTTCGCCAAAGCAATAATTAGAGTCGGGGTTCACCCTTTCGCCCCGGTTAATTGTCGAAATATCGAATTTCCGGGCTTTAACATCCTTTCCACGTTCCAGAATGACCGGTCTGAAACCCTGCTTAATTAAAGTAAGGGCTGCAAACAATCCGGCCGGACCAGCTCCGACAATAATTACGGGTGGGCGGCGGCTTACGTCAGCATAGGCAGGTATGGCAATTTTTGCGGATAAGGGAAAGTGTTCTCCGATATAAAGTTCAACCTTCAGTCTGAAAAAAACCTTGTGTCTGGCATCAATTGAGCGTTTTAGCGGCCTGATGTGGTAGATTCGCCCTGCCGGAATTCCTGTAACCGAAGCAGCGATCTGTTTCCAGCGCTGAGGGTCAAATGCCTCTCCGGGGGTAAGTTTAAGTTCAATTTCTCTCCGCATTAAGAAAGCTTTTCAGCGGATAAGCATGTTCACAAACAACAGGTTGAACTGTCAAATCCGGGGTATTAACAAAACGATGAATCCGGCAAACAGGTGGCAAAAAAGCCAGGTACCGGCAATCCTGAAATAACAAACAGCACTGGTTAAAGTTCAGGAAACTATTCGAAGGTAAAGGAAAGAAGGAATAATTTTGAACGGAGCCTATCGACAGGTAGTGTATAGATATTGCCTTCCCTCTTCAGAACATCAAAGAAACCGTACGACATTTTCAGTTCGACACCAAATTTGAAGAAAGTGGTGTAAAAATCAAGGCCTGCACCCATTTCGCCGTAGACATCGCTTCGCGACAGTGCAACGTAAATGTTGTTGTTATCTTCCTTTTTCTTAGAATCACTGGCAAGATCGATGGAATATTTGGCCCCGATAAGCCAATAGGGTCTTACATTGTTGAGCCGGCTGCCCTTATACTTCAGATGAAGCGGAAATTCAACAAATGTCGATTGCAGCTTTTTTCTGATGTCAACCAATTTATCCACGCCTTCAAAATTTGTTTTGATGGTATAGAGCAGATCCCGCTCTCCGAAAGAAAGTGAAGGCACAAACCTGAGGTCGAGGTAATCGTTTATCCTGAGGTTGGAGACAATTCCGATGGTGAATCCAAGTGAAGGATTATGGGTAAGATTGAAAAGCCTGGAAGAATCAGCATAGAGGTCGGGGGTCTGCAAGGCATAATAACTCACTTTCTCAAAACCGGGCTTTGTTTTCAGCGAAAACAGCATCTGGTTCATGCCCAGAATAAAACCAAAGTGATATGGTGCCAGATCGTAATTGGGCAGATTCCGCACCCGTGAACGCTGGGCCCGCACATCTGGCGTGATTGTAACCAACAGAATGGCAGCAAAAACAATATATTTCAGAAATGATAACCGCACAGTAAACTTTTTTCTTCTAACGAAAGATTCCGCTTTTTATTACAGACAATCAAGATGGCGGCAAAGATACACCATAATTTCAAAACTCATACGCTCAATCCTCTGCGAGGAGTTCCATGGCTTCTTTCATCAGTCTGTTGCGATCAACAGGAACCACACCTACATGCTCGCATACCAACCCACCAGCCAGATTCGACAAAGATGCCATTAAAAATGACGGGGCTTTTGCTGCCCGACACAAACTGGCCACGCTGATTACTGTGTCACCGGCGCCGGAGACATCGGTAATATTGCGCAAATGAGCCGGAATATGATATTCAACAGTTTCTCCATCTGAATTATCGCGGATAAACAAACCAGCTTCCGACAACGTCACCATCACAATGCTTATTGCCTGCTTCTGCTGCCAAAGGGCAACAGCCTGCCTGATTTTTTCAATATCCCTGAGATCTATTTCAATTTTCAGGCCCTCACACAGTTCTTTGAGATTGGGTTTAAACAGATCAATGCCCTGGTAAGCATCGAAATTCTTCTTTTTCGGATCAACCACAACCGGAATGCCACGTAATGAAGCCATAGCATTCACCTCATTGATAACCCTTCGCGTCAGAACACCTTTATTATAGTCCTGCAGGATAACGACACCAACATTATGCCTGTCGAAAATACCCTGTATTCCTGACAGCAGCATTCCTTCTTCTGTGGTACTAAGTTCCGAATCAATTTCTTCGTCAACCCTCAGCATCTGGGCTTTGTTGCCGATGATCCTGAATTTGGTGGTTGTGATTCGTTCAGGACTTCTTATGATACAATCCTGAGAAATTCCATCCGATTGCAGGAGTGCGGCAAACTCTTCACCACGGATATCGTTCCCAACGACGGAACATAGCAAAGGAACAGCGCCAAGAGCCTTGATATTCAATGCAACATTTGCTGCTCCGCCAAGCAGGTTTTCGCGTTTTTTGACAGATACAACGGGCACTGGAGCTTCAGGAGAAATACGATCCACTTTACCCCAGAGGTAAGCATCAATCATTACATCTCCTACAATCATCACTTTTTTTCCGTCGAACTCATCGAAAAGGTCGTTAATCTGACTCCTGGTTATTTTCATACGCATTATTTATTTCCTGTACGATCAGCTGAAAAAATCATTGTTGAAATTTACAAAATAAACTTCCTTCGACGCCCTTGTCAAAGCAGTATAAAGCCATCTAACGAAGCCAATGTCGATCATTTCGGCTGTAAGATAACCATGATCGATAAATACAGCATCCCATTGCCCACCCTGGGTTTTGTGACAGGTAAGCGCGTAGGCAAATTTAGCCTGAACAGCATTGTAGTAGGGGCTGTTTTTAACCAGTGAAATCCGTTGCTGTTTTGATGGTGTTTCAGTATAATCAAGCATAATCTCATCAAAGAGTTTCTGATGTTCTGCCTGAGGCAATGATGGGCTGTCAATCACCATCGAGTCGAGCAGAAGCTTTATTTCAATCACCTCCTGATCGGGGTAATCAACCAATTGAATACTGACATCAGCAAAGCGGTAACCATACATTTCGCCTGTCTTGATGATACGACGGACTTCAGCCATATCGCCGTTGGCTATAAATCCGGCTTTAGACCCGGAAGGAAGCCAGAAATAGTTATTCCGCGTTACCATGATGATATCGCCGGCAGAAAGCTCGGTTTCTCTGAAAAGCAGCCTGGCTCTTACTTCATTGTTAAAGAGATTGGCCCGTTTGTTTGACCTGGTAATTATGACGGTGTTTTCATAACCAAACCTTGAATAGCATGAATTCAGGGCATCTTCGAACATGGCTCCATCTATCTGCTTAATATCGCTGAAACCGGCAAGTTTAAAGAATGGCAAAACCGGTTTCTCACCAGCTGCCTGGATGCGAAGATTTGTGGCATTGGAAAGGATACCACTTTCGAGTGATTGCCTTACAACTTCCGTTAATTCGTATGACCCGGTATCAAGATGATAGCTCCGCTGCAGAATGTCAGGATCAAGTGCAGGACTCTGATCAGTGCCAACCGGTGGCAACTGGGCTGTATCGCCGATCAATAAGAGTTTGCAACCCTCGCTGTTAAATACAAAATTGACCAGGTCCTCGAGCAGATCACGGTTTGAATAGATGCCCTGTTCGGCAGAAGCGCCTGATCCGGGGATCATAGATGCTTCATCAACAATGAAAAGGGTAAATTTATGCGGATTCGGAGCCAGAGCCATATGCAGTCTGCCATCATGACCAGGTACCGACCTGTAGATTTTCCGATGAATGGTGTTTGCCTGCTTCCGCGAATAGCCAGCCAGCACTTTGGCTGCCCTACCTGTCGGAGCCAGCAGTACCGATTGCATTCCCACCAATGGCAGCACCCTCACCAGTGCACTGACAAGGGTAGTTTTTCCGGTGCCTGCATAACCTTTTATAAGGAAAGCGGGTTGTTGTTTTTGCACAGGTTTATGGGCAACAAAATCAGCCAATCTTCCGATCAGTTCCATTTGACCGGATGTTGGTTCATGACCAAGTTCAAGTACTATATTTTCGGCTATCTGCCTGCTGTTAATTTCAATCATAAAACAATTTATTCATATTAAATTTCAGGTTACCAGCAATTCATTGCCTGAAAAAAACCTGCATTCTGATGATCAGTAACATATTCCTTTCCTTTGTTTCCTGATCACACTGTCGTTTGTCAATTTAAAATTATCAGAACGGAAATCCGATTCCGAAATTCCAGTTAATATTTTTTATCTGAAACTTTCTCAGACTAATCCATCTGTCGTCGCTGATTTTTCCCGGATCGTAAAGCGGCACACCCCCATCGATCCTGAAAATAAAGAAACTGAAATCAAACCTGAAACCGAAACCGGCATCAAACGCGAGTGATGGCAAAAAGTGGTTAAAGCTGAATTCGCCTTCAGGAAAATCCTCATTCTTCTTAAGCAGCCATACATTTCCTGCATCGGTGAATAAGGCTCCTTTTACAAAGCTATAGATAGGAAAACGATATTCGAGATTGGCTTCGATCCATATATCTCCGATGTTTTCATAAGAAACCGAATCGTTGGCAATGTAGCTTCCGGGACCGAGGGATCTTACAGGCCAGCCCCTGAGTCCATTAGAACCACCTGCAAAGAATCCCTTTTCAAACGGAAGGGATGACGAGTTCCCATATGGCACACCTATTCCCAATGCGGCCCGATATACAACCTTCTGGTTTTCAGTGAGTGGACGGTAATAACGAAAATCAAAATCACTCCTCAGATATTGGGCATAACGTATTCCGAACAGGGTATAATCTCCGTTCTCATCCTTTTTGGCGTTGCTTAGATTGCTTACAAGATTTAAGACATTCCCCGCCGATTCCAGGTTTATCCTGAAATAGAAGAAGTTCTTCCTGGCCATCAGATTCTGATTGTTAAAAACATAGGAATATTTCAATGCCATGATCAGATGGTCGGTATATTGGGTAAGCAACTTCGGATCATTCAATCCGGTAAGATATTCTGTAAAGACGCTGTCGCGGTTAATGCTGATGGAACTGATATCCAAAGGAGAAAAGATATGTCTGGTAGTAAGGGAAGAATTCCATTCATAACCAACTGATACAGAAGTGATATAGCGCAGGTATTCAACTTTATTCTGAGAATTAAATCCCAGGGCAACACTTGTTTTCGACCGTGTACTTTCAACAGGTCGGGTGAATCTGAATGGACTGACAATTCTCGGAAAATCGATTGCGGTCTGGAATCCGAATTCGTTGGAATTAAAAAGTGCCTCCCCCTGATCCCCTCCAACATTCAGTGATGGTTGGATTTCGAATGCACCATGAAGCTTCAGCCTGAGTATTTCAGCTCCCCTGAAGATATTGCGGTTATGAAAGTTAAAGCTACCTCCCATACCTATAAACCCACCTGAATTAGTACCTTCCGCTTCAAGCGAAAACATATTGACCTTTGACCTTACCAGTTTTATTTCACAATCAAGCAAAGACACCTTTGAATGAAGGTCCCTTCCTTCCAATTTCACAGGAACCACATTCACAGACACGTACCGGGTGAGCGACATATTCTGGAGTCTGTTATATGTCAGGTTGATTTCCTTTTGGCTGAAAGGCTCTCCCGGCTGAATAAATACCGATCTTGCAAGAGCAACCGGCCTGATCCTTAACTTCTCCCTGAATATCAGAAAAAAATCAGGATTTTGCCTGCCGGATGAATCCTGCTGTCTGAAATATGCAATGGTATCAAAAACAATCAGAGTATCAGCAGACTGCCCTCTTAAATTGGTGTTGATGTAAACATTGTTTATATAATACCTCTGATGGGAAACTTCAGTAACAGAATCCTTTATCGCAGTGGAACTGCTCCTGACATTTTTGATAACAATATTCAGGTTGGCTGTTCTGTCGGTTGAACTGGTATCCACCTCAAAGAAAATATAATCCCTCATAAACGCATAATAGCCCAGATCCTTCAGCTCCCTGGTAATACGCTCCCTTTCATCTCCCATAAGATAAGCATCATATTGCAATCCAGACTTTAGCAGGGTACCGGCTTTCAACTTTTCGACAAAAAAACGGATACTGTCATCTTTGATGGAATAGCTGATATGGCCAAATTTAAACGGCGTTTGTGTATGAGTCAGGTATTCTACACTGGCTTTTGCACCCCGGAACCTGATAGAACGGGTAACATAAGCATTAAAATAGCCTTTATTGTTGAGATACACCTTCATCGGTATCAATGAATTGTCAACAAGAGCAGAATCAAGCAGCACCGGAGCAGCACCGATACGCCCCCTCACCCATCTCCTGAATTTTGAATCCCTCTTTCCCGAAAATGCGTCATAAATCCACACCCGCTGACGGAACAGTCCCAGAAATTTTCTGTTTGGCTTTGGTTGTGCGAAATTGGCAAGATCATACGTTGAAATTCCCGGCTGGTCGGTTTTTATCACATTCCTGTTCAGAAGGTAGCCTCCCCTTTTCTCAACCTTACGGGTAGGGCTGCAGGCAGATGCAAGCAGTAAAATAAATGACAGACAAATCAGAAAAGAATATCCGGAGTCAGATTTTAACATAACGGGGAATAACATGCAAATTTAATGGAAACTTGGGTTGATGCCGTTCATTTAATGCAAATAGTATTCCATTGTCAATACTTCCCTTTTAAATTCGCTACGATCAAGAGATATCAAATCTATTGCCTTTAAGACTTTCAGATTGAAAATCAATATTTGCAACAGATACTAAATCCAGATCTTTTGTAACAATGGCTGTTGCACCAGCTTCTGCTTCAGCCCCAAACTATTAAGTTTGTGAAACTTTATACCTGCGTAAAAGCGGGTGATACAAGACTTTTAATTTATTGATTTTGAAATACAAGTTGTGCATTCATGAGTAGCAAATCAGGCGGACTATAAAAACGTACAATTGTATAAAAGGGGGCAATAATGTCTTGTAATCATTTGTTTTTGGGATGCCGGATTTGCAACCTTGTATCACGAAAATTTCTATAACATTGTTTTTTCTAAACAGTAACGTTATACCTCTCAGCTGAATCTTATTGAAAAATTGATTACATTAGCTGTCTTGATGCGGAATATCTGATGGTTTGTTTTCTTTTGCGAATATTAACTTTCTCTGGATCAAAATTATGGACCCTGACCTGTTACTCGAAACCAACCCTGTTGTACTGGCCCTGATTGCTACTTTATTTACGTGGGGCTTAACCGCGCTGGGATCGTCAATGGTTTTCTTCTTCAAAACCATCAACAGAATGGTGCTTAACTCGATGCTTGGGTTTGCCGCCGGAGTGATGATCGCAGCAAGTTTCTGGTCGCTTCTGAAACCTGCCATTGAAATGGCTGAAGAACGTGGCTCCCTGCCATGGCTGCCAGCCCTGATCGGATTTTTAAGTGGCGGAGCCTTCCTGCTGCTGGTAGATAAGATTTTGCCGCACCTGCACCTCGGACTTACAATTGACAAGGCCGAGGGAATAAAAACCCAATGGCAGAGAAGTGTATTGCTGGTTCTGGCCATTACCCTGCATAACATTCCCGAAGGACTGGCTGTTGGGGTGGCATTCGGAGCACTGGCCCAGAACCCTGATGCAGGTGTGCTGGCCGGAGCAATAGCGCTGGCTCTCGGGATTGGCCTGCAGAATTTTCCTGAAGGAGCTGCCGTATCAATTCCTCTGCGCAGAGAGGGATTTTCCAGGCTCAGAGCGTTTAATTACGGACAAATGTCGGGGATTGTAGAACCAATAGCCGGTGTACTTGGTGCTTACCTTGTCATTGCTATGGAGCCTCTGCTCCCCTATGCCCTCTCATTCGCTGCAGGAGCCATGATTTTCGTAGTGGTAGAAGAACTAATCCCGGAATCACAGAACGGAAATGAAACTGACTACTCAACCATTGGAGCAATGCTGGGATTTGCTACCATGATGTTTCTGGATGTTGCCCTTGGTTAACAAGAGCAGTTCTTTTTAGTTGAAATACAGCAATTTGAACCATCTCTGCAGCCCGGAGAAAAAAAAATCAAGATAACTGATCCGATTTGAGCAAATAGACTTATATTTGCACATTACTAAATAAGAATAATTATTATTTAATAATTAATAGCAATGTTTGAAAATCAAATCCGGAATAAACTGGTTGAAAAAGGAATGAAGGTTACCCCGCAAAGGATGGCGATCCTTGAGGCAATCGAAATTCTGAACAATCATCCGACTGCTGAGAACATCATTGAATTCATCCGGAAAAACCATCCGAATATATCGACAGCCACAGTATACAAGGTACTTGAAGCTCTGGTTGAGAATAACCTGGTAAAGAAAGTCAAAACAGACCGTGATGTTATGCGGTATGAGGCCATTTCTGATCATCATCATCATTTATATTGTGCTGAATCCGACAGGATAGAAGATTATTTTGATTCAGAACTCAACGAGATTATCGGAAATTACTTTAAAAAAAGAAATATCCCGAATTTCAGAATCGAAGAAGTTAAACTCCAGATCATTGGGAAATTTCTGAATGATGAAACATCTATAAATCAGCAGATTCATTTACCTGACAACAAATGAATCATCAATCATCCGGAATTAAGCCGGTTCTAAAAAATCAGAAAATATGAAATCAAAAAGCATCGAATTACTGAACAAAGCCATTGCCGATGAATTGAGTGCAGTACATCAGTACATGTACTTCCATTTTCATTGTGATGATCAGGGTTACGAACTGTTGTCGAATCTTTTTAAGCGCACTGCCATTGAAGAGATGTTGCATGTTGAAAAACTGGCCGACAGAATCCTGTTTCTGAAAGGCGAGGTTGAGATGAAAGCCGCCGATGATGTAAAGAAAATCCATGAGGTAAAAAAGATGCTAGAACTGGCAGTGGCCATGGAGACCGGCAGTGCAAGGGACTATAATATGTGGGCCAACGAATGTTCGGCAAATGCAGATTCTGTATCCAAAAAACTCTTTGAGCTTCTGGTTGAGGATGAAGAAAGGCATTTTGACCAGTTCGACAAGGAAATGGAAAACCTGGAAAAATTTGGCGACAATTACCTTGCGCTGCAATCGATGGAGCGGAGCAAAAGCATGGCCACAGGCCGGCCAACCGAATAATCCAAAAATATCAAACAACCAATAACAAAAAGAAAAATGGAAGAAAACCAAATTATTGCAATGCCGCGTATCGGCGATCCGGCACCTGAATTCAGGGCTGTTACCACACAGGGTGAAATCAACTTCCCTTCGGGCTATAAGGGCAGCTGGGCGATTTTGTTCAGCCATCCGGCCGACTTTACACCGGTTTGTACTTCAGAGTTTATGACCTTTGCCAGCCTTGAAGCCAAATTTGAAGAGGCCAACTGCAAACTGGTCGGTCTCTCTGTTGACGGACTATACAGTCACATAGCCTGGCTGCGCACCATCAAGGAAAAGATCGAATACAAGGGGATGAAAGATGTGGAAGTTAAATTCCCGCTGATCGAAGACATCACCATGGAGGTAGCTAAGAAGTATGGTATGATGATGCCGGGTGAAAGCAGCACAAAAGCAGTACGTGCCGTATTTTTTGTTGATCCCAAAGGAATCATCAGGGCCATCATCTATTATCCGCTGAGTCTCGGCCGTAATTTCGACGAACTCTACCGGGCACTGATTGCCATGCAGACAGCCGATGCCTTCTCCATTGCCACCCCTGCCGACTGGCAGCCGGGCGATGATGTGATAGTTCCCCCTGCCGGTTCCTGCGGTTCCGCCAAGGACCGGATGGAAGGCAAAGAAGAGATGAAGTGTTACGATTGGTTCTTCTGCACCAAAAAGATCAGCAAGGAAACGGTGCTGGAAAAAATTCTGAAGAAATAATTTTTAACTCCAGAAAAGAGAAAGAGATTGTCTTATAACGGCAATCTCTTTTTATTTAAGCATGGTCAAAGCCGGGGTTGTCGGGGTTGCAGCCTTTATGCTCCGTGGCGGCCCGTACAGGTTAAAACAGGCATTCAATCTTTTTGGGGCTTTACCGCCTTTTGGTCTCTTTCACTCCAATAAGCTATGACAGATGGTCTGTTAAGCATGCCGGATATACAGATTGCCAGTCTGAAACTGCTGAAGTGAATCCTTTTTGCCGGTTATTGTGTTTATATAATCGTTCTTCCACCGTTCCATGGGTTGAACCTACATAATACTTGTCAAGACTTTCAGAATATAGAATATAAACAAAGGGCATAAACGGAAAAAAGCCACATTTAGTGGCTTTTTTTGTGGGAGCAACAGGGTTCGAATCCCGAAGATTCGGGACAGGCTCTGTGACCCTCCCGACTTGAAGTCGCGATGCGCTGAACCAGCTTATGATGGTTGAATTAAACGTTCGATCATTTTGCGGTTCTTCCACTTTTTTATCTCTTTCTCCCTTAACAGTGCCGATGGATACTCCTTAAAGTATTCAGAATAAACAGGTTGCCAGTCTGCAACTGTTGAAGTGAATCCTTTATGCCGGTTATTGTGTTTATATAATCGTTCTTCCACCGTACCATGGGTTGAACCTACATAATACCTGTCAAGACTTTCAGAATAAAGGATATAAACATAGGGCATAAACGGAAAAAAGCCACTAAATGTGGCTTTTTTGTGGGAGCAACAGGGTTCGAACCTGTGACCCCCTGCTTGTAAGGCAGGTGCTCTGAACCAGCTGAGCTATGCTCCCATTGTCTTATTTCGATCAACTAATTCCTGTGACCCTCCCGACTTTTGTCGGGATGCTCTGAACCAGCTGAGCTATGCTCCCATTTATTTAGATTACCTGACTATTCAGGATATCCGGAACAACTATTGTTCCAAATGAGGCTGCAAATTTAAACACATATTTTGATCCTGCAATAGTTTTCGGAAAAAAAATCATCTTTATTAATTCTGATGGTGTTTACAGGTGAAACTGGACCTTTTTTCAATTTGAAATTGACTCCGGTCTGTAGAATTCCTTAGTTTTACAATTCCTTATAATTACTGACATGTTTCAGGGATTAACTAAAACAGCGAACTATGTTCCCTTTCAGGATCGGATTTGGTTATGATGTACATCAATTGATTGAAGGAAGGCCTCTTATCATCGGTGGAGTCAAAATAGACCATTACAAAGGAGCCCTTGGCCATTCAGATGCGGATGTATTGCTGCACGCCGTTTGTGATGCATTGCTGGGTGCCACCGGATTGAGAGATATTGGCTATTACTTTCCGGACACTTCTGATGAGTATAAAGGAATAGAAAGCAGGCTACTGCTTGTTAAAACTATTGCGATGGTTAGTGAGCAGGGATGGAAGATCGGGAACATTGACTGCACCATTGCCCTTCAGAAACCAAAAATTTCTGTCCATATAGAAGAAATGAGAAGAAATATAGCGGCTGTAGCCGGATTGGATTCCGGAATGGTTTCCATTAAAGCCACTACAACTGAAAATCTGGGCTTTACCGGACGGGAAGAGGGTATACAGGCCTGGGCTGTAGCCTTGATTTACCAATAATCGTGTATGTATGAATATCCACCTGGTACAGCATAAAGATATCGATAAATCTGCATGGGACAACTGCATCGGACAGGCTGTCAACGGAAATATCTATGCCTTTTCGTGGTACCTTGATATCGTTTGTGAAGAATGGGATGCTCTGATTTCAGGTGATTATGAAACTGTTTTCCCCTTAACCTTTCGCAAGAAATTCGGGATATGGTATCTTTATCAGCCTTTTTTCACCCAACAACTTGGCATATTCTCGATCAGCCATATCACCCCTCACATCGTTGAGGAGTTTCTATCAGCAATTCCACAGAAATACCAGTTTGCAGAGATAAACCTGAATGCTTACAATAAACCGGATAAATCCAAGTGGCAACCTACAGAAAATCTGAATCATGAACTTGACCTTATTGAACCTTACGAAGTACTGAAAAAGGGTTATTCTCAAAATACCAGCCGCAATATTGCCAAAGCTATCCGTAATAACATCAGCATCTCTTCCAGCATAAAACCTGAGGATATCGTGCACTTATTCAGACAGAATAAGGGGAAACAATTCGGTCACCTTACTGAAAGCGACTATCGTCGGTTTATCAGGCTTGCATATGAATGTATAGTCAACAGAAAAGCCATTTGTTACGGCGCCTACACATCAGAAAACAACCTGTGTGCAGGTGCTATTGTAGTTTTCAGTCACCGGAAAGCAATATTTCTTTTCTCAGCAACCGACCCGGTTGCGAAGGAGAAAGGTGCCATGTTTATGTTGATAGATCACTTTATTCAGGACCTTGCCGGAAACCATCTGACCCTTGATTTTGAAGGCTCGAATGATCCCAGTCTTGCAAGATTTTATAAAAGCTTTGGCTCGGATTGCGTGACTTACCCCGGCCTTAGGTTTAACCGGTTAAATCTACCCTCTAAACTACTTAACAAGGCATATAAATTGACAAAAAAAATATATTACAAATTAATGATTAATAAAAAAGGGCCATAAGGCCCTTTTTTATTAAATTCTTAAATCATTCCTATTTATTTGACTGCTTCTGAAAAGCATCAAAATCGAAATGCAGGGTAAACCTGAGTGTATTTTCGAGGGGGTTATTGGCCTGTCCTCCTGTTGGAATCAGGTAAGCAAAATCAAGACCAAATACATTATAGCGAAGGCCGGCTCCGAGTGTAAAGAATTTCCTGTTTCCTTTGGTTGAGTGCTCGCTGAAATAGCCGCCCCTGATGGCAAATTGTTTGTCGTACCAGTATTCTACGCCAACAGCAATGGCAATCTCATGCATTTCTTCCTTGAATCCACCAGGTGCGTCGTAAAATGACTGCAGCATACCAGCCGGAACTGAAACATCGGGATTCTTCCCGAATTTTATGACATCATCTCCGTTGCCATCAACTGAATCAAGATAATAGACCGGAGGAGTAGGAATCAGGAGTTTATTGATATCTATCATAAATGAAAGCCTGTTGTAATCATCCACATCAAGTGTCAGCGACGGGCCGATCCTGAGGTTTGTCGGGATAAAATCACGCTCTGTATTGGTTGAATATGAAATCTTGGCACCAATATTACTGATGTTTAACCCCCAGGCGAAATACCCCTGCATGTTTTTGAATTCAAGATCATGCCTCGAATAAATGGCGATGTCGGCTGCAACAGTATTCCCCGGCTTGGTAGCGGATCCGCTGACTTCCTGGCCCTGGGTAAGGTTTGAGTGAATGTAACGTGCAGTAATGGCTCCCGATAAATTTTTGGTCAGCTTCCTTGAATAACCCCCGGTTAATGCAAATTCATTGGGGCGGAAATTTCCGATGGTTTCACCCTGAATGTCGGTAAAAGTAATGTCACCAAGAGAAAAGTACAGCAGTGAACCGGAAATAACCTGATCGTTAGCCAGTTTCTTGTAACCAGTCAGATAAGCAAGGTTTATATCGCTGACCAGAGCCCTTAACCAGGGGCTGTAGGAGAGTGAAAATCCCATATCTCCGTCAATGTAAGTATATTTTGCCGGATTCCAGTGTAAAGAGTTGGCGTCTGGTGCTGATGAAACCCCGACTTCCCCCATTCCGCCGGCACGGGCATCCGGAGCAATCAGTAAAAATGGAACCGCTGTTGTAATGGTGTTAATATCCTGTCCAATATAGGTATTGTCCGGATCCTGAGCAACAGCAGTTGCAGATAAAACAGCAAAAAGCCCCGAAAAAAGGACCGTCCGCTTTAAGAAATTAAACCGCATAGAGTAATTTTTAATTGAAAGGTGCAAAGTTATTGATATTTTTTGTTTAATGATGCATTACAAACGGATAACACTTAACAATATTGCCTGAAATTCAATTGTTGTTGACAAGATCGTAATTAGTAACAACAAAAATCAGATTTTATTGCTTGTATTGAGAAGTTGTGATATTCAATAACAGTGAAATTTAATTTTGGTTTGGATTTGGTCTCTCCGATATCACTTTTTGTCAGAGGATTTCCATGAAAGTTGTCAGAACCACTGCCCAGGCAATGACAGACAGACTTAGCCAGGCGAGTATATTGCGTTTCGTGGAATAATATCTTAGAACAAGGAATGTTCCTAACGGAATGGAAAGTATTACCGGGGTAAGTATAACTATTCCGGGAAAGCCATATGTCCTCCGGATTCTGATGATCAAACGGTTCCGGCGTGTGAATATTTTTCCGGCAGAAATCCTGTTGCTTCGGGGTAGAGCTATTTTTAAAGGTAAACCCGCTATCCTCCGGAATACATTATACAAGCCAGGTGAATACCTGCAATACAGTCTGAAAATACTTCTGCTGAGAAAAAAGAAAAAAATCACACCCAACAATCCACCTGCCGTTGTATTGAACAGTGTATGGAGGTATGAATACCCCAAAAGGTAGGAAGCGGGTGCTGCCAGTAAAAATTTAACAGCACTGATAAGCAATATACCCAACTGTTTGAGCAGGATACCTTCTGAAATCATCATTTGCCTTCTTTATCTGAATTATGCCGAGTATAATCAAAAGTTAATCCCTGATCATTGAAAAGGTAATCCTTTGACTTCGGATTAATTTTACCTTCCTGTTTTACTGATGATGACTTTTTTGTTCAATGAGCTGCTGTCAGGTGAAATGATCTGTTACTTTGTTCAGCACTTCGGTCCTGCTGCCTGTTGTTGACATATTATTCCCTGCTGAAGCAAGAATCGGTTAATCCGGGCGTTATCTTATCCGGTTCTGCAGACAATAGTTTCAAAAGGATTATCTTTGAAAACAACAGAAAAACTATGATATACAAGGGCGACCTTCGGATTGGCTTGATTATTCTGCTTATTTTCTATGCAGCATCTATCTATTCGCAGGTGAAGCAATATCCGGCGGATTATTTCAGGTCACCTGTAAATTTTCCGATCAATCTTTCCGGAAATTTTGCTGAACTCAGGGGCAACCACTTTCATTCAGGAATTGATATCACAACACAGAAAGAGGAAGGTAAACCTGTATATGCATGTGCTGACGGATATGTATCACGCATTAAGATCTCACCTTACGGTTTCGGAAAGGCACTTTATATTGACCATCCAAACGGATATACTACTGTTTATGCCCATTTAAAGGAGTTTAACGCTGCCATTGGCGATTGGGTTAAAACAGAACAATACAGGCTGGAGCAATTCGATGTTGATCTCTTTCCGCCGAAAGGCCTTCTATCGGTCACAAAAGGAGAATTAATCTGCTTATCGGGTAATTCAGGATCTTCCGAAGGACCCCACCTACACTTTGAAGTCCGCAACACCGAAACTGAAATGCCCATTGATCCGCAGCTTTTTGGGTTTCAGGTAAAAGATTTTATCCGACCTGTAATAACAGCGCTATTGATTTACCCCGAAGGTGCAGGGAGTAGTATCAATGGGAGTAAAACCCCGGGAAACCCGGAAATTGCAGGCTGGGGACCTGTTCACCGGTTCAGAAAGCAGGATACAATAAGCGTGGCGGGTAGTTTTTCATTGGGAATACAATGCTATGACTTACTCAATGGCAGTAAAAACAAGAACGGCATCTCCCGTTATTCAGTCTACATGGATTCCGTTCTGAAATTTGACTGGAAGGCTGAAACATTCAGCTTCTCTGAATCAAGGTATGTGAACAGTTTTATTGATTATGAAGTTTTTGAACGAACAGGCGGCAGATTTCTCAGGACAAGGATTGACCCGAACAATAAACTGAGTATGTACAGATTTGCTGAGAATCATGGGATATTCAAGACATTGCCCGACTCGATACATCATATAAAAGTAGTAATCAATGATGCCGGAAACAATGAGTCGGTACTGCGGTTCACCATCAGAGGAGAAACTGCCGGTTCAACAATTCAGATGCCGGTTGCAGATAAGCCCGTTTTCAATTGTCTGAAGCAAAATCATTTTTCAGGAGCAGGAATTTCTATCAGTTTCCCGGCAACATGTTTGTATGACAACCTCGTATTTGACTTTAAAGAGTCGGATGCATTGCCTTTTACCTGTTCGAAGGTTTATCAGATACATCATCCCGGTGTACCTCTTCACGATTACATTGAATTGACCATTGACCCTGATTCAGCATTCCTGAACTATACCGGAAAGATGACCCTTGCCATGCTGAGACCGGGTAAACAGCCCTATTCTGTCGGGGGACAATTCGAAAAAGGTGTTTTCACAGCAAAGATAAGGGAGTTTGGAAAGGTTGCCCTGATGGCGGACACCACCAGCCCTGTTATAAAACCTTTGAACATCGTTGACGGTAAAAACATTACTGACCAGAAAACCATCAGAATCAGTATCAGTGATGATTTCTCAGGCATCAGATCGTACAGGGCAACATTGAACGGTAGCTGGATACTGATGGATTATGATCCCAAAAACAGGCTGCTCGAATATACACGTGATGAACGACTGATTGCCGGCCAGAATGAGTTTGTTTTGACGATCGTTGATTATTGCGGAAACACGAATATCTATAAAGCCATGTTGCTCAATAACCGGAATTGATGTAAATATATTTTACATTTACGTATCCCCATGCAAATATATTTTTCAGCGCAGAGAACTGAATTATAATATCCTATTCAACTGAGCACCATTTAATTAATTGATTCATCCGGCACGACATCCTGAAAAATCGGGCTAAATCAGGCCATTCGCCTGATTGACGAAATCGGTTCAAATCACAAATAATTGTTAAATACCAATTTTTCCTTGCTTTCCGGCAAAAGCACTATCTATATTTGGTTTAAATAAAAATAAGAAATTTTACACACCGGATTAACTGATTTTTATGATTTCACATGCCCTGACGATCATTACCAATGAACTAAAAAAACATTTCACCGATGTTTACGGAGTACCTGCTACCAGTGAAGAGGCGGGACTTGGCAATTTATCGGAGGGGCTGGTAGTAAGCAACGGAGGTACGGGCGTCGCACGAAACATGCTTATCTTTTCGATGGTGAATATCCGCGAGGAAAAGTCGCTGAAGAATCTGCCTCATTACGTCAGGAATGATGTCACTCTGCGTGCATCGTATGAAAATCCACCTGTTTACCTGAATTTCCTGATTCTTGCAACAGCCACTCACACAGAATATACCAATGCTCTTCTTGTTCTTTCAAGGACCATAAGATTTTTTCAATCTGTAACCGTTTTCACGCAGGATACTGTCCATCCGTTGTCGATAACCACCAATGCGCCGCCCAATCCACTGGATCAACTGGAAAGTTTCAGGCTTATACTTGACCTGTATTCACCAACCATGGAGGAGGTAAACCACCTCTGGGGTACCCTTGGCGGGAAACAATACCCTTTTGTCATGTACATGCTTCGGGTTGTTGACCTGAAATTCAGGGCAGTGTTCAGCGAAAGCAGCCTGATTACTGAAGTTGTAAGCAGTTTCAGTCATAAAAACCCGAATGAAAATTAAATATGGCTGAACGTTTCACCACCGGCTACAAACGCCTCTTCGAGGTTCGGATTCTTCACCATTACTGGCTGGATGAAGGGGCCGTTGTTTATGACAACCTGTCTGAAGCCGTGAGGACAAAGAAACTGTTAAGTTACAGCCTGAATGGCATTGTCAGTATCAAACCTCTTCCTTCAACGTCAGGATTGCTGAATGGTTTAAAAGCCTTTGCCAGGCAGACCACTCATGGGCTTTTGGTAGCAGTTCCCAAAAATACCCTGGTTCCGGATGATGCCCTGTTTGAGTTTACCATTGAGATTGCCGGGACGGAGTTTTTCAGGTACTCTTCACTCACACTTCAGGAAAGTAAGATCATCGAATGCTATTCTCCAGGCGAAGACACAATTTACAGGTTCAAAGAAAATGTGCCTGTATTCACCAATCTGACCGGGATTCCCAGGGGATCCGGAGCTGGAAAGCAGCTTTTTTTATCGAAAGAAATTCCTGCGCCCAACGCTTCAGATAAGGTAGAATACCTGGTTATCTCAGGTGGCGCCCTCCTTCAGTTAACCGGCAATCAACCCGGTGCAGGAACCATTGAATTGAGTCCCAGTGCAGCTTCGATGCCTGTTTATTACAATCAGCAGGATTCGCCTCTTATTGTTGCTCCTCCGGGGTTAACCGGAGCACCTGCCCGCGGCATTACGCTGACATCAGACATCCCCGATAATGTATTCGGAATCATCAGAATTGCGACCATCAAGCCTGGTGATCAGGATTACAGCTGCACCAACGGTGGTCTGGCAAAAGAAAATTACCCGGTATTTCAGATCCGTATCAAAAACAGATCGGTGATCTGGAAGTATCTGAATAAAAATACCGGTGTTCCGGTTTCAGAAAGCACCACCCCCCTGCCCCTGACCTTTTCGGGCAATGCCGGAATCAAACAGAAACCATCGGCTGGCCTGATAAAGGCTGACTACGAGGGCGGTGATCCGACAGGAAGAATCGAACGCATTTTTACAGAAATATTTGAATAGAAACAGTTAAAAACAAATAAAACCCAATCAGCATGGCAACATCTTACAAAACCCCGGGGGTATATGTGGAAGAGATACCAAAATTCCCGCCCTCCATTGCACCGGTTGAGACTGCAATACCGGCATTTGTCGGTTATACGGAAAAAGCTGTCCGCAACGGAGAAACGCTCCTGAAAAAACCCACCAGAATTGAATCTCTGGCCGAATATGAAGAGCTTTTCGGCGGGCCTCCTTCGCAAAATGTGGAAGTATTCCTTAACGGGGACAATGCTTTTGTCAGGAGTCAGGCAGAAAGCATGCTCTATCTTTTCGACAGCCTCCGTATGTTTTATGCGAACGGAGGAGGCAAATGCTACATAGTTTCGGTAGGTGCCTATCCTTCGGCACCATCGGGTATTCTTGCCGCTGATATTGAATCCGGGTTACTCGAACTGGAAAAAGAAGATGAACCGACCATTATCCTGATGCCGGAAGCTGTTTCTGTCAGCGGAGGCCCTTACAGTCTGCAGCAGAAAGCACTTGCCCAGTCGGCTAAACTTATGGACAGAGTTACCCTGTGCGATCTGGAAAAAGCGACAGATGCCACAGCATTTAATTCGAAGGTAACTGATTTCAGAAACGGGGTTGGCATCAATGATCTGAAATACGGTGCTGCCTATGGGCCCTGGATCAATGCCAACCTGCCAAGGCAGTTGCGAAGGAAAAACCTGATTCTGAAGCGTGATGGTACCAACGCAGCCATTCAGCTCGAAAGCCTGACCACCGATGCAGCCATCCTGAAACTGCTTTCGGATGTCGTTCTTGCCGAAGGCGGTGGTGCAGCGCTTGATGTTTCTGAGACCACGATCAGTGGTGCTCCCGGGAAGACCCTGGGCGATGCTTTGCAGTCGGCTCTGGATGCATACCGGCTCACCGATGGCACAACATCTGCAGCTAACCTTGGGGTTGCCCTTCAGGGTTTCACCAATCTTACCCTTGCCATTCTCAAGGCTGTTCAGGATATCAATACCACAGTGTATCCTGTTGATACGCAGTTTAAGATCAAAGAAGCGATTACCAAATACCTGGAAAACCCATCGCTGAAGAATTCGATGAAGAAGCTGGCGGCAAACCATTTATTCATTGCGCAGGCTCCGGCCATTGTACTCATCAATACGGCCAGTGCCAACTGGAACCCTTCGGCCGTGCTTCTTGGTTATGCTGACGGGGCGGCCCTGCTGGCCGATGTAGCCCTGGGCGATGTGGCTGCTGACTATGTGGGCGCTACAACCAACAAACTGCGGGCGGATGTCGCGCGGAATGCAGCTTATGCAGCCTGTGGTGATGCCATCGCGATCTTCAGACATGTAGAGAAGAGTACCGATGAATTTGAAAGAAGCCTGAACAACGCTCTGGTGGTTTCGTTTGGAAAATTCAAGGAGTTGACCACGAAAGGTGCTGAAGCGCTGAATCTGCTTCCTCCGGGAGGCGCTATAGCCGGCATCTATGCCAAAACCGATAACGAACGTGGCGTTTGGAAGGCTCCTGCCAATGTAAGCCTGAGCAGTGTAATCGGTCCGGCGGTCAAGATATCGCACGAACAACAGGCTGAGTACAATGTGGATGTCAATTCCGGAAAATCGGTCAACATCATCCGCTCATTTACAGGCAAAGGCACCCTGGTATGGGGAGCCCGCACACTTGCCGGGAATGACAATGAATGGCGGTATGTGAATGTAAGAAGGTTTTTCAATTTTGTTGAAGAGTCGGTAAAGAAAGCAACCGAGCAGTTTGTTTTCGAGCCCAACGATGCCAACACCTGGGTGAAGGTTCAGGCCATGATAGAAAACTTCCTAACCACCTTATGGCGGCAGGGCGCATTGCAGGGCATCAAACCTGAGCATGCCTTCTATGTTGCCGTTGGCCTTGGTAAAACCATGACAGCCCTTGACATTCTTGAAGGGCGGATGATCATAGAGATCGGAATGGCAGCAGTAAGACCGGCAGAATTTATCATTCTAAGGTTTTCACATAAGATGGCTGAGTCCTGATTGCATATAGTGGGTTGATTTACAAACACTAAACCGGGAATCAGCTATCTGAAATCCGAAATCTGAAGTGCAGGGATCATCCGGCTTCAGCAAACCAATTCAAACAAAAATCAGGTTCATTTTTCGTAACCAAAATATAAAAAACAGATCTATGGCACAGCAATATCCTTTACCCCGATTTCATTACCAGGTTGACTGGGGTGGAGCAAAAATCAGTTTTACCGAAGTCACCGGTATGGACCAACAGGTTGAAGTGATTGAATACAGACATAGCGACAGCAAGGATTTCAGCAAGATTAAGATGCCTGGGATGCGCAAATTCAGCAACATCACCCTGAAAAGGGGAAAGTTCGAAGGTGATTTCGATTTCAACAACTGGATTGATGAAATCTCCAATGAGCGGGTCGGAGCACGGCGTGATATGGTTGTAAGGCTGATGAACGAAAAGCATGAGCCTGTCGCTGTATGGAAGGCTTCGAATTGCTTTCCGGTTAAGATCACTGCTCCCGACCTGAAATCAGATGCCAATGAGATTGCCATTGAAAGCATGGAAATCGCACATGAAGGCTTCAGTCTCGTAAGGTAAACCATGGCCAGACCAGCAGATTATTATCCGCCCTGGGGGTTTTACTACAAGGTAGAATTCGGTATCAGCGGCAATCTGAGTGATGTCAGGTTTCAATCGGTATCTGGATTATCGGTGGAGTACGACTATGAAAGTTTCAGGGAAGGAGGTGAGAACCGTTTTGAGCATAAGCTGCCAGTGAGAACCAGGTACAGCGATCTGATCCTGAAACGGGGAATGCTGACCGATTCGGAAGTGATCAACTGGTTTAACCGGGCATTCCGCGACCGTCAGTTTGAACCTTCCGACATCAGTGTCATCCTGCTGAATGAGAAGGGCGAACCCCTGAAAACATGGAAGGTGACACATGCCATACCAAAAAAATGGCTGATCAGCGACCTGAATTCAACGGAAAATGCTGTCGTGGTAGAAACGCTTGAGCTGACCTATCGCTATTTTACAGTCCAGTAATCCGTAAAGAGGACTGGACGAAGAAACCGGACGATCATTAAATCCCTTGTTTCCGCGCAATGCGGGGAAGGAGGATAATACCCAAACTTATGCCGATAGAGATAAAGGAACTTCACATCCGGGTCAATGTTACACCGCCATCATCGGGTCAGGCAGCTCCTGTTGCCGGCGGAACTCCGGGGCGGACAGCAAGGCTTTCGGGCAGAGAGCGGCAGGAGATTATTGCAGAATGTATTGAACAGGTGATGAAAATTCTGGAAAGCAAAAAAGAAAGGTGATGGCTGAAAGTGGAAAACTCGAAAAGATGCTCATTCTGGCCTTCTCTGATTCGGAGAAGGCAGAGAATGGCGGACTGAAGGAGGCTGATGATGTTTTTGAAGCACTTATCAATCCTGAAGGTTACGCACTCAGTTATAAGTTAAAATTTTCAGAAGGAGCACAAGGGCAGGGTACCAGTGGCCAGCAGCTTAAATATGAATATACGGAGCCGGAGGAGATCACTTTTGAATTTCTGTTTGACAATACCGGAATTATTGACGGCAAACCAAGAGCCAGTGTGGCTGAAGACCTGAAACGGTTCAGAAAAGTGGTGGTTGACTACAAAGGTGATGCACATGAACCACGCCATTTCAAGCTGGTTTGGGGCGAAAACTCAATATTCAAAGGCCGGGTGACCGAACTTTCGATCAACTACAAACTCTTCAGACCTGACGGAACACCAATCAGGGCTGTTGCCACGGTCAGATTTAAAAGCAGCATTGAAGAGCAGATCCGTGCTGCCAGGGAAAACAACAGTTCGCCTGATCTGACCCATGTCAGAAAGGTTAAGGCCGGTGATACCCTCCCTTTGATGTGTTACGGCATTTATGGTAATCCTGCATATTATCTGCAGGTAGCTGCTGCTAATGGGCTTTCAGATTTCAGGTCATTGAAACCGGGGACAGATATCTTTTTTCCACCCATTGAAAAAACCAGGTAACCGACGTGGCCAGCGAATCGAACATACCCACCCCAGCTACCCCTGATGTATGCACTGTCTCAATTCTGACCGGTGGCACGCAGATACCGGGTTCTTACCATCTTCTGTCGGTGACCGTAAATAAGGAACTGAACAGGATTCCGTCGGCTACATTGTATTTCTATGATGGAGAAGCCTCGCGTTCTACGTTTGAAATCAGCAATTCAGAAACATTCATCCCCGGAAAAGAAATTGAAATCCTGCTTGGTTACCGTTCGCAGAATGACACCGTTTTCAAAGGGGTCATAGTCAGCCACAGCGTCAGGGTCAGGCGCAACAGCAGTATGCTGATCGTTGAATGCCGCGACAAGGCCATCGGTATGACCCTTGGCAGGAAGAACAAATATTTCGCAGAGCAGAAGGACAGCGAAATCATGGAACAGATTATCGGCAATAACGGATTGCAGAAAGAAGTTGAAGCCACCACAACCGATCTTAAAGAAGTGGTTCAGTTTGATTCGAGCGACTGGGATTTCCTGTTGTGCAGGGCTGAAGCCAATGGTCATGTGGTGTTGGTTGAAGACGGCAAGGTTACGGTAAGCAAGCCGGCAACAGGGAGTGAAGCCGTGGTCAGTGTCAGTTATGGGAACACGCTTCTCGAACTTGATGCGGTAATCGATGCAAGGGTACAGAGTGAAAGTATCAAAGCAGAAAGCTGGAATCCGGCTGATCAACAGGTTATCGGTGCTGAAGCCCGTGAACCTGAAACAACAGGCAACGGCAACCTTTCGGCAGATGTTTTATCGGCAGCTTCCGGCGGCAGGGCGCACAATTTAGTACATGGGGGAGTGCTCAGCCAGCCGGAACTGCAGATTTGGGCTGATGGAAGGCTTTTAAAAGAACGTCTGTCAAAAACAAGAGGTACAGCAAAATTCCAGGGGTTTGCCGGGGTACTGCCCGGTAAAATCATAGAATTATCCGGTATAGGCGAAAGGTTTGAAGGCAAATTGTATGTTTCAGGCGTGCGGCATACGGTGGCAGATGGAAACTGGGAAACTGATGTACAGTTGGGCCTTAATCCGGATCTTTTTGCTGAAACCGTTAACCTGCGGCCGTTGCCGGCTTCAGGGTTATTGCCGGGCATTGGCGGGCTACAGATCGGCAAGGTCACCCAGCTTGAAAACGATCCGGCCGGAGAGGACCGCATAAAGGTGAGACTCCCGGTAATCAGCACTTCCGATGAGGGCATCTGGGCAAGAATTTCCACCCTGGACGCCGGCGATCAGCGGGGGACTTACTTCCGCCCTGAAATCGACGATGAAGTTATCGTCGGATTCCTGAACGATGATCCCCGGAACCCGGTTGTACTCGGCATGTGCCACAGCAGTGCAAAGCCGGCACCGGAACAGGCAAAGGACTCCAACCATCTGAAAGGCTATACCAGTCGCGAAAAGATGCGGTTCTCATTCGACGATGAAAAGAAAACTGTAATCCTGGAGACACCGGGCGGCAACAAACTCACCTTGTCGGAAGATACCGGAGGCATCGAAATGGAAGACCAGAACGGCAATAAAATCACGATGAACGACAGTGGCATCACCATCGAAAGTTCGAAGGATCTGATACTGAAAGCAGTGAAAGACATTAAAATTGAAGGAATCAATATGGGACTAAAAGCCAGTTCCTCATTTAAAGCGGAAGGAACAGGAAGTGTGGAGCTGTCAGGTGCCAATGCAACACTGAAAGGCAGCGCCACAGCCGTGATACAGGGAGGCGTAGTACAGATTAACTGAGTTTGAAAACAGTGGGATTTCTAATTTCTAATTTCTAATGTCTAATTTCTAATGTCTAATAATACTTAGTGT
The DNA here is from genome assembly GCA_016705005.1 of Bacteroidales bacterium. Lineage (GTDB taxonomy): Bacteria > Bacteroidota > Bacteroidia > Bacteroidales > Lentimicrobiaceae > Lentimicrobium. The sequence continues at coordinate 36,701 of JADIZB010000021.1, read as the reverse complement.
CATCGAAAAACAAGGCTTTCGGGGAAAGGAAATCAACGAGGCAGATGAATGAAAGATTTTTAAACAAGTCAGTAACAGGAAAACAACCCATATGTTGCCAGCAGCTAGAATGACCGATCTGATTGTAAGTCCTGCAACCTCAGGAGTGCCGGCTCCGGTGATACCACCGTGTTCACCGAACATACTGATCAATAACCTTCCCGCGGCGCGCGTTACCGATGGTTGCGGGGCAGATGTCATTGCTATGGGATCAAATAAGGTACTTTTTAACGGATTGCCGGCGGCAAGGGTGACTTCGGTCACTGCTGCCGGGGGGGCGGTTTTACCTCCGGGATCTCCGAATGTTTTGATCGGTTGAAAGTTTAAAAAATTTCGGATTGCGGATTGAGGATTTCGGATTGCGGATTGAGGATTGAGGATTGAGGATTGAGGATTGAGGATTGAGGATTGACGGGTTAAAGATGAGGCATTGGTTATAATTTCTAATGTCTAATTTCTAATTTCTAATTTCTAATGTCTAATTTCTAATTTCTAATGTCTGAAGTCCGGGAGGAAGAATGCAGCGATAAAAAAATATAAGAAAAGAGCTATGGAACAGAATCTGACATTTCTTGGCCGGGGGTGGTCGTTTCCGCCAAAATTCAACCGCAGCCTTCGCAGTGTGGAGATGCTTGAATATGAAGCCGATGTAGCATCCAGCCTCGAAGTTCTGCTGGGGACAATGCGGGGTGAGCGGGTGATGTTGCCACAATACGGCTGCAACCTGGATGAGCTGGTTTTCGAGAGCCTGGATACCCGCATCAAAACCCTTATGGAAGATAAGATTGAATCGGCCATTCTGTATCATGAACCCCGCATAGAGCTTGAGAAAGTGAGGATTGATGACAGCAGGGAGCTTGAGGGGGTGGTGCTGATTGAAGTGATTTACAGGATCAGGACCACAAACACCCGTTTCAATTTCGTCTATCCCTATTATAAACTGGAAGGTACCGATATCAATCTAAGTACAAGTGTTAACCTGATCGCCTGAAAAAAAGCACCATGCCACTGCCGGAAAACTGTCACCAGAACACCGACCCCCTGAAACTGAGGCGGGATGGAACCAACCAGGAAGAACGACTTTCCCGGTCACTGAAACCATCCCATGCTCCTGTAAATGAGCGGACCCCTGCACACGGAATGCTTTTTGCCAGGGCGTTTGCGGCATACCTTAAGTTTTTTGATGACGACAATACTTCGGCCACCGACTGGTCAGTATTTTTCAGCCATGACATTTCGGTCAGGCTGGCCGTTGCGGCCATTCAGAATATCGATGATTATAAATCAACGATCAAATCCAGCCTGGATTTTTTAAACAATCTGGATAATGAAACCAGGGAAACCGACCTGATCAATCATTTGAGCTACCTGTTCAGCTGCACCGGAACCCTGGCCAAACAACTCGATATACTAAAGGAGGGACTTCCCGGTGAAGAGGCAGATCCACCGGTGTGGCTTACACTCAGAACAAATCTTCTGAACCAGATACAAAATCAGCTTGCTCCTTCATTGCAGAAGCTGATTGCCTGGCATAAGGCAGGGATTTCACTGGGCGTTACTCACAACGCATCTCCTTCCGGAGAATTGAAAATTCTGGGTGTTGAGGCTTCCGGATTTACTGCAAATATAGAGTCGGGCTTTTCAAGTGAGTGGATTACCGACGGATCGGCTAACTGGAACAGCTATGCCGCAGCTGTAGTGCCTGACACTTCGGTTTACGGCAATGCAGCCGGAACTGTTTTTGAGCTGGCCAACCATGTTTCGACGCACAATTTCTTCACTGCTGTGCTGGATCAGTTCCTCAAGGTGTATGCCAGGGTAATTGCCGATGCGCAGAACGCCCTGGAATCGAGTTTTACCTCATGGGACAGGCACGACCCACATTATGCTCTTTTTCTTGGATTTCTCCGTCTTTTCGAATATGCCAGTGATGAGATCAATTCCCTTACCGGCAGACATCTCGACTTTTATTACCGTGAAATTCTGCAGCTGAATGAAAGACCGGCCACTCCACCCAAAGCACACCTGATCGCAGAACTTGCCAAACAGGCTGTTTCACATCATTTCGTTAAAGGTGATGGCTTCACAGCAGGCAAAGATGCCCTTGGGCAAAGAGGTGCTTTTTAGCAACACCTCAGACCTTGTTGCAAACCAGGCAAAAGTAACCGCTCTCAAATCGGTTTACCGGCACGGAAATGAGCCGGTTGGATCAGGCCCCGGGGCCAATATGCAAAGCGGAAGATATTACGCTTCCCCTGTTTCAGATTCGGCTGACGGTGAAGGCAAAAAAACCGAAAAGGATGATTTGTCATGGCATCCGTTCACCAATAAAGTTTACATCAATGGTGACCTGGCCAGTATTGAAATGCCTGAAGCTGAATCAGGCTTTGCCATTGCCTCTCATTATCTTCTGCTGGCCGGGGGAGAACGCATTATTACCCTTTTGTTCAACCTGGGCGCGAATTCAAACACACATACTTCGGACTACAAAGACGATATTGTATGCCTGATAACCGGCGAAAAAGGCTGGACAGAGATCGAAACGACGGAATTCGGACTGGTATCGGGCACGCAGATGCGCCTTACCGCGAAACTGAGTGGTGCAGATGCAGCTGTGGTTCCTTACCTTGCAAAAACCCATGGATACGGCTTCGAAACCAATCTTCCCCTGTTGATGGTAAAGCTAAAGCACAGGCCCGACCATCAATATATTTACAACCATTTCAATGAGCTGGAAGTCCATCAGATTCAGCTTACAGTAAATGTTCAAGGGTTAAAAACGCTGGCTGTCTCGAACGATTTCGGCGCCATTGATTCTTCCAAACCATTTCAACCTTTTGGTGCTATGCCTGTTAGCGGCAGTTCAATGATCATCGGGTCAGCCGAAGTATTTCAGAAAAGTCTGGCATCGCTTACCATCAGAGCCACCTGGCTCGAAAACCCAGATCCTTATGGCAGCAATATCCCAAACATAAATTTTGATTTTCTGAATTCAGGCATCTGGAAACCTTCTTCAAATCCGGCTGTTCCGGTCACAACAACTTCTGTTGTTTTGACACAGAATCTTAACCTGCCTGTGAAGGATGAAGCCTATACAGGTGGCAATGAAATATACTCCAATGAATCGAGGCAGGGATATATAAAACTGAGACTGGATGCGGACTTCGGGCAGAAAAGCTACCAGACCGATCTGCTGAAATATGTGCGCAAAGATGACGAAGCCGGAGATCCCGGCGCACCGCCGGCAGGCCCTTTCATGAATGGCTTATCGATGGATTACACTGCGTCGCAGACCCTTGTGCTGAACACGGCTGATGAAGATTCCTTTACAGGCCGCAGTGCATACTTTTTCCATCTTTACCCCTTTGGACATGCCGAGGAGCATGCGTTCCTGAGCACAGACCTGAAAACATTCCTGTTGCCGCAATTCAGTTTCGAAAGGAACGATGTGGTTCAACAGAGTGAAGCAGAATTCTACATCGGGATCACAGGCCTGAAACCTCCGCAGAACCTTTCGCTGTTGTTTCAGGTTGCGGATGGCACCGCCAATCCGCTGAGTCTGAAACCCTCACCACATCTTCACCTGAGTTTCCTGAGCAACAACGAATGGGTAGCCTTTGGCGACAATGAAATAACTGATCAGACCGAAGGAATGCTGAAGCCTGGAATCATAACACTGGCGGTCCCTTCAAAAGCCATGGAAACAAATACCCTGCTGCCGGGCGGGCAGCACTGGATTAGAATTGCAGTTTCAGGTGGCACCGATGCCATTTGCAGGTTGCTGATGGTTTCGGCCCAGGCTATGCTGGCAACCTTTACTGACAGGGACAATGATCCGGCTTTGCCGGCTACTGTTCTGGGGGCAGGAACCATCAGCAAACCGGAAATACCAGTTGCTGAAATCAAAAAGATTACCCAGCCTTTTGATTCTTTCGGAGGCAAGGCCGCTGAAACTCCTGAATCATTTTACACAAGGGTAAGCGAACGGTTGCGGCACAAGGACAGGGCCATTACATTGTGGGATTATGAGCATCTTGTGTTGGATGCTTTCCCTGAAATCTACCGGGTAAAATGCCTTAATCACACGCAGTATGAGCCTACCGAAAACGGTGAAGGCATTTATCGTGAACTGGCTCCGGGTAATGTCACCATCGTTACTGTTCCCAACAAGCAATTCCATAATCAGCGTGATCCGCTGCGCCCTTATACCAGCCTGGGAACACTACAGGAAATCAGTGCATTTCTGAAAGCCCGTGTATCGTGTTTTGTCAGACTTCATGTGCGTAATCCACAGTTTGAGGAGGTGAATGTCAATTTCAAACTAAAATTATACGATGGATATGATGAAGGTTTCTATACCAATTTCCTGAAAGAAGCCATCACCCGTTTCCTCTCCCCCTGGGCATTTCCGGGAGGTGAAAGCCCTTCGTTCGGGGGTAAGATTTATAAATCGGTACTGGTTGATTTTGTTGAGGAACAACCATATGTGGATTACGTGACCGACTTCGGGATGTTCCATACCATAGATGGTGTTCAGGGCACCAGCGATCTGAACGAAATTGAAGGTTCCAGGGCTGTTTCCATACTGGTTTCAGCTCCTGCCACCAGACACGGAATTACAGTTATTCACCCGGCTGCGGAAGAGATCGCTGCCGAACAATGCAACTGCGAATCATGAGCCAGAAACCCCTCAGCATACCGAAAAAGCCATTACTGAAGCCGGCATCAGATTACTACCGGCTTCGCAGGGAAGGCATCGGCCACATCGAGCAGATGGGTAGCCGGCAATGGACCGATTACAATACCCATGACCCGGGAATTACCATACTGGAAGCCCTTTGTTATGCCATCACCGATCTGGCTTACCGCACCGGACAGGACATCAGAAACATCCTTACAAAAGCTGAACCGCCGGCAGATAAGAAAAATCCATACCCCGATCAGGCTTTTTTCACTGCAAGGGAAATATTGACGGTTAACCCATGGACAGTCAATGATTTCAGAAAGTTGCTGATCGATGCGGAAGGGGTGAGAAATGCCTGGCTCATCTGCAGGGAATGTGCCTGTGACTTTCATTATTATGCCTGGTGTGAAGGAGACAAACTGATGCTGGCTTATGCCCCGCCTGCTAACCCTGACATTCAGCCACTGAAGGTTTCACCGCGTGGATTGTATGAAGTTCTTCTTGAGCTGGAAGATGACCCTGAAACCGGAGACCTGAATAACCGGAAGATTGAGTTTTCCTATTCTGTCTATGACGGGAATGGGAAACCTCATCCGGTAATCATGGAAGTACGCTTCCCCGACTGGTCGTTGTTGAACAAAAACCAATGGGAACTATTCCTGAACAACAATGATGCCTTCAACGGTGAAAACGGGGCCTCGTTCAACCTGAATCTCTTGCAGTTCGGGGCAACAAAAGGTTACGACGTTATTACAGATCCGCTGCTGAACGAGGAAGGCAAAAACAGCTACCTGCACAGGCAATGGAGGAACCTGTTCTTTGCCGATCTGGAAGTGGAGTTTTTACCGGGCGGTGAGAAAATAACCATTGAAGACATCACCATCCGCCTGCTTGGTGATACCACTGCCAAAAACGGAAGCACCGTTAACAGGCTGGCAGAAATCCTGACCATGAAGGATGCCGGTACCGGAATACTGCAACTATACCGCAGCAAAATGCTTAAAGTCCAAACATTCACCAGGCTTTCGAAAAGTCTGCTGCATGCACATCGTAACCTGGATGAGGATTATTGCCGCGTAAAAGTGGTAGATATAGAAGAAGTTGCTGTTTGCGCTGATATTGAAGTATCTCCCGATGCCGATATTGAATTGATTCAGGCCAGGGTATGGTTCGAAATTGAGCGATATCTCAACCCTCCTGTGCCTTTTTATTCGCTGCAGGAACTGATGAATGAAGGTAAAGCAAGTGAGGATATTTTCAACGGGCCGGCACTTGAAAACGGATTCATTGCTACCGATGAGCTGGATAATGCGCAGCTGAAACCTATGATCAGGACATCCGACATCATCAACCTGCTGATGGAAATTGAAGGGGTGGTGGCCATCAACAACCTGCTTCTGTCGAAGTATGATGTTGAAGGAAACATTGTCAAAGGCGCCGCTGATCCGGTCTGGGTCAATGGGATTCCGGTATTCGACGGATCGAAGACCAGTGCACAATGGTTACTCTTTATCAGTGAGAGCCATCAGCCAAGGCTGTATCTGAACCTGAGCCGTTTCCTTTTCTTCAAGAACGGACTGCCATTTACACCCCGGATGGATGAAGCCAGGGACACCCTTACTCAGTTGCGCGGAGAGGCTGAACGTCCCAGGTATAAAAATTCAGCCGGAGATTTGTATCCGCCTTCGGGAGTATTCACCGACATAGAGGATTATTATCCGGTTCAGTATAGTTTGCCTTTGATCTATGGTGTTGGTACCGAAGGCCTGCCTTCGCATGTTGGCGAGGCGCGCAGGGCCATGGCAAAGCAGCTGAAAGCCTATCTGATGGTTTTTGAACAGTTGCTCGGTAACGCATTTGCCCAGGTGGCCCATGCCGGTGAACTCTTTTCGCTTGATCCGGCGACCAGGCGCACCTATTTTGTTAAGGAATTCAGCGAAGAACTGATCCGCGGCTACGATGAAATCGTGAATGGGCTGACAGCCGACAGATTGGAGGGAATGACAGAAACACTCAAAGAGTTTCACGAGCGCAGAAACCGCTTCCTCGATCATCTGATGGCCCGCTTTGGCGAACAATTCAGTGAGTATGCACTGTTGTTAACCAATTTACAGGGCAAGCCTGTGGCTATGGAAAACCTGATTGATGACAAGACTGCTTTTCTGAAGGCTTATCCTGAAATCAGCCGCAACCGCGGAAAGGCTTTTGATTACAGCAATAACCCATGTTCACCGTTCAATATTCCAGGCCTGAAAAAGCGCATCAGTCTGCTCCTGGGATACCCCGACCTTGGATTTGAATTTACGCTCATCAGCCTTATCGGGACCAGCTATAGATTTGGATTTACACTGAAGGATTCTTTTGGAAGAAACCAGCTCAATGGTGAAATAAATGCAGATGCCCTGAATGAAAACACTGCTGAAGTTATTGCCGGGAAAGCCATCGTTAAACAAATGATCCGGCCCGATGCCTGGGAAATCCAGGCATCGGGTGATGGCTTTACACTTCGCCTGAACGATATTGATGGCGACCAACTCGGAACCTTTCCCGATGAGATTGATTCAATGACCCTTGCCGGTGAACTGAAGGATGAGTTTATCAACTGGAGTAGCAATGAGCGTACTATGGTGGTTGAACACCTGCTGCTCAGGCCAAAGTTCCCGGGCGATGCCCTCTATCCTGCCTGTAGTGATGGTTCCTGTGTGACCTGCGGTGACGAAGACCCATACTCGTTCAGGCTCACTGTTGTGATGCCCGGTTGGACCGGCCCATTCAGCGTCAATACTGATGCACGGCGGTTTGCTGACCGCACCATCCGCCAGGAAATTCCATCTCATCTGCTGGGCAAGATTTGCTGGACCGGAAACGATGGCTTCATACAAAACCATTGCGATCAGGTGATTTCAGAATTAACCGGGCTGATTATAAAAGAAGGGTTGAATGAGGATGGTAACCGGCCATCCGAAACGGAGGCCTGTGCCTGTGCCAATGCCGCCTATGCTCAATTCTCCACTGCTTTCAACCAATGGTATGAAGATAAAACACTCAAATACATCCATCCTGATGCGCTGAAAGCAGCACTGGAGAACTTATTCAGTACACTCATCCCGGAAACGGCCTGCACCATGATCGGCGGTTCTTCATTGACTGACAATATCAGGACACTGCTTATCGGTTATTTTACTGAAACAGCGCTCAACGGCTGGCAGTTTGAACGGTTAGAGGATGCCTGGTGTGCCTGGCTCAGGGAAAACGCCGTGATTGACCGGACGGCAGAGATGCTCGAAGAAAGAGTTGAGGCCATGCTGAAAAGAGGTTTTATAGAGGGAGCCACCGGTTATGGTACAGATCTGTGCCAGTGCACCGGCAGCATCCTCTCAGGATTCGGGGTTGCATTCCATACCTGGATGAAAGATCAGATCAGCTCAGGAACAGAGTTAGCTGATCTCCCTGAATTTATGGGCGTTGCGGTTGATCTCTGCCCGACCGGGCAGTTTAAACCCGGCACAGCAGAAGCCATCCGCGTTTTTCTGACTGATCGCTACAATTTTTACAGAAAAGCTTCCTACACACTGCAGGTCCTCGTAAACCAGCTGGCCAGGCTGAAGAATATATACCCCGGCGCTACCCTGCACGATTGTGATGACGGCAGTGATCAGAATCCTGTCAGGCTCGGCAGCACTTCACTGGGCAATTATCCGATGAAAAGGAACCTGATCATTGACAATAGTGTCAACAATACCAGGAAAACCGGAACACCGGTCAAAGCGAAAAAGCCAATTCCGGTGCCGGCATCGCGCAAGTCAGCAAAAAAGAAGAAACCACCGAAGGCTTAGCCGGAAAACAGAAAGAAAAATATAAATAAACTGAATTTGCCATGAAACCAACCCAGGATAAATACCCCCATTTTGAGGCCAACCAGGTTCTCACCAACAGTCACCTCAACCAGGTGTTCGATTATCTGGATGAACAGGAGCGTCTCACCCGTGCCAACCTGATAGGCATCGGCATTGTCTGTGGTCTTGAATTCAGGGTTGAAAGCACCGGAGGAATCACTTCCATTGCTGTCAGCAGGGGAACAGGCGTTGGATCGGCAGGTTATCTGCTGAATGAGCCTGATGATGTAACCCTTGTTTCCTTTCGTGAGTATGCTCTCCCGAATGAAATTGCCTATCCGGCCTTTAAATACGACGATGCCGGAATTCTGAAACAATATCCCCTGTGGGAGCTTTTCCCGGCCGGCGAGCCCAATACCACACCTCTTGACAGCCCTTCAGGATTCATGGCCGACAAGGTACTGGTTCTGTTCCTGGAGCTTAAAATGGAAGGTCTGCGTAACTGCAGTCCGAACGATTGCAACGACAAGGGAAATATGGTTACCGCAACCCTTCGTCGCCTGCTGATCCGCATCGCGGATATGGAGAAGATCATCGCAGCCGGACATTCGTTGCAGGGAAACCTTACCTTGTCGGATCTTGAGCTTTCGTTGACAAACCGGATGAATCTGGCCGACATCAGACTTCCCCGCTGGGATGTGCCGAACACCGCTCCAGTTACCACACCGGATGTATTGGAGGGATTTCACAATGTATTTACCAGCGACGGGATTGCTGACGCGACAGGCAAAGCACTACAGGAGGCCTACCAGGCTTTCAGGCCTTTATTGGTGGCTGATTATCCTTCAAATCCTTTCGCAGGGTTTGCAGGCAGGTTCGGATTTCTTGACAATTCTCCGGTTCCGGTCGGCGATTTAAAATTCATGCAGTATTATTATGGTTTCTTCGAGGATCTGCTGAATGCCTATGATGAATTCCGCCGTAAGGGTATCAGGCTGATTTGTGCCTGCTGTCCGCCTGAAGACCTGTTTCCCCGTCACCTCATGCTGGGAGTCGTCAATCCGGCTTCTGTCAATAATCCTGAAATATTCAGGAACCGGTTTATCCCATCGCCGGCCAACACCGGTTGCGGGGAACTCATGAAAGAGGTAAGGCAGCTCTTTATGCGGCTGGTCGAAATGACCCTCAGATTTACCAGCAACCCACCCCTTCCCTCAGCAAATGACAACAAACAACAATTTCTTCAGATCCGGATTACGCCGGATAAACTGGCCGATGTAAGCCTCTCGGAAAAAGCCATTCCATATTATTACCTTCAGAATGCCCCCCCACATCTTTACAGGTTATGGAATTACAGCAGAACCAGCCAGGGAAGGGCCAATCAGAACCAGGGATACAGGGCAGACGAGTATGTGCCGGCTGCTCCTGATTTCGTCGTAAAACCCCTTCGTTATGATCTGGAACCCTATAACTTTCTACGGATCGAAGGTCACCTGGGCCTGAATTACCAGGCGGTGTTAAGCAGGATTCTATCCATCAGAAGGCAGTTTCGCCTTCCCATTGATGTGATCGCCTTAAGTACAGGTATTTTTGATGAAAAAACCCTGATCAGGCCCGAAGACCATTCCTGCCATTTCACCGACCTTGAAACACTATACGACAGCCGTTCCGGTGAACTGATCGGGTTTCTCGGAGGTAACCTAAGATATTTCTACGATCTGTTTTTTGCGGAAGCCAAGGGATTGATCGATGAACCAATTCCATCAATTATCCCCTGGTTTGTTGCCTGGGATCCCGATTTCCGTGTAAAGCCCGGCACCCTGGGTGCATTCCTTGAAAAAAAGATCTTCAACACCCAACTCACAGCGCCTTATTATGATCCGGACAACCTGACAGTCAACCTGTTTCAGTTTATCAACAACACCGGTGAAAGTCAGAAAGAACTGATCCTGATTTACATCGCTTACTATATAGCACGTTTCCCCGATGTTTTGCCGGAAAATCTGCAGGATCTGGACATCAATGAATTAAGCAACAGGGAGAAAGACATAACCAGGGTAGCCGAAGCCATTGAACTGAAGCACGAACAGTTTTTCACTGAGAACGAGCAGAGGGGTCCGGTAGTTAAGTGGGAAGACCTTGACGACAGGCTGGAGGCCCTGGTTTACGGGCATTACAGCGATTCGATCAAAGTCCTGCTCAAAGAATATGCAAACCGTCTGAAAGAGCTGACAAAGAAACTTTACCTGGCTCATTACCTCAGAAGCAATCCGGGCATTCAGCACAAAGCCGGTGTACCCTTTGGTGGCACCTTTATCCTGGTTTATCATGGTGAAAGCAGGGCTGATGGTGGCAACACCCCTCCCCGATTCGGCAACTTTATTATCCGTGGCCAGGTTGTGATGGGCAGAAATGAGCCCCTTCCTGGTGTGGCTGTCATGCTGAAAGGCACCAGTACCGGAGTAAAAACAGATGTTTCGGGCAACTTTCTGCTAAGAACCAAACAATTGCCTGTAACCCTAAGGGTAGGTCTGGCAGGATTCCGGCCCTATGAAAGGCTTATAAGTGATGAAGGCTTTTATTTGCTTGACCTGCTGGATGAATCCTCAGGTGATGATCAGGGTGCACGTTCTGACTTTTTCGCAGGGGAAGTCATTGCTGACTTTTACCTGCCTTACCTCTGTAATTCAGATTGCTCCCCTATCCAGTTTGTTTTGCCTGTGGTGCCTCCTTCATTTACAGTAGAAACCGGCTGCACCGGTGACAACGGAAACACACGTGTAATTGTGACACCGGCCGGAGGATCACCACCCTACCTGCTCAAAATCAACGATGGGAATTTTTCAGCCATCGATGAGCTCCTGACCCTCAGTCCGGGAGAGTACACCATGATTGTTCAGGATTCCGGAGGATTGACTTCCGTACCTCAGGTGATTGTTGTTCCGGCAGGGCTTACCCTGGGTGAGCCCAATTTCGACTGTACCGGTGACAACAACCGGTATGTGGCAGCCATTGAGATTAACGGCGGAACTCCACCTTACAGTTCAAACATCGGTCGTATTCTCAACGAAAAAACCTTCTTCGGTGAGGATCTTGCCGGAGATACCGACATTGAGGTAATCATCACCGACAGCCGCAATTGCTCAGCTTCGGTCATGATCAATCATTCCTGCGGACCGGAACTCGCCTTCAGTACCCGCATCGGGTGTGCCAATGCCGATGACTTTGCACCTGTCGAAGTCATCCCTTCGGGTGGCACTGCCCCCTATGAAGTTCAGGTTGGTACCGAGCCGTTTGTACCTGTCGGGGATCCGGTTTTCCTGCCGGCCGGTAAACATATCCTGATGGTCAGAGATGCATCCGGCACTACCACCGCACCTCAGGAAATAGAAATTGCAACCATGCTTAGACTGAGGGAACCCAACTTCAATTGTATAGGGAACAACAATGAGTATATCACAACCATAAGAATCATCGGCGGGCAGGCTCCTTATACTGCCAACCGGGGAACAATAGAGCGTAATACCTATGTCAGTGATCCTTTGCCTGGCGATACCGATGTGGAAATAATTATTTCCGACAGCCGGAATTGCAGCGTAAGCCTGACCGTCAGGCACAGCTGCCTTCCAGATCTTTCCTTCAGTGTGAATACAGGTTGTACCTCGGCCAATGGTGCCGCGGTGGTTGAAATCATTCCATCAGGAGGCATTGCTCCCTATGAAATTCAGACCGGAACCGGAGCGTTTGTCCCACTTGCAGACCCCATCAACCTCCCTCCGGGCTCCCATCAACTGACACTAAGGGATTCAGCCCTTACAACCGTATCACAATCCCTTGTCATTCCGGATGCGCTCACGGTATCTCTGATAAAATTCGCCTGTGATGAGGAAAACAGGAATTATTTTGCAGCCTTGAGGATCAGCGGCGGAACACCTCCTTATATTGCTTCAGGTGTGGTGATCGCAGGGACAGATTTTTCAACCGATGCTATCCCAAACGGTGAAACCTTCACTGTTCAGGTATCGGATGACAACAAATGCAGTGCTTCCATCGAAATTCAGCACAGTTGCGACGGGCCATGCGAACTGCCCTGCGAAGGAGAAACCATGGCATGTGCATACCGCTTGTGGCTGCAGCCTCCGACAAAAACCGAGGCATATGAAGTTTACCTGATGATGAAAGAAGTCAGCTTCAGGTTTAACGGGCAGAACATCAACCTGCCGAATGCTCCGGATCTTTTACAAACGACCACCATAAGGCTGAACCGCAATTTTAACAATGCCATTGCTGCTCTGATTAAAAATCTGAACGAGGCGATTAACCAGGCATTGACCGAAGCTTTGGGAACAGCGGGGAATAATCGTCTTCACGTAAGTTTCGATCCTCAGGCCAGCGATCCGTTTTCTGTCTTAAAGATTGAGCACTTTGTATGCGATACCTTCAACATTGAATTCTCATACAGATTCGGCAAACCCAACCCCATCTTCACGCTTACAGCAAGATATTCAAATGAGTTGAGTGAGAGTGGTGCACCGTTTAACGGGGCAGTTTTCATAAATCATGATCAGGACAACAAACAATCTGTTGTTCCAGCCTTTGATTGTGGACAACGCAATCAATGTTCCGACGGGGATTTTGTGAAACTCTGCAAGGAGAACAACCTTTCGCCCGACTTCAATATACAGCTGTTCAGGACTCTGGTCAATCTTGAAAGCACAACACCCGGCAACATTACGGCATGGATATGGGATATCACCGGATCAGCTGCATCAGAACCCTTCTACACCGGCGAAAAAGTGTCGGTCATAGTGGCTGAGAAGAATGCAAATATCAGGTTGTCAGTAATTTCCCCACAAGGTTGTTTCGCATTCACCGATAAGGAGCTTAACAGATGACACACCATATCAGGCAGCAGCACCTTCATATTGAGCTTTCCGGAACAGAACCGGATGGTCAGCTTATGCAGCGGCTGATTCCTGATCTGTTGTACGAAAAATTGTTCCCGGCTCTTGAAAAGGTATTTGATCGAGCAGTTCCGGCAGATAAACTGCTGAAGATTGACCGGCTCGAGATCGATGCGGGTTCCATCGCCATTGACCGTATGGATAAAGATCTGGCCGGTTCAATAATCAGGGAAATTGAAAGGGTTTTAAATGAGGTCACCGGCGTTCCGGCTGCAGAACAAAATACGGACGGTTTAGCGGTGCTTAAAAACAGTCATGAAAACACTGCCGGTACATTTCTCCACTTCCTGGAAACCGGCAGCATGCCCTGGAATTGGGATCTGGCTGACAAGAGACCGTTGCATGAAGTTATGATTGAAGCCATCAGGGAAGTTATGACCGGAAGCAGCAGTCAACTTTTTATTGATAATTTCAGGCAGACTCTGTCGGAAAAGAACGCCATTGTAAGGCTTTGCAATCAATTTCCCCGGGCATTTCTGACCGAGCTACTCAGCCTGATCACTCCGCCGGTGTCAGGATTATCAGCGAAGATACTTTCTTCACATGAAATGCAGCAGTTCTCTGCCCCTGTGTGGGATATATTTTCGAAAAGAATTCTTTCAGCTTCGTTTACCTATTTTTCTGGAGCAGAGATGCCTTCAGATGATGGTTTCAGGTCATATCTGCTCAGCACCCTTCCTGAGAAGCAGGCCGGGATGCCTGTTCTGGCTAAAATGCTCAATTCCGCAACAAAGCACTCAGAGAGGAACTCCGGGCATGATATCGTAAAGCAAATTCAGAAACCGGTGTCAGACAGTTTAAAGGAAACAGAACCGGTTTATATCCGGAATGCAGGACTGATCCTGCTGCATCCTTTCCTGCCGCTTTTCTTCGAAGGCCTGAATGTTGCCGGCCAGGATGTATTGAAGTATCCTGAAAAGGCATTACAACTTCTTGGGTTTTTGGTTACAGGGAATCTGAAAACACCGGAGTACGACCTGGTATTACCTAAGATCCTTTGTGGAATTCCTGTTAATAAACCCCTCAGCGAAGACATTGAAATCAGTGATGGTGAATCGGCAGAGGGCTTAGCCCTGCTCGAAGCTGTGATCGGACACTGGGAGGCACTCAGGGATACCAGCCCCGATGGATTCAGAGGCTCTTTCCTTTACAGACCCGGTAAACTTATCCGGAGCATAGAAGGAGGTTGGATATTACAGGTTGAAACCCGCACCTGGGATATCCTGATGGACCAGTTGCCCTGGGGTATTGCTATGATTAAACTACCCTGGATGATAGAAATGCTCAGGGTGGAGTGGAATTACTAATTTCTAATTTCTAATGTCTAATGTCTAATGTCTAATGTCTGATTTCTGATGAATCATTGCCAGTTAACAAGTAATAACAAGTGTTGGGTATTGCCTGATGAGGAATAGGGTTTCCGTGATATTGCGGGATTGGTTTCGGGAACATTCATTCTGGCTTATGAGAAGATATCAGGTCAGTATATCATGAACAAGAAAGGACAATGAAAGCTACAACTGAGAAATCTGCCACGAAAACGACTTCTGTATCACAGAAGTCAGGCTCGCCTTTCTTTGCAAAGGCCGGAGGTGGTGATTTTTTTGCACCTGTGAGGCAGGGAAATGCAACCTTTGTTCAGGCCAAACCCGCGGTGAGCAAACCCGGTGATAAATTTGAGCGGGAAGCCGACAGTGTAGCTGAACGTGTGATGCGAATGCCCGGTACCCGTTTGGTAAACGAAGGAAGAAAGATTGAAAGTCAGGTTGAGGAAAAGATACAGCGCAGGGCAGATGCTGAGCATCCTGAAAAAGAATCCGGTACGCAGGTTGCCGATGATAGCACACACACTGCCATAAGAAGCAAAACCGGTGGTGGCATGCCTCTCCCCCTTTCGGTCCGGAATTTTATGGAACCCCGGTTCGGCAATGATTTCAGCAATGTCAGGATTCACAACGATGATCAGTCATCTCAACTGAACCGGCAGCTGAATGCACGTGCGTTTACCCACAGGAATCATATCTTTTTCGGGACGGGACAATATAACCCAGACTCAACGCAGGGTAAACAACTGCTTGCACATGAGCTCACCCATGTGGTTCAGCAGGGTTCGTCGCCCGGGTTGAGCAATCAGGGGGAGGCCCCATCCGCCCCGGTATCAGAAAGCAATGGAATACAGCGAACCGGTGAAAGCGGCAGCCAGGTAATTCAGCGTGAAATACTGGATACCAATGCCGAAGGAGCAGGCACAGTTCCGGATGCTTCCAATGGTTTTTTCCGTAGGATTGGTGCTGCCATCGGAGCCGGCATTACCGCAGCTAACAACTGGATTCAGGGGATTGCTTTACGGATCAGGACTGGCATTGCTGCGGCCTGGTCGTGGGTAAGCAACCTGGCATCAAGGATTGGTCAGAGGCTTCAGGCTGCCTGGAACTGGATTCAGGAACTGGCTTTAACGCTCGGCACAGGGCTGGAAGGCGCATGGGGATGGATACAAACCATTGCAGACAGGATAGGTATGGGATTGTCGCAGGCATGGAACTGGCTCAGGTCGGTAGCAGGAGAAATCGGAACAGGCGTGTATGCTGCCTGGACCTGGATAGATTCTGCCGCAGCCAGGCTTGGGCTCAGCGGATTAGAGGCATGGCACTGGATACGACGACTGGCTTCGCTGGCTGGCATGGCACTAACAACGTCATGGGCATGGATTGAATCTGTTGCAGCAAGGCTTACAACGATGATTACCGGTGCATGGCAATGGATACAGATGCTTGCGGGCTTCCTGCGGATGGCAGTCACAAACGCATGGACCTGGATTCAGCATGTCGCATCAAGAATAAGCATGTTCATCCTGAGTACCTGGATATGGATTCAAACTGTCGCGGCCAGGATAGCAATGACCATCGAAATGGCCTGGCAATGGATACAGATGGCAGCATCCATGCTTTTGATGACTATTGTCAGAGCAACCAACTGGCTCTTTGCTGCAGCCTTACGCATTGGCAGGAGTGTTACTGCTGCCTTTACCTGGCTGATGAATATGGCTGGCAGGGCAAGGAAACTCATGGTCGCAGCTTACTATTGGCTGTTGGGTATTGCTGTAGCCGTCGGGCGGGGTATAGTTTCAGCCTGGAACTGGATGATTCGCCTGGTTAAACGGTTCGCGCTTGCCATTGCTCAATTCTGGGACTGGTGGATCAATGCCCCGGGCATCAGCATTGAAACAACCTTTGCTGCACCCGATGGTTCCGGTAAATCAAGAAGAAAAGTTGGCGTAGGGGAACGTGTGACTTTTACCGGAAGTAAGACAGGTGAATGGAAAGCTTCCGGTGGAGCACCGCTTGCCCAGGCAACCGGAACCCGGTTTGTATGGACTGCGCCCGAACGTGCAGCCACGCTGAAAGTCAGTCTCAAATCGGGAAAATACACCAGGGATGTATCGATGAATGTGCTTGAACCCAATGCCATTACGGCGAAGAAGAAGGAAGAAATGACCTTCAGGCGGGGCCGCCAGGGTGTGGGTATGAAGCTTAAATTTATTTATCATCCGAAGACTGTCTCATTCGGTAACGCCGATGCAAGGGAAGTTTCCGGTCCTGCCACGAATGTCAGAGGCTATTTTGCCACCCATGGAGGCAACTATCACCACGATTCGGGCGACACCTTCTACCCCATCAACCACGACAACTGGGATTCGGCAACGGATACCGCAGCCATGTGGAACTATCCGGCACCATGGACCCGTGGTGGCTACGACTGGGTAATTCCAAACCGTTTCAAGGTCAGGACAGAAGCCGGAGATGGCAAGAAATTCACCGATGTAACACAATCCTTCACGATAGATGGATCTGACGGCACTTCCACGGTTTCAAAAGGTGGAGAATCAACGGAGAGAACCCCTTGAACAGTTAACAGTTAACAGTTAACAGTTAACAAGTAAAAACTAACAGTTAACAGTTAATAGGTTAGGAATAATAATTAATGTAAAGGGTGGATGTTTATAATATTTAAGGTCAATGGGAATTGAAATAAACAGGACAGGAATGAGCGGAGAAATACTAAACAGGGCTCTGCAGCAACTTGAGGAGGCGGTAAAGAGGCGCTTGTCGCATCCCCGGTCGGCAGGTGAGGCGCCTGAAAAAGTATCTTTCCGGCTGAAAAACGACGGATCTTCATTTGCTGCCTTTATTGAAAAACACAAGCCGGATTTCAGGGAGTACATGACCCTGCTGCTGGCCCTGGCACCACATCTCCGGCCTGACTTCTTCAACAGGATCATTGCGGAAGCATTTCCTGAAGGCGGCGATTTTCCTGAATTCGGAGGAGTTAAAGGAAACAATCACCGGGGAATCCTTCCGACCGGAGAAACGGTTCTGTTTGTTCTCGCCGGGAATGATCTGATCAAACGGCTTCAGGTGCAGCAATTGTTCAGCAGCAGCCACTGGTTTGCCAGGAAACACATTTTGTGGCTCGACCAAGTTCAGGATGGAGAACCCGCTATGGGCGGAAGGCTTACCCTTGACCCGGAAGTAATTGAATACCTTACACTTGGAAAAATCAATAAGCCACGCTTCAGCACTGGTTTTCCGGCTGAATATATAGAAACGGAGATGGAATGGAACGACCTGGTTTTGCATACGTCTACCAGGAACCAAATCGGTGAAATTGAGGGCTGGATCAGGCACAACGAAGCGCTGATGCGTGACATTGCCATGAAAAAAAGGGTGAAACCTGGCTACAGGGTCCTGTTTTATGGACCACCGGGAACCGGAAAGACACTCACTGCCACGCTGCTGGGCAAGCAAACAGGTAAAGATGTGTTCCGGATCGATCTCTCGAGGGTTATCTCAAAATATATCGGTGAAACTGAAAAAAACCTGTCCCGGCTCTTCGACAAGGCAGAGGATAAGAACTGGGTACTCTTTTTCGATGAAGCCGATGCCCTGTTCGGGAAAAGAACCGATATCCGCGACGCGCACGACAAATATGCCAACCAGGAAGTCGCTTACCTGCTTCAGCGCATCGAATCGTTCAACGGACTGGTGATTCTTGCCACCAACCAGCGCGGAAACATCGATGATGCGTTTGTCAGACGTTTCCAGTCGGTTATCCACTTCCCGATGCCCGGTGTAACTGAAAGAGCTGAAATCTGGAAAAAATCATTTCCTGAAAACATCGCGAACAGTGAGAACCTTGATTGGCAGAAAATAGCTTCACGTTACGAACTAAGCGGTGCAGGCATTGTAAACGTTGCTCATTACTGCGCGTTGGCTATGCTGTCAGGGAACAGGAAAACAATTACAGGCAATGATCTTGAAGCAGCGATCATGAGAGAATATGTAAAGGAAGGAAAAGTTATTTAACACAATGATGATTTCCCCAATGGAATCGTCTGGTATCGCAGATGGACAATTACACGAATGGTGTTTGATTCATCGGAGTATGTGAATATCAACTGTCGGGAACAGGTCCGGTACCGGCATTTTCCTTTACGTCACCAGCCTTTGACGAAGGTTTAACATTTCCTGCAGAAGCAATTTCACAATAATCTTCTATCATTTTCATCGTTCGTTCGGTGTTCCGGAGTGTCATTTCCGACACTTTTTTATACTGGCTGATCATGGCATCACCGCCGCTGGCCACAGAATTCCAGTTAAACAGATCGATAAACCAGTTGTAGTATGCTGTTTGCAACTGGGCAAGATTGGCCCTGCTTTTCTGCAGATCAAGGGGAGGTTTGGTAATAAAATAAGCAATCAGGTCGGCCACGCCCAAACCGGCAAATGCAACAGGCAGAAGGGATTCGCCCCTGAGCCATGCGAAAACAACTGCAGCCAGAATCAGCCCCACACCAACATAAAAGGCAACAGTGTACATAATCATGGCCGATTTGAATCCCTGTTTGATCTGAACAAGTGAATCGACGAGACCACTTTTGAAGCTGTTGGAGGTTTGCCGGGTTGTTTCGAGCTGATCGGTTATAAAAAATTCCATCTTTTGTCGATATGCTTCCGATGCCAGCGGTGAAAACTGATATTCTTTAATATTTTGCTGAAGAGTCTCATTCCGGGCCAGCAACCCGTCGTAACCGATTACCCTGCTGAGGACTATCTGCAGCAGATTGACCTCATCGGATCCGGTGATCCCCTCCCCCTCCAGAGCTTCGTTAAAATTGGCTTTCAGATTTTCGCGGAAAGTTTCATCGTTGATGGTCTTTGCAAGAATGCTATAGATTTCTGAATTTTTCATCACGACTGTTTTTAACCCAAAGATAATTAAAAACATTCCAAATATCAAGCAATGAACGAATTAACAAAGAGTTAACAATTCCTGTTCTGTACATTGCAGCACCCAATTTTATTTTTTCATTTCTAGAAGCCGGTTCTGACCCGAAGCCAGGTTTACCCATAAAGAATTCAATGTTCACTTTGCGGTCTTTGCGCCTTCTCAGCGTTCTTTGCGGTTAAAGAATTTACCGCGGAGTTCGCAGAGTTATTACGCAGAGCGCCGCAGAGGAAAATTTGCTTGATTGCGTGGCAACTTTACATCTCATGATTTACAAAAAAGAAAATCATGTGAAATGGAAAGGGTAATCCCTTTAATGACAGGACGCGAAATACATTAAATTGAACGATAAACAATCTCCATAAAAGATTTCCTTTCAGATTATAATTTGGATTCTCTCTGTCCCGCTTTGAATTTTATATCACCTGATGAACATGCCACAAAAATAGCTTGCAGCACCCAAAAGCTCCCAAAATATTTTTCATTTACACAGTTAATCAGATAGTTGCAATCTTGGCACTTATGCGCCGCACAAAACAGGACAATTCATGCTCTTTAATTTCCGGCTGGCGATACGCCCGGAATCCGGAGCAGCCTGATCACCTCTGACTCAGGGCACAGGCGTTCATCTACGTCAATTTCGTTCGGAAAGAATCAGATAATTGAAATCGGTGAGAACGTTCAGATGCGTGCCAGCAAGCTCGAATCGATGGTTACCAGAATCCCCTGGTTAATCTGGTCAAGACGAAGCAGCATCCTTTTGGTGCCGCGGGTTTCAACAAGCTCCCCTTTCAGACCAATCAGCGGGCCTGCAATAACTTCAACCTGTTGTCCGGCTTCAAAGCTTTCGACGGTAACTTCCAGATCCACCCCTTTGTCAAGGACTATTTTCAGGGCTTCGATCTGATTATCCGGAATCGGCACTGCCCTGCCTTCGAATGTGATGAAACGGAGAAATCCTTCAATAAAAAGCACTTTACGGAAGCTCTGGTTGTTCACCCTTACAAAAACATATGATCTGATCAGTGGCTCATTAACCCATTTGATACGGTCGCTCCACCGCCGCCTGATCCTTTGCAGCGGAAGATAGCAATCGATGCCTGTTTCCGACATTCTCACTGCTACGACCTTCTCGGAACGGGGCTTTACAAAACAGGCATACCATCTGTTTTCAGGAGAATCAACCAATAAAGAGGGCCTGGAGGCTTCTTTCATTTGCATTTTTATCGGATGCAAAGATAGTTAATGAACAGACAGCCCACAAAAGGGGGACAATGAATCAGGTAAAATCAGCTGAAGCAGTAAGAAGGAACCGGTCAGAACCTATTTATGGGAATCTTCTGCAAATATGTAATCCAGCATCTGCTCATAAACCGTTACCCAGCCTGCCCATCTTTTTTCATTTGAGAAGCTTTCATTGTGCCACAGGCTGATAAAGTTCCCATTTACAGCCTTTACCCGGTCAACCAGTAGCCTGATCTGTTGCAGGGCACCTGCAGGGCCCAGATTAAGGTAATCGCGAAGGGTGCCTTCCATCAGTGTAAACGGGTGAATGGTCAATTCAGTGGCAGCCTCCGCTTCCAGGTCATACCATCTGAATGGGGTGCAGATTCCGGCCCTGAAACCAGGTTGCCCGGCAAAGCCCATCGTATAATCATCTGTAATATCCAGGTTAATGAGGTTACGATAGGTTTCGGGCAACGATAGTTTAAGAAAATGCTGACGGCTGGCAGTAATTTCCGCTTTCAACACCTGTGACAGCCTGAAGATCTCTTTAGAAAGCACTTCAGGATCACTGTTGGAGGCATAGGAAGGATGAATGCCAACCCTTGCATAGTCTGCGAGCGATTTCACCAGGGTCTGAAATCTGCTGTTGTTGACCGGGACATTTTTATCGTTCAGACCGTAATCAGCAAAGAGTATAAAGAAGTATGGCTTTAGTTTGTACCTGTTATGGATGTCGCGCATCAGGTCATAGGTATCAAAAGGATCCTTCTCAAGCCTTAACAATACCCTGGTTCTTTTTTTAATCTCCGCGAGGTCAGATTTCCCCAGATCCTTGAGATATCCACCCATGGTCCGGATCAGGCCTTTGTTCTGGTAGGCCCAGGCCGAATCAATATCAATTGTCGGAAGAAAACTGAATTCACTTTTTCTGAACGTCAGAAACGGAAAAAGTTCCTGTAAATGTTTTTTCAACAGAAGCGTCCATTGGTTGACCACAGGTTGCTGAAGGAAGCCCTGCTGCATAGCGATTCCGTAGGTAGCAGAAAAACGGCCATGTTCGTCGCGCATATAAGGCAGATACTCTTCATATCGGCTCACCATATAGAAAGAAGCGGCAAAAAGATCGAACGGAATGGGCGACAATTTACTGTAGACAGGGAAGAAAGCCCGTGAAGAATCAAAATCAAAAAAGCTGAGCTGATGGGGGTTGATGGCTTTCTCCGTCAGCAAACCGCAAGGAAGGATCACCAATTCTTTTCCGGCACCCATGGGCTGGCTGTGATAACATATCCTGGCTCCGTCAAAGGATTCATAATCCGAAATACGGTCTGTCGCAGCGTAATGCAGACCGAGGATGTCATCCAGAATCAGTTCAAGGATATATCGTATCCGGGGAGTAATTTTCTGACAATAAACCAGGAGGTCAGGTTCCATAGAAAAGAAGTCAGGGGTTATTCATAACGCAACGATTCAACCGGATCGAGTCGGGAGGCCCTGGAGGCTGGAATAATGCCCGAAAGCACCGCTACGCCGAAGCATAAAACCACGCCAAGTAAGATCCAGGCCCATGGAACGATAAAACCGGAACCAATGATAAACGACAGCAGATTACCTATTGCGATTCCGAGAATTATTCCCACCATTCCGCCGATTTGCCCGATAACAACCGCCTCGGTCAGAAACTGGTTACGAATGGTCCTCCGGTTGGCTCCTAACGCCATTCTTACACCAATTTCGCGCGTCCGTTCGGTAACGGAAACAAGCATTATGTTCATCAGCCCGATGGCTGCACCGATCAGGGTAATTACCCCGATTATGGTTGCGGCATACCGGAGATACTTCAGGTTGTCGAAAAGCATCTCCGACAGATTATCACTCTTGGCCAGATCAAAACTATTCTCATCTTCGACCCGTACTTTACGGATTATCCGGAACAATCCGGTTGCTTCTCCGATGGCTGCATCAAGTCTCGTAGGATCGGCCGCCATCACATTGATCGAGAATGACATTCCCGGGCGCGAAAATGCCTGCTTTACGTTTGTGATCGGAAGTATGCAGATGTTATCAGGATTGAAGCCCATACTGGACCCTTTTGCTTTCAGCACACCAATTACCCTGTACTTTCCAGGCCCGATACTAACAATCCGGTCGATCGGGTCAACTCCGGGAGAGAACAGCTTTTTAACCAGATCAGCACCCAGTATGGCCACATGAGAACTCGAATACACCTCAGCAATGGAGATGTTTCTACCCGATTGAATTTCATTCCCCGATGTAATGACATAATTTTCATCAGAGCCAACAACCGGAACATTCGGGTTGGTTTTTTCGGAACCATATTTCAATGTCGCCGTATGTGTGGCGAAGGTGAAAACTGATGTAAAAGCCGGGAAAGTAAAATTTTCCTTAAAATCCATGGCCTCATCCCAGGTGATCTCGCGATAGTTTCTGGGCAGTGATTGGTTATTGCCCATCTGTACCCTCATACTTCTGTTCCTGATGGTGAAAGTATTGGCCCCCATCATCGTGAAATTTTCGGTCAGATAGTATTTGATGGCATCGATCGAAGTGAGAATTCCAACCAGGGCCATGATTCCGAATGCAATAATCATCACAGTGAGTATGCTCCTGAGCAGGTGGCTCCTGATGGAATCAAGGGAGATTTTAATATTTTCCTTAACCAGTGTGGTCATGGGCTTATTTTTTACAAACTTACGATTTTTTCAGATCAATACCCAGCGACACGCAGCTGAAAAAAGATGAACGTCAACCAACGGGAACGCATTTACAATGGCACGCATCTGAAAAAAAGATGCGCGCCAACAAGGAGGACGCGGGCAAACCGGGGAAAATGTTAAAATAAAAAAGCAGAACCTGAGTTCTGCCGGAGTTCATTTTTCAGCATTCTGCTGAATTCATATCTTGTTGCCGAATGCCAGATCACCGGCATCGCCAAGGCCCGGCACAATATAGGCCTGAGCTGTAAGTTCATCGTCGATGGCACCTACCCACAATGTAACGTCATCAGAAGGAAGGCTCCGCTTCACATATTCAACCCCCTGTGTACTGGCAATGAGCGTAACAATATGCGTATGCCTGGGTTTGCCCTTTGCAAGCAGTGCCTTGTAGCTCAGTACCAGCGAAGCGCCGGTCGCAAGCATGGGATCAGACAAAATGATGATACGGTCGGTTAGGTCGGGGCAGGAAACATACTCTACCTGAATGTCGAAGCGTCCGTCTTTACTGTGTTTGCGGTAAGCTGAAACAAACGCGTTTTCCGACTTGTCAAAAACGTTCATCATTCCCCGGTGAACGGGAAGGCCAGCCCTCAGGATGGTAGCCAGCACAGGATAGTCCTTCAATACCGGAACTTCTGCAACGCCTAACGGGGTTACGACCTCTTTTACCTCATAATCAAGCTGACGGCTGATTTCATAAGCAAAAATGGCGCCCAGGCGCTCCATATTAAAACGGAAACGCAGACTATCCTGTTGAATAGTTGCATCACGAAGCTCGGAGATAAACTGATTGAATACCGAAGCCTGTGCACCCAGATTTCTTACCATGACAAAGTGCTTAATTCCTGAAAAACAAAGATAATACCGTAAATGCTTTGCAAATATAGTGAATTAATGATACTTTGTAAGCTTATATATCAGGGATGATGCTTTATAAAAAATCTTTCACCAAATCCAGCCATGAAAGCCGGAACTGATGTCAGAGCTTTTTATAGCGGGTTATCCCTATCCGGGATCTGATCAGAGACCGTCTGATTTCCATGCAATCAGATGCAGCCGAAGCATCGAAATAAACGGGTTAAAATGATCGTAGGGCGAATATTCAAGGTGCAGAGCACCGCAACCATTGTAGCAAAGAACAATTGAAGATATTAAGGCGGCCCAACTTCGCCCCCCCCCCCCCCCCCCCCCCCCGCGCGCCGCCGGCGCAGCGCACCGCGCCCCCAATACCCTACCCATATCAGGGTTCAACATCATAATGGCATGAAATCACAGGCTGTTTCCGGCCTTTTCTGATGGGAAAACTATTTTATAGTTTTCAGCATTTCCAGACGGCTGATCACCGATTGCCGGTAGGAAATCCCAATCGGAAGTTTTTCCTTTTCAACCATAATTCCGGAATTATTGTATGAACCTATGAAGTCCTTGTTCACAATATAAGACTTGTGAATCCTCAGAAACAAGGATTTTGGCAGGGCACTGAACATCTTGTGGGTGGTAGAGGTCCCCAGAATCATGCGTGTGGTTGTAAAAACCTTGACATAATTGCCATAGCTCTGTATATACATGATCTTACCGGCTTCCACGTATTCAAAATCACCACCGGTGTTCACTTCAACCATTTTCGCCTTATCAACAACCTCATCCTCCTGTATTTCTTCCCCTGACTTCACCCTTTCGAGGGCCCTTTTCACTGCCCGGTCAAAGAGTTCACGACTGATCGGTTTAACAAGATAGTCAACCACATTATAATCAAAACTGTTGACGGCATAGGATGAAAATGCCGTTGTAAAAATAATCATTGGTTGTTTGTCGAGTATGTTCAGCATTTCGAGCCCCCCCATGCCGGGAAGGTTAATGTCAAGAAAAAGAAGGTCAATATCGTCCGTGTTAATAACCTTCATTGCCTCCAGTCCATCATAAACACAGGCTATCAGCTCAAGTGATGTTGTCTGATTGATGAAATTACTGAGAACCCATTGGGCAGGTTGCTCATCGTCTACAACCAGACAACGCAATCTACGGTTCAGATATTCGTTCGTATCATTCATACTGAATCAGGAAATTCGTTTATAACTTTTCAGGTCAATAAACAGGCTTGTTTCAAAAAAACCATTCACCTGCTGATGAATAATCCGGTGCGAGGACGGATAAAACATTTCAAGTCTTCTCACTGCATTTTCAATCCCGATACCATTTGACTGGACTTTGGGCGCGTTGCTTGGAATGGTTCCTTTTGTGAATAAAAACAGCTCTTTGTCTTTTTCCTGTAAATGTATCTTTATTACTGCCTTACTGCTCAAACAGTTGCTTTGCCTGATCGCCCTTTCAACAAAAGGTTGCAAAAGCATCGGGGGTATTCTTTCGCCCGAATTTGATATTTCGGAATCGAAACTCAAATCGCACCGGTCGCCCAGGCGAACTTCCTCGATTCCGAGAAAACTTTCGATAAAGAAATTTTCTTCCGCTAAAGTTACGGATTCTTTATCAGAACTCTCAACCTGATACCGTAAAAGAGAAGAAAGAGTATAAATATAGTTTAATGCCAGTTCTGTATCAACCTGCATTGTTGCAGCAACATTGTTCAGACTGTTGAACAGAAAATGCGGATTCAACTGATTCTTGAGGTGATCAAGCTCAAGCTGCTTCATAATAACCTGATTTTCAAGGTAATTACCC
Source organism: Bacteroidales bacterium (assembly GCA_016705005.1). Lineage (GTDB taxonomy): Bacteria > Bacteroidota > Bacteroidia > Bacteroidales > Lentimicrobiaceae > Lentimicrobium. Next base: position 10,249 of record JADIZB010000021.1, on the reverse strand, counting down.
TTACCTGCCATATTAAGGTATATTTTATTCATCAACAGGCCTGAAACAAAAAAGAAGATCACGACGGCAAATGAAGGAAGCAGGTTCACCGCACTACCGGAAAAAGCCGATCCCGGGTTTGAAAGAAGATACAGCGCTCCCCAGCTGATAAGTAAGGACAGGGAAAGAATTGCAAAATACCTGAAATAATTTTTCAGGGTCCTGAAGTACCTGTTAAAGGAAAGATTATGATACAGTATGACATTGCACACCACAAAACCACCCAACAACCTGTAAGGACTCAACAAACTGAATCCTTCGGGCGGGAAAAGCAGAAGCAGGGCCTGAAAGCACAGTATAACAAGCAGCATGAATAAAAACAGCTGCAGAATTTGTTTCAGGTTAAATTTCATGGTTATACAATTCTCCGATAAAGGTATTAAGGTTTTTAATATCCTGAACCTATTTACAAATATTGAATGACAAATGAAATTCATCAACACTTATCAAAGATCTGTATTCCTTGACAGTATTAAGTTTCAGGTGGTTAAAAAGCTAAAAAACTTTTCTGTGATTTTAAGAAAATTGTTCTTAACAAATACCAACCCGACCTGCCCTACCAGTCGTAATAGAGGTTAAACAGAGATGAACGGAGGCCAAACCAAATGAGTACTCCTGAGTAATCATGTGTGCCTGAAATTTCGTTTCGCAGGGTAATACCTGCGTTCAGTTGCAGGTTGGTTGCCGGATTCACCAGCCAGCCAACCCGCAGGTCGTTCACCATCAGGGTCGATTTCAGCCCCTGCCCTATTTTATTGCCAAATTCCGTAACATAGGTAAGGTAGGGCTTGTAGATGTCACCACCAAAGTTAAGCCCTGCAGTATCAATTCCATGAATACTGTAAACCAATTTATAATCGAACAGCCAGCGTTGAATCCGGTAAGAGACAATCACATCTGTTTCACGGAAATTGGCCCCCAGCGGATGGGCCAGCGGCTGATTGTAATGTCCGTAATTCTGAACTGATTCATTGTGCGCATAGGTATATGGTCGCACATGGTTATATTCGGCCTGAAGGAAAAGATTTTTCACATCAAAAGGGTCAAATATCTTGAATCCCAGCTGGAAGCCGTGTTTGTTGGCCCACCATCCATCGCCCTTCAACACATGGTCAAGTTTAAATTCGTCGAGCATCAGCTGCGCATATAGAAATGCCTTTTCCCTGAGATTTATCCTTAAACTGCCTCCCAGCAAAGCATTGTCGGGCGAACCCATAGAGAATTCAACCGGCCGGTAGAAAATGACCGGATTCAGGTAATTGATGTCGAATCCCCTGTTGCCCGTTGAATCACCAGAGTTCCACACAATGGCTTCGAAAATTCCCAGGTTGAGCCAGGGGGTAACATTCATGGTAAGGTAATGCATGGTGGTGTACTTCTTATGCCATGGATCCCAGTCTGCTCTTGGCATCCTCAAATCCATCATCTGGGCATAAAGGTTGACGTACTGCAGTTTCCAGACTTTGGTGGTAACCATTAGATAAGGGTAATTGAATGCCACATCCGACAAAAGCAGGGAGCGGTAGCCATCCCCGAAAAAGTTGCGGCCATGCCCGAACCTGAAATTAAAATACTTCGACGGAGTATAGTTGATGTGGCCTTCAGAAAAAGCATAGTCAAAACCGTTTTCTTTAAACGGTTTAAATTTCGCTTGTCCGGGAACAACTGACAATTGCCTTACAACACTGTCGGTCCATGTAGCGAACACAGCCTGGCTTTCATAAAAAGCGGTATGAAACGAAAAGTCCCTGCCAATGGTTCCATCTGCCCTGAATCCCCTGGTATTTACCCAGGTATTGCGCTCAGGATCGGTCTGCTTTCCGGCTGAGAAGTTCACCAGAGGGTCGATGATTAACCTGAAATCCGGTTTATTGACCCTGATCAGTGATTCGCTGAACAGTTTCCGGCCAACCGCTCTTCTGGCGAACCTGCTGCTGAACGGTCTGATATCAGCGTATTGAACAGTATCTTCATCCGCATTGATCATGGCCGGCCACACCGGATGCCACCCATTGCCTGAACCCAGGTAATGACGTTCAAGCTGAACCCGGTAATCCTGCTGGAAAGGCACGGTAAGGGTCTGGGAAACAAGGCTGTCTGAAAACAGGCAGAAAATAAAAAAGGCAGTAAAATACTGCCAGTTTCTGAAATGAATCATAGGGCTCAGGAATTAAGTGATTCAATGCTGCCGGCAGTTTCCGCTTGCTGATGCCGTTTACGTTTCATCAGTATGTAATAGGGAATGGCTGTGAGCAACGTTCCGATAGACAACAACATAGCCATAACCTTCATGGTTCCGAGATACTGGAAATACCAGGCAATTTCAACCACAAAAATATTCACCGTCATCAGGGTAAAGGTTGCTCTTGAATGACTATAACCGAGATCAAGCAGAACGTGATGAATGTGACGGCGATCGGGTTTAAACGGTGACCCTTTCCTGTATATTCTGAATGCAAAAACACGCATGGTATCAAACAGGGGTACAAACAGAATTGAAAAGGAAACAGCAGGGGCAGCATCTATCAGAAAGGTAGCATTGTCGGTAATATTCAGTTCATTGAACTGAATGGTAAACGTGGCTACAATAAAACCCAGCAGCAGCGATCCCGTATCGCCCATAAAAATCTTGTATTTCGAATAGAAGAAATTATACCGGAGGAAAGCAATCAGTGTACCTACAAGGCTGCATGCCATCAGGGCGAGCTCCATCTGACCAACCTCATAAAACCATAAGCCAAAAAACACTGAGGCTACGATTCCCATCCCGGCGGCCAGACCATCAATGCCATCAATGAGATTAAAAGCATTGATGATTACAATAATGGCAAACAACGTCAGAAAAAGGCTGAGATAATAATTCAGTTCAAAAAAATCCATGAAGCCATGCATATTGGTAAATCTCAGATCTCCCAATACAATAATGATCAGTGCCGCCATGATCTGTCCATACAATTTTTTCCATGGCGAAAGGTGCAGAATATCGTCCTTTACCCCGATAAAGAAAATAATCATGGCGCCGGCCATCAGGTAGGGCCTGATCATAAAGTCGTTGGTATGTGTAAAAAGCATGACCGGGATGGAGAAACCGGCAAAAATGGCAATTCCCCCCAGGGTGGGGACACTGCCCTTGTGAGATGTGCGGTGGTTGGGTTCGTCGAACAGGTTCTTTGTCCGGGCGGCATTTACTATTACCGGGATTGAGTACCAGGCAATCAGCAGGGAAGTAAAAAAAGTAAGCAACAACCTCCAGTCCGAATCTAATATATTTTTCAAAAATGTTGGCATAAAAAAATACTTATGGCATTGATAACCAGCTTATTCTTAAAATGTTAGTTAATTATTTTAAGTTCAAAAACAAAAACGGAATCAAAGACTCAATATTGATATCTGTAAGTCGGAGAAAGTAATCGACAAGTTTAAAGGACATGTATTGTTTCCAAATACAAATATATGAACTTTACTGCATACTTCAACTTCTCTGAACATCAATGTTGTCAGGGAAAGAGAATACTGGTGGTAAAAAAATATCGGGCCCTGGGAAAAACTCTTCAACACTTTACAGAACAAATACTTATGAGATACAAATCACTTGTATGTAAAATATTAAGTTTATATTAACCCGGGAGCTTTTTAATTCTTCTCAGTGAGTCAACCACTGTAAGATTCTTATCGTAAGCGAAGGAATGAATCCCTCTGATTTTGTTATCCCAATTCGGTTCTATTGACGAAACTTCTGATTCCCTGTAAGCAGATTCATCCAAAACATCAATTCTGTTCAACTTTAGTCCAAATCCATACCTTCCGGAACAATTCTGAGACGGCCTGTAAATGACCCCGTTGTAGCGGAAGGTCCTGCCGGCCTGACGGGCCCTGGATACATCCGAAACCACAGGATTTGCATTGTGTGGCCACCATACCCTGCTGAAAAGCGCTTCTGAATGAAAAATAAAAAGTTCATCCCAGGCCTTGAAATTAATGTCCTCTATGATGGTGGTAAACATCCACCATTTATTTTGATGGAACAGTAGGGTGGTATCAATGGCATAAACATTTTCCATCAGGTTCATCACAAATTCCCATTCGAACGGGAAAGAGGTGCTTCGGTACAATTCAATGGTTCGGTTATGATGGGATTCAGGGATCATGTAAAAAACCTCATCATGCCTGAAAACAAATGGGAAAGACAAATGGTACGGGCGTGTTAATACCGGTACAGGATTTTTGTATAATCCATCTTTATTCATTTCAATCACTGAAATCTGTCCTAAACCTTTCCGGTAGATAAACTCTTCAATGAAAATGTAGTAAGTTCCATCGTGGTACTGAAGGTGCGGATCGGCCCAGAATCTGTCGGAAGGAGGAATTATTGAGCTGAACTTCCGGAGTGAAGTCGAGATCCTGTTATCAGAGAAAGAAAACTTCAGGAACCATTGCTCCCGGGTAAATGATATCAGGTATAGATATCTGACCGCCCTGTAGAACTGCCGGGCTGCATAGAAGATACTTATCAGATTGCCAGGCGGTTTTGAAAGCTTTCCGGAAAAGAAGTGTGGAGTTACATTCTCCTCATTCACTTTCGCAAAAAAAGCATCGCCCCCTATGTCGTACAACTCTTTCAGTTTCTTACTGACAAAGTAAGAAGATTTCAGAAAATAGTGATTCCGGCTTATTCTGGGTGACACTTTGTATGTTGAAGCATATGAACGGTATAATGTCAATCCATCATCGAGTCCTTCAGCAAGTATCTGCAAAACAGAACCGGTCACCGGTATATTCCTGAATACTTCCCAGTAACCGGCTGGCCGGCCCCTTGCTACCATACTGTCGGAATGCTGATAGGACCATATACCATATCTGGCAGAATTCAGCACCCGCCCTTTCATGATCCTGAATCCCATCCTCAGAAAAACATCAATTGAGTAATTTTCAATTTCCTTAATGGAAATGTCATCAAAATAATCACAATACCTGGTCTGAACAGGCAATACCTCAATGAAGGTGGAATTCAGCAGCAATGGACGGATATCTCTCTTTTTAAATGCATCGGGATTACAGTAAGGCTTGTAAAAATAATCGTCCAGTCTTTTATACATTGCGAATACCATCCGCCCTCTGTTTCTCCATAACCGTTTCAATTTATAACGGAAAGATCTGCGGTCAACGGCATTAACCACAATCAGGCAGATTTCAGCGTAATGTGAATTCCGGATATTTTCAATGATGGTGTACTCCCAATCAGGAACAAGATATGAATCGATAAAAATGCCAACTCTTAATTTAGGCTTCATCGGTTTTGATCGGAAAGTGTGAGTAGTGGTATAAACTGTCGTTGAAAAAAAGGATAAAAAACTGTTATTAAAGAATAAAAAGGAATAACAATAAAACTACCATCAGCAACATCTGGACAATAAAAAGGCTATATTGTTTACCAAAGATCAGGAGACTGCTGTGCTCCCATCGGATGACCTTTGAAATGACAAGAGACGGAATTATGATTAAGGCTAGGAAGATTATAAACAAAGCACTATTATCAACTACCAGATTGTTGCCAATGTTGTAGGAATAAATAATCAGCATCGCCAGCATAAAACCACCTGCCAGGGCAGAAGCCCTGCCCTCAAATACATAATTTCCCACAGATGATATAAAAAGGGTCATTGATGCCCCGGCCAGAGCTACAGGCAATATCGCCAGTTCCGGGAAACCTGATTTCAGAAACATTAAAGCCAGTGCAACTGCATTCACAATCAGAATCAGAGATACCATTCCGGGTATCCTGGATGTGGCTATCAACAACACCACACAGCCTGTGTATATCGCATAGGTGACCAGTAAATCAGGCAGGGGATAATCAAAAACTACACCCAGCCCGGTCCGGAACAAAGGCATACCGGCCACATCGGTAATGATGGCTGCAGCGCCAACCACCACCATAATTCTAACAAACCAGGATAAATGGAGCAGGTCGTCCTGAAGTCCTGCAGCAAGTAATAACAAAAGGGCTGCAAGGATAAACTTAACACCGGGGACCAGACTTTCAGAAGAAAATACAGCAATGGAAATCCCAAAAGCCACCACCAGTGCGATACCACCATGCCGGGGGATATGGCTGAGGGTAACCTCCTGACTCACATCAAAATCGTATAGCGACCATCGTCTGGCTATCGCACGGATGGAAGGGATAATAACAAACGCTAGTACCATGGCCATCAGAAAATCAAATGTCAGCTTCAGCAGCCATGCACTGGAAATAACTGTTGTTTCCATTTCACTTTTTCTTTTATTACTGTGAAAAAATAAACATATTCTGCTACTGTTCTCAGATCCGGATGACTTTGGCCTCATCCCAGTTGATTCTTCTGATGGCCGTACTTATGTTAACAAATTCAAATTCATCAAGCCAAAGTTTGAGTTTATTGTAACTGCCCCCCAAACCGTAATAAGATTTAAATATCCTGTATGGAGACATTCCGGGCAGTACTTTTTGCCCCGGATCAAAATCACGCGGATGAAAGTAAGTCATTACATAATTGCTGCCTATACTCAGGTTTCTGATGATCGGATAAGGCATCAGCCTGAAATACCCTCCTCCTGAAAAAATCATTCTTGTGCCCAGATACTTGCTGGTGTTGAGTGGAAATTCATAGAGTTTAAATCCCCTCACATCAATGATGCAGGGCTGATCAGTCGGGAAAGAAGGAAATCCCCCGTGTGCCCGGCTGGCCGGGAATACCGACGAATCGGCGGTAATGCCCTGCTCCACCAGTTCCTCGAAAGCCCAGAGGGTACTTTCCACAATAGAGAACCCGGGAGCCCTGAACATGGTGACCGGCTTGCCCGAGATGTTGCCCACCAGATCGCACGATTTCCGGATATCCTCGGCAAATGTGCGGCGCGACTGCATAAACACCAGGGAATGATCGTAAGAATGGATTCCGAGTTCATGCCCGGCTTCGGCCAGCTTCTTCACTACCTGCGGGAATTCCTGGGCTACCCAACCCAGCACAAAACAGGTAGCCTTCACGCCCATCTCGTCCATCAGCAATAACAGCCTGTCGGTGTTGGCTTCCAGGCGGTGCTCAAAGCTACCCCATAGCTCAGGCTTACTGGTAGCCGGCAGCTCAAGCAGGTGAAACCATTCTTCAATATCAAAAGTGAGTATATTCAATGAAAGGAGTAGTTTTAAAACAGTGTAGGTTCAGATGCTGATCCTTATAAAAGGTCTGGAATTAATATACATTTTATATAAGAAGTAATGGAGTTTTGGGCGGTAATCCCTACTTTTCTGCTTCGTTAAATAAAAATATCAGTTATTATCATGAAAACTCTCTAATGAAATCCTTTCATGGCAAGGAATTAACTTTTTTCTTCGCCCTGCGGAATTTCTCCACCCAGATGACCCAGAGTATAAAAATCACCACATAGAAGAAAGGTCGGAGGATCCAGTCGTGGGCAAAATCCCAGTATTGAGGTTTCCAAAGCACCACCAGTGACAAAATTACTATTCTTAAAACATTGGTTATATACATAACAAGGAATCCAAATGGGATATACCAGAGTTTGTGCTTCCATGGCCCTGGAAAAAGTATAAACAATACAGCGATCTGGTAGAATTGTTTCAGACCTGAACAACTTTCATTCACCCCGACATAACCATTGTTGGAGAACCACATGGTATTAGGCTCACTTGTAATGATTGACAATCGAAGTATATTGCGGTTGATCCATAATGCAGGAGCATAAACCTGTCTGGCAAGCCAATCTGCCGAACCCGATATTAAAGAAAATGACTTGATCCACGCATCAAAGCTCCACCACAATTCATGGAATCCAATTGTTATTAAAGCGAACAGAGCAACATCAACAAGCGCCTGCAGTTTATTCCTCTTGATAAACTCATCGGCTTTCAGGTAGTAAGACTTTAGCATGGCAATATGTTTGGGTAAATATAGAAAGATTTTCTGTCTGAAAAAAAAATTATATATGATTACTGATTAATTATAAGTAGAAATCCCTGCCACCGGCAGGCAGGAAATTATCAGTAATAACGCCCTGCCACTTTAGGACCGAGCCAACGGGTGATGAAGCCCGGAAACCTTCTCCATACTTCAGAAAGCAAGGTTCTTCCGGGCAGTGGGATCTTCAGGGGGCCAAGCTTTAAGCTGTTTTTCTCCGGAGCATGTGAATGACTCCAGAAAAGTCCGGATTCGCGGGTACCCCACTGGCTTTTGAACCGATGGGTACCACTTCCCTGCGTACTTCTGCCAAATGAAAATATGCTGGCCCCTGTTTCGCACGACAACCTGATACACGCCCACCACAGCAGGTAGGAGGTGTAAAGAGAATTGTAATTATCGAGGGTAGCAAACCAGCAGGCTTCCGCCTTGTCGCCATGCTGAAGCCACAGCGCAGCTCCAATGTTGCGACCCTGATATGTGGCAAGTACAAACTTCCCATTGTTGCCGAACGCTTCAGCAATCCTGGTATAGAAAACCGGTGCCATTACCGGGGCTCCGAGCCTGTGCATGTTCCGGGCATAAACACGGTAAAACCCTTCCGACAATTCCACTCCCCCGACCCTGATCTCAATTCCGTTTTTTTCGGCCTTTCTTATTTTACGCCTGACATTGGAGGGCAGGGAACCCATCTGCAAACCGGCATTTTCCTTCAAAGGCAGCCACGAAACAACTTTATGTGATTCCGTATGATCCGATACCGGCCGCAGCAATCTTACAATCCATTTAACTTCTGCATCGCTGCAGGTTAACCTCCCGTTTTTCAGGGTAAAACTAATCCTGTCATCAACCTTTCCGGGCACCTCTTTACGCATCAAAGCCCATGAGAAATAGGGCAGCGAAACCAGCGTACCACCCATGTTGACCATCAGGAGGAAACGCGGACCTTTCACCGTATCAACCCTGAACCACAAGGGTTTATTCTGTTCTCCGTATATCAGGTTCCAGTTCACAGGCATGGGACGAAACATTTTTCTTATTTCCAGAAATCAGGCCTGGCAGGCAGATCCTTAAAGAACCTGAAAGCGAGCTGGTTTTCAGGTGAAACGATTACGATGGCTGTAAGCAGAATAATCAGCATATCTGTCCTGAAACTCATGTGGTCGTGGTACCAGAGCTCCAGTGCCCCTTTATAGGGAGCCAGGTGCAGCCGGTCAAACTCATGCGGATCCATTCCCGAATCCGAATGCAGTTTCTCTTCATCCCTGAAGACAATCGAAGCAATACCGGTCAGGCCCGGTTTGCAATCGTAAAAATGACTCTGAATTTCAGGAGAAAACTTAATAAAATCCGCTTCCATCAATGGTCTTGGTCCTACCACCGACATGTTACCCAGCAGGATGTTGATGAGTTGCGGAATTTCATTGACCTTGGAACCACGAAGGTATTTGCCCATCGGTGTCAGCCGCCAGTCGTTCCTGACTGTAATGCTGCCGGTTCCCAAACCAGGACTGGCCTTGAGCATGGTCGCGAATTTCCAGATCCTGAACATCCGGTTTTTAAATCCCCGGCGTTCCTGAAGATAGAAGATATAACCTTCGCCGGTAAGTTTCAGCGCAACAGCCAGCGGAATAAAGAAAGGCAGAAAGACGAGTATCCCCGTCACTGCAAACAGGATATCCCCGGCCCGTTTGATTGAATTGTATCCCATTTTAATGGACTTTGATTAGTAGTTTAATTTGAATATTCTGCTATTTATTGAGGGAGTGATGGAGCGAGGGAGCGAAAAAAAGCGATAGAGCGAAGGAGTGAAAGAGAGATTGGGAGTATGAGTGACAGAGGGCATTGTACGATAATTCAGAATGACCAGTTTTCAGGTTTGATGCTCATATTGACAAGCATTCCGATGATATGATCGTATTTATCATTTATCGGATTATAAATACCTTCATCAATGTATTGACAATTTAAAGCATAGTCAAGCCAAACCTGTGTTTCAGCTGCTTCGCCCTCTGCATCCGACAACTTTGCAACAAAAGCCTTAGGGTATTTCCTTTTTCGGAACGCTTCAGCAATATTTCCGGAGACAGATCTGGAAGAACGTCTTATCTGTCCGGTTAAAGAATAAGTTTCTTCTTTGGGAAACAGTTTGCTGATTCTGAAAACCTCCATTCCAGCTTCGAAAGAAAGCTGAAACACTTTTAAATCCTTATGGGTTCTGATTTTATCCATAACATGAAATATTGATATTT
>JADIZB010000020.1 GCA_016705005.1 Bacteroidales bacterium | reverse complement strand
TAAACCTGCCGTTATCGGTTCATGCTTTTCCGAATGTCAGTCCTTACTTCCAGTTCTTTATTAGGCTTCTTGTTTTCTCGTTTGTCTCATGTTCATCTTCAATTTTACCAATGTCAATAACAACTGGAACTTGTGCTGTCAAGCCAGCAAGTATGCAAGTTCCTGTTGGTAGAATAGGTAAATATTCAAAAGACAATTTGTCCAAGTATGAGATTGTTTTCTCAACGGCTAATATGTCATTGTTGTTTATTAGTCTATGCAAAAAGTAATTATGCAATTGAGAAATGATTGTTGAAGAAATGTCAGATGGTCTTTGGCTTGCAATGGCATCAAAACACTCGAATTTTCTTCCTTTTATTATTTCCCAAATGTTTCTAAACGATAGTCTTCCACTGTTCGGCTTTCCTGTCAGAATCTCTTGATAGTAATATTGTGTAAGCTTCGTCAACGATTATATATCAACTAAGTTGTCTCATCATTTTTTTCTTTTGTTCGTAATAAAGTTGTTTACATAAAAGTAGGGGGAGAATTTTACGCATGTGGATATTAACATCTTTTAGAGATACAATTGTGAAGTTTTTTTGATTGTTGATGTTATCATTTATCTCAATTACTTTTCTGATGTCCTCAAAGCGTTTCTCCATTCTTTTAACTAAAGGGGATAAAATGCTCTGTTAGCATGTCCTTTAATTATGTCATCATAATACTGAAAAACGATTTGCAATTTTAGTTTGTCAAGAGAGTTGAATTCAATGTTGGCAATTTCTAAAGTGTCAATATCAGCAGAAACGTATTGTTTCATGTCATCTTTGAATTTCCAATTCCCTGGCTCAATGATGTAAACAAACTCATTCCCTTGATTCCAGTATTGTAAATTTTCTCTTAGTATGTCAGTGATTTCAGCGAGATTGCTTTGAGGCAAACAATTTTCTAATATCCGAAAGAAATTCAATTAGCGATTTTGAACCAAGTTCTTGATTATTTTTATCAATTGCCAAAGCACTCTGATTTTATTAAACTAATTATTGAGTCGCTGCTGCTTAATCTTTCCGCTAACCATGAATTAGATATTGCTCGTCTAATAAAGGGAGTTTGTGTTTTTTCCGTTGCTTGTAAAACAACAGCCCAAAATGACGGTTCGTAAAGAGTTTCTGTGCTTACAGGAAATTTGTCTCCCTTACCTTTTGTAGATAATTTGTAAATCTGCTTGAATTCCTTTTCTACAATTATATTGTCGTTTTCATTTACATACTGCCATTAAAAACTCAAAGGAAATATTTTGCGTTAGCTTGAGTTCGGTTGGTCTTTATATTTCTTGAATAGTTCGTAATAGATTTTTGCCAAAGTGTATGATTTACCACTGCCTGTATTTCCAAAAATTCCTATGTGGCTTGCAAATAAACTATCAATACCAACTTGTATTTCTTGTCCCTTTTCAAGAGTTAGAGTTCCAATAGTCAATGGCTCATCTTCTTTCCTGATAAAGTCATGAACACTATTGAACTCCTCTCTGTCCAATAGGTAACACTCATTGTCAATCAGAGGCATTTCTTTATGGCCTGTTCAAATTCTTTTTTATTAAAGAACCCAAGCAAGCTGATGTTAAGAGTTCTACTAATTTTTTCTTTGTCGCTTGAATATTCTTTGTTTGAATAAACTTTATCTTCAATCGTGTATTCTCCTTCACTCTACTAATAATTTTCGTGAACCCTTTGATGATTTTAATGTAGCTACCAATAGAAATATTTTTGATGTAAGGTCTCCTTTGTAAGAAGATGTGAACTGTTTTTCGCTTTGTCAACAGAAACACGAATGGCTCTACCGTCAACAGAAGTAACACTTCCGATACGAAAGATTGAATCCTTTATTATTTCTTCTTCCATTTTAGATTAATCAATTTTGTCCAATACAGCTTTGAAAATATTTGCATTGATAGTTTTGAAATCATAGTTTGCTGGTGCATCCGGCTCTATAAAATCAATATTGTTGTAGCGAATTGTTGTATTGCCCTTCTTGACATTTTCTTCAATTACTGTTTTTGCTGAACTGTCGTATGCAAAAACTTTTATTGATAAAGTTGGATTTGAATTAGCAGCCCTCAAAACAATTTCTCTTATGTGTTCGTCTGCTAATGAAAATCCCAAAATAAACAGGATAGTATTTTCTTTTTCCAATTCGTTGGATAAAACCCGAAGTAGCTCGTAATAGTGTAGGTTTAAAATTGTGTCTTGAAATTTTTCTTTGGTAGGATTTACTACTGCAAGTTTATCATAAGCTACAAGAAAGTCATTAAAAGTGGTGTCATGTGTCTTGCTGGCAACTTCAGTAATAAAGTGGTCAAGCTTATCTGTTGTAGCAAAGTCAATAACTTTGGTTTTGACAGCGTTCCATTTGGATTTTATTTCTTCTATTTCCTTTAACTCGGAATAAACAATTTTTTCCTTTTCAGATTTCCATGTCAATGAGCCGTGAACTTTTAGCAAATTGAAAACAGGAATTTCAGAAGTGTTGTCGTAATGCAAACTTTTTTTGAAAAGAGATTTTTTGAAGTTAGTTAAACTGAAAACAGGATTGAACCTTCCATAAAATCCGTCATTGTATTCAAGTTGTGTAACCTCCAATGCCTTTTCAAAGAAAACATCAATATTGGTGGTGAATAGATTTACTTGTTTATTGAGAATTGAACTTTTTCGTTTTAATACAATGGTATTTAGAAGAACCAAAAACTCTTTATAGTTATCCATTACCAATGTTTTGTCAGCAGTTACTTTGGTGTCATCAACTATGGCTGGGTTTTGAGATATTACAGTTTCATAATATTTTCCAAGAATTGAAACTCTGATTACTTTTTTTCCTCATTATTGAGTGTTGTGTTTTCATTCAATTCTGTCAAGAGCAATTCAATGTTTCCTAAAGTTGAAAAATATGGAACAGACAAACCCGAACCAATTAAGAAATTTAGGTTGCAGTCTTGAATCGTATTTTTTAGTTTGTCTATATCCATGTTGTTGTCTCTTGATTTATATAATCATTCTCTTCTTTATATTGTCGTTCAAAGTTTCCAATGATAGTTGAGTTTGCGTTCAACATAATCACTGGGTCAAATTTAAAATATCCTGTTTTGGTTCCGTTGTTTGTCATTACATAATCTAATGATAGAAGTCGTTTAGAAATAATGTGTGGCATCTCCCAAACAGGATTAAGAACAGCACTGACAGTTCCTGATTGCAAACCAATACTTGCGATTTGCTCGGGGTCTGCAACTCTGATATTTTTTATTTCAAGTTCATTCTTAACTGCTCTCAATGACATCTCTCCGTCAGCAGGTAAGTGTGTTGCTATAAATCCACTTGGAGTCAGAAGAATTAGAGTTTTAGTTCATTTGCTAGAGGAATATTTTGCTGTTGCCTTTTCCACATGTAACAACTTCTTGAGGTAAGATAAGGGCTTTCATTTTTAGACCTGGGGGTTGATGATTTTTCTTAGCTTGGAATTTTGGGTCGCTTGGAATTTTAGCCACTTTCCAAACTGTGTCAAATGATTTAATTTGTTCTTTACAGGTATTGTCATTGAGAATTAATCTTGCACCTTTCAGTTTATATGGGTTGTCGTAAAACTGAATTGTCTTATAGCAACGCATCTCTTTTGAATCTGCGAATGTTATTGAATCATCTAAGTTGGTATGCTCTGAAAATATTCTTGGGTGGATTGTCTTAATTTCAAAACCGTCTTTAAGTTGTTGTTGAATGATAGTCCAATGGTCGGAGATTTGTTCGTCAGATGCAATGAAAAGTCGCTGAATAGTTGCACCGTTTTTCTTCGCTGATACATTGTATTCATAAAATCTTTTTTGATGTGGGTCATTTGTCCAAACGTCAGGAGAAACTAATGAGATTGCTCTAACTGTCGTTGAAGAATCAGCCATGCTCAACTTAGCAAGAATTGAGTCATAGTATTGAGTTGTGTTTAATACAAACTCGCTAACAGCATCTGTCAAGTGGAAATACATTGGATGAGAAAACTGTTTGAATTTGTGAATCCACTTTTCCAAGTGTGATTCGTTTGAAACACTTTTGTCTTTATCAAAAAAGATAACATTTAATCCATGAATGTCAGTTGGCATTTTCGGGCTTTTACCTTCTGCATCGTTGCAAAAAATTAAAGCAACATGTTTTGTTCCAAGTGCTTTAATAAACAAACCCATTTCAAAAAGAATGTTATCTCGTGGAGCTAAACTTTCACTACCTCTATACCAAACTTTGTCGTCAGGTGTTGAAATAATAATTGCTCCGTGTATCTTCTGTGAAATGTTTATTATTTGTCTGTTCATTTTAGCACTGTCTGTTGATGGTCGTACTGACGCCATAGCATGACCCATAACTCGTTTATATCAGCAACTCATTACATTTCCAAACACTAATAAATACTTTTAAGTGCTTAATCCCTGTATTTCCGATATAATGACCAGCCGCTTATCCCTGCGGAAATTACAAAAAATAATTCTTTTCAAAAACAGAATTTTCCATACACACTCAGTTATAATGAATTTAATGAAGCAAAGTAAAGGTTCCAGATATAAATTATGTTAGTTCAATACACTCTTCAACCGTCTTAATACTATGAAAATCTACAGTTACGGAATAAAAGTAATTAATAATAGATTTAATAAAATCATTTCTTCGCGTCATAGCGTCCTTGCGGCTTGCCCCGCTGCGGCGGGGTGATTCTTAATCTTACTAACTATAGTTGAATAGAATAGCATGCCATCAATAAAAAATTATCCCCATTCCGCTCACTTCTTTAACATTTTTATTAAGTTTACCCCCTTAACCGGCATTCATTCTGTAACTATCTTTACTTCACCTCCGGATTAACACCTTATTCTTTTACTATGAAAAGAATTGTACCCATCATTCTTATGCTGCTGTTCACCGGCCTTGCCGCCCTGGCCCAGGAACGGACCATCACCGGCACCATTACCGGCGCCGACGACGGCCAGACCCTGCCGGGTGTTACCGTGCTGGTGAAAGGAACCCGTACCGGCACGGCCTCCGATGTCAACGGCAAATACAAAATCACCGTTCCCGGGAAATCAGCGGTGCTGGTGTTCAGTTTCGTGGGTTATTCAAAACTGAAATCACCGTGGGTGAGAACCTCGTGGTGGATGCCATGCTTAGCCCGGAAGCCAAACGACTCGATGAATTGTGGTAACCGCGCTGGGTGTGAAGCGCGAGAAAAGGGAGATCGGTTATTCTTCCGAAAAAATCAATACCGATGAACTGACCCGTGCCAATTCAGGCAATGTACTGGGAGCGTTGTCGGCGCGAAGCGCCGGGGTGCAGATATCGCAGGGCGATGGCGTGGAAGGGGGTTCTACCCGCATCGTGATCCGTGGCAACAACAACCTTTCGCGCAATAACCAGCCGCTGATCGTGGTGGATAATGTACCCATGGACAATACCTCGGGCCTCGAAAGCGTGGGTCGCGGCGTGGACTGGGGCAACGGCATCGCGGATATTAACCCTTACGATATTGAAGATTACAGCGTGCTGAAAGGCGGGGCTGCTTCGGCGCTTTACGGCGAACGGGGCGCCAACGGTGTGATCCTGATCACCACCAAACGGGGCAAAAAACAAAGCGGTCTGGGTGTTACCTACAATTACAACGTCAAAATAACCCACCCTTACCGCTACCGCGAAGTGCAGAACAAATACGGGCATGGCGGACCCATTTCCTTCAGTGAAACCACCTTAAAGGCCGATACCAACGGCATCTATCAATATCCGGGTATTTACGGCAACGACAATCTGATTCTTGATCAGGAAGGCAATACCTCCAACACGGCGAAAGAGTTTGGCTATTACGGTTCGGCTGTTTCCTGGGGTCCCGAAATGCTCGGACAGAACGTGCTCTGGTGGGACGGTGAAATGCGCAGCTATTCGCCACAGCCCGATAACCTGAAGATGGCTTTCCGCGACGGCATCACCCAGACGCACAATGTTTCGGTGCAGGGCGGCAACGACAAGGGAACCATCCGCATGTCGTTCACCAACCAGGACCATACACCCATTATCTACAACAGCAACTACACCCGCACCACGGTGAATTTCGGCACCAACATCAAAATCTCCGATAAGCTGAAAGCCGATGCCACCCTCACTTACGTGAAATTCAAACGCAAAAACAGCCCCATGATCGGCGAGGACGGCAACTCGTTCAGCAAAGGGTTTCTCTATTCGTGGCCCCGCTCCTACCAGGGCATCGACCGGGAAACGTACCAGCTGGAGGATGGCTCACGCAATCAACTCGCAGAATACCCTTTCCGGGATGTGGATGATTATCTCTGGTGGAATTATTACAACAACAATTCATGGCAGGACCGCGACAAATACACCGGTTCCATTGCCCTGATGTATGACATCACCCCCTGGCTGAATGCCACCGGACGGATCAGCCGCGAATACAGCGTGGAGCAGTTCACTTCGAAAAACAAACCCACCGATTTTGAGGGAAAGCTAGGAGGCGGATACAGCAACAGCCTTGGCAAAAACACCAACGACAATATGGATGTGCTGGTGACGGCTTCGAAGAAGAGCATCTTCAAGTCGCCCATAGGGGTGCGGTTCTCACTGGGTGCCAGCCGCTGGGACTACAGCGAATACAGCATTTCGGGCGCTTCCGGCACCTGGTATTATCCCAACATGTACACGTTTTCCAACATCACCGATTATATCTTCAAGCTCAATGACGACGGCACCACCACTGTGGAGAACCCCGACATCGGCGATCCGGGCTCATCGCTGGTTCCGGCGAATACCAGCGCAGGCAGCGCACCAATTCGGCCTATTCGTTTCTCAACCTGTCGTTTAAAGAATATCTTTTTGTGGAACTCTCAGCAAGAAACGACTGGTCGTCAACCCTGCCCAAGGACAACAACTCCTACCTGTATCCTTCGGCATCCGTCAGCTTTATTGCCAGTGAAGCCTTTAAGATACAGGAGAAGATCCCCTGGCTGAATTTTGTAAAGATCAGGGAGGTTATGCACAGACGGCCAACAGTGCCGCGGCCTATCAGAAGAATTTCTATTATAAGTCAAATATGTTCGGCGGACAGCAGGCAACGAGTTTACCTGATACCATTCCTCCGATTGCGCTGAGTCCGCAATTCGTAACCGGTTACGAAGGAGGGTTTAACCTCGGGTTATTCGAGAACCGCATCGATGTTGACTTTACGATGTATTACAAACATTCCTACGATCAGATCCTCGATCTCCCGGTTCCGGTGAGTTCAGGGGCCTACAACCTGACCATCAACAAGGGCGAGTTGTCGAACAAAGGATTTGAGGTCATCATCAACACCGTACCTGTGCAAAAGGGCAATTTCATTGTTAAAGCCGGTCTGAATTTCGCACGCAACCGCAACTACATCATCAGTCTGGGTGGTTATTCCGACTCCTATCACCTGGCCGATATCTGGGGGCTGAACGGGCCGGCGATGGACCTGTATGAAGGCGATGAATACGGAACCATTACCGGTTACGATTATGTTTACGATTCGCATGGTAACCGCATCCTGGACGATTCAGGAACGCACTACAAAATCACGGATACGAGGGTTCCCATCGGCAATGCATCGCCCGATTTTACAGGGGCTTTCAATGCGGAACTGGTCTATAAGAATTTCAGACTCAGTGCCCTGGTGGATACCAAATGGGGCGGCGATATCTACTGCGGATCGTATGTGATAGCGTTACAGACTGGCCAGAGTCCTTCCACCCTCCTCGAACGCGATGGCGGAGGCCTCCCCTATACCGATCCCGACGGTGTTACCCGGAATGTTGGTGTAATCCTTGAAGGTGTTTACGAAGACGGCACGCCCAATGATAAGGTGGTGCATTACTATTACAAATATCTGCCCAATGCCGGTGGCTGGGGGAAATTTGTATCCACCCCCGGGATTCTTGAAAACACCTGGGTCAAGATGCGCGAGATATCGCTGAGTTATTCACTGCCTACATCGGTACTCAAAAGGGTAAAGGTATTCCAGAGCCTGACTTTGTCGGTCGTTGGCCGTGATCTGTTTTACATCTACACCACGCTGCCCGACAACATCAATCCGGAAGGCATCATGGGATCGGGCAATGCCCAGGGATTTGAGTGGGCTTCGTTCCCCGGAACACGTTCATTTACCTTTGGCGCCAGTGCTACATTCTAACAAAAAAAAACGTCTAACGATTGTCTCACGCAACGACGCAACGACGCGAAGTTTTTTTTGACATAAAGATATCTATCCTTCGACTCTCCCGCCAAAGTGGGCGGGACAAACTGCTCAGGATGACTGTCAGTCTGAGTCCCGCAGATGCGGGAAAGACAATTTTTCTTAACAAATGTCAATGAAACTTAAAAGGAAAATAAAGATGTTCCACTTGATTCACAACCTGCTATGAAGATTCTCCCCTTTTCAAAGGGGAGATGTCCGATCCCGATAGCTATCGGGAACAGAGGGGTATAAAAACCGGCTGGTGTAATATCACGCAACGACGCGAAGCCGCAAAGCTTTTTTTTAACATTAAGATTCACAACAATGGTTTTAAAATATTGCATCAGAATCAATTTATCCCAGACCTGCTTAACTGGTTCTCCCCTTTTCAAAGGGGAGATGTCCGATCCCGATAGCTATCGGGAACAGAGGGGTATAAAAACCGGCTGGTGCAATATCACGCAACGACGCAACGACGCGAAGTTTTTTTTGACATAAAGATTCACAACAATGGTTTTAATATATTGCATCAGAATCAATTTATCCCAGACCTGCTTAACTGGTTCTCCCCTTTTCAAAGGGGAGATGTCCGATCCCGATAGCTATCGGGAACAGAGAGGTATAAAAACCGGCTGGTGTAATATCACGCAACGACGCAACGACGCGAAGTTTTTTTTGACATTAAGATTCACAACAATGGTTTTAAAATATTGCATCAGAATCAATTTATCCCAGACCTGCTTAGCTGGTTCTCCCCTTTTCAAAGGGGAGATGTCCGAAGGACAGAGGGGTATAAAAACCGACTGGTGTTATATCACGCAACGACGCAACGACGCGAAGTTTTTTTTTGACATAAAGATTAACAACAATGGTTTTAATATATTGCATCAGAATCAATTTATCCCAGACCTGCTTAACTGGTTCTCCCCTTTTCAAAGGGGAGATGTCCGAAGGACAGAGGGGTAAAAAAACAATAAAAAACCGTCAAACGATTGTCTCACGCAAAGACGCTAAGACGCAAAGTTTATTTTTGACATAATTGTTCACAAGATGGTGTTAATATATTGTATCAGATTCAATTTAGCCCAAACCTGCTATGAAGATTCTCCCCTTTTCAAAGGGGAGATGTCCGAAGGACAGAGGGGTATAAAAACCGGCTGGTGTAATATCACGCGGGGACGCAATGATTTTTTTGACTCAAAACAACAAACCAGTATCGAATGAATAATTTCAAATCAAATCTTAGTGAAACTAAGTGCTCTTAGTGCCTGAGTGGTTAAAAATCGCATGACCTGAATTCACAAAACGAAAACAATGAAAATAAAACTCATACCCGCCCTGCTGATTGCCATAGCGCTGTTTACCTCCTGCCGTAAGGATTTTGAGGAAATCGACACCAATCCACAGGGCTTTACCAATGCCACCGACGGATCGCTGTTCAATGGAATCATCCAGTCGCTGATGCTTACCGGCAACGAACAGTTCTATATCAACAATGAGATCCTGTATGCGCAAACGCAGCAGGCTGCTCTGACCAGGGCTGCCTGGGGCAACTACACCATAGGTACCGAAGACATGTGGTCGAATTATTACAAAGCCCTGCCCTCTTTTCGGGAACTTGAGCGGAAATTTGCCACTTACACACCATCTGCAGCGGTTACCAATATGAAAGCCATGCTGACGATTGTAAAGGCATACAAAACCTTTAAGATGACCGATATTTTCGGCGACATTCCCTATTCAGAAGCCGGATACGGCTATCAGGACCTGACAAAACTCTATCCCGTTTACGATACGCAGCGCGACATCTACCTTTCGCTCCTCAGCGACCTGGAATGGGCGGCGACCAGCATAAACGATACGGCAGCCAGTGCCGAGCCTTTTACCACCTTTGCAAAATTCGACAAGCTGTTCAATGGTAACCTCGGCATGTGGCGGAAATTTGCCAATTCGCTGCGCCTGCGTTATGCCATGCGGATGTCGGAAAAAGAGCCGGAGCTGGCCTCCGGCATCATCGGGGACATTGTGATCAACCGGCAACCCATACTGCTTGGCTATGATTTCATCACGTCTGTCCTGGAAACCGCCTGCATCTGGCCTGCGGCCAATTCCATCAGCAACAACAGTGTAAGCTGGTCATTCCGCGAGCATAATGGTTTGCGGATGGGATCCAACATCTGGCACCAGTTTTCGGAGGATGATGATCCTGCCGGGGGTGGCATATTCGATCCCAGGGCGTACATCTTCTTTGAGGGTGATCAGAATGAGCAGTGGGTTCCGTTTCCCCAGATTCCCGAATCCGGAACCCCGCCGGCCCAGGGCATCCCTTATGGCAGCCATCGCGATGACATTGGTAATTACCACATCAAGAACAATGTGAATTATTCTCCGTTCAACTTCTTCCTGATCGGCGATGAGAACAACATGCCGATCATCCTGATGACCGGTGCCGAAGTGCACTTCATCCTGGCGGAGGCTTATCTCAGAGGTATCGGCGTTCCTGTTGATCCCGACCAGGCCGACATTGAGTACATGAACGGCATCAATGCCTCGGTTGAATGGTGGATGGGTCTTTCGGAACGGCTGCGCTTACCGGTTTCCGGCGTGAAATTCGGCGACAAAATCACCATTCCGGGTAACCTGGGGTCTGCTTCGGTACTGATGCGCTTCGGGTCGTGGAATGCAACGTCCGATGAAGAAAAGCTGGCATTTATCTACACCCAGCGATGGATTGATGCTTTCAGGCAACCCTGGGAAGCCTATGCAGAAGCCCGGCGCACAGGGATGACACCCAGGGAAGGCGGGCCTATTGCACATTTCAGGATGCCTTATCCTCCTTCAGAAATTCAGTACAACTCGGTCAATATGAATGCTGCACAGCAGCGGCAGGGCGGGGATGATCCGACGGTGAAGATGTGGTGGATGAAGTGAATGAAGAATTACGAATGACGAATTACGAATGACGAATTACGAATGACGAATAGCGAATGACGCTTGCCCCGCAGAAGCGCTGCGTAGGCGGGGAATGACGCCCTTCGACTGCGCTCAGGGTGACAAATGACAAATGACAAATTACGAATTACGAATGACGAATAGCGAATGACGAATAGCGAATGACGCTTGCCCCGCAGAAGCGCAGCGTAGGCGGGGAATGACGCCCTTCGACTGGTCTCGACTGGTCTCGACTGGTCGCTCGACCACCATCGCTCGACCACCATCGCTCGACCACCAACGCTCATGGTGACAAATGATGAATGACGATTAACGAATTACGAATAACGAATAACGAATTACGAATAACGAATAACGAATAACGAATAACGAATAACGAATTACGAATAACGAATAAAGAATAAAGAATAAAGAATAAAGATTTTACGACCTGCCCGCAGTGGCGGGTTTACGATTTGAGAATTTGGAAATTTGAGAATTCTTACTTTAATCAGAGCGGAAGTCCCGTAGGGACGATATTATGGTAGCAGAAGAAACGATTAAAACCATAGAAGTCCCGTAGGGACGACATTATGGTAGCAGAACGAACAATTAAATCCATATAAAGTCCCGTAGGGACGACATTATGGTAGCAGAACGAACAATTAAATCCATATAAAGTCCCGTAGGGACGACATTATGGTAGAAAGAACGAACAATTAAATCCATATAAAGTCCCGTAGGGACGACATTATGGTAGAAAGAACAGATCAAAACCATTTGAAGTCCCGCAGGGACAATACGTTCATTTGGAATCCGGAATAGAAGAAATCATTGCGTCTTTGCGTGAAATTTAAAATTTTGTTTAAAAATAAATCACAAACCAAAACCCGAAATATGAAAAACACGTACGCCAGATTCATGCTGCTGGTTTCTGCAATACTGTTATCTGCAGTAGTGCAGCTCAGCGCCCAGACCAACCAATACCTGCATTATGACTGCACCAACCGCAATCATGTTTATCTTGAAAACGGATCGCAATACATTGCCAACAAACCGGGCTTTTCGATGGCCGGCTGGTTTTACTGTGATCAGCTGGGTTATGGCCAGGCGCTGATGAGTTTCAGAGGCTCGTCACAGGGCTTTTATATGATCCAGCTGAACAACGGTACCGTTGAATGCCGTTTCCAGAACTCAGCCGGAACCCTTTACGAATATGTTGCTCCCGCCAACACCGTGATCCCTCAGATCTGGCAGCATTTCGCCTGGATTTACGATGGCACTGCTGTGAAACTGTATGTCAATGGCATCCTGAAAGGCAGTAAGACAGCAACTGGCAGCTTTACCGCCACCGACATTGCCTTTACCATCGGACGCAGCATCTTAGGTTCGCTCGATTTTTACTGGTGCGGTCGTACCGATGAGGTATCGGTATGGTCGAAAGCCCTTACGCAGACCGAGATTCAGGACATGATGGACAATGAGCTGGAAGGCAATGAAACCAGCCTTGAATTGTACTACAAACACAATCAGGGCGTTCCGGGTGGTAACAACACTTCTATAACCAAACTGATTTCGGAGATAGATTCACCGGCCCGGGACGGCGACCTGATCAACTTTACCATGTCGGGTGAAACCTCAAACTTTAATGGTACCCTCGATCCTACCTATCAGGCCATCTCTTTCCTCCCGATCCCGAATAAACTGATCAATGATCCGCCTTTTGCCCTGGAAGCATCCGCTACTTCAGGCCTGCCGGTGGTTTTTACAGTCCTTTCTGGCCCTGCCACGGTCAACGGGAATACAGTCACACTTACCGGGGTTCCCGGACTGGTAGAGGTAGAAGCCACCCAGCCCGGCAATGGCACTTTTGATCCGGCCGAACCGGTAATCCAGCGCTTTAATGTACTTGATCCCCAGCTGCATGTTCCTGAAATAGAAGCAAGGAATCCGCTGCCCGGAAATGTATCGGTGCCTTCACTCTCACCGATTCAACTGGCAGCTATTTCTACCATTACGTATCCTGAGTTGTTCTCAGTCGCCTGGGTAAAATTCAGGATCAACGGAACAACCATTGATGCCCAGAACTTCTGGAACGGCCATTTTACAGGATGGTGGACCCCACCGGCATACGGTAATTATAACATTGAAATCCTTTCTGCCAATAACTTCGGGGCTGTTAAAACGGAATCAGTCAATGTTACCATTGTTCCGGAATCATCCGATATCGCATCAGTTGCCTTCAGCAATGTATGGCTGAACCCGAACTCTTACACAGCCACTGTAGAGGCTGAGCTTCCCTCCTTCCTGGGCGCTTACGATCAGATCATCGGAACACTCAATGTCCACTGTCCGACCGGAGGGTGTGGCGAATGGGACCGTGTGGCTTACTTCGAGGCCAAAGACAAGGAAGGCAACTGGGTAGAGATCATCCGTTACATTACCCCTTATGGTGTAGCCTGTTCGCACACCATCGACCTGACCGATTATATGTCGATCCTGCAGGGCAAGACCGCCTTCAGGGCTACCTGTCCAACGCTTGACAACGGTTTCCTGTATGACCTCACCCTCGACTACATGGCAGGAACACCGGCCTATCCATACAGCAATGTAAAACAGATCTGGCGTGAAATTTTCCCCTTTGGCGATTACGCCAACCTGCAGCCGGTGCCCGATGCTGATTACACTTTTCCTGAGAATACGATGGCTTCGAAACTGAAGCTGGTATCTACCGGTCATGGCTGGGGCGACCTGAACAGCAACAACGCTGCTGAGTTTTATGATGCCACCCATGATATATATGTCAATGGAGTAAAGAAGTATTCACAGCACAACTGGGTCGACTGTAACCCCAATCCCGATGCCTGTCAGCCGCAGAACGGAACCTGGTTCTACGACCGTGCAGGATGGTGTCCGGGCTCCATTGCCCAGTGGTTCGACTTTGGTCTGAACGAATACGTAAACCTTGATGATATTACCCTTGGATACACCTTCTTCGAACAATATGTTGACATGTGCCATCCGAACCACCCGGATTGTGTTACCGGGGTAACGTGTGATGATTGCGACGATGGATTCAACCCGGTACTGGATGTAGCCTGCAACCTGGTTTCCTTCTCGGAGAGTCCGTTTATCATCGTTGGTAACAAGGAGACATTGCCGGCTTCAACAGTACTGAGCGTCTTCCCCAATCCTTCATCCGGTGTTTTTGAAATATCGGTCAACTCAAACAGCAACATCCGGAATGCCGAAATCATGGTCCTCGACAATATGAGTCATCCTGTTCAGCATTTCAACTGGAACGGAATGAATACAACAATTGACCTTTCGGGTAACGCCCGTGGGCTCTATTATCTCAGGGTTATAACCCCGGGATGGACTGAAATGAGAAAGATTATTGTCAAATAGTTTTTGAACAGCGAACTGATCAGGTAACTGTTTCATCTTTATTCCTGGTTTCAAACAGGTAAACCCGCGTCAATAAACCGGCGCGGGTTTTTTTATGAAAATTATCGAAGTGAATATCTTATAGGTTCCTTAACCCGGACCTGAGCGGGAATATTACCGGGACTCACTCCCAAAGGGTCATCACAGAAGGCATCATCAGATTCTGGATTGAAGAATGCAGCTAAGGAGATGGCTCCTATTTATTGTAAATCCATTTAACCGTCAGATGGTCCGCATCTACTGCAACCAGTTCAAGGGAATACTCCGTTGTTCCGCCCCAGTATCCAACGGTAACCGAAACAACCGAATCATTCACCGAATAGGAGCCATCATAATCGGCATACGTAACCGGTGGTGTTCCGCACCATCCGGCGTTCTTACGTTCAATCAGGGTGTTATCATCCCTGAAAATGATGCCCGGGCCATCGTTAAATTCAGCAGCACGTTCATAAACAACGGTAGAATCGTTGTATTGGGGATTGATCCAGCAACCCGGTAGCTCGCCTGGTAAGGGACCGGAAGTATTTTTTTCTTTTTCACAGGAAAGAAGGGTCAGACCAACGGCCAGAAAAATGACAGATACCAGCGTTCTCATTTTTACAATTTAGAATTTCAGACGGGAATAATCTGAAAAAGTTGCATGGCAGGTTTTACAATCTCACAAGCGAAGAATCAAAGTTCGCACCGGTAAATCATCCCTTTGATGGTAAGCATGATAAAATTGAATCTGTTTCAGGAGTTTTATGACACTATGGCGGGTTGGCTCATGTTTGTACCGGTATTCAAAACCCAACCTTATCTTTTTTACCTTTGGAGCCTTAAAAGACAGAGAATGGCTGACGACTGGCAGGCCCGCACCCGATTGCTGCTTGATGACGAGAAACTGGAAAAGCTCCGCAGGGCGCATGTATTGGTAGCCGGGTTGGGCGGTGTTGGCGCCTATGCTGCCGAGCAACTGGTCAGGGCCGGAATCGGAAGCATTACCATAGTAGACGGAGATAAAATTCAACCGTCGAACCGCAACCGGCAGCTCCCCGCACTAATAAGTACAACCGGTCTGAGGAAGGCCGCTGTGATGTCGGAACGTCTGCTCGACATCAATCCGGAACTGAAACTTATATCCATTGATGAATACATCAAAGATGAGCGGATGATTGAGATTCTTGAAGCCGGTTATGACTATGTGGTGGATGCCATCGACACCCTGTCGCCCAAAGTATATTTCATCTACCACACCCTTAGGCTGGGTATGCCACTGATCAGCTCAATGGGTGCCGGCGGTAAAATGGATCCGATGCTGGTAAAAATAGCTGATATCTCGGAAACCAACAACTGCAAACTGGCGTATTATATGCGTAAAAGGCTTCATAAACTCGGCATCTGGGAAGGCTTTAAAGCAGTTTATTCTCCTGAGGAGGTTTCACGTGCAGCGGTGCAGCTCTCTGAAGGTGAAATCAACAAGAAATCGACGGTCGGAACCATATCGTATATGCCTGCCATCTTCGGTTGTTTTTGTGCCTCAGGGGTAATCAGCGACCTGCTCGGTTAAACCTCCCAAACAGTCGCCTGATTCAGGTTACTTTCACTGCTTTTTATTATTAATCTGTTGAACTCTTGACACTTTGAGTCAGGATAATATTCATTGTTGTTTTAAAGATAGTGCCGGGGATCTGAAGGTTTAAATTTCCCCTGATGACTATACCAAATGATTAGAACGGAAATGAATCAAGAAACAGAGATAGCGGGACTTCTTGGGAAGATATCCCTGCTTGAGGCAACACTGAAAGCCATACCAGACATCATGTTTGAGGTGGACGAAAAAGGAGTTATACACAGTTATCAGGCGCCGGATGATTCAGCCCTTTTAATGCCACCTGCCGATTTTGTTGGTAAAAGATCTTCGGATGTTTTGCCGTCAGCCATCAGTGTCCAGGTTGAGTTAGCATTGAAGCAGGCAATCAACAATGGATTTTCGGAAGGTATCCAATACGGCATCACCGAAAACGGCATTACAGATTGGTACGAATTATATGTTTCGGAAAAAAATACAGGATTAAAAGAAAGGCGGTTTATTGCCCTTGCCAGAAATATAACCCACCGGAAGCAGGCTGAAATCAGGCTGGCCCGGCAATCCGAAATACTTGAAGGTGTGGCCAGAGCAACCAACGCCCTGTTGCTCGGCAATGATCTGAACGAGGCAATAAACTATGCTTTCAGCATCATCGGCACCTCAACACATGTCGACAGGGTTTATCTGTTTGAATATCATACCAATCCTTCAGAGCCCGGGTTACTGATCAGTCAGCGTTTCGAGTGGTGCAAACCCGGAGTAGAGCCTCAGATAACCAATCCTGATCTGCAGAATCTTCCTGCTGATTTTATCCCGAGATGGAACAGCATCCTTGAAAAAGGTGATGTAGTAAGTGGATTTGTCAGGGACTTCCCGGCTGAAGAAAGGGAAATTCTGGAACCACAGGACATTATCTCATTGCTGGTAGTCCCGGTTTTAACAGATAACAATTTACTTGGATTTATAGGGTTTGATGATTGCACCGAGGGTTCTGACTGGACCGAATCAGAAGCTCATATCCTGAGAAGTGTTGCTACTGGCATCGGCAGCGCTATTATGCGCCACAGGTCAGAAGAGAAACTACGTTCCAGTGAAAGCAGGTTCAGGGTTATGTATGAAGAATCACCGCTTGGCTTGGTTCTAACGGATGACTATGGTGTAATTACCGATGTAAACAGGGCGTTTCTTGAAATGTTGGAGCAAACGAAAGAACTGATTGGAAAAACAACCTTTTTTAATCTAATCCCACAGGAACATGTCAGGGTTAAGCATGAAGTGATCGTAGGACTTAAAAACAACAAGAGGGCCGGTCCGGTTGAGATTTCCCTGTGGACTTCCGATAATAGGCAGGTACCGGTAATTCTGAATCTTGTTCTTCTTCAGGATCACACCCAGAATCCCCAGGTACTGATTGTTGTTGAAAATATCACCTACCGCAAGGAATCAGAGATAGAACTCATTGGTGCCAAAGAAGCCGCGGATCGCGCCAACAAGGCAAAAAGTGAGTTTCTGGCCAACATGAGCCATGAAATACGTACACCACTCAATGCCATCATGGGATTCTCCGAACTTCTCGCCGAACAGCTCAGGGATTCGAAACAACTCGAATTTGTTGATGTGATCAACAAAAGCGGAAAAAACCTTTTGCTTCTCATAAACGATATCCTTGACCTTTCAAAGATTGAAGCCGGGAGAATCACCATTGAACTTGAGCCGGTCAATCCTCAGGGCCTTTTGAATGAGCTGACCCGGATATTTTCTTTGTCGATCCAGGAGAAAAAACTCGGCTTCAATATAAAATCAGATCCTTCTCTCCCGGAATCATTGCTTTTGGATGAGACCAGGATAAGGCAGGTATTGTTCAATTTGGTTGGCAATGCGGTGAAGTTTACAAATCACGGAGGCATTTCGCTCACCTGCAGATCTGTCAGTAAGGCAGAAGATACAAGCAAAATCGACCTTATGTTTGAGGTTACCGACACAGGCATCGGAATTCCGGCCGACCAGCATGGAACAATCTTCCAGGCATTCCGCCAGCAGGAAGGTCAAAGCACACGGAAATTCGGGGGCACCGGACTCGGCCTTACCATTACCCGCAGGCTCGTCGAAATGATGAATGGCGCAATTACAGTCGAAAGTGAACCCGGCAAAGGCAGTTCATTCAGGGTATGGCTTTACAATGTAGCCATATCATCCGGTAAGCAATCTGTTTCTCTGATTGAAGATTATGAGAAAGCAAAATCATTTACTTTCGAGAACCAGCAGATTCTTCTGGTTGAAGACATCGATGTAAACAGATTGGTAATCAGGGAGATGTTAAGCAGTAGAAACATCCGGTTACTGGAGGCCATCAATGGAGAAGTGGCCATTGCTATGGCCAGGGAGCACCGTCCTGACCTGATTCTTATGGATATGCAGATGCCGGTTATGGATGGATATACTGCAACCCGGCTGCTCAAAGAAGATCAGAATCTCAGGGATATACCAGTGATAGCACTCACCGCTTCTACAATGCGAAGTTATGCCGATGAGGTGCAGTCAATTTGCGATGGCTACCTTCAGAAACCGGTCACACCAGGATTGTTGGTTTCAGAACTATCAAAGTTCCTGACACATACAAATTCAGCTTACCCGAAACAAAATGGGATTCCTCACAGTAATGAAGCCGGGACCCCAACCGATGCTTCCTTTTTAAAACTCAGTGATTCAGAATTGTTGCGTTTGGATGATATGCTGAATGAATTAAAATCGATCCGTGAAGGGATGATTATTGATGAAATTATTGCTTATGCTATCAAACTTATGAAATTTGCCGAACAATACCAATCCGGCAAACTTCGCGAACTGGCCAATGAAATTAAGTACTTTGCAGAGGCATTTATGATTGACAGACTCACAACATCTTTCAACAAGCTGGAAGAAATAATCCGAAAACTTAAATAATATGAACCGGGAGAATGAGGCATTTAAAGGTTTTAAAAATCAACCACCCCCATTAATTCTTATTGTGGATGATCTGGCTGAAAACCTGGCGGTTCTCGGTAATATTCTACGAAAAGAGGGCTACCAGATTGCGATTGCCAACAATGGAAAACAAGCGGTAAACATCGCAGTCAGCCGGAATCCGGACCTTGTATTGCTCGATATCGCCATGCCGGAAATGGATGGCTTAACTGCCTGCCGGCTGATGAAAGAAGACGCTGGTTCACAGCATATTCCTGTAATATTTCTGACAGCGCGTACCGAAACAGAAGACATTCTGAAAGGTTTTGAATCAGGTGCGGTAGACTATATTACCAAGCCTTTCAAATCGGCAGAACTCCTGGCGCGTGTTTCCACACACATCGAACTCAAGCAGTCGCGCGATCTCATTGTCAGGCAAAAGGCAGAATTAACGCATCTTCTAACAACAAAGGATAAGCTGTTCTCTATCATTTCGCACGACCTCAGGAGCCCATTTGCTGGTTTACTGACACTTACCAACATACTGGTAGAAAACTTTAACGCTTATGAAAAAAAGGACCTTGAAGATTCTCTCCGACTGATCCGCGACACATCTGATCAACTTCACACGCTCATACAGAATCTGCTGAACTGGGCCAAATTACAGACCAGTACACTCGAATACAAACCATTAAAACTCCAGATGAAAGCCCAGGTCAGAAAGTCGACCGATGTCCTGGCACTGAATTCCGCAAAAAAAGGAATAGCATTCGATTCCGGGATTACTGACAACTACTTTGTTACGGCAGACCCTGACATGCTCCGGATAGTGCTTCACAACCTACTTGGAAATGCAATAAAATTCAGCAATACCGGTGGTGTCATAGAGATTGACTGTGAGATGAAAAATAATTTTATCGTCACCAATGTCAGGGATTATGGCGTAGGGATGAGTGCAGAAAAACAAAACGACCTCTTCTGTCACGGAAAAAATATCACTACAGCAGGTACAGCCAATGAGCTGGGCTCGGGACTTGGACTGATGCTTTGTAAAGAGATGGTAGAAAAAATGGGCGGCAGAATAGGAGTAGATTCACTGCCTGGAAAAGGAAGCACCTTCTGGTTTACCCTGCCTGCCGGTTGAGTTTCATTCGTCATTTCATTCTGAAATCTTTTTAAAAAAGTTAGCTTTCTGATATTAGATGTAATTTTTTTTTACTTTTACGTGGGGCAAGTATTTCCCGGGTAAAGAAAAATTATAGCGATGACATCCGGTATGTTTGAATATCAAAAAGGCAGCGATGGGGAGATTCATTCAGATAACAGGTTTGACTGGCTGGATCAATATCAGACAGCCGCGGTATTAATCGATAAATCCGGTGTTGTTCAAAAGATTAACAATGCTTTTTATACCCTTACAGGATTTAAGGCCGGAGAACTTACCGAAAAAGCAGTTGCTGAACTTTTTGAAGATTCAGCCCCCCATGATCTCTTAAGTCTTTCAGACGATCCTTCGCGGCAAATATCCATTGTTCTCAAAGGAAGCGATGGCCAGCGCATTTTATGCCACATTACAAAAGAATCAATCAGAAAGGATGACAAAGACGCCCTGGATCTGATTCGCATTTTTTCCGCTCCCGGCATTTCAGGCATGGAACCGGGATATGAACCGACGGTTTCATCATCTTTCGCTGCAATAGATTACAACAACACCGGCGATATCAGCAAACACAACATTTCCATTCTTGACACCATCCCGGATCTTTTGGTTTTGTTCGACAAACAGGCAAATGTTATTGACGTAAACCAGAATCAGAATTTCGCAATCCCCTACATGGGAAGGCTGATCAAAAATGATAATCTGCAACTCATTCTCCCTGAAAAATCGCAGGAACTTCTGGATAAATTCAGGGAAGCTACATTATCGGGCCGACCCCAGACTTTTTATCACAGCCTTGAATACGGAGGCAAAAAAAGGCACCTGGAATACAGGTTGGTTTCTGTTGAAGACAACAGGTTACTGGCCATCATCCGTGATATCACAGATCTCAAGGAAACAGAAGAAGCCCTGTTTCTCAGCCAGCAAAGGCTGAACCATATGCAGCAGATTTCAGGAATCGGAAGCTGGGATGCTACCTTTGATGAAAAAACCGTTATCCTCACATGGAATTTCTTTGAAATACTCGGATTTGACACCCCACCATCTGAAATAACACCGGAGCACATCAGTCACTATAATCTGATTCATCCGAATGATCTGGCGGCCTGCATGAAGGTGATCGAAGACGCCAGAACTTCAGGATCAGATTCCTACAGTATGGAGTACAGAATTATCGATGGAAAGAAAAATATCCGTCATCTGTATACAGAAGCCAGGTTTGAGTCCGACTCATTGGGTAACCTGAAAAGGTGGACCGGGAGCATTCACGATATTACAACCCGGAAAATTGCTGAAAGCCTGAAAGCTTCAGCCTTCCAGATTTCCCAGCTGATTCATTCCCAGCACAATCTTACTCATCTGATGGAGGCAATTCACAGAATCATTGCCTCACTTATGCCGGCTCCAAACCTGCTGGTTGCGCTCATCAGCAACAATGACCATAAAATAACCTTCCCCTATTGCATCGACCCTTCCGGTATTCCTGATACCGAAACAGCCGATAAAGGGCTTATTGGCTATGTACTGGGGTCGGGCGAACCTCTGCTGGTTTCAGCTTCTGCCATCGACCTGATGATCGGTGAAAAGATCATATACAAACCAGTACAGATACCTGAATCATGGCTCGGTGTTCCTCTTAAAACGCACGACAGGGTGCTTGGAGTGCTGGTGCTGCAATCCTATACCCCCGACATTACCTACGGTGAAGATGAGAAAAACATTCTGATTTTCGTATCGGAACAGATTGCCCTATCAATACAACGCATCGGCAGCGATGAAGAGCTCGTAAATGCCAAAAACGAAGCTGAAGAATCGAGCCGGCTGAAATCTTCGCTGCTGGCCAATATGAGTCATGAGCTGAGAACGCCGATGACAGGCATTCTTGGATTTTCAGAAATACTGCTCGAGGAACTCGAAGAGGAACGGCTGAAAGTGATGGCTTCCACCATTTTTAAATCGGCCAACAGGCTGATGTCGACCCTTAATTCGATCATGGACCTTTCAGCGATCGAGTCGAACATCGACAGTCTGAAAATAAAACCGGTAGTGGTAAAATCCGTTTTCCTGCCATTGCTGCGGAACCTTCATTCCATTGCCGGTGACAAGGGGTTGTATCTGCGAACCGCACTGCCCCCGACCATCAATGTGCTTGCCGATGAAAAACTGTTGGGACAATTGCTGCACCACCTGCTCGACAACGCCATCAAGTTCACCATCGATGGTGGAATTTCAGTCAGTGCGTATGTAAACGACAGGAATAAATCAGAAGCAATTATCAGGATCAGCGATACCGGTATCGGCATTGCACCTGAACACCATAAGCTGATTTTCGAAGAATTCCGTCAGGTTAGCGAAGGATTATCGCGCACATTCGAAGGCAGCGGTCTTGGCCTTGCATTGTGTGCAAAAATAGCCAGATTGATCAATGCCCGGCTTTGGGTCGACAGTGTCCCGGAGAAAGGATCAGATTTTTACATCGGACTTCCTTATATTCTTCCCGACACCTTTGAAATCAGCCCTGATCAGGAGCCGGTTAAGACGATCAACACCCAGCGTCTGAGCCGCGGACCAGTCCCGGAAGTACTGATCGTGGAAGACAACGAAATTAACCGGCGACTCGCTGCATTGTACCTTCGCGAGCTCTGTAATACAGAAATG
This sequence comes from Bacteroidales bacterium, assembly GCA_016705005.1. Taxonomy (GTDB): domain Bacteria; phylum Bacteroidota; class Bacteroidia; order Bacteroidales; family Lentimicrobiaceae; genus Lentimicrobium. Next base: position 97,462 of record JADIZB010000020.1, on the reverse strand, counting down.
GCTGAAAACGGTTATGTAGCCCTTGAAAAGATCAAACGCAAGACATATGATGCCATCCTGATGGACATAAACCTCGGAGCCGGCCCAAACGGCATGTCTATCGCAAATCATGTCAGGACGCTCGAAAACTACAAGAATACACCCATCATTGCGGTTACCGGCTATACCATGCAGGGCGACAGGGAAAAACTGCTTTCGAACGGCTGTTCGCATTACCTTGCAAAACCATACGACAAGAAAACCCTGCTCAGGTTATTCTCAGGAATCCTTTACGAGTAAGCTATACCTGAAATACTTTTCCCTCTTCGGCGAGGTAACTCTCCTGAAATACTTCACGCGCTTCTTCAAGCAGGGGTAATAGATTTTCATACCTGGCCGAGAAATGTCCGATGATCAGTTTACCCACCCCTGCCTTTTCAGCAATGCGGGCTGCCTCTGCAGCTGTTGAATGCATCTTGGCAACAGCCACCTCTGCCATGGCATTCATAAAAGTTGCTTCATGATACATCAGATCACATCCTTTGATGATGTCGGCCAATGGTTCATGGAACAGGGTATCTGAGCAGCAGGCATAGGATCGGGGATGTGCAGGCTCAATGGTCAGCTCCCTGTTTGAAGTTATGGTTCCATCGGGTGCTGTATAATCCAGACCTAGTTTCAGATCACCGAAACAGGTATAGGGCACATTCAGGTTCTCTGCCGCTTCCATATTGATGTGACGGGGATATTGTTTCTCAGCAAACAGAAAGCCCGTTGTGGGCACCCGGTGGATCATCGGAAGCGTGGTTATTGTTAGTCCGTCATCTTCATAGATGGTTTCAGGAAAGTCGCTCTGGGTGGGATGAAAGACCATTTTGTAAACGAGAGTGGTGAGTGATGCCTCAAGCTGCATCTGAATTATGTTCTCAAGGGCTGGTGGGCCATAGATGTGAAGGTCATCCTTTCGTCCCAGCAAATGAAAAGTTGAAATCAGCCCAATCAGCCCATAGAAATGATCACCGTGCAAATGACTGATAAAAATATGACTGATTCTCATGCCTTTAAGTTTCAGCCGGGTAAGTTGCATCTGGGTTCCTTCACCACAGTCAATCAGAAAACTTCGCCCGGCATGAATCACCAGTTGGGCGGTCAGATTGCGGTTCTTGTAAGGTAGTGCGGCACTGCTACCGAGTATGGTAACGGAAAATTCTCTCATCTTATAGTATTACCGGATCTATGGGCTAATTAATTCTGGCAGAATCCGTAAAAATCATAAAAAATACAATACGGCAGGGCCTGAAACGAAAAAATCCCCTTAGCGGGGATTTTTTCATTGATTTTCAGCAAGATTTATTCTTCTTTTTTCTTTCTCGCTGCAGCCTTTTCTGATTCTTCCATATCTGATTTCAGGTTGGCAAGTGCTTCCAGATCGCCCAGCGTTGTCTTTTCCAGGTTATCTTTCAGTTTCTTGACAGCACGTTTGGTTGAATTCTCGGCACTTTCCTTCGAAGCTGATTCCTTGGCGCGCTCTGTTGAAGCAACATCCTGGAATATCCGGCTGTGTGAAAGAATGATTTTTTTGTTGTCTTTTGAGAATTCTATTACCTTGAAATCGAGTGATTCCTCAACTTTGGCCTGGGAGTTATCTTCCTTAACAACATGGCGGAGCGGAGCAAATCCTTCTACACCATAAGGCAGGGCAACAACCATTCCCTTATCGCTTGCGCTGGTAATGGTACCTTTGTGTACCGAACCTACCGAGAATACCGATTCAAAAACATCCCACGGATTCTCTTCAAGCTGTTTGTGACCAAGGCTCAACCTGCGGTTTTCAACATCAACGTCCAGAACGATTACATCAATCTTCTCGCCGATCTTGGTGAATTCTGCAGGATGCTTGATTTTCTTCGACCATGAGAGGTCAGAGATGTGGATCAGACCGTCAACACCCTCTTCGAGTTCAACAAAAATACCGAAGTTGGTGAAATTGCGAACGGTAGCAACATGTTTCGAGTTGAGCGGATATTTCTCACGGATGTTTGTCCATGGATCCGGAATGAGTTGTTTGATACCAAGCGACATCTTGCGCTCTTCACGGTCGAGGGTGAGGATAACGGCTTCAACTTCATCACCTACTTTCAGGAAGTCCTGAGCGGTGCGCAGGTGCTGCGACCATGACATTTCTGAAACGTGGATCAGACCTTCTACACCGGGGGCGATTTCGATAAATGCACCGTAATCTGCAATAACAACTACGCGGCCTTTAACCTGGTCACCAACCTTAACGGTTTCGCTGAGCGAATCCCACGGATGCGGGGTAAGCTGTTTGAGACCAAGGGCGATGCGTTTTTTGTTTTCATCAAAGTCAAGGATAACCACCTTGATTTTCTGATCAAGCTGAACGATTTCTTCAGGATGGTTGATACGTCCCCAGGAGAGGTCGGTAATGTGAACGAGACCGTCAACACCACCAAGGTCGATAAACACACCATAAGAAGTGATGTTCTTGACGGTACCTTCGAGGATCTGACCTTTTTCAAGCTTGCTGATGATATCGGCTTTCTGCTGCTCAAGTTCGTCTTCGATGAGCGCTTTGTGCGAAACAACCACGTTCTTGTATTCCTGGTTGATTTTAACAACCTTGAATTCCATGACCTTATCAACGTAAACATCGTAGTCGCGGATGGGTTTCACGTCGATCTGTGAACCCGGGAGGAAAGCCTCGATACCGAATACATCAACGATAAGACCACCCTTGGTACGGCATTTAACATAACCATTGATGATTTCTTCTTTTTCGAATGCCTGGTTAACACGCTCCCATGAACGGAGGATACGGGCTTTCTTGTGCGAAAGGATAAGCTGACCGCCCATGTCTTCCTGGCTTTCAACATATACTTCAATCATATCGCCAACCTTGAGGTTGGGATTATATCTGAGTTCCGATTGAGGAATAACACCGTCTGATTTGAAACCAATGTTCACCACCACTTCGCGTGAGTTCATGGCAACCACTGTTCCGTCGATCACTTCGTGCTCAACAATTGAACTGAGGGTTTTGTCATAAAGGTCTTCGAGTTTTGTGCGCTCGTCGGCTGAATAGTTTTCGTGTTTCTTGCCGATGGCATCCCAGTCAAAATTTTCGAGTGAAATCTGGGTTACAAGCGGGGCTTTCAGTTTTTCAACAGTAGGCTCATCGTCATCATCAGCAACAACAACTTCTGCTTCTGCAGGAACTTCTGCTTCTGCTTCTGCAACAGCCATCTCTTCAGCTTCTGCAATTACTTCAGCCTCTGCTTCTTTTTCAGCTTCAGCAGCTACTTCTTCTGCTTCTTCTGCAATGGGTTCGTTAACAACTTCTGCTTCAACGGTTTCTTCAACCTCACTGGTAGGTTCTTCCGAAACGCCTTCGGCATTGGTTAATTCTTCATTGACGTTTAATTCGTCGTTTGTCATTTAATTCTTCTTTGTGGCTCCACCTTCGGTGGAAACCTGGTTAATACTCTGTTAATTATGGGTTTAGCCGGACAGGATCACCTCTGAACATGCGTTTCATAAGGCGCCAGCCAAACCGGGGTGCAAAGGTAAAAATTATTTTGAATCAATCGGCCCTTCCTTAAGAAATATTGAATGTGAAAACCGGACTGGGTTGTAGATTTGAGGGCTGGTTTACTGCCATTTAATTCATTGGATAGAAAGAAACTAGCAGAATACATTAATCAATTCAAATCATCGATGACAACCATTGAGCCACCTTATGCCGGATAATTTCCAACCAGCTTTTTGAAGAATGCATGGGTGCGATGCATGAAATGTGCAGGCTCAGCGAACATCAGTATACATTCACCGGTGATCACATTGTCGCCGCCATCTTTCACTTTACTGATGGTTTCCTTATCTGCCGATCCCTGCTGAAGCCATATATTCCTGATTCCCTTGCTCCTGGCTTCATCTAAAAGTATTTTTGTCTGATCAGGTTTCGTACTGATCAGTATGGCAGTCACTTCAGCGGGGAGAGAGGAGATGTCGCTGCAGCATTTTACCCCTTCGAATTCCTCCAGATGCTGACTGACAGGATACAGGGTATATCCCTTTTTCATCAGTTCCTTAAAAGCTGCATTCCCGAATTTATGGGGTGTGCGCGATATCCCGGCAACTGCGATGTGCTTCTGGGATGTGAATTGTTTAATATTACTGATATTGGCCATAGATTATTGATTTTTTCAGATTTCCAGTTTTATATATGTCATGGATAACATCATTCTGACAATTGAATTTCAATTATCCGGTTTTTCCTGAAGTACCAGAGAATCATTGAGGCTTTACCAATGATCAAAGATCGGAATTTACATTCAACAAGTCAAATCACAGAATATCCTCTCAATTATAAAATCTTCGTCTCCCCTATCATCTTATCATACAACTCATCATTTGCCTCCCATAGTTCAATCTTTACACCTTCCGGATCGAGAATATGGGCAAACTTCCCGTACTCAAATTCCTGTACTTCACCAAGTTGTTCAATCCCCATCAGCTTAAGCCTGGCCAGGAAAGCTTCGATATGAACCACCCTGAGGTTAATCATAAATTCCTTCCCTGATGGCTCAAAATACCCGCTGGTTTTATCCATTGCAGACCAGACAGTATAACCTTTTTTCTCAGGTTGATCACTATGTCTCCATTCAAAGCTTGTTCCGTAGTCATCGGTTTTCAGACCAAGTTTTTCTTTATACCAGTTCCTGACGCCATCCGGATCTGAGTATTTGATAAAGACACCCCCAAAACCCGTAATTCTGCCTTCGTTGTTTTCCATGTTTGTGATTATAAAAAAGCCCGGAAAAACCGGGCTAAAAATTCATTTCAATTATTTCCGGCCCTGGTTCTTGGCCATATCTTCCAGTCGTTTCTGGAAGTTTGATTTCTTCACAGGTTTCTTCTTGTTTTCCTGGATCTGTGCATGAAGTTTATCTTCATTCACGAAACGGCGGATCAGGTACATCTGTGCAAAAGTCATCAGGTTGGCGAGCAGGTAATAGTAACTGAGCCCCGAAGAGTAACTGTTGAAGAATCCAAGGAACATAATCGGCATCAGGTACATCATGGTTTTCATACCCGGCATCTGGTTACCGGTCGACATCATATCGTTGTTGATCTTGGTGTAGATGATGGTGGATATGGTCATCAGCAGGGTAAACAAACTTACATGGTCGCCATAGAAAGGTATGTTGAACGGAAGATCAAGCACCGAGTCATAACTTGAAAGGTCGGTTGCCCAGAGGAATGCCTCCTGCCTTAATTCAATGGAAGCAGGGAAAAAGCGGAACATGGCCAGCAAAATCGGAAACTGCAGCAGCATCGGCACACAGCCCGACATCGGATTCACTCCTGCCTTTTTGTAGAGGGCCATGGTTGCCTGCTGTTTCTTCATGGCATCTTCCTTTTTGGGGAATTTTGCCGTAATCTCATCCACTTCAGGCTTCAGCAACCGCATTTTGGCTGATGAAAGGTATGTTTTATAGGCGATAGGCAGAAGTACGATCTTCAGCAGGATGGTCAGTATCAGGATGATAATTCCATAATTCAGATTAAAACCTTCAAGGAAATTAAATACCGGCAATACGGCGAACCGGTTGATCCACTGCATCAGGAAAAAGCTCCATCCCAGCGGAATCTGACGTTCCAGGTCGAGTTTGTATTTTCTGAGAATATTGTACTTGTTCGGTCCGAAATAGAATGACATATTCAGCTGCTTGTCGGCCAAAGGATTGAATGGAAGAGAAACAGTAGATTCCATATATTCCAGATAGTTCTGTTCCTTTTCCGGCTCAGAAGTTTTCTTCATATCGGCATTCTGAAACAGATCACCCGCTATAAGGGTTGAAGAGAAAAACTGTTGCTTGAACGATACCCATTTTACCCGGGTATTGATGTTCTGTTGATCGTCTTTACGTTCGTTGAGGTAGTCAACTTCACCATCGGCATGACGGAAATGGACGGTTGTGTTCAGCTTTTCATTCTCAAGACTCTTCTCAAGCCTGGGGAGCCTGACCCTCCAGTCGATGTTCATTTCCTTGGTATTCATGGCAATGTATTTTTCCATGCCAACGAAATTCACCGAATATCCCACCATAAAATCGTTTGCCCTGACGGTGTAGAGATATTCAATATAGGAATCTGAAGCCTTTAACGAATCTGAAGAACCGGCATAAAGACGCAGTGCAAATTTTACGGAGTCATTTCCCGTAATCTTGATGTCGTTCTTTCCTTCGAACCGTTTATCGGGCCATGCCGGAAGAAAATACAATCCGCTTGTGTTTACCGGCCTCACATCGCTGAAAAAGGCAAGGTTAAAATCAGAAGAATCAGGACCGAAAAGGACCAACGGCTTGCCATCATATGTTTTGTACCCGACAAGTTCAACCTGGCTGATTCGTCCACCCTTGCTGCTTAATGTAATCTTCAGCTTTTCAGATTCGATGGTATATATTTTGTCAATTCCACTGCCTGATGCAGCGAAAACACCCAATTCGTCATTCAGGCCTGCTTTAGCCAGAGAATCATTATTGGCTGTAATTGTATCTCTTGCCGGTTCCTTTTGTGTGCTGATCACCTGGGCCTGATTCCTTTTTCCGGCTGTATCTTCAGGTTGATTCTGAAGTGCTGCGATGGAATCCTGGGCACGTTTCTGGGCAGCCAGTTCTTCTTTTGACGGCGACATAAAGACTGTATAGCCTATCATCAGTCCAAAGATCAGAAGGATGCCTATGATTGAATTTCTATTCATGAAATATTATTAATAAAATTATTTATTCAGATTGAGCGGCAAAAGTAAGCAAAAGCAGTCAATTCATAAGCCCGGGGAGAAATGAATTGCACATGGATTGCATAACAAACCGCATATCCTGACAACCAGCGGATATCCCGGACTATTTTTCCCTGAATCTGATGGCAGCTTTCACAAAATGTACAAAAAGCGGATGTGGATTAGCTACTGTGCTTTTGTATTCGGGATGAAACTGAATCCCGATGAACCAGGGGTGGCTGGTCAGCTCAACAATTTCGACAAGGTTATCTTCTGTATTTATACCCGATGCCACCATACCGGCTTTTTGATAAATATCAAGATATGCATTATTATATTCATACCGATGTCTGTGGCGTTCCCTGATGTCGGAGGTTTCGTAAACTTCAAAAGCTCTGGAATTCTCCGAAATTGTGCAGGGATAGGCACCGAGCCTCATGGTACCCCCTTTGCCGGAAACAGATTTCTGTCCTTCCATAATATCTATCACCGGATTTGTTGTATCGGGATCCATCTCGGTGGAATGGGCATCCTTCAGCCCAAGCACATTGCGCCCGAATTCAATCACAGCACATTGCATCCCAAGGCATATACCAAGAAACGGGATCTGATTTTCGCGGGCATACCTGATGGCTTCAATTTTCCCTTCGATGCCCCTGCTTCCAAAGCCCGGTGCAACAAGAATGCCATCGAGTCCCCCGAGAATTTCACCTGCCGTGGCATGGGTGATCGACTCAGAATGTAACGCTTTCACGATTACTTTGCAATGATTGGAAGCTCCGGCATGAACAAAGGATTCGTGAATAGATTTATAGGCGTCCTTCAATTCAACATACTTTCCGATAAGGCCAACAACGACTTCTTTCTCCGGATGCTTTAACCGGAACAGGAATTCTTCCCATTTTGATAATTCAGGCGTATTGCCCATGGGCATTCGGGTCTTCTCAAGCACCTCAACATCCAGCTTTTCATCAAGCATAAGCAGCGGTACATCATAAATCGATTCCGCATCAATCGATTCAATTACAGCCGTAGGATTAACATTACAGAAAAGCGCAATCTTATTTCTCAGGTTTTCATTCAGGTGTTTCTCGGTGCGGCAAACAATGATATCGGGCTGTACTCCCTGTTCAAGCAGTGTTTTGACAGAATGCTGCGTGGGTTTGGTTTTTAATTCGCCTGCAGCAGCCAGGAAAGGAACCAGGGTAAGATGCACCACGACGCAATCGGTGCCGATTTCCCAACGCATCTGGCGAACAGCTTCAATATACGGCAGGGATTCAATATCACCGACGGTTCCACCGATTTCGGTAATCACGAAATCAAATTTATTTTCGCTCCCGAGCAATTTGATCCGTCGTTTAATTTCATCGGTAATGTGGGGGATCACCTGCACTGTCTCACCAAGATAATCGCCCCGCCGTTCCCTGAAGATTACTTCCTGATAAATTCGTCCGGTGGTAACGTTGTTTGCCTGTGATGTAGGCACATTCAGATAGCGTTCGTAATGTCCCAGGTCGAGATCGGTTTCGGCACCATCTTCAGTTACATAGCATTCCCCGTGTTCGTAAGGATTCAATGTACCGGGATCAATGTTGATATAAGGGTCAAGCTTCTGGATGGTGACAGAAAATCCCCTGGCCTGAAGCAATTTGGCGAGAGAAGCCGAAATAATCCCTTTACCAAGCGACGAGGCAACTCCTCCGGTCACAAATACGTACTTTGTTGATGGCATGGTGTAATGTTTTAGTTCCTTAAATTGTTATAGCATGTCCGGAATTTCTGACTGCAAATAACATTCCCGGACCGTACAGGCATATATTTCCTGTTCAGCAGTTAACAAACTAAAACCCGGGCCATGCTTAAGCGGACGTAGAAAACGGAACCGTTAGTAAAACCAGTGAAGCTACTTTTAAATTACTTCCTGAAAAAGAGAACAAATCAGGTCTGGAACAAAAAAGCATGTTGGCAAAAATACAAACCTCTGGTCAATAAGAACCAAATCTTTTTTAAAAATTAATAACAATCGGGGATTAATTATTAGCAGCAGTCAGGTAGTAACTTTTATACTGCATGCACGCACTTTCGGATAGTCTCGTATATTTCTTCCTTATTGTAAGGTTTCGATAAAAAGTAGTCCATTCCGGCTTCAAAACTTTTTTTCCTGAACGACTCCTCGGAGTAAGCGGTAAGTGCAATAATCGGAATATTCATCTTTTTACGCCTGATTTCAATGGTAGCCTCCCATCCGTTCATCTGCGGCATATCAATGTCCATCAGTATTACATCGTAATCGCCATTCATGCATTCTTCAACAGCCTCAACACCATCTGCTACCAGTGTATAATTCCAGCCCATGCGCTTGATCAGAATTTCTATAATTTTCTGATTCAGCACATTATCCTCTGCAATCAGAATTTTAATCAACTTTTCTGCAGTATCCATTGTACCCGGAGTATTGTCTGACCTGTATTCCATATCGTTGCCAGCATGAGATATATCTAATGCTTAATAGGAAAAACAGGGAAAAGTAATTTTTAATTCCCGAAAAACTGCATTTTTTTTTGCGAAAATAGCAGTAATTGAGTTTAACGGAAATCAACTTAATAAAAATTGCTTCCCGGAAACATCCGGGAAGCATTTAAATATCTGTTTTTCAATAATTTACTGTCCAAGATAAGATTTAAGAAGTTTACTCCTTGAAGTATGCTTCAATCGTCTGATTGCTTTTTCTTTAATCTGACGTACCCTTTCCCTGGTCAGGTCAAATTTGGCCCCGATTTCTTCAAGCGTCAGACCATGATTCATGCCAATACCGTAGTAAAGATTTACGACATCCCTTTCCTTTTCTGTCAGGGTAGCCAACGAACGTTGAATTTCACGGGCAAGCGACTCCTTCATCAGCCCGGCATCTGTTACAGGTGTATCTTCGTCGATAAAGATATCAATGAACTTCATATCCTCATCTTCCGACAGGGGGGCATCCATTGATATGTATCTTGTAGATATTTTCAGGGCTGCATCTATCTTGTATTCAGGAATTTCAAGTGCTTCAGCAATTTCATCGGCTGAAGGTGGTCTTTCAAATTTCTGTTCAAGACGGGATGATTCCTTTTTGATTTTATTCAAAGAGCCAACCTGATTCAATGGCAGCCTTACAATTCGGGATTGCTCAGCCAATGCCTGCAAAATGCTTTGCCTGATCCACCATACGGCATAGGAAATAAATTTAAAGCCACGGGTTTCGTCGAAACGCTGGGCTGCTTTTATCAGTCCGAGATTACCTTCATTAATCAGGTCGGGCAGGCTCAGACCCTGGTTTTGATATTGTTTGGCTACTGAAACCACAAACCGGAGATTGGCTTTACAAAGTTTCTCAAGTGCCCATTGGTCACCCTGCCGTATACGCTGGGCAAGCAATACTTCTTCTTCCGCACTGATCAGTTCTTCCTTCCCAATATCCTGCAGGTATTTATCGAGTGAAGCAGTTTCCCGGTTAGTGATCGATTTGGTTATTTTTAGCTGTCTCATAGCTCCTTTGGATTTTAGGAACGGGGTTCAACGGATAGTTACCCAATTCTAATTAATAACAATTCTAAACGGCAATAGTTCAGTTTTACATCCGAAACCGCACTATTAACAGACAATGAAAGGTGAAACGGCAAGGCCGCCCACCTGTGTCATTTTTAGCTGTTTTAGCGCAGCCTTCTACATTCCAAAACCGTAATATGCACGGGTCCTGTTCGGATAAATGCCTTCGATCAGAATTCCACCTTTTTTGCTGGCAATGGCATTCGATAATTCATCAATGGATCTGACTGTTTTACCGTCAACACGCGTGATGATAAATCCTTGTCTTACTCCAGCATTCCTCAATTTGCCATCTCCCAGTGTATTCACCTGAATACCATTTTCAATATTCAGATCTGATTTAAGTTTTTCAGGAACCGGTGAAAAGTTAGCGCCAAGAAGTGACTGAATATTAACATCTTCCCGCTTTACCAGACTGACGTTGCCATCTCTGTTCTTGAGGATAACTGCATAATTCATCTCTTTGTTACCTCTTTTGACGGCAAGGTTAATCTTATCACCCGGCCGGTGCTGCCCGATCAAACCCAGCAATTCCGAGGTTGAATTAACCGGCACTCCTTCAATGTTCATAATGATATCACCACTTTTTATTCCGGCATCCTGGGCGGCACCGTTTTCCGTTACATCGGCTACAAAAACCCCGTGAATATCATCAATACCTTCTTCTTCGGCCAGTTTACTGTCAAGTTCACGGATGCTTACACCAAGAAATCCCCTTTGTATGGTTCCATATTCCATAAGATCACCTGCAACTTTTCGCACTATATTGGCAGGAATAGCAAAGGAATAACCTGCATAGTAGCCGGTTCCGGAAGCGATGGCGGCATTTATGCCTACCAGTTCACCATTGGTGTTCACGAGAGCACCACCACTGTTGCCGGGATTGACAGCCGCATCGGTCTGAATAAATGACTCTATAGCCGATCCGTCAGGTGAACCGAGTATGTTGATATTGCGTGCTTTCGCACTGACAATTCCTGCAGTAACCGTTGAAGTGAGGTTAAACGGATTGCCGACCGCAAGAACCCATTCTCCGATCTGAACATTGTCAGAATTACCATAAACGAGAAATGGTAAATCCTTTGCGTCAATCTTGATAACAGCCAGATCAGTCGAGGGGTCAGTGCCGATAATTTGTGCATCATAGGTCCGCTTGTCATTCAGGGTTACCTGAATCTTGTTTGATTCGGTCACAACATGATTGTTGGTAACAATATAACCGTCGGGACTGATAATAACACCCGAACCGGAGGCTTCGATCGGCCCCGGTACACCCTGAGGCCCCCTCTGACCAAAAAAGTCTCTGAAGTCAAAGAAATAATCATAAACACTGCTCTTGCGCTCATACTCCGTTCTGATGTGAACAACAGCATGGATGGTATTATTTGCTGCTACTGTAAAATCAGGTAAAACCATCGTTCCGGATGCTCCCGGCAAACCAGTCAGATAAGCCGGCGTACTCTGAGAAGCACTATTAATGTACTTTACTTCTTTCTTGCTGATCAGGCTGTAGGCACCCAGTGCAATTAATCCTCCTGCTATGGCAATCAGCAAACTTCCTGCAATTTTTTTCATAGTTTTAAAGTGGTTTATTTAGTAAACATAAGGTTGATAAACACTGTCTCATCAATATCAGGAGACATTCCAAATGTTGGTATCTGTTTAAACGCAATTCGAATACCATTGTTACATATTACGCTGTTAAAAATTGTTAACCATTTCAGGGGTATAATTGATGAATAAATATCCACCCAGGCTTTGAACCAACGTTTTTATACTCAGGGGTCTGATTTTAGTTATTTCATAACATACTAATATTAAATGTTTTAAAAACAGTACAAGTGCAGGAATCAATTCCGGACGAAAATGGGTCAGCAGATTCAATGCAGTGTAAAACGAATTTACAGGAACTTAATATCTGTAACATAATTATACACTCTAAATTTTGTAACTTTGTAACCTTGTCATCTGAGGGTGACAAAATGTCAAAGCTACATGATGATGACAGACTTCTACAAATTCCATGGCGCAGGCAACGATTTCATTATGCTTGATGGCAGGAATACGGATACCGGACTGACAAAAAATTCGATTGCCGCTATGTGTCATCGTCATCTGGGAATAGGTGCCGATGGACTGATTATCATCGCCGCCAGAGAGGGTTACGATTTTGAAATGATTTATTTCAACGCCGATGGAAGCCCTGCCGACATGTGTGGCAATGGTGCCAGGTGTGCGTCAGCCTTTGCTTCAATGCTTGGAATTACAGGATTTAGTGTTTCATTTCTGGCTGGCGACGGGCCTCATCAGGGCCTTGTAAAAAGAATATCCGAAACCGACTGGGTGGTCGAAATCAGCATGCGCGATGTCGTACAACCCGAAAAATATGGTGACCGCTCTGAAATCAATACAGGCACCCCCCATTTTGTTGTTATCGTTCCCAACGTCGCAGAAATCGACACGTTTGCCGAAGGGAGAAATATCAGATATTCACCTGAATATGCAGAAAAAGGCATCAATGTCGATTGGGTCAGTATTCACGATAATCTGCTGGATGTCAGAACCTATGAAAGGGGTGTTGAAAATGAAACCCTTTCCTGCGGAACCGGAGTAACTGCCTGTGCCATGATTGCAGGACTTAAAACCGGAAAAACTGCATGGGAAATTAACACGCCCGGGGGCAGGTTGTCAGTAAGTTACCAGTTAAAAGCAGGCCGCTTTTCGGATGTAAAACTGCAGGGACCGGTAAAACTGGTTTATAAGGGTGAAACAGACCTCACAACCTGGTAACCAGGGATTACCTTTTGGCTGATTAAGGATATTAAAAAGAATAAGTTCAAGGCAAAGCAGTATGAAAGGAAAAATCATCAGCCTGAGAGCACCGGAGCCTTCCGACATTGATATCCTGTATGAATGGGAAAACGATCCGGCAGTCTGGCGGGTAAGCAACAGCAATGCACCTTATTCCAGGTATGATATTGAACAGTTTGTGCTCACCGCAAATCATGACATTTTTGCAGTCAGGCAGTTAAGACTGATGATTACCGACAACGATAAAAATCAGGAACCTGTTGGCACCATAGATCTTTTTGATTTTGACCCTTTGCACCGCAGGGCCGGCATTGGCATCCTGATTTCAGGCAATGAAAGGGGAAAAGGATATGCAACTGATGCACTCGCCCTGTTATGCGATTATTGTTTCAACACCCTGAACCTGCACCAGCTCTATTGTCATATAACTCCGGATAACAAAGCGAGTCTTCATTTATTTAAAAAAGCCGGATTCGAAATCAACGGAACCTGCAAAGATTGGACATGGTGGGATAACCAGTGGAATGACGCCTACTTCATGCAATTGATAACCAGCAAAATATCGATACCATGAGCGAATACTACCACCCCAGGTATACAGGCAGAAGATCAGATAGCAAGAAACCCAGGCGTCGTCTTCTGATAACCCTTCTTATCCTGCTTATTCTCGCACTGGCAGGAGGTTGGATGCTATACAATGCTGCTTATCAGCCCAATACCTATACCGGCGATAAAGAGGAAGCTTTTTTTACCATTCCTACAGGCAGTAATTTCGACTCGGTAAAAAAGAGCCTGTATCTGCACGGGCTGATCGTGAACAGAAAGTCGTTTGAGCTGGTTGCCAGATTAAAAAAATATGAAAACATCATAAAACCGGGGCGGTATAAAATTACACGCGGTATGGGAAACCTGGAACTTGTGAATATGTTGCGCAGCGGACGCCAGGAACCTGTAATGGTTATTTTCAACAACATCAGGACACCCGATCAGCTTGCCGGAAGGATCAGTAAACAGATTGAAGCCGATTCTCTGTCAATTGTCAGGTTGCTTAACGACACCGCTTACCTCGATTCGCTGGGGGTAACCAGATCGAGTTTGTTTACCATCATGATTCCTGACACCTACGAATTTTACTGGACCACCACTGCCCGTGAATTTATCGACAGGATGAAGTCGGAATCCGAAAAATTCTGGAGCCGGGGCCGTGCCGAAAAGCTGAAATCTCTGAACATGAACCGTCACGAGGTGATTACCCTGGCTTCAATTGTTGAAAAAGAGACCAATAAAAACGATGAAAAGCCAAGGGTCGCCGGTGTTTACCTTAACCGACTTAAAGATGGCTGGTTACTTGAAGCGGACCCCACTCTTGTATTTGCCCACGGCGATTTTGAAATGAGAAGGGTTCTCAATATTCACAAACAGATTGAATCACCCTACAACACATACAAATACACCGGTCTTCCACCGGGCCCGATTTGTCTGCCTTCGGTAGCATCAATTGACGCCGTGCTTAACAGAGAACAACATGAGTTTATGTTTTTCTGCGCCCGTGAAGACTTTTCAGGATATCACAACTTCGCACGAACCCTTGAACAGCACAACCTGAATGCATGGAAATATCAGCAGGCGCTGAACAGGAAAAACATCTACAAATGACAAATGGAATTACGAATGACGAATGACGCGCTTGCCCCGCAGGAGCGTAGCGCAGGCGGGGAATGATGCCCTTCGGCTGGTCTCGACTGGTCTCGACTTCGCTCGACCACCATCGCTCGACCACCGCCGCTCAGGGTGACAAGTGACGAATGACGCCCTTCGACTGCGCTCAGGGTGACAAATGACGAGTAAAGAATTTACGGCCTGCCCGCAGTGGCGGCTTGCCAGCCCTCCTATGGCGGGTAAAACGGCAGTCAGGGTTTACGGTTTAATTACTTGATGGGTAAAATCTTAAAACTTTTAACTGTTAACCTGCCTGCCGGCAGGCACGGCTGTTAGTTTTTAGTTGTTAACTGCCAACTGCCTACTGCCTACTGATTAGTAAGATATTCACAATAAAAATCAATACCAGATCAAAAAATGAGAAATGCCTTTAAAGCCTACGATATCAGGGGCGTTTACAATAAAGACTTCAACGGAAACGATGTTTACAAAATCGGATTTTTTCTGCCGCAGCTGCTGGGTGCCGAAACTGTGCTGATTGGTCATGATGTCAGGGTATCATCGCCTGAAATACTTGAGTTTTTTGCAGGGGGATCACCGATGCCGGTGCCGATGTGCACGTTGCCGGTGAATGCACAACCCCGATGATCTATTGGGCTACAGCCCGGTTTAATTACCAGGCCTCGGTCATGATCACGGCTTCACATAACCCTGCAAGTTACAACGGACTTAAAATCTCCCGCGCCGAAGCACTGCCGGTAGGGTTTGATTCAGGCCTCTCCGAACTGCTCGAAATGGCTGAAACAAGTGAGATTGTTCCGGCAGGTACACCCGGTATCTACACAAATTTCAACTTCACAAAAGAGTACCTTGAGTTCCTTTCACAATATAAAACCGATCTGAGCGGACTGAAGATTGCCATAGACTGCTCCAATGGCATGGGGTCGCTGCTGATCCATGATCTGCTGGGTGATGACCCGATCTATATCTTTGATACACCTGACGGAACCTTCCCGAATCACGAACCCAATCCGCTCGAAGAGGAGAACGTGGCAGACCTTAAGAAACTGGTCCTGGACAACAAATGCGACATCGGACTGATCTTCGACGGGGACGCCGACCGGGTTATGTTTGTTGATGAAAAAGGGCAGTTCATACAGCCGGATATGATGATTGCAGTTCTGGCCGGATATTTTTCCGGCAAGGGTTTGACAGGCAACGCCATACAGGACATCCGCACCTCAAAGTCGGTGACCGAATATGTTGAAAGCAAAGGATTTAAAATGCATATGTGGAGGGTCGGACGGGCATACGCTGCCCTGAAACTCCGCGAAATTAATGGTTTGTTCGGGGGGGAACTGGCCGGTCATTACTATTTCCGCGATTTTTATTATTCCGATTCGGCCTATGTTGCGGCCTTGATTATCCTTGGCGAGGTAAAGAAACACCTCGCCGGGGGTACCACGCTATCGGAATTGATAAACAGCATCAGCAGATACAAAGGGACCGGAGAAATAAACTTTCACGTTGACCGGAAAGCAGAAGCCATGGATGCCCTCAAGAATGCCTTTATTGCTGATGAAAAACCGGTGGCTTTCCATGATTTTGATGGTTACCGCATTGAATTCGCCGACTGGTGGTTTAATGTAAGGCCTTCCAATACAGAACCATACCTGAGATTTCTGGCAGAAGCCAGGAACACTGTGCTGCTCGAAAGTAAAAAGGTCAAAGCCCTTGAAATCCTTAAACCTTTCATCACAGTGGGCGTGCATGGCCATTAGTACCTGTATCAAATCCGGTCTTCTGACGATCATCCTGCTTTCCGCTGGTCTCCATGGGATGGCACAGAAAGCTGACTCTATCACAGCTGTTGAGAAAGATGGCCAGATCAACAAGGCACGCCTGACCGGCCTGGTGATCGGGGGCTCGCTGGCCTATGCCGGAACCATGTTTGGCTTATACCAGATGTGGTACAAGGATTTTCCACAGACTTCTTTTCATTTTATAAACGACAACCATGAATGGCTTCAGCTCGACAAGGGCGGACATGCCTTTAATGCCTATTATATGGGCATGATCGGCTATGAATCGTTGCGCTGGGCAGGGGTGGATAAGCGAAAATCGGCCATTTACGGGGGAGGCATGGGGTTTTTCTATCTCACAGTGATTGAAATTCTCGACGGCTTTTCGGCCGAATGGGGTGCATCGGGTGGTGATCTGATTGCCAATACGGTTGGTTCTGCAACTTTTATCAGTCAGCAACTGCTGTGGGAAGAGCAGCGGATCCAGATCAAATGGTCGGTGCATATGACCGGTTACCAGCAATACCGGCCCGATCAATTGGGACACAGTTTTGTTGAAAGGATGATCAAGGACTACAACGGGCAGACTTTCTGGCTGTCGGCCAACATACATTCTTTCCTGAAGAAGGATTCGCGTTTCCCGAAATGGCTGAATGTGGCTGCCGGCTACGGTGGTGAAGGAATGACAGGAGGTCTTTCCAACCCGGCCGAAAACGAAGACGGGGTACCTCTCCCCTCTTTTGACCGTTACAGGAAGTTTTATGTTGCCCCCGATATCAATCTCTCCAAAATCAGGACCAATTCAAGAACCCTGAATGTTTGCCTGAAATACCTGAGCATCTTCAAGTTCCCGATGCCAGCGCTGGAATTCAGCAAGAAGGGGGTGAAGGTGCATGGGTTGTATTTCTGAGAATAGTAAGCCAGCAATAACTTACGATCAAATTAATTGCCTGGCTCATCAAAGGGTGGACAATGTTCTGTTAAGAATTCACCACAAATTCCCACATTTCCATTCCGATTCACCCCCAACCCATTCCAAAATACCCCCTCAGCACTAAGATCAGCCTGCAGCCTCCGCTTCTTTCCTTTTCCGTCTCCGGTTGACACGTTCAATCATCTTATCGAAGATCACATACATCACCGGCACCACCACCAGGGTCAGCAATAGCGAACTGGTCAGACCGCCGATGATGGCGATGGCGATGCCATTCTTCCATTCCGAACCCGCACCCGAAGCCAGGGCGATGGGCATCATACCGAAGATCATAGAGAAGGTCGTCATCAGGATCGGACGCAGACGCACACGTCCGGCCTCTATCAATGCTTCTGCGGTGGCCATACCCTCTCGCTTCATCTGATTGGTAAAATCGACCAGCAGAATGGCATTCTTGCCCACCAGCCCCACCAGCATGATGATGCCAAGGATGGAGAAAATGGTAAGCGACTGCCGGGCCAGCGCCAGGGCGATGAGCGCACCTACGATGGCCAGCGGTATGGAGAATAGCACCACAAACGGATAGACATAGGAATCGTACAGCGCCACCATAATCAGATAAACAAACAGGATCGAAGCCAGGAAGGCCAGGAACATACTGCCAAAGGCCTCGGCCTGGTATTTCAGGTCGCCCTCCTTGATCAGGGAAACATCGGCCGGCAGTTTTACCTTATCGAGGCGCTTCACAATGTCTTCACCCACCGATCCTACCGGCCGGCCTACCACCTGCGAACTGACCGTAACCGACGACTGACGGTTGTAGCGTTGCAACACGGTGGTACCTGTGGTTGGGGTCAGCGATGAGAACTGGTTCAGACGCACCAGCTGACCGTAGTTATTTACGAATGAGAGGTTGGCAATATCGTTGATGTTGCGCTTGTTGAACTCATCGAGGGTAATGTTGATGTCGTAATCGTTGACACCCTGTGAGAATTTTGAATCCGTGTTGCCAGTGAAGGCATTCTGCATGGTGGTTCCCACGATGGCCATGTTCAGACCAAGCTTCGCCATCTTATCGCGGTCAATCTTCACGCTGATTTCCGGGTTACCTTCTTCAACGGTCAGCTTCACTTCGGCTGTACCCGGAACTTTCTTGACTTCAGCTTCCACCAGGCGCGCATAATGCATCAGGGTGTCCATTTCTGATCCGGCCAGCACAAACTGCACGGGATCCATATCCGATGTCCCCAGCAGGGAGACAATGGTGGAACGCACTTTAACACCCGTAAGCAGTGTGGTAAGTTCTTCCTTCAGCTTCCAGGCAAACTTGTCGGCCGTGAGGTTACGCTTCTCTTTTTCAACCATTTTGACATAGATCTCCGATTTATAGGAATTTCCGGCCCCGGCATCGAATCCGGAAGTTATGCCCACTGTGGCAAATACCTCGGTAACTTCCGGAAGCTTCATAATATATTGCTCCGCTTTCAGGGTATTCAGGTTGGTTTGTTCGATGGTGGCATCTTTGGGCAGTTCGAGTTGTATGATTACCTCACCCCTGTCGCCGATGCTGATGAATTCCGAACCAATAAATCCCATTGCGGGAAGAAGCAGCGATGAAATCAGGATGACTGTGGCACCGGCCATGATGGTTAGCTTATGGCGTAACGACCATGCCAGTGCCTGTGCGTAACCTTCGGTGATCCGGCCAAGCCACTTTTCAAATATTTCGATCAGATGGCTCATAAAGGAACCCTTCCTGTATTGTTCGAATTTGGCAAAGCGTGATGCCAGCAACGGAGTCAGGGTAAACGATACAAAGAGGCTGAGCAGGGTAGAAATCACAACCACCAGGGTAAACTGACGCAACAGTCCGGAAATCATACTGGTGATAACAGCAATAGGCAGGAATACCACCACATCAACCAGGGTGATGGAAAGGGCAGTATAGCTGATCTCATTTCGCCCGTCAATGGCCGCCTGTCGCCGGGGTTTGCCTTTTTCGAGGTGACGGTAGATGTTTTCAAGTACTACAATAGAATCGTCAACCAGGATACCGATGACCAGCGCAATGGCCACCATGGAAATGATGTTGAGCGAAAAATCCAGCAGGCTCATGCCGATAAAAGTCGAAATAAGGGATGCCGGGATGGCCACCATCACGATAAAAGAGTTGCGCAGGCTGTGCAGGAATACGAGCATTACCAGTGCAACCAGAAGAATGGCCATTAACAGATCTCTCTCAACCGCATTGGCCGAGGTGAGCGTAAAATCGGAAGTATCATTGGCGATGACCACCTTCAGGTTGATGTCCTTATACATCGCCTCCATCTTTTTAATCTCTTCCCTGATGTTTTCGCTGACCGTTACCTCATTCCCGTCGGGCTGTTTATAAATATTGATGCCCAGCGAGTTTATCCCGTTGATACGGTATACATTGCGGGTTTCCTTCTTGGTATCAAGCACATCGGCAACGTCTTTCAGTTTTACCGGACTTCCGTTGCGATCGACACTGACCACCAGTTCCCTGAGGCTTTCGATATCGCTGAATTTCCCGGCAAGGCGGATGATCACCTGTTTGTCATCCCCTTTTATTTTTCCTGTCGGGAAATCAATGTTTGAAGCCTGAACCGCCTGTGTGATATGAATGATGGAAATACCCCGGGCTTCAAGTTTTTCATTGTCAACGCTGACGCGGATTTCGCGCTCTTCACCCCCGATCATTTCAACCTGTGAAACGCCCTGTTGGGTAGAGAGCATGGGTCTTAACTTTTGCTTCACGATATCGTACAACTCGGTGGACGAAACATCGGCCGTAATCCCCATGCGCATGATGGGCATATCGTCCATGGAGAAGTTGTAAATGATGGGTGTTCTGACATCCCTGGGCAATCCCTCCCTGACATTGTTCATTTTCAGCTGGCAGTTCTGCAATGCCTTGTTCATATCGGCATCGCTGTTGAAAATGATGACGGTAACGGAGACCCCTTCATAGGAAGTCGACTGGATATTGTCGATCTGCTCCAGCGACGAAATCGCATCCTCAATATTTTTGGTTACTGTGTTCTCCACTTCCGAAGGGGAAGCACCGGGATAAGGGGTGATCACCAGAAGAACAGGTTGCGAATACTTCGGCAGCAATTCATATTTGAGTGCCTGGAAACTCACAACGCCCAGAAAGGTGAGCACGGCAAAGATCACCACAATGAGTGATGGCCGCCTGATGGATAGTTCTGTAATGTTCATGGCTTACTGAGCTTTCTCGTTTGAAATCGCAACCGGAGTATTGTCATCAAGGTTAATTTGTCCGGATATCACCACTTTATCTCCCGCTTTTAATCCTTCAATGACTTCAATCGACTTTTCGCTGGCAGAACCCACCTTAATCGGCTTTTTCCGGGCCTTGTCATTTTCAACTATATATACGGCCGGATCCTTGATACTGCCAACCAGAGCAGTCCGGGGAATAGAAATGGCATTGTGCGTTCCCTCACTGGTAAAGTAAGCCATACCGAACATGCCGGAGCGAATGGGTTTGCTGACGTTGTTCCGTACTTCAATCTCTACAGGGAACCGGCGCGAATCATCTGCTTTCATGCCTATATTTTTAATTTTTCCGGCATAAGTAAAGCCTTCATAAATATCGGCCACTACCTTAACGTCCTGGTTATTACTGATTTTAGCAAGGTCTGATTCGGCAATCCCTGCATTGAATTTCATGGTACTGATGTCCATCATTTCAGCAACCGGAGTACCGGGCATGATCATGCTTCCCTTTTCAATATGCTTTCCTGTAATGTATCCGCTGAAAGGCGCTTTGATGATGGAATATTCAATCTGCTTGGTGACGGTAACATAGCTTGCCTGTGCATTATAAAGGGCGAGTTGCAGCTCATCAATCTGTTGTTGCGTGGCAGCTTTGGTTTGCAGCATTTCCCTGAATTTTTTCAGGTCATTGGTGCATTTATCGAGATTGGCATTGGCAAGGTCTTTTTGAGCTTCAAGCAGTTCGAGGTCGCAACTGGCAAGAATTTGTCCTTCTTTCACAAAATCCCCGTTGTTGAAATTCAGGCTAACTATTTTGCCCTGGGTCTGCGAAATGATGGCTATTTCGCGGGCGGGATCGAATGTGCCGTTCACCGAAAAGCTGTTGTCAAGCTTCGATTCCTTCACTGTTTCCACGAAAACAGGCACACTTACTTTGCTTATCCGTGGGGCTGAATCGGCATCGATTTGTTTTTTATTGACATATAACTTCATAAGGCCGGCAACGCATACCAGTATGATGACACTGACAATTATGATCTTCCTTTTCATTGCAGATTATTTTAAAATGTCCATTAAATTTCCGTTTGATTTATACAATTCAAGTTCAGCTATCTTTAACTGAATCAGTGTCTGTATGTAGGAGCTTTGAGCCGAAATTTTTGCACTTTCGGCGCTGAGCAGGTCGGTTAGCGGCGTGTAACCCCGGCTGTACTGATCGTACAAAACTTTGTAAACATCATCAGCCAGTTTAACATTACTGCGCTGCATTCCGGCAGTCTGCTCCAGGCTCTGAACTTTAATCAGCGCATTCCGGGAACTGGTTTCGATGAGCCTTTTGGTATAATCCCGGCTCAGGTCCAGTTCCTGGTATTGAACTTTGTACTGTTTTTGCTGGTAAAACCTTTGGCCTCCGTTAAAAATCGGAACGTTCAGTGAAAGCCCGATAACTGAGGTTCCCAGCCATCCTTTCCCGTCATTGAAAAGCTTATTGAATTCATTCTGCTGACTGTTATAGCTGAAATCACCGAAGGCTGCCAGGTAAGGAATTCCCTGGGCATGTCCCAGTTCCATCTGGAGCTCCAGCAATTTCTTCTGCTGATCTATTTCTCTCAGGCTAAGATGATTATCAGGATTTAACAAATTGAGATCCATCGTTTGTTTATCAAAAACAGTGGTCGTCAGTAAAATGGAATCCTCGGTTGGGATGCCTGTAAAATACTTCAGCATATTGAGTTGCTGAATCAGCATAAGTTTCAGGTTGCTGACTTCCGTCTGAAGGTTGGCGCGGTTAACACTGATGCGATCATAATCAACCTGCAAAATCAGTTGATTTTCGAGATGTACTTTTGCTATATCGGTCAGTGTATCCAGTTTCGCAAGTGTTTCTGCCAGATTTTCTGTCAGTTGATCGGTCAGCAGAGCCATATAATACAATTGCGCTACATCGTAAACGGTGTTCTCACGGCTTTTTTCTATTTCAATACTCCCCTGTTCCAGTAGCCGTCTGGATATCCGGAGCGAAACCAGGAATGACTGGTTGTAGATGAGTTGCGACACCTGGATTCCGCCCGACATATTGTAGTTTGTACCGAATTGCACCGGAATAAGGGTTCCCGGCTCTCCGAAGAATTCTCCAGGTATGAGTTGGGTAGGCAATTTGAGGAAATTCTGAAAACTACCGGAGCCACTGATCTGGGGAAGCCCGATTCCTCTGGTCTGGTTGATCTGATATCTGAGGCGGGTCTGTTCCATTTCGGATAGTTTGACCCGCTGATCGTGCAGCAAGGCCATTTCGAGGCACTGCTTCAGATTCATTTCGATCTTCTTCTGTGCGATGACTGGCGGTAGAAACAGGATGAGTCCAAGTACCAGCAGGATTCCTTTTAATTTCATGATGATTTGAGAATTACTAAATTGCTTCAGCATAACTTATGGTACGCAAAAGTATATCCATTTCATATAGATACAAAATATTATTGAAAATAAATAATGGAGAAAATAAATCAGATATAATCCGGCAAGCGAGGATCTATGTCATACGATTTCACTGATCTTTTTTATTACCGATACCATCAGGTTCCTGCCAATCTTTCAGCGAACCCTGAATAGAAATCTACTGAATATTTGTCCATCAAAAAAGTATATGGAATTAATATTACTCATCCATTTATCTGATAAAAAGTACAAGGAAATATTACAAGGCATTTTTATCCCTGATTGCCCTTAATTGTTGGCCAGAAGTTTAAATTAATTGGAAGCATCAGGCTGTAAAATCAATTGAAACTTAATATTCACTTAACCCCTATAAAATAAGTATTTCGGAAATTTACACTTCGACATCAGGGAATTTTCATACTAATAAATCAGGTATTTTATTTGGTACAGCATGTATCATGTACTGATATATAATATGGAGCCCAATAAATTATACTAAAAATTATTTTCAATGAATACAGCAATACAAATCTATGTATCCGGCACACTCTGGAAACGTGGTTTCCGTTTTTATTCCATGCAAAAAGCGGTAGAATATGGAATCTGCGGTACTGTTAACTATGGTGAATCGCATCATGAAATTATTATTCATGCCGAAGGAGATGAAAAAGCCATTGAAAAATTTGTGCAATGGTGTTCAGTTGGATCTCCATCGTGCAGGATAAAAAAAATTGAAACTAAACCAGTTGGCTTTTTGAATTATAAAACTTTTGATATTATTGAAAACTGAAGTTAGCATAGCATAAGAAAAAGTTATAAATGCCTCCGTTGACCGGATGAATTTCTGGTGCCAATGCTGGTCCGGTTGGTATTTACAGGAATTTCGTTATATAAAAGTTACAGGACCCGGATTCAGCAAGATACCGGAACTACTTTTATTAAGGAGTAAAAAAACCACAACCAGCTGACAATTAACTTATAAAAAAAGGTCCGGGAGCTTTCCCGGACCTTTTTATCTAATCCAAATCAGGGTTAGTTTTTCTCCTTCTGAAGTTCGTAAACTTTCTTCAGGCCATAACCTGATGCAAGAGTGATTAAAAGTACAACACCTCCGCCAATGGGGGCTTGTCCGCCGCCACCACCGATGGGGTCACCACCAACGGGGTCGCCACCTGATCCACCACCTGGGTTAGGTTGTGCAAACATACACAGAGGTGCAACTGCGAAAGCTCCTGCAACGATTATCTGAATGATTCTTTTTTTCATAATGATGATTTTTAGTTTGTTTTTTGAGTTTGTTATTAAATCAGTTTAATGTTCTCCCCCCTTGGGGAAAGGGGGAGAAGGTTTAAAACTATTTAATAAACACTTTTTTAGTTACAGTTCCTTCGTTGGAAGTAATGGTCACCATGTAGATGCCAGCGGCAACCGGAGCATGGATTACATATTCACCAACAGCATTGATCTCTGAGTTGAGCAGGGTCTGACCGGCAGCGTTAGTTACGCGGACGTTACCTTTAACAACAACAGGAAGCTGCATGTGGATGTTCTTGTCAACACTCCAGATGTTTACGTTCTGCAGCGGTTTGTCATCAACACCAAGAACGGCGAAGGTGAGTTTAAACCTGTTTACATTATCGTTAACATTGGCGCTGAAAGCATAAACAGCATTTTCCCTCAGGTTCTGAACAGCACCTGTTTTGAGGTCTTCCAACCAAACAGGAACACTACCTGCGATGGTTTCGAGTTCACTTGCGGTGAGGCTGTAAGTACCATTGTGAGCAACTTCAAAATAAACAGGAATTGAAGTGTTCTCTTCGATTGAGGTCAGTGCGTTGATAGCGAGATCTGAACCATCGGCTGTTTTGGTATAGAGGTGGTTAACATCGCTGGCTTTCAGTTTGTAAGCGTCAAACTGGCTGTCGAACTGTGAAGAAGCCTGGTCGTTGAAACGAACCATGGTTTCATCAGAGTAGATGTCACCTTCAACTTTAAGTCTGATTACATTGTTGATTGAGTTTTTGTAGAAAGCCTGAACAGCATTTGTACGAACAGCATTTGAAACGCCGAAAGTACCAAAACCAGGAGTAGAAACTTTTACAAAGAATCCCTGACCAACAGGAACGTTTGCGCTGGCTCCGTTAACACCTGCACCACCGATTACCCAGTATGAGTAATTGTTGATGGCCGGGTTCCAGAAGTAGATAGCGTTGTCAACATTGCTGAGGCTTACACCAGCTTCCAGGTCGATGCGTGAAGCATACGGATTGCCAAGGAGGTTGTAACCATCATAACTTGCAGTACTGTTGGCAGTGAAGGTAAGACCTGCATTGCTGAAAGCACCGTCGTTGAGTGAACCAACATAATTGGCAGTGTGGTCACCTGTAGCAACAGGGATGAAAGTTGAAATACCTGTGAAAGGAACGAGAACGTCAGCAGCAAGAATGTTGACCCACTGTTGGGTTGGCTGCAGTTCGTCATATTTCCTCATGTAAGTAGAAAGCGGGAAGGCACTGCCTGCAGTTGCAGAAGCAACCGGGCTGCTGATGAAATGATACTGACCGGCAGTTACAAATGACTGAACGGTAGCTGTACCACCTACGGTTGGGTTAACCATTAATGAAGCACCGTTTGCAACGAGAAGGTTGTTACAAACACCGGCATTCATCGGATAGTTGGCACCAAGGCCACCAGGAATGGTTACATTGGTAATGGCACCCGGAACTCCGGTATCCCAGTTACCAGCGGTAAACCAGTCACCGTTGTTGGCAAGACCAGTCCAAACAGCACCCATAGGAATAACCGGGGTTACTACCATGTTGATGGTGTTTGAAGTAGCAGTAGGAACAGTTACACAGGTGAGTGAACTTGTCATAACTACATAAACAGCGTCACCGTTAGCAGGAGCGTAGGTTAACTGGAAGTTATTTGTTCCGGCAGGTAAGCCGTTTACAAACCATGCATAAGCAGCAGTTCCGCCGTTAACCGGGGTAGCTGTGAAAGTAACTGAAGTACCGGCAACAACGTTATTGGCACTTTCTACGATAGAAACAGCAGGAGCAACTGAATTGGTAATGGTCAGGTGCAGTACATTGGTAACACAACCTACAACATAGTTATAATCACCACTTGCAGTATAGGTCATACCATTGAGAGCCCATGTGTAAGTATCACAAGCTGAAGCTGTAACTTCAACAGTGCTGCTTGGGGTGATGGTCAGGTGCAGTACATTGGTAACACAACCTACAACATAATTGTAATCACCACTTGCGGTATAGGTCATACCATTGAGAGCCCATGTGTAAGTATCACAAGCTGAAGCTGTAAATTCAACAGTGCTGCTTGGGGTAATGGTCAGGTGAAGGATGTTGGTTGAACAACCGTTCACGAAAGTATAATCACCACTTACGGTATAGGTAAGACCGCTGACAGCCCAGAAGTATGAATCACAAGCTGATTCAGTGTATTCATTGTTTCCGCTCGGGGTAATGGTCAGGTGCAGGATATTGGTAACACAACCTACAACATAAGTGTAATCACCACTAACAGTATAGGTTGTTCCGTTAAGAGCCCATGTGTAAGTATCGCAGGCGGCTTCATTGAATTCAACAATGCTGCTTGGAGTAATGGTCAGGTGCAGGATATTGGTAACACAACCTACAACATAGTTATAATCACCACTTGCAGTATAGGTCTGTCCATTGAGAGCCCATGTGTAAGTATCACAAGCTGATTCTGTGAATTCAACAGTTGGAAGCAGGGGTTTCAATAAACCACAGTAATTGCCGGTCAGTGTAAGGCAGTCTGAGGAGGATCACTCGGTAGAATTCACACAGGTATAGGTACTCAGCAAGCCGGTTGCCAAAAGAAAGGGCTGAACCGGTTCCGGGGAAAGTACCTGCACCGTAGCACCATTGTTAAAGGGTATAAGTTCGCATCCACCTGGTTAACCGTGCAAAGGCCAACCGGTAAACCGGTGCCACCTTCGCAATAGTCACCACCACCGGTAACGGCAAATGCTAAAACGTCGGTACAGAAAGGAGCATTCAATACAGGGTTCTCAAGTACATTGGCGTTCACACCAGGGGTGATCACAGCCTGTGTATTGAGACAGGTAGCAGCTGCGTAATAGGCAAACCTTGTTGCATAAGACGGGGTAATGGCTGTGCTTGCAGTAAAGACAAGGTTCGGGGTTGAACCTGAAGCAAAGGCTGTACCATTACCATTGGTCATCCTGAATGTTCCGACCCTGAGACCAGGAGCGGTTGTCGGGATAATGAAACCACCACCGCAACCAGGGGCAGCACGTCCGGCGATCCTGATAAGACCGGCAGCAGTTGTACTTATACTGATGGGAGCCATGGCAGCGGGCAGTCCGGATGAACCGGCAACAATCGTTGTCATTGTTGCTGTTGTAGCCTGGCCACTCAGCATGGAAAGGTTAAAATTGATACCAGCCTGGAAGGTGGCCATCTGAAGATCCTGACTGGGGTCAGTATCCTGAATGTAAATGTCAAACTCAAGAATGTTGGTTGTTCCAACCGGTTGAACCACATTCTGAAGGGTAATCAGGAAGTCCTCCTCTGCGGAAGGGGCGTAAGGCCGCTGCGCGTTGGTTTGTGCGAAGGACAGGACCAATGCCAGCAGAGGCACCATCCTGAGCATTTTGTTGAGTAGTTTTCTCATAATTGTTGTTTTTGGGTTATTGAATTAGTAATGATTGATTTTCAATTTTGGGGTTTTGTATTTTAAATTTCAGCAACCCCTTCCGTAAGAGGAAGAGATTCCAGTTTTTGAAGATTAGGGGAGTGCAGCTCCGACAAAGTTGAACTGGTTGTTGTCGATAATGGTGCCATCACCACTGTCAACACTTCCGTTTCCATCAACATCAGAATCAACATAACCACCAATGAAGTTAAACTGGTCGTTGTCAAAAGGGGTAACGTCACCACCATCAACGAAACCGTCCTGGTTGATATCACCACCATAGATGGCATAACCCAGGTCGATCATCAGCAACAGGTTGCCGCCGAAGATTTCTGCAGGATCACCAAAACTCTGGGCAATGGTTGTACCGGCAAAGGAAACCGGGTTGGCTGTTGAAGTTTCGATCGAGTTACGATGTTTAACTGTGATATAGTAGCTTCCGTTCAGGGTTGAAGGAATACCGGTTACTGTGGCAGCTCCGCTCTGCTTCAGTTCAACAAGCGCAGTGTGCTCAATAACTGAATAATTAGATCCATCATGCAGTTCAACAGTTATCATATCGGCTACTCCCGGATCGAACTGGGGACCAATTTCATTAAAGGCCTGATTCATTGAACCGCTTCCTGCGTAAAGTCCTTCGAGCATAACATTTGTCAGTTCAAGTGTTTTTGTGGTAATACCAGCATTTACTGCTCCGTTTACAGGATTTGTAGGAACCAGAAACAGATTAACATTGTAGAACTCATTTTTGTTGAATACCAGGGAGCTATTACCTCCATTATAGGTAAACCTGATGTAAAACAAAATTGTTTCGTCGGGAAAGGTTACTGCTGTGGTATAGGTTGGTTCAGCCCAATTGGCGTAAACAACACCACCGACACCATTGAATACCCATTCGGTAGAAACAGCCAGCGGAGAAAAATTTACAAGTCCGGTATAGGTAAGCACTCCCGCATCAAAAGCGATGTTTAAATCACATGCAGCAATGGGAGTCCCACTTTCACCTGCACCTGACAGAATCACCGGCACATCAATGGTTTGCCCGATAGCCGGAGCTGTAAGGGTAGGAACCTCAACTGTAATTTCCTGGGAATATGCATAGATCCCGAAGAAAAGCAGAGATAAGATTAATAGAGTCGTTTTTTTCATAAATTGTTTGTTTTGGGTTAAAAAAATTTTAATTATCCTTCCGGTTAAGCAAAAAGAGATGAAGCAATTGTCACCACGAGGTTAAATTGTTGTTTATAAAAAACTCAACTTTAGCAAAGAGCTGCACTTATGGCTTCCAGGCCATTTGTGATCAGTTCAGGAGAACAATTTTCCGGGTAAAAACGCCGTTATCAGTTACAATCCTAAGAATCAGTATCCCCCCGGCACAATTCTCTGGTTTAATTTCGGCCGGCAATGTTGTGCCACCATAAGAAGAAAGCAATGATCCGGATACGGTAAACAGATCCAGCTGTTCAATCTTTCTGAGCCGGTTTGAACTTATTTGTATGTTACCATTGCTGACAAAAACATTGAAGAAATCTGCAGGAAGCTGATTGATCCCTATAGTTTTGAAGTGTAATACATAACGGTTACCGGTAGATTCTCCTGCAGCCAGAATAAAATTAGCCGTTGGACTAACCCTGAAATCCCATATAGCCATAGGATCCTCAATATTTTCCAGAAACAGGGGAATCGCTTTATCGATGTTTTCGATACCAGAAACAATCAACTCGTAGGCTCCTGCGCTTCCGGCTTCAAAGACCAGAGGAATGCTGTTCGCAAAATCAGGCTGGGTATTGATGGCCAATGCAACATTATCGGCAGATTTAGAATAGACCTGAGGGAAACTGGCATCACCCATCAATTTAACAACATCTGATTCAGAAGAATAATTAATCAAAGAATTTTCAGCAATATGAATAAAAGCTTCGTCATAATGTTCAGGATCACTCTTAAGCTGAAATCTGAGTACCAATTGATTCTGCAAATCAGGGGTATTGTTTTTATAGAAAGGAACGTTGCTGTGCACCCTTGCTGTGCCCGGTATTTCAATGCTGGCTCCGGTCTGATCTGCTCTGACAAAAAAGCCCTGCATGGCAGGTATCAGTCCATCCGTTATATTCCCGGTTTTTCCGTTCCAGAATTTGTACCTGTAACTATCCCAAACATAAACTCCGTTGCCAGTACCCGTTTTTTCCCATGTGTCAAGATTTGCTGAAATTGCTGAAGGAAATGGATTCCCGACCAGATTCAAACCCCTGTATTCCATATCAGTTGATGCTGTATAGGAAAGTCCGGTTGTGATATCTGCTGAATTAAAAGGACCAGTATAGTTGAGGGTTACAGGTGCTGAGGAGGAGGATATCATGATTCCACCGGCATTCTGCAACACATCACCTCCGGCCAGATTTTGCCATGTTCCGGAACTCTCAGTAAACTTTTCAGGCGAGAGCCCTTCAAAAACCGAAGCCGGTGTTGAAGGCAAGGGCGAAGAGACCAGGTGCGAAGCTGAACCGGCGAAATCAATGTACTGCCGGGTATTGTATGTACCATTCCCTTCAGTAAAACCATTCGAAATAACCGACCCGGTTCCGGAAAGATCCGATTCAATTGAAAAACTGCCATTGTTGGTAATCCCTTCACTAACCGTCAAAGCAAATCCCGGCATTACCTGCATTATGGATCCACTGTTGACTGTCAATGACTTACAGTTTGCATTTGAAATAATCTGCAGATTACCTGTTTCAACAACTGCTATGGTACTTAATCCGGGAACTCCGTTACTCCAGTTTGCAGAGGTATTCCAGTCACCTTCGCCATTCCAGACCGATTGATCGGAACCTTCGGAAGGTGTAATCATACCGTCAATAACCCTGTCAACCGGAATATTGGTTGTATTGTTATCCACAAGAAAACACCTGGTTGAATCAAGATCAAGGATGGCTGTACCTCCTTTATAATCAAAAACAATTTCAAATAACACTGTGCCATCCGGGAAACTCACCGGCAGCAGATTATCATCGATCCAGTTATTCCCGTATTCAGTTGCTGAGGCTCCGGGAAGCCATTCATACGAAGGTGTTAAACTTGAGATATTGATGGTTGTGTCGTATTCTACATTCAGATTATCATAAAACACATGGAATTCAGCAGCAATAATCGGAATTCCTCCATTTGCAGCATCAATACCTGTAACAGTTACCGGAATATAAACTTTTGTTCCGGATTCAACTCCCAATGCACTTCCGAGTGCTACGGTTACCTGGGCCTTTGCAGAAATAATGCAGAGGGCGATAAAAATCATCAATACTACTTGTTTCATCTTTGAATATTCAGGTTAATAATTGGTTACTGCAAGTTTCAGTTATGGCTTAAGGAACTTGAAACTCAAGGGATATTTCACTTTAAAAACATTACCATAAATGGCTTGTGCCATAAATGGTAATGTTTTGGAATCAATCGATCAGTCTGATTGTCAATCTATCTGAAAGCATTATTCTTCAGAGCGACTGCTATAAACCCGTTTGATAGCATAGCCTACTCCCATCGTGATCAGAAGGAGTACGCCTCCACCGATCGGAGCATTCCCACCGATCTGGTTGTCGCCCGAATTGTTTCCACCGGTAGCCGGTGGGGCTGGTGGCGTTTGTGCCACTGCCGGAGCTGAGAGAGTTAAACCTGCAGAAACAATCGCAGCTAACATCAATATTTTGAAATACTTTTTCATGTTATTCAGTTTTTTTGTTGTTTCAGGAATAGTTATTTAACATAAATTTTGCTTACATCGCAACTACCACCATTGATTACCTTAACAACATATACACCTGTAGATGCGGTTGGCAGACTAATGGTATTCAGCGTTCCTTCAGCAACTTTTTCTGATGCGATCAATTGACCGTTGAGGTTATAGACTTCAGCAACACCTTTCAGATTACTGATAAAGATGTTCTTACCACTGCTGTATACAAAACCATTGGAAGCAGGTTCTCCGATTCCGGCTGATGTGTTGAACAACACCTTGAAGCGGTCATCTGAACCAGTAGCAGCAACGAATGTATAAACCGGTGTTTCCCTGAGATCAACCATGGTGTTGGTTTCTTTGTCTTCAAGATAGATGGCAATGTTGCTACCAAATGTACCCAGGTCAGAGGCATTGATACTGTAGGTACCTTCGGCACCGATCATAACTGATACCGGTACTTCAACACCCGAAGCTACTTCCGGAAGTGCATTGATGGAATAATCGGCATCACCGGTTGAGAAAATCTGGCCAACTTCGGTATTCATTGACATCAGTTTATAGGCATCAAATTCTGAATCAAACGAAGAAGTAGCATTGTTGTCGAACCTGATGATGGTTTCGTCATTATATCCACTGCCGGTAAGGGTCAGGCGGAGTACGTTGCTGACCTGATCTTTATAATACTGCTGGTTGTTGTGCACAGCAGAAGCTTTCGGCATGGTTAACCTTGGGTTGGCTGCATTTGCTTTAACGAAGTAACCCTGGGCAGCAGGTATGTATTGAGTTCCACCGTTTGTTCCGGTACCGTTAACAAAAGAACTATATCCGGTTCCGTTGTAGAAATAGATGGCATTGTCAAGATTGGTTTTGGTCCAGCCTGTTCCGAGCCAGTTAATGGCTGAAGGGAAAGGATTACCTACAAGATTCCATCCATTGTTCGCCGTGAAAGTAACTGTAGGAGCTACCGTGGCATTAACATTGAAAGGATCTGCATTGGTAGAGTTGAAAGAGAGCATCTGGTCATTGGTATAATTGAGCAGATAGCCGTAGCTGACAAACATATCTTCAAGCAGTTCCCACATATTCACCCATGCAGCGGTTGGTTCATTGTAACGGTAAATCCATCCGGGGTTACCCGGATAGAGAATACTGCTCAATTCAACGGTATTCCTGAGTGGGTTCGAAATAATGTGATGTTCACCACCACTCAGCCAGCGTTTCACTGAACTGTTTCCGGTAACGGTGAGGATACCTCCGTTATTGATATATGAACCAGTAGCATTGTTGTTGGCTGATGAATTCAGTACAAATCCGGAAACTTCAAGAGAAATCAGGCTATTCAGGGTCAATGCAGCATTGGCTTCAACAGTGAGTATTCCGGCAAATGAAGGAACATTCACGGTTACAGTTCCTGATTGAATGGTTGCAGCAGTAACACCACCCGGAATCCCATTGCTCCAGTTGGCAACGGTTGTCCAGTTTCCGGTTCCGTTCCATACAGAAACAGCCGCAGCAGGAGCAACAGTAACCGAACCACTGTTGAACACAGCAGAAGGGATCAGGCTATAATTTACATCATACATCTGGTTTTCACCAATAAAAGTAAGAGGTCCTGTTCCTCCGGCATTCGGAGCAAACTGCATTTCGAACAGCACGGTACCATCAGGAATACTCAGCGCCTGTGTATAGGTAGGCTCTGCCCAGTTGGCAGCCATCATACCCAGGTTACCTGAATATACCCAATCACCGGCAGGCATACCAGCATAGAAATTGGTCAAACCAACGTAGCTGACTACATTGTTATCGTTGTAGTCGATAAAAAACTGCATGGCAGTCAGAGGAGTACCACCAGCGTTCAGATCACAGCCACTGATGATTACCGGAACGTTCACGATATTCCCGGGTGTTCCGGTTACAGTACCAACCGTTAAGGTTGGCTGGGCCAGAAGTCCCATTGTAACCGCCAGAACCATTAAAACTGAAAATAATATCTTTTTCATGTTATTTAATTTTTTTTATGAGATGATTGCTGATTACTGAACGGCCGGAGTGTAGCTCTTATCAACATCGCCACCTGACAGTACAATGATATCCTGTGTCAGTCCGCTTCCACCGATTGTAAGTGAAGGTTTGACAAAGATGAAATCCTTAATCTGCCATTGGATTGGATTCTGATTTGACAGTTTCCTGCGGATGGTTACTGCATCAATAATTGCAACATTGGTTCCGGCATTGCTAAGGTCAACGTCACCGGCAGTCAATGAAAGGGCATCAAGGGTTGTGAGAGAAGAAAGATGACGGCGAACCTGAACAGCATCAACAACTGCGAGACCGCCCCTTACCTTGTTAACCTCAGCGTCAAGAATGTAATTTCCGTCAATGGCATAAAGGGTATAATCACCGGTAGCATTGGTGGTAGCAGTAGCAACAGTAGTGCTGCCGGTTGAATTCTTCAGCAATACTGTTGAATTGGAAACCGGAACATCGGTAGTTGCTTTGTCATACAGTAATTTACCACTGATGGTCCTTGACCATACAGCCTTGCCCCATACCGGAGAGGTAGCCAAAGGAAGGAAATTCGGTGATGATAAATTGAAAGGATCGGTAATCTGCATTGCTGCGATGGCGGTTGCATCGTTGTTGTTGCGGGTGGCTGACTGGAAATAAGCCTGAACATTGGCAGCAGTCCAGTTGAGCGGTGCACCAGGATTACCGGCTGCATAGTTGGTTGTTGATCCGGAGATGAAACTATTCTCAACTTTCAGATCATTATCATTGGCATTCACATGTGTAAGAGCACCATCAATATCAAGACCGGTAGGCCAGCCGAGGAAGATCGAATTGTGAATGTCAGTCTGTGTATTTCTGCGAAGGTGCATTGCACGCCTGTAAAGAGTATTGTAACCGGGATTTGCAGCTGGATTTGGACCAAAACTGCTGACATTGCTGAACGTAGGATTGGTTTCAGGAGTTACTGCAGTTCCACTGGCATTGTTATCCGATTCAAATGAATTTGACTGTGAGGCATCAGCAATCGCCGGGTCACGAAGTGATACGGCAAACTGAACCTTACCGCTGTATCCGTTGTCAGTATCAAAATCATCGTCCTTGCCCCTGAAAGCAATAAGGTGCTTACAGTTAACAGTTCCACCAAACCACTCGTACGAGTCGTCCTGGTTGTATGATATCTGTACATAGTCGATGGTGGTTCCACGACCAACTCCACCCATGGTCAAACCATTGATTTCGTTGTTTGAAGCGAAGTCATATCCCGAAAATTCAGAACGGAGATATTTGATTGAACCCGAATTGTCATCGTCGTTTGGTGTTAAACCACCACCGAAAACTGAACCTACACCACCTTCGATGGTACCGGTACCACCCGTAAGATTGACGGTAGCATTTCCGCAAAGAATAATTCCACCCCAGTCGCCATATCCCCTGGCACCGGCAGCTTCGCCCGAAGCAAAAACAATGGGCTCATTGGCTGTTCCGTTGGCAATCAGTTGGGCACCACGTTCAATAATCAGGGCAGATTTTGAAGTCTTATCCCCACGGATGATAACACCCGGGTCAATGGTTAATGTTGCACCACTGCGCACGTAAACCCATCCATAAAGTTTGTAGGTAGTTTTTGCTGCAAGGAAATTGGGGGCAGTCAGGTTAAACGGATCCTGAAGTTGCAGATCGGTATTGTTGGTATATGTGGCATTGTTGCGATCGGGTGAAGAAGCAGAATTGAACCAGTTACCAACTTCGGTTGCAGTCCAGTTGAGCGGAGCACCTGTTGACTGAGCCCTGAAATTATTGGTAACCATACCAGTCATATAAACATTTTCAATCTGGAGGAGATTGTTATTGGCATTGGTCTGGGTAGCAACACCATCAAGGTTTAATCCATATGGATAACCGCTGAAAGTGGAATTGTATATGCTTGTTGCAGTGTTGCGACGCAGGTGCATGGCATTACGATACAGACTGTTTATGCTGGTTGAAGAAGTTACATAAGGTCCGAAAATGCTAATATTTGAAAATAGTGGCATCGTAACCGGCGTTGCTGCAGAACCTGAAGAATTGTTATCAGATTCAAATCCATTGGACTCAGAAATATCAGCAATGGCAGGATCGCGCAAAGAAACGCCAAACTGAACTTTTCCAACAAATCCGTTGTCAGTATCAAAATCATCGTCAAGACCGCGCAGGGCGATAAGGTGTTTGGCATTTACAGTACCGCCAAACCATTCAAAAGAGTCGTCACCGCTGTATGAAACCTGAACGTAGTCAATAGTGGTACCTGCACCTACTCCACCCATGGTGAGACCATTGATTTCGTTATTGGCTGAGAAGGCAATACCCGGAAATTCAATACGAACATAACGCAGAATACCTGAATTATCGTTTACATCAGGTGTTGTACCACCACCAAAAATTGAACCGACACCACCTTCGATGGTGCCTGTGCCTCCGGTTAAATTGATCGCTGAACGTCCACAGATGATTACACCACCCCAGTCACCGTAAGTACGTGAACCAGGAGCAACATTCGAAGTGAAAACAATGGGCTGGTCAGCTGTACCATTGGCAATCAGTTTACCACCGCGCTCTATAATCAGCGCTCCCTGGTTTACCTTTGAACCACGGATAATGGTACCTGGCTGAATGGTCAGGGTTACAGCATTGTCAATATAAACCCATCCATCAAGGAGGTAAGTGTTGCCCGAAGTCCAGGTCTGATTTGTAGTGATGTGACCTGCTGCAATGGTAACGTTAGTTGACGGATAAACTGCATTCTGCGGGTCAAATTCAGACCAACCCTGAGTCCAGTCGTAAGTACCAAATGCTCCGACATATCCTACCTGTTCAAAGAAAGGATCCTGAAGACGTGTATTGGTGAAAGACGCTCCACCAACCACTGGAGAATTACTTGAAGCCCACCTGGTATTCGTTGTAATTTCACTGTTGGCACCACTGATGTCACCAAGGGTGGCATTGTGCGTAGGGTAAACGGTGTTTTGAGGATCCCAGTTGGTCCATCCTTGGGTCCAATCTGTGGTACCAAATGCACCAACGTAAGTTGTTTTTTCAAAAAACGGGTCTGTGATTTGAGCAAAACCCGCCATTGAAGCCCACAACAAAAGGGCAATCAGCATGGAATTTTTTTTCATAAAGATGTTGGGATTAAGTTTGATTTATGGGGTTTTCTGTCAGCCCAAAAGTAGACCCGGTATGTTAAGCCATAGCGAAGTGTAAATTAATTTCTGATGAAACTTATATTAAATGAATGTTAACTTCCGGGTGATTAACCTATGGAATGACAAAGTGATAGGAAGGAAATATAACAGCGTGTATTCCTGTATTCCAATTCAGGATGAAGGAATGCTATTCATCCCTGCATCCTGAATTATATTTCTGAATCAGCTATACTATATTATAAATGAAAGATGGCTTCGTATACTGCAAGGTCTATACTTAATAATAATATGTATGAAGTAACTCCCGACTTATCTGGTTTTGATAAATTTTTGTCTGACAATCTCTCCGGATATTTTATTCTTTAATAGTACCATATATATTCCGGGCTGCAGCATGTCCTTATCCAATTGGATATCATGATTACCCTGAGGCAGAAGCTTAACATCTTTGCTGAGAACTATACTTCCCTGAACATTACTGATCACCACCGAAACATCCATAAAATCACCCGAATGAATTCTTAACCGGGAGTCACCGGAGGCAGGATTCGGAAAAATGATCATCTCAACTCCGGTTGATGTTTCTGTATTTACACCCACCGGGCATGGTTCACATGAAGCAAAGCAGACCATAATCATTGTTGTATCCACTGCAGGAACAGTAAAGTAGCGGTTTTCACCGTCTGAACAGTCGGATGGAACCACCTCAAACCCTGCGGCTGTATTTCCGTTAACATAGCGGAATTGCTGGAGAGTTCCGACCGGTAATGAAAGCGCTACTCTATACCGGCTGAAATTGTCGCCTGTCATAGGTGTTGCACCCGGATCCCAACCCTGGAAAGAGCCGGCAAGGTGAACGCCATCGGGTGATATGATTACGCCTTCTTCCGACATATCCACGCCAAAAGTTACCAAAACCTCCGGGATCTGGCAGGTATCGCAGGAAGAGAAGCAAACATGCGGAAGCATTGTATTGGCAGAAATTGAATTCAGAAACCTGTTTTCATTGATCGAACACCCTCCCGGCACGGTTTCATATCCTGCCTGAGTGCTGCCGTTAACAAAGAGGTATTCTATAGAAGTTCCTTCGAGAAGTGAGGTTGTATAGGTATAGATATTGTCACCCTGATCGGCCATAGGCGTTGTTCCGGGTTGCCATCCCTGAAAAGACCCGGCAATGTGAACACCCTCAGGAGAGACTGTTTCGTTGGTCATATCAACACTGAATGTAACATCGAAAAATTCGGGAACGCTTCCGCATTCAACACATTCACCGAAACAATAAGCATCAAGGACAAGATTTCCGGAAGGAACAGTCACATATCGGTTTCCGTTGTTCGAGCAACCGGATGGAACTACTTCAGCAGCGCCGGCTGTGTTTCCGTTAATGAATTTATATTCTGAATAACTACCTTCTTCCAATTGAAGCGTGATCTCATAAACCGCACCGGCTCCGGTAAGAATCATCTGATCAGAACCATAATTCCAGTTGTTAAAAGTTCCGGCAAGATGAACACCGTTGACAGAAACATCCTGATTGATCATATCAACCCTGAAAGTAACCGGGTGCAGGGGCGGACAGTTTTCACAACGGCTGAAACATACGGTTTCCAGAATAACAGGTGCTGTTCCCAGTGAAAGCTCCCTTTCATAATCACCGGCTCCGTTCATAACACCGCATTCAGAAGGCACATCTTCAAGTCCGTCAGCATTGTTACCGTTAACAAAACGGTAAGTATGTGTTGTATTCTCCTCAAGCTGCAATGTAACAGAAAAAACACCGGTTCCATCATCTGTCATAGGATTGGCTGTATAATCCCAGTTGTTGAAACTTCCTGCAAGGTGGATGCCTGCTGAAGAAACCTCCTCAAGCGACATATCAACCGTGAAAGTAACATTCTGCTGTACAATGTTAGAATTAACAGCACCATTGACAGGAGTTGTCGGAATCAACAGGTAATCCACATCATAAAATTCATTTTTGCTGAATGTAAGGGGAGAGTTCCCTCCGTTGTAGGTAAACTGCATATCAAAGAGCACAGTACCATCCGGTATTGCTTCGGTTAGCAGAGCAGCATCGATCCAGTTGGCTGCCACCATACTCAGATTTCCTGAATAGATCCATTCATTGGCAGGCATATTGGGATAGAAATTTGTCAAACCCACAAAGGTCAGTATTTCATCATCATAATTGATGTTAACGTCACAGGCTCCGATGGGAGTACCCGAACTGCTTGCCCCGGAAACTATGGTTACCGGAACATTGACCGTTTCGCCCGGGTTGGCTGTTATCACCGGCACACTGACGGTTATCAACTGGGCTTTCAGGCTGAAAGCCAACACCAGCAGAGAAATACTGAAAATAAGTTTCTTCATAAAGTGAATATTTAAGTTCTTAAAAAACGTAACTGATGCCTAATGAGAAGGATTGTCCGGGTTTGTAAGATTTGATCTCCATCACCTGTTCAGGGGAGTTGTCAGCCGAAAAAGTCTGATTGTAGAGTATTTTCTGGTTAAGAATATCTTTGATACCAACTTTTACCTGCAAATGTTTATTGACCTCTTTAATCAATGTAAAATCAAGGTTATGCCGGGGCATTTCATAGGTATTGGGTGTATCGGTTGTGCCAACACCCTGTATCCTTTTCCCGATAATGTTGTATAGCAAACTCATTGAAAGACCCTTTTCTGAATTCTGGTAGTAAAAACCGACATTTACGATAAAGGGAGACTGACCGAACATTGATCGGTTGATATCGCGAAGGAAAAGGTGAGTGGAATCATTCTCTACCCTGCTTTTGATGACAGAAGCATTGGCTACCAGTGTAAGGTTCTTGAAATGACGCAGAAAATTGTTGTAATCTTCCCAAACCCTCAGGTTCTTCCTGACGTCCAGCTCAATTCCAAGGCTCGTGGCTTTTATGGCGTTGAGGTACTTCAGGTCCCATCCACCGCTTGAAACCGGCAACCAGGTTGCCTCAATCGGGTTAAGGAAACTCTTGTAGAACCCACCGATGGTAACGATCTCCCCTGCTGTAGGATACCATTCATACCTCAGGTCAATATTATCGACGTAGGACGATTTTAAAGTATCATTCCCGTATACGATAACATTTTCCTCAAAATCATAGAATGCGAATCTTACCCTTTCTCTGAACTCGGGACGGTTGATGGTTCTTCCATAAGCAAGCCGAATAAGACTCTTCGGATTCAAATTTACCGTTAAGGTTGCAGATGGAAAAATATCCAGTGTATCATTCTCTTTCCTGTATTGAGTGGTATAGTCATCTGATCCGGTAAGCAGGAACCTGTAGTTTTCCAGTCGGACACCTCCGTATAAATTGATAAAATCAGTGATGGGAAGTTTTAATGAAAGGTAAGCCGCTGTCAGATTACTCTCTATGTTGTATTCATAAGTATCCTTAAAATCTTCGCGATAAATAACCCCGTTGTTTTCAAAGCCGAAATTACCGTCATAAAAAACACTGTCAATAGGCATATATAGAAGATCGCGGTTATAATAAGGTGTGGACCATACTATTCCGAAAGGCCTGATAAAGAACTCACGTTGCTTTTTCTCATAAAATACTCCGGCTTTAACTTCAGGCAAAAACGCTCCCAGCCGGATCGTTGATTTATAGTTTAAGCCTCCGTTATAAATATTCTCTTTAACCCTGGAGAAAAGCTTTGAATTTGATCCGGCATTTACTGAAGTGCTGTAATCCAGCTGATATGGCTCATAAGTCATTGAATCGACGTTGCGCACCGGAGCAAAATAGGTAATGGTCGTTTGATCCGGCTGACTATTGTTGGCATAAGCATAGCCCACCATCCAATTGAAACTGTTACTTTCGTTCAGGCTGTGATCACCGCTGATATTTCCTGAATAGATTGTCCTGCTTCGGTAGGCAATATCAGTTTTATATAAACTCTGATCGCCCCTGTAGTGATTTACTCCATATCTCTCTGTAATTCTGGAATTACCCGTCTGATTGATCAGATTTCTGAATTCAATGATGCTTTTTCCGAAAGCAATTGACCAATTGTGGAGTCCACCCACCTGCACTGTTTTACTGAAGATATCGTCGCTCAGATGCTCTGAATAAATTGTTCCTGAAGCAGAATAGTTCTCAATCCCTGCCCTGAGAATGTTGTCAGCATCTTTGCTGGTTTTGTACATCAGACTTGTCGTATTCCCGATGTTTATCCTGCCCTTTTTAAGAATACGTACGAAATCAACATTCAACTTCTGATCAGGCAAAGCCATACTTTGTTTCAATTTCGAATTGTCGTTAAACGACCTTGAGATTTCAAGAATCCTTTGTTTCCGGTAAGCTTTCGTGGCGGAATCTGCCTGTTCATTATTAAAATCAAGCAGTTCCTTCATTGTAGTTACATCCGGTACCGATGATGGTAACGTATGCTTTTTGTTATCAAAACCCAGCCATTCTGTTGAAGAGCTTTCCTGAGATTTGAAGTCCTGAAATGTTGTTCCTGCATTGTATGACATACTGTAACCGACAGATACTTTATTTGCCTCAGGCTGATTTTTGGTAAAGATCTGAATATGGGCACCGGCAAAATCTGCCGGAATTTCAGGTGCGGGGGTTTTATAAATCAGAATGTTGTTGATCAGGTTGCTGGGGATTACATCAAACGAAAATGCTCTCTTATCGGTTTCTGTACTGGGAGCAGGAGAATTATTCAGCCAGACTGAATTATACCTTTCAACCAGCCCACGAACAACTACAAAGCGACCATCGGTAATGGTTACCCCCGGCAACCTCCGGATTACTTCCGAAGCATCTTTATCCTGTGATTTTGCAATTTGCTGAGACGAAACACCGACAACAATCTGATTGCTTTGTTTAATGGACGAAATCATGGATATATCGGTATCCGTCTTTTTTCTCCCCTGAATATTTACTCCGGTTAGTTGAGTGGTGATCTCAAGAAGAGAAAAATCGAGTTGGGTAATTTTTCCATCCTGAACCCTGACAGCTGCAAGTGTATCTGATTCATAGGAGATGAAGGACGCAATTACCTTGTAAACACCGGCTTTCAGATTGTCAATCCGGTATGAACCGTCGAGGTTGGTCGATTTCCCGATCGTGGTACCCAAAAGGTAAACATTGGCACCAACAATACTTTCGTTTGTCTTCTTGTCCCTGACTGTCCCCTGGATTGATCCCTGACCAAAGGAAACATTAAAACTTAATAATATGAAAAACAGGGTGTTTGTAAAAATCTTCATCTGAAAATGTTTGAGGCAAATGTATACCGACTGGTTTTCCGGTGTGTTAACCAAATATTAAAAGTGTGTTTGTTGTGTGTTAAGTTTTGCATAAACTTTCCGGGAGAATGAAAAAAAAGTGCTTTTAAGCAGAAGTCACTTTCGGTTCACTGATCGTTAAATTCAAACAATTTGTTGTGATCAGATTTTTCAATATCTGAGATATTGTTACAAGGAATATGAGCCTGAGTAATATAGGTGCAACTTTCTGAAAATGATTACACAAGTTTAATATTGACTTTACATTCGCTTCACTTTACCACAATAGTTTTGCACCGATTTACATTTTTCAAATGGAAACACAAAATGCGAGCATACTATTGGTAGATGACGAGCCGGATATTCTTGAATTCCTTAGTTATAACCTGCAAAAGGAAGGATATAATGTATTTCGCGCTTCAAATGGGATTGATGCATTAAAGATCGCCCGGAAAGTCAGGCCGAATCTTATCATACTGGATGTTATGATGCCTCAGCCTGACGGGTATGAAATATGCCGTGAAATAAGGAGGGATGAACAACTCAAGGATTCTGTAGTCGCTTTTCTTTCTGCAAAATCTGAAGAAGTTTCACAAATTGAAGGTTTTAAGGTCGGAGCCGATGATTTTATCGGAAAACCGGTTAAGCCCAGGGTTTTCCTTTTCAGGGTACAAGCCCTGCTCCGACGCCAGAACGGTGTTAAGGAAACTTCAAACAGGATTTTTTTTGACGATCTGATGATTGATAAGGAAAGTTATACTGTAGTAAAGGCAGGAATAACAATAGAACTCTCCAAAAAAGAATTTGAACTGTTAATACTGCTTTCATCCAAGCCCGGAAAAGTATTTTCACGTGACGAAATTTTCCTCAAAGTATGGGGCCCG
Source organism: Bacteroidales bacterium (assembly GCA_016705005.1). Classification (GTDB taxonomy): domain Bacteria; phylum Bacteroidota; class Bacteroidia; order Bacteroidales; family Lentimicrobiaceae; genus Lentimicrobium. The sequence continues at coordinate 54,396 of JADIZB010000020.1, read as the reverse complement.
GAAGTAATTGTCGGGGAAAGAACGATCGATGTACACATCCGGAAAATAAGGGAGAAAATCGGCCTTGGTAACATCAAGACAATCAAAGGAGTTGGTTATTACTTTGCCTAGTTCCCGGGTTATCACACATTTTCATGACAGATGTGAGCATACCTTCCTGATGGCGGCATTTTACCATTCTATGCCCCCGGTTTTGATAATAAACCGGTCCCTGAATCGAAGAATTCAAACTTAACATACAGATAACACTGGATTCACATACACTTTCATCATGTCTGATATTTTTGTGCACCATCAGATTATGACCTACATCACCCGGTACATCAGTTCCGGATGGGAATAGCAGTGAAAAATCTGGAAATGACCCCGGATTTGATTCAACTGCAGGTACTAAAAAACAAATGGTAATTCCTAATGGCACAGGATTACAGAAATAATTCTCCGAATGGCACATCATTGAAAACACTGATTGAATCTGAATGAAAGAGTTGAAGAGGCGTATTGATATCCTTGTATTATCCGACATTCATTTGGGCACTTATGGTTGTCATGCGAAAGAGCTGCTTCAATATATGAAGAGCATAAAACCGGGTGTGGTCATATTGAATGGCGACATTATCGACATCTGGCAATTCAGTAAATCTTACTGGCCCAACAGTCACATGAAAGTGATCAAACACTTTTTCAAATGGATTGGTAACGGAACCAGGACATACTATATCACCGGCAATCACGATGAGATGCTCCGGCGGTTTGAAGGTTTGAAACTGGGGTCACTCAGAATAGAGAATAAAGTCGTTCTTGACCTCCCTGACAACAAGAAAGCCTGGATCTTTCACGGTGATGTTTTTGATGTAACCATGCAGCATTCACGATGGCTGGCAAAACTGGGCGCCATAGGATATGATACCCTGATCCTGATCAACAGGGTTTTTAATTTTTTCTCTGAAAGGATCTTCAGAAAAGGAAAGTTATCACTTTCGAAGAAGATAAAAGAAAGTGTAAAAACTGCAGTTTCCTTTATCAACAATTTTGAGCAAACCAGTGCCGGGATCGGGATCAGCAATAAGTTCGATTATGTTATCTGTGGCCATATCCATCATCCGGAGATCCGCACGATCACGACGTCCGAAGGAAGCATCATCTACCTGAATTCAGGCGATTGGGTTGAAAACCTTTCGGCACTTGAATTCACCAATGGAGAGTGGACCCTCTACCGGCATAGCGAAGATAAAACAACTTCCCTGACCGGCGAAACGGATGAGGATGATGTTGATTACAATACCAGCCAGCTATTCGACAACATGCTTCATGAGTTTAATATCATGCGAAAATGAAAATACTGTATGCCATACAGGGCACCGGCAACGGACATCTCAGCCGGGCCAGGGAAATCATTCCGATCCTGAGAAAGAACCATGAAGTAGATCTTCTGGTCAGCGGCATCAGGACAGAGCTGGACTTTCCGTTTGAAGTAAAGTACAGGTTCAATGGTCTGGGATTCGTTTTCGGTGCCAAAGGTGGCATAGATCTTACCGAAACCTATAAAAAGAACAACATCAGGGTCCTGTTGTCGGAGATCAACAGCCTTCCGGTAAATGAATACCAGCTTGTTATCAATGATTTTGAACCTGTATCGGCCTGGGCATACTATTTCAACAATGTAACCTGCATTTCAGTCAGTCACCAGACAGCGGTGATCAATAAAAACGCCCCTCAGCCAAAGGATTCAGATATTATCGGGAAAGCTGTATTAAAGAATTACGCGCCTTCAAAAATCAAATACGGCTTTCATTTCAGGTCATACAGCACCAATATCTTCACCCCTGTCATCCGGTCGCAGATCCGGAAAGCAGTTGCAGAAAACAAAGGTCATTATACTGTCTATCTGCCCGCTTACGATGATCAGCGAATCCTGAAGGTGCTGAAATCATGCGGGGACACAAAATGGCAGGTTTTTTCAACCCGTACCAAAGCCAGGCTGGATTTGGGGAACATAACCATCGAACCCATCAGCAATGATGGCTTTGTCAGGAGTCTAGTCACATGCGAAGGAGTCATCTGTGGTGCCGGATTTGAAACCCCGGCCGAAGCGATGTTTCTGAAAAAGAAACTTATGGTAATCCCCATGAAAGGGCAGTACGAACAACAGTGTAATGCCATGGCCCTGAAAGAAATGGGGGTACCGGTGCTAAAAAGCCTGAAACCAGGCAGTGTCGGTAAAATCATGCAATGGATTGAAAATGGCAGCCATGTGGAAGTCGATTATCCTGACGAGACCAGGAAAATAATAAACATGGTGATTGCCGGGCATAAAGAAATTGTTCCGGTTTCCGGTCCGGAAAAAAAGTACTCTGTTGAGCGGTTCAGAAACCTGATTCTGAAAAAAATAATTGCGCAATTCTGAACCATGGTCTGAAGGCCAGCTGATGCCTGCAGTAAAAGATAACTTTGTATAGTGAATCAGGCCCGGCTTCTTCTTTATTGGAGAGCCGGGCTTTGGGTATAGTCAGCGAATTATAATCAAATAAATTCCCAGGGCAGAAGCGAATACAATAAACAGCGCCAGAATTAAATTCTGTCTGAAAAGAAAACCTGTAAATCCTGTCTCTGAGAATTCAGAAAACAACCATAAAAATGCATTTGAGAATGCACTGCCTAAACATTAAATCTTATATTCAGAATATCCCCGTCTTCAACAAGGTAGCTTTTGCCTTCTACAAATAATTTGCCGGCAGTGCGGCAGGCGTGCTCTGATTTTAATTCGACGAAATCCTTATACTTCATGACTTCTGCACGGATAAACCCACGTTCCAGGTCGCTGTGGATCACGCCGGCAGCCTGCGGGGCGGTCATCCCTTTTTTTATGGTCCAGGCACGTACTTCCATGGGACCCGCAGTGAAAAACGACATCAGGTTAAGAATGGCATAGGCTGAGCGAACCAGCCTGTTTACGCCGGGTTCCGATAGTCCGGCATCTTCAAGGAAAACCTTTCGGTCTTCGGCACTTTCCAACTCTGCAATTTCTGCTTCCAGGGCTCCCGCAATCACGATAACTTCTGTATTCTCGCCCTTAACCGCCTCTTTTAGCATCTCTGTATATTTGTTCCCACTCACCGCCGCAGCATCGTCAACATTACATACATAAATCACCGGTTTATCTGTCAACAAATACATATCATCGATAAACCTGCGGTCCATCTCCCCTATCTCCAGTGTCCTGACCGACTGGAAATTCTCCAGGTGGTCTTTCACCCTGGTCAATACATCAACCCCGTGTTTTGCATCCTTATCGCCGGTTTTTGAGGCTTTTTCAAGACGCTGGATCTTGCGCTCCACCAGGTCAAGATCACGGATCTGAAGCTCCAGATCAACAATCTCACGATCACGTACAGGATTTACAGAGCCTTCCACATGTGGCAGGTTTTCGTCATCAAAACAGCGCAGAACATGGATTATGGCATCCGTCTGCTGGATATCGGCAAGAAACTTATTCCCCACGCCCTCACCCTGGCTGGCCCCTTTTGCCAGACCCGGTATATCCATAATTTCAACTGTTACAGGCACAATACGCGCCGAATGAATCAGTTTATCAATCTCAACCAACCGGTCGTCCGGTACATTTACCTGACCGAGATTGGATTTATTGGTGCTATAGGCAAAGTTCGAAGTCTGCCCTTTCGTGTTGGATATACAGTTGAAAATCGTGGTTTTGCCGATGTTGGTCAAACCAACGATGCCGCATTTCAATGCCATAAATGTTGAATCTGGTTGTTAAAAGAGGTGCAAAGATAGGGAAAAGGAAAGGGATTGTTGATTTCGGATTTCGGATTTCGGATTTCGCGGATTGCGGATTTCGGATTTCGGATTGCGCCTGCCCCGCCAACGGCGGTGGGATTGTGGATTTCGGATTTCATTTTTCAGATTGCGATTGCAGGATTTCGGTTTCCAGATTGCGCCTGCTCCGCCAAAGGCGGTGGGATTTTTGGATTTCGGTTGATTGCGGATTGTAAGTTCAGCTTCCTCCCGCAAAAGCGGGCTGTTGCTGATTCGGGTTTCGGTGGGATTGCGGATTAACAACTGCCACACCGGAAATCCCCGGTACTGAAATACGAATCCTATTTCCTTTACTTTTAACTTTTACTTTAGACTTTTTACTTTTTAGACTTTTTACTTTAGACTTTTTACTTTAAACTTAAATAAACGTCACTTTCACCCTTACATCACTGTTCCGGCCCCGGTCATCGGAGCAACTGACTTTATAGCTGCCGGCTTCAGGGGTAAAAAATACTTTTTCATTGGGTAAAGCAGCTTTGTAAAAATGATCATTCAGATACCAGTAAACCTTACTGACCCCGTTTTCGGCATTACATGACAGCATCAGTTGTTGTTTCCTGCCAAAGATCAGCAGGTATTCGGCGCCATCGGTCAGTGAGGTAATCAAAGGAGCATCCCCCTGATGGATGGCAGGGCATTGCGGGTTATGCGGTGGTAACGCTTCATAGGGTATCTGCATTTCGTTGTACCACGAAATAAGGTCGGCCGGATAGTAAGGGTAAAGCACCTCCTTATACCCTTTGTCGGGTAAACACGAACGGCAGTAACTTATGGTACCCGCGACATTCACATATTGCCGCTGAAGATGATTGCACCGGGTTGATGGTGAAATTCCGGGAAGAAAATAATCCATAGTCACATGGTGACAAAAAGTATCGGGTGGCATTCCCGATTCGGAACATACAAGCCTGAAATCAAGGTCTTCGGGTGGTGCGAACCAGTCGGGCCGGTTTGCCGGACTGATGGCCCTGAAAATATTGAACAGCAGAGGAACAGCGCAATCAGCCCCATTCAGTTCAGGAATGCCGTTTCCCGGAAAATTACCGGTCCACACCCCCACCGTATAATCACGGTTATATCCAATGGCCCAGCCATCACGGCGGCCATAGGAAGTACCCGTTTTCCATGCAATTTTAGGCAGATCGGCTGACGCCTGATACTGACCGGGAAGATCCGGACGTTTCAGACCTGTCAGTATCTGGGTTATCATATAGGCAGCCCCCGGAGAACATATGGTATCGCCTGTTTGTCCATCCTCCTGCTTTATGTACTTTAATTGACGAACAATGCCTCCATTCGCAAAACCGGCATACAAGGTTGTCAGCTCTTCCAGGGTGGATCCGCATCCACCCAAAACGACCGAAAGCCCCAGCCGGTCACCGTTCCTTCCAATCCAGCGAAAACCGCTTTTTGCCAGGGCGTGAATAAAAATATCTCCGCCAAGTTTGTCGAGCAGATTGACCGCCGGCACATTCAATGACAGTGCCAGGGCTTGCTCAACAGTAATTTCTCCCCGGTAGGTTTCGTCAAAATTCTCAGGCCGGTAACCGTTAAAATTGGCAGGGACATCGGTTATGACCATCTTCGGACTTACAATACCCTGATCGAAAGCAAGAGCATATAGCAATGGCTTGAGGGCCGAGCCCGGCGACCTCAGTGCCCTGATTCCGTCAACCTGGCCCTGAAAACCATCTTCGCTGAATCCGGCAGAACCCAAATATGCCTCCACCTCCATTGTCCTGTTATTCACAACCAGAACCGCAGCATTGGTTATCTGCATGGTTCGAAGAAGCCGGACATGGTTTTTAACCAGTCCTTCTACCCTCTCCTGTATGGCTGGCTTCAGCGCAGTGATCACACCATGTTCACCCACAGGCCGGCCACTCAGTCTCAATGCAAGATGCGGGGCCAGAGACGGAACCGGGTACCGGTGACGCTCAAAAGGCTCCGATAAAGCGTCAGTAGCAGCAGCCTGATTGAAAATTCCATCATTCTTCATTCGTACTATCCAGTGATTGCGACGCTGTAACAGGCGATCGTAATTGTTACCTGGTCTAAGAGAATTGGGATCATTGGGTATAACAGTAAGCATCACCACCTGAGCCGGGCTAAGAGCAAGGGGCGACTGTCCGAAATAAATCAGTGAAGCAGCTTTCACCCCTTCAATATTACCTCCGTAAGGCAAAAGATTCAGATAATATAACAGGATCTCATCCTTCGAATAATGCCATTCCAGTTGCAGGGCACGGAACATTTCACGGAATTTGCTGCGCATGGTCCGTGGAGCAGGATCAAGCAGCCGGGCCAGCTGCATGGTGATGGTTGAAGCACCCGATGTACGGTGTCCTTTGCTCAGATTATTCCAGGCGGCCCTGATCACTGCCAGTGGATTTACCCCGGGATGAAAGTAAAACCACCGGTCCTCCTTAAAAATAAAAGCCCGTCGAAGGTCAGGCGTAATCTCATCTGCATCAGCATATAGCCTCCACTTCTGATCGCTGCTCAGAAAGCCATGGAGCAGGGTGCTGTCAGAAGCATAAATTACCCGTGAATAAACAACTTTGTCTGTCCTGAATGGAAAAATCGCATCGATCAGCAAAAACAGGAGAAACAGGAAAAGGATCACGCCAAAAAACAACCATCCCCGGTGAAATTTTTTCACCCAATTCAATCCACTTTTTAATCCGGGTCTTAAAAAAAACATTTTCAGGAGGTTGTTTGCAAAGTTACTATTTCCATGATCATGCAACCTTCAGCCTGTCGGTTTAAACCTAATATCAATATAATGATAACAAATGCCAGCCTTCAAAATTGTGCTGAGAAAACAGTTAAATGCTCCCTGAAAACATGATTCTGTTGAAATTCCAGGTGTATGCTCCGAAAATATCCTGATAGTTAATTAGTTGTTAATTAAGGCGTTCTTTCTTGCATTCCCGCAAACGACATCTTAAGTTTGTAATTAATGATTTGCTCAGTAAAAAATTTTCATAACTACCTGCTTCTCTTTCATCATTAAATGCCAACAGAATCATTCAACCAAATTATACCGGAAAATAAACCAACGATCTAACAACCTCAAAATATGCGCTATACCGATCTGCATGTCCATGTCAGTCTGAAAACAATGTTATGCAAAGACAGCAGTGCGAGGCCGTCCTGCTGGACAAACATAAATGTCTCTGAAACCATCGATTTCATTAGTAAAAATACGTTTGATTCTCAGAGTAGTCTGAGCCAGCTGGCAAAAGGCAATTGCAGTTTAGCTGTCGTTGCATTGTACCCACTCGAAACCAAACTGGCTGATGTCGATTTGTTACAGATCCTGGCGAGACTGGTTGATAAAAAACTGGCCAACAAAAGGTTGAGACAAATCAAACAGAATCAATGGACTTCTTTCCAATATGCCAATGATGAACTGGATCATATATTATCGGACTCAACACATCTGGTTGATGGAAAACATAAACAACTGAAAGTGTTGCAGAACTGGCAGGATTATAATCCGTCAAATCCCGACACCATACATGTGATTTTCACTCTCGAAGGAGGCCATTCACTGAGATATGGAAAGAATGAACATGCCAATGCAGAAAAAATGCTGGATAATTTCAGGCACTTCAGGAAGAGAATGCCGATGCTGTATATAACCATGGCACATATGCAGCAGATGGTATTCGCCAATCATGCCTATGGTATAAAGAGTGCCGGCAAATATTATTTCGTACCAAAGGGATCCGGGCTAACGGATTATGGAAAAAAGCTGATCGATGAATGCTACACTGAACGGCATGAACGCAAGGTCCTGGTTGATGTAAAGCACCTCAGCCTTCGCAGCCGGATTGACTTTTACGCTTACAGGAAACAGATGGAATATGAAAATATGCCGATCATCGCTTCCCACGTCGGTGTCACGGGAATTTCAAGAACCAACCATTTGTATGTCAGGAAACTGGTCCAGCCAATGCTTAGAAAATTTTTCAAGGTTGTTTACAAGCAGGTACCGGGGATCATTGAAGGAACGTTTTTCAATCCATCTACCATTAACATGTATGACGAAGATATTGTTGAAATCCTGAAATCGGATGGTATCATCGGCATTTCATTCGACATAAGGATAATTGGCGGGAAACGTAAGCCACCAAAAGAATTTTTGAGTAGTTATGAGGCTTATTCCTTTACAAGTGATACAGATTCTACCCTGGAAGTTTCAAATTCCGAGGTGGATTTTCAGGATGAAGAAGGCGATGAAGATATATTTGATGGTAAGGACCTCGATTACAAACAATTAGAAGGAGTTCTCCATTTTGCAAATCAGGTATTACATATCCTTCAGGTAGGAAATAGAATCGGAATTGATGCCTCCGGTTATGTGGCAATCGGAACCGATTACGACGGACTTGTAGCCTCCCTGCCAGAAGTACCGAATGCCTCAGCAATGCCTGATTTTTCAGAGAAACTGATCAATGTATTCGACAACTGCGGACTGCAGAATTATACATCCGTTGGTTCCCGGGAACTCGTCGAAAAAATTATGTTTAAAAATACAGAAAGGCAGATTCAGCGATGGCTTACCAATTCGTACTAATATATCTGTTGCGGTTTATGAAACAGGTGAAATGCAACCGGGCTGATCACTGAAACAGAAAACCGGCTAAAAATCAATTATCCTCCCCCGCGCCCTTATACCGGGTAATGGAAATCTTTTCAATTACACTACTTCTGATCATTGCCGCAGTTTGATAATTCCTTACTGACTTTTGGTCGGGAATGCCATCTGAACCAAACAAACACAAAGATATCAAGAACTAAAAGTTAATAAATAGTTGCCTTCGAAAGGTCAGGATACCTATAAAAGCCTATATTTGCTTATAATTTGAAGTAATTGATTTGCATTGCGTTCATTTACAATTACATAGCATTGTTCATTCATTTTGATTCCAGGCTTTCTGATTTTTCTATAATCGCAGAAACTTACATTTGCCCGAATGAAACATTAAGAATAATCGCCCTGAACAATCCTGAAGGGGTTTGGTGGGGTTGATGAATAGTAAAATGAACAGGGTCATATCAGGCTTATGACAGGGTTTCTTCAAAAACAAACACAGATAATTCTATGGTTGCACACAGTGTAATCAGCTTATTCAGATGTCATTGCCATACATCTTCCCCATCAGTCGCCAGACTGGCCAATTCATTGCTGCAAACCGGTTTGGGTATTTTCGTTCTGCTGATCTTTTTTCTGCTTCCGGGTTTCAGTTGTTTTTCTCAGAATGAGCAGACCGCTGTAGAAAACTTCATGTCAGGACCATTTTACGACAGTGGTGGTCACGAATTAACCCTGATTAAAGTTCCCGGCAAACCTCCTGCCGGTTACAGATCCCCGGCTGCCACTCTCACCCCCGGAGCCGTCATAATCAATGATGTACCAGCCTACGACTGGTCGTTCGGCTGTGCTCCCACTGCCGCTTCCATGGCTGCAGGATATTATGACAATACAGGATATGAGGATATATATGTTGGTCCGACCAATGGAGGTCTGATGCCGATGGATAACACCATCTGGGGCACAGTTGTCATCAATGGCCAGACACTTTCCCAATGTCCCATCAGCGCAACAAGGCAGGGTTTAGATGGAAGAGTTTCACGGGGTCATGCCGATGATTACTGGAATTATTATGAAAACGGTGACCCTGATCCTTACATTGTAAACAACTGGACTCAACATCCTCACGATACTTGTACGGGTGATTTTATGGGAAGCAATCAATCGGCTTATGGCAATCCCGATGGAGCTTCTACCTTCTTCCTGTATACGGATGGAAGCCCGTTGTCTGATTTCTCTCTATTGGAACCAAACTTCAGAGACGGGTGCCATGGTTTGAAACTGTTCTACGAATCACGTGGATATCAGATCGTTGAAAATTACTCCCAGATGATCATGGGCTACAACGGAAATACCGTTGGATTTACATTTGACCAGTATGTTGAAGAAATTGACAATGGCAGGCCGGTCCTGATTCACATCGCAGGCCATACGATGCTGGGGTATGGTTATGACGAAGCCGGACAAATGGTTTTCCTTCACGACACCTGGGACCACAGCATGCATTCGATGAACTGGGCCGGCAGATACGCCGGACGACAGCATTTCGGGGTAACTGTAATCAGGCTGCAGTCTGACACACCGCCTCCGGTTGCTTTGTTCACCGCAAATCACAGGCAGGTTGATCCAGGTCAGATTGTTGAATTCACTGATGCTTCCACGGGATCTCCCTCCTCATGGCTTTGGACTTTCGAAGGAGGTAATCCGTCTTTTTCAACCGATCAGAATCCGGTGATCACCTATGAAGTACCGGGAATTTATCCCGTAACCCTTATTGCAACAAATGCCATTGGCTATGATTCTGAAATCAGGAACAATTATATTTCTGTCCGTCATTGTTTTGCCTCCGGCGATTGCAACGATTTTATTACTGCTGTCCACGCAGGCGATATCAACAATATCAATAACAACTGTGGGGATAACGGGTATTCCGATTTCACTGCAATAACAGCTGAGCTTGTCCCTGGCAAACAGTATGCTATCAGTATTTTGATTGACAGCATCATACTTCCGGATGAGAAATGTGGCCTGTGGCTGGACTGGAACCGCGACAATGATTTTATTGATCCGGGTGAATTTACCGAAATCCCCAAAATATCCAATACCACTCAGTTTTCAGGCTCTTTTGATGTTCCGCTGGGCGCACCTGCCGACAGCCTTTTCCGGATGAGGGTCAGGATAGTCAAATCAGGAGAATTAACGCCCTGCGATTTTTCCGGTCCGGGTGAAACGGAAGACTATTCGGTACATCTCCTCAAACCAATGATAACAGTAGAACCAGATTACATTGATTTCGGTGGCGTTATCAGGTTCGATTGTTCCGACCCGTTGCCTTACACAGTGTCAGCCTGTAATCTGAGTTCTCCGCTGTTTATAACGGCATCCCCCGATATGCAGTTATCTTTTTATCCTGACCAGGGATTTACATATTCACTTTCCATCCCACCCGTAAATGATTCAATACCGGAAACCACAGTGTATGTAAAGTTCTGTTTTTCGTGGACCACAAGCGAATATGAATTTGTATACAACAGCTGCCCCGGAGCCGCCACTCAGATTGTCACATTGCATGCCACCGAATTTATTCCACCTCCGGCAAACGCACCGGTTCTTACAGCCGGGAATATTGTATCCATTGCAGATACTATAATAAGGATTCCGGTTACCGTAAGCGATTTCGAAAATATCCAGTTTGGTAATCTTAACCTTACCTACGACCCTAAAGTATTACTCTTTGCAGGGATTGAAAATATACATACGGAACTTGACTGGTGGTGGATTGAAGGCAACGAATACCTTATTACTGAAGATTTGGCAAACCTCAACCTTTATCTGGATGGCAACGAAAATCCCAGAAATATCCCGGACAACGAAAAGCTTTTTGACCTGGTATTTAATTATGCACATGGCGCCACAGACGTTGGATTCGATAGCACATCATGCAGCTGGGAAGACACATGGTATCATCCGATGAACGATGTTCCTGCTGAAAATCATTATATCAGCGGCTCTGCCGGACCGGAATCAGTAACCATAAAACTCAACCTGGTTCTTGAAAGTCTTTTTGACGAAAATCAGTCTTCGATGAGAAAAGCCAAAGGTGAATACGGCGACCAGTTTCCCGGAACAGTCTCGGATCTGGTCAACATAATGCTTGCTTCACCCGTTGCTCCTTTTCAGGTAATTGACACCATAGGCGCTATCCCCCTTTATCAGGACGGATCCTGTAAATTCTATAAACCATTATCATTTAATGGGAATTACTACCTCCTCATTTCACACCGGAACAGCATCGAAACATGGACAGCTGCTCCAATAATCTTTTCAGGCGATTATGTTACCTACGATTTTACTGACAGTGCTTCAAAAGCATTTGGCAACAACCTGAAACTTGTCGGAAATAAGTACTGCTTCTTTGCCGGTGATGTTAACCATGACGAAACCATTGATTCCGGCGATATGACACTTATCGACAACGATGCTACTATTTTCATCACCGGATACGTTGTTACAGATCTTTCCGGAGATGGAGTGGTGGATACCGGGGACATTTCGATTCTGGACAATAACTCCAATTCGTTTATTTCAAGTAAGAAGCCCTGACTTCAATTTTCGGTAAATTTCCCGGATTACTGAGGAACTGTCTGAAATTTGTTCTTAATAATTCATGCCTTTTTCCTGTCAGGTTGAGCAAACTGTCCTGCGCTTCCGGCGGGAGAGCCGAAGCTTGTTTAAACTATTAATAAAGCTGGTTTTAGCACCGGATGAGGGCATTTCAACTATACTTAATGTTACGGAAATACAAATTCACATTCAGCAGGCGCGTTGAGTTTTTAATTTTGGAAAGTCTCTCACTATCCGGTTATTCATTCGTTGCTGATTCAGTTCCAGTATGCAACCTTCTGACATGAATAAAACATCACACCAGGATTATCTGGTGGTAAGTCAATGACTTTGGAATAATCCACGGGTATTGAACTTGTTTGATTATCTCATAAAAATTAAAAATAAATCAGATTTTGTAACCGGATTCTATATTTTCCTTCTTAAATTAGCGGTAATTTATAGATTACATATCCTAAGCTCACTTTTATCGGATAGAGGAATTGACTGTTTTGCATCTTCCTTTATCATCAAGGATTTCACGATAGAATAACCCCAAAAAACAGGATACAAACAATTGAAAACATTGAAATTTTGTGAACCCGTTTATCATATTGAAAATAATTTTACCATGTTAGCAAAAAGACTATTAATACTGGCTGCAATTGCAGCTGCTGTGTCAACCCTAAGTTTTGCACAAAACGTTCCCGTCACTGTTGACAAATATATTACCAGCCGTTCATATGATGAAAGCGGACGTGAAATCATCAGCGTAACTACACCGGTAAAACCTCCTTCGGGGTACAGGGCTCCGGCTGCAGAATATACTGCCAATGCTGTGGTTCTGGCAGGCGTACCAGCATTCAGCTGGTCATTTGGATGCTCCCCGACTGCCGCTTCTATGGGTGCCGGATTTTATGATAACAACGGTTACCCGTCGGCATACACCGGTCCTGCGAATGGAGGTGTGATGCCCATGAACAACAGCAACTGGGGTTCTGTAGTTATCAATGGTGAAACACGTGACCTGTGCCCCCTGAGCGCTACAATGCTGAATCTCGACGGACGAACAACCAGGGGCCATGTAGATGATTACTGGACTCTATATAACAGCTCCGACCCGGATCCTTACATCATCAATGGCTGGGCACAACATCTGCATGGCGACTGCCTGGCCGACTTTATGGGAACCAACCAATCGGCTGTAGGTAGTTCAGATGGATCCACCACTTTTTTCTATTACGGGGATGGAAGTCCGATTTATGATTATTCTTCATCAGAACCCGGAGCAAGGGATGGATGTCATGGAATGAGATTGTTTTACGAATCGCGCGGAATTACTGTTGTGCAGAATTATACCCAGCTGATCTATGGCAATGGTGGAAATACACTGGGGTTTACATTCGCACAGTATATGAATGAAATCGATAATGGCAGACCAGTACTCATCCAGGTCTCGGGTCATACAATGCTTGGCTACGGGTATGATGAAACGGGCAGTATAGTTTACCTGCACGATACCTGGGATTACCTTGACCATTCCATGGTATGGGGTGGTGAATATGCCGGTATGGCGCAATGGGGAGTCACCGTATTGCAGCTTTTTGCCGCCAACGCCCCGCCGATTGCCAATTTTTCGGGCACGCCGAATTCCATTCTGACAGGCGAAAGTGTTAATTTCTCTGATATCTCAGCAGGCAATCCTACAAGCTGGCAATGGACCTTCGAAGGTGGTACTCCTTCAGCTTCTTCTGTCGAAAACCCTGTTGTTTCCTACTTCACTCCCGGAGTCTACGACGTTACTCTGGTTGCAACGAATGCCAATGGAAGCGACACGGAAACCAAATCAGGGTATATCACCGTTGAAGATCCTGATTATTGTGATGCCAGTGCAACCTGCGATGAATTTATCGGGACGATGAATTTCAACACCATCAGCAATACGTCCTCTTGCGGAACCAATGGCTATACGGATTTTACCGGGATCTCAACAACATTGACTGCCGGAATCAGCTATACGATTTCAGTAACCACCAGCCCATGGTATACCGGCGACCAGTGCGGCGCCTGGGTCGACTGGAACCAGGATCTTGATTTCGACGATGCCGGTGAGTATTTCCCGATGAGCGAAAGCTCCCTTTCAGGAACAATTACACCTCCCTCTGATGCATTAAACGGACCCACAAGGCTCCGGGTAAGGCTGTTATATACCGGAGAAATCGTCCCCTGTGGAAATGTCGATTGGGGTGAAACTGAAGATTATACAGTAAATGTCATCAATCCTGAATCACAGAAAATTTTGAACCTCACCCTGATGCTTGAAGGATTGTTTGATCCAACTACCCAAATGATGCGTAAAGCCGGCGATGAATCAGGCCCCCATTTCCCGGGAACTGTAGCTGATCAGATCAATGTCAGCCTGGTTCAGTCTGCACCACCATATTCTGTTGTCGCATCTTCAGTCAACACTGCTCTGAATCAGAATGGAACCTGTATGGCCAGTTTTTCATCAGCCTTATCAGGAATTTACTACCTGAAAATAAACCACAGGAACAGCATTGAATCATGGTCTTCCACACCTGTTTCATTCAGTGGTAATTCCATCAGTTACAACTTTTCAGATTCTCCCTCAAAGATTTACGGAAATAACTCCATCCTCAAGGGAGGAAAATATTGCTTATTTGGAGGTGATGCCAATCAGGATGGTTCGGTAGATACAGGAGACATGACACCCATTGATAACGATGCTTCAGCATTTACTTCAGGTTATGTTGTCACCGACATAAATGGCGATGGTATCGTGGATACTGGCGATGTTACCATTGTTGACAACAATGGCAGTGCCTTTGTGGGATCAGTTCATCCCTGACTTTTTAACCTGCCTTACTAAACAGGACCGGCGGATTTGGAATAAGAATCCTCCGGTTCTGGTTTTGTGTATTTTAAGTCTTACTCTATTCATTTATTCAACTTTTATTAAGTCATAGTAAAATTTATTTCCATATAAATCTATATAAATCAGTATATTGTAAAATATTTTTATTTATTTTACTATAAATGCATTACTTTTTTACTATTTCGACATAAACATCAAAGCATAGTTTCCTTTTCTCATAGTTTTGCGGTTAATCACAAAGATTCCCTTACGAACCGGCTGTTGGCTTTTGTTAAGTTCCCGACTTGTTGACTATTTAATCTGAAAGATATAAAAGGGGAACCAAAGTCGACAGCCGGTTTAATTCTACCGGATGAATAAGTAAAAAATCCTGAACATGTAGGATGAATTGTCATGCTACCAGGACAATCCGCCCATTGCCTTTACCCTGAACAGACCCAATAACAACGCCCATCAGCCCTGCTTTCTCTAAATCTTCGATCAGTAATTCCGCTTCACCGGGTGGCAGGCTGATCAGCAGACCTCCGGAGGTTTGTGCATCACACACCAGGTAAATATCCGTAAGGGAGAAATCGCCGAAGTCAGCAAAATCCCTGGCAAAATCAGCATTGGCAATGGTTCCTCCCGGAACAGCCCCGGCTGCTGCCAGTTGTTGAGCTCCTTCCAGAAATGGAATCTTTCCAAAACTCACCTCTGCAGTAACCCCTGAAGCAGCTGTAAGCTCATGCAGATGGCCGAACAGCCCGAAACCCGTTACATCGGTACAGGCATGAACTTTACGTTTACCCATTTGTTCTGCTGCACCCTTATTCAATTGCAACATGGAGAATATCGCAGCATTCAGGCCTTGTTCCTCTGCAATTCCACGCTTGGCTGCTGTTGAAATAACCCCGGTACCAACTGGCTTTGTCAGAATTAAAACATCTCCTGGTTGCGCTCCTGCATTGGATAATACCTTGTCGGGATGAACCAGGCCGCTTACCACCATCCCGAATTTAGGCTCAGTATCCTCAATGGAATGCCCCCCCAGTATCGGGATTCCGGCTTCAGTTGCCTTATCGGAAGCCCCCTTCAGAATGGATTCAAGTACTTCGAGTGGAAGTCGGTTCACCGGAAACGCTGCGATATTGAGGGCAAACAATGGTGTTGCACCCATGGCATAGATATCGCTGAGTGAATTGGCTGCAGCAATTGCCCCGAAAGTATACGGATCATCCACCACCGGAGTAAAGAAATCAACCGTCTGGACCAAAGCCATCTCTTTGCTTAGGCGATAAACTGCAGCATCATCGCGTTTATCGGCACCAACCAGCACATTTGGATTGTTTATCACAGGCATATGAGCAAGCACCGTCTCCAGGTCAGCAGGCCTCATTTTACAGGCACAACCCAGCCCATGGGTAAATCTGGTCAGCTTTACAGTTTCACTATCCACTGCTTTTGATGAATCACCGGCAGGTTCAGGTTGAAGCGATTTTACAGCATCGGAAATGATCTCAACTGCCTGATCTATCTCTTCATTGGTGGTATATTTTCCTGTGGAGAAGCGGATGGTACCCTGCGAAAAGGCAGGAGGCACTTTCATTGCACCCAGTACTGATGAATCACCGGTTGTCCCGGTATGACAGGCAGCCCCGGCTGAAGCCGCTACCCCTTCCATTGCCTGCAACAGGCTGACCGCATTCAGATTTTCGAAACCGATCGAAAGCGTATTGGGCAGATGCCTTGAAGGATGGCCGTTAATCCTGAGATTCCCCAACCGCTCAATCAGCCCCTTTTGCAACCGGCTGCGCATCTGTGCAAGGTGAATGAGGTTATTTTCCAGATCCCGACCAGCGATTTCACAGGCTTTTCCAAGACCAACAATTTCAAGTACATTTTCAGTACCTGCCCTGAGGTTCTGCTCATGATCGGCACCATGCATCAGTTTTTCTATCTTAACTCCATGACGTATAAACAGAACGCCAATGCCTTTAGGCGCATATAATTTGTGCCCCGCAATTGAAAGCAGGTCAACATCCAGTTCCTTGACATCAACAGGAATCTTTCCGATCGATTGCGCCGCATCGGTATGCATCAGGGCTCCGTGACGCCGCGCAATGTCGGCAATGGCTGCCACAGGCTGAATGGTTCCCACTTCGTTGTTGGCATGCATCACGGAAATCAGAATGGTTTCAGGCCTAAGGGCTTTCGCTACCCTGTCGGGATCAACCATCCCGAATTTATCGACCGGCACCAGGGTGATCTCAAATCCCTGCGTCTCAAGAAATCGGGTGACCTCTGTAACGGCCGGATGCTCAACAGACGAGACTATAAGGTGATTTCCGTGACGGCGCATGGCATAAGCAGCCCCTTTTATCGCCATATTATTCGATTCCGTTCCTCCACTGGTAAATACAATCTCCTGTGGACGGCAATTAATCAGAGCAGCGACCCGCGACCTGGCTTTTTCAACAGCAATGCGGGTTTTAAGGCCATAACCATGACTACTTGATGGATTACCGAAGTACTCATCCAGAAACGGCCGCATTTCTGCGGCAACTTCAGGATCAATAGGCGTTGTTGCATTATAATCGAGGTATATCTGATTCATAGGTTAAGTTCAAAAGTAAAAAGTAAAAAGTAAAAAGTAAAAAGTTAAAAGTTATTGTGATTCATTTGATGAAAGGATTTTTCCGGCAGGGATGAAATGGAAGTTATGTGACCGTATTCCCGGTTATGTGTTTCAGAATCAATGCAGCATTTGCAGCTGCATCACCGGTAGTCGATTCAATGCTGATGATATCCCTGTGGTTGAATTTTGCCAGTGCCCTGATGTACATCTTATCGTAATAACCCAATACCAGTCTGATGGCCGGATCAAAATTACCTTCTCCGATTGATTTTGCAGCTTCCTGAACACCTTGTCCACCAATGGGCTGGGCTATCTTCATCAGGGCACCGGTCAGGGCTGACTTTTCAAAACCTGTATATTCAGCAATTAGCCGCTCAACCCTTTTTTCAACCGGAACATGCAATAAAACCAGTGGTTGGTGTTTCATGCGTTCAAAGAATGGCCCGGGCAAACTCACAGCTCCTATCGAACGGCTTTCATCTTCAATCCATACCGGTCCTGAGTTATCCGGCGACAGCCAGGCATCAGCCAGATTGTTTTCAAATTGCTCATTGGTTGGTTGATCAGGCTGTCCGAGATAACCAAAAACCGAACCTTTGTTACTTGCCAGATGTTCAAGATCAATTACCTTTTCACCTTTTGCCTTAAGCTCCCTGAGTATTTCAGTCTTACCGGAACCCGTCATTCCTCCCAGCACGATCATTGGCACACCCTTGCCGGCTTCCTCCCTGATGTAGGCCCGGTATGCCTTATATCCACCTTCAAGCAGACATACGCTATAACCAGCTGTACTGAATAACCAGGCCATGGAGGCACTGCGCATTCCTCCTCTCCAGCAATAGACTGCCACCTGTCTGCTGTTCCCACGACAGAGGACATGAAGCTTTTTTACGAAGTCCGACATCCTGATACCGACAAAATCGAGTCCGACCAGCAATGCGGCATCTTTGCCGGCCTGCTTGTAGCGGGTTCCGACTTCAGCCCTTTCACTGTCAGAAAACAATGGAATGTTCACAGCACCCGGAATATGGCCCTGCAGAAATTCGGCCGGAGACCTGACATCCACAAGCACCATTTCAGCTTTCAGGGAAAAAATTTCGTTTGCTTTAACCGGTTGGATCATAGTGCAAATTTACCGGAATTTCGCATTGATAAGAAGAATGAATGATCAACACTGGA
The DNA here is from genome assembly GCA_016705005.1 of Bacteroidales bacterium. Taxonomy (GTDB): domain Bacteria; phylum Bacteroidota; class Bacteroidia; order Bacteroidales; family Lentimicrobiaceae; genus Lentimicrobium. The sequence goes on along the minus strand of JADIZB010000020.1, from coordinate 35,664 downwards.
TTATGCTGCTTCTGATCAGTTTACCTCTACAACCTCAACCGGATCGCCGAGGTAAATTAGCCAGGCCTTCAGTCCCGGATATCCCATCTGCCCAAGCAGTGAAGCATAGTGCCGGATTTGGCTTTTGTGAGAATCATATGGTTTTCCCGCTTTGTAATCAATCACATCGGTGTGTGTGTCATGAAAAATCACCCTATCGGGCCGGTAGCTTTTCCCGCCAGGGGCAAGTATCTCTGTTTCAACGGCGATCTTACCCTCTCCGGTGAAAAACGGCTTCACCGCCGGATGACTGATGACCGATATCAGTTTATGTTTCAGGTCAGTATATTCATTGCCGGTTATAAAACCCTGCAGAACAAGTTGATTGCATGCTGATTCCACATCATCCGGAGTAACAATCATTGACAATGCCAGGTGCAGCAGGTTACCCGATGCCTGTCCTTCACCCGGTTCTGATGCCAGCCATACACGGGGAGCACGAGCGGCAAACACCAGCCTGTTCCTCCAGTCTCCCGAAAGGAAGGAAGATGGTATGGAATCAACTGAAACTTCCTTATTCAGCCTGGTTTGCTTTTTCTCAGCCTGTCCAAACTCATAAACCAGTTTCCCTTCAGAAAAAATTCCGGCACCGGCAAGGAATTCACGGATCAGGGTATGGATCGATCTGATTTCATCCCTGGGAGCAACCTGCTTTCCGGCCAGAACATAGAGCCGCTCAGCAGCACGGGTAAAAGCAACGTAGGCCATATTCAACAGATCAAGCTTGCTTTTCGAGAACTCAGTATTGTATATTTCAGCAAGGCGTGTTTTGGCTAGGCTCTTGTCAATTCTGATCATGGCTACAGGCAACTCAGGCAGATCCGGGTCTTTCAGTTCCACCCAGGTGGATTTCCGGGTAAGCTTCCTCACATCATCGTCAGCAAAGGCATATATGACCACCGGAAACTCCAGTCCTTTCGATTTATGAATGGTCATAATCTGAACTGCTTCCTGCGACAGCGGCAGGACAACGGATATTTTTGATTTGTTTTGTTCCCAGTATTCGATAAAGCCCCCGATACCTGTATTTATTCCCGAAGCATATCCAAGCACCTCATCGAGTAAAAATTGCATATAAACCGGCGATTTGAGGTGTAGACCAAAGATCCTGATCAGTTCCTCGCAGGTATCGTAGAGTGAAAGTCCCCTCAACTTAACTATGTTAATATCATAACCAGCCTCTTGCAGTAATGCATAGAAGTCATGCCGGTTCATCGCACCTGAAAAATGGCGGTGATAATCAAATCCTGTTCCATGGCTGTTCCCTGTAAGGTAGGCAGCAGCAGCAACCCGGGCAATGTCATTCGCCGGATCTGAGATCAGGGTCAGGAAGTTAAGGAGGAAATTAACTTCGGGCGACCCTGAAAGCAGCAGGCTGTCCGACGAAACTACCTGCACCCCATTGGCATTCAAAAAAGATGCGACATTCGATGAATCCCTGTTCGAACGGCAAAGTACTGTGATATCTCCGGGCATATAGCCATCACCTGTAATTTCCCCGATAAGCTGAAGAACTCTGGTGCAGTTATAATCATCAAAATCAGACTGATCTCCGTCAAAAAATTCAATCCTGACCAACCCTCCTTTGTTGTTGGCATTTGTTTGCTGAGCAAGCCCATCGTAAACCTCTTTAAAATCAGGAAGAAAGGCTCCGGATGCGAAGCTGAAGAAACTGTTATTGAACTCAACCACTTCACATTTTGATCTGAAATTCGAGTCCAGAAGAAAGGGTGCAAATTCACGTTTGAGAGCGTAGGCCCGCTGATTTACAATTTCATTACCAGTTGGATTATCGATTTCAGGCAGCCTTACAAACTGGTCCACTTCCCCGTTCCTGAATCTGTAGATCGCCTGTTTGCCATCGCCTACTATCATATTCTTTCCGCCAAGCGAAAGTGAATTTTCAACCAGCGGAAGAAGGTTCTGCCATTGGAGTACCGAGGTATCCTGAAACTCATCAATCAGGTAATGCCTGAATTTCTCCCCCGTTCGTTCATAAATAAAAGGAACAGGCTCATTGGCAACAATCGACGAAATGATGCGGTTGAATTCGGCAATTGAAATGACATTACGCTCTTTTTTAACTTCCTGAAGCCGGAGGTTCAACTCGCCGAGCACAGCCATCGGGTAAAGGTTACTCCTGATATTACTGTATATGATCTGCTGCCCTTCCCTGTCATGGACAATGGCTTCTATTTCCCTGTAACACGAAGTGAGCTCAGGCGATATGCTGATGATGACATTGGCATCGGGTGATTTTTTCCCCTTTGTGCTCAGCCATTCATTGTTTTCGATGGTTTTTCTGACATAGCTGTTTGGCTCACCAGCCACAACAACATCTCCCTGACTGACTTTCCTGAAGTAGTTAACTATTCCGGTCTTGCTATAATAAAAAGATTCAGGATCAATGCCGTGACTCCGGATCAGTTGAAAAGCCCTGAGGGCCGGTTTCTTCAGATCGGCTTCATAACTGCTGATCTGCTGACTGAGTTTCCGGTTAATCAGGCTCAGTCTCTCCGAAGTAAATTCTCCCAATAGGGGCAGCATGGCAATGGCGTCTTCCCTGAAAAGGTTGTTGCTGAATTGCTGCAGATCACGCTCAATCTGCCAGCTCTCGTCACTTTCGGCCCTTTCCTGAACAAATTTTACCAGCACATCGGTCACATGCTTGTCGTTTCCAACCCCTGAAAGCAGCAAATCGACCGTTTCAGCCTGCAGCATGGCTGTATCCATCTCCACTTCGAAGTTCATCGAGAGTTTCAGGTCAAATGAAAATGACCTGATGATCCGGTGCATAAAGCTATCGATGGTCGATACGGCAAAATCACCGTAACCATGCAGAATCAATGTCAGCACCCTTCCTGCACTTTCTTTCAGTGCCGGAACATCAAACCCGGTAGCTTCAGACAGGCTGGTTACCAGATGCCTGATTTTTTCCGGGATATGATCCTGATCCAGCGCCGACAGCAGTCTCAGGTTCGTAAGAATGCGCTGCTTGATTTCGTTGGCCGCTTTATTGGTAAAAGTAATGGCCAGTATATTCCTGAAACGGGAAGGATCCTTCAGAACAATTTCAAGGTATACACGCATCAGTGTGTAGGTCTTGCCTGAGCCCGCCGATGATTTATATACCAGGAAGTTGTTCATGAATATCTAATTTCTAATTTCTAATTTCTAATGTCTAATTTCTAAAGTCTGATGTCTGATGCCGGCTTTCTTAAAGCTGCATTGAAAACAGCGGAATTTGTCTGAAATTGGTTAACAGAACAAATGTAGTCAACTGCCGGCAATCCTGCAAGGTAATCATGACAAAGGAAGCAATCACCGCTTAAAACCCTATATTTGCACCTTAAATCCGGCAAAATACAACATCAATGAAAGACAGCAACTTTGTTTACGGCATGAGGCCGGTGATCGAAGCAATTGCCGCAGGCAAAGAGGTAGACAAAATAATGATGCAGCAGGGGCTGAAGGGCGAACTGGTTCCGGAACTCAGGAAACTGATCAACGAAAACAACATCCCTTACCAGTATGTGCCCGTTGAGAAATTAAACCGGCTGATCAGGGGTAACCACCAGGGCATCGTTTGTTTTATCTCCCCGATTGCCTTCCAGCCCATCGAAAATCTGTTGCTGTCGGTTTACGAAAAAGGGGAAACCCCGCTTTTTGTGATCCTCGACCGCATCACCGATGTAAGGAACATGGGAGCCATTGCCCGGACAGCTGCCTGTGCCGGGGCCCATGGTCTGATCATTCCTGAAAAAGGGGGCGCACCCGTGAATGGTGACGCTATGAAAGCATCGGCAGGGGCACTTTCTACGTTGCCAGTGCATAAAAGTTCAAACCTGAAAATCACCATCGACTATCTGAAGGAAAGTGGTTTAAGGATAGTTGCAGCTTCAGAAAAAGGAAAGAAGAATTATTACGACGCATCGTATACCGGCCCGCTGGCAGTTATTATGGGATCGGAGGAAGACGGCGTTTCGGGCGAATACCTGCGCAGGTGCGATGAGGTAGTATCGATACCCATGCGTGGACAGATTGAATCACTGAATGTATCGGTCGCAGCCGGTATCCTGCTGTTTGAGGTAGTTAAACAGCAGATGAACGAACAAATCAGTTAAGCAGCATATTTTCATTCCACCGGCATGAATGTGAAAGATCTGTTATCAGGCTTTGAACCCGGGAATAAAAAGTACTTCCGGCTACTCTCCGCAATCATATTGCTTGTGGCTGCAATACTCCGCCTGACAGAACTTGGCTTCTCCTATTCGAACGACGAATTGAGCGCCCTGGCCAGGGTAAGGTTTGATACTTTTTCTGATCTCGTTGACCATGGGTTTTATGTCGATGGCCATCCCGGTGGTATCCAGGTCTTTCTCTATTACTGGGTAAAACTTTTCGGCATGGGTGAATGGGCTGTCCGGCTTCCGTTTGCTCTTGGGGGCGTATTTGCAGTTTATTTTATCATACGGTTGTTCACCCGATGGTTCGGTGAAATTACCGGACTGCTTACAGGTGCCTATGTGGCATTTCTTGAATTTCCCCTGCTCTACAGCCAGATTGCACGGCCTTACGGAGCAGGCCTGCTTTTCAGCATGATGATGACCTGGTACTGGACCCGGCTGCTGTTCGACGAAAAACCACGGAAGCTTTATGCAGCGGCTTTCTCACTGAGTGCGGCTGCCTGCATGTACACCCACTATTTCAGTTTTCTGCTCGCCCTGATCATAGGGATCACCGGACTCTTTTTCCTGAAGCGCGACAGGATCCTTTACTACATTCTTGCAGGAACCGGAGCAGCTCTGATGTTTGCTCCCCACATCTACATCACGCTCAATCATCTGAGTATCGGAGGTGTCGGGTTGTGGCTGACCAAACCCGGAAACGGCTGGCTCTGGGGCCACCTCAGTTATCTTTTCAATGATTCTGTGGCATTGCTTCTACTCACTGCGGTCATCATGATTTTTTCCCTGTGGTTTGGTCGTAAAGCACTGAAATTAAACAAATTTCATCTGTTCTCATTGCTTTTTTTCATCCTGCCATTCCTCACCGGTTTTTTTTATTCAAGGGTTGTTAACCCGGTACTCCAGCACAGCGTGCTTATTTTTTCCTTTCCGTTTCTGGTGGCGCTTCTTTTTTCGTTTGCAGGAAATTTTCCTGCCAGGTTTTCAGGCGCCCTCGTATTGTTGGTACTCCTGCTGGGCACGGCACAAACCATCATCGGAAAAAGGTATTATTCGAAACAGCATTTCGGCGAATTCCGTGGCATAGCCTTGGCCATCGACAAGTGGAACAGTCAATACGGAGACAGCAACATCACCAGGGCCATCAGCATCAACAATCCATGGTATCTTGATTTTTACCTTGACCAGACCGAAGGCGGCCGTACCACATTCGGACAATACGACAACCGTGGCGGACTTCAGCTCGATTCACTGGCAATGCTGCTTGATTCCTGCAAAACCAGCTACTTTATCTATGCCTGGACAAAGCCCGTGCCTGACGAAACCGACGACATTGTTCGTGCACGATTTCCCTGCATCTGCGAAAAGGCAGATTTCGGGGGACTTGCTACAGCGACACTCTACAGCAGGGGAAATACCTGTATAATGCCAAAAGCCGACACCCTGTTCAAAGCGGTATTTGGTCCGGAGAATCAGGCCGTTGCAGGAATCTGCACCATGGACAGCCACGAATACAGCAAAGGATTTGATGGCCGGCTTTCGGAAATAATTAAAGACCAGTCAGGCAATCTGACGGCCTCTGTGGAAGCATTTTCCGATTCCGTCATCGAAGGTGCGGTGCTGGTTGTTTCGTTTCATGATGAATCGGGAGAAACCATTCACTGGCTGGGCGCCCCGGCAAGATTGTTTGTCAGCAGGGGCAAATGGTGCAACGTCAGACTGACCGTTACCCTTCCTGAGACAATCACCCCCGATTCCCGGTTGAAGATGTTTTTCTGGAATCCAAAGCAGGAAAGACTGAAAATCCGTAACCTTTCATTTACGTCGGAAGAGTATGGCGACAAATTGAACAAAAAACACATTAAATGAGGATTAAAACCATTGGATATATTTCCCTGGGTATATTGCTCCTGGCGATGCTTTCGTGCAGTAATGAAAAAGTTGAGAATTACCCCGATGGCAATCTGAAATCAGTGCAGCAGTTCAGTGGAAAAAAGCTGCATGGAACCAGTATCTGGTACTATGAGAATGGAAAGAAACAACTTGAAGCATCATATAAGGATGGCCTTCTCGACGGAAAGTCGACGCGGTGGAATTCAGGCGGAAAAAAGGAATCGGTCGAGAACTATACACAGGACCGGAAGAACGGACCGGCAATTTACTGGAATGCGGATGGAATAAAGGTTGAAGAGAGAACCTATAAAAACGACAGCCTGAACGGGCCCTACAGGTTATACCATGAAAACGGAATATTGAAGATAGAGGGTAGTTACAGGATGGGCATGTTCGACAGCACCTGGGTATATTATAATGAGTTTGGCTTCAAGATCGGAGATGCCGTTTTCCGTAACGGTTCGGGCACACAGCGGGCTTTCCACCTGAACGGTAAAATATGGCGTGAAGTGCCTTATGCTGACAATAAGCGCAACGGAACGGAAAGAGAATACAATCAATCGGGCAAACTGATAAAGGAAACGACCTATAAAAATGATGTGGTTTCGGCGATTAAAAACCATGCCGAATAACAATGACCTGCAATCGTTTGCAGGTGATACTCACCCTGTTCGGCGGGCATTGAATACGGTGTTTAGAAACAGTCTAAAGTAGCTGAAAACGAAAATATTAACTTAGTGTTGACTTGGAAAAGAACACTTTAAAATAAGTATCCGGAAATTTGGAAATTAAATTTTTTATAGCATAAATTTGCACTGTTATTTAATTAACACTGTTACAAATTTCACATAAATTAATCATCCCTAAACATCCACAAGATGAATCTGGAAAAAATCATGACCGACCTGGAGAAAAAACATCCGGGAGAAGTTGAGTACTTGCAAGCGGTACGCGAAGTTCTGGAGTCCATTGAAGAAATCTACAATGAGAACCCTCAGTTTGAATCGGCTGGTATAATTGAACGTGTCGTTGAGCCTGACCGTATCTTAACCTTTAAAGTTCCCTGGGTAGACGACAGTGGCAAGGTACATGTCAACCTTGGCTACCGGGTGCAGTTTAACAATGCTATCGGCCCGTATAAAGGCGGTTTACGTTTCCACCCCAGTGTAAATCTCAGCATTCTGAAATTTCTCGGATTTGAGCAGATTTTCAAAAACAGTCTCACCACCCTTCCGATGGGCGGCGGTAAAGGCGGAAGTGATTTTGACCCCAAAGGCAAGTCGAATGCTGAAATCATGCGTTTCTGCCAGTCATTTATGCTTGAGTTGTGGAAAATGATCGGTCCGGAGACCGACGTTCCTGCCGGTGATATTGGCGTTGGAGGTCGTGAAATCGGCTTTATGTATGGTATGTATAAAAAATTATCCAGGGAGCATACCGGCGTACTTACCGGAAAAGGCATCAACTGGGGCGGAAGCCTCATCAGGCCTGAAGCTACCGGATTCGGCGCTGTTTATTTTGCCCAGGAAATGCTGAAGACCAAAAATCAGGATTTCAAAGGCAAAGTTGTCGCCATCAGCGGATTTGGCAATGTTGCCTGGGGTGCTGCCCTGAAGGTAACTGAACTGGGTGGTAAAGTCGTTACCATTTCAGGTCCTGACGGATACATTTATGATCCGGATGGTATTTCAGGTGAGAAGATTAACTTCCTGCTTGAGCTTCGTGCATCGAACCAGGACATCGTGAAACCCTATTCCTACGAATTCCCGAATGCACAGTTCCATCAGGGAAAACGGCCGTGGGAAGTCAAATGCGATGTTGCCCTGCCTTGTGCTACCCAGAATGAACTTGGCAAAGACGATGCACAGACACTTGTTAAAAACGGTGTGATGTGTGTTGCCGAAGGAGCCAATATGCCTTCTACCCCAGAAGCCATCGAAGTATTCCAGGAACATAAAGTAATGTTTGCCCCGGGCAAGGCAGTAAATGCCGGTGGTGTGGCAACTTCCGGTCTCGAGATGTCGCAGAATTCAATGAAACTCAACTGGTCATCTGAAGAGGTTGATATGCGCCTGCACCAGATCATGAAGAACATCCACGAACAGTGCGTAAAATACGGCACAACAGCCGACGGATATGTAAATTATGTAAAAGGCGCCAATGTTGCCGGCTTCCTCAAAGTTGCCAATGCAATGCTCGATCTGGGCGTTCTCTGATATTTCCCCGACATATGCTATGTTGGATAACCCTGCCCCGGCAAATGCCGGGGCTTTTTTATGGTTACTTTTTTCATTACAGGAAATATACTTCAGCAGGGGAAATTCAAAAAAACCGGCGAAAGCAAATCATTCGAAAAGAAATAAGAAATGATAATAAATTTTTATTTTTGCTGAAACACTTAAAAACACTGCCAACACCATGAAACCATTTTCCACCGTTGATGAAATCCTGATTTTTGCCGTGAATGCAGAGCAGGAAGCCGTAGATTTTTATTCAAGGCTTTCGAACCAATCAATGAACACCGAGATGAAGCAGGTTTTCAATCAATATGCCCATGAAGAGATGAATCACAAGGCCAGGCTGATGAAAATCAGGGAACAGGGCATTTTTGAAATTCCGGCTGAACAGATCAGCGATCTTAAGATCAGCGACTACCTGGTTGACGTCTATCCCGGCCCTCAAATGACTTATGCCGACGCATTGGTACTTGCAATGAAAAAAGAAAAGGCCGCATTCCGTCTTTATCTTGACCTTGCCTCCCTGGCGGTCAGCAATGAGATGAAAGATGTTTTTAATTCACTGGCGCAGGAAGAAGCAAGACACAAACTGAGATTTGAGATTGAATACGATGAGAATATACTCAGGGAAAATTAAAGAAAAATGATGAAATTTTTAAAGCCCACCCTCCGGATGGGCTTTTTTTATTCCTGGAGATTACTTTTCTGAAAAAACCGGATTAACAGTATATCATTTTTATTCCCTGAAATTATTGTCCTGAAAGAACCTTAAACCCGATATCCCTATGAACAGATTTAACTCGGTTGATGAGATCCTGCATTTCGCTATCAGATCAGCGCAGGAAACAGCAGACTTCTTTATCCGCCTTTCACAACAGGCGCGCAATTCAAAAATGAAACGGGTTTTTGAAACATATGCCCGTGAAGAATTTGCCTATATGGTGCGACTTACTAAAGTGAGGGAAATCGGTCCGCTTGAAATAACCGAGGAACAAATGGAAGATCTCAGGGTGAGTGATTATGTGATTGACCTGAAAAATACAAGGGACCTGCAATACTCCGAAGCCCTGGTCATGGCAATGCGCAAAGTCAGGGCAGCGTTTAAACTGTACCTGGATCTGGCTTCGAAAACCCCGAATGATGAAATTCAACTGGTATTCAGATCACTGGCCAATGAAGAAGCCAAACACAAACGCGGATTCGAAATAGAGTACAACGAATCACTTTTGCTTTGTTAATATTAATTTTCCTGATATTCTGCCTGGCCCGACTGTAAAGCCGGGCTTTTTTTTCAATCCGTTATAATGGTATTCCTATTACTAAGGGGATTTGTTTAATTTTGCAGGGAGATGAAAAAAGTCGTTCCTCAGCGCAATTATGCAGTTTATTAACCCCAACATTCTGTTTGCCCTCCTGGCGGTGCTGATACCAGTTGCTATCCATCTCTTCAATTTCAGAAAATACCGGAGAGTCTACTTCAGCAATGTAAGCTTTTTGAAGGAGTTGCAGCAAAAAACGCAGAAGCAGTCGCAACTGTTGCATATACTTGTTCTGATCACCAGAATACTGGCTGTATCTGCCCTTGTATTTGCCTTTGCCCAGCCATATATACCTTCGGCCAGGAAGTCGTTATCAGGACAAATCAGTGTTGTCAGCATTTTTGTGGATAATTCTTTCAGCATGGAAACGGCTGGTGCCCATGGACGGCTGCTTGATGAGGCGAAAACAAAAGCGGCAGAAATTGCTTCCGCATACAAGGCCGATGATCTTTTCCAGTTGCTAACCAATGATTTTGAAGGACGCCATCAGCGCCTTGTAACCAGGGAAGAGTTCCTCGAAATGCTGCCAGATGTCAGCCTGTCACCTGCAGTGAAAACACTGGCTCAGATCAGCTCCCGACAAAATGAAATCCTTACTTCCAACCGTTCCGTTTCAAAATCCGCCTACATCATTTCCGATTTCCAGCAAAGCACTGTGATGTCAGAACTTCCCGATGAAACCAAAGGCATAGCCTTTTCCCTTGTACCCCTTCATCCGGCCGGAGCCCGTAACCTGTACATTGATTCCTGCTGGTTCGATAATCCGGTAGTTCAACTGAATCATACCTCAGTGCTGAATGTCAGGATCCGGAATTCTTCGGATGACGACCTGGAAAAAATACCGGTAAAACTGGTGATCAACGGCCGTCAACGGGCTGTTGCTGCCCTGGGAATCAAAGCCCGTGGTGTATCGGAAGTCAGGTTGCCTTTTACCAGTCCTGAACCTGGCACCATGCAAGGAATGGTCGAAATCAGTGACTATCCGGTTACTTACGATGATATCTTTTATTTTGTGTTCAGAGTTTCTGAAAAGATTCCGGTACTTGCCATCAATGGCCGGGACGAAAATCCCTACCTGAAATCTGTTTTTGATCTTGATTCAGTGATCGGGTTTAGCCAGGTTTCATCCGGCAAAACCGATTACTCGGCATTATCAGAGTACCGGCTCGTTATCCTGAATGACCTGAAAACAATAACGTCTGGAGCCATTCAGGAATTCACCGGCTTCGTTTCAAGGGGTGGCAGCCTGCTGATCTTTCCTGCGCAGGATGCCGGAATAAGCCAGATAAATCAACTTTTGTCAGCATTGGGTACCGACCTGATCACAGGCTCTGATTCTGCTGCAGTCAAAGTTTCAGTAGTAAATACAAGGCACCCTGTTTTCAGTGATGTATTTGAAAAAAGCGGACTTGATCCTGATAATACTGATCTGCCCGTTGTTAACCGTCATTTCAGACTGTCGGCAACCAGCAAAGGAAGTGCAGAAACACTGTTGGGCCTGGGCAATGGCGATGCTTTACTGATTGCCCAAAACCTGAATGGCGGGAAGATATACCTGAGTGCAGTTCCGATAAATGACAGAGCAGGTAACTGGCCCCGGCATGCATTGTTTGTCCCGGCCATGCTCAATATTGCTTTCAGAAGTGAAAATGTACTGCCGATGATGCATTACACGGGAACTCACGGAGGCATCAGCCTGGGAAACCTCAAGCCAGCCGAAGACAATGTTTTCAGGGTCTCAGGGACCGACGGGACTTCAGAATTCATTCCTGAATACCGGCGACTCGATGGTCAGAGTATGATTTTTATTAACGACCAGATAAAGGAAGCCGGGATTTTCAGGGTATCGGGTGGCAAAGAAAATGTGACCTTACTGGCTTTCAATTTTAACCGGGATGAATCAAAACTCATTCCGGCGAGTGAAGAAACACTGCAGAAATTCACCGAAAACAACGTCAATTATGAAATCCTTGAGGCAGGACCAAAACCACTCAATGATATCATTGCTGAAAAAAGCTCCGGTAAAAGACTTTGGCAATGGTTTATTATCATCGCACTTTTCAGTATCATTGCCGAAGTATTGTTATTGAGATTTTTCGGAAGAAGTAATCCTGCAGCAAATACATAACAGGCTATAAACGTGCGCTTTGCGCAATCTGAATAATGGAAGAGAATATAAATATCAACGGTAACGAAGAAATTCAGCCTGAAGATTTGCCGGAAGTTCAACCTGATACAGAAGCAGGAGAACTTCATAAAACCATCCAGCTTTCCGGAATGTACCAGTCCTGGTTTCTGGATTATGCATCTTATGTTATTCTGGAGCGGGCTGTTCCGGAAGTGCTTGATGGACTCAAACCTGTTCAGCGGAGATTGCTTCATGCCATGGATGAGCTGGATGACGGACGTTACAACAAAGTAGCGAACATCATCGGGCACACCATGAAATATCACCCGCACGGTGATGCTTCCATAGGTGACGCCCTTGTACAATTGGGTCAGAAAGACCTGCTGATCGACACCCAGGGAAACTGGGGGAATATTCATACAGGTGACAATGCGGCGGCTCCACGTTATATCGAAGCCCGGCTTAGCAAGTTCGCCATTGAGGTTGTTTTTAATCCAAAGACAACCCGCTGGAAATTATCGTACGATGGTCGTAACAAGGAACCCGTTACCCTTCCTGTTAAATTCCCCCTGCTGCTCGCACAGGGTGTCGAAGGCATTGCGGTGGGGCTTGCATCAAAGATTCTTCCACATAATTTTAATGAACTGATTGATGCTTCCATACGGATTCTTCAGGAGAAGGATTTCGATCTGCTTCCCGATTTCCCTACCGGAGGTCTGGCCGATTGCTCAAGGTACAACGAAGGGCTGAGAGGCGGTAAAGTCAGGCTTAGGGCAAAAATCAATCAGCTGGACAAAAAGACGCTGGTTATCACCGAAATACCATTCGGAACAACCACAGGAGGGCTGATCGACAGCATTGTGGCAGCCAGTGAGAAAGGCAAAATCAAGATCAGGAAGATCGATGACAATACGGCCAGCACCGTTGAAATACTGATTCACCTGACCCCCGGGGTGTCGCCCGACACCACCATCGATGCCCTGTATGCTTTCACCGATTGTGAAATCTCCATTTCGCCCAATAACTGTGTTATCCAGGACGGAAAGCCAAAATTCAGCAGCGTAAAAGACATACTCCGCGAGTCGACGAGGAGTACCGTAGAACTGCTGAAAACCGAACTGAACATCAGAAGGCAGGAACTGATGGAAAACCTGTTGTATGCTTCGCTTGAAAAGATTTTTATTGAAAACAGGATTTATCATAACATTGAAGAGTGCGGTAGCTGGGAAGAGGTGATATCTACCATCGACAAATGCCTTGAACCCTATAAGCCACAGTTTTACCGTGAGATCGTCACCGATGACATCCTTCGGCTGACTGAAATTAAAATCAAACGGATTTCTAAATTCAATTCGTTCAAGGCTGACGAACTGATGCGAAACCTGAGCGACGAAAAAGCCCAGGTGGAGCATTACCTCGAAAATCTGACAGAATATGCCATTGAGTATTTCCGGAACATCAAACGGAAATATGGGAAAAACAAGGACAGGCGGACAGAACTGAGGAGTTTTGACAACATCGAAGCCGTAATGGTTGCAGCTGCCAACCAGAAACTCTACGTAAACAGGGTTGAAGGGTTTGCCGGCACAGGGCTTAAGAAAGATGAATTCGTTTGCGATTGCTCCGACATCGATGATATCATTGTTTTCAGAGAAGACGGGACGGTTATTGTAACAAAGGTGGCTGAAAAGGTATTTGTTGGCGAACAGGTGATTCACATTGATGTTTTCCGGAAAAATGATGAACGCACCATATACAATCTTGCCTATCAGGACGGAAAAACAGGGGGTGTTTACGTTAAGCGATTCGCCGTGGTAGGTGTTACACGCGACAAGGAATACAATCTCACCAAAGGTACCAAAGGGTCGAAAGTGTTATATTTTACCGCTAATCCCAACGGTGAGGCTGAAATTATCAGGGTTGCGCTCAAGCCCAGGCCAAAGCTCAAGAAGCCGGTCTTTGACTTCAATTTCGGTGAACTGACAATTAAAGGTAGGAACTCGCAGGGGAATATACTGACGAAATATGCTGTAAAGAAGATCAGCCAGGAAGAAGCCGGTGTATCTACACTGGGAGCACGCGACATTTGGTTTGACGATTCTATCAGGCGCCTGAATACCGAGGGACGTGGACGCCTGCTGGGTGCATTTGCCGGTGACGATAAAATCCTTACCATTATGCAGTCGGGGCACTACAGGCTTTTCAACTTCGACATATCCAACCATTTTGATGAGGACCTTCTCATTATTGAGAAATTCAATGAAAAGAAACCATTGAGTGTTGTTTATTACCATGCTGAAAAGGAATTTTATTACCTGAAACGGTTCCAGGTTGAAATCACGGATAAAAAGACCGATTTTATTGGAGAAGACGCTGCATCAAAACTGATACAGGTATCGGCAGATTGGTTGCCAAGATTCCTGGTTATTTTTGACGATAAAATCAACAACAGGGTTATCGATGATGAAGAAGTAACTGCTTCAGAATTCATCGATGTTAAGAGCCACAAAGCGAAAGGCAAACGTCTGACCACTTTTGCTGTAAAGAAGATCAAAATGCTTGATCCCCTCCCCTACCAGCCTGAAGAAGATACAGAGGTTCAGGTAGTTGAAGAAATTCCGGAACCTGAGACTGAAAATACCGTTGAACTTCCCGCCAAGGATCGTAAACCACCCATCGACGATGATGCTGTTCAGATGACACTCGAATTCTAATCTATTAACAATTTACCATCAAAAGAAATGAAAGACGATAAAGTTCTTGAGGTAACCAAAGATGTGAAATGGGTAGGAATACTCGATTATGACATTGTCACCTTCGATGTGGTGATGGAGACAGAATATGGCACAACCTATAACTCCTATTTTATCGATGCGGATAAAAAAACAGTCATCGACACTGCCAAAAACAAGTTTAGTGAAACATACCTCAATAAAATTAAGTCGGTATGCGACCCTTTGTCCATTGAATACATTGTAGTCAATCATACAGAGCCCGACCATTCGGGATGCCTTGACGATTTGCTTGAAATTGCCCCGAATGCCACGGTAGTGGGCAGTGGCAATGCCATCAGGTATCTGAAGGATATTCTGGGTCATGAATTCAGGCACCTGCAGGTGAGGGATGGTGACACCCTGTCGCTGGGCAATAAAACCCTTAAATTCATTGGTGCCCCGAACCTTCACTGGCCCGATTCAATCTACACTTATCTTCCTGAAGACCGTTTACTGTTTACCTGCGATTCATTCGGAGCTCACTTCTGCAACGAACTGATGTTTGATGATCTCACAGGTGATTATGACGAAGCGTTTCTCTATTATTACAATGTGATCCTGAAACCTTACAGCAAATTCCTGCTTAAGGCGATCGAAAAGATCAAACCCCTTGAAATTGATCAGATATGCACCGGTCACGGGCCTATCCTGCGTTCAACCTGGAAACAGCGTGTAGCACAGTCTGAATCTCTTTCGCTTGAAGCACTAAAAATACGTGAAAAACGCAGGGTATTTATTCCGTACGTATCGGCGTATCATAATACGGCTATTCTTGCCGAAACCATCGCTGAAGGTATAAGAAATGCCGGCGAAATTGATGTTTATACCTGTGACATCGAAAACACTCCTTTCGGAGAAATAGATGCGGAACTTACAAGGGCATCAGGAATTATCGTAGGGTCACCCATCATTAACCAGAACATAATTCTGCAGATTTACCAGTTGTTTGCGTTGATCAACCCAATGCGCGACAAGGGAAAACTTGCCGGAGCTTTTGGCTCTTATGGATGGAGCGGCGAAGGGCTGAAGTTGATTGAATCAAACCTGTCGAACCTGAAACTTAAAGTAGTGGGCGACAATATGTTTATCAAATTTACTCCGCATAAGGAGGAATTGGAGAAAGCCCATGCCTATGGGTTCAATTTCGGCAAACTTCTGCTCGAACAGGAACTGATTCCTGAAACGGAGTGTTCATAATAAAAAACAGTTCACATTCCAGATGCAGGACGGGCGCCTTCTTTTACTTGCTCTGATTACCACAGCATTGTTGCTTTTTAGCTCATGTAGTCCTGAAAGGCGACTGGCAAAATCATTTGTCAGAAACCGGGGGCCTGTTTCCGTTTTGCTGCTTGCACCTGATTTCAGTTATAAGTATTCCTATAAAGTCCCCGATGTTGAAAAATTCGACAGTCTGGATGCTGTTGTTCAGGACTCTTTACTGTTTTTCAATAGTGCCCTGGTTCAGCATCTCGACGATTCTGCAGTATTTTCAAACTACATGAGCGGGCTTTCAGCCGGGCTGAAGTCTTATGGATTCAGTGTATACTCCTCCTCAATGGCAGATGATTTTGTCAATTCAGTTGATGAAGCTTTGATTCTGAATCTGGCCCAGTTGCAGTTTGAGGAGTTTTTCGATTCAATCAGCGACGAGGTAAGTTTCGGTGAAGAAGAGTTATACAATTATGAACTCTTCATAACCGGGCTGAACATCAACAGCTGGTTCGAGTTATCGGGCGTAAACCATTACGATACTTCTACCCGGATTTTGTACACCTCACAGACCATCACCGACTATTTTGACGGTGGGTTCCGGTATTTCCCCTTTTCGGGTGAAGTAAAATACTCCTATACCCTCGACAGCCTGAAAACCAGTGATGTTTACAGGGTGTTAAAGGACATCGGATTTCAGTATTCCGGCTACCTGTATGATTATCTGATGAATGACTATATACAGAAAAACTTACCCCCCGGTATCAGTGCAGAACAGACTTACACCTTAAACAGACAGGCCGGGGTTGTCAGAAAAAACAAAGTTCAGGGTTTCATAAGGCTCAATTGAGGATTCCCTGTTTTAAGAGGGTATACCCTTGACTTTCATGAATTTGATCTTGAGTAAGGCGACATGGACAGGTCGCTGAATTCCCTGTTGAGGTACCTGAAATGGCCGGCGATGGCAATCATGGCAGCATTATCGGTACTGAATCTGAATTCAGGGATAAAGGCCGTGATTTTTCCTTCATTCTGTAAACCGGCCATGGCCCTTCGAAGGGCTGAATTGGCAGAAACCCCTCCAGCGATGGCAACCTGACTGATCCCGGTCTGTTTTACGGCAAGCATCAGTTTGGCTATCAACACACTAACAATGGAATGCTGAATAGAGGCACAGAGATCGGCTTTGTTCTTTTCAATGAAATCAGCATCCTCTTTTAGTCTGTCGCGCAGGAAATAAAGAAAAGATGTTTTAAGGCCGCTGAAACTGTAATCCAGACCCGGAATGGCCGGTTTCGAAAACTTAAAAGCCAGAGGATCGCCATCAGCCCCGTATTTGTCAACCAGCGGCCCTCCGGGATAAGGAAGACCCATAATCTTTGCTGCTTTGTCGAACGCCTCCCCGGCTGCATCGTCGATGGTGCGGCCAATCACCTTCATGTCGAAATAATCACTCACCAATACAATCTGGGTATGCCCTCCGGATACTGTCAGGCATAGAAAAGGAAACGAAGGTAGCATTTTCGAGCCTTCCTCATTCTGAATAAAATGAGCAAGAATATGTGCCTCCATATGGTCGATCTCGATCAGTGGAATATCCATGGCAAAAGCAAATGCTTTGGCAAATGAGGTTCCTACGAGCAATGAACCCAATAAACCGGGACCACGGGTAAAGGCAACGGCATTCAGCTGTTCCTTGCTGATGCCCGCCTGCCTGATCGCCTCATGAATTACCGGAATGATGTTCTGCTGATGCGCCCTGGAGGCAAGTTCGGGCACTACCCCTCCGAAAGAGGCGTGCACCTGCTGATTGGCGATGATGTTGGAAAGTATAACATTATCTTTGATCACCGCTGCTGAAGTATCATCACAGGACGATTCGATTCCCAGAATATAAGTTGGCATGATTATTCGTTACAAAACATTACAAAAACAGAAAGTTGAACTTATTTCATGTTTAATTAGGCCTTTAAGCCGATTTTTCGGATTTTTGTATCACAATGATCCGACAAAATCAGCCTGGCTTTAAACATTGTTGACAATCGCTGCAAAGTTATCAAAAAGACACTTCATATATCGGGGCTGATCATCGCATACACTTTGGTAATGCTGATCGGTGCGTACGGAATACTCCGCACCTCCAGTGTGCAGACCTGGCTCGTCGGAAGAGCAACCTCATATCTATCAGGTGAACTTGGTACCACTGTAAGTATCGGAGGTCTTGACATCTCCTGGTTTCTTGACATTGTGCTCGAAGATGTGATGGTTAAAGATAAATCAGGCAGGAACATCCTGAAAGCCGACCGGGTCAGGTTTGATATGGGCAAGCTCAACCGGAAAGACAGGTTTATCGGTGTATATTCGGTCAGTTTGAAAAATGCGGAACTCAACATCATCAGAAATGCCACCGACAGTCTGATGAATTACAATTTCATTGTGGAGTATTTTGCCGGCACCGATACAACTGTCCGGGTAAGTGAAAGCAAACCATGGAAAATCGGTATCTCAGGAATCAGTTTAAAAGACAGCCGCTTTGTATACCGTAACGAATTGAAGCGAATGTCAGATAAAGGTGTTGACTACGATTATATCAGCGTCAGCAACCTGAATCTTGACATCAGGAAACTTTTAATTGCCGGCGACAGCATCACTGCGAACATCAGCGGCTTGTCATTCCGCGAAAAATCGGGCTTTGTCCTGAACAACCTGGAGACAGCTGTCAAAGTAAAACCCGAACAAATTTCCACACGAGGGCTTCATATTGAGACCCCCGCAAGTGACCTCAGGCTTGATCTGGCTTTTATGCATACGGATTATGAAGCGTACAACCATTTTATCGATAGTGTCGATATCAGGGGTGATTTCAGTGACTCAAAGCTTAACTTTTCCGACATCAGTTATTTCGCCCCTGAAATCACTGGAATGGACAATGAGATAAAGTTCAGCGGATTGGTGAAGGGCACCATATCGTCATTACGGGCCCGCAGGTTTAATTTGTCTTATGGCAAAAACACCCTTTTCGAAGGCAATATCAATATGGACGGACTTCCCGACATAGAGGAGACATTTATCCACCTGAAAGTAAAAAAGCTGACCACGGATTTCGAAGATCTGGCTATGATCAGGTTGCCCGGAAATGCCGGACTTGAACTTCCGGAAGCGATGAAAGTGATTGGGAAGGTATCGGTAAAGGGATATTTTACAGGGTTCTATAATGACTTCGTCTCATCTGCAGCTTTCACAACCGGCCTGGGTACGATGATCACCGATCTCAGTCTGAAGATGGGAGATGACCGTGTTGTGGATTACAATGGTCACCTTAACCTGGTCGACTGGGACCTGGGTCGCACCCTGTCGAAGCAAGACCTGCTTGGGAAGGTTGATTTTGTGTCGTCGGTAACAGGGCGGATTGATGACTTTAAGACATTTGATTTAAATATGGATGCACTCATCAGCAGGATTGGTCTTTACGGTAACACGTTTCACAATATAAAAATTGATGGTGAACTGAAGAACCGTGAGTTCAATGGTGAACTTACACTCAGGGATAAGCTGATTAACCTTGATTTCAGAGGAATGGTTGATTTCACCGATAGCCTGCCGAAGATGAACTTCACCTCAACGGTAAGAAATGCCTTCCTGAGCAGGCTAAACCTGTGGGACCGTGATTCTACTTCATGCCTGAGTACGCGTATGGACCTTGACTTTTCGGGTACCAACATCGATAATCTTCTTGGATCATTGCGGTTCGACAGTACAAAATACACTGAAAAGGGGAAAACCTATCATGTGAAAGAAATTTCACTCATCAAGAATAAAGATGTCGCAGGAAACAGAACGCTGGACCTTCGTTCTGATTTTGTGGATGCAGATTTTGACGGCATTTTCACCTTCGCGGATTTTTACAATTCCGTTACAAACATCCTCAGCACCTATCTTCCATCCATTCAGTCGACTGAAAGGCAGGCCCACGTCATTGAAAAAGCTCAGTTGTTCGATTATACCATCCACATCAAGAATGTTGACCCGCTGACTGAATTGTTTCTCCCGGGCTTTTCGCTTGAGAGTGAAGCCAACCTGTTTGGCAGTTTCAATTCCGCGTCGGAAACCATTCTCATCAACGGTCAGGCCAGTCGCTTTATTTATAACGGGATTCTTTTCAACGACTGGTTTATCCGCGGGCAGAATGTAGGCCGTATTTTTGAATTACAGACCGGTGCTTCGGCCATTACATGGAAGGAGCCCACTGAGGATGATCCTCAGAAACTGGGCGTTGAAAACTTTTCAGTCAATACCTTCCTTGAAGGCGACAGTGTTCGCTATCAACTCATATGGAAGAACAATGACACGATCAATAAAAACAACGGCAACATAGCTGGTACCATGCTGTTCAGGGGAGCTTCGAAGATCATGACCTCGCTTGAGAAAGCCGATATTATGATCAACAACGCAGTTTGGACAGCAAAACAGGATGGAGATATTTCCATTGATTCAACCATGGTTTCGATCGATAACCTGATCATCCGGGGAAATAACCAGGAACTCCGGTTGAACGGAAAGATTTCCGAGAATCCTGTTGATGTGTTTAACCTATGGTTTGATGATCTGGATATTTCGATTGCCGATGTGCTGATAAGCACGAACAATATGGAGTTTGACGGCATTGTAACCGGTAAGATTACGCTGACAGATTTTTACAAAGCCCGGACGCTGCAATCGGACCTGACCATCGACAAGTTTGCATTCAATGGTGAGTTGATGGGCGATGCCCGTATCAAGAGCTGGTGGGACCAGGACAAATCTGCCCTCGGCATTGATGCCAATATCATCTACCACGGCAATGCGGGCACCCATAATCCAGTGCTCGTTAAAGGATACATATATCCTGAAAAGAGAGATGAGGGCAATTTTGATCTGGATATTGACCTCGTCAATTACAAACTTGCTTCACTCAACCCGTTTCTTTCGGGTTTTGCATCCAACCTGA
This sequence comes from Bacteroidales bacterium, assembly GCA_016705005.1. Lineage (GTDB taxonomy): Bacteria > Bacteroidota > Bacteroidia > Bacteroidales > Lentimicrobiaceae > Lentimicrobium. Next base: position 14,891 of record JADIZB010000020.1, on the reverse strand, counting down.
AGGGGATGGCAAGTGGAAGCCTGAGAATGGATGGCACCTTCGAAAAACCTGAAATTTACGGTAAGATTCAGTTGCTCAGGACCCAGATGAAAATCGATTACCTGAATGTGACGTATTCACTGGCCGACCAGGTGAGGATGGAACATGGACTTATCGCAGCAGACAATGTAATGGTTTACGATTCACTGGGTAACTCAGGTCTGCTTAATTTCAGGCTTACCCACGATTACTTCAGGAATATGGTGCTCGACATGAATGTCAAAGCCAACAAACTGGCAGGGCTGAATACTACCTACAAGCAAAATGAGTTGTTCTACGGAACAGCTTTTGCCACAGGCAATGTGGCAATCAAAGGACCATTTGAAAATATAAGAATCAACATCGACGCCTCGTCAGGGCCGAATACCAATATCTTTATCCCGATCAACCTTGCGGTTGGAGCCACTGAAAATGAATATATCAAATTTATCAGCAAAGATAAACTGGCCGAAGAGGAAGAGGCCTATGTTGCCAATACTGCAGGCGTTAACCTTGACATGATGCTTGATGTGAATAAAGATGCCAACATTCAGATATTTCTGCCGGAGGATATCGGCAACATCAAGGGAAACGGTGAGGGCAAAATCAGTATGGGCATCGACACCAGGGGCGATATCACCATGTTTGGTGATTACATTATGAATTCCGGCACGTTTTTGTTCACCTTTAAGAACATTTTCAACAGGGTATTCTCAATTGAGAAAGGAAGTGTAATCTCATTCAGGGGAAGTCCTTATGAAGCCGACATAGACCTCAGGGCCGTATACAAGCTCAGGGCTTCGCTCAAGGGAATTCCTGAACTCGCGGATGATCCGGCCTATGCCGGAAAATCAACACCGGTCGATTGCATCATCAGCCTTGAAAATAACCTCTATAATCCTGATATCCGGTTCAGCTTCAGGTTGCCCGAAGCCAACGAAACCATGAATCAGATCATTTTTGCTGCCATCGACACGACAAATGAAGCAATTATGACACAACAGATGGTTTCGCTGCTGGTCATGAAATCGTTCAGCTTTTCTTCATCCAACAACAGCCTGGCCAATACGGTCGGATCATCCTCCATCGAAGTACTGACCAACCAGTTGAGCAATATGCTGTCGCAGATCAGCAATGATGTTGACATCGGGGTGAATTACAGGACCGGGGATGCGCTTTCGAGCGAGGAGCTGGAAGTTGCGCTGTCGACCCATCTGTTTAACGACCGCGTCACCATTGACGGGAACGTGGGTATGACAACTGCCGGATCCACGGCGAACACCAACAATCTTGTCGGGGATGTGACGGTGGATGTGAAAATAACACCCGACGGCCGTTTCAGGGTAAAGGCATTCAACAAGGCCAACAACCCCTTCGACATCAGTTCTTCCTATGCCACTTACCGACAGGGGGTCGGTGTATACTACAGGTTTGAATTTGACAAGTTTTCGGAGATTTTCAGGCGACCCAGAAAAAAAGCAGCTTCAGGCCTGTAAACTTCCTACCCTATCAGAATAATCGTTAATTTGGCTCATCAACAATCCAATACGTTAAATTCATCCGGATTAAAATTCCGGTTAAAAATACAGACCTATGAAAAAACTCGTCTTCCTTTTCTCAATTTTTGCTGTAAGCCTGGGCTTAAAGGCCCAGATAACCATCACCCGTGATGATATGCCTGATGTCGGTGATACAATCAGGCTGAGCAATGCAGCCCTGCTGTTCGGAATCGATCCATCAGCAACCGGGCCCGATTTTACCTGGAATTTCACCTCACTTCAACCACAGAGCCAGGTGGTTGAGGGTTATGTCAGCCCGCAGTCGACACCCTTCATTTATCAGATTATTTTCAATCAGAGCGTTGCCAACCTTGCTTCACCCCTGCAGTCTCTCGATTTTTTACCGGAATTTGAAGTAACCGATGCCTACATCTTTTATAAGGAGAGCGCCGGCAACTATGTCAGGGCCGGTTATGCCGCAGCCATCATGGGAGTGCCGGTTCCTATGAAATTTGATCATCCGGAATTGCTGTACACTTTTCCACTCCAGGAAAACTCACCCGCCGATTCCAGTCTTTCGGCCTACAGCCTTGAATTGCCCGGCCTGGGATTTTTCAGCATCGAAAGAAAACGGGTAAACGAAGTGGATGGATGGGGGTCGTTGTCAACCCCTTTCGGAACCTATAACACCCTGCGGATGAAATCGGAGGTTTATGAGCGCGACAGTCTCTTCATCGACTCACTGCAGATCGGCGTACCTGTTAACAGGCATTACACCGAGTATCAATGGCTGGCCAATGGCTTTGGCATACCGGTGCTTACCATCACACAGGAAGGCCCGGTGCTTTCGGCACGGTACATCGACAACATTCATGACCTTACACCACTCAGCGTGATCCTCGGACCGGATCTGACCCTTTGTGCCGGCGATTCAGCCACCATACAGGCGGAAGTTGAAGGAGGCACTCCACCATATTCATACTTATGGAGTACACTGGATACCACTTCTTCGATCAGGGTTGCACCGGCTGATACAACCACCTTTTCAGTGATGGTTGCCGATGCCCAGAACAACATGACATTTGCGTCAGTTACCGTGAATGTGGCGGAGTTTAAGGAGGTGAACCTCGGGGCCGACAGCCTGCAGATTTGCGCCGATGCCTCGGTACTGCTTGATGCCGGGGTGGGATATGAAAATGTGACATGGTTCGTCAATGGCACAGAAAAACAGCATGGGCAAACCTTCCAGGTTGACTCAACGGGCATTGGGCTGAATTACGCGGTAATCAGGGTAGATTACCTGATGAATGGCTGCGATGGAAGCGATACATTGGTTGTAAACTTCTACATCTGCGGTGGCATAAACGAACTGCAGCCGGTCACATTGAATGTATTGCCAAATCCCGTTAAAGAGTCCTTCGTGGCTGTACAGGATAGGTTCAGCAACAGGGCGGAGGTCAGTATAGTCAGTTCAACGGGGCAGGTAATCAGGCCGGAATATGCTTTTGAAGAGAATGGCAGCATTGTCGTAAAATCAGGAAACCTGAAGCCGGGAAATTACCTGCTGATGGTTACGGAAGACGGCATGAGAGGCGTTGCCAAATTCATTAAACAATAAGCATTTCACTTTTTATATTACAGGAATGGCCGGCTTAGTCCGGCTATTTTCGTCTGGACCGGGCCGGACCGGGTTGAATCTGTATTAGCCATTTCCTTAGTGGATCTAAGTGTCCTTAGTGCCTGAGTGGTTAACTACTCCTGACTGACCTCGTTTTTTCACCACTAAGGCACTGAGATCACAAAGGGTCACTCAGAATTTTTTATTACAGAACCGGATTGAATTTTCATTTTCCCCATTTCCTTAGTGGATCTAAGTGTCCTTAGTGCCTGAGTGGTTAACTACTCCTGACTGACCTCGTTTTTTCACCACTAAGGCACTGAGATCACCAAGGGTCACTAGATTCACTAAGATTGATTTATTTCAGATCCCGGTTCTATTCAAAATTTTTCAGTTTAAAAAGGACTTCTTCATGAGCTACATATACAGTATTGATATTCTGCTATTTAAACTTGTTTCTATTTTATGCATGATAACTTTTTATAAAGCAGGTTAATTGTTCGCTACTGATCAAACACTATCCGATATCGGACACAATTCGATAAACTTATCTTGAAAATTGCTTATAATTACCTGATTATCTGTATTATATAATCTTTGGCACAGTATTGGTAAATCAGTCAATCGTCATAAGAATGCAGAACCCCAAAACCTGTTGACATGAAAACCATACTCACTTCCATCTTCCCAGCCATACTTGTTCTGCTCATCAGCAATGCAACATTAGCCGGCATCAATCCCGTTTCCGTTTATCCCGACCACCATCTGACCGCCGATTCCGATTCACTCGGCTCGGTAACTACTCCTGCTGCTCTCCCGGTGCCCGATGAAGAACTTCCGGTGGATGATATTCCATTTGATACGGGAAAAGTGAGTGCCGGCTATTTTGTTGCCTCAGCGCCTTCGGTCGCCCCTGAAAGCTATATCAACGACATTCCTTTCGAAACCGGATCCATCGCTTCGAGGTTCCTGCCGCTGTATTACATTGGCATTTACACCCAGCCTGAAGGATTTGTTGATGATATCCCATTCTGCACCGAGCGTATAGCCGAAAGATATCTGAACCGGGAATTTGTAAAATATTGCTGCAGAACCCTGTAGCAGAAAAATAGAATCGTTGTTTTTGGTGAAACAACTTTCCTTTGTTGCTCTCTCTCAATGAACCAGTGGCTGCCTTCGGGTGGTCATTGGTTTTTTTGTGAAGTACTTTTTCAATTATTTTACCCGGCCAGCCTTGTTCATCCCTATTTCTTTATAAATTTACCTCAGAAAATTATCAGTAAAAGGTTCAACATTTAAACATTCGAAGCTATGGGAATCAAAAACCGGTTGACCATCATGAGTTTTATGCAGTTCTTTGTCTGGGGAGCATGGCTTATTACCATTGGCACTTATTGTTTCAATGCCAAGGGGTGGACCGGAGCGCAGTTTGGTGCTATTTTTTCAACACTGGCCATTGCTTCGATTTTTATGCCGGCCCTGACCGGGATCATCGCCGATAAATGGATCAATGCCGAAAGATTGTACGGGATCCTGCAGATTTTATACGGACTTGTGTTGTTGTATGTGCCGCAGGTAAATGATCCCGATACGCTTTATTATGTTATTCTGCTTGCCATGATCTTCTATATGCCGACGATATCGTTGTCAAATTCCATATCATACTCTATACTGAAAAGTAAAAACTTCAATGTAGTCAAGGATTTCCCTCCCATCAGGGTATGGGGCACCATCGGATTTATTGTTGCTATGTGGATTACAAACCTGTCGGGAAGCAAAGCCAATGCGAATCAGTTTCTGATCGGGGCCATCGGAGCTATTGCTTTAGGCATTTATTCTTTTTCGTTGCCGAAATGTCCGCCCCAGAAATCCATTTCAAAAAATGCCTCATTTTACGAAATTATCGGTCTGAATGCCTTCAAACTGTTTGCCAATTATAAAATGGCTTTATTTTTCATTTTTGCCATGTTCCTGGGTGGGGCTCTGCAATTGACAAATATGTACGGCGATTCTTTCCTCGATGACTTTAAAAACATTCCTGCCTATGCCGACTCTTTTGTGGTGAAATATTCCACCATCATCATGTCGATTTCGCAGATATCGGAAACCCTGTTTATCCTGACCATTCCGTTTTTTCTTAAGCGATTTGGCATCAAGAAAGTCATGCTTTTTTCAATGATTGCATGGGTACTGCGATTTGGCTTGTTTGCCTATGGCAATCCCGAAGGAGGATTGTGGATGATTATCCTGTCGTGTATTGTTTACGGAATGGCGTTTGATTTTTTCAATATTTCAGGTTCACTTTTCGTTGAAACTACGACTGATCCTAAAATCCGTGCAAGTGCACAGGGTTTGTTTATGATGATGACAAATGGTTTCGGGGCTTTCCTTGGCAGTAAAGTGAGCGGATATGTGATTGATCGCTTCTTTACCGGACCCGAAGGTAAAGACTGGCATGGCATCTGGTTATCGTTCAGTATTTATGCCGTTGTAGTGGCGATACTGTTTGCTATTCTGTTTAAACACAAGCATGATCCGAAGGAACTGGCTGCTGTCAGTCATTAAGGTTTGTGCCACGTATATAGTTTGTCATTCCTGAATAACATCTCAGATAACCAGACTTACCTGTATTTGCTGAATATTATTAACTGTTAACCGTTAACCTTACCTGTTAACTGTTAACTGTTAACTGTTAACTGTTAACTGAAAACAGCTTATTCTTCGGTTTTCCGCCGGTTGATGGCGTCGCGGAGGTAGGAGGCTTTTTCGTATTCTTCTTTTTCAATGGCTTCGTTCATCATTTCTTCCAGTTCATCCAGGGTAAACTTGTCGAAATCGTATTCATCGGCATGGCTGAGGCCACCGGTGGCCAGTTCGTCGATGTCGGGCTCCTCGTCGATGGAGACTCCGGCGCCCGACAGAACGGCTTCATACGTATAAATAGGACAGTTGAACCTGACCGCCAGCGCTATGGCATCGGAGGTGCGTGAATCAATCTCCTGAACACCGTTGCCATCATCACACAGCAGGGTGGCATAAAAAATACCCTGTGCAAATTTGCTGATGATCACCTCCTGAAATTCAATATGAAAGGTATCGGCGAAATTCTTGAACAAGTCATGGGTAAGCGGCCGGGGGATTTTTATCTGTTCGATGTGGAAAAGAATGGCCTGGGCTTCAAATCCATTGATCAGAATAGGCAGCCTTCGTTTTCCCTCTACTTCACCCAGTATCAGTGTGTAGGCACCACTCTGCGACTGACTGTTGATCATTCCCAATAATTTCAACGGTATTTTTTCCATCAACGATTGGCAGCTATAATTTAAGATGCTAAAATTAGAAAATAAAAATTTCAGCCAGCCATCTGCCGGTAATTAATTTTTTTTCAACATTTCAGGATTTAATCTTCTGGATCAAAATTTCCGCAAACGATTGCGAAATCAGGCAGATACATATAGATTCCTGCATCTATAAGGTCTGCTATTATGTCTGAAATAGGCGTTAAATGGCTGTTTTTTAAACAATACGGCTGCATTATGGTTTTTGTATTCGCAATTACTTCCCTATATTTGTAAAATATAACCAACCAACATTTGAAAATCAATCGGAGCGCGTATGAAGAGAATCCTAACTCTGCTGGCTGTTGCAATATTGCCGGCCATCACCAATGCAAGCGAAGCTGATCTTGTGATCCCTGCCGGGATAAAAGACCAGCCCATCCTCTACTGGGGATTTTTAATTACCCTTGCCGGACTCCTGTTCGGTTTTTATCAATTTACCAAGGTTAAAAAGATCAGGGCTCACCAGTCGATGCTTGATGTGGCCAATGTTATTTATGAAACCGGAAAAACATACCTGGTTCAGCAGGGCAAGTTTCTGGCCATTCTGTTTCTGTTTGTCGGCTCAGCTGTGGCTTTTTATTTCGGATTTCTTTCGGAAGCCAACTTCGGATTCGGCGCTGTGCTGATGATCCTGGGGTGGACGGTTATCGGCATCCTGGGTTCCTACAGTGTTGCCTGGTTCGGTATCCGCATGAACACCCTTGCCAACTCAAGGATGGCTTTTGCTTCGCTTGAACGTAAGCCCATCAAACTGCTCAACATCCCGCTGAATGCAGGTATGAGCATCGGTGTTGTGCTGATTTCGCTCGAACTTATTATGATGCTGATCATCCTGATGTTTGTACCCGGTGAATATGCCGGTGCCAGTTTTATCGGCTTTGCCATCGGTGAATCGCTGGGCGCTTCGGCCCTCAGGATTGCCGGAGGTATTTTCACCAAGATTGCCGACATCGGCTCCGACCTGATGAAGGTTATTTTCAAGATCGGCGAAGATGATCCCCGCAACCCGGGTACCATTGCCGATTGTGTTGGCGACAATGCCGGCGACAGTGTGGGACCTACCGCCGACGGATTTGAAACCTACGGTGTAACCGGAGTAGCACTGATTTCCTTTATCCTGCTGGCCGTTACCGATCCCGCTTACCAGGTGCAGCTGCTTACCTGGATCTTTATTATGCGAATCCTGATGATCGTTACCTCGATTGTCTCTTTTTATATCAATGGCATTATTACAAAGGCAAAATATTCGAATGTCGATGACCTTGACTTTGAAAAGCCGCTGACTTCACTGGTGTGGATCACTTCCATCCTCTCTATTTTTGTCACTTTCATCATCAGTTATCTGACCATCAGCGATATGCCGGATAATCTCTGGATCACGCTGTCGATCATCATCAGTGTGGGCACCCTTGGCGCGGCCCTGATTCCTGAATTCACGAAAATATTCACCAGTCCCAAGTCGACCCATGTGAATGAAGTGGTTGAAGCATCCAAGAAAGGGGGCGCCTCGCTCAACATCCTGGCCGGACTCGTGGCCGGAAATTTCAGCGCCTTCTGGATGGGAATGGTTTTCCTTCTGCTGATGTTTACAGCCTATTTCGCCAGTACTTTCGGGCTCGACGGCCTGATGATCTATCCATCTATTTTCGCCTTTGGTCTTGTTGCTTTTGGTATGCTGGGCATGGGCCCGGTAACCATCGCGGTCGACAGCTATGGTCCGGTGACCGACAACGCACAGTCGATTTATGAGTTATCGCTGATTGAAGAAGATCAGAAAGCAAAGAGCATTGAGATTGAAAAGGAATTCGGGTTCAAACCTGATTTTGAGAAATCGAAATACTATCTCGAAGCCAACGATGGTGCAGGCAATACCTTTAAGGCCACTGCCAAACCGGTGCTGATCGGTACCGCCGTCGTCGGTGCCACCACCATGATCTTTTCACTGATCCTGGTTATCCAGAAAAGTCTGGGTGTGAATCCCGAACAGATTCTGAACCTGCTCAATCCTTATACAATTCTTGGATTCCTGGCTGGCGGTGCTGTCGTTTACTGGTTTACCGGTGCATCGATTCAGGCTGTAGCTACCGGTGCCGGACGTGCCGTTGAATTTATCCGCAAAAACATCAACCTCGATCCCAATGCCCCGAAAAAGGCGGATGTGGAAAAATCAAAACAGGTGGTTCAGATCTGTACCGTTTATGCCCAGAAGGGTATGTGGAATATTTTCATCGCCATTTTCTCCTTTGCCCTGGCTTTTGCCTTCCTCTCCTCGCCTACCGGACTTGAAGCAGGAATGACCGATGCCGACAAGATGAAATTCGCCCTTCCTGTTTCGTTGTTTGTCAGTTACCTGATTTCCATTGCTTTCTTCGGATTGTTCCAGGCTGTGTTTATGGCCAATGCCGGTGGTGCATGGGACAACGCCAAAAAGGTGATTGAAGTGGATATGAAGGAAAAGGGAACCGAACTGCATGCTGCTTCCGTTGTCGGCGATACCGTTGGTGATCCTTTTAAAGACACTTCATCGGTAGCACTGAACCCGATCATCAAATTTACCACACTGTTCGGATTGCTGGCCATGGAGATAGCCATAGCCGAGCATTTCAGGCCGGTAGCCCATTACATCGGGTTTTTCTTCCTGGCAGTGGCGCTGGTCTTTGTCTGGAGATCGTTCTACAAGATGAGAATCAACGAATAGCTAAAACCTGCCCTTAGGGTTGGAATAACCCTGAGGTTCTGTTGACCAGGTTTCATCACATTTGTCAAAGGCTGCCCATTGGGCAGCTTTTGTTTTAACCCACCGTCAGATGAAATGACAAACCCACCTGATGCCATCCCGTCCTCAAAACACATTCGCAATATTTACATTATTGCATATATCTGTTATTCAGCTATATAACATTATAAAAGTTTCCCGTTCAAATTTTACCGGGTATATGATAATCTTTATCTTTGCCCCATATTTCAACCATCCGGTCAACCATTATACAACAACAACATCCCATGTCGAAACTTACCAATAACTTCATTAACCGCCATAACGGACCCAGGGAAAATGAGGTCGCCGAAATGCTTAAAGCCATTGGGGTTGACAGCCTCAACCAGCTGATTGATGAAACCGTTCCTGCTTCGATCAGGCTGCCTAAGGCCCTCAATCTGCCTGAGGCCCTCAACGAATTTGAATACCTTACCCACCTGAAACAGCTTGGGTCGAGGAATAAACTTTTTAAAACCTATATCGGACTCGGATATTACAACAGCATCACTCCCGGGGTTATCCAGCGCAACATCCTCGAGAATCCGGGGTGGTACACTTCATACACGCCATACCAGGCTGAAATTTCGCAGGGCAGGCTTGAGGCCCTGCTGATCTACCAGACCATGATCAGCGATCTGACCGGTATGCCCCTTGCCAATGCCTCGCTGCTTGATGAAGGTACTTCGGCCTCGGAGGCGATGATCATGCTTTTCAACTCACGGTCACGTGAGGCAGTGAAAGCCGGTGCCAACCGGTTCTTTATCTCTGACAAACTTTTCCCCCAGACGATTGATGTGCTGGTAACCCGGGCCGAGCCTTTGGGTATCAGGGTAGAAACCGGCGACTGGCAGTCAGTTGAATTCGACGCCAGCTGGTTCGGAGCCATCGTGCAATATCCGGATGAAACGGGTGAGATTTACGATTACAGCAGTTTTGTGACCAAAGCCCATGAAAAAGGGGTAATGGTTGCGGTGGCAGCCGACCTCATGAGCCTGGCCCTGCTGACTCCTCCGGGCGAATGGGGTGCCGATGTGGTGGTAGGTACCAACCAGCGTTTTGGCCTTCCTATGGGCTTCGGCGGACCGCATGCCGGTTATTTCGCCACCCGCGAAGAGTATAAAAGGAACATCCCCGGCCGTATCATCGGTGTGTCGGTGGATGCACAGGGCAACAGGGCGCTCCGCATGGCCCTGCAGACCCGCGAGCAGCACATCAAGCGTGAGCGTGCCACATCGAACATCTGCACCGCACAGGCATTGCTGGCGATTATGAGTGGCATGTACGGGGTTTATCACGGTCCGGCAGGTATCAGGCAGATTGCTGAGCGCATCAACACCCTGGCCGGTGTGCTGGCCACCGAAGTATTGAAATATGGTTATACCCAGCTGAACGGTACCTATTTCGACACGGTACGCATTGAAGTCCCGGAAACGGTGAGGATGGCTGAGTTGCGCAAACTGGCCCTGGAAAATGAAGTAAACTTCCGTTACCTGAGTGAACGGGTAATCGGTATCAGCCTCGACGAAACCACCAATCTGGAGGATGTGAACACACTGGTGAATATCTTCGCCTCGGCCACCCGTAAGGAATTCAAGGATTATGTGTGTATTCCCGAGGATTGCTGCCAGATAAAGACCATACCCGCTGAATTCAGGCGCACATCGGCCTTTATGACGGAAGCGGTTTTCAACAGTTATCATTCCGAAACCGGCATGATGCGTTTCCTGAAGAAGCTTGAAGGCAAGGACCTGTCGCTCAACCGGTCGATGATTCCGCTGGGATCGTGCACCATGAAACTGAATGCCGCTGCCGAGCTGTTCGCACTCAGCTGGCCGGAGTTTAACAGTCTTCATCCGTTTGTTCCGGAAGAGCAGGCCGAAGGTTATTACCTGATGATCCGCGACCTGGAGAAGGCATTGTGTGAGATCACCGGATTTGCGGCCATGTCGTTCCAGCCCAATTCGGGCGCTGCCGGCGAATATACCGGTTTGCTGGTAATCAGGGCTTATCATCTGAGCCGCGGCGACGCTCACCGGAATGTTTGCCTGATTCCGGCATCGGCGCACGGCACCAATCCAGCCAGTGCCGCTATGGCCGGCATGACGGTGGTGGTGGTGAAAACCGACCCCAACGGCAACATCGACATGGATGATCTGAAAGAAAAGGCTGAAAAATACAGGGATACCCTTTCTTCGTGTATGGTGACTTATCCTTCGACTCACGGGGTGTTTGAAGAGGGCATTCTTGATCTGATAAAAATTATTCATGAAAACGGCGGCCAGGTCTATATGGACGGGGCCAATATGAATGCGCAGGTGGGATTGACCAGCCCGGGCTTTATCGGTGCCGACGTCTGCCACCTGAACCTGCACAAGACCTTTGCCATCCCCCATGGTGGTGGCGGACCCGGTGTAGGCCCGATTGGTGTAGCCAGGCATCTGAAACCCTTCCTTCCGGGACATAAAATGGTAAAAACCGGGGGTGAGGCAGCCATCACAGCGGTTGCCGCTGCACCGTTCGGAAGTGCTTCTATACTGCCCATATCCTACGGTTACATAAAACTGCTGGGTGGTGCCGGGCTGACTGAAGCGACAAAACTTGCCATATTGAACGCCAATTACCTGAAAACCAAACTTGAGGGTCACTATAAGATCCTTTATACCGGCAAAAACGGTCATGTGGCGCATGAGATGATCCTCGACTGCAATGAGTTCAGCAAAACAGCCGACCTGCAGGTGATTGACCTTGCCAAGCGGCTGATGGATTATGGTTTCCATGCACCCACAGTAGCTTTCCCGGTACACGGCACCCTGATGGTGGAGCCCACCGAGAGTGAGCCACTGGAGGAACTCGACCGGTTTGTTGAGGCCATGGTGGCCATCCGCAAAGAGGTTGATGAGATTGCCGAAGGCAGGGCCGACAGGGTGGTGAATGTGATCAAAAAGGCACCACATACCCTGTGTATGGTTGCTACTGATGACTGGAACCTCCCCTACTCACGTGAGAAGGCTGCTTTTCCGGTTGCCTGTGACAAGACCGATAAATACTGGCCGGCCGTAACGCGCATCGACGATGCTTTTGGCGACCGTAACCTGGTGTGCACCTGTGCGCCGGTATCGGATTATGAGGAAAAAGGTTCCTGATCAAAGAAAGTGACCGGGTCCGTACTTTAGTAATTCGGCCTGGGCAGAGACACTGCCATACGGTCTATGGATAATCCATTGAAACGCCTGCCAGAAATGGTGGGCGTTATTTTTTCAGCGGGTTAAATATAGTATTCTATGGTATTATTTGTATTTTTGGTTTATGGATGATGCAACTAGGCACGAAGAATGGTATTTTCAATCAGATTATGATCTGGAAACTGCATCTGCCATGTTTGAATCCGGCAGATATGTTTATTGCATTTTCATGTGTCATCTGAGCATCGAAAAAGCTTTGAAAGGCCTTTTGGTCCGATCAAGAAACATGTTTCCTTCAAAATCGCACAGCTCGTTGTTTTTTGTTGAAAAAATGGATTTGAAGCTTGATGATGCTCAATATGAGTTTCTTTTATACACTGAACAAAATTTCAGTACCAACAAGGTATCCTGAAGATTTGAGGAAATTGGTTGCTGCCTATTCCAGAGAACGTACACTATCAATTTTAGATCAAACAAAGAAAATTCAGGTATGGATAAAACAGCAATAATAGATGAGATCATCCTTCATTTAAGAACACAACTAAGATTAAATGGATTAAATGTTGAATCCATAGCTTTGTTTGGCTCTGCCCTGACCGGAGAAATAAATGAAGACAGTGATATTGATCTGATTATAGTATCTTCTGATTTTCAGAATAAAGACCTGTTTGAACGTTCTGAACTGACCATGAAACCTGAGATTGAGACATTAAGGAAATTTAAAATCCCGATGGACATTATCAATCTGACACCGGAAGAATACAAAGATTCCCAGGTTAAAATGTATTATAACAGCAGGATTGTTGCCTGATAACCCCTGTTATTCTCTTAATTATAATTCGTTTCATTGACGATGCTTTTGGCGACTGTAACCTGATTTGTACCTGTGCGCCGGTATCGGATTATGAGGAGCCCGGAAAGTAAAACACGTATTTTGTTTTCAAAAACGCCCGCCCTGAACGCGGGCGTTTTTTTTCACCTGCCCATTCCGGTTAAACAAAGATATAGCAGTAAAATTTACATGAAGATTGCTCATTTATATGCTATTGCTCACAATATCTGATGATTAAATATTTAATGTTGGTTTCGTTTTTATATGCATTCTCATCTGCATTTTTTTGTTTTTTTACACTATATTTATTCTCTGATTTTCGAACTCAGTTGATGGTAACCGGGAACCACTGGCTGAAAATGATGGCGTTTATTGTTAATCCCGGTTGCAATGGCAAAACAAATAGTAATTACCTTGAAATCTGTAACTTACCAGGGTGAGAAACGGATAGCCGCAGAATTTGATTACAATCCTGAATTTACAGGTCTGCTTAAAATGATCCCCGGTTGTTCCTGGAGCCAGAGCCTCCGTGCCTGGCACATGCCAGATACAAAGGAATCGCTGGATTATCTTTTCGGGTCATTCAGGGGAAAAGCCTGGCTTGATCTGGAGTCGCTGAAGAGAAGCCGGCTTGAAGCACCTGCACAAGCCAGCCCAACCCGGTTGAATCCAAAGGTCAGTCTGCCTGAACTTAGCGCGGAGGCTTCCGAAAAGGTGATCAGGTTCAGCCAATGGCTGCACAGCAGAAGGTACAGCGAAAACACCATCAGGACATACACCGAGAGCATCCGGATTTTTTTCCGCTATTTTCATGCAAAAGAAACTGGCAACATAAGCAACGATGACCTGATACAATTCAACAACTGTTATATCCTGGCAAATGGTTTCAGCAGTAGCTTTCAGAACCAGGTTGTAAACGCAGTTAAATTATTTTACAGGACGATTGAAAACCGGGTTCTTGATGTTGAACTGATTCACCGGCCGAAACGGGAACACCTGCTGCCAAATGTTCTCAGCAAACAGGAAGTTAAATCAATTCTCGAAGCATCGACAAATGTGAAGCACCGGGCAATGCTAAGCACCATCTATGCCTGCGGTCTTAGGCGCGGGGAGCTTTTAAATCTGAAGATTTCAGACCTGGATACTAACCGGCATCTGTTGATTATCAGGAAATCAAAGGGACGGAAAGACCGGGTGGTACCTGTTTCGGACAGGGTCATCAACATGTTGCACGGGTACCTGATGATGTACAAGCCGGAGCACTGGTTATTTGAAGGGCAATACAAGGGGGATCAGTATAGTGAAAAAAGTTTGCAGAGTGTGTTAAAAGCGGCGGTAAATTTGGCCAACATTGGCAAGCCGGTAACACTTCACTGGTTAAGGCACAGTTATGCGACCCATTTGCTTGAATCGGGGACTGATTTGCGTTACATACAGGAGTTGTTGGGTCATAAAAGTTCGAAGACAACTGAAATTTATACGCATGTAAGTACACAAAGTCTTCAGAAAATAAAATCGCCTTTTGACGATTTATAGATCAATTTTTATAAATTTGAGTTAGGAAATAAGAGAGGGTGCTATCAGACCTATACAACAAAATTGGGTAGGCTAAGACTGAAAACATCCGACCTATAAACAAGTTA
>JADIZB010000019.1 GCA_016705005.1 Bacteroidales bacterium | reverse complement strand
GTAAGGTCCGTTTCAACAACACCATAAGTGATAGTTTTGTCACCGGAGCAACACTCCCGGCTGAATGGGTAACTGTAAAACTGCGGCAAACCGACATTGCGTATGCCCCAACTTTAAACTTTACTTCTCCAACAAGTTTGTCTTCTTTCTTCAGTACATTCCAGGTAATTCTTTACTGGTGCCTGGATTTGAATTGTCACCTACTTCTCCTGTAACAAAATTCAGGGGGGTGCCCCAGCTTCTGCCGCCATCCTGACTGCAAAACAGCCTTACCTGAAAGGATTCATCAACTTTCCCTGAAAGATCATAATAGACATCAACCATTTTCCCGGATTGCTCAAAGCGGAGGTTGCTTACTGTCTGCCCTCTGACAATAAGGGTGATTGATAATGAGACTAATACTACTAATATATTGGGTTTAAAAACGGCAACATGGGCTTAGTTTTTGGATTGCTCTTTTTTCTGTTAGTCTTGGAGGCAGCGGGCCGATAAGCCGAATGCCTTGCTATCGTATAACGTTAGGCTGCAGCCACTGTTGAAATATAGGTATCGGCCGTTGACTGAATCGCTCTGCGAACTGCTCCAGTAATAGCCGTCTGAACCACTGTAGTTCAGCGAACCATAGATGCAGACCAGGTAGCCTGCAGCATGTAATTTTAACACTGAGGAAAAAGTTCCAATGAAGCTGTACCAGCCGTCGGTTGCATCGGCCCTTTCCCATTCGGTGCCGGTGGGCAGGCGCCAGCCACTGCCAAGTAATAGGGTGCAGGGATCGTTGGCGGGCTGCCAGTTGCTGTTTTCGTATATATCACTGATCCAGGTTGTGTATGGGGTTCTTTTGTTCCATCGTGCCTATAGCCTTGCTTGCCATTAAACTGCCAGTACCAGCCTGCAGAAGATTCTGAAGTATCTGTTACAAAAGAGGCCGGACTTTCAGAACCAAGATTTTGGGTAATCCAGCATTTTTTGCTGCCGGTGTCGGTTTTAACAACATCATATGACTGATTTTGTAACCGTTGCAAACACTCCCGGCTGAGTGGGTAATTGTAAAACTGCGGCAAACGGACATAGCGTTTGCCTCCACTTTGAACTTTATTTCACCAACAAGTTTGTCTTTTTCTCTCAGTACATCCCAGGTTATCTTTTTACCCAATCCAGGTTTTATGTTTACACCTGCGGCACCTGTAACATGATAAAGAGAAGAGCCCCAGGTGTTGCCCCCATCCTGGCTGCAATAAATCTTTACCTCAATAGATTCATTGTCTTTGCCAGAAAGGTCATAATAGACATCAATCATTTTGGCGGATTGCTCAAAGCGGAGGTTGGTAACGGTTTGAGCCAGGGAAACAAGGTTTCCTGAAAGGAGCAGTAACAGAAATAGCTGAAAATGTTTCATGACAGAATGATCGAAAGTTAGAATTTCCAGTTACGCCAGTTGTTTTCTACCTCCGGGGCAAACAATACCTCCGGGTCCTGTGGTTTGCTATTCCTGCGCAATGATTCCTGACCAACATTGATTTTCAGGTAATTGCTCAATTGTTCATAGGTAAGCTGGCCGTCGCTTTCCTGGAATTTTTTCAATAAATAGTAGGTAAACATGCCATGCTTCTACCGGCAAAGGGCAATGCTGATTGCCTGCACTGGAAGCTGAAAATACAACCATATTCCCTGGATGGCAGCCTGCTGAGGTTTTACCTTGCATTTCTGGCTGCGAGCAAACCCCTGGTTACGTCCTCCTCCTGAGAAACAAGCATCAAGAAATACTGTAATCCTGCCTGCCTCTGTTGAGCCAAATTTTCATAAAACTTCCGGACAGCTTTATTGCTGATAAGATTGGTTGCATCCACATCAACAGGAATCAGATAGGGATTTTGCTTACCTCATCCGGATAACCGTGCCCGGCATAATAAAAAATCAGCTCCGCTTCGGTACCGATACGCTTTATCAGTTCAGCAATCCTGTCAATTTCCCTTTTCATTGTGCCGGATGTGGCATCTGTAAGAAAGAACATGTTTTCGTTCTTTACACCCAACAGTGAAATGGCATAATTCCTGAAAACATCGGCATCGTGACGGGCAAATTCCACATTGATTTCAGCATTCAGCGAATTGGCATAGTTTTCATTCCCGATCACCAATGCAAATCAGGTTTGGGCTTTTATTGTTGTTCACTGGAATGTTTCTGTCCACCGATGAAACCAGGGAGCCAACAACAATTTCAGTTGCTTTTTCTTCCTTTCCTCAACCGTAAGCTTTACATCTGATACCGGTTGGTTCATGGTGAGTTGAATGGATTTATTTTCGGCATACCTGCCGTATTTCTCCTGCAACTTAACCGTAAAAGGCAGAGATTCAGAGGAGTACTCATTGTTTGTTACCAGGTTATAGCTGATAACAAACATCCACCGGGCCCAAGTTTTTCCTGATTAAAGGTTTTGCCATTGCCAGACAGGCAGTATACATTGGCAGGCATAACCAATTCAACATTTATATCCGTGGTGTCACCCTGCCCTGTGTTTTGTACCAGGACTTCTAGGTCAAAAAGGTTTCTTTCATTAAAACCGATGGTCCACTGCTGTTTTGGAATCAACAACAGACAGTCTAGGGCCAGAAATGCCTGGGTGGGAACTTCAATCATTACTGGATCGGTGCCAAACCCATTGGCTCAGCTTATTTTATCGAAAAAACAGCTTTCTCGGTTGGGATGCTCATCTGTCCGGTAACGGGAAGTTCAATAACAATTGATTTACCAATATCCAGGGTTGCCAGGATGATTTCTTTACTAAAACTCAGGCCGATATTCCGGTGGTTTCCTGGTGATTACTTTCATTCCTATTCCCGGCCCGAGACCACTATTGACCAGCTTAAAACTGATAGTAGCAGATTCATTAGCATCAATCTTCCGGTTACCATTGGCATCGGTAAACTCAATGGAGTTCTGTTCAATCTCCAGGTAAGGTGGTTTGGGCGGATCTTTCGTGATGTTAACATATTTCGATTCGCTCACGGCGCCTGACTATTTGCTGATTATAAGCAGGATAGTTAAAAATGCCCTGAACACCAGTAATGTAATTATCCTTTTCATCTTGTTACGTATTAGATCAAGATCAATCCTGCAAAGCAATAATTATTAAAAGTATAAAATTTTGATAATTTTTTCCGGAATCTGATCAGAAATTATTGAATACTGTCGACTGCAGCCTCAGATTAATCCTCATACACCCTGAAGAATAGACATTCTTTTCATTAGAGAATAGGTATTAATTTCCGAACTCTTTCAGTAATATGGCGCATGTTAAAATTTTGGCCCAATTCAGCTAATTCCTTGATATAATGATCATAACGATAGTTTTTAATTTTTAATGAGTTATCAAGAAGGAAAATACCCGGGAGAATTTTTCCGGGTATCCTGAATATCCTGTAATCAAAGTATAAATAGAATAATCATCTTCCTACTCTGGATTGCTTTAATTAGTTCCAGACTGAATGGTTGATCCAATTCTTAGGGAATTCAGTGGTTGTGATAAATCATTGCTTATAATTATTTGCGGATTTTGATGTTTAAAGTTTGAGATCAATGACTGTTCATTGACTTTTTCTTTCAGATAATCAATCAGACTCTGATAATCTACATCTCCTTTTGTTTCCTGGATTTTTTTCAGCAGGTAGTAAGTGAACATCCCATGCTTTTTTTCAAGGTAGAACCCCGAAGATTCATCTTCGGAAGAAGAGGTCAGTACAACCATATTCCCGCTGATGGTTTCTTCTCTGGGCTTGACTTTGGCTCCTTTCATTGCCACCAGACCTTCGGTGCGTCCGCCACCGGAGAAACAGGCATCCAGGATGACAGTGACTTTTTTTGTAGGATATTTAGAAAGTTCTGCATACAGATAACTTAACTTAATGGCGAATTGGATGTCGGACCCCGTAACGTCAACAGGCATAATGTAACCTTCATGTGTTTGTTCATCAGGCAAGCCGTGTCCTGAGAAGTAAAAAACAAGTTCGGCTTCACCTTTTTTGGTTTCAGCCAGGTTTACCAGCCATCTGATTCCACGGTCTATTTCCGCAGCAGTTGCATCTGTATATAGTTTTATATTTATATCCGGTATCCCATAGGTATTCAACAGATAGTTTTTAAAGATCAACGCATCATTCACAGCAAAATCAACATTCCGCTCGTTATTCAACCCTCTCTGACGACTGCTGTAATCTTCATTCCCTATGATAACAGCAAATACATTGGGGTTCTTAACAGTGATTTCAGCAATGCTTTGACATCCACATCAGATTTTCCTATATTATATTTCCTGACTTCACCGGACGGAGTGGTTGTGCTTGTATTGGTGGCGATATTGACATTGATCGGATCAAAATAAATCGAACATCGTTGTGTTAAAGGGCAACAGCTTCAGATTTATTTACCAGATAGGCCTTTCATTTTGTGAAAGTGTGTCTATGAGTTCAAAGAAGAAAGGCGTTGCTTCTTGTTCTCAGATACAGTATAGAAACCCTACCTATTTTGAGATTCCTGAATTTTTTATCAAATCAGGTGCTTCTGCGTGACATTTTTAAGTAGATTGGGTCAAACTTCGGAATACTGATCTCAAAGCTTTCGTTGTCAGGATCATAGTTGTTTGTGGCCAAAGCCCACTTCAGATTCACTTTTACCAAAGAATCAATTGTCTGATTTGTAAAAAGTGTAATCTGATTATTTCTAGTAACTTCAGTAACTCTTTCTTTGTACTCTTCGGTTTTTTCCCATTTCCCCTTTTTCTGCCAAACACTGATTTTCTGTTCCACTATCTGCCGAATTTCTTCTATTAGGGTAGGTTCGTATTTTTTTGTTGCTAACTGATACGTTGATGAGACCACGGAGATGTTAGCTTCATCAGTTATTTCAAAACGAAAACGTATCAATCCATCCTCAATTTTTTGTGTTCCTGTTACCGGAATGGGCAATGCCAGAGATGAGTTAGTGCTTAAATTACCAAAATCAATTTGTTTATCATATAAAACACCTGCGTCAGGTTTATCGCAGGAGACCGACACCTTTACCCTATTAGCCATACCAACACCGTTATTACGTAAATGAATCTTGATGATTCCTGTTTCATTACCCGTAAGAACATGTGATGTGTCAGATTTTGTGAAATATATGGAATCAATTTGAAGAAGAGGCGTTGCTATTGTTTCGATCAAATAACTCGTATCTTTCAATGGGAATGGGGAATTACAAATAACATTGAAGTCGGAAAAGACAAACTTTGCAATGGCATTTCTTAATTTTGAAGAAGTCATAACAGGGATCGAAACAGTATGCCTGCCTTTTGCCGGAATTTCATTTACAAAGAATTCGTTGGGGAAGGTTAAGCCTTCGGTTTTTCGGACATCATTTATATTGAACTTAAGTCGTATCGCACTACCATCTCCTTTATTCTCGATATCAAATTTAATTTCAACTTCTTCTGTTCCTTCTATTTTCCCGTTTTTATTTTTGTCAGCGAGGCGAAAATTATTTACTTCAAGTATTGGAAACCCCCAGGTCCATAATTTTATTGTCATATCTGATGAGCAGGTATAAATCCTGCCCTTTTCAATAAAAGATATAAAATTAACCGGTCCCTGATGATTTACCCCTATCCCAAAATTGAGATCCAATCTCCTGCTATTATAATAGTCCCATATAAAAAACTTATAATCTTTTGATCCACTACCAAGGAATTTGCCATCAGGGGAAAATTCTATACTTGTTACCCCAAGCCCATGTCCTTTAAGAATTGTATATGGATTCTCTGAATTGTACATATCCCAGATAAATATCAGGTTGTCATCGCCGCCACTTGCCAGATACCTTGCATCCGGGCTGAAAGCCAGAATTTATTCTTTTCAGATGTCCTCTATAAGTGAACACATTTACATATTTCTGCAGATCCCACAGAATCATGGTTTTATCATCACTTCCTGACAATATGAAATTATTATCCGGACTAAACTTCATACTTGTGATGCCTTTTCATGACCTTTTAAGGTGCCAATCTCTTTTAATGACTTTACATCGAATATTTGATCGTTCTATCAGCGGAGCCTGTGGCAACGGTTTGCCATCCGGACTAAAGGCAACTGTTGAAATTTTATCAGAATGTGAATGTATGATCGGATCTAACGCTCCACTAACAATGTCACAATAGTATAGGTTGGCAGAGGCATCTCGTTTATCTAAGGATATAACAAGTGATCTTCCGTCTTTGCTAAGATCGAGTGATTTAACCTCTCTTAGATTGCTATTTTTCAAAACCGGTTCACTTCTTTCGGCATTTATGACTTCAACACAATACTTGCTTCCAAGAGCAATATATTTCCCATCCGGAGTTGCTGAGAATGATGTGACTATTCCGGTTGGACGACTGCGAATGAACTGGGCAATTGACTCCTGTCCATTCAATAAAAAGCCTGATATCAATATTGCCGTTGTGATTTTTTTAATCGTTTTCATAGGACATTAAACTTTAATCATAAATTCAATTTCTCAGAAAATTATTTTTTGAGTTTCAAACTGGAAGTATAAGGAGGGAAAGTCCGGAAGAAATAGAATTTACTCGTTTAGTAATTCAATACATTTAAGTCTCATTGTTATAAAAAACGACTCCGGAATTGTGTAATTCCAGAGTCGTTTTTAAAAGTTTAGCGATTAAAATTCATCAACCCTTCCAGTTTCTCATGGGCAATTTTTGTTTCTTCTTCAAGGTTTTGCGGATAACTTTTTGCAATTTCAAAGCCAGCTTCCTTTCATTGCCAGTGAGCCATGTTGGTTCTACATTTGGTGCCTATTTTTTTGTACATCTCAAACATTGGTAATACTCTGCCCAGTTCCTGTGCGATCAGATTTTTGAAGCTGCAACAGTCTTGGTAATAGAAGCAGCCTCTTCGTTGTTTAATTGTTGGTTGGCAATACTGTTTTCAATTAATGCAGCAACCTGAGTACTGATCTGTCCGGCAAGTTCAAGTTTGGCGGTTTCCGTAGCCTGGAGCTTGGCAGCGGTTTGTGTTTCGGCAACTGAATTTCCCGTGGCAACAATGTATTTTGGTTCATTGTTGTCATTTGTTTCCATCTGCTTCATCCAGGCATTCTCAATCGTGCACTTTTTATCGCTTTGGAGGAAACTTCTTTTTTAAGCTGTTTTTCAGTCTGCTGGGCCAGCATTACATTGGTTGCAAAGAAGAACAATACAGCTGCAACGAAAAATTTGGTAGTTGTTTTCATGGTTGTTTTTTTGATTATGTGAACTTATGTTTTTGATAAATAGTACCGCCTGGATAAGGAATGTGACAAATTTGATAAATAAAATAGCAATTATAAGATAATGTAGTTATAATCAGGCAATTAATACGACAAAGTAGAAACCTGAAAGGAGGAGAACGAAGTTATTAAAATTTTTTTAATTTTTTGAAATTGATATAAACCCGAAGGTATCTTATATATGCCGCTGGTAATGGCCTCCGAAAAATCATCGAATTCCATACGGGAAAAGTCTCCTTGAATCTCAGAACAACCGTTTTTATTAAACAAAGTGCCACAGGGGAACACAACCCGTGCCTGCAGCGGGAGGAGAGAAACACAGCGTTTAGATTCTGATAAATTGGGAAAGTCTCCATTCAACGCCCCCGAAATATCGGAACAAGTCGTGAGACCACCAGTAAACTAATTTATTTGTCTTGGATACACTTATCAACAGCTACAAGAAATAGAAATAATTGTTACCTCATGACTAACAATGTTTACTGTTGGTTAAGTAAATCTTCTAATAATATTTTTTATGTATTCTGCTTTAATTGCAGTTGTTCCACCCTCCGTGGCCGGATTCGGATCTCCGTATACAATCATTCCAAAAACATTTATACCATCACAAAGAACAGGCCCGCCGCTATATCCATGGCTTATGGATTGGTGAATGTGAAAACAATTATTGAATTTTTTTCTGGAATCCGGGGTTTTGCGATAATTACGAACTGAAAAATCCGGATTTGCTATCGTACAGAAAGTTGTATCAAGGTTGTTTTCTTTTGCAGGGTATCCTTTCATAACCATATAGCCGGCACAATCATCAGATAATATAAGATCAGATTCATTAATTAGTCCATCAGGCATTTTGTAAATAGTCAAATCATGATAGATTTCATCATTGATTCTGCTGAAATCCAATGAGTACATTTCATATATTGGTTCGCCCAAAGTATACTTTTTCTCATCAACCGCTATTTCAAATATTTCATTTTTCCTGCCTGCTTCAACTGTAACCTCACCTTCTTTTATCTCTTCGTAAAATGTATGGGCAGCAGTAATCATAAGCCCACACTTAAGAATTATTGCAGTACCGATAACCTGATTATCACCCTCCAACAATCCGAAGATAGGGATAACTTGTCTTTGCATTTTTTGTTTAACACCTTCATTGCTTTTATGAAATAAAGTCATAAGATTCATGTTAGCTATCCGTTATCAAATAGATCAATCTTTAATGCATCTTATAGGGAAAGCATATGATTTTAAAGAAGCACCTACATTACAAGTACCAGTATAATAGTAGAGACTGAACCCTAATTCATTATCATTCTGAGTAATACTAAATAAATTTCCGTAAAATCCTCTTTCTTCTATAGAGCCGTCAATATAATTCAGACGTCCTGATGCATGCAGTTTTAGGATGGATGAAAATGTTTCATTTAGATTGTCCCAACCACCATTTAAATCTGTATTCTCCCATTCATATCTGGTTGGAATACGCCATCCTGAGCCTAATAAACTCAAGCAAGGGTCATTATTGCTCTGCCAATCAGTATTCTCGTTTATGCTTGTTATCCAGTTAGTATTGGGTGTTCGTGTAGTTCCATCATGTTTATACCCTTGCTTCCTGTTAAACTGCCAGTACCACCCCGCAGATGCTTCAGTGTCATCCGTTGCAGAGGTAGCCTGGTGCTCTGCTCCTAAATTCTGAGTAATCCAGCATTTGTTACTTCCGGTCAGATCTGTTTCTACAGTGCTGTATGTTACGGTTTTGCTTACAGGGGCAACCTTACCTGCTATATGATTGATGGTAAGGCTGTTGTCACATGCAAATCCTGATGTAGTGGTAAAACTTTCTTCATTACCGTAAGCGGTCCCAATACTGTTTGTTCCGTAAGCCCTTACATAATAAGTTGTTGAAGGGTTTAGTCCGCTGATATTGCTGATAAATGAACCCATTCCACTCCCATCTGAAGTATAACTATCACTCAGTGTTGGATTTTGGCTTGTGCTGTAGCAGACACCACGTGCAGTAACTGTTGCGCCTCCGTCATTGGTTACATTACCACCACTGATTGCAGAATTTGAAGAGATATTATTAGTACTTGCAGTAGTCACGGATGGAAGCGAACCCCGGATCCTGTCCCACCACTAAGCATCGTAGGGGCAAAGCCTGATCTTTTGTGGGTATTTCCAGTGGTGCTAATATTGTCATAAAAGTACAAACTCCAGCTTTGAGTGTTGCTTTCTTGCTTGCTACTCCAATACAAGCCTCCAAAACCGCGGGCATCAAGAGAACCATAGGTTCCATACAGATACCCTGCAGCATGCATTTTCAACTCTGAATTGTATGCATCATTGTAATTGTCCCATCCCCCATTATTATCAGCATTACTCCATTCGGTATAAGTTGGGATGCGCCAGTTGTTCCCCAGCAAAAGTAAACATGGGTCATTAAGTATTTGCCAGTCTGAATCTTCATTAATGTTTGTAATCCAAACAGTCATTGGAATCCGATTAGATCCATTATGCATATACCCTTGTTGTAAGTTAAACTGCCAATACCAACCAGCAGAAGACTCTGTGTCATCGGTCGCTGAAGTTGCCTGATGATCAGCCCCAGATTCTGTGTAATCCAGCATTTTGTTTCGCCTGAGAGGTCTGTTAAGGTGACACCATAAGTTACAGTTTTCGTTACCGGGGCTACACTTCCGGCCATGTGGGTAAGGGTAAACCCATTGCAGCTTATCTGATCGCTTGTAACAAAACTCTGTTGGTTCCCGTAGGCAGTACCTTCCACATTGTTGGCATACGCCCTTACGTAATAGGTTGTTGCCGGGTTGAGTCCGGTAATATTGCTTATAAACGCACCGGTTCCGCTGCCATCGGAGGTAAAGGCATCGCTGAGCGTAGGATTTTGGTTTGTACTCCAGCAAACGCCCCGTGCTGTTACCGTTGCGCCACCACTGGCTGTAACATTGCCGCCACCAGTTGCGGTGTTTGGCCCGATTTCGGTTATCGCTGCCGTTGTGACCGTTGGTACCGTGATATTAACCGTGGTTGTAAAACTTTCCTGGCTTCCATAGGCTGTTCCCGCGCTGTTTGTGGCATACGCCCTGATGTAATAGGTGGTTAAGGGGCTCAGGCCCGACAGGGAACTGATGAAAGACCCGGTACCACTGCCATCGTTGGTATGGCTGCCGAAAATGGTAGGATTCTGACTGGTACTCCAGCAAATTCCCCTCGCCGTTACAGTAGCACCCCCGCTGCTGGTCACATTGCCACCGCTGGTTGCTGAAGTGCCTGTAATGGCCGTTGCTTCAGCAGTGGTTACGACTGGCGTGGTGATGTTTGTGGTGGTGGTAAAGGATTGCTGGCCGCCATACGCCGTTCCGGCACTGTTGGTTGCATAGGCCCTTGCATAATAGGTTGTTCCGGCAGCGAGACCAGTAATGTTGCTTGAATAGCTTCCGGTGCCTGTACCATCGGTTGTGTGACTGTTAACGATGGTCGGGTTCTGGCTTGTACTCCAGCAAACCCCGCGGGCGGTGATTGTCGCTCCGCCATCATTGGTGATGTTTCCTCCGCACAAGGCGCTGTTGGTGGTCACAGAACTGACATTGGCCGTGACCAGTGTCGGCAATACAGGCGGAGCCGATGTTACAAAACTCTTTTGTTCACCGTAAGCTGTTCCGCTGATGTTGGTGGCGTAAGCCCTTACATAATAGGTGGTAGATGCATTCAGCCCACTGAGGTTGCTGATGAATGATCCGCTACCACTACCATCGGTGGTATGATTCCCGGCAATGGTGGGGTTTTGGGAAGTACTCCAGCATACCCCCCTCGCAGTTACCGCATCACCTCCGGTACTGGTTACATTTCCTCCGGAAACGGCGGTGCTGCTTGTAACAGAGGTAATGGAAGTTGTGATAACAGTTGGTATGGTATGTACATTGGCAGTGGTAAAGGAAACCTGATTCCCGTAAGCTGTGCCTATGCTGTTGGTGGCGTATGCCCTTGCATAGTAGGTAGTTCCTTCGGTAAGGCCGGTCAATCCGCTGGTGAAAGTGCCGGTCCCGCTGCCATTAGTTGTGTGCATCCCGAGAATATTCGGGTTCTGGGAAGTACTCCAGCATACCCCCGTGTGAGGACAGTTGAACCTCCATCACTCAGTACCGACCCCCGCCAAGAGCATAGTTCGTTGTAATGTTGGTAATGTCGGAAGTTGTTACCACCGGAATGGTGGGAATGGATGTTGTAACGAAACTCAGCTGAATACTGTATGCCGTGCCAGCGTTGTTGGTGGCCCAGGCCCTGACATAGTAAGTTGTTGAGGGGGTAAGGCCATTCAGGTCGCTGACAAAGGAACCTGATCCGGTTCCATCTGTGGTATGGTTACCGAAGATGGTGGGGTTTTCATTGGTACTCCAGCACAAGCCCCGGCCAATAACAGCGGCCCCGCCATCGCTGGTAACTTCGCCACCACCGGAGGCATAGGTGGTGGTGATATTTGTGATATCGTGTATGGTTACCGAAGGAGTTATGGCGTTTGTTACAAAACTGATTTCGTTTCCAAACGAAGTGCCGGCGGTATTGATGGCAAATGACCGTACATAATAGGTGGTTGCATTGGTAAGATTGCCGATACTTTCGATAAAATGGTTCTGATCTGACAGACTGTACAGCGTACTATCCAACAGATCGGGTTGGGGTTCGATTCCCCAGCACAAGCCACGGCTTGTAACAGCCAGGCCGCTGTCAGAGAAAATGCTGCCACTGATCTGTGCGCTGTAAGGTGTTATTGAAAAGACGGAATCTGACAGTATCAGGGGCTTTCCCGTTTTCAGTGTTGTGAAGGTTGTTTCCTGACTGTAAATGGTACCGGTTGGAATGGTCATAAAGGCCCTGATATGATATTTTGTATTGGTTTGAAGGTGATCAATAATTGCATGAAAAGATCCTTTTCAGGCAAGATTACCCAGACTTTTCACAGAATCATTTTTATCCGGCGTAGTCTCCAGGGAATAGCAAAACCCGTGATCAACAATGTTGTTTCCGCCTATGCTGCTCACATTGGCTGAAAAGGAGGCAGAGGTATATGAAATCGTATCTGAAGCGATGTTTGACAACTCCGCTTTGTTGTTGCCGGTGGGCTCGTCTTTGTCTTTTTCGCAGGTAACAAACAGCAACGGAATAACGAAAGCAATCACCAAATACTAACCAAATTATAAAAGCTACTCTTCAACTTCATAGTAAATATCTTAAAAGTCAGCCAAGATTTTGATTAATCGTTTCATTAATCATCACATCTGCGAATCAACTAATCAGCTAATCCCCTTCAGTCTCTGAGGCAGCGGGTAGAGCAGCCGTTTGCCTTGCCACCACTTCCTACGCCACTGTTGATATCATTGAAATACAGGTACCAGTGGTTGTTGTAGTTGTATTGCGAACTACTCATGTAGATACCGACACCACCGCGGTAGCCGAGCGAACCATCGCCGTAGTACAGGTTGCCAGCAGCATGTAATTTTAAAATCGATGGAAAGGTTTCGTTGGAGTTGCCCCACCCCCCGTTGGCATAGGCGGTTTCCCATTCGGTTTTGGTGGGCAGGCGCCAGTCACTGCCCAGCAGAAGGGCACAGGGGTCGGATGCCGGCAGCCAGTCGCTATTTTCATTGATGGAGGTAATCCAGGTCGTGTTAGGAGTTCGTGTTGTACCATCATGCTTAAACCCCTGCGTTCGGTTAAACTGCCAGTACCAGCCGGCCGAGGCTTCAGTGTTATCGGTGGCTGAGGTTGCCTGGTGGTCAGAACCCAGGTTTTGGGTAATCCAGCATTTATTACTTCCAGAAAGATTGGTTTCAACAGTACTATAATTCACGGTTTTATCAACCGGAGCGACTGTTCCACTTGTGTGCATTATAGATAAAGAAGTACCACAGACCCAGGGAGATGAAAAAGTGGTAAAACTTTCTATATTGTTTGCATAAGCAGTACCCTCACTATTGGTTGCATAAGCCCTCACATAATACTTAGTAGCGGGTATAAGGTATCCAAGAATATTGGTAAAAGAGCCTAAACCCTGCCAATCAAATGTATAATTGATGTTGTTTTGAAGGGTTGGATTGCTGGTAGTGTCCCAGATGACTCCTCTGGCGGTTACAGTTGAACCACCTCCATTAGTAACATTGCCACCGCAAATAGCTGAATTATGAGTTATTTCAGTCACCTCATTCGTTGTTACTGTTGGAAGAGTTGAAGTAATGGTATAAAATTGTCTAACTACTCCATATCCAGTTCCTTTTTGGTTGGTCGCGTAAGCTTTGACATAATAAGAGTTTCCTTCAGTCAACTCTATAATATTTAAACTAAATGTTGTATTTCCACTGTTATTTATTGCCTTTCCAAGGCATTGGTTTTCATTAAACTCGTTATCGGTATCCCAGCAGATGCCACTGGCGGTAGCAGCATAGCCACTGTCGCTTTCGATTTCTCCGCCATATAGCAGAGTTTAGTGTGATGTCACTCAATATGAAGTGCTGATGCGGGGTTTGCCGGCTTTCAGGGTGGAAATTTCTTTCTGCTCAGCATGAGGAACCCCAGCAATGGTGGCATAGGCCCGGATGTAGTATTTTTTATTGTCTTCAAGATTGTTGAGTTCCGCTGAAAAAACACCTGGTTCGGTGCGTTTACCAAGACTTTTTACAGTGGAGTTAATGTCAGGGTTTGGGGCAGTAGCGCAACAAAAACCATGGTCGGTAATTGTTTGGCCTCCAATCCGGGTTATACTGCATGATACATTAACCGAAAAATATCCCGGGTTACCCGCTGTGGTTGAATTAAGTTCGATCTTATTATTGCTAGTTGGGTTATCAGCTTCCTTTTCACAAGTAACAAAAAGAAACGGAATAGCGAAAATGATTACCCCAAAAACAATCCAGTTAGGTATATTACCATTTGCCTTCATAACATGTAAATTAAAAGTCATCCAACTCATCGTTTAGTAATTTCTTTAAATCTGCTAATTATCACATCCGCTAATCAACCAATCCCCTTCAATCTCTGAGGCAGCGGGTAGTAAAGCTGAGTGCCTTGGTGTCATTTGATATAAAAGTATTGACAATAGAGTTGTACAAGTACCAACTGGTGGTTGTAGCATCCTGCGAGCTGCTCCAATAGTAGCCAATTTCACCTCGTCTGCCAAGTGTCACATCGATATTGAAAATTAAGCCAGCAGCATGTAATTTTAAGACAGAGGAAAAGTTTCGTTAAAGTTGTCCCAGCCGCCATTGACATCTTCATTTTGCCACTCTGTTTTGGAAGGCAGGCGCCATTCATTCCCAAAAGAAGGGAGCAAGGATCGTTAATTGGCAACCAATCGCTGTTTTCATTGATAGAATAAATCCAGGTCGTGTTAGGAGTTCGTGTTGTACCATCATGCTTAAACCCCTGCGTTCGGTTAAACTGCCAGTACCAACCGGCTGAAGCCTCAGTGGCATCGGTAGCTGCGATGGCCTGGTGGTCGGCACCCAGGTTTTGGGTAATCCAGCATTTGTTGCTGCCGGTGAGGTTGGTTTCAACAGTACCATAATTTACCGTTTTGTTTACCGGAACAGTGCCAGCAGTATGGGTTATACTTAAGGTTGCCCCGCAAGGTGTAAGCGTAGTAAAACTTACATCATCAGTATCATAGGCTGTTCCTTCGCTGTTGGTGGCATAAGCCCGAATAAAATGGGTAGTTGAAGGGGAAAGGCCGGTTATATTACTGGTAAAGGGGCCTGTTCCTTGTCCGTTTGTGGTAAAATTAATGCAGTTTTGCAGGGTTGGATTACCGGATGTATTCCAGCAAACACCGCGGGCAGTTACAGTTGCATTTCCTGCATCGGTTACATTACCACCACCGGTAGCCGAATTGGTTGTCGGGTTTGTGATGGCTGTAGTGTTAACAGTTGGTAAAGTAATAGCCAGGGAAGTAAAGTTAACCTGAATTCCATAGCCTGTGCCTTTAACATTGGTGGCGTAGGCTTTAACATAATAGGTAACTCCATCGCTAAGGCCGGTAATGTTACTAGAAAAGGAACCTGTTCCATTTCCATTGGTGGTAAAATTGATACAATTTTGCATGGTAGGGTTACCTGTCGTATTCCAGCATACACCCCGGGCAATAACCGTTGCATTTCCTGCGTTGTTTACATTCTGCCACCGGTAGCCGAATTTGTTGTCGGGTTTGTGATGGCCGTAGTTGTAACAATTGGCAATGTAATAGCCATGGTGGTAAAGTTAACCTGAGTTCCATATCCTGTGCCTTTAACATTGGAGGCAAAGGCTTTTACGTAATAAGTAACTCCATCGATAAGGCCGGTAATGTTGCTGGTAAAAGAACCTGTCCCATTTCCATTGGTGGTAAAATTGATACAATTTTGCAGGGTAGGGTTACCTGTCGTATTCCAGCAAACGCCCCGGGCAGTTACCGTTGCATTCCCTGCATTGCTTACACTACCGCCACCGGTAGCTGAATTGGTTGTCGGGTTGGTAATATTCGCTGTTGTAACATCTGGAATCGTAACCGGAACAGTTGAGAATTGCCTGATTTCCCCATACCCTGTTCCTTTCTGGTTGGTTGCGTAAGCTTTAACAAAGTAATTCGTTCCTTCGGTCAGCCCTTCAATATTCATCATATAAGTTATATTCCCACTGGTGTTGACTGTCTTACCAAGGCATTGATTTTCATTAAATTGACTATCAATATCCCAGCAGATGCCACTGGTGGTAATGGCATAGCCACTGTCGCTTTCGATTTCTCCGCCACATATAGCAGAGGTTAGTGTGATGTCGCTTAATGTGGAAGTGCTGATGCGGGGTTTGCCGGCTTTCAGGGTGGAAATTTCTTTCTGCTCAGCATAGAGAGTAACCCCAGCAATGGTGGCATAGGCCCGGATGTAGTATTTTTTATTGTCTTCAAGATTGTTGAGTTCCGCTGAAAAAACACCTGGTTCGGTGCGTTGCAGACTTTTTACAGTGGAGTTAATGTCAGGGTTTGGGGATGTGGCATAGCAAAAACCATGGTCGGTAATGGTTTGGCCTCCGATTTGGGTTATGCTGCTTATGACATTCACAGTAAAATAACCAAGGCTACCTATTGTAGTTGGAGAAAGTATGACTTTACTATTGCCGCTGGGTTTATCGGCATCCTTTTCACAAGTAACATATAGCAGGGGACCAAATACTACAATCACCCAAACCCAAATATCAAAGCGATTCTTCATTTTTAACCTATATTTTCTTAAAAGGTTAGTCAGTGTTGTGAACCAACAATCTCATAATCTGCTAATCATTGCATCCGCTAATCAACCAATCCCCTTCAGTCTCTGAGGCAGCGGACACTATTTCCGTTTGCCTTTTCGTTGTAATTCATGTAGCTGAAACTACTACCGAAGTAAAGGTAACTGCCATTGCCAGGACTGTAAGGGGAACTACTCCAGTAATAGCCTTCTGAACCGCAGAAAATAAGCGAACCGCCTATGCTAAATAAGTGACCTGCAGCATGTAATTTTAAATAGAAAGCAAAAGTTTCGAGGTAATTGTCCCAACCACTGGTAGCATCGACAGTCTCCCATTCGGATCCGGTAGGCAGGCGCCAGCCGCTGCCCAGCAATAGGGTACACGGGTCGTTTGCCGGCAGCCAGTCGCTGCTTTCATTGAAGCTACTTATCCAGGTAATATTCGGGGTGCGGGTGCTTCCATCATGCTTAAATCCCTGCTTCCGGTTAAACTGCCAGTACCAGCCGGCCGAGGCTTCAGTGGCATCTGTGGATGAAGTTGCCTGACGATCTGCACCTAGGTTTTGAGTAATCCAGCATTTACTATTTCCGGTTAAGTTGGATTGTATTGTACCATAATTTACTGATTTGGTTACTGAGCCACCATACCTGCAATGTGGTTTAAAGTAGACGAGTTTCCACCTAACCATGGTTCAAGGGTAGTAAAACCTATATCATCTTCGCTATAAGCCACACCATTGCTATTGGTGGCATAAGCCCTAACATAATAAGTTGTGGATGCTGAAAGGCCTGAGATAATGCTGGTAAAAGAACCGGTACCCATTCCATCTTCAGTGAATCCCAGACAGTTTTGTAAGGTTGGGTTACCGTTAATATTCCAGCAAACACCCCTTTTAGTTACCATGGCATTGCCGGTAAAAGTCACATTACCACAACCGATTGCTGAATTTGATGTTGGATTAGTAATAGACGATAAAATCACATTGGGTAATGTAATGACTAAGGTGGTATATCTCTCCTCGGTTCCGTAGCTAGTCCCTTTTAAATTAGTGGCATAGGCTTTAACATAGTAAGTGGTTCCTTCTGTGAGTTCGGTAATATTCAGACTGAAGTTCGTATTTCCCGATATATTCGTTGCCTTACCCAAACATTGGGTTTCGTTAAACTGGTTGTCGGTATCCCAGCAAATGCCGCTGGCAGTAATGGCATAGCCGCTGTCGCTTTCGATGGTACCGCCACAAACAGCAGAGGTTGGTGATGTCGCTTAATGGGGAGGTGCTGATGCGGGGTTTGCCTGCTTTCCAGGGTGGTTATCTCCTTTTGTTCAGCATAAAGGGTACCCCCGGCGAAAGAGGCATAGGCGCGAAAATAATACTTTTTATTGTCCTCAAGATTGGTGAGTTCCGCTGAAAATTGCCTTCTTCGGTTCGTTTGCCGAGGCTTTTTACCGAATCATTCAAGTCAGGATTTGGAGCAGTGGCATAGCAAAACCCATGGTCGGTAAGGGTTTGGCCTCCGGTTTGGCTATAAGCTTGCTTGAGACATTACTATTAAAATATCCTGGCTACCCACTGTGGTTAAGGCAAGTACGACTTTATTATCTAAGGTGGGTTTATCGGCTTCTTTTTCGCAGGAAGCCATATACATAACGCCCAGGGTAACCAAAAGGGTAAAGGAAAGCGGGCTATAAAGGTTTCTTTTTCTTTTCATATTCATGAAATAGCTTGGTCTTTAAAATGAAAGTCCAATCCCGGCACTCCAGCCAGGCATTTTGAAGTTAATTACATTGGCGCCGCCCATCAGCAGAACTTTTCCTGTGCGGAGGATAATGCCGGCTTCTAAGGCGGGGCCTTTCACCGAAAGTGTTTCATCACGTCCATAATCGGTACCCAGCAAGGCATCGTCTTCGTAGCTGTATTCCTTTATTTCATAAAGCACTTCGTACTTGCCGTAACCTGCGCCGGCATAGATGAAAAAGTTACGGCCTGCTTGAAAGGTAAGCCCGCCCAAAGCAGCCCAGGCGGCTTTTTTGTGTTCAGAGGTAAACTCGTACCATGCAAAGCGGTTGTAATCGGTGATGGCATTGTCTTTATAGCTGTAGCTGAACCACTTAAGGTGGGGGTGGTGTTTGTTTGAAAGGAAAGATAATATCCGGTTTTCCCCAAAAGGCCCAGTCTCAGGCCCAAAGGGGTGATCTGGTTGCCGGTGAGCGCAACAAAGAAATCTTTTTTCACGGGGTCTCTACAATTTCGCCCTTACATCAAAACACAGGGTGATGTTGTCGAGGGGGATTTCTTTGGTGGCTTCCCAGGTCACCATGTGTTGACCGTTCAACATACCAGGCCCAAATTCGCCGGTAACATAGTTAAGCGGCCCCTGAAAGCTTACCCCGCCGTCGGTACTGGCGTAAATGCTGGTGGTAAGGGTTTGGTTAAATTTTAAACCGGCCACTTTGTAATAAACCTCAATATTGTTACCAACCGCTGTAAATTGAACATCCTCAATGCGCTGGGCAAAAAGTTGAGTTGATAACAGGATTAGAAGAACCGGTAATAAGTGGTAAATGTGTTTCATATTAGCATTGTTTTTTGAATTCGGAATGTGTTTAAATAGTACACTTCTTTATTACACAGAGAGACACAGAGAAGGCACAGAGGTTCACTGAGTTTCTTTTGTATCTAATTTACTTTGCCCTTTATGGCAATATATGGCTATATTTATTTCAGAGAAGTTACTTTAGGTTTTCTCTGTGTTACTCTGTGATACCTCAGTGTAACTCTGTGTAACTTTTTGTCTGAAGGCGCCACATTGCCATTGAGTTAAAGTCTAAATCTTCGTATGCCATGCTTAAGCAGTGTCACATTAAAGTTGATCAGCAACCCGATCTCCTTGTGCGCGAATTTCATGTAGGTCAGCACCTGCGCTTCATGAACCGGGGCGAACTCATCCACTATTTTCAGTTCAACCAGCACCGTGTTTTCCACCGGCAGATCAATCCGGTAACCGCAATCCAGTTTGATCTCCCTGTACACCACCGGAACCGCTACCTGCCGTTGAACGTTCAGCCCTGTCAGTCTCAGTTCATGCTCCAGGCAGGTTTCATAGGCCGACTCAAGCAAACCGGGCCCGAGCTGTTTGTGTACCTCAATGGCACACCCAATAACCTGCTCTGTTAACCGGTTGATCTCCCTGGATTCCATTTGACATTAGTTATTGAAACCTCACCAATACCGTTTCACGGTTTCCGTTAAACCGCGGAGATTGCAGTCCCCTGATCTTAACTGAGGTTTCCGAAACATTCAGGTTGATGTAGTCGCTCAGTTCCCCGGCAGTAATTTTTTTATCTCCGTTGGCATCGGCTTTTCCCTGCAGCCCTGCAGCCAGAAAATAGGTAAAAAGTCCGGTCCCCGAAGCATCGAAACCCAACGAAGTCTGATCGAAATCCGAGGATGAGAAAACCGTAAAGCCGGGGTCATTCAGCCAGGGTTGAGCTACCACCGGCCGCACCAGCGCCCCTTTGGCAGCGATCAGGTTTCGTGCTTCACTGGTTTCGGTAGAGCGGGATACCCCGCTGAAACAGGCATCAAGAAATACCGTAACGCTTTTTGCCTGTAGGGCTTCCAGGTTGTTGTACAGGGTATTCAGGTCGTACCCCTGTCTTTCGATGGCTTCGAGACGACCATCACTGGGCAAGAGGTACACCCGATCGCCGGCGGCTGAGGGTATACCATGACCCGAGTAAAATACAAAAACTTCTGTCTCTCCTTTTTTTACGGCTTTTTGCAATTCTCCGTAGGTGGGATTGAAATTGTTGTCGAAGAAGTTACCGGTCACTTTCTTATTGGTGAAGTCGTACACTTTTTCGATGCCGAGGGTATTCCTGAAATAGTTTTTCATCACATCGGCGTCACTCGCTGCATAGGGGGCTGGGGCAAAGTAATCGTAGGCTTCAATGCCGATTACAATGCCAACCGCATCGGTACGCTTTGTTGAGGAGGGCGGGGCCTGAGTGATATCCATCACACGGGCAGTATTTGCCGTAATTCTGTCCGATTTGAATTCAAAGCGGGCAACCTGGGCCTTCAGCCTTTCGATATCGGCTTCAACTTTAACAATATTGGCCTCCGGTGCCCGGCTATTTAGGGCAAGAGGGAGTTTCTGGTCCTTAAGTTCACCTCTTTTAAAGGTGTTGGAAATGGCGAGATTAATGGGTAAATCTCCTGCACTTGAAATGCGTTTGTTCGGGCTGAGTGTAAACCAGATCTCCTTTACCTCCCCGATCCCAATGTCTCCGAGGTCACCGACAGATCCGGTTAAGTAAACATTCTGGTCTTTGGTGACAATGCTGTATTTTGAGGCCGGTGAAACATTTTGTCCGATATTCTGAACATACAGTTTTACCTTGACCAGTTCCCCGGCTTGTATTTTTCCATCTTCCACGAGGGCAGAGGTACCTTCCCCGATATCGAAAATCTCATAACCCGAGAACACCAGCTTCGGTTCCTGAAACTGCAGGGTACTCATCATCAGGATTGCCGGATCCATATCGTATCCGAAATGTTCCTTTACATCAATCTGCAGTTTGTGCTCGGCTGATTTTATCCACATTCCGGCTGAGAGTTCAACGGTAACCGTTGCTGATTTATCGGGATAAATAAATGCGATTTCCTGGCCATCGCGTATGGTGAGGTCGTTATCAGTAATATTGTCTTTAACCGTAATTTTCAATCCCTGGGCAGGTCCCTTTCCCTTGTTTGTGATGGACAGGTTCAGCCTGGCCTTTTCGCTGGCCTCGAGGATGCCGTTTCTGTTATCGTCTTCGAAAGAAAGGTTCACAAACAGATTGGGCGGTAACTCCCGCTTATACTCAGGCTTAATGGTTACTTTCTGAGCCTGGCTGTGGCCCGATATTACCTTTTGTGAAAATGATTTAACCGGGAGAAACGCAAAGCACCCCACTACTAAAAAACAAATGTATCGTTTCATAATACCTATTTTTTGCTGATCCTGATTCTGATTTTTCTATCCTGAAATGAGGGTGACGTTGCACGGCACGAAGCGAGCCATTCCTGAAAATCATCGGAAGTAAGAGATTTGGGCAGAAAGGTGTCATCACCGGCAGGCTTGCTGGCTTCAAGGTTTGGTTTTACATAGGGCCTCTGAAAAAACCACGAAGATGTTGTTGTACTCTTCCTATTTTTCAGTAGTAAGGTAAACTTCATCCAGGATTTCTGTTGAGTTAAGGTTCTTTTTATTTTCGAAGAATACATATTCTTTGTCTCCTTTAATGCGGATGAAGCTTTCATTGATCATTTTTTCGTAAGGCAACAGGCGCTGGGTAACCACCCCGTCATCTATATAGATGGAAAGATAACCATCAACCGGCGCTTTGAAATACAGATATAGCTGCTGATTGTTTTTGAAGGCTTCGGCAAAACAACCTTTTTGCGGACATCTCAGAGAAAGGGTTTCAATTTTGGCCTTTGATCTGATCTCACGGGCAGTTCCTTCAATTGTGCATTTTACATAGATGATCTTCTCACTTGATTTCCCTGTTTTTTCTTCCGTAAAGGAAAACTCTTTTTTTGTTGTTTCAATCCAGTCGGCCTTCATCCGGGTACCGGCCATGATGCTGTAGTTGACTTTCCCTTCTTCAACAGTCATACCGGTTTGCATCTCCACATAGGTGCCGAATTCCTTTTCAATGGCATTCAGTTTGGCCAGTTCTTCGGCCCGTTCTTTTGCCTGGTTCTGTGTTTCGTTGTTTTCAATCTTCACCTGGAATTCACCGCTGACTTTCTTGATTTCCAGTTTTTGTGCTTCAGCAAATGGATGATTCATAATAAGGATTGCAGCAAGTAGAATAATCGATCCTGTTTTCATAAGTATATAGTTTTATCAGCTTTAAATTTACATTAAATATGAAGTAAACAATAATTCAGGAATTATTTGAAATCAATCTAAATTATACAAACTCAGACAGATAAAAAATATAGCCGTAAGTTCAGAAGTTCTGGTAAACAACCACAGGAATGAGATTTTTGACAGCCTTCATCGCCATTCCGCATCCAGCGCCAAGATAGGTCGGATCGCAATGGTAAAACCGTTTGCTCCTAAACATAATAAAGTCTTCTCCCTGGCATTCAGGGAGATTTACAGCAACGGAAACATGCATCGGATAACTCAGCCCGATGGCTTCCAGCTTTGTGTATCTCTTAACCAGTCTCGCAAAAAGAACGGATCGGTCTTCGCAGTCAGCTGCGGGGAAAAAAAGGGTTTCGTCGGGGAAAAGATACCTCTCCTTTCCAAACTGTACGCGATCGGTTTTGTACCGGATGGCCTGATACATAAATTCAAGCAGCCAGGCAACCCGTTCCGTATCATTTTTGCCCTGCAGATCAGGAAGAAAATAGGCATCCAGCTGTTCCAGGACGGCATCCGAAACCGGGGTGTTGAAATAAACATCAAGGTCACAGGGAGGATAATTCTGATAGAATGAAAGCAGGTTTTTATTCAGTTTTATGCTGAGTGTTTTCCCGGAATACAATGATCTGGGTTCTTCCTGGTTGTTGAACTCGGGAGCTTCTGTAAGTTTAAATGAGAAATCAGTTTTATTTCCCGGATAATTGGCCTGGTGGATGAAGACTTTTTCCGATGCTGAAGGAACAACTCCTGGTTCCAGTACAAAGTACTCCTTGTTGTCAATGGTATAACTGACCGTGTATAATTGAACATCGGAGGGGATCAGCAGATAAATTGTGCGGTTGCTGTAGCCGACTTTAACATTGTATCCACTGTGCAACAACCCCACCCATGTAAATAACACCTGCTCATTTACATTGTAATAAAAAGATCCGGAAGCCTGAAATAACATTGAAGCAAAGCCCCAGTCGTTCAGTTTCACTTTTCCCGATTTTTCCTTCAGACTTCGCACAATTTCATCGAGTTCGGTACAGCGGCTTGCCTGGGTAAAAAAACCGGAAATGCCCTCGCGGGTGACACTGTTTAATGCCGGTAGTTTGCCAGTACTGACAGGTAGTGTTATTCTGGTGCCGAAATAGGAAAACGACCTGGTTGAAGTGCTTTCCAGTGCATCTTTCTCCGGAATTGAATTTTCTTCATTGGGCGTAATGATCTGATCGTTTATTTTTTCCTGATAAATGGAATCATTACCGTTTTCCCTGACATCAGGCTGAATGAAAACCGGTTGATTCACAGGCTTGGGTGAAACAGGCATAGGGTTCTGTTTTCCTTCGAATTCCTTCCATGAATCCTGTAAAAACTGCAGAAAAACAGAATCATTATGACTGATAAAGATGCCGAATTCCTGATTGATCTGCTTGTTAAATGAGCTGAACTCCTTCAGAAATGTGCTATCTACAACCTGTCCGGTAGCTGGGGTTGACTGGACAAGTATCAGCCCAATCAATAAACCAGTCAGTCCGAAGTATTTATTTAGAGTATTCATGGTCACAGGTTGTTGAGAATCTATTACTGATTGCTGACGGTTATTCGGATCAGGGTGGAGTCGTTCATAAATTTCCAGTAATATATACCCGGTTTCAGAACACCTGGAAGCAGAACATATTCTTTCACTTTTTTCTTGATGGTTACTTTTTTTACCAACTCACCTTTATTGTTATAGATGGTCAGATATCGGAGGCTCATGGCCGAAGGCCATTTAAAACAGATGGTATCGTTTGCTTTCAGCGGGGTGAATTCATCCGGGAAAAAGTCATCAACCGACTCCTTTCTGACAACGACATCCATATTGCCATACTCGTTCATTTTGTTCTGTTTTCCTTCAATGGCGCGGTCCCGGGTTGGTTGTTCCTTTGCAAATTGACTTTCTGATTTATGGCTAAGGGCATTATAAATAAGCAAGGAACCTATGGTTGCCAGAACCACCAGTGAAGCTGCGGCCAGCCAGACTTTCTGCCTGTATGCAGCCTTACGCTTTTCATCAGCAATGACTGAGCTTACCTGCTTTTTCAGTTCAATCCTTTTCGTGGCTTCGGTGTAGGTTTCCTGTAATAATCTGCGCTCTGAGAGTGCCTGGCAAATTCAGGATCTGATTCAACCCTGGCATGAAAATCTGCGTTTTCCTGATCACTCAGGGTTCCATCCAGGAATCTTTCAATCAATTGAAAATCGTTTTCTGACTTTTTCATGGCACATCATTATTTAACATTTGCCAGTAAATCATTCCAGAAGCTATCTGTGAATACTGTTTCTTTCAGCTTTTCAAGACACCTCCTGAAACGTTGCCGTGCATTGTCGGCTTCTATGTTCAGCTTATCGGCAATTACCTCAAACCTGATGTTTGAACCGTTTTCAGGATTATTCTTCAAATCCTGAAAGCCATCATTCAGTCCAAACCTTAAATCGATGATCTCCCGGCATTTTTCGTCCATTCGATCTTTCAGAATGGTCAACCGGGTAATCAGATCTTCAATATCTGCTTCCGATTCATCTACAACCTCCCCGATGGGTTGGTTATACCCGGTTCTGGCATTTCGTTCAAGTTGCTTCCGGCAAATATTCCGGCAAATGGCCGTAAGATAAGTGTTGAATGAGCAATCTCCCTTGAACCTCCCTTGAGCTACGTTGCGTGAAGCAGCGATGAGTCCATCCTGAAATATATCCTCAGTATCCAGTGCAAGCGACCGAAAACCAAGGACCATTGATCTGATCCCCGGGAAGTAGCTTTTATAGATGTATCTGAACATAATATCCTGATTGTTTTTGACACCTTCCAGTATTTCGCTTTCGGTGTACTTTTGCTTATTGTACCCTAAAATGGATAAATGTGACAAGGATCGTTTTTTATTTTCTTCCATTGGCATATTCAGTAATCTCTATTTTTCTTTTCAATGGCTGATTCAGTGAGAAAGCGGCCTATTCATAATGGTTGTACGAATATACTTAAAATTATTCTTGACTGATATGTGATTGATTTGATTTGAATTCTCAGAAAAAGAATGCAGGATGCCAGCAACAGCATCCTGCATGGGATTCAAAAAGCATCATTAAGCAAACAAATACGCCTGGTTATTTACTGCTGCCTTTTTTCAGGGGCAGATTTTTTATAAGCCACGCATCGGTTGAAACATTGGGTCCTGTAACAGCGCCAGGGGATGCTTCATAGGTCATTGAGTTCACAGGAACAATCTGACCGTTCGTCATTTCGAACACTGTCCATAAAGTACCTTCAGTGTTCGACGGGACATTATAACCGGCGATCATTGTGCTCCCCTGATATACCCTGACCTGTGCCGACGAATTTGATAAAGCCTGGCTGTATCCTGAACTTCTGTTGGTATAGTCATGAACACTGTACCTGTAGGTGCCCTGCGACGTTTCATATATTGAAACAGTTTCCGGACCAAAAGAATTCGTGTCATCATAATCGAGGGCAGCATTCATAATGCCGTTTTGATAATATATTTTGGAGTTGTAGTAAATATGAAATCTGTTTCCGCCATCCATGGGGCCTGTGAGGTGGGAATCGAGATCATCGGGAGTTTCACCCCAGGTAAGAATAACTCTGATTTCATCTTCATTCAGCACAGGGGTCATGGTTCCGTTCTGATTTCCCTGGTTTTGTCCCCCAATGCAGACAACAGTAAAGAAGCTTTCGGTAAACCCCTGACGCTGTGCCTGAATGGTGTAGTGCCCGGCAGGCAACCCCTGGATTGAATATGAACCGTTAGTTTCAGTCAAACCTGTTGCTACGATGAAGCCTTCCGTTGCGTTTATTCCGGAGCGAAGATTCAGGGTGCAGCCGGAGATTCCTGTACCGTCAAGAGCATTATAAATACTGCCACTGAT
Organism: Bacteroidales bacterium; assembly: GCA_016705005.1. Taxonomy (GTDB): domain Bacteria; phylum Bacteroidota; class Bacteroidia; order Bacteroidales; family Lentimicrobiaceae; genus Lentimicrobium. The sequence goes on along the minus strand of JADIZB010000019.1, from coordinate 121,390 downwards.
GCTTCCGTTACCGCTATGCGCATCATCAATCTGAAGCACCGGCTCAAGGTAGGTGTCTTCATTCACCGAGACTGAAACATTCTGATAAATCACCGGCAAATAGCCTGCCTTGGTAAATTCCACAACAATGTTTTCACCCACGGGCGAAGCGACGTTGAATTGCCCATCACCATCTGATTCGGTCAAACCTGAATACTGATTGTCTTTTTTTACTTTAACACCAACTCCGGCCAATCCATTCAGAGTCAATGCATCCTTTACGCTTCCTTTTATCGTTCCTTCCGTTCCGCCATTTGCCTGCGCAATAATCTGCTGGTAGTTCAGCACATTGGGCAGATAAAAATCGGCAATGGTTTTCCCCAGAAAATCAACCTGAACACCTACGCCAACTTCGCCTCCCCCATACAATGTCCACCAGGGTGTGTCAAAAACATCGGCTTCCAGTTTCAGAAATGCATTTGCATCGGTGTACGGTCCTGCAATTCCGTAAAGCAGCAGATTAAACTGAGGTCCAAAATATCCTTTAACTTCGACACTGGCGGAAAGCTGCGGTGGCTCACTTGTAAAAGAAGTTTCTGCATGGCTGATGGGTTCCCATGTGCCGTTTTGATACTGAACTCCATATTCCAGGGTTGATGATTGTGCAATTTCTGTTTGTACCCTTACATTGACTTCAACTTTTGCTCCGACAGTTATTTCAAGAACCGGAACAACTACAATGGGGACTAATCCGGCCTGAATGTAAATAGGATTCATGGTGATTCTGGCAAGTGAATATTCCGTTTCCCGGGAGAGTATTTCACGTCCGACAAAAACTGTTAATTCTGTTGTCTGAACATTTTGCAAAGAAAAGTAGACTTCCTCAAGTCTTCTGTTCCTTACATCAAAATCAAAGTTTACAGTCGGATCCATAAAAAAGCTACCATTAGCCTTGATCTGATCTCCTGTTGTTGAAGGATTCCCATCGTCATCCCATAGAACCACATCTTCTGCTTCAATAAAAAAGCCTTCTCCATTGCTGCTTTTAAAACTTATTCCCTTTTTGAAATTATTGGAACCTGAAATATCGCTCATAGATAATTGCTTCGAGAAGTTGACGCTGGCATTTATAAACGCATCTTCAAAGGTTGCATTCTCTGTGCTAACAGTTGTATTGGTCCCATCGCTGTTAATGCCGGTTACTTTCTTCAGAAAGCCATATGGTGTGGTACCGGAGATACCTCCTGCGATGACAGAACCAACCTGAAGTTTACCGGCAAGTGTTGTTCCTGAAGGCAGGATGATAGTTCCCTGATCATTTAAAGAGGTGATTGTATTAAGTTCTGTACTATCAATTACCATCAGGTCTTCAGAGTATTCAAAATCTTTGGGCTGAGTTTCTTCCTCATCTTTCTTACACCCCGATAGGACATTTATAACAAGGACAATCAATGCAACAAACAGTGTAATACGTGTTTTCATGGCTTTTCTTTTTTAATGAATGGCTTGATTTAAGAATGTTTATCCTAAATCCGGCTGTATTTTCACAGGAGATTTCAGGAAATTTTTATTTATAGTACCGGAAGAGGGGGGAATGTGACAGAAGTGGTAATAATTGGGAGGGAAGGGATTTAAATAATCACTATTCGGAGGATTTATATACTAAAAAGGGTGCCTCTCGCATATTTTCCAAATAGCGGTTCCACTCCCAGAAAGAGAGTTTTATTTTATTATATCGATGTCAGATTAGCGTTTGAAGTAGTAAAATTGAATCAATCTATTGTGAGATTTTCAATGGTTTCTGTTTAAAGCATTATTTTTCTATTAGTTTCCATGTTTCCCAGATGTTATCTATTACACTGCTCCCTTGGATTTGCGGGGTTTGTGACTTCTCATTAACATTGATACTTTCTAATTTAACAATCTCAATAATGTGGTCGGATAATTCTTTGTATGTAAGATTGCCCCTGGTTTCTTTCAATTCTTTTAAAAGGAAATAGGTGAATAAGCCATGATTTTTTTCTTTATAGACACCCGAACTCTCCTCCCCGCTGCTTGAACTGAAAACCAGAAGATTTCCTGATATCAGAGACGTTTTGGGCTTAATTCTGACACTTTTCAAAGCCAGCAGTGATTCATTCCTCGCTCCTCCGGTGAAACAGGCATCGAGAAATACTGTACAACGTTTGGATGGATATTTCGTTAAATTCAGATACAAGTCCTGAAGTTTTATTCCCCCTTCAATATTCGACCCGCTGATGTCAACAGGAATCAGGTACGGTTCTTTATTTTTCTCATCCGGCAATCCATGACCAGAATAGTAAAGGATAAACTCAGCTTTTCCTCCGGTTACTTCCATAATTGATGTCAATTTTTTTATAACCTGCTCCATCTGTCCTTTGGTGGCATTCGTCCTGAAAGTAATGTTCTTCTCAGGTATTCCCAGGGTTTTTATGCAGTACTCTTTGAAAATGGTCGCATCATTTAAGGCATAGAGAGCATTTGCTTCTTTATTCAGACCGGTCTGAAAGCTGCTATAATCTTCATTGCCAATAATCAAAGCATAAACATTCTGTCGATTATAACCTGAAACAGGAATATCTGTATCAACATCAGATACGCGCTGGTCGACTTCTGCAGAGCCTGAGTTTTCCTGGGGTTCAGGGAATTTATCCCGAAAGGCATCATGAATGATCAATTCAACTGATATCTTTCGGTATTCGCCTCCGATTCCCTTTGAAACAACAGCATAATGTTCAAAATTATTTTCGGTTCCCTGTAAAGGCGTAATCATGGTCTCCATGAATTCCCGAACACCATAAGTGCGCAGAAATGCCAATTGTTCATTTGTCTTGACTCCGGATTCCTGAGTGACACTGATTTTATCGAACATCCCGTTAACAAAACACTTCTCATTCTGAAAGTTACCATATTCGCCTTTATAAGCAATTTTGCCAACCACAGGAAGGCCATCGGTAGTTCCTGTGATCCGGATTGTAACCCTGGTTCCGGGCGAAAGATATTCGGTTAACTGATCTTCTACAGAACGTTTCAGCATGGTCATGGTGATTCTGGCGGCATTTGAACTTAACAGACTGTATTCACCATTGGGGAAATCCTCAGTTCTGTTTCTCAACGAGGCTTTGATTACCCTGTACTTAAACTCAATACTTAAATTCAGTTCATTCGATCCTTTTTCATCGGGTTGTTCAACTACCCGGGCTGTTACTTCTGTCTGGACATTCTCCGTAATCTGGTTTTCATTTCGCATCTGCAGCGTGAAGTCTTCCAACTGTTGCCTGATTACAATGTCAATGTTTGCTACAGTTCGCTCGATTTTAATTTTTCTGGGGATATAAATGGTTGCAATATCACCTGAAACAGTGGTCTTGGTATATATTGCCGGATCTGTTGCATTTTGGGAAAACAAGTTGCCGGTTATGACAAACAGTACGATTATAAATTGAAGTTTAAACATTTGTGGTCAGTTATAATTTAATACCAATACCTAACTTTGGGGTCACTGTAAAGGATGAAATGATGCAACCAAGATTACACATTAGTCTGTTTGAAGATAGAATGATACCGACATCCATTCCAAGGCCTTCTTGATTATTATAATATTCCCGGTAACGGCTTAAGATACCCAAACCGGTATAAAAATGCATATTAAATGAATTTTGACAATAAATTCTTTTTGTAATTCCACCTGTGAGTTGAACTGTCCCATCAAGGTTTTCATTTAATGAATTATCAGGATTACTGGTGTATTGAATATAACCACCCCAGTTTTTAATATATCCGATCATAACTCCTCTCATAAATTGATATGAAATGAAAAAACTGGGTTGTCTCATTGTTTTAGTCGTTGTTACAACACTTTCTAAACCTGAACGGTCAAGGGTAATGTAGTTCTTTTGCACTTTAATTTTTATACTCTCGTTCGGTTTGATTTCTTTTATTCTTCCGATAATCAGATCTCCGTTTTTCAGCAAAATGTTTTCTGAGTTCTTAATCAAGGCAGAATATTTTATAACATTCACCTGGTCAGGAGAATAAGTCATTCTATTGCCTTCCGGTGTGATAATGATAATTTCATTCTTATCGAATCTTTTCTGTATTAAACCGGTGAGTTTGGAACCATCTTTTAAATACAATACATCACGTTTCGGATGTTGTTCATCAGGAATATATTCTTCAATAATATCAGTAATCTGGTTTAATCTTTCAGCCAATACTCTGACATTCAGCTCCTCACCCTGTACATCTATTCCATCAGATTTCATGTTCCAGATTATCTGTTTGTTTTTACCCGACGAAACACTTTTTCCGATATCACCGGTTAATGTTGAAGCATTTATTGTTTTGCCGGAATTTGTGGTAATAACAACATTGACATTTTCAAGTATTTCACTTCCAACGATATCGTAAGTAATGATTAATAGTTCGCCTTTTAATTCCAATTGTGTATTTTCAATACGACTTGATTGAGCAAATCCGTAATTTGTTGAAATCAAAAGAATTAGCGAAATCAAAACTTTCAATTTGTTTTTCATTGTTTATTATATTTATAAGTGTTTATATGAAATTATATTAACTATTTGTGAATGGACCGTCCAATGTGGTGTACAAATTCCATTGGTTTATTCTTTGACGAATTTACGGATGTTTTTTTCTGTCTACTTTCATTTTTATTTATTTTTTGCTAGGATTTTTTGAAAATAGTCTCATATGAAACAAAAGGTATTTTTTATCGAATCTTTCCTGCAAACTTCTTTATATAAAAGTCAGCAAGGAGAAATGATATTATATTTATGAAGGATAGTACCTGAGTGGTAGGAAATGTGACAGGAGGGAAAACAAATACCTGATTTATGCAGTATGAATCAGTTTACAGAAAATAATTGTAATGATTGGGGAAATTTAAACTAACCTATTCTATCTATAATGAGTTATATGAACATTACCTAAGAATTTGAAAATGAAGAAATAGTATGCTAAGCATCGTCAAATCTCTCCCTAATTGGATCGACTCATTTATTCCCGGCAGATTTAAACAACAACCGCAATCATTTTCCTTACTGGAACTCTGGTTATTGCAATTGAATAATCATCTTCTTCACAATCACCGCTTCCTGGTTGGAGAGCTTCAGGTAATAGACTCCGGAACTGTTGCCGCTCAGGTCAAGGACCGATGAAAAAGTCCTGCCCGGTAACAGGGAAATGATCTCTTTATGGTTAAGCATACCCTGTGAAGTGTAAACTTCGAGCGCTGTTTCACCTTTTAATCCTTCGATCGAAAAATTGAACAATCCGTCACCAGAAGGATTCGGATAAACCTGCAGTCCATTGCTGAAATCCTTGTCATCAATACCATAACTGCAGTTCAGGAAGGTGAAGTAGGCTGCTATTTCAGAAGTGCTGGTACATCCTGTTGCCGGATCGGTTACGGCGACTTCAAATTCCTGGAAGTCGAAACTCAGACCGGAAGTCTGGATACTGATGGTCTGGTCGAGGGAACCATTGCTCCAGAAGAAAGAGTATCCGGTATTCCCTGCATCGAGGGTGATGGTATCAAACACGCAAATCCCGATTTCAGTCGGGCTGATGATCTGCACCCTTGGATCGCCAACAGGCAGTAAGCTGATCTGGGGTATAGGGTTAACGGTAATGGTCACACCGGCGGTGGTGGAATTAAACCCATCGCTAACCGACACAGTATAAACCGTTGTTTGAGACGGGGATACCTCGGGATTGGCCAGGTTTGAAGTAAAACCCGGAGGGTCGGATGTCCACTGATAGGTATAATTATTGGTACCTCCTCCGGCCAGAGTGAATAAGTGTGATGAACTGCCGAAGCATACTGTGTCGGGCTGTGCGGCGGGATGGGCACTCAGGGCATCACCTGCCATTGATACCGTAACAAAATCGGGTTGCCCGCAAACACAGCCTGTTCCCTGATCGGTGACATACAGGCTGAAAACGGTAGATTCATAAAGATTCAGTGTCAGCGGGTACTGCACATTTGCTGAAACCAGTTTATCGGAAGGTTCCCATTGGTACGTATATGGTCCTGTACCCTGTGTAACGTTGCCCTGTAGGGTGGTTGGGGTTCCATAGGTGATCATCTGATCCTGGCCGGCATCCGGCAGGGGCAAGGGATGAACGGTTATACTGACATCCCTGTTTACAATGGTTTCCCCATCATTTACCGATAGATAATAAGTTGTTGTCTGACCCGGAGCAACTACCGGATCGCGCAGGGTGGATGCAAAACCAGGAGGATCAGAAGTCCATGAATAAGTATAATTCCCGGTACCTCCGTAAGCCTGGGCCTGAAGGTGGGTTTGTCCGCCCAGGCAGAGTTCGCCGGGACTGGCCGAAATAAAGCAGGAGAGCACACCTCCGGTAACCGTAAGCAACATTTGGTCCTCACTGGTACAACCGGTATTTATATTCGTTGTTGTAAGAGTAAAGAAAGTTGTGGTTGTCATAGGAATTGTAATGGCCTGCAATACATTGGGATTTACCAGGAGAGAGGCTGGTTCCCAGTGATAAGTATAGTCGGTGGGGTTGCCTGTAACCGTGCCCATAATGAAGGCTGTCGTTCCTTCGGGAACGGTTAAATCCGGCCCTGCTGTAATTTCCGGATTTGGATTGACGGTAACGTACATGGAATCAATGGCAGTACAACCCCATTCGTTGCCCACCTCGCACCAGTACCAACCGGAAGTGTCGGCAAGGATTGTCTGAGACGTGGATCCGTTCTGCCAGAGATATGAATGATAAGTTCCCGGATCAATGAAAAATGCTTCATTCCTGCATATGGCGGTATCATTGCCCAGTGCCATTTCAGTTTTCGGATGAATCCTGATAAAATGGCTTACCGATTTAGATTGACCGTAAATATATACCAGTAGTCCGACCCCGTATAATCCCGGCCCGGGAAACAGATAAGTCGGATCCATCAATTCAGAGTGTGATCCATCAGGGAATGTCCATTTTACCGAATCCGGGACATCCGAAGCACTGGTTTGAAACTGAATCAGGTTGCCATCACAGGCAGGTTCATCCCAATAGAAATCGGCTGAAAGAAAAAAGAAAGACTGAATAAATGGTGGAAGTCCATACCTGCATTGGCGGTTGGCAAGATCGAGGGCGTTTTCCACAAACCCACAATCGACACCAAGCGTATTTGGGGTGTTGATTCTGGAGAGATAAGGGCTCTCATACCTGGCAATGTATAACCGGTTATCCGGGCCAAGCTGCAGTGCTCCTATTGGATCGGAACTCTGTCCGACGGAAGCTGCTACGATCCTTGAATTTACAATGGTTGTCGGGTCTCCGGAAGACAGGTCATACTGGAAAATTCTCCGGTTGGCTTTCCATTCCCCGATATATAGTCTCTTGCTGTTGGGCGAGAATTCAACACCATAAGGCCCGCCCGGGTCAAAGCCTCCGGGGTTGGTGTAATTCTCATCTGTTACCAGATGGGTAATTACTCCGGTTGAATTATCAAAGTTATAAATACCGACATTAAAGGCAGTATTATTTGCAGAAGCAATTAAAGTACCATCGGGTGAAACCTTGAGGTACCCTTTTGAAGCCTGTCCGATATTGCCTATCAACAGTGGTCCGGTGGTGCTGATTACCGGTGTGGTGTTAACGCCATCGTAGGTGATGCGGTAAGCATAAAAGTCTGCATTGCCCCACTTTTTTGTGATGACCCAGAATGTCTGGCCATCGCTGTGCCCGACGGCTGTAACTTTTTCACAGGCAAGCGGGACAAGAGAAATATTTTTCTCTGTAGTTACCACATCTCCCAGGCCATCGTTTAACGTCATATCAACCAAAGTATAGCAAAGACCATTGGCCAGCCCATTGTCGGCGGCATCGACAGTAAAAATATAATACTGTGTGGTGGTTCCCGGTTTAGGAACTATAATGGCAGACTGGGTGCTGGAAGAATGGCCCAGCAGGTCGCTGCCATTCGGCATCTGGCCATGATTGCGGTTATACACATACCGGCCATCTGTGTAAAACTCAAGTGTTCCGGCGGCAGTAGAAATAGATGAACAACCTTCTCCGGTATTCAGGGCGCCATTGGTTAAAGGTGCCGGGGGGCCCATGGCGAAACTAAGCCCTGCATTCGAGCCGAAGTACCAGTAGTTGGCCTGTTTCTGCGCATTGACCAGCAAAACGCAGGTGATCAGCGCTGTGAGTATAATTGTTTTTTTCAAAATTATTTGCAGATAAATGTATTTACACTATACCTCTTACTAACAAAAGTAGACATTTTTTAAAATGATTTACAAATTCTGTAGTTCTTACGAAAATAGTTTTTTATACCGTGGTTCAGGTTATGCTGACGGTTATCTGCACCAGGGCATTTTTCTCAATGGAGACTGTATTGCCGTCGGATATAGGCCTGAAGAGTAACACTACCTTGAAAAAACATGAATTTGTGTTTGTGAAGTACTATAATTTCATGTAGGTTTGTTAGATCATCAAATATCCAACCCTATGCCACTGAAATTTTTCTTGTTCTGGTTGCCGTGATTGTCTTCTGACTGATCAGTATATACAACAATATGGTCATGCTACGCATCCGCCGATTGAGAAACGCATAGAATTTCTTCGTAAATTTTCATTCTCCTGACAGCCTTGTGATTCCGGAAATAGTAAAGGATCTCTGGCATTTATCCGGACGCTGATGTAAATTTATACAGATTCTAAATAACCGGATAAGTCATTGAATATTATATTAATAGCCCCTTATTTAGACGGTTTTACACATAAAAAACTTTATATATAATTGAAAATCAAATCATTAAATATATTAATAAATATGAATGAAATAGATACATAGAAAATAAAACTACTTAATTTTGCGCCATGTCTGCAACAATGTATATAGTTGATTGTGACAAATATATAATTCATTGGAAAACAGTTTTTGTATGGTAACATCACGAAGGCAGTTCATAAAAATAGGCGCACTGGGTGCCGGGAGCCTTGCCCTGGCAGGGTCTTCATTCAATCTGGCCAAGGGATCTTCGATTCTGGACAAGATAAGCGGAGCTGGAACAGGAGAACCACTCAGAACGCCCACATATTGCGAGATTTGCTTCTGGCAATGTGCCGGCTGGGTTTATAAAGATGAAGATGGCAAAATCCAGAAAATCGTTGGTAATGATGATGACCAGCACTGTAACGGTCGTTTCTGTCCCAGAGGGACCGGTGGTGTTGGGCAATACAATGATGAAGACCGCCTTAAAACGCCCCTGATCAGAACCCGCGAGGGGGATAAAGAGTCGTTCAGGGAAGCCAGCTGGGACGAAGCCCTGGATTATATTGCCGGAAAGATGCGGGCCATTGCCCAGAAGCATGGTCCCGAGTGTGTTGCCCTGTTCACCCATGGTTCCGGGGGGGCTCATTTCGGGCAAATGATGAAAGCATTTGGTTCGGCCTCTATCGCAGCCCCTTCGTTTGCACAGTGCCGTGGTCCCCGTGAAGTTGGTTTTCTCACAACCTTCGGTGACATTATATATTCACCTGAGCGTATTGATATACGTGACACCCGGTGTATGGTACTCATTGGTTCCCATCTTGGCGAAAATATGCACAATGGTCAGGTCCAGGAAATGTCGGATGCCATTGATAAAGGAGCAACCATCATTACGGTTGATCCAAGGTTCTCGACTGCAGCCGGAAAATCGAAATACTGGCTTCCCATAAAACCGGCTACTGATCTGGCGTTATTACTCTCATGGATACATGTTATCATTGAGAATGAATGGTACGATAAGGATTATGTTGAGCGTTACACCGTTGGTTTTGAGCAGCTGAAGGAGCATGTAAAAACGTTTACTCCTGAATGGGCATACGGAATCACCACAATCGACCCTAATGTGATTCGTGAAACAGCCAGGGAGATGCACAATGCTGCACCTTCAGTGATTGTAAATCCCGGTCGCCACGTTACCTGGTATGGTGACGATACCCAGCGACTGAGGGCAGTAGCAATTTTAACAGCGTTGCTGGGTTCCTGGGGACGTCGGGGAGGCTATTACAAACCAGAGAAACTTCATTTACCTAACTATCCGGTACCTCCATTTCCCGAACCGAAACGGAATCCCACACAGGCATACGAAGGCAAATACACTCTGGCCAATGAGGTGGTTGCTAATGGGTTATGTGATGCAACCATACCAACTGTTGACAGGTCGTGTAATTACAAAGCCTGGATTGTGAACGGGACCAACCTGTTGGCAGCATTTCCGAATCAGGCGAATACACTGAAAGCCATTGATGCACTCGAACTGCTGGTGGTAGTCGACACCATGCCGGTAGAAATTACCGGTTATGCCGATGTGGTGTTGCCGGAATGTACCTACCTTGAACGGTATGATATGCTGCGCAATTCAAATCACCGTCAGCCAAACCTCGCATTGCGGATGCCGGCAGCAGAACCAAAGTACAATACTAAACCAGCCTCATGGATTGCGCAGGAACTGGCCCGAAAACTGGGTTTATCAGCCTGGTTTCCCTGGAAGAACATTGAAGAAATGCTCGACTGGCAACTGAAAGAAATGGGCTCATCACTGGAGGAGATGAAACGCATTGGGGTGAAGAACTTTCCGCGTGAAGCCGATGACCTCTATTTTTCCCCCGGGGAGGAGGTGGTATTCAATACAACATCCGGGAAAATTGAGCTGTATTCATCGGATATGGAATCAGCCGGATTTGAACCATTGCCGGTTTATACTGCCCATGAGGAACCGCCTGAGGGATATTACAGGCTGAATTATGGAAGAGCTCCTATGCACACTTTCAGCCGCACCGCCAACAACCCGAACCTGACCGACCTGATGGACGAAAATGTTCTCTGGGTGAATCCAAAGGTTGCCAGATTGTGGGGGCTTGAAACGGGTCAGTACATTAAACTGAAAAACCAGGATGAGAAGATATCAACCTTTGCCATCAAAGTGAGGGTTACGGAGCGAATCCGTTGGGATTCTGTATATATGGTTCATGGCTTTGGTCACAACAACAAGAAACTCAGCCGGGCTCACGGCCGGGGAATCAACGATACGGAAATGATTACCCGGGTACATATCGATCCGGTTATGGGTGGCACCGGTATGCGGGGCAACTTCGTTACGTTTATCACTGATTTTGAAAAAGAAGGAAAGGAGGCTGAAGCATGAGATACGCGATGGCCGTTGATACCAAAAAGTGTGTCGGCTGCAGCGACTGTGTGGTTGCCTGTCAGACCGAAAACAATGTACCCATAGGGTTTTGCAGAGACTGGGTGGTTGAGGTAACCGATGGGACCTATCCCCAACTGGAAGTGGAGATTAGGTCAGAACGATGCAACCACTGCGAGAATTCACCCTGTGTAAGGTGCTGCCCCACAGGAGCGAGCCATTATGCTGAAGGCGGAGTTGTGCTCGTTACGCCCCACAAATGCATTGGTTGCGGAGCCTGTATTGCATCATGTCCTTATGATGCGCGGTACCCGCACCCCGACGGGCATGTAGATAAATGTACCTTCTGCCTCCACAACAGGGTGGAGAAGGGTCTTGATCCGGCCTGTGTTTCTGTTTGTCCGACCAAGTGCATGTACTTTGGTGACCTAGATGATCCCAACAGCCCGGTTTCCAAAGTGTTGAAGACCCGGAAGTTTAAAACACTGATTCCGGAAGCCGGAACAAATCCTCAATTGTATTTTCTGATTTAAGCTATATCCGGAGATGAGAGAAGAAATTATTGTCAGCGGACGTATGAATTACCTGATAGATCCGCAGTTGCACATCTGGCACTGGCATATCCCCCTGTACCTTTTCCTTGGCGGTCTGGCTGCGGGAATCCTGTTTTTTGCCGCATTATATACCATTCTGGGGAAGGAAAAAGAGTATCCCACAGCAGTTAAACTTGCACCATTTCTTACCCCGGTGCTGCTTACTGTGGGTTTGCTGGCCCTGCTCCTCGACCTGAACCATAAGTTATATTTCTGGCAACTTTATACGACCATCCGACTTCAATCGCCGATGTCGTGGGGTGCCTGGACACTGATGGTCGTAACACCACTTTCAATAATATGGTGTGCCCTGAATATTAAGGAGTTGTTCCCTGCCTGGGACTGGAAATACAAATGGATTTATGATGTGGATGCCTTTTTCAGGAATAATCTGTTGATAATTTCATGGGTTATGCTCATTTCAGCACTGATTCTTGGCGTTTATACAGGTATTCTGTTTTCAGCATTTAATGCCAGGCCATTGTGGAATACTTCCATCCTTGGTCCTTTGTTTCTCACATCAGGTTTGTCCACCGGAGCTGCGGCCATTATCCTGATGAGTAAAAATGCTCATGAGCGCCATAATTTCGCCCGTATTGACCTGATGCTTATAGGAATCGAGCTTTTCCTCATTGTACATATGTTTATGGGTTTCCTGGCCAGTACACAGGTTCACATCGATGCTGCGTCATTATTTCTCGGCGGCCCGTATACAACGCCTTTCTGGCTGTTTGTAGTTACCCTGGGACTTGGGATTCCGGCCCTGCTGGAGTTGCTCGAACTTAAGGGATTTAAAATGCCAGCTTATATCGCGCCTGCATTGGTCATTTTTGGTGGCCTGATGTTCAGGTTCATCATAGCCTATGCCGGTCAGGCAAGCCGATGGCTGTATTAGCAGTTAATTTGACAACACTTAAACTTTTTATTATATGTCGGATATCAGGAAATCAAAGTACATGAACCCATACCTGGCCGGGGTTTTACTTGGTCTGGTGGTAATTGCTGCCAACTTCATTTCAGGGCGCAGTGTGGGTGCCAGCGGTGCCATTAAAAGTGCAATTGTAGCCGGTGTGGAGACTATTGCACCATCACATGCAGAAACGGCACCTTTTTTTAAAGAATTTACCAAAGGCCATTCTGGGAATCCATTGAATAACTGGCTGGTTTACCAGATGCTTGGAGTACTCGTCGGAGGCTTTCTGTCAGGTGTTATTTCAAGAAGACTAACCTGGAAAGTTGAGCACAACCCGAAAATCACTTCCCGAACCCGCCTGATGTTTGCGCTTGGTGGAGGTATCCTGTTCGGAATAGGTTCGCAGTTTGGACGCGGATGTACCAGTGGATCGGCCCTCAGTGGGATGGCAGTTCTTTCTCTGGGTGGATTTATCTCTATGATGGCCATCTTCGGAACAGCTTTTGCCCTGGCTTATTTTTTCAGAAAACTCTGGATTTAATTTATAGAAATAAACAACCTTAAAAGGATGATCATATGGGACCATTAGTTGTTAACGAAATAATTTCTGAAAACACCAATCTGTTACTGGCCTTCTTTGTCGGAATCGCATTTGGTTTTGTACTGGAGCAGGGTGGTTTTTCTTCAAGCCGTAAACTTGCCGGCGTTTTCTATGGTTATGATACCGTAGTACTCAAAGTGTTTTTCACCGGTGCTGTGACTGCAATGTCAGGGCTGCTTTTCATGAGTCTGTTCGGGTGGATAGACCTCAGCCTTGTATATGTGAATGAAACTTTTCTCTGGTCTGCAATCATTGGAGGTGTAGTAATGGGGGCTGGATTTATCATGGGGGGGTATTGTCCGGGAACAAGTTTTTGTGGTGCAGCCATCGGAAAAATTGATGCCATGATTTTCATCATAGGCTTGTTTATCGGAGTGCTGATTTTTGGTGAAGGATATCCCCTTTGGGAAGATTTGTACAAAGCCGGCTTTATGGGGTCTCCCAGAATCTCGGAATTCTTTGGTGTTTCTGAAGGAATCATTGCCCTTCTTGTAATTATTGCTGCTGTACTGATGTTCTGGGGTGGTGAATGGGCCGAAAAGAAGTTCCCCCGTGAAGAGTACTAACCCAGCTTCAACCATTTAAAGACAATGATCATGAAAAACATAAACTTAACACCCAGGATGCTTATTACAGCAATCCTGTTATCATTGGGACTTATCATTGCGGCTGTTCCGAAAAACACTACAATCCCGTACAAGTTGACGGCTGCTCAGATACTCGATGAAATCAAGAGTGGTACCCAATATCTGGAGCCTGAACAAGTCGCTCAGATGCTGGTGGAGAAAGATCCATATCTCCAACTGATCGATATCCGGCCTCAGAATGAATTCGAAAAATTCAATCTTCAGGGAGCCGTTAATATTCCGGTTGACAACCTGCTTTCGCCGGATTACACAGAAGTGTTCGATCAGGACATAAAATTGAACGTATTTTACGGTAACGGAACTACCCAGGCCAATGAAGCATGGATGTTGCTCAGACAACTCGGTTATAAGAATATTTACGTTTTACGCGGTGGTCTGAATTATTGGGCAGAGGCGATATTAAACCCAACCGCGCCTCCAAGCACGAGCCCTAATGATGATCTGGCCCGTTACGATTTCAGGCGTGGAGCAGGCCAGGCATTGGGTGGAGGTGAACTGTCATCGACTCAGTCTCAATCTTCGGACGGAACAAAGGCCAAGGTCCCGGGACCAAAACCAGCCGGCAAAAAGAAGAAAGTGGCCGGAGGCTGCTCCTGATATTTGATGCATTTTACAGGAATAGAAAGCCCAGGATTTAATAACCCTGGGCTTTTTATATTGATTCAACTGAGGGTTGGTTATAATTTCCCAGGTCACTGAAGTATTTTATAAACGGAGCCCTTTCCTACAGAACCGGATTATTAAACCGCCATAATCGTGATTACCCATAAAATCACTGACCGATTTATATTTTTAATACTGCCTTCAATCTGCAAGAAATCTGTTCCGGAGAAAATATCTATTTGAAGAAAGTCCCGGAGATTGAGAATTAAAAGGGTTACTGATCGACCGGCAAACAGTTCAGGTAAGGAAAAATTATAAATCAGATCGGCATTCGAAGTAATTAATGTTCTATAAAAAAAGCCACTTCATTTAAGAAATGGCTTTTTTTCATTCATTCTGGCACACACACACTATTTACCAGTCACAAAATCATAACCCATGATTTGAGTATCGTTAAATACAGTCATACCACCAGTGGTAACCATATTGTCATAAATCATACCATTAGTCCCGTATAAAATTGATTTTGCATCATATCCCAATAAACGCAGGTATGCTGCAAGATGAGCACTTGTTTGACCGGTGTAGCAATAAACTGCGATCGGCTTATTGGTTGGGAGAGTTTTCAGATCAACCGATAATTTAAGGGATTCCTTAGGAGTGTATTGCATGGCTCCGGGGATATGACCAGGATTCTCATACTGAGCTGCCGGCCAGTAATTTAAAATATAATAGTTGGTCAGATTTCCAAATACAGTTGCGTTGGTAATTTTGGCAGGATCGAAACCTTCTGTAAGTAAAGTACTCATGCGGGCTTCCAGAATCTCCTGACCGGTTTTTTTACCGGTGCTCAGAACAGGTAAACTGCCGGCAGCACCTTTAGCAGTTGAGGTCGAAGTAAACTGAGAAGCATAAGTATTGCTGAGATTTGAGGTCCATCTGTTAAAAGCGGAATTCCAGGAACTCATACCCCATTTCATAGAATAGACTTTATCATAGCCCATCAACCGGAGTAATCCGGCTGCATAACCTGCAGTCTGACCAGTATAACATACAATGGCTACCTTGGTATATGAAGTTAAGTTAACGCCCTCAATGTGGGTAAGAATGTCAGCAAAAGCAACATTATGAGCATTCATAATATGTCCGGTTGCGAAATCTGCCGCTGATCTGATGTCCATAATGTAAACCTGCCCTGTTTCATTGAGGGTTTTTACTTCTGAGGCAGCAATAATGGCCGGAAGATCTGAACTAACATAATCTTTCCCAAGTGGTGAGTTGGCCGACTCCATGTATTCCACCAGCACTTGTGATTCATTAATTGTTTCCTCTTCATCTTTTTTACATGAGGTAAAAATCAGGGATCCTGCGAGGACACTGTACAATAATAGTTTAGATGTTTTCATTTTTTTTGGTTGGTTAGTTATGTGATTAAAAAACATTCATTGATTATTCTTCAAACCATGAAGCCGGAAGTTTCCCGTCAACCTGGATGCTTGCGGATGCATTCTTCTCCCAATCAAGCAAATTATCTTCAAATAGATACAACTCCCTGTTGATGAGTTCACCACCTTCATTTCGGATATGGCAATTGGAGTAACAGGATCTTCCTGCTGATACCTGTGTTCGGCTGGTCCAACGAAGTATGTTGTGCGGTGTAGTGTAATTATAGGTTGGGAAAGCGTCGAAGTTTGCGTATTCGTCAACACCAAATTTTTCCCAGTTATCCGGTGCCGCCAATGTGCGCCTGACCAGAGATAAATCAAAACCTGTTTTAACATCAGGAATTGGGTTTACTGCAATCTTAAATCCAAGATAGGATGGTATTCTGGCTCCTTCACCATGGACATGGCAACTTCCGCAATTGTTATAATCCTGCGAATGGCATACCTGGCAATTAAAATCGTTAAAATGCATCGAATGATAGGTGTTGTTTGTTGCAATTCCGGAATGACAATCTTCACATTTGGGTAATTTCGTATAAGCATACCGCTGATCAACCGGATTGCCGTCACCATGTATCTCTGCTCCGCTATGGCAATTCAAACAACTGAATCCCCTTTTGGAGAAATGAGCATCAGGTTGGGTTCCTGCAGCTACCCCGAGGTAAGCATGACCACCACGGGAGCTGTGGCAGACAACGCAACCGGTAACCATATCTGGTGTCTTATTGAACATATGACCCCTGGCGAGTCCGCCTCCACCAGCAAGTGGACGAACGATATGACAATTACCACAGGTGCCATGACACGTAGCACAATTGGAATTATATCCTTCAATCTGATGTTGCGGCAACTGATCAAAGTCCTGGGGACCGTTGAGTCCACTCCGGATCGTAACCTTCCTTTTCTGACCTGTGCCATTGTGTATACTGGTCTTAAATTTATTCACTATTTCCTGATGGCAGGTACCGCACTTTTCATCAGCATACATGGATGGGTGACTGATGAAATTTCCGGAATGAGCTACTTTTTTATCATCAGTGTTATTGTTGCCGTTGTGGCATCCCACGCAACCTATCTTATAATGTCCTGATTTTTTGTATTCTGCATAGCCTTCGCCGCCCATAAAAACCCTGTCGTATGGTTCATAATGCGGGGCTTCTCCACCACATCCCCCCCCGATAATGGCGGTGTCAGGAGAATATACAGCCTGAAGATGAGCATAATTGGTATGACAACCTTCGCATGATGCGACACCCAATTCTTCCCCTGTCGGATTGTCTTTTGTACAACTGGTGTATAAAGAGACGAAAAATACTGTGAACATCAATAACAGCCAGCTGCTTCTGAGTTTCTTTTGTGGTATCATGGTAACCCGGTTAGATTATTAACAACAAGAGATGAAATATCAATGACAATTTCACAGCAAAGATTATTGTTTTGACCTAATTGTTAACCGTTTAACAACAGGAATTTGTATGTTATATTTATGCTATGTAATGGCTATATACCTGATCTGTGTCAGTAACTCAAATGATTAATTTGTATTTTTGCCATGGAAGGAAAATTAACACATGGAAAAAAGGGTTATACAGGGTACCAGTTGCACGATAAGTTCCCATTATTGCAAATGCTTCGAGAAGCTCTCGTCGGAAGACAAGGAATTGCTGGACGCGAGTTCAGTTGTAATCAAATATAATAAACGGGAAATCATTTGTAAGCAGGGAAGTTTTGTTTCCCATGTGATGTATGTTGAGAGGGGCCTGGCAAAGGTGTTTATAAATGATGGCATCAATTCTTTGGTTCTGAAAATAATTCCTTCCGGAAATCTGTTGGGCCTTTCCTCATTGTCTGAAGATCAGAACACTTATCAATATTCGGCAATGGCCTATGTGGAATCCGAAATCAAACTGATCGACATTAATGTTTTCCGGCAGTTGGTTGGACGTAATGTTGAATTTGCGAAGGAAGTCATCAATATACTGAGTGCCAACAGCCTTCAGATCTATGGTCGTTTTTTCTGCCTCACTCACAAACAGGCATATGGGCGGATGGCCGACATTCTTCTGTGTTTGTCGAAGAGGGTTTTCAAGCAGGAAGAATTTGATTTACCACTTTCCAGGAAAGATCTGGCAGAATTATCAGGAATTAGTCCTGAAACAGTTATCAGGATGTTGAAAAAATTCTCCGATGACGGCCTTATTCATATGGATGGGAAGAGTATTAAAGTCCTGGATTATGACCGACTGATACGGATAAGTGAGTTTGGATAAGCAATTTCAGTATAACCCCGGGTTGAATAGATTTTTCTTCCGGAGGATGCATTTTAATCAAGCCGGGGAAAGGCAGAACACTTCCCCGGCTTGTTGATTTTTATAGTTTTATAAGTTTCCCGGTGCCCTGATTTTGTCCGTTTCGGATAAGGCTATAAATATAAAGTCCGGGAGCAAGTCCGGATATGTTTACATCTATCACTCCCTTGTTGTTGGTTAATGGAAGTGACATTATTTCCTTCCCGCTTATTTCAGAAATTGAAAGTCTGGCTTTCCCACTTCCATCTGGCAGGTTATAGCTGATCATTGTAATGTCAGAAGCAGGATTGGGCCTGGGTTCTGAGATGAAATAACCTGACGGAACCGCAGGGTATTGAACACCGGTAGTTACATCAATAATGGATACTTCAAGGTTATCAAAAAAGTACCCATCGGCAATCGTACCACCATCACTGCGGAGTGTAAACCTGATTTTAATATCCTGACCGGCGTACTCGCTGATGTTAATCTCTTCCCGGATCCATGAGTTGACGATTCCATCATACAGTGGCTGACCGGGTAACTGATTATCATTTCCCGGATGGGTGTATTTCCCGGCCAGGGGTGTCCAGGTTGATCCGTTGTTATTGGAAATTTTCACCTGAACAAAATCGTAACCCGGCTCTATGCGCCAGCGGGCATAAAAACTTAGCACAGCAACGGACGCATTGTCGAGTGAAATGGATTCAACAAGCGTGGTTGAGTTATTGGTGTTGTTGGCATAGTTTCCTAATGGGGAGTCGGCCATTGAATAAGGTGCCGAATAGGGGAACATACTGTACAGCCCCCAGTTACCAGTCCATTTTTCAATGCTGGGAAAATCATCATAAAGGACAACAACCGGAGTGCCATAGTATTTTTCAACAGTGTCACGGGTGACAAAAAACCCATTGTCCATAGCCAGCACAAACCGGACAGTATCGCCAAAAACAACTTTATCGCTTAACTCAAATGGAATTGAATCAACCCTGGTCTGCAATACCGACAGATTGTCTATTACAATCGGGTCGCCTGTTGAGATGATAAGATCGTCAAGAGGCTCGATGGAAACTGTATAAGTACCATTCGTCTGGCCAAGCCGGGTTAAAGAAAAATAAGCATTGTATTGTTTTTCAGGAATGATCAGTGGTGTGTTGTCGGCGATTTCTGCATAGCTGCCTGCCAGTTTTGCGGCCAGAAGACTTTGAAGCATATTTTCCTGACAAAGGGGTATGATCCTTGATGCCTGTGGCCAGAAACCATCGTTGCTGTTCCCGACTTCAGGTGTGTAAGAAAGTATCTTATTCTTTGTAGATTGTTCGCCATACATCCAATCATCTGAGCCCCCATTGGTAGGATAAATTGTGGTACTGCCCGCTCCATAGGTATATTGATTATCCGCTGTCATCCTCCTGGAATACTCGGCAAAAACATTATCATCCGGACTCGGTTCCGGTGTATATCCCCATGGATAGAGCAGAAGGTTGGAGTGTGAGTGATAGTTCAGTGCAATTTTAAAATCGTGGGTTTCGCAAAACTCTTTCATAATCTGGGTTTCAGGTTCCGAAAAAGGGGCTGTTCCACGGTATGTTTCATCATAGGTATAGGGCGAAGATCCTTCATCATCATACCCCCAGAAAAATCCGTAATTGCGGTTGATGTCAATACCAAATGAACCATCACCATTGTTTCGCCTGTTCTTGCGCCACATGCCGCCTCCGTCAGGATCTGTCGTAATATTATACTGATAGCCGTCAACATTAAAAATGGGGACGAAATACATTTCTGTATTGTCGATCAGTTGTCTTAGTTCAGCGTCGGTCTCGTAATGTTCCAGAATATAGTACATATAATAAAGTAAATGCTGCATGCCAATGGGTTCACGGGCATGGTGCATGCCGGTATAGAGGACCTGAGGCTCATCTTCTGCTTCGTTGGGATTGTCAGAAATCTTAACATAATATATTGGTTCACCAAGAATGGTTGTTGCGGTTGATATCTCCTGTTTTATGGTGATCAGTCCGGGGTAAAGGTCTGCCATATGGTCCAGATGTGCGTAACACTCTTCAATGGTGGAGAATCCACCACAGGAACCAAGCTCAAAGTCAATTGGAACGGGATAGTCAGAAGTTGCACGCATGGCCTGCTGTTTCAGAGTTTCCGGATCATAGCCAGCATTACGCCGGGTATAAAATTCGCTGAGGTCATCAATTTCAACAGTATAATTAATGCCAAGTGTCTGAATTTTTCTGAATTCGGTTTGACTGAGTGCTGCAGTGTAGGTCCCCTCTTTCTGGCTGTAAAACCCTGCATCGGTTGCAATGCCTGCTTTGGCAATCCGGGCAATATCACCTGGGTTCAGGCGGATTTTAACCTGCAGGTATTGTTCCTGTTGGGCCACAGCAGTCATAAATGCGACAAGAAGCAGAATGGTAAGAATACGTTTCATGTGTGGAGAGTATTAGAGAATTTTTTGGTATATGCAAACGTAATTAATTTTAGGAGGAATAGGAAATCACCGGTATTTTATTTTCGCTTTACCATTTGCAATCCTGAGTCATGAGTCTCTGAATCATTAAAAGGCATCCGGAATTTAGTGCGGAATAAATTATCAGTACCTTCCATATGAACCCGACTGAATACTAAAGGTAAGCCCAAGTGAAATATTGGTTCTTTTTGCGAAACGGTTGACTATGAAATCCGAATCGCTGTTGTCAGGGGTTGCACTCCAGAATGAACCTGAAAAAGCATGTCCTGCCTGAGCATAAATTCCCAGCGTTTCGCTGAAATTGTATTTAAATCCTATATGCGCCCCGATTGCTTTAAGGCTTAAATCCAGTCCGAGATAAGGGTCGGTTTTTTCACTCAATTTCAAGGCTTCACTAAAATGAAATCTTAGAAACAGTGCAAGGTCAAACTTGGAAAAGGCACTGGCTGTGCGGTCGAATTCATCCAGATTTTCAGCATCTTTGATAAATAGAAAAATTAGTTTTCCTCCGGTTGAAACCAGATCACTTAAACCATCATCAACCTGTAATTCAATTCCGGATTTATCACCAACCATGGTTGGACCAAGAAATATTTTTCTGTCATCTGAACCATCAAATGCTTGAGCATATGCTTTTGAGGATACAATTACACCGCACAGCAGGCTTACGAATACGAGTTTTTTTATCATTGGTCCCTAATTAGAAATTGCTGAATGAGATGTTATTTACAAAGAATACCTTTCTGCTTCTTTTGACTTCCTTATTTGATATGGACTGTATTCCATAAGCAATGAAATTATTGTCGTACCAGTAATCGATATTTGAAAACGAGCGTCTCACTTTATCTCCTTCAAGGTCAGTTTCAATAATCTCTTTCGAGTTGTCCCTGATTATCCAGCCATCATTCTGATTAAAAACTTTATACCAGATAATATTCCGTTCTGAAAATGCCAGTTCTGCTGTTTCCTGTCCTTGCCTGAAGGATATGAATTTCTTTATCCTGAAAGGTTTGTAAATAGGCCACATCGCGAATGTATTGTCCCAGATAAGATTTCCTGAACGGTCAAATTTAGCCAGTGTTGCGTGGGTGTATTGATAACCGTCAAATACCGTATGCACCTGTGTTGAGACTCCGCCGGTACCGGTTGCCATCTGTGTAGTATATGTAGTATATGTTGGATAAAAGGCCTCTCCAAGAAAGATATAGCCGTCAGCACATTCAATCAGAGGATGGGTAACAATGCTGTAATTCATCAGCAGTTCTTCCCCTTTTTCGGCCTTGCTGTTTTTCTTCCGTTCAATACGATCCTGTTTTTTTTGTGACAGGTAACCTGTGAAGTTTTTTAATTCCAAAAAATTGTAAAACTTCATAAAGTTCAGTTTTTTGTTTTCGATCTCTCCAATAAAAACACCCTGTGATTTGTCAGAACGTGTTTTGGAATAGGTGCCGGTTATAACATACCTGTTTTGAATTTTGGTGGCTGCAGCAGTGATCAGCTTTTCTTTTACAGTTTTTGTCACATTGAAAACCTCTTTCTGACGTCCTTCCAGATCAAGAATGGCTATATAGAGGTCTTCTTTGATTTTATCTGTGATGGCATTGATAAAAACCAGTATTTCCTCATCAAACACTTGAAAATCAAGAACCGAGAGTGCTTTGCTAGTGAATTTCTCAACTTTTACCGGAACATACTTTGATTTTCCGGATTTCAATTCCACAATCAGCAAACTGGATCCCCTTTTGCCAGTACACTTAAAAACAGCTTTTCCCCCGGAGACCTTCATTTCGGAGAGAACACCCAAATCGGCTAACTTCCCTTCTGTTTTAATGCATTCCTGATTGTTCGCATCAGAAGTAACAATGGCAAAATAATCTCTTCTGTTCCGGATCATGGTATAGTTCACACCATTTTCGTCGAACGAATCCGTATAAAGTGTCCGTTCTTTTACCGGCACGGTTACAGATTTTATCAACTTGAAATTCGTGGAATAAAAATCATTTCTACACCCAACGAGTCCTCCATTCGCTTTGATTTCAAACGATTGAAGCAAAAATCCGTTTTCACCCATTGGATAAACTTTTTCATCCTTATAGTCATTTTTAAGATCAAGTTCAATTCGTAGTTCTGCGTTTTGGGCATAAGACCTGATAAGGAGAAGAAAGCCAAATGCAATCAGGAAAGTGAGTTTGATTTTCATAGTGCTTAAATTACCAGAGTTAGAATAAGTATGGTTCTGTGTGAATGAACAAATCAATAAAAATCAATTTTATTTCAGATTACAGAAAAGATAGAAAAAACTTGAAAATTGATTGCCTATGATACCTGTATGGATTGAGCATTGAAGCCAGGACAATATTAGAAACTTTGGATGAGAACCCAAAGAGTTATTTTCATGAATATCAGAATTTTATTTTTTGAATTTTTGAAATTGAATTTCTCCGGGTAGCAATTTGTGAATAATTCTAAAGTTGTTAATATAACCCGGAATTTACCTGATTTCTATGGATTTCCCGGCATCACAAACTCCCTGAAATTATCTCTCGTTATTCCCTGAATGATAGAATTATAGGTTTCGGAAAAGTTTTAGAAAAGGAAATGGGACGTTTGGGGTTCCACTTAAACTCAAATCCGAATACTTTACCGTCCCTGGTTTCCACATTATCAATCTCCTGTTGCTGCCTGGTGCGCCAGAAAAACTGCGAAGCAATCTGCCTCTGATAGAAGAGTTGTTTCCTGTGCCCGCTGATCAGAAAGTTACCCCAAATGGATACTATCAAATTCCTTAAAGTCATAACATTTCAGGAATGAAATCCTAAAAAGTTATAACTATTCAGGAATAGAATCCTGATAAGTCATATTCTGATTGGATGAATTCTTTTTTACTACCATACCGCTTCAGGAAGAGAAATTCAGGTCTTTTAATTTGCCGACCATTCTTTTAAAAGTTCAATCAGCTGCAGGAGGAAGAAATCATTAAGAATCTTATTTCAATTTTGAGTGCCTGAACAACGTGAAGCGTTATATCAGAATTGTTTCTCTCTGTGTAAAATGCCAGGACCTGGAAATCACGTTGAATTTCAAATCAAAAAAAGCATAGCGTCTTCGCGTCCTTGCGTGAATCTTTAGTATCTTTCACCCGCATATATAAACATACCATACTATCCCCATGCAGGAAACCACCGTTTACAAGCCCAAAAACCACATCCGCATTGTTACAGCCGCCTCGCTGTTCGATGGGCATGATGCTGCCATCAATGTCATGCGCCGTATTTTGCAATCATCCGGCGCCGAAGTGATTCACCTGGGCCACGACCGTTCCGTTCAGGAAGTGGTGCAATGTGCTATCCAGGAAGATGTGCAGGCCATTGCCATAACTTCATACCAGGGCGGACACATGGAGTATTTCAAATATATGCATGATCTTCTGAAGGAGGCTGGTTGCGGTCATATCAAGATCTTTGGTGGTGGTGGCGGTGTGATTCTACCTCTCGAAATGGAAGAACTGCATCAGTATGGGATTGCCAGAATCTATTCTCCCGACGATGGAAGGCATATGGGGCTTCAGGGAATGATCAATGATTTGCTGAAGAAAGCTGATTTCCCGGTTGGTCAGATTGACGGGCTTAAACCGGCTGACATCAGGAACGGAAATATCCGTGCCATCGCTTCTCTTATAACAGCAGCTGAAAATACGTCTGCCAGCATCAGGGAAATTACATCAACACTTGATAAAGAATGTAAGGAGAGTAATAACCCGGTTCTTGGGATTACAGGTACCGGAGGCGCCGGTAAATCATCACTGGTAGATGAATTGGTCAGGCGTTTTCTGCAGGCAAATCCTGAAAATAAAATCGCCATTCTTTCAGTTGATCCGACCCGGAGAAAAAGTGGCGGAGCATTGCTGGGAGATCGTATCAGGATGAACGCCATCAATACACCAAGGGTTTTTATGCGTAGCATGGCTACCCGGCAGGCCAACCTGGCTTTGTCGAAATACATCAGCGATGCGGTCTGCATCGTGAAAAATGCGGGATTCGACCTCATCATTCTCGAAAGTTCGGGTATCGGTCAGAGTGATACGGAAATCGTGGATTATGCTGATATTTCATTGTATGTGATGACACCCGAATACGGCGCGGCTTCCCAGCTTGAAAAGATCGATATGCTCGACTTTGCCGATGTGATTGCCATCAATAAATCAGATAAACGTGGTGCAGAGGATGCCTTACGGGACGTTAAAAAGCAATATGCACGCAATCACAAGATATGGGATGCAGAGACTGATCTTCCGGTATTCAGTACCATGGCCTCCCAGTTTAACGACGCTGGTGTCAACAGGTTATATGATCATCTGATAGGATTGATGAATACTAAAATTGGCACTGAATTTAAATCAAACCTTTTGTTTGATGGCGAGGAGCAGACAGGAACCCGGATCATTCCACCGGCAAGGGTCAGGTATCTTTCGGAGATAACAGAAACCGTAAGGAACTACAACAAGCAAACGGAAGCATTGGGTGAATCGGCTACAGAACTGCAATCTCTGGAACAGGCAGGTATATTATTCAATAATGAGACCGGAGCAATTCCAGAAGTGCTGACCAATAAAATAGCAGCACTTCAGAAAACTCTTGGCGCTGAAAATCTTAACCTGCTTAAGAATTGGGAAGCCAAGAAAAAGACTTACAGCGACCCGGAATACATTTATTCGGTTCGTGGAAAAGAGATACGGATTGAAACACACACAGAATCACTGTCCCACTCAAAAATTTCAAAAATCAGCATGCCGCGCTATTATGGCTGGGGCGACATTCTGAAATGGACGTTGCGTGAAAATGTACCCGGAGAATTTCCGTTTGCAGCAGGGGTTTATCCGTTTAAGCGTGAGAATGAAGATCCTACCCGTATGTTTGCCGGCGAAGGTGGTCCTGAACGCACCAACAAGCGGTTTCACTACGTTTCTGCAGGAATGCCGGCGCGAAGGTTATCCACAGCATTCGACTCAGTAACCCTGTATGGTGCTGATCCAGATATTCGCCCTGATATTTACGGAAAAGTCGGGAATGCCGGGGTTTCCATCGCCTGCCTCGACGATGCCAAAAAGCTCTACTCAGGGTTTAACCTTGTGGATGCCGCAACCTCAGTGAGCATGACCATCAATGGTCCGGCTCCGACCCTGGTTGGCTTTTTCATGAATACAGCCATAGACCAGCAATGCGAACTCTATATCAGAAAACAGGGTCTTGAAGCAGAAACAGAAAGGAAAATTGCTGAGATCTACAGGAATCGGGGGACCATAAGACCGGTATACCAGGGTAACTTACCCGAAGGCAATGATGGATTGGGACTGATGCTACTCGGTGTTACCGGTGATCAGGTGTTGCCTGCTGATGTTTATCAGAAAATTAAAACCGATACCATCTCCAGGGTCCGCGGAACGGTTCAGGCAGATATCCTGAAAGAAGATCAGGCCCAGAACACCTGCATTTTCTCGACCGATTTCTCACTCAAGGTGATGGGAGATGTTCAGGAGTATTTCATAAAAAACAATGTCAGAAATTTCTATTCGGTTTCCATTTCAGGGTATCACATTGCGGAAGCCGGAGCCAATCCCATCACCCAGCTTGCGCTGACACTGGCGAACGGATTTACCTATGTGGAGTATTACCTTTCGCGCGGGATGAAGATTGATGATTTCGCACCCAATTTTTCTTTTTTCTTTTCCAATGGTATCGATCCGGAATATGCAGTACTTGGAAGGGTTGCAAGGCTGATCTGGGCAAAGGCAATGAAACTGAAATATGGTGCCAATGAGCGGTCGCAAATGCTGAAATACCATATTCAGACCTCAGGTCGTTCGCTCCATGCCCAGGAAATCGCATTCAACGATATCCGTACAACCCTTCAGGCGTTGTATGCCATTTACGACAACTGCAATTCACTGCACACCAATGCCTATGATGAGGCGATTACCACTCCGACCGAGGAATCGGTACGCAGGGCAATGGCCATTCAGCTGATCATCAACCATGAGCTTGGTCTTGCAAAAAACCAGAATCCCTTACAGGGAGCATTCATCATCGAAGAGCTTACAGATCTTGTAGAAGAAGCGGTGATGGCAGAGTTTGACCGGCTGACAGAACGCGGTGGTGTGCTTGGGGCAATGGAAACCATGTACCAGCGAAGCCGCATCCAGGAAGAATCGCTTTACTATGAAAAGCTGAAACACGATGGCAAGCTGCCAATCATGGGTGTTAATACATTTCTTTCATCTGAAGGATCCCCGACAGTTATACCATCGGAAGTCATCCGATCAACTCCGGAAGAAAAGATTTACCAGGTAAAGATGCTTGAACAACTGCACAAAACCTGGCAATCTGAAGCTGCAAAAGCACTGCATGACCTGCACCTGAAAGCGGCAACAGGGGGCAATGTGTTTGAAGCCCTGATGGAAGCTGCCAAATATTGTTCTATTGGCCAGATTACCAATGAATTATTCAGGGTAGGAGGGCAGTACAGAAGGAACATGTGATTTTGGTTTAAGATCAAAAATGGAGGGATTCATCCGTAAAAAGTATATGTGGAATCTGGTTTCTTTCCGGCATAGAGGTTTACGTTATGACCTGATTTTCGAAATTATTCAAAAATAAACACCTCCTCGATGGTCAGGCCAAACACACGGGCAATATCGTACGCCAGTTTCAGAGAGGGATTGTATTTGTTTTTCTCAAGGAATACAATGGTTTCCCTTCTCACATTCACTTTTTTCGCCAGCTCATCCTGGGTCAGGTTAAAGCGTGCCCTGAGTTCCCTTACACGGTTATTCATGGCGTAATCCCCTGAATTTAATAAACAGCCAGCATACTACGAATGTCACCGCCATTCCAAGTACCCCTGTGCCGATCAGTTGTTCATTATCCATTTCAACCCTGTCTTTAATGTAGATCATGGCAACCCACAGATACAATGAGATGTAATACGACCAGGCAGCTGTTTTTTGCAGGATATGTTTTGAAAGTTCGTCTTCAACCGGTTCACCTCTGCGTTCACTTTTTAGTCGCCTGAATCCTACAAATACCGCGAAAGCAATCAATAGTCCGATTACCCCGAACTGAATGGTGTCTGTTGCATCCAACAATCCGGCAGATTTAACCATCCATAATATGGTTGTGAGCAATACCAGCCCGGCAACCACAAATACAAGCATGGATTTTTTCATGGGTTATGTTATTTAAATCTAACACAAAGTTAGAAATAAATAACATCAATGTCAAGTATTCCGTTGTTTTATTTTAGATATCCGGAAAAATGCAGCCGCTGAATTTCAGCGGCTGCAGATACAATGAATTGGTTTGTCTGTTTAATGCTTTGTTGGTGAAGCCCCCGATTGACTTGCTCCGGGCTCCCTGGAAGGTTGGATTACCGGTTGATCCTTTTCATTCTGACAACAGGAATGACAGTGTTTTGAATGGTGACGGTAACCTGACTGACCGATTGTGGCGGTAAGTATACCAAAGGTTAGTGCAGCAGTAGCAAAACCTATAATAAATTTAGTTCTTTTCTTCATGTTTTTTAAAATTTAGTTTGCGGCCGTTTCATTTCCTGATCTGCAGGTTCCGCAACCATGGGTATGGAACTGCTTTTTGTAACCGGAGAATTCTTCTTCGCTCATACTGCGGATTCTCTCAGCATAGGCCAGGTGGTGCATTCTGAAATGGCCATGCCTGAACCTGTGCCTGAAAGCCAGTTTCATAATCAGTGAAATAACCAGGAATCCCAGGATGACAAAAGGGGCAAAAAATGCCAGTGCACCTATTATTGCACCGACGAGGATTGCCTTAATAACCGATGTAATCATTTTGTTTGTTTTAAATTGGTTGATTAATTGATTGTTTAATTAATGAGGTAGACGAACAGCTGCTCAAAATACTTTATCTGAAGTGATTTTTTTCATTGTATGATCGGACCATTGCTCTACAGGACAAAAAACAGCCTGCAGTCATATGGACTGCAGGCTGTTTTAACTTGTTTCAGCGTTATTTTTAACCCCCACAGCGGGATTTCCACTCTTCCCTGAAGGCATTCCGCTCCTCTTCACTCATATTCATGAATTTCCTATGTAAAAACGCTTTGCCTGCGGGGTAATGTGCATGATGCTTCCCCATCCTGAAACTGCCGAACAGAATCCGGCAAAGAGCGAAGATACCCATGGCCTGCCAGTAAGTAAGGGCGGGTACACCAAGAACTGAAGGCAATATTGAATTCCACAGTAACATGACAATGCCCGAAATGAAAAACAGGCCTGATATCATAAACAACAGGAAAATGCCTTTTCTTTTTCTGATTCTGAATGGTTCCGATGTTTCCATATTTCATTAAAATTAATAGTCCAGTTCGTTGTACAGGTAACTTAGTTTGCTTCTTAGATGCTTAACAGCATAACCTTTACGGCTGATGATCGTTTTGATGTTTTCGCCTGTTTTCAGGGCTATTTCCTGAAGCGTAATGTCTTCAAGTTCATTCATGACGAAGACCTGTTTCTGATTCTCAGGTAAATCATCAAGGGCGATAAAAAGTTCTTTCCAGAAAATCTCCTTGAATAAGGCCAGTTCAGGATTGTCACTGACATCCATCAGCAGAATTTCTTTAATCAGAAATGAATCATCGTCTGAATTATCAATACCATAATCGTTCAGCAACGGGGTTTTCTTTTTACGGTAAAGATCTGTGATTTTATTCCGGGCTACCCTGTAAAGCCATCCACTGATACTCTCGAGATCTTCAATCGCCTGCAGGCTGCTGAATTGCAGCCACACTTCCTGCAGAATATCTTCGGCATCCTCAACGCTTCCAACTTTTGAACGAATAAAGCTGAATAAACGTTTTCCGTAAGCATTCACAGTTGAAGTAAGGCTTTTGTTGGAGGTTTTTGCCATATCCAGTTCAATGGTCGTATTCATCAATACATGAAGACGAACGGGAATGAAAAATACTTTAATTAAAACAACTTTTTTTCAGGAGTGTGATGTTCTTATGTACACCGGCTTTTCACACGACGGACATTGGATATTTTCAATTATATGGAGCCGAAGTGTTGCAATTGAGTGCAGAATTCTAATATTTCTGCAGGATGGGAATCACAGGTAACGATCATTTTTTTGCCAGATGCAATTCCAGATCGCTCATAATCCCTTCCAGGTTTTTAATTTTATCATTTTCAAGCTGGAAAACCATCTGGATTCCACTGATTTTTCTTAATCCTGTCATCAGGGCTACCAACTTTTCACCATCGGTCTGACCTTTCAGCATAAGCAGAAAATCAGCTTGTTTATAATTCGGGATCATTTTATTGCCCGCATTGTTGTTCCCTAACAGGTAATAAC
Source organism: Bacteroidales bacterium (assembly GCA_016705005.1). GTDB lineage: Bacteria > Bacteroidota > Bacteroidia > Bacteroidales > Lentimicrobiaceae > Lentimicrobium. The sequence goes on along the minus strand of JADIZB010000019.1, from coordinate 91,237 downwards.
TGTGACGTCTTTCCGGTTCGAAGCAGGTATAAAGCGGAAATTCAAACAGGGCATCTTCTTTCTCAGAATATACAGGAAGATCATCAAGTCTGACCAGGTTCAGTCTCAGATCACGGTTAAGGAAGAAGGCAAGCCTGTAATCCTTTAATTGACAACTGATACCGAGAATGGTCAGATCAGGGAAGGAGGCGGGTTCACTGATTAGTTTCCTCTTCGCCATTGCAAGTGCTTTCGTGCAAATATACTAAACTTTGCAGAGGATACTAAATCATCTGTTTTCAAGGGTAACCGGATGGAAGCTCAATCCCGGATCAACCTATAATTTAAATACAATTCATTATTGTTGATTCTCAGGTCTGGCAATTCCATTCAAACCGAGCGATTCAATGGCTTTCATGGCTGCATTCTGTTCGGCTCCTTTGATTGAAAAATCACGTCCATTACCGGCAACATCACCATTGACCACAACATCTACTACATATTGTTTATGATAGCCTGATCCGACCTCCTGAACCACATTAAATTCGATTGATTTTTTTTCTTTCTGAGCCCATTCGATCAGTTTGCTCTTGAAATTGAGATCGGTATTGATTAGTTCATTAAGGTCAAAATTATTCTTTATTACCCTATTGATCAGTATTTTACGGGTAAATGTATATCCTTTGTCGAGGTACATTGCACCGATGATGGCCTCAAAGGCATCCCCCTTGATGGAGCGGTAAACATTGTTTTTCTCCTGGGTATGGATGATTAGCTGATCGATGCCCAACCTGAGGGATAGTTTGTTGAGCTGGGTGCGGCTGACAATCTTTGACCTCATTTCAGTAAGGAATCCCTCATCTTTGTAAGGGAACATCCGGAACAGGTAATCTGCAACCACGGTACTTAATACAGTATCACCTAAAAATTCAAGTCTTTCATTGGAGACACGAATACCATTCAGGAGTTCTTCGGCCTGAGATTTATGGCGGAAGGCCAGTTTATATAAAAAAATATTTTCGGGATAGAACCCGAAAATATTTTTTATGGCTACATAAAAATGTTTCTCTTTGGAAAGGTAAAACCGAAAGGGTTTTATTTTCAGGGAAAACACGGCTTAGTCAACAAATTTCCTGAATACAATCGTAGCGTTGTGTCCGCCAAAACCAAAGGTGTTGCTCAAAGCTGCATTAACTACCCTTTTTACGGCCTTATTGAAAGTAAAATTCAGATTGTTGTTTATCTCCGGGTCATCGTTGAAGTGATTGATGGTTGGCGGAATAAGATCATTCTGAATCGCGAGGATAGTGGCAATTGACTCAATGGCACCGGCTGCTCCCAACAAATGACCGGTCATTGATTTAGTACTGTTGATATTGATTTTCGGGGCATGTTCCCCAAAAAGTTTCGTAATGGCTTTTGTTTCAGCCACATCACCCAGAGGGGTTGAAGTACCATGGGTATTGATATGATCGATGTCAGAAAGCTTAAGTTCTGCTTCAGTAATGGCAGTGAGCATAGCCCTGCGGGCACCGTCTCCTTCAGGATGGGGGCCGGTCATATGATAGGCATCGGCAGTAAGTCCACTTCCAACTACTTCGCAGTAGATTTTTGCACCACGGGCTATGGCGTGATCAAGATCCTCGAGGATAAGTGCTCCGGCACCTTCACCAATCACAAAACCATCACGGTCTACGTCAAATGGTCGGGATGCGGTTTTCGGATCATCGTTGCGGGTAGAAATGGCATGCATCGCATTAAAACCACCAACTCGGGAGCATTCACCGCAGCTTCTGAACCACCGCAAACAAACATGTCAGCTTTTCCCCACCTGATATAGTTGAATGCATCAACAATGGCATTGGCTGATGAAGCACAGGCTGAAACTGTGGCAAAGTTTGGGCCACGGAAACCATGCTTGATCGAAATATGTCCGGCAGTAATATCCGCAATCATTTTTGGAATAAAAAAAGGATTGAACCTGGGCGTTCCATCGCCTTTGGCGTAATCACTTACTTCATCCTGAAAAGTAACCAAACCGCCGATTCCGGAAGCCCAGATTACACCGATTCGATCCAGATCAAGTTTTTCGGGGATAAGCCCTGCATCGGCAATCGCCTCATCAGAACTAACCATGCCGTATTGGGCATAAGGATCATACTTGCGAACTTCTTTCCTGTCAAAGAAATTCAGGGGATCAAAGTTCTTGACTTCGCATGCAAACTGTGTCTTAAACTTGGTTGCATCGAACCGAGTAATACGGTCAGCGCCGCTTACTCCATTAATCAAACCATTCCAGTACTCAGGAACAGTATTGCCTAATGGAGTAAGTGCACCTAGTCCGGTTACTACAACTCGTCTTAACTTCATTCAGGAAATTCCTTATTTGGTGTTGTTTTCAATGTAAGCAACAGCGTCACCTACTGTACCGATTTTTTCAGCCTGATCGTCAGGGATAGCAATGTTGAATTCTTTTTCGAATTCCATGATCAGTTCAACGGTATCCAGAGAATCTGCACCTAAATCGTTGGTGAAACTTGCTTCGGGAGTAACTTCATTTTCATCAACGCCAAGCTTATCAACTATGATAGCTTTAACTCTTGTTGCAATGTCTGACATTTTTTCTCCTTTTTTGGTTTGAGGCTGCAAAGAAACAAATTATTCAAATACCAAACAAAAAAAATGTACCCACCGTTACTTATTTTTTATTATAAATATCAGATATACAAATACATACAGTTATATATCTATCAAATATATTAATTATCCATTTCGGGCAATGGTTTGTAAATCAATATCATAAGATCCAAATTGAGCGATGCATTAAAATTGGCTTAAAAAAGAGCATCGGGTAACATCCGCAAACGATTAAAATCTTTCAGGAATTCTGTTGAACCCGAAGAACAGATTAAAAGATGGCTCCGTGTTTATAATCGGAAAGTGACTTTCACCGATACATTACCGGTAAAGGATGGCAATCTGTAGGAATCAGTTTTTCAAATATAACAAGAAAAGTCTGTTAAACAGCTATTGCCAGTCAATTTCACCGCTTCCAAAACAGATATCACCCAGCTTGTCATAAACGACACCAAATTGTCCTGCAGCAATACCAGAAACAGGCAGATCGGATTCAATGACAATTTGTCCGTTTATTAGCTGCAGTGTGCCCCTGTTAAAGTCAGGGGTATGTCTGATTTTAAAAGTAATCTGTCGCGGTGACTCCAGATCTTTCCATGGGTTCCCTGAAATAAAATGGAAACCATTCAGATGAATGGTATTGCTGTATTGGGTCAGTGGATCGTAGCCATTCGACACGAAAACAGTATTTTCTACAGTATCCTTTTTTATAACAAACCATGGTCCCTGGCTGAGGCCCAGTCCCTTGCGCTGGCCTATGGTATGAAACCAGAACCCTTTGTGTTTTCCAAGGATTTTCCCGGTTTCAAACTCAACAATATTGCCCTCTTTTTCGCCGATATATCTGCGCAGAAAGTCATTGTAATTTACCTTCCCCAGGAAACAGATTCCCTGGCTGTCCTTGCGGCCGGCGCTGGGCAGCTTGACCTCACCGGCAATTTTCCGTACTTCAGCCTTGTGCAGTCCGCCAATCGGGAACATCAGTTTCTGTAACTGAGAATAGGTGATCTGTGCGAGGAAATCGGTCTGGTCCTTGAGTTTATCTTTAGCAGTAACAAGGTATTTCATTCCGTCGATTTCCCTGGTTGAAGCATAATGACCTGTGGAAAGAAAATCAAAATCCTTTCCGTATTTATCGTTGAAGCTGCCAAACTTGATCAACCGGTTGCACATGACATCAGGATTTGGTGTCAGCCCTTTTTTTACAGCATCAAGGGTATAGGCCACCACGCTATCCCAGTACTCTTCCTGCAAAGTGACGACCTCCATTTTGAGTCCGTACTTTTTCGATAGCCAGGTGGTAATTTCAATATCCTCCTCCGACGGGCAATCCAGGAAGCCCTCCTTGTCCTTCATCCCGATAAGGATATAGAAAATGGTGGGTTCATGCCCTTGTTCCTTCAACAGGTGGAGCATTACGGAGCTGTCAACTCCGCCGGATACAAGTGCAGCGATGTTCATGAAGTGATTTCGGATTTCGGATTGCAGATTTAGGTTCCTATTAAATAGATGGATTCTGATTGCAGACCGATTGATTTCTCAGCGAATACAAAATTACATTAAAAAAACGATAGCCCCTGCTGTGTGCAAAAGCTATCGTTTGTTAATCCGGACAGGAAGATCCGGCGTTTCTGTGATCAGCGAAAAAGGATCCGGAAGGATGGGCGGTTTTCCAACTAAAACCCTGCATCAATCAGAAGGCACAGGAAACAAGAAAATACCTGATCTGCCACAAACATTCTGCAATCCGAAATCCGAAATCCGCACTTCTAGATCAGTCCTTTGGCATGTTTTTCACCGATGACTTTAAGCATATCTTCGGTCATGGCACGGAGGTTCCATTTCGGGTTCCAGCCCCACTCGTGACGGGCAGCACTGTCGTCCATGCTGTTTGGCCATGAATTGGCAATGGCTTGTTTCATCGGATCAACCTTATATTCCATCACAAATCCGGGGATGTGTTTTTTGATCTCAGCTGCAATGATTTCCGGATCAAAACTCATGGCAGTAACGTTGAATGAGTTTCGGTGCTTCAGTTTTGAAGGATCGGCTTCCATCAGGTCGATGGCTGCATCAATGGCATCCGGCATGTACATCATATCAAGGAAAGTTCCGGCACCCAACGGACAGGTGAATTTTCCTGTTTTAATGGCTTCGTAATAAATTTCAACGGCGTAATCGGTGGTTCCGCCACCGGGGAGGGTTACGTTTGAGATAATACCAGGGTAACGAACTGAACGGGCATCAACCCCGAAACGTTTGAAATAATAATCACTCAGGAGTTCACCGGCAACTTTTGAAACACCGTACATGGTTTGCGGACGCATGATGGTATCCTGTGGGGTATTATCAAGCGGGGTGCCACCTCCGAAGGCGCCGATTGAACTGGGTGTTGATACGGCACAGCCGTATTCGCGGGCCACTTCAAGGCAGTTCATCAGACCACCGATCCCTATATTCCATGCAACCTGGGGTTTGCTTTCACCTACAGCCGAAAGAATAGCAGCAAGGTTATAGATCGCATCAATCTTATACTTTTTAACAACATCAGCAATCTGCTGGGCATTGGTTGCGTCCACCATTTCGGCAGGGCCCGATTCGAGCAGTTCGCCGGTAGGAAGTGTTGAACGGTAGCCGGCAACTACATTGCTGTTGCCATATCTTTTGCGGAGTTCAAGGGTGAGTTCTGAACCAATCTGGCCCACCGAGCCAATAATGAGAATGTTTTTCATGGGTGTCGGAAAGTTTTATCGTTTTGTTAATTGATTAACAACAAGTGGCGCAAATGTACAATAATTTGGAGAATCGCAAAACAATTTGAAAGTTTCACAAGGCTGCTGTTCAGCCAGTTCAGACACATTTTAAATAGCACTACAATCACTCATAAATATTTGTAAAATAGCAAGGCCTGAAAATCAAAAGTAATATCTTTGCGCCATTGTTAATCGATAAACAATCAACCATCAACCATTTAAAAACATAACTATGTACGATCGTCTTCAAGCCCATCTGCAGAAAGAACTGGCTGACATCAGGGAAGCCGGACTTTATAAAAACGAACGGGTAATTGTAACTCCCCAGGGAGCTGAAATCAAAGTAAACAGTGGTTCCGAAGTGCTGAACTTCTGCGCCAACAATTACCTTGGCTTATCAAACAACCCCAAACTGATTGCTGCAGCCAAGGAAGCCCTTGACAGCCATGGATACGGCCTTTCGTCGGTTCGTTTTATCTGTGGTACACAGGATCTTCACAAGAAGCTTGAAGCTAAAATTGCTGAATTCTTTGGAACTGAAGACACCATTTTATATGCTGCCTGTTTCGATGCCAACGGTGGTGTTTTTGAGCCGCTGCTCGGAGAAGAGGATGCCATTATTTCTGATGCACTCAACCATGCTTCCATCATTGATGGTGTCAGGCTCTGCAAAGCCGTAAGGTATCGTTATGCCAATGCCGATATGGCCGATCTGGAAGAACAGCTGAAGCAGGCTCAGGCTCAGCGGTTCAGGCTGATCGTAACCGATGGTGTTTTCTCCATGGATGGTAATGTTGCCAAAATGGATGAGATTTACGCACTGGCCCAGAAATACGATGCCATGATCATGGTTGACGAATGCCATTCTGCCGGGGTTGTAGGACAGACCGGACGTGGGGTAACTGAACTTCATAATCTGCGTGGTAAGGTTGAAATCATCACCGGAACCCTGGGTAAGGCTTTTGGTGGTGCCATCGGCGGATTTACCACAGGTAAAAAGGAAATTATAGAACTGCTTCGTCAGCGTTCACGCCCATATCTTTTCTCAAACTCCATTCCTCCGATGGTGGCTGCTGCCGGTATCAAGATGTTTGATATGATGGGTGAAACCAACGAACTTCAGGATAAGCTTCATGAAAACACGGCTTATTTCGTTAAAAAGATGGTTGATGCCGGTTTTGACATCAAACCAACCAAAAGCGCGATTGTAGCAGTTATGCTTTATGACGCCAAACTTTCGCAGGAAATGGCTGCCAAACTGTTGGGTGAAGGCATTTATGTGATTGGTTTCTACTTCCCGGTTGTACCCAAAGGCCAGGCGCGTATCCGTGTTCAGGTTTCTGCCGCACATTCTCGCGAACATCTCGATAAATGTATCGCTGCTTTCACAAAAGTTGGAAAAGAACTTGGTGTACTGAAAGGATAGTTCAATCCGGATTCATTAAAAAACTGTAGGGACACGATATATCGTGTCCCTACAGTTTTTTAATGCCCCTGCTTTTTTAATGGAGTAAAATTCGACGGGCGTTTATTAATGCTTGCTGAATGGTATTGTATTAAAAATGATAGATTTGTTTTCAGGTTTTATTTTCTGTAAATTTACTTCTGGAAGCAACCATTAGACTAATCCCGGGTCTTAATTCCATAGATCATACGCCATATTCATTATTATATAAATTATTAGTTATGAAAAATCTGATTATGTTTTCCTTTCTGTTGATCTCGTTATCCGGAATGGCACAGGTCCCCGATTATTTCAGCAACAATCCCGAATGGAGGGTGAGTCTTTGGGTTGGTGCTTTCGGCAGTTGTAAACAGGTGGATGAATATGTGGAATACATCAATGGTGATACGCTCATTGATGGTAAGGTTTATGATAAAATGTACCAAAGGGGTTATAGATACGAAGTTTGGATTGGCCCACCTCCGATTCATGATTGTGACTTTAACAGGTACTATTATAACTCCTTGGCTGCATATGTAAGACAGGAAGGGAGAAAGGTTTACTGCCTTGACACCTGGTTTAACGAAGAATTGTTGTTGTACGATTTTGATCTTAATGTAGGGGACACGTTGCCATTGACAGACTATTGTTTTACCTGGGGCGATATGCCGGTGGTTGTGGCCGTTGACAGTATGTTGGTCGCTGGAGAATACCGAAAGGTATTTGAGACAGACTATGAAAGCTTTGTAGGAAAATACTTTTATGAAGGGATCGGCTATGGTGGCGGGTTTCTCGGCAATTGTTCCATTTTCAGTGAGTACCCGAGCTACTTGCACTGTTACGCAGTGGGCGGAGTAACTTACCTGCCTGAGCTGTATGCTGAGTGTGAACTGAATGTTGGTGTTCCTGAAATTGAAACCGAAAGTGCTGCTTATGCTTACCCGAATCCTGTTCATGATTTTATGGTTCTGGACACGGAATTTCCGCTCAAAAACATGTTTCTGAATGTATATTCTGCCACCGGGAGGAAAACTGAAGTCAGATATACAAGAATTGATCAGGAAAAATATCTGGTTGATTTTTCCGGGATGTGCAACGGTGTCTACCTGCTCAGGATCACATCCGACGGTAGAAATCAGGGTCAGTATAAGATTGTAAAACGATAATACAAGCCCCTTGTCGGGCTGTAATCGGCTATGACCCGCGGTTTGCGCGCATCTTAGTCTTCTGATGCGTGTGAACCGCGGTTTTTTATTTTTTATCCGCTTCAATCACTGCTCTGATTTCATGATATTGAAACTCTTCTCCGAGCGCCTCCTTCAGGGTCTTCAGCGAAACGGTGCCATGTACCTTAATGGCTTTACGGATAGCCGGAGCTTTTGAGATATCCATCAGTTCTGCGAGTTGGATTTCACCGGTTAGCAGGAACCCGTTCAGATGGTTGTAGATGGTCTGAATGGTAAACTGTCTCTCTTTTGCAATCTGCTCTATCGTTTTACCCTTCCGGAACAGTTCAAGGGAGAGGGCTCCGGGCCGTGCTTTACCAGGCCTCGGTGTTTTTGGTGTTTTTGGCTTTCTCTCCCTTCTGCCTTTGGGCATTTTCAGGTGTATACGGGTGTCCAATCCCATTTTTTTACAAAAATCGTTGATTACTTCCAGAAAATCGCTCCCATACTTGTTGATTTTATAGTCGCCGAATCCGGTAATCACCTGCAGGTGCTCTTCCTTCAGCGGAAGCAGTGTGGCCATTTCGAGCAGGCTGGAATCGCCCAGCACCAGGTAGGCAGGCACCCCTTCCGAATCGGCAATCAGTTTACGCAGGTACTTCAGATTGTGGAATAATTCCTGATTCTCAACCATGGTCCTCTCAGCGGGGACCTTTTGTTTTGCCACAACCTGAGCTTTGAGCAGCTGCACGCTGATCAGGCCTTTCAGCACCTCATGACTCCGTTCGTTTAGTCTAAGCACCGGGTACTGCCCACCGCTTATTTCAAGCAGGCCCTGTGTCAGCAACTGGTTGAACACATCCATCCATTCCGGTTCGGAGGAATCTTTCCCTATGCCCCAGGTTTTCAAAGCCTTGAGCTGGGGTGAAAATTTCTGCAGGTCGGCCCCGCGCAGGTATTCAATGGTGGTTTTGATGCCGAATCGTTCATTGAGCCTGGCTACTGCCGACAGGGCTTTCTGCGCCTGTACAGTTCCTTCAATCGTTGTATATCTGTCGAGGCAGAAATCGCAGGAATTGCACATGCCCCGGTGTTCTTCGTTAAAATAATTCATCAGCAGCTGGCGTCGGCATCGTCGGGCTTCGGCAAAGGCGGCCATTTTATCGAGCTTCCGGAACATGAGGTCGCGGTGGTCCTGATCGCTTCCGTTATCAATAAAGTACCTCAGCTTTGCCACATCGCCCCGGCTGTAAAATAGAATCGCATCGGCCCTGAGTCCGTCGCGGCCTGCCCTGCCGGTTTCCTGATAATAGCTTTCGATGTTCTTTGGCAGGTCGGCGTGGATAACATAGCGTACATCCGGTTTGTCGATTCCCATTCCGAATGCGATGGTTGCTACGATGATGCGGATGCGGTCGTGGATAAAATCATCCTGCACCTTCTGCCTGGCCTCCCTTTCCAGACCGGCATGATAACACCCGGCAAGGTACCCCATGGATCTCAGGTCAGCAGCCATCCGTTCGGTTGATTTCCTTGAAAGGCAATAAATGATCCCTGAATTTTCCTTTTGTTTGTCGAGATACCCCGGTAAGAATTCGTCGATCCTGTATTTATCCATAACAAAATACCAGATGTTGGCCCGGTTAAACGAGGAGATGAATCGCTTCTCATTGTTCAGTTTCAGCTGGACTGCAATATCATCGCGTGTGAGTTTATCGGCACTTGCAGTCAGGGCCATCACGGGAACTCCGGGAAACTGCTCCTTGAGCGACCCAAGTGCGAGGTAGTCGGGTCTGAAATCGTGGCCCCAGTGCGAGATACAGTGGGCTTCATCTATAGCAAACAGGGAGACTCTTGTTTCACCGAGGAGGTTTTGAAGTGCGTTTTCGCCGGAAATTCTTTCCGGAGCAACATAGCAGAGTTTCAGTTGATTGCTCCTGAGCAGGCTCAATACCCTGTTTTGTTCCTGGGCTGTTTGCGATGAATTCAGAAATTCAGCCGCCACCCCGTTGTTTTTCAATCCGTCAACCTGGTCTTTCATCAGGGCAATCAGTGGAGAGACCACAATGGTTACCCCTTCATTCATAAGGGCAGGAATCTGGTAGCAAACCGATTTGCCTCCTCCGGTAGGCATAATCACCAGGGTATCATCACCGGCCAAAGCCGATGTGATCACCTTCTCCTGATCAGGGCGGAACTGATCGTAACCAAAATATTCCCTGAGTAATGCTTGTGGATTCATGGATCAGGTTTTCCTGAAATAGAAATATGAACAGCAGGATTTATAATTGATAATAAAGCAATGTGTATCAATATAATATAAGTATATTTTAATGCTGATTTGTTCTTTAAAAGTATGCTTAAATATACACATTTTATCCGGTAACCCATTATTGTAATATGCTTTTTTCAGATCCATCTACCGGATTTCCTGCCTCAATCCGAAAAACAGTCATGAAGTTCTGAAAACAGTGTTGAAATGGTGATGACAATCAAAAGCTGAAACATGGATCATTGAAAAAACAGGTAGGCGACAAAAATGGCGGCGATCACCCCGGCCAGGTCGGCGAGCAATCCGGCTGTGATGGCATAACGGGTCTTTTTTATTCCAACGGAACCAAAATAGACGGCAACAATGTAGAAGGTGGTATCGGCAGCACCCTGAAAGATGCACGACAAACGTCCCGCGAAGGAATCGGCGCCATAGGTTTTCATGGTATCTACCATCATACCCCGGGCGCCTGATCCGCTCAGGGGTTTCATAAATGCAGTGGGCAAGGCGTCCACAAAGTCGGTGTTCATTCCCAGAGCAGCAAATCCACTCCCGATCCCCTGCACCAGGAAATCCATCGCACCACAGGCCCTGAAAACGCCAACAGCCACTAGTATTGCCACCAGGTATGGAATAATGCGGATGCTGATGTTGAAACCTTCTTTCGCTCCTTCAATAAACGACTCATAAACATTGATTTTCCTGACCATCCCAAGAATGATAAATGAAGCAATGATCCCGAAAAGAATAAGATTTCCGGCAACAGAGGAAATCACCGTCACCTGTTCTTCAGAAATGGTGCTGAAATACCAGATGATGGATGCTACCAAAAGCGTGAATCCTCCAAGGTAAGCGAGAATAATTCTATTGAAAAGGTTAATCTTCTGAAAGAAAGATACTGCGATAATTCCGGTTAGTGTAGAGCAGAAGGTTGCAAGCAGAATAGGAATAAAAACATCAGAGGGATCAGCGGCTCCAAGCTGTGCACGGTAAACCATAATGCTCACCGGAATCAGTGTCAGCCCTGAAGCATTCAGCACCAGGAACATGATCATCGGGTTTGAAGCCGTATCTTTATCAGTATTAATTTCCTGAAGTTGAGTCATTGCCTTTAACCCTAGCGGTGTCGCAGCATTGTCGAGTCCCAGCAGATTTGCAGCAATGTTCATCATGATGGATCCACTGGCCGGATGGCCTTTCGGAATTCCGGGAAACAACTTACTGAAAAGGGGGCCCACGGCTTTCGACATCAGGTTGACAATGCCCCCGGCTTCACCAACTTTCATCAACCCCATCCACAGGGTCATTACTCCGGTGAGACCGAGAGAAATATCAAAACCGGTTTTGGCCATATCGAAAGTAGCTCCCATCATTTCAGAAAAAATGAGGGTGTCGCCACCAAAAATCAGCCGGATGAGTCCAACGATGAAGGCAATCAGAAAAAAGGCTATCCAGATGTAGTTTAAAACCATGAATGGGTATTTCGTGCCAGAAAATTCAAAAGTATCAATTTTCAGCCTTCAAAATCCACCCACCGCTAAATCAAACCATATTGATTTCTGTTAAATGGTTAGTCCTGGTTTTATGTTAAAGAATGATTTGCGGAGGGGTTTGCCAGTTTTCTGTCAATTGAGCTGAAACGCAGCAGAAATCAATATGATTTTTGCAATAAACGGACATGGTATCACAAAATCACTTACGTTTGGGTTGAATTACAGGCCGAATAGAAAATAACAAACTTTCTGATCATGAAAATCAAATTTTTAGGTGCCGCCCGTGAGGTAACCGGAAGCAAGCACCTGATTACCCTGGCTTCCGGAAAAAGATTATTACTGGATTGCGGTATTTATCAGGGTAAAGGTCTTGACACCGATGCAATGAACCGCAACATTGGGATCAACCCTGTGGATGTGGATCATATTATTCTTACCCATGGTCACATTGACCATTCCGGTCTGATCCCATATTTTTACAGAAAGGGGTTCAGGGGATCGGTAATCTGTACTCATGCCACCCGTGATCTGTGTGCCATTATGCTCCCCGACAGTGGTCATATCCAGGAGAGTGATACCGAGCGGTTTAATAAGAAACGTGCGCATCAGAAACTACCACCGGTTGAGCCTCTGTATACAAAGGAGGATGCCTTGAAATGTATGGAGCTGTTTATCGGGGTTCCCTACAATCGGAAGTTTTATATTGATCAGGATATCAAAGTCAGATTCACCAATACCGGGCACATGCTTGGCAGTGGGGTGGCCAACTTTGAGATCACAGAAAAGGGTGTGATGACCCGCCTCGCATACACAGGCGATATCGGCAGACCTGAGAACAGGATACTCCGCCCTCCGGATCCGTTTCCGCAGTGCGATTACCTGATTACCGAATCCACCTATGGCGATCGGTTGCACCCGGCATTGCAGAGTGCTGAAGGTGAATTGCTCCGGGTTATCAGGGAAACCTGTGTCGACAGAAGGGGAAAAGTTATTATACCGTCATTTGCTATCGGTCGTACCCAGGAGTTGGTTCATGTATTGAACAATTATTTCAACGACGGGCAACTCCCGAAAATCAGGATTTATGTCGACAGCCCTCTGGCCGTCAATGCTACTGAAATATTCAGGGTACATCCGGAATGTTTCAATAATGAAGTTATCAAAGTAATGGAAACAGATCCTGACCCCTTCGGTTTCAGTTCACTTCACTACATTAAGCTGGCTGAAGATTCTAAAAAGCTGAATGAGATGAAAGAACCATGCATCATTATTTCAGCATCGGGAATGATGGAAGCCGGACGAATCAAGCATCATATTGCCAACAACATCAGTGATCCGAAGAACACCATTCTGGCTGTCGGATATTGTGCACCTTCAACCCTGGGTGCGCGTATCCTCAGGGGCGATAAGGAAGTTTCAATATACGGGGTTCTGCATGAAGTCAGGGCAAAAATAGAGCGGATAGAAGCTTTCAGTGGTCATGCCGATGCAGCCGAAATGGCTGAATTTATTGGATGTCAGGATAAAAGGCAGGTCAGGAAAGTTTTCCTGGTTCATGGTGAAATTGAAGCGCAGACAGCTTATCGTGAAAGACTTCAGGCTGCCGGGTTTCATAATATTGAGATTCCAACAATCGGAGAAGAGTTTGATTTTTAACAAACCGATTTTATGGTGTGAAAAAAAACAAAGGGGACTCAGATCTGAGCCCCCTTTGTTAAACATATTGTTTTGACAATCTAATCATTTGTTTTATTCGCTCCTTTTCGGGTCGAATAATTGATTTTGAAAGCACCTACTTTACGAAGTTCCTGCTTTACATCTGTCACCACGCCCATTCTTACTTCCTTGTCAACCTTAAGGGATGTTGTAAGTAAAGGTCTGTCGGCTTCATTTCTATCCTCCCTTTCCTTGAAAATGAACTCAGGGATATCAGCAACAGCGCGAAAACTATCGTTTAATTGAATTCGTGACTCTGTTCCATAGAGCTTTGATTGCATTGGAGGGCCAATGTAAATAAAGCTGACAAGGGATTTTTTTTCAAGTTTTTGAACCTCAGTTGCTTCGGGAGCCTTGATGCGTACTTTAATAGTAACTTCACGCATTGTGGTTGTTACCATAAAGAAGAAGAGTAACATAAAGATAATATCCGGCATGGAAGAAGTGCTGATTGCCGGAAGTTCCCCAGACTTGTCTTTTTTAAATCTTGGCATATTACTTTCCTCCTATATTCTCGGGTTCAGCTTCTGAAATTGACATCGGAATTGCTTTCTGAATGGCCTGCACATAGTCTTCATTGGTAAGTTCAGAGAACTTAACCCCGAATTTTTGTTTTGAAAGCTCATCTCTTAATTCATTAACGGCAGCAGTTAGTTCATTCTGTACCTGAATGTACATATCATATGAAGTACCCCTGTCGTTCTTAAGTGAAATAATTCCTTTACTAATATTATAAGGGCCAAGGTTTTTAATCGTCTCAAGCCTTTTCTCCGGTAGTTCATCCAGATTATTTGGATTAGAAAGGAATTCTTTTGTATCTGCACGGAGTGTTTTAATATCTCCGATGCGTCCATCAACAAACAGCCGATCGCTTCTGTTAATCAGAACATTAAAAACATTTCGCTCTTTAATCGGGGGTGGAATCACTGTAAGATCCGGTGGTGGCGGTAACCTTCTGACAATTCCTGAATCAGTATCCATTGTTGTGGTAACAAGGAAAAAGATCAGTAGCAGGAAGGCAATGTCGGCCATTGACCCGGCATTGATTTCGGGAACTTTTCGTGCCATAATTAGACCTTTTAAGGTTTGTTATTTAATCCACTTAGATACCTGTGAGTAGACAATACTTGCTACAACTGCCACAGTAAAAATATAGGTAGCGACAAGTCCTCCACCAATAACCTTGGAAAGGTTTGGCGAAATCTCAAATTTCTCATAGAAAGGCCCGGTTTCAACCGGAGAAACAGCGTAAGAAATCAGAAATACTACCAGAAACAGTGCAACTCCGATAAGCCCACCTTTTGCCTTTTTCAGATCGCCCAGCGTATGAACAATCGGGAAAATCACTGCTCCTGCGACAGTTACGGCAAGTAAAATGTAGGTAATTATTATACCAATATTGATGAGACTATCCATAGTTAATTATTTTTTAGTGTTTTTGTTTTTAACCAGGATATCCATAAAGGAAATGGTAGCATCTTCCATTGAGTTAACTATGCTATCAATTTTAGCAAGCAGATAGTTATAGAAAATCTGAAGGATAATAGCTACGATCAGACCGAATACGGTTGTTAACAGAGCCACTTTCATACCACCGGCAACAACAGTTGGTGAAATATCACCGGCTGCTTCAATAGCGTCGAAAGCCTGAACCATACCGACAACTGTACCGAGGAACCCGAGCATAGGAGCAAGAGCAATAAACAAAGCTACCCATGAAAGGTTGTTTTCAAGACGACCCATTAAAACGCCACCATAGGAAACGATTGATTTCTCAACAATCTCAAGGCCTTCAGCGTGACGGTCCAACCCCTGATAAAAAATACTTGCAACAGGGCCCCGGGTATTTTTGCAGATTTCTTTGGCAGCTGCAATACCTTCCATTTCAAGGGCTGTTTCGACTTTGTTCAGAAGTTTCTGGGTATTGGTTGTAGAGAGATTGAGATACAAAATCCTTTCAATAACCAAACCAAGACCAAGGATAAGTACAAAGAGAATCGGGAACATCCAGACGGCACCCCCTTCAATAAATTTCTGTTTCAGCACCTGGTGAAATGAAAGAGGAGCTTCTTCTTCAGCAACAAGGGTTTCCTGTGGGGCTGCGGCAGAATCTGCAACGGCCTGGTTGGCCTGGGCTGAATCTGTGGCTGCCTGTTCAGTCTGGGCTGCAGGCTGATCCTGGGCCATAACAACGCTGGTTACTCCAAATGTGAGCATTCCTGCTACCGTCAAAAACGCAATTAATTTTTTCATAGTTAATGGTTATTGATTTTGTTTAAAAAGGAACTTGTTTTTGTTTCAGTTTATTGTGTGAATTATCAATTATCATCAATGGTTTGGCGGAGAGAATGGGATTCGAACCCATGATACGCTTTTGGCATATACACACTTTCCAGGCGTGCGCCTTCGACCACTCGGCCATCTCTCCGTAACAGGCTCAATTTTACGCCCTTTATTGTTTTTTACAGGGCGCTAAAATACAAAAAAAAGCGGATCGAATTGGTAAGCCATTATTTTTTCTGATTCTGAATAAGATAACACATTAAATATTAGATAATCAATGAAATATACAAGTCTGTTTATGCGGCTTAGCTCATAAGAAACCTTTCTTCTTTTCTTATTTCCGGATTCAGGCTGCCATTTTTACTCGATTGTTAACTCACCGCGCAGGGGAGACTGCAATTTCATGGCAAGTTCTCTTCCCGAATAGCCTTCTCCAAGAAGAAACATGGTTTTAGCAATGGCCGATTCTGTGGTTATATCGAATCCGCCGACCACTCCGATGCTTTCGAGCTGGACGCTGGTTTCATATTTACCCATCTCAACAGACCCCCCTTTGCACTGGGTTACATTGAAAATCGTGATCCCTCCGGCAATGGCAGATTTCAGATCCCTGATAAACCATTCGTCGGTCGGTGCATTGCCGGCCCCATAAGTCTCAAGGATGATTGCTTTCAGATCCCTTATGCCCAGAATACTCTGAATAACATTTTCTGTAATTCCCGGGAATAGTTTAAGAATGGCTACATTGGGGTCAAGCTGCTTATGGACTTTCAGCATTTTAAAATTGGGTCTCAGGATGTATTGCGGATTGTACCTGATGTGTACACCTACCTGGGCAAGCAAAGGATAGTTTCCACTCAGAAATGCGTTGAAGTTCTCTGCATTGAATTTGTTGGTGCGGTTGCCACGCATCAACCTGTTTTCGAAGCAGATGCTTACTTCAGGAACTATGGGTGTTTGATCCTCCCGGGCTGCTGCGATTTCAATGGCATTGATAAAGTTTTCGCGCCCATCAGTTCTCAGGACACCCATGGGAAGCTGTGATCCGGTAAAAACAACCGGCTTATTCAGATTTTCGAGCATGAAGCTTAGCACTGATGCGGTGTAGGCCATAGTGTCGGTTCCGTGCAAAACAACGAATCCATCATACTTTTCATAGTTGGCTTCAATAACTTCAGCCAGCCTGATCCAGAATGCCGGTTTCATATTGGATGAATCGATCAGGGGATCGAAGCAGAAAGAATCGATCCGGTAATTAAAGTTTTCAAGTATAGGAATATGCTTGTACAGGGCATCAAAGTTGAAAGGGGCAAGGGCTCCGGTTTTCGGATCCTTTATCATTCCTATGGTTCCCCCTGTATATATCACCAGTATGCTTGTGTCCATCTGTTTCAGTTTAGTGGTATAAAAAGTAATAATTATCTAACTTTCTGCGGCTTCTGCAGACATGATTTTACAGGTCAGACCATTCGTTTCGATAAAATAATCAACAGATCAGTTAATGCACCGGTGCCTGATTAACAACCGATAGCCTTTGCAGTTAAGCTTCAGGTCCGGGTTTAATCCCGAAAAGTTTCATTGCATTGCCGGTTGTGGTTTCTGCAACTTCTTCCGTACTTATGTTCTTTATTTCTGCGATTTTTTGTGCAATCAACGGGATGAAGGATGGCTCATTGCGCTTACCCCGGTGAGGCACAGGTGCAAGGAAGGGTGCGTCTGTTTCAAGCACAAGGTGTTTCAGATCTATATGTTTCAGGGTTTCCTGCATCCGGTTGTTCTTAAAAGTAATAACCCCTCCCAATCCCAGGCTGAAACCAAACCCGATGGCTTGCTTTGCCTGCTCAATACTTCCGGAAAAGCAGTGGAAAATGCCCTTTAGGTCCGGCTTGTTCACATCCTTTAATATCTGAATAACTTCGTTAAACGAATCCCTGATATGAACAATCAGCGGAAGGTGATATGCCATTGCCAGCTCAATGTGGTGCCTGAAAACAAATTCCTGTTCCCGGGTAAAAGTCTTATCCCAGTAGTAATCGAGGCCGCATTCCCCTATACCATAAAAGTGATGGGTGCTCAGCCAGCTTTCCACATGGGCAATCTCAGCCATATAATCTTCCTTTACTGAGGTTGGATGAAGACCGATCATAGGGTAGCAGTATTCAGGAAAAGATTCACAGAGCTGTAGCATCGGACTCACCGTTTTGCTGTCGATGTTGGGCAGAAACAAGCCGGTAACACCGGCTGATAATGCGTTCTCCACGACCTGCCTGCGGTCATTGTCAAATTCATCCAGGTAAAGATGGGTATGCGTATCTATAAATAACATGATGCAAAGTTAATAATTTGAGGGATGTCGTCTGTCTCCGGCAAAGCCATTAATTTACTGCAGTTTGCACATCGAAGTCCAAATCAGTTAAATTTGCTTTCAGATCAAAAAGAAAAAATGCCCCGGAAAGTTCTTGTTATACGTTTCAGTTCGATCGGTGATATCGTCCTGACTTCACCGGTGGTCAGATGCCTTCACCAGATACAGGGCGGGGTAGAAATCCATTTTCTCACCAAGGAAAGATTTGCTTCCCTGGCGGAGAATAATCCTTATATTTCCAGGGTTTTCAAGATTAAGGAAAACGTTCAGGAAGTATTGCCGTTATTGAAAAAAGAATCATACGATCATATAATTGACCTACACAAAAATCTCCGGTCATTCAGGGTAATCCTGGGTTTAAGAAGGCCTTACAGCAGTTTCAATAAGCTGAATTTTCAAAAATGGCTGCTTGTCAGATTCAAGACATCTTTTATGCCGGAGGTCCATATTGTAGACCGATATATGAAGGCCGTTGAATGTCTGGGAGTTTCCAACGACGGACAGGGTCTGGATTTCTTTATTCCTCAGGGATTTGAAATTGATCCGGGTTCGCTTCCTGAACCATTCAGTAAAGGATATGTTGCTGTTGTGATAGGTGGAAAACACAACACAAAGATATTACCGGGCAATAAGGTCATAGAAATCTGCCGGCTGTTGAATGTGCCCGTTGTATTGCTCGGGGGGGTGGAGGACAGGCAGAGGGGGGAAGAAATTTCATCTGCTCCGGGAATCCGGATATTCAATGCCTGCGGAATGTATAACCTGTTTCAATCAGCCTCACTGGTAAGGCAGGCCAGGGCCATCCTTACAAACGATACCGGGCTGATGCACATTGCAGCAGCTTTCAGAAAACCCATTGTTTCGGTGTGGGGAAATACAGTGCCCGAATTGGGGATGTACCCTTATCTGCCTCAGGTATCAGATCATCTGATTTCAGAAGTCAAAGGGCTCTCATGCCGTCCGTGCAGTAAAATAGGGTTTGATCATTGTCCGGAAGGCCACTTCAGATGTATGAAGGATCAGCAAACCGGTGAAATCGCCGGATTCCTCAACGACCATAGCTGATTCCGGGCATTTTCTACTGTAAAAACGGATTGTTCCTCCGTTCGAATCCGATGCTTGTTTCGGGGCCATGCCCCGGATAAACGGTATAATCTTCGCCAAGGGTCCATAAGCTGTTTTTTATGCTTTCCATCAGGGAGTCAAAATCACCGGTTGGTAAATCTGTTCTTCCTATGGAACCATAAAACAGGACATCCCCTGCGATTACGAATTTCTGCTCATGGCTCACCAGGCATATGCTTCCATCGGCATGGCCGGGGGTGTACCTGACTTCAAGAGTTGCCTTCCCGAACCGGATTGTGTCACCATCCACAACAAAAATCCCGGGCTTTTCTACTTCGTCAACCTTCAGATTAAAAACGCTGCCGAATTCACGTGCTGTTCGCCAGAACATGCTGCCACCCGCATGACCTGTCGGGGTCAACCCATATCTTTGGCATAAATAATGGTTTCCCAGAATGTGGTCGATGTGAAAATGGGTATTCACAAGAACTACTGGTTTAAGTTTATTCTCATCAATAAATCGGGTGAGAGTCTCTTTTTCCTCAGTTGAATAACAACCCGGATCAACAATGATGCATTCGCCGGTTTCATCAAAAAGAACGAATGAATTTACCTCAAAAGCGTTAAATACAAATATTTTTATGGTGATCATATTGTGTATATTTTATCGTTACAGCCTGCAAAGGTAGTTTTTAAGCAATAATCAAACTGCCCGGTTCTGCATTAACCATTAATTGTATAAATAATCGTTTCCGGTTAAAGGTTTTTATTTTTCATGCAATTACGGTACAACATTTGCGGCAATTCTACCCCGGTACCGGGCAAAATGGGAGAAACCGGATATTTTTTATTATTTTAGCATACTCAACCAGAATCCGATAAGCTCAATGTACTACCCTCTGCTGAACTTCTGCCAGATTATCCGGACAAAAGCCACCTTGTTTCTGACAGGTGGTCTGTTGTTGATATCGTCATGGTCAGGTGCACAATTTTATAATGGTTCTCAGATGCCTTTCGGGAAGAGCAGGGTTCAATATGGCGACTTCCTGTGGACATATTACCGTTTCAACGATTTTGATACTTATTTTTACCTGAACGGTAAAGAACTGGCCATTTATACCGCCCGATATGCGAAGGAAATACTACCGGAACTGGAGCAGGTATATGAAACCAGAATTACTGATAAAGTTCAGTTTGTCATTTTTAATTCCCTGACTGATCTCCGGCAAAGCAATATTGGCCTCGTAAGTGAGCAGCAGTATAACATAGGTGGTATTACTCACATCATCGCAAATAAGGTTTTTATATACTTCGACGGGAATTACAACAATTTCGAGAAACAAATCAGGGCCGGCATGGCCAGGGTGCTGATTGACCAGTCAATTTACGGGGGGTCGCTTGGAAGGCAAATTACCAATGCAACGCTGATGAATATGCCTCCATGGTTTATCGACGGGCTCGTATCGTATATTTCTGAAGAATGGAGTACCGAAATCGACAACTATGTCAGGGATGGGATTGTCACCGGCCGTTACCGCAAATTCAACCATCTTACCGGTGAAGATGCCATGTATGCAGGACATAGTATATGGAAGTATATCGCCGACAAATACGGCAAACAAACGATTCCTAACATCATTTACCTGTCAAGGATCAGCAGAAATGTTGAAACCGGGTTCTTATATGTTCTGAATATTTCATTCAGGAATCTTGTCAAAGAGTGGTACGACGCCTGTCGGGAGCAATATAATAATTCAGATGCCGGACGCAGTCTGCCATCCATTTCTGCAGTACAGAAAAAAGTTAGAAAAGAGGTGGTTTACGACCGTGTCAGAATAAACGGTGATGGCCGGAATATAGCCTGGATTAGTAATCAGTCGGGTCAGGTTAAGGTTTGGCTTTACGACATCCGGAAAAAGAAAGCCCGTTGCATCTACCGGCAGGGTCAGCGTTTGAATGAGAAAGTGGATTATACCTACCCTTTGATGGAATTTCATCCGGGGAACCGGATTCTTGCCATCATAACTGAAAAGAAGGGAGAGATCAGGTTCTATCAGTATAATCTTGAGACCCGTAAAAGAACATGGCAGTTTATATACGGATACCAGAAAATCCTTGATTTTTCGTATTCAGCAGATGGACGAAATCTGGTGATGTCAGCCATCAGAAAAGGACAGTCGGATATTTATGTGTTCAATGTAGCATCCTCTTCATCAGAACAGATCACCAAAGATGTATACAATGACCTGAATCCGGTTTTTGTCAGGAACAACACCCAGGTTGTGTTCAGTTCAAACCGCCCTACCGATACCCTTGCCGAAGATCCGAAACTTGACCGACCCGGGCTCCCTTCCAATCATGATCTTTTTGTATTTGACTATTCCGGGAAGGGAAAGACGCTGAGGAGAATCACCAATACCCCCAATGCCAATGAATCACAACCCATTGAATTCAAGCCGGGGTTTTTATCTTACCTCAGTGATGAAAACGGTATACAAAACCGTTTCCTGGCAAGATTTGACAGTGTAATAACCCATGTTGACACTGCTGCGCATTACCGGTATTTCACAAGGTCTTTCCCGATGACTAACTATGCCAGAAATGTTGTTTCTCATGATGCCTCGTGGCAAACAGGTAAAATTGCAGAAATAATCCATGCAGGTCAGAGGCGCTCTATTTACCTGTATGATCAGCCTTCAACAGCTGATGTATTGGTTGAGCAGCCCCCGCCTACCCGCTATATGGAGCAGAAGATGCTGGCAATAAGTAATGTGAAACCCTCCGGTGTAGACAAAAATAGTAAGCAGGAGGAGAAGGTTTTGAGGAAAAAGTTTGTAAATGTGTATGTAGGAGAGCCTGTTGTTCCGGAAAAGGATTCGGCTCTGAATCTGCAACAATATGATATTTCGCAAGGAGAAAGCATAAAATCAGGAGTCAGATCGGTTAATCAATCCGGCGTGTTCAAAGACGGGTTTGTGATTCCCAAACAACGGAATTATAATGTTGAATATTCGGTCAACGAGTTGGTCAGCCAGCTTGATTTTACTTTTCTGAGTTCCTCATACCAGCCCTTTTCGGGTGGGTATGGTCCAATTTTTCTTACTCCGGGATTGAATGCCTTTTTTAAAGTCGGGCTCTCGGATCTGCTCGAAGATTATCGCATAGTTGCGGGGGTAAGGCTCGACTTTAACCTGGTTAACAATGAATATGTTATCAGCATCGCCAATCTTAAGAACCGGCTCGACCGGGAAATATTCTTTCACCGTCAGTCTATTGAGCAAACAAGTTTATATTCTATTGTCAGATTCAGGATACATGAATTGCACTACATTCTTAAATACCCATTTAATCCTTTGCTGAGCCTGAAAGGTACTTTTGCTTTGCGCAAAGACCGGGCTGTTTACATGTCGACCGATCAGTACAATCTCAGGCAGCCTGACATAAACCGTTACTGGGCTTCGGTCAAAGGGGAACTGACTTATGACGCTACCCGTCCGCTTGGGTTAAATCTTTATGACGGGATGCGGATGAAGTTGTTCGGAGAGTATTATTATCAGATTGATGGCGACATGAAGAATACCAATATGTCGGTGCTGGGTTTTGATGTGAGGCATTATCTTCCCATCCACCGGAATTTCATCTGGGCAAACCGGTTTGCTACCAGTACCTCTTTTGGAAAGAGTAAACTGATTTATTATATGGGTGGTGTTGATACATGGCTAACACCAAAGTTTACCACTGAAGCACCGATAGATTATACACAAAATTATGCTTACCAAACCCTGGCAACCAATATGAGGGGCTTTTATCAGAATGTCAGGAACGGCAACAGTTTTGCTGTAATTAACTCTGAACTGCGTTTCCCGATATTCAGCTACCTGGCTAACAGACCTTTGCGTTCTGATTTTATCAACAATTTTCAAATTGTAGCTTTTGGAGACCTTGGAACAGCCTGGACCGGACTCACACCTTATTCTGATGACAATGCGTTGTTTACACGGGTTATTCGCAAGGGCGGCCTTCTGATTACGGTGCGTGAGCAACGCCAGCCTTTGGTGGGCGGTCTTGGATTCGGAGCAAGAGCCCGGCTTTTGGGTTATTATCTCAGGGCCGATTATGCCTGGGGAATAGAGGATATGGTTGTTAATAAACCTGTATTCTATATCTCACTCAGTCTGGATTTCTAACAAAAGGACCGGCAACATAAATGGTTTGAAGGAGCCCGGGTTTTGGGCAATTATCTGCAATATATGGCAGAATCTTATGTATTGAATCCCACAAGATACAGATTTTCAGAGTGATATTTCCTGCGGTTGAATGTTCAAATTTCAAAGGCGATTATGAGCATTTGAATTGTTAATAACTCCCGGGCCTTTGTGGAAATTTTTACCCCCAGCCTGTTTCAAACTTTAGCGACATTTGCATTCCGGCAACACCAGCGCGGCTTTCAGCTTAAAATCTGATAATCAGTTTATTGATCAATCCAGCTTACACCACTACAATAGAACGCCTGAGAAGTACGCCAAAAAATAATTATTAAGGCTATTACATTTTCGGTTTCAGTTATTTACAGGGTTAAAACAACCGATTGTTAATAATTCAATTTTGAAGGGAAACAAAGGCTGTTGTATCTTGGTCATACTGTGAAAAACGGTTTATAAAGCCAGTAAATCGTTGCAAAACAGATAAATAAAGAAAGACCACTCAAATATTGCAAAACCATCATTTAAGAGGTAGCTATGGATATCAACCTGTTTGCCAATTTTGAAGAGATTACTGAAAAGGATGAGAAAACCAGAAAAAGCAATCTTTACGATGAGATGCTCGAGAAGCGTGTGCGACCTGTTGCCCCTGAATCAATAGAAAATAACCCGGTACACGTAAATGAAATAATGGAAGAACAGGCACTTGAAATCAAACCTTTGATTAAGGAAAAGAAAACATTGAAATCATACACCCACGAAGAGATCATGGAGGAAGCTACAGTGTATTTTAAAGGCGATACACTTGCTGCAAATGTATGGATGAACAAATATGCACTGAAGGACAGTGATGGCAGAATATATGAGCTTTCACCGGATGATATGCATCGTCGTATCGCATCGGAAGTTGCCAGAATTGAACAAAAATATCCGAATCCACTGAGTGAAGAGATTTTGTTTGAACTGTTCCGTGATTTTCGTTATATTATCCCTCAGGGGAGCCCAATGGCAGGTATCGGCAATAATTTTCAGGTATCTTCCCTTTCCAATTGTTTTGTAATCGGAGGTGATGGAAATTATGATTCCTATGGGGGAATCATGAAGATTGATCAGGAGCAGGTGCAGTTGATGAAGCGTCGGGGTGGGGTCGGACATGACCTTTCACACATCAGACCGACCGGAAGTCCGGTTAAAAACAGTGCGCTTACTTCAACCGGCATTGTTCCTTTTATGGAACGCTATTCCAACTCCACACGCGAAGTTGCCCAGGATGGCCGTCGCGGAGCCCTTATGCTGACCATATCAGTGAAGCATCCGGATGCTGAGCGTTTTATCGACGCCAAACTGGAGCAGGGTAAGGTAACAGGGGCGAATGTATCAGTCAAAATAGATGACGATTTTATGCAATCGGTCGTTGGCAATATTCCATATCGCCAGCAGTACCCGATTTTTTCTGATAAACCCTCTAAGGTACAGGAAATAGATGCGCAGGGTTTGTGGAACAAGATTATTCACAATGCCTGGAAATCGGCTGAACCCGGTGTCCTCTTCTGGGATACCGTCATCAGGGAATCCGTTCCCGATTGTTATGCCGATCTTGGATTCAAAACCCTGTCAACAAATCCTTGTGGTGAAATTCCGCTCTGTCCTTACGACAGCTGCAGGCTGCTTGCCATCAACCTTTATGCTTATGTTGAGAATCCTTTCACACCACAGGCAACCTTTAATTTTGATCTGTTCAGGAAACATGCTGCAATGGCACTCAGGATCATGGATGATATCATTGACCTTGAGAGTGAAAAAATCGAAGCAATCCTGAAGAAGGTAATTGCTGATCCTGAAGATGATGAGATTAAACGCATCGAGCGCAAGATGTGGGAAAATATCCGTGAAAAGACCCTGAAGGGCCGTCGCACAGGAATTGGAATTACTGCTGAAGGCGATATGCTTGCTGCTCTGGGCCTTCGTTATGGAACAGAAGAAGCAACAAATTTCTCTGTTGAAGTACATAAAATGCTTGCCATTCAGGTTTATGGCTCCTCAGCCGATTTGGCCGGCGAACGTGGCGCTTTCCCGATATATGACTTCAAAAGAGAGATGAATAACCCTTTCATTCAGCGGTTGAAAGAAGCTGCTCCGGAAGTCTATGAAAAAATGGAAAAGCAGGGCCGAAGGAATATCGCCATGCTCACCATTGCCCCAACAGGCAGTGTAAGCATCTGTACGCAGACTACCTCAGGAATTGAACCGGTTTTCATGGTCAGTTACAAACGCCGCCGGAAGGTCAACCCAAACGATAAAAACGTGAATGTGACCTTTGTCGATGAAATCGGTGATTCGTGGGAAGAGTACAATGTGTTCCACCCGAAGTTTATGGAATGGCTAACTGTGAATGGTTATGATCCTGAGAAAGTTAAGAAATTTGATGATGAGAGACTCCAGCACACTGATTGAGAAATCACCCTATTACAAAGCAACTTCCAACGACATTGACTGGGTAAGTAAGGTTAAAATGCAGGGTCAGATTCAGAAATGGGTTGACCATTCAATCAGCGTAACCGTGAACCTCCCGAAAGATGCTACCGAAGATCTGGTTAGCCAGGTTTACCTCACGGCATGGGAAAGTGGTTGCAAAGGGATGACCATCTATCGTGATGGCTCACGATCCGGTGTTCTGGTAAGCAATGAAAAAAAGGAAGAAATAACAGAATTCCACGAAACAAAAGCTCCACCAAGACCTCAGAAGATGGAAGCCGATGTGGTAAGATTTCAGAATGATTACGAAAAGTGGATTGCTGTGATCGGGTTACTCGATGGAAAACCGTACGAGATTTTTACCGGGAAAGCCGATGGATTTTACCTGCCTTCATGGGTTCAGAAAGGATGGGTCATCCGGAGTAAGGAAGACAACGAACGAGCCCGTTACGACTTTCAGTTCCTTGACAAGGAAAATTATAAAATCACCATCGAAGGGTTGTCGCGCTCCTTCAATAAAGAATACTGGAATTACGCCAAGCTGATTTCAGGGATTCTGCGTCATGGTATGCCCCTGCCGTTTCTTGTGACCCTTATTGAGAACCTGAATTTTGACAATGATAGCATTACAACATGGAAAAACGGGGTGGTCCGCTCATTGAAGAAATACATACCTGATGGTACAACCGTTAATACCAAACAGGAATGCCCCCAATGCAAGGAAAAAGACGGACTGATCTATAAGGAAGGTTGTCTTACCTGCAAGCATTGTGGTTATTCAAAGTGCGGATAATACAGATTAACAATGAAGAGCCCGGTTGAACACCGGGTTTTTTTTAGAAATGCATTTTATGATGATCAAAGATCTGGTTATCCCTGAAATGCCTGATTTTTGCCGCAATCATCAGAAAAACACTGAGATCATTCCGGGTCAGCCAGTCTATTGCCTCAGGCTGATTGTGTACCGCATCTGATAATACGGCAAGAAAAAAGTGTTTGTGATGATTGAGCCAGAAGTAGGCTTTTTTATCATCGTCTATAGCACTGTCAAGAGCAGCCAGTTGAGGGAACCCGTGGGTCATCAGCCAGCCAAAAGCCTCTTCACTTCCCCTGATGGCACTCGAAAGAGCCGCCAGTTCCGGATAGCCATTCTTCAACAGCCAACCCAGAATTTCATCGTTGCCGCTGAATGTTTCCCCAAAGGCAACAAGGATTTTTGTTGGATAATCGAGCATTGGTACTGAATCGAAAAATGAGTATTAAGCCTGAAATTCAATCAATGTTCCCAATGAAGGAGCTAAGAAAGAGTAACTGATTCCTTTGACCGAACATAACAGGGCAAAGATAATGAAAGGCTTTCAGGTATAGAGACTGTAACTGAAGATGAATCAACCCGGGCATTGGGCCGATCAGACTTATTCAAATACTTCACAGGGGATTTGCATTGAATCAAGTTTACCTGCAATCAGAAGCATTTCATCCTTACTAACTTTTTCTATGTTTTGTTCCGGCGTTTCACGTGATACTGAATAAAGCATAACCAGGGCCGGTTTTATTCTTTCAAGGTGTTCAAGCCACAGGGTTAATTCTTTTTCAGCAGTATTATCAACAACCTGATTGTTTATGATTCCACGCAGAAAAAGGGTCTGGATAATCAGCTTTCCTTGAAATGAAGCCAGATTATCAATGATCGTGGAAAGCTTAACCGGAGATGCCGGACGGTTGATCCTTCTGAACATTTCTTCGCTTCCGGCATCCAGTTTCAATACATTATTGTCAATTTTCAGGAGTGCTTCCTTAACTGAAGGGACATGAAGGCGTGTTGCATTCGACAGGACGGTTATTTTTGCTTTCGGAAAATATTTTTCACGGAGCTCTATGGTATTGTCGATGATGATGTTAAATCCGGGATGTAGCGTTGGTTCGCCGTTTCCTGCAAAAGTAATATTGTCGGGTTCCAAACCCTGTGTTTTAAGGACTTTGAAACGTTCATGCAGTGCTGAGGTTACCTGTTCCGTGGAATACAAACGGGCATGCTGTTCCTGATCGGGGGCGGTAAGGCCGCATTCACAGTAAATACAATTGAAGGAACAGTATTTCATGGTCTCGGGCAGCAGGTTGATTCCGAGTGAAACCCCGAAACGGCGGCTTTTCACCGGTCCGAATACTATATCATCAAATAGGAAGCCTGACATGGCAGATTTTTGCGCAAAAGTACAAATTAACGGTCAGTGTTTACGTCAGTTGCAATGGCAGAATGCCTTTGCGCAATCTTTTTTATTTTAAATGCCCGGTGAATACAACGCCCGGATTTAAAGTAAAAATGCATACTTTTATACCGGATAATTCCTTTGTATGGCATCACTGAACGAAATAAAAGCACCGGTTGAACATCACATTATTGAATTTGAAAAGAAGTTCAGAGATTCCATGCGTAGTTCGGTTCCGTTGCTTGACCGTATTACCGCATACCTTGTCAAACGCAAGGGGAAACAGATACGGCCACTTTTCGTTTTCCTGACTGCTGAAATCAGCGGCGGAGTCAATGAGACAACTTACAGGGCAGCATCGCTGATTGAGCTTTTGCACACGGCCACCCTCATTCACGATGATGTTGTGGATGATTCGAACGAAAGAAGAGGTTTTTTTTCGTTGAATGCACTCTGGAAAAACAAGATATCGGTACTGATTGGTGATTTCCTGCTTTCCAAAGGGTTATTGCTTTCGCTTGAAAACGATGATTTCGAATTACTACGTATTGTTTCAAATGCAACCCGGGAGATGAGTGAAGGGGAATTGTTGCAGATCGAAAAAGCCCGCAGACTTGATATTCAGGAAGATGTTTATTTTGAGATTATCAGGAAGAAAACGGCTTCTCTGATCGCATCCTGTTGTGCTTCCGGTGCAGCATCAGCCGGTGCCGACAAGGATGCCATCCGAAGGTTGCATCGGTTTGGGGAGCTCACAGGGATAGCATTCCAGATAAAAGACGATCTTTTTGATTATAGCAAGAGTTTGGAAACCGGGAAACCCAATGGCATTGATATCAAGGAAAAGAAAATGACTCTTCCGCTGATCTACCTGCTGAACAATTCAGACTGGCTGGAAAAGAGAAGGATCATCAATACAGTTAAGCACCACAATGATAATCCGGCGAGGGTTGCATTGCTGATACAACAGGTGAAGGATGCCGGGGGCATTGCCTATGCTGAAAAACAGATGCTGGAATATCGCAGACAGGCCATTGAGTTGCTGAGTGGTTTCGAAATGTCACCGGCCCGTAAATCGCTGGAAGAACTGGTGATTTTTACTACAGAACGGAAAAACTGAAAAAAATCTTAATCATGCTTTTTTTACAGTAAAGGCAAAGGTTGTTCCTATGCCTGGTGTGCTGCGCACGTTAATGGTCTGATCGTGTGCTTCGATGATGTGCTTTACGATGGCAAGTCCGAGTCCGGTGCCACCCTGCTCACGTGAACGGCCCTTGTCGGTACGGTAAAACCTTTCAAAAACCCTGGGCAGATCTGCCACATCAATGCCACTGCCGTTGTCAGTTACCTCAACAAGGATATTCTCATCCATGTCGAAAAAACTAATCTTGGTTCTGCCGTTTTCGGGATTACCATACTTTATGGAATTGTCAATCAGGTTAATCAGGACCTGCCTGATCCGTTCCTTGTCAGCTGAGATAAATACCGGTTTTTCATAATTGTCGCCAAAACAGATGGTCTTATTTTTCTTTTTCGATTTGATCTCGAGGAATTCAATGACTTCCCTGGTAAGACCAAGAATATCGAACCGGCTGTGAATAAGTTGTAGTTCGCTGGACTCTAGTTGTGAAATTGTTTCCAGATCTTCAACAATAGCTATCATCCGGTTGATGCTTTTTTCGGTACGCAGAAGGTATTCTTTATTTATACTGGTGTCTTCAAGTCCGCCGTCAAGCAGTGTGAGTACATAGCCCTGAATGTTAAAAATGGGGGTTTTTAATTCATGAGACACATTACCAAGAAATTCGCGCCTGTACTTGGCCATTTTCTTGAGTTCTTCAATCTCCATTTTCTTGGTTTCGCTCCATTCAATTACTTCCTGGTTTACCTTATCGAGGGTGCCAACTTTCATAATTGTACGGTCGGCAGATTTAGGCAACTTTAGGTTTCGGATCGTTTTATAGATAATCTTGATTTTTTCGTAAATGAACTTTTCAAGGGTATATCTGAAAATCAGGTAGGAAACGCCGAAGATCAGCAGATTTGCCGGAAGAATCAACAGAAGGGCTGGTTTTCCGGGGGAGAATATGAAAATCAGGCCATTCACGATTACAGCAAAAGCAGTAATGATCAGTGCATTGCTGATTGCTAACCTGTTTGGATCCGAATAATTGAATTTCATCTGCTGAATATTTCAGGATTCGTACTTGTAACCAACCCCTTTGATTGTCTTGATGTTTTCGATACCGATTTTTTCACGGATTTTCCTGACATGAACATCGATGGTTCGGTCACCGACAATAACATCGCTTCCCCATACTCTTGCGAAAATCTCTTCCCTTGAAAACACTTTGTTGGGTTTGGACGTCAACAGAACCAACAATTCAAATTCCTTTTTCGGCAACACGATATTCTTCCCATCCTTAACAATCAGGTATTTCTCGCGGTCGATCACCATGTCGGGCAGATGATAGGTTTCCGGAGATTGATCAGATGGATTATAGCGCCGGAGTAAAGCTTTTACTCTGGATGTCAGTATGCGTGGTTTGATGGGTTTTGTGATATAATCATCAGCACCAGCTTCGAATCCCGCGATTTGTGAATAATCTTCCCCTCTGGCTGTGAGGAAAATAATAATGGTATTTTTCAGCTCCGGGTATTGTTTAATCTCGCGGCAGGTTTCTATTCCATCCATTTCAGGCATCATCACATCAAGAATTACCAGTTGGGGTAATTCGTCCCGTGCAATATTCAGGGCATCACGACCGTTTTTGGCTTTCAGTATCTGATAACCTTCCTTTTTAAGGTTGTAACTTAAAAACTCAAGAACATCAGGTTCGTCATCAGCCAATAATATTTTAAATTGTGCGTTTTCCATGAATGAAAATTTAACGCGGGCTTTATACAGAATGTTTTACCCGGCAATCTGACTCAAAAGTAGTGCAAATCAGGTTATCAACAAAATCACTGCAACATCAGAGCATTACATTTTTCGTAGGAGTAGCAAATATTGGGGTCAGAAGTTAAAAGCAACAAATAAACAAAAACCAAACCACCTGTCTTTTTTATGAGAATATACGTTTTGCTATCTTTTATGTTGCTTTCTTCAGGTTTTCTATGGGCACAATCCCTTCCCGGACAAAATTCCGGGTTGACTTACAATACCGATACATTGCATCTGAATGCCGCTGAGATGGAACTGGCCGGGCTGATCAACGACTACCGCAACAGCAGGAATCTCCATAGCATCACACTCTCTGCCTCACTTTCACTGGTAGCCAGGGTGCATGTAAATGATCTGGATATGAATTACCGGCCAGGTGGCCGCTGTAATCTGCACAGCTGGTCGTCGGGCGGAAACTGGAGTTCCTGCTGTTATACCAGCGACCATAGTAAAGCTGCGTGTATGTGGGAGAAACCGAGAGAGTTGAGCAATTATAAAGGAGATGGTTACGAAATTGCCTTTTATTCAAGTTATGAATATGATACTCCAACAGGGCTTGTTGAAGATGCCCTGAAAGGATGGAAGACAAGCCGGGGACACAACGATTTGATTGTAAATCTGGGGAAATGGGCTACAGCCGATTGGAAGGCTATGGGTGTAGGCGTCTATCGTGGCTTTGTTGTGGTGTGGTTTGGAGAAGAAACCGATCCTGCCGGCGAACCTATGGTTTTCAGAGATTGAATTGTTAGTATCTTTATATCGGTATAACTGGTGTACCGATTGATATATATTAGGATATGATAAAACAGGTATTTCTTTTCTTACTCACTATTGGTTTCACTTTTCACGCAACTGCACAGAAATTTGAAGGAGGTATTTTGCTGGGCCTTGTCGGAAGTCAGGTTGCCGGAGATTTAAGGGGAGGTTATAATAAAGCCGGGGTGAATGCCGGAGGCTGGATCAGTCTCAATATCAGTCCAAAATCATCACTTCAGATGGAACTGGCTTATGTACAGAAGGGCAGTCGTGAAAATCAGGATTGGGAACGCGGAATTGAACGCACCTACATAATGCGACTGGGATATGTAGAACTTCCGTTTCTATACAGATATGCATACAATGAACGGATTGAACTGGAGACAGGGATGGGTCTGAATTTCCTGGTTCACCAGAAGGAATCACTCGGTGGCGATGTAACAACAGATAGCCCGTTCCGTAGCCAGAATCTTTGCTTTTTGGCAGGTATCTCCGTAAAAATCAACAACCGTCTGAGAATAAATTTCCGGACAGACAACTCACTGTTTTCTATACGTAAGAACAGGGTCTCAGGAGATGTGTGGCGAATCTGGGATCATGGACAATTCAGTGATGCCCTGGTACTTTCGGCGTACTACAAACTATAAAAAAAACCGCCGGTTGAAATCGTCAACCGGCGGTTTTTTACTTCAGAATACTTATTGTAATCCGACTTCGACCTTTTTGACGTTGTAGGCAACTTCTTCACCCCGTTCATTGCGGCGGATCTGAAATTCTACCATGTCATTGTCCATGATATCGTTGAAGTTTCCTTCCACAACATCCTCATAGTGAAAAAACAGATTGTTCGGAGGAAATGCAATAAAGCCGTAACCGCTCTTCATATTCAGGGTACGGCTACGCTGAACTCCTTCCGGCACAGGTTTGGCAAGAAACTTAGCCCGGTTTTCATCCTGTTTATCAAAAAGGTTCGAAATTACCGAATCGTTTTTGTTAAGGCGATTGTCGATAAGTTCATGCATGGCCACAGGATAAGTAACCTCTTCAAGCAATTCCTGTGAAGTGCGCGTAACGCTTTCACGACCGTTCATATCCTGATATCTGAAGTCCCAGCTAAGCAACATAACCCTGGTCCCCAATGTATTAAGTTTCCTTACAAGGGGAACATAATCACCATCAGATGCAATCAGTACAAGAACGTCAAACTTTTTGAATATAGTTAACTCATAAGCTTCAAGTGCCAGCCAGACGTCAATCCCTTTTTCTTCACGTTTACCCCCGCGCATGCGCAACGGGAGATAATGTGTAATTACTTTTTCGCCCATCAGGATATCATCAAATATCCTTTCAGCGTAAAGTTTGTTTTCAGTGCTCTGCGCTTCGTAGGCACTGAGTCTTCCCCGGAAATAATGCGAATCAACAATGTGGCATAATTTAGTGTCAATCCCCTCCTCCTTTGATACACGGCTCCTGATAAAGTTATGCAATCCTTCGATGCTTATCCTTGCATTACGCTCATGTTCATAGTAATAGTAGTTACTAACATGAAGAAAATAATTGCCATCATAAAATACACCAATCTTGATCATACTATTTGTGTCGTTCATTGGATTATAAAATAATTGTGAATAAAAAATAAGAATTTCTAATATGGCTATGTTGCTATCATCCCAGATGCTGCAAAAATAATACTAAAAACATTAGATTATTGTCGAAATATTTTAAAATTTGTTAAAAACTCTGCCTTGCTTAACCAAGGCTTATTACAACACATATAAATATAAAAAATATACATATGACCTGCGAAGTTACTCAGAATACAGAATGTAAATTGTATTCTATTCTACCATACACCATCTGAATTTTAGTCATAAAATAAAGGAGGGCGGATTTTCCGCCCTCCTTTATTTTATGATGTATAATTTCACTAGTTGATGATCAGCTTAAAGACTTTTTTGAAATTAAGATTTTCAACGGAAACAATATAAACACCTGAAGCGAGGCCAGGTATGTCGAGTGTGGTGGTTCTGTTACCTGAAATCAGTGCAGTGTAGATGTCGATGCCGCAGGTATTCTGCAATCTTACGTTCAGGGTTCCCATAACACCTTCAGTTTCAATATTGAACTTTCCGTTTGAAGGGTTCGGATATAATTTTACCTGGTTCAGTCTGCTTTCATCAGCAATTCCGGAACATACATCTACAGTAATCAATTCACTCTTTACTACCGTATTGTTGTTGATTCCGTCACTGACAGTCAGGGTTACATCATAAATACCTGGTTCATTGTAAGTAACAACAGGGTTTTGTTCGGTGGATGTCTCAGGATCACCACCCGGGAAATTCCACTCCCATGATATAATGTTGCCAGCTGAAAAGTCGGTAAAGTAGACATTTTCGTACCGGCATACAGTGTTGTCAGATACCAGGAAATTTGCCAGCATCGGAGCAGCACCGGAGATACCGAAAAACTCAATGTATTTCATCATCAGGGAGTCTTTGACTGACCGGTTACTGCCGTCCTGAAGCCCACCGAATTCAAATGATGAACCTATGGTTTTGTAAGTGCCTCCATCGTATGCGATGGTTGCATAATACGCGGGAGACTGGTTCTGGAAGAGTGGAGTTGCTGTTTCCAAAGGCAACAGGCGGTCAATATAGCTGTTATCGCCCGAAAAGTTGAACGACATACCGTCAGTCAGCGATTGATTCAGTCCCGAGAGGGTAGTAAGATCGCCCGAACCATCGGTGTCGCCATCGATCATAAACATCGGATGAACCGGTGTTGGTGTATTGTAAGCCCAGGTGTCACCACCTTCCATATATGCCTTGCCTCCGGCATTCAGGAAATCAGCCAATACCTGACCCTGAACATCGGTAAGTACGCCATTGTCGGAATATGTCCCCAGACAAACAAAAACAGATTGATAAGGGCCCATCACCAGTGGCCAGGATGTCACGTAATCAGAAGAAACCGACAGATTTGTCAGACAAGCCTGGATTACCGGGCCCGAATTGTGATTTCCGTCCAGATCAATGATGAGAACCGGAATCTGACCAATCACCACAGTAACCAATGACGAAGTTTCAAAACCATTATCAGCGGACATGAGCAGGTTAAATTCAGCGATGTGGCCGGTTGGTGTTGAGGGAAGCGATGTAACAGTGAAAACAGAAGTAAGTGTTTCATATCCGTTGATTGTTCCATAATTAAGACTATCAACATTGATCACAATGTACGGATCTTCAGTAGAAAGCACACCGGTTAAATTGTAACCGGGAGCAGTGCCTGAATTAATCACCGATAAATGAAGCTGGAATGTTTCACCAGGATCGGCTTTGCCGTTGTTGTTACCTTGTTCATCGGATACAGCAGCACCTGCAAAATTCAGGGCAACGGAGTGAGCTAAAACACTAAAGCTTCCCGACCATTCATTTTCTCCCGAAACAGCAGTATAATCGAACAGTACCGGATGTCCGTCGGGCACATCATTGCTTATGCTGAATGCAAAGCCATCAGGAATAACAACTGTTTGCCCTGCAGCGATCAACGGATATACTTCAGTTAAATCAATTAATTCTACATAAGGGTCGTTGCTGCTGATGGTAACTGCGATATCTGTTGCATCAGCAGTTCCGACATTTTTCAGTCCGAGAGCAATGGTAACCGACTCATTGTAGTCGAGTTGCTGGTTGTTGTTACCGCTTGCATCGTTTACCTCAGTGTTGTTGTATACAACATAGGGTCCTTCGAGGGGGAGAATATCGATGTCGGTAATGTAAGGAAGATGATTGAAGGCAGTAACTGCCAGTTTCATAGTGCCCACATTGTTCAGTGCCGGAAAGGTTATAATTGCTGACCCACCGCTGACAGCAGCGGTTCCTATAATTTGACCGTCAATGGTCAGGCAGGCAAAAGCTCCATCTACACTACAATTTATAACAAACTGGTCAGAGCCCAGAAAAGCAACGGGATTGTGGCTAACGGCCAGACTTGTTGGTAAAGCGGTGCGGACTACAAGTGAAGGATCTCCGAAAACCAGCCAGGTGTCTGTCATTTCATATCCTCCTGAACCGTAGGTGTCGTTCATTTTCATACAGCCATTCATCGAGATGCCGGCAAATGTTCTCTTTATGTTGTCGTTGTAACTTTCAACGAGGATATCGTTCATTTCATCCTGACCCTCCATAGGAGGATTCCAGCTCTGGTTTATCGTTGCCATCAATGTAGCAATGGCTCCAGTGGGGCCGTTGGCGTTGGAAGCCCTCAGCCATGCTTCGGCAAAGCATGTGCCGGTGAGGAAATCACCATTTACACAGGCAACCGACCAGATGAAAGGCCACATATGGTTGTTGGATAAACCGTTGACTCCACTGTTTGAGAAGCCGGTAGTTCCCCAGGATGTCTGGCTTCCGTGACCCACGTAGTTGATAATTGCGCGTCCGGCATTGACTTCAGTGGCAACTGAGGTTGAATTCGGGTTGCCCGGTAGATCTTCTCCCCCCTGGCTTCCATCATAAAGTTCACCAATAGAGGTATAGGTATAACCGATCAGGTCAGTGCGAATGTTGCGCATATGCTGCCAGTCATATTCTCCATCGTCACCCGGGCCTTCACTTGAGCCGATTCCAAAACCTGTTGAAAACCAGTCGGTGCTCACATCCGGGTTTTGTTCATATTCAAGGGTTCGTTGCACCTGGGTAGTAACCTGGGCTGCATTTTCAGCAGAAAAGCGTCCTACAAAAAGGTCTGGATAGTGGTCGCTGCCGGCAAGGTAGCCGTAGGCATGATCAGAAGGGCCACCAAGGTCACCGGTTGTAACGGTTGGCACCTGGGCATGATCACCGACAAGGAGAAGGAAAGTAAGGCCATTGGTAGCATAATAATCAGCAACATAGTTTTTTATTGCAGTCGGATTTGCACCGATCGTGGCAACATCAACCATTTCAACAGGCATCCCGATGGTACGTTTCCAGTCAACGAAATCCTGCATTTCGGCCATAAACGCGCCATAACTGATGATCAGCATATTTCCCTGGTCTTCCAGTGGAGTATATCTGTTTCCGTTGCCGGCGTTCAGGAAATGACGGTTGTAAATCTGACGGAATTCCGCATCAACTGTTTGTGGAACCTCATTCCGGACAATAATATTGTCGGTTGAAGTACCGGCAGCCATAACTTCGATGGTCATATTGTAGTAGACCCTCAGGGTTCTGGTAACCGGATTGTAGGCAAATGGGTTGATGACAACAGTCTGCCCGCGATAATCGCGGAGTATGTAAGGTTCTCTCAGTTTTGCCTGAGATGCCGGATAAAACTCATCGCGCGAATAGGCCCTTCCATATTCATAGGCAACCGTTGACGGATCAATATCACGGGTGAAATTTCCTTTAGAGGGAGCAACATCCATGAATGGATAGTCAATATACTGTGAAGAAACTACCCTGACTTCCATGAATGCCTGATCAGGAATGATCAGGGAAGCAGCAAGTTTGGGAAGGTCAGGCATTCCCTTTTCAAGCATGGTAGTTGCACCATCCAGGCTGATTGTGAAAGCATTTCCGCGGGGTGTAACCACGGAGTTGAGGTAAAAACCATCAATTCTGACCGAAAGAACAGATCCTGCATCCGACGACGAAACAAGAGTAGTTTCAGCCGAAACCGGTTGCTCACTGTTAATCCCAACCCAGTTCTGTGAACTGGCTGAAATAAATCCTGCTATCAGCAGGATGAATAAGAAATATCGTTTTATACGCATCTTTTGTTTTTTACAGGATTATTCAGAAAGAACGATTTTACGCACAATTGTCAAGTCGCCGGATTGGAGTTTGATGAAATAAATGCCCGGTTTCAGGTTCGATGGTGAAACAGTCAGGTTATGATTTCCGGCCTGAACTGTCAGCTTGTCATTCAACATCACGATTTCCTGACCAAGAAGGTTTAAAAGACTGATGCGGACTGCGCCTGACTTCAGCAGACTGTAGCTGATGTGGAGATTGTTCCTGAAAGGATTCGGATAAACCTCCATATTATTTTCTGCCGTCATGTTAGTGACGCCTTCAACGGTAAAGTAAATTTCATTTGAGGCGTTTGATTCACATCCGGCAGCAGAAGTAACAACAACATGGTAATAGTCTGAAGTAGTGGGCTCAAACGTTTGGTTTATTGCACCTTCAACAGGTCCTTCACGGTTAAACCATTGATTTCCTTCGGTCGAACTTGAAATCAGTTGTGCTTCAACCTGCTCGATTACAGGTGTTTCAGGTGCGGCTGAAACTTCAACAGTTACCTGGGTATTATCATTAAACAGCAGGTTGGTAACAGTCAGATCAAAGGTGGTTGTCTCGGTGAGGGTTGCGGTTGGATTGAATATTTCAGCATTGTCGAGCACTTCTGCCGGTGTCCATATGTAAGAAACAGTTCCGGTTGCATTGGTAACGAAAGCAAACAACTGGGATGATTCACCGCTGCACTGAACTGCAGGATAAGCGAAAGCAGTTGCTGTGAGCTCGGTGCTGCTGCCTCCTGAACCTCCGCTCGGGAAGAAGATGTCGTCAATGAATACGGCATCCTGACCTCCTGTTTCGCTTCCATCCTTACTATAGGTCCATTTGAAAGTACGGTTGCCCGGGGTAACAGGATAGCTCACGGTGCTCCAGTCAACATCGCCCGACCATGATCCCTTTTCAACTCCATCAATGTAAAATTTCAGGTAATCATAGCCGCTTTCACTCGATACTTTTCTGGCAAAGGTTATGTTATCGTTGGCAGAAACCGCCATTGTAATCTGGAGAGTGGTACTGGCACTGTGTCCGATGGCTCCTGATTTTGCCGAATAAAGCCCTCCGTTATATGTAGACGAAATAACTGACCAGGGCGGGGTACTTGTATTTACCCAGTTATATGCAGTGAAGTCTCCTGTTTCAAAATCTTCAACAATGAGACCAACAGATGGTGTGTATACTTTGGTTGTATTAAATAATCCTGAAGCAACAGCAAAATATAGGTTGATTGTTGTTCCGACCTCAACCGCAGGGCTAATAGCAACGTTATACAGGGCACTTTCTGACGCGCTCCCTGCTATGTTACCTACCTGATATTCAATGAATTCAATGTCTATGCCTTCACTTTCGGTAAACAGGTGAGCAACCGATTCCGGTGCTTCACAATGACCAATATTGTTGACCGGAACAGAGATGACTACATTTTCGCCCGGATCAAGCCGGCCATTGCCATTTCCTGTTCCGTTGATCATATCGTCAATCACAAGTTCTGATGCCAGTAAATCAGGGGCATTCAGTTTAACTGTAAAACCGGAAACCCAGGTTTCAACCCCATCGGTGATGGTAAGTGTGAAAACAGCGGGATGTTGATCGGGCAGCCAGTTGGCAGCGGTTACTTCAAATGCGTATTCAAGGTCGACGATTTCACCCGGACCGATATTCGGCCAGCTCTCGACAGCTTCTTTTACCTCTGCATAAGGGCTGGATGTTGTCAGTGTAACTGAAAGGTTTGCACCTTCCGAGTTTCCGACATTCTTCAGCGACATGTTGAAACCGAATGATTCTGCGTATTCGGGCACCTGATTGTTGTTGGCATTAATATCGTTGACTACCTGAGCCTGAAGCATGATGTAAGGTCCGTCGGGTGAAGCTACCACGACAGAGCCGATAAATGGTTGTTTGTTCTGGGCAGTAACAATAATCTGAGCGTCACCCGGGACGGTTATAGGGTCGAGTGCTACGACCGCTACACCGAACTCATCAGCGAGTGCACTTCCGTAAAGAATGCCGTCTTTTGACACAGCAACATAAGCATAAGGTTCCGCGGTTACCGTGAATTCTTCTGATTGGAGAGGCATGAGGGGTTCATAGGTTACATTCATGGCATCAGGTACCCCGAAATAAATCATGAGTGAAGGATCGCCCATGAGGCAGTAAATTTCCCAATAATAAACCATGGAAGATGGTGCTCCTTCGGTTACAGCAAGATTACCTGAAAACAACATCTGGGCCTGGGTTGTATACCAATCCGAGAATGGTTCACCATGATCGTGGAAAGCAAGATCATAACTTCCATCGGAGTTTCCGTCATAAACTGGGTTTACCACGATGTTCTTAACGCCGACACCAAAATAAAAATCTTCATCCCAGTATGTGCTGTTTGAGGCACCGATGTATCCTACCGCACCTTTATTGGCAGCCCTTAAGAGTTCCTCTCCGAAACAGGATGTATTATAAGTACTGGTAAGACAGCAATTACCTACCAGCAAAGGATATTTTCCGTCGTTCTGCAGACCGGGGATATCTGAAATTTCAAAGGCAGGGTCAGCCCAACCACTTGAGCTTCCGTGTGCGGTATAGTTGCCATAAGCAAGACCATCGCTTACATTCTGAATAATGGCTGCGGCAGAACTGCCTGAAGCAGGATACAGGTAGGTATGGCTCTGGAGACCATGTGCTTCATTAAAATAATAAGTAGTACCATAGTTGATCTGTCCATTACCATGAACCGGTGCATAACTTCCGTCAACACCTGAAACCATTACACATTCACCCAGGAATGAAGGATCCGGGAAAAGATATTGCTCATACATCATGGTTTTATCAATCTGGGGCTGCAGCTGGCTGACACTGGTTGCAGAGAAACGGCCGTAGTACATTTCAGGAATATGGTCGTTGGTGTACTCGCAATAATAAAGGTCAGAGGAGTGGCCACCCTGGCTATATGCCGGGATCTGTGCAACATCACCTACAAAAAGAACAAAGGTAGGAGCGGGGTCTTCCGGGGTTCCTGCGTTATAAAGGCCCTGAAGATAACTTTTGATGGATGAGGTGGTGTTACCAACTTCCGGTTGGTTTGTATAAGCCTCAACCATGGTAAATCCTTTCCTGGTTTTCCAGTCAATAAGTGGTTGTAACGCATCATGGAACATAGGATCAGAAACGATCACATATTTAACCGGGTAACGGGAAAAGTTTTCACGCATTCCGGAACCAACCGGGAGTTTGTTCAACATTGTACTGTTAAGGTTGCTGAAGTATGGTGAACGTGTCTTATCCTGCAGTAATTGGGTAGCAGTATAGTCACCTCCCCTGAATGTGATATTGACCACAACGTTATCGTATACCCTGATGGTGCCTGTTACAGGGTTGTACTCAACCGGAGAAATATCAAGACGGGCCATACGCGTACCACGCATAAATCCGATGATTTCGGCTGAAGCCAGAGGCTTGCCGTAGAAACGGTCCCTGTTGTATACCTGATTATTAATTACAAAGGGAATTTCCCCTGTTATGTTTTTGGCAACCGGAGCCTGTGCCGGCATAAGCCTGCTGGTGATACCCAAATCTTTGAGAAGAAATTCATTTTCCTCATAGGAAAGAACCTCGACTTCAACAGTAGCACCAACCGGAATTTCAATCAGGCGGCGCATAACTGGAAGTTTTGGGAAACCCCTTTCTTCAGAAGAAGAATAACCGGAGGCGGAT
Source organism: Bacteroidales bacterium (assembly GCA_016705005.1). GTDB lineage: Bacteria > Bacteroidota > Bacteroidia > Bacteroidales > Lentimicrobiaceae > Lentimicrobium. The sequence goes on along the minus strand of JADIZB010000019.1, from coordinate 49,986 downwards.
ATTTCAGTAAATGATCCCTGTTCGGTTTTTAAATCAATTTTGTTCAGGGCAGCGATGTTGTTTAGAACCCTGATTCCGCTAAAGTCACTTTTTTCAAGTGCGATACCGGTTGATCCGTTTTGCTTCAGAATAACCTGTCCGAAGGAAAGGTTACTCGTTAAGAACAGAATTGAAAAAAGTGCAAAAACAGTCGATTTAAGGAGTAATGATTTTTTCATGGTAACTAGACCTTGGTTGATAATGAATTTAATAGCCAGCGGCTTCAATTGTAACCCACAAAGCTATATTAAAATCCGAACACTTCAACGATTGGATTAAAAATATTTTTCACCACAATATATTGATAAACAGATAAATAGATGAAATATTTATTTGTCTGTGCAGGCGACAGGCAGTCACACCACCAACTTTCGCAAGAATTTTAATAACTAAGGAGTCAAAGGGTTAGGTAATATGACACCTGAAAGGGTGAAAGGTTGCCTGAAGAGAAAAAAAACTAAAATCAGCGGGAATGTATGGTTGTCACACGGTAATCGACTTTACCTGTGTTTCTGACAGGAATCCATGCGGCCAGCATTCCAATAACAGATACTGTTATAAATACATAGAGGAAATCCAGCCATTGCATCTGAACAGGGTAACTACTGATAAGAAAGGAACCCCCTTCGGCATTAATCCTGACAATACCGAACTTTTGCTGTACAAAACATATAACAGCTCCCAGCACCAATCCGGCAATTGCTCCGCTGAGTGAAACCATCAATCCCTCAGCCATAAATATCCGGCGTATGAGTTTCTTGTCTGCGCCAAGGCTGTGAAGAATGGCAATGTCTTTTTTCTTATCGAGTATTAACATAGAAAGGGATCCGATCACATTGAACGTAGCAATGACCAGGATAAATGAGAGGATCAGAAATATAGCCCATTTCTCCGAATGCATGATCCGGTATAGGGTTTCCTGTTGTTCAAATCTGTTTTTTACAGCAAATCCGGGACCTAGTTTTTGGCGGATGAACCTTTGAATTTCTTCAGAATCTGAATCTTTTTCCAGGGCAATTTCTATGGAAGTTATTTCATTGGTATATTCAAACAGTTCCCGGGAAAATGCTATCGGTACAATCACAAATCTGGTATCAAAATCCTGCTGTACTGAAAAAACGCCGGAAGGCCGGATGTCGAGACGGTTAAATGCCTGTTCGGGGTTGGCGCCGATTTTTCCGGATCTTCTCGGGGCGTAGGCTTCAATGAAAGTATTGTAATCATCGGTATTAATCCCCAGATAATAGGCCACCCCCTGACCAACAACAGCAAAGGGCTGGTCTTTAAACTCAAGGGTAAGACTGCCGGCAGTCATCATGCTGTCAAGCCCGGTCCAGTTCTGATAGGATGAATCAACACCCTTCAATGTTACAAGAAACTGGGCTGTTCCATAACGCAGCAGTGCCTTTTCTTCTATTACAGCAGTCTGGGCGCTTATTCCGGGAATTGAAGCTATTTCAGCCCATGGATATGTTGTGACATCAAAGGTTTTGCCTTTGTACGGGCTGATTTTCAGGGGGGGGTCGAAGCTGTTGAACAGGGAAATGACAAGGCTTTCAAATCCGTTGAAGACCGAAAGCACCACAATCAGTGCCATGGTCCCAATGGTTACACCGGCAACAGAAATCCCTGAAATGATATTGATCACATTGTGCGACTTCTTCGATTTCAGGTAGCGCCAGGCTATGTACAACGGAAGTTTCACAGTGTTTCAGGTATTTTATGCCGGGCTTTGTTGATATGTGACCGGATAAGACAATCAGGCGTTAAGCAGTTTTTCAATATTTTCGATGTAATCGAGGGAATCATCAACTATGAATTCCAGGTCGGGAATGATCCTGAGCTGGCCTTTAACCCTGAGCCCCAGCTGATGCCTGATTTCTTTCTTCTGCTTGTTGATGCTTCTGAATATCTCGGTTTTTTCACCGGGGCCGAAAAGACTGAGAAAAACACGGGCCAACGACATGTCAGGAGTGATATTTACCCTTGTAACCGTAATGAGGTATCCACGCAGATGATCGTGGGCCATTAACCGGAATATTTCACCCAGATCCTTTTGAAGCAACCTGGCTATTTTTTGCTGACGTTTTGATTCCATGCAGCAAAGGTAAGGATAAGCAAGTTTAAAGTTCAAAGAATCAAGCTCAAAGTGTATAAAGTGAAGGATGCCGGATAAATAAAACCTGCTGTAAAGGTATTTCCGGTGTATTCGGACTGATCGGATAAAATATTTCAGTAATGGCTCAGGTGACTTTATGGAAAATGAACTGTTGTTTAATACCCAACATCTGAGAATCCCGAAATACTGCCGGTCATGTATATCAAGGGAGGAAAAGCCAGTCTATTTGCGAAATATGAAAACAGATTCTGCGTTTACCTCTTATCTTTGCTCCTTCGCCGGGATTTTTCCCGATAATGATAAATAATGAAAAATCTCCTTAAAGTACTGCGCTACGCAATTCCATACTGGGGTTTTGCTTTGCTGAATATCCTTTTCAATATCATCAGTGTCGTGTTCTCACTGGTATCTTTTGCAGCGGTTATTCCTGTTCTGAATATCCTGTTCAAACTTGAAAAACCGGTTCTTGTTCCTCCGGCCTTTGAATGGAGTTTCGATGCATTAAAGCAGAATTTCTATTTTGAGATCGGAAAAATGATAGAGCAATTCGGGGAGCTTACCACCCTCGCTTATATCTGCATCGTGATTGTAACTGTATTTTTCCTGAAAAACCTGTTTCGCTATCTGGCCATGTATTACATTGCCGAGGTGCGCAATGGTGTAGTAAGAGACATACGAAATGCCCTGTACCATAAAATCCTTATCCTTCCTCTTTCCTATTATTCAGAGAAAAAAAAGGGAGATATTATTTCACGGATGACTACCGATGTTCAGGAAGTTGAATGGTCGGTGCTTAGTTCCCTCGAAATGCTGTTCCGCGATCCGGTGACCATCATTGCTTATCTGGTTACCCTGTTCATGATGAATTATGAACTCACCCTGATGGTACTTGTTCTTTTGCCGCTTAGCGGACTGCTGATCGGCCGCATCGGCCGGAGTCTGAAGCGTACTTCGGCCAAAGGGCAGATAAAAATGGGTGAATTGTTGTCCAACATTGAGGAAACCATCAGCGGATTAAGGAATATCAAGGCTTTCAATTCTATTGACTGGGCAAACGAGAATTTCAAAGAAACCAACTTCAAATATAACAGATTAATGGTCAGGCTGTTCCGCAAAAGGGATCTGGCTTCTCCCCTGAGTGAATTTATGGGGATAGCGGTATCGGTTTTTGTCATATGGTATGGAGGTAAGATCATTCTTTCGCCGGGATCATCTATGGATGCTGCTATTTTTATTGTCTACATCACTGTTTTCTCCCAGATCATCAACCCGATCAAAGCGTTGTCAACCGCTGTCTATAATGTTCAGAAAGGGGCGGCTTCCGTTGAAAGAATCGAGCAGATCCTCAATGCCGAAGAGGTAATTACAGAAATTGAGGATGCTGTGGCGGTTAAAGAATTCAGGGAGCAGATTGAATACCGTAATGTTTGGTTCAGGTATGAGCAGGAAGATGTTCTGAAAAACATCAATCTGGTTATTCCAAAAGGCAAATCCATTGCCCTGGTGGGCGCGTCAGGGTCTGGTAAATCGACCATGGCCGACCTGTTGCCGCGTTTTTATGATACCACACAGGGTGAAATCCTGATCGACGGAACACCCATCCGTAATTTTGTGATCAGCGATGTAAGAGGTTTGATGGGGATTGTTTCACAGGAAACCATTTTATTCAATGCCACTGTGCTGGATAACATAACTTTCGGGATGCAGAATGTGAGTAAGGATGATGTGATTGCAGCCGCAAAAGTTGCCAATGCCCATGAGTTTATTATGCAGATGCCTGAAGGTTATGAAACCAACATTGGTGACAGGGGCATAAAAATGTCGGGAGGTCAGCGGCAGCGGATCAGCATCGCCAGGGCTGTTTTACGCAATCCACCTGTCATGATTCTTGATGAGGCAACTTCTGCTCTTGACACGGAATCGGAACGCCTGGTGCAGGATGCATTACTGAACCTGATGAAAAACCGTACGTCACTTGTGATTGCCCACCGGCTGTCGACCATACAGCATGCCGACGAAATCATAGTAATGCAAAAGGGGGAAATTGCAGAACGGGGTACCCACAATGAACTCATGGCTAAGGGAGGCGTTTACAAAAGACTGAATGATTTACAGTCGATGGGGCAGTAGAGATTTCGGATTGTGGAATCCGGATTGTGGATTTGTGAAATAGAATCATAACAATTGCAAAAGACATGGCATAAGGAATAAGGCTTGTGGTGTCCCTGGAAAATAATTCCGGCAATGACGTATAGCCACTATTTGCCCTTTGCCATACCTGAAGAACAGTGAATCTGTAATCTAAAACATCGTATTTTTGTATTAAACCGCCATCCATGGATTTGCTGGAAACCATCAAGCAGAAATCAGCTTCACTGTTGCCTGAACTGACTGCCATCCGTCGTCATCTGCATATGCATCCTGAATTGTCGATGCAGGAGAAGGCAACTTCTGCTTTTATTCAATCAAAACTGAACGAATATGGGATTCCTTATACAACCGGCATGGCTGTCCATGGGGTTGTCGGATTGATCAAAGGCAGGAATCCCGATTCAATGGTTGTTGCCCTGAGGGCGGATATGGATGCACTTCCCATCACTGAGCAGAATCAGACAGCATACTGTTCAACGAATCCTGGTGTGATGCATGCCTGTGGACACGATGTTCATATGACCTGTTTGCTGGGAGCGTCAAAGCTGTTGAACGAACTCCGCCATGAATTTGAAGGTACCATAAAGCTGATTTTCCAACCCTCGGAAGAGCGGTTTCCGGGAGGTGCCTCCATGATGATCAAAGCCGGGGTACTTGAAAATCCCGCACCTGTAAAGATGTTCGGGCAGCACGTACTTCCCACCCTTGAAGCTGGTAAGGTCGGGATGAAACCCGGGAAATACATGGCTTCGACCGATGAAGTTTATCTGACTGTAAAGGGAAAGGGTGGGCATGGAGCTACCCCAGAACTGAATGTGGATCCCGTGCTGATTTCAGCACACATCCTGGTTGCCCTGCAGCAGATAGTCAGCCGGAATGCTCCGCCACAACTTCCTGCCGTTTTATCGTTTGGCCGAGTAATTGCGGAAGGCCGTACCAATATTATACCCGATGAGGTGAAGATCGACGGTACACTACGCACATTTGACGAAACCTGGCGGGCCGAAGCACACCGTAAGATTGAAAAGATGGCAAAAGCCATTGCCGAAGGGATGGGAGGCACCTGTGAGGTCTTTATCGATAAGGGTTATCCTTTCCTGGTCAATGATGATAAGGTTACTGCGCAAGCGAGACAACTGGCCGTTGAATACCTTGGTGCAGAGAATGTGGCTGATCTGGATATGCGGATGACGGCAGAAGATTTTGCCTATTTCTCACAGCAGGTCCCATCCTGCTTCTACAGGCTTGGTATCAGGAATGAAAACCAGGGAATCGTTCATAACCTGCACACATCCCGTTTTGATGTTGATGAATCCAGCCTTGAGGTAGGTGCAGGTCTGATGGCGTGGCTGGCAGTGAACAGTATGAATCAGTAAAGGGTACTTTACACCGGAATACAGACCCTGTTTCTGTTTCTTATATTCTGTTATCTTTGCCGCCCCTGATCAGGGCATAAACCAGATATTCAAATATTGAATAACCTATTGAAACATAACAGGACAGTCAGGATTCTGTTGTTTGCCATAGCAACTCCGGTTGTTTTCCTGGTGGTGGCTTTCTTTTTTCTCGGTGGTCCCGGAAGCAGGGAGGGTAATCCTTTGCCGGTTAATCCTGCCGGATCAACACTCAATTTTGCGCACAGGGGCATTACAGTCCGGTATCCCGAAAACAGTCAGGAATCGCTTGGAGAAGCAAAAAGGCTTGGCTTCAGGGCGGTTGAGTTTGATCTGAGGAAATCGGCCGATGGAGAATTTATTCTTTTTCACGATTCCGATTGCCGCAGGATGCTCGGATTAAACGAGCCGATTAAGAAAATACCTGTTACCGGGTTGAAGTATTACCCTCTGCTGATGAACGGAAAAAAAACTTCCTGCTTTGTTCCAACCCTGACGGATGTATTCGACCGGTACAGCCATGACTTCATTTTCTATCTGGATATGAAATTAAGTGGTTTCCGGGATGCAGACCAGATTGTGGAAATTATTCACAGGTACGGGATTGAAAGCACTTGCGTTGTAGCCAGTGCAGATCTTTTGTTCGTTTTTTATATCAAATACCGCCACCCCGGAATACTTACGGCCCTTGAAGGATACAATGCAGGGAAGGAATGGACATACAACCTTATCCCTGAAGACCTTAAACCGGATTTTCTTTCAGGATTTCTCAGCAGGGTTGATGAAAATCATATAAGATGGTTGAAGAGGAAGGAATTGCTCTCAAACAGGATCGTTTACGGTGTTGACAGCTCCAATTATCTCTCCGCTCGAGAGATGGGTCTCCAAAACCTGATCCTTGATTATGATACGGTCAGCCAGGTTTTCGGCAAGTCCAAACGGATCAATCATTAAGATGTAGTTACAGGTTCCATTAATATATTTGAGAATGAAGGCTTTGAAAGGATGGGATAATATTGGTCTGATTCTGAAGATTTATGGACTGGCGATCCTGTTTTTCTTTGTTTTCAGGTTGATGCTTTTTTTTACGGGCATAGGGAACATTGATGATGTTTCGGATTCTTACGCTGACATCGTCAAAGCCTTTATCATGGGCATTCGTTTCGATATTGTGATCAGTGGTTACCTGCTCGTGTTTCCCTACCTGGCCCTGACGATATTGTTTCTGCTAAACAAACGCAGTCTGATAATCAGCAGGATTGTTTTTTATTTTGTTTTTATCCTGTTTTCCGTTTCGTTTCTGATCTGTGCGATTGATATCCCTTACTTCAATCAGTTTTTTTCGAGATTTACCATCAGTGCCTTTCAGTGGTTGGACAGCCCGGTTTTTGTTTTCAGGATGGTTATTGAGGAACCCAGATATTGGGTATATACCATTCCTTTTTTCCTTCTGACCATTCTCTTTTACATGGTGTTGCGCATTATCTTCAGGAAATCCGGAGAATTGCCTGTGGTCAGAAGACTATTGCTGCTGAAAATTGTAGTATCTGTTATTTTTCTGGGCTTTATGTTTGCAGGCATCAGGGGCCGGCTGGCTCAGAAAGCCCCGATTAAAGTCGGAACCGCTTATGTCACCGACAATGCCTTCCTGAATCAGCTGGGTCTTAACCCCGTATTTACCCTGATGCAGAGCTATCTTGAAAATCTGGATAAACGGAACGAAGCCATCCGGCTGATTGACGAAAAGGTTGCCATTACGAAGGTTCAGCAATATCTGGGGATCAGCTCTGCCAATCCCTATTACCCCTTATACAGGCAGGTGATTCCGGATTCTGTAGCGTCTAACAAACCGAATGTTGTCATCATCATCATGGAAAGTATGGCAGCTTCAAAAATGAAAAGGAATGGTAACACACAGGACCTGACACCTTTTCTTGACAGCCTCGCACTGAACAGTTATTATTTCGACAGCATATACACTGCCGGGATTCATACTTTCAACGGAATATTCAGTACCCTTTTCTCCTATCCGGCCATTTTCAGGCAGCAACCCATGCGTGAAAGCAGAATACTTAGGTATAACGGTATATCCAATACATTGAAAAAACTCGGTTATTCGACCACCTACATTACTACCCATGATGGTCAGTTTGATAATGTGGAAGGTTTCCTCAGCACCAACGATTTTGATCAGATAATAACGGAAGCAGATTATCCGTCGGATGAGGTGAAGACCACACTGGGAGTTCCCGACGATTACATGTTCAGATACTCTATTCCCGTGATGAACAAACTGCATGAAAAAGGGAAACCTTTCCTGGTTTCCTTTATGACGGCCAGTAACCATGGCCCCTATTACCTGCCGGAATATTTTTCTCCACGGAATACCGATCTCAAAGACCAGATCATTGAATATTCCGACTGGGCGCTTCAGCAGTTTATGAAACAGGCTGCAAAGCAAAAGTGGTATTCAAATACACTTTTTGTTTTCGTTGCCGACCACGGGATCCATAAAAAGCGCAGCTATGATATTTCGCTGGAATATCATCATACGCCTTTGATTTTCTTTGCACCCGCCTTGCTGCCCGGAAACCGGATTTTCAATTGCATCGGGGGCCAGATTGATATCTACCCGACCATCATGGGAATCCTTCATCAGCCATGGATCAACAACACATCCGGAATCGACCTGCTGAGGGAGGAAAGGCCATACATTATGGTCAACAGCATCGACAATTACGGTGTTATCGGGAAGGAATTCTTTCTGATCGTGAAACACGATGGCAGGTCAAAACTCTTCAGATACAGGAATGGCAGCCTGAAGGATTATTCGCTGCAATTTCCCGAAATCAGGCAGCAGATGGATGAGTATGCCAGGTGTAATCTTCAGGTGTTTCAGTACATCAACGATAACGGGCGGCAGTTTGTAAAATAATGGATTCTTCTCATGTTCAGGTTTAATCGTTGTCGGACCCTGATGGTTTTATTCGTGTCGTCCGGAAAAATATCCTATCTTTGCAATCGTAAATAATTAAAAAACAACAAAATGGGATTTTTAGATTCATTGAAAAAACTGTTCAGCACTTCAAAGGAAGTGGCTGCAGTGAAAGCGACAGAGATCAAAGAAAAAGCAGCCGGCACAGTTGAAACGGCAAAAGAATATTCAAAGGATGTTGTTGAGGACGTAAAAACAGCGGCATCCACAGCCACGGAGAAAGTGAAGGATTTTGGCGAAAACCTGAAAGAAAAAGCCGAAGATGTGATTGAAAAGCTCGATGATAAAGCGGCTGCAGTGGTTGACAAACTGGAGGAAAAAATCCGGAGCTCTGTGCCCAAAACTGAAGAAACATCAGAAGTAGTTGCTGAAACGGCAGAAGTTGTTGAAGATGAAGTTGAAACAGCCGTTGAAGAGACAGCAGAAGTAGCTGAAACCGTTGCTGAAGAAATTTCAGAAGAGGCAAAGGATGCGACTTCATCAGAAACTGAAGAAGCGCCCAAAGCTTAACCTGCTGTTTTTATGCCAATGAAAAAGCCCTGCGATTCGTTGCAGGGCTTTTTCTGTATTAAAATTTGAATCGACCTCTTTATCATCCTACCCGGGCAACAAATTCTATATTCAATGGTTTAAATTAGGTATTAAACTCTGGCGGGCCGGCCTTCCGGCTGAAAGTTGAAATGAGAAATCCGGTTACCATAACTCCACTGACCTGTGAGTTTCTTGAGCCGCTGGCTTTAAATCCTGCTGAACACCACCGGCATGATCACGAAGAACTCTGGATTATTACCCAGGGTAATCCGGTACATTCGGTTGATTTCAATGCAGAAACCCTTCAATCACCTGTAATTGTCTATGTTGCCCGGGGAAAGGTACATTCCTTCACGCCTGACGAAAATACCCAGGGGTGGCTGATCCGGTATAAGAGCGACTTTATACCGCAAAGCAAGTTTAGTTTTTATTCCGGATTTCTGGATAAGATGCTGTACCCGCTTAGTGCAGACTATTGCAGTACCACGCTGAATTCGCTCTGCAACATCATGCTCAGGGAAAGTCTTGAACTGAATCCTGACTATACAGTGATGCGTCATCTGCTGAGTGCTGTGATGGCCAAACTTGAGACCGACAGTAAGCGTGATTACCTCAACAGCAGGACTTCTCGAAACGCCCGGCTGATAACTTTCAACAACTTCCTGCGTATTCTTGATAATAATTTCCACCGCCCTGAAGGCGCCGATTTCTATGCCGACAAACTCAACATGAGTTCGCGTAATCTTAACCTGATTACCCAGGCGGTATTTGGTAAAAGTGCCACCGAAATCATTGAAACGCGCAAACTGATGGAGGCCCGCCGGTTGTTGCTTACCACAGACAAGTCGGTTTCGGAAATCGGGTATGAGCTCGGATATAACGAAAAATCCTATTTTTCAAGGGTGTTCCGAAAAAAAACCGGGATAACACCAACAGAATTCCGCGAGCAGGTTCATCCGGTGATTTCCTGATTGTACCACACTTCTTCCTGATAATGTAACCATCCCCGCAAGGGAAGGAGATAATTTTGCATCATCAAAAAACAACTAAAACTATTGATAATGGCAACAACTAAATGGAACATTGATCCGTCACACTCAGAAATAGGTTTTAAAGTAAAGCACCTGATGATTACCAATGTAAAAGGTGTGTTTAATGAATTTAAAGGAGAAGTGGTATCCTCTCCCTTCGGTTTTGCAACGGCACTGGTAAACGCGGTTATAATTCCGGGTTCCATCAGCACCGGTTCTGCTGACCGTGACAAGCATCTGAAAAGTGCCGATTTTTTCGATGTGGAAAAGTATAAGGAAATAACGTTCAGGTCAGGTGATCTGAAGCAGGTGAAAGATGATCAGTATATAATGACCGGCGAACTGACCATAAAAGGAATTACCAATAAAGTTACACTGAATGTTGAATTCAACGGTCTGATGAAGGATCCCTGGGGCAACGAGAAAGCCGGTTTCAGCCTGAACGGAAAAATTAACCGTAAAGACTGGGGTCTTAACTGGAATGCCGCCCTTGAAACAGGCGGAGTGCTGGTAGGTGAAGAAGTCAGCATTGTTGCTGAAGTTCAGCTCCTGAAAGAAAAAGAATAACCTTTAACCTTCCCGCACCGATGGACCGCAGGAATTTTCTCAGGTCATTGATGATACTACCCGCAGCCGGATATACTATGAAACTACAAGCATTGCAAAAAATCGCGGGAGCTTTCGACAACACAGGCAGGATGCCTGTGTTGTTTCTTGGCCATGGCAGCCCGATGAATGCCATTGAACTGAATGAATTCTCTAAAGGCTGGCGAAATATTGGTGAAACCCTTCCTGTTCCGAAGGCAGTACTTTGTATTTCAGCCCATTGGGAAACAAGGGGAACTTATGTTACGGCTATGGAAAGACCCCGGACCATACATGATTTCGGTGGTTTTCCGCAGGCATTGTATGATGTTCAATACCCGGCCCCCGGTAGTCCTGACCTGGCAGAATCGGTCAGGGATCAGATCACAGATGTACAAATCGGGCTGGATGAATCCTGGGGTCTTGACCACGGCGCCTGGAGTGTCATCAAGCATCTGTTCCCGGAGGCGGAAATACCGGTTATACAATTGAGCCTCGACTACAGCCAGTCACCGCAGTATCATTATCAGCTGGCCGGCGAACTGGCTTCACTCCGCGATAAGGGGGTGCTGATTGTGGGTAGTGGCAATATAGTGCACAATCTTCGAACCATCGACTGGAACAATCCGGAGGGAGGGTACGACTGGGCCACCGAAACAGATGTTAAAGTCAGGAAACTGATTGTTGACAGGGATCATCAATCATTGATTGATTATAAGAAGGGAGGACGGGCTTTTGAACAATCCATCCCGACCCCTGAACACTTCCTCCCTTTACTCTATACCCTGGGACTTCAGGGTAAAAATGAAGAAGCAATGCTTTTCAATACCAAAACAATCATGGGCTCCATTTCGATGACTTCGGTGAAGATCGGTTAGATGGCTTGCGGCTGCTTTTTACAAGCAGGCTCCATTAAGATTCTAACCTTAAAATCCCACTGGATTGTTTTGTAGCTGCCTATCTCATAACGAAAGGCACAACAATTGATATAACGCCCGTGCACAATACCACCATAATAAACAGGTTATACCTGACACTGTAACTGCTCAGCAAAGATTCGTCATAATATTTGTCAACCTGCTGATCCCTATACATCGAAATCAATCCTTTCAGCAGTTTTGTCCGGGTCTGTTTGCCCTTGAGCAGGCCGAAAATGGCGACAATGTTGATCAGGATCACCAGTCCGACAAAAATGAACATTACAACCAGGATGGTGTCGTCTGTCCTTGATTTTTCAACCGACCCTGCATTGATGGCCAGGGTGATCAGGTTGAGGGCAATCGAGGCGAGGATAAAAATAATGTCTGTTTTTGCATTTTGCTGCAATTCGGAGGTGATGTGTTTGTGAACGTGTTCCAGCATGGTTTTATGATTTGATTAAAATTATCAGGAAATACCTTATCATGTCATTGATTGTTTCCGGCACAGAATAGATTACCTGAACTCCCAGACTTTCGCTTTTTTCTCAGGCCAACCCGGCCTGAACTGGAATCTTTTTCCATTGAAGAAGCCATTGATCGTAATAAGGGTTGCAAAACCCGAAGCCAGTCCGATGGTGCTGCCTAGAGCCCAGTATTTGTATCTTTCGGTATTCAGATAGCCTTTTTCGTAGTTATAACTGATCAGGGGAGAAATGAGCATGACAAACAATGACCCAAGAATGATTGGTTCAATCACGTTATCGGCCCGGGTAATCAATTTTGGCCTGTGTTGGTATGTAAGGAAATCAATATCTTTCAGCGCCAGGCTTTTTTGACTGTCAGCAGCATCAGGGCTTTTCAGATAGAAATCCGAAGGTACTGTTGTAGTCTGTTTGATTCCGTTGGCATACTCTATCAACACCCTGAATTCCTCAAGCTTTATGGTTAAAGAATCCTTTGTGCCGGAAATGAAAGTGCCTCCGTATGTGTTTGTTACTTTCAGCGAATCATTCTCTCCGATAAGCGATTTAACGCCGATATGTTTGTTTGGTTTCAGTTTTATTGTCCTGACAACGGATGTATCGGTTGTGTTTTGTATTATAACTCTCCATGGCTGGCCATTCAGGTTTATAGCGCAGCCTATTAAAAGATGAATCAGGATAAGTTTTTTCATAATGATCCTTTCACTGCATTTAATAAACTCAAACCATGTCAGTTATTCAATCCTGTTTTCCTGCTGAAAACTGATTGTGAATGATAAACAATATTCCGGCAACGGCAAATGGCGCCATAACAATCAATGATGCCGGATTCCCCGAGAACCCCCTGAAAAGGACAGAGCCGGTCAGCGCAGCCAGCAGAAAGAGGATTCCTCCGACCAGTTCCCACTTCCAGGCAACCAACAGTATCAGCAGGATGATAAAGGCAGGAATGTTATGCATAACAAAACAGGTTAAACGTTCCCCGATTGTATAGGATCCTTCAAAACAGTCCAGGGAAAAAATCATCATAAAGAGAATCGCCAGTATAGCAACTACCCTTGGAATCCAATATAAGAGGTTGTTTTTCATTATTTTGAATTTTGATTTATTCCTGAAGAACGTTCATGTTCAATAATCAGTGCGTTAGTACCTGATAACCTTGAAAGGTTCCCGACTATAATGTAAATATACCACTATTATTACAAATTTTGTCTTCACAGAGAGCAATACTGTTCAATCAGTTAAGCTTATTAAATAGGAGTGAATTCAAGCTTAAGACCGACAAAGGCAATAATTATATTTTGCGGTTAATGGTTCAGAGGAATAAATCAGAACAACATTTCCCAATTACTAGATTCTGGCTTTCTTTTTTTTCATTACTTTCATCACAAAATTATTTACAACGCCCTGTCTCTTCCTGAAAAAGGCTTGTAAATAATTTGTAAAACACTTTACCAGGGTTTTACTATGTTTTATAATTTTTATCAGAGACTTTTGTGGAGAACAAGGACATTCAGACATTCCGTATACTGAAACAAAAAGTTGCCGAGCGTATGCAACAGTCCTATCCCGGAATTAACCCTGTTATTTCTGAATGGAAGGGACAGGAGATTGTTGATTTTCAGGAAGAGTTGCTACAAAAGGTTAATGCCCGGATCAGTGAGAAATGGTTTTACAGCCATATGAAATCTGAAAAGTCGATATTACCCCGGATCGATATACTTAATTTGCTCAGCAGTTATGTCGGTTATGCCAACTGGAATGAATTCAGGTTTAAAAATGCAGATCGGGATACCGGGACAGAGACATCGGTAAAAGCTAACAGGTATTTTATCTATGTTCCGGCAATGGTTCTGATAATTATGGTGGTACTCTTATTCGTGTTTAAGGTTTTCAGCACAAGAGAGTACAGATTCCGGTTTTTTGATGCGGATACTGCCGAGCCGGTTGCCAACAGTGTTATTGAAGTGAGTGTTCTGCCAGAAGGGGAATCACCGGTGAGTTATTTATGCAGTCCGGATGGCAGTTTTTCGCTGAAAACAGAGAAGGCCAGTATTCGTTTTATTGTTGATTCGCCCTATTACCAAACAGATACAATATTCCGGCTGCTTGATAAATTCAACCGCGATGAAACTGTAAAACTGAGGCCTGATAATTATGCCATGATGATAAAATATTTCTCGACCAGGAATGTGAAGGACTGGCAGAAAAGAAGGGAGCAGTTAAACCGGATCATTGCCGACAGCGCAATGATTTTTCAGGTTTTTGGAAAGGAATCCGTCGGAGTGGAATTATACAATAAACCCGAGTTTATCAATAAACTGACATTGCCCTCCTCCGGTTTAAAAAACATAGAGATTTTTGATACCCGTTACCAGAGTGGTAAAATAACCCTGATCCGTTTCAGGCAGAAGGAGGTGGCAAAATGAGAATCTATCTTGTCATATTTTTCGGAATACTTGCCTACCTGTTGTTGGGCTCCAGATCATGCGGTCCGGATAATGGAGAAGATTCCGTTTCAGCCCGGGCAAAGCTTGAACAGACAAAGGACAGCATCAGGAGCGGCTTTGAATCGGCTGAGCTTTCACCGGAAACGCTGAAAGCATTTGAAATGAGCGCCTGCCGGAAACTGAATGACTTTGCCGACTATTTCAGGATTTATTCTGACCAATCGGTGGAAATAACATTTAGAAATCAGGCTCGTCAGATGATCAATGATCTTTTTGCTGACAGCATGATAATTATAAACCGGAAAATAACCGAGGCGGGAAAAAAGGAGAACATGTCGTTAACGGATTTTTTGGATCTGCAGGTAGCTGAAAGGGAATTTACAGGTGAACCTGTTTTTGATTCAATTTTCGTATCCCGTCATTTAACCCGGACCGGTGAATCAATTTACAGCGGCAACCTTTCTTTTGTGCGGACCATCAGTGTTCATGCACCAGTGGGACAGGAGTTAAAAAACAGGGCAAGATTGGGTGCCGGCTTCTACGCAATGAAAAAAAATAAGTGCTTTGGGAATGACACCCTGACGATCTGGAGTGTTTTTCTTGGAGAAATAAAATAGAATCCATGCATCATCTGTCATTCCCCTGATCCTTTATAACGGATCATTTAATATTTTTCCAGGGGCCATCAGGCATGCCACCTTTCCTGAACATTCAATTGAACCAGGCGTTTATAGTTCAACAGCAGCCCGGAATTGAGGTGTGCCTGATTCATTGATAACTGTTTAACACCGGAGGGGGATTCATGAAGTTTTTCGTGAAAAATATGGTTTGCGAAGCCTGTAAAATGGTGGTAAAATCGGAGTTGGAAAAGCTTGGTTTCCGGTGTTCATTTATCGGACCCGGGGAGTTGGAAGTGGATGAAGCGCTCACCGAAAATCAGATCAGTTCTTTTGATGAAGCAATCAAAGCCTACGGTTTTGAATTGATGAACGATCAGAAGGGTTACCAGATCGAAAAGAATAAAACATGCGGTTTTCGAATGGATTAATTATGCTGATAAGGATGGTAATCCGGGTTACCCTGAGTATCTGAGTCAGAAACTAAGCCTGAATTATAATTACCTGAGCAACCTGTTCTCTGAAATTACCGGGAATACCCTGGAAAAATATATCATTTCACGCAAAATAGACCGGGTAAAGGAATTGCTGGTTTATGAAAACCTGAATGTTTCCGAAATCGCTTTTCGCTTGAATTACAGCAGTGTGGCTCACCTTTCTGCCCAGTTTAAAAAGGTAACCGGGCTAACGCCGACTCATTTTAAAAGAATCAGGCTGAGCAGAAAGCCACTTCCCGTCTGACTGTAAATTCTGTAAACTTTCACAGTTAAAATATAACATTGTCCCTATACGGGGCATCTATCTTTACGTCCTCTCATATTTACCCGATCAAATTTTATGATTGGATTTCTGATCTACAACCACTATTTGCCGGTTTAAGTTTAAAATGCAGCATTGTAGTTGCCGGTTTTCTTCCCATATCTGTTTGATTTTAAAGAGAATCCACCTTAGTATAACTTTCAGATAAAAATAATTCCTGATATGAAAACTGGCATCTATATTCCCGGACTGGGTGAAGCCTTCCGTAACGAATCGGTTGATAAATATGCCGAACGGTTTATGCATGAAATGGATGTAAACACTTCGGATGCCTCGGCTGTATTCAGCCTGAAGCAGGAAAATGAACATTACGGAGGCAATGCAAAACTTGAGACCCGTGTGGTAACCATTGTAAGGCATACCGGTGATAAGGAAGAGATGGTTTACAGGTTTTATGATTTTGACTATGGTACCATCCTTACGTCAAAATTCAACAGTTACAATATTTTTGTAAAGTCAGCCTTGTTGTTGTGGTTGGTTTTCAGCAAAATAGGGGTTGTAATGTATCGTTTGCTCTACAATAAAAAGGGGCAGTGGTATTCCAGGAAATTCAAGCTGGTATCATTTTATTCCATTGTGCTGCTCTTTGCCCTGGCCATTTTTGGTATTATTCAGATTCCATCTGCCCTGGCGGCTTTTGTTTCATTTTCGGGCGATCTTGGCGCCATTTCAAAGTATTTCAATATAGGTCCGGAAACCCTGAAGCAGGTGGAATCGGTTTCTGTTTCCATAACTGCACTGGGGGCCATCCTTTATACCATTGTTCCGGGTGCGGGAATCTACCTTGCTTCCCTGGCTTCGGAGTTTATTTCAGCCAACAATTATGTGGCCATGGGGTCCCAGATGCAGCGTATTCAGGGTGAACTGGATGCTTTGGTGGAGCACATTGCAGAAAAAGAAGGTCAGAAAACAAAAATTCACCTGCATGCCTACAGTTTTGGTTGCATCATAGCCCTTGATCAGGTTTTCCCGCTTTCAAATTCCCCGACCAAACGAATGGGCCAGATGCTGGAGGCCATAGTAACAACCGGATGCCCCTATGACTTTATTTATACCTATTATCCCGAATTTTATAAGAACCGGAATGCAACACTCAAGGATGCCTTCGCGTGGTACAACATCTATTCATCGGCCGATGCCCTGGGGACCAACTTTATGAAAGACAACAGATCTGATGCGCCTATGTATGGAATCGGTGACACCGGTCAATTGCCGAAGAACCTCCGCTATGAGGTCACCAATTCAAACCCCTTCGGATTATCTGATTTTTTTATGCTGCAGGCTTTTAAGGTACACCAGGTATACTGGGACCATTCAGCGCTGGGACAAAGTTGTCTGAGGCATCTGGTGAATGAAATGGAAAAGGATAAACTGATTGTACTCTGAAAGCCCGGATTTCACTCTTAATTAATTAACGTGAGTTCGATTTATTATATCAGTATTAAGCTAAAGATATTTAAACCATTAAGAATAAGTTTTTGATGAAATTTCGTGCATTGGTGCTCCCGCCTGCCCTCCTTCAGCGGGTAAACCGTCGGGCAGCCTGCCTGACGGCAAGTCAGGGTTCGTGGCAACATTTTCTCTGCCTCCATCCCGATAATTATCGGGACACTAAAACACCAAATACGACTCCAAAATTGTTATAAAAATATTTAAGTTACAGTAAATCATTCACTAATATATCGTGTTCACGTTAATTTATCCAATTTACTCAACTCATTGTAAGGAATCCGGAATCGCCGAAGGCTTGTTTTCGCTACCTGCCCAGTGAAAATTTCCGAATACCTGGTCAATGGCTTCTTCATAATCAATGAATGATTTTGCTTTCCTCACCTTTCTGAATACCCTCACCGGCTCATCAAACGATTCGGCCAGATATGCCCAGTATTCTTTCATGGCATTGAGCACCGAAGGATTGTTGTCGCGTTCTTTCCGGTAGGCCATGTACAGATCATCTGTAAAAGCCCTGATGGTGGCAGCCGGATCTGATGGCAATTCAGAGCCTTTGATCAGCAATGGAAGAAAAGGATCATTGAGAATGCCACGGCCGATCATCATGAGGTTAATCTCAGGGAAACGGGTCTGGAACCTGTCACAATCTTCTCTGGTAAAAATATCCCCGTTATATACCACCGGCATTTGGAGTTGTCGGGCTGTTTCATCAAAAGCATACAGATCGGGTGTGCCGGAATACAGCTGTCTGCCGATGCGTGCGTGAATGGTCAGTTCGCTGATGGGGTAGCGGTTGAAAACTGGAATAAGACCTTTCATTTCCTCCGGTGAATGGTAACCCAACCGGCATTTTACCGAAAACGAAATGTTAATACTGCGCAGAACCTCTCCAAGGATTTCATCCACCATTTCAGGATAAGGGAGTATTCCTGAACCCCTTTTTTTGTTCGCCACCTGCGGATAAGGGCAGCCCAGATTCCAGTTGAGTTCCTTGAATCCCAGTTGTTCGCAGACCTGTGCCAGCCAGATGATCTCACCGGCACTTTTGCTCAACACCTGCGGAACTACTTCAATCCCGGATTCAGACTGATTTTTCAGCGCAACCATCTTGGTCTGTGATAGCGCATGCCCTGGTTCAAAGTTGGCAAAATAGGGGGTAAAAAGTTTGTCAACACCTTTAAAGTGCATGGCATAAACCTTCCGGAATACGGCAGTGGTGATTCCCTGGAAAGGGGCGAAGTAGATTTTGGGAGTGGCTGTCATAGTTATGCGAAAATAAGTATAAAAGGTATGTAAATATTTGATTAGGCCAATATTCAAAATTTCTACATTTGCTTTGTCCGTCTTGAGTCAGCATCATTCAAAAAAAGATATAACTCTTATATTTAAAATCTGTTTTTTATGAAAAGAACTTTACTTACATCAATCATTTTATTGCTAATGTCCACTTCCGTTCATTGCCAGAAAGTGCACGATACAGTATTTATGGATGCTAAATGGAACGAGTGTAGCAGGGAAAATTTCACCTATTTCAGGATAAAAACCTCAACAAAAGATGGCTATTTTTTAAAAGCTTATTATAAAAGCGGGCAACTGCAAATGGAAGGTTATTTCCTTAAAGGGGAAACCATAATTCCGGATGGCCCGGCTAAATATTATTATGAAAATGGAAACATCATGGAAGCGTATAATTATACTGAAGGAAAGCGCGATGGCGAATATAAAAAGTATTACAAATCGGGCATGTTGCATTTTTTCCACTACTATAGTAATGGCATGTTACAGGGGAAAAGAATGGTTTATTATGAGAACGGATGCCTAAAACGAGAAGAATCATACGAGGATAACAAACTAACAAGCAGTACATGTTACAAAACTGATGGTAGCCCTGATGCTTATACTCCGTTTATTCAAGACCCTGAATATATTGGCGGTGAGGAAGCCAGAATTCAGTTTCTTATTGATAACATTATATATCCCAGGAAGGCAAGAAGGCGCTTGATAATGGGACTGGTTTATTTGACTTTTGTAGTAAGTGAAAATGGAGATGTTGAAGGAGTTGAGGTTTTTAAGGGCGCACACCCACTTCTAGATGCTGAAGCACTAAGGGTTGTAAAAAATATGCCTTCCTGGATACCCGGAAAAATTGATGGGGAAAATGACCACATCAGGTGTTATATGCCAGTTAAATTCACCTTAGCCAATTAATAAAAATGTGGCTGAAGCATCGCATTTAACTTTAATTCATTCCCCATGAACCTGCACCTTTGCTCAACACCTGCGGAACAACTTCAATCCCGGATTCAGACTGATTTTTCAGCGCAACCATCTTGGTCTGTGATAGCGCATGCCCTGGTTCAAAGTTTGCAAAATAGGGGGTAAAAAGTTTGTCAACACCTTTAAAGTGCATGGCATAAACCTTCCGGAATACGGAAGTGGTGATTCCCTGGAAGGGGGCGAAATAAACCGAAGGTACAATGTTCATAACGGTGCGAAAGTACAAAACCCCTGAATTTGCAGGCAGATCACTTTAAAGATTCACCAACCGGTTCCCTCTTCAGATTCTGTATATTTGTATAAAGGTCCGGTGTTCTGCTAACAGGGCATCAACATGAACTCTAAAACAAAAGTAATATACGGGCGTTATTTCAGTGCTGATGATATCTCATTTATTCGTCATTTAACATTTGCCCCGGATCATATGACCATAAAACGCAGGCTGAGTCTTCTGTTCATGATTGTGTTTTTTCTCAGCTGTACCGGCGATGAGGGTGAGGTCGTGAATACTGCCGGCCCGCTCAGCAAGGTTGATTTCTGGGCTTATCAGATAGATGCTCTCGATCTTCCTGAAAGCATCGGTTCACTGTGCAGTTCTCATTACGATTTGCTGGTCATTGATCAGCAAAGAAGCCTGAAAGGATCGGAAGGTTATGAGACACAAGCCGATGTGTCCCGGATCAGGAACAGCCTGAATTCCAGCGGAGGTAAGAAAATTGTAGTATGCTATATTGATGTTGGGCAGGCAGAGGGTTACAGGTATTACTGGCAGGCGGGATGGGAAACCGGAAACCCTGAATGGTTGCTCGATCCGGATCCCGACGGCTGGAACGACAGCTATGGTGTTAAGTTCTGGTCACCCGAGTGGAAAACCATCATGAAACATTATATCGGGCGGATCATCGACGATGGTTACGATGGCATTTACCTTGACTGGCTGATGATTTATGAATTCGCGCCGGTGCTGGATCAGGCGCAAAAGGAAGGTCTGGATGTGAGAAAGGAGCTAACGGCTTTCATCGGGGAATTGGCAGGTTATGCCCGTGGCAGAAAACCCGGATTTCTCCTGATCGCACAAAATGCACCTGAACTGGGCAACGATACGGGCTATACCAGGCTGTTTGATGCAATTGCACAGGAAGATATCTGGTACGATGGGTCGGGTGATCCGGATAACGGTGGAGAGGAAGGTGACTTTCCGGTTGATCCGCTGGATTCCGAAAAACTGATCAATGACCTTGCCTTGTGGCAGAACAAGGGCATACCGGTATTTAATGTAGAATACGCTGTTAAACCCGGGAATGTAGATCGTGCCTATCAACTGGGCAGTCAGCATCAGTACAGAACATATGTAACACAGCGCCTTCTCAATAAACTTTCATCTACACCGCATCCCGATTATTAAACCGGCCGAAATGAAAAAACATGTTCTAAAATGGGTGATTATTTTCTCAGCATTATTCTTGTCTGAGAAGACTGAAGCACAAGTCAGACTTGGGTTTTATCCGTTTAACAATACCCTGGGTGTAAGTATGGGAAGTTTACGGAAAGCAAACCTGGAATTGCGCACGGCAGTTTTTTATTCAAGTTCCGATGAAGGCTCTTTCGGACTGGAACCTGAAGTACTTGCGACTTTCAGGATCGCAGGAAATGAGTTTTATCGTCTGTTTACAGGTATAGGCGCCGGTTATGGGTATAATCATCCCGGTTCCGGCTATGTTTCAGCATTGGTTCCTTTTGGATTCGAAATCAAACCGGTTGAAAAACTTCCCGGATTCCTGATTCATACCGAGATTTCACCGGCAGTCAGGTTTTATGAAGGTTATGCAACACTGAAACTTCAACCAAGACTGGGATTCTGCATTGGTTTGCAGTAAAATTTTTTAAAAACTGCTCATCACTTGTCTATGTGATTCTGTTGAAGATAATTTATTGGTTTTCAGAAGAACGCCATTCGGACAATGACAGGATAAGCAATCTGCATGGAAAGGAAGAAGAGGCATCCGGCATCAGCCTATGCCATAACCATAATTTGAGATTCACTAACTTAAACATGAAATGATATGAAAATGAACCTGTTTATTCTGGCTGCCGCATTCATTGCTGCTATAGCCCCGGGTTGCAAAACTCAGAAATCAGCTCCGGCAGGGCCAACAAAAATCGTTATTGGCGATAACAGTTCTGTTTCTCTTGACTGGCCCGGAGTTTATACCGGTACAGTACCCTGTGCCGATTGCGAAGGCATTATCACCACCATCACGTTAAACAATGACCAGACCTATATGATCTCAACGGTTTATAAGGGTAAAAGCTATAAGGTTTGCGAAAATTCAGGTAAATTTTCATGGGATGAAGCCGGAAACACCATTAAACTTTTAGGGCTTTCCGATGCTCCAAACCGTTACCTGGTTGGCGAGAACAAACTCATACAGCTCGATATGGAGGGGAACCGGATTACAGGCCCCCTGGCTGAAAACTACATTCTTTCGAAAAGTGTTCATTCCGGAAGCGATGCCGGCATTTTCGGCAAAAAGTGGAAACTGATAGAGCTGCATGGTAAACCGGTCGAAAACACCGCCGGAAGCGGAAAGGAGTATTTTATTTTACTTGATCAGAAGGAGAACCGTATCAGCGGATATGCCGGTTGCAATAGTTTTTTCGGCTCCTGTGAACTGAAGGAAGGAAACCGCATCACCTTTTCAAAAATAGGCTCCACCAAGATGGCCTGCCCCAATATGGCAACCGAACAGGAATTATTTAAAGTGCTGGAAACCGTTGATAATTATACCACCGATGGTAAATCCCTTCAGTTGAATAAAGCGCGGATGGCTCCGATGGCAAGGTTTGAACTGATCGGTGAATAGTACACGGGAAATTTTTTTTGGGGTGTCCTGATTGACGGGCACCCTTTTTTATCCATGAGCTGAATTCAGTGCAGGTTGACCGGAATATGCACTGTAAAAAGAAGGAACAATCATTTTCCTGCTTACTTTTGAAGTAAATATTTCGCTATGAATCCACTTGAAATTTTCCAGAAAGAAGCCCCCGAAGTTTCTAAAGCCTTCGACGGACTGATTGAATCACTCAAAGCTACCACTGGGCTCGATGCAAAGACCAAGCAACTGGTTTACATCGGCATCAAAGCCTCTATGGGTGATACCACGGCCATTTTTTACCATGTGGCCATGGCGAAAAAGCTTGGGGCAACCCGCGATGAAATCAAAGATACCATTCTGATTACCCTCAGCGTTTGCGGATTAAAAGGCGTTGCCAGTTGTTTGCCGGTTGCGCTGGAAGTTTATGATAAGGCTGAATAGTTTCAAACTGAATTTTAATTTCATCAATAGCAATGAATAATTCCGGAATCAGATATTTCTGGATGTTCGTCTTTTTACTGGCCCTTTCATCATGCGCCAAAAAGGAGGAGACAACCAAACCCCCTGTCAGCACCAACGAATTCATTCTGCCCGATCCGCCGCAGTATGGCTCTCCTTTTCAGGACATTCCTGCTACAGAAGATATCGTGATGTATGAGGTAAACCTCAGGGCATTCAGTCCGGCTGGTATTCAGGGAGTAATCAATAAACTTGAACATATTAAATCGCTTGGTGTAAATGTCATCTGGCTGATGCCGGTTTTTCCGATAGGTACGGTTAACTCCGTTAATTCACCTTACTGTGTAAAAAATTACCGTCAGGTCAACCCGGAATTCGGCACACTTGCCAGTCTGAGGACCCTCACAGACCAGGCTCACCAGCGGGGAATGGCCGTGATTCTCGATTGGGTGGCCAACCACACTGCCTGGGACAACCCATGGATGAAATACACCGCTTGGTATACCAAAGAGAATGGGGTGGTGATTCATCCGGCAGGAACAAACTGGCAGGATGTGGCTGATCTGAATTTCAGTTCGGCAGATATGCGGAAGGCCATGATCAGTGCGATGAAATACTGGGTTTTTGACGCCAATGTTGATGGTTTCCGTTGTGATGCGGCCGATATGGTGCCCTATGACTTCTGGAAACAGACCATCGATTCTATGAATGCCATACCCGGAAGGGAGATCATTATGCTGGCCGAGGGAGCCCGGAGTGACCACTTTACAGCCGGGTTTCAGATGAATTATGCCTGGGATTTCTACGGAAAGCTGAAGGCCGTTTTCTCAGGCCAGCCGGCCAGTGGCCTTTTTACTACCCATACGAGCGAATACAACAGCATTCCTGCCGGAAAACATAAGTTGCGGTTTACCACCAATCATGATGAATCGGCCTGGGACGCAACCCCGGTCACCCTGTTCGGAGGCATCAAGGGCGCGCTGGCGGCACAGGTGATCGCTACCTATATGGGGGGTGTTCCGATGATTTACGGAAGCCAGGAAGTTGGAAGAGCCGGCACCCTGCCTTTCTTCACCAATTCTCCGGTCAACTGGTCAGAGAATCCGGATATGCTGGCCGCTTACCAGGATTTTATGGATTTCTATGTCACTTCCGACGCTGCCCGGAGAGGAAACCTGGTGAGCTATCCCTATACCGACGTCTGCATTTTTACGCGGACTGCCGGTACCGAGGAGATTCTCGTGATGGTGAATGTCAGAAATTCAGCCGTCACATTTGATTTTCCGCCCGCGGTGGCTGCAGGCAGATGGGAAAACATCATGGATAAATCAGGTTTAATACCGGGCAATGCAATAACCCTTGAACCCTATGCCTATATCATCGGTAACAGGGTGAATTAAACAATTGAAGTACAGGGATCATGATTCAGGGGATTCATATGTCCGGTGCATCACTGCAGTGATTTCATCAGGGCTTCCTGCCCCGGGATTAACTGTTTGCTGAATGGTACAACCGGTCAGAAAAATTTCCGGAACCTGTCTTTTTCTTTATTTGTTTGAATAATACAGACATAAGACTTTTTCATCGGTTCTACACCGGATTATTGTTGTACCTTTGCCGCTCAGGGTTTTGCCGGACACATCGGCGCTTTTCAGCGGATTCTTGCAGAACTATTTTATTCACCCTCCTTAAAGCAGGATAATCCCGAAAAGGTAAACTATGGCAAGATCACAACAAACATGGAATAAGCAGGAAAACGAGAAGAAAAAGCAGAAAAAGAAAAAGGAAAAAGCGGCGAAGAAAGTTGAAAGGGCTTCCGGTTCCAAAGACGGGAACAGTCTTGACGATATGATCGCCTACGTAGATGAATACGGACGGATCACATCCACACCGCCCGATCCGACGGTAAAAAAGACGGTAATCAATGCCGAAGACATTGAAGTTGGCGTAAGAAAACAGGACCCCGCGGATAAGGTGGAAGAACTGAGAACCGGTATTGTCAGCTTTTTTAATGATTCAAAAGGATTTGGATTTATCAAGGACCTGCAGACCCAGGAAAGTATTTTTGTCCACATTAAGGAACTTGCCGAGCCCATCAAAGAGAACAACAAGGTAACCTATAAGGTCGAAAAAGGACCAAAGGGTTTGAATGCCTACGAAGTAAAAGTAGTGCGGTAACGAATTCCCTTAATTGTTGCACAGCCCTCTCCATCAACAATTATGGGTTGGCTGCTTAAATTCATAAACAGAAAACGGAACCCGGAAATGTCTGAAAAGGCATTCCGGGTTTTGAATTATTGATTCCAATGAATAAGCACCGGTTAATTCTGCAGTTTTTTTCTTCCGAAGGAAGATGAATCAAACCAGGCAGGAATTTTTACGTTTTGCTAAAGGATCCGAAGAACTTTCCATGCCTGATTTTTACTTAAGCGACGGAGGAGAACAATCTGACAGGTTGTTATATACCTGTGTGTAAATCGGGCCAGTTCTTATATTCTCTTAAAGGCTGTTGTTTAATAGAAATAAAATTGTAGCACATTTTATCTGATGTTTTGTTTTTAGTTTTTATTTCAGTTTTAAAGTCCATATTTTTGGTTTATAATTTTTTGGGATTACGGCATGCCTGTTAACCGAATCATACTATCAGAGGGTGCATACTTATAAGTAATCCTAATATCATTAGATCAGATTTCCGGAATCTTTAGTTAGTTCATTTAAAATTCCTATGTATTAAAAATTTTCAGAACGATAATGCTGATTTATTATCCTGACCCACACAGGCTGTTCAGTGGGGGCGGTTTCCGAAAAGTCATACGAGTAGGGATAACCTAAATTTTATTATTTTATGCAAAAAGTGTTGACTATTGCAGTATTCATGGTGCTTGCATTTCAGATGGTTGCTCCGGCTCAGATCAGCAAGGAAGACCTTTACAAAGGGAAAATAAAATCATACTCACGAATGCGAAATACCGGGATGGTGCTGACCATCACAGGGGCTGTTTTTACGGTGGCGGGTGTCGGTCTGATGGTGGATGCCGTTAACCGGGATGTGGATTATTATGATCCCTATGATCCATATGCCACTTCCGATGAAGCTATGGGTGAAGCTGTTGTTGGTGTATTATGCTTCTATGCCGGTCTGTTTATGGATACAGGGGGCATCGTCCTCTGGTCGATCGGAGGAGCCAAAAAGCGCAGCTATACCAAAAAGCTGAACGCCCTTTCACTCAACCTGAAACCCGATCCCAGGCAAACACTCTCATTGTCTGTGAGGTTTTGATTAAAAAAGACCCCAATTTATCAGCATGAATAGCAATTCATGGTCTTTTGTTTATCCACAAAAGACCCTGTTTAAACGCATCTATAACATGCTGTTCAGCGATTCAACCTTATCAAAGGAAGTTAACCCCCAAGTTATGAATACAGACAATGCGTTGAAAACCAGCACATAGACCATCTTTTCAACAATTCTTTTATGCAGTGGGTATGCCGCAATACATGGATGGTTGATAATTTGAAGGTAAAATACCTAAGAATACGTATTCAATTTGCCGCATATTGACCTACCTTTGTACTTCCGGGCTCTACTCAATCAACAAATTCAGCCTGGAAGTGGCGGTTTTGTTAAGGTACAGACGGTTCCTGATAAACAATTGCCGGCATTCTGATGTTAACCAACTGAGAAACAGATTAAAAACATTGTTAAACCAAAACGCAATCAACATGAAAAAAGTCGTAATTACTCTTTTTGCAGCCATTCTGGCTTTTAATCTTTCTGCTCAGGAGAGCACTTTTGAAAAGGGAGATAAAGCCCTCAACCTCGGACTTGGTTTCGGAAGTTTCCTTGGAGCCTCTGGATATAAAACTACTATTCCTCCTATAAGTGCTTCATTTGAGGTTGGAATTATTGATGGCATACTTGACAAAGCTACTGTAGGAGTTGGAGGCTATTTAGGTTTTGCTGGTTCAAAGGATGAAATCCCATGGTTTGGTGATGAATACTATGTTAAATATACTTACATAGTTATTGGTGCAAGAGGTACTTTCCATTATCCTTTAGTTGATAAATTGGATACTTATGGTGGTGTGATGCTAGGATATACCATAGTTTCAAATTCAACTAATCTGCCTTCAACATTTGGCACCTATAGCTACACAGCAAATAGCTTTACTCCCTCGTTTTTTGTTGGAGGAAGGTATTATTTCACAGATAATTTTGCAGCGATGGCTGAACTTGGTTATGGTGTAGCATTATTGAATCTGGGAGTCGCTCTTAAATTCTAATATTTTATTCCAAATACTGAGCCACTCTCCGGGGTGGCTTTTTTTTTATCCCGGAACGGGGTTATCTCAAAGTTAAACCATAGAAAACCAATATCTTTGTTTCTGAAGCTATAACTGTTATAGAATGAGAGTTTCCGGTACAGACTACCTGACAATTAGAATGGAAGGTGAATCGGTCTTTATGATAGATCAGAACCTCCTGCCATTTTCTTTTTCCTTCAGGGAATGCAAAACATGGGAGGATACCTGCGACGCGATCAGGATCATGACCGTCAGGGGTGCAGGAGCCATAGGGGCAGCCGCAGGTTTTGCCATGGCCCAGGCCTATATTGCCAGTGAAGACCCTGAGATGGCTGCAGAAAGAATCAGGGCCACCCGGCCCACGGCACGCGATCTCTTTTTTGCTGTTGACAAGGTATATGCCGCCGGGCAGAAGTCGGTGCAGGCTGCTGTTGAGGAAGCCCGGCGACTTGCCCGGAATAACATTGATGCTGCCCGTAATATTGGTAAATACGGCGAACCACTGATCCGGGATGGTGCCAGGGTACTGACCCATTGCAATGCCGGCTGGCTCGGGTTCGTGGATTATGGAAGCGCACTGTCCCCGGTTTATATGGCCCATCGGGGAGGTAAATCAGTGTTCGTTTATGCCGGTGAAACCCGTCCGCGAAGCCAGGGAGCTCGCCTTACAGCCTGGGAACTGGCGAATGAAGGGATTGACCACAGTATTGTTCCCGACAATGCAGGGGCTTACCTGATGTCGAAAGGTATGGTGGATCTGGTTATTACCGGGGCCGACAGGATTGCCGCCAATGGAGACACCGCAAACAAGATCGGAACCTTTGAAAAAAGCCATTGTTGCCAGGCAATTCGGTATCCCGTTTTTTGTAGCTGCCCCACTTTCGACCTTCGATCTTTCAACCCCGACAGGTGAAGGCATCGAGATAGAAGAACGCAGCGCCGACGAAGTGAATTATCAGACCGGTCCCGACAAGGAGGGGCAAATGCACACCATCAGGGTCACCAACCCCGGTTCTGATGCCTTTAATCCGGCCTTTGATGTAACTCCTGCAGAATTTATTACAGGAATTATAACTGAGAAAGGAATTATAAAGCCTGATAATAGTGCGATTGCAACGCTGTTAAGGTAATTTTGAATGACGCCCTTCGACTGGTCTCGACGCTCAGGGTGACAAATGACGAATGACGCTTGCCCCGCAGGAGCGTAGCGCAGGCGGATGGTCCTCGACTGGTCTCGACTTCGCTCGACCACCTCCTCGACCTCCGCCGCTCGACCACCAGTGCTCAGGGTGACAGATGAATGACGAATGAGAAATTTTACGGTTTACGGACAACTTTGAACTTTGAACTTTGAACTTTGAGCCCGCCTTCACTTTCGTTACGTCGGGTAAACTTTAAACTTTGAGCTTTACTCTCTACTTTAGACTTTTTACTTTTTACTTTTTACTTGTTTCATGGAAACCACCTGCACCTGGCCGGGCAACGACCCGCTGATGATTGAATACCACGACAAAGAATGGGGCGTTCCTGTTCACGACGACCGCAAACTGTTTGAATTCCTGGTGCTGGATGCTTTCCAGGCAGGGCTGAGCTGGAAAACCATACTGCATCGCCGCGAAGGATTCCGCCGGGCTTTCGATAATTTTGATGCGGTAAAAATTGCTGCATATACGGAGGATGACTATAATCGACTGCTGAATGACGCCGGCATCATCCGCAACCGCGCCAAGATCAGGGGAACCATCAAAAATGCTCAGTTGTTTCTTGGTATTCAAAAAGAATTCGGGAGTTTTGATGCCTGGATATGGCAGTTTACCGGAGGAAAAACCATCGTGAATCATTGGACAGGCTTACAACAGATCCCGGCCACCAGTCCCGAATCAGATGCCATGGCTAAAGACATGAAGAAGCGGGGTTTCACCTTCTGTGGAAGCACCATCTGCTATGCCTTTATGCAGGCCGCCGGAATGGTGGACGATCACCTTGAGGGGTGCTTTCGTAAGGGTGCCTTGTCCTGAAACGGGTTTAGAGATTTTGCAATGAATATAAGGAATATGAAATTATAGGAAAATCAATTTTGAAACCAGGTATTAGACATTAGAAATTAGAAACCTGTCAGCCATCAGGCTGGTTAGAAATCCAACCCCTGCCCACCATCCCCACTGCCTGTCGCACTGTGCAGGATAAACCCTTACCTTTGCCCCATGCAAGCAGCTGAAAAACGCCCACTTACCAACTGGCTTCCGGTTTCGCGCGAAGAACTCGACAAACGCGGCTGGGACGGGGTGGATGTGATCATCGTTTCGGGCGATGCCTATGTGGATCATCCATCGTTTGGCCATGCCGTGATGGGCCGTTTGATCGAAAGGGAAGGATTCAGGGTGGCGATTCTGCCACAGCCCAACTGGCGCGACGATCTGCGCGACTTCAAAAAACTGGGAAAACCCCGTCTTTTCTTTGGCGTAACCGCCGGCTGTATGGATTCGATGGTGAATCATTACACCGCCAACCGTCGCCTGCGATCCGACGATGCCTATACGCCGGGCGGAGTTTCAGGCTTCAGACCGGATTATGCCACCGTTGTTTACACAGGCATCCTGAAAAAGATATATCCCGATGTACCGGTTATCCTTGGCGGGATCGAAGCTTCGATGCGCCGCCTTACCCATTACGATTACTGGAGCGATGAACTGAAGCCGGATATCCTCACCTGGAGCGGTGCCGATATGCTGGTTTTCGGGATGGGGGAGAAGGGAATCATTGCCCTGCTCCGGCGATTGTCGGCCGGTGAAAAGATCAGTCAGATACGGGACGTGGAGCAAACAGCATACACAATGCCGGCAGCCGAAAATCTGCCTGATATGCCTGGTGCTGAAACCCTGTACCTGCCATCGCACGAACAATGTAAGGCCGATAAAACAGCCTTTTCGAAACATTTCCGGATGTTCGAGGAGGAGTCGAACCGCTGGCAGGGCGCACGGTTGGTTGAGGCCAGCGGAGACCGGCTGGTAGTGGTGAATCCACCCAACCCGCCTATGAAGGAGGCTGAAATTGATGCAGCTTTTGATCTCCCCTATACCCGCCACCCCCATCCGAGATACTTAAAACGCGGACAGATTCCGGCTTTTGAGATGATCCGTAATTCTATCAACCTGCACAGGGGTTGCTTTGGTGGATGTGCCTTTTGCGCCATTTCTGCCCACCAGGGCAAGTTTGTGGTGAGCCGTTCTGAGAAATCAATCATGGATGAAATGAAGCAGGTGGCCTCAGATCCGGATTTCAAAGGGCACATCACCGATATGGGCGGCCCTTCGGCCAATATGTTCCGGATGCAGGGCATCGATACCGATAAATGCAGGAAATGTAAACGCGCTTCATGTATCTTCCCGACCATCTGCCGGAACCTGAACACCGATCACCGCCCGATGACTGCCCTTTACAGGAAGGCAATGCTGGTGCAGGGGGTGAAGCGCATCACCATCGGCAGCGGAATCCGGTATGATATGCTGGTCGGCAGGACGCCGGCGGAAAGCAAAGCCAACGGGCTGGACGAATACCTGCATCAGGTGATAACGAAACATGTGTCAGGCAGGCTGAAGGTTGCCCCGGAGCACAGTTCACAGCACGTGCTTCAGATTATGCGGAAGCCGCATTACCGGACATTTGCTGAATTTCAGAAGAGATTTGATGAGATCAACAGGCAGAATGGAACAAAGCAACAACTGATTCCATACTTTATCTCGAGCCATCCGGGAAGCCGCCCCGAAGATATGGCTGAGCTGGCCTGTGAAACCATGAAACAGGGATTCAGGCTGGAGCAGGTCCAGGATTTTACCCCTACGCCCATGACGCTGGCAACAGCCATCTATTATACAGGGGCCGATCCATATACCCTGAAACCGGTTTATGTAGCAAAAACAAAGGAAGATAAGGTAAATCAGCAGCGGTTTTTCTTCTGGTACAAACCTGAAAACAAGCGATGGCTCAACGATACCCTGGTAAAAATCGGTCGCAGGGACCTGATCAGTGCCTTTAACCAAAGGGGCAAAAGCAGTAGTACCTTCGCCGGGCCAATCTATCTTAACGGAACGATCATCACCGGGCAGGGGCTGTTTCTCAGTACCCCTTCACTCACACTGCCGATAAAAGCCCGGTAAAGAAAACCGTGGTTTTGTGTCCCGACGATGATCAGATCGGCGCCAAACTTTTCAGCTTCACGGAGGATCGTGCTGACAACCGGTCCGTGAATCAGTCCTGACCGTGCATTGACACCTCTTTCAAGCAGATAGTGCACCATCGCTTTCAGATCGTGGTCTTCCTGGATCATCTCCTCAATATCGGGATTGTGGATGTTTGGCAGGCTGGATGCATCTTCCGTAAGGAAAGCCTGGGGCGCAGAGATGTGTAAAATGTAAATCTCGCTGTTAAAGACCTTTGCAAGTTCACCCGCTTTCTCCAGGACATCGGTCGACAGGTCTGAAAAATCGACAGGAACGAGTATCTTTCTCATTTCAGAAAAAATTTCATAGTCACAAAGATACAATATAAAGTTGCCCGGATCAAGGGGTAAGGTGTTGATCCCTGAAAACAGGTGTGACATATAAACGGGAGAAAGCCGGAGTTCCGGAACCGGGATTAACGGAGGATCAGCTTCTGACTGTGTTTCCTTTTGCCATCGGTGAGCTGAAGCATATAAACGCCTTTGGGGATAAAGCTGAGATCGATGTTGAAATTGGTAAAAGAAGCCGGATATGAACGTGTATAAACCCTTTGTCCGGTCATGTTGATGATTTTTAGGCTGATGCCGGAAGTGCTTTTCCAAAGGGAAATGTTAACCACTCCGGTTGCAGGATTGGGATGGATGGTAACCTCAGGATCGGCCACTTCTTCGAGCCCGACCGGTTGACAAACAATAGGATGTATGGTCATGGTAGTCTGCATGTTTTCACCCCAGGAATCAGGATCATTAAAAGGGTACCAGGCATTGGTAGACCATTGTTCCCAGGCGGTACCATTGTATCCTGTTACATGTTTACGACACCATATAGCCAGGGTATCGCCTGTTGAGGAAGGGAGAATAACTCCAGCATAAAACGGTCCGGTAACGGTATAAGGCTGATCGAAATTAACTTTTGTGGCGTGTTCATTGGTAACATCAGCTGCAATGGCCCAAAGTGGTTTGGTCGCTGACACAACCATCTGTCCCGGTTTTCCGTTGGCCCCGGCATTGTTCCAGATGGCAAAGGTAATCTCAGGATTGTTTGCATTTTTTGCAATGACAAAATCAACAAACAGTCCTGAAATGGAAGTTCCAGCTTCAAAATCAGAAAAATATTCGGCTTTGGCTTTATCCATATAGCTGTTATTGCCGGTAATGTATCCGACACCCGGGGGCAGCATATAATAGTAAATAATTTCGCCTGAAAGAGGATACCGGAGGGTATCGCAATCAACAGTCCTGTTAATGTTATCGCCTTGTGTGTCAGGATAATGCCTGGTATTGTCAGAGGCTGTGAATGCGCATTTTCCTGAGGTCTGACTGAAGGA
This sequence comes from Bacteroidales bacterium, assembly GCA_016705005.1. Taxonomy (GTDB): domain Bacteria; phylum Bacteroidota; class Bacteroidia; order Bacteroidales; family Lentimicrobiaceae; genus Lentimicrobium. The sequence goes on along the minus strand of JADIZB010000019.1, from coordinate 16,937 downwards.
AACCGGGATGAATAATAGTAAAACCAACGAAACAAACAGGATTTTTTTCATGATAATCAGGTTTTTCCCCGTGGAGAAAGAGTTATTTACAACTGACCGGAAGTTGATGGTTACCGGTTTTATACTATTTTTGACAGTGAGCACCAGAGGGATTTTTAATAATTTTCCCAATCCCAAAACTAATAATCTATGAACACATCCACATTACCGGTACAAGCCGGGACAAAGAACGCTGATTTTTCGGGCTGCAAAGTTACGTCAATAATCATGCCCTCCCGCATGGTTTTTCTGACATTTTAATTACAGCTTTTCTTACCTTACCTTTTGGTGGTTTTGCCCAGAAAAAGCAACCCTCGAAGGTAATGGACACCCTGAAGGCCGGAGATTTTAACGGGCTGAAATTCAGATCTATAGGACCAGCCTATTGTTCAGGCAGGATTGCTGATTTTGCCGTAAATCCAAAGAATATTGCTGAGTATTATGTGGCTGTAGCTTCCGGTCACATCTGGAAAACCCGGAATGCAGGAACAACATGGGAGCCGGTGTTTGATAATTACGGATCCTATTCCATCGGTTGTCTGGCCATGGATCCTGAAAATACCAATGTGGTGTGGGCCGGCAGCGGTGAAAACAATCACCAGCGGGCACTGGGGTATGGCGATGGTGTTTACAAAACAACCGACGGGGGCAAAAGCTGGAAAAACATGGGTCTGAAGGAATCACGGCAGATCGGAATGATCGCGATTGATCCCCGGAATACCAATGTGGTTTACGTGGCTGCTGAAGGATCTGTCTGGGGGCCGGGTGGCGACCGTGGCCTCTTTAAAACAACCGATGGTGGCAAAACCTGGAACAAGGTGCTGAACATCAGCGAAAATACCGGGGTAAACAATGTTATCCTCGATCCGCGTAATCCGTCTGTATTGTATGCAACATCCGAACAGCGCCGGCGTCATGACTTTACAAAAATCGGAGGCGGACCTGAATCGGGCATCTGGAAATCAACCGATGCCGGGGCCACCTGGGAGAAACTTGCTTCCGGACTGCCTTCAGGCGATGTGGGAGGAATCGGGATTGCCATTTCTCCGGCCAATCCTGATATCCTTTATGCGATCATAGAAGCTGCCGGTGAAACCGGTGGATTCTTCCGGACCACCGACCGGGGGGCATCCTGGTCGAAAATGAGCGGGCACACTGCGCAGGGACAATACTACAATGAAATATACGGTGATCCCGGGGATAAAGACAAGGTTTATTCAGTGGAGACTTTTTCGCAATATACCGAAGACGGTGGGAAAACCTGGAAAAATGTGAGCACCAAAAACCGCCATGTTGACGATCATGCCATGTGGATTGATCCTTCAAATACAAACCATTACCTGATCGGTGGTGATGGTGGAATCTATGAAACCTGGGATGGCGGACAGGACTTCCATTTCAAGAACAACCTGCCGGTAACCCAGTTTTACAGGGTAAATGTCGATAACAGCCTTCCTTTTTATTACGTTTACGGCGGAACCCAGGATAACAGCAGCATGGGTGGCCCATCGCGCAACCTGAGCGGCCTTGGCGTTGTGAACGATGAATGGTTTGTCACCAATGGCGGTGATGGATTCTGGACAGCGGTTGATCCGACCGATCCCAACATTGTATATGCCGAAGCGCAGTACGGTAACATGGTCCGATACGACAGAAAGAGCGGGGAAGCCATTGATATCCGTCCGGAGCCACGCAAAGGGGAAGATACCTATAAATGGTACTGGGATACCCCGCTGTTTATCAGCAAACATTCACCAACGCGGCTGTATGTGGCAGCCAATAAAGTTTTCAGGAGCGATGACCGGGGCAATACCTGGCAGGTGATCTCCGAGGATTTATCGACAGGTACCGACCGCAACACCTGGCCGGTTATGGGCAAATACTGGAGTGCCGACGCGGTGGCCAAGGATGTGTCCACTTCGCAGTATGGCCTGATCGTTTCACTGGAAGAGTCACCGGTAAAGGAAAACCTGATCTATGCCGGAACCGACGACGGGCTGGTCCAGGTAACCGGTGATGCAAAAACGTGGAGTAAGGCAGGAAAGTTCCCCGGCGTACCCGAATACACCTTTGTTGCAGATATCCTTGCTTCACAGTTTGATGAAAATGTTGTTTTTGCTGCCTTTGACAACATCAAACGCGATGATTTCAGGCCATACCTGCTGAAAAGTTCCGATAAGGGGAAGACATGGGTCTCCATTGCTTCCAATCTTCCGAAGAACGGGACGGTTCACTGTATTGTACAGGATCATGTCAATCCGGATCTTCTTTTTGTGGGGACAGAATTCGGCGTTTATTTCAGCATCGACGGGGGTGGTCAGTGGACCGCCCTGAAGAGCGGGCTTCCGACCATTTCGGTAAGGGATATGGTTATTCAGAAACGTGAGAATGACCTGGTACTGGCCACCTTCGGACGTGGATTTTACATCATGGAAGATTACACCCCGCTGCGGACAGTCAATAAGGCCATTATGGAGAGCCCGGCACACCTTTTCGGGATCAAGAACGCCCTGATGTTTGTGGAAACCGGGGGAAATACGGACAGGGATCGTCTTATTTTGCAGCAAAAAATCCTGACTTCGGTGCCACCTTCTCATGGTGGCTGAAAGAGGTTCCCCAGACCCTCCTCGAAAAAAGGCAGGATAAAGAAAAGGAGCTGTTCAAAAAAGGAGAAAGAATACCGCAACCGACGGAAGCAGAACTCAGGGCTGAGAAGAATGAATTGCCTCCTTACCTGGTCTTCACCATAACCGACAATCAGGATCGGGTGGTACGCAGGATATACAGCAAGCCCTCAAAGGGGCTGAACCGCACCAACTGGGATCTGCGTTATGCAGGAACATCACCCGTCAACGGCAATGGTGGCAGGTTCGATCCTTTCGCCGAGGTCAACTCAGGCCTGTTTGTTATGCCGGGGAAATACAAGGTTTCCATGTCGGTCAGGGCAGGAGGGGAAGTAAAGGAACTGGTCGGCCCGACGCCGTTTGAAGCGGTGGTGCTCAACAACACCACCCTGCCGGCCGAAGACCGTGCCGCACTGGTGGCCTTCCAGCAGCAGGTTGCCGAACTGATCCGCAAGGTTCAGGGTACCGATAATTTTGCCGGTGAACTATCAGGAAAAATATCCACCATGATGCAGGCCGTACACCAGGCCCCGGGCGCTTCTCCCGAACTTCTGGCCAGGTTGTACACCCTATCGCTGAAGGTGGATGATATCCTTTTTGCCTTTAACGGAAAGCAACCCAAAGCCAGCCGTGAAGAAAACCCGCCGGCACCGGTTTGCATCAATGAAAGGATGGGAAACATCATTTATGCGTTTTATGGAAGCACATCGGCACCTACCGCTACGCACCGCCGCAGCTACGATATTGTCATGGATGAATTTACACCGATCCATGCACAACTGAAACAGATCAGCCAGGTTGACCTGCCTGCCATCGAAGCGGAAATGGAGAAAGCGGGTGTGCCTTATACACCGGGACGGTTGCCCCAGTGGGAGTAGGGAGTGAAGCTCAAGTTTTCAAGCTCAAAGTTAAAGTTTCCCGCCTTTGCAAAGCTCAAAAGTCAAAAGTAAAAGCTGTCCGCCGATTTCCAGGCAGGTAAAAAGGTCAAAGCTAACTCTGAGGTTGGCGCTCATCCACTCCCTCCCGCCTTTGGCGTGGGTAGGGCAGGTTTGGATGAGGGCCTCCGGGGTTGGTCACGGCTGGCCATGGGTGGTCGAGACCATCCGGGGCACTGTGTTTGGAATATACATAAATCTCAAAGTTCCAGACCTGCCTGTCCGCCGAAGGCGTGTAAACCGGTAGTCAGGTAAAACCAGGGTTGAAGCTCATCTCCGGATAAGTGCTTCCGGTGCTGGTTCAGTAGGGTGATTAAAGTTTGAGCTGATAATGTTGGATTTGCTTTTTCTCTTTGTAACTTTGGTTATCAAAAACACTTAAAATGAAAACACTTATACACCTATTCGCGAAATGTTCATCCGTTTTGGTAAAGAAAAGCCTGCCGGCTTTGGTGCTGCTGGCGTGTTTGCCCGGATATTCACAAACCCTGACTGATGATTTCGTGGCAGCAGGTTACACCTTAACGAACCTTGGAAGCGTTGAACAACTGCCTTCACAATACGGAGGCCTGACAATCAGACCTGATCAGCCGAATACGCTATACATTGGCGGAAGTGCCAACAACAGTGGCGGAAGTCTTTATACAGTCGGATTGATCAGGGACCCGGAAACGAAGCAAATTACAGGTTTCGATGGTTCAGCGGTACTTTACTTAGCCGCGCCCAACAACGACGGAGGCATTCTGTTTGATCAGTACGGGACGCTGCTTTTTACCAGATACAGCATGAATGAACTTGGCCAGGTGCTTCCGGATAATACCTACATCAGCAATTCATTGACTGAATTCGGTGTCACGCCTTCAGTGGGTGCCCTGGCTTTTGTGCCTGCAGGATATCCCGGAGCCGGTGGCCTGGTATTTTCTTCTTACAATGCAGGAATTATGTACAATGTTCCCTATACCAGAGAGGCCAGTGGTCAGTATTTTTTTTCAACCAAAGTTGCAGAAGTTTCTGTTCTTCCCGATGCTGCAGGTCCTGAAGGAATCGCTTATATACCTGCAGGTTCAGCAGCTTTTCCCAATTTGTCGATGGTTATTTCCTCGTATGGTAACGGAACCGTGGTTGTTTTTGAGGTGGGAGAATACGGTCTGCCGGTTCCGTCAACTGTCAGGCAGATGGTTACCGGGCTTACCGGAGCCGAAGGTGCTCTGATTGATCCGGTGACTGGTGATTTCCTGTTCTCAACCTTTGGAGGTGACAATAAGGTTATCCGGATATCCGGCTTTGAAAAACCCGCGTCTGTTTTTGACAGCCCTGCGGAAAACCATGCCGGGTTCAGCATTTTCCCCAATCCCACTGAGGGATTTGTTAAACTGGATTTTGTAAAACCCGTTTCCGGGGGAATGGTTTCTGTTTTTAACACCTATGGGGCTAAAGTTATGGAACAGGAGTTAAGCAATGAAAGTCAATATGAATTCGACTTGTCATCGTTCCCTGCAGGAATATATTTTGTAAGGGCTGAAAACGGAAACTCTTCAGGTTACCGGAAACTTATACATAAGTAGTTCAGGCGCTGAGGAGGCTTCAGTTCTGTAAACCGTAATTACCGGATAAGGTAAGTAAACCTTAAACTAAATGCCGGTGCCATAGGGTTTCAACAAGTTATTCCCGGTTGGTAACGGCTCTTCTGGCTGCACTACGTTTCTGCGGGGCAAGCAGCCCGACCTCCACCGCCTGCAAGGCTCATACCGGCTATGTTGGCAATTATCAATAATTGAGTGCCTCCTGAAATTCAGGACTCCATCGATTCTATCAGCTGTTTCAGTTTTTTCAGATGACGTCCGTACATCTGCTGAAACAGGATTCTGGCAAACCAGTAACTGAGGGGCACCAGAACCAGCAGGATAATACCAAGGATAATGAGCATAGCCGGATTATAGAGGAAGGCCTCCACCGTTTTCCCCGATCCCATCATCCCACCCCAGATGAATCCACCCGCAGCAGCAACCGGGTAGATGAAGATGCTGGTCCGTTGCTGCAAATGCCACCATTGCATAAAGGCCCCGTAATGAAAACTCAGCTCTTCTTTCAGACTGTTTTCGGGAAGCACCCCATCCGGTAACTTTTTATATAACTTCCGGCTGTCATAAACGATGAAAAGGTTATAAAGGGTCAGTATGATCAGGGCAAGGGTAATTTGCCATACCGGTATGAGAAAGATAAAGAGAATGTATACCATTGTGATCATGGCAGACAAGAAGATTGATATCCGGAGGGTATTGCGGAGTTTTGAAAGGGGATGTTTGGAATGGATGCGGCTGAAGTTGCCCTCTTTCATAAGGTTCTCCAGCATCCCTTCTTCCCCGCCGATGTTTTGCCACACTTTCTTTGAATCCATCATATATTTTTTAGAAGTGAAGCCAGTTGCTGTTTGGCCCGGTAAAACTTTACGCCCACAAGGTTTGGTGTGATACCCAGTATTGTTCCGATTTCCGGATTACTGTATCCGTCCAGATGAAGAGAAACTATGGCCCTTTCTGTTTCAGCCAGTGTCCGTAAAGCCTTATATAGTCTTTCCGAATCATTGACATGGGTTTCTGTGGCAAACGACTCTTCAAACTGCATGGTGTCGGTGTATTCTATTCTGTTGACTTTTTTCTGAAGGGTAAAAATTGTATTCAGGCACAGACGGTAGAGCCAGGTACTGAATTTAGACTCGCCCCGGAATCCCGGATATGACTTCCAGGCCTGCAGGAGGATTTCCTGATACAGGTCTTTTTTGTCTTCTTCCGTATCGGCATACAAGTGCACCAGTTTATAAACAATACCCTGGTGCTCTCTAAGTCTGGCTAAAAAATCCTTTTCGCTCAATCAGTGGTTGGTTTTAACGGCTTCAACAGTAAATCCACGGGCCCTGAGCAGCTCAATCAGCCCGTTTTCGCCCGGCAGATGCAAGGCGCCGACTGCCAAAAATACGGATTGTTCGTTCATTTTTGTACTCAGCTGCTCAACCCAGTATTTGTTCCGGTTGTCAAGCAGAACCCCGATTTCTTCCTTTGTATAGGATCCGTACATCAGCTCTTCCATTTTTACAAGGTCCTGGGCCAGGTAAGCATCATACAACAATGTGATCTGTTCCTGTACACTTTTATTGCTGTACAGAAATTCGTTCAACAGCTCAATCTGGCGGTCTGTAGTAAAACTGTTAAACAGTGCATCTATCTGTATCTCAATGGTGTCGAGACCGATCAATTCCTTTTTTCCCTTGCGGGCTTCTTCGGCAAAATAGCCATCCAGTTGCATCGTTCCCGGAGGATTGGGGAAATACTTCATTTGCGCAATACCCATCACAAAAGTCATGACCGCAACAGGGTTGTAAGCATCAAAAGCAGTCAGATCAATCCCGGCTTCATTTTTAAACCACTGATCCAGCAAAGCGTAGGAGCTGTCGGGCAGAATCTGTTTCAGTGTGCCTTCTTTCAAAAGAGAAGCTTCCATTATTTTCGTCTGTACTGTTTCATCAATCAGTAACTCAACAGCAACGGTTTTACTTGAATAAAAGGCCTCTTTGACAGCGGGGAGGGTGTCAATATACGTATTGGTGAGCAGGTGCATGGTTCCGAATATCCAGGATGGTTGCTGGGTTCCCTTGCCATGGACTTTCCAGAGCAGTGACCGGGTGTTGCCTTCAGACTGTCCGGGAACAAGTCCGTAGGTGAGCAGGAAGAAGGATAAAATAATAAATTGTTTTTTCATGTTTAGCGTTGTTAATGAGTTACTTTATATCACCGAAGATCGTAAAAAACAATCCTGCAAAGCTCAGGCACACATGGGCAATCATCCAGATTCTCTGATAAAGCGGGCGTTGGCCCCATTTTACCTCCTGATCGAAAGGGTCGAATACCATGGCAATGGAAAAGTTGATGACTGCAGAAGAGGTATCGCCTGTAATCCAGAGTACAGCAGACAGTATAACAAAAGCAGCATAGGCCCAGCGGTTGATTTTGAAGGAGTTGACAGTATTGCCGGTTGAAAGTTCCTGTTTCATGATTCTTTGTTTTAAATCATTGGTGGCATTCCTGACCGGATTATTACAGCGATATTCATTTTTTTAATTTTTCCCGCAGTAAAATGTAAGACCGATGTTATTGCTCATCCTCCCCCCGCCATTGGCGTGGGTAGGGCAGGTTCAGATGAGTGCCACCGGAGTTACTGAACGGCAGGCTGCCCTGCTGCCTCCACATGACTGAGCGCCTGGCAAACAGGCCTGACCTCAGGCACCTGTTTCCCGAAGTGTGCCCCGGAAAATGTTGTTTACCCATGGCAGAAAATCTCCGGTTAACCGGAAAAAATGAGTACCTTAGCTTGTTACAGACATCAGAAACCCCTGAAATATGAGAACCCTTACCCTTATTTTGTTGTCCCTTTTTGCCTTACAGACCATCAGCCCTGGCCAGGAAGCCGGCAAACCCCGTCTAGAGAAAAAAGTCTTGATACAACTGTATGACGACGGCACATGGCAATATGCCGATACCACCTCCCGCGCAGAGAAACCGAAGCCTGTCAAAAGGCTGGAGATCCCGAAGACAAAGCCGGATGATCAGGTGATATCCCATACCGCCTATTCGTTGCTGTTCAACGACCAGCACAAACAGGCACGCTGGATTGCTTATGAACTCACGAAAGAGGAGACCGAAAAATCGGTTGAAAGGACGGATAAATTCAAACCCGATCCAGACGTAAAGAACGGAACCGCCACCGACAGGGATTATGAAGGTTCCGGCTACGACCGCGGGCATCTGGCACCTGCGGCGGATATGGGCTGGTCGCCGGCCTCCATGGCAGAATCGTTTTATTACAGCAACATGAGTCCACAGGTGCCTTCCTTTAACCGCGGCATCTGGAAAAAACTGGAGGAGCTGGTCAGAAACTGGGCCGGCGAATATGAGGCAATCTATATTGTAACCGGCCCTGTGCTGAACCCAGGGCTTAACGCCATCGGCCCGGACAAGGTTTCGGTGCCCGATTATTTTTACAAGGTCATTCTCGATTCCCGGGAACAGGGATATAACGGCATCGGATTTATCCTTCCCAATTCCGGTTCGTCGCTGCCGCTGCAAAGCTTTGCCGTAACCATCGACAGTGTCGAAAAATTCACGGGCATCGATTTCTTTCCGGCCCTGCCCGACAAGCAGGAAAAGCAGATCGAAAAAACCCTGTGTATTGATTGCTGGAACTGGAAATATACCAGGTCTGTCAACCAGAACGATGCGCGCGAAAAATCCGGGGACAGGGCTTCAGCGCCAGTACTTTCCCCGTTTGGAAGGTTCTCCCCTCTTCAAAGGGGAGATGTCCGAAGGACAGAGGGGTATATTCTTTCAACCAACTACGTAAGTTCAGTATCTCAGTAAATAATCAACCGCATCATACGGCAAAAACCAGAAGAACTGATCAGAAGTCGGGCCGGTGATTTTGAAGTCATACTAATAGCAACCACTACTTACCCTGTTTGGCAGGTTCTCCCCTTTACAAAGGGGAGAAATCCGAAGGACAGAGGGGTACATTCTTTCAACCAACTACGTAAGTTCAGTATCTCAATAATGCTCCACACCATCAACCAGAAGTCCTGAAACAGGAACCTTTCAGGAAGTGCCTGAGATCCTGTAATACTTCGAAGTAAGTGTAGTCGCAATGATTAACGGATTTTCAAAATTCCGAGCCTTGTTTCCAGCAAAGCATGGTATCTGGCTTTCATTTCTTTTGATAAAAAGCTGATTTCAATTAATTCATCCCATTTATCAGCCACTGATGCGATTGATTCCAGAATTTTATCAATGCTCTTAAAGTTTAACTCACATCTTTCAACGCCAAAATAGTCAACCAGAATATTACGTGTTAAGTGCTTCTTCTTCCCCTTCAGGGGCAGCGCAATTTCTTCATCCTGTTTTTTATATTCTATGGTTGAATTAACAAGATCATAACATGGGGAGAGCGATACCCTGTTATTGTTTGTAATGATGGAGAAATTTTTCAGGTGCATATCTTCATTGCCAACCAGGTAACCAAACAGGACAAGTTTAAATAGTGTCAGCTTTTCAATGGCAGGAAAGGTGCAATAATCATCTATAAGTTTAACAACCTTCTCCATGCTGTACTTATACTTTGTGTCGCGGCTCATGCCTGCCAGTTGGGCAAAATCTTCCACAGGCACTTTGTCATTCTTTCCCTTTCTGTCGAAGCGTTTGATGAAATAGGTCAGTGAACCGTCCTTCGACCATATCAGACCATGCATAGGAACCTCCAGACCAATCATTTCTGCAAGTTTCATGGTCAGGTCTTCATTTTCAGGCATTTCCGGATAAAACTCATGCTGTGGTTTCAGTATAAACCGCCCGCCTGAGTCGATGATATCGAATTTCCCTTCCTTAATGTTCAATTTTGCACTCAGCTTTGGCTGTACACCCTGGATTGACATTTTGGTTGCACGGTTGTAGGCTTCTGTTCTTTGTTCTGCCGCAGTGTATTCAATTTCTTTTAATGTCTTTAACTCAGGCGACAAAAGCCTGAGACCTGGATCGCTATATCGGTTATCCCCACAAGGAACATATGTTATCGGGCAACGGTTCATTCTGTAACTTCCTTTACTGTAACAACGCCTATCATATCCTCTCCTACTGCAATTAATTGAGAGAAACAATCATTCTTATCAATTTTTTTTATTTTCAGCAACCCTTCCAGTTGAATCCCTTCAGGTAATAAGCCATCAAAAAATGGCGGAAACTCATTGAATTTATAAACCTTTACCTTAACGGGCATTGTTCGTGAAACTGCAAGACCATCATACTCCTCAAGATATTCGAATAAATACGCTGTGTTTTGCACTAACTCGGTAAGAATTCCTGCTTCAACACCTTTAACGAAAACCTTAGCCTTTCTCATTTTCCCTGTTTTGCAAATCCTCCATTAAAGGACTGGTTAACACTATTTTTATGTTAAGTACTTTCAAAATTTTTTGTAAGGTATCCAATTGAACAGCTTCTTTCCCTTTCTCAATATCATAAATCACAGTTTTGCCAACTCCTGCGAGCTCTGCTAACTGAACACGACTCAATCGGGCTACTTTTCTATGTAGCCTGATTACTTCTGCTAATTCCTGAGATTGTGCCATTTTTACTTTTATTGCGGTAAAAATAAGCATTTTTTGATAAAACAAAAAACATTTAGTTAATTATTACTGCCATAACAGCAATATTTGGTCTTTTAGTACTCCTTTATCGTAAAGATATTATATTTTACTGCTATAAAGGTAATTTATCTTAAAAATGAATTCAATACGAGCAAAAGACCAACATTTTACCGCCAAAGCGGTAACGATATTATTCAATTAAAGTCGAAGCTCAGGATCACTTCTGCAAATTCCTTATATAATATTAATAGAATACACCCTTTCGGGTATATTTTATGTAATACGCATTCAAAATATACCCTAAAGGGTATAGTTTCATTGATATGGCTTAACCCAAATTTGGGTTAAATGAGTATTAGTGGGCCACATTCCATCACTTTCCAGAAACTATATTTGTTTAACTTTTCATCCTTAGCCATCCTATTCACAAAATATTTTACCTCAGAGTCATTCTTGATTTTCATTGTATTTTACTGCTATAAAGGCAATTATTTATAATAATGAATTCAATACGAGCAAAAGACCAACATTTTACCGCCAAAGCGGTAACGATATTATTAAAGTAAAGTCGACTCTCAGGATCACTTCTGCAAATTCCTTATTTAATATTAATAGAATACACCCTTTCGGGAATATTTTGAACTTAAGCGATCGCAATTATACCCCAATGGGTATAGTTTCTTAGATGATTGTTTTCGTTTTATTCTAAATTTATTTCAGTTTGGATTTATGCTGAATCGCACAGCCTGATGGCTGCACAATTCTCTATACCGGACAAGCCAGATATACAACTTCTTTGATGTTGGGAACAATTCCGGATTTACGTTATGATCAGAAATTTCGATCAGGTAAGATTACCGGCTGAAATCATCCGTTCAAAAGCCAATGTTTGAGGTAATGGCGGAGAAACAGAGTTCCAATGTAAAATTTATAAACGATCACGGCCCGGCTGGTTCCTGAAGGTTTATTCTATAGCCTGTCCTGTTTTGTGCGGCGCATAAGTGCCAGGATTGCAACTATCTGATTAACTGTGTAAATGAAAAATATTTTGGGAGCTTTTGGGTGCTGCAAGCTATTTTTGTGGCATGTTCATCAGGTGATATAAAATTCAAAGCGGGACAGAGAGAATCCAAATTATAATCTGAAAGGAAACTGCGAACTCTGCGGTAAATTCTTTAACCGCAAAGAACGCTGAGAAGGCGCAAAGACCGCAAAGTGAACATTGAATTCTTTATGGGAAACCGGCTTCGGGTCAGAACCGGCTTTAAAATGAAAAATTAAATTGGTGCCGACAGAAACAGAGTTCCAATGTAAAATTTATAAACGATCACGGCCCGGCTGGTTCCTGAAGGTATATTCTATAGCCTGTCCTGTTTTGTGCGGCGCATAAGTGCCAGGATTGCAACTATGTGATTAACTGTGTAAATGAAAATTATTTTGGGAGCTTTTGGGTGCTGAAAGCTATTTTTGTGGCATGTTCATCAGGTGATATAAAATTCAAAGCGGGACAGAGAGAATCCAAATTATAATCTGAAAGGAAATCTTTTATGGAGATTGTTTACCGTTCAATTTAATGTATTTCGCGTCCTGTCATTAAAGGGATTACCCTTTCCATTTCACATGATTTTCTTTTTTGTAAATCATGAGATGTAAAGTTGCCACGCAATCAAGCAAATTTTCCTCTGCGGCGCTCTGCGTAATAACTCTGCGAACTCCGCGGTAAATTGTTTAACCGCAAAGAACGCTGAAAAGGCGCAAAGACCGCAAAGTGAACATTGAATTCTTTATGGGTAAACCTGGCTTCGGGTCAGAACCGGCTTCTAAAAATGAAGAAATTAAATTGGGTGCTGCAATGCACAGAACAGGAAACAGAGTTCCAATGTAAAATTTATAAACGATCACGGCCCGGCTGGTTCCTGAAGGTTTATTCTATAGCCTGTTATTCTGAAAGTATCCGGTACAATTCAAGATTCAGGTAATAGTGATGGCCTTCAATTTCCCTTTTTTCCATCACCTGCATTTCACAAAGCCGGTTGAGATAATCACGGGCTGTATTTTCGGCATATATACCCGAATCAACAAGATGCTTTACTTTAGTCAGAGGCTGTGTAAATATGAATTCTATCAGACCTTCAGGATTCCGGAATTTCCTGACATCTTTCTTTACGAATTCCAGCATTGAATCTTTTGTTGAAACGATGTCATTAATTTTATGAAAGGTAATATCCGACGTGCTTTCTATGGCGCTCATCATGAACAATAACCAGTCTTTCCAGTTTCCCCTCTGAGATACGCCCATTAAACCTGAATAATAATCATCTTTATTGTCCAGGATGTACCTGCTCAGAAACAATATGGGCACATCCAGTAATCCTTTCCTGGTCAGATAATGGATGTTGAATACACGTCCAACCCTGCCGTTGCCGTCACGAAACGGGTGGATGGCCTCAAACTGATAATGGGCAATGGCCATTTTTATTAAATAATCTATTCTGTAATGTTCATCATCATTCAGAAATGTGACAAGGTTATTCAGTTTGGTTTTTATTATATCAACACCTCTTGGAGGGGTATAAATAACTTTACCGGCATTGGGCCCGGTGCCTCCGTGTTTAATCGTTGTATTCAAAAAATCAGGTCTTATTCCATCACCTGTTTGTTTTATTTCCTGAAATATTTTTATGAAGTAATCCTGGTCAAACTGTCCTGATTTTTGTAAATAATTGTAACCTGACCAAAGCGCTTCCCGGTATCTTATTACCTCTTTGGATGATTCGGATGTTTCAGCATTCTGACTACTATAAGCTTTGTACAGCTCATCATCGGTGGTGAAAATGTTCTCAATGGCACTGGAAATTTTTGCTTCCTGAAGACTTATTGTATTGATTAAGAGACCCTGATTCGGAATAATGGCGCTCCTTCCGTGAAGCCTGGCTAATGCAGCCTTTGCATCTCCCAGCTTTTCAAGAACATCAACAGTTCTGTATAACTCTGTTTTTATGGGTAACTCAGGAAGATCATTCCATGGAACATTTCTATCCGGGTTTATGAAATAAAGCAATTCAGACATTACTTTTTTGTGTTTTTAATGTTTGTGATGTTTCTGACCTCAAATGTACAATTTATAGCCCTACAAACATTAAAAAGCGAAATAAATAATGTTTGGAGTCGGGTCGGACCTTAAAGTGAATGTCATCTTAAGCGTAAATCTGCACTGGCTGAACGTGAAGAACAAACCTTCGGTTTGTGCATGAAATAGGCCGCTTTCAGTCAGAACCATATTGGCTTTCAGATAGAAAACGAGCACCTTTCCGGAAAACGATAAGCATGATTTTACAAAGTCACAAGCATGATTTGATTAAGTCATTAGCATGAATTTGGAAAGTGTATAGCGATAACCAAAGTTGAGAAAATTGCCCTGACCGGAATTATTGAAACAGAGGATCCGGAGGGTCCGGTTTGAAGTAAAAAGTAAAAAGTCTAAAGTCTAAAGTAAATACCCCTACGACATATGCCTGCCTGCAGCACTCGGATTTGTATAGAAATCCGTCAATTCTTTACATTCCGGATATTCTTTGTATAGAAAATCAGATAATCTATACATAATACATCCTTTCCGGAAGCGATCAGGTCCGGCTGCCCGAACGGTAAGCCCCCTTCAGTAAAAAGCCGTACGGCTTTCATGAAAATTATAAGCATCGTTTGGATAAAACATAAGCATCTTTCCGGCAAAAGCCGTACGGCTTTCCGGTAAACGATAAGCATGAATCGGGGAAGTCTCAGGCATGATTTGCTAAAGTCATAAGCATGAATTCAGGAAATCACAGGCATGGTTTGAGGGAGGGTTGGGCAACGAGCAGGGAAATGATAAGTTCCTTTTGGTAAAAAGGTCCGCCTCTTCTGGGTAAAAGGAGCGCCCCTTTTCAGGAAAAGGTAAGGCTATTTTTGGGGAGGGGATTGGAGCTTCAAGTGAATACTTCTGAGCTGTTTCCGGAAAAGAGTAATATATTGTAAATATGATTTTATATGTATTCAGGAGATTCAATAGGAAATTCCAGTGCAGTTTAATAATTTCGTGAACAGATATTACCGGTGTATATTCTAACCCGGAGGTTAAAAAACAGATTGATTCATCCATTTTGAATTCAATGAAGATCATGGGCAGATGATGTTTTAAAATTATTGATAACCATGATTTAATACTTTCTTATCTAGAACTATAACAATGCAGGGAACCCAACTACGCAAACTCGAAGCAGAACTCTGGCATGCTGCCGATCAACTCAGAGCCAACAGTAAACTTACAGCCTCAGAATACTCTATGCCTGTCCTGGGTCTGATATTTCTCCGGCACGCTTTCAACCGATTTAAGAAGGTAAAGGCCGAAGTAGAAACTACTCTGCCAGTGCATCCGCAACGAGGCACAAGACCCCTCACCAAAAAGGATTTTGAAGAAAAAAACTCAATGTTCCTGCCCGATAAGGCGCAATTCGACTACCTGGTATCCTTGCCCGAAAGCGCTGACATAGGCGAAGCCATTGATAATGCAATGAAACTGATTGAGGATGAATACGAGAATCTTAAAGGTGTTTTACCAAAGAACTTCACAATCTTCAGCAAGGATTTGTTAAGAGAGTTGCTTCGCATTTTCAATAAAGAGGTGCTGCAGAAAGCCAATGGTGACCTGTTCGGGAAGATTTACGAATACTTTCTCAACAAGTTTGCGATGACCGGTGCCCAGGAAGGCGGTGAGTTCTTTACCCCTATGAGCCTGGTACAAACCATCGTCAATATCATTGAACCAGACCATGGAACTGTATTCGATCCGGCATGTGGTTCGGCAGGAATGTTTGTTCAAACCGGTTATTTTATTGAAAATGAGGGCCTGAAGGTTGCCGAAAAGGTTACGTTTTACGGACAGGAAAAAGCGGAGCTTAATACCAAACTGGCGAAGATGAACTTAACTGTTCACGGACTTGAAGGCAATATTCAGGAGGGAAACACTTTTTACGAAGACAAGCATAACCTTGCCGGCAAGTGTGATTTTGTCATGGGAAACCCGCCTTTTAATGTTGATGGGGTTGACAAGGGCAAGGAAAGTGTGAAGAAAGATCCGCGGCTTTTATTCACGAAGGATGAGAATGGAAGCATTACCCGGCTTTTACCAAAAAATGACAATGCTAATTACCTGTGGATACAGTATTTCTACGGCTATCTGAAACCAACAGGCCGCGCAGGTTTTGTTATGGCTTCCTCAGCCAGCGATGCCGGACACAGTGAAAAGGAAATCCGTGAAAAGCTGGTGAAGACCGGAGCGGTTGATGTAATGGTTGCCATTGGGAATAACTTTTTTTATACCCGTTCGTTGCCGTGTACTTTGTGGTTCTTTGACCGTGCAAAAGAGAATGACGACCAACAACGCGATAAGGTGTTAATGTTGGATGCCCGTAAGATCTACCGAAAGGTTACCAGCAAAGTAAACGATTTCAGCCCTGAACAAATGCAAAACCTTATTTGCATTGTAAACCTCTATCGGGGCAATACCACAAAGTTTGAAAGCACGGTTAAAAGCTACCTGGAAACTTCTGCCAACCTGGCCAAAGAAACAGCAGAAGCAATTGCTATACTGCAAAAACAATTACAGAAAGTATTTAAAACTCTACGCGATTTCGCCGCCGGAATCCTCAAAGAAAATCCGGAAGCCGGATCATTTGCTGAATCATTGGTCATTGAGGATGAAGAGGGCTTTTACGGTTTGCAAAACAATCTTATTGCCGATGCACAGGATGTAAAACCCGATATTGATTCTCTGGAAAAAATTGCGCACCAATGCAAAGCCTTACGCAAGCCGCAGGACAAACTGATCAAGCAGTTGCTGGATTCGATATCGGCAGCCGTAAAAAGCCTCCAACTAAATAAAAACAAAGACTGGAAAGCATTGGAAGTACAGGCACAATTTATTGCGCCGCTGAAAGCCATGCAGCAGCAACTCAGCGGCAACCCAGACGAAGAAGATCCTGGCTTGCTGCACGAAACTGAATATTTCTGGAAACAGGCCCATTGGCTTACCAGCCGTTTCCCAGAAGGTGTTTATACCGATGTGGAAGGCTTATGCAAAGTGGTAAATCAGGATGATATTGAAGCAAAGGACTG
>JADIZB010000018.1 GCA_016705005.1 Bacteroidales bacterium | reverse complement strand
ACATGCCTATTTTTGAGGCGTCGTCGTCGCGGTGCATATCTGCATGATGGGTTGCAGTTGTTTCCATGCTCAGATTGTTTATTTGTAATCGTATGGTTCGTGGTCAACTACCGGAATTTCTTCGAAGTTCTCAAGAATCGGAGGTGAAGCACCTGCCACCCCGCGTTCTGCCGTCCCATGGGTTATCAATTTCCCTTCCGGAAACCTCTAAAGGCCCTGAGGAGATTTACATAATCACGATGATCAGCCCGGTAGCCATGATCCACGATCCTACTGTTGAAACTATATTGAGAGAATGAAACTGCTCAAGATAATCGTAATAGCGGCGCGGCACACCTTACGATACCAAGAATGAACATCAAAGTACAGCACATTAAATCCGGTAAAGAAGATGATCAGACCTATGTTGGCGATTTTACCATTGTATATCTTTCCGTATATTTTAGGATACCAGTAATGAAAGGCCAAAAATGCAAATCCGGTACTTCCGAATACAATGTAGGGAAAATGTGCCACCACAAAAGCAGTATCGTGGACGTGAATGTCGGTTGCAAAGTGAAATCCCAGAACCAGTCCGGAAAATCCACCGATCATAAAGACAAAAATAAGCCCATCGCCCAAAAGAACGGTGTCTGCATGTTGATAGAGCCTTTATATAATGTTGCCGTCCAGTTGAAGACCTTGATGGCAGATGGAATGGCGTCCAGAAAAGTGGATAAGGCGAGAACACCCAGCGGGCAGTAGTGCGTACTCATTCCTGAGGTGTACATATGGTGTCCCCAGACAAAGTACCCTACAAAAGCAATGGCCATGCTCGAAATTACCATCGCGCTGTATCCAAAGACTGTTTTTCGCGAAAATGTGATTACAATTTCGTGTGATGGCCCCTATGGCAGGCAGGCAGGATCATAATATAGACAGCAGGGTGGGAGTAGATCCAGAAGAGATGTTGGTAAAGAATAGGGTCGCCGCCTATGGCTGGATCAAAGAACCCAATACCCAGCATTCGTTCTGCTATCACCATCAGAAATGTTATACCTACAACAGGTGTTGCCAACACCGAATCCAGCCGGTTCCATAGAGGGTCCAGCAAACAGCGGCATCCGCATCCAGCCCATACCTGAGCCCTGAGGCGGTGCATAGTTACTATGAAGTTCATCCCGTCAGAATGGATGAGAACCCGAGAATAAAGGCTCCTGTAATTGCGGCAACGACATTGGTCTGTGTTTTTAAACCATAGGGAGCATAAAAGGTCCAGCCGGTGTCGCGGGCCGTCGCCCATAAATTGCGAAGAGAGAACGATTACGGCCTGATCATATACAGGTACCAGCTGAACAGATTAAGCCTCGAAGAAAACATCCTTCGCCCCAATCATGATGGGCATAAAAAGATTTCCGAAAACGGCTGCCACACCCGGAATAACAAAAAGAAAATCATTGTCAGGCCATGGACTGTAAAAAGTCCGTTATAGGTCTGGGCTCCCATGAGTGTTCACCCGGAGCGATGAGCTGCCCGTCATCAACAGGCCCATGACGACACCGGAAAGCAAAGAATGTCATCATCGCATAAAAATACATGAGCCCGATCCGCTTATGATCAGTCGAAGTCAGCCACCCCATAATACCGGAGTATTTACCCCTGTATTCCAGGTAGTTGGGCCGCGCTTGTGTTGTGTTTGTTCCGTCATTTGATTATTCTTTGTTTGATATTATCTTTTTACGGGGTTTAAAACACCAGGAAAAGGGAATATGATTGCTCCTAGACCCAGAATTAAAGTTCCTGCCATTTTGGTGATGTTCAGTACATATTGCTGACCTGCCGGGTCGTATGAATAGCAGAACTGAAGAATCCTGAAGATTGTAGGTCCGGTTTTTCCTTCGGAAGCCTTCCACCACGGCCATATTTTAAACTCAAAAGGCAGGAAGTAGGTTCCTGAAGATACCGGGTTGCTTTTCCATCAGGACTAATCATCATCAGGGTTGCAGAATGCAGGAAGTCATTACCGGTTTTCTTAAACCTGAATCCCACGGCATTGGTTGCCCTGGCAATGTTCAGACTGTCGCCGGTATAAAAATTCCAGCCGGTTTCATCAACATCTTTCTTTATCAGTTTGAGATAATTCGCTTTCTTTTTAATGGCCAGATCTGTTCCCTCACGCTGATCGAAGCTAATGGTAATCACCTGAAAATCCTTGCCCAGTGCAAGGTCGGTCTTACTGATGATTTCAGCTACATTGGTCATCAGCGGACTGCAGATTCCCCGGACAACGGTAATACACAAACATCAAAACGGTGGTTTTGTTTATCAGTTGTTTCAGATTATAAGGTTTCCATCGGAGCCTGTAAAGGTCAGGTCGTCCGGGATGTATTCATCCAGGTGCTCATCAATCCCTATTTCCAGTCTGCGGTGATGTAATGTCACGGGTAGCAGGTACCTGCCCCCTGGAGATTCAGGGTGACTACAAAGGTAATAACCAGTACCGCAATGCTGATTTTCATGATGTTTTAATTTAGTAAGTATACGGAACGAAATCCTGAAATCAATGCAGATGATGATGCAGACTTTCTTCCAGATAAGGATGATTTTTTGGTATCAGATCAGCACTGGCCAGCGCTTTGCCAACAACAAGTAAAAACAATCCGGCAAATCCGGCAAAGAAACCTACTTCAATCAGACCGAATACCGGTGCATGTAAAATTGTGGGGAAAATCTGCTCGTAAAGGTCAATGTATTGTCCGGCAATCAGAACAATGGCAAGGGCTTTTACAACATGAATATTTTTATTTGTAACCTGCGAAAGCATCAGTGTAAATGGCAGAAACCAGTTGATGAAGAAGTTCACATAAAAATAACTTTAAACCCGCTGTGCCAGCGCTCATAAAAGTAAATGGTTTCTTCCGGAATATTTGCATACCAGATCAGCATAAATTGAGAAAAGGTAAAATGTCCCCAAACAATTGAAAGCATGAAGATATATCTGGAGAAATCAAGTAAATGACTCTTGTTGAGTGATGGAAAGTGTCCTTTCTGGTGTAGCAGGATCACAACCAATGCGATGACTGCTGTGCCATGATAAAATGCGGCAACAAAATTTCTGAGTGAAAATATGGTGCTGGAACCAGTGTACATCAAGTGACAAATCCAGTCAAAAGTTGCAAATGAGAAGGTAATGGCAAGCAGGAAGATGTGTATTTTCGACAACAGCTCGCTTTTCTCAAAATTCAGCAACCCCGGTTTTATCCTCATTGAGCGAAGCTTTCCTGAGTAATCTGGTCATCACTGTCCAGGCCATGAAGAACAGTATCATCCTTATGAAAAAGAAAGGAATGTTCAGATAAGGAGCTTTGTGCTGAATGATGGCATCACTGGCGAGGGCTTCTTCATGGCTCCAGTGGTAGAGTGAATGCATGCCGAAATAAAGCAGAAGCATGATCACACCGGCATAGGGAACAAAGGCCATCATGGCTTCAGGTACTCTTTTGAACATGGATGACCATCCTGACTGGGAAATATGCTGAAGTGCCAGAAAGAAACTGGCGCCGATGGCAAGCGAAAGAAAGTAATAATTGTTCAGCAGCAGGTTTTGCCCCAGGCCCTGTCGGGTTGCGTGATAAAACCATAGGCTATAACGGCAGCTCCCAGTATCAACAGGGCTATTGCTGTGTATTGAAAGCGTTTTGAAAATGTAAATCTTGTATCCATTGCCGCTCCTTTATTTTACGGTTTTATTTTGCAGTTCATTCTTGACATACATGGCAATTTTCCAGCGGTCGGCCGGGCGGATCATATGCCCGTGGGGGCCCATAACATTGAAACCTGCTGTAATTACATGGAAGATATCACCTTCGGGTGCAGCCAGCATTTTCTCTGAGAGCAGAGAGGCTGGCTTGATCGAAAATCTGCCGCTGGTAAACAAATAGCCATCCCCGTTTCCGCTTTCACCGTGACAGTTCTGGCAGAAAACAGTAAACATTTCTTTTCCTCTTGCCAGATTATCAGGAGTGGCTTCCAGTGGATTCAACAGTTCAGCGGCAGCCTGTGCCCTGCCTTCAATGGTTGCAGGATAAGCATAAGGGATCATCTCCCGCGAAATAGTATTTTCAGCCGGAAGGCGCATAGCATGACTGTCGGCCATCGCCGGATTTACGGCATAGGTTTCATACGTCAATGAATGGACCATATCAGGAAAATACTCGTACCCTTTATCGTTGCGTGTGCGGTCGCACGAGGAACCCATGAGCAGAATTCCTACAGCTATTGAAAGGGTTGTTATAGATTTTTTGAGTATCATGTGCCGCTTAAATTTGAGGTTGTAACTCTTTTTCATATACTTCAACTGCACCTTTTTCAAAAAGCAACGCATTCAGTTTTTCTGCACCGCCTTTTAACATTGATTTATCAAATACAATCACAAATTTATCATCGGTTGACCTGCTGTCAGGCAGGATATAAGCCTTGCCCGGATAAATTGCTGCTCTGGCCGAAAAGGTAAAGAGGCTTGCCAGGGTCACCGTAAGAATGGTTAATATAATGGTGACCACGATGAATGAAGGGAAAGCATTGGTTGGTTTGCCGCCATAATTAATCGGCCAGTCAATCACTGAAGTGTAATACAGAAAGGCAAGTACACTTGATGCCCCGATGAATCCATAAAGAAAAGCAGCAAAAGTGAACCTTGTCTTATTACCCATTGCTTCAAGCACTTCATGCATCGGGTAGGGGGTGTATATTTCATTGATTTCAATGCCCTCCTTCTTGACCTGATCTACGGCAGCCAACAGGGCATGCTCTTCATCAAATACGCCTATAATACTGGTTTTATTCATGGCTCATGTGTTTTTTTTCGTTAGTTACCGGAGTGCTTACCTTCAGCACACTTTTGACCTCGCTGATGGCAATCATCGGGATATACTTAAAGAACAGAAGCACCCCCATCGTGAACAAACCCAGGGTTCCGACATAGATTCCAATTTCAACCCAGGTAGGGGAATAAGTTGTCCAGCTTGATGGCAGATAATCCTTTGAAAGAGAGGTGATCAGAATGTTGAAACGCTCATACCACATACCAATATTTATGAAGATGGAAATGATAAAGGCCATCGTTAAATTTTGCCTGACTTTTTTAAACCAGAACAATTGTGGAATGAAGGCATTACAGACTACCATAGCCCAGAACTGAAAGGCATAGTCGCCGGTTACCCGGTTCTTGAAAAAGGTAAACATTTCATATTCACTGCCTGAATACCAGCCGATAAAGACCTCTGTGGCATAGGCCGTTCCCATGATCAGGGAAACAAAAATCAGGATCTTGGCGATGGCGTTCAGGTGCGAATCAGTGACATATTCCTGAAATTTATACATTTTCCTGATAATGATCATCAGAGTCATCACCATAGCGAAACCAGAGAAGATAGCACCAACAACGAAGTATGGCGGGAATACGGTTGTATGCCAGCCCGGGATTACTGAAACAGCAAAGTCGGTCGAAACGATAGAGTGAACAGAGACAACCAGCACAGCTGCAATGCCTCCCAAAACATAACTGAGTGCTTCGTAGCGTAACCATTCCCTTGATGAACCTGTCCACCCGAAGGCAAAGAAACCATAAACTGCTTTCTTGATTTTCGAAGTGGCTTTATCACGGATGGTTGCGAAGTCGGGTACCATACCGAAATACCAGAATGAAGCTGAAATCAGCAGGTAGGCACTGATGGCAATAAAGTCCCAGAAAAGCGGGGAATTGAAATTGACCCATAGGGATCCGCGGGTGTTCGGATAAGGAAAAATGAAGAAGGCAAGCCATACGCGGCCCATATGAATGGCTGGGAAGATAGCAGCACACATAACGGCTACTACAGTCATTGCCTCTGCAGCCCTGTTGATGGAAGTTCTCCATTTCTGCCTGAGAATAAGCAGGAATATGGAGAAGGCAGTTCCCGCATGCCCGATACCGATCCACCAGACAAAATTTATAATTTCCCATCCCCATCCAACCGAATTATTTACACCCCAGGTTCCCAGTCCTACGACTACGGTCTGGTAAAGTGCCAGTATCCCGAATATGCCCATCAGCAGTGCGATGAAAAAAGCAACTTTCCACCAACCGGGAATAGGCTGGTTAATCGGGGCAATAACATCGTCACTGATCTGCCGGTAATTTTTATCACCCAGAATCAGCGGCCCTCTTACTTCAGTTTTGTACATAAAGTCAAGCTTTTATCTGTTACTAACAATCTGTTTCTCTAATTCAGGCATTATTTTCTTCACTGTTCCTGACCAGTGTAAGGTAACCAACTTTCGGAAGCGTATGCAGTTCTTCAAGAAGATGGTAGTTTCTCGGATCTTTAAACAACTGTGAAACCCGGCTTCCCGGATCATTCAGGTCGCCAAAGACGATTGCCTTCGATGGGCATCCCTGTGCACAAGCCGGTAATATCTCTCCATCCTGCAATGGGCGGTTTTCTGTTTTGGCAAGTAGTTTCTTCTCCTGGATGCGTTGTACACAGAATGAGCATTTCTCAACCACACCTCTCTCCCGCACTGTAACATCCGGGTTCAGAACCATCCGGCTGAGATCATCATTCATATTATAATCAAACTTCTGATTGGTTGCATACCTGAACCAGTTGAATCGTCGAACCTTGTACGGACAGTTGTTGATACAGTATTTGGTTCCGATACAACGATTGTAGGCCATCTGGTTGAGACCCTCACTGCTGTGGTTGGTTGCCGATACCGGGCAAACGTTTTCGCAGGGAGCATTGTCGCAATGCTGGCACATCAATGGCTGAAATACCACTTCCGGATTCTTCTCATCACCGGCATAATAACGATCGATTCTAATCCAGTGCATGATCCTGGTTTTCATCACCTCTTCTTTACCAACCACCGGAATATTATTTTCGGCCTGGCAGGCAATTACGCAGGCACTGCAACCCGTGCAGGCATTCAGATCGATGGCCATTGCCCAGTGATGACCTTTATATTCTGTTTCCTTATATAAGGTAACATGCTTTTTCTCATGCTCGGCATGTATCTCATTCCCGGCATCGGGGCTTTCAAGGTAACTTCCAAGTACGGTTTCACGCACTATCGGACGGCCTTCCATACTCCCGTGCATCTGGGTGGTGGCCAGTAAATAGTCGTTACCTGATTTTTCAACTTTAGCTTTGTCGGTTGACAGCCGGAGCGTGCCATTTTCATAGGTTGCAAGGGGGTAAACATTCACACCTATACCATCGGCAACCTTTCCGAAACGAGTATGTCCATAACCGATAGCTACCGATATAGTTCCTGCAGCCTGACCGGGTTGTAAAAACACAGGCAATTCCATGCCGTCTATATTCAGCATATTGCCGGAGGCAACGCCAAGTTTCGAAGCAGTTTCGGCAGAAACGGATGCGAAATTGTCCCAGCAGACTTTTGAAACGGGATCAGGCAGTTCCATCAGCCACGGGTTGTTGGTGTGCATCCCGTTTCCCATTGCCAGGTTCTGGTTAAGGACAATTTCTATCTGTTCACTCTTCTTTACTGAAGATAGTGCCTGTGCAGCAGGTGCTATCAGCGCAGTATTCATTGAAACAACGGGCATTGTGACCGTTTCATATTGATATACTCCGCTCTGAAGTGTCTTTTTCCATTCTGTTTCACCTGCCTTCAGGATCTCAGTCATCCAGTGGTTCTTCAGATAAGTATAATAGTCTCCTTCTTTGCCAATCCATTTCATCAGGGATTCCTGTGGCTGGCGGGTGCTGAAAATTGGCCTGATGGTGGGTTGTGCTAGGCTGAAATAACCGCGTTTGGGTTCAGCATCATCCCATGATTCCAGATAATGATGGGCCGGGAGTATATATTTCACGAATTCCTGGCTCTCGTCCTGTACTGAACCAAAAGAAACAGTCAGCTTCACTTTTCCGATCCCTGAAATGAATGCATCAGGGTTATGATAATCATAAGCAGGATTTACATTCCAAAGAATCAGGCCCTGAATGCTTCCTGCATTCATTTGGCTGACAAGCTCTTCCATTTCATTGTCGAAAGCCTGTCTTGTCAGCAACGGCGCGCCGAAGTCTATGGTTGCACCATTGTTTTCAAGCAACTGATTGATGGCATTCACCACAATCTGCTGATTCGGATCATTGCTTCCGGATATCACCAGTGATTTGCCTTTGTTTTCCCATAACCTTACAGCAAGTGCAGGAATGGCTTCATGTGATGCACCACCCGGAATACCTGCCTGACCGGCTTTCACAGCAATTTCATTATACAGTTGCAACAGCAGGCCGGCCTCTTCAGAGGGCTTCACCGGAACTCTTTTATCTGCCTTGCTTCCGGTGATGGTCATGCCGGTTTCAAACTGAATATGATAGGAGAGTTTCTTCTCTCCTTTGGTGAGGCTCCTGCTTTGTGCATAGCGCGATGTATATTCGGCGGGGGAGAGCCATGTCCCAAGGAAATCGGCGGAGAAAGAAGCAATTACATCTGCTTTGTCGAACAGGTAATCGGGTACCACTCCCAGTCCATAGGAGTCCCGGTTGGCTACAAGAATTCCCGAGGCTGATACAGGATCGTAAACGATCTGTTTTACACCCGGGAAAGCAGTCTTAAATTCTTCAATAAGTTTTTTTGTGGCAGGGCTGATGATATTCGAAGTGAGAAGTACAATGGTTCCACCGGCAGCGCTGATTTCACGCAGGGATGCTGAAATCCCGGCATCGACGGCCGACCAGTTTGATTCTTCTCCGTCCTTTATCGGACTCTTGTGACGGGCTATCCCATCATAAAGGCTGAGAACAGATGCCTGAACCCGGGCGGTTGTGCCACCTTTCGTAACATCAGACAATGAGTTGCCTTCAATTTTGATCGGGCGTCCATCCCTCACCTTAACCAGGATGCTGTTGTATTCTGAACCATCGAAATAGGAAGTGGCATAGTGGCTGGCCATGCCTGGAGTTACATCCTCTGGTTTATTAAGGTATGGAATGGCCTTTTTTACAGGATTTTCACAACTGCTGGCAATGGCTGCTGTAGCAAAACTGAATCCGCAGAATTTAAGGAAATTACGCCTGGATGATGGCTTCTGCGCTATCTCTTCATCAATCAGATCAAGCAGGTTCTTTCCTTCCGGGATCAGATTCTCACTATAGTCCGGTACAACCTCGTTGTTAAACTCTTCCGTACTCTTCCAATATTTTTTTTCCATATAAAAACCTCTTTTATTTGGATGCTGAATTTCTTTTGTGGATTAATTTCTGTTTGTAAAATTCCGTCCCCGGACTTTTCCTGCTCACCTTCAAACCAACTCCTTAACTATTCTCAATTTCTGATAAACTGTTAACTGTTAGTTGTTGTTAGTTGTTAACTACTAATAGTGGCACTTCATGCAATCCAGACCGCCAATCTGCTCAACGGTGACTGAATCGATCTTACCTGCTTTCAGTTCTTCGTGAAGTTTAAGGTAATCCGAATAATACTTGTTGTCCTTAAAGTTAACCTTGGTTGTGCGGTGACAATCAATACACCATCCCATCGACAGGTCTGAAAACTGTTTCACAATATCCATTCCTGCAACGTCGCCGTGACACTTTTCGCATTCGATTTTCCCGGCGTTCACGTGTTGGGCATGGCTGAAGAATACATGGTCGGCAAGGTTGTGAACACGAACCCATTCAATGGGATTTCCTGATTTGTCGGCCCGGTGTATCTTGTTGATTTCAAACTTACCAGAATTGCGGCCGCTCAGTACTACCTTGTGACAGTTCAAACAAACATTGTTGGAAGGAATACCGGCAGATTTGCTGTACTCGGCAACCGAGTGACAGTATTTGCAGTCGGTTTTGTTATCTCCGGCATGAACTTTATGCGAGAACTTAATGGGTTGGTCAGGAGCATAATCCCTTGTGCGGCTAAGATTCTGCGCTTCCACAACAGCCAGGTTAAAATGTACGCCAAGTCCCACAACGATAACAGTAAGATGAATAATTCTATATTTAATTTTTTTAGTAAAGATCAGGTCGATGAGGGCAAGGGTCATGAGCAAGGCAAAGAGCAGGAAAATCATGAGTTTGACCGGGAAAATTTTATGCTTTGCCATGCCTTCATGATGGAATTCAGAAAGGAAAGCCGCAATGTAGAAAACTTCCTGATCGGTGAGCTTATACTCAGCATGTGCTTTACGCATGACATCTGAACCGGGCTCACCCATTGATTTATAGATGTTCATTCCATCCTTCTCCATGAATGCATCTGCAAGATCCATGGCCGAAGGACTCCAGTTAAGACTGTCAGCTGTTACCGTATTGTGACAGGAGACACATGATTTTGTCCCCCCCTGTTCAAAGGGTATCAGGCCATAATATAAACGTTCTCCCCTGAGAATTTCAGTTTCAGCGAATCCTTCCTTTTTATTGATATCCACGGTAAAAACCTTTTCTTTTTCAGGCTCCCATTTCTCGATATAATCGATAATGCTGCTGATTTCAGCATCCGAAAGGTTGGTAAAAGTCAGCATCGGGATTTTGCTGTTTTCTTCATACACTTTTACTGCTACCGGATCCCCTGCATCAATCATCTCTTTTGAGTTGCGGATAAATTTCGCGATCCATGCCTTGTCGCGTCGCTGGGTAACACCGAGAAGTTCAGGGCCAACGAGCTTTCCTCCACCGAGTTTATGACAAACCTGGCAGTTTTTCTCGAACAATTGTTTGCCTTCATTCTGGGCATTGACAAATCCTGTATCCGCGATAAAGAAAATGATGGTCAACAGCGCGGCCAGTAATACTCCGGCCGGCTTCAAACCGGTTTTGCTTGCAGTTGGGTTCATATTCTGTAGCTGTATATATTTCTTAATCATTTTTTTTTGTTCAGGTGGCTAACAGAAAAAGGCATCTACCGGAAGGTAATTGCCTTTTTGTCTGTGTGATCTGGAGCCGGCATCATAACAGAAGCCTGGAAATATTTTTACAAAAGTCAATATTACTCTCAGCACCATAATTTTTGTCTAATTCCCTTCCCTGTGACTTGCAATAAAAAAACAAAAAAACAGGACTTCAGCTGTTTTTTGTCAAAGCTTATCTGGTTATAAAGTGAACAAAGCACCTGTGGATAAACCATTTCAGTGCTTTTAGGCTCTTGCGAATTTACGCAAACAAACAGAAACAACATTAAAATGTTTGGAATAAAATGCAGACTTTTCCTAGTTTATAATCAATCTAAACAAGCAATGAAAAATTTTCGGATTTGTAATGTTTTGGTTTTCATGTAAGTAAATTAATCTGGAAATCTGCTTTATAAATTGGGGTTTAAAGATTTATTCTAGTTTTTTCAGATGGTATTAAAAAACCGGCGATAGTAAGTTAGCCGGTTTTTGAAAATTTATTACCATATCTTCAGGTCAGTGGCTATCGGAACAACCAGCCTATCTTTAATCCTGCCGAAACAGCTATGGGCAGCTCTTGTGCGGCAATGGTATATCCATAATGATAGGCAAGGTTTTCACTGGTTGAAAAACCATATCCTACACCTCCATACATATCAACCGCAAAAGCGTTGTCGAAAACCCATTGCTTTCCGAAAACAATCTGAACGGTTGCCGAAACCATTTCTCTGCGTTTTACAATGCTGTTGTAATTAATGTCATAATACCAGCGATCACAGGAATAAAAGCCGAAAGCAACTTCAGGTTTGATATAACCTCCTTTGAGAATATGGGCATAGCGCATACCTCTCAGGTAGAAATCGGGATCTTTGATAAATTTATATCCAAATTTTATGAAGGCACCGCCGGCATTTCTGTCATCGACATCAACACCCAGCCCGATGATACCAAGATTGGCTTCGATGCTTCTGCCGGGACGTAAACTTCTTTCGTAGGCGAGGGTAGTATTTCCGGTAAGGGGAGAGAGGAAATCGATTTTCAGGATGTTTTTCTTGTTTTCATTGTATGTTTCGGGGTTGTTCATTTTTACCTGAAATTCCATTTCCTTGCCGTTTTCAAAAATAATTTTGATCAGATCATCTTTATCAACAGTAAAAACAACATCCTGCGAATACTCCGGCATTACGTATTTTATCTCATCAAGACCAATCTCCCTGATTTTACATTTGATAAGTTCATTGTCTTTTTTCATAATGATATCCTGGGCATCCAGGCAGTTGCTCATAAAAACAACAAAAAGCAGGGCAAAAAAGAGGAATTTTTTCATCACCTTTTGATTGGGTTATTATCACGGAGAATCGTTTCAGCAGTAATTAACGGATGACTGCTTTGCTTTAGCGGGCACAGAGGTGCAAAGATTCAATAACTATGCCAGTATTCCAAAAGATAGTTGATGAAGTTAAAATAAATTTAGAAGAGCAATCCGTAATAATTTTGTTACTTTTGCACTCCCTTTTCAACCAGGAGAGATGCCAGAGCGGTCGAATGGGGCGGTCTCGAAAACCGTTGTACTCTTACGGGTACCAAGGGTTCGAATCCCTTTCTCTCCGCAATTATATCCTGTAAATCAACGATTTACAGGATATATCATATTAGGGGTAACGGTTTTGGAATATCTTTGTGTTATTAAATAAATTGAGTGCATTTGGTTATTATCTTACTCACACAGGTAGTTATAAACCAAGATAATTTATATTTAATTTTTCTAGTTTTCATGTTGCTGCATGTTTTATACTTCTTGGATGAGATGGGCTTGAAACACACAAAGTTAAGCTTCTAAGCTCTTCTCTCACTGTGTCAGGCATTAACAATTCAAATGCGAATTGCATTAATCCGAATCAGTCTGGGCTTGTTAATGGAACTATGGTATTTGCAATCAGGCAACCTTGATACAACAGCTAAGAAATAAGGAATATGGCAACATTTGGATTTCTAAATCAAGATTCAATAAGGGCAGAGATGCGATATGGAATTTAGATTGCTGATATATGAGTATGTAGGTAAGAGAGAAATAACAACGATTGATTGTAAAAGAATTTTAAGGTAATTTCCATCAAACTACTCTGACAACTTGCCATACAGTATAACTTATTTAAAGAAAGAAAAAAATCCTCAATTCTCAGATTTGTAATGTATTTTTCTATATTTGCATAAAATAATACCTATAAGTATTAGTTTATGTTTATCAGTAAAACATCCGAATACGCGCTAAGGATACTCACCTACATGGCGCTGAATAGTGAAACCCAGCTTTCTGCCACAATTCTTTTTGAAGAACTTCGAATTCCGAAACGCTACCTGATGCGATTGCTAACAGATTTATCGAAAAGTGGTTTTATTCAGGCTACACGCGGCAGGAGTGGAGGGTATGTTTTTGCCAGACCACTCGAATCCATCTTTTTTTCTGAAATTATAGATTCGGTTGAAGGATTGTTATCTTATGAAGGGTGTGTGCTGGGCAATCCTGTCTGCCCTATTGATAAGCCTTGTGCCATGCATCATATTTGGGATAAACCAAAACTTACCTTTCTTCAAACATTGAAGACAACAACACTTGCTGATTTGAAAGAAGCTGACAATATTTGATTTCAATAATCATATTCACAAATTCTCATTAACTCTAAAACGAGAAATTATGGTAGACTCGAACACTGTCCTTCAGGGACAAACATTAATTTACACTTTGTATGTGCTTGCAATCCTTGCGCTCATGGGATGGTTCGCATATCGTGTAACAACCGAAGGACCTTCAAAAGTGAAGCCGGCTTTCTTTTACACTTTTGTGGGATTTTTAATCCTGCTGGGGGTAACGATTCACATGGTTACCCTGCATACTATTCCATGGAAACCAATAGATCTGGACAGGGCCAACATCACAGCCGATAAGATTTTTGACATCAGCGTTCAGAATCATAAGTTCCAGCTTCCAACCGAGAAGATGTTGATCAAAACCAACGACAAGGTTCTGTTTAATGTTAAATCAGGTGATCTCACCTATGGGTTTGGTTTGTTTCGCAACGACAATACCATGGTTTTCCAAATGCAGGTTTTACCGGGGCATAACAATGATATTTTATGGCAGTTCGACAGACCTGGCGTATACTCCATCCGTTCAACCGAGTACTCAGGCCCTGCCGGTGTATTTATGATTGAAAAGGATGTTGTTGAAGTAATAGATTAGTTGAATCATTGTAAACTAAAAAACTTGTTGATATGAGCTATATTAATACCTTAATGAATGGAGAACAAGGGCTATTCAGGCACACCTCCCTCACTCCCATGCAGAAAATTACGCTTCGCTTTGTCGTTGTCGGGCTTCTTTATTACGGACTGGTTGTGATCGAAGGGATGATCATGCGAATGTATGCCGTTGCTCCGATCGACGCAGTGACAACAGACCAATATTTCGCAATACTCACAGCGCATCCGCTTGTAGGTATCTTTGGTTCTACCTACTCCATTGTTTTTGGTGCATTCCTGTTTCTGGTTCCTTTCCTGATGAATAAGCCATTGTGGAGTATAAAAATGGCCAACTGGACATTCTGGTGTATTGCCATCGGAACCTTTATCTTCTGGGCAGCCGGTTTTATATCACATTATGCACCACTTTACACTCTTTATTGGCCACTACCAGCCGATTTTACACAATTCAGTGTTGTTGGCGGTACTTTCTTCATTCTGGGCATCGCCATCGTTATGGTTGGAACCGTTTTGTTTGTGGTTAATATTTTTAAAACCATTGTTTATACCCCCGACGGCTGGGAAAAACAACCTGCTGCCGCATTAATCGGATCGGCCATTGGATACAGCGGATTAAAAAACCTCTTCAGGAAAAAAGAAGACCGGAAAGAACATCTTGTTTCACTTCCTGTGGCTGCAATAGCCAGAGGAACAGTGGATGTTGCACTGAATGCAGCAATTATACTTTTTACAGGTGTTCTGATCCTTGTCTATATGGTGGGATCCCTGCTAGGATTCGATCTGAAAGAAACAGCCGTTGATGCATTGTTGTATAAAAACTGGTTCTGGTGGGGCCTCGACCTTATTGCAGATGGTTTGGTACTGATATTTGTTGCCGGTACCTGGTACCTGCTGGCAACCCTGATCACCGGGAAAAAACTCTTTATGGAAAACTGGGCCCGTGCTGCCTTGCTTCTTGAACTGGTGGTTTCATGGACGGTTTGGTCGCATCACCTGATGAGTGACCAGGCCCAACCCGGGTGGCTGAAGGTTGTTTCAGGCGAAATGGTAACTGCCTTTGAGCTTATTACCCAAGGTCTTGCATTCTTCATCACACTCGCAACTTTATGGAGCGCACGACCGCTGAAAATGTCAAATCCGTTGAAATTCCTTCTGGGTGGCTTGCTTGGATTTGCATTGGCTGTTCCGGCAGGTATAATGCAGGCTGACCTTGGCCTGAACCGTATTTTGCACAATACGCAATGGATCATCGGACCACACGTACATGTTGCTATTCTCGTTGGTTTAAGTATGACACTTTATGCTGCCATTTATTTCCTGTTGCCAATTTTAACTAATGGCGCAAAGCTATACAGCCAGAAACTGACCAATCTTCATTTCTGGTGTCACCTGCTGGGCGGTATTGGCATGGGCGCATTTATGGGAATGGCTGGATTGCATGGAATGCTCAGGCGTAGTTTGTATATCAATGGTGAATTTATGCCTTACATGATTCTGGCTGCAATTTCCGGAGCGCTGTTGTTTATCGCTTTCGTTGCATTTCTCTATAACATTATTATGACAGTTGGAATTAACGGATTGTTGGGCATTTTCAAGGCTCCCAAATTAAAAACGACTGATTTGTTGCCTAAAGAATAAGCGGGTAAAATAATTGCTCCGGTAATTTTTATACCATTTCAGGAACGGATAAACACCTTCCGGTTTGAACAGAATTGATAAGAAACTGTAAGAACCGCCGGTTGGATAGTTTATCCGTTCCACGTTTTAAGAAGGATTGCATTTTTGTAAATTCAATCCTTGCTTGTGTAAGAGACCTTTGAGGAGATCCCTTTTTTTATGGATCAGAACAGTAATAGCTTTATAAAATTAGTCCGGTTACCGTTATGCCAAAATCCTTATTTAAGGATACAGGATTCAAAATGCAGAAAACTTTGAATCTGGTGACAGAGAAATGCCCATAGTTATAGAAGATAATAAGGTCTTTTAATATTAATAATTCAAGGCTATTGTTCGATATTTAAGTATATTTGTACTTAATGCCTTAATCAACATCCATAAACCAAAATTATTCCATATGAAAAAATCAATTACATTCATTTTCGTTGGCCTTCTGGCCATTTCTTTGGTTATCAGTTCATGCAATTCCGGAGGGAAAGAAGGAAATAATAGCAGTTCTGCCCCAGAAACCACAACTGCTCCTCTTCCCGGACAATCCGGAGTTGAGGATGATGCATCACAGAAAGATGTTGTTAAAGTGGCTGTTGGTTCTGCAGATCACACTACACTGGTTGCAGCCCTGCAAGCTGCTGAATATGTTGATGTATTGTCGAACGCAGGTCCTTTTACAGTTTTTGCACCAACCAATGATGCTTTCAATAAGTTACCAAAGGGCACCGTTGAAGGACTTGTTAAGCCAGAGAAAAAAGCAGATTTGCGAAATATCCTCGAATATCATGTTTATGTTGGCAAACTTGATCAATCATTCTTTAAAGATGGACAAACGCTCGGTATGGTTAACGGCGGGAAAGTCACCATGGGTGTAAAAGACGGTAAAGTTACGGTAAACGGTGCAGATATTGTTGCTTCAGTATCTTGCAGCAATGGGATAATTCATATAATTGATGCAGTTCTGTTACCACCGGCAAAATAGATATTGAACCAACAACGAAAAGATCCCGGTTTGAATTGAGGTTCAATCCGGGATTTATTTTTATAATGAAATCATAAATATTATATTTGCTCATCCGTAAATGTACCACAAATCAAAGAATGATTATATTGTCAAAAAAATTTTGACGTGAATCTAATCAAATTTATTGAAGACTTTCCCGACGAGCACAGCTGTAGGCTTCATTTTAAGGGCATACGGGAACAGCAAGGAATTATTTGTAAAAGCTGTGGGAGTACCAAACATTATTGGTTACAAGGGAAATGGCAATGGCAATGTACAGAATGCCGGTTTCGAACCACACTTCGGAGCGGAAGTATGATGGAAAATGCCAAATTACCTTTCAGGATGTGGTATCTGGCTATGGCATTCATGAGTTTTTCAAAGAAAGGCATATCTGCAACTGAGCTACAAAGGCAACTGGGACATAAACGGTACGAACCTATCTGGTTTATGATGCATAAAATCCGGAAAGCAATGGGGAACCGGGATGCCTTGTATAAGTTAACCGATATGGTTGAGTTTGATGAAGGATGCTTTGAAACAGAGATTGATAATGAATCCCGTACATCACTCAAACGTGGAAGGGGTAGCGAAAGGCAGGTCAATGTTGCTGTGATGGCTGAATCAACACCATTAGAAGATGTTCGAACCGGCAGAAGATCTAATCACTGTAGGTATTTCAAGATGAGAGTATTAGAGTCGTATCAGAAAGATGAGATTAACCAGGTGATTGAAGACAACATCACTGAAAAAACCATCGTGTTCAGTGATAAGAGTACCAGTTATGTTGATATATCAAACTTTGTTGAGGTTCATATTACTGAGAAATCTTCAAAACGAACTACTATCAGTACATTGCCTTGGGTTCATATTGCAATCAGTAACGCAAAGAGAACATTACTAGGTATTTATCATAAAATCAAAGGGAAGTATTTACAGCTTTATCTGGATGAGTTTTGCTACAAATTGAATCGCAGATACTTTGGTGAAAGACTTTTTGATAGACTTACAATTGCAGTGTCAAACAACTACTGGTATAATAACGGATGAGCAAAATATTATATTACAAATTCTTTCCTTTGAATATCCGTAATGCGATTCCTATAGGAACCAGAACCCAGGTTAACATTACTAAGACGGCCAGCACTATTCCGAATGAAGAACCGAAAAACTGGTTGAATACTGCACCCGTATAACCCATCAATGCGGAAATATCCATTTTTAACAACACCAATATGCGAGCGAGATCAACAGGATTAAGGCAACTCATAAAGATCGTTAATTTTTCCAATGGATAATCGGAAAAGGCAAACATCATCATCAATAATATGCCATCAAAAATTAGTGTGAAATAAAACCAGAGCAACACGGAGATTCCGATTCCCCGGGCTTTGTCGCGTGTGAGCACCGATGCCAGGAAGGCCAGGGATACAAATACCATCGTAAGAAGGCTGCCTGATAATATGAAATACCAGCCAACAATTGTTCCATCGAAAATTAATACCGGCAATCCTATCCCTATCCAGAAGGCAAGCAGCAGCGAAAGTCCGACACCACAATAGACACCTAACAGAATATTGCTACGTTTCAGGGGTTGCGCAATGAGCAATTCGATGAATTCGTAAGAATTGAAGAAGTATATGGTCGTAAACAGAATACTTACAAGAGGAACCACAATTAAAAGAACTGTTAGCAGGCTGCTTAATCCTTTTGATACATCCTCATTCATCATGAAAAGACCAAAAGAGCTTAATGATAACAGAACCACATATGCCAGCAATATGCGATTTCTGAATATATCATGTAAAACGTATTTAATTATCTTGTGCATAACTGATTATTGCAACAGATGGAACAAAGCTTTTCCTAACCTTTCCTCGCCTGATTCGGATTTAATTTCGGCTATACTTTTATAGAAAACAGCATCACCTTCAACGATGTAAGCAATGTAGTCTGCTATCTCTTCTACTTCGCTCATGATGTGCGAAGTGATAAGTATCAACTTGCCGGATTCCTTTTCCTTTTGTATTTTCTGTTTCAGTGTTTCCGAAGCGAGCGGATCAAGGCCTGCTGTTGGTTCGTCGAGAATTATAACATCTGGATTGAAGAGGAATGCCAGCGCTGCACTTACTTTTTGCCGGGTACCGCCCGAGAGTGCCCTTAAGGGTTTGCCAAACATTTCTTCCAGTTTAAAAGCAAGTATCAATTCTTCATCAAACTTGCCTTTCACACGTGTTCTTCCCAAGTCTTTCATCATCCTGAACAAATAACCCATCCTCATGTTGTCGGGATAACGCCCTATTTGCGGCATATAACCAATCCTTCGTTTATAAAGGACATCTCCTTTAATATCTTTTCCATCAAAAAGAATTCTGCCTCCGTCCGGGATAACCATACCTAACAGGCATTTGATCAGGGTAGTCTTACCAGAAGCATTTGGTCCAACCAGTGCAATAACCTGTCCGATATTAAAAGTCAGGTTTACACCCCGCAAAGCCTGAATCTTACCATAATGCTTTTGTAAATGTTCAATTTGTATCATGGCCGGATTATATGCATTGAGGGTTCATTATCGTATAAATTGACATAGGACATGGATGGCAGGGCGCGCTCTGCTTTATCGAGCAATTCAGCCATAAAACTTCTCAGCAGAAACACGGCGGAAGGCAATTTTTCGATGATTTGAGAATACAGACTCACCGGCCGGTAAGGAAGATCCCCTTTTTTATCACGATCAAGGTCGTAGCCCGAATATTTATCCCAATAATTTCCCTGAAGATAATTCAGGTTCTCGGTGCCGTTGGTCGTAAAGTCAAAGGTATTACCCATGAAATTATTCAGCAGGAAAGTATCTTTCTCGCAATTGGCAAGCATGCGCACTGCCAGCCCGTTATTCAGGAAATCATTGTATTCGGTTTTTACTTCGCTGGTTCCTTCCATGTAAATCCCTGAAGTATTTCTCGAAAATTTATTGAACGCAATATAGCTTTTGGATATGTCTTTTAACAACAATCCGTAAGAGGAGCCGCCCCAATTCTGATCAAAAGTATTGTCGGTCATAATGATATTCTTTGTGTACATTACAGCCACTCCACTGCCATTGTTCCTGAAGGTATTATAGGAATAATTATCGTTGTTCGAAAACATAAAATGCAATCCGTACCTGTGGTTGTTCTCACTCACATTGCGAACGATTTCACAATGAGTAGCAAACTCGAAGTAAATCCCATCCCGTTGACCGCTGATTTTATTGTTAATAATTCTCAGATTATTTGAATACCAGAGATGAATCCCGTTCCCGGACTGAATAACAGAGTTCGTTCCAAGGATTGTATTACCACTGATGGTTCCTCCTTTAACTTTAGCGAGGTATATCCCAAAACAGGTACTTTCGAGACGGTTGTTGAGAATACTCACACCATCGCCTTTTTCAACACGTATTCCGGCCTTGTCTTTGATGTTGGCAAAACCGCTGTTTCGAATAATGAAACCTTTAACAGTAACATGCGGAGCCCTGATGATGAGCAAATTGCTTTTCTTTTGCCCATCCAGTATCGGAAAGTCGATGCCGATTAAGCTGATCGATTTGTCGATGATTAAATCTTCAATAAAATAGGTCGATTTACTAACTTTGATAATATCACCGTTTTTAGCCAGTAGCATTGCGCTTTGAAGTGTATTTATTTCAGTGCCTGGTTTGACCGTAATTTCGCGGGCCGATACTTTGTTTGTAAGTGAGAAGTGCAGAATAATGAGACCTGATAGTGTTAAAAAAGTCATGAAAGATGAACGCATACAAATTGTTTCAACATTTACAGATTTTCTGCAATAAACAGAATGATTCGGTTTTTTCATTACTTTCCGATTAGTTGCTGCCAGGTTAACAGATCACCACCCAATTCCTTCTGCGCAACCTGAGCTGAAACTAAGTTGCTGAATGCTGCCAGGTTGCCACCCATCGGGCTTTGAATACTGTCACCATGCAGGTATGCAGCTTTCCGCGCATCAATCAGAGTTCCGGGTTTGTTATAGTCGCTCATGAAATACTGATCCTTTTCATTAACCCCATTTGCTTTCAGATACCTCACAAGACATTCACCAGCATCGAAAGTATAGACCTTTCCTTTTGAAGTGAGCAATCCCGCAGCGAACTGAGGATTCATAACGGTCATCCGGCAAAGTTCACAATTGTCTTCTCCATATTGTATCTCACGCATATCGTTCTTACACGAAGTGCAAAGCATCAGAAAGATAAAAGATGCTGAAAGAGCGATTCTTGCTATTAAATTCATCACTAGAAGATTATCATATTAAACAATCATGAAATAATTAAAGTTCAGCCACCAAAAAGTAGCGGGTTTTCAGGAAATTACTTTTGCCTTTTGGTAAAACTGCTCATATATGGCAACTCCTACAATTCCAAGAGATGCCACAATTACGAGGTATCCTCCGCTATCAGGAAATGAACCGGCAAGGAAGTTCAACAATTGCTTATACCCAAACATGGGGGGTTGATAACTCATTCCGGGGACTATTATTGCAGCATGAGGATCCAGGTTATGGCCGTAATCATATAGCCATTGATAAAAATCATAGAAGGCAATACCACCGGCAACCAGTAAAAATAAGATCCATACCCAGAGTAATGATCGCTTGCGAATGATGGCTACCATTATTCCGGAAACTATCAGCAGCCCAAGAACCCAGGGCATAATTTTAAACTCTGGAAATTCGTCTTCATGTATCAGCTTCATCCCGATATAGTGGTTTAGTCCATTAATCTTCTCTACATCACCGGTGATCTTGTACAACCAGATTTTCATCTCCAACCCTTCAGGATATTGTGGTGCTTCAAGCATGATTTTCCAGAATGGGAAGAAAAAAGCCCCGATCATAAGGAAAGAGCAGAGGAAGATAATAAATCGTGAACTTGTTTTCATAATTCTATCAAATTACACTCAGTATAATCAATGCAGAGAAGGCTGGTCTTTGTAGTAATCGCAAATACTTCTCAACCCTCTCTGCATCTTTGTTTTAAGTTAATAATTACAAACGGTATTTGCTTTTATTCCGCTGTAGCGCCACCTGAGAACTTAAGCGCAACATTGGCTGAGGCTGGAGAAACCCTCGCATAGCCTTGCATTTCCTGGTGCAGAGCCGAACAGAAGTCAGTGCAATAGAACGGGAACATGCCGGTTCGTACCGGAACCCACTTCAATGTTGCGGTTTCTCCAGGCATAATCAGTAATTCGGAATTGTTTGCACCTTTAATGGCAAATCCATGAGGAACATCCCAGTCCTGTTCAAGGTTGGTAACATGGAAGTATACTTCATCTCCAAGCTTGATTCCTTCAATATTATCAGGATTAAGGTGAGACCGAATGGCAATCATATAAACATCAACTCTGTTACCTTTTCTCACAACTTTTGCTTCAGCTTCTGATTTGGCAGCGAATGGATTATTGTTTTCTTCAATTGTAAAGAATTTTTTTGAGTTTTTCGCAATTTTGTCGGCTGCAATCGCTTGAGCATAATGGGGTTCACCAATGGTTGGGAAGTCGAGTAATAAAGTCATTTTCTCACCACTGATGTCGAATAGCTGAGCTGATTGTGTTAATTCCGGGCCAGTAGGAAGGTAGCGATCCTTGGTAATTTTATTAAGTGCTATAACATATTTTCCACTTGGTTTACGCGAATCTCCACCCGGAACACATAAGTGACCAATAGAGTAATATGTCGGTGCGCGATCGACAACCACACGTTTTTCAACATCCCATTTCACAATCTCAGATGATACAAAAAATGAGGTATAAGCAAAGCCTTTGTCATCAAACTCGGTATGTAAAGGTCCAAGACCCGTTTGCAAAACCTCTCCTGCGAGTACTTGATCATACTTTAATACTGGAATACCTGAAACTTCACCTTCTATGGCTTTATTTTCAATGGCCTTAAGCATTTTTTCGAACGCGAATACAGGAATTGTTGCAGCCAGTTTGCCGCTGGCTACAATGTATCTCCCATCAGGGCTCACATCACAACCATGTGGAGATTTTGGGCACGGCATATAATAAACCAGTCCTGGCATTTCTTCAGCCATAATCACAGTAACTTCTTTTTCTTCGGTTGAAGTAGCTGAATGAGTTTTCTCATCATACATATTGTGCATGTAACGGGCAGGGATTTTCTTGCCTTTACCTTGCGCTATAAGCTCTTCGGCCTTTTTCCAGTTTACAGCCATTACAAAATCTTTATCATTTTGACTGGCATTTACCTCGAGAAGGTTATGTGCCTGTTCTGAATTATAACTTGTGAAAAACATCCAGTCGTGTGAAACACCTTTGCCTGCATGAGCCAGATCATAATTAAACCCCGGCACAACAATCTGAAAAGCCACACTCATTTCTCCGCTTTTTGGATCAACCTTTACAAAAGTAGCAGCTCCTTTAAAGTTCTCTTTGTAAGTTGTAATCGGAACATCATCTTCCCCATCCAACGGAATTGAGAATCGTGAGTTGCCAACCACATACTCTGTGTTCTCAGTACAAAATGGCGAAGCGTGGTTACCACCGGCATTAGGTAGTTCAATAATATCGACAGTGCGGAATGTGGTAAGATCTATGCGTGCAATACGAGGTGTGTTATTCCCGTTAATAAAGATCCAACGACCATCGTCCTCACCGTTTGTTTTGCTGAGTTCAGGGTGATGACTGTCTTCCCAGGGCACAAAACCAAATGATGTGTTTAGCATGGGTTTTGTTTCTTCAGTATATCCCCAACCAGTGGTTGGATCTTGTGAAAAAACCGGAATGTTTTTCAGAAGGCGTCCTGAAGGAAGTCCGTATACACCCATCTGGCCGCTGAAACCACCTGAGGTGAAAAGGTAGAATTCATCGAACTGGCCCGGGGCAATATACACTTTCTGCGCTGCGTCACCGGCCATCATACTTCCAACCTTTTTAGGTTTGCAGGAAGTGAATGACCCGCCAATTATTGAGAGAATGGTCATGCCAAACAGTATTTGTCTGATTTTTTTCATAGGAATCGGTTTGTCGGTTAATATTCTCGATTATTAGGAATTTTCATTTGTTGTCGTTCTGACGAAGATATTCCAATATATTTCTTGCTTCTTCATCCCCGATATTCTGATTCGCCATAGGTGTCAGAATTTCTTCAAATAATTTCTTGGCAACAGGATCAGATTTCATCATTAATTCCGGATTTGTAATCATATTCATGATCCATTCAGGAGTGCGGCGGCTGGTTATACCTTCAAGTCCGGGGCCTACAAATTTGTCAGCCGTGAGTTTATGGCAGGTAGTGCATTTGGTCGTAAATACAGCTTTACCAAGCTCAGCCCTGGCAGGGTCAATTGCCTCAAGTTTGACTTCAGTAAACTTTCCCACGCCTTTGCTATCGCTGTGTGCTTTGGTGTCAATTTCAACAATAGCATCAGGGACAGGAGTCGTTTCTGGTGCAGATGTTTTTGATCCACAAGCTTGTAATAACAGGATCATGAAAAGAAAAGTTAAACCTCGGAGAGTTGAGTTGAAGATTCGATTTTCCATATTGCATTTTTTTAATTAAGAATTGGTTTGAAAGGTTTTGATTTAAGTAGAATTTTATGAGGTACAGGCTTTACATTTAGTAAGAAAAACAGAAGCAGGTGCTACTTCTTGTTAAAATAAACCAATCTGTTATTTGAGGAGATTGGATCAACAATATCGGTTTGGCGTTTTGCGCAGTGGCGGATTTCGGGGCACAAAACTGTCAAAACACCACAAAAGTTGATGCGATGTAGGATGTTCAATTAACCAAGTCACCCGCCATTGGGCCAAATGCCTGTTATGGGCTGGTTTTCTGTCTTTTGCCATTTTTAGTTTGTATTAGGTTTAATTGTCAACATAATTTTCTTAAAATAATCTTTCCAAACAGGAAAATCTTTTTCGGCCAAATTCTGTATTGTACCACCACTCATGTAATAACGATAAATAGTCAAATACTTTGGATTTACATTAGAAACACTATAAACTTCGCAGTTTAATTGAAATCCTTCTAATCGCACTTTGTCTGAGTAGTAAAATAGCAATATCCCCTTTCTTCCATCAGCAAGAATAACTTCTTCTTCTAAAAACTTAATCTTGTCTGTTGGAGGATCTGCGAATTCAGCACAATATTCTATGAATGATTGCTTCTGCTGAGCAATAGTTGTTTCAGATGGTGAATCTTTAAATGACAGACTAATGGTTCCGTTAAACTTATCTCTTGTTTTGTCATCTTTAATCCAACCATCAGGTGCTTCTGAAAATAACTCAGAAGATTTTAACCCCGAAGCAATTGACAACAATTCTAGCTTGGCCTCTGTATTCTTTCCAAAAATGTTATTCCATCCAGAATATACTTTTACTAAATGAGTTTTGGTTTTTATTTCAATAGTAGGCTCAATTGAGTTTTGATTGACAGACAATTCCTTTACTGATTTTTTGAGTTCTTCTTCGATTCGTTCTTCCCTTGTGCTTTGCTCCGTTTTGGGTCTACTAAAGACAACAACCGCATTGCCCATATTTAATTCTAGTTCTTTTTCAGTAAGTCCTTTAATTTCCCATTCGGCCGATTGTGTCTTCTCTGGTGAGGATGTATTGCTAATCTGAACGGTCAGTCTGGTTCTTTCCTTATTCATTGTCCATGTGCCGCTATAGTTGCTATATTGATTATCGCCAAGCGGGTTATATGTAAATCTTACATCAGGAGTAAATTCTAGCTCCGCTTTAGCAAATGTCATCTTTGCCATTTCTAATACCTTTGAATCAAGTTTTTCCTTATCGGCAATGTCTGCATACTTCCATTTGCCTAACAGTGGTTCAGTTTTTTGTGCATGTGTTTTTAGTGTAACAAAACACATAATCAGTATAACTGTTTTTAGTTTCATTTTTCTTAATTTAAATTTTGTTCTTACTCTTATGGCTTTTCAGAATACTCCCCGTTTTAAAATGGTTTCTGGTCTCCACTTTTTTTATAAAATATGTTCTTATTGATTGTTTTGAGTTTTTCAATACTTGTCAAAAGTGGGCTGTTCATTTTTCTGAGTTTTTCACTATATCTGTCTAACTTGCCCATAACCTGAAAATAGAAGCAACCCGGATCAGGATAAATCATACGTGGAAGAAATATTACCTATCTGTATCCAGGTTTGAATAATAATCTTCAAGATCATCTATGAGTTTAAGATAATCGTTGACTATTAATCCATCTTTCTCGAAATGTTCAATCTTCATAAAATCAAGCAGTAAGGTCTCTTGCTCAGAAATGGTAAGTACATTATCGGCCATTCGGTAGAGTACAGTATTCTCTTTTCCGATATGGCCCTTCAACAAACCGGTATATCCAAGCATATTGTTGTAAATGGCACTAAGAGCAATGCGTTCGCCCTTTTTAAAAAGCAAAATATTTTCAGCCATTCCTAAAACAAAATTTCTGGCCAGCTCATGTTCGTGAAGCATTACTGCTACGGGCCCGGTTTCATTTGAGAATCCCTTGCTAACCATGAGTGGGAAAAGTAATTGCTCCTCTTTTGCTAAATGTTGCCCATCGGCAAATTCACGAACCACTTTAATAATAGTTTCAAGGTGCTCAATTCTTGGATCCATGGTTCCTATAATCCGTTCCATAACTCCGATCAAACGAATTATGTGCATGTGGTCATTCTCAAGGTTTTGTGTTGCTGTTGTCATGATTTTACTTTTTTATTCAGCCGTACTCAAAACTTTTGGATACAGAATATTGTTCTCGAGATGAATATGAATATGAAGGTCGTCTTCAAATTGCTCAAGAAGTGTTAAAGAAACCAGGTAGGTGTTACAGGAATCTTCCGGAATCAGGTAGTTTTGTGTCAAGACTTTTATTTTATCCATAGCCCTGACAACGAACTCATGTTCACTCTGTAACCGAGAGATTTGTGATACAAGCGTTGATCTGCCCTTCAAAGAAGCATTCCTTTCAACCGCTTTAATAGCAGGGAACAGAACCTCCTCCTCATATGCTAAATGTTGAAACAATTCTTCATTGATGCCGGCAAATAAGGATGCTACTTCAATAAGCTCCGGGTGATGTTCCCCATGAACTTCTGCTATCTTACCGGTGTAAAGAACCAACTCCGGTAAACTCTTCAACACGAATTTATGGTGTGTCTTTGTAAGGTAATCACAAAGCAAGCCTGGCAGCCATTCTTTAAAGTTCAATGCGTTATTGACTGGAGAATCCGCAAGAACTTCAAGTTGTTTTCTTAGCTTATATTCATCAACCCCTTTTTCGCTGCAGGCTTCAGAAATGCTCTTATTGCCTCCACAGTAATAATCGATACCGGCTTTTTTAAATATCGATGCAGTTCTGAAATCGTTGGCTATGATTTGGCCAATCGTTAGCCCTGAAATGATGTGGTTAGACATACTGACTGGGTTTTATTTACATACAAAGATATATAAAAATCAATTAAAAGACAAAAAGGTCTCTTTTTATTTATTAAAAGTTCTTCGTACCTTTGTTGTGTTGTGTACTAAATTAATGGAGCAAACATATGTTTAATAAAGAGACAGAATATGCACTCAGGGGATTGGTTTACATTCAGTTGCAGAATTCTGCAGGCAAACGGCCAGGTATAGTTGAAATCGCTCAAAAGATTGATGCACCTCATTTTTATACGGCTAAGATCTTACAAAGGTTAGTAAAACAAGGTTTTATTGAATCCCAGAAAGGGAAAGGAGGTGGATTTTATTTTGACACGAAAAAGCCTGATTTGTCTCTAAAGCAACTTATTGTTGCTTCCCAGGGAGAAAATATATTTTCTGGGTGCGGATTTGGCCTGAAACATTGCGACGACAATAATCCCTGCCCGCTTCATGACAAATATGCTTTGATACGCGATGCACTGATCAAATTGGTTACAGAGGAAAGTGTACAGAGTTTAGCCCGAGATACAATGAGAGATGGAAAAATGTTTTCACCCAGACTCAGATAAGCATCTGTTGTGAAAAT
The DNA here is from genome assembly GCA_016705005.1 of Bacteroidales bacterium. GTDB lineage: Bacteria > Bacteroidota > Bacteroidia > Bacteroidales > Lentimicrobiaceae > Lentimicrobium. Next base: position 5,962 of record JADIZB010000018.1, on the reverse strand, counting down.
AATGATATGCCGAAATAGAGTTTAAATAGTTTGAAAGCATATCATGAATCAACTATGATATCAGGGGAAATTGCGCTCAATGGATTATTTATGTTTGTATGCAAAAGCCAAAGCTTACTGGTCATTATGGAATAAAATTTAATTCTATATTTTATGTCTGAATCAATTGCTGATGCAAAAATGCATTACATGAAAATGCAAGCCTATTGCAGTGGAATGGTTGAAGGGAAAAATGGTAAAGCCCTTTATGAGAAATACAAAGATGAGATAGCGGTTGTGACGGCAACTGAAATAATGCAGGTTCTCGATTACTTGCTTCAGCACTATCCATTTGAATCAGTAAAAAACACCGTAGGAAAACTGATCAATATCTTTTTTAAATCACTGAAACAACAAACCTGGGAAAAGCCTTCCGAAGACCACTTCCTGAGCTACCTCATGCTTGAAAACAGGGGCGTTGAGAAGATTACCAGGGAAATGCGTGGTGTTGTGAAAACCTTATTCAGCCAATCTGAGGCAAAAGAAAATGAATTGGCCGCAGAGCTACTCCGACTCATTCATGACTTAAAACTCTATGAACTTCATTATATAAAGAAGGAAAACATACTCTTTCCCTTTATTGAACGCACGTTTTCACAACACCGCTGCCTGCAGTTAATGTGGTCTTTTCACGATGATTTTCGTAAGTCTCTGAAAAGTCTGGAGGAATTACTAAAACGCGACTCTCTTAGAAAAGACTTGTTAAATAAAGAATTCGGGCGATTGTTTTTTGTAGTTCTTCCCATTATTTTCAGAGAAGAACAAATCGTTTATCCGGTAGCTTACCGGGCTGTTCCGGAAAGTGCCTGGAAAGAAATGCTGGTTCAGGCGCATGAAACAGGCTGGTGCTATATAAACCCGCCCCGGAAATCAGAAATGAATAAAACAGGCAAAAACATTGCATCCGGCATGACTGACCTGGATACCGGCGTTTTAAAAAGAGAACAGATTATTCAGCTATTTGAGAATTTGCCGGTTGATATCACTTTTGTGGACGAAGATGATACGGTACGATATTTTTCCGGTGGAAAGCACAGGATATTTCCACGGTCCAATGCTATTATCGGGCGAAAAGTTCAAAACTGCCATCCGCCGGAAAGCGTTCATATTGTCAACCAGATCGTTGAAGCGTTCAAAGACGGTAGTAAAAACGAAGCCAATTTCTGGATAAATATGAAAGGTAAATTCATTTACATCCGATACATCGCTCTGCGTTCATCTAACGGGGAATACAAAGGAACCATCGAAGTAAGCCAGGATGTTACTGATATTAGGTCACTTGAAGGGGAGAGGCGGTTGCTGAACTGGGATGAATAAAGGTATAGGAATTCGGCTGTGAGGCTTTTAATAAAACCCAAATTGAGCGATTTGAGAAAGTAAATAGCTCAATTGACCAGGAAATCAACGACAATTAAAACCGCAACTTTTCTGTCATTATTCCAAAACGGATCACATCCAGCCTGTTTCCAAAATAGAGGTTATAATAATCCGAGCCATGGTAGAACTGAACAAACAGCCCAATGTCCTCCAGGAACACCGGATGATAATATAAAGTAAATCTGAGGTTTAGCCGGTCAAAAGAATAGCCTTCCTGGAATATCCGGATTCCCAAATATCCAGGTAGCTTCGCCCTTAAGGGAAATATCGCGTTTTCCTGGGATAAACCTGACTTTTTGCCGGAAGCTTGAATATAGAAAGTGCTGTATGCCATCGGTATTTGTGTTACAATTATTGAGTCCTCCGCATTCCAGGCTTGCGGATGGAACTCAAATGAAGACTTAAAAACTGAATCGCATTGAATCGGTGATTCCTGTTTGTAGCAATTAAGCCAAACTCAAGAAAATTTGTGGAGAAATTTCCCGATTCCAGATTTATACTGCCATCAGCTTCAAAGAAACTGCCTGACTGCCCGTTGGAATGGTGTGCATATCGTCCGAATAAACTGAGCTGGTTGTCATACTCCTTACCTTTTATGAGATAATACATGGTAATCTGAGGCAACAACTGGGTGCGAACTGGGAAAGATCTCTTCCTGATACATTCGAAGTATGATCTGTGGAGTCAATACGCCTATTAGCTTTGAATTTTTGCTTTGACGTATATAGAAATTAGGGATGATATTTGCTTCGAACCAAAGAGGCTCAATGTTACCAATATCCGTCGGGAAAGTGACATAGCTGTTCCCCTGGTTTACCTGCGATATTTCTGAAAGTCCTGGCCGGGGAACAGAGTCCCTGACTTGTCCATGAACCACCAGGGCGGGAAAAAACATAATCGCTATAAATACCAGCTGCATTTTCATCTTGCGAATTACAGGTATATAATTTTAACCACTATCCTCTTATCGCTCAACAAATCAAATGAAGCTTTTGGAAAAGACGGTCTGTTAGAAAATCCAACAGATTGATAATTCGAAAAACTTCTATTGTAAGACTGCAAAAAGCACGGTGCCTTTGAATTGTGTAATCTTCACGTCAATTTTAAATCAAATCGCTTTCATTTTTCTGGTTGTGAAAAGATGAAAGGAGTAAACTGAGTGAAACGAGTTGAAGAATTCTGAGGGCTTGATTCATGGTGGTGGTTTTGATTGATCAGTGATTTTGTTGACAGAAGTAAGTAGGTAAGAAAGGTGAAGTGTTCAGCAATGTGTGAGAGGAGGTTAGAGGTCAGGAACTATTACATATAAGCAGTCTGAAATCCGAACCGGAGTGAAGTTCACCGAAGGTAAATCCGAAATCTGCTAATCTAATATTAGCTCATTGGCTAATTTACTAATCCGAAATCTGAAATTTAACCGGAACGTGGATCATCAAGTTCGTCAACTGATTCCACCTCTGGTACATCTAAATTTCTTACCTACCACTAAATCCGCTTTCCTGGCTTGACGGGTTTATTTGCCATTGGCTATTTTCCTTTATCGTATCCACTATGTAATACATCATCGGAACTAAATAAACAGTCAAAATCATCGACGAAAAGAAACTGCCGATAATAACCCACGCCAAGCCGTTTTTCCATTCGCTGGCAGTGCCTTTTGCCAAGGCGATGGGCAACATGCCGACTGCCATCGCCAAAGTGGTCATCAAAATGGGGCGCATACGTTCTTTGCCCGCCAATATCAAGGCTTCTTTGAAATGCTTGCCTTCGGCTTTGAGCTGATTGGTAAAGTCAACGATCAAAATAGCATTTTTGGTGACCAATCCCATCAGCATAATCAATCCCAACAAAGCAAACAAACTCAAATTGCTCAAGGAGAGGTTCAAGGCTAAAAATGCCCCAATTGCCGCCACTGGAATTGAAAACAATGCCACAAATGGATAAACGAAACTATTGTACAAGGCTACCATTATCAGGTAAATCAGCAAAAAGAAATGAGCAAAACGGAGCCCAATGCCCCAAAACCGTCATTCTGGCGTTTGATGTCGCTACCCCAGGTTAACTGTATGCCCTGTGGCAAAGGGCTTTTCCAAATATGCCACCACATCACCTGCCACGGTTCCAGAAGGCCTGCCTAGGGCATCGGCGGTGAGCGTAACGGCAGGCTGCCGGTCTTTACGCTCCAAAAGCGAAGGCGACCGGTCTTTGACGACTTCCGCAAATTGCGATACCTGAACCGGAAATCCCATTGGACTGGGAATGTTCAGGCGGCTAACGTTTTCATAACTACGGCGGTCAAAATCTGCAATCCATATCCTGATGGGATATTCGGTGCCATTTTCGGTAAGTTTCGCATCGTCATTGCCCGTAAAGGCAATGCGCAGGTTTTGCCCGGCATAAGCGGTGTTCAATCCCAAACGCTGCATTTTGTCTTTGTCCGGCACTACTTTGTATTCGGGGCTTCCGTCCTCTACCGAAAGTTGCGCGTTGTCCGCTCCCGGAATGTCCTGCACGATTTCTTTCAGCATTTTTCCTGTTGCCATCACTTGCGCCAAGTCGCTTCCGCTCAAAGTCATTTCAATGGGCGCAGAGCGGGAACAGCCCAATGCCGCCATTGAAAACCGATTATTGGGATAATCTTGTGCAGCTCTTCCCGCAATCGCAGCATAAAATCTTCTGTTCGCAGATTGGCGATTTCGGTTTTCGGTTTTAACTGAACCGTAAATTCACTTTTGTACATAGAACCTACCCCCAAACTACCGATACCCGTGCTTGGCCCGCCCACATTGCTGAACAAGGTTTTGACTTCAGGCAAGGTCAAAATGTATTTTTCTATGTCCGAAGAAACAATATCGTTTTGTTGGACAGTGGTTGTTTTGTCAAACTCCAAGGCAAAACGGAACTTGCCCTGGTCGCCCGTTGAAATCAATTCTTTGCCGATAATTCCTTGTTTCATGATACCCAAAGTCATGGCAAAAGCAAAACAACGATTCCTGTGAAAATCAATTTATGGCTCAATACCCATGTCAATTGTCTGGCCGTACCAATTGATGAAATGTTCTAACTGGTTTTCAAACCTAATCAAAAACGGTTAAGAAGTTGGTGGGCTGCAAGTCTTCCTTTTTGCCGATGCGGGAAGCGAGCCAAGGCGTGAGCGTAAAACCGACCAGCAAACTCGTCAGCGTGGAGGTGATGACCACCACCGAAAATTGCTTCAACATATCCGCCACAAACACCTGCAAAAACAAAATCGGCAAAAACACCACCACGTCCACCAGCGTAATGGACAAGGCGGAAAACCCGATTTCCATGCGCCCGTCGAAAGCCGCTTTTCGCTTTTCTTTGCCCATGTCCAGGTGCCGCTGAATGTTTTCCAGAACCACCACGGCGTCGTCTACCAATATGCCGATTATCAGCGACATGGCCAACAGTGTCATCAAGTTGAGGGTATAATGGAGCATCCACATCACTGCAAAAGCCGTGATGAGTGAGGTCGGAATGGCAACCAAACGATGATGGCATTCCTGAAACTCCGCAAAAACAACAACATGACCAATGAAACCAGGACTACCGCCAATATCAAATCACAACCACCGAATCCACGGCAGCAATGGTATTGTCGGTACTGTCGTCGGCAATGACAAACTTTACTCCGGTTTTGGCATTTGCGCTTCAATTTTTTCAAGTTTCGCTGCACCACTTTCGAAACGTTCCACTGCATTGGCATCGCCTTTGTTTTTTCAGCAAAAGGCCTATCCCGTTTTTACCGTTGTAACGGCTGATGGACGTAATTTCCTTTGATCCCATCAGCCACTTCTGCCATATCTTTACATAAACAGGGCTGTTGGGGCGCGGGCATTCCGATTTGTACATTTTGAACATCTTCAAGGGTGGTAAATTTTCCGGCCAGCCGTACTGAATTGCTTTCCCTTGTCGGCTGCACTTTGCCGGCGGGCAAATCCAAACCTGAACGGTTGATGGCATCAACAACCTGCGAGAAAGAAATTCCATACAATTTTAGCTTTTCCTGATTGATCTTTACCTGAATTCTCGCGCTCTTCGCCGCCCAGCATCGTGATTTCTGCCACCCTTTCAATTGTTGATTTGTGGCAAATTTCGTCCTTCATTTTTGGTAAAATACCGTTGCGGGTATATTACTGGTAGCACTGACCGGACATGATCGGCAAGTCGTTGGGCGAAACTTTGCTCATCACGGGGCTTAAAATTTCAGCGGGTAAGTCCTTTCGGATATTGTCAATATAGCGTTGAGCGTCCTGCATTGTTTTGTCCAAATCCGTTCCGTATTTCAGGTTGGCAATAATGACCGAGGCATTGGGCAAAGACTTAGTCACTAAATAGTCCACACCTTCCAAATTGGACAAGGCATCCTCTATTTTCCTGGAAACAGTTGTCGTAATTTCCATTAGGTTCGGCAATTCGGTACATTGTTTGATTACAACTACCGTTGCTACAAAGTCAAGGAGTTCATAGCCAAGGTTGAAAAACCAAATGATCCCTAATAAGCGAAGAACACTGAAAATAACGA
>JADIZB010000017.1 GCA_016705005.1 Bacteroidales bacterium | reverse complement strand
CCGGACCATGGGTGTTCGGCGATGTAATGGTTGTACATACCGGCGCCAAAACAAATCCGCCCATCATGGGAGGATCAAGTGCAGGTGACGTTAACGGTACTTTTGTTCCTTCAACCCGTGATCTGGCAGCCATTCAGGCAACCTATACAGAGAAAACAGCAGCCAATGACTTCAATGTTGAAATTTTTGCCAAAGACATAACAGAAGCTTCCGCAATGGGCATGGTGATCAACTACCCTTCATCCAAAGTAGAGATTAAGGATGTCACCTGCCAGATGGGCGATATCAATATGTCCATCGTAAACGGACAAATCCGTATCAGCTGGATTAATCAGACAACATCGGCAACCTCAGTAGATCCGGATATTCCTGTTCTTGTAATACACGCAGGCACCAGCAGTTCATATGATGGAAGTGATATTAAATTTGTTATTGATCCTGTCAGTCATTTCAGCAATTTTAAAGGCGAACAGATTGACACCCGATATACGCTTCCGCTGATCACAAACTCAGCAACCTGTCTCAGTACGAATTATCCCAATCCATTCAGCGGCAGTACCAACATCATGTACACGCTTCCATCGGATGCTAAGGTCAACATCAGCCTTTTCAATCAGCAGGGCCAGCTTGTTAAGGTGATTACCGAAACTGAAGCTGAAGCAGGAACGCATAATGTAATATTCGACAGTTCCGGACTGAAAGACGGTATATATTACTATACTTTGAAAGCAACCGGAAATCAGAATGTCAATGAAACGAAACGAATGATAATTTCCCGTCAATAATCATACTGGTTTTGTGGTAAACAGGGGGCTGACGGGTCCCCTGTTTTTTTTGTCCCATAATGAACAAATTGGAGTGTTTATTATTACTTTTGTAGCAAACGACACTGTTTATATCTTTTTCAGGTTCCTGTATGGTCCGACATCTCAAACGTCGCCTGAATTTTCAAATGATTTTCGTCTTTCCGACGCTTATCTGCATCGCATTGCTTTTGGGATGCAAGAACAAAAGCAAACCATCCGGCACGCTCAGTACGATAACCAGAAGTGGCACCAGTTACCGTGACATCCTTAAGAAAGCTGATGACTTCATGAAGAAGTCAGAGTACGACAGTGCCTATAAGTATTATGAGCTTACCAACACCATGCTCAGGGCTGAGAATAACTGGAATGAATACCTGAAAACTCTTTTAAAAGAGGTGGATGCATTAAGACTAAAAGGTAAGACTGATGAAGCATTCCAGAAAATAACTGAAGCACAGAAAATTCTTGGAGAAAAGTTTATCAACAATAAAGGTTTCCAGGCAGATATTTTACACAGGAAAGGCTTATTGCTGATGGACAGGGGAAGTTTTGACAGTTCATTGGTGGCTTTCAATCAGAGTATACGAACACGTGTGAGTGCTACGAATCAGAATGATACTTTATTGGCTCCAAGTTATAATGGACTAGGCACCATTTATTTTTATAAAAGAGATTATGAAAAGGCACTGAATAATTACTCCATAGCTTATAAACTTGCCATGAGAAGGCGACTCCCGGAAGATTCCGATCTGGCGAGGTACCTTCAGAATATCGGAATTATTTATGCCCAACAGGGCGATTACCCGCTGGCTGAAGATGCATTGACCTCATCATTGGGAATCATTGAAAAGATATCACTACCAAACGATCCTGAACTGGCAAACAGGTATCTGAACATGGGCTTTTTTCTGACACTTGAGTATAATGTTTCGGAAGCCATTACCTATTTCGAAAAAGCAGAAAAAATTCTTCTGGAAAAGGTAGGTTCAAATCACCCGGATATCGGAAGCTTATATCTGAATATTGGGCAAACTTACATTCATCTGGCTGATTATGAAAAAGCGCTTACATTTTTCAACAAAGCCCTGGCCATTGCCAGTGAAAATTTCGCACCCGGACATCCCAGCATTTTGTCAATCAACATGAACATTGGCTATGTTTACGAGAAGAAGGGAGATTTCAGAAATGCACTGAAATATTATGAATTGAGCTTACCTGAAGATTTTAACAACCCTTCTGTGATCAAGACATTCTCAAACATGGCCAGTCTTTATAGTGCCATGGAACAGCCCATAAAAGCCGATGAATTTTACAACAAAGCCATTGGTATGGCTGTCAGATTATTTGGACCTGACCATCCTGAAACCGGGCTCCTGTACACAAGATATGGCTATTTCCTGTCCCAGGAAAACATGGAAGACAAAAGCATTGTCTGGATAAAGAAAGCCCTGGATATCAGTCTGAAAAATTATGGAAAGAAAAGCCGGGAATTTTCAAACAACCTGACTCACATCGGTAATTATTACCTGATTAAAAACAATTTTGAACAGGCTTTGCAATACTATCAGCAAGCCATTATAGCTTACGTTAAGGATTTTAATGATCCGAACATTTTATCCAACCCTCAGGCCCGTTCAATCGAACCTGACCGCTATCTAGTCAATGCACTCAACGGGAAAGCTGAAGCACTGAGTTTAATGAACTCAGAAGCAAATCTGAAGAACAGCCTTGAAACATATAAACTTGCCATTAAGGTTGTTGAAAAGCTTCGCTCTACATACCAGAATGAAGAAAGCAAATTATTATTGTCAGAAGAAGAACGGAAAACATTTTTAAATACCGTTAAGGTGTCATCATCCCTGTACAAGCTTACAGGTAAGAAAGAATACCTTGAAGAAGCATTCAGATATTCGGACAAGGGAAAATCCGCAGTGCTTTTTGCTTCTCTTCAGGATATTGAAGCCCGACAGTTTGGAAGGATTCCCCGAAAAATACAGGATGTTGAAAAGAAAATCAAACTTGATCTTGGGTCGTATCAGCGATACACTTACGAAGAAAGACAAAAGACCCAACCCAATGAAGTAAAACTAAGGTTCTGGGAAACCAGAATATTTGAACTTGAGGCGAGATATGACAGTCTTACTCGGGTTCTTGAAAAAGAATATCCTGATTATTATAGCCTGAAGTACAAAGAACCGGACGTTTCTGTTGAAAAAATCAAAAAACAACTTGATCCGGGCCGTGCGGTAATTGAGTACACAATGACCGATTCTGTTCTCTATCTTTTTGTAATCAACCAAAATAAATTTGAACTGATTACCCATAAAATAGATTCATCTTTTATAAAGAATATCAGGGTTCTCAGGGATGCCACCGGCTCAGGTGACCTGATGAGCGCCAGAATGGAAGATTACCTCAACTACACCAATGCAGCCTACGCTTTGTATCAGAACCTGATAGAACCATGCACCAAAATTATTCCGGAAAAGAAACTGATCATCATTCCCGACTCAGAAATAGGTTATGTTTCTTTTGATATGCTGCTTGATGCACCGGCCAACAAAACCAGAATGGATTTCAGGGATTTACCCTTCCTGATAAGAAATTATGTCATCAGTTACAGTGCTTCAGCAACGCTGCAGTTTTCAACAATAAATAAAGGTGAAAAGAAAGCAACACGCAATTTGCTGGCCATGGCACCTTCTTACGATAATCTTACCAATTTAAAGGAAAACGGGTTCATTGATGAGACCGGAAAAACTGTTTACCTGTTGCCTATCCCGGGAGTTGAAGAAGAAATAAAAGGAATTAAAAAAGCACTTTCTGGCAATACTATTTCCGGAGAAGAAGCCACTGAAAAGAACTTCAAAGAGATCGCTTCAAAATACAATATTCTGCACCTGGCTATGCATACCCTGGTAAACAACGAAAAACCCATGCTTTCAAAGCTTGTTTTCTACCAGAATAAAGACTCTCTTGAAGATGGGATGCTTAACACCTATGAATTGTTCAGTATGAACCTCAATGCAGGCCTGGCTGTTCTAAGTGCGTGCAATACAGGAACAGGTAAACTGATGAAAGGGGAAGGGATGATGAACCTTGCCAGGGGATTCATCTATGCAGGTGTTCCGGGTATCGTAATGACACTCTGGTCGGTAGAAGATCAATCAAGTGCTGAGATTGTCCGCAAATTTTACGAATACCTTGAGGATGGCATGTCGAAAGATGAAGCCCTTCGTCAGTCAAAACTCGACCTGATCAACCAGGGAGACCCTCTGCGTTCCCATCCGTATTATTGGGCTGCCTATGTTACCATCGGCGATTATAGCCCAATGAAACTTATTAAACCACTCTGGATCAGTATTATGTTCGGACTTATCGGACTTATTTCATTGGCCGGAATCGCACTGCTGGTAGTCAGAAACAGAAAAAAAGGATCAGCCATAGCCGGGTAACACTTCCGGTATATTTCCTTCCTCTACCCGAATATTTGTATTTTTGTCTGAAACTTCACGCTGTGATTTATCCGGATACTTTTGATACCAAAACGGGCTTTGACAAAGTCCGCTCAATGCTTGAAGGAATATGTTTCAGCCCTTATGCCAAGAAACTGGCCCGGGAAATCACATTTACAAATGATTTCAGTAAGATTACTTCGCTGATCAGTCAGACAGCCGAGATGAAATACATTCTTCAGTTTATCGGCAACTTTCCTTCTCAGGATTATTATGATTTAACCGATGAACTTACCCGGGTCAGGCTTCCCGGTACTTTTACCGACCCCGACACCATGATCGGGCTGAAGCTTTCCCTGCTTACCATAACCGACATCATCCGATTCCTTAAAAGGCTTGACGACACAGAATATCCGCAATTGACTGCCCTGGTTCCGGCCAATATTCCCGATCCCGCACTTATAAAAAAAATAGAACTGATTATTGACGAAAAAGCAGACATCAGGGATAAAGCCAGTGAAAAACTCTACTCAATCCGCCGTGAAATCAGCAGCAAGTTATCAGGGGCTGACCGTCGTATAAACCAGATTCTTGCCACAGCACGGAAAGACGGACTTACAGGCGACGATACTGAACTTACAATCCGTAACGGACGCCTTGTGATCCCTGTATCCGCATCGAACAAACGAAAGATTTCAGGGTACATCCACGATACCAGTGCAACAGGCCAGACGGTATATATTGAGCCTGCTGAAGTCTTTGAGATCAATAATGAAATACAGAATCTCAAAATCGAAGAACGTCAGGAAATAATCAGGATACTGATAGAATTTACAGATTTCCTCAGACCACACCTGCCTGGATTGTCAGGATTCTACACATTTCTCGGCGAAATTGATTTCATCAGGGCAAAAGCCGGTCTGGCTATAAAGATGGATGCCGTGAAACCAATGCTGACTGATAAGCCGATGATAAAATGGCAAAAAGCTGTCCATCCGCTTTTAAATATCAGTCTGAAAATTCAGGGTAAGAAAATTGTCCCGCTTGAAATAGAACTAAGCTCAGAACATCGCATTCTGATCATTAGCGGCCCGAATGCCGGAGGAAAATCAGTTTGTCTTAAGACTGCAGGTTTGCTTCAATATATGCTTCAGTGCGGGCTTCTGATTCCGGTTGGCGATGATTCGGAAGCCGGTATTTTCAGCAGCATTTTTCTTGAGATCGGCGATGAACAATCACTCGAAAACGACCTGAGTACCTATAGCTCACACCTGATCCACATCAGAACATTGCTTGAAAATGTCAATAATACTACCCTGTTTCTGATTGATGAATTCGGTGCAGGAACCGAACCTCAACTTGGGGGAGCTATGGCTGAAGCCAGCCTTGAAGCCCTGAGCCGGAAAGGTTGTTTTGGAATCGCAACCACTCACTATACCAACCTGAAACTTATGGCTGGCAAGCATCCGGGCATAGTAAACGGCGCCATGCTTTATGACACAAAAGCAATGACACCCCTGTTCAGGCTAAGTATTGGAAAACCAGGGAGTTCGTTCGCGTTCGAGATAGCAAGGAAAATAGGTTTCCCTGCCGAAGTGCTGGAAGCCGCGACCGGTAAGATCAGTACATCACAGCTCGATTTTGAGCATCAGCTTGCACAGCTTGAAGTAGATAAGAAGTTTATTGACCAAAAGACAACTGATCTTAAGGTGGCTGATGAAACACTGGCTTCACTGGTCAGCAGGTATGAAAAGTTATTAAACAGTCTTGAATCACGTAAACAGGAGATTCTTAAAGAGGCGAAAACCAAGGCTCAACAGATTCTCGACAATTCAAACAGGATCATTGAAAACACCATCCGGGAAATAAAAGAAAACAAAGCCGAGAAAGAATCAACGCGGAAACTGCGTGAAATGCTTGATCAGTCAAAGGAAGAGATACTCAATCAGCCTTCTGAACCTGAATTTTTACCTGAACCTACCCTGATTCAAAAAAATGAAGTCAGGCGCCCGGAAGCACCGCAGGGACAATTGAAACCCGGAAGTCTGGTTAGAATGGAAGGGCAGGAAGCCATCGGAAAAATAGAAGAAATTAGAGGCAAACAGGCAACAGTTCAATTCGGATCATTAAGACTCAGAACCAAAACCGATAGTCTTATAGCAGCGACATATGATGAAATCAGAATATGGGAAGCCAATCAGAAATTCAGCAAGCCGACAGGAAGTGTTTTTCATCAGCTGAATGACAAAATGGCCGATTTTAAAATGTCGATTGACATCCGGGGTAAAAAGGCTGAAGAAGCGAATGAGATCATTGCCCGGTATATTGATCAGGCTATATTGCTAAGGGTTCATGAAGTTAGAATACTACATGGTAAGGGGGACGGCATTCTCAGGAATATCCTGCAGTCATATCTGCGCGATGTTCCTGAAGTGACCAGGTATGAAGATGAAAGTATTGAACGTGGAGGTCACGGCGTTACCCTTGTCTATTTCAGGTAACCGTGCAGCACAGATGTTCCTGAAAAGAATTCCGAAATCAAAAATCCGAACCGGAGCGAAGTTGAGTTCACCGGAGTCAAATCCTAAGTACCCCCCTGTACCGTTTCTTTGGCAGGGTTCTTGATATTCACTTTGCAACATATTAACGTCCGACAGATAATGGAAACCAGGTCCGGAAACCCAATAGTTTCAAAATTAATTGCTACGCTTAAAACACGTAACTCCCTTAAAAATATTGCCGGTTTTGCCTTAGGAGTTGCCGGCGGCTTTATCTATTACAAAACCATCGGATGTTCATCAGGCAGTTGTGCAATTACATCCAACCCTTACATGAGTATGCTTTGGGGAGGTTTGCTTGGCTACCTCCTGGCCGATATCTTTAAGCTGAAGGACGCAAAAAAAGGCGGCGAAAATGTCGGAGAGACAGAAGCCTGATTTATTTTTTCACATTTTTTGCAATAAGCCTATAGGAATGGTCAATCCATTCAATAATCAGTTTATCACTGATGCTGCCGTCTATTTCAACAGTATTCCAATGTACCTTATTCATATGATAGCCCGGCGTCACAGCAGGATACTGTTCGCGCAATTCCATTGCCTTTTCAGGATTGCATTTCAGGTTAACTGATAATGGTCCTTCAAGATCAGTAAGGGCAAACATTTTACCATTAACTTTAAAAACCAAAGTTGTCTCGTCGAAGGGGAAATGTTCTGTAACATCAGGCAATGACAGACAGTATTCACGCAGTTGCTCAATATTCATAGGAAATGTCCGGGAGATTAAACAATAAAACAGGCATGTAAAGATATGGGTTTCATTTTAATGATTTGATTAGGTATAATCTGGAAAATTTATCAACATAAATAACTAAATGTTTGTTTATGTGTACATTACGTATTTTCCATTGTCAGTAAATAATTGTTCGCCGGGTACCGGTTTTTAAATTATTGGTTACCTTTGTGTGCTTTTCCGGCAGCCTAGGCCGGAATCAGGGACATTAAACAGTACATTATCTAAATCTTCGGATATGTCATTGACCAAAAAAACGAGTGACCTCAAAAAGAGGATGCGTGACGCGTTGATGGGAGGTGGCCAGGTTGCAATTGAAAAACAGAAAGCTACGGGTAAGATGACCGCCCGTGAGCGAATTATTGCGCTGGTTGACCCAAAATCGTTTCACGAGTATGACCTGTTTGTTGAACACGCAGGTAAAGACTTTAACATGGGCGACAAATACCTGCCCGGCGATGGTGTAATTACCGGTACCGGGACGATCAATGGGTATCCTGTTTGTATATACGCTCAGGACTTCACTGTGGCCGGTGGCTCACTTGGCTGGATGCATGCCAAGAAAATTACCAAGATCATGGATCATGCCATGAAGTTGAAGGTACCCATCATCGGAATCAACGACTCGGGCGGAGCCCGTATTCAGGAAGGGGTTAACTCCCTGGCCGGATATGGAGAGATCTTCTACCGCAACACGCAGGCATCCGGTGTTATTCCCCAGATAAGCGTTATTCTTGGCCCTTGTGCCGGTGGTGCAGTTTATTCGCCTGCACTTACTGATTTCGTATTCGTGGTAGATAAAATTTCCAAGATGTTTATCACTGGCCCGGAGGTTATTAAAACTGTTCTGGGTGAGGAAATTTCGATGGAAGAGCTGGGTGGTGCGCGCGTTCAGAGCGAAATTACCGGAAATGCTCATTTTTTCGCTGAAAGCGAACAGGAATGCTTTGAGCAGATCAAAACACTCTGCAGTTTTATCCCCTGGAACAACATTAAAAAAGCAGAACCATTTCCAAAGAAACCACCCCGTACCCGTTCGTACAACATCGACAACATTTTCCCTACCAATCCACGTCAACCTTACGATGTCAAGGATATTATCCGCTCGGTGGTTGATGATTCGGAATTTTTTGAAGTTCAGAGCATGTTTGCCGCCAATATAGTCATTGGCTTTGCCCGCCTGAACGGAAACACCGTCGGATTTGTAGCGAATCAGCCACTGGTACTGGCCGGTGTACTTGATGTTGACTCATCTGATAAGGCTGCACGGTTTATCCGTTATTGCGATGCATTCAATGTTCCTCTGGTAACACTGGTTGACCTCCCGGGATATCTGCCTGGCGTTGATCAGGAACATGCAGGAGTAATCAGGCATGGTGCCAAGGTATTGTATGCCTACTCAGAAGCTACAGTTCCCAAAATGACCTGCATACTTCGGAAAGCATATGGAGGAGGCTATATTGCCATGTGTTCCAGCCACTTAAGAGCAGATTTTGTATTCGCCTGGCCAACCGCCGAAATTGCTGTAATGGGTCCTGAAGGTGCTGCCAACATCATATTCCGGAATGAAATCAAGAATGCCGAAAACCCGGAAGAAATGCGCAAGCAAAAGATCAAGGAATACAAGGAAAAATTCGCCAATCCTTATGTAGCTGCTGCCTATGGTTATGTTGATGCAGTAATTGAGCCTGCCGAAACCAGGAATATGCTGATCCATGCATTAGAAATTTCAGCAGAAAAGGTTGAAGTACGTCCGAATAAAAAACATGGTGTTCCACCTTTCTAATTCAGACCTATGGAAGAAAACAACGACTCCCCGGGATTCAAGACCCTGATCATCGACAACGTCAAGTATAAAACCATGCTTACCAAAAAGTACATGGCCCGTAAGATGTACGAACCTGTCGATTATAAAAAGATAACGGCTTTCATTCCCGGAACCATCCTGAAAATCAATGTGAAGGAGGGAACAAAAGTGAAACAGGGAACAAAACTGCTCGAACTGGAAGCTATGAAAATGGTTAACATCCTGACTGCCCCGATCGACGGTGTAATCCTTAAAATAAATGTAAAATCAGGTGATATGGTGTCTAAAAACCATATCCTTGTTGAACTTGCCTGAGTTTACAACAATAATAAAAAAGCCCGCCCTTCTCAGGCGGGCTTTTTTATTGTCATTACAAGCCTCAACAATTTAATAAATGTATACTTGTGCGGGAAAACCTTATTCGTTTTGTGAAAGGAACCGCCCAAAGGCTCTGTTCCCATTGGCAATGAGAGTTAAAATCTCTTCACGTCCTTTTCCTGTTTCGGCTGAACTGATAAAAAATTCCGGCATTTCTTCCCATTGCTCCATCAATTTTGCTGAAAAAGCAGCAATACCGGAAGCAACAGCATTGGTGGTAAGTTTGTCAGTCTTCGTAAATACAATGGTGAAGGGAAGTTGCTGTTCGCCAAACCAGTTGATAAAACTGATATCCGAAGCTTTTGGTTCGATCCTCGAATCAATCAGGACAAAAGTATTTACCAGGTTTTGGCGACGGGTCAGATAGCGGCGAATCATATCTTCCCATTTTTCGCGCTCTTTCTTCGAAATCCTTGCATAACCATAACCCGGCAAATCGACCAGGTACCATTCTTCATTCACCAAAAAATGATTTATCAGACGGGTTTTGCCCGGGGTGGAAGATGTTCTGGCCAGATTCTTCCGTTCAAGCAGGCGGTTTATCAGTGATGATTTTCCAACATTAGACCTGCCGATGAAAGCATATTCAGGCTTATCAGCAACAGGACACCTGGCAAGATCGGTATTGCTGGCTACGAAGTCAGCGGATTTTATCACCATTTTATTCCGGTATCGTAAGGTGTCTTTCTATCTTCATGTCATAGATATCACTGATCTTGATTATGATACCGGTTTCCTCTACCAGCCCAAAATCATTATTGATGGCAGTACCAAAAAATTTCATGGTCGACGACAGGTTCATATAAGCATTTACAAGAGGTGGGATGTTTTCGCCCAGAGCCCTGACCTGTTGAATGAGCAGTTTATAATCCTTATCGTAGACATCATTAGGAAATGCATTCTTCAGTGTTTCCTCATCCGTATCCAATGGCATTGGCACTATCGGGCTAACAAGGTTTTCATCATCGGCAAAATACTTTTTCATGAAGAAAAGAATCAGGTCTCTGGCCAGCCTGTTATAGTCGGGATACATGGTAATTTTCCCAAAATAGTAACGGGCATCGGGATAAAGCAGAATAATAGCCCCCAGACCATCCCATATGTTGTCGAGAGAATACATCCCCTTCCGGATATTATTGGTAGGCTGGTATGCCGGCTGGACAAATGAACGTCCAAGTTCAATTGTGTATGGAAGGTATTCGTCAACAAATTTTTCAGAATATCTGAAAAGATGGAATGTCGGCGTATGATATTTGCCATCCGAATCCTTACTGAGAAATCTGCCATGCAGAAAGCGGTACCCGCCGACTATTTCCCTGTCTGCCGGATTCCAGACGATCAGCTGTTCGAAAAGATGCTTACCGGTATCAAATTCATCCAGGTCTATTGACAATCCTGTTCCACCTCCGGCATCCCTGAATGTTATTTCACGGAGGCGGCCTATCTCCCTCATTACATTAGGAGCATTCGTATTATTCAATATATAAATCAGGTTGTTGCCGGCATTCGTCTTCCTGATGAGTTTATCTTCAGTGAGTTCCTTCAACAGCAATTCCCTGTCGACAGGAGGAATTATATTTTCCATAGTTGGGATTGTTACAGTTAATCAAATACAAAAGGTGCATCCGGATTGGCCTCCAATTTATAGACATGCCTGCGGATAAGGGAAGCCCAGGCATTATCATTCATCCGCCTGTCGAAAGTAGTCGATGGGATTGTTTTACCGAAGGTAATTACAATCTCTTTGTTACTTTGCCTGAACATCTCATCAACAAGATAAAGCATCTCAATGTTCGCTTTCAGCCCCAGCCATTTCCGAAGATTTGCCAGATTGTAGAAGAAATTTGAGTTTCGTCCGCTGATGTGTACCGGCAGGATATTCCGGTTATATTTCTTTGCTTTGGAAAGGAAGGTTTTCTTCCAGTCCAGATCAATGATATTACCTTTGATCTTGCGTGAACAAAGGCCCGCAGGAAAATAGAGGATTGCCTTTTCAGACGAAAATGCGTCATTAAACGGGCCAATATTTTCCGCATTTGAGCCATGCTTATTGACAGGAATAAACAAAGACCGCATATTTGGCAAATGCATTAAAAAATCATTGGAAGGAACCACAAAATCCTCCCTTACCTTACCGATGGCAAGCATCAGTGCCATCCCGTCGAGACCACCAAGCGGATGGTTTGAAACAGCGACAAACCTGTCAGCCGATAAGAGGTTTTCTTCACCTCTGACAACAACCTTTACCTTGAATTCATCAAGTATGGCAGCTACAAATTCGAGGCCCATCTCATTCCTGTGACGGTAAAGTGCTTCGTTCAGGGTATCCTGATGTATCACCTTCTTCAGGTAACGAATCAGAAAATTAGGAATTATTTTTAGAAGGTGTGGATTTTTACCGGCGATAACACGCTCGATATCAATAAGCTTATCGCCCTGACCAACCACTTCCTGATCTGCCATGTGAAACTGAAATTAATTCTTTTCCTTGAAATTTACTCTACAAATTTAGGCAATTCCCGCCTTGTTTCATGAAGGTGAGAGCAAAATGTCAGGAATAGCAGATTCCCTCTCCGTATTCAGGCCTTCGACTTCATAGGCATTATATATATCATTGTATACCAACATTATAAAAGTTTATCCAAGACAAAAAACCCGTGCTTATTGAAAAAGTTATTAACATCAGTGGTAAAAAGTGGTAAAAAGTGGTAATTCTACCCTATATTTACACCTCAATTTTGACTAATTCTATCATGATAGAAATAATTGGTGTTCATGACTGTAAGGTTGATGCAAAAGGGCGGCTGCTGCTTCCTTCTGCACTCAAAAGCCAGCTTGATGCCGTTATTTCGGAGGGATTTATCCTGAAACGAAGCATTTTTCAGCCCTGCCTCGAATTGTACCCAAGGTCAGAATTTGACAAGGCTGTGAAAAGAGTAAACAAGTTGAACCGCTTCCTGAAGAAGAACGCCGATTTCATCAGGGTTTTCATGAAGGGTGTACATATCGTTGAACTGGATAATACAGGCAGGTTGCTTATTCCCAAGGAACTTGCCGGGAATGCATTCATTACCAAAGATGTGGTACTGGCTTCTGCCTTGAATATGATTGAAATATGGGACAAAGAGAAATATGAGACTTCGATCAGTGAGAGTCTGACAGACTTTTCACAGCTGGCCGAAGATGTCATGGGTCATATGAACGAAACTGAAGATTAGGAAGATGTATCACAATCCGGTGCTGTTGGAAGAATGTATTGAAGGGCTGGCCATCAGCCCGGAAGGCACTTATGTGGATGTCACATTCGGAGGAGGAGGTCATGCCAGGGAAATTCTCAAGCATTTAACTTCAGGCAAACTTCTGGCCTTTGATCAGGATTCAGATGCAATGCAAAACCTGCCACAAGACGACAGGTTTATTTTTATCAACCAGAATTTCAGATACCTGATCAATTTTTTAAGGCTCTACAAAGCTATTCCTGTTGATGGGATCATTGCCGACCTGGGGATTTCATCCCACCAGATAGATATGGCCGACAGAGGATTTTCCACAAGATTCGATGCTGAACTTGACCTCAGGATGGACCGCAAATCAGGTCAGTCGGCCAGTCAGGTTATTAATGAATATCCTCTGGAACAGTTAAAAAAAATATTTGCTGAATACGGTGAATTGACAAATGCATTCAGAATTGCCAGGCAGATAACAGAAGCCCGTGAAAATGAAAATATCACCACGACAACCAGGCTGAAGGAAGTACTGCTTCCCCTTGCTGAAAGAGGGAGGGAGAACAAATTCTATGCACGCGTTTTTCAGGCGCTGCGAATCGAGGTCAATGGTGAACTGGACGTACTGAAAGAGATGCTCCTTCAAACACTCAAGGTTCTGAAACCCGGTGGCAGATTGGTTGTAATGTCATATCATTCACTCGAAGACAGGCTGGTCAAGAATTTTATTAAGACCGGAAATTTCGAAGGAATTGAAAAAAAAGATTTCTATGGTAATCTGATTTCACCGCTGAAACCACTGACCCGGAAACCTATCGTTCCGGGCGAACATGAAATCGAACTCAACAACAGGGCACGGAGTGCCAAATTACGCATAGCCGAAAGGAAACCCGATGAACAAGATTAGGAACACCATACGGCCAAAAGTTAAAGAAAAGCCTGTCAGCGGGAAACGGCTCAGGTCTTTCGAAATGCTCAACAGCAAGATGCATGTTGGACGATCAGTATCAGGATTTCTTGATGGCAAATTCTTTTCGCGCGAGAATCTGGCCAAACAGATTCCATTTCTTCTCTACCTGACTTTACTCGGTGTACTATACATTGCCAACTCATACAACGCTGAGAAGACAATCATTGATATCAGCAGGACAAAGAAGGAAGTTGAAGAACTCCGGTTTTCATACATCACCAACAAATCGGATCTGATGTTCCACAGCAAGCAATCGGAAGTTGCGCTGAAACTGGTGAACAGCGGTATCAGGGAGTCGGTGGTGCCACCTTCCAAATTGTATGTAAAGGTCAGTAAATAAAATGGACAGCAACAGAAGAGACATTCTGCGCAAAGTGTATCTGGTTTATCTGGCAATGGCATTGCTGGGCATTGCCATTGTTGCAAGGGTATTCTTTATACAGTTTGTTGAAGGTGATGAATGGCGCGAGAAAGCAAAAAAACTCGGCGTCAGGTACGAAGAGATAAAAGCCATCAGGGGGAATATTCTCGCCTCTGATGGAAGTCTGATTGCTGCTTCAATACCGGTATTTGATCTTCGGATGGATGCGGGAAATACTCATTATAACGATGATTTCTTTTATGAAAATGTTGATTCTCTTGCACTTTGTCTGTCAAACCTTTTTCAGGACAAGAATAAGCAGGAATACAGAAAACTGTTGGTAAAAGCACGTAAAAACAACAACCGGTACCTTCTTCTGAAAAGGAACATTACTTATGCACATCTGAAAAAGGTCAGGAAGTTCCCCATCTTCAGACTTGGCAAATACAAAGGCGGTATTATAGCAGAAGCCCGGAACCGCCGTGAACTTCCATTTCGCTGGTTAGCTTTCAGAACAATTGGCTGGGACAAGGAAGGGTCGGATAACGATATCGGACTTGAAGGGGCTTACAGTAAAATCCTTGAAGGTGAGAGTGGCAGACGATTGATGCAGCGCATCGGCAATGGTGTTTACCGGCCCCTGAACGATGAAACGGAAATTGAGCCCCGTAATGGGCATGATATCCTTACATCCATTGACATCAACATTCAGGATGTTGCTGAAGATGCTCTGATGAAACAGCTGATTGCCAATGAAGCGGACCACGGTTGCGCAGTACTGATGGAGGTAGAAACCGGATTTATCGTTGCTATCGCAAACCTTGGAAAAAACAAGACAGGCGAGTATGAAGAGAAATACAATTATGCCATTGGTGAAAGTTCAGAACCGGGTTCCACGTTTAAGCTTGCTTCGCTGATATCGGCCCTGGATGAAGGACTGGTCAAGCTGAGCGACACTGTTGACACCCACGGCGGAACAGTCAGGTATGCCAACAGAATCATGAAGGACTCGCATGAAGGCGGTTATGGACGTATCAGCATTGAGCGTGCTTTTGAACTCTCATCGAACGTAGGTATCTCAAAAGCGGTTTACAGGGCTTACCACGATAAACCCCAACAATATATAGACAAGTTATATTCAATGCGGCTTAACCAGAAACTCGGGCTGGATATTCCGGGTGAAGGCAATCCGTCAATTAAGGATACAAAAAGCAAAATATGGTCGAAGGTATCCCTTCCGTGGATGTCCATCGGTTATGAAGTTGCCATCACTCCGCTCCAGACCCTTGCCTTCTACAATGCAGTGGCAAACAATGGAAAAATGGTAAAACCTCAATTTATCAGGGAAATAAGACTGGCCGGCGAAACAGTACAATCGTTTGGTCCGGTAACCCTGGTTGAATCAATCACCAAAAACCCGGAAACACTGCCTAAAGTCAGGAAGATGCTCGAAGGGGTTGTTGAGAAAGGAACAGCCACCAATCTGCGAAATCCTGTTTACAAGATTGCAGGAAAAACAGGCACAGCTCAGATTGCCCAGAATAATGCCGGGTACAACAAGTCAAATTACAAAGCATCTTTTGTAGGTTATTTTCCCGCTGATAATCCAAAGTATTCATGCATCGTAGTTATAAACAATCCCCGGAAAGGTGTCTATTACGGGGGTTCAATTGCGGGGCCGGTCTTTAAGGAAATAGCAGATAAGGTTTATGCAACCCGACTTGACCAGGTTAAAAGAGTCACCGATACCCTCCCTGGAATTCTTCCGGTATCTGCTTCAGGGAATTTCAAGGATCTTGAAACCATCCTCCGAGAAATCAACATACAGTGGAAAAACGATTCACAGCAATATGATTATGCCAGATTAAACGGCAGTGACAGCAGTCTTACAATTGAACCAAAAACCACCGGCGAATCACAGATTCCGGATGTTACCGGAATGGGAGCCCGCGATGCAGTGTACTTGCTCGAATCTGCCGGATTAAAAGTTCAGATTAAAGGAAAAGGACAGGTAAAGCGGCAGTCGGTGCCAGCCGGATCAAAAGCCCGGAAGGGAAGCAGTTGCACAATTGAATTAGGATAAAATCAGGAACATTGAAAACACTCAAGGACATACTCTATAAGTGCAGGCTAAACCGGGTTATCGGAGATACCTCTGTTGAGATTGGAAATATAGTCTTTGATTCCAGAAAAGCCACAACCGAAAGTGTATTTGTAGCGATAAGAGGCACGCTTACTGATGGCCACCGGTATATAGGACAGGTAATTTCAACGGGTGTCAGGGCTGTGGTTTGTGAAGAGATACCTGCAGAAATACAACCAGGCATATGTTATATTGAGGTGACAGACAGCAGTGAGGCGCTTGGCTTTATGGCTTCAAACTTCTATGATAATCCATCATTGTCGCTCAATCTGATCGGGATTACCGGCACAAATGGCAAAACCACTACTGCAACACTACTTTACAGACTTTTTCTTGGTCTTGGATTCAAAGCCGGCCTGCTTTCCACAGTAAGGAATATGGTCAACCTGAAGGAAATCCCCGCAACGCATACCACACCCGATTCGGTTGAATTAAACAGATTGCTGAAGGATATGGCAGATGAAGGGTGCGAATACTGTTTTATGGAAGTAAGTTCTCATTCTATTGTTCAGAACAGGATTGCAGGTCTTTCGTTCAAAGGTGGTGTGTTCACCAACCTTACACACGACCATCTGGACTTTCATAAAACTTTCGATGCCTATCTGGCTGCGAAAAAACGATTCTTTGACACCCTTCCATCAGGTGCCTTTGCTATAGTAAACATTGATGACCGAAATGGAAAAGTAATGGTACAAAATACCAAAGCTACCATTAAAACACTTGCTGTTAAGAGCCAGTCCGATTTTCATTGCAGGATCATCGAAAATCATTTTGATGGCCTGTTGCTCAACATCAACGGCACAGAGCTGTGGTGCAGACTGGTAGGCACCTTCAACGCTTATAACCTGCTGAGTATTTATGCTACCGCCATGATGCTCGGTGTTAACAGGGAAGAATGCCTGACCATACTGAGCAAACTCGAATCTGTTGACGGCAGATTTGAGTATCTGAAATCACCCGAAGGAGTTACAGGAATTGTTGATTATGCGCACACTCCGGATGCACTTTCGAATGTAATCGGGACAATCAACAATATCAGACAGGGTGAAGGCAAACTCATTACAGTTGTTGGGACAGGTGGCGACCGTGACAAAACCAAACGTCCGGTTATGGCGAAAATTGCTGCAGAGAACAGCAACCTGACCATACTCACTTCTGACAATCCACGCAGTGAAAATCCTGAAGACATTCTGAACGATATGCGCACCGGGTTACCTGCCGATCGCTCAAGGTTCTGCCTGGTAATATCCGACAGGAAGGAAGCAATCAGGACTGCTTGTACCATGGCGCAGAAAGGTGACATCATACTTGTTGCAGGGAAAGGGCACGAAACCTACCAGGAGATTAAAGGCGTGAAACACCATTTCGATGATCGGGAAGTACTCAGGGAATGTTTTGGCATCAGTGAATCACCATTAGGAAAATAAAATCAGGGAACATGCTATACTACCTGTTTGATTATCTGGAAAAATTTTATGATTTCCCCGGTGCGGGAATGTTTCAATACATTTCGTTCAGGGCTGCTCTGGCAATAATTACATCACTTACCATTTCCCTTCTTTTCGGCAAATCGCTGATCAATTACCTGCGCAACAAGCAGGTGGGTGAAAGCGTAAGGGATCTCGGCCTTGAAGGCCAGAAGGAAAAGCAGGGCACCCCGACCATGGGTGGATTGATCATATTAAGCGCCATCATTATACCGACACTGCTATTTGCAAAGCTCAACAATATTTATATTATCCTGATTCTTGTCACAACCATCTGGCTTGGCTTCATCGGTTTTCTTGACGACTACATCAAGGTTTTCAGAAATGATAAAAAAGGACTGGCAGGAAAGTTCAAGATTCTTGGACAGGTTATCATCGGGGTTATAGTAGGATTTACACTTTACAGCAACGATGGGGTTGTTATCAGGGAAAAGATTGCAACCACCAGTTCCAGGTCGGCTACCTCATTGAGTGAATTTGAAAGAATCTCGGACCACGGGAAGAAATTTTCCAGAATCTCCAAGAAATCGACGAAGACAACCATACCCTTTTTCAAAAATAATGAATTTGATTACGCCATTGTTCTGAAGCCTTTTGGCGAGAAGGCAATGAAATATGCATGGCTCATTTTTGTACCGGTGGTGATATTCATTATTACTGCCATTTCCAATGGCGCAAATCTTACCGATGGCATTGACGGACTCGCGACCGGAACTTCTGCCATTATCGGGGTAACCCTTGGCATCCTGGCATGGGTCTCAGGCAACATCGTTTTTGCTGATTACCTGAACATCATGTATCTGCCCAATACCGGGGAACTGACCATTTTTGTCAGTGCTTTCGTCGGAGCCTGTACCGGATTTCTATGGTACAACACCTATCCTGCCCAGGTATTTATGGGCGATACCGGTTCACTCGCCATCGGTGGAGTTATTGCCGTTCTTGCAATCATGATCAGAAAAGAACTATTGCTACCGATCCTCTGCGGCATCTTTATCGCAGAAAACCTTTCAGTAGTGCTGCAGGTAAGCTATTTCAAAAGAACAAAACGAAAATACGGGGAAGGACGCAGGATTTTCAAAATGTCACCGCTTCATCATCACTTTCAGAAGCTTGGCTATGCCGAACCAAAGATTGTCCAGCGGTTTTTCATTGTGGGTATAATGCTTGCAGTTTTCACCATTATAACATTAAAGATCAGGTAAGATGCGATTAAACCCCAGAGTAGTGATTTTAGGCGCCGGCGAAAGTGGAGTCGGCGCCGCACTGCTTGCCCGGAGCAAGGGGATTGATGTGTTTGTATCTGATAAAGGGCAAATCAGGGATGATTACCGATGTGAACTTGAATCAGCAGGAATTGCTTATGAAGAACTGCAACACTCAGCTGAAAAAATCCTTGAAGCACATGAAATCATTAAAAGTCCGGGAATCCCTGACCTGGCGCCGATCGTAAAAGCAGCAAAGGACAAGGGAATTCCGGTGATTTCTGAAATTGAATTCGCTTCAAGGTATTCAGGTTCAAAAAAAATCTGTATCACCGGCAGCAATGGTAAGACAACTACCACAATGCTCACCTATCATCTGCTGAAGTCAGCCGGACTGGACGTTGGGCTTGCCGGAAATGTCGGAAAAAGCTTTGCAAGGCAATTAACAGAAGGCGACCATGATTACTTCGTGATAGAGTTAAGCAGTTTTCAGTTGGATGGTATGTTCAGTTTCAAGGCAGAGGTGGGAATCCTGCTGAATATCACACCCGATCACCTCGACAGGTACGATCACTGCTTTGACAACTATGCAGCTTCAAAACTGCGCATTATCCGGAACCAGGCGGAACAGGATGCCTTTATCTGGTGCAGTGATGATGAAACCATTGTCAGATTATTGAAAAACCTGGAATTAAAACAGGAATGCTACCAGGTAAGCATAAAGGAAAAAATTAATCAAGGCGCTTACGCAGACAATAAGGAAATAGTATTTAACCTAAAGGGGGAAACGTTCGATATGACATTAGAAGAACTGGCTTTACAAGGAAAGCACAACGTCTACAATTCTATGGCAGCAGGAATTGCCGCCAAACTGGTTGGTCTCCGTAATGAAACCATCAGACAATGTCTGTCTGATTTCCAGAATGTCGAACACAGACTTGAATTCGTGGCCAACATACATGGCATTGAATTTATCAATGATTCGAAAGCCACGAATATCAACTCTGTCTGGTATGCCCTCGAAAGCCTCAATAAAAAAGTTATCTGGATTGCCGGAGGTATTGATAAAGGAAATGATTACACAAAGCTTTTTGAGCTTGTAGGTCAAAAAGTGAAGGCCATCGTTTGCCTGGGCATTGACAATGAGAAACTGATCGATGCTTTCAAAGACAAGGTTGAATTTATCACTGAAGTCTCTTCAGCTGATGAAGCTGTCAATACAGCCTACTATCTTGCCAGAAAAGGTGATACTGTTTTGCTTTCTCCTGCCTGTGCCAGCTTTGATCTTTTTGAGAATTATGAAGAACGTGGCCGAAAATTCAAAGAAGCTGTAAAATCATTGTAACTTCCCTGAAACCATGAGGGCAATCCTGAACAACATTAAAGGTGATAAGGTAATATGGGCAGTGGTCCTCATTCTGTCTATTTTTTCTATTCTGGCTGTTTACAGTTCTACAGGAACACTCGCTTATAAATATCAGTCGGGGAATACGGAATATTACCTTATCAAGCATCTTGGAATTCTGATTCTTGGGTTTGTTCTGATGTATCTTGCCCATCAGGTAAAATACAAATACTACGCCCGCATTTCGCAAATAGCCATTTACGCTTCTGTACCTCTGCTGGCCTACACCCTTTTCTTTGGAACCAATTTGAATGAAGCCAGCCGCTGGTACACACTTCCCCTGATCAACCTTACTTTCCAACCATCCGACTTCGCCAAACTTGCACTGATCATTTTCGTAGCACGGCTTCTTGCCAAAAAGCAGGATGAAGTGGAAGATTTCAGAAAAGGGTTTATCTCGGTAATGATACCTATCGTGATCATTACACTTCTGATTCTGCCGGCCAATTTTTCAACAGCTGCCATGATTTTTACCACCTGCCTGGTACTTATGTTTGTCGGACGGGTCAGATTAAGGTACATTGCCATTCTCGTAGGAGTGGGCATCGCGGCTTTCGCCCTTCTGATCGCTGTAGCTGTGAATATGCCAAAGCTGAGCGGACGTTTCGGCACCTGGCAAAACAGGATCGAGAGTTTCCGAAGCGGTGACAGTGAGGCCAACTATCAGGTAGAACAGGCAAAAATTGCGATTGCTACCGGAGGAATTACCGGGAAAATGCCGGGAAATTCTACCCAGAAAAACTTTCTGCCCCACCCCTATTCGGATTTCATCTATGCCATCATTATAGAGGAATACGGACTTATCGGTGGAATTTTTGTTGTACTGCTTTATCTGATACTCTTCTACCGGGCCATCAAAATAGTTATTAAGAGTCCGCGAAATTTCGCGGCGTTTCTCACATTCGGGGTGTCGTTCAGCCTGATATTCCAGGCCATGGTCAACATGATGGTAGCCGTGAATATACTTCCGGTAACAGGACAAACACTACCATTGATAAGCATGGGTGGAACGTCGATCTGGTTCACCAGTATTGCAATAGGTATCATACTGAGTGTAAGCCGTGAAATTGAAGAATCACAGGAAAAAGATATCCCTGTAAAAAATGCTGAACATGTCGTTGCGTGAAATTAGTGTTATCATCAGCGGAGGTGGGACCGGCGGGCATATATTCCCGGCGATCGCCATTGCCGATGCCATCAGACAAGCTGAGCCTTCGGCCCGAATCCTTTTTGTCGGTGCTGAGGGCCGCATGGAAATGGAGAAGGTTCCGGCTGCCGGTTACGACATCGAAGGGCTGTGGATCAGCGGCTTTCAGCGAAGCTTTACCTTCAGGAATCTGATGATTCCATTCAAAATCATTCACAGTACACTCAAAGCCCGGCGGATCATCAGGAAGTTCAGGCCCGACGCAGCCGTTGGCGTTGGCGGTTATGCCAGTGGTCCCACCATCAGGGCTGCTGCTTCAATGGGCATACCAACCATTTTACAGGAACAAAACTCGTATCCGGGTATAACAAATAAAATGCTTGCCGGAAAAGCCAAAAAGATTTGCGTTGCATATTCCGGTATGGAAAAATACTTCCCTGCCGATAAAATTATAATCACAGGCAATCCCGTAAGAAAAGATATTGTCAATCAGAAGCATCTGCATGCTGAAGCAGTAAAACATTTCGGGCTGGATCCCCTGAAACCGGTTGTACTTGTTGTGGGTGGAAGCCTGGGAGCAAGAACCATCAACCATAGCATCCAGAATGGACTGAAAGAACTGGCGGATGATGACATTCAGCTGATCTGGCAAACCGGGAAACTGTTTTCAGATCAGGCGGCTCAGGCCGTCAGTCGGTTCGAAAACAGAGGATTCAGGCAATTGCCCTTTATTTCAAGGATGGATCTTGCTTATGCTGCAGCTGATCTTGTTATATCAAGGGCTGGTGCCATTGCCATTTCAGAACTCTGTATTACCGGAAAACCAGTTATTTTAATTCCCTCGCCGAATGTTGCCGAAGACCATCAGACTAAAAATGCCATGGCACTTGTCTCAAAACAGGCGGCCATAATGGTTACAGACACAGAGGCCCCTTCAGGCCTGATCAGTACAACCATTTCATTAATCCATGACAAGAATCGAATGAATCAGCTTGGGCATAATATTTCATTGCTGGCCCGGCAGGAATCGGCACAACGTATTGCAGGAATAATACTTGAATGTGCCAGACTAAACAAAAAATCGGAATTGTGAATACCTCAACGCTGAAAACGGTTTACTTTCTGGGTATCGGAGGAATCGGTATGAGTGCCCTTGCCCGTTATCTGCATCTTGCCGGTTGCAGGGTATCAGGGTATGATAAGACTCCAACCCCACTTACCGCAGCACTGGAATCCGAAGGCATGGATATTCATTACAACGACAGGCCTGACCTGATCCCTGAAAATACCGACCTTGTAGTGTATACTCCGGCTGTTCCTGCCGATCTGGGTGAATTTCTCCATATTGAGCAGAAGGGTTACAAAAAGCTGAAACGCTCGGAGCTGCTGGGAGCCATCACAGCAGAAAAATCGACTCTGGCAGTGGCCGGAACCCATGGTAAAACTACCGTCACAACAATGCTTTCCCACATTCTGTTTCCCGGAAGCAAGGGTTGTACCTCATTCCTGGGAGGTATTGCAAAGAATTACGATACAAATCTGCTCCTGAATCCCAACAGCCAGTTTATGGTGGCTGAAGCCGATGAATTTGACCGGTCGTTCCTTCGTCTTTTTCCCTGGCTCGCAGTAATTACATCAACCGATGCTGACCATCTTGACATCTACAAGGATCATCAGCAATTGAGGGAATCTTTCGCTCTCTTTGCAGCGAATATTAAAGAAAACGGATTCCTGGTTGTTAAACACGGCCTGGAAATACCTCTACCTGAGGGTCGGAATATCACAGCTTATACCTATTCCGTCTTAGGGTCATCCGATTTCAGGGCCGAAAATCTAAGCCTTTCGGAAGGCATCTACTATTTTGATCTTATAACTCCCGGAGAGAAAATAACCGGATTAATGCCGTCCCTCCCGGGAATGTTCAATGTTGAAAACAGCATAGCTGCAGCTGCTGCTGCCTGGCTGGCAGGATGCAGTGCCGATGAAATCAGAAAAGGAATTAATACTTTCGAGGGTGTAAAAAGAAGGTTTGACTATAGGATTAATCGTCCAGGATTGCTCTATATAGATGATTATGCGCACCATCCTGAAGAGCTTAAAGCATGCATCGGCTCTGTGAGGGCACTGTATCCCGAACGAAAAATCACCGGTATTTTTCAGCCGCATCTGTTTACGCGGACCCGTGATTTTGCCACAGGGTTTGCAGAGAGCCTTTCAATGCTTGATAAAGTGATTCTGCTCGACATTTACCCGGCCAGGGAGTTGCCAATCGAAGGAGTGACTTCAGCCATGTTGCTAAAAATGATCAAAACGACCGACAAACATCTGTGCACTAAAGAGGAAGCGCTAATCATGCTTGGGAATTCCAGGCCCGATATTCTGCTGACCCTCGGAGCCGGTGATATTGATCAGATGGTTCCGCAGATAGAGCAATTATTCAGTAAAAAAGAAGCCTGATGAAAAGAATAATCACCATACTGTTCTGGATTGGGATTGTTGCTGTGGTAAGCAGCCTGTTCATCTTTGCCAACCAACGGCAAAAGAAACTGGTTTGCCCGGAATTCAGGATTGAAATAGATTATCAGAATGCTCCGGTTTTGGTAACCCAATCAAATATCAGACAAGAGATTACAAGGCAGAAGATAAAAGTCAGGGGTAGTGAAACAGGTGCCATAGAGGTAGAAAGAATCCAGCAACTGCTGAATGATAATCCCTTTATCCGGCAGGCTACGTTGACCATTGGTGTAAACGGAGTGGTAAAAGCCTCTCTCACGCAAAGAAACCCGCTTGTCAGGGTAATCGATCTTAAAGGCAGGCAATTCTATATCGATGATGAAGGAGCCCTGATGCCATTGAGTACGGAGTTTCCGGCAAGGGTTATCATAGCGAGCGGGAATATAAATCCAATTGGTAAAATAACCAAAAAATCAGGTCTGAACGATGGACAACCTCAGTATAAAAAACTTCCGGCTATTCTCCAGGAAATATTCATTGCCTCCATTGCACTGAGAAAAGATACTTTCAGTAATGCCTTCATTGAACAGATTTATGTGAATGAAACCGGGGAATTGGAACTGTTCCCTAAGATCGGGCAGCAGAAAATCATACTGGGCGACACTACCAGTATTGATGAAAAGCTAAAGAACCTTAAGGTCTTCTATCATGCCGGAATGAAAGATGCAGGCTGGAATACCTATAAAACAATCAATCTCAAATTCAGGAATCAAGTTGTATGCACAAAAATCAAATAAAATGGCAACTTCAGAAATAATCGTAGGTCTTGATATCGGCACTACAAAGATTGCAGCCATAGTCGGGCGACGTAATGAAAATAATAAGATCGAAATACTGGGCTTTGGCAAGACCGAGTCGATCGGTGTTAAAAGAGGGGTTGTCTCCAATATTGAGGATACCGTTCAGAGTATAAAAGTGGCCATTAAAGAAGCTGAAGGCAGATCTGACTCTGACATAGCCACTGTCAATGTCGGAATTGCAGGACAACACATTAAGAGTATACAGTACAGGGGGTCAGTCATCAGACCCAATGCCGAGAACGAAATAACCCAGAGTGATATAGACGGGTTAACTGAAAATATGTACAAGCTTGCCATGAATCCCGGTGAAGACATTATTGATGTGATCCCCCAGGAATATACTGTTGACGGAGAATCGGGCATCAAGCAGCCTAAAGGAATGCTGGGTCATCAGCTTGAAGCAAACTTCCACATCATAACCGGCCAAACTATGGCGGCCAAAAACATCTTTAAATGTGTGAAAAAAGCAAGCCTTGAGGTCGATTCATTGCTTCTTGAACCACTGGCATCCGCTGAAGCTGTTCTGAGTGAAGAAGAAAAAGAGGCAGGGGTTGTTCTGGTAGATATCGGAGGTGGAACCACCGATATAGCCATCTTTCAGGATGGAATTATCAGGCATACCGCTGTAATTCCTTTCGGAGGCGATATCATTACAGAGGATATAAAGGAAGGCTGCACCATTATAAAAAAGCATGCAGAAGACCTGAAGGTCAAATTCGGCTCAGCCCTTGCCAGTGAAAACAGGGATGAGGAAATTGTTGCTATCCCTGGCCTGCGTGGCCGTCCTCCGAAGGAAATAACACTTAAAAATCTGGCCAGTATTATTCAGGCAAGGATGGAGGAAATCATTGAACATGTTTACTTCGAAATTAAGAATTCAGGTTATGAAAAGAAGCTGATAGCCGGAATCGTTCTTACCGGTGGCGGAGCTCAACTCAGGCACATTACACAGCTGACTGAATTTATAACAGGCATGGATACCCGGATAGGCTACCCGAACGAACACCTCGCTCCTGGTGTGCCTGAGGAGATGGCCAGCCCTATGTATGCTACCGGTATTGGACTGGTAATCATTGGCTTGCAGAGGTATGAAAAGGAACTTCAGAAATCAGAAAAACCAACAGCAAAGCCCAAAAAACAGGTCAGGCTGTCTTTCTTCGATGGTATAAAAAAATTCTTTGAAGAGGACGGTGAAAACTGAGATATTAACAAATGGCCTGTTGATAAAAACAGGTTGGCGAAGTAGCTGTAAACACTATTAATCACGTAATTTTAGGAGATCAAAAATATGCCAGATATGCTCAAATTCGACTTGCCAGTTAATCAGTCGTCCATTATAAAAGTTATCGGTGTCGGTGGAGGTGGAAGTAACGCAGTTACGCACATGTTCAAACAGGGGATCCGTGGTGTTGATTTTATGATTTGCAATACCGATTGCCAGGCACTGGATACCAGCCCGGTCCCTTTAAAGATACAACTTGGTAATAAAGGCCTTGGTGCAGGTTCGATTCCGGCTGTCGGAAAAGATGCCGCCACCGAAAATATCGATGATCTGCGGAAGATTCTTGAAAGCAATACCAAAATGGTCTTTATCACTGCCGGTATGGGCGGTGGTACAGGTACAGGTGCTGCTCCGGTTATCGCTTCCCTTGCAAAGGAATTGGGAATTCTGACAGTAGGAATTGTCACCCTTCCTTTCTCTTTCGAGGGTCGCAAACGTATTCAGCAAGCCAGAGCAGGCATTGATGAATTGCGGAAATCGGTTGATACGTTACTCATCATCTGCAATGACAAACTTCGTGAACTGGATGGAGACCTTAAACTATCGGAAGCCTTCAATAAGGCAGATAATATCCTTACTGTTGCGGCCAAAGGAATTGCAGAGATTATAACTGTTACAGGTTACATCAATGTTGACTTCGAGGATGTAAAAACAGTAATGAAAGACAGTGGGAAAGCCATCATGGGTTCAGGTATGGCCGAGGGTGAAAACCGTGCACTTGAGGCTGTGCAAATGGCAATGACATCTCCGCTGCTTGATGACGCAAACATCAGGGGTGCCAGCAATATCCTGCTTTATATTTCATCAGGCACTGCTGAAATAACACTTGATGAAGTAATGGAGATTACCGATTACATTCAGCATGAAGCAGGCTCCGGAGCAGATATTATCTGGGGCAACGGTACTGATGAAACTCTTGGAAATAAAATCAGCATTACATTGATTGCAACAGGGTTTGATTCGAGAAACAATCCGGATGGACACAACACACGTCCGGATGTAATTGTTTACCCTTTGAATTCTACCCCGGAACAACCCCCAAAGCCTGCTGAACAACCGAGACCGGAACCCGCTTCGGTTGAGGAGATCAGGCTTGTTAACAGGGTTCAAGATGAAGAAAGAAGCGAAATCGCCGCTATCCCTGAGGAAAAAGCTGAGCCATCGCGTACTTTTACTTTCGATATCAATTCATCAAAAACCGATGGCTCAACTCCAAAAAGTGAAGACAAATCATCGACAGAGAATTTTGTATTTACTCCCGTTAAGCCTGCCCGGCATCCCGAACCCGGTTTCGATTTCCTTCGTGATTATCGCTCTGATAAACAGAAGTTACAGGACGATGAAGATGAAGTACTGAAACAGGAAGAAAGAGCAAATATAAGGTTAGCCAAACTCAGGGAAGTAAGCATCAAAGTGAATACACCGGAAGGATTAGCCGAACTTGAAAATCAGCCGGCTTACCTGAGGAGAAAGGTTGAACTTCACGACAATCCGCCATCAGACAGTTCCGAAGTTTCGAAATACATGCTCTTCAAAACCGATAATAAATCGGTTGAGATGAAACCGAATAATTTTCTGCACGATAATGTAGATTAAGAAGAATTCAATTATAATGAGCCTTACAGACAAGATAAACGACGATATCAAAAAAGCAATGCTTGCCCGTGAAAAGGACAAACTTGAGGCCTTACGGGCTGTTAAGTCTGCCTTGCTGCTTGCCATGACAAGTGAAGGCGGAGGTAATATTACAGATGATCTGGAAATTAAACTCCTTCAAAAGCTTGTCAAGCAACGCCGCGAAACAGCAGAAGTTTATACTGGGCAGAACCGTGCTGATCTTGCACAGGTTGAAACTTATCAGGCTGATATCATTGCTGCTTACCTTCCCTCACAACTTGGCCCGGATGAGCTGAAACCAATGATTGCCGCTATTATCAATGATTCCGGCGCTACAGGAATTAAGGATATGGGCAAGGTTATGGCTGCTGCTTCACAACAGCTGGCAGGTAAAGCCGACAACAAAGCAATCTCACTCATTGTAAAAGAACTACTCGGACTATAACTTCATATTATGATCCCCCCACCAAAAAGGCTGCTTCGGCAGCCTTTTTCTTTTTAGTTCCTGCTTTCCGAAATTCAATCAGATATTTCATTTCTCCCGGCAAAGGTATCAGATAAAAATTCGCTGGTGTGCCAGCTTAATCTTAGTTAAAAAAGAGAGAGGCCGGAAATTCCGGCCTCTCTCTTTTTATGTATTCAGTGACTTATGCACCAAGCATAAACCTTTTGAATGTGGTAACGGTAAGATCCTTATCCATTTTACTGAGGAATTCACGAACGGATAATTTATTATCCCGTACAAATTCCTGGTTCAGCAGGGTACTTTCCTTATAAAACTTGTTCAGTTTACCAAGAGCGATCTTTTCAACCATTTCCTCAGGTTTACCTTCCTGGCGTGCCTGTTCTTTTCCGATTTCGATCTCGCGTTCAATAACATCCGAAGGAACATCATCCTTATCCACAGCAACAGGTGCCATTGCTGCAATCTGCATCGCAACTTCATGTCCGGCCTGATCAATTCCTTCAACACCGGCTTTGTTCAGTCCAAGAATGGTTGCAAGCCTGTTGCCCGGGTGGTTGTATGCAAACACCCGTGGGGCACTGATCACTTCGAAATGTGCCAGTTCCATTTTTTCACCGGTCTTGCCAACCATTTCGGTAATGTTATCCATTACTGAACGGCCATTCAGATCAAGCGCCTTGAATTCATCGCTAGTTTTTGGTTTCATCTCAATGGCTTTGGCCATGATCAGGTTGGTAAAATCAACAAATTCCTGATTCTTGGCAACAAAGTCTGTTTCGCAGTTGAGCATAAAAACAGCAGCGAAATCTTTGGCTTCATTGGTGCGGGCAAGTACAATACCTTCATTGGCATCCTTGTCGGCACGTTTTGTGGCCAGTTTCTGACCTTTCTTACGCAGATAATCAATTGCTTTTTCAAAATCGCCGTCATTTTCCTGGAGTGCATTTTTGCAATCCATCATTCCGGCACCGGTCATCTGACGCAACTTATTTACATCAGCAGCAGTAATATTAGCCATAAATAATTTCAGTTAATAGGTTATTGTTATTTTCTGGGTCCACCCGGTTTTTTACCCAAGGGTTTCCGTACACCAGGTTTGCTTCTGCGGCCTTCTTCGCCACCTTCTTCACCCGCAACGGGTTTACGGAGACGTTCGCCGGTTGCTGAAAATTCTTCTTCCTCTTCATCGTCAAGATCGAAACTTCTCGGACCGGTATAACCTTCTTCACGCTCATCTTCTGCACGTTTATCACGGTCGATCTTGCGTTCCATCAGGCCTTCCTCGATGGCGAGAACCATTTTACCAACAATCAGTGAAATGGATTTTGAAGCGTCGTCGTTGGCCGGAATCGGAAAATCGACGATGTTGGGATCAGAGTTGGTATCAACAATAGCAAAGGTTGGGATGTTGAGTTTGCGGGCTTCGGCAATGGCAATGTGCTCCTTGCTGATGTCCACAACAAAAATAGCGGCCGGCAGACGACTCAGATCGGCGATTGAACCAAGGTTCTTCTCGAGTTTGGCACGTTCACGGGCAATCTGAAGACGCTCACGTTTCGAAATATTGGTATAACTCGGGCTTGACATCAGTTTATCGATGGATGACATCTTGCGTACAGCCTTGCGAATGGTGGCGAAGTTGGTGAGCATTCCACCAGGCCAGCGCTCAGTTACATAAGGCATGGCAACAGTTTTTACATGCTCGGCAACAATTTCCTTAGCCTGTTTCTTGGTTGCTACGAAAAGAACCTTCTTCCCTGACTTTGTGATCTGCTTGAGGGCTGATGCAGCCTCATCAATCTTGGCGATGGTTTTATAAAGGTCAATAATGTGAATACCGTTGCGCTCCATAAAAATGTACGGCGCCATATTCGGGTTCCATTTACGTTTCAGATGGCCGAAATGTGAACCGGCATCCAGTAATTCTTCAAAAGTTGTTCTTGCCATTTAAATTTTTGTTAATTGTTTACATTCTGTCAAAATCAATTGCCAGGTAGCTCGGTTAAGCAGCTATGCTCAGTGGAAGAGGTCCTGGCAATTTAGATACTAAACACAAATCGGAATTAGCGCTTGCTGAACTGAAATTTCTTACGGGCTTTCTTCTGTCCGGGTTTCTTCCTTTCAACCATACGCGGATCCCTGCGCAACAGTCCTTTTGCTTTCAGCGGGGGACGGAACTCAGGGTTTATTTCACAAAGTGCTTTGGAAATAGCCAGGCGAAGTGCTTCGGCCTGACCGGTAATGCCACCGCCGTCAAGATTGACCTTGATATCGTATTTGCCAAGAGACTCAGCAACTTCGAGCGATTGGGTTACAACATACTGCAGTGTTCCGGTAGGAAAATATTCTTTGTAATCCCTTCCGTTAACAGTGATTATCCCATTGCCATCTTTCAGATATATACGGGCTACAGCAGTTTTCCTTCTGCCAAGGGTGTTGATCACTTCCATACTTATTTGATTGAATTAAGATTAATCAATTGGGGTTGCTGTGCCTGATGCGGATGCTCGGCACCTGCATATACCTTAAGGTTCTTGTAAATGGCATCACCCAGTTTGTTCGAAGGGAGCATTCCCCTTACTGCATATTCAATTACCCTTTCAGGATGTTTCTGCAGGATTTCCCAGGGCGTGGCAAAACGCTGTCCACCCGGATAACCGGTATGGCGGACGTAAACCTTTTCAGTAAGTTTTTTGCCCGTGAGTTTTATCTTCTCTGCATTGATGATGATTACGAAGTCGCCACAGTCAAGATTCGGGGTAAAATTGGTCTTGTACTTTCCCCTCAGGATATTGGCAACTTTACTCGACAAACGTCCGAGTGTCTGTCCTTCTGCATCAACCAGTACCCAGTTCTTCTGAATGGTAGCCGGCGTTGCTGACAAAGTTTTATAACTTAATGTGTTCATTGGTTAAATTTTTTATTGAAAACAATAAAACAACCGTCCCAACAACTGATTCACGGGCATGAGATTCAGGTGCTTACGGCAGGGTCCTTTAGAGAGATAAGGTTTTCACGCTTCAGGTTACGGCCGTTCACGGACACACTTATGCTTTAAAAGGGGTGCAAAGGTAGAGGTTTTTTTTGATTTAACAAATTTGTAAACAATTAATTGTTGATAAAGAGGGCTGAAATATTGACGCGATTTTACCTCCAAATAACAACCCGATTGTTTTGGTAAGGCTTATTCAACAAATTTACAACCCAACCCCATTGTTTTCTACCTTTGCAACGCTTATCAAATTCATAGCCTTAAAGATGTCTATTATTGTCAGCAATATCAGTAAACAGTTTGGCCGGCAACTTGCCCTCGACAATGTTTCATTCAGCATCAACCCTGGTGAGATTGTGGGTTTGCTGGGACCCAATGGAGCCGGTAAATCAACCATGATGAAAATCATCACCTGCTTTATTCCTCCCTCTTCGGGCGAGGTTAGTGTCCATGGTTTCGACATCCGCGAGCAATCTCTTGAGGTCCGGAGAAAAGTGGGCTACCTGCCTGAAAATAATCCTCTTTACACCGAAATGTATATTAAGGAATATCTCGGATTTGTGGCAGGAATTCATCATCTTGGGAAAGGTTCTGCAAAACGGGTAGCAGAAATGATGGATATAACCGGACTGATGCCTGAAAAAAGCAAAAAAATCGGTGCACTGTCAAAAGGATATCGCCAAAGGGTCGGACTTGCACAAGCCATGATTCATGATCCTGAAGTACTGATTCTTGATGAACCTACTTCGGGCCTTGATCCGAATCAACTGGTTGAAATCCGCAACCTGATTTCTGAAATCGGCAAACATAAAACGATCATGCTGTCCACGCATATTCTGCAGGAAGTCGAAGCCATCTGCAACCGGGCTATCATCATCAACCAGGGCAGAATTGTAGCCGATGACAGTACTGGTCACCTGCTGAGCAATGCTTCCGGGCGCGAACTGGTGATGGTTGAATTTGACAGGGAGGTCAGTGCTTCCGGACTTAAATTAATCAAGGGAGTAATCACTGTGAAAAAACTTTCCGGGTTCTCATGGCTGATTGAATCGGCGCAAGATCTCGACGTAAGACAGGAAATTTTCAGGTATGCTGTCGATAATGGCTTCACGGTACTTTCAATGCAAAAACAGGGCAATAGTCTTGAAGAGGTATTCCAGCAACTGACAAAACCCTGAGTATTGCGGTTTGCCGGCAATTATTTCGGATCTGTTGATTCAAAATGCTATAAACCGGAAAAAAATCAGCTTCCGAATTAAAACTTCCGGTTTCGAAAAATGCTTCTGCGTGATGCAGCATCCTCCACAATTGGATTATTCCGGTGTTTCGGAATTTCTATATCCGGAATCAACAAGCGTAATCTGAACCGAAACGAAGCGGAGTTCACCGAAAATAAATCCGAAATCTGCATTCCACAATCCGGAATAAAATAATCCTTACCTTTGCAGAGCGTTAAAGGCGCGATGGAAAAATTTGATTGATTGCAACCATTTAAAAAAATGCTAAAGCAATTCCTGCCGTTGATCATCCTTTCCGTTTAAATATTTTCGTATAACTTAAATTTTGCTGAAATGGCATATCTGTTTACTTCTGAATCCGTATCGGAAGGGCATCCCGACAAGGTTGCCGACCAGATCTCTGATGCATTGCTTGATGAATTTCTGAGATTTGACCCCAACTCAAAAGTAGCCTGTGAAACACTGGTTACTACCGGCTTAACCGTATGCAGCGGTGAAGTCCGCACCGAAGGCTACGTAGACCTGCATAAAGTTGTCCGTAAAACCATTGCCGACATTGGTTATACCAAAAATGAATACCGGTTTGAGGGGGAATCCTGCGGAATAATATCCACCATTCATGAGCAGTCACAGGATATTAACCGGGGGGTTGAGCGCGCAAACCCTGAGGATCAGGGGGCAGGTGATCAGGGAATGATGTTTGGTTACGCCACCCGCGATATGGAAAACCTGATGCCGATGCCGATCGAACTGGCCCACATTCTGCTTCAGAAGCTGGCAGAGATACGCAAGGAAGGTAAAGTGATGACATACCTCAGGCCCGATTCAAAATCGCAGGTTACCATTGAATACGACGATAACAACCATCCTGTCAGGATAGATACCATAGTTATTTCGACTCAGCACGACGATTTCGCTGATAAAACGTTGCCTGAGAAAGAAGGCGATGAACTGATGCGGCTTAAAATAGAAAAGGATGTCCGTGATATTCTTATACCCAGAGCCATAGCTGATCAGCCGGAAAGGGTAAAAAAGTTGTTTGATGATCATTTTACCTTACATGTCAATCCTACGGGAAAATTTGTAATTGGCGGCCCTCACGGTGATACCGGATTAACGGGCCGTAAAATCATCGTCGATACCTATGGAGGCAAGGGTGCACACGGGGGCGGTGCTTTTTCGGGCAAAGACCCTTCAAAGGTAGACCGTTCGGCTGCCTATGCCGCAAGGCACATCGCCAAAAACCTTGTTGCTGCTGGTGTTGCCGATGAAGTACTGGTTCAGGTTGCTTATGCCATCGGTATTGCCAGACCTGTTGGTTTATACATCAATACTTACGGCACTGCACATGTAAAGGATGATCAGGGTAAAACAATAACAGATGGTTCAATTGCAGGAAAGGTAAATGAGATCTTCGACATGAGGCCTTATGCCATTGTAAAACGTTTCGGGCTGAGAAATCCCATTTATACCCCAACGGCAACCTACGGACATTTTGGCCGTGATTCAAGGACCGAGGAAGTGGAAGTCTATTTTACCAATGGAGACACTTATGACAAGGTTATTGATGGTACTCTTAAACACTTTAAAAAAGTGGAATTGTTTGCCTGGGAGAAAACCGATTATATAGAACCAATCAGAAAGTCATTTGGTCTCTGATTCAGGATGAATACAATTTCAGCTGGCTAAAAAAACGCCAGTTCCTTTATAAAGAAAGAGCCCCGCTAAGGCGGGGCTCTTTTACATTAAGTCAAACAAGCATTCCAAGTATTACGAGTTTTGAGAATTAACGCTTAACAACAAATTTTCGTGTGATTCTAGCAGAATTATTTATCATCAGAGAGTAAAAGTAGATTCCGTTTTTAAGGTTGCTTACATTCAGGTTTGCTTTTCCTGATGTTTTATCAAGAACTACATCATCAATAATAGTGCCAAGAAGATTTGTTACTTTTATTGAAGCTTTGCCGGTTCCGGCCGGAAGCACATAATCGAAACCAACACTTGCAGATGCAGGGTTAGGATAGGCATTTGAAATTTCCGGTACATTTACAGTAATGTCACCGACTCCCACATATCCTATTGTATAATTGACAACAAAAGATATACTATCGTTTGGGTTGTCGATGTTATACACTGTGTACCTGACCGAAGAAGTTCCCTGAACCCCGCCATGCGTATAATCACCTCTGAATGATTCATCGGTTGCTCCGCTGGCTATTGTAACTGCTTCCGGTGTATCATATACAAACGGGGGATAACATGAAGGACCCCAGCAGATGTTTGAACTCGTATTTTCAAGAAGTTTAAGATCATATTTCTTTACCCTGACTGAAACGGGAACGGTATTGATGTTTTTTACAAGCGCCAGCACTTCAACAGGGTCATGCGTGGGCTCATATAAAACAGAAATCTCCTGATCGTTAATCAATGGCGCACTATTGTATGTCATTTCAAATGATTGCTCCGCAGCAACCGCAACAATATAATTGACAATAATCCAGGTTGAATCTGCCGGGTTACTCATATCAAAGAATGAATACAATACCCTGGATGAGCCTAAATTACCACTATGGGTATAATCGCCACGGAAAGAACTGTTACTTGCGCCTGCATCAAGCCTCACTGTTTCCGGACTTTCATATACAAACGGAGGGTAACAGGAGGTCCCCCAGCAGAAGTTGGCGTTGGTTCCGCTTACAAGTGCCAGATCGGTACGCCTGACTTTTACATCAAGACTGATTGCTGTATTATTGGAAACTATCAATGACAACTCAACAGGATCATGATCAGGACTACTTACAACATAAACCTCTGATCCGTTACCAATGGGGGTTTCCCCTTCAAACAACAACAATGATTGTGCTTTAAGGCTGACTACAGCCAGGAGAATAATAGTTGAAAAGAGTAATATTTTTTTCATGACATCAAGATTTAATTCCTATTACTTATCAAATATTATGCTAAAGGTAATCCTTAGCCACTGAAAATACTGAAATAATGTTAAAACATCCCTGTAAATAAACACAATACAATAAATTGTGTTGTTATTTCAGGCAAAACTAAATATTAATGTCAACGAATGGATCAAATTCTTAATTATTTTTTTTAAAAACTTT
The DNA here is from genome assembly GCA_016705005.1 of Bacteroidales bacterium. Classification (GTDB taxonomy): domain Bacteria; phylum Bacteroidota; class Bacteroidia; order Bacteroidales; family Lentimicrobiaceae; genus Lentimicrobium. Next base: position 134,519 of record JADIZB010000017.1, on the reverse strand, counting down.
TCAACACTTATTTTCGGTTCACAAAAATGCTGATCTTTGCAACAGCGAGTTTTCCCTAAACAACACATTATGAAAAAATTAGCACTACTCACATTGTTAATAACCCTCTCTATAGCAGGGTTCAGTCAGTCGCAAAGGCTGGTTTTATTGGAACATTTTACCCAGGCAAGCTGTGGCCCCTGTGCCACATATAACCCTTCCATTCACACATTGCTGGTGAACAACCCCGACAAAATCACCTCGATCAATTACCACACGAGCTGGCCCGGATACGACCCAATGTATAATCATAACACAGTTGATGCCGGTGCAAGGACATCCTATTACGGTGTCACCAGTGTACCCAATTCAGTTCTTGATGGCAACTATTACAATGGTCATCCTAATGGATGGAACATAAATTCAGTAAATCTGAGATATGCCGTTCCTTCTCCTTTCAATCTGTCGATAAATCAGGAACTTTCTTCAGGCAACGATACCTTGTTTGTAACAATGCTCATCGAAGCTACTGCTGATATTTCGGGACCGATGAGTGCCTATATGACCGTTATAGAGAAACACATACATTTCAACACAGCTCCCGGGAGCAATGGCGAAAAGGATTTCTACAATGTGATGAAGAAACTGCTCCCTACAAAGACCGGTATTGCTCTTCCGACGCCTATGCAAACAGGGGATTATGCCATCATTGAATCTTACTGGGTTCTTGCCAATGTATATACCATTTCTGAACTGAGTGTGGTTGGATTTGTACAGAATCCTACCACCAAAGAAGTACATCAGTCGGCCAATCTTTCTCTTACACCAATAACAGCCCTTTATGATAATGACGTTCAGATGACGGCTTTTACCAATATGGTTGACAAGTATTGTAAAACGGAATTCAGCCCGAAAGTTTCAATCCGGAACAATGGTAATGCTCCTTTGACAGAGATGGTAATCAAATACCAGGTGAACGATGGAGAAGTGCTGAGTCACACCTGGACCGGGAATTTGCCATTCCTTGGAAAAACCGAGGTTGAACTTCCCCAGGTATCCTTTGACCTGCTTGCCAGTAATAATCTGAAGATTTTTGCTGACCAGGTGAATCAGGTTGCTGATGAATACCATAAAAACGATACACTTAATCATAGTTTTGCACCAGCTGTTCAGGCATCGAGAAATGTGCAGGTGAAGATCAGAACCGATAACTTCCCTGAAGAAGTTACCTGGGAAATCATCAGCAGCTCCGGTGAAGTTGTGTTTGCCGGTGGGCCTTATGAAGAAGCCGGAACGGTTTATACTGAAGATTCAGTGCTTCCTTACGATGATTGTTATGAATTCAGGGTATATGATGCCGGTGGAAACGGACTATGCTGTACCAATGGGACCGGCTTCTACAGTCTGAAATCCGGATCAGTGACCGTTGCGCAGGGCACACAGTTCGGCGCAGAGGTTTTTGCACAGTTTGATGTAGTGAGTGTAGGAGTTGAAAACATCTCCCCTGATGCAGGATTCGAAGCATATCCCAATCCCGCCAGTAACAAATTATTTATTGAATTCACTCCGGAAATGAACCGGAAAGTGAAGCTCAGCATTTACAATCAGCTTGGGCAGGAAGTATACAATGCTGACGGCCATTTACTGACCGGTGGATTTCAGAAACTGGAAATCAATACCGGCAACTGGAATCCCGGTATTTATATGATCAGGTTTGAAAAAGGTAATGAGATCATCAGCAGGAAAGTTACTGTAAGTAAATAATCAGTCACAGTATTAAAATAAAAACCCTCCGGTTCAAATTTCCGGAGGGTTTTTATTTTGAGCTCCTGCACCTGGCAGGCAAGGTCTGCTAAACTTTTAAAGAGAGTGGCTGAGCTCTATCCGGGCCAGGATCAGAACATACGATCTATTAGGTGATCATCAGCGAAATTTGGCAGGGTAACTTTAAGTAACGGTTCAGTTTCCATAGCACGCTTTATGGCAAAGATGGCTTCTTCGTTCCTTGCCCATGAACGCCTTGAAATACCGTTGTTCACATCCCAGTGCAGCATTGAACGCAAACGACGTTCACTGTCTTCACTGCCATCGAGCAGCATGCCAAAGCCACCGTTGATCACTTCTCCCCAACCAACACCTCCACCGTTGTGAATAGAAACCCAGGTTGCACCCCGGAAGGAATCGCCGATGACATTCTGTATGGCCATATCAGCAGTAAAGCTACTTCCATCGTATATATTTGAAGTTTCGCGGAAAGGAGAATCGGTACCTGAAACATCGTGGTGATCACGGCCCAGTACTATCGGGGCACTTATCCGTCCATCAGCAATGGCCTTATTGAATGCTGAAGCAATCCTGGTGCGGCCTTCGCAGTCGGCATAAAGGATGCGTGCCTGAGAACCTACAACAAGGCGATTCTCCTTTGCACCCTGTATCCACCTGATATTGTCTTTCATTTGCTGACTGATCTCTGTGGGAGATGTGGCGGCAATTTCCTCAAGCACCTCCATGGCAATCTGGTCGGTGACATCAAGATCTTCGGGCTTACCTGAAGTACAAACCCAGCGGAATGGGCCAAACCCATAATCGAAGCACATCGGGCCCATAATATCCTGTACATAGGATGGATAGCGGAATTTGCCATCATCCTTGAAAATGTCAGCACCTGCCCTACCCGATTCCAGCAGGAAGGCATTGCCATAATCGAAGAAATACATGCCCCGTAAACACAGGGTGTTGATGGCCAGCACCTGCCTGCGCAGTGATTCCTGAACACGTTTTTTAAACTCCTCCGGTTGCCGCGCCATCATTTCATTGGAGTTCTCATAGCTGAGACCAACCGGATAATAACCTCCGGCCCATGGATTGTGCAGGGAGGTCTGATCAGAACCCATATCTACATGGATGTTCCTTTCAGCTAACTTTTCCCACAAATCAACGATATTTCCAAGATATGCAATGGAACGGGGTTTCTTCAGGGATTGATATTTCAGGGCCAGATCAATGGCGATATCGGCGTCTTCAGAAATTTCATCCACCCAACCCTGGCTGTGGCGCTTGCGGGCAGCATGAGGATTGATTTCGGCACAGATGGTCACCACACCGGCAATATTTCCGGCTTTCGGCTGAGCACCACTCATGCCTCCAAGGCCTGAAGTCACAAACAATCTTCCCGCAATACCCTTTCCATCTTTATCGATCTTACGCCCCGCATTCAGCACGGTAATGGTCGTACCGTGTACGATGCCCTGGGGACCTATGTACATATATGAACCGGCTGTCATCTGACCATACTGAGAAACACCCAATGCATTGAATTTTTCCCAGTCATCTGGTTTTGAATAGTTCGGAATCACCATACCATTGGTTACCACTACCCGCGGCGCATCTTTGTGTGATGGATACAATCCCATCGGATGGCCTGAATACATCACAAGGGTCTGTTCTGCAGTCATCTCTGAAAGATACTTCATGGTAAGCAGGTATTGTGCCCAGTTCTGAAATACGGCGCCGTTGCCGCCATAAGTGATCAGTTCATGGGGATGCTGGGCCACCGCCGGATCGAGGTTGTTCTGAATCATCAGCATAATTGCAGCCGCCTGTGTGCACTTTGCCGGGTATTCAGCAATCGCCCTGGCACACATCCTGTATTCAGGACGGAACCTGTACATGTAAATACGACCGTATTTCCTCAGTTCTCCGGCAAATTCCGGTGCCAGCTCTTCGTGATGGCCGGGATCAAAATACCTTAGTGCGTTGCGGAGGGCAAGTTTCTTTTCTTCAGGTGTAAGGATATCTTTCCTGACAGGTGCATGGCTGACCGATTGATCTACCGGCTTTGGCATCGGAAGCACTTCAGGAATACCGGCAATGATTGCCTGCTGAAAATCAGTGTACTGCATTTGTTGATTTTTTTTGCTGGTGGGTGTTAAATGGTGAAACAAAGGTATAAAGGTTTTTTAATTGAAGATTGCGGATTACGGATTGCGGATTTAAAATCAAATATCATGTTAAGGGAATCTGCTGTAACAACCAAGACAGGGATTCACAACAGGAAAAAAGCATCTGACCCGAAGATATTGAAAATATATACTTTTACAGCTTAATCGAACCCGAATGAACCACATGCTGAACCATGCCTTTGATCCGGAAGAATTTCGTCGCGAAGGTCACCAACTTGTTGATTTACTGGCTTCATATCTTGAGGATTGCCGGGAGGAAAAACCAATGGCTGTATTGCCCCCTTCTGATCCGGAAGCGATGGTTGACTACTGGGCAAATGACATGAAGAATCCCGGGTTTGACCTTCAGCATTTCTATGGCACTTTGATTCAACAGTCAAACCACATTCACCATCCACATTATATGGGTCATCAGGTAGTACCACCGGCACCACTGGCGGCATTGACCGAACTACTTGAAGCCCTGATCAATAATGGTATGGCCATTTATGAAATGGGACCTGCCGCAACAGCCATTGAGAGGGTGGTATTGCGCTGGCTGGCAGAGAGAATCGGCTTCGCAGGGCAGGCAGATGGCATTCTGACTTCCGGCGGGTCAGCAGGTAATTTAACCGCCTTACTAGCCGCTCGTCAGGTAAAGTGCGGATACAACATCTGGGATGAGGGAGTCCGTGCTGATAAACCTTTGGCCATCATGGTTTCTGCCGAAGCACACTATAGTATTTCCCGTGCGGCCAGAATTATGGGAATGGGTGAAACAGGTATTGTAAAAGTTCCGGTTAATTCAAAGATGCAACTTGATTCTTCATTACTGGAAGAAATATATAATAAGTCATCAAGGCAGGGTCTTAAGGTAATTGCATTGGTTGGCAATGCATGCAGCACTTCCACCGGCACTTTTGACCCTCTGGAGGAAATGGCTGACTTTGCCGTAAAGCATGGCCTGTGGTTTCATGTTGATGGCGCTCATGGCGGTGCTGCTGCCATGACAGAAAAATACCGTCATCTTTGTTCAGGTATCGAACGGGCAGATTCTGTGGTGATTGATTTTCACAAAATGATGCTCACTCCTGCCTTAACGACTGCTGTTTTGTTCCGGAACGGAGGGTATTCCTATGAAACCTTTGCGCAAAAAGCAGCCTATCTTCTGGAGGGCAACGGACAAAAACCCTGGTTTGACGGAGCCGGGCGTACGCTGGAATGCACAAAAAAGATGCTTGGTGTAAAGGTTTATGCCCTGATCAGACTTTATGGAGATCAGCTTTTCAGAGAGTATATCACAACCACTTTTGATCTTGGCCATAGCCTGGCAGCGATAATAAGAAAAAAAGAAGGTTTTGAGCTAGCAGTTGAGCCGGATGGAAACATCGTTTGTTTCCGTTTCCGGCCCGTTCATTTCAAGGGTAATATAAATACTTTGACAGCTTCAGTCAGAAAGAAACTGCTTGAGGATGCACGGTTTTACGTGGTTCAGACAAGTGTGAACGGACAAACCTATCTCAGGGTATCCCTGATGAATCCTTTTACAACAATTCAAAATCTGGATACAATGTTGCAACTTGTCAAAACCCTTGCAGAATCACTTGCAGGTTCCTTAAACGGATAAAGATGATTAAATTTGCTCCGGTTATAAACTTCGTAGTATGAAAAGTTTCGGTAAATTCATTTTTCCGCTTACACTATTGGTCCTGATGCTGACTGGTTGTTCGGTCAGAAACAATAAACCGGAGTCACCGGAAGTGATCAGAGAAAAAAACACCAGCATCTCATGGCTTCTGGCCGGGGATGTTTGTAAAGCCTGGGCAATTGAATCGTTCACTGTAGATGGCATAGATCAGTTGAAAGGACTTGAAGCATGTCAGCTCGATAATCTTGATGTTTATTACCGAAACCTCGTTTATGAATCCATCGAAGGTAACACACGCTGTAAAAACAATGATCCGGAAGTCCGCCGCCATGGAAAATGGTCGTTAAATGCTGATTCTACAGCCATTGAAGTAAAGCTGGGAATGGATTTGCTAACATTGCAGGTTGTTGAAATTACAGAGAATAAGCTTCATTACCGTTCCACTAACAACAATCATATAACTGAAGCAGTTCTGGTTGCCAGTGATTACAAATTCGAGACCATCATCCAGGCCGATACAACACACTGATCATGAAAACCCCGGCAGAATTCAGGGCAGAAGCGCACAAAATGGCCGACCGTATAGCCGACTATTTTGAGCAGGTTGAGCTATATCCGGTTAAATCGTTGGTTAAGCCTGGTGAAATTGCAAGCCAATTGCCGGATTTTCCTCCGGATCGCCCGGTACAAATGGACGATATTATGGAGGATTTTGAAAAAATCATCTTGCCTGGCATCACCCATTGGCAAAGCCCCAACTTCTTCGCATTTTTTCCTGCCAATTCAAGTTATCCGAGTGTTCTGGCGGAAATGCTCACGGCAACACTTGGCCAGCAGGGAATGATCTGGGAAACCTCCCCTGCGGCTGCTGAACTGGAACAACGGGTAATGGAATGGCTGAAAAACATGTGCGGGCTACCGGCAGAATGGTCAGGGGTAATACAGGATACAGCCTCTGCATCCACGCTGGCAGCATTACTCACTGCCAGAGAAAAAGCCACAGGATTCAAGGTGAATGCTGAAGGATTTGACAGAGACTGGAAACTAAGAATCTATTGTTCGTCTGAAACTCATTCATCTATTGAAAAGGCCGCCAGGATTGCCGGGATTGGCAGGAAGAATCTGGTAAAAATAGCCGTGGATCATAATTTTGCCATGAAACCGGCAGCTTTGCGTGATGCTGTTGAACAAGATCTGAGAGATGGCTATAAACCTACCTGTGTTGTGGCTACGATCGGAACGACAAGTTCTACAGCCGTGGATCCAATTGATGAAATCGGAAAAATCTGCCGTGAATATAATATCTGGTTCCATGTGGATGCTGCATTTGCCGGATCCGCTTTGGTTTTGCCTGAGAAACGTCACTTTGCCGAAGGTCTTGATCAGGCTGATAGCTTTGTATTTAATCCACACAAATGGATGTTCACTAATTTCGACTGTTCAGCCTATTTTGTGAATGATCCCGATATGCTGATACGCACATTTGAAATACTACCGGAATACCTGAAAACCCGGACACGTGGGCAGGTAAATGACTACAGGGACTGGGGAGTGGCTCTTGGAAGACGATTCAGGGCATTAAAACTTTGGTTTGTCATAAGGAATTTTGGCGTTGATGGTATCCGGGAGAAAATCAGAAAACATCTTGATCTTGCTCAATGGCTAGCCGGTGAAATCAATCAGTCACAGGAATTTGAGTTGCTTGCGCCTGTTCCTTTCAGCCTGGTATGTTTCAGGTTCTGTCCCCGTCATATCCACGATGAATCCATGCTTGACAACATCAATGAAAAACTTCTGCTGCAGTTAAATGCAAGCGGTCAGATTTATATTACTCATACCAGACTGAACGGGAAATACACCCTGAGAATGGTGACTGCACAGACGAATGTGGAGCACCGGCATATTGAGAAGGCATGGAGGCTGATCAATGAAACTGCTGCGGAATTGATGAAATCCGGGTAAACGGGAAATAATAAATATGGTTATGAAAGAACAATGGAATGAACGCTATGCCGCACCGGAATATATTTATGGTACAGAGCCCAACAACTGGCTGGCCGGAAAGCTTTCACAACTCAGTCCGGGATCTCTGCTGTTACCGGCAGAAGGTGAAGGACGGAATGCCGTTTATGCTGCAGGCCTTGGCTGGGATGTATGGGCATTCGACCAGAGCGAGGAAGGCCGGAGGAAAGCGCTGAACCTGGCATCTTTGCGGAAAACCACCATAAGGTATGACATCGGGGATCTCACCTCGTTTGATCCCGGTGAAATAAAATTTGATGTCATCGCACTTATATTTGTTCATATGCCAGTTGAAATAAGAGAGAATGTACACCGTCGGCTCACAGGATTTCTGAAACCGGGCGGTCATCTTATCCTGGAAGCGTTTACCAGCCGACAGCTGGCCAACACTTCCGGAGGGCCTAAAACAGCATTGCTGTTGTATGAGCAAAATCAGATTATTGAGGATTTCACGGACCTAGATTTTCTTGAATTTACAGAAACAACCACAAATCTGGATGAAGGTCCACTGCACCAGGGAGAAGCCAGTGTAATCAGGCTTTTCGCCCGCAAACCCACGAAATAATCCATTACTGCCATGAAATATCTTCAGATAATATTGCTGACTGTTTTCCTGGTCTTTTTATCGAAAGGATCGGAAGTCTATGCCCGGGATGGTGGTAAAGAGGCACGGTTGCAGCGGAAAGCCGCACGGATTCACGCAAGCGCATTAACCATCGACTCACATAACGATACACCCATGTGGTTTACCGACACATCCTTCAACTTCGGGGTCAACCACAAAGGAAAACAGCACAGCAACAGGGTCGACATTCCAAGGATGGAGGAAGGAGGGCTGGATGCAGCCTTCTTTGCTGTTTTTGTAGGTCAGGGCGACCGGACTCAGGAGGGAAACGGGAAAGCATTGAACAATGCCCTGAAAACCTTTGAGGCTATTCATCAGAGCGTCAAGAGCAACAGCAAGAAATCCGCAATTGCAACCCGCTCTTCCGATGCCCGGAAACTTGAGAAAGAGGGAAAAAGGGCAGTATTCATCGGACTTGAAAACGGCTACCCGATTGGAAGCGATCTTGGCAATGTGCAGCGTTTTTATATGCTTGGCGCCAGATATATAACACTTTGTCATACCCGGAATAATGATCTTTGCGATGCTTCAACCGACACTATGGAGCATAACGGAATCACCGTTTTCGGGAAGCAGGTAGTTCGGGAAATGAACCGGTTGGGAATGATGATCGATGTTTCCCATATTTCAGACAAATCGTTTTTTGACGCATTGGAACTGAGCAGTACACCGGTCATTGCATCCCATTCCTGTTCAAGGGCATTGTGCGATAACCCCAGGAATCTTTCCGATGATATGCTTAAAGCACTGGCCGAAAAGGATGGAGTGATACAAATGTGTATTCTGAGTAGTTACGTAAAAACACCCCTACCCAATCCACAGCGGGATTCGGCCCAGCAGGCGCTGCGTATAAAATATAACGGATTCAGGGACCTTTCGGAGGATGAGATGACCAGGGCCAGGCGCGAGTGGTACGAAACCGATGAAAAGTACCCCCAGGTTCTGGCAACAGTGAGTGATGTTGCGGACCATATTGATCACATCGTGAAAATAGCCGGTATCCGTCATGTCGGGATTGGAACTGACTTTGATGGCGGAGGCGCTGTTTCCGGGTGTGAAGATGTGTCGGAAATGGGTAATATTACTCTGGAACTGGTGCGCCGTGGATATAGCCGCAGAGCGATAAAGCTCATATGGGGAAGGAACCTTCTGAGGGTGATGAAAGCAGTTGAAAATTATTCTGTCAAACATTCCTGAAACAAATTACAAAATAACACGTAATGCAATTATCAGCAGGATTATGACCGAGATTTTCGCAGTTTCACTGCTTGAAGAAACAGCTTTTGAAAATATAAGACCGGCCCTGATGACCCGGGTGCCGGAGGTTACACGTTTGAAAATCGGATCATTTTTACGCAGCAACGATGCCCAGCGAAGTCTGTTGGGTGAATTGCTTGCAAGGCATCTGCTGACAAAAACAAGTGGACATGATCTTCCTGACATACCCTTTTCAACAGGTGAAAAAGGCAAGCCGGGGCCTGATGGATATAGAGGCATCCACTTCAATATTTCACATTCCGGAAACTGGGTGGTGGTAGCATTGTCGGCAGATGCTGTTGGCGTTGATGTTGAAAAGATGCGTAAGGTGCCTGAAGGGGTAGCCCATCGGTTCTTTTCGGAAAAGGAGAATAAGCTGCTGAACGATGCAGCCGGCGAAGCAGAAAAGGCAGAAATATTCTTCACACTGTGGACCCTGAAGGAAAGCTTTTTGAAAGCAATCGGCACAGGGCTGACCAAGAGCCTTAGTTCGTTCACCGTTGTAAAAACAGGGAAAGAGGATTTTATTCTTGCCGATGATCCGGAAGCAGACGGGTATTTTTTAAAGACTTTTTATCTGTGTGAAGGTTACAAACTGGCAGCCTGTGCAATTTCAGACAATTTCAATGACAATGTAACTATCCTGACTGTAAACGATCTGGCTGGTTAATATCTTCACTCTCTTCCCCAGAATAATCTGAAAAAAATGGGTAAAAAAAATGTTGCGCTTGTACTTTCCAGCGGTGGAGCCAGAGGGCTGGCACATATCGGGGCAATTGAAGCTTTGGAGGAATTTGGTTACACCATCACTTCAATCGCAGGCACCTCGATGGGATCCCTTGTCGGAGGCATATATGCGAATGGCAACCTTGCCGGTTTCCGTGATTTTATTACCGGTCTCAGTAAAGTGGGCGTAATCAGGCTAATGGATCTTGCTGTTAGTAAAGGGGGTATCATTAAGGGTGAAAAGGTATTCAGTGAAATAAAAAGATTCATAGGTGATGGCAATATTGAAGACCTTGCCATCCCTTTTTCAGCAGTTGCTACTGACCTTTTCAATCACAGGGAAGTGATTTTCAGGCATGGAAACCTGCTGAATGCACTTCGTGCATCTGCAGCGATTCCAACTGTATTGCTTCCTCAGCAACAGGAACAGTCGTTCCTGGTTGATGGAGCCATTGTAAATCCACTCCCCATCAACCGAGTAGAAAGAAAGCCAGGTGACATCCTTATTGCCATCAATGTAAATGCTCCAAGAAAGAACGCCATTAAACAATCTGCCTCTCCGGAAAAGAAATCCTACAACAGTATTCGGGGTTTTGTTAACAATAAATGGAACGGAATGCTTGCAGGGCACAAGACCGATGAAAAACAAAAGTATGGTTTCTTTGATATTGTCAGCGGATCGTTTGAGATGGTGCAATATAAACTGACGGAATCTGTGCTCATGCAGCAAAAGGTTGATTTGCTTGTCAACATGCCGGTTAACCTTGCTGAAATGTTTGAATTTTACAGGGCCGGGGAATTGATCAAAGCAGGATATGATGCAACAAAACAACAATTAGCAGATTTGGACTCAGGAACTGGAAAACATCCCGGAATAGTAGAAGAATGGTTTATTTGAAACGGTTAGTTAATCAACTTTTAAATAAACTGCCTGACTGACCATATCGGTGATTTTCATCTGACGCCTACCTCACCAGTCAGGCTAAGCAACCTGTCCATCTGCCGAAGAGTGGGGCATGCAGTATATTCATGCAGGAGTACCGAAGCCCACTGAATCAAATCAAAAAACCCGTTTTTGAGCAGAATGAGTGCATTTCAGCTTCTTTTTCCTGCACGAGTTTCAGGAAGGATGAATGCAGCAGAAAACCGGGTTTATAACTTTTGCGGAGTTCGCTAATTTAATTTCAGGGTGATTGGTAGCCTGCTATCTGAAAAATTCTTCGTTCAAGGTATTTATTTCTGATTCCAGCTCTGTGATCAGCACCTCCATGGTTTCAAATTCTGCACCATTCATCAGTTCGATACGGGTGGCGATGTCGGCAAGGGTATGGCAACAGATACTTCTGGCCGACCCCTTGATTGAGTGAGCGATCAGTTTTATTTCCATGCATTGCTTTTCTTTAAAAGCATCCTTCATTTCCTTTAATAAGCCTGTGTATGTTTCCGATGACACTGAAATCAGCTCACGGAGCAAATCTTCGTCGCCATCAAGACGTTCGATTAACTCAATCCTGTTGAAATGATAGGATTCAGGTTGAGAAAACATGTCTTTTCTTTTATATGAAGTATCCTTCACTTCTGTTAACCAGGTTTTCAACACCCGGTCAATTGTTTCTTCAACCACCGGTTTTGAAATATAATCATCCATACCTGCTTCAATACATCTCGCTTCTTCTCCTTTGACGGTCCCTGCGGTAAGTGCAATGATCGGACAACGTTTCCCGAGAAGACTTTCCATCTCCCTGATATTCTGGGTGGCATCGTAACCGTTCATCACAGGCATCTGTATATCCATAAACATGAAATCAGGCCGGTTGAGGCGATATTGCTCAATCGCTTCAGCTCCGTTGGAAGCCTGAAAAATCTCCGATCCCGGCAAAAGCCTGCTGATGATCGCTCGTGCAAGAATCATATTGGTTCTGTTGTCTTCAACAATTAATATTCTGTAAGTTTCGTGAATGCCTGATGACTTTCCGTTGGATACATTCAATGGATGGTCATTTATTTTTTGGGAATCCGTGGAGAGTACCTGGGCAAGTGCAGAAAATAACTGATTCATTTTCACAGGCTTAACCATAGTCTGCCTTACGCCCAATCTCAGGCTCTCCTTTCGGATATCCTCATCATCGGAAGAGCTGTGAAGGAACAATACCGGCTGTTGAATTTCAGACATCTTCAATTTTTCACGTATAGCCCTTACAGTTTCAAGTCCGTTAAGACCAGGCATTTGATAATCAAGGATGATTACATCGTAATGCTGATTGTTATCCACCATATTCAGGGCTTCAACACCGTTGGCTGCCAGATCGCAGTTTATATGCCTGCTGTTCAGCATTTGCCGGAGTATCTGACGGTTCTTTTCATTGTCATCAACCACCAGAATTCTCCGGATTTTACTTAAATCACCTTCGACCAATGGTTCCCCATGTTCAGCCCTGGTTTTGATAGAAAAGAAGAAACGGCTTCCTGATCCCGGGAGACTGGACAATTGCAATGTTGAACCCATCATTTCGGTCAGTCGAGCTGAAATCGCAAGCCCGAGACCTGTTCCTCCATATTTTCTGGTCGTAGTTGAGTCAGCCTGGGAGAAGGATTCAAAAATCCTGTGCTGTTTGTCTTCAGGGATACCAATCCCGGTGTCTCTTACTGTAAACCTGATTTCTATTTCATCACCGGATTCGGTGAAGTTCTCAATCTCAATACTGAGTTCAACTTCTCCTTTTTCGGTAAATTTCAGGGCATTCCCAACCAGGTTAACAATGATTTGCCTTAATCTCACCGGATCGGCGTGAATAAACCTTGGCAATTCTGCAGGTAGGTTCAGCAGAAGTTCAAGACCTTTTTCATGTGCCTTAAACCGCATCATATCACTGATCTGCTCTGCCAGTTCAATCAGATCTGTTTTCTCCGGGTAGAGTTCCAGTTTACCGGCTTCAATTTTTGAAAAGTCCAGGATATCGTTCAGCAGATCCAATAAAGAATTGGCGGAATGATAAACTGTTTGCATATACTGAAACTGGGTGCTGCTCAACTCTGTTTTCATCAGAAGATCAGAGAACCCAATTACTCCATTGAGCGGGGTCCTTATCTCATGGCTCATATTTGCCAGAAACTCCGATTTGGCATGGTTTGCGGCTTCAGCTTCCTCTTTGGATCTGATAATTTCAGCTTCAGCCCTTTTCCGTTCTGTGATATCGACAAATGATTCAACCAGGCATTTCCTGTTATTAAAGGTTGAATGCACCACTGATTTGAGGATAGGGATGTGCTCTCCCTTCACGTTGATCAGAATTCTTTCAGAAGAAACCAGGCATGTTTGGGAGCCAGGCAAATGGCATTGACCTTTGGGAGTAGGGCAAATGAAATCATGGCAAATCTTTCCAATGATCTGATCTTTCTCAGCGCCAAAAAGATTTGCTCCTTTGCGATTGATAAATGATATCCTGCTGGTTTCTGCATCTATAATGATAACGCCAACTTCCTGCGAATCGAGTATTTCACGCAAATAGAATTCGCTCTCTTTCAGAGATACTTCCATTTGTTTGTGCTCCTCAATCAGACTTATCAGTGATTCGAAGAGAAAAGATGTGTCCTTTTTATCTGCTGCTACCTTGTCATTCTTTGATGATGGGTTTAAAGCATAAATTGCAGTCATTATTTTTTCAATGATTTCCTGCCTGCCATCAGCATCCTGCTTTTGCTTCATATAAGCATCCCTGAGCTCCTGGGAGCTCAGATCAAGCGAGTGCTGGAGAATTCCTGCATCATCTTCAAGGCTGTAATAGGTATCACTGATGTCCTGAATGAAACCCGATAACTCTGCGGTTAGATCAGAGGTCTGTCCGAAGTGCCTTTTTATCTGGCGAAGGAGCAGTTTGTGTAAATCACTTTCCATCCTGATATCCGTTTATTGTTCCTTGAACAAAGTGATTGTCATTGTTTGGTTATGAAGTTCACACCGCTGTCCGAAAGGGTGGCCCGGACAAATTTCCCCGTAGGAATAGAATCCTGTAATGGTTGCCCTGCTCCCTAATACTTCCCGTACAGCTTCAACTTCTTCCTCTACCCTTTGCTTTAAAACCAACCTACGGCCAACGCAACTAATGAGTATTGCAAGGTCAGGGTCAGTATCACCAAGGCTTGTACCAGACAGTTCTGCTGCAGTGAAAGCGCCTCCTACAAGTTTCTCAAAACTGGCTTTCATGAGTCTGACATAATCACCTTCGGGAATGTCACCCGCAAAAGTCATGCTTCCGTCCTTTTCACTAACCGAAAGGATGGTACGCACCAGTATAACGTCAGAATCGGCGGATCTCAGACTCAGAGGGAAAAGCAATGCAGAAGCCGGCAAGCCGGCCGCATGATGTCCAAGGTACTTTTTGTATAATTCAAGTGCCGGTTGACCGTCAAGTTCATAAAGAACGTTGGCCATTGATCTGGTTACCAGTCTGTCAACACCAAACGAATCCCAGCCACCCATCGATCCATAACCGATTTTGATGTTATCACCATAGAATCCGATGGCTATCACAAGATTCTTAGAACAAACCCTGTTATGAACCAAAACCGTTTCTATGAAATCTTCTGAATCTCCAGCCAATCCGCCGGTTATCTGGATTCTGCCTCCGAGAACAGAGTTTAATCCTTTTGTAAGTTCGCTCCCGTTGATGTTGAGGCCTTCAGATAAAACCATTATATGCACCAGACCTTTGGTATCAAGATTTGCTGCCAGTTTCTGTCCAATGCTATAGCTTTCCTCAGCCTGCCCGATATGTTCTTCAACAACCCTGACGATGGTTTTTTCAAATTGAACAGCCGTGCATACAATACTTGAACTCAGCACTTCTTCCCTGAAGATTTCTCCGGAAGTAGAGCAGCCTACAATTTCTGCAGCCGGATATCTTTTCGTGATATATTCAATATTTTCGGCTACTGACAGCAATTCACGGCTACCAAACACAAATACCAGTCCGGCATTGCTGCAATCAGCACAGGTGTTCAACTGCTGCCACCCAATATTTTCTCTATATACCAGTTGCTCACTTCTCATATCTGAAATCTGAATTTATACAGAAGCCGGGACTGATATCACCAACCGTGGCATAGTTCAATCCGGCAAGAACAATCCGGCAGGCTATAGCCTGTTGATTATTAATGATTAAATGTGATTGAAAGTAACTGAAGCTGGCGAGAAAAGTTATCAATCTGTGCAAATCCTGCTCAGATATCTTTTGAATTCCGAAGGATCAGATATAACAGGTCCTTTGCCCTGAAAATCCCAGCTTTCACAGTGCCGAGCGGCAACTTAAGGCGTACAGAAATCTCTTCGTACGAAAGTTCTTCAAAATACCGAAGCATAATCAGCTTACGATAGCGTGGGTTGAGTTTGTCAACGATCTCGCGCAACAAGCGCTGACGTTGTTCCCTGATAAAATTTTCTTCCGGTCCGAAAGCATGATCAACAATTTCTGTCTGTGGCCCGGGATTCTGACCTTTCTCCCTTGAACATGGATCATTCTTTTGCTTGCGCAGATAATCAATGCAATTGTTGGTGGCAATTTTAAACAACCATGTGCTAAAAGCAAAATCAGGAGAAAATCTCGCAAGATTCTGAAAAGCTTTACTGAATGCTTCGATGGTAAGATCTTCGGCAATAACCGGATCACCGACCTTCTTTAGCAACATGTGATAAAGTGAATCTTCGTAGAGCGACATCAGAACAGCAAAGGCTTTCTGGTCACCCTGAACTGCCCTTTCAACGAGCAGCAGGTCGCGTGAAACGGAATCTTTTGAAGAATTTTCGTTTACCATTGAGTCTTCCTGGAGAACATTCCGGCAAAACCGAGTATGAAATTAATCATCATCAGCATGATTTCAAACAATGGTGAAAGTAAGAAAAAATGCTTTTCATTAAGCCTGATCATGCTTCTTTTTACAATGATCATCTGCGTAATAAGCCGGACTGTAAAAATACCGGCCAGCAACATCCAGTCAACACGCAGCACCAGCAGTGCAACGAGCAGCGCGAAGAACGCCATCTGAGTGAATGAATACAGTCCTAAAACAAATTTATGTGCCGGCCTGTAAAGACGGCCTGTTGTCAGATGTCTTTTTTTTTGCCTGAACCAGGCGCCAAATGTCTGCTTCGATTTGGAATAAGTATGCGCTGCGGCAAGTGGTTGAATCCTTGTGTTACTGCCTCTGGCAACCTGATTAATAAAAAGGTCATCATCGCCTGAGCTTATTTTATAATGCTTTACAAACCCCCCGATGTTAAAAAAGAGCGACTTCCGGTAAGCCAGGTTCCGACCGACGCCCATGTAAGGCATTCCGGCGAGTGCAAGCGACATGTACTGAACAGCCACCATCAGGGTATCAAACCTGATTATTTTGTTCAGTATTCCTGGTTGCGGGGCATAAGGTCCATACCCAAGAACAATCTCTGTTTTTCCAGTAAATGCAGATTGCATAGACTCAATCCAATCCGGGCCGGAAGGGTAACAATCGGCATCGGCCAGAAGAACAAGCTCATATTTTGCTGATTTTATGCCAATTGAAAGGGGGAATTTCTTTCCTGTAAAAAAGTTAAGGTTCTGGGTAATATTAACCAGCTTAAGATGGGGGTATTTATCAGCAAGTTCCCGTAAAAGATAATAGGTATCATCATCCGAGGCATCGTTAACAACCACTACCTCAAATTCAGGGTAATTCTGAGAAAGCACAATTGGCAGAAAACGGACAAGGTTATGGTATTCATTTTTAGCACAAATGATCACTGATACAGGCTCACCCGGTTCTTTTACCCCACGTTTGGATTCATTATAAAATGCAAGCCGGCTGAAAATGAACCAGTAATAAATCAACTGGATAAGCAAGGCTACCACCAGGGCAACAATAAGGGGCAACCATTCGGAAGAAATAATACTTTGCAACCAAGCCATTATCCGTTAATTTTGATCGGCAAATTTACCCAAAGCACCTGAGAAATGGATTACAAGTTTTCAACAACTTCCAACAATTGGATTTAACTTGTGATGATTACTCCGCGCGCTCATTAGGTTGATATTTCCATTGTCCTTCGTTTGCTGAGATGTATCTGGAGTTAAAGATCTAAAGAGGATGGCTGGTTATCTGTCATACATTTCAGCTCGATTGAGTCCGCATTTCTTAAATGATTTTAGTATTTTTATCGAAGAAATGCGACAGACTCTCTTTCCAGATGTTTTCGATGCAGAATAAGCTTTACTTAAACCGGAACAGTTTCCGGCAACTGGTTTTCTGGTTCGCCTGCATGATTCATGTGACCATGCTGGCGCAGATCAAGGAAACCGGCTTGCCCTTTATCAGCAATTATCCTAAATCGGTATACAATGCAAGCACACAAAACTGGTCAGTAACTCAAAACAGTAAAGGTTTTCTGTATTTCGGCAACAATGACGGATTGCTTGAATTCGATGGTCAGCACTGGCAAACCTATAGCCTCCCTGTTCAGTCAATCATAAGATCAGTTTTAGCTGTCGGTGACACAGTATATACAGGTTCCTTTGAGGAAATCGGATACTTTGCACCTGCTCTTGATGGAGCTCTGAAATTCCATTCACTTGCGCCGCTGATTCCCGGACCATACAAATCATTTGGTGAGGTCTGGAAAATTCATAAGACAGATGAAGGCATTGTTTTTCAGTCGTTTTTGTATATTTTTCTATACAGCAAAAATAAAATCACTGTAATAAAACCAAAGTCAACTTTTACATATTCCTTCTATATTGATGGGAAGTTACTTGTTGTTGACAAAAACAATGGAATTTTTGAGGTTAAAAAGTCAGGACTGAAATTCAGGTTTAATCACCCGATTTTCCAACGCGATGAGATCAGAATTATATTGGAGAAAAACAAGAAAGAACTGCTGATCGGAACTTTCAACAAAGGGATTTATGTTCTAAAAGATAATTCACTGCTGCCATGGGAAAACCCGCTGAATAAAGAGCTGATCGATAATGCACTGTATTCAGGAATAAGTCTGAAGGATGGCTTCTTTGCTTTTGGAACCATCCGCAACGGGATTTACATTACCAATAACGAAGGGGTTATATTTCAACATGTTAACAGGCCAAAAGGCCTGCAGAACAATACCATCCTCAGCCTTTTGGAGGACAAGAGAAACAACCTTTGGTTAGGTCTTGATAATGGCATTGATTATATAGAACTGAATTCACCATTAAGTATTTATAATTATACCTACAATATTGAAAGCACCTATTGTACAATGGAATACGGGGGATATCTCTATGCCGGAACCAACCAGGGATTGTACAGAATAGAACTGACCGGTCTTTCGAACAGGTACACCGACCGCAAATTTGAACTGATCAAAGGGACTGAAGGACAGGTATGGTCGTTAAAGGTTATTGACGATAAATTGCTGTGTGGTCACAATTACGGCTGTTTCCTGATTGAAGGCAGCAAAGCAACCCGGATTTCAGAAATTTCAGGTTTCTGGAATTTCCTGGAATTAAACGGAAGAAACGACACTTTACTGGCCGGCACTTATAATGGGCTCGTACTGATGGTTAAAAACAGCAGTTCATGGAGGGTTACAAATACGGTAAGCGGGTTTTCGGAATCCTGCCGTTTTCTGGAACAGGACAGTGATGGCACTTTATGGATAGCGCATGGCTACAGGGGTTTATTCCACCTCACATTAAGTAATAATCTGTCTTCGGTCTCTTCTGTAACTCTATTCAATAAAGGCTATGGACTGCCTGATGAATTGCCGTATTACCTGAATAAAATAAACAATGAGATCCTGATATCAACCCGGGATGGTTTTTTTGCATATAACCGGGAAAGAAAAACATTCACAAAACAGGGAAATTACAATGAGATCTTCAGGCAGCAGGATTACGTAAGTGAAATAATTAAAGATGATGATGGGAATTTCTGGTATTTTTCGGCCAATAAAGTCGGTGTATATCGCCTGCTTGAAGATGGCAGTTATAACAATATAGAAATTCCTTTTTATCCGATCAATAAAACCCTGATCCCTTCCTTTGAAAATATTTACCTGCACAACAAACAGAATATATACATCGGATCGCAGAACGGGCTCATTCATTACAACCCCGAATTTGCCCTGGATTACAAGCGATCGGATCCGGTTTATATCAGGGATGTAACTTTTGGAAATCCCGGCAATCCGGTTACCATACTAAACCCACCTCTGAAAGGGGTCAAGAGTCCGAAGGAAGCTTTTGATTCAGCTCAGATTGAAGTTCCGTATAAAAATAATTCGGTTTATTTTAGCTTCACCTGTCCAAGTTATGAAAGGCAGAACAGCGTGCTTTATTCTTACAGACTCGTCGGATTTGAGAAGAAATGGTCAGATTGGGACAATAACAGTTTCAAGGAGTATACCAATCTCAGGGAAGGAATATATACCTTTGAGATAAGAGCAACCAACTCCTATTTTTCAACCGGGCCGGTTAGTTCTTTCACTTTCAGGGTAGAACCTCCATTTCACAGATCAAAGGTGGCTTATGGACTATACACCATCGTTCTTATCATGATTTTTGCAGGAAATATTTTATATCAGAAAAAAAGGATTGAAAAAGCGAGAGCTGCCGAATTGCAGAAACATGAAAAAGAACTTGCCAGCCAGGCCTTGAATTTTCGCGAACAGGCTTTAATCCAGGAGAAGGAAATAGTAAACCTCAGGAATGAAACGCTTGTGAATGAGATGAACCATAAAAACAAGGAACTGGCCAATTCAACACTGAACCTCGTCCATAAAAACAAGATTCTTACTTCATTGAAATTCCAGTTATCAGATCTCGTAAGCAAACCTTCAGGCCAGGCAGATCATAAACATGAATTGTCTGCCATTGTGCGGAAAATCAATAAAGAACTGAGCAATGAAAAACACCAGGAGGCCTTTGATTCCTATTTTGATGACGTTCACCAGGATTTTATCAAACGCCTGAAAGAAGTTCATCCCGACCTGACACCTAAAGAACTCAGGCTATGCGCCTACCTGAAAATGAATCTATCATCAAAGGAAATAGCACCTCTGATGAATGTTTCGGTCAGGGGTCTTGAAATCAGCCGGTATCGGCTAAGGAAAAAGCTTGGACTTGATCACCAGGTCAACCTGATAGATTTTATCATATCATTCTGAAATCCACCATGTCCGGTTGCCTGAAAAAAAAACAAGTTCTGCATGGTATTCGCTGCCTAAACTGGACCTGTTAATATGACCCTTTTGATATGTATTCTGCAGAATTTCTACCGATTTCTGAACAACCATTCCATCTCTTGTGAACCACTGTAAAAAAAACACAATGATGTGATCCAATTTTTTGGATTAATTTTCATAATCTCCTATTTATAAATATATTGCATACTCAATGATGTAGTAATGATGTAATATAATTTATTACATGATGAAACATTGATGGGACGATTAACTTGAAATCTTTGTGATTCCTTATTATGTTTGTGGGGATGAAAACCAAAACCTATAAAAATCTGATCAATCACCAGAATCAGAAACCATTTTATCAAGGTGTTTTCATTTGTGAAGCAGACATGAAATATAAAATAAGCCACTGTTGTCCGGTAATATTATGAAATTCTTCGCTAACGCTCAGAATGACTTTGACTTACAGGTTTCCCAAAGATAGGGGGCTTGGTGGCGGAAAAAGCAGCCACCAAGCCCCCTATAAATATCGTTAATGAATTGTCAATCTGAATCGCGCATATGCGGGAAAGTGATGTGAAGAATCTCATAGTAGCCTTCTAAAGTTAACTGGACAATAGTGAAAACAAACAAAAATATCATTCACATACCAAGTATCAATTAAACCATTCACCAAACACACACCAACACATGAAAAACAGTTTTTCGAAATGGGGTACCAGATTTTTCCTAATGATCGGAGTAATTTCTCTGATAACTTTCGTTTCCTGTAAAGACGACGAAGAAGATCCCCCTGCAAATCCAATTGCAAGTTTTCAGTACGTGATCAGTACCACGAACTTTCTTGAAGTTACCTTTACCAACTACTCACAAAATGCTACTTCCTATTCATGGAATTTCGGTGACGGACAGACCTCGGTTGAAGCAAATCCGGTGCATGCCTTTACAGCAGCCGGTACATATACAGTTGTGCTAACAGCGAAGAATTCAGCCAATGCATCGGCTACATTCAACCAGACAATTGAAATAAAGGATCCGAATTCTGCACTGGCATTACTGGCAGGAGAAACATCCAAAACCTGGAAGCTGTTCAGGGAAGGCACCTGCATGGGTGTTGGCCCGGATGCCGCCAGTGCCCGGTTATGGTGGTCACTGTCGAATACCGGAGCAAGACCTTGCTATTATTTTCAGGAATATACTTTTAAACGCGACGGCTCCTATGTATTTGATGATCATGGATCTTTCTGGGGAGAAGGTGCCGTATTTGCAGGTACAGCAGTTAATGAATCATGTTTTGAAGCTATTGCCTCAAATATGGTCAATTCAGCCGGAGCTGACGTAAGTGCCTGGTTAAGTGGAACTCATGCTTTCACATATGACCCTGCCACCAATACAATCACGCTTACTGGTACTGGTGCATGGCTTGGACTTCCACAGTTGGGTACTGCTGCAGAATCAATTGTTCCTGAAGCCTCTAAATCTTTCAAAGCCGTGATTGAAGAAAAAGACGGTTATGATTTAATGACAGTGTCATATACTTATGCTGCACTGTATTGGGATTTTACATACGTTAGTTACTCAAACCCGGCACTTGAACCGGAAGTTATTCAGATTACACCTCCTTACGGTGAAGATCTTCCCAATTTAACACCTGCCGAGATGTGGAATACATTTGAGACAGCTACAAGTTTCGTTGTACTTGATACAGCTGGTGTATATCCTGGTAACGGTACTGCTGCCAATGGCGGGATGGCTTTTACTATTGGCGTAGCTGATCCGGCAGGAGTTGGTGTTAACTGCGGGAAATATGACAGAAAAGGCACTTATCAGGAACTTCAGTTTCAAATGGAAAACGACATTCAGTTTAATAATTTTACAACTGTGTCTGTAGATGTTTATATGCCCAGTTCAAATAATTATTCAGGTACTTTGACAAAAGGTATTGCTGTTATAATCGGTGAAGCAAGTCAGACTGAGCAATGGTGGACCGGCCATCTGCAATATGATGCAACAGCTACTGTAATGGATGCCTGGGTTACCTACACATTCAACCTGAATGCACCTACCAGCGGTCCTGGAATGGGAGTATATACCCCTGGTGAAAGAACTGATCTTGACTTCTTTGCCATATCACTTGGTGGTGGAGGCCATGCCGATGAGGGTACTTTCTATATCCGCAATTTCAGATTTAATTAAACCATTTGATAAAATCAGGGCCAGCCTGTCTGGCCCTGATTTTTATAATCCTGACCATGAAAAATCCCTTAAGCACTTCATATTTTCTATCCATCCTGTTTTTGGTTATGTTTTCTACCTCATGCAAGGAAGATGAACCGGATAATATGGTTGAACCTTCAAATCTGGTCGTGGAGGTTACTGTACCCGCTTCAGGTGTGGGAATAGTCCATATTCAGGCCACTGCTGACAATGCTACAGAATTCCGTTTATACATCGGATCAGACGATCAGCCGGCTGCAACCAATACGACAGGTACTTTTGACTATGAGTTTACCCAGGCAGGGACTTATACAATCAGGCTCAGGGCCTATGGATCTTCGGGCCGGTATATTTCTTCTGAAAAGCAGGTTGTTATTGACGATGATGATCCTGTAACGGTTGGAGAGGGTTATGTTACACCACTGCAATACGCGGGTTATCAGTTGGTCTGGAATGATGAATTTGATGGAAACGCCCTGAATAATCAGTACTGGAGCTATGAAACCGGAGCCGGGGGCTGGGGAAACAATGAACTGCAATACTACAGGCAGGAAAATACGATAGTATCCGATGATGTTCTGACCATTGAAGCACGAAAAGAAAACTACCAGAACAGCAGTTACACTTCATCGAGGCTGGTTACAAGGGGGAAGAAATCATTCAAATACGGCAGAATTGATATCAGGGCATTGCTGCCTGAAGGTCAGGGAATCTGGCCGGCATTGTGGATGCTTGGAGATAATATCACCAATGTCGGATGGCCGCAATGTGGTGAAACAGACATCATGGAGATGATTGGCGGCAGTGGCAGGGAAAAAACCATACACGGAACCTTACACTGGGATAATAACGGACATGTTCAATACGGTCAGTCGTATTCGCTATCAACAGGCATATTTGCTGACGAATATCATGTATTTACCATCATTTGGGATGCTACCAGAATAAAATGGTATGTTAATGATGTGAAATACAATGAAGTAGATATCACGCCAGCACATATGACTGAATTCCAGGCCTCATCCTTCTTCATCTTTAACTTAGCTGTAGGCGGTGTATGGCCGGGAAATCCGGATGCTTCAACCATATTTCCTCAGCAATTGAAAGTTGATTACATCAGGGTTTTCCAGGCAGGATGACACAAAACCCAAACAGAAGTACCACCTTCTTCAGGGCACTTTCAATGGAATGAAAGTCAAGATTTTTTAATATAAAAACTGAACTTATGAAAAATAAATTACGCAGAATATGTATTATTCTGGTAGTTATGTTGAATGCAAACTTTCTGTTTGCCCAGTCACATAAGGTTGCCGGAAAAATTACAGAAGGGGATACCGAATCCGGCATTCCCGGTGTAACCATTGTGGAATCGGGTACCCAAAACGGTACCACGACCGATATTGACGGAAAATACAGTATTACTGTTTCCAAACCCGATGCAACCCTGGTAGTCTCCTTTATTGGTTTTAAAACCCAGAAAATTCTGGTCAATAAAATGTCGGTAATCAATGTTATCATGATACCGGAGGCCACCAGTCTCAGTGAACTTGTAGTTATCGGATATGGTACCCAGAAGAAAAAGGTAGTGACCGGTGCTATTTCCAGTGTTAATGGTGATGACATCAAATCCACACCGGTTCTCAGGATAGAACAGGCGCTTCAGGGACGCACTTCAGGGGTAATGGTCACCAATCAGTCAGGTCAACCGGGCGAAGCACCGACCATCAGGATTCGTGGGACAGGGACAACCGGTAATGCTGATCCACTTTACGTTGTTGATGGGCTTTCAGTCGGAGGGATAGATTATTTGAACCCAGGTGACATTGAATCCATCGATGTATTAAAGGATGCCGCTTCAGCCGCCATTTATGGTGCAAGGGCTGCCAATGGTGTTATTCTCATTACGACTAAAAGCGGGAAAGCCGGCAAAATGAATATAACTTATTCAGGGTATACTGGCATTCAGAATGTAGCGCATACCCTTGATATGCTTGATGCTGATCAATATCGTATGATAATGAATGAAGGAGCCCGGAATGCCGGTTTGACAGAGCCGTTTGATCTTAATGAAATTCCAGCTCACAATACAAACTGGCAGGATCTGATTTTCAAAAAAAATACCCCAATCACCAATCATGAGCTTTCAATGACTGGTGGTACTGATAAAACCTCTTATTCTTCATCACTCTCATACTTCTCTCAGCAGGGTATTATTGGGGGCGATAAATCGCAGTTTGAAAGGATAACAGCCAGGTTAAATACCAATAGTCAGGTTAATAAGGTTTTTCGATTTGGAAATACTCTTTCATATTCTCATATTAAAAAACGAGGAATAGGAAGTAATGAATCCTTTAATGGTGTATACAGCAGCGCACTAAATATGGATCCACTGACACCACTCTATGAAGACAATGCTGATATTCTTGCCACTCCCCCCTACTCAAATGAACCGGTTGTCAAAGATAACTCGGGCAGGATATATGGCATCTCAGACTATGTAGGCGCAGAAGTCGTAAATCCCATGGCATTGCTTGAGATACAAACCGGAGAAACCCGGGTTGACAAACTGGTTGGAAGTATTTTTGGTGAAGCCGAAATATTGAAAGGGCTGAAAGTTAACACCAACTTAGGTATTGATCTTGCCTATGTTCTGAACGATTCTTATCGTCCGCTTTATTATTTGAATGGTGCACAGAACAATACCGATAAAACTTCCGTCAGTAAAAGTATTGACAGGTATTTTGGATGGCAGTGGGACAATACCATTTCATATTCCGGATCTGTCGGAAACCATAATTTCACGGTTCTTGCAGGTACATCTGCCATTAAAGACATCTATGAGAATATTTACGGATTTAATGCAAATGTACCGTTATATGATCCCGACAATGTTTACCTGAGTATGGCAACAGACACCGTTTGGGTTGCCAATGGAGGGGCAACGCACCATGCTGTGTCATCGGTTTTCGGGCGTTTAACTTACGACTTCAGGAACAAATATTCGCTTACTGCTATTCTCAGGAAAGATGGCTCCTCAAATTTTGGAGCAAATAACCGTTATGGATATTTCCCTTCAGTCGGCCTGGGATGGGTATTGTCTGATGAATCCTTTTTCCCTAAAACCAAACACATCGATTTGATCAAAATACGTGGTAGCTGGGGCAAAAATGGTAATGAAAAGATTGGATTATATCAATATGTTTCTTCACTTGATAAAAGCAGGGGATATATTTTCGGAAGCGGAAGGTACATTGGCGCATCACCTCAATTCATTGAAAATAATGATATTAAGTGGGAAGAATCAATTCAACTAAACTTTGCACTTGATATTTTCGCTTTCAACAACAGGCTGCAGACAACACTGGATTATTATGTAAAAACAACTGAAGATCTGCTTGAGCGGGTTAGTATACCCGGCCACGTTGGAAACGACCCTCCTATCAGCAATGTTGGCAGCGTTGAAAACAGAGGAATTGAAATTGATCTGAAGTGGAAACACCTGGTCAAAAATCTGAATTACTCGGTTGGTCTGAATTTGACTTATAATGTTAATGAAATGCTTGTAGTAGCCAATCCAACCAAATATCTTCCTGACGCAGCATCATTGGGCATTATGGGCAGCGTAAACAGAACCCAGGAGAGTTATCCTATTGCTTCATTCTATGGATATAAAACGGATGGTATTTTCCAGAATTCAAACGAAGTATATCAGCATATCGGATCAACCGGCAATCCCCTTCAGCCAAATGCTGTACCCGGTGATGTTCGCTTTGTCGATGTCAACAATGATGGGAAACTTGATCCGGATGACAGAACCATTATAGGAAATCCTATACCTGACTGGACCATAGGTTTTAATGCCAGTGGTGAATACAAAAACTTCGACCTTTCATTACTCTTTATTGGAACATTGGGCAACGACATCATCAATGGCAGTCAGCGCCCGGATCTTCGTTATACCAATCGCACTACTGCCATCCTTGACCGCTGGACAGGAGAAGGCACTTCAGACGAAGAGCCCCGGTACACATGGATTGACGCCAATAACAATTACCGTTTTTCAGACCTTTATGTTGAAGACGGATCCTACCTGCGTCTGAAGAATGCCCAGTTAGGCTATTCATTGCCTGCCAGAATTATTAAGAAAGCAGGAGTATCAGTCTGGAGAGTATATATATCCGGTGAGAACCTGCTTACCCTGACCAACTATACCGGAGCTGATCCTGAAATCGGGGCCAGAAGTTCGCTGGATATCGGTATTGACAGAGGCATTTATCCACAGGCAAGAACCTGGAGAATCGGAACTACCATTACTTTCTAATTTAAATCAGAGAAAATGAAAAACATATTAAATAAGGCTGTTGCATTTACAATATTTGCAACAATGCTTGGTTCCTGTAGTGAGGATTTTATTGATCTGCAGCCTCTGGATAAGGAAGTTACCAGTACTTTCTACAAGACGGAGGAACAGGCTATGCAGGCTCTTGTCGCGGTTTATGATGTCCTTGGATATCAGGATACCCCTGGAGTATCATGGGCACCCTTTATCGTGATTTCCGATATTTTATCGGATGATTCCTATGCCGGCGGTTCTGATGCAAACGACGGACAGGATGAGAACGAATTTAACAACTTCAACATTCCTACCACCAGTAAAATTGCTCAGGCCATCTGGCTTAAGAACTACACCGGTATCTATCGTGCAAATGTTCTGCTTGAGAAAATTGACGGGGTGGATGCTTCTGAGGCATTCAAAAAGAGGCTGATTGCTGAAAGCAAGTTCCTAAGGGCCTATTTTTACTTTGAACAGGTAGCTTATTTTGAGAACATTCCCCTATTGACCCATACCCTAAGTGGACCTTCTGAATACAATCAACCACAGGCCACACCAGAACAGGTATACAACCAGATTGCACTTGACCTTAGCGAAGCCATGACCGATCTTCCTGAGACGGTGCCCGCTGCTGAAGCCGGACGGATCACAAAGTGGGCCGCCCAGGCTTTGCTTGCCAGGGTTTATCTCTTTTACAACGGAGTTTACGGCAGGGATTTACAGGCTGGCACCACTGTTGTAAACAGCGGAGTTGTTGTGAATTACCTCGATGAACTGATCTCAAACAGCGGTCACGACCTGCTTGAGGACTATTCCCAGAATTTCAAACTGGCCGGAGAGAATGGTAAAGAATCCGTTTTCGAAATATCCTATGGTGATACACCCCCCTGGTGGGATTGGGGTTATGTAAGAGGGGGTGAAGGCAATCTTTCAGCCCAGATGCAGGGCCCGAGGGTTACCGGATCAGACAACTGGGACCGCGGCTGGAGCTTTGGAACAGTGAGCCAGAAATTGGTTGATGATATTAAAAATGACCCCAGATATGAGTTTACTGTTCTTCGCCAGGAAGAGCTGGATGGATCACTCGACAAGGGTTATCAGCACACCGGTTATTACTCAAAGAAATATAGTTCCGATGCAGAACACTGGGGAAACAGTGGTCAGTTTGAACTCAACCGTACCTGTAACCACAGGGTGATCCGCTTTTCGGATGTACTTCTGATGGCTGCCGAACTCGGTTCACCCAATGCGCAGCAGTACCTCGACAGAGTGCGTGCCCGTGTCGGGCTTGGCAGTATTCCGGCCACTCCTGAGAATATCTACAAGGAGAGAAGGCTTGAACTTTCACTCGAAGGTATCAGGTATTTTGATGTCCTGCGCAAGGGCCTTACATTTGCCAATACAACGCTAAGTTATTCAGGAATCCGAGGGCCCAATTATGTTGGTGACCAGCAGCTTTTTGATGTGACCTTCAATTCTGCTACCAAAGGTTTTCTGCCGATTCCACAGACAGAAATGGACCTTTCAGGGGGCAAGTTTAACCAGAATCAGGGTTATTGATTCCCATATCTGCGGATAGCGTGTGAGAAGAAGCAGAATTCCGGCTACCACCATACGTTAGAATTCAAATCATGCTATCCGCAGATTTCATTATCAGGTCTGACTGGTAAATTACCGGAATTGACAATCCGGTAAAAATCCAGAAGTTCCACTGTCATTCGGGAATATTCAATCGCATTCAAAATCAGACATCCGGTAATGATCAGATACCCTTTTTATGTCTTTATCGTATCCGTTCTGCTTTCGTGCAGCCCAACCCGGATTCCGGCATCTGGAAACCTGCAGAAGCCTGATCAACTGTACGATACAGGACTGGTATACCGGGATTGTATCAGGAGTAATAAGGGTAGTGTTATTTCACGGGCTGAATACATGAATAAACTTCAGGGGTTCTGGCTGGGTGAATGCATCGGCAACTGGACAGGTTTGGTAACGGAAATGGATAAAACCGGCAATATCGGGGAGACAAAGACCGGTGCTTTTTATACCAGAAAAGATTGGGGCAAACCTGATCAACCCAACATCTGGAGCAAGGACAAGCCGAGTGAACTATCACCTGTGATTGACTTTGTTTTCAGGAATGAAGGAGAGGTTTGGGGATCTGATGATGACACTGACATCGAATATATGTACCAGCAGCTGCTTTATACAAACAAAACCTCAATACTTTCTCCCGTTCAGATCAGGGATGGCTGGCTCAGACACATCCGGTCGGAGGAGGAAAATTATTTATGGGTTTCGAACCAGGCAGCCTTTGATCTGATGAAAGCGGGGGTTTTACCACCTGAAACCAGTAATCCTGAAAAAAATCCGGATTATAATATGATCGATGCCCAGCTTACAACAGAAATTTTTGGACTTTTTGCGCCATCCAGGCCGGATATTGCTTTACGTTTGGCTGAACTTCCCATCCGGACAACTGCCCGGAATGATGCTGAACTGATCGCCCGATTTTATGTGATCATGCATTCACTGGCTTCCGGAAACGGTGAAAACAAGCGGATGAAAGACCGGATTTTGAGCATTGCTGACAAAGCCAGGCAAAGCCTTCCTGACACTTCCACTCCAGCTGCCATGTTTGATTTCATCAGGGGACAATACAGGAATCAGACACCCTGGGAAACAACTAGAGATGAAGTGTATAACAGGTACCAGGTGAATCAGGCCGATGGTTATGATATTACATCCAGAAATCTTTATTGCAATGGATGTGCAGCTGCCGGAATCAATTTTGCAGCCAGTCTCATCAGTTTGTTTTATGGGGAAGGAAACATTGTTGAAACCATAAAAATCGGAACACTCGCCGGATGGGATTCAGACAACCCAACGGCAACATGGGGCGGATTGCTGGGCTTTATGATTGGACGGGATGGTGTTGAAATTGCTTTCGGCAGGAAATTCTCTGATCGGTTTAATATTCACAGAACAAGGACTAATTTCCCGGATAACGGTATTGATAATTTTGAAAACATGGCCAGAACAGGAGTCTTTATCATTGACAGGGTGGTTCAGGACCAAATGCACGGATGCGTTGATTTGCAAAAAAACATCTGGTATATTCCTGAAGAGGAATTGAATAACTGACAATTCGTTATGGCCGGGATTGAATGAAATACAGTACTCAGAATAACCTTGGTTGGTTGGTAATGTGTGCTTGATGAAATCAGGGGCGGATAGAAAACAAACAGAAGAAATTCTGTAAGAATGCAAATGTGATAATGGTTGGTTTTTATCGGCTTTTTGTATCCTTTTATCCGACCCCTGGTTTTCATTTAACCTTAAAAAAGATTGATCATGAAAATGCTGTTTTTTCTTTTAACCATGCTGAACATATTGTTCGGACAATCGTTGGCCGCTCAGGTAAACTATCATCTGGTATGGTCAGATGAATTCGACTACACCGGCATTCCGGATCAGGCCAGCTGGAGTTACGAAGTTGGTGACCATGGCTGGGGCAACAATGAAATTCAAAATTACACCAGCTCGCCGGAAAATGCCCAGGTAAGCGATGGAAAACTTATCATCAGAGCAATTAAAAAAAATGGCTCCTGGACTTCTGCCCGGCTGATCACAAAAAATAAGGTGGACTTCCTATACGGAAAGATGGAAATCAGAGCAAAACTCCCCATTGGAAAAGGGACATGGCCGGCCATATGGATGTTACCCACTGACTGGCAGTATGGCGGGTGGCCAGCCAGTGGTGAAATAGATATCATGGAACATGTTGGATATGATCCGGGAATTGTACATGCTACTGTACACACTGAATCGTACAACCATGTTATTGGCACCCAGGTGGGGAAAAGCATCGGCGTTCCTGACTTTTCGGAAGAATTCCATAATTACACGGTAGTATGGAATGCGGATAAAATAGATGTTTACCTCGATGAAAAAAAGTTCTTCACCTTCAGCAACGATATGAAAGGGAATTCTGCAACCTGGCCATTCGACAAGCGGTTTCACCTTCTCCTTAATATAGCGGTCGGAGGGAACTGGGGCGGAGCTCAAGGCATTGATGAAGATTTAATTGAAGCTGTCATGGAGATTGAATATGTAAGGCTCTATGGCACTGACAAAGAAAAATAATCGAAGTGTTACAGGCTGCTAAAAGCCGAAGTCAAACTGCTTTGGCTGCAGCCTGCCTGATCAGTGTTAACAGTAATCCGGTATCCGCGGAAGGTTTTCACCCGGCAGGGAAAAGTAAATATAATGAATACTAAGGCAACCTTATTATTGTTGATTGTCCCTTTGCTGGTTGCCTCCTGCCGTTCGCAACAGCAGACACCCGGTTCAGCAGCAGATGTTGAATACAGGGTCAGTGAACTGTTGGGTAAGATGACCCTGGAGGAGAAGGTCGGGCAGATGACCCAGGTTACCCTGGATGTGCTTACCTATGGTGATAATCCGCAAAGCAGCTATGAGCCGTTGGTGCTGGATACGGCAACATTACACAAAGCTTTCTCAAGGTATTGTATCGGATCGGTGCTGAATGCAGCCAATAACCGCGCCCGCGATCCAAAGGAATGGAACCGTCTGATTAAAAGCATACAGGACTATGCCCTCAGGTACCTGCCGAATAAGATTCCTGTTATTTACGGATTGGATATGGTACATGGGGCCTCTTATGTAGCAGGGGCTACCCTGTTTCCACAGCAGCTGAGTATGGCGGCAACATGGAATCCGGATCTTGCCCGGACAGAAGGGGAGATAACCGCTTATGAAACCCGGGCTGCAGGTGTTTCCTGGATTTTCAGCCCGGTAATGGATCTGGGTGTTGATCCCCGCTGGCCCAGATTCTGGGAAACTTTCGGAGAAGATCCCTATCTGGCTTCGGTAATGGGAAAAGCCATGATTGCCGGGTCGCAGGGTGATGACAATACCCTGGCTGCGCCTGACCATGTTACTGTGTGTCTGAAACACTTTTACGGTTATTCACAGCCCCGTACAGGCAAGGATCGTACCCCTGCGCTGATTCCTTTGCCGGTGCTTAAAGAGTATCATCTGACTCCATTCAGAAAAGCCATAGAAGCAGGAGCCATGACGGTAATGATCAATTCGGGTGTAGTTAATGGCATACCGGTACATGCCAACAAATTTATGCTCACCGATGTACTGAAGAAAGAACTTGGGTTCAGAGGTTTTGCGGTAAGTGACTGGCAGGACATTGAGTATTTGTATACCAGGCACAAAGTTGCCGGAAGTCAGAAAGAAGCGGTGAAAATAGCTATAAATGCCGGCGTTGATATGTCGATGGTGCCCTACAATTTCAAATTTGCCGAATACCTTACTGAGCTCGTGCATGAAGGGGAGGTTCCCATGGAGCGCATCGATGATGCTGTAAGCCGCATCCTCAGGGTGAAGTTTATGATGGGCTTGTTCGACAAGCCATACACCATTGCCGGGAATTACAGCGAATTTGGTTCTGTCAATTCTGCCTCCCAGGCAAGGCAGGCTGCTGAAGAGTCAGTCACCCTTTTAAAAAACGAAAACAAGCTTTTACCATTGCCTAAAAATGCCAGAATCCTGCTGGCAGGGCCTGCAGCCAATTCCATGCGCCCCCTGAACGGCGGCTGGACCTATTCATGGCAGGGGAACCTTACCGATGAATTCGCTGCTTCCCAAAATACCATTTATGAAGCGCTTCAGCTGAATGCGTCAGACAGGGAGAAAATATTACTTTGTGAAACTGTAAGTTATAACGACAAAGGCGACTATCGTGAAGAGATCACAGGTTCACCGGACCTGCTTCGCCGGTTGGCCTTGCAGGCTGATTATATTCTGTTGTGTCTCGGAGAAAATTCTTACTCGGAAACGCCCGGCAACCTGAATGATCTTTATTTATCAGATAACCAGCAGGAGCTTGTGAAAACTGCATCATCCACAGGCAAACCTGTCATCCTGGTGTTGGTTGAAGGAAGGCCGCGCATTATCAGCAAAATAGAGCCACTGGTGCATGCAATTCTTTATGCGGGTCTTCCGGGGAATTATGGCGGGGAAGCGCTGTCGTCGGTTATTTACGGTGATGTCAATCCTTCGGGAAGGCTGCCTTTTACCTATCCGCGTTATCCCAACAGCCTGGAGCAGTATTATCATGCTTATACTGAGCAGCTTGAAGACAAATCGTCGCCCAACGGATCGGCATTTTATCCACAGTTTGAGTTCGGTTATGGTCTGAGTTATTCAAGCTTCGCATACAGTGAACTTTCTCTAACGGCATCAACCTACAAGCCCGGTGAAACCATTTCGGGTAGTGTAAAGGTTACCAATACCTCTGCCATTCCGGGAATGGAAGTAGTCGGGGTTTTTGTCTCCGACCTGGTTGCCACGATGACGCCCCCTGTAAGACGATTGCGCGCTTTCAGCAAGATTATGCTTCAACCGGGTGAAACCCAGACCGTGAATTTTGAAATTCCTGTCAATGAACTGGCATTTGTTAATTCCGACAACCTCTGGACAGTTGAGAAGGGTAATTTCAGGCTGACCATTGACAAACTCAGCGTTGCTTTTAAGGTGAGTGAAACGAAAAGCGGATTTTAGCCTTTCCCTGAGAATTGAAACCCTTAAGGATTCATCAGAATATCCTTTGTTTAGAAGCGCTGCTTCCACTTTTAAGCCAAAGTCAGGAGAAGATTGCTACCTTTGCGCCCCGAAACAGACTTCATTCATCCTGCAGGTATCAATGGATTTCAGACTTACTGCAACCGATCATCGTTCGCATGCCCGTACCGGGGTTATAACCACCGGTCACGGAGAAATAGCCACCCCGGTGTTTATGCCCGTAGGCACAGCCGGAACGGTGAAAGCGATTCATATGCGTGATGTTGATCAGGATATAAAAGCAAGGATTATCCTGGGCAACACCTATCATCTTTACCTCAGGCCGGGCCTTGACATTCTCAGGGAGGCCGGCGGCCTTCATGGTTTCAACGGCTGGAGAAAGCCCATCCTGACCGACAGCGGCGGATACCAGGTCTATTCGCTGGCTGCCCGGCGCAAAATGAAGGAAGAAGGGGTGGTTTTTCAGTCCCATATTGATGGTTCACGTCATATGTTCAGCCCCGAACGGGTAATGGATATCCAGCGCATCATCGGCGCTGACATTATGATGGCCTTCGACGAATGCACCCCCTACCCCTGCGAATATGATTATGCCGAAAAGTCGATGGAAATGACCCACCGCTGGCTCGACCGCTGTATTGCCCGGTTTAACGAAACCGATGATCTTTATGGCTACCGGCAAACGCTTTTCCCGATTGTTCAGGGAAGTGTATACAGGGATCTCCGGATTAAATCAGCAGAGAAAATCGCTTCATGCGGAGCGGAAGGTAATGCCATCGGTGGCCTGGCCGTTGGTGAACCCACTGAGGTGATGTATGAATTTACCGAAATGGTGTGCAACATCCTTCCGAAGGATAAACCACGCTACCTGATGGGTGTCGGCACACCGGCAAACATTCTGGAAGGGATTTCACAGGGGGTTGACATGTTTGATTGCGTGATGCCTACCAGGAATGGCCGCAATGGTATGATTTTTACCAGCGAGGGCATCATCAACCTGAAAAATGAGCGATGGAAAGCCGATTTCTCCCCGCTTGATTCTGCAGGACTTTCGTTCGTGGATAGCGCTTACAGCCGTGCCTATCTGAGACATCTGTTCATTGCCGGTGAAATGCTCGGACCTATGATTGCCAGCCAGCACAACCTTGCTTTTTACCTGTGGCTGGTTGATGAAGCCGGACGTAGGATAAATGATGGTACCTTTGCAGACTGGAAATCGACGATGGTCACAAAACTGGCCCGGAGAATCTGATACTAAAGCTGATCTTAATCCGTTAAACCAAACCGGCCATTCCGGAAGTGCATGAAAAAACTCGACCTTTACATCATCCGTAAATTCCTGGGCACTTTCTTCTACGCGATCGCCTTACTGGCCGTGGTGATCATTATTTTTGATATTTCGGAACGCATTGATGACTTCCTGGAGCGTAAACCCCCGCTTGAAGCAATCATTTTCCAGTATTACGCCAATTTCCTGCCTTACTTTATCAACCTGTTCAGCTATCTGTTCACCTTTATTGCGGTTATCTTTTTTACCTCAAAAATGGCATCCAACACTGAAATTGTCGCTATACTCAACAGCGGCATCAGTTTCAGGAGATTGCTGAGGCCCTATCTTGTTTCCGCGTCCGTTCTGGCTGTCATGTCATTTGTCCTGACCAACTTCGTTATCCCTGAAACAAGCAAAAACATGCAGGAGTTTCAGAAAAAATACCTGAAGAAAGAAAAGAAAAGCAGTGAAAGCAACCTGCATATGCAGATCAGTCCGGGTGTTTTTGCCTATGTTGAAAGTTTCAACAAAAGGACCAATACAGGCTCCCGGTTTTCACTCGAGGGGTTTGATGAAAAAGGGATGGCCTACAAGATTACAGGTGATAACATCCGCTGGGACAGTGTAACCGGAATGTGGAAAATCGAAAACTGGGTAAAAAGACAGCTCCACGTCAAAGGAGAGATACTGACCCACGGCGCAACCAAAGATACCCTGCTCAATCTGAAACCCGGTGACTTTTCGGTTGATCTGGACGATGCTGTGTATATGAACTACAGGGAACTGCGCGATTTTATCGAGCTTGAAAAACTCAGGGGGTCGGGCAACCTGCTGAAATTCCAGATCGAAAAGCATAAGCGCATTGCCTTCCCGTTTGCAACCATTGTACTTACCATCATCGGGGTTTCTCTCTCAAGCCGGAAAGTCAGGGGGGGCATTGGCTTTCATCTCGGAGTCGGGATCACCATCTGCTTTGCGTTCATCCTGTTTATGCAGGTAACCACTGTTTTTGCAACGTTTGGTAACCTGCCACCGGTGATTGCCGTCTGGATCCCGAATTTTATTTTCGGGTTACTCGGGATCTATCTGCTAAAAGTCGCTCCCAAGTAAATGAATTGATAAAAGATTAACTGGCAGCTTGCAGGAATTACCCCGATCCAATCCAACCAAAGGATAGCAGTAATCTCATACAGTCAGAGCATCCGGCCTTCCCAGACAAAATGATCCTTAAACAATCCGCGGTAATCGGGCAGATTTTCGAACAATCCAAAAACCGCAGAACCACTTCCGCTCATGGAGGCATACCTTGCACCCAAAGCCAGCAATGATTGCTTGATATCCTTTATCTCAGGCCACTTTTTGAAGACGACCTCTTCAAAATCGTTCGGAAATATCTTATCCCAGGAGGATGTGTCAGAAGGAAATTTATCTGCGTCCGGTAAATGATACCCGGTTGATTTAACATGACTGTAAGCCCATGCTGTTGACACCGAAATCTGAGGCTTCACCAGTAAAATCTGCCACATGCTGAAATCTGCCTTCACCTTTGAGAGAACCTCTCCTCTTCCGGTCGCAAGAACGGGCCTGTTTTCAATAAAAAACGGGCAATCGCTGCCGAGTTCAGCAGCCATACCAGCCAGCTCATTGTTGCATATTTTAAGCGAGAAGAGGCGATTCAGCAGTTTAAGGGTGAAAGCCGCATCAGAAGATCCTCCGCCAAGACCTGCTCCCATGGGGATTACTTTATGGAGGTGGATTTTGACTTCAGGCAATCTGTATCGCTGCTGCATCATCCGGAAAGCCTTAACACAAAGGTTTGAGCCCTCAGGGCCTTCAACCGGAATTCCTGACATAGTAAACGCAAACAAGCCATCCGACGACGGGGTGACTTCCAGCGCATCGGCCAGTTTAACCGGGATCATATATGTTTCAATATTGTGAAAGCCGTCTGCCCTGCGCCCTGTTACCCGCAGTCCTATATTAATTTTTGCATTCGGGAATACGATCATCTTTCCAACTGGTTAACCGATTATAAAGCCTTCTATGCAAATATAATTCAAAATACAGCAATTTCTGAAATAGTTTCCTGTCGTCAGAAAAGAGTATGCATTCAGAAACCATTTTGGCAATATCAGGTTTTCACTGATAAACCTTAATTCTGAACTGAACTCATCCAAGAGTGGTATGAGTTTACCGGAATCATAATTCCGGACCTTCTACATTAACCATTTTTCCTTTTTATCAAATCCATCCGGTTGTTCTCACTATTTAAGACTAAATTTGTGTTTCAAACCCATTCCTGATATGACACTTATCAATTCCGTTATTTCCTGGTTCATGAAGAAGCGGATGCATCAGATTGAACTCTTTATGAAGTATCCGCAGGATGTTCAGGATGAATGGTTTAAAAAACTAATCCTGGCAGGACGGGGAACCGAATGGGGCAAAAAATACGACTATGCTTCCATCAATAACTACAGCGATTTTGTAAGCAGGGTTCCGGTGAATGATTACAACGACCTGAAACCATACATTGACAGGCTCCGGAATGGAGAGCAAAATCTTTTATGGAATTCGGAGATTAAATGGTTTGCAAAATC
This sequence comes from Bacteroidales bacterium, assembly GCA_016705005.1. Classification (GTDB taxonomy): domain Bacteria; phylum Bacteroidota; class Bacteroidia; order Bacteroidales; family Lentimicrobiaceae; genus Lentimicrobium. The sequence goes on along the minus strand of JADIZB010000017.1, from coordinate 97,088 downwards.
GTCAGGCACAACCAGTGATAAAAGCAAGTTCATACCTGTTAGTGAAGAAGCCCTTGATGAGTGTCATTTCAAGGGAGGTAAGGACCTGTTGTCAATATACTGTAACAACAATCCAGACACACAGATATTTTCAGGCCGGTTGCTCGGAATGGGTGGCACTCATTTTCCGGATAACCCTGATGCGGGTACTTTTGTGGGCGATGTTTCAGCCATTATCATGGAAAATCTGCCTACCTGGGTCGAGCTGATCAGGACGCCCGACTTATCGATAGCCCTGATGTCGGAATGGGAAAGCAAAATAGAAAAAATTGCACAAATCACCCGGCTTGAGAATGTGACTAACATTACCGGTGTCCCCTCCTGGACCATGGTTTTGTTAAAGCGTGTGCTTGAAATCACCGGTAAAGACAACATCAAAGAGGTGTGGCCAAACCTGGAATTGTTCATTCACGGAGGAGTAAGCTTTTCGCCCTATCAAAACCAGTTCAGCCAGCTGATTCCCGGTCCGATGAATTACCTGGAAACCTATAATGCTTCTGAAGGCTTTTTCGGAATACAGGACCGGAACGATGCCGACGATATGCTGCTGATGCTCGATTACGGAATCTTTTATGAATTCCTGCCGCTGAACATCCATGGTCAGCATGAGTCAGTAGCCATTCCTCTTCAGCAGGTAAAAACCGGGGTCAATTACGCCATGATCATCAGCACCAATGCCGGACTCTGGCGATACCAGATCGGAGATACCATAGCTTTCACCTCAACAGAGCCATACCGGATCAGGATAACCGGCCGGACAAAAAACTTTATTAATGCATTCGGAGAGGAATTGATTGTTGACAACGCCTTGAAGGCACTGGAAAGCGCCTGTGAAAAGACCGGTGCAATGATCAATGAGTTTACCGCCGCCCCGGTTTATTTCAGTGACAATGCCAGTGGTGCACATGAGTGGCTGATCGAATTTGAGAAGGAACCCGCTGACCTTGCCTATTTTTCCGAAATGCTCGACAATGCGCTGAAGGCATTGAATTCTGATTACGAAGCCAAACGCTATCATAACATGGTTCTCAATCAGCCTGTTATCAGGACATTACCTGCAGGAACATTCTATAACTGGCTGAAAAAACGCGACAAACTCGGCGGGCAATTCAAGGTGCCAAGGTTGTCGAACAACCGGAACTATGTGGATGAGATCCTTGAAGTTGCTCAGTTTTAGTTCAGGAACACCCTAAGACTGTTCTGCCAGAGCAACCTGTTCTTAAGCCCGATGTAATAACCTCTGGTTCAGTAATGGTTGATAAAAAGCAGGAATCAGTTGACCATTTCGCCGTAAAAAGTTTCGACTTTATCCTATTACTTCTTACATTTGACCATTCACACAAGAATTCAACATTACAAACCCATATTATTTCAGCACACTATGCACATTGCAATAGCAGGTAACATCGGTTCCGGAAAAACCACCCTTTCAGGGCTTTTGGCCAAGCATTTCGGATGGCAGCCACATTATGAAGATGTAGAAACAAATCCTTACCTGCCAAGTTTTTATGAAGATATGCAACGATGGTCGTTTAACCTGCAGGTGTACTTCCTCAACAGTCGTTTCAGACAGATCATAGAGATCCGCAACAGTGGAAAAACAGTGGTTCAGGACCGCACCATATATGAAGATGCGTATATTTTTGCACCCAACCTTCATGCGATGAACCTGATGACAACCAGGGATTTCGATAATTACTCCTCGCTGTTCGAACTTATGAGCACTTTTGTAAAGCCACCCGATCTCCTGATCTATCTGAGGGCAAGTGTGCCTACACTGGTCAGCCAGATTCAGAAGCGTGGCCGCGATTATGAAAACTCCATCAGGATCGATTACCTGAAAAGTCTGAACGACCGTTATGAAGCCTGGATCAGCAAATACACACTGGGTAAGCTGCTGATTGTTGAGGTTGACAACATTAATTTCTCGGAAAAACCTGAAGATCTGGCAGGGGTAATTGACAAAATCAATGCCGAAATCCATGGTCTTTTCTGAAAACCGGATGAAGATTGCTGGCATTATTCCAGCCAGGTATGCGTCGACCCGATTCCCCGGTAAGCCTCTGGTCCTGATCAACGGGATCAGTATGATTCAGCGGGTGTACAACCAGGCATCTGCCTGTATGGATATCAATTCGGTCATTGTTGCCACCGATGATCAGAAAATTGCCGATCATGTTGCCGGTTTCGGTGGCAGGGTTGTGATGACCGGTGTGAACCACAGAAGCGGGACCGACAGATTGGGCGAGGTGCTGGCCAAGCTGAAAGCCTCAGGCGAACATTATGATATCGCCGTCAATATCCAGGGAGATGAACCTTTTATCCAGCCGGAACAGATCAGCCGGGTTATCCGCCTTTTCAGCAACCCTGAAACCGAGATCGCCACACTGATCAAACAGATTGATGCAACAGCCGACCTGGACAACCCGAATGTTGTAAAAGTAGTTACCGACGCTTCAGGCAGGGCATTGCTGTTCAGCAGGGCAGCGGTTCCCCATTTCAGGGGATTGCCACAGGATGCGTGGATCATCAACTACCGGTACTTCAAGCACATCGGCATTTACGCCTACCGGACCGCCGTACTTGAAAAACTGGTTGAACTGGAGCCGGCTCCACCCGAACTGGCCGAATCGCTGGAGCAATTGCGCTGGCTGTGGAATGGCTACCGGATTTACACGGATGTTACTGAATATGAGACTATAGGCGTTGACACTCCCGAAGATTTATCAAAACTTACCAACATTTCTTGATAAGTAAAATGAATCCCTCTATCTTAGCAAAAGCAATGGTTTTTACCCTGAAACAGGGCAATTGCCTAACTTTCAGTAAGAAAAAGTAATCAGATCAGTCGCGCAGGCGAACAAAAGTTATTGCCATGGTTCTTGAGAAATACATCAGCAAACTTCTTTTTGAACACGATTGCGTGATCGTTCCGGGCTTTGGCGGATTTATTGCCAACTATACCCCTGCCAGCATACATCCGGTACATCACACTTTTTCGCCACCATCGCGCAATCTGGCATTTAATGCCAATCTGAGTAACAATGACGGGCTTCTTGCCAATGCCATCAAAACCGGTCTTGACATTTCTTTTACCGATGCTACCAACCTGATTTCTGCTGAAGTATCATTGCTGATAAGGAAACTGGAGAATCATGAAAAGGTTTCACTCGAACACATCGGCGTTCTATTTTACAACAAAGAGAAAAGTCTGCAATTTAACCCTGATCATTCGTTCAACCATAACCCGGATTCGTTCGGGCTCACCACCTTTACTTCTTCAGCCATTAAGCGTGAAGCACTGCACGAAAAGATCAGCCGAAAGCTATTGCCACATCAGGCTGTTTTATCGCGTCGCCGGTTACCGGCCACCCTCAAGTGGGCTGCCGTAATGCTTCCGCTGATGACCATCGGACTGTGGTCGGCCTTCAATACCGATAAAATCAGTTCACTTTACAATAATTACGCCTCGTTTATCCCTTCTGCCAGCCATACCGCTTCAGCACCCGGCAAAAGCACGGCAAAGCCAAAAGCCAATACCAGGGTCATCAGTGCCCTCCCCGCAGAAGCTACCCCTGTTGCTGCAACCCCGCCTTCGAATGCAAACAATGTTGTGATAGAAACTTCAGCTCCTGATGTATACTTCATCATTGCCGGGGCTTTCGGCGTTGAGGAAAATGCACAGAAATTCGCCGAAGATCTCAGGCTGAAGGGCTATGATTCATTCATCGCCGGTCAGAACAGACGCGGGCTCTACAGGGTCAGTGTTGAAGGATTCAGCGATAAGGCACAGGCCATGCATAAAATCAATGGGGCCCCCCGTCCAATCTGTTCTTTCATATACATAAAATTAAATAATGACGCAAAGGGATTTGCCAAGCGAAACCGGCTGCTCTCCATGGACATAATTTTACCTGATTCCTCTATACATTTTGATTAACTGTTTCCCCTTTTATATTTAAACTGTACAATAAATTTTCTTACACCCATTTTCATCATTTGGTTATTTTTGCGCCCTGTAACCGGGTGATCCGGGTTTTAACCGCATATTACCGAACCATTGTGACCAAGAGAAAATTAGAACGATTCGCTGAGAATGCCACCTTTCCCCACCTGTTTCAGCCGACTTTTGAGCAACTGCAGCAGGGATTTGAACGGAAAGGGAGATGGCATGAATTTTTCGGCAACGATAACCCGGTGATCCTTGAACTGGGCTGCGGCAAAGGGGAATATACCGTAACCCTGGCCGGGCAACATCCTGAAAACAACTACATCGGCATCGACATCAAGGGAGCCAGGATCTGGCGTGGTGCGAAAACCTCCCATGAAAGCAATTACGCCAACGTGGCCTTTCTGAGAATGCGTATCGATATGATCCTGAAAGCCTTTGATCCGGGAGAAATCAGCGGCATATGGATTACCTTTCCCGATCCGCAGCCAGCCAAAGCGCGGAAAAGGCTGACCTCGCCCATGTTTCTTGAAAGATACCGGCAGTTGTTGAAACCCGGCAGCATAATTCACCTGAAGACCGACAACACCGCATTTTTTGAATATACCCTCGATACCATCGCTTCGGAAGGCCACCGGTTGCTGATGCATACCTTTGATCTGTACAACAGCAATCTGAACGAGGATGTGATGCTGGCACAGACGCACTACGAAAAAATATTCCTGTCGCAGGGCATACCCATCAAATACCTGCGGTTTCAACTGAAATAAACCATGGATAAACCACCGGTAAAGGGAGATTACCGCTTTTTTGACAATGTTTTCGAAGTGGTGAAGCTGATTCCTTACGGAAGGGCAACCTCTTACGGGGCCATTGCCAACTACCTCGGCAGCCGGGGTTCCGCCCGTATGGTTGGCTGGGCCATGAATGCTTCACACCACTCCCCCGATCCTGTGCCGGCCCATCGAGTAGTAAACCGCAACGGTATGCTTACCGGAAAGCATCATTTCGGCAGCCCCGATCTGATGCAGCAGCTGCTCGAAAGTGAAGGGGCCATCGTTGAAAACGACAGGATCATCAACTTCAGGGAGATTTTCTGGGATCCGGCCCGCGAGATCGGGTTATAGGTTGTTCACGGAGGTCGCTTCTGCCACCGGCTGTCTTTTGATAACCCCCATTGGAATGAGAACAGTGAACCCGGATCTGAAACCGGGAATAGGATTCAGGGGTGGGCAGGATGATCCCCAAGTTGCACTTATTTAAGGCCTTGAATCAGATGTTTTATGAACGGTTGAGGCTAAGCGCTGGCGGGCAGTTTTGAAAAAATCTCTTTCCGGCCAGCAGGATTTTCTATAAATATACAATCTTTCTCCTTACAACCATGCGCCCGTTAGCGTTTAGCGTTTGTTGGCAACTGGCCTTATCCCAGAGTTTCAATGAATTGCCTTGCTGTCATTGTCGGCAGCTTTGAATTTTTATAATCTCTAAGATTCCTGGTAATAATTAATTCCTGCTTGTTTTCAATTGCTGTGAAATATTGAAGACCATCCTCGAAGTCGGAGAAAGTCTCGTCATTTAAAGCTAAACCAACAATTTTATCATCCAATGGTAAAACCTGTAATATCAATCTGAGTTTTCTTAGAATTGATCTTGCTTTACTTGCGTCCATTTGTCTATACAACACGTAACTTGTATTTGCAATTGTCAGGGATGATACGGCTAATTCAATTTTCTTATTGTCTGCAAGTGAAAAGAGAATTGCTGCTTCTTCATAAAATGGTTCTCTCCGTGATAATAAATCAATCACAATGTTTGTATCGACGAATATCCTTTTCATTTATACTTGTTTTCCAGGTAATCACGATAATTTCTTTTATAATCAAAGTCAGCAGGCAGATCAATCACACCGCTCAAACTGTCAACCAGCGGAGTAATAGGAATCTTATTCTCCTCTTCCTTCTGTTTTGTTATGCTATCAAGATAAGATTCAATCATTTTTGAAAGACTAATCTTATGACTACGGGCATAATTTTTAGCTCGCTCAATAACATTCTCATTTAATCTCAATGTTAATTTCGTTTCCATAACCTTAAATTGAATTACGTACAAAATTAAATATTTCATACGTCAATTGCAAGTTTTTTTTGAAGGCTTGTTGCCAACTTGTTTATATCCTCAATTCCGCTTTTTATCAGCTTCACCAAACCTCAATGGGTGTTGTCAGGGTTGGTTCAGAGGCTTGCCTCACGTTGATCCGTAGTTTCAAACAGGAAGCATATGCTTTTGGGCGGGCTTCAAAAGACGAATCTTTCTGTCCACACTGATATATATTTGAAACTAAAATGTTCATATTCTTACAAAACCCGCCAAAGAGTATAAGCATTGTTATGAGCAGGTGAATTTAAAATACTTTCTTTTCGTCATTTGTTTAATTAATTCATCACTGGTTGATGGTTCCGCAAAGTCAATTTTTTCAATGTCTACAGCAAAACGAGTCATATACATGTGAACGAAATTTTCAGAGTCATTTTCCCTGTAAGAGTATTGGAATTCGAATATGTAACATGGTCTTAAATGCCCAAAGATTTGCGTTTTCATTATGCTTGTTCCTATAAAACTCAGGATTACAATTCCGTTAGGGTCATAATTTTGTAAAATTGAGTCAAGCCTATTACCAGCTAAATTGGGATCGGCATAAGCTGTTCTAAAATTTTTATGAACTTCAATACCTTTTGTCTCAAATGCTGATGATAAATTATTTACAAATTCTGTGGTGAACTTGCCAATATTTGAATCCTTTTCAGCGCCTATATAAATAGCTTTAACGCTTTTATATCGCTTTGCAACTGTAGGTTTGTCAATGAAGTATAGCTTGTTTTGCGATATAAGGGTTACCGGAAATAGTAATAATAGTAATAATATTAAATGATTGACTTTTCTCATAAGTATGCTTTCTTTACTTGCTCATGATTTGTTTATACCCTAAATTCCGCTTTTTATCAGCTTCACCACACCTCTATAGATGTTGTCAGGGCTGACTCAGAGGCTTACCTCACGTTGATCCGTAGTTTCAAACGCTTTCTGTTTTTTTAGTACAAACCAGATACTTTTGGCATTATGGCAAGGGGCTCTTTACGGGGTGCGCTTTTATCCACCACGACAAAGTCTCAAAAATGTTACGATGCATAATAAGATTACTTCCCCGCCATTTACTTCATTGCCTGTGGTGCGAAGTAATTTTAAAAACTTAATCATTGTTTAAGGTTACCGAATACTTTCCTTCTTCTAATATTTCAATAATAAACCGGCATTGTTTTCGGCTTTCTGCTACTAAAATAGAGTAGCTTATTTCACAGTGAAGCGGACATATATATTGAGTTATACTGAATTTTTTTCCATTCCGGACAATTTGACCTGAGGATTTATTTATTTTCAAATCTGTTGGAGCGAAATCTGTAAATGCACTTTTAATAGAAAAAGCAATCGCTTTATCAAGCTCATTGGCAGATTCATTTTTCTCAACCCCGTAATTCATAATACCTGTAGAAGAGGTAACTCTGTAAGCAACATCAGGTTCGTTCACGCCAACATATTCATCCTTTCTCCAATATCCGATCAAAGTACATTTTTTCCCGTTTAAGGTATATTCAAATTTTCCTTTACCGTCTTTTTGGCCATTTTGCCAATACCCTTGAAAAATATCACCGTTTTTAAATAAATATTTACCTTTTCCATCGGGTAGCCCGTCCTTAAAGGTCCCTATATAAGTGTCTTCTCCGATTGATTTACCTTTTCCATTTGCCAGCCCGTTCATACATTTCCCGGTATATATTCCTGAAATCTTTCCGGGAAGTACTTTGCAAGAATCAGACTGTGCACTGATGCTTAGCCTTAAAACCAGGAGAATGATGATTAATGTTATATTTTTCATATTAATGCTAATTTATGCAACACAACTCCTTTACAGCCTCACATTCGATATTTATATCTCCCCTTAGTCATATGCCGGGTAAGCATTTGCCACCAATAACTATTTCAAATTTACGTGGTATTTTCTATGTACATTACAAAAGCAATCAGATTATTTATTTGCTGCTCTTAACCCAGCCTCTCCAAACTTCCCCCGAAATCCTGCTTTAAGCTCTCCCAGGGCCTACCTGGCGCGATGGATCATTTCAGGTTTATGCTGTTTCTGCTCAGGAAGTGCAAAGATCAACGGAAAGGTGGTATCGCACCCTGGTCCTGATTCAATATTCCCAGCCAGCCCCGTTGTTCCAATTGTTCCTTTTCCAAACCGATAAACCGTGCAATGATTCCGGATGAAGTAATGAAGGTTACCCCGGGGGCGGCCTGTTTTTCAACCTCCACATAAGCCGGTCCCTGGTAAGGCAAGGCAGTGTTGTAAGCCTGCTCATGTATTTTCTTCTCTGGTTTGAGGACATATTCAGACCGTGCAGCCACGGAACGCCCTACACCGGCCAGCATGAATTCACCGGCCTGGTGGTCATAAACAATGGCAGGAGCCCCGCTGTAACCTTCGGTGAAGGGGGCATCGGTGAGCAACACCCCCTCTCCGCTTACGGGAATGCTCAATACCCCGGCCGTCATCATAAACCGGCCGGAGGGATAACCCGTAAGCCAGACACGGTCGCCCCAGTGAAGCTCATCGATCGCTGCCAGCCTCAGTTTCACAGGCACCGGAAGCATCCCCGGCTGACTGCTTTTCACTTCGATCAAAGCCAGGTCATTCTCAGTATCCGATGCGATGACCTCCCCCTGCATGGTGCCGTAGGGACCACTTACCTGTATCATCTGGCCGGTTTTCACGGAAAACCCCAGCAGATAGCGGTTCCCCCGGCGATTCGCTTTGTCATCATAAGTAAACACCGAGTCGGGGAACACCACATTGTGAGCGCAGGTAAGCAGTAATCCGCGGTTTCCGCTAACCGTGACAACTGTTGCAGTCCCGCTGAAGGATTCATTCCGGGTCTGCCTGGCGCGGGTAATACCGGGACCGGTTCTTAGCACGATATCTGTTAAAGTAACAAGGCTGTCGGGTTCAAATACCGATGTCCGGTAATTTACAAATGCCGTCAACCGGCAAACCGAAGCAGTGAAATCTGTGTATGCGGATTGCGCAGCCTTGTCGGGAAAGGTGCTTACCAGGCGGGTGGCGTTTTGTTCATCAGCACCTTGCCTGATTGAACTGCAGGCACCGAGGAGCAGGATGAAAACCGGAAACAGGAACAATACCTTCATTCAGGTTGGTTTAGCACAACTAAAATTAAGTAAAAAGCATTTACATGGCAAATTCCGGAGTGATTTCTCCGGAGCCACTTTTAAAAAGATATTGCTGATGTGATAGTCTGTTTATGTCTTGTCTCATCCCGCCTCAGCGGGGCAAGCTGCAAACCCTGACTTGCCGTCAGGCAGGCTGCCGCTTATGAGCTTAAAGCGGTTTCAATCTACGCTGAGTCCCTTGCCAATCTGTTTGATTTCGGAGCAGGATTGCGTCCTTGCGTGAAACAAAAAATTAACGGACAATTAATGATAAAAACACTCCGGAAAAAGAGGGGGGTTACAGCTTGACAAATCTCATCGACTCATTCGACTGCGCCAGCTGGAGATTCACCAGGTAAACCCCTTTCGACAGGCGACTGATGTTGATTTCGGTCAGTGTTTCGTTCAGTGCTTGCTTTAACAGTTCCTTCCCGTTGATATCATGTATGGTAATGGAACCGTCAGGAAGTTGTTTCCCTGTATTGACCAGCAGCAGATCACCTGCCGGGTTCGGATAAATCCCAACCGGGCCATTCTGATCCGGTTGTTCCATGCCCAGGGTATTGCCATCCCATCCGGCCATACGGGCCAGCATCCACCAGAAGGCTTTGGCCAGCCGGAGCGCTCCCCGCTGACCGATATGGTCGCCGTCTTCGGTGTAACTTCCGTCAAGATCAACCATATTATCGTCGTGAATCACCTGGTACGACTGCTGGCTGCCTGAATGGTCGGTCCAGTTGATCAGCTTCTCGTCGCCGGCATTACTCCAGCAGAGGATATCTGCATAGTCGAACAGTATCCTGCCGGGTGCTGCAGCGACAAAATTCCTGATGTACTGATGCTTTATACTTCTCTGATAACCGTTTTCACTCACGTTGCCACTGCCATCCACAGGCCCGGTTGTAAAAAACATCCTGGTCGGATAACCGTTGGCCTCACAGTGACTGATGTACTCCAGGGTTGCATTCAGGTAGGTATCCATGCACACCGAATTGCCGGTCAGTGCCTGGTCTTCGCTGTTGAGCCCCCAGCGCATGCTGCCTTCGGGTCCGCCATCGGTCCTGCCGGCCCACCTGACCTGGTATTCAGGGTCAACCGTGCCACCAGGCCAGTTGTTGGCGGTCATATCCCAGCACCAGCCGAAACCCATGGCTGCGATCTGCAGGTCGTGGGTATTGCTGTAGGTCAGATGATCCTTTGTACGGGTGATCGCGGTGGGTGTTGTAAACCAGTCTTCCTCCCCGTAATTGTAAATCCACCCGCTGGTCGTCTGTACATCGCCCCAGGTTGCCCTGCTCAGCCTTAAATACTGATCGGTGTAACCCTCGGGTGTTCCCGATTCCCGGATGTTCACCTGGAACGCCGGATTGCTGTTCTCAAGCAGCTGGCATCCGATCCTGTATCCTTTTGAGTGGGATTCACCCGCCAGGATGACCCACATTTTCTTAACCTCATTCAGATAGGTCTGCGGAATCTTATCGAAATCATCCACCACGGCATGGTTTGCGACAATCTGGGCCACAATAGTCTTGGGCAATGCAAAACACAATAAGCAAATAATTCCGGTGATGATAATACCTGACTTTTTCATTTTTAATCTTCGGTTTAAGAATTCAGATTCCTATGCGGTTAGAGTAACACAACCTGTACAAACCAACAAATGAATCTTAAAATGTACGCACAAATTTAACCAATCCTTCAAAAAAAACAGGATAAATCATGTTTCATCAGCCTGAACATCCAGTATAATCCGGTTCAGGAAATCAGCCATATTAAAACCAATAGCGAGGTCTGCCGATACCTGACCTATGCTTATAAACCCTGTCGGAAAAATCTGTTTTGATTTCTGTTTTACGCAACTGCCTTTTACCGGCCGCGAAAGAAAATCCGGGTTGATTGCACCTGAAGTAAACCTTATTACGGATGAAAAAACCGGAATACCGGTAAGGACTTCATTATATGATGCTTAACCTATTTTTTGTATCCCATTTCCTTCAGCTCCACCGACAAATCATCCAATTCACCGGTAATCTCTTTTTTAAAGGAATCCCAGTCACTCTGAACTTCAGGGTAGGCAATGATCCTGTTCCTCAGGTTCTTGTTTTTCTGCTCCAGGATATATGTTTTTTTCTCAAAAATCAGGTCGCTCTGCTTTCCTGATTTTCTGATTCTTGTTTTCAGATCATCTATAAGGAATTCATTTTTCAGTATCCTTCTTTCTGCACCGATTCTGAATTTCTCCCAGTTCCCTACACTGATACCACTGTATATCAGCGTATCGCGCTCTTTCTGCAGAGTTTCAGAACTCTGCTTCGCAAAATAAATCTTTTCGTAGGAATCGTTATCATCCTGGGCCGGTGAATCACATCCGGCAAAAATAATTCCAGCCAGCAAAGGAGCAGTGGAGGCAATTTTTTGAATTGCTTTTTTCATCTCGGGAGTAGTATGAGTTGTGTGTTAATCATTATTTTGACGAAATGTCACTGTAAAATCAGGGAAAATGACACACTTTTTCATAAAAAAAAAACGGTTTGATTAAACAACCTTTCCAATGATCTGCAGTTCAGCCACAATGCCTGAATTGATCATACATTGAGTTTAAAAAAAAGCCGCAGCGTATGATCACCGGCCAGAAACAACCTGCCTGGCCGGGTAGTTTCCTATGATGAGAAGACTACGCTCAGTGCAACATAAAACCATAGCTCTTTTCCGGTATCTTTGCGCCTCATTAAAAAACAGAAATGATATCAGTTGACGGACTAGCAGTTGAGTTTGGGGGAACCACACTTTTCAAGGATGTTTCCTTTGCCATTAATGATAAGGACAGGATTGCGCTTATGGGTAAAAACGGTGCCGGGAAGTCAACGTTGCTCAAGATCATAGCAGGGGTAAAAGCCCCTTCGCGTGGTAAGATATCGGCACCGGCCGATGCAGTGATTGCTTACCTGCCCCAGCATCTGCTTACTGAAGACAGCCGTACAGTATTTGAAGAGGCTGCCCAGGCTTTTTCCCATATTCACAGAATGGAAAAGGAGATTGAAGATCTGAACATCCAGCTTTCATCAAGGACCGATTATGAATCGGCCGAATACTATGATCTGATTGAGAAAGTTTCGACCCTCAGCGAAAAATTCTATTCCATCGAAGAAATTAACTACGATGCTGAGGTTGAGAAAATTCTGATCGGCCTCGGTTTTCTGCGTGAAGATTTTACCCGTCCAACCGGTGAATTCAGTGGCGGATGGCGCATGCGGATCGAACTGGCTAAAATTCTGCTCCAAAAGCCAGACCTGATTCTCCTCGATGAACCGACCAATCATATGGACATTGAATCCATCCAGTGGTTCGAAGATTTCCTGATCAACAGTGCAAAGGCTGTCATTGTTATCTCCCACGACAAGGCCTTTGTTGATAACATCACCACCCGGACCATTGAGGTCACCATGGGGAGGATATACGACTATAAGGTGAATTATTCTACTTACCTGCAACTTAGGGCCGAAAGGCGCGAACAGCAGCAGAAACAGTTCGATGAACAGCAGAAATTTATCAACGACAACCAGGATTTTATCGAAAGGTTCAGGGGGACTTTCTCGAAAACCAACCAGGTGCAATCGCGGGTAAGAATGCTTGAAAAGCTCGAGATCATTGAAGTTGACGAAGAAGACACCTCAGCATTGCGACTGAAATTTCCGCCCTCTCCCCGCTCCGGCAGTTACCCGGTGATTCTTGAAGAATTGTCGAAAAGCTATGGCGACCACCTGGTGTTTTCCAATGCTTCCTTCAATATTACACGCGGCGATCGCGTGGCTTTTGTCGGTAAGAACGGCGAAGGCAAGTCAACCCTGGTTAAATGCATCATGGGTGAAACCGACTTCAAAGGCAAACTCAGCATCGGTCACAACACGATGATCGGCTATTTCGCCCAGAATGAAGCCTCGCTGCTTGATGAAGAAATTACCGTTTTCCAGACCATCGATGATGTGGCCAAAGGTGATATCCGGACAAAAATCAGGGATATCCTGGGCGCGTTTATGTTTGGGGGCGACAGCTGGGATAAGAAGGTAAAAGTTCTTTCGGGAGGTGAGCGGACCCGTCTGGCCATGATCAAACTGCTGCTCGAACCGGTGAACCTTCTGATTCTGGATGAACCGACCAACCACCTCGATCTGAAGACCAAGGATATCCTGAAAAGTGCGTTACAGGATTACGACGGTACACTGATTCTGGTTTCACACGACCGCGATTTCCTCAGCGGACTGGTAGGTAAAGTATTTGAGTTCGGAAACAAACAGGTGAAAGAGCATCTTGGCGATGTCAACAGTTTCCTGGCCAGGAAGAAGCTGGAGAACCTGAAGGAGCTGGAGAGAAGCAATGTAAAAAAGTGAAAAAGGATGAGAATTGACTGAAGACAAAAAAGATAAGCTCAAAGTAACAAGTTCAAAGTTCAAAGTAAAAAGCTAAAAGTAGCTTGCCCGCCACTTTTCAGGCGGGTAAAAAGCCTGCCTGTCGGCAGACAGGTAAAAAGTGAAAAGTGTACCCTACAAAACGAAGTGAAGGTGGGTTCAAAGTTTACCCGCCTTTGGCGGAAGGCAGAGTTCAAAAAAAGTGAATCTGTAAAACCAGGAACCTCAGCCGGCAGGCTGGTCCAAAATCCGAAATCCGAAATCGGCAATCCGAAATACAAAAACCCTTATCTTTACCAAATCTAAATTAACACCCAATCAACTGCCATGGCTTTTACCAAAGATGACATTATCAATGCATTACGCACAGTAAATGATCCTGATCTTCATCGCGACCTTGTGACGCTCAACATGATTGAAGATGTGAGCGTTGAAGGAAATAAAGTATCATTTAAGGTAGTTCTTACAACGCCTGCCTGCCCTTTGAAGGATAAAATAAAACAGGATTGTATCAACGCCATCCATCAACTGGTTGACCCCTGGGCGGAGGTTTCGGTTGAAATGACTTCGAAAGTTACCACCCGAAGGGCTGAAAAACAGCCTTTGCTTCAGGGAGTGAAAAATATCATCGCTGTTGCATCAGGCAAGGGAGGCGTGGGCAAATCGACCGTAGCAGCTAACCTGGCTGTTGCCCTCAGCCGCACAGGTGCAAAAGTCGGGTTGATCGATGCCGATATTTACGGCCCTTCGGTACCTCTGATGTTCAACGAAGTCAACACCAAACCCGGAGGGATTGAAAAAGACGGCAAGACCCTGGTTGTCCCGGTCGTGAAATATGGAATAAAGTTGTTGTCGATCGGCTTTTTCGTTGATCCGGCAAAAGCCCTGGTATGGCGGGGTCCTATGGCCAGCAATGCCCTTACCCAGTTGTTCAGCGAAGCCGACTGGGGTGAACTTGATTATATGGTCATTGATATGCCACCCGGAACCGGCGATATCCACCTTACCCTTGTTCAGCAACTGCCGGTAACCGGTGTCTGTATTGTCACCACGCCGCAGGAAGTAGCGCTGGCTGATGCCCGTAAGGCGATCGGTATGTTTAACCAGGAAAACATCAATGTGCCTATCCTCGGACTTATCGAAAACATGGCCTGGTTTACCCCTGCTGAACTTCCCGGAAATAAATACTACATCTTTGGGAAGGATGGAGGAAAGAAACTGGCCGAGGAACACAATCTGCCCCTGCTCGGACAGATTCCGCTGGTGCAGGGCATTTGTGAATCAGGCGACAAAGGGAGCCCCATTGCGCTTGATTTCAGCTCTCCGGTTTCGGAAGCCTTCAGGCAACTGGCCGAAAACACAGCTCAACAGGTTGCCATCCGCAACGCTACGCAGGAAGCCACAAAGATTGTTGAGATTACAAAATAAAGTTCTGTCAATAAACCAAAAACAAAAAATACAGCCATGTCAAACCGCGAAGAACTTACAGTAAAAGTTAAAAATATTATAGAACAGATCAGGCCATATCTTCAGGCCGATGGAGGCGACATCAGCTTTGTGGAGCTGACCGACGACAATACCGTAAATGTAGAACTTCAGGGCTCCTGCGGCTCCTGCCCATTCAGCCGGATGACCCTCAAAAACGGGGTGGAGGAAGCTGTAAAGAAAGCCCTTCCGGAAATCAAGTCGGTTGAAGCACTGAACATCTAGAATTATTGAAATTTTCAGATTGATTTACTCCCGGGGACATATGTGAATTCCGGGAGTTTTTATTTATACAAAATGGTTATAACAGATTTATAGGTGACGGATGGTGCATAACCAGATGAAGAACAATAAAGTCGCTCCATTTGTGATGAGTTTGTCTGACTGTCTTCAGCCGGTCAGGGGCAGTCGAACCTGTTGGTGAGCTTGTCGAACCTGTTGGTGAGCTTGTCGAACCTGTTGGTGAGCTTGTCGAACCATCGCTTAAGCTGCTTCTTTAAATAACCACTCAGGCACTAAGAGCACCAGGGAGCACTAAGGAACTGATAGAAATCTTAGTGGATCTTAGTGGTCTTAGTGTCTCAGTGGTCACTTTCTTAGCCTAACCCGCTCTCTCGCCATTGACGTGCGGAGCGAATTGAACTTCAAACGTCCAACGTCAAACCCCGAACGCCTGACTCGCGGAGCGCATTGAACCCTGAACACGATCTGTTTCATTCACCACAATAGGCACAATAGGCCACATTAATCATTGATTGTCAGGCCAATGGAATACGGACCATAGTGAGAAAGAAGAGTATTGGATTTTTCAATTAAACAGCTTTTTTTGTCCTTTCACTCCTCATTGAACCCGCCTGACCGACAAAACAATTAATCTGGAAAATAAATCAGGTCAAAGGGCAGGCGCGCGGAGCGCATTGAACCCGGAACTTCAAACCTCCAACGTCCAACATCCAACATCAAACCCATCTAACCAAGGTACTTCCCTACAATAGGCATTCTTCTTCCCATACCGAAAGCTTTGGGAGAAACCCTCAGGATGGGCGGAGTCTGGTACCTCTTCCATTCATTGGAATTCACCATACGCAGCACCCTGCTCACCAGAGCAGGGTCGAATCCCATCTCTTCAAGTTCCCGTGGCCCCCGGCGTTTCTCAATATACTGATACAACAACCTGTCGAGCAGTTCATATTCAGGCAGGGAGTCACTGTCTTTCTGACCGGGCCTCAGCTCGGCCGAAGGAGGCTTCACAATCGTGTTTACCGGTATTACTTCATTTTCCCTGTTTATATATGCTGCCAGTTTATAAACGTCGGTTTTGTAAACATCTCCAAGCACCGACAAACCTCCGCACATATCGCCGTAAAGGGTACCATAGCCGACTGCCGCCTCACTCTTGTTGCTGGTATTCAGCAGAATATAACCGAACTTGTTTGACATGGCCATCAGCAGTACTGCCCTGACGCGGGCCTGAAGGTTCTCCTCTGCCAGGCCGAAAGGTAAACCGCTGAAGAAAGGGTCAAGACTGTGTTCAAGAGCACTGTAAGCCTCCCGGATCGAAATCAGGTCGTGGGGGCAGCCCAGGTTAAGGGCAAGACGGCGGGCATCCCCGATAGAGTGATCGGATGAAAACTCGGAGGGAAGTAAAATCCCCCTGACATTTTCAGGTCCCAGGGCTTTGGCCGCCAGGGCCATGGTTACCGCCGAATCGATGCCTCCTGAAAGTCCGAGGATGGCTTTACTGAAACCCATTTTACCAAAATAATCGCGGATACCGGTCACCAGTGCATCATGTACCAGGCTGATGTCGGAAACAGTTTCCGGGACAACGATTTCATCGGCTGGCTTAGCGCCGTAAAATGAATCATCAATGTCAACCAGGCACAACTCCTCATCAAAAATTTTCAGTGATTTACGGATATTCCCGCCATCATCACATACCATGGAAGCTCCGTCAAAGATAAGCTCTGTCTGGGCACCCACATGATTCACATAAACGACCGGAAGTTTGTATTTCAGTGCATTTTCGCGCAGCACCTGTCTTCGGATCAATCCCTGGTTGTAGTGGAACGGAGAAGCCGCAATGTTTATGATCAGGTCAGGAGATTCACGTATGATCTCATCGAGGGGAATGCGGTCATACATCGGAATCTCATTGATATTCCAGATGTCCTCGCAAATGGTTATTGCCAGTTTCTTTCCATGAAGATGAATCACTCCAAAATCAGCTGATGGCTCAAAATACCTGTATTCATCGAATACATCGTAATTGGGCAGCAGGCTTTTGTGGGTAAGATTCTGAACCTTCCCGTCGTTCAGAAACCACGCTGTATTGAACAGGGGTTTCCCTTTACCGGTAAGGTTGCGCGAAGGAGCACCTATGATGGCTGCAATTCCGTTACATCCGGCAGCTATGGTGTGAATGGCTTCTTCGGTTTTTGTAATGAAATCATCAAATTCAAGGAAATCACGCGGTGGATAACCTGTCATGGCCAGTTCCGCAAAAACCACCAGTTCGGCACCCGATTGTGCTGACTGTCTGATAGTCCGGATGATTTTCTCTGTATTGCCGGCGAAATCCCCGATATGATAATTCAACTGGGCCAGTGCGATCTTCATCGGTCTGATTGCTTTTGGGGTATTAAAAAGTATTGAAATCAGAACATCACAGCAAAACTCAGTTCAATGAAGTTGGGCATACCAGAGTGCTCCAGTGTTGAATTTGCTGTATTATTCCCCTTCAGGGCATTGGTAAACCCATTGTTGAAGTTGATCCCCGCCACAAGCGACGTTGAATTGTCGATGGGATATTCAATACCTGCACCAACAATCATGGAAGCCCTGAACAGGGTTGTCTGTGCATCGATCGGTCTGAAATCGGTGGTTTCATCAGGTCTGCCATCAGATGTAAAAACATCTTCACCCTTTGAACTGAGCCGGACTCCTGTTCCCAGACCAATCTGGCCAAAGAACTTGATCCCGTTGATTTCATTGGTCTTCATCTTGATCATCGCAGGTAATTCAAGGTACTTGAGCCGGTATTTACGGGTAAGCTCGCCATTTACCGAGCCGTTTCTGTACTCAGGATAAACCAGCTTGCCATTCTGGAAATTAAAATTGAAACCGGTTCCGAAGGCATAGTTTTCTGCAAAATAAAACTCCGCCACCAACCCCCAGCCAAAACCTCCCACAATACCCTGGTTCTTGTATCCGGATTGGTCGGTTTTCAGCCATCCCAGATTGGGCGCTGCTTTAACACCCAGTGATACTTTCTTGTCCTGGGCAGTGACGGTTTGTGTAAAAACAAAAAGGATCACAATAAAAACTGACCTGAATAAGTTATCTCGTTTCATGGAACGGATTTTTAATTTTCTGAAACAGTGAAATCCATACGATCCGGAAATCTCCCGGGATGGTTGATCATCTGCGAAATTACGAAAAATCCACCATCAGAAGTCAGATTACCACGGGTATTCAGCCATACCATGTAGAATCCTGACCGAATATTGTTATATTTGCTCAACAAATACAAAAACAAACCTATGAAAAAACTGATCTTATTATCGACCGCTCTTGTGTTTGGTATCATGGCCCACGCCCAGCTGATCCCCGGTTTTTCAATCGGACCTAAAGTAGGCGCTTCCTTCTCGAAATTTACAACCGATGAAAACCAGATTACTGAAGAAATGAAAAGCACTTTTCATTTTGGCGCCTTTGCCCGGTTTGGTAAGAAAGTATATTTTCAACCTGAGCTGGTTCTGATGAGCCGCAACGGTATCCTGAAACATGATGATTTCCCCGGAAGCACCACCACTTTAAAGGTCAAATCCATCGACCTCCCGTTGTTGCTGGGTGTCAAGGTATTGGATCTCAAGTTATTGAATGTCAGAGCGATGGCCGGACCCGTTGCCTCTATGGTGATCAACAAGACCATTACCACCGAAAACTGGGAAAATGCCATTCAGAAGGATGATATCAGGAATGCCTTATGGGGACTTCAGTTCGGCGCCGGGGTGGATCTGCTCGTATTCACCGTAGATCTGAGGTACGAACTCGGGCTGAACAACATTTCCGAACTCGAAAATTTCGACCTGAAGAACAATATGTTCACCGTCAGCCTCGGCTGGAAAATACTTTAGTTAAAAACTCACCGTTATTAAACCCCTGCCTTCCATGTCAGGGGTTTTTTGTTTTTTTGCATCTTCATTGCCACTTTGTAACAACAGAATCCAACAAATGAAATACCTTACAATAGCTGTTTTCGTTGTAATTCAGCTTTCCATGCTGATCACCTCATGCCATCGTTCTGAAAAATCGCCCGGAATACAGCCGGGAGAAACGGCTGCTGAAGCTTCCGGAACCAGCCAGATTATCATTCACCGTTACGAAAAGGCCCTTTTCAGTATTCCGAAAAACAGTTTCAGGCAGGGTCTCGATAAAATTGCTCCTGAGTATAAGGTTTTTCTTGGCGACAATTACAGTTCCCCCGAAGCGACTGACCAGCTCCTTATGTTTGTTGCCGACCCTCAGAATCAGCAGGTCTATTCAGAATGTATAAAGCGTTTTCCTGACCTCAATCAACTAACTGCCGGGTTTTCGGAGGCTTTCGGTAGCATGAAGAAGGAAATACCAGGCATAAAGATACCAGCCATTTATACTTATGTAAGCGGATTTGACTTTGAATACCCGATCAAGTATTCCGACTCTGCGCTGATCATCGCGCTCGATATGTACCTGGGCAGCGACTATAAAGGATACAGCAAAATGGGGATGCCGCTTTACATATCATCAAGACTAACCCCTGACCATATTCTTCCCGACTGTTTGAAGGAGATTTCGCTGGCGCTGATAAAGACCAAAAAAACACCGGTTCTGCTGGATGCGATGATAGAACAGGGAAAGATGCTTTATTTTGCCGATGCCTTGCTTCCTGAAACAGAAGACAACATTAAAATCGGGTATTCAGCCAAACAGCTTGCATGGTGCAGTGACAACGAAAAAAACCTCTGGGAATTTCTGATCGGCAACGAATTGCTTTTTTCGGCCGAGGCGCAGTCGATGAGCATGTTTATGACCGACGGGCCCTTTACCTCATCTTTTTCGCAGGAATCGCCTGCCAGAACCGGGGCCTGGCTTGGCTGGCAGATCGTCAGGGCATATATGAAAAACAACAGCATACCGTTTGCTGACCTGCTCGCCGATACCGATTCCCAGAAAATTCTTGAAAAATCAGGCTATAAGCCCGGAAAATAGCCATCAGAGTTTCATTTCACGAAGCTGCATCCTCAAATGGGCCTTGCGGAGTACTTCATGCCGCTCATTGTTTTCCATTATCCCCCAGTTTGCGATTTCATCAAGCATACGGAAGCAACCCACACACATACCATCTTCATCGAGACGGCACACTTTACGGCAGGGGGATTTGGCTTCGGTGCCGGGCTTATTGCTTTCCACGCAGTTTTTGATTGATTGCAATTAAACCTGCCGGGGGTAAAAATGTTCACGAACCTGATGTCAATTCATCGTTTGAATTCAGAAAACCAAGGTTGATTTACGAAATGGAGGATTTTTTCTGCCACCAAGGCACCAAAACACCAAATTTGATTGAATTGGAATCCAGGACGAAGCCGCAGATTTAAGACCGGATCTGCTGCACAGAAGCAAAGCAGATGACGAAAAAGGTGCTTTTTTTATATAAACCGGCTTCTCCTTTCCGGGGATAATCCTTCAGAGATTATTTACCCAGCTTCACCGATATTCCAAGGTTGATTTCCAGTTCTCGGTACCTTGGTTGCATCAGGTCAGTTCCGGCCGAAATGTTAAAGCTGACTTTATCGTTCACCATGTAACTCAACCCGAGGGCTGGGCGGATAAAGGCCTCCGTATTGCTGAATGAAGAACCGGCTTCACCCGAAAATTTTGAATAATATCTGGAGAATTTAACACCGACACTCAGCTCGGCATAAGGTCTGAGCTTAAAGTTGCCGAAATATTTCCGGACTACCGGGCCGGCCTGAAAATGGAGATCACTTTGTATCTGTTCGCCTCCCCCCGGATAATTCTTCATTCTCGATGCCGACTGCTCTATACCAGCGACAAATCCCACCGCCAGATTGTGCCTGAGCAATTTCAGCAATTCGGGTTTTATCTGCAGGTTATGGTATTTGTAGAGGTCAGATTTACGCCCTGCCGCCCCGAAACTTCCCTGCAGGGAAGTGATCCAGCCACCCTTTTCAAATTGAGCGCTAACCGTGTTGCTGATAAGATAAATGGCAACAAGCATTATGAAGAATTTTTTCATGGGATGGGTTTTTATAGATGAATATTGATAAAAGAATAATATGACAAAGTAAAATGTTGAAAAAGGGATTTTGTGTTAGTGAAATATAAATAAGGCCAATATATGTTAAGGGCCTGGTAATGCCTGAAACTCAAGCAGGATAATAGAAATGTAGAATTACGGATTTGGAATTACGAATGATATCCTTTAACATTTGCTTCCCTGTTCTGCAAATGTGATTAGTTTTTCTACCGCTGAAACTGTTCATGATGTCTGCCTGATTATCCGGGCATCGGGGCAGACAGGAACTGCGAAACATTTTAATTTCAGAATGTCAACACATAAACCGTTCAACAGTAAATGGAATTTTAGTAGAGGAAATAGGTTTCTTGTAAAGCGAAACGATGATTCGTACAAATAAAAAGCCCATAACTTCAGGAGTTACAGGCATTAATCGGAAGAAAAACCAATGGTTATTCTTTAATCATCTTAATTTGTGTCAAATTGTTTTTGGTTTTTAGTACCGCACAATATAGTCCTGCAGGTAGCTGTGCGTTTTCTAAAGTCACCTGATGATTTCCGGCAGAAGTAAACCCGTTTACCAAAGTACTGATTTCTTTACCCATGAGATCATAGATTTTAATGGTTACGAACTCAGACTCTTTCACTGAGTAATTGATGGTGGTGGATTGTGAAAACGGGTTAGGGTTGTTTTGCTGAAGCATTGCCAGTGAAGCTGATTCAGTGGGCCTGGAAATCGCAGTTATAACGGTCGAAATGGGTTGTCGATAAAGACCACCGGTGGTATTACTGTTTTTCGATTGTGCGGTGGCAATAAACAAATCGGTTGCAGAAGTGGTGGCGGCAATAATTTCGCCTGGAGTAACCAAACTGGTGAAATTAATGAAGTCGCTTGTTACATAGGAACTTTCCCCCAAAAAAAAGATCGCAGCCTGGCCTGAATTGTAGTCAATGGCCAAAACAAGTGCGTTAAATTTCACCCCGGGAATCAGCGGCGACCAGCTTTGGCCCAGATCCTGAGTCATAAAAGCACCGTTATGGGTAGTGATGAGGGTAATGGTGTTGAGCACCAGCGAACCTGTAACAATGAGCTGATCGCCCGAAAGGCCATTGTTTCCCGATGTCCAGCTGGAAAATTGGTCCTGTGAAAAATAAATGCCATTGCCGGTACTCAAAGCCCAGGTGTCTGTATCATCGCTATAACCGCTTAATCCATTTATTTTTAATGCATCACCACTTAGTCCATTGTTGGCAGCATTCCAAACAAGATTCTCATTATCGGAGGCCGTAAATACACCCTGGTTGCGGGTTCCGGCTACCCAAAGTTCATCCACATCGTCAGATTTGCCAAAATAGGTGATATCGGTGCTGGGCAATCCGGTTCCGGTGGCATTTATGTATTGTGCATTCCCATTTATAACACCTCCCACAAAAGGACCACCCTGAGTACCCGCAAAAAAAGGTTCATCTATGGTGGCTCCAAACAGGTAATTGATGTTCTTATCGGGCAAATCGCCTGAAATGTCAGTCCAGGAATCTCCGGCATTGGATGACACGAAAATTCCATCACCAGCTAAGCCCGCGAATACAGTGCCTTCCATTCCCGTAAGGGCAACAACGGAAGTAGTCGTATTTTCAATGGAGATGGGCGTCCATTGGCCATATGTCAGGCTTGCCAGGAAAAAAGCAGAAGCAATGAGTAAGTTTTTTTTCATGGTTAAAAATTTTTAGGATGAGAAATACAACAACAATGGCAACAGCATAGTTTAGTATATTTATGTCCTCAGTACAGTACTTTGAACAAGACGCAATTTGTTAAGATATTGTATAACATGTGGTTAATAATGAATTGGTCAAAATATCGGCACTTTAAATACCGAATACCGGGTATTAAAATACCTACAAATACGTAGCTAAGGAATTGGCAATAAATAACATACTTGTATTGGGTATTGGCCCGCGTCTTAATTGCATGTAATGCATTTCAGAAGGCAAGCGAAGTAGAAAAGTGGCTTCGACTTTAGCATTACAATCTGAAGGTTATGATAATAGCCGCACAACGATTAGATTTACCCTATTGTTCTTCCCAGGGAATAAATATTTCCATAATTAACTTACGCTGAAAATCAATCTTAATTACCTTTAAAAGCAATAAGATTTAATGAACATACATTTCCATGGCTATATAATGATTGTATAACTTTCCGGATTGAAATAACTTTATCGAATAAATACAGTTTCGTTGATTTTTCATAAATTTTAATTAACTTGGCTCAATATTATATTATACCATGCTCATAAAAACATTCGGTAGCGCTATCATAGGAATCAATGCCATTACCATCACCGTTGAAGTAAATATGGACAACGGAATCCAGTTTTTTATGGTCGGTCTGCCCGACAGCGCCGTGAAGGAGAGCCACCAGCGCATAGAAGCGGCCCTCAGGAACAACGGGTACAAAATTCCGGGCAAAAAAATAGTCATCAATATGGCACCGGCCGATATCCGCAAAGAAGGTTCGGCCTATGATCTTACCATCGCGGTGGGCATCCTGGCGGCTTCGGAGCAGATCAGGCCTGAAAGGACCGGCGATTATATCATTATGGGAGAGCTTTCGCTCGATGGCGGACTTCAACCCATCAAAGGAGCACTGCCAATCGCCATCGAAGCGAGGAAGCAGGGGTTCAAAGGATTTATCCTGCCACGCCAAAACGCCCGGGAGGCCGCCATCGTGAGTGATCTGGAAGTTTATGGTGCCGACAACATCCTTGAGGTAATAAGGTTTTTCAATGGTGATGCGGAACTGGAACGCGAAATCGTGAATACCCGCGACGAGTTCTACGCCCAGCTGAACGAATATGAATTCGATTTCTCGGATGTAAAAGGTCAGGAAAACATCAAAAGGGCACTTGAAATTGCCGCGGCCGGAGGCCATAATGTAATTCTGATCGGCCCTCCCGGCTCCGGAAAAACCATGCTGGCCAAGCGATTGCCATCAATTTTGCCTCCACTTAATCTGCACGAAGCACTTGAAACCACCAAAATCCATTCCGTAGCCGGGAAAATGAGCCGGCAGGCTTCGCTGATTTCCGTAAGACCATTCAGGAGCCCTCATCATACAATTTCTGATGTCGCTTTGGTTGGCGGTGGATCCAATCCCCAGCCGGGCGAAATCTCACTGGCCCACAACGGGGTACTTTTCCTCGACGAATTGCCCGAATTTAAAAGGACTGTACTCGAAGTGCTGAGGCAACCCCTCGAAGACAGGCATGTAACCGTATCACGCGCCCGGCTGAGTGTTGACTACCCGGCGAGTTTCATGCTGGTTGCCGCCATGAACCCCTGCCCCTGCGGGTTTTACAACCATCCCGACAAGGAATGTGTCTGCGCCCCCGGAGTGGTACAGAAATACCTGAACAAGATTTCAGGCCCCCTGCTCGACCGCATCGACATTCAGGTTGAGGTCGTACCGGTTCCTTTCCGCGAACTGACCGATGTCCGTATTTCGGAGAAAAGCGACAGCATCAGGGACAGGGTTGTCCGGGCCAGGCTGATCCAGGAAGAAAGATACAAAGAGCACAAAGGCATTCATGCCAATGCCCAGATCACCACCAGAATGCTTGAGACTATTTGCCGGATTGACGATACCGGACATGCCCTGCTGAAAAATGCGATGGAAAAGCTCAGCCTCTCGGCCAGGGCTTACGACCGCATTCTGAAAGTGTCCCGTACCATCGCCGATCTGGATTCCAGCGCCGGTATCAGGCCCGATCACCTGGCCGAAGCCATACATTACCGCAGCCTCGACAGAGAAACCTGGGGAGGATAGGGAGGTGGAATGACGAATGACGAATGACGAATGACGAATGACGAATTACGCCTGCCCCGCAGAAGCGCAGCGTAGGCGGGGAATGACGAATGAAATGACAGCCTACTGCTTACTGCTTACTGCCTACTGCAAACAATAGTCCCGGAGGACAAAAAAAACATAAGAACGTGATCATTCTTTCAGACAGCCGGTTGGAATAAGTTAAGCATCAGGAGTTTTAACGATTTGAAATAAGTTAACATTGTAACCTGTGTTTTGTAATTTTACACTATGATAATAAGATCGATTTTCATTGCATTCCGATACCTGATTTATCTGGCCAAAGCCAGGACCAGGCATGGAATCCATTCACCGTTTGTTTTTGACTTTATCAATTACGTGCTTCACGACAGCCGTGATTACCCTGGTTATAAAATCGTAGAAAAGCAAAGGAGTCTGCTGTTCCGGAATCCGAACCTGATTGAAATCATCGATTTCGGGGCCGGCAAAGGGAGAATCGGTTATTCAACCCATCTGCGCCGGGTCAAGGACATCGCTGCCCGTGCCGGAATACCGGTAAAATACGGACGGTTATTACACCGCATTGTTCTCTATTTTAAGCCAAAAGTAATGCTTGAAATGGGCACATCACTTGGCATAAGTACAATGTATCAATCCTCGGCAGCACCCGACAGCCTTTTCCTTGCCATGGAAGGATGCGCGTCAACCGCTGAATTCGCCATTACCAACCTGAATGCGGTTGGTTCAACCAATGCCCGGTTTACAGTCGGTAATTTCGACATTGTGTTGCCCGGCCTTCTCCGTCAGACTGCAATCATTGATTATGCCTTTATTGATGGGAATCATACAAAGGAGGCGACACTCAGATATTTTGGCCAGCTTGTTAAACATGCCGGCAACAATTCTGTTTACATATTCCATGATATCCATTGGTCGGCCGAGATGGAACAAGCCTGGAATGAGATTAAAAATCATGAAAAGGTGATCATTACGATCGACTTGTTTCACATGGGACTTGTCTTTTTCAGGAAGGAACTGAGCAGGCAGCATTTTATCATAAGGTTCTGACAATTATTCCTACATTTGTTCGTTCAGTAATAAAACCCGGCATGAACCAGGAAGTTATACGTCTCGAAGAAATCACCCGCTTCTTTAAAGTAGGTACTGAAATAGTGCGTGCTCTGAGGGGGGTATCCTTAAGTATTAAAAAGAATGAATTTGTAGCATTGATGGGGCCTTCAGGATCAGGGAAGTCGACTCTGATGAACCTGTTGGGCTGCCTCGACACACCATCGGGTGGCAGTTACTGGCTCAACGGAAGCGATGTAAGCAAACTTCAGGATAATGAACTTGCCGAAATAAGGAATAAAGAGATTGGTTTTGTATTCCAGACATTTAACCTCCTCCCCCGTCTCACAGCGCTTGAGAATGTGGCGCTTCCGATGATCTATGCCGGGTTTGGAAAACCACAACGACTCGACAGGGCGATGCAGGTGCTTGAAGATGTTAAACTATCGGACAGGATCAAACACAAGCCCAATGAGTTATCGGGTGGTCAGAGGCAAAGGGTTGCCATTGCAAGGGCCTTGGTCAACAAACCGTCGATCATCCTTGCTGACGAACCAACCGGTAACCTCGACTCAAAAACATCCGTTGAAATTATGGGACTGATTGAGGATATTCACAAAGCCGGGAATACAATTATTCTGATCACACACGAGGAAGACATTGCAAGGCATGCACACCGGATTGTCAGGCTTTCCGACGGTTTGGTTGCATCGGATGAGCTGAACAATGAGATCAGGACAATGAAGTTTTACCAGAATTCCTGATCCCGCCACCTGAACATTCAGTTGAAATTCTTGTTCACTGGTCTGAACTTTAAATTAAATTGCAGTTTGATGAGTGCCGATTGGAAAATATACACCAAAACCGGTGATCACGGAGAAACCTCCCTGATCGGAGGAACCCGGGTCCCAAAATATCATGAACGGATTGAAGCTTACGGCACCCTGGACGAACTCAATTCATTTATCGGACTAATCCGCGATCATAACATCGGTGAAGACACACGAAAACTTCTGATTGAGATTCAGGACCGCATTTTTACGGCAGAGTCATTGCTGGCAGCAGATCCGTCAGCTCAGATAAAAACGTTGCCCCACCTGAACGAGGAAGATATCCTGTTGCTCGAAACTGAAATTGATAAAATGAACGATCAACTCCCGGTGCTCACATCGTTTATCCTGCCCGGAGGAAATCCAGTCGTATCTACCAGTCATATAGCCAGATGCGTATGCCGAAGGGCCGAAAGACTCACCATAAAGCTGGTTGAGAATAACCACGATACCTTACAGGGTGAAATGGTAATAAAGTACCTGAACCGCCTTTCTGATTTCCTGTTCGTTTTGGCCCGTAAGTTTGCTTTGGATTTTAATGCCGTTGAAACCCCCTGGAAAGCAAGGATTTAAGAATCAGATAGTCGATCTTTGAACATTTATTCAGTGGTTTCGTTTTTGACTTGATTTTGATTAAAATTGGATTATTTTTGCAAAAATATTAAACTGTTAAATCTTCTGTAGCATGTACTGGACTTTAGAATTGGCTTCGAAACTTGAAGATGCGCCCTGGCCCGCGACAAAAGAGGAATTGATCGACTTCAGCATCAGGTCAGGTGCCCCGATGGAAGTGATTGAAAACCTTCAGGAGATTGAAGATGAAGGTGAAGTTTACGAAAGTATCGAGGACCTCTGGCCCGATTATCCTTCGAAAGAAGATTTCTTCTTTCATGAAGACGAGTATTAATAGGCGGGCCGTGACAATATGTCGCGGCTCTTTTGTTTCACTGCCATTCTGCTACATCCCTAATTAAACAGTAAAATCAGGCTTTCCCCTTTATTTCATTCCCGATATTTCTGAAATTATCTAACTTTGCAGGGATATGTCCTTTGCGGCATGTTTTCTGATAACGGCATATCTCCCTGCAGAAACACTGCAGGTCATCCCGTTAACGGGAAAAAGAAAATCAACCCATCATTATGCTCTCCTTCTTAAAAAAACTGCTCGGCACAAAATCCGATAAAGACATCAGGGAAATAAGCCCTTTGCTTGACAAGGTACATGAAGTTTATCCATCCATAGAAAAACTTTCGAACGATCAGCTCAGACAAAAAACAGTTGAATTCAAAGCGAAAATACTTGCTGCCACAACTGAAAAAGAAAAGGCAATTAATAACCTGAAAGAGCAGATAGAGTCGGACAATGAAATGGACATGGATGATAAAGAGAAAATCTATGTTCAGATCGACAACCTCGAAAACGAGAGCTATCAGGTAACACAAACGGTTCTGAATGAGATTCTGCCCGAAGCATTTGCCGTTGTCAAAGAAACTGCCCGCAGGTTTAAAGAAAACGAAACCATCGAAGTTACGGCCACCCAAATGGACCGCGACATGGCCGCTGTCAGAGCCCACATCGATATTGTAGGCGACAAAGCCTATTATCAGAATAAATGGGTTGCCGGGGGAAATATAATTACCTGGGACATGGTGCATTATGATGTGCAGCTTATCGGAGGTATTGTTTTGCATGAGGGAAAGATCTCAGAAATGGCTACCGGTGAAGGAAAAACACTGGTGGCAACACTGCCGGTATACCTGAATGCCCTTCCCGGTAAAGGGGTTCACGTGGTTACCGTGAACGACTACCTGGCAAAACGCGACTCGGAATGGATGGGTGTACTCTATGAATTCCACGGTTTGAAAGTCGACACCATCGATAAACATGAGCCCAATTCTGAAGCACGGAGAAATGCCTACCTGGCTGATATTACCTTCGGTACCAACAACGAGTTTGGCTTTGACTACCTCCGCGACAATATGACGCGCAATCCGGAGGAGCTGGTGCAGCGTCCGCACAATTACGCCATCGTGGATGAGGTTGACTCGGTGCTGATCGATGATGCCCGAACACCGCTGATTATCTCTGGTCCTACCCCACGTGGAGAAAACCAGGAATTTGAGCAGTTGAAACCTGAAATTAAAAAACTCTATGAGGTTCAGCGCAACCTGGTAACAAAATTGCTTTCCGAAGCCAAATCGCTGCTTGCCGATACTACCAATCCGGAAAATGAGAAAAAGGGTGGAGAACAACTTTTCCGTTCTTACCGGGGTCTGCCCAAAAACAAAGCGCTGATCAAGTTCCTCAGCGAGCCCGGCATAAGGGCATTGATGCAGAAAACAGAAAATTTCTACATTGCGGAGCAACAGAAAAATATGCACATCATCGATGATGAACTTTATTTTGTGATCGATGAGAAACACAATACCGTTGAGCTCACAGAAAAGGGAATCGACCTGATCACCTCTTCATACCAGGATCCGAAATTCTATATACTCCCGGATATTGGTGCCGAAATCGCTGAACTTGAACGTGCCGGACTCAGCGACGCAGAGAAACTCGAAAAGAAAAACGAGTTGATGCGTGATTATTCGGTTAAGTCAGAACGCGTCCACACTGTAAACCAGCTTCTCAAAGCCTATACCCTGTTCGAAATTGATGTCGAATATGTGGTTATGGACAACAAGATCAAGATAGTAGATGAGCAGACGGGACGTATTCTTGAAGGCCGCCGTTACAGCGATGGTTTACATCAGGCCATTGAGGCAAAGGAGAATGTTAAAATCGAAGCAGCCACACAAACCTATGCCACCGTTACGCTTCAGAATTATTTCAGGATGTACCGGAAACTGGCCGGGATGACCGGTACCGCTGAGACGGAAGCCGGAGAGTTGTGGGACATCTATAAACTTGACGTGGTTGTGATTCCGACAAACAGGCCTATCATCCGCCAGGACCGCGAGGACCTTGTTTATAAAACCAAACGCGAGAAATTTAATGCAGTGGCAGATGAAATTGTCGACCTGATCAAAAAAGGCAGACCGGTACTGGTGGGAACAACATCTGTTGAAACATCCGAGTTACTCAGCAGGATGTTGAAACTCCGGAATATAAAACACAATGTGCTGAATGCAAAGTTGCATCAGAAAGAGGCTGATATTGTGCTGGAAGCCGGATTTGCAGGCACTGTTACCATTGCTACCAATATGGCTGGTCGTGGTACCGACATCAAACTCGGGCCGGGCGTGAAAGAAGCCGGTGGTCTGGCAATTATCGGTACTGAAAGGCATGAATCGAGGCGCGTTGACCGGCAGTTGAGGGGTCGTGCCGGACGTCAGGGTGACCCGGGAAGTTCACAGTTTTTTGTAGCTCTTGAAGATGACCTGATGCGTATGTTCGGCTCTGAAAGAATCGCCGGCATTATGGACCGCCTCGGATTAAAAGAAGGTGAAGTGATCCAGCATTCAATGATCACCAAATCAATTGAGCGGGCTCAGAAAAAAGTGGAAGAAAACAACTTCGGTATACGTAAGCGTTTGCTGGAGTACGACGATGTTATGAACTCGCAGCGTGAAGTGATTTACCGCAAACGCCGCCATGCCCTTTATGGTGAGCGTCTGGCTGTTGACATCTCAAATATGCTTTATGATGTCTGCGAAAGCATTGTAACCAGTCATCAGGAAGACCGGGATTATGAAGGATACACACTTTCATTGCTCAAAACACTGGCAACAGAGCCGGAAATCAGCGAGCAGGATTTCCTCGCCAGCAACAAACAGAGCATCATTGATGAGTTGTATGAAAGGGTTTACCGCAATTACAGAAAGAAATGCGAAAATCTGGCCGAAAGGGCTTACCCGGTTATAAAGGATGTTTATGAAAACGAATCCAGATTCGAAAACATAGCGATTCCCATCACCGATGGAATCCATTCGATGCAGGTGGTAGCCAACCTGAAGAAGGCATACAATGACAAAGGCCGTGAGATTGCCCTTTCCATCGAAAAAGGGGTTACCCTCGGGGTAATTGACGATGCCTGGAAAGATCATCTCCGTGAAATGGATGAACTGCGTAGTTCGGTTCAGAATGCAACCTATGAACAAAAGGATCCGCTGCTGATTTATAAATTTGAATCCTTCGAACTGTTCAAGAACCTGATCCAGAAAGTCAATCGTGATATTACCTCATTTATCATCAAGGCAAACCTCCCGGTTCAGGACTCCTCGCAGGTGAAGGAGGCGCAGGCACCGCGACGCACCGACATGAGCAAGTTGAAGGAAGAACGCACCGACATGCTCTCACAGGCAGGCCGTACATCAGAACCCCAGGTTACAGCACCGGTGAGGGTTGAGAAAAAAGCAGGCCGTAATGACCCTTGTCCTTGCGGAAGCGGAAAAAAATACAAGAATTGTCACGGACAAGGTGAGTAGGTCTGAGGGTTTTTGTAATTTCATCGCCAGAAATAGTATCCCTGACGATAATTCATCCTGCTATGAAAAAGAATTACTGTTTGCTCGTATTCCAGGTCTTCTTGCTTTTCACGGGAGTTAAATCATTCGCACAAATAGCCTACAGCCCCTTTGTTGATTCTCTGACGCAGCTTGCCACCCACAATTCAGTGTTGCTGCTGACCCGGCAACTGGCCGGTGATACCACTGTTACGGTAAACGGACAGACCACCACGATTCAATCACGCCATTATCTGAATCCTTCCAATGCGAAGGCAGCTGATTTTATCTATGACAAATTCATGGAGTATGGCTATACCCCTGAAATTCAGACTTTCAATGGAACAAGGGGTGAAAATATCATCGCTACAAAAACAGGTTCGAAATATCCCGATAACGAATTCATCATCTGCGGTCATTACGACAACATGCCATCGGGATCAACTGCACCCGGTGCTGATGACAATGCATCAGGTACCGTGGCTGTGCTTGAGGCAGCCCGAATCCTGGCTCCGTTCGACTTTGATTTCACCATCAGGTTTGCGGCCTGGGATGAGGAGGAGATAGGGCTGGTCGGTAGTTCTGTTTATGCCCAGTCTGCCGTGGGACAGGAGCATAATATTCTCGGGGTGCTGAACCTTGATATGATTGCCTGGGATTCTGACAACGATTATGAGTACACCATTTCTACCAACGACTTTTCACAGTCATTTACCAATGATTTCATTACTACAACAGGTTTGTACCAGCCTCAGTTCAACCACAACTATTACTATACCGAAGCAAGCGATCATGCCAGTTTCTGGGACTATGGGTATCCGGCAATGCTGGCTATCGAAGACTGGTATGATTTCAATGAATATTATCATACCACAGGCGATGACATTGAAATACTAAACATGGATTACTACGTGGCTTTTGTCAGAGCTTCCATTGCTAACCTGGCCGCACAGGCCTGGGACCAGCGGATCGGGATGCAGCATGACCCGATTCCTTCAGGTAATTCAACCGATCAGCGTGAAGCTGTTCTTGTTGTCAGCTGCAGTCAGACGATTGCATCGGACGAGTTTGCCCCTCGATTATATTACTCCACCAACGGTATCAGCTTTGACTTTATTCTGCCGGTTGAATCAGCCGGAAATACATACCGGTTCATGGTTCCCGGATTCCCGATTGGAACTGAGGTCAGGTATTTCTTTGCACTCCAGGATTCGCTTGCCCGGATGATGGCAACATTACCGGCAGGTGGCAAAGGCATCAGCCCCGCAGGTACACAACCACCACATAATTTCTTTAGCTATAAGGTTGACTACTTATTAATGCTTAATGAATGCTCTGTCAATACACCCATCGCCATCAATGACTTACAGAACACCTATGACCAGATAGAAATTTCAGCCACCGGGAATATCCTTGACCTGAATGTTAAGGTCGATATCAGTCATCCGGAAACCGGAGATCTCAGACTTATACTCACAGGACCGGATGCAACAAGTCTGATGTTGAGTGACCGTAATGGCGGAGAAGGCGATAATTATACCAACACCGTTTTCGATGACCAGGCGGAACAGTCGATCAGTGAAGGCATTCCCCCGTATACCGGAAGATTCAGGCCTGAATTCCCACTGGAGGTATTTAACGGCAAACCCGTTTCAGGAACCTGGCAGATCAGGGTAAACGATGGCGGTGCAGGGAATACGGGAACCCTTGAAAACTGGTGTCTCCAGATTCTATACCCGGATCCGGCAACCGGGATTGAACAACAGACCAATAAAAACGAAAACCGGTACCTCGGACAGAATTTTCCTAATCCTGCTTCCGGATCAACAAGTATCATTGTTGACCTCCCCTACTCATCAGATATTAAACTGACTTTATTCGATCTTTACGGAAGGGAGGTTGAGCAACTCGCTTCAGGTCATTTTATTGCCGGTCGTCATCTGCTTACAACAACACTGAAACATCTGGAACCAGGAAGGTATTTTTACAGACTTGAAACCGAAAACATCAACGAGACCAGATCTTTGGTCATAATCCGATAAAACTGTCAGATAATGAAGTACAGGAGAATTTTACTGAAACTTAGCGGGGAAGCCCTGATGGGCGGACAACAATACGGGATTGACCCCGAAAGGCTGGCCATGTATGCCGGCGAAGTCAAATCAGTTGTTGACCTTGGAGTGCAGGTTGCCATTGTTATTGGCGGAGGCAACATATACCGTGGCATGCAGGGCGCTGCCAAAGGAATGGACAGGGTGCAGGGCGATTATATGGGAATGCTTGCCACAGTGATCAACAGCATGGCTATACAAGCTGAAATTGAAAAACAGGGTATTCAGACCAGGCTGTTGTCCGGCATTGTTATCGATCCGATTGCTGAATCGATGAGCCGTAGAAAAGCAATTGAATATCTTGAGGAAAATAAGGTCGTAATAATTGCCGCAGGCACAGGAAACCCGTTCTTTACCACAGACACTGCCGCTGCTCTGCGAGCCGTGGAAATAGAGGCCGATGTGATCCTCAAAGGCACACGGGTCGATGGCATTTATACTGCCGATCCGGAAAAAGACAAAAGTGCTGTCAGATACGAAACGGTTACATACCGTGAAGTCTATGAAAAGAACCTGAACATTATGGACCTTACTGCGTTTACCCTCTGCCGGGAAAACAAGCTTCCGATCCTTGTGTTTGACATGAATACACCCGGGAATCTCGTTAAAGTAGTGAGGGGTGAAAAGACCGGAACCATTGTCTGTGATTAGTGACTCTCATCAACAGCATCACGGGTTTGAATTTTGGACGTTGCTTTTGTATATTTGCAGCATTGTATTTATTTCATGTTGAAAGACTAATCCGGTAAAATAAATCAATATCCAATGAACGAAGAAGTCAGTTTTATAATTGATGAGGCGGCAGAAGGCATGAACAACGCACTGGTTCACCTCGACAAGGAATTTCAGAAAATCCGCGCCGGCAAGGCCAGTCCTGCCATGCTTGAAGGTGTGCGGGTTGACTATTACGGCAACATGACTCCGATTGATCAGGTTTCAAACATCAATACCCCGGATCCAAGACAAATCATCGTTCAACCCTGGGAAAAAAGTATGCTGGTCCCGATCGAAAAAGCAATCATGGCCGCCAATCTGGGATTTAATCCACAAAACAACGGGGAAGTGCTTCGCATTTCCGTTCCTCCGCTCACAGAAGAAAGGCGCAAAGACCTGGTAAAAAAAGCCAAAGCTGAAGTAGAAAACGCTAAAGTAACAATTCGCAGTATCCGCAGGTCTGCATTGGATTCAGGTAAAAAACTTGAAAAAGAGGGCGTTCCTGAGGATGAAATCAAACAGCTCGAAAAGGAAATCCAGGCCCTTACAGATAAATTCACTGAAAAAGCTGACAAACTGTTTGAACATAAGGAAAAAGACATCATGACTGTCTGAGAAAATCTTTCAATCGCCATATTGAATCGGAGGCCGGGGCATTTTTTGTTCCGGCTTCTGTTTATTTAACATCCCAGCCTGGTTCTTTCCTTCCCCCAATGAATATTCCCCGGATAGGTCAATTTTTAAAATATTTAAAAATGTAAAATAATTTTATGTTTTGTTGTTATCCGCATAACAAATGTCCTATATTTGAAGTGGAATATCAGATATCAGAAATATGCCAGGAGCAGAATCTGAATCCATGGAATCCGGGGAACATTACTTGTATTGAATTGATTTAGCGTTTTTTATATAACTAAACTCACTGCCCGGTTAAAGTTCCGGAAGGAATTCTGAGTGGGAGGTGTTGTCTCGTATACTATCAGAACTATAAGCCCTTCCGGCCCGGAACCTGGTTTTACAACCTTTTCTGAAGCCCAGTAAAAGAAATACGCTATTGTTATAATTTTGATATTCAATACTTTACGTAATCGCAAAACCATCTCCCCATGAAAAAAATCCTGATTGTGCTTTTCAGTATCAGCTGGATAATCTCCGTTCAGGCGCAGGAGCGTTTTGTGGCAAGGATTGAATCACCGGGGGTACATGATTTGAGTGAATTTCTCAAGACTGGTTACGACATCGCTTCGTTCGCCCCGGGCAGATACATTGATCTGGTCATCAATCAGCAGGAACTGCTGAACCTTCAGACACGGGGTTATGCATTGAAAATAACCCAGACTGAAACCCAGGTCAGGGCAAATATGATAGCCGGTAAAGCCCTGGCCGGATACCGTACCTATTCCGATCTGTATACGGAGTTGCTGAACCTGCAGACTGCGCATCCCGACATCTGCAAACTATACGACATTGGCGAAAGCCGTGGCAAAGAATATACAGGCGCAGCCTACAATTCTTACAAGCATGAGGTATGGGCAATGAAGATTTCCGATAATGTTGCCACCGAGGAAGATGAGCCCTGCATATTCTATATGGGTGAACACCATGCCCGGGAGCCGATCAGTCTTGAAGTTGCCATGTATATTCTGAACCACATCGTTTCCAATTACGGAACCGATCCTGCCATCACCAGCAGTGTAAACAACAAGCAAATCTGGTTTATGCCCCTGGTAAATCCAAACGGGCACAAGATTGTGACCGATGAGGTTGACCTGTGGTGGAGAAAAAACATCCGCGATAATAACGGTAACAGTGCCATTGACGGTGGCACCACCGATGGCGTTGACCTTAACAGAAACTATGGCTGGGAATGGGGAGGCGAAGGCACTTCAACCAACCCTGCCGATATTACCTATTGCGGACCGTCCGGATTCTCGGAGCCGGAAACCATGGCCATGAAAAACATGATCGATCAGCATCATTTTGTAGCCGGAATCACTTATCACAGTTACAGTGAACTTGTACTTTTCCCTTACGGATATTCCACCGGGGCCTTTGCTCCCGACCATAACAGCCTCCAGGCACTGGCTGTTTCTATGGCAAATACAATTCCGGCAGAGGGAGGAGGCTATTACACCCCCGATAAGTCTTCAGGACTTTACCCGGCTTCGGGTGTAACCGATGATTATGCCTATGGAGAACATGGAATATTTTCATACACCATTGAACTGGGCACCGAGTTTATTCCTCCGGCAGCTGAGATCAGTTCCATGTGTCAGAATAATCTCCAGGCTGCCCTGATTCTTTTAAACCGAATTGATAAGTCAACGCTCACTGGAATCGTGAAAGATGCCTCAACCCTCCTCCCACTGCAGGCAGAAGTGACAGTCTCAGGTATTGACAACACAGCAGCATTCCGAAAGCCATACACTTCTGATGAAGCATTCGGAAGGTATTACAGGATGCTTCCCGACGGAAATTACACCGTGACATTCTCATTGTACGGCTATATACCCCAGACATTCACGAATGTGAATATCAACAACCTGGCTCAGACCATTCTGAATGTGAATCTGGTTCAGGCACAGACCGCTGAGGTGACGGGAACAGTTACAGATCTGGCTACCGGCCTTCCGATTGCGGGTGCTACCATCGAAATTATGGATACACCGATTGCTTCGGTTACCACCAACGCCTCAGGTTTTTATACCATTCCTTCAATAATGGAAGGAACATTTGATTTCAGGATCAGCAAAGCCGGTTATGCCACCATTATCCAGACACTGATTGTTTCCACGGCCAATCACACTTTCAACTTCCAGCTCGAGGAAAGTACTGCCTGGAGCTTTGAATCCGGAACATTTGAACCCTCATGGACTTTCAGTGGCAATGCACCATGGACTATTTCAACCGAAAGTCCTTACGACGGTCTGTATTGTTCAAAATCAGGAGCCATCGGAAATTCCCAGAATTCTGACATGAGCATTGAGCTCTTCCTGACTTCCGGCGGCAATGTTTCTTTCTTCAGGAAAGTTTCATCCGAAAGCGGATATGATTACCTTACCTTCTACATCGATGGTGTTCAACAGGGTCAATGGTCGGGAACCGTTGCCTGGGGCGAAGTCAGTTACACCGTAGCGGCCGGTCTGCACACCTTTAAATGGAGCTATTCAAAAGATGTCGGTGTGATCGGTGGAAGCGACTGCGCCTGGATCGATTACATCATCTTCCCCCCGGTGGCACCCATTCCGGATCCGGCCAACATTGTTGTTACTCCTGCGCAGTTCACAGAAACCGTTGGCCTGAATGGCACTGCATCTGACATCCTCACCATAGGGAATACCGGCGAAATAAACCTTGATTACTCTGCAGTAGTTGAATACAATGCTTCGCAGGGAAGGGCTTCAGCAACCATATACCCGGTGAATGCAAGCTACAATACAGGAACAACAACCGCTTCGGCAAAAACACAGACCAGCCTGGTAAAAGGGTACCCCACCACCGAAGCCGGATGGATGAAGTTCGATGTTAGTTCCATCCCCGACGGGGCTACCATCAACTCAGTTGAATTTCACGGATATGTAAATGCAACGAACTATCCCTACTGGAACATCAATCCTGTGGCCGTTGACCCGGTTTCAGCTACGCCATCGGCTCTGTATACCGACATCATGGCTGAATCGGCCTCAGGATACTACCTGTACCGGAGCGAAAGCAGCACTTACAGCCCCGGCTGGAAGGTTCACCCACTCGGCGGAAATGCCAATGCCAACCTGCAGGCTGCCCTTACTCAAAACTGGTTTGCCATCGGCATTATGGACAGGGATGCAAGCACCTCTTACTATATAGGGTTCGATGGCTGGAATGAAGCCAACAAGCCATACCTGGTAATTGATTACACCTATGTTCCGCCTTACAACTGGCTCACCATTGACGGGTCAGGCAGCTCATCGGGTACAGTCATCCCTGGTGGCAACAACCAGATTTCGGTGGGATTTAATGCAGGAAGCCTGGCTGCCGGAACGTACACCGCCGGCATCAGGATTACCAGCAACGACCCGGATCAGTCGCAGGTACTGATACCTTGTACCCTGAACATTTCGAATAACAAAAACCTGAATCTTACCGTTCTGCTTGAAGGCCTGCACAACGGCCCGGGTACCATGCGCAAGGCTCAGGGAACATCGGGTGATCAGTTCCCCGGAACCGTTGCCGATCAGATGACCGTTGAACTTCGCGAAGCAGCCGATTACAACAATGTGGTTTATACTGATCCCAATGTAAATCTTAATACCAATGGTTCGGCCAGTCTTGTCATTCCTGCCGAAAACAGTGGCTCTTACTATGTTACCATCAGGCACCGCAACAGCATTGAAACGACTACTGCCCTGCCTTTGTCGTTTTCCGGATCTGACATCATCAACAACTTCACAACAGCCGCTTCACAGGCCTATGGATCAAACCTGCAACAGGCCGGAGGAGATTTCGTGATTTTCGGTGGGGATGTTAACCAGGACGGTGCCGTTGATACCGGCGACATGACCCCGACTGACAACGATGCCGGTAGTTTTGCCGGTGGCTACCTGCCTACCGACATCAATGGAGACGGAACGGTTGACACAGGCGATATTACAGTAATCGACAACAATGCAGCCGGTTTTACCGGAAAGGTAACCCCGTAGAAGAATAGTATACTCAGGCAATAAATCAGGCATCAAAAGGCACTTAGATGAAAAAAACAATTCTTCTTTTCTCAGCCCTGATCATCTTCATCAACCTGTTTGCAGATGAACTGGTAATGATACCCGTTAAAACCAACCAGGAAATCAGATCACTTGCACGAGATGGACGGCTTACCATAAATTACACTGGCAATGGATTCCTGCTGGCAACGAAACACGGGGAGATCAGAAATAATTATACAGTAATTGACAATCAGGCCTGGTCAAAAGATCATGCCTATTTCCTTGTTTATGCTGAAAAACAGACCAATGAAGCATACAGGCTGGAAATTGCCGGAAATGCAGAAGTAATTTTTCAGAACAACGATCTGCTTTTTATTAAAGCCGGTATTCAGCAACCGGATAAGGTACAACCACCTGTAAACGGCAGTATGGTCAGGGTATGGAACCGGGCAGTTGTTATACCCGACAACAGTGTTCAGCTTAGCAACAACCGCGAAGCGGATCCTTTCATCGTAGCCAGAATGGCTGAAGTGAACACCACGCTGATGCAGACCAACATCCAGCATCTGCAGGACTATGGAACGCGCAATGCCTACACCACCCAATCTGTTCAGGCACAGAACTGGATCAGGGATCAGTTTATCAGTTATGGTATGAGTACATCCCTGTTTGACTTTACCATGCCTTCGGGAAGTGCCAGTGATAATGTCATTGCTGTCAAGACCGGTACAGTATATCCCGATGAATATGTTGTGATTGGTGGCCACTATGATTCCTATACCGGCAGCTCCAGCGCTCCCGGTGCCGATGATAATGCAAGCGGAACCTGCGGCGTTATGGAAGTAGCCAGGATACTGGGGCCCTATACTTTTGACAGGACCATTATTTTCTGTGCATTTTCAGGGGAAGAGTATGGACTTTATGGTAGTGAAGCCTATGCGGCCTGGTGCGAATCGCAGGATATGAACATTCTTGGTTACATGAATATGGATATGATCGGCTACCTCAAGGCCGGAGATCCGATACATACCGATATGATAGCTCCGGCATCCGCACAATCGCTGGTTGACTTCTACACCAACGTAGTTAACCTGTATCTTCCTGAATTTACCGTTTCAACCGGAACCCTGGTCGGGGGTGACAGTGATCATACTTCTTTCAACAATCACGGATTCAAGGGTATTTTTCCATTCGAGGATAGCCAGGACTACAGCCCGTACATCCATACCACCAATGATGTCGTTGGCACCAGTGTCAACAATTTCGAACAGGTGGGCGTTTTCACAAAAGCGATGGTTGCAGCTACCATCAGTCTGGCAGATATGGTTCCGCCACAAGAGGTAACCGTTACCGGAACTGTGACCGACCTCAATACCGGATTGCCTCTTGCAGGTGCTGAAATTCAAGTGGTTAATTCAACCTTACTGCCTGTAACCACCAATTCTTCCGGGCAGTACGCCATCAGCAGCATTCAGACCGGATTTTACAATTTCAGAGTCAGCAGAGCAGGCTATGCAACTATTTATCAAACTGTTTCAATCACCGACACCGAACTTGTTTTTGATTTCCAGATGGAGGAAAGCATTGCCTGGAGTTTTGAAATAGGGTCGTTCGAACCAAACTGGACTTTCGGAGGTGCTGCTACCTGGAATATTTCGACCGAAAGCCCATATGACGGAAATTACTGTTCAAAGTCGGGTAGCATTGGACACAGCCAGAATACCGACATGAGCCTGGAGCTAAACCTGACCTCTGCAGGCGCTGTTTCCTTTTTCCGGAAGGTCTCTTCCGAATCAGGGTATGATTATCTGAGATTTTACATCGACAACGTTCAGCAGGGTCAATGGTCAGGGACCGTTGGCTGGAGCGAAGTTAATTACGCTGTTACAGCAGGTCTGCATACCTTTAAATGGAGTTATTCAAAAGACGGAAGTGCCGTAGCAGGCAGCGACTGTGCCTGGGTTGATTACATCATCTTTCCCCCGGTGGCACCCATACCTGATCCGGCCAACATTGTTGTTACTCCTGCGCAGTTCACAAAAACCGTTGGCCTGAATGGTACAGCTGCAGACATCCTGAACATTGGAAATACCGGGGAAATGAACCTCGATTATACGGCTACCGTCGAATACAATGCTTCGCAGGGAAGGGCTTCAGCAACCGTATATCCCGGCGAATGCAAGCTACAATACAGGAACAACAACCGCTTCGGCAAAAACACAGACCAGCCTGGTAAAAGGGTACCCCACCACCGAAGCCGGATGGATGAAGTTCGATGTGAGTTCCATCCCCGACGGGGCAACCATCAACTCCGTCGAATTTCACGGGTATGTGAATGCCACGAATTATCCCTTCTGGAACATCAACCCTGTGA
Organism: Bacteroidales bacterium; assembly: GCA_016705005.1. Taxonomy (GTDB): domain Bacteria; phylum Bacteroidota; class Bacteroidia; order Bacteroidales; family Lentimicrobiaceae; genus Lentimicrobium. Next base: position 55,570 of record JADIZB010000017.1, on the reverse strand, counting down.
CTGCGGACCCGGTTTCAGCAACTGCTTCGGCCCTGTATTCAGACATAATGGCTGAATCGGCTGCAGGATACTACCTGTACCGGAGCGAAAGCAGCACATACAGCCCCGGCTGGAAGGTTCATGCACTCAGTGGCAATGCCAATGCCAACCTGCAGGCTGCCCTTACACAAAACTGGTTTGCCATCGGCATCATGGACAGGGATGCCAGTGCCACTTATTATATAGGTTTCGATGGCTGGAATGAAGCCAACAAGCCATACCTGGTAATTGATTACACCTATGTTCCGCCTTACAACTGGCTCACCATTGACGGCTCAGGCAGCTCGGCGGGTACGGTCATCCCTGCCGGGAACAACCAGATTTCAGTCGGATTCAATGCAGGCAGCCTCACTGCCGGAACCTACACCGCCAACATCAGAATTACCAGCAACGACCCGGATCAGCCGCAGGTACTGATACCTTGTACCCTGAACATTTCGAATAACAAAAACCTGAACCTTACCGTTCTGCTTGAAGGCCTGCACAACGGCCCGGGTACAATGCGAAAGGCGCAGGGAACATCGGGTGATCAGTTCCCCGGAACCATAGCCGATCAGATGACCGTTGAACTTCGCGAAGCAGCCGATTACAACAATGTGGTTTATACTGATCCCAATGTAAATCTGAATACCAATGGTTCGGCCAGTCTCGTCATTCCTGCCGAAAACAGTGGCTTATACTATGTTACCATCAGGCACCGCAACAGCATTGAAACAACCAGCGCACTGCCCTTGTCATTCGAAGGGGGAGAAATCATCTATAACTTCTCTACAGCTGCATCTCAGGCTTATGGCTCAAACCTGCACCAGGTGGGAAGTGACTTCGTGATTTATGGTGGCGATGTTAATCAGGATGGTGCTGTTGACACCGGAGATATGACTCCGGTGGACAATGATGCCGGTAGTTTTGCCGGTGGCTACCTGCCTACCGACATCAATGGAGACGGAACGGTTGACACAGGCGATATTACAGTAATCGACAACAATGCAGCCGGTTTTACAGGAAAGATAACTCCATGAAACACATATATACAAGGCAACGGATTCCCGAATAGTCACACAGAACAAAAACAATACCTGCAAGGAAATTCAATCCACATGAATGAATAACATTTACTAATTCAAAGCATTATGAAAGTTTTCTTACGAATGGGTTTAATTGGTGTGCTGTTGCTCACAGTTACCCTTTACCCGGCCATGATTTATGCCGGCAACATCCATCTCAAAACAGGGGACACCAAAGTGCGCCTCACTGAAAACACCTATCAGCGGGTGACATTTTCATCTTCGGTTTCAGATATTGATTTCATGGAAATCAATACGGTTGAAGGAATGTTTGTATCACTCAATGCAGCAGGGTTTGGCAACAGGAACATTGAAGGTGAGCCTGCGCTGCCGGTTTTCCACCGATTGATTGAAGTTCCGCTGAGCGCCGACTATTCAATCCGCATCATCAGTCAGCATTATCAGGAAATCGACCTGAGTCTGAACGGTGTCAGGTTTCCGGTTATGCCGGCACAACCTCCTTTGTCGAAAAGTGATGACCCGGATAAAATCCCCTTTGTGTATAACAAAGCCGTTTATGCGAGAAACAGTTACATCCAGGATGAACTGATAAAAATCAACAATGCCGGATTGATGAGGGCATTGAACCTCGCCAGGGTAGATATTTCACCGGTACAATACAATCCTGTTACCAACACAATCAGGGTTTATGATGAAATAGAATTTGAAATTGTTTTTGAGAATGCCGATATCTCAGGAACCATCGCATTAAAACAATCCAAAGCATCTCCCTTTTTCAGGAGCATGTACCAGATGGTTGAAAACTACAAACCACTCGGGCCAACCGATGAATTAATTTCAGCTCCGGCTACCTATGTTATCATCTCTGATCCGATGTTCCAGACTGCTCTTCAGCCTTTTATTCAGTGGAAAACCAAAAAAGGATTTAAAGTAATTGAAGGTTACACTAATAACGCGGCAGTTGGAACCACAACAACATCTATTAAAGCATACCTGCAGGGACTGTACAATTCACCTCCTGCAGGGTATACTGCTCCCAGTTTTGTTCTTTTCGTTGGTGATGTAGCACAGATACCGGCGTGGGCAGGTACTGCAGGATCGCATGTTACCGACCTCAGGTATTGCGAATACACCGGTGACAATCTGCCGGAAGTATATTATGGCAGATTTTCAGCAACTTCTGTGGCGCAATTGCAGCCACAAATTGATAAAACGCTGGAATATGAACAGTATCTGATGCCGGATCCGTCATTCCTGAATGAGGTGGTGATGGCTGCAGGTGCCGATTCCGGCCATGAAACCTGGAGCAATGGTCAGATTAATTATGGTACAGAAACCTATTTTAATGCCGCCCATAATATTGTTTCACACACTTATCTGCAGCCTGAACCATCGGGCAGTAACTATTCTGATGATATCCACAACAATGTTTCAGATGGTGTAGCCTATGCCAACTATACTGCACATTGCAGTTCCGACGGATGGGCTGATCCGAGTTTCACCATTTCTGATATTTCAGGTCTTACCAATGCACATAAATATGGGCTGATGGTGGGCAACTGCTGTCTTTCAGCAAAATTTGATGTCACCAGTTTTGCTGAGGAGGTTTTACGGGCTGAAAACAAAGGAGCAGTTGGCTACATTGGCGGATCGAACAGCACCTATTGGGATGAAGATTACTGGTGGGGCTGCGGATTCAAGACAGTTGCACTGCATCCTGCGTACGATGCAGCACATATCGGCGGCTATGACGGCGCTTTCCATGACCATGGCGAATCTACCAGCGACTGGTATGTAACCCAGGGTCAGATGGTGGTTTGCGGAAATTATGCGGTTGAAGAATCTACTTCCAGTTTGAAAACCTATTACTGGGAAATTTATCACCTGATGGGCGATCCATCGCTGATGATTTACTATTCGGTTCCCGAAGCCCTGACGGCTACTTACCAGAGTACCCTGATGATCGGGATGTCAACGCTGACTGTTAACACTGAAGCTTACGCTACGGTGGCTCTTTCAAACGGCGGTGTGCTTCTGGATGCTAAGGTTGCCGATGCTTCTGGTCTCGTTAACCTGAGTTTTACAGCATTGAGCGCACCGGGGGATCTTGACATTGTGATTACCAAACAAAACCGTCAGCCATTGATTGGAACGATCCAGGTAATCCCTGCAGAAGGTCCTTATGTTGTTTATTCCGGAAATACCATCAGCGACCCGTTGCCTGACGGCAATAACAATGGTGCAATGGATTATGCTGAAACCAATCTGCTTTCAGTAGCCCTTAACAATGTCGGGGTAGAGACAGCCTCAAATGTAGCCGCAACGCTTTCATCAGCCGACTCCTATGTGACCATCACTGATAACAGTGCAGCTTATGGCAATATAGCTCCTGCCGGCACTGTAACCATTACAAACGGATTTGCAGTCGGTGTGGCGAATAACATCCCCGACCAGCATGTGGTAGCATTTACCCTCGCCGCTACCGATGGCACCGACAACTGGAATTCAAACTTTAACATCACAGCCAATGCTCCTGTCCTTGCTCTCGGGACCATGACGGTACTTGACAACGGGCCGGGATGCAACAACGACGGGATACTTGATCCGGGCGAAACTGCCATGCTCCTGATCGCCTGCGCGAACAATGGCCACAGCGGGATTTCCAATGTCATAAGTACACTAGCTATTTCGGGTGGTAGCAGTCCTTACCTCACCCTGAACAGTTTTGATTTTACCGTAGGTTCACTGGCAGCCGGAGCCAATGTAACATCCTACTTCAGTGTAACTGCAGATGCAGCAACACCTTTGGGAACACCGGTGGATCTGTTGTTTACGCTTACAGGAGGAAGTGCAGGTCAGTATTCGTTGCAGAATACCCGGCAGGTTGTTATTGGTCTGATCCCTGTATTTGCAATGACCAACGGATCCGTGACAACATGTACCGGATTCTTCTATGATTCAGGAGGAGCGTCAGGTGCCTACCTCGACAGTGAAGGTCTGACCCAGACTTTCTACCCCGCCACAGCCGGGGCAATGGTGAGAATGGTTTTTAATTCATTCACCACAGAATCAGGTTATGATTACCTCAGGATCTATAATGGAACCAGCACATCTGCTACCCTGATCGGTACCTATAACGGAACCACCGGACCAGGAACTGTTACAGCAAACAATGCCAGCGGTGCTCTTACATTCAACTTTACCTCTGACGGCAGTGTAACCCGCGACGGATGGGAAGCAGCCATCAGTTGTTTTGATCCTGCCACACCACCGGTTGCAGCCTTCTCGGCATCTGATCTGGGTCCTGCAATTTCGTCGACAGTAACCTTCACCGATCTTACGGCAAACGTTCCTACCAGTTGGGCATGGAGTTTTACTCCTTCAACGGTAACCTATGTAAATGGCACCAGCGCCTCTTCGCAAAATCCTCAGGTTCAGTTTAATGCCCTTGGACAATACACAGTAACACTTACAGCTACCAATGCCTATGGATCAGATTCAGAGATCAAGACCAATTACATCAATGTAATTCAGGCTGTATATTGCACACCTGCTTACACTACAGGAACCAGTGCGGGCGACTATATTACCCTTGTGCAGCTGGGTAGCATCAACAATGCTACCGGTGCTTCATCAAGTCCGTATTATACCTATTACAGTAATCTTTCAACCGACCTTACGATCGGTGGTGCCTATTCAATCACACTTAGCCCAGGAACATACAGCAGCGGCAATTATATTGCAGTGTGGATTGATTATAACCTGAACAACACTTTTGAGACTGCTGAAAAACTGGGGACTATTTCTATCTCACCAACTCCTGCAACAGGAACCATCCTGTTTACCGTTCCTCCCTATGCAATCCCCGGTACAACCCGTATGCGGGTCAGAGAAGTATGGAACAACAGCGACTTCGATGCCTGCTCCAGCTATGGATATGGAGAAACTGAAGATTACAATGTAAATATCCTTGGGACCGAACAAACCCTTAACCTTACAGTCTTTCTGGAAAGCCTGTACAACGGCAGCGGCAGCATGCGTAAAGCACAGGGAGCCAGCGGTGACCAGTATCCGGACAATACAGCAGATCAGGTGACGATCGAATTGCACAATGCCTCCGATTACTCAATCATTGAGCACACAGCTCAGGACGTCAACCTGAATACTGCCGGTCAGATAAGTATTACCATTCCCGGTGCCACAAATGGCAATTACTACATAACTGTCAGACACAGGAACAGCATTGAAACAACGACCAAACAACCGGTTTCTTTTGTCAGCTCACTGGTCACCTATAGTTTTGACGGACCCGAACAGGCTTATGGTAACAATCTCCTGCAAATGATAGATGGTCATTATGTGATTTATTGCGGCGATGTAAACCTGGATGGTATAATTGATACCGGTGATATAACACCGGTTGATAACGATGCAGGAAACTTTGCAACAGGTTACCTGCAAACCGATGTTAATGGCGATGGAACTGTTGACACAGGTGATATGACAATTCTTGATAACAACGCAGCAAGTTTCATCGGAGAAATGACACCCTGATATTTCTGCCCATAATTTAAGACTGGTCGCAGATTGGTAAGTGGCTAAAACTTCAAAATTTAAAATACGGTAACAAGTGCACCGGAAAATCATCAATAACTAAGTTAAACCAATATGAAACTATTTTTACAAAAAGGCTTGTTATCGGGGGTAGTGCTCCTGGTTGCCTTGTATCCTACCTTAATCAGCGCAGGAAACATCCATCTCAAAACAGGGGACACCAAAGTAAGTCTCACTGAAAACACCTATCAGCGGGTTACATTCACTTCATCGCTTTCAGATATTGACTTCATGGAAATCAATACGGCTGAAGGGATGTTTGTGTCACTGAATGCTGCCGGATTCGGCAACAGGAACATTGAAGGGGAACCTGCATTGCCGGTTTTCCACAGGTTGATTGAGGTTCCCCTGAGTGCTCAGTATTCAATTCGCATCATCAGTCAGCATTTCCAGGAAATCGACCTTGCAGCCAACGGGATAAATTTTCCGGTCATGCCTGCTCAGCCTCCAATGTCAAAGAGTGATGATCCGGATAAGGTTCCCTTTGTCTATAACAAAGCAGTGTATGACAGAAACAGTTTCATTGAGGATGAACTGATTTCGATCAGCAATGCTGGATTGATGCGGGCACTCAACCTGGCACGGGTTGACATTTCGCCGGTTCAGTACAATCCTGTTACCGGCAAACTCAGGGTATATGATGAAATAGAATTTGAGATTGTTTTTGAGAACGCCGATATTTCCGGAACCATAGCACTGAAACAATCCAAGTCATCGCCCTATTTCAGGAGTATGTATCAGATGGTTGAAAATTACAAGCCACTGGGGCCCTCCGATGAATTAATCCCGGCACCGGCGACCTATGTGATCATTTCTGATCCTATGTTTCAGACAGTCCTTCAACCATTTATCCAGTGGAAAACAAAAAAAGGATTCAAGGTAATTCAGGGTTATACAAACAATGGAGCAGTCGGTACGACCACTACCTCAATCAAAGCTTACCTGCAGGGGCTGTACAATTCACCTCCGGCAGGTTATAGTGCACCGAGCTTCGTACTTTTCGTTGGCGACGTAGCCCAGATACCGGCCTGGAGCGGTTCAGCCGGATCTCATTACACCGACCTGAGGTATTGTGAATACACAGGTGACAATCTTCCGGAAGTATACTACGGAAGGTTTTCAGCAACAACGGTTGCCCAGCTGCAACCACAGATTGACAAAACACTTGAATATGAGCAATACCTGATGCCGGATCCGTCATTCCTGAACGAAGTGGTGATGGCTGCCGGAGCGGATGCCAGCTACCAGACCCACAGCAACGGACAGATCAATTACGGAACCGAAACCTATTTCAATGCGGCCCATAACATTGTTTCCCACACATACCTTCAACCAGAACCATCAGGCGGGAATTACTCAACAAACATACACACCAATGTGTCAGACGGAGTATCCTATGCCAACTATACCGCACATTGCAGTCCTGATGGCTGGGCTGATCCGAGTTTCACCATCTCTGATATCTCCGGTCTTTCAAATACAGGAAAATATGCTCTGATGGTTGGCAATTGCTGTCTTTCTGCAAAATTCGATGTTACCAGTTTTGCGGAAGAACTTTTAAGAGCCGACGATAAGGGAGCTGTCGGATACATCGGATGTTCGAACAACAGCTACTGGGATGAAGACTACTGGTGGGGTGTCGGGTTTAAAACAGTTGCACTTCATCCAGCTTATGATGCTGCCCATATCGGAGGATATGACGGAGCCTTCCACGATCATGGAGAACCGACCAGCGACTGGTTTGTTACCCAGGGCCAGATGGTTGTCTGTGGCAACTATGCCGTTGAAGAATCCGGCTCCAGCCGCAAAACCTATTACTGGGAAATCTATCACCTGATGGGAGATCCTTCCCTGATGATTTACTATTCAGTACCCCAGACCCTGACGGCAACTTATCAGAGTACCCTTATGATTGGAATGACGACGCTTACGGTCAATACGGAGGCCTATGCCACCGTTGCCCTTTCAAATGGTGGTGTCCTTCTTGATGCAAAGGTTGCCAATGCCAGTGGTGTAGCCAATCTGAGCTTCACCGCCCTTTCGGCACCCGGAAACCTTGATATAGTGATCACCAAACAGAACCGGCAGCCTCACATCGGCACCATCCAGGTGATTCCGGCTGCAGGTCCTTATGTCGTTTATTCCGGAAACACGATCAGCGATCCGCTGCCAAACGGTAACAATAATGCTGCAATGGATTATGCAGAAACCAACCTGCTTTCAATCGCCCTCAACAATGTCGGGGTTGAAACAGCCTCCAATGTAACTGCAACACTTTCAACTGCTGATTCATATATCACCATCACCGACAATAGTGCGGCTTATGGAAATATCGCAGCAGCAGGCACTGTAACCATTACAAACGGATTTTCATACACGGTTGCCAATAACATCCCCGACCAGCGTGTGGTAGCATATACTTTATCAGCAACTAATGGTACCACTACATGGAATTCGAATTTCAACATTACAGCCAATGCTCCTGTTTTGGGCATCGGAGCTATGACAGTTCAGGATAACGGGGCGGGTTGTGACAATGATGGTATCCTGGATCCCGGTGAAACGGCCAACCTCCTGATTGCCTGCTCCAATTCAGGTCACAGTTCAATATCCAATGTTGCCGGAACACTGGCCATATCGGGCGGAACAAATCCATACCTCACGCTCAATTCAACCGGATACAGCCTGGGATCTATAAATGCGGGAGGGTCCGGCACGGCCATCTTCAGTGTGACAGCAAGTGCAGCAACTCCGCTGGGAACTCCTGTGGATCTTTTATTTACCCTTACCGGCGGTAGTGCGGGACAGTACTCGTTGCAGAACACCAAACAGGTTGTGATCGGACTGATACCCGTGTACAACATAACCAACGGTTCGGTGACCACATGTACCGGGCTCTTCTATGATTCAGGAGGAGCTTCCGGAGCCTATCAGAACAATGAGAACTTTACCGAAACATTTTACCCTGCCTCGGCCGGTGCTATGGTCAGAATGGTATTCAATTCTTTTAATACTGAATCCGGATACGATTACCTGAGAATCTATGACGGAACAAGCACTTCGGCTACACTTATTGGCACTTACAATGGTACTACGGGGCCCGGTACCGTAACCGCAACCAATGCAAGCGGAGCGCTCACCATCAACTTTACTTCGGATGTAAGTATAACTCCTGCCGGATGGGAAGCCGCCATCAGTTGTTATTCAACGATCGTCCCTACACTTTCGGTAACTCCGGCAAACCAGAATGTTACAGCGCCCGCAGGCACTACTTCATTCGGCGTTACATCGAATACCGCCTGGAGTGCTACAAGCAATCAGACCTGGTGCTCTGTTACCCCTTCAGGTACAGGTAATGGAACCATCACAGCCTCCATTACAGCAAATACTTCTGTAACAAGTCGTGTAGCCAATATTACTGTTACAGTGAGCGGACTAAGCCCGGTTGTGGTGACTGTTTCCCAGGCCGGAGCGACTCCCGAACTGGCAGTTACACCTTCAACACAGAATGTCACTACAACGGCAGGCAGTACGGCATTCACTGTTACATCAAATACGGCGTGGAGTGTCATCAGCGATCAGACCTGGTGTATAGTAACCCCGTCGGGTTCTGGCAACGGATCCATAACGGCCACTTATACCCAGAATACGGCTACTTCTCCGAGGACAGCCAATATTACGGTTTCTGCTTCGGGTGCTTCTCCGGTTGTGGTCACCGTAGTTCAGGCCGGTGTACCTGCTTCCGAATTTATGCTGACAATTCCGTTTGTCGACCAGACAGCCCCGAATGTTTTTGAATTTGATATTTATCTGCTGGATGTGGATCCGGCTGTTCCTTTCCAACTGGCAACGATACAGGCTGGTATTAACTTCAATATTGCCATGCTCAACGGCGCTGCCATCACTGCCGGTATGACCACCATTGTGCCGGGATCTTCTGACCTGCCCGCAAACATGGCACCCATCAGTGTCAGTACAACATCTGCCGGGCTTATCAGGATGGCAGGCCGGGCTGCTCCGGGTGCCGGTAACGGATACATTGTTTCAACCATTGGCTGGGGAACCAGGATAGCAAGGCTCCGGCTGACAAGTTCGGTAAGTTTTGCTCCAAATTCAACTCCGAATTTAGTATTCACATCCAGTGCGGCCATTACACCTTCCTATGCAACCAGGGTTGCCAAGTATGAAGGCACGGTTAATACACAATTAACAGTTACACCAGGTTTTAATGCCAATGTGTTGGAAAATATAATCCTCAACGGACCTCCTGCACTGAGTGTTTCACCGGTAAGTCAGTCGGTTTCGGCTGGTGCGGGATCATTCGGCTATACCGTTACATCCAATGCTTCATGGACAGCTGTCAGTGACCAGACATGGTGTACAGTTACAGCTTCAGGATTCGGTAATGGAATCATCACTGCTACCTATGCTGAGAATACAGGCGCCCCACGCTCAGCAAATATCACCGTTTCAGTTTCAGGACTTCCTGATTTCATCGTTGAACTGAACCAGGATGGTGTATCTACCAAAACACTGAATCTTTCTGCTTTGCTCGAAGGCTTGTACGATGGCAACGGAACCATGCGTCAGGCAAGCGATCAGAATGGTGCTCATTTCGGAGCCGGCATTGCTGACGTTGTTGACATAGAACTTCATAACAGTGCTGATTACAGTATTATTGAACACAGTGCAGCAAACACGGAATTAAGCACAGCCGGAAACGCAATCGTGAGCATTCCACCGGCATTGGGCAACAGCTACTACATCACTGTTAAGCACCGCAACTCCATCGAAACCACCTCGGCCAACCCGGTTTCATTCGCCGGACCGGAGATCAGCTATGCTTTTGACCAGCCAGCCAAAGCTTTCGGAGGTAACCTGCTGCAGATGATTGACGGATTTTACACAATCTACGGCGGAGATGTCAACCAGGATGGTACCATTGACACCGGCGACGGAACACCGATCGACAATGACCAGTTCATGTTTGTGATGGGATACATTGTGACAGATGTGAATGGCGACGGAACTGTGGATACTGCCGATGGAACCATTGTCGACAATAACCAGTTCTTCTTTGTGGGAACATTACTGCCATAAAACATCAGGTCCAAAGCCGGTAGAATTACCGGCTTTGGACCTGATTACCAATCATCTGACACCATTGTAATAAATATAATCCTGGTCAGGATCATTGGATTTAGGTAAAACCGGGTGTAAACACTACGGAAAGACGTCAGACCCGGATGAGCTCATGACTGAAGTTGTCAGCGGGATTCATTCTCCAAAAATTTATTTCCTGTTAAGAACCTTCCTCATCCCACCGATGCGGAAGGTTTTTTTTGCACTGTAACCAGCATTTTCATACCAGATTACCCTTCAAAGCAACCCTGATTGCTGTTTTTTTCAATAAAACTGAGTGAATAAACAGTACAGTTGAGCTAATTACTTGCATATTCATGCATGTACCTATGAACTTTTGTATATATTATTTGTTTCCAATGATTACCGCCTCAGATCTGCACAACAGACCATCTCCCGGGGAGGCGAACTATCATCCTGCTTCATACATTTCGGATTACTCAGTAATATAATACAAAGCTACTGGTACTGCCTGGTTTATTCTTCCACATCTCTTTTGCCCTCTGGTTTTAATCATTGAAAATTGTTGAATATATCAACCCCGTTTGTATTTATTAACCTGGAACTACATGAGAGCAAGATTACTCCTTCTGGTTGGAATGTGTTTAGCATACGCCAGCGTCTCCGGAACCGGACTCCGGAATAACATTAGAAATCAGGAATACATCTCCACGGAGAAAACTTCCTGGAGGTCGGCTGCAAAATCGGAACAAGCGGCTGCATTGAATCTGCCATTGCAGAATAAATTTCTCTATTGGCAAAAAGAAGTGGACCAGGCTTATGCAATGGCCGGACGCCTGGTTGCTGACAAGCCATGGCAGGTGGACGCAGATCTTTATCTCTCACAGAGTTGTTGTCCCGATTTTATTTTAAAGGATGCTGTTGAGATTTGTCCTCCCGATGGCGCCTGTATCGGTAGCACCCGCCCCGATCAGGGTGGGCTGGGACGTGCAGCAGCGGCATGTAAAAATACCCCGCATACTTACACGGTATACCCGAACGATCCCTCCTATACTTTTACATGGACCATTACCGGTGGTTCTCCGGCCTCATATACCGGAAATCCAGTCAACATTGTCTGGGGTTCCGGTGCAACCGGAATCATCAAGGTGGTGATCAGCAACCTTGCTTTGGGTGGAACCTGCATTGATTCCATCACCCGGGAATTTTGCCTGATCGACGGGCCCGTAGCTGATTTTACGGTTTCCCCGGATACGGTTTGTCAGAATACCCCCGTTAATTTCACCAATACATCCATTGGCGGAAGCGTATTTTTCTGGGACTTCGGCGATGGTACCACCTCAACGCTGGCCAGCCCTCCACCCCATTCCTATGCCTTACCGGGTAATTACACAGTGCTGTTAAAAACAACCGATATGGGTGCCGGTCACCCGGTTGGTACCGGACAGGGAGGTGAGGCAGTAGTAGCCTGCGGTTGCAGCGATACTGCCACCATGCAGGTTGTTGTTCTTGCCGGTACCGGTCCTGAAATTGTTTACGATTGCTGTTTCGGCACCGTCTGCGCCGGAGATACATCATCCTTCTGTACTCCTATGGTCTGTGGCAGTTATAACTGGACTGTGACCGGGGGATCAATAATTTCAGGCAACAACACCAGTTGTATAAAAATCAAATGGAATCCGGCCTATACAGGCCCGACCACCGTTAGCCTGCAAAGTTGCCCTTCATCGTCATGCCAGGGAATCACCACACTGGAAGTTCCTGTTTTATACCCGAATTTACCGATCAGCGGCCCTTCAACTGTTTGTGTGGGTTCGTCCGGTAGCTTCTCTCTCCCCTGGATGCCGGGAACCTATTATACCTGGTCGGTAAACGGCCCGGGATTGTATTCATTCAACAAAAAAGACAGAAACGTTACCACGGCAAGCATTACCTTCAATAACCCTGGCCTTTACTGGGTAAAATGTGTTTACAACAACCCGCTTGCCGGTTGTAATGGTGTCGACTCAATTCCGGTGAATGTGTTGCCCATCTTTAACATTACCGGAGATGAAACCGTTTGCGAAGGAAGTTCAATACAATACTATTCACCTGTACAGGCAAACTGGTCAGTTTCACCTCCGGGCCCTGTTATTTCCGGCAATGGTTCTCCAATAGCAACCATTCAGTGGACCCCGGGAAACTATGTTATTACAGCAGTATCGCTCATTCCGAATGTATACTGCAACGACACCGCCTATCTGAAAGTCAAGGTAATAGCCAAACCCATCCTTGGCAGCATCCAGGGAACATTTACGGCATGTCCGGGTTCCAAACATACATTCAGTATTTCTTCAAATACCAGTGGCAGTGATTTCATCTGGCCGGTTTCTCCGGGAGTAAATGTACTCTCGGAGATGGGGGCAGACAGCGATTCAATTGTTGCTCAGTTGAATGGTCCCGGCCCCTGGCAGATCAGTGTTTACCAGAACGTAGAGATCAGTCCCGGAAACTTCTGCCCGTCACTGACCCAAACTCTGAACATCAGTCCTTATCCCACCCCTGTGATTACTGGCACCACCACAGTCTGTGTTGATGCTGTGGTTCAGTATACCGCCAGCGGCCCCACCCCTCCGGGTGGATTCCAGTGGTCCATTTCTCCGTCAAACAGGGGAACCATTCAATCGGGCCAGGGAACCAATACAGTTAATATCCAGTGGCATGGCCCGCCAACAACCGCCGCCCTGACAGTAAGCCACTGTTCAGGCAGTTTCACCCTGGGAATAACGATCAATACCCCTCCGGTTGCCCTGGCAACATACAACATGCTGCCTGTTTTCTGTCTGGGTGACAACCAGATTCTTACCCTTTCAACACCCACGGGCGCAGGTTACTCCTACCAGTGGTACCTTAACAACACCCTGATCCCCACAGAAACCAACAACACCATCAACATCAATATTGCCAGCCTTGCGCTGGGTGTTCACCAGTATCATGTTGTGGTGACTCTGAACGGGTGTTCAATCAGGTCGAATATTGTGAATGTCAAAATTGAGAGCTGTAATCCGGGCGGACCCGGCACATGCGATGTCATTGCCAATTTCTGGACCTACCCGGTTTGCGATACCGTTTTCCTGGTTGATCAGTCAACGGTATCATTTCCGAACACGATCATCCTCTACCAATGGTCAGTATCCGGTCCAGGGTTAGGTAATTTCTCTCCCAATGCCAATTTCCCCAGCCCATATCTGACAGTCAACGCATCAGGGCAGTATACCATAACCCTCACTGTAACTTCATCTTCCAGCTGTACAAGCACGTTTTCATCGATTGTCAATATACTGCTGCCCAATGCCTCTTTTACCTTTACATCGCCTGTGTGCCAGAACTCGCCGGCCACTTTCAATGCCATACCAAACAATCCCGCGTTTAATTATGCCTGGACTTTTGGTGATGCAGCCACATCGTTTCTGGCCTCAACCCAGCATGCCTATGCAAATACAAGCCCGCCTTCCGATACTGTAATTCTGGTGATTACCGACCAGATGGGATGTATCGCCAGGGATACCAACTATGTTAATGTTGACCCGTTGCCGGTTTGTACAATCTCAGCATCTGACACGATATTCTGCCCCGGTAGTTCAGTAACCCTGACGGCATGTAATTTAATGACAAGCTATCAATGGTATAAGAATGGCAATGCCATTCCGCTTGCCACTGCTCAAACCTATAGTGTAACGCAACACGGAGAGTATTATGCCTCAGTCACCAACAGTTTCGGTTGTTCAGACAAAACCAACAGCCTGTATATTTACATGGATAAACTGCCAAAAGCGAAAATACAGGGCAACGGATATGTGTGTGCCTACCCTGGCGGAAATGCCTTCTTTAACCTGACTACTGTTTTTGATTCAGCTTACATTTACAGCTGGACAAGCAATCCTCCGGGCGCAATTTTCAGCCCCGGCAATGGCAATTCACCCTGGATATCCCTTACCTTACCGGGAACTTTGCCTGCGGTATTTGATTTCATTGTGAATGTAACCGACACCATAACAGGATGTACGGCTACTGACACATTGTGCATCTGGTTCTACGAAACACCCACCTTTACCTTACCCACGCTGAACATCTGTGAAGGTAACAGTGCCGTTCTTTCGCCTTCTCCGGTAAACCCGGTCCTGTTTGATTACCTCTGGAATACCGGACAGACAACACCGGTCATCACAGCCTCTTCCCCTGGTTTTTACAGCCTCACGGTTACCAATAAATCAACCGGTTGTGATGCCACTATGAATGCAGGTTTTATTTTTTCGAAACCTGACCTGAGTCTCTTCCCGCTGGGGTGCGATTCCATCTGTGATACGGATACCCTGAATCTGTACATTCCGCTTCCGCTGAATGCTGTCGCTCCTTATGACACCTACCCGACCGCCTATCCATCCATCACCTGGTATGAAACCTCGAACTGGGGAACACCATTAGGTTATGGTGAGAATCTGCCATTCACTTCGAATGTCACAGGAAATTACCAGATTGCGGTTGTTGTTTCCAACAACTTTAATTGCGTGGATACTGCCGGGGTTTTCTGCCTGAAAGTCAAAAACTGTCCGCCTTACTACGGAACCGATTTCGGGGATGTACCGGACGACGATGTGCTGCCCGGAGATTTCCCGACCTTGCTGGCCAGCAATGGTGCAAGGCATCTGATTGCTCCAGGTGTATTCATGGGTTCACTGGTGGATCCTGAAACCAATGGCCAGCCGAGTTTCATGGCCGTCTGCGATGACAACGATTGTATTGTTTCGCTGGGTGACGATGAAGATGGCGTAACCATGCCACCCAATGCCACCCAGGGCTCATCGGTTTCAATCACCGTTGTGGCTTCTGTCAACGGATTCCTCGATGCCTGGATGGACTTTAACCTGAACAGCGACTGGTCAGATCCGGGTGAGCATATTTTCATCAACCAGGCACTTGCAGCCGGCTCAAATACCCTGACATTGAACATCCCGGCGTCAGCCGGCCCCGGAATATGCTATTCCCGCTTCCGGTTCAGGACAACCAACAATCCGATTAATTTCTTCGGCCCGGAATCTGATGGTGAAGTAGAGGATTATGCCCTTCACATTGATCCGGTTTCCAACGGTGAGATGGATTTTGGTGATGTACCCGACGATCCGGCCAACCCAACCGATTATCCGACCTATCTTTCAAGTAATGGTGCGCGCCATAGCATTGTTCCATCGGTATACCTCGGTTTGCTGATTGATCCGGAAGGTGACGGACAACCGACGGTGATTGCCGACGGTGATGATATTAACGCCTCTGACGATGAGGATGGTATAGCCATGCCAGCGGTTGTAATTCAGGCTTCAACGGTTAACCTGAGTGCAACAGCTTCCGTTGCCGGATTCCTCGATGCCTGGATCGACTTTAATGTTGATGGTGACTGGGCCGATGCCGGTGAACAGGTTTTTGCAGGACAGCCACTGACGGCCGGATTAAATCCACTATCGTTCATCGTACCGGTTACCGTCAACATGGGACCTTCCTATGCCCGTTTCCGGTTCAGGACCAGCAGTGCACCGGTCAGTTATGACGGCCTGGTTGCTGATGGTGAAGTGGAAGACTATGCTGTATTTGTAGAACAGATTGCCGGCGGAGAATTCGACTTTGGCGATGCCCCGGATAATCCCGAAACCTCGCACTTTTATCCGACCCTGCTTGCCAACAATGGAGCACGACACAATATTTCCCCCAATATTTACATGGGTAGTTTTGTTGATCCTGAAATCAATGGCCAGCCTTCCATCGGTGCCCGGTGCGATGATGTGGATTGCTTCTATCCATCTCTGGGTGATGATGAAGACGGTGTGACCATGCCACTGACCGTAAATCAGGGTGCCACAGTTCCGGTTTCAGTAGTTGCTTCGGTCAATGGTTACCTCGATGTATGGGCCGATTTCAATATTGACGGTGACTGGGCCGATACCGGAGAACATATTTTTGTGAACCAATCGCTTATTGCCGGTTCCAACAACCTGAATTTTACTGTTCCTGTCACTGCTGCCATTGGAGCCACCTACCTCAGATTCAGATTCAGGTCTTCACCTGCAGCCATCAGTTACGACGGACTGGTATTTGACGGTGAGGTGGAAGACCATATGCTGACCATTGTTTCCGGCCAGCAGGAAAGCCTTGATTTTGGAGATGTACCGGATAATCCGGTGAATCCGGTGATTTCCCGACATTGCTTGGCAGCAATGGGGCCAGGCATACCATTGTTCCGGGAATTTACCTCGGAACCCTGATTGATGCCGAGGCCGATGGTCAGCCAACCATACCGGCCAATGGAGATGACCTTGCCAATGTGGATGACGAAGATGGTGTATCAATCCCGGCCGTCGTTTACACAGGGACAACAGTCTTTATCAATGTGAATGCATCTGCAGCGGGATACCTCGATGCCTGGATCGATCTCAACGGAAACGGCACCTGGGGCGCTGGCGTCGAACATATTTTCACCAATCAGGCTGTAAGTGCAGGGTCCAATTCCCTTTCCTTCAATGTACCGGGGGCATCAACAGTAGGCCAGTCTTATGCCAGGTTCCGGTTCAGGACTTCACCTGCTTCCATTGGTTTCAACGGACTTGTTGCCGATGGTGAGGTAGAGGATTATGCTGTCTACATTGACCATGAATTCCAGGAAAGCTTCGATTTCGGAGATGTTCCGGACAATATACAGGTCAGCACGGACTATCCGACATATCTGCTGAGCAACGGGGCCCGCCATCTGATCTCTCCTGCAGTATACCTGGGATCCCTGATTGATGCCGAAGGTGACGGACAGCCAAATTTCGCTTCAACCGGAGATGACCTCGCCAACCTGGATGATGAGGACGGTGTGATCATTCCGGCTGTTATCCCGCTGGGGTCAACTGCTGCAATCTCAATCTCAGCCTCAACCACGGGCTTCCTGGATGCCTGGCTCGATCTGAATATTGATGGTGACTGGGCAGATGCCGGTGAACATATCTTTAACGGTCAGCCGCTGAGTGCCGGTCTGAACAGCTTGTCGTTCACCATGCCTGTTACAGCAACTACAGGCCAGTCCTACAGCAGGTTCAGGTTCCGTTCCACTGCTGCTGCAATTTCATACGACGGATTTGTTGCCGATGGAGAAGTGGAAGACTACGGTGTTTACATAGAACCTGTTCCTCCCGGACCGGTAGATTTCGGCGATGTCCCGGACGAAGAAGCCATCGCAACGGATTATCCGACCCTGCTTGTGAGCAACGGGGCCAGACATACCATTGTTGCCAATGTATTCCTCGGAACCCTGATAGACGCTGAAACAGACGGACAGCCAACCTTTATGGCTAACGGTGATGATGTGGCCGGTTCCGATGACGAAGACGGAATAACCATGCCGCCATTTGTACTTCAGGGATCAACGGTTACAGTCACAGCGACTGCTTCGGTCAGCGGATTTCTGGACACCTGGATGGATTTCAACACCGATGGCGACTGGTCTGATGCAGGAGAACACATCTTCATCACACAGGCCCTCACAGCAGGATCCAATACCCTCACATTCAATGTACCTGTAAATGCTGCTATGGGACCATCCTATTCACGCTTCAGGTTCCGTACCACCAATGCCCCGGTCAGTTACGATGGCCTGGTCAGCGATGGAGAAGTCGAGGATTATGCCGTGTACATCGAAGGTTCTCCCCAGGAAATTCCTGACTTTGGCGATGCCCCCGACAATCTTCAGAACCCGAACGATTATCCGACTTATTCTGCCAGCAACGGTGCCAGCCATATCATAGCGAACAACACCTACCTGGGACTGACTGTAGACGGTGAAAGCGACGGTCAGCCAACACCGGCTGCCAACGGGGATAACCTGAACAACATCAACGATCAGGATGGAATAACCTTCCTGTGGCCGATGTCGCCGGGTAACCCATGCAAGATCAAGGTAGTTGCCTCTGTAGGAAATGCGCTTTTCAATATGTGGATCGACTACAACGGTAACGGTTCCTGGGCAGATGCCGGTGATCATGTGTTTACCGACATCAACCCGACAGCCGGAAACAATTACTTTACCTTTATTGTTCCGGGCACTGCCATACCAGGACCCACCTTCGCCAGGTTCCGTTTCAGTCACCAGCCGGCACTGTCGTTCGCCGGACCAGCTTCTGACGGAGAGGTGGAAGATTACAGGGTAACCATCAGTAAATCGGGCCATAAATGGCATCAGTTGCCCGATGATCACCTGCCGGGATTGCATTCAGGCAGTTCTGCTGGTATTTCTGACGACTGGATATGTAATGGAGGTCTGGTAACACAGTTTGACTGGTGGGGCAACTATGAAATGACCGGAACCGGTGAGAACCGGGGCGACGGAATCAGCCACTTCGAAGTGAATGTTTACGGTGATGCCGATTGTCAGCCCGATGCAACCATCCTGAGTTACAGTATTCCTTTTGCTGAAATGGCTGAAGTAAATACCGGACAGGTCAATGCAGAACTATCTTCCATTTATAAGTATAGTTACATCCTGCCTGTGCCATTTGCACAGATCAAGGATCACAAATACTGGCTGAGCATCCGCGCCATTCCGGTGAATGCAGCAGCGCCGGCACAATGGAGATGGCAGGAGGCCAACAGGTGGGTTACACCGGTAAGTTGTCCTTCGGAAATCAACATTCCCGGTGTGGGATGGCAGGAGATTTTCTTTGCTGATCCTGACCCGGGACAATTCAGCGATCTGGCTTTCTCTGTCATCAATTCACAGAGCAAGACCCTGAATCTGAAACTTTATCTCGAAGGTTTGTATAATGGGAACAGCGTAATGCGAAAAGCACAGTCAGAAACCGGAGATCAGTTCCCGGGACACACTGCCGATCAGGTGACCATCGAATTGCACAACAGCATTGATTATAGTGTAATTGAACATACTTTCAGCGATGTTGAAATAGCTACCAGTGGTGACATCTCGGTAAGTCCGGTTCCTGAAAACCTGAACGGTGATTATTATGTGACCGTAAAACACCGTAACAGCATCGAAACCACCAGCGCAAGCCCGGTTTCTTTCTCTGAAAGTGATGTAACAGTTGATTTCAGTGAATCTGCTTCAAGTGCTTTCGGCAATAACCTGCTGATGATGATCGATGGTCAGGTGGTAATCTACAGTGGCGACATTAACCAGGATGGGACTGTTGATACGGGAGATGTTACCCCGCTCGACAACGACCAGTTTAATTTTGTTTCGGGTTATGTTGTTACTGACCTTAATGGAGATGGAACAGTAGATACTGGTGATGTAACCATTCTCGACAACAATTCGTTTGGATTTGTGGGGAGCATTACACCTTAAACTGAAAGCCGGATGCAATATCCCTCTGATTGAGCCGGTAACGGTAATGCGCATGAAACCCTTTCCGATGGTCAATGACCACCAGAAAGGGTTTTTATTTTTTTCTGTACAGATTTAACAAGGTTCCTTGCAGCATCTGTAAAAATGTTATTAAAT
Organism: Bacteroidales bacterium; assembly: GCA_016705005.1. GTDB lineage: Bacteria > Bacteroidota > Bacteroidia > Bacteroidales > Lentimicrobiaceae > Lentimicrobium. The sequence continues at coordinate 35,266 of JADIZB010000017.1, read as the reverse complement.
TGCAGGTAAATAGAGCCTAGCAGGTTACAAAACAGGTGTTTGGGTCATTTATAGTTATTATGAACATAAAGCCGCCAGCCTTACCTGCAACCAGCAGATTCAGCCACAAACCAGAAGTATATGTATAACATTATCAAATATTTAGCCCTTTATCTGGCTTTGTTACTTTCCGGTGGAACTCTCATAGCTCAGGATACAAAAGATTTTACCAGCCGTCATTTTAAAGGCCTGACCGATCAGCAGGTGGTGGATTCGCTGCTCCGGGCCAGTGAAAATTTTGCTGAAGAGAACCCGGACACTGCCTTGTTTCTTGCAAATATTGCTTTAAATATCTGCGAAAATTCGGATAACAGGGAGCTATTACCTGAAGCATCTTTCAGAATAGCGGAAGCCCATTTCTTTATGGATGAATATCAGAAGGCTATTGAATATTATAATAAAGCAGCTTCCGATGAATACAAGATCAAAAAAGATTCAACCGGATTTCTTGCTGACATGTTGACCTATTCTGCATTGTGTTACCAGGAACTGGGTCTGAGTGAAAAAGCGCTCCAACTGAATAAGACTGCACTCAAAATAGTGCAGAAATTAAACATCGCCAAACAGATCGGAGATGTGTTAAACAACATCGGAACCAACTATTTCAGCTTATCAATGTTTGATAAAGCCATTGAGTATTACAGCAAAACACTGGAACTTGACAGGAAATCAGGTGATTCATCTGCGCTGTCCATTTCATTGAATAACCTGGGTTTGGTTTACAGTCGCTGGGGAAAGCATCAGGAAGCCATCAGGTTCTATACAGAATCGCTGGGATATACAACAGAAGAAGCAAAGAAATCAATACGTTTCAGTAAGATCGGGATGACATGGTATCATCTGAAAGACTATGATAAAGCACTTGAGTACCTTCATCTGGCATTGAAGATAGCTTTGAAATATAACCAGGAAATTAAGATTGGTATCCGGAAAAATGAGATCAGTACGGTATTGGTAGCCAAAGGTAATTATGCTGAGGCACTCCGGCTGAACGAAGAAGCGCTCGGTATTTTCAGAAAGGCAGGAATCGTGGAATCACAGATAATCACACTGTCGGATATGGGAAATATTTTCAGAAAACTGAAACAAACAGAAAAAGCTGAACAATGCTTCCTTGAAAGTGCATCCCTTGCCGAAAAAAGTCAATCACTTTATCATCAGGCAAGAAATTTCAAAAATCTGTATGAAATTGCTGAAACAGAAGGAGATTATAAGAAAGCGCTGGGCTATTTCAGGAAGTACACTGCAGCTCATGATTCTGTTTTCAACATTGAAAAGCATAAACAACTTGCGAATTTTGAAATCCTTTACGAAACCGATAAAAAAGAGAAGGAAAATCAACTGCTCTTACTCGACCTTAAATTAAAACAAAGGAATCAACGGCTGGGCATTTCCATTATCATTGGTCTTATCCTGGTTCTTTTGCTGACTTACAGTCTGCTCCGGGTAAAATCAAAGAATCTGAAACAGAATCAACTCCTTTTCAGGCAGGAACAGGATCTGGCAAGGTTGGAAATAGAAAACAAGGAAGCCGAAAACAGGATGCTCAGCGACAGGGTTTTTGCCGAGCAGCAGATCAACCGTCTTGAAAGGGAGAAATACCAGGCAGAAATTGACCATAAGAATGCTGAGTTGGCCAGTTCAACAATTTGCCTGGTGAATAAAAATGAGATTCTGGGCGAAATCCGCGAAAAACTGAAAAACAATCATCACGTGGATAACATACATGAAGTGGTTCAGTTTATCAATTCCAATACCGACATTGATCAGGACTGGCTGAAGTTCAGGACCACCTTCGAAAATGTCCACCCCGGATTTTTTGATGGGCTGAAACAGGAATTCCCGCAACTTACCGATCATGATATCCGGCTTTCAGCCTATCTGCGGATCAATCTGAGCTCCCGCGAGATTGCCGGTCTGATGAATGTATCGCTCGACGCCACCAATAAAAGCAGGCAAAGGCTCCGCAAGAAACTGAACCTTGAAGCGGAAGCCGATCTCACCGTCTTCCTGACTTCATTATAACTTACTGATTTTATATGCTTTGGAACAATTATAACTTCCGTCCTACCATTTGTCCTACCCTTAAATTTGGAAGCGGTCAGTAACCGGTTGTACATTTATCCCGTCAAAAGCAGCCCTTCATCTCTGTGAGCCGGATATAAAAGCTGGCATGCAGAATTAACGGTTCTGCTTATCCATCTTTAGTATTATGCATTGTATTGAAATACTCCAACATGTATCATGAGGTCAGCAATTAAAATAAAGGTCCGGACAGATTCCTTCAGATCAGGTTATCGCTATTATGCATTGAGGAAAGGCCGTGAACTGGGGATTGTCGGAACAATAGCTGAAGATGTTGAAGCAGGTTGTATTACCATTCATGCAGAATCTCCTGACAGCATATTGAAGGAATATATTAATATCCTCAGGACTGGTACACCATTTTGTAAAGTTTCAGGTATTCTGACAATCCCTGACCGCTTATCCCATTGCATTTACTTTGAAATTCTCCCAACAGGAAAGCTCAAAACAGCGAACAACAACAGAACTAATAAAATCAGAAATTTCCGCATCGGAATTTTTGGTCTATAGGACAGGACATCATTTCTACTCAACCTGTAAACCACTGTCTTAAAGCAATTTATTCGTTTGGAAAAATAAATGAAAACTGTCCTACAATTTGTCCTACCCTAAAATTTGCCAACTGTCATATCAGGACAATACCTTTGTTTTAGCATAACCCTATTCAAATGATGATCCATACCGAAATCAGCTTTATCAGAAAAAAGACCGACGATGGTTTTGGGTTCGCCTGTATGAAAGCAGCTTATCTGTTCGGTATTACCGGGCGAATGGAATACAATCACGAAGTGAAGATCCATGCCGAAGGTGAGCGGGGGAACATAGAAGAATTCATCGCATGGATCAAGGAGAATGAAAAAGACGATACCCAGGTCCGCTATAACTACTCGTTCAACAATAGCCGCAAATACAAGGAATTCGACATTTTCCGGCAAACGCTTTAACAGATTTACCTTGTAAAAGAATCAGGCTAAGTACAAGCCTATTGTAACTATTTCAACTATTTCAACTACTCTACCCTCCTTTTGGCTTTTTGATCAGGCATTACTGTGTTGTATTACGATAGTATTCAGCATAAAGGTCAGAAACAATCAATCGATTGAAATAAACCACTCAGATAGTTGAAAACGCAAAACCAATAATACTATGAAAAAATTAATTACCCTATCAGCCATCGGTATAATGCTTATATCAACCATGGCATTTGCCCAAAAGACATGGACCGGCACGAGCAGTACCAACTGGAACACAGCCGGCAACTGGTCGCCGGTTGGTGCGCCAACAGCAAGCGACAATGTAACCATCCCGTCAGCACCTGTGAACCAGCCCCTCATCAGTGGCTCTTTATCTCCGGTGTGTAACAATCTTACAATTAACACCGGAGCATCCCTCACCATTAGCAGCACTATGTCAAACGAAGGGATGCTGACAGCTTCAGGGAATGCAATTATTAACGGCTCATTGAGCCTTACAGGTGCCGGTACCATAACCCTCAAGGTTGTTAACATCACCTGGGGTAGCGGATCATCCATGGTAGGATCGATCTCCGGGGGCATCCATGTTTCGGGCAACTGGGAATTCTCCGCAGGCTCATCAACAAGTATGGGTTTCAGCACTGTCACGTTTTTAGGTGGCACCAATTCCACGATTACTTCTAATAGCGTTAACAGCAATTTTTATAATCTCCTGCTGAGTAAAACAGAAGGAGCTACAGTCAATACCAGCGCTACTTCAACTTCAACCCTGACAATAAACGGAAACATTAATATTGGCTCCGGCGTTTCTTTGGCTGGTCAGGCTAATATTACAACCATTTTGAAAGGGAACCTTATAAACGCCGGCAATATATATATGAGCTCCGGCATCCTGAGTTTAGAAAGAACTTCCGGCACCCAGAGTGTCCAGATCAATACCAACGATTATTTTAATTCAGTAAATATTAATACAGGAGGAACTGTTACCATATCAACCGCTTACATGATGCAGTTGATGGGTAATATGGTAATTCAGTCGGGGGTGCTCGATCCGAATGGCAGCACCATCGGCCTGTTCGGAAACTGGACCAATAATGCCGGAACGGCAGGCTTTACCGAAGGGACGAGTACCGTTATTTTTAATGGTGGCAATTACCACCAGTATTGTTCAAATGAAAATTTTTATACCCTGGAAGTACACAAAGCAGCAGGTGGTGCATTCAGAATGAACGGTACCACAGTTATCTGTTCACGATATAACTGGACAGCCGGTGCCATTGATGTTTTAAACGGGGGAACCTTCACCGCCAATGACGTGGTGGATGATGCGATCGCAGGCAATTTTTATTGCAATGCAAACTGCAACATTAACCTTTCAAACTATGGCGGGAACATCGACCTCAGGGGTAACCTTTATATTTATGGCGGTAACTTCAATGTGTATGGCGGAATTAATCCAAGCTGGTGGCCATATCTGGGAAATGCTTCAATTACCATGTCGGGAGGTGTGCTAAACTTCGCTGATCAGGGCATTCTTATCAGAACAGATCCAACCTACACCCTTTCCAACAACATTACCGGCGGAACCATTAGAACTGCCGGCAACTTTACCAGTGGCCGCACTGATTTTATACCGGCAGCCGGCACTGTGGAGTTATATGGTTCGGCCAATGCCAACCTGAGCATGAACGCAGGCAATCTCTTCAACTTAACCATCAACAAAGCAACGACCAATACAGTAACCCTGGCTACCAATGCAACTGTTAACGGTGCTCTAACAGTTCAGGGCGGGACCTTGCTGTCAAACAACAGAATACTATTCACCACTGACAATATTTCTGTGAACAACGGTGGTACCCTCTCCCTCGAAAATGCAGCAATATTGAGAGTAACCGGATCCAAAGCAATTACAATTGCCAGCGGCGGGACACTAAAAGCAATAGGCACATCCGCAAGCAGACCCATTATAACGAGCAATGCATCATCGGGGCACCATGAATTTCAGGTGAATGGCACCATTTCGGCCAGATATGCCATTTTTGAATACAATTACGGGATAAACATCTGGAGTACAGCCACCGTTGATCCGCTAAATCCATTTGATCAATGTACTTTTCAATATGGGGTTGACAGGTTCCTGCTCTTCAGCAACAACCAGGAGCTGATGATCAGGGGGGCCAGTTTCCCTACAGCCCCGGTATATAACAACGTCTGGAAGAACAACAATGCAGGAAGGGTTAATTTCAGGGATGCAACAGGTGCTTATGCCGGAGAAGCTTACGATCTGGACCCCTATAACCGGGTTGACTGGACCACCTCTCAACCGGGTCTGTGGACCGGTGCCGTTTCAACCGACTGGCACACGGCAGGAAACTGGGACGACCTGATGGTTCCAGGTACTACAACCGATGTAACCATTCCTGCCGGACCGGCCAATATGCCGGTAACCGGCTCGTCCACTGCTTATTGCAATGATCTGAATATCACCGGACAACTTACGATACAGGCCGGATCACTTCATTTAGATGGAAATGCCTTTATCAATGGAAATATTACCATGAATCATATTTCAGGAATACTGAATGTTCAGGGTAGCATCATATGGAATTCAGGTTCCACGGCCAACATAACAACAAATTCAACCATCAGGGTCAGGGGTGACTGGACTTACAATAATGGTGCGGATGTTCAGCTGACCAATGGCAGTGTAATCTTTGAAGGATTCACATTCACCAGAATATACATATACGACGACAACAGCACTTTCCATGACATCTATGTTTCGAAAACGGAAAGCAGCAACTTGAGTTTCGATCCGGGTTCAACCTTTCCGATCCGTGCTAAAAACTTCTATGTTGATTATAATTCGGAGTTTTTCTCAAATGCTGCACAAAACATTATTGTATCCGGTAATTTTTACAGCTTCAGTACAACCCAACTGATCAACGGGGCCATTCAATTTGAAGGATCAGATCAAATCTTTATTCCTCATCCTGCGGCAAGTTATCATGATATTGTGTTTAACCAGAGTGGCACTGTTACCCTGAACCACACCAATACCAACATGGTGGATATAAAAGGTGATATTACCATCAATTCAGGAGTTTTCAATGCTGAAAACAGTATTATTAAAATCGAAGGTTCCTGGGTGAACAATGCAGGTGAAGCATCATTTTCCGAAACAGGCAGCCGTGTTATTTTTAGCGGAATAACTCCTCAATTCTGCTCAACAGAACATTTTGATATCCTTGAAATTGATAAAGCCATGCATTATTTTTACGATTTCACGGGTTCCTCCATCTCTTGCCAGGTTTATGACTGGAGTCAGGGTGGAATATGGATTGCAGGGGGCAGCACGTTTTACGCTGCCGATCTGGCCGATGATGGTATCTATGGACATTATGTCCTTTGGGGAAATACGATTGAATTGCATCAGGATGCAGGACAAAGTATAAATCTTCTGGGCAATATATCAATCAACGGCGGGGAATTTATCATTGATGGCGGGAATGACCTCAGCCGCTGGGGTGAGTACGGGAATGCTTCATTGTTCATGAATGCCGGCATTCTCGACATCAAAGGGTATGGCCTGACCATCAACGATGCTTATCCGTATGCATTTACCGGGAGTATATCGGCCGGAACGATCAGAACACAGGGCAGTTTTATTACCCAATCACCAGGTTTTAATCCCATAGGAGGTTTGGTAGAATTTTACGGCACGGGAAACCACCTGATGCAGACTTTAAACGGAAGTTCATTCTACGATGTAAAAGTCAACAGGTCCGATAACTTCCTGAGGAGGTTGTCGGTATATTCTTCGGTGGTAAAAAACAACTTTATCATTGAGGAAGGTATGGCAGAAGTTACTTTTGGTTCAGAACTTCAATGCGGTAACAACCTTGAGATACAGGATGGAGGTTTACTGGCTTTAACTTCAGGAACGCTCAGTATGGGCAATCTGGCGGCAGTCAATGTTTTCCAGAATGGGATTTTTTCATCCTTTGGGTATGAAGGGGCAATTTCTGTAGTCAAAGGTATTTCATCTGAGAACGTCTATTCGTTTTCAGTCAATAGCGGAGGGAATATTGAAGCCGTTTATACTGTTTTGAAGACCTGCCGCTACAGGGTGTTTACATTGCCCCGGAGGCCGTTGTTAATCCAAATTATGCTTTTAGCCATTGCGAATTCCGCAATGGTGAAAGCGGACAAAGTGCGCTGCTTTCGATTGAGAATGACCAGGATCTTGTGATTGAGCATGCTGTCTTTCCTGCCAATACCTGGGGAGGACAGAATAATGTCAGGAAGCAGTTTAATCAGGGAAGTGTAACCTTCATGAATGCTACCGGAGCTTTTGCTGGCGAAGCATTTGAGGATGACCCCAATGGACGCATTCACTGGGGCGTAACCAAACAGCTTAACCTCTTTCTGTTTCTTGAATCTCTGTATGATGGCCCATACACCATGCGTCAGGCCAACGACGAATCCGGACCCCATTTCGGTGCCGGCATTGCCGATCAGATTTCCATTGAACTGCGCAATGCTGCCAATTACAACAGCATTGAATACATGGCTGACCAGATAAACCTGAATACCAACGGAACCGTGAGTGTAACTATTCCGGGTAGTTTTTCCGGATCGTATTACATTACCATCAGGCACCGTAACAGCATTGCCACCGTTTCAGCAACACCCGTCTCTTTTGCAAACGGGTCAGTATTCCACGCATTCAATACACCTGCAAGTGCCTATGGCGGCAACCTGCTTCAGATGATTACCGGTCAATATGTTATCTATGGCGGCGATGTAAACCAGGACGGATCGGTGGATACGGGCGATATGACCCCGGTCGATAATGACGCAGCGGCCTTTGTCTCGGGTTACCTCGCCACTGATGTGAATGGAGACGGGACCATTGATACAGGGGATATGACCATCATTGACAACAATGCAGCGGCATTTGTGGGGAGCATAACGCCATAAATATTCCGGCAGGTACACAACCTGTCAGCAAAATGGCAAAAAGCCTGAAAAAAGAGTCTTCCCTAAGGTACAACCTGAAGGGAAGGCTCTTTTTTCTCATCAGAAAGGATCATTTCATCCTGTATTTTTGAATCCCTGTCTTTCCCTGGGTTCATCCTGTCGTTTGCCAATGGTTCAATGTTCTGCATTACACCAAAAAGTTCAGAAGCAATAGTGCCTCTGTTATTCTTCTCAATAAGGCATCAAACCAGTCTGAATTGGAAGAAATGCCGGCAATCAATCTCTTTGTTCCATTATCAGGCAATTACCAGACGCGGACCTTCACACATCAAAGTTATAATCAGAAAACAAATCAGGTCGGCCTGTGGATATTATCTGACTTATAGCAGTGGCTTGAATCAGGGTGATCTTAATGGTCCCGCTGATGCGCCTCCTGACCCCTGGTTTCAATATCAGTGAACTTGGGGCAGCCATTTAGCAGTGGCAGCCGGGTTGATTAAAGACCCTGCTCTCTTTGGAGGAATTGCCATTCACCGGTTTTCTGAAACTCAGAATCAAAAGGTTGAATAAAGTTGAAACGCTTGATTCGTAGCTACAAAAAAAAGCTCATTTAAGCGAATCCGTACCGGACAGGGTGCCCATTCCTGGACAAACTGCTGCCGGTGAAAAACTTACCATCTCAGCGGCAGGCAGATCAATTGCCGTGATCAGAAACAAAAAACTGCAGCCATACCTCAATATCCTCAGCGCGTGGATACCTTTCTGCAAGGAATCCGTTATCATGAAAATCCGCTACCGGCTGCTCTATTGCATTTACTTTGAATTTTTCAAACCAGAATTCAAAGATCGAAAAGCGACTTTAGGTTGAATAAAAGCAGAGGTTTTATGTGAATTTTCAGGTTAGAAATCAGGAGAATCATTAATGCATATCTTTTTATCATTGATAATCAGATATTTAGCATATTTATGAATAAAAATAAAAAATGTCCTACAATTTGTCCTACCCTGAAATTTGCCATCCGCCATATTCCGTTCATACATTTGACTGATCATAAAATACAGTCATGTTCAAGTATGTAGAAATATGTTTCAACCGCAATCCAAAGGAAGATGGATTTGCTTTTGAATGTATGAAAACAGCTTATCAGTATAGCATTAAAGGACGTATGGTTTATAGTTCAGGCGCCGGAATTACTGTTGAAGCCGAGGGTGAAAGTGACCGGATTTCGGAATTCATCAGATGGATTTCAGGAAAAAACCAGAATTGCAACCTCAGGGTAAATCAGGAAACCAGCATCCATACCGGAAAATTCAAGGAATTTGATCTACTAAGATTAGAATAGCTACAGAACCGGTAAAAATTGAATCACTAAATAGTATAATTATAATCTCTCCCCCATGAAAAAGATAGCGTACTTCGTTAGTTTGTGGTGCATGGCAATTTGCATTGGTTCCGTTTCAGCTCAGGAGGCTGATTTTACACCTGAACAAAAGCCAGAACCTGTGGCATCCGGTAAGTTTGATTACTGGCAACAAAAACAGCAGGATAAGACTTTCAATTATTACCAGTTTAAGAATGAATTTAAAAACTACTGGAACGGGAAAACTCCGGCAAAAGGTTCTGGCTACAAGCCAGTAGCCCGTTGGTTGGAAAACCAGAAAGCATATGTGAATGCCGACGGAACCTTACGCTCTCCTCAACAGGATTATGAGCAGGCCATGGCCTTTATCGGTATGAATCAGACCCTTAGCTTTAGCGGTGAGTGGGAATCAATAGGTCCCGACCAACCGGTTTACCGGGCTGATCAGCCCAATGTGGTCATAGCGCAGGGTGGCAGGGTCTCAGCCATCGCATTCGATCCGGTAAATCCCAACAAAATTTTTGTGGGTTCTCCACTGGGTGGTTTGTGGGTTTCCTATAACAACGGACTCACCTGGCAAAATCTGAATACCGACAATATTGCCTCGCTGGGTGTTTCAGCCATTGCCATAGATCCGACCAACACCAACCGTATCTATATCGGCACAGGTGATCGTGATGGACATGATACCCGGGGCATCGGAATTTACAAATCGGAAGATGGAGGCCAAACCTGGACAGGAATTCCGCTCGATGAATCCGACGATCACTATGTTTCAAAAATCATCATCAGGCCCGGCCACCCTGATCATTTGCTGGTTTCCAGCAACCATGGTACTTACAGGTCGATTGACTTCGGTGAAGAATGGTTAAAAACAGTGGATCATGATATCCGCGACATGGCCATTTTACCCGGCTCGGCAGATACGGTTTATTGTGTGAGCGGCTCGGCCTGTTATAAATCAGCCAACTTTGGCCTGATGTGGGTTCAGAAAAAATGGATCGGGTCTCACCGTATAGCACTGGATGTTACCCGTTCCAAAATCAGACTATTCTGCAGCAAAGACTCCCATTTCTATAAGTTGATGGAATCTGAAGGATTCAATGATCCCACGGTTGAAATCCCGGTATCTGGAATGGGTGATGATGGCCAGTGCGGATATAACCTGGATTTGGTTTCCGACCCCGAAAATCCCGACATCCTCTATGCAGGTATGATAAACCTTTACAAGTCAACCGATGGGGGCAACAACTGGAATGAAGTAACCATTGTGTATGCCGATGACCAGCACATTTTTGAATTTAGTCCGCACACCCACCGGCTGTTTATCGGCAACGACTCAGGCATCTGGATCACCGACAACGGGACCGATTACACTTATTCGAGCATTGGTCTAAGGATTTCATCGGGCTATCGTATGGATGTCGCAGCCGGAAATCCCAACCACATCATCGTGGGAAACCAGGATGCATCAACCTTTGTAACCAGCGGCGGCCCATGGTACAGCTCCATTGGCGGAGACGGAATAACCTGTAAGTTTGACCATACCAATGAAAACTACGTTTACGGAAGCAGCCAGCATGGGGTAGTTTCCAGATCGGTGAACGGTGGTACGGTGAATGCAGGCTTTACCATGGTGGCTGGTGCAGAATTTCCGGGAGTCGATCAGGTCAGTATGTTTCAGACGCCCTTCATGATTGGCTATTCCAACCCGAAACACATGTTCTATGGTGCCCATGATCTGTTCATGTGCTACAACATCAAAGCAACAGATATTGGTGACATTTTCTACAGAAAAAAATCAGAAGATCTGACCAGTACCAACCAGGATGAGAAGATTGAGTTTATTGAGCAGTCGAGGGCTGATTCAAACATCGTTTATATTGCCTACGAGAATGGAAGAATGTTCCGTTGCGACAATATCCTGAATCTGACCAGCAACGCCTGGACAGAGCTTCCTAATCCTGAAGGCAATTACTGGGAAGGTATCCGCTTTGAATCGCACTCCACCCTGGCCGATGTTGTTTACATGGTAAAAGGACAGAAAGTATACAAATCGGCAAACAGGGGTGGTACATGGGAGGACATTACGGGAACCCTTCCGAAACTGGGAATGATGTCGGTTGCATATATGCACGGCAGTGACGACGGCCTCTATATTGGAACCACAGCAGGTGTTTATTACAAGGAAAACAGCATGCCTGAATGGCAGTTGTTTAAAACAGGATTGCCGCTCACACAGGTGAGAGACCTTGTTATCAATTATTCAACCACTCCACCACAGATTTTTGCCAGCACTTTCGGACGTGGCATCTGGAAAGCAACCGTGCTGAATTCATACAAACATGACCTGGTGGTGCTCTCAGGATCCGCCACTGTAAATAACACCAATGCGAGTGCCATTACCGGTATTGAGCACAAAAACAACATGATGGTGCTTGATACCCTCAAAACAGGATTTTATCTTTCAGCCAATCAGATTTTTTCTAACGGGGATATCCTTATTCATGAGAATACACATACCAACCTTGGCCCGGGCTTACTCTTTCAAAGCCTGTTACCCTCTGTTGACCTCGCCATGATTAACCCGGAAATTGCGCCCGGAACCTATTATCTGGGAATGATATGCGACAATGATAATGCTGTGGATGAATCTAATGAATTTAACAACACCTGGGTTGCAACCGAACAGATAACCATTCCGGTAAACCCTGGAACAGCCGAAAATGTTCAGGCTACCGACGGAGATTTCGACGACCGTGTTACCATTTCATGGCAAAACAACACCGGAGAGCCGCTGTACTATGCAGTCTACAGGGCTACCATCGGAAACTCATCATTGGCTGCAAGGATCAGTCCCGACACCTGGCTGACCCAGCCCTGGTTTAACGATGTAACTGCTCCCAATGGGGTTACCTATTATTATTTTATTAAGACTTCACGGTATCCGGACGGTAGGAGGGCATCAGACTTCAGCGGATATGATGCCGGTTTCAGAAAGCTGTCCCCTCCAGGAAATGTGATGGCAACCGATGGACTATACAGTGATAAGGTTACCATCACTTGGGATGCCAGTCCGGGAGCCACACATTACCAGGTTTACCGGAGCAATTCAGGAGATCCCCTGTATATAATAAACATCAGCGGACCACTCTGGCTTGGCGGTACATCTTTTGATGATCAGGATGTTGCTCAGGGCACAACCTATACATACTTCATCAAAGCCTCGAAAAGCCAGTTTGGAAGCAATGAATCTGATATGAGTGAAGGGGATGCCGGCTGGATAGGGTTCACAACCGCTCCGACAGCTACTGCCAGCGATGGCATTTTCATCAACCGCATTGCTGTCAGCTGGAACACAGTTCCATCTGCTACCCATTACATGGTTTACCGGTCCACATCAGGCATTCCCAGCAGCGCTGCACCCATCACCACATGGCAAACAACCAGCAGCTATACTGATTATAGTGCAAACACAGGAATCACCTATTATTACTGGATAAAGGCTTCAATGGATGCAACAGGAACGGTAACCACCGGTCTTGGACAGATGGATCAGGGTTACAGGAATTTCATTGCACCCTCAGGGGTTTCAGCAACCGATGGAACTTCAACTACCGGAACCACTGTAACATGGAACAACGTGCCGGGGGCGACTTGGTACAGGGTAAACCGGGGTACCTCTTCAAACGTTACTTCATCACGCCCGGTAGGTAACTGGGTCAGAACCATGTCAATGACAGATGTTACAGGAACGTCAGGTACACTGTACTACTACTGGGTTGTCTGTTCAAACGATACACTTGTTATGGTCAGCGGCTTTTCTTCGTCAAATACGGGATATAAACAAATCATAGCACCGGAAACCGAAGCTACCGATGGTTATTACGCTGATCAGGTTGAGATTACCTGGCAGTCTGTAACCGGCGCAACTTATTATCTGGTTCAGCGTAGTCCCATTTCAGACCCGGGCAACCTGACCATACTGGCTCCGTGGAGCAATACCCTCGGATTTACTTTTACCGATCTGACCGCGATTTACGGGCAGGAATATCTTTACTTCGTGACTGGCGCCGGCAACGCTTCCGGTTTAAGACCGGGCAATCCCGGTTCTGATGAAGGAATAGCGGCTTCATGCAGCAATCTGATAGATATGCCGGCTTTCAGAAGCCTTTATTTTCACGGCACTACCCTCGACATCACGCAACAAGTATTAAATGAGGGGCCTTATGCCATGCTCAATTCAACCATGCTGGTCTATGCAATAGAAAGTGATCCGGCTGACGGAATCCCTGAAGCCATCATCGGGTCCACTGTAATTCCTCCGCTGAACCCGGGTGAAACCTATAATGTTTTTTACCAGGTGAATCTTGATACCGTAACCGGGTTCAGCTTCACCCACGGTAACTGGCATCTGGCATGTTATACTTCGTTGGGCAACGAAAACTGCGACCACAATGCGTCTGACAATTACATAGTGTGGCAGGAGCCGGCCTTCACTTACACCGATGCCCTGCACGGCGTATACACCGTTGGCCCGGGCACCTGCGACTTCGCCGATCCGGCAGCCGCCCTGAATGCCCTAAAAACGAGGGGAATATCCGATAACACCATTTTCTATCTGGAGCCGGTGGTTTTTAATCTGCAGCTTGAATTCACAGGTATTCAGGGAACCGACCTTTCAAGAAAAATCATCTTCAGAACCAATCCGGCCTACAGCGATACCGCCGAAATCAGGGGTACACCAACCCCTGAAGCAAATTATACCCTCAGCTTCCGGCAGTGCAACAACCTTTCATTCACCAACCTGAAAATCTCAAGTGCCGGATCATCCGACTTTGAATCAACCTACGGAAGAATCATTTCAATAGGCCCCGACTGTTCTGAACTCAGGTTCAGGTATAACCATATTGATGGATATTCCGATGTTTCACACGGAGGCACCGACAATGTCCCCATCTATTGCCAGAACCCAACCGTCAACCTCCTGATCGACAACAATCTTATTTCAAACGGCTGGTATGGCATCTATTTTTCAGGAAGACAAGCCAGTCCGATTTCAGGTTTTACAATCAGCAACAACTATATAAAGAATTTCTACACAAATGGGATTTTTTTGCATGAAACAGCTGATTATAGTGTCTCAGGAAATAAGATAAGTTCTTCAAATAACACCGATGTTGGCCTTACCGGGATTGACTTTTCAAATTCCAGAGGTGGATTCACCTGCAACAGAAACCACATTATGCTCAACTCATCCACAGGGACCCTGTATGGCCTTATTTCCGCCGATGTTGATCTGGCAGAAGGTCAGCCACGCCTGATCACCAATAATTTTATCTCCTGTTGTACGGGATCTAGCTTTAATTTCGGTATGTCAATCGGTACAACTAAAAATACTACAGTGGCTCACAATTCAATTCATATTTACGGAAATTCTGGCTACATCAGCTACTGCATACAATTTCACACTTTCGTAGAAAGCCCGGATTATAACAATAAACTGATCAATAACATATTGGTGAATACTGCAGGAGGCTGTGGAATTAATTACTACCATAATGATTTGTATTTCAATATTTTAAACACGAGCGACTACAATGACATATATACCAGTTCCGGTATACTGGTCAAATACGGGCAGGACAACTATAACAGCCTGCCATCATGGAGCACAGCTACAGGGTTTGATATGCATTCATTGTCGGAATCGCCTGAATTTCTCACAGACACCGACCTGCACTGCAACAGCCCTGTTCTTGATGGAGCCGGATTTTTCCTGTCGGATGTAGCCTGGGATATGGATGATGAGCCGCGTTCAACCGTCAACCCTGATATAGGAGCCGATGAATTCACCTTTGCTGATCTACCTAAAACCCTGGAAATGGATGTTTTCCTTGAAGGATTATACAACGGGCCCAACACGATGCGTCAGGCAAATGATGAAAACGGGCCCCATTTCGGTGCCGGAATCGCCGATCAGATTACCGTTGAACTTCGCAGTGCTTCAGAATACAACAATGTTGTACATCTTGCGGATCATGTCAACCTGAGCACCAGTGGCCTTGCAATGTTAACAGTACCAGCCTCACTGACAGGATCCTATTATATTACCATCAGGCACCGTAACAGCATCACGACTGTTTCGGCCACACCTGTCCACTTCATTACAGGAACCGTATCCCACTCATTCAGTTCACCTGCCTCTGCCTTTGGCGGCAATCTTCTTCTGATGATCTCAGGTCAATATGTTATCTATGGCGGCGATGTAAATCAGGATGGTGTTGTAGATACCGGCGATATGACTCCGGTAGATAATGATGCTGCCAATTTTACCGCAGGTTATCTGGCTACCGATGCCAATGGTGATGGAACCATCGATACGGGAGATATTACCATTATTGACAACAATGCCGCGACGTTTGTCGGAGCAGTTACACCCTGAACCGATTGTACCCGGAAAGCAGGAGGGGCGGAAATATTCCACCCCTCCTGCTTTTATGTTCCGATAAACCGGTCACATGTTCTCTGTTAATTTTTTCACCAGTCGCATTTCGCTGAAAAACTCCCTGAGAATCACCCTGAGAACGGTATAGGCCGGAACAGCAAGGATCATGCCTATAATGCCGAACAATGTTCCCGCAATGATGATGACCAGGAATATCTCAATCGGATGCGCTTTGACACTGCTGGAATAGATGACGGGCTGCAGCAGCAGGTTGTCGATCAGGTTGGCACCGGTGAAAACGGCAAGGATGGTCAGGCTTAAAGGCAGGATGGCTGTATAGGCCCCAAGCGAGAGACTTCCAATAATACCTATGACAATTCCGATGATCCCTCCGATCAATGGACCTAGATAAGGGATGATGTTCATCAGTCCACCGATAAAACCAAGCAGGAGAGCATTCTGCACCCCGAAGATGGTTAGTCCGAGAGTGATGAGGGTCACCATTGCGGCGACCTCCATGCACAGGCCAAGGAAATAACGGGTAAGCAGGCGCTTTGTCTGGGCAATGATCCGGATGGCTGCGGGATTATGTTTTTCAGGAACCAGCAGTAAAAAAGAATCGTATAGCAGGCGCTCATCCTTCAGGAAGAAGAAACTGATGAATAAAATGGAGCCTACTGCCATAAAGAACGAACCGGTGAAGGCAACCAGTGAGTTGAATACATTACCGAAGGTAGCCATACTCACCATGGAATGAAGCCAGCCGATCACTGCATCCTGTATACCGGTTCCCGGCTGCAGGACAGAAAGTTCATGAAGCAGATAGTCAAGGCTTGCTATAGGCTCACTGAAAGCCTTCGTCAGGGCTTGAGTATCTATGGAAGATATTACCTTGGCCTGCTGGGCAATCAGGGGAACAAACAATCCGAATACTGAGGCAAAAATAAGCACCATCAGAAAAAGGGTAATCAGCGCACTGAAAACATGGGGGATTCTGAATCTTCCCAATTTAAGTTCATCCAGAAAATCAACCAGTGGTCGGCCTATCACCGAAATAACACCGGCTGTAAGAATATAAAACACAATATTGGAAAAATACCAGACAAAAAGCATGGCAATTACTACAAGGACAACGCTTAGTATTGTCCTGACGGTTCGGTTCATAAACTTTGAATTTGGACAAAATTATCAATCATTTGTACACTTATGATATTCATCGCACTAATTAGTAAAAGTAAGCAAGGTTAGCTACAAATTGAAGCTTAGCGACAGCTTGAATGTCAGGTTATTCTTAAATTCATCGAAGCTATATGGACCCATCCTGCAGAAAAGTCCGAAGCCTAGTCCAGAAATGGATGTCTTCAACAGATTGTTAACCAGGAAACCGCCTTCGTAGTAACCCTCCTTCATCGAAACAGCAGGATCAGAGGTAAAGCGGTGTCGCCAGGGTTCCTTGAGACTGCCCACTCCGGCATTGAGTACAACGGCAAATTCAGGTTCAAAGTTTTCGGATCTGAATAACAGATTGCCGAAATTGTGGGTAAGAAAGATCGCACCAAACTTATCGTTTAAAAATTCGTCGGTACGCATGGTGGCAAATGATCCCGGCGAAAAGACCGAGATCGTTGAAGCCCGGCTTCCTTGCCCGTTGAACATTTCAGAACATGGTGCCGCATGATTGATGAGACCGCCGGCCAGTTGAATGCTCGTTTTCCCGATAAGCCGCGTTATAAAGGAATATGTCAATTTCAAATCAAAACGATCGTAATTGAACTGTCCGTCCAACAAGCCTTTCCTGCCTCCGGTGTATTGTATCCACATGACAGGAAATCTGGTTCCAAGTGAAGCCTGCTTTTCTGAACTCCTGATGAACTTCTCCCCCCAGGCGAACTTGATCCCAGCCACCAGTTTCCCGAAAGTATGATCTGATGTAAGAACATACGGATCGTCCTGGCTGTGCTGAAAAACATATTCATAGGAAGCCTTCTTGTGTGACCGGGCGATGCCGAGTCCTGCCTTAAGATACCTGAACATCCGGAATCCCATCATGGCTTCTGCAGTTTCACTGATATCCATTCGGGTAACATAAAACCTCCTGTAATTTTCAGGAGTGAACACGGAAATATTATCATCAAAAAATGCCGTCCCCCCCGACTCCAGAAGATCGTATGCATAGCTGACCTTTAATGTTGCATTGCCATAGCGTTCAAGCTTAATAAGCAGATCAGCACCGTATTTCACATCCTTATCGGCAAAACCATAGCCTGCATACCCACCGATCGATGCCCTTTTTGTCAACCGTTCGGAGGTGTGCAGGCCCAGACCAAGATAGAAGCCTTCATAAGCGTTATACCTGAGAATGCGGTTCAAATCCAGATCCACATAACCCAGGGGCAATTTACCCGACAGCAGGGCACTCAAGCCCTTAAGTTTTGAATCAAAACTGTTTGCACTGCCAAGACTGTCAATGATGTGGTAAGTATTGATTTCGCGCTGCGTTAGAGAATCAATCCGGTACTTGTCCCAGACAGACTTGTTCTGACGGGTGGCTTCAGGGGTAATCTCAACCGCTATATTCGACAACTGACGGCCAATCACTTCAGCATCCAGGTTGATGTCACGCCGGTAACTTTTCCCGATTCCAACAGGTTTTGATTTGTTCAGGTTGATGGTGTTGAAGACAACTTCGGTATTCAACTGCACAGGAAACCATTGCCGGCCACCGATAAATTCATACATCTGCTGTATACGCATATCGAACGACTCATTCGGTCGAGCCGGTTCAGCGATGACATTCCGGATAGCCCAAAAGTTATTACTGATGTAGAGCAATCCCTTCATCCCGTCGAAATTCTTGCCGGGTCTGGGTTTGTAGCCGATCACAAAAGTGGTGTCACCTGACTTTTCGCTGTAGATTGTATCTTTCAGGTGAAAAAAATATAGTTTCTCGGAATTCGGGCTTATCGGGTTCAGGTAATTGGTTCCGGCCATACTAATCAGATCATCGTAAAAAGAAGCCGACTGCATCTGAGAGATCAGAAAAACAAACAAGGGGTCTTTAAGCCCGGAAACCCTGGTGGCTATGATTTTGTCATGATTGCGGCCGGGATAAAGGTATTTGTGTTCAGCAACTGACTCCATAATAAATAAGTGCTGATTTTCAATTACTTCCAATAACCGCATGTCGGATGAATCGAGCGGGGTACTTCCGTCTCCCTTCAGGGAATCGGCATTGATGGTAAAAATCATTTTATCATACGATGTAAAGGCGTATGAAGGTATATTCGAAGGGTTATTGAGTTTACGGTTCTCAACCGCATTGCGGATAATCCGGTGGGCAGGGTTTTCACCAGCCAGAATTAGCACCTCACTGAGTTCCGTTTCGAAACGCGTAAGCTTCACCTGCAAACCTGAAGAGCTTTTATCAACCGGCAATACCAGTTTGTTATAGCCGACGTAACTGAACCCAAGTGTTTCGATGGCAGCATCGGATCTGAGATTGAAACGGCCGTCAATATCAGAAACGCCTCCCTGGCGACCGTTGTTGATGACAATATTAACAAAAGCAAGGGGTTCGAGGGTAGCAGAATCGCAAACACGGCCGCTGACATTAAATTCCTGAGAAATCAGCGTGAGGGGAAAGCAAAGCATCCAGATGAAGCTAAACAACCTTGACATATCGGAAAGCTATAGTATTATTGACCCATTTACGGTATCGAAAGTAACAAAAAGAAAGGAAATACTGTCAAAAGAAACCTGATAACTTTTACATTGTCTGTTCGGATTCTTAACCAATGCTTTATAAATTAGCACAATATTCCACAACCCCTTATGCAGGAAAAATTGCTCAGGTACTATTCACAGCACTGCAGCCTGTTTCTCGAAAATTTCAATCAGGCCCTTTCCGGGTTTGACAATGAGGCTGTACATGATATGAGGGTAGCAGTTAAACGCCTGAGGGCTATTAACCTTCTGCTGGAGCGTTTGTTTCCCGGCAAATTTGCTGCTGTTGAAAACGAAATGAAGATCAGGGAATTGTTCAGGATATCTGGCAGAATACGCGACACACAGGTTCAGCAGCAATTGCTTTCCGGTTATATTTCACAAACCGGAGCAACCTTCAGCGGGTATCAATTGTATCTGAAGAAGGTAGAACAAAAATCTATTAAAAAGTTCAATAAATGCCTGGCCGAAACGGATGCCGAAGAAGCACTCAGAAACATGCAGAAGATTGCTTCCGGCCTGATCCTGGCTTCACCTGACGAAGCCATTAACCTGCAGATCATACTTTTTGTAAGCGAACTGATGGATTCCTCCAGGTCGATGTGCCAGAACCAGACCCATGATGAGAACCTGCATGAAATAAGGAGAAAACTGAAACAGTGCCATTACCTGCTCAGCCTTTTCGACAAAGATGATCAGAACCTGCTGCTGCTAAACCTAACGGTTAAAAAACTTGACAAGGTAAGCGAATTGCTGGGTGATTGGCACGATCAGGTCGTTGCTATAGAGATGCTTAAAAAGTTTATCAATCAGGCCGGTGAAAAAGACATATCAGGCTTTCATCGCTATCTCAGACTGATGAATAATTTTTCAGGAAAAAGGCATATTCAACACAGAAAAATTATGAATTATTTCGAAGAAAAGCTGGATTTCTGACCTATGCAGAATTACAGTCTATTTCAGTTTGGGATTGTTGAGGTGCCTTGTTCCATCGCGCTGTGATTTTTTCTCCAGATTTCTTTCAAATGCTTTTGTCAGATTGATGCCGGTCTGATTTGCCAGACAAATCAATACAAACAAAACGTCAGCCATTTCATCTGACAGGTCGGCATGTTTGTCGGACTCTTTCTCAGATTGTTCACCATATCTTCTGGCCATGATACGGGCCACCTCCCCCACCTCTTCCATCAGTAGGGCTGTATTGGTCAGTTCACTAAAGTAACGAACGCCTTTTTCTTTAATCCACTTGTCAACCAGGATCTGTGCTTCTGCTATTGTCACGGAATGATGTTTTACGATGAGTGCAAAACTAATGATTCTTTTTTGGTATAGCGATGGTGGTCTGGCCTGCCTGTATGAAAGGTATTCCAGAATTTGGTGTTGGTCGGGCCTGTATTACCGGTGTAAACCAATCTGGCAGAGCAATGGCTATCGGCACACACCCTGATTGAATGATCCGAAATCTTCAGTTTTGTTCCCGTGTAATATAACCAGAGCGCCCTGGTTATTCCCTCACTTCCAGCTTAAAGCCGGATCCATGCACATTCTGGATGACCACTGAGGGATCGTGGCGAAGGTATTTTCTCAGGCGGGCGATAAACACATCCATGCTCCGGCCGATAAAATAATCGGAATCACCCCAGATTTCCTTTAGTGCGGTATCACGAGGCAGAAGATTGTTCCTGTAACTGCAGAGCAATTTTAACAATGCAGCTTCTTTCGGGGTCAGTTTTTGTTCCTCATTGTTGAACCTGAGTACCAGATTTACCGAATCGAACCTGTAACTTCCAATATCAAGTATGCTGCTTTGAGACCGCATATTGCGGTTCATGCATCTTTTTAATATAGCTTCGATACGCAGTGCCAGTTCTTCACTGCTGAATGGCTTGGTGATGTAATCATCACAACCGACCCTGAATCCTGCTATCCGGTCATCGTTTTGCCCGCGTGCTGTAAGGAAAACAACAGGAATCTGCTCATTGATCTCGCGAATATCCTTTGCCAGACTGAAACCATCCTTCTTCGGCAACATCACATCAAGAATACACAGGTCGAAATTATCCTGACTGAATTTTGATAATCCTTCCTCTCCGTCGGCAGCCTGAGTGGTACTATATTCAAGCATTTCGAGGTAATCACTCAATACGGCACTCAGGTTAGGATCATCTTCAACCAGCAATATCTTGGCTTTCAGGGTCATCAAATTTGGTCGTTAGTTCAGTTTGTGCCTCCGTTGGCAAATGAATTTCAAAAATACTTCCCTTCCGGGGTTCACTGCTTACTTTAACAAATCCCTTATGAGCTTCTGCCATTGTCATCACATAATATAGTCCGAGTCCGAAGCCCTTAACATCATGCACATTCCCGGTTGGCACCCTGTAGAGCTTCCTGAAAATATGTTTCTGGTTCTCAGGACTGATACCAACACCCTTGTCATGCACTTCAACAACGAACATACCATTATTGTTTCGGGTGACTACCTGAATTTCAGGGTAAGACCGTGAATACTTGGCAGCATTATCGAGCAGATTGTTGACCATATTTTTAAAATGGTTCTCATCTGCGAATAATGTGTGGTTCTCAGCTTCAGGTTTGAAATTGAGAAAACCGCCCTGATCACGCACAGTCAGCTCAAAGCTTTTTAGACAACTCAGGATGGATTCATGGGCATCGAATTGCTTTTTCCTTAAACGAAACTCGCCTTTATCAAGTACGGCAATCTGGAGCACTTGCTCTACCTGGTGTTTCAGGCGGAGGTTCTCATCGAAAATTATATGGGCATACCTGCGGGTTCTCTCGGCTGATTCATTGATTTTCGGATTCAGGAGCATCTCACTGGCCAGCGAGATGGTTGATATCGGGGTCTTGAACTCATGGGTCATATTGTTAACAAAATCCGTCTTCATCTCCGAAAGCTTTTTCTGCTTAAGAAAAGAGAAGATCATATAGGTAAATGCCGAGATCATTACAGCCAGAAGGAAAAGAGAAAGGATCAGCCAGGGGAAGATCCTGCGCCACAATACACCACTTTCACCGGGAAAATAAACACCGAGCATCAACTGTTCAGATCGGTAAAGACACGAGAGTGAAACACTATGGTTGGTTGCCAGCAGGCTGGATTTAAATTTTCCGGAATCACCGGCGTAAATGGTCCGGCTTGACGGATTGTAAACACCCCAGGCATATTCGCGCGTGATCTCCATTCCCCCGAATTCTTCATGCATCAGTGAGTCAAGACGCGAAGGATTGATGGCTGAAAGAATCTGAAGTGTTCGGTGGTCACATTGCTCACCGCATACAGAGGGATCGGCAGGTAGCGTGTCCCTTTCATCAAACATCCTGTTTACCACGCTCTTCAGCGTGACCTTAACCTTATTATCAAACTGCTCCCGCTGAAGTTCCAGACCATTCCTGACCCAATACAGCTGAATCAGGATTACGCCGGTGAGTGAAAGGGAGGTTAGTATAATAAGCAGGGCAATTGTCTTCTTTTTCATCATACGAGAATGGAATTGCAAAGTTAACCTATTCATCGTCTTCACGCTCAGGGCCATCAGTAAAATTAACCAAAAGGCAATTCTCCCTGCATTGACGGTATCAAACCATTTTCAGGAAATATTGGTTTCTTCCTATCATCACCGGCCTGCCTGATACGATAAGTGTTCTCATCTTTTCCAGATCTGCCAGTGGTTTTTATATTGTAACAAAGCACTCACGGATTTTTAACAAAGCCTTAACAGTTATTAACGGCTTCTTAACAATTGTTCCTGTCTTACGGGCGTACCTTTGTAAGGAACCAAAACAAAAATCCATGAAAAAAGTAATCATAGCATTCTTCACCATCGCCTTTATTTTTTCAATGAGTGGAACCAGCCTTCAGGCAATGACCGGTGATTCCGGTTTATACAAGGCATTCTACAGCAATGACAAGGATCCAAAGACAGACGGAACAAAAAAAGATAAGAAGTCTGACAAGAAATCGTCATCCTGTACTTCTTCCTGTAGCGACAAATCTGCCAAAGCTTCAGGTGATTGCGGAAGCAAAAAAGCAACATCTGCCGAAGCCACTGCCGCTCCTGAAACCAAATAAACTGACCCTTCTTATAAAGACCCTGCTTCGGCGGGGTTTTTTGTTTTATATTACCTTTGTACCAAATACAAAACCAATGACCATTACTTCTGAGCTTGAGTATATCGGAGATCTGCAGATACGTGCAACACATGTTAAATCGGGGCAGACCTTTATAACCGATGCCCCGGTCGACAACAACGGCAAAGGATCGGCCTTTTCGCCCACCGACCTGCTGGCCTCATCGCTGGGTCTTTGTATGATGACAATCATGGGCATTGCCGGCAACACCAATGGATTCAGCATCGATGGAACCAAAGCAAGGGTGACCAAGATCATGGCTTCAGACCCGCGCAGGGTAAGTGAAATCATTGTTGAACTTGATTTCCCGCCAAACAACTACACCAAACGCGAAAAACAGATAATCCGCCAGTGTGCCAAAATCTGTCCGGTTTCCCAGAGCCTCAAAGCTGAACTGATGCAAAGGGTGGTGTTTAATTTCTAATGTCTAATTTCTAATGTCTAAAAGGTTAATTGGGAGATGGATAAATGGGATAAGTTGACAACGGAAATTTGACCTCTGACATCTGACATCCGACATCTGATATCTGACATCCTAAACACTCAAACAATGGAATACAACCTGCAACCCGGCCTCAAAGGTACACAGATGATCACGGTTGGCGCGTCCGATACGGCCTCTCATTACGGGTCGGGGCTCATCGAAGTATTTGCAACCCCGGCCATGGTTGCCCTGATGGAGAAAACAGCCCAGCTCAGTGTTCAGGAGCATCTACCTGAGGGCCACATCACCCTGGGAACCGAAATCAGTGTCTCACATGTGAAAGCTACCCCGGTTGGTAGCAATGTTGTCTGTGAATCGCACCTCGTGTCTGTTGATGGTAAAAAGCTGCTTTTCAAAGTCAGCGCCCATGACGAAAAAGGCCTGATCGGCGAAGGCACCCACCGCCGTTACATTGTTGAAGCTTCAAAATTTATGGAGAAATTGAAACAGGTACAATGAATCATAACAGTATCCTGCTAAAATCCGGTAATACACCCGGAAAAATAAAAATTGAAGATTAATGACAATTTTATTGAATAAATTTTGTGTCTTTGTGCCTTCGTGGCAAAAAAAATCAAATAAGCCCAATGTCAATCCGTGATGGTTACCCGATGATGAAAATGCTGGCCAAATCCCCGGCCGGACTCGAAGAAATACTGGCAGGCGAACTGCAGGAACTGGGGGCTGTCAATATTGAACTGCTCAACAGGGCGGTGGCCTTCGAAGGAACCAAAAAGGAACTTTACGCTGCCAATTACCGCTGCCGGACAGCCCTCCGCATACTGGTGCCCATCGCTCATTTCACCATACTCAGCGAAAACGACCTCTATAAATCGGTCAAGGCGATCCGGTGGGAAGATTATCTTGACAACAGCCACACCATTGCCATCGACTCCACGGTAACTACATCACTGTTTACCCACTCTCATTTTGTTTCACTCAGGGTGAAGGATGCCATTGTTGACCGTTTCCGCGACAGGACCGGCGAAAGGCCTTCGGTTAACACCGAGAACCCCGATTTCAGGATCAACATCCACATATACAAGGACGAAGTAGATGTTTCGTTCGATAGCTCAGGCGCATCGCTGCACAAGCGCGGGTACCATGTGTCGAATGCCGAAGCTCCGCTGAGTGAAGTGCTGGCTGCCGGCATGATCCTGCTCACCGGCTGGGACGGGCAGTCGAACTTCATCGATCCGATGTGCGGCTCAGGCACCCTGCTGATTGAAGCGGCCATGATCGCAATGAATATACCTGCCGGGCAATTCCGGGGGGAATATGGCTTTATGCGCTGGAAAAACTATGAAAGCGACCTGTGGGAGGAGGTTCAGAACGAAGCCCTCGAAGCACAGCGCGAATTCAATTTCCAGATTGTGGGTTCCGACATCTCGGAGCACAACCTGCGTTCGGCCGGAGCCAACCTGAAACAGGCGCAGTTACACAAAGACATCACGATCAAAGTCAGTCCGTTTCAGGAAATCATTCCCCCGGCCGGGGGTGGCCTGATGGTGACCAACCCGCCCTACGGCGAGCGAATCCGTGTTGAAGACATCATTGAACTCTACCAGGAATTGGGCGATGCCCTGAAGCAAAACTTCAAGGGATACAAGGCCTGGGTGATCAGTTCCGACTTCAGGGCACTTAAAATGATCGGACTGAAACCCATGAAGAAATACACCCTCTTCAACGGGCAACTGGAATGCCGTTATGCCGGTTTCGATTTGTACGAAGGAAGTAAACGGGCGAGGTACCAGGCTGGGGATGGTTTGACAACAATGGATGCGAGTGGGGAAAATGCTTAACAAAAGACAGCATGCATCCTTGGCTTTGCTTTAACGTGACCTCTTTCCAGGGACAATTACTCCAGGAAAGAAATATAGTTACAAATAACTCATTGATAAGGCTTAAGTTCCAAACTTGAATGGATTGAAATTATATTACAAATTTCAAACCTACGCTCGGTAAATCAATTTATCTGATCAATCTTACCATTCCTTTGTTGGTAATTTGTGATTTCTTATTATCAACATAGAAAATCATCCAGGCATATTTCCCTGAAGGGCATAGCTTATCTTTGAATTTTCCATCCCACCCATTTGTTATATCTGTGGTATCGAAAACCATCTGGCCTATATTGTTAAAGATTTTAAGGTTGGTGCGTAATATTTTTCAGGCTGTACACCGGTGATCTTGAATCTATCATTCAATCCATCTGCGTTTGGAGTGAAAGCATTTGGAACTTTTAGAATTATAATAACTTCAAGATTATCTGTTAATTGTTTTCCATCACATAATGTCGCAATTGCTTGGTAAACAGTGGTAACAGAAGGTGAAACAATAATACTCTGCATATCAGATAATTGTTCAGCTCCTTCATACCATTGATATTCTAACTTATCACCCGGAGCAATCGGATACGGATTATATGGAATTGAAACAACAGCAAAGCTATCCATTGTTGCCGGAATATATTGCCATCCTTCCTCTTGTGCTGTCCATGATTTGCATTCCTGCCAGGAACAGAAAGCCAATATCACCTGTAATATTCTGAATACCTAATGTTGCTTATTGTCGTTCCAATCAATACAGGATGGTTTTTGGTAAATATGGGTTTCTATTCTGTTCGTGCCTTCATGGAGTTGCATCTGGAATGTTACATTTGATGTGTCACATTGGTACATAGGTGTTTGGCACCACAAGATAACAAGTTTCTGATAGGGTGGTTTTCTGCTGTTACATAGAAAATGTATGGGCTACCTGTGGTTTCTGGATTTAATGCTTGAAAAGGACCCAGGATACAGTTTTTAGGATTGGATGCAGAAGAATTTGGAACCATAAAAGCCTCTTGCGTTCCAATAGCATCCTGGTTCGAGCTGAAACTAATCCATCCATTTGCACCTATATAGAATTGTGAATATAGATTACCGAAAAAAGAAAATTCAAATCCAATTGGTAAAGGACCTGATACTCCACTAGCAGCAATCTCAACTGGAATGCCCATATCTTCATAAATTGCAGTTAAAGTAAGGTAAAGCCCTGGATTGATTGTATCGTTATCACCAACATCGAATTGAGCCCTAACCGGTAAATTCAAGTTTAATATAGTGAATAAAATTGCACTAAATATGATGAGATTAACAGAAAATGATTTTCGTTCTATAAGCATATTCCCAATCTTACTGGCAACAATGATCTATAAAATCAAAATTGATCTGAATTGATTGCATTCTCATTAATAAATGATGAACTCAAAAATTAGACACTATTTATTTTTTTATTTATTATTTTCAATGAACCAACCCGGTCGTTCCATCCCAAGGGTGTTAAGTCTGGAATGTCTTGCGTTACAGTGAGATTGTCTCCGCCGTAATTATTGCCATCAAAAAGTTTGGCTTCATTCAAATTGTGAATTCTAACACTGGAGGCTACATCAGCAAAATCGATTGTTCCCAAATCAAGATCAGGAATATCTGTTTCAAAGAATCTTGAATCACCTTGATAATTAGGATGTTCAAAAAGTTCAATACCGGTCAACGGGCTTGATGATATCTTCAATGATCCAATCCTATCATTCCAGCCCAATGGTGTCAAGTCGACAATATTTTGATCGACAAATATCACTCCTCCTCCATAATTATTAAAGTCATAAAGTTTAGCTCCTGGAATATTAACAAGCTTAACACTAGATGCAACATCGGCGAAATCAATAGTTCCTATATCAAGATCAGGAATATCCGTTTCAAACCCGCAATCACCGCCATAATCTGGATTTTCGAATAGCTGCACCCCTGTCAATGGTGTTGAAGATAGCTTCAATGATCCAACCCTGTCATTCCATCCAAAAGGAGTTAAATCTGGAATATTTTCATTGACAGCCAAAAATACAGCCGCCATAATTATTAAAGTCGTAAAGTTTAACACCTGAAACATTAACGAGCTTTATACTTGACGCGACATCGGCAAAATTAATAGTGCCTAAATCAAGATCTGGGATATTCGTCTCTAAATATCTGCAATCACCTTCATAATTCGGATGTTCATAAAGTATTACTCCATTTAATGGTGTTGAAGCGATTTTTAATGATCCAATTCTATCATTCCATCCTAATGAGGTCAAATCTGATATATCCTCATTCACAGGAAGAATACATCCACCATAATCATGAAAATCGTAGAACTTCACTCCGGATAAATTATATAACCTAATACTTGTCGAAACATCAGCAAAATTGATCGTTCCCAGATCTAGGTCGGGAATATCAGTGTTAAAGAACCTCGATTCTCCTTGAAAATTTGGATAATTGTAAAGTCTAACCCCGGTTAATATACTACCACCTGATAACGCTGGTTCACAAGGAGCAGTATAGATCATTGGTTTATCATATATACCGTCGGGGAAACTCCTACCTAAAATTCCAATAGTTTGGCCCGGTTCAACGAATCGTTCCTCCATTAAGTCAACAGTACTATTGGGCAGTGGCAAATACTGATCGTATATTATCGGAGATTTAACTTCATTACTGTCAGGATAAACGCCATTCCAACTATGAAACCAGTAATGATCAATATTTTGCATTTGGTAATCATCTGGAAATGTATCATTTTCTAAAATTATCCATCCACCCATCCATAATTTAAAAAGAATTGTGTCAGTCATATACTTATTTACCTTTATTGCACCTAAAAAATCATCACAATTTGTATCATCTCCTTCCCTCATCACTAATGAAATTGTATCCTCAGCAAATGAATCATTCCAATTATATATTGGAACATTTGAATATATTATCCCCAAAGGGCCATCAATCCATTCACTATTTGGGTCTGGACAAGCCCAACATCCTGTCCAAAATGAACAACAACGATTTGCTGCAAGCCAAACCTGTCCAGGGAATTTTTTATTCCAACCATCTGGCCGTGGAAGAAGTGGATGGTCATTAATAAATGAATAACAGGGGAAGAAATCACATTGATTAACAGGCTCTTCAATAATATTAATGTCTGGTGGATAACAGTAATTTTGCGCAATTTGAGTGAAATTTGAAGATGTCAACAATTCGGAACCATAAACCTCTAAATTGAGAGAGGCCCATGGTCCATGACAACATCCATATTCTTTGGCATTTTCATATATATGCTCTTCTAGCCATTAGAACATAATCTCCAGGATCAATTTTGGAAATATTCCCATAAATATAGCCATTTGCATCCGCGCCATCTACCGGAATCCACACTTCAGGTTGTGGCATTGCATCTGATGTTGAAGCTTTATTTAAACACTCAATTTTTAGTAAAGCATCCGTATATTGATCCGTTCCAAAAGTTGCTGGAAGATCCTGATCGATCCAAATAAAGCTATGGTTCTGAAATACGTGTTACTTTCACAGCCACCTCAGAATTAATAATATCAATCGAAATCCCATCGGCATCAGTCTCAACATATATAATCTGTCCTACAACATTGAGATCGAATGGGGTTCCACCATAATACTCTTCCTTATATAGTCTAGCGAGTTGAGCTTCAATACTCTCAATAAATAATAGAGTTCAGTAAAGCGATTATTGCTATAAAACGTATTTTATTCATAACAATTCTTTTTTGTTATTGTAAATTGATTAAAACTAAAACTAAACCCTCTCCCTTTTCTAAAGATGATATGGCTTTTCCAAAAACAGCTCCGAATGATCTATCCTTATCTTTTGCTTTCATAGCATAGCCGGGTAGATTTGAAGTTGTAAGTAAATCACCTGGCTCTATGCTTCCATTTGATGTAGTTGATAAAACATATACTCTTCCAGTGAGTGCAATATATTGTCCTTCATCTAATTTTCCTTCCTGATTAAGAGTTAAGCCAGGGTTAATGTTACCAGCTCCACTAATTACTCCAGCAACGCGCTTATCATAAGCTTTTACTGATTGCATAAGTTTCCCCGGATTTTCGTTATCGATAACCACTACAGAGCCAGCAGGAAGCGCTCTTTCATTGGACATCTCAAATGGCTCGGCGAGGTCCGCACCTCCTGTTATCTCCAGAACATGGGGTTTTAGTTCTTCCGGCAACTTCAAGTGCAGCTGAGGGATTAGATGTTCCAATCCCAACAAACCCATCATTATAGTAGATTGAAGTACCTGATATTATCCAAACAGGAGGGCTATTTTTTTCAGAAAAAAAAGCATACGGTACCGAAAGTAATTCTGAAGTACCTACTACATTTCCTAATGCTTCCACTTTTGTGAAATATGGGCCACTCCCCCAATCAATAGCAGCAAAGGCAGTGGGGTTGACACTCCCTATCTCAAGATTTACTTGTCCGAATCCATTTGTGGTTAGATTGAAAGACTCTGAGCAAACCTCTGTGCCATCGGGACCTCCTTTTAAAATACTGATTTTAATGCCAACCTGTTGGTTGGTAATTACCAATCCAGAACTATTGCGTACAATTGTTTGATATTTAATTCTTTTAGGTACCTGGCCTTGCACAAATGCAACTATCTGGAATACAATCGTCAGAGTTAAAAACAGATGTTTCATAAATTTACGATCTAAGGTTGTTTAATTATTGTTATTTTTTTAACTATTTGTTGATTTGCTGTGACTTGTAAATAGTATAATGATGGAGAAAGATGATCAAGGAAAATTTCAGTATTTTCATTTAAAATTTGTCCGTTAAACATCATCTTTCCACCATTGTCATAGAAGGAATAACTAAGATTTTCGGTTTTTAAGGGTGTTACCTTTAGGGTCAAAATTTTCGAAGCCGGATTTGGGCTAACTGAGATTGAATATTTTGATACAGATTGCTCATCAATACCAACACTTGAAATCCTTAATGAACCGATTTTATCATTCCAACCATACGTACCAAGATTCGGAATGTCACTATCAAAAAAAAATGGCTCTCCTCCATAATTTTTTTAAGTCATACACTTACTCCGCCGATATTCAAAAGCTGTAGACTGGAAGCGACATCAGCAAAATTAATGGTACCTATGTCAAGATCAGGAGCATTAGTCTCAAAAATCCTCCAATCACCTCCGTAATTAGGATGCTCATATAGTATAGCGCCCTGTGTAGGTGAAGCAACAATCTTTAAAGAACCAATTCTGTCATTAAAACCCCAGATTGTTAGATCCGGAATATCTGCAGATGTTGGTAGCATTGCTCCAGAATAATCTCTGCCATCATAAAGATTGACACCCGGCACGTCGACTACCTGCACACTTGAAGCAACATCTGCGAAATTAATGTTGTCAGCATCAAGATTGGGAGTATTTGCATTAAAATACCTTGAATCGCCTCCATAATTAGGGTGTTGGTAAAGATAAACACCTGCAGCGCGTGTTGATTTCGTTTGTCCATCGACATTTGTTGCTATCGCTAAAACAACAATTAACATAAGAAGAGGTGCTTTTCATAAGACTGAGGTTTTAAGGTTAATTGATTCATGTGTTCAATTTACATGCTACTTGTATTTAATCAGCCTTTAGAGCCCTGGAACGCCGCCGTAATTAGGATCCTCACAAAGGATAACTCCAGATAGAGATTGTGATGAAAGCTTTAGGTGACCCCATGGTTGCACTTGACTAGCTGTTGAATCCGCATTTAGAACAGCTATAATTGTATAAAACAAGTTTTCCTAATCACGTTTTTCAATATTGCTTTATGATTTTAATGCTTTTAATCTTATTTAGATTATCGAACACGTCGATGATATATGTTGATGGGGCCAAATGTCTGACAGATATTTTTGTTTCCACATTTCGAATTTGGTCCTTCTGTATCAGTAACCCTCGATTGTCATGTAAAGAGTATATCAGATTTTTATTAATTATATTTTCAACAAAAAGAATGACTAACTCTTTGGCTGGGTTCGGGTAAACGGCTATTTTATTATTCAAGCCAGGTAATTCATAAATTGAATGTGCCGCTGAATCATTTAGATATTCATTTTGCTGAAATCCTTGAGTTAGGAACACTGGTTGTTCCATAGAATGTTTCACAGACAGGTTCACCTATTGTAAAACTGAAGATCCCTCTGTACTTTGTATATACCCCCCCCCTGTAGTGATGACTTCCTGTGCATTGGATATCCTGAACCCAAGCAGACATAGCACTATAAATAAATAACTTTGAGTTTCATGTTTGTATAGTTAGAAATAAAAATTATAAAAATCAACTATAAAAGGAGGTATACGAGTGTAATTTTTTAGCTGACAAGGAAATATAATTAACTCAAGAGATCAGTTAGCAAAATGGGAGGGCGCAAGTATATTATACTGGATTATAAATATAGGATAAGTTTTTTGAAATACAAAGATTTTTCCCAATTTAGACTTGTTATAAATAATTTTATATGACTGGGCTGCTTGGAAAGTACCCCGATATTTATCTAATTTTCACTTGGTCTTTGCTTATCTTATAAAATTCCTGTAGGTTTGAACCTGTTTTACTCAAAGTCCCTTTAATTTCCATCCTTCCATATGTCCAATCCCCTCATTAACCAGTACTACCAGAACCTCGACCGAACCCTGCAATATGGCAAAAGTTCAAACGAACAAAGTATTCGAAACCATTTCTGGGCTTTGCTGAATGAATATGCACGGAAAGCGAATTATGAGCTTATCCCCGAGGTTGCTGTCATGGGCACAAGAGGTAAAAAAGTTTATCCCGATGGCACGGTAAAAAACCTGTGGGGGCTTGATATCGGATTGTGGGAGAGTAAGGATGAAAAAGACAATATAGAAGCCGAAATTGATTCTAAAATTAAAAAAGGTTACCCGTTAACCAATATACTTTTCGAAGACAGCAATACCGCTGTGCTTTTCCAGCGTGGGCAGAAAGTAAACCGCGTAATGATGCGCGATGCCGAAGGCCTGCACCAATTGCTTTCCGACTTCATCGCGTTTAAAAGCGAAACGGTTTATAAGTTTGAAGTAGCCATTGAAAAGTTCAAAGCAGATATTCCGGTGATTGTTCTCACATTGCGCAACAAGATTCTGGAAAGCAGGGAAAGCAATAAAGCCTTCCTGGAAGCGCAGGCTGATTTCCTGGAATTATGCAAGGCTGAAATCAACCCCGACATCACGCTGGAAGATATCCGTGAAATGATGATCCAGCATATCCTGACCAGTGATATTTTCAACAAAATCTTTGATGATCCTGATTTTCACCACCACAACACAATCGCGGCTGAACTTGAAAACTGATCGGCATCCTGTTCACTTATGCTGAACGCCGCAACCTGCTCAACAGTATCGAGCATTATTACGAAGCCATCAATGCCACGGCTGCGGGCATTACCGACCACCACGAGAAACAGAAGTTCCTGAAAGTACTGTACGAAAACTTTTACAAAGTCTATAATCCCAAAGCTGCCGACCGACTGGGCGTGGTTTATACACCCAACGAGATTGTGCAGTTTATGGTGCAAAGCACCGACTACTTGCTGCACAAGCATTTCGGGAAAACCCTTGCCGATAAAAATGTGGAAATACTCGATCCCGCTACAGGCACGGGCACCTTTATATGCGAGATTATCGAAAACGCCATACCCAAACACCTGCTCGATTACAAGTTTAAAAATGAGATCTATGCCAACGAAGTAGCCATACTCCCCTACTACATAGCCAACCTCAATATCGAATTCACCTTTAAGCAAAAGATGCAGTATTATGCCGAGTTCCCCAACCTTTGTTTTGTGGACACGCTGGACAATACCGATGCCTTGTCGTATGCGGGCAAGCAACATGCAATGTTCGGGGTGACTTCCGAAAATACAGACCGCATCCGAAGGCAGAACAGTAAAAAGATTTCGGTGATTATCGGGAACCCGCCGTACAATGCCAATCAGTTAAACGAAAACGAGAACAATAAAAACCGCGAGTATCCATATATCGATAAGCGGATTAAGGATACCTTCATCAAATACAGCACGGCTCAAAAGACAAAGGTTTATGATATGTATGCCCGGTTTTACCGCTGGGCGATGGACAGGTTAGAAATGAATGGTGTGCTGGCTTTAATCACCAACCGCAGTTTCATTGACAGCCGCACATTCGATGGATTCAGGAAAAGCATTCAAAATGATTTCTCAAACTGCTACATCGTAGATACGAAAAGCGATGTTAGGGTGAATCCTAAAATAGCTGGCACAACGCATAATGTTTTTGGAATACAAACTGGTGTTGCGATCATGTTTCTTATTAAGAAGGAAAAGAAAGAGGGACAATGCTACATCGAATATATTTCAATGGAAGACGAATGGAGAAAGGAAGAGAAACTTGCCTGGCTTAAAAGCAATGCATTGGAAAAAATCCACTTTACAGCAATTATCCCTGATAAAATAACAATTGATTAATCTTTCTGATAATAATGATTGGGATAGTTTAATTTCAATTGCAAATAAAGACGTTAAATTGGGCAGAAGCACAGATGCAATATTTAAGCTTTTTTCTTTAGGAGTCGTTACAAATAGAGATGAGTGGGTTTATGACGATAGCAGAACTAATCTTGAAAAAAAAGTTAATTTTTTAATTGATGTTTATAATAAAGACGCAGATAAGCATAAAGGGAAATCAAAAGCAGATATTACAGATGGAATTGATTATTCTATTAAATGGACTAGGGCAGTAAAGAATGATCTGGAAAAAGGTAAGTACTATTCATTCGATAGTAATTTGATTATTGAAAGTCTCTATCGACCGTTTGTAAAAAAATACTTATATTTCAGTAAGGAGTTAAATGAAATGCAATACCAGAATCCTTCGATCTATGGTATAAATGCACAATTAGAAAACCAAGTGATCAATTTTAATACTAATGGAACTGATATTAGGTTTCATGCATCAAAAACAATATCTGATCTTCATTTTTTAGGAGACAATCAATGTCTTCCTCTCTATCAATTTAACAAAGAAGGCAACCGAAATGAAAATATAACCGATTGGGGCCTCCAACAATTTGTTGATCATTACCAGGATACCACCATCAGCAAAGAGAATATCTTTCATTACACCTA
>JADIZB010000016.1 GCA_016705005.1 Bacteroidales bacterium | reverse complement strand
GAGTTTGCGCACCACCAGTTCGCTGCCGCTGTAGCGTGTGTCGCCCACATCCTCGGCGGTAGCTGGCCCCGCAGACGCCTTCACCTCGGCACCGGCAATGTAACGGGCCATATTACGCAGCGTCGCGGGTGTTCAAAGTACGGCCACGGTATCGCCGAGCCTATGGCAGTCGGCGATCCTTGTTGTTTTTTTTTTTTTTTTTTTTTTTTTTCCATGGCAGTCGCCGTCTTCCTCGGAAATGGTCATTCTATCATCGAAAACTCAGAAGTGCCGGTAGGCCCAGTAACCCAGCCCGCCGTCCTTGGGCAGGCAGTAACCACCCGCACCCCGGGCCGGGGAAGATCATGTTGGAATGGGTCGGACGCATTTTGATCGCGTTGATTACCTTGATCAGGTCAACGCCGTTGCGCTCGGCAAACAGGCTCCACTCGTTCATATAAGCCAGGATGGTGGCCCGATATGAATTCTCGACGATCTTGGTGGTTTCCGATTCGATGGGGCGGTCCATCACCGTCAGCGGGAAGTCTCTGGTGTTGAGCACTTCGCGAAGGAATTTCTCCACCCTGCTGCGTGCTTCGGCCTCGCAGCCCGAGCAGACCCGCCAGAAATCGCGGATGCTCGAAACATATTCCCTTCCGGGCATTACCCGCTCAAAGCTGTGCGCCAGCAAGGGGACAGATTTGATGCCCCGGCGGGTAAAGGCCTTTTTCAAAATGGGCCAGGCCACAAACTCTGTGGTGCCGGGGGCCACGGTGGTCTCGATCAGGGTCAGGCAGTGGGGCTGTATGCTTTCACCGATGGTTTTCAGGGTGGCTTGAGGGCGGCCAGCATCGGCTTCACCTGATTTCATATTGCCCAGTTCCTCTTGGCGAAATCGCACTGCACATCCACCACCACCAACATCGGCAAATTCAGAGTACTTCGCTTGTAGGATGCGGTGAGTGTTTTCTTATCGCTGACACATCGTGAAATAATCTGGTCAACTTCCGGTCTTCGGCCTTCACGGGTGACTCGCCCCGGTTGAGCATTGGTATTTTCCAGTAGCTGCGCTGGCTGGGCCGCTGGCAACCGATCACGAATTTCGAGGGTTTGCCGGCAGCATCCACGGTATCGGCCACAATGGCGGCCATTACGGCACCCACGAATCCAACGCCCATTACCACGACAATCTCTTTGCCTTCGGTGCGGGCCTGGTCCACCAATGCGCGGATCCGTTCCTTTTCAACAATGTATTCATTTTTCAGGGGAATGGCAAACTGCTCCCCCGAGGGACTTACCGACCACATTTTTTCATCTGACATAATGCGATATTTTATTGTTTTGAGTGAGAGGAAAATTCAGGATGGATATTTAATCGTTGATCAAATCTAAGAAGAAATAATGAAATGACCGGCGGATGTTTTTTTTCTGTTGATGAAATTTTATGGAATATCACCTCTGAAAAGAAGGATAAATACCAAAACCGGATTGTAATCTTCCGGATGAAGACATGGCCGAAAATTGTATTCATCCGATTTCACAGAGGGAATTTCCGCTGATTTACGGCCGTTAATTGAATATGCAGGCAGCTTGCCAGAAAAGGTCCATAGCTTCCTTCTAATAGAAGAATTTAGTTCTGATAGTAACCTTGTGAAGGGGGCAATAATAATTATTTTAATGATTGTGATGATTTATTTTCGGTCTATTCAAGACAATTTATCAATTCGGAATATTTTGAAATTAAATATATGTATATTTACTGTTCTAAGCAAATATTTAACTTAAATTGAATATTTGACATTAACATAATAACTCATAATATGGATGACAGAATCCTTATCGGTAGTGCAATAGTATCTATTGCACT
Source organism: Bacteroidales bacterium (assembly GCA_016705005.1). Lineage (GTDB taxonomy): Bacteria > Bacteroidota > Bacteroidia > Bacteroidales > Lentimicrobiaceae > Lentimicrobium. The sequence goes on along the minus strand of JADIZB010000016.1, from coordinate 16,441 downwards.
TTTCTTTATTCTAAGGTCAGTAATGCTTTGGTACTGGAAAATTAATCGTATTGAAGAATTGCTTGAAGAGCAAGTTAAGATAATGAAATTAGTATATAAGGATAAATTGGTTTTAGAAGAACCAGAAAATGAAAATGATGTATCATATATAGAAGGTGTTGTTTTTACATTCCCTGAAAACCTTGAAGTCCGTGAGCGTGAATTAATTGAAGCAAAATCTGCCAAACTTCTAAAAGGCCAATTATTGGCATTTGACACTTATACGAAACGAATTGACTTTTTTGAGATTCCAGAATATCATAAGTTTATCAAGACAGCAAACCGGCCAACTCTTAGAATAGTTGCAATTAAGGAGTAATCTTATGCCCCTTTCTCCTTAATTGTTAGTAAAAAACATAGTAAATTTCAAAAACCGTAATTACTATAGGACCTCCTATGTATACTCCTTAAAAAAATAATTTACTTGTTTTTAAACAAAATTTTTTAATTATATATCATGAAAAAACAATCCCTGCTCATAGTCCTTTTTGTTGTCCTTGGCCTTTACACAAGGGGCCAGGTGGCGATGGATACCATCATAACCAATAGTAAAGTGAAGATACCCTGTAAGATCATTGAACTGAATGGTAAATTTCAGTCAATTATTTATACAACACCCGGTAATGAAGAAGTTTCTATAATTTCAATAGGTCATGTTTACCAGTACTTTTGGAATGGAGGACTATATCTGGCAGACAGTTATATTCCGAAACATATTGGTTCTTACTCGCGTAGGTTAACACCTTCTCAAAGTGGTTTAGTCAATCCCTCAGCTTCCCCATTCGAGGAAATTGGAAATGAATTAGTCAATTTTGCCACCCTGGCTCAAATAGGATTAGCCCTTGAGGGGTTAAGTATGGTAATTATTTCTTTGCCCAATATGATGAAAGACAAAGAGATTAAGAAGCCGGAAAACTTTATATATGCAGGTGTAGGTGTTGGCTTTGTGGGTTTTATCTTTCATGTAATATCATTTTCAAATGCCAGAAAAGCTGGGAATTTGTTGAAATTCAATGATCGGTTGAGCATAAAATCTTCAACTGAAGGTGTAGGAATTGCCGTCCCAATAAAATAGCCGTGCCCTGTATCCCTGTGCTGACTGAATCCTTATGAATCAATTGTATGACGGGTAATGTAATGTTCTGAATAAAAACTTTCGGAGAAACCCATCCATTCCTGATTTTATCCGGATTTTAACAATCAGTTCATGATTGTATGGTTGATCTGAAAAATCCTGAAACTTATAAAATAATTATAAAGGGAATTATAGGCAAGGGTTCCGGATTAATAAAGGCCTGATCAGAAATAAAAAGTTACAAGGATTATCCGTTTTACTGAGAAATTTGTATTATCGCCATAAAATACCAGCCCAATGAAAAGAATTGCACTGCTCATTCTCGCCATTCTTGGTTTTTCGCACATGGTCAACGCACAATGGCAGCAAACCCATGGCCCTTACGGGGGCATCATCAATTGTTTCGCCAGGAACGGTAATACCCTGTTCGCCGGGTCAAACTATGCCATTTATCTCTCCGGTGACAACGGGATAAACTGGGTACAATCCAATGCGGGCATCAATTATCCCGATGTCCGGTCGTTTGTTACCGATGAAACCGGGGTATTTGCCGGCACCTACAACGGTGTGTTTCTGTCGGCAGATGACGGGCAGCACTGGACACTCAGCGGGCTGCAGTACCTGAGCGTGAATGCAATGGTGAATACCGGAAGTTGCCTTATTGCCGGCACCGGACGTGGGATGAACTATACTGAAGACGGAATTTATGTTTCTTACGATCACGGAGTTGACAGCTGTCAACAACGGCCTGCCTTTTGATGTATCTGCCAACGAATATCCCTCAATTCTGTCACTGGCTGTTGCCGGTTCAACACTTTACGCAGGTACGGCTGTAGGTTTGTTCGCCTCTGTTGACAGTGCTGCAAGCTGGACAGCTGTTGACCTGGGGGTTACCTCCGGCACGGGAGGTGTTCGCATTCAATCGGTTGCATCATTTGAGACGAATCTTTTTGCAGGCACAGGAGATCACTATAATACCAATGGAATAGGAATACTCTTATCGACCGATGCAGGTCAGGATTGGCTGTCGGTGGGTGTCAGCAATACCGAGTTAACGGCGTTGGCCTCCTGCGGGCCGGCTGTTTTTGCAGGTACCAACCTTGCAGGTGAACTTTATACCACGCTGGACGGCGGGTCCGTCTGGGATTTCACAAACGACAGCATCGGCGACACCTATGTTACTGAACTGGCTGTAAACGGTTCTGTTGCGTTTGCCGGAACGTTCAGCAGTGGAGTTTTTATATCCGAAAACTACGGTCAGACATGGACCCGGAGGAACCAGGGGCTTTCAGACCTTTATATTACAGCGCTGGCTGCGGGAGACAACATGGTGTATGCCGGAACCATGGACGGAAAGGTTTTTTCAACCGGTAACAATGGTGTTTCCTGGACAGAACTGGTCGGTGATCTGCCCGGCGTTGAGTCATTGGCTGCCGGAGGAGGTTATATTTATGCAGGGACCTATGACGGGGTGTATGGATCATCGGATAACGGCCTCCACTGGACCCATATGGATGCAAATATCGGGAATAAACGAATTCTGTCGCTGATCATTACCGGAGAAACGGTGCTTGCCGGAACGGAAGTTGGTGGTATCTATATTTCCTATGACCATGGAGGCTATTGGACGCATGCATCCGGGGTGTTTTCATCAAGTAGGGTATATGCATTTGCAATGCGTGGTTCCTCTGTTTTTGCAGGTACTGACCCCGATGGGGTTCATCAGTCAACAGATAACGGTGGCCACTGGTCGAAAATCAACACAGGCCTGGCCCTTACAGAAGTCAGGGCACTGACAGTGGATGAAACAAATATTTATGCGGGAACCCGCGGTAAGGGTGTATGGGCGCGATCGCTGGATGAGGTAGTCGGTGCAAAGGAATGTGAATCTGATTTTTCCGGTGTTCGTGTTTATCCGAATCCGGCAAAGGACAAATTGAATATTGAACTCGTGAACTATGAAAACACCGACATTGAAATCATGGGCATGGATGGCCGTTTCATCAGACGCATTTCATTACGATCTCCTGAAACCCAGATTGACCTTACAAATCTGGCAAGCGGGATTTATGCATTAGGCATTAAAAATAAACAAGGTTATACAGTAAGAAGGTTTATTAAACAATAACCAGAAAACAAGACATCAGAAATGAGCACACTGAACAGCGAAGTAACAAAGTTCCTGGATGGATTAAATCACCCTTTGCGGGCTGAAATTGAGCTTTTGCGTCAGATCATACTTGGTTCAGATGCAGGATTGACTGAAAACATTAAATGGAACGGTCCCAACTATTGCTACAACGATCAGGACCGGCTGACCATGAGAATTCAGCCCCCGAAACTGATTCAGTTGATTTTTCACCGGGGGGCGAAGAAAATAAAACAGCCGGAAGAAAAATTGATTAAGGACAAAACGGGATTACTCGTGTGGAAAGAAAATGACAGGGCTGTTGCATCGTTTAAAAATACGGATGAAATAATCATTGCCAGACCGGGCCTCGAAGAGGTTATCAGCGATTGGATGATTGCTGCGGAATAAAATACCGCCAGCCGTAATTCTAATGGTAGTCAATTGAAAGGAAGCCACAACTTTCCGGTAGAGTTAAACGGTGGATTACAGCAAAATTGTGATTATTATCATAAATCCTGTTTATAAAATACAAAAAGCCCGCAGGCTTTCGCTTCCGGGCTTTTCAGTGGACATGGATGGATTCGAACCCTATAGGTTATTCCTTGATTTTATCTGGGTCCCCCAATGCATTTTTGTCTGGTTTTTTATTCAGATGCTTTGCATTTTTGCGGGTCACAATCGGTTTGCCTGATTTTTCTTCGATCTCCTTTCGGGTGTTTCCTGCGATGGTTCCGCCTTGCTTTGCAATTTTTCTGTTTTCAGGAAATGTTTTGGGTTTCTTTTCTTTGGATATTTCAGTAGTTGTGGCTTCAGCGAGCATATTCAGAACCAGTTCCAGGTTCGACATATGGTCGCGAAGGTTTTCCTTCTTCAGGTCTTTAAACTCCTTATATTCTTTTGTTGTAAAACCACTCCAGGCCTGAGTAATATCATCCGTTAGAATTGCAAATTCCTGTCCTTTTTCTACACCACGTTTTTCCCATTCATCTGTAAGTTCCTTCCTTATTTCGATACTCTTAAGCCGTTGGTTAATCCATTCTTTTGAATAACCTTTTCGCAGATAAGTTTCCATCAAACGGTCAATGCCAATCTCAGGGTCTTCAATTTCATCAATCCGCTCGCGGGCTACTTTGGCAATCCAAAGTTTAAATGGCTCAGCTTTGGGAGATGGAATTGATTGAATTAAACGAAAAAGTGTTTCAGTATCGGCTACATCAGTAAGGCGCATTTTTCCATCTTCTGATGCAAGTTTCATCTGTCCGATTTTTTCGGACAGTTCGCTGCCTTCCTTTTTCATCTTTGATTTTAAATCACTCCAATACTTACGTGGTCGGTCTGTGCCAGTCAGTGCTTCAATAATATCCACAATCGAAAAAAACCATTTCTCAGCCACTGAGTCCCAAACGGAACGGACCTGCTTACTTTCAAATAGTTTAATACTGGTTTTCTTGCTCATTTTTTATTTGATATATTTTTACATAGTTGTCCGGGAAAAAAAGTTGAATATGAGTCGATCGCTTTTTACTATGGGTTTCCGAAGATTTCAATAATATACACCTTACTTTCTTTTTTTGCCACAAAGGCACTAATGGCACAAAGGTTCACATATTTATTTTACTCATTTTGTGTAACCTGTCTGCCGACCAGGCAGGCTTAGAGTCTTAGAGTCCCAGCCTGCCGGCTGGCAGGTTCGTGGCAATCTCTTTTTTAATTTTAATCTGACAATAGTGATATTTTTAATCGATTACCCAGAATCCCTGACCTCAGACAATATTTTGTCAACTAAGGTTTCCTTCAAAATCAGATATATAGGCTTCAATCAAATCAACGATAACCAACGGGGACAAAAAATGTTAATGATAATACCAACAGAAATCAAATTTACAGATTTTTTATGTTTCTCTATTGTGAACTTATCAACTGTAAATCAAAAAGCCCGCAGGCTTTCGCTTCCGGGCTTTTTTGTGGAGATGGCGGGAGTCGAACCAGGTCCAAAACAAGCAGCAATAGTGCTTTCTACAAGCTTAGTTTTCAGTTGATTGTCGGGAGCCTGCAGGGAGAAAACCGCCCAACAGGTTCCGTATTCCTTTTGGTTTTCGAACAGGCACCAGGGCCTTACCTGTCTTATCGCGGCATTTGTGATGCCCGTACCGGAACGCGGCCACGCGAAGCTTCCCGGGGAGCAGAAAGCGGCTTAATCCTTGATTAAGCGGCTAACGCGTAATTGTAATCGTTGCCATTTGTTGGCTGTGCAGGTTGGGATTAACGGGCCACTCCTACAACGCCCGGCATGCTTACAATACCACTTCCTTGCTGTCAAAACCGGTCATCCCCGGTTACATTCGGCAAAATTAGTCATAAATCAGATAACAAGGGAGAACTTTGTACATTTAATAATTGTTATAAGCTTCCGCTTCATGACATTGCTGTTGAAAAAGATCCTTCTTTTTTTGTTGCTTGCGTTTGTTTCCCAGGTAGCTGTCATCGGTCAGTCGATGCTGTTTACCCGTTATACGGAAGAAGAAGGGCTGCCCTCACCCCTGGTTAAATCAATCGCCACCGGCCACAACGGAATTGTTTGGGCTGCCACCGACGAAGGTCTGGTGCGGTTCGATGGTCGTGATTTCAGGCTCTTCAGCGACGAACTTCCCGGAATTTATGCCAAGTCAGTGCTTGCGCTGCCCGATGGCAGAATATTGGTTACCACCGATATGGGTGTGGCACGCGTCACCGACAAGGCTGGTTTGGTTCAGTTCGAAACCATTGCCCGTGGGTCGGTTAAACAGAATGATTCCACCATGTGGTACCCGAAAATGCTTTTCAGTGATGCGGCAGGCAGGGTATGGCTTTCCGATAATTTCAGGATTTTCCGGTATACAGAAAAGGGGTTCAAATCCTACGTGCCCGGTTTGGGTGTGGCAACCAATAATTTTAACCGGTCCTTTTCTTTTGCTGATGACGGGAATGGCAACCTGATCGCTGTTTCCGAAACCGGTTTGGTGTTTTTATATCATGAAGGAACCGACAGTTTTAAACCGGTGGCGCTGCCTCATCTGATAACCGGGGTACATGCTGCCTTTAACTTCGCCCCTGGTATGTTGTTTATTGCCACCCGCGAAGGTCTGTTTGAGATGATTATGGACAAATCCGGAAAAGTGATCAGCCTTAAACAGATCAGTCCGCTTGAAATCTCATACATGGCCAGAGATAAAAAAGGGACTGTTTTCGCCGGTACATGGTCTAATGGTCTGTTCACGATCAACACCTACGCGAAAGGGGAGTACTCAATTGAATCCTTAGGCCGGTTTTCTGAAAAGGATGTGAGTCATTTGTATGTTGACCCCGAAAATAACCTTTGGATTGCTGCCGACATTGGAATTATACTTTTGCAGGAAACCCTTTTCGGGAGTCCCTTTCATACTTTTACCAATGCTTACATCCAGCACATCAGCAGCGGACAGAAGGATGTGGTTTATTTTACTGATGGTAGTGCTGTTTTTAAGGCAGAGGCAGGTTCCAGGGTTTCTGCAACCCGGATCTTTACAACAAACACTGTTGTGTTGCAGGTGATCCCTGATAAAAACGGATTGTGGCTCGCCGATGCGGATGGGGCTGTTACCTATACAACCTTTACAGGCAAAGTGATCAAACGTTTTGATTTCAGCGCTCAAGGAAGGGCTGTCTTTAAGATGGTTAAGGACCGTGATGGCAGCATCTGGGCTTGTCAGGATGTAAATACCAGCATTATCAGGATATTGCCTGATTTTACTACACGATTTTATGGTCTGGGTGAAGGTTTGTTATCAAGGGCCATTGCGCTCACGATTTCAGGGTCCGGTGAGTTGTATGCAGGTGGGATGACCGATTCAAGTTTTCTGATGGTGTACAATCCTTATATTGATAAGTTTATTAATCTGAGTGAAAGAATTGAATTTGAACGCAACATTGACATCAATGTCAACGATATAGTATGCGCTCCTCGCAGCAACGACATCTGGCTTGGCACTTCCTTCGGGCTGATATGGCTTCACAAGGGAAGTTACAACAGGGTGGACCTGGGAAGTTTAACGGGGAACTCAGTAAAGGCGGTTGCCATCGATTCTCTTGGCTATGTCTGGTTCGCCAACAACCAGGGGTTACATCGTTACCGCAATGGAAATCTGATGTCGTTTAACGAACGCACCGGACTGCCTGCCAAAACGGTATCGTACCGGGGGCTGATGGTTGACAGTCGCAACCGTCTTTGGGTAGGAACAGTCGCCGGACTGGCAGTCTCCTCCCGCTGATGCATCCGAGGAAGACCATGAGTCCGGGTATCAGAAGTCTGATGATCAATAATGTGCTGGTTGATAAAGTCAATCCTGAATCCTTTGAATTCAGCAATAAGGGATTTGTGAACCTGAAGGTATCGTCGCCTGAATTTCCGGCCAAATACCTGAAGTATGAGCGGTGGATCGAAGGTGTAGATACTGCCTGGGTTATAATTCCTGATGACGGTGATATCGTGCTGGGGAGTATGAAACCCGGAAGTTACGTTTTGAAGATCAGGGCGCGGCAGACAGGAAATTTTCTAAACAGTGATCCGGCCCTGATCAGTTTCAGGGTTAACCGCATCTGGTATGAACGCTGGTATGTGATCTTACTGGTACTGTCAGTATTCGTACTTTTTTTGATGCTGATTACACGACGTCATTCGCGTCGGTTAAGAATTGACAATGAGAAGCTTGAGCAGATTATTACCGACAGGACGCAGGAAATTGTGAACCAGCGTGATCAGATCGAACAGCAGAACAAGTGGATCAGCCATAAAAACGAGGCCCTGAGCCTGAAAAACAAAGAGCTTGAACAGGCCAAGAACCAGGCTGAAGAAGCTGCTAAGGCTAAATCACAGTTTCTTTCGGTGATGAGCCATGAGATACGTACACCAATGAATGCCGTGATCGGGATTACCCATTTGCTCATGCGCGACAACCCAAGGCCCGAACAGCTTGAAGATCTGAAGATCCTGAAGTTTTCGGCCGAAAACCTTCTTGGGCTCATCAATGATGTACTTGATCTCAACAAAATAGAAGCCGGAAAACTGGTAATTGAAGCCATTAATTTCAATCTGAAAAACCTTGCCGGAGGGGTGCACAGTTCAATGATCCACAAGGCTAAAGAGAAAGGGATTGAATTCAGATTTGAGTATGATGAATTGCTTCCGCTTTATGTGGTTAGCGATCCGCTCCGCATTGCTCAGATACTGAACAATCTGGTGAGCAATGCCATTAAATTTACCGATAAGGGTGGAGTTATGCTCGAAATAAGGCTTGCCGGTCGGAAAGTGGATAAAGTGGATGTTGAATTTATTGTTTCTGACACTGGTATAGGTATTCCTGATGAAATGCACCAGCGGATTTTCGGGGCTTTTACACAGGCTTCGTCCGAGACTTCACGGAAATACGGCGGCACGGGACTTGGTCTGGCTATTACCAGCAAGTTGCTCGAGATGCTCGGCAGTAGTATACGTTTGAAGAGTGAATCGGGCGAAGGCTCCGTGTTTTCCTTTGTGATAACCATGCCCGAAGGGCAAACCCGAAAGCTCCAGGAAGAACCGGCCGACCGCGAGATGGAAAATTACACTTTTGGCGGGCAGCGTATTTTGCTGGTTGAGGACAACAAGATCAACGAGCTGATTGCCAGGAAATTTATGGAAGAGTGGGACCTTAAAGTGGATTCAGCTGTCAATGGTCTGGAAGCCATAGAGATGCTCAATCAGGAGAATTACCGGTTGATTCTGATGGACCTGCAGATGCCCGAAATGGATGGTTATAAGACAGCAAGCATAATCCGCGGACGTGGGGTTGAGCCGTTTAATTCTATTCCGATCATCGCACTTACGGCTTCTTCCAAATCGGAGGTGCATGAGAAGATTAGTCTTGCCGGTATGAATGACTTTATCTCCAAACCCTTCAATCCGGCGGAATTGTTCAGTAAACTCAGGACTTATCTGGAAGAAAGGTAAAATTCCCCGAACAGGAAATATTACTGTTTCAGAGGTCTGGCATATTGCGCAATATCAGCGGCGGTGATGGTTCCGTCGCACAGAATGGCCAGTCGTTCAACTACATTTCTCAGTTCCCTGATATTTCCGGTCCAGGTTATTTCCTGAAGGGCGGTCAGTGCGGCTTCTTCAAACATCATCATTGGTTTGCCGCTGGTTTCGCAGATATCTGTGATGAAGTAGTTGGCCAGCAGAGGAATATCTTCTTTCCGTTCGTTTAGCGAGGGCACATGGATCAGGATAACGCTCAGCCGGTGGTAGAGGTCTTCACGAAAATTCCGTTGTTCAATTTCTTCCTTCAGATTTTTATTGGTAGCGGCAATCACCCGCACATCGACCGGTATTTCCTTTTCACCGCCCACCCTCATAATCTTGTTTTCCTGAAGGGCGCGCAGCACCTTGGCCTGGGCAGAGAGACTCATATCACCGATTTCATCGAGAAAGAGTGTTCCGCCGCTTGCCTGTTCAAAGTCGCCTTTCCGTTGCTTTATGGCCGAAGTAAATGAGCCTTTTTCGTGTCCAAACAATACACTCTCAATCAGTTCGCCGGGAATTGCGGCGCAGTTCACTTCAACAAAGGGGCCTTCAGCCCTGTTGCTCAGTTCATGAAGCCAGCGGGCAACCAGTTCCTTTCCGGTGCCGTTGCTTCCTGTGATCAGGACTCTGGCATCGGTCGGTGCGACCTTATCAATCATCGTGCGGATCTGCCGGATGGGCTCCGATTCACCCACCATTTCATAGGTCTTGCTCACTTTGCGCTTCAGTACCCTCGTTTCTTTAACCAGGCTGCCTTTTTCCATGGCATTCCGGATGGTAATCAAAAGCCGGTTCAGGTCGAGGGGCTTGGAAATATAGTCGTAGGCTCCCCGCTTGATGGCATCCACGGCTGTTTCAATGTTGCCATGGCCGGAAATCATCACCACAGGGGTGTCGTTCATCAAAAGAAGCTTATCGAGCACTTCAATCCCATCCATCTGGGGCATCTTAATGTCGCAGAGGATAACATCGTACTTCTCTTTCGATGCCAGTTCCAGGGCTGTCATCCCATCAGGCGCCTCATCCATCTGATATCCTTCATATTCAAGGATTTCTTTGAGGGTGCTTCGGATGCTTCTTTCGTCGTCGATCACTAAAATGTGTGCCATTTTTTTAGTCAGTTATGAGTTATGAGTTATGAGTGAAGTAAGGAGTAGGGAGTAGGGAGTAGGGAGTAGAGTAGGGAGTAGGGAGTAGGGAGTAGGGAGTAGTGAGTAAGGAGTAGGGAGTAGGGAGTAGGAGTTCGCCCGCTTTTGGCGGGTAAGGAATAAGGAGTAAGGAGCTGTGTCTCTCGCCCCATGTCCCTGTTGGATTAAGGAGTAAATCTGATACAGAAAATTCGTCATTCATAAATCTTAAACCCTGATGCCGTCAGGCAGGCCGCCAAGGAGGTCAGGTCGTAAAGTCTTTCCACTTTGTCATCCTGAGCGTAGTCGAAGGGCGTCATTCGTACTTCGTCATTCCTCTTATCCTTTATAAAACAGCCATTTCCACATCTCGCCCCAGCTTACTTTCTTTCCGTACATCAGGATTCCGGTCCTGTATACACGGCCGGCAAGCCACACCGCTCCAACAAATGTAACAGTAAGTATAGCCATCGACAGGGCAAGTTCCCAGGGTGCAACACCAAACGGAAGCCTTACCATCATGATGATGGGGGAGGTGAACGGAATCATCGAAAACCAGAAAGCGATCGGGCCTTCGGGATTGTTGATCACAAACTGAGCCATCACAATCGATAGGATGAGCGGTATCGTCACGGGCATCATAAATTGCTGGGTGTCGGTTTCATTGTCAACCGCTGCGCCAATGGCGGCAAACATAGCTCCGTAAAGCAGATAACCTCCAAGGAAGTAAAATATGAACGAAAGCGCAATCGCAAGGAAGTTAAGCTTCTGGAAGCCTCCGAGAATGGCATTCATCTTTCCGGAATCCTCTTTTTCAGGAGCAGCGGCTGCTGCATTATCGCCGACCGGGATACGGGTGCCGGGGTTGAACATTTCGGTGTTATCTGTTTTATCAAGCTTATCCGGAACAACAGTTTTGAAAACAGTGACAATGGCCAGCGTCAGCACTACCCAGAGCATAAACTGGGTAAGTCCCACCAGGGCAATGCCGACAATCTTTCCCATCATCAACTGGAAGGGTTTTTACTGATGATACAATGACTTCAACAATACGGCTAGTCTTTTCCTCAATCACACCGCGCATCACCTGTGCACCAAACAGAAAGATAAAGAAATAGATCAGGATGCCTGCAAACATACCGACACCCATACTGACCTCGGTAAAGCTTTCCTCTTCCTTGCCCTCTTCCCCCATTTGTATCGCGGTCAGGGTTATGTTTGTCTTGATGTTTTTCAGAATTTCTTCGCTGATCAATGCTTCTTTCGAGAGAGAATCGTTACCGATGGATTTGTATTCCGGGTTCACTTTCCTGATTTCTTTCAGGATTTCAGCCCCTGAGTTTCTGGCTTTCGACCTCTTTGGCCATCACATTCCTGATGTACCCCTTCAGGTCGATGCTGGCCTGTTTTTCACTGTAAATCACAGCCGACGAATTTTTTGACAGATATGTTGGTTTTGGCTGTTTCCAGATCATCGTAAACATAGTCGAAGTGAAAACGATCAGAGTTTTCGAATTTATTGATAAACCAACCGGTTTCGTCAAGGATATCGATCTTTTTGGTTTCGTCCGAAATCTGTGAAAGATAAACAGGGACAATAAAAAGTGCCGCCATGAGAATCGGACCCAGTATGGTCATCACGATAAACGATTTCTTCTGAACCCTTGACAGGTATTCGCGTTTAATTACGAGCAGGATCTTGTTCATGACCGGTTGTTTAGAGGGTTGACGGAATTGGAGGCAGCGGCATTTACGGTTTCGATAAAAATATCATTCATCGAAGGTATGATCTCATTGAACGAATGAAGTGTGACATGCGGAATCAGCAGGGTGAGCAGCTGATTCTGACTGGTACCTTTCGGCAGACGGATTGTTGCCTTGTTGATGCCATCTTCGGTTTGCTCATGAAGAAGTTCAAATTCAGCGGGGATCATGCTGCTGAGAGAGCCGGTGAAGTCGTTGTATTCAAGCGAAAAGGTGTTTGTCTTGTAGGTGTTCTTAATGTCCCTGACTTTTCCTTCCAGGATTTTGTGTGAATTGTTGATCAGGGCTATGTTGTCGCACAACTCTTCGACCGATCCCATGTTGTGGGTCGAGAAAATGATCGTAGCCCCGTTCTCCCTCAGTTTCAGGATTTCTTCCTTCAGTATGTTGACATTGATGGGGTCGAATCCACTGAATGGTTCATCAAAAATCAACAGTGACGGCTCATGAATGATGGTTACGATAAACTGAATCTTCTGCTGCATTCCTTTTGAAAGCTCTTCAACCTTCTTATTCCACCAGGCCTGAATTTCAAATTTTTCGAACCAGTACCTGAGTTTTTTCATGGCATCGGCTTTGCTCACCCCCTTGAGCTGGGCCAGGTAGAGGGCTTGTTCACCGACTTTCATTTTCTTGTAAAGGCCTCTTTCTTCAGGCAGATAGCCGATGTGTTCCACATGATGTGGTGCCAGCTTTTCGTTGTCGAAGAAGAGTTCACCCTCGTCAGGTCCGGTAATCTGATTGATAATTCTTATCAGGGATGTTTTGCCTGCACCATTCGGGCCCAACAGACCGAATATGCACTGTTTGGGAACATCGATACTTACGCTGGTGAGAGCGGTATGGTTTGCATACCTTTTCGTGATATTTTTTGCTGAAAAATAGTAGCTCATGAAGCTTCGGTTAGAAATGCTGTTGATTAAAAAAAACCGGGGATGAAAACTGCCTGTTCGTGCATCATCCCCCGGTCAGTCCCTTTGAAATACAAAACTATTGAAAATACTCTTTCATTCTGTCGAAGAATGATTTATCCCTGGCTCCCGGATGTGGTTTGAAGTTTTCAGAATTCTTCAGTTGTTCGAGGATCTCCTGTTCCTGGCGGTTCAGGTTCCGGGGTGTCCATACACTGATGTTGATCAGCTGATCACCCCTGCCGTACCCGTTGAGGGATGGAACACCCTTGCCTTTCAGACGCAACACTTTTCCGCCCTGGGTGCCTGGTTCAATCTTGATCCTGACCTTTCCTTCAATGGTAGGCACTTCGATGGAGGTACCCAGCGTTGCATCGGGGAAACTGATATAATGTTCGTAAAGAATGTTCGACCCGTCGCGCACCAGTTCGGGATGGGGCACCTCTTCGATCTGAACGATCAGATCGCCGGGAACCCCGCGTGGAGCTGCATTGCCCTTGCCACCAACCGAAAGCTGTATTCCTTCGGAAACTCCTGCCGGAATATTAAGGCTGAGCACGTCTTCTCCCTTGGTGGTTCCGCTGCCACCGCAGGTGTTACATTTGTTGGTAATGGTTTGTCCTTCACCGTTACAGTATGGACAGGTTGATGTGGTCTGCATCTGGCCCAGGAAAGTACTGGTAACCCTGGTTACCTGACCGGTACCGTGGCAATGTGAACAGCTTGAAAATGAAGATCCGCCGGCAGCTCCTGTGCCATGACAGGTATCGCATGAAACCAGTTTGTTTACTTTGATCTTTTTCTCAACACCGGTGGCTATTTCTTCGAGGGTGAGTTTTACCTTCACCCTGAGGTTGGTGCCTTTGTTGACCCTTCGCCTTGAGCCTCCACCGCTGAATCCGCCGAATCCACCGCCAAAGGCACTTCCGAAGATGTCGCCGAACTGACTGAAGATATCGTCCATGCTCATACCACCCCCGTAACCGCCACCACCGCCGCCATTGCGCAGTCCGTCGTGGCCGTATTGATCGTATCGTGCCCTCTTGTCAGGATTGCTCAGTACTTCATAAGCTTCGGCAGCTTCTTTAAAGTGATCTTCGGCATCCTTGTTTCCCGGGTTCTTGTCGGGATGGAATTTCAGCGCCATCTGGCGGTATGCCTTTTTGATTTCAGCATCACCGGCATTGCGCGCCAGGCCAAGTATCTCGTAATAATCTCTTTTCGCCACGTTGAATGTGCTTTATGCTACAGATGTTGTTTTATCTTTATTTACTCCGGTCGACGGAATCATTTTACCGGCATGAAAAAATCAGGGTTTCTTGCTTAGTTCTCAGCCAATTCCTTTGGTGTAAGTTCAATTCTCCTTTTGCATGCCTTTTTCTGTCTCCTGGAGATTCGTTCTCCCTTCATTGGCAGCATCTTTTCCGGAGTCAGTTTGTTCAGTCCCATCTTTATTTTTACTATGTTTTGACCATATTTCTTCGTTTTCAGTAATATATTCTTCCGTTTTCCAATGTCCACGAATCAATCATCCCCGCTCGGCGTATTGTTGGCAAGTACAGGTTATTAACGCTCATCTGCTTTAAACTTGGCCAGTTGAAGTTTTTAAAACGACTATGTCAAATCGTTAATCTCGCGCTCCCAGCGCAAGTGTTCAAGCCTGGCATCGATATTTTGGTAACTCCGGTCAATTTGTTCGATGTTGTCGATCTGACTGAAGTGCCTTTTGCGGATAGAGGGCCGCAATGAGTAGGGCAACTCCTGCCCTGGATATCTGGCGACGATATGGTGATGCCGCGAAGTGCAAACCTTGATGATTCAGTCCGATGACGGTGGCCTGTGTGGTCACAAAGGATCTGGCGCCCATGTCAATAAGCTTATCCACGAAAAAGAGGCGGCTTTCAAACATTTTCTGATGAGTACACTTCGCCCCTTGGCCTGGGTGGCCAACTAATCAAGTGCAATACTGACCAGATCGGGGTGAAGCCTGGCCATGGGGCATCGGATATGGTCATAATGGAACCGTCCATGAAGGTATCTACCTCATAGGTTTCCTGAGCGGGAACATAAATATCATCGCCGCGGAGCTCAAGTTTGATGCCCAGTCGCTTGAATAAAACATCTGGAATAACTCCCACGGTCATTGAAACGAACATCTTTGATGGTGATGTCTGAGCCAGTCACGGCAGCCAGCCTGATAAAGCCTCCGATCTCGACTGCGTCGGGTAGCAAGGTGGTAGTTCCACCCAGATTTTCAACACCCTCTTTATGCGGTCAGTTTGAGCCTATTCCTGATATTTTCGCCCCATCCGGTTGAGCATCCTGCAAAGCGGAACCAGGTAAGGTTCGCAGGCGGCATTGAAGATGGTGGTTTTCTTTTGCCATCACGGCGGCCATCAAAACGTTTGCTGTTCCGGTAACTGAAGCTTCGTCCATCAACATATAGGAGCCTCTTGTCTCGGAAGCGTCTATGCTGTAAAAATTTTTGGTCTTCTGATTCGAACCTCGCACCCAAGTTTCTGTAAACCTATAAATGGGTATCCAACCTGCGACGTCCGATTTTGTCGCCACCGGGATGGGGGATGTATCCTTTGCCAAACCTGGCAAGCAGTGGACCGAGTATCATCACCGATCCGCGCAGTCCGGCCCTTCCCGAAATCCGCAGACTTAAGGTACTCAAGGTTGATGTTTTCGGCTTTGAAGATATAACTCCCTTTCCGGCAGGTGTTACCTGAACGCCCATATCGCTGAGCAGTTCTATCAGTTTGTTGACATCCCTGACAGGAATATTGTCGATGGTAACAGTTTCGGGGTAAGGAGTACGTAAAGTACACAAAATCTGCAAAAGCCAGTTTTGGCTCCTCAGGGTTATTTCCCACTGGCAAGCTTTTTGCCCCCTGTTAATGACAAACGAACTCATAGCTTAACAAATGGATGGATTATACACAAAAAGAAGGATTTCTGTCCGCAAGTTAATTTTTTTGCGGTTCCGCAAACGCTTGAAATTTAAGCGTTTTGTCGTTTTTGGGTTGAATTTTTTCCTGCGGTTATTGCTTTGGTTCTGGGGTGCGTTTGTCCTGCAAATGTTTCGACAGAAGATCGTTGGTGTGCGCCAGGCGCAGGCCCGCTGGGGAGAGCTTGCCATCCGACAAATCCCTGAGGTGATCGGTAATCAGTTCATCGTTCACCGAATCGCGGTTCCAGTTGAGGTATGATTTTTCAGGTGGTTGGCGATGTTTTCTACGAGGGCGTCTTTTCAGGGCCGTCTTCAAAACAAAGTGGCTTTTTCCAATCATTTTGGCGATATTCTTGCCG
>JADIZB010000015.1 GCA_016705005.1 Bacteroidales bacterium | reverse complement strand
ATCATTTTCTCGACCCACAACATGGGATCGGTCGAAGAGTTGTGCGACAACATAGCCCTGATCAGACAATTCACACAAAAAAATCCTGGAAGGAAAAGTCAGGGACATTAAGAACACCTACAAGACAAACACTTTTCGGCTTGAATACAACGACTTCACCAGCTCTCTCAGCATGATCCCCGCTGAATTTGAACTGCTTCATGAGCAAACCAAAAAGATCGATATCCTTGACGAAACCGGTTGGTTTATCAATAAATTCGAAAACTCTGATCGTTTTCACTTCGACTATGTTTACGATGATCTGGAAACAGCCAAAACCAACATGTCTGTCAAAAAAGGGTATGCTTTACTCTACATACCCCGGCCTACTGCAAGTGTTCCTTCGTCGGCTGTGATTTACAGTGAAAAACAGGCCAGCATCGACCTGAAGGGGTACATCAGGAATGTGATGGCCAAAGAGGTCGAAAGCCAGAAACTCGGGGCTGAAATCCTGAAAGAAATCAGGAAAGTGAACCCGGAATACAAATCCATCGGTAACGATTCTCTCTCGAAAGAAGCACTGATCAGCGAAGAAATTCTGAAAAACATCAAGACAAACATAACCCTGACCGCGATACAAATGGGAGAAGAGGGCAAGGAAGAGGAAAGCTTTACCGAGGTCAGTATGGGTGTCGGTATGTTTGCAGAGCATCCTGATCTATTTCTTTATCTTTCTGTTTGGTGCACAGGTGATGCGCGGTGTGATTGAGGAAAAGACTAGCCGTATTGTTGAAGTCATTGTATCATCAGTAAAACCCTTCCAGTTGATGATGGGAAAGATTGTCGGGCATTGCCTGGTGGGACTTACCCAGTTTATGCTCTGGGTAGTGCTGACGCTGGCCATTGTCACTGTTTTCAAGACTATTGTTCCGGATAAGCTTGATAAAACAGATAACACCGAAATGTTCAACCCGGTACCCGTATCCCGGTCGGCGATAATGCAGCAGCCGCTGCTCCTGAAAAGAGGATTCCGGAAAGATGAATGCCATTCTCGGAGGCTTCCAGAAGCTGAACTTCCTTGCGATTGCGCTTTCGTTCATATTTTACTTCCTTGGAGGTTATCTGCTTTACGGAGCTATGTTTGCCGCCATTGGCGCAGCGGTTGACAATGAAACCGACACCCAGCAATTTATGATGCCCGTGACGATACCGCTGATCTTATCGATTGTGATGGCTCAGTTTGCATCAACAATCCCGAAGGCCCGATCGCTTTCTGGTTTTCGATGATTCCATTCACCTCCCCCATCATCATGATGGTAAGGCTTCCGTTTGGTGTTGCACCCTGGGAGCTGGCACTTTCAATGGCAATACTCACTGTATCATTCATCGGAGCAGTCTGGCTTGCCGGCAGGGTATACAGGACCGGAATCCTGATGTACGGAAAGAAAGTAAGCTGGGGCGAGATGTGGAAATGGCTGTTTTATAAAGGATAAGCGAAGTACGAATGAAGAATGACGCTTCCCCAGAAGCGCAAGAAGAGCCCTTCGATCCCGCATAGCTTTGGGACCAGATGACAAAGTGGAAAGAATTTACGGCCTGACCGCCATGGCGGGTTTACGGTTTACGATTTTAGATTTACGGTTTTAGATTTGCATACCGCTTTCTGCCAATTGTTAGTTATTAGTTATAAACCGATGATTGCCTGCTCTTACTGCAGTTCTGCTTACCCTTTCTGCTAACTGTTATCTGTTAACTGTTAACTGTTATCTGTTATCTGTTGTAGTTAACTCACATCTTGTTACCCTGAGCGAAGTCGAAGGGCACAACTCATAAACCCAAAAAAATGTCACGAATACTAGTGATCGACGACGAAAGAAGCATCCGAAGCACCCTGAAGGAAATCCTTGAATATGAAGGATATCAGATGGATGAGGCGCCTGATGGGATGACAGCCCTGGAACTGGCATCGAAAGAGAAGTACGATGTTATCCTCTGCGACATTAAGATGCCCCAGATGGATGGGATTGAAGTGCTCGATAAGCTTCTTGATGAACGACACCCTGTGGTGATGATTTCCGGCCATGGCAACATTGGAAACAGCCGTGGATGCCATCAAGCGGGAGCCTACGACTATATTTCCAAGCCCCTCGACCTGAACCGGCTTTTGATTACCATCCGGAATGCCATGGAAAAGGCAGCTGTTAAAGAAACGAGGGTACTGAAGCGCAAAGTGAGCAAGACCTATGAAATGGTGGGTGAATCGGAGCCCATCCGGCAGATCCGCACGATGATTGATAAGGTCGCACCGACCGATGCCAGGTCCTGATCACAGGAAGCAACGGCACCGGAAAGGAACTGGTTGCCCGCTGGCTTCATGAACTGGAGCAACAGGGCCGAAGGCCCCTTTGTTGAAGTGAATTGCGCTGCCATCCCGGGCGAACTGATTGAGAGTGTGCTGTTTGGACACGAAAAAGGCTCATTTACTTCTGCCATAAAGCAACGCAAAGGCGACTTTGAACAGGCAAGCGGCGGAACACTCTTTCTCGATGAAATCGGTGATATGAGTCTCTCTGCCCAGGCCAAGGTGCTGCGCGCCCTTCAGGAAAACAAGATTATGAGGGTGGGCGGTGAAAAGGAAATACCGGTCGATGTGCGGGTGATTGCCGCTACCAATAAAAATCTGAAGGAAGAAATTGAACAACGGAATTTTCGTGAAGACCTCTACCACCGGCTGAGCGTTATCCTGATCCATGTGCCCTCGCTAAACGAACGGAAGAAGATATTCCTCTGCTGGCCAACTACTTCATCACAGATATCTGCGAAACCAGCGGCAAACCAATGATGATGTTTGAAGAAGCCGCACTGACCGCCCTTCAGGAAATAACCTGGACCGGAAATATCAGGAACTGAGAAATGTAGTTGAACGACTGGCCATCCTGTGCGACGGAACCATCACCGCCGCTGATATTGCAATATGCCAGACCTCTGAAACAGTAATATTTCCTGTTCGGGGAATTTTACCTTTCTTCCAGATAAGTCCTGAGTTTACTGAACAATTCCGCCGGATTGAAGGGTTTGGAGATAAAGTCATTCATACCGGCAAGACAAATCTTCTCATGCACTCCGATTTGGAAGAAGCCGTAAGTGCGATGATCGGAATAGAATTAAACGGCTCAACCCCACGTCCGCGGATTATGCTTGCTGTCTTATAACCATCCATTTCGGGCATCTGCAGGTCCATCAGAATCAACCGGTAATTCTCCTGATTGAGCATCTCTATGGCTTCCAGACCATTGACAGCTGAATCCACTTTAAGGTCCCACTCTTCCATAAATTTCCTGGCAATCAGCTCGTTGATCTTGTTGTCCTCAACCAGCAAAATACGCTGCCCGCCAAAAGTGTAATTTTCCATCTCGCGGTCGGCCGGTTCTTCCGGAGCTTTCAGGTTTGCCCTTCGGGCATGGTTATCACAAAGGAAAACACGGAGCCTTCGCCCGATTCACTCTTCAAACGTATACTACTGCCGAGCATCTCGAGCAACTTGCTGGTAATAGCCAGACCAAGTCCCGTGCCGCCGTATTTCCGTGAAGTTTCGGACGAAGCCTGTGTAAAAGCCCCGAAAATCCGCTGGCATTTCGTCAGGAATACCTATACCAGAGTCGGAAACAATAAATTCAACATCCACTTTATCCACTTTCCGACCGGCAAGCCTTATTTCGAGCATAACTCCACCTTATCGGTAAATTTAATGGCATTGCTCACCAGATTGTTCAGTATCTGAGCAATGCGGAGCGATCGCTAACCACATAAAGCGGAAGCAACATCATACTCAAATCTGAATTCAATCCCTTTCTCTTTAGCCTTGTGGATCATTGAGCTGTGCACCCCTCCGGCAAGGTTTTTCAGATTGAAATTAATGGCTTCAATTACCAGTTTTCCGGCTTCTATTTTGTTGAGATCAAGTACATCATTGATGAGCCCAAGAAGGTTTTCGGCCGAAAATTTCAGGATCTTCAGATCTTCAAGCTGTTCGGGCCTTGGGTTGTCGCGCATGAGCAAATGGGTAATCCCGATCACGGCATTCATTGGTGTACGTATCTCATGGCTCATCACCGAAAGAAACTGTGATTTAGCCTTAGCAGCTTCTTCAGCCTGGTTCTTGGCCTGTTCAAGCTCTTTGTTTTTCAGGCTCAGGGCCTCGTTTTTATGGCTGATCCACTTGTTCTGCTGTTCAATCTGATCACGCTGGTTCACAATTTCCTGCGTCCTGTCGGTAATAATCTGCTCAAGCTTCTCATTGTCAATTCTTAACCGACGCGAATGACGTCGTGTAATCAGCATCAAAAAGTACGAATACTGACAGTACCAGCAAGATCACATACCATCGTTCATACCAGATGCGGTTAACCCTGAAACTGATCAGGGCCGGATCACTGTTTAGAAAATTTCCTGTCTGCCTCGCCCTGATTTTCAAAACGTAACTTCCGGGTTTCATACTCCCCAGCACGATATCACCGTCATCAGGAATTATAACCCAGGCAGTATCTACACCTTCGATCCACCGCTCATACTTCAGGTATTTGGCCGGAAATTCAGGCGACGATACCTTCAGGTTCACAAATCCCTTATTGCTGAATTCAAAGGATTCAGGATTGACTTTATCAACCAGCACATTATTGATCATCAGACTTCTGATACCCGGACTCATGGTCTTCCTCGGATGCATCAGCGGGGAGGAGACCGCCAGTCCGGCGACTGTTCCTACCCAAAGACGGTTGCGACTGTCAACCATCAGCCCCCGGTACGATACCGTTTTGGCAGGCAGTCCGGTGCGTTCGTTAAACGACATCAGATTTCCATTGCGGTAACGATGTAACCCCTGGTTGTTGGCGAACCAGACATAGCCAAGAGAATCGATGGCAACCGCCTTCACTGGAGTTCCCGTTAAACTTCCCAGGTCCACCCTGTTGTAACTTCCTTGTGAAGCCATATCAGCCCGAAGGAAGTGCCAAGCCAGATGTCGTTGCTGCGAGGAGCGCATACTATATCGTTGACATTGATGTCAATGTTGCGTTCAAATTCAATTCTTTCACTCAGATTAATAAACTTATCAATATAAGGATTGTACACCATCAGAAAACTTGAATCGGTCATCCCACCTGCATACAACTCACCGGACCCTGAAATCGTGAGCGCAATGGCCCTTGATAACAAACCTTCACCCAGACCATAAAATCGTGTAGTAAAATCAGGCAATATCCTGATAATGCTGGTATTTACATCCTGACAAGCCCAGATGCTGCCATCACGGTCCTTAACCATCTTAAAGACAGCCCTTCCCTGAGCGCTGAAATCAAAACGTTTGATCACTTTGCCTGTAAAGGTTGTATAGGTAACAGCCCCATCCGCATCGGCGAGCCACAATCCGTTTTTATCAGGGATCACCTGCAACACAACAGTGTTTGTTGTAAAGATCCGCTGCAGAAACCCTGGAACCTGCCTCTGCCTTAAAAACAGCACTACCATCAGTAAAATAAACCACATCCTTCTGTCCGCTGCTGATGTGCTGGATGTAAGCATTGGTAAAAGTATGAAAGGGACTCCGAATAGGGTTTCCTGCAAAAGTATAATTCCAATGTCGGCAGCAATCCAAAGGTTATTTTCGGGGTCAACATACAAATGACTCACATCCTTTTCAGAAAACCGGCCTAAGGATTCAATTGAGTACTCCCCTTTCGCGTAGGTGTTGATTGTGAACAGACCATTAGACCATGTACTGGCGAAAACAGTCCCTTTTATCTCTGGCCATGTATGAGATTTCAAGCGGACTGATCTGTTTAAGGCTGATCACTTTTCCGGATTTGTCCATAATCATCTCAAACAGACCTTCGCGGGTGGCAATAAACAACATACCAGGGCGAAGTTAAAGGCAGCATGTACCCCGGTTATCAGATGAGGCAGTGCCACCGGTTTAAAACTGTCGGTTCCTTCATGATATAAAAACACCAAACCGGTTTCGGAAACAGCGATCAGGTTGCCATTCCCGTCATCAGCAAAAGAAAAGGACCGGTTAAAATTATTGGTTGCCACGCCCAAACCGGGCACGTAGGATTTGAATCCCTTTTCTGTATACCGGAAAATCCTGAAATTATCGGAAAGCCATACCCTGCCTGCTGCATCACTGAATAGCATTTTCGGGTACCACATGGTGGAATCATTTTGTTTAACTGACCCATGGGCAATGGTTTCGAACTGAACCAAACCAGCCTTGTCGGTGACGCGTGCCACACCCATATCGGTGGTAACAATATTCTGCCATCGGGCAGCGCAAGCACTGACTTGGCATAAATTCCGGAAGTTCGTCGCTGAAGAGCCTGAAATCACGACCATCGAACCGCACCAGACCTTCGTCGGTGGCAGCCCAAACAATTCCGTTGTGGCCGGTGGTGATTGATTTAACCAGGGGTGAGGGCAGCCCTTCTTCTTCCGTATAACGGGTAAACAGCATCGACTGACCGATGACAGCTACCTGGGAAACAAACGCAAGCAACAAAAAAAGAAGGATCTTTTTCAACAGCAATGTCATGAAGCGGAAGCTTATAACAATTATTAAATGTACAAAGTTCTCCCTTGTTATCTGATTTATGACTAATTTTGCCGAATGTAACCGGGGATGACCGGTTTTGACAGCAAGGAAGTGGTATTGTAAGCATGCCGGGCGTTGTAGGAGTGGCCCGTTAATCCCAACCTGCACAGCCAACAAATGGCAACGATTACAATTACGCGTTAGCCGCTTAATCAAGGATTAAGCCGCTTTCTGCTCCCCGGGAAGCCACGCGCGGCCGCGTTCCGGTACGGGCATCACAAATGCCGCGATAAGACAGGTAAGGCCCTGGTGCCTGTTCGAAAACCAAAAGGAATACGGAACCTGTTGGGCGGTTTTCTCCCTGCAGGCTCCCGACAATCAACTGAAAACTAAGCTTGTAGAAAGCACTATTGCTGCTTGTTTGGACGCGGGTTCGACTCCCGCCATCTCCACAATGATCCAGAAGCGGCTTTAAATCAGGTAGTTAAGAGTAGAAATTTTCTACTGGATTTAAAGCCGCCAATGGAATAGAAAAAAAATGACCTTGTTTGATGTGTGGGGACGCAAAAACAAGTGTCATGAAAAAGAAAAATTGCAACTGTTCCACGATTAGTTGAAGCCAATAACGGCGATTGGTACGTTTACTTTTCGGTCTGTAATCCCGAGACCGGAAAAATGGTTCCACAAAAAATCTACAAAGGTTTTAGTGATCTTCCTACCCTGGCCAAGAAAAGAGCCTGGGGAAAAAGCCTCGTAAATGAACTTACCGAAAAGCTGAAAGCCGGCTGGTCACCCCTAGATGATACCGAGAAGATTATTTATTCTGATCAGACTGAATACTACAATTTATCGGTAAGGTTTAAAACCGCCTTATCAACATCCAAAAATACCAGGTACTTTATATCCGAATACCTTTTGACCCGGAAGACCGGCCTTAAACCAAAGAGTTATTCCACTTACCAGAGCAAACTCAGAATTTATGCTGAATGGTTGGATAAAAGCAGGTTCGGTGATTATGATGTCTCCGCAATAGACAACAAAATTATACTGATGTTTTTTGATTTCCTTATTATGGAAAGCAAACTGGATAAGCTAACAATTGAGAAGTATGAGCAGATTCTGAGAGATTATTATAATTTCCTTAAAAAGAAAGAAAAAATCAGCGTTAACCCGGTTATAGATATTGTGAAACCCCCTAAATCAAAAGATATGGCAGCCCGGCCAATTAATGATTCCGACATGAAGGAACTGCTGACAGTGATAAAGGATTCAAACCCTCAGCTCTATCTGGCCTGTATGTTTCAATACTATCTGGCTATAAGGCCCGGACAGGAACTAAGGCTTCTGAAGGTTAAAGATATTGACATCTATAATAACAGGGTTGTGGTTATTGATGAGACAGCCAAGACATCGAGAAGAACAATTGATATGCCAATGGCATTAGCAGAATTATGCAATACTTACCAAATACACCATTATCACCCGGATAACTATATATTCGGACAAAATGGAATCCCGGGACCAGCGCCACTGGGACATAACACAATGCGAAACAGGTTTAACAAATTCCGTGATGATCTCAAATTTCCTAAAATCTATAAGTATTATTCGATGAAACATACAGGCGGTGGAAAGCTTCTGGATGCAGGTTTATCACTTGAGGAGATCCGTGACCACTTCGGCCACAGGAGTATTGAAACAACTGACCATTATGTTAAGAGACATTTCGGGAACAGAAACAAACGTATAATTCATAATTTTCCATCGCCGATTTAGATTTATTCATTTTCAACTAAAAGAATACAGGCATCCCACAATGCCTTGTAATCTGTGGTTTCATTCTGCGGCATTTCAGAAAATGAAATTTTGTGGATCCTGAATTCATCTTCACATTCCTGATTCAGCCATGCTGTGTATTCACGGACATCAGACTTGCGCTCTTCAATTGAAACAGAATATTCTTCCTGCAATTTCGCCCTGGCTTGTTTTGCTTCTTCTCCGTTAATATCGATATCCAGCGTTTCAATTTCACCGGTTGGCGTCTGGACCATACGTGTTTTGGGTTTTCCACTTCCTCCGGAAGCAATGCCCTCATAGGCTTTGCGCAATTCTTCCTCGTATTTCTTGAACTGTTCGCTCTTTGGGATCAGTTTTTCCTGATCATAGGCTTCAGCTAGTGGTTTGAGACTTTGTATTGTGCGTGAGATGGCATAATTAAGTTTCAGGCCGGGTACACTCTTTAGGTTCCTTAATTCAGCATGAAGCTGTAATACTTCAAGGTTGGTCAGTTTACGATCCTTTTTGATTTCAGGTTTTTTCATTTTTTGCGTGTTTTTGCTCTGTTATATCAGGCGTATGTAAGACATTATTGTTCCGTTGACTGCCAGTCCTGTATTACTTATCACTGATGCGCCAGATACTGAAGCAGTGGCACTGAAAGAAACTAAATAATTATTGGACGGTGATTGAACAATGGCCCAAAAAGTTGTTATTTTATTTGTTGTGTCATTTAATGGTGATCCAAGGTATGTGCTTCCCCAAGTATAGCTTCCGTTAAAAATCTTTGCCTGTACATTATTCAGGGGACTTGTAAACGAGCACATAATCTGCACCAGAACTAAATATGTTCCCTGATAGGGTAAGTTAAGACTTGAAATTGCAGTAAAAGCACCACCAGTTGCTACAGCAACAGAAGAAGCATAAGTTACCACACTCGAAGTGTTAGAGACAATGTCACTGGTGATGGTGACTCCCAACGCACCGCCGACAATACTTGA
Source organism: Bacteroidales bacterium (assembly GCA_016705005.1). Classification (GTDB taxonomy): domain Bacteria; phylum Bacteroidota; class Bacteroidia; order Bacteroidales; family Lentimicrobiaceae; genus Lentimicrobium. The sequence continues at coordinate 12,088 of JADIZB010000015.1, read as the reverse complement.
TTCTGTAATTGAAATGCCTGATCCTGCCAGAAAACGCAGACAGTTGTAAGCAGATGTATAACTGGTCGAACCGGTTTTTAACATTTGATAAACTGATCCTGAACCAACCTGAATATTCCAGGAATAGTAATTGTCATACATATTCGAGAGATCCGGAATATCATCAGCGGTGAGTTCACGGAACGTTGGTACTCCATTGGCAAACTGAGGAGCAACAAGAACATAGTTTTTTGTTTGCGATGCCAGGGTAGCTGTCAAGGTTCCGGAGGTTGTTACCGGGGATTCGGTGACAGTAAACATGGAGGGCAACGACAATCCGACAGAGGTAACGGTTCCCAAAGCTGCAGTATGAACACTGACCAGACCGTCAGTAATTTTCAGAAAACCGGTGGAAGTTAAAGTTGGAAAACTGATCTCTCCATAGATGGTTGAAATTCCATTATATGCAACACTTCCCAGGGTAATGTCGCCAGCATTATCAGCTACGGCTCCCCTGCCGATTGCAATTGCATTGTCAGCATTGGTGGTCGCTTCTACACCAATGATGATACAATAATTTGAGAAGGTTATTGAAGAAGAACCAATACAAATTGAATCTGTCCCTTCTGAATCTGCAGAAGACCCTATGGCAACACACCCATCAGCAGCGGCAACTGCATTGGTGCCGATCGCACAACTATTGCCACCGGCAGCCTGAGCATAGATACCTGCACTGAAATCGCCGGTAAACGGGTTATAATTAAACCCGGGCGAACCGACAATATTTGCTCCACTCATAAACAACACCTCGGTGTCAGAGGCTGCAATGGATGGGAACAATGGCAATGTCTGCCATGTCTTATCACCTCTCCAATACTGAGACGTAGTTCCTGCAACAATCACCGGTTCGTATGCGTGCGAATGTGATGAAAGGGCAAAAGCGGAAGCATGATTTCCGTCGAGCAGATCAGCATTCAGGTTCGTGCAAAGGGTTGTACTTGCTACCTGAATAGGCATGCCGATACCGATGGTTGAGTGAAATCTTGGAGACATTACATAACCTCCAAAATAAAAGTAAGATGAGTTATATATCATATTCCCACCGGCATAAACATAAGTGTCTGTTCCCTGATCACTGCCCATCAATGCTATAATCTGATCACCTGACCCATGATAGAGTCCGTATTCATTATCATACTCTGTCATGCCTGATCCACCGAGATAAGCGTTATAATTCCCGACAAAAACAACGGCAGCACTGAGTACATGCGCGCGCATTGTTCCTGTAAAATTTACTGAGCCAACAGAATTCGGATCAGTGGCCCCTGAATAGAATACTCCGGATGCAGGTGTAGAACCAATGGCCGGCTGGGCCGGGTAAGGCCGGTAAAGCAAACCATTGCCATCAAATATGCCATCCGTAAGATTGTGAGTATGACTTGTCAGCGAAAAACCTGATGCATGATAACCATCCAGCATATCGGCATTCAGATTGGTAATCATTGTAGTTCCGACCTTTGTAACAGCATTGAGCGTGGTTGTTCCACTGACAATTAAATTTCCGGAAACCGTTCCTCCAGTGAGGCAATAAATACCTTGAATCGAGAACAGTATAAATACTTGTTAGTGTGCTGGTTTTGATGTTTCCATCTGTCGGGTCCACAATTACAATACGGTCTGAAGCAACCAATGAAGGATGAGCCGGAGCAACAGATAAATCAATATCAAAGTCAAATATTGACTTGTCTTTGATTTGCCTTCCGGTAACCTGTGTTTCAGCCATGGCGAATGTATTAGAATGAGTAGTTGACCAGGATAACATCCGTATAGCTGGATGCTGCTGAAGGTGCCGTTGTAAAAGTGATGGTGGTTGTAGCACCATAAGTGATTGTATAATCATTGCCGGCGCCGGCGTTCATCAGAATGCCGTTTTTAAAAACCTCTTCCGTTCCGGAAATCACGTTTGCAGCAATGGTGAAAGTTACATTACTCCCATTAACAGTTCCGGCAGGAACAGCTCTATATGTGCGTTGAGAAAGGTTAGCGGCATTCAATCCCAGGAGTGTGCGGATCTGAGCAACAGTCAGGTCTTCCGGATCCCCTGCCCCTGCTGTTACCCGGCCTTTCATTGTTGAAACCGGAACATCGGCAAGTTTTGCATTGGAAACAGCATTGTTGGCAATGGTTGTTGCGCCATCAGCAATCGATGTTACATCACCGGAATGGTTTGGATGAACATACAGGTTGTAAAGTGTATCGAAGTAAGTTTTCAAGGTTGCTTTCACGGCACCCCAGGTGAGTTTCCTTTTAACTGCTGAAGCTGCAGAATCTTCGATGAGTAATTCATCAGCATCCACAGGTGCATTCTTTGCAGCCAACGAAGTAAATTCACCATTTGCGGCTGTGCTGATCAGTCCGGAATTACGGATTGCAAGTGGAGAAGCGTATTTAATGTTATCTGTACCGGTGTCGATTTCAGCTCCGGTACAAACAGCATTAGCGGTTGCTCCATCTGCGACATTAAGAATAACACGTGCCTCAGCCGGAGTTAAAGCAGAAATACTTGCCCCGGTTTTCCGGCCAACAAAGGTCTGTTCTCCAACCGTAAGAGGAACCGGGTTGTTATCTGTATCAGCCTTCAGTATGGTATTGGCATCAAAGTCATTTTTTATCAATGCCCCGTCGATGTTTGTCTGGGCTACGGTCCAGTCGGCATCGATACCGGCTGAAGCCCTGTCAACGATGGCAAGCAGAAGGTCACCGATTTCGCATATTTTGCCCTTGATGGTTCCAGCCTCGATGACACGGAAAGTCCAACCTGCGTTATAAATTAACAGGGCATTGAATGCAGCAATGGTATAGGTGCCACCGGTACCGACAGTTCCCTTGAATACCATGGCATCTGCACCGGCAATTACAGAAGATACGGCATTGTCCACATACTGCTTGTTTGCAGCATCTGAAGGATCTGTGCAGATTGACAGATTGATAGCCTTTTTGTTGTTCAGGTCAAGATTCTCATCAATATACAATTGACTGCTTGACCTTTGTTTTGTTGTTGCCATGGTTAAGATTTTAAAATGTAGGTAGCTTCAATTCTGTCAGTAAAACCATTGTTTTTTGGTGCCTCTTCAAGAGTAATTGTTGTATCAGAAGATTCAATAAAATAGACCTCTTTCAATCCATTCAGATAAACCTCAATTTTCCCTGCCACATAAGCTGAACTTGTAGAAAATATCCTGTTAACCCCATTCACTTCCCCGGTAAGTTTTTCTGTTTTGGTGTTGGCGCCGATTAACTTTTTTTCATTCGGTGTAAGACAAATAAAAGTGTTACCACTATCCAATGCCAGCAGGATTTCACCCGGTTTCAGACCGGAAGCCGGAATGTCGGCTTCATACCTGAACCGCTTTACCTGGATTGTGGCCATATCAGAACTCCCCGCAGTCTATTATTCCACCATCTTTTATAGTGAGTTCATTCAGAATAAGATCAAGTCCGGATGCCGGAACAACCTGGTTTGTCCTGACCGGCTGAAGGAATGTTTTCATGCCATCCACAACCTGATCTCCGAACACTCTTACATAGATATCATCCCAAACAGCAGGCATTCCGGAGAACTCAGTCATCATGCCCGGGAGCTCGCCGGCAATAGCAGTACCATTCAAGTACCGGCTTTGTTTTGAAAAGCTGAAGGTGAAATTATAGTGGTTCAATTCAGTTTTGATATCCTTTGCTTCAAAGCTTTTCAGCACAATGCGGACCGGCAAACCGGAAATATACTGGTACCTGTTCATGCTGGCCAGAAAGTCATTGGTCCACAATAATTCATATCCGTTCCTGAAGTAGCCTGTATTCTTCACGAATTCGCGGCTGAATACCATGTCATATTCGCGGGTTTCTTCCCCGAAAAGCGCACTTTTAAACTCATGATTTACCTGATTCTCAATTTCACCGGTAAAGCGGATAACATCCACACCGCCCAGAGAATTTTCAAAAACAAAAAGGTCGTCGAACTCATGGTATTCGTCCGTGAGAACATAGCGCTGGGTGTAGGTCTTTTTGTCCTCGCCTTCGTCAGCTATCCAGCAGTCGATGTAATAAGGTGAACGTCCTTCCTGAGCAAAACCTGCCCACAGATGTTCAAACTTAACGTTCATGGAGCACTTTTTAGCTATCGGAAGGGTGTAAACCAAAACCGGTTCTGAGGTAATCATTTCATCATTTTCCTGATACGTTGCCTGGATGATCAGGCGGGCTTCCTGAACAGAATAATAGGTGAGCCATTGCGGATCCAGATACTTTACTTTTTTAACCTGAGGTTTCCAGGTAAGAAAATTGCCCCACAGAAAGGTGGTACTGTCAACAATTCCGGCAGAATCTATTCCACCTTTCACCAGGCGAAACGAATAAGTAACCGGTCCGCTCTGCTCCTGGATCTGAATTCCGAAATCTGCCACTGAAGCTTCCTGAATAAGGAGATTGCCGGCAGATGGAATTACGGTTTCAAGAAGGGAATGAAACAAGTCCCGAAGCTTCAGATGAATAAGGTTGTTGCCATCGTGCTCATAGATTTCTTCCAACAGAAGTTGCCCGTTCATAAAAATAGAAACAACTTCAGAATTTCCCTGGAAGGTGACTTCCTCAGGGAAATTACCGCTGAGCATAAGGGCCGGTAATTCAGTTATGCCCATTTCTTCTTAAAAAGCAGAAGTAAAACAAGGAACCCTATAACAGCACCAATGCCTATCAGAATAGCACCATCCATGAACTTTTCAAGCCTTCCTTTTTTGCGATCCTGGTAAACAGTAACTATTGCGGAAGTGGTATCTGAGACCTTCTCAAACCGTTTATAAAGGCTCAGATAGACGGCCATGCTATCAACTTTGCAATCGAAATAGGCAAGGTTATTTTTAACCCGGAGAGAAGGTCTGACCGATCTACCGGTTTTTAGCCGGGCAATTTCAGCCAGGTAAGCATTGCCAAGGCTATCGCACCGGATAAGCGCAACCAGGCTCGCGCTGTCAGGTTGAGTAAACATTAGTGTGTCTTTTGACCTTTCTTCCACAACAGATTTGCTCACTCCGGAGGAAGTTGGTTTGGTGCTTCTACAGGAAACCAAGGCTAGCAAGGCGAGTAGTAAGAAGATCTTTTTCATAGTATTGAGTATTCGGTTTTGGCATTGAAACATGGGCAGTCTTTTTTTACTCCGGGGAAATCCCTGTGGCCCTGGATGATTGCCGTGGGAAAGCGTTCTTTTAGTTCCCTGAGTAGTTTCACCAGGGCATACCTCTGAAAGGTTGTGCGGTTGTCAGCCGGTTTGCCATTGGAATCGATGCCGCCTATGTAACAGATGTTGATGAGGGTAGAATTACGACCTTCAACTCCATTGCTTTTCAGTGAGATATCCAGCAACTGAACGATCTCCCCATTGGCTTTGATGATGAAGTGATATCCCGGGAATTGCCATTTACGAACGGTACGCCAATAGTTCTTAATACTCTCGACTGTTGTTTCCTGGGGTGTGGCGCTGCAATGAACAACCAGGTGGGTGATGGTTCTCATGGGGCGGGGTTGTAGTTTTTATTGAAGCGTTTCAATTCTTCCAGGAGTTTCTGGTTCTCACAACGGGCTTCCTTCAGTTGTTTTTCAAGGGCCGACATTTGCTCTTTCAAGGCTTTGTTCTCGGCCAGCACGATGGTAAACTGATCCTGGATGGTGACGTTATCCGATCGCAGTTCTTTGATCTCATCTTTCATGCGCTTTTCGAGGTCTTCACTCAACTCACGCCAGATACGGGCGGCTTTTTCAACATTGTCAAGTTCATCTGCACGGGTTTCTGCCCTGTATTTCCGGCGGCTGAAAGCCCAGGTAGTTACCGCAGTCACTATGGAAGGGACCACGATAAGGATTAAGTCGTACATGTTTTAACAGTGTTTTCGGGCAAATCTATGCCTCAGCAAGGGCGGGATAAAGGACAACTCAGCATTCTATCAGGTCCACATCGACCAGGCTGATTCCGTAAAAGGTTAAGGAATAGTCCAGCTTTTCGATATAAAACAGCCTGCCCTGAAAATAAACCTTCATCCAGATTTTCAGGAGAATGATTTCAAGGAGAGATAATCTGAAAGGCGCTTTTACCCTTATTTTATCCTTTTCAACCCAGGCTTTCATCTGACCATGAAATTTCTCAATCAGGCCACCGGTACCTTCCGGATGCAATGAAGTATCCAGGCGCTTAACACCGAAATGGTCCGTATGATGAGCCATCAGGCAAGGGTAGGTTTGGCCTTTCTTTTCAAGTGTTTCCTGCATTCCTCCCCAAAACATGATATAAGGAGAATCATTAATTCCCTTCACATTAATTTTGGGGACAAACCAATGTTTCTGAGGGTTTGTTGTAAGGACATCGTATTCCCGGTACCCGGTAATATTCATGGTTGCCGGTCGTACAGCAGATGAAATTTCAAAAGTTTGGGTTTCTTCATTTTCATCTTCAATAGTTGACAGTGGATCATTTACTACTTCAACATTCAAGGCTACTGTTGAATCCAATCCTTCCAGTGTCCGGGTAACATTATACATTCCGCCGGTACTTTCGTCCTTATAAAGTACTTCCCCATCAGATTCAGTATCATTGTAAGCTTCATTAAATATTTCAATTATTGATGGCTTGTTTCTGGCTGCATTTTTATTATTACCACTGACACCACTATATTTAAAGACATATTTCTTTGCAGCTTCAGACGAAATCTCAGGATCACCGGCAAGCTTATCATCCCAATTTACCCTTTCGGTGCGGGCCATAACGTCATTATTGAATTCCATCCGATATTTTATTCCCGGGAAGGTAGTCATGCAAAATATCTTCATTAAATCCTTAAGCAGATCAGCGAAAAGAAATTTCTGCATGAAGGATTTGAACTTCCATTCTATGGGAATTGAAGCTCCGTTTATGTAATTATCAATAAGCGGAAAGTTCACATTTGTGATATATCCTGTTCCTGTGGGTATTGCAAAAAACAACTTATAAAACCTGAAGAATTTATGGTTCATGGTTATTAATACCAGCTTTGACAAATCAGAATCTTCTTCAAAAGGATTATTCTCAAGCAAATCCCCGAACGCAAATGCAATAATATCTTTCAGGTAAGGAAATGGCATGATTGGCCATCTGAACTGATTCTGATTCGCGAAAGGATCATGGAATGTAAAATCATTGCGGCCGGGGTTATAGTAATTCATATACTCATGAAAAAGCTTATACCACTGGTTGTCCAATTCTATGTCGGAATTCCTTTCTGTTCGCACCGGTGCTATCACATAAGGGTCACCCGTATTGGCGATGGTTCGCATTGAAGTGACATAATTTTGAAGTGATGGATGAGAGTAGTCCAGGGTGTATTGATAGTAAGTGATATTTCCATAATTATACTCACCCATATCAATACTGTTCAGGTTTTTGCGAAGGTTACCCGGTTCACGGTTGCCTTTGAACTGAAGCTTGATTTTCGACTGAACGGATAATAATATGATTTCGCCCCTGGCCAGAATCATTCCGGAGTGTCGTATTTCTGCTGGTAATTTGAGTTTGATTGAAACCGATGTCAGGCGGTTGGGAAAACCAAAAGCTTCAAGGTTAGAAACTGTAGGGTTAACTTCAAAACTAAGCGAATATAATGAGGGGATCCTGTCTGTTATAAGGGTTGGATTTTCCTCAATAAATTGCAGTTTTATATCTTCCGGAAGCTGAAGGTTAAACTCTTTATCAACTATGATTTCAAGCATAATCAGAGGTTGGCATTGTTTTTAAGAATTTCATCTTCATTCATCAGTTCATATAATCCTTTCCGGCCATGGAGGGCGACAGTAGATTCAATAGGCTCATTCAGGCGTGCTTTCAGGGCCTGCATAACCATTGTATTCTGCCGGAGGGTTTCAAGAAGTACAGAATCCTGAACGGGTGTAGCTGAAGCATGATATTTTCCGGAAGTTTTGCCGGTGATATCGCTGATATATCCTCCCTGCTGGCGACCTGGATAAGTTCTGGTACTTTCCATGATTGCCGGAAGATTGATGGTTGCCAGATTTCCATTTTGTCTGGCCATCTCCAGTAAATCCAATACAGGACTAATTGTCGGATTATTTACACCCTCATCAGGGACTATATATTCCTTTGAGCCGGGTTTCTCTCCGGTGATCACAGTTGGAGTGCTCACATAGCCGCGCTTCCCGGGATCATTCTTTGCCTTGAAGTGTTTTCCATCCTGAGTTCGTTCAACATCAATAAACCCGCCTTCCTCTTTGCCTGGTAATGGGGTTGAAACGATTTTAGATATCTGAAAGGCACCGAGTGCTCCGACTATGGCTGCCAAAGCAATCCCAAGTACAGGTATTTTCAGCGCTGAAGTAATTGCTGATGCAGTATTTACAATTGCCTCCATAAGGGCAATATTTCTGGCACGGATTGCATTCTTTCTTTCAAGTTCGCTTTTCCGCCTGTTAAGTTCATCCTCTAACTGTTTAACCTGGTAATTATATGCTTCCTGGCTGATGAGGTTCCCATCGAGACTTGACCGGAGAGTATCCGTTTGAGAATTAACACTTGCTTCAAACTGTTCAAGTCTTGCCTGCTCAGATTTGGAGACCGATTCATAATAAGATTGAAAAACATTCTTAAGGGCTGAAACGGCCAGAATCATATCATTTACACCAAACTTGCCATTTTTCAGGTTCTCATTGAATGCATCCCAATCGTCCTGCGAAAAGCCAAGTATATCAGCTCCTTTTGATTCTTTAGCATTTCCAACTTTGTCTACATCAATTTCTCCACCCCCTTTTAATTTTGCAAGGGCTTCACTCAGCTCTTTTATTCTATCCAGGAGGACCTGTTTTTCTTCTTCACTGAGCATTTTATCACTCAGGTTAAGACCTTCCCATTCACCGGACGACATAACCGTCTGCAGAATGGCCATCATCTCTTCAAGATGTTTCCTGGCTAGTTCTTCTTCTTCCTTTTGATTTTGCTTTAGGATGATCTTCTTTGCCTGGTCAACGGTCCGTATCTTCTTGAGATCTGCTGCTGACATTGTAGCAGAAAGCTTCTGAATAGCCTGGGCATAAGAATTTATAGAATTATACTCATTCGTATTCTTCAGGCGTAACTGGGCCAGTTCAATTTCGAATGTTTGCTGGCGGCGTTCGATTTCCTCTTTCATAGCCTCAGCATCCAGTTTGGAAAGCTTTTGCAGGTGCTCTTTCTCCAGGGCTTCCAGCGCGCAGAGTTCGGTTTCTGTCATTTTCTCCCGTGCTTTGCCAAACAATTTCAGCTCAATAAGGCGTTCTTCATATTCCTGTTTTTCGCGTTCCACCGGTGACATGCCTTTGGTGATGACGTCCTCCAGATCATCTTCACGCTTTTCCCTTTCCTTTCTCTTTTCGATGTATTTGTCGGCCAATTGCTGTTGGATGTCCAACAAGGCTTCGCCGGTCTCCTTACCGGATTTAATGCGTTGTTTAAGAAACCGGATTTCAAGTTCCCGGAGCTGATTGTTCAGTTCCTCCTCTGTTTGAATGACTCCCTTACCATAATCCTGTTTGAGTTTTAGTGATTCCCGCAGAAAACCGATGTCGTTGTTGAGTGACCATTTCGGGGTGGTCTTTTTTGAGTCATCAGAAAGTTGGGTAGGGTTGAAAGGATCAGTTGAGGCAGGTTTCGTGCCTTCTGGTTTGCCTTTTTGGATATTCTGCAGGTTCTGTGAAGCGGCCTGAAGCTGTTTGTTATAATCTTCAAGGTCAAGGGTAAGATTCTGGAAGCTCAGATAGTCATTGTTTTTTTGAGCGACGCCTATCAGTCTTTTCGTTTCAGCTATGGACCAGGTCAGCTCCACAATCTTTTTGGTCCACCAATCTTCAGAATTGGAATTGTTCTGATCCTTCAGATCGACGATCCGTTTGTCCAGGTCCTTAAGTACCACGAGGTAATTTTCATTTTCCCTGGTAAGGCGTTTAACGGCATTGATGTTGGCCTGAATTTCCATGGCTTCCGGAGAGCGCGGATCCAGGTTCGGGGTTCGGTGCGTTTTCAGGTAATCCTGCGCTTCGATGATGGAAGATTCATTGTCGGTCATTTTCTTAGTGATGGCTTCGCTTTTGGCAGACAGGGCGGCTATCCTGGCTTTCTCCCTATACTTTGAGTTCACGATTCCAAGCTGGCCAGCCAACTCCTGGTTGGTGACCTTTTCGGCATCCAGGTTTTTGAGGAAATCGGGATAGAGGGTTTGCAGCTGATTTATAAGGTCCTTTCCTGACGGAGCTGTTCTCGTTGGTAAGTATGATCTGGGAAACCAGCCCATTGAGTTCGTTTTTCTCCCGGACGATCTGTTCGGTTTTCTCCTTTTGCAGGCGGATTATCTCTTTGGTAAGGCTCACACCCTGAGTGACGACCTCTTCCGTGCGGTTCCAGAAGGTTATCAAGGCTCCGGCTGCCAGGGTTAACAAGCCGACAAGCAAGCCGATGGGGCTCACTTTGATGACGGAATTGAATGCCCTGACTGCCTGTGTTGCGCCTTTAACATTCCCAGTGAGCAGCATGGTGGCAGCGGCATAAAGCTGTGTAATGGCGGTTGACGCCCCTTCGGCGAATGCCCGGGCTTTGGTAACAATGATCTGGGCAAGGGTGGCCTGTGTCTGGCGGTTAACCCAAAGGGTAGTCAGTTTGGTTGCGATGGTATAAGCCGCGATGCTGGCGGTAAGCCGGAGGATGGCCCCGCTGTTCCGGATGGTGAAGTCGGTCAGAACGGAAACGGCCTTGACAAAGTATGTGAACCCGGATGTGGAGACAGTAAGCACCGGCATAAGTTTCTGCCCAAGGTCAATGGCCAGGTTGGAGAGTATCTTCCGCTTTTTCTCCAGGATGGCCTGGGCATTGTTGTTCTTTACGTTGAACTCCTGCTGCAGTGAAGTTCCTTTGGCAAACTCGCGGTTGCTGATCTTCTGCTGTTCCCGCAATAGTTTGGTATTGTTGGAAAGCACCCCGATAACGCTGATGGCCCGTTTGCCTTCGAGGTCGAGATCGCCCATGCTTTTGATGAGTTCCTCCATGCCGGCATCGTTGTTATGCAGTCCTTCAAGCAATTTCAGAAAAGCTTCATTGGCATCTTTCTTCAAAAGTTTGGAGAAGGATTCCACACTCATGCGGGCTGCCCTGGCATATGCTTCAGTATCCTTGAACATGCCGGTAACGACCTGGCTGTATGCGGTGGATGAAACTTCGCTGGTCTGGCCAAGGTGGTCCAGAGTAGCGGCAAGTCCCATAACATCCTGCAGGGAAATGCGGGCTGAAGGTGCGACCCGGCAACCCGTTTGGTGAAGGATACAATGTATGCCTCACTGGCTGTACTGGCCATGCCCAGTTCATTCAGGGCGCTGCCGGTTTTGGTGATGGCATCCTCAATGCCAAACCTTTCCTTGATACCGAACACACTGACCAGCTTACCGATTTGCCTGACTGCCTCCTCCGCACTGCCTCCCAGATCTTCCTTCAGGGCAACGACTACTTTATCAGATGCCCGGATAAAACCTTCGACGTCCTCTTTTGTCTTGATGTTAAGTTTCCCGGCAATACGGCCAAGATCCAGAAGCTCCAGTTGTGCTGTCCGGGTGTCGATCTTTTTAAGTTCCTCATTCAGGGCATAGACGGTTTCTTTGGAGAGGTCGGTGGTTTTCATGACATCCGAGACCTTGTCGTCGAATTCAGCGAACATGCTGATGGCCTGCTTCCCGGAATACAGGATTCCGGCAAAGGCTGCCAGAAAGGTGGTAACAGCCAGGTAATGCTTATTCATCTCATGCGAGAGATTAGCAAATGACCAGCTCTTTGAGGTGGCCTGAAGCTGCTCGTTGTGCTCCTGGATAATACCTTTCAGGATCCTGATCTTTTTCCCGGCTTCGATGTATTCCCGGGTTCCCCGTGTCATGCGGGACTGCTCATTCACCACCTTGTTCATCTCCGCCCGGATGGATGCAAGGTTGTTTTTTACTTCTTTACCGTTGATGTATAGGTTGATGCGCCTGGTGTAACTGCCCGCCATGGTGTGGAAATTTGGGG
>JADIZB010000014.1 GCA_016705005.1 Bacteroidales bacterium | reverse complement strand
ATGGAATAACCCTAGGGCGTTACCGAAGTAACAAAAGCAGCACCGTTGTTGTCAATAATTGTAACATCACCAGTATCCACACTGGCATCACCATTGACATCGGTTGCCACATAACCCATGACAAACGCTGCAGAATCATTGTCAACCGGGGTGGCATCGCCGGTATCGACCGAGCCGTCCTGATTCACATCACCCCCATAAATGGCATAGTATGCCCGGTCCGGCCATCAGGAGCAGGTTGCCACCGTACGCTTTGGCAGGGGCATCAAAACTATAGTTAACAGTGGTTCCGGCAAAGGAAACCGGCGAAGCAGTGGTGGTTTCAATGCTGTTGCGGTGACGCACGGTTACATAATAAGAACCGCTGTAGAGACCGGGCAGAGTAACGGCTGTTGTACCGGTGGTGCTCAGGTTCACATTGTTTACAGTAAGAACTTTGGTAGAATACGCGGCTGAATTGTGTAATTCGATGCTGACCTGATCCGCGGTAAGGCCGGGAAACTGGGCGCCAACTTCATTCTGTGCCTTACGCATGGTTCCTGATCCGTTGTACAGGCCTTCAAGAAAAGCAGTCAGGTTAAATGTTTTGTTTGTCAGCTGCTGCAATCCTGTAAAAGAGCCAAACTCTGTGAGTCCGTTGGCTGTAAGTATATCAGTCGCGGTATTTGTGGCGCTGAAATAAACCACCGAGGTCGGGTTCACGCGAAGGCAGTAAATCTGGCTTTCGGTGCCCACCACATCGGCCGGCATGTATTTGAATGTTGCGTTGCAGGTAAATCCGGAAATGTTGCTCGGCGTTACATTCCAGTAACGGTTAATATAGCTGCCGATGGCGCCGGGATAGGCTGAATTGACCAGGATTACACCAAGATAATTGCCTGAACCGAATGACCCTCCGGTAAAGTCGTTGCAACCGGAGCATATTCGGCTGTCCCGGTGTTATCTCCAACAGGGAAAGGTAAAACTCCCGGCTGCACTGAACGATTTCCGCAACTGTCCGCTTCCCGTGGCGATAACCATGGATGTTGCCGAAGGGGCCGGCAACGGTGGCTGCAGTTCCCACGGTCAGGTTGTGGGTTACCAGATTAAGCCTGCCGTTGGTGAAGGTAAATACCCCGTTCACTGTGGTGCTGCCGTTCAGGTTTACTCCGGCTGCATTGTTGAGGGTCAGGTTGCCAAAAACATTCTGGCCGGAGATAATCTGAACCCGGTTCCTGACATACTGATGGTGCCGGTCCCCAGATTGGAAGCCGATGCATTCAGGTTGTTCAGGTTTCCGGATAAAATAACCGTTCCCTGGTTGTTGAGTGTACCCCCATTCTGTATGGTGAGTGCCGATGCGCTCACCAGGGTTGTACCGGCAGTAACCCTCAGGGTTGTGCCTGAAGTGATGATGTTATCTGCAACCAGGCCTGATGAAAGCAGCAATGCTACTGCGATGCTGAGAATGCGAAGACCCGTGTATCCGCTGAATCGGTTTATTTTTTTGTTTTCATCTTCATGGTTTTAATTAATTAACAATCTAATTTTAAAAGAGTTAAAAAATCAATTTGAAATTCCTCCGATCCAGATTTGAACCGTGGCAGAAGTTTTCACCGGTAACGGATTACCGGTCGCAGATGGCTTTGTAAGATCTTCAATGGCTTTCTTAACCTTGGTCACCTTTTGCACAGTGCCTATGGGCCCACCTGCACCTGAAGGAGCAGCCATACTGCCTGAATTCTGCGCATTTATTGCCGGAACTGAAGGTTTTGGCCTGACGGATTCTTCAGATGGCTTGTTCGGATCAGGCAGTGTAGATGGATGTATTCCAACCACAAGGTTTCCGTTTTCATAATAAAGGCCCTCGCCATTGGTTTGCGTATCGGCGTCGTTGTGCAACCCACGGGCAAGATTCTGATTGTAATCGGCACTGATTACTTCCCGTGGAAGGTTTGGATTTTCGTAACCCGCCCGCTTGCCGATGGCAATGTAGGATATGGTTACCGAGCTTTTACCGTCGTTGTTTTCAGCTACCTTAAATCCTTTGCCCGAAACTTCGGCCAGATAAACGCCATTTGAACTACCGGTCGGCGTAACAGTAACCACAACTGGTGTTTCAGTTGAAACTGCGGCGGCAAAGGCCGGATCAAAATCTATGCTGACTTTTCCATCCGAAAGGGTGGCATAACCGCTGGTCTGGACCGTAACATCGGTAGATACATTGGTGTAAAGAACTGTATTGGTTCCCGTACCGTTCTCCTGGAGGTGCACATCAAGGTTGTTTTTAAAGACCAAGCCGTTGGAATACATCGCGTAGTTTTCCCCTTCAGCATAAACACCGTAAACCTTGCCATGGATGTTAGCGCCCATCAGGTCGCCGAAGGCACCGATGCCGACACCGATATTAGCCAGGCTGCTTTTGCCACCGCCAAAATTCCAACTGGAGAAATATCCGCCATAAGCCGAGCCTCCACTATCTTTATATCCCAGGGACCCCCAATAGGATCCATAAATATTGGCACCAAGGGCTCCACCACACCGGTAATAATCATTGAAATTAAATCCGGCAGTTCCAAATGAATAATAGTCGCCCCAAAAGGAATATCCGAGGGAAGCACTGTTACTCGCGCTAAGTCCATAGCCTGAGCCATTATTTGCTGAACTGCTTCTCCAGGCAAATACGGCCGCCTGCCCTGCACCATTTACATTGTCTTCATTATGATAGAAATAATTGGGCAGAGGAGCACTGTATCCCAGGAACCCCTGGCCATTGGCATTATAATCAACCTGCAATCGTGAGGAGGGTGTATAGGTGCCTATACCTACATTACCGCCAACCGGCTGAAGTACCAGGGGATTCGTACCATTGTAGGTTCCAACCCAGAATTGAGCATTGGCTGGTGTCGGATTATAATTCCAGATGAGAAAGCCCTTGTTATCGGTTGATTGCCCGACATACATAAGTGCGGTACCGGCATCATCCCCAACAGATAAATTGGTAACTGTATTAAAATTACTTAACGGCGTTCCGAATATACCTGTTTGTGTGTTACTGACTTTTGCCACATGCAACATCCCTTCAGGAATGATATTGCCTACGCCGACTTTACCACCGGCCGGCTGGAGTATCAAAGGGTTTAAACCACTGAAGGTGCCTACATAAAATTTGGCCTGGGCCGGATCCGGGTTATAATTCCAGACCAGATAACCTAAATTATAATCTGATTGCCCGACATACAGAAGGGCCTCACCGGTGTTGTTGCCAATGGAAACACTCGTCGTACCGGGAATTGCAAGAATATCGGATCCGAATAAAGCGGTATTCCCTGAGCTATTGGTTGCCACATGGAATGGCGCAGAAGGCGCACTGGTTCCGATGCCCACATTTCCGGTATTATAATAAATGCTGGACCCGTTGTTCAACCATTGCCCTGTGTTGCTTCCAACCAGGTTCCACGAAGGAGCGGCTGGTGTACCTGAGTTAACATAAAGGCCGGGCGAACTGTTGGTCTGGAACACCACCAGGCCGGTAGCCGGACTAACTATGGCATTACGCTGGGCCAGGGTCATCCTGGGGGCCAGAAACCCACGGGTAGTACTTTTTACATCCAGCATGGCTGAATTGTCGGGTGATGTGCCATCGGTATTAACGGCTACCTGGGCATGGGCATTCAGTCCGATGAACAGGATTATAAATAAGTACAGGTTTCTCATAATTTGATTTTTTATCGGTTTGTTTACTGCTTTTTAATTGAATCTGTTAATGCTCTATTTAGAATCCGGAATTCCTCCTTCGTTTGATTTACCATATCATCCATGCAATGTGTCTTTGCCAGACCAGGCTTAATGACCTTGTTTGGTTGTCTGACTTGTTTGAACCGGTTTTCCGGAGCGATCCACATTGGTTGAAGGGTGTTTCCCCACCGACAACTTGCCATTCTCATAATATAGTCCTTCCCCTTCCGATTTGGTGTCGGCATCGTTGTGCAGGCCCCTGCTGATTTTTGACGAATAATCTGCCCTGGTAACCTCGGAAGGTATCACAGGATTCTCATATCCTGCACGCTTTCCGATGGCAATAAAAGCGAATCTGGTATTGCTTTTCGCATCACCCGCTTCTGCTACCCCAAATCCGGAAGTACTGGTTTCTGTGAGGTATAGCCCCTGTGTATAACCAACCGGGGTAACGGTGACAACTACCGGAAAGCCGGAAGACACAGAATTCCGGAATGCTTCGTCAAAGGTGATGGTAGCCTTTCCTCCATTCAACTCGGCGTAGCCGCTGGTTTGAACCGTCATATCGGTGGAGACATTGGAATAGAGCACGGTTTGCTGCTCTGTGCCATTTTGCTGCAGGTGCACCTGGGGCCCGGTCTGGAAGGTGGTTCCATCGGCATAAAGGGCATAATCACCGCCCTCCGCATAGATACCATAGACTTCTCCATGAATATCGGCCCCGAATAATTCGCCCCAGGCGCCGATGCCGATGCCGGTTTTTGCCTGGGTTGCCTTGCCGGCGCCGTTGGTTGAGTTGGTAAAATAGCCACCAAAATTGGTATTACCACTGTTCTTATAGGCTAAAACGCCAAAGTAACTCGCTGCATTATCTGATCCGAAAACTGAACCTGACCTTCCGTAATCATTCCAGTTATAGCCGGTGATGGCAAATGTATAGGGATCTCCCCAATAGGAATATGCTTTGAATGCTGTATTGGTTGTGCCACCGTAATAATCATATCCGGGTGTGGATGAAAATCTGTCGCGGGTTACAGACAATGCTGCCTGGTCTATCCCATTTTCAGGCTGCTGGTATTGGAGAAAATAGTTGCTTTGATTTGCGTCTCTGCCAAGCTGCACATAATTACTGCTATTCGTATAAACCTCAAAACGGCTTCGCGGAAGGCTTGTTCCGACGCCTACCCCGCCCCCGGATTCCTGGAGCGAAAGAGTTGGTGATCCTTTTGAGCTGATGCTAAGGTATCCTTCCGATGGGTTGGGGCTATGCCGCCAGATAATCTCACCGAAATCTGCGGCATCCTTTCCGATAAATAACCGGGCATCGCTGTCTGTACTGCCGATAGAAACATTGGTATTCGAAGTTAAATTCCCGGCTTCTGAACCAAAAACCGCTGTTCTGAAATATGGGCTATTGGCCACATGAAGTCTTGCATCAGGTACATCAAGACCTATTCCCAAATTACCGTAATTCAGGTCAAATGCAAATCCTCTTTCTGATGAAGACCTCAAATAGAATACGTCCGTTGTATCATGATATTCTAAGCCCCAGCGCGGATAAGAGGGGGAATGGCCGATTACCATGCGGTCGGCATTTTGGGTTCCTGAACCGAACATGTAAATCATCGGGCTGTTGGGGTTGGTGGTAGCCGGGAACTGAATGGTGGCCTCGTCATCGGTAAAAGTGACATCACCCTGGGTGCCGCTCACCTGAAACTTATCTCCGTTGCCAACTGTTAATGTTGAAGCGGGTGTAGCATCGCCAACCCCCACATTACCTGCTGAATAGGAAATATTGCTGCCATTCGGTGTCCACTGCAGCGAGCCCTGATCGGTAAGTTCAACCCATGCACCGGCGCTGTAGAACCAGAAACTCTGGGTGGTGTTGTCAAACACCAGCAAACCAGCTGCCGGTGACGCAATGGCGGTGCGTTGGGCAGTGGTCATCCTTGGCACCAGCATACCGCGGTTTGTGCTTTTTACATCGAGCATGGCACTGGGATCGGGGGCAGCACCATCATTGTTTACAGCTACCTGAGCCTTTAACTGTCCTGCAAAAATAAACATGACAACAATCAGAAATGGTACTATTTTCATAATCAATAATTTATTTGAAATTCTGATTCAATTTTTCTATTAATAATCTCAATTCCTCAATCTGCTTTTGCTGGCCTTCGATGATTGCCTGCTGCTCCTGGATGGCTTTGATGGCAATCACCCCGAACCCGCTGTAATCCATGGTATAGGTTCCGTTGCTGCCACCATCACCAAGGTTGGTTATGAGTTCCGGAAAGACCTTTTCAACTTCCTGGGCCAGGAATCCGTTGTAATGGCTTTTATGGATCGTATCAGCGGCAAAGCGGTAACGTTTGGGTTGAAGCAGCATTAACTTTTCCATGATGTCACTCATCGGGCTTATATCCGTTTTCAGCTTTTCATCAGAAACTGCGGTATAGGCCCCACTCGCACTATTGATGCGTCCCCGGATCGAGTTTTCAAAGTAAAACTCAAAATCTCCGGTGATATTGGAAGTATAGAGGTTCCAGTTATAACGATTTGCTCCCTCATTTTCGATTCTTATCCCATCATTCAGACCGCCAAAATTAGTATGTACTACATGTAGTTCAGACCGGACTGGTCCATCCGGGGCACAGTTGATTCCCAGTCTTGGTTCCCTCATCACCTCAAACTCAATTGCAAACCGTCCAAGGTGCTGACTATAGATACCAAGCGTTGAATCGGGCCTCGACATTCCCAGGAAAGACCTGCTATGTGTGTTAGCCAGATTGTTGAACCAGATACCAGGTGAATTTGACAAGTTACCATCAGATCGCAGTCGCAGCCTTCCAACCGCATCAAGGGGATATTCAGGATCTGGGACACCAATCCCGAACTGCCCCGAAGAAAGCTCAAAAGAAAACTTCCTGCCTGTGCTGGATCTGAGGTGCATCACATCCAGGGTATCATGGTATTCCATCCCCCAGGCAGGAAATCCAGGGGAGTGGCTGATGACCATGCGGTCAGCGTTCTGGGTCCCAGAACTGAACATATACATCATCGGGCTGTTGGGCAATGTAGTCGCCGGAAATCTTAGACTGGCATTGTCATCGGTAAAGGAGACATCCCCATCGGTTCCACTTACCTGAAACTTATCGCCGTCGCCTACGGTTAATGTAGATGCCGGGGTAGCATCACCAATACCGACATTGCCGGCTGTATAGGAAATATTGCTCCCGGCGGGTGTCCATTGCTGCGAACTCTGATCGGTGAGTTCAAGCCACGAACCGGCGCTGTAGAACCAGAAACTCTGGGTATCATTGTCAAATACCAGCAAACCTGAAGCCGGGGAGGCTATAGTGGTGCGCTGAGCCGAGGTCATCCTGGGCACCAGCATACCGCGGTTTGTGCTTTTTATATCGAGCATGGCGCTGGGATCAGGGGCGGATCCGTCTGTATTCACAGCAACCTGAGCGCCTGCTGAGAATCCCAGAAAAAGGAAGAAAATAATCAACTTTCTCATAAAATGTTTACACTCAAAATTGTTAAACCATTGTGATTTCTGTCAGATTGTTGCAATCAGAAGAAAAGATTCGTTGGGCTTATCGATGCTAAAATGATGCGGAGTGGACAGTACGTGAGAAAGTAGCAGTATAATCAGATTTAAATATTAACAGCGAAATACCGGAAATGACTACCGGAAAATGTTAATGTTCTGTTAATTGCTCTTCCGGATAAATGGTTTTATTGATCGTCCATTCATTTAATTCCGAAAACAGAGAAATTATTGATTTCGCAGCACGATTCAGGCTTTGAAGAATACTGCTTTACAATGCCGGCATCTGTAATTATTTCAATATCTCAGCTTCCAGCCTGCCCAAACGGGAGAGTAACTGCGCATTTTGTTCCTTTAGCCTTTCTATTTCGTCCTGCTGTTCCTGAATGGCTTTGATGGCAATTACCCCGAACCCGCTGTAATCCATGGTATAGGTACCGTTGCTGCCACCATCACCAAGGCTGGTTACGAGTTCCGGAAAGACCTTTTCAACTTCCTGGGCCAGGAATCCGTTGTAATGGCTTTTATGGATGGTATCAGCAGCAAAGCGGTAACGTTTGGGTTGAAGCAGCATTAACCTTTCCATAATGCTGCTCATAGGGCTGATATCCGTTTTCAGCTTCTCGTCTGAAACGGCAGTATAGGCTCCACTGGCACTGTTGATTCTGGCCCTGACAATGCCTTCATAAAAAAACTCAAAATCGCCCGTATTATTGGAGGTATAGAGGTTCCAGTTATAACGATTTACTCCTTCATTTTCGATTCTTATCCCATCGTTCAGTCCGCCAAAATTGGTATGTACAACATGAAGTTCTGAACGAACCGGCCCTTCCGGGGCACAATTGATACCGAGTCTTGGCTCCCTCATCACTTCAAATTCAATGGCATACCTTCCGAGATACTGGCTGTAAATACCCAATGTTGAATCAGGGCGTGACATCCCCACAAAAGCCCTGCTGAAGGTATTTGCCTGGTTGTTGAACCAGATACCGGGGGAATTGGACATATTGCCATCGGATCGCAAACGCAGTCTTCCAACCGCATCAAGAGGAAATTCCGGAACCTGAGTACCTATGCCAATATAACCAGGATTTAACCTGAATGCCAGGTTTCGGCCCAGGGATGACCTCATGTATAATATATCCGCCGTATCGTGGTATTGCAACCCCCAGGTTGGGAATGAGGGTGAATGAGCGATTACCATGCGGTCAGCATTTTGTGTACCGCTGCCGAACATATAGATCATCGGACTGTTTGGATTGGTCGTGGCCGGAAACAGGATGTTGGCATTATCATCAGAAAATGTAACATCCCCTTCAATTCCGCTAACCTGAAACTTATCGCCACCACCCACTGTAAGTGTGGATACAGGTGAAGCATCACCGATGCCGACATTACCCGAAATATAGGAAATGCTGCTTCCGCTGGGAGTCCATTGCTGAGAGCTTTGGTCGGTGAGCTCAAGCCATGAACCTGCGCTGTAAAACCAGAAACTCTGGGTATCGTTGTCAAAAACCAGCAAGCCGGATGCCGGAGTAGCGATGGCTGTACGCTGGGCTGAAGTCATCCTGGGCACCAGCATACCGCGGTTTGTGCTTTTTACATCGAGCATGGCACTGGGATCGGGTGTGGTGCCATCGGTGTTTACCGCAACCTGGGCATGAACGTTGAGCACAACAAATAATATAAAAAAGAGAAAAATAGGTTTCATAGCTGTTGATCTGACTATTTGTTTCTTGTTTCAATGATGGATTGCATCAGTTCCTGATTCCTGAGTTTCAGGTCTTCGATGGTTTTAAGCAATTCAAGGTTCATCTGTTGTTGTTCCATGAATTTCACATTCAGCTCCTGAACTGCTTTAACCAGGGGCACAACAAATTCAGCATACCGGATTCCATACTGGCCATCGGGGGTGGAAGGCACATCCACACCACTGAAATTGTAGCCTATCTCCTTTGCCGATTGCTCCACCTCCTGCGCAAGGAAACCACTGTAAACAATCTTTTCCTTGGCCTCAGCGGATGCCATTTCTTCAGGTGATATCTCCCTTGCAACTTCACCAGGACGCAAAGTGGCTGGCTGGCTCTTGTTCAGGGTTGCATCAATGGCAGTTATATCGAGGGTATAGGTAACCGGTTTAAGCCTGGTAATAAACTCAAGACCAGGAACATTGCCCGTGACATTCTTCTTGTACCGGCTATCCGAAGGGAAAGTCGTCCAGCCGGTATAACCTCCGATGCTGCTTACACTGGTACTACCTACTACTACCTTATTGGAAGCATCTACTCTGGCATTGTAGCCCAGGGCCATACAGTTGCTAAGTCCATTGATTGCAGGATAGGCACTAGCCCCCAGAAAAGTACTGTTTGAAAATGTAGTATAGTCACCTGCTGAATATCCGAAGGCAGTATTGTTGTTGGAATTGGAATAGTATAAAGCGTACATGCCCGATGCTGTGCTATTGCTTCCGGAAACATTCTGATTCAATGAAGCAAACCCTGTTGCAGTATTTCCATTGCCATCCTGATTCGCCTCCAGCGAGAGGTCGCCGGTTGCAGTGTTGGCGAATCCTTCGGTATTGTCTCGAAGGGCATTGTTTCCAAGTGCAGTATTAGAGTACCCGGTCAGGTTCTGAAAAAGGGATTTGGAACCTACCGCAGTGTTGGAAAAAGCCTGATACCATGTGGCACCCAGGCCATTGTTGTAAAGGGCCGAGTCACCAATCGCAACCAGATTACTTTTGACAGTATTGCTGAAAAGCGCCCCGGGGCCAATGGCAATATTTGAATGGCCGGTGGTGTTTGTATAACCGGATTCAGATCCGATAAAACAGTTATATGCTCCGTTGTTAATACTGTAACCGGCTTTGTCGCCTATGATCACGGAGCCTGAGGTACCACCCGATTCAACTGCCCTTCCGGCCTGCCTCCCGATAATAACGCTGTTTCCATTGCCGCCCTGGTTATACCCGGCCTGATAACCCAGGATAACATTGCCTTCTCCATAGTTTTCCCTTCCTGCCTCAACACCAACAGAGATGTTGCGGTTTCCGTAACTATGGTATCCGGCATCACGGCCAATCGATATACATTCCATGCCATAACTGGCTACACCGGCACCATTACCCAGGTTTATATTGTCAGCACCGAAAGACTCGAATCCGGCGCCTTTTCCAATACCGATATTATTATCCACAATATAGTCACCGCCAAGGGCATTCTCCCCGATCGCGATACAGCCGCTGTTACCGGAGGAATTGTCCAGACTGTTGTAACCAAGTGCTATGTTGTTGCTACCCCCACCGAGGAATGAAAGGGCATTGTTTCCGATGGCAGTATTGTTATTTCCTGCTTCAAAACTGCCCAGGGCACCCCTGCCGATGGCCGTGTTGCCTGAACCATCAATATTGCCGGAATAATCATTGTGGAGCGTTCCATAGCCAAGGGCCGTATTGAAACTTCCCGTGATGTTGTCAAATCCCGCCTGATCGCCTATGATTGCATTGCCGTTTGTCATACCAAAAACCAGCCTGCCCGGCCTCACCGACATCCTTTCATTCGCTCCCAAAGTAAACCGGATAATGTCTTCGTCCGGATTTTGTTCAACCTCAACGCGGGTATCTCCATCATTATCTGCTAATGACGAAACTACTCCTGCCCCGATCTGCTGCCAGGAGGTTCCGTTGTGATGCCAGAAAGAGGTTGTGGTGAGATCGTAAACCAACAGCCCGCTAGACGGCGCTGTAATGGCTGTGCGCTGGGTTGTGGTCATCCTTGGAACCAGTATACCCCTGTTGGTACTTTTTACATCGAGCATGGCGCTCGGGTCGGGTGCTGTGCCGTCGGTGTTCACTGCAACCTGGGCATTCAGGGTTGTTGCTGTAAGCATCAAAAAAATCAATGTAATTGCTTTCATAATTTGCATGACAATAAGAAATTATACATTCAGGTAAAATTTAACACGATTCAACCAGGCCGGAATTTAAACGGCATTAAGGAATACTAAACAGCAGATAGGGAAGAATATATTACAATACAATAGCAGGTATTGCCAGGTGTTCTAGAAAATCAGAAAAAATATATGTAAAGAACTGACAACTTGTTTTTTAATAACAAACCTGATTTCAGGTTGAAGCTTCAAATGTCCTGATTCTGCAGGATCGCCTGAGTTCTTCAGTATCCTGACAGTTACAGGTTGATTCAGGTATAGATCAATCTATAAAATCCAACACCCGGATTCTTGGTTCATTGGCCTACAATTATGGCTGTTTACAGGTTTCCATCCTTCTGTAAAACATCTCATGAGAAGCCAAAGGAATTCTCAGCTAATTTAGAACGTTTTTAAATAAATTATGTTAACAGATTGTTAAATCTGAATTCACATTTATTTTTTAACATATCACAGGCTGACATCATTATCAGAAATAACAACACTGCTTATTCCGACGAACTGTTACCCGATCGATTCATGAATTGAAGCAATTGCTCATTCTGCACCCGTAATCTTTCATTGATTTGTTTCAGTTCCATAATTGCACTCTCCTGAATAACGATTTTCTCATTCAGTTCCTGCACGGCCTTCACCAGGGGCATGACAAATTCAGTGTACCTGAGACTATACAATCCATCAGCCGTTTCCGGTTTATCCACCCCATTGAAATCATAGCCTATGTCGGCTGATGCCTTAGCTACTTCCTGCGCAATAAATCCGGTCATCCTGATCTTTTCGATATCGTACTTCCCAGTCCAGTCTTCGGTATTCTTCCGGCCTTTGTACAATATTTCATTTTGCCTGTGGATGTTCAGATTATAGGTAACCGGGCGAAGTTTCAGAATAAAATCCAGTCCGGGCACATTGGCAACAATATTGTCCTTGATACGCTCATCGCTGTAGAGTGACATTGGGACCTGGCCCTGGATACGGGTAACGGAAGTGTTGCCCAGTTCTACAGAATTGCTTATACTGAGCGAATTTCCCGCATTGTAACCAAAGCCGGACCAATTATTTAAGTTTAGACTAGCAGGGTATGCGTAGGGGCCAACTCCGGAATTGTAATTTCCGGCAGTACCAGAGTACAGTGCATAATCTCCCACAGCAACATTGTTGGATCCTGTCAAATTGGCTTTCAAAGCATAAGCACCACAAGCTGTATTACTATTACCTGTTATATTTTCCTCCAGTGTCCAGTTACCCATAGAAGTGTTATCAGAGCCGGAAATATTTGATATCATTGCATTCCCACCATATACAGCATTGTTTGAGCCCGTAGTGTTTGCTAATAATGAAGATACACCGGTTGCGGTATTCCCGCTTCCGGCAGTGTTATTCTTCATTGACTGATAACCAATGGCTGTATTCCACTGGCCGGTATTATTAGCTGCAGTGCCACTTCCTCTGAGAGCTTCATAGCCAATTGCAGTATTATAGGTTATTCTTCCAGTTGTACGGTTATCAGCATATTGCATTGCCTTGTATCCAATTGCAACACTTTGGCTGTTAGCCTTGTTACTACTCATAGCGTTTGTCCCTACTGCAGTATTAAAAGATCCAACAGTATTACCAAGGAGGGCAATATTACCAAATGCTACATTGCTTTCGCCTGAAGTATTATTAAATAGTGAGGATGCCCCTAATGCGGAATTACCATAACCTGAGATATTATTGTACAATGCAAAATCACCCACCGCTGTGCAAACAGCTCCAGAAGTGTTGCTTCCAAGGGCTGCGTGACCAACTGCAGTATTACTATTTCCACTTGTGTTTCGATAGAGTGAGAAAGACCCCATTGCACAATTATAGTAGCCATAGGTATTTGCCTGAAGTGCATAATACCCAAAAGCCGCATTACTTACACCATCAGTATTTGCATTGAGAGATTGGTAACCCAGGGAGGTATTTGAATAATCAATCTCAATACTACCAGCCTTATGATTGTTAACCCTGAAGAAGAGAGGAGTATAATCAATAGTTCCAATGAAATTATTAGAGGAAGTTCCGCTATTTCCAGTCAATCCCCAGCCAGATCCAGTGCCAGATATTAACCATGCAGGACTTGCAGGGGTTCCCGAGTTATAGTAGAAACCTGGTGTATTGTCTGTTTGATAGATCATCAGTCCGTTTGCAGGACTAGCTATCGCATTGCGCTGTGCAAGGGTCATTCGGGGAATCAGCAATCCCTGGCTTGTGGATTTCACATCCAGCATGGCTGAATTGTCGGGGGTGGAACCATCGGTATTAATAGCAACCTGAGCCATAAGCTGATTGGCTGTGGACATAAAAAGAACAGCTAAAAAACTTATCCTAAATACCTGGTTTCTACAAGCAAAACTTTTCATAAAAATTCGTATATGAGTTTAATTTCGGTTATGTTTGATAACAAAAACAGTGAAAAGTCATTACCGGCTGATCAGCAATTCTAATTTCTCAAGCCTGGATTTAAGTTCATTGATTACCTGGTCCTGTGATTCAATAATCTCCTGTTGTTCCTGCACAGCCTTTACCAATGGCATGACAAATTCGCTATACCTAAGCCCATACAATCCATCCGCTGTTTCCGGTTTATCCACCCCATTGAAATCATAGCCAATTTCGGCAGATGCCTTTGCTACTTCCTGAGCAATAAATCCGGTCATCCTGATCTTTTCGATATCGTATTTGCCGGGCCAGTCTTCGGTATTTTTCTGGCCTTTGTACAAGATCTCATTCTGCCTGTGAATGTTCAGATTATAGGTAACCGGGCGGAGTTTCAGGATGAAATCCAGTCCGGGTACATTGGCAACAATATTATCCTTAATACGCTCATCGCTGTAGAGTGACATTGGGACCTGGCCCTGGATACGCATCACAGATGTGTTGCCAATTTCTACCGAATTGCTGATGCTTAGCGAACTGCCTGCGTTGGACCCTATCCCTGTCCAATTACTCAGAGATGTTGAATTAGGATAAGCATGGTCCCCAACACCGGTATTGTAACTGCCTGTCAAATTAGTATACAATGCATTATGACCGAATCCGCTATTATAAAATCCAGTTGTATTGGATCTCAGTGCCCAGGATCCATTTGCAGTATTATAATTACCCGTTTCATTAAGTTCCATCGCCCAGTTTCCATAGGCAGCATTTTCCTGGCCGGTAGTATTGGTTGCCAATGTATTGCCCCCATAAACCGCATTATTTGAGCCTGTAGTGTTTGCTAATAATGAAGATACACCGGTTGCGGTATTCCCGCTACCGGAAGTGTTATTCAACATTGATTGATAGCCTGTCGCTGTATTCCATTGTCCGGTATTGTTTGAAGAAACATTACTGCCAAGAAGTGCTTGATATCCAATAGCGGTATTATAGGTTGCTCTGCCGGTTATCCGGCTATCTGCATGCCCCATCGCCCAGGTTCCAATAGCTACACTATAGCTATTTGCTTTGTTATCACTTAAGGCATTTGCTCCAATTGCTACGTTGTTATTTCCTACGGTATTGTAATACATAGCATTATATCCAATTGCCGTATTATCTTCACCTGTTGTATTTAGGTAAAGAGATGATTCACCAATTCCAGTATTGTAATATGCTGTGGTACTAGAATGTAGTGCATAATTACCCACAGCAGTGTTGACACCACCAGTTGTATTACTGGCCAGGGCACCAAAGCCGTTTGCCGTGTTTGAACTTCCGTAAGTATTCTGACCAAGTGCATCTGTTCCTGTAGCGCAGTTAAATGATCCGTAGGTATTGAGTTGACGATCCGACCTGCCACTAGCAATATTACTATTCCCGGTAGTATTCGTATTTAAAGCCTGATATCCAAGTGAAGTATTTGATAAATTGTGGTCTATCCCACCTGCTTTCTGGTTGTTAACCCTGAATAAGAGTGCTACATTGTCAGTTGTTCCAATGAAATTGGTAGTTGCGGAAGTCCCGCTATTCCCGTTCAATCCCCAGCTTGTACCATTCCCCGACATAATCCATGCAGGACTGGCGGGGGTTCCCGAGTTATAGTAGAAACCGGGGACGTTATCAGTTTGAAAGATCATCAGGCCTGTTGCAGGACTTAGGATTGCATTACGCTGAGCCAGTGTCATTCGGGGAATAAGCAACCCCTGGGTGGTGGATTTCACATCCAGCATGGCTGAGTTATCGGGTAAAGTCCCATCGGTGTTAATTGCTACCTGAGCGTTTGAAACAGTTGCCAGGGAAAGCATTGAAAGAAACAATAGGAAATGCTTGTTCATGGTAAATGTGATTATAAATTGATTATCGCTTCCAATAAAATATTTCTGATATGATACACTTGCTACTATATGTGATTGCAGCTCCCCGGGAACAGTTCAGGAGTGATCTGATATGGAGTATAAGCAATATATTTACAAATATACATATTATTATATAATCAGCAATAATAATACATCCGGGTATAAAAAGCCGGTCCGATCAGGCGCTACTGACTATTTACCGCCGATGATCCGCATAAATGACTCATTTGCAGGAAAGAAGTCTGAACCCGGGGGTAATTTATCGGTTAATAAACAAGTACAGGTGGTAAGAATTACGATATAAACTCCTGTTTGCTGAGGGAATTATCAATTTGATAAATGGCAAACGGATGTTGAAGAAACCAGCTCTTTCATCTGGAAACATGCCGATGAAGGGTAGTCTTTCACATTGATCCCCGGTCGATACTTTGTTGAATTCTGTTAACTAATTTATGTTAAATCAAGGGTCGGGAAGACCTCTTCACTGACTTCGGTATAACACCGGTTATTACCCTCATTCCATCCGGGTTCTTTAATGAATTGGCCGGCAATTCCCCTGAAAGTTATATACCCGTTATAATAGTCCTTTGGCAGGATTCATAATGCTCTACATTGCATTCAATCCACATGGAAATTAATTTTATTTGATTTTCCTGATTGTTAAAAAAAGCATAATTGTATTCATCTCACCACGGGGACAAATATTCAATAAAATGAAAACAGAGGTGTAATAATTTTAAAATCAGGGGGTTTCAAGTTTTTGAATTTTTTCTTTGAGCTCCCTGATTTCATTTTGCTGAATATTCACGATATTATTCAGCTCCTGCACCGCTTTCACCAATGGCACTACGAAATCAGCATACCTCAGGGCATAAATATCCTTTTCATTCTTCGGAGCATCCACTCCGGAAAAATCATACCCCAATAGCTGAGCGGCCTTTTCAACTTCCTGAGCGACAAAACCAGATGTAATCCCGCTTAAGGATTCACCCTTGTAAGCAGCGTCAACTCCTGTATAGGCATTTATGGCATTGCGGTTCAGTCGGTAGGTCACCGGACGGAGCAGTGTAATAAAGGATAATCCGGGCACATTTTCACTCAGATTTTCCTTAAAGCGCCCATCGGAGATATTGCTCCAGTTGACATAGCCGCCGATAGAATTTACAAAAACATTGCCAACGCGAACCTGATCAGAAGAAGTGGCACGGGCATCAATGCCCAGTGTAGTAGTATTGGCGAGATTAAAAGTATTTGGACCTGTGTTATAACCAATTGCTGTATTATACGAGCCATCCATATTTTGTGTTAAAGAACTGGCTCCGACGGCAGTGTTCTGAAATCCACTTGAGGTGTTATATCCTGCGGTATAACCTACTGCTACATTTGAAGAGCCTGAGGATATTCTTTCTAATGACTCTGAACCCACAGCTGTATTCTGAATACCGGTGATGATGCCTCCAATGTATGATGGCCCTACCATAGAGCAATAACCTATCGCAATATTGTCAGCGTTATAGGGAGTTAACAGGTTATTTGATCTATACAATGCATTTCACAATTGCATTGACCGAGAAACCGCCTTAATCAGTGAGTGGCAGAAATTCCTATAGCAATGTTATTATCCCCTGTCACATTACTGGATAAAGCACCATATCCAGTTGCGGTGTTAGTAATAATACTCCCACCGCCCCTTCCAATTGTAAGCCCGTTAAATTTAGCATCCCCATTAACCTCCAGCAATGCTGAAGGAGCATTCGTGCCAATCCCGACATTTCCCGCACTATAGTATAGGTTACTGCCGTTGCTTGTCCATTGCCCGCTGCCTGAACCAACCTTAATCCAGTCGGGTACTGCAGCTGTCCCGGCATTATAGTAGAGCCCTGTGGAGCCATCGGTTTGATAGATTATCAGTCCGGTTGCAGGATTTGAAATAGCCGTTTTCTGATCCTGAGTCATCCTGGGAACGAGAAAACCCTTATCTGTGGCTTTAACATCCAGCATGGCAGAATTGTCGGGGACAGATCCGTCAGAATTAATGGCAATTTGTGATTGTGCGTTTAAACTTATGAGTAACAGCAACAGCAAACCAATCTTTTTCATAGGCATAGGATTTTGTAATCTACTTTAAATTTTTCAGTTCATTCAACGAAGCGGCAGTTTCTTCTTTCAGCAGTTCAAACATGGCTTTCAATTGTGCAATTTCATCTGCCTGCTCGGCGATGCGCTTTTTCTGGATTAAATTCTCTTCATTCAGCTCCTGCACCGCCTTCACCAATGGCACTACGAAATCAGCATACCTCAGGGCATAAATATCCTTTTCATTTTTAGGTGCGTCCACACCTGAAAAATCATACCCCAATTGCTGAGCTGTTATTTCCACTTCCTGGGCAATAAAGCCAGAGGTAATTCCACTCATTGCTTCACCCTTGTAAGCAGCGTCAACTCCGGTATAGGCATTGATGGCATCGCGGTTCAGGCGGTAGGTAACAGGACGCAACCTGGTGATGAAGGATAGTCCGGGCACATTTTCAGTAAGGTTTTCCTTGAAGCGCCCATCGGAGATATTGCTCCAGTTGACATAGCCGCCGATGGAATTAACGAAAACATTGCCAATACGGACCTGGTCGGTGGCGGTTGCTGAAGCATCAATGCCCAGGGTGGTTGTATTAGACAGGTTCGCGGCATTGGGGCCTGTGTTATAGCCAACAGCTGTGTTGTAAGATCCCGTAGAATTGTTAACCATGGAATTGGACCCCAGGGCTGTGTTCTGAAATCCGGAAGTAACAGAAAAAGCAGCATGGTATCCAATGCCTGTGTTGTGGTCAGAGGTGCTGTTACTCAATGCTTCACGCCCCCAGGCTGAATTATAACTTCCGGACAAGTTATAGTACATTGCAGCATGCCCCCCCACGGTATTGTCATTTCCCCAGGCACTTGATCCCAGGGCATTGACCCCGATGGCAATGCTAAAGTTCCCGGTATTATTACTTCCCAGCGCATTTACTCCCATTGCAGTATTTTCATTTCCTGATGAGCTGGAAGCCAATGCGCCCATTCCAACTGCAGTATTGTTGTTGCCGTTAGTGTTTGATGCCAGAGTGCCAGCTCCAATGGCTGTATTGGAATATCCTACGGTATTATCATGCATTGACATCATCCCCATTGCTGTGTTGTGATGACCCGATGTGTTGGAATACAAGCTTCTCGCCCCGAAAGCTGCATTGCTATGCCCGTTGGTATTGTAATACATCGACAGCATCCCTGATGCAGCATTGCTGTAACCGGAAGTGTTGCTGTAAAGTGACTGAAATCCCAGTGCCGTGTTTTCGTCACCGGTTACATTGGAGAATGATGATTGATATCCATTGGCAACATTGTAGGATGCTGTTGTGCTGTTGAAAAGTGTCTGATATCCGATAGCAGTATTGAATGATCCGGTAGTATTGGTGTATAATGAATAAGCACCATAAGCAGCATTGCTGTTCCCGGATATATTTCCACTCATGGAAGAGCTGCCGGCAGCCACATTTTCAGTCCCGATGGTATTGGCCGACAACGCATTTATCCCTAATGCGGTATTATAAACACCAGAGGTATTCGAATACATGGCATTAAATCCGATGGCACTGTTGCCGTATCCATTGGTATTGAACCTGAGCGAAAAATTACCAAATGCCGAATTGAGATGGCCGGAAATATTTGAATTAAGCGCATAATAGCCCACACCGGCATTGTCGTCACCAATGGTATTTGAATACATTGCACTGTGCCCTATCCCAAGATTGTAGTTGCCATTGGTATTTGATCGTAAAGCCTGGTATCCTATCGCGGTATTCTGAGCGCCTGTTGTATTGGTCAGGAGTGATTGAAATCCAAAAGAAGCATTCTGGTTGCCGCTTGTGTTTGCATTCATCGACTGATATCCCAGAGAAGTATTGGAAACAGGATCAATCATACCGGCGTTCTGATTATTAACCCTGAAAGTAAGTGCAACATTGTCGTTGGTCCCGATAAAGTTCGTTACGGCAGTTGTTCCGCTGTTTCCTGAAAGGCTCCACCCCGAACCTGTTCCAACAATTGTCCAGACAGGGCTGGCAGGGGATCCAGAATTATAATAAAAACCCGAAGTTCCGTCCGACTGAAAAATCATTAGCCCGCTGGCCGGATTTGAAATGGCATTCCGCTGGACGAGTGTCATGCGCGGAACCAGCAACCCCTTTTCGGTGCTCTTTATATCCAGCATGGCTGAATTGTCGGGAGCAGTGGCATCGGTGTTGATGGAAACCTGCGAAAAAGCGCTCAATCCAATCGTAACGCATATCAAGATTAAGAGATTTCTCATATGGATAAAGATTTAATATAATTATTTCTGAGCACTGATTTCCAATAATGATTTTATCAGAGCGATGTCTTCTTTCAAATGTTTATTTTCAGCGTTCAACTCTTTTACCGCGTTGATCAGCATATAGATCATGGCAGAATTATCTACCTGCAGGTATTCTTCTCCATCTTTATCAATGGCGCTGACCATGTAAGGCGCAATTTCCTGCAATTCCTGTGCGATGACACCCACATGCTCTGTTTTGGTGTTGTGACCACTGAGTTTATTGTACCTGAACCGGACCGGATTTATCTTTATCACTTCCGTTAGTCCCTGCTGAAATGGCCTGATGTCCTGTTTCATTCTCTTATCGGAAAAGGAGGACCACGATCCGCCACCGGGTTTGCCTGCAGTGCCATTTACCGACAGCAATTGAGTAGGGTTGCTTGTTCCAATCCCAACATCCCCGGTATTTTTGATAACCATCCGGTTGATGTTATTTGACCGGAGATAGAGGTCATTATCCGTCATCATACTGATGATCCCCCCGGAGCTTTGGTTGACAGCCAGCAGTAATTCCCGGCCTGCAGTGTTATTTGATTTTATATTGATGGAAGCGTCTCCATTACCATCTGTATCAAATACAGTCAGTTCACGATCAGGAGATGATTCGCCAATACCCACCTGGCCAAGACTCTCAACCGTTAACTTAGGTAATCCATCGGCACCATTGATGTGGAGTTTATTTTCGGACGAAGCCCCGGTACCATTGTATTCTATGCTCATACCTGATGTTAATGTGGCATCCGTCCCTTCAGAAAACTGGATAACAGGCCTTTTCGAAACATTAGAACTTATGCCCAGTACAATGGTTTGTGTACCTGCAACACCCTCTGAAAGGAGGTCCAGTTTGTTATCAGGGGTAGTTGTACCTATACCCACATTAACATCGGCAGTGGCCCCGTTTACGCCATCAATCGAACCAAGCACCAGGCTATTGCTTTGCTCAACACGGGCCCTGGCCCCGATGGCTGTGGCATTGGTCAGGTCTCCCGGACCGACATTGGCTTGATAGCCAAAACCAGTATTGAAATCTCCGGTACTGTTATTAAACAATGCCCGGAAACCTGTTCCTGTATTGAAATCTCCAGAAGTGTTGAAATACAATGCGTTGATACCTGTAGCGGTATTATAAGTTCCAGAGATATTGCTAAACAACGCTGCGTTGCCTGTTGCGCTATTGCCAAATCCTTCGGTGTTGGAATACAATGCTTCAAAACCAATGCCCACATTTCTGAATTCATTGATGAGATTGTCATTTAACCCGGCTGACTGTCCCATATATACACTGTTACCGGTATTCAAGACTTCCAGCCGTCCATGGTTCATGAGAAAATACTCGGTGCCACCCATATCAAAACGGATGATATCCTCGTTGGCGCTTTCTTCCACCTGTATTTTGGTGTTGTTGTCGGCATCGGCAAGCACCTTTGGCGTCTGTGTAGCATCGTTTAAGGACACCCAGCTGCTTCCATTAAAAAAATAAAAACCATCGGGATCATCCGTCTGATAAACCAGTAATCCGGTTGCAGGACTGGCAATTGCCGTTCTCTGAGTTTGGGTCATTCGCGGGACGAGCATGCCTTTCGCAGTGCTTTTTACATCCAGCATGGCTGAATTGTCGGGGTCGGACCCATCGGTGTTGATGGCTACCTGTGACATGGCGCTCAGTCCGGCTGTGAGAAACAATAGAAGGATAAGGTTTTTCATAAGGTTAATTTTTAGATTGTTTTCCACAGCGTATCAG
Source organism: Bacteroidales bacterium (assembly GCA_016705005.1). GTDB lineage: Bacteria > Bacteroidota > Bacteroidia > Bacteroidales > Lentimicrobiaceae > Lentimicrobium. The sequence goes on along the minus strand of JADIZB010000014.1, from coordinate 2,701 downwards.
AGAAACCCGCTAAGTCGCAATACAGAGCTGTTCTCAAAACTCCGGCCACATTGCGGTATTTATGAAATGATTAAATTGATCAATGTTTAAAAAGCCCGGACAGCACACACATAGGCCGTGAAGTTCTTACCGCCGTTGACCTGGAAGCCATTGCCGAAGAACTGTATCCATGCGGTGTCGTTATCGTACTCGGTAGAACTCCAATAGTAGGTACCAGCAAAACCGCCAATTGCAATTCTGTTAATGTAAAGCATGTTCAGTTCATCTTTTGATGGCAGATACCAGTCGCTGTATCCGTTCAGGACCAGGTCTCCGCATATCCTTGCCGCTATTCCCGCTTCAGCACAGTCAGCCATGATGTCTGTGGTATTCTGATTTCCGGTTCCCAATGCCGCGCCATCAGCCCCGGTTATTGCGGTTCCATAACAGCCCCATTGTGGTGTTATGCCCGGGTCGAGGGGGGCTGCTATCAATCCGTGGACTTCTCCTGCAATATATCCGGGGTCGCCGGGTTGTAAAATGTAGGCAATTTTACCCCCCTGAAAGCTATCACCAATCACCAATGGCGAATTAAGACAACGAACCGAAAAACCGTAGGATTTGTTAGAACTGCCCATGGTGCTGGAGCCAGCTGTAAAAATAAGGCTCTCTCCGCTGCCCGAACTGTTCTGCGAACCGCTCCAGTAGGCGCCGCGGGAACCGCGTTCGCTCAGCAGCGCATTGCTGAAGTTCAGAAAGCCGGCAGCATGAAGCGCTAACGAAGAGTTGAACGCTCCATTCCAATCAGACCAATAGTTGTCAACATTGGTCAATTCGGTAGCGGTTGGAAGACGCCAGCCGGTGCCAAGTTCAATACTGCAGGGGTCATTTTCAGGTTGCCAGTTGAAGTTTTCATTTATATTGGTTATCCAGGTGGTAGCGGGTGTCCTGTTAGTTCCATCATGTTTATAGCCCTGCCTGCGGTTAAACTGCCAGTACCAGCCTGCAGAAACTTCGGAGGCATCACTCACCATTGCAGCCTGCCGGCTGGCTCCCAGGTTAGAGGTTATCCAGCATTTGGTTGGGTTGCCCGGGATACCGGTAACCGTTCCGTAAGTAACTGATTTATTCACCGGTGCAACACCTCCTGCCACCGAATGATTAATTGTAAAAGAATAGCCGCATTCGAATGGCTGCTGCACAGGCATCGCGGAGGCCCATGCAGTTCCGTTGTATACATTAAGCGCCTTTTCATCCGTATTATAAATAACCAATCCTTCAGCGGGAGCTGCTATGGCATTTCGCTGCGTGGTTGTCATCCTTGGCGGTAAAAACCCTTTGGTTGCAGAACTGACATCCAGTAATGCCGAGGGATCGGGTGTGGTGGTTGCAATCCCCACATTTCCATCCGGCACTACACTTATTCTTTCACCACCCACATTGTTATCAAAAACAGACCAACGATTGCCGATGGTACCCATAAAATACTCACGCTGGGAATTCCTGGTGCGGACACCGGCATAAAAATTATCCGGGGTTTCAATCAATATCCTCAGGTTAACCGAATCAAAAAGATGCAGTTTATCATCCGGAAGAGCAGTTCCAATTCCCGCTTTTCCGGTGATATTGGCATAGATATCATTGCCATTCACCGTCCAGGGACCGTTGGCTAAGGTTGTCCAGGCATTGCCGTTCCAGTAATAATAGCCGGGGGTTACATTGTCGGGCGAGGTACCTGCCGTTGCCGTATTGTAGATCAGCAGGCTTGTGGCCGGCGATGCAATGGTTGCAACATCCAGGGTCCCGGTAAGGGCCACCCGCGGGATCAGCAGGCCTTTGTCGATGGATTTCACATCCAGCATGGCTGAATTGTCGGGGTCGGACCCATCGGTGTTGATGGCTACCTGCGACGAGGCACTCAGACAGGAAGCAAGAAAAAGAATAAGTAGAAGATTTTTCATTTTTTGATTTTTTTTTGATTTTTCTTATTAGACGGCAAAGCATTATTAAGCCCTTGGTATTGAATCTGGTAGTGAAAATGGGAAGCAAGTGGAAACGTAGAAGATCCGACCAGCAGGAAAATGATCAGAAAGCGCTTACAGCACGGACATAGTTGTTGTTGAACTTCCCGATGGAAAGCTGGGCTCCGGTAACGAAGTTCCGTAGCCATGCATTGTTTGGGTCGTTTCGGAAGGACTCAATGGGCGGTATTAACAAAACCAATCCTGGCCCTGTTCTGGTAAAGCTTGTTCAATTCATCGATGGAAGGCAGATACCAGTCGCTGAAACCATTCAAAACAAGGTCTCCGCATATTCTTGCAGCTATTCCTGCTTCGGCACATCCAGCCAGGATGTCTATGAGTGTTCTGAATGCCGGTTCCCAATGCTGTGCCATCAGCCCCGGTAACTGGGTTCGTAACAGCCCCATGGAGAGCCTGCAGTTTGGTTGCCGGGAGTGGCAACAGAGTCCATGAAACTCTCCAGCAATGTATCCCGGGTCCACCAGGTTGCAGAATATGAGACAATGACACCCCCCTGGTAGTTATTACCAATGGGCAGTCCCTGATTGGCCATATTGCCGGCCATGTTGTCCAGACTTTTCCTGAACACCTGCAATTCCCCGCAGTCAGTGCAATAGATGACAAGCCCCTGGGCAGGATCAGCGATGGCATCACGTTCAAAGTGAGAGTCATTCTTGGGGGCAGAAAGCCCCTGGATGTGG
>JADIZB010000013.1 GCA_016705005.1 Bacteroidales bacterium | reverse complement strand
GAATCGCCAAACGACACCATACACATAATCGTTAGCGTTCATGCAAAGAATCACTAAAAAGAAAACAGATAAAAATTTTCAGCATCTAAACAAGGAGGAAAAATGGCTTTTAAATGTAAAATTGGTTTTCATTCTTGGAATGGTTGTAAATGTTCTGAATGTGAGAAAACTCGTGATGAACAGCACGAATGGAACGGGTGTAAATGTACTAAGTGCGATCAAACACGTGATGATCAACACGACTGGAGTGAAGTTGTGACAAATGCTCTAAGTTATGGTAAAACCAGAGCCAATCAACACAATTGGAGTAAAGATTGTGAAAAATGTCCAATTTGCGATAAGAGAAGAGTTCATCAGCACGACTGGTCAAAAGACTGCGACAAATGCTCTAAATGCGATAAAACACGAGAGAATCAACATGCTTGGGTGGATGTAAATGTTCAAAATGTAAAAAACCAGAGACGAACAACACGATTGGAGTATAGATTGTGAAAAATGCTCTGAATGTGAAAATACTAGAAAAAATCAACACGTCTGGAAAGGTTGTAAATGTTCAAATTGTAACAAAACCAGAAATGAACAACACGATTGGAATGGCTGTAAATGCACTCTTTGTAGTAAAGTTAGAGACAATCATAAATGGGAAATGATATCTCAGATTACCATCTGTCCAACTTGTGGCAAAATTAAGCATCATCTATTACTAAAGATATTAAGCAGGATGTTAAGGGATTGTGCTAGCGGCCTATTATATATATCAGATATTCCGAATTATTACTTCAATAGTTGTCAGATTATAGTATCGAAGGGGACTTAATAAGATCAAAAATTAGTAGTATTTGCAATCGTAAAAATTTTGGATATGATGAGGCTTTAATTGGCCATCCAATGGTATTGTCTAATTTGATGGTTGAACTGTTCATTGATACAGCCAAATTATATCCAAAGATACTGTAAATGGCAAGATTTAAGATAGGTTATTTCTAGGGATGGCAATTGAATGGAAGGCTATGTCCATATGGAAACATTAAGATTAGAACTTAAATCTATAAAGGGTGGATATCATTCCTAATTATCAGTTATGTATAATTAAATGGATAAAATGATATATATCCTTTCGCATTGTTGGGTTATGAAAGTGATATCACCAAAGTATTAGCAGGAAAAGAGAGGAGTGAAATAGGGCTAATATCAATTAAGTAGAGTTAATTTCCATTTATTTCATAACGCTCACTTTCCACAAGTAAAGAAAAACTTAAACTTGATCAGTTAGGGTTAATATATAATGCACGAAACGCTAACAAACGCTATAGCAAATGCGGGTTTGCGTGTTGATGGAAACATTTGAAATCTTTATATACATTTGTGCTGGCAGACAGTTGAGCAACAATTTATTCCCGCACTTGCCATAGCGTCAGCCGTTAGCACCAACCCTAGTGCGAAAAATTTCCGACAAAAATTAATTTTGAAAATGTTAACTTTATAGTTAACTTTGCTGCATGGAATTTGTAGAAAGGAAAATCATATTTCATGGAAGTCACTTTGTTGATTTCTATCTTGAACAAACAGCAAAGTTCAGGAAAAAATGAATTTGTGTTTACATAATCAAATTCTCGGGAGTTGAGAGAGTTTCCAAGAAAGTTCCTCAGTCCAATGAAAAACACAGATGGACTTTTTGAAATCAGAGTCGAATACGGTTCTAATATCTACAGAATTTTCTGCTGCTTTGATGAAGGGAGATTAGTTGTTTTGTTCAACGCATTTCAGAAAAAGACACAGAAAACTCCGCAAAAGAAATCGAGAAAGCTCTCAGATTAAAACGAGAGTATTTTGAACTTAAAAAAACTCAAGAAAATGAAAAAAGAAGCAATAAGAAACGCTAAAACGTTTGACGAACTGTTAGACTTAAAAAATATGGTAAAGTAGGTTCTTCCGTACGAGACGAGTATGAGGCCAAGCTAACTATTTTTGTTATTTCGGAAATGCTGAAAGAAGCCAAAAAGGATGCTCATATCACACAAGAGCAGAATTAGCTGACAAAATCGGGACCAAGAAAAGCTATATTTCCAGACTTAAACAGGTTAAGATACAGTTATCGACTGTGTTCAAAATGTTTGAAACTGGACTAGTAGAAAGATTCAATTGACATCTTATAAGAATAAGAGGCTGCGCTAACAAACGCTATAGCAAATGCGGGTATGCGTGTTCGTTGAAACATTTGAAATCTTTAGATACATTTGTGCTGGCAGACAGTTGAGCAACAATTTATTCCCGCACTTGCCATAACGTCAGCCGTTAACTGCAAGAATAGACGACAACTACAGCATAACCATAACGACAAAATAAATGATCAAAATTTCAATATTGACCTTAACACTTCTGCTGACTAGTAAACTGATATTTGCACAGGCAGACAGCATAAGGACACTTGAATACTATTTTCAAATCGTTGACAGCTTGGAATTAGTAGAAATGAAAAAAGCTGGTGTTATAACCGACAAAGACAGCGTTGCCGACCAATACTTTGACAAAACTAACCAAGGACTTAACGAAAAAGGATTTATGAAATACGCTGAAATTAAAGGCGACATTTATTTAAAATACTACAGGGACTATCTTTTTTTACAAAGCATAAATTTCAAGGACGACATTTATGTTCTCTATTTTTCAGTTGCAGGATTTGACGATGTTGAATTTCAAATCGTAAAATGGAAAAAACAAGACTGGCATAAATCGGACAAACTTAGCAAAGACATAGTTGACAAACCAAATCAAAAGTTTCAGAAGGTTGCGTTTAATTATGACGAAGGACCAAAGAATTTAGAAAACGTAAAAATGTTCGTAAAGAACGACTACTTAGTCATGGAACGTAGTAAACTTTACCATTCACTTTACGACTTGCGGACAAACGAATTATTAATAAATAGTTCAAGTCCAATGCACGAATCAAATGCAAACGACTTGGAAACTATGAATATATGGATTAAGGACAACATACACTCTAAAATTGAACAGAAGATAAATGCCAGCCGCTAACAGCAAACCTGCAATAGGCGGGGTTTTGTCTCCGCTTGACAGTTTTGTGATTACAGAAAGTTCACTGCTCCGAATAAAGTTCAGTGCTAAAAAGTCCGCCGATCGCAAGTCTGCAAACCGTTAGTAGCAAGGCGTGACAAACTCACAGTTAGGCAATATTATAAACTAAAAACAATACCACTTTTCGTATCATAATAAAATATAAACGTATCAAATCGTATCATTTTATGCTTGCAATTTCAAATCATAATCGTATCTTTGCGTATCAAATCGTATCGAAATGAACAACGAAGTATATAATTTCAAACTGAATATTGATTGGAAGCTAATTAACTTAATTAGTGAAATAGACCGTTTTGATGCAAATTGGACTGCCATTGAACGAAGAGAAGGACAAAACCTCAAAGAATTGAAAAGTATTGCTACGGTGCGAAGCGTAGGGGCTTCAAACCGAATTGAAGGCAACAAAATGAGCGATGAAGAGGTTGATGTGTTGCTTCAAAAAATGGACATTACAAAACTTACAGACAGAGATTCGCAGGAAGTAGTCGGTTATTTTGAAGTATTGGATTTGATCTCGGAATCTTACGGAAACATCAATCTTACAGAAAGCCATATCAAAAGTTTACATAACAGTTTGCTGAAATACAGCGTCAAAGACGAATGGCACAAAGGCAATTATAAGTTGCATAGTAACGCAGTTGAAGCATCAATTCCCGATGGTACACGACAAATCATTTTTCAAACTACTGAAGCAGGATTTGCCACCGAAGATGCCATAAGACAGTTGCTCAATTGGTATAATTCCGAAACAGTAGTACACCCGTTAATCAAAGTAGCATCTTTTGTCTATGATTTTTTGAGCGTTCACCCTTTCCAAGATGGAAATGGAAGATTAAGTCGTTTAATTTCAACGCTTTTATTACTCAAAAACGGATATAAATGGATACAATATGTGAGTTTTGAACACGAAATTGAAAACCGAAAAAGCGAATATTATCAAGTTCTTAAAAGTTGTCAGGCACAACGCCCTAACGAAGATGTTACCGTTTGGATGCAGTTCTTTTTAAGCTGCTTGTCAAATATTCAATCCCAACTTATGACGAAATTGAATAAAAGCGGCTTGGAAACACTACTTTCGCCCAAGGAAAAATCAATCTTTACGATTATTCAAAACCGTCCAAACATACAATCAGGGAAAATTGCCGAAAAATTGGGGATACCTTCACCAACCGTAAAACGCATTTTGTCGGAGTTACTCAATAAAGGATTGATTGAAAAACAAGGAAGTGGACGCAATGTGAGTTACACGATAAAATAACACAACAATACATTCTAATAACAGAAATGACATAATAAATATTGAAATCGCCCGGCTACTAACAGGCGTTTGGCAAAAAAGCGGGTTCAATGGTTAAATGATGCTTTGTACTTCGTATCAGGTTCAGTGCTGGCAGATAGTTTATTGCTTCAAAATCCGCTTCTTCGCCAAGCACCAGAACGAAAGTCAGCGGTTATTTTAGAAAATGACACAATGAACTATAACGACAAGAAATTCAGACCGATTTGCAACACTGAAAACGGAGAAACTTCAAACGAAACTCTTTTTCTTTACAAGCAAGTCGAAAACATTCTTACTTCTGAATATTCAGGAGGAAAAATTAAATATGGACATTTAATTGGTTTGGTTGACCATTTAGGAAATATAAAAATGCATTATCACCAAGTAAATGATAAAGACGAATTGATGACAGGAATTTGCATATCAAAACCAGAAATTCTTGAAGATGGAAAAATTCGTCTTCACGAAAATTGGGAATGGACTTCGGGAGATAAATCTAAAGGAACATCAATAATTGAAGAACAATAAACTAAATTACAATGGCACACGAACACAACTACAAACTAACTGCGGTATGGACTGGGAACAAAGGTGACGGAACTAAAAATGTACGAACCTATGACCGTAGCCATACAGTTTCTATTCAGGGAAAACCTGAATTATTCCTGACAACAGATAACCCTGCTGTTGGTGACAAATCAAAATTGAATCCTGAAGATTTATTGGTGTCTGCCATTTCATCCTGCCATATGCTATCGTACCTTTATGTATGTTCATTAGAAGGAGTCATAATTACATCTTACATTGACAATGCCGCAGGCATTATGATTGAACAGGCAAGTGGTGGCGGAAGTTTCAAAGAAGTAACTTTGAATCCAATCTTTTATGTAGCAGACGAAAGTATGGTAGAAAAAGCTATCGAGTTGCACCACAAAGCTCACGAAATATGTTACATAGCCAATTCTGTGAATTTTGAAGTAAAGTGTAATCCAACCTGCAAAGTAGAATAAACAATAAAATGAAAATTTGCATCGCACAGACAAAACCAATTAAGGGAAATGTTTCAGTCAATATTAAAGCTCATAAAAAATTTATTGAGCTTGCTGTGATATTAAATGCGGATGCAATTTTCTTTCCTGAACTTTCATTGACAGGTTACGAACCAGAACTTGCAAAAAAGTTAGCGACCAATCAAAATGATAATCGTTTAGACATTTTTCAAGAAACAAGCGACAAAAACAATATCATTATCGGGCTTGGATTGCCTACTGCCATTGAATCGCAAATCCGAATCAGTATGATAATTTTTGAACCAAACAAACCAAGAATGACTTATTCAAAACAACAACTACATTCAGACGAATTTCCATATTTTGAGAATGGCGTTGGACAAGTAATAATCAATACACATGATAAAAATATCGCACCTGCAATTTGTTACGAAAGCTTACTACCGACACATTGTGAAAACGCCTTTAAACTTGGTGCTGATGTTTATATAGCAAGCGTAGCAAAACCAGCAAATGGCGTTGAAAAAGCTTTTGACTATTATCCTAAAATAGCAAAGCAATACGCAATGCCTGTATTAATGTCTAACTGTGTAGGTTTTTGCGACAATTTTTTAAGTGTTGGTAACAGTTCTGTCTGGACAAAAGAAGGAGAACTTGTTGGACAACTTGACGACAAAATGGAAGGAATTTTATTGTTTGATACAGAAACAGAAGAAGTAGCTGAAAGAATAATAAAAAACAACCGCTAACATCGGTTTGGCAATATGGTGGCTGAGGTGCTTCTATTGAGCATTTGTACAAGGTTCAACGGCAGTAATTCTATTGAACTTTTGTGCTAAAAATCCGCCACATCGATAAGCCGAAAACCTTTAGCAACAATATAAAACAGCAACTATGAACAAAATAATTTACCATTATAGGAAGCAGAATCCCATGCAAGTCAGAATAATAATTTTTGGAATTATAATTTCAGCACTCCTGACTTCCTGCAGTGTGCAAAATATTCAGGCCAAACAGGGGAAAAACCTTGAACAAAAAGCCAATCCAATTTCCGACCCGGACCTGTTCATTGGAAAACACAAGGCAAAAGTAATGGTTTTAGGTGTATTCCATTTTCACAATCCCGGATTGGATAGTTATAAGCCTAAATACTCTTTCAACATACTTGAAAGAAAAAGACAAGAAGAATTAGAAATACTTTTAAAGCAAATTGCCAAATATAAACCAACTAAAATCCTGGTGGAATGGGACAGAATTAAAGACGATAGTATTGCTAATGAACGTTATCTGAAATATCTCACCGGAACTTTTAGCATAGATGATAAAAGTAATGAAGTATATCAACTTGGTTTCAAACTTGCAAAAAAATTGGGACACAAAAAGATATACTGCTCAGATGCTTCTGCTGAATGGTTTGGAGTGGACCTGGACTGGGACAACTATGATGTAGAGGCTTATTTAAAATCAAAAGGGCAATATAAAAAAAGCACTCGTTATGATTATCAATCGTTTTACGAATTATGTGATTCATTAAAAACTGTTCAAACACTAACTGAACATTTAGCTATGCTCAACAGCCCTAAAAACAGGCTAAAAGACCATCAGGCATATTTTACTGACTTGATATTAGAAGGGGCAGGAGATAATTATTTAGGGGCAGATGCAGTGGCAAAATGGTATAGAAGGAACTTGAGAATTTATGCCAACGCGTACGATTTCACAGATTTTGACAAAGAAGAAAGATTGTTGCTTATCTATGGTTCAGGTCACGTTTGGCAGTTAAGGCAATTTTTTATGGACTCTCCAGATTTTGAATATATTGAACCGATTGAATACCTATTAAAATGAATACTGTTGCCAACAATACCTACCCAAAAGTGGCGGTTCAGTGGTTAAATCAGGCTTTGTATCCCGCGCCAAACGGGAATTGTGCCTGGTTGACAATGTAGTGCTCCAAAATCGCCAATTCCGGGTAGCTGCAAACCGTTGGAAATGCTTATAAACAAAGAATTAAGGGGCAAAAGGAGTTACAATAAAACAAAGTAATGAGTTACATACAATAGTTGTCATGAAAGTATATTTGCTCTATTTTCTTCTTGTCATTATTGGAATGATTGAATATCTGCCAATTCCAAACTTGCCGAATGGCATTATTGAAATAGTACAAAAGATTTCGTTTTTTACCCCTTGGATTTCAATTATATTAATTATTGGCTCATTGTTTTTTACAGGGAATAAAAAGACAGGATACATTCTTTTAGTGGTTATGCTTTTTGTTGGATTTTTTCCCTTTAAGATTAGAGATATTTCGAATAGAATAATTGTAATTGTTAATCAAAAAAGAGCCATTCAAGAAATCACTAATCCTTTTACAGGAACCGCGATGATAAAGGAAAGTAACTATGTAAGATTTTCATGGCAATTGCTACCTCTTGACTATGAAGAATTGATTTATCAGCCAAAACACGGACTGTCTTCAGATTTTTCAAGCAGAGAAAAAACTCAAGTAATAAATGAAGATTGGTATATTTCAAGGACTGGCAGATTTGAGTAAAACGCTGCACAAAAAAAGGCTAAACACTAACGGGCGCATGGTTGAATGGTGAAAGATTGTACATTTATTGATGATTCTGCCGGCTGGAAAGTGATATTTTCAAAACTGCCCGCCAGCGTTTAACTCAGAACGCTACTCAACATAAAAAAAAACAGAGCCTGAGAGTAATTATAATAGCTATTTGATTAAAGAAAATATTATGATAGCCATAAATCAATTGAAATGAAAAGGAAAATTAAATTTATAATTAATTCGATAACAGCAGGGTGTCTCTTTTTTATGCTATTAAATAGTTGCAGTAAGGATGAAAATTCTCCAACTATGGATACAACAGCAATAATTAAAATAACACAATCGACGGCAATTTGTAAAGGTTGTATATTAAACAATGGAGGCTCACCAATTTCTGAAAAAGGATTTTGTTGGAGTACAAGTCATAATCCTGCTTTAACTGATGGTAAAATCGTTGTAAAGTCAGATTCGCTAAACTTTACCGATACTGTTACAGGATTAAAACCTAATGTTGCCTATTATGTACGTTCTTTCGCAATTAACAGCAAAGGAGTAGCTTATGGCGCGGAACAATCATTTACTCTATGGATTAATATTCCGGGACCTAATGCTACTGATATAGATGGCAATAACTATACATCGGTCAGAATAGGTTCACAAGTATGGATGGTTGAGAATCTGAAGACTACCAAATATCGAAACGGTGAACCAATCCTTAATATAACAAATTCTACAGAATGGAACAGAGCTGGTACTGGCGGATTCTGCTACTACGATAATAATATCGCAAATAAAAACACCTATGGATGTCTTTATAACTGGAATGCTGTAGCTGACAGCTGTATTATTGCTCCGGAAGGGTGGCACGTAGCTACATTCAGCGAATGGCAAACAATGATTGATTTTTTAGGAGGAATTGATAGTATTGCAAACAAAATTAAAGAAACAGGAAATGATCATTGGTTATATCAAAATCAGAATTCTACAAATGAATCCGGATTAACAGCTCTTCCTGCCGGATACAGGAATTATACCGGCGATTTCTATTTTATTAATCGTGGAATGTTTTTTTGGACATCAACGGAGGAAGGTAATTCAGCAGGATCCTGTTTTGGACACAATGGTAATGATATAACTGTATTGTCTGGCCAAGGCAAAATAAGTGGAAATTCAATACGCTGTATCAAAGATAATGATATATAAAAAAAATTACGTTGGGTAGCACAGGGTATACATCATGCGGGTTTCAGTGCAATTTGCAAGCTCTGAGTTCGCTGAAAAGTGCAGTATCGGTGGATATGGAAGCGTTCACCATGTTAAAAATCAATTAATTCCACTCTCATTTGTGTTTCATTTTAAGTTATGTATTAATTTTCACGTCACAGTCACTAACAGGGCATATAGCATAAGCATCAAAAATAAAAGCTATGAAAAGGCAAGCATTCACAATCATTTTATCAATAACTATGATCTATTCAACAGCTCAGGTTGTTGAAAGTATCGGCATTAAAGGGGGAATCTCTTTTGCAAACCAGACTTGGGAATACAAATCACCTGACTTTTCAAACAAGATGGATTATAAAACTGGGTTTTATAGTGTCCTGACTGCTAATTTTTTAAAAACCAAGTATCTCAGCCTGACAACCGATTTGGGGTTTGTTCAGAAAGGATTTCAAGAAGAGATTCCAATGACCTCAGAAGAATTCCCTGATTATATCAGCTCCTATAAAACCTTTAAGTCAACGATTAATTATTTAACTTTTTCACCTAAACTCAATGTGAGTTACAACTTTGATAAATTAATAACATTCGTATTTACAGGGCCGCGGATAGATTTACAAACGAGTTACAAAACGGACTATCTAACAAATAATTTCAGTGAATTTAATGCAACAGTATGGGGATTAACATATGGAGGCGGAATTGAATACAGAGTGAAAGCCATAGGTATATTGCTTGAATTTTCAGGTTATCCGGATTTTACAGCTATCAAAAAAGAAGAAGCTACTGAAACATCCGCCGGGTTAAAAATAACCAGTCAATCATATACTATTTCGACCGGAATTAAGTATTACATATCAAAGTAAAAGAACTACTGCCATTAACTAATGGCTAAACGCTATCGGACTCATGGCGGTATGGAGAAAGATTGTAAATTCATTAATAATTGTGGCTGCCGGAAAGAGATATTTTCAAAACTGCCCGCCAGCGCTTAGCCTCGACCGACCGGTAGGGCATAATGACGAATAAACAAAAAAGAGAAATTTACTTAGACACAAAGAACATTTATGAAGAAAGTAACCTTAATATTCTTTCTGGTTTTATCTATAGCCAAAATTCAATCTCAGAATGAATTCGTAAGAGGATACCTTGTGTTGAATAACGGTGACACATTAAAGGGCTCTATGAAATATTTTCAAAATTATGAATTGAGTGACGCAATAGTGGTAAAATCTGATACTCATGACGAATTAATAAAGTATTGCTCTGATTCAATTTTGTCATTTTGTTTTGAAAATAACAAATGCTTTAAATCTTTTAAGATTGCAGAAAATGGAAGTATAATGTCAAAGAATTTTCAATATGTCATTAGAGGAGACGTCAGTTTCCTCCTGCTTCACGAAAAAAACAAGACCAGAATGTTTATTTCAAACAGAAACAATGAATTGATTGAGCTTTATGAAACATTGAAGGAAGTTGGAAATTCTAAAAGAAGCAACTATGAATACATCATTTCTTTAAAAATGGAAATGAAAGATCAACCAAATTTATTTCAAAGAATAGATAAACTAAAATTAAACATTAATGATATAGCGGAAGTAGTTTATGTCTATAATTTAAATATTAACCAAGAAAAACCAGAAATATTCCGATTTAAAAAGAAAACTACTCTCACACCCATTATATATCTGGGACTAAGTGTCTATCAAAATACAGGTTTTAAAGGTGGTATTGATTTTAAATTTACCAAACCTGAATCAAGAGATGATATATCATATCATTTCGGTGTTTTCTACAGAACCAACCCTTATGGTCAAGAAAAAGGTGATTTCGAACTTGTATTTCCTTTAATGATGGAATTCAGGCTTGGGAAGAAGAAGACTAAACCTGGCATTTATGCTGGTTTGTGTCCTGATTTTTATACAGGTTTTACTAAATGTGGCGTATTATTCGGGTTACCAGAAAGAAGATATTATGGGTTCTATCCTTTTGGAATAACCGCAGGAATGAACTGTGAATTTGTTGTTTTCGATAAAATTCATCTCTTTACTGATATAAATTATTCTGCTAAAGCGTTTTCACTTAGTATAGGGTATGGCTTTTAGATCATATGGAACGATCTTTATCTTTATCTTAATCATAAATACGTCCTACAACACACGATTTACGGTCATTTGCAAGCCTTGCGCAGGCGCAGCACAAGGCTTGCAAACGCCACATCTAGATATCCGTTAGCAACAATTTTGAAGAAATATTTAACTTAAATAAACAATTCGAACATTTGTACTTAAATCTGTACACTATAATGTACAAAATAGACAATACCATGTTAACAACAACAATTTCCGATTTCAGAAAAGATATCAAACGGTATCTTGATCGTGTGACTGAGAATTTTGAAACCCTTGATAATTAACAGAGGCAAAGACAGTGGTGTGGTAATTATGTCGTTGGACGAATATAATTCTCTGAATGCTTCCTATCATGAGTTATCATCCAGGGCAAATGAAAAAAGATTAGATTCAGCTATTGAAAAACCAGGCAGAGGGTCATCCTTTCAGAAAGACCTTTTTGAAAAATGATATACATTTTTGTTGATGAGTCCCGGGAAGATTATCTGTATTGGCAAAAGACCGATAAGAAAATCATGTCCAAAATAAATGACTTGTTGAAAGATATTTCACAACTCCTTTTTCTGGTTTAGGAAAACCTGAACCGCAGAGTGTTGGCTAATTTGAACAATGAAGTCGGACAAGGATGAAAATCATGCATGTTGAGCGGGGTCTGGTGGAAGCGATTGTCTGCTGTTCCGGAATATTAATTATATGAGTCGGCACATTTATATTGCATCCTTGTTAAAGGAAATCAAGAGGTCTATAATATCTTTGCAGTATAGCAGGCTTATAAAATCCGTAACCGATGAAATCAAAACTCTTTCTCACCTCGTTTATCCTTTTGTGTGTGATTACTGCTGCTGCACAGAAAGAATTACTGAACCTTTCCTTTACAGCGGTGAATGATGATGTTAACGTACAGCTCGACAGTGTCAGGGTGATAAACCGTACCCATGGAACCGACACCTTGCTGGTGTGGCCGGACACCATAGTTTCGCTTGAAATACTGCCATACGACAGGATGTTGTATGTTGGATATACAGAAGGATTCCCAGTCGGGATTCACGAGGAAAAACCCGACAACACCTCATTCCAGTTATTCCCATGTGTTCCCAACCCGGTGGACAATGAAACACAGGTTTCATTTTACATGCCTCAGCATGGGAGTGTGGAACTGCTTGTCAGAGATCTGTCGGGTAAAGAAGTCCTGTCAATGAGCAAGAACCTGGAAGAAGGCCGGCATTCGTTCCGTTTCATCCCGGGTGAAGGAGAATTTTATTTTCTTACAGCTTGCTGGAATGGCATCAGCCGTACAATAAAGATCATATCGACAAGAAGGAACAAAACTTCAGGTTGTTCATTAACCCAGAATGACATCAGCCGGACTCATTTTCATGAAAAAGCAGGCGAAGAGATCCGGAACCTCGTAACCCTGGAGTCCGGAATCCTTGATACAGCAGGGGTGAGCGGATTACACCGTTTCCAGTTCGCCACCAACATTCCTTGTCCGGGGATACCTACCGTCACATATGAAGGACAGATTTATCATACCCTTCAGATTCGAAGCCAATGCTGGATGAAGGAAAACCTGAATGTGGGGGTTATGATCCCCGGAACCCAGCAAATGACGAATAACGGGATCAACGAGAAATACTGTTATGACAATAATCCCGCCAATTGTACACTTTATGGTGGCCTTTATCAATGGTATGAGGTGATTCAGGATTTAACGCCGGGCATGTACCAGGGGATTTGTCCGCCGGGTTGGCATATACCCAGCGACGAAGAATGGATGGTTCTGGAAGGAGCCGCTGACAGCGAGGTTGGTATCGGTGATCCGGTATGGGAAAATACAGGTGCCAGGGGGTACGATGCTTCTTTTAACCTGAAAAACAACAATGGATGGATTTATGGCGGCAATGGAAACGACTTATTCGGATTCAGCGCATTGCCCGGGGGAACGCGGGATAACACTGCAAATTTTGTTGCCGCAGGTGAGTATTCTTACTGGTGGACATCCACATGGAGTTTTACCTCCTACGGCTTCGATCGTGTATTTAATGCGCTTAACAACAATCCGATCCGGAATTTCAATGACTATCTGGGAAATGGGAATTCTGTAAGATGCCTGAAGGATGAATGAGAAGCTGAATACTCCGGAATGAGCAGATCTGATCCAACTACCTGTGGAAATCAGCTTTAGTCAGCAGGTTACCTAATTGCCACTGATTCAATTGCTTTGACTTGTACTATTTACATCAATACTGAATTAAAAGACACCCAAGATAAGCTTCATATACATCTGATTAATAGTATTTTACTGATATTATTGGGATCAATGATGAATGAATAATACCGATCATGGTTCCCTGAAGAAAAACACCTCACCAACCATAGCTGTAAACCAGGCATGAGGCCGGGAACAATTTACCTGACTCCAATGTTATAACATCCTAAAACAGATTATAACAATGGAAATCAAAAAGGAATTGTCTCCGGATCAAAATGAAGCAACATTCATCACTTTGAAAACCCGTTTTGAAGAAAACATGAACCGCCATCGCGGTCTTGAATGGGATAAAGTACAGGCAAGACTGGAAAGCAATACCGGTAAACTCTGGTCGCTTCATGAAATGGAGCGTACCGGAGGTGAGCCGGATGTTGTTGGTTATGACAGCCAATCCGGGGAATTCATCTTCTATGACTGTTCACCAGAAAGTCCCAAAGGACGCAGAAGCATCTGCTACGACCGGGAAGCTCTGGAATCAAGAAAAGAACATAAACCCGGAAATTCAGCCATTGATATGGCAGACGAAATGGGAATTAAAATTTTATCAGAAGATCAATACCGGGAGTTACAGGCTATCGGGAGTTTCGACCTGAAAACATCGAGCTGGGTTGAAACGCCGGCAGCCATCAGGGAACATGGTGGTGCCATCTTTTGCGACCGCAGGTATGACCATGTCTTTGTTTATCATAATGGCGCCGATTCGTATTATGCTGCCAGGGGGTTCCGCGGGCTGCTCAGGGTCTGATCAGATAAACATACAGAGATTTGAAGATTCGGGTGATCAATCCGGCATAAAAAACTGTCTGTTGTCAGCCGGTAAAAAAAAACTTAAATTGATATAAAAGAAAGCAGGAAAAAGAAATATATATCTTATCTTTGATATTATTCATCCCACACGGAAGGAATCATTGATTCTGATGACTTCTCCCGGGTTGTTCCTGAGATGGTTGATGTCAGTTCTTTATCTGGAATTGTCAGAAATTACAGATTGTTATTCAAATAGTATCCATCCGTTAGTCAAAACATTTTGTTATGAAAAAATTTTCACTGGTGGTTTTCGGAAAGATCCACGTGATCTTTTTAACCCTGCTTTTTGTATTCCAGACCAACATCGATATCTCCGCTCAATCGCTGAACTACACACAATCGAACAGCGGCCTGCAAAATGAGAATTGGGGACTCTTCTATTCAGAAATAGAATTTGCCGATGTGAATGCTGATGGTCATCAGGATATCATTTCAATCGGTGATTGCAACAGTCCTGACTGGGGAATTCATGGCATTATGGTATATTTTGGCGACGGGGCAGGCCACTGGACCCTGTCGATGAACGGAAATTTCGGGTATGGTGGAATAGCTGCCGGCGATGTCAACAACGATGGGTTTTTGGATGTCGGATATGGAATGAGAAACAACAATACGACTGATGATTTTGGTGATCAGACCCTGGAGGTAGCCCTGGGTGATGGCAGCGGTACCACCTGGAGTCCCTGGGATGACGGTCTGGGCAACACCGGTTCTGCAGCTAAAATGTTTGCAGCTGATTTTGCTGATGTGGATAATGATGGTGATCTTGATATCGGTTCAACTTCTCCTGACGGATTAACAGGAACACAAATCTATCTGAATAATTCAGATGGCACCTGGGTTCAGAGTTTTCAATGCGCGAGTGCCGGAGCTTACGATGTATTCAGGTTTGGAGATCTGAATAACGATGGATTTATGGATTTTGTTACTGACTCTGACCTTGGCACTGCCTATTTCGGGGATGGTACCGGTGGATTCATCCATAACGACCAGGGCCTTCCTACGCTTGATTCACTCAAAAGACGGGGTATATCAATCGGAGATGTCAATAACGATGGTTCAGCGGATCTGGCTTTTACCAATTACCTCGAATACCATGAAACAGGGCAGTTAAACGTATATGTTTTTGACAAACTTCAGCAACAATGGAATGATTTCTCTGGTAATCTACCTGATGGATACCCGGATTCGTACGATCTCACTGATATTTCAGATATGAATATGGATGGGATCGGTGATCTGGTTGCGATGAATGAGTTCGGTTCATCGGGCCGCTTTACCGTTTTCCTGGGTGACGGAAACAGTCAATGGCAGGAAACCGCATCTGTATATCTTCCGGACAATACTGCGGTCGCCCTGGATTTAACAGCCGGCAGGGATGTGGATCACAATGGTTATCCCGACATCCTGATGCTGAAAACTATAGAGCAAACCGTTATGGAATATCATAATATTCCTGACCTTTACAGGGAAAGCTCTGAACCTTCCGCCCTGAGCGTTAAACCGGTTTTCCCAAAAGGACACGAATTGATATTTCAGAACAGCATCCGGAACATCGAATGGGTGTCAGCTGTTCCCGCAGGTGAGATGTCTCAAATCAGACTTGAGTATTCTGTAAACGGACCCGCCGGACCCTGGATTCTGATTGCAGGGAATCTTCCCGATAACGGTTGCTATCAATGGAATTTCCCGGAAGTGGTTTCCGCTGATTGCTACATACGGTATACTGTATTCCGTGGCAGGGAGGAAAGCCAATGCGTGAGTCCGGCAGGTTTTTCAATCACAGACGGAACGATTGGAATACCGGATGTAAATAACGACAAAGCCGTTGTGCGGGTATTTCCGAATCCGGCCAGCAACCAAATAGCAATTACCACCACTTCGTCTTCCAACGGATTCGACCTTGTTGATGTGTATGGCAGGATCGTGATGCAATTCACAGATGTCGCCTCCTCCCCTTTCCTGATCGACATATCGAGCCTCAGCGATGGAATATACTTTATCAGGATGACTTCGCAGGATGGATCTTCCGATGTTTTGAAATTTATGAAAGCATCAGAATAGCATTGGCACTTTATTCTTTCACAGTGAAACAATCGCCGGAATTACAAATCCGGATGAATATAAATGCAATATACATAGATATGCCTTACCCGGTCCCGGTCCTGATTTATCGCCTCTGAATCAATTTTGCAAATCAGCAGACTAACTTTAGAACGGACTTATTCCTTCTACAACAGAAATGCCTCCTGCGAAATGTAACATAAACAGAAAGCCAGCTACCCCGGGCATGGACCGGAAAAAGTGAACAGGAAAATACAGCGTTATGGGTTATTATATTGACTTAAGCACAGTAAGTATTGACGATTACAGAAAAAAACTGGAATCCGCCTATCTGCCTCCCGGCAGAATGATTCTTAAGGAAAAGCTTGCCGAAAGGTTCGGCTGTTTAAAAAGGGAAGGATTCAGCAACCTTTTGGAATTACTTCTGGCTCTTAAGAAGAAGGAACGGTTTACCCTGCTGGCGAATAATGATTGCTTACCTGAAGCTTACCTGGTAATTTTACTCAGGGAGATAAAAAGCATCAATCCCAGGCCAAACAGGCTGGATGAATTTCCCGGAATCAGCGAAAAAACTCTTGCCGGTTTAAAAAAAGCCGGGATAAAAGATACCCGGATTCTGTATGACTTCGTCAGGACTCCTCAAAGCCGGAGAGGGCTTTCTGAAACCACAGGCATCCCCGAACCGGAAGTCCTTGAGTTGACCCGGCTGACCGATTTATCCAGGATAAAATGGGCGGGTGTGACTTTTGTCAGTATGCTGCTCGGGTCAGGTTATGACACTCTGGAGAAAGTTATTTCAGCTGACAGCGAAGTGCTTCATCGTCAAATAAACCTGATCAACAGGGAGAAAAGCCTTTATAAGGGACAGATCGGATTAAACGATATAAAAATATTCATTCAGGCTGCCGGAGATGTGCCCAGGGATATTGAGTATTAACAATCCTGCAAAAAACAGGAACACTTTCTTTACCCGGTAAAGAATGATTTCACATGTTCCGGTTTAAGGGAGCTGATTATTTACAGTGATACCGGTTGATGTATCCTGTTAAAAAACTGTAATAAAGCAACCATCAATATTGACGCAAGACAGCATAGATTCAGGTGAATGACCACTGAATTAAAATTTCCTGTAAAACAGGATCATTCGAAAGGAGTCATGTTATGTTGGACTGTTTCAAAATACAAAAAGTTAACTTCATGTTTTTGTAAATGTTAAGAAAAACAGATAAGCAGAATATTCTTAACAGATTCGCATCCAAGGGCATATTTCCTTTTCAGATGGCATTTACATTACTTATCCCTTTGCGGAATATTTTTCTATCTCCTGCACAACTGGCGGGCAGGCTTGAATTGAACACGGACTCTGTAGTGATGGAGGTCGGTCCGGGTCCGGGATACTTCAGTCCACGAATTGCAGGGATTATCAGTAAAGGACGTTTGATTTTGGCAGATATTCAGCCTGAAATGCTGGAATATGCCAGAAAGCGAATGGAAAGAAAAGGTCTGGGGAATGTAGGTTACTATAGATGCAGTGGTGAGCGTTTCGAATTTCCTGAAAGTACTTTTGACCGGATTTTTATGGTAACCGTTATCGGAGAGGTTGAAAACAAGGACATCTATATGAGTGAATTTTACAGGATACTCAAACCGGGTGGGATATTATCGGTTACTGAGCTTGCCGGAGATCCAGACAAGTTAACCATTTCCGAAGTCAGGAAACTGGCTGAAAGTCATGCATTTTCGTTTTACCGGCAATATGGGAATGAGAAAAACTATACGGTTAATTTCAAAAAGATTCAGAGAATTTAATGTCAGACCTGAAAGCTGTCCGATGAAAATAACTAAATCTGCAGAAACCTTTAAGCAGAAAAAATCAAAGAATTATAAAAACCAAATTACAATCCAATGGAAACAGTATCGCCAAATATCTTTGTAAGTGACCTGCAAAAAACGATTGAATTTTATAAAATGCTTGGCTTCGATCTGGCAGTAACCGTTCCGGATACCGGTGACCCGGTTTTCGCCATGATGGTTTGCGGAAGTGTCACCTTTATGTTTCAGAGTTTCGACAGTCTTGGAGTTGAACTGCCTGAGATCAGCCGTCAGGATGGTGGATCACTGCTTCTGTACATACAGTTAAAAGGAATCAGAGCACTGTATGAACGCATAAAGGGCCGAGTGACCATTCTTAAAGGACTTGAGAAAACCTTTTACGGGGCAACTGAATTTTCGATCAGGGACATCAACAATTATGTTCTGACTTTTGCCGAAGACGAATAATCGGCCTTATTCCGGATAAATCAGATTTCAAAATTGCTGCGGTACCTGTTGTGCGCGGCAATCTCCACCATGCTTTTTCTGACCTTTGTTCTTAGCTTGTAGCCTTCTTCAGGATAACCGAGGCTAATTACAAGACCGATGGATTTATCAGAAGGAATATGCAGAAGTTTCTGAAGTTTTTTCTCATCGAACCAGCCGATCATACAGGTTCCAAGGCCAAGGTCGGTTGCCTGGAGGCAAAAATGCTCCGCAGCAATCCCAATGTCGATCAGTGGCCACTCCTTCTTCTTTACCTGCATGGCCAGACGGGTGATCAGCCGGGCTTTCTCTATAACAATCACAACAAATGCAGGAGCCTGCATGGTAAACTTATTGATTAGCTGAATGTCAGTAAATGTTGCCCTGGCAACTTCAGTTCTCAATGTGGCATCATCAACAACGATAAAGCTCCATGGCTGTGAATTGCTGGCCGAAGGAGCCAGCCTGGCAGCATCAAGGCATTGCATGATTTTGCCGGTTTCAACCGAAGCAGGCGAGTACCGGCGTACACTCTGGCGGGCCAGAATCAATTCGGAAAAAGTCATCTGAACAATAATTAATAACAATGCGTTGTTTTAATTCATGGCTGTATGGTCCTCGCTTAACAACTCCGGACTTACCGCTGCTCCAGACCAGCCACGTAGTGGCATAAAAAGTTTAAATTTGCAGTAAATACGAAACTTAGAAAAAGGAATGCACCAGCTCGACAGGGACAGCTTTGAACAATTATTTCGTAAAGAATTCAAAGGGCTCTGTTTCTTTGCACAAAAATATGTAAAGGATCCGGATTCCGCCCGCGAAATCGTACAGGATTCCTTTCTCGGACTCTGGGAGAAGAGGGCAACCATCGACACTGGCAGGCCGGTGAAATCCTATCTTACCGCGGTTATACACAATAAATGCCACAATTACCTGCGCGATAACAAAAAATTCGACACCAGCCTTCTGCAGACGGAACACCTGCTGGAATATAACAACCATGACGAAACAGATATCCTGGTAACCCGGGAACTTCACCTGAAAATCAGGGAATCCATTGATGAGCTTCCTGAAAAATGCAGAGAGATTTTCCTTTTAAACAGATACGAAAACCTGAAATATCAGCAAATTGCAGATCAACTCGGTATTTCGGTAAAAACTGTGGAAGCCCAGATGTCGAAGGCATTGCAGCACATGAGGATGAGGCTGGCCGGTTATATTGTAACCATCGGCAGCATCATGCTGTTTCTGCGGTCTTTGATACTGACTATAATTAACTGAAAATAACATCACGCCTGTATAAGGGTAAAACCCGAAACGGGTGTATTATTGACAGAACAAACCATGAACGAACCTGGCACATATTACGAAGTCCTGATGGCAGCTTACTTTTCGGGAGAAGCAACTCCCGATGAGGTCATGCGGCTTTCGGCATGGTTAACCGGAGATCCGGCCAATATAGATGTTTTCGAGGCATACAGGCAGGTATGGCTGCTAACAGCCAAAGATGCCATTGATGAAGTGATCGATGTGGAAGCGGAGTGGGAAAACCTTTCAGCCCGAATGGAGCCGGAGTCACTGAAAACTTTTGGCAAAACAAAGAAAGCGAACAAGGGAAAACTGCTGCAATTTACCTGGTCATGGAAAGCTGCCGCTATAGCTATCGTACTTGTGGTGGCCGCCTCCCTCCTGTTCTACCTGAACTCAGATCCCGCACTTGTCAGAGTGGCAGCGCTTGACAATAACCTTGAACAGGTGTTACCTGACGGATCGGTGATTACACTGAACAGGGGGAGTGAAATCAGTTATCCTGAAAAATTCGGGGATGATACCCGTGAGGTTAAACTTAAAGGTGAAGCCTATTTTAATGTCACAAAGAATACAAAACGGCCGTTTATTGTTTCGGGTGGCGATGCCCGGATAAAAGTCATGGGAACATCCTTCAATGTAAACACAGGATCGGACGGACGTAACATCAGCGTGGTGTTAACATCAGGGAAAGTAGCCCTTTACTACAAAGGCAGTGAATCGGAAGAACACCTGCTAAATCCGGGTGAAAAGGCTGAAATGAATTCAGAAAAGAAAAGCATCATTACTGTTTCAAATCCTGACCCTAATTATATGGCATGGAAAACAGGAATCATTGTTTTTGAAAATGCCGGGCTCAAAGAAATTGTCGCTACGCTAAGCAAGGTCTATAACACCGAAATCCGCCTTCCGGATAAACAGCCAGTCGATTGCAGCCTGACAGCGACATTCGAAAAACAGCCGCTCAGCCAGGTGCTCAATGTGATCGGTGAAACCCTGGGACTCAGTATCAGGCAGCAGAACGGGGTTGTTATTTTTGAAGGTTCCGGCTGCAATTAGCTCAACAAATCAAAACCTGAGTATATACCCCGGAGACTTGAACCTGCGCAGATATATAAGAAAAACCATCCTGATAGCAGCCCTTCTGATGGTTGCTTTTCAGGTTTTACAGGCCCAGGATCTCAACAGGAGAATTACCATCCGCGCCAGTGGCGAGAAACCTGAAAACATTCTTAAGGAGATCGGCAGACAGGGTCAGGTTCACTTTTCGTATAATCCCCGGATATTTAAATCCGGTGAAAAAACAGACCTGACGGCAGTAGATCAGACCATCGGCATTGCACTTGAACAGTTGCTGACTCCGCTTGGAATCACCTATACGATAGCAGAGAATCAGGTTATCCTCAGGAGGATTGTTAAAGAGGGAATGACTGAGAAATCAGGAATTAGGTTGAATCCGAAATTCACCATAAGCGGGTTCATAAGAGATATTACAACCGGAGAGGTTTTGATCGGGGTCAACGTATATGATAAAACAAGCTATAAAGGCACCACTTCCAATGCCTATGGTTTTTATTCACTGACTTTACAGTCTGACAACTATCAACTGGCATTTTCACTTGTTGGTTACAGTCAGTTATTGCAACAGGTTTCCCTGGATAAGGACCGGACAATGAACATCAGCATGACCGAGGCCAGCATCTACATGAAAGAGGTAGAGATTGTTTCAGGAAAGGAGTCAACCGGCATTGATCCGGCTGCCGCGGGTGAAGTCAGGCTATCGTCGCAGGCACTAAAAAGGATGGCCGGTTTTGCAGGCAACCTTGATGTACTGAAATCGCTGCAATCGGTTCCGGGAATTAATGCTTTCGGGGATGGGTCATCATTTTTCTATGTCAGGGGCGGTAATAACGACCAGAACCTGCTTCTTATTGATGAAGCACCTATTTTCAACCCTTCGCATCTTTTCGGATTTTTCTCAGCGCTTGCCCCCGATGCCATTAAGGATGTGAAAGCATACAAGGGCGATTTCCCGGCTTCATTTGGTGGAAGGCTGTCGTCGGTGATCGATATCAGGGCCAGGGACGGCAACCTCAACAGGCTGGGATTCTCAGGTAATCTGGGCATTTTTACATCTGATCTTACCATAGAAGGCCCGCTGGTGAAAGAAAAAAGTTCCTTTATCCTTTCGGGAAGGCGATCGAACCTTAACTGGCTGAGCAACAATAATAATACGGGTAAAGCCTTCACCATCGGCTTTTACGACCTCAATGGCAAAATCAATCTGCGACTGAATGCAAAAAACAGGTTGTTTTTCACAGGTTTTACCGGGAAAGATGATTTCAGCCGGATAACCAATGCATCCATACATACTTTTGGCATAAGCTGGGACAATTCAACGGCAACCATCCGATGGAATCACCTGTTCAATAACCGCTTGTTTTCGAATACAACAGCAGTTTTCAGTGAATATAATTACTACCTCTACATTTCGAGGGAAGAGGATGATTACTGGCATTCGGCCATCCGCAACAAGACTCTGAAATCCGATTTAACATGGTACATGAATCCGTCCAATACAATAAAGGCCGGAGCTGAACTCAGCAACTATTACTCCAATCCGGGTAACGTTCACTTCTCTGACGAGGAAACACAGCGCAATGCCCCGAAGGTGCCGGGTTACAATTCGCTGAATGCCGGCATTTACCTGAGCAACGAACAGTTGATAAAGGAAAGGCTGATGCTGAAGTATGGCATCAGGTTAAGTTCCTGGTGGAATTATGGCCCGGCAACCGTATTTTTCTATGATGCCGGCCACAATGTATCTGATACCATTGAGGTGGCAAAAGGGAGCTACCATTCACCCCGGTTTAATGCCGAACCCAGGATAAGTGTTTCATACAATTTAGGAAAGGAAGCCTCCCTCACTGCCGGGTACTGCCGCACAGTGCAGTATCTTCAGATGCTTTCGAATTCAACCAGCCCGTTCACTTCCCTTGAAGTGTGGGCGCCTTCAGGACCCAACATCAAACCTCAGCAGGCTGACCAGTTTACGCTGGGTTTTATTACCAAATCACCACGAACCGACCTTAATTTCAGTTTCGAGGTATTCTACAAACAGTTTCATAACCAGATTGAATATAAAGACCATGCCAATATGCTATACAATTCATTGATTGAAGGCGAATTGCGCTTTGGTAAAGCAAAATCGTACGGCGCTGAATTCCTTCTGCGCAGGAGCAAGGGAAGGTTTAACGGGTGGATTGGTTACGCTTATTCCAGGGTTCTGAAAAAGTTTGATGAAATCAATCAAGGGTTGGAGTATGCAGCCAGTTACGATCATCCACACACCCTGTTTGCCAACCTTATTCTGAAAGCCGGAAAACGATGGGATTTTGCTGCCAATTGGTCGTACATGACCGGGGCAGCCTTCTCATCACCTACCGGGTTTATGCAATACAACGGGTATACTATTCCCGTCTATGGCAAAAAAAACAACGACCGCCTGCCCGATTACCACCGTCTGGATGTTTCGGTTACCCTCAGACTTAACAAACAGGAAAAGCGGTTCAAACATAACCTGATATTCTCGGTATATAACCTTTACGGACGAGCCAACCCGTTTTCGGTCAGTTTTAATAAAATCATGAACGACAATGGTGATTTTGTTGTACCTTCTGACCTGAGTGGGTCCTATGAAATCATTCCGACCAGCATTTCTGTTGCCGGGATGATTCCTTCGTTAAACTATACATTCAGATTCTAAACTTTCAAACACTCAAAAACCAAAACCAGCATGTTATCCGGATCAGGCCTTCTCCGCTTACTTGTATTAACAACATTGCTGCTTTCAGCTTGTGAGAAGGATATTGCATGGCCGCTTGAAAATCTGACCGAAGACTATATCGTGGTTGATGGAACCATTACCAGTGAAACCAAAATACAGGAAATAAGGCTGTTAAAACCGGCACTGAACCCAAACGACGGGCCGGTTACTGTAAATGATGCCGGAATACTGGTGAGTACCGATGACAAGGTTTATAGTTTTAATGAAGACATTTCCCGTCCCGGTTATTATCTTTCGGA
This sequence comes from Bacteroidales bacterium, assembly GCA_016705005.1. Classification (GTDB taxonomy): domain Bacteria; phylum Bacteroidota; class Bacteroidia; order Bacteroidales; family Lentimicrobiaceae; genus Lentimicrobium. The sequence goes on along the minus strand of JADIZB010000013.1, from coordinate 178,149 downwards.
CGAAGCTTTTGCCGGAAAACCGGGTAAGACCTATTCTCTTTTCATCAACCGCAACAACACCATCATCTCGGCTAAATCCATTATGATGCCGGCTGCTGATTTTGATTTCCTAAGGTATGTCCGTCAGGGTGGTACAAAATTGTTCAGGATCGTCTGGGTTGCCAACCCTTACAATGCAAAACGTCCGGCCATGTATGAAATTCTGCTCGACTGGTCTGCAGTTCCGGGCTATGAGAATATGGATCCACTTGAAACGAGGGCCCGGCTTTTATATTACACCCTACCCACCCTGGATGTCAGCCAGATTTTCGCACCAGCCATGGAAGCAGTTCTTTTTCCACCGGGAACGGTAATTACCGAAAAACGATATTCGCTGTCGGCCGGCCATGCAGAGTACATTCGTGCACTGCTCGCAGAAACCAACTGGCAGGGGGGGCTCTTTAACTCTGCTCCTGCCAGTCTTCCTACAAACCTGAGTGGAAATGGTATTGGCTATTTTGGTGCCTGCGCCATAACTACAAAAACTGAAATTGCCAGGAACATTTTCCCCCAGGCTGAAAATGCAGAATAGAGCAATTCTAATACACTGTTTATCATTATGATAGCATATTTTTTAAAAAAAAAGTGGAAAATATTAACCTGTGGAATAGGGGTAAAAACGATTACGTGTGTAATATATATGTTACCGGCAATCCATTCACAGGGTTACCATCAAAGGAAAAGTAAATCAACATTAATCATTAATTCTTCAGTTATGAAAACCATCCACCTGATCCGCACCGGCGCTTTGCTACTGGCCCTAACCGGCTTAACACTGACCTCATGCAAGAAAGATAAACTTGATGAAGGCAAGAATGATTCGACTTCACTCACACAACTTTCGACCGATGAAATGAATGTGGAAGAAATCACAAACGACGCTTTGCAGGATGTCGAAGGGCTTCTGAGTTATCAGGGCAGTCTGAAATCAACTTCCGGGATCCCCTGCAATGCTACCATTGATTCAACTTCGGTTGTCAACGACACCATTACCATTTACATTACCTATGACGGATTGTCGTGCAATGGCAGAAAATACAGGACCGGCCAGGTCGAAATCAGGAAACAGGTCGGCTCACACTGGGGCATGCAGGGAGCCAGTGTCAACATCAGATACATCAATTTCTCTGTTACAAGGGTAGCCACCGGGAAAACCATCATCCTGAACAGCAACAAGACCTTTACCAATGTTACCGGAGGTTTTATCTATATGCTCGGTCAGAATGGATTCACATCGCTGGTCCACAGGCTGAGTGGTTATGTTTCTGTTACTTTTGACAACAACACCACCCGTAGCTGGAACATCGCCCGTCAGCGCACATTTACAGGAGTCCCTGGAGAATTGGTACTAACAATTGACGGCTTCGGCACTTCAGGTGAATACTCAAACCTGGTTGTATGGGGAACCAACAGGAATGGCGAGGAATTCTATACCAGTATTGCAGAATCGGTGGTACACAGGGAAGTTTGCGAATGGCATCCGGTTTCCGGGATCAAGATTCACGAGATTCCCACAGCCGATAAGAGTGCCACCATCACTTTCGGTTATGACAGTAACAATCAACCGGTTACCAATGGCGACTGCCCGACACACTACAGGGTCGACTGGCAGAACGGGACCTACACGGGGACCAGTTTCCTTCCACTGATGTAATCAATCTGAAGGAGTTAAACAGATTTCAGGCACCCCACAACGGGGTGCTTTTTTTTTGCAGCGGAATTCAGTATCTATAATTTTATGATGAAATAAATACATCACCTCAAAACATCGCTAACCTTTACCTGAATAAGTTGTTAATTTGCAAGAACAAACACACTCCTATGAAGAAGCAACTGACCGGTATTCTGGTGATTCTCCTGATGGTCACCGGCTGCCGGGCCAATTCAGGCGAAACCACCAACAATGGAATTGATGCAGGGCAGATTGTAAATAACATCAATAAAGGTAAAGCCGTTGTTGTTCAGGGCAAAATCGTCACCGGCGATCTGGACTTCACGGCAATAAAAAAGAACAGTATTTTCAGCTCATCACTGAGAATTGCTGAAATAGGGATTCCGGTCACGTTCATTGACTGCATTTTTCTGGGCAGGGTAACTGCAAACGGGCAAAAGGATAAGGTTGCCATCATCACCCGGTTTGGTAGTTCAGTCACCTTTGAAGCATGTGATTTCAGGAATGAGGCAGATTTCAGCAATTGCACCGTGGAGGGAATGGTTAATTTTACCGGTGCCATTTTCAGGGAGAAAGCCCTGTTCAATAATGTTACATTCAAAGGCCGGCAGGTATATTTTACTGCTTTCAGTTCAGAAAAACTTTTCAGCATGCAGGAATCCCAAATCGATGGTTCTGCCGATTTCTTCAAAGGGAAAGTGAACGGAAAACTCAGCTTCCAGAGCACTGATTTCAGAGGTACTGCGAGATTCAGTGACCTGGATTGCAGCGGAAAGAGTGATTTTTCCCTGGCAAACTTCAGGAACGATGCTTTGTTTACCTATGCCAGTTTCGGAAGTGATTTCAGAATGACGGATGTTCACGTTGCAGGCAGGCTTGACCTGATCAGTGTAAATTTCAATTCCGGTGCATGGCTTACCAATGCCGTATTTTCCGGCCGGGTTAACCTGACAAAATCTGTAGTCAGGGCTGTTTTCGATATGAGTGGTTCGGTTTTTATGCAGGGTAAGCCTGTTACAGAAGAATTCACGATTGAGAAAACCGGGCAGCTGATCACAAAAGGCGCAAAATTTGCAGTACTCAATGAATTCACAATAGAATAATGACCCCGAAACAACAACCACAAATTAATAAGTTATGAGAAAATACATCAGCAAAACGATACTGAGAGCCATTGTTGTGCCCTTTCTTGCCTTCACCATGCTTACATTCACGGTCAGTAGTTGCACCGAGGATGAAATCAACGATATTCTGAGTGAAATCCTTGTACAGGCGCTGGCAAGCTGGAATGTTGACGATGAACAGCTCGATGAGATTCCCCAGGATCTCGACATCAACGATAATACCGGAAACCTCCCATCGAGCATAGATCTCGGGGATAAATTTCCACCCATCGGTGACCAGGGAGAATATGGAACCTGCGTTGCCTGGGCCGTCGGATATAACCTCAAAACTGCACTCAATGGAATCGACAACCAATGGACTGCCAGTGAGCTTGCACAACCATCGAAACAGACCAGTCCAAAGGATATTTTCTGGGCAATTCCATCAGCTGAGAAGGGTAGCGATTGCAATGGAACCCAGTTTGAATCGGCAATGGATATGTTGATCAGCCGGGGTGGCGCATCGCTGGCCATGGTACCTTATACTGGCCTGGGTGACTGCAGTCAGACACCGGAACAGAGCTGGACGCAGGATGCAGCGGACAACAGGCTTGTCAATTACAGAAAGATTGCCGATCAAAGCAACAGTAGTTCAATGACTGTGGCTAATTTCAAAGCCTATCTGGCTGAGGGCAGGCCGGTTGCCATCGGGGCAAGGCTGGGCGACCGTTTTATGCGCTGGAACAGCGATGCCGTGATCGATTATGATACCTATCAGAACCCGGGTATGCAACATGCCTACCATGCTATGGTGCTTGCAGGATACGATGATAACAGGGGCGCTTTCAAGGTAGTCAACACCTGGGGTAACACCTGGGGAAATTCCGGTACAATTTGGGTAGATTATGACTTCTTCATCAGCAGTTTTTGTTTTGCAGCCTTTGTGGCCCAGAACAAGAGCGATGTAAATGTTTCGGGTGGTGAAATTGGTTCTGGTGACATTGTTACCGGTCTGGATGTGCTGGCCTGGAATCTTGTTGACGAGGATAACCCAGAATCAACTGATCCGCTCGACCGGCAGATTACATACAATGTCTTCAACTCAGGAACACAAACAGTTCAGTCATCCAAAAGGTGGAGCATTCTTTATATGTTCTATAATGCATACGATGTCAATGATTATGAAATTCTGATCCACGATTATTACACGGATGAATTCAGCACAACTCCCGGCGACAATGGCTATTGGGAAAACGGGTACGGTACTGCCGGCAGCTGGTGGAATTACATTGATGTGCCTTCGGGAAAAAGTGTTGCTGCAGCGCTTTATAATGTTGAAGAGGCGGATTTCCTTTTTAATTACACTATGCCCTCAACCATCAACGGGAAGTATTATCTGGTGCTCGTTGCCGACGGGTTTGATGACCTGGCCGAGGAAAATGAAGACAATAACTTTTTTTTCTATAGTACAGCCGATGGTAAACCGTTTGAGTTTATAAACGGGATCATCCAGGAAGGAACCAAAAGCAAAAGGGCTTTGGCAGGCAAACAACCTGCCCTTTTCCAGAATACTGAAACACAGACGCTGGTCAGCCGGAACAATGTGAATACCTATTCACCACAGGAAATTATGAAACTGGTTGAACACAAAAAGAAAACCGGTGAACTTCAGCAGAAAGCGTTGAAATACAAGTTTAAACGAAATGTGGAACAGCAACTCAAACGGATGGCTAAATAAAGCGAAATAAGCATTTGTAACAAAGAGGCTGCCCATGGCGGTCTCTTTGTTTGTTCCCATGTACCAATTGACCAGTTGAACATATCATTTTTCGTTCATATTATAACAGAACTATAGTATAATATGCCGGCCATCTCATAGATTTGCCTGAAAATTATGCGGTTCGCCAATAATGAGTTTCATTCTCTTTATCTGATAGCTCAATGGTTTAAAACCCGGATGCGGGAATACCGGGTTAATCCGGGATAAGCCGATACAAAACAGTGCGTGTTATCATACGTAACCTGCCGGGAAATAATGCAAACTTTTCAGAACAGGCAAGTGAGCAAGGTCTGTCAGGGATTCACCATATCATTCTAAACCATACTACAGCCCGGGGATCCGGGCTTTCTTAATTAAAAAATATTAACATTGTTCACCATTTATAACATTATTAATTATATTTGCATTGTTAAAACGTGAAATATGGTCAGCAATAAAGAATTACAGGAATCACGGATTCGAGGGTATTTTATCGAAGCGACAAAAGAGACGCTAAAGGGCGAAGGCTTAAGAGCAGTGAATGTGAGGGCGGTTTCGGAAAGGGCTGGTTACTCTTTTGCCACACTCTACAATTACTTCAAGGACCTGAACGAACTTGTTTTTATCTGTGTTCAGGACTTTATGAATGAATGTGAAGGATTTACAGTCGGGCAATCGGTCAATGCCCGGCCCGGTAAAGAAAGACTGAAGGCACGAATGAAGGCTTATATTGGTTATTTCACTCAGTATCCGGGCATTTTTGAACTTTTCTATATTGAGCGTATGAACGATCTGGGAGCCAGACAACCTACAGCCAGGATGATCTATGAGTTTACCGATCGGATCATACATGATGACCTCACTCATCTGATAGATAACGGTGACATGAATCGCGAGCAGGCCGAATTAACTGGTCTGAATCTGAAAAACAGCATTGCCGGCTTGCTTCTTCTCTTCAACAATCGCCTCCAACCAGCCGAATACCTCGATTTTTTGGCTGTTGCTGATAAGCAGATAGATATATCACTCAGTCTGATCAAATAACTATAAAACGGGTAGATTGTGAAGACCAGGAAGGAGATGAAAGAGGAATACAGGCAAAGGAAGTATCGCATGGGTGTCTTCCGGATAACCAATCTTGCCAATGGGAAGATATTCATCGGCAGCAGTATTGACCTGATTGCCATATGGCATGCTCAGAAACTGCAGCTGAACGCGGGAATTCACCCGAACGAGCAACTGCAGTCTGATTGGAAACAATTTGGCCCTGAGAACTTTAAATATGATATCCTTGAAGAGATCACACAGGAAGATGAGCCTGCCGGAGGTTTTGAGCGGGAAATAAAAGCTATGGAAGACCTTGTAAATGAAGAACTTCAACCATATAACGAGAAAGGTTATAACAGAAGACATCATCGCGAAAAGCTATGAGCAGCGAAACAACCCTGCTCTTAGCTTAACTTCAGTCTTTCATAAATCCGACTTTCCGCAGGCTTTCTTCTATTTTTAGCCAGCTGCGTTCAATGTCATTGTCGAGGCCAACACTGTAGCGGACCAGACCCTCACTTAACCCCATGCTTCGCTGAATTTCTTCAGGCACTTCGCTCGAGGTGCTTTTACCCGAGTTGCTGAAAAGGGTCTTGAAGTAACCAAGACTAACCGCGAGGTAGCCCACATCATTCAATTCCATATCTTCCATCAGTGCCGAGGCCATTGCGGCTGTTCCCATATCGATGGCAATCATACCACCAAAGCCAAACTGTGGATTCATCATTTCTTTAAGCAGGGTGTGTCCGGGATGTGCCGGGAGCCCGGGATATATCGTCCGGATGCCTGATTCAGTAAATTTCCCGGCAAGGTAAGCGGCATTGTAACTGTGCTGCTTCATGCGTATGTGCAGGGTATGCATATTTTTGAGGATGGATGAAGAGCGGAACGGATCGAGAACCGGACCAAGCAGCATGGCGGTTCCGTGATTCACGTCGATCAGTGAATTGATGAAATCGTTGGTTGAACAGATGGCTCCTGCCACACAATCGTTCTTACCATTCACAAATTTTGTAAGGCTGTAAACAACCACATGTGCACCCAGACGGGCCGGGCTCACAATCATCGGGGTAAAGGTATTATCAACCACCAGTTTGATTCCATGGTTATTGGCAATTGCTGCCAGGCCGGGTATGTCGGAAATCTGAAGCAGCGGATTGGTCATGGTTTCAGTGTAAATCATCCTTGTCTCAGGGCGAATGGCTGCTTCAACGGCTTTGAGGTCGGTAATATCGACAAAGGTTACTGCAATGTTGAATTTTTTCAGATAATTCGACAGGAAAGCGAATGTGCCGCCATAGGTAGTGACGCTCGAAACTATGTGGTCACCCGATGAAACGACCTGTAGGATGGCTGAAGTAATTGCACCCATGCCGCTCCCGGTTACCCACCCGGCTTCGGTTCCTTCCATGGCAGCCATGGCATCGGCCAGGTATTTGTTGCTCGGATTCCAGTGGCGCGAATAGAGAAAACATCCTTCAGCTTCGCCATGAAAAGTATCGACCATAGTCTTGGCCTGCATAAAAGTAAATGTAGCTGAATCAGTAACCGATGGGTTTACGTCGCCGAACTCGCCAAAGTGCCGGAGATCCTGAATCTGGTTTGCGGGATCGAATTTCATAATCAGGGGTATTTTGAAAGGTGAATATTAATCTGATGGCAAAATTACCTGAATCATGAAATATATTACATAAATATTTCCAATAATTAAAATTATGTAACCAAAATAACACAATTTATGAAATATCATAATTCCTGACAATAAATAATCTGCCCGTTGCTTACAGAATGAAAGCAAACGGGCAGGATTAGCAGTAAACTGACTTTTTATTCCGGTGAGGCAGAAATTAAATGCTACTCGCTGAAAATATGCTTTTCAATCAGCTTCTTCAGCGCAGTATAATCATACACAACCGGTAGTTCCGGATAGTCATCAATCACTTTCTGTGGCGGGCAGAACAGGATACCGACTTCAGCCTGTTGCAACATGGTTACATCGTTGTATGAGTCACCGAAAGCAATGACTTTATAATCGAGGCTCTGCAGGGCCTGTACCACTTTTCGTTTGGGATCGGACTGTCGCAGGGTGTATCCGGTGATGTTGTCGTTTTCGTCAACCACCAGGTTATGGCAGAAGATGGTAGGCTTGTCGAGTTGCATCATCAGTGGTTTCGCAAATTGTGCGAAAGTATCCGACACTACAATAACCTGGGTTACATCCCTGAGCCATTGCAAAAATTCCAGGGCACCCTCCAACGGGCGAATGGTTGCAATCACATCCTGTATATCCTTCAGTTTCAGCCCGTGCTCGGCCAGTATTCTGATCCGCTGTTTCATCAGCACATTGTAATCGCTGATATCACGGGTGGTCAGTTTAAGTTCGGCGATGCCTGTTCTGGCTGCAACATTGATCCATACTTCAGGTACAAAGACGCCCTCAAGGTCGGTGCAGATTACATACATATCGGTAATGTTAAATTAATATTTCAGTTTCAGATATTCCTTGAAAGCCAGATAGTCGTTTTCAAGATGGTCAAAATTTTCAGGCTTTTCCTCCAGTCCGGTTAGGCTGGGTGGCAGTTCAGGATCAAGATTGAGAATATCGCGGATCTGCTCAGGGAACTTGGCCGGATGCGCAGTTTCGAGGGTGACGCATAACTGCTCAGGTCCGGCTTCGGGCGATCCTGTTTCAAGGAACTTTTGAAGCCCACACCAGCCAACAGCTCCATGAGGTTCAAGCAAGAGCCGGTACTTATCCCAGGCCGACCTGATTGTTGCCCTGGTTTCTTCATCGGATGCAGACACAGCAAAAATATCCTGCCGCATCTCATCCATATCCGGCATCCGGTGTATTGTGCCCTTTTCGTCCATCTCACCTCCGTATAGAGCCACCAGACGGGCCAGATTGCTGGGGTGACCAACATTCATGGCGCTTGAAATACAGTTCCGTGATGGTTCAATCTTATGATATTTCCCCTGGCTCAGGAACACCGGAAATTCGTCGTTCTCATTCGTGGCAATGACGTATTTTCTGACCGGCAACCCCATCCGTTTGGCCAGCATTCCGCCCATCATATCACCAAAATTGCCCGATGGAACAGAGAATACAATTCCGTCATCCGGTGAATCGTTGCACAATCGCGCAAAAGCATAGAAATAATAGACAATCTGGGGGATCAGCCTGCCAATGTTGATCGAATTGGCAGAGGATAAATTCAGGTAATCAAGGTCCGGATCAGAAAATGCCTGTTTCACCAGTGCCTGGCAGTCATCAAACTTGGCATCCAACCCAATGATCTGAACATTTTTACCCAACGTGGTCATTTGCTTCCGCTGACGGGCGGTTACCTCCCCTACCGGAAACAGCACCACCACCTTTATCTTTTCAAAGCCATAGAAGGCATTGGCAACAGCGCTGCCGGTATCACCGGACGTGGCAGTAAGAATCAGCAGGTTGCCACCACTCAGCGACAGGTAATGATTCATAAGCCGGCCCATCATGCGTCCGGCAAAATCCTTAAAACTTGCTGTGGGTCCCTGATCAAGCCGCATCACATACTTCCTGTCGCTGACATGCTGCAGGGGCACATCATAATTGTAGGCATCTTTAACCAGGGCTTTGAGTTCCTGTTCACCGATGACGCCCTTCAGAAAGCTTCCAATGATAACTTCAGCAATCTCATGATATTGCATATGTTTCATTTCCCTGATGCGCTCAGGCGAAATCACCGGAATTCTTTCAGGCATATACAGCCCCCTGTCGGGTGCCTGCCCCTTGAGCAACGCCTGATCGAAGGGCAACGAAGGTGCCTGGTGATTGGTTGAGTAAAACAACAACGGATTCTTCATGAATTTATCTTCTTAAAGTTGCGGACGAAGCACCTCCGGCGGAGTATTCGGGAGCGGAACTTTTAATCGTTTTACCATCCAGCACCGAGAGAGCCTGTTCCAGGTCGGCGATGATATCGTCGGGATGTTCAGCCCCTACACAGAGTCTTATCAGATTGGCAGGGATACCAGCCAGTTTACGACCTTCTTCGCCCTGTTGTGAATGCGTAGAAATCGAAGGTATTGTAGCCACCGATTTTATTCTTCCGAGGTCTGTTGCCCGCCAGATGCGCTGCAAGCCATCGAAAACATCGCGTGCGGCCTGGGCGCCACCTTTAACATGAAACGACATGAGGTGACCGTAACGGTTTACTTTCTTACCATACTGTTCATCATGTTCCGAGTCGGCCAGCCACAGGTATTCGGAGGCCAGCTGATGCAGCGGATGAGATTCCAGCCCAAGGTAATCAACCTGCTCAATGTGTTTATGCGAGGAAAGATATTTCGCAATGGTCATCGTTGAACGGCTCTGCATATCAACCCGTGAACGCAGGGTGCGGATGTCGTTGATGGCCATGATGGCATTCATGGGTGAAAGGTTCGGCCCGTTATCGCGGTTGGGAAGTGTTTTGGCATACATGCAGAAATCCGCTTTCATTTCGGGGCTTCCAACCTTTGATACAATGTTTTTTCGGGCAATCACAGCACCAACGATTCCAAAACCACTGGTAGCCAAAGTCTTTGTCACAGACTGTACAACTATATCAGCACCCAGACACAATGGACGCATCAGTGCCGGGGTAGCAACCGTAGAATCAACAATCACAGGAATTCCATGTTTGTGACCCAGTTCAATTACCTTTTTCAGGTCGAAAAACGCCTGTCCCGGGTTGCTGGGCATCTCACCGTACAAAAAGCGGGTATTATCATCAATCAACGATTCCCATTCTTTCAGATCGTCAGAATTTATAACTTTTCTCCATTCAATGCCGCGTTCCTGATGCTTACGAACGGCAAACTGCTGAAAAGTACCACCGTAAACCTGTGTTGATGCTACGAAATTTACCGGTTTTGATGGATTTTCATGATCAGGAAGCAAAAACTGATCAACGGCAGTCTGGATGGCTGCCATGCCTGAAGAAGTAGCGATGCACGACGCGTCAACATCGGAACCATAAGATTCGAGCATGGCAAGCACGCCTTCAAGATAATAAATGGTCGGATTCGCAATTCTGGAATAACACCAGGTGGGTATCTGATAGGAAAGGGCCGCTTCCATTTCATCGGAGTCGCGATACGACTGGGATGTGGCCATGTATACAGGCTCAATGATAGAACCCTGGTTAAAATCCAACGCTTCCTGCATCGAATAGATACCGTGCACAGCGATGGTATCGAACCGGCACTTTTTCATCTCTTTCAGATAGTCCTTATGCCAAATCGCTGACCTTTGTGCTGCCTCGATGTAATGATTGATTCCCTTTGAACCCATGCTAACCTCCGGATTTTAATGGTTTATATAATGATTGACTGTGAATTGCCGATTTGATTTTAACAAATATATCAGTTATGCCGGAATGAAATCATTCCATTTAGATTCCGGTAACAAAATCGGAACAATATTTAAAATCTGAAATCAAAAAGTACTATTTTTGAAATTATTATCAGAATTTCATGTCAAAAACTGACCACAACTTTCATCTTGATAGTCTGGATAAGAAGATCATCAACCTGTTGAACACCGATGCACGGATGCCATTTGTTGAAGTAGCACGCCGCTGTAAGGTCTCAGGTGCAGCCATTCACCAGCGGGTTGCAAAAATGGAGGAAGCCGGAGTGCTTTCAGGATATTACCTGAAACTGAATCCGAAAGGACTGGGATATCTTACCTGTGCATTCATAGGCATCCAGGTTAACCTGACTTCAACATCGACACACGAAGAGGTCTTCAGAAAAATTATGAAAATACCGGAGATCGTTGAATGTCATCATATTTCCGGGAAATATTCACTCCTCGTTAAACTATATACCCGTAACAACGAGCATCTTAAAAAGGTGATTGTTGAACAGATTCAGTCAATCCCTGAAATTACCTTCACTGAGACATTTATTTCGCTCGAAACAGGATTTGAAAGGGAACTATCAATGTAGGCACAATGATTTAACCAATCTTATTGATCTTTATGCTTTGAAATTTAATGAAGTAAGCCCATATTTTGGCCCTGATTATTTTTAATAAAAGAATACAATCAGCTATTTCCCTTTTTTCGACAGCATTATTCTGAGGGTTGGGAATGCAGCTATAGCAACAAAAAGAACAAGTATCCAGAATGAATACCGCATGATACCGGGATAGGTCCGGCCAACGTAATACCCGAGCGGCACAAGGGTACCTACCCAGACAATGGCCCCCAGCCCGTTGAAAAGCAGAAACCTTCTGAAAGGAAAAGTTGCTGCCCCGGCGATCATGGGTATCAAAGTCCGGATAACAGGCAAGAAACGCCCAATGAGGAATGCCCATACCCCATTTTTCTCATAGAAAAATTTACCGCGTTCCAGGAATTCAACCTTGAAGAACCTCGAATTATTTCCTGTAAACAACCTGCCTCCCAGCCATTTTCCTTTATAGTAGCCTGTCAGGTCACCAAAAAAGGAGGCCAGGATCAATGTTCCCATCAGAAAAGGAAGTGGTACATCCAGAAAATGGGTACCACTAAATAAACCGGCTGCAAAAAGCAGGTAATCTCCACCCGGTAATACAAATCCCAGAAAAAAACCGGTCTCAATGTAAACAATGGCGAGTAAAAGCAGAAAACCACCCACTTCAATGATCCTGTGTGGTTCAAAAATAAAGGCCCATGAGTCCGACTCAGATAATATCATGTTTTCAGATCAGTTACTTTTTCTTAATTTTCAGCGATAGCACAACGCTGGCTGTAATCGTCATTGCAATAAACAACAGGGACCATTCAACAGGGATTTTATAGAAATCGATAATGATCATCTTTATTCCCACAAAGATCAGGACCACCGCCAACCCATAGCTGAGCAGCCAGAAACGATGCACGATTCCCGCCAGGGCAAAGTAGAGCGACCGCAGACCGAGAATGGCGAAAACATTGGATGTATAGACAATAAACTGGTCCTGAGTGATGGCCAGAATTGCCGGAATGCTGTCAACTGCAAAAATAAGATCCGTAGTTTCAATCAGTAACAATACCAGGAAAAGCGGCGTTGCATGCCATTTGCCGTTGAGCCTGGTAAAAAAACGCTCCCCATGCAATTCGCTTGTTACCGGCATATACTTGCGGGTAAATCGGATCAGCGGATTTTGCTCAGGTTCTATCTTAGCATTGTTGTGTTTAAACATCTTATACCCGGTATACAACAGTATGGCTCCGAAAATATATATCGTGAAATGAAATTTCTCAATCAGGGCTACACCGGCAAAAATAAAGACAACACGCATCAGCAGTGCTCCGATGATTCCCCAGAAAAGAACTTTATGCTGGTATTGGGGCGGGATCTGAAAATAGGCAAAAATCATGATAAAAACAAAGATGTTGTCGACACTGAGTGCTTTTTCGACAAGGTAGCCGGTGAAGAATTCGAGGGCTTTCTGCTGACCGAGCCAGAAATAGAGAATCACATTGAACACCAGAGCAAGGGAAATCCAAACTGCAGACCAACCCAGCGCTTCCTTCATTGAAACGACATGGACCTTGCGGTGAAAAACACCCAGATCGAGGGCCAGCATAATCAGTACAAAAACATTAAACAATATCCAGAAAGTAATATCCATTTTTTAGTAAGTTATATTGCTGAAAACAACAGTGACCCCGGCAATTTTGTTTAACCGGAACTAAAATTTCATAAACAGTCCTGATTCATATCCCGGCCGGTTTGATCACCGGGATTCAAATCAAAACATGGCAACGCAAACACTTCATTCATTGACCATTGAACGTCAGATAAACCACTTACCGAAGCATTAACAATACTTTAACACAGGTAATTGAGTGTCAGCTTGACAATTGGTTGGGAAAAGGCGTAAATTTATTTCTCAGTAGCCGGCATAAATAATTCTCGTGCCTCCCTGAACAGATCCCTCCCATGACTGAATATGAAAGCGATAACAGAATGCATTGAATGAACAGGAAATCCAATGGAAATATGATTGAAGTTTGATTTTTACTGATAACCATTGGGCCTGACTGCAAACCAAATATTTATACAAATAAAATGACACAGGAACAATTAAAAAATGTGATGAAATTCCACCTGAAGAATTTCAATGATGAAGGTGTGGTGATCAACGACGACACCATCCACAGCACTGTACTCAGTGATTCGGACGGATATGGCAGTTCGAATTCTAAAACCATTTACCGGTCAGTGATCCGCTGGACCATGAAGAAAAACGGGCATGAGGACAAACCCTGGCCTCCCGACTGGTTTGAAAAGAGTGTTGAGTACCTTTCATCATGTATACTGTGATTCCGGGATATGAAAAAGAAACTGATCCATATCGCATTGACCTTTGCGCTAATGGGACCTTCGCTTCAGGTATTTTCGCAGGAAAAACCGGTCCGGATTGATCTGTCCACAATAAAGACCGAATTGCGTACAAGTGCCATAAGCCTGGGGATATCTTACCTGAAATCGCTCGATAGTCTTTTTACCCTGCAGGACATACATCAGGCAGAAAAGAACACATTGTTCCAGGTTACCCCTGAATTTGATGTTCTGACAGGAACCAGCGATGCTTTCTCATCGGTCAGCGCCAGGCTTTCAGGTATTTATATGTTGTTTGGTGATACACTGATCGACGGAGTCCTGACTCCGAATACGGCCCGCGGGTTTCAGACTTTCCCTTTTTCCGCAGGATTTGAAACCAACAACAAGTTCAATGTGCTGAACGGGATTGTTGAAGCGGGCTGGGTGCCCTGGTACCAGACAGAGGGTAACCGGAAGACGCCCGGCTGGCTCAAACATACAAAATTCGGACTTTTTGTTCAGGCCGGGTATAAATTCGGAATTGATACAACCGGAATTACCACCATTGGCGGGGAGACTGACCAGAGTTTTGAAGCTCCTGACCATGCCATCCTCAGGACAAAGGGGAGCTTTGGCATCGACACACAATCCCTTTTTGAACTGAGTGGTGTTGGTGTCGGCATTTCTGGAAATGCTGACGGGTGGTATGATTTTCTCAATAACCGGGTATATTATTCGGTTCAGGGGAAAATCAGGTTTTACCTGACCGGAGACAAAAATCGGTTTTTTGATTTCAAATACCAGAAAGGAAGCGGCGCACCCAATTTTAACGAGGGAGATCAGTTTGGCATGGGACTTACACTCATGTTCTGAGCAGAAACCAGTTCACCGGCTTTTACAACGTTTATGGATAAAACAATGCCAGATGGCTTTCATGACCGGAAACCTCCTGATGAAACCGGAAGAAGCCTGGGTTTTGGCCAACCATGGCACTGCCTCAAACAAAACCCCTCCCCGCTTGTTGAAGCCGTGTATTTTCCTAAATTTGCATTCAATAATGCCAGTATTATTTATCACTCGATGACGCGATGACGCAGATTCCAGTAATCTGATTTGTACTTCATTCGTATAAATCTTTCTTAATACATTGAATATCGGGTGATTAGAATATACTTCAGGAGCCTTGTTTCACAAAACAAAAAGAATTGATATGAGTTACGATATTATTGTCATTGGTTCAGGTCCGGGCGGTTATGTGGCTGCCATCAGGGCGTCACAACTGGGTCTGAAGGTTGGAGTGGTTGAACGTTCTGAATTGGGTGGTATCTGCCTTAACTGGGGATGTATTCCCACAAAAGCGCTGCTTAAAAGCGCACAGGTATTTGAGTACGCAAAACATGCTGCCGATTATGGCATCAGCATTTCAGGCGAAGTAACGGCCGATTTCGACGCCATGGTTAAACGAAGCCGCGGTGTAGCCGATGGGATGAGCAAAGGCATACAATTTCTTTTCAAAAAGAACAAAATTGACCATATTGCCGGAACAGGCAAACTGAAATCAGGAAAGACTGTTGAGGTAACCGATGCAGATGGTAAAAAAACCGACTATCAGGCGAATCACATTATTCTGGCCACAGGGGCACGTTCTCGCGAACTACCCAACCTGAAACAGGATGGAAAAAAAATAATCGGGTACCGTGAGGCTATGACCTTACCGAAACAGCCCAAAAGCATGGTTGTGGTTGGCTCAGGCGCAATAGGCTCAGAGTTTGCCTATTTTTACAACGCCACCGGAACCCAGGTTACGCTGGTTGAGTTTATGCCCAACATTGTACCCATTGAGGACGAGGAAGTATCCAAACAACTGGAACGCAGTTTCAAGAAAGCCGGCATGAAGGTTATGACATCCTCGACTGTTGAAGCAGTGGATACCAAAGGCGATCTATGCAAAGTGACTATAAAAACAAAAAAAGGTGAAGAAGTGATTGAAGCTGAAATTGTACTTTCGGCAGTTGGTATCACCACGAATCTGGAAGGACTGGGCCTTGAGGAAACCGGCATCAAAACAGACAAAGGCAAAGTAGTTGTTGATGATTTCTATCGCACTTCCGTCGAAGGCGTCTATGCCATCGGCGACATTGTGCATGGCCCGGCCCTGGCGCATGTTGCTTCGCACGAAGGTATCATTTGTGTTGAGAAAATTGCCGGTAAGCATGTTGAACCACTGGATTATGGAAATATTCCCGGATGCACCTATACCCATCCTGAGATCGCCTCAGTTGGAATGACTGAGAAAGCAGCCGTTGAAGCAGGTTACGAAATCAAGGTTGGTAAATTCCCCTACTCAGCCTCGGGAAAAGCCAGCGCAGCCGGTTCAAAAGACGGTTTTGTCAAAGTCATCTTTGATGCAAAATACGGAGAATGGCTGGGGGCGCACCTGATCGGTGACAATGTGACCGAAATGATTGCAGAAGTTGTGGTAGCACGTAAACTGGAGACCACAGGCGAAGAGATCATCAAAGCTGTTCACCCGCACCCCACCATGTCGGAAGCCATTATGGAAGCAGTTGCTGCAGCCTATGGTGAAGTGATTCATTTATAATTTCGGAATCCGGATTGTGGATTGCGGATTTTTATATTCATTTCCAATTTCTGATATCCGGACTGGAGGGAGTAAGTAACAAAGAAATTCTGCACAAGAAATTTCAAAAAATAAAATACAATGGAAATCGTCCCGACTGAAATACCTGATGTTCTCATCATAAAGCCACAGGTTTTTGCCGATGAGCGCGGTTACTTTTTCGAATCGTACAATAAGCAGAAATTCATGAATGCCGGCATTGATGCTAACTTTGTGCAGGACAATGAAAGCAAGTCGATGAAAGGCGTCCTGCGTGGATTACATTTTCAGAAACCACCTTTTGCTCAGGGAAAACTGGTCAGGGTAATGCGCGGTGCCGTGCTTGATGTGGCTGTTGACCTTCGCCATGGATCTCCATGGTATGGCAAGTGGGCTGCCATTGAACTGACTGAACACAACAAGTGGATGTACTGGGTTCCACCCGGTTTTGCCCATGGATTCCTGACACTTGAAGATAATACCGTGTTTTTTTACAAGTGCACTAATATTTACAACAAGGAGTCGGAAGGCAGTGTAAGGTGGAATGACCCCGACCTTAACATCCATTGGGGCAATGCCAATCCGATCCTTTCAGGTAAAGATCAGGTAGCACCCTTATTTAAAGAGTTGGGAGTTATTTTTTAAACGGATTTAAGTCATTACTTCAAATGAAGGCCGGCTTTCTTTCCTAAAGGCCGGTCTTTTCGCAGACTAAACCACCATCCGATGCGTTAACCCAGGGTGATCATTCAGATTCTTAACGCAACAATGACTATACGATGACTAAAAAGAAATTAATCTTCCTGTTTCTGGCTCTCCCTGCATTGGGAATCCTATCCACTATTCTTTGCTTTCAATATACCGGACAGGACAACGACAAACAATACCATGAGGAATTTCGTGCCAACAACAAGGCTTTCGCGGTTGAGATTCCCGCTACGCTGGATTTTGCAGGAGAACAGGTTCCACTGGATATATTTTTCAGCCGTGAGTCGCTCGACAGGGAACTGCTGGTGAATACTTACTGGCATTCAAACACAATGCTCCTGCTGAAAAGATCAGCACGGTATTTCCCCGTGATTGAACCTATCCTGAAGAAAAACGGTGTGCCGGATGATTTCAAATACCTGGCACTGATCGAGAGCGGATTAATGAACACCATTTCTCCTTCGAACGCCACCGGATTCTGGCAATTTCTCGATAAAACAGGAAAACAATATGGTCTCGAGGTTTCAGATCAGGTTGATGAACGTTATCACATTGTAAAATCGACCGAAGCTGCCTGCCGTTATCTTAAGGCGGCTTATGCTGAATCAAACAACTGGACGCTTGCAGCAGCCTCATACAATGCCGGACAGGGACGCATCAGCCGCGAAACAGCAAGACAAAAAACAAGGGATTATTATGATCTCTATCTCAATGCGGAAACATCACGCTATATTTTCAGGATACTGGCGCTTAAGCTGATCAGTGAAAATCCTGCCGGTTATGGTTTTTATCTCCGTAACAAAGACCTTTATCCACCACTGACAACTTATAGCATAAGGGTTGACACCAGTATCACGGATCTGGTTACCTTTGCAACCCGGAACAATGTCAGTTACAGAATTCTGAAGGAATTCAACCCCTGGCTCAGAAGCGACCAACTGAAGGTTTTACCGGGCAAGTCTTATACTATTGACTTCCCCGACAAAAATTCAATTCATTACAGCAGGATGATGAAACTGGTCAAAGATCCGGAATATATCCGGGGAACACCAGCTGCGTCTGTTTCAGGCAAGGGCGCAGAAAATAACTAGAAGGAACAGTCATTAATGAAATTATTCGAAACTGACGTAAGGTCTGATGAGCAAAACATTGCGGAAGTCTCCGGCGACAAGCTGGAGATTTTCGGGGCAAGGGTTCACAATCTGCAAAACATTGATCTGACCATTCCGCGCAACAAACTGGTTGTAATTACCGGTCTGAGCGGAAGCGGAAAATCTTCACTGGCTTTCGATACCATTTACGCCGAAGGGCAGCGCAGGTATATGGAAACATTTTCGGCCTATGCCCGTCAGTTCATCGGCAACCTTGAGCGTCCTGATGTGGATGAAATCAATGGCCTGAGTCCGGTAATCTCTATAGAGCAGAAATCAACTTCGCGCAATCCCAGATCTACTGTTGGAACCATCACAGAGATCTATGATTTCATGAGGCTGTTGTATGCACGCGCATCGGTAGCCTATTCACCGGTAACCGGTCAGCCCCTGGTGAAGTACACTGAACAGAAAATTGTTGAACTGATCCATGAGTCATTCGATCAGAAGGAAATTCTGATCCTGGCACCTTTGGTAAAAGGGCGTAAAGGTCATTACCGGGAGCTTTTTGAGCAGTTGCGTAAACAGGGTTTTCTCAGGGTCAGGATCGATGGGGAACTGCGCGAGATCAGTTTCGGGCTTCAACTCGACCGTTACAAAACCCATGATATCGAACTGGTTGTTGACAAATTACCGGTGAACCTGAAATCGTCGCAGCGCATCCTGGCTTCGGCACAAACGGCCCTCAGGCATGGCAAAGGCACAATTATGATCATCGTCAATGCCACAGGCGAAAGCCGCTACCTCAGCAAAAAACTGATGGATCCTGCAACCGGGGCCGCTTTTGATGAACCTGAGCCCAATTCATTCTCCTTCAATTCGCCCTATGGGGCCTGTCCGCACTGCAACGGTCTCGGAACCATCACTGAAATAGATCTGAAAAAAATTATACCCGATCCTTCGAAAAGCATCCGCAAAGGGGGATTCGCACCACTCGGGGAGGCAAAAACCACCTGGATTTTCAGGCAGGTAGAAGCACTTGGCGAAAAATACGGGTTTACTCTCGATACTCCAGTCAGCGACATTCCTGAAGTGGCCATCAATGCTATACTTTACGGATCAGACGAAGTGTTGAAAGTGAAGAATGAGTACCTTGGGGTTACCTCTTCATACTCCCTTAATTTTGAAGGACTGGTTAACTACATCAGCACCCAGGCTGTCGAGAATGGTGCCAATGGAGTGCGAAAATGGGCCAACAGTTTCATGAACTTCAGCACTTGTCCTGAATGCCACGGGAGCCGTTTGAAGGCGGAATCGCTGAACTTCAGAATTGCCGGCAAAACCATTGCCGAACTTTCGGAGATGGAACTTGGCCAGCTGAATGAATGGTTTCAGCGTGAAGACCTTTTTATTGAGGAGAGGCACAGGGTGGTGGCCCATGAGATCATACGTGAACTGCGCAACCGGATAGGCTTTCTGCTGGATGTCGGACTCGACTATCTTGCTCTCAACCGGCAGGCGGGCAGCCTTTCGGGAGGTGAAGCCCAGCGCATCAGGCTTGCAACCCAGATCGGATCTCAACTCGTCGGAGTGCTTTACATTCTGGATGAACCCAGCATCGGACTTCACCAGCGCGATAACCAGCGGTTGATCAAGGCGCTCCAGGATCTGCGCGACATCGGGAATTCAGTGATTGTAGTTGAGCACGATAAAGATATGATACTGGCGGCTGACTTCGTGGTTGATATCGGACCCGGAGCCGGAAGGCACGGTGGAAGGATCATGGCAACCGGAACTCCGGAACACCTGCAAAAATGCAACACCATCACCTGCGCATATCTCAACGGCGAAAGGCGGATAGAAATCCCGTCATCAAGGCGGAAAGGCAATGGCAACAGTATAATTCTGACAGGAGCCTCAGGTAACAACCTGCTCAACGTAACCCTGAAACTGCCACTGGGGGTCTTTGTATGTATCACAGGTGTATCGGGAAGCGGAAAAAGCAGCCTGATCAATGAAACCCTTTATCCTATCCTGAGCCGGCATTTCTACCGGTCTGACCGGAAACCACTTTCGTATAAAAGCATAGCCGGTCTGGAACATATTGACAAGGTAATAGAGATTGACCAGTCGCCCATCGGTCGGACACCCAGGTCTAACCCGGCAACATATACAGGTGTGTTTGATGATATCCGGAAGTTGTTTGCCGTGTTGCCCGAGTCTAAGATCAGGGGATATCAGGCAGGGCGGTTTTCGTTCAATGTGAAGGGAGGCCGATGCGAAACCTGCAAGGGCGCCGGTGTGCGTGTCATCGAAATGAATTTTCTACCCGATGTCAATGTTCCCTGCGAAACCTGCAACAGCAAGCGTTACAACAGAGAAACTCTGGAGGTCAGGTTTAAAGGCAAATCCATCAATGATGTTCTTGATCTCACCATAGATCAGGCCGTTGATTTTTTTGAGAATATCCCCTCAATTCTTCAGAAAATCAGAACACTGAAAGAAGTCGGACTCGGCTACATCACACTCGGGCAGCAATCAACCACGCTCTCCGGTGGTGAGGCGCAACGTGTTAAGCTTGCAACCGAATTATCGAAGAAAGATACAGGCCAGACTCTGTATATTCTGGACGAACCGACCACCGGGCTTCATTTCGAGGATGTGAATGTGCTTCTGGGTGTACTGAACCGCCTGGTCAACCGCGGTAATACGGTTCTGGTAATTGAACATAATATGGAAGTGATCAAAGTTGCCGATCACATCATTGACCTTGGGCCCGGGGGTGGCAAACGTGGCGGAAAAATTATCGCAGAGGGCACACCAGAAAAAATAAGCAAAAACAATGACAGCCTGACCGGCTTGTTTCTCAGGGAAGAATTGGCAGGCAGAATTGACGGATATTAATTTTTTTTAAATTTATTATACAACTATTTAAGACTTTTTCGTATATTTACCCCCCCATTTAATGGGATACTTAATTGATCTGCTAAGAATTAACTATGCATTCTGAAGGACTGAACGAAGAGGACAGAATAAGAGAAGCGATTACCCCAAAAAGCTGGAATGAAATCATGACCAGCGACTCCTGGGCGGTTTTCAAAATAATGGCTGAGTTTGTTGAAGGATTTGAAAAACTGGGAAGAATCGGTCCTTGTGTAACTATTTTTGGTTCAGCGCGCACCCCTTCAAACCACCGTTATTACAAGCTTGCAGAGGAAATAGCCTATATGCTTACCAAAAAAGGGTTCGGGGTTATTTCAGGAGGTGGGCCGGGCATTATGGAAGCAGCCAATAAAGGCGCCCACTTTGGCGGAGGAAGATCGGTAGGGCTCAATATTGAATTACCATTTGAGCAAAATTCGAACCCCTTTATCGATCCTGACAAGTTAATGAGTTTTGATTATTTCTTTGTCAGAAAGGTAATGTTCATGAGGTATTCACAGGGTTACATCGTATTGCCGGGCGGATTTGGCACACTGGACGAAATGTTTGAAGCCATCACTTTGATTCAAACCCATAAAGCCGTTCGTTTTCCGATTGTACTTGTATCAAAGGAATACTGGCAGGGTCTGTACACCTGGATTAAGGAAAGGATGCTAGAAGAAAAAAATATCAGTGAGAATGATCTTAATATCTTTTCAATTGTTGATACTGCTGAAGAAGCGGTAAGTACCATTGAAGAATATTACAATAAATACGCTTTAAAACCAAACTTCTGAGACTTGCCGGGAATCGGGTCCTGAATGTTTTAACTTCAAAAAAAAACGACATGACATCATTGAGATTAATTCAGCTTAATTTTGAAACAGGGGGATACAACCTGTTGGCAAGGGTGATTATCAACGACAAACCAGCATTGCTGATGGTTGATACGAGCTCACCCAAAACCGTACTTGATACGGATCACCTTCAAAAATTTGTAAGTCAGACAGAACTTAAACGCAGCTCGAGGAAGAATCTTGCTCCTGGTGCCGCCAGTGTATACAGCTATGTAGCCAACATCGAAAAATTTGAAATCGGCTCTGTAGTGATTGAAAATTATAAAGCTTCGTCAGTTGATCTGGGAAATATCAACCGCTCCTTCAGGGGTATGGGCAATCCGCAGATTGACGGATTATTGGGTTGTGATCTGTTGCGTCATTGCAAAGCAACCATTGATTTCGAAAACCGGGAACTTAAACTCGGTGCTCTTGTTGAGCCTTCAGAAACCCCAGCCAACGCGGTCATCGAATAATTATCACTTTTTCCCTGATCACGCTCCAGGGCGGTTTTGTTTGCCTGGCTTCAACTATAACCACTCCGGTATAAGGTTCTTCTACGACAACCAGATTGTCGGCTGAGCCATATACCGGATTGCTATTCAGCAGAATTCCGCTTATTGTTCGGATAGTTATCTGCCATGCATCCGTGTCATCGATTACAACCTTAAAAATACCATTACCTGGATTCGGGAAAATCATCATTTTACCCTGATTTTCAGCATCACCATCAATAGCAGCCGGACCCGGAGCAATACCCCGGAATAACGAAATACCACCACAGTAATTGCCGGCCGCCAGTTCAGGATATCCATCGCTGTTTATGTCAGCCCAGGCCGGTGCAATACGGATGCCTTCTGAAATATACATAAAATGACTGTCCTCCATGACAAAAGCA
The DNA here is from genome assembly GCA_016705005.1 of Bacteroidales bacterium. Classification (GTDB taxonomy): domain Bacteria; phylum Bacteroidota; class Bacteroidia; order Bacteroidales; family Lentimicrobiaceae; genus Lentimicrobium. The sequence continues at coordinate 155,129 of JADIZB010000013.1, read as the reverse complement.
CTTCCGGCCAATCCGGAAATGCCGGAATAATAAATCATTCTTCCCGACTCTGAGCCTACGAGCAACCTGAGATCCCCACCCGGCTTCCTGAAAAAGCAAGGCACACTGTAACCGGTATAGGAAGTTGCCTGATCCGTTACGTTAACTTCTCCGAAAAAATCAGTAACCATCTCAAAAACAGGAGTAACAAGTGATCCTGTATTTTTAAAATATGAAAGCTTTCCGGTTACTGAACCAAGAACCAGATCATTCAGGCCATCATTGTTAATATCAATAAATACAGGTGTGCTGAATCCCTCCACCCCTATATCCTGGAAGTTTCTTAGCGGGTCAGCAAACTCAGGCAGATTCCCGGGGCCGGCCAGGTTAATGCTGAGCCACAGATCTCCCAGGCTGTTGCCGGTGAGCATATCCAGGTCACCATCACCATCAAGGTCTTCAAATGCCGGGAAAACACCCAACAGCCCAGCCTGTGAAATCCGTCCAAAGTCATTGTCAGCCAGATAAAACGTTGGAGACGATGGTGTTCCGTTATTGAGATATAGGTGAAGCCTGCCTGTGTAATCGCATTTCAACTGGCCATCATTGTTTATTACACAGGTGTCATAATAACCATAGTTCCCCACCACCAAATCGGTGAGCCCGTCATTGTCGATATCCTTAAACACAGGATAAGCACCGAGCCCCACATCGATCATACCATCCTGAAGAAACGAGCGGGTCAGGAGACCACAATCGTCCGGACCAGTTCCGTTTTTGCAATCACTATACAGCCAGACACTTTCAGAACCCTGCGACTTCACCAGACTTGGGTCGAAAGGTGAGGCCAGTATCTGTTCTGTACCGTCATTGTAAAGATCAATCTTCTGAACCAACGGGAACGACCACAAATGAAGAGGATCTGCTGCAGGCCAGGCTGTAAGCTGTTCAACCATTAATGCATCCATCGGGGTTCCTACGTTCCTCAGCGCCACCACATCGCTGAATCCAACATCACCCAACACCAGATCGCTGATTGAGTCACCGGTAATATCCTTTACCATGAAGGTGGAACCGGTATGCTTGGGTTCACCGGTGAGCCTGCTACGGCTGAAATCAATACAGGTATCAAATACAATAATGTTCGATTCACTGCTTTCGGCAAACCGGCCCCAGCAGTTGTTCACCTTATGATAAAGCAGTGAATCTGAATTCCCGTAGGTTTCAACCGACATATTCCGGTGATTTTCCACAAATGAACCCAATCCCCAGAAAGTGAGAATATCAAGGTCCCCGTCGCCATCAAGGTCTTCGATGGCAGGATAATCCACATATGTCACCAGCAGGTTTGTAAAAATATTCCCCTGCAATGAAGTCAGGTAAGGGTCGACCGCTTTTTCAAATGACGGGAGTGATGTGCCCCTGTTGCGGTATACCATGATGCCACCGGGGGTATATGTAAAGATATCCATAAACCCGTCGTTATTGTAATCGGCTGTCTGAAACCACTGTGTAAGCGGTGGGAAATATCGCCTGAACTCCGGAGCATAATCAAATCCGGGTGAAGCACCCTCAGGCTGGTAAACAAAAGGCATCAGGCGATCTCCATGCCGGTCAAAAATGAGCAGGTCGGAGATTCCGTCAGAATTAACGTCAAATTTTCCAAACTGCACGTTGTTGATACCTCCTGCCCACGGATCACGTAAAAGTAGTCCGTCAGACTTCACCGGAACTTCTGTCCATGCAGCAAAGCCAAAATCGTTCAACTCCTGAGCCGATGCAGCTGCAAAGGCCAATAATCCGCAGAAGAAGAGAAGAATCCTGATCATTTGTTTTATATCACTCAGAAGCCGGAACATGTAATGGTGCATTTCTGCAAAGGTAATGATACAAAGAATGCGTTGTTATGAGGGATGTTAAAAGATCAGGGCGAGCCGATATCTATAATCAGAACAAAACCATCAGACAGAAAAGCAAAACAGTAATTTAGATAAAAATCCTGTTCTTTAATCCGATAATTCGACCTATCGGGACCCATTCATATAAATATAATTCTTTACATATGAAAATCATCGTATTGTCACTTACGTTAAAAACCGCGCTAAACAATGAAATATCAAGATCAAGCAAGAAAAACAGGCTGAAAAAAAACTTGAAAACCCGAATTGGTAAATTATAATAGATGTTCTATATTTGCAGGCTCAAAAAATTAGTCTAATACATTTAATCTTACTTACACATGCAGAATAAGGGTGCTATTAAATTTTTCGCGATTGCATTGGCAATTGTGTGCCTTTTTCAGCTTTCGTTCACATTCTTTTCTAAAAGAGTAGAGAAAAAAGCAAGTGATTTTGCGATGAACGAAGAGGCGAAAAGCCTGGCAAAGCAGTTGGCCAAAGGCAACGCGGTGCTCGAACTTACATTGTTTGATTCAATCAGCAAATCAAGGGAGCGTTACTATCTCGACTCAATGTCGAAACAGCCTGTTTATAATATTCTCGTCCGGAAATACACCTATCAGGAATGTAAAGAGCGTGAACTCAACCTTGGTCTTGACCTTAAGGGCGGGATGAACGTTACTCTTGAAGTCTCGGTGGTTGATATTGTAAGGGCTTTATCAGGCTATAGCACCAATCCTGTTTTTACTCAGGCCATCGACAAGGCTGTGCAGAAACAGCGTAACAGCCAGAGTGATTTTGTCACCCTTTTCGGTGAATCCTTTACCGAAGTTGACCCAAATGCCAAGCTGGCTGCCATTTTTAACACTGTTGAACTGAAAGACCGTGTTAACTTCAACTCAACAAATGAAGAGGTACTGGCAGTGATCCGTCAGGAGACAAAAGGTGCCATTGACCGTACATTCAACATTCTCAGGACACGTATCGACCGATTTGGTGTTGCCCAGCCAAATATCCAGCAGCTGCAGACAGCAGGCCGTATCCTGGTTGAGCTTCCCGGTATCAAGGAACCCGACCGGGTACGTAAACTCCTGCAGGGAACAGCCCAGCTTGAGTTCTGGGAAACATACCAGTTCTCTGATCTGGTACCCTATTTTGAGGATGCCAACAAAAGGCTGGCTGCCGGCGGTTCAGTTGATTCAACCAAAGTTGATTCAACCATGACCGACTCAACCGGGAAAGCACCTGCAACCACAAAGGATACAACTGCTGTTGCCAAAAACGACACAGCCAAATCAACACTGCTTGATAAAATCAGCGATACTGCTTCAACCGACAAGAACAAACAGTCGTTTGAAAAGTATGCCAAAGAAAACCCGCTGTATGCTTACCTGAATCCGGCTATTTTCCCTGACAAGAACGGGAAATATTTTCCGGGTCAGGGGGCAACCGTTGGTTTCTCAATGATCAAAGATACCTCGAGGGTTAACCGCATGTTACGTGAAGTGAAAAGTGTTTTCCCTCGTGACCTGAAACTTGCCTGGACAGTTAAGCCGGAAAAAGACAGGCCTGAAGTGCTTGAACTTACCGCCCTGAAGGTTACCAGCCGCGACGGCAAAGCCCCGCTTGGCGGAGATGCCGTAGTTGATGCCCGCCAGGATTACGATCCGAACGGCCGCGTAGAAATTACCATGCTCATGAATCCTGATGGAGCGAAAACCTGGAAAAGATTAACAGCCGACAACATCGGAAACCAGATTGCCATCGTACTTGACGGTTATGTTTATTCAGCTCCGAGAGTCAACGGTGAAATCCCCAACGGAAGATCATCAATCACCGGTAACTTCAGTGTTGAGGAAGCCCTTGACCTTGCAAACATCCTGAAAGCAGGTAAACTTCCGGCTCCGGCACGTATCGTTCAGGAAGAAATCGTTGGTCCTTCACTCGGACGCGAATCCATCAATGCCGGTCTGGCATCGTTCCTGATCGCCTTCCTGCTGGTTCTCCTTTATATGGGTCTGTATTACAACCGCGCCGGTTGGATTGCCAACATCGCGCTCGTAACCAACATATTCTTCATTTTCGGGGTACTGACCTCACTTGGCGCTGTGCTTACGCTCCCTGGTATCGCGGGTATCGTACTTACCCTTGGTATGGCAGTGGATGCAAACGTTATTATTTACGAGCGTATCCGTGAAGAGCTGAGAGCCGGAAAGGGTCTGAGACTTGCCATCCACGACGGTTATCAGAATGCTTACTCTGCAATTATCGACGGTAACGTCACTACCATCCTTACCGGTATCGTGCTTTATATTTTCGGTTCAGGACCCATCCAGGGATTTGCCACAACGCTGATTATCGGTATCATCACTTCATTGTTCACTGCCATCTTTATTTCGAGGATTATTTTCGAAAGGCTGCTCAACAAGAACAAGAACATCACCTTCGACAACAATGTAACCAGAAACGCTTTCGCCAATGTAAACATTGATTTTATTGGTATCCGCAAAAAACTTTACATCGTTTCAGGTACCGTCATCCTTTTGGGTATCATATCTCTGGCAACAAAAGGGCTGAACTTTGGCGTTGACTTTACCGGAGGACGCACCTATGTCGTGAGATTTGATAAGGAAGTAACCACCGAAGATGTAAGAGCTTCCCTGGCCAAACAGTTTGGCGAAGCCCCTGAAGTGAAAACTTTCGGTGCCGGCAGTCAGGTGAAAGTTACCACCAAATATATGATTGAAGAGGATACCCGTATCGTTGACTCTATTGTAGAAACAAAGCTTTTCGAAGGCGTAAAACAGTTCTACACAACGTCAATGACCCGTGAAGAATTCACTTCGGACGATGAAGCCAAAGTACTTGGAAGGCTCAGTTCACAAAAAGTAGGGCCTACCATTGCCGACGACATCAAACAAGGAGCTGTAATGGCGGTATTTTTTGCCCTGCTGGTCATTTTTATTTACATCGCTATCCGATTCAAGAAATGGCAATACGGTCTGGGAGGTCTTACCTCACTTACCCACGATACACTGATCACGATCTCATTGTATTCTATCTTCTATGGTATCCTGCCATTCAACCTCGAAGTTGATCAGGCTTTCATCGCGGCCCTGCTCACCATTATCGGGTACTCGATCAATGATACTGTGATCATCTTCGACAGGATCAGGGAATACATTACCCTTTATCCGAAACGCGACCTGAAAGACAATATGAACCACGCGATGAACAGTACCCTGGGACGAACCTTCAATACAGCAGGAACTACCCTTGTTACACTGATCGCCATCTTCATATTTGGTGGTGATGTTATCAGGGGATTCACCTTTGCCCTTATGGTTGGTATTGCCATCGGTACTTACTCATCCATCTTCAACGCAGCTCCGATTGCTTTTGACCTGATCAGTATTCAGAACCGCAGACGGAAGAAAAAAGAAGAGTTGAAAAAAGCAACCAAATAGGAATATCTTATTTTCTGTTATAAATGAGAGAAGGGGAACTGATGACGGTTTCCCTTTTCTCTTTTTTTGTACTTTTGAAATCCCAAAGCGAAAGCCATGCCAGCAAACCAATTGCTATTTTTCGATGTCAGTGGCGGAGAATTTCTGATCATCCTGATTGCCATATTCTTCATTTTCGGCCCTAAAAAGATGCCTGAAATAGCAAGAAAGATCGGAAGAACAATGAATGAGCTTAAAAAAGCATCTTCAGATATCACCCGCGAATTCAAGGATGAAACCAATTCGATAAAAAATGAATTGCTGGCCGCACGTGAATCGGTGCGAAGGGAAACCGAAACCATTACCCGTGATGTCACAGAACCCTTTAAGCAGGCCGGGAACGAAATCTCAAAAGAGATACCTACTGATATGGAACCTTATCTTCAAAAAAAGGAATTAAAAAAAGTCAATCCGGATCAAAACCAGGATGCTTCACCCAATCCGTTGTAACACAATTTTAAGTGCATCATACCGTTATTTGAGGGTTAATCCAAATCAGTTTAATTGCCAATTAACGATAATTCAATAAATTGGAAATGCTGCCATCCTGCCCTGGTGGAAGAGAAAGACAAAATCAGACCGGAAAAGTCCGATGATCATCCCAGGGAACCTGGTTTAGCCGGTTTATTGAGTATTGTAGCCCCGATTCTGCGATGAGACGGTATTTATGCATATCTGGTGTATGGTTTCCCTGAGAATTTCGGGTGAGGTCAGGTAGCCTCAGTGCAGATAAAATAATTGCTGAAATCGTTATTTCAGCAATCTCAGCACGAATCAAAACCCACTGAAAGGGACTATTGATAAAATCACTAATTTAGCAGATCAATCGTCAGTATTGACCGGACGATTGCCCGATTAAAAAAAACGACAGAATCCCGATGAAGATAATCAAGACCACACTGCTGATCTCTTTATTGATAGCCATTTCCATACCGGAGGTTTCAGGCCAGAGCAGAAGGATTGCCGCAGCCGAGGAGGCATTCAGCAGCTTCCAGTATAATGTGGCAGCCACCCGGTATAAGAAGGCATTTTCAAAAACCAAAAACAGGGCCGAGAAGGAACGCATCTCCTTTCAGATGGGTGAATGTTACAGGTTGATGAACCAGACAAAAAAAGCCGAAGCCAACTACCGAAGGATCATCAAGGGGGATTATGCCCGGCGCAACCCCATAGTTTATCTCCATTATGCCAACATGCTGAAGGCCAATGAAAAATATGACATTGCCAGGGAGTATTATACTTTATATTCTGAAAATGCACCGGAAGATCCACAGGGGCCCAATGGTGTAAAATCGTGTGAACTTGCGGCAGAATGGATTGCCAACCCAACCAAATACTCGGTAGCCAATGTTAAAAAAGCCAATTCAAAAAGCGATGATTTTGCGGCTACTTATGCCGATAAGTTTTACAATGCGCTGATATTCACTTCCACCCGTGAAGGAAGCACCGGCAAGGGGCTTGACGACTGGACAGGTCAGAATTTCAGCGATCTCTTCCTTACCCGCCAGGACCGGAAAGGTGAATGGAGTGAACCAACCCTTGCCGATACGGAAGGCAAGCTGAACACGGCGGCCAATGAAGGCACCCCCGCTTTTAATGATAAATTCACCTCGATGTATTATACCCGCTGTGGAAGTGCCGAGGATGAAAGGACGAACTGCAGGATTCTGTCGATCAAACGATCAGGCCGTGGGTGGGGCGAAGCCAAAGCACTCGATCTGGGCAAAGACAGTACCGTTACCGACGGTCATCCGGCCATCAGTGCCGATGAACTAACACTGATTTTCTCGAGCGATCGCAAGGGTGGTCAGGGTAGTAAAGATTTATGGATAGCCACACGAAAATCTTCGTCCGATGAGTTCTCCAAACCATTGAATCTTGGTGCACTGGTGAATACCCCTGGTGATGAAGTATTCCCTTTCCTGAAGAATGATACAACTTTGTATTTTGCTTCAAACGGACATCCCGGTTTGGGCGGGCTAGACATTTTTAAGTCCGTTCTTCGCGGAAATACCTGGTCTGCACCTGTTAATCTTGAAGTTCCTGTAAACTCCAGCGGTGACGATTTCGCGATGATTTTCCAGCCAGGCGAAGATCAGGGGTATTACACATCGAACCGAAAGGGCGGTAAGGGAGGTGATGACATTTATTCCTTCATTAATCCTCCGCTGGTATTCACCTTGCAGGGAACTGTCAAGGACGACCGCACGCTTCAGTTTATCCCGATGGCCTCCGTGAAGCTGGTTGGTTCCGACGGTTCTTCGGTTGAAGCCAAAACAGACCCGAAAGGATTTTATTCGTTCAGCAAATCGCAGATCAGACCAAATACCACCTACGATCTCACAGTGCTGAAGGAAAACTATTTCAATAAAAAAGCACGTGAAACCACAGTTGGCGTGGAAAAAAACAAGGATTTCGTCATTGATTTCATCCTTGAACCCATCCCCGAAAAGCCGGTGGTATTGCCTGATATCCTTTACGATCTGGCAAAATGGGATCTGAAACCCCAGTATCAGGATTCACTGCAGGGCCTGATCAAAACCCTGCTCGAAAATGAAACCATTGTGGTTGAGCTGGCAGCACATACCGATGCCCGCGATACGGAGGAACGAAACGACATCCTGTCGCAGCGCAGGGCTGAGTCGGTAGTTAACTACCTGATCGAACGCGGCATAGACCCGGCAAGGCTGGTTGCAAAAGGATACGGTGAACGGGTTCCCCGAACACTGGCCAAAGATGTCAGGAAAGAAGGCTTTCTCTTTAAAACAGGCACTGTGCTTACTGAAGCATTCATCGATTCGCTTAAAACCGTTCCTGAGAAAGAAGCCGCCCATGCTCTCAACCGGCGAACGGAGTTCCGGGTGCTGAGCAAGGATTTTGTACCCAAGCCCAAAAATCAGCAGGTTGAGCAGAAGGTGGAGATCCGCATCAACCCTGAAGAAAATATTGTGGCACTCGAAGCCGGCAAGGGAAATTCCATTATGATCCCCTGTATTATGAATGGTTACACGGTGAAAGTAATGTACGACAGGAACGACCGGGGGCTCATCTTCTCGCTGGTTGAAGCTCAGCGTCTGCTGCAATCGGGTGCCATCACCAAAGATGATTTTATCGGCGATGCCAGTGTTGTGCTTGCTGAAGGATCCATCTCCGACAAAGCCGTGTTTCGGATTAAGGAAATGAGAATCGGCCAGCGGACCGCCACCAATGTAGAAGCAACTGTTTCGCATAAGATCACTGAGGGAGCAATTATGGGCGAAAGCACCATCAGTATGCTTGGCCGCTTCAAACTTGATGAGAATAACAAGAAGTTAATATTCAATTAGATAACTGACGTCGGCTGCCCAGGCAGCCGACTCTTTTTTACCCATACAGCAAACCACAGATCACCATGCCGCAGGAATCAAGGTACATCCGCCGGGGCGTTTCGGCTGGAAAAGAAGATGTGCACAGGGCCATCAGCCGCATCGACAAAGGGCTGTTTCCAAAGGCCTTTTGCAAAATCATTCCCGATCTGCTGGGTGGTGACCCCGAATGGTGCAACATTATGCATGCCGACGGGGCCGGTACCAAATCGTCGCTGGCCTACCTTTACTGGAAGGAAACAGGCGACCTGAGTGTATGGAGAGGCATTGCACAGGATGCCATCGTGATGAACACCGATGATCTGCTATGCGTTGGGGTTACCGACAATATCCTGATCTCCTCTACCATCGGCCGCAACAAAAACCTTATCCCGGGTGAGGTAATCTCTGAGATCATCAACGGCACCGAGGAGTTCCTGGAAGAAATGAGATCCTATGGCATTGGAATTTACTCAACCGGAGGTGAGACCGCCGATGTGGGCGACCTGGTACGAACCATCATTGTGGATTCAACAGTTACCGCCCGGATCCGCCGCGACCAGGTGATCTCAAACCACAACATCATAGCCGGGGATGTTATTGTTGGGCTGGCCTCCTTCGGTCAGTCGAAGTACGAGAAATCATACAACGGCGGCATGGGCAGCAATGGCCTTACGTCAGCCAGGCACGATGTATTTGACAATCGATATGCTGTGAAGTACCATGAAAGCTACGATCCGGCGATGCCTGCCGATCTGGCCTACAGCGGCAACCTGAGACTCACTGACCCCTCGCCCGTCGGAGGCGTGGATTCCGGACAACTGGTGCTCTCCCCTACCCGTACTTACGCTCCGGTCATTAAACAGATACTTGATAATTACCGTAACCATATCCACGGCATGGTGCATTGCTCGGGCGGAGCCCAGACCAAAGTGCTGCATTTTATTGATAACCTGCATATAATCAAAGACAATCTCTTTGAAATTCCGCCCCTTTTCAGGATGATACAGGAACAATCCGGCACTTCATGGGAAGAGATGTACAAGGTATTTAATATGGGGCACCGGATGGAGTTGTATGTACCTGAAGCCATTGCCGGTGAGCTCATGTTAATTTCTGAAAGTTTCGGCATTGAAGCCCGGGTTGTGGGTCGTTGCCTTCAGGCAGAACAAAAGCAGCTAACCATAGTTTCCCCAGCCGGAAGATTCGAATATCGGTAACCGCTCCAACGCCGGGCAAATCTTCTCATGCCTGCATGATTGCTATCATACTCCGCTAAAAAGGCCATGGTTAATCCATAACTCTGCCCCGGATTAATATCATGGCAGGCTATGCCTGCTCTCAATACCATCATTCCGTGGTCTTCCACTTGCCGTTACAGGCATGCGTTGACCGGAAGATATTAGTCCACCGGCCTGTTCTCTGCCACATCAATACAATTACCTGACAGAATTTCAAATATTAACTTAAAAAATGATCCGGATTTGCAATCCTTTGGAAAATTTCCTGTCTTTCATAGTAATCAGAAACAATGATCATGGCATTTATTAATAAACCAACCCTAAAATCAACTATGAAACGTTCAGCTCTGATTCTTCAGATTTTCTTCTTCATCGTAATAATTGCTCGAGGGCAAGGGAAAGAATTACCCAAAATGAAGTTTATGCTGGGCTATTATGGTGAAACATTTACACACAGTGGCCTAAATGCGGGAATTGAATACTATCCGTTTCAATCAGAAAAATATCAGATGATTCTTGCCTCTAACATAGGTGGATATTTTCATATCAGGAACAATACCTCGTTGTTTATCAGGGAGCAATGGGGTCAGAGAATCAGCTTTGGTTCCGGTGTTTTCATCGATGAATTTATCGGCATCGGCTATCTGCATCAGTTTACCCACGGGGGAGATAATTTCAGGGTACTTCCCAATGGTGCTGTCGTAAAAACACCTGACAGCGGAAGTCCTATGATAATGCCATCTGTAGCAATTGGAACCGGATATGATTTTTCAAGAAAGACAAATTGGAACATCATTTTCTTTCTAAGGCCGGAGCTTTTCTGGAAAGCCCCTTTTAACGGGTATTATTTAACACATCTGGCAATAAATGCAGGAATTATATTTAAAACCGTTAAAAAGGATGAAAAGTAAAATAATATGTATCTGTATCCTTTTGGTGTTGTTGCACTCAAATTGCAAAAAGGAGGAATTTCAGGAGGAAGGTGACTTTTTCTATTTAAGCAATGCCGGAGCTAAAATGCCTGTCTGGGTTAAAGGAAACAAAGACTCAGGAAAATTCATCATCATGTTGCATGGAGGGCCCGAAGGTGGTTCTTCTCAGTACTATACAATATTTCCTTCACATAAAAGAATAGAAGAACAATTCACGATCGTTTACTGGGATCAGCGGATGTGTGGAATGAGTCAGGGCAATCCGTCAATGAATGATGCCACGCTTGAACAATTTACAGAAGACCTTGACAAACTGGTTGCATTGATCAATTATAAATACAATAACCCTGAACTTTTTCTGATGGGGCATTCCTGGGGCGGCGCACTGGGGACAAACTATTTACTTGGGCACCAGAATAAAATCAAAGGTTGGATAGAGATTGACGGTGGTCATAACTGGACGACTGCCAATGCGATTTCCCGGGATTCCATGATTGTTTATGCTGAAAGACGGATTCACCTAAATGACGGGAAAGATTACTGGCAATTCGCATTAAACTGGTATATCAGCCATGAATTCGTTGGTATCAACGACAATGCACATTATTCTTTTATTGGTAAAGCAAATGGTTATGATTTCAATCCCGCAAGCGATTCACTTCAGATTCCTTTCACTGACCTTCTCTTCTTTTCTCCGGTCTCTACAGCCTATTTTTTCGTCCCTTATAAATTCTCATTTCTGAATAACGGATTGGATTTACAAAATCAAATCAATAAAATCACGATACCAACACTTCTCTGCTGGGGAAAGCACGACAGGGTATTCCCTGTTGCCATTGCTTATGACACTTACAGCAAATTAGGTACACTGGATAAAGATAAATATATCCATGTCTTTGAGATATCAGCACATTCACCAAATTATGAACAACCGATTGAATTTGCCAATGAAATAATAAAGTTTGTCAATAAGTATTAGGATATAGACTGCTTTCAATGCCACCATTCCCTGCTTTCCGGTTCGCCGCTGCAGGCCTGCATCTGACTGATGGAATTTAACCGGCTCTCTTTTTAACCTTTGTCCTGCAGGACAATCCATCGAAAACCTGCATTTCTTTTCCATCACAACAAATTATAACACCTGCCAATAAACCAGGAAATGAAAAAGAATTAACAGATGGCCACTATTATGGTCAACGTATACCATAAGCACGTTGATGATTGTTCCGGTGATCTGAAAAAACATAGCGGGACCTGAAAAATACCAATCAGCAACAGTGTAAAAACTTCAGTCAGATAAGTAAATAATTGCTAATTTGGCAATGCCGTAAATCATATATAATCTGCATTGCTATTTCTTCAGGCAGTGCTCCTTTAAATATTTGATGCCATTGGTTTACATAATCATAGTTAAATATTAATATTTTATGAAATATATAAATGTTCTGATATCTGTTCTCTTTCTTTACGGAGTGGAAGCATACAGCCAGAATGATTATTTTTCAACTGATAGCATCAAGTCTGTCGGTGTTAAACTTGTCAACGGTGGAAGCATCGATAACTCATCATTTTGTCAGGTAAAAACAGGAGATTCGGTTTTTAAATACTCCCCTGATCTTGTTAAAGAGTATGGCTTTAGTGGCGGAAGGGTCTACATTTCAAAACCAATAATGTGCTCTGATTCTGTCAGGAATGTATTTATGGAACGATTGGTAAAAGGAAAAACATCACTATTCTTCTACAAGGGACGGGATTTTTCTTCATTTTACCTTCAGAAAGACAGTTCAGCTCTGATTAGTCTTCCCAAAAGCCTGAGCACCAGAAATGATTATAACAACCGGTTGACTGACCTGACTTCTGAGTGTCAGAAAGTTGCTGATGCTTCAAAACTTGTGGCTTATCGGAAGAAATCAATGTCGGAATTTATTTCAAGATATAACCGCTGTGAATCAATGCCTTTTCCGGTAATCAGATATGGATTGTTTGTGGGGATGATTCAATCCGGGATCATTTTAAAGCGCAGTATCTCAGACGAATTCATGAATAAATTCACTTTCAGGGCCGATAAAAGTCTCTATTATGGCTTATTTATGGATGTACCAATACAGGCAACTGATTTCAGTGCATACATTGGCCTGGGATTTTATCAGAGTTCCTTCTCTTCCAACTACAGTTCGGTAGCAGAAGAAAGTGATATTCTGATTCAGCAGTCAACGATAAAGATCCCGGTTTTGCTGACGTACACATTACCATCAATTAAGTTCAGACCTTACATCAACCTTGGTATCAATTATTCAAACAACATCAGGAATAACAGTACGATATACAATGCTGTAATTACTGACAATACTGTGCAGTTTGAGTCTCCCATAAAGGACCATTTATTTCCTAACAATCAACTTGGTTATGCCGCCGGTCTTGGTGTTAAATTTCATCAGAGTTACAGACGGATCATCTTTGTTGAAATAAGGTACAATATGGATTTTCCGGTGGATCACACTTTCATGCTGAAAAAAAGTGCAGTTGAATTTATAGGTGGTATAAATTTTTAGGAAATGAAGAAAAACCGATTCTTTCTGCATCTGGCAACAATGGCTCTCCTATTCTCCTGCACACCCGACGAAACTCCGGAGATGAAGCTATACCCCATTATTTATACAAAAAACACAACCGGAATAAATGCAACAGGTGCCACACTGAATGCTGAATTTATAAATATGGGATATGATGCCGTTGTCCGGTATGGATTTGTCTACGGCACTGAAGATCCGACAATTGATTCATCAGCAATCACAGTCATAAATGCTGAAGCCGGTAAAGGGGAATTTTTCCAGACCATCAATACCGGTTTGGCTGGAAATATGACCTACAAGGTAAAGGCTTATGCAAAAACCAGAGATTTTGTCGTTTACGGAAATGAAATCGAATTTCTGAGTCAGGGGAGCGCATACAATCCATGGGATCTGATGGCTGAGCCAACCATGGATGGATGGCATAACGCCCATGGTATTTCGGGAGACAAATATGGCTACATACTATTCCAGAGTGGAGATTTCTACTCATACGATCCGGTTTCAGAAACAGTTACGAAACTGCAGAATATACCGATGGACGGAAACACAGGTACCCTTTACGCTTCCTTTGAGCTGGATGGTAGTTTATTCGTAATGTCGAATGATGCAGAACAATTGCTCCGATTCAACACCAAAACCGGCCAGTGGTCTAAACCCGGTGATCTTCCATTCAATATCGGAGACAATAATTTCTTCGGTTTTACCATCAACAACGAAGGCGCCTTCTTGTCGGGAGCCTATTTTTACACTTACAATGAGGTTGCACCAAGCTGGACAAAAAGGGCTGATATCCCTTCAACAAATGTACATTCGGCAATTGTTATTGAAAACAGGGTTTATGCCATAGCCGACTATAAGGAAATATGGATGTATGATCCCCTGACCGATGTCTGGCAGAAGAAATCTGTTTTTCCGGGCAACTGGCATGGAAAAGTCGTAGGATTTTCAGCAAACAACAGAATTTATTGGGGATTGAGTTACCATGGTGGGTATACCGGCGCTCCAAAGCCGGCAACCGATATCTGGGAATATAATCCGGAAACAAACAGCTGGAAGGGAATAGAACGGTTCCCAACCTATCATTCACAAACCGAACTGTTTACTTTTTCATTCGATTCCCTTAGCTTTTTTGGCTATAGAAACAGTGATTTTCAGAATAATTCCGATCAATATCTGATTTTTGGATTTAACCCTGAAAAAATTAAATAGCCTAAAGCTTCTGAGAATAAAACATCATATTCACAGTAAGATTTTGAATTCACAGGGAAGGCATTGTCGCCCCAATTCTCCGGGCCATCGCCCACTGGCAAGCTCTGCCTGAAAATTCCGGATTTGTTGAGCCACCTGAATTGGTTTGTCCCGATTAAACAGAATTGGTGCAGGAACACTCCGGAATCCGCTTTCCTCAATCAGAACCCTGGTGAAGCACCTGTCCCGTCAGGCTGGTTGCCGGCCTGTTTACCCGCCGCTGAAGGGCAGGCTGGTCCAAAATCTGCTAATCCGAAATCCGAAATCCGGAATCCGAAATCCAAAATACCTTACCTTTGCACCCTCAAAATAAATAAACATGCTCGATAAGCTTGAAGCCATATATCAACGTTACCTGGATATTGAAAAACAGATGAACGACCCGTCGGTGATGGCAGACATGAAGTCATACATCAGACTCAGCAAGGACTACAAGGAGTTGCAACCGATCATCGTCGCCTATAAGGAATATGAAACCGTTGTTAAGAATATAGAATCTGCAAAAGAAATTCTTTACCAGGAGAAGGATGAGGATTTCAGGGCAATGGCTAAGGAAGAACTGGCAATGCTCACGGAAACCCGTGATAAAATGGAGGAAGACATCCGATTGATGCTGATTCCGGCCGATCCCCAGGATGGCAAGAATGCCGTGGTTGAGATCAGGGCCGGCTCAGGGGGAGATGAAGCCAGTATTTTTGCCGGAGACCTTTACCGGATGTATACCAAATTCTGCGAAACCAAAGGATGGAAAATTGAACTTGTCGATTTTACCGAAGGTACCGTAGGCGGCTACAAAGAAATAATTGTTAATATCTCAGGTGAAAATGTTTACGGATTGATGAAATATGAATCCGGCGTTCACCGCGTGCAACGCGTTCCACAAACAGAAACCCAGGGCAGGGTGCATACTTCTGCCGCTTCAGTGGTGGTATTGCCTGAAGCAGACGAATTCGACATTGATCTGAAACAAAGTGATATCCGGAAAGATACCTACTGTTCTTCCGGTCCGGGCGGACAATCGGTGAATACCACCTATTCCGCTGTCAGATTAACGCACATACCAACAGGAATTACCGTTGCAATGCAGGACCAGAAGTCGCAGATGAAAAACTTCGACAAGGCCATGACAATTCTCAGAACCAGATTGTTTGAACTCGAGTACCAGAAATACCTGGATGACATCTCAAAGAAACGGAAAACAATGGTATCTACCGGTGATCGTTCTGCCAAAATCCGCACCTACAATTACCCGCAAAGCCGGATCACCGATCATAGGATCAACATGACCGTATATAATCTCCAGGTCTTTATGGATGGGGATATCCAGGATATGATCGACGCGCTGCAACTGGCCGAAAATGCCGAGAGGCTGAAAGAAGCTGTTGCTCAGTGAGTTGCACTGGCTATCAGGGAAGAAAGTAAATACAAAAGAATAAAGCTAACAATCACCACGGATGAACCGGGAACAACTTGTCGGATTAATCAAACGGAAACGCTCCTTCCTTTGCGTGGGGCTGGATAGTGAAGCCGGTAAAATACCATCACATTTAAAGTATTTTGAAGACCCCGTATTTGAATTTAACCGTCAGATCATCGATGCGACAATTGATTATGCTGTAGCTTATAAGCCCAACCTGGCCTTCTATGAATCCCGGGGACCCGAAGGCATAAAAAGCCTGCACAGGACAATGGAATACCTTTCAGCATTCAGCGACCAGGTGTTCACCATTGCTGATGCGAAACGCGGCGACATCGGCAATACCTCTTCCCAATATGCTACCGCCTTTTTTGATGAACAATCTTCAGGCTACACTTTCGATTCTGTGACAGTTGCACCTTACATGGGTGAGGATTCAGTAAGTCCATTCCTTAAATTTCCGGGAAAGTGGGTGATTCTTCTTGCACTGACATCCAACAAAGGGGCTTTTGATTTCCAGCTTATTGAGGACAGCAGTGGCACACCTTTGTATGCAAGGGTTCTGGAAGTTTCAAAGCAATGGGGAACGGCAGAAAATATGATGTATGTTATTGGTGCAACCCGCGCCTCCATGCTTGCTGAAGTAAGAAGTATTGTTCCGGATCATTTCCTGCTTGTTCCTGGTGTTGGCGCCCAGGGGGGTAGCCTGAAAGAGGTTGTTCATTATGGCATGAATCACGATTGCGGACTTCTCGTCAACGCTTCAAGAAGCATTATTTTCGCTTCCACTGAAGATGATTTTGCTGTTAAAGCGCAGCGTGAAGCCATGCAGATGCAGTCTGAAATGGAGTTCCTGCTGAAAGAAAAAGGGATCATCTGACAAACGATCAGAGTTAAAAAGAAAAGGTTGCCTAAAGGCAACCTTTTCTTTTTACGTCCGTGAAAATTACTCAATGATATAGTTCCAGTTAAACACATCCGGCTCATCGCCAAACTGAATGGCCTGAAGCCGCTTATATAACTTTGTGGATACAGGGCCGGCTGAACCGTCTTTACAATAACTGTATACTTCCCCGGTAACATGGTCTACGATCTTGCAGATAGGCGAAATCACAGCAGCTGTTCCACAGGCCCCTGCTTCATCAAATTCGGCAAGCTCTTCAACCGGTACAGGTCTGACTTCAACTTCCATACCCATTTCACGGGCAAGATCCATCAGACTTTTGTTGGTTATCGATGGCAGAATTGAATCCGATTTTGGGGTAACATATTTATTGCCTTTGATCCCGAAGAAATTGGCAGGACCAGCTTCATCAATGTATTTCTTCTCTCTGGCATCAAGGAAGATGGCAGCAGCGAACCCGCTGGCATGAGCCTCCTCTCCGGCGCTGAGGCTGGCAGCGTAGTTGCCTCCGACTTTAAACCGGCCGGTTCCGTTGGGAGCTGCCCTGTCATGGTCACGGGCGATCTGCATCGCAACAGGTTTAAATCCTTCCTTGAAATAAGGACCTACCGGCGTTACAAATACCATAAACAAATACTCATCTGATGGCTTGACACCAACTCTGGCACCACTACCGATCAATAATGGCCTGAGATACAAGGATGCCCCGGTTCCGTATGGCGGAATGTAACTTTCGTTCATTTTCACTGCTGTAACGATCGCTTTCAGGAACAACTCATGAGGAACAACAGCCATCATAACACCATTGGCAGAATTTTCCATGCGTTTGGCATTTTCTTCCCAACGGAAAATCCTGATTTTCCCATCTTTCCCCCTGAACGCCTTCATTCCTTCGAAAGCTTCCTGTCCGTAATGAAGGGATGATGCTGCCATGTGCAGATTGATGTATTCGGAGGAAGAAATTTCAAGTTCCCCCCATTTGCCATCCCTGTAGTAACATCTGACATTGTAGTCAGTCTTCACATACCCGAAAGGTAAGTGGCTCCAGTCAAGATTCAACATAACAATATATTTTAAGCGGTTCGTAAATGCACCCTTATAGGTGGCTAAAATAGAAATATTCCCAAAATTGGCAATGAAAAAACTAAATAATAAAAAGCAGGTAAAAGGATATATATCCAATTGTTATACAGATATTTAGATATATATAATCAATCAACAATCCTTAGACCCCTGGCCTGCCGGAGGATTTGCCGGTCGGTGAGCCCGGATTAGAGAATGGTTCTGTTTTAAAAGCCAGATGTAAGCAGTTGATAATCACGATTCCATGAACTGGTTCCGGTAAAATCCCTCCTTGCACCAGTTTGAAACCATCCGGGAAAATCAGACTGAATATCTTCTCTTTAACCTGAAATGAAATGAAAATTCATTATCTTTAATCAATGAAATTTACTTCTGTTACCCTTACTGTTTACAGATGAAATAAATCAGATAAACAATTAAAAATCAATTTGCATAGGTAACATTTATGTCTGTATTCAGAAAGCTGCAAAACTATTTCCTTTCGGGGACGGATGAAAGGCCAACCGAAACAAGAAAAAAAATGGAATATCTGCTCCGGTTTAATCTTTTCGGACTGGGGCTGTTTTTATTGCTGATGATCCTGAGGGCCTTCGGGTCTGCAAACATTTACCTTCTTGCAGGAGATTTCAACCTGCTTCTGATCCTGATATTCTCTATGCTCATGATCAGAAAAAAGAAATTCATCCTGGCTTCCGGAAGTATCTTCCTTCTCCCGGTTTCAATAATCTTCTATCATGTTACAGAGAACCATTTTTCCGGAATTACCATTACTCCAGACAGTATTTTCGCCACGCTTGCCTTCCTGATTTTCGGTATCATGTTTATTGGTGCATTTGCAATAAAGCGTGGTCAGATTTATATGTTTGGCTTAATCAGCATTTTAACAATTCTTCTCCATTTTACCGTTATGGTTTCTTCGCCATATGGCTCCCCGGCCGACAAAGATAGTTATACATTACTTTTTGCCGCCCTGATCATAGTACTGGCAGCCATTCTGGCAGCGATCCTTACCCGGAAAATTTCGACTGACCTGATTCTGGTATCTGAAAATTCGCACAAAAAAACAGAGGACAAGTACCTCTCCCTGTTTTCGAACATGATGGACGGGTTTTCATTGCAGAAGGTCATTTTAAATGAAAAGGGCGAACCGGTAAACACTGTTTTCGTTGAAGTCAACAGTGCTTTTGAACGGTTTGTAGGACTTTCAAGGGATGAAATCATTGGTAAATATGCCTCAGATATAGTGCCTGGCATTACTTCATCCTCGGCAAAATGGCTAGAAACGCTGTCAGCGGTAGCCATAACAGGAATTGAAGCCAGAATTGAAGATTATTCCAGGCATTTCGGACGATGGCTCGATGTCTATGCTTTTTCGCCCGAACGTGGATATTTTGTAACCTTACTCCGCGACATAACCCAGAGTATGGAAACTGCCAATGCTCTCCGGATCAGCGAGAGAAAAAACAAAGCCATGATAGGGGCATTGCCGGACGATATTTTCATCATCGATGAATATGGCAATATGCCGGAAGTGCTTACCGACAATGATCTTCCGGGAGAAAACCGCAATTCGGGCAACAAGCTGAAAATCTATGACCTCAGTTACCCTGAGGAAACAATAGGCAGAATACTGGCTTCTGCAAAACTGGCTTTATCGGCAGGCTCACTGCAAACAATAGAATATCAAATAGAGCATAATGGTGAAACATCGCATTTCGAAGCCAGGCTAATGGCTCTCAATGCTATAGAAGTGATGGTAATTAACCGGAATATCACCGAAAGGAAATTGTTTGAAATAAAACTTCGGAATGCGAAAGAAAAAGCCGAAGAATCAGACAGACTTAAAACGGCATTTCTGGCCAACATGAGCCATGAAGTTCTGACTCCGATGAATGCCATCATGGGTTTTTCACAAATTCTGGATGAAGAAACAATCAGTGAAACAGAAAGCAGGGATTATGCCAGGCTGATCAGAAGAAGCGGCCAGTTGCTTATTGGGTTAATCAATGATATCATGGACCTGGCAAAAATCGAAGCAGGAGAAATCCACTTCAAAATCAACGCATTTGAAATATATCCCCTGTTCGAAGAATTGTTGGGTAAATATAAGGCAGAACTTGGTTTAGCGGGCAAGCAAGAAATTGAGATTTCCTATGATATTTCTGAAACTGCCAGTATTCAGGAAATCGAATGCGACCGTGAACGACTGAAACAACTACTCTGCAACCTTCTCGACAATGCAGTAAAATTCACGCATCAGGGAAAAATCAACTTCGGATGTTCTGAAATCAGACCCGGAACATTCCGGTTTTTCGTAAGGGATACCGGAATCGGAATACCTGCTGAAAAGCAACAAATTATCTTTGAACGCTTCAGGCAGGTTGAAGAAGATTACAACCGTACCTATGGAGGAACCGGAATTGGTCTGGCACTGGTCAAAAAACTTGTTGAGCTGATGGGCGGAAAAATCAGTCTGGTCTCAGAAAACGGAGAAGGGTCTGAATTCAGCTTTACAATAAAGAACAGCCATAAGCCTGATATTCCGAAATATGTAGTTCCGGCAGAAGCCAGCCCTTTAACCAGAACTTATGACTGGACAGGCAAGACTATACTGATTACAGAAGACATCCACACCAATTTTATTTTTCTTCAGCGGTTAATCAATAACCTGAAAGCTGAAGTCCTGCATGCCAGGAATGGCAAAGAGGCCGTTGAGCTTGCCACTACCGGGAAAAATATTGATTTGATTTTAATGGATTTACAGATGCCTGAAATGAATGGCATCGAAGCCTTCAGGGTAATAAGGAAGCAAAGACCTGAAATAAAGGTTATTCTTCAGACTGCCTATGCCAACAAAGATGATGACGACGCCTACGCCACGATGGGATTCAACGGATTCATTACCAAGCCAATCAGGATAGAGTCACTGGTAAAGCTGGTTGACAGAGTTCTTTCCAGTTGATTACACTTAATTGGTTACAATCCGGGTTATGAGTTTAAGCACATCAGAATCAAAGGAATCTGAATCAAATAACAATAAACCTGGGACCTACCTGCTCGCTGTAGATGCCGGCGTAAAAACTGGTCTGGCACTATTTAAAACAGTGGCGTTTTATGCTGGTACCGAACGCAAAATATGGGTTCAGTTTCTTCTCTGCGTATAGCCGCACATCATTTGCTCAATTCCGTCGAAAATCTCACATGGATTGTTATTGAAGGTGGCGGAACTGTTTGTGAAGCATAAATATATGTAACTATGAAGCGGCATCTTAACATTATCAGAACCGATGCCGGTGATTGGCGGAAAGCCATACTCCTTCCAAAGGAATACCGGAATTCAGAGACAGCAAAGTGATCAGCAACCAGACTTTCGAAATAAATCATTGCGAAATCAGATGCTCCATCGGTAAATAATCCAACACACGATGCTGCGGAAGCAATCCTGATTGGATTTTGGGGTTGCCGGAAAGCCGGATTCCTGTCTGAATCGCATCTGCTTCAGCGCTAAAAAGTCCTTTTTCAAATTCAGAAACAACGGAAATAGTCAATCCGTCAATTATCTGTATTGAATCTATATATAACAATATGAGATTACATTTTATTCTAAATAGGATAAACAAGTGCTACGCTGGATAAAAATATTTTACTTTTGCCTATTCAAAAGCTGACTTAATTCTATGAGCCAACTTCAGACTTTTCTGGTTCCATCAGGCATGAAAAGCCGCAAAGAACTGGATGACGATCTTAAGCTGATCCGTTCGAATCAGGTTGCCGTTTCCATTCTGGATGGGATACCTACAATGGTTTTAATCCTGAACAAGGATCGTGAGATTGTATTCAGCAATAAGGCTTTTCTGATTTTCATGGAAGCCGACAAAATCGAATCTGTTCTGGGTATGAAACCTGGCGATGTACTGGGTTGTTCCATGGCGTTGTCAGGAACTGACAGTTGCGGATCTACAAAAGGTTGCAGAACCTGTGGTGCGCTTAAATCAGTAAGATATGCGCTGGAAGGAGAAACGGGCTCGGAAGAATGCACCATTAAAGCAAGCCCGACTTCCATGCTGCATCTTAAGATCACTTCTGAAATTATTACTTTCGGTGAGAAGGATTTTATCCTGTACAGCATGCAGGACATCAGCCACGAAAAGAAAAAAACACTCCTGGAACGGATATTTTATCATGACATCCTGAATTCGGCGCACAATATTAATAGTATGGCTGAGCTGATTTCAGACAAAGATACAGTTGAAAACAAAGAAGAATATCTTAGCCTGCTGACCAAATCGACCAATGAACTCATTGATGAAATAAACACACAGAGGATTCTTTCGAATGGGAATCACAAAAATTACATCAGCAATCCGGTTTTAATCAATTCCTTTCATTTTTATAAAGATCTTAAGACTGAATTCGAATCCATCGCTGAAGGAGGTATTTTGATCTCACTTGACAAAAGAAGTGAGAATTTCAGTTTCAATGCTGATAAAGTACTGTTGAAAAGGGTGGTTACCAATATGATGAAGAATGCCATTGAGGCAGAACAATACAGGGGAAAGATCACAATCGGGATGATGAGTCTGAATGAAAAGGGTGCTATGCTTTGGGTCCACAATCCAACATATATGACCGAAGAAGTACAGTTACAGGTATTCAACAGATCATTTTCCACCAAGGGTTCCGACCGGGGACTTGGTACCTACAGCATGAAAATACTTACTGAACGGTTTATGAAAGGTAAAATATCCTTCACCAGTTCTGAAACCAACGGCACTACATTTATTATTGAAATTCCATCAAGGGATCTGGATTAAGATTCTCTTTTCTTTCTTTTCATTTATCTGCCTGACAGAAACCTGATATTTGTCCGGAAGCCGCTCTGTTGCAAATAAATTCAAGCATTTAATTCCTGACCTGTATTCAGACATTTTGTCAGCCTTTTTCCTGTGGCACATGCTTTGAGCAATCTGGCAGAAACAAACCAAAACCAAAATATCAAAACTATGCAAACGGGAAAAATCAATGTACAAACGGAAAACATTTTTCCGATCATTAAAAAATTCCTGTATTCGGATCATGAAATATTCCTGAGGGAATTGATTTCCAATGCGGTAGATGCAACACAAAAGTTAAAGGCTCTTTCATCCATGGGTAATATTAAGGATGAACTGGGTGACCTGACCATTGAAGTAATTGCCGATAAGGAAAAAGGCACGCTAACGGTCAAAGATAATGGCATTGGCATGACAGCCGAAGAGGTAGACAAATACATCAACCAGATAGCCTTCTCAGGTGCAGAAGAATTTGTAAAAAAATACAAAGGCAAGAGTGAAGCCGATGCCGCTCAATTGATAGGCCATTTCGGACTGGGATTCTATTCATCATTTATGGTTTCGAAAAAAGTCGAGATCCTTTCGAAAACCTATAAAAAAGGTCCCGGTTCAAAAGCTGTGAAATGGGAATGCGATGGCAGCCCGGAATACACCCTCACTGAAACTGAAAAAGCAACCCGCGGAACCGAAATCATCCTTCATATTGCAGATGATTCGAAAGAATTTCTTGAGGAACACCGCATTGTTGATCTACTCAAGAAGTACTGCAAATTCCTTCCGGTTCCCATCCGTTTCGGCAACGAAAAAACATGGGAAAAAGTGGAGGGAGAAAAGGATGAAAACGGAAACGACAAATATAACGAAACTGAAAAGCCGAGAATCATCAATAACGTCAATCCGGCATGGAAACGCAAACCCACCGACCTGACCGAAGAGGATTACAATAATTTCTACAGGGAGCTTTACCCTTCCCTCTTTGAAAATCCATTGTTCAACATTCATCTTAATGTTGATTATCCGTTCAACCTTACCGGAATTCTTTATTTCCCAAAAGTGAAAAGGAATTTTGAAGTCCAGAAGGAAAAAATCCAACTTTACTCAAACCAGGTATTTGTCACCGATTCCGTTGAAGGCATTGTTCCTGACTTCCTTACTTTGATGCATGGGGTGCTCGATTCGCCTGATATTCCGCTGAATGTTTCCCGTTCATATCTTCAGAGTGACTCCAATGTTAAAAAGATTTCAAACCACATCATGAAGAAAGTGGCCGACAAACTGGAGGAGATTTTCAAGAACAACCGGGATGATTTTGAAAAAAAATGGGATGATATCCGCATTTTTATCGAGTATGGTATCATTTCAGAACCTAAGTTCTTTGAAAGGGCTGAGAAGTTCTGCCTGCTGAAGGATACTGCCGGAAAATACATGACCTTTGATGAATATAAAAATTCAATTAAAGACAATCAGACCGATAAGGACAAAAAACTGGTTTACCTGTATACAACCGATACGGTTGAACAGCATGGCTTTATTGAAACTGCTACGGAACGTGGCTACAATGTGCTGGTCATGGATGGACCAATTGACAATCACTTCATCAATACTCTTGAGCAGAAGTTCGAAAATACCTCTTTTGTGCGTGTGGACGCCGATGTGATCGACAAACTCATAAAAAAGGAAGAGCCAATGCCTTCGAAACTCAGCGATGAGGAACGTGAAAAACTCAAGCCGGTTTTCGAGGAAGTTGCAGGCAAAGAACATTATACGGTAATGTTCGAAAGCCTGAGCGAAACAGAACTGCCGGTGCAGATTACCCGTCCTGAGTTTATGCGCAGGATGAAAGACATGTCGATGCTCGGTGGAGCCTCCTATATGGGCAGCCTGCCCGATTCCTACAATCTCGTGGTCAATGGCAATCATCCGCTGATTTCAAAAATGAACAATGAAATGGATGAAGAATCTAAAAAAGTTCTGGCCAAACAACTTGTTGACCTGGCCAAACTATCACAGAATCTGCTGAAAGGTGAAGAGCTTACCGGCTTTATCAAACGCAGCATCAGTATCATTAAGTAAGCACGCATTTCTGATATCATTTTTTAAAGTAGAAATGAATCAGCTAACAATTCAATTTCAAAAAACAAGTATCTTTACTAAAACCAAATATCAACATCAATGAAAAAATCACTGATTATTATAATTGCGGTTGTAGGATTCATCCTGATCCTGGTGATGTGGGGCAGTAGTCGCTACAACAGCCTTGTTACCAAAGAAGAAGGTGTTACTGCAGCTTGGTCGCAGGTTGAGAATGTTTATCAGCGTCGTGCTGACCTTATTCCAAACCTCGTAAATACTGTTAAAGGTTATGCTGATTTCGAAAAAAGTACACTCACAGGGGTTATCGAAGCCCGATCGAAAGCTACCAGCGTCACCATCGACCCGACTAACCTGAATGAAGCAAGCATACAACAGTTTCAGAAAGCCCAGGATGGTTTAAGTTCAGCACTTTCTCGCCTCATGGTGGTGGTTGAGCGTTACCCTGACTTGAAAGCAAATCAGAATTTCATGGATCTTCAGGCCCAACTTGAAGGCACCGAGAACAGGATTGCAACAGAAAGGCGGAATTTCAACCAGGCAGCACAGGACTACAACACCCAGATCAGGCGTTTTCCGAGCAACCTTTTTGCCGGAATTTTCGGATTTGACAAGAAAGCCTATTTCCAGGCTGATGAAGGGGCAGAAAAAGCACCTGAGGTTAAGTTCTGATAACACACTGAAGCATATACTTCAACATTTAATTCCGGTGGACATTTACCACCGGAATTACAAATTTTTGTTCAGGTCCACTTTATCACTTAAAAACCGGCTCCATGCCTACAACTGCCAAAAACTTCTTTACAGCCGAACAACAGGAGGATATTCTGCAGGCTGTCCGCAATGCCGAACTCGACACATCCGGTGAAATCCGGATACACATCGAAACAAAAAGCAAAGGTGATATTCTTGATAACGCCGCCTATATTTTCAAAAAACTCAGTATGCATAAGACAGAGTTAAGAAATGGTGTGTTAATCTACCTCTCGATCCAGAACAGATCTTTCGCCATCATTGGCGACAGTGGTATCAACGCAGTAGTACCTGAAAACTTCTGGGAAAGTACGAAACAACTTATGATCAATCAGTTCCGCGAAGGCAGGTTCTGTGAAGGTCTGATTGATGGAATAACCCAGGCAGGACTGCAGCTGAAGAAACATTTTCCACACAAGGCAAGTGATGTAAATGAACTTTCCGATGAACTTTCATTTGGAAAAAATTAAAAAGATATCCGGATGAAAACAACGATTAGATCATTGCTGATACTTGGAGTCCTTATTTTTTCGGTTCCATTCTGCCTGTTAGCAGGCGTACCTCCCAAACCAAGTCCACCCAGACTCGTAAATGATTTCGCTGCTATGCTTACACAGGAGGAAGCATCTTTGCTTGAGCAGAAACTTGTCGCCTTCAACGATTCTACATCAACACAAATTACGGTAGTGACAATCACATCTCTTGATGGCTACGACATCGATGACCTTGCTCAGCGCATTGGCCAGGAATGGAAAGTAGGTCAGAAGGAATTTGATAATGGAATAGTGATTCTTATCAAACCGAAAAACGGCAATGAAAAAGGACTGGCTGCCATTTCAACCGGTTATGGCATGGAAGATATCATTCCCGATGCTATTGCCCGACGGATAGTTGACAATGAAATGATTCCGTTCTTCAAGCAGAATCAGAACTACTCAGGTATTGATGCCGGTGTAAACATCATCATGGATCTTGCCTCTGGTAAATACAAAGCTGACAAATATGCAAAGAAAAAAAGCCGTCCACTGGGTTTGATTGTTCCTGTTATCATTATCATCATTATCGCAATGCTCTTTGGTCGCAACGGGAATAACCGCCACCACAACATTGGCCGAAACAGTGGTCTTCCATTCTGGTTACTGCTCAGTATGATGGGTAATTCCGGACGTGGCTCAGGTGGTGATTGGGGAGGTTTCTCCGGTGGCGGTGGCGGCGGCGGATTTGGTGGCTTTGGCGGTGGCGGCTTTGGTGGCGGCGGAGCCAGTGGAAGCTGGTAAAGACAGATAACAGTTAACAGTTAACAGTTTACAGTTTACAGTTAACAGATTTTACAGTTAACGATTGAAAAAGGAGGAATAACTTAACACGCGGTAAAGATTACTCAGAAATCATATTTAAAGAACACCGGCCAGAAAACTGACCGGTGTTTGTTTTTAACATTCAATTGTAATTATGCTCATGCCAACATTCTACGCCAATTCTTACATTCTTTCATACCTGACAGAGGCGCAGATTCCATTAATACTCATATTATTTAATTTATTGTCAATTAAATAGTTATGTGTACATTTGCTGAGAACATGAAAGTGTAAACGGCAGCATTGATTGTTTATTCAGGATCCTTATGCCGGTTACACACATACGCCCTGAACAACCTTTCAGGATGAATTTCAGAAACATCAGATGAATAAACAATACAAAATAAAAGCAGTATGCTTGTCAATTTTGGTAGTATTGATGGCTGCTACAGGATGTAAAAAAGAGGATGCTACCGTAAAGAGAATCCCGGTTATTACCTGGGAGAATCCTGCAGATATTTATTCCGGGACACTGCTCAGCAGCACGCAATTAAACGCATTCGCTGATATTCCGGGAACTTTTTCTTATTCACCGGGGGTAGGGACCAGACTCAATACCGGATACAATCAGCAGCTCAAAGTTGTGTTTACCCCTGCCGATATATCTACCTGTGAAAATGCTGAAAAAACAGTTCTGATCAACATTCTGCCTGATGGGGTAAGCCATGCCTTGTTCAATCCGGCTTTAGTATATGGGACAATGACCGATACCGATGGCACCAGCTATAAAACCATCGTCATCGGTACTCATACATGGATGGCTGAAAATCTTCGGACTGTCAGGTTCAGGAATGGTGATTCAATTCCCGAGGTGGCCAGTAATACAGAATGGAAAAGCCTTTCCACTGCCGCATATTGCAATTATGAGAATACCACCAACAGAGACGATATAGCCACAACTGGAAGATTATACAACTGGTTCGCTGTATCCGACATCAGGAACCTGGCTCCTGAAGGCTGGCATGTAGCAACTGATGCCGACTGGCTGGAATTGACTACTTTTCTGGGAAATGAAGATTTCGCAGGAGGAAAGTTGAAGGAAACAACGATGCTCCATTGGTTTAACCCCAATACCGGTGCAACAAATCAGAGCGGCTTCACTGCTTTACCAGGTGGCCGGCGTGAGTATACCGATGGATCTTTTATCAACAAAGGTACCGATGGTTTCTGGTGGACCGGTTCAGCCTATAATCCGGATTATTCGTGGTACCGGTACCTGCACTTCGATGTCACCGATTGTTACCGTGCCAACTTTCACAAGCAGTATGGTTTTTCTGTGCGCTGTGTAAAAGATTGACACAACATTGAACTAAATGCAATTTAAATAGAGGATGCCAGCTTCAATAGCCTGATGAATGACCTTTGGTTGAATTCGCATTGTTTATGAAGCTGTTTCCGGAAATTGGACTATTTCAGTAATCGTCTGTCCAGGATAAAATCACAGATATCAATGATCCGGATCCTTTTGAAATCCGGATGGGAAGGGTTTATCAGATAGTTATAATCACCTTTTACGACTGCGGACGGAACTTTCATCACACATGCCTCCTTCAGGAGTAAAAAGTCACGTCCGAAAAGCTGTGGTTCTTCATTGTATGGGAATTCATCCCATCCGGCAGGCAATAAAGCCATTTCGGGCTGATAAACTGTCAAATGGTCCGGTATATCAACAGTTACCATCAGATAATCAGCTGGAATTATAGCAAAACTGAGGTGCACCGCAATTTCAGCGAGGGCCAGAGCCCTGCTTTCCGAAGTATATACCATCTCAAGGCCTTTGGGATTCCAACGGGCCCCATACAAAGATGCACCGATGCCTGATAGGTGGTTCGAAAATTTCCTGCGCGAAAGCCTGAAAACAATCATTATGCAAAAATCCCGTAATCTATTCGGTGAAGCTCTCCAATAACCAGTTCTTTGCCGTATGAATCGCTGATAAGATCAAGTGGACTGAGATTACCCAGCGCAAAACTGGGCGACCTGAGCCACACCAAAAACCGGGCTTCATCATCGAAAACAGAACGACCTTTTTCAATCACTTCAGCAATTTCAAGTATTTTCTCAGACTGAATGGGCCTGAACCTGAAATTTACAGCACTCTTATACCTCTGAAGGGATTTCATTGAAATACCAAGAAAACCTGCCCATTCTTCATCAGAAAACGGTAAATTTCTGCTGATGAGTGAAAAAATATCGAAAGGAAGACCAGCCCTGATGGCCTGAATCAGCAGCATACGGTCTGAAAGAAAATCACCATAGGAGAAGTTTTTACGAATCGCCCCGGGTTTTCTAAAAGCAGAAACATAGGCAACGATGGCCTCGTTCAGGTCTATGGATGAAGGGTATGTTTTATTATACATTACTTACTATTTGTCCACAAATATAAGACATTTGTCCCATTTTTCCAAATTCTTCCAGAATTTTCCCACAGCTGGATGAAACATCCGGTGAACTCAAACAATGACTGTGGGTTTACCTTCTCAGATACCGATGCAATAATATCGGCCAGTTGATATTCCTGATAATTAAAACAAACAATATCTTTAACGGTTAAAGTATTGATTTCAAAATTCTTCATCCTTTTCCCGATCCGGCCAAAAGCTCATTAAAACCGATCTTTCGCTTTACCTGTCAGCCGATTTACACATCTTCGGCGGGCAGGCAGGTCTTCACTTTTTACTTTTTACTTTTTACTTTTTACTTTGAACTTTTTACTTTGAACTTTGAACTTTGAACTTTGAACTTGGAGCTTGGAGCTTGGAGCTTGGAGCTTATCTCACCTGCGGTGATCCCTGGGGAGGGAGGCTTCAGACAATCCTGTCATCAGGCGTTGCCTGTTGATTTCATTACAAAGCAACCCGTGTTCAGACAGGTCTGACACGGGTTGCTTTGTAATGAAAATGCCCCGCGTTGCGGGGCATCAGGATTGTCTGGCGGAAAGAGAGGGATTCGAACCCCCGGACCCTTGCAGGTCAACGGTTTTCAAGACCGCCGCAATCGACCACTCTGCCATCTTTCCGGGGGCAAAATTACAACTTTTTTTGAATCGGCAAAAAAAACTTTAACTTGAAGAGCACGATCCTCCGGATGTTCAGTATTTTATTGAATCCGATTTCAAAATTCGCTACCTTTGTATTAATGCTGCAAAAACTGAGAGAGACCAAAGCAGGTTATAGTGACCAATCATCATCTAACTGGTTAACAAAAACTTATCAAGCCATGAAAAAACACATCATTTTCATTTGCACCCTGATGCTGGTCTCACTCGCAGGCAGTGCTGCACCCCGGGGACTGGGAGCTTACCTTTCTCACGCATCTTTCAACATTCCGGGTGAGGGCCCTTTCCTCGAAACCTACCTCGAAATAGTCGGAAATACCATCGTCTATAAACAAAATGCATCCGGGAAGTTTCAGGGAAGTGTCCAGGTTACCATGATCATCAAACAAGATACCATCATCCGGGATTTCCGTAAGTATGAGCTTTTTAGTCCTGAAATTGACGATACCACTTCGGTTGGTATCAATTTTATTGATCAACAGCGCTTTACCTTCCCAAATGGAAATTATATAATTGATCTTTCTATTGCGGACATGAACATTGACAAAAAACCAGTGGTCATTTCATATCCG
This sequence comes from Bacteroidales bacterium, assembly GCA_016705005.1. GTDB lineage: Bacteria > Bacteroidota > Bacteroidia > Bacteroidales > Lentimicrobiaceae > Lentimicrobium. Next base: position 124,340 of record JADIZB010000013.1, on the reverse strand, counting down.
GTTAGCATTGATTTTTCACCTGACAATTTTTCCATGTCTGGAATCCAGCTGATTAATTCCTATACAAAAACAACCAACCCAAACACTCTGACTAAAAGTGGTTATGATTTTGTTCCCTTCGTTGATAACTTCTTCCCTTCTGATAAAGGAATTTTAACTTTCTATACTGAAATATACAACCCTCTTCATAAGGCCGGAAGTGAAGAAAAGTACCTGATTTCGGCTTTTATTGAGTCATTCGAATCCCGGAAAATGTTGAATGAGTACATCATGATCAGAAAAGAACCCTCCAGGCCGGTGACTGTATTACTGAGTGAGTTTAATATATCAAAACTACCATCAGGCAATTATAACCTTGTAATCAGCCTCAGAAACAAAGAAAATAAAGTCGTAACCCAGAATGCCACTTTTTTCCAGCGGTCCAATCCCGGTGTTGGCAGCCCTGCTCTCGATCTTTCATCGGTAACTATTACGAATACTTTTGCCGATAAGATCGCCGTTGCAGATACACTTCGGGAATATATCAGGTCTATGCAACCCCTTGCAACCGAACTCGAAATGATGTTTATTAAATCACAGGTAGAAACTGCATCGCTGGAGATTCTGAAGCAGTTCTTTCTGAACTTCTGGCAAACCAGGAACGAGCTTAACCCTGAAAAAGCCTGGGAAAATTACAAATTTGAAGTAAAAAAAGTCAATGTTGCCTATAGCACTCAAATCAAAAAAGGATACAGCACAGATATGGGCAGGGTTTATCTGCGCTATGGCCCTCCAAACACAATTTCAGATACACCCTTCGAAACAGCAGGATATGTTTACTCAGGTGCATCCGGCAATGTTGGCTCTGTTCCCTATCAGATCTGGCATTATTACAGCCTGAACGAAAATCGTGAGCGGAACAAAAAGTTTGTATTTATTGCTTCGGAATTGGGTGTCAAAGATTATACGCTGGTGCATTCAGATGCTTCAGGTGAAATCCAGAACTACAACTGGCAAAACCTGCTGTTCAGGCGTGAAGGCGGCAGCGACCTGGATGCCGACCAGATAAAACATGACAGGAGCAATGCCGCCTTCAGATACAACAATCCATATTGATAACAACTGGCAAACAGGCATTTATTTCCAATGGATTACTCTGGTAAAAAGTCATGCCATTACAAATAGGCGAAACCATTTATAAATATTGTATGTTTGTATCCTGATACAAGCCACAGGCATTACATTGCAACACTAAGCTGATTCACACTTTGGCAAAAACAGCGGTCGTCATTCTCAACTGGAACGGTAAGGATTTCCTACAAAAGTTTCTGCCCTCTGTTATTCAGTATAGCCTTGGTTATGCCGACATCATAGTAGCTGATAATGCTTCAACCGATGGCTCTGTTGATTTCCTCAGGAACTCATTTCCGGAAGTAAGCATTATCCGGAACCAGGTGAACGGAGGTTTTGCCAAAGGATACAACGATGCCCTGGTGGAAGTTGACGCTGAGTATTTTATTCTTCTGAATTCCGACATTAAAGTTTCAGAGAACTGGATTCAGCCGATAATCAGCTTGATGGAGAACGATCCTCAGATAGCAGCCTGTCAGCCGTTAATCCGCTCATTTCATCATCCCGAAAAATTTGAATATGCCGGCGCTGCCGGAGGATTTATCGATGCTTTCGGTTATCCTTTCTGCCGCGGCAGAATCTTTCAGCACCTTGAAGACGACCACGGACAGTACGATGATCCTATTGAAGTATTCTGGGCAACCGGTGCATGTATGTTTGTCAGGGCTGATATTTTCAGGGAATTCGGCGGATTCGATGCCGACTTTTTCGCCCATATGGAAGAAATTGACTTCTGCTGGCGTGTGAAACATGCCGGATATAAAATAATGGTCTGCCCTGAATCGAAAGTTTTTCATGTCGGAGGTGGCACGCTGCCCAAACGGTCATCGTTTAAAACTTACCTGAACATGCGCAACAATATTGCATTGTTGTACAAAAACCTTCCCTCCGACAAACTTCTTAAGGTATTTATCATCAGACTGATCCTGGATGGTGTAGCGGCCTTTAAATTCCTTGTCGACGGTGGATTTGCTGATTTTTGGGCAGTGGTCAGAGCCCATATGAGTTTCTACCGAAACTTCAACAAACACAGAAAAAAACGGCACAACATCATTCACCATAAGGTAAGCCAGATATACCTGGGAAACATTGTTGTCGACCATTTCCTGAAGAGAAAAAACAAATACACCGATCTTCATCCGAATAAATTCAGCAGATAATGGCATGGATCATCCTGATTGTTGCCGGACTGTTTGAAACAGTATGGGCTGTGTCAATGAAGTATTCCGATGGCTTCTCACGCCTCTGGCCATCTGTGATCACGGCTGTCGCGATGGTTATCAGTCTATACCTGCTGGCTATAGCCCTCCGGTCACTCCCCCTCGGTACAGCGTATACAGTCTGGACAGGAATCGGAGCACTGGGAACTGTAATTTATGGGATTGCTGTTTTCGGGGAATCGAAAGATCTGTTGAAAATGGTTTTCGTGATGATGATCCTGGGAGGAATCGTTGGATTAAAGATCGTTTCAGACAAGGAATCAGCCGGCAGCAAAACTGATCAGGGCAAGACGGTACGAACCGAGGCCGAAACCGGCAATTACCCCCCTGGCCACCCCTGATATATAGGATTTGTGCCTGAACTCTTCCCTGGCCCAGATATTGCTCATATGAACCTCAATAACAGGTGTACTGATCGCTTTGATGGCATCGCCGATGGCAACTGAAGTATGAGTATACCCACCGGCATTAAGGATTATCCCATCACAATCGAAACCAGCCCGGTGCAACTGATTGATGAGTTCGCCTTCCACATTGCTTTGAAAATATTCGATCTCAACCGTAGGAAATTCCTGTTTCAAAGATGGAATAAAGTCTTCAAAGCCCACCTGTCCATAGGTATCTGGCTCCCGTTTTCCGGTAAGATTCAGATTTGGACCGTTTATAATGCAGATCTTCATAATGACAAATGACGTATTTCAGATTCCAAATATACTCAATCCGTGCATCTTATTGCAAACCAAACTTCCTGACCGATATCATCTTTTTTTACTACGGTCCTTTTCTCCCTCTCAGTCACACTGTCTACATGGCCCATCTACTTCCTCCTAAAAACCATTTTCGTTGATTCTGCAGGCACGAAAGGAAATAGCTCATAAATGGTCAGCTCTTTTTTCTTTTGTGAATAACCTAATTTGTGATAGGTCCGGGTTCCATCGGGGTAGTCAGCGGGTTGAAATAATTGCAGTTCATCTGTTTTATCAAGTTTGTACCGCAGTGTGTCGACCGGTTTCTGTGAGCCTGATTTAAGAAATACACGGTTGCCACTTCTGAACTCAATTTCAACTTTACCGGTGTCCGGAGTTTGCTCAATCCAGGCGCCAATGATTGAAAACTCATCGGGGAACTCATCCTTGTTACAGGCTGCCAGCAGCATCAGAATCAGGAAAGAGGATATAAAAAGTCTTTTCATTTTTCAGAAATACAGTAAATAAGCGAAAAAAGCTCAGCATTATTGTCCGAGGATCAGGTGCAAAGATAAGTATCCATTCATTAAAGAAGCATCAGAATGGATGGCCGTTTAAAGAACAAACCGGTCCGGGAAAGCCAGCAATCTAATTAATATGAACATCTCAGGTAAAAATAACTTGTTATCATTTAAAAAATAAGCTTTAGTACAACCCGGTCAAGACTAAATGCATTAACTTTGCACCGATTTCCGATTGGGGTGCCCTAAAACTACGGGCTGAGATCATACTCATAGAACCTGCTCCGGGTAATGCCGGCGAAGGGATGTTAGAGAAAACTTGAATGCGGAGGGTTAAAGACCCGATTCAACCTTCCAGGGTTTAATCTGAAAGAATCAATATTATGAAATTACGCATTATGCTGGCTTTGCTGGCCTTGCTGCCATTTTTATCAATGGCGCAGCTTACCATCAGGGGTCGTGTGATTGATGCACAAACCGGAGCATCTCTTCAGGGTGCTCACCTGAATCTGAATAACCGCCTTGTCCGGGTTGCCACTGACGATAAGGGCATGTTTGAAATCACCGGACTTAAACCCGGAGACTTCAGGTTAAAAGTAACTTATATCGGATACCATCACTGGGAGAGTCTTTTCACCATGGCAGAAAACAAGACCATGCTGATCTCCATGGAGCAGTCACCGGTGCTGACTGAAGAAACCATCATTACAGCAACCCGTGCCAATGACAAGACACCGGTAGCCTACCAGAATCTTTCCGCTGAAGAAATAAACCGTAACAATCAGGGCCGTGATATCCCTTTCCTGCTTGAGCAGATGCCTGCTACTGTAGTCACTTCTGATGCAGGATCGGGCGTAGGATATACCGGATTCCGCATTCGCGGGACAGACATGAACCGTATCAATATCACTGTAAACGGTATCCCCTTGAACGATGCTGAATCTCATAGTGTTTTCTGGGTAAATATGCCTGACTTCGCCTCCTCGGTCGGCAGCCTGCAGGTGCAAAGAGGTGTTGGCACTTCCACCAACGGAGCAGCAGCATTCGGGGCAAGCATCAACCTTCAGACCTCGGCACCTTCGCGCGAAGCCTATGCAACAATTACCAATGCAGGCGGATCATTCAATACCTGGAAACATACCTTTTCAGCAGGAACCGGACTGATCAAAGGCAAATGGGCTGCCGATGCCCGCCTGTCGAAACTAAGCTCCGACGGCTTCATTGACCGGGCTGCTTCAGACCTCAAATCATTTTATATTTCAGGCGGATATTATGGCAATTCCACCATTGCCAAAGTAAATGTGTTTTCCGGAAAAGAGGTCACTTATCAGGCCTGGGACGGTGTCCCGTCCGACATTCTGAAAACTGACCGCACCTATAATGGAATTGGCAGTTATACCGATCCCGATGGGAATCAGAGATTTTATGAAAATGAAACAGACAACTATCAGCAGGATCATTATCAGTTCATGCTGTCACAGCGTCTGGCCGGCCATCTGACAGGAAACCTGGCTCTTCATTACACAAGGGGATATGGTTATTACGAACAATATAAAGATGGTGAACACCTTGAAGATTATCTGATTACACCGGTGAGCGTCCCCGGTTACGATTCACTGTTTATCATGGAAAGTGACCTGATCCGCCGCAAACTTCTTGACAATGATTTTTACGGGTTTACCTGGTCGCTGAACTATGAACACAATAAACTCAACCTGATGGCCGGTGGTTCAGGCAACCGCTACGACGGTTTGCATTTCGGCGAAGTAATCTGGGCTGAATTCGCCCAGACTGCAGGGTACAGGCATCGCTGGTACGAAGGGACCGGTGATAAACGGGACCTGAACCTGTATGCCAAGGCGCTTTATCAGGCCGGCAGGAAACTGAGTCTCTATGCCGATCTGCAAATCAGGGGCATCGGTTACAGGCTGACCGGAATGGATGATGACCAGCGCGATGTTTCAGGGAGTCATGACTTCCTGTTCTTCAATCCAAAAGCAGGTTTACATTATGAAATAGATCCCGCCAGCAGCATTTACCTCAGTTTTGCCATTGCCAACCGTGAACCAAACCGCGACAATTACACCGATGCCGACCCGGGCAAACCAGCCCCGGTTGCTGAAACATTGTTCGATTATGAAGCAGGTTATCAATACAATAACGAGCGATTGAAAATCACTGCCAACATCTATCATATGCATTACCATAACCAGCTGGTGTTGACCGGGGCCATCAATGATGTGGGTGCAGCCATTATGACAAATGTACCGGCATCCTTCCGCTCAGGCTTAGAACTCAGCGGGAAGATCAGCATTACTGAAAAGTTGAAGTTAGCAGGAAACCTAACCATCAGCAGAAACAAAATAAGGGATTTTACCGAATTTGTTGACGATTGGGACAACTGGGGCGCGCAGGTGGAAAACAGACTCGGGAATACCAATCTGGCATTTTCCCCCGAAATGGTGTGCGGCGCTGAACTTTCCTGGTCCGTTATCAGGGGTGTTGAATTTTTACTGAATTCCAGGTATGTTTCAAGGCAATATATCGACAATACTTCGTCCGGCGACCGGGTGCTTGAGCCGTATTTTGTCAGCAACCTGAGACTGGGCTGGACCATTGAACCTGATTTCGTCCGTGGACTTGAGGTGAGCCTGAATGTCAATAACCTTTTCAACCATGAATATGAAACAAACGCGTGGGTTTATCGCTATTATGCTGAAGGTAAATACAGAAAAATGGATGGATATTTCCCTCAGGCAGGAATTAACTTTATGGCAGGGCTTACAATCAGGCTTTAGTCAACGACGCGATTAAGCCAGGTGCCATTCAGTAAAACAACGGACATCCGGCTTTTCATTCTATGTTCATCTGTATGATCGGATAGATCAACACTTTAGATTGTTTATAAATTATTCATTGTACTAAACAAAATCCGGTAAGTTATTACCTTTATTCCCCTGAATAATTCGCAAAGATGCGGCTGATTTTAACTCCGGTATTTATTCTTTTGATATTGGTGCAACCATTTATCCATACCTTGATTTATGTTAAATTCAGGGTCAACCAGGATTATATTGCAAAAACCCTTTGTGAAAAGAAAGATGTTAAGGGAAATACCTGCCATGGCTGTTGTCAATTGAAAAAGCAGTTAAAAAAAACAGACGAACAACCGCTTAAAGAAGTCCCCAAAAGCAGAACAATCAAGATTGATATATCCTATTGTAACTATTTCCATATCATTGAACAGCAACCCAGGTATCCATTAAACCTTAATCGGGGCTTTAACAGCTTTAATTCAGGCTTTCTATCTTCAGATTATATAAACAGTATTTTTCATCCCCCAAAACAGGCTTAGTATCCGGCATTTCTACTGATCAAAGATTCAATTCATTCCTTTACAAGGGATTGAAAATCAGCAGGTCCATTACAATCAACTTTTGTAAATTATAAAGGTTCGACCAGGCATCAGCCTATGGTCTCGTTTGCCGCGGGTTTATCCGGGTGGTAAGAACCATATCGTGGAGGGCTAACATCGAACTCACAATCATTAAACCAGTTACGATGAAAATAAAGATACATTTTCTGATAATAACGGCATGCATTCTTTGCGCCAATATTGTCGATGCACAACACATTCAGTTACTCGATTTCAATAAACAACTACCCATTGAGGGTGCAACTTTTATCTACGGGGAATCCAAAGGTAGTTCCGACGCAAAAGGATACATTCTGATTGAATATAAGGAACATATTACCCTGGAACTATCTCATCTGAATTACGGAACCTGGAAGATATCTCCGGCAGATGTAACTGATGCCCTTCAACGGGGCAGGATTTACAAGGATGAAATCAGTTACTCGCTCAAACCTGCAACGGTTGTTGCGCTTCATACACCTGTTTCAGGAAGTTCGGTGCTGACACTTGGCACCCGTGACAGACTTGCCCACGATGGTGGCGATTTACTCAACAGTATAGCGGGTTTTGGCTCAATAAAGAAAAGTGGTTCCTATGGGTTTGATCCTGTTTTCAGAGGATTCAAATACGACCAGCTCAACATCGTCATTGATGGAATCCAGTCTGCTTCCGCTGCGTGTCCGAACCGCATGGATCCGCCTACAAGTCAGGTTGCCCCCAACATGATAAGCCACATTGAAGTTCTTAAAGGGCCGCATTCCCTCAGGTTTGGAAATGCTTTTGGTGCCAGCATCAATTATGTTTCGACAGCACCTGAATTTACCGATAAGAAAAATCTTTCCGGAAGGCTTACAAGCAGTTTTGAAACCAATGGCTCTGTTACAAGAAATGAAGGGACAATTGGCCTGAGCTGTAAGAATTATGATCTCCGGCTTTTTGGTTCTTTTGCTAAAGGAACAGACTATAAGGACGGGAATGAGGTTAAAGTACCGGCTGATTTTATGAGGGCCAGTGTCGGCGCCAGTCTTGGCTTTAAACTGACTCAAAAACAGAATGCCATCGTTTCAGCTACTCGCAACATCGCACGTGATACTGATTTTCCCTCGCTCCCGATGGACCTGAGAAGTGATGACACATGGCTGCTGATGGCAAAACATGAATTCAATCCGGAAGGAAAACAACTGAGATCCTGGAAATCTTCAGTTTTCGCTACGCTTGTAGATCATAAAATGGATAACCTGCTGAAAGTCATCAACCCCAGAACAATGAATGCCTCGACCCCCGCAATGACAAGGACTTATGGCGGAAGAACAGAAGGTAGCTGGCAAACAGCAAAATCCAGATTTTTTGCAGGTGCCGATTTCAGGATCGACATGGCGGAAGGGACAAGAGAAAGGGCATTTCTGACAGGACCCAATGCGGGCAAGGTTTTTTATGATAAAGTCTGGCAGGACGGAACCATCAGTAAGAGTGCCCTTTTTGCCGAATACCAGATGTCAGGGACGGAAATCTCCCTGATCTTTTCAGGAAGACTGGAGCTGAACAGTTCAGATATTGCAGACATAGCTACAGAATTCGAAAACAACTATGATAATACTTCCTCGACGGACTTTAACCCTTCTTTCAGTCTCGGAGGTATCTGGCATGCCGGAAAGAGTATCTCTGCAGGACTTTGGCTGGGTCGCGCCCAGAGAAGCGGCAGCATGACTGAACGTTTCATCAACTATCTCCCTGTCGGTCAGGACGCCTATGAATTACTTGGCAATCCGAAGCTTCTACCTGAAGTAAACAATGAAGCTGATCTGAATCTGAGTTACAAAACCGAAAAATCAACCATCAGTGTCGACCTTTTTGCTTCTCTGTTAAAAGATTACATCTCGTCGGAAAAAGACACAACCCTGACTCCGAAGTTTCCTACAAGCCCTGGGGTTCGGCAATTCGTGAACACAGACAAAGCGTTTAAAACCGGGTTCGAATTAAGCTGGAGGCAAAAGATTGCCGGTTTTCTCGATCACAACCTTTCAATAGCTTACACATACGGTCAGAATTCATTAACCGACGAACCGTTACCAGAAATTGCACCATTAGACATTCGCTATACCCTGAAGGGAAATTTCATCGAAGGAGATCTACATCCGGCAGTCAATTTCAGATATGTAACAAAACAGGACAGAATCTCGGTTGATTACGGCGAAACTGAAACACCTGGCTTTACACTGATCGATGTGAACCTGACTTACAGGATTACCAAATACCTCAGCACAACAGCAGGTGTTCAGAACCTCCTGAACGAATCCTACTATGAACACCTGAACCGGACCATTGGCGGAACAACCCCAAGGGAAATCTTTGCTCCGGGGAGAAATTTCTTCCTTTCGTTGACCCTGGATCTTAACTGATAGTAACAGGTCATACAGTCTGCCTGACAATTCGACGGGCAGACTGTATTTTCCACTATCCTATCCTTGACTAATGAATATCTTTTTTACTGAAACTGACGAATTACTGACCAGTTTTAACATATAAATACCAGAAGGAAATGAGCTGACATCAATGGTAATTAAACGACCATTACCTGACTTCCCGAATACCTCCTGTCCGTTGAGCGTGCAGAGTGATATTAAAATTTGTCCGGACAAGTCAGATTCAATCTTAAGTTGGTTTTTAGCCGGATTAGGATAAACTGTAAACCGATCTTCCTGAGAAAAGAGAGTAACACCGGTACTCAGACCGGTATTGAATTTTGCCAGAAAGGGATAAAAGTAAGAGATCCCGGTATAGGAACAGGTATCAAATAGAATCGTCCCATGACAGATTCCGGCAATATAAAGGTTCCCATCATCATCACCATCAATACCCACAACCTGGCTATACTGGTCAGCCAATCCTGTTTTTGCCCAGTCTGGCTGAGCTTCAGATGATAAATTCAACAACAATGATTGATTGCTGAATTCTTCGGTTGATGTTACAACACCATTTCCCCAATCAACCACACCCCGGGTAGAACCTGCGATTGAAATGGAATTGTCAGGCAAAACACAAATTGGTTTGAATTTGCCCAAATTTGCATTGCCGGTTAACACCTGAGGCACCTCGAAACCCCATTGAACCTGGCCCTCAGCATTGAATGCAGTTACAAAAAAGTCAGAACCCCATGAAGGCCCCAATAAAGTCAGTGTATCAAATATTGCCTCCGTCAACAATGGCCCTGACCAGACAATCCTGCCGATCTTGTCGACTGTAACTTTACTCTTTGTACAGGTTATATCCTCGGCAAACTTAACCCATTGCGGAAAACCCAGCTGATTATACTTTACCAGATACATGCTATATGAAAGTGTAGTAGGAAAAGGCACTCCACCAAAAACACCCTGGGTGTCAGAGCATGAGCCGCATGCATATATGTTTCCTTCCTGATCCAACGCAACACCTGTAGCCAATGGCACATCCATCTGCTGAATAGATCTGACCAGATTACCATTTACATCAAACTCAGTAATATTGGATTCTGACCATTCGGAATGCGCAAGATAAACATGGTCCTGATATACAGTAAGATCTTCAGGAACTGCATTGGTGAAAAAAGAAGATAAATTAACAGCCCAGGCAATTGTCCCGGAAGGAGAAACCTTTAACAGAAATCCTTCAATGAAATTATTATTGTAGTTTAACTGAGAGCCATCCCAGAAATGGAGTGTATTCAATGTCTCACCTGTAACGTAAAGATTTCCTTCAGAGTCTGTTACCATTCCTCTCAAAATAGCGCTCCCGGTGATTTCATATTCCTGCAGAAGATTGCCGTTGCCATCAAATTGGGCCAGGAACAGGTTTCCCATGGCTTCATTGTAAAACTCCACCAGGCTCTTCATCCCTCCGTGCCATACCGCCCCATCAGGTGCAGTACAGACGTTGTAACGGAGCATGTCAGGATTCATCTCATAATTTGTTTCGTGCCCCCTGATCCACTCGCAGGTCTGGGAGTTTGCCGTATTAAACAGAAATATAAATAAAATCAAGGTAAAAATCGTTTTCATAGTATCCGGATTTATGAGGTGAAGAAATTAGTTCCAATTATCTAATATATTGATAAAAAACAGATTATATATGTAACAATCTACATGTATTTTTGTTGAAGCTGAGTAACCTGCCAATCAGAATCATCAATGCAAATTTTGCATCCGGATTGGAACAAACAACAAATAACAGATTGTAATCAGCTTTTCCCGGGAAATTGGCACCCAACTTCCACCCCCAATCTTCCAAAGACCAAAGGCCAGATCCAACACCCATGCAACACCTTCCTCCCGGATTGCCGGAACCAAAAAATCCCTACCTTTGCATCCCTTTAAGCTACCATGACTGCAGGCATCGCAATTAAGAATAAAAGAGCTGGTTTTGAATACTTCCTCACCGAAGAGTTCACTGCAGGCATTGTGTTGACCGGAACGGAAATAAAGTCGGTTCGTGAGGGTAAAGCCAACCTGACCGATGCATTCTGTGCTTTCGAAGGCAACGAACTGTTTGTAAAGAACATGCACATCAGCGAGTATAAATTCGGCACCTATTCAAACCACGAACCCAAGCGTGACCGGAAATTGCTTCTGAACCGCCGTGAACTCCGAAAAATCCTTTCGAAAACCAGCGAAAAAGGGCTTACCATCATTCCTACCCTCCTCTTTATCAATGATAAGGGGCTGGCAAAAATCAACATTGCGATTGCCAAGGGTAAAAAGCTTTACGACAAGCGCGAAACCCTCAAAACAAAGGACACCCGCCGTGAAATTGAACGGCACCGGGAAGATTAAGGATCCTTGTCCTCAGGTCCCCTCATAAACGAAGGCCTCGTTCTGACTGTTTCAGAACTCTGATAACCAATGTACTCCCTACACCCTACACCCTCCCTACTCCCTACTCCCTACTCATTACTCATTACTCATTACTCATTACTCATTACTCATTACTCATTACTCATTACTCATTACTCATTACTCATTACTCATTACTCCTTACTCCTTACTCCTTACTCCTTACTCATTACTCATTACTCATTACTCATTACTCATTACTCATTACTCATTACTCCCTACTCCTTACTCCCTACTCCCTACTCATTACTCACTACTCATTACTCATAACTCATTACTCACTACTCCTTACACATATTCCGGATTTGTCTGTGAACACCAAATCCTTTATCTTTGACTTCAGATATTAAACTCAACGACCATGCATCTGATAAAACAAGGAATTGTATCACTAATCTTACTGACGCTTCTGGTATCACTCCCGGAACTTGTTTCAGCCCAGAAAAACACGGAAGAAAAAAAGAAAGGAGAAACCATCAAATGGATGACTTTCGAGGAAGCACTGATTCAGAACAAGAAGAAACCGAAAATGATTTTTGTTGATGTATATACCGACTGGTGTGGCTGGTGCAAAAAGATGGATGCCGAAACCTTTACCGATCCTGAGGTGGTGAAATACATCAATAAGAAATACTACGCCGTCAAGTTCAATGCCGAACAGAAGGAGCCGGTTACATTCAAGGAACAGGAATTTGTAAATCCGAATCCGGAAAAGTCAAAATCGACCCATAAACTTGCCCTTGCTTTGCTTAAAAACGAAAAGCTTTACCCTTCTTATGTCATACTCGACAAGGCAAGCGACTGGACTTACAAAATGAAAGGTTATCAGACACCGGATGAGCTGATTCCATTGCTGACCTATTACGGGGACGAACATTACCTGAAAATGAGCTGGGCAGAATATGTGGCACAGCAATCCAAATAATACTCTATTTTTCTGTTTCACCGGTTATTTGAACAGAACAATCAGATTGAAATATTTAGTTTCGATACTTTCTGTAGTTCATAATAGAGCCTCTGGCAAGTTGATGGAAACTGAAAAAATCAATACCCGGATGTGAATGATTCGTTTTCCGGAGGACATCTGATCTGCTTCATTGAGCATTGTGAAGTTAAATTCACAATCATCTTTACACAACCGAAGTTATGATACCTGAAACCTACAGGGCCCTGGTGGCTGAAGAAACCGGAAGGAATGTCATCAGACCAAAGGTCCTGGATAAGGAATTTTCATCGCTTCCGGCAGGCGAAGTACTGATCAGGGTTCATTATTCATCACTCAATTACAAGGATGCCCTTTCCGCCACCGGAAACCGTGGCATAACACGCAATTACCCGCACACACCCGGAATTGATGCCTGCGGCACCGTAATCTATTCTGCGGAACAATCCGTGCACAAGGGAGACCAGGTACTTGTATGCGGATATGATCTTGGTATGAATACGCCGGGGGGCTTCGGGCAGTATATACAGGTTCCGGCAGCCTGGGTTATGCCCTTGCCCGACGGGCTTGGCTTGCGCGAAAGCATGATGCTGGGAACCGCAGGATTTACAGCAGCGCTGGCCATCTTTCAGATGGAACTGAACGGTCAGAAACCCGGGAATGGTCCTGTACTGGTAACCGGTGCCGGCGGAGGACTGGGAAGCCTGGCCATCAATATTCTGTCGCAACAGGGATATAAAGTAATTGCTTCAACCGGCAAAACCAGCGAAACAGCCTATTTCAGCAAGTTGGGGGCAAGTGAAATGCTTACCCGGGAAGATGTGGATGACAGAAGTGGAAAGCTGCTTCTGAGGCCCCGGTGGGCCGGAGCCATCGACACAGTGGGCGGCAACATCCTTTCCACAGCAATCAGGGCATGCAGCAGGCATGGAAACATCGCAGTATGCGGAAATGCAAATTCATATGAATTCAGCACAACAGTATATCCTTTCATCCTGAATGGCGTGAACCTGCTGGGCATCGATTCTGCCACCTGCCCAATGGAACTTCGCAGGCTGGTTTGGGAAAAACTTGCCGATGACTGGCGGCCACCATTGCTGAAAGAAATCAGTCGTGAGATCAGCATGACAGATTTACCGGAACACATTAATCTGATCTTGAACGGAAAAATCCGTGGTCGCGTTTTTGTGAATATGGAGGCTTGATTGAAATACTGAGTTTCCTGCACTACCAATCATACAACCACATCTGGCAGCTTGTTTCCGAAACAATAGAAATCACTCGTTTCAGTTGCTTTCTTTCTGAAAAAATCTTACCTTGCTCCGTGTTTAACCTGAATTAGGTATCCATCTCTTAATATCTCCCGTCATGAAAAGAGCACTCCTGATTTCAATGGTATTGATGCTGGGTTTGTCAGCATGTAAACAGGAAAAAAAAGAAGTCTGTGATCCATTGGCTGAGAAGGAAGCCATCAAACTTGTTCTGAAGAAATACATTATCGCAAACGAAGCACGGAATATATCGATGATCGGGGATTTGTGGGCCAACGACAGCATGGTGCTCAGCCTTGGGACCGACAGACACGATGTATTCAAAGGATTTGAAGCGGTTAAACAGAAGTTTTCTGAGCAGTTTGAAAGATTTGAAAACACCTTTATTTCCGCCCGTGACATTGAGATCTATGTGCATCCGGAGTGCCGGACAGGATGGTTCTCAGAAGTGCTCCAGTATAATTACACCCATGGAGATAAAGCCATGGAATATGCAGACCTGCGGTTTACCGGATTTCTTGAAAAAAGAGCAGACCATTGGGTCATCGTACAAACCCATCTGTCAGCTCCGGCCGACAGGTAAGGTAACAAGTAACAGTTAACAGTTATCAGATTGTTTGTATATTCAGCAAATTGCATTGAGGCGGTTATAGCAACCAACTTCAGATCCCGGGTATAAAACACTCCCTGGTCAGTCGAAGCTCTGAAAATTCTTTCTTTTAAAGGGATCATAAACGATGGTCGAAACTCCTTATCTGCCTGCCGCAGGCAGGGCTCCTTACTCTTTACTCCCTACTCTCCCTACTACTCCCTACTCCCTACTCCCTACTCATTACTCATTACTCATTACTCATTACTCATTACTCATTACTCATTACTCATTACTCATTACTCATTACTCATTACTCATTACTCATTACTCATTACTCATTACTCATTACTCATTACTCATTACTCATTACTCATTACTCACTACTCATTACTCATTACTCACAACACATCCCGCCTCAATGATTGTGTCCTGAATGATCGGACTGCCTGTCCTCTGGTTTTTTGCAGCAGTCGGGAAGATTCTTGTAGGCTTCAGTATCTGCCTTAACCTCATCAGCATCATAGCCGGCTTCCGATACAGCCTTCCGTATCGCTTCGGCTGATGTTCTCGACGGCTTGAAGGTAACCTTGAGAATTTTCGTTTCCACAATGAGCTCAGACTTAATAACCCCCTTTTCAAATGCCATAGCTTTCTCTATGGTCTCTTTGCACATCCCGCACTGAGCCGAAGTTTTTATCTCCAGGTCAATTGTTTTCGGTGTCTGAGCATGAATGCCCGAAACAGACAAAACAAATATGAAGATCAGTATAATGTTGAATTTTTTCATGATTTTTCGGTTTTAATCAATGTCACATTCTTAGTATAAACATCCGGGAATTTAACGGACTGAGTTGAGCGGTAAAAATAATGGTCTTTATCAAGCACCATTAGTAAATGGAATTTTTAAAAATAAATACTCTCTGCAACAATGCAAACAGCATGAATACACTGCATTCTCAAAAGTATTCCCTGAGTCCGGCCCAGACAACAATTAAACAAAAATACAGATAGAAAAGATTATAAAGTGAAATAAATCACCCTGAAAGCTCATTATTGTCACCTTTTTTGCTTTTGTCGGCCGGAAAATTACAATACTTTTGATCCCGGATAATACCAACAGGAATGAAATTCGTTATTTTGATCCATTCTAAATTAAACACACTTTTAACAATTTATTAAAAACCTATATAACAATTCCTACTTTTGCCACTTCGACAAATGTAGATACCTAAATATCATAAAGTATGGACAGTCAGTCACTTGTGTTGTTTTTTATTGTTGGGGTCGTTTTGGTTGGGGGCGCTTTGCTGTTCTCTACCTTTATTCCGCCAACATCATCCAACCCGGCCAAATTTGAACCTTATGAGTGTGGAATCGAAACCATAGGCGGATCATGGTTGCAGTATACGGTGGGTTACTACCTGTTTGCCATCCTTTTCCTGATATTCGACGTGGAAACAGTCTTTGTTTTCCCCTGGGCCACTGTGATGGCTGAGACAGGGGTGACTGCCTTTATTGAAATCGTCATCTTCTTCTTCATTCTGGGACTTGGCCTGCTCTATGGCTGGAAAAAACATGCATTGAAATGGGAATAATCAAAAAGAAACAGGACATAGAAATCAATGATTACCCGATCATTGAATCGCACGAAGGGGGTAGTATCATTCTTGCCAAACTCGATGATCTGGTCAACTGGGCCCGGTCGAATTCTTTGTGGCCTCTTACCTTCGGAACACGGTGTTGTGCCATTGAATTCATGGCTGTTGGTGCTTCTAGGCACGATATGGCCCGTTTCGGATTTGAAGTTGCCCGCGCCACTCCACGCCAGGCCGATATGATCATCATCAGTGGATCCATCAACTATAAAATGGCTCCGGTTCTCAAACGTCTTTACGATCAGATGGCCGACCCAAAATATGTAATTGCCATGGGTGCCTGCGCTGTTTCCGGAGGGCCTTTTTACTATAACAGTTACGCCATTGTGAAAGGTGCCGACCATGTCATCCCGGTTGATGTGTATATTCCCGGTTGTCCGCCACGCCCTGAAGCATTGCTTTATGGTATGATGCAGCTTCAGAAAAAGATCCGTCGTGAGCGGAACTTCAACAGTAAGAAAAAAGACAAATAAACAGATTTATCAGGGATCTTTCCCGAAACCGATATACCATGACAAACGAGGCATTAATAGCTGCAATCGACAAGATCGGGGCTGAAGCCGAAACCAGGCAGGGGGCTCAGTATGTTGAGACCTTTGTTCCATTTGCGAAGATGCACGTTTTTATGAAGCATCTCAAAGAAGATGAAAATCTGTCCTTTGATTACCTGATCTGTGTATCGGGTGTTGACCATGCCGATCATATGCAGATGGTTTACCACCTTGAATCGACAAAACACAACCACATGATGGTAGTTAAGGTGAAGACCGACGGTCGGGAAACGCCTGCGATTGATTCGGTAACCGACATCTGGCCAACTGCCGAATTTCACGAACGGGAAGCATTTGACCTTCTGGGGATTCATTTCATCAACCACCCCGACCTGCGCAGGATGTTCCTCGACGATAACTGGGGTCACCCACTCCGTAAAGATTATAAAGACGACATTCACATCGTATCGCGATAGCTATGGATGAGCTCAGAGAAGTTATGATTACCACCGATGAGATAAAGACCGACGAATATCTCATCAATATGGGCCCACAGCACCCGAGTACTCACGGAGTACTCCGCCTGCTTGTTCAGCTCGAGGGAGAAATAGTTCACAATGTTCAGCCGCACATCGGTTATATCCACAGCGGTATCGAAAAAATGGCCGAGTCTCTCTCCTACCCGCAGATCGGTCACCTGACAGATCGTATGGACTACCTCTCGGCCCATCAGAACAACGAAGCCGTTGCCCTATGCGTTGAAAACGCACTTCAGGTTGAAGTTCCCGACAGGGTAAAATACATCCGAACCATCATGTCGGAGCTCTCCCGTCTGGCCTCACATCAGTTGTGGTGGTGTGTGATGGGCATGGATATGGGAGCACTCACCACCTTTTTTTATGGCCTGCGCGACCGCGAAGACATCCTCGATATCTTTGAAGAAACCTGCGGCGCCCGCCTCACAGTGAATTACAGCATCCCTGGTGGACTGATGTTCGATATACATCCAAATTTCCAGCGGGATGTAAAGGCTTTCATAAAGAAATTTAAAACAAAACTCCCGGAATACGACCGGTTACTTTCAGGGAATGTGATTTTCACTGAACGTACCAAAGGCGTCGGGTTTCTTTCAAAAGAAGATGCCATTGCCTATGGCGTTACAGGTCCAACCGGGCGTGCTTCGGGTTTCGCCTGCGACCTGCGCAAGCACCGTCCATACAGCGCCTACGACAAAGTGAATTTCAAAGAAATACTGAGCGACGTTGGTGATACCTATGCCCGTTACCAGGTGCGTATGGCCGAAATGTGGGAATCGATGAGCATCATTGAGCAGCTGATCGACAATATTCCTGAAGGCGATTATGCTGTTAAGATGAAAGGAGTGGTTAAACTGCCCGAAGGTGAATTCTACCAGCGCGTTGAAACAGCCCGTGGCGAGTTCGGCGTATTCATCGTTTCCGATGGAAAGAAGAATCCTTACAGGGTTAAATTCCGTTCACCCGGATTCTCTAACCTGTTTGCGATCAACCACATAGCCAAGGGTTGGAAGATCGCCGACCTGGTTGCCATTATGTCGACTTTCGACCTGGTAATTCCTGACATTGACCGATAAAAATCTGAAGAAAACATCGAACTTATAAAAGATGGCATTCAATATCTACGATTTCACAACACTGACAAAATCCATTCATGAAGGGCTCTCGTCGCAGTTCTCACCAACTGCAACCCTGGCCATTGAATGGACCATCGTTGGTCTGGCCTACCTGCTTTTTGTAGCACTGTTCGGCCTTTTCCTGGTTTATGCAGAACGTAAGGTCTGTGCAGCCTTCCAGCAACGCATGGGCCCTATGAGGGTTGGTCCCTGGGGTTTGCTTCAGACCATTGCAGACTTCATCAAACTCCTGATGAAGGAGTTGATTATGCCAAAAAATGCCGACAAATTCCTTTACAATCTGGCACCATTTATTGTAATCATCGTCAGTTTTCTGGTAATCTCGGTCATCCCGTTTGCTCCCGGACTGGCAACCTTCGACTTTGATATAGGAATTTTCTTCGTTACTGCAGTTTCTTCAGTTGGTGTTATAGGAATTTTACTGGCCGGCTGGAGTTCGAACAATAAATATTCCCTTATCGGTGCCATGCGTTCCGGCGCCCAGATTGTAAGTTATGAGTTGTCGGTCGGCTTATCGCTGATCACTATGATTATCCTGGCAGGGACAATGCAGATATCAGGTATTGTTGAAGGGCAGCGGGATATGTGGTTTATTTTCAAAGGACATGTCCCGGCTATTATTGCCTTTTTTGTATTCATTATTGCTGGTACAGCAGAAACAAACCGTGGTCCTTTTGACCTTGCTGAAGCCGAATCAGAACTTACTGCCGGATTTCATACAGAATACTCCGGAATCAAGTTTGCTTTTTTCTTCCTGGCTGAGTATATTAACCTTTTTATTGTTGCCGCCATGGCAACAACAGTGTTCCTTGGAGGCTGGATGCCACTTCACTTCGGCGAATTTGAAAGTTTCAACCAAATCATGGACCTGATGCCGGGACTCTTCTGGTTCTTCTTTAAAGTACTTGGGGTTATATTCCTGATGATGTGGTTCAAATGGACTTTCCCTCGTCTCCGCGTTGACCAGATCCTGAATCTCGAATGGAAATACCTGCTTCCGATCAACCTGTTCAACATCTTACTGATGGCCGCCGTGGTACTTTTCGGGCTGCATTTTTAATCTCAGAAACCTGAACCATGAAATCGATAATCTCCTATATCACCGAAATATTAAAGGGTATCTGGACCCTGCTCACAGGTATGAAAGTTACGGCAAAGTACTTTTTCACACCATGGAAGCATGTAACCCAGCAATATCCTGAAAACAGGAAGACACTGAAAATAGCCGAGCGGTTCCGGGGCGAAGTAATTATGCCTCACAACGAAAACAACGAGCACAAGTGCACCGGCTGCGGCATCTGTGAAATCAACTGCCCCAATGGCTCTATTGAAATCATCACCAAATCACTGATTCTGGAAGATGGAAAAAAGAAACGTGCCATCGATCAGCATATTTATCACCTTGGCATGTGCACTTTCTGCAACCTGTGTGTGAAAGCCTGCCCGACCGGAGCCATCGTGATGGGTCAGAATTTTGAACATGCCGTGTGGGATCGTTCTACACTGACCAAAGTGCTGAATCAACCAGGTTCAAAGATAATGGAAGGCGTGAAGGATTAAACCCCAAAGGCTATAACCTGATAAAGACAACCGACTGACAAACATATTATGAACAGCGAAATCTTATTTTTTCTGCTTTCGGCGATGATCATCGTTTTTTCGATTCTCACCGTTACCAGCCGCAGGATTCTCCGGGCTGCAGTTTACCTGCTTTTTGTACTCGTCAGCACCGCCGGGCTCTACTTCATGCTCAACTACAACTTCCTGGCAGCCGTTCAGCTTACTGTGTATGCCGGTGGCATCATCGTACTGATCATTTTCTCGATCCTGCTCACAAGCCACATCAGCGAAAGGGCTCAGATGGCCGGCCGGTACCAGGGACTTATGTCGGCACTGGCTGTGGTAGCCGGGGCTACCCTTACCCTGATCACCATTATCAGTTATTCATTCCCTGCAAAGTCGGTGGTTGAATCTCCGTCAGATGTCAAAGCCATTGGCCGGGCACTTGTATCATACAACGAAAATGGCTATGCACTTCCGTTTGAAGTCGTTTCCATCCTGCTGCTGGCTGCCATGATCGGTGCTATCATAGTCGCCCGCAAAGAAAATAAGGCAGTTAAAGGCTTAAAAAAATAATCAAGAGAAAATCCCAGTAAGTATGACCGGAACCATTCCTCTACAGTATTTTCTGATAATCAGTACCCTGATGTTCTTTACGGGCATTTATGGTTTCCTGACCCGGAAGAATTTGATTACAATGCTGATGTCGATCGAACTTATTCTCAATTCGGTAAACATCAATTTTGTGGCCTTCAACCGGTATCTCTATCCCGAAAACCTGCATGGACATTTTTTCAGCCTGATAGTTATCGCTGTCGCGGCTGCTGAAGCCGCTGTGGCCATCGCCATCATCATCAATATCTACCGCAATTTCAGATCAATCGATGTGGACAAGGTAGACGAAATGAAATTCTAACAATTGTGAGTAATTTATTCGAAAACCGAAAGGACACAAGCAAATGATTGACTACACCTACACATTGCTTATCCCGCTGATTCCTCTGGCAGTTTTCCTGTTTACCGGACTGGCCGGAAGCAAACTGAAACCGCAGGTATCCGGACTGATCGGAACCACCGGGCTGTTTGCCGTGACCATATTATCCTATCTCACCGCCATACGGTTCTTCTGGACCGATCATGTCGCAGGGACAGGTTATGCTTCCATGAAGGCATTTGAAATCCAGTGGCTCCATCTTACCGAGAAACTGACCATTAACCTGGGTATCCTCCTCGACCCTATCTCCGTAATGATGCTGGTGGTCGTCAGCACCGTGTCATTTATGGTACACATTTACAGCCTGGGGTATATGAAAGGTGAAAATGGGTTTGCCCGTTTCTATACCTTCCTTTCTTTGTTTACTTTCTCGATGCTGGGTCTGGTGCTGGCGACCAACATCTTTCAGATGTATATTTTCTGGGAACTCGTAGGTGTTTCCTCGTTTCTGCTGATCGGATTCTATTATGAGAAACCCAGCGCAGTTTCTGCATCAAAAAAAGCGTTTATAGTCACCCGGTTTGCTGATCTGGGTTTCCTCATTGGCATCCTGATGCTGTCGTTCATGACAGATACATTTGATTTCCAGACACTGGTCAGCCCGACCGGCCCCGCCATTTCACAAGCTGGTGGTGCCACATTCCTCGGCCTCAGTGCCATTACCTGGGCCCTGATCTTTGTGTTTATGGGAGGTGCCGGTAAATCGGCCATGTTCCCGTTGCATATCTGGCTGCCCGATGCCATGGAAGGCCCCACTCCTGTTTCGGCCCTCATCCATGCCGCAACCATGGTGGTTGCCGGTGTTTACCTTGTAGCACGCCTTTTCCCTGTTTATTCAATGGTGGCACCCGATGCCTTGCATGTTGTTGCCTGGGTGGGTGGCATCAGTTCGCTCTTTGCCGCCATCATCGCCTGTACCCAAACCGATATCAAACGTGTACTGGCCTACTCTACCATGTCGCAGATCGGCTATATGATGCTTGCTCTGGGCGTATCAGGATATGGTGGTCATGATGGCCTTGGTTTTATGGCGGGCAATTTCCATCTCTTTACCCATGCCATGTTCAAGGCATTGCTATTCCTCGGTGCCGGCGCCATTATCCATGCCGTTCACAGCAACGATATGCGCGACATGGGCGGACTCAGGAAATACCTGCCGATTACCCACATCACCTTTTTAATTGCCTGTCTCACCATTGCAGGAATCCCGCCACTTTCAGGATTTTTCAGCAAAGACGAAATACTGGTGGCAGCTTTCCATCACAACCTGCCGCTATTTATCATTGAATTTGCTGTTGCCGGTCTCACCGCTTTCTATATGTTCCGCCTGTATTACAGCATCTTCTGGGGAAAAGAAACCCATTATCATCACACCCCGCACGAAGCCCCGGCCACCATGACCATTCCTTTGCTCGTACTTGCCTTCGGTTCCGTGTTTTCAGGCTTCCTCCCGTTCCATGAGCTGGTAACCAGCGACGGACAGCCATTTGAGACTCATATTGATTATATGGTGGCGGTTCCTTCGGTTTTGATCGGAATCCTCGGAATTGTCGTTGCAACCATTATGTACCGTAAGGTTTCGGCTCACCGCTGCAAGTTTCCAATGGATTCGGAAATTTCTATACATGGGCCTACCACAAGTTCTACATGGATGAGGTCTACCTCTTCGTGACAAAGAAAATACTGTTCAATCTTGTTTCACGTCCGGTAGCCTGGTTCGACCGCCACATCGTGGATGGTTTTATGAACCTGATAGCCCGGGTAATCGAGCGCTCCGCATACATGATCAAAGGCTTCCAGAGCGGGCGCATCCAGCAGTACGGTTATGTGTTTGTCTCGGGCACCATTGTCCTTGTTATAATTTTCATCTATATCTGGTAAAGCAAAGGATCGCAATATGAATATACTCAGTTTATTTGTCCTTATTCCGGTTTTAACCTGCATCGGCATCGTGTTCACAAAGAACATGAAACAGACCAGGCTCGTTTCAGCCATTGGCATGAGCATTCAGCTTATCCTGGCCGGATTGCTGGTCTATCTCTACCTGGCAGAACGTCAGGCTGGAAACATGGCTGAAATGCTCTTTACTTATGATGCACTCTGGTTTCCTACTCTGAATATACATTACACAGTAGGTGTTGACGGCATTTCGGTAGCCATGATTGCACTGACGGGTATTGTGGTCTTTGCCGGAATTTTTGCATCCTGGAAAATGGAATTCCTCTCCAGGGAATTTTTCATCTCACTGATCCTCCTTGCTACCGGGGTTTTCGGGTTCTTCATCTCACTCGACCTCTTTACCATGTTCCTCTTTTATGAAATTGCTGTAATTCCGATGTACCTGCTGATCGGAATCTGGGGATCAGGACCAAAGGAATATTCTGCCATGAAGCTTACGCTCATGCTCATGGGTGGATCGGCCCTGTTAATGGTTGGATTACTTGGCATATATTTTTATTCAGCCCCCGATGGCGGACAACTCACCTGGAACCTGCTTGAAATTTCGAAGATCAACATCCCCATCGAAATGCAGCGCTTTCTCTTCCCGTTTACCTTTATTGGTTTCGGTATCCTTGGCGCTCTTTTCCCGTTCCACACCTGGTCGCCCGATGGTCATGCCTCAGCCCCGACTGCCGTTTCGATGCTTCATGCCGGAGTGCTGATGAAACTCGGAGGTTACGGCGCTTTCCGCGTTGCCATCTTCCTGATGCCCGAAGCTGCGCAGGAGCAGGCATGGATTTTCCTGATCCTCACCTCCATAAGTGTCGTTTACGGAGCCTTTGGTGCCATCTGGCAGAAAGACCTCAAATACATCAATGCCTATTCCTCCGTAAGTCACTGCGGACTGGTTTTGTTTGCCGTGCTGATGATGAACCAGACAGCCTTCAACGGCGCGATCATTCAGATGATCTCCCATGGTCTGATGACAGCCCTCTTCTTTGCCCTGATCGGCATGATCTATGGAAGGACCCATACCAGGATGATCAACGAAATGGGTGGATTGATGAAAGTAATGCCTTTCCTCGGTGTGGTCTACGTCATCGCTGGTCTGGCTTCACTGGGACTTCCGGGATTAAGCGGTTTCGTTGCTGAAATGACCATCTTCTTTGGCGCCTACCAGCATACCGACACCTTCCATCGCATCCTGACCATCATGGCCACCACCAGTATCGTGGTTACGGCTGTGTATATCCTGCGCGTGGTAGGCATTCTGTTGCTCGGCCCGATTAAAAACGATCATTTCCTGCATCTTGACGACGCCAAATGGTATGAAAGGCTTTCAACCATTACCCTTGTAGTTGCCATCGCTGCCATCGGTATCGCCCCGCTCTGGCTTTCCGATATGATCAATGTAAGCCTTGCACCCATTGTTAACAAGATTTCAATGGCAGGCTTTGAATTTACAAGCCTGTTTTAAATGTATATGCTGAAAACAGAAGGATTTCATCCTGAAAGTTTCATCAAATAAAAACTTTTAGATTCGGTAGTATGATAATAAACGACTTCTTACTTATGCGGCATGAATTGTCGCTGGTGGCAATAGCACTCATTCTGCTGGTGACAGACCTTATGCTGAAACCATCACAAAAACCACGCATCATACCGGTGGCTGTTGTCCTGTTCAGCATACATACCATTCTCGGTTTCCTCCCGGCGTGCGAAGGCATTCTCTTCGGTGGCATGTTCAGGGCAACTGCACTGATCGGCATGATGAAAAATGTGCTGAATGTAGGGGTACTGATCATCCTGCTGCAGTCGTACACCTGGATCATGAAAGAAGAAAACCGCGACAAGATGAGCGAATATTTCATCCTGATGTTCTCAACCCTGATCGGGATGTACTTTATGATCTCATCGGGTGACTTCCTGATGTTTTACCTCGGACTGGAAACAGCCACCATACCGATGGCAGCACTGGCAGCCTATACTCATCATCAGACCAAATCGGCCGAAGCCGGTGTCAAACTGATTCTATCATCCGCGCTTTCATCCGGTATCCTGCTGTTTGGTCTGTCGCTCATTTACGGCTCAACAGGAAGCATCTATTTCAGTGATGTCGCTCAGTTGTACAGTAATGCCCCGATGCAGGTGCTGGCTTTCCTGTTTTTCTTTTCAGGGATGGCCTTCAAGATTTCACTGGTACCTTTCCACTTATGGACAGCCGATGTTTACGAAGGATCACCCATCAATGTCACTTCCTACTTCTCGGTCATCTCAAAAGGGGCAGCTTCGTTTATCCTGGTACTGATTCTTTACAAAGTGTTTTTTCAGCTGGTCTATGTATGGCAGGACCTGCTCTATATCATTTCCATCCTCACCATGGTTGTTGGTAACCTTTTCGCACTGAGACAGAAAAATATGAAACGGTTCCTCGCCTTTTCATCCATTGCTCAGGCTGGTTTCATCCTGCTTGGGATGATTGCCGGAAGCCAGATGGGTATGACTTCGGTCATCTATTTTGTATTGGTGTATATCTTTTCGAATCTCGGTGCCTTTGGTGTGGTTTCGGCCATAGAAGCCTCAACCGGTAAAATCAATATGGGCGATTACGACGGTCTGTACCATACCAACCCGAAACTAAGCCTCCTGATGATGCTGGCCATGTTTTCACTGGCAGGTATTCCGCCGGTAGCCGGATTCTTCGGTAAGTTTTTCCTGTTCACGTCTGCTGCTTCGGCCGGTTATTACTGGCTGGTTTTTATTGCGGTACTGAATGCAACCATTTCTCTTTACTATTATCTGATGGTAGTAAAGGCTATGTTTATCAACAAGACAGACACCCCTATCGCAAAATTCCGCAGCGACAACATGACCCGTGCAGGTCTGATCCTGAGTGGACTGGGTATCCTTGTGGTTGGATTCTGGGCCCAGGTATATGAGTTTATCTTTAACCTTAGTGTCGGTTTGTTTTGATTTCGGATTGCAGATTTCGGATTGCGGATTTCGGATTGAAGAATTAACCTTTATTGCCAAATCCCAATTGCCATCTTTAAGCTTTGAACTTTGAACTTTAACTTTTAAACCTTGAGCCCTCCTTCATTGCATTACGGCGGGTAAACTTTAAACTTTTTACTTTAGACTTTTTACTTTTTACTTTAAACTTCACAGCATGCCACTACAAGCCAAACACATCGTCGAGGAGATCAGCGGAACCCGCTGTACCATTGTTGAGAAAGGCGCCACCGCACAACGGGTGGAATTCCTTAAGAAACTACTCACCTTCAACGGTTTTGAAGTGATGACCACTGAAGAAAAAAAAGAAGATGAATCATCCCCCGTTACATTTGCCATAGGTGTTACCGACCTGGTCTTTAACCCGGTGATTTCCGTGTATGAGATGAGCCTGAATACTCCCTCCGGCGAACGTGTTTCACCAGCATACTGGGATCAGACAAAAACTGAAATCGTTGACCAATATTGGGTGCGTGATGAAGAAATAAAAGACGGCACCTCAGCCTGGCACCGCCGCTTTGAATAATACTTTTCCTGATAACCTCAAAATTTCCCTGGCAATAGCCGGGGATTTTTTATTTAACTGAATCCGATCAAATATGGTGAAAATTCAGCCAAAAAGCAAAACCCGTTTTACTTACAAATCAAGAGAAAATTTACATAAGGCAAGCAAAGCCTGAAACATTTAGGCCAGTGAATCATCGTCAACGGTTAATGAATACCTGATAAATGAGAATTTTATCATAACTTTCTGGTGTTTTCGCAAGAACTACTTTAGAATAATAATCAGGCAAACTGACATTTATATAAATCCGCAGCAAACTCAGAACTATGATCCACCTCAGAACAACTACATTCCTTTTAATAATGGCAATGATCTTTCATGCCCGGGCACAGAACCCACCCAAATGCGATGACCAGCGGTTCAACGACCCATTCGTGGATAAAATCGCCGGAAACTGGTCGGCAGCCGGCAACATCGGGGGCGACAGCGTAACCTACCATTTTAAAGGCAGCTGGGAACTGGACCATCAGTTTATGGTGCTGACCTTTGCCGACACAGCCGCTCAACCACAGTATACAGCGCAGGTATTTATCGGTTATGACTGTGTAAGTGAACGATATGTATGTCATTGGCTCGATAATTTCGGGGGACGGTTCTCTGAAACCCTGGGCTTTGGCATCCGGCAAGGAAACACCCTTGAGTTCCGATTTGAATATCCTGACGGACCTTTTATCAATCAATTGATCTACAATGAAAAAGAGGACACCTGGAAGATGCACACCACGACCAAAAACCAAAACGGGGTTTGGGTTACTTTCGGGGATATCTGTCTTCGCAGAATCAGATGACCGGTATGTGACCCTGAATGTTAATGAATATTCAGTGATCATGAAATTCATAAATCTCCCCTGAGATTAGCGCTTACTTAGGATGAAATAACATGAGTATGATCAGTGTCAGTAAACCCTAAACCGGGCGAGTCCTGGTTTTTTCATTCGTATCCGGAGAAAAAGGTGCATGGTTTGGAGAAATTACAATCAGCTACAGAAATTATATTGCCGGATGATTTGCCTTGAATCCATCACCGGTATATTGGGCTATCTCAGGTAATTATAAACAGCGAAATACCTTGTCAGACAAGAGTTCTGACGTGCAGGTCAGTGATGAAAAAAAATTATGATTTGGCCTGGTTTAATCTGATTCGGATATTCCTGAACAACAAATATCCGGTAATGACCCTCATTCCCGTCAAATATCAATTAAAATGTCAGGTTAGCGATGGGCAGCTTATATCAATTTCACCGATAATTAATATATTTATAAAAAATATTGAAAACAACCGGCCTTCAGCGGCATGTTTCGAATGAAACAACCCTGACCGGGACTTATAAACAAGAGAAATGGGAGCCTTTGATATTATCAGGAATATTCTGCATTTTTTTAATTTGGATTCTGAGCTGGAACATTCAGATTCAGTTTACGAGGAAATTAAAAAAGGAATCATCTTCAGGGGTACCAATCTCTGGATTTTGATTTTTGCGATCATTATAGCTTCTGTTGGTCTGAATATGAACTCAACGGCAGTTATCATCGGAGCCATGCTGATATCGCCACTGATGGGGCCCATCAACGGCATGGGCTACAGCATCGCTACCTATGACTTCGACCTTTTCAGAAAGTCAATAAAAAACTTCTCTTTTGCCATTATTGCCAGTCTTGTTGCATCCACAGCTTATTTTGCAATCAGCCCGGTTTCAACAGCACATTCAGAACTTCTTGCCAGAACCAGCCCCACGATTTATGATGTATTGATTGCCTTGTTCGGCGGTATGGCCGGGATTGTTGCCATCAGCAGCAAACAAAAAGGAAATGTGCTGCCGGGAGTGGCTATTGCTACAGCTCTGATGCCTCCTTTATGCACAGCCGGCTACGGTCTTGCCACAGCTCAGCCTGAGTTCTTCCTGGGCGCCCTTTACCTGTTTACCATAAATACCATTTTTATTGCCATTGCATCGGTCTGGATTTCACAATTGCTGAAATTTCCGATCAGGGGAATCGTAGAAGCAGGCAGAAAACGAAACATCAACCGAATAATAACCATTGTCATAACAATAGTTCTTCTGCCCAGCATTTATTTTGGTTACAGGCTTGTTAAGCAGGAAGATTTCATGCGGAAAGCAGATCTTTATGTGTCAAACATCAGTCTGTTCGAAGGAAACTATCTTCTAAAACACCGGATTGATCCTGTCAACAATAAAATTGTTCTGGTATTCGGCGGCACCACACTGACAGACTCCCAGAAAACAGCCATCATAGGAAAATCGGCAGATTTCGGGATCAGTGATGCTCAGATTTCTATTGAACAGGGATTATCCTTCAACAGCCTGGATGAAAAGAATACCGAAGTCTACAATCTGAAGGATCAGATAAACACGTTAAACATTGCATTAAATGAGAAAGTATCAGCTCTGGAAAGCATCAGGGTAAAGGATACCTTTGGCAGGACAATACTGGACGAAATCCGGGCCATCTATCCACAGATACGTGGATGCATTTATGCCGAATCATATTTTTACAATGATACAATTGACCCTGTTTCTAAAATACCGGTGATTATTTTCACTGTTCACAAAGGAATCCTGTCTGAAGACAAAACGAAAATCAGACGCTGGCTCGAACGGCGGTTAAAAAGCGGGGAAGTCAGGATTTTTTATGAATAAGATCATTCCGGCAATGTCAGTCAAAGACCAGATCTACCAACAGAATTATAACACCAGGCATCCCGATTCCGAAGTTAAAAATGACACGTAACATGCTGGTGTATAGATTCGGACTACAGGAATATCATTTAAATTATCAGGATCGTCCGACAGGAATAATTTTGTATTAAAAAATCAGCAGTCATCATGGATTATGACAATGAAAGTCAATATGTGAATTGAGTAATCGGATAAAGATTAAAAGCAGCAAATACCCAGCAGTATACAGAAATAAAAAAAGCCGGATAAACCGGCTTTTTCGGGTGGAATATGGGGCTCGAACCCACGACCTTCTGAACCACAATCAGACGCTCTAACCAACTGAGCTAAAACCACCATGTTTGTTAAGAGTGGCAAAAATAATACTTTTAGCTGAATTACTATACTTTTGAGTCAAGTTTTTTATTCCTGTTAAAAGCAATTCTTTCTAAATTTGCCTTAAGCAAACCAAAACAACCCTAAACAATGGCCGATATAATTGATTACAAAATATTTGGTGATGACATGCAACTGGTAGAGATCGAACTTGACCCTTCCGAGGGCGTTCGGGCAGAAGTTGGTGCCATGATGTACATGGACGATGGCATCGAAATGCAGACCGGCACCGGTGGCGGCCTTTTCAAAGGTTTTAAGCGCATGCTGACCGGCGATGGGTTCTTTATCACTACATTTCTCAACACAGCTCAGAACAAACGCAGGGTGGCGTTTGGGGCACCTTATCCCGGAAAGATCATCCCGCTTGAACTTGACAAACTGGGTGGTGAATTTCTGTGTCAGAAAGACTCCTTTCTTTGTGCTGCCAATGGCATCGATATTGACATTGCCTTTACCAAAAAAATAGGCGCCGGACTTTTTGGTGGCGAGGGCTTTATACTTCAGCGGCTCTCAGGCCACGGTCTGGCTTTTGTTCAGGCCGGTGGAGCTATCGTGCAGCGAAACCTTCAACCGGGCGAAGTGCTGCATGTTGATACTGGTTGCCTTGTGGCATTTCACCCTTCTGTCGATTATGACATCCGGTTTATCGGCGGTTTCAAAAATGCTCTGTTCGGAGGTGAAGGCCTGTTCCTGGTTAAACTGACCGGCCCCGGCCCCGTTTATCTGCAAAGCCTCCCCTTCTCACGACTTGCCGACAGGATTATTTCCGCATCCCGCTCTAATCGTGAAGAAAGCAAAGGCATCGGTGGTATCGGTGGCGGCATCCTTGGTGGCATTCTGGGCGGCGACAAATCATATTAACTAACAGCTAACAACTAATAACTAACAGTTAAAGTTGGTTTACCAACTGCCCATTGCCCACTGCCTGCTGCCTACAGCTTTCTGCATGAACAAGTACCCGAACTAAATTAAAAGCGTACGAATTGTTTTTCAAAAAAAAATTCCTTCCTGAAGGAAGCCTGTCGGCAAAATCATGGTTAAAACTGCGTAAAAACAAGACGGCAGTTTTTTCAATGCTGATAATTGCATTTGCTGCCGTCGTCTGCATACTGGGTTACCTGATTACGCCCGACAGCACTCCGTTTGCCAACGATCAGCATCTTGAAACCGCCGCCTGTAAACCAGGGTTCAGGGTACTGCAAATACTTATAAGAAACAATGAACCTGCCCGCGAATGCAGCCTGTTGAAAAAGCTTGCCTACGGATGCCCTGCAGATTATACCACGATTCCGATCAATCATTATTACTTCAGGGCAAATGAAATCGTATTGACACCTTACGATAAGGCTGGCTATGAAGGCGACTCCACTCTCACCCTTGTTTTTAAACTCAGTGATGTGATTTATGCGCTGACCGACACTACAAACCATGCAACCAGTGCTGTTCAGCTAAAGGATATGGACGGAAAGCCGGTTATTGGAAATATCAGGGAGATGCAACAGATCATTTTAAACGATCACCTGGTAAAAAAAACCTATTTGCTCGGCACCGACCGGTTTGGCAGGGATGTGCTAAGCCAGCTTATGATCGGCACAAGGGTCAGTCTGTCGGTTGGGTTTATTTCGGTTTTCATTTCACTGGTTCTCGGCATCCTGCTCGGCTCCCTTGCAGGTTTTTTCAGGGGTCGCACCGACGATCTTATCATCTGGTTTATCAATGTCATCTGGTCAATCCCTACCCTGCTGCTGGTCATTGCAATCACTTTTGCGCTGGGTAAAGGATTCTGGCAGGTATTCATTGCAGTTGGGCTTACTATGTGGGTTGAAGTAGCCAGGGTGGTCAGAGGGCAGATCCTCAGTATCCGCGAAAAAGAATTTGTGGAAGCTGCCAGGGCTTTGGGTTATAAAAACAGCCGGATTATCCTCAGACACATCCTGCCCAATACGATGGGTCCGGTCATTGTGATCTCAGCAGCCAATTTCGCCTCAGCCATCCTGATCGAGGCAGGGTTGAGTTTTCTGGGCATAGGAGTGCAGCCTCCCATGCCATCATGGGGCACTATGGTTAAAGAAAACTACGCATACATCATTCTCGACAATCCCTGGCTGGCCATCCTTCCGGGGCTCTGTATCATGATTCTGGTTTTGGCCTTTATGTTGATAGGCAACGGACTACGCGATGCGCTTGATGTTAAGGCCGGACCTTTGAATTGATTGTATCTCAGGAAGATATTCTGATTTAGTTGTAAAAACCAGTGTTATTTACAGGTTTGCTTTATCCTCCAATTAGTATTTTGTATGATTTCAAAATAAAACTAATGGATTTCTATATTATCGGTTCTAAGGTATAGCAAATACATCCGTTTTTAATACTCCTGAAGCTTTTGCGCATCGCAGGATAAATGTTCACAACCAAGATCCATCATACTTTATTTTACTGATATTAAATAACTTGGCTATTCAATGCTATCTGTTGATAATAAGTCCGATGATGGCTGACATTCAGGGTCAGGGTACCTTAAATTTGTGATAATACAACAAAACAACCAAGGAAGTAACCGAAAATCCTTAAAAAGAGTAGGTTCAAGAAAAAAAAGAAATTATGAAAAAAGCACTGATCTTAACCACAACCATGATGGTATTCATGGCCCTGGGCCTGAAGGCACAATTCTTTGTTGGAGGGGGACTAAGTGTGTCTTCATCCAGTTCATCAACAACCTTCGGGTCAACAACAGAAGATAACGACAAGAGTTTCTCCTTTGGTTTTTATCCTAAAGCGGGTTACTTCATCACGAAGAAGTTCGCATTAGGGATGGGAATCGGAATCGGCACTTCCAAATATACTGAATTCGACAGCTCAGGTGATGAAATAATCACCAGATCCAATTCATGGGAAGTGGCACCTTTTGCACGTTTCTATTTCAAAGAGGTCGGTAACCTTTCCTTTTTTGGTGAGGGCGTTCTGAGCGTAGGCGGAAGCAAACAGATAAATGAATATACAGGCTATGAAGATGTTACAAACAAATTCTTCAGTATTTCTGAACGAATCTCACCGGGAATCTCCTATAGCCTTTCTGAGAAAATTGAATTGGAAGCTATTCTGGGATCCATAGGTTCCACAACTTCCATTCACAATCGACCGGCACCTGAAACCAATGAAGACTACAAGGATGTCAGTACAAGTTTTGGTCTGAATTTCGGACTCGATGATCTCTATTTCGGTATCATCGTTAAACTTTGATTTTTTGAATGAATGTGGGAATAAGAAGGCTGCCGGTTACCACACGGCAGCCTTTTTATTCTGCGTGCTTTCCTTGTATTTGCCTGACAGGTTATACAAGAATCTCAAATAATGAAATCTGAGTGAAGATAGATTGGAAAACCCCTGGATTACTTAAGACCTTCCTAATACTTCTGTTTATATTCCAGGTTTCCACAGCCAAACCTCTTGTCAAAATTCCTGCATTCACCTTTCAGGAATGAGAACTTGAGCATGACATAAAAATCCATTCCATAGAAGTTACTCATACCAAAGAAACCGCCCAGTTTGTCTGTACCAATCACAAGTTTATGAAATCGCACACTCAATCCAAGTCGTGGATGTATATAATCATAAAGAATAAAAGGCAATGCTACTTCCAGGTGATCGCTTTCCCACCGCGGGGTCAGGGATAACTGCGGAGGCCTCATGGTCTCAGCCTTGCTTACTATGATTGGATGAACAATGGTACCATTCAGGTAAACAGCTTTGGTAATCCTGAAGTCAGCCTGCATGCTCAATGCTGCCGGAAGCCAGATTGAAAATGAATTGGCTGTTATGAGGGCAGTGGAGTCACCCGAAAACTCATAACTTACTGTTTTAAAAAGATTATCGAGGTTAGTAAAGGAATACCTGCTTACATCAGCCCAGTAAGTATCTGCATTTTTAAACTCCATCAACCGTGCATCCTTTTTAAATTTTATCCGTCCAAGATCAATAACAGAGATTCCGATTTTATACCGGTAAGGTTCATAAGGATACTCACATGCCATCGTGTAACCCTTGTTGGAATGCCCTGTAACCTTTTTCTGATATGTTATCCCCAGATCGACACCCATTCCACTTCCTCTAAAGAGCTTTCCCGGTAATAAAAGATCGTTGTTGTTATAATCCACAGGAAGAGACATCCCCATTTGCGCGTTGGTATTGTAAACGAGCAGGGTATCCCCGTTAGGGATCATGTAATCAATATTATCAACATAACCATATGCTCCGGCAGTACCAAACAATCCTTTGAGCGTAATCCCGGCAGTCCAGTGATCCCTGTTCCTCTTAAACAAAACCCTTGAGTAGGTACCTGCAATTTCAGCAAATGCCAGTGAAGCGATTCTGGCATCCCGCTCGTTAATGAAATTAATTCTGTACAGAGGCCAGTAATCGGTTCCCTCAACAGCAAATTTAGCCATTTCGTATGGTATGTTCCTACCTGAAACTATGGTTCGAAATCCTGTAGAAAGACCGAAAGCCTGGTCTTTAAATGCGAACATTGCAGAAGGTCCGAAAATCCTGACTTCTGAATAGGCATTCTTAAGTTCGGCATTGAAATTATCATAAAATACACGGCTGTCTTCGCCATGTTCCGGAAACTGGGCACCCGGGGTTACAAAACGCGAGAACTTATATTCATCCTTCGAAAGAAAAATGTAGTCATTGTCAACGTTGAGATGCAATCCCAGCGGTGTTATATCCAGATATAATTTCGAATTCAGGATGGATGTCGGATTAATCAGACTTCCGGTTATACCTGCATAATTGCTGTTAACAAACCCGTGCATC
The DNA here is from genome assembly GCA_016705005.1 of Bacteroidales bacterium. Lineage (GTDB taxonomy): Bacteria > Bacteroidota > Bacteroidia > Bacteroidales > Lentimicrobiaceae > Lentimicrobium. The sequence continues at coordinate 89,938 of JADIZB010000013.1, read as the reverse complement.
TCCTGAGCACTGGCAGCAAAGGCTGTAACCCAGAACAATAATGCAGCTAAAGTGAGTCTGATAACCGACACAAGCGAAAAAAGTTATATTTTGATTACTGACAATCCCCTGGCCAGTTTATAAAAGAGCGTAAAGGTAAAGGTTTCTAACCTAAAGTTCCCAAAACAAAATTATTTTTCTTCAGGATATTCCACAGATAAACGCAGAAAAATAACTGGTAGTATGTCAATTACTGCATATAAAATAAATTGCTGTTCACTGATAACATCCGGCCCCGGTACTGTTTTTGAAGCAGCAATTACTCTTTTTATTAATATTGCACTATAATTTACCCTTTAACATTGAATTATCTGCAAATGAAAATGAAAAATATTTATTTCTGGATTATTACGATCATTATTACCCTTGCATCCGTTGTATATCAGAGAACCACGGGCCCGACTTACCCATTGAGCGGCAAAGTCAACATTGGCAGCGAAACCATTAAATACAAACTTTTGCGTTCATATGGCGGACCCGACAACGCTGAAATAACCATTGAAGAACCCTCCGGTAAAATTAACGGCACTTTTACCTTTAAACGTTACAAAAGCCACGATGAGTGGATGAGTGTTCCAATGATCCATCAGGGAGGTAAACTGGTTGCTTATATACCCCATCAGCCTCCTGCAGGTAAGGTGATGTACATGATTACATTGTCAGACGGCCTTAACTCTGTAAGAATAACAGAAGAACCGGTTGTGTTGCGATTTAAAGGCGATGTTCCGGCCGGAATCCTTATTCCACATATATTCCTGATGTTCCTGGCAATGCTCTTTTCAACCCGTGCCGGCATTGAAGCAATTGGTAATGGCCCACGAACACTGAGACTTGCCTTTTTAACCACATTGTTTCTGATAGGCGGTGGTCTGATTCTGGGTCCGATGGTGCAGAAATATGCGTTTGATGCTTACTGGACAGGCTGGCCATTCAAGGGATTGTTCAATTTTGGTGATATGACTGATAATAAAACAGCTGTTGCAGTTCTGGCATGGATAGTTGCGGTTGTCATGATAAGGAAAAATCCCGGCTCAAGATACTGGGTAATTGCTGCGTCAATTATTATGCTTATGGTATATCTGATTCCACACAGCATGTTTGGATCTGAAATTGATCACACTGCTGTTCCGAAATAACACGGAAAATGTTCATCACCCTGATAATAATTGCAGTAACTGCAATCACTTCCATACTGGCATTGAACAACCGGGCTTTATCCGATAAGTTGTTGTTCAGTCCATATATGATCAGCAATCACAGGCAGGGGTATCGTTTCCTAACCCATGCCCTGGTGCATGGCGACTGGATGCATTTACTGGTTAACATGTTCGTACTGTTTTCATTCGGACAGGCAGTAGAAGCATATTACAGTCAACTTTTCATGCTAAAGGGAGCCTACTTTTACACCCTGCTGTACGTTGGCGGAACAGCCCTTTCTTCCACACCTTCATTCGCCAAACATAAAACCGATCCCTATTATAGGGCGGTGGGTGCTTCAGGCGCAGTTTCTGCCGTGGTTTTCGCCAGCATTCTGATTGAACCTTTATCGCCCATCAGGTTTGCTTTCTTTCCGGTTGATATTCCGGCTTTCATTTTCGGGGCGTTGTACCTGGCTTATTCAGCCTATATGGCCAGAAAAGGTCATGATAACATTGGCCACGATGCCCATTTTTACGGGGCAGTTTTCGGAATTGTCTTCACACTGATTCTTAAACCCGCTCTTTTCATGGGATTTATAAATAAAATCGGAATCTTCCTTGGTGCTTAGTTCAGGGTAGGATCGGGCGGATAGTTTACCCAGAATGAGTATTCCCTGCCCAGTTTTTTCAGGGTCTGGCCCCACAAATCAAGCGGATTGCTCTTTATAACCTGCCGGAGGTCGGTAAGAGAAACTACCCATGAATTTTCCTCCAGTTCACGATCGAGTTGCTTTGATGACCAGCCGCTGTATCCTACAAAAAACCTGATTTCATCCTTTCCCAGCTTATGTTCTTTGATCAGGTCCCTTACAGTATCAATATTCCCACCCCAGAACAATCCTTCAAGGATAGGTACACCTTCATCGATCAGGTCAGGACGCGTATGAATAAAGAAAAGGCTGTCGGTCTTTACCGGACCGCCAAGAAAAACTGGAGCCTCAAAACCCTCGAACTCAGCAGCTATATCACTAAGCTTTACATCGACAGGCTTATTGATTATTAACCCGAATGAACCTTCAGTGCTGTGGTCGGCAATAAGAACCACCGACTTTTTAAAATAAAAGTCCTGCAGAAACGGCACAGAGATTAAAATCCGTCCGGCCAGTGGTTCAATTCTCAGGGGTTTCATTGTTTAACTTTATGATGTCAGTTTGTTACACATATAACCAGGCTGTTTTTCTAAAATACACGATCAGATCAGCAGTCCCTGGAAATATTTCAACGAAGCAATCAACTATAAATCCATTTTTCAGGCAAAAGTCATTGTTTATGTTCACTATCTGATGGGCAACCGTCTGATTCTGCCAGCAAGACTCATTAAAATTCAATTCCTGAAGATTGCCGGCGATTTTCATACTTTTGCACTTCAAACCCGTTATACATCAAAATTTATACCAACAGGTATGGCAAGGTTGCGGAACCAGAAATTATTTGACCAGCTCAGAAAGCAGAACCCGGTTTTTACTTATACCGGATACGAGATAACTGTAGATGAGGGAAACCTGGTGCTGGAATTCAGTTTTAATATTAACGATAAATTCTTCTTCCGTCCACGGTCAGTTATCAGAACAGGGTTGCTGATTGGTGATCTTGCCGGAAAAATTGAAAAGATCCGGCCATTGGTCTCCAACCTTGCTTTCCAGATCGGAATGATTGAACTGATCAGTTATTGGAAAGCCAGTTGTTCACCTGAACTCAGAATCTTACCGGCAAACCTTACGTCTGAGCAGGTCATATGGTGGAAAAAACTCTATTTCCATGGCCTGGGTGAATTTTTTTACCTTAATTCAATTGAACCGGATTTCGAAAGTTTTGTTGATATCAGGCCTGCCGGAGCTACCTTCTTCGAAGCAGTTACCGTGGACCTGGAAGATAAATTCCTTGTTCCGATTGGCGGTGGAAAGGATTCGGCTGTCACACTGTCACTCCTTATGAATCAGGGAGAATCCATATTACCCCTGATCATGAACCCAAGGGGAGCAACCATTGAAACAATCAGGGCTGCCGGACTGGAAATGAACCAGGTAATTGTAATTGAACGCACCATCGATCCGTTGTTAATTACAATGAACAATATGGAATTCCTTAACGGGCACACACCATTTTCAGCTATGCTCGCATTTTACTCCCTGATGTGTTCGGCAATTACCGGTTATGGTAATATTGCACTTTCCAATGAATCAAGTGCCAACGAATCAACCATTCCCGGAACAATGATTAACCACCAGTATTCAAAATCGGTCGGATTCGAAAGAGATTTCAGGGAATACTATAAAGCCGGCATTTCAGATGATTTCAACTATTTCAGCTTTCTAAGGCCATTGAGTGAATTGCAGATTGCAAAAATTTTCTCGTCCCTTAAAGTTTATCACGATGTATTCAGAAGCTGCAACGCAGGAAGCAAAACGGATTCATGGTGCGGGAAGTGCCCTAAATGCCTTTTCACCCACATTATGTTATCTGCTTTTCTGGGCATACGGGAGGCTGACCGCATCATCGGCAGGCCCATGCTTGATGACGCGGAATTGCAACAAACCTTTAACGAACTTGCAGGATATTCCGAAATCAAGCCATTTGAATGTGTCGGTACCACCCTTGAAGTAAAACAAGCGCTCAGAATGATCGCCCGCCGGATGAATGATGAGCCTCTCCCCTTTTTATTGAGAGCGTTTATTCAGAAAGGTGATGAAATTTATGATGAACCAGACTTTCAGGTGATGGAAGAGCCTCATTTTGTCAGGGAAAAACTTGTTGAAATATTAAAACTTCATTTACTGTGAGAAGCCTTCTGCGATCGGTAACCAATGGCAGGACAGTTCTGCTTCTGGGCTATGGCCGTGAAGGTCATTCCAGCCTCAGGCTACTGAACGAAACCTGTCCGGGGCTAAAATTAACCGTTGCTGATGCTGATGCATCAATCTCCATAAAAAATCCTGAACTTCAGGCCGAAGGAATTACAGTTCAATGCGGTGAGGGCTATCTGGATAACATAGGCAACTTTGACCTGATCCTGAAATCACCGGGCATTTCACTTAAAAATACCGATATCAAAACAGATCCGGCAAAAATCAGCTCCCAGACCGATCTCTTTTTGAGAGCTTATTCCTCTCAGATTACCGGAGTTACCGGAACCAAAGGCAAGAGTACAACTTCAAGCCTTATTTATCATATTGTCAGGTCCTATACTTCCAACACCCTTCTTGCCGGAAACATAGGCATTCCCCTGTTCGACCTTGTCCCGGAAATTAATCCCGAAACCCGCATCATCTGTGAATTGTCCTCACACCAATTGGAATATATAAGAAAAGGTCCGCACATCGCCGTCCTGCTGAACCTTTTCCAGGAACATCTCGACCATTATAATTCATTTTACGATTATCAGATGGCGAAATTTCAGTCCGGATTGAAACAAACAGAAAATGATTGGTTTATCTGGACTTCAACCGATGAAAATACCCGCCTGTTATTGAATCAAAATAAACTTAAAAGCAGGAGATTACCTGTTTATCTCGGGAATTTTGAAGGGAACGGAATCGGAATATCGGGTGATAATATTGTGTTGAGGGTGGCCGGAAACGAACGAATCCTGATGCCAACGAATCCGGAATCGATGCTTAAGGGTACCCACAACCTGATCAATATAAGTGTCGCAGCTGCGGCAGCAGCATTAATGAGCATACCTGCACCTGCCATTCAGAGCGGCATCCGTACCTTTCTGCCACTGGAACACCGTATCGAATATGTTGGCAACTTCGGCGGTAAAAACTTTTATAATGATTCCATTTCTACTATCCCGGAGGCTACAATTGCTGCGGTTAAGACGCTGAAGCAGGTCGATACTCTGATATTGGGTGGATTCGACAGGGGAATTGACTATAATATTCTTACAGGATTCCTGAACCAATTTACCGGCATCAGGGCAGTATTTACGGGTCCGGCCGGTAAAAGGATGATGGAAGAACTCAATCCTTCCGGAAACAAAAATGCTCAGGTTTTCATTTCTGATTTCAGGGAGGCGGTAGCCAAAGCCATTGATATTACTCCAATTGGGGGCACCTGCCTGCTCTCTCCGGCAGCATCAAGTTATGACTGTTTCAAAAATTTTGAAGAGCGTGGAAGATGCTTCAAGGAGCTTGTTGAAAATAAATAAGTCCCTACACAATGGTATAAGGACTTATAAAATTTAAAGTCTGTTCACAGGCTAGGCCTGTTCTTCACCCTCAGGCAATTCCGGTTTTACTTCCGTTTTAGGTTTCTTTACCGTTTTGGGTTTGGATTCCGCAGATTTGGATTCTGCTGGTTTTGCTTTTGGCTTTGCAACTGGTTTTTCTGCCGTCGCTTCCTCCGGAGCTGCAACAGCTTTCACTGAACTTTTCCTCCTCGGCCTCCTAACACCGTAAGAACCCATGATGATTTTGCCATGTTTCGATTTTTTGTCTCCTTTTCCCATATATTCTGTTATTACATTAATTTTCTGAAGATGTGTAAAAATAGGAAATAAAAACGACAAAATGAATTTGTTTTTCTGAAAATTAAGCAGTTGCTTAAAATTTTGCACCAGACCGGTAGATGAAATAACTGATCTCATTTACTTTTAAAGAATTTCCGACGAATAAACTTTCTGTATTAAACACAAAATAAATCACCACTTTTCAGTGATCGGGCTGCTAACCCAACTCCGGCTTATTTCAGGGAATTGACAGTAAAAGACATCTGCTTGCAAAATCAAAAAAAAGCCTTACTTTTGCGCCACAAAATAAATAAAGCAATGGCAAAGAAGACCGACCACACTGAAGAAAAAATCATGGCCGTTGAGGAGGCCCTCAGTAAATCTGAAGTTTTCATTGAGAAGAATCAAAAACTCCTGACTATAATACTGGGTTCAATCGCAGTTATTGTGCTTGCTTACTTTGGATTTCAGCGCTTTTACCTGATGCCACAGGAGAAAGAAGCCCAGTCACAGATGTTTATGGCAGAGAAATACTTTGAGCAGGACTCTTTGAAACTTGCGCTCAACGGTGATGGAAACTATCTCGGTTTTCTGCAGATCATTGAAGATTACAGCATGACAAAATCGGCAAACCTTGCCCATTATTATGCCGGTATTATTTATCTGAAAGACGGAAAATTCCAGGAAGCCATCGACCATCTGGAGAAATTTGACATCAAGGACGAACTCGTCTCACCTATGGCTAAAGGTGCCATCGGAGATGCTTACATGGAATTGGGCAAAGTTGACAAAGCCGCAGAGTTTTATCTGAAAGCTGCCGATTTAAGGAAAAATGAGTTTACGACTCCTGTTTTCCTGCAAAAAGCAGCCTGGGCATCTGAAACCCTTGGAAAGAAGGATGAAGCACTCAAATACTATGACCGTATCCGCATCGAATACCCACGTAGTGCTGAAGCACGCGATGTAGACAAATATATTGCCAGGCTCAAAGGGCAGTAGCAGATATAGAAGCAATCATAAAGAAACACCTTTCCCGGGTGTTTTTTTTATTTGCACAAAACCCTCCGGGAAGCCGGGATTAACAACTATTTTTACAAGGCAATAACAGTAATAAGCAGATGGAAAAAATCCGGATCGTCTTTATGGGTACCCCTGAATTTGCGGTGGAATCATTGAAACAACTTCTGGAATACAATTATGAAGTTGCAGCTGTCGTAACAGTCCCCGATAAACCTGCAGGGCGGGGCCTGAAGCTCAGGGAATCGGCCGTAAAAAGTTTTGCACTCAGTCACAATCTGCCTGTTTTACAGCCTGAACGGCTCAAGGATCAAACCTTTATAGATGAGATTAGTTCTTTTCAGGCAAATCTATTTATCGTTGTAGCGTTCCGAAAACTCCCGGATGAAATATGGTCTTTGCCCAGGTTTGGTACATTTAATCTGCATGCTTCATTGCTGCCTCAGTACAGGGGTGCAGCACCGATCAACCATGCCATCATCAACGGTGAGACTCTGTCAGGTGTAACCACATTCTTCATTAATTCAGGAATTGATACGGGAAAAATCATCCTGAATAGGTCTGTTGCCATAGCGCCTGACGAAACCGCAGGCGACCTGCACGATAAACTGATGGTGGCCGGCAGTTCTCTCGTTATTGAAACTGTTGAAGCCATCGCATCGGGCAATTGCAGTCTGAAAGATCAGCCCCTCGTTACATCGGGTCTAAAACCTGCACCCAGGATATTCAGAGAACAATGCCGTATCGATTGGTCAAAGCCGGTAACAGAAGTACACAACCTGATCAGGGGATTGAGTCCCTACCCGGGAGCCTATTCATCTATAAAGACGGATAAGGGGCTTTCTGAGGTCAAAATACTGCGCAGCCTGCTCTATGTCGGCTCAGGCACTGAAACGCCGGGAGAAACCGTTAAAATTGACAGTAACCGGTTATTGGTTTCATGTGCAGATGGACTCCTCGAAATCATCCAATTGCAGGCTGCCGGAAAAAAAGCAATGTCGGCAGGTGAATTCATGAGGGGCATCAGGTCTGATGTGCTGCAATTTGCTACAGCAACAGAGTAAAATATTTTTCCTGAAACGCCCTGAACACCCCTAGAACAGTATGAAGTTATTAACAAACTCCCGGTTTTATTAACTTTTTTACATGTTTTGCCCTAAAACACTTGATTTCACACAAGAATAACTTATATTTGCGTTAGGTTATCCAACAAAGTATTAATTAAAAAAATCAGGAAAATGAACAAACAGGAATTGATCGTTGCTATTGCAGCTGAATCAGGACTTACCAAAGCCGATTCAAAAAAAGCTCTCGATGCTTTTATTTCAGCCACTTCAAAAAGTCTTAAAAAAGGTGATCGCGTTGCATTGGTAGGTTTCGGCTCATTCTCAGTTTCGAAACGCGCTGCACGTAAAGGACGCAATCCTCAGACCGGCAAAGAAATAAAAATCGCTGCCAAGAAAGTTGTTAAATTCAAACCAGGCACTGAGCTTTCAAAGAACGTAAAGTAAGCCCAAAGCAACACAGCATAAAATGGTCGGTCTTTATACAAGGCCGGCCATTTTTATCTCTTTTAATGCTTCCCTGTGATCGGCTGCGAAACGATAAGGTAAAAAAGCATCCTCACCGGCATAATCAACACCTATCCTCGGGGTTGCTCTGATAATGGATTCACTTAAGAAAAAATCAGATCGCTCAATCCAGATTTGTCTGTCTTCAACCATATCTGTTCCGTTGTGACTGCAGTTCAGGCCCAGTAGCCGTGCGACCTTTCCCGGCCCGGCTCCATCCCTGACCAGATCAGGCTCTCTGCCAATCCGTTCCTGCATAACCCTTATTCCTTCAATCGGGATAATACCCCTGACAAGGACAGCATGAGGAATACCTGGTTGACTGGTAACTATATTAAACAGTGAATGAATGCCGTAACACAGATAAATGTAAGCATGCCCTCCCTGCAGGTACATCGTCTCCGTGCGTTTCGTCCGCCGGCCGCCATAAGCATGTGAAGCCATGTCAGATTCTCCAGCATAAGCCTCAGTTTCGGTAATTATACCTGCTGTGATTCTGCCATCAATGCAGGTTTGCAACTTCATTCCGAGTAGTTGTCTGGCAAGCATCAGAACATCATTGCCTGAAAAAAAACTTCTGTCCAACCTGCTCCAATGCATAGGTTCAATCCTCAGCCCACCTGAAAGTGCCGTCATCCGTCATTTTAATTTTATCATTATCGGCCAGCCAGGACACCGCCCTGATTACCTTCTCGTCGCTTATATTGTGACACGCCCCGATCAGGGATTCCATTGACAGATTGAGGTTTTTCAGCAAAGGTTTGATAACGGTAACTATGTGGTTAAAATCAAGCTCGCTGAGTCCGGCCCTGTTCCGGTTAAGACAAACATCACAGATACCGCACCGTCTGGTGTCGGTCTGTCCGAAATAACCAATCAACATCTTGCTGCGGCAATTCTTCGAAGCCGAAACATATTCAATCATTGATTCCAGCCGCCGGCCGGCATCCTTCTTCCGTTCTGCATAGTTTTCCGGCGAAATTCTCAGGTCAGCTGCCCTGATCAACTCACTTGAAAATGTCAGTTGGGGTTTGTTCTTCCTCGGCAGATAGATGAGAACTTCTCTTTCCATCAAATACTTCAGCGCATTTATGATCTCTTCGGGTGATGTTGAAAGCCTTCTTGCCAGCTCCGCTTCGCTGATTACCGTTGGCTCAGTAAAAATGCCCCCATACGACCTCAGAATGGTTTTTATGAGCGGATCGAACCGGGCATTCTCAACCTGGAAACGATAAAGATCCTCTTTCCTGATGTTCAGTAAAATCCTGGAGGGTGCATCCACAGCTTCATTCATAACAATGAAGCCTTCTTTTTCGATAAACTTCAGAGCATTATATGCTGTAACAGGTTTAAGGTTATATTGATGGCTGAAATCAGATATCTCAAAATCAAATGCCATATCGCGCCCCGATCCAACTGACAGCTGAAAATAGTTACCCAGTGACTGATATATCTGCCGTATCAGATCAGTGGCCGGATAGCTTAATTCGAGATTATGCCTTGCATCAAGAATATCAGCTTCTTCATAAAGCAGAACTGCATAAGCTTTCATCTCATCCCTGCCGGCCCGGCCAGCTTCCTGAAAATAAGCCTCTATGCTTTCGGGAAGATCAAGGTGAACCACAAGCCGAACATCAGGTTTGTCGATACCCATACCGAATGCATTGGTTGAAACAATGATTCGTTTCTTTCCGCTTTTCCAGGCATCCTGTTTTTTTTCACGCTCTCCTGACGTTAAACCGGCATGATAGAAATCTGCATTCACTTTATTTTTAAGCAAAAAATCAGATATTTCACGGGTTTTACGTCTGTTCCTGACATAGATGATTGCACTGCCCGGAACCCGGTTAACGATTCTCAGTAACCTTTCGTATTTGTTCTCCTCTTTGAAAACCACGTAGGCGAGATTACGTCTTTCAAAGCTTCTTTCAAATGAATTATGTTGGTGAAAACCAAGTTTTGATTGAATATCGCTGACAACGGTCCTGGTGGCAGTGGCCGTAAGAGCAAGCACCGGAACACCAGGCAAATACTGCCTGATTTCAGCAATCCGCAGGTACGGCGGTCTGAAATCATAGCCCCATTGAGAAATGCAATGTGCCTCGTCAACAGCTATCAGACTGATATTCAGAGAAGGGAGGATGTCGAGAAACCGCTGCGTCAGAAGACGTTCAGGTGACAGATACAGAAATTTTATTGACCCGTGAATAACATGATTCAGGGCAAGTTCGATCTCACGCAGGCTCATTCCCGAATAGATCGCCTCGGCAGTAATTCCCCTTTTACGAAGATTCTGCACCTGATCCTTCATCAGAGCAATCAGTGGAGTAACAACCAGCGTCAACCCCTCAAAAATAAGACCCGGCACCTGGAAACAAACTGATTTGCCTCCCCCGGTAGGTAAAAGCGCAAGTGTATCCTTCCCTTCCATCACCGAAAGGATAATATCTTCCTGAACCGGCCGGAAAGAAGCATATCCCCAGTATTTGGCAAGCACCTGATGTATGGTCAGTCCTGAAACCATCTATAGAATTTTGGAGCATTTCAAAGATAATACATTCAGGCTTGCACCACAAATCAAACGGGAATGACAGCAGTCATGAGTAAACGTTTTTGCAGCCCTGATTGCAACACAGGCCGGTGTACCAATATCAGGCCTCAGATAAGATCCAATCCCTTATCTTTGCAAAAAGATTATATGGGAAAACCTGTATTTCTTGTTGGTTATATGGGAAGTGGAAAAACAACCACCGGCAAGAAGCTTGCCCGGAACATAGGATACTTTTTTTTTGATCTTGATGAGGAAATAGAAAAACTTACAGGCAAAACATTGCCACAGATCTTTTCTACAGAAGGTGAAGAAGCCTTTCGTCTGCTCGAACATTCTGTATTGGTCTCTTTATCGAACCGGAAAAATATTGTTATTGCTACCGGCGGAGGCGCGCCCTGCTATTTTAACAACATGGAGCTGATGAAAAAAAGCGGGGTTACAGTCTATTTTAAAATGAGCCCTGAATCACTGGCCAAAAGACTGCTGGTTGCAAGAGTTAAACGGCCATTAATCGAAGGCATTCCTGCAGTGGAACTACCCGCTTTCATTGCCGGGCATCTCAGCAAAAGGGAGGATTATTACAGTTCAGCACACATTACCATTAAAGGAGAGAACCTCGATCTGGATCACCTGACACATGCCGTCAGAGAATACCTGTAGCATTGTTATTTGCTGCAGAATGGCCATAAATACCGGCGGAAACTTACGTTATCATTCAATAATGCTCAAAGAACTGACAGGTAACAGTTCATTCATTAACATCAGGTATATGAAAATATTTCCGCCTGATGGTGAAATTTTACAGCATGGCTTTCAATTCCAGCAGGACAACGTTTTCAACGTGGTGTGTATGAGGAAACATATCAACCGGTTGTACAGCTTTAATGTCATAATTCTCAGCCATCAGGCTGAGGTCCCGGGCCTGTGTGGCCGGATTGCAGCTGACGTATACAATTTTTGACGGTGCTGCTTCCAGAATGCGCTTAACGACCTTTTCATGCATTCCGGCCCTGGGCGGATCGGTGATGATCACATCCGGATGTCCCTGCCCGGTGATAAATTCTTCCGTCAGTACTTTGACCATATCGCCGGCAAAAAACACCGTATTGTCAATGTTGTTTATTTGTGAATTTATGTCAGCATCTCTCACAGCCGCTTCAACATACTCAATCCCAACAACTTTTTTGGCTCTGGAAGCAACAAAATTTGCTATGGTCCCGGTTCCTGTATATAAATCATATACGATCTCATCCCCATTTAATCCGGCAAATTCACGGGCAACCCGGTAGAGTTCAAGCGCCTGTACAGCATTGGTCTGAAAAAATGAAAGGGGGCCGATCCTGAACTGCAGGTCTTCCATTTTTTCTGTCATGAAAGCGGCTCCTTTGAACAGGACCGGTTCAAGATCGCCAATGGTATCGTTGTGCTTCTGATTAACCACATAAAAAAGCGATGTAATCTCCGGGAAACTTTCTGACAGAAAAGTCATAACCCTGTTTATCAATTCAGCATCGTCAGTACCGAATACCATGATGACCATCAGGTCCCCGGTATTCGAATTCCGGATAATCAGGTTACGCAGGTCACCGCTGAATTTGCGGATATTATAAAATGTCATGCCGTGGCTTTTGGCAAACTGCTTCAGCGCCAGCCTGATTTCATTGGAAGGTTCGGGTTGAAGCCAGCATTTTTCGATATCAATGATCCTGTCAAACATTCCGGGGATATGAAATCCAAGTGCATCCATATCACGATCATCCGCATTTGTATTCATTTCATCGGCAGTAAGCCAGCGAAACGGAGAAAATGTGTATTCAAGTTTATTTCTGTAAAACTCAGTGCGCTCTGAAGGCATGATCTGCCTGATTTCAGGATACTCCAGATGACCAATTCTGCTGAAATTATCGGAAACCTGCTTTTGTTTGAAGCGCAGTTGTTCAGCATATGACATAACCTGCCACCTGCATCCGCCACAGATACCGAAATGACTGCAGACCGGTTCTATCCTGTCGGGTGAATACCTGTGGATTTTTATCGCCCGGCCTTCATAGAACCGCCGTTTGCGCGAAACTATCCGAATGTCACAAATGTCACCCGGCACAACAAACGGCACAAAAATCACCATATCGTTGACACGGGCAACAGCATTTCCTTCTGCGCCTGCATCAATGATTTCAATATTTTCGAGAATAAGCTGTTCGCCACGTTGTTTTCGGCCCATGGAAATATCGTATTAGCCTGCAAAAGTACAACAATCGGCTGTAAGGACGGCCAAAAACAAAACAGGCTGCCGGTAAGGGCAGCCTGTTGTATGAAATCCGTAAATCTATAAAGGAACTACGGTATAGGTCATGCTTGCAAGGTTAACAGTAATCTTGTATGAACCTGAAGCTGCCGGGCAAGGCATTGCAGTTGGGTCAGGTACCGATTCAGTCGGCCTGAATACCAGGTTGCCGCCATCGCTGGTTCCGAGTGCATCGGTACCATACTGAGGAGCCCATTGTCCGAGGGTTTCGATGAATTTGAAGAATTTACCGGTTCCACCCAGGGTTGTAGATATTTCAAAGACACCCGGACTCAGTTTGGTCATCGGCAGAGCGTTGGCATTGTCCCATCCCGGTGTGGTTCCGTCGCCCAATAAATAAAGGGTTTCTGAAGCTTTGGTAATGGTATAGGTAAGTGCCTGAATATCGACAAAAATCCTGTATTCTCCAGCAGCTGCAGGAGCAGGAATTGCAGGAGGATCAGCTACAGTTTCATCAGGACGGTATACCAGAGGTCCGGCTTCACCGGTACCGGTGGCGTCTGTTCCCCATTGTGGAGCCCATGCTCCCTGAGTCTTGATAAATTTCAGGAACTTACCTTCACCGGCCAGGGAAGCCACAATGGCAAACTGTGTTTCACTGAAACCGAACATCGGTAGTGCGTTGACATTGTCCCATCCCGGCTGTGTAGCATCACCCAGCATGTAAATAGGCGGATAGAATACCTGTGCTTCAAAAGGAGTTACTGTGAAATGAACGACTTCAGAGTAAACATTGTCCAGGTCAGAAGATGAAGTGAGGTCAGCCATGACTCTCAAAACCAAATTATGAGCGGTACCGGTTTCCAGACCCATAGTCAACAACTTGCCATTCATTTCGCCAACGGTCATCGAAAAGCTTGTGCCGGTGGTAGATGTAAGGGCAATCGGACTACTGAAATTATCAGCTTCTGTATCCAGTTGAAGTGTATAGGTTGCAGCACTTAATGTTGTTGGGTTAAGCAATTCCCAGTTTCTGCCGGCGTTGATGTCAAAATTGGCAGCATCCCAACTGAAAGCCGTGAAGGCTTCGTCTTCCTGGGCTTCAAGCAGAACAAAAGCTGAATTATCTGCTGGGGAGCTAATCACCGGAGTACCTGATTTATCCAGAACCGGCTCATAAAGATCCTTCTTGCAGGAATTGAAAACAACAATTCCGGCAAGGACTATCATGAAAAACAGTGTTTTTTTCATATTTTCAGTTTTTAAATCTTAATAACCATTGTTTTGATCCAGATTCGGATTGGCACCCAAATCAGCTGATGGAATCGGATAGAGATTACGATGTGCTTCGGTAGCAGCACCTTCAGCAACCCGTCCTTTCCATGGCCACAGGTAATCGGCTGTGGTGAACTTGTTATACCTGATAAGGTCGGTACGACGGTGACCTTCCCAGTAAAGTTCGCGGGCACGTTCATCCAGGATGAAATCGAGGGTCAGCTGACTGCTTGAAACGTTTCCATAGCTGTCGCCATAAGCTCTTTCCCTGAGCTGATTAACATAATCCAGTGCGGTACCGGCATTGCCCCCTCCACCACGAAGAACCGATTCAGCATACATCAGATAGATGTCAGCAAGACGGAACATCGGAAAGTCGGTACAAACAAAGTCAGGATGAGGATGAACGGCTTCTGATCCGTCGGCATTAACATTCCTGAATTTTGTTACAGCATAGCCTTCGGTGAATTGTGCGATATCCACGATCTCCAGTGTTTGTCCGTCAGTATAGAACAAAGCACGCTTGTCATAACTGTTCCTGACAACGGTATAAGTATAGTCAGGTGTTCCCAGTTTCATGGTAATAATATAAGTTCCTGCTTCAGGAATGGCAATATTGGCACCACCTGCATTGAGAATTCCGTCAGGACCGTCGTCACCATAATTAATATCCCAGCCATCGTTGGCGCGGAACTTAATTTCAGCAGCAGTCAGGTCAAGCATGGCACTCCACATTTTGGTTGCAGGGTCATAGGTCATATTCTGGTCGCTGTCCCAGCCACCTGCTGTAGCAGAACCAATGATACCCCAGTCGGTTTTAACCATGGTATAGGTAAAATCGTTCAGGTTAACATTGAGTTTGTAATAACCGGTCTCAGCAGGAACGATGTTTGCTCCGCCCGGCTCCAGGGTGCCGTCAAAACCATCATCACCATAATTTACATCCCATGACGGACCATCGGTGAATTTAAACTGTTTGCCTGATTCAACATAAATGTAGCCTTCATAGTTGCCATCGCTGTTAACCGAAGCAAGCTGTGTTGAATTTGCGGGATCCCATGCGGGGTCCTGATAGTCACCAGGTACATAAATCACCGGATAATCAGCTTTAACCCTGCGTGGTTTAGGTGAAGAATAGAGCCCTGCGCTGGTTACATTCGGATAGAATTTCTGAACCAGGGCTTTGGTTGTGCGGATACCGCCCCAGCCTCCGCCAACACCAAAGTCAGCAGCCGGCATGGTTCCACCTATGGCAGCATGGATCAGGTAAACCATTCCACCGTATGAACGGGTATACTCACCATCGTAGTTGATGGAGAATATAATCTCAGGACTGGTATTGTTGTCGGCCCTGAAGTTGTTCTCATAATTGGGTGCAAGCTGGTAACCTGCATCAATGACCTTGTTACAGTATGTAAGACATTCAGCATTTTTATCTTCACCAATATATATACCGGCATTCTGATAAAGTTTTGCCAACAGGGTCCAGGCGGCAGCCTGATCAGCACGTCCGTATTCAAAACGTGGAGCTCCCAGCTCATTTTCGATCGTTTTCAGTTCAGTTTCAATAAATGCATACAGCTCTGCACGATTGGTCTGCCTTGGGTAAGAAGCACCTGGCAGATCATCTTCAGTGATAAAAGGTGGATTACCGAACAGATCGAGGGCATGCCAGTATGAAAGTGCCCTGATAAAACGGGCTTCAGCATTGTAGCGTGCAATCGAGGCATCGGTATTTCCTTTGGTTGCCCTGATGTATTCATTAGCAATGGCAATGGTGAAGAATATCCTGGAATAAACGGCCTGAATAAACACATCATTCGGTGCCCAGGTCTGCCAGTGAAAATCCTTGATGGTAGCATCGTTCCATGCGATCACTGCTTCATCGGTCGAAAGTTCCTGGGCATTCCACAACTGGCGAAGGTAATTAGAGAATCCTTCATCAATTCCGGCAATATCCGGGTCGCCTGCTGGTCCTTTTTGTCCGCTTACTGCATAAGATGCATACAGTTTGGCCAGACCCTGCAGATAAGCTTCGGGGCTGTCATAAACATTCTCAGCAATACTTGCATTTTTATCCTTGGGTTCAACATCCAGATCCTTGATACAGGATGCTGTGATGGCTGCGAGAAACAATGCAGCCAACGATATTTTGAGGTACTTTTTCATAGAGTTTCGCATTTTAGAAGTTTAAGTTTACACCGAAAACAAAAGTACGGGCACGTGGGTAGAAGTTGTTATCGATACCGCCGTCAACTTCAGGATCCAGTCCGTTGTATTTTGTAATTACAAACGCATTCTGGACGGTAAAACTGAAACGTGCATCAAGCTTCTGATTGAACAGTTCATTGAAACTGTAACCTATGCTGATGTTATCCAGACGGAAGAAGGAAGCATTTTCTACATAGAAATCAGACCAGTACTGAGGGTTGTTGAATTTGGTGTTATTCACCTGAGTGGGCAGGTTGTTAAAATAGCCCGACTGGTTGTAAAGACTGCTGTAAACAGCGCGGTCAGAGGCAACATTGTTATAAACATAATTGCCGATATTCACCCTGCATGAGAGCATGGCATCAAACCTTTTGTACCTGAGGTTTGAAGAAAGACCCATCACTACATCAGGTGCTGGTTTTTTGTAATGATATTTATTATCATCGTTACCGGCAATGTTTCCCCCTTCACCGCTACGGTCTATGTAAAGACCTTCGATGGGCATTCCGTTTTGATCGTAAACCTGTTGGAATGTATAGAATGAATAAGCAGGATACCCAACATTGTTGTTCTGAATTTTATTTCCTACTCCGCCGCCTATATCAGAACCCCAGGGAATACCCGGGAAATCAGGGTCATTGTTCTGGGTAAGCTTTGTAATTTCGTTTCTATTGTATGAAACATTGTAACCTATCGTCCAGAGAACATCTTTGGTAACAACCGGTTTAACATCGATCATAAATTCAATTCCCTTATTCTCCAGTGTACCAACATTGGTTTTCAGGTAATTTGACAAATTATAACCTACCGCAATCGGAATAAAAGCAATCAGGTCTTCAGTTTCCCTGAAATAATAATCAATTGCTCCTGTAATGCGGTTATCAAAGAATCCATAATCCAGTCCAACATTATAAGTCGTGGTTGTTTCCCACTTCAGACTGGCATCATAAGGATTCGGGCGGAGGGTAGGATAGAAAGTATCTCCGAACTGGTAGGAAGCCGTTGGCTCACCCGTAATATAGGTCGCAATGTATGGGTAATAATCTATAAAGTTATCACCTATATCCTGCTGACCGGTAACACCATAGCCCAGACGCAGTTTCATTTCTGAAAGGTTGGGAACATTTTTTGCAAATCCCTCTTCTTTTATTTTCCAGGCAAGTGCTACTGACGGGAACAATCCCCAGCGGTTGTCTTCTGAAAACCTTGAAGAACCGTCATCACGAAGTGTTACAGTTAAAAGGTATTTTTCATTCAGCATATAATTCAACCTGCCGAAGAATGAAACAAGAAAGAGCTCTTTGATATACTCAGTGCTGTCAGGAACAATAGTTGCATCTGAATTGCGTGAATAGTTTGTACCCTGACTTTCAAAATGCTGCCATGAATAACCGGCAGTCAGATCTATCTTACTTAAGATAGAAGGTACTTCCTTTACATAGTTCAGATAAAAATCCAGAAGACCCATATCTTTTTCCTGGGTATAATCGATCAGCTGCCCGATACCCGACCTGAATGTCCAGGCTGCTTCAGAAGGTGCGTTATTGATACCCTCACTTCTGGATTTGTCAAAAGCAAGATTTAGGTTTGCCCTCAACTCAGGGAGAAAAGGAAATTTATAGTCGAACTGGGCATTCCCAAGGTAACGGTTCACCGTTGAATTATTGGTGGTTTGCTCAAGCAATGCCACAGGGTTGCTGACCCCAATCGGGTTGGGATAACCATTGGGATCCATTGAACCATCTTCCAGTGTATCGGAAAGATTGACCCAGGTGTGATATCCGCCAAAACGGGTATTACCGTTCATAACCGGTTGTGTTGGGTCATATACAACAGCAGAGCCTACAGCTCCCGAATTGCTGAATTCATATTTTGACTGACTTCCCTTGAAATTGATATCAACCTTAAGGTGATCGTTCAGGAGTGTCGGATTGATTCCGAATGCTCCGGAAAGCCTGTTCATATTTGTTGATTTGAGAATACCTTCCTGATTAGTATAACCAAGAGAAGCACGATAAGGCAGACTCTTTACATTTCCTGCAACAGCAACATTATGATCATGAGAGAACGAAGAGCGGTAAATTTCACTTTGCCAGTCGGTGTTTGATGTACCCAACCTTCTTAAGGCTTTATCACTCAACCCTGAGTAACCTTTATCCTTGAGATCAGTAACCAGCGATTTGAATTCATCACCAGAAAATACTTCAACAGTTGAAGGAACTGTGCTTAATGAAAATGTTCCGTTATAATTTACCACAAGTTTTTTATTACCTGCAGATGTTCCCTTTTTGGTAGTTACAATAATTACTCCGTTGGAAGCGCGCGATCCGTAAATAGCAGTTGCGGAAGCATCTTTCAGAACGGTAAACGATTCAATATCGTTTGGATTGATCACAGAAAGTGGATTGGCAGAACCGGAGATACCGGTATTGTCAACCGGAATTCCATCAATAACGATCAGAGGATCGTTGCTTGCACTCAGTGAGGAACCTCCCCTGATACGGATGGTAGCACTGGCGCCGGGGGCTCCATTGCTTGAAGTGATGACGACCCCTGTTGATTTACCAACAAGCAGTTCCTGTGGTGACGTAATGGCTCCCCTGTTGAAGTCCTTCGACGAAACGACAGCAATAGAACCTGTTGCGTCACTTTTTTTCACAGTACCGTATCCGATAACAACGGCTTCCTCGAGGGTTGTAACCGAAGGCACCATCACAATTTTAAGTGTGACCTGGTCTGCGATCACTACCTCCTGGGTGTTGTAACCGATAAATGAAAAGACGAGCGCTGCACCTTTATTGACATTTAAAGTGAAGTTACCGTCAATATCGGTAATGGTGCCTGTCGTCGTGTTTTTCACAGCGATGGTAACCCCAGGCATGGTTTTTCCATCATTGGCATCTGTAACCTTTCCCGTAATCCTGACTCCCTGGGCATAACCCTGGTAAGCAAAAGTCAGACTCAGAAAAAGAAACAGAACTTTCAGCAATGTAGAATGCTTCTTCATAATTCTGGTTTTGGTTGGTGGTTTAATTATTATTAAATAAGTGATAGGTATTCAGTTTCAAAAAAAATCCGAATGGTGCCGGAATATCCGTCAGAACCGACGGGTTCCGCAATAAGAATCAGGGCCATCCCTGTTATGCACATTTCCTACTCTGATAATCATTCGCAGGTTCAACTAAACTGACCTTAAATATATGAATAAACAAATCAATTCCGTAGAGAAAGCAGACCTTTTTGATAAAATTACATAAACCACAAAAAAGCACAAATGCCTCTCATGGTTTGGAATAAACGGTAAAAATAAAATCTGTATCAGTTACAACCGGAAAAAAGCAGGAAGTAACGTGATTTAATGGTACAATGTTAAGCAAAAATTAATTATGAATCCACTGATTTATCAAGTAATTCAACACATCTGCTTAAAAAAAAACTGCAAACGTTTCCGCAATCGATTGCGGAGTAAAAAAATGACAAAAGAACAGGTTGAAAAATTAAACAATTTGGACTGCTGATTCTCATAGCTCCCTGAATCATTGAAAAAATCAGGCTTAGCAAAAAAACATTCACCGGGCAAACGGTCCTGGTCACCTATCCGGTAATCAGTTTTCATCCGGCTTATTAATCAGGAAATTTCAGAAAGGAAATATTATATGTATCAAGGGTCACTTAAACGCAATTTAAGTATCTTTATCCGGAAAAGAATGAAAAGCGTTTAATCAACCGAAATGAAATCGAACCTTATCTCGATCAATGACATAGCCCGGGCATTGGGTATCTCTCCATCAACTGTTTCGCGCGCATTGAAAGACCATCCTGACATCAGCACTGAAACCAAAAGGGTTGTGAAAGAGTATGCAGAACAGGTCAATTACAGGCCGAATGCCCTTGCCCTGAGTCTGAAACGGCAGCGTTCCAATACGCTCGGCCTGGTCATCCCTGAAATAGTGCACCACTTTTTCTCATCCGTGATCAGCGGAATCGAAGAACTTGCCTATGCCAAAGGATACCGGTTGATTATCTGCCAGTCAAATGAGGATTATAACCGTGAAGTCATCAATACCCAGGTTTTACTTGACCACCGTGCTGACGGGATTCTTGTATCGATGAGCAAATCAACCAAAGACCACGGGCATTTTAAAGATTTGATTGACAGTGGTATACCTATTGTATTCCTTGACAGGGTTTGCGAAGAGGTTGAGACCGACCGGGTGGTTACTGCTGATTTTGAAGGTGCATTGCTGGCAACAGGACATCTTTTGGAAAGAGGATGCCGAAAAATTCTCCACCTTGCCTCACCTCAGCACCTGCTGATAGGGAAACTCAGGCTTGAAGGATATCTCAAAGCACTGGCTAATTTTGGCATTGAAGAAGATCCGGCCTACATACTTCAGTGTGACACACGTCAGGAAGTTCTTGATCTGAAAGAACAGATACTCAGACTGGCACCTGAGATAGATGGTATTTTCGCCGTAAACGATTTTACAGCCATTGCCGCCATGCAGCTGTTGCAGGAAAATGGTTATAAAATCCCCGGCGATATTGCTGTTACAGGTTTTGGCAATGACCCGATCGCCAGTATTGCGAATCCTCCGTTAACCACTGTTGAACAACGGGGGTTTGAAATGGGCCGCCAGGCAGTTGAAATTCTGATCCGGCGCATTGAAAATCCTTCCACTTTTATTGATTTTCAAACCAGGGTTATTCCGGTCTCGATAGAAAAAAGAGCCTCAACCTGAACAGCTGATTAATAAAAAAAAATCTCTGAGGGCCTGTTTTCATTTCAGGGCCTGACGAGGTGAATCCCAGGCAGAACCGTTCTCTATAATCAAAAGCTGGCAGGTCGGCCTATAACAGAAAATAAACAAAGTTGGCACTTGTATCAATTGGATAAGCAGTTACTGTTGCTGAGGGCCATGACATACTGCCTCCCGAAAAATTGTCAAAATGAACAAAACAATCCCATCCCTCCTGTTATTGCTGGCTCTGGCAGCATGCGATAATGAAACGAAAACAACAATCAGTAACGGCCCGCCGGAATGGTCGAAAAATGTCATCTGGTACCAGATTTTCGTGGAAAGGTTTAACAATGGTGATCCATCCAATGATCCTACCATTGCAACTATTTCAACCCCAACAGCTTCTTTTCCCGTACCGGACAACTGGGCCATCACACCCTGGACTTCAGACTGGTACACCCAGGAGGATTGGGCTGCCCAAACGGGTCGGGGGTTACGCGAAACCATGCAACACCGTCGTTACGGGGGTGACCTGCAGGGCGTTCTTGATAAAATTGATTACCTTGAAGATCTGGGGATAACAGCCATTTACCTTAATCCAGTCAATGACGCCCCTTCGCTGCACAAGTACGATGCAAGAAATTACCACCACATCGATGTCAATTTTGGCCCTGACCCTCAGGGAGACATCAAACTGATGGCCACTGAAAATCCTGCTGATCCTTCCACCTGGAAATGGACTTCGGCCGACAAACTCTTTCTGAAACTGGTTGATGAACTACACAAGCGAAACATCAGGGTGATTGTGGATTATTCATGGAACCACACCGGTGTACTTTTCTGGGCCTGGCAGGATATTGTCAGAAACCAGGAGAAATCTCTCTACAAAGACTGGTATGAGATTCTTTCATACGACAATCCGGCAACGGCTGAAAATGAATTCAGTTACAAAGGGTGGCTGAACATCATGAGCCTTCCCGAATTAAAAAAAGTCAATGTTCAGGGCGAGCGGGTTTCAGGTCATCCCTATGAGGGAAATATTAACGAAGGTGCGAAACAACATATATTTGATGTTACAAGTCGGTGGCTGGCACCTGATGGAGACAAAACAAAAGGTATCGATGGATACAGGCTTGATGTAGCCGATCAGATACCTATGGGTTTCTGGAGAGAATACCGCACATATGTCAAATCCGTTGACCCGGAAGCCTATCTCGTTGGAGAAGTCTGGTGGGAAAAATGGCCTGACGCCTTCATGAATCCTGCCCAATATGCCAATTCTGAAATTTTCGATGCAATCATGAACTACCAGGTTTACAGGCCGGCAAGAGGATTCTTTGCCCAGGCTGAACCAAAAGCAGATGCCAGACAATTTGCTGACAGTCTTAATAAGGAATGGAACAGGCTGGACGAGCCTTTCCGTTATTCGATGATGAATGTGAATGCCACGCATGACAGCCCCAGGTTACTATCCTGTTTTGCCAACAAAGGCAAATACAAATTTCATGCTTCAGCGCATGAAGACCCGGGATATATCAGTGGCAAACCCGATGAGGACACCTATCGCAGGGCTATGCTCTATCTGGTTCATCAGTATACAAATATCGGAAGCCCGCATATCTGGAACGGGGATGAATTCGGCATGTGGGGCGGGGATGATCCTGACGAAAGAAAACCGCTGTGGTGGAAAGAGTATAAAATCAACCCTGAATCCAGGACAAATATTCAGCCCGGGCCCAAATCATTTGATAGTATCAGCTTTAATGAAGAGTTGCACAGTTATTACAAAAAGCTTATAAAAATCCGGAGGGAAAACCCGGTTTTATCAAATGGCAAACTCACATTTATAAAAGCAGATAAGAACATCCTCATTTATAAACGCTCAAACGACAGCGATATCATCATCATCCTGATAAACCTTGGCAACGGCTCAGTGTACCAGGATATTGTTGATGGTAAGGAGTTTATTGATCTGATGTCTGGTATTAAGTTCGGTGCCGGCAAAATTGAGGTCCCGTCAATGACAGCCAAAGTTTTAAAGAAAATTTAGAAATTGGTAAAATCTCATATTTTCAGCTACAATACCCTGCGGTGTCAGGTGAAATAATGAAGATCTGGTCTTATTAATCCAGTGAGAAGGGTATTAAGAATGTAAAATTTTTAGCAGTTGTACAACGAACAGGTACGCTGGATAAATATTTTCAGGCAATTATACATTTCTCAAGCAAAGCCACCTTTTTATATCCGATCTTTGTTAGTGACTTATAAATCTATAGTTATGGGTCGAGGGCTTCCCGGCCCCTTGATCCGAATTTATCCCACCTCTTTAGATGTCGTTAGAAAAACCTGCTCATCCCGGCAGGTTTTTTTTTATAAATAAAAACAGGCAGCATCCGTCTGAATGCTGCCTGTTAAAATCGTAATTACTTCCTATTTCTTTTTATTCGGAATATCAAGTCCATAACCATTTTTACGGTCCACCCTTTTCAGAATTACACTCAGGAAAATTGCAAGGACACCAAAACCAGCGAATATAAGTTCAGGAATTGTATAATTGTATTTAACACCGGTAACTCCAGCGGTAATTTGCTCAGAAACTCCCGGATTTGATGCAGACAAAGCCCAGCCTATTAATACCGGGACTCCCAAAAGACCAATATTCTGGATCCAGAATATACTTCCATATGCTGACCCAAGATACCGGTCTTCAACAATCTTTGGCAACGAAGGCCACATTGAAGCAGGCACCAGTGAGAAAGCTGTCCCAAGTATAACGATTGTTCCTATAGCAATGGGTACGTTGAAAATTTCTGATGGGACCAGAGCGAAAATAAGATGCGAAATGGTCAGAAGAATTGCACCATATAACATCATGGTAGCACCCTTTCCCCTAACATCGAGAAAGTAACCGATGAAAGGAGTCAAAACCATGGCACCAATCGGAAAATAAGAGAAATATGCTGCGGCTGTTCTTACATCCAGATCAAGCTTTGACGCAAGCATATCGGTTGCAAACTTCTGGAACGGGAAAATTGCTGAATAAAACAAAACACAGAGTCCTGCAATAGCCAGAAAACCCGGGTTGGTAAATATTTTCTTAAGGTCGCTGATCTTGAATTCTTCTTCCGGGTCAGCCTGTAGTTTGGTAACACCCATCTGTTTATCAAGCTTGCGATCCATAAAGGTATAGATGAAAAAGGTAACAAAACCAATACACAGGAATGCCAGACCCATGAAAACTGAATTTGAAACACCCCCATTATCAGCAAATATCGGTGTTAGACGGAATACTGCAAATACACCTAAACGGGCAACTGCCATTTCAAGACCCATAGCCAAAGCCATTTCTTTTCCCTTAAACCACTTAACAATGGTCTTAGACACTGTAATACCAGCCATTTCAACCCCAACACCAAAGATTGAGAATCCGAAGAATGCAAGTTTTGCAGAAGCCGGCACCCAGGTTATAAACGAACCGAGCCATACTGCAAGGCCGGAATCCTGAAATCCAGGTGTCAATGCATAATATTTAAGGAAGGCACCCACTACCATTGTTAATCCGGCAGTTATCAGGGTAAATCTGATACCCATTTTATCAAGAATTATCCCGGAAAAAATCAGGAAGAAGGCGAAAACATTCAGGAAAAATTCAGAACCACCCAACATACCAAATACTTCAGGAGTCCACTTGTATTGAGTTTCAAGCATAGTCTGAAGAGGTGCAACCACATCAACAAAGAAGTAGGCAAAAAACATGGTTGATGAAATCAGCAACAATGCGATCCATCTGGCTGTTTTCGACTCATTGAGCAGAGTCTGGACTTTTTCTTTCATAAAGGTTTGATTAAATTTAATAAATATTCAGCGTTCATTGCTTTCCAGCAACCTCATCAATGGTTACAACAAGGTTTTGCTATAGAAACCGTCAAATGTACTTAAATTTTTCAAAGTCCGGCTTTGGTAGGGATATATTTCTCAACAGCAATGATAACAAACTGTTCCACCAGCTTAACAATGAAATAACACTCCGCTATCTGCATATTTCATATTTTTGCAATTAAAACGCAAAATCTTCAACCTGCAAACTGTTTGCAGATAAAACCCCGATAAAATGAAACGAAACAACTTCATTATCGTACTTGCTATAATTCTGACCACCGTCACTTCATACGCTCAGAACAGGAAAGCAGACAAGGGCAATGAAAAGAAAAACCAGCCGAAAAATATTATACTCCTGATCGGTGATGGGATGGGCCTTTCCCAGATGTATGCTGCATATACTGCCACACGAGATAATCTGAATATGACAAGGTGCCCGAATATTGCCCTTGTAAAAACCTTTTCCGACAACGACTATATAACAGATTCAGCTGCAGCCGGAACAGCTATTGCCACCGGGCATAAAACCAACAACGGAATGATCGGTATGCTCCCCGATAAAACAAAGGTACCCAGCATCCTGAAGTACGCTGAAGATTTCGGACTGGCTACAGGACTAGTGGCAACATCTGCCATTACCCACGCAACACCAGCTTCATTTATTGCCTGTGTTGAAGGCAGAAATATGACAGAAGAGATTGCCAGACAGTTTCTCATCACTGATATTGACGTCTTTATCGGAGGTGGTTATGATAATTTCAGTAAAAGGGCTGATGGTCTTAACCTTATTGATAGTTTACTTTCAAGAAAATACAATGTTGCACGGACAATTCCTGAAATGATGGAAGTTAACGGTGGCAAACTGGCAGCTTTGCTATATCCCAACCATGCCCCAAAGTTTTCTGAAGGGAGGGGCGATATGCTGAGCCTTTCCACTGCTAAAGCCATTGATCTGCTAAGCATGGATGAAAACGGATTTTTTCTGATGGTAGAAGGTTCTCAGATAGACTGGGGCGGCCATGATAATGACCTCAACTATGTTGTTAATGAAACCATTGATTTTGATAAAGCCTGTGGCATAGCTCTTGAATTTGCTGAAAGAAACAAAGAAACCCTGGTAATCATCACTGCTGATCATGAAACCGGCGGATTAAGCCTGCCTGTTAAGGAACTTGTTTCTGGCAGCCCGGTAGGGAAATTCTCTACGGGTGATCATTCGGCAATACCGGTTCCGCTATATGCCAGGGGCCCCGGATCAGATCAGTTCTTTGGTCTGATTGACAATACAGACATTTTTAAAACCATGTACCACCTGTTTGGCTTTGATGTTCTGGATAAGGGATTGAAAAGATAAGAAAAAAACCATCATTAAGTACTTGTTGATATGGGATTGATAGTAGTTACAGGAGCTGCAGGGTTTATCGGCAGTTGCCTGGTAAGCGGATTACAGGAAAAAGGATTCACAGGTGTTGTTGCTGTTGACGATTTCTCCAAAAAAGAAAAGGATGGTAATCTTGCAGGGAAAAACATCACAGAAAAGACAGAAAGAAAAAGCTTTTTC
Organism: Bacteroidales bacterium; assembly: GCA_016705005.1. GTDB lineage: Bacteria > Bacteroidota > Bacteroidia > Bacteroidales > Lentimicrobiaceae > Lentimicrobium. The sequence continues at coordinate 63,198 of JADIZB010000013.1, read as the reverse complement.
GGCTGGCTTGAAATAAATGCTTCAAGCGTTGATTTCATCTTTCACATCGGTGCCAGGACAGATACCACCGAAATGAATATGGCCATATTTGACGAGCTCAATACAGGCTACACCAAAAAAGTATGGGAGCTTGCCACAAGGCATAAAATACCGCTGGTTTATGCTTCCTCAGCTGCGACCTATGGACTGGGAGAGCACGGTTACATCGATAATCACAATATTGTTGAGTTGCTCCAACCCCTGAACCCGTATGGCGTTTCAAAAAACGAATTCGACAAATGGGCGTTGAAACAAACCTCAACCCCGCCATTTTGGGCCGGAATGAAGTTTTTTAATGTATATGGGCCAAATGAATATCACAAAAGTCGTATGGCATCTGTTATCTTTCATGCATACAGACAAATAAAAGAGACCGGCAAAGTGAAGTTATTCAAATCGCACAGACCTGATTTTGAAGATGGTAAACAGTTGCGTGATTTCATTTATGTGAAGGATGTCGTATCCGTTTTAATGTTTATGATGGAGAATCAACCGGCATCAGGACTGTATAATCTTGGAACCGGCGTAGCCCGGTCATTTGTTGATCTTGCAAATTCAACCTTTCAGGCTCTGGGGAAACATCCAGAGATCGAATTCGTCGATACCCCTGCCGACATCCGCGATAAATATCAGTACTTTACCGAGGCCGACATGACAAAACTCAGAAATGCCGGATACAGGAATGAGTTTACAACCCTTGAAGACGGAGTCAGGGATTATATAGTGAACTATCTTGATAAAGGTTATTTTCGTTAATCAGTCAATCCCCTCTTTAAGTTCAAGCAGAAAACTTCTGATTTTCTGAAGGTTTCTGACCACTGCAGCATGATCGGTGGTTTCTTCAGGATTGCCTTTGAGTTTCTCCCTGGCTCCCTGTAAAGTAAATCCACGTTCCTTCACCAGGTGGAAAATGAGGTGAAAATTATCGATGTCCTGTTTGGTAAAGAAGCGGTTGCCCTTCTTGTTGCGGAATGGTTTAATAATATCAAACTCTTTCTCCCAGAAACGGATCAGCGATTGGTTAACTCCAAACATATCGGCTACCTCCCCGATCCTGTAATATACTTTTTCTATTTCCTTCTTTTTGTAAGGCATATGGTGAATATCAATCAAGGGTTTGCGACGGCCGCTGGGAGAGCTCAATCATCATTTCGTATTCTTCCGGAGTGATATCGTTGAAGAAAAAATTAAGTGGATCGATGGCCACCCGGCCTTTCCGGACTTCATAATGAAGATGGGGTGATGTCGATTTTCCTGTATTGCCAACATGACCAATAACAAACCCCCTTTTAACTTTTTCTCCACGCCTGACATTCATCTTCGACAGGTGGGCATATACAGTTTCATATCCAAACCCGTGGTTAATGGTGATGCAATTGCCATAGCCCCCCCTTGACCGTTCAACGAGTGTAACAACTCCATCTCCAGTGGCATAAACATCGGTGCCGACAGTTGCTGTAAAGTCCATTCCTTCATGAAATTTGGTGACTTTGTAGAATGGGTCTGTACGGTATCCGAAATATGACCCTACCCTCTTCAGGTTTCGGTTCGAAACCGGCTGAATGGCAGGAATTGAAGCCAGCAATTCTTCTTTTCGTTTCGCAAGAGCAAAAACTTCATCAAAGGACCTGGATTGAACATATAACTGACTGGTAATCAAGTCCAGCTTTCGAGCGGTATTGGATATAATTTCAGAATTCTTAAACCCTTCCAGTTTTGAATAGCGGTCGGTTCCTCCGAATCCTGCTTTTCGCACCGATGAAGGAATCGGTTCCGATTCAAAAATAACCCTGTAGATGTTATCATCCCTGTCCTGCAGATCTGAAACAACCGATTGAACCTGTTCAAGCTGGTCGTTGAGTATCTTAAACTGCAATTCATATTGGTCAATTTCGCGCTGAAGCATTCTTTCCTTTGGAGATTCTATAAAATTATAGGCAAGAACAAGCACTGCAGTGGCAAAAACCAAACCTGAGGCAAGAACATAAAGCAATCGCGTCAGCTTTTGCTTCATGGTCACCTGAACTTTTTCAATTTTCAGTGATTTGGTGTTAAAATGATATTTGATTTTTGCCATCCGGTACCGGCTTTTTTTTCGCAAGAGCGATAATCTCAGGTCTTTTTTTGAGGGTGTCGGCAAAATTAACATTTTCAACTAAATTTGCAAGCCTTTATCAGGTTAAAAAATCTTAAATCAACATGGTGTTGATGAGTCTAAAATACTGCATATGAACGCACAACAAATCCGGCAAACATTTCTTGATTTTTTCAGATCAAAACAACATGAGACAGTCTCGTCTGCTCCAATGGTCATTAAGGATGATCCTACGCTGATGTTTACCAATGCCGGAATGAACCAGTTTAAAGATATTTTTCTGGGCAATTCACCGGTAAAATTTCCACGGATTGCCAATTCACAGAAGTGTCTGAGGGTTTCGGGCAAACACAATGATCTGGAAGAAGTAGGCCATGACACCTACCACCATACCATGTTTGAGATGCTTGGCAACTGGTCATTCGGCGACTATTTCAAGCATGAAGCCATTGAATGGGCCTGGGAATTGCTGACCGAAGTCTATAAAATTGACAAGGACCGCCTCTACGTAACTATTTTCGGGGGCGATCAGGAAGATAAACTTGAAGCTGATATGGAGGCTTATGAATTCTGGAAGAAGCACATTGCCGAGGACAGGATTCTGCGCGGAAGCAAGAAAGATAATTTCTGGGAAATGGGTGATACTGGTCCCTGCGGGCCATGTTCTGAGATTCATGTTGATATCAGGAATGATGAAGACCGGAAAAAGATTGAAGGAGCAACACTGGTCAACGCCAGCGATCCCCTGGTGATTGAAATCTGGAACCTGGTTTTCATGGAATTCAATCGTCTGGCAAACGGAAGCCTGCAGCCACTGCCTGCAAAACATGTGGATACAGGTATGGGCTTCGAACGGCTTTGTATGGTGCTTCAAAAAAAACAATCCAATTACGACACCGATGTTTTCCAGCCAATCATCCGCGAAATTTCTGCGATATCCGGAATCAGCTATGGATTCTCGGTAAAAAGTGATGTAGCCATGCGTGTTATTGCCGATCACCTGAGGGCCATTGTTTTCGCCATTGCCGATGGTCAGTTGCCATCGAATAACAAAGCAGGCTATGTGATCCGCCGTATTTTGCGCAGAGCAGTGCGGTACGGATATACTTTCCTGAATCTGAACGAGCCTTTTATTCACAAACTGATCCCTGTTCTTGTTAACCAGATGGGGTCTTACTTCGATGAGCTCAACACCCAGAAATCCCTTATCGAAAAAGTAATAGCCGAAGAAGAGGCATCCTTCCTCAGGACATTATCGCACGGAATCGGGAAATTCAATCAATACATAGAATCCAATCCATCTTCATCCCTGATAGATGGTTCTTTTGCCTTTGAATTATATGACACCTATGGCTTTCCGATAGATCTGACCGGACTGATGGCCCGTGAAGCCGGGAAAGATGTGGATATGGCCGGTTTCAGCAAGGGATTGGAAAAGCAGAAGGAACGTTCGCGGAAGGATGCCAGCGTTGAATTAGACGACTGGATTGTACTTGATCAGGGTTCAAAAGAAGTGTTTGTCGGATATGATAAACTTGCTGTTGAAACAAAGATAACCCGTTACCGGAAAGTTCATTCAAAAGGCCGGGATTCATACCAGATAGCATTGGCAGAAACACCATTTTATGCTGAAAGCGGAGGACAGGTAGGCGATACCGGTGTGATTGAAGCAGGGAATATTTCAATTCCGGTCAATGATACCCGAAAAGAAAACAACCTTATTATTCATATTACAGATGTATTGCCAGCTGATCCGGGAAGCGTTGTAAAAGCCATCGTTTCAAAAGAAGCCAGGCAGAATACTGCCAACAATCATACAGCCACACATCTGCTTCATCAGGCACTGCGGGAGATCATCGGAACACATGTTGAACAAAAGGGCTCCTATGTTCATCCCGATTATCTAAGGTTCGACTTCTCACATTTTCAAAAACTAAGTGATAACGATACCGCGCAGGTTGAAAAAAGAGTAAACCAACTGATCCGGGAGAACTCCAACCTGAACGAATCGCGGGGAATTCCCATGGAAGATGCAAGAAAAATGGGAGCTTTAGCGCTTTTTGGAGAAAAATATGGTGACTCAGTCAGGGTAATCCGTTTTGGTGAATCGGTTGAGCTTTGCGGGGGAACTCATGTACATGCAACCGGGCAAATCGGCCTGTTCCGCATTGTCTCGGAGTCGGCTATTGCAGCCGGGGTTAGGCGTATTGAAGCTATTACTGCTGAAAAAGCTGTTTCCTACTACACCGGACAGATTGAAATTATTGCAGAGATTAAGGAAATGGTTAAGAATCCTGTTGATCCGATCAGAGGAGTAAAAAATCTGATGGAAGAAAACCAGAAACTCCGTTCCCGCATCGATGAACTGAATTCTTCCCTTGTAAATGACCTTGCCCGAAAGCTGATTGAAGAAGCTGTTATTGTGAATGGAATCAGACTTATCACAGCCAGCCTGGAACTTGACCCGGCAATCATCAGGGATCTGACTTACAAAACCACAGCGGCCGGCGACAATATGGTAACCATTGTAGTTAACCTTTATGAAGGTAAGCCGGGCATTACAGTAGCGATTTCAGACACATTGGCAAAATCGGGGCAACTGAATGCCGGAATTATAGTGAAAGACCTTGCGCGTGAAATTCAGGGAGGCGGAGGTGGACAACCTCACTATGCCACCGCCGGAGGCAAAGATATTACAGGAATTGACCGGGTTATAGAAAAGGCGAAAGGACTTTTTAAATAAATTCAACATGAATACCCTGTTTGTTTATACAGAATCAGGTGTAATCGGAGAAAAACCTCCGGCTTTTATGTATTTCCGGATGCAACTGTAAAACTTTTTCAATCTAAGCTTGTTATAAGCCATGATCGGAAAGATTAAACAGTATGTTTTACACAAAACAACCCATGATTCAATATTCAATCAAAGATCTTGAACAACTGACCGGAATAAAAGCGCATACTATCCGCATCTGGGAGAAGCGATATCAGTTGATTGAACCTGAGAGAACATCAACAAACATCAGGTTTTATTCTGACAAGGATCTTAAAAAATTGTTGAACGTTTCAATTCTGAACCGGAACGGTTTAAAAATCTCCAACATTGTTACTATGTGCAATGATGAGATTAATGAACGGATAATGGAAATCTCCGAGACTTCTCATGATTCCGACAACCAGATTGAGCAGTTGATTGTTTCAATGATTGAACTTGATGAACATCGGTTTGAGCGTATTTTGTCAACATCTGTAATTAAAATTGGCTTTGACGACACAGTAGTCCGGCTTTTGTATCCTTTTTTCGAGAAAATCGGAATCCTGTGGCAGATCGGAACCATTTACCCGGCTCAGGAACATTTCGTATCAAATCTGCTCCGTCAGAAACTTATCATTGCCATTGACGGACAATCGGGAAATGCAAAACCAGATGCAAAATGTTTTCTGATCTTCCTTCCCTCCAACGAATGGCACGAATTGGGTCTTCTTTTCTTCAATTATCTGATTAAGAAAGCAGGTTTCAAAGTTATCTACCTGGGCCAGTCTGTTCCTTTTGAAGATCTGCTTGAGGTTGCAGGCAAACACAAGATTGATTATCTTTTTACATCAATAACTACCCCACTTACACGTAAAAAGTACGCTGAGTATGTACATCAGTTGTCAGCTTCCTTCGGGAACCAGCGTATATTTATTACCGGTTATCAGACACATGAACATCCGGTTGATTTACCAGAAAACGTATTACTGGCTGGTATTCCTAGCGATTTTGTCGGACAAATCAAGACTTTATAATCTCTCTTAATAAAATCTGGCAGTTTCCCCTTCTGAATTCCGGCAACCTGACACATTGTCGTTCTTATTTCTGCTGTCGAAACACACCTTATATTATTGTAATCCAATAATATAAGTCATTTAGTAAAAATATTTATTAACTATTTAATACTTAATAAATCATTTTTATCCCATTTTAGGACAAAATTGTGCTATCCTTACAGGTACATTTTTCCCCTATCCATTTAATTAACAAAGTCTTAATGACTTCTCTTGCTTTTAGAGCAGGAATATTCCCATTATGGGACATGCGCCGTCCCGTATTGGGACATTTCTATGTAAACATTTTGTTTAACCATTCTCTTGTATCTTTTTAACATTTTGTAATGATTCCAAATTGAATCCTTTCACTCTATTTATCAATTATTTACATTTCAATATTTAAATTTTCGGCAAGACAAGAAAAATATTTTGATATTTTTTTCCCAATCTGTTTAATTCTGCATTATATTTGTTAAACATCAATCAACAACCAAATATAAAAACCATGACAGCCATCGAATTTAACCACAGGCTCATAAGTCTTCACGACAACCTTTCCTATTTTGCCAACACACTGACCAACGACAGAGAGGAGGCCAAGGACCTGATCCAGGACACCTATCTGAAGGCACTTACCCACAAGGACAAGTTTGCTGATGACACAAACCTGAAAGCCTGGACATATACCATCATGAAGAACACCTTCATCAATAATTACAGAAGGAATCAGAAGGCCAACACCATTGTTGATAATACCGAAGACCTGTATTATCTGAACATTCCCCGTAAATCGGATTTTGTCAGTCCTGAATCAGAACTTTCAACGAAAGAAATTAAGGCAGGTATTGCACGTCTTGAAGAAGATCAACGCATGCCATTTGAAATGCATACTGCAGGGTTCAAGTATAAAGAAATAGCCGAGAATCTCAATCTTTCCATTGGCACTGTAAAAAGCAGAATCTTTTTCACACGTAAGAAACTGATGGAATCACTGAGAGAATTTCAGAGCTAACCAATTCTTTGAAAAAGAGGCCGTCTCAAAATCCGGAATTCGTTGACATTACAGCTCTGCCTGCCAGATTGAGAAAAGCAGGTAGATCTGACACAAGCAATCATTTTCAGAAGCCGGATTTTTGAGACTGTCTCTTTATAATATTATTCAGGCTTCGGTCCATACGGAATTGAAACATAGAAAACCGACCCTGATCCCTGAATTGATTCAGCCCTCATCTGCCCTTCCATCAATTCCACAAATTTCTGCGACAGCGTTAATCCAAGTCCAATTCCACCGTATTTCCTTGTCGTGCTGTCGTCAGCCTGTCTGAATCGTTGAAAAAGTATATCCAGCTTTTCCTGGGGGAAACCAATCCCTGTATCCTTCACGAAAAATTCAACTTTTGCATCTTCCTTCAGATTGTAACCGATTTCAATACTTCCCTCACTTGTATATTTAAGAGCATTCTCAATCAGGTTAAACAATGTTTGTCTGAGTTTTTTGGGATCCGTATAGATGGTAAAACCAGTATCTCGGTTTGGTTTATGCATTTTTATCTGAATATCATCCTTTCCTGTCAGACTTTTTTCGAGGTTAAAGAAAGTAACAAGACTCATCACAAGTTCATTTACCTGGCAAGGCTCACGTTGCAACTGATCCATCCCTGATTCAATCTTAGCGATATCAAAGATTTCATCCATCAGACTCAGTAATTTGGTACTGTTGGTATGAATGATACTTACAAATTGCTGCTTTTCCTGCTCATCGACCAACGAATCCTGCAATAACGAAGAAAAACCCATGATTGCATTCAGGGGTGTCCGGATTTCATGCGACATATTTGCAAGAAATGCCGATTTCAGTTTATCTGATTCTTCTGCTTTATCTTTCGCCAAACCCAGTTCCATCTGGGTTTTCAAAATTGATTTATTCTGATCGCTGAGCAGGGCAATCATCCTGTTTTTCTGCTTCACCAGTTTAAGGTAATAAAAGAAAAATGCCATAAAGGCAAGCAACAAAACAGTTAATGCAATGTATAATACCATTGTGAGTTGGAAATTAAACCGGAACAATTAAAAAACGGGAAATTCAGAAGTTGCGCCCTTCACTGAAGTGAATCAGAAAATCGAACACTGAAAAAACAACCAAATTTAAAATATTTTTTCGTTAAAGGTAATTTAACACAAAATTTGGATATGAATTTATCTCATCACGGAGTAACCGTATGAACCCCAATTGGATATTCCTTGTCAATCAAATCCTTAAGCAGTTCATAATGACCCGGAATATTGACAAAATCAATTTCATTGGTATCAATAATCAGAATTCTCATATCACTTTGCTGCCTGAGGTAATCAAAATATCCGCTTTGAATTTTCTCCAGATAATCATGCCTTATATCCTGTTCGTAAGGTCTCCCTCTTTTAATGATATTCGACTTAAGCCGTTGCACTGAGACATACAGATATACAAGCAGGTCGGGTCGCGGGAGTGAAAGGTTTATAATACTGAAAAGTCTTGCATAGAGCGCATACTCATCATCAGCCAGTGTTTTTCGGGAAAAAATCAATGATTTATTGATAAAATAATCCGAAATTATGTTTGGTCTGAAAAGGTCTGTCATAGAGAGTTCGTCCCTGAGTTGCTGAAATCGCGCCGCCAAAAAAGACAGTTCGAGTGGAAAGGCATATTTCGCCGGGTCTTTGTAAAATTTGGGAAGAAAATCGTTGTCTTCAAATTGCTCAAGAATCAACCTGGTATTGTTTTCGATTGAAAGCCTTGTAGCAAGTGAAGTTTTGCCTGCACCGATGGTACCTTCGATTGCGATGTAATTATAATGCATATACCGGCTCACTGATAATTAACAACGTAATCAAACAAACAGACGTTCAACACATCAGGACATGAACCCAACAATTCACTGATCGATACACCTTCTATCGGGTGGATCACATCGGGTGCTATTTCGTTCATCGGAACAAGGACAAATCTCCTGATCTGCATACGAGGATGTGGTATAATCAGGCTTTCGGATGAAATAATTTCATCGCCATAGAACAAAATATCAATATCGATGACCCTGGCAGCGTTTTGTTCCAGGTTTCGGGTACGCCCAAGTCTTTGCTCAATGGAAAGCAACTTCCGGAGCAATAGAAAAGGATCCATATTACAGCTGAGATGCAGTGCCACATTTAAAAACAAGCCCTGATCTATATTTCCCCAGGGCTCAGTCTCATAGCAGGAAGAAGCATTCAAAACCGGACCGATTTCAGAAGAAATCAATCGAATGGCGTTTTCAATATTCAGACTCCGGTCTCCAATATTACTTCCCAGAAGGAGATAAAGTGCTTTCATTACCAGCTGTTATAAAAGACAAAAGTAATGAGCTTTGGATGAAATAGCAGCATTGAATCTTACCAATTAAAAAAAAACATCTGAAAATAAAAAACCACAGAAGTCAGCCATCTGCTGTAACCATCCGCGACTATAACCGTCATATAAGCTCCGGAGAACAGAACCGTCCCGATTGAAAATAAAGCCGCGGGCATATAAATCCTACCTGGTTTTAAAAAATAAAAAGACAGTTGTGTCTGCGATTCTGAGATCAATAAATTATCTTTGGTGAAAATGTCAAACCCAATCAATAAAATCATATGAGACAATTCTTTAAATTCATGCTTGCATCAATGGCGGGGTTGATACTTACCTCCCTGATTTTCTTTTTTATCTCATTTATAATCATCGCTTCGGCCATTTCATTTGCCGGAAAAGAAGAAGTGAGCATTAAACCAAAAACAATTCTGCTTTTACAATTCGATGAACCCATACCGGAACGCAGTCCTGTCGGACCATTTTCATTCAGCAGGTCTTCGTTTATGGAAACAACCAGCACCCCGGGATTGCTCGAAACTACAGACCTGATAGAACAGGCCGCGAAAGATGAGAATATTAGTGGTATACTGCTTGATCTGAGTGATATTCCATCGGGCATGGCTACCCTTGAAGAAATCAGGAATGCATTGATTCAGTTCAAGGAGTCGAAGAAATTCATTATTGCTTACGGTGAAACCTACTCGCAAAAGGCCTATTACCTGGCTACTGCTGCAGATGAAATCTGCGTTAATCCTGAAGGAAGCATTGATTTTAAAGGTCTCACCGGTGGAGTGGTATTTATCAAAGGCCTGCTCGACAAACTGGATGTCAATGCACAAATCATACGGCATGGCAAATATAAAAGCGCTATTGAACCGCTGATCGGAACAAAAATGAGTGAAGCCAGCAAAGAGCAGACACTTGCATATGTAGGTTCAATATGGCAGCATATTATGGAAAAGGTAAGTGAGTCGCGAAACATTGAAGCTGCGCGTCTGAAGGTGTATGCCGACTCCCTTCTTATTCAGACGCCAGATGATGCAGTTAAATACAAATTTGCTGATAAAATCACATACAAAGACCAGTTAACCGACCTCATAAAGGAAAAACTGAAGCTTGAAAAATCAGATAAGGTTGAATTCGTCAAACTTGAACGTTACAAGGATGTTCCAGTCCAAAAAGCCGAAAAACGGTCGAAGAATAAAATAGCGGTAATTTATGCTGTTGGTGAAATTATGAGTGGCGAAGGTGACGATGAGACCATTGGGTCAGAACGACTTTCCCGGGCTATCAGAAAAGCTCGTCTTGACAGCTCTGTGAAAGCCATCGTGTTCCGGATAAATTCTCCGGGAGGAAGTGCTTTGGCTTCAGAAGTTATCCTCAGAGAGCTGAAACTTGCACAGGAAATAAAACCTGTTGTTGCGTCCATGGGCGATTATGCTGCTTCCGGAGGTTATTATATTGCATGTGCTGCAGATACCATTGTCTGTAATCCGACAACACTCACCGGATCCATTGGCGTATTTGGCGTTATACCCGATTTCAGCAGGTTCTTCGAGAACAAGCTTGGAGTTACATTCGATATGGTTAAAACAAATCCGAATTCCGATTTTCCGTCGGTGACCAGGGCGATGACCCCCTATGAGGAGAAAGTGATTACCAATAGCATTGAACGCATATACAAGACTTTTATCAATCATGTATCAGCCGGGAGGGGAATTACTGCAGCAAATGTTGACAGCATAGGACAAGGAAGGGTATGGAGTGGAATTGATGGGAAAAGGCTGAATCTGACAGACGAAACCGGCGGATTGAGAAAAGCCATTGAAATTGCCGCATCCATGGCTAAACTTGAAGATTACAGGATAACCTCGCTTCCTGAACAAAAAGATCCTTTTACACAACTGATGGATGATCTTTCAGGCAAACCTTCGGAATCACTGATACAGAAGGAGCTTGGGACACTTTATCCCTACCTGAAAGAATTGAGGTCAATTTCAAATATGAAAGGCATTCAGGCAAGGCTTCCGTTTGTGATTGACATCTATTGATCAACCAATGGTAATCGGGAGATAAACGAGGCCGGATAACCGGCCTCATTTATTTGTATTATGGCTTACAGAATTCAGAGAAAAAATTGAAATTTACCATCCACACTATGGACGTTGATAATACTGTGAAAAGTAAAGAAGAGCTCCGCCAGCTTGTTAAACTTCTGAAAGGAAAACAGGAAACCGCTGAATATTTCAGGAGGTCGGCTATAATAATGGATTCAATTGAAAGTCAACCCGGGTTCAGAGACGCTTCGACTGTAATGATGTACTGGTCGATCAGAGGAGAAGTCTTTACCCATGATTTCATTCGTAAATGGGCTGGAAAGAAGCGTATTGTATTACCATCCGTTGACGGAGATACCATGAATCTCAAAATTTTTAACGGGGAAGAGCATCTCATTGCCGGTGATCTATACCGGATTCCCGAACCTGATGGCCCACTTTTCTTTGATCAGGAAAGTATCGACCTGATTATTGTTCCGGGAATAGCCTTTGACAGGAAAAATAACAGGATGGGTCGCGGAAAAGCTTATTATGACAGGTTTCTGGTTACAATAAAAGCAAAAAAAACTGGTGTATGCTTCCGTTTCCAGATGTTTGACGACATCCCGGCTGACGAGAACGATATTCGGATGGATATGGTTATAACAGACTGAATCAGAATCCGGTAAGAGCATTTCGCCGGATCAGGTACTTCACTGAATCCGGCTGTTTCTGATCAAACCCATACAACGCCGATTCCCAGTCACCATACATAGCATTGGGAAGAACGATGAACTTCTGTCCGAAAAGCTTATTCATCCTGTCAACCTCAGCAGCCCTTGAAGCCGGATCCTTCTTTTCAAAAGCATCTGAGAAATCATTCAGGTTATCACCGAATAAAAGTGAAATATGATTCTTCTTCAGCAGATCCTGCCGGCGTGATTCTTTACTATCAACCGAGGTGCGCATGATTATATGATCATTGTCAGCATCAGGGAAACCCAGTTCTGCCAGGTTTCTTAGTGTTGCTTCCTTCAGATGAACCTTCCGGTTGGTGATGTAGTATATGCCAACTCCATTTGCTTTGGCGTATAACAGGAAATCAAGGGCACCGGGCAAAGCTTTTGCAATGGCACGATTGCACCATTCGTCCCAGTATTCAGGATAGGAAGTTCCCTGAAGTATGCATTTAGCCTGAAAAGGGCTGTTATCAAGAACCGTTTCATCAATATCGAGCACGATAATTCTGTGTTTATCAACACTGTTATCCAACAGATCCTTGTCCAGCATCAGTTTGCCAAGATTAAATGCCTGGTAGCACAAAGCCCTGTATTCGCCGGCCTTCTGCTGAAACAAAGTGCCGAGCACCATGTGTTCATTTCTTTGATTACCCGGATAATTTCCTTCGCTTTTTGAAGGTCCGATTTCAGTATCCGGAGATTTATGATCCTGCCCGGATAATTCAGGCGTCTTTTGTTTACATGAACCCGTAATTAAAAGAACAAAAATCAGGCTAATGGCATATCTCATAAGTTTCACAAATAAAAAAAGCCGGGAAAATTCCCGGCTTCAAAATTACTTATTCCGTAATGGATTGAGTACTATTTATGAGAAAAATTTGCGTCTGCCATACGTTTGTAGCTATAGTAGCGCCATTTGGCATTTTCTTCAGCAGCAGCAAACAGTTCGGTGGCTTCCACAGGGAACGACTTTTTCAAAGAAGTATACCTGACTTCACTCTCGAGGAATGCCTGAAATTTGCTGAAATCAGGTTCCTTTGAATCAAGTTGGAATGGATTTTTTCCCTCATTTTCGAGCAGTGGATTGTACCGGTACATTGACCAGTAACCAGCTTCAACAGCATCTTTCTGCTGTTCATTGGCTTTGCCCATTCCTGCCCTGATACCATGGTTGATACAGGGTGAATAAGCAATGATCAGAGATGGTCCTGGATAGGCTTCTGCTTCGCGCAAAGCTTTGAGGTATTGCGACTGATTTGCCCCGATTGAAACCTGAGCAACATAAACATAACCATAACTCATGGCCATCATACCGAGATCTTTTTTCCTGACCTTCTTACCGCTTGCAGCAAATTTCGCCACTGCCCCGACCGGAGTCGATTTTGAGGCCTGACCACCGGTATTGGAATAAACCTCGGTATCAAGAACCAGAAGGTTAACATCCTCACCTGAAGCAATCACATGGTCGAGTCCACCATAACCGATGTCGTAAGCCCAACCATCTCCACCAAACATCCAGATTGACTTCTTAATAAAATACTGTTTAAGTGAAAGTAATTCCTTGGCAACCGGGGCAGTTTCCTTTTCAAGTAACGGCAACACCTTTTCGGTGGCAGTTCTCGATCCGGCAGCATCGCTCATGGCACTGATCCATTCTTCACAGGCAGTTTTAAGTTCAGCCTTGAAATCGCCGCTGATAATACTTCCCATCCGGTCGGCAATGCGGCTGCGGAGTTTTGAAACACCGGTTGCCATTCCAAAACCATATTCTGCATTATCCTCGAAAAGTGAATTAGCCCAGGCCGGCCCCTCTCCGTTTGCATTTTTTGTATACGGAGTCGAGGGCGCTGAACCGCCATAGATGGATGAGCATCCGGTAGCGTTGGCAACCATCATACGTTCACCGTAAAGCTGGGTAATCAGTTTGATGTAAGGCGTTTCACCACAACCACTGCAAGCACCGGAGAACTCAAACAATGGCTGTGCAAACTGGCTGTTCTTAACATTTTGTTCTTTGGGTGCAATGGTATCCTTGTATGTAACCTTTTTTGAAATGATGTTCCAGAGATTATCCTGCTCCATCTGGCTGTCGAGCGACTCCATTACAAGTGCCTTTGTTTTTGAGGGGCATACATCAACACAGTTACCACAACCTGTACAATCGAGCGGGCTCAGCTGAATCCGGAACTGCAATCCTTCGAAAGTTTTGGGAATAGCTTTTAATGATGGTGTCCCTGCCGGAACTGCCTTCATCTCTTCCTCATTGATGAGGAACGGACGGATACAGGCGTGAGGACATACATAGGCGCACTGGTTACATTGAATACAGTTTTCATGAATCCACTTTGGAACAGTGACGGCTATGCCTCGTTTTTCATACTCGGTTGTGCCAGCCGGGAAAGTTCCATCTTCACGACCAAGGAATGCACTTACCGGCAGGTCATCGCCTTTCATAGCGTTTATAGGTTCTACAACATCCCGGATAAAATCAGGTAAGATCCTGGTATCAGTCTTCTTTACCGGAACCAGTTTCTTCCAAGCTGCCGGCACCTCAATTTTAACGGCCTCTCCACCTTTATCGATGGCAGCATAATTCATTTTTACAATTTCCTCACCTTTGCGGCCAAAGCTTTTTGCGATGGCTTTCTTCATATGGTCAACGGCAAGTTCGTATGGAATTACACCAGATATTTTGAAGAAGGTTGATTGCATGATGGTGTTGGTGCGTCCGCCGAGGCCGATTTCTTCAGCTATGGCTGTAGCATTGATCACATAGAACTTAATCTCATTTTCGGCAAGATACAGTTTCATATGATCAGGCAGGCGATCCATGGTTTCTTCAACACTCCAGATGCTGTTGAGCAGGAAGGTCCCCCCTTTTTTCAGCCCTTTCAGCATATCGTATTTTTCGAGATATGCCGGTACATGGCAGGCTACAAAGTCAGGTGTATTCACAAGATAGGGTGATCTTATGGGTTTGTTACCAAATCGCAGATGTGAAGTGGTTACGCCACCTGACTTCTTTGAATCATAGGCAAAGTATGCCTGACAATATTTTTCGGTGGTATCCCCAATGATTTTGATTGAATTCTTGTTTGCACCAACTGTTCCGTCAGCGCCGATTCCGTAGAATTTCGCCTGGTATGTATCTTTATCGGCCAGATCAAGCTCAGGAAGCAATGGCAGTGATGTAAAAGTTACGTCATCAACAATACCAACGGTGAACCTGTTTTTGGGTTCAGCACTCTTCAGGTTATTGACCACGGATAAAATCATAGCCGGAGTGGTATCCTTTGAGCTGAGACCATAACGGCCGCCAATTACAAGTGGTTTATCCGGTCTGTCGTAGAACAGATCCTTAACATCGAGGTAAAGAGGTTCGCCATTTGCACCGGGTTCTTTGGTCCGGTCGAGTACGCAGATTCGTTTAACACCGGCAGGCATAACCCTGAAGAAATATTTTGCAGAAAACGGCCTGTAGAGATGTACGGAAACCAGACCTATCTTTTCACCCTTAGCATTCAGATAGTCGATAACTTCTTTGATTGTATCGGTGATAGAACCCATGGCGATGAGCACATTTTCAGCATCCGGAGCACCATAATAAGTAAACGGATGATATTCCCGGCCAGTGAGTTTGGTAATTTGCTGCATGTAATCCTCAACAATATCAGGCAAAGCATCATAATATTTATTGGCAGCTTCACGCGACTGGAAATAAATATCCGGATTCTGAGCTGTTCCTCTTGTAACCGGATGTTCCGGATTAAGAGCACGGTCGCGGTATGCCTGAAGGGCATCCCAGTCGAGCAATGCTGCCATATCTTCGTTGGAGGGCGCCTCAGCTTTCTGAATTTCATGTGAAGTGCGGAAACCATCAAAGAAATGGAGGAATGGCACCCGTGATTTTATTGCAGCAAGGTGGGCAACCCCGGCTATATCCAGAATCTCCTGAACGCTGCCGGTTGCGAGCATTGCAAATCCCGTTTGTCTGGTCGAATATACGTCGGAATGATCACCAAAAATTGACAATGCCTGGGCAGCCAGACTCCGGGCTGAAACGTGAAATACGCCCGGAAGTAATTCTCCGGAGATTTTATACATATTCGGGATCATAAGCAACAGACCCTGGGATGCAGTATATGTTGTGGTTAATGCACCCGCTTGCAGCGATCCGTGGACAGCACCAGCTGCTCCGGCTTCCGACTGCATTTCGGTTACTTTCACGGTTTCACCGAAGATATTTTTACGACCAAAAGCTGCCCATTCGTCAACATATTCAGCCATGGTAGAAGAGGGTGTGATTGGATAAATAGCAGCTACTTCGCTGAACATATAAGCGATGTGAGCAGCAGCATAATTTCCGTCACAGGTAACAAAATTTTTCTTTTTTGTCATATCAGTAAGTATTTAAAACGCTCATTAACAAGTACTCCCAGAAAATCCTGAAAAGCACGGCAAAATTACTTATTTATAGAGTATCTGATGCAATAAATGCATGTGAATGCACATTGACTCCATCTATTTATAATCAGTTTAATTAAGTTTCAGGCTTTCGGCTGATTCCAAAACCCGGCTTTTGGTGAGTCATTCCTCACAATCTATGATTGTTTTTGCCTTCATTCGCCAATGTAGCATCGGATATCAGACATAGAATCCGGAAATTTTAAGCAGCAATGACAATTTTATGAGTTTGCCTCATTACAAATACTTATTTTTATCGCATCAAGAATTATCACGAAATCGGTAGTATACTGAGAACAAAAACCGTTAAAATATTGTTAATTCATCCTAACCACAGGAAAAACAAATAATCAAAGGAGATCGTTGTATGTCGAAACTTGCTGTTAATTATATGGGTATTTCACTTAAAAATCCCATTATTATTGGATCCAGTAACCTAGTCAATAGTGTTGATATGCTGCAAAAGCTCGAGGACGCTGGTGCAGCAGCCATTGTTTACAAATCATTGTTTGAAGAACAGATTCAACTGGAAAGCATACAGTTTCAGGATGAGATGGAATTGTACAATGAGCGGAATGCAGAAATGATCAGTCTTTTTCCGGGTATGGAGCATGCCGGGCCTGAAGAGCACCTGGCCAAGCTTCGTGAAGCCAAAGCTGCAATCAGTATTCCATTAATAGCAAGCCTTAATTGTGTTTTTACAGAAACCTGGGTTGAGTACGCTGAACTGATTGAAAAAACAGGCGTTGATGGTCTTGAATTAAATTTTTTCTCCGTTCCGCGCGATTTTCAAACAGAAGCAAAATCAATAGAGGATGAGCAGGTATCAGTTGTTGAACTTGTATGTAAAAAAGTCAAAATTCCGGTAAGTGTCAAACTGAGTCCGTTCTATACCAATCCTTTACAGGTGATCTCACGTATGTCAAAAGCAGGAGCAAAAGCTTTTGTTTTGTTTAACCGTATGTTTGAACCGGACATCAACCTTGAAACTCTTTCGCACAGTACTCCTTTCAACCTCAGCAATGAGGGCGACTACCGTCTGGCACTCCGCTATGCCGGTGTTTTATATAACAATACCGGGGCATCTGTATGCAGTTCTTCCGGCATTTACTCAGGAAATGACATGGTCAAGATGATTCTTGCCGGAGCTGATACTGTTCAGATTGTTAGTGCACTCTACAAACACAAGCCTGAACACATCTCAAACATGCTTACCGATCTTGAGAATTTTATGAATAAGCACAAATTTGAAAATTTGGGCGCCTTCAGGGGAAAGTTGTCAAAAGCAATGGTTAAAGACCCATACATTTATAAACGAGCACAATATATTGACCTGTTGCTTCATTCTGAACAGATATTCAGGAAATATCCAATGGCTTAGTGCATAACACTGCTCTCCGGGGCAAAAGCATGATCCTGTATGAAAGTATTCAGTCAGAAAATGACAGGATACTTTCATATTTGTGATGTTCAATACCAATATACTCCTTCGTCAATGGTAATTCTCTGACCTTTGGCTTCCCTCAGGCAACTCTCATCCCGGCCTAAAACTTACTTCTACCGATTGATGAATCTATCTTATCAGATAACCAGCAGTTATTTGATACATAACGCTTGTAATTCAGTAATTTTATTCATTCAATTAAAAAAGGAGGTTACATGTCAATGACTAAAAGAGCAGCGGCCGAGTTTATCGGAACTTTCTGGCTTGTGCTTGGGGGATGCGGAAGTGCGGTTTTATCTGCAGCCTTTCCCGAACTGGGCATCGGATTGCTTGGTGTTTCACTTGCTTTCGGACTTACTGTATTAACAATGGCCTTTGCCATCGGGCACATCTCAGGTTGTCACCTGAACCCGGCAGTTTCTTTGGGATTATGGGCCGGAGGAAGGTTCAAAGCATCAGAGCTTTTACCATATATTGTGTCGCAGGTACTGGGCGCAATTTTTGCCACGTTCATCCTCTATCTGATTGCGTCAGGCAAAGATGGTTATACAGGTGGTCTGGCTTCGAACGGGTACGGTGAACACTCACCGGGAGGGTATCCATACCTTTCAGGATTGCTGATTGAAGTGGTAATGACCTTTATGTTTCTGATCATTATCCTGGGCTCAACCGATGAACGTGCTCCAAAAGGGCTTGCACCGGTGGCAATAGGCCTGGGGCTTACCCTTATCCATCTTATCAGTATCCCCGTAACCAACACATCTGTGAATCCTGCCAGAAGTACCGGACCTGCAATTTTTGAAGGCGGGATAGCACTTCAGCAACTTTGGTTCTTCTGGGTAATGCCGGCCATTGGTGCCATATTGGCAGGTTTTGCTTATAAATGGCTTGGGAAGAAAGAAAAATAATGGGAAAATCCGGAGTGTAACTAAATGCCCTTATGGATGTTTCGGAACAGAATCACCTTGAATCAAATAAAAGGGGGCATATGCCCTCTTTTTATTTAAAAAGGGAAATCCTGATTTGTTTCAATGGGTTTAAGTTCCTTTTCAACAGGTTTCTCTGCGATAAGGTGTATTTCATTGCCTTCGACATAAATAGCACGGTAAGGTTTGGTTGGACATGCATATTCGCAAGCCCCGCAGCCAATGCAAATCTTGTCGTCTATTTCAGGGATGGTCAGTTTTCCTTTGTACAATATCATATTCACCGCTTTGGTAGGGCAGTGTTCAGAGCAGGCTCCGCAATCTGTGTTATCGGTATAAACAACACAGTTTTCCTTAATAAAACGGGCAATGCCGATTTGTGTGATCTTCTTTCTTTCAGGCGACAATGGCCGGATGGCCCCTGTCGGACAAACCTGGCCACACAGGGAACATTCGAAATTACAGAATCCGGAGTGATTATCCATAAACGGCTGCATCAATCCATGAAGACCATACTGAAGAAATGATGGTTGAAGTACCTGTGTCGGGCAAACACTGACGCACAGATGGCATGAAGTACATAAGCGGTTAAAATCATCCTGACTGACTGAGCCCGGAGGTGATGGTACCAGTTTTTTTGTATCCGCGATTGTTGTCGGTTTTTCACCACCCGTCACCCGCGTGGCCAGAGCCCTGGAAGTTATAAATGCAGAGAAGAGTAACACTGCTTTCAAAATTTTACGGCGGTGAGCATTTCCTTCAGAGCCGGCTTCAGGCTTTATCTTTTTACTTAATACTACCGGTTTGAATGATACTCCATCGGCAGGACAAACATCGAGGCAGTTAAAACAGGCAACACACCTTGAAAGATCTACTTCCCTGTTTTTGACATCAATACACTGCGCTTTACAAACACTGCTGCAATGTCCGCAACTGTTGCAGGACTCCCGGTCAAGGGTTATCCTGAAATATGAAACTTTTGAGATAATTCCAAGCACTGTCCCGACCGGACAAACTGAGTTGCAAAACAGCCTTCCCCTATGCCATGACAACCACCCGAGCACGAAAAGAAATGCTGCTGACAAAGCAAAAGGCATGATAAAAAATCCTTTGTAATCAGACTTTGCAAGCAGATATAGATCAAAGTTTTCCAATATGTCAGATATGGCGTTGTTACCCGCAAAAGTCAGTGGCCTTATCAGATTTGACATTATTCTTCCAAAATTACTGTAAGGATCCAGTAAAGAGATTAACAGTGTTGTGCCTGCAAAAAATGATAAAAGAACGAAGGCTAGCAAAGTATATCTTAGATAGTTTGTTGCCCCCGCATATTTAAGAGGCTTTGCCCTGAAGAACCTCCGGTGAATCCAGGTAAAAATATCCTGAATGGTACCCAGCGGGCAGATTCCGGCACAGTAAATTCTTCCGGATAAGAATGTCAGTATTATAACCAGTAAAAAACCTGCAGAAGCAAGTCCAGCTGCTATAAAGAATTTTAATAATGAAGGAGCAAACTGTAGCCAGGTTATGGTATTAATAAACCCGGACGGCATCGAATTTGCCGGGACGATAAACAACATGCCTGTCAGGATCAGAATAATCACCGAAATCCCGATCCTAATTAACCTTAGCCAGGAAAATTTATGCATGTCAGATTTTAATCCGGTTAATTTTCAACTTATCAAGTGCCGTTATACCCAGTTTCATTTCGCCGGCAATCATGATGTGTCTGATATCTTCGGGGTTGCTTCCGAATATTTTTGTGGCGGCAGTATCGGCAGCAACAATATCAGCCGATACGATCATTTGTTTCATTGTCACCACATCGGCTGTTGAAACACCACGTGGCCCGTTTCTCATCATTACCCTGTATCCGTCAATCACATTCAGGGTCGGCTTTCTCCATGAAACAAAATCAGCTATACATTGATGCAGATCGTTGCGATGCCAGTAACCGCGATCCCAGACTACACCCATCAGATTTTTCATTGCCAGAGACAAACTGGCGGAACTATGGTGTTTGAGAACCGGTACATTGATAAATACATCGGAGGTAAGTATCAGTTCATGTACCTTAGCTTCCTTCAGCTTCCTGCCTCGGGGAATTTTTACTGTCTGGTAGTATCCTTCTGTATTGCCGGGTACAATTTTTCCACCGGCATCTTTCACTGCTTTTTCAATCCCACTGTTCTTATAACAGAGATTCCATTCATCGCAGGTATTGTCAAATACATAAACATCCGATGCACCTGCGTCAAGGCAATGCCTGATTATCCTTGCGACAAGCCCGGGATTTGTATTTCCTGCTCTTTCAGGTGGCACATCCCAACCAATGTTTGGCTTAACGACAACTTTCTGGCCTTTCTTCACATACTTCGACATCCCTCCGAGTGATGCAATGGCCCTGTCAAACATGATCCCCGGTTCACCATCGCGCACAGCTACAAGATCCCATATTTCTGGAACAGGTGATGCTGATGCAAAATCCACGAGGTTTCCAATACCACCGGCAGCACCGGCGACCAATCCTGCACTTACTCCCTGAATAATAAACTCGCGACGTTTCATATGTGTTAAATTAAAAGACAAACAGTTCCGGATAC
Organism: Bacteroidales bacterium; assembly: GCA_016705005.1. Lineage (GTDB taxonomy): Bacteria > Bacteroidota > Bacteroidia > Bacteroidales > Lentimicrobiaceae > Lentimicrobium. The sequence continues at coordinate 41,674 of JADIZB010000013.1, read as the reverse complement.
GCCAAAGAATCAATAAAAATCACTGTAAATATATATAATTCTTCTCTTTGATAAGCAGTGCTCCCAACCTGATTTTATATCAGTATGGCCCGACAAGTGTGAGCTATCCTTTGATATCATCACATGGTTAATTCGACATAACAGCCGCCAAATTAAAACATTTATCGTTGGTTTCGCGAAAGATGGACAGGAAAGAAAAATTGCTATTTTTGTATTTTCATGGTATCGGAGAAGATCCGTTACCTGCCGGAGATTCAGAATTAAATTCAGAGACAACAATGACAACTTTATCAAAACCATTGATTATCAAGTCTGTTGTAATCAATTCAGCAGCCATACTGTTGATTTATTTTACTCCTGCATTGTCACACTTACTGAATTTTCCTCTCTATCTGATTGAACCCATGCGTCTTATGCTTATCCTTGCCATGGTTCACAGCAACAGAAGCAATGCCTATTTGCTGGCAATAACTTTACCCCTGTTTTCATTTGCTGTTTCAGGTCACCCGGTATTCTTTAAAATGTTGCTTATTACTACAGAGCTTACGTTAAATGTCTGGTTGTTTTTTTTGTTGTCACACAAAATCAAAAGTATATTTACCGCAATGCTTCTCTCAGTTATTCTGAGTAAAATTGCCTATTATAGCCTGAAAGCCGGTCTTATTTCATTCGCTGTAATCGGACCTGGACTATTCTCAACTCCTGTTTTGATTCAGATCATTACAACTTTGATTTTCAGCACCTATACCTTCCTGATTCTGGGCAAAAAATCAAACTGATCAAAGGCTTATCCTGGCCGGGAACAACCATTCACCTTTCATATTCCGGTTTAAGCAGTCCTCGTTGACCTGCTGCTGAATCATAGTAATACAACCCGGGCTTACGACAATTTAAGCCCTCTGCCTTAAACGATATTTAAAACAATCACAGAAATATCCTGCAATTCAGGATTTTATTACTTTCCGGATATACCGTCTCCAACCTGCCGGATTGAGGCATGCAAAATACCATAAATGCACGACGCAATCTTCATACTTCAACATGATTCAATCCGTTAACGCGGTTAAAACAAAGTAAATGAATCAGAAAGAACAGATTTATCTTTCCTGTCAGGTGATTTAGCGACATGGGTTTGATCTGCGCAAGAGCAATCTTTACTTCCGGACCGAATTACTGAAAAGGCAATGGACCATTTCAATGCCATTGTCTTTTAGGGGAATAATAGGAAATTCTTTGGAGAAAAGGATTGAGTATTAATAATGAGCACACGCCTGATAAAATAATCAATCAAAAGAGTCGTCGCAGAAATACAGAACGAGCAGGTTTAAATGTCAGGCTTTCTCAGCGGGAATATCAGAATTACTACCCAGACTAAGTTTTACAATGGCAATGAGCATTATTGCTGCGCTGATCCATTGAACCGGGGTAAGCATTCTCCCATGGAAAATATAATCAAAGATTATAGCCGAGAGCGGAAAGCACAATTCACAAATAGTTGCAACCATCGCTTTTACTTTCCGTAATCCAAAGTAATATAAAAAAATTGCTCCTGAACCGGTAGTAAACGTAATGATCAGAAATACAATCCAATTGGCCTTAGTTACGCCTGCAACATTTGAAAAACTTCCGGTAATCAGCACGATAACAAGCATGATTAATGAGGTAAAGCCATACCTGTAAAAAGTTGCTGCCTGAAAAGAGATACGATGAAGAATGCCTTTGCTCAGCACTGTTGCAGATCCGAATGCAAATGCGGCAAACAGGGAATAGACAGCTGCAAGAGCAGTTTTTGAACCGGTATTCAGGTCAGGGAGATTAAATCCGAAAGTCAGAAAGTATCCGGCAACGATGGCAAGTGATGCCCACAAAATAAAATTCTTCTTAAACTTTTCCCTTAAAAGTATAGCAGCCAGAGAAATAGCAAAAACAGGCTGAAGTTTTTGAAGGAGAACAACAATGGTAAGATCACGGAATTCGACCAGGAACAGAGCCCTGACGATGGCCATTGTCCCCAGAGCGCCGCCCATGAGTGCAATCAGAAAGAGATATATCAGATCCTTGCCTGTAAATGATTTCAGTAATTTGTATTCCCTGTAAAGAAATACATTCATTATCAGGAAAGGCAGTGCATGAAGTATAAACACCACAAGTGTAAGTTCGAGATTGTATAATTGAGGTGTCAGAACAATCCCGTCCAAACCCCATAGCATTGCAGAGATACAGATAGCAAAGGCACCTGTTAAAAGGGATTTTCCGGTTGGTGTCATTTCGTAGTTAAGTCCTGTCAGGAAAGGAGTGCAAAGCTATGAAATATAAAAACATATTTACAAACAGCAGAGGACAACTTAGGATAAAGAGAAGAACTTCAATTTCCGAATCGACTCTCAATAATGGTTTTACGATAGTTGAAAATATGGAGGATTCGTCTTTTTACCATCCAGAGTGCTGCAAGCTCACCCAATTTACCGAAAGGAAGTTCATAATTTACAATATCAATTATTTCAATACCCTGATTAACTTCCCGAAATAAATGTTGGTGATGCCATAGACGAAATGGCCCTTTAAGCTGATTATCAACGAAATAATCATACTTTCTGACATGAGTAATTTCTGTGATCCAATTCACAGGAATGTTAAGCAAAGGACTAACCCTGTAGCGAATTATCAATCCCTGATGCATAACAGGCAAAGGATCCGGAAACATTACAGTAAATTTCATTTCCGGAGGTGTAATTATTGAAAGATTCGAAGGATCTGAAAAGAAATTCCAACACGTTTCCAAATCAGTTCTGATAATCTGGGATGTTTCAAATACGGGCATAATTTATTCTTTTAAAATACTGTAGAGTTCAACCTGTATCAACCCTATAGTCAGGTAACTAAAAAATTTTTTGTGTTATCCCCGAAAATAATGATTCTCAAGCTATTCAGGATTTTATCCATTCCAAAAACAGCAGGCTGCTGCGTTCAAAAATTGAAAATCCCTCCTTTTCTCTAGAAAGACAAAAATAATGTTTAATTATACACCATTTACAATAAACATCAAATAAATATTGTAATTTTTCAAAGGATTATAATTTATTGAATATCATTATTTTAAGTGATTTTCTTTCATCAATAACCATATTTTTGTTTATTTATTTTATCTTTTTATTAAACATTATATCCATTACCAAGTTATTATTATTGTTTTTAATCAAATAATAATCATTTAACACTTGATACAATGGAAACGAACAGTTTTACTTTCCGTACAATTATTTCTGCACTGTTGTTATTGCCGGTTATGCTCTTTGGCCAGGCCAGGATACAGGTAATACACAACTCAGCCGATGCAGCTGCCGCACAGGTTGATGTCTGGTTGAATGACCAGCTGTTGCTCGATAACTTCGCCTTCCGTACCGCATCTCCCTTTATTGATGCACCGGCAGGGGTAGATTTCGATGTGGTTATTCAGCCGGCCAATTCAACCGACACCACCAACGCTCTTGCAAGGTTCACCTATAACCTTATGGATGGTGAAACCTATGTGCTTGTTGCCAATGGCATTGTTGTTCCAACCGGATATAACCCGGCTACTCCTTTTAATATATATGTTTATGGAATGGGCCGTGAAAATGCCACCAATCCAGCCAACTCTGATGTACTTATATTCCATGGATCAACAGATGCCCCTGTGGTGGATGTTGTTGAAACAGGTGTAGGTGCCGGAACCATAGTTGACAACCTCGCTTACGGCAGTTTTGCCGGATACCTTGAACTGCCTACTGATGACTATGTGCTGGCCATCCGCGATGAAACCGGAACGGTTACCGTGGCCATGTACCAGGCGCCGCTGGCTGCTTTAGGTCTCGAAGGTGCTGCAATGGCAGTGGTTGCTTCAGGTTTTTTAAATCCAGCCGCAAACAACAATGGCCCGGCTTTCGGTCTTTTTGTTGCCCTGCCCGCTGGTGGTGCACTTGTTGAACTTCCAGTTTACACACCTATGGCACGTCTGCAGGTCATTCACAACTCGGCCGATGCAGCTGCTGCACAGGTTGATGTCTGGTTAAATGATCAGCTGTTGCTCGATAACTTCGCCTTCCGAACCGCATCTCCCTTTATTGATGCACCGGCAGGGGTAGATTTCGATGTGGTTATTCAGCCGGCCAATTCGACCGACACCACCAACGCTCTTGCAAGGTTCACCTACAACCTTATGGATGGTGAAACCTATGTGCTTGTTGCCAATGGTATTGTTGTTCCAACCGGATATAACCCTGCTACTCCTTTCGACATTTACGTCTATGCCATGGGCCGTGAAAATGCTGCCAGTCCCACCAACTCTGATGTACTCGTATTCCATGGATCAACAGATGCCCCTGTGGTGGATGTTGTTGAAACAGGTGTAGGTGCCGGAACCATAGTTGACAACCTCGCTTATGGAAGTTTTGCCGGATACCTTGAACTGCCTACTGATGACTATGTGCTGGCCATCCGCGATGAAACCGGAACGGTTACCGTGGCCATGTACCAGGCGCCGCTGGCTACTTTAGGTCTCGAAGGTGCTGCAATGGCAGTGGTTGCTTCAGGTTTTCTGAATCCCGCTAATAACAACAATGGCCCGGCTTTCGGTCTTTTTGTTGCCCTGCCGGCTGGTGGTGCGCTTGTTGAACTTCCAGTTTACACACCTATGGCACGTCTGCAGGTCATTCACAACTCGGCCGATGCAGCTGCTGCACAGGTTGATGTCTGGTTAAATGATCAGTTGTTGCTCGATAACTTCGCCTTCCGTACCGCGTCTCCCTTTATTGATGCACCGGCAGGGGTAGATTTCGATGTGGTTATTCAGCCGGCCAATTCGACCGACACCACCAACGCTCTTGCAAGGTTCACTTATAACCTTATGGATGGTGAAACCTATGTACTTGTTGCCAACGGTATTGTTGTTCCTTCCGGTTACAACCCTGCTACTCCTTTCGACATTTACGTCTATGCCATGGGCCGTGAAAATGCTGCCAGTCCCACCAACTCTGATGTACTCGTATTCCATGGATCAACAGATGCACCTGTGGTGGATGTTGTTGAAACAGGTGTAGGTGCCGGAACCATAGTTGACAACCTCGCTTACGGCAGTTTTGCCGGATACCTTGAACTGCCCACTGATGACTATGTGCTGGCCATCCGCGATGAAACCGGAACAGTTACCGTGGCCATGTACCAGGCGCCGCTGGCTGCTTTAGGTCTCGAAGGTGCCGCAATGGCAGTGGTTGCTTCAGGTTTTCTGAATCCCGCTAATAACAACAATGGCCCGGCTTTCGGTCTTTTTGTTGCCCTGCCGGCTGGTGGTGCGCTTGTTGAACTTCCTGTTTACACACAACCGGTTGCCAGGGTTCAGGTGATGCATAATTCAGCTGATGCTGCTGCTCAGACAGTGGATGTCTGGTTAAATGACCAGCTGTTGCTCGATAACTTTGCCTTCCGTACCGCGTCTCCATTTATTGATGCTCCGGCAGAAACAGACATTGACATTGTTATTCAGCCATCCAACAGCACTGACACAACCAATGCGTTAGCCAGGTTTACATACAATCTTGAGGCCGATGCAAAATATATACTTGTCGCCAATGGCATTGTCAGCAGCTCAGGATATTCTCCGGTACAGCCTTTCAATATCTATGTGTATGATATGGCCCGTGAAGAAGCTTCAAATCCGTCCAATACTGATGTCCTGGTTTTACATGGTGCAACTGATGCCCCAACAGTAGATGTTGTAGAAGTCTATGCCGGTGCCGGAACAATCGTAGATAATCTTTCGTATGGGCAATTTGCCGGCTACCTTGAGTTACCAACATCCTTTTATCAGCTGGACATTAGAAACGAGGCTGGTAATGTTACTGTCGCAACATTTAACGCTCCTCTCAGCGACCTTGGATTACAGGGTCAGGCAATTACAGTGCTTGCATCAGGATTTTTAAATCCTTCGAACAACAGCAACGGACAGGCATTTGGATTATTTGCCGTATTGCCATCAGGAGGTCCGTTTGTTGTACTGGGGAATACCACAGGTGTTGACGACAACATAATCAGAAAAGCCGGTTTCACGGTATATCCAAATCCGGTGAAGACTGAATTTTACCTCAACTACACACTGGAAAAAGCATCAAATGTCAGCTATCAGTTATTCACTGCAACCGGTAAAAACGTTCGGTCGGTCAATCTGGGATATAAGTCTGACAATCAGCACAATGAAAAAGTAGATGTTACCAATCTTCCTTCCGGCCTTTATTTCATTACTTTGATAGCCGGAAATACTCGTATCTCTTCTAAAGTACAGGTTGTCAATTAATTTGGTTTAGTTTAAATTGTTCAACCTGAAGGGCTGCCTGCAATGGGCAGCCCTTACTCTTTTAAAACACAGCCACTGAATAAGGTGAGCTCTAAAATATAAGAGACCTATTGCAATTCTAATATTCAGGATATGAATCCATGGCCGTATACCATGCTCTTGCTTTCCGGCCGGAGTGCAAAAACAGAATGACTACAGCAATCAGAACCCGAATGAAATGTCCTGAAAATTCTCAAATTCGGCACTCAAGAACACGACAGACTACCTGAATCGTATTAGAATAGTTGCCTGGCTTCATTTTTAAGATACTCCAGCGCTTTATTCAGATTTGAATTCGCGTTGAGCATTTCTGCCTGAAAGAGCAATTGAGCAAGATCGGTAGCCGGAGCGTCCTTCTCTAGTTTCTCTGCTGCGGAATTAATCTCCGCTATTACAGATTCACGTGCATTTTTTATCAGTGACCATGCATTGGAAGAAATATACAACTGTTGGGATAAATTATGATCGAATTCCTGACGTATATTGTTTACCAGTGAATTCTGCAAATCAGCAGCCGTCGTTCCGGGAAGGACATTTCTGATAATCAGCTGCGAGGGCATCATTCTTTCAAGCAACAGCACCATTCTTTCATAAGCCTGCAACCTTACAGGGCTTATCAAACGCAGTCGCTCTGCCTTATTCTCAATATCATATTTCTGAATATCAAGCTGTTGATAACGTTTCAAAATAAAAAATACAGCAGTTCCAGTGAGTAAAGCAGGCAACAACATAAGCAAAGCATCGCGTAATAATTCCATTATTGACAGGATTAGTTAGAAACTTTACAAAGGTCGCATTTTTTCATTTTTTTCCTTCTTAAAATGCTTGTTTCCCGAAATTTAATTTCATTAAATTTGTCACGATTCTTATTTACCGGCTTTTTCTCAATCTAAAGACACATGAATATACTATCTGACAGAATTACAAGACTATCTGAATCGGAAACCCTTGCAATGACAAGGCGTAGCCGGGAACTGAAAGAACAGGGTTTCGATGTGATCAATCTCAGCATCGGTCAACCCGACTACAACACACCTGAATACATCAAAGATGCAGCCAAGGAAGCCATTGATCAGAATTTCACATTCTACCCACCTGTAAACGGATATCTGGACCTTCGAAAGGCAATCGTTGCAAAACTTAAAAGAGACAATAATCTTGATTATAGTGCTGAGCAGATTGTGGTTTCAACAGGTGCCAAACAGGCATTGGCGAATACCATGCTTAGTCTTGTTAACCCTGGCGACGAAGTAATCGTTCCTGCTCCTTACTGGGTTTCATACAGAGAAATTGTAAAACTGGCCGAAGGGAATTCCGTTGTAATTTCAGCCGGTGTTGATACAGATTTTAAAGTAACCCCGGCTCAGGTTGAGGCAGCCATTACTCCCCGTACCAAGGTTTTCATTTTCAGCAGCCCCTGCAATCCCACCGGCTCTGTATATTCTCATGACGAATTAGCTGGTCTGGCGGCAGTTTTTCAAAGACATCCGGGAGTTTTCATTATTTCAGATGAGATTTATGAGCTGATTAATTTCAAAGGAAAGCATGAGTCTATTGCACAATTTGAATCTATCAGAAACCGCGTCATCATTATAAATGGGGTTTCCAAAGGGTTCGCAATGACAGGCTGGCGATTGGGTTATTGCGTTGCATCTCCTGAGATTGCGAAAGCCTGTGATAAAATCCAGGGACAATTCACTTCCGGCGCAAGCAGTATTTCACAGAAAGCTGCAATAGCGGCGGTGCTTACCAATCCGGAGGAATCGGAAGAATTGAAAGAGATGATTGCAACATTCAAAAGAAGGCGGGATCTTTTTCTTGGGCTCATCAATGATATCCCAGGATTCGTTACCAATGTGCCTGACGGTGCTTTTTATTTCTTTCCGGAAGTTAATTGGTACTTTGGAAAAAAAACCGGTGATATTGTCATTAATAACAGCACCGATTTGTGCAACTACCTTCTTGATCACGCTCATGTTGCCCTTGTACCCGGTGAAGCATTCGGCAATCCCGATTGTATCAGGCTTTCGTATGCTACTTCTGACAAAGAACTTATCGAAGCGGCGCGAAGAATAAAGGAAACGCTCTCAAAACTTAAGTGATAATATATCCCCGGAAACGGGGATTTTTTTGGACTTATTTTTCCATTAGCCGAGGCGGGACGACCAGGGCAGACTTCATAACTTTTACAGGACGCCAAGCCTGTCAGCAACAAATATAAGTATCAGTGTCAGGATAAAGGCTATTGCAGGCGCAATCAGCCACATCAGAAAGAAACGTCTGACTTCTGTTTTCTTAAAAATATTCTTGGTGCCCAGCTTTGCCACACCAACACCAAGTATGGCAGCAACATTGAGCTGAACAAGTGATGTAGGAATTCCCTTGGTAACTGATGCGAGCAACAGGAGTGTTGCTGAGACAAAAGCTATAATTACTGCTTCGATTTTTCCGAATAAAACTATTTCCTTACCTGTGTTTGCGAGGATCTTATTCCCAAAGATAGAACTCCCGATTGCGAAGCTTGGTGCAACCATCAGGGTTGAGAGGATCATAATCAGAAGAAAATTCTTATCCCCCGAAATATTCAGCTCATTCGCTGTCATTGTGGCAATAGGGCCGGATGCATTGGCTACGTTGTTTGACCCGATTGAGAAGGCAACATACAGGGACATGATCAGAATCAGACCATCAAGAACAGGCTTTTTGTTTACATTGCTGGACCGTGAAATTGTAAGGCCCCTTCTGCGCATTGGTTTGTATATATACTTACCAAAAAAAAGGCTGATAAAAAAGGCTATTACCGGCAGGATAAACCAGGCCGGAATCACCTCCACAAATAATTTGTGGGTATTTACCTCTCCGAAATATAGTGCAGGAGCAATCACCGCCATAACGGTCGATTGGCTTGTTGATTGAGGAATGCCAAACAAGTTGGCAATCAGGAGAGAAATTGCAACCGAGAAAAGGATGATGGAAACAACTGTAATACTTAATAATTCAGGATTGATCAGTTCCTTTCCTACAGTCGCAGCAGTGGCTTTACCAGCAAGAATGGCTCCAAGAAAAACCATAATTCCAAATAAACCAGGAATCAGGCTTTTCCTGATCACATTAGCCCCGTAAGCGGCTGAAAAAGCAGGTCCTGTTCCACTTCCTCCCATGGTGATGGCAAGCAGCATTGCAATGATGAAAGGAATAAGCAGATGTGTAAATAAGGGAGAAATCATTTTATTTTACAGAAACCCGGGTTTACAAAGTCACTTGCATTTGTAAGTATCCGGCAAATTTATTCAGTTTGCATCAGAAATAAAAAAATACTGTCAACTCTTATGATTTCTTATGATTTCGATTGACTGACATTGATGTCCTGAACCAATAACCTGATTGCGTTTAAAATCCCTATAACAGCATATCATTCATTGCGGGTACTGACATCCTGAGATAAATCAACATTTGAGCATTCCAAAAGCAATGTTTACTAACTTTGTACCAGAAAACAATTACTTATCAGCATTTCAGGAATAAAGCTGATAACAGATATAAAAGAGTAACGGGTACATGTACTCCTTACTTTCAAAATTAAATCAGGAATGACTGACACGAATAGCAGAATTTCAAATTTTGCCCTGATCGGCGCAGCCGGTTATATTGCCCCCCGGCATATGAAAGCAATAAAAGATACCGGGAACAGACTGATAACAGCGCTCGACAAATACGACGGTGTCGGAATCATTGACAGTTACTTTCCTGAAGCAGATTTCTTTACTGAGCCTGAACGTTTCGACAGGCATCTTGATAAATTGCGCCGTAAAGGTGATCATTGCATTGACTTTGTAAGTATATGCTCACCAAACTATCTTCATGATGCTCATATCCGACTTGCCTTGCGTAACGGAGCAGATGCCATATGCGAAAAACCTCTTGTGCTGAATCCATGGAATGTGGATGCCCTGGCAGAGATTGAAAAGGAAACCGGAAAAAGGATCTTCACTATACTCCAGTTGCGGTTGCACCCGGCAATTATAGCATTGAAACAAAAAATAGAAAACGGTCCGGCAGATAAAATCTACGACATTGACCTGAGCTATATCACAAGCCGTGGGCGCTGGTATTTCATTTCCTGGAAAGGTGACAAAGAGAAATCCGGTGGTATTGCCACCAACATAGGTGTACATTTCTTTGATATGCTTAGCTGGATATTCGGGGATGTTTTACAGAATACAGTTAATATTCTTGATCATGACAAAGCCGCAGGTTTTCTGCAGCTCAGAAAAGCCAGGGTAAGGTGGTTTCTGAGCATCAACGAAGCAACCCTTCCGGAATTTGTCAGAAAAACCGGAAAAAGAACCTTCAGATCCCTTACCATTGAAGGGGAAGAATTTGAATTCAGTGAAGGATTCACCGATCTTCATACCCGGTCATACGAAGATATCCTGTCGGGTGGAGGATTTGGACTTTCAGATGCCAGACAAAGCATAAATACAGTATTCAACATCCGTAATGCAGAGCCAACCGGTCTCACTGGTGAATATCACCCTTTTCTCAAAACCATTCAGAAAAAATAGTTACAACACATACTTCAAATTCACAAACACTTAATTTATGAGCGAAGCAATAAACATTGGTGTCATAGGACTCGGCTATGTTGGATTACCGCTGGCTGTTGAATTTGGCAAAAAATTTCCGGTAGTCGGATTCGATATCCACCAGCAACGCGTAAACGAATTAAAAGCCGGCCATGACCGAACACTGGAAACATCGGATGAAGATTTAAAACTGGCCATAAATCTGAAATATACCACCAATCTGGAAGAAATCAGGCCATGCAATTACTTTATAGTTACTGTACCGACTCCGATTGACAAACACAAACGCCCTGATCTTACACCACTGATCAAAGCTTCCGAATCTGTCGGGAAGGTTTTGAAAAAAGGTGATATTGTCATTTATGAATCAACCGTTTACCCCGGCGCCACTGAAGAAGAATGTGTACCTGTGCTTGAAAAATTCAGCGGGTTGAAATTCAATGTGGATTTCTTCTGTGGTTATTCACCTGAACGTATTAACCCCGGAGATAAAGTCCATACAGTTACCAAAATTCTGAAAGTGACATCGGGTTCAACACCTGAAGTAGCAAAGAAAGTTGATGACCTTTATAAGAGCATTATTACTGCCGGAACATATATGGCATCGAGTCTGAAAGTTGCTGAAGCAGCCAAGGTAATTGAAAACTCACAACGCGACATCAACATTGCTTTTGTAAATGAGCTCTCGCTGATTTTCAACAAGATGGGCATCGATACACATGAGGTTCTTGCAGCGGCCGGTACAAAATGGAATTTCCTGAAGTTCTTTCCGGGGCTTGTCGGAGGCCATTGTATAGGTGTTGATCCTTATTATCTAACCCACAAAGCCCAGGAGTTGGGTTATAATCCTGAAATCATCCTGGCTGGTCGCCGTTTGAACGATAATATGGGATTTTATGTAGCCAACAGGGTGATAAAGCAAATGATTCATAAAGGACACACCATTGCCGGCAGCCGGGTACTGGTTCTGGGTATGACTTTTAAAGAGAACTGCCCTGATATCAGGAATTCGCGCGTAATTGACGTGGTATCCGAGTTTAACGAATATTCATGTCAGGTAGATGTGTACGACCCCTGGGCTGATGCAACAGAAGTAATGCATGAGTATGGTGTTGCTATGGTTTCGAAACCGGGTGAAGGGTACGATGCCATCGTGCTTGCTGTGGCCCATAACGAATTCAAAGCGATGGATATCAGATCGTTCGGAAGAAAGGACGCTGTTATATACGACATCAAAGGATTGCTTGATAAGTCGCTCGTTGACGAAAGGTTATAGGCAGTCAGTACATCACAGTCAAATATTAAATACAAATGGCCGGGCGTTAAAACCCGGCCATTGTTGTTTCAGTATCAGGCAACTATAGCCTAAATAATTTCTGCCGTAACAGTCATCGCGGGAGGAGAATGCAGGTGGCGTTTTACTGCGCACAGATTCGCGGCATTGATCACGGCTTCCCTGTACTTTTCAGGAAATGATGAAGGCAGGAAAATGCGAATGTCGATGTTCGTGATCATGTGTGTTGCAGGATCAAACTTCATCTCCTGATCAAGGTAGATACCTTCGGTCGGGATGTTGCGCTGGTCGCAGAATGACCTGACAAAAATTCCGGCACAAGTGCCAAGCGATGCCAGAAAAAGATCAAACGGGGCAGGAGCAGAACCTTCACCCCCTCCCCTTTCGGGTTGATCGGTTACAATGCGTTGACCGTTGAATTCGGCAACAACTTTCTTTTTACCTTCAAATGTGATTTTCATGAAGTTACAGGCTAGATGGTTAAAAAATAGGTCAATTCAACAAAAGGTTTCCTATAGTCAGAAGTTAACTGTTGTCAGTCTGAAAATTAAGGTATAAGCATCAACAATTATATAAATGTAACCTTAACCTCTTTAAGAAATTTTTCCTCAAGCAGACGGGCAATTCTTTTCACAACGGTCCGCCTGATTTCAAGTTCAACAGGAAGGCTCGGATCCTGATGAGCGATGTTGATCCGGGTACCGATGATAAAATGTATTTCATCGCTTTCGATCAGCATCTTCACAATCCTGTCGGCAGGACCTTTTGTAAGTCGGGTACTGTTGTTATAGGTTTTTAGTATTTCGGTAACTTTCCCCAGGGTTAGAATCCCTTCAGTAACCAGATCTATTCCATCCATCATGGATATCGGGGGGAGGTCCGGGTCATCAAAATCGAAGGAATCCTCAATGTGCCTGTTCAGCTCCCTGGAAATGATATCTGCTGTGGTTGCTCCGCAAACAATCTTCCTGCCTTCAAATTCCTCAACAATCCCGGCCAGTTTGCTATCGTTGTGATCCTCAAAAGGAGGACCGGTGCATACCAGCATTCTCCTTGGGTTTCTGAAATAGATCACTCCGCAACTGGTATCATCTTTCGAGAGATAACCATCATTCACATGGGCCAGGTTAACAACCTTGTGGGAAAGCTGCAGTGCTGAAATCTCAGGTTCATGGTTTACCAGTTCTGAAATGTATTGGGCTGCATTGTCGCGACCCCAGCCAAAAAGATATTTACCTCCCAGACCGGATTGTGCAACACCGTCGCTGAAAAAGACGATCCTGTCCTCCTTTTCCGGGATAAATTCACAACTCTTGAGTTCCTTACCTGCATTTTTCTCGCCACTGAGCATAACACAGGTCCATTCGGGTTCAAAAATTGCTGTGCCACGCATGATCACCGCCTGTGGATTATCATACTCAAGTATTCTGACCTTGCCATCAAATTCAATATCAATGATGGTAAATGTCGAATAACTCATTTTACGTTCACTACATACCGGAAGGGTATTCATTATAATCTCGGCGATCCTGTTGACTTCCTTATGCTCCAGAGTAAAATTCAGAGCCATCGTTGCAGTCAGGGTTGCCAGCATGTTTGCCTTTACACCATGACCCATTCCATCGGAGAGAACGGCTATAATCCGGTTCTCCTCATTGATCCGCCGCGACAGAAATACATCGCCACAAATTCTTGATTCATGGTGAAACTTCAGTTCCGCGTTAACTTCGATGTAAAACCTGTTATCCATCGGATCAGTTACTTTTTACCTGCCTTATGAGATTCAATGATAGAATTGAGCATTCGTTCAGTTTTTGCAGCACCTTCACCCAACAGGAAAGCAATTTTCTGAACGAGGTCAAGGTTCTCATCAATCACTTCAGTTACCCTGTTGATTACTTCCTCCTTCCTTACTTCAGGCAGGTACATATCACGCAGGACAGCTCCGGCAATTTTGCCTTTTTTGATCGAGAAAACGGAAACATTGAGCAGCTTATCACCCAAATGAACATCTTTATTTACGAGGTTCTCGTTGTTGGATAATACAGCAGAAAAAAGTTTATAGAACTGGAACGGAAGCAGGGTCTTCAGGTCGGCACCTACAAGGCCGGGTATAATTTCATTGACTTCTGCGGCATCTTCACCCAGAATATTGATAAAGCTCTGATTTGATTCGATCACTTTCAGGTTTGAATCAACAATCACTATGGCGCTTGGAAGCTTCTGAAGCATGGATGAGGTGCGCTCAAGTGCTTCCTGGGCCTGTTGCTGTTCATGACGTGCTTTCTTTTCAGACTCCATCAGGGCATCCTGCGTCCTGCCTAGCTTTTCATTCGTAAGCTTAAGTGTTTTGATAAAATCATGTTTGCTTCTGAGCGAATAGGTGATACACATGTCGGTCTTTGTCAGTCCCTGTGCCACTGCTTTGGCAAAATCACGGCAGGATTCGTAACCACATGCTCCGCATCCGAGTTTGTCATCGGTATTCAGTTTACCAATAACCTTGAGGATTTCTTCTGTTTTTTCTTCGGATGGCACAGGTAACCGCTGATCATCCGGCTCTATCACTGCCCTGAAATCTGTTTGGGAAGCATATTTCCTGCATGCTTTCTGCCAGGTCTTCAGATCGAAATTCTTCAGTTTTTTATTGGCGTAATCTGTCACCAGGGTTTTTCTGGCATATTTCTTACCCCCATGAGAGGTGCCTGGACCCATGAGGCAGCCTTCGCAGTAAAAGAGGTTAAAATGCTTTCGGATAAAGTCGATCGAGGATTCAAATTCGCGGATGGATTCTAGTACGTTTTCCTTGCCTTCGGCAGTGATAATACTGCCCTGCATCAGATCCTCACTCAGGTTGGCTGCCTGAAGAATACCGTTGCTGATTGAGTATAAAGAACCTTTATATCCCAGGGGTGGATCAAAATCAGAGTACTCAACCGTACTTTCCTTGATCCCCATTTCATTGAAAAGTCTGCGCAATTCAACAAAGGTCAGTACAGCATCAACCTTAGAGTTTCCTTCATACCTCAGGGCTTCATCTTTAGCCCCTATGCATGGGCCTATATATACTACTTTTACATCATTTCCATACAAATGCCGTGAAAGCTGGGCTGAAGCAATCATGGGAGTAATCAATGGGGCCAGGTTGTCAATGATTCCCGGATGGAATTTTTCGATGAGTGCGATTACCGGTGGACAATTCGCTGTAATATAATACCTGCCCATGAAGTTATTAAAGAGGTCATGATACTGCTCGGCGACCATATCTACTCCGAAAGAGGCTTCATTCACGAAAGCAAAACCAAGTTCCCTGATCATCCTGACAAACTTCCGGTAATCGGTAATATCATCAAATTCTCCTGAAATACTCGGGGCTACAATGGCAACAACCTTTTCACCAGATGAAAGAAGGGCTTTCGTTTCCTCACATCCGCTGCGATATTCTATAGCGAGTGGGGCGCATACCTGCAGACAACTACCACAACCAATACACCTGTCGTGCATTACCACAGGCGCTTCCATATTTGACCTCACCTGAATCGCATTAACAGGACATGCCCTGACACAGGCAAAGCAGATTTTGCATTTCTCAGTGTCTATTGTGATGAGTGGTGGTTTCATCGGTCTATTTCTTAAAACACAGGTGTTTTGCCTGATTGAAAACTCCGTCAATTAATTCAATCGTTCAGAATAACAGGTCATTCTGAATATAAAACAAGTTATAAATCCAACTGACATTTCATGAATAAGCAACCAGGATAATCATTTTTAATAACAGGAATAACTAAAAAGAATATTCTGCCATCTCATAGAAATGAAGAACGCTGTCCGAAAATCTCATTGAGAATCATAATTATCTTTTCTTCGTTCAATTGCTGATATTCCCTGCCATCAATGCTCATCAGCGGTCCTTTATCGCAATTACTGAAACAATGTGCACCGTGAAAGTGAACCAGATGTCTCAGGTTATTTTCATTCAGATATTGCTCAATAATCCTGACCAATACCTTATTACCCCTGGAGAAACAGGAACTACCCAGACAAATCTGAATATCAACCCTTTGTTCAATTCCAGTATTCATCATAAGCAACGGTTCATTTTTAGCGGTTCAAAGCAACTACAAATACCCGGAATCATCAATATTTCCGGTTTATCCATTATTCAGACAGAACAAAAATAGTATTTTTTAGTAAAAATATCTGTTAAAGAAATAACATTGTTATTAAAATAACAGTAATTTTATCAGCGATTTTCTTCACCGGTTAAAAACCTGTGATTGTTTATGCAAAGATAGTATTACTTTAAAACACTGAACCTGCGCTATCCATGTCAGATAAACTAGATGAAATTATAAAAAATCACCTGAACGTTCAGCGCGATAGTTTGCTCCCGCTTTTACAGGCAATTCAGAATGAGTTGGGTTATCTGTCGGAAGAGTCCATCAACCGGATCGGCCAGTCTCTGAACCTGCCAACCAGTAAGATATATGGTGTGGCTACTTTTTACGACCAGTTTCGTTTTGAGCCCAAGGGTGTTTTTCATTTACGCATATGCCATGGGACAGCCTGCCATATTGAAAAATCGGCCAGAATTATACAGGAAGCCGAGAGGCTGCTCAAAATAAGTCAGGGGCAAACCACCCGGGATGGCATGTTCAGTATTGAAGTGGTTAATTGCATGGGAGCCTGTGGTTTGTCGCCTGTGATATCGGTCAATGAAAAGTACTTTCATGGGATTCAACCCCGTGATTTAAAGGAGATCATTGAGAACTGCAAAGCAAAAACTGTTTGATTATGACTGCTTCGGACACTTATACGACCATAGGGCTCAGGGATATGCTCCTGTTGAACCAGCAACCTGAAAATGCCGGTGCTTTTGAAGAGTATCTCAGCATGTTGAAACGCGATGCTGTTGCAAGACCGGTAATATACGTCGGAACCGGAACCTGTGGAATGATCGCCGGAGCTGGCGAAACCCTTCAGGCCATCAGGACCTACCTGAATGAAAAGGAGATAGACGCAGAAGTTGTTGAAGTAGGCTGCATTGGTTTTTGTGTGCATGAGCCGCTTGTTGATGTGCAGCTTCCCGGTAAGAGGCGGGTTTCATTTTCAAGGATAACACAGGCTATGGTTGAGCCTTTGCTTGATGATATACTGAATGCAGTTGTGCCGGAAGAAAACGTGCTGGGGCAGTATTCCCATCCGCATCATGAAGCCTGGGACAATGTCAGGGTATTAGGTGAGATGCCGTTCTTCAGGCTCCAAAACCGCCTTGTCCTGAGGAATTGTGGCATAATAAACCCCTTTTCTATTGAAGAATCTATAGCCAGGGGAGGATATAAATCACTTACCCGTGTATTGCGCAACTATTCATCTGATAAAGTCTGTGAAATCATAGAAGACAGTGGGCTCAGGGGCCGTGGCGGCGGAGGATTTCCAACGGGCAAAAAGTGGAAAACAGCATTGAATACACCGGGAGACGAAAGGTTTTTAATCTGTAATGGTGATGAAAGTGATCCCGGGGCATTCATGGACCGTTCGCTCTTTGAAGGCGATCCACACAAAATCATCGAAGGGGTTGCCATTGCTGCTTATGCGATCAATGCGCATAAGTCATACATTTATGTGAGGGCCGAATACACCCTTGCGGTTGAACGTCTCAGGCTGGCCATTCAGCAAGCGACAGAAGCTGGTTTACTGGGTCACAACATCCTGAACAGTGGTTACAGTTTAACCATTCAGGTTCGTGAAGGAGCCGGCGCTTTTGTATGCGGTGAAGAGACTGCGCTGATCTCAAGCATTGAGGGAAAACGTGGCACACCCAGACCTAAACCACCCTTTCCTGCTTCCAGGGGGCTTTTTGGCAAACCTACCGTGGTTAACAATGTAGAAACCCTTGCCAATATTCCGGCAATTCTGGAACATGGACCGGCCTGGTTTGCCGGAATCGGTACCCCAACAAGTAAAGGAACAAAGGTTTTTGCACTTGCCGGAAAGATAAATACAACCGGACTGATTGAAGTAACCATGGGTACTTCGCTCAAAGATCTTATTTACCATATCGCCGGTGGTATCAGGGAAGGAAAGAGGCTAAAAGCCGTGCAGCTTGGCGGGCCCTCAGGTAGTTGTTTGCCGGAGCAGAGCCTTGATGTAAAAATAGATTATGAAGCTCTTGTTGAAGCAGGTACGATCATGGGGTCAGGAGGATTGGTGGTTATGGATGAAGATACCTGTATGGTAGATATCGCCAGTTTCTTTACCGACTTTCTGCAGCGCGAAAGCTGCGGCAAGTGCATTCCCTGCCGTGAAGGATCCAGAAGAATGCATGAAATCCTTGAAAATATTACCCGGAGGCCGGTGAATGAAACAGGGCATGAAACACTCGAACGTTTCAAGGGTGTTATGCAACTGGGCAATCTGGCTGAAGTAATCCGCGACACCTCTCTTTGTGGTTTGGGACAAACAGCCCCCAATCCCCTTATCAGTGCCCTTAAATACTTCAGAGAGGAGTTTGAGGAACATATTTTTGACCGCAAATGCAGGGCCGGGGTATGTAAAGACCTGAAAGTGTATTACATTGATATTGAAAAGTGCAACGGCTGCACTGTCTGTGCAAAGAAATGCCCGACTTCGGCCATCATCGGATCACCGCGGAATCCTCACTTTATCATTGAGGATAAGTGTACCGGTTGTGGCATCTGCTATGATGTATGCAAATTTGTAGCTGTTTTTGTCAGATAACTCCCAAGTCAAAGAATCCGGAACATGAACTTCCCTATTGAAGTAAACAATAAAACCATAACAGCCCGTAAAGGTGAAACCATTCTGGATGCGCTTGAACGGAACGGCATCAAGGTTCCTACACTTTGCCATATGCCCGGGCTATACCCTACCGGATCATGCCGGATGTGTGTGGTGGAGGTGGAAGGCAAGAGTAACCTGATTACTGCCTGCTCTTACCCTGTTGAGGAATGGATGAAAATAAAAACCCACTCACCAAGGGTTGTTAACGCCAGGAAAACCAATGTGGAACTGCTGTTGAGCAATCACCCGGACGACTGCCTGTACTGCGAGCGCAACGGTAATTGTGAATTACAGAAATTTGCCGAGGATCTGAATGTCCGTGAACGCAGATTCCCCGGAAAAAAGAATAAGTATAAAGCTGACCCTTCCGGCTCCAGTATTGTCAGGGATCCTGCTAAGTGCATATTATGCGGCAGATGCGTCAGAACCTGCGATGAAATTGTCGGGGCTGTGACCCTTGGATTTATAGGCAGAGGGAACAAGACCATCATAGGACCTCCTTTCAATAAACAGATCAACCTTTCCAGCTGTATCACATGCGGACAATGTATCATGGCCTGCCCTACCGGGGCCCTGCATGAAAAAAGACATTCTTCTGACCTTCAGAATGCACTTCACAACCCGGACTTGCATGTAGTACTGCAGTACTCCCCCACCGTTTCGGTGAGTGTCGGAGAGGAATTCGGGCTCAAAGCAGGGAAGGACATGACGGGAATACTGAATGCTGCACTGAGAAAGACCGGTTTTGATAAGGTATTTGATACTTCGTTCGGTGCCGACCTGTATATTACCGAGCTTGCTGCCGAAGTTGAGCAAAGGTTGAAGTCAGGAAAAAACATACCTGTTTTCAGCAGCGATTGCCCTGCCTGGGTAAAATATACCGAACAGTGGTATCCCGAATTTCTGCCGAACCTTTCGGCTTGCAAATCGCCTCAACAGATGCTGGGTTCAGTGATAAGCAGTTATTATACCGGCTTGTTTCACATTAATCCGGACAATCTGTATACTGTTTCGGCCATGCCCTGCACTGCCAAAAAATTTGAGGCGCAGCGTGAGCAAATGACCCATAAAGGCATTACCGATGTAGATGCGGTACTGACAACCCGGGAGCTTGCCCAGTTTATCAGGTTGAATGGCATTGACATAGAACAGATTGAGAACGAACTGGCTGATAACCCTTTTCATGTCCGAAGTTCTGCCGGAAGATTACTGAGCGTTTCGGGCGGTGTAACCGAGGCTTTAATCCGTACGCTTCACTTCAGGCTGACCGGAAAAGACATGACACAGCCCAGAATAAGCGAATTACGGAACGGCCGGGAATACAAAGAGGTAAAGATGAAGATAGGCGATTTCAGGCTTGGGTTCGCAGCAGTAAATACAGTCAGACAAGCCGCAAAGCTGATCGAAGAAATAAAGGCTGGACGCAATGATCTCCATTTTATTGAAGTAATGGCCTGTCCGGGAGGGTGTGTAAATGGAGGTGGTCAACCCATTGCAGGTGATGCCGGTGCAATCAGGGCAAGGATCAAGACCGTTTACGAGATCGACGAGAAGGACCCTATACGTTTTGCACATAAAAATCCGGCTGTACTTGAATTGTACCGTGACTTTCTGGGAGAGCCCATGGGGCAGAAGTCAGTTGAATTACTCCACACAACCTATAAAAAACGGGAAGTTCCTCTATAAAAGGTTAAACTAATAATTTATGGAGCCGGAAAAGTATCGGATAAAAAAGCAACTGGTCAGCACCGTTAAAGAGCGTTGCCGTGTTTGTTATACCTGTGTAAGGGAATGTCCGGCCAAAGCCATTAAAATCAGTAACGGGCAGGCAGAAGTCATTCCTGAAAGGTGTATCGGATGCGGAAACTGCATTAAAGTCTGCAGCCAGAATGCCAAGATATTCCGAAAAGAGACCGATATCGTAAGTATGATCACCGGCGGTGGGTACCGTTGTGCAGCCATTGTAGCTCCGAGTTTTCCGGCCGAGTTCTCAGAAATAAAAAATCACCGGTTGCTGGTTTCCCTGATCAGATCATTGGGATTTACCTACGTTTCGGAAGTCGCTTTTGGTGCTGACCTCGTTTCGGAAGAATACAAGAAATTACTTAAAGCCGGCAACTACCCACCTGTCATCTCTTCTGATTGTCCGGCCATCGTGAGTTACATCGAACATTACCATCCTGACCTGGTTGATTCCCTTGCACATGTTGTATCACCCATGGTGGCTATGAGCAAGGTCATGCGCAAACGTTACGGTGATGATCTGAAAGTTGTTTTCATCGGGCCTTGTATCGCCAAGAAAGATGAATCAGAAGAAATAGATGCTGCATTGACTTTCCGTGAGTTGCGTGAAATGATTTCCCAAACCGGACTTAAACCGGCAGATGTTACACCCAGCGAATTCGATCCTCCATTGAGCGGGAAAGGAGCTATTTTCCCGGTGAGCCGGGGATTGCTGAATACCGTTGGTGTTAAAGAAGATATTTTTGAACGCAATGTGATCGTGGCGGAAGGACGGTCGGATTTCCAGGAAGCCATCAAGGAATTTGAGAGTGGACAGATTGCACAGGAGCATCTGGAACTGCTGTGCTGTGAAGGCTGCATTATGGGGCCTGGAATGTCACCATACCCGTTTTTCTCATCTTCAAGCCGTCGCTATCGTAAGCAGGCCAGTGTAAGCGACTATGTCATCAATAAACTGGAGACTCTCGATATCGGACAATGGGAAAAAGATATTGAAGAGTTCAGAAGCCTGGATCTCTTCAGGGAATTCAGAAAAAGGGATATCCGTGTTGCACGGCCTGCCGATGAAGAGATCACCAAAGTACTTCACAGAATGGGGAAATTCGAGCCTCAGGATCACCTAGACTGCGGGGCTTGTGGATATGATTCCTGCCAGGATCATGCCATCGCCATTATCAGGGGGCTTGCCGAACACGAAATGTGCCTCCCCTACGCGATGGAAAAACTTCATAATTATATCCGGGAGCTGAATATATCGAATGAAAAACTTGCCAATACCCAGGAAGCACTGAAGCAATCTGAAAAACTTGCCGGGCTTGGGCAACTCTCGGCCGGAATCGCTCATGAGCTGAACAATCCATTGGGTGTGATTACCATGTACAGTAATATCCTGAAAGATGAAGCACCAACAGAAGATCCCATCCGCAAAGATCTTGAACTGATCGTAGAGCAGGCTGAGCGGTGCAAGAAGATAGTCGGTGGATTGTTGAATTTTGCCAGGAAGAATCAGGTGAATTTCACTGATGTGAACATCAACAACCTTGTTGAACACTGCATCAGTTCTGTTATAGCACCGGTGAAAGTCAGAATATCACTCGAATCAAACATTCAGAATGCAGAAGCCCATCTTGACTATGACCAGATGGCCCAGGTATTCACCAACCTGTTGAAGAACGCAGTTGAGGCAATGCCTGAAGCCGGTGGGAGTATTCATATCAGAGTTACTGATTCAGCAGAGGAAATCACCGTTTACATTGCAGACTCAGGTACAGGAATAGCCAAGGAAAACATGGGCAAACTTTTCACACCTTTTTTTACAACCAAGGCTATTGGTAAAGGAACCGGACTGGGATTACCCATTATATACGGAATTGTGAAAATGCACAAGGGAAGCATCTCGGTAAAGTCGAATGCAGACCATACAAAAGGGCCTACAGGAACCACTTTCACGATCACCTTCCCAAGACGACCGTTGACCTGACAACTTTGATGATAAAAATATTAAGAATTTAAAAATGCTCCAAGCAGGAATAAAGAAAACAAAATGAAAAAAACAGTATTGATTGTTGATGATGACATGGATTATCTGTTCCAGATGAAAATCAAGGTTGAGCAGTTTGGATTTGAAACCATTACTGCTGATGGACAAAAGGAAGCTGAGATGATTATCGAAACCACCAGGCCCGACCTGGCCATCCTTGACCTGATGATGGAAAATGACGACAGCGGATTTATTCTGGCTTACAAAATAAAACGAAAATATCCGGATGTTCCGATAATTATTGCAACTGCAGTTACGGCAGAAACAGGTATGACCTTCGATATAAATTCGGATGAGAACAAGCAATGGATCAAGGCCGACCTTTTCCTCGACAAAGGGATCAGGGCCGACCAGTTGCAGAAAGAAATCAATAAGTTGCTTAAAATCTGACCGATGGCTGAATACAAGATTCTGGTAGTTGACGATGAACCAGGCATCAGGATGGGCACAAGGCGTATTCTTCAGAATTTTAAAGTGGATTATCCATTTATGGATGAGCACATTGAATTTGTTGTTCTTGAAGCGGCTACCGGGGAAGATGGCATTGAGATCATCGACAGGGAGATGCCTGACATCATATTGCTTGATAATAAACTTCCCGGAATTCAGGGTGTTGAAGTGCTGGAGTATGTTAAAAAGAAGCTTTATGATATTGTTGTTGTTATGATAACCTCGTATGCCTCTTTGGAACTGGCTGTAAAAGCCACCCGTGACGGAGCATATGACTTTATACCAAAGCCTTTTACACCACAGGAATTGCGGGGTTCTATCGAGAACATTACCAAGCAGCTCTTTCTGAAAAGGATGACCCAGAAGATGAACAAGGAGGGAAAACTTATCAGGTTCCAGTTTCTGTCGGTCCTTTCGCATGAATTAAAAGCACCGATCAATGCCATTGAAGGATATGTAAAAATGATGAACGACCGCCAATTTGGCGATGATATGGCTGCTTACCAGGAAATGATCGACCGGATGCAGGAACGGATCAAAGGCATGCGGAGCCTGATTATGGATTTACTTGATCTGACAAAAATTGAATCCGGAAAACCTGTCCAACACCTGGAGTCGGTTAATATTACCGGTATTGCACAGATCTCGATCGATACCATGCGCCCTTACTCCATTCAGAAAGATGTTGACATCTATCTGAATACGAAAGAGAAGATCATGATGGATGCGGATCCGAATGAGATTGAGATTATTTTCAATAATCTGATTTCAAATGCCGTTAAGTATAACAGGAACGGAGGCCGGGTAGATGTATTCATTGAATCGAAAAAAGATGCTGTAGTTTTACAGGTTTCTGATTCGGGCATTGGCATGACAGATGAGGAAAAGGCCAGATTATTCCAGGATTTTGTCAGGATAAAGAACCAGAAAACCAAAAATATTACGGGATCCGGTCTCGGACTTTCAATATTAAAGAAGATTGTCGACATGTACCATGGTGAAATAGATGTTCAGAGTGTTCCTGACAAGGGTACTACATTCACCATTACGATCCCCGTTAACGCTCAAACCTGAAAAAAAAATCAATATGAACAAAAAACTACCCGATAAAACCGTAGAAAGACTCAGCCAATACAGGCGGGCCCTTATGAATTATCAGTCCGGGGGTAAGCAGCATATTTTCTCGCACGAAATCGCCAACCTGCTCCATATCACTGCAGTTCAGGTAAGGCGTGACATCATGCTCATCGGTTATACAGGTACACTCAGACAGGGCTATGATGTAAAAGAGCTGATTGAAATTATCGGCAAAATCATTGATACGCGCGACGGGCAGAAAGTAGCTGTTATCGGAATCGGTAACCTGGGCCGGGCCATCATGGGTTATTTCAGTGGAAAACGGACCAAGCTGATGATTGTGGCCGCGTTCGACAACAATCCTGAGAAAATCGACAAGATATATGCGGGTGTGCAGTGTTATCACATTGACCAGATGGCTGACATCATCCGTAAGGAAGGCATATCGGTCGCTGTAATTTCTGTTCCCGGAGAAGCTGCGCCGCAGGTTGCCGAGCAACTGGTTATGGCAGGCATCAGGGGAATCCTAAACTTTTCACCCAAGGCCCTGAATGTTCCTACGCACGTTTACCTTCAGGAATATGACATGATTACTATGCTGGAAAAAATCGCCTATTTTGTAAAAAAGGCTTAATTCGTTAGCATGAAAATCTACTATAACCTCGAGAACATCGGGCAAATCAGAAATCCGGTAGTTACAACAGGTTCGTTCGACGGGGTTCACATTGGTCACAAAACCATCCTTGGCCGGTTGCGTGAAATCGCCGGCACCATTGATGGCGAATCGGTATTGATCACTTTTCATCCACATCCGCGCAAAGTCCTGTTTCCCGACACTGCTGGAAAAACGCTTTTGCTGATCAACTCACAACGAGAGAAGATAGAACTGTTACGTAAAACCGGACTTGACAATCTGTTTATCTTAAATTTTACCAGGGAATTCTCCGAAATTTCCTCCATCGACTTCATCAGAAATATCCTGGTAGGTAAACTGAATGCCAAAAAAGTGATTATCGGATTTAACCATCATTTCGGCCATAACCGTGAAGGCAATTTCGACTATCTGTATGAGCTTGGCCAGTATTATAATTTTGGAGTAGAAGAAATTCCTGAACAGGATATACACAACGAGACTGTTAGTTCGACCCTTATTCGGAAAGCTTTGCTCGAAGGGCGTATTCAGCGGGCAAATGCCTATCTCGACCATCATTACATCATCATCAGCGAGCTCTTTGAAGGCAGTGTAACCTGCAGGTCAATGAATTTCCCAACCCTTCGTGTTAAGATTGAAGAAGAGAACAAACTTGTTCCGAACGACGGAGTGTATGCGGTAAATGTGCTAATCGACGGTGAGTTTTACAAGGGGATCCTGAATATAAAAAATTCATTGCCTGTTGAAGTCAGGAAAATCGAAGATATCATGATAGACCTTCATTTGTTCGAAGAGATACATAATCTTAAGGGTAAGACAGCAACTGTGTTCTTTGCCAAGCGTATCCGCGATGAACTTCAGTTTACTGATCCCGGGCAGATGCGTCGTCAGCTTGATGCTGATCTGATTGAGGTTGAAGAACTTATATACTGAGCTATGGGGAACTCCGGAAAATCACCGATTGAGATCACCTTTCTGGGCACCGGAACTTCTATTGGTGTGCCGGTTATTGCCTGCAATTGTCAGGTTTGCAAATCGGGTGATGCCCGTGATAAAAGATTCCGTACTTCTGCTATTGTAAGGGTGGATAATCAGAGTATTGTTATTGACTGTGGACCCGACTTCAGGTTCCAGATGCTGAAACAAAACGTAGAAGACATCGATGCTGTAATTTTTACGCATGAACATCGCGATCATATTGCCGGCCTTGATGACATCAGGGCCTTTAACTACATTTTGAATAAAAACATCCCCATCTACGGATCGAAAAATGTAATGGAGGCAATTCAAACCGAATTTCCTTATATATTCTCGGAAAGCCGTTATTTTGGAGCACCTCAGCTCACCATCCACGAAATAACCAACGAAATATTCTCAATCGGCGAGACCAGTATTCAGCCGGTGCAGGTTCTGCATAATAAATTGCCTGTTTTTGGGTACAGGATCGGTGATCTGACTTACATCACCGATGCCAGCCAGATACCGGAAACTGAAAAACCTAAGATTAAAGGTTCTAAAGTATTGGTTCTCAATGCCCTTAGAAATTCCAAACACATATCGCACCTATCGCTGGGTGAAGCATTGGCTTTGATTGAAGAACTGGAGCCTGAAAGGGCATATCTGACACATATCAGTCATTTTCTTGGATTGCACGAAGAGGTGGAGAAGAAACTACCTTCAAATGTTCATCTGGCGTATGACAACCTCATCATCGGGGTATAATAAACGGGCCGGAAGTCTGCCTGAATATTAAGGTTTCAGGTTAGGAATACGGATAAAATTGAAGTAATTTTGTACTTCTTTCATTTTTTTTACAAAGTATTAAATATCAATACATAATGATCTTTACTCCTGAAAAATGCAGCATTCCTGACCAGCGGATGAAACCATTTATTGACCCGCAGGAATTATGGGATTATATCCACCACACCGCGTCGGATGCCGATTCAGTGAAAGCAGTTATAGCCAAATCACTTGACAAGAAACGACTGACACTTAAGGAAACAGCAGTACTTATCAACGCGAACGATCCCGGACTTATAGAATTAATTAAAGAGGGGGCCCGTGAACTGAAGAAGAAGGTTTATGGCAACCGCATTGTTCTGTTTGCTCCGCTATATGTAGGTAACAAGTGCACCAACAATTGCAAATACTGTGGTTTCAGAGCATCGAACAAGGAAGCTGTGCGTAAAACACTGTCGGATCAGGAGTTGATCAGGGAAGTAGAAGCCCTTGAGGATAATGGTCAGAAGCGTCTTATCCTGGTGTACGGTGAGCATCCGGAGTATTCTCCTGAATACATTGCCCATACTGTGAAAACTGTTTACGGTGTAAAGAAAGGTCCGGGTGAAATCCGCCGTGTCAACATCAATGCAGCTCCTCTTGAAATTGAAGGTTTCAGGATTGTAAAAGAAGCAGCGATCGGCACCTACCAGATTTTCCAGGAGACCTATCATCCGGAAGCTTATAAAACCTATCACCTTGGCGGGAAGAAACGTGATTTTGATTACAGGCTTACGGGGTTAGATCGCGCCCAGGAAGCAGGTATTGACGATGTAGGCATAGGTGCACTCTTCGGATTATATGACTGGCGCTATGAAGTTCTTGGATTGGTCAGGCATACCAATCACCTTGAAGCTTGTTACCATGTTGGCCCTCATACCATCTCCTTCCCGAGAATCCAGAACGCTTCCAAACTTGATATGGGTGAAGATTACACCGTCAGTGATGAAGATTTTGCCAGGCTGGTTGCTATCCTGAGGTTGGCCGTACCCTACACGGGAATGATCCTGACAGCCCGCGAAAATGCAAAGCTGAGGCATGAAGTCATACAGTTCGGGGTTTCGCAGATTGACGGAGGCACAAAACTTGAACTGGGATCATACTCCGACTCGGTCAATGAGGAACAGGACCTTAACAAGGAACAGTTTCAGATCAATGATAACCGTTCACTGAACGAGATTATAGATGAGCTGGTCAGCAACGACTTTCTCCCTTCCTTCTGCACGGCTTGTTACAGAAGAGGAAGAACAGGTGAGCATTTTATGGAGTTTTCCGTTCCCGGCTTTATCAAACGATTCTGTTCGCCGAATGCCATGCTGACCCTGGCCGAATACCTGGAAGATTATGCCCCGGCCGATACAAAGAAAAAAGGATGGGAAGTGATTGAAAAGAATCTTGAGGATTTGCAGATGCATGAGGATTCAGTGAATATTAACGAACTGAGGATTCGCTTGCTGAGGGTACAGTCGGGGGAACGGGATTTGTATTTTTAGAAGCTCAAAGAGCAAAGTTTAAAGCTCAAAGTGCAAAGTTCAAAGTGGAAAGTACAAAGTACAAAGTGCTAAGTTTACCCGCCTTTGCGGGTGCAAAGTTCCGGTTTAATTCCACTGGGTTGTTGATGAGATAAAGATCGAATTAAATAAAATAGATTTAAATAAGTCCTGAAAAATGAAAGAAACCA
Source organism: Bacteroidales bacterium (assembly GCA_016705005.1). Classification (GTDB taxonomy): domain Bacteria; phylum Bacteroidota; class Bacteroidia; order Bacteroidales; family Lentimicrobiaceae; genus Lentimicrobium. The sequence continues at coordinate 13,197 of JADIZB010000013.1, read as the reverse complement.
GAATCATCGGGCTGCTGATCAGAGACAGGATCAAGGAAGCCGGACGAGTACAGTTAACTTTGACAAAATATGCTCATCTGATCCGCTCACGGCTGGGCTTTCATGAACTGAACGCCAATACCTGCAGCAGAGCCGGGGTAATTATCCTGCAGTTATCAGGCAACATGGAGGAATGGTCCGCTTTTGAATCGGATATTGCAGAAATCGGCGGGGTTGAGATGCAGAAAATGTCGTTTTTACTTTAAAAGTCAGGAAACAATGGCCATTACAAGAATACTGGGAGTGAATGTAAGCAACCGGACAGAGGTTGCAGCTGCAGTTCAGAAAGTACTCACCCGTTACGGTTGTTCCATCCGCACCCGGCTTGGGATCAACGACCTGGAGGAAGAGGGAATTCAGGGGGCCGGTGGATTAATTATCCTTGAATTGTCGGGAGAGCCATCGGAATGGGAGAAAATGGAAAACGAACTCAGGAGTATCGATAAGATTGAAGTCAACAGGATGGATTTCAGGAGGGAAAACGTGTAGGAATTACGAATTACGAATGACGAATTACGAATTGCGATTTACTTGTTGGGCAAATATGATATAAAACTGTTAACTGTTAACTGTTAACTGTTAACTGCTTACTGCCAACTGCCTGCTGTTAATTGCCAACTAAGATTACGAATGACAACTTGCCTCATGAGAACGGAGTGATAAAGAAGGTTTACAATTTTCACTCAAAACTCATCACTCATTACTCACAACTCCCTGTTATTTCTCCCGGATAATGGTTACAGCCCCGGTATAGGTTCTGTTCCGGAAATACCCATAAGTATTGAGTTTGTAATAATAAGTGCCATCGGGCAGGTTGTCGCCATCCCAGTCGTTCTGGTAATTGCTGTCGTCGAACACCTTCCTTCCCCAGCGATCAAGGACGAACAACTCCAGCCGCTGGTATTCATAGGTAACCGGCACATATTCACTTCCTGAGGATCCGGTGTTCGCCTTGGCAATCCTGAAAAAACCGTTCGGATCGGTGGGCGGGGTAAAAACATTCGGAATAAAAAGCTCTACATCTGAAATTGGAATTTTAACAATGATCAGTGTATCACAGCCCTGATTATTGACAGCTTCAAGCTTGACCTCATAGAAATTCTTGGTAGAATCCGCATCAAAAGGGAATAATTTCAATTCATATTTGTGAATGGGGCTCTGTTCTCTTGATTTGGGAGACCCATCTCCGAAATCCCATTCCCAACGGACGATATCGGGATTTTCGGTAAATGAAAAATTGACGACCGGATTTTCCAGATAAACAGTGTCAGGAGAGGTTTCAACCTCAATTTGTGTTGCAGGTAATTCTGAGACCACATAGTTGGAATCAAGAACACAAAGGTTTGCATCGGATATTTTCAGGTTGTTGATGCCGCCACAGGCATTTTCCTTTACCCCGTTGTCGCCGTTATTGGTCATGGGTAACCCATTCCAGAGATATTCATAAGGCATCAGGCCACCTGATACAAAGGCAACGATGTTGGCTTCGCATTGTCCGGCACAGGTCTTGCGGTTTTCTTCGATGATCACATTCATGGCCGGATGAAAGGAAATCTCGTCGCCTGTATAGGTTGAAACCAGGGCAGTTCCATCCGATTTACGGTAATAACAGGTTGCTCCGTCCCAGGAAAGTGATCCGGGTTCGTTGCCAGTAGTAAATGTAAGACTTAAAAGTGTTCCGTCAGATATGCTGATCGGTGCTGCTGAATGCCATGTTATTCTGACCGTAGTATCTACCTGGTTTACAGTAAGAAATCCGGATTGCAATTGTCCGTTGATTTGCCCGAAACCTTCGTAGGTCACTGTTTGTGCAGGATAACTCAGGGTGAGTGAAACCGAATCAATATCCTGAAGGCCTGTTACCAAAATGGGTGTGGTGAATTCACTGTAAGGACACACAATGCCTCCCTGAATTCCGGTTGAAGCATCCTGGGCAAAAGAAGAATGGCCGTGAAATGCAACTATGAATATTGATATAAGATAAACGGGAAAGGTTTTTGCGAAACGCTTCATCATACCTGGGAGGTAAATTAAACAACACTAACAGGTTGCCGGGTGACTATTTAAGAGGGCTAAATTACAGATTTTTATGCTTTCAACAGCCTGATAACGCAAAAAGAGCGATTTTCGTGTGAAGGAAATGCGATTGGCCGTTTAATAATAGCCTCCACCCAGCATGAGTAAGGTACATTTGCTTTCAACCTTGATTTCCAGCTCTCTCGCTTTATCGGCAAACTCCTGGTTCCATGTGCCCGGATTGAAGATAATCCGCCTGGGTTTTATTACTTCCAATATGTAATGAATGTATTGTTCCTGGTTCTGGGGGCCAATATACATCGTTACCGTATGAACATCGTCCACAACTGGAAATCCTTTCTGAATGGTCACTCCGGCGACTTCGCCCTCACGCAGTCCGATGGCGACAACCGGGTAGTGATACAACACAAGATCGTTGATGCAGATGTTTGAATATCTGTCAGGGTTTGCACTGGCACCCAAAACCATGGTCTTTTTGTGGGTATGCTCAGACATCGGCCGGAAATTGATTGTGCAAAGTTAAGAAAAGCCTGAAAATCCGGGCTTCCGAATTGGATTTGTAACGACCGGGTCTAAACTTCAGACAACAAAATATCAAGGTTTTCAAATTTTTGCCGGTAATCTTCCATTGAAGCCTTAATCACCAGGTGAGCTTCCTCTGGTCCATAGGTATGTGTTATTTCACAATCGCGCTGGTTCCCGGGAAGATCTTTATACGTGAGGAAATAGTGTTTCAACCTGTTGACGATCAGTGGAGGAAGCTGCTGAAAATCGGTATAGTCACCATAAACCGCATCATTTTTCAAAACGGCGATGATTTTATCATCGGCCTGGTTTCCGTCGATCATCCTGAAACCGCCGATGGGGATGGCCTGAACCAGGATGTCGCCGTGCGAAATACTCTTCTCGGCCAGAATACAAACATCAAGCGGATCGCCGTCACCTACAATTTCCTCTTTCCCTGATTTGCTCGCAGCAAAATCGGCAACTTTTTTCCCGCAGAGTGATTGCGGAATAAAACCATACAAAGCCGGCAGTACATTTGAGTACTTCTGAGGACGATCAATCTTGAGATATCCTGATACTTTATCTACCTCATATTTAACTGTATCGGTGGTTACCATTTCCACATAACAGGTTATAATCTGAGGTGCATCCGGTCCGATCTCCACTCCGTGCCACGGATGTGATTTATACCTTAATCCCATCAGCCTTCCGATGGGGTCCATGAGTCTGTTTGCCATAAACTGAAATTGTTTTTATATGAATAGCCTCGAAGGCACAAAGGTAACAGCCTTTCAGGATATTTGTTGAAGAAACAACGAAAAAGACTGTGTCAGATTGTCATAAAATCAATTATTATATATGTCATTATGTCATATACAAAGATCATTTAGCGGATGGCAGACCTTTTGATAATGCCTATGATACAGAAAAACTCATGAAAAGGGGGAAAAATGAATATGAATAATTTCACGATCAAAGCACAACAGGTAATACAGCAGGCACAGGAAACTGCACTTGCTTTGAACCATCAGGCAGTTGAACCTGTCCATTTACTAAAAAGTCTGCTTTCGACCGATGAGAATGCCGGAGCCTTCCTGCTCAGGAAATCGGGCATTGACCCCGGTTTGATAGAAGGAATAGTATCCGCTGAGATAAAATCGCTGCCCATAGTAACAGGAGGAGAACAATATTTCAGCAACCAGTCATCTAAAGTTTTGCAGAGTGCAACAGTTTTTGCAAAGGAAAACGGTGATGAATATATTACAGCTGAACACCTGTTATACGGACTGTTGATTTCAGGTGGAAAAACGGCAGAAATTCTCAAAAATGCCGGTCTGACTGAAAAAGATCTTAAATCATCAATAAATGAAATGCGGAAAGGCGCGAAAGCCAATTCGGCAAGCTCAGACGAAACCTGGAATGCATTAAACAGATATGCCCGCAACCTGAACGAACTGGCCCGATCGGGCAAACTTGACCCGGTGATCGGCCGTGATGAAGAAATAAGGCGGGTACTGCAGATACTGACACGGAGAACAAAAAACAATCCCATCCTGATCGGGGAACCGGGCGTGGGGAAAACTGCCATAGCCGAAGGGCTTGCCCACCGAATCATCAATGGCGATGTACCTGAAAACCTGAAATCGAAGCAGATCTTTTCGCTCGACATGGGTGCCCTGATCGCCGGTGCCAAATACAAGGGCGAATTTGAAGAACGTTTGAAAAGTGTGATCCGCGAGGTGATTGAATCGGATGGTGATGTGGTCCTGTTTATTGATGAAATCCATACCCTTGTGGGGGCAGGAGGCGGTGATGGGGCTATGGATGCGGCCAACATTCTGAAACCTGCCCTTGCCCGCGGAGAGTTGAGGGCCATAGGGGCAACCACACTGAAGGAATACCAGAAATATTTTGAAAAAGACAAGGCCCTTGAACGCAGGTTCCAGATCGTAATGATCGATGAACCCGACACCCTGAGTGCCATATCCATCCTCCGGGGCCTGAAGGAACGGTATGAAACCCACCACCAGGTGAGGATCAAGGACGACGCCATCATTGCTGCCGTAGAACTTTCGCAGCGATACATCAGCGACCGCTTTCTTCCCGACAAGGCCATCGACCTGATCGATGAGGCCGCATCAAAACTCAGACTTGAAATCAATTCGGTTCCTGAAGAACTGGACGAAGTTGAACGACGCATCAAACAGCTTGAAATTGAGAAGGCTGCCATCAAACGCGAGGGGGATGACAACAGGATCAAGGGTATTTCCGAAGAGCTGGCCAACCTAACCGAAGATCGTAACACACTGAAAGCCAAATGGAATGCTGAAAAAGAACTCGTTGATGGCATTCAGCAAAGTAAAAAAGACATCGAACATTTTAAGCTGGAAGCTGAGAAAGCCGAACGGGAAGGTGACTACGGAAAAGTTGCCGAAATCCGGTACGGCCGGATCAAGAATTCTGAGGAAAAACTAGCCTCTCTCAAGGAAAAGCTCAACCAGTTGCAGTCAAATGCTGCATTGATTAAAGAAGAAGTAGGTGCAGAAGAGATTGCCGACATTGTATCACGCTGGACTGGCATCCCTGTAAGCCGGATGTTGCAGAGTGAAAGGGAAAAACTTCTTCACCTGGAAGATGAACTGCATAAGCGCGTTGTTGGTCAGGATGAAGCCATCGAAGCCATATCCGACGCTATCCGCAGGAGCCGGGCCGGACTGCAGGATGGTAAAAGGCCCATCGGATCTTTTATTTTCCTCGGCACCACCGGGGTAGGAAAGACAGAACTGGCCAAAGCGCTGGCTGAATTTCTTTTCGATGACGAAAATGCCCTTGTGAGGATTGATATGTCGGAATACCAGGAACGCCATGCGGTTTCAAGGCTGATCGGCGCCCCTCCGGGCTATGTGGGCTACGATGAAGGCGGACAGCTGACCGAGAAAGTGAGGCGCAAGCCTTATTCTGTTGTGCTGTTGGATGAGATCGAAAAAGCCCACCCCGATGTATTCAACATTCTGCTGCAGGTGCTGGATGACGGGCGGTTGACCGATAACAAAGGCCGTACCGCCGATTTCAGGAACACCATCATCATTATGACCTCGAACCTGGGCTCGCAGATCATCAGCGAACGGCTTTCCGGCATGAACGAAAAGAACCGGGATGCTGTTTTTGAAGTCACCCGAAACGAAGTGATGGCATTGCTCAGGCAAACCATCCGACCTGAATTTCTGAACAGGATCGACGAGCTGATCATGTTCAAACCATTGACGGAGCAGGAGATCATTCAGATTGTAAGATTGCAGCTTGATCATCTGGCAGCCGTGTTACAGACTAACGGGATAAAAATCACGGTGACCAGTCAGGCCATTGAAGTGATTGCAGCCGAAGGATTCGATCCGCAGTATGGCGCACGCCCGGTCAAGCGGGTAATACAGCGCAAGGTGCTTAATGTGTTGTCGAAGAAGATTCTATCGGCTGAGGTAAGCAAGGATTCCGAAATTGTGCTGGATGCAATGAATGGCGAACTGGTGTTCAGGAATTAGAATGTTGGATATAGAAATGCTCCATGACTGTATCGGGCAAGCGTACCCCTCTGTCCTTCGGACATCTCCCCTTTGAAAAGGGGAGAAACAAATAAGAAAGTGATTCTTTCTGTGGGTTCAATACCATATAGGTGTCCGGAAACTGAAACGGGTAAGCGTACCCCTCTGTCCTTCGGACATCTCCCCTTTGAAAAGGGGAGAAACAAATAAGAAAGTGATTCTTTCTGTGAGTTCAATACCATACAGGTGTCCGGAAACTGAAACGGGGAAGCGTACCCCTCTGTCCTTCGGACATCTCCCCTTTGAAAAGGGGAGAAACAAATAAGAAAGTGATTCTTTCTGTGGGTTCAATACCATATAGGTGTCCGGAAACTGAAACGGGGGACCCTGTCCTTTGGACATCCCCTTTGAAAAGGGGAGAAACAAAAAGAAAGTGATTCTTTCTGTGAGTTCAATGCCCTACAGGTGTCCGGAAACTGAAACGGGCAAGCATACCCCTCTGTCCTGCGGACATCTCCACAAAGGGGAGAACTCAGATAAGGAAAGGGAATGAAAAAAGGGGACTTTAGCGGGGAAAGTCGGCATATTAGAAAGGAGGCAATGCTGAAACCCATTGATGTGCTTAAATTTCCGGAAAATCCCTGCAAACATAAATACAATCGGTGTAACAACCCTTTCCAATGCAGGGCAATTTACTGAGCCGATGTTGTTAAGATGTCAATACAGCAATTCCATCGTTTTTGTTTAAATATGGGAAAAGATAATTTCCCTGCAAAAGGAATATTTTTGTTAAGAATTATTTTTTGTAATTTTCAGGGTTGAGAGAAAGACGGATACTTTTCTAATCTATTTACAAGTATTTATAAATGATTGTAAGTAATTAAAAGAATAAGTAGTTGATGTTATAAACAAGTAATGTAGTAATGCCACGGTGAGACAATACATTTTGACATTTTTGACGCGATACCTTGACTTTGACAGCGATGTGTCAGGAGACGAAACTGATTACAAAAAAAAATAATGGCTCAAAACAAATTTCAGAAAGTTATTATGTTCTTAAATCAGACGGTCAGACCAAACACGGTGAATATGTTTCATATTTTTCAGTAACAAAGGATAAAAACAAGCAATTAAAAAAAGGCACTCTAAAGTTAGAGAATTACATAAAACAAAAAGGCAGCTATAAAAATGGAAAGAAAGATGGTGAATGGGTTGAATACTCTCGACCGAATGAAATAAAGGCAAAAGGGAATTATGACAATGATAAAAAAGCAGGAATCTGGTTGACATCAAAAGAAAAAGGAGAAGTGTTTGTAAGATTTGATTATGACAGTAACAAAAAACTGCCACCAATATTCTTTATGAATGTTAAATATCCAAGAAGTGCTTTTGAATCAGGATTAGAAGGGACTGTAATTGTTACTTTTCAAACATACACTGACTGCTCTATTAGCAATATAACGGTTACAAAAAGTTTATCTGTAGACTGCGATAAAGCAGCCATTGAATCTATTAAGGAATTTGGAGAGCTTCTCAAAAATTATGGAGTAGATTGCGAAGAAAAGACTGAAACCCAAGAAATAAAGTTTGTACTTAATTGATAGAAAGCAATCCACATAACAGCACCTACCCAAAAGTGGCGGTTCAGTGGTTAAATCCCAACATTCTTCGCTATCAAAAGTTTGTGCTTGGTTGACAGTGAAGTGCTTCGAAATCGCCACCTTCGGGTAGCTGCAAAACGTTAAGCACAATTTAATGAAAAATGCATGAAACGAGTTTTAGTGATATTTTATTTGATAAGTGGCATTTCTGCTTTTGGACAAATTGGGATAAATAGCCTCTTGATAAAATCTGAATGGAATGATTACTAGGGTTATTACGTTTAATTTTAATGTAATTAGTTTGACTATGAGGTTTGGAGATAAAAATGTGATGTTTTAAGTATAAATTAACTTGATACATTAATTCTATTTGACAAATCCAATGATATTGACGTACTTTTATTATAAAAAGAGCACAAAGACTCACTAGTATTAAAACATAGAGACAAGGAATATCTAAGGCTAAGCTCAAGTTTATAGTTCAAATCTTTCGATTGATACTGCTTTATATGTAAATTTTTTTAAGAATAAGACTTATATTATTTTCCCATTTGATGATAATGAGCCTGATTTTCTAATTTTTAATGATAGTGGAAAAGTAATTTTACGGAGATACTTACTAAAATTAAGACAAATTGGAGATCGTAGGATTTAATAATAACTACTTTTTTGAAACAGATTTATTCATTCTAAAGTAATCGGTGTTGGTGAAAATTCAATTAATGTTTTGTTTGGATATTCACTTGGCCATGTTAAGAATGAGGAATTTATAATGGAGCCATATATTGGTGATGAATATAATAACAAGATTAACCAACTGCTTGATAAGTATAGATAAACTATGCCCAATAAAGGTAGCCGTAGCACAACATCATCCGTGTAAGATAAATGCAATCCGGAATACAGCAGCTTGTCAGGAGCTTCAATCTTGTTTCCTGTCTCAGGTATGTAACGCTGATGCTTCCATATGCATCACATTTCTTAAGAACCAATGATCGAACCTGAAATAGCTTTAATAAGTTGATAGATCCGCTTTTGTTCATTTCGGCATTGCTTGGGAAGCTTAACACCAAATTAACTGGACGATTTGTCGAAATCAAATTGAAAAGTAATTTTAGGGTGCATTAACAAATACTATGACACTTATTTAAAGTCAAATGTAAGCTTCCCCGGAATTTGGCCAATTTATCGGGGGGAGATTACAGAACCGTGAATCAAGCCCATCTTCTCTTTCTCAGAGAACCGGGCTTTGAGTAATTCAATTATTACAGACTTTTAATTTTTCGATCTGATTTTTTGTCATACAGGTGTTTGTTTGTTTTACAAAACACCTCGGATAAAACAGTCTTTTGAATCAAATCATTCTGAAAAATGTCGGGAAAATTGAGTTAATCATCGATTTGTTCTGGGAAACCAGTTATAATGGTCATGAAAAAATAAAAACTTTGATAAAATTGAGAGTTTGATTACCAAAAGATCGCATGAGTTCATCAATTCCTGCCTTTAAATTCAAAAAAAACCTGAATTATGACTAATCTCAACGTTTTTAAGCTAAAATTCATTCAATTTCAGCAAGTTTTTTACCGGATTTTGCAAAATTTCATTGAAAATATCTGCAATTTATCAAAAAAGTGCTTGAAAAGTGTGAAAAAAGTGTTTTTATATGTGCTTTTAGCTCAAATATCATTCATTGGTGTGTTTTTTAAATGCACTTTGGATAACAAGATCAATAACCATCATATTGAATGTCTGTGGTAACTTAGAAAATACGTAAAGTATTCTGATCAATTACGAAAATCATTTAGATGAGCTTTGATTTATATCTATAATCTTCAATCTGTTATTTAATCGATTTCTAAGCTATAAGAAACACTCACAAAGTATCATAAACCATCAGAAACACTCACAAAGTGCAAAAAAGTGAATTTTACGGCTTTTAACAGCACAATATATATTTACTGATTTTCTTTTCAAAACAGCAGGATTTGTATTCAAGAATCAATCCTTGTTTTCCAAGAATATAAGTGAGTCGACCGGATCGATCAATTTTATCTTGAGAATAAATGGTCATGATAATTTTTTACTTTTCACTCCCAAACGAGAAAAGTACCTGACAATTTTCTTTGAGAAGACTTCCCAGGCTTTTTCTCACCCTGGTGTAACTATCTCCGAAACTGGTTAAACCAACCCTTTTACATTTTTAGTCAGGTTTGTCAAAAACTCGCTTTTTTGTTGAAAGCACAATGCCGGCAGCCTGAAATCCTGAGTTAATCATCAGACTACACAAATATGGATTGTCTCTGATTTCCCGATATGGGCCTTTCCTGTAAAGCGATAATTGTTTCCTTGGTTTTTGTAGTTGTGAGTAGAATATAAAAGCTGATTCCCGGTTTAAATCGGGTATTGCAAGAAAATTTTCAAAAAAAAAGTGGAAAAGTGGCAAAAAACAAAAGAAAGGAGAGATTCAGCATTGAAAGCAAATATCAATTGATTGGTGATCTTTAACAATTCCTGTCTGTCTTCCAGGTAATCAGATTTTCAGTTTACATGGCACTTGCTCTGCTGATAAATCCGGTGAAAAAGCACAAAAAAGTACATATCCTGTTCACCAGAGAATAACAAAATGATATAATTTTGAACACTCCCAAACTACCTTGACTATGTTTTTTGAGGTTGAAACTGTTGACAGGATAATCGAACGATTTCAAAACTATTACTCCAAAGGCGGTGATTTTTCAGAATCGGCATCTGATATTTTCGGACCCCGAAAAGAAAAAGCTTTCTCTTCATTATTGAATTTCGTGTTACCGAAGGTATTCTGGAGCCATGGGGGTTAGAGGGTCAACATTTCATTGCAGACAAAGGATAAGATATTACAACTGCGACATATGGTATGATGGGTTTGACTTCCAACAATGGAGATTTTTTTCTTGATTACAATTAAATCAGAAATGTATACGATCAGCTATTTATGGCGCTTTTTCAAACCAAAATCTAATTGAACGACATTCCTTCTTGATTATTTTCTGTATTTACAACACGAGGGCAGGCCATCGTAAATGTCGTTTTCAGCTTTGTATTTCTCTGTATCATGCCCTACCAATGCAATGGCCTTCTGTAAGGCATTAACATCCGTTTCGCTGCCATAAAACTTAACTGCTATTTTTTTTGAGTCAACATCCCATACAGCAGTGTCAACACCTTTAACTGATATGGCAGCTTTTTCAATACGATCTTTGCACATTTCGCAGTTGCCGGAAACACCAAATGTTGCTTGTTGAATTGCCGATATAGAAGTATTTACTTTATCTGATTTTAGTTTCTCCGGCATATCCATTTCAGGCATTGAATTGTCTATATCAGGCTTTATCAGTGGCTGCTTTTTATGAGGTTCTTTGCATTCTGATTTAGAACGGGCCGGCGTATCCATACCCGGCATAGAGTTAGTTTGCCCTACCTGAGGATTCATCTACTGGGCTTACCTTCTAAGCTGTGCGAGGCATCTACGCTGAATGCACCTTGAGTACCCAGATCTCTTCCTCCATCCATCAGACCATTTTCCAACCAGCGATAACTGTTTACCTAACAAGGAATAAGTTCTCTGACGAATCTAAAAATTGGTTCATCGCTACCAGACTGTTTTACATAAACAACTTGAGCGTTTGCCAGTCCATAAACGGGCAGAACGGGGAATAACTAATCTGCCTTTGTAGTGGTTGAGGTTTGCATTTACATACCTAGCAAACATTTCGGGTTTTAATTTACCTCCCTGATTGCTGATTTCTACACGCACCTTTGCAAACAGGTAAAGGATCGAGCACAGGATCAGTAAAAAGGAAATATTGCCTGAAAAATTAGTTCCTGGCAATGCTGGATAAAGTAAAAGAGACTTTGACCTTGAGATAAATAAGGAAGATCACTTTCTGCAAGCATCGAACATGGTCCAGACATGGAGATCGGCAACATCAAATAAGACAGAGCCCAGAAGAATATAATCGCCATTGTTAATGCAGTTCAATAAACAATACCTGGAGTGTTGGCATAAACTTCAAATTCTGTTTTAACCTTTCCTGAACTTTTTCGATAGCGGCAATCTGTCTTTCGGAAAGTTCCAGTGACGCAACTTATCTTTGGAGTTCCATATAAGACAGGTTGTAACTTTTTATTAAAATGTTTCAAGTAACTCTGTTGAGCGGTTGCCGTTCCGGTGAATAGATTAATGCAAGTGTTTATCCTTTCTGGACAACTTCACCTGTAAGGTTTACAAACAGTTTTCGATACGGTCAGTAAATAAGAAACTGTTTTTGCAAAAGCCGTTCATCAGCCTGGACCTTACCATACAAGCGAATATCCTTGACCGGGTTTTGTTTGGAAACCAAAGTTATCAGTACATTGGCCGCCAATTGAGGCAGCTTCCTCTGGTCGTGTGAATTGCGGGGGGTCTGTAGTGGTGTCACTACCTCCCTGGTTGAGCGGGATCGGATCCATGCCGCAAATGGGGCATGGCCTGGTTCGTGCATGCGTATCTGCGGATGCATGGCGCAGGTCCAGATGGTGCCTTTAGTGCTACTGCTTGGTGTTTATCTTCAGTTTTACCTGGTGAATGAAAGAAAAGCAACCAGAAAATCCAATTAAATAAAACTGGATGGAAGTATTTATTAGAAAATATTTTTTCATTGTTATTGAATTTTTGTATTGCTGAATTTGCGAAAATGCCATTAATCTTCTGAGCCATGCAATGGAGTATTGTAATCAGCAATAGCTTCGTCTGTTGTATTCGTAATCGAGGGTTTGCTGACGGATACGTAAAATGTCTGTGAGATCGGTTCTATTAGCAAACCTCCCGAGCATTATCGGTGATTTTGAAGCTAAGAGGTATTGATCGCATACAGTTTTATGCGGTGCCGGGCATCCTGATGAACATTGTATGGAGTAATATTCCGTTTTTAGACCATTAGCCGTAGCAACATAATTTGATCTGTTGCTGATATTAACAAATCGGCTTCTGCCTTCATCGCATTGTATTTTTACGGGTAAAGTAGGCAAGGTAGCCGAAACCGCTTAGGCATAATCATATCCTGACCGTTAATAATGGACGAGGACATTGGATTTTGCTGGCTGGCAGTATAATTAAGCAAAACCAACCATCGGATAGCCCATTTGAGGTCCCATTTGCCGGGCTTCGAGCGATTTTTGCTCCAAATTGAAGCATACCAAGCATGGGATTGTTGCTCAGATCGTTGTCAGAAGCTCAAGTAATGACAGTTAAGTTATCGACTATCAACGGTATCCAAGCGCGGTTAAAGTAACCGGAGATTCAGGCGTCCTGTTTAAGTAGCTGTTACAAATTCGCAGTAAGGGTAAGTTGAATTGGCTTATTAAGAGTTCGATATTGTTCCACATCACTTATTTCAATCTGCAATGCAGTACACATCGGTGAGTCCGGGAACTGCCTGATGGAGATACCATTGAAT
>JADIZB010000012.1 GCA_016705005.1 Bacteroidales bacterium | reverse complement strand
TGACTACGATGTCCGTATTTCAGTTTGAAAGTATCGGCACCTGAGGCCAGGGCAAGCAACTGGTTGCCCAGACAGATGCCAAAAACCGGGATATCACTTTTCAACGAACTGGTAAGATGGTTAATCGTGGTTTCACACATTTTGGGATCACCGGGCCCATTCGATATGAAAAGACCGTCGAACTCTTCCTGTTGGTAATCGTAATCCCAGGGGACACGTATAACCGTATTTCCCCTGTTTACAAAATGTCTGATGATGTTGTATTTTACACCGCAGTCAACAAGCAGAATCTTTGTTTCACCATTTCCATAAGTGATCACCCTGTCTGTACTTACCTTAGCCACGAGGTTGGTGGTGTTGGGGTCGCTGAAGCCCGGGTCTGTATTGCCTGCAATAATCTTCCCAGGCATAGAACCTTTTTCACGAAGAATTTTCGTCAAAGCCCTGGTATCGATGCCCGATATGCCCGGAACCCGCTGTTGTGCAAGCCATTCGCCCAGGCTGAGCCTTGCATTCCAGTGACTGTATTGTTCTGAATAATCTGAAACAATCAGTGCGCTGATCTGAATCCGGTCAGATTCAAAATGTTCGGGAAGTCCGTTCACCATATGATTGTCGGGAACCCCGTAATTTCCGATTAACGGATAGGTTGCTACCAGTATCTGCCCGCAATAGGAGGGGTCAGTCAGGCTTTCGGGATATCCGGTCATGGCTGTATTAAAGACCACTTCACCTGAGACCGATCCCTCGAAACCGAATGAATTTCCTGTAAATTCAATACCATTTTCGAGAATCAGCCTTGCTTTCTTTTTACCGGTCATAGGCATTTATCTGATTGTTATGGCCACGATGTTCAACAGTGTATCTCATTACCAAACATACATTTTCACAGGCTGTCGGCAAGGCAGACAGCTTGTAACTGGAATTAAAGGCTTGTTTAACGGAATTAAAGGAACATGTGCGGTGCAAAAATAAACCATATCAGAACGGATCTGACCAGGCGCGGTGTCGGGTTATCAACCGGTTTTGTTGATAAAATCCGTAAATAAATGATTCAAAGACTATTATGAAAATGCCGGTATGGAGATTGCGGGTTATCTGATGAACTTATAAGTGGATGTCCGGCCATCGGCGAGCCGTAGTCTGCCGAGAAAAATTCCGGACTCAGTATGTAGAATCCTTATCGAACCGCAGAGGCCGGAAAAAGTCTGATAACTTATCATTCGTCCGGTAGCATCGAAAACCGCAAGTTCCCCGCCGTCAGTCTGATCCGGTAGCTGAACGATCAGCCTGTTTTCATTTTTGTTATAACTCCACTCAGGTTTCAGTTCTGAAGCAGGAGTTTTGTCAATGGCAACAGGCGGATTGCTCAGGTTAATATCAAGCACAACCCCCTCAATTACAGTCAGGTCATAGGGAATGTCTTTTGGAGGCATGGTGTACCAGCCATTGGCGGATCCGCCCCAGCCAAAGTTGAAATGATAGAGTTCATCGGTATTGTATCCATCTACGACTACATTGTGGCCAACGGTTTCCTCAGGGTTGACAAGCCCCAGATGGGCAGGCAGGGCAAGTTTGATATTTCCCGACAACATTCCTGACAATCCGGGATTTGAGGGATAGATAAGTTGCGCATCGTTGTATCCGAACCGGATAAAGGCATCGTATGCCTGATTGATTCCATAGGTTCCTGAAACGGAAGAACTGTAAACCTGTTTTGCAGCGGCACCGCAGGCATAGGTCAATGCAGCCTTGTCGAAATTGCTCAGCAGAATACCGTTTTCATAATGGGCATCTACAGTATCAAGCAATACATTCAGATCATTCCATGAGGGAAATCCGTGGGCCTGCCAGTCGTTGTCGATCCAATACATATTCCCTGAACCGAAATTGTGGTAATAATCATCCGCATCATCAAAGCGGGTATCGTTCAGTTTATGGTGGAAATTAACAATCTGTGCCATGGCCGTTGCCGGGCAGCCGGCAACACTCCGGGTCTGGGTCTGACCGTCGATCGGGCAGTAAGCATTGTAAGGCGCAGTCTGCGTCCAGTTGGTGAACAGCCAACCTCCGGTTGATGACCATCCCTCGGGTGGCCATTGCTCAAACAACAATGTTTCTGAAGAAGGATTCAGCCAGTTATTCCAAACCTGGAGATTTGCGGTCAGTTCCTCCTGGTCACTTCCTGAATACTGGTAACGGAGTTTCAGATCTTTCATAAAGACAGGAAGGAAACTGATCCAGACTTCCCCTTCGCCGAAATTGCCTTCAGCTGACCATGCAACTATCGGTTTTTGCGACCGGTCAGATGATGTTACTATAAAGCCCTGTGGAAGACAATGAATCAGCCAGGCGAGGGTGTCATTTCCTGAAATCAGGGGTAATGCTTCTGTTGGGGACAATTCCGGCTGTCTGTGAGAAATATAATTGGAGGCTGCCATCAATGACTCCTGCCTGCTGACCTGTTGCGCTACAACTCCCTGATGCTGAGGCATCAGAACGGTAGCCGCTAAAACGAAAATACAGAACACATTTTTCATTTCTATGTATATTTCTCAGACAAATATAAAGACTTTGCCTGCCATTCTTTTTATTTTTTGTGGAATTTGTTAATTCCAAATAATATCTGGTAGGAAATGACCTGAGAATGTCGATAAATCAGCAAGTCTGGAAGAAATTGCCTTGTTTTAAAAGGCACTATGTGAAAATCTCAGGATCAGATTCGATTGCGAACACTTTCAATCCTTGATTCGACATGAAAAAACAGGGATTTTCTGGAGATTTCCAATGATTACCCTGAAAGAGGCAGGGCAATGGGAAGAAAAGTGGTGATCCGGAGGCGACTCGAACGCCTGACCCGCAGCTTAGAAGGCTGCTGCTCTATCCAACTGAGCTACCGGACCATTGTGTTTTGGATAAAACCCTGGGGCAACCAAAACGCACAAAACGGTCTGAAATAAGGATAACCGTTTTGCGGCTGCAAATGTATGAAAAAGATTCATATTCCTGACCTCTCCTGTACTCAACATTTTCAAAAAGCAAAAATGTAAATTTTCTTTTCATTTTGGAGATTACTTTTTGGGCTTACTCGGATAAACAGGTGATAATTCCTCACATTTCTCCAATGAAACTTAACCAGTTTACTCATGAATGACCTGATGTTTACTGACTTTACAAGCCAGACACCTCCCAAAGTCTACAGCTGGAAAGGGAAAACCATACTGATTGCCGAAGATACCGATTGTAGTTTTCTATACCTCAAAACCATTTTAAGAAATACGGAAGCTACTGTTCTCTGGGCATCTTCAGGGCAGGAGGCGATCAACCTGGTGCGTGAACACCGCGAAGTGGATGTTGTACTTATGGACATCAATATGCCAGGTGTAAATGGTTTTGATGCCACCATCGGTATTCACAGTATCCGGCCGAATCTGCCGGTAATTGCTCAAACTGCCTATGTACACGACAACGAAGTTCAGCTGTGCTATGCTTCAGGTTGTTCTGATTATATTTCCAAACCCATTGATAAACACGTACTACTCGAAAAACTGGGAGTTGTTCTAGGCCCGGGAGTTCCAAAAACGCTCACCAGAATTTCGTAACTTGTCATACTCGGAGAACTTCAAAAGGCGGCTTAGGGGGCTGCCTTTTTTTTTTGTCCTGATGTAAAAGATTGCGGCACCGGCCAAGGCTTTCGCCACAAAAAATTATTGCCTGTTAAATCATTGCATTGGTATCAGCAGCCCCTTTTTCACTGAAAAATTTAAGATTACAACAGAATTTAAAGAAAAGTTTGGTAATCCGGAATGGATTCGTAAATTTGCACTCCCATTTGGTGAGGTGGGTGAGTGGCTTAAACCAACAGTTTGCTAAACTGTCGTACTGGAAACGGTACCGGGGGTTCGAATCCCCCCTTCACCGCAGAGCGGATCTCTGATCTGCTTTTTAGTAAAAGATTCGGGGTGTAGTACAGTTGGTAGTATGCTTGGTTTGGGACCAAGAGGTCGTCGGTTCGAGTCCGGCCACCCCGACAGAGAGAGAGCCACATTGGTTCTCTTTTTTTTTGTTGAAGGCTCTTTATTCATAATCACCACAGATGAGTCATTTTGTATATATCATCAGGAGCCTTAAAGACGGCAGGTATTATATTGGAGAGTCTTCTGATATAAATGTCAGGTTGAAGGAGCACAATGAAGGTTGGGTTAAATCAACGAGAACAAGGGTTCCTCCAACACAACCGCCCCCCCCCGGGAAAAGCAGATCAAAAGTTATAAAGGCGGGAATGCTTTTAAGAAACTACTCAACCTTCCTGAAAAATAAAAGTATGCTTGGTTTGGCCCCGCCACCGGCGGGGGTCGGTTCGAGTCCGGCCACCCCGACAGAGAGAGAGCCACATTGGTTCTCTTTTTTTTGCAGGAATTGTTGTCTTTCTTTCTGGTTTGGCCCCCCCGCCTAAAGCGGGGCAAGCTGCCACCGGCGGGGGTCGGTTCGAGTCCGGCCACCCCGACAGAGAGAGAGAGCCACATTGGTTCTCTTTTAAAAATTCCTTATTTTTATATCATTAAAGACACAATTCGACAATCAACGCTGCCGCACGAGACCTCTCGTGTGGCAGCGAAACCTCCTTAGGATTGTTTTCCCAATGAGCAGAAACTACAAATTCAAAAACCCCGAAGGAATTTACTTTGTAAGCTTTGCCGTTGTTGAATGGATAGATGTATTTATCAGGGAAGAATACAAGAACATACTTGTAGAGTGCCTTAGGTTCTGCCAGCAAATGAAAGGTATGGAAATTTTTGCATGGTGCCTGATGAACACTCATATGCATTTGGTCTTCAGAAGTATAAATGGTCAAAAGCCAGAACAGCTCCTGGGTGATTATAAAAGATTTACCAGTAAGGCTGTTGTAAATGCCATTATGGAAAATCCTGAAGAGTGCAGAAAGGAATGGCTGCTTCAAAAATTCAGGGAAGCTGGTGCGAAATCTTCAAATGTTAAGGAATTTCAGTTCTGGCAACATAACAATCAACCAATTGAACTTTGGAGCAACAAGGTGATCATTCAAAAGATTAACTATGTGCACAATAACCCGGTAAAAGAAGGCATCGTATTTTATCCACAGGAATATCTTTACAGCAGTGCAAGGGATTATGCAGGAGGAATTGGCTTGATAGAAGGAGTGGTGATAACCAGTCAGTTTTGACTGAATAAGTTTGCCACACGAGAGGACTCGTGCGGCAAGGATGGACTCGTGCGGCAGCGAAGTTCTTTTTTGTAGAAGTTTTGTCTTTCTTTCTGGTTTGGCCCCCCTGCCTAAAGCGGGGCAAGCTGCCACCGGCGGGGGGCGATTCGGGTCACAATTCGGTGAGAAAATAAGAACCGGCCCTGACTTTTTCTAAAATTTCCTTTATATTTACAGTATGGTATAAGCATTGTTATATACGTTATTCCATTCAATCACCCTATAAATTATTATTCTTATGAAATCATTACATTATCTCAGTATTGGGTTAGTTGTTCTCTCCCTGATCGTCTCCTCATGTGGTACAGCCTCTCACCAGATGAAGATCCTGAAACCCGGAACCATTACGCTGCCATCGGATATTAAGCAGCTTGGCATTGTCAACCGCTCATTACCAGGTAAAGGAGAAGGATTTAGTAATTTTCTCGAAGGACTGGTAACCGGAGAATCCGTTGCTGCAGACCGTGAAGGTTCAGGCGAATGTCTTAAAGGACTTGCTGCCGGATTGAATCAGGCCCCACGCTTTACTGCCGTGGTGATTGAAGGCGTGGACCTCCGTGGTACCGGAACCCGGGAATGGCCTGAATTTCTGGATTGGAAACAGGTTGAGGACCTGTGCGACCGGTTCAGGGTCGATGCCCTCATCGCACTTGAAACCTTCGATTCTGATATCGAGGTCAGGAAAAGCTCCTATGATGTGGAAAAGACCATCGACAAAAAGAAGGTTACCGTTAAGGAATATGCTGCTGATCTGAGAATGGATGTCAGGTCTGGCTGGACGATATACCGGCCTGCCGGGAAACAGGTGATTGACCGGAATTCCTTTACCGATGAAATGCGCTGGGATGAAAAAGGGGATACACCTGACGATGTCATGCGAAAACTCCCGTCAAAAAGAAGGGCCATCAACGAATCAGGCTATTTCTCCGGGAGGCAGTATGCCATCCGGATTTCGCCGACCTGGATGGATGTTACCAGAACATACTACAGAAAAGCCAACGATAATTTCAAGGTTGCAGGCAAATTTGTGAAGCAGGACAAATGGAACGAGGCCATTCCCATCTGGAAGAAATATACCCTGGATACAGATCCCAAAGTCGCCGGAAAAGCCTGCTACAATATGGCCCTGGCCAGTGAGGTTGATGATAATCTTGAACTGGCTCTTGAATGGGCCCGGAGAGCATGGGATCAGCATGGACTTAAAAGTGCCAGGAGCTACATCAGTCTGCTTGAAATGAGAATTTATGAACGGGGAAAGCTTGATGAGCAGATGCAGGAAGATCAGAAATAGTCGGGATTTTTTTATTTTCAAAGACTGATTCCGGACCGGAAGAAAGTTTCCTGATCATTCTGAGATTAAAACCGTACTTTTGCAGCCCTTTTCGGAGGGAGAGTTCCTGTTTTGCAATTAACACTATTTTAAATGATTACAGTTTCAAACCTGGGCATTCAGTTCGGGAAAAGAATTTTATTCCAGGATGTAAATATGAAATTTACCCCTGGCAACTGCTATGGTATCATTGGTGCCAATGGAGCAGGCAAGTCAACTTTCCTGAAAATGCTCTCGGGTGATATCGATAATATCAAGGGAAGTGTCAGCCTCGGAGCAGGAGAGCGCTTGTCGGTCCTGAAGCAGAACCACTCCGAATTCGATGATTTTTCAGTGATTTCAACAGTGCTGATGGGGCATGCAAAGCTATGGTCGGTGATGAATGAAAAGGATATCCTTTATTCAAAGACCGATTTTACAGAACATGATGGCCACCGGGCTTCTGAACTTGAAGAACAGTTTGCTGAGATGGATGGCTGGAATGCCGAAAGTGAAGCAGCCAGCCTGCTGAGTGGTCTGGGCATCAGGGAGCACCTGCATGATAAACTGCTCGGGGAACTGGATGGTAAGGAAAAGGTGAAGGTACTGCTGGCGCAGGCATTGTTCGGTAAGCCGGATAACCTTCTGCTCGATGAGCCTACCAACGACCTCGACCTCGACACCGTCAACTGGCTTGAAGGCTATCTTTCGAATTTTGACAATACAGTGCTGGTTGTATCCCATGACCGCCATTTCCTCGATTCTATCTGCACACACATCGTTGATATCGACTTCAGCAGGGTTCAATTGTTTCCCGGGAATTATTCCTTCTGGTACGAATCGAGCCAACTTGCCCTGAAACAGCTTCAGGCGCAGAATAAAAAGGCTGAGGACCGAAAGAAGGAGCTGATGGAATTCATTGCCCGTTTCAGTGCCAACGCCTCAAAGTCGAAACAAACCACCAGCCGGAAAAAGATGATTGAAAAGCTGAACATCGAAGAGATCAGGCCTTCAACACGTAAGTATCCGGGGATTATTTTTACACCGGAAAGGGAGCCGGGGAACAACATCCTTGAAGTCAAGGGACTGAGCAAAAGTCTGAATGGCTCACTTCTGTTCAAAAACCTGAACTTTACCTTACAGAAAGAGGATAAGGTTGTATTTCTTTCGAGGGATACCCGCGCCATGACCGCCCTGTTTGAGATTCTTAAAGGCCACGATGAACCCGACAGTGGCAGTTTTATCTGGGGGCAGACCATTCTGAAAGCCTATTTGCCGCTTGAATATGAGGAATTGTTCAAAAATGACCTAAGTCTGACCGACTGGCTGGGACAGTTTTCACAGGATACTACTGAATTGTATCTGAGGGGATTTCTTGGAAAGATGCTTTTTTCTGGAGATGAAATTTATAAAAAGGCAAATGTACTTTCAGGAGGTGAGAAAGTCCGCTGCATGATTGCCAGGATGATGATCCGCAATGCCAATGTAATGCTGCTCGATTCACCGACTAATCACCTGGATCTTGAGTCTATCCAGGCCTTCAACAACACGCTGATAAAATTCAAAGGCAACATACTGATGTCGTCGCACGACCATGAGTTTATTCAGACCGTGTGTAACCGCATCATCGAAATCGGCCCCAAAGGTATGATCGACAAACTGATGGATTACGATGACTATATCAGCGATGAGAGGCTGAAGGAACAGAGGGACAGGTTGTATTGATGAGATACGAATTACGAATTACGAATTACGAATTACGAATTACGAATAAGGAATAATAATAACAATGTACAACTGCCCACTGCATACTGCCATTTGCCATCTGAAATTATTGAAAGAATGTTATAGCTGCAAGTAGTCAGCCGCATTTCTGCCAACAAAGATCACGAGCGGTTATAAGCACCTGATAACGATTGTTGATGCAAGAGATATGGATACACTCCTGCAATGACAGATCCCTGAAAAGGATGTCACCGGAAAGCGTCCCGGACTTAACCTGAGTGAAAGATTGAATTTATTGAAAATGATGGTAAAGCCTGACCAAAAGACAACACACTCCAATGATAATGGAATTGTGTTGGTTATTTTGCCCTTCTCATTTTGTAGCGCTCAATGATTTCAGCTTCACGGCTCTTGTCAGAAATATAGATGGTGGTCTTTCCACCATCAAGCACAACCGGAAACTTTCCTTTGATAGACCCGCAGGTAGCGGAGATATGAGGTGTAATTGCCTGTATTGTCTTGTGATTTTGCCCGGAAACGGGTTTTGTTTTTCTCATTTAGTATAATTATCGTTGCAAGGTAAGCATTAATAATCAATAAAATAGGATTATTTGCATATTAGATTGCCAATATATGTTAAACTTTATATAATTTGCCTTTCCTCATGATACTAAAGAAGCCAGACAGCAGAGAGAATGGATGAATTTCATCATGGATTAACAAGGGATATTCGTATTTTTGACAGTTGAATAGTGTTATGACTGATAACAGGCTTAAATCATGAACCGGCTTCACAGGTTTTTTTCTTCATTTCTGCTGTTTACGGCTAAGCTGGCCGGACGTCTTCCTATTGGTATTCTATATTTCAAGGCCGGATTTCTTCGAATAATTGCTGAGAAAATCCTGCATTACCGCTATCAGGTGATCATCCAGAATCTTTCGCGCTCCTTTCCTGAAAAGAATTACAAAGACATTAGAGCCCTGGCTCACGGTTTTTATATACACTTTTTCGAAATTTTTGCCGAGGTCATTAAGAGCCAGGGATTGAAACCGGCAGATGCCAAAGCCCGTTTTCACATTGAAAATCCGGAACTGATCAACGATTTACATTCCCGTGGAATCAATGTGATTGCTATGGCCGGGCACCGCGGTAACTGGGAATGGGTAATCATGATGCCATTGTTTTTCGGGTTCAATATTTATACCCTTTATAAGCCGCTTTCAAGTGGGATCATGGAGAACCTGATGGGCCGAATCAGGGCACGCTTCGGGATGAAACTGCTGTCGATGCAACAAGCCGGCAGGTTTATTCTGAGCAAAAAAGATTATCCGGCTTTATATATTTTTGTTGGCGACCAGTCTCCTTCCCATAAAGATCCTGATTTTAGTTTCGATTTTCTGAACCAACCAAGCCTGCTGTTTACCGGTGGTGCGAAACTTGCCAGAGCAACTTCTTCTGCCGTCGTCTATCTGTCGATTGACAAAAAGGGAAGGGGATACTATTCGGCAAGTTTCAGAACCATTGCGGAACCATCAGAAAATAAGACCGACAGAGAAATACTGAGCATATATGCCCGTATGCTTGAAGAAGATATCCGGCGACAGCCGGCATACTGGCTTTGGTCACATAAGCGGTGGAAAAACAGGGCTGAGAATAGTTAACAGTTAACAACTAACAACTAACAATTTACAACTGCCCAACCTTCGGTTTACCGGTAGGTTAACAGTTATTCTTCAAATCAGGGTATCAGGATATATTGTTTCAGTAGATCAGTCTGTAGAGTAAGCCTGATGGTGTTCTTATCAGAATCCACGTCCTCCGGTAAGGATTCCGTAGAATTGAGGCATTAGTTTGCGGATCAGCGCGCCAAGGCTGATTGAAAGAATGATGATGGCCAGTGGAAGAAAAATAAAAGTCAGCATCCGGTAGCCCAAAATATGCCCGGTGTATGTGAATACTGCATAGGTCGCATAGGCCACGAGGGGCGCATGAAAAGCATAGATCATAAACGAGAAGGCTGATAGCCTGACAAACCATTGTTTCTCCATAAAAAACCTGACCAGAAAATTCCCTCCATACCAGGCAGTAACCAATCCGCTGATGACTACCAGTTTGTGCATCAGTGTTATCACCGGGAATACAGCGCCTCCCAAAAACAGTTCTCCTTTAAATGCCAGAAATGTTTTAAGCACAGAAAGCCCGAAGAAACCGGCTCCCCACCAGACCGGATTCAGCCATCGGGCCGGTTGATCAATGTTGTAATTGTTTTTCTGCATCCAGACTCCAAGGGAGAAAAACAGCAGTCCTTCACCTTCGATCAGCACGAAACCTGCAGTTGACAACCACATCAGAAAAGCAATACCAAAAAATACCCATTTACCGATCCTTCGGCCTACACACCACCGGATGGCCGGATAGGCAATATTGTATATCAGCAGAACCCTTATAAACCACAATTGGTAAGGAACCGGAATAAGAATCCATCGGCCGGCAAGTTCGTACCATTTGTAGTCATGCAGAAGCATCCTGGTTTCGTCAATCTGAACAATGTGCGATCCGGCTACGATATCACGTGTAAACGGATGAAGCTCAAGCAACCACGTGAGCAAAAGTCCGAAACTACTCCAGATCAGATAGGGGGCAAACAAGGTACGGAGCCTTTTTCGGGTACGTTCCCCGTAAGGCCGGTAATCGTGCATGGCAAAAAGATAACCTGAAATGATAAAAAGCATAGGAATACGGAACCTGAAAATCCCGTTGGCCAGAAAATACTCGGTAAACGTGGTGAAGCTGATAGGTTCTCCCGGAGCAGTCCACGGCTGCAGATAGTTTATGTTGAGGTTATAACCATGAACAAAGACAAGTAAAAACATAGCCGTAAATGACCAAAACCTGATTTTCCGGCTGTTGAATTCAGATAGTTTGGGAGTATTTATAATCTGTTCCATTAGATATTTTCCAATTGTACCTCAAATAAAATAAAATATTGAACATGATGCACAAATTCAGATTATTGAAATCAATGCTAAAACAGATGGTTCCTTTTTTAATGAGTAGTTTGAGCTTGTCAAGACAACGTTATCAGGACCGTTTTACTTTTACAGACGCTGGTTTACCGGTCATGTAAATTATTTTTCGACACAATGCTTCAGGTAATGGAAAACAAGTAAATTCGTTGCCGGATTCATACAGAAAGTATTTTTAGTTTCAACCAGGAAAACAAAAGCAATACCATGAAAGGCAAGACTTTTGCAGAAAAAATTCTGGGCGCTGAGGCAGGCGCCATCGTGTTCCGTAAACCGGATATTATTCTTACACATGACAATACCAGCAGTATTGGCAGCACCTTCAACAAAATGGGTGGTGTCAGTGTTTTTGACCCTGATCAGCTCCTGATTGTGCTTGATCACAACGCGCCGCCGACCAATGCCAAGCTGGCCAATGATTATCAGAAAATCAGGGATATTGTCAAACAACAGGGAATTAAGAAATTTCATGATGTTGGTAAAGGTATCTGTCACCAGATTGTTTCCAAATATGCCAGGCCGAAGATGATCGTCGTCGGTAGCGACAGTCACACCTGTACCGCAGGTGCTTTCAATTCATTTGCTGCAGGCATCGACCGTACCGAAACTGCAGGATTATGGAAACAGGGTGAAACATGGTTCAGGGTGCCTGAAAGCATTAAAATTACCCTGAATGGTAGGTTACCGGAAGGCGTTTATGCCAAAGACCTTTCGTTGTGGATCATCGGCATGATCGGTTCAAGTGGTGCCGATTATATGTCGATTGAGTATCACGGTGATGGTGTTAAAACCCTGAATGTTGCCGACCGTATGACCATTGCCAACCTTGCCTCGGAAATGGGTGCAAAGAATGCTGTATTTCCGGCCGATGAAGTTCTGGAAGATTGGTTGGGCCATAAAGCAGAAGGCGCCTGGGCAGATTCAGATGCGACCTATGCCCGTGAAATTGTTATCAATCTGAACGAGTTATTTCCGGTAGTTGCAGCACCGCATCATGTCGACAATGTTAAGGCACTGGCCGAGGTCAGGGGTGTGAAATTAAACCAGGCCCTGATTGGTACCTGCACCAACGGTCGTATCGAAGATCTGCGAGCCGCGGCAAAAATTCTTGATGGGAAAAAGCTGCCCGACGGTTTTCAGTTGCTGATCATTCCGGCTTCGCAGGAAATCTATCTGCAGGCTATGGAGGAAGGTCTGATCAAACTGTTTATGGAAACCGGGGCCAACGTACTGGCTCCGAGTTGCGGGCCATGCCTCGGAACAGGGCAGGGGATACCAGCCGATGGTTATACGGTTATTTCTACAGCAAACAGGAATTTCAAAGGCCGCATGGGCAACAAGGAATCAGCCATTTACCTGGCTTCTCCTGCGGTTGTCGCTTATTCGGCATTGAAAGGCGAAATTTCAGACCCGAGAGGCGATCATTTTACCGATAAATTCCCCTTCGCTGCCGAGCAGAGTAAGACTGTCGACATTGCCCAGGGTGAAGATCGCTATGCTGCCGGATCATGGAATTATGCCGATGTGGATAACCTGAATACAGACCAGATGTTTGCCGGGAAATTTACTTATGAAATCAATAGTTCGGAAGCCGAAAAGATCATGCCTTTCCTGTTTAAGGGGTTTGACGATAGTTTCTCCGACAGGGTGAAAGAGGGCGATATCCTGGTTGCAGGTGCCAACTTCGGTTGTGGAAGTTCAAGGGAACATCCCTGCGTTGGTCTCGCTTATGCCGGCGTTAAAGCCGTAATCTGTAAATCGGTCAACAGGATCTTCTACCGCTCCTCGGTTAATCAGGGCCTCCCGATCATACTGTTGCCCGAAGCCGTTGATGCCTACAAACAAGGGGATAAGGTTGAAATTGATTTTGCTGCCGGTATTGTTAAGGTTGCCGGAAAAGAGTTCAGATTCTCCCCGTTGCCTGCCAAACTGATGGGAATATTTGATGCCAAAGGCCTGGTTAACTATGTAAAAGCCAATGCATAAACGCAATTGATAAGTTTCAAACCGGCTGCAGAGGGAAACCATTGCGGCCGGTTTTTGTTTATCTGCAATATCCGTATGATGAAAAACAAATTTGGCAGTCGTTATTCCAGGTTCCTGTTTCCGGGACTTGTATTGATCCTGGTGTCCCTGTTGTATATCGCTCTGCTTACTGCATTGCCCAAATATGCCGGCCGTGTTCCTTTCCTGGCAATCCTTTTTCTGATCGATTGGATTGTGTATCGTGACGTCAGACGTTTCTGGCTGAAATTTTCCGGGTGGGTCAGAGGTGCTTTTGCAGTATTCTGGTGGCTTCCCGTATCGTTGTTGTTTATTTTTCTGATTGGTTCGGTTTTTCTGCCACTTCAGCAATGGAACGACTACCCGAGAATTTATCTGCCGGGTATCGCCCTGATTACGATCGTTTCGAAAATGGCGATGTTTGCCGGTCTCTTACCTGCTTACCTGCTAAGACTGGTATCCTATCTTACAGGCCTGTTCAGAAAGAAGCACAGTGCTTTTCTGCCATTGGCAGAGCGTTTCTTCAGGATCACAGGTGTATTACTGGCCGGCATAGTTTTAATCCTCATGACCATCGGTAGTGTTTATTGGGTTTACCTTTTCAGGGTTGAAAAAGTTGAACTGCCGATCGATAATCTGCCCTCCCGCTTTGAAGGATTGCGGATTGTACAATTATCAGACATTCATCTCGGGAGCTGGGTGTCGGTCAAACCACTGCAGCGGGCTGTTGATGAGGTGATGTCGTTGAAACCCGATATCATTGTTTTTACCGGCGACCTTGTTAATTACAGCACAGATGAAGTCAGGGGTTTCGAATCCACCCTGTCGCAACTTAAGGCACCCTATGGTGTTTATGCTATCCTTGGAAACCACGATTACGGAGATTATACTGCCTGGCCGGATGAAGCTGCCAAGAGGCAGAATATGACTGAGCTTGAATTGTTTTATAAGGAAATTGGCTGGCAACTCCTTCGCAACCAATCGGAACTTATTACAATCGACAGTGCAAGATTATTGGTTGCCGGTGTCGAAAACTGGAGTGCCACCGCAAGATTCAGGAAGTACGGAGATATGAAAACCACACTCCTGGGTTATCCTGAAGCCGACGTTAATATTCTTCTTTCGCATGATCCTACCCATTGGGATGCTGAAATAACACAGTCGTATCCCCGGTTCGATCTGACCCTGTCGGGTCATACCCATGGTATGCAGATGGGGATTGAAACATCAGGGTTCAGGTGGAGCCCTTCTCAGTACTTGTATAAAGAATGGGCCGGTTTATATCAGCACATATCATCCACGGGTAAAGTAAATTATCTCTATGTTAACCGTGGATTGGGTCACATCGGCTATCCGGGCAGAGTAGGAATTCAGCCGGAAATAACGCTGATCAGGCTACATAGGAAATGATATGTTTTTCCCGTTTGTCTTTACCTAAAGCTTAAACCATTCATTCACTCTGTCAGCAATCTGGCAGTTATCACTGACGTGCTTAAACTCATTGGTGTGTTTGTTATACATATAGTCATCCCCCCATTCCTTGTGATGTTTGCTTATTTCGAGCAAGGCATTGAGGATGAAATCCAGCTGGGCATTGGTCAAAGTCGGGTGAAGCGAAAGCCTGATCCATCCTGGTTTTTGTGATAGATCACCATGGTTGATCAGATCGGTGATCGATCTTGAATGCTCATAACTGACATCCAACAGGTAATGACCATATGTGCCGGCACAGGCACAACCTCCGCGTACCTGAATACCATACCTGTCACTGAGCATCTTGACTACCAGGTTATAATGAATATCAGTAAAATAGAATGAAATTACACCAAGTCTTTTTCTCTGGTTGTCAGCCAGAATGTGAAGCCCGGGTATTTTTTCCATCCCTGCAAAGGCAATCTTCAGGAGCTCATTTTCACGTTTGGCAATGTTGTCGACGCCCATCTTTTCTTTCAGCTCTATACAAAGGGCTGTGCGGATGGCCTGCATAAAGCCCGGTGTTCCTCCGTCTTCACGCGATTCAATGTCATCAACATATTTATATTCCCCCCAGGGATTGGTCCAGTCAACTGTTCCTCCACCCGGTTGATCCGGGGTAGGACTATGGTACATTGAACTGTCGAAGATCAGAACACCGGAAGAGCCCGGTCCACCCAGGAATTTATGCGGTGAAAACAAAACGGCATCCAGTTTCTCCAGCGGATCATCCGGGTGCATATTAATATTTCTGTATGGTGCTGATGCGGCGAAATCAATAAAACAGAAACCACCGTTCTCATGCATGATTTTAGCAAGTTGATGATAAGGAGTTCCTACTCCCGTAACGTTTGAACATGCAGTAAAAGCTCCGATTTTTAAAGGACGGTCGCTGTAAAGCTTCAGCTGGCGCCTGAGCTCTTCGGGATCAACCAGCAAGTCTTTATCCGGTGTCAGAACCACCACATCACTCATGGTTTCGAACCAGGAAGTATGATTGCTGTGATGCTCCATATGGGTCACAAACACGACCGGCCTTTCCTTTTCCTTAAAACACTTGCTGTCGGTCAGCTGTCCACAGGTTTTTAAACCTATCATTCTCTGAAACTTGACTATTACTCCGGTCATACCAAAACCTGCCGTTATAATGACATCTTTCGGGCCTGCATTTACATGTTTCTTGATCCGTTTGTGGGCTTCATGGTAGGCTTTGGTCATCGAAGTGCCCGTTTCACTGGTTTCAGTGTGGGTGTTACCAATAAATGGTCCGATTACATTTGTCAGCCGCTCCTCTATTGGCTTATACAACCTGCCGCTGGCTATCCAGTCTGCATAAATCAGTTCCTGATTCCCATATGGTGTTTCATATTCAAGGTCATGGCCGATGGTGTTCCTTCTGAATTGTTCGAAATAGCTTTCCATAAGTGTTTTTTGGTCAGATCCTGTGGCTGCAAATGTCAGTATTTTTTCAGTAAAAATGCATTCAAATTTTTTATGGCTTCGCTTTGCCTAAAGCCATTCCAAATAAAGTGTAAATTGCTGTTATACTGTATATTATAAACTACTAATCCGGCATTTTTCCGGTGTAGGCATTGGCTTTTTTATAATCGAACTCATTTTCCCATTTTGCAACCACCACGGTAGCCAGACAATTTCCGATCACATTCACTGCAGTTCTGGCCATATCCATCAGTTCATCTATTCCCAGGATGATAAAAATCGGCCAGGTAGGTAATCCGAAACTGGCTGCTGTTCCGAGAAGAATTACCAATGATGCCCGTGGAACTCCTGCGACTCCTTTACTTGTAAGCATCAGTGTGAATACTATGATCAGCTGCTGTTCTATCGGGAGATGAATCCCCGACACCTGCGCAACAAAAATGGTGGCCAGTGATAAATAAAGAGATGTTCCGTCAAGATTGAAACTATAGCCGGTAGGTATTACAAAGGCAACAATTTTTCCTGGAACACCAAACTGCTCCATATTTTCGATCGCCTTTGGCAAAGCCGATTCGGAACTGGTGGTGGCAAAAGCAATGGTTGCCGGTTCCGACACAGCCCTGATGAAATTTCTAAGGGGAATTTTCAGGAACAGCAAAATCGGGAGTAACACCAATAGCACAAAAATGGTCAGAGCCGCATATAAAGTCGCCAGCAACTGGATCAGGTTCGTGAGAATGCCAAGCCCCATGTGACCCACCGAATAGGCAATTGCAGCAAATACGGCGACAGGTGCAAAATACATCACCAGGTTGGTGAATTTGAACATGGTATTGGCGAGGGTTTCCGCAAAACCTACCATGCGATTTCGCTGCTGTTCCCTGAGCAATGCCACGGATATTCCGAAAAGGATACTGAAAACCACAATCTGCAATACCTGGCCCTCATAAATGGCTTTTGCAATGTTTTCAGGGAAAATGTGAAGAATAATTTCTTCGAATGTCTGGGCTTTCACTTCAGGTGCATTCTGCATTGCTAATCCGGAAGGAATAACCACACCGACGCCAGCCTTGCTCAGGTTGATGGCAGCCAGGCCTATAAACAAAGCTATGGTTGAAACCACTTCAAAGTAAAGAATCGATTTCCAGCCCATTCTTCCCACCTGTTTCAGGTCAGCATGACCTGCTATCCCCACAACAAGTGTCGAGAAAATAAGTGGTGCAATGATGGTTTTAACCAACTGAAGGAAAATTTTGCTGAACAGATTCAGGTGGACAGCAATACCGGGAAGATCGAAGCCGAATTCAACGCCGATCACCATACTGGTGAGGATCCATGTCGTAAGGGATTTTTTCAGAAAGGAACGTATGATCAGCAGAGAAATAACAAGCCACCGGCTGATCAGGAGGAATAATGGGTGGAGATTCCAGAATCCGTAGTGCTGGCCGGTGTGCTGAAGAATTACCAGCGAAATTCCTGTAAACAGACCAATCCGGAACAGATATTTGTACTTGTCCTTCATCTCAGCAGGTTTGTTGGGGCATTTTTTAACTTTCATCCAAACCTACATGATTTTTCCCAAATACAAGCAAAAGTGATAAAAATTTAAACAGGCGATCACCCGATATCATTCAATTCTCATTGAATTCCTGATACATTTATTCCGTTAGGAAACGCAATGTATAGTCAGTAATGAGTAATGAGTAATGAGTAATGAGTAATGAGTAATGAGTAATGAGTAATGAGTAAGGAGTAAGGAGTAAGGAGTAAGGAGTAAGGAGTTCGCCCGCCTTTGGCGGGTAAGGAGTATGGATTATGGAGTATGGATATGGGATTGGAGAGCCCTGCCTGCGGCTTACACAACGGAGGTGGGTAAGGTGTTTGTCGGCCATGAGCAATAATTAATGCAGCAATTGGCCAATAGTTCAACGTAAACCAAACCGCCAACCCCCTGATTTTAAATACTCAGCACAAAACATCTGCCCATATTTAAAGGTAAAACTGCCCTCCAATTGGAACATCAATACATATATAATGTTTAAACCAATGCATGGCAATCCGTCAATGCCACAAACGATTAACTGTTATTTCTTCACTGTTAACTGTTATTTGTTAACTGTTATCTGTTAACTGTTAACTCAATTCAGTCTCCCTGCGAAATCTGCATCCTCGAAACTTCCACTTCTCCGCCTTCGGAATAAACACTGATCCAGTTGTTATCCAGACGGTACCAGCGGTCCTGTATACTGACCCTGACCATGTAATCGCCGGTTTCCTGTGATTTGATGCTGCGAAGCACAATACCACCGCTCTTTTGACCATCTATTCCGTAATTCAGGTAAACCTTTGGTTCCGTTTCACCTGTTTTTCTGGCTTTGATGATGATGTAGTTGTTCTTCCTCAGCCGCATTTCAATGGCCTTGAATGTGAACTTCTGTTCTGAATCGGCCTTGATGATGAGCGGGGTTGAAACCAGGTCGACCATGGCATGATCTTCCATATATTGCCTGATTTTCCGGATCATTTCAACCGGGTACACTTCTTCCGGTCTGATCAGTTTTGCTTCTTCGTAGGCATCAATGGCCTGATCAAAAACCTTGTCCTGGTAAGCGAGATCAGCCTTATTGATGACCTTGTTATATGCATCCATCTGATTTCTGACCCTTTCCATCAGGATGGTGTTGATTTCAATCAGTTTGTTTTTGGGTACGATTCCGCTGGTTTGATGACAGAAGCCTTTTCATATGATTTGATTGCACTGGTATAATCCTGAAGGTTGAATAACCGGTTGGCGGTTTCAATTGCTTCATCATAATCCTTGTCGGCAAGTTGTTTCTGCTCTTCAAGCATGGCTTCTATTTCCCTGATTCTATCCTGGGGATGAACCTCTGATTTTTTGAGTGCGAGTGCTCTTTTATAGGAATCAAGGGCGTTGGTAAAGTCCCTGGCAATGTATAAACGGTCAGCTTCATTGATATAAGCTGTATAGTTTTCATTAAGGGACCTTCTTTCTGATATCTCTTTCTCAATCAGTGCTATTCGGTCAGCCG
Source organism: Bacteroidales bacterium (assembly GCA_016705005.1). Lineage (GTDB taxonomy): Bacteria > Bacteroidota > Bacteroidia > Bacteroidales > Lentimicrobiaceae > Lentimicrobium. Next base: position 207,003 of record JADIZB010000012.1, on the reverse strand, counting down.
GATAAGATTCATCAGGCTTTAATCCCAGGGCCTTCCGGTAGGCCAGAATTGCTTCATCGGTAGCTCCGCTGGAATAAAGGCTGTCGCCCCGCATGATCTGTTCAGCATATGCCTGTTCAACAAGCATCATTTCCGTTTTCTGCTTGTTGATTTTAGCAATCTGTTCGGCCGGATAAGATTCCGTTGGCTTCAGAGTCAGGGCTTCCTGGTATTTGATGACGGCCTTGTCAGTTTCATTCCGGTTATAAAGCTGGTCAGCTTCGGCAATCAGCAAGCGGTAAGATTCTTTGGTTTCTTTCTGCTTACTGATTATATTGTTGATGATACCAATCTGCTCCTGGGGATAGACTTCGGCCTGTTTCAGATTAAGTGCATCCTTGTATTTAACTGCCGCATCATCCAGTTCGCCCGAGTTGAATAAACGATCGGCCTCTGAAATAATCTTCTGATAATTATCGTTCAGGATTTTCTGATCAGCAAGTAACTTTCCGATCAGGGCTAATTTTTCCTGAGGAAGCTTTTCAGACGGCTTCAGCGCTTTGGCCTGCTCAAAAAACAGCATTGCTTTCTCCGGATTATTTGCCTTTAGTGCCAGTTCTCCCTCAGCGATATTCCTGGAATAATTCTCTTCCAGCGACTTCTGCTGTTCAATCAACGTGCTGATCGATGCAATTTTCTCTTGAGGATATTTCTCTTCAGGAAGTGTAAGTGCTGCTTCTTTGAATTTGGTCAGTGCCTTCTCGTAGGCTCCTTCGTTGTATAGCTTGTCTGCGGCCGAAATCTGCTGGTTGTAGGAGGTCTGCCTGGCTTTCTGTGCTTCTGTCAGCGTAACAATGGCTTTCAGTTGCTCCTGAGGATATTTTTCTGCAGGTTTCAGTGCCAGGGCCCGTGTGTAGTTATCCGATGCATCAGCAAGAGCTCCGCTATCCATTAACCTGTCAGCATCAGAGATAAGCTTCTGGTATTGTTCTTCCTTCGACCGGTTTGCCGACAGGCTTTCATTGATTTTAACAATCTGATCGCCTGGATATTTTTCGTTTTGTTTGATCGAAAGAGCCTGCTGATAACTGATGAGAGCAGCTTCCAGGTTGCCCGACTGATAGGATTGGTCACCCGATGCCAGTGCCTGTTTATAGGCATCTTCTTTTTGCTGCAATGCATTAAGAACTTCTCTCGCCTTTTCAATTTGCTGAGCCGGGTAGACTTCGGAAGGCTTCAGTGACTGGGCTGACTGGTATAAAGTAATGGCGCTGGTATGTTCGCCGGTATTAAACTTAAGATCAGCCTGTGCAATAGTGTTCGCATAGTTCTCGTTGAGGGTTTTCAATTCTCCCATTTTTCTTTCGGTCAGAACAATCTGATCCATAGGATACTTCTCTGACGGCTTTAACACCTGTGCTGCCCTGTACGATTTCAGCGCATTCTCAAAATCATTGACATTAAAAAAGCCATCGCCTTCTTTCACTTTTCCGGTATAGTTTTCATCCAGCGATTTTTGTTGCTCCAGGATTCCGGCAATGACCTCAATTCTTTCACCGGGATATTTTTCCGACGGTAATATGCCCTGTGCCTCGGTATATTTCATTCTGGCCTGATCATAGGTAGCCTCAGCAAACAAACGGTCGGCATCGGCAATACATTGATCATAAGCAGTTTTCCTGACCTTTTGCGCTTCAATCAATGTGTTGATGGCAGCAATCTGGTCAGCAGGATATTTCTCCAATGGTTTCAATGCAAGTGACTTATTATAATAAACCACAGATTCAGGGTAAGATCCGGCTTTGTAAAGTCTGTCCGCTTCCACGATCATTGCCTGGTATTGCTCTTCCTTCGATTTGTTGGCGGCAAGGATTGTGTTGATGCCGGCAATCTTTTCCAATGGATAGGAACTGTTGGGCTTGATGACCAGAGCCTGCCGGTAACCTGCCAGAGCACCATCGTAGTCTTCTGAACCCATTAATTTGTCTGCCTGTGCAATTGCCTGATTGTATGATTCTTCTTTCGCCCGCATTGCTTCGATTGCTTCCCTGGCTTTGCTGATCTGCCCGGCAGGATAGGTTTCCTGAGGTTTAAGTCCGGCAGCCGTCTGGTACAAAGCAACGGCTTCTTCATATGCCGCTGAAGCAAATTTACTGTCAGCTTCTGCAATGGCCTTATCGTATGCAGACTGGGTAGCACGGGCATCGGCCGTAATCTTGCTGATCGCTGCCATCCGTTCCTTAGGGTAGGATTCTTCAGACTTAATACCGGATGCTTCCTGGTATTTAACCAGGGCTTCATTAAAATTCCCCGCGTCAAAAAGCAAGTCAGCTTCGGCAACGACTTTGGTGTAGGCTTTCACCCTTTCGGCCTCTTTGATGGCGAGCAGGAGACCGGCAATCTCCTCAATTTTTTGTTTTGGGTAGGCTTCTCCCGGTTTCAGATTATTCGCATTCTGAAATTCCGCTTTTGCTTCAGAATATTGTTTACCCGCAAAGTAACCGTCTCCTGCCGAAACAGCCCTGGCATAAGTTTCATCCAGCTGCTGTTTTTGCAGCAATAGGGCATTAATCTTTTCTATCTGTTGCGAAGGGTAGGTTTCTCCGGGAAGAATCTTCAATGCACCCTGGTATGCAGCAAGGGCTGTTGTATAGTCTTTGGCATTAAAAAGCTTATCCGCAGCTGCGACCGCACCCTGATAATTCTGCTGCGCATCCTTTAATTGTGCTGACCCCTGCGAAACCCGTTCAAGCATGCTTTTGGGATAATTCTCACCGGGTTTGATTTTCAGGGCCATTTCATATTTCAGCTTTGCCGTTGTAAAATCACGGTTCATATAAGCTTCATCGCCTTCCGAAAGGGCTTTCTCATAGGTATCCTTCTGCGCTTTGTCGGCCGACATTTTTGCATCGATCTCACCGATCCGCTGCCTGGGGTAGGTGGCGGCCGGGTCAGCTTTCAGCGCTGCGTCGTAAACAGGTCGTGCATTCACATAGTCTTTGGCTGTGAAAAGCTTATCTGCTTCTGCAATTAACTTGTTGTACTGCTTTTGAGTTTCCTGTTTAGCCAGGTTCATTTTATCGGCTTCTGCCAGTTTCTCCCGGGCACTTTTATCCTCAGGCTTTATATTGACGGCAAGGTCAAACTGAATCCGGGCAGCAGCATAATCGGCGGAACCCATCAGTTTGTTGCCTTCGTCCATTGCCTTCGAAAACCTTGCTTCATCAGCCGGATCCACATAAAACTTCCGGATATAGGTTAATTTATCTTTTGGATATTTGGCTGCGGGGTCAATGCTTAATGCCTTCTGATATTCGGTTTTTGCTTTGGCATAATCTTTAGCTGCCAGAAATTGCTCTCCTTTTGTGATGGCATCTTCGAATTGCTGCAGTTTTGCTTTATCATCTGAATTGACTTCCTGGGCCATGGCCGGCGAAAACAGAAACAATGCCAGAATGTAACAGAGGGGCAGAAGCCTTTTAAAACGGAATGGAATTATAGATACTGCAGATTTCATTACTTCCTCAAAATTAACGATAATAAAAAACCGGTCCGTGGTTCAGGCGGACCTTGAATAAACGATTGAATGGCGGATTTAGTATGGGATTGCAGGGGTTGTTTTACCGGTTTCATCTCAGAAAACTCTGATTGTGACATATACCTGGTTATAAAGTATTCTACAATCACGGTGGTTAACCCTGCAGAAGCCCGTCCTTCATGATCAGCCTGCGGTCAGCCATTTCTGCCAGCTCTTCATTGTGGGTCACAATCACAATGGTCTGATTAAATCTGTCACGCAAATCAAAAAATAGCCGGTGTAGTTGTTTTGCGTTGGCCGAATCGAGATTGCCCGACGGTTCGTCGGCCATCAGCACAGCCGGTTGATTGACCAGGGCCCTGGCAACAGCAACCCTTTGTTGCTCTCCGCCCGATAATTCTGATGGTTTGTGCGATGCCCTGTCGGTAAGATTAAGGAAACTGAGCAGTTCCATAGCCCGGATTTCGGCTTGCCTTTTCCCGGTTTTGGCAATAAAGGCCGGAATACAGACATTCTCAAGGGCAGTAAATTCAGGCAGAAGATGATGAAACTGAAAAACAAAACCAACTTTCCTGTTTCGGAATTCAGCAAGTTTGCGATCATTCAGTCTTCCGGTATCAATACCTTCAAAAAGGATACTTCCTCCATCTGCCCGGTCAAGGGTACTCATGATATGCAGCAGGGTGGATTTCCCGGCACCGGATGCTCCGGTAATAGATACGATCTCACTTTTGGCTATCTCAAGGGTTATACCTTTAAGCACCTTTAAACTGCCATACGATTTCGTAATATCTGTAGCCTTGATCATTCTCCTGTCGATGAGATGCAAAAGTACAGGATTTTAACTGAAATACCGGATACAGAATTGGCTTATGGCAGGTATTTGCTATGATATTTTGATAATCAACAACTTCACGCTTTCCGGGAAGATGGAAAACAGGCGGGCAAGACAGATAAATCAGGAAATGAGTGGCTCTTATAGTAATTTATAGTCATACAACTTTAATTTGCTGAAATTGTAATTAATTCAGCATCTGCTTCATGCCAATCAGGAAATGTGAAAGCGGACTTCTTTGATCATTGGTTGTCGACAACAAAATCATCTTCGTAAACTTCGATCTCGAGATCTGCTCCAATGAGTTCAACAAGCCATTTGTAACCATGTTTTACAATCAACCTGATTTTTACGTATCCCATTACAGGATATTTTAATGTAGCTAACATGACATTCAGTTTTATCGGTGAATAACTGGCAGCATCCAATGTTTCAGATGCTGATCTTTATCTATTTATACCATTTTGGTGAAAATGTAACTTCGTGATAAAATTGCCGGTTATTTTTCAGAAAGGTGTTAGCTGCATATTAAGTATTTGTGATTTATATGTGGCGATTTCTCAATCTTTTAAGAGTTTACGATTATAAAATATTTACGATCGGAACAGCATTGATATAGCTGGTCATTTGGATGGATGAGGAACAAAACAATCAATGGCTTATACATTGTAACCACTGATTCTTTTATAAATGGCCTTAACAGGATGCAGTAGAATAATTATCTTCTTTTTAACATCAGGTAATCCAGGTGATAAATAACCTTTATACTAAAAGTATTCAATTGAGGAGCGTTGAAAAGGTTATCGAGATTTTCGGAGAAATTGGCCCTGTAGAGCTTATCTTCACGTTGAATGGCGTTCTTCCAGACAATATTCAGCATGCTTCCCGGGGCAAATTCCCAGCCGAATACCATATCTATGTTGAATGAATTATAGTTGTAATTGAAATATTCCGGATCAATATTACCGGGATAATTTGTTAATTCACCATTTTCAGTAAGGGTGTAAAAATCAGTATAATTGGCTTTCTGCCAGTAATGCCTTAACCATAAACTGAGTCCAATTTTCTTTCCTATCATATACTTGCCCGATATTGAACTCTCAAGTGTTGAAATGTCCCTTCTGCCAAACCAGATGCTGTCGCTGGTATAATCCTGGAACACATAACCGGGATCACCCGGATTTGAACCGAGTCCTACCTTGGTTCTGACCGAAAACCGCTCATTGAACCTAAGAATAGGTTCTATCTCAAGCCACAGGTAATGAATGTGATCAAAATCCCGGGTATAATAGAATTGTCCGTCAAGAGCAAATTTCCTGCGGTAATCGCTTGAATAGCCAATCCAGCCCTGCACGTACCCGGGAGCCACATAGTATCGACCTGTTCTGCGTGGCTCATAAAAATCGTGCCTGCCATAGGGCGATAATGTGAGTCCACACCATATAGAAAGGTAATTTTTGAATGTTGTGTTTCCTTTATAGGTAAAAGTTGTATTGATGTTTTTTTTACTGTCGATGGCCCTGGTTTGATCAATTCCGAAACTATTTGCATAATTCAGTACATTTCCTGTCGGTTCATAGATCCGGTAACTCAGGTAGATCCCCCTGTTTTCCTGATTCCTTGTTCTGTTGATGCCGAGGTCATTGATGTTGAAGTGTTTGTCCATTGCACTCTGGTAAACACTGAATTGGAATTTGCCACGGCTTTTCATGAAATAGAAACCATAATTATAGCCGGTTGCATTTTCACCCCAGGGGTATTTGCTTGCTGAACCTGCATTGTTCCACCTGGAAGCAGCGAAATTCAATCCAAGTTGGTAGGATTTTGATTTCTCTCCAATGGTTGCGCCCCCACCAATCACATTCGAGTCATCCCAGCCTGCCGGCCTGCTTACATTGGTGTTGATAAAATACACACTTGAATTGTTGGGTAGCGCCTGATCCAGCACAACGATGCTATAGTTGCTCAGGGGATCGGTCAGGATTTTCCTTTCCTCACCGGTAACAGAATCGGCGACTTTAGCCCATGTATTTCCGGTTAAAGCATTGAAAACACCAATACCCAGACCTTTGCCGGTGCGTCCTGAAAACTTGACAGCATTCAGCAACCTTGCAGCCAATGGATTTGTTACAATATTTTCATTCGTTCCGAGGGAATCGTAAACTGAATAATAGAGCAGGGGAGTGCGCCCGATGCGTCTTGAATAGAAAAGGCTGCCTTTCTGAAACAAATCCGTTCCTTCATTGAAAAAAGTCCTGTTCTCATCGTAGATCAGTTCAAGGGCAGTCAGGTTTTTTTGAATTTTGTCAGACTGGACCTGGCTGAAGTCCGGAAGCAGGATCATATCAAGCGTAAAGCTTTCGTTCAGTCCGTATTTGATATCCATCCCGCCATTGTATGCCCCGGTCAGCGAATTACCACTAACCAAAGGATCGCTGTTGTGCTGCATACTCGCTGACAGGTAAGGCGTAAAAGAAAGCCTTACCGGAGGTTTAATATGTTCAAAACCGGTTAATTTGCCCCAATAAACCAGTGAATTTCCGGCACCTTTTTCCTCCAGTGCCCATTGTAACTCTTCACGGTACCGTCTTATTCTCCTGATGGCCTGAAAACCCCATTCCTGGCTTGCTTTTGAAGGAAACCGGAGGGCAGAGTATGGAATACGCATTTCAACATTCCATCCATTTGGCGTTATTTTGACCGCACTTTGCCAAACGGCATCATAGGTTTCATCGACTTCCCGGCCATCTGTCTGAATGCCCGATGCTGAAACAAGGTAATAATAAGAATCCTGTTGATTGTTGTATGTGTCAAAGCCAATCCCGAAATAATCGGCATTCAGGTCATCATTGTCCCTGTCACCAAGTTGCCGCTCTATGCTGTCGGGATGGGGATCGTACATGATGGCAGCTACATAAATGGCATCATCGTCGTAGAGCAGAAACACCCGGGTCGAAAAGCTTGGTTCAGCATCAAGCACTGGCTCATATTGCCTGAACTCTGTAAGAAGGGTCGCTGATTTCCATACTGCATCGGTAATACTCCCATCAATCCGTGGTGCATCACTGGTTCTGACGATTCCTGCAGTTGGGGGATTTCCGGCAGTCAATCCCGTAATATTCATAATCATCAGAATCAGGATCAGTGAAAAATACGAGTGATCCGGCTTCAATAAGTCTATAAGAGAAGTTATAGATTTGATATTCATTAATTAACCTTTGATAGCTGATACTTTCCCTGAATTCTGTTTCGTGTCGAAAGTACCCTGAATATTACCGTTTTAAAAAATCTTTTAACTTTGCCTGAACTGACAGCCCGGATATTTGTTTACAGGCTGTGCTTTCTGACAAATGTAAAGGATTTTCGGAATGCTTTAATAAAAATGTTTCTATCTTCGGCAATTGTGACGAATTTTAAACAACAGATATATGAATCTTCATGAATACCAGGCTAAACAGATTCTCCGTTCATTCGGGGTTCCTGTGCCAAAGGGCATAGTTGCCGAAACACCTGAAATGGCTGTAAAAGCGGCCGAAGAAATACAGAAGGCCACCAATTCAGAACGTTGGGCAGTCAAGGCGCAGATTCACGCGGGCGGTCGTGGTAAAGGTGGAGGTGTTAAAATAGCTCAATCACTTCACGAAGTTTGGGAGAAATCATCGCAGATCATCGGCATGACTCTTGTCACACCTCAAACAGGCCCTGGAGGTAAACTTGTCGGGAAAGTCCTGATTGAGCAGAATATTTTTTATCCGGGAGAAAGCGAACCGAAGGAATTCTACATGAGCCTTTTGCTCAACCGGGCTACCGGAAAAGTAATGGTTATGTATTCTACCGAAGGTGGAATGGATATTGAAGAAGTCGCTGCACACACTCCCCACCTTATCTTCACCGAAGAGATAGAGCCGAGCGTTGGGCTCCGCGATTTTCAGTGCCGGAAGATAGCCTATAACCTTAAACTTGATGGAACAGCGCACAAGAACATGCAGCAGTTCGTCAAAGCGCTCTATAATGCATATATGGGTACCGATGCATCGATGCTGGAGATCAATCCTGTTTTCAAGACCTCCGACAACCTGATCATGGCTGCCGATTGCAAGATGAGGCTTGATGATAATTCCTTGTTCCGCCATCCCGATTATGCCGCCATGCGCGACCTTACCGAAGAGGATCCTGCCGAGGTCGAGGCTGGTCAATACCACCTGAATTATGTCAAGCTCAACGGGAATGTTGGTTGTATGGTGAATGGTGCTGGTCTGGCTATGGCCACTATGGACATCATCAAACTTTCGGGCGGTGAGCCTGCCAACTTCCTTGATGTGGGCGGTACAGCCAATGCCGAACGTGTGGAGCAGGCTTTCCGCATCATCATGAAAGACCCCAATGTTAAAGTAATTCTGGTCAACATTTTTGGCGGCATCGTCCGTTGCGACCGGGTTGCCCAGGGCATTGTGGATGCCTACAGAAATATCGGTGATATCGAAATCCCGATTATTGTCAGGTTGCAGGGAACCAACGCTGTAGAAGCAAAGGAACTTATAGAGCAATCCGGACTGAAGGTTTATTCAGCTACGCTGCTACAGGAAGCCGCTGGCCTGGTAACCACAGTGTTGGGTTGAAATTTTTTGTTAGATAAGTGTGATTGAAAAGCTGCCTGGTAGGGTGGCTTTTTTTATTTCAATTTTATAAATGTCATCTATAAGCTGACCGTGATGACCAACCCAAATAAAACGGCCGGATTTTCACCCGGCCGTTCCAAAAATCACTAAACATGAAAACAACTACTTTGCATATTCTGCAATGATGTCCTTTACACCATCGGGCGATACACGGCCGAATACCTTTTCGCCGACCAGTACAACCGGGGCGAGGCCACAGGCACCGACACACCGCAGGCAGGCGAGAGAGAACTTGCCATCGGGTGTGGTTTCACCCACATTGATGTTCAGGATACGTTTGAATTCTTCAATAACCTTTTCAGCCCCACGCACATAACAAGCTGTTCCAAGGCAGATGGAAACCGGGTGTTCACCTTTTGGCAGCATCGTGAAGAAGGAATAAAAAGTAACTACCCCATAAACATGGGCGACCGAGACATTGAGCTCCCTGGCAATCACTTCCTGCACTTCGGCCGGAAGATAACCGAAAATGCCCTGCGCCTTGTGCAGCACATTGATCAGTTCACCCTTCTCATTGTTGAACGATTTGCAAACTTCCCTCAGTTCATCGAGTTTGTTTGCCGATAATTTAATATTTGCCATGATCTGAATTCTTTTTTTGTTTTACAATTGGATGGCCTGGCTGTTTCTGGCGGCCACGCCCTTCAAAACCCTATTCAACGGTCTTTATCTCCTTGCTTTTGTCAAAATAATGGGTGTGAAGCAGGTGATGCGACTTTTCACTCAGCGGCTTGCCGAGGAATTCATCATAAAGTTTGATGATGTAAGGGTTCTCATGCGATTTACGGATGGTCTTTCCGGCATCTTCAGCATAAATTGCTTTCTGCCGGGCTTTAATCACCGATGAATCACCGTGGTGAAGCGGCTGACCGCCACCACCGATACATCCGCCCGGACAAGCCATGATTTCAATCGCATGGAATTCAGATTTACCATCTTTGATATCTTGAAGCAACTTACGGGCATTTCCAAGCCCATGCGCTATGCCTATCTTGATTGGAAGCCCGTTGAAATCAATGGTTGCTTCACGAATATACTCCATGCCACGTAATTCTTCGAAGGCTATTTTCTGGAGTTTTTTACCGGTGAATAATTCATAGGCTGTTCGGCATGCGGCTTCAATTACACCACCCGTAGTTCCGAAAATTACTCCAGCCCCGGTCGATTCACCCATCGGATGATCAAAATCTTCATCAGGCAACTCGTTGAATTCAATATTTGATTGTTTGATAAGGTGCGCAAGCTCGCGGGTTGAAATGGAGAAATCAACATCGGGATTGCCATCGGTTGCAAACTCATCACGCTGGCATTCGTATTTCTTTGCCAGGCATGGCATAATTGAAACAACAACCAGGTTTTCGCGTTTCACACCAATTTTGTCGGCGAAATAAGTTTTGGCAATGGCACCGAACATTTGCTGCGGGCTTCTTGCTGTTGAAGGAATGTCCATCATTTCAGGGAACTGATGTTCGAAGAAATTAACCCATCCGGGGCAACATGAAGTAAGAATCGGCAATGGTACATTTTTATCACCATTCAGATGGCGGGTAATGCGGTCGAGCAATTCGGTGCCTTCTTCCATAATGGTCAGGTCGGCAGCAAAATCAGTATCAAAAACATAGTCAAATCCGAGTCTGCGTAAGGCGGCTGCCATTTTACCCGTAACGAGGGTTCCGGCTTCCAGTCCGAATTCCTCGCCCAGTGCGGCCCTTACAGCCGGAGCTGCCTGAACTACCACTGTTTTGGTAGGATCGGCGAGTGCCCTGATCACTGAATTGGTGTGGTCAACTTCGGTTAACGCGCCTGTCGGACAAACTGCCACACATTGTCCGCAGTAAGTACAAACACTGTGGTCAAGGTTCATTTCAAAAGCAGGAGCCACCACCGACATAAATCCACGATTCACAGCTGAAAGTACGCCAACCGTCTGAACATCGTTGCACATCATTTCACAGCGGCGGCACATGATGCATTTATCAATGTCGCGGATGATGGCAGGGGAGGTGTCCTCACGATAAGTGGACTGTTCCCCTTCATAGTGTATTTTCCTGATACCGAATTCCTGGGCCATGGACTGAAGTTCACAATTTCCGTTTTTGGCACAGATAAGGCAGTCGGTGGGGTGGTCCGAAAGGATGAGTTCAAGAACTGTTTTTCTTGAATTTAATACCCTGATGTTATGGGTATTTACCACCATGCCCTCGGTACATTCGGTAACACAGGCCGGTGCAAGGTTACGGCGTCCTTCTACTTCAACCACACAAACACGGCAGCCGGCAGGTTTGTTTTCAATGTTCAGGTCGTGCAGGTGCAGATAGCAAAGGGTCGGGATATGTATCCCCGCTTCCCTGGCAGCTTTAAGGATCGTAGTTCCTTTGGCTACCTCAACAACCTTATTGTCTATTTTAAGTTTTATCGTTTCCATTTTCTTCTCCCGGTTTAATTATTTGATAAACACTGCATTGAACTTGCACTTTTCAAGGCATGCACCGCATTTGATACAGGTGGTCTGATCAATCAAATGTACTCCTTTGCGTTCACCTGAAATGGCATTGACGGGGCAATTGCGGGCACAGGCGGTACAGCCTACGCAATTTTCCGGTTCAATTACATATTGGAGCAATGCCTTGCATTGTCCCGACCTGCATTTTTTATCAGTAACATGCTCAATGTATTCATCCCAGAAGTTCTCAATGGTTGATAAAACAGGATTTGGGGAAGTCTGGCCCAGTCCGCAAAGCGCTGTGTCCTTGATCACCTGGCTAAGGTTCCTGAGACGATCGATGTCTTCACGGGTTCCGTTACCCTTGGTCAGTTTGTCGAGGATTTCATAAAGACGCTTGTTTCCGATCCGGCAGGGGGCGCACTTACCGCACGATTCCTCCACGGTGAAATCAAGATAAAATTTCGCGATGGAAACCATACAGTCGTCTTCATCCATCACAATCATACCTCCTGAGCCCATCATCGATCCGGCAGCAATCAGGTTATCATAGTCAATGGGAGAATCGAGGTGTTTCTCAGTCAGACATCCGCCCGAAGGTCCACCGGTCTGAACTGCCTTAAACTTTTTACCATCCTTGATTCCACCACCGATTTCATAAATAACTTCACGCAGTGTAGTTCCCATGGGAACCTCTATCAGACCGACATTGTTGATTTTTCCGGCGAGGGCAAATACTTTGGTGCCCTTCGATTTTTCGGTTCCGATACTGGCAAACCAGGCTGCTCCCTTGTTGATAATTACCGGGACATTGGCAAAAGTTTCAACATTGTTGACATTGGTTGGCTTTTCAAAATATCCTGATACCGAAGGAAACGGTGGTTTCACTGTGGGTTCTCCGCGTAAACCTTCCATCGAATGAATCAGGGCGGTTTCTTCGCCACATACAAACGCTCCGGCTCCGTAACGAAGTTCAATATCAAAAGCAAATCCTGTTCCCAGGATACCATTGCCAAGCAGGCCATACTCCCGGGCCTGGGCGATGGCCGTTTTCAAACGGTCGATGGCCAGCGGGTATTCGGCACGGATGTATACCAGTCCGATGGAAGCACCGATGCAATAACCGCAGATGGCCATGGCTTCAATCACCGAATGGGGATCGCCTTCCAGAATGGAACGGTCCATAAATGCCCCGGGATCTCCCTCATCGGCATTACAAACCACGTACTTGACATCAGAAACCGATTTACTGGTAATTTCCCATTTCAGCCCGGTAGAGAAACCTCCGCCTCCGCGTCCGCGAAGACCCGATTTCTTCATCTCTTCAATGACCTGCTGAGGGGTCATTTCAGTGAGACACTTGGCCAGTGCTTCATAACCATCCCTGGAAATGTATTCGTCAATATTTTCAGGATCAATAAAACCACAGTTGCGCAATGCAATCCTGATCTGTTTTTTATAAAATCCCATGTGTTTTGAATCGGCAATATGCTCCTTGTTCTCAGGATCCTGATAAAGCAGCCTGTTCACCTTACGGCCTTTGATGATGTGCTCTTCAATGATTTCCCTTGCATCGGCCGGTGTAACCTGGGTATAGAAGGTATTGTCGGGCATAATCTTGACAATGGGTCCCTTCTCGCAAAAACCAAAACAACCGGTGGCGATCACCTGTATCTCTTTGTCAAGTCCTTTGTCGGCAACGATGGATTTCAGGTGGCTGAGCAATGATTCGCTTTCCGAAGCATGGCAGCCGGTTCCACCGCATACCAGAATGTGCATTTTGTATTTTGCCATTTCTGTTCCTCCCTATTTTTTTTCGATGGTTTCGTAGTTTACCGGGATGATCCCATCAACCAGTTCACCGTTCTTGATGTACTTCTCGATGATGTCATCCGCCTTTTTTGTGTCGACATACCCGTAAACAACCGGAGAATGACCAGGCAGGGTGATTTCAACAGTCGGTTCGGCGAAACAATAGCCCATGCAACCGGTCTGGGTGACAACAGCCTGAATGTTTCTCTTTTCAAATTCTTCAATAAAAAAGTCCATAACCTGTTTGGCACCGGATGCGATGCCGCAGGTTGCCATTGCTACTTTAACCTGTACAAGGCTTTCAGGGTTGTTGCTGTTTTCTCTCAGGCTCATTCTGCCCTGCAGTTCTTCCTTGATTTTCCGCAGGTCTGCCAGTGATTTGACTTGTCCCATGTTTTTGATAAATTTTACTTTTGTTTGGTATTTGTGTGTTGAAACTTGTATTTTATTAATTCAACCTGCAATGTTGATCTCCTGCAGGTTTTCACGGATCATTTCTTTCAGAAACCGGATTACTCCCGCTTCACTGATGGGCATTCCTTCGAGTGTGGCATTGACCTCTCTGGTGTCGAATGTAAAGGTATCTTTTTCAGTGATATGGCGGTAAATAAATCGGATATTCAGGTTTGCTGCAGCCAGCAGAACCATGGTTCCGCCAATATCGCCCAGTGGAGGTCTGTCAATGTTTTTCAGACTGAACAATGCTGTTATTCTGGTTCCCTTTTCAGGCTCACTCTTTACCTCAAGCGACCCACCGGTACGTTCAGCATTCTGCTTCAGCAAAGGAAGCCCAAGCCCCACTTTGCGGGTAGTTCTGCTGGTGACATAAGGATCCGTTACCTTAGCGGCATATGCTGCCGTCATCCCTTTCCCATTGTCAGTTATTACGATCCTGTATTGATCGGTTACCCGGTTTTCGGTAATTTCCACTTCTATGGTTTCAGCTCCGGCTGTAATTGAATTCTGGGCAATATCCAGGATGTGCATCGAAAGGTCTTTCATAGCCTGATCACCTCCCTTCCCCCGGTGTTTCCAAGAGCCATGGCAAATTCATTGAAGGATTTGTCTGCCATGAGCAATTGTGTATATGCTTCCCCGATAATTTCAGGTTGGTGTGCATCCGAACTTCTGATGATTGAGGCCTCCTTCAGGTATGGCCAGCTTTTCAGGAACGAAGCTGTATCCTGATGTTTCGTAAGCTCAAGCGCATCAAACTTCAGGTCGGGAGGGACAAATCCAAGCTGACTGATCAGGCTGTATTTCGACCGGTTTACATGGGCCGGAATAAACAAACCTTTCAACCGGTGTACCTCTTTCTCAACCTGATCAATGCTTTTATCAATCGCTGAGATCAGCAGTTTTTCTTCTTCATAGACAATTTCTTCCTGCTCATTGACCACAACCTGATATCCGAACAACTCTGAATCATTTTTTATATCAGGAAGATTGGCATCCAGGAAAAGCTGAAATTCATCCAGTTTCTCAAAATTTTCAAAGAACGCAAGGCAGTGCACCTCTTCTTTGGTTGTTACTTCAGCGCCGGGGTAAACGGTGAGGCCTGCCTTTTTCGCCTCACTCCACACAATACGGCATTGACGTGTTGAATTGTGGTCTGTGATTCCGATGATATCAAGTTTTTTCCTCAAAGCTGCCTTCACTATTGCCCCCGGGCTCATTTCAAGACTTCCGCAGGGCGAAAGTACTGTGTGAATGTGCAGATCAGCCTTAAAAACTTTCATCAGCAATTCATTTTTATTTTTGCAGCATTCCGTAAAGCTTTCCGCTGATGGTAAATGCTTCTTCGCTTGTTCCAAGCACAGGGATGCCTTCTTCATTACTCTGGGCAGCCATATCTTCTTCAGGCTCAAATCCTTTTACCAGGATAACAGCTGATAGATCCTTCAGTGAAGCGATGGCCATCACGTTTTTATGCGTCTGCAGCGTAATCCAGGCATTGCCGGCATCGGCATGACCCATTACATCACTGAGAAGGTCAGAGGTGTATCCGTTGGTAACTTCATTATTCAGACCTTCTTTTCCACTGAAGACTTTCAGGTTCAGTTTTTCTGCAATTTCTGCTACTTTCATTTCAGATTCCTTTAATATCCCTGTATTTATTGGTTTTACCAAATCCCCAGATACTCTGCATCACTTCAACACTGTCATCCAGGCTCATTTCACCCTTTTGTTCCAGAATTTTCTGAATGAAGATACACTGCTGGATACCACCTTCACCCTGAGCTATATCCTGTGCAAGCGACTGACAAGAGGGGGCTCCGCAAATGCCGCAATCTACCATTGGAAGAAGCTGCATGATGCGATTGACTTTTTCCATTTTTTTCATGGCCTCGGCCATGTTTTCATCAAGTTTCAGGATCGACCTCGGCTTAATGGGTTCGATTGAGATCTTACTTGTCAGGTATTCAGACTCACTGGTAATTTTCCTGAATGCATCCGGGTGGGTGGGTTCATCACTTTCGTGATAGGAATCGGCGTGATTTCTGAGCCTTTCAACTGACAGGAAACGGTTGCTGGTGGTCAGCACACCCCCGGCACAACTTTCATCACACGCCCTTAATTCCAGGAAATCAATGTCTGTGATTTCTTCGTTTTCTATTTTCTCAAGAAATTCAATCACATTGTGTATCTCGTCAATCGCCAGGCAGCGCCCGCTGATCTGACTTGCTTCGCCGTTGGTGAGTGACCAGCAGGTGGCTTTGCCTGAGAGTTTACCTGAGACGGGGATTGCGCAGGACTGTCCGTTCTGCTGCTTCACTTTTCGGTAGACTTTATTAAAAAGAAAATCCATGTTGATCACACCAGCAATGGGGGAGGTGGATTCACCTACGGGATCTTTGATGGCTGCTATTTTTGCCGCACATGGCGTAACATAGAATATGCCGATTTCTTCGGCAGGGATTCCCATGGTAAGCAGTTCTTTTTTCAGGAAGTGCGCTGAGATATCCAATGGAGGTTTAAGCCGGATGATGTTATCGACCAGCGAAGGAAATTTCACCTGAATTAACCGGATGATCGCCGGACAAAAAGAGGAAATCAACGGTTTATTTTCTGAATGCTTTTCAGTATAATCATTGATCGCTTTGGACAGAATTTCCACCCCGTTCTCCACTTCATAAATATGGGTAAATCCCAATTCCAGCATTACGCTGTGTATCTGACGCAGTGAGATGTCTTCAGGGAACTGACCGGTAAATACAGCTGGAACTAGAGCTACACGGTATTTATAGTCAAAGATGTGGTTGAAGTCATCATGGTCAATAATAATGGCACTTACAGGGCAAACCCTGAAGCATTCACCGCAATCAACACAACGGTCACCAAAAAGAACTGATTTACCGTTTCTTACCCTTATGGCTTCGGTAGGACATACATTCATGCAATGTGAACAACCGATACACAGATCTTCACGGATTTTGAGTGCATGATGAAAATTGCCGGTTTCCATGGCCTGTTCCTACTGATTAAGGTATGTTACTAATTCTACTGTGGTTCCTATATTCACCTGCGAGGTGATTTTAAGTTCATCACTGTTGTTCTTAATATTTGGCAGACCCATTCCTGCGCCAAATCCCATTTCCCTCACACTCGGCGAAGCAGTGGAATAACCCTTCTGCATGGCAAGTTCAATGTCAGCAATCCCAGGTCCCTGATCAACCAGTTTAATCCCGATTTTTTCAGTATCAATGTCGATGAAAATATCGCCCTCAAAAGCATGGGCCACAATATTCACTTCCGCTTCATACAATGCCACCACGATCCGCTTGATGATCTTCGGATCTACATTCAGCTGTTTCAGAATCTTCTTCAACTGGCTGGATGCGGCACCTGCTTTGGTGAAATTGCCACCTTCAACATGATACTCAAAATGCATCATTTCAATACACCGGTTTTAAACCGGATTTATAGAGTATGCCGCTGGTTTTGAACATGGAGTAGTCACACTCAATCAGTATCATTTCATTTTCAGCGGCAAGTTTGATCATTTCATCGGTTGCCTTCTTTTTTCTGACAAAAATTATTTTCGAAATATCAGACATCTCTGAAGTACGAATGGTCTGTAAATTGGCCAGTCCGGTAAGTAACATCAGATTGTCGGTTTCAACGGTCAGCACATCACTCATCAGATCAGAAGCAAAGCAATACTCAACTTCAGCATCCAACAAGGCCTGGCCCGAAACAACTTTTGCATTCAGCAGTTCTACAACCTCTCTAATTTTCATTTTTTTTAGTTTAAGCACAAGTTAATCAGTGCGGGATCACAAACAGTTACTTCAAATGGTGCTGCAAAAGTAAATAGTATAAAAATACCAAACAAGTTTTATTGTTAATAAATTCACATTGTGAATAAAATAACAAGTAATTTATTTTTGTTCTAATTAACTGCAGTTAAAGCACTATAAAATAGGGCCATAGGCTAATCCTATTTTAACTAAAAACAGGAGAGGATGGCTTTAGCCATCCTCCCGAGATTTGATAATTATAGCTATTAGTACCGTTTTCTGACTTTGTAGTGCGTATGAAGCAGGTCATGCGATTTATGCCCGAGTGGTTCACCGAGAAACTCACGGTAAATCTCAGCCACTTCCGGGTTTTCGTGCGACTTCCTGATGACCATTTCAAGGTCTTCACTATAGATGGCCTCCGCCCTTTTCTTCCTGATTTCGGGAGAGGTAGGAATAGGCTGACCGCCTCCACCGAGACATCCACCTGGGCAACCCATGATTTCGATGAAATGATAGGATGCTTCCCCGCTTCTTACCTTTTCCATAAGCTTTCTCGCATTGGCCAGACCGTGTGCAATGGCTACATTCAACTCAACTCCTTCCAGGAAACTCCATTCCGGTTTCACACTCTTGATCTTGATGGATGCTTCCTTGATGCCTTCCATGCCACGAACAGGTTTGATGTTGAGGTTGGTAAACGGAACCTCTCTTCCGGTAACAATCTCATAGGCAGTGCGGAGTGCAGCTTCCATTACACCGCCTGTAGCACCGAAGATAACTGCAGCACCGGTCGATTCACCAAGAATGCTGTCGTAGTGCTCATCCTCAAGCTTGTCGAAATCGATACCGGCCTGTTTGATCATCATCGCCAATTCCCGGGTAGTTAATACATAATCAACATCCTGATATCCACTGTCGCGCATTTCGGGACGCTCACACTCAAATTTCTTGGCTACGCAGGGCATGATGGAAACTACAATCATATCCTGGGCCTTGATGTTGATTTTATCTGCATAATAAGTCTTGGCAACAGCACCAAACATTTGCTGTGGCGACTTGCAGGTCGACAGATTGTCCAGAAGTTCGGGATACATGTGCTCCTGGAATTTGATCCATCCCGGTGAGCAGGAGGTCATCATTGGCAGAACTACTTTTTCATCCTTGTCGACCAATGCTTTTTTCAACCTGGTCAGCAGTTCCGTGCCTTCTTCCATAATTGTGAGGTCAGCAGTAAAATCAGTATCCAGCACTTTATTGAATCCCAGTTTTTTAAGGGCTGCTACCATTTTTCCGGTTACCCTTTCACCAACCTGGATGCCGAGATCTTCTCCCAATGCAATACGTGTTGCGGGTGCCGTTTGTACTACAACAAATTTGGAGGGGTTATAAAGGGCATTCCAAACTTCCTCGATGTAATTGCGTTCGGTCAGTGCTCCCGTTGGACAACGGTTGATACATTGTCCGCAGTTGGTGCAAACCACTTCATGCAGAGGCTTATTGAGGAATGTTGAGATTCTCTGGTGGTCGCCCTTGTTAACCACACCAAGTGCGCTAACACCCTGAAGTTCGGTACAGGTTCTCACACAACGCTGGCAACGGATACACTTGCTGTCGTCCTTCACAATTGAAGGAGAGGAAATGTCCTGGATCTTTGATGATGGTTTTACCAGATCAAGAAAAACGTGATCGCCAATCCTGTATTCACCGGAGAGATCCTGAAGTTCGCAATGACCGTTTTTGAAACATTTGGTACAATCGGCATTGTGTTCGGCAAGAAGCAACTCAACGATATGTTTGCGGGCTATCCTGACTTTTTCACTGTTGGTCAGTACTTCCATTCCTTCGGAGACAGGAGTGGCGCAGGCAGCTGCAAGTAATCTTGCACCTTTGACCTCTACAACGCATACACGGCAATTGCCGGCTACAGTAAGGTCGGGATGATTACATAGGGTGGGTATTCTGAAATTCAGCTTTTTTGCTGCCTCAAGAATGGTCGTGCCCTCTTCCACCGCGATGGGCATGTTGTTGATCTTAAGGTTAACTAAATATTTGCTCATGATTTCGCTTGCTTTTAAGTTCGTTTAGGCTTCCTGAAACTCTGACCAACAATGGCCTCTGTTTTGAATCAGCCCTTTACTTTATACTTTTTACTTAGTAAATGATCTCTTCCCTGAAATTATCAATGATTGAATTGAAGGGATTTCCAACTGACTGACCAAGTCCGCATTTTGCGGCAATTTTCATCGTGGCGGTCAGTTTTTTCAGGTCATCAAGATAAGCAGGCGGGCGTTCTCCGCGTTTTACAGCTTCAATGCCTTTCAGGAGTTGCTGGCATCCGACCCTGCATGGAGTGCATTGTCCGCATGATTCTTCAGTAAAAAACTCGAGGTAATCATGAAGAACATTGTACATGGAGCGGGAACTGTTGAAAATCATCATCGAGCCTCCGGTCGGAATGCCTTCGAATCCTATGATCGTGTCGTTGAATTTCTTGCGGGGTACGCAATGACCCGAAGCACCGCCAACCTGGACTGCTTTGGTGTCACCATCACCGAAACCATCAACAAATTCATTGAGCGGCATTCCAAGTTCCAGTTCATAGATGCCGGAGATTGGGGTATCACCAGAAACCGAGAAAACTTTTGATCCCCGTGAGTCCTTGGTACCAAGCGCTTTAAACCGCTCAGGTCCCATATGGCATATCATCGTGGTATAGACAAGGGTTTCAACATTGTTGATAACAGTAGGTTTGCTGTTGTATCCTGCAACAGTGGGGTAGGGGGGCTTGTTCCTGGGTTCTCCCCGTTTCCCTTCCATCGATTCGAACAAGGCACTCTCTTCACCGCAAACATACGCGCCGCTGCCCGATTTGATGTAAATGGTGAAATCGATGCCGGTTTTTTTCATTCCTGCATTGAATTCATCCAGTTTCTTCTGAAGGTTTTTCAGTAAGAAGTTGTATTCACCACGGAGGTAAATGTAGCCTTCTTTGGCTCCGATTACAAAACCACAGATGGCCATTCCGGCAAATATTTTTTCAGGAACCCTGTCGATGATTTCACGATCCTTAAATGTTCCGGGTTCCCCTTCATCTGCATTGCAGATCACATATTTTACTTCACTGTCTTCATTCCTGGTGAATTTCCATTTGAGTCCGGTCGGGAAACCGGCACCTCCACGACCTTTCAGTCCGCTGTCGATCAGGTCCAGAATGATTTCATCAGCCGGCCTTTTAACAGTTTTTTCCAGAATGGCAAGGGGTGATTGCTTTTCATCAATCTCAAATATTATATCGACTTTCTTAAGATTATTTTCCATTTGATTGAATGTTTTTGTTTGTGACCTTTCGTTAGCCTACTTTACATCTTTGGCATACTCTTCAATGATTTCAAGCGCTTTCTGAGTGGTAAGATCCGGATAGATGTCGTCGTTTACCAGCATAACGGGTCCCTTATGGCACCATCCAAGGCAATTGGCAGTCAGGAGCGTGAATTTCTTATCGTTGGTTGTCTCACCAACCTTTATTTTGAGTGCATTGCCCAATGCCTTGATGATCTCATCCTTGCCTTTCATATGGCAGGTGATGGTCTTGCAAACCCTGACAATGTTTTTGCCACGGGGTACAGTGTCGAGAAAGGTGTAGAATGAAGCAGTACCATAAACGTCTGCAGCTGACAGGTCAAGCTCGCGGGCGACGCACAGCAGCGCTTCCTCTGATAGAAAATGCTCATTGTGCACAATTCCTTGTAAAACAGGCATAAGACTGTTTCGCGTCTTGCCGTTTTTCTCAACAAGCTCTTTAACTAATACTTCTGTTGTTGACATTGAAATCCTCCAAGATTTAGTGTAACGTACTGATTGAATGATAATTTGAGTGTGACTTGTGAATTGATTAACAATTCAGGGTCAAAAATAAAAATTCTTTTGTGAAAGCATTAACAATTAAGCACTTTTTTTACAAGAGCCACCTAATTTATAACTGTTCTAAACTCAGTTATTACAAAGCCTTTGAAGGTTTTTACCGTGTCGTTCCTTTTATGGATTTTGCTATTTTTGACATTCAATGGAGAACTTCAGGTATTTTCTGTTTCTGGCATACAACGGCACAGGATTCCACGGCTGGCAAACACAGCCGAATGCTCCTACTGTCCAGGAAGAACTTGAGAAGGCGCTCAGGATCCTCAGCGGAAAACCTGTTTCATTGACCGGGGCCGGAAGGACAGACACCGGAGTACATGCCCGTCGCTTTTATGCACATTTCGACACCGAAGAAAGGTTCACTGAAGATGCGCTTACACAACTTGTATATAAACTGAACGGAATACTTACCCCAGCAATCGTAATTCTCGATGCTTTCAGGGTAAAACCTGAGGTTCATGCCAGATTTTCTGCTGTTTCACGAACATACCGTTATTACATCTCCCGCAGGAAAGACCCTTTTTCAGATAGTTACTCGTGGATTTATACCCGTGAACTTGACCTGCAGGCCATGAGTCTGGCTGCGGAAATAATCAGGGAATACACTGACTTTACCTGTTTTTCAAAATCAGGTACCCAAACCAGAACCAACGATTGTGTAATCATTGAATCTTTCTTCCTGAAGCAGGAACACATGCTGATATACCAGGTGAAAGCAAACAGGTTTCTGAGGAATATGGTGAGGGCGATTGTCGGTACACTGCTTGAAGTAGGGAAGGGCAGTATCAGTATTGATGAATTCAGGGTTATCCTTGAAGAAGGCTCCAGGTCAGATGCCGGGATGTCGGTTCCGGCCTGCGGGCTGTTTCTTGAAGATGTGGAGTATCCTGAAGATATCAGATTACAGCCCTGAAGAAGTAGAATGCCATGATTACCGAAACCGTCAGTTTCATTACTGTACCAGCCACAAAACCGATGAAAGAGCCGAATCCTGACCTGAGTGCTGCCTGAGTGTCTTTTCCTTCAATGAGTTCTCCCAGAAAAGCGCCAAGAAACGGACCTGCAA
This sequence comes from Bacteroidales bacterium, assembly GCA_016705005.1. Taxonomy (GTDB): domain Bacteria; phylum Bacteroidota; class Bacteroidia; order Bacteroidales; family Lentimicrobiaceae; genus Lentimicrobium. The sequence goes on along the minus strand of JADIZB010000012.1, from coordinate 184,489 downwards.
TCATTCCAAAAGGAGGGAAGAAAAAGATTCCGGCTACCAGTCCGATGGTAGCTCCCCAGACACCTTTCCGGCTGCCTCCAAACTTTTTGGTTCCCCAAACGGGTACATAATAATCAAGAATTGTAACTACAGTGGTTACAAGCAACCATACAATAAGAAACCGGGAAGTAAAAGTCTGCTCATCCACAATCAGCAAAACAAGCAGGGCTGAATAACTTAAGGGAGGTCCTGGTATAAAGGGAAGTATACAGCCGGCGATACCTGCAATTGTCAACACTACACCTAAAGTGATCCACATCCAGTCCATGATGATTTATTTTGCCTTAATGAAATTGAATCGGGTAAACTTCTCAGGTTCTCCTGGATTTTCAATGATGGCCGACATACTCTTATTTCCCTTATTCAGATATGTTATCCTTTTGGGGAATTCGTTGTCTGGATTTTCAAAAACAAGGCTGTCCCCGGGCTTGTTAACCAACCGGAACACAGTATTTTCATCCCCGAAAGTAACCACGTAATTCCATCTCCGGCCATCATTTTCAATACTTAAGGATTCACCGAATATAGTATCGCTGTCTGCAATCTGATAACCCTTTCCCTGCATCCTTTCAATATCTGCTATAACCCATGATTCATAGAAACTATTTGTTGAATCTACCCAATGACCTTCAAGCCAGGAAAATGCGTCTATACTCCCATTTTTTTTAAAAAGGTCCGAACACCCTGATGTGTAAACGGAAATAAAGAGCAAAAGAGCGATACCAGAAATCAGATTTCTCATAATAACAAATAATCTAATTTATTTTTCTGTAAATGTATAAAAGTCCGGGTATTGTAATTACTATAGGATTTGATTTTTTGTGCTGCAGGTGTGAATTGTGATTTGTATTAACCGGACAATAAAACAATCAGTTACTAAAATTTGTTATACAATTATTTGAAATAATATGAACAGGATCGTTTTTATCGTGAAAGGTAACATAGTTTTCATTGCGGTTGTTTTATTTTCATGGCTGACGATGGGTTCCTGCGCGCAGAAGAATCATGAATCAGGTATCAATCAAAACTCAGGGATGAAAGTGACAGAAAAAATATTTAAAAGTGAGGAGGAATGGAAGAAACTCCTGACAAAGGAACAATATGAAGTTCTTCGGCAGAAGGGAACGGAAAGGCCTTACACTGGTCTATATGACCAGCATTTTATCAAAGGTTCCTATTTTTGTGCTGCCTGCGGACTCAAATTATTCGACTCAGACTCAAAATTTGATGCGGGATGTGGCTGGCCCAGTTTCAGTGTTCCGACCGGAAAGGGTCACATTGATGAACATAAGGACAGAAGTTATGGCATGGTCAGGACTGAAGTTGTTTGTTCCCGATGCGGTGGTCACCTCGGACATGTGTTCAACGACGGACCACCCCCGACAGGATTACGATACTGTATAAACTCAGTCTCACTGATATTTCGCAGTGCTGAACAGATTGAAAATGAAAAGAGAAATCCAACAGACAGTATACCTATTTCTGGCGAATAAATTCCAGTTCAGTAAAATCGAAGTCGGGATTTGGGACATCGATCAACATCTTATCGATTCCGCCTGATGAGTCAAGGATAAAGGCAGCTTTCCCTTCGGGAAGCGATGGAACATCAGGAAATTTTATGCTGAAGGTATTGTACTGCCAGTGAACGAGCGGGCTGTGGAACATTGGTGTAGGAATAAAATTCAGGTAAAGCTGATTGTCCTTTATATGTATCCTTGCTTCTCCATAGATTTCACTGACGTACGATCCGGCGTACTTCTCAAGTGGCAGGGTAGGGGTAGTTCCCGGAATTCTTTTCAGCGATTCTTCTTCTTTTTCTTTCTGCTCGGCTTTCTGGTTCTTTTCTGTGAGTTCATAGAATTTTGAACTCCAGTCGGTTTTCTCATCAGAAAGGTAGGTGTCAAGGATTTTATAGGATAGAGGATAATACAGGCTTGAGTTTTTATTGGTAAGGATGACAAATCCAAGACCAGCCTCAGGGACGAAGCCACTGAATGAGATCATACCATCGTAGCCACCGGAATGAGAAATTACCTTTTTTCCGTGATAGTCCATAAGACCCCATCCCATCCCATAGCTTTTAAAATGTGTTGAAGGCCAGAGTTTCTCCGAAAATGTTGAAACGCGCTGGATGGTTTGTGGTGACCACAGCTCCCGCAGTGATTTATCGCTGACCAGTTCCCTGCCATCCCACTGACCTTTTTTGAGCTGGAACTGAATCCATTTAATCATTTCGGCAGCAGAGCTGTTGATTGATCCGGCCGGACCTATATTATCCCAGTTCAGATAATTAATGGAGATGACATGATCGTCAACATCGTTGTGGGGCATGGCTGTATTGCCCTTTAAATCCAGTTTTGTTATGCTTGTATTGGTCTGAATCATCTCAAGAGGTTTCAGAATGCGAAGTCTGATGAATTCATCCCAGGTCATACCACTTACCGAAGCTATGATCTGCCCGGCAGCCAGGTACATAATGTTGGAATATCCGTATGCAGCCCTGAAACCATAGTGTGGCTTCAGCAGTGAAGCACGTTTAATAACTTCATCCCTCGAATATGAGCTGCCGTACCAGATCAGGTCCCCACTGAATGTTTCGAGGCCTGACCGGTGTGTCAGAAGGTCCCTGATGGTCATGTTCAGTGTAACATAGGGATCATATAACCTGAACCAGGGGAGATAATCCACTACTTTGTCATCCCACTTAAGACGGCCTTCATCAACCAGCATCGCCATGGCTGTTGCTGTAAAGGATTTGGTATTTGAGGCTATGGCAAAAAGGGTATTCTCGTCCACTTTTCCCGGTTTCCCGATTTCTTTAACTCCATATCCTCTTAGCAGGACGATGGTATCATTTTTAATGATTGCAACTGCCATCCCCGGTACGTTCCAGGTCTTCAGCGCTTCCGAGAAATAGGCGTCCAGTTCCGTTGTTTTCGGGGTATTCTGTGCTGACAATTCAGTGAAGCCGTATATCAGAATCAGGAAAAGCAGTGTGGAACGGAGCAGGTGCTTCATAATGAAAACAGATTTAGTTAATATGAAAATCTATCAGTCCTTCGATGGCTGACCGGTATATCTTATTGGTGGTGATACCGGCTTTACCGGCGGATTCCAATAGAACGTCACGAAAGAAGTAGGCTACTGAGCCTGTAAAGTTCACTTTTACCGATTGGTAGTTGCTGTAACGGCTTACATTTCTGCTGAAAAACTCATCAAATGAATTTGTTACCAGTCCCTTGATGTATGGATGACTGATGTTTTCAAGCAGGAACGGGCTGAACGAGGCAAGGAATCTGCTGGGGCGCGGCTGGTTATAAACGGCATCCAGAATTGATTCGACGGTCGGATTGTATCTCTTGTTAAAACTTTCGATAATGTCTGTTGGAATGATCCCCCGGAAATAGTCAATGATAAGTTGTTTCCCCATATGGGCGCCACTTCCTTCATCGCCAAACAGATAACCGAGTGAAACAACATTTTCTGAAATGTCATTTCCGTCATAGAAGCATGAATTGGAGCCGGTGCCCAGGATACAGGCAATCCCCGGTTCGTTCCCACACAAAGCCCTGGCAGCGCCGAGCAGGTCGTGGTGAACTTCAATATTGGCCTTTGTAAAAAAGTTCTGGAGTACGTTGTCGATGGTTTGGCATTTCCTTACGGTGGAGCAGCCGGCCCCGTAATAAAATATTTCAGTGACAGCATCCGGATAAATATACGGATATAGTTCTTTATCAAGGACTTCTTTTATAGCAGCCGAATTCATGTGATAAGGATTGATACCAATGGTTTGAACAGTTTTTCTCTCACCATTGTCATCAATCAGACACCAGTCTGTTTTTGTAGAACCACTATCAGCAATCAGCTTCATATTATTATTCATCAAGGCTATTGATTAAGGTTAAATCTAATAAATTCCAGAAATTCAGGCGCAAAAATAATGATTCCGATTATAATTGACACCATCGACATCCATAATACAGCGCCGGCCGAGATATCTTTAAGGTCACGAACCTTATTGCTGAAACCTGGTTCAGCCACATCTGCAAGCTTTTCAATGGCAGTGTTGATCATTTCTGCAGTGATTACCATAGCAAAAAGAAGTAAAATAATGATCCAGTCTGTTTTGCTGATTCCGAAGATAAAGCCTGCTGTTGTCACGAGCAAAGCAGCAAAAAGATGAATCCTGACATTTCTTTCTGTTCTGATAACCAGGAACAGGCCACGGAAGGCAGCAGAAAAGGAACTCCCGAGGCCTTTGGAATTTGCCGGGTCTGACATAGCTTATTATTTATTCCGGATAAAGATAAGTAATTCAGGGTAAAATCAAATAGCAGGGGAGGGACTGTTTCGCGGAAAAGTGCTGGTACGCCGTAAATAATCAATGCGGTAGAATTCGATACTGATTTATATCGGAGTGTCGATGTTAGACGTTCGATGATGGGCGTTGGACGTTGAAGGAGCGATGGAGCGATTTCAGCGACGGGGCGACTTAAGCGATGGAGCGAAAGTCAGCGATGGAGCGAAAATCAGTGGGTATTATGCGCGTTAACTTAGGGGTTGTTCGTTCGATGTTCGACGTTGAAGGAGCGATGGTTCGACAAGCTCACCACAGGTGGAGCGACTTCAGCGACGGGGCGACTTAAGCGATGGAGCGAATGTCAGCGAAAGAGCGAAAAAAGCGGGCAGGCTTTAGACTTTTTGCTTTGAGCTTGAAGAGTTCATCGTTCATGCCTGTTTCCAGGCATTGCCTCAGCTATGATCGCGCGCAGCCGGGGACCGTTTGTTGGGTGTTGGACGTTGGAAGTTCGGTGCTCAATTGGACAGTTTCGGGAGCACGCGCTGCAAGCGCGCGCCATCCGGGGTTGTTCGTTCGATGTTCGACGTTGAAGGAGCGATGGTTCGACAAGCTCACCACAGGTGGAGCGATTTCAGCGACGGGGCGACTTAAGCGATGGAGCGAAAGTCAGCGATGGAGCGAAAAAAGCGTGCAGGCTTTTTACTTTTTACTTTTTACTTTTTACTTTTTTACCTGTCAGCCGACAGGAGGCTTTGAGCTTTGAACTTTATACTTTGAGCTTTAGACTTTAAACTTTGAGCTTAATGTTCTAAAACCACAAAAGGCTATCCTTTGGGATAGCCTTTGTGTTATAAGTTTGGCGACGACCGGATTTTATCTCGTCGGCTTATCACGCTCTTCAGTGATAAGCTGACGAGACTCCCACCGGGTTTGGCAGTACCTTCCGGTTTCTGTATGCCAGCAACTTTCTAAAAAGGCTATCCTTTGGGATAGCCTTTGTGTTATAAGTTTGGCGACGACCTACTCTCCCACCGGGTTTGGCAGTACCATTGGCGCTGGCGGGCTTAACTTCTCTGTTCGGAATGGGAAGAGGTGGACACCGCCGCTAAAGTCACCTTAATGCTTTTGCGTATTTTAAATCCCAGGGGGATTAATCCCTAAGATTTGACATGTGAAGGAAGAAGAAAATTTCTTATGAAAAGAGGTGAAGTAAAAGAGTTGTACTTAAGAAAGTCTACGGGTAATTAGTATCGCTCGGCTTTGACATTACTGTCTTTACACCTGCGACCTATCAACGTTGTAGTCTACAACGACCCTTAAAAGAAGTCTCATCTTGAGCTGAGTTTCGCACTTAGATGCTTTCAGCGCTTATCTCGTCCATACGTGGCTACCCTGCGATGCAGCTGGCGCAACAACAGGTACACAAGAGGTATGTCCGACTCGGTCCTCTCGTACTAGAGTCAGGTGCTCTCAAACTTCTAACGCCCACAACAGATAGGGACCGAACTGTCTCGCGACGTTCTGAACCCAGCTCACGTGCCACTTTAATCGGCGAACAGCCGAACCCTTGGGACCTTCTCCAGCCCCAGGATGTGACGAGCCGACATCGAGGTGCCAAACCACTCCGTCGATGTGAGCTCTTGGGAGTGATCAGCCTGTTATCCCCGGAGTACCTTTTATCCTTTGAGCGATGGCCCTTCCATACGGAACCACCGGATCACTATGTCCTAGTTTCCTACCTGATCGACTTGTAGGTCTCACAGTCAAGCACCCTTATGCCATTGCACTCTACGCACGGTTACCAAGCGTGCTGAGGGTACCTTTGAAAGCCTCCGTTACTCTTTTGGAGGCGACCACCCCAGTCAAACTACCCACCAAACAATGTCTCCCGCATTCGCGGGATTAGGCACCGAATAAACAAAGGGTGGTATTTCAAGGATGATTCCACGACTCCTGGCGAAGCCGCTTCACAATCTCCCACCTATCCTACACATCGTTTATTCAATGTCAATGTTAAGCTATAGTGAAGGTTCACGGGGTCTTTCCGTCCCGTTGCGGGTATCCGGCATCTTCACCGGAACTACAATTTCACCGAGCTCATAGTTGAGACAGTGCCCAGATCGTTACACCATTCGTGCAGGTCGGAACTTACCCGACAAGGAATTTCGCTACCTTAGGACCGTTATAGTTACGGCCGCCGTTTACTGGGGCTTCAATTCAATGCTTCTCCTTGCGAATGACATCTCCTCTTAACCTTCCAGCACCGGGCAGGTGTCAGGCCTTATACGTCATCTTTCGATTTAGCAAAGCCATGTGTTTTTGATAAACAGTCGCCTGGGCCATTTCTCTGCGGCCCCGCCATGGGCGGGGCGTCCTTTCTCCCGAAGTTACAGGACTAATTTGCCTAGTTCCTTAACTATGATTCACTCGAGCACCTTTGGATACTCTCCTCGACCACCTGTGTCGGTTTCCGGTACGGGCGCCAATAACCTGATGCTTAGAGGTTTTTCCTGGAAGTCTGTTTAGGGCAATTATCCGCTTGGCCGAAGCCTCACGGTACTATCAGGTTCGACATTCTCAGCGGATTTACCTGCCGAAAATATATCTACACCCTTCAACGTACTATTCCGTCAGTACGCATGCCTTTCACTACTCCGTCACCCCATCGCAGTTATTGCCGGTACATGAATATTAACATGTTGTCCATCGACTATACCTTTCGGCTTCGCCTTAGGCCCCGACTAACCCTGATCCGATTAGCGTTGATCAGGAAACCTTGGTCTTCCGGTGTGAGGGTTTCCCACCCTCATTATCGTTACTTATGCCTACATTTGCTTTTCCAGACGCTCCAGCATGCCTTACGACACACCTTCAGTGCTGACTGGAATGCTCCCCTACCAGTGTCAATAAATTGACAATCCACAGTTTCGGTAGTATGCTTTATGCCCGATTATCATCCACGCCCGATCGCTCGACTAGTGAGCTGTTACGCACTCTTTAAATGAATGGCTGCTTCCAAGCCAACATCCTAGCTGTCAGTGCAATCGAACCTCGTTAGATCAACTTAGCATACATTTGGGGACCTTAACTGATGGTCTGGGTTCTTTCCCTCTCGGCGCTGGACCTTAGCACCCAGCGCCTCACTCCCGAGTATATTTTATAGCATTCGGAGTTTGTTAGGAGTTGGTAGGCGGTGAAGCCCCCGCATCCTATCAGTAGCTCTACCTCTATAAAACTCAACCTCGAGGCTGCCCCTAAAGGCATTTCGGGGAGTACGAGCTATCTCTCAGTTTGATTAGCCTTTCACCCCTACCCACAACTCATCCAAAGACTTTTCAACGTCAACTGGTTCGGTCCTTCAGTCCGTGTTACCGGACCTTCAACCTGGTCATGGGTAGATCACAAAGTTTCGCGTCTACCCCCTCTGACTGCTCGCCCTATTCAGACTCGCTTTCGCTTCGGCTCCGTGCTTTAAAGCACTTAACCTTGCCAGAGAGGAGTAACTCGTAGGCTCATTATGCAAAAGGCACGCCATCATCCCGCAGATGCGGGACTCTGACCGTTTGTAGGCGCACGGTTTCAGGTTCTATTTCACTCCGCTGTTCGCGGTTCTTTTCACCTTTCCTTCACAGTACTGGTTCGCTATCGGTCTCTCAGGAGTATTTAGCCTTGGCAGATGGTGCTGCCTGTTTCCCACAGGATTTCTCCGGTCCCGCGGTACTCAGGATACTGCTCGTGTAATAAATTCGTTTCGCCTACGGGACTATCACCCCCTATGGTTACGCTTTCCAGCGCGATTCTGCTACAAATTTATAGTCAACTATTGCAGTCCTACAACCCCGCTAATGCCGTAACATCAACGGTTTGGGCTGTTCCCCGTTCGCTCGCCACTACTCAGGGAATCACTATTGTTTTCTTCTCCTGCGGGTACTTAGATGTTTCAGTTCTCCGCGTTTGCTCCCCGCATTACTGCGGGGTGATACGTCTTCAACGTACCGGGTTGCCCCATTCGGATATCTCCGGATCAAAGGTTATTTGCACCTCCCCGAAGCTTTTCGCAGCTTATCACGTCCTTCATAGCCTCTGAGAGCCAAGGCATCCACCCTGCGCCCTTATTAACTTTCTTAATTATTTTTATGCAAAATTGTACTCGATTTGTACTCTTCTACCTGAAGATTACCATCGACAGCTTTTACACCATCTCATCTTCATAATAGTTTCTCTTCTTCCAACATGTCAAAGAACTTACCAAACCTGAATTTCTAATTTCTAATTTCTAATTTCTAAAAATTAAAAAGTATTGTTCAGAGTTGTTCGAGTCAATCTGCGGATTCGAACCGCTTGTCTTTCCCGCTTGCGCAGGCTGCTCTACCATTGAGCTATATTAACTGTAAGTATCTAAAGAACTTTTGTATTCACAATACCGTATTACGATTTGTATTCATTCGTAATTCGACATTCGTAATTCGTAATTAATCTTGTGGAGAATAACGGATTCGAACCGATGACCCCCTGCGTGCAAGGCAGGTGCTCTAGCCAGCTGAGCTAATTCCCCTCGAAGCGATATCGCTTGATGTTTGATGGTAGTCCCGCGCAGATTTGAACTGCGGACCCCTACATTATCAGTGTAGTGCTCTAACCAACTGAGCTACGGGACTATGTTTTAGGTAGTTTCCTATTCCTCAGCTATTTTCAGGGATAGAGCCCTCACTCGTATCGTTCAAGGTATATAAGTTATAAATTATGAAGCAAACGAATAAGCAAACAAAGTTTCCTATTTGCATAAGAATTAAGTAAATCTTCTCTAGAAAGGAGGTATTCCAGCCACACCTTCCGGTACGGCTACCTTGTTACGACTTAGCCCCAGTCACTGGTTTTACCCTAGGCGACTCCTTACGGTTATCGACTTTAGGTCCCCCCAGCTTCCATGGCTTGACGGGCGGTGTGTACAAGGCCCGGGAACGTATTCACCGCGCCATGGCTGATGCGCGATTACTAGCGAATCCAACTTCACGGAGTCGGGTTGCAGACTCCGATCCGAACTGAGACCGACTTTGGAGATTTGCATCCAGTCACCTGGTAGCTGCCCTCTGTATCGGCCATTGTAGCACGTGTGTAGCCCTGGACGTAAGGGCCGTGCTGATTTGACGTCATCCCCGCCTTCCTCACTACTTGCGTAGGCAGTTTCTTTAGAGTCCCCAGCTTGACCTGTTGGCAACTAAAGATAGGGGTTGCGCTCGTTATGGGACTTAACCCGACACCTCACGGCACGAGCTGACGACAACCATGCAGCACCTCGTAGACTGCCCCGAAGGGATATAAGCTTTCACCTATAGTCATTCTACGTTCTAGCCCAGGTAAGGTTCCTCGCGTATCATCGAATTAAACCACATGCTCCTCCGCTTGTGCGGGCCCCCGTCAATTCCTTTGAGTTTCAATCTTGCGATCGTACTCCCCAGGTGGATTACTTATTGCTTTCGCTCAGACGCTGACTGTGTATCGCCAACATCGAGTAATCATCGTTTACAGCGTGGACTACCAGGGTATCTAATCCTGTTTGATCCCCACGCTTTCGTGCATGAGCGTCAGTTATAGCTTAGCGAGCTGCCTTCGCGATCGGTGTTCTGTGTCATATCTAAGCATTTCACCGCTACATGACACATTCCGCCCACTTCAACTATACTCTAGACTGACAGTATCAAGGGCAGTTCTACAGTTGAGCTGTAGGATTTCACCCCTGACTTAACAATCCGCCTGCGCACCCTTTAAACCCAATGAATCCGGATAACGCTTGCATCCTCCGTATTACCGCGGCTGCTGGCACGGAGTTAGCCGATGCTTATTCTTCAGGTACCTTCAGCTGTCTACACGTAGACAGGTTTATTCCCTGACAAAAGCAGTTTACAACCCATAGGGCCGTCTTCCTGCACGCGGCATGGCTGGTTCAGGCTTGCGCCCATTGACCAATATTCCTTACTGCTGCCTCCCGTAGGAGTCTGGTCCGTGTCTCAGTACCAGTGTGGGGGATAACCCTCTCAGGACCCCTAGACATCGTTGCCTTGGTGAGCCGTTACCTCACCAACAAGCTAATGTCACGCATGCCCATCTTTAACCGATAAATCTTTAATTGCAGAATGATGCCATCCCGCAATGTTACGGAGTATTAATCCCGATTTCTCGGGGCTATTCCCCTGTTAAAGGTAGGTTGCATACGCGTTACGCACCCGTGCGCCACTCTCACCAAAGTATTGCTACCTCGGATCCCGTTCGACTTGCATGTATTAAGCCTGCCGCTAGCGTTCATCCTGAGCCAGGATCAAACTCTCCATTGTAATGAAAAATTTAAAATGTTCTCAAGAGATACTATCTGTACCATATTCACATATAATACAGCTTTGCTGCTTATTTCGTTTTTGCTTCACAATAGTTCAAAGAACTCTCTTTAATCTCATTCTTTCTCCCAAACTCCCTTCAACCTTCCCTTTTTCCTCTCGTTTGGGGTTGCAAAAGTAAATACTTTTTTTATTCCTGCAACATTTTTGAAAAATATTTTTTCAAACTCTTTTTTCAATGTCCTTTCCCCATTCCCTCGAAAGCTTTTTTACCAGCCTTTTCGTCTAACGGGATTGCAAAAGTAGAACCTTTTTTTATTCTGACAAGAACTCTTATAAACTTTTTTTTAAACACCATGTTAAATCGCTCATTATTAATAACATCATGATGAAAAAATAATTTAAAAAAAATATTGGCTTAATACTGACGTTGCACATCAACCAAACTTCCTGTTTGCAATGATCTAATCCTCAGTGGTTAAAAAAAATCAGCCTTTCTTCAGCTTTACCGGGCTTTATTGTAATTTAGCAGAAAATTTCCGCAAAAGAATGCAAAAACAGATCCGATTCCTGCTCAGATCAGCCCTGCTGATCCTCCTTCTTCTCCCATCGGTGATCTCCGGCCAGGAAAACCGGCCGGCAGAAAAAAGCCGTTTTACCGATAAACTTTTCTTCGGGGGTGGACTGGGATTGCAGTTCGGAACCGTTACCCTGATAGATATTTCCCCTGTAGCAGGATACCGGGTGACCGAGAAATTCGAAACCGGACTGGGATTCACCTATAAATACTACAGGTACAAAGATTACTACATCGATTACAACACAGGCATTGGGTACGACCTGAAGAGCAACATCCTGGGTGGCAGCATTTTCGCCAGATACCACATACTCGAAAACGTGTTCGCCCATGCCGAATTTGAACGCCTCCGCTACTCCTACGATGATTTCTATAATTCAGGAAGCGCAGTCTTCTCCGAAAGAAGAACCGCCTTCATCAACAGCATCTTCGTCGGTGGCGGCTACCGGCAACGCATCTCCTCCGGCTCCTACTTTTTTATTATGGCCCTGTGGAACCTGAACGACAGTTCCCTATCCCCCTACACAAATCCGGTACTAAGAATGGGGATAGTACTGGGGATGTAATCTGAAGATGGTCAATACGATCATCTATCTGAAGGTAATCCTGAAAACCGGTGCACAGGATTTCATGAACATCTCCCTGAGTGGCTGATTTATCCTGATCTTCAGCAACCCACCACCGGCCCCGGCCTTATCAATGCTATAAGCCATCTTTCCTTTATAGCCAAGCAATTCAACTTTCGGGCCTTTGCCTTCCGGAAGCAGGATCTCAATGGTTTCCGGAAGCTGATCCGCCTTCCCGTCGAACAGATAAACCGCATAAACAGCGTTACCACCGGAAGTATATACGATATTTCCGGCCTCATAAGGAGCCACAGGCCTGGTGTTGTATATCGCTTCACTGTTCACCTTCATCCATCTCCCTATTTCATCCAGCCGCTGATAGGCTTCGGGCGCCCATTCACCGTCAGGACCCGGACCAATGTTCAGCAACAGATTACCTCCCCTCGAAACTATCCTGCACAACAAATGAATGAGTTCGCTGCCAGATTTATAGGTATCGCCCGGAACATAACTCCACGAATTGGCCATGGTCATGCAGGTTTCCCATGGGAAAGCCAGCGGCTTGTCAGGAATCCGCTGCTCGGGGGTCAGATAATTCTGATTCGGCCCTTCAACAGCCCTGTCAACCACCAGGATCCCGGGCTGAAGCTGCCTGGCCATCGCTGCCAGCCCATCCATATCAATGTCCTGGTTTGCCCTGGGATTTGAGGTAACGCCTTCCTTTTCAGGCGCTTTGCGCACCCACCCGCCGTCAAGCCACAGAATATCCACTTTTCCGTAACCGGTCAGCAATTCCCTGATCTGAGCCCAGGTGAAGTTTTTATAACGCTCCCACTTTTCAGGATACCTTTTCGGATCATAATTCGGATTGCGGTCGAGCGGCGGCCAGTAAGGATCCCAGTAATCGGGACAATGCCAGTCGGGCTTCGAAAAATAGGCTCCGATGCCCATTCCCTGCTGCCTGAATGCGTTAAAAACCCCCAGAGCTATATTTGCCCGTGGATTTCCGGCAAATGCACAATCCGGACCTGTTATGCGGTAGTCGGTCTGCCGTGTATCGAACATGCAGAAACCATCGTGGTGCTTGGTGGTAAATACCATATATTTCATGCCGGCATCCTTCGCGGCTTTGGCCCATCGTTCCGGATTGAATTTCACCGGATTGAATGTTCCGGGCAACCGCTGGTATGCTTTACGGTATTCATTGTAATCCGCTGCATAGGGCCCGCGCCTGGTACACCAGTCTTCATCCTCCGGACAGAGGCTCCAGCTCTCCACCACTCCCCATTCACTGTATGGCCCCCAGTGCATCAGCAGACCAAATTTCTGATCCTGCCACCAGGCCAGCTTTTCCCTGACCAGCGAATCCTCCGGCCAGATATAAACCCTGTCTTCGTGATGCTGAGCCAACCCTGTTGCCGCATACCCTGAAAATATCAGTGTCAGCAGCACTATTGCTTTAAAGTTTTTCATTGCAATCCTCCTTTACCTCTGTATAATGAAACAGGTTTATCAAATGTCAGTTTAACCACCGTCATGTATCTATCACCTTTCCCTTCCGGAATATCAACAAATAAAAGCCCAGGCACAGGGCTCCACGATATTTTACCGACAATCTTCAGATCCGGTTTAACTCCGGTACCTACGATTGCGGCTTCCTTCACAACATTGTTGAGTCCCCTGACCACCACCTGGCCACAGTCACCCCCGCTTACAAAAAGGTAAAGGTTCAGCGAATCGGCCGACAACGTTGAAGGTCCGTAAAAATGTCCCTGGGGCAAACCTGCCTTTGTGCCAAAAATGGCCTCACTGTGTTTACCTGTCCATTTCCCGAGCTCCTTCAGAATATGAACCTGGGCTGCAGGAATGGTACCATCGGCCTTTGGCCCGATGTCGAGCAGCAGATTACCACCAAACCCGATCACATCCGCAAAGATGGAAATGATCTCGTAAGGTGTTTTATAATTGGTATCTCTCCCCTGATAGCCCCACGAATCGTTCATGGTCATGCAAAGCTCCCAGGCAGGTAAATCGGGCCTTGTAACAGGGAAATTCTGTTCAGGGGTATCATAATCGCCATAACCTGCCAGCCTTCCGTTAATGATGGCCTCCGGCTTGTGCGTCAGCAGTCGTTTACGGATTTCGGCGGCTCTCCACTCCCCGGCACTGTGCTCCCAGTCACCATCGAACCACCACAGGTCGGGATTGAACTTATTCATCAGTTCATCCAGCTGACCATTCATAAACGAAAGAAAGCCATCCCATTTTTCAGGATGCTCCTTCAGCACGTACTTCGCCGAATCTCTCAGAAAGCCGGGGTAATCGGCATGGGTCCAGTCGATCAGCGAATAATAAAGTCCCGTTTTGAGCCCGGCATTCCTGAGCTCTTCCACAAACGGTGTCAGTACATCACGTCCGGCAGGCGTCCGGGCAGGAATGCTCAGATCGTTCATTTTTGTATTCCACAGGGCTACACCATCATGGTGCTTCGATGTAATCACAGCGTAACGCGCCCCGCTTTCCCTGATCAGTTTCACCCACTCACGGGGATTATAGTTCTCAGCCTTAAACCCGCTGAGTTGTTTCATATAACCGTTGTGTGAAATCCGCCGGTTATGAAACGACCAGGATTCACTTACCCCATCTGTTGCATAAATCCCCCAGTGAATAAATATGCCGAGTTTTGCATCATTAAACCAGTTGAGCCTGCTGTCAGGAAGCTTTTCCTGTCCTTTTACCATCAGGGAACAGCACAACAAAATCAGTGAAAAAAGTCTTTTCATGGTGCTTCTTTGTTTCAAAAAAAAGACGGCCTGATTTCAGGCCGTTGTATTCTTTTATTACTTGCTATGCTTCAGGGATATTTTTGAGAATCTCGAGGGTCAGATCCCAGAACTTCACAGCAGTATCAATCTTAAGCCGTTCATCGGGCGAATGGGCTCCCTTGATGGTCGGGCCATAGGAGATCATATCCATACCGGGATATTTTTCACCGATCAGGCCGCATTCAAGTCCGGCATGAATGGCAAGAACTTTCGGCTCGGTTTTGAACAGGCGTAGATAAGCAGCCCTTGAAATATCCAGCACTGCGGAATCCGGATTTGGTGTCCATCCGGGATAGCCGTCAGAATGGACAGCCTTACCTCCGGCGAGATTAAACACAGCAACAACCATGTTTCCCACATCGTCTTTTGCTGATTCAACAGAACTCCTCTGACTGGTGGTAATCTCTATGGATTTATCAAATGTCTTGACTGATGCCAGATTTGTGGATGTCTCTACGAAATTCGGGATATCGGCCGACATGGCAATAACACCATGAGGACAGGCATACAAGGCATTGATCAACCTTTCCTGGGTGGCCACATCGAAGAGGTAATCGGGCAGATCAGCCGTTTTAAACTGTACATTAAGCCCGGGTTCGGTAACCTTGTACTCCTTTCTTACTACATCAGCATATAACCTTGCATATTTTTCAAAATCGGCGACAAACCTTTTTGGTATGGTAACAACTGCCATGGCTTCACGGGCAATGGCATTCCGCAGATTTCCGCCGTCAAACTTCGAAAGCCGTAGTTCAAAACGCCTGTTGGCTTCCCACAGCAAGCGATTGAGAATCTTATTGGCATTGCCCAGACCCTTGTTGATATCATCGCCTGAATGACCGCCCTTCAGCCCGCTAACCTTAATTATATATCCAACAAAGCCTGATCCAACAGGAACCTTTGAATAGTTCATGGTAATCACTGTATCCTTACCACCGGCACAACCGATGAATATCTCACCCTCATCTTCCGAGTCAAGGTTCAGCAGAATGTTGCCCTTGAGCAGATCCGATTTAAGCCCGAAAGCCCCGGTAAGCCCGGTTTCTTCATCAATGGTAAAAAGGCATTCGATCGGTCCGTGTGGAATATCGGTTGCTTCGAGCAAGGCAAGCTGTGCTGCAATACCGATGCCGTCATCAGCGCCGAGGGTGGTTCCGCGGGCTTTGACCCACTCCCCATCAATATAGGGCTGTATGGGATCGGTATCAAAATCATGCAGGGTATCGCTGTTTTTTTCACATACCATATCAATGTGACTTTGCAGCACCACTGTCTGAACCTTCTCCATGCCTTTGGTCGCAGGCTTTCTGATAAGAATATTTCCTATCTCATCCACAATCGTTTCAAGGCCCAGTTTCTCACCGAAAGCCACAATGTAAGCAGCTATTTTTTCTTCTTTTTTTGAAGGACGCGGAATTTTGCAGATTTCCTGAAAATACTTCCAAAGCCCCGCGGGTTGCAAATTGTCAAGTTCTTTGCTCATTTTATGATGTGCTTTTGGTGATAAAATTACTCCTACAAACCTACATGTTTTTATAAGAAATCACAAATCCCGTGAAAGAATTCGAAGAAACAAAGCCGGGAAAACAAAAATCAGGTCAATTTCAACTGCCGCTCAACGCTACAGCCAATTATTCACCCGTTTAAAAAACTATTCCCGGATGATTTTTCCGAAAGCCGTACCTGTAGGGGTGCGAAGCTGATAAAAGTATAGCCCTGAAGTCCAATCAGTTCCGTCAATCAGAATTTCATTTCTTCCTTTACCCGAAAGGCTCATCACCCGATCATAAACTTTTGCCCCGGTACAATTGAATACACTTAACGAAACCGGACCAGAACCTGTCATATGAAAATCAATGGTGACGCCTGCAGTGAATGGATTGGGGTAAGCACGGTTGTTGGGTAAATCATGTGTTTGATTCACACCGGTTATGGTATCCGTGACCCTGATTTTAACATCATCCACAAACCAGGAATACCAGAGGTTGGTTCCGTAAAGGTTATAGGCATGCCACGCAATACGGATTTCCTCTCCAACATAGTTATTGAGACTCAGTGCAATGTCATCTTCATAGGAACTTACACCCGCAGGATGATCATAGGCGCTCCACAGCGTTTCCCAGTTAAAACCATCGGACGATACTTTCACCAGAAATTCATCATAGTCGTAACTTCTCAGCCTTACAAATGTCTTGAAGGTGAGCACTGAATTCACCGTTACCGGCACTTCTGGTGAAATCAGCCATTCGTCCTGTGCGTTTCCCTGAAAGTCCCATTCCACGGCAGCCTGTCGTTCACCTTCCGGGGGATAAACTTCCCATTCCTCTTCATCACTGTCTGTGTAATAAACCATGCCATAGTCGTCCCACGAGAGCCATGTGAGCGGTTCCCGGTAACTGTCCAGTTTGCAGGAGGAAACACCTCTCCTCAAAGCCTTCTTCAAGGATGGGCTGAATCCAGTCCCAGTGCAGTGTAAAATATCCGGACCATGCGTTATTATTGAATTCATCGGTCAGCCAGAACCTGATATCACCCTGGGTGTGATCGGGTTGCCCGGCTATGATTCCCTCATAGGTAAAATCACCCTGTGATCCGTTGGTCTTTGTCATAACAACGATCTGGGTTTGTCCGTTGATGGTGAGTTCTCCGTCAAGTGTTTCCGGCATATCAGAAACATCACGTACAACCAGTTTAAGGTTCATCGGCTGCTGGGCATAAACCTGCGTTCCACCGAGCGAAATCACAACCGGAGGGTCCTGATCAATGCTGCTGGTATTCACCTCAACATCGTCCAGGTACATATTCCATCCATACGCGCTGATGGCTTTAAAAATAATGTACGTGCTCCCCGGATGATCGAAGGCAAATTCATACTGATACCAGCCTTCCTGCGAAACCACAGGATAAAAATTCATGGCCCTGCTCACTGAATCCAGGAAGGTAGCGCCAGCCAGCCCGGGAGAGGTGTTGTAATACACTTCTATTTTATCGTGACGGTTGTTGCTGGGATCTTCGGAGCGGAAAAACCAGAACCGCAGCACATTATCATCCGTCAACATCATTTCCGGGCTGATCAGGACAGCCTGTTCCCCTGCAGAGGCATTGAATGAACCATACTTCGCCATTGCTTCACTTCCGTCGTGAGGCAAACATTCGGGCCATTCGCCTTCGGTAGCCCTCACAAATTCCATATCACCCGCAACAATAGGGTAGCCGGTCCATCCGGTTGGAGGAAACTGCAAATCTTCAAATCCTTCGTTCCAGGGAAATTCAGTTATCTGTGCATTCAGCTGCAGGACACATCCTGCCACAAGTAGTAATAAGTAAACACGTTTCATATGTGATTTTTATCGACCCAAAAGTAGGATTTGTAAAAATTAAAAAAAAATAAACCGGCAATTGTTTTTTTAGGATTGTGCAGGTGATAAAGGGGAGATATCAGCAGATGAAAACATGGCAATGCAGGCCAAAGGAAAGTCCTTTGCCTTAACAATTTCATAAAAAAACGGATTATACTGTATGCTTCAGGGCCCTGATGGTAGCGGAAGGATCCGGTGATGAAAAAACTGTATTCCCGGCAACCAGCACATCGGCTCCGGCCATAAAAAGTTTGCCTGCATTCTGAAGATCTACGCCACCATCTACCTCTATCAGCGCAACTGATTTTTTTTCAGTGATCAATTTCTTCAGCTTGCTTATTTTATCGTAAGTAGCTTCGATAAACTTTTGTCCGCCAAACCCGGGGTTCACCGACATCAGCAACACCAGGTCAACTTCACTGATAATTTCTTCAAGCACCGAAACAGGGGTATGCGGATTCAGAACCACGCCTGCTTTCATCCCCAGTTCCTGATCTGGTGAACAGCCCGGTGAAGATGGGTGACGGCTTCGTAATGAATACTTAAGTAAGCAGCACCCAGATCACGGAAAGTTTCAAAATAGCGTTCAGGCTGAACAATCATCAGGTGCACATCGAGCGGCTTCTTTGCAATTTTGCCTATGGCTTTGATGACCGGCATCCCAAATGAAATATTGGGAACAAACACCCCATCCATCACATCAATATGAAACCAGTCGGCCTCACTCCGGTTGACCATTTCAATATCTTCACCCAGGCGGGTAAAATCGGCTGAAAGCAGTGATGGGGCAACCAGATGTTGGCTCATAGCTGAAAATTTATGCGAAGTTAGTCAATTATTGCAAATTCTGAAGGGCCAAATGGTTGATTCCGGATTGAAAAACCACGCAAAGACTCTGTGACGCAAAGATTTATTTTATGGATCCTGTTCGCACCCTGCTCGCGCGCATCTCACCCCACCAAAGGCGGGCAGGCCTTCTGATGCGTGCGAGCTTGTGGCTTTCAGATTGAAAAACCACGCAAAGACGCTATGACGCAAAGATTATTTACGAATCCTGTCTGCACCTGTTCGCGCGCATCTTACCTTCGGCCAGAGAAACCAGAAAGCCGCCCCTTCTGAGCGTGCAGCCTGAAAACAGGCCCCCCCTCCCCCCCCCCCCCCCCCCCCCCCCCCCGCCGCCGCCCTTTTGGGCCCCCCTTTCGCGCGCATCTTATCTTCTGATGCGTGCGAGCCTGGCTTTCAGATTGAAAACCACGCAAAGACGCTCGCCCAGTTTTTGATCCTGTTCGCCCTGCTCGCGCATCTTACCCCCCAAGGGCGCTTCGATGCGTGCTCCTGTTCGCGCGCATTCTTCTGATGCGTGCGAGCTTCAGAAAAAACCACGCAAAGACGCTATGACGCAAAGATTTATTTTACGAATCCTGTTTGCACCTTGCTCGCGGGCAGGTGATTGACTGAAAACCACGCAAAGACGCTATGACGCAAAGATTTATTTTATGGATCCCCCTGCTCGCGCGCATCTTAACTTCTGATGCGTGCGAAACAAAGCCTGAAAATAAAACCTTACTAAATTTAAATACAAAAAAAGAGCGGAGGTTAGTCCGCTCTTTTTTTTTATCCAAGATAAGTTTTCAGAATTTTGCTTCTGGAGGTATGTTTCAGCCTCCGGATGGCTTTTTCCTTAATCTGCCGGACCCTTTCACGGGTGAGGTCAAACCTTTCACCAATCTCTTCGAGGGTCAGCGGATGCTCACCACCCAGTCCGAAGTAGAGCCTGATAACATCGGCTTCACGCGGGGTCAGGGTTGAAACAGCCCGTTCGATTTCCTTGCGGAGTGATTCATACAGAAGTTCGGTTTCAGGGGTCGGGCCATCCTCACTGCGCAGAACGTCGTACATGTTATTGTCTTCGTCCTGAACCAGCGGGGCATCCATCGATACATGGCGGCCTGAGTTGCGCATTGATTCCTTTACCTCGTTCTCGCTTATTTCGAGCAGTCCGGCAATCTCATCGAAATTCGGTTCGCGCTCGTATTCCTGCTCAAGCTTGGCGTAAGCCTTGTTGATCTTGTTGATCGACCCGATCTTGTTCAGCGGGAGCCTGACAATACGCGACTGCTCGGCCAGAGCCTGCAGAATCGACTGCCTGATCCACCATACGGCGTAGGAAATAAACTTAAATCCCCTGGTTTCATCGAAACGCTGGGCAGCCTTGATCAGACCAAGATTGCCTTCGTTGATTAGGTCGGGCAGACTTAAACCCTGATTCTGGTATTGTTTTGAAACGGAAACCACAAACCTGAGATTGGCTTTGGTCAGTTTCTCAAGTGCAGCCCGGTCACCCTGTTTGATTTTTTGTGCCAGCGCTACCTCTTCATCAGCTGTAATCAATTCAACTTTACCGATCTCCTGCAGGTATTTGTCAAGTGATGCAGTTTCGCGGTTGGTAACCTGTTTTGTAATCTTTAGTTGCCTCATTTTTATCCGATAAATTTTAACAGTGAACCCTTTTACGCAAAATCCAGAGAAATGTTACATTAATTAATCTCCGGTTCAGGTTTTGCAATAGAACTTTTCGAGAAAGTTTTAATTTGCCGGTCTTACTGTCAATTTCAATCAGCTTGACATCTATTTCATCACCTACCTTCAGTGCACTTTCAACATCCTTCAGACGTTTCCAGTCGATCTCAGAAATATGCAGGAGTCCATCCTTTCCGGGAAGGACTTCTACAAAAGCACCAAAAGTGGTTATGTTTTTTAACAACACCATGATAGATGGTTCCGATTTCGGGGATGGCAACAATACGTTTGATTTTATCTTTTACAGCTTCAATGGAGGCCTTGTTGTTTGAAACGATATCAATGATACCGAATTCACCAACTTCTTCGATAACGATGGTTGAACCTGTTTCACGCTGCATTTCCTGAATAACCTTGCCACCTGGTCCGATAACGGCACCAATGAATTCTTTCGGGATGGTAATCTTGACAATGCGTGGAACAAACGGTTTGTAATCTTCACGTGGGGTAGTTATGGTTTTAGCCATTTCGCCAAGGATATGAAGGCGTCCCTTACGGGCCTGTTCGAGGGCCTGGGCAAGTACTTCATGTGGCAGACCATCGACCTTGATGTCCATCTGGCAGGCGGTGATACCGTCAACTGTTCCGGTTACCTTGAAGTCCATATCACCCAGATGATCTTCATCGCCGAGGATATCGCTCAGAACTGCAAAACGGTTGTTCTTTGTGTCAGAAATAAGTCCCATGGCAATGCCGGAAACAGGTTTCTTCAGCTTAACACCGGCATCCATCAATGCCATGGTTCCTGCACATACAGTAGCCATCGATGACGATCCGTTCGATTCAAGAATATCGCTGACAACACGGATGGTATATGGATTTTCTTCTCCGGTAGGAATCATTGGTTTCAGGGCACGCATGGCCAGGTTTCCATGGCCGATTTCGCGGCGGCCAGTACCTAACATTCTTTTTACTTCACCAGTGCTGAACGGGGGGAAGTTATAATGAAGAATAAATTTAATCTTTTCTTCGAAAACCACACCATCAATCATCTGCTCATCAAGCTTGGAACCAAGGGTCACTGTGGTAAGCGATTGTGTTTCTCCACGGGTAAAAATGGCAGAACCATGCACAGCAGGCAGGTAGTCAACTTCGCACCAGATGGGACGGATTTCGTCAAGCTTACGGCCATCAAGGCGCTGACGTTTGTCAAGAATCACATTACGTACAGCTTCTTTTTCGATGTCATGATAGTAACGTGAAATCATGAACTCCTTGGTTTTGGCCTCTTCCGGATCAAGTGTGGCAATGAAATCAGCTTTGATGGCTTTGAAGGCGTCGGTTCTTTCCTGCTTGGATGTAGGATTGCCGGCAACTTCAAAAATGCTGTTGTATGCAAATTCGCGTATGGCAACTTTCAGATCCGGATCATTTGTTTCATGATTGTACTCACGTTTCGGGCTGGATTTGGCCACCATGGCAGCAAGTTCGAGCTGAGCAGTACACTGTAATTTAATGTGATCATGAGCAAACTTAATGGCTTCAATCATATCGATTTCAGAAACCTCGCTCATTTCACCCTCAACCATCATAATATTGTCGAAAGAAGCAGCAACAATGATATCTATATCAGCACGCTCCATATCCTTGGTAGAAGGATTAACCACAAAATTTCCATCGATGCGCGCTACGCGAACTTCTGAAATGGGACCGTTGAAAGGAATATCTGAAACGGCAAGAGCTGCAGAAGCAGCCAAACCGGCAAGAGTATCGGGAAGAACATTTTCATCAAGCGACATAAGCGTAATCAAAACCTGGGTTTCTGCATGAAAATCATCCGGGAACAAAGGTCTCAGTGCCCTGTCAACAAGACGTGAAATAAGAATTTCATAGTCCGAAGGCCTGGCTTCACGTTTAAAAAAACCACCGGGGAAACGCCCGGCAGCGGCATACTTTTCACGGTATTCAACCGAGAGAGGCATAAAGTCGACATTCTCGCCGGCTTCTTTGCGGGCAACCACAGTTGCCAACAGCATGGTGTCACCCATTCTTACTACTACGGATCCATCAGCTTGTTTGGCAAGACGACCGGTTTCAATTGAGATGGTCCTTCCATCTCCAATGTCGAAAGTTTTTACTATTCCTTGCATAAAAATATTTGAAAATTGTATTTAATTATTCGGCGGGATCTCCGCATAAACGGTCGCAAAATTACAGTTAAAATAGATAGGGTTGAGAAACAAAAAGAAATATTTGAATTTAAATGATACAAAAAGAGGCAATTAATTAAATAATTGCCTCTTAATCCTTGTAACATATCCGGAATTACTTCCTGATGTTTAATTTCTTGATGATATCCCTGTACCGGTCAATTTCCTTCTCCTTCAGATAATCGAGCAATCTTCTGCGTTTACCTACCAAACGAACAAGCGAACGCTCGGTAACCTTATCGTTTCTGTTGATTTTCAGATGTTCGGTAAGATGCTGAATCCTGTGGGTGAAAAGCGCAATCTGACCTTCGGCTGATCCGGTATCAGTGGCTGTCTTGCCATATGCACTGAAAATATTTGTCTTTACTTCTGAAGTTAGGTACATGATAAAAAAATTTGTATCTTTTGAAACGGGCTGCAAAAATAGAACTTTATTTTAATATGCGCAACCATTTAAACATTTTTTCTCACAATTTTTCTGCGACATCCTCTTTCCGGGCTTTACGCAAGCAAATCAGGATGTTAGCCCGTACACTACGACCCGGATAGAAAGGAATGCAAAAGTAAGGTTTTAGAAAACAGCTACACCCATGCATGAAAAAAAATTCCGCCCCGGTATTTTACCGGGACGGAATGTAACATTCCGACATCTTAATTCCCCTGCAAGCAAATATCAGAACTACCGCTGGGCAAACCGGAACCGGAATAAATATCATTGCGGGGGAACCGCTGCATTCATGGCATCCAAATGGCCCAGAATTTTTTCACACAACAAATCTTCACTACCGGAACACCAGCCAGGATGCCTGCATATAAGAATCATATCTCCGTCAAAAAGCAGTGTTGATGGGGTTGTTGTCACGCACAATGCCCTTTTCAGATCACCGTTCACATCAATGAACACATCAAAATCCCAGCCATTGGCCTTAACAATGGGCTTCACATGAGCCCATGAACCTGAACAATCTTCGCAAATGGCAATAAAATTCACGCCCTTTTCTTTCAGGTTATTCATCCATGCTGATTGGATAGATTCCAGATTTTCACAACATCTTGAATTTCCTGATTTCCAGAAGACCATAACCAATGGGTGCCCTGTTTTAACAACTGCAGACATCAACACCAGATTTCCATTAAGGTCACGCAGGTTGGTTCTGCTAAAGGTTTCAAACTGAGCCATCAACCTGAAGGTGGCCAAAATAATCAACAGGAAAACCAGTAACCATTTCATAATCTCAGAATTTTTATCTGTTACTTTAAGACACCGGAAACCCGGCCAGCCTCCTGTATGAGGCAGGCCGGGTACCTGCGGTGGAAATGTCAATGAACTTTTAATACTTTACGTATGATTTCATCGTTTCCGCATCTGATCCTGATCATGTATATACCTTCAGGGAATCCTCCTGCTTTCCATACCAATCTGTATTCACCGGGCACTCCTGGCATAATCTCAGGTTTTGCAACCCTGTTACCAAGTGCATTGTATATATCAACCTCTGCCCTGGTGTTTTCGGGAAGCGCAAAAGTGATACTTGTAAAATCGGTAAAAGGATTAGGACTAAACTTCACTTCCCGGAAGGCGATGGGCTGGCTCGTTGTTATGCCTGCAATGGTTTGGCAGTATACGCCTATGTCGGACCTTGAGCCATCAGGGTCAGGCGGCAGATAGGGATCTCCGGCATCAATACACACCGAGGGTCTGATGCTGTCGAGCATAAAAATATCTGCCGGTGCATCAATAAAAAGCGGATCCGTTATAAAACACTCAGTAAAGGTTCCATTACCTATTCCGTAAGGCTGGATATCCTTTAATCCGTATTGCACATCACAGTATGACATAAACACATTGCAATCTGCTGTTTTAACGCTGATCTGACTCCCCACCGGGGCTGTATTTCCCCAGAGGAGATTGTTGACCAGCACCGGATTCGAGTTATCGGCTGCAATGATTCCGCCCCCGAAATGATGGGTGGAGTTATTTACCATGGTATTGTTGATCAGGGTCGGATTGCTTTGTTTGTTGATCACCAGTGCGCCTCCGCAGACGACAGCCTCGTTGTCATAAAAAAGACATCGGTTGATCGCGGGTGAAGAATTCTGGTCCATATCAATGGCCCCCCCGTACATGGCCTTATTGCCATAAAATACAGAATGACTGATGAAGGGACTGCTGTTGCTCATGCCTATTGCACCTCCGTTTGGCCTTTGTCCGATTTCAATCCTTCCCTCATTCTCACGGAAAATACAATGACTGATCACAATATTGTTCGAATTTCTGATAGAAACAGCTCCACTGCCTTTGACCTCGGGCTCTACAGCTGCGAAACCTTTTTCGAAAAGGCAGTTTACAAGCCGCGACTGTCCGTTGGTATTAGCAATATCGTCCATTACAAGGTGTCCCCAGCCCCTGTCAGGATTGGCTGCAGTAAAAACAATACCGCCTGTGTTTTCCCCGGTACCCTCTGCAAGTATTCTTCCTTTGACATTAAACCGGTACCTGTCGGTAAACTTGACCCAAACCCCGGGTTCAATGATCAGGGTCTGTCCGTCGGGAATGGTCACTTCACCTTTTATGTAATAAGGATGTCCGGCGGCACCCCAGGTCCCTGCAACATCACCTTCAGCTATAATGGTACCGGGACCATCCGCTGCACTCAATTCTCCTTCATTAACCTGCCAGAAAGCACCGCACCGGCCTTCTTCATTTATTATACCAGCCGATGCC
The DNA here is from genome assembly GCA_016705005.1 of Bacteroidales bacterium. Lineage (GTDB taxonomy): Bacteria > Bacteroidota > Bacteroidia > Bacteroidales > Lentimicrobiaceae > Lentimicrobium. Next base: position 159,036 of record JADIZB010000012.1, on the reverse strand, counting down.
ATACTGCTGACGATATCAACAGCCATTTGTCTTTCAGCCAGATCCCTGAATAAGGATTTTGCAACCATTCTTACCCCGTAGGAGCTCTCAGCAGAGGCATCGTACACATAGGCCATTGATGAACCGATGCTTCGCGACGGGGTTGACTCTGAAAGGTTAATCACAGTAAAAAGTGTGTCGAAAACCAAACCGAAAAGGGGCTGACCGTTGAGCCTGACCCTGATCCGGGAATGATAATAATTGCTTGAGTTAAAATCGCCGGTAATACTCCAGTCCTCGCTCTCAATATCTTCCTCAATATCAGACAAGTCCATTGATAATGCCAGCTTATCAAAAGAAAATCCTCTGTAGGCAAGTTGTAGTTTCAGGTTAAAAAAACCATCGGTTCCTTCGCCGACAATACCCGCCAGTCCAGCCTCGGGATCAGGATCAATCTGGTCGTAATCCCTGGAAGCAAGGTAGTAAAATGCCTGACATTCCGGAAGTGCATGACCGGTTCGTTTGGGCTCGGGACCTGACCCATCGGCATTCCATGCTGCGAACCCCAGGTGCTCATCAAGCAACCCGGATAAAGCAAGTTTCGGTTTCCCTGTTTCCAGTATTCCTGAAGTATTGCAGTAAATGCCTCTTCTCCCGTTTTCAAATAAAAACTCTCCGACAGGTGTCAGCTGCATCCGTAACCTTATCTCCCGGTTACCCACGTCGAGGATAAAAGCTTCTGCAATCTCAGAAATCGATGGCGGCACTGATACCTGCGCTATGGAAACACGGGCAAAACTGCTTTCCCATTGCGTCAGGTAATCCCCAATTGAAAAATAAGCCACCTGGTATGGAAATACACAGGTAAAGAGTGGATAACCGGAAAGCATGAAAGTACAATTCATACCATAATAGTTGGTGTAATGGCTATTTCCGAGAACAAACCAGTCATCACCACCGATATCACTGCCAAGACTTGACAGGCCGCAAATTGTAGTGACATCCTCCGGAAAATATCCTGCTGCATTCAGGGCCGCTGAGAACAACGGAAATCCGGTCATTTCCCCGGTAAAGTGGAAACCTGCTGGCAAATCCGGGTCTTTTGACCCCTCAGGCAGTATATAATCACGTGATGCCCCGTAATAAGGCATTTCACCATAACCAGCCCAGGGTATCACATGCCCTGAGGCCATAGGCTCTGCTCCTACACCAGCTGTGTTCCAGAAAGCCATCCCCTGATTATCACCTGCCAGACCTGTTATCTGGATCTGGGATTGCGACAATCCGACGGTTGCAACGCATGTCAGGCTACATACCGCATTCAGAAAAATCAGTAATTTTTTTGCTTTCATAATACCTCCGCTTTTATGGAAATATAAAGTTAAAGGTTACGGAAGCTATGGATGAATGAGATGGATGAACGCAGGGAACAGATGTATAAATGCACGCCATGGATGATTTAACGCCTGAAACCGGATTCATACGGTCAGGCCTATGAAATGGATTCAGAAACTTACCGGATTTTCAGCAATTAAGGTCTGTCATGAAGAAACTGTGCGATGCACAGATTTTCCGGAAATTTAAAAGGCTAAAGGTTATTGAAAAGACTGATCAGAAAATCTCTTTTCCGCGATGCCACAGGAACGATGGAGCCATCCTTCAGAACAACCGTACCTCCCTCGGGTCTGTTGAAGAAACTGACCTTATTAATATTGATGATGTGCGATTTATGGATACGGTGAAATCCTCTATCTGACAAGGCATCCTCAAATTCTTTGATTGGTCTTGATACTACAAGCTTCCGGCCTTCTTCCAGAAAAAGTGTTGAATAGTTCCTGTCAGCTTCTATATGCAGGATGTCGGAGGTGTTGATAATATGTATCTGGTCAAGGGTTCTGAGGATTATTTTATGATGATTCCGAATCGTTTCTGATTCATCGCCTGAATGAACCAACTTTGCCCTGTTATCATCCCTGATATGTTCAACTGCCTTGTTGATTGCCCTGATCAGCTCATCTTCGCGGATGGGTTTCATGATGTAATCGATTGCGTTGAACTTATAGCCCTTCAACGCATACTCATTAAAACCTGAGATCAATATGACCTTGAAGCCGGGTTTGTAAAAATGCTCAATCAGGTCGAATCCGTTGCCGTCTGCCATCAGGATATCCAGGAAAACCAGATCAGGCGCATAATCATTGATCACCCTGATACCTTCAACGACCCCTGTAGCTTTTGCCACCACGGAAATATCAGGACAATGGTTCTCAACAGCCCTCTTTATGAGTCTGTAAACTGCAGAATCATCATCAATTACTACGGCCCTCAACACCTTCAGGGTTTTCATACAAATATATAAAAAAAATGGCTGAAAAAAAATATTTTAAGTAGTTATTTTCTGATATTCAATATATTATCTCTAATTCTTGCATAGACCTTCGTTGTACATATAAAATGAAAAATTTAATAAAAACTTCATTTCAGCCACAGGCCATTCCCTTAACCCAAACCTTCAGTTCACGAAGCTATTTACAGGTTTATCCATTGCAACCTAACGCAACTGATTACTATACTCCTCTCCACTTTCAGAATGAAAACATATAGTTCCGATAAATTTAACGACCAACCATTTATGTTTAATTAATTTTAACAAAGACTAAACAAATCATCGGAAGTGCTTGTTAATTCATCATTCGATTGCTTAGAATTTCACCAGGGTTAATATGGGAAACAAAAAAAAGGTTATTGTTATCGGGGCGGGCTTTTCAGGCTTATCGGCTTCTGCCAGCCTTGCGGCAAAAGGCTTTGAGGTGACTGTTCTCGAAAAAAACAGTACGCCCGGAGGGCGTGCCAGACAGTTCAGCAGCGAAGGATTTACCTTTGATATGGGACCCAGCTGGTACTGGATGCCGGAGGTCTTTGAGGATTATTTTGCTTCATTCAATAAAAAAGTCTCCGATTATTATACGCTCGACCGACTTGACCCCTCCTATAAAATCAGTTTCGGGAAGGATGATGATGTAGTTCTTCCGGCATCGATTGAAGGCATTTACAGTCTGTATGAGACAATTGAACCAGGTAGTTCAGCCAATCTTAAAAAATTCCTGTCTGAATCAGCGTATAAGTACAAGACAGGCATGGGCAGGTTTGTCAGAAAGCCCAGTCACTCGGTGACAGAATATATGTCGTGGGAGATACTTAAGGCCGGACTGAAACTGAATATGTTCAGTTCATTCGGTTCTTACACACGGCGATACTTTAAAAGCGAAAGAATCAGGCGGATGCTTGAGTTTCCGGTTCTCTTCCTCGGTGGAACCGCCGAAACAACCCCTGCCCTTTATAGCCTCATGAACTACAGCGATATGGTCCAGGGCACCTGGTACCCCAGGGGTGGGATGTATAAAGTTGTTGAAGCAATGGAAAACCTTGCCCGTGAACAGGGGGTCAGGTTTATCTATAATGCTGAAGTCATAGATGTCGGAACAGAAAACAACCGGATTGTCTCACTATCCACTGCAGATGAAACATATGAAGCAGATTTCGTGATTGCCTCCGGCGATTATCACCATTTTGAACAGCAGCTGCTTCCCCTCACCCACCGGAAATATTCCGGCAAATACTGGGATAAACGCGTTCTTTCACCTTCATCACTCATTTTCTTTATGGGCTTCAACACCCGTATACCAGAACTCAACCATCATACCCTTCTGTTTGATGAAGATTTCAGGGAACATGCTGAATCTATTTATAAAAGTCCTTCCTGGCCGGGCAATCCTTCCATTTATATCAGTTGTACATCAAAAACCGACAGCAGCGTTGCACCTGAAGGTCATGAGAATGTTTTCATACTGATTCCGGTTGCACCGGGGCTGGAAGACACTGACGAAATCCGCAGCCATTATCTTCAGATGGCTTTGAACAGGCTTGAACGCTACACCGGACAACAACTTAAAGACAAACTGGTATATTTAAAGAGCTATGCCCACAGGGATTTCGAAAACGACTACCATGCATATAAAGGCAATGCTTACGGGCTTGCCAATACTTTAATGCAGACTGCATTTCTGAAGCCATCCATGAAAAATCCGAAAGTCAGGAACCTGATGTATGCAGGCCAGCTCACAGTCCCCGGCCCCGGAGTTCCACCGGCCATTATATCGGGCCAGATGGCAGCAGAAGAAATTTATAAACTCAGTAAAACTGCTTCGATATGAAAGACCTGTTTGATATGATTTCGAAGAAGTCGAGCAAGTTAACCACGGTTGCTTATTCGACCTCCTTTTCGCTGGGCATCAGGTTCTTCAGCAAAAGGTTCCATGACCCTATCTATGCCATCTATGGTTTTGTAAGGTTTGCTGATGAAATCGTTGACTCGTTCCACAATTTCGACAAGGCTAAACTGCTGGCCCGTTTTAAAACAGATACCTTTCTGGCCATTGAAGAGAAAATCAGCCTGAACCCCATTCTCAATAACTTCCAGTGGGCCGTTAACAAATACAATATTGAACACGAGCTGATTGAAAAATTCCTTCACAGCATGGAAATGGACCTGCACGACATAGAATATGATCAGCCGGCCTTTGAGGAATACATACTCGGTTCGGCCGAAGTCGTGGGGCTCATGTGCCTCAGGGTATTCTGCGAAGGCGATGCCGAACGCTACCAGAATCTGAAACCTTCGGCCATGAAGCTTGGATCTGCTTTCCAGAAAATTAATTTTCTGAGGGATCTGAAGGCAGATTACCAGGGACTGGGACGTTCCTATTTTCCCAACATTGATCTGAAAAAGTTCGATGATGAGACCAAACAGAAAATTGAGGATGACATTGCCGGTGACTTTGCCAGCGGACTCGAAGGCATACGAAATTTGCCCCGCGGTGCCCGTTTCGGTGTATACATGGCCTATGTCTATTTTTATAACCTGTTCCTTAAAATCAAACGAACCCGGTCATCGCAGATCATGCGCGAACGAATCAGAATACCGAACCGCACCAAATACAAACTGCTGGTAACTTCTTACATCAAACATCAGCTCAACTTACTATGAATCTGCCGGCCCGTTATCTTTCATTCCTGACTTTTATTTTAACTGCCGGCTTTGCTGATGCCGGGGAAGTCAGCCTCAACTATGCCAGAGAAGCCTGGTTCGGAATGCGCCACGATGTTTGCAATGCACTAAAATTATGTACTGAATTTGAAAAAAAACCACCTGAAAATGCCCTGTTGAAGGCCTATTACGGTGCATCAGCCGCTGCTTCGCCCGCATGCCTGGGTAACCCGGCCAAAAAAATTAGCTATTTTCGCCGGGGCAAAGCATTGATTGCCGAAGCCGTGCTTCTAGAACCGGGCAATTTTGAAATCAGGTTCCTCAGGTTTGCTACCCAGAGCAAAGCACCTTCTTTCCTGGATTATAACCAGGACATTGCAGAAGACAAACGATTTCTGGTGGATAACCTTGACAAAGGGCGGAAAACTGTTCGAAATAAGCGGATTTTTGACATGATGCTTGAATTTTTACTCACTTCAGACAGGCTGAATGCACGTGAAAAAAACCTGATAACGCAGGCTTCATTAACAGCAGAATAAGAATTATGGAAGAATTTGTGATACTCGTGGATGAAAATGACCAGGAAACAGGTGTAATGGAAAAAATCCGGGCACACCGGGAGGCCGTGCTTCACCGCGCATTCTCCGTTTTCATTTTCAATCCGGCAGGTGAACTGATGCTTCAGCAGCGGGCCCATTCAAAATACCATTCACCGGGCCTGTGGACCAATACCTGCTGCAGCCACCCCCGTCCGGGTGAAACCACTGCGGATGCGGCCCACCGCAGGATGATGGAAGAGATGGGTTTCGACTGTGAATTTCAGGAAGTATTCAGCTTTGTTTATAAGGCAGCATTTGACAACAACCTCACAGAACATGAATTTGATCATGTCTTTATCGGCACATCCGGCAAACTGCCGGTATTAAATACAGAAGAAGCCGCCTCATACAGGTTTGCTTCTGTTCCGGAAATCAGGAAGGAAATGACTGCAGACCCTGAAAAGTTCACCATCTGGTTCAGAATCGCCTTCGACCGGGTTGAACAGTACATCATGTCTGCCTCACAGAAGTAGATAAAATTATTATAAAGCCCTGATCAACAAATCCTTACTCTGATTTGTTATATACCGTAAATCTATTGTAAATCTGTTTAACCCATCAATTGTCTGATTAAAATGGAGCTTTTTCTGAATATTCTTATTGTAATTGCCGCTTTCCTTTTTATGGAATTTATGGCATGGTTTACCCACAAGTTTGTGATGCACGGTTTCCTTTGGATCCTGCATAAGGATCACCACGTCAGGGATGGACGCAAAGTTGAGTGGAACGATGTGTTTGCGGTTATTTTTGCCGTACCCAGTATTCTCCTGATTTATTTCGGGGTGATGAAACCTGACAGTTACCTGCTGAGCACCGGCATCGGGATATTCCTTTACGGATTCGCTTATTTCATGTTTCATGATGTATATGTGCATCAGCGGATTCCGCTACTGAAAAACTTTTCGAACCGTTACCTGCGCGCGACGGTTAAGGCCCATCTGGAACACCATAACCCGCATGCCCATTATAACTACGGATTTCTGATTGCACCTATGAAGTATTATTATGAGGAATTTGCGAAGAAACGGAAAGCCGGGAACTGAAGAAGGGACATGGAGACCTAAGGACAAGGAGAGCTGGAGACTAGGGGAGATTAATTTCTAATTTCTAATTTCTAATTTCTAATTCCTGATTCAATTTTCTGACTTCTGACTTCCGGCTTCTGACTTCCGACTTCTGACCTCCAATCTGCAAAACTGATTTACTTCTTGTTATAAACCTTTTACTTTTTAAGCTTCGGCTCAGCTCATCACTTTTTACTTTTTACTTTTTACTTTTTACTTTTACTTTAGACTTTCCACCTGACCCATGTCCTATTACTTCTGGATCAACCTTCTTTCCATCTCTGTGCCACTGCTGGTGAGTTTCGATCGCAGGCTGAAGTTTCACCGGAACTGGAAATTCCTCTTCCCGGCTATGCTTGCAACCATGGTCGTTTTCATTCCATGGGACGTGTATAAAACCGATTCGGGGGTGTGGGGTTTCAATCCGGACTATCTCCAGGGATATTACATCATCAACCTTCCGGTGGAAGAGTGGCTGTTTTTCATTGCCATTCCCTATGCCTGCCTGTTCACATACCATTCGTTCGGATACCTGATCAAAAAGGATTATCTGGGCCCTTACGCCAAAGCAATTACAGCAGCACTGATCCTGATCCTTCTGATTGTCGCCGTATTGAATCCGATGCGCACCTATACTTTCGTGACTTTTCTTGCAGCCGCAGTTTTCCTGACGCTCCACCTGTTTGTGTTCAGGGCAGACTATCTTGGCAGGTTTTATGTGATGTATCTCGCTACCCTGGTTCCCTTTTTTATTGTCAATGGCGCTCTCACCGGCAGTTTTACTCCGGAACCGGTGGTTTGGTACGACAACAGCAGAAATCTCGGGATCAGAATGGGAACCATTCCGGTGGAAGATTCGGTATATGGACTGTTACTCCTGCTGATGAACACAACGGTTTATGAATGGCTTCGCTCCCGGAGCAGTAATAAAGTCAATCCTTCAGTAATGTCCTGATCTGGCGCATATCGGCACCTGAAGGGTTCTGGAACACCATCAGTTCGAATTCAGGTATGGCGGCGAGTATATGGTCGAAAATATCGGACTGGATATTCTCATAGGCAGCCCATTCCTGTTCCCTGCTGAACACATAGATTTCCATGGGAATGCCACTTTCGGCAGGCTGAAGTTGCCGTACGAGAAAAGTCATATCGTTACGGATGTCAGGATTGTTCCTGAGATAGGCAGAAAGGTAAGCCCTGAAAATCCCGAGATTGGTCTGCCTGCGCCCGTTCACCATAATGGAATTGTCGATGGCCTGTTGCCTGTTGTATGCCTCCAGTTCATCTTCCTTGCGTTCCACATATTCCCTGACAAGGCTTATTTTCCTGAATTTACCGATCATTTCAGGTGTGCAGAATTTCACGCTGTTCATATCTATGCTGATGGAACGCTTTATCCGCCTCCCACCCGACTCTTCCATGCCCCGCCAGTTGACAAAACTCTCCGAAACCAGCGAATAGGTTGGAACGGTGGTGATGGTCTTGTCCCAGTTCTGAACCTTTACCGTGGTCAGTGAAATATCGGTAACCACGCCATCGGCCCCCGATTTACCCAACACGATCCAGTCGCCCGGCCTTACCATATCGTTGGCCGATATCTGAATTCCGGCAACCAGCCCAAGTATCGGATCCCTGAAAACCAACAGCAGAACAGCCGAGAATGCACCAAGACCTCCCAACAGATAAACGGGTGATTTACCCATCAGCATAGAGATAACGATGATCACACCGACAACAATAAAGATGATTTTAATAACCTGAAGATAACCCTTGATGGGTTTAGACTTTGAAACTTCATAGCCCTGATAGATATCGTAAAGGGCATTCAGGAATGCGTTGATGGTAGCCAGGGTTACAAAAACCAGGAAAATCTGGGCGATGTTTATTACCCATACAAGTGCCGACGGAAACTCGCTCAGGGTATAGGGTGCCAGCGAACCCAGCAATAACCCGGGAACAAACAGAACGGCTTTATGAAATACCCGGTTGCTGTATAATGCATCGTCCCACGTAGTCGACGACCTGCGCGAAATCCGTCTCGCTATTCCGAGTACTATGTATTTTATCGCATAGTAGCTAAGGATAATCAGGATAAACACAATGATAAAGTCGGTGATGTCGCGCATCCCGGCGGAGAAGTCTTCTGAGAATCCCTGGTTTTTAAGCAGTTCCTTAACCCTGATGCCAATCTGAAGAAGTGTCATATTATGGGTTTATTTCTATGAAAGGTCCGTTATAATTAACCCCCAGCTGGTTCAACCTGACAATTTTTAATGGCTGATCGTGCCTGTAAAGCTGAAAATCGTAAATGGTCTTATAATACTCCTTGGGCATCAGCCTCGGATCCAGATAATAATAATCCGTTGTATTGAAACCCTCGTCCTTTCGTTTCAGTAACTGCTGTTTGGTCATGGTAATGTAAAACGTAGTGGCATGTTCGGTTTCAGAATTCCTGTAAATGAACAATTTTCCACTGCCCGTAACTTCGGCTGCCCTGACCGACATCTCTTTGTGAACCTGGAAGTCGTTGTAACGTGGCGGAATGATGAACCAGTCGAATCCTACCCGGAGCATCAGCATTCCTGCTGCAAAAATAATCATCCGCTGGTCTTTAATCTTCAGATAGAAGAATATGAGAATCAGCATGGTAGCAAACATTACGCCTGCCTTCAGCCAGGCATGATCAACAAAACCTGTCTGCTCCAGTATGGGCATCGGAATCGCAGCCACGGCACCCAGAATCATAACACCAAGCAGGAAGTACTCCACAATCCTGCTCCTGATGCCGTTTTTCGCAAGATCCTCAAAAAACATAAAAACCAGAATGGTAAAGAGCGGCGGGAACAGCATAAAAATGTACCTTGGATAGGATTCCGGAGAGGTCCAGTAAATAATGATATTGAAAATAAACACCAGGAAGTTGAACCTGAGAAAAGGATGCTCATGCAGTCCCTTCCTGAATTTCCGGGTGAAGAAGAAAACCCACAGCACCGACCAGGGGAAGAAATGATAAAACATTTCCAGCGGGAAGGTAAACAGGTGGGTAACAAACCTTACCCAGCCATAATTGACGATGGTGCGCTTCTCCGACTCACTGAACAGGGTGGTAAACACATTATCGAGCGAATTATACCTGAAATAGGCCAGGTAATAGGCACCGACAATAATCAGAAACAGCCCGATGCCTGCAAAATGCCTCCAGTTGAACAGCTTCTTAAACTCCTTATTATAACTGAAGAAAACCAGCAGGGTAATTCCCTGAAACACCAGCGATGGCAGCCCCTTCATCATAAAAGTTATGGCAGTCAGCAAATACGAAACCAGGAAAAGAGCAAGGTATTTTTGCCGGGAATGAAAGTAGAAAATGAGCATAAAGGAGCTATACACCAGCCAGGAGAAGGTGATGTCGATCAGCCCGAGAAACGAATCCCAGAAAAGGATCCTGCCTGAAGTAATAAAGAGAATGGCAACAATAAATGCCTGTTTGTTGCCCAGGTGCTTCCTGACGAAAAGGAAAATAGTCAGGCCGAACAGGAGCAGTGAGATCACCATCGGAAGACGCAGGGTAAATTCCGAGTAATTCCCTGCCATCCTGTAAAAGGCGATGATGATCCAGTTATACAATGGTGGCTTGTTGTAATAGAATTCGCCATTGATGGTAGGGGTAATGTAATTGTCGCTTACGATCATCTCCATGGCCACCAGAGCCCGTGTCGGTTCGTCGGTGGGGAAATTGATGGCCAGAAAACCAAGGTGCCACAACAATGCCGGGAATAGCATGGCTATGCAGAAAGCATAAAAAAACCACGGGTTTCGCTTCAGGAAGTCAAGCACTTTTATGGACATCTGGTTTGTTGCTGTTGATATATTTTTCAATAAAAATTTCTCTGTGAACCTCTGTGAACCTCCGTGAATCTCTGTGAAATAATCTTCCTGCTTCAAAAATAGTAACCAGGTTTTTCATCCACCTGCCAGTTTTACCTTATACCCTTTCTTTACCAGAAAATCCATAATCTTCTGCCTGAATTCACCCTGAACCAGAATTTCACCCTCCGATGAAGACCCTCCTGCCGCGCATAGGTTTTTCAGTTGTTTTGCCAGATCGGCCAGATCCTTTTCTGTTCCGACAAAACCGGTTACCAGTGTGGCCTTCTTGCCACCTTTGAGTTTCTTATCAAGCATCACCCTAAGGTCCTGCTGCTGCGGCGGAAGCGTGGCTTTTTCCGTGCTTTCACCCATATTGTATCTGTAATCCGGATTCGTTGAATACACCACACCCTGGGGGCGGTTCTGGCTCTTATTTTTTGAATTCATCTTTTGTCGGTATTATGGCACTATAACTTTCAATGACAATGGATTGATTGTTATCTCGAGGTCTTTGGTAAGTTTTACCGGCTCCCCGTCGATGTTCACTACCCGGTTCTTATTCCTGGTTAATTTTATCTGCCTGGCCCTGATGATCTCCACAAACCCGGAACTGTCGATCCTTCGTGTGAGTAATAGACCAACCACATGCGGTGCATAAAGTAAAGGTACTTTTTTTACGATACAGACGTCAACCAGTCCATCATCAATTTTAGCTTCAGGAGAAATGATGGTATTGTATCCGAACTGATTGGTGTTGGCAAAGCTGACAAACAGGGCCTGACGGATTACCTGCTTTCCGTCTATCTCCATCCGGTATTTCCGGGGACGGTACCATGTATATTCGTTGGTAACAATCTTAAAATATGAGAAGAAACCCCTGCGGGTCCCCTGCGAAAACCTTTTGGCCACCAGGGCATCAAACCCCACCCCTGCAATTGAAACAAACAGGTCATTGTTAAGGTTGACCGTATCAATGATGTGCGTTTTACCCTCAGCGATCAGTTTTAAACTCTGGATGATATCTACCGGTATTCCCAGATGCCTGGCCAGGCCGTTGCCTGAACCCGCAGGTACCAGTGCCAGTGCGGCATTGCTGCCGATCATGCCTTTCACCACCCTGTTTACAGTGCCGTCACCACCAACCGCGACAATGATATCAGTATCCACTGCTGCTGCTTCACGGCTGAGTTCCGTTAAATGTTCCGCCGATTCGGATGTCCTGATTTCCCATTCAAACAGATCCGGATCAAACACAGTCTCAACCAGTTCAGCAAGCATGGACTTCCTGGCCTGGTTAACGCCGGAAACAGGATTTACAATAAACAGGATCCGCTTTTTCTTGCCCTCCATCTTGCAGAAATACAATGGTTGTTTGAGATAAGGCTGCAAAAATACGAATTTGAAGGCTTGTTCCCGTTCTCTATTGCTAACCGTTTATCTGTCGGAGCACATCATGTAAATATAATCCCGGATATTTAAAAATTACAACACATGATCCTGTTTACACAGTATAAAAGAAATAAAAAAAGGCTGCTCAAACATGGCAGCCTTTTCAAAAAATTCAGAAAATATTATTTTTCCATTACAACATCAATTTTCATCTTGTCGCCTTTGGTGTATGTACTGATCACCTTCACCAGACCAACTTTGTTGGTTGCTGTCTTGAAAAGGAACACATCACCTGCTTCGAGGTGATCCATCTTGGTGCTTACCTGACCCAGGTCAAATGCCGGGAACTGATAGTTGGCGCCTATGGCATCAAACTGTGCAGCAGTGATTGAAGAAGGATTGAAACGGGTCTGGTTTTTATTGGTCCAGGCTGAAAGTTTCAGATCATTGATCGTATTGGCATCAGCGTCATCCGGAGATGCAATTGTGTTTTGATAGGTAACACCCTTGAAGAACAGGAAGTCAATCTTTGACTGGTTGGCAGGTGTGTTGAATGTCTGGGTTACTGTATAGGTAAATCCTTCAGATGAGGAGAAGAAGCTACCAATAGCATCATTCCATGAGCCCAGCTCAACATTTGACCATTTTTTTGTTTCTGGACCCTGAACTGTAATATCGAAGCCTTTCTCAGTCATCATATTACCCTTGTCGGTCAGCTCAAAAGAGAGCCTGCCTGATCCGATGCTGTTGAATTCTATTTCAGTTTCCCAGTTGAATGAATCGGTATTCAGGGTGGTGTCTAACAGGGTGGTAGGAATGTTGTTTGAAGTAAAGATGAATTTGAATCGTGTCAGCTTGTTTCCGGAAACACTGCTTTTTCCGCCTACAACACCAACTTTGACCGTAGAACCAATGAGGATAACTGCATCATCCGAAGTATAACCTGCTCCACCTTTCAGGGTAAGTGATGGTCCCGGATCGGTTTCTTCACCGTCGTCGGTGCAGGATGAAACAATGACACTCATACTCATTAACAATGCTGCAAAAAGATAATTCAGTTTTTTCATGGTTGTTGAATTTTGGTTGGTTAATATGTTCTGTTCAGGAATTCAGCTTAAAAACAGAACAAAATTATAAAAACATTTAACGCTGTTCAGTATCAAAAGTTATTCCATTTAATCGTGAAGCACCGGATAAACACAAAAACGGTAAACTAAGTTCAAAAAATGCTCCGGCATACACCCGAAACTCCGTACCGCGGGATTATCCGTATCCTTTGGCTCACCACGAAATCAAAAATTTCATATATATCTGTATATTAGTACATTAAAAATATCTCCCGGAGTAGAATCGCCATTCGGACCCATTATTGGAGATTTTAGCCATTTTCACACATCACTGTATATGAATACTTTACAATTTATCCTGTATAATCCGCATTATGCGAATCCGGCAATACTTGTCGGATAACAATGTGTCGAATTTCACAGGACATTTTGTCATAATTGCATACAAACGGATATGCTGTTTCATAAGTCTGATAAAACTTCAGGCAGACCAATCCATGATTAATGATAAAATATCCGGCATAACTGAGCTGAATTCACCTGTATTAAAGGTTATCCGGAAAGTGGACAATACCGGATGGATGAACTGCAATATTTTCTTGGTATTGTTTTTTTTTTCGCCTTACCTGATGTTACTTTGCACGGGAATCATAACACAGTTTTAAATATAAAACCGGAGGCTGATGTGGCAGCAATAGCAGCAATAGGAAACAAAGGTAAAGGAATCCGTTCCGATTGCCATGTAACACTCGAAATCAGGCAAAGCGGAGGCATTGAAATCCAGCTTATAAGCAAGGTAAAATCCATGTATGGGGATTCTATCCTCAGTTTGTGCAACGAAATCTTCAGATTCTACAATATTTCCGATGCCAGTCTTCTGCTCGAAGATTCAGGGGCTCTGGAACTTGTGATTGCCGCCAGGCTTGAAGCCGCTATCCGGCAGCTTACCGGCAGTACCAAAGAGTACCTTACTGAATTCCTTCCACAGAATAAATACCAGACGGCCAGGGACCGCGACCGTTTCTCAAGACTTTACCTTCCGGGCAACAGCCCCAGCCTGATGATCAATGCGGGGATTCACAAGCCCAACGGTATTATCCTTGACCTTGAGGATGCTGTGGCTGTTTCAAAAAAAGCAGAAGCCCGCTTTCTCGTCCGCAATGCACTCCGCAGCCTTGATTTTTATGGTGCTGAGCGCATGGTGAGGATCAATCAGGTGCCTGCCGGACTGGCCGATCTTGACTATATTATTCCGCATAATGTGAATCTTGTGCTTGTTCCGAAATGCGAAAGTGCAGAGCAGTTAAAGCTGGTGAACGAGAACATTGAGAAGATCAAAAAGGAGAAAGGTATCAACAGCAACATCTGGCTGATGCCGATTATTGAAAGCGCCCTGGGCGTGCTGAAAGCTTTGGAAATTGCTTCATCACCCAATGTTGTGGCAGTGGCCATCGGCCTTGAAGATTATACTGCCGACCTGGGTACCCGCAGGACCAACGAAGGCAACGAATCGTTCTTTGCCCGCAGCATGGTGGTCAATGCCTGCAAAGCAGCCGGTGTTCAGGCCATTGATTCTGTATTCTCGGATATTGCCGACATGGAAGCCCTGAAACAAACCGTCCTCAGGTCCAAGGCACTTGGATTTGATGGTATGGGCTGTATCCATCCAAGGCAGATCAGGGTTATTCACGACAATTTTGCACCCGATGAAGCCGAAATTGATAAGGCAAAGAAAATCGTCAATGCCTTTATTGAAGCAACTGAGAAAGGTCTCGGTGTAGTTTCCCTGGGAACCAAAATGATCGATCCGCCGGTTGTTAAACGTGCCCAGCATACCATCAACCTCGCGGTAAGTATGGGGAAACTGAATGCCGACTGGCGCAATGAGTTTCTGAATGTATGAATTGTAATTCCAGGTAAGTTATCTGATCAAAAATAAGCTATATGTCGAAATACGATAAACTGACTACCAATGCCATCGGGCGGGTAGTTCCGCAGATCATCAACGGAAAAGAAGCGGTTCCCTATCTGGGTGTCGGAAAATTCAGACCCACCGGCCGGAAGTATGCTCCACCCATCAGTACCTGTGCCGATTATCCTGACGATGGCAACAAAGTCACCGGATCGATCAGGGAAGCTTTGGAGAAATGCGGGTTGAAAAATGGCATGACCATATCGACCCACCACCATTTCCGTAATGGTGATCTGGTTGGAAACCAGGTTTTTGATGCTGCCGCAGAACTGGGGATAAAAAACCTGACCTGGGCTCCCTCCGCCTCTTTCGAATGCCACAGTCCACTGATCAAATACCTGGAGGATGGAACAATCCATCATATTGAAGGAAGTATGAATGGCGCCCTGGGCAAATTCACCACCGAGGGAGGCATGCAGGGCATGGGTATTCTGCGCTCTCATGGTGGCCGCTACCAGGCCATTCAGGATGGTGATCTGCATGTTGACATAGCGGTGATCGCCGCCCCGACAGCCGATGCATTCGGTAATGCCACCGGCGACCGTGGTCCTGCAGCCTGCGGACTCCTTGGTTTTGCACTCGCCGATTCACAATATGCCGATAAGGTCATCGTAGTTACTGATAACCTGGTTCCCTTTCCCTGTGTGCCCTGGCAGATTCACGGCAATTATGTCGATCATGTGGTGGTCCTCGACAAGGTGGGAATTCCTGAAAAAATTGTTTCCGGCACGACCGAAATCACCAAAAGCCCCGACAGGTTGCTGCTGGCTGAGCTTACCGCTCAGTTCTGCGATGAAACCGGCATTGTAAGGGATGGGTTCTCCTTCCAGGCAGGAGCCGGTGGCACAGCCCTATCCATCGGAATCTATTTTGCTGAAATGCTTCGGAAAAGAGGCATGAAAGCCAGATTTGCCAGGGGCGGAAGCAACAAATACCTCGTTAAGATGCTTGAAGAAGGCCTGGTTGATTATATACTCGACGGGCAGACTTTTGACCTCGAAGGGGTAAGGTCGATGCGTGAAAACGCCGGACACCTGAATACCAGTCCGTTTACCAGTTACAATTATCATGGCAAGGGTAACTTCGCCTCCATGGTTGATGTGGTAATCCTTGGTGCCACCGAAGTGGATATCAACTTTAACGCCAACGTGGTGACCCATTCAGATGGTTACCTGCTGCATGGTATCGGTGGATGGATGAACTGCCTGTTCTCGAAATGTGTGATACTGCCCATCCCGCTCTTCCGCGACAGGATGCCGGTGATCCGCGACCAGGTGACCACCATCTGCGGGCCTGGTGAACTGATTGATGTGATCGTAACCGAAAGAGGCATTGCTATTAACCCCTTGCGTACCGATCTTATCGACAAACTCAAAGGTTCCTCTCTGCCCATCAGATCAATCCATCAGCTCAAGGAAGAAGCCGAACGGATCTGCGGAAAACCATCGCTACCGGTTCTCAGCGATGAATTCATTGCGGCCATCAAATGGGTTGATGGAACTGTGATTGATGCGGTGAGGAAAGTTATTGTCTGATTCTTCAGATTTGTGCAAAATATTCACCGGGACACAAAGTTTTGTGCCCCGGTATTTTTTTTCAGTGCGGGCATCGGATATAACCCATCCAAAAAATCCACTTTCATTTATCTGCTATAAATTCATGAAGGAATTCGAGCCCCATCAAAGCGCTCTTAAGCATTGTTTACAGGTTGGCCTGATCGGGTACAAATAATTTTCTGTTATCAGAACTATAACAGAATATAAAACATTGTGAAAAATGAAAAAGGGTATTAACTCAGTAAAAATACTTTACTATAGCTAATATTCACAATAACAACATTTTAGAGTGAACAATGGTTCGAAAATAAAAAAATCAGACACATTTTTTTTGCTTTTAAAGATTAAATTGTAGTAAATTTATCGCTGTTAAAATCTTTTACACTTTTATAATAAGAATAACTCTGCTTTACCTTTAAGTTTTAGTAGTTATTGTATAGAAGTAATTTAAACCAATTTATCCGAAAATGAGTAAAATTCTGGCAATTGACGACGACTCCATCATCCGGACATTGTTAACGAACATCCTGACCAAAGCAGGATATGAAGTAGTAACAGCTTCCGATGGAGAATCGGGACTTGAGCTGGCAGCAACAACCAATCCCGACCTTGTTGTTACGGATTTCCAGATGCCCGGTCTTACCGGTCTGGATGTTGTTACAGAACTCCAGAAGACACAACCGGGTTTGCCGGTGATTCTGCTGACTGCCCATGGGGATGTTGCCCTTACCATTAAGTCAATCCAGCTGGGCGCCTATGATTTCATTGAAAAGCCGATCCAGATGCAGGAGTTGCTTGATGTAATCCGCAACGGACTGGAAGTTTCACGGCAGAGCCGCAGTCTGACAGAGGCAATTTCACCTGAAATCAGGAAAGCCATTGAAGACAACCTGCTTGTTGGAAAGACACCGGTAATGCGTGAAATTTTCAAAAACATCGGAAGGATTTCGCTCAATAAGGTGAACGTATTGATTACCGGCGAAACAGGTACAGGGAAAGAACTAATAGCACGTCTTATCCATTTCAGCGGGATTACCCGGGAACATCCGCTTGTTGTTGTCAATTGCTCAAACCTGAACGAAGGCCTGCTTGAGCATGAATTGTTCGGGTATACACTCGGCGCATTCCCCGGAGCTATGAACGACAAGAAAGGAAAATTTGAGCAGGCGGGGGAAGGGACATTGTTTCTTGACGAAATATCGGAGTTGACAGACAATATTCAGACAAAACTCCTCAGGGTGCTGCAGGAGCTTGAATTTGAAAAACCAGGTGCTGATGAACCACTGCCAATGAAAGCCAGGATCATTGCAGCCACCAACAAAGATCTTGAATCGCTTGTAAGAAGCGGCAAGTTCAGGGAAGAACTCTATTACAGGCTCAAGGTATTTACAATAGCCTTGCCACCCCTGCGTAACCGTAAGGAAGATATGGGTGAACTCGTGAAGCACCTCATGGGAAAACTCAACCGGAAACTAAACAAACGCGTGCTGAAAATCGGCGACGGAGTGCTTGATATGCTTAGAGATCACGAATGGCCCGGCAATGTCAGGGAACTTGAAAATACACTGATGCAGGCTTTCATTATGACCCGAAGTGATGTTCTTGAAAAGGAGCACATCGTTCTGATGAGTGCACCTGAAGGAACCGGTGGTGAATCGTTTGAACTAAAATCAATTGCCGACATCGAAAAGGTGCATATTAAAAAAGTACTTGATAAGGTTAAGTGGAATAAACAGGAAGCATCAAGAATTCTTGAAATCACCAGACCTACCCTCAATGCCAAAATCGAAAAATACGGACTAAGGCACAATTAGAGGAAGAATTCAACTTATTACCCAATGAGGCCCGGAAACAACCGGGCCTTTTTTTTTGACTTTTCAAACCCGTTGCCACAACTTCACTGAATACACAAATAAATTCCTTTGGAAGATTTTTTTCAATTAACCGGCAGTGCAACTGTCGTCAGGTCAATACCACGCCCTGTTTTGTCCCAAAATAGAAAAATGTAAATTATGTTTACGTTTAATATGTTTGATATAATGCATTGCTATATAACTCTTTTTCAATTATTTATAAACACTAAAATTGTTCTCAAAAAATTATTTTCATAGAAAAGTAAATTTATTTCTCTTTTTACTTGACTTTCGATCATCGATTACCTTATATTTATCCGGTAGTCAAGAAAGAAACTAAGTTTTTTTACATGAGAGCTGCCCGTTTGATTCCAATTACTCTGATGCTGACCTTGTCGGGATTGATTTGTAGTGGTCAGGTAAGAGTAATCGGGCATGCCAGTGCCGAAGTGGTAGAATCCGTTTCGGCAAGTTGCAGCAGCAACACTGACATTACACTCAGCGCGCAGGAAATTGCAGATTTTGATCTTGGCAGCTTCAGTATCTCAGGAAATGCATCGTCGACCTGTTCACTGATCATCGGCAATGCAAATGTCAGCAACAACAGAGGAGAGTCCTTTACTATTCAGACTACAACTCAGGAAGCAGGAATGCCTCTGGTCGCTGATGAAAAAGGCAATCATTCTTTAAACCTGAAGGCCAGTCCTGATCAATTGCTTGCAAGCGGCCACTATCAAGGTAACTACGGGGTTACTTTTGTCTATAATTGAAATCTGGCTACCTAATTGTTGCCAATCAGCTGCAGGCCATCAGAGGGGGTGCAGCTGATTTTTTTTCTTTTCTTCCATCCTGACCTCCTTCATTGCATCCATTCATTTCATTCCGACCAGCAAAAGATCAAAATTAACTTATGGAAATGCCAGTGCATAATCACCGGGTGTGTTGATATTGATTAGAATATCGTCATGATCGGTGAGCACCGGTATTCTTCTGAATTTTGAAAGAAATTGATCAATCCGTATTTCAGGGTTACATTCTTCCGCTACAGCTTTGCAAACACGATGGTTCATCAAAACCGGATGACCGGCTTTACCCTGACACACAGGCATGATAACCTCTCCGTCTTCTTCAACCCGAACCATAGCTGTCAGCAGGTCAGGATAAATAAAGGGATTGTCAACATTTTGCAGAAATACAGAAAATCCCTCTTCAATGTATGCCATACCGGTCTTCAGCGAAAAAAATCTGCCTTTTTCAGGATGATGATTCACAACCAAATGAACGTTTTCCGACAGATTCAGGTTAGCAAGCCCGATCTTTTCATTCAATTCGTCTGACACCACCACCACAACCTTTCCGATTCCGGAATCTGCATAAGTTGCCGTGATTTTTTCAAGAAAAGTGGCCCCGGAATTTCCAAACCCAAGTAAAGCCTTATGCTCTCCCATCCGGAAAGAGCTCCCCGCAGACAGGATAATACAGGAAATACGGGCAAAAGCGTGCATACAAAACATTTTTTTCTACTTTTACAAAGGTAAAAATTTAAGCCCCTGAGTATGGTCCATTCTGCCGCCTTTTCAACCATTCCAATAGAAAAGTTATATTACCTTATTGATTTCGAATACACTGGCAGAAATGAAATTTTTGGCATTCCTGAAGCATTGTTTTTTAACCCGGAAAAGCATTCTGAGATTGGGATGCAAATGTTCGGGCATTCTCTTGAGACACCTTTGGGAGTTGCAGCAGGCCCACATTCACAGCTGGCCCAGAACATCATCACCGCCTGGTTATGCGGGGCAAGGTATATTGAACTCAAAACCATCCAGACTCTCGATGAACTTGAAGTATCAAAACCCTGCATCGACATGCAGGATGAGGGCTACAATTGCGAATGGTCGCAGGAGCTTCGTATCCATGAATCGTATGAAGAATATCTGAAGGCATGGATCATCATCCACCTTCTGCAACACCGGCTGGGAAGGAAAAAGGAAGAAAAAGGCGGATTCGTATTCAATATGAGCGTAGGCTATAATTACGAAGGAATATTGAAGGAAAATGTACAGTGGTTCCTGGATAAAATGCACGATTCTGGTCATGAAAAAAACAAGATGATTTCAGCACTGCAACCACTTTATCCCGCTATCGGTGAAATTGAAATCCCTGACTGCATCTCTGATAACATCACGCTGAGCACCATGCATGGTTGTCCGCCGGATGAAATTGAAAAAATCGGGCATTATCTTCTCAGTGAAAAGAAACTTCACACTTTTATCAAGCTTAACCCTACCCTGCTGGGCAAGGATGCTTTGCGCAATATCCTGAACAATAAACTTGGATTTAAGACTACTGTCCCCGACGTTGCCTTTGAACACGACCTGAAATATCCCGATGCCATTGGCATAATCAGCCGGCTGCAGCAGACCGCTGACCAAGAAGGATTGGTTTTTGGGGTAAAACTTACCAATACCCTTGAAAGTCTGAATCATAAGAACATCTTTCCTCCGAATGAACAGATGATGTATATGAGCGGCCGGGCATTGCACCCCATCAGCATCAATGTGGCCAGGAAACTTCAGAATGAATTTCAGGGAAAGCTGACTGTATCATTTTCGGCAGGTGCTGATTGTTATAATGTTTCAGACGTAATCCGTTGCGGGCTGAAACCGGTTACCATATGTTCTGACCTGCTCAAACCCGGGGGCTACGGGAGGTTGCACCAATACCTTGAAAACATCGGTGCATTAAAAGACAGGCCGGAAAAAGACGAATTGCAGTTCCTGAATGAATACGCGGATGCAGTAGTTGATTATGAAGCCTACAAAAACGATCCTTTCCTGGATAAAAATATCAAATCGGCCAGGCACCTCGGACCCTTTGACTGTATTCATGCGCCTTGTGTCGATGAATGCCCCACCAGCCAGGATATTCCCCAATACCTGCATTTTACTTCGGCCGGTAATTATCAGAAAGCCCTGGATGTGATCCTGGCAAAAAATCCGTTTCCCCATGTACTGGGCTCTGCCTGCGACCACCCTTGCCAGACGAAATGCACCAGGATTAATTATGACGATCCGCTGAAAATCAGGGATATCAAGCTTTTTATTGCTGAGAACGGGACGGAGACCGGGATTAGCACTGCTCCCGACAACGGAAGAAAAGTCGCCGTCATCGGTGCCGGACCATCGGGTCTGGCGTGTGCCTTTTTCCTAAGGCAGGCAGGATTTTCGGTGGAAATATTTGAATCGAAAGAAGCTGTCGGAGGCATGGTATATGATGCGATTCCGGGCTTCAGAATGAAAATGGAATTACTGGCTAAGGATGTTGACCGGATCATGAAACTGGGTGTAAAGATTCACTTCAATGTAAAGGTTGACCGTCAGCAGTTTGTTAAACTACGCAGGGATTTCGATTTTGTTTATATCGCAGCCGGTGCTCAGCGTTTTAAATCGCTGGAGATGGAGGGTGAAAAATCCTCCGGAGTCCTGAATGCCTTCGAATTCCTGAAAGAAGCGAAAAAAGGAAAAGCATTTGAACTTGGCCACCATGTTCTTGTCATCGGCGGAGGTAACACAGCCATGGACGTTGCCCGTACAGCCCGTCGACTTGTCGGGGACAATGCTTCCGTAAAAGTGCTGTACCGCAGAACCCGGGCCGAAATGCCGGCCGACCGTGAAGAAATTGAAGCGCTGCTGTCGGAAAATATCGGGCTTTACGAATTGCTTTCTCCCGAAAAGATCAATGTGATCGATGGCCGGATCGTATCTCTTTCCTGTGCAAAGATGAAACTGGAGAAGTCATCTTCCGGTGGCCGGCCGACCCCGGTCAGAACCGGTGATGCCCTGATCGATTTTCCGGCGGATACCCTGATTCCGGCACTCGGACAGGAAACCGAACTTGATTTTATCAACCCCGGTGATCTTAAAACAAGGGACAGCTCAAACGAAACTTCTTTGGATGGCGTCTTTATCGGTGGTGATGCCCTGCGTGGTGCGGCAACCATTGTGAAAGCAGTGGGTGATGGAAGGAAAACCGCCCGTCGTATCGCTGAAAAAGCAGGAATTTCCCTGCCTTCAGAAACACTGATTGCAGACAGGGATACCGACCTGAAAGCGCTGATGATCCGGAAATCGGAAAGAATTCACATGAACCCTGCCATTGAAGGATTTCAGGTTAATCTGAGCCCTGAAGAGGCAGAGTCTGAAGCAGACCGCTGTCTTCAGTGTGATGAGGTTTGCAATGTGTGCGTAACGGTTTGTCCCAACAGGGCAAATATCTATTACAATGCTGAAGTGGAAAGTATTCCTGTTTGGCAGGTAGAACCCGGTAATTCAGCAGTGCAGTTTAGTCAAACCGGATCCCTTTTTATTGATCAGAAAATCCAGGTGCTCAATATTGCCGACTTCTGTAATGAATGTGGAAACTGTACCACTTTCTGCCCTTCTTCAGGCGCTCCATTCCGCGACAAACCAAGGTTTTGCCTGACTGAAAATAGTTTTTCACAAACTGACAACGGTTACCTTCTTGAAAATAAACATGGCATAATTACCCTGAAGCACCGGTCGGGAGATCGGGTCAGCAGTCTGAAGATAATTCACGGAGGGTTTCATTTTATTAATCATGAAGCGGATGTGATCTTCAATGGTAATTTTGTACCTGAAAAAATAATCCTGCCCCAAACCGCCAAAACCGCCATCACTCTGACGAAAGCAGCAGAGATGAAATTTCTGATTGACACACTGGGAGAATCATCGCTGGCGAATCATGAAGCAGCCGGATAAATACTTCATCGTATAATCATACTTTTTCTAATAAATTATTTCAAATGATCTCAACCATCAACCACATTGTTAACCCTGCCGTCAGACAGAAAGCCATTCAACGCTTCCGCGAAAAGGGCATTGTATTACCTACATTTGCCCAGATGCGCAACCCGGATCTTATTCCAGGAAAAATTAAAGAAAGTCTCAGAAACATAGGGCTGTGGGATCTCCATCCTGCCAACCTCTTCCGGATCACATGGAAAAATGAACCGGTTGAAAAGGGTGGACTGTTTGGTGATGTCAATTACCTTGAACTTCCCGAAGCACTCACGGGAGTCAAAGCCAGGATCGTGCTGCTGATCGGTAAATATTTCCCCACAGGAGCGCATAAAGTTGGCGCAGCCTATGGTTGCCTGGCTCCGCGTATAATAACAGGTGAATTTGACCCATCTTATCACAAGGCGGTATGGCCTTCTACAGGAAACTACTGCCGGGGCGGAGCTTTTGATTCATACCTGATGGATGTTACGGCTGTTGCCATTCTTCCGGAAGAAATGAGCAAGGAACGCTTTTCCTGGTTAAGGGATATCGGAGCTGAGGTGATTGCCACTCCTGGTTGTGAATCAAATGTAAAGGAGATCTATGACAAATGCTGGGACATCCGCCGGAACAGGCCCGATTGTGTGATCTTCAATCAGTTTGATGAATTCGGGAACCCAACCTGGCACTACAATGTCACCGCTCCGGCCATCGAAGAGGTGTTTTTATCACTGAAATCTACCGAAGGCCGTCTTGCCGCCTATGTTTCAGCCACGGGTTCTGCAGGAACCATCGGGGCAGGCGACTACCTGAAAAAGCAGTATCCGCAGATGAAGATTGTGGCTTCTGAAGCTTTGCAGTGCCCTACCCTGCTCAACAACGGCTTTGGCGGTCACCGCATCGAGGGCATTGGCGACAAACATGTACCCTGGGTACACAATGCAAAAAACACCGATATGATCACGGCCATCGATGATGAAGATTGTATGAGGGTATTCAGGCTTTTCAATGAACCCGAGGGACATGCTTACCTGAAATCCTGCGGCATTGATCAGTCACTGATCGGTCAGCTCCACCTGATTGGTATCTCAGGGGTTTCCAATATGCTTTCAGCCATTAAGGCTGCAAAATATTATGAAATGACTGGCGAGGATATGATTTTCACCCTGGCCACCGATTCAGCGGAAATGTATCAGTCAAGGCTTGAGGAACTGACAGCAGAAAAAGGCCCTTACTCGTCGCTTCAGTCGGCGAAAGATATGGAAAAATGCATCCTTGGCCAGGGCACCGACAATCTGAAAGAACTGGGATACTATGACCGTAAGGCAATTCACAACCTGAAATACTTTACCTGGGTTGAACAGCAGGCCAAGGAAATTGAGGACCTTAACCAGTTGTGGTACGATCGCAACCTCTGGGAAGAGCAGTTTAACCAGGCCGCCAGATGGGATGAGATGATCAATGAGTTTAATGAGGAAACCGGAGTGTTGAAGAGGTTGTAGCGAAGCTTAAAGCTTAAAGCTCAAAGCTCAAAGCTCAAAGTTTAAAGTTTAAAGTTCAAAGTTTACCCGCCTTTGGCGGGCTCCAAGATCCAGGCTTGAATATTTCGGGTTGCGGATTACGGATTAAGGATTGCTGAATGGTTACAACATCTGAGATTTTTCATTGTCATTCGTCATTTTTACCCTGAGCCAGCCGAAGGGCGTCATTCGTCATTCGTCATTCGTAATTCGTAATTCGTAATTACTTTAACATGTCAACCAAGTTCACCTACCAGTGCAATGATTGCGGGAAAACTTATCCCGGAAGCGGAGTAATTTATGTTTGTCCTGACTGCAGTAGCAAACAGGAGGCAACTCAACCTCCCCTGGGCATTCTAAAGGTGGTTTATAATCCGGAACTGCTGAAAGGCAGGTCTTTTGAAGCGCTGAAACAAAACCATTTTCTGGATATCTTACCCATCGATGATCAGAACAGCCTGCCCAATCTGAAAGTCGGGAATACCCCGCTTTACAGGATAGACCGGTTCAATGGGAAATGTCAGGACCACCTGCTTTATCTGAAAGATGATTCTCAAAACCCGACATTCTCTTTTAAAGACCGCGCATCAGCTGTTGTTTCTGCCTTTGCCAGGGAAAACGACATTGATACCATAGTGGCTGCTTCTACCGGGAATGCCGGCTCGTCATTGGCGGGCATGTGTGCCGCTCAGGGTCAGAAAGCGGTGATCTTTGTCCCGGCTGCCGCACCCAAAGCGAAGCTTACACAGATTCTTATGTATGGAGCCGTATTGGTCCCGGTTGATGGCAATTACGATGTCGCTTTTGACCTGAGTATCCAGGCAACGAAGCGTTTCGGCTGGTATAACCGCAATACGGCATTTAACCCGCTGACCATTGAAGGGAAAAAGACAGTTTCACTTGAACTTTTTGGCCAGCTGAATCAAAGCCTGCCCGACAGGATATTTGTGCCGGTTGGGGATGGCGTAATATTATCAGGTGTTTACAAAGGTTTTGAGGACCTTCTCACAATGGGTCTGATTGACCGGATGCCAGTTATTGTTGCGGTTCAGGCTGAAGGGAGCAGCAACATCATCAACAATCTGGGAAAGAAGCCTTTTCGGGCATCCGCGTCTCATACCATTGCTGACAGCATTTCGGTTGATATCCCAAGGAATTTCCGGATGGCAGCAGGTTATCTTCTGAAATATCAGGGAGAAACCATTAAAGTGTCTGATGCCGAAATCATTAAAGCTTCAACAACACTGGCAAAAAATACAGGCATATTTGCTGAACCTGCAGCAGCAGCAGCCTTTGCAGGATATGAAGCCTATGCAGGGCAGAATCGTTTGCCCGGTGCATCGGTGAATGTTGTTCTGCTTACCGGCAGCGGACTGAAGGACCTGAATGCTGTTCAATCGTTGCTGAACATTCCGGTTCCTGTGAGACCTGATTTAGCTTCAGTTGAAACTTTTCTTAAAGATAAAATCTGAACAGGCATGATAAAGTTTAACCTGAATGGCAAGCCTGTCATTTACACAGGCAATCCGGAAATCAGGCTCCTGCATTTCCTGAGAAATATAAAGGGAATTACCTCAGTAAAGGATGGCTGCTCCTGCCAGGGAGCCTGTGGAGCCTGCCTGGTTGAGATCGACGGGGAAGCAAAGCTGGCATGCATGACACCAGTGGGCAAACTTGATAATGCTGAGATCAATACACTGGAAGGCATCCCTGACAAAATCCGTGATGCTATTGCTACCGCATTTGTTGAGAAAGGGGCCGTTCAGTGTGGCTTTTGCACCCCCGGCTTTCTGATGCGGACAAAAATTCTGCTTCAGAAAAACCCTCAGCCCTCCCGTGATGAGATCAAAAAGGCGCTCACCCTGAATTTATGCCGGTGCACCGGTTATGTTAAAATTGTGGATGCCATTGCAGAAGCTGCAAACCGGTTACATCCCGGGCAATCATCTGAAAGAAAAGGTACTTCCGGAAAGGTCGGTACATCCTATCCCAAATATGAGGCCTTTGAGATGGCTGTCGGGAAAAGAAAATTTGTGAATGACCTCCATTTTGAAGGAATGCTTTACGGTGCCCTCCGTTTTACCGACCATCCCAGGGCCGTGATCAGGGAGATAAACATCAGTACAGCGCTCCAGGTTAAAGGCGTTATCAGGATTTTTATTTCGGGTGATGTTCCGGGTGACCGCTATATCGGACTGATCTTTAAGGACTGGCCGTTGATGATCGGTCCGGGTGAAACCACCCGCTATATCGGGGATGTACTGGCCGGTGTTGTAGCGGAAACCGATGAAATCGCCAGAAAGGCCGCAGCTCTTATTGAGGTATCCTATGATATACTTGATCCGGTTACCGATCCGCACGAAGCCATAAAAGCGGGTTCGCCAAAGGTTCATCCCGATCGTGAAAACCTGTTGGAAACCTGCAGGGTATACCGTGGAGGTGACGCTGAAGAGCTATTGAAAGGTTCCGCTTTTGTTGCCAAAGGCATATACCAGACACAGCGGATTGAGCACGCATTTCTTGAAACGGAAGGGGCTGTGGCCATGCCGGATGGTGATGGAGTGCATCTCTATTCAAACGGACAAGGTATATATGTTGACCGCAGGCAGGTTGCCTCCCTGCTGGGACTTCCTGAGGAAAAGGTAAGGGTAACACTGGTTTCTACCGGTGGTGGTTTTGGCGGAAAAGAAGATATGACGGTCCAGGGGCATGCGTCCCTGTTTGCCTGGCTGCTGAAACGGCCTGTGAAAGTGGTGCTGAACAGGGAAGAATCCATCCGGATGCATCCGAAAAGGCATCCTGTGTATATGGATATTGCTGTTGGATGCGATAAAGAAGGACGGCTGACCGGACTGAAACTATATGCTGTGGGTGATTCCGGCGCGTACGCTTCGGTGGGTACGAAGGTAATGGAAAGGGTAGCCGGACATGCAACCGGTGCCTATCATTTTCCCTGTGTAAACCTGGAAGCACTCACCGTTTATACCAACAACATCCCCTGTGGTGCCATGCGGGGATTCGGGGCCAATCAGGTGGCATTTGCACTCGAGGGCTGTATTGATGATCTTTGCAAACAAGGCAACTTCGACAATTGGCAGTTCCGGTATAACAACGCCCTTACCGAAGGAAAGATGACGGCTACCGGACAGATTCTTAAAGGAGGAGTGGGTGTAAGAGCCACACTTGAAGCCGTAAAACCATATTATGATAAAGCCCGGATCAAGGGGCTGGCCTGCGGAATTAAAAACAGCGGTGTTGGAAACGGCATGGCCGATTACAGTGATGTGATCATCAGCATTATCTCTGAGAACAAGGTGCATCTTCAGCATGGCTGGACTGAAATGGGACAGGGCGTACACACCATAGCCCAACAGGTGCTTTTTGAAGAAACCGGCATAAATCCGGGAATTGTTGAAGTAACTGTTGACAGCATTGCCGGAATCCCTACCGGAATGACAACCTCTTCAAGGGCAACTGCCCTGTTGGGGAATGCCATCCTTGATGCGTCTAAAAAAATCCGTGAAGACCTGAAAAGCCATTCGTTGAAAGAACTTTCAGGCAAAACATACAAAGGGAATTATTCGTACGACCTGACTACAAAACCCGGGGCTGAGGTGAAGGAAATCATCACCCATTTTGCGTATGGCTATGCCACCCAGCTTGTGGTTCTTAACGATTCGGGCGAAATTGAAACAGTATACGCTGCCCATGATGCAGGAAAAATCATGAACCCTTTGATGTTTGAGGGTCAGATTGAGGGAGCGGTACATATGGGTCTGGGTTATGCCCTGTCGGAAGATCTGCCGATGGTTGACGGGCAGCTTGTTTCGTCGAAAATGCGTGATCTGAAGATCCTCCGGGCAAAGGATATGCCGGAGATTGTGGTGTTGGGTGTGGAAGTTAAAGATCCGGTCGGGCCCTATGGCGCGAAAGGACTCGGAGAAATAGGGCTGGTGCCAACAGCCGCTGCGGTAGCGAACGCGATCTGGGCATTTGATGGAATCAGGAGATATGAGTTGCCTTTGAAAAAGTACGAATGACGAATGACGAATGACGAATAAAGAATGACGAATGACGAATGTAGAATGTGGAGGACGAAGACGAAGGAGGTGAATGACGAATGACGAACAAGCTTCGAATGACCAAAATTTGTAAATTCAATGTGTCTTTGATTTTCAACCATGAGTATAGAACAGCTTAAACAACGGTACAAGGAATTCGCAATCAGTGTGGCTGAATTAATAAGGGAATTGCCGGTAAACAGTATTAATATTCCTTATTGCAATCAGTTAATCCGTTCATCGAGTTCATCGGCTGCAAATTATCTGGCGGCATGCCGGGGGAAATCGACACCCGATTTTATTAACAAACTCAAAATCGTTGAAGAGGAATTGGATGAATCAATCTTCTTTATGGAACTACTTTCCCACTTCAATTCCGACTTTAAGGAGAAAATCATCGCTCTTATAAATGAAGGCAATGAACTTCTTGCCATAACAGTTCAATCAATCAAAACCTCCAGAATCAAACAAAAAATCAACAAATGAATTACAGGAGAACAAATGTCTGAATTTGAAAACCAATCCCTTATTCGTCATTCGTAATTCGTCATTCGTAATTCGTAATTAAACCCATTTCTCATGTCAATTCTCTTAACCAACGCCACTTACATTCATCCAACAACCCTCGAATTCACTTTAACCAATATATTGGTTCATGAAGGATTTCAGGGTGAAATCGAATTTCTGAACTATATTCCTGAAAAGTCCAATTACACCATTATTGACTGCAGGGGCAAATACATCACCCATTCCTTTGCCAACGGGCATCACCATGTATACTCAGCCCTTGCCCGTGGTATGGGTGCGCCGAAGAAAAACCCTGAAAATTTCCCGGAAATCCTGGAATACATCTGGTGGACACTCGACAAGGCCCTGGACCTGGATATGATCCGATCCAGCGCGCTGGTAACGGCCATGGCCTGCGCCAAAAGCGGGGTCACATTTGCCATCGACCACCATGCCTCACCATTCGCTGTAAAAGGCAGCCTCGAAACCATTGCACAGGCTTTCGATGAAGTCGGCGTGGGCCATTTACTCTGTTATGAAATTTCAGACCGGGACGGATTGTCAATTGCACAGCAGGGATTGGAAGAAACGGCATCATATCTATCAGGGAGACAAGGTCTGGTAGGTTTGCATGCTTCTTTTACCGTCGGTAAAGAAACACTGAAACAGGCCGTTGATCTTGCACGGGAAACAAACTCCGGCATTCACATTCATGTAGCCGAAGACCTTTCAGATGAAGCGCACAGCCTTCAGACCTATAATGAACGGGTTGTCAACCGGTTGATCAACGCCGGAGCCCTTGACTTCCCGAAAACCATTCTCGGCCACTGCCTGCATCTCGACGAAGAGGAGCGCAGACTGGTTGCAGGTTCTCCGGCATGGATAGTGCAGAATATGGAAAGTAACCTGAACAATTCCGTTGGATTTTTCAATTCAGAAGGATTGGGAGAAAGGATTATGCTGGGCACCGACGGGATGCACAGCGATATGCTCCGGAGTGCCAAATCAGCATTTTTTGCCGGTCACAACTTCGACAACATCGGTTATCCTGAAACATACCGTCGATTCAGGAATGTACACAATTACCTTCAATCGGGCAATTTCAGGGGAGATGGAGACAATAATCTTGTTGTATTGGATTACGACACCCCTACCCCATTTAACAGCAGCAACTTTTTGGGCCATTTCCTTTTCGGGATTGAAGCCAGGCACATACTTCATGTGATTTCAGACGGTAAACTGATTGTTGAAAACGGTAATATCACAACAGTAGATGAAACAGGGATTCTGAAAGAAGCCCGGATACAGGCAGAGCGGCTCTGGAAACGGATGCGCTAGCTTCGCTTCTTTACCTAACTTTGCAATCTTTAATTACCGTCAGTAAATCAATATAGTCCGGTCAATATTTCTCAACACTTGATTTTCTAATTTTCAGAATTTTCATTCTGAGTTAAAAAACAATTACATACCAACACATTGCGTCTTAGCGTCTTTGCTTAGGATAAAAAACCCCTGTTTAATGGAAATTACCTTTTTACAATGGATCGGTTACCTGGCTTCGGTAATTATTGCCGTTTCGATGACGATGAACTCCATCCTGAAATTCAGGTGGATCAACCTTGCCGGGGCACTTACCTTTTCACTTTACGGATTTCTTATCGGAGCAATGCCGGTCGGATTTCTGAATGCATTTATTGCCTGTATCGATATTTATTATCTGTATACGATTTATTCAAAGAAAGAAGTATTTGAAATCCTTGAAGTGAGGGCTGATAACAAGTACATGATCCGCTTTCTTCAGTTTCACGACAAGGAAATCCAGCGTTTTTTTCCGGGTTTCTCCTACAAACCTGAAATGAACACCATCAGTTTCTTTGTGCTGCGCGATATGGCCGTTGCCGGAATTTTCCTGGCTCACAGGGAGCACGATCACTGCCTGGTGGTAGGCCTTGATTTTGTTTTGCCTGAATACCGCGATTTTAAAAACGGGAAATTCATTTACCTGCGGTTGCGCAACCGCTTTATCGGAGAAGGCTTTAAGAAGGTGATCGCCGAGGGTAAAAGTGAAAAATATGGCAAATACCTGAAAAAGCTTGGATTTTCTGAAAACTCTGCAGGCTTGTTTGAGAAAACCCTGGTGGATTAGAATCCATGCCGGGAAAGCGTATCTTAACCATTGAAATAAACCTCTGTTATGGGCTCAATCCTCATTAAAAACGGAACCATCGTTACGGCCGATCAGAAATTCAAAGCCGATATTCTTGTTGAGGAAGCAAAAATTTCGGGAATCGGCTTGCATCTGAAGGAAGATTTAAAGGACTGCTCAGTGATTGAGGCTGAAGGAAATATAATTTTCCCGGGTGGGATTGATGCCCATGTCCATTTTGCCCTGCCCACACCTGCCGGTCCATCGTGCGATGATTTCCTCAGCGGCAGCCGGGCTGCCAGGACCGGCGGCACCACTTATTTCATTGATTTTGTGACACCCTCACGGAGACAATCCCTGAAAGAAGCCCTGCTACTGAGAAATGCTGAAGTCGCAAACAGTTTGCTCGATTGCGGCCTCCATATGGGCATCACCTGGTATGATGAAACGATTCCTGCCCAGATGGAATGGTGTGTAAAAGAAGCAGGCATCCGGTCATTCAAGGTTTACCTGGCCTACAAAGGAAACATCGGCATTGAATACCATGAACTGGAACAGGTGATGTTAACCGCTGCAAAACTGAATGCCATTGTGCTGGTGCATTGCGAGGAAGGCGACCTGATTCTTCAGAAACAACAGGAATTTCTGGCACAAGGGAAAACAGGTCCGGTTTATCATGCACTGTCACGGTCTTCAGAAACGGAAGCTGAATCCGTAAGGAAAGTGGTCGACCTTTGCCGGAAAACCGGCTGTAAGACATATATTGTGCATACCTCAGCAGCGAAATCGCTGGAATATATCCGGCAGGGAAAGAAAGAAGGATTGCCGCTTTACTGTGAAACCTGCCCGCAATACCTACTGCTGGATGAAAGTGTTTATCAGAAGCCTGTTCCGGAACCATTAAAGTATATCATCAGTCCGCCCATCCGGAGCAAAGCCGATCAGGAAGCCTTGTGGCTGGCACTGAAGGATGGCACTGTGGATGTCATTTCCACCGATCACTGTCCCTTCAATACCCTTGGACAGAAAGACCAGGGCATAAATGATTTTACAAAAATCCCCAATGGTGCCGGGGGGGTCGAACACCGCATGAAGTTGCTTTATACCTATGGAGTCTTAACAGGAAAAATCAGCCTGCAGCAGTTTGTTGCCCTGACTTCAACCAATGCGGCCCGGATTTTCGGACTTTATCCCCGGAAAGGTGAAATTGCAACCGGATCTGATGCCGATCTGGTGATCTGGGATCCGGATAGTAAATCGGTGATTTCAGTAAAAACCAATGTGCAATCGGGCGATGAGGATATTTATGAAGGGATGGAGATCTGTGGTAAGGCCGAAATGACGCTGATCAGTGGAAGGCAGGTTTAATTGTACTGATACAGGGATATAGAAGTGCGCATCAGAAATTAAGATGCGCACCAACCTTAGTAAGCCCGACAGCCCAGCGGACGGTAAGGTGTGCGCACCACCAGATATTTTTGAAGGGATGGAGATCTGTGGTAAGGCCGACATGACGCTGATCAGTGGAAGGCAGGTCTAATTGTACTGATACAGGGATATAGAAGTGCGCATCAGAAATTAAGATGCGCACCAACCTTAGTAAGCCCGACATGACGCTGATCAGAGGCAGACTGTAATAATTGCAATGATACAGTGATAAAGAAGTGCGCACCTGCCTGTTTGCCAGGCAGACAGGTCAGAAAGCCCGCCCGCCTCCGGCGGGTATGATCCACACCAACTCGGGGGCGTATTATAAGTTACTTGTCTTATTAAGCAATATGCAGAACAGAGTATTCGCCATCGGAGACATTCACGGGTGCTTTGACCAGTTTAAGGAACTGGTTGAGCAGCATATTGTTCTTTCGAAGTCCGACAAGCTGATCCTTCTGGGTGACTATATTGACCGTGGAATCAAAAGCAAGGAGGTCATTGATTACATTATTGAACTTCAAAGATCAGGCTATGATGTCATTCCCTTAACGGGCAATCACGAGGCCATGCTGCTGGATGCCCTCTCAGACCGGTCAGCAGTAACATTATGGTTTATAAACGGGGGACATAAAACGATGCAGAGTTTCGGCATCAGCAGACTGACAGAATTAGACCCCTGTTACATTGATTTTTTCAGGAACCTCAGGTATTATTATGAATCTGAAAATTTCCTTTTCGTTCATGCAGGATTCAACGACACCATTGAAGACCCTTTCAGCGACAGAAGAAGCATGATTTGGGAAAGCAGACAGGAATACCTGCATCCGTTGCTAAAAGACAGAACCATTGTACACGGGCATCAGACCATAAAGCTGACCTCTCTATTTGATCGTATTGATAAACATGCCCGGGTGATCAACATTGATACAGGGTGTGTTTATGCTCATCTTGAAGATTATGGCAGACTTACTGCATTTCAGGTGAATTCATTTTCAATTATTTCACTATGAAGGTGTATGGTAAGTAA
The DNA here is from genome assembly GCA_016705005.1 of Bacteroidales bacterium. Classification (GTDB taxonomy): domain Bacteria; phylum Bacteroidota; class Bacteroidia; order Bacteroidales; family Lentimicrobiaceae; genus Lentimicrobium. Next base: position 125,152 of record JADIZB010000012.1, on the reverse strand, counting down.
CTTTGATCTGAAAAACCCGTTTCCTTCTCCAAAGTTTATCCGGACATTCGGAAACACCAATAAGATCAGAATAAATATGCCATCAGAAAGGCTTCACACCAGGGTCGGAGGAGGTCCACCATATTTTAAAAGCTTTATTGAATTGCTGTAAACAGGTATTGAAAAAAATAAACACAGGGACACGACATTTCGTGTCCCTGTATAAATAATATATCCCGGAATGCTCCGGCAAATTACATCACTCTTTTCTTTCCTGCTTTGTAAAGGTTCTCCAGCATCTCCGCCGCATTGCCAAACTTGTTATTCAGGATCATCGCTGCAATGATGTAAGGTTTGTAGCCGGCTTCCTTATAGGTTTCGATGCGGTAACGCTCAAACACGCTGGCAGCCACTTCGCCTTCCTTACAGGAAACATCTGAAATATCGGCCGGTAGGCAATGCATATACAGGGCATTTCCGCCTTTGGTGAGTTTCATCTTTTCTTCGGTGCACTCCCAGTCTTTAAAACGGGCGTTGTTGGCCAGGCACTCCTGCTCCAGCGATTTCAGGCCTTCTTTATCACTTTTCTTCAGAAGATCTGTACGGCGCTGCATCACTGCAAAAGGCGCCCAGCTTTTCGGATATACAATATCGGCATTGGCAAAGGCTTCGTCCATGCTGTTCACCACCCTGAATTTTCCTCCCGAAACAGCAGCCTGTTTACCGGCCATTTCAACAACTTCAGGAATCAGTGTATATCCTTCGGGATAAGCCAGGTCAACCTCCATCCCGAAACGGGTCATCAGTCCGATGATCCCCTGCGGGACAGAAAGCGGCTTTCCATAGCTGGGCGAGTAGGCCCAGGTCATGGCGATTTTCTTTCCTTTCAGGTTTTCAAGTCCGCCATAATAATTGACCAGGTGCAACAGGTCAGCCATAGATTGTGTCGGATGGTCGATGTCGCACTGAAGGTTGACAATACCGGGCCTTTGCGGCAAAACGCCGTGCTTATAACCATCGTCCAGGGCATCACCGACTTCCTTCATATAGGTATGGCCTTCGCCCAGGAACATATCGTCGCGGATGCCGATGATGTCCGTCAGAAAGCTGATCATATTGGCCGTTTCGCGCACAGTTTCACCATGGGCAATCTGCGATTTGGTTTCGTCAAGATCCTGCACTTCAAGACCCAGCAGGTTGCAGGCCGAAGCAAACGAAAAACGGGTACGGGTTGAGTTGTCTCTGAAATTGGAGATGGCCAGGCCCGAATCGAACACTTTCGCTGAAATGTTGTGGTCGCGCAGGTGTTTCAGTGCTTCAGCCACCAGCAGGGTCTGCTTCAGTTCATCTTCGGTTTTGTCCCAGGTGAGCAGGAAATCCTTCTCAAAAAGACCTGACTTTAATTTTTTGAGTTCTTCAATCAGTTGAGTAAAATTTGACATAAAAGGTTCTTTTCAATTTTAATTTTTCACAATGTCTTCATTAGCTAATTAGATAATCAGCAAATTAGCTAATTCCTTTAAATTAAGTAAGCATAAGCCGCATAGAATGCTGCTGCCACTTCAAGATCGTCGATCCGTACCTTTTCGTTCGGTGCATGAGCCATCACTTCGTTGCCCGGTCCAAAGCCGATGATGGGGATGCCGTAATATCCATTGATAGTCACTCCATTGGTGGAAAAAGTCCATTTATCTACAATGGGATCTTTCCCGAAGAGTCCGGTAAATGCTTCCACCCCGGTGGCTACCACTTTATGGTCGGCCGGGATTTTCCAGGTGGGATAATACTTCTCCATGCCATATTTCAGCCCGGTGTAGGCAACTTCATCGTAATGCAGCACTTCAACGGAGGCATCCATATCTTTGATGATCTCCTGAATTTCAGCGACGGCCGATTCTTTGGTCTCTCCCCAGGTAAGCCGGCGGTCGAGGTGGAACTGGGCATAATCGGCTACGGCACACAAAGAAGGGCTTCCCGATTTGATTTCTGAAATGGTGATGCTGCCCTTGCCCAGAAATTCATCAAAAGGAAGGCGCTCGTTTAATTTCTCTACCTCAAGGGCAGCCCGTGCCGCTGCATAAATGGCATTTTTACCACGCTCCGGTGCACTTCCGTGACAGGAGATTCCGTTGAAACGTACCAGGATTTCCATCCGGCCGCGGTGACCACGGTAAATATTGAGATTGGTAGGTTCGGTGCTGATGGCGAAATCGGGCCGGATGCCCTCTTCTTCCACAAGATATTTCCAGCATAGGCCATCACAGTCCTCTTCCATCACACTGCCGACCACAAGGATGGTCAGATCGCGGTCAAAGCCGAGTTCCTTCAGTATCCTGCCACTGGTGACTGCAGCTGCCGGACCGCCTTTCTGGTCAACGGTACCGCGTCCATGCACAAAACCATCCTTTATCTCTCCGCTGAAAGGGTCAAAGTTCCAGTTGGCGGCATTTCCCACATCAACGGTATCCATGTGCCCATCGATGGCGAGGATCCTTTTTCCGTTTCCTATCCGCCCGATCACATTCCCAAGCCCGTCGATGCGTACTTCATCGAAACCGGCTTCTTCCATCTGGCGTTTCAGCTCAAGCTGAACATCCTTTTCAAACATACTGACCGACTTGATCTGTATGAGTTTCGACAGGTTCTGCGCAGTATAATCCCTGTATTTGTGGGACAACGCATTGATTTTTTCAAAAATTTCGTTCATTCTGTATTTTGATTAAATGTTGTTCCCATTGCATTCAGCCTACCCCGGCAACACTGATTATCAACCCGTTGACCACTCTGTAAACACTGGAAGCCGGCAAGTCTTACTCCTTACTCCCTACTTTTCAGGGACGTGAGACGAGGGACGTGGGACGAAACACCCTACTCATCTCTCCTTACTCCTTACTCCCTACTCCCTAATCCTTAATAATAACTCACAACTCCTTACTCCTTACTCCTTACTCCTTACTCCTTACTCCTTACTCACCACTCACTACTCACTACTCACTACACTCACTACTCCTTTCTCCTAACTTTCTCTATACTCATCAACACCACTTCCGCGGTAGCTGGCAGGGAGAATTCAGGCTCAACTTCGTGGTTACCCACTGCCGAGATGGCATCCTTGATGGCTAACCATACCGAGAATGCCAGCATAAACGGGGGTTCCCCCACGGCTTTGCTTTTACGGATGGTTCCTTCATTGGGATAATCCTTTAATAATTCAACATTGAATTCATGAGGAATATCATTGACAGTCGGAATCTTATAGGTATCCGGAGAATGAGTCAGCAGCCTGCCCTTGTTATCCCATTTTATTTCTTCCGTCGTACACCATCCAACACCCTGTATAAAACCTCCTTCGATCTGGCCAATATCAATGTCTTCGTTGAGCGAATCACCGACATCATGCAGAATATCGGACCTGAGCAGTTTATATTCACCGGTCAGCACATCCACACTGACTTCGGAAACTGCCATTCCATAGGCATAATAGTAAAACGGGTTTCCTTTGCCTGCATCCCTGTCAAAATTGATTCCGGGGGTTTTGTAGAAACCGGTTGCACTCAGACTGACCTGTGCCAGGTAAGCTGCCTGTATCAATTGATCAAAGGGAATCTTAACCTCGGGTGAACCGGCCTGATATACCTGATCTTCTGCAAATACGATCTTGTCAGGATCGGGGCTGCTCAATCCGGCCCTTTGCAATTCAACGGCTGCAACAGGTATAAGCCGTGATTTCAGTACATCTGTCGCAGCCTTAACCGCCATGCCGTTCAGGTCGCTGCCTGAAGAAGCTGCTGTGGCTGAGGTATTCGGAACTTTGGAAGTATTGGTAGCAGTCACTTTAATAAACTCCGGACTAATGCCCAGTTCAGTCGCAGCAACACCCTGGATTTTGGCATAAAGACCTTGTCCCATTTCGGTACCACCATGATTGACCAGGACAGTCCCATCTTTATAAATATTTACCAATGCCCCGGCCTGGTTGAGAAATGCTGTAGTGAATGAGATGCCGAACTTGACCGGTGTTAAGGCCAGTCCTTTTTTAATGAACCTGCTTTGTCTGTTAAAAATGCTGATCTGCTGCCGTCTCTGCTGATAATCTGATGACAACCACAGTCGTTCATACATTACATGCAACCGGTTGTTTTCAATTAACTTACCGTAAGGAGTCAGGTTGTTCTTATCGATTCCGTAAAAATTCAGCTTTCTGACTTCTACCGGATCTTTTTTAAGGAATCTGGCTATCCGGTCGATGGCCTGTTCAATTACAGCCATTCCCTGTGGACCACCGAATCCGCGGAATGCAGTATTTGATGGCAGGTTGGTTTTGAAAGCCCTCCCTGTTATACTGATATTACGGATGTAATAGGCATTTTCAGCATGAAACATAGCCCGTTCAAGAATGGCACGGCTCAGGTCGGTTGACGATCCCGCATCACTGTTCAATTCGACTTTATAGGCCAGAATTTTCCCGTTCTGGTCGAAACCTATGGTGTATCTTGAAAGAAAACGGTGACGCTTACCGGTAATTTTCTGATCGTCGTCGCGGAAAAGGTGGATTTTAACAGGTCGTTTTGTAGCATTTGCAAGCAAAGCAGCCCAGGCAGCCACATGATTGGCCTGGGTTTCCTTTCCTCCGAAGGCACCACCCATCCGCCTTACTTCAACATCGACTTCATTCTTAGCGATACCCAATACTTCTGCCACGATGGCCTGGGTTTCGGCCGGATTCTGACTCGAAGCAAAAACAAGCATTTCTTTACCCTCACCGGGTACGGCCAGTGCTGACTGGGTTTCGAGGTACCAGTGCTCCTGTGCCCCTGTTTCAAGCTCTCCTTCGAGCCGGTGATGTGCATTGAACAAGGCATCATCAGCGTTCCCACTAGTGATATAGCGCACAGGAGCAATCAGAAGATTTTTTTCAATGGCTTCACGCAGCGAAAGCACAGCCTCCATTTCCTCATAGTCAATCAGGATCCGTCTTTCAGCCTCAATGGCAATTTCTTCCGTTTCAGCAGCAATCAGTAAAACTGCCTGACCGATAAAATTAACTTCCGTTTCCGCCAGACAGGGTTCATCATGTATCACCGGTCCCATCTGGTTGGCTCCCGGAATATCTGAAGCAGTCAAAACAGCAGCGACACCTTTCAGTTTAATTGCGTCTGAATAATCAACGGATTTAATCCGGGCATGCGCAAAGGGGCTGTAAACAACCCTGCCAACAAGCTGCAACGGACTGACATCCATATCATTCACATAAACAGATTGTCCGGTAACATGCTTCAGGGCGCTGTCGTGTTTAAGATTTGATGTTTTCATGCCGGATGCCCTTTCGATTCTTCAAAGAATTTAAGCAAAAGGTTTCGCGCAACCAGGTTGCGGTAACCGGCATTCGCCCGTGCATCACTCAGCGGAGTGAATTCATTGTAAAGAATTTCCATGGCATCCCTGATTGTTTTAACAATCCAGGGCTTACCAAGCAGAAATTTTTCGGTCTTGAAAGCATGAACCGGCTGTGCAGCCATGCCTCCGAAAACCAGTTTTATGTCTTCAACTATCCCATTTACGGACAACAGGGAAAACCCTGCGCTGACTGTGGAAATATCCAGATCTTTTCGCCTTGAAACCTTGTAGGACCGTATGAATCTTTCAGGGGAGGGCTTAGGAAGGATAATGGACGTAATGAGTTCGTCCGGAAAGATATCTACTGAGCGGTAGCCAATGATAAAATCCTCAATACTGCAACGTCTGGCAACATTTGTCGACTTAAGTTCAACCTGGGCTTTCAATGCGATCAGGAGCGGAATGGTATCACCGATCGGGGAGGCTGAGCCAATATTTCCGCCCACTGTGGCAAGGTTCCTGATCTGGAGCGACCCGAAAATATCGAGCATCTGCTTCAATGCCGGAATTTTCCCATCTGCATACTGTCTCAGCGATTCAATGGACAAACCCGCGCCAATCTGAAAGTAATCCTGTTCTTCTCTGAAATACTTCAGTTCCTGAACGTCAGATATATCGATGATCTCTTTCAGCAGTTCCTTTTTTTTTGTCTGACGCAAAGCCGTATCTGTTGCTCCTGCTGTTATGATGGCCCGGGGAAACTCCTTTCTGAAGCGTAACGCATCGGAAAGAACCATGGGTTTCAGGTATTTCTGGCTGCTGTTTTCTATCGTGACAGGTGATTTATCTGAATTTAGCTCTGTTAGCCTGATTACCACATCAGGCTCAGTTTTCGCGAACTTATCGTTTTCAGTTCCTGAACAGGCAATCGCCGCAGCATCTATGACAGGCCGGTAACCGGTGCAACGACATAGATTCCCTGTCAGCGCATCCATGACGCTTTCTTTTGAAGGATCCCGGTGGTTTTTATATAAACCGAACAACGACATTACAATTCCCGGGGTGCAATAGCCACACTGGCTTCCATTCCGGTCAACCATCGCCTGCTGCACAGGATGAAGAATTTCGCCACTGGCAAGGTGTTCAACTGTTATCAGCTGTTTCCCGTGTAGCATCGGCAGGAAAACAAGGCAACTGTCGATGGACTTGTATCTGAGTCTTCCATCTGCAATTTCTGCCACCACAACAGTACAGGCACCGCAATCACCTTCGGCACAACCCTCCTTTACCCCTTTATGAAAAGGCAATGACCTGAGGTAGTTCAATACCGTTGTAGTTGGTTTAAGTTCAGGAAGAAGACTGAAATCGATTTCAACCAGCTTTTCATTCAGCAAAAACCTTATGACATTCCCTTTGCCCTTCATGATTTTTTCCTGGTGTTTTTAACATCTATCATTTTGGCAATGATACTAATGGCAATTTCAGCAGGAGTTTCAGCAGCGAAAGGGATACCGATCGGCATATCAACACGGGCAATAATCTCCGGAGTAAGTTTACCTTCTGTGATGGCCCTTTTGCTTATTTCACCGACTTTTCTCCTGCTTCCGATCATTCCCAGGTAGGCGAATTTCTTTGGTGCACAGAAATGAAGAAGTCTTTCATCGTATTCGTGCTGATGGGTGACAATCACAGCATATGTGTTGTCATTGAACTCAAGCGATCCTGCAATCGTGAGGTAATCATCATTGAACAAATCGCCGGCAGGCAAATTCCAGTCCCCGAAGATACCCTGCCGCGGATCAACCACTACCGGGTGAAATCCAAGGCCCGGGGCATATCCGGCGAGGGCCTTTCCAATATGACCACCACCGAAAATATATAATTTTGGCTGGCAGGAAATGGGTTCAAAGTAGATCTCCATACCCCCGCCACATTGCATGCTGAGGTCCTCAAGAAGCTTGAAATTTTTTACCTGTGTATTCCCACCTTCCGAAATCAGGGCAACGGCCTCCCTGATTACCTCGTATTCAATACTGCCTCCGCCAATGGTACCCCTGGAAGTACCATCCTGATAGACAATCATTTTAGACCCGGCTTTGCGGGGCGTCGATCCTGAAGTGGCTGTTACAATGCAGAGAACAGCAGGAATCCGTTTCTTTTCAATTTCAATAAGTTCAGCAATTAATTCAAGCATAATTTCCCGGATAAATCAGGCTAAATTAATAAAAACAACAGCAAAATCAACAGTAATCAGGAAATTCCGGGATATGAAAAAGATAACCTCCATACAGCACTGTTTCCGGAATTTGTCCCGTTTCGGGAATCGGCTGTCCTCAGATAAGACATTTCAGGGTTTGTGGCACAGGGTGGTTCCGGGACAAGAAAAAAGTACAGGAAAATAATATGATTCTTTATTGCTGTTTTTCAATACGTTAGAAAATACATTTCCCTGATTTGAAACTCTGGCACGACCCGTTTTCTCCCGGTGGCACGTTTTCTGAATTACTCTTATCACATTACACTGAAATCTCAAACAAAACAATAACAACTAAAAACTTAAAACAATGAAAAGGTAACTATCATTCTTACGGGGGTAATTCTGATGACCATCGCTTCTCTTAATGTTAACGCTCAGGCAACTTCAGCTACCGACGACGCAACCGCAACCGCACGCATCATCACTCCGATTACACTTACAAACACCCAGGGTCTGGCTTTTGGTAACATCGCTTCAAGCAGCTCAATCGGTACCGTAACCATCACTCCTGCCGGCGTAAGATCACACACCGGAGGTGTTACTCCTTCTGCCATCGGAACTTACAACAATGCCATCTATACCGCCACAGGCGAACCCAATGCTACCTACTCCATCACACTGCCGGCTTCTGTTACCATATCAAGTGGTTCGAACAACATGACCGTCAATAATTTCACCTCTGATCCCACTCCTACAGGACTCCTCAGCGGTGCCGGTTCACAGACCATCAACGTGGGTGCTACACTCAATGTAGGTGCAAGCCAGGCTACAGGTAACTACTCAGGTACCTATGATGTAACCATCGCTTACAACTAAATCTTACCGATCGTTGAAAGGGGTGTGCCGGGATAGCTTTCACACCTTTTACCCTGACACTCTTTCAATCGTTCCTTAAGTCCATCGATACTGATAATGTTAAAAAATACAGCCGTAGTTCTTTTTTTCCTGCTCGTTTCCTGCAAAGTCTGGTCACAGGCTGCAGTTTCCTCACAGGCTCATGCCGAGGTGATTGCAGCGCTTACCGCCACCGAAAATGCCCAGCTGCATTTCGGAAGATTCTCTCCGGAGGTCAACGGCGGTCGGGTGATCATCTCTCCTGACGGTGTCAGGTCAGCTCAGGGATCCGTGATTCTGGGCGGCGGTAGTTTTTCCCCCGGCAGATTCCTGATCACCGGTGCTCCCGACGCTACCTTCTCGGTTCAGCGTTGCCCGATGGGCCCATTGAACTGGTAAATCAGGCCACAAACCAAACCATGCAGGTTAACAACTGGGTCAGCGACCCACCCGCCGGCACAGGCACCGGCGTCCTGGCAGGAGGTTCTGAAATCGTAAGTATCGGAGCTACTCTTTTTGTAAGCTCCATGCAAGATAACCCCGTAGGTATGTACACTGGAACTTTCAGTCTTACCTTTGCCTACAACTAATCATTGTAGGCCCCTTAACAAGAAGCGCTGTTTTTACAGCGCTTCTTTTGTTTTTACCCCAGCCATTAATTATTCAATCATTCTTTCCTTTTGACGACCAAACGTCAGACACCCATCTCCAAACGATAAAGGCTTAAGTCGCCCCATCTCCTCTCCGCTCCATCCACACGCTAGAACACGTATGACACAGATTAAACTGATTTTCACAGATATTTTTCGCCCTTTTCGCTCTATCGCAAAGTCGCTCCATCGCTGAAGTCGCTCCATCGCAAAATCGCCCCATAGCTGAAGTCGCCCGAGTCGTTCCATCGAATTTGTGGTTCAAGACAAATTGAAAGCGAAGCATGGAACTTTTGAACAAAAAACCTTTACCACAATAGGCACAATAGGTACAATAGGAAAGATGAAAGGCATTCTGAACTTGATATACCCATTAAGTCTCCCCATCGCTCAAAGTCGCTTCGTTCGCTCTATCGCAAAGTCGCTCTATCGCAAAGTCGCCCCATCGCTCTGACCAAAATAGAACACGGATGACACGCTTGCCTGCCGTATGGCAGGGATTAAACTGATTTTCACAGATATTTTTCGCCCTTTTCGCTGAAATCGCTTAAGTCGCTCCATCGCTGAAGTCGCTTCGTTCGCTCTAGCCACATTAGAACACGGATGACACTGATTAAACTGATTTTCACAGATATTTTTCGCCCTTTTCGCTGAAGTCGCTCCATCGCAAAGTCGCTCCATCGCTCTATCGCAAAATGACCTTTTCCCCATACCCGTATTAACCTCTTTAGCCAAACCAAAAAACATTGTGAATTGCTTCCTTTCACCCTGCTGTTTTTCAATGAAATGTACTCCCCTGGTAGTTATACATTTTCCGGAATTTGTCCCGTTACGGGAATCGACTGTCCTCAGATAAGACATTTCAGGGTTTGTGGCACAGGGTGGTTTCGAAACCAGAATAAAGTTCAGAAAAATAATATGATTCTTTATTGCTGTTTTTCAATACGTTAGAAAATATATTTCCCTGATTTGAAACTCTGGCACGACCCGTTTTCTCCCGGTGGCACGTTTTCTGAATTACTCTTATCACATTACACTGAAATCTCAAACAAAACAATAACAACTAAAAACTTAAAACAATGAAAAAGGTAACTATCATTCTTACGGGGGTAATTCTGATGACCATCGCTTCTCTTAATGTTAACGCTCAGGCAACTTCAGCTACCGACGACGCAACCGCAACCGCACGCATCATCACTCCGATTACACTTACAAACACCCAGGGTCTCGCTTTCGGTAACATCGCTTCAAGCAGCTCAATCGGTACCGTAACCATTACTCCTGCCGGCGTAAGATCACACACCGGAGGTGTTACTCCTTCTGCCATCGGAACTTACAACAATGCCATCTATACCGCCACAGGCGAACCCAATGCTACCTACTCCATCACACTGCCGGCTTCTGTTACCATATCAAGTGGTTCAAACAACATGACCGTCAATAATTTCACCTCTGATCCCACTCCTACAGGACTCCTCAGCGGTGCCGGTTCACAGACCATCAACGTGGGTGCTACCCTCAATGTAGGTGCAAGCCAGGCTACAGGTAACTACTCAGGTACCTATGATGTAACCATCGCTTACAACTAAATCAAAAAAATATTATTCAGAAAAAGTGCGGCAGGAAACTGTCGCACTTTTTTTTGTTTCACGATGTTCAGCTTCAGGTCCCGGAAAACCGGATGTACCTGTTCATGATAAACATATCTTTTATATGCGCCCGGTCGATTCTTCTTCACGTTATTTCTAATCTGTGACCCCGCTGGGGTCTTATCCAATCTTTAGGATGATCTGATAGGGGTCAACGTTAATGATTTGAGCTTATGATTTCCAGCCCGATGGGTTGAAAAGCACGAAACCCGGTAATTAATATACGACTCCGCCGGGGTCGTATATCAATAATCACTGTTATTTCTATAATCATGTAACACCGTTGGGGTCATTGATCCAATTCTATACGGATGAGGGATTCGCTTGACAAATCTGGATCATCTCCAGGAATTTCATTTACGGATTTCGTCCCGTTTCGGGAATCAGCTGTCCTCAGATAAGACATTTCAGGGTTTGTGGCACAGGGTGGTTCCTGAACCAGAATAAAGTTCAGAAAAATTAATTGATTCTTTATTGCTGTTTTTCAATACGTTAGAAAATATATTTCCCTGATTTGAAACTCTGGCACGACCCGTTTTCTCCCGGTGGCACGTTTTCTGAATTACTCTTATCACATTACACTGAAATCTCAAACAAAACAATAACAACTAAAAACTTAAAACAATGAAAAAGGTAACTATCATTCTTACGGGGGTAATTCTGATGACCATCGCTTCTCTTAATGTTAACGCTCAGGCAACTTCAGCTACCGACGACGCAACCGCAACCGCACGCATCATCACTCCGATTACACTTACAAACACCCAGGGTCTGGCTTTCGGTAACATCGCTTCAAGCAGCTCAATCGGTACCGTAACCATTACTCCTGCCGGCGTAAGGTCACACACCGGAGGTGTTACTCCTTCTGCCATCGGAACTTACAACAATGCCATCTATACCGCCACAGGCGAACCCAATGCTACCTACTCCATCACACTGCCGGCTTCTGTTACCATATCAAGTGGTTCGAACAACATGACCGTCAATAATTTCACCTCTGATCCCACTCCTACAGGACTCCTCAGCGGTGCCGGTTCACAGACCATCAACGTGGGTGCTACACTCAATGTAGGTGCAAGCCAGGCTACAGGTAACTACTCAGGTACCTATGATGTAACCATCGCTTACAACTAAATCGAAAAAATATTATTCGAAAAGTGCGGCGGAAACTGTCGCACTTTTTTTAAATTTCCCCCTTAGAAATTGCCTTTGGTTTAGAGGAATGATTCCTTTATACGGACTGGTCGTGATTTATAAAGTAAATCCAATAAGTACAGGGGTTACAAATAGTCAAAATGTACATTAATAACTGATCTGTAAAGCTAAAGGTATAGTCTGATCAGGAATTTAAAAACCAGAATTATGCAACGAATTATCAGGAATCAGTTTATTGTCATTTCAGCATTGCTGTTTTCAGCCATTTTACTTAACACCGGCACCGTTCAGGCGCAGGGTGACCTGCTGGTCACACCACGAAGGGTGATTTTTGAAGGAAGCAAAATGTCGCAGGAACTTACGCTGGCAAATACCGGAAGTGATACATCAAGATACAGCGTTTCATTTGTACAATACCGGATGACCGAAAACGGAGCTTTCGAACAGATTGAAGTTCCCGATTCAGGACAGTATTTTGCCGATAAATATCTCAGGTTTTTCCCAAGAACAGTAACACTAGCCCCAAATGAGGCCCAGGTCGTCCGGATGCAATTCAGAAAAATGCCGGATATGAAGCCGGGTGAATACCGCTCACATGTTTATTTCAGGGCCGTTCCGGATGAAAAACCACTCGGGGAGGAAGCGGTAAAAGACACAACTACCATTGGAATCAGGTTGGTCCCCATTTTTGGCATTACCATTCCGATAATTATCCGCGTCGGGGAACTGAAATCAAGTATTGAGGTTACTGACATGAAACTTGATGCCAAAACCGACACCATACCCAGCCTTGCGCTTACCTTCAAGCGAAAAGGTGATATATCAGTATACGGTGATCTGATTGTCAGCTGGGATTCCGGAAACGGACAACCGGTTGAAGTTGGTGTTGTAAGAGGTATTGCCGTTTATACACCCAACAAAACAAGACGCTTTGTCATGCAATTGAGAAATCTCAAAGGGGTTGACTATAACCGTGGGAAACTGATTGACAGGTTTCAGGCGCCCAATGAACAAAAGGCTGAAATCTATGCAGAAAAGGAGTTTCCCATCCAGTAGCAGATAGTTATTTACCAGACTCATTGATGGATTGTAACTAAAAGATATGGCTAACGACCAAATGCCCGAAGTGCCAGATGTGCTCATTGATAATCTGCCTTTTTGTTTAACGCAGGTGACCGGGTCTTCCATTGTCTTTTTTTCTGAAATCATCCCTTTCAGGTCTCATCCGGCAGACCTGTTTTCCTTTTCACAATTAACAACAGAATGACATGAACAGGCCGGATAGGAACTTTAGGTTCTATACATTTTTTCTTCTGATGTTTCTCTCAGGAACAACAACTTTGGCAGCCAACAGGTATTCGGTGGCTACCGGTAACTGGAGCAGCACTTCAACATGGTCGGCGACCTCAGGAGGAGCATCGGGTGTCTCTGCGCCAGTTGCAGGAGATGTTGTTTACATTGAAGGAAACAGGACTGTTACAATCAATGTTAATGCGAATTGTGCAAGCATCAGTATTGCCAGTGGTTCTTCATTGAATATCGGTGCTTACACCACCAATTTCACCGGTACCACCACAGTCAGCGGGACGCTGACGGTAACCAGCACAACCGGAACAAAGACTTTCGGCCAGGTAATTATTTCCGGGGGCACATGGACCAACAATGTAGCAGAAACTTATGCAATAACCGGAATGACGCTGTCAGGCTCAACCATAGGAGGTGCCGCAACCGGAGTGTTTAACATTGCAGCAAGTGGGCTGACCATAAGCGAAAGCACCACCAATACCATCAACCGTTCAACATTCACCGTAACAGGTCCGACCACCGTTAATGGTACCCTTATTTTCGGAAATGCAACAGGAACAAAAACATTCATCGGACTGATAACAAACAACGGAACCTGGACGAATTCAGCCAACTCTGCCATTACCATGAGAGGCGGTATCACAAATAACGGCACCTTCACTTCCGGGACCGGCACTTATACATTCACAACAAACAGCCAGGCAATCGGAAGCACGTCTCCGCTTCTGTTCAGTGGTGGGGTTACCATTACCGGATCCATCACCATTACAAACAATACAGAAGTCTCCATTGTTGGAAATCTGACCGGCTCAGTTGCCGGGTCTACCTGGCTGAATGCAGCTGGCTCAACCCTGGTTGTCAGCAATGCAGTTTTGGCAACCGGGACCCTGAATGCTTCAGCCACCGGAAATACGGTTAACTATAACAGATCCGGTACACAGACCGTTAAACCTGCAACATATCAGAATCTTACGCTTTCGGGCACCAGCGCAAAAACCACGACAACTATAACAGTCAATGGTATCCTTTCTGTTGAAGGAACTGCAACACTTACAGCGGCCCCAACCTACGGATCTGATGCAACAATAAAGTACAATACAACTGCCTCACGAACTGCATCGGTAGAATGGATCACCCCTTTTAATGGCACAGGAGGTCTCATCATTTCCAGCACAGGAACAATTTCCCTGAATGCCGCCAAGGTAATCAGCGGACCACTGACCATTGATGACGGAGCCACACTCAGCGTCAGCGGCAGTAATTTCGCACTTACTGTGGGCGGGCATTTCAACAATAGCGGAACCTTTACCCAGGGAAGCGGAACGGTAACCCTGAATGGATCATCCCAGCAAAACCTGGGCGGAACTGCTTCTACTGTATTCAACAATCTAACCCTGAACAACAGCAGCGGACTTGTATTGAACGGCACTGCAAACACCACCATCAACGGTACGTTGAGCTTTGTTTCCGGTAAAATCTCAACAGGGACAAATACACTGATTCTTGGAAGCAGCTCAGCTGTTTCCGGAGCCGATGCACTTTGCTATATCAACGGAAGTCTGCAGAAAGTGATCGGGGCATCAACGGCTTCAAAAACATTTGAGATCGGTGATGCAAACAATTATACTCCGGTAGCCCTGACATTCACCGGGGCTACAAATAATGGGGGAACCCTTACGGCCACTACTACCCAGTCTGATCATCCGGAAGTCGCATCCTCGGATATCAATGAAGCACTCAGTGTAAACAGATACTGGACTCTGACCAACACCGGAGTTACCGGCTTTACATCATGCAGCGCTGTATTCACCTTTGTTGCAGGTGACCTGGACGCCGGAGCCGATTATTCATATTTCATTGTCGGAAATTATACAGCATCAAGCTGGACATACCCGACCACCGGATCCACAAATCCAACCTCAGTTCAGGCTACGGGATTTACAACATTCGGTGATTTTCAGGTTGGTCAGTGTTATCCCCCTTCACAACCTTCAACGATAGCCGGTAATCCGACTCCATGTGAAAATTCTGCAGACCAGAACTATACGGTAACCAATGTTTCAGGTGTTACCTACACATGGACCGTTCCTGCCGGATGGGCCATCACTGCAGGCCAGAACTCGAATTCAATTCTGGTAACCGCCGGAGCCAATGCGGGAAATATTACAGTGACCCCTTCCACTTCCTGCGGAACGGGTACAGCAAGGACGCTCTCCGTAACACCGGTCAACCTTCCCGCACAGCCTGATGCCATCATTGGTAACGCGACGCCCTGCGAAAATTCAACCATTACATATGCCGTAAGCAACACTGCCGACACCGATTACTCCTGGACATTGCCGGCAGGCTGGGTTCAGACAGGAGGTGGAACAACCAACTCCATCACGGTTCTTGCAGGTTCAGGTTCTGGTAACATTGAGGTTACTCCTTCCAATGCCTGTGGCACAGGGCCACCTCAAACCCTGACCGTCAGCGCCTTATCATTGCCCCTGGTAACCGCTTCCTCCGTCTCAGATGAAATCTGTGACGGGAATTCAGTGGAATTGTCAGTAGCAGCTTTACCTGCATCTGCTCCCGCTGAAATACTGACAGAAGATTTTAATGGAATCAGCGACTGGACGACCATCAATAATACTAACGGAGGCACCCCCGAAAATGCAGCATGGACGCTGAGATCTGACGGGTATGTAGTATCTTCTGCAACCTTTCATTCAAACGACAACAGTCAGTTCTACATGACGAACAGCGATGCGCCCGGCAGTGGAACTACTACCTCGACCATCCTGCAGTCACCATCAGTAAACACTATAGGTTATACCGGTCTGACACTGAGTTTCTGGCACCACTACCGGTATTATGATGGCAATGAAAGTGGAAAAGTGGAAGTTTCAACGAATGGTACCGACTGGACAACAGAGGCATCCTATACCAGCACCCTGGGCAGTACAACTGGTTTCACCAATGCAATCATTAATCTGGATTCCTATATCGGGAATTCAGTCCTGTATATCAGATTTAAGTATGATGCCACGTATGACTGGTGGTGGGCCATTGACAATGTTTCACTGACCGGAACCCCGGTAAGTTATGTTTACCAATACAGCTGGCAGGGTTCTCCTTCCGGGACTGCCGGACTTCCGGCTGGTGCATCGACCCCATCCGAAGGTAATGCTACCATTACGGTTAATCCTTCGCAAACAACCACCTACACTGCAACAGCGCTTTCTGCTACCGGATGTTCGGCTACTGATGTTACCACCGTAACTGTAAACCCGGTATTAGCCGTTAGTGTAAGTATTGCAGCCTCCGACAATCCGATCTGTGAAGGTACCAGCGTTACTTTCACCGCAACACCTGTCAATGAAGGATCAAGCCCTGTATATCAGTGGAAACTAAATGGCAGCAATGTTGGCACAAACAATCCGGTTTATACAAATCCTGCTTTGGTAAACGGAGACCAGGTTTATTGTATACTGACCTCCGAAGTAACCTGCGCATCAGGCAGTCCGGCATCTTCCAATACCATTACCATGGTTGTAAACCCTGTGCTTGCAGCAAGCGTGAGCATCTCGGCTTCAGAAAATCCAACCTGTGCAGGATCATCGGTTACCTTCACTGCCACTCCGGTGAATGGTGGTTCATCGCCATCCTACCAATGGAAATTGAACGGTGTCAATACAGGAACCAATAGCCCCACCTATACCACATCGGCACTAACCAACGGAAATACAGTTTCCTGTGTAATGACATCCAGCGTAAGCTGCGCCAGCGGAAGCCCGGCAACTTCCAATACGATAACAATGACAGTCAACCCGATTGTTGCCGCCGGTGTAAGTATTGCTGCATCAGAAAACCCGGTGTGCGCCGGTACCAATGTAACTTTCACCGCGACTCCGGTTAACGGAGGAACATCACCTTCCTATCAATGGAAACTGAATGGTGTCAATGTCGGGACCAACAGTCCGACCTACGCCAACGCATCACTGGTGAACGGAAATACTGTTTCCTGTGTAATGACTTCAAATGCCCCCTGTGTAACCGGCAGTCCGGCTACTTCGAATACAGTAACCATGACGGTTAACACGGTTGTTGTCGCAAGTGTAGGCATTGTCGCTTCAGAAAATCCGGTTTGTGCCGGAACCAGTGTTACCTTTACCGCTACTCCGGTCAACGGGGGAACTACACCTGCTTACCAGTGGAAACTGAACGGATCCAATGTGGGAACAAACAGTCCTACCTATACCAATTCATCACTCACCAGCGGAAATACAGTTTATTGTGTGATGACATCAAATGCAGGATGTGTTACGGGAAGCCCGGCTACCTCAAATACGGTCACCATGACTGTAAATCCAGTGCTGGCGGCCAGTGTCAGCATTGCAGCATCTGAAAACCCGGTATGTGAAGGAACGAACGTTACATTTACAGCCACACCGGTCAACGGAGGTACAACCCCCTCGTATCAGTGGAAACTGAACGGAGTCAATGTAGGATCGAACAACCCGGTTTATACGAATTCATCATTAAGCAGCGGAAATACAATCACCTGTGTGATGACTTCCAATGCAACCTGCGTCACCGGTAGTCCGGCAACCTCAAATACGATTACCATGACCGTAAATCCGGTCTTACCGGTAAGTGTAACCATAGTTGCATCTGACAACCCGGTTTGTACCGGAACCAGTGTTACTTTTACGGCCACACCGGTAAATGGCGGATCCCCGCCCTCGTATCAGTGGAAGCTTAACGGAGTCAATACAGGGACAAATAATCCGGTATACACCAATTCTTCATTAACAAACGGAAATACAGTATCCTGCACGCTGACATCAAATGCCACCTGTGCTTCGGGCAGCCCTGCCAGCTCGAATACAATAACCATGGAAGTTGGCTCTGTCATCGGAAATAATTCACTTGATCTGAGTTCGGGCGTTCATGGAACGACTTGTGCCACAGCGACAGAAAATGCCACTGCCACAGTAACAGCCCCTGCCGGAAAGGTAATTGTACATATTTTGTTTGCAAGCTATGGCACGCCCAACGGGACCTGCGGAGCATTTACCTATGGTGCCTGCAATGCAGCCTCAAGTTTTACCATTGTGGAAAATTACCTGCTGGGAAACAATTCAGGAGCCATACCAGCAACAAACGGAGTCTTTACTGATCCATGTGTGGGCACGTTGAAAAGGTTATATGTTGAGGCAGTTTATGGTGAACCTGTCTGTACAGGAAGTTCACCCGGAGAGATCATCGGATCGGACCCGACCGGCGGAAACGGTTCATTTACATACCTGTGGGAAAGCAGCACCACCAGTGCCACTGCAGGATTCTCATCCGCAACGGGAACAAACAATGAACAAAACTACACGCCCGGCAACCTCTCCCAGACCACCTGGTTCAGGAGGACGGTTATGTCGGGTGGGTGCAGCAACACATCCAGAGTTATAAGAATTACCGTTACACCGACAATTACCGGAAACACCATTGGATCAATCCAGACCATCTGTGAAGGTTCGACACCTGCGGCGCTCACAGGCTCAACCCCCGGAGGTGGAAACGGGTCGTTCACCTACCTTTGGGAAAGCAGTACAACCGGATCAGGATCAGGATTCATAGCAGCAACCGGCACGAACACCGGCATCAACTATTCCCCGTCAGCACTTTCTGCGACCACCTGGTTCCGGAGAACAGTCATTTCAGGAGGATGCTCTGATGTTTCTTCTGCCGTCCAGATTACAGTAACCCCATTACCGGTTGCAACCATTGGCTATGCAGGTTCGCCGTATTGCTCCAAGCGAAGGAACCGTTTCAGTCACACAAACAGGCACTTCAGGCGGAACATACACTGCAGCCCCCTCCGGACTTTCGCTGAATGGGGCTGATGGTTCAGTCAATACCGGAACCAGCACACCAGGAAGCTATACAGTAACTTACACCATTGCTGCCGCCGGAGGTTGCGGAATTGTGACCACCACTTCAACCATAATCATTCGTACCGATGGCCTGTGGACGGGTACAACAAACACCGACTGGAACACCACAGGAAACTGGGCCTGTAATTCCATTCCGGTCATTACCACCAATGTGGTGATACCGGGAAGCCTCACAAACTACCCGATACTGGGTTCAGGGGCTGCTGGAACGGTCAACAACCTGACCATTCAGAACGGTGCTTCACTCACGGTTACCGGCAATATCCTTCAGATTGCCGGAGCAGTGAACAACAGCGGTACTTTCACCTCATCCGGAGGCACCATCGAACTTAATGGCAGTTCGCCACAGACCATTGCAACCAATCAGTTCGCGGGGAACACCATTGCCAACCTGATCATCAACAATGCAACCGGTGTAAGCCTTGCAGGCAACCTGAACATCACCGGCATACTCACTCCACAATTGGGTACATTAAGTTCAGGGGGATATCTGACACTTGTTTCAACAGTTGCTCAAACAGCACTGATCAGCGGTACCGGAAACGGATCTGTTACCGGAAATGTAACTATGCAACGATATCTGCCGTCAGGATTCGGATACAAATATTTATCATCGCCTTTTCAGGCGGCAACCGTTTCAGGATTCTCAGATGACATCAACCTGTCGGCACTGTTCCCGTCACTGTTCAAATATGACGAAGACAAGGAATCCAGCGGCTGGACAGCATACACCGTGGGTGCAGGCTTACTGGATCCTATGTCAGGCTATTGCCTTAACTTCGGCACCTCTACGGCTGCAGTTACTGCAGATCTGACAGGGACTGTCAATAACAATACGATCGGACCGGTTGCCCTTTACAACCACAACAGGACTTACACTCTGGGATTCAACCTTATGGGCAATCCCTACCCTTCTCCCATCGACTGGAATGCATCTGCCGGCTGGGCCAGAACTAATATTGACAATGCCCTGTATTATTTCAAAGCGGGAACAACCGATGAATATGGAGGCACCTACAGCACTTATATCAACGGTATTTCAAGTGATGGGACCGCCAGCAATGTGATTCCATCAATGCAGGGATTCTTTGTTCATGTAAGTGACGGAACATTCCCGGTAAATGGATTATTCGGAATGGATAACAGGGTAAGAGTTAACAACCTTACACCGGCATTCCACAAGTCGGCCAATGACAGAAACTATCCCATGGTACGTGTATCTGCCGCCTTTGATGGCGAAGGCGCCACCGAAGATCCTGTAGTTGTTTATTTTACCGGTGAGGCCACCGAAGGATTTGACAAGGAGCTGGATGCGCTGAAGCTGTTTAATACTGACAAGGATGTCCCTAACCTGTATGTTCTTACCGGGTCATTACAGAAGTTATCCATAAGCGCCCAGCCTGAACCCGGAATCATCACCACCCGGGTTCCTCTTGGAATTTCAACTGAAAAGGATGGCTGGGTGACATTCAGATGTAAATCCATTGAAAACCTGCCGTTGAATCTGCATGCCTATCTATACGATGAGCAAACAGGAGAGATTTCTGATCTGAAGAATTACCCGGAATACCGGGTGAGATCAGGATCTGGCATAATTGAAAACAGGTTTTCACTGATTTTTAGTAAAACGAATTACATCGAAGAACAATCTGACAGAAAATTTACAGCTTTTATGTCCAATGGCCGGTTACTCGTTGATGACGGCGTTTCACCTGAAAAACACAGAAGATTGACCATCAGTAACCTGCTGGGACAGGTGTTGTTCCAGACAGATATGCCTGAAACAGGACAAGTTGAAATACATCCGGCCTTCATTTCAGGCATCTACATTTTAACCTTAACTTCGCAAAAAGAAGTCAGGTCGCAAAAAATCTATCTATCGAACTGAACATGAGCATAGCCACCAACATATCCGGACATCTCAGGGCATCGCTGATCATCAGCATTTCCGTGTGCATTTTCTTGTTGAATGGCCGGTTATCTGCACAGGAGGAACCTCCGAGACCGATGAGTCTCAGTACCTTTCAGAACCTGAGTTTTGGTGCTTTCATCACAGGTTTTATGGGTGGCACTGTAATTATTTACCCGGATGGTACCCGCTCTGTAACCGGTGATATTATTACTGTTTTTCAGGGCTATCAGCACCATCCGGCCATTTTCGAAGTAGAAGCCAATCCGGGGGTTATAATTTCTATCATGAATGGCCCTGATATTTCGCTGAACGGCAGCAACGGCGGAACACTTACGTTACATCTCGGAGGATCAATTCCTGAATCCCCGTTTATCAATACGCTCAGACCTCCCTTCAGGACTCAGGTAAGAATAGGTGGAACCCTGATTGTCGGAAATATGCTTGATAATCCTGCCGGGGAATACAGCGGTACATTTTCTGTCACTTTTATTCAGGAATAGCATTGAATTTTAATAATGCCACCGATGACAGAAATTACCGTAACACCAATTGAAAAACACCGGGCAAAGCTGTTCCATGCCATGTGGACGGTTCTTGTCTTTCTGGTGATCAGTTTTGTGTTCCCGGTAACGTTAACGGCCCAGGACAGTCCTGAAAATTATGAAGAAATTTCTGTCCTCCTTTCAATTGAAGGTCTGCAGGGGTATGAGATAAACGCTGTATTTGCGGATGATCAGGTGTATGTTTCAGTAACAGAATTATTCCAGTTTCTAAAAATCAGTAATAAATCAGCTGACAGCTATGATTCGATCAGCGGATTTTTCCTGAATGAAAATAATTTATATCTGATTGATGCGATTAATAAAGCCATCAGGGTTGGACCACAATCGATCGGTCTGGGTAAGGAGGAAATCTTCAGGGATTTAACCGGGCTTTATCTCCGAACTGATGTGTATGGCAAAGCTTTCGGATTAAACCTAACTTTCAATTTCAGGAACCTGGAACTCGAACTTGAAACAAACCATGAACTTCCTGTCCTCAGGGAACTACGTCTGGAGCAGATGCGGAAAAACATTAACAGGATCAGTGGAGTGACTGAAGCAGACACTATTCTGAAGAGACAATATCATTTATACCGTGGCACCATGATTGACTGGTCGCTGATCTCAACCCAGAGTCCGGGAACCATCAGCGACACCCGCGCCAGTGTGGGATTCGGCAGCGAACTATTTGGCGGTGAAGCCAATGTATTACTCAATTATTCAAACAAGCAGGGATTCGATGGAAAGCAACAGCAATACCGATGGCGGTGGGCTAACAACGATAATAAAATTGTTAAACAGATCAGTGCCGGAAAGATCCCATCAAGGGCTGTTTCGTCTATCTATGCACCTTTGGTCGGAGCTTCTGTTTCAAACACACCAACAACCTACCGGAAGACGTTTGGTTCATATACCCTGAGCGACTATACTGAACCCGGCTGGACAGTTGAATTATACATCAATAATGTTATTGTAGATTATACAACAGCTGACCCTTCAGGTTTCTTCAGCTTTGAAGTTCCATTGGTTTACGGATCCTCAGCAGTAACTTTACGGTTCTACGGCCCCTGGGGCGAAGAACGGATCAAAGAGCAAACCATTAACATCCCCTATAATTTCCTGCCGGTCGGGAAGACCGAATACACTCTCACCGGTGGTGTTGTCCGTGATAGTTCCAACAGTACTTATATGAAGGGAGAAACCTATTACGGTCTCCACCGGAACATTACCATCGGGGGTGGTGTTGAATATCTTTCATCCGTTACAACCGGTGAAGCAATGCCATTTATTACCGGGTCGGCCAGATTCCTGAAGTATTTTCTTGCCAATGCTGAATACACCTATGGCGTAAGGGCCAAGGGATTGCTCAGTTACAGGCTTCCCTCCAACCTTACCATCGAAATTGATTATACAAAATACGAAAAAGGACAGAAAGCCATAAGCTTCAATTACCTTGAGGAGAGAAAAGCCAGCCTGTCAATGCCTATCCGGATCAGATCGTTCCGATTGTTTTCGAGACTATCTTATAAGCAGAATGTTCTCACCGAGGTTACCTATTCAACCACTGAAGTATTATTTTCGACTTACTTCCGTGGAATCAGTGCTAACTTTTCAGGGTATGCCAACTGGCTGGGCGAAGGAAACCCTTACATGTATTCCAACCTTACGCTGGGCTTTAAGCTGGGACATGGAGCCACTTTCAGGCCACAGATTCAATATGATTTTTCGAATCAGCGAATCATCTCCTATAAGGCTGAACTGGAAAAAAGCTTTATGCAGAAAGCTTATTTATCCCTGGGATACGAGGAAAACCGAAGGTCTGACTTCCGCAGTTTTGAATTGACCTTCAGGTATGACCTTTCATTCGCCCAAACAAGTGCCTCAGCTCGTATGATCAATAAAGACTTCGTGGCAACGGAAAGCGCCAGAGGTAGTTTTGCCTTTGGAAGTGGCAATGGTTATGTACACACTGACAACCGTTCTGTAACCGGCAGGGCTGGGTTTGTTCTGGAACCATTCCTTGATCTTAACCACAGTGGGAAACGTGACAGCAATGAAAGGCTGGCTGCCGGACTAAACATTCAGATGAACGGAGGACGGGTGATTGCCCGTGATCGTGACACTTTAATACGTATCCTTGAACTTGAACCGTTTACCAATTATTATCTTGAAATTGATGACAACGGATTCGAAAACATCTCCTGGCAAATAGATTCGAAGGTTCTGAATGTTTACACCGACCCGAATCAGTTTAAAAGAATACCCATTCCAATTAAAGTTATGGGTGAAGCAAACGGGCTTGTTTATATCAATACCGGCAGGGCTTTGCGAGGACAGGGCAGGATGCTGATCAACTTCTACGACAGTACCGGAAAAGTAATCAGCAGAACCCTTACCGAGCCGGACGGCTATTTCAACTATCTGGGATTTGCTCCAGGGCGTTACATTGCCAGACCCGATTCCGCCCAGATGCGAAGACTGGATGTTACGGCTGATCCGGAATTTTATGAATTTGAAATACTTCCGATGGAAATCGGTGATATTGTTGATGACCTGATGTTTACCATGACATTTGCACATCCTAAACAAATTGAAATACCTGCTTTAAATAGCAAAGCTGAGAAAATTGAAAAAGAGCCTGCGTCAGCATTACCAAAAAAGGATGATGATCTAATTAATACACCAAAGCCTGATAAAGAATTTGAAAGTCAGGTTATTGAGGTTCAGAAATTACCTGCCATTCCGGCAAAAGTAATCAGTGGAGTGATCAATACCACGGCAGGCAACTGTTTTGTGCAGGCCGGAGCATTTGAAGATCCGGGCAACGCAATGAAACTGGCTGATAAGTTGTGCCCGTTAAGCAAAGATAAATGTGGCGTTGTATACGAGGAGAAGCTTTATAAAGTGCGGTTCGGTTACTTCATTTCGGAAACCGAAGCCAGGCAATGTGCCGGATTGATCAGTGCTGAAGGGTATCATGTGTTTATCGGAATCGTTGATCATTAATTAAATATACCACATTTCTACGTATAACAAGCCATGCCTGCAAACCCAATTCCTGTCCTGGAAACCGCCCGGTTAATACTCAGACCATTTGTTGAAGAAGATGCTCCGGTAGTTCAGAAACTGGCCGGTGAAGAAGAAGTTGCCCGCAACACACTGGCAATGCCATTCCCTTACCTCGAAGGAATGGCCGAAGCCTGGATAGGGACACACATCAATGATTTCATTGATGGGAAATCAGTGATATGGGCCATTACCCTGAAGGATTCGCACCAACTGATCGGAGCCATCGGCCTGAGCCTGCAACTTCAATATCTGCTGGCAGAAATGGGATACTGGATAGGTAAAGAATACTGGAATCAAGGCTATTGTTCGGAAGCTGTTATACCGGTGCTGGATTATGCACTTAACCAGATGAAACTACATAAGATAACAGCCAGCCACTTCGGAAACAATCCTGCTTCCGGCCGTGTAATGCAGAAAGCCGGAATGACTTATGAAGGCACCCTTAAATCGCATATGATGCACTGGAACGAATACAAAGATCTTGTCTATTACGGACTGATCAGGGAAGAGAATCAATAACCATGGCAGTCACATTTTGTAGCTTCCGTGTTACAGGCCATTGTTCACTGAGGAATAAACTGAAAAAATCCTTAAGGTTCCGGGTATCCTGAATAAAAATCAAATCAGTCGTTAAGAATTTCCTTCCCGAAAAACACACCTGGCCGAACGAAGCCTTCCAATTTCAGTTCAACCGTTTATCCTTATAACAGCCCGAAAAAATTCCTATATTAGTCCAATATTCAGGTGCTGTTTATGTTATTATCTGGTATCTCATTTCTTCATCATTTACACTAAACAATTAGTTATGTCAGGAAAATCCGTATTGCTGCGCTTCGGCTGGTGGTTACCCCTGTTTTTTGTTGTTTCCTGTGCTTCACCCGACAGGGTCAGCATCGATTCGATGAACTTCGATGAACAAATTGACATGTTCCAGAACCTGGAATTTCAGTTTGACAGGGACATGGTCCCTGATTCACTTTTAAGTAAATGGGATACAACACGATACCTGGATTTCCGGCCCGAAATCCATGGGCGGTATCAATGGACAAAAAGAAATACACTGGTTTTTTCACCGGCAGTCCCTTTTGCACCGAATACCGATTACAGCCTCAAAATCAGATCTGAAATCTCAAAACATCTGGCAATCAGGAAAGCTCCTGATGAAGAAGAGGTCAGGTTCCACACTCCCTACCTGGCGGTGGAACGCAGTCAGACGTTCTGGGCCGTTGATGAAAATAACCACAATCTTGTTCAATTAAGAATATTGCTGCATTTTAACCACATTGTCGATCTCAATACGTCAAGAAAGTATATATCAGTAAAACTCGAAGGAAAGACTGTAAATGCTACACTGCTTACACGCGAAAACGGAAAAGAGCTTGATTTCTGGATAGCAGCTCCGTCAGATGATCAGGCTGTTAAGAAATTATCTGTTACCATTGGTAAAGGTATGGCCTGCCCTGGTTCACCAAGACAGAATCCATCTGATGAAACCATTGAATTGACCATGCCTGAGCGCAACCGTCTCGAGATTACCGATGTGCTCACCGATTTCGAAGAAGGAGAAGGCGTCATTTATGTTTTTACAACCCAACCGGTACCTGAGCAAGGCCTCAGGGGTCTGATCAGGGTAACGCCTGAAGCAACGTTTGAAGCTACTGCCATCGGAAACGGCTTTAAGCTTAAAGGTAATTTTGCAGATGGCCAGTCTTACGAACTGAATGTTTCAGGAAAACTGAAAGGAATTTTCGGACCGGAACTTGGAAGCGATTTCCAGCAAACAGTTTCATTCGGTGCCCTTCAGCCATATATAGCCTTTACCGATCAGTCGGGCATGTATCTGACACCTGAAGGCTCTAAAAACCTGGGAATCAATATTATCAATGTCCCTAAAGTAAAGATCTCTGTTTTCAAAGTCTTCGAAAACAACATCCAGCATTATATGCGTATCGGAAAACAATGGGATTGGAGTTACGAGAACGATGAATATCACGACATCTTTGCCTACACCCTTGATGAGGACTATGGTCAGATGATCAGCAGCCGTGAACTTGACACGCGCTCTCTGCCACGGAAGGGAAACTTCCGCCTGCTGAACCTGAAAACAGATGAATTACAATTATCATCCGGAGTGAAGGGAATATTTCTGGTCAGGGTTGAATCGACTGAGAAAAAATGGCTTTCGGATGTCCAGCTTGTTTCAGTGTCTGACATCGGACTTATCGCCAAAGAAGGCGTTGATGAAATGTTTGTAGCCGCGAGATCCATATCCACAGCAAAACCATTATCGGGTGTGAATGTAAGGTTTATCAGCAAAAGCAACCAGCAGGTATACCAAACCACCACCAACAGTGATGGAATTGCTGTATTCAAAAATATCGGTAAAGTAGCGCAGGGTTCAAAAATCACCATGATTTCCGCCCAAAGAGGCAGCGATTTCAACGTGCTGCTTCTCAACCGCTCGCAAGTGGAAACATCGAGATATGATGTAGGGGGAAAACGTACCGCAGGTCAGCAATACGATGTATTTATCTATGGCGACCGTAACCTATACCGGCCCGGCGATTCCGTCTTCTGTAACGCCATTGTCAGAAATTTCAAATGGGAAACCATTTCAGGCATTCCGGTGAAATTCAGGGTTCTTTCACCGGATGGTAAGGATTTTATTGTCAGACGTTCCACACTGGGCAAAGAAGGAGCATCCGGACTTGCCTTCCGACTGCCCGAATCCGCCCTTACCGGAGGATATGTTGTTGAAGTACTTTCATCAAATGACGTACTGATGGGTAATTACAGGATCGGTGTGGAGGAATTCATGCCCGACCGCATTAAGGTTGATGTAAAAACCGATAAGAGCAGCTATAAGAATTCTGAAATACTCAAAGCAGGGATCACGGCTGTTAACCTGTTCGGACCACCGGCTGCCAGCCGGAAGACAGAAAACGAACTGCGTATCAGCCGTAAACCATTCACGGCCAGCGGATACGATAACTACAACTTCGGCATAACCACGCCGACCGATATTTATTTCGAGAATACGATCAGTGAAGGACTGACCGATGCCACAGGGAAGGTAGAACAAACATTCAGCCTGCCCGGGTTCACCGATATCGGGCTGCTGACCGGCAGACTCTTTACAACAGTGTTTGATGAAACGGGAAGACCAGTGAACAGGTATACCGAGATTGAAATACAAACCCAGCAGTCCTTCCTCGGGCTTGGTCCGGTTTCAGGATGGGTGGCGACAAACAGACCATTATCGGTGAATGCCATCGCGCTTAACAGGGCCGGAAAACCGGTTTCGGCCAGGGCACGGCTTGAAATCATACATATCCGCTGGGAAACAGTACTGGAAAGGAATTATGGGAATACCCAATACCGTTCTCAAAGGAAGGAAAAAGTAATCATGTCGAAGAATTTCTCCATCGGAACCGGAGGATATGCTGTACAGTTCTCCCCTCCGGTTTCAGGGGAATACGAAATAAGGATAAGTTCCGAAACTGCATCAAACTTTGTAATGCAATCGTTCTATGCCTATGGATGGGCGGATGCAGGAATGTCCTCGTTCCAGGTGAATCGTGAGGGTGAAATCGGCATTGAGACGGATAAACCACTATACAAACCCGGAGAAACAGCAAAGCTGCTTTTCAGGACCCCATTTGCAGGCGAATTGCTGGTAACCATTGAGCAGGATAAAATACTTGAGTATTATTCCATTCCGGCTACAGCAGGTGGCGCAAGTCTTGACCTGAAAGTAAAGGAAGCATTTATGCCCAATATTTATGTGGGTGCCACACTGATCAGAAAAATAGATAATTCAGGTCTGCCACTCACTGTTGCCCATGGCTTTGCCGGACTGAAGGTTGAAAAACCCGGGCGCAGGTTAAACGTCAGTATCGATATTCCTGATAAACAAAGGTCAAAGCGGAATCAGCTGATCAAAGTCAGGACAAGCCCCGGAGCAGAAGTGACCATTGCGGCTGTAGATGAAGGTATACTTCAGATAACGGGCTTTGTGAGTCCGGATCCCTATGCCTATTTTTACCAGAAAAGAGCGCTGGAAGTTAATGCCTACGATCTGTTTGATGAGCTCTTCCCTGAACTGGCTTCCGGTAATTCATCTTCGGGTGGCGACCGTGGCTTCGATATCGGCAAAAGACTGAACCCGCTCACTTCGAAAAGAGTAAAGCTTCTTGCACGCTGGAGTGGCACCCGCAAGGCAGATGCCAGCGGCATGGTTACCTTTAACCTGGCCATACCGCAATTCTCGGGTGCCGTAAGGGTCATGGCTGTTGCTTACAAAGGCAATGAGTTTGGCAGTGTAGAGAAACAAATGAAAGTAGCCGACCCGCTGGTCATCAGCAGTTCACTGCCGCGTTTTCTCAGCCCCGGCGATCAGGCTTTCGTTGCAGTTACCCTGACGAATACCACCCCAAAACCAATGACTGTTAAACTGAATGTAAAATCCACCGGGCCTGTCAGTTGCGGTGAATTCTCCGTAAACTCTGTTGAAGTTCCTGCAAACAGTGAGAAAGTCACCAGCTACCTTCTTGATGCCACGAATAAGACCGGAAATGCGAATATTAAACTCACAGCTTCTGCTGCAGGAGAATCTTTCATTGAAGAAACTGACATTTCTGTCCGGCCGGCTGCTACCCTCGAGAAAACAGGCATTGCAGGGCAGATCAAAGCTGGTGACACAAAAGTCTTATCAGTTCAAAATGACTACATGGCAGGAACATCAGCATCAAAACTTCTGCTGACCCGCTCACCGGCCGGGCGCTATGCAAAAGACCTCAGCGAACTGATCAACTACCCCTATGGCTGTCTTGAACAAACGGTTTCAGCTGCATTCCCCCAGCTTTATTACAGCGACCTCGCAAAAATGCTCCGGCAAAAAGAGAAAAATTCTGTTTATAATGTTTCGGACAATATCAGGGAAGCCATCCTGAAGATTGAAGGGTTACAGCAATACAACGGCGGACTAGCCTACTGGCCTGAAG
Source organism: Bacteroidales bacterium (assembly GCA_016705005.1). Taxonomy (GTDB): domain Bacteria; phylum Bacteroidota; class Bacteroidia; order Bacteroidales; family Lentimicrobiaceae; genus Lentimicrobium. The sequence continues at coordinate 95,527 of JADIZB010000012.1, read as the reverse complement.
GTTATTCTGAAGTAAACTGGTGGGCAACAGCCTATGCCGGTAATTTTCTTTATGAAGCGGGAAAGGCAGGTTATTCAGTTAATCCAGTGGTTCTGGAGAATGTAAACCGTTACCTGACCGAAATGGTTAAGCAGAAAAAATCGACCGAATACTTCTATCATAACAATGCAACAGGTACGTGGCAGCGCAAAGTACAGCCTCACCGTGAAATTTTCTATTCACTGTACGTACTTGCATTGTCAGGTAAACAGCACCTGCCCACAATGAATTACTACAAGTCAAGGATCAATGAACTGAGCACCGACAGCCGTTACCTGCTTGCGTGTGCCTACGCACTTACCGGAGATAACCGCAGTTTTGAAACTGTTCTGCCAAAATCCTGGGATAATTCTGAAAATCCCGGATGGATGACCGGTGGTTGCTATAGTTCACCGATCCGCGACAGGGCGGTTGCCCTGTACACCCTGGTAACGGCCGATCCCGGGAATCCCCAGGTAGCCATGCTTGCCCGTCAGGTTGGTGAAATGATCAACAGTGCCGGGTGGATGTCGACCCAGGAAAGGGCCTTTTCGTTTCTGGCGCTCGGAAAACTGGCGGGAATCAGCAAGAGCGACCAGGTAACTGCTACTGTAATGGTGAGCGGAAAAAAAACTGCCACTTTCAACGGGGAAGATCTTATTACCACGCTCACCGGTACAAAGGCTGGTGTATCAGTTGCAGGAAAGGGCAACCTGTTCTACTACCTTGAATCGGAAGGCATTCCGGCTTCAGGAAAAGCACGGGATGAAGACAGGGTATTGAAAGTCAGGCGTACAATGCTGACCCGTGCCGGAAGCCCTGTAAACACCGGAAACATTACACAGAACGACCTTATTGTGGTATCCATCACAATATCAACCACCGACAACAGTATCATTGAAAACGTCGCCATTACCGATATTCTTCCGGCCGGCTTTGAAATTGAGAACCCCAGGCTGAATGCTGAGCGAGAAATGAGCTGGATTAAAGACAAGGCTACACCCGATTATCAGGATGTCCGTGACGACCGTATCAGTTTCTTTACCACTGTTTCGGGAGTGTCAAGAACTTTCTACTATATGGTAAGGGCTGTCAGCCGCGGCACTTTCAGGCAGGGGCCGGTAGGTGCCGATGCAATGTATAACGGCCAGTATTATTCCTATTCAGGAGCAGGAAAGATAACTGTAAGATAAAACTTTTCAGGCAAATTGTCTCCTGTACAGTGCAGTTTAAAAACAAAACAGCCCGGAATTCCGGGCTGTTTTACTCACTTTATCTTGTTTAGAAAGGCCAGAACTGGTTATCATACCAGATACTCTCCTTCAGGTCTTCGTTCAGTTCGTGAAGTACCTTGTGGTGACCTCTTTCCCAGTCGGCCAGCCACAGGAAAAGCTCTTTCTCGTTGGGGTCGGTAGCAACTTCGGCCTGCTTTGAATAAACTTCAATGGCCTTGGTTTCCATATCAATGGCGGCAGAAATGGCTGCAGCTTCAAAACTGGCAGCAGTGATCTGCTTTTTGATATCACCCGAAAGTATGGCGTCGGCAACTCCGGCATCGAATTTCAATTCAACCTTGGCGAATTTCTTATCCCGGCTGTAACTGGCAAATTGCTTCGACAGGAATTCAACATGGGTCTGCTCTTCTTCGGCCATCATGGTAAATATCTTTTTAACTTCGGCACTGGCAGTTTGCTCAGCAACTTTTTCATAAAAGGCCTTTCCGCGTTTCTCCATGAGAATGGCGGTCTTGAGAATTTCTGTTGATCTGTTTTCCATAATATAATTGGTTTCTGATATTTCAGGCTATGTAACCGCAAACATACTAAAAAACAAAACAACTGCGGTGGAATCCTGTTTAAGGTGTTAACAATTTTGCTCAGGTCGTTGCTTTGGATTTCATGAAAAAGAAAGAACTGAATTCACTAAATTTGTGCTTCATTACAGGCAGCCAGCATAGACATCCTTTCAAATCAAATGAATGAAAGACCAGAAAATAATCCTGGGTGAACTTTTTTCACAGTGGAGCGGTGAAGAAGTCCGGTTAATTACAGAATTGCCCGCTTCAGGATCTGACCGCCGGTATTTCAGAATTTCAGGCGCTGAGACCGATGCCATCGGCGCCTGGAATCCGGATGAAAAAGAAAATAACGCCTTTGTCGGGTTTACCAGGCATTTCGGAAAAACTGGTCTTCCGGTTCCTGAACTATTTGCCTTTCATGACGACAAACATGCCTACATCCAGTCCGATCTAGGAAATGAAACGCTGTTCAGCCTGCTCACCGGGGAAGGGTTATCCAACAGGGTAAAAGACCTCTACCGGCAGGTGATTTCCTGGTTGCCCCGGTTTCAGGTCAGGGGAATCATCGATCTGGATCTTGATCTATGCCATCCGCGTAAAGCTTTCGACCGCCAGTCGATGATGTGGGATCTCAATTATTTCAAATATTACTTTGTCAGGCTTTCAGGACTGGGCTTTGACGAGCAGGCACTGGAGGATGATTTCGAAAAATTGATTGATTTCCTGTCGGGAGCCACTTCGGATTTTTTTATGTACCGCGATTTTCAGTCCCGTAATGTGATGATTGCCGGAAACCGCCCTTTCTTCATCGATTATCAGGGTGGACGTCTGGGTCCGCTTCAGTATGATATTGCTTCCCTCCTCTTTGATGCAAAAGCCAATCTGCCCAACGATTTCAGGGAGGAATTGCTGGATCTGTATATTGAAGAAGCCTCAAAATATACAAACATCGACCGGAAACAGTTTTTGCGGCACTACTATGGATTTGTCCTCATCAGGATATTGCAGGCTATGGGCGCTTATGGATTCAGGGGCTTCTACCAGAAAAAGGAACATTTCCTTCAGAGCATCCCCTACGCCCTCGATAACCTTGCTTACCTTCTGAACTACCGTCATCCTGAATTTGAGTTTCCCACACTGGAGAAATTACTCAGAAGTTACATAACCAGTGAAACCCTGCGTAATTACGCAAAACCGGCCCTGAAAGTCAGGGTCTGCAGTTTCTCTTACAAAGAGGGCATTCCTGCAGATGTTACCGGAAACGGTGGTGGGTTTGTTTTCGATTGCAGGGCATTGCCAAACCCCGGCAGGGAGGAAGAGTTCCGGTTACTCACAGGCCTCGACAAACCCGTGATTTCTTACCTCGCCGCCCAGCCTGAAACAGGCATTTTCTTTGTTAACATCTGCAACATCGTTGATCAGGCAGTTGAGAACTACCTTAGCCGGGGATTCCAGCATCTGATGGTGAGTTTCGGCTGTACAGGCGGTCAACACCGGTCAGTCTATTTCGCCGGCCAGCTTTGTCAGCACCTGAACAAACGTTTCAGGATGAACATAGAGCCTGAGCATACGCAGAAGAATAAATGGCCGGCCAGGCAAACATGAATACCCTTAAATAAAACCTGGCAGTAAAAGTCATGTTGCCGGTCGTACGGAAAAAATTATAAATACTGATAAAGAGCGTCAATCGTCCGCAAAAGAATAATATATGAGCAAGACAATGTGTGAAAAAGGGAAGAAGGGAGAACAGGATTGCGAGAATCCCAGGTTCAAATGCAAAAAATGCGGAGCACTGGTAAAGAAAGAAAAGCAGGTCTGTAAGCCAAAAGAAATATAATATGTTGAGTTCCGGCAAACCCATAAAGGAGCCGTTTGATATTGAACCTTTCAAGGCCGAACAGGAAGTGATCAGGCTTACCATTCAGCAGATCAGGAAGGATTTTGGTATGTTCGGCATGGATGTTGACTTTCCGGTTGATATGGAAATGGTTTACCATGACCTCTTCAGGGAACTAGAATATCATATATCTGACATGCTCGCCAGAAATGTTCAGAAGTTATCGGCCCTGCTCTACCAGATTGACCTGAATGAACAGACCATCGTAAATGCATGGGAGGAACATCCGGAATTTACCCATTCCCAGGTGATTGCTGAATTGGTGATATACCGGGAACTGAAGAAAGTGCTTTTCAGGAGTTATTATAAAAATTACAAACTCAAAGACCTGCCCGAAGAATGAAAGCCATGATTCTGGCAGCCGGTCTCGGTACCCGGTTGAAGCCTCTGACCGATCATACCCCCAAAGCCCTGCTTCAGGCCGGCCCCTATACCCTGCTTGAATTTGCCGTACTGAAACTGGCCGGTGCCGGATTCAGCGACCTCATCATAAATGTGCATCATCATGCAGATGCGGTAATAAAATACCTGGCTGATCATAAAAATTTCGGTTGTAATATTTCTATTTCGGATGAAAGGGATCAGTTGCTCGATACCGGAGGCGGAATCAGAAAAGCTTCCTGGTTTTTTAACGATGGCAGCCCTTTCCTTGTTTACAATGTGGACATTGTGACCGACCTGGATCTGGCCGCGCTTTACCGTTTTCACACGGGAAGTATGAACCTCGCGACCCTGGTGGTCAGGCGTCGCAATACTTCCCGGTACCTGCTGTTCGATGAATTTATGAAACTGAAGGCCTGGGAAAATGTATCGACAGGAGAACGAAGGATTGTACAGATAACATCTGAACCGTTGAACCCATATGCTTTTAGCGGCATTCATGTGATCAGCCCTGAAATCTTCGGCCTGATGGAAGCGCAGGACCGCTTCTCAATCATCGACACTTATCTCAGGGTGGCGGCTACGCATCCTGTTGGTGGATATCCTGACGAAAGCCTGCTCTGGGCCGATGCAGGTAAGCCTGACAGCCTGAATGAAGCTGGAAAAATAGCGGCTCAGATCAGGTTACGCTAAAACAAACCGGTATTCCGGATTATGATCATATAAAATACTATCTTATTACATATTTCTCCACCACAACAGGCGGAATAGTTCACATAATATACTATCCATTTAAAGGATGACACAGAAATACATCAATACATTAAGTCGCACAATCCTTGGTGCCGCGATTGAAGTACATAAGGAATTAGGACCAGGATTACTTGAAAATATTTATGAAAGATGCCTGGCACATATACTTCTTGAAAAAGGTCTTAAAATAGTAACTCAACAGAAAATACCTCTTGAATTCCGGGGTCTCAAACTTGACTGTGATCTAAGGTTTGACTTGATGGTAGACGATCTTATAATAGTTGAAATCAAAACTGTTGAAAGAATTCTACCTATTCATGAAGCACAATTACTGACTTATTTAAAACTTCTTAAAAAACCTAAAGGCATTCTGATCAACTTTAATTGTACAAACATTTTCAAAGAAGGCCAGAAAACAATGGTAACCGAATTATTTTCATCCTTACCAAAAGGTTACTAATCTGATCTATAAATTAATATGGTTTTCCCAGAGAAAATCTTGAATAAACAATTAGTCACCACAGTAGGCACATTAGTGCACATTAGATTATTATTTTATTGATATTCAATAATATAAATCAATAACATCATTTTTTTCTAACAATTTTGATAAGACTAATGTGTCCTATTGTGCCTATTGTGGTTTATTTTTTTTGCCGAGACTGGGACCCGATGATTCACCCCATCAGGCACATTAGCACATTAGATTATTAATCTATTGGTATACAATACTATAAACCCTAATCATTTATTTATTTTCCTTTTTCAAAATAATATTGTGACCTATTGTGTCTAATGTGGCTGATTCATTTACCCGGACAGCACCCGAAGATTCACCACATCAGGCACTTAGCACCTGTTACAACCTTGCCCGATGATTCACCACATCAGGCACATTAGCACACATTAGATTATTAATCTATTGGTATACAATACTATAAACCTAATCATCTATTTATTTTCCTTTTTCAAAATACTATTGTGACCTATTGTGTCTATTGTGGTTGATTCTTTTGCCCGGACAGGACCCGAAGATTCACCACATCAGGCACATTAGCACACATTAGATTATTAATCTATTGGTATACAATACTATAAACCTTAATCAATTATTTATTTTCCTTTTTCAAAATACTATTGTGACCTATTGTGTCTATTGTGGTTAATTCATTTGCCCGGACAGGACCCGAAGATTCACCACATCAGCACATTAGCACACATTAGATTATTAATCCATTGGTATACAATACTATAAACTATATCATGAATTTATTTCCTTTTAAAATCTAGTGACCTATTGTGCTATTGTGGTTCATTCATTTGCCCGGACAGGACCCGAAGATTCACCACATCAGGCACATTAGCACACATTAGATTATTAATCTATTGATATACAATACTATAAACCTTAATCAATTATTAATTTTCCTTTTTCAAAATACTATTGTGACCTATTGTGCTGGTTGATTCTTTTGCCCGGACAGGACCCGAAGATTCACCACATCAGGCACATTAGCACACATTAGATTATTAATCTATTGGTATACAATACTATAAACCCTAATCATTTATTTATTTTCCTTTTTCAAAATAATATTGTGACCTATTGTGTCTATTGTGGTTGATTCTTTTGCCCGGACAGGACCCGAAGATTCACCACATCAGGCACATTAGCACACATTAGATTATTAATCTATTGATATACAATACAATAAACTATAATCATGAATTGATTATTCCTTTTTTAAAATACTATTGTGACCTATTGTGTCTATTGTGGTTGATTCATTTGCCCGGACAGGACCCGAAGATTCACCACATCAGGCACATTAGCACACATTAGATTATTAATCTATTGGTACACAATACTATAAACCCTAATCAATTATTTACTTTCCTTTTTCAAAATACTGTTGTGACCTATTGTGCCTATTGTGGTTGAAATACTTTTAACGAAATTGATTTCTTAAATATACCAATGAATCCTTAACTTCGCTCAAAAGATCAAGCATTAAAATTTGAAATGGAACAACCATTCCTCAGTAAATTAGCCGGTAAGATCAGATCGGAGCATGCCGGGCTGGGCAACCGCTTGTGCGTTGTAATGCCCAACCGACGTGCCGGATTGTTCCTGAAGCGTTACCTTGTCGCCGGATCAGAAGTGCCCGTGTGGGCGCCTTCCGTGTTCTCGGTCGAAGATTTTATCGCAGAAATCAGCCACCTGAGCATTCCTGATCCGCTTTCACTGATGTTTGGCCTGTATGCAGCACATTGCTTTGTGGAGAAGGAAAATGCCGTTGTTTTCGACGATTTCACCGGCTGGAGCAAAGGGCTTATCCGCGATTTTGATGAAATTGATCAGTATCTTGTCGATCCCGGCGCCCTGTTCGGATTCCTGAGCGAAACCAAAGCCATGAACATCTGGAACATGGATGGGCAGCCCCTGACAGATTTTGAGCAACAATACCTCAGGTTCTTCAATGCCCTCCCCCTCTATTATAAACATTTCTCAGAAAATCTGCTTGAAAGCGGGAGGGCCTACCATGGACTCGCCTGCAGACAGGTAGCCGGGAATCCCGAACGGTTTCTGAATCCACTACCGTGGGATTATGTGATCTTTGCCGGATTCAATGCCATCACCCCCGCCCAGCTCAGCATTATCCGCCATCTGATTGCACAGGATATTGCAGAAATCGTGTGGGATGCCGACAGCTATTACATAGAGAATCCGGCGCAGGAAGCCGGCCGTTTCCTCCGGAATTACCTGAAAGACAAAACACTGGGCAAGCCGGCTGATCCAGGTCGTTTCTTCGAAAACGGACAGAAAGACATTCACATTGCCGGTGTTCCCCGAAACATCGGCCAGGCCCGTCTGGCCGGAAATATCCTGAAGAATATCATTGATAACAACGAACCGGAGGTCTTAAACCGCACCGCTGTCGTACTGGCGGATGAATCACTGCTTTTACCACTGCTGAACGCCATCCCGGCCGAAGCCGGGCAATTTAACATAACGATGGGCTATCCGCTCCAGCAATCCCCGCTTTACGGATTCTTCGACACACTGATAGGAATGCACATCAACGCATCCAAGGGAAAAGAAGTTGCTCTATCTTACTTTTATTACAAAGATGTGCTTTCATTGATCCGGCACCCATACACTAATACGTTAATAAAGGGCGAACAGATCAGCAAACTGATCACTGTTATGATGTCCGTCAGAACCTCATTCCCTGACATCAACGCCATTTTCAGCAATCAGGGACATGATGATCCGGGGATTAAACAATTCAAAACCCTGTTTACAAAGGTGGAATCCCCGTCCGCACTCACCGGACTCATCATCCGGGCCATTGATATGTTCAGAAACACCGGTACTCCGGAAGTGGATCCTGATAAAGAAGTTAGCAGCACCGAGGGAGAGATCCTTTTCAGTCTGGCTATGATTGCCAAACGACTGCATACTCTGGTCAGTGAAAGTAGCCTGATCGGAGAACTCCGTACCCTCCACAGCCTTTTCCGGGAAGCCGCAGCTGCCATGCCCGTTCCTTTTTACGGGGAACCCCTCGAAGGAATCCAGGTCATGGGGATGCTGGAGACACGTACCCTTGATTTTGAAAACGTGATCCTCATTTCAGCCAACGAAGACACCCTTCCGTCAAAAAAATCATACAACAGTTTTATACCATTTGAAATCAGGCAATCGTTCGGACTGCCTACCCATCACGATCAGCAGGCCGTTTTTGCCTACCATTTCTACCGCCTTCTCCAGCGCAGCAGGCAAGCCTGGCTTATATACAATTCTGAGGCCGATGATCTGGGCGGAGGTGAAAAAAGCAGGTTTCTCAGCCAGATCATCACTGAGATACCGGGGATTAATAGCGGAATTAAAATAACAGAAACGAAACCTTCTGCCCCGGCAGAAGTTCGCAAACCGGTTGCCATTGAGATAGAAAAGACCCCTGAAATACTTGAAAAACTGAGGCTTCTGGCTGTAAGCGGCTATTCTCCTACTTCACTGAATACATATCTCACCTGTCCGCTCAAATTCTATTTCACACGCATCCTGAACCTTGGTGAACCGGAAGATACCGATGAAACCATCGATCATCGCACCCTCGGGGTAGTCATCCACGAGGTCCTTCAGAACTTTTATGAACCATTCAGGGGATCATTTCCTGAGCCTGCCGATTACCTGAAAATGCAGCAGGAAGCGCCGGAAGCCATCATGGCTTCCCTGAAAAAACACTTCCCGGGTGGTGAGGTTGAACATGGCAGGAATCTGCTGATTGTAAGGGTGGCCAATGTGTGGATCAGCCGTTTCCTCGCAAAGGAAACAGAAGAGAATTACAAATCCGGAAACAGAATTCTAGGCCTGGAAGAATCGCTTGAAATGATTCTTTCAGTTGATCTGGCTGATGCTGAGATCATGGAAGTAAAGCTGAAGGGATTTACCGATCGCATTGACAGTACTGACGGAATTGTCAGGATCATCGACTACAAGACCGGTAAGGTGGACGCCGCTGACCTGAAGCCAAAATCGGTGGAAGCTCTCTTCGAATCATCACCCAGGCCAAAAGAAAAAGCCTTTCAGTTAATGTTCTACCTTTTGCTTGCATCACGGGACACCAGGATTCCCGGACTGTCAGACGAGGCCAGTGCCGGCATCATCAGTTTCAGATCGCTGAAGGACGGATTTATACCATTGGTATTGCCCGACTATAACCCGAAAACTACCCTCAGTGATTTTGAAAACCACCTGAAATACCTGCTGACAGAGATTTATAACAGGGAGATCCCTTTTACACAAACAACCCATGAGGAGCACTGCAGCCTCTGTCCGTTCAAAAGTATTTGCCATAAGACAGAGGAAAAGAAGGCCTGGTAGCTGAATTATGAAATCAGGGCTGCCTCAAAAAAGCGGCAGCCCTGATTTATCGTAAGATTATCTGTTCTGATCAGGGGGTCTCCCGAGCCACATAGGCTGCACTGTTGTTGTCAATAATGGTCATATCAGCAGTATCAACATTCCCGTCACCATTCACATCCGGATCCAGGTAACCTGAGGCAAAGTGTTCCGAATCGTTGTCAACCGGCGTCATATCCCCTGTATCCACAAAGCCGTCCTGGTTCACATCGCCGCTCAGAATGGCGTAATGGCCATCAATCATCAGCTGAAGGTTATTACCATAAGCCTTTCCGGGGGAATCAAAGGCATAGTTTATCACCGGCAGGTCAAAGGAAACCGGGATTGCAGTGGTGGTTTCTATTGAATTCCGGTGTTTTATGGTGATATAATAGCTCCCACCGAAGGCCGGCGGAATGTTCACCGAAACGTTGCCCGTTGTGCTAAGCTCAATACCGGTGACCACATGTTCCACAATGGTATAATCGGAACTGTTGTGGAGTTCAACAGTCACATGGTCGGCTACCCCGGGTCCGAAATGGGGCCCGCTGGCATCAGAAGCCTGCTTCAGGGTGCCGTTTCCCGTATACAGCCCTTCGATCAGCAGGCTGAGGTTGATTGTCCTGGTGTCGTTCCATTCCTGGTTCAGGATAACAATTTCCTGTTCGCCATCTGCCATTACTGTAATGGCTGCAGAACGGGGTTCTCCGGTTGTATTCTCAGCAAAAATTGCTTCAATGTTACCATTGCCATAACCCGACGGGGTGATTGTCAGCCAGGGTACATTTGTCTGAGCGACCCAGGCAGTATTTGAATTAACCGCAAAATCAACATTTCCGGCAACAGGTTCAACCACCTGGTCGCCTGGGGCTATCTCGAGTACCGGCGGTCCATTCAGAACCGGATTGCTTTCAACAACGGCATTGATGCCCGGATATACAGGCAACTGGGTATTATAACAGGTAATCAGATCATATTTGGCGAAACGGGTTGCATAAACAGGGGTAATTACAGTATTTGAAGTGAACACCATATCCGGGGTTGAATTGCTTGTAAAAGGCACTGAATTGGTGAATCTGAACCTGTTAATGCGTGTGCCGGGATAATCTTTGAGACAACAAATCCATTCGCGCAGCCAGGAGAAGCTCTGCCGGCCACCCTGATAAGCCCCAGTGAAGTGGTACTCGTTGAGATAGGAGTCAAATTTTCCGGCAAATCGGAGTATCCGGCAGACCAGGGATAAACTGATACCATCCCATTTGTAATTTCTCCACCATTCAATATTCCCTGATTGAAGAAAATCCCAAACTGCATAGTTGCCATTTTAAGACTATCTGTAGGCAATATATCCTGAACATAAAGATCAAACTCAAACTCATTGGGAGAAACTTGTATGATATTGGACAATGTAAACTTGAATTCAGATGGTATAACTCCATACTGAAACAATAGTACATGTCTGGTCAACCCCCCACCAGTTATTGTGATGCTGGTCACTCTTGTCATTTCTGATGTGTTTTCATCAAAGGATGCCACAATTATACCGTTTCCGCTACCATTCGGGGTAACTGTACACCATGATTGACTGGAAATTGCCGACCAGCTTGTATTCGAACTAACAGTAAACTGAGTTGTTCCTGCATCATGATTAACGAAAGATTGGCTGGGAGTCACTTCCAGATGCAAACTGGGAACATAGACATTTTGAATTATTGTAATGATGGTTGCCGGAAGCCCGGGAACGCTTACCGTTATATTTGCAGTACGTGGAGAATCTGTATTATTTGCACTATAAAAAAAAGGAATTATCCCTGTCCCGTTCCCGAAATCATTCATATAAGCCTCGCACCAGGTCTGGTCATCTGTAACACTCCAGGAAGAATTGCATGTTACAGTAAATGTGAAACTACCAGAAACTCCGTTTACCTCCAGGCTGGTTGGAGTAACCGTGATACTTGGCGCCGCCTGTGTAACCGTAACAACTACAGGGTCCAATCCCTCAACTGTTACGGTAATATTTGCCTGGCGCTGTGCCGGGGTATTATTTACGGCATAACTGGCGGTTATGTTTCCATTTCCGGCACCTGAAGGTGTTACCGTACACCAGGGCTGACTGCTGACTGCTGTCCATGCTGCATTGGATTGCACCGAAAAGGTTGTGGTACCGGCAAGCGGTAACACGTCCCTGTTCGCCGGGGTGACTGACAGTACCGGTGGCTGAGGTTCTCCGGCAATGAAGACCTCATCGTTTCCATAGGAAGTTCCAACTGCATTGTAGGCTACAAGCTGAAAATGGTAGGTCACTCCCGGAATCAGCGCTGTAAGGGTTGCCAAAACAGGTACTGTACAATTATTCGACCCGGCATACTTTACCGTTGTTGTATTCCCATAGGACGTGGTTGTTCCCCATGCAAAATAATAACTGGTATAACCCTGGTTGGGATTGACCGTTCCGTTGAGAACCGCACTGACAGATGTGACAGATGTAGCAGGTAACGTGGTTACCGCAGGCGGCGCTGTACATTTGGGTTCGTCAGGAACCGGACCAAAGTTATCATGACTGTTTACTACCGGCAAAGCAGCCGATAATCCGGCACCGGTTAAGATAACCAGGATAAATGAAAGCATCAGGGTCTTAACCAGGTGTTTGGTTTCATTTAAAGTTCGTTGATTTTTCATAAAACGGGGACTTGTTTGATAGAAATAAGTTGCTGTTTAAGAATCACCTGAATTCAGTTGTATGAAACCGAACGGATGATGCAGGTTGTAAAATTGTATTTCCTTATTTAAAATTATACTTCTTCCGGGTATCAGAACTGTTGTTTCATAAAATTTCTTTTCATCAATTCCGTTACGGTCAAATTGAAAACATTGAACTCCGGTTCACCGAAGGTCTTGCAGGAGAATGATCGGGAATAGATTTCTGAGTTGAGGGAGTTGGTTTAAAATGCTACAGTTGAATTATTAGTGAAATAAAATTTCAATAATATAACAGATATTCGGATAATTATAAACAATTGAAAACTTAAGGCAAATATACTAGGCTTTATATAGATTAATCAAGCAATTATAGAATTATTTTTCCCGGATAAGGATTTCCCTGACTAAACACGCACAAACCCTGGCGAATGCTTATTCAGTTATGATTCATCCTTGCTTACTGACGGTAATAGTAGTGAAGACTCCCTGCCGTTTCAGGGAAAGTAGTTGAAGTGGAATGCGTCATACATATCCAGGAACTGAAAAGATAAAAATCAGGATTGAATATCAATGAAAAAGCCCCACATAACTGTGAGGCTTTTGCGGTATGGACGGTTTCGTCAAAAAAATTGACGAGAGAACCCGTCTCGTCACGGGTGACGAGATGACAGGCACTGGACCTAAACAACAACTGATTTCGTTAGCCTCCCGATTCCTTTAACAGATGTTCCAATGATCTTCTGTTCAGGCTTTTTATTCGCCTCTCTTCGATCAGGGCTTGTTTCCTGGTTTCAAATGCTTTTATATAAACCAATGACCAGGGTCCCTTCCCGCTGGTATACCTGCTCTTATCCTGGTTGTGCTCCAGGAGCCGCCGATCCGGGTCCTCAGAAATACCCTTATAGTAAATGTCGCAGGATGCTGAATATATTATATAAGTATAAAACATAATTAAAAAAGCTCCCTTGTGAGGAGCTTTTGCGGTCCGGACTGTCTCGTCAAAAAAATTGACGAGAGAACCCGTCTCGTCACGGGTGACGAGATGACAGGCACTGGACCTAATTAACAACTGATTTCGTTAGCCTCCCGATTCCTTTATCAGATGTTCCAATGATCTTCTGTTCAGGCTTTTTATTCGCCTCTCTTCGATCAGGGCTTGTTTCCTGGTTTCAAATGCTTTTATAAACCAATGACCAGGGTCCCTTCCCGCTGGTATACCTGCTCTTATCCTGGTTGTGCTCCAGGAGCCGCCGATCCGGGTCCTCAGAAATACCCTTATAGTAAATGTCGCAGGATGCTGAATATATTATATAAGTATAAAACATAATTAAAAAAGCTCCCTTGTGAGGAGCTTTTGCGGTCCGGACGGGACTCGAACCCGCGACCCCGTGCGTGACAGGCACGTATTCTAACCAACTGAACTACCGGACCATATTTTAAGAACTTTTTCTCAAATGAGAGTGCAAAGATAGAACCTTTTTCTTATTGCACAAGTAGTCCGCAAAAAAAATCTGCTTTTTTTATTCCGGTTGAACCAAAGTGAGCTATGGATAATGACAAGCCATTTAAAATGAATTACTTATCCATGCCATGATTACAAATCAGGGAATCTTACTTCCCATCAACAATAATTGAAGCAGGTTTTTTGGCATCCATAAAAATCAGTTTGGCGTTCGGAGAGGTGGCAATGGCCTTGATCATCTCATATTGCAGCTGCTTGTCGCTCAGCCCGGTACTCAGAATCTTCTGATAGTCGGCAATACCCTGGGCTTCCACGCGTTTGCGCTCGGCTTCCTGCTTTTCCTTCTGCAACACAAAGGTCATTTTCTGCGCTTCCTGCTCGGCATTGATTTTCGATTCAATGGTGGTCTTTACTGATTCCGGCAAGGTGATATTCCGCACCAGCAATTGCTCGAGGATCAGTCCCCGCTTCATAAAATCGCTTTCAATGGTCTTGAATATCCTGTTCTGGAACTCATCCCTTTTTGAAGAGTACAAAGCAACAGCATCGTAATAAACCGCATTGTCCCTGATTTTTGTCCGGCAGATTGGCCTTACAATGGTGTTCCTGTAATCGGTCCCCAGTTCCTGCAGAATACGGGGTGCTTCCGACGGAATTACCTTGTAAAGCACAGTAAGATCAACTATCACCTCCAGCCCGTCGGCTGAAAGTACACGGATGGCATCATCGCCTGTCTTGTCACCTTCATCGTGGACCCCCGACATGGTATAATTCTGCGTACGGATATCGAAGGTTACAACCTTAACCAACGGATTGATGATGTTTAAGCCACTCTCGAGTGTGTTGCTGTTAACTTTTCCGAATAGTTTCTGCACACCCACCTGCCCCGGCTCAATCTGGTAAACTGCAGAAAATGCAACCCCAAGAACGAGTAAAATAATACCGGCAATCCTGATCGTACCTGTAAAACGCTGAACAGGTGATTCAGTTCTGGCAAGAACAACTCCGGCCAACAGGACAATAATCCCAATTACAATGAATACCATGGCAAATTTTTTTTAAGGTGGAAAATGACTCTATCACCTCGTAAATATACTTAAAATGATTATATTTCAGGACCTGAAATCCTTTGATTTTAATAATATTAAACCACATTTTAACAAGTTGGCCTATAATCTGTTATTTTAGAAATTATTCTGTGTATGCCCGATTTTAATGAAGGAGTGATCCGTTTCCGTCAGAAGGACTTTGAAGCCAACCGCCAGCATTTCGAAAATCTGGGAAGGGAGCAGAACCCGCATACACTCTTTATCGGATGCTCCGATTCACGGGTGGTTCCATCACTGATTACCCAAACCATGCCCGGCGAATTGTTCATCATCAGAAACATCGCCAACCTGGTTCCAATGTATCGCGAATCCGGAGAATACCTGGCTACAACATCCGCCATTGAATATGCTGTTCTGGTATTGAATGTCAGAAATATCATCGTCTGTGGCCATTCAAACTGCGGAGGATGCGCTTCACTCTACGAATCACCCGAAAAAATGGCATTGATTCCCCATACACGTCACTGGCTCGAACTGGCAATGCCGGTAAAAGACAAAGTTCTCAGCATGGTTGACAACACAGACCTGGCCGCCAGGGAATGGCTGACAGAACAAATGAATGTTGCGGAACAGCTTAAGCACCTGATGACCTATCCCTATATCAGGGAGCGTGTGCATAACGGAACAATGAAACTGATCGGTTGGCACTATATGATCCACACCGGTAACATCTATGAATATCACCAGGAAACAGGAGAATTTGAACCTATTGGTGGTTAATTAACAATGATCAGATAAGTTTGGAAGAAAGTTGTTTCCATTGAATACAATAATCACTGATTAAAATTTAGTATGCCGGTTCTTTCAAAACCGTTAAAACAAATAACTATGGCTAAAATTATCAAAGCTCCTTCAATCATCAAGGCGACCGGGAATAAGGAGAAACGTATCGAAGAGTTTTTCGGAAGAATCAGCAGCAACACCAGCGAAGTCAGTATTGCCCGTATGGTCAGCGAGGAAGGCTGGGAAGAGCCCGGCCAGCGCCCAGAATTCAATGAATATACGGTGGTTCTGAAAGGCCGGTTGAAAGTATCAACCCTTGATGATGAGTTCATCATTGAAGCCGGTCAGGCTATTGTAACTGAAGCAGATGAGTGGATCCGCTACAGCACTCCCTATTCTGGAGGAGCCGAATATATTGCCGTTTGCCTCCCGGCATTTTCACCTTCAACGGTTCATCGTGATGAATAGATGAGACACTTTATACCGATGAAATATCCTGGGATGCAGGTTTGGAATTAACTCCACCGTTTATATTTTTAACCAGGAGTCCCGGCCTTTTTTCAAAACGCCCTATCTAACCACCAACATCGACAATTTCCGGTGAATATCGCCATCGGTCAACCGATCTATCGCTCCATCCTATTCTTTTTCACTTTCTTTCCTTCTTTCACCCATTTTCCCTTTCTTTGCCCGAAAAAACATGCGGGTTTTACATTTTCTCTTCCTTGTCCTTTCACTGATCTTTTTTACTTTAACCAGGGCAGATGCCCAATCAGAAAAATCTGATTACAGGCTTTCTGTGAGTGGTTTTGTACGCGCTGATGCCATCTTCGATAGTCGCCAGGTGGTTGAAGCAAGAGAGGGATTTCTGCTTTTTTATCCTAAAAAACCACTTTATGATGCCAATGGCGAAGACATCAATGCCAGGCCGACATTCAACCAGTATGCTATGACCACAAGGCTTACAGCCAGGGCCACCGGACCGGATGTACTTGGCGCCAGGGTGATGGC
The DNA here is from genome assembly GCA_016705005.1 of Bacteroidales bacterium. Taxonomy (GTDB): domain Bacteria; phylum Bacteroidota; class Bacteroidia; order Bacteroidales; family Lentimicrobiaceae; genus Lentimicrobium. The sequence goes on along the minus strand of JADIZB010000012.1, from coordinate 78,769 downwards.
ATTGTTCGAAAGTGATTTCACCGGTGCCTCAAACAGTGAAAACAACAGTCTCCGTCTGCGTCATGCATACATTTCACTCCAGTGGACAAAAACCAGGCTTTTGATCGGGCAGTACTGGCATCCCATCGACCTGCCCGAAATGATCCCCAATGTACTCTCACTGAATACAGGAGCTCCGTTTCATTCGTTCAGCCGTCAGCCCCAGATCAGGCTGGACAGGAAAGCGGGAAAGTTTAACTTTGTGCTGGCCGCGTCGTCACAACGCGATTATGTAAACAACGGACCTAAGGAAAACAGCTCGATTTACATCCGTAACAGTGTTGTGCCCAATCTGCACGGACAGGTCCATTTCAGGAATGAGAAACTGTTTGGAGGTTTGGCTGTTGATTATAAGATGCTTACCCCCAGAATCGCAACCGATAGTCTGTATGTGGCTGATGAAAGACTGAACTGTTTATCCTGGTCCGGATTTGTACATTATAATACCGGGAAACTTTCCATCAAAGGACAGTACACTTACGGGCAGGCATTGAACGACCATCTGATGATGGGTGGTTTCGGCGTTACTTTCACCGACAGCCTTACCAACCAAAGGGAATACAGTCCACTGAATTATCATGCCCTTTGGGTAAATACATCTTTGACTTCAGGTAACTGGCAACCGTCTCTCATTGTGGGATTCACAAATAACAGTGGTTCTATTGCGAAAATCAATGGTCCTGTATATGCACGTGATGCCGACATCGACTATGTTTACAGAATTGCACCGATGATTACATATGTAACCGGAAAGTTCAGCGTGATTGCTGAAGCGGAATACACAGCCGCCGCTTACGGAATAAATGATGAATATTTCAGGGTTACCGGCAGCAAAGAAACCGGAAATATAAGGATCGGCCTTGGGGTAGTTTATAGTTTTTAGTGCTGAATAGAGGCGGGTGGCGGAGTGACATTAAAAGTTACAGGTATAAAGTCTATAGCTCAAACACTGAAGTTCTGGCACATATTTCTGATATCGATTCCCAATTCGTCATTTGCTTCCCTAAGTAGTTGAAGGGCTCCGTTTGTCATTCTTGATTTGTAATTCGTCATTCCCCGCCTACGCTGCGCTTCTGCGGGGCAGGCGTAATTCGTCATTCGTAATTCGTATTCGTCATTTGAAACATTACTAAACGGCACCCGTCACTCAATCCCCCTTTGGCGCATTGCTTCAAAAACCAGCACTGCGGTTGAAACCGAAACATTCAGCGAATCGATACTTCCCAGCATTGGGATAATGATCCTTTCATCGCAGAAATCAATCCATTTATGGGTCAGACCATCGGCTTCCGTGCCCATTACAAAGGCGGTAGGGCCGGTATAATCGTGCGAACAATAGTGTGTTGATGCCTTAAGTTCGGCTGCATAACTCCTGATGCCATTTTTCTTCAGCCATTGCTGAGCTTCTTCAGTGGAACAGGCTACCACCTGTCGCGAAAACACACAACCAATGCCTGACCTTATCACATTCGGATTGTAAATGTCGGTAAGCGGATCGCACACTACGACAGCATCAGCATTTACGGCATCTGCGGTACGGAGTATGGCACCCAGATTCCCGGGTTTTTCGACGGCTTCCAGGATAATGACCAAAGGGTCAGGCCTGAGTTTTACATCTGTAATCCGCAACCAGCGTGGTTCCAGCAAGGCAATACTACCATCAGAGCCCTCACGGTAAGCAAGTTTCTCAAATACCGACCGGCTGACCAGGGTAATCGGTGTATCACCTGAAATAGATTTGTAAACATGTTCGTCCGCCAGGTCAGGGCAAACAAACAATTCCATAATTCTGAATCCGTTTGAAGCGGCTATACCCGTTTCACGCAGGCCTTCCACCACTATTCTGTTCTGTTTGCGGCGCTCACGCGATTTTTGCTGGAGCAGGACAAGATTTTTAATGCGGGGATTCCGGGCACTGGTAATCGGTTCAGACATGGAAAGAATGATTGGTTGCTGGGATAAAAGCAAAATTAGAGAAATTTCGCATCTTTGTAACCGGTAACTCATGAGATATGATCAAACTGCTGACCCCCTCCCACTGGAAAGATTATGAACTGATTGACTCCGGTAACTTCGAAAAACTGGAGCGGTTCGGCAATCAGGTTCTTACCCGGCCCGAGCCCCAGGCAGTCTGGGATAAATCGCTACCTGAATCAGAGTGGTTAAAAAGGTCACAGGCCATATTCCGCAAAGAAAAAAACGATCCTGAGAAAGGTAAATGGATATTGAACAAAGGCTGTCATGAGCAATGGCAGATCGGATACGATTATAAAGGGATGCATCTGAAAATGAGGCTGGGACTTACCAGTTTCAGGCACATTGGCGTTTTCCCTGAACAGGGCAACAACTGGGATTTCATATATGACCGGATAAATGAGATGCAAACCACAAGGCCCAAAGTACTCAACCTTTTCGCTTATACAGGAGGCGCATCGCTTGCAGCCTGTGCTGCCGGAGCCGAAGTGGTTCATGTGGATTCGGTAAAGCCGGTGATTACCTGGGCACGCGAAAATATGGAACTCAGTGGCCTCGACGGCATCCGCTGGATTGTTGAAGATGCCCTGAAGTTTGTGAAACGTGAAGCCCGGAGAGGGACAAAGTACAATGGTATAATCCTTGATCCGCCTGCCTATGGCCGTGGTGCGGATGGTGAGAAGTGGGTGCTGGAAGAGAACATCAATGAAATGATTAAGGTTTGCAGCGAGCTGGTTGATGAAAAGGAGCACTTTCTCATCCTCAGCCTCTATTCCATGGGCTTCTCTTCACTCATCGGAGAAAACCTGGTCAGGTCGGCTTTTGGCAGCAATGAGACACTCGAATCAGGCGAGTTGTATCTGAACGACAGCTTTGGAAAGAAACTACCCCTCGGAACTATCGTACGGCTTTAACCATCAGTTTTCCGGTAAATACCGATTGATTATCCGTAATGTGATATACATAAATACCGGATTTCAGGCTATAGAGGTCGATGGTTTGCATTTCAGCGTTCAATGATCCGGAATAACAAATCCGCCCGAAGGAATCGTATATTGTATACTGCCCCGTGAAGTTAACAGGTGTTTCAATCACCACGCTGCCATAAGCGGGATTCGGGTAAACAGCAACGGATTTCTCCGGCAAATTGCTTATTCCCAAAGGAGATATTTTCCCGATACTGTCGGTTTTTACGAAATAGGGATGAACATCGGGCCAATCATTAACCCCGGCAAAACCGCCCAGAAGTATCCCTTTATCATGGCAGTATTTAATATCGTTGACAGATAGCCCTCTGGTATAACCAATGTACGAACTCCATAAGCTATCTCCGGTGAGGGTGACGCAGTGCAGAACCATTCGACGGATCCCTCCGACTGCCGGGGTAGATCCTAACGCAATTAAATTTCCATCACCGGTCTTCACCATTTTATAAAACGAACCTTCAGGGCCCAGTAAAATATCCCTCAGAATTGTACCATCGGACTTATGCCTGATCAACGAAGAGGTTGTTTCGTCCATAGCAGTACTAACGGCGATGCTCAACAAATCATCTTCAACAAGATGGGTTTCAAAAATATGGAAATTCCCGCTTTCGGGATCAAAAAATGACGACGAAAGCGAATCGCCTTCAGGACCGTAAATGGTTATCGTGCTGTGATTGAATTGAAACCAGTTGTTATTCATCCATGAAGAAATCAGGACTATATTATTATCCGGCATTTCATGAATTGAAGAGAAAGAAAGATATCCCCACATATTACAATAGATATTTCCGGAACGCCAGATGGTTGAACCTCCGGTATCAAGCTTCCTGATACAATACCCGGTTGAGTCCTGCCCGACGCAAATTATATTATTATCATCCGAAACTACCATTTTTTGTATTTTGAAATCATCTTCCAGCTTTCTTTTCCACAGAAGATTCCATTGTGCATCGAATTTCAGAAAATCAGGCATATTCTGTACCCCCGATACGAAAAAGCAGGTATTTCCTGAACCATCAGTTAATGAACAACGTATCCATGGATCAGAACCACTGTGGTTTGACAATTCCACCTGTTTCATCCAAAGGGTATCCCCGTTTAATCCTACTTTTAACAGGAAAAACTTATTTAATAAATCATCAACCCCGGTTCCGGCCAACAGGTACCCATCTTCTTCTTCGAAAACTGCACCACCTTCACCATAATTCCAGTATTGGTAAAGTCTTTCAAAAGATTGCTGGCCATACAGAGTACTCAGAACCGAGAAAAACATCAGCGACATGGCGATTTTTATCTTCATAACATCTGATTTTCGGATGATAGTTTGAATGTTAACTCTTTTACCTGACCATGACCTTAATACAGTCAACACCCTGATCATGCACCACCCTGACCAATAACAAACCGGGCCGTTGGGCATTCATTGGCAACATTATCTTTTTGTTTCCGTAGCATTCAGTCTGGCCTGTTTTCCTTCCATTTGCATCAAAAAGTTCAATAAGCCTTATCCCGGCTGATGTCTCTATGCAAAGCCGGTCAACTACAGGATTAGGGTAACAGTTCAGGATTATCCGACTGGTAACAGACCCGGTACCGAGTACATTCACCATTCCGTTGTGGTCTGTTTTCATGATAAATCCCTTCATTTTGTCACCTGAATAGGTGTGTCCGGCGGCAACAATACCTCCGTCTGCTGCAAGGCAGACTGAGGAAATATCCTGGAGTATATTCACCCCATAACCCCGGTAAAAGAGTACATCCCCGTCTAAAGTCATTCCCATGGACAGTGCCTGCAGAGGCATATTTACCGTATTCTGAATGTTTCCTGAAATCATGATTCTGTTTTCACTGACCCCTGCAATAAGAAGTCTGGCGTTGAGTATATCCTGTAAAACGGTTTTATACCACACGACCTCACCACTCAATACATTAATTCTTGATACGAACCTCTGATCCACATTGTATTCACCCTGGTACTTGCCGGTTAGCGCGACTTCGTGATCATTCAACCGGAAAGCAGAATAAACAATCTGTTGTGGCCCATACACCGGAAATGAAAATTCCGACAATGAATCTCCCGCCTGGCTGAACAATTGAAAATATGTGATGTAATCACCGAATAGCGGCTCACTGCTTTGTGTAATGATCAGTATTGCGCTATCAGACATCTCAAAATGGGTCAGTCCGTTCCGTTCATCATCAAGGTCAATGTTACTTATCTGTTTTGACCAGATTACATCACCCGACAGGTCAGTTTTACTAAAGATAAGTCCATTCCCTGCATGGGAAAGAAGCAGGAACAGATCATCATGAGTCCGGCTTATGCTGATCGGTTGGTTACCCGGAAGTGGCTTCTGCCATATGGAATCACCTTCGGGGGAAAGTTTCAGCAGCCGGGGTCCTAAAGAACTCCTGTATCTGCATAAATAGATGTTGCCATCACCATCAGCGGCACCACAGTATATATTCATGGTATAATCCAATGCTTTCCATGTCCATAATGTATTCCCGGATGTATCTGTTTTCCTGGCCATACGGCTGCCGGTAGAATCTATATAAATGCCGTACGTGACAAAATTGTCATCTGCAGAAAATACACCATACAGACTTGATAAACTAAAATCCTCAACGGTTTGAATGAACGAATTCTGGGCAATGCCGGTATAGGCAAAGGCAATAAAAACCAAGATAAGAACAGGTCTGATCATAGAATAATATCTTCGATTTATAAAATATGTCAACTATATATCAAATGTAATACTATATTATTTAACCATTAACAGACTTAACAAATAAATCATAAACCCAATGGCATGCATTCCTCATCCCCGACAGAACAAATAAATAAATCTAATTATGACCGAAAATTCATCAGCCTGAAATGAAAAGCCAATTCATTCAGTGAATCTGAATCTGAGCAAACGGAGACCGTGAGGTTTAAATCCGGATACCTGCTGGTTATTGACTGAATGGGCAGACGATGACCGGAGAACATCCTGTAAGTGCGACACAACCCGGATTTTCATTCAAATTTTGCTTCCTGTGGTACTGAGCTTCATCAATATCGCATAAACCACCGGACAAATTTCAGCATTTTTCAGCGACAAACCCAGGATCTGATAGAACCGTGGCCGGTCGGTATGGGGATATTCGCGGCAGGCTTTAGGTCGATGAGAGTAAACTGAACAATAATTCTCACCATCAATAAAGGGACATGGCGCTGAGGTGAACACAAAATCACCCTCTTCATCCATCAGAAGATACTTTGAAACGATTTCTGAAGGTCTGACTTTTAATTTCTTCGACAATTGCTCCACATCGTTGTGGCTGATGGCCGGGCTGATGTTCCGGCAGCAGTTGGCACAGCTGAGGCAGTCGTAATGGCTGAAAGCCTGATCGTGAAGGTCGTGAACCAGCCTGTCGAGCTCGCGGGGATTGAACTTTGAGAGCTTTTGGACTGTTTTACCGAGATAGCTCCGGTTGGTTGCAAAAAGAGCTTTCAATTCACCCGGGCGGGGCAAATCATCAAAGCTTATCTGCAGATCAGTTAAATCCCCTCTGCTGCTTGATTTCATTGTATGCTGCATTGAGCTGCTGAAACTTTTCCTTGGCAGCATGCTGAACTTCATCCCCAAGGTGGGCGACCTTGTCGGGATGGTATTTCAGTGCCATTTTTCTGTAAGCCTTTTTTACTTCTTCATCACTGGCTTCGGGAGATATTTCAAGAATACGGTAAGCGCTGCCAGTGTCCCTGATAAACATGGCCTTGATTGACTCAAAATCGCTCTGCCTGATCCCCATATGCAGGCACATACGCTGCAATACCTCCGCTTCTGCAGCATGGGCTTCACCATCAGACGATGCAACCCCGAAAAGGAAATGAACCAACTGTAGCCGTGAAGGATACTCCATATTCTCCTGGATCTGTTCACAGATTTCATCTACATTCAGCTCCTGCCGGAGGATTTCGCGCAACAACAATAAAAGACGTTCCGATTCCTGCTCACCGAATTGACGGAGCATAAACTGCTTCACATAACTCAGTTCAGATTTGAGGATTTTTCCGTCAGCCTTCATGATAGCAGCAATCATCACAAGCAGACTGACCTTGAAGTCGCCTTCCTGGGTGGGCGTAAATCCCTTTTGTTCATATTCGCCGCTCTGCATACTATCGAACATCGAACCAAACACAAAACCGAGAATCCCCCCGATGGGACCTCCGAGTGCCCATCCGAGTCCCCCGCCTATCCATTTGCCGAATTTGGTAAAAGCCATAAGGTTAAGTTTAAAGTAGAAAGTCTAAAGTAAAAAGTAAAAAGTAAAAAATTGAAGTTATTAATGAAGGTAAACAGGTACAAGGTTTTCTCAGGGAAAGACCAACCATAATCCGGACTGCCTTATCCCTAAATACACCCGGCAGTATCTCCTGACAAGGAAACTACTGCCGGACTGCAAAAATATTAAAGAAAGTCTATCGTCAGGCGATATTTTCGCTCAGTGGAAGCCCGTATTCTTCTTCCATCCGGATGTCCAGTTTCTCAAGGGCATCCAGAACAGGATTATAAATTTCAGGAATTACCGGTCTGAAAACTCCTTTCACTGTGATCTCACCCTTCATGATCATCTCCACCCCTATTGCCGCCGGTAAGGCAACCGTTCGGGCGATGGAGGTATCGGTCGAAGGCGAACCGAAATCAAGCATACGGGACCGGATAATCTCTTTTTTGCCATCGGGGTATTCAGCCAGGAAAGTATGCTGCATGGCAACCATATCCCGCTCATCATAGCCCAGTTCCATTTTGGCGATCATCAGGTCACTCGTGACTTCAAAAGGAGATTCCATGCCCCTGTTCATCGGTTTGTTTTCGAACAGGCCCAGCCATTCCAGGGCATCCAGGGCATGAGCATTTACATCAACCCCAAGGTAGGCGGCTACTTTGTTCCTCAGATGATCAGCAGTGTCGGCACCGATCTGATGCATCAGAAGCTGCGCATAAGTCATACCGCTCATATCAGATTTGTCATAGGAAATCAGGTTCAACTGCTTGATGGCATCAAGCGTTTCACACCAGCCGGGATACCTGAAAGTACCGCGCATCATGGTCTGAACTTCCGGAATACCATAAATATCAATATATGAGATCGAGTCACGGTTGGGATAAATGTCGAGTTTACCTACCCCTTTGAATTCAACGGAGGCCGGATGCCTGAACAGTTCCGCTGTAGGAACAAACACCTCTGATCCATGCTTCAGGTAGCGGGCATCGTTGTTGCCGGCCATTACCACGCCCTTTGGACTCCATGAGAATTTATATCTGAATGGATTGTCAACTGCTTCGGGAGCCGGCAGAGCTCCGCAGATGCTGTAAAATTCAAGTACTTTCCCATTCCGGCTGTGCACATGATCAATGATCCGCATGGCTGACATATGATCAATTCCCGGATCTAGTCCCATCTCATTCAGGATGATGATGCCTGCTTCTTTTGCTTCCGAATCCAGGGCTTCCATTTCCGGCTTTACATAGGACGTTGTAACCATATTTTTACGGTAACGGATGCAATGCCTGGCAACCTGAACGTGAAAAACGTATGGCAACAAACTCACGGTCAGATCGTGGCCTGACACTAGATTGCCCAGAGAGGTTTCATCCTCAACATTCAGGGCGACGGCTTCTGCATGGGGATGGTTACCGGTAAGTTCAGCGGCTTTGGACTGCACAATATCGGCGACAGTCAGGCTGTAACCGCTGGCAAGCAGATGTTTTACAATGGGTCTGGCAACCAGACCTGCACCGAGAATCAGTACTTTTTTCAACATACGGAAATCTGTTTTTTAGTTCTTCGAAGTAGCAAAAGTTATTATCAAACCACAGGTACATTCTCAACAAATGAAGAAAGGTACCTGAAATCGGGTGTCAGCTCGCCATTATGCAGAATCAATGCTTTTTTGATGGCCCGGGGGATGTCAAGATCTTCGAAAGGTTCGCTAAAATCGCAATCCGCGATGGGTTTGATGAAGTTTATCAGCGCATCGGCAAATCCGGCCGATGAATCACGGGGCAATTCACTTGGAAGGATATCAACCGCCATCACCATCATACCTTCGCCTTTATGACCCATCACCGGTTCACGTGTAAACGGATTATAGACAAAAACCGGATCTTCGATCTCTGTACCATGGTGAGTGATTTCAATGCTTCCGTCAGGATCACAGGTAACATCACCGATTACAGTAAGTTTCGGCCTCCCTGCCCTGAAAACCTTTTCGAGATAATCCTTTGTAACAATCCTCGGATATCGTGTATCCCAGTACATGCAGTTCATCAGCAGCGACAGATGCGGAATATACTTCTCAAAAACACTGTGATAATTTCCGGGGTTTGTATAATAGTCCTGGAGATCAAAACCCTCGCCATCGTTATGTTGAGACAGGTGTTCTTCTTTGAAAACCACCTTATATATCAGATTATTGGGCAACAATTTCCTTCTTTTCAGATTCATCAGTTTCTCCGGCGAAATTTCCTTAACGGGAAGCAGCCCGAGAATTTCCTGGGCACCCTGCGAAACATTCCCGTAACCGGTAAATCCAACAGTAAATGGTCTTAATTCTTCAGGCATTCCCTTTTCAGCGATCTCCTGCCCTACTTCGGATATGATTTGTCTGGCTTCATCCAGTGATGAATATCTGTGCGCCTGTTTTATCTTAAGAAAAGGAGTGTCATAGCCATATTCCTTTAGCCTCAGGCCCAGCGACCAGAGCGAATTGATCATCCCGGCCAGACCGGCATAACGTCCGAAGAAAATCAGGCGTTTCCCCTGTTCATCAACAATTTTCTCATAATCAATGAGGTTGCATCCCTGCTCCATCATTTTTCGGAGCATAGGCATATTGTATGGCTGACCTTTGATTACATGGGAGAAAAAGACATAGGTTTTGCCGGGTTGAAAAAAAGAAAGCGGCATTTCCTTAACACCAAGAATGACACTGCAATTGTCCAGGTTATCGGCAATCGTAGCACCCGCATCAATAAATTCCTGATCAGTAAAAACCCTCTTAGCGGAGGTCTGAACCACGATATCGAGTTGCTTTCCTTTTATCAGGCGTTCAACATGGCGGGGGGTAAGCGGGGCACGCCGCTCCATAACATATTTGTCTTCGTGCCGGATACCGATAAATTTACTCATTGAATGTCAGTTTTAAGAGTTGTGCAGGCTTGCCGATGAGGGGGCAAACTTAAAAAAATTAGTCCATTATATATTACAATAATCAGGATTATTTTTTATTACAACAGTTGAATAAAATAGCTACCGGAAAGGGGATAAATCCCGGAATAAAAAGGAAATTTTAGTAGGTTTGCAGCAGATAAAATAACAGCCCGGACTTCTCATGTCAGTTAAAAAGCCATTTATTCGCAAGGCCCTCAGAATGTTCAGGTTTGCCGTTTTTTTCTTTTTCATATCAACCATTATTGTAACCATTATTTACCGCTTTGTTCCGCCACCCCTGACCCCGCTCATGCTGATCAGAGCCGGAAGCCATGCCATCCATGGTGAGAAAATGAAACTTGCCAAGGACTGGGTCAGGCTGAAAAACATCTCCCCGAATATGGTTCAGGCGGTGGTAGCATCAGAAGATAACAATTACATGAAACATTTCGGGGTTGATTTTGATGCCATAAAAAAAGCCCGTGAATTAAACAAACGCAGTAAAGTGTTGCGGGGAGCCAGTACCATATCGCAGCAAACCGCCAAAAACGTCTTTTTATGGCCTTCCCGTTCATGGTTGCGTAAAGGTCTTGAAGTCTATTTTACCGGACTGATTGAAATTTTCTGGGGAAAGCGACGCATCATGGAGGTTTATCTGAATGTGATCGAAATGGGAGATGGTATCTATGGGGTTGAAATGGCTTCGCAGCTTTATTTCAGCAAACCCGCTTCCAGCCTGACAAAGGGTGAAGCCGCCCTGATTGCGGCGGTATTGCCCAACCCCCGCCGCTGGAGCCCGGCAGCACCCACTTCCTATATTCAGCGGAAACAACAACGCATCGTGAGGGCAATGAACAGGATTGAAAAAGTTGATTTTTAGAAAATTACCGGCCCGATCGGCAGCACCTTTTCCATTAAGAATGTTTCCAAATTAAGGCAGCACATCAACAGTGTTTCACGATGGCATTATATTTGAATCCGGAAAATGGCCAGCTGTAAGGCGAACTTCCCGGGGAAAATGCCTGCTGCTGCTCAGAATATGATCGGGCTCCTGAAAGATTATAGCCCGGCTATAAAACAGGTCAACAAAAAAATCACCAGTCAAAGCAACAAAAATCATTATGAAAAAAAAGCTACCCTTACTACTGTTATTGATTGTACTTATGCAATCCTTAAGTTTTGCCCAAACAAAATCCAATCTTGTATTTTTTACCGAGCAGGGCGAACGATTCACTGTAATTCTGAATGGTATCAGGCAGAATCCGTCTCCGGAAACCAATGTAAAGGTGACCGATCTGATAGCACCCAGTTACAAACTCAAAATTATTTTTGAAGATGCAGCCCTGGGGGTTATTGATAAAAACCTGATGTTTGGTCAGGGAAACGAAACAACCTTTGTTATCAAAAAAAACAATAAAAACGAATATGTAGTCCGGTGGATGAATGAAGTTCCCATTGCACAGGCCTTGCCGCCGGCACAGGGGCAGCAGGTAGTTGTTTATACCACACAGGCTCCGGCTCAGGCAACTGTAACACAGACAACGACTACAGTAACTGAAACTTATGGTGAGCCCCAGCAGGGGACAGTTTCGATGGGAATCAATGTTAATGATCCGGACCTTGGGGTGAACATCAATATGAATGTAAATGGCGGAGGTGTAACCAACGGCACACAGGTCACCACAACCCAGACCACTACTTCCTATACTACCACCACAACCACAGGCGGTTATCAGCAGAATGAGCCCCGTCCGGTTCAGGAAGCTTATGTGATGCCGGGATACAATGGTCCTGTGGGATGCCCCTACCCGATGCATCCGGGCGATTTCCAGGGAGTAAAACAGTCAATCGCCAGCAAATCATTCGACGATACCCGCCTCACCATTGCCAAACAGGTGATTGGTTCAAATTGTCTGCTCAGCGACCAGGTAAAGGAAATCATGCTGCTCTTCACTTTTGAGGACACCCGCCTGGAACTTGCGAAATATGCTTATGGTTACACTTATGATATTGGCAACTATTACAGGCTCAACGATGCTTTTACGTTTGAATCAAGCATTGAGGAACTGAATGAGTATATGAACGGTTACCGCCGTTAAAAGGAAACGATTTATTATCAGATGAAGCCGGAATTCAGCATTCCGGCTTTTTTATGTAAGGGCAGGCTGATTGATCGGAAAATCAGAAATGATGCGTGGTTTTTCCCTTCCGGAAGAAATTAATTTTTTGTACCTTTGCACCCTCGTTAAAGCAGGGCTAAACTGCAAAGAATCAGACCGGATAATCACTAACTATAATCAGATAAAACCTAAGTAAAATGGGAAAAGAAAAGACCAGAAAATCGGTTTACACATTTGGCAATAAGAAAGCTGAAGGTGATGCAAGCATGAAAAACCTGCTTGGAGGCAAAGGTGCCAACCTTGCTGAAATGAACCTTATCGGGGTTCCGGTTCCTCCGGGATTTACCATCACAACCGAAGTCTGTACCGACTACAATAACCTTGGCCGTGAAAAAGTGGTAGCCATGATCCGCCCCGAAGTGGAAGCCGCCGTTAAATATGTTGAAAAAATTATGGGTTCCTCCTTTGGCGACAAAAAGAACCCTCTTCTTCTGTCGGTACGTTCAGGTGCCCGCGCCTCCATGCCCGGCATGATGGATACTGTACTGAATCTTGGTCTCAACGATGAAGCCGTTGAAGGAATTGCAAAAAAAACAGGAAACGAGCGTTTTGCATGGGACTCTTACCGCCGGTTTGTTCAGATGTTCGGCGACGTGGTTCTCGGCATGAAACCCGCATCCAAAGAAGACATCGATCCTTTCGAAGAAATCATGGAACACATGAAAGAGGAGAAGGGCATCGAGCTGGATACAGAATTTACCGTTGCCGATCTGAAAGAACTCGTAAAACGCTTCAAGAAAGCAGTTAAGAAAGTTACCGGTCACGATTTCCCGGTAGATCCGTGGGAACAGCTCTGGGGCTCAGTGATGGCCGTGTTTGACAGCTGGATGAACGAAAGGGCAATCTATTACCGTAAACTCAATAACATTCCTGCCGAATGGGGTACTGCCGTTAATGTACAGGCCATGGTATTCGGTAATATGGGTCTCAACTCAGGTACCGGTGTTGCCTTTACCCGTGATGCCGGAACAGGTGAAGATCTTTTCAACGGGGAATACCTGATCAATGCACAGGGTGAAGATGTGGTTGCCGGAATCCGCACACCACAACAGATCACCAAGGAAGGATCAAAACGCTGGGCAAAACTTGCCAATGTTACGGAAAAAGACCGCGCTAAAAATTATCCTTCACTGGAAGAAGCCATGCCGGCTATCTACAAAGAACTGCTTGAAACACAGCAGAAACTCGAAGATCATTACCGCGATATGCAGGATCTTGAATTCACCATGCAGGATGGCAAACTCTGGATGCTGCAGACCCGCAATGGTAAACGTACCGGTGCCGCCATGGTAAAAATCGCCATGGATATGCTGAAGCAGGGAATTATTTCCGAAAAGGAAGCCATCATGCGTTGCGAACCAGCCAAACTTGATGAATTGCTGCACCCGGTATTTGATCCGATTTCTGTAAAGAAAGCCAAAGTATTGGCTAAAGGTTTGCCTGCATCACCGGGCGGAGCTACCGGTCAGATTGTTTTCTTTGCCGATGAAGCTGAAAAATGGGTTGAAAAAGGTCATAAAGTTGTATTGGTCCGCATTGAAACCTCCCCCGAAGACCTGAAGGGAATGAATGTTGCTGAAGGTATTCTTACAGCAAGGGGTGGTATGACATCACATGCAGCCGTTGTTGCCCGCGGAATGGGCAAATGCTGTATTTCAGGTGCCGGCTCACTCAAGATCGATTACAAAACCCGTACACTTGTCATCGAAGGTAAAAAACATAAAGAAGGTGACTGGATTTCGCTCAACGGAAGCACCGGTGAAGTATATGAAGGCAAGATCACAACCAAGGATCCCGAACTCAGCGGAGATTTTGGCAAACTGATGAAACTGGCCGACAAATACTCACGTATGCTTGTCCGCACCAACGCCGATACCCCGAACGATTCAAAGGTTGCCCGTAATTTCGGTGCAAAGGGAATTGGCCTCTGCCGCACCGAGCATATGTTCTTCGAAGGCGATCGTATCAAGGCCATGCGTGAAATGATCCTTGCCAACGATGAAGCCGGTCGCCGTAAAGGGCTTGAGAAACTTCTGCCGATACAGCGCTCCGATTTTGAAGGCATTTTCGAAGCCATGCAGGACCTTCCTGTAACCGTTCGTCTGCTCGATCCGCCATTGCATGAATTTGTTCCCCATGAAGAAGCCAACCAGAAGGAAATGGCCAAAGAACTTGGTATTTCCGTTGAGGAAGTAAAACAGAAAGTTCATGATCTGGCCGAATTTAACCCGATGCTTGGACACCGTGGCTGCCGCCTTGGCAATACCTATCCTGAAATTTCGGAAATGCAGGCACGCGCCATCATCGAAGCTGCTCTCAACCTCAAGAAAAAAGGCATCAAAGCCATTCCCGAGATTATGATTCCGCTCACAGGTACACTCGAGGAAATGAAAATGCAGGAAAACATTGTACGCGATACCATCGCCAAAGTGTTTGCCGAGCGCAAGGATAAAATCGATTTCCTGGTTGGTACCATGATCGAGATTCCACGGGCAGCCCTCATCGCCGACCGGATTGCCGAATCGGCTGAATTCTTCTCCTTCGGAACCAATGACCTTACCCAGATGACCTTTGGTTACTCAAGGGACGATGCAGGAAAATTCCTGCCTGTATATCTTGAGAAAGGCATCCTGAAACATGATCCTTTCCAGGTTCTCGACCGTGAAGGTGTTGGTCAGCTGGTAAAGATGGGCATTGAGCGTGGCCGAATGACCCGCCCGAACCTGAAAGTCGGTATCTGCGGTGAACATGGTGGCGAACCTTCATCGGTTGAATTCTGCCATACTGTAGGAATGAACTACGTAAGTTGTTCTCCTTACCGTGTTCCCATCGCCCGTCTGGCAGCAGCCCAGGCTGTGATCAAAGAGGAAGCCGCTTCTGCAAAAACCAAAAAAGAAGAGCCGAAAGCAAAAAAAGCAAAAAAAGATGAAGGAAAAGGCAGGAAGACTGCTAAAAAGAAAAAATAATTCCTTCTGTAATTAAAGTTTCAAATGAGGCAGTTCAAAAAAACTGCCTCATTTGCATTTAATTTTTACCTTTGCAATCGTTTGAAATCAGCCCATAGGGCTCACTTGTTCATATTTAGATTCATTGATCCGTCAGACCAACATTCAAATTAAAAATCATATGGCAAATCAATCTAACAGCGTGTTTGAAGTAAACGGAAACATCATCGATCTTTCTCAGTATGGCATTACCAATGTTGAAGAGATCTATTACAATCCATCTTTTGAGGTATTGTTTGAACATGAAATGAATCCTTCCCTTGAAGGTTTCGAGCGTGGTATACTTACCAATTCCGGGGCAGTATCTGTTGACACCGGTATCTTCACCGGACGTTCACCCAAGGATAAATACATTGTACATGACTCAGTAAGTGAAAACACCGTCTGGTGGTCAACCATCGGCAAGAATGATAACAAGCCGGTTAGCCCCGAAACCTGGAACCATCTGAAGCAATTGGTAGTTAAACAGTTGTCGGGCAAAAAGCTATATGTGGTTGATGCCTATGCAGGAGCCAATCATGATTCAAGACTGAATGTACGTTTCATCATGGAGGTTGCCTGGCAGGCCCATTTTGTAAAGAATATGTTCATTCGTCCGACCGATGAAGAATTGAAAACCTTCAAACCTGATTTTGTATTGATGAATGGTTCCAAAACCACCAATCCTCAATGGAAAGAACAGGGGCTTAATTCTGAGAATTTTGTGGCATTCAATCTGAGCGAACGGGTTCAGGTTATCGGAGGTTCATGGTATGGTGGAGAAATGAAAAAAGGAATTTTCTCTATGATGAATTATTATCTGCCATTAAAAGGAATTGCTTCGATGCACTGTTCAGCCAATATGGGCAAGGATGGTGATGTAGCCGTCTTCTTCGGGCTTTCGGGCACAGGCAAGACTACCTTGTCAGCCGACCCGAAAAGGGCACTTATCGGCGATGATGAGCATGGCTGGGATGATGAAGGTGTGTTTAACTTTGAAGGTGGATGTTATGCCAAATGCATCAACCTGAGCGAAGAAAATGAACCGGATATTTTCCGTGCCATCCGCCGCGATGCATTGCTTGAAAACCTGGTGGTTCGTGCCGATGGATCCATCGATTTCGCTGACGCTTCCAAAACTGAAAACACCCGTGTTTCTTATCCGATCTACCATATCGACAATATCGTAAAACCTGTCTCAAAGGGAGGGCATGCAACCAAGGTTATTTTCCTGACAGCCGATGCATTCGGCGTACTTCCTCCGGTTTCAAAACTTACAGCCGATCAGACCAAGTACCATTTCCTCTCAGGTTTCACTGCCAAACTTGCCGGTACCGAACGCGGGGTAACCAGTCCGCAACCAACATTCTCAGCTTGTTTTGGCAATGCTTTTCTCACACTACACCCGACAAAGTATGCAGTTGAACTGGTAAAACGCATGGAGAAAGCCGGTACCAAGGCCTATCTCGTTAACACAGGATGGAATGGCTCCGGAAAACGCATTTCAATCAAGGACACCCGCGGTATTATTGATGCTATTCTTGACGGATCGATCGATCATGCCCCAACCAAAATGATTCCGTTCTTTAATCTGGAAGTCCCGACACAGCTACATGGTGTTAACCCTGCAGTACTTGATCCGCGCGACACCTATGCAACTTCATCTGAATGGGACGAGAAAGCTAAGGATCTGGCTCAGCGATTTATCAATAATTTCGATAAATACACCGATAACGAAGAAGGTAAAAGCCTTGTGGCAGCAGGTCCAGTATTATAATCGCGCAAAAAACTGAAAAGGGGGCAGATTGCTCCCTTTTTTTTTCTCTCAAATGCTGAATCAGTAAAATAAACGGATAAGCTTCATTCATAAGCTGACACCTTCGTCACGACAGAATTATCCATCACAATAAAAATAACAAAAAATGGAATGTCGTCCCGGCTGCGGAGCCTGTTGCATTTTTCCGTCAATCAGTTCCCCTATCCCCGGGATGCCTGATGGAAAGCCGGCTCTGATCAGATGCATTCACCTGACAGAAGATCTGAAGTGTGCTATTTTTGGGCATCCTGACCGACCACGGGTATGTGCAGGCTTCAGACCTGAAATTGAAATCTGTGGAGATGATAGTCAGGAAGCTGAAAGAAATTTCAAATGGCTGCTGCAATGATCAAATGCTATTTTTTACAATCCGGTAATATATTTTTCTTTTCTCAGTTTGAATTTTTTCCTGTCTGATGATTAAACCTACCGGACCAATGTGGTTTAGAGCAATTTAAAAGTTTGATTTCACAACTTTTTGTATTACATTTGTGATACTAATCTCTAATAATTAATTATTATGCCTACCGGTAAAGTTAAATTCTTCAATGAGCGTAAAGGTTTTGGATTCATCGTTGATGACGAAACCCAGCATGATGTTTTTGTGCATGCTACCGGCCTTACAGAGAAAGTCAACGAGAATGATGTCGTTACTTTTGAGATTGCGGAAGACAAAAGAGGAAAGAAAGCTGTGGATGTAAAAAAGATATAGTGTTTTCTTTTCAGGTCTTTTGAAAAGCCCGGATACATCCGGGCTTTTCTGTTATATGCTGCAGGTATCCATCCTTTGGCATAATTCAAAACACTACCTTTGCTGCACAAAAAATCAATTGAATTGAACTATTTATTGATCGAACAACTCAGCAAGTCCTACGGTGAAAAGGAGCTGTTCAGCGACATCACATTTGGCATTGACCAGGGCAGTAAAGTTGCACTAATTGCCAGGAATGGCGCCGGAAAAAGCAGTTTGCTGAACATCATTACGGGGAAAGACCTGCCGGATAGTGGTGCGGTTACATTCCGGAAAGGAATCCGGTGGTCATACCTGCCGCAAAATCCTTTGATGGATGACAGTAAGTCGGTTTTTGAAGTATTGTTTCATGCCGACAATGAATTCATGAGGGCCATAAGGGATTATGAACTTAGCCTGGTAAGGTTGCGGCATGAGGATACACCTGATGCCCACCATCAGCTTGAAATAAGCACCAATGCCATGGAAATGGTCGGAGGTTGGGATTATGAAGTTAAAATCAGGGAAATACTCAGCCGCTTCAAGATTACCGATCTCGAACAAAAAACCGGAGAGCTTTCAGGTGGCCAGCGGAAGAAACTGTCGCTGGCTAAAGCACTCATAGAAGAAACAGATCTTCTGATCCTGGACGAACCTACCAACCACCTCGACATTGAAATGATCGAGTGGCTCGAAGAATACCTTTCAAGGCAGAATCTCAGTCTCCTTGTTGTAACGCACGATCGCTACTTTCTCGATAATGTATGCAACGAAATCCTGGAACTCGACAACAACAAGCTTTATCGGTACAAGGGTAATTACTCTTATTTTCTGGAAAAAAAAGCAGAAAGGGAAGTTATAGAGCAAACCGAGACTGAGAAAGCCAGAGGTATGTTCCGTAAAGAACTGGAATGGATGCGCCGGATGCCGCAGGCAAGAACCACAAAATCGAAAGCACGCATTGAGAACTTCTATGATATTCAGGAGAAGGCTTCAAAACGACTTGAAAAGGATACCGGACCGTTGGAGGTCAAAATGACAAGGATTGGCGGAAAGGTCCTTGAAATGAACAATGTTTTTAAGTCATTTGGCGATAACAAACTGATTGACAGCTTTTCATATATTTTCAAGAAAGGAGAACGGGTTGGGGTGATTGGCCGGAACGGATCAGGTAAATCAACCCTCCTGAATATGATTACCGGCGGGTTATCACCTGACATGGGCAGAATCAGCGCAGGACAGACCATCGTATTCGGATATTATTCACAGGAAGGCTTTTTGCCTGCAGAAGACAAGCGGGTGATTGATCTGGCAAAGGATATTGCCGAAGAGATGCCACTTGGTAAAGGCAGAATCACTGCATCGGCCTTTCTGGCACACTTCAATTTCCCACACACCCTTCAGTATAACTATTTCTCGAGCCTGAGCGGAGGAGAGAAAAGAAGGCTGTTTCTGCTGATGCAGTTATTGAAGAATCCAAATTTCCTGATCCTGGATGAGCCAACCAATGATCTTGATATTCATACCCTTAATCTGCTGGAAGATTTTCTGATGAATTTTGGCGGTTGTCTGCTTGTTGTTTCTCACGACCGTTTTTTCATGGATAAACTGGTTGACCATGTTTTTGTATTTGAAGGAAACGGAAAAGTCAAAGATTATTACGGAAACTATACAGATTATTACAGAATCAAACTGGCAGAAGAGGCGAAAGCTGCAAGGCAGAAACCTGTAGCTTCAACCAAACCGGTAAAAGAGGTAACTTCAGACAATAAATCAAGAAAACCATCCTATAAAGAGAAGACAGAATTTGAGAAACTGGAGGTTGACATTGCTGCACTTGAAACGGAAAAAGAAGCGTTGCTTCAAAGGATGAACAGTGGAACATGCTCTCCCTCTGATTTTGAGGATGTTGCCAGAAATTTCTCCAAAATTGAACAGTTGATCAGTGAGAAAACAGATCGCTGGCTCGAATTGAGCGTCCTGTTCGAATAACAAAGAAGCCCGGTTTCCCGGGCTTCTGCAATATTTTTTTCATTGTGCTACAAAGGCTGAACAGTCATTTTTATTTTTGATTTCAGCACAAGGTTAATGGTTCCTGCAGGTAAAGGTGGAGTAACATTTCCATAGACTTTGATTACAAAACTTCCGTTTGAAATCGTGGATGATACATCGGTGTTGGACAACTGAAGTTCAGCGGTACGTCCATCCGGAGAAACTGAAGAAATCGCAGCAACCTGGGTTTCAGCAAGTCCCTGGGCACTGACAGTAACCCTTGCAGATGTGAGCCATGAGAAATTAACCCAATTCGGGGTTTCAATTTCCAGCCTGACATACTCAAATTGTGTTTCACCGATTCCATCAAGGTTGTTTGCATCAATGATGCTGTCTACATTAAGGGTCATTGTCTGCTGAACCAGCAATTGCTCGGCTTTGGGAAGGTAGTTCACTGAATCAATAGAAAAACGGGCATCGGGTAAGGTGTAAGGAATATCAAATTCGGCAAGGTCCTTAACCTTATCGCAGGATGTAACCGCAACTGCAGCTACCACGAACAACATTAAAGGGAGAATCCGGAAAAGAGCAATTTTTTTCATACGGGTAGTTTTAAATAAATTAATATCCGGCAGGCATCGATTCCTGCATAAAGAGCTGAATAAATTTCATTAACAATTCAGCTGAAACAAAGTTTAAAGGCTTCAGAAAAATCCGGGAATCTTTACGAATTCAGCATTACAGGCATAACCAGCATCAACAGGTCTTCAGCCTGGTTCTCAATGTCAACAGGCCGCAGGATTCCGGCTCTGTTGGGAGCAGACATCTCAAGGCGAATGTTTTCAGTAGGTATGTTAACCAGCATTTCAACGAGAAATCTTGAGTTAAAACCGATTTCCATATCTTCTCCTGAATAATTGCAGCTGAGACGTTGCCTTGATTCGTGTGCAAAATCTATATCTTCAGCATCAACAAACAATTCCTGACCTGTAATGGTAAGGCGGATCTGATTGGTTGATTTATTGGCAAAAAAGGAAGCACGCCTCAGCGTAGTTATAAAAGACTGTCTGTCAACTATAAGGGTATTGGGATTATCGGAAGGTATCACCGCTTCGTAGTTGGGATAACGTCCTTCGATCAGGCGACAGATAAGATCAACGTTTCTGAAGGTAAAACGGGCATTTGTTTCATTGTAAACCACCTGTACTTCGGTCGCATCGGCAGGGAGAATGCTTTTAAGCTGATTCAGTGGCTTTTTGGGCATGATGAATGAAGTACTTTCAGCAGCACTGACATCGGTCCGTTTATATCGGACCAGTTTGTGGGCATCAGTTGCCACGAAAATCACTGAATCGGGAGAAAGATCACAATAAACCCCCGACATTGCAGGCCTCAGATCATCGTTCCCTGTTGCAAAAATGGTTTTATTTATGGCGGTAAGCAGCAGGTCAGACGCGAGTGACAGTGAAGTCGTGGATTCCATTTGCGGAGAACGGGGAAACTCATCGGCATTGTGTCCTGTTATGCGGAACTTGGCTTCATCGGCAGCAATTTCAATGCCCTGATTCTTATCGATTGTAAAAGTAAGGGGTGTATCACCATAGGTTTTTAACAGCTCAAGAAGAATCTTGGCCGGAATTGCAATTGATCCCTCATCTTCGGCCATAGTGGCTTCAACGACCACCGACATGGTTGTTTCAAGGTCGGAAGCTGTTACCTTAAGGGAGTTACCTGCCAATTCTACAAGGAAATCGTCGAGAATGGGCAGTGTGTTGCTGGAGTTTAAAACACCACTGATGGATTGGAGGCTTTTCAGCAAATTCTGACTCGATACTATAAATCTCATACTGTCGGTTTTTTCAATATAATGTTGATGCGATGTTTCCGCTAAATTAGAAAATATATTGACAATCCCATCACAAAGCTTTCAGCCCCTGACAGAAAATTATCAACAATATTTTAAACACCTTCGTTCTTCCTGATCCTGTTTTTGCCGAAATCAAACCTCTTTTCAGTTCCCCCGATTAACCTTTTTATATTGGCACGGTGAGTATATGGAACGAATAAAGCAATGGCAATGGCAAGGATGACCAGAGGCAGCCTGCGCTCATCAAACATCAGGATTGCCACAAAAGGAAAAACAATTGCACCAATGATTGATGATAACGAAACGATCCTGGTTGTTGCCAGAACCAAAGAAAAACAGAGCAGAATAACAAGAAATGAGGCCGGATACAGAGCAATGACTACACCTACGATGGTTGCAACGCCCTTTCCGCCCCGAAACCCTGCAAAAACGGGATAAACATGCCCTAAAACAGCCAGGCCGCCAAGAATTATTCTGTAAATGACTTCCTGGTTGACTGAATATTCAGGATTTGGGAACCATGTCCCTAAATGAACTGCCAGCCAGGCTTTGAATACATCAAACAGGAGAACCGGAAGGCCGGCCTTTATCCCAAATACCCTGATGGTGTTTGTAGCACCTGCATTGCCACTCCCCTGTGTCCGGATATCAAGATCGAAAAACCATTTGCCGACCCAGACAGAAGTTGGGATTGAACCTAAAAGGTAAGAAAGTATTAAAGCTAAAATTACCTGGTATGTAAGCATCACCTGCAACCGAATTAATTACTCTGTTAATGACTGCATTTTTCTGAGAAAAGCGATCCTGCGCTCCGGGGTAGAGATGATATACTGGTAACCATCTTCATCGGTTTTGCCTTTCAGCGTCCGTTTATCCTCCTTAACTCCGGCAAGGATGTTGTTAAAATCATTGTTCGATGAAACAGCCTGCATAATTCCATTGCCATAGGTAAAGAAATACCACTCCTGAGGACTGATTTCAATGTAGACATTCAGGATATCCCCGGTACGTCTTTTTCCGATCTCAACATATCCATCAACCTGTTTGTTAATCAGGTCCTTCTGAATTCCTGCAACTCCGAATGGACCTTTGCTGATAAACGACCTCAGATCAGGGTTCCAGCTCATTGAAATATCGCTGAGAATCAGTGTTTTATTTAACTGAATGGGAAGCCTCTTCACCTGCCCGGTGGTATTCAGCTCATTCAGCAACTCGTTGGCAGGTCCGTTACCAATCAGGTTGTTCAGCAGACTGAAATAGATATCAGAATTAACATCCAGCCCTTTCAGGTTGGCTGCCTGAAGGCCGTCACGCATACGCCCCATCGCAGCATCAGAGAACAAGAAATCGAGTGACATAGCCAACCGGAAAGAAGTGGAATCAACCACCGAAAAATGAGTTGCTTTTCCGAATGTCTGCATCTTAACCTGTCCGAGTCCAGCGCCCAGTTCGACCATTCCTTCACTGGTTATTATACACTGCCTTGAGTCAATGGTAAGCATATTGCCATTCTTTGTTTTTCCGTCAATCCGTTCATCAGCACCTATCAGGTATGCCCCGGTTGCCTTGTTATACCTGATGTTGCCATGTGCCGATGCAACTAATGTGTCACCAAAAGCTTTCGGCTTTTCAAATATGGCCGGGTAAACGCTTCCGAAAAAGTCAGAATATACAATGGAAGCCAGCAATGGATCATCAAGAGTATCTTTCATTTCAAGGGCAACCGGCAACCTTATGTCGCGGGGATTAATTTCAGCTCTGAAGTCAACCCAGGGCCCGTCGCCTTTCAGGCATTCATTGGTAAGCCTGTATCCTCCGTCAAAAGTAAGAAATGGCCTTGCTGCATGCAGTTCAATGTTTCCTGTAAATTCAAAATGCCGGTTTAATGCAAGTTTCTCCCTTCGTTTGTTTCCCGAGATCCCAAAGGTATTATTCAGTGAATCAACCCCAATCGGATCAAAGAATAAGGGCTCAACAACACCATCTTCATCTGCATAGTCGACATACCCGGAGGCTGTGTAACTCTTTCTCGAATTAACATTGACTGCTGCATCATATATCCTGTAATTCTTATCTCTGCGGTTGGCAATGATTGTAGCACCGGAAAGAGCCTGCATATCACCGTCTGAAAGGATGGTTACCCTGCCATCACCAGGGAACACAGCAGCATCAGCAACCCGGATCATTTTTACTTCACGTGCATTAATCTGGTTTTCCTTCATTCCATAGGTAGCTTCCATAGCAAAAAACTGCAGTGAATCCCGTTTGGGGTCAGTAGAAACAAATTCCGATCCGGTAAAGTCAAAATCCACAAGTTGCCTGAGATTGGCAGTATCGGCCAGTGCTGCACGTCTGGCAAGCGAATTTGTAAGATAAAGCTCATTCGCATTCATATGCCACTCAATCCTGTCCATATAACATATGTAACGACTCAGCGGCAATTCAATCTTCACACTTTTACCAGGAGATCCAAAGGTGCCGATCCTCCTTTTGAAATCCACCTTTCCGGGATAAACCCTTGTAGTAAGAGATATTGTCGGACGTTCAGGATAAAAAAGTCTGAAATCAGTCGTATCAGAATTAAAAGACTGGTTCTTGAAAACAAAGGTATTGGAAGCCATTTCAGCATTTTCAAACCTGCTGCTGCCCCTGCCCAGAAGACCTGCGGAAGTAAGAGAAAGTCTGCCGCTGTGTAAAAGTTTCCCGTCGTACATACTGAATTCCTTACCGGGAAGTGTATTCAGTCTCATAACATCAAGTTCCGGAAGCCAGAACTGGTGCACCCCCTCTGCATAAACCTGTGGAAAAGAAGGAGGCCCTTCCTGCTCGATGATACTGAACTTTGTAAGGTCAGCAACCAGTGAATCAGGGTAAAACATAAATCCCGGGGATTCGGAATCTGATGACATGAATCTCAGGCTTCCACTTCCCTGCAATCCTTGATTACTGAGTTTAAGATCGGAATAATATACCGCCTTGTCACCATACACCGGCAAACCTGCAGATCCGAGTTTTCGGGTGAATCCAAGAGAATAATCATTCATAACCCTGAGGGGCTCTTTTATATCAGGCATAATACTCCCTGAAAACAAAAACCCTTCAAATTTCAGACCCTCTGTAGTGAAACTGTTCAGGCTGTCGAGCCGGAATGGGTAAACATTGTAATAAAACTCGTCGCGCTTATAGGCACCTTTGGCTATCCTATAGTTGTCGTAATAGACATATGCATCGTTTTTACTGACGAATACCGGATAAACCGGGAGTTCCTTCAGACCCGATTTGTTGGCAGGATCGTCTATCAGCAATTCACCACTCAGGTTGGCTATCACACTCCTCACCGGAACCTGAGCGATTCTCCTGGTTTTCGGATCGATCGTATCCACTTTAAAAGAGATTGAATCTATTAAAGGCATACTAAGTTTAAACTTGTCGTATTCAAAAGAGCTCTTGTTGGCATAAAAATCAAAATAACCCGCTTTGACCAACCCGGTGAATACAAAATCGCGGTTCTTACGCAAAAGGATTTCCTTATCCCTTGGATAAATGTAAACAGCCTGCGAATCACTGATTGATACTTCGGGCACACCCCTGATCTTCAGGTCGAATGTTTTCAGGTCCAATACAGCATTGCTGCTCCGGCTAACCTGTGATTTTATCTGAATAACATCATAATCAATTTTCTTACTCCTGGCATTAAGATATTCGAAAAGCCTTGGAAGAACATCAATACGCTCATTGTCTATATTATAAGTAATATACCCGCCATTTGCCAGGTTAAGGATCATCGCCTTTACCTGTTCCGGCGGTTTTTTCATATATTCAGACAACTCGTAGATAAAAAAGGATCGTATTTTTTTCTTTTCGCAATAGTTGTATAAAACATTGATTGGGTTCAGTTCATCAATCCCCTCGAGCCTGACATATCGCTCTTCAGAATAAAAATTAGAGGATTCAAAAATAGCATCGCTTTGCCTGTTCATTCCCCTGAGCATCTCAAAACTCATGCTATCGGCATCCATCCTGAAATACACAGCCTCAAAATACATGTCAACTTTATGATAGGAATTGTAATAAGGGCTTGCAGAGGCACCTTCGCTTGACCTGATCAGCGACATTTCCCGGTTCTCATCTATGTACCTTAACTGTAGTCCCGGATGAAATACCGAATCGGCATCCAGATAGATGGTGGCTGAAGCCCTTTGTGAAACCAGTCGATCGGGTCGGATTACGAAATTACGCGAGAGCAATTTAATAAAAGGCGCGCCCTTTCTGTTAATCCACAATACTGCATCCTGATCCCCATAGCCAGAACCGATAATGCGGGAGCCTTCAAGCGTGAAACCTCCCCGGTAGTCTATGCCCTTGAATATCTGCTTTATCTCAATATCTGTCTGATATGAGATAAATCTTGGAAAGGTTGCTTTCTCCGGAGGTACGCCGGCCAAAACCCTGTCTTCCAGCTTTCCTGTCAGGGGAAAGTTGAAAAAATCCTTGTTGTAGAAATTAACAGTATCGGCAACATAAGTTGTTTGCTTGAGATTAAGTTTATAATTTCCAAGTAAAGCATAAATTCTGTTATCGTCAAACCCATAAGCGTTCCAGTTGACTTTCCCTTTGCTTCCGGAAAATCTGCTGGTGAGGGGCCATACGGTACCTGATGTTTCAAATATCTTGATGCTGTCTTTCCCTGATATGCACACAAGGTCAATGTCCTTAAACTTCACTATGATGGAAGTGTCATACTCATAACTGTAACTACCCTTTCTGAATTGCCATGAGTTGGCGTTTGAACGGAATAGAACCCTGTTCCGGTTTAGTTCCAGGGTGCTTTCAAGGAAACCGCTCAGTTGACGAAGCCTTTTACTGTCCAGAAATGGGAGCAACCCCCGGTGCCAGGCCATATAGCTTTTACCAGTGGTATTATCAGGAAATGAATTCAGGCTGATCAGGTATTCGCGGAATCCCGGCGTAGGTCTCATCCTTTGGGCCAGCATAAGGTTGCAGGTCTTTATAATCTCTTGTTGTATGGGAGCATCATACTTTCCTGTAACCCATTCTTCAGAAAATACCTGCAAAGCCTGCCTGGATTCACGATCCTGAGCTGATTTAAAAAATGTTGACAGCTCGGTAACAAATGCAGTCGGATCTTCGGGGAAAACCTTTGGCTCCTGGGCAAATACAGCTATAGTGGCCGATAGTGCCAGCATAAGCAATAAGGACAAACTATATTTGAACAGATACATCAGACAATTGAGATTATTGTGCAAGCAGTTCCCGATGAAGAAGGTATCATCTGTTACTTATAACAAACGGCCACCCATTTGTTCCGTTCTTTGTGGCCCTGATAAGTAAGACCTGACAATGCTGCTGCATCTGAAATTGCAGCAATATCTTCAAAATAAAATCCGCTCATCAGCAGGGTTCCGCCTTTTTCAAGACTTTTACAGTAAACTTCAATATCTTTCAGAAGTATGTTGCGGTTAATATTTGCAATGATGAAATCAAACTTTTTATCATTGTTGAGTAAACCTGCATCTCCCAGATAAACGGAAATTCCCCTGGATTTATTTCGTTCCACATTCTCAATTGCATTGCGGTAAGCCCATTCATCGTTGTCGATGGCAGTAATATCGGTAGCACCACGCATTGCCGCAAGAATAGCCAGCACCCCTGTCCCGCTGCCCATATCAAGAACGGTTAAGCCTTCAACGGGTTCTTCGAGCAGATACTCGATCATTAAAGCGGTGGTCTCATGATGTGCCGTACCAAATGACATCTTGGGCTCAATAATGATCTCATATTCAATGCCTGGAATAACCGGATGAAATGGAGCCCTGATGTGGCATCGTCCGGCCAGGGTGACCGGCTCAAAGTTTTCTTCCCATACAGCATTCCAGTTCTGTTCAGGGATCACAGCCCAGGTATATTCAACGTCAATACCTTCGGGCCAGAGATCAGGATTGTTGAGAATGGCAGGATCAAATTCCGAAGATGGGATATAAGCCAGCAGCCCCTCTCCGGTTTCTTCAAAACTTTCGAAGCCAAGCTCACCCAACCGGGCCAATATTAATTCTGCATATACTGAATCCCCTTCAGGGAGACTGCACTTCAGTTCGGTATATTCCATTGCAAGGGGGTCAGAAACTTTGGGCAATTTTTACGAAGTCTTCGGCTTTCAGAGAGGCTCCACCAATCAGTCCGCCATCTACATCCGGATTGGCAAAAAGCTCACGGGCATTAGCGGCATTACAACTTCCGCCATACAGTATGGTTGTCAGTTTTGCAGCATCTCCAAATTTACCGGCAAGCACATTTCGTATAAAGGCGTGCATCTCCTGAGCCTGTTCCGGAGAAGCGGTCCGGCCGGTACCAATGGCCCAGACCGGCTCGTAAGCAACTACTACCTTAGCAAAATCATCCTGACTTAAGTGAAACAACGCCTGTGATATCTGACCCTTTACAATGTCAAAATGCCTGCTTTCCTCCCTTTCTGCAAGAATTTCACCACAACAGTATACAGGTATCAAACCGTGTTTCAATGCCTGTGAAACCTTTACTGCAAGCAGGTCGTCCTTTTCACCAAAATAAGTTCTGCGTTCTGAATGTCCGATAATTACAAATTTTGCACCGGTGGAAGCAATCATAGCAGCAGAAATTTCACCAGTGTAGGCACCGGATTCATGCTCACTCAGGTTCTGTGCACCGCAATCAAAACCATTTTCATGGGCGATGTCGGCTGCCAGTTCCAGATAAAGTGCGGGTGGGCATACGAGTAGCTGAACTCCGGTAACCGGACTTTCTTTTAAAAGATCAGAAATATTAAACAGGAGGTCTTCCGCTTCATTGAAGGTTTTATTCATCTTCCAATTTCCGGCAACAATTTTTTTTCTCATTTAAAGTTGATTTTTAAAGCATTAGGGAATTCAGGCCAGTCTAACCCTTGGATCGAGCAGCCCGTAAATTATATCTACAAAAATATTAATAATCACCAACATTACAGCAATGAAAAGTACAGCCCCCATAACTACAGGGAAATCATACTTTTCGAGACCGTCTACAATTACAACGCCAACACCTTTCCAGTCGAACACATATTCTACAAAAACAGCACCGGCCATTAATGAAGCAAACCAGCCCGAGACAGCAGTTACAACAGGGTTCAACGCATTGCGCAGTGCATGCTTTACAACTACGCTAAAATTTGACAACCCCTTAGCTCTCGCTGTGCGGATGTAATCCTGCGAAAGCACTTCCAGCATTGAACTCCTGGTAAGCTCAACAATGATTGCAAGAGGCCGTATGCCCAGTGTAATGGCAGGCAAAATCAGGTTTTTCAGATCCAGAAACTCACCTCTACCAAAATCGTCAACGGTATAAAGCGATCCGAACATACTGAGGCCGGTATACCCGGCTAGCACAAAGGCAAACAGCCAGGCCATAAGTATGGCAGCAAAAAAGGAGGGTAATGACATCCCCAATACGGATATAATCAGTGACAAACGGTCAAAAACAGTATCCTTATTAATCGCTGTCAGAATTCCGATAAATACACCGATGATCACGGCAAAACCCATGGCAACAGTGGCCAGAAGCATGGTATTGGGAAATGCCTGGGCAAGAATCGCCGAAACCTCACGTTTACTCTGATAAGAACGTCTCAGGTAGGGCTTTTTAAGGATTATCGTTGAATTACCGGTGGAAATAAGGGTAAAAAAAGGGGCATATTTAGAGCTATCGGGATACCAGAAATTTTCGGGATCCCGGTGAATATGATAAGAAACCGGAGACAAATCGTTCAGAAAACCAAGATACTGAACATAAACAGGCTGGTTACGGCCCAGTTCCCGGTTAATGGCTTCGACCGAAGTTATGTCAGCCCTCTGGCCAAGCATCATCCGTGCAGGATCTCCAGGAAGAATATTGAAAAGAAAGAAAACAAGTGTGATTACCCCTAAAAGTACAAATACTCCGTAATAAATGCGTTTCAGGATAAAACGAAGCATGGCTGCACTATTTATCTGAAGCCTGAATCAAATACTTTCTCTCGAATTCTCCGAATTCAGGAAAATCATTGTAGTGCCACTTGTCAATAATTATACCGTCCTTCAGCAATAACATTCCGGGATTGGCCCTGACCATAATTTTTAGTGTGATATCGTCGGCCATGTAGAATTCGTAACTGAGCTTCAACTTGTTGCGTATGGTGTCAATCTGAGATGAAAGCGAACTGGTTAGCCCAACAAAACCACAGCCTGCTCCGATAGCTTTTTCTGCAAAAATGCTGACTTCCGACAACGACTGCTGATCAGCCTTTTCAAGGTCCCATGCAATCAGGATTAACTGATAATCCGGGTTCCTGATGATCGATTCGGTCAGATCCGTACCGGTTGAATCCATTATCTGAAGATCGTGTCCTTTGAAAACATTCGGATCATCAACCCTTTGTTCAACAAACTCCCATTTTGACATCCAAACAGAATCGTTGTAAGGATATTCCGGTGACAAGTACTCCTTAATTTCACCGGTTTCCTTGTTCCTGTACTTCAGAAAGTACTTGACAGGTAAAGGATTTTCGTTGTACATTTTATTACCTACCTTCCATTCCATAAAGTCAATGACCGGGAGGTGCCGGTAGCAGTATATGCTGAAACTGATAAAAAATATTATTGTAATTCCAGCAATTCCGTATGATTTCAGGTTGTTCAGCGATTCCTTGGTTTTCTTACTCCAAAGCACAAGAACTACCGTAAAGACCATCAGCACTAAATTCTTGTAAAATGTTTGCCAGTTGGTAAGTTTGACCGCATCACCAAAGCAGCCACAATCAGGAACCGGATTGTATAAGGCATCATAAAAGGTTAGCCCGGTAAAAAAGGCCATTACACCGAGTAAAATTAAAGATCCAACCTTCGGCTTCAGATTGAGCAGGATTACAACACCTAAAACAAACTCCATTGTACAGAGTAATACCGACAATGTCAGCGCGGACGGCATCATCCAATGGGCGTTCCAGGCTATAAAATAATCTTCGATCCGATACGCCATGCCCAGTGGGTCCAAACCCTTGACAAAACCGGAAAAGATAAAGACAACACCTACGACAACCCGCGAGATAAAATGAAGGATTTTCATATTGCCATGTATTATATTGTTTCAGTATTCCGGTTATTAATGGGTAACTGAATTCTTCTGTTCCGAAAGCTTGATCAGTGCGAAAACGGCATAGTTGATCATATCAAAATAGTTTGCATCAAGACCCTCGGAAATAAAAGTCCTGCCCTTGTTGTCCTCTATCTGTTTGACCCGGAGTAATTTCATCAGGATTATGTCGGTAAGGGAACTAACACGCATATTCCGCCAGGCCTCATCGTAATCATGATTCTTGTCCAGCATCAGGTTTTTGGCTGCAATCACATATTTGTCGTAGAAAGTTTCGATTTCACTGTGATTCATGTTCATTTCTTCACTGTTGCCCAGCTCCAGCTGTATAAGTGCAATAACGGCGTAATTAACAATACCGATAAATTCAGGCCATTCATCTTCTACCACCAGATGTGTGCCCTTTCCCTGAATACTGCGGATCCTGTTTGCCTTGATGTAAATCTGGTCGGTAAGAGATTCAGGTCGTAAAACCCGCCAGGCAGACCCGTAATCTTTCATCTTGGCTAAAAATATATCTTTGCATGCTTTTATGGCGGAATCAAACTGACCGGAAGTATCGGCTGTCATAAAAAACTGTTTATTAATTGATTGTAATATAAATCGCAGTATGGCACATAATGCCGGTTCACCCGATAAAGGTACATCTTTTTCTGAAACTCATATGCTGCAATGCGGAACTAAGCAACTCGACCTTTCAGGTGGTGTGGTGATGGGAATCCTTAACCTTACTCCTGACTCCTTTTACGATGG
This sequence comes from Bacteroidales bacterium, assembly GCA_016705005.1. GTDB lineage: Bacteria > Bacteroidota > Bacteroidia > Bacteroidales > Lentimicrobiaceae > Lentimicrobium. Next base: position 47,083 of record JADIZB010000012.1, on the reverse strand, counting down.
GGGGAAATACAAATCACTGAAAGAAGTGATGATCCATATTGAGAAAATGATCATCGCCGGAGCAGATATCATTGATATCGGAGCTGTTTCAACAAGACCAGGAGCCCTAACGGTTGATGTCAATGAGGAAAAGGCAAGGTTATTCCCTGTGCTCGATTCCGTTTTGAAGTCATTTCCGGATACCATCCTTTCTGTGGACACCTGGCGGACAGAAATTGCAAAGGAATGCTGCGATATGGGGGTTGGCATTATCAATGATATCTCAGGAGGTCAGTTTGACAAAAACATGCATTCAATGATGGGTAATCAGCAGGCAGCCTATATTCTGATGCACATTAAAGGTATTCCGCAAACGATGCAACAAAATCCGGTTTATACTGACGTTCTCGCTGATGTAAGCACTTTCTTTGAAGAACAACTCAATCAACCGGGACTGGCAGGCAAAAAAAATGTTATTCTTGATCCCGGATTCGGTTTCGGAAAATCAGTCAGCGACAACTACTGCCTTCTCGACAACCTGAACAGGTTTCTTGGTCATGGATTTCCATTGCTGGCCGGGCTCTCAAGAAAATCGATGATCAACAGGATACTGAACTCATCACCGGATGATGCCCTGAATGGTACCACTGTGCTCAATACCATAGCGCTTCTCAGGGGGGCATCCATATTGAGGGTACACGATGTAAAAGAAGCCTTTGAAACCATCAAATTGACCAAAGCGCTGAAACAATCGGGTCGAAATCCCTAAATTTGCAAAAACTGCTTACCGATGCCGGAACTCCTGATTCCTTTGTTCATTGGCCTGCGCCTGCTCGATATCATTGATATCCTGCTGGTTGCACTGATGCTTTATGAGTTGTATAATCTGGTTAAGGGCACCGCTGCCATCAACATCCTGCTCGGAATTATCGCGGTATTCCTGGCCTGGCGATTGGTCAGGGTACTTGAAATGGAATTGTTGACTGAAATTCTGGGAGCCTTTATCAGTGTTGGTTTTATCGCCCTGATTGTGGTATTTCAACCTGAAATCAGAAAGTTCCTCCTGCTCCTTGGCACACCTACTTTTATACGAAAAAAACACAGGCGTTTTCTCTTCTGGCGGATCAGGTATTCGAACGACGAAAACCTGAATATCGACCCGATTGTCCAGGCATGCCACCGAATGGCAAACTCAAAGACCGGTGCACTCATCGTAATCGGGAAAGTCAATGAACTCGAGGAACAGATAAATACCGGGGAAATTCTTGATGCCCGCATTTCAGAACAACTCATCGAAAATATTTTTTACAAAAATTCCCCCCTTCACGATGGAGCCATGATTATCATGAACGATAAAATCAGGGCTGCCAGTTGTATCCTCCCTGTTTCTAAAAACGAAAATCTGCCGGTTCATGTAGGCCTCCGGCACCGTTCTGCTGTAGGCATTACAGAAAAATCAGATGCGATTGCCATCGTGGTTTCGGAACAAACCGGAAAAATATCCTGGTGCAAGGGAGGGGAATTGAATCTGAACATCCAGCCTTCCAGATTGAAAACACTTCTGGAAGAAGAGTTTAATCTGGAAAAATAAGGTCCGATCTGTTTAACACCAATGCCGGTCTTTTCCTTGACCTGCCATCTTCAACATCATCGTATGCCTTCACTTCACCCAAAACATTCTTCAATGCATGGCAATACGGTCAGATAATCAGCCCGAAAACCGGGAATTCACATTGTCATAGAGCAGGAAGGATGATTGCGGAGGCAGGATCTACTTCCCTGTTCGGGCCTGAGAAGCAGCCTTCTGTGCCTCAAACTGTTTAACCAGTTCTTCCGGTGATTTCCCCAGGTACTTCAGTGCAGCCTCAGCGTCGTCTGCAAGTTCATGGTTAGGGTACTTCTTCAGAAAATCGTTGTATACCGTGGCAGCCTGCCCGTAATCACCCAGCAGGTTTTCATAGACATAAGCCTTCAGAAACACTGTGGTTGCTATATATCTGCTTTGTGGAAAATCATTTAATGATCTGTCGATCAACTGCATAGCTCTTGAACCATTGTTTACACCGATGCACAGATTAACGGCTTTATAGAGAAAAAGATGAGCGGTTGTATCTGCCGGATTCTTATCAACAAATGCAACATAGGAATCGAGCAACTTTGAAAGCTTTTCAGGGTTGGGCCGGGCGGCTTCGCTCTCAAGCGATTTCTCAAGGTTTTCAATGGCCTTGACTTCCTTGTCGCGCTGCGAGGTGCAGGAAGCAAATAAAACAACGAATATCAGCAGGCATGCTGCACTGAAAGAATTTCTCATGGATTATTAAATATTTTCGGATGGGTTTCAGAATCACATAACCGGCTTTTTCTTTGCCAGGGGATAAATCATCTTATAATCTGTTTTTATGAGCCCTTTGCCAATATCGTTAAGTTTGCGCTTGAGCATCATTTTCCGCAGCGGATTAATCAGATCCACAAAAAGCACTCCGTCAAGGTGATCGTATTCGTGTTGAATAACTCTTGCCAATACACCTTTGATCCGGTCGTCATGAAAATTAAAATTTTCATCAAAATACTGAATCCGCAATTCCGGCTTCCTCATCACATCTTCCCTGATCTCGGGAATGCTCAGACATCCTTCATTAAAAGCCCATTCGTCGCCCGATTCTTCAACAATCCGGGCATTGATGAATACCTTCTTCAGATCGGTTTCTCCCGGAAAGTCTTCAGCATATGGTGTGGCATCTATAACAAACAGGCGGATACTCCGGTTAACCTGTGGAGCAGCCAATCCAACGCCGTTTGAAGCATACATGGTTTCAAACATGTCAGCGATAAATTGATCCAGCCCAGGATAATCCTTATCAATATCGGCGGCAATTTTTCTTAGTGTCGGGTGGCCGAATGCCACAACTGGTAAAATCATATTTCGAAACAGTATCAGATAGTTATACAATTATCCGGATAAATGCACCGGCAAACAATGCAGGTCAATGATGACCGGCAGACCTGGATTCCATATAGGACTGGAGGATGATGGTTGCACTGATGGTATCGACCAGTGACTTATTCTGCCTGTCCTTCTTTTTCATTCCACTGTCGAGGATGGTCCGCATTGCAATCAATGAGGTAAACCGCTCATCAACCCTTTCAACCGGAATTTCCGGGAAACTCTTAACCAACAGACGCACAAAGGGTTCAATGTACTTAACCGATTCAGATGCCTGATTGTTCATCTGCTTTGGTTCGCCGACAACAAAAAGTTCCACATTCTGATGACCGACATACTCTTTCAGAAAAGCAATAATGTCCTTCGAATGTACGGTAGTCAGGGGGGTAGCAATGATCTGATCCTCATCAGTAACCGCAACCCCTACCCTCTTTTGTCCATAGTCAATAGCTACAATCCTACCCATCAGGTCCTTTTTACAGTTGCCAAAATTACAAATTAAGCCGAAACGGTCGAAAAAATCTATAATTTTGACCTTTAGTTAAACTCCGGACAATGGCAGAAAAATTGAAGGAAATTATCGAGACCGCCTGGGATAACCGGGAACAGTTAAAGTCGGAAGAAACCAGAAATGCTGTTAGTGAAGTTATCAGGCAGCTCGATGCCGGAAAATTGAGGGTTGCAGAACCTGTTGCAGAGAAATGGATGGTAAACGAATGGGTAAAAAAAGCAGTCATTCTGTATTTCCCTATGTCTGAAATGGAAGTATCTGAAGCAGGGCCGCTCGAATTTCATGACAAAATCCCGTTAAAACACCATTACGAAGCTCTTGGTGTTAGGGTTGTTCCTCATGCCGTTGCCAGATACGGAGCTTACCTTGCCCCGGGAGTAATTATGATGCCGTCATATGTAAATATAGGCGCATATGTCGGCAGCAATACCATGGTTGATACATGGGCTACCGTTGGTTCCTGCGCTCAGATAGGTAAAGATGTTCACCTTTCCGGAGGTGTTGGTATCGGAGGTGTATTGGAGCCGGTCCAGGCTTCCCCTGTCATCATTGAGGATGGCTGTTTTATCGGCTCACGCTGCATTGTTGTTGAAGGCGTTCATATAGGCAGCGAAGCTGTGCTCGGAGCTAATGTGGTTATTACTCAATCTACAAGGATTATTGACGTTTCAGGAAGTGAACCGGTTGAGTATAAAGGTTATGTACCTCCACGATCTGTCGTGATACCGGGTTCATACAGCAAAAAATTCCCTGCCGGTGATTACCAGGTTTCATGTGCGCTCATTATTGGCAAACGTAAACAATCGACTGATCTGAAAACCTCACTTAACAATGCATTGCGTGATTTCGGGCTGCAGGTGTGACGCGCACAATGATTTCTTATCCGGATGTTTCACAGGGGAACAATACCCGATGACAAGGTCTGAATTCTTATAATAATTGTCAGTATGTTGCTAACCCATTGAGTTGATTGTTTCATAATAAACATTCCCATTAACTTTGAAACAGTTCCTGATCATACAAACCGCATCACTGGGAGATGTCATATTATCAACTGCGCTTGCTGAGAGCCTCCACAAAAGGTTCCCTGATGCCGCTATTGATTATCTTGTTAAGCAGGGTTATGAAGGACTATTCAAAGGACATCCATTTATCAGAACTGTTCACTCATGGAACAAGCGTAAAAAAAAGTACCGCAACCTGATCAATCTGGCAATTGCTGTCAGGAAAACAAAATATGATGCCGTAGTTAATGTACAGCGTTTTTTTACTTCGGGCTTTCTGACCGCTTTTTCCGGTTCACCTGTCAGATCAGGATTTGACAAGAACCCCTTATCTTTTACTTTTTCAAATAAAGTAAAACATGAGATAAGCCGGGAAAGAAATGCAATACATGAAACAGAACGCAATCATCAGCTTCTGAGTTGGATAGCTGATATTAAAATCTCAAAACCAGGGCTTTATCCTTCAAAATCAGATTACAGTTCCACAGGCAAATGGACAACAGGCAGGTATATTACCATTTCACCCGCATCACTATGGTACACCAAGCAATTCCCGGTTCATAAGTGGATTGAATTTGTGAACAACATTCAGCAGGAGATTGGTGTTATATTACTCGGAGCATCGGATGATCAGAAACTTTGTCAACAGATTATTGCCGGAGCAACGAAATCCGGGGTTGTCAGCCTTTCCGGCAGACTGGATTTTCTTCAGTCAGCTGCAGTGATGAAAGGAGCCCTGATGAATTTTGTGAATGATTCGGCTCCGATGCACCTGGCATCCGGGGTAAATGCTCCGGTTACTGCTGTCTATTGCTCAACAGTCCCGGCATTTGGTTTCGGGCCATTGTCAGACGATTCCGGTATAATAGAAGCAATACCTGTGCCGGAGTGCAGACCTTGCGGATTGCATGGCCTGCGAAAATGTCCGCTGAATCATTTTAAATGTGCGGAAACTATTAATACTGAACAACTACTTGACCGACTTGATGTATGAACACAGAAATTCAATCAGAAATCGAACGAACACTCAAAGTACTGAAAGAAGGAGGTCTGATTCTCTACCCCACCGACACCATCTGGGGTATTGGATGTGATGCCCTTAATTCAAAGGCTGTTGACCAGATTTACAGAATCAAGAACCGTAAGGATAATAAGAGCCTGATCATTCTTGTTGATGGTTTCGGAATGTTGCAGCAATACGTTGACAAAGTCCCCGAAATTACAGGAGATCTGATCAACAGTATCGATAACCCTGTTACTGTTATCTATGATAATGCCAGAAACCTACCGAAGAATGTATCCGCTGCCGACGGAACTGTGGCTATCAGAATAGTCCGGGATGATTTCTGCAGACAGATGATTCATGATCTTGGCCGGCCGGTCATTTCAACATCGGCAAATATTTCGGGTGAAGACACACCGATGGTGTTCAGTAAAATATCTGAATCCATCAAAAGTCAGGTGAATTATTGCGTCCAGCTGTATCACGATCTTTTCAACCAGGCAAGGGCTTCCACTATAATCAGGCTCTACGGAAACGGTGAATACAAAATTATAAGAGATTAGCCTCAGATTTCTGAAAAGCAGGAACGCCACCCAGTCAAATTTTTATGAACAAAGTCCATGAAAGGTTGTTAATAGGTTTGCTATGTCGCTATTGTTAGCACATTAACAATAAACTATTACCTGAACTGATTTTTCCTGATGAAAGCTTTTGGAATTAAGAATACCGATAAAGAAACACTGAAAAAATGGTATTACCTGATGTCGCTTGGCCGCAAACTCGACGACCGGGCCCCGAATTACCTGAAACAAGCCCTTGGCTGGTCATACCACGCTCCTTACGCCGGCCATGATGGAATTCAACTTGCCATAGGGCAGGTTTTTCAAAAGAACTCCGATCACCTTTTTCCTTATTACCGTGATATGCTCACGGCCATCTCTTCAGGTGTCAGCGCTGAAGAAATAATTCTGAATGGTATTTCAAAAGCAACAGACCCCGCCAGTGGTGGCCGTCACATGTCGAACCATTTTGCCAAACCCTCCTGGAACATCCACAATGTCTCCTCAGCAACCGGCAACCATACACTTCATGCTGCCGGAGTTGCCAGGGCGATCAAGAAATACGGCGTTCAGGCTGTTGCCATCAGTTCTCAGGGTGAATCATCTACTTCTGAAGGCTATGTTTATGAGGCAATCAATGGAGCCTCCAATGAGAAATTACCTGTAGTTTTTGTTTTTCAGGATAACAACTATGGCATCTCCGTTCACAAACGTGATCAGACAGCAAACTGGCGTGCTGCCGATAATTTCAGAGGTTTTAAAAACCTGAGAATCATTTATTGTGACGGTAAAAATGTATTCGACTCAATGAATGCAATGACCGAGGCACGGAAACATGCCATCGAAAAGCAGGAACCTGTAATCGTACACGCCAGTGTAGTAAGAATTCATTCGCATTCAAATTCTGACAAGCACGAACTTTACCGTGATGACAATGAAAGACACTGCGCTCTGGCCAGCGATCCGCTCGACAGGTTCCGAAAAACCCTTATAATATCAGGTCGCTTAAACGAAGCTGAACTGGACGAACTTGATAAACTTGCCAAAGAGGAAGTTTCCAAAGCACACAAGAAAGCCCTGGCTGCCCCGGATCCTGATCCGGCGAGTATCTTTGATTTCGTCATACCTGCTCCTTACCCTGCATTAAAATACCCGGAAGGATTGCATAACCTGCAAAAAGGTGAAAAAATCAAACTTATTCAGGCACTGAATCAAACTCTAAAAGCTGAATTCAGGCATAACCCCGATACTTTTATCTGGGGGCAGGACATTGCCAATAAGGAGAAGGGGGGGATTTTTAATGTAAGCAAGGGTCTTCAGCAGGAATTCGGTATCGAACGCGTATTCAATGCCCCCATTGCTGAAGACTTTATTGTCGGTACGGCCAATGGAATGAGCCGGTTTGGTAAAAATCTGCGTATTGTTATCGAAGGGGCTGAATTTGCAGATTATTTCTGGCCAGCCATGGAACAGTTTGTCGAACTCACCCACGATTACTGGAGAAGCAATGGTGCTTTCAGTCCAAATGTAACCATCCGTCTTGCATCAGGCGGTTATATCGGTGGTGGTCTTTATCACTCCCAAACCATTGAAGGTGCTCTGGCTACATTTCCGGGAATACGAATCGTTTATCCTTCCTTTGCTGATGATGCTGCCGGATTATTGCGGACCTCAATAAGATCAGAAGGACCAACCATGTTCCTTGAGCCTAAAGCCCTCTATAACGATCCGCTTGCTGAAACCTGGGTTCCCGACGATTTTGAGGTTCCATTTGGTTTAGCACGCATCCGCAGACCCGGGAATGATATGACCATCATTACCTATGGAAATACTACTCATATGTGCCTGGCTGTAGCAGAACTGATCGCCTCAGAAACAGGAAAAAGCATTGAGGTCATTGATCTGAGGTCGCTTATCCCGCTCGACAGGGAAACCATACTCGGTTCTGTCAGAAAAACCGGCAGAGTTCTGGTGGTGCATGAAGACAAAGTATTCGGCGGCTTTGGAGGTGAAATCGCAGCCATTATAACCGAAGAAGCATTCCAACACCTTGATGCCCCGGTTAAACGGGTTGGATCAACTTTTACACCAGTAGGATTTAACCGTATCCTTGAAAAAGCCATATTACCTGACAAAGAGAGAATCTATAAAGCGGCTAAAGAAACGCTTGATTTCTGATACCCGTCCAACTTTAAAAATGCCTCAGTTTCAGGAGGCATTTTTTATATCATGATATATTTTTATTCCTGCCAGTCAATTCATGAAAAGCATAATTTTGCCGGTCTAACCAAACCGGACATAAAATTCATGAAACGATTTCTGATTCTTTTAACAGCAACCCTGATGATAACAAGTTCCAGAGCCAATGGTGACAATCCACCTGAAGGAAACAACCCACTACTGATTCCATTCAATACACCTTTTGAAGTACCTCCTTTCGAACAGATCAAACCGGAGCACTTTCTTCCGGCCATTGAGAAAGGGATTGAAATGCAGAACACTGAAATTGAATCCATTGTAAATAACAGCTCTGCCCCTGACTTTGAAAATACAGTTGCAGCGCTTGACTACAGTGGCAATCTTCTGAGGAAAGTCAACAATGTATTCTCTAACCTGAATTCATCCAATACCAGTAAGGAGTTACAGGATATAGCCAGACAGATAGCTCCCTTACTTTCAGCGCATTATGACAATATAAATCTGAATGCAAAACTATATGAAAGAATCAAAACTGTTTTTGATAAGCGTAACAGTTTGAATCTGAATAGCGAGCAACTCAGACTCCTGACTGAAAAACACAAGGATTTTATCAGGGGAGGAGCAGCATTAAAAGGTGAACAGCAGGAGCGCTTCAGACAAATTAACAAAGAACTTTCATTGCTTACACTTAAGTTTGGCGAAAACGTTCTTGCTGAAACCAATGAATACAAGCTGGTGATTGAAAGCCTTGGCGATTTGGCCGGACTTCCTTCTGCATTGGTTGAACAGGGCGCCGAAACTGCAAGGGAAGCCGGCCTTGAAGGAAAATGGGTCTTTACCCTTCACAATCCCAGTGTAATGCCTTTTCTGCAGTTTGCCGATAAAAGAAGACTGCGTGAACAGATTTACAAGGCTTATATCAACCGTGGGAACAACGACAATCAATACGATAACAAAGCCCTGATTCAGCAAATTGTAACGCTGAGACTGGAAAAGGCAAAATTACTTGGATATGACAGTCATGCTGCCTTTATTCTTGAAGAAAATATGGCCAAAAATGCCGGAAATGTTGACAAACTGTTAAAGCAACTATGGGAACCGGCCCTATTCAGAGCTCAGAAGGAAGAAAAGGAACTTCAGGCAATTATAGCGAAAGAAGGCAAAAAATTCGCACTCGAACCCTGGGATTGGAGATATTATGCTGAAAAACTCAGAAAAGAGAAATATGATCTTGACGATGAAGCCCTTAAACCATACTTCTCTCTTGAGAATGTTAAAGCGGGAATATTCAATGTAGCGAACAAATTGTATGGTATCACTTTAACCGAGAGAAAAGATATACCTCTCTATCACGCCGATGCCTCGGCATATGAAGTAAAGGAGGCCGATGGAAAAAGCATCGGAGTGCTGTATATGGACTTCTTCCCACGTGAAAGTAAAAGAGGGGGTGCCTGGATGAGCAGTTACCGGAAACAATACAAAGAAAACGGTAAAAATATCACACCAGTAATTACCGTTGTCTGCAATTTTTCAAAACCAACGGCTACGCAGCCTTCTCTGCTGACTTTTGACGAAACCAGCACCTTGTTTCATGAATTCGGACATGCATTACATGGTCTCCTTTCCAGTTCTACCTATTACAGTCTTACAGGCACTTCAGTTCCGAGAGATTTCGTTGAGCTTCCCTCTCAAATCATGGAAAACTGGGCTTCCGAACCAGAGGTGCTGAAAATGTATGCCAGACATTATCTCACAGGTGAGGTTATCCCTCAGCAACTCATTGATAAGATGCAAAACAGCCGGTATTTCAATCAGGGTTTTGAGACCGTTGAATACCTTGCAGCAGCTTTTCTAGATATGGGTTACCATGGCCTGAAGGAGATTAATTTCACCGAAATTCCTGAATTCGAAAAGAATACCCTGGCATCAATCGGATTAATCCAGGAAATTACCAGCAGGTATCGCAGTACTTATTTTAACCATATCTTCAGTGGAGGATATTCATCCGGTTATTATAGTTACATATGGGCTGCCATTCTGGATGCAGATGCCTTCGAAGCTTTTAAGGAACATGGACTTTTCGACAAAGAAACCGCTTCGTCATTTAGAAAGAATATTCTTGAAAGAGGTGGTACGGAAGATCCAATGCAACTTTACCATAAATTCCGTGGCGCTGAACCCAACATCACCCCTCTGCTCAGGAGAAGGGGTTTGCTCGAAAATCAGAATTAGGAATTCCTGATTACTATATTTTAAAGACCTGTCACTGCCCATTGGCAATGACAGGTCTTTTCACTATTGCTTCAAAGTCTTGAATCGGAGGATATGAACCGTCACCACTATGCCCAAAGCAAACAATCCCATCCGGAAGTACCAGGCAAAGAGCGGAAATACACCTGATGAAAATAAAACAGAGGTTATGATAGTTATCCAGAGAAATGCAAGACTGAAAATCTTATTACGGCGTGAAATTCCATGCCCGGACTTGTAATTTTTAACATAGGGTCCGAGGAATCTGTTATTTAAGAGCCATAGGTTTGCTTTTTCTGAAGAACGCACAAGACACCAGGAAGCCAGCAGGAGAAAAGGCGTAGTCGGAAGAAGTGGAATAAAAATACCGGCAAAACCGAGAAATGCAGCAACGATACCTGTAATAAGCAATACAAATCTAAAGAGCGGGTGTTTCCTCTCTGTACCAACAGGCAATTGCCCTTTACTACCCATAATAGCCCTATTTACTTGTTTTTATGTAATATAACTCCATCTTACCTGCCAGTGTTCATCGCTGAAGTCACATTCGCTTATTAAAATTCCATTAAAATAGCAATATAAGCGTTCTTTTAAACAGGAAGTCGCCTTACCTTTATTTCACATTAAGTCAAACAAGTATCCAACCCGGAATTGAGTCTGAGAATCTCAATCCCGGGTTGTAATTTTTCAGAAGAGATTTTCCTCCTCCTAAAAAATTCTGTTCAGAAAACGATTGAAGTCAACCATAGCCCCGCAAACTTCAGAAACTGTTGGTGTAAAGTTGTCTGAAAATACTGTTTCATCAGCCACATGATGCATCACTGCATAGCTCCTGTACATTAGCAGGTCAATATCGGCAAAACCGGCATCAAAATCTTTGGGAGGCCTTTTTAATTTGTCAAATGTCTCCAGTTTTCCAAAGTATTTCCTGAAGTTTTTCTCTTCCAGCAAATCCTTGAAAGCCCCGGAATTGAAATATATTTCCTGTCTGAGTTTTTTCAGAACATCGGGTTGTGGCATATATATCCCGCCACCTATCATAGAAGAACCTGGCTCAAGGTGAATATAATAACCCGCCCTCGGACTCTTCCTGCCCCCGTTGGCAATGAAAGCCCCGAAATTTGTTTTATAGGGAAGTTTATCTGCAGAAAAACGGACGTCACGAAATATTCTGAAAATAGTATCCCTGGCAACCGGAAGGCCTATTGTGGGATCAATCCGGGAAAGTTCAGCAATCAATGTATCTATATATACCTCAAAGGCTGTCTTCACTGTCTGATATCGGGTTCTGTTCTGATCAAACCATTCCCGGTTATTGTTAAGTCTGAGATCACCCAGAAATTCAAAAAGCTGTTTCATAATTCAATGTTGATGGATTACAAAAATAAAATAATAGAATGGCATTTATAATTTTTTTTCAGTGCTGGCCGGATATGATCTAAACATATGCCTATAGCCTTTGATAGTGATGTAAAAAGGAATGTTATGCCCGGATGGGGCTCACTTTTTGATTTAATCGGATTGCACCACAAAAATTATGCGTTTATGCTGCTCAATAATTGCTAAAGCCTGCCTCGTTCCTTAATGCTGGCGTGTGTAAAGTGATTTATTAATCTCCGGATGTTAGAAAATTATCCTGACAACATTTTTTTTTTCTAAATCATAACCAACCTGTCAGAATTTTTATTATATTTACGTTTATATAAGATCATATTTTTATATTTATTAATATATATAACTATTTTATCAATATGCATAAGAACATTTTTATATTTTCAGCAATCTTCCTTATAGGTTATCCCGGACCGGCCATTTCAGGAGGAAATAACAGACCGGCAGGTTCAAGGTCAGCATCACTTGGTAACGCTTCGGTTGCTATTACTGATATTTGGTCCGCTTTCAACAATCAGGCAGGACTGGCGAGGATCAGGAAAGCAGAATCAGGTATCTTTTATGAGAACCGTTTCATGGTTAAAGAGCTGGGGTATTCTGCCATGGCATTGGCTTATCCGGTAAATGCAGGAACTCTTGGATTCAGCGCAGGTTACTTTGGCTATTCAATGTTTAACGAGGTAAAATTGGGACTGGCTTTTGCAAAATCATTTGGAAAATACCTTGCTTTTGGGCTGCAATTCAATTACAATTCAGTCAGACTGGCCGAAAGTTACGGAAACAGCAGTTTCATAACATTTGAAGCAGGAATGATCGCCGATATCACCCCGAAACTTTCAATCGGGGCACATATCTACAACCCTGTCAGTTCAAAACTGGCTGTTTACAATGATGAACGTGCTCCTGCCATATTCAGTGTTGGCGCTTCCTATGTCCTTTCAGGCAACATCACTTTGCTTGCAGAGGCTGAAAAAAACATTTCGGAAAAAGCAACATTCAATTCAGGTCTCGAATACAAAATTGCAGACCGCATAGCTTTCAGGATAGGAGTCTCAACGGGTGTATCTTCATTCTCCTTTGGTGCTGGCTTTCAAACAAGAGGCCTTATATTCAGCATCGGATCATCGTATAATATGATTCTGGGTTATTCGCCCCATGCCTCAATCTCCTGTAAATTTTAATCACATGAAGCTTTATACACAGGTCATATTAACCTGCATATTTCTAGTACTATGTATATTGCAGGAAGTCAGAGGCCAGGAACCCACAGGAATTGTTTCATCCTTAAATGGTAATACGCTACCCATAGAAGATAGACTTGAAGAACTTTCAGGCCGGACTGACGCTGAACTTGATTATTCTGATCTGGTTGATGAAAGAAATCAATACCTCAATCACCCCATTAATGTCAACGAGGCTTCCGAAAGCGAACTCAGTCAACTTCAACTGAACGACCTGCAAATTCAGAATCTGAAAAACTATATCGTACAATATGGCGGAATAAGCAGTTTGTATGAGTTAAACCTGATAGAAGGATTTGACTCAACGTTTGTATCCGGCCTTACCCCCTATCTTTCCTTTGAATTAAATACATCAGAAAACCAGGTCACTTTTAAAAACCTGCTCATATCGGGAAAGAATCAGTTGATTATGCGATTTCAGCAGATTCCTGAGTTACAGCAGGGATACAGACCCATAGATGACTCTGTTTATAAGATAAATCGGGAATTAAGATACCTTGGCGGGCCCCAGAAACTCCTTTTACGCTATGGATATAATTTCCGGAATAAGATCCGGTTTGGGGTCACCATGGAGAAGGATGCCGGTGAAACTTTCCTGCCGAAATCAGATACCCTGAAGAAAGGATTTGATTTCTACAGTCTGTTCTTCTTCTATACCGGTAAAAAATTCCTGAGACACCTGGCCATCGGTGATTATCAGGTTCAATTCGGCCAGGGCCTTACGATGCACAGCAGCCTTGCGTTGGGTAAATCGTCCAATACAATAGCTTACAGAAGGATGGTACAACCGGTAAAACCCTGCACTGGTGCTAACGAAAATCTCTTCATGCGAGGCATTGCAACGACCCTTTCATTATTTAAAAATGCCGATCTGACTCTTTTTTATTCCTCAAAACAAATGGATGCCATCGTTCATGAAGCCGATTCAATGACTACCGATGAAAATTACATCAACTCTTTGCAGGAAACCGGATATCACCGAACCCCCGATGAACTGTCAGGAAAGGATGCTGTAAAGCAAACTGTTTATGGAGGCAACTTTCAAACCAGATTCAGGATGTTCAGAATCGGAATCACAACATTGCAAACCGTTTGGGGTGGTGAATTACTAAAAAATGAAACCCTCTATAACAGCAATGGATTCTATGGCAGGAAGCTTACTAATTTCGGGATAGACTTTGCCATGATAATGAAGGGTATTACCTTATATGGTGAGGTTTCAGGAAGTGGCAACGGAGGGAAAGCAATGCTAGGGGGCCTGACATTTGCGCCCGATCCAAGACTTTCCATGGCACTGGTTTACAGGGATTATTCCATGAATTACCAGAACTTCTTCAGCAACGCTTTTTCAGAAGGAAGCCACAACTCAAATGAAAAAGGTATTTATATCGGTATCCTTTCGCAACTCCACAAAAGGATAAGTTTGTATGCCCATGCCGATCACTTTAGGTTCCCATGGTTAAAATACCGGGTTGACGCACCTTCAAACGGCTGTGAATATGTGACTCAACTTATATTGACCCCTTCACGCAAAACCGATCTTCAGTTCCGTTATCGTTATCTTAAAAAACAGATAAACTCAGCTTCTGCTGCCGGGTTTACGGATTATCCTGAATCAGAAGTCAATCAGAACTTCAGGATGCAGATCAATTTCAGAGCAACGGAGTCGCTTACTCTGAAAACGAGGATTGAAACCACCAACTGGCAGAAACCAGATTCTGACAAACGAACAGGATTCCTGATTTACCAGGATTTAATTTTCAATCATGAGGTAAAACCATGGCAAATCAGTACCCGGTTTGCCCTTTTCGATACAGATACATACGACCAGCGGCTTTATGCCTATGAAAACGATGTGCTTTATTCATTTTCAGTACCAGCTTATTATTACAGAGGAAGCCGTTTCTATTTAATGGGAAAATATAGTTTTGGCAGAAAGATGGATATCTGGATAAGGTATTCCATTACTTATTATGCTGATCGCCAAACAATAGGATCAGGTCTTGATGAAATTAGCGGAAACAAGAAATCGGAGATCAAAATACAGATGAGGATCCGGTTTTAACCATTGCTAATGTCTATTATATTAGGTTAGCATAAAATTTTGGTTATTTTTGCTTCAGGAAAATAACCATTCGTCAAACTTATTAATCACTAACACTTTAGTTTATGTTAAAAGAGCATCCGAAAGGACTATTGGTAGCGTTCTTCTCCAACATGGGTGAACGTTTTGGCTTCTACACCATGATGGCCATTCTGGTATTATTTCTTCAGGCTAAATATGGTCTTACTGAATCACAGGCCGGCGGATATTATAGCTGGTTCTATTTCGGTATCTATGCTCTGGCTCTGATAGGAGGTATTCTTGCTGATGCAACCAGAAAGTATAAGTTTGTGATCCTGATGGGCATTATAATCATGTTCGCAGGATACGTGGTTATGGCAATCCCGGGCAATCCACTTGCCATTACACTCACCGGACTCTTCACGATAGCCCTTGGCAATGGACTATTCAAGGGAAATCTTCAGGCAGTTGTAGGTCAAATGTACGACGACCCCCGTTACTCCAAGGTAAGAGATTCCGCATTTATGATTTTCTATATGGGTATAAACATCGGCGCATTCTTTGCACCCTTTGTAGCAACCGGAATTCGCAACTGGTTCCTTCGCACCCAGGGTTTTGAACACGATGGAAGCCTCCCTGCAATGTGCCACGCCTATACCAATGGTACCCTGGAAGATCTTACAGCATTCCAGAGCCTTGCTGATAAAGTAAGCGGAAAAGCTGTTACCGACCTTGCAGCATTTGCAAACGATTACATCAACGCTTTCGCCCGTGGATACAATTATGCTTTTGGAATTGCAGCCGGCGCAATGATTGTCTCCATGCTGGTATATATCATATTTAACAAACTTCTTCCCAGTGTTGACAAAGTTGTCGCAAAGGACAAAAATGAAACCGGAAAAGCAAAAGGGAATGTTGTCAGCTTTCTGCTGGCAGCCGGATTAATGGTCACCACTTCTGTTATTTTCTATGTTGCAATGAAAGATCTCGCACTGGGTATGGCTGTTGGTTTGTTTGTAGGCTTTGTTGCCATGATGTTCCAGATTTCAACAAAAGAAGAACGCCCGAGGGTAACATCATTACTCCTTGTATTTATAGTGGTAATTTTCTTTTGGATGTCGTTCCACCAGAATGGCCTGACATTAACATTTTTTGCGCGCGACTATACTGTTAAGGAAGTAGGAGCATTCACTAATATCTTCTTCAACCTCGAATCAATTCTGGCTTTTATTGGTTCTATTGCAGGTGTCGTATTGTTGTTTAATAAAAAGAGTTCAAACAAACTCATCGGTGGTGCAATGGCACTCGTTTTCGGCGGCATGACTTACTATTTTGTTTCCGGTTTCTCAACCAGTAATCCCATTGCCCCGGAAGTATTCCAGTCATTTAACCCATTGTTCATCGTTTCCCTTACCTTCCCGGTAATGGCTGTGTTTACCTGGCTGCGAAGCAAAAACCTGGAGCCATCAACACCCAAGAAGATTGGGATCGGTATGTTTATAGCTGCTCTCGGATTTTTGGTTGTTCTGGTTGCATCCCTTGGTCTCATTTCTCCTCATGAACTTCAGTATGTTGAAAACGGTGTTACAAAATACAATCCGGTTCCGGATTCATCAAGAGTAATTCCTTATTGGCTGATCAGTGGTTATCTTATTCTTACAATCGCTGAGTTGTTCCTGAGCCCTATGGGACTCTCCTTTGTCTCAAAGGTAGCTCCGGCCAGATTCCAGGGTCTGATGCAGGGAGGCTGGCTGCTCGCAACCGCAGTGGGTAATAAATTCCTGTTTATCGGAAGCGATTTCTGGGGAAAACTCGATTTATGGCAACTGTGGTCAATCTTTATAGTTTGTTGTGTATTATCAGCCATCTTTATCTTCTCGATAATGAAACGCCTGGAATCAGCAACAAAATAGAAGCTGTATGCAGATCATTTTCAAAAAGGCTGCCTTTCCTGGGTGGCCTTTTTTTTTAAAATATAACAATGATGATTGTCATCATCTCTGAGATATGAATCCATTTGGCAACAAGCGATACAACAGCTATAACGAATACTTTAAACGCACCTTTGGACAGAGGGTTCAGAAAGTATCCATCGATGCAGGCTTTACTTGTCCGAACCGTGATGGAAGCAAAGGCACCGGTGGCTGCACATACTGCAATAACGATGCATTCAATCCATCATATTGCCAGCCTGCAAAACCGGTTGAAATACAGATCAATGAAGGTATTGAATTTCATAAAATACGGTATCGCCGGGCTCTGAAATACCTGGCCTACTTTCAAACCTATTCTAATACCTATGCTCCTTTGGAGCAATTGAAACCACTTTACAGTCAGGCTCTGGCACACCCTGATGTTGTTGGTTTGGTTATAGGAACCAGGCCGGATTGCATCGATGAGAAAAAACTTGATTTTTTTTCCTCACTTGCCGGCAAACACTATCTTGTCATTGAGTATGGCATCGAATCTACCAGAAATAAAACTCTTGAACTGATCAACAGGGGTCATACTTACCAGGAATCAGTTGAAGCCATACGTAAAACTGCTGCACTTGGAATCAGAACAGGAGCACACCTTATCTTTGGACTTCCCGGCGAAACCAGGAGTGAAATGCTTAGCCAGGTTGACGAAATTTCATCACTTCCGCTGACAACAATAAAATTCCACCAGCTTCAGATTGTCCGGAACACGCTGATGGCGAAACAATTCCAGGAGAATCCTGAACAGTTCAACCTGTTTACACTCGACGAATACCTGGATTTTATTGTAAGATTTGTTGAAAAGTTAAATCCCGGGATTGTAATTGAACGTTTTTCCGGCGAAGTCCCGCCCGGATTCCTGATCAGTAAACCATGGGCTGAACTAAGAGCCGATCAGGTCGCCCTGAAAATAGAACATGAGATGGAAGCCAGGGACACCTGGCAGGGAAAGTATTACCAAAAGGACAGAAACAGTAAATGAAGCAAACAGTCCTGAAAAGGTAGGATTATCCAACCGATTCAGGACTGTTCCGGAACCCTGTTTCAAACCTCAGGTGGAAGTGTTGAAACGTCGCGCGGCTTGTCTTTCATCCTTTTGGCCTCTTTCAGAGCCCGGCTGATGATCCACTCCAATTGTCCATTGGTACTACGGAATTCATCGGCAGCCCATTTTTCAACAGCTTCGAGTATTTCAGCATCTATGCGAAGTGCAAATGATTTCTTCTGTGCCATAGTATCAAAGTAGAAGGTATATAGCTGTATTTATTCATAGCCGGTAATCTGATCAGGTAGCAGCAGCAACTCCGGATGAATGTTGCCTTATCATCAGCCTGGCCAGATAGGTTGTCAGAACAAGCAGTAACAGGTATCCTTCCCTTCGCCTGAGACTATCACTTGCTTCTGTTTCGAAGTCAACCCTGAGTCCTTTCCATCTGAACTTTGAACGAACCACTGCCATTTCCCTTTCATCCTTATCGAAAAGCACATATCTGCTGTTGAACAGGCCCCGATGTTCAAATGAATATACGTTTGATACCAGAGGTGGATGAGTTGTAAGTACTGTCTTACCGGTCCATTTCTTCCTGAGGGTGACAACAACTTTACCCTGACATTTTACTTCAAAGAGATTTTTCCAGAAACCGGCAGATTCAATCCTGTATATTTCTCCGTTTTCCATGGCAATTTCAGCATTGGATGAATAACTCCGTGAATGAATCAATTTACACAACAGTTTTTCGGAGTCGTAGAATGAGAGGGTTCTGGAATCCTCTGTTATAACTTTCATACCTGTGAAAAAGAAGAATTACTGATGTAATGTACCTGTATTGATCACCGGGCTGGCATCCTTGTCGGAACAAAGAACTACCATCAGGTTACTCACCATGGCAGCTTTCTTATCCTCATCGAGGTCAACAAGTTTTTTCTCAGAAAGCTGTTCCAGAGCCATTTCGACCATGCTAACTGCGCCTTCCACAATCTTTTTCCGGGCAGCAATAATAGCTGTCGCCTGTTGTCTGCGCAACATTGCTCCGGCTATTTCGGAAGAATAAGCCAGATAAGAAATACGAGCTTCTATAACATCGATGCCAGCCCTCTCAAGTCGTTCCGATAACTCTGCTTCCAGTTGATGGTTTACTTCTTCACCACCTGCCCTGAGAGAGATATCTGCCTGGGCGTCGTCGAAGTTATCATACGGATAATGTCCTGCTAACTTTCGGATGGCTGCTTCGCTCTGTATCTCAACATAATGAATATAGTCGTCCACCTCAAATGCTGCCTTAAATGTATCCTGGGCCTTCCACACAAGCACAATTCCAATCATGATCGGATTGCCGATTTTATCGTTCACTTTGATGGGTTCACTGTTAAGATTGCGCGCCCTCAAGGAAATCTTCTTACGTGTAAGGAAAGGATTTACCCAAAAGAACCCATTATACTTAACCGTACCGATATAGTCGCCAAAAAGCACCAGTACGCTTGATTCGTTGGGGTTGACAACCAGAAAACCCGGCAATAAAACAAACATCAGTAATAAAACAACTGCAGAAGTGATTGTTAACCACAATATTTGATTGAAATTAACAATGGCATATACCGGCGCAATTATCATGGCCAGTACAACGAAAAGCATAACATAGCCGGATACCGGCTTTACAAATTTTTCTTGTTCTTTGGTTTCCATTTTGATATCATTTTGATATTGCAATAATACGATAATAAATATACCCTTGTCAAGTATTCCGGCAAATATTTTTAGGTTTTTATAAATTCCTGATTCATCCGAAATTCTGAAGGCAATAAATCTGACCCTGAACACATAGTATTAATATCTGCTATGTGTATAATATACAGGCAAGCCGGTATCAAATTTTCAACCTGCGTTTGCGAATTGAAAGAATTTCCTGTAGGTTTGATTTTTCTTAACTACATCAAATTGTGAAAAAGAAAACTTACCGTCACATTTTTTTTGACCTGGATAAGACTTTATGGGATTTTGATACCAACTCGATCGAAACATTCCGTGAAATATTTAATAAATACAATCTTACAGGTAAGGGGGTGGATTCCTTTGAAGAATTTCTGGAGGTATATAACCGCCACAATCATCTCCTGTGGGAATTTTACAGAAAGGGTGAAATCGTAAAAGAAGTTCTCAACATCAGGCGTTTTGCTCTGACGCTTCATGAATTCGGAATCACCGATTCACTTTTAAGCAGTAATATTGCTGAAGATTATGTCAGACTCAGTCCGACCAAGACCGGTCTCTTTCCACACACGATTGCAATCCTGGAATACCTCAAAAAAAAGTACACACTACATATAATAACCAATGGATTTGAGGAGGTTCAGTACAGGAAATTGAATCATTCAGGTCTGGCAATGTACTTTAATGAGATTATAACGTCAGAAGATGCAGGATCGAAAAAGCCTGAACTTCTCATATTTAACTATGCGCTGAAGCGCTCAGGTGCCCTGCCCGAAGAGAGTCTGATGATTGGAGATGACGAAGATGTTGATATAATAGGAGCCATTGATGCCGGAATGGATCAGGTTCTGGTTGATTACAAAGGTGAATTCAGGAACTCAAAGGCTACTTACAGGATTGAAAGTCTTGATGAGTTATATGGGATATTATAAAAAAAGCTGCCTTTGGGCAGCTTTAAGTCTCTTTTCTTATTTGTTTACTTTTTATCAGAAGCAGGAACCGGTTTAGCAGCTTCTGTATGTCCTTTACTGCAACATGATTTGGCTTTATCGCCGGTACATGTAGAGGCACAACCAGCTTTGGCTTTGTCGTCAGAGCAGGTTTTAGCGCAGGATTTTCCATCCTTTTTGTCGGAAGTGCTGACAGCTTTGTCTGATTTCTCAGAGACCACTTTTTCAGTAGTGGTTTTGGCTTTCGGTGCATTCTGAGCAGAAACACTGGCAATAGTAAAGGCAAATACAAGAGCCAATACTGATAAAATCATTGAAATCCTTTTCATGAGGCTTAGTTTAAGTTAGCGTCGCAAATATACTGTCTGAATTATCATTCTGCAAACCTGAATGTGTTAATGATATGTTAAAGTTTCATACCCTGAATATCGGCAATGATTGTCTGTTTGCCTTTTACTGCATCACCCAGGCCAACTTTTACTTTTGCGTTAACCGGAAGAAAAAGATCCACCCTTGATCCGAATTTAATGAATCCGAATTCATCCCCCTGCCTTATACTATTACCTTCATGAGCATAACACACTATTCGTCTTGCCATTGCACCGGCAATCTGCCGAATCAATACCTGAATTCCCCGGCTATTTTCAACAACTATGGTTGTGCGTTCATTTTCGGTTGAAGATTTAGGATGCCAGGCAACAAGATACTTGCCCGGATGATATTTCATATACCTGATTACTCCGGAAACAGGCGACCAGTTTACATGCACATTATTCGGCGACATGAAAACCGAAACCTGTATTCTATGATCTCCGAAAAACTCTGGTTCTTCAACTTCCTCAATGGCCACTACCTTACCATCTGCCGGACATATAATCAGAGAATCATCAGGTGTAAGCATACGCCTGGGCAGTCTGAAAAACCGAACTATCCAAATGAATGTCAAAACCAGGACAATCCAGATCATATAATGAATCCACAGGGGCATGCTTATTAAGCCACTGAGTGGCGATAGCACTCCTAAAAATATAAATGCAATAAATATGATCCTGTACCCCTCTTTGTGTATTCCCATTTACTTAAATTCATTAATATTATAAAAAACAGCTATTTTCACAACAATATAAATAGCCGGGATTCTTTCCGGTGTCTACCTGAATAAGTAGATCAGGATAAAAACCGCTGGTGCGGCAAGCAAAACAGCATCGAAGCGATCCAGAATACCACCATGTCCGGGCAATATGCTTCCCGAATCCTTAACCCCTGAACTTCGCTTCAACATCGACTCTACCAGATCTCCAAAAGTACCGAAAACGATGATAACAATTCCTATCAGAATCCACTGAAGTACAGAAAACTCAATAAACGAAGCTGAAACCATATATGCTGTAAGTATCCCCGCTGCACTTCCACCAATGAAACCTTCCCAGGATTTCTTCGGGCTGATGCGTTCCAGCATTGGATGGCGACCGAATAAAGATCCGAATATATAAGCTCCTGAATCATATATCCAGAGTATCAGAAAGAAGCCCAATAAGGCGCCGCTGTGCAGCCATTTTGGTCCATCAGAATGATTAAAAAAACCATTAAGCAGCGAAAGCGGAAGAATAATCCATAACATACCAAGCAATCCAAGTGCTGAATTAAGGAATGGTGATGTTGATTTCCTGAAAAGCTCAACTATAAGCAATAAAGGCAAAATCAGGAAATTAACAAGCAAAAGATTGGCGTCTATAACACCAAATTCCCAAAGAGTAATACTGGTATATAAAACAGCTCCGAAAAGGATTCCTGAAGGCCGATATACGATTATTTTACTTATTCTCATCAAACGGGTGAACTCCAAAAAACCCGCAATAGAAACCACCAGGAAAAGCACTGCAAAGGCCCAATGGCTAAGAATTACCGAGCCGATAACACAGATAACAAACAGTACTCCGGTAATTGTCCGGGTGGTTAAATTATTCACAATATCTGGTTTGAATTAATGATCTGATTTGCATTAAAAGCATCGCCGTGGCTGACAAAAAGCTCGATTTCACCTATCAGATAAACAGAATCCTGCTTATTTACAACGATTGCTGTAATTCCGTTTTCCTCCAGAATACCCCGGATCATTTCAACCTGGTGTAACTGTATTGAAGTGTAAATGCAAACCCATCCTTCCATAACTCTCGTATTATGAGATATCGTCTGCAAGAAAAACATAGAGCTCCTTAGGACCGTGAGCACCCATTACAAGGGTCTTTTCTATATCCGCAGTGCGGCTGGGTCCGGTAATAAGGGAGACCATCGATGGCATCTTTCCAGCATATTTCTCACGAATACCTGAAAGCGCCTGTTTCAGATCAGGTACTATCTGGGAGGTAAATGCAATCACAATATGCACTTCAGGGTATGAAAACATCCGCCGGCCTGATAATTGCCGCGACGACATCATAATACTACCCAATCTGGCAACAAGAAACTCACAGGATGTAACCGCTATTTTCATTGCTTCAACACCTTGATTCACACGCTTCACCGGAACCATAGAATGATTAAGCAATCCGGTAAGTGATTCTTCGTTACACCATGCCTCAGACCAGCCTTTATCCGAAAACAGCCCTTTCACTTTAGCAAGCATATCCTGGGCTGAATCGCAAAAAACAAACTGTCCTCCGGCTTTTGTAAACTCAATGGCAAAATTAATATCACCATCTTCTTTCATCGGTGTATAGATGTCGGAATCGAAATCCACATCTGTGAAAGGATTCTCTGAAGTTTCAATAAGCGCATGCCTGATGTTCTTAAGCACCTTTTCACGGGTTGTGCTTTCCCGGATATGCTCAGGCTTTGAATTGAGCTTATTGCTTGCTTTCATCAACTTCACCGGTTACAGGTTCATTCTCTGATTTAACTTCAGTTGATAAATTCTGTTCAGCAGTATTTTCTTCCTGATCTTTTAGGATGGTGTCATTTGAGCCGTTCTGAAAAGATTCCTGTGAATGTTCGTCAAAAGGTCTCTTACCAAATATCAGTTCCAGATCTTCGCGGAAGATAACCTCCTTTTTCAACAATATATCGGCAAGTTGTGCCAGTTTATCCTTATTCTCGAGCAACAATGATTTGGCACGATCATAGCCCTCTTCTATCATTTTCTTAATTTCAACATCGATAACCTGCGCGGTGGATTCACTGAAAGGCTTGTTGAATGAATACTCCTGTTGCCCGGATGAATCATAATAACTCACATTCCCGATCTCCTTATTAAGACCATAGTATACTACCATGGCATAAGCCTGTTTTGTAACTTTCTCCAGGTCATTGAGCGCACCGGTTGAAACCTTGCCGAAAATTATCTCTTCGGAAGCCCTCCCACCCAGGGTGGCAGTCAACTCATCGAACATCTGTTCGTAAGTGGTAATCTGACGTTCTTCGGGAAGATACCAGGCTGCACCAAGTGCTTTGCCTCTGGGCACGATGGTTACTTTCACAAGGGGATGAGCATATTCGAGCAACCAGCTGATGGTAGCATGCCCGGCTTCGTGATAGGCAATTACCTTCTTCTCCTGTGGTGAGATGATTTTATTTCTTTTTTCAAGTCCGCCAACGATCCGGTCAATGGCGTCGATGAAATCCTGTTTTGCAATTTCGGTCTTATTCTGTCTGGCGGCGATCAGTGCAGCCTCGTTGCAGACATTGGCAATATCGGCTCCTGAAAACCCGGGTGTCTGTTTGGCAAGAAATTCAGCGTTCACCGAATCGTCATTTTTCAAAGGCTTCATATGGACCTTGAAAATGGCCTTCCGCTCCTCGAGATCTGGCAATTCAACGTTGATCTGCCTGTCGAAACGACCGGCGCGCAATAGTGCCCTGTCGAGGATATCTGCCCTGTTGGTAGCCGCAAGAATGATTACCCCGGCATTGGTCGCAAAACCATCCATTTCGGTGAGCAATTGATTCAAGGTATTCTCCCGTTCATCATTGGCTCCTGTGATCTGATTTTTTCCTCTTGCCCTGCCGATGGCATCTATTTCGTCAATAAAAATGATGCAGGGAGATTTTTCCTTTGCCTGCTTGAAAAGATCGCGAACCCGGGAGGCTCCAACACCAACAAACATTTCAACAAAATCGGATCCTGAAAGTGAGAAAAAAGGAACTTTAGCTTCTCCGGCAACTGCTTTGGCCAGCAACGTTTTCCCAGTGCCCGGAGGACCAACAAGCAGGGCTCCTTTGGGAATTTTACCACCCAGAGTAGTATATTTCTTCGGGTTCTTAAGAAAGTCAACGATTTCCATAATCTCGACTTTCGCCTCTTCCAGGCCCGCTACATCTGAAAAATTGATGTTAACATGGGTGTCTTTATCAAACAGCTGCGCTTTTGATTTGCCAATATTAAAAATTTGCCCGCCACCTCCGGATCCACGGCTCATCATCCGCATGATAAAGAACCACGCTCCTACCAGCAATAATACGGGTAGAATCCACGAAAGTGCATCGCCCCATACATTACGGCGGGTAAGATTTTCTATATAGACAGGTTTCGCTATGCCTTGCTGGATTTCAGCAAAATCCTTTTCAAAGGTTTCTACCGATCCAATATTATAAATATATTGTGGTTTGCTTTCTCCAAATCCATCCCCGGGCCGAACATCCTTGTATTTGGCAAGGTTAAGTTTCTCCTTCTTGATGTATATTTCAGCGAATTCTTTGTTCACAAGAACAAGCCGCTCTATATCCTGGTTCTGAACAATTTCTTTTACTTTCCCCCAACCTATTGACTTAGGGGATGAACTCCAGTTGTTCATAAACTGAAGGCCAATAATAAGCAATGCCAGCAATGCATATATCCAGTAAAAACTGAATTTAGGTTTTCCTACTTTGGGTTTACCAATTCCGTTTTCAGGTTTTTTATCGTTCGTTTCGTTCATAAGTTAAATCAGACTTCAGCTGATGATTTTTTCTTTGTGCGTTTCTGTGCAGTCACAGCAGGTAATATTGTTTTTGTATCAGCATCCGCCCACAATTCTTCAAGTTTGTAAAATCTTCTGTTTCCCTCCTGAAAAATATGAACCACGACATCTACATAATCCAACAAAACCCACTCGGCATTCTCAAACCCCTCTTTTTTCCATACATTTATCCCAACAGCCTTTTTAACCTCCATTTGCACAGAATCGGCAATGGCTTCAACCTGTGCACGTGATTTTCCATGACACACAATGAAAAAATCAGCCACTGCATTTTTTATCTTACGCAGATCTATCTGAACAACTTCCTCTCCCAATTTCTCGAATATACCCTCAATTACAATGGAGGCCAACATTTCAGATGCTGATTTATTTTTCTTAACTGCCATAGGCTAATTGTTATATTTTTGCAAAGTTAACGAATAAAATCCGTAAAATTATCAGTAAGACAGGCATTTCCTGTAATACTGAATGCCGGTCTGTATGCACAGTTACCAATTCAGGAAAAAGTCCGGGGTTGGATTCTTACCAGTATGACTGATTTTTTTGTCACCCAATACTATCAACAATTGTACCGTTCGATTTTTGTCAGCAATTCATAAAAACAATCAATCAAGTGATTTTCGAAAATTCTGGAATTATCAGGCTGAAAAGCACAGCTTCAACCAATCAGTATATGGCTGACCGGCTCAACTCCGGCACAATAAACGAAGGTACTGTAGTGGTAACTGATGCTCAGACAGATGGAAAGGGACAAGAAGGCAATACCTGGGAAAGTGAGCCTGGGAAAAACCTCACAGCGACAATTGTCCTCTATCCCACCTTCCTGAAACCCGAATTTCAGTTTCAGCTTACCCGTATCGTTTCGCTGTCTGTTTGTCAATTGCTCGGGAGCTTCGAAATTCCATCAGAGCCAATGATTAAATGGCCCAATGACATCTATATGGAAAACCGGAAAATCGCTGGTATTCTTATCAAAAATGAGATCAGCGGTAACACCATTTCCACAACCATTGCCGGTTTAGGACTGAACATTAACCAGAAATCATTCCCGGCAAAAGTTCCGGGTGCTGTTTCACTCACAATGCTTACGGGAAAACAGTATAATCTTGAAGAAATACTGACAGATTGGCACAAAAATATGGCATATTGGTATGAAAAGCTTAAAAATGGAGAAAACAGAATTATCGAAAATGCTTATCTCGACAGGATGTACCTTCTCAATCAACCTTCTGTATTTATCATCAATGGGGTTAAAATGAACGCAACCATCAAAGGGTTGGCTGAATATGGCATGTTACTGCTCGAAGGTGACGACGGCAGACAATACAAATGCTCCCTCAAGCAGGTTATCTTTGGCGGAATCAGGGATTAATTCAGAATTGTGAAAATCTGCTGCGATATTAAAACAGAAATATTAGATTTTTCCTGATTCGCAGATCTCTTTAAGCTTCTGTGCGAGGATGTTAATGAAATTCTCCAATGGTTTTGAAGCAATCATCTTCAGCATCGGACTAAGATCTGCATTGAATTCCAGTCTTGCTATGCATGAAAGTTCATCTACCTTCCCGATAAAACATTGAAGATCAAAGTCAAAGGGTACCTTTCCTTCTGATTGTATGTAAATATGTTTGACAGGAACCTTCTCTTTATAACGCATCCCCAGAGTGGCCATATTCTGGATATTGAAACTGCAACTATCGCCGTCAGAATGCCATTCTGAAACCTGAGGCGGCATCAGCTTCTGAAAATTGTTAAAATCAGATAAGAAATCAAAAACAAAACCATCGGTACGTTCGATGGTTACTTGTTCACTGCGAAATGTTGCCATAATGGATTATTTACCCCAGGCTTCGGGATTTTCACGCCATTTAATCAGAGATAACTTGTCTGACTCTTTAATGTAGTTTTTTTCCAGAGCATGGCTGATAAGATGATTGTAATCTGTAAGTGTAAAAAGAGCGCAGTTTTCACTTTTAAAATTCTCTCTGGCCGACTCCAGTCCATAGGTAAAGATTGCCACCATTCCTTTTACATTACAACCGGCTTCTCTAAGTGCTGCAACAGCAGCAAGGCTACTCTGCCCTGTTGATACCAGGTCTTCAATTACAACAACCGATTGCCCTGATTCAACCACGCCTTCAATCTGATTCGATAGTCCATGTTCCTTTTTACCGGAACGAACATAGGCGAATGGAAGCCCGAGTTCCTGGGCAACAAGCACCCCATGCGCTATCGCACCTGTGGCAACACCTGCAATCAGATCAATCGAGCCAAATTCTTCATTGATCAGCCTGGCGAATTCCTGTCTGATAAAAGTCCGTACTTTTGGGTAAGATAATATCTTCCTGTTATCACAGTATATCGGTGATTTAATCCCTGAACTCCATGTGAACGGATTCTGATTATCTATCTTTATTGCTTTTATTTGCAATAAAAACTCCGCTGTATCAAGCGCTACTGAATCATTATTACTCATGCTGCAAATGTACAAAGTTTTTATCAATGACAAGCCCGTGATCTTTTCATCTGGCGATGAAATCGGGGAAATCCTTCCGGGAACTAAAATAGTAAAGGTGGAATCTCCGGAAAATATGGTGGAATCATTCACCATATTCATGAATACCGGTGATTATAATACTTTGATTTTTACAGGCAAAGGGAATTCCCTGGAACTCTTCGATGACTTTATTTCTTATTTCAGGTATCTGGAAGCTGCCGGAGGGATAGTCCGGAACAGGGACAATGAGAGATTGTTCATTCTCCGGTTTGGAAAATGGGACCTTCCAAAAGGGAAAATAGAAATAAATGAGACACCGGAAGTAGCTGCTTTACGCGAAGTTACTGAAGAAACAGGAATAGAAGGGCAGAGAATTATATCAGAATTACCCTCTACTTTCCATATTTACGAACATAAAGGCCGGATGGTTTTTAAAAAAACCTTCTGGTTTGAAATGGAATATGACGGAATGGAGACTCCTGTGCCTCAAACAGAAGAGTCTATTTCAGAAACAAGATGGTTTTGTCAGGAAGAAATTGATACGGTTCTAGGGAATACTTATGCTTCACTTACAGGACTGATCGAAAACGCATTCAACACCTGAATCCCTGCCCTGGAAGAAGGATTTGTTTCTATCTTTGTCAATCATGTTAAATCGTGAGGAAATGATAAAACGCGCTGTTTTCCCGGGATCCTTTGATCCCATTACAAAAGGCCACGAAAATATCATCCGGAGGGCACTTCCACTTTTTGATGAAATAATTGTTGCAATCGGCCTTAATATAGAAAAAAAAGGCTACTTCAAACTTGAAGACAGGATTTTCTGGATTAAAACAGTTTTTGCAGACTGCAATAAAATAAAAGTTACAAGCTATTCCGGACTCACAGTTGATTTTTGCAAATCAGTTGAAGCATCCTATATTCTTCGAGGATTAAGGACCTCTGCTGACTTTGAATTCGAGCGGACTGTAGGGCAGGTAAATAAAAAATTGTATCCCGCCATTGAAACAGTTTTCCTGCTGACAACCCCGGAATATACTTCTGTTAACTCCTCGATTGTCCGTGATGTCTATAAAAATGGCGGAGATGTAAGTCTCTTTATTCCTGATGGGGTTACACTCAAGGGAAAATAGACGGTCTTTTCAGTTGACAGAAATGTAACAGGATTTCAATGACTTTCGTCATCAGCAGAAAAAATGCTGAAATTTACTTTACCGTATTTCCTTTGTTGCAGAAATCCTTTCATTTCAGAAAAATTATATTCACGGGAATGTTCCATAACAAGCCAGCCTCCCGGTTTAAGGAGTTTTCTATCAATTACGGTTTTGGGTATTTCACCTATCCCCTGTAACTCGTAGGGAGGATCACAGAAAATGATGTCATACTGATTCTCACAATGGTTTAAAAATCTGAACGCATCGCTTCTGAAGCATAAAACGGCATCGAATCCGAATTCTTTTGCTGTCTGCCTGATAAAATTCACACACCTGAGGTCCGCATCAATACTGGTGACACCAATCGCTCCCCTGGAAAAAAATTCATAAGTAATGTTGCCAGTCCCTGCAAACAGGTCCAGTACCATCACTTCACTGAGGTCAAAATTATTGACAAGAATATTGAAAAGAGCCTCCTTTGCAAGGTCTGTGGTTGGCCTGACCGGAAGATTCTTTGGGGCACGTATTACCCTGCTTTTATGTGATCCGCTGATTATACGCACAAACCCGGATTTAAGAGATCATAGAATTTATACTCATTTGAATCAGACAATGCAATCCCTGAATTTGACACCTCGGCTGAGTAGAGAAAATCAATGCGTCTGATATAACGCTGAAGTAACTCATACAGCGAAGATGTCTGTTCAACCAGACCCAGAAGCATAACGGGAACATTCTCAGGGTTTAAAGCCAACTGATCCAAAACAAAAACAAGGTAATAAACCAGGTCTTCATTTACTTTCCAGTTAAAACTATTACAATACCTCAGTTTACCCTCCTTTAATACAATGATGTCGAACGATCCCTTACGAACATTCACAAATACAGGATTTTGAATCTCATTGTGCCTGAACCTCGGCAGCAATGTCTCTATCACCGCCCCAACATGATGCATAACGCTGGCTCCGTTAAAATGCTTATCCGGTATCATGCCGGCACTTCCGGGCAACGCATATACCACCCAGGCTTCAGCGGAATTCAGAAAATGATCATATAAAACAACTGAATCGTCTGATTTATGAACATAATTAAGGTACTCAGCCTTCTTCACCGGATCATATAAAGCATGAGGAATCAGTGTGTACACCATGCTGGTGTAAATAAACGCCGTATGCCTGAATTGATTGAGCAGCCATGGATGTTTGACTAAAAAATTATCCAGCTGGTCCCCTGATTCAATCCTCCCCTGCATACCGGCATCAGTTGCAGAAGCCTTATTCAGAATCACCGATTCGAGTACGATATACCTGGAAACAAGATGGGAATAAACAGAAAAAGAAAGTCCATCCGTGTCAATCCGGATGGACAGGCTGTATTGACTGGTAAGGGCCTGATCAAACAATCGGTCATAATAATTGACCAGTACCAGATGATCCCCTGCCATATATTATACAATTATTCCCAGTTGCCGTCAACAGAAGCTTCAGTAAGTGAACCCATTTTAATTCCGGGATATTTATTGATACCCTTCATGCGTTCAGAAAGATTAATTACATCCTGCTTATCAAGATCATAGAGATAATACTCATAAGGAACCAGGATCTCAATAACACTGACAATTACCCCACCTTTATCAATTTTATCGGTTTTGATTTCAAACTTGCGGCCTTCAGAAAAAGGAATGATGGCCATATCTTCCATTTTGAAATCAGGCCTTTTTGAATACAGAGAGTCTGCAATCGGAATAAAACCGATGGTGTCAGTTATCGACCGGGTAAATGTAGTGTCGTTAGGATCGGCAACCATCTTAACAACAGGAATCTTACCTGTTTTCAGAAAATTAAACAGGGAATCGAAATCGCTGGTATAACGGTTATTGAATTGTTTAAAGAAATTCTCAGCAGTTCTGATATCTTTCAGTTTATTAACAATTTGCATGTTTCTGGAATCAAGCTCTTCCTGAAACCGGATTGGTTTCATAATTGAAGAATAAAGCATATAACCAAGAACAATGACAACTACTGCCAGAACAATTTTAAGTATGTTGCTTTTCATAAAAAAGAGTTTTTGCCCTGCAAATGTATAACAAATTTTAATAGTCTGATAGAAATAAAACCCTGAATTTAAGGTGCCGCAAATACCCAATTAAGTATGTATTTCACTGTCCCTTTCCGGTTTACTCTGACCCGGGTGAAAACATTCCGCATGACAATATGCAGCTTTCTGCATAGTTATTCATTAACTGTACTTTAGAACAACCAAAAATTAAATTCCGTCTTTTTTTGGCATGATTTTTACTGCTAAAGAATTATATTTGCCGGTAAATACTGAATCATAAACACAAAATCGAGAAAAATGAACAACACGAAAAAAATCTCAGCCATACTCATTTCCTCACTGCTGCTGGTTTTTGTAAATTTTACAAACGGACAAACCAAAGAAGATGCCGCTGCCGCATACAATCGTGGAGTAGAACTTGCTGCTACAGATTTGCCTAAAGCCATAGAATCTCTTATTCAAGCTGCCGACATTGCTGCCAAAACAGGTGCTGATGCAGCAGACATTCAGAAACTGGCTGAAGGTCAGATTCCACTTCTGCAATATAATTTTGCCACTTCCCTTTATAAGGAGAAAAAACTGGACGAAGCCATCACAAACTTTATTCTGGCGCAGGATTATGCAAAAAAGTATAACGATAATTCCACAAAATCGAAAGCCGATGATTTGCTTCCAAAATTGTTTCTTGCAAAAGGAAATTCAGACCTCAAAGAGGGTAAATACCCCGAAGCAATCGCCAGCTTTGACAAAGCAATTTCTTATGATCCAACATTCGCCAAAGCATTTCTGAGCAAAGGTCTTGTATATAAGAAACAAGAAAAATTTGATGAAATGAAAGCGGTTATGGATATGGCCATCGAAAATGGTAAAATTACCAATGATGAGAAAACCGTAGCCTCAGCCAGCAAAACCATTGCAGATGAATATATCAGGCTTGCCAACAATGCCTTCAAAAAGGGAACCTTTGCCCAGGTTGTAACCCTGATGGATGAGTCGGTTAAATATGTGGACAATAACGTTGAAGCATATTATCTGTATGCCCTTGCTTTCAATAAACAGTCAAAATGGGATGACGCTATAAAAAGTGCTGAAAAGGGACTTACCCTTGAAGAAAATACACCTGCCAAACAAGCCCGTTTTCATTATGAAACAGG
Source organism: Bacteroidales bacterium (assembly GCA_016705005.1). Lineage (GTDB taxonomy): Bacteria > Bacteroidota > Bacteroidia > Bacteroidales > Lentimicrobiaceae > Lentimicrobium. The sequence continues at coordinate 14,481 of JADIZB010000012.1, read as the reverse complement.
CATTGCCCAGGCCGGTAAAAAGGACAATGGTTCTGCTTGTGCATCTTTCAAAAAAGCAGCTGTAGGCCCATTGGCCGAACAGGCAAATTACCAGATCAAGACGGTTCTTAAATGTAACTAATCTGATTGGGAAAATGATAAAAGCGGGCATCTACTAAGTTGCCCGCTTTTATTATAACCTGTTATGTGTTATAACTTATGTGTTCCGGCACACAATAATTTCAGAATAATGTATTTGCAAACCATCTGAAGATTAAATGATCTTTTGCAATAACAGTCATTATTGATTGGAAATCAAGCTATTAAACTTGAATGCAAAACCATTCTGAACAAACCTTTAGGTAGTTGTTTTATCCGGAGCCCTGATCCAGGAAGCATATTCTCAATTAACCTATTCCTCGCAAAGTTGCTGATAATCAAATATCTGCTCTGAATAATCCAGCCGACCGGTATGATAGTCAATCATTCCGAAATAGTGTTGTAAACCATTTGAAACAAGGAGGTGCTTTACTTTGAGGGTTAGGTTGTACCTTCCGATCTGGTAGTAGGTTGCTTCAGAAAGTTTAACGCCCGGGGCTTTGCATTCAGCTATCATAACAGGATTACCGTTGAGTCCGAAGACGACCAGATCAAATCTTTTCGGCATCCTGTTTACCAACAATCCCCTTTCGCACGCCATCATATGTAAAGGAACATGCTTTTCAACCACAAGATACCGGATAAGGTGCTGCCTTACCCATTCTTCAGGTGTTAAAGAAACATACTTTTTTCTTACCGGATCAAAAATCTGTATTTGTCCGGATTTGACCCTTGTCCTAAAGTCGTATTCCGGGAAATTCAAAGCCTGCATTAACCATTCTTTAGCAGGAATAAAACTACGTAATTTTATTAAAAACGCTACATTTGCCCTGAAAAGATCTGCCTTTCGGTTGATGTTTTTCCAGTTAATATTGCGATCATGAAGACCAAACAGGAAATAACCGAGAATTGGCTGCCAAGATATACAGGCACCCAGCTGAATGAATTTGGCGATTATATTTTGCTGACCAACTTCACCCATTATCTTGAGCTTTTTGCCAAATGGAACAAAGTTGAAATAAAAGGTCACAATAAAGCAATGCCCAGTGCTACGGCCGGTGATATCACCATGATAAATTTCGGAATGGGGAGTGCGAATGCAGCCACAATCATGGACCTGCTAGGCTCGATCAAACCTCAGGCAGCACTACTGCTCGGAAAATGCGGTGGGTTAAAACGCAAAGCCGAACTTGGAGACCTGATATTGCCCATCGCAGCAATCAGAGGAGAAGGAACATCAGATGACTATTTTCCTCATGAAGTGCCTGCATTACCGGCATTCAGCCTCCAGAAGGCGATTTCAACCTCAATCAGGGAATTCAGCAGAGATTACTGGACAGGAACTGTATATACCACCAACCGTAGGGTATGGGAACATGATGAAACTTTTAAAGAGTACCTTCGGTCAATCAGGTCTATTGCAATTGATATGGAGACAGCCACCATTTTCAGCGTTGGATTCTACAATGAAATTCCGACCGGTGCCCTCTTATTGGTTTCAGACCAACCAATGATTTCGTCAGGAATAAAAACAGCAGAAAGTGACCAGCATGTTACTGAAGAATTTGTTGAGACACACCTCAGTATAGGGATACAGTCACTGAAACAACTCATTAACAAAGGACTAACAGTTAAGCATTTGCGTTTTTGATTTTACCTGATCCATGTCCGCAGAATTCAACAGAATACTTTCAGATCTCAAAAACAGGATATATCATCCTGTTTATCTTTTATCAGGTGAAGAACCTTACTTTATTGATCTGCTTTGCGATGCAATAGAAAACGGTGTGCTGTCCGAAGATGAGAAAGGGTTTAACCAAACCATTCTTTATGGAAGGGATGCCGACGCCCGCACAATTGTTGAACATGCCAAGCGATATCCTATGATGGCAAGCCACCAGGTTGTCATTGTCAAGGAAGCCCAGGATATTAAATCAATCGATGAATTAAGTGTATATGCCGAAAAGCCTTTAGCTTCAACCATTCTCGTCATTTGCTACAAATATAAGAAATACGATAAAAGAAAGATGCTTGCTAAGATCGTCGAGAAATATGGTGTCTTCTTTGAATCAACAAAGATCAGGGAAGATAAATTGCCTGGCTGGATAATAGGTCAGGTTGAAAGCCAGGGTTATTCGCTTTCACCAAAAGCAGTCGCGATGATCTCAGATTATCTGGGCAATGACTTGAGTAAGGTTGATAATGAGCTGAAAAAGCTATACATAAGCCTTCCCGGAGGGAGCCAGATCACTGAAAAAATAGTCGAGGCGAACATCGGAATAAGCAAGGATTACAACATTTTTGAGTTGCAGAATGCTCTTGGAGCGAGAAATATTGTAAAGGCAAACCGAATTATTACCTATTTTGCATCCAACCCCAAGGACAACCCAATGGTAAAAAATATCATACTGCTTTATGGATATTTTTCAAAGTTGCTGATTTACCATTCCCTGCAGGATAAATCAAATAAGGAAGTAGCCTCTGCTCTCAGTATAAGTCCATATTTTGTAAATGATTATCACTCGGCTGCGCGTAATTATACATTTGATCAGTTAACCGGCATCATCAGTATACTCCGCGAATATGATCTTAAATCCAAAGGTCTGGATAGCGGATCTGCCACAGAAGAAGACCTGACAAAGGAATTGATATTTAAGATATTACATTAGAATTACTCACTAAGAGCCGACGGAGGGGTATGGAAACATGACCAACTGACGACCTATTCTATTTACCCTTCTTTCTCTTTTTTTTCCTGTCTTTTTGCTTATGATGTAAATCCAGACCATCATGGTACATCCCATCAATAATATTTGTGAAAACTTGCTGCAGGTGCGTTCTTCGAACCTTCATTGTGAATGACAGTTCACCAGTCTGTACAGTCCATTCCTTATCCAGCAGTGCAAATTTTCTAACCTGTGAAGGATGGTCGAGTGCCTGGTTTAGCATCCATATATCCCGCTGGATACGATTGATTACCACTTCCTTCCCGATCATTTCATGATCACTGGTATAAAGAATTCCTTTATCCCCGCACCATGAGCGGAGATATTCAAAATTCGGAACAATCAGAGCAGAGGGAAAATTTCGTTTTTCACCGATAACCAGCAGATTTTCAATAAAAGGAGATTCTTTTAGTTTATTTTCAACCACCTGAGGTGCAATATACTTACCTCCTGAAGTTTTAAAAATCTCCTTCTTCCGGTCAGTAATCTTCAGGTATTTCCCATCTTCAAGTTCACCAACGTCGCCGGTATGGAACCAACCTTCCGCATCAATTACTTCCGCTGTTCTTTCCGGCCTGTTATAATAACCCATCATCACATTCGGTCCCCGGCAGATTATTTCTCCTTCGGAGGTGAATTTAACTTCAACTCCCGGAATAACCGGACCAACTGTGCCAAAACGAACCCCTCCCTTTTCAAAATTGCCCGTAGCAATAACCGGTGATGTTTCAGTCAGTCCATAACCTTCGATGATTTTCATACCTGCAGCCCAAAAGACCCTTGCAAGTTTTGAATTCAGGGGGGCACCACCGGAAACGATAAACTGAATGTTATTACCAAAAGCAACCCTCCATTTCCTGAATACAAGAAAATCAGCAATTCTGAGTTTAGCCTTATAAACCGGATTTTTCAATTTCTCAATTTCGAATTTAAATCCAAGTTTCAAAGCCCAGAAGAAAACCAGTTTCCTTGGTCCGGTCAGATTTTTACCTTTTCTCAGGATGGCTGCATATGATTTCTCTATTACCCTGGGTACTGCACAAAACATATCAGGCTTTACTTCCCTCAGATTGTCACGGATCCGGTCGATGTGCTCTGCATAATAAACCGAAATACCCAGATACTGATACATATAGTTCAGCATCCGCTCATAAACATGGCAAAGCGGGAGGAAACTCAATGCCTTTCCAACCTCAATATTGTTCAGAATAAGACTGACTGTCGTGAAATTACTGACAAGATTGTCATGTGAAAGCATTACCCCTTTGGGATATCCGGTTGTACCGGATGTATAGATGATGGTTGCCAGGCTACCTGGCTCAATGGTTTCTTTTAATCCATCAAGTAATAATCTGGAAGATGGGTCATCACCCAGGCTGATGAATTTTTCCCAGTTTGGAACGCCCTCAATTTTCTCAACAGAAAACAACTGACCATCAAAGGTTCCGGATTCAACAACCGGTCTGATCCGTTGATAAGCATCGTTGCATCCGACAATAATCAATCGGACACCGGCATCGTTAAAAATGTATCTGTAATTATCAGGGCTAAGCGACGGGTAGACTGGGACATGAACACAGCCAGCCTGGAGAATTCCCATATCAAGACAATTCCATTCAGGCATATTATTCATGATGGTGGCGACACGGTCCCCGGCTTTGAAACCGGAAGAAATCAAGGCGCAACTGATCCTGTCAGAAAGGTCTACATAAGACCGGGCAGAGACGCTCTGCCATTTACCCTGTTTTTTAAAGCCGAATACACAATCCTTCGCAGCATACTCATTGCGGTAAAGCTGAAGCAGATCAAATATCCGGTATATGTCACCCATGGATCTGACTCGTGTTAGGGTAATAAATGCCCCGAAGGGTTATTCGTCATCATCCAGATTGAAGATCTTCCTGATTACCAGATCATATTTTTCATTGATATAACGGCGGCGGAGTTTCAGTGATGCAGTAAGTTCACCTGAATCAACAGTCCATTCGTGATCAATGAGTTCGAACCTTTTCACCTGTTCGGTTGCCCCGAAGAACTTGTTAAACTTATCCAGTTCCTGTTGAAACCGTTTTCTGACACGGGGAAGCGCAATGACTTCAGCATCTGTGGTATAGGGAATATCTTTGATGGCGCACCATCCTCTTAAATGCGGAAAGTCGGGCACAACCAGGGCTGCTGCAAATTTCTGGTTCTCCCCTATGACCATTAAGGTATCGATAAAGGATGATTCTTTGAACTTATTCTCTATCATTTCCGGACTGATGTATTTACCCAGAGAAGTTTTGAATATCTCCTTTTTCCGTCCGGTAATCCGCAAATGACCTGTAGATTCGAGCCTGCCGATATCACCGGTGTGAAACCAGCCTTCTTTATCAATTGCTTCGGAAGTAAGCTCCGGCTCCTTAAAATACCCCGGCATGACATTGGGGCCTTTACAAAGAATTTCACCATCTCCGGCAATCTGCAGGGTAATACCTTTTAAAACCCTGCCCACCGTTCCTATAGAGTTTCCGTTTTCACTGAAATCATTTACTGCAATTACAGGGGAAGTCTCTGTAAGACCATAACCTTCGAGTACCGGAATTCCGGCAGCCCAGAAAACACGCGCAAGGCGGGGCTGCAATGCTGCCCCGCCGGAAACAATGACTTTCATATTGCCACCAACAGCATCACGCCATTTGCTGAAGACAAGCTTGTTGGCAAGCCTGAGTTGTACACTGTAAAACCAACCATTGGCTTCATACATTTCATATTTCAAGCCAAGGTTGACAGCCCAGAAAAAGATAAACCTCCGGATACCCTTAAGTTTGCGGCCGGTATTCATAATCCTGTCATAAATCTTCTCCAGCAGCCGGGGAACAGTTGTTAATATATCCGGTCTTATTTCCCGCATATTGTCTCCGATGGTTGCCATACTTTCAGCATAGTAAACAGAGATGCCAAGGTATTGATACAAATAATTCAGCATCCGCTCATAAACATGACATAATGGAAGGTAACTCAGCGCTTTCCCTTCTTCCCCAATTGGAGGGATATGTTGTACTGCAATAAAATTGCTTATTATGTTTGCATGGGTAAGCATGACTCCTTTGGGGTTGCCGGTGGTTCCTGATGTATAAATCAGGGTGGCTATATCGTCTGTACCTACCGCAGCTTTAGCTTTTTCAAGCAGCTGAGGGTTTGCCTGCCTCCGCCCGGATGCTGAAAAATCATCAAGCAACATGGTACCTTCTGTCTCCTTCACCGAGTATACACCCTTTAAATCAACAACATCAGGGAGAATGTGCTCGATTTTCCGGTAGATATCCCGGCCCGATATGAATACGAACTTCACACCGGCATGATTCAGAATATACTTATAATCAGATTCACTAATGGTAGGATAAACCGGGACATGAACTGCTCCGATCTGCATAATGCCCATATCTATAAAATTCCACTCAGGCCGGCTGGTCATTATTGTGGCAATTTTATCCCCTTTAACTATTCCATTACCTAAAAGCGCAAAACTGATCGCATCAGCCGCCTCCCGGTACTGACCGATGGAGTACTTTATCCATTCCCCGTTCTCCTTACCAGCAACAACATCATCCTTTGGCCTGAATTTCGTTTCATAGTGTGGCAAAAGATCAAAAAGGCGGGTTATCTTCTCCATTTATAGCAGTTAAGTTGTTAAGTGAACAATTTTTCGATTTGTTGCCTGTACTTTTCATTGATGACAGACCGTCTGAGTTTCAGTGTTGGAGTCAATTCACCTGATGAAGTACTCCATTCTGAATTCATAAACTCCACTTTTTTAATTTGCTCTGTTGCACCGAATTCTTTGTTGTAAAGATCTATCACTTTCATCAGCCTTGCCCTGATCCTCTGATCAGCTACCATTCCGGCATCGGTTGTGTATTCAATTTCCTTTATTTTACACCATGATCTGAGATGGTTAAAATCAGGCACTACCAATGCAGCTGCAAACTTCTGATTTTCACCGACAACCATGATGTTATCAATAAAAGGGGATTCCTTGATTTTGTTCTCGAGCAATTCAGGAGCAATATATTTCCCAAGTGAAGTCTTGAAAATCTCTTTCTTTCGGCCGGTTATCCTCAGTTGTCCTTCCTTTTCAAACATTCCTATATCACCGGTATGAAACCAGCCATCTGAGTCAATGACTTCAGAAGTAAGTTTTTCGTCTTTGAAATATCCAAGCATGATTCCCGGACCCCGGGCAAGAATTTCACCATCATCAGCTATTTTTACTTCAACACCTCTGAGCGGAGGCCCGACCGTACCGACTTTGATTCCATTGGGGTCGGTACTTGTCACGGCTACAACCGGAGAAGTTTCAGTAAGTCCGTAACCTTCGTAAATGGGAAGTCCGGCTGCCCTGAATGTCCTGACCAGTCTGGGCTGAATCGATGCCCCACCTGATACAATAATCTTAAAATTACCGCCCAAAGCTTCACGCCATTTATTGTAGATCAACCTGTCGGCAATAAGATGCTTAAGTTTGTACCATGGGTTATTTCTTCCCTGAACATCATAATGAAGGGCAAGATTAACTGCCCAGAAAAAGATGGCCTTCTTGATCCCCTTCTGCTTTCGGCCGGTTGCCTGAATCTTGTCGTATATTTTTTCGAGCAACCGGGGAACACAACACATCATGTCAGGCCTGATTTCTTTGATGTTCTCGGTAATGGTAGCCAGACTTTCTGCATAATAGATTGAAATGCCCAGATACTGATACAAATAGTTGAGCATCCGCTCATAAATATGACAAAGCGGCAGGAAACTCAGGGCTTTCCCTTCTTCACCAAAAGTCGGGATGTATGAAACTGCTGTAAAGTTTGAAATAATATTCTTATGTGACAGCATGACTCCTTTGGGACTGCCTGTAGTACCGGAGGTATAAATGATGGTTGCCAGATCGCTGGTATCAATGCTGTTCTTAACCGATTCAACGAGTTCAGGTTCCGGATTCGACTGCCCCAATTCGGCAACATCATAAATATCCCTGAATCCGTCCCGGTATTTAAAAGTGAATATCTCTTTCACTGAAGGGCAATTCCTCGTAACTTCCTGAATGCGTCGTGCAAGCTCTTCACCGGCAACAAACACATACTTCACTTCTGCATGGCAGAATATATACTGATAATCTGACTGACTGATGGTTGGATAAACAGGCACATGGATAGCCCCGGCCTGCATAATGGCCATGTCAAGAAAATTCCATTCCGGCCGGTTGTTGGTAATTGTTGCAATTTTATCGCCTTTCCTGACACCCAGGGCGATCAAACCACTGGTTATGTTATCCGCCATCTGGATATAATGGCCGATACTGTATTTCTTCCAGATGCCATCTTCCTTACAGGCAAGGGCATCGTCCTTTGGCTTGAAACTGGCAGCATAATGTGGTAGCAGGTCAAAAATCCTGGTAATTGTCATGTCGTCTGGCTTTTGTTTTCTTACAGGTCCTGATGAGTATTCCTTTAATGCATTATGAAGTGAAATAATTTCAGATTGAAATTGAAAACCTTTTTAAACTCTCTCCTGAGGATCCTAATCTGATCCATGCTCAAAAATCAAAGGATGATGTTACCCGGATATCCAAAGTATTTATTTCCTGAAAATCTGGGTAGCAGCAGCCTGTGCGGTCGGCATTATCAACAGATCGTTAATATTGACATGGGGTGGCATGGATGCAGTATAATGTACTACTTCAGCAATATCCTCCGGACGCAGAGGCTCGAATCCATCATACACGGCCCTTGCCTTATCCACATCACCCTCAAATCTGACCAGTGAGAATTCAGTTTCAACCGCCCCTGGTGCAATCTGGGTTACCCTGATGCCAAAAGGCAACAGTTCAATCCGCATCGATTTTGTCAGACTATCAACCGCAGCCTTGCTGGCACAGTATACATTACCCTTTGCATAAACTTCACGGCCGGCAATTGAACCAATGTTGATAATGTGTCCTTTCCCCCGTCTGATCATCAATTGCACGATAGCATGAGAAACATTGAGCAATCCCTTTACATTCGTATCAAGCATCCTGTCCCAGCCAACAGGGTCTCCTTCATAGAACGGGTTCAGGCCAAGAGCAAGACCGGCATTATTAATTAAAACATCAATATGTTGAAAACGCTCCGGAAGATTGCTGATTGCTTCATTCACTGAATCTCTGTGTGTAACATCCAGCCCAAGTGAAAAAACGACTGCACCGAATTTTTCCTTCAATGCCAGTTCAACTTCAGAAAGCCTTTCCATCCTGCGGCCAGCTATGATCACATCATAACCTGATTCCGCAAATCTGAAAGCACAAGCCCGGCCAATACCGCTGGTCGCTCCAGTAATAAATACGATTTTATTCATTTTCTCCCTGTTCAGGTCGTCCTTTGAACTGATTTACAAAGAACAACTACCGTCATTTCGGTAAAAGTAGGGAATAAAAGCCAATGAGACAACACCCTCAATTCATAATTTTTCAACCTTCAGCCCCGGATTGCTTTCTGATCCATTCACGCGCATTTACAAATGCTTCGATCCAGGGAGAGACTTCATCATCGTGCCTGGCCGATGGATAATATGCCCAGTTCCAAGGGTAAACCGACCGTTCAAGGTGAGGCATGATGGCCAGGTGACGACCGTCGCCGGAGGCAATCGCTGCCGTGTTGTAATCAGAGCCGTTTGGATTTCCGGGATAGGCATTATAACTGTATTTCACTGGTATGGTGTAACTGCTTTCATCATAAGGGAGCACAAAGCGGCCTTCGCCGTGAGCCACCCAGATACCCAGTCGCCGGCCCGACAACCCTGCCAGCATAACGGTATTGTTGTCCAGTATGTCAACATTGAGGAATGCCGATTCAAATTTACCTGATTTATTATGCTTCATCAGTGGTTTTTCCTGATGTGTGGGATAAATCAGCCCGAGTTCAACCATCAACTGGCAACCATTACAAACCCCGAGACTCAGGGTGTCGTTTCTTGCATAGAACCTGTCAAGTGCAGCTTTTGCAGCAGGATTATACAAAAATGCGCCAGCCCATCCCTTGGCAGAACCCAGAACATCAGAATTACTGAATCCACCGACAAAAACAATCATGCTGACATCCTCAAGCGTTTCACGACCACTGATGAGGTCTGTCATATGAACATCTTTTACATCAAATCCGGCCAGATAGAGCGACCAGGCCATCTCCCTGTCTCCGTTAACCCCTTTTTCCCTGATGATTGCCGCTTTAATTCCGGTTTTGTTCTCACGTTGAATGCTTATTCCAAACTGCTGCACCTCTCCGGTAAAGTCTTCACCGAACTCATATGAAAGCGGCTGTTGCCCATGGTTAATATACCTTTCCCTGGCCATATCCTCACCACATTGTCTTCTGTCGAGCAGGTAGGAAGTTTTAAACCAGAGTTTTCTCAGGGGGTCAATTTCAAGTTCGGTTACACCATTATTGTACCTGAGCGACAGGCACCTTCTGAAGGAGGGTTTTCCAATCACCCTGAATCTGATACCCGATTCATGAAGAAATACAGAAGTATAATCCAAATCATTCACCTGAATAACAACACCGGGGTTTTCACTGAATAACAGTTTAACGATGTCGCTTTCACCAAATACACTCAAATCTGCCTCAAGTCCGATGCCTGGCTGAGCAAACAGCATTTCGAGCAGGGTAGTAACCAGCCCTCCTGAAGAAATATCGTGACCAGCCAGCACAACACCTTTTGTGATCAATGATTGTACTGCATTAAAAGCATTGGCAAAATACTCCGGATCCTTTACTGTCGGGGCCTCATTTCCAAGCGCGTGTAGTGACTGGGCAAGGCTGCTGCCGCCGGTTTTAAAAGCATCAGATGAAAAATCGATATGAATCAAAGTAGAAGTAAATTCAGGCTGAATTACCGGTTTTACAACGGTTTTAATATTGCTTACTTCACCAACTGCAGATATTATTACTGTTCCGGGAGAGTACACCTTGCTTCCATCGGGATATTTCTGCGTCATCGAAAGCGAATCTTTTCCGGTTGGTATATTGATTCCCAATCCGATGGCAAAATCGCTGGCAGCCTTCACGGCCGTATACAGACGTGCATCTTCGCCAGGATTCCTGCACGGCCACATCCAGTTGGCACTCAGTGAAACACCGGCCAATCCTCCTTCAATCGGGGCCCAGACAAGATTTGTCAATGCCTCAGCTATAGACAGCACGGAACCGGCTGCAGGATCGATCAGACCCGCTGCAGGTGCATGACCGATACTCGTTCCGATGCCCTTGTGCCCTGAAAAGTCAAGGGCTACCACACCCAGATTGTTCAGTGGGAGTTGCAGCGGACCCGCTGTTTGCTGAACAGCCACCCGTCCGGTAACCGAACGGTCAACCTTATTGGTGAGCCAGTCTTTACAGGCTACCCCTTCCAGCTGCAATACATTTTCAATATAATTTCTCAGGTTGGCTGCTTTATACGACAATGGAGATAATTCCATTTTCAGGGTAACATCCTCCATGATTGTCCGTGGAGGGCTGCCAAACATATCAGACAAACCAAGATCGATGGGCTTTGCCCCACTCCTGTTGTTGATGAAGGTCAGCCGCTGGTCACCGGTCGTTTCACCTGCAATGAACAAAGGTGCGCGCTCTCTTTCAGCAATGCGCTCCATCAGCGATACATCACCGGGATGCATGATTAATCCCATACGTTCCTGCGACTCATTACCGATAATTTCCCTTTCAGAAAGCGTCGGATCCCCGACAGGCAGTTTATCAATATCGATCCGTCCTCCGGTAACTTCAACAAGCTCTGACAATGAATTCAGGTGACCTCCGGCTCCATGGTCGTGGATAGAAACAACCGGGTTGTGATCCATTTCGGCCATAGCCCTGATGGCGTTGTACACCCGTTTCTGCATTTCAGGATTTGAACGCTGAACGGCATTCATTTCTATTGAATTGCTGAATTGCCCGGTAGCGACCGAAGAAACAGCTCCTCCTCCCATCCCGATACGGTAGTTATCCCCACCCATCACAATCACCTTATCTCCGGCAACCGGCTCCTCCTTAAGACTATCCGATTTTCTGGCATAGCCAATGCCCCCGGCGAGCATAATAACTTTATCATAACCGTATGTACGATCATTTGCCTGATGTTCAAAGGTGAGCAGGCTGCCGCAGATGAGCGGCTGGCCGAACTTATTGCCGAAGTCGCTGGCACCGTTGGATGCTTTGATCAGCAACTCTTCCGGGGTGTGATACAACCATTTCCGTGGCTTCACGGCAGATTCCCAGGTGTGGGCTTCGAGTGTCCGGGGATAGGAAGTCATATAAACGGCTGTCCCGGCAATCGGCATTGAACCTTTTCCGCCCGCCATCCTGTCGCGGATTTCACCTCCGCTGCCTGTGGCCGCTCCATTGAATGGCTCGACTGTTGTTGGGAAATTATGTGTTTCTGCCTTCAGTGAAATCACCGATTCAATGTTCTTTACAGCAAAATAATCGGGCTTATCCTGTGTTAACGGGGCAAACTGACTGATCTGAGGCCCTTCAATAAAAGCCACGTTATCCTTGTAGGCTGATACAATTCTGTTGGGATGCATCCGGGATGTCTTTCTGATCATCGAAAAGAGGGATTCCTGTTGCTCTTCACCATCAATAATAAAGGTTCCGTTGAATATTTTGTGACGGCAATGCTCTGAATTAACCTGAGAGAAGCCAAACACTTCGCTATCGGTCAGTGGCCGCTCCAGTTTATGGCTGAGTTCAAGCAGATAAGAAATTTCATCTTCCGACAAGGCCAGGCCTTCCTCCCGGTTATAGGCAGCAATATCCGAAATCTGACGAATGGGTTCCGGTTCATGAACAATGGTAAATAACTCCTGATCCAGCCCCGCATTGATCACCTGCAGCATCGGATCAAACATTGCATTCATTGCCGGCACTTCCCTGTACTCCTCTATCCTGGTGATCCCCCTGACACCCATATTCTGGGTAATTTCCACGGCATTGGTGCTCCATGGCGTGATCATCTCGCGGCGCGGACCAATAAAAAAGCCCGATACAGACCGGGCTTCAAGACATTCGGCTCCACCGAACAACCAGCTGAGTTTCTGTATATCGCTGCCTGTGAACTCTTCCCGGCAACCAACGGCGTAGATGCATTTACCCCTGAAAAATCGGATCATTGTGACAAGTTTTTTTGATGGAACAAAGATACAAAATAGGCAAAGACGCGATAAGGAATTACTAAGATACTTTATTTGATTATTATTGAAAAGGGATGCATTTAAAGTCTACCTTTGCACGCTGATTTCTAACCTATTTTATGCTTAATTTTCAACAACTTGGCTTAAATCCGTTGCTTCTGCAGGCGGTAGAAGCCCTGGGTTTTAAAGAACCCATGCCTGTTCAGGCAGAAGTAATCCCGACACTTATTGAAAACCCATCGGATCTGGTCGGTCTGGCGCAAACCGGAACCGGCAAGACAGCGGCTTTCGGACTCCCTGTATTACATCATGTTGATCCGGACCTGAAAAAGGCCCAGGCACTGGTATTGTGCCCTACCCGGGAGCTTTGCCTGCAGATTTCCCGTGACCTCCGGAGTTATGCAGAGTTTATTCCAAAAATTAAAGTTGCAGCCGTTTATGGCGGTGCCAGCATTGAGCTGCAGATCAGGCAACTGGCTGAAGGTCCACAAGTAATTGTGGCAACACCGGGACGTTTGAATGATATGATCCGGCGAAAAAGGGTTGACCTGAGCCAGGTAGGCTGGGTGGTGCTCGATGAAGCAGATGAAATGCTCGACATGGGCTTCCAGGAAGATGTTGATACGATTCTGGAATGCACCCCCGAAGAAAAATACACCCTTCTCTTCTCAGCTACAATGCCGGAAGAGGTTGAGCGCATCCTGACAAAATATATGACCAAGCCGGTGATTAAAACCGTTGGTAAACGAAATTCAGGTACAGCCAATGTAAAACACATGTATTACCTGGTGCATGCCCGCGACCGTTATGCCGCACTGAAAAGAATTGCAGATTTCAATCCACGGATTTATGCCATTATTTTCTGTCGTACCCGTATTGAAACCCAGGAAATTGCCGATTCACTGATCCGCGATGGTTATAATGCCGATTCGCTGCACGGCGATTTGTCACAGGCTCAGCGTGATCATGTGATGAACCGCTTCAGAAGCGGAAACCTCCAGATGCTGGTTGCTACCGATGTGGCTGCCCGTGGACTGGATGTAAACGACCTTACCCATGTCATCAATTATAATCTGCCCGACGATTCAGAAGTTTATGTTCACAGGAGCGGACGCACCGGCAGGGCTGATAAACTGGGAATCTGTGTTTCCATCATAAATCTGAAGGAAAAATTCAAGATCCGCCAGATTGAAAAAATGATCGGCCGTGAATTTGCCCAGGCAAAAGTTCCAACAGGCGCCCAGGTATGCGAAAAGCAGCTTTTTCATCACATCGACCGAATGGAGAATGTCGAGCTGGACGAAGAGATAGAAACATTCCTTCCTGTAATTTACCGGAAGCTGGAATGGATGGATCGTGAAACCTTGATCAAGAGGTTTGTTTCCCTTGAATTCAACCGTTTTCTGGAATATTACCGTGATGCCAAAGACCTGAATGTGATTGAAGAGGCCCGGAAGGAGAGAGAGCCGCGTGAAT
>JADIZB010000011.1 GCA_016705005.1 Bacteroidales bacterium | reverse complement strand
TCGCTCAGCGTGACATTCATTTATTATCAGGGATTTATTCATTAAGCTGCTCAAAAACAAATTCTTAGTGACCCTGAGTGATCTTAGTGCCTGAGTGGTCGCTTAAGTCTCTTCTTTCGCTTCAGTCGCCTCTTTAACGCCCGCAGGGCATTAAACCCCTGAACTAAGTTTTTTTACCACATTAGGCACATAGGTCACATTAGTAATATTAGTCGCATTCTTTCGCTGAGGTCGCTCCCTCGCTTAAGTCTCTTCAATCGCTTAAGTCGCTCCATCGCAATATCGCTCCACTTGTGATGAGTCGAAGGATAGACAATGATAAGCGCTTCGACTTCGCTCAGCGTGACATTCATTTATTATCAGGGATTTATTCATTAAGCTGCTCAAAAACAAATTCTTAGTGACCCTGAGTGATCTTAGTGCCTGAGTGGTCGCTTAAGTTTCTTCGTTCTCTGCTTAAGTCGCTCCTTCGCTCCCTCTCAAAGTCGCCCTACAAACCCCGAATGCGCGAAGCGCATGGAAGGACGAAACCATTGAACATTTGAACGGCGAAGCCATTGAACGCGCGAAGCGCATTGAACCGTTGAACGCGCGAAGCGCAAGGAACGGCTCAGCCATTGAACGCGAAGCGCATTGGACCATCGAACGAACCTCAAACATCCCAAGTGCTTATCCTCAAAATCCCTTTGCACACAAGGAAATATGACGTCAATCAAACAACCATTGGGTTTTTCTGTTGTATAACTGAATTGTTTTAAAAAACAGCCTGAAACTCCATTTATTCACATTAAGACAAAAGCTATGAACAAATCAGATTTAATCGGTGCCATTGCCCAGAAGGCAGGAATTACAAAAGTACAGGCCAAAAGTGCCATTGACAGCTACCATGAAACTGTGGCTGAAGAATTAAAAAATGGTGGAAGTGTTGAAATTGCCGGATTTGGCTCATTTTCAGTTTCCTCAAGGGCTGCCAGGACCGGCCGTAATCCCAAAACCGGTGCCGCTCTCCAGATCAAGGCCGCCAAAGTTCCTAAATTCAAAGCAGGGAAAGCCCTCAGGGATGGATTAAAGTAAATACAGGATTCCCTGTAATACCGCATTGGGCCCGGATCATGGATCGGGGCCTTTTTTATGTTATAGAAAATCTTTCAGCCTGAAGCATTGTGGAAGCACACGACAGGAGATGCGCGCCAACGGTAGGTTTGAACTTTGAACTTTGAGCCCGCCTTCACTTTCGTTACGTCGGTTAAACTTTGAGCCCGCCAAAGGCGGGTAAACTTTTTGAAACTTTGAGCTTTGAACTTTAAACTTTGAGCTTAAAACCCGACGGATAAACCGTCCCCCGGATGTTAATTATCTGTTAATATGCCACTTCCCGGTAACATAGATGAGCCACCTGTGTTATTTATCCCTCGGTTCCTCTTTCCATACTTTACATCACCCTTCTGAATGCGTCTGAACCATTAATGTAAAGGATTAAATGCCCATCTTATTCAGATTGGAAATCTATTGATCATAACTTAAAATACAAATATGGAAAGACGTAACTTCCTGTTATCCGCAGGATTGTTAACCGCATTCGGCGCTATGGCGCATAGTGGACTCGGAGCCATCGGCAATTCATTTGCCCAGGTGCCTCCAGGAGCTGACAATGAACCGATGAAGCAGATGTTGCTGCCCGCCCTGCCACCCCTGGATCACAATGGAGGTATGGCCATCAGAACCTGGGTACGGTCGGCCATGACGAATGGATTATACTCAAGCGTTGAATGTGCTGTAGCTCCCAAAACCATGGGGCCTGCACCGCACTGGCACAAAGAATTGGACGAGCTGATGCTTGTACTGGAAGGAACCGCAAGTATACTGATGGACAAGGAGATTGTTCATATTGAAGCCGGTGGCTGGCACCTGAGGCCACGCATGATCAAACATACATTCTTCAATGCTTCAGACAAGCCTCTGAGGTTTATCGACATGTATTTCAACCAGCCCTTCGAAGAATATCTGGAACGTGTTTTTTATGAGCTGACCCCTGAAAATGGTTTTCCTGAAGGTTCTGAAGCAAAGCAAAAGGAACACGAACGATTGATTGAAAAATTCGGACTTTGCAGTGCCCCGGATGCCTGGGACGAACGGCAGGAAATTGCCGGACGGTTCGGACTCAAATAGATTTTTTACTATATTTCTACTCCGGATAAACTGAATCATCAGAGCATCTTAACCTTAACCAGGTCTAATTTCTTTAAATATCGTGAGCTCGATATATTAGTGAATGATTTACAGTGACTTAAATATTCTTAAAATAATTTTGGAGTCGTATTTGGTGTTTTAGTGGTTTGGTGGCAGAGAGAATGTTGCCACAAACCCTGAATTGCCGTCAGGCAGGCTGCCCGCCGGCAGGCGGGAGCACCAAAGCACGAAATTTCACCAAATTCTTGTTTTTAATGGTTTGAATATCTTAAGCTTATAATTGACACAATAAATCGAACTCACGTTAAATAGAAAATCAGAACCAATTTTCCTTTTCAAACCCCAAAATTATGACACCAGACATTAAGTTTACCCCGAACTTTTCATTGCATGAACTGCTGCTGACCAACCATCGTAAGTTTGATGAGGAGCAGTACAATCCTCCGGCAGAAATTATTGAGAACCTCAGGGCCTTGTGCGTACATGTGCTTCAGCCCCTCAGGGATGCATTGGGTACGCCGGTCAACATCAACAGCGGCTATCGTTGTCCTTCGCTCAATGTGGCTATCAAAGGTTCTAAAAACAGCCAGCATATGAGCGGTCAGGCCGCCGACATCGTTGACCATACCCATGGCAATGAGTTTCTGTACAGGAAAATTGTTGAGCTCAATCTTCCGTTCGATCAGATCATTGATGAGTTTGGCTTCCGCTGGGTGCATGTTTCGTACGATCCGTCGAGGAACAGAAAGCAGCAGTTACAGGCTGTGAAAGATGCCGCCGGCAAAACGATCTATATTCAGCCCAGATGGTAAAACAGGGTAATTGATTTTCATTCCCTGCGTAAAGCACGATTCTTCAACACGGAGCCCGGTCTGATAGAATAATCAGATCGGATTCCGTGATTTTTTTGTTTCACTGATTCCTCCGAAGGTACTTTCCGGAAGGATGAAAACACCGGGCAAAATAGTAATTTTTAGTAGTTGAATTCCTGGAAACAGGACTGGATTCACCTTTGTTGCTTTCAACTACTGATGCTACCCGGATCCCGGACTACAATCTTTTAAATGGCTTTTTATATCTTTTGAATGTTATTGCCTGACTTTAAAGGGGATGAAAACAAAAAAGTATTTGGTGCTTATCTGGTGATTTGGTGAATTGGTGTCAAAGAAATGAGCCGGTGCGAAAAATGAAATGCACTGCAGATAATAACAACCATAGGGTATTTCATTATTGCTTCTGTTTCAAAAAAACTACTACCTTTGCGCCCTCCGGAGCAATCCGGTATTTTCGGGGATATATTCCTGAAAGAGAACCAAAAAGAAACTTAACCATACGCATTTACAATGAATATTGAATTGCAGCACACCGGCGATCTGACCGCTACCGTAAAAATTGACCTGTCGCCAGCCGACTATGAAGAAAAAGTAATGAAAGTGCTGAAGGATTATCAGCGCAAAGCCCAGATGCCTGGTTTCAGGCCCGGAAAAGTTCCTTTCGGACTGACAAAGAAAATGTACGGTTCAGCCGTTACAGCCGATGAGATCAATAAACTCCTGGGTGAATCACTCGATGGTTTCATCAAGGAGCAGAATCTTGACATTCTTGGCAATCCGCTGGCCAATATGGAAAAAACGCCTCAGGTTGACTTCAGCGAGCCTTCCGATATGAGTTTTTATTTCGACCTGGGTTTCAGCCCGAAGTTCGATCTGAAACTGGATGGAAAAGCCGGTGTGGCTTACTACCGGATTGAAGTGTCGGACGAAATTGCCAAAAAATACCTCGAAGATATGCGTCGTCGCAATGGCGAACTTGCCGAAGTGGAAGTTTCAGAGAAGGGCGACCTGGTAAAGGGTGACTTTGCTGAACTTGATGCTGACGGACAGGTTAAGGAAGGTGGCATCACCAGTTCAGGTACGGTGAATGCTGAGCTTTTCAGCGATGAAGCCATTGTTGCCTTATTTACCGGCGTAAAACCCGGCAGTGTGGTGAAGTTCAACCCCATGAAAGCCTCTGGCAACGCCACCGATGTGGCTGCGATGCTGGGCATCACCAAAGAGCACGCTGAAGTACTGGATGCGGATTTCAATTTTACCGTTACCGGCATCAGCCATATGGTACCTGCTGAAGTGAATGCTGAATTTTTCGAAAAGGTATATCCGGGTGTTGAAATCGGCAGTGAGAAAGAGCTGATCGAACAGATTAAAAAGGATGCCGCCCAGTCGTTTGTTGGCGAAAGCGATAAGAAGTTCTTTAACGACGCCGTGAAAAAATTACTCGATATGTCGGCCATTCAACTGCCCGACGAGTTTCTGAAACGCTGGCTGATCGATGTAAATCAGGACAAATTGTCAGCCGAAGAGGTTGAACTGCATTACAACGAATACGCCAACTCCATGCGCTGGCAGCTGATTGAAAACCGCATGATCAGGGAGCACAACATTGAGGTTTCTGAAGAGGAGATCAAGGATGTGTTCCGTGGTTATTTCCGCAGGCCGGGCAGCAGCGAGATGGACGACGATATGAAGATGCGGGTTGACAGCATTGTCGATTCCTTTATGAAGAACAAGGAAGATGTACGCCGCATCAACGATCAGTTGTTTGAGCAGAAACTGCTTGGATTGCTGAAAGAAAAGCTGGAACCAAAAGAAAAGGTGGTTTCTTACGAAGAATTTGCTAAACTGGCGGCAGAAAAATAGTTCTCCGGCAACCAGGGTATTCTGCAGGGACTTCACTTTTGTGGGTCCCTGCCTTGTTTAAAGGAATTCCGGTCTTTCCGGCAGGAAGCAAGCCGGCCGGGATTCAGGCAGATTAGCCCGGGACCTGACATTTTGGTTCATTTTTCCGGGGTGGCACAATTATGGAGAGATTATTTCCTGACATTTCGGGTTTTTTATAAATCAGTTCTGTGAATATCCTTAAATTTGACCTTAACTAAACAGACAAACCATGCAGAACGAATTCAGAAAATATGCCACAGGTCATCACGGCATCAGCAGCCTGACCCTCGACCGTTTTACTTCACAGGTGAACGGTTATATATCCCCGACCATTATTGAGGAGCGCCAGCTGAATATAGCCACCATGGACGTATTCTCCCGGTTGATGATGGACAGGATCATCTTCCTGGGTGTGCCCATCGACGACTATGTAGCCAACATCATCCAGGCACAGTTGCTCTTCCTCGAATCGGTTGACCCCAAAAAAGACATTCAGATCTATCTGAATACGCCCGGTGGATCGGTTTATGCGGGACTGGGCATTTATGATACCATGCAGTATATTGCCCCCGATGTAGCCACCATCTGTACCGGTATGGCCGCTTCGATGGGCGCTGTTCTTTTATGTGCCGGACAGGAAGGTAAACGGACCGCCCTCAGGCATTCACGCATCCTGATTCATCAGCCGATGGGCGGGGCGCAGGGACAGGCCTCCGACATCGAGATTACCACCCGCGAGATCCTGAAACTGAAGAAGGAACTTTATGAAATCATTGCAAATCATTCCAAACAGTCGTTCAAGAAAATTGAAAAAGATTCGGACCGCGACTACTGGATGACCGCAGAAGAAGCAAAAGAATACGGGATGATTGACGAGGTACTTATAAGAGGTAACAAATAGCCATGAAGCTATAACATTTAAAGGCTGTCTCTACCGACGGCCTTTTCTTTTTTCAGGACATCATGCCTGTTATTTATTGTTAGCCTGGTTCTGCAGTTTCTCCCGGTATGATCAATGTGGGATGGATGGTTCACAGCGTGCTTCACATATGTATCTTACTGGTATTCAATGTCGTAAACCTGGTATCCGTGGAGGGCTTTCGCTGTTTTATTTTCTGTACCTTTGTATCTGAAATGAGGCTTTATATGCCGGGGGAATTTTCTTTGAAAAAAGAACTGACTTTTGGCTAAGAGTTTGATTAATAAGCATCTGATTTTATCCCATTATGCCTAAAAAAGAAGAGAGGTGTTCGTTTTGTGGCCGCCCCCGCAGCGAGACCAATATGCTGATTGCCGGACTTGATGCCCACATCTGCGACTATTGTGTTGATCAGGCGCAGGATATCCTGCGCGAAGAGGTCCGCTCAACAGCCACCACCGGCAAGGATTTCTCGAAGGTAAAACTTCACAAACCTTCGGAGATCAAAGAATACCTTGACCAGTATGTGATTGGACAGGACGATGCAAAGAGGGTTCTTTCGGTTGCTGTATACAACCATTACAAACGTATCGGACAAACCGTAGCCAAAGACGAAGTTGAAATAGAAAAATCGAACATCATCCTGGTAGGGGAGACCGGAACAGGAAAAACCCTGCTGGCCCGCACCATTGCCAAACTATTGCATGTTCCTTTCTGTATTGCCGATGCTACTGTGCTTACTGAAGCCGGTTATGTAGGAGAGGACGTAGAAAGTATCCTGTCGAGGCTGCTCCAGTCGGCCGATTATGATGTGGCTGCCGCTGAAAAGGGTATTGTGTTTATTGATGAAATTGACAAGATAGCACGAAAAAGTGACAACCCGAGCATCACACGCGATGTATCGGGTGAAGGCGTTCAACAGGCGATGCTTAAGCTTCTCGAAGGCTCGGTGGTAAATGTGCCACCCCAGGGAGGACGCAAACATCCCGAACAGCGGATGATCCAGATCAACACCCAGAATATCCTGTTTGTTGCCGGTGGTGCCTTCGACGGCATCGAGAAAAAGATTGCCTCGCGTATGCAAGCCAATGCCATCGGATACGCCAGCAAAGATCAGGAGGTGATCGACCGCAGTAACCTGCTTCAGTACATCGCACCGCAGGACCTGAAGAGTTTCGGACTCATTCCTGAACTGGTCGGTCGTTTGCCTGTGGTTACGTATCTCAGGCCGCTGGATGCTGTGGTGTTGCGTCAGATCCTGACAGAGCCTAAGAATTCGCTGGTAAAGCAGTTTGTCAGGCTTTTTGAGATGGATGGTATTAAGCTTACATTCAATGAGCAGGCTTTTGAGTACATCGTTGATAAAGCCATTGAATTCAAGCTGGGTGCCCGCGGACTCAGATCGATGATGGAAGCCATTCTGATTGATGCCATGTTCGAACTTCCTTCTGAACAGGGAGTGCGCGAACTGAAGGTTACCCGTGCCTATGCCGAGGAAAAACTCGGTAAATCGAACCTCTCAAGGTTGCGTGTTGCCTGAGTTATTCCGAAAAATTAATAGTGGTCAGGTTCAATTCATCAGTTGAACCCTTTGTCCTGATAATTCTGGCAAAACATTTGATATGAAGTTGCGTTATAATGTCCGGCACTGTATTTGCAATAATAAGCCGGATTAAAACTAAAATTAACCTGGGCATGAAACGCCTGATTATCATACTGTTTACATTTACCTGCCTGATTTTCCCGGCATTTTCACAAACGACAGATGTTATTGTTGCCAAAGCAAAAATTGTTGATGGCGATACCATCCCTATGATGGATCTTCCTGTTGTCAGAATAAAAGGATATATTATTTACAGAACGCCCGCCGATCAGCGCCGGTTCGACCGCCTGGTGAGGAATGTAAAAAAGGTGTATCCGTATGCCAAGCTTGCCGGCATCAAGCTGCAGCATTACGATTCGCTGATGGCCGGACTGACTGAAAAGGAACAAAGGAAGCTCTATAAAAGAGCAGAAGATGAACTGAAATCTGAATTCGGAGAAGAACTTAAATCTCTTACCTTTTCGCAGGGGCGTATCCTGCTTAAACTGGTTGACCGGGAGACTGGTACGCCTACATATCACATAGTGAGGGAGTTGAGAGGTAGCTTTGTCGCCTTTTTCTGGCAAAACCTGAGCCGTCTGTTTGGCTACAATCTCAAGGAAAAGTACGACCCTGAAGGGAAAGATAAAGACATTGAGACGATTGTCCTGATGATTGAGAACGGGATGATCTAGAATTTCTAATGTCTAATTTCTAATTTCTAATGTCTAATGTTTAATTTCTAACCTGGACAAGCCAGAACCAAACAGGTTTTTAAAAGTTGGCTAAAAATAATTTCTTCTGTAACGTTTATCAATAAAGGAATACAGAAGGCAGTTGGAAATATTGTACCAAAATTAACATCCAGTAAAAGGATAATATACTAAGAGATTTGCATTCAGGATAATTTGATAATCCATAACGCCAATTTAGAAGTTTCAGAATGGGGGTTTGATTCATCATAATAATACAAGATAGCAGCACTAAAAACGTAATGATTTTATACTACCCTATCTTATTAAACAATTAGATATGAGACTGTTAACATTAGCCTTTAGATCAATTAGATATTGGATATTGGATCCTTGAAATTGGATATTAGAAATTAGTTATTACGTATTAATCACTTCCCTCTCCCCTGGGCCACAATCAGCACCGTGTAGATAAGGATTTTAAAATCCATAGCGAGGGACATGTTTTCGATGTAGAGTATGTCGAATTTCAGCCGTTCAACCATTTCATCCACATTCTCGGCATAGCCGTATTTTACCTGTCCCCAGGAGGT
This sequence comes from Bacteroidales bacterium, assembly GCA_016705005.1. Lineage (GTDB taxonomy): Bacteria > Bacteroidota > Bacteroidia > Bacteroidales > Lentimicrobiaceae > Lentimicrobium. Next base: position 80,201 of record JADIZB010000011.1, on the reverse strand, counting down.
GATGCCGGGTTTTACTTTCTGAAGAAGACGATAGTGCGGAGCTCTCTGGATGATCTGGTCGATAAAATACTGACGTTCAGGTCTTGGGCCAACCAGTGACATGTCGCCGATCAGGACCGACCAGAACTGAGGGATTTCATCGAGCCTGACTTTACGGAGGAAACGGCCGAAACGGGTAATACGCGGGTCTTCCTTGGATGAAAGCTGGGGTACCCCGTTTTTCTCTGCATCGCAGTACATGCTTCTGAATTTGATCATGGTAAATGGCTTGCCATGCACACCCATGCGTTGCTGTTTGTAGAGGATGGGTCCCCTTGAAGTAAACTTGATACCGAGGGCAACAAAAACATAGGCCGGGATCAGGATGATCATGGCAACCACTGATGCGAAAATATCGATGATGCGTTTGAGCGACTGTTGCCAGGCCGGCATCAGATCGGGCGAAATCTGAAGCAGGGGCGCATGGAAAATGGAAGTTGAACGGATTGTCCCGAGCAGGTAGTCCTGCATGTCGGGTATAACCTTGATTACCACGTTGGTGTCTTCAACTTCGGTAATGATCTGTTCGATGGTCTTAACCTCCGAACGCTCGATGGCAATGATGACTTCCTCCACGTTGTGCTCCTTTATTACGTTCTTTAAATCATTGATCTGACCAAGGTGTTTTAAAAATTTCTCGAGTTTATAGTCTTTGTAGCTGGCAGCATTTACGAAACCAACAAACCGGTTTCCACTCGATTTTTCCTGGTTCTCAATCTCATTGTAAATAGAAATAGCATTTCCGTTACTGCCTACAATAATGGTATTGAAGCCAATAACTTTGTGATGGATGCGATAAGCCGTGATGGAAGTAAGGATCAGCCTGAAAAGATATGTTGGAACAAAGTGCAGGGTAAAAAGTACCAGCACCGATTCGTAGTAATTGCGGTACGACACGATGGTATCGTCAAGAATCAATGCGAAGAAAAGGATAATGACCCCTATCACAGTGATAAGGAGGGTTTGACCGAGTTCTTTCAGCCTGGCTTTGCGGTAGATCCGACGGTAAGTTCCCATCATGATGTAAAGACACAGCCAGAAAACCGGAATAAAGATCAATCCATAAAGAAGGTTGGTGTCACTGTAGATAACTTCAGGGTAATCGAAAACATTTGGGTCAACAGAAACCTTACGGTAAATGAAAAACGCCCCCCAGGCCAGGAAGGCAGTAATCAGATCCGCAATGACATATTTGGTTACCTGTAGAGTTTTATTCATTTCATGATATTAAAAATGAACCAGTTTTAAATTGTCAAGATAAATCTTTGCTTCCTCAGTTCCGTCTTCTTTCTGTGTACCGAAAAAAATCTGGAAATCTTTAGCTCCCGGAGTGTCATATGTTGGAACTGTGAGGTTAACATAGATCTTATTCCAATCATCCGTTTTGTTGAGAATAAGCAGGGGCCGCTGCACCCTGATACCGGAAGCAGTATAAAAAACGCCTACGACCAGTGGGTGATTTGTTAAAAAATTCATTTCCAGAAAAATGGCAGAACCATCATTCGGGAAGTCATACGTTTGCGTTGTGGTTGCCTCAAATACAGCAGAATCAGCATCCATACTGATGAATGCAGAATAATCGTTGTCTTCGCCGGGGTTATGAAAGATAAACTCAGGATCACTGATTTTACTTATCCCGACAGTGCTTTTCGATGTGGTATCGAGTGTGATTCCCGACAGATCAAAATTCTCAATCCAGGGGAATGAGGTGCTTTCCCTGTAGTAGGTAATGGTGTCGTTAAAATTCACTACACTGTCTCTCACCAGTACCATGGTTCTTTTAAGGTCGGTGAAAAAAGGATAAATGGTTCTGGTATTGGCGATGCCGTTTATTTTTATACCTGGCCTGATCGTTATTTTCTGCTCGCCGTCTGCCAGTATGGGCACTGTTGCCGGTAATTCAAAAGCACCGATGAGGGTTTCGTTGATATAAACCCATGCGTCTGTAATTTTTTCGGAAGATGTACCCTGTTCGTAATTTGAATTTAATCCGATTTGTTCAATATGCAGATAGGAAGGAATCAGGTCTGGATCATTCTTATTCTCACAACCACTTGATAAAGTGACTGTTAGAATCATTAAAATAAAAGCCTTCGTCGATATTGTAAAAACCCTCATAAGTAAACCCTTATCACTTGCCTCCTGTAATGAAAAATGAACGCTTTGCCGGGCATTTTATTGCCAAAAGAACCAATATTTATGAAAAAAAACAGAATTTTCCGGAAGTAGTTGAATCAGGCTAAGTTAGCGGCATGTTTCATTTTCTCAATGATGCGGTAAGCGAGGTCAAGCGCTGCATAACCATCGTTAATGGTGACCGGAGGAGTAGTGTTGTTCTCAATGGCATCGGCGAAACTCTCAAGCTCGGTCATAATGGCATTGATGGGCCTGATTTCGGGTTTATCGAAAAGGATTTGTTTCGGTTGTTTGCCGGGTCCGAGATCGAGAATCATGGCGAGAGGGTCGGCAGTGTCGGGATCTACACTGCGCATCCTGATGATTTCAGAGGTTTTTTCAAGGAAATCAACGGAGATGTATGCATCGCGCTGAAAGAAACGCGACTTGCGCATATTTTTCATAGATATTCTGCTGGCCGTAAGGTTTGCCACACAACCATTGGCAAATTCAACACGGGCATTGGCAATATCGGGGGTGTCACTTACCACCGAAACACCACTGGCACTGATTTTCCTGATGTCTGATTTTACAACACTGAGCACGATATCAAGGTCGTGGATCATAAGGTCAAGGATAACCGGAACATCTGTGCCACGTGGATTGAACTGAGCCAGCCGGTGTGTTTCAATAAACATTGGATTATCGATGAAAGGAGCTGCGGCGATAAAAGCCGGGTTAAAACGTTCAACATGGCCGACCTGAACTTTAACGCCGGCTTCACCAGCAAGTTTGATCAGGTCGAGTGCTTCATCAGGAGTGGTTACCACTGGTTTTTCAATGAAAACATGTCTGAATTTCCTCAGAGAACGGGAAGCGCAATCGAAATGGGAGAGGGTAGGGGTAACGATATCAACCACATCCACCTGATCAATCAGTTCATCAATCCCTTCAAAACAGCGGACATCAAGATCTTTTTCAACATTTGCAGCATTTTCCGCATCGGCATCATAGAAGCCAACGAGTTGATATTTAGCGATTTGCTTTATACATTTGATATGTATTTTTCCCAGGTGGCCTGCGCCAAGTACTCCTATTCTGAGCATAAACAGTGAAATTGATCGGTGGTTGGTTAGTAAAACTTTGCGAAATTACTAATTTAGCCACAAAAATGGAAACATTCGTTTTACTACATGACTGATTATAAATTAGCTGATACTTTCCGTCACAAGGGGCTCAGGAAGAAGTTGGTAGAGAGTATCCGCAGCAAGGGGATCAAGGATGAAAACGTGCTGAAAGCAATGGAGGCTGTTCCCCGCCACCTCTTCTTTGACTCCGGATTTCTTGAATTTGCCTACGAAGACAAAGCTTTTCCCATTGGTGCAGGGCAAACGATTTCTCAACCTTTCACAGTGGCTTTCCAGACAGAACTACTGCGCATCCGAAGAGGAGATAAGGTGCTTGAAGTGGGCACCGGTTCAGGTTATCAGGCCAGTATTCTCTACCAGATGGGAGCTAAGGTGTTTTCTATCGAACGGCAAAGGGTTCTGTTTACAAGAGCAAAGGAGTATCTCCCGAAAATGGGATATTCGGTAAAGGTTTTTTTTGGCGACGGATACAAAGGATTACCGGCCTTTGCCCCATTTGATAAAATTATTGTTACAGCCGGTGCTCCTTTTATTCCTGATGCCCTTGCTGATCAACTGAAGCCCGGAGGTATCCTCGTAATCCCTGTTGACGAGGGAGATTCACAACTCATGACAACACTCGAGAAAATGCCTGACGGCAGCCTGAAAACCAATCATCATGGTCGTTTTCGCTTCGTTCCCCTGCTTGGTGATAAAGCCAACGATTAGTCCGCTACTTCAGGTGACCTGTAGTCACTGTGATTCCTGATACAATTTTGAGTGCAGATGTGAGTGTCTCCAGATCCTGGTAGAGATTGCCATCAGCGCCCGAATGGTGGCTCCGGCCGATGGGTTTAAGACCGATGATTTCCCCTGCCTTCAGTGGATCTATTTCGCCTGCGTAAACCACAGCAGGTTGCGATGAAGTTTTATATTCGGCATCATCCGGAAATTTCGTATTTGTCCAGTGGTTGTTCCAGTCCCACGATTGATTGATTTCGCACAAAATTCGGAATTTCTTACCCATCACGGTGTCGGTCCTGGTAATCAGGCGGAAATCTGAACGGGGTGTAGCTCCTGAATAAGCATCTGCCACTTCATAACCCGGCCTCGGCATATAATTGCCCTTATCGTTGATGACGTTTCTTTTATGTGACCAATATGGCAGTGCTGCAGGTCTCAATATTTCACCGGGTTTCCATTTGCCGGTTGTTTTGTCTCCGAAAGCAAATACTCCTTTTGCAATGGATTGTGAAACATAAAGCGTCTGGATATAGTTGCCTTCAATATCTTCAATCCAGATGGCCATCAGCGGATGGTTGTGCCCGGGCCCTTTCCGGAAGTCAATGGTCAGGACCAAACCCAGGCCATCCACATTGGTTGTTATGATTTCATTTGCTGGTGAATTGTTTTTCTTCTTATCGGTTTGCCCGTAAGAAACATTGACCGATGTCAGGATTAAAAACAGTAAAGTGACCTGAGAAATGATCAAACGGGTTGTTGGGTGTATCTTATTCATCGTAACTTATTGTTAAAATTCAACGATAATACCAATGGTAGGTAGAACTGTACCCGATGGATTTCCAACCTCTTTTAAAAGGTATTTGCCGGGATTTGCCGGATCGATCAGGTTAATGCCATTTTCATCCGTCTGTGTAAGCAGGTTTGGAGGCCCTTCCTGTTTAAAGTTGTAAAGATTCTGGATGTCAACATACAGGTTGAGCGACCATTTATTAAAAAAGTATTGTTTGTCGAGCCGAACATCCAGCTGGTGGAAGTTGCCGGTTCTCAGTGTATTGAACCTGCTGAAATCAAGATAACCCTGTTGTCTTACATCCCAGGCGGATGTTAGGGCAGAGCGCTCTTTGTCCCATGGGGTGTATGGAGATCCACCAACAAAACGCCACCTGGCACCCAGGTTCCAGTTTCGCTTAAATTCCCTGGAAAGCAGCAGATTCAGCAGGTGCCGGTTATCCCAGGATGAAGGTATGAATTTTTCAGCTGCATCCATGAACTCGCTTCTGACAAAAGTATAGGACAGTATAAGGGTGATCTTATCCATAATACGGTCACGCACATAAACTTCCATTCCATAAGCCCTTCCTTTGCCCGTTGATGTTACCTCCTCGTTGCCTGCTACGCCGAAATCGCCGCCTTTGTTTGCCAGCGAAATGGAATCATTGACCGAAACAGGGTAATTGCTGTATGACTTATAGAATCCTTCAATGGTCATCTTTGCATCGTCACGCCTTCTGTATTCTACTCCACCGACCAGATGATTGGTGGCAATGTACTTCAGGTTGTTGGACTTATTTTCCAGAATACCGTCAGTGTTTCTGTAACCGAGCGTGGTATAGGCCGGCTGCTGGAAATACCGGCCTGTATTGAAATTGATGAAAAACTTTGGCCTGACTGCGTAGGCAGCGCTGAATCTTGGTGATAACTGATTCAAAGGATTTGACATGTTTTCAGAAAAGGAATTTCCGTCAGTACGAAGCCCGAGCGAAAGGACCAGTCTGTCATTATTGAAATTCCGGCTGAGTTGACCGAAAAGATGGTACCTGAAGAGGTCTATCTCTGAGCTGTAGTTAATTTGTCGGATCGTGTCGTAAGGAAGCGGGATGAAAACTTCCTGGAAAGTTGTGGTGGTATATCTTGCATACTCTCCGCCACCACCGGCAATCAGCTTATAATCACCCAGCCTGCCTGAATTTTCATAGCGAAACTTGTTTTCCATTTCCTGCGACACGTAATCCAGTGTTTTGGGTTTGGTTTCGTCGTTGTTTTCGTATTTGTATGCTTCGTTGTTGAGCATATTCCGGCTGAAAACCCATGTGTCGAACGAATTGGTTCTGAAATGCTTGTAAACTGCACCAATGGCATAGTTCCACTGCTCATTGACCGGCAGAAAGTTGAGGATGTATTGCTGGTCCTCTGTCGGGTTCCGGATGCCGGTGTTCAGCCTGAACTGGTCAATGGCACCAATTCCTACCAGTGTCAGCTCGTTTTTCAGATCGAAACGGGTTTTTACTTTAAACTGAAAATCGTTGTAGGTAGGCAGGAAGGGCAAACCGATGACATCGAACAGAAACTGAAGATAAGATCTTCTGGCTGAGAAAAGAAAAGTCGTTTTCTCACTTAATGGGCCGTTGAGGGCGAGCGAAAGATCAGAAGCGCCGACAGAGCCTTTGAAAACAATTTTTTCTTTGTTTCCATCAATCTGTCTCATTTCGAGAACAGAACTCAGAGTATTCCCCCGGTTGGCAGGAAATGCACCTGAATAGAAGTCAACTTCCCTGATAAAATCCACATTCACTATACCTACTGGACCTCCGGATGCCCCCTGGGTGGCAAAGTGATTGAGGTTGGGAATCTCGATCCCATCGAGGTAAAATCGGTTTTCGCTGGGTCCTCCTCCTCTTACAATCAAATCGTTACGGAACGAAACCGTTGATGCAACTCCCGGAAGTGCCTGAATCACTTTGCTGATATCGCGGTTGGCTCCCGGGTTCTTTTCAATTTCACTGATTCCGAGAGTTCTCATCGAAACCGGACTTTCTTCAGTCTTCCGGAAAGGCGATGCTTTTACAATCACCTGTTCGAGCTGTATGCTGGTCTCACGCAACGGAATGTCAATGAAAACAGTTTTCGCATTGGTCACCTGAAATTCTTCGCTGACGTAACTTTCGAACCCCACCGACGAAGCAGCAAGCTTTACGAAACCCGGCTTGATTCCGGTGAATATAAAATTGCCATCAAGATCGGAGGTTGAACCAATGGTTGTACCAAAAATGATGATGTTGGTAAAGGGAAGGGGTTCATTGTTTTTTTCATTAAAAACCCTGCCGCGGATGGTGCCATTCTGGGCAAATAATTGAATAATAGTGATATACAGGATTCCTGTCAGGAATATTCTTTTCATGGTCAAGTGTTCAAAACTGAAAATGGAAGGTATTTGTTTAACATTTTTAATATATGCATAAACAACCTTTCCAAAGAATTGTTTACTCACCACTTGTAAATACTCATTGTTTGCTGACCATCCTGATGATGCCGGTTGCATTTTTCTCAGCTCCATTGGTGCCGTCGAGCCAGTGAATGCGAATGCCTTTTTTCTCCATCCTTCTGAACCAGGTCATCTGACGTTTGGCAAACTGATGAATGGCGGTATTGAGCAGCGAAAACATCTCATCTGCACTGATTTTTCCAGTCAGGTGAAGCGTAAGGTATTTGTATTCCAGGCCATAGTAAATGAGGTCTTCAGGTTTTATCCCACTGTTCAGCAAAGATTCAACTTCGTTCAACATTCCCTCTTTTATTCTGAGCTCAAGTCTTTCGGTTATACGCTGCCGGATTATACTTCGGGGGAAACGGATGCCGAATACCACGCTGTTATCTGTGGTCACAGACGATATGGGTGTTTTGGTGTTTTTCTGCCCGCCAGCCGTTTCTGCCCTGGCTATTTCAATGGCTCTGATCAAACGTTTCCTGTCCGTTGTATCGGTTGTATTGTGGAGGGGTCGCAGAGAAGCAAGCATATGTAACAATACTTCGTCGGGCAGTTCTTCTGCTTCTTTTCGGAATTTTTCATCGGCAGGGGTTTCAACAAGATGATACAACCCCAGGGCAGATTCAAGATACATACCGCTACCGCCACAGATAATTATGGTGCGATTTCTTGTCTGTATACTGTTCGCAGCTTCCGCAAAATCACGCTGATAGTCGAAAATACTATACTGACTGCCGGCATCCACTATGTTGATCAGATGGAAGGGAATTGCTTTGCCATCAACAACATAATCGAGAATATCCTTTCCGGTGCCGAGATCCATGCCACGATATACCTGACGTGAATCGGCCGAGATGATTTCACCACCGATTCCTTTTGCAACCAGCGCTGCAAGTCTTGTTTTTCCGGTCGCTGTCGGGCCCAGTATTACAATATGTTGTCTATCCATCAAACGATTCCTTTTTGTTTCTGTAAAAGTAATTCCTGTTCCGACATGAAATTCCGGATGGTGTCCAGATGCCGGATTTCTGAAGATGCAAAGTTCAGATTCCGGAGGATCTGATTTATTTCTTTTCCGGTATTGAACCTGCTTTCGAGAAATACTTTCAAACGCTGTTCATTGTTTCCGGGATAATTTCCATTCTTTTCCTTAAGGAATTGAAGTATCCTGAGTGCATCCACACGTTGCATACACGCTCTGACAAAACTTCCGCGTGTTGCAGCATTGTTTCTCAGCGGCTGCCAGATTGCCTGCCCCCGGGTTACAGTGTACAGGAAAGCATCCATGGGTGTATTGATGTCATTATCAAACAGATCAGAAAACAGATTGTACGTTTTTTGTACCGGTTCAAATGCATTTGTATGATATATGGGATAGCTGTCCCAATTTCCTTCCCTCCCTTTTATCATGGCAGGACCGGTACCGAAGTATACCCTGTCGGAGAACCTGGATGCCGGTTTTACATAAACTCCGCTGTCGATAATAATGTTGCCGGATTTCCTGAGTTTCTGAATAAAGTAAAAATCTTCACCGCTCATTTTTGGAGTCATGCCCCCGATTTTCCGGTAGCTGCCTGCAGTGCATGCCATACCAGAACCAATGGCTGAAAAAGCATACGGATTATCAATCAGCAGCATATTCAAGGCAAAATTCCTCATATAAATCTCATATCTCAGAATACAGCGATCTGCGGTTACATCGCCGGTTAAATCATGATAATATGGTGCAGACAGGCCGGCGGCTCCCGGATGTCGCTCAAATGAATCAACCACCGATTGAAAAAAACAGGACGAATACCTGGTATCGGCATCCATGCTGACTATAAGATCGTCGGAACCGGCGATACCGGAGGCAGCATCCATGGCTGTTTTTCTGGCCCAGCCAACGCCGTGGTTTTTTCCGATCCATCCGTTGCCCGGACTGCTTTTATCTATGATGTGGAGGCCAGGGATAGCCTTTGATTTCAACAATTCAACCGATGCCTTGTTGTTGTTGCAGATTGAAATTTTTTCAGTAATTTTCCACCACTCTTCAGGCTGGTTTATGCAAAGCAATGCTACCCATTCTATATTCTGCTGATTCAGAAGGTCTTCCAATAGTCCCGGAAGATTTTCCAACTCATTCAATACCGGAATTGCTGCATAAACTTTAATACCCATATGATTGTTACTTGTAAAGAAATGCTGAAATTTTATTGTTGCTTCTCAGGAAAACGACCCAAGTGAAACCTCAGAGTCATTCTAAATGCTGATGAGGTCATTGTTACTTTTTCCGGTCCGGTAGATTAAGAAAAACGAATACAGATTGCCAGTCTGCAAATGTAAACAACCTGTTTATGGAATCTAATGAAGTTCTGGATAAACTTCCCAGGCACCTGATGGGGCTTGTGATCGATCAGCCCTATAATTCATATACCGCTCTTGACCATGCCATATGGCGTTATGTAATGCGCCGCAACATCAGGCACCTGAGCAGAGTCGCCCATGGATCCTATCTCAATGGCCTGAAAAAGACAGGCATCAGCATCGATTCTATTCCGCATATGTACGGAATGAACAGGATTCTTAGTGAAATAGGATGGGCTGCAGTGGCAGTGGATGGCTTTATTCCACCTTCAGCTTTCATGGAATTCCAGGCCTACAAAGTTCTTGTGATCGCTGCCGATATCAGACCAATCGACCAGATTGAGTACACCCCGGCACCGGATATTATTCATGAAGCTGCCGGACATGCCCCAATTATAGCTGATCCGGAATATTCAGAGCATCTTCGTTTTTTCGGTGAAATAGGCTCAAAAGCATTTTCTTCGGCAAGGGATTATGAATTGTACGAAGCCATCCGGCATTTGTCTATTCTGAAAGCCGACCCGTATTCGGGTGTTGCTGAAATTACCGAGGCAGAAGCAAGGTTATCTGTTCTTGAAAAAAATATCGGCAGACCCAGTGAAATGGCCTTGATTCGTAATCTTCACTGGTGGACTGTTGAATACGGCCTTATCGGGAATCTTGAGGATTATAAAATTTACGGAGCGGGCTTGCTGTCTTCCATCGGCGAAAGCATGAATTGTATGAAGCCTGCAGTTAAAAAGATTCCTTACAGCATCGACGCTGTGAATTATAATTTTGATATTACAACACAACAGCCACAGCTTTTTGTTACTCCCGATTTTAACCACCTCAATTCTGTATTGAATGAATTCGCTGACAAGATGGCCCTCAGGGTTGGTGGAGCTGTTGGTGTTCACAGAGCAGAAGCATCGGGCAATACTGCCACCGTGGAATTTGATTCAGGGCTTCAGGTAAGCGGAACATTCAGAGATTGCATTTATGACGAAGGGGAAATTGTGTACCTGAGAACAACCGGGCCAACCAGCCTTTCGGCAGGAAACAGGGAAATCTTCATGCACAGCAAGAGATTTCATGCCAATGGTTTCGGTTCACCAGTTGGCCGGTTGAGAGCCGGCGGCTTTTCGCTTGATGCCATGAGTGAAGCCGAACTTGATGATGCTGGTTTTCAGCCGGGAGTGCGACAGGAACTGGTATTTGAAACCGGGGTCGTAGTTAACGGGATATTTAATTATCTGAAAAGCTATAAGGGTAAAAATATCCTTTTCGGCTTTACTGATTGTACGGTTACCTATAGGGGAGAAGTACTTTTCAGGCCGGACTGGGGCAGGTATGATATGGCTGTAGGTGAGGATGTGATTTCAGCTTACCAGGGGGCAGCCGATCCGGATGCCTTTGGATTCAACTTTGATGCGCCTTCCGAACATACCCATAAGATACTGTATGACGAAACTGCCAGATACAGGCACAGCCTGTATCAGCAGCTGCGCGATGCCCGCGGGGGAAAGACCCCGATCAGTGATTTTCAATCTTTCTATATCAAAGTGCTGACAGAATTTCCAAAAGAATGGCTGCTGTTTCTTGAAATGCATGAATATCTGAAAAGCAGGAAGGATTCCAGTGGACTTATGACCAGTATAACCGACCAGCTGGAGACAATAAAAAATTCAGATCCTGAGTTGAAAAGCGTTATTTCGGATGGTCTTGTGCTCTGCGGTTAATCTGGAACTGATCCTGAATTAAAGAATATTTCTGAAACCTGAATTTGTTCTAATTCGCTCAATAATAGTTATTTGACTTTATTAGGGTGAGATATACATTCAGCTTAACGAACTTATGTTCATTAAAAAGATGATATTTAGCACCCGGGGCATTTTTTTTAATTCACTAAGAAGATATAAACTATCTTTGCCTTACTTTTATGACTGAAAGCTGCAAAGTACTCAGCTTCAGTCACCCCGATGAATTATAGAACAATAATAGAAAAGCTCTCCAAACCTGCCATCCTGGCAACGGCTTTTCTTGTTTTCTGGATTTACCTGGGATCCATCATTAATTTCCATCAGCATCATATTTTTGGCCGTACCCTGATGTCGCAGGGAATCCTTTGCAAACGCGAAGATGCCCTCAGTCCCGGGCATGATTTGCCGGTGTATCTGCTTGTTTTTACAGCTGCAGATATTTCAATGGAGCAATATATTTCTGATCCGTTATGGATGGAAGTTGAAGCTGGCTCAGGCATCGTAAATGTGCTGACTCCAAAATCAGGCATTCCCCTATTTCATGGTCTGAGGGCTCCTCCTGTAGCCTGAAAATTCTTTTCTTCAGCCATATCCGGCTGGATTTCATTTCATTCACTTTATTATTAACAATAGTCGGTATTCCATATTGAAGGTATTTCACCTCAATTGGATCAACTGAAACGGTCAGGACCGTTTAAACACCTAATTATTATGAAAACTAAACTTACTATTTCGCTGATGTCATTCGCGTTACTCGTGGTCTTCAATTTCAGCAGGCTTCAGGCTCAAACACCTGGCTCAATAGAAATGGGCCCCCAGTATGCAAATGAAGTTTTCTTTTCACTTACCACCGGTGTAGTGAAGGTTTCGCCCAGGAATATCTGGGATATTGCATTTTACACCAATGCCTTCAGTGCCGGAATCATTACCAATGACGGGGCCGGCGTTGAGCTTTACACCTATCCGAATGCCGATAAGGATGGCTGGGATAGTTTTGATACCACCGGTTTTTCCGGATGGAACAAGATGTACAATGATCCTTCAGATTGGGAGAACGGCGCGTTCAACCGCAACCAGAAAGGCCATCCCGATTATGGATGGGGCGTTTACAGTGCCACCTCACATGATGTGATAGGTGATTCCCTGTTTCTTGTAAAAACACCCGACGGCATTTTCAGGAAACTCAACATTGTCCGTAAATATTCATCGCTGAACAAGTATGAAATCAGGTTCTCTTTACTTGATGGTCAGCAGGACCAGACGGTCACCCTTGATGTTAATCCTTACGTTGACAAAGCATTTATGGCATATTCATTCACCACAGGAATCGTTGACCGTGAGCCGGCCGCTGCCAGCTGGGATATCCTTTTTACAAAATATTATGGTGTGGTTCAGAATACCCCTTACCCGGTGGTCGGTGTCCTGCTTAATCCTGTTGTAAAAGCTGCACGGGTAGCCAAAACCGATCCTGCATTCACCGATTGGACCAATCTTGATTTTGAAACAGGAAGTGATATTATCGGACACGACTGGAAATATTTTGACATGAATTCATTCCAGTATATCGTCGAAGATTCACTCATGTATTTCGCGAAGGCTCAGCAGAGTGGTGTGATCAAGCTTGTATTCGAAAGTTTCTCCGGTTCATCTACCGGGATAGCAACTTTCACCACTGAACTGATATCACCTATGGGTATCGGTGAAGTGTCTGCTGATGCCGGCAGCATATATCCGAATCCGACATCAGGGGAGTTGAATTTATTGCTTCCCGGCAATGTTACCGGTGGCATAGCAGCCATTTACGATCTGAGTGGAAGGATTCTTCAGGAATGGACAATTACCGGGACGGAATCCATGAAGCTTGACGTCAGCCACTTCAAACCGGGAACTTATGTCCTTATGACCAAAAATAATAGTGTTGCTTCATTCAATAAAGTGATTCTGGTAAAATGATGCGACATTTCAGACCGCTTTTGTCTGCATTTCTTGTTGTCATTGCCTTCCTGGCTTCAGGTCAGAATGGGAATCTGCGTATTGTGGATAACAGAACCGGCAATCCGGTAGCTTTCGCGCATATGAAAGCTACCGAACCCGGATCGAAAACATCGCGTTTCTTTGTTTCTGATTTCGATGGTTTTGTGAAATTGCAGATTTCAAAGCCGACAATTGTGCAGGTTACCTATGTCGGCTTTCAAAAGTATAACGATACCATCCTGCCTGGTTCCGATCCAGTGATCCGCATGCTGCCTGAGGTATTCTCGCTTGATGAAGTGGTTGTTACAGCACAGTACAATCCAGGCAGTGCCGACCGGTCTTTGTATCGGGTAAATGTCATCAACCAGCTGCAGTTACGGCGGAGTGCCGCCAGCGACCTTACAGGGGCACTTCGTAACCAGATGAATATCAGATTTAATCAGGACGCTTCCCTTGGAACAGGAATGAGCTTGCAAGGCCTGTCAGGAGAAAATGTAAAAATTCTGGTTGATGGAGTTCCCATTATAGGCCGTTTGAATGGAAGTGTTGACCTGAGTCAGGTTAATGTTCAGAATGCCAGGCAGATCGAGATCATTGAAGGGCCGATGTCAGTTATATATGGTAGTAATGCGATGGCGGGTGTTATAAATATAATAACGAACGAACTTCCCGGGAAATCATTAACAGCCAATGCAGGTGCATACCTTGAATCGGTGGGAAAGATTGATTTCAACGGCGGTTTCAGCCTGAGTAATGGTAAGAATTCCATAGGGTTACAGGCTTCACGAAATTTCTTTGCCGGATTCTCGCCTGAAGAAGACGGCAGAGTGAGCCTGTGGAAACCCAAACGGCAGGTTAGTACTGATCTTGATTACAGACTCGTGTTGAATAAAGTGATTCTTAAATCCAGATTAAGTTATTTTGATGAGTTAATGCTGCTCAGAGGGTCGGCATCAGCCCCATACTATTACAAAGCCTTCGATAATTATTTTAAAACGAACAGGTATACTGCCACTGTTGATCTTACAACCAAAGGTTCGAATCCTCTTACGCTCAGCAATTCATTGTCGGTTTATAGCCGGATGCGTACACTCTATTTCAATGATCTCTCTATACCTGAGAAATGGCCCCTCGAATATGATACCACAGGATTTGGTTCATTGCTTTCAAGAGCCATGTATTCTCTTAGAAATGAATCTGGTAAGTTAGGGTCTCAATTTGGATATGATCTGAGCCATGATTGGGGAACCGGTGAACGGTTGGGTTTTGAAAGATATAACGTTACAGATGTCGGTGTATTTGCAACTTTTCAGTACACTCCTTTTTCCTGGCTTGCTTTTCAGCCCGGAATGAGGTTCATATGGAACAACCGGTTTGAAGCTCCTCTGGTATACGCGCTTCATTTGAAAGGGGGAGCCTATAAGGGATTCATATTCCGGGCTTCCTACGCCAAAGGTTTCAGGGCTCCGACACTCAAGGAACTCTATATGTCATTTGTCAATTCCAATCACGATATTAAAGGCAATCCTGATTTACAGCCTGAGTATTCTGAGAATATGCAGTTTCAGGTTTCGCATCGTATCGAGAAAGTAACCTACGCAACCGAAACGGAAATCAAACTTTTCTTTAACAACATTCAGGATCAGATTAGTCTTCTCCCTGTTCTGGGTTCCACGAGCGATCTGCAATATACCTATTATAATGTTGACCATACCAAAACTCTTGGATACAATGCCTCATTACGCAGTTCGCTTTATCCCATGTTCGATCTCCGGATTGGCTGGGGTACTACCGGTATGGCTTCGGCAAATAAGGGAATGGATGACAGTAAGTATTACTGGACGCCTGAAACAGGGGTTGATGTTACATGCCGGATTGATGAAATGGATCTTCACTTTACAGCTTCCTACAAATACACTGGCAAAACGCCGGTCTTGTATATCACTGGTGATGATGAGATTACACTAAGTTACCAGGAAGCCTATCATAACCTGGATTTCACAGTCCTGAAATCATTCTTTAAAAAGCAATTGTCAGTAAGCACTGGAT
This sequence comes from Bacteroidales bacterium, assembly GCA_016705005.1. Classification (GTDB taxonomy): domain Bacteria; phylum Bacteroidota; class Bacteroidia; order Bacteroidales; family Lentimicrobiaceae; genus Lentimicrobium. Next base: position 64,800 of record JADIZB010000011.1, on the reverse strand, counting down.
TGCGCAACATACTGGATGTTAAAAACATTACCTCCACAGGTGGATCGGGAGGGATTCATAGTCAGGGTGGCAACTCAGTGCCAGTCGCCTGGGGCAGGACTGTTTTTGTTAAAATTACATATGGCTTTCAGAAAGATGAAAAGAAGAAATAAGCTGATTTTTATGCTATTCCCCTTAATCGGGTTGCTCACTTCCTGCTTTAAGGAAGATGAGAGAGTGATTCCTTTGCCTCCCGGCGATGTTTCGGAAGTCGTAATCGAAATGTTGCCCGACTATAGTCTTCAGTCCTATTTCAATCTATCAGAGGGTGCAGTGGTCAGTTCAAATATAAAAGATGATTGGGACATTGCGCTTTCCTGTGTCGTTGATGACTTTACACTGGTATTAAATACTGCCAGATTCATCAGAATTGCCCATACCGGATCTGATCTTTTTGAGGTCGCTTACTCATCCGATGGTTTTGAATATTCATTTGATAGCTCTGATGGTAATCCTTTAGAAAATGCAATAGGCCGTTGGTGGAACTCTACTCCGGATGGCCCTGTCAGCCTTAACGAAGTGTTACTGGTTGACCGAGGTTTAAATGAAGAAGGGCTTCCGGCCGGATACATAAAAATTCAACCGATCATCGATCCGGCCAGTGGTGAAGTTAGTATACGTATTGCTGAACTTGACGGAAATGAAGAACGAACATTTGAGTTTACCCGTCAGGAAGGGCTTGAACTGGTTGTCATGTCATTTGATACCGGGCAGCTGACAACTCAACCAATACCTGCTGCGGCTGACTGGGATTTACTATTTACCCAGTATACAACAATGCTATTTACCGATACAGGGGAGGAATACCCCTATCTGGTAACCGGTGTACTGATCAACGATACCCTTGTCACTGCTGTAATGGATTCGGTTATGCCTTTTGATCAGATTGACAGGGAAGCTGCTGAAAAAATGGTTTTATCTACCCGCCGGGATGTGATTGGTTATGAATGGAAACGTTTGAAAGGAGATGTTACATCCGGCGACGTTACTTATGAAGCTATCCCTGAAATGGTCTATATCATTAAAAATATTGATGGCTTTTATTTTAAACTCCGCTTTACTGATTTTTACAATGAGCAGGGTCAGAAAGGCTATCCCACATTTGAATATCAGAAGTTGTGATCAGGATTTTGTTTGTAAATGTGTGAAAAAAGCCCGGCAAGTGTGAGCCGGGCTTTTTGTTTTTTCAACATTGCTATGTCATACTGATGATTCCGGCATTTAGTAAAGAAACCCGATAGCCAGGGCCTCTTCTTTCCGACCCTGATGCAACAGTTCGCGGATAACGGAATGCAGCCTTTCAAGTTTAGCTTCGGTTGTAAGGACCTTGTTCTCAGTGATTTCTTTGATTCCGGGGAAAAGGGATGCTGTTTTGATTTCTTCAGCTGAAGGCGGTCTTAAGGATGAGCCAAGTCTGCCAAGTTCATTTCCTGTCAGTACCGGGCTGTTTCTCAAATGTACCGGCAGCGAATCAATTCCAATGGCTGGTTTCGTCAATGGCTTTTCTACGGTGAACAGGCTGCTGCCATGGGCCCGGACATAATAGTCTCCGCCCATTCTGCCAACAAGATCAATCAGGCTTGTATCTATCACTCCTTCGCTGTTCAGAATCCCTTCGTTGATATGCACAAGAACAACCTCACAAATAACGAGGTTGGCTGCACCTCCTCCGCTTCCGGTTTCGATAATCTGCCGTACCTGACATTCCCACTGCACAGGCGATTCCTGAACTCTGAAAGGCCTGATTTTTTCAGATGCGATGGCGGTGAACCCTGATTTATCAAATTCGTTGACTCCTTTCGGGAATTCAGTACTGGCAAGGCTTACCTGCTCCACCATATCATAAGTAACCGCATTGATCACAACTTCAGGTACCTGCCTGATGTTGTCGAAGGTATCTTTGGTGGTATTGTCACGACCCCTGCGCGACGGACTGAAAACAATGGTACTCGGATTTACCCCGAAAGCGTTGAAAAAGCTGAATGGAGAGAGGTTGGGTCGTCCTTCGGCATCGATGGTGCTGGCAAAGGCAATTGGGCGGGGTGCAATGGCACCAAGCATCAGCTTATGCAATTCACTGTGTGCTGTTTTTGAAGGATCTACGGTTTTAAACATAGGGTAGTATTATAGTGTAGGTAGCACAGTTGTTTTGCATTCACCGAAGCCGATTCTTAATCCGTCTTTTTCACAAAAACCCCGGATAATCAGAACATCGTGATCTTCAATAAATTTCCGGCTGCTACCGTCGTTCAGTGTCAGAGGATTTGCGCCACGCCAGGTTAGTTCAAGCATCGATCCGTATGAGCCGGGATCAGGGCCACTGATGGTCCCTGAAGCATACAGGTCTCCTGTAGTGATGTTGCACCCGTTTACTGTATGGTGTGCCAGTTGCTGGCAGATGTTCCAGTACATATGCCTGAAATTCGATTTGCAGACCAGATTTTCTTCGCCTTTACCGGGTCTGATCAATACTTCAAGCTGAATGTCGAAATTTCTCAGCCCATCGGTTCTCAGGTAAGGGAGTACTTCAGGATCCTGCAATGGTCCTTTGACCCGGAAAGGTTCCAGCGCTTCAAGAGTTACGATCCAGGGTGAAACTATGGAGCCGAAATTCTTCGAAAGAAATGGACCCAGCGGAACATATTCCCAGGATTGTATATCCCTGGCTGACAAATCGTTGAAAAGAAGGAATCCGAATATGTAATCTTCTGCCTGGGAGGTTGTTACGCTTTCTCCAAGTCGGGTTGATTGTCCAACGACAAATGCCATCTCCAACTCGAAGTCGAACATACGGGTAGGGCCGAAGACCGGTTTATCTGATCCCTGCGGCAGGGTCTGACCTTTCGGACGATGAACATCAGTACCGGAAACTACTATGGAAGAGGCCCTTCCATGATACCCGACCGGGAGATGACGCCAGTTGGGTAACAAGGCATTGGCCGGATCGCGGAACATTTTGCCAACATTGGTGGCATGCTCGATGGATGAGTAAAAATCAGTATAATCGCTGACCTTTACCGGCATCTGCATGGTAACTGAATCAATGGAATGGAATGCGCTGGTTTTCAGGGCATCCTTTTGATTCTGATCGGTATTGATATCACTGAATACTTCCTGTAACCGCCGTCTTAATGCCCTGTGGGCTTCCTTGCCCAGGTCAATGAAATGGTTTAAAAACGGCTGCCCGAAGACCTCCCTGAAATCAAATCCCGGATCATTCAGGATACCCATTTGCTCCAGTTTCGCAAGGTCAATCACAGTGTCTCCGATCCGGGTAACGGCAACAGTTTTTCCGGAAGGGATAGATGCTATCCCGAAAGGGAGATTCTGTATGGGAAAGTCGCTTTGAGAAGGTGTTTTAATCCAGGAATTCATGGGGGGGAGGATATGTAAAAAGTTAAAAGTAAAAAGCTAAAAGTAAAAAGCCTGCCTGCCGCAGGCAGGTAAAAAGTAAAAAGTACTTATCAATGATTGCCGGAAATCCGCAATCCGCAATCCGCAATCAGCATTCCGAATTCCGCAATCCGCAATCCGCAATCCGCAATCCGAAATCCACAATCCGAAATCCGAAATCCGAAATCCGAAATTACAAAGTGCCTCTTCTGACCTGCTCCAGTTCGATGGACTCAAACAGAGCCTTAAAGTTGCCTTTCCCAAAAGATTTGGCTCCTTTTCGCTGTATGATTTCATAGAACACTGTTGGTCTGTCTTCGACCGGCTTGGTGAAAATCTGAAGAAGATAACCTTCATCATCCCGGTCAACCAGGATGCCCAGTTTCTTCAATGCCAGGATTTCCTCATCAATCTTTCCAACCCTGTTGAGAACGGTATCGTAATAACTGTCGGGAACAGTAAGGAACTCAATACCCCTTTTTCTGAGTTCTCCGACTGTCTCCAGTATATTGTCGGTTGCCATAGCCACATGCTGAACGCCGCTGGTTCCGAAAAAATCAAGGTACTCTTCAACCTGCGAACGTTTTCTGCCTTCGGCCGGTTCATTGATCGGGAATTTGATTCTCCCGTTGCCATTGGTCATTACCTTGCTCATCAGGGCAGTGTATTCTGTAGAGATGTCTTTATCATCAAAGGATGCGAGTTGAGTGAAACCCATGGTATCGGCATAGAAATTTACCCATTTGTTCATTTCATTCCAACCTACATTACCGACCATATGGTCAACATACTTCAGACCGGCATCCTTTGTCGTGTATTCCGGGTTCCAGGCCACATAGCCGGGAAGGAAAGGCCCGTTGTAATTCTTACGTTCAACAAAAATATGAACGGTTTCACCATAGGTCCTGATGCCTGAAAATACAGCTTCCCCATGTTCGTCTTCTTCAACTTTCGGCTCCAGGCACGAAACTGCACCCCTGGAAGTAGTTTCCTTCCATGATTTCCGGGCATCATCAACCCAAAGGGCAACAACCTTGACACCATCGCCATGTTTCATCGCATGAACAGCTATTTCACTGTCAGGAACAAGAGAGGAGGTGAATACAAATCTTATTTTATCCTGAACCAGCACATACGATGTGCGGTCCTTTAATCCGGTTTCGAGTCCGGCATAAGCCAGGGGTTGGAAACCAAAGGCTGTCTGGTAATAGTAGGCTGCCTGCTTGGCATTGCCCACATAAAATTCAACGTAATCGGTGCCATTGATGGGCAGAAAATCTTCTCTTGAATTCATTTTTAAAGTTTTGTCAATGCTGTTTTAAAATAGGGCAGGGCTTTATACCGGATTTTATCAGAAAAAGGTTTTTCTGTACTGTTCTCTTATTCGATCCACGACCTGAAATAGTCCGGATCCTCGATTTCCATTGCCTGTTTCGTAATCCATAAAGGTTTGAAGGTATCAACCATCACGGCCAGTTCTTGTGTTCCGGAGGCTCCGAGGCTTTTTTCAACAGTGCCCGGATGCGGCCCGTGAGGTATTCCAATCGGATGAAGGGTAATCTGCCCCCGTTCAACATGTTTGCGGCTCATAAATTCCCCGTCAACATAGTAGAGCACTTCATCCGAATCAACATTGCTGTGATTATAGGGTACCGGTACCGAAAGCGGATGATAGTCATACAACCGCGGCACGAAGGCACACATCACATAATTGTGGGCTTCGAAAGTCTGGTGAACAGGTGGTGGCTGATGGATCCGGCCGGTTATCGGCTCAAAATCATGGATCGACAGTGCATAGGGATAATGATAGCCATCCCAGCCAACCACATCGAAAGGATGACTGGCAAAATGATAGGGAAACAATTGGTGTTCCTTCTTTACCATCACGACAAAATCTCCTTTTTCATCGTGGGTCACCAGATTCTGTGGTTTGCGGATATCCCGTTCACAAAAGGGCGCATGCTCCTCGAATTGCCCTAGTTTGTTGATGTATTTTTTCGGAAACCGGATGGGCGTGTAGGACTCAACGATGAAAAGACGGTTTTCAGTCGTGTCGAATTCCAGCTGATAGATAACCCCACGTGGAATAATGAGATGATCGCCGTATCCAAAACGGATTTCACCATACATGCTCTTCAGAAGTCCTGACCCTTCATGGACAAAGATCATTTCTGAAGCCTGGGAGTTTTTAAAAAAATACCCCTCCATCGAATTTCTGGGTGATGCCAGAATGATACTAAGGTCATTGTTTACCATCACCGGAATACGACTCTTCAGATAGTCGTCTGCAGGATTTACTTTAAATCCCTGGAAACTCCGGTGCTGCATGTTGTTCTGAACCGCTATCTCAGGTCTGACATCGATGGGCGGGTCAATTGATCTGACCATGGTTGGCGGATAAACATGGTAGGTGTTTGAATAGGCATCAGAAAAACCTTCTGTCGAAACAAGCTGCTCAGAATAAAGGCCGCCGTCTGGTTTTCTGAACTGAATATGGCGTTTGGGCGGAATCTGCCCAAGGGAATAGTAATGAGGCATCGTTAAAACATTAAATAATAAACCGGGAATTACTGTGATAAAGGTAATTCAAACGATTGCATAAATAACAAATTCCACCATCTATTGTTCAGAAAACAGAAGGCTTTATGAACGGTTTATGCCTGCTGAATTTTCTTTGCCCCAAATAAAAAAGGCAGGAATGTGTTTTCCTGCCTTAGATTACTTTTTCAGGATGCTACCTGTTTATGACCACTTTGACAATGGAGGCTTTCTGGTCAGCGATTTTAATTCTGAGAAAATACATGCCTTCGGGGTATTGCGACAGGTCAGCATTCACTTTTTCAACCGGGATATTCCCGGTATGATTCCAGATTTCCTTTCCTGTAAGGGTCACAACGCTGACACTTTCGATCAGGGCTGTTTCGGGCGAAGCTGATTCTACCGTCACCATCCCTGTTGAAGGGTTTGGGTATACGACATACCCCGGCGGATTAATATTGTTGATGCCAACCGGAACATAAAAATGAGCCGTGAGTTCCCTGTTGCCTGAAACAATAAAGGAATAGACAGAATTTGTTGATGTAATATTACCGTTTTCTGTCCAGTTAAGAAATACATAACCACTGTTGGCATAGGCTGAAACTGTTACCTCATCACCTTCGGAATAATTGCCGCTGCCTGTGGTATAGCCTCCGGCCGGTGGATCAGCGATGGCCAGGATTGCAAACTGTTGAGCAAAGACAGCCACCAATGAACGGTCAGCAGCTACAGTAAATGAATAGGATGCATCGGTTGAAACCACATTCCCGTTTTCAGTCCAGCTGGTAAACAACCATCCGTTGTTGGGGATGGCTGTAACGGTAGCCTGTTCCCCGGAATTGTATTCCCCGGCACCATTGGTTGTACCGCCGGCAGAAGGAGATGACGAAGTTACTATGGTGTACTGAATGGTTCCCTGAGTAAAATTGGCAAGCAGGTCCCTGTCAGATATTGCCGTAAAAGAGAACCCCGGATCAGCCGAAACCTGGTTTCCGTTTTCGGTCCAGTTCACAAATGACCAGCCGCTTTCCGGAATGGCAAGCAATGAAACAAGCTCTCCGGCTTCGTATACGCCGCCTCCGTTGGTTGATCCCCCATTGGCCGGGCTTGGCAAAGCAGTGATCAGATATTCAATGATCTGTTGTGTAAAGTTGGCAGTGAGGCTTCGGCTGCCACTGACTGTAAACGAATAACCTGAAGTAGTTGAAACCACATTCCCGTTTTCAGTCCAGTTAACAAAATTCCAGCCGTTGTTGGCAGTTGCATTAACAGTGGCCTGTGTTCCATAGGCATATGAGCCTCCACCACTGACGATTCCGGCATTTACAGGGTTGGATGTAACGCTGATGTTATACTGGATGGCCTGGAAATTGGCTACAAGTGTCCGATCATATTCTGCAGTAAAGGAAAAGTTGGCATTGGCCGATACAACGTTTCCGTTTTCTGTCCAGTTGGTAAAGTTAAATCCAGTATTTGCAGTGGCGTTCAGGGTTACCAGGGTGCCATAGGCATAATTTCCGGCACCCGAGGTATTGCCCCCATTTGAAGGTGAGGATGAAGTTGATATAACATACTGTTGTGGTGTAAAGTTAGCGGTCAGCAAGCGATTTCCTGACACGGTAAATGTATAATCCTGATCCGCTGAAACCATATTCCCGTTTTCGGTCCAGTTCAGGAAATAATACCCGACCAGTGGTGTTGCAAATACCGTTGCCTGTGCCCCGGCATTGTAAGTGCCTCCGCCTGAAGTGGTTCCACCCTGGGCAGGACTGGAAGAGGTGGTAATGACAAAAGTCTGTACCCCGACTGCCGATACATTTATATTATCCACATACCAGTAATCATACTGATACAGGTTGCCTTCGATGGTAAAGGCGAGGTAAGTTGAGGCAGAATTCAGGTTTGAAGTAACACTTGTAGTAACGAGTGCAGGGCCAACATTGGTTCCGGATGCTGTAGGAAGCGACCAGGCTTCATTGGTCCAGGTTGTTCCGTTGTTACTCGACTGTATGCGGAGCGTCGCCCCGGGTCCGTAATCGTCGAGCATATGCATGAAGCTCAGATTTAGTTCTGTTACGCCCAGGGTATTCAAAGCAGGGGTGACCAGCCTGCTGGTTGCCGGATTTCTGTCCTGCCAGGTCGACATCATTTCTCCGGAGTTCCCACCGGCATTGTTTGTCGCTGAAAGAGACCAGTTGGATGCTACATTGGTTCCAACGACCTGCTGCGACCAGCAGGGTGGAAATTCCGCCCCCGAAAAAGTTTCGGAATAGGGCAGTGTAACTATCCCGCACTGGGTCGTGGCACTGGCATTAATGCCGGTCGAATAGGTAGCAGTGCCGTCGACCGACCAGAGTTTATAGTAATAACTGGTTGCCGGTGAGAGCGAAGTATGGTTGAAGTTGCTTCCGTTGCCTGCATAGATAACAGTTCCGCCACCCGGTATGGTTGACCCGATACTGTAAGAAGTGCCTGTCTGGGGTATTCCAAAAGTCGCAGAAGTATTATAAGCCAGAACAACGTTATTGTCGGAGCTGTTTTTCTGCCATCCCAGGTTGATCTGGGTTCCGCTGATGGTGGTCGCTGTTAAACCTGAAGGGTTTCCGACAGTACTCATACCAACTGTAAAAGATATTGTATTTCCTGCTGCTGTAATGTTGTATATGTTAAGTCCGCCCGGACTTCCGTTTTGAAGAAATGAAGAAGGGTTGGTGCCATCGTTGATGGCAGTTCTGCCCGATGTCTGTGAGTAATATGCGCTCCATGGACTGCCATTGCTGGTTGTGGTGCCGTTGGGACGATAGATATATACTTCATCGGGTGGGCCGTCCGCATTCCCCTCAAGCGAAGGATCTATCCTGTAAACGATCAGTCCTGAACCCGGTAAGGTGCTCTCAAATGTACCAGTCGTTTTTCTGTATTCTACCACAAAAAACTCAGAGGATGAATTGGGCGAAGCAATTTTATAGCAATTGTTTGTAGAAGATGTAAGTGGCTGAAGAGTATAGGTACCTGATGAATTGATTTCCGGTATATCGGAAATCCATGAATATCCGGAGTATTTCCATTTCATATAGGCGCCCATGTGTCCACCTCCCTGTTCCATCAGGTCCCATTCCGAGACCGGAGCAATATTCAAACCTCCATCGTCATAGTGATACAGGTCAGGCGACCCCAGGGCATGAAACATTTCATGACAAAGAGTTTGCACATCTACTTGTGATTCAGGTTGAAAGGTATAATCCCAGACCTGTTTGCCGTTTATATAAACGTTGTAGGTATAAAGAGCCCAGCGATGAGCCCACAACAGACTGGCCCAGGCACCGTTCCCTCCACGGATGATAAAACAGACATTATCAACACGGTTATCGTCATCTCCGTCAATGTCAAGCGATACAGGAACCGGTGAATTGGCATTGATCCAGTTGACTGCATCTCTCAACAAAGCATGTTCACGAAGCCGCCGTTCGGTTTCACCATTATATCCACCTGGATTTGTGCTGGCATTGTAGGGCTCAAAATAGCTTCTGACGTGTGTATCGGTATAGGAATAATTCGTTGTCATGGCACACGCAGGATAATGCGATGATGATATGGTGAACTGATTGTATGACACTTCTGTGTAATACGATTTCAGCGCATTTCCTGTGGGCAGGTTAAACAGGTCGTCGTATGCCTGACGGGTGGTGGTAAATTCGGTGTCGCCCGAGAACTTAATGTATACCACGATGTTATTCATGGTGCCAAGGTGTGGAGCCCTGGTCGACTGGTTGATTTCTTTGTTGAAATATTCTTTTCGTCTCTGGTATTCTGTTTTTGAGATTTTAGCCCATGGGGTGAGCCCGACACCTGCCGGATTTACCTCATTAACCCTGTAAATTGAGGGTACAACAAGATCTTTGTCCTTGATTCCATAGCAGTAATAACCATCCGGTGCCTGAATGATGGTAAAACCCTGCGCATCGTGCAGCCAGTTGAAATATTCATCTCCCGAAACATAGCAGTTGATTATTGTACCATCAGGCTGGTTTACCTGGAAGGGATGATTCTGAACATAAGCTGCCCGGGTGGCAGTCGAAAACAACAGGGTAGTGACAGCCAGCAAAAGGAATATTCTTCTCATATCAGGATGATTTGTAGATGTAAAAGTGCTTTCGGAGATGGAGATAAAAAAGTACAGTATTAATAAATTTCAGCCCGAAAAGTAATCACTGGAATGCGCGTTTTTTATAGAGAAATTCTTGTTTTTAGATTATGCCCTTTTTTCGGGGAATGTCAGGCTGGTTAGCGTGATGCTGTTCCCTGAAATCATCAGGGGAAAGAGGCATATTTGTTTTGTACTGAAAGGGAATAAGTATTTCGGATTTATTGATGATCAGGGTAAGACGCTGTGAGTTCAGGTATTTACCATTTTTTAAAAATGAAGAACACAGCAAGGATAATGAAACCGAATCCCACCAGGTAATTCCATTTCATTGGTTCTTTCAGGAAAATTACAGAGAATGCTCCAAAAACCAGAAGAGTAATGACTTCCTGTATTGTTTTTAGTTGTGCAACTGAAAAGGTGCCATGGCCAATGCGATTGGCGGGAACCATCAGCATATATTCAAAAAGGGCAATACCCCAACTCACAAGAATCACTTTCCAAAGTGCTGCTTCCTTGAATTTCAGATGCCCATACCAGGCGAAAGTCATAAAAATATTGGAGGCAATCAGTAACAGAACAGTTCTCATGGTGGGGCTTTTTATTCCGACAAAGTTAGCGATTCTGATATTTACCCCCGGGTTAGTCAAACAAATACGAATGAAGGGAGGGATGCTGCCGCCTATTGTTTATTTTTGCTGATATATACATCAGTCAACCTTTCCTTGGAATGAAAACAAAAGAAGAATTGATAGCCGGATTTGATCCCAATGCAGCTGCATCAGCGGATGCTGGTCTGTTTGGATTGCCATTCACTGCAGAGCAATCTGATATTGTTGTCATTCCGGTTCCCTGGGAGGTGACGGTCAGTTTCAGATCCGGAACGGGCAGGGGGCCAGCGTCGATCGAAGAGGCGTCTTCACAGATTGATCTTTACCATCACGATTACCCTGAACTGTGGAAGCTGGGAATTTATATGGATAAATGCCCCGATGACCTGATCCTGCTGGGTGAGAAAGCAAGGCATGATGCCGGAACATTGATTGAAGCCATAGAACAGGGAGAAGACATCATGGCTGATCCGGCACTGGCTGAGAGGCAGGCCTGGGTTAATGAAGCCTGTGCTATGATGAATACCTGGGTTATGGAAAGGGCCGCCTTCTGGAAAAATCAGGGTAAAATGGTTGGTCTTGTCGGAGGTGATCACAGCATTCCGCTGGGATACATGCAATTACAGGGTAAGCACCACGCGAATTTTGGTATACTGCATATAGATGCCCACCTGGACCTACGCGTTGCCTATGAGGGATTTGTTTTTTCACATGCCTCCATTTTTTATAATACGCTTGAATCAGTACCGCAGGTTAGCAGATTGGTTCAGGTCGGAATCAGAGACTATTGCGAGCAGGAAAATAATTATGTGAAGGCAAACCCGGACAGGATAGCCGTTTATTTTGACCGTGAAAACAGGAAACGAATGTATCAGGGTGAGAACTGGCATCAGTTGTGCCTTGAAATTGTAGGTAAACTACCTCAGAAAGTCCATATTTCAGTTGACATTGATGGCCTTGATCCCAAACTGTGTCCGAATACCGGAACCCCGGTTGCCGGTGGAATGGAATATGAGGAATTGATGCACCTGCTCAATGTTTTGAAGAGCAGTGGAAAGGAAATTATAGGCTTCGACCTGTGTGAAGTTGCCCCGGGAGAAGATGGCTGGGATGGCAACGTGGGAGCCAGGGTGTTGTTTCAGTTGTGCGGTACTATGGCCGGGTAGGAGTTTTTTTTATTTACGGTTTATTTACGATTTACGATTTACGGATTAACAGATTAATCTTTAAACACATTTCGTAATTCACTATTCGTCATTCGTCATTTTAACCCTGAGCGAAGTCGAAGGGCGTCATTCGTCATTCTTTCCAATATCCTTGTCAGAAGTTGTTCTCAACAATTCTGAAATTTCACACACGAAAATTACCAGGATTTAAAAATATGATATACATTTGTTTCGCCATTCGACGAAATGCGAAATGAAATGATCAAAGAAACAATCTATACAGAAGAGCAGTATAAAATAGCCCGTTTTGCCAAGGCATTGTCACATCCGGTGCGTGTTTACATCATTGAATACATTGCCGGACAAACCAAAACGTGCTGTTACAGTGGCGATTTACACGAAAACCTTCACATCGCCCGCTCTACCTTGTCAGAGCATCTGAAGGAACTCAAAGCAGCCGGACTGATTCAGGGAGAAATCAATCCGCCGTACATCAAATACTGCATTAACCGGGAAAACTGGGCAATGGCAAAGTCATTGTTCGGTAATTTTTTTAAGGATTGATTGTCAACAATCTACTGCCCAGACTATGAACAACAGAGGCATCACATTTCATCTGAAAAATCCGGCAAATTACCTGCCATTGCTGCTGCTTCCGTTGTGGATACTGCTATATCGGAACCTGCATGGTTTAACTGACTTTTTTGTTTATGATGTTTTCAATCTTATCAAAGGAACGCATCTGGCAGATTCAGTCTGGTTTTTTGTTTTTGAAGTCCCGAAAGTACTCTTATTGTTAACCCTCATCATATTCGCTGTGGGAATTGTACGTTCTTATTTCTCTCCTGAACGCACGCGGAAAGCACTGGAAGGTAAATCACTATTTACAGGTAATGTCATGGCAGCCTCCCTGGGTATTGTCACACCATTCTGTTCTTGCTCAGCTATTCCATTGTTCCTTGGATTCATTGAATCGGGTATACCACTCGGTGTTACATTTTCATTCCTGATTGCAGCACCTATGATCAATGAGGTAGCGGTTGTATTGCTGTTTGGTTTGTTTGGATGGAAAACTGCGGTTATTTATGTTATCACCGGACTGTTTATTGCCATTACTGCTGGTTGGGTCATCGGCAGGCTGCATCTCGAAAAATGGGTTGAATCCTGGGTGTATGAGCTTAAGGCTGGCGATCATCCGGAAGATGAAAAACTGACATTTGCTCAGAGAATAAGAATGGGATATGGTGCAGTTAAAGAGATCGTCGGGAAAGTCTGGCTCTATGTTACCCTGGGTGTTGCCGTTGGTGCAGGTGTTCACGGATATGTGCCCCAGGATTTTATGGCTTCCGTCATGGGTGATAAGGTATGGTATTCAGTGCCTCTTTCAGTGTTGATCGGAATCCCATTGTATTCCAATGCTGCCGGAATAATCCCCATTGTATCGGCCCTGATAGGGAAGGGGGCCGCCCTTGGCACATCACTTGCATTTATGATGGCCGTTATCGGACTATCACTTCCTGAAATGATCATTCTCCGTAAAGTACTTAAACTGCCGCTGATCTTTACTTTTATCGGTGTTGTGGGAACAGGTATCCTTATGGTAGGATATTTATTCAATTATATCTTTTAAACAGAAACATTAATTCACCTAAAGAACGAACTGATATTCACCATCTAAAGTCTGATTACTATGGAAATCAAAATTCTCGGAACAGGTTGCACCAATTGCAAAAACCTCGAAAAAGCTACCCGCCAGGCAGTTGCAGAGCTTAAACTGGATGCTTCAGTTGTTAAGGAAGAAGACATCGTTAAAATCATGGGCTATGGCATTATGCGCACACCCGCACTCGTTGTAGATGAAAAAGTATTGTTTTACGGAAGGATTCCTTCTGTTTCAGAGCTTAAGGAAATGTTAAGTAAAAAATAACCCGCCAATCTTTAAAAACATGAAAAAGATCTTACTTATCGGAATCTCTGTGATGATGGCTACACTCGTTTTTGGTCAGAAGGCCACCAGATTAAACATTGTGTATTTCCATGCTGAACACCGTTGTCCAACCTGCATCTCAATTGAAGAAAATACAAAAAAGACGCTGAACACATATTTTGCAGCACAATTGAAGGATGGTACCATTAAACTCCAGGTTCTGGATGTTTCTGACGATAAAAACATAAAGCTGGTTGAAAAATACCAGGCCGATGGTTCAGGGCTTTTCCTAACCCTTTTGGATGGCAAAAAGGAGAAAACCACCGATTTTACCAATTTCGCCTTCAGTTATTCCAGAAACCAGGCCGATAAATTTATTTCGGGCCTGAAAGCTGAGATCGAAAAGAATTTGAAATAATTTGAGGATTTGAGGATTTGAAGATTTGAGGATGTTATAACATGGGAAATTTGGGATCTTAAATCATTAAAGGTGAAAGGATGCTTAAATGAAAAAAGATAATGAAAATTTGATTGTTAAGCTATCACTTGAATTTGCGATTGATATTATACAGTATGCTGAGAAATTGGAAAGTCTGAAAAAATATATCATTGCGAAACAGATTTTAAAATCAGGGACTTCAATTGGATCCAATGTCAGGGAAGCCCAAAACGCTGAGAGTAAGGCTGATTTTATTCACAAAATGAAAATAGCAGCCAAAGAAGCCGATGAAACTGATTACTGGCTTATCTTATGCAAACTATCACCCATGTATCCTGATCCTGAAGATCTTGTCGAAAAACTGAATTCTATAATAAATGTCCTGTCAAAAATAATAATAACATCAAAATCTTCCTGATCAAAGAGTAATTCTCAAATTCTCAAATTCTCAAATCAAGGAAAATGGAATTCATACAAAACCTCATCGACCAGAGCACATTCCCGCTGCTGACAGCCTTCCTTCTGGGTTTAATGACGGCCATTAGTCCCTGCCCGCTGGCTACCAATATAACTGCACTGGCTTATATCAGCAAGGACGTTGAAAGTAAGCGGACTGTTTTTCTGAACGGACTTTATTATACCCTTGGCCGGACGCTCACTTATACCATACTTGGCGCGATCATCTTTTTTGGCGCCAGCAAATTTCAGGTCAGCCGGGCCGTTCAGGCCAACGGTGAGAAATGGATCGGGCCACTGCTGATCATCATCGGTATTTTTATGCTGGGGATAATTAAACTCCCGGGTTCATCCGGTACCTTGATGCAGCGGTTTGCCGATAAAGTAAAAGCAGGGAGCAGTTGGGGAGCGCTTCTCCTTGGGGTGATTTTCGCACTGGCCTTTTGCCCGTATAGCGGGGTTCTCTATTTTGGAATGCTTATGCCCATGGTTCTCTCCCAGCCATCAGGATTGCTGCTTCTGCCTGATTTTGCCATCGCTACCGGCCTGCCTGTAATATTGCTGGCCTACCTGCTGGCATTCAGTATAGGTGGGGTCGCCAGGTTTTATAACAAGGTTAAAATCTTTGAAGCCTGGTTCAGGAGGGTAGTAGCGGTTTTGTTTATCCTAACCGGGTTGTATTTCGTCTGGATATATTTCAGCTGAATCTGAATCTTTGCAACTTTGATCAGAACTTTTCAGCTGACAATTTTCTACAATAACAAGATCTCCATGTTATACCCGGCAGTTCCAGGACCTCCGGTATCAAGCCTATTTCAATTCTTTCAATATCCTTAGTGCCTCCTCTACGTGCTTTTCGGTTTGGAGCTGCGAATTAAACATGTAGATAACTTTGCCTGTTTTATCTGCAACATAAGTTACCCTACCCGGCAACAGGCCAAGCAGATTTGTAGGAACGCCGAACTTCTTCCTGATTTTATTTCCTTCATCGCTCAGTAGTGTGAAACTGAGATGGTGCTTTTCAGCAAATTCCCTGTGGCTTTTAACCGATTGTCCGCTGATGCCAATGATAACAGCATTGGCTTCGGTGAACACCTCAAACTGATCGCGGAACGAACAGGCCTGAGCTGTACAACCAGGACTATCGTCTTTGGGATAGAAGTAGATCACCAGGTTCTTTTTGCCCAGCAAAGAACCGATGCTAAACGGATTCCCATTCTGATCGGGAAGTGTAAATTCAGGGATGGTGCTGCCAATTTTGATTTCATTCATTTGTTTGTCCTTGTGAAGTGCTAAATAAGCGGTGAATAAGAGCAGGTATACAATAAGATAGAAACGGTAAAAGTTTCTCAATTTCTGATATTTTTTGTTTTCGGGATACAAATTGCCAAAAAGTGCTTTCAGTTCTTTGCCGAAATATGGTTTAATGTTGATGGTCCAGTTCCCTGTCTGATAAACGATTTTACGGAATTTACTCCTGTAAAATGTAAGGGGCAATCCCCATATTACGAACAGTATAAGCCAGATGTTATTGAGTATAACCATGAGATCAGGTTGAAGAAAGGGATCTGAAAATAATAATGTTAAAGAAGTTAAGCTTGTTCAATAATCTGCTACTGATATTAAACAGAATCCAGCCCGGTTAGTTTGAAGGGTTTGCTTCCTGGTCATGTTGAATATGGCAATGCCAGGTAAATAATGCTTATCTTTGATCTTGCTGAGGGTTTAGCCATTGACCTTCTTTGCAATCTGATGACTCCGGGTTATAAAATACAGGCTATCGTTGCGAAGTCAATAGAATACCATATGTAACAAATTATTTTTCAGTTTTATGTTAAAAGTTCTCCTTGTCATTGGTTCCGGCAGTTTTCTGGGTGGTATTTCACGATATCTTGTTTCTCGTTACGTACAGAATACATTGATCACGGCATTCCCTTTCGGGACATTCATTGTAAACCTTATTGGCTGTTTTCTTATCGGATTGTTTTTTGGCCTGTCGGAACGTGACAACCTTAGCAATGCTGAAGTACGGTTATTTCTCACTGTGGGTTTCTGTGGCGGATTTACTACTTTCTCAACATTTTCGAGCGAAAATATGGCCCTGCTTCGCGATGGCAGTTTTCTGTATTTTTCTCTTTATACTGGTTTGAGTGTATTTTTAGGACTGCTGGCTACCTTTGGTGGTCATGCTCTCACCAAAATCTTCTGAGTATGGAAACAGGTAAAGAATCAATACGGTTGCGGATTTATATCAGCAGTACCGATAAATTCAGGCATTCACTGTTGAGTGAAACCCTTGTTTTTGCAGCAAGAAGATATGGCCTTTCCGGAGCCACAGTGATTCGCGGAAGCATGGGTTTTGGTTCCAGCAGTATAGTGCATTCATCAAAATTCTGGGAAATCACCGAGAAACTACCTGTTGTTATTGAAATGATTGATGAAGCATCTAAAATTGAGCATTTCATGAAGGGAATCCGGCCATGGTTTGATAAGATACCCACCGGATGCCTGATTACGACAGAGAAAATTGAGATTGTCCTGTTCAAGCAGGGAATCAAAAAGAAATTCTTTACCCTGTAAACTTTTGTATTTCTTTTTAATTGTACAATGAAAATAGGAATTATTATCGAAACCAAAGCGTTTGAAAAAGCCTGGAACGCTTTCCGGTTTGCTGTAACGGCGAGGAAACAGGGCCATGAGGTGAAGGTTTTTTTAATGGGTGAAGCTGTGGAATGTGAAGGCCTTACCCATGATAAATACAATGTAGACGCGCAGTTAAAAGCCTTTATTGATGTTGGTGGTGAAATTCTGGCCTGCGGAACCTGCCTGAAATCAAGACATCTGAACGAAACCGAAGCCTGCCCACTCTCAACCATGGTTGATTGTGTTAACCTGGTGGTGTGGGCCGATAAGATGGTGACTTTCTGAGAATGAAAGTTTAATCCCTGACATTTATAATGAACCAGACTGAGCAATTCTGACAGCCGGTTGCAATTGATATTTCAAATCAGCCGGGAAACACGAAGGAGCTGAATTTGTTTTACGATCTACATGATGTATATTTGTAAACCTTATTCCCGTTTTTTTAACAACAGCCAGCCCGTGAGCGCCAGGATTAACAGGTGCAATCGGATTTTTTTAATCGATATTTCTCCGGTATATCAATGATATTTCTTCCGTTCCTGCATTTTTTCAGTTTTATTGCATCTGCAGCCCTGGCCGTTTTTATTTTTTACAGAGATACCCGGTCACTGCTCAACCGGATGAGTGCATTTCTGATGATCTGCTATTCCCTGTGGAATTTTGGTGATGTTATTGTGCATAATCCCGACAGGTCAATTAACATTGAGTTGGTGATCATTATGCAGAATATAGCATCCTTTGGCTGGATTAGCTTTGCCAGTGTATTTCTTTCTTTTGCACTTGCGTTTACGAAAAATCAGAATATTGTCAGAAAAAAGTGGTTCCTGCTCCCGGTTGTATTGTTGCCGGCTTTATTTATTTATTTGCAGTTGACCAATAATTTGTCGGTTAATCCGGTCAGACAGCCATACGGATGGTCGCTCGATTGGTCCGATTCAGTGTGGACATATCTGTTCTTTTCTTACTATCTGATATTTACGCTATTATCTGTTTCAATTATACTTATTTTCTGCCGAAGGTTGAAGGATTCAAATGAGAAAAAATTGTCAAAGATTGTGGTCGTTATTTCAATGGTAGGCATCCTTGCAGGGACATTAATGGATGTTGTGATTCAGAATATGGGTATTTACCGGATTCCTCCGTTGACTAATCTTATGGTATTCATTTTCGGAAGTGGTATACTTTACGCAATTTTTAAATACCGTTTCCTTACGATAACACCCACCATAGCGGCTGAGAGTATTGTTTCAGCCATGGACGAGTTTCTGATTCTTCTGGATCAGGAAGGGGTTATACTGAATGTTAATAAAGCAACATTGGCTACATTGCAATACAAACGTGCGGACCTGGAGGGAAAATCCATAACTGCAGTTCTTCCACAGAATGATTCGGTAGCTGATTTGTATGCAAAAATTATTGAAAAGAAATCCTTTACAAACCGGGAGGGTAGTTTTCGGGCGGGAAACGGACAAAACATTCCTGTTATTTTCTCAAGTTCGCCAGTCCGTGACAATCTGGGTTCGGTAATAGGTTCGGTTCTTATTGCGAGGGATATCACCGAGCGGAAAAAGGCTGAACTGGCCTTGAATGAAAGCAATGAAGTTTACCGGAATCTGATTGAGAAGATGCCCGATGGTGTTTACAAAACCAGCCATGACGGGCAGGTTATTGAGGTGAACCCGGCCATGTTGAAAATACTGGGTTTCAGCAGTAAGGAAGAATTGATGGGTATAAGCATAGGAAAAGAGCTGTATTTTGACCCGCTGGATCGTGAAAGGTTAACCATTGAAGGTATCGACAAAGATCTGATTTCATACAGACTCAGGAAGAAAGACGGAAATGAGGTATGGGTGGAAGATCACGGGTGGTACACATACAGTGATTCAGGTGAGATACTTTTTCATGAAGGGATCATTCGTGACATCTCTGAAAGAAAACAGGCCGAGAAAGAACTGATCATTGCCAAGGAAAAGGCCGAAGAAAGTGATCGGCTGAAATCGGCTTTTCTGGCAAATATGAGTCATGAAATCAGGACTCCTATGAACGGCATTCTTGGTTTTGCCGATTTGTTGAAAAATCCGAACCTTACCGGTGAAGATCAGAAGAATTACATTGAGATTATTGAGAAAAGCGGTGAGCGTATGCTCAGCATCATCAACGACATTATAGACATCTCGAAAATTGAAGCTGGTCTGATGAAGGCCGATATCAGAGAATCAAACATAAACGAACAGATCGAATATGTCTATTACTTCTTCAAACCCGAAGTTGAAGCGAAGGGGATGAAGCTCTATTACAGCAATTCTCTTATGGCTGATGAGTCTGTTATAAAAACCGACCCTGAAAAAGTATTTGCTATTCTGACCAATCTGGTAAAAAACGCTATTAAGTATACAAAAGAGGGGTCAATCGAGTTTGGATATGAAATAGTTCAGTCTGATCAGCGGCTGATGATGAGGTTTTTTGTCAGAGACACCGGAATAGGGATACCCAAAGACAGGCAGGCAATGGTATTCGAACGATTCGTCCAGGCAGATGTTTCCGGCAAGAATGCATATCAGGGCGCAGGACTGGGCTTGTCGATTACCAGGGCATACGTAGATATGCTGGGTGGCAAAATATGGGTAGAAAGTGATGCAGGTTCGGGATCCGTTTTCTATTTTACCCTTCCCTACATCGTAGCAGGGCGAAAACCTGTGGTTGCTGATAATACGGCAGCATTGGAAAAGCCGGAAGCTGAAATGAAGAAGTTGAAAGTTTTAATTGCTGAAGATGATGAAACATCTAAAAAACTTGTTTATACCTTTGTCAGGGAATTCAGCCAGGAAATCCTTGAAGCCAGGACAGGGAATGAAGTCATTGATTTATTTCATGATAACCCCGGCATTGATTTAATCCTGATGGATATACAAATGCCCGGCCTGAACGGATATGAAGCTACCCGGAAGATCCGGCAGGAAAATAAAGATGTGATTATCATTGCACAGACAGCTTTCGCACAAGCCGGCGACAGAGAAAAATCTATTGAGGCAGGTTGCAACGATTATATATCTAAACCCATCAGTAAAGAAAAGCTGATGGCTTTGATTCACAAGCATTTCAATCCACACAATAACAAATCATTCGGAGAAATCCGGTCTAACAAAAAAAACGAAAAAAATGAACAACAATAAAACAATTAAATTTGGAGAAGATGTTGATGGATACAGCATTCCGGTTTTAAATGAAAGGGAGGTCCGTGCAGCGGCAGGATTGCTCTTTCTGCTGATGTTTACTTCTATACTGACGGTGATTTTAACCGGGAATTTCCTGTTGCTGAAATATGCCATTGTCATTTTCCTGACCGATTTTCTCGTGCGTGTATTCATCAATCCCAGGTTCGCTCCAACATTAATCCTGGGCCGCCTGATTGTGTTTAACCAGACTCCTGAGTATGTTGGTGCAAAGCAGAAGAAGTTTGCCTGGATCATCGGCCTGGCGCTGGGAATCATTATGCTTGTTTTGCAGGTCATCGTCAATTCATATAGTCCCATAACCGGCCTTATCTGCCTCATTTGCCTGATATTCCTGTTCTTTGAATCGGCATTCGGAATATGCCTCGGGTGCAAGTTTTACGGTTGGTTTTATAAAGAGAAAGCCCAGTATTGCCCCGGTGAGGTGTGTGATGTAAAATCACGGCAGGATATTCAGAAAACATCAGGTGCACAGTTGCTGATTGTACTCGGATTTATTGCCTGGATCGTGGTGTCAGTATTTTTATTCAACGATTTCTTCAGGGAGAAGCCATATGACCTGTTTGGTATCGATAACAGGGCTCAACCTGAAATGCAGTCCCCGCAGGAATAATCATATCAGCCGGTTTCGCCGGAATTGTTATCCCGGAGGGTTTCAGACCCTTCGGGATAATTTTATTCAATATGCTGATGGTCAGCGTGATTGTTTCCTGTGCTTCAGACAATCTGCAATTTATCTTTCACGGGAATCTCCGGTTCACAGGTTCTGTTTTTCGGTGAAAGTAAACCCCGGCAGTAAGTTGCACTTTCTCAGACCAAATGCTTTAATCTCATTTTTATGTGTGATCATGATACAGGCTCGTTGACGATGCTGTCATCAATACAGTGGATTTACATTCTGATCACCTTTTTCATTGAAATGCCTTTGCTGCCACTAAGCACAATAAAATACATTCCTCTTGTAAATTCCTCAATACCAACCTCGGTTTTTGAATTTGTGAGATGAATGGTTTTTAATGTTTGTCCCTGAATGTTTACAATGCTGAGTGTGCTATAATCATCAGGGTTATTAAGTTCAATGGTAATTTTCTCACTTGCCGGAACAGGATAAATGCTGAAGTCCGTTGTTTCTTTGATTTCATTGATGCCCAGGGGGAAATGCAACTCGTACGAATAGGCGCTTTCGTGCCCGTTGAGCATATTTTCATTCAACCATTTTATGCTTTTCTTTCCGGAGATGTAATCGTTGTCATAGGCGGTAACAGCAATGATATCATCAATAGAAGCTCCTTCTACAATAAAACTGGTATTCAGCCCCGCATCTGCCATATGTTCAAAAGTATAACCTGCATAGCTTCCCCAGTAAACATTATACCCTTTTATATCGGACTCAGAGTTGGGCAACCAGCTCAATTGTACCCTGTTG
This sequence comes from Bacteroidales bacterium, assembly GCA_016705005.1. Lineage (GTDB taxonomy): Bacteria > Bacteroidota > Bacteroidia > Bacteroidales > Lentimicrobiaceae > Lentimicrobium. The sequence goes on along the minus strand of JADIZB010000011.1, from coordinate 42,785 downwards.
TTCCCCATACCGTTTTTCTGAACACCGGCAGGGGGCAATACAGGGTTTGATGAAGTTGGGGCAAGAAGAATACTGTCGTACATCGTAATTCCCAGGTTGGCATCATCAAAGAAATCGTAAATAATTGCACTTAATTCTTCAACAGTTTCAACCCCCCAGTAATTATTGCTTACATCCAGGTATGGTTGAAAAGTCGGGGTATTGGCGTTTTTCAGAACATAGGCTGATGAACTGTTGTTGAATAAGCTGTTCTCATGAAGAGCGATTACCCCTTTGAAAGAAGTGAGTATATCTGATGTGCTATGATTTTGGGTGATGACATTGTCTTTAAATGTGGTTACTATTGAATCCATACCCTGCGTAACATAATTGTACACATCGATCAATTCCTCAGAAGTATAGTTATTGGTTATTACATTCGATGTAAAATATGTCTGTAAACCCATTAATGAGACCGATAAAGGTTTGAAATTTCCATTATTCGTAATGAGGTTATTCTCCATAAATAACGTATCCCCTTCCCAGGAAGAAAATTCATCAATTTCGATCAGAGATCCGGTGGTTGAATAGTAAACATTATCGGTAAATATATTTGACCTGATTCTACAAACCCCTTCAGGACGGAGATATAATAAATCTGAGCCATTACGCTGGCATAGGTTATTGCGGAAATCAACCCCCTGAATTTCCAGTGAGATAATGAAATTATCAGGGTACGGGTATGTGGATGTGGTTAAATTATCTGAAAACTCGTTATTTGTAATGACCTGTTCTCCATAAGTCAGTTTTAGTACCTGGGAGTTTTGTGAAAACAGGTTGTTGTCGATGATCGTGTAACCAAAAATGTCAATTCCGGTTTCAGTCATAATAAAAGAACTGTTTGTGATTGATAACCATTTGGAATAGCAGAGCGCTTCAATACCAATCCTGCATTGCCGGAAGGCGTTGTTATCGAGCCTGTAATTTAAAGGATCAAAATAGGGGTAATAAATACCAATTCCGGCATTCAACGCGTTTTTTATGGTGCAATGACGGATACCGGGCAAGGCCTCATCCAACTTCAGCATGTCGGCATCTGTATCCTCAATGGTTCCTCCATATTCTACAAGGCAGTATTCCATGATACTTCCACTCACATAATTTCCTGCATTATCAACAACAACATCAGCAGAACTCGTGGTGAAATAGATATTGCCCCAGGCCCCCGGGATTTGGGTAGTATTGGAGGTAAACCGGATTGAATCTGTGGCAGTGCCACGTGCAACCAGGGTTCCGTTAACCTGCAGGGCTTTCGACGCATCAAACCGCACTTCAACCCCAGGTTCGATGGTAAGGGTTATACCCTCCATCACCAGCACATTGCCGGTAACAATATAGGGGCTGTTCACAACAGACCATAATGTATTTGTAGTAACCGGACCGCTAACATTGGTAGCGGAAAGACGGAGCGCTGCAAAGACGCTGATGATCAGCAGAAGTAGTGGTTTACTCATTGTTCCTGTTTTAAAATATAAGTTTTGATCTAAAATGAACAATCCATGATATTCAGATTAGTATACAATAGTACGAATAAAATCATTTACGAAAGACATTGCATCCTATAGGGGTAGATTCATTAAATCGAGCCTTTAATGAGTCTCTTAATCTGCCGGGTTACAATAGTAAAACTATAACTTAAAGCAATCTTTCGTTCACCGGAAGTTTATTCTAACCGAAGATTTACTTCCTGATAAATTTCTTAACCATCATTCCTTTCGTACCACTGAGCCTGACAAAATACATCCCGCTTGCATAATCCTTCATGTCAACTTCGGTTTGTAGTTTTGTGAGTGGTAGGGTTTTTAGTGTTCTTCCCTGCAGGTTAACGATGCTGAGCTGGTTATAATCATGCAGGTTTTTCAGTTCAACCGTGATTTTCTCCCTGGCAGGAACAGGATAAATGCTGATGTCCTCTGGATCTTTGATTTCATTCATCCCAAGGGGGAAATGCAACTCGAACGAATAGGCGCTTTCGTGCCCGTTGAGCATATTTTCGTTCAGCCAGTTTGTCCTTGCCTTTCCGGGAATGTAGTCGTTGTCGTAAGCGGTTACGGCAATCGTATCATCCACCGAAGCGCCGTCAATGATATAGCTTGTATTGAGCCCTGCATCTGCCATGTGTTCAAAGGTATAGCCGGCGTATTTCCCCCAATATACATTGTACCCCTGGATATCGGCCTCAGGGTTAGGCAACCAGCTCAATTGTACCCCGTTGTTTCCCGGATCGGTTTTTACAACATTGGCAGGTGGCAATACAGGGTTTGATGCCGGAGGGGCAAGCAGCATACTGTCGTATAGGGTAATACCCAGGTTGGCATCATCAAAGAAATCGAGAATGGCTTCACTTAATTCTTCAGTGGTTTCAATACCCCAGTAATTATTGCCAACATCCAGATAAGGCTGAAAAGTTGGGGTATTGTTGTTCTTCAGTAAATAGGCTGATGGGCCGTTGTTGTAAAAACTGTTCTGATTCAGGGCAATTTTTCCCCTGAAGGTAGTTAATACATCGGATGTGCTGAAGTTTTGTGTAATAATATTATTCCTGAAGGTAGTTAATGCAGTATCCAAAGCTCCGGTAAATAAATTATTAACATTAAGCAAATCATCCGATGTATAGTTGTTGGTGATTACATTCGATGTAAAGGTAGCCTCAACATTCATGGCAAGCCGGACTTCCAGGGGCTTGAACTGACTATTGTTTGTTATTATGTTATTCTCGATAAATACAGGACAATAGCCATTGTCATTATCATTAAACACAGAAATCAGAGAACCGGAGGTTGAGGTGCAGACATTGTCGGTGAATACATTTGATTTGATTATACCCATCCCATCCATAAGAAAGCAGTAAAGTAAATCTGAGCCATTGCGCTGGCATAGGTTATTGGTGAAATCAACCTCATATCTGACTGAGATAATGAAATTACCGCTGCCCGGGTTCATGGTTTCATTATCCGAAAACTCGTTATTTGTGATAACTGAGCGAGAATCCATGGACAGTGCCTGTGAGTTTCCGGAAAACAGATTGTTGTCGATCTTCATGGGAGCGTTTGCGGCTATTCCGCATTCATTCTGAATAAACGAACTGTTGGTGATGGATATCCAACTCAAATAGCTAAGTGCCGTAATACCCAACTTACAATGCCTGAAGCAGTTGTTGCTGAGATTGTAATTTAGTGTATCATAATGTGGATAATGGATCCCGATTCCGGCGTTTGCTGCATTTTTTATTGCGCAGTTCCGGATACCGGGCAAGGCGTCATCCAACCTGAGCATATTGGCACTTGTTCCCCCGATGTTTCCACCATATTCAACAATACAGTATTCCATTATAGATCCGCTCAGGTAATTTCCGGCGTCATCAAAAACAACATCTGCAGAGCTGTTGGGGAAATAGATGTTTCCCCATGCCCCTGGTGTTTGCGTGGTGTTTGAAGTAAACCGGATCGAATCGGCAGCAGTGCCCTTTGCAATCAGTGTTCCGTTAACCTGTAATGCTTTTGAGGCATCAAACCTGACTTCAACCCCGGGCTGTATGGTAAGTGTCACCCCCTCCATGACCAGAATATTTCCGGTAACTACATAAGGACTATTGGCAACCGTCCACAGCGTATTTGAAGTAATGGGGCCGCTAACATCGGTTGCGGAAAGTCGGAACACTGCCAAGACACTGATGAACAACAGAAATGATGCCTTTTTCATAGAACTTCACTTTAAAGTTAAATTTCACATTAACAATTGGTTGGATATAAAAAGAAATACATCTGGTGATTTCCTGATGGATATGTATATAGTAAAAATATATCTTTTTGTCTGAACAATAATTAGCCGTATGGATGCTAAATGACGAATAACAGAAAATTTTAAATCAGGAATAGAAACCCCAATATCCGAAAATCAGTTGCAGTGGTAAAACTTTCCGGCGAACTGCATTGAGTCACTGGTTTATTTTCTGCAACGGTACGAAAGATCCTACAATGGAATTTGGAACAGTTTTAAAGCAATCAATGACTCAATTCATTCAGATAATTCTTAAAACAGGAAAATTCTGATGATAACAATGGCCCTGACCTTTCTAAGGCGCAGTAATGATAAGCAGATATGGCTGATGAATCATTCCGGAAACTGCTTCTTTAAGGGAGTTTCCCATTGAATTTGATGCCGTCAGATCCAAACGCAAATATCCTTAATATCCTGACATATAATCCATTAGAATGGTGAAGTAATTCGAAACGTATGATTTTCATCGACTCTTAAAAAAAGTTTGGCGAAATAGGTATCTTTAAAAAGTTGTTTTATATTTGAACCGGGTTGTTTTTTTCTGGTTGCGACAACGAGGTTAACGATTGTTTCAGGAAGATTTCTGACTCAGGTATGTATCATTATACTTATAGCGGAGGATTACATTTCAATTGATGCTTAATGTGGTAATATCTATGTGCGTAATGCACCATTGTATAGTATTATTGGGGTAGCCGAAAACCAAACAGAGTAGGCGTTTTATAAAATATCAAAGATGAAGTACAGGCTATTTATTTTTGCAATGTTGGTGCTGGTTGGATTGGTTGGTTGTACAAAAAGAACATGTAAATGTGTGGATATGTCAGGGCGTGTTACAACAGGGATTGATATTGGTCCAACAGAAGAGTGCAGCGATTTAGAACCTATGATGGGTGACTGCACGGAAGAGTAAACAAAAAGTGAAGCTGCAGATATGCAGCTTCACTTTTTGTTCAATTCACACTTGTCGCATGGTTTCAATTCAGTTGCATGTTGGCTGAGAACACGCTAAAATCATTTATAAGAATCATGGTTGGCCTGATTTTAATAATCAGTGCCATTGCGAAATTAGTCTCTATTGATTCTTTTGAGATCTATGTTTACAGTTTTGGCTTGTTGAATCTCAACCTGGCTTTTTTTCTGGCACGGCTCATTATCTCTTTCGAGTTACTTACCGGACTTTTGCTCATTTTTGGTAAATACCAGAAGCAGGTTGTGTTGGCTTCTGTATTGATGCTGTTAATGTTCAGCGCTTTCATTGTGAGTCTTATACTTGGAGGTAAAAACGAGCATTGTCACTGTTTTGGTGAAACTGAAATGTCGCATGGTTTCTCATTAATGAAGAACGGACTTTTAATTGTTTTGCTTTTATACTCCAAAAAGAGTATTGTATTCAGATTCAGATTTGATAACATAGTGCTGGTATCTTTACTGGTATTAAGTATATCATTGCCAATTACAATTACTCCTCCGGATTCTTTCTTTTACGATAAGTATTCAAAGAGTGTCTCATATAATGATTTATTGTTAAATGAGTATTTGAGGGAACAGAAAGATTATCAAAAAGGCAGGAAAATTTTGTGCTTCTTTAGTACCGGTTGCCGGTTTTGTAAACTTGCTGCAAGGAAAGTTACGGTAATGGCTAAGAAAGCAGAAAATGCCGATGCTGTCAAATATATTTTCAGTGGTTCTGAGAGCTCCATCGGCAGGTTTTTCAAAGAAACCCATTCAACTGTTTTTCAATATTCATTTCTTCCCCCAAAAAGATTTTTGCGAATTACAAATGGAGAAATGCCGTTGATCGTACTTCTGGAAGACGGAGTTGTAAAAGGGAGATACGGATACCGGGATATGAAGGATTCTGAAATAATTAATTTTATTAAGGAATAGTCTGAAGGTGACACAGAAACACCGATGAAGTGATCAGCGTTTCTGTTTGGTATGATCCCGTATTCTACTAATCACTATCACATTTTGATAATCAGTGAATTATAATCCGGTTTTTCGGGTTCTAACTGCATTCGATATCCTGGTGTGATGTCCCCGCCTGAAAATGCCTACCCTTTTTTAATGAGCATTGTTTCAACAGACCTTCTATCCTTGCTTCGCACCACCAACTTCGAGGGCCTGGCAACCGCAAGTGCAATAGTCGGTGGTTTATTTATATCGGCACTCATTGTATCAGGCACTCGTATATTTAGCAATCAGATCATCATAATCTGCAATACATTCCGGATGTATGATTGAGGATTCTGTGACTGATCCGGAATCTGATCCCAACATTACCTAATAAAAACTCCCTTAAGTTTTGTTTCATTTCTTCTTTTGCAGGTGATTAAACCTCCATTCAGATATTTAAGTTAACCGGTTAAGAAAAGCGGCTATTCGTTGCCAACTAAAAAAAATATTCAAGTCTATTGCTTTATTCAGTTTAATGTCGTATGTTTGCGACATTAAAAATAAGATATGAATAAATCTGAAAATTTCACAGAAACCCAGAAGGAGATTGCCCGGTTTGCGAGGGTGATTTCTCATCCGGCAAGGTTGGCCATTCTTCAGTACCTGGCTGAAACCAAAACATGCATATCAGGGGATATCTCTGATAACCTTCCCCTGAGTCGCAGTACCGTTTCGCAGCATCTGAAAGAGTTGCGCGATACAGGTCTGATTCATGGTAATATTGAAGGACTGAAGATCAACTATTGCCTCTGTTCGACTGAGATTGACAGGTTTCTTGAGCTGTTCGGCAATTTCTTTGAGCCCATAAAAAATGCAGATATCAGCTGTGAAACCAGCGCCGGGCCAAAAACGGTTACTGCCCTGCCTGAAAAGATGATCAGGGAAATTGCAGTCAGGGAAGAGCCGCAGAATAAAAGCCATGATATCTTCTTTTTCTGATAACCCGGTTGAATGAGCAATGTTTAATCAATGAAAATAAGAATCACGCAAGGACGCAATGACGCAAAGGTTTTAAGTCTATCATAAATTGCCGGGCTTTTCTGGTAGCCTGAATGATTGTAAAATTCTTTGCGATTCACCCCGACTTAGGGTGAAATGAGCATTTGCCGGACATTTGATGAGAAGCAATATTTATTTAAAAAAGCTTGCGATTCCTTGCGTCTTAGCGTCTTTGCGTGAAGAAAAACACTTTGATATGAAAATTTTAATTCTTTGTACCGGCAATTCCTGCCGCTCCCAGATGGCCCATGGCTTTCTGCAATCTTTTGACCCAAACCTTACTGTCCGGTCAGCCGGAACCGAAGCTTCGGGCAAACTCAATTCCAAAGCAGTGGAAGTAATGCTTGAAACCGGCATCGATATCAGCCACCATACTTCTGATTCCGTGGATCTTTATCTTAACGAGGAATGGGATTATGTTATTACGGTTTGCGGGGGAGCCAATGAATCTTGTCCGGCTTTTTTAGGTAAGGTTAAGAAACGGTTACATATTGGTTTCGATGATCCGTCACACGCTATTGGTACACCTGAGTTTATTCAGGGCGAATTTATCCGGGTACGTGATGAAATCAGGGAAGCTTTCCACAAGTTTTATCTGAGCAAAATTTCAAAAATGTAAGCCCCAAGGGAATGGTATTTAAAGCATTGATTATAAACATTGTAAGACGATTAAACAACCAAAACTAAAATAGCCATGGATCAAAACCAACTCAGGCAGATTGTAAAAGAGAAATACAGCGAAATTGCAGAACAGAGCCGCTCGGTCAATGAGTCTTCCTGTTGCGGCGCAACGGGTTGCTGCGGGGATGTTGATTACACCATATTCAGCGAGAACTATGAAAATCTTGAGGGATATCATCCGGATGCTGACCTCGGCCTTGGTTGCGGTATCCCGACAGAATTTGCCCAGATAAAGGCCGGCGATACAGTTATTGATCTGGGCTCAGGTGCCGGGAACGATTGTTTTGTTGCCAGGTCATTAACCGGTGAAAAGGGTAAAGTAATCGGCATCGATTTTACACAGGCCATGATTGACAAAGCCAGGGAGAATGCAGAAAAACTGGGGTTCAATAATGTTGAATTCCGGTTCGGAGATATTGAAAAACTTCCGGTGACTGCTGCCAAAGCAGATGTAATCATAAGCAATTGTGTACTTAATCTGGTTCCGGATAAAGTGAAGGCCTTCAGCGAAATATACAGGGTCCTGAAACCGGGCGGGCATCTTTCGGTTTCCGATGTGGTGCTGAAGGGAGAACTGCCTGAAGTCCTGAAAACAACAGCTGAAATGTACGCGGGTTGTGTTTCAGGAGCAGTTCAAAAGGATGAATATCTTCAGATCATGCAACAATGTGGTCTTGAAAACATTAAAATTCAAAAGGAAAAAGTCATCTCAGTTCCTGACGACATCCTGCTGAATTACATAAGTGAGGCTGACCTCTCAACATTCAGGCAGTCAGGTACCGGGATCTACAGCATTACTGTTTATGCTGAAAAGCCAATGGAATCCAATGGTTGCGGATGCGGTTGCAGTTGTTGAAGAGCGGATTAGCGGATTAGCAGATTAGCCAATTTGCAGATTCATTAAATGCAGATTGTAAGTATATAGGATAATTGAATCCTGAAATGAAATACCCGGATTAACAATCAGCTAATCTGCTAATTTGCTAATGGAATCTTAAAACGGAACACCCAGACTAACAATCAGCTAACCGGCTAACCTGCCAGCCGGCAGGCTGGTTTGCTAATCAGCTAATTTATCGGATACCAATCCGAAATCATCAATCAGAAATCCGAAATCGATATGCCATCAAAACCACGCCTTAAATTCTTAGACAGGTACCTGACCCTGTGGATCTTTCTCGCCATGTTTATTGGTGTTTTCAGCGGGTACTTTTTCCCGGCAATTGCACAGTTCTGGGATTCAATGAAAGCTTCCCCGGAAAGTACCACCAACATTCCCATTGCCATCGGGCTGATCCTGATGATGTATCCACCGCTTGCCAAGGTGAAATACGAGGAATTGGGCGATGTCTTCCGCAATGTAAAAGTGCTGACCCTATCGCTGATTCAGAACTGGATCATCGGACCTTTACTGATGTTTGCATTGGCCGTAATGCTGTTTAAGTTGTTTCCCGGTGAAAACAATGCCAACCTGCCCTATGTTTATGGCATCATCATGATTGGACTGGCCCGTTGTATTGCCATGGTGATAGTCTGGAACGATCTGGCCAAAGGCGATACGCAGTATGCTGCAGGACTGGTGGCTTTTAACTCTATTTTCCAGGTCTTGTTTTTCTCTGTTTACGCCTGGTTTTTTATTGCTGTAATGCCTGCCTGGTTTGGTATTCCAACCAGTGATGCTGTGGAAGCAATCACCATTGGTCAGATTGCTGAAAGCGTCTTTATATACTTAGGGATTCCTTTTATTGCAGGTTTTCTGACACGCTTTGTATTGATCCGGGTCAAATCAAAGGAATGGTACCATCGGATATTTGTTCCGAAAATAAGCCCGCTTACCCTCATAGCCCTGCTTTTTACAATCATTGTAATGTTCTCTCTTAAAGGGGAGTATATTGTGAAGATTCCGAGGGATGTAATTCTTATCGCTGTACCGCTGCTTATTTATTTCGTAATTATGTTTCTGCTTTCCTTTTTTATGAGTAAAAGGGCCGGTGCCAGCTACGAGCAATCTACAACACTCTCGTTTACTGCTGCAAGCAACAATTTCGAACTCGCCATTGCTGTGGCCATCGCGGTTTTCGGTATTAACTCAGGGGAAGCTTTTGCCGCTGTTATCGGCCCGCTTGTGGAGGTTCCGGTAATGATTGGGTTGGTTGGTGTGGCTTTCTATATTAAAAAACGGTATTTTTAATTCCTTTCTGATTTTGTTATGACTGTTCAAAAATGAAAGAGGCTGTTGCAAATCTGCAACAGCCTCTTTACCATAAAATTTGAATCTGTTACTTTTTAACAGGAACTGTTACCTTTTCGATAAACTCTACACTCAGTTCAACCCTTCTGTTGCGGGTTCTGCCTGCTGCGGTATTGTTATCATCAACCGGCCTGGTAAGGCCATATCCGGTTGCAGAAATACGGTCGGGACTTATCCCTTTACCTATCAGATAAACTGAAACTGATTCTGCACGGTTTTTTGAGAGGGTCATATTCATTCCTTCTGCTCCGACATTATCGGTGTGTCCACCTATAATCAGCTTGTAGGAAGGATTCTCAACCATTACTTTGACAACTGCATCAAGGATTGGGAATGAAACCGGTTTGATGGTTGATTTACCTGTGTCGAATTTGATTCCCTGAAGGGCCTTCTGGAAAAGCGTTTTTACCTCCTTGGTCAATTCAGGACATCCCTGATTTTCCTTGGTTCCGGCAATGGTAGGACATTTATCCTGGTAATCGGGAATTCCATCCTTATCCGAATCAAGGGTACAACCGAATTCATCAACACTTGCTTTTACCGGTGTTTGCGGGCATTTGTCAAGATAATCGGCTACACCATCCTTGTCCTCGTCGAGCGGACAGCCGCTCTGGTCAACCTGAATGGAAGCAGGGGTATTCGGGCACTTATCCAATTGATCAGTTACACCGTCATTATCAGAATCAAGGGCGCAGCCATTCTGATCGACCTTAACTCCCTGGTTTGTTTTCAGACATTTGTCAAGATAATCGGGAACACCATCCTTATCTTCATCCAACGGACATCCGATTTTATCAACCTGAATATCAGCAGGGGTGTTGTCGCATTTGTCCAGATAGTCAGCTATACCATCCTTGTCATTATCATAGGGGCACCCTGAATCATCCACTTTTACTGTTGCAGGTGTTCCGGGACATTTATCAAGTCTGTCAGCAATTCCGTCATTGTCAGCATCTTTTTTCTGACCGAAGTTAAATGTTAACCCAACGGAGTGAAACAGAAAGAAATCATTTGAATTTTTTACCACATCATCTCTTTCATCGCTTGATGAATACATAATGGTTTCCTGAAGATTCAGCGTAACGGCTTTGCCGAGGCGCAGATTCAATCCTGCCCCGAATGAGGGGGCTGCAAAATCAAATTTTTCATTGTTCTTTACATCGGTCAGAGTATTGGCAAACATCATAACCCCTCCTCCCGCAAACAAATAGGGTCTGACAAAGTAGTCAGCGCCAATGAGGTTCAACCTGAAATTAATGGTTCCGGTTGTAAGCTGGTGCCTGAAACGACTGGTTTCTCCCATGTAGCCGGTTTCGCCTTTGGTTAAAAGGAGTGATACATCGAGCCTGTTTCCGAGAAAACGGCTGAACGAGAGACCTCCAAAACCATAGAAAGCCTGATCTGTCCGGAAGAAATCATTTCCGAGGTCGCCATTGTATTGAATGGCACCACCATGTAGTCCGATATTCCATCTTTTATCAGCCGTTTGTGCATTTATGCTCAGGGCAAATGCCAGGCCAATCAATACAAGTAGTAATTTTTTCATGTTGTTGAATATTTGGTTCGGAATAGAATGTTTATAATGCACAAAGGTCCTTCTCAGGTGGGCTTTGGGAGTTACATAACTCTGTAAATGAATTACATGATTCACACATTCATTCTTCATTTCTGGTAAACCGATGACCTGTTTATTATCGTGTTATATTGAACCCATACCAGATTCATTAATAATAGTACCTTTGCGGCGCTAAATATTGAAATGTTATGTCAGAAATCCTTAAATTCCTGCCTTCAGAAGCATTCCATAAAATTTCTGAAGGTGCAGTATTCCTTGATATCATCGACGAGGAAGGATACAGTGTCGTGAACTACGATGGTATAGAAACAACGCAGGTTACGCTGCTCCAATTGCTTGAAAAACTGCAGTGGCTTGATAAAGCCCCGACCTATATAGCAGGCGGGTATGATGAAGCCAGTGGTTTTAAAGCTGCCAACCTTCTTTACCACCAGGGTTTTTTGAATGTTGGCTATGTTGCCGGTGGTGTTCAGGCCTGGTTTCAGGAAGGATTTCCGGTAAAATATAATGTGAACGGAGGCTGCGGCACAGGTAGTTGCGATACCGGAAGTTGCAGTACCGGGAGTTGCAGCACTGATAATGGGGAAGAGGATTTTTACAGTGGCTGTGGTGGATGCTCCTGCGGGCATTGAGATGCCTGAAACTCTTTCATGAGCTAAGCCTTTGTTTTACAGCTATTGATATCAGATCCCAAGTTCTACCTGGAAAACCAGTATAAAATTGTTCTTTCCTGATATGGAGCTATTGTATGATTCCTGACTTCTGTATCCGAAAGATGCCTGAACCTTGGTGAGGTGTTTACGGATGTATTTATTTACCCCAACTATATAATAACTGTCGCGCATTGTAAGTTGCCTTAATTCTGCATCCGGCTCACTGTAGGCATATCTCAGGGCAAATTCCCAATAGTTTGGCAAACAATAGCTCAACTGGGTATTAAGCCCGTGTCCTTTGGTTACCCAGGCCATCTGCGTTGAATCCTCCGGATTGAAGGTGAAGGCCGATTGTGGCGATGACCGGTTGATAAATTCGGACGATAGCGCCCAACCCTTGTATTTCAGTACCATATCTGCAAAAAAGGTTGACAGGTCCCGGCTCTCATAGATCTCAGTACCAATGGTTCCCCTTGTTCGTTTCGCTTTTTGATTGACCGAATATCCTCCGGCAATGGAGAGTTTTGGTGTGGCTTCAAATTCCAGATCGCCTTCAGAAAAATCACCATCTTTTTTGAACTTACCCAAAGGAAGCACTTCAAGCCGTCCGGTATACATCAGTCCGTTATCGGTTTTCAGCTGATTGCGCCCATCTCCTGTTGATATTGCTCCCTTGATATTGAAATGGATACCTCCGGCATTGTTGTTGTAATATCCGAATAGTCCGAAATCCCTGTCGAGTGTATAATTGGCATTTACCACAGAACGATCGTAAAACTGTTGCTGACCACTCGAAATAATCCGTTCGCGGTTGCCTGGAAGTTTCCCCTGCCCGAATCCGATATAAATCTTTGGGTTGAAACGGTAATAAACCATAGCATCCCTTACAACATTGGGAATATGTGTGTTGTCCCAATCCTGGTCACCTCTTGAGAAGGATAGCTGCAGATAATAAGTGAGTTTTTCACTCAATATGTAACCATCGAAACGGAGACGTAACCGACTGATTCTTCCTTCAATATCTTCTGTGTTGAATTGCTCGTCAAAATTAAACAGAGCACGGCTTTGAACCCTCAGTCTGATGTTCAGACCAAAGGTGCTGTCCGGGGCATTGAATCCCAGTCCTTTATGGAAACTTATCATAGCCCTTTCATCTACTTCGGTTTGGGCTAATGCGCAGTTTAAACCAAGGATGGTCAGGGCCAGAACAATTGTAAATACTTTTGTCATAAGTCAGAACTTTCTATTTCCAGGAACAGGGATAGCTATGATTTATCTGGTGTTAAAACTTGCCGGAGTTAGTGTCACAACTGAATATCATAAAACCGGAAAGAAACATTAATTGTATGTTGGCAGGAAAGAATGATTTCGCGAATAATCAATCATCTGACCTGAATAATCGTCAGGGTATTCTACTTTAATATCGGTGATCTTTCCATTTGTCATTACCGGCACAAATACAGGGTTGATAAATCCGCCGTAAGGGGCGACATTCAGTTTACTGAACCTGTCAAGAATCTGGTGGTGAAGTTCCTGATCAACCTGCACACCATATTTTTCTACAAGGTTGCGGCCGGCTTCGTAATCGCCTTCCGATTTAATACGTTGAATTTCTGCAAGCATAGTACCAAAGATGGCCCTGAGTGCCTGATGGTTATTGATCGTAACATAGGTCTTTTCATTCCTCAACACTACCTCTATGATATTTTCATGCTTCCCAAGCTGGTAGGCCCAGCCTGCAATCAACTGACGGCACCGCATATGAGCCTGTTCGATCGTTTTACCTGGTTCAATTCTGGTCAGTTGAGTGATCAGTCCATTGCGGATATAACTGTTGTATTCAGCAATAAAAACACCTTCATGATCAATCAGGCCCAACGCCATTAATTTAGGATCACCCATGTAATAGAGTGCGAAAAGATCAGCCCTTGCCTCTTCGAGGGGAGACCCGTAATTTTTCAGCTCATCACCCCTGATTCCTTCAAGCAGTTGGCCTGATCCGTGTCCAAGGCACTCGTGAAGATCGGTGTGAAGGTTACTTGCCAGGCTGCCATATTTCTTCGCCAGCTCAATTTCTCCGGCTGATGAGGCAAATTCTTCAAGCATGCCATTGCCTATTGAAGCCTGATCATAAGCATAGGTGATATTTTCGATTGTTACCGATTTTGAACCGTGCTCTTTCCTGATCCAGTCGGCATTCGGAAGGTTGATGCCTATCGGGGTGGCCGGGTAACAGTCGCCGCCCAGTTGTGCAGCAGTAATAACTTTTGCTGATACGCCCCTGACCTCCTTTTTTCTGAACTTCGGGTCAACCGGTGAATTGTCTTCAAACCATTGTGCATTGGCACTGATGGTTTCTGCCCGCTTTGTGGCAATCTTATCTTTGAAATTAACCAAACTTTCCCAGGTAGCCTTCATCCCAAGGGGGTCACCATAATTTTCAATAAATCCGTTTACAAAGTCGATGTGGGAATCCAGATCTTTGACCCAGAGCACGTTGTATTCATCCCATACATTCAGATCGCCGGTCTTATAATACCGGATCAATGTTTCTATGACTTTTTTCTGATGTTCATTTTCAGCAACTCCGGCCGCTTTTTCGAGCCAGGATACTACCCGTTCGATGGCCGCTGAATAAAGCCCTCCGATTTTGTAGACTTCTTCGTGTATCCTCCCGTTTTTGTTAACGAGTTTGCTGTTCAGGCCAAAAGAAATGAGGGTGTCGGTACCATTTTTTATGGCATCGTTTTTCAGGTTATGATAAAAATCACCTGCTTCTTTCTCACTGACTCCTTCATAGAAATTACAGGCAGATCCAAGCAAAAGGTCCTTACCGGATTCCTGGCTTACAGCTTTCGGAGCTATTTTCGGGTCAAAAATCACTGGCGCGATTTCTGCAATAAATCCATCCAGATCCTGCCCTTCGCGCATGGGGAAACCGGTTTTAGTCTCCCTGATCAGTTTTTCAAAATAATCTCTGCTTATTTCAGGGTAGAATTTGTCCTTTGAATAATGGTGATGGATTCCATTGCTGAACCAAACCCTTTTGGTATAAACAATGAGATTCCTGAAATCTTCACAATCGCGGTCACCTTCAAAGTTGATCAGAATGTTTTCGAGGGTGCGGCGCACAGCAAGATTGTATTTATAATTCTGGTCAAAAAGGATATCGCGGCCGGCAATGGCTGCCTGACTAAGATAATAGACAAGTTCTTTCTGCTTCAGAGAAAGTGAATCGAATCCCGGAACCTGATAACGCATGATTTTAAGGTCGGCGAACTGTTCTGACAGGTAGTTGAATTTTACTTCTGAAGACTCTTTGTTGGGCATCTGGCAGAATGATAGGGTGGTTAAACAATGTAAGAGGACTAAGGAGAGGAGGATGTTTTTCATAATAACAGGCAATGGCCGTATAAGTTGAAGTGATCAGTGCTGATTAAGAATGATGCCCCCTGAAAGGACAGGAACCACAGACGAAATGCTGAGTTGTACAGTGTAATCAGGCAGAGGATCTATACCGAGTTTTATTAGCCGTTTATAGTGGGAAGTCTCTGTAAGATGCTTCCTGAGATCCGCTTTTGTATGTGACCATAAATCTGCCGAAATGCTTGCTGAATCGCAATCGGAGGTAAAGTTTTCCTGTTGAATGAGTAATTCAGCGATGGCTCCGGCGCAAATGGTATCCTCGATGCTGATGAGGTTTTTCCATCCAGAGCATAAGATCACCACATTCATTTGTTGTGCGGCCACCCAGCTTACAACAGCATTTATATTACTGAAAGCAGCTGCTGCAACAGGCCCGTTTTCTGAAGCCATTTTCATGGCTATTGTTCCGTTGGTCGTTGAGTAGACGAGTGTTTTTCCATAAATTTCCGGGGTGTTGAAATCGGTTGCTGAATTCCCATAGTCAGCAAAGGGCAGCCGCAGGCCATCACGTTCAGCCGCAACCGGGTAACCCTGCAATTTAAGGGTCTCAGCCTCTTCAGGCGTAGCAACCGGAATAACTGCCCTCACTCCATGATCGAAAGCTGATATGAGTGATGTTGTGAAGCGAAGTATATCAATCACAATGGTGATGTGCCTTCCGGTGGTGGTTCTGAACGGGTACAATGCAGGACTCAGGCTGACTTCTACGGTATGGGTCATAGAGGATATTATTCATTGACTACATGCATTCTTTGCCATCGGTACAGTTAAATGACATTCAGGATTTTAATGTCCGGAATGAACTTATTTTTGTTCCATGGCAGGGGCATCTCATTACTTCAGGAAACGGAAATCATGAAGACAGCTAAGGGCATCAGACAATCAACAAACAGTGGAATAGAAATTCAAAAAGAATTCTTCAAAAGTTCAGATGCAATGAAAATTCGTGATTTCGGTGTTCCCGTAATCTTTTGAAGGATTTGCTGATAATTTACCAACAACCCGATTTATAAGAATAACGGAGCCGGGATTTAACCTTTATAGAAAGGTAATTTTACCACTTTGGCTTTCAGTGATTTATCACGGATTCCAATGCAAATTTCTGTTCCTTCTTTAGCCATTGCTGTCGGGATATAACCCATTCCTATTGCGATCTTAACCGAGGGCGATTGGGTTCCGGATGTTACCTCGCCAATCACATGACCTTCTGTATCCATAATCGGATAATGCTGACGGGGAATTCCCTTATCAATCATTTCGAAACCAACCAGCCGTTTGCTAACGCCTTCATTTTTTTGTTTCAGCAGGGCAGTTTTGTTGATGAAGTCTTTCGCGTCGGTGAATTTTGTAATCCAGCCAAGACCCGCTTCAATAGGGGAGGTGGTATCATTAATGTCATTACCATAAAGACAGAAGCCCATCTCAAGGCGAAGGGTGTCGCGGGCACCCAGGCCAATGGGTTTGATGCCGAATTCAGCCCCGGCTTCATATACAGCTTTCCATATTTTGGGCGCATCTTCATTGGCAAAATAAATTTCACAACCTCCTGCTCCGGTATAACCGGTTGTTGATAAGATCACATCTTTAACACCGGCAAAGTTTACTTTTTTGAATGTATAGTATTCCATGTCGGTAATTGTGGAATCTGTCAGCTTCTGCATAGCTTTCAATGCGAGCGGGCCCTGAATGGCCAGCTGTGATATTTCATCGGAGGCATTGTAAAGTGTTGCACCCATCTTATTCTGGCTGTTAACCCAGGCCCAGTCTTTATCAATATTGGCAGCATTCACCACCAGAAGATATGTTTCGGCATTGATCCGGTATACCAGAAGGTCATCCACAATGCCCCCTTTATCATTAGGGAAACAACTGTACTGCACTTTTCCATCGGTCAGTTTTGAGGCATCATTTGAAGTGACCCACTGCACAAAATCAAGTGCTTTCGGTCCTTTAACCCAGAACTCACCCATATGGGAAACATCGAACACACCCACCGCAGTTCGCACGGTCTCATGTTCAGCCATCAGTCCCTCATATTGAACCGGCATCCAGAATCCGGCAAATTCAACCATTTTAGCGCCAAATGCTTCGTGAAGGCTACTAAATGCAGTGTGTTTCATAATGAAAGATTTTATGATTTTATCAGGCAAACCTACGTGATTTTTTTTGATTGAAAGTCAGATTCAGACAGAAATATTGAACATAAATTTCAGGTTTTATCAGATGAAAATATTGAATGGTTAGAAAATAAGCATAAAATTTTTATTATCAAATATTGTTGTATCTTCGCATCTTCAAAAACAATTCAATCCCGCTCCTCTTATTCTCTCATTACTTCCTTTTTGTTTGCCAGGGTAATCGGATCATTCCGGAGTGCGGTTTGGGCTATTAATCCAATATTTCTGATCGTTATTTCTAAGATCACAACTTAATCATTATTTTATGTACGATATTATTGAGCTTAACAACAAGCCAATTGAAGAACTGAAAGACATTGCAAGGGGTTTAAAAGTCCCCAAGTATGATTCATTAAACAAACAGGAACTGGTTTATCAGATCCTTGATTTCCAGGCACTGAATCCTTCAAAGGAAATGCTTGAAAGAGAGCGTGCAGCCCGTGAAAACAAACACAAAAGACAACGCATTCCTGATGAACGGTTTAAAAAGGGAAAACCCCAGTTCAACAAAACCACCTCAGGCCCGCCTGTTGCTTCATCCAATCCATCTCTGGCTAATCCTGTAAATCCGGTAACCGAAGTACCTGTTCCGGAAATCCAGCCTGAACCGGTTGCCGCAGCACCGGTTAAGCCCAACCTTCCGATAAGGGAAAAGCCGGTTGATAACCCTGACAGGCCAAGACGGGGTCGTCCCAAACGCGATCAGAATCCTGTCCAGAAAAAGTTTGATCTTCCTGTTTCGAAGAGTGACCATATAGATGAAGAAGCGATCCGTTTAAGCACGGAACCGATTATTGAAGATATTATTGAAGATGTAATCGTTGAAGAGACACCGGTAATTACTCCTCCTGTTGAGGTTGCCGGAATTCCTGATGCAATACCTGTGGAAGAGTATATTAATCCACTTCCGCCACCACCTCCTCCGGTTGAGAGGTATCCTGAACAGGACCAGTCATTCAGGCCCAATGGTGACCGTTTCCCGCGTGATTACAACAATCCCCGTCAACCCCGGTTCCCGGAGCGCAAACGTGAGGAATATACATGGGAGTTCGATGGCTTTATTTCAAGTGATGGAGTTCTTGAGATTATGCCCGATGGTTATGGTTTTTTACGTTCTTCCGATTATCACTACCTGAACTCACCCGATGATGTGTACGTTTCACAATCACAGATCAAACTCTTCGGCTTAAAAACCGGCGACACTGTCCGTGGAACCATCCGTCCCCCGAAAGAAGGGGAGAAGTATTTCCCGCTGATCAAAGTTGAATTAATCAACGGGCGCACACCTGATGAAGTCCGTGACCGTATTCCTTTTGATTACCTGACACCGCTTTTTCCTGAAAAGAAATTCAACCTTACCGGCCATCCCGGTTCTAATCTTTCAACCCGCGTGATTGATCTGTTTGCCCCCATTGGTAAGGGCCAGCGTGGATTGATTGTTGCCCAGCCCAAAACCGGAAAAACCGTTTTGTTGAAAGAGATTGCCAATGCCATTGCCTACAATCATCCTGAAGCTTACCTGATTGTCCTTCTGATTGATGAAAGACCTGAAGAAGTTACCGATATGGCCCGAAGTGTAAAGGCTGAAGTTATTGCTTCAACTTTTGATGAGCCGGCCGACAGGCATGTTAAGATTGCAAACATCGTTCTGGAGAAGGCCAAGCGTATGACCGAGTGTGGCCATGACGTGGTGATCCTGCTCGATTCCATTACCCGATTGGCCAGGGCTTACAATACCGTATCCCCGGCCTCAGGCAAGGTACTTTCTGGTGGTGTTGAAGCCAATGCCCTTCAGAAGCCCAAGCGTTTCTTTGGTGCAGCCCGTCAGATTGAGAATGGTGGTTCACTCACAATTATAGCCACCGCCCTGATCGATACCGGGTCGAAAATGGATGAAGTAATTTTTGAGGAATTCAAAGGTACCGGTAATATGGAGCTTCAGCTCGACCGTAAGCTTTCGAACAAGCGAATTTATCCGGCCATTGATATTGTTGCTTCAAGTACACGCCGTGAAGACCTGCTGCTTGATAAAGAGACTCTTCAGCGTATCTGGGTTCTCCGCAACCATCTGGCTGATATGAATCCATTGGAAGCAATGGAGTTTCTGAAAGATAAAATGAAATATACCCAGTCAAATGAAGAATTCCTGGTTTCTATGAATGGATAGTCATAGTCAAAACAGAAAAAGCCCCGGAATCACCGGGGCTTTTTTTATGTTCGTCCGTAGCCGGAGATGTAAATGAATGTCAGGTCATCCTGCTGTTATTCATACAGAACTTTATGACAATCCGAACACAGGGCTGTTTTCTCTTTGCCACGGATGAAGACAGGATGCAGAAATTCCATGGTACTGTCAAGTTGAACCGTTTGTATTTTATTGCTCGGACCCTGGGCAAGTATGGTATGGCAAATATTACAATCTCTTGAAATTGTTTCACCGGTCTTCGTTTTGTGCCTGTCGGAATGGCAGCGGAAGCAACCTTCTGATTCAAGGTGTCCGATGTGATCGAGGTATTGGGTAGCATCTGCCCTCATATAAGGAAAAACATTGTTATCGTATTCATTCTGAACTACTCTGATGGCTTTTTGGATTCGGGTAAATTCTTTCAGATAAACATCCGGATGCTCATCTTTGTAGTAACCCACCATGGTTGAATATATCTGCTGATGGGCATGTTCCTTCGTTTCATAAGGTATTTTTAATGCCTCCATGGCTGCCATTTTTATCCAGGGGATATTACCGGGTATCTTGCCTGAAACTATTGCCTGATCAATATAGTTGGGCGATGATTTGTAGGTATGCGAAGGGCGTGTATGGCAATCCATGCAATCCATCGAACGTTTTTCAAGTGTATCCATGGCAGCTTTATCAACCGGATTTTCCTCATCAGTATATATTTTTACCTCTCCGGTTTTAAGGTTGGTGAGTTTTACCCATGGAATACTCTCCCTGTCGCTGGTACCGGCAATGTATTCAATCCTGAAATTCTTATTGATGTGCCAGTGTATGCCTTCTGATAGTCCCATGGCACTATGTTGAGGACCTATCTTCATTAAAAGTGAAATGTCCCATTCAGTATTGCTCGAATCAGCCAGGTACGATCTTTGGTTCCTGAGCTTCTGGGAATAGAATTTCTCGGGCCAGTGACACTTTTCGCAGGTTTCACTGGCAGGTCGCAGGTTATGCAATGGAGTAGCTATAGGCCTTGAATACTTATTGAACAATACCGAATAGACCTGGTAAAGACCTGATAATTTTGATTTCATATACCAGTCTGCACCCTCGCCAACATGGCATTCAACACATTTTACATTGGCATGTGAAGAGTGTTGATAGGTTACATATTCAGGTTCCATCACCTGGTGACATAAGGTGCCGCAAAACTCTACGGATTCGGTATAATGAAATGCCTGATAACTGCCAAATGAAGAAACGACAAGTAATATGACAGTAATGACAGAAATTCTCACAAGAGCTTTTCGCTGCAAATTGTTGTTCAGATCCAGAATCGGCCACTTCTCGGTATTTTCAGCAGATGAAATTTTCTTTCTGCTTTTTTTTAACATACCGATCGGAATTAAAAGCAAGCCAAGAACCATAAAGGCAGGTACTATGATGTAGATAAACAGCCCCATATAGGCATTGCTTTCCTTTGTAAACAATGAGAAAAGAAAAAGCACAAGTATGATAATCAGGCTATTGACAGCCAGAATGAATCCGCTGATGCTTATCCAGTTGTAAATTGATTTGGGCAGTTTCATAATTACCGGGCTTTAATTCAGGTATCCTGAAGATACACTGTTTATGATTCACTTATACTTTTATTGTTGACACTTTTGTTGATTAATTAATCTTCATACCAGCAAATGAAAATGGGTGTTCAGTCAGGCTGAACACCCATTCTCCGGTATTGATTTACTTCAGGGTCCGGACAAAATTAATTACTGCCCACCTGTCACCCTCATCAAGAATTTTCTTCTCAAAGTTGGGCATTTCATCCCGTCCGATGATTGACTGGAAATAAACTTCTCCATCTGCTCTGGCCTGGAAGGCTTTGTCTTTAAATGAAGGAACTGTAGTTTTCAGAGTGGCTGATTTTGGTCCATCTCCCAATCCTTTGGCTCCGTGGCAGGATTTGCAATGCTTGTTGTACAGTTCCTTACCGGTGGTCATAACTGAGGCATCAGTTGCCTTGACCGAACTTTTCATGGATTTGTACTTGGCAGGAATTTCCCATGGTCCACCGGCTTTTTGAGCCAATGCGATGTTAGCGGCAAAGAAGAGTACTGTGCACAGAATTGTGGTTAGGGTCAGTGATCTTTTCATGTTGATTTTGTTTTTGGTTTCAGAATTGACTTAGATGTAATTTATACCAATCAATTGGTGGTTCACTTGTTACTGTTAATCAATGTGAACTTCCGGTTGTTGCATCATATCATTGCTGTGGTTATAAAGGTAAGTATATAAATAACTAGATATATAACTATAGAATGACATAATCAAACCCGGAAATTGATTTAATCGAAAAACAGGATGATTTATATCACCGTCGCTTTTCTATTACTTCATTGAATTATAAAAACCATCGAATCTATTTGCTTGAATGATAATATTTTACGAATACAAATATTTTTCATAGTATTCGTATTCAATTTTTTCATGAAAGATGATTATGAAAAAAAGACCGTTGCAGTTTCTGCAACGGTCTTTTTAAGTATCAATGACTGAAGATTAGCTGCCAAGAGCGGCAAGCGAGTTTTCCAACAATTTTTTGGTATACTTGTAATTGTGAATACCTAAACTGTAATCACGCAGACACAACTGGAAATTGATGATTGATCCCATCTGTGCATTGGTGAGGGTGATTTTTGGCAGGGTCAGATTGAAATCTTTCTGTGCCTGGCTCCATGAGTTCGAAGGACTTGGATTCTGGAATACTCCTGTTGGATTGTTATCCGGACCTTCGGGGTTGTTAATGGGGTCATAAATATTCAGGTACCCGTCATATTTGTTTGAGGTGTTTGCAGCCCAGAGGTTATGTTCTGCATCCGGGTTCCGGTTCATGATCTCAACACCACCAACCTGCAGTGCTGCAGCCAGTGCTTCAAGTTTTGATTTTATCTCTGCCCTTGGATTAATCCACAGTCCATCAGATGTTGCGCTGGCTTCGGTGTGGCATCCATCGCTATTACAACCGTTGAAGTTTCCTTTGGCAAAGAAGGTATGTCCACCGGCTTTTCCAGCCATGGTTGACATATGGCAATCCTGGCAGGATGCCAGTGCAGTATGGGCTGAATTCTCATAACCGGTGCCGAATTCAACACCGCCCATTCCGGCAAATACAGCACCGGCTGTTCCGTAGTGGGTATGGGTCCTGTAACCTGGTTTCAGTTTATTTCCTGTACCGGCTGCATCATAGAAAACAGCGGTGGGATTGTTGGCCAATCCGACGTAATCAAGAACATTTCCATCTGCTGCAGAGGCGGTAAACGGACGTGGCTGATGACATTTTACACACAGGTTGCTTCTTCCACCATCGGCAGCAAGGTTGATGGTTTTAGCACCAGCCCACATGGTCATGGCAACAGGAGCAACAGTTGTGAGAGCAAGATCTTCTGTACCATAAGTGGTATGAAGGCTGCTGTGACATGTTCCGCAGTTGATCTCGCCATAGGCTGCAGTCGGAGCTACGAAATAATCATTGACATACTTGTTGGTCGTGGTATTCAGTGTGAAGGTTGATGGTGTATTGTTTGCGCAAACATACTTAAACGCTTCCGACAGATGGCAAGGGCCACAGGTTGTGCTTCCGGCCTCTTCAAAAGCAGCTTCTCCGTATGAGTGTTTCGAAAGTTCATATTGTGTTGCTGCAAATTCGATTCCATCAGGAGCATGACATTCAATACAAGAGGCGGTACCATCAGCGCCATTGGTTCCATCAGCACCGTTTAAACCATCTTTTCCGGCAGGTCCTTCTTTGGTACATCCCGTCATCATTACATTGCCAGCTACCAGTAAGCCTGCAGTAATCAGGGTGAGAATCAGAGTTTTTCGATTCATGATTAATAGGTTTTTGTTTGTAAAAGTGTGAATTGTGTGTGTTGTGAATTGTGTGTGAATTGTGATTAACTATTATTAATTTTTGGTAATCAGTGTGGTTCGTGGTAACCATTGATCATACTCTTAAAGTTGCTTGAAGGTGAGTGACCGATGGTGCAGAAGTAAATGTGAATGATCAGGAAAAGGGAAATCAGGAATCCGGCAGTTACATGAAGCAGGCTGGTAATCTGAATTCCTCCGAATCCAAAAACGTTTGTTATTATCATGCCCGGAAACAGCAATGCCCAACCTGTAATAAATACCAGTGGTACAAAAAAATACATGGTTAAAGCATAGGTGAATTTTTGTAAAGGGTTAAATTTCATCTCTTTTGAAACGGGAAATGGAGGTTTTTCTCCTTTAAATATTCCAAATGCATAATAACGAGCCTGTTTAATCAGTGAATTAAGCAATCCCCTGATCCTGATTCTGTAATGCTTTCCGTTACTGGTTGACCAGTTGCCGACAAAAAACATAACATACATAGCAGACAGAATAATGCCACTGATATTATGCATTGATACCGCAATGTCGAAACGAATGAAAGGAAATTCCGGGTTTGAATACTGCATACTGACACCCGACAGTATCAGTGCCAGGCACATCAATGCATTCGTAATGTGCCACAGCCTGACCCAGACAGGGTAGAGGTAAAGTTTATTTGTCTCCATTTTTACGCGCTTTTGCAATTCGTATTGTCGAGTGAATTATTATACCCAGCAGTGTCAATAAGAACATACCAATACTGGCTACATTAAGGTAATAGTTGCGGTTAGCACCAATAATATATGCTTCGTTGGTGATCACTCCATTGTAAAAACCGAGTTCATTCCTTTTCTCTTTAACTGAGTGTTTATACAAAGAAGACATCAGTATCGAATTGGTTGAGTGACATTCAACGCATTTTCTGACAGCTTCTTTTGAGGGTTTAATCAGGTGGGCAACCATCAGGCTGTCGTTTTGAGCTGCATGGCAGTCAATGCATCTAACTTTTTTAAAATGTAAAGCCTGATTGGGTAACCAGTCGTGATTACTGATCAGGTTAGGGAGCTTTTTCCCGGAAAGAATTTCGAAATTGACCTGGTTGCCATGACAATTGAAGCACATTTCATTATCATAGGCTACCTTGTCAGTAATGGAAACTTTAGCATCGTTAAGCCTGTATGAATGCGGGTTATGGCAGCTCCAGCAGTTAAAGTTTTCTTTCAGACTATCAGCATGGACGCTTCTGGCATATTCTTCATCAATGGTCTCGAAATGAAATGCCGCATAAGCTTCATCCCCTCCATGGCAATCAAGACAGGTGTAGTCTGTTTCAAATTTAACGCTGGCAGGATGAGGAACTGTTGCATAATCAGAAGAATGGCAATCGGTACACTTAAATGCGCCGTGGGTGCCTTTCAGATAATTAACAGGATCTATTCTTAATTCAGCATACATTTTCATTATAACTGAATCACCGGATACTGTGTCTTTTAAAAAATACCGGGCTTCTGCATGACACCTGAGGCATTGCCTGGTTTCGTCATCGAGGTGTTTCTCTTTTTTACCGGCAGCATTAGACACCATGAAAAAAGTTAAGCCAAGTAATACGACAGCTATGGTAGTTAATGTTCTGATGACCGGCGTTTTGGATGCTTTTTGAGCCATTGGATAAGGCTTTGTATTGTTTGAGAAAGGAAGGAAGAGAATATCCCCTGAAGGATATTCTCTCAATAACAACTTATTTTTTAAGTGTCCGCATGAAATAAACAACTGCCCAGCGGTCGGCTTCGTCTGTAATCTTCTTTTCGAAATTTGGCATTTCATCACGACCGACAAATGACTGATAGTAAATATCGCCATCGGCCTGGGCCTGGAAATCTTTTGATGAGAAATCACCGCAACTTGTTTTCAGGTTTGCCGCTTTGGGCCCATCACCTAAGCCTTTGGCTCCATGGCATGACTTGCAGTGTTTGTTGTACAATTCTTTACCGGTTGAGTTGATAGATGCATCACCGGCTTTGATGGTGCTCTTCATGGATTTGTATTTTGCCGGAACATTCCATGGTCCGCCTGGTTTCTGGATCATAGCAACATTAATGATCATAAACAGAACTGCTGCACTGAAAATGGCGATTAACTTCATTGAGTTTTTCATTGTAATTGAGTATTATTGGTTAAAAATAGTTTGTGAATTTAGAAACTCCAGAGTCGGGTAATGTTGAGCCCGATCAGGATGCCTTTGTCAAAAAAGTCATTTTTGTTTAACATTATATTTTCCTGAGGAAGGATGCCCTGACCTGAAGCGAGGTAAAGATGGAAGGCATGGGTACTTGTAGCTACCTCATATCCAATACAGATGTTCGGCTTCATAGGTTCAGCCATGTCGTTGAAATCCTTGGTATGTTCTGAAATTCCCTGGATTTGCAATGGGAAATCAGCGCCAATGATGAGCGAACTCTGGGGCGAGAACTTAACCCTACCTGCAAATGAAAATGAAATTCTGTCATGATCCACGGTTGAGTCAGTTGAATTGTAGTGCGTAAAACCGGGAGCAACCTGTAATGAAAACATGTCATTGAATCTGCGCGAAATAATGATCTGTGTGAAATAATTCATACGATGGCTGAATTTGTAGTTCATGCCAAATGTTTCATCAGCTCTTGCGTCAATTCCTATTACTTCGTAAAGCGAAACAGTTACCGGAATTTTATTTGACCGGGTTTGTTGCAGTACATTATATTTGATCTGAATGTCCTGCATTTTATTGAACTTAGTAGTACCGATACCGACCATCAGATTATTCAGGATGCTGTAATTCAGACCCAGGCGGATGTTTGAAGGGGCCCATATCCCGAAAAGATCTTCAGTACCATTGTTCATTGTTCCAAACCGGTGCTGGATGATCATTTCCAGGGTTTTGGAAGGTTGCAGGGTTGTGGTGGCAGCATCAAACAATAAACCGCTTTCAAAAGCAGCCCTTGCAGGTCTTTCTTTGGCTGGTTCCTCTGTTGCTTCTTCCTGCGCCAGAATGATTCCATGATTCATCAGCAATGCCATTACTACAATAGCGCTGAACCTGAGAATTTTATATAATTTGTTCATCAGAAGTTGCTTTTCGTGTTTGTTATTAATTATTTAACGCACCTTTTTCGATCCAGGCCAGAATAAGTTTGGCATCATTGGTCGAGAGGAAGGTCTTCATACTGCCTGTGCTTATTTTAATATAGAAAGGACTTGCAGCTGGATTTGCCGTGTCGATCCGGTTATCCTGCATTAGGTTATTGTAAGCATTGGCTGGTGTAAGGTCTGGTGCAAAAGCTCCTGAAGCGTGGCATCCGCTTGCATCACAAGCGGGAGTACCCGCGCTGAAAATAGGGAGAATGTCATTTGCAAAACTGATTGTGTCAGGTGGCGGTGTATTGTCCGGTTCAACATAATCATACTCGCACCCGCTGAGTAATGCCATCATTGCAAACGCTCCAATGGCGATTGCAGAATTAATCCTTGTGGTTAGTTTCTTCATTTCAGTTACTTTCTAAAACAGTTCAAAGTAACTACTTATATACTTATCAGCATGTAACGAAATAGTGATATATTTGCACGCAAATGGTGATTTATTCCTACATTTGATTGACTTATATCATCACATAGGATGATTTATAGGCTTATTTTGAATGATTCTATGTCGGAATTGAGGTTTTATTGTTGTGTTTGAGAAATCCGGAAGCTGGTATTTATGAGTAAATTGTTCGAATCAAGTTGTTTGCATTGCAAAAAGCGATCGGAGATATTTGAAGCGTTGAGCGAAGAGGAGCTCGAACGTGTCGATATGTGCCGGGTCAGCATGCATTACAATGCCGGTGAGATAATTTTTAAGCAGGGATCACCGTGTTATGATTTTGTATGTGTAACTTCGGGTTTGGTTAAACTTTACATCGAAGGTGAGAATGATCGCCGGCTGATTATTGGTTTTGCAAAACCGGTGGATTATATCTTTGTTCCCGGTGCATATGTAGACAAGCGGCATCATTTCAGTGCTGTTGCATGCGAAGAAACAACAGCATGCCTTGTAGAGGCTGACATTATTCAGAATATGGTCCGCACAAACCAGAATTTTGCCAATAGTTTTATCCGTAAAATAAGCATGCAGGCAATTGGCCTGTTTGAACAGATTGCAAGCCTGACCCATAAACAGATCCCCGGCAGGATGGCTGATACTTTGATCTATCTTTCCGGAAAGGTATACAGTTCAAATCCATTCAGCACTAACCTCACCCGGCAGGATCTGGCAGACTTGTCAGGCATGACCAAGGAGAGTGCCATCAGGGTATTAAAGACATTTAAAGAGGATGATCTGATACGGATTGATGGAAACCTGATTGAAATCATTAACCTTCAGATGCTTGAGACCATCAGCAGGAATGGCTAGTTAGAAAAGTCTGAATGCGGATATTTATTCATCCGGATTTTCTTCTTCACCGGAGCAGGTTACAAGTAAGGTTCTTAGTAAAATGGCTAGCTGGAGATAAAAAGGTGATTTGCTGTTGTATAGGATGCATCTGGTAAATTCCGGAACCCACAAAATCATATGTTCATGCACAAACCTGCACCGGAGATCACCGAAATGGTTAACATTTGGCAGGTTATTTCTGTTAAATTCATTTGTAATCTGGTCAAGCAGGTATCCGATAAACCTTAGTTCTGTAGAAATGTGACAGGGACTGTGAATTTCCGGCTCATACCGGAATCCGGCTATTTCATAAAATTCCCTGACCCAGGCCTGGGAGCCGGCAGTATTTTCCCGATTTGAAAAATAGAAATCACAGCTTGGATTCGCCAGAACTATTTCCGATCCCCCAAGTAATCTTCTATACTCTGACGTGAGATCTTCAATGCTTACATCAGCAATGGTCTTTCTTAGTTTCTTCGCCAGTTCCAGTGCTTTCGGTTTTAAGTATCCTGTAGCTTTTATAAGATCATTATATAATTTCCTGTTGTCATGTACTCCAGCCTCTGGCATATCAAACAGCCTGACAAGAATTTTGTAGCATTCAACCTGTGCTGAAAGGTTGGATAGATTGATAGAATTCATCTTACAGAGGATTGCAGAAGTTTAAAGCACTGAAAATGAATACAGGTACAAATTGTGATTTACACTGCAGGGATTATTTATCAGGTCACATCATTAATTTGAAGAGTATTCTGTAGTCGGATTATTGTTTAAATGCATCAGAGTGTTTCGTCTAAATAACCATGCAAGGTAGTTATAAACCTGAGTTATGGAAAACGATAGCCGGTGAAATATAACCAGAATGAGGCTGACATTTGACAAATCATAATTGATCTAAATCACTATGAATTTATTCCGGTATAGTGAATTTCAGTCGTTACCAGCCCAAACCGCATTTCAGGATAGATTGCTGAACGCAATCCGTTATCCCGGATGACAGGTTCCCGAATGAAAAATAACTGAACCGGAAACATGGTACGTTTGGTTGAAAAAGCATCCGGACATATTTGAATACACCAAAATGTAATTTAGCGGATGTTCAGGAATCAGGATTTCTTTTTCCGTTGAATCACCTTAAGGGTTTTATCAACAATAGATGACGCGTTCAGGCCATATTTATCCATGAGTTGAGCCGGTGTTCCACTTTCACCAAATTTATCATACACAGCTACCATCTCGACAGGTGCCGGGTGTTCGAGAGCGAGTAATTGAGCGATACTGTCACCAAGCCCGCCATTCATCATATGTTCTTCCGCAGTGACTGCGCAGCCTGTTTTTGCAATTGACCTCAGAACTGCTGCTTTATCAAGTGGTTTGATTGTATGTATATTAATTATTTCTGCACTTATACCTTGTTTTTGAAGCAGAATAGCAGCCTGAATGGCCTCCCACACCAGGTGGCCGGTTGCGAATATCGAAACATCAGTTCCCTCATTCATCAATATCGCTTGTCCGATGATAAATTCCTGCTCTGCCGGGGTAAAAACAGGCACTTTTGGCCTTCCAAACCGGAGATAAACCGGGCCATGATGCTTTGCTACAGCGAGGGTAGCTGCCCTGGTCTGATTGAAGTCGCATGGATTTATCACAACCATATGCGGCAGCATTTTCATCATTCCGATATCCTCAAGAATCTGATGTGTTGCTCCATCTTCACCCAGGGTCAGACCTGCATGTGATGCACAGATTTTGACATTTTTTTCCGAATAGGCTACAGATTGCCTGATCTGATCATACACCCTTCCGGTGGAAAAATTTGCAAAAGTCCCGGTAAATGGAATATGCCCTCCGGTGGCCAGGCCTGCTGCAATGCCGATCATGTTTGCTTCAGCTATACCAGTCTGTAGAAAACGGTCAGGAAATTCCTTCTCAAAAGCTTCCATTTTGAGTGAACCGGTAAGGTCAGCGCACAATGCAACAACCTTCGGATTGTTTCTTCCCAGTTCCAGTAAACCCTGACCGAAGCCCGAACGGGTGTCTTTCTGTTCTGTAAATGTAAATTCTGTCATCTGAATAATTGAATTATCTGAATTTTTTTATGCCTGTCAATTGGGTTTGATGCGTAATAATCTGTTTTCAATACGAAAACAGGTTAACATTGCTGGTCCCCCCCGGTAATATAGTGAACGAGTTATCGATTGTGTAGAGTGCTCTTTCAGAATTCCTTGATCTGAATACCACTTTGTAATTCCCGGGTTGAAGGACAAGAGTTTCCTGGAGAACATTTTCCCTGAGGTCATAAATCCACTGAAGGGTATTGTTTTTCTCAAGGTAGAGACTTCCAAAACCGTTAACACTTTTTCTTATCACAACAATACCGGGAAGCGGTATATCGATGGTGGTTGTTTTACTTTGGGAGATTTTGACATCACTTATGTATAACCTTGGCAGGGTGAGAATTTCAAGATCATAGGTGCCGCACAGGTATTTTTTGCTCTCACCGAAACTCTGCACATTCAGTGTCTGGCATTTACCCTGCTGTTTAACAACAGCCTGAAGGTTTTTAACAATTCTCTCGTTAGCGCCTATTTTCAGGTTTAGATATCCCTGAGGGGCACTTAACGAAACGGTAACATGTGCCCCGGGAACCAGGCTGATGCTGTCGAGACTCACTGCAGGTAAAGTGTTTACCACAAGATCGTATGTTAGCATAGGGTCGATTACCAATGTGTCGGGAAGGCCAAGGTTATTCATTGTATGAATGAAATTGTACTTAACTTTTCCTGTTGTATGGTCATAGAATGTCATATTGACATTTGTTTCCGTTGCTTTATTATTGATATCCAGCAGGTTTACCTGCAATGTAGTGGAATTCAGGGCCTGGCTGACAACGGAGTTCAGTGCTTTCTGAAAGGCTGTCTCGCTGGATGCATCAAAATAGACCCCAACGCAGTTAAAGGCATCTTTGAAATCACGGCCTATTCCAATGATGAACGGTTTCATGGCAATCCCGTTTTTCTGCAATGCGGCAGAAGCTGCACAAGGATCTCCACCACATTCTTCAATTCCGTCGGTAATCAGTATAATGATGTTCCTGCAATTATCGCATGGAGGGAAATCTCCGGCCGATTGTTCCAGCGCAAAGGCAAGGGGGGTGGTTCCTTTCGGGGTTATACTCTGGATTCTGTTCTTGACTTTTTCATAATTGTTATCCGCAAAAGGAACTTCAAGTTTTGTATCATTACAGTCAGCCGGTGGATATTGTTTCTGATGTCCGTATAACCTCAGCGCAATCTGCAGATTGTCGAAAGTTGCAAGACTGTCGATCAGGTTACTCATCAACTTTTTGGCAATGTTGATCTTAACATCACTCTGCCATTTGCCAAACATGCTTTGAGAGCCATCAAATACAAATAATATCCTGCTCAAAGGCTCAGTTTTAGGTTTATCAATGCCTGTCTGGGCTTCAATAAACAATGGAAAAAGCAAGAGTAGAAGCAGGATCTTTCGGAACATAGTAATTACCGTTTATAATCCATATAAAGACGTGAATCGCAGTTATTTATTGTTCAGTTTGGTTTTAATAATCGCCAAGCGTTTCATCCAATTGGGCAAGTGCCCTGGCGAGTTGGTCATTGTCAGGGGGGACACCATGCCAATGGTGGGTGCCAGCCATAAAATCAACGCCATGACCCATTTCTGAATGCATAATGATGGCAACCGGCTTTCCTTTGCCGCACCTTTGTCGGGCATCATTGAGACCTCCGACAACTTTAGCCATATCATTACCGGGCATTTCTATCACATCCCAACCGAATGCTTCCCATTTTTTCTTCAGATTACCTAAGGGCATCACCTTGTCGGTAGGCCCGTCAATCTGTTGCCCGTTATTGTCAATTGTGGCAATCAGGTTATCTACATTTTTACCTGCTGCATACATTGCAGCCTCCCATATCTGACCTTCGTCCATTTCACCATCACCCATCAGGGTGAATACAAGCCCTTTATCTCCGTTAAGTTTTTTAGAAACTGCCGCACCAATCGAAACTGAAAGCCCCTGGCCGAGCGACCCACTGGCAATTCTGACTCCCGGAATTCCTTCGGCGGTCGCAGGATGGCCCTGCAACCTGGAATTGAGTTTACGGAAGGTTGATAATTCACTGATGCTGAAATAGCCGTTCCTGGCAAGTACACTATACCAGGCTGCTGAAAGATGACCATTGCTAAGGAAGAATAAGTCTTCATCCCTGCCTTCCATGGTAAACTGCCCGGGCTTGTGGTTCATGATCTCAAAATACAGGGAAACAAAAAACTCTGTGGCTCCCAGAGCACCACCGGGATGTCCCGACTGCACTGCATGCACCATTCTCAATACATCGCGGCGAACCTGCGAAGCAATTTTTTCCAGTTCCTGAATTGCCGGCATAGTCTGTTTTTTCGGTCAAAAGTATGGCTTTTTCAAAACAGGTTTCTTATTTGTTGATAAAATTGAAAAACTATTACCGGGTTCAATGTACCTTTGATCCCTGTTGCCAATTAAACCGATACTTTACGTGTTTTATTTCTTATGATAAGATATTCAGCATTTTACAGACTTTTATTTTCATTGATTTTAATGGTGTTGGCTGAAACCTCATTTTCACAGGGGACTGACTCGAAACCTGTTGACCATTGGGTTGATTCGGTTTTCAACAGCCTTACACCTGATGAGAGGATTGCCCAGCTGCTTATGTTAAGGGCTTACTCGAACCGTGATCAGGCTTATGTTGAAGAATTGACAACCCTTGTAGAAGATCTGAAACCTGGCGGGGTGTGTTTTTTTCAGGGAGGGCCGGTCAGACAGGCCATGGTCACAAATCGTTTACAATCAGTCTCAAAAACACCGCTATTTGTTGCAATAGATGCAGAATGGGGGGCAGGGATGCGCCTCGACAGTATTGCCTGGTTTCCCAAACCAATGACATTGGGAGCCATCAACAACGATTCTCTTATTTATGAGATGGGGGCTGAAATAGCGCGGCAGCTTAAACGTCTGGGTGTTCATATGAATTTTGCTCCGGTTGCTGATGTTAATAACAATCCCCTTAATCCGGTGATCAATGCCAGGTCGTTTGGTGAAAACCGGTTTAATGTATCATCAAAAGCCGGAATGTACATGAAAGGCATGCAGGATCATGGCCTGATTGCAGTAGCAAAGCACTATCCCGGTCATGGTGATACCGGGAAAGATTCACATTATACATTGCCATCAATTAATAAGAGTCGTGCTGAACTTGATTCCGTCGAGCTTTTTCCTTTCAGACAGCTTATCAACCTTGGCATAAAAGGGGTAATGGTTTCTCACCTTATGGTTCCGGCGCTGGATTCAGCCGACAATGCGATAGCAACACTTTCGCCATTGGTAATCAATGATATATTAAGGAAGGAGATGGGTTTTAAGGGATTAGTGATAACGGACGGAATGGATATGAAAGGACTCACAGATTTTTCAGATCCGGGGCTGGTTGAAGTGGATGCTTTAAAGGCCGGGAATGATATTCTGCTTCTTCCGGTGGACGCCCGGAAGGCCGTTCTCAATATCAGCAGGGCAATTGACAGTGGAATCATATCCATGGACCTGATTGACCAGAAATGCAGGAGGGTGCTCACATGGAAATTTGAATCAGAACTTGCAGCTTTTCAGGATATCAAAGTTGAAAATCTTACACGCGATATTAATTCACGGGAAGCGATGCTGATTACCGGAAAAGCCAATGCGGAAGCCATTACACTGCTGACCGACCCGGGACATTTAATTCCTTTGACATCGATTGATACCCTTAAGTTAGCAAGTCTGGTGATAGGGGATACCCTCGTCACTCCGTTCCAGGAAATGCTCTCAGTTTATGCCCCTGTTGTTCATTTTAATCTGCCCAAAGATCCTACATGGCAGCAATGTGATTCAGTGAGAAAGCTGCTCAGTCCTTTCAATCTGCTTATTGTCGGATTTGTAAAGACGAGTGACCTGCCTCAGAAAAATTTCGGGATAAATCGGTCAGCTGCCTCATTTATTGATTCTCTCAGCCTTAAGATTCCCCTGGTCCTCAACATATTTACCAGTCCTTACGCGGTTGCATCTTTTCAGGAAACGGAGAACTTTGCAGCAACACTTGTTAGCTACCAGGACAATGCAGGTATGCAGGAACTGACTGCTCAGGCACTCTTTGGCGCCATTCCTGTCAAAGGCCGGTTGCCGGTAACCGCCGGAAAAGATTTTATAAGTGGATCGGGACTACAGCGAAATAATGTTATCCGACTTTCATTTGGAATGCCTGAACAGTCAGAATTATCATATACCGGCCTTGAAACAATTGATTCTATTGTTGCCGGGGGTATCAGCGATGGAGCCTTCCCCGGAGCTCAGATCCTTGTCCTGAGAAAAGGAAGGGTCGTTTTCAGGAAGTCATATGGCAACCTGACATACTCAGGACAAAATCCGGTGAAGAACAACGATTTATATGACCTTGCTTCGCTCACCAAAATTCTGTCAACCACACTGGCTGTAATGAAACTAACAGGTGAGGGGAAAATGAATACTGACCAGAAGCTGAGTCAATACATGGTGCCATGGCGAAAAAGCAATAAAGGTCAGCTGACCATCCGTGATATTATGGCACATCAGGCCGGATTGCAGCCTTTCATTCCTTTTTATCACAAGTTACTTAAAGGTACTGCTCAGGATTCAGCAATGATAGCACGCCACTATAGTCAGTCTTTTCCTGTGCGTGTTGCTGATGCCATGTATGTTGGCCAGCAATGGCATCAGTTTGTGATTGATTCAATCATAGCTTCTCCACTGGCAAAGAAACGGGAATACAAATACAGCGATCTCGGCTTTATTCTGCTTGCAGAAGCGATTTCACAGGTAACCAACCAACCATTGAGCAGTTATGTAAAACATAGCTTCTACGATAAACTGGGGTTGACTACAATGGGTTATCATCCCCGCGACCGTTTCAGCATCAACCGGATAGCGCCGACTGAGAACGATACTGTTTTCAGAAAACAACTGGTGCATGGTGATGTACATGATCCTGCTGCTGCGATGATGGGAGGTGTTTCAGGTCACGCCGGACTTTTCAGTGATGCACTTGATGTGGCTGTGATTATGCAGATGCTGTTACAGAATGGCCGCTATGGAGGTGAGATGTTGATCGATTCAGCCGTTGTGGCACAATTTACTAAAGTTCAGTTTCCTGAAAATAGAAACAGAAGGGGGTTGGGATTTGATAAACCTGCAAAGCCAGGTGAACCCGGCCCAACCTGTGATCTGGCTTCTCCGCTCAGCTTTGGTCACAGTGGATTTACCGGGACCTATGCCTGGGCTGATCCGGAAACAGATCTTGTTTATGTATTCTTAAGTAACAGGGTATATCCGGATGCAGCGAATAATTTGATTACACAAAAAAACATTAGAACAAGGATTCAGGAAGTCATTTATAAATCCGTTATAAAGTGAAATATGTTTGTCCACTGATCGTTGTTAACGACATTGAAATCTCCCGCCGGTTTTATGAAGAAGTTTTAAATCAGCAGGTAAAATATGACTATGGAGAGAATGTGACCTTTGAAGGTGACTTTGCAATTCATCTTAAATCTCATTACCAGGGACTGATCGGGAATAAGGAGATCATTCCATACAGTAATGGTTTTGAGCTGTATTTTGAACATGATGATTTAGAAATTATTATTGAGAGGTTGAAAGCTGAAGGCGTTGTCTTTGTTCATGAAATCATTGAACAGCCATGGAAGCAACGTGTGTTGAGGTTTTATGATCCGGATGGTCATCTTATAGAGGTTGGTGAGTCACTTCAATTCCTTTCGTTTCGTTTATCCTGTGAAGGGTTTTCTGTTGAAAAAATATGCGGAATTATTAATATGCCCGAGGCATTTGTTAATCATTCAATCGGAATGTTTTCATAATTTCGCCGGTAGTTCCCTGTGGATTCCAGGTTTGAACTACAGACCTGCAGCCCGGGTGAAATTGTTCGTTTAAAACTGCATCATTATAAAGAGACTATTTCAGATTCATTACTTTCATATTAATAAAAAGCAAACTTATGGCATCAATTACCCTGAAAGGGAACCCCATTAACACTTCCGGATATTTGCCGGCAACTGGTGCGAAAGCGCCTGATTTTAAACTTGTTAAATCTGATTTAAGCATTCTTTCGCTGGGTGATCTGTCAGGGAAGAAAGTTGTTTTGAATATTTTCCCCAGTCTGGACACCGGGGTTTGTGCTGCTTCTGTCAGACAATTCAATGCTGCTGCGGAAAAGCTTGATAATACTGTTGTAGTATGTGTTTCGAAAGACCTGCCTTTTGCCCATAGCAGGTTTTGTGTTGCAGAGGGATTGCAGAATGTGGTTTCAGCATCTGATTTCCGCAGTGGTAGTTTCGGAAAGGATTATGGTGCAGAAATTACTGATGGTCCGCTGGCGGGCTTATTATCGCGGGCTGTGGTCGTTTTGGATGAAAATGGTTTGGTAAAATACACTGAGCAGGTTCCTGAAATCGTTCAGGAGCCGGATTACGAAGCCGCACTCAAGGCGATTTAATGCCTGAAGTATTTTACAGGAAAGGGCGCGGCAGCGCCCTTTCCTCTATGAGTATGTCATAAATCTGATTCAAAAGCTGATATCAATGATATTCCGGTTTTCCATCCTGTAAAGCCACCAGGAAAAGCTATGAAACAAATTGAAGATCAGGGAACGATGAATGCTGAAGAAGCAGTCCCGGCAAGGCCGGTAATCTTAAGGAAATAATTGCCGGAACTGAAGTTTCCGGTGTTGATTCTCAGTAGCGTGGAATTCACTTTATCGCGGGTGAGTATTTTTCCCCACTGGTCATATACAGCGTATTCGGTTGCCTTCAGTCCGTTGCTGAAATGTACAGTGGCTTCTCCGTTCACAGGATTGGGAACAATCTTAAGGGTATTGTTCTCTTCCTGATTGGTTGAAATTCCGGTGGAATTAACTGCCCTGATTTCTACAATCCTGTCATCTCCGGGTCGAGGAGTTCCGCGTCCGTCGCGGTTGCTCACGGCCAGAAATACCCGTCCGTCGGGTGAAACGCAAATATCACGGAGGCGGCCGTAATGATTCACAAACCAGTCGGCCTGTTCCACTACAGCCATTCCATTACCGCTTAGTTTCAGACTCACAAGTTTTCCTGCTTTCAGGGAGGTCATCAATATGGAGTTCTGCCATTCGGGAATATCGGGATGGTCGTAATGGCTGATACCGGCTACCGCAAGAGTAGGTGTCCATACAACCAATGGTTCCCTAACATTGTTTTCATTGCAGAAATCAGTTTCAGCAGGCAGATCACAAAACCCTGCCACCTGAGGCCATCCGTAATTTCTACCTGTTTCAATAATATTTAATTCATCATCAGTATCGGGACCATGTTCTGAGCTATACAAAATGCCATCAGGAGAGAAGGTCAATCCCTGAGCATTCCGGTGTCCGGAGCTCCAGACATAACTTCCGGAGAAAGGATTATCGTCAGGGACACTGCCATCGGGATTTATCCGCAGGATTTTCCCACTCAGCGAATTCATATTCTGTGAATTTCCGGTATTCCCTGCATCACCTGTTGACATATAGAGTTTTCCATCGGGACCAAACACCAGTCTCGATCCATCATGGTAAGAGTTGGCGCTGATCCCTTCAATGAGGGTTTCCTGATTTGCAAGGGAATTACCATCCCAGCTGTACCTTACCAGCCGTTCTTTTATTGAAGAGCCGGAAGTGTAATTATAAACCAGGTAAACATATGGCTGAACCTGAAAATCAGGGTGCAGGGCCATTCCCAGCAATCCTCCCTCACCGTACTCAAATACATCATCAATGGTAAGAATGATGGTGCGCTGTCCGTTGGCAGGATTCATGCGGCTGACGGTTCCCTGACGTTCGGTAAACCACAGAAAATTGTCAGGGCCCCAAAGGATCTCCCAGGGGGTATCAAGATCTGAAATTAAAGTGCTGGTATCAACAGCGGTCGACCCGATACTGATCTGGCCTTCTGAACTTTCTGAACAGCCCATGGTCAGCATCAATAAAACAATGGCTGCAATTGGGTATGTTGATTTTTTCATATCCGTAGTTTTTAAAGTGATGGAAGTAAGGCTTAAACAGCATAATGTGTTTCAGAGGGGATATCCTTTTATGGATTTGAAAGTAATTTTATCATCTGAAAATTCCAGGCCTGCATCAGACCCTGTTTTTTCTAGTCAAGTTTATAAGCAACGACCCCATCATTAAAAAATGTGGGCACATAAAGAATGCCGTCAGATCTGTTATAGCCGATATCGGCTGCATTCACCTTCAATGGTGTTGTGTCGAGCAGCAGCATTTTCTCCTTACCGGGTTCAACCATATACACATGGCCCGACCAGTCAGAGAACACGTAAGTCTTAAGACCGACAGATTCGAGGCCATCGATACCGCCTGTGTTGTCGATATAAGTATTTATTTCCCCCGATTTTAGATTGACGGATATAATCCTGTTGTTCTGGCCACAGAGGAGGAGCCCGTTTTTTACATATAACCCGTTGCTGGCTTTCACTTCAGGGGAATCTGAGAGTATTTCCAGTTTTTTTTCTGAGATACTGTAAATGCAATCCCCCTTACTGTCCGATACATAAACAATACCCTCCTGATTTACAGCAATATCGTTCAGGTTTATTGCCTTCGGATGCGTATACCGGCCGGTCAGACTTCCATCCTTAAGATTAAATTCAACTACTTCATCGATGTTTGTGACAAACAAACTCCCATGACTGATTCCCATACCTTTGGGTGCACTCAGCCCGGTTGCCCATTTCAGGCTGATCACAGTTCCATTGGAACTAATTTTTGAAATATAACCGTTTCCATCTTTTTGCCAGGGGTTTTCATTGATGGAGGAAACATAGAGCACTTTTTCGGAAGGGTCATAAAGAACAGATTCTGTTGTCTTTAGCCCGTTATGGAGTTCCCAGGTTTTTGTCAGCCTGGGGTGCTGATAGGGTTCCTGGGCAAAAACAGACGACACAAAAGCAAGACAGATCAGCAGAGTAGGTATAGCTTTCATTCTGAGAAGTTTAAGATAGTTATTGAATTGAGAATCAGCGGTTATAATTATAAACATCGGGTTTTGGAATTTGTTTAACATGCATTTTCATCAAGGTGTAAATTTTAAGCAGAGGATATTAAAAATTTCTATCTTTGCACCTCTCATTGCGGATATGGCGTAATTGGTAGCCGCGCCAGACTTAGGATCTGGTGCCGAGAGGCGTAGGAGTTCGAGTCTCCTTATCCGCACAGAATAATATACCCGCGTAAGCGGGTTTTTTGTTTCATAGAATTACCGGACCCCGCCACGGCGGGGAGTGTCATGATCCATACCGCTGTAACCCTAGGAAACAGCTTTTTATATAGGAAATTTGACGGATCAGCCTGGATGGATGTTGAAGGGTATACTACCTGGTCTGAAGATTCCAGCAAATGGGCTGGTGGCCAGGCGCTGAGTGATAATCGGAAATCATATCCAGTAACCTATTTTTCAAACCTCTTGCCAAAAACCTTTTCAAATTTTTCGAGCTTTGGTCCGATGACAAAAGTGCAGTATGGAGCCTTTTTGTTATTGTTGTAATAGTTCTGATGATAATCTTCTGCCTTATAGAATGCTTTGAATGGACTTATTTCTGTAACAATCGGATTGTCCCAGGCGCCGCTGGCTCCGAGTTTTGATTTATAGGATTCGGCCAGCTCACGTTGTTTTTCATCGTGGTAGAAAATTACAGATCTGTATTGTGTACCAACATCTGCGCCCTGTCTGTTCAGTGTAGTGGGGTCATGGGTTTTCCAGAAGACTTCAAGCAGCTCTTCAAAACCGATAACAGCAGGATCGAAAACGATTTGTGTAACTTCTGCATGACCGGTAGCACCTGAACACACCTGCTCATAAGTCGGGTTTGGTCGTGTTCCTCCGGAATATCCGGATTCAACCCGGATAACACCCTTTAGCTGAAGGAAAATGGCTTCTGTACACCAGAAACAGCCTCCTCCAAAAGTTGCGGTATCTGATGTAATGTTGTTTGTCATATTCATTCCGGTATTTTCTTTTTCTGGAGCCGGATTACAACCTGACAAGGCAAGATGCAGAATTCCGGCGACAACCAGGGTGATTGCTGTTTTCATTCATTTTTTAAAGTTAAACAGCTGATGGGCCTTTGTGTTCAGTAACATTCTGCTGAAAACATTGAATTCACAATATTTAACAGTAAATAACAAAGCAAAATGCAATACAAAGAAAAATGGAAGGATCGGGGCAGCTTTTTTCTCCGAAGCGGCTTATCGATAAGGTTTTCTGACGATGGTAAGGTGCCCCAGCAGATTATCATTATTATCGTAAAGGCATGAAATTGAGGCCTCTACATTGATTTCACTTCCATCAGGAAGTTCCTGGATGAAGCGGCCCTGCCATATGCCAGAACTCCTTAGTGATTCTGTCATGTGTTGTTCTTCTTCAGGGTTTTTCCACTTGTTTTTAATAAGTACCTGAGCGATTTTTGAGATAGCATCAGGCTCTGTGGTACCGTAAAGATCTTCGGCTGCTTTATTCCAGTAAGTTATGGTTCCCTTGTGATCAGTTGCATAAACAGCCTCACTGATCTTTGAAAGTATTGCAGCGTGAAAGGAATTCATATGGTCCGAGCTGCGCCTTTTCATCATATCGGAAAGCAATCGTTCCTGATTAAATACATTGATAAGCATGTTCTGAAGCGAATTAAAATCCGGATCGGTATCACTGATCATTCGTATATATTCAGGATCCTTTTGTTTTAAAGCCAGGGAAACAAGTCGTAAGGGAAGTATATAGTATCGGTTCAGGTACAGGTAAATAAAGACCAGAAATGCTGAGATCATCACTATAAGAATGATCAATAGTGATTTCTGCTGAACCGATAATACCTCCATGATTTCGGGTTGCGTTTCGATTCTCAGGGATGCTGCCGGCAGGTTATCCCATCCGTAAAGGGGCAGGATCGAAATGAAAACATTGGTTTTTGTATTGAAATATGAACCGCTGGCTTCAGGGTCCTTTGAACGCTTATCCTGCCGGGAATTTGCATGATTAACCGATCGGTAAGTTCTTCGTTCATATAACGGCCTGCAATAATCCATGCGCCTATTGAATCGGTTTTACTTTGAACACATCCGGGCACAGCAATGGCTGAAAGTTCGAACAGGGAGTCGTTCTTCCACTGATAATACATCGTTACTTTCCCATCACTGAGTGCTTTATTGAAAATATGCCTGTCGGCCGGAATCATTTTATAAATTCCCTCATCATCCTTCGGGAAGCCTGCGATTGGTGAAAACCCTGGTTTAGTGATAATAACAAAACTAAATCCTGCCATGGCCAGACGATCGCCAATGTCCTGGGGTAATCCGTTCTTCTCTATCTGGCAGGGTTGAATATCCTTGTTTTCGGAGAGGTAGATCAGTGCATCAGTCGTGATGGCTGAATTTGCGATGATGTGATTTTGCAATAGCTGAACCTGCGATTCAGCATAACTTCTTTTAATCCTTTCGACAGATGAGCTGAAATACAGATGGATAAAAGTTATGATTCCTACTGAAACCCGGCAGGCAATGGAAACAAGAATAATAATCTTATTCCTTAATAGTTTCATAAGTTTTGGTAGTTATTAGAGTAAAACCGGAGCAGATGGATAATTCGTCTCAGATGTACAAATTGCTTTCTTTTTTTATTTATCAAGCATTCCATCAAATGTAACAGTGAATTCATTATTTTTTTTTGACAAAGTAAGTTTCAAGCCCTTGTCAGTGCCTGTGATAATTATACTTCATATTATCAATAACTTAGAGAAGTGAAAGGTTTTTGGTATTTGAAACTTTCAGCATTTTAAGCCTGAAATTAATGAAGTTGTTCCTGTGATTTAAATTCTTTTATTACAGATTACAATTCCAGGTGAGGCTGATTAATCCCAAAGTGCCGGTATCGGCCGGCAGATTTTATTAGTAACTTCGCAAACAGTTATGAAGCATTACTTTTTCCCAAGAATAGTCAACCGGGCCATTATTCTGATAATTGCTGTGATATTTTTTGTGTTTCCTGATAAATCAACCGCTCAATTGAGTCAGGGTGGACAGCCAGTACATCCGATGCAGCGGAGCAATGGGATTAGGTCTGTATTTCTCAGAATTTCACCTTCCGGAAGGGCCAGTGATGTTCGTATATTCGGCTGATAAATCGCAGGTTCGGGGCATTTACCAGCCGGAACAATCAGCCTGACGGGCTTTTGCCATCGAAGTCGGAAAGGGGAAAGTATTGTAATTGAATACACATATTCTGATGACAAATCCGGGTAGCCAGTCATTCCGGATCAGTGAAGTTTTATACGGCTACAAACCGATGAAGCTTCCGGCGATAAATCACTGAAGCAGTCCTTGTCGGGGAATTGTGAGGGGTGAATGCTGCATGCAGCGAAGGCGATAACTGGCGTAATCAGATAAAAAGTGTTGTTCGGATCCTTGTCAAAACGGCAACTCTTCATACTGGTGTACCGGAACCATTATGAACAATACTGGTGCTGACTATGCGCCACTGCTTCTGATAGCTGACCATTGCGCCAGGGCCTCTTCAGGATCTTATGCA
>JADIZB010000010.1 GCA_016705005.1 Bacteroidales bacterium | reverse complement strand
AAAAAACCTTTGCGTTTATCCCAATGAAACACGATAGCTCATTTGGGAATTGATAAAAAAAAGAATTTGGTGCCTTGGTGAATTGTGGCAAAAAAAACCTCTGCGTTTATCCCGATGAAACACGATAGCTCGTTCCGGATTTGATAAATAATAAATTGGTGCCTTTGTGCCCTGGTGGCAAAAAAACCTCTGCGTTTATCCCAATGAAACACGATAGCTCATTTGGGAATTGATAAAAAAAGAATTTGGTGCCTTGGTGAATTGGTGGCAAAAAAACCTCTGCGTTTATCCCAATGAAACACG
This sequence comes from Bacteroidales bacterium, assembly GCA_016705005.1. GTDB lineage: Bacteria > Bacteroidota > Bacteroidia > Bacteroidales > Lentimicrobiaceae > Lentimicrobium. Next base: position 189,864 of record JADIZB010000010.1, on the reverse strand, counting down.
ATAGCTCATTTGGGAATTGATAAAAAAAGAATTTGGTGCCTTGGTGAATTGGTGGCAAAAAAACCTCTGCGTTTATCCCAATGAAACACGATAGCTCATTTCGGAATTGATAAAAAAAGAATTTGGTGCCTTGGTGAATTGGTGGCAAAAAAACCTCTGCGTTTATCCCAATGAAACACGATAGCTCATTTCGGTTTATAGCAAGAAAATCCTATTTTTGTAAATACAACCAGCCTTTATGCCCAATTCACCTTACGCCCTGCTTTCGAAGAAATACTACTTCGACGATACCGCATTCACCAGCCTGATGAAAAAGCGGATCTACCACGTGCTGCTGATCGCCAGCAATTACGATTCCTTTGTACTGGAAGGCGACGGCCGCATCGACGAGCAGATCTTCAACGAATACGTTTCCCTCAGTCTGCGTTACCCACCCCAGTTTATCCAGGTATCTTCAGAAAAGGAAGCCCTGATTGCCATAGAAAACCAGCACATCGACCTGATCATCACGATGCTCAGCATGGGCAAGAGCGACAGTTTCGATTCGGCGCGCAGGCTGAAGGAATTGTATCCGGGGATCCCTATTGTGGTGCTGACCTCATTTTCACGCGAAGTGACCATGACCATCGCCAACGAAGACCTGTCGGCCATCGACTATGTTTTCTGCTGGCTCGGCAATGCCGATATCCTGCTGGCCATCATCAAGCTGATCGAAGACAGGATGAATGCCGAGCACGATATGCTTGATGTCGGTGTTCAGGGCATCCTGCTGGTTGAGGACTCGATCCGCTTTTATTCGAGCTACCTGCCCAACATCTATAAGATCATCTTTAAGCAATCGAAAGCCTTTATGACCGAAGGCATTAATGAGCACCAGATGATGCTGCGGATGCGTGGAAGACCCAAGATCCTGCTGGCCACCAATTACGAACAGGCCATCGGTTATTACGAGAAATACAAAAACAACCTTCTGGGGATCATAACCGACACCTCATACCCTCGAAATGGCGTTGAAGATCCCATGGCAGGCATCCGCCTGATCGAAAAGGTGAAACGTGAAGATGAGTTTATCCCGCTGCTCATGCAGTCGTCAGACTTGTCGAACCATGCCATGGCCCGCGAACGCAGAGCCGGCTTTATTCACAAACTATCGCACACCCTGTCGATAGAATTGCGGAACTTCATCATCCAGTATTTCGCCTTCGGCGATTTTGTGTTTTCTGATCCTGTTACCAAACAGGAGGTTGCCCGGGCGGCCGATCTGAAGGCCTTGCAGCAGCGCATTTTTGAGATCCCCGACAGCTCACTTGAATACCACGTTTACCGGAACCATATTTCGAAATGGCTGTATGCCCGCGCCCTTTTTCCTTTGGCAGAGCTGTTCCGTGATCTTCGTCCTGGCGATTTTCAGGATCTGGATGAGATCCGCCGCTTTATCTTCGATGCCATTGCTACCTTTCGTCTTAACAAGGCCCGCGGGATCATCGCCGAGTTTAACAGGGAGAGCTTCGATGAGTACCTCAGCTTTACCAGAGTAGGGCAGGGGTCGATCGGTGGAAAGGCGAGGGGGCTGGCCTTCCTTGATTCGATGATCAAGAGAAACCGCCTGCTTGATAAATGGAAGGATGTGATTGTTACCATTCCCAGAACAGTGGTGCTGGGTGCCGACATTTTCGACGAGTTTATGGAGGACAACAGCCTGTACGATATCGCCCTGTCGGGTGCTACTGATGAAGAAATCCTCGACAACTTCGTGGCAGCCCGTCTGCCTTTCAGGCTGCACGAGGATCTTTACACCTTTATCACTGTCGTTAAAAAACCCATTGCAGTCCGGTCGTCGAGCCTGCTCGAGGATTCTTATTACCAGCCGTTTGCAGGAATCTATTCCACCTATATGGTTCCTAATTTTGTCAACGACGAACGGCTGACCATCGAGAACCTGAGCAACGCGATCAAAAGTGTCTACGCCTCCGCTTTTTTCAAGGATTCCAAAGCCTATATGCTGGCTACCTCGAATGTGATTGATGAGGAGAAAATGGCCATTGTTCTGCAGGAGGTGACTGGTTCGCCTTATGGTGACCGCTTTTACCCCAGTCTGTCAGGTGTGGCCCGGTCGATCAACTTTTACCCGATTGCGCCTGAAAAGCCTGAGGATGGCATTGCCAACATCGCACTCGGTTTAGGAAAGTACATTGTTGATGGCGGGATGACGCTGCGGTTTTCGCCGCGCTACCCGCGTAAAGTGCTGCAGCTTAGCACCCCGGAACTGGCCCTGCGTGAGACTCAGAAACATTTCTATGCCCTCGACCTGTTGCCCGGCAGTTTTACCCCTTCAACCGACGATGCCTGTAACCTGCAGAAGTTGAATCTGAACGAGGCAGAATCAGACGGGTCGTTGCGCAACATAGCCTCAACGTTCGACTATGAAAGTAATATGCTGCGCGAAGGTATGTTCGGGAGTGGAAAGAGGATTATAACCTTTTCCAATATACTCATGCACAATGTTTTCCCGCTGTCTGAAATTCTGGCCACCGTTCTTGAAACAGGGCAGCGTGAAATGAGTAAACCGGTGGAAATTGAGTTTGCAGTAGACCTGAACCAACCGAAGGGTGAGCCGGCTGTCTTCAACCTGCTTCAGATCCGGCCCATAGTGGATAACCGCGAAGCCATTGAGGCGCACCTTGAAGAGGTGAAAGAGGAGGAAACCCTGATCCTTTCACATTCGGCCCTGGGTAACGGCATTATCCGCGATATTCATGATTTTGTTTACATCAAACCTGAATCGTTCAACCCGGCGGCCAACAAGGATACCGCCCTGCGGGTAGGGGAGCTGAACGATAGGTTCCTGGCCGAAAAGAAATTCTATGTGCTGGTCGGTCCCGGCCGTTGGGGCAGCAGCGATCCATGGCTGGGCATCCCGGTAAAATGGCCACAGATATCGGCAGCCAGGGTCATCATCGAGTCAGGCCTCGAGCATTACCGGATCGATCCCAGTCAGGGAACCCACTTCTTCCAGAACCTGACCTCGTTCAGGGTAGGCTACTTTACGCTGAACCCGTTTATCAACGACGGTTTTTATGACCTTGAATATCTTTCAAAGCAGACGGCAGTGTATGAAGACGAATTTATCCGTCACATCCGTTTTGAGAAGCCGATTGTGATTATGATTGACGGGAAGAAAAATCTGGGGGTTATTATGAAGCCTGAAACAAGTGAACAAATAACAGATAATAAATAATAACTGACAACAAACAGTTATTGGTTGGGAGCTAGGCGTTTTAAGGTTCTGGGTTAAATACACTTCATGCGTTTGAATGTTCAAGTGCTCCGCCGTTTATAAAGGCGATGAAGTGACTATGCGACTAAAGCTATATTCAGCCACAAAAATCGATTAAATGAAATTGTGCCCTATTCCCGTCTAAGTAGCCGGGACAAGTTGTGCCTATTGTGGTGAAAAAAAATGTCCCACATTCATAGTTCAATGGCTCCGCCGTTCGAAAAGGTGATTAAGTAATTATGCTACGAAAGCGACCATCACCCACAAAAATCGATTAAATGAAATTGTGTCCTATTCCCGTCTAAGTAGCCTGGACAAGTTGTGCCTATTGTGGTTAAAAAAATTCCCACATTCATAGTTCAATGGCTCCGCCGTTCGAAAAGGTGATTAAGTAATTATGATACGAAAGCGACCATCAGCCACAAAAATCGATTAAATGAAATTGTGCCTATTGTGCCTATTGTGGTGAAAAAAAATGTCCCACATTCATAGTTCAATGGCTCCGCCGTTCGAAAAGGCGATGGGGTGATTCTGCAAATTAAGCGACCGGGCGACTTCTGCGTTTAAATTCCGGCTTGCGGTTCACCTGCCGGAAGAGGCCATGCGGGCGCGTTCCGTAGGATGGTTTTATCAAATTGTAAATCTAAAATCTAAAACCTAAAACCGTAAATCGTAAATCGTAAATACCATACATCAACTGCTACTGCCGGCAGGTCCTCATCCTCCTTGCCTCATATCTGTTAACAGTTAATTGTTAACTGTTAGTTGTTAACTGTTAGTTGTTAACTGTTAGTTGTTATCTGTTAATTGATCAGTTTCCGTCAACAAGGTAAGCCCTGAGTTTGTCAGTCTGAGGGTTATTGAAAAGTTCTTCAGGACTTCCCTGCTCTATGATTTCCCCGTCGTACATAAAGATCACATGATCGGCCAGCCGCATGGCCTGACGTAGCACATGCGTGACAAGAATAATTGTATAGTGCTTTTTCATGTCCTTGAAGAGATCTTCGATGATCTTACTTGAGATCGGGTCGAGGGCTGAGGTAGGCTCATCGGCCAGGATGATGCTGGGCTTTACAGCCAGCCCCCTGGCCAGGCAGAGGCGCTGCTGCTGACCGATCGAAAGGCTGGTTGCCGGGGCATTCAGGCGGTTTTTGACCTCTTCCCACAATCCGACTTCACGCAGGTGCTTCTCCACACTAAACCCGATCAGCCGTTTGTCGCGGACACCTTTCAGTTTAAGTCCGTAAGCCACATTCTTATAAATGGAAACAGGCAAGGGGTAAGGCCTCTGTGAAAGCAGTCCCATCTTCTGCCTGATGCCCGGGATATTGGTCGTGGTATGAAGGATATTGTCGTTTTCAATAAAGATGTTGCCCGATACATTCAGCTCCCTGTAAAGATCGGTCAGCTTGTTCATGCACTTCAGCAGGGTAGTTTTGCCGCAGCCTGAAGGACCCAGCAGCACTGTGATCCTGTTGCGCGGGATTTCCAGGTTCACATCTTTCAGGATATGGTTGCTGCCCGCATGAACATTGAGATGCTGAACCCGCAGGATGGGAGTAACCTTTTTTTCGCCGGTTTCAGGCAAGGTAGCTGGTTGTGTCATAATTCCGGGTTCCTGTAAGGACATGTTCTTTTACTTTAAATTGGTTCTTGAGTAACGTTTCGACAGGTAACGTGCACCCAGGCTGATGGCCAGAATGATGGCGGTAAGAATTACTGCGGATGCAAAGGCCCTTTCGCGGACTTCGGGAATGGGTGATCCCAGCTGGAAAAAGATGGCCAGTGGCAGGGTGGCAGCCGGTTCATCCAGGTTGACCGGGATGTTGTCGGTATATCCTGCCGTGAACAACACTGAGGCCGCATCGCCGATCCCCCTGCCGAACGACAGCAGAATGGCAGTGATGAAGCCTGAAAATCCCTGTTTGAACATGACCCTGAAAGCCGTTTCGGTCCGGGTGGAGCCGAGTGCCAGCGATGCTTCGTGCAGTCCTTTCGGGATGGTGCTCAGGACTTCGTCGAATGTACGTACCATGATGGGTGAGATCAGAAGGGCCACTGTGATGATACCGGCCAGGAGTGAAGCATTCATGCCGAAGAACAGCATCAGCGCAAAGCCGAAGGCGCCGTAAACAATTGATGGAATACCCCACAACGCATCAAGAAAATACCGGATGGTATTCTGGGTTCGTTTATACCTGACCAGCTGAACGTTGATGTATAGTGCCGCAGGCATTCCGATAGCTATGGCGATCAGGGTGGCACCAAAAGCAATATACACGGATCCTGCAATTGCATTCAGCACACCGCCCTCACCGCCGTAATAATATCCACCTTTGGGTATTTTCAGGATCATATCGAAACTCAGCGCATTGAATCCTTTTACGAATATGACAAGGATAATAAAGGCAAGCACTGCAATCAGAGAATAGGCCATGAAACCTGAAAGCAAAATGAAGAATTTTTCTTCAAGAATTTTTATCCGTCTCATTGCCTTTTGGTTTTATGGATAAGGTACCTGAATATCAGGTTAAATGCCAGGATGATCACCAGCAGCAGAAAGGCGGCAAACATCAGGGCGGCGTCGTACATGGGGATGGAGAGCATCTCCCCGTAATTGTTGGCTATCAGCGCCGGCAGGGGATAGCCGGCATGCAATGGATTTGCCGTTACCTTAACCACATTGCCCACCACCATCATCACGGCAATGGTTTCACCGAAGGCTTTGGCAATGCCAAGTCCATAAGCCGAAATAATGCCGGGGTAGTTTCCCCTGATCACCACATGCTTAACCGATTCCCATTTTGTGGCCCCCATCGACAGGGAAGCCTCCTTCAGTCCGGAAGGCACGGTATTGAACACTTCAATCAGCATATTGAGGATGTAAGGAATACACATCACTGCCAGCACGATACCTCCGGCCAGGATGGAATAACCCGAAGAGGTCGTGCCGAAGAATGGCGCCACAAAATCCGAGACAAAGGGTACTATGATGAGTATCCCCCAAACGCCGTAGATCACCGAAGGTAGTCCTGCCAGCACGTCAATCACCGGGTGCATGATCCGGATGAGTTGTTTCGATGAAAACTGGGTGAGGTAGATGGCCGCCAGCAGACAAACCGGTGCCGTAAAAAGAAAAGAGAGCAAAGTAACATAGAGCGAACCGGCTATAAATGGCCAGAATCCGAATTCTCCCTTCGAAGGCGCCCATTGTGATGAAAAAACAAGACTCATGAATGATTGCTGACCAAATAAGGGTTCTGCTTTCAGGTACAACCCGATTCCGATAATCAACGGAAGGCAAAGGATGGTAACCAGTGAAGTTATCATCCAGAAGCCGTTGATCTTATCTATGAATAAGCGCTTAAGTTGCATTGGTTCATTGATGTTATTATATGTAGCAGTAAGCAGTAGGCAGTAGGCAGTCAGTAGTAGAATTAGTGCTTCGGAAGAAATTTTTCAGGGTATTCAACCATATTGTTCAACATTCGTCCGATCTCTTCTGATTTATTCAGTAAATCCAGGTATTGTTCATTTGAGATGTAACCGCATCGTAGGATGAAATCAAGTGAAACCTGGGTTTCTGTGTTTTCTGAATCTGCATCGCTCATTTTCGAGGTGAAATGTTTCGGATACTGACGCTTCCTGTATCCTTCCCCGATAGCCCTGCACACTGATCGGGAAGATCTCCTGATCTGATCAGTGAGTTCATACTTTTCTTCAGGCGGAAGCTTCTTTGTTAAGACATAAATCTCCATTGCCAGATCAAATGCCTTTTGATAAACAATCAGATCGCGAAAACCTTTCATCATTAGTCAATGATTTATATTGATAATAAATTAAAAATCAATCTATTATAAACGGTTATTCTATCGGCAAAAAGCTGAGCAATTACTTTTAAACTGTTCATTGTCTTATTTTTACACTTGCAAGCTGCAATCTGATTTTAATAGGTTGTTCACGCCAACAGGTAAATGCCAACTGCCTGTTGTATACTGCATATTACATATGACATACAGTCAACCATTTACTGAAAACCGACAGTCTTTATTTTTTAGTTGTTCACTGCCAACTGCTTACTGCCAACTGCATACTTAGTTCTCCAGCTTGGCCAGATACTCCTCAATCTTCGCCTGCTCAATCGGCACATAACCGGCTTCCTTCACAAACTTCTGCCCATCGGTCAGTGTCCACCGGATAAAGTCAAGGGTGGCCTGTTTTTGTGGTTTGCCTTTGGCTACAAAGTAAAGTTCACGCGCAGGGGGTGAAGGATAAACTCCGTCGGCAATGGCTTTCAGCACACCTTCAAAGGTTTCGTAGAAGTTTTCTTCAGGATCGATGATCCCGTTGCCGTTGATGTCGATGGGAATCACTTCCATCCCCGGCCGCTTTTTCCCGGTGAGGATGTCATAGGCATAAATGGTGTTGTTGAAACCGATGCCCAGTTTGTCCTTTGCAACGGCATCGGCCAGTCCGGGATCGCCATAAATGCCTATGCCAAGCAGGTTTTCCTGTTTTCCGCCCAGGTATTTGGCCCAGGTTTCAGCAGCACCACAGGCATCGGAACGGGTATAGACGACCACATTGCCTTTTTGGGGAACCTCCAGCAGTTTGCCCCAGTCATTCTGTTTTTCTCCGGTAAAGATGGCGGTGAAGTCCTCTCTGGTCAGCCCTTTTTGCTTAATGGTTGCGAGGAATGGGTTCTGGTTGCTGATGGTAGGAACTACCGCGTCGATGGTGAGTCCGACCCACCACACTCCCTGGTTGATCTCTTCCTGTGCAATTGCCCTCGAAAACATGCCAAGATCAACAGTTCCGGCCAGTGCGTCTGCCATGCCTTTACCGGCACCGCCACCCGAAACATTGAACCGGATTTCCGGGTGGGTTTTCTGATATTCTTCCGTCCATTTTACGGCCAGCGGATAGAGTGCAAATGCACCGGAAAGACTGATGGTTTCGTCCTTTTTCTTCTGTGAGGCACAGGATGAAATCAGGATAGCAGCGATGAGCGGGATAAGGAAATTTAATTTTTTCATGATATTGGTGATTTATTTAATTGCGTTGTTTTGTTTACCACTTAGGCACTGAGTTCACTATGGGTCACTAAGAACTTTTTTTTGAGAAGCTTTAGCATTTAATTTCTTTCTTACTAAGTGTTTCTCAGTGTTCTCGGTGCCTGAGTGGTGACATTTTCATTACTAATGACCGGATACAAAGATCATTTTTCTGGAGTTGGGGTTTGTTTGAACAAATTCGGGGTAAGTGTTAGTTGCAGGTAAAAGAACTGTGAGAACTTTTCGTCCGGCACATTCTGGAGTTTTTTCAGGGATGCTGTCGGCAGATAGAAGCAGTACCCGCTTTCCAGTTCGCCCCAGTCGTTGAATTTGTACTTGAATACAAGGTCGTTTTCGAAACCCAGGTCCTTGTTGTCAGGAGTTGCCGGATTTGTATGTGCCAGCATGAACGAATGGAATGTATTGCGGATGCTGGTTTTCTTTGAAAATTTATAGTCAAACCACAGATAATAGTCGGCAAGTCCGCCCTGTTTGGTCTGCGATGCTAAAGTCCTGAAATAGTCAATCAAGCCAAAGAAGCGGTGCCTGTTCCCGTATAGGGGATCGAAAAGTTTATCGGTTCCGTCACTGCCAATGGTGCTTTTATTTCCCGAAAGGTATCCAAGGCCAAGACCCGGGGTGAAGTTTCCCAGTTTGTAACCGGCATCAGCATCGATCAGGAAAGCGTTGATTGTGTTGCCTTTCTGATTTTTTCCAAACTGGTAATAGGCATTTGCCCATGCGTTCAGGTTTTTACTTTTGTATTCGCCGAAGAGTCCGGTGGTATGCCTGAAATTCATCGGATTTGTGGTATCGGTCCGGGTAACGCCCGTGGAGATGTGCAGCAGTGAAAGGGTAAGTTGATTGCTGATCTTACGGTTCAGCCAGATGTAGTTGAGTGATTTGATCCTGGCGGAGGGGTAAGGGTTTTCGGCAGGGGCTTCCACCAGGGTATTCCAGGCGGCCCCGGCATGCAGGTTCCATTTCCCGATGGGGAATCTGAATACCACGGCATCATAAGCAATCCCGTTCTGGTTCCAGTTACGGTCGCCCAGCAGTCGTTTGCTGTCGTAAACCAATTGCTGACGGCCGGCCGACACCCAACCGATGTTGCCCATTTTAACTTCAGCATAGGCTTCCAGTAAATCGAGCGACGGATTATCACCGACTCCTGTTGAGCTGAGAGTTGTCTGATCGCCCCAGATGCGGACATCCTGCGGCGTGATTTTCAGTTTCAGCAACCTGCTTTCATAGCTGAACGACAGGCGGGTCCGTTGCGAAATAAGTATGGCCGGATTTGACCCTTCCGAAGCCAGTTTCTGGTAGCCATCGCGGATTTCGAACCGGCTTCTCAGGTGGGCATCTACGCTGAATTGCGAAAACCCGCTCTGAACCATGAATACTGCGCCCAGCAGGGTCAGAAGGAAATGTTTACAGAATGGTTTCATGCATGATGGTATTTTGGATAATCGCAAAATTACCATCATTAAAGTATCTGTAATACAGTCTTTAAGCGTAATTAGCAGGCTACGCTTTTAGCCGCACTGATACGTATAAAAACTTATGGTGCTGTGAATGAAGTAAAGTGAATTTCTATGAACCAGGGTACTTTTATTTATCAAGATAACTGTTTTTTTATTCCTGATTTACCGACATTTGCAACAAATGTTTCCGGTTATTACCATCGTAATTTGCTGACAGATTGTTGTTTTGTGAGTCACAATGCGCATTCTCCCTGGTTTTGGCTATTGTGACTTTATGTCTTTATGGCAGATTGATAAACATTTTTGACAACTTTTATAAACAATGATAAATCCGAAAATGATATATAACAGAATTTCACTGACCTTTCCTGAAAAGGAGGAGAAATTGTTTCTGGAAAATTACTTTTTCGAATCCCTGATTCAGGTCAGGGTTTCTTTTATCCTTGTTTCTTTCCTCTACAGTATATTTGGAATCCTTGATTTTCTAATGTTTCCTGAATATGCAAAACTTTTTCATATTATCCGCTACCTGATTGTACTGCCTGTATTGCTGTCTGTCTTTTTAATGTCGTTTACCGGTGTTTTCAAAAGAGTCTGGCAGTGGTTGTTGTTTGTCAGTTTAATCATCGGAGGGTCCGGCATCAGTATCATGATTATGCTTGTACCCCAGAATTATGCCTATTATGCCGGAATGATGCTGATTTTTTCAGCAGGTTATTTCTTTATAAAACTTCGTTTTTTGCTGGCTTCAATTGCCGGATGGATCATACTGATATTATACAATATAGGGGTAATATTTTATGCTCATCCTGACAGTTTAACACTCATCAACACTAACTTCTTTTTTATAAGTGCCAATATTATCGGGATGTTTGCCTCTTACAATATTGAGTATTATGCTCGCCGCAATTTCTTTTTGAACCATGAACTTGACAAAGAGAAACTGCTGGTGGAATACAACAACAGGAATCTGGAAAAAACGGTTGAAGAACGTACCAATGAACTGGTTTTAGCCAAAGAAGCTGCTGAAACCATCAATGCCAATGTAACGGCCATTCTTGAAGGAACACAAAACAATATATGGGCTTTCAACAGGAATTATGAAATTTTGTACATCAACCATGTTTTTCAGAATGAGTTTGAAAGGACATTCGGCGTTTGGTTAGAACCTGGTGTAAATCTTATCAGGTCACTGCCCCAGGCATTGCAACCCATCTGGAAACCCCGTTACGACAGGGTGTTAAACAATGAGCCGTTTACCATTGAAGATGCCATTGATACCGGGAGTGGTATTGTATATATCCAGGTAAGTTTTAATCCGATTGTTAAGAAAGGCATTGTGGTTGGCGGTTCCTGCTTTGGCAGCGATATTACCGACAGGAAGCTGGCGGAAATAGAACTGAATAGAGCCAAGGAACATGCTGAGGAAAGTGACCGGCTCAAATCTGCTTTCCTTGCCAACATGAGTCACGAAATCCGGACCCCAATGAATGGCATTCTGGGTTTTTCTGAACTGTTGAAGAACCCCGGACTTACCGGCGATCAACAGATGGAGTATATCGGGATTATTGAAAAAAGTGGTGCCCGGATGCTAAACATCATCAACGATATCGTCGATATTTCAAGAATTGAAGCTGGTCTGATGAAACTGGATTTAAAGGAGACTGATGTCAATAAGCAGATTGAATATATATATTCCTTTTTTAAACCGGAAGTTGAAGCAAAAGGAATCAGGTTCATGATTAAGGATTTCCTCCCCGAAAATGAATCCATCATTTATACCGATCGTGAAAAAACCTATGCTATTTTAACGAATCTGGTGAAGAATGCCATAAAATTCACAATGGAGGGATCGATAGAACTCGGATGTCTGAGAAAAGGCGGTTTCATTGAATTTTATGTAAAAGACACAGGGATTGGAATTCCGGTTGACAGGCAGGAAGCAATTTTTGAGCGGTTCATTCAGGCAGATATAGCTGATAAAATGGCGCGTCAAGGTGCAGGATTGGGTTTGTCAATCTCGAAAGCATATGTTGAAATGTCCGGTGGAAAAATCCGGGTAGAAAGCAGGGAAGGAACCGGCTCCGTGTTTTTCTTTACATTGCCGTACAATGCTGCACAGGAAGGTAGCAAAGCCCGGATGGTACTGCAGGATGAGGGAGTCGTGAATGACTTTACTTCTGAAATACCAGGGCTGAAAATACTGATTGCTGAGGATGATGAAACATCAGAATTGTTGCTGGATATTATTGCTAAAATGATGGGAGCATTTGTATTGAAAGCAAGGACTGGTATTGAAGCAGTTGAAATTTTCCGTAATCATGCCGGTATTGATTTAATTCTTATGGATATGCAATTGCCCGGATTGAACGGTTACGAGGCGACCCGGCAAATCCGCCGGGAAAGTAAGGAAGTTGTCATTATTGCACAAACAGCCTTTGGAATGGCGGGCGACAGGGAAAAGGCATTGGATGCAGGATGTGATGATTATGTCACTAAACCTGTAAATACCCTGAAGTTGATTTCAATTATCAAAAGGCATTTCGGAAAGTAATGGTTTCATAATTGAATGATCTCTGTGATAGAAGAACACTGAACAAAATGATTTTTTTTGAATGTTTATTCATGTGTTGCGCATCGCGGATCAGGGTTTAACCTTGCCTGTTCAGGATTTCTGATATCCCGGCATCCTAACCTGCCGGCAACCCTGAACCTTATTCCGTCAGTTGCCGACCCTGTTCAGGAGGTATCATATCAGTAATATCAAACCGGGATATCAGCAGGATCTGTCAATACAAACTCATTAAACCTCAACAATTCCATTGCGAATCGCAAACATAACGAGACCCGCGGTATTACGTGAATCGGTCTTCAGAAGCAGGTTCTCACGGTGCTTATCAACCGTTCGTTTGCTGATGCGCAGCAGGCCGGCAATTTCCTGATTCGACATGCCCTGGCAGATCCTGTACAGCACCTCGGTTTCACGTTCTGATAATTCTCCGGACTTTGCAGATTTTACCTTCCGGCTGATGTTTCTCAGAATACCATCAAGAATTTCCGGTGAGAAGTAATTATGGCCTGAGATCACATTCCGGATACATTCTTCCACGTCCTGCATTCCTGAGTTCTTCAGAATAAACCCCCTGGCACCGGCATTGATCATGCGGGTGTAGTAATCTTCATCGGCATACATCGACAAGGCAATAATTTTAAGGTCAGGGTAAATGTCAAGGGCTCTGGCCGAGGTCTGAATTCCATCAATGCCGGGCATGCTGATGTCCATGAAAACCAGCCCTGGCCTGACTTCTTCCAGCCTTGCCAGAAACTCATCCCCGCCTGAGGCTTCATAAACCCTGCTGATGTACGGGAGATTGCCCAACAGCAGGCTCATCCCCTCCCTGAAGAGTTTGTGATCGTCAACCAGAAATACGGAGAATGCTTCCATTTTTTACAGATATGTCAATTATTTGGTTTGAACTTTGCCTTGTTGCCCTGGTAACAAAAACTAACAGATAACAGTTAACAGTTAACAGGTAACAGGTAACAGTTAACAGGTAACAGGTAACAGGTAACAGAAAGTAATATGATAATACCATTCGTCATTCGTCATTTTTACCCTGAGCCCTGTCGAAGGGCGTCATTCGTCATTCGTCATTCGTCATTCGTCATTCGTCATTCGTAATTCGTAATTCATTCTAACCTTCTTTCAGCCCTATTGTAATGTTCACTCTTACGCCTTCATTTAGTTTTGTGTAGATGTCGAAAGTACCGTTCAGCGATTTGATCCGTGAACGGATGTTGGAAAAACCAAGCCCTTTTTCACTCATTTCCAATATCTCGCTGTCGAACCCGACACCATCGTCCAGAAAGTCGAGTGAAACGGACACCTCGTCGGCCATCAGGGTGATGTAAATGTTCCGGGCATTTGAATGCTTCAGCGAGTTTGAAATCAGTTCGCAGATCACCCTGTAAAGGATAACTTCCACATTATAGGGAAACCGGCGGTCTTCGATGTTGCTTTCGAGATTAATCGAAGGTTTGTCAATAATGGGCAACCTCGAAATAAATGATTTCAGGGCTTTTCTCAACCCGAAATTATTCAGTACGTGCGGACTCAGTTTGTTGGATATTTCCTTCAGCGAGGTGATGGATTCATCAATCAGTTTTTCTGCATTGGCCAGTACCTGTGCTTCCTGTTCCCTGTCGGCGTTTCTTCCGCTTGACGAGATGGCCATTTTTACCGAGGAGAGCAATGGCCCGAGCCCGTCGTGCAGTTCTTTCGAAAAATTCAGGCGTTCATTTTCTTCTGTTCTGACAATTGCCGACAACACCCGCGACTCATTCTCCTTGCGGAGCTCGTCCATTCTTTTCTGGATATTGAAGATTCGTTTGATGAAGATCAGGCTGCCCAGCATCAGTATCGAAATCAGCACACCGGTCCAGGTGCTGAGCATACCTGTGATGAGCTTACTGTCCGATTCAAGGATCTGAAAGAGCTCGAAAACCCTTCGGATGGCCATAAGCAGAAAACCGATGGAAATCAGCCACCAGGCAATGTTGGTTCTGGTCCGCCTGGTCAGCGACAGAGCAATGATGGCTGCAGCAAACTGCAGAATGATCGAAATAATCAATGCAATTTTTATGGTCATGGGCTGCAGTTTCTGCAAAGCTAATGAAAAAGCCAGCTACAGACAAAAAACAGAAGTCTGAAGTCAGGTGTCAGAGGTCAGAGGTCAGAAAAGGAAGTGCCTCATTGCTTCTGTGTGTTAATCTGCAGTGCTTCTAAACCAATAAGACACAGGGAGTAATGAGAAAAAAATCCAGCGAATCTCCTGGTAAAAATACTGAATCTGAAAAGTAAACAACCTTAGTGAACCTGTGGCCTGAGTGGTTTTAACTTATTGCACATTTTTCGTTCTGTTGCTCCTTTGCCGACATTACTTTTTCCGGCAGTACTGATAAATGGCTTCACCGGCAGGTTTGAATTTCAGCTGAAGGGCCCTGTTCCAGTCTATACAGGCTTCATCGGGCTTCCCGGTCTGATACAAGGCTACACCCCGGTTATAATAGGCTTCTGCATAATCAGGTTTTATGCGGATGGCCGCTTCAAAATCGGAAATAGCACCAGCCTCATTCCCGGCTTTCCCCTTCAGGATGCCCCTGTTGTTGAGCGCCAGCAGGTAAAGGTTATTCCGGCTAAGGGCAAGATCATAGTATTTCATGGCCTCATCACCGTTTTCAAGGGCATCGTAGTAATTGGCGAGGTAAAAGTAGCCGTGGGCCATATCGGCATCCGAGCGTCTCTTTTCAATGACATCGGTAAGCAGGGTTGGGGTATCTTTCCAGGTACGTATCCTGCTGAAGGTAGCTGTGCACAGCATTACGGAAGCCAGTATCGAGGTAAAAACCAGCATCCTGAATGTGGTTTTATCCATGCCTGCCCTGGATTCATAAAGATTGCTGATCAGGCGTGCTACGATCATGAAAAGGCCAATGTAGGGAATGTAACTGTACCGGTCGGCAGTGATAAATATCCTGGACCAGAACAGGGGCAACACCATCGAGATGCTGAACAGGAAAAACAGGCTGCCTGAAATAAATTCGCGGCGGAATTTTCCTGAGAACCACAGCCCGGCAATGACGATCAGTGGAACAATGGCCGCCAGATAAACATATCCGGGAAGCGAACCGTTTACCGTCTCCGGAAAGGCATAAATGGCAGACAGGTTTGCCGGAACCACCATTTTGATGATGTAAAATGAAAGGCCGTAGATGATCAGGAAGAACCGCTGGACAGCCGGATAATCCTGTTCCATCACGGTAATGTGTCCGAAAGAAGCTGCCGCTTTTACAGCCACCAGGCCAAAAATTACAGATAGGGCCAGGAATGGAATTTTTTCCGCCAGCAGGCGCCAGCCGGGCTTTCTTTGTTTCATGAAATCAATGACGAAAAGCACCAGCGGGAAGGTTGCCGCCATCGATTTGGATAAAAGGGCCAGCAGGGCAAACAGCAGTGCGACCATATAATGACGGGTTTGCTGCCCTTTCTCAAGATATGTGTCCCAGGCCAGCAGTCCCGATAGGAAAAACAGCGAGTAAAGACCTGAACTCCGGGTCGAAATCCAGGCAACAGCTTCAACATGCATGGGGTGAAGAGCGAAGAGCGCAGCAACAATGCCGGCCGGGATCAATCCCTTCATCCAGCGCTGCATCAGTCTGTAAACAAGAAGGGTATTGAAGAGATGCAACAATATGTTGATGAAAATATAAGGCCAGGCAGTATCACCTGAGATTTTAAAGTTCAGCGCAAAGCTCAGCATGGCAAGGGGTTGATACATCCCAAGGTAATAATTGCTGAAAATCGCTCTGGTATTCACCGGACCTTCGCTACGAACAACAGGGTCGCCAAGGTACTCGCCATCGTCCCAGCCTGTGAGAAATTCATGTGACAGGGTACCCGAATAAATCATGAACGTAAACATCAGGATCAGGGTGATCAGGAGGTTTTCGTGCGAAACACGGATATTACCCGGCAGCGTGGTCATTCCTGTTGTCCGGGGTCGCGCATTGATTTTTGAATTTTTCTCTGGTTTGGCCATACCAAAGTGGGATAATGGGAGTTTACTTTCTGATGCAAAGGTATGCGATTATTTTTCCGGGCAGATATCTTCTTTCTGATCCGGTTCAGATGCCGGAGGAAGGCAGGATTAGTCCTGATATTAAGTAGGTTGACTTTTATTTTCCTGTGTAACACGCCTGCCGGATTCTATTCGTAAATTTGAAGCTGTTTACCAATGTTTTAATCAATGAACGTCATAACTATGAAGAAAACACTGTTTGCCCTGCTGGCCGGTATCTCAATGCTGATCATCACCTCCTGCGGACCGAAAAAAGGTGAAATACTCACCGAAAGGATCCAGTATGATGTAACCATTAAAACCCCTGAGGTTGACCTCGAATGGTGGATTCAGAATCTTGAAGGTCCAAAGCGGGAGAAGCTGGTTCAGGCCATCATCAGTTCGGCCAATGCCGGAAAACTGAAGATTTACGATGTGATGACCAACAAGCCCATGACGGCAGCAGAGCTGAAAGAACGCAGCACGCGCAATGAGCTGCTTACCCTTCAGCGATCCTATGCCCCTTATGAAAACTATGATACCATTGTAAAAAAGGAGCTCCAGATGTCCGACATTACAAGGTTACGGTTTCTTGAGGAGTGGTACCTGAATCAGGATAATGGCCGGGTTACAAAGAAGGTAATTGCCGTCTGCCCGCTGGTTGAAAGTTACACCGAAACCGGCGAACTCAGGGGTTTCAATCCGCTTTTCTGGTTGTCGTTTGAGAAAAAGTTTCCATTGGAGGCGAAATAGTTCCCGGATGGTCTCGTCCCGAAAGCTATCGGGATCACCCGATCAAAGGGAGTACTTATGGTGGTCGAGCGTAGTCGAGACCACAAGAATCTGGTATCGTTGCCCGGACCACCCTAACAAGGATTCTGAACCTGAACCTGAAGATCATCCGATTTATTCCATTGATCTCCCAATGTTTTCGCCTCTTAATTTTACCTATTTTTGCAGCCCTGAATCCGGCAAATGCAATATCTTTTTCATACCCTTCCGAATGGCATACGCATCGTGCACCGCAACTCTGACAGGCTGGTCGGGCACCTGGTGGTCATGGTCAATACCGGCTCGCGCGACGAACTTCAGGGAGAGGAAGGACTTGCCCATTTCATCGAACATGTGATTTTTAAAGGCACCGGCAAGCGCAGACTTCACCAGGTACTGGGGCATCTCGAAAACATCGGCGCCGACCTGAATGCTTACACCACCAAGGAAGAAACCTGCATACATGCCTCTTTTCTGAGTTCGCATTATCCCCGGGCAATTGACCTGTTCGCTGATATCCTGTTCAATTCTACCTTTCCCGATAAGGAGATTGACAGGGAAAAGGATGTCGTGCTCGACGAAATCAACTCCTACAAAGACTCTCCTTCGGAGCTGATATTCGACGAATTTGAAGAAATGCTTTTCAGCGGACATCCCCTGGGCCGTTCCATCCTCGGATCACCTTCGGCCGTTAGAAAGATCAGCAGGAACAAAGTGATTTCATTTCTTGCCCGTCACTACAATACCGACCAGATTGTGATCAGTTCAGTTGGGAATATCCCTTTCAGCCGGCTGGTAAAACTGATTACTGCCTCGTTCGGATTGGTGCCTCAAAATATCAGAACACAACCCCGGCCTGATTTTATTCCCATGCCGCCAAAAAAGGTGATACAGTCACGGAGGGTGTTTCAGACACATTGCATTGTTGGTAATCTGGCTTACAGCTATGCCGATTCACGGCGGACTGCGCTGGCCCTGCTGACGAACCTTCTTGGCGGACCGGCCATGAATTCCAGGCTGAGCATGGCGTTGCGCGAACGCAATGGTCTTTCCTACAACATTGAATCGGTTTATACCCCTTATGCCGAAACAGGTTCCTTTATGATTTATCTCGGCATCGACAACGGATCGCTCGAACGTGCACTGAACCTGGTATACAAAGAGTTGAAAAAGCTGATGGACAGCAACCTGGGTGTGATGCAGCTGCATACGGCCAAACAGCAGTTTATTGGTCAGCTGGCTATTTCCTTCGAGTCGAACCTGAACGATGCCCTGTCGATGGCAAAAAGTCTGCTGGTCTACAATACCGTTGATACACACGAAATAATGATTGGCAAAATCAATGCCCTGAGCTCCGCTGAGCTTACTGAAGCCGCCCGGCAGATTTTCAGGCCTGAAGACATGAGTATGCTGGTCTACAAAAACCGGAAAGCATGAGTAAGCTGACTGAAAAGCCACAGTTTGATACAACAAACCCTGATTTTGAAGCCTATGCGCTCGAATTTACATCACCTGAAGCAGAACTGCTGATCAGGCTTGCCCGCGAAACACATTTCATTTCCACAACACCGGGTATGCTGTCGGGAAATCTTCAGGGAAAGCTGCTGATGTTGCTCAGTCGTTTGATGCAGCCGGTTTCCATCCTTGAAATAGGAACCTTTACCGGTTATTCAGCCATCTGCCTTGCATATGGACTCCGAACTGAAGGGGTGCTTCACACCATCGACAACAATCCCGAAGTGGCCCACATTGCTGACAAATTTTTTAGAGAATCCGGACTTGAGCATCAGATAGTTCAGCATCAGGGCAATGCAATCGATTTAATTCCTTCATTACCAGGCCCCTTCGATCTTGTTTTTATTGATGCCGATAAGGAGAATTATGTAAATTATTACGAAATGGTTTTTCCGAAAGTCCGTAAAGGAGGAATCATCATTGCTGACAATGTTTTGTGGTATGGTAAGGTCATTGATCCGGAAGCGGCGAATGACAAGGAAACCCGGGGCATAGTTGCGTTTAACCTACATGTTAAAAACGACCATAGGATCGAACACCTGCTGCTGCCCGTCAGGGATGGGTTGATGCTGGTCAGGAAGATTTGAAAAACGTTGTGCCCTGAAACCGGCACATCAATCCCGGGAAATTATAATTTTCAGAAATTCTCCGGTCCGCTGACACAAAGGATCGGAATGTTGTGCCCGTTGTTTACCATGGTTTCCTTGTCGGCCTGGGCAAAATAATAGTGTTCCTCTGACTTTACCGACATAATACCAATCAGTCCTGCGCCGGTGTTATTCGAGAACTGAAGGGTCTGCCGGGCAAATCCGACCGAAATAATGGTCATTTCCTCACGCACGCGCCTGTACCTGATGAAACTTTCACTGAATATCTTTTCAGCAAGCTGGGTGTTGTTTCTGATCTTTTCCGATTCCGGTTCACCTTTGCGAATAACAGAATAAATAATGATTTCTGAATCAAAGATTCCTGCCAGGGTAGCGACAACTGCGACCAGAGCATTGAAGTTGTCATGACCGCCCACCGGCAAAACGATCGGATTCAAACCATAGTTGATGCATTCGTCCTGAACAATCAGGCATGGAATGGAGATTTTTCTCGCCAGTTTTAAAATGTCGGCTCCGAGTAATTTCTGCTTGAGACCCTGGATGCCATGAGTTCCCATTACCACCATAAAATTCTCAGGATTGTTCGCTATGGACGGGATTTCAGTAAATATGCTTCCTTCCGAAATGGTGGTTTCGCAACGGACTCCTGCCTTCTCTGTATTCTCAGTGAGTTCCTGTAACTTATCCCTGGTTTTTACCAGTTCTTCGCGTGCTGAATCTTTAGAAATTTCACCGATCACATGGATCAGCGAGATGGTGCATCCCGATTTCAGGGCAATGTTGATGGCTTGTTTGATCGCCTGCTCTGAAGCGGCTGTAAAATCAACCGGAACAATGATTTTCTTGGTGCTCATAATCTGAAATTTGATTAACAGGGAAAGATGGAAAACAGAGGAATAATGTGACGTGATATTATTCAGGTGTCCGGCAGAAAAAGCAGATTTGTACTGAAAAAGACATTTGAAAGCTGAAATTGTTCAGCAACCGGAAATATTTCTTTCCTGATGAAACCTTCAAACACCCGATCCGGGTCATTAAAGCCGGCCGGCCCGACTATCCTGACAATTTTCGGTAAATGGCATTGGGTCAGTTTCATAGGAAGGTTTGCACGATAGATAAGATTAACATATTGACCCTGATTGTTAAATTTCTGTTAATTGCCATCAAATTGCTGAGTTTTGTGTTTCTTTGTTTAGAATCATTTTAAATTAGGTGGTAAGTTGCCTTTTTTAAGTCAAGTAATGATTTGGCTGACTCATTCCAACACTCCTTCGTGATCTCCCTCATTTGCCATTTTGACTCTGGTTGTACCTCTCAACATACCCGGATGCAGTGCCCATTTCTGTTTACTGGCAAACATCTCAAATAAATATACATCGTCATGAACATAAGAAGCATTACTCGAATCAGTAAGAATCCGGCAGGATTGCTGTTTTTTTTTCTTACGTGGCTGTTTTTCCCGGGAGCAGTTACTGCACAGGATGAATGCGAAATTATCAGGGATCATGGGTTAGGCTATACTACAAGGATTGTTTCGGTAACCGACATCGGCAATAATTCCTTCACAATAGTCCTGTCTGTCATGCACGATGGCTGTCCGGGTCCTGCCTGTAAGGAATTGTCGGGTTACTCGGTTGAAGCACTGCCCGGTACCTATTCTGGAATCAGTGTCGGAGTTTTGTCCGGTAGTATGACATACACCGGCATTGCGATGGGCCCTTACCTGGGCGGAGTCCCGTTCAGGGGCTTCAGGATAAACGGGATCGACAACATTGGTGAAGGTCAGGCCGGCGAGTTTACCGTCACTTACACCCTCAACAGTGGTTTGCAGAGTCAGCGTACTATGGTTAAAGCCGGTACCAATTCCAGGGTTGTCAGTTTTCCGCTTGCGAACTTCCAGACCATCCTTGAGTGCGGCGATGTGAACATTTATCCTTATTACGAACCTCCGGTCGGGGGCAAACTGCTGTCGCTCATCGGTCCGGAACTTACATCCCTTTATGATGCATACAACGCCACGGGTGATGTAATTTCAAACGATATTTTCAACATTTCGGGTAACAATGTGCTGATCGAAATAACAGCCGCTGATGGGCAGCTCAGCGCATTATTGTCGTTGCTGCAGACTTCAGGTTACGGGTTGACGAATGCAGAAGTATTTGCAGATGAATTGCTGATTACCGGCTTTTATCCTATCGGCAATCTCCTCCTTTTGAATGATCTGCCATCGATGATTGTTCAGGTGCGCCCTGTTTATCCGGCACTGGTCAATAGTGGCATTGTGACCACGCAAGGGGATATCTCCATGCGTTCCGGAAAAGCAAGAAACGCATTCGGCCTCACCGGGTCCGGTGTTAAGATCGGGGTATTGTCCGACAGCTATAATTCAATTTCGGGTAACCCGGCAGCCGATGATGTTTCGCGCGGGGATCTTCCCGGTACCGGAAACGTTGCGAATGGTCTGCCGGTAGGAGTATTGAAGGAATACCCTTTTGGTACCCGTTCAGATGAAGGGCGTGCCATGCTTCAGATTATTCATGATGTTGCACCCGGCGCAGAACTGGCTTTCCGCTCCGGATTTGTAACTGCAGGTGACTTTGCGTCAGGTATCCTGGAACTTCAGCAGGCCGGATGCGATATCATTGTTGATGACATCACCTATATTTCAGAACCCTTTTTCCGCGATGGAATCGTGGCAAGGGCAGTGGATAGTGTTACTTCGCTTGGAACTGTTTATTTTTCTGCAGCAGGTAACTACGGATCCAAATCCTATCAGGATACTTTTTCGCCTGCTCCGCCACCTGCCGGAACCACCGGTTTTGCCCATAATTTTGCAGATGGGGGCGCAACTGATGTTTTCCAGCAGATTACAGTGGCCGAAGGTAATTATACCGTTGTGCTCCAGTGGGACGATGGCGGTGATTTTTATAACACCGGCACCGATCTAGATATCTACCTTGTCAATAACAACGGGGGTAAACTCTTTGGGTTCAACCGGAACAATACCGGTAAGTCAGCCATCGAGGTGCTACCCTTCACCGTTGCTCCCGGAGGTGCCCAGGCCAATATTATGATCATCAATGCAACTGGTAGTTCAAACGTATTGCTCAAGTATGTTGTGTTCAGGGGTGATCTAACCATGGATGAATATGGAAATGGTGGTTCCTCAACCATTGTAGGGCAGGCCAATGCCGAAGGGGCCATCGCGGTTGGCGCCGTGCTCTACAGCAACACCCCGGAGTTCGGGGTTGATCCACCAACCATCGCTTCCTTCTCTTCCACCGGAGGAACTCCGGTCAACGGATTTGCCCGAAACAAGCCCGATCTTACAGCCCCTAACGGTGTCAATACCACAGTGAACCTTGGCGGACTGAACATTGATGGTGACCCTTTCCCGAATTTCTTCGGTACTTCAGCTGCTGCACCCCATGCGGCCGGTGTAGCAGCACTGATTATGGAAGCCAAATCATCGTTTTACGATGCTGCTCCGCTTACAGACGAAGTAAAGTCATTGTTGCTGTCGGCTTCACTTGATATGAATACCCCTGGTTTTGACTTTTCGACCGGTTATGGATTTATTCAGGCCGATGCATCGCTGGGTGTAATTGCCAACCCAAGGCCACAGGTTACAGCTTTGTCGTACGACACCACTTTGATTCCGGGCCTTGTTCCGGTCGAAATTACAGTAACAGGGCATTTCCTTACCGGTGGTTCCGAAATATATCTGAACGGTGCTCCTCTTGAAACCCTGACAAATCACGTCAGTGATTCAGTGCTTACTGCCACGATCCCTGTTTTTCAGGAATTGTTTCCTGTAATACAGGTTTATAATCCTCCGATGCCTCAGACCAACGGAACCGACGGAGGATTGTCCGATCCGCTGTATTTCTCTACGAAAAATAAAATCTTTATACAGCTGGATAACAAATCGAAAAAATATGGAGAGGTGTTGCCTGAGTTCACGGCGAATTATTCCCTTGAAAGCCTGGAAGGCAGTGTACCTCTGTCAGAAGCAGGACTTACAGAAGCGGAATATGCCAGAATTCTTGACATTCCCTTTGAAACCGTGGCCACCAGCCTGAGCAATACCGGACTCTGGGAAATCTCACCATCGGCCACCGATCCGCTCAATCCTGCCAGCGGGTTACAGGCTACCGATCCGCTTGATATCTCGCTGCTCAGCCGTTTTGACTTTGTATTCACAGGCAGCCTGCTTACAATTGAGAAAACGGATCTGCTGATCAAGCCGGCTGATAAGACCTTTACCTATGGTGAAATCCTTGAAGGATTTGAGTTTGACTATATTTTTAACAACGATACCATCAATCCTGAAAACAATGTGGTCATCACTCCTGAAGACCAGGCAGAAATGCTTTCAGAACTTCAACAGACACATGCCACAGCGCTGGTGAATGCCACGGCTCTGGTGAATGCCACGGCCCTTGTGAATGAACTCGGTGAGCCGTTGCTTGATGCCACCGCACTGGTGAATAAAAGCTTTATGATCAGCGATGCTACAGCTCTGGTAAATGCCACGGCTCTGGTCAACGGAACACTCATCGATCCGCAGGCATTGCTTGATGCCACAGCGCTGGTGAATGCGACTGCACTGGTGAATGCGACTGCACTGGTGAATGCTACGGCATTAGTCAACGGTACCGCCCTGGTAAATGCTTATGATGAGGATGGTAACCTGATCAGTGCCACCGCTCTGGTAAACGCTACAG
This sequence comes from Bacteroidales bacterium, assembly GCA_016705005.1. Lineage (GTDB taxonomy): Bacteria > Bacteroidota > Bacteroidia > Bacteroidales > Lentimicrobiaceae > Lentimicrobium. Next base: position 165,811 of record JADIZB010000010.1, on the reverse strand, counting down.
CCCTTGTAAATGCCACCGCTCTGGTCAATACAGGAACCATCAACGAAAACAGCAACAGCGATGCCATCATTATACTGAGCGAGGATGATATTTCCATTCTGGCCGGCGATTCCACAGGGAATGTTTTGCTGCGGTCGGTTAACCTTGTTACCGGAAACACTGTCGGACAGCACCTGATAGTGCCGGGATCGCTGTTGTCGAATAATTTCAATATTATTTACGGATTGGGAACACTGACTATCCTTCCGGGTACTGCCACATTGTCGTTCGATGACAACAGTATGGTTCAGACATACAGTGGTCTGGCAAAAGAGCCTGTTGTTGTAACTGACCCTGTTGGGTTACCCCTGGAGAAAACATTCAACGGAAATTCTTCAGCTCCGGTCAATGCAGGCAGTTATGCTGTTGTGGCTACAGTAGCCGACCCGAATTACCTGGGAAGTGTTTCCGGCACATTCACCATAAGCCAGGCCGGTGCGACTGTGTCAGCGCAGGATAAAATCACCCGGCAGGGATATCCGGCTCCGCCTTTCACCTCTTCCTTCGCAGGATTTGTAAACGGAGAAAACCAATCCGTTGTCACCAGTCTCCTTTATACCGTGAGTCCCGTCTACAGCGGTGCTCCGGGCATTTACCAGATTGTTCCTGCCGCAACCGCTGCCAATTACCTCTTCACCCCGGTTAACGGAAATCTTTATGTGAATCCTTTCGGACAGGGTGCCAAAAATGTGAAGGTCAGCCTTACCTGTGTTGAACATACCACACCCGATCCAAACGGTTTTGCTTATATTGCCCGTTTCAAATACATAAACGCCAATACAACACCGGTGTATGTGCCTGCGGGAATCGAAAACAGGCTCACAGGGCCGGGACATTTCAGCAGCAGCGGTCAACCACAACTGTTTAATCCCGGTGAAGGAACATGGGAGGTGCGGTTCAACGGCGGTTCGATTACCTGGACTGTGAAAAGCTACAACAACTGGACAAAGACAACCTCAGCCGCCTCAGCCACTTCATCCTCGTTGCAGTGCAGTAAGAATATGCTGGCCGGGGACATTCAGGACAATCAGGGTGAAAAGAACGACAATCTGAAGGTGTATCCAAATCCATCTGATGGTAAAGTCTTCATTGAACTGAATGGTTTAATGCTTTCGCCGGAAGATATCAGCCTTTACGATATGCAGGGAAACCTTTGCCGGGCAACTCTTTCAGGAATGTCTGATTTCTTGGTTGAACTTGACCTGGCAGGATTTAAACCGGGTATGTATATGCTCAGGATAAGAACAGGAGAGGGATTCCGGGTATACAGAATTGTCAGGCTGTAGGCTGTGATTTTGGGATATCTGGCCATGGAATATCAGGGAGGGGGCTGAACATCAGTCCTCTCCTCTATGTTTGAATATACTTGCGGTTAAAACAGTATAAAAGAATGATACATTCTTGATTTTCAATGAAACCTATGAATAAGCGAATCCTGATTTCAGCGCTGATTACCCTTTTCCTTTGTGGCCTGGTTCATGCACAGACCAGGGAGGCCGACAGTCTGAAATCACTTATTAAATCGGCGAAGGAAGATACCACCAGGGTAAACAGTTTAATAGCGCTCTCAGGAACACTGTTACGTTCTAATTCAGGAGACGCCCTGCGCTATGCCAATGAAGCAAAATCACTGGCCGATAAGCTGGGGTTCCGCAAAGGACAGGCATATGCACTCAAGAGCATAGGTATGGGTTACTACTTTCAGGGAAATTACATTGAAACCCTGCTTTACTGGCAGCAGTCACTTGAAACGTTTCAGTCATTGGGTGATAAGCTTGGCATTGCCAATATGCTGAATAACCTCGGAGCAGTGAACTTTAATGAAGGTGACGATGAAAAGGCCATCGATTTCTACCTTGAATCGCTCCGTGTTTCAGAAGAAATCGGTGACAAGCTTCGGATTGCAACTGCCCTGGTCAACATCGGAGCGGTCTATTTCAATAAAAAAGGAACCCACGACAGGGCTTTGCAGTATTACCTGAAGGCACTTCCGCTGAGCGAGGAATTGGGTGATCACGATGCCATTGGGACTTCGGCAGTCAACATGGGCGAAATTTACCTTGAACGGGGCGACGATAAGTCGGCCTTGTTTTATTTTGAGAAAGCACTGACTGCCTACCGGAAATCGGAGAACGGCAATGTTCCGTATGCCCTGAATAACATAGGTAAGGTTTACGCAAAACGGCGTGAATTTCAGCAGGCCATAGGCTATCAGACGGAGGCTTATCAACTGGCTGAAAAACTGAATGCCAGGCTCGAAATGTCTCAATCGCTGCTGGGTCTGGCAGAGACATACAGGCAACAGGGTGATAATCCCTCAGCCATCTCAGCCTATATCCGTGCCCAGGACATTGCGAAAGGCATTGGTGCCAATTACGAGCTGAAAGATGCCTATGAAGGCCTCGCCGGGCTGTATGAAAAGGTTTCCGACTACCGGAATGCTTATAAATACCAGACTTTGTTTACATCCATCAAGGATACACTGTATAATGCAGAGATGGATAAACGGATACAGGCGGTTACACTAAACTTCGATCTTGAAAAAAAGCAGGGTGAAATCGATCTGCTTACCAAGGATAAAGCACTTCAGGAACTCGATATCAGGCGCCAGAAAATCATACGGAATGCCGTGGGTATTACAGGAATTCTACTGTTGCTGATGGCCATCGGGCTTTTCAACAGATACCGGTATGTCAGGAAAACAAAGAAAATCATCGAGAATGAAAAGGAAAGGTCAGAGAAACTGCTGCTGAATATCCTTCCCTTTGAAACGGCGGAAGAACTAAAGGAGAAAGGAAGTGCTACACCTAAACATTATGAGATGGTTTCGGTTTTGTTTACCGATTTCAAGGGCTTCACCACCATTGCCGAGAAACTCACTCCGGAACAACTGGTTGAAGAACTGAATCAGTGCTTTCTTGAATTCGATCACATCATCGACAGAAACAACCTCGAGAAAATCAAGACCATTGGGGATGCTTACATGTGTGCGGGAGGAATTCCTGTTGCCAACACCAGCAATCCTGTTGATGTTGTGCGGGCAGGACTCGAAATCAAGGCATATATGGACCGCATGAAGGCTGAACGGGAAGCCAACGGACAGGATTACTGGGAGCTCAGGATTGGAATTCACACCGGAAAGGTGATTGCCGGGGTGGTCGGTAAGAATAAATTCGCTTATGACATTTGGGGCGATGCCGTGAATACTGCCAGCAGGATGGAGTCAAGCGGGGAACCCGGCAAAGTCAATATTTCCGGCGACACCTACACGCTTGTTAAAGATCATTTCAACTGTGTTTACCGTGGAAAAGTGAAAGCGAAAAATAAGGGCGACATAGATATGTATTTCGTTGAATCCCGATCAATAAACTGAAAAACGATCCTGATGGTCGATTGGAAACTTAAATTATTGTTTGATCAGGTTCCGTTTGATCAGAAATTTGCCGATGTTAACCGCGATTTCATGATAGCCCTTCGCGGTGGGATGTCCGTCGTAACGGTAGAAATAGGATGTTTTGTCAGGCAATGCCTTGAATCCGCCTGTTAACTCAAGATAAGGAATGCCGGTTTGTCCGGCAATTGAGGCATAGATAGAATCGACATGATTTTCTTCGTATAAGTGTTTGTTCAACAGGTCGCCAAAAATTCCCGTCACCTGGTGACCGGTAAACACTGGCTCAGGCAGGTTGATAAAAACAAGCCCTGCACCTTTTCCTTCACAGATTTTCATTATCCCCTTAATGTCTTTTTTCATGGAAGTAGCAGCCAGTGTGGTAGCTTTGTGGCGTGGATTGTTAAAAACATAAAACCGGTCGGGAAAGTCAAGATAGTAGTGCAAAAGGCCCGGATTAAGATTCCCGCTGATGAAGTACTGCTGCAGCGTATCGTTAAATGTTTTGAACCGCAATGCCTGCAGGTAGTCCAGCCCAGCAATCAACGCTGATGATGAGTTTTCCCATTCAGCGGTAATATCGATCGGTTTGTCATGAATATCTTTACCAATGGTGTGAATGATGTTGTGGAAAGAAGTATGGAAAAATGTCTTAACGGCATTTCCTGCCCTTCCGGCCAGGGAAATTCTTTTTCTGTTTTTGTAGCTTTTGAAATGTGGGGACATCTCATAGCATTGCGAAAGATCATCGGCCTGCAGCACCCCTAACAGAACGAGGTCAGGTTTCAGCAACGGGATGGTTTTGGATGCAATGTCGCGGTAGGTTGCAGTGTATTGACCACTCTCGCCGCAGTTGATGACTTCGGCCCTGCTGAAGCCTTCCTGTTTAAGGTAATCTTCAAGAATGGAAGGCCAGGAATATTCCGCCTCAACACCCCAACCGTAAGTCCAGGAATCACCAATGCACAAGATCCTGAATTTGTCACCCTTGTCAACTTCTAACTCACTGTCCCTGAGACCAAGACTGTTAATTTCTGCTTTGAATGAGAATTCCTTCGTATGATAAACTGCAATAGTCCCGGCATCATAAATCAGATTCGTTCCGGCGTTGGTATTCCGGCTGCTTTTGACCACCATTCCGATTGCCCCGTCCACGATAACCAATGCCGCGTAAAGTATTCCGGTAAGCGAGAGAAATAGAAAGTAGTTTTTTATTCTCTTTAACTTATCAGCCCGGAGCAAAAATATCACAGCGATTTCAGCAGCGAAAATAATCCAGACAGCTGAAATAATAAATCTGTTTGCAAAAGCGGAAGTATTTCCGTAAACCAGATAAAAGCTGAGCGGATTCCAGAAAAGCGTCGAAACCAGCAATAAGAAGACATAAAATTTATTGATGGATTTCATTGACTGTTTGATGGGATTTGGCAGGGTGTCAACTTTAATTGGAATGATTACTCCATAAAATACAGGTAATTATCATATTTGTTATGATAACGGATGATACAAATGACCGGCCCGGCTATTGAGTTTCTGAATTTAGGATTCAAGTCGGTCAGTATGAAAGATATGCTCCTGGTTTTCTTCAGGAACATCATACTTTAAACTCATATTTTACGTCTTTCAGCTCTTCATTGGCTTTGACAATCTTTGATTTGAGATCCTGTTTGAAATCAAGAAGCCTCGTGTAGAGGTTGGCATCACCGGCAGCCAGTATTTGTACAGCAAGGATGCCGGCATTCCGTGCTCCATTGATGGCAACCGTTGCTACAGGTATTCCCGGGGGCATCTGAACCATGGCCAGCAATGAATCCATCCCTTCGAGCGAAGCTTTGATCGGGACACCAATTACTGGAACGGCAGTCATGGCAGCAATAACTCCAGCCAGGTGCGCAGCCATTCCGGCACCGGCAATAATGACTCTGATCCCCCTGTTGTAGGCTGATTTACTGAAGGCTTCCACTTCATCCGGAGTGCGGTGTGCCGATAGTGCATTGATTTCGAATGGAATCCTGAATTCATTCAGAATTCCGGCAGCTTCCTTCATAACAGGGAGATCGGAAGTGCTGCCCATTATAATACTTACCCTTGGTTCCATGGCATCTAATTTAATGCAAAATAAACAAAAACAACGGGCCCTTGTTGTTGATTTTTCTTTTAATGCAGCAATTTACATCTTCGGGCCGATAAATTTTGCATTAAGAGGAATTATCGTATTTTTGAAAATCACAAAACCAGCCATGATGAAAGACAAGATTAAAGTAAAAGACAAAGAATTCAAGGTCTTTATAAAGGCTGAGGATATTGATATCGCTGTTTCTAAAGTTGCCGCTTCCATCAACCTGGATCTCAAAGGTAAGGTTCCTTTATTTCTGGTCGTTCTGAATGGGGCGTTTATGTTTGCTTCTGACCTTATGAAGAAGGTAAAACTGGAAAACAATATTTCCTTCGTCAAACTTTCATCATATACCGGAACCCGCAGTACACAGGTAATCAATGAACTGATAGGGCTCAATGAGATTGTAAAGGGCAGAACGGTAGTTATTGTTGAAGATATTATTGACACAGGATTTACCATGCGCCGCATGCTCGATATTCTGCGCCAGCAGGAAGCCGCTGATGTCAGGATCGCAACTCTGGTGTATAAACCAAATGCTTTTCAGTCAGACTATAAGATCGACTATATAGGCCTCGAAATTCCAAACGATTTCATCGTTGGTTATGGCCTCGATTATGATGGCTTTGCCCGTAACCTGCCGGATATCTATAAAATTGTTGAATAGGCTTTTTAAGCAGTATTCTTTCATCAAAAAAAGTAGTATTAATATTTAATCATCGAGCTATGCTGAATATTGCATTGTTTGGCCCTCCCGGTGCCGGGAAGGGAACACAGTCTGCCCTCCTGATCGAGAAGTATAAACTTGCCTACATTTCAACCGGCGACCTGCTCCGGCAGGAAATAGCTGAGGGTTCAGAGCTTGGCAATAAGGCAAAGGACATTATTGACCGTGGTCAGCTGGTTTCAGACGAGCTGATTGTTCAGCTGATTGAGAAGCGGATCATCATGAGCTCCGACATGAATGGTATTCTTTTCGATGGTTTTCCCAGAACGCTTGTTCAGGCTTATATTCTTGAAGGGCTTTTGCTAAAACTCAATACCGGTCTTGCCTGTATGCTAAGCCTTGAAGTTCCCCGGGAGGAACTGGTTACCCGTCTGCTCGAACGTGGAAAGTCTTCAGGTCGCAGCGATGATACTGCTGAAGTTATTGAATACAGGCTCGAAGAGTACGAGAATAAGACCAAACCGGTCGCCGAATTTTATAAATTCCGCGATAAATATATTCCCATCAAGGGAGTAGGTTTGATTCCGGAAGTATTTCAGAGGCTTACCGAATCAATTGACAAAACACTGCAGAATGTCTGGTTTAATCTGGTGCTCACCGGTGCCCCCGGTTCCGGCAAAGGAACCCAGGGCAGGCTGCTGGCCAAAAAATACAATCTTTATTACATTTCCACCGGATCATTGCTGCGCCGCGAAATTAAAGCCGGTTCAGATATAGGCGAAAAAGTTAAGGGATTTATGGAGAGCGGGGAACTGGTTTCAGATGAAATCGTTATCCAGCTCATCGAACAGGAGATCAAGCAGAACAACACTGCCCGGGGATTTATCTTCAAAGGGTTTCCCAGAACCATTGTTCAGGCCTATATTCTGGATGGTCTTCTGAGGAGGCAGGATTCGTCGGTTTCCTATTGCATCGAACTGAACGCTTCGACCCTAGAATCCATCAAACGGCTGAGTGCCCGTGCAAAAACACCCTCTGCCAGGGCCTATGACCTGAACACCGACGTCATTATTCACCGTCTTGAAGAATACCAGGAAAAAACGTTGCTCGTTGCTGATTTTTACAACAAACAGCAGAAGTTTGCCAGCATCGACGCTGTAGGCGGAGAAGACAATGTTTTTGGCAGGCTCTGCACCAAGGTGGAAGAAGCCATGCGGATGCTCAGGTAAGGAGACCCGTCACAAAAGTAAACAGCCGGCTTGTCCGGCTGTTTTAGTTATCTTTGCAGCCTTATAATTCTTTAATTCCCTGCTATGTCATCATCAAATTTTGTGGATTATGTGAAACTGAACCTGCGGTCAGGAAAGGGCGGGGCTGGTTCCACGCACCTGCTCAGGACCCGGGGCAATGCCAAGGGCGGACCTGATGGAGGGGATGGGGGCCGGGGAGGTCACATTATCCTGAAAGGCAATGCCCAGCTGTGGACCTTGCTGCACCTGAAATATACCAAGCATATCAAGGCCGGTGATGGCGGAGCCGGTGGCAATAACCGCAGATCCGGTGCTTTTGGAGAGGATGTGATCATTGAAGTTCCGTTGGGGACCATCGCCAAAGATCCCGAAACCATGGAACAGGAAGCTGAAATAACGAATGATGGTGAAACGGTAATCATATTGCCGGGAGGCCGGGGAGGCCTGGGCAACGACAACTTCAAATCGCCGACCAACCGCACGCCACGCTATGCCCAGCCCGGTGAACCCGGCCAGGAGGTGTGGAAAATTCTCGAACTCAAAATCCTCGCTGATGTTGGTCTGGTTGGATTCCCCAATGCGGGAAAATCGACCCTTTTATCGGTAGTGTCTGCCGCAAAACCTGAAATAGCAGACTATCCGTTCACTACCCTCAGACCCAACCTCGGGATTGTTGCCTATCGCGACGACCTTTCCTTTGTTATGGCCGACATTCCAGGTATCATTGAAGGCGCTTCCGAAGGCCGTGGTCTTGGTCTGCGCTTCCTCCGGCACATCGAAAGAAATTCCGTCTTACTCTTTATGGTGCCCGCCACATCGGCAAACATCCGGAAAGAGTATGATATTCTGCTTAATGAGCTTGAGCAGTTCAATCCGGAACTTACCGATAAAGCCAGAATCCTTGCTATAACAAAGTGTGATACACTCGACAGTGACGGGCTTAAAAAACTGAAAAAGCGAAAATTACCTGATCTGCCCGTTGTTTTCATCTCCTCGCTTTCCAGACTTGGGATAAGCGAACTCAAGGATGAAATCTGGAGCGCCCTGCATGGTTCATAAATGCAAATAACCGATGATTGAAAAGCTGATCAGTTCCGACCAACAGTTGTTCCTTCTCCTCAACGGAATGCATGCGCCATTTTTTGATTTTCTGATGTATTGGATGAGTGATAAGCTTATCTGGATCCCACTGTATGCATGGTTACTTTTCTGGATGATCCGCGAAAACCGGTCAAAAGGATGGCTGGTTGTCCTTTCGGTTGTCATTCTGGTAACACTGAGCGATCAGGTTTCGGTACATCTTTTCAAGAATGTCTTTCTGCGCCTGCGGCCCTGCCATGAACCTTTGCTTGAAGGAATGGTGCGCATTCTGAACGGACACTGCGGAGGACAGTATGGTTTTATATCGTCGCATGCCTGCAACACAGCCGGTGTAGCCTTGTTCTCCGGGATGATGCTGCGGCATAAATTCCGCTGGCTGCTTCCTGCTTTATTGGCATGGTCAGCATTGATCGCCTACAGCAGAATCTATCTCGGAGTGCATTACCCGGGCGATGTTGTGGCAGGTATGATTGTCGGGATTACCCTGGGTTGGCTGGTCTATACCTTCTTCAGGATTATGATAAATAAAAGCAGGCCTGTTTAGTAGCCGAATGCTTTTGCCTCAATTTTTTCAGCAACTATTTTCATAACAGCGACTCCGTTCACCGAAGGGGTGCTGTATTCAAAATCATCGCGTTTCGTATATTGCTTCATAATGATGTTCAGAATCCTGACTTTCTCATCAAATTCGGTGATAAATTCAACCTTTCCCCTGACAAGCACACTTTTATAACGCATTCCGTAACTACAGGCAACATTTTCCGATTGTTTGTAAAGTTCATGCGCTGTGCTGAATACAATACATACCTCCGGATTTGCTTTCATCACCTCTATTTTTCGACCAACCGGAGCTGAATGCAGGTAAACAGTCTGGTTTTCAAATCCGAAATTGAACGGTAGGGTATAGGGCATGTTCTCTGAATCAACCATTCCAACAGTGCATACTTCGCATGCTTTAACGATATCTGCAATTGCTTCGGGCAAAGTAATCATCCTGCTTTTCATATCCGGTTTTTTTGCGAAATTACGAATTTGAGCACATCCCCGGTTTATGCCGGTGGCATTTTCTCGGATTCACCTGTAATGACCGGATGGTAATAATTCAGGAATGAGGCTTGTAATCGGATGATATCATCGATTCCATTACCGCTGTTAACCCCGACATGATGATGCTGAACAGGAGGGCATACCAGAATCCATCAACATGAAATCCCCGGAGCAGATTTGAAGCCATCATAATGATTGAAGCATTAATGACCAGTAAAAAAAGTCCGAAGGTGATGAGTGTGACCGGTATTGTGAACAGGATCAGCAAGGGTTTTAATATGGTGTTGAGCAACCCGATCAGCAAAGCAGTGGCTAGTGCAGTAAGAAATGAATCGAGCGAAACACCCGGCAATAAATACGATGTAACCATGACAGCGATGGTCGATACTAACATTCTGAGCGGGAAGCGCATAAAAGCCGGGGTTTTCTTTAACTTTCAGGGAGACTAAAGTAGTATTTTTTTTAATGCAGGTATCCGGGTCTTAATAATCATAAAGATTGACTGAGAATAGCAGGCCGGTGGTAAATTTACTGCTGTTTTCAAGATAAATCGTCCTTATTCCGGCACTCATGGGTGTGCTCAGGCCAAACAGGTGAAAATCCGCCGCAAGGTCCAGTCCGGTTGAACTGAAAAACTGATCAGGTCCCGGACCAATGATGCCGGTGATGTCATGAAACATATTTGCCCTGACTCTTTTTATATAAAGAAGGCCACCCAGGTGAAAGTCAGGGTAAAACAAGGGTAACCTGTATGAGATTTTCAACGCCCGGATATCATTTCCGGTGAACACACTGGTATACCCACGGCTGGTAGCAATAATATTCGAAAATCTGTATTTTTCCGGATCTGAAAATTGTAATCCCCCATAAATAAGAACGGAGTGATTCCGCATGAATCCAGGTAAAAACATCTGCATCTGTATGCCCAGAATACTCCCTGCTTTCAGCTGCCCGAATGGTGTATGCCGGTATTGCGCATCGAAGTATATTCCATCTCTTGGGCCGAGGTCTCTGTATGCCTGCCGCCGGTATATGTATCCAACAGCCCTGTAAGTCAATCCGCTCAGGTTTCCTTCGACGAAATCATCAGGAGTTGAACTGTTGTGATTTATGCCGGAAAAATTATACCCGGCTTCACCGGATAGCCCTTTGAGATAAGCTCCTCTTGCGAATTTAAGGTCTTGCGAAATGCTCAGATCCAGATTGGTTTCGTTCCAGGTGAAGCGCTCAGCTGAACCGGTTTCTTCATTTATGACAGATGAAGCCCTCAGGCCTTTGGAGATTGTGGCTTTAAATACCGGAAACCACCCTTTCCAGGTCAGGTCGGTTCTGAACATTCCTGCTTCTTCCTGAACATTGTAATCATATCCGGCCGATACAAACAGGGTGCTCAACAGGTTCTGGCTCATAACAGAAACGCCGGGCCTGACTGTTTCTCCGCCAATATCCACAAAAACCGGCGCCCAGCTGTGCAGTGAAAATAAATGTGCACCCTTCCGGTACCTGCCGGCTTCTGAAACTTCTATTCCTTCATTTCCACTGAAATCAACCCGGGTTTCCTGTGCCGATAGTGCTTCAGCCAGTGGCCACTCTTTCGTTGGTCCTGATTGAAATTGCAGCTCCTGATTCACTTCAGGAAGTTGCGAGGCAACCCGGTATCCATCGGCTGTATAGTCCGAAAAAACCAGTTCACCTGCCCATGCCGATGCATAATCTGCACCATAGGGTGCGTTGGTAACTGCACAGAACCGGTCTGTCATTTTTCCGGCCATGAAAATCTGGCTTCTGCCCCCCGTTGTTCCGGTAAAACAGAGATTTTCGCCTGAAAAAAAAGGATTGCTGATTTCATTGTACGAAAAGGCGGTAAGATATTCCTGAATGCCGGTTTCTGTATTGATTTTTGCCAGGGCTTTGCCTTTTGATCCTGTTACAATAAAAACAAGGGATTTACCATCTTCCGACCAGCATGGGGTTGATCCGTGGAGATTGTCGGGCAGAGTGTATTCAGTGGTTGATGATGGAAATATTATGGCGATGTAGCAGTCACCTTCGGGCCTGTATCCGATGGCGGCCATGCTGCTGTCGCGGGGATTAACGACAGGGGCATATAATTTATGCCTGAATTCCCTGCGGTTTAATCTGCCGCTGTTAGGATCAAGCTGCACAATCGTTGTATATCCTGCAGTTTCCCATCGTACATGCGGACGATATTCGGCCCAGGCAAGCCATCCGCCGCTGTAGCTTATCCTTTCATCAATAATGTAGCCTGGAGTGTGGATCTTCTTTTCTTTTCCCGGTGCACTTATGCTTACAATCCGGGGAATATCAGTGAACGATGTTTTTAGTGCAACAATGACAGTATCACTAACCCGGTGCGGATGAAGGTAGCTGATATAGCCATGCTGTTTTCCGGATAACGGAATATGTCTGATAGCCTGTCTGTTTTTGGTATTCCATAAACTATCCAGTGTTTTAACCGCGTCATTGTAAAGACCTTTTTTATTGAGACCGGTGGTTTGTTTCAATGCATTGTTAAAAGGAGTTAAGGTCCAGGGTTTTCTTGCCACAGTGTTGATGGCGTGCTCCCAGGGTCCGGGGCCATATTTCATCCGGGTGGCTGCAATCAGATGATAGCCTGTGGTATAAATGTCGGGAACAAAATCCTTGTAAGAACCCAGGCTTGCCTTTGCATAACTGTAGGCTCCTTTCTCAGCCAGTTGAGCCCGCAGTGGTTGTGAAAAGGAAGCAACACGTCCCCGGCCGGAGTATCCGAGTGCTGTTTCGGTGGCAACGGCATCACCTTCAATATACCATGAAGGAATAAACAGCCCTGTGCTTAGTGCTGCAGCCTGTTGGCCGAATAAATACCCCATAAACCGTGTAAACCCCTGATTCAGCGATGAGAGTTGCACTATGTGCCTGTATTCGTGCAGGGCAAGCTGTTGCATCCATGGCTGGGCATAGGTGTCCTGGGGTGGGGTGGTCAGAATTTCAATCCGTCGGGGGGCCCAGATGGCATAAGCATTCGACACCGGGTTCATCGGGTGAAGGATCAACGGAGTAAACCCCGGCCGCGAAACATTCCTGGAAATAACTGCATTTTCTGCCAGACGGAACTGAAGCGCTGCCTCCGCTGCCCTGGTGTAACTGGATGGAAAAATAATACTGAAGTTCCCGGTTTTTATAATGCTCCATTTGGTAGAAGCCGGTTCCTGACCGATGTCATAAAACTGGGCAGATGACTGAAACCGGATCAGAAGCAGCAGAAATGGCAGGATTGCTTTCAGGAATATATTCATGGATGGCTCATTTTACTTCTTTCAAACAATCATGATCCGGTTTTGTCCCTGCATCCGGAATTTTTATCACCGATTGAGCAGGTTACCAAATATTTTCCAATCGTTGGTTTCGGGAAGTGGAGCTTCTATTCTGATGGATTCTTTCGATACAGGATGCACAAAATCAAGAAAACGGGCATGAAGACAGATAGAGCCATCCGGATTTGATCTTTTTGCTCCGTATTTCAGATCGCCCTTGATTATACATCCGGCAGCTGAAAGCTGACACCTGATCTGATGGTGCCTTCCGGTGATCAGATTAATCTCAAGCAGATGATAGGATTTTCCGGAGATAAGCAAACGGTAGTTTAATTCAGCTCTTTTAGCGCCGACAGCGTTATTCGAAACAACAAATGACTTGTTCTGTGCTTCGTTTTTCTTCAGATAATGGATAAGCGTAGCTTCCGTAAGCTCAGGCGCTTGTTCAACAATGGCCCAGTAAGTCTTGCTTATTTCACGGTCCTTCACCATGGTGGTGAGCCGGGTAAGGGCTTTGGATGTTCGTGCAAAAATAACTGCTCCGCTTACCGGCCGGTCAAGACGATGAACCAGCCCCAGAAAAACTTCACCGGGTTTGTTGTATTTCGATTTCAGGTAGGATTTCAGGTGATCGGTCAGAGGAACATCACCTGTCTTGTCACCCTGCACAATATCGCCCGGCTGTTTATTTGCAATCAGCAGGTGGTTGTCTTCAAACAGGATTTCAGGCAGTTTGTCCATCTGATCATGTTAAACTGAAGTGTCAGCCTGCTTTTTCAGGGCCTGACCGGGACACATTCAGCATTGTTATTGCCGGTTAAGTTAACTTTACGGGTAAATCTTCCGCAATCATAAGGTGATCTGTAAACATCAGAATTGATCATCCACACCCACCTCCAACCTGTTAACTGTTAACTGTTAGTTGTAAACTGCTAATACTGTTCCCGTTCATTCGGAAAATCAACTGTTTTTACATCTTTGATATAAGCCTGAACCGATCCCTGAATTTCTTCGCTGAGGTTGTGATACCGGCGAAGGAATCGTGGTGAAAACTCTTGTGTGATTCCAAGCATATCGTGAAGCACAAGCACCTGTCCGTCAACACCGGGCCCGGCCCCGATACCGATTATCGGTATCCTGATTTCGCTGCTGACCTGCGCAGCCAGTCTGGCAGGAATTTTTTCAAGAACAATGCCAAAACACCCGGCTTTCTCGAGCAAATGGGCATCTTCAACCAATTTAAGCGCTTCATTTTCTTCGGTTGCCCGTACAACATAAGTCCCAAACTTATGGATAGATTGTGGTGTAAGCCCGAGATGACCCATCACAGGGATTCCGGCCGAAAGAATTCTGTCGACCGACTCCAGCACTTCTTTGCCACCCTCCATTTTTACAGCATCGGCACCCGATTCCTTCATAATCCGTATGGCAGAACTCAGGGCTTCCTTTGAATTTCCCTGATATGTCCCGAAAGGCATATCGGCAATTACCAACGCTCTCTTGACTCCCCTGACAACCGATGTGGCATGATATATCATCTCATTCAGGGTAATCGGCAGGGTTGAAGTATGTCCTGCCATAACATTCGAAGCCGAATCCCCGACAAGAATAACGTCAATACCAGCCTTATCGAGCAAACGGGCCATTGAGAAATCGTATGCGGTAAGCATGGCAATTTTCTCATTTTTCAGCTTCATTTCCTGCAAAACATGGGTAGTAACCTTGTTTACATTGGCAAACTTTGAAATGTGTGGTTCCATAACGTTCTTATGTGGTTCGGATTGCTGCCGGCCTTTTCGTGCCGGATGGTTGTGCCTGATTTTAGAACTAAAAGTTCATCCCGGCCCTGAATACCCTGACAAAGATACATATTAATTGATTGTGTGGTTTGGCTGCAATCAGGAATAAGGGGTGCCGGGATAAGAAGAAATTATCCTTTAATCTATGGTGGAATCATATATTAGCGTAATTTTGTTTCATATACATTTACTGCCAATTCTGCTGACCTATGAAACGATTTGTTCTCCGATTCATGACATTTATCATGTTGCTTTCATTCCTTGCCGGATGTGAAACCGATTTTGATGTTACAGCCCCCTGGAAAGATATAACAGTAGTTTACGGACTCATCAGCCAGAACGATTCAGTTCATTACATTAAAGTGAATAAGGCCTTTCTGGGCGAAGGGAATGCCTATACCTATGCCCAGATTGCCGACTCGAGCTCTTACGGTGACAATATTGAGGTGACTATCGTTGAAAAAGCAAAAAATGGCAGCACCCGTTCATTTGCCTGTGAGCCCACCACGGTTTTCGATAAAGAGCCGGGTATTTTCTACTATCCTGAGCAGGAAGTATATAAAACGACTTTCAAAGTACCCGTAAACTACACTGAACAGGAACTGATGTATTCTTTGGTTATCAGAAATAAAATTACAGGTAAAATTGTATCTGCGCAAACCCCACTGGTCAAGGATTTTACCATCGAAACACCGCGTCCGGCTCAGCAGATTGATTTCATCAGCGAGAATAACCAGAAAATCAAGTGGATCTCTGCCAAGGACGGGAGGCGATACAACATTGCCATCCGTTTCTGGTTTGCCGATGTGATGGAAACCACACACGATACAGTTGCACGGTACATCGACTGGAACCTCACTTCGACCAAATCATCCACAATAGAAGGTGGTGAGAGTCTCGAAATACTATACAGCCCCCTCAGTTTTTACGAAGTATGTAAAAACCTTGTTCCTGTCCGTGAAAGCTATGGACTGAATTATACCGAAAACGATGTTGATGTCAGACTGGCCGACAGATTTGAGTTCCGTTTTATGGTAGCCGGTGACGAGCTGAATACCTACATGGAAGTGAATGAACCTGCCACCGGGATTGTTCAGGAAAAACCTGAATACACCAATATAGTTAACGGAATCGGGCTATTTTCAAGCCGGTATACAAAATTTATTTCCATTCCGGTGGGTTCGCGTACCCAGGATAATCTGGTAGAACAGAACATCCGGTTCATAAAAAAGATTGGCAAGTAGCCCCTTCCCCCCTTAATTTTTGTGGTCAAAGTCTGACGAAATGTCAGCGTTATGGTGACACAACCACGCTTTGAAGATGCCATTATTTTTTAAATCCATCTGTCTAAATTTCTGAATTTTAGTAAGATAGAGATAGATATCTGATTCGCCCTGATCCTGGCGATGATGCATTGTTATATATTGGCATAATCATTGACTCGAAGCGGCAAAGCATTAAGAAATTTAAAATCTGAATCAAATGGGTAAAATAATTGGAATTGACTTAGGAACTACCAATTCATGCGTTGCTGTTATGGAAGGTAACGAACCGGTAGTAATTCCCAATAGCGAAGGGCGTCGTACAACACCGTCGATTGTTGCATTTACTGATAATGGAGAACGTAAGGTGGGTGATCCTGCAAAAAGGCAAGCCATCACCAACCCTGAAAGGACTATTTTCTCGATAAAGCGGTTTATGGGTGAAACCTTTGACCGGGTGACAAAAGAAACAGGCCGCGTACCTTATAAAGTTGTAAAAGGTGATAACAATACTCCCCGTGTTAAGATTGATGACAGGATGTATACGCCACAGGAAATTTCAGCCATTGTACTTCAGAAGATGAAGAAAACTGCTGAGGATTATCTGGGTCAGACGGTTACAGAAGCAGTCATTACTGTGCCGGCTTATTTCAGTGATTCACAAAGGCAGGCGACGAAAGAAGCCGGTGAAATTGCCGGTCTTACAGTCAAACGTATCATCAATGAACCCACCGCTGCCGCCCTTGCCTATGGTCTTGACAAGAAGAGTCATGATCTGAAGGTTGCTGTATTTGATCTTGGAGGTGGTACTTTTGATATTTCGATCCTTGAGCTTGGAGAAGGTGTTTTTGAAGTAAAATCAACCAATGGTGATACACACCTTGGTGGGGATGACTTTGATCACAAAATCATCGACTGGCTTGCCGAAGAGTTTAAAAATGATGAGGGAATTGACCTCAGGAAGGATCCGATGGCTTTGCAGCGTTTGAAAGAAGCTGCCGAAAAGGCCAAAATCGAACTCTCAAGTTCAACTTCTACCGAGATCAACCTTCCATATATTATGCCGGTCGACGGAATTCCCAAGCACCTGGTGCGCACACTTTCACGTTCCAAGTTTGAGCAGTTGAACGATTCCCTTATCCGCGCTACGATCGAGCCATGTCGTCAGGCCCTCAAAGATGCCGGACTTACGGTATCCGATATCAATGAAGTAATTCTTGTAGGTGGATCAACACGAATCCCTGCAATTCAGAAAATGGTTGAAGACTTTTTCGGAAAGGTACCTTCAAAAGGTGTTAATCCTGATGAAGTGGTTGCAGTAGGTGCAGCCATTCAGGGAGGCGTTCTTACAGGAGAAGTAAAGGATGTACTATTGCTCGATGTAACGCCACTTTCGCTGGGAATAGAAACCCTTGGTGGTGTCATGACAAAATTGATTGAATCAAATACAACCATACCTACCCGCAAATCGGAAGTCTTTTCAACTGCCAGTGACAGTCAGCCTTCGGTTGAAATTCATGTGCTTCAGGGTGAACGCCCGCTGGCTCACGACAATAAGAGCATTGGCCGTTTCCATCTTGATGGTATTCCTCCTGCACCCAGGGGAATCCCTCAGATTGAAGTTACCTTTGATATTGATGCAAACGGAATACTGAATGTTTCGGCCAAAGATAAGGGTACCGGTAAATCGCAACAAATCAGGATCGAGGCATCTTCAGGACTTTCGGATGCTGAAATCAAGCGTATGAAGGATGAAGCCGAAGCAAATGCGGAAACTGACCGCAAGGCAAAAGAAGAAATTGATAAGCTCAACAGTGCCGATGCCATGGTTTTCCAGACTGAAAAACAACTGAAGGAATATGGTGATAAACTTCCGGCAGATAAAAAAGGACCGATCGAAAAGGCACTGAATGAGCTTAAGGAAGCTCATAAAAACCGTGATCTGGCTGGTATTGACGTTTCACTGCAGGCTTTGAACACCGCATGGCAGGCTGCCAGTGAAGAAATGTACAAAGCAACCCAGCCGCAGGATGGACAGCCTGGTGCAGGTCAGTCGCCGGATAATAATCCTGGAGCTGGCCAGCAGGATAAATCGCCCGACCAGGAAGTTACCGATGTGGATTTTGAAGAAGTAAAATAAGGCTTCTCCAGACTATCATTTCTGCATGAAATTTGCAGCATAAAGGCGGTCCATCCGGGCCGCCTTTTCGTTTTTTCTCGCTGCCTCAACTAATTTTGTAATTTTACACTTCGCTGCTTTGGATATGAAACAAAGATTCTTCTCTTCCGGATTATTATTGATACTTTTCTTTTTCTGCAACTCAGTTATTGCCCAATCGGACAGGCCTGTCAGGATGGAAATTCCGGTGAAGGATGATACGGAAATCTATAAGGTGGTTCCTTGCGCCGACCATGGGGTAATGATCATCTACCTGAGTGCAGATGCGGATGATCAGGGACAAATGCTCTGGATCACAGCTTTTCTGGATAAGGGATTGATGGAACTGTGGCGAAAGTCAGTGGCTCTTCCCCGTGGATTTACACTGGCAGAAGCACTCTATGACAATGGCCACATGGTAGGTTTCTGGTTTTCTCCGAAAGGCAGTGAGACTGACAATTTCAGAGTGGTAGATATCAGTGTAGCAGATTCAACAGTACGTCTGAGCAGTGCAACTATTCCTGAAAAATCTGAAGTTTCCCATTTCGGCATCTGCAATTCATATGCACTTGCAGGGCTGAATACCAGAGATGAAAAGGCAGTTTTTGTGCACTATGATCTCGGTACAGGTGTTTTGACAAAAACCGGTCAGTTGGCTGAAGGTAATATGGTTATTGAATCCATGAATATTAACAGGGAATCAGGCATTGCTTCCATGGTTCTGAGAACCATAGGTTCTGCGAAGAAGAGAGCATATTTTCTGGTCAGGTCTGACCGGCATGGTAACAAGGTCAGTGAGCTTATGCTGAGCAAATTTGATGATAAAAATATGGTAAATACCGCTTTTGCCTATAAAGTTGATGAAGCCACCGATCTTGTTATTGGATCATACGGAAAAACAAACAAGACAAGAATTATTGACGGTCGTGAATCAATAGGTGTAGCATCAACAGGTTTTTTCTCCATATTGGTAAAAAATAATATTGAAATACATACCACTTTCTATGAGTTTTCGGAATTGCCTAATTTTTACCGCTACCTCAGAAAACCATCAGACCTCAGTGTGCGCAAGGGGACCAACCGCGCCGAAAGAGGGGGGAAGGATTACTCGATCGATCATGACCTGCTCACCCACGAGGTTTTCAAATGGAATAACAGCTTTGTATTCGTCGCCGAAGCCTACTATCCTGAATACAGAACAGTGACTACCATGGTGTACGACTACTATGGGCGGCCTTATCCGTCGACCTATTCTGTTTTTGAAGGGTTCAGGTATCTTACCACATTTGTTGCCGGATTTGATTCAACCGGGGTTATGAAATGGAACAATGATCTGGAACTTCGTAACATGATTTCTCAGGAACTGAGGCAAAAAGTACTGGCCTGGGAAGATACCGAAGGGCTGGTACTTTCCTATACCGATGAAGCAAGAATTGCTTCAAAGATTCTTACCGACGGAGGTGTCGGATCAACCAATATATCATTTACTGATATAGCTCCGCTGAGTTCCCGGGATAAAATCAACAATGATTCGAACAGCAATATGACAGCCTGGTACAATAATTATTTTCTGGTCTACGGTTACCAGAATATCAGGAACAATTACCAGAGCGACAGAAGCAATAAGAATGTGTTCTACCTCAATAAAATAGCTTTCAGATAGATTTGCCTGACTTCCTATCTCTGTCCCGGATGGGTATTAAAAACAACCTGCCTTATTTTCATTTCCCCGATCTCCACCTGTCAGATGGAAATTCTTTCGCCCATACTTAAATGATTCCTGCCGGATGGTTTCAGATGATATCCGGATATCCGGTTTGTATATCAGGTATCGCGGTAAGAGTATCGTGCAATTTGTAGGGTTTAGATTATCAGTTCCCTGTTGAGACTGGCAACCTTCATGGACGCAGCCATGACTTTAACACGGGAATTGAAGCAGAACATATCCAATCATGGATGAATGACCGGACACGGGATGCAGATATTTTGCACACACTTAAACAAAAAAAAAGACCGGCTTGAAGGCCGGTCTTTTCTAAATTGTGCTGAAACTATTTAACGATGTTCATGAACTCAGGATTCTTGAAGAGTTTGATAAATTCTCTGTCTTCAGCAGCCTGTGCTTTGAGTGAAGGATCTTTTGCAAAAGCCTTGGTGAGGTTGTCAACAACGCCTTTAACATCTGCATTCCTCGAAGCGGTAACAGCCAGCAGGTAGAAATTGTGACCTGACTCAGGAGCACATTTCAACGAGTTGTTAGCCTCGGTATATTTGCCTGTCATGATCTGGGCAAGTGCAACATTGCTGTTACATTTTTTACCACTCAACATACCGAGAGCCTTGTCATAGTTGTTCTTTGCAAGTTCGGTGATGCCCATATTGTAATTTACATCAGCACCTAAACTCTTGGCTTTACCATATTGAGCTGCTGCATCCTTGTAGTCACCTTTCTTTGAGCTGAGTGCTCCGAGATTGTTGACAACTGCCTTGTTGTTGGGCTCAATCTGATCTGCTTTTGCAAGATGTGAAGCGGCTTCGCCAAGCTGGCCTTTTTCCATTTCAATTACAGCAGCATTGTTGAATCCTCTGTAATTGTTGGGGAACTGTGAAGCAGCACTCTTGTAAATGCGGAGTTTGGTGTCCTGATCGTTGGTAAGGGTGGCAGCATAAAGCAGTTCCTTATCATCAAGTTTCGAAGGATCACTTACTGCGAGGCTGGCAATTTCAGCATCAGTTTTCTTTGGTTCGAAGCAGTTAACCTTGATCTCAACCCTGCGGAGCGGAGGAAGGATATCGTCTTCAATTTCCTTGTAAACAAGAGCCATATTGCGGATTTCCTGCTCGCGTTTTGATACATCACTCTGTGAATTCACAACATTCATAATGATGCGTTTATCACCAATGTTTGATGCTTCAACAGCCTGCATAAATCCGTTCCAGTCTTCACCGTTGGCATAAGAGTTGAACTTAATGGAAGCTTCCGGATCAGGAATGTTGATTACCGGAGTCTTTTCCTTGGCCATTTTTTTGAACATATCTATAACCTGCTTCTTGCCTGCCTGAGCACGACGCTCTGACAAACCCTGGTTGTAGCTTTCTTCACCTTCGGGAGATGCCCAGGCATTGATGTCAATATCGCGGATGGTGTATCCCTGTTTGATGAAACCGGCAAGTTCGTCAAGTTTCTGCTGAACCATATTGGATCTGTTCAGCGGGAGGTTCCAGTTGAGATCATGCATATTTACCCTGAAGTAAATTTTAGCATCTTTGGTAATGATTGTTTCTTTAATGTATCCATGTTCTGCCGCAATGAGATCTTCATCATGTACTATGCGTGTTCCGGTAATGATAACTCCATCGGCAAGTTTACGCTCGGGAAGATCAATTACCTTGTATTTGGCTCCGATCTGTTCAGGAGTTGCATTCAAAACAACAGGCTCTTTCGGGTCATATAAAGTCGGTGAAACAACAAGGTCGGAAACGTTCATGCCCGGCTCATACGGAACACAGTCAACATATGTATAGGAACCGCCGTTTTTGTAATTGATAACGATACCATCGCCATTCACATCTTCGCCCTGGAAGTTAACCGGTTTCAGCTTCCTCGAAGTTCCTGCCCATTTCAGTTCAGGCTGGAAATTCATCGCTGCCTTCTTGGCAAAATATTTTTCAGGGAAAATAACTTTTACATTCACACATACAGTATCACCATCTTTAACCAAAGGATCAGGTGTGGTTTCGTATTTCACGAGGCCGTAATTTTTTTCCATTGATTTCAGGTTGGTGCTTGGTTTGAATTTGTACGTGGCACCAAGCATCAGTGTAGCATAAACATCATTGTTGTCACCTGATTCAACCAGGTCAAGATCATCTTTGAAAATATAACGCTGGTTGTATTCCAGATTAAGGTCCCATTTTTCAGCAAGGCGGAAATTAAGACCAACACCAACTGGTAAACCAAAGGCGTTGTAAGCTTTCTGATCATAACCAAATCCATCAGGAGCCTGAGGGCCATTGCGGTCTAACACGACATCATCGTTGAAATCATCGGGTGTACCACCTGTATTGTATAGAACGGAAGAATAACTGGTATAAACGCCTCCGGTAAAAAGATACATGTTCAGAAAACGTTCTGGCTTATAACCGAACAGGAGATTAGTAAGGCTCGCGGTTAAATTAAGCTGACCATCCCAAACACTTGACGACATTCTGAAATCAGTGTCTTTCAGTGTACTGACAACCCAACCATTGTTGAAAACACCCCGAACTCCGAAAACAGGACTGAACTGATATCCGGCTCCTATGCCATAAAAGAAATTGGCTCTTTGATTGTGAAAATCGTATTTGTTCAGGTCGCCGTAAAATTGAGACAAGCCTCCGCTTGCCTGCAGGAAAAAATGCTTGTCGAACGATGATTTGGATGCGCTTTTCCCTTGACCAGATTCCTGACCTGTTAAAAGAACAGGCGAAAATCCGAACATCAGGATAAGTAGCAGCATAATCGATTTGTAGCTTACTTTTTTCATACGTTTAAAATTAAGTTTATCAGTTTTCAGTTGTTTTACTTTTTTAATTTGTCAGGTCATTGAAACATTGGACAAATATAGGGCAGTTTTCTTTGTTTTTCAAAAAAAATACCGCCAAAATACCAGTCTGTTGAATTATTTTACTGAATGACCGGATTCATGTTTAATTTTTTTCCTGCATAGTAAACAACTGGTTTTGTAAGTTTGTTTACTCATTTTTACTTACATCTCAACAGAAATTAATCCGTTTTCCGGGAATTGGTAATAGGTTCGGGAGATGTTAATAATTTTACATATTCTCAAGTGATTGATAATCAATTAAAAAGATGTTTATTTAATTTGAAAAATTAAATTTAATTATTGATCCCATTCATTTTTACATAAAATTCCCAGATCACAATTCCTGCAGAAACTGAGATATTGAGCGAATGTTTTGTCCCATACTGAGGAATTTCAAGGCAGAAATCTGACGAATTCATTATATCATCTTCAATGCCATTTACTTCGTTTCCGAATATAAGGGCATACTTTTTTTGTTTATCCGGAACAAACATGTGGATCAGGATGCTTTCTATTGCCTGTTCTACAGCCACGATGGTATATCCTGACTCTTTCAGTTCCTGAATTGATTCAGCTGTTGTTTCAAAATGCTTCCATTCAACCGATTCAGTTGATCCCAGAGCTGTTTTATGAATCTCCCTGTGGGGCGGTGTCGCAGTGATTCCGCAAAGGTGAATGGCTTCGAGCCTGAATGCATCAGCAGTTCTGAAAACCGAACCTATGTTATGCTGGCTCCTGATGTTATCGAGTACTACGACCATCGGAATTTTATCAGCTGATCTGAATTCATCGATGCTCATCCGGTTCATTTCCTCCTGGGTTCTTTTTTTCATTATGTTCTGAAGTTTGAGGTTGCAAAGTTAATAAGTCTCATTCAATACATTTTTAATTCAACTTTTCCCGAATCTGCCTATTTTTGTTTCCGATCAAAAAAAATGAAGTTGGCCAGAGAAACAGGTGAAGTCGTTGAAACGCCCCTGATGAAGCAATACAATGCCATCAAAGCCAAATATCCCGATGCATTGCTGCTTTTCAGGGTAGGTGATTTTTATGAAACATTCGGGCAGGATGCTGTCGTTACATCCGAAATACTCGGAATTGTGCTGACCCGCCGTGCCAATGGTGCTGCAGCTTATATTGAACTTGCCGGATTTCCGCATCATGCTCTAGACACCTATTTGCCCAAACTTGTCAGGGCCGGCCATCGTGTGGCCATATGCGATCAGCTTGAAGATCCGAAGCTGACAAAAAAGATCGTAAAACGTGGGGTCACCGAACTTGTTACTCCCGGGGTTTCTTACAATGATAAAGTACTGGAAAACAAGCAGAATAATTTTCTCGCCAGTATACATTTACTGCCGAAATCTACGGGCATTGCATTCCTGGATATATCAACCGGAGAATTCCTCGTAGCACAGGGTAACAATGAATATATTGATAAGCTGCTGCAAACTTTCAGCCCGAGTGAAGTAATCCTGCAAAAGTCAAAACGCCGGGATTTTCAGGAATTGTTTGGTGAAAAATTCTACATCAACACCTTTGAAGACTGGGTATTTACTGCCGACTTCGGGAATGATATTCTGCTGCGGCATTTCAATACCTCTTCTCTCAAAGGATTTGGTATCAGTGATTTTCAGGGTGGAATCATTGCTGCAGGAGCTGCTCTTCATTATCTGGCAGAAACACAGCATGATAAAGTCGGTCACATTTGCAGTATTTCGCGGATTGAGGAAGAGCATTTTGTGTGGCTGGATAAATTTACAATCAGAAATCTTGAAATTCTCGGTTCAGCCAATGAAGAAGCCTCAACCCTTATTGGTGTGCTTGATAAAACCATTTCACCAATGGGTTCCCGGATGATGCGCCGTTGGTTGGTTATGCCATTGAAGGACAGGCTTCCAGTAAACGAACGGCTCGATGCAGTTGGTTACTTTACTGAAAACGAAACCCTGGCCGAAAATCTGAGGCAACAGATCAGAATGATCGGTGATCTTGAACGCATCATTTCAAAGGTTGCTACCGGACGGATCAATCCGAGGGAGGTTGTTCAGCTGAAAAGGGCACTCCAGGCTTTGGGCCCGGTAAAGGAGCTTTGTGCCGGATCAGGAATCTCTTCACTTCAGCAAATGGCAGACCTTCTGAATCCCTGTGCGTTGATGACAGAAAAAATTGAAAAAGAGATCAATCCCGATCCGCCTGTCGCTGTAAGCAAAGGAAATGTTATTGCTTCAGGCATCTCGGCCGAACTTGATGAAATCAGGGAGTTGGCCCACTCGGGAAAGGATTATCTGATCAGGTTGCAGCAGCGTGAGTCAGAACGCACCGGAATTCCATCGCTGAAGATAGCTTTCAATAATGTGTTCGGATACTACCTAGAAGTAACCAATACCCATAAAGATAAAGTCCCTGCCGATTGGGACCGCAAGCAGACACTGGTTAACTGTGAACGGTATATTACGCCTGAACTCAAAACCTATGAGGAAAAAATTCTGAATGCCGAAGAGCGCATGCTGGCGCTGGAATCGACTCTCTTTAATGATTTGGTATTAAGCCTGATCGATTATATGAATCCTGTTCAGGCTGATGCGCTGGTCATTGCCAGGATTGACTGCCTGTTATCTTTTGCACGCGTATCAAAGGAAAACAATTACAACAGGCCGGTGATTAATGATGGCTTTGCACTTAACATCAAAGGGGGAAGGCATCCGGTTATTGAAAAAAACCTGCCTTTGGGTGAAAAATACATATCCAACGATGTTTTTCTTGATGATGCATCACAACAGATTATCATTATAACAGGCCCGAATATGTCAGGAAAATCAGCACTATTGAGGCAAACAGCCCTGATTGTGCTGATGGCCCAGGCCGGCTGTTTTGTTCCTGCCGATCTGGCAGAGATCGGACTGGTGGATAAGATATTTACCCGCGTAGGTGCTTCTGACAATATATCCTCCGGGGAATCAACCTTTATGGTTGAAATGAATGAAACGGCCAGTATTCTCAACAATATCTCAAACCGAAGCCTGATCCTTCTGGATGAGATCGGCAGGGGTACCAGTACATACGATGGTATCAGCATTGCATGGGCCATTGCTGAATTTCTGCATCAGCACCCATTGTTTAAGCCAAAAGTCCTCTTTGCCACCCATTATCACGAGCTGAACGAAATGGCAACAACCCTCCACCGGATAAAGAATTTCCACATTTCGGTAAAGGAAACCGGCAACAGAGTGATATTTATGCGCAAACTTGAACCCGGGGGCAGTGAGCACAGTTTCGGAATTCATGTGGCCAGGATGGCCGGCATGCCACCCACCGTGCTTGAAAGGGCCGATGAACTGCTTGGAGTTCTTGAGAAAACTCATGGAGGCGGGCAGTTAACACAGGGCAGGAAAAAGTCGGTGAAATCCGGTGTTGATCCTTATCAGCTCAGTTTTATTCAGCTCAACGACCCGTTGCTTGAACAGATCAGTCAGGATATTCTGGATACTGATATTAATACACTTACGCCGGTTGAAGCGCTGATGAAGCTGAATGAGATTAAAAAACTTTTAAAAAAATCATGAAATAATTTGGCAGATTCAAATCACGTTGTATATTTGCACCCGCTAAGCAATAAGCGAAAGTAGCTCAGTTGGTAGAGCATGACCTTGCCAAGGTCAGGGTCGCGGGTTCGAGTCCCGTCTTTCGCTCGAAACCCCGAGAATTCGGGGTTTTTTTTTCACATTGCGGATGCCCGAGTGGTGGAATGGTAGACACGAAGGACTTAAAATCCTTTGGCCATCGCGGCCGTGCCGGTTCGAGTCCGGCCTCGGGTACAGTTTAGAATCCCTGCAAAGCAGGGATTTTTTTTTGGCCATCTATTCAGAAGGGATAGACGGGAAAAGTTAAAAGATTTTCACATCCGTTTGTTAAGAACTCATTGGTGCAGTGTGGCTTCCTGCCTGCTAAATAGGCTATCTTTGTACTACACTGATTTCGTCATGCACCCTTGAACATCCGGTGCATGCATGGTGTTTTAATTTTGTTTGCACACTTTTTGATAGGTTTCTCTGTTATTAATTTAAACATAACCCCTGATTATGATGAAAAATAGTGTTGTTAAGCCAGCCTGTATTCAAAGCAGGCTCAGGTTTGCAGTGATTATGCTGCTTGTGGTTTCTTTGGGTACAGGGCTGAGTTCCTGCAATAATCAGAAAAAGCTTGCTAAGAAAAAAGCAGCCCAGGAACTGGCCGAAAAAACTGCCAAAGCCAAAACCGACTTACTGGCAATTATCAATGATGATGGAAAAATGACCCTTGAAGAAAAGGAGTTTAAACTGGCTTCTGTCAAGAGGATGAACCTCGATAATCAGGAGATTAAAGACCTGATTTCACAGGCTGAAGAGAAACTCACCAAAGAAAGGGCTTCACTGGAGCAGAAGAAAGAAGAGGAACGTTTGCAAAGGGAGAGGGAAAAAAAGGAGAGGGAACTACGTGAGGGTGGCCCTTATCAGTCAATCAATGCATCCTTTGATGCAGTGGCCGGAGCTGGCGAAGTTAGCAGTGCCAATATGAAAATAAGGGAAGCCCTGGCTAATTTTACGAACGAAGATGTTCCGGTATTGATCCTGATCAGCAGTGATGGAGATATTAAAGACTATGACCGGCCGACTTCAATCAGAAAATACCTGGAATTTATCAAGGATCAGAAAAAATCACCCAACAAGGTGCTGAATGCCGTATTTGATTCCAATGGAAAGATCAAAGAACTTGAACTTATAAAAAAATAAAACAGCATGATAAAAGTTAGGACAATATTGGCTCTCCTTGCCATTTGTTTTGCAGGCTCAGGCCTGATGGCACAGGATCAGATCAGCCCGTCGCGCAAACAGGCCATCGATTCACTGGCCCTGGAGAAAGTTCGCGACCTGAGTAAATACATCAGCATAGTTGGGAATAAAGATACCCCGTGGTCGGAAGCCAACCGGGTGATCGAACGCACCCTGGAGCTTTTTGCCGATGGGGCTATGATGGGTGTTTCTACCCTTAACAGTCAGGATATCAATTATTACGGTATTCGTGAATACCTCGAAAGACTGATGGCATTGAACTATGATAAGGTCAACATTCAGTGGTATAACATTCAATATATCAGCGACCTGGAGCGGCAGCCCGATGGCAGGTATGTAGGGGTTATTACTATTTATCAGCGTTTCGAAGGTACAACCAAGGAAGGCCTTCGTTATGTCGATGTTACGAAAAAAGATGTAACGGTTTATGTTGAGCGGAAAACAACCCAGATTTCAGGCCGGATCATCGGTTTCTGGGATGTATTGCTCGGCGATATCAGGGTTACTGAAACAAAACCAGGAAATTAGATGATGATAGACTTTAATTCTGGCTGCAACCCCAACCTGTTCAGGGGTTGCAGCCAGAATTTTATACAGTTCGGTTTGAAATAATTGCTTGTCTGACCTAATCACTCGTAAATGACTTTTAAACACTGTTTAATTATTCTCGGTTTTCTGATGCTGCTTCAGGGCGCAGAAGCGCAGTCCTTCAACTCATTGCTTGGTGATGAAAGTATTCTTTATGCCCAGACCAAGCAGATGAATCAGTTTTTCAGGCGTTTCAATGCTGAAGAAAGTACCAGTGGAGACAGGTATTACCCGGGAGATAACAACTACCGGAGTAATGATCTTCGGAGGCGTTATCTGAATATTCTTTTCGATAATCAGAATGCTTCGATGACCGATCTGTTGAGAAATCAGTTTGTTTCTGATGTTATGAACCCGGGAGCACCGGCATATCTTGACTTTCACGGCGGACAATGGTTTGCCGAAGTAACTACCAGATTCCTTTATATGGGGAAAGAGGAATCCGTTACCCTTTTTATGAAACTGGAAAGTGAAAATCAGGGTCACAAATGGGTAATTTCAAATGTTTACTTCAGTAAGTTTCAGCAAATGTTCAATGATCAGGAAAACGGAGAGCAGCATTTTCTGCATCCTCTGAGCCATGAACTTGATTTTATGAACCTGGTTAAAGTTTTCAAGGATAAGAATTATGTCGAACAGTATACCTCAGGCGAATACCATCCTGATTATCTGACCTTGTTTTTATATGAATTCAAAAAGGGCAGCCTTGTATTCAAAACCGTTACCGGAGTGAAATTTCACTTCTTCCAGGTGCCTGGATGGTATTTCGAGGTTTCTGAATTTAACCGTCCGGGGACCAATGCAGGTTGGCTGATATCAACCATGATGAAACTGAATGAGAATGATAAGGATCTTCTGCTAAAATATCTTTACCATGAGTAAATCGCTGATATTCGGATTTGTACTTTCGCTTTTGCTTGTTTCAGGCTATATTTATGCGGGTAACAACAATAAGGTTCAGAATGTAGTGCCCGATTCACTGAGCGGGGATCAAATGGCAGCCTATAAAAAGCAGGCTGCACAAATGGTCGCATTTATGGAATTTGCATTCAATACTCTTGGTAGCAGTAAATCAGAATACAAGGAGAAAGACATCATAATCAATCAGTCTTATCTGAAGTTTTTTAAAGATGCCAGGGTTCAGGTCGAGGATGACCTGGATGAAAAGCGGGATGTGGTTACCAATAAAGATATACAGGCATATCTTAAGGATATAGATTTCTTTTATAATGAAGTTGTTTTCCGTTTTACCATCGAAGAAATAACACAGGAGCTGAATGAAAAAGGTGAGATCTTTTTTAAAGTTAAAACCAGCCGGAATCTTAATGGTGTCAATATAGAAGGCAAACAGATCAATGACAATAAGCCCAGGTTCATTGAAATTAATCTTGACGAAGTTAAAGGTGAGCTGAAAATTGCAAGCATCTACACCACGCGGACTGGAGAAGAGCAGGAACTCATTGGCTGGTGGAACAGTCTTGAATCAGGGTGGCGGAAGTTTTTCTCTGATGAGATTTTAGTCCTGGATTCTATTCCGCTTAAAGACATTGCAGGGTTGGGTCAGGATTACATTTTTATCCTGCCCGATGGTATCCCGGCTGAAGATTCTGCTTTTTATGCAGATACCCTGAAGGTAAATACTGCCCCTGTATTGAGCGAAATCCGGCGGATATTGCGGACCGAAAGAATAGATATTTCCGGCATAAAGGGAATATTTGACCTTGAACCACTGAGTGCATTTACATCACTGAAATACCTTAACATTTCAGGTGCCAGTGTTTCACGGTTGGAGCCGGTCAGGAACCTTTCCAGACTTGAAACCCTGATAGCTTCCTCAAGCCTGATTGCTTCGATACAACCGCTGCAATATTGTTCCGGTATAAGACACCTTGATATTTCTTCAACATTTGTGACAGATATCGGTCCGATCAGTAACTTCAGTAAACTTGAAACGCTTGATATCTCCGGACTTCAGGTCGACAGCCTGACAGCAATGTCTGGCCTTGGCCTTCTCAGGGAATTGCGTCTGAATCAAACATCCGTCAGGTCACCACAGGGATTGGAGAAGCTGGTATCGCTTGAATTGCTTGAGATTTCAGGTTCCGCCATAAAAGATCTTTCAGGTATTGACAAACTGACAAAATTGCAGCGTTTGAGTATTGAAAAGACCTATGTATCCGATTTGTCTCCCCTTGCATCACTGTCATCACTCGAATACATATTTCTTGATTATACCCCGGTAAGTGATCTCAGTCCTCTCCTTGCGATTGCTTCCATCAAAGCTGTTTATTGCGACAGATCGCTGGTTGACAGAGACGAAGCCCTGACCTTTATGAAGGAAAAGCCTGAAGTAAAGGTTATCTATGAATCGGAGGAGCTGACAGCCTGGTGGCAAACACTCGGCGAGGAATGGAAATCGGTTTTCAGGAAGCAGGTTACCCTGGATAAAGACCCGACCCGGGAGCAACTCCACGAACTCACATACATTAAAAAACTGAACTTTGCAGGAAATCGCCAGATTAAAACACTGAAACCGCTAACAAAGCTCACTTCGCTTGAAGAACTGGATGCCTCTGAAACCGGTATTCAGGACATTGTCGCAGTGAATGATCTTCCAAATCTTAAAAATCTGGACCTTGCATCTGTAGGATTTGCTGATCTGGCACCTGTAGCAGGTTTGAAAAGCCTTGAGATGCTAAATGTTTCTTTCTCGAAAATAACTGATTTATCACCACTTTCCGGTCTCAGGAACCTGCGCGTACTTTCAGTCAGTGGCTGTCAGGTTACTCAGGCAGCACCCCTGCTGAAACTTAAAAGAATGGAAATTCTGTATGCTGAAGGTGTTACAGTAATTGAGAATGTTGTTGAGCAATTGTGGGATAGTATCCCTGATGTTCTGGTAGTTTACCAGACACGCAGGCTGGCTGACTGGTGGTCCGGTTTACCTGAACCCTGGAAATTGGTTTTTACCACCGTTGAACCGGTGGGCGTTGCCCCTACGGCTGAGCAACTTCATCGTATTGCATCGGTAAAGGTGCTTGACTTGAGTGAGAACCAGAGCCTGAAAGACCTTCACCCGCTCAGAATGCTCGCCCGACTTGAAAATTTAACAATATCAAGGGTCCCGGTTGCTGACATTTCTGTTTTATCATCAATGTCACGGATTAAAGAGTTTGATTGCTCGAACACCCCGGTAACAGATATTTTACCCCTGGCTTTAAACCGGAAAATGGTGATTTTAAATCTTGCCAACACCCAAATCAACAATATTGATGTTATTGCCGGATTCCCTGAACTGAAAAGGTTGGATATATCAGGTACCAAAGTAACAAGGCTGAATCCTGTTTCGCAATGCCTGAAGCTTGAGCAACTGGATTGCTACAATACCAGGATCAGTGCTGTAAAAGCTATAGAGCATCTGCCTAACCTCAGATTGTTGCGCATATACAATACCAAGGTTTCCTCAAGGAACATCGAAAAGTTCAGACTGGCTAACCCCGCAGTTGATGTTGTTTTTTATTGATTGAAGTGACTTTTATCAGACTCCTTCTCAGAGGTCTGATTTCCAGCCACAAGCATCCCAGGTGATTTTATGAGCCAGACTGTTTGAATTTATGATCTGACGATCAATCGTAAAAATGATATCAGCCTGTTTCTCATAATACGCAAAGTCATCCTTAATCAGATCTGTATTGTAATGTTTCAACAGAATAAAAAGCCCCGGAACTATGGCATGGCGCAGGCTTCTGGATTCACATACAACAGGCCCGCCTGAATAGTACTCCTTCATAAATACACTAAATGCACTTTCGAGCAGATTATCGGGCGATTCAATGAAAAATACCTTTTCAGCACCTGCTTTCAGCATTCGCGAAGTGTCCTTTGAGGTAAACGGATCCTTTTCTTCGGTAATTCTGAATTTGCTGTTTTGATTTGTGTCGTGGCTGCCATGGAATGCTTCTTCCCCAGGTCTCAGGCTGGTAACTTTGAGCCCGGTAACTTTTCCATGCATCGACAACTTCTCAATCAGTGTCAGTGCGAGACCGGTTTTTCCGACGTTGCGTGAAGATCCGCCGATGATAATCAGGTCTGGTAGCTTTTTCAGGGCAGTCATTTGGATACTTTTTGTTTCTGAATCGATCAGTTCAGTGGATTCATTTCATTCCAGCAAATCAGCATCAACGAATCACATCAACCGATGACGCCTTAAAACAGGCCCAGATTTTCATTCCGGTATTCAGGTTCATTGTTTCCATTGATTCACGTGTTATTCTTGCATAAAGGTCAATGGTTCCGGATACACAGACTTCAAAACCTTCGCGTGACGGACTAATGCCTGAAATGGTTCCTTCAAGATTGTTTACGGTACTCATGTGAGGTTTTTCGACGGAAATGATCACATATTTACTTCTGATCAGGATATTGGCAGCACCATCTTCGTAAAATTCATTGAGTTTGATTTCAACATCTTCTCCTGTTTTCAAACCTTTGCTTATGACGGCGATACCTGATTTAATTTCAGCTTTAAAAAAATTGTGTTCACCGGAGAAGCCTGCTGTAAATCCGGTTCTTGGATGGGTCAGAATTTCTTCAGGAGATCCTGTCTGAACAATACAACCATCTTCAATAACAGCCATGGTGGTCGCTAAAGCGAGAGCTTCTTCGTAATCGTGGGTTACATGCAAAACCGGCAGGCCTTGCCTGTTGAGTTCCCGGAGCAATCCACGAAGCCCTGATTTCATGGGTGTGTCAACCGCCGATAAAGGTTCATCAAGTAAAAGCATGACAGGGTCAGAGGCCAGCGTTCTTGCAAGTGCCACCCGTTGAAGTTCACCGCCTGAAAGTTTGGCAGGCTTCTGGCCGAGCAGGTGAACAATATTCATTTGACCGGCCAGTTTATTTACCCGATCGGCCGATTCACGATTCCCGGTATGTTTCAGGGGATAGGCAATGTTTTCCCTTATGGTCAGATGGGGAAAAATGGCAGGAGTCTGAAAGATGAGTCCGGTTTTTCTTTTATCGACCGGCATTTTTGTAATGTTCTTTCCATTCAGAAAAATCTCACCATTCTCTGGCATCACCAATCCGGCAATGATCTCAAGTAAAACTGATTTACCAGCCCCTGAAGCGCCCAGGAGAATAAAATATTCATTGTCAGCAACAGTGAGGTTGATATTTCTGATGCTGAATCGCCCGAAGGTTTTGCTTATGTTCTTAATTTCGAGCATTTTCGGCATCTTTTGACATTAATCTCATCAACAGGAAGAAAACGACCGACAGAACGATCAGAATAACCGCTACCGGTCTGGCGTATTGCAGTCCGAATGAGCTGAACCGTTCATAGATCAGAACAGGTGCAACCATAGGGTGATAGGCGATGATAACAACAGCCCCGAATTCACTCATTCCCCGTGCAAACATCATGACGCATCCGGATACAATCTGACGCATGGCAAGAGGGATCGAAATGGTAAAAAATACCCTGGTCGGGCTGGCACCCAGGTTCAGGGCTGCTTTTTCAAGTCTTTCAGGTACTGCCGAAAACCCGTCTCTGGCAGAATTAATAAAAAATGGAAGGCTGACAAAAGCCATGGCAATGATGATTCCGGAGGGGTGTCCTACAAAATCGAAACCGAATGAATCAGCGAGCCTGCCGATGGCTGAATTACGGGAAATAACACCCAGCAGCGCAATGCCTGCAGCAGTGTGGGGGATAACCACAGGCAAATCGATGATACCGGTTATCAGGCGTTTAAAAGCAAATTTTTTCCTGGCAAGCAACCATGCTAATGGAAGTGACAGAGCAGCAAAAACGAGTGTTGCAATGATTGACGAAAATATAGTCAGCCAGATACTGGCACCAACCTCATTATCCGAAAGGGCACTGGCGACATCTTTGAAGTCGGTAGACAAGACAATGCCGGCGAGCGGCGCTACAATGAAAAGAAGTACAAATGCACCCAGAAGGTTAGCCCACAGATAAAATGAACGGTATTGCATATATTAGCTATCTGACCCGAAGGTTCGGCACAAAAGTAGCATTTTCTTGCGTCAGCAGCAGGATTCACTGGTTCATTTTGCCCTTGATTGGTAACAATTAAGCGCGAATTCAAAACTATAGTCGGTTATTTTTGTTTTTTTGTAAATTTGTTAAGCATTTCCCTCACCAATTTCACTTTTATGTCGAATAAAGTTGCTTTAATTACCGGGGTTACCGGGCAAGATGGTGCCTATCTGGCCGAATTTTTACTACGTAAAGGATACATTGTTCACGGGCTTAAGCGCCGGAGTTCCTTGTTTAATACCAATAGGATTGATCATCTTTATCAGGATCCCCATATCGAAAACCGCCATTTTGTTCTGCATTATGGTGACATGACTGATTCTTCGAACCTTATCAGGATAATTCAGGAGATTCAGCCCGATGAAATCTATAATCTGGCTGCCATGTCGCATGTTAAAGTCAGTTTTGATTCACCTGAATACACAGCCAATGCCGATGGAATCGGAACGCTGAGATTGCTTGAAGCAGTTCGTCTTTTGGGACTTGTTAAGAAAACAAGGATTTATCAGGCTTCTACCAGCGAGCTCTATGGGTTGGTGCAGGAAGTTCCCCAATCAGAAAAGACCCCGTTTTATCCACGCAGTCCTTATGCAGTAGCGAAGTTATATGCGTACTGGATTACTGTGAATTACCGTGAAGCCTATGGTATCTTTGCTTCCAACGGAATTCTCTTCAATCATGAATCACCCATCAGGGGCGAAACCTTTGTTACCAGGAAGATCACCATGGCTGTTGCCCGTATAGCATTGGGAATGCAGGAAAAACTTTATCTGGGAAACCTTTCAGCGAAACGCGACTGGGGTCATGCAAAGGATTATGTTAAGGCAATGTATCTCATATTACAACAGGATAAGCCTGATGATTTTGTGATCGCGACCGGGGTAACCACTGAGGTTAGGGATTTTGTGCGAATGGCATTTGAAGAAGTCGGTATTGAGCTTGAATTCATTGGTCATGGCATCGGGGAGAAGGCAATTGTTAAAGCCTGCAACAATCCTGAATACAAAGTGCCTGTTGGGAAAGAGGTGCTGGCAGTTGATCCTGCCTATTTCAGACCGACTGAAGTGGAGTTGCTGATCGGTGATCCCACAAAATCGAAGACCCAATTGGGATGGGAGCCCGAATATGACCTCAAAGGTCTTGTGAAAGATATGATGGAGAGTGATCTCCATCTGATGAAAAAGGACAGATACCTGACAGAAGGAGGTTACAGCGTTCTCAGTTATTTTGAGTAAAACTTATCTGCAAATATACATTTCTGATGAATAAAGACAACAGCATATTCTTAGCCGGGCACCGGGGCCTGGTAGGCAGTGCAATCATGAAAAACCTTAATCAAAAGGGGTATAATAATGTCATTGTCCGGACTCATGCTGAACTTGATCTTACGAACCAGCAGGCTGTTGAAGCCTTTTTTTCTGAGTTTAAGCCACAGTATGTTATTCTGGCTGCAGCCAAAGTAGGTGGCATTATGGCCAACAATACTTACAGGGCGCAGTTTATCTATGAAAACCTGCAGATTCAAAACAATGTAATCCATCAATCCCATATCCATAAAGTAAAAAAGCTTCTCTTTCTCGGGAGTAGTTGTGTATATCCGAAAAATGCTCCCCAGCCGATGAGCGAGGAGCATCTGCTTACGAGCGAGCTGGAATATACCAATGAACCTTATGCCATTGCAAAAATAGCCGGCATGAAGATGTGCGAAGCCTATAATCTGCAGTATGGCGACAATTTCATTTCAGTCATGCCCACAAATCTTTACGGATATAACGATAATTACCATCTTGACAACTCCCATGTGCTTCCTGCCCTGATTCGTAAGATGCATCTGAGCAAATGCATCGGCAATAATGATATGGATGCTGTAAGGGCTGATATCAAAAAGTATGGTGCCGGTGTGGTTAATGATCAGTCACCCGATGCTGAAATTCTCAGCTATCTGGAAAATCATGGAATCCAGGTTTCGATGGTTGATGGCAATCCATCGGTAAGACTCAGGTTGTGGGGCTCAGGTAAGCCTTTACGTGAATTTCTGTGGAGTGATGACATGGCAGATGCCTGTGTATTTCTGATGGAAAACAGGGATTTCAAAGATATCATCGGAGGAACCATCGACTCAGGCAATTCTCAGATCCGCAACTGTCATATCAACATTGGGACGGGGAAAGAGATTACAATCAGGGACCTTGCTTTTCTGATAAAAGATATTGTTGGGTTTAAAGGTGAAATTGTTTTTGATGACACCAAACCCGACGGGACACCCAGGAAGTTGCTCAACAATTCAAAACTCGAATCTTTGGGTTGGGTTAGTAAAATAGATCTTCCACAAGGCATTTCAAAGGTTTACAGTCAATACTAATTTTGACGCCTTTAAAAAAGGAAGGGAGGTAACCCCGTGTCACCTCCCTAACCGTACAATAATCAAACCTGGTTTAAACCTTTATTGCTTTACGAGTTTGCTTACCGAGTGTTTTAATGCATTCTGAGCATGCATCAGATAAACACCGGAAGGCAGATAGCTCAGATCAATCCTGTAATTCATCATTCCGGAGAAGCTTTCCTCCCCGACCTTTTTCCCCGTCAGATCAGTTATGATCAAAGTAGTTTCTTCTAATGTTTCTTCTTTCAGGTTGATATTGTACAATCCGTCAGAGGAAGGGTTCGGATAAACGCTTAACTGAAGGTTCAGTCTTTCAGCTCCTGTTTCTGCAACCAGTTCACCCGATTCCTTATTTCTGTTAACAATGATAGTCATGTATCCGTTGGAATAAAGAACCGGTGATCCATTGTCGCGGACTTTAACAGTCAGCTGGAACGAATTGGCTGTGGAATTCCGCAATGCAGCTGAATTGGCAATGGTAAGGTTGCCGGAATAGAGATCAATTGCAAAAATTCCGTTGGTATTGCCCTGGGTGATCGAGAACCTGAGCGTCTGACCCTGATCCGGATCGGTTGCAATAACTTGTCCAACAAGGGTCCCATTGGGTGCTGTTGCGTTTACAGCGAAGTTCTGGTTCGGAACTACCGGTGCTTCATTGATGTTCTCGATGTTTATGGTAATGATTTGTTCGGTGTATGCACCGTGATTGTCAACCGACCTGACAGTCAGATAGAATACCGGAATCACTTCATAATTCAGGGCTGCAGCGTTGTCAACAAATATTCTGGATGTGTAGGATTGGATTTTGAAAGCATTGTTTGTATTTCCGGCCATGATGTAACTCTGGTAGGTGTCGCCCGGATCCTGGTCGGTTGCAATTATTTTGCATACATAGCGTCCGCTCGGTACATTTTCCTTGATCACGTAAGTCTGTGGCAGCACTACAGGAGGGTCATTTACATTAACAACAGCTATCGATACCGGTGCCTGGGCCCACAAAACAGGTGTACCATTGTCAGAAACCATGATGAGTAGTGTAAATAGCGGATTGCTTTCAAAATCAATCGCCTGTGCATTGCTTACAGAAAGAGCGCCGGATGATGAAATTGCGAAGGCATTACTGTTGTTGCCTGATACAATGCTATATGCAAGTGTCTGCCCTGCATTGGGATCACTGGCCTGTATGTTGCCTATTACTGAGCCTGCCGGCAGATTTTCATTGATGGTGAATGATTGAGGAGCAATGACCGGTGCAGAATTCTGACCATTGAGCGTTACAGTTACAACAGCGGTTGATGACATCAACGGGCTTCCGTTATCCTGTACTCTTACAGAGATTGAAAATACCGGAC
Source organism: Bacteroidales bacterium (assembly GCA_016705005.1). GTDB lineage: Bacteria > Bacteroidota > Bacteroidia > Bacteroidales > Lentimicrobiaceae > Lentimicrobium. The sequence continues at coordinate 127,859 of JADIZB010000010.1, read as the reverse complement.
TTGTTGATGGATTCAGTGCACTGCTGTTGGCAACTGTTAACACCCCTGTTGATGCATTCAAGGCAAAAGCAGAACCAGTATTGCCAGCCTGGATTGAATAGGAGAGGGATTGATTCATGTCAGGATCACTGGCGATTACTGTTCCCACTATTGTTCCGTTGGCGGCATATGCTGCAGCTGAGAATCCCTGATTGTTTATAACGGGTTGTTCATTTACATTGTTAACATTGATCACATCAAGCTGTTCGCTCCACAGAACCGGTGAACCATTGTCGGTAGCTCTTACGGTTAACGAATATGAACTGCAGCTTTCGAAATTCAGGCTGCTGTTTACAGTGATTATTCCGGTTGAAGGGGCAATTGCAAAAGCGTTGTTTGTGTTGCCCGATACGATCGAATAACTAATCGACTGACCTGCATCAGGATCGGCGGCTGTTACCGTTCCGACAGCAGTACCCTGGGCTGAATTTTCATTCACACTAAGATTCTGGGTTGCCGGCATCACTGGTGTCTCGTTAACATTGGTCAAAGAAACCGTAACAGTTGCTGACGCGGATAACTGAGGCTGGCCATTGTCGGTTACTGTCACACCCAGCTGGAAAACCGGATTGGTTTCGAAATTCACTGCTGAAGGATTCGAAATACTCAGAATACCATTCGTTCCAAGCAGGAAAGCACCCCCGGTATTTCCTGTTGTCATGACATAGGTAAGCGATTGTCCCGGGTCAGGGTCAGTAGCTGTAACATGACCTACTATAACTCCAAGCGGTGTATTTTCGTTCACAGTGAAAGTCTGGTTGGCAAAAACCGGATTGGTGTTCACTGGTGTAACTGTTATTGAAATGGTTGCGAAAGATGCCAACAGAGGAGTTCCGTTGTCCTGAACCCTGACAGTTAATGTAAAGGTTGGGTTGCTAATATAATTCAGAGCACTGCTGTTGGATACTGTTATTATTCCGGTTGAAGCCTGAATGCTGAAAGCTGTATTCGTGTTTCCGGCTGTTATGGAGTAGCTGAGCAACTGGTTAAGATCCGGATCTGAAGCAACCACGGTTCCGACTACAGTTCCTGCCGGGGAATATCCTGCTACTTCGAATATCTGGTTGTTCACAACAGGGTTCTCATTCACATCTGTAATGCTGATTGTGACGATCTTTGAATCGTTCAGTGCAGGTACTCCATTGTCGGTTACCCTGACATTAAGGCTGTACTGACCGCATTGTTCGAAGCAGATAGCAGCTGAAACACTGATCATTCCGGTTGATGGTGAAATCGAAAATGCATTGTTGGTATTACCGCCTGTGATGCTGTACGATAAGGTTTGGCCGTTATCAGGATCTGATGCTGAAACTATGCCAACCTGGGTACCTGCCGGAACATGTTCGGCAACGGTAAATGTCTGGTTTGTTGCAATTACAGGAGTTTCATTAACATTATTCACTGCAATGGTAACATTTGTCGAAGAGGAAAGAGGGGGGACACCGTTATCGGTGACGAGTACCTGTAATACAAAGGAGGTCAGGCTCTCATAGTTGAGTAACTGAGCATTGGCGACCGAAAGCAGGCCGGATGCGCTGATCTGGAATGTATTGCCTGTATTTCCGGAAACTATGGAATACGATAGTGTCTGTCCCGGATCCGGATCACTGGCGGCAACCTGTCCGACTGATGAACCGGCAGGACTGTTTTCGTTGACTGCGAATGATTGATTGGTAATAACAGGTAAATTATTTACTGGGGTAACAGTAATTGTAATATTGGCAAAGGAAGCCAGTACCGGGCTGCCATTGTCCTGCACCCTGACAGTTAAACTGAACTGGGGGTTGATGAGGTAATTTACAGCTGCGCTGTTGGCAACAGTGATAGCTCCTGTGCCAGCGTTTATAGCAAATGCTGTTGATGTATTTCCGGCTGTAATAGAGTAACTCAGTGTTTGATTCTGATCAGGATCGGAGGCAACAACAGTACCAACAGCCGTGCCGTTCGCTGAGTTGCTCGTCACAGGGAAAGACTGGTTGTTTACAACCGGGCTTTCATTGACATTGGTTACACTTACCTGTGCATTGGCAGTTGTATAAAGGCTTGGTGTGCCATTGTCCTGAGCCCTGATGATCAGGGTGAAACTCTGCATGCTTTCATAATTCAGTGCTGATGCTGTACTTACAGTTATCGCACCGGTTGAAGCATTGATTGCAAAAGCCGAATTGGTATTTCCCGATGTAATAGAATAGGTTATTGCCTGTCCCTGATCTGGGTCTGTTGCTGACATGGTACCGACCGGTGTCCCGGCTGCTGAGTTCTCGCTGATGGTTAGTGACTGAGCACTCATGGCAGGCGTTTCATTCACATTGGTCAGATTAACAGATATGGTAGCTGAAGCAGTCAGGTTTCCGGTTCCGTTGTCCTGCACCTGAATGGTGAGCTGGAATGACTGGATGTTTTCGAAGTTTAGTACAGCTGAGTTGGCTACTGCCAGTATCCCGGTATTCTGGTTAATGGTAAATGCATTACTGGTATTCCCACCTGTGATGCTGTAGGTAATCGTTTGACCGGCATTAGGATCATAAGCCACAACCTGCCCAACCTGAGCACCGTTTGCACTGTTTTCGGGAAGACTGAAAGACTGATTGGCGATTACAGGAGCCTGGTTTCCGGTGGTTGATGCAACTTCATGGATTCCAACATCTGGTCCGCTGGCCTGTGGTACAGGGGTGCCGAAAAAGTCAGAAGTAAGACCAACATTGTTACCTGTATTGATGCAGGTAGATGCAGGCAACAGACAATAATCATCTGCTGCAGGATTGACAAACATCGGATTTGCAATGAATGAATTCAGATCGTTGCCTGTGGCTGATTGCCAGGATGCAAGGGTACTGTGACCATTCAGGAAATTTGCCTGCTGTACATTAAAGTTGTTATAATTGGAAATGATGGTACTGTTGCAACTATAGGCTCTCGATGAACCACCTGAGAGGTAGAAAATATTGTTTTTGGATGTTACGGATGTATTGCTGATACTCGAAATAGAAGCACCCAGATTGTTGTAAAAAACGTTGTTCTTCGCAGTCAGATTATGATTTGTCATAACCGTTACGCCCTGATTGTTTCTTAATATTTTATTGTAATATAACTGCAGATCATAAACATAGGAATATATCCCGTAATTGCCATCCTGCAGGGTGTTGTAACGAACGATAACAGATCCTGAGGTATGACCGAAATAGAGGCAACTGGTTACACTTCCTGAGTTCCCGGTCATCGTGTTGTATTCTACCAGGCCTGTGTAGGTTTCACCTGCCACTATAAAGCAGAACTTGTTTCCTGATGAACTGTGATCGAGTATATTGTGATGAATATTAAAGTAAAGGTCATAAAGCGAAACCAATTGAATATTGTCGCCCGGTGAATAACTCTGATCTGGATTGATGAAATATTTCATATTAACATCATAGATATTGCAATATCCAATCTCGATATCGGTGATGTCTTTGGCATAGATTCCATCATCGCCGGTATTGTGGATGATCGAGTTCAGGATACGGTTTCCCGGTGCCATGGATATAATTCTGACACCCCATTCGCAACTGTGAAGTTCGCAATTATCTATCAGGTTATTCGGCGAGATGTTCGTTGAATATCCATCAATCAGTACAGCTGCTGTTGCATTTGCTGTGGATGAAATTTCAAGGTCACGCACAATGCAGTTTGAAACAGTTGTCATGTCGACTACATAACCGCCGGCTGATGTCTTGATTATCTTAGGTCTGTTACCTGTTCCATAGGCTCCAAGGGTGATGTTATTCCTGCCGGTGATTGTTAAATTCCCGGTTGTATTGAAAGTAGTTCCCCTTTTCTGAAGATAGATGTTCCCGTTTGTAAAGCTTACCTGAGACCAACTACTGTATGGGTTTGTTATTGTTCCGTTCTGACCGCTGGCTGTGTTCGTCGGATCAATATATATGGTAGTCTGGCCAACAAGTGCCAATTGGACTAGCAGAAGAATCACCAATATCCCTGCAGCACGAAGTCCTTCATAACCATTGAAAAAGCTGGTTTTTTTTAATAGTGAACTTTTCATCTTTCTTTTCTGTTAGTTTGGTTGTGAGAAATGGAGTAAGTGTAGTTTTTTGTCTTTTTCAGACCAGATCAAGAATCTTTTTTTTCTGAACTTTGATCAAAGTATTATCAGGTAATTTTAAAAAGGTAATCCCATTTTTGTCATTTTTATTCTATTTTGAATGAATTTTAATAACGGTAAAAGCACAGCTTTTTACTTTTCATTTTCTTGTAAACAGGTTTGATTACCAAGATTCTATGAAATTATTGGGTTCTGTGACCCAGAGGAAGTACCATTATACATTCAAAGCATTCCGGTATTTAAGATACAGGGTTGGTTGCTTTGAAATGAATGGTAGAAAAAGCAAAACGGCCACCTGATAAGGCAGCCGTTTCCCGATAATGATAAGGCAGGGTTAGTTCTTTATTAATTTATAAGAGGCCACACGGTTTCCGGAAAGAATTTTTACAATATAGATTCCAACCGGTTGTGCTGATAAATCAATCCGGGTAATTTTTCCTGACCCGTAGCTGCTGTCGCTGATTAACCCACCTGCTGTGTTGAATATTTGAATATCAGCGTGTTCGATCTCTGAATCTGACTTTATTCTGAAAAATCCATCGGTAGTAGGGTTGGGATATAGAATAAATTCAGGCAGTTCCTCTTCTGTACTCCAGGGGTTATCTGTCGCAACCAATTCATTTTTATTTGCCACAACATCAATCCTGAATATACCAGTTGAATATAGTGAAGGCTGGCCGTTGTCCTGGATTCTGACAGTCAGATAAAATACCGGGTTTACATTAATATTGAGTGCAGAACTGTTTACCACATTCAGAGCACCATTGCTTGAATTCAGGTTGAAAGCATTGGAGGTGTTTCCTGATATTATCTGGTAAGTTACAGTTTGGCCCAGATCAGGGTCACTGCCATTGATAACACCTACAAAAGTGCCATTGGGGGCGAATTGATTCACATTAAATGTATTCAGATTCAGAACCGGAGCTTCGTTCAGGTTATTGAGATTTACTGTTATTGTAGCCTGAGACCACAAATTCCCGGTTCCATTGTCTGTAACTCTTACGGTCAGTGAAAATTCAGAAATATATTCATAGTTGATGACTAAAGAATTATTTACAGTCAGTATACCGGTTGAAGAATTCAGCAAAAAGGCATTATTTGTATTTCCACTGGTTATACTATAGGTCAGGGATTGACCCTGATCGGGATCTACGGCCACAATTGTGCCGATTTGTGTCCCGTTAGGAATGTTTTCATTGGCTGAAAAGGTTTGATTGGCTATAACCGGCGGCTGGTTTGCCGGCGGGGCGGTAATGTTAATCGTAATGATGGCTTGTGAATAGAGTGATGGCTGACCATTATCCTGACACCTGACAGTAAGGTAAAAAACCGGATTCAGGTTAACATTCAGGGCCTGGGCGTTGATAACGCTAATAGCACCATTATTTGCATTTATTGAAAAAGCGACAGAAGTATTTCCTGAAATAATCTGATAATTCAGCAACTGACCGACATCGGGATCACTTCCGGTGGCTGTTCCGACCAGGGTGCCATTCGGGGCAAACTGTGTTACAGAGAAAGTAACCGGATTGAGTGCCGGAGATTCATTCAGATTATTGACATTCACAGTTATCGTGGCCTGCGACCATAAGTTGCCAGTACCATTATCGGTAACCCTGATTATCAATGAATAGACAGGTATATATTCAAAGTTGAGCGCCAGTGGATTATTAACCACCAGATTGCCATTGGTCGTGTTTATTGCAAACACATTGTTGCTGTTACCACTGATAATACTGTAAGTTAATGTTTGTCCAACATTAGGATCGGTAGCCGCCACTGTACCAACCTGAATACCATAGGCGGCATTTTCGTTTACTGAGAAAGACTGGTTTGCAATTACCGGAGCCAGATTGGATGCCTGAACAGCAGTGATCGTGATTGAGGCCTGTGACCACATAGATGGACTTCCATTGTCGGTTGCTCTCACTGTGAGTGTGTATGTCCCGGGGTTTAGAGCGGTTGAGCTGGCCACCGTAAGATTACCGTTCGATGAATTGAGGGCGAAAGCATTGCTGGTATTTCCGGCAGTTATCGTGTACGAAAGTGTTTGTCCGGCATTGGGGTCGGTTGCAACCACTGTCCCGATCATTGTCCCGGTAGCGGCATTTCCTGTAACACTGAAGGATTGATTGGTAATCACAGGTGCCTGATTTGGAGGAGTGGTTATTACAATGGTTGCAGTTGCCTGTGAATAGAGAACAGGTGATCCGTTGTCGGTTGCTCTGACTGTAAGATAGAATGTTCGAGGCGAAAGGACTGATGAGTTGATAACTGTGATGACTCCTGTACCCGGATTAATTGAAAACGCACTGCTTGTATTTCCACCTGTAATGGAATAGGTAATGGTTTGGCCGGCATTTGGATCTGTCGCTGTCATGGTACCTGCAACGGTGCCATTCGGGGAGTACTGAACAAGGCTGAATGACTGGTTCGATATAACTGGTGCCTGATTTGGCGGAGTGGTTACACTAATGGTTATCGTCGCCTGAGAGTATAAACTGGGTGATCCGTTATCTGTTACCCTAACAGTGAGTGAAAACGTTTGTGGTGATAATGCAGTGGAGTTGCTGACCGTAATCGAACCGGTCTGGGCATTAATCGAGAATGCATTGCCGGTATTTCCGGCAGTAATGGCATAGGTAAGTGTTTGTCCTGCATTCGGATCGGTAGCCACCACATTACCTGCGACAGTTCCGTTGGCAGAGTATTGAACAAGGCTGAATGCCTGATTTGAAATAACCGGTGCCAGATTGGTTGATGTAATAGTAATTGTAACAGTAGCGGCTGAATAGCGTACCGGGCTCCCATTATCGGTTGCCCTCACTGTGAGGTTGATGGTACCGGCAACAACGGCCGATGAAGTGGCTACAGTGATCCTTCCGGTTGATGCATTGATCGCGAAAGCTGTACCTGTATTTCCTGCCGTTATCGAATAAGTAAGGGTTTGCCCTGCATCCGGATCGGTTGCGGTAACAGTTCCGACTATAGTGCCATTGGCGGCATTCTGGACAACACTGAATGATTGATTCGCGATTACCGGGTATTCATTTACATTGCTGAGATTGACAGTTACTGTAGCCTGTGACCACAGGTTCCCGGTACCGTTGTCAGTTGCCCTGACAACCAAAGGAAAGGATGTGATGGTTTCATAATTTAAAGCCTGGCTGTTGGCAACTGTTAAGGTTCCAGTTGAAGAATTGATGGAAAAAGCACTGTTGGTGTTGCCGCTGGTAATTGAAAAAGTGAGTGTCTGCCCTGCATTCGGATCACTTGCAGTAACTGTTCCGACGGTTGTGCCGTTGGCACTGTTTTCATTAATCTGAAACGATTGGTTATTAATTACTGGTGCCAGATTGGTTCCTCCCTGATTATTGATGTATTCATGATGTCCTATATCAGGATTGTTACCCTGAGGTACAAGAGTACCATAAAAGTCGGCTGAAAGATTGGCATTTGATCCCGTGTTCACACAGGGTGAATTGGATTGAAGACAGAGGTTGTCAATCGCCGGATTTACGAAAAGAGGATTGGCAATAAATGAATTCAAATCATTTCCAGTGCCTGATTGCCATGAGGCAAGTGTACTGTAACTATTCAGAAAATTGGATTGCTGCGTATTGAAATTGTTGTAATTTGAGATTATGGTACTGTTGCAGCTATAGGCTCTTGAAGTGCTGCCTGTAAGGTAAAAAATGTTGTTTTTCGATGTAACGGAAGTATTGCTGATGCTTGAGATACTTGCTGTTGTGTTGTTGTAGAATACATTATTCAGGGCTGTCAGATTGTGGTTTGACATGACAGTAACTCCCTGGTAGTTCCTCATAATCTTATTGTAATGCAATTGAAGGTTATAAACATAGGAATAGATTCCATAGTTTCCATCCTGTATTGTATTGTATCTGACGGTAACAGTACCCGAGGTATGTCCGAAATAAAGACAGCTGGTCACACTTCCTGCATTCCCGATCATGGTGTTGTATTCAACCAATCCGGTATAGGTCTCACCTGCCACGATAAAGCAGAATTTATTTCCGGAGGAGCTGTGATCAAGTGTGTTATGGTGTATGTTAAAATCAAGATCATAAAGAGATACCAGCTGAATACAATCACCGGGCGAATAACTCTGGTCAGGATTTATAAAATACTTCATGTTCACATCGTAAACATTACAGTAACCTATTTCAATATCAAGAATGTCCTTGGCATAAATTCCGTCATCACCGGTATTATGAACAGTGCAGTTAAGTATCCTGTTTCCGGGAGCCTGGGATATGATCCTGATACCCCATTCGCAGCTGTGTAATTCACAATTACTGATCAGATTATTTGCTGAAATGGCTGTGCCATACCCATCGATCATAATGGCAGACGTTGCATTGCCTGATGAGGATATTTCGAGATCCTGAATAATGCAGTTTGAGGCGCTGGTAAGACTGACAATGTATCCGCTTCCCGAACTGACTATACGGGGCCTGTTCCCTGTGCCATAAGCACCTAAAGTAATATTGGTTCTTCCGGTAAAGGCTATTTCGCCGGAAGTATTAAAAGTAGTTCCACGCTTTTGAAGATATACATTTCCGTTTACAAAACTAACCTGGTTCCAGCTGTTGTATGGGTTCTGGATGGTTCCGTTTTGTCCGGTGGCAGTATTAGTAGGGTCAATATAAATGGTGGCACTGAAAAGTAAACTTGTATAAAAGACCACCAAAAGAATAGTGAGTACCAAAAACCTGAGTTTGATTTTGTAGTCAGTGCTGGTTTCAACGATTGCTTTATCCCTCATTTCGTTTAGTTGTTTAGTTTCGTTATTTGGTTTCTGGCTCATGAACCGGGAGAAGACGTGCATACCGCTGTAATCCGCATGGTTGCAGATTTTTATGATATACAGATGAATTAAATGATATCCCCCTCATTCTCTTGATCCCGGAGCGACGGCATTGATTGCCGGTATAATCCGGTTGTTGTACTATGAAAACTATGCCACTACCTGACCATTGATGTCATAAATAATATATATTATCCTCTATTTGTCGTTTTTACTGCTCTGAAAGGCAATGCAGCAACCATTCCCCTGTCAGGAGAATGTAATTCATAATAATTCTTAATAAGATTAGGGATGATTTTAAATTTTCTTTCCCCGGATTGTGGAATTTGTCCACAAAACAAGAATCTGTCTCAAAGCACAACGAGGGTCATAGTTCTCTTTCGGGCATTGAAAGATTGTTCCTTTTTCGAAGTAAAAAGGCCATTTGTTCCGGCTTGGGACATACTTACTACGTATTGATATAATAAACCTGTCTGCCAGTCATTCATGCAGGAATTGCCGGAAATTGAAAGCCCGGATTAGTGCGCCGGTTTTCTGTGTTTGTCAGGACTTTACTTTATTCTTTTTGTTTTTTGCGGGAGAAGTCTTACGCTTTTTCTTCCTGAAGATATCGTACCAGGATTTTTTCTTTTCCTCAGCGTAATAGGTATACTCATAGCCATAGTCATACAGCATACCCCTTGCTTTTACATCATTAATTACAATGCTTACATGAGGGATATTCTTTTGAAGCATATGCTTGGTATTCGTGGTAAAAGCTTCTTTGTTGGTAAAGCCTTGTCTGACAGTATAAAGATTGACATCGGAATACTTCATCAGAAGGTATGCATCTGAAACTACGCCTACCGGAGGGGAATCGATGATGATGTAATCATATATCTTTCTCAGTTCCGAAAACACCTGATCGGTTTTTTCAGATGCGATCAATTCGAGCGGGTTAGGTGGGATAGGTCCTGCTGAAATGAAATCCAGATTCTGAATGAGTGTTGGCTGTATAATTTCGGAAATGGCAGCTTTGTTGATTAACGCTGTGCTGATGCCTGTTTTGTTCGACAGGTTGAAATCCTGGTAAAGTTTGGGTCTGCGCAGGTCAAACCCGATCAGAAGGGTTTTCTTTCCAAAAAGGGCAAAAACTGAAGCAAGGTTCTGTGCTATAAAGGACTTGCCTTCACCACTGTAAGAAGATGTAATCAGAATTACCTGTTTATCAATACCTCTTGAATAAAACTGAAGGTTGGTACGGATACTTCTGAATGATTCGGAGATGGGTGAATTGGTCGCTTCGGAGATCACAATCTTATTTTTGGTGTCATTGTGAAAAACATGTCCGATGATCGGCAATGAAGAGAGATTCTCTATCTCCTTTTTACTGGTAATTTTCATGTTTAAGAAATCACCAAGTACGATAATGACAAAAGGTAAAACAAGCCCGGCTAGTATTGCAATAATGTAGTTCAGTGTCTTCTTGGGATAAATAAGTGCGGTGGTTACATGCCTTGCCGGATCAATTACTTCATAATCAGGGGTGTTTGAAGCCCTGGCAATTTGCGCTTCAGATCTTTTCTGCAGCAGGAATGTATAAATGGCGTCGTTAAGTTTAAAGGTTCTTTCTATGCCGAAAAGTTGTCTTTCAGTTGAAGGTAACCTTGACATGGTACTCGATATTTTGGCTGCACGGTTGTTGATGTCCTGAAGCGCAATATCAGTTGTTGCTGCATTGCTAAGAATGTTCTCCAGGATCGTTTTTTTGAGGTTGGAAACCTGAACCTCAATGGTATTTAATCTGAGATTCTTAACATTCCCCTGGTTGAGCAGGTTGGTCCTTTCGGAATTCAGTGTAATAAGTTGTGAAATCATCTGATTTAGCAGGGGATCCTGCACGTTCATTGATGCAGGAGCAACCAGATCAGACATATCTTTATTCTTCTCGAAATATCCCTTTATATAATTATAATACTTCTGCTGAACCATCAGTATGGCCTTTTCACTTTCGAGTTGCGACATCTGTTCTATTGACTGTTGTCCCTGATAACTGATATCCATCACCTGATTGTTGGTCCGGAAACGCTGAAGTTTGCTTTCGGCAAAAGTTAATGAGTCAGATACCTCACTGATCTGACTGTCGATAAATTTGACCGTGTTTATAGCGATCCTGTTCTTTTTTTCAAGGTTTCTCTCCAGGTAGGCGTTCGATAGCGTGTTCAGGAAATCAGATATCTTATACTTGTTATCACCCGACATTGTAATCACCACCAGCGATGATGTTTTTGACGTATTGACCGCAGAAATGGATGCCTGTGACATTAAGGTCAGGGCATTCAGGTTATTGAAAACAAAATAGGTTTTTTCCTTTTGTAATTGAGCAATTGACTGTTTGTCGAGCAGGTGAACCTTGAAATTGAAATACTTTCCTTTTATTTCATCGCCGAATTTGTAAACTCCCTTTATCCTGACTGTATCGGCCAGGAAAACCACATCATCAACCAGATAATCGTACATCTGAACGTTGAAACCGAAAGTCTCAATCATAACCTCCTTGTCGTTCAGTATCTTAAAATAGATGGGCAGGTTGATGGGCTGGATGTTTGATTTGTCAATGCTGATCTGAACAGGAGGTTTGCCATATATCTCCTTGTCATCCTTCAGAAAGTCATATTTCAAAACATTGCCAAAATGGTAATTCTCTTTAAAAATAGTGACTTCCAGGTTAAGCTGTGTTATTGCGCTGTTGATCAGCGAAAACGACTGAAGTACACCCAGTTCATTCTCGATATTCTGGTTTGCACCAAACAAACCGAAACCCTGCATGATATCCTGTGAAGTAAGGAAGGAATTCTTTTCTTCTTCTTTCAGCAGCAGGACTGTTTGGTTGCGGTATTGCGGAACGGCCAGCTTATTGAAAATATAAGTGATTCCAATAAATACTACAGCCGATATAATGAACCAGTGCTTCTGGCGCAGAAGTTTGAAAATGAGATCTTTGTAATCTGTTTTCTGTTGAAAGATTTCTTCTGATTTTTTTACCATTGTGGCTTATCTCTGAAAAAAGTACAATACAGTGATTGCAGTTGTTAATGTTGCCAGGAATGTTGAGTAAGTAAATGTTCTCAGGTTCCTGTATTTGGTTTTGATGGGTTCTACAATAAGTACATCATTCGGCTGAAGATAGAAATAATCACTCTCAATGATGGCTTTATTGGTCAGGTCAACAAGATGATACTGATAAACCCCGTTTTTCTCGCGGATCAATGTAATTTTGCTACGGTCTCCGAAGTCAGTCATGCCTCCGGCAAATCCGATAGCCTGGAAGATATTGATCTGCTCTTTGTAAAACGGGAATTCACCCTGATTTCTTACGTCTCCAAGAACAGTTATGTTACTGTTTACGAATTTAATCATAATGGAGGTATTGCTCAGGTACTGAGCAAGTTCTGATTCAATCCTGTCCTTTGCCTCTTTCAGGGTCAGATTATTTACATCAATTTCACCTACAAAAGGAAAGTCAACTTTACCTTCGGCATTCACCGTATAACTTATAAGGTTTATGTCCATACCTCCTGATAAGCTTGTTTCATTACTGAATATCCGGGCATTCTGTTCTTCGATGCTCAGGACTTTGATGTATAGATTATCAAAGGGCTGTATCCTTTTTACAGGCCGGGTTTTCATATATTCTGCTTTCAGGTTCGGGGTTGTTTCGTCCTGAACGTATTTGAGTTTCTCCTGAGGAACACAGGATGATAACATCAGCGCAAATACTGCCAAAGTCAGGATCAGGAAGTGTTGATATTTCATTTTCATTTTTTTAGTTTTTTCAGTAACTCACTTTTCGTGAGGCAGTTTATGATAGCATTTAATCTGGTCAAAGTTCAGGGAGATTTCCAGATCCATACAGGATAATGTATGATCTATACCGGATATTTATTGTCCCGAGCCTTTAACAACAGTCTGGACTGTCTTGAGAATCAAAATCAGATCCATTTTAAAGGACCAGGAATCAATGTATTGCAGATCCAGTTTCATCCATTCCTCAAATGAGATGTTATTCCGGTTCGGAGCAATCTGCCATATGCAGGTTATTCCGGGGCGCATCGAGAGTCTTCTCAATTGCCACCTTTCATATTGTTTCACTTCGCTGGGTAGAGGTGGTCGTGGACCAACAAGCGACATATCGCCTTTCATTACATTGATAAACTGTGGAATTTCATCTAGTCCTGTTTTCCTCAGAATCCTTCCGATGGCGGTTACCCTTGGGTCATTTTTTATCTTGAATACCGGTCCATCCATTTCATTCTGGGTTTCAAGCAATGCCCTGAGTTTTTCGGCATCCTGAATCATAGTCCTGAACTTGTAGATGTTGAATTCACGCCCCCTGAGCCCGACCCTTTTCTGTTTAAAGATAACAGGGCCTTTCGATGTAATTTTAATACCCAGAATAATCAATATGAGGATGGGGGACCATACAAGCAGAATAAAAAATGAAGCAAAAATATCAACAACATATTTCCATTGATGTGCAACCCTGTTGGCCGGGGTATTCATAAAGGAAAGAAAGGGAACATCGTCGAAGTAACTCAGGAAAGTTTTGGTTGCCGACATGTGGAAAAAAGAGGACTGCATTCTGAAGATTACCCCGATTTCTTCACAGGCATAAACCATTTTTTTAATTTCTTCCTGATTGATATCATTTCTGCAATACAAAACTTCATCAACAACATGAAATTTGATCAGGCAGGGGAGGCTTTTGGTTTGCTGTATAACTTTCACCCTGCTGCCGAACACCTCGTTGATCAGCTCGGAATCAGAAATGATAGCCATTATCCGGAATCCCCATTCTTTATGGAGGTACAACCTTTCAATGAAATCGATACAATTCTGGTCGGCAATGAGAATTATATTCCTTGTATTCATTCCCTTGTCAAGCAGGTTCTTGTGATACTTGTAGGAGGAAATGATGATAATGTTCAGAATGATAAAATCGATGACTGCGAAAGCCAGTAAGACATAATTATTAACCAGATCAAGGTTGAACAGGATCATGAACAACATAAGGATTCCTGTTCCTGTTACAATAAAGAGCAGGCTCTCGATAAGAATAATTATTGTATCCTTCGCTCTGTAGAATTTGGTGAGATTGGTCTTGTGGACACCAAAAAACCAGAGTGGTATAATCAGCATTCCAACCGTAAGATACTGGCTGTTATATACCAGATTGGCCTGAGAATACCAGCGCACTGTATGAAAGGCTCCAATAAATGCAAATACGGATATTATCGTAATGATAATACCGAAAATTCGGCTCCCCAGATCTTCACGCTCGCGTATCATTCAATTCAATAAAACAATTTCTGAAGATTAATAGCCAAATTCCTGACCGGTAATGCCTGATATTGTAATTAAATAACAAACCTATCGTCGAAAATGTTTGTTTTGTCAGATCCAAGGGTCTGAATTGACTTATTTATCTTCTTGATCAACAATTCTGTTGTGTCAAAAACGGGTTTTGAAATAGTGACCTGCAAAACAAAATGAAATGTAATTTTTCCTCAACTTTCAATCATTGGTTCTGCAAGGTGCTTTTCTTTGTCTGTTAGTAAGTTGAGTATGTTTGATCTGATCAAAATTAATCCTAATATTTAATCGTTTGACCATTCATCAGATTAATTTGATAAAAAAGGTGCAATTTGAATGAATTATAAATTATTGATCGCTATAAGTTATTATTATACAGCAATATGACTTTATATTACAGAAATGATGACCGGATGAAATTTTATAAAAATATTCACCGGCGGAGGTATTTTAAAACTGCAAAACAGGATATTTATTTCAGTGTTGAAATGTAGGTTTTCAGAAAATCTATGAGTTCCTGTGATGCTCCCGGACCAATGGCAGGAGCCGGTTTCATTGAAACTGCATTATCCAGGGCTTCAATCAGCTCTGCTTCACTATAAACATCCTTTACAAAGCCCAGTTTTCCAAAGCTTTTGGCTGTTGCAAGCTGATGATCATTACGGTGTTCATGATACTCTGCTAGCCTTGGCATAACGATAATCGGTTTAGAATGCTGAAGTGCTGAAATTATAGTTCCCATGCCTGCATGGCTCACAATAAGGTCAGCTTCGCTGAATTTGAGATCGAATAACTCAGGTGCGATGAAGCCTGTTGATTCAAATGCTTCCGGGATATATTGAGCCTTTGAAATCTGAGCAAAAACGCTGGCGGAACGGTTTCTGAGTGACCACCCGTCAATCGTTTTCAGCATACGGTCAAATGGTTCCTGTGTACCTACGACTACAAAGATTTTCATGAGATTACGTTTCCTTTGAAAAGTGTTGAATTAACATCGGCCAGCTCTTTCCATTGTGTCAGATGAACATTCGCCAATGGTTTGGCCAGCCTGCCGCTCATTGAGATGCGTTCAACATTTGCAATGCTGTCGAGCCAGATTGTTTTACTACCCGTCAACTTTCCCCATACAATAGCAAGCAAGCCAGGAGCAGCACCTGTTGAAATGATCAGGTCGGGCTTCTCCCTGCTGACTACACGAAACACTTCAAATGCCATTTTTATGAGTTTCAGCTTATTCCAGCGGTTTGCATCAGTAACAGCATAAAAAACCGATCCGTTTACCTGTTTCTGATACCCTTCGTGTGTTGAGATATACACAACTTCACATCCTTCAAATGCCGGACGCAATCTCATGAGTTGTATCCAGTGACCTCCTCCCGATGCGACTGCAAGTATCTTTTTTGCACTCATATATTCTGTTTATTATTTCCTGAACAGTCTTGAAGTGAATGTACCTATTATTGCCCTGTTGAGTTCGTAAAACCTCAACAAAAGCTCTAGTTTCATTCTGATGCGCATTATCAGTGGGTTTCGGGGATTGAAATTCTTTTTGCAGAATTCTTCAACTCCGTCCCGATCTGTTGGTGTCAGCTCTGTAATCCGGAATTTGTTTTGCCGGCTAAAAAAAAGCTCAATACTCCTTTCTTTGACTGAAAGAAGGCTGACCAATCCCTTTTGTGTTAAGGATGAGAAATTCTGGTCAAAGATAAAATTGCCATGGCTGTACAAAACAGTTGTATTTCCGATTGTATTCACCGGTTGAATGACATGCGGATGATGCCCGATAATGTAGTCAAATCCGGCATTTGCCAGTTTACCGGCCAGTTGTAACTGCGCATCATTCTGCCTGGTGTAGTATTCTTCGCCCCAGTGTATGCTGATTATCCAGATATCATCCTGGTTTTTTACCGGAAGGTTCATGTCGTCGGGCAGGGTGTTGTAACTGCTCCTGAAATAGGATCCGTCGTAATGCTTGTCTACTACCAGGCTGCAGCCCCAGATGCAGAGGTTGATGCCGTTCCGGGTCACTACAAGCGGGCTGTTATCCCTTCCGGTAACAAGGAATCCGGTTTTCCTGAGTATATCAACTGTAAAATCAGCGGAGTCTTTCCCATGCTGTCCGAAATGATTGTTCGCAACGTTCAGAATTATGCCGGCTTTCAGACTTTTTAAAAGTTCGAGTGATTCGACAGGCGTTGCATAAACACCCCGGTCAATTGAGAGGTTGTCTATATCTTCATCAGGAACAAGGCTTGCTTCGAAATTCAGCAATAGATAATCTGACCGGTCAATGATTTTTCTGGCATTTTCAGAGATAAGATCGGCGTACCTGCCCCTGAATTTTGTAACAATGCCGCGATGATAATGGTGGACATTCTCACCAGTCATCAGATCACCGGCACACATCAGTTTAACCGGCATGGCTCTCTATCAGTTTGAATTTATCGTTGGTCGGATTCAGTTCAGGCAATGGCTGAATACGGATACTGATTCCGGTGAGCCCCTGCCTGATGAACAAATCAATTTCTGAAGCAGTCGATTCAAAAACAGCCGGATCATTGACATGTATGTAAACATCTAAAGAAAAATCTTTTTGCTGAACAATCCTGTAACCATCAACCTGGGTAAACCTGTAAAAAATATTATTGAAGTAGGATCCATGAATCACCCCGCCGGATGGCATTCTGATCAGATCACGGGTTCTTCCTTTCAGGTCGACAATACGTGGCCATTGCAAACCACAGCCACATGGTTCATTTTCAACCTTACCCAGATCGCCAACCCGGTAACGGATAAATGGAAACGACTGGCTGCTGAGGTTAGTGAGCAGGATTTCGCACATACCATGTTCGTTTTTCATGTTTTCGGCATGGCAATTCAATGTATTGATGTGATAGCCATTGTGCTCCGTGCATTCGCAGGTAAGAATACCGCCGTCGTTGGCCCCGTACATATCGAATACCGGCTTGTTGAAAGCGGTTTCAATGGCTTTCCGTGTTTGCGGGGTCAATTGTTCTGAAGTCGTGAAAATCGCTTTCAGATGTGTGAACAATGCAGGAAGGTCGGGCCTGGCTGTAAGCATATTCTGAATAGAACTCGGGTAACCATATAACAGCACAGCTTTACTGATTTTCGAAACAGACAGTTCAGGATTCTTGTCAATTACATCTCCTTTAATGAAATAATTATTCTGAAGCCGGTGGTAGATGCTTTCAGTAAATTGCCGGTTGGCAGTTCTGAGTGAGTTACCAGCGATGGTTACAAAAGGATCACCAGGTTTATATCCTCCGAACCGGTTCCAGAAAAAGTAGATGTGTGCCCAGAACCAGGAAAGATGTTCCTTATCAACATAATAGTAAAAAGGAGCACCGGTACTGCCACCGGTTTTTTTCTTCTGATGGGGCCTGCCTTTAACAGGGGTAAATATCCCGTCAAAATGTTGATTGATGGTTTGTTTGTCGGTAACAGGCAGATTGCTTGTAACAACCAGTGGGTAGGATTCTATTTCATCTATCGTAAAACGGTCGAGCAGAGGTTTGTAAAAGTTGTTATTGGCTTTCAGTACTTTAAGCAGTCCGGTAAGATTACTCATCCGCCGTTTGATGATTTCATCATTATTATCAGCCAGGATCTTTAAAGCATAATAATAGTCAAGGATACTGGTTCCTCTGACGATATCGATCAACCTGATGCCTGTCTTCATTTTCGAGCCTGGTTTATAATTATTATCGGCAATCTGCACTCAATCGTTTAACCCCAGAGTAACGCAAACAGACTGAAATTTGCTGTCCCAGGTATGTGTTGCTGCAATTCCGGTTCTTTCCTTCTGAAGTTTTTCTGAATCCGCGGTGAGTGCTGCTCTGGCCTGCAGGAGAAAATCCTGAGGGGTGTCAGCAAAATATACGTGATTTCCGAACATTTGTTCCACCACCGGAATGCGGCAACTTACCACAGGCTTACCCATGGCAAGGTATTCAAGGGTCTTGACCGGAAATGAGTTTTTAATCCAGTCGGCCATAACCCAGTTAAGCAGACAAACGTCGAAAGCGCCTGCCCAGGCAGGTAACTCGCTAAATTCAACCGGGCCGGTGAAATATATGTTCTCTTTTGATTCAAGCATTGAATAGTCTCCCAGTACCTTTCCGATGATGACTACTGAAAATCCGTTTTCGCTCAGAATACGAAAAACTTCCTTGTCGTTGGCGTCCGAAAGTGTTCCAAAGTATCCGGCAACAGGCAGCCCTTTGGACTTAATTTCAACCATCCGGGGGTGCACTTTTACCTGTCTGGTGAAATGTTCAAAATCAACGCCATGGGTCAGAAGATTCACTTCACGGCCCGAAAGATCCTGAAGTTTCTTTTGAATGTTCGGAGAACTGGCAAACAGATGATCAACTCCTGTGCTGAGGTGTAGCTCTTTCTTTCTGAGGTCAGCCAGCAAAGATTTGTTGGTGGTGCGAAAGTCTGAAATAAGGTCTGCAGCCTGGTAGACGGTTAATTTAAACTGCCTGCCAAGCAGGGGAGATAAGGTAAAACTGCCGGAGATCCACAAAATGGAATCACGGTACCGAAAGCCGAGGATCAGCGACAAGATACTCATCTGAACCTTCATGAGCCGTGCATTGAAACTGTCCCAGCCAGGGCTGAATACAGGGATGTAGAGAGGGATAAATACATACAACCCTTCATCTACCTTTTTGAACAATTTCAGGTGTGTTTTTAATTTATTGACAATCTTTTTCCGTTTCGATTTTTTATTGTCCGAATTAACGGAAGGAGATTTGAAGGCAACAGGATTAACCCACAGGACATTATAACCCTTTTTGCGGAACTGGAATGCTATTTGTCTCGTGCTTGTTACCGACGGCCGGAACCAATCAGGGCCACTGCAGATAATCCATTTCTTCATATCAATCGATCTGATTTTTCAGGTTAAATGCCCACATTGTTGAGCTCGTTATAAACAATTACAGGAGTTTTGCATAACGGCAGAATGTCGTCATGAAGCACAAGATGCAGGTAATCGTCAGCATTGTACATTCTTGTCAGCAAACGTTTGTGGCCGACTTTAACTGGGATTTGTCCACTGAATACCGATTTGAAATAGTCTGATCTGGGTGTGAAGTCATCAACAGGTACATAGGGATTGAATTTTTTAATCTGTCCCTTAAGAAACCTGTTATTCAGAAGATTGTTGAGTTTGATCACTGCCATCATGGCTGGCCTGACATGACTTTCAAGCTTCAGTGATATGGGGAATGCGGTGGATTTGATTTTGTTGCTCCTGGGTTCCATTGCGGCGATTTTTGTATGTGCCTTCTGCGATTTTAAAAGGCTTACCGGAAGAGAATGGTATGCAAGGGCTACAGCCCTGTCGGTAAATGGAGTGACAGGAGTGATATAATGTTGTGCACGCATCAGGATAGCAAGAGCATTTCTGAATGATCTGTGGTCCACATCGTGATATACTTCGTTATCGAACAGGATTTCAGCTTTTGGATAATCGGGGAAAAGGCTGTTGTATAGTTCGCGCGTTTTGAATTTATCGTAGTAAGGTAATGAATCCCTGAATATTTCCGGGGTTACTCCTTTCGACACCATGGCGAAGAATCCATCGATCAGGTCGGCCTGAGTTTTCATGCCTATTACTCTGAATGAGGGCATCTTCCCTGAACTGATATCGCCGAAAACGCCCATTAGTGCCGTATTCGTATAATTGGTCGCAACACTGCCGAGTGCGAACCATGAAAGGGTAGGAGTAGTGCTCATGGCAGCCATGAATGCAAGCTTGCGGTCGGCTTTGTAACTCTCAAGCACATGAAGATCCTTGTTGAGAAGGCCGGCTATTTTATTCACTTCAGGGTAGTCGAAGACCCCGGTACCATCCTTGAAAACAAACGGGATGTAAGGAATCCTGTTGTTCTCGAGAAAGGGCAGGAATAAACGGCAATCTTTGCCTTTTGACAGGTAAATACCGACCGTTTCATCATAATAGGTGTAGAAGTCATCGAAAAACCCATTGATCGTATCGTACAGATCATCAATATATTGCTTGTCCGATTTGGTCCGGGTCCTGTTTAATTTCTGGTAATACTTTGAAAAGCTTACCTGTCTGTCCTTCCAGATAAAAATATCTGAAGGCAAAACCAAAGATATTTCCGAAAACTCGGTACCGCGGTATACCGGATATTCCACCTGAAGTATCTGAGCGATGCCGGTTTCATCTACGGTAACTTTAAGATGTGGATTTGTTGCCAGTGCGAATACATTGTTGCTGACAGCCAGTCGTTTTCCGTCGGTATGTACAAAAACCCTGTTAGCCCCGTATTGATCCGTTATCAGGATTAATGACCTCGTGTCAGCTATATATACGAAACCGGAATAGCGTCCGTTAAATTCTTTCAATGCTTCAAGGTTGCCTTTCTTCACCAGTGAGATCAGTTCACCGGCCAGTTTCTGACCAATCATCTCCGGTTCTTTTTTGCAATCCCTTAAAAGGTCAAAGTCATAGAATGTCCCTTCTATAAAGGCAAAATCCTGATTTTCTTTTTTAAAGCTTATAAGATCAAGCTTTTGTGAATGATCAGGTGACAGGATGGCCAGTTTGTAGTTTCCCAGGTCATAGAGTCGGGCATTGTGTCCGTATCCACCGAAAAACCTGCGGATACCTTCCTTCAGCACATTTGAACTGATGTCCGGGTGCTCCGGATCATGTTCAACCAGAAGATAACCAGGCATCCGGGATCTGATGGCCGGATCAATGATAACATCGTGCTTGTACTCAATCATTTATGCTTGATTTAATTTTACTAACGTTTAATATTTGAGATCGTTGAAAACCGAACACCCTTTTTTCTGAGATAAATAATCAGGTCTTCTGTTAAGCCGATCTGATCACCATGGTACCTGTGATGGAAAAGTACACCCAACACTCCGGTGTGCCGGAGAGCGAGCCTGACCTGGGCTTTTATTTCCTCCAGGGTATAATGTTCAGCCTGGTTTTCGCCATGATATTTCTTAATCAGGTTCGCAGAAACAGAGATTTCATTCAGGTTGTATCCTTTTCTGATTCCCGGATGATAATTTATTTTTTTTCCCATCAATATGTCTTTACCCAACAACTTTCCGACAAAGTTTTTCAATCTCACTTTGAACGAATATTGCATTTTTGATGAGATTGTGTGGTAACCAAGCTGTTCAATGGCTTTCAGTGTGGCCTGATTATAAGTGCCGTATGGGAAAGTAAAAACCGGTGACCATAAATCTCCAAACAGTTTGTCCATGATTTCTTTTCCCTTTTTCAGGTCTTCATACTGATCTTCATAGGTCCGGTTACCGCCGAATTCCATTTTCCGGCCGGGATTGGCAAGATTATGCGAATACCCGTGCTGGATAATTTCGACCAGGCCCGGGTATTGTTTTTTCTGAGAAATCAACCAATCGACCACTTCCTCTGAAACATTGGCAGGTTCTACCGCATGAGAGATGGAAACGCCATATTTCATACAGACTTCAGTGAGTCTGATCAAGGAGTCGTCAAGTTTATCCCTGACATCATCGTTTCTGAAAAAAACGACCGCTTTTCTTCTTCCCATAAATTTATGCGAGGTATTTCATGTTAATCATTAATATCAAAATCCCGGAAAAATAACCCTTGTCATGAATCCGGTTTATTCAGAAAGGCCTCTGATGTCAGCAGATCAGATTGATTGGCAAAAATCCGGCCTTATATGCAGGGGTAATAAAAACCCCGGTTTTTCTCTACCTGATTGATTCATAGAGTTTCCGGGTTTCGGCACCTATCTGATCCCACGAATAGTTCTGCCAGGCCCAGTTCTTTATTTTTTCCCTTGTTTCAGGCAGATTCCTGTACATCCCGGAATCAAAATACTTCAGGAGTGTTTTTCCTACCTGTGCCGGTTCATCCATATTGATCAGAAATCCGGTTTCTCCTTCAACCATGTCATTTCTGAAATTGCCGATGTCAGCTACAATGAGAGGCAACCCAAAGGTATAGGCCATGAAAATAACACCCGACTGATATATATTCCGGTAAGGAAGTACAATGCAATCTGCTGCCATGAAGTACATTTCAACATCTTCATCCCTGATATAGCCAAAGCTTGCGCTTACCCTGTCCCTGATTTCGGGAGCTTCAATTTTCTTTTGGATCAGCGCTGAATATTCCGGTGATTTTGAATTACCTGCAATCAGTAATCTGGTTTCTGAAAGAAATTTTTCAGGCATTTCCCTGAAACTATCCAGCAGAATATCAAGGCCTTTGTAGTAATCGATGTTGCCGAAAAACAGGACAACTTTTTCCTGCTCATTTATCTGTAATTGCTTTCTGGCTTGACTGGCGCTTAAACCGGAAATGGTGACACGATTATTCATGCCATGTTTGATGACTGCTATCTTCGATTCTTTAATGGGAAATTCTGCCATCAGTTCCTCTTTACTTTTTTCAGTATGAACGATAAGGCGGTTTGCCAGACGATAAAGGATTTTCAAACTCATCCTGTTCCCAAAACTATCACGTTTGTCACGTTTGCCGGCATTTATATTATGAACTGTAAGCACCACCCTGTGGCCGGATAACCTTGCTATAAGCGGAAGAACAATACGGTCAACATAGATGAAGCGGTCGAGCCACTGAAAATGGACGATCCGTGCTTTTTTAGAAATCAGAAACCATATCTGCAGTGAATAAAATCTCAGAGTATTGGTTGCTTTGCTGTAGAAGGGAGAGGAGCGGGGAAGTACCCTGAAAACCGGGTGGTAATTAACATTGCTGAATGTTTGAAAAATATCGCTGGTTAAATCAACATCCAAAACATCTATCTCATCTGCTTTGTTATGGGCAAGGCCTGAAACAAGTCCATACATATAATCAACCTGTCCTGCCCCGTTAAAAACTGATATGTTCATAAAATGCGTTTAATATGGTAAGCGGCTTTTCCTGATTCCCAATAGGCTGAGAATCCTCCATTTTATAAATCCCCCGACATACAAACAATATTTGATTATTAATGTTTGGTAGGCCATCACCGATGTTGAATACATGCGGTAGAAGAGAATATCCTTGCCAATGTGATAATTGGATTTAATGTCTTTGAGTGATGTGATCAGCAGGTTAAGGTTATTGCGGTGAAGTAATCCGGAGTTACTTTTGTCATTCCAGATTTTCAGCTGTGGAAATACAGGTATTTTATACCCGGAGAGCCTGGCCCGGAATGTGAAATCGCTGTCGCCATGATACTGTGGAAAGTTTTTGTTGTCGAGAAGGCCGATTTTTTCCACGACTGAACGGTGAAGAATTGTTCCCATACCGGGTAGCCAGTCGGCGTAATGGATCCTGTTGAATTGCTCTCCATCCTGTTCATTCATTCCGGTCATATGCTTTTTCCCGTTTCGGGTATTGAATATGCCTCCCATCGACCAAACAAGGGTAGGGTCGTGTGCATAATAAATTTTTGAACCGGCAATTTCAGGAGCATTTTCTGACAGGATACTTTCGAGATTTTTAAAATAATCAGGCGAGGCTGAGATGTCATTGTTCCACCATATTACATAATCGCATTTAAGTTCATCCAATGCATAGCTGGTGCCTTTGTTGATGGCACCGCTCCACCAGAGATTGCCGTCACCCTTGAGGATGGTGGTTTTTGGATGATTGATCCTTACCCATTCTTCAGTGCCGTCGTTTGAGCCATCATCAATTACTATCACATGAAAGGCTATGGTTATCAATGGTTTATCAGCCAGTAGTGTATAAATCTGCTTCAGGCATTTGGAAGTGAAACCCAGGCCGTTATGAACCGGGATCAGAATCGCTATTTCTGTCTTTCTCATTGTAAATAATGTTGGTATTCGGTATTTTCCGGATCTTCAATATCATCAGTCTCATCAACTGATTCCTCTTCATCTGATTTTTTATTATGCAAAAATACATCGATGAGATAAAGGGTCATGCAGATGGTTACAATCGAATCACCCCTGGCGAAAGGCCCTCCTCCGGTAAAAAGCGTAAGCAGTACAGTAATATAAAAGTATTTGATAAACATGTGTGACTGATCAAGCTTCATCAAAAGAACCCTGATGATCAGGATAAAAACCGCCAGAACGAAAAGAACGCCAAAGTTGCAATAGTCGCCGATGAGGCCTATGTCAGACTGGTAAAAACCATAGAGGTCCATATACATCTGAATCATGACACCATAACCGGAATTAGCACTTGATACACCGTTCCCGGTAAAGTATGCAACATCATTGGGAAACAGTTCCGTCAGAAAGAAAGTAGCGGCCCGAACCCTTGTGTCATCCCCGACATCCTCGCTCTGTTCCTTAGATACGCTGAGCAGGTTTAGAAAAATATCCTGGAACATTACAATAATCGGGATGGTGGCCAATACAACCAGCATCAGGATCAGAAACTTCGACTTAACCCTTTTACTCAGCAGAACATTGATAATTGTCAGCAAAAACATTGAGATGATAATTTGCCGGGTACCCATGAGAATAAATACACTGAAAAAGAAGAAGAGGAGGGCCAGCTTTCCTATAGAAAAATCCTTAAAAAGATTATTCAGTACATAAAAATAGGCAAGTATGAGATAGGACAAACCAGCAAGGAAAATTCTGAGGGTGCCGCGGCTGTCGGATACCTTAATATCAAACAGAATGGTCGGGTAGGCTGCAAATTGCAGCATGTAAAAAATGGTGTGTACAACGGCCAGGTAGATAAACATCTGTTTCAGATCCAAATCCGAAATCCGGATCAGGTGAAGTGCGAAATAGAAAAAATAAAAATACATGAACCGCTGGGCAACAGCTGTAATGCCAAAGCTCTGGTTATGTCCCGAATATGCCATCAGCATGCTCAGGATAAGACTGATGAAAATCAGGAGAATCTCCCATTTGAAATGCAATTTGAAGCCCTCGTCCCTGTTGTAAACAGATTGCAGCAGGATAACCAGCAGAACAACACCGATTCCGGCTAGTTCAGCTATTTTTATGAGGTTTTTTCCAAGGAAGATTATATTGAATAATTCCATGGAAGTTATGACAATAAAGAAAATTACCAGTCGCTTAGCCATTTTCAGAATTGATTATTCAACGATCCGGTTGGTGCGAAAAACGAGCATAGCTTTTTGATAGGCTTCAATAAAGGCAGGCGCATAGTTCAGATTTTTGAAATAACTGATCCTTTGTTCAGAATTTTCCAGGTTCCTTTTCTTATACGCTTCGTCAGTCAGCCCCCTTTTTATATAATCAGCTATTTGTCTGCTATTGCCGGGTTCGAATACAAATTCAGGATTGCCGATGGTTTCAGGCAAAGAAGTCACGTTGGAACAGATAACCGGAGATTGGTACCGCATGGCTTCAAACAACGGGCCGGATCCGGCTTCATACAGGGTTGGGATAACCACCAGCCGCGCCATTTTATATAATCCCAGCAGATCGGCATCAGGGACCACTCCCGTAAAAAGTACCTGGTCATTTAATCCAAGCGCATTAACCTTCTTTTCAAGCGTGGGGTAAAAGCCGGTTTTATTCCCGGTCGAAACCCAGAAAATCCGTAAACCTTCGCTGCGAAGCTGCACCAGCGCTTCGAGCACCGCCGTATGATTTTTATGTTCCCAGGTTGCAGCCGGTGTAAGTATTATCTGATCCGGAATACCATACTTTTTCATCAGTTCATCAGCTCCGGTGGCAGGTTTACCTGAAACCCAGTCTTCATCCATGGGCACAGGGCATACCGAAACGTCGGTTTTTACATCACGGAAATATTTTTTGAGATCCACTTTTACATGATCATAAGATACTATCACATGATTGGCTTCACTCATGGTGGTAAAATACCGGATTGACTTGTAAATCCGCTCGATGGGTGAAAAGAATTCCGGAAAATGAAATTGCTGTACGTCGTGCATGGAGATAATTACCGGAAATTTAAGGTTATAAGCCGGAGAATGCTGCCTGGGCACATGCAAAACATCCAGGTTGTACCTGTTCAGGAATCTTCTGTCAGGATTCAGGAGATTATATAGCATGTAATGAAACCTGTACGACATTCTCTTCAGGTAAAACCTCGTCAGGTAAAACTCTGAGGTCTTTTTCAGGAAATTATACAATTTGCCATTCCTGTCATGCAATACCACCTTTACTTTAGGATGGCTGAGATATTGTTCAAACTCAACTACCTGATTAAAGGAATGGAAAATGTAAATTTTTTCTATCTCACTGCATTTCAGCAACATTTTAAGTACATAGATGGAATACTGGTATATCCCGCCATCACTTGGCTGTATTTTTGATAAATAGAATCCAACTGTCATCGTGGCTGTACTTTGATAGAAAAATGATTGAAAATTTTCAAAGTTATTTCAATTATTATAAATAATCTCCTGATTCAGCCGAAGTCATTTGCTGCTTTATTAATCATAAAACCCCGATTATGTTCATTCATGGAATAAAATTAGACGTTTTACTGTTACGGGTTCTTGAAATCTGAATAAAATATACGAAATTTGATCATTAATTCAGGAAAAGGTCTTCCACCGGTACCGCTTTGGTTGAGCTTTCTTTTGATATGAACATTTCATTATCTGTGTTGTTCCAATGTATCTGTTTATTATGTTCCTCCTGTGTTTATCTGCAACTATTCATTGTCTGGTTTACTGATTGTCATTTTCATGTTCTGTTTTTTTAATTACAAAAGCTGATGTCTGAGACCAAAGCAGAAAAGAAGATATACTTCTCAACTTCCATTAGCAGGGAGCAATCGAAAGATACAGGTCTGGCTATGATTCTGATCCTGTTGCTCGCTGGTTTATTTACCGGTAATCCGGTCTTGTTCAAACTTGCCATTCCCGTTGTGCTGCTGGTAATGATTGCCCCTGGCTGGTTTTTTCCGTTGGCTGTAGTCTGGTTTGGACTTTCACATCTTATTGGTACGGTGATGTCGCAGGTGCTGCTGGCCCTGGTTTACTTCATTGTTGTACTCCCGGTTGCATTATTCCGGAAGCTGGTCGGTATTGACAATCTCAGGCTCAGGCAGTTCAGGAAAGGTACATCCACGGTAATGCATATAAGAAATCATTTGTTTCGTGCTGAAGATATTGAAAAACCATATTAATACCTAATGAAACTATGGAATTCTTAAAAGACTTATGGTCATTTTTAAGAGTCAGAAAGAAATTCTGGCTCCTTCCTGTAATTCTGGTGTTGCTCCTTTTCGGAGTATTGATTGTTTTGACCAGCGGGTCTGCTATAGCACCTTTTATTTATACCCTTTTTTAAGTTTTGGGACCAACAAGTATGTCTGAAGCTATTCTTGGTATTTCGGCTTATTATCACGACAGTGCCGCTGCAATCATCGTTGATGGTGAGATCATCGCCGCTGCTCATGAAGAAAGGTTTACCCGTAAAAAGCAGGATTCTTCTTTTCCGTTGAATGCTGCAAAATACGTTCTTGCTGAAGCCGGAGTTGATTATAAAAACCTGAAAGCGGTCGTTTTTTATGATAAGCCGTATATAAAATTTGAAAGACTCCTCGAAACATATCATGCCTTTGCCCCGAAGGGCCTCCTGAGTTTCAGGTCAGCGATTCCTGTCTGGATAAAGGAAAAGCTGTTTATGAAAAGCATGCTCAACAAGGAATTGGAAAAACTGGGGAAAACCAAGGGGAGTCATGTACCTGTATTGTTCCCTGAGCATCACCTTTCGCATGCTGCAAGTGCGTTCTATCCCTCTCCTTTTGAGGATGCAGCTATTCTTACTCTTGATGGAGTCGGGGAGTGGGCAACTGCCATCATTGCCCATGGCAAAGGCCGCCAGATTGAGATTCTTCGCGAATTGCATTTCCCCCATTCCATTGGTTTGCTTTATTCAGCATTTACCTACTATTGTGGGTTTAAAGTCAACAGCGGCGAATATAAATTAATGGGTCTGGCCCCTTATGGGAATCCTGATTCACCGGAAACGCATGAATTCAAAAGACTAATTCTGGAAAATCTGGTTGATATCCGCGAGGATGGATCTGTATTGCTCAATATGGATTATTTTGATTTTGCTACAGGTCTTAAAATGACGAATAATGTACGTTGGCAGCAGTTGTTCGGGATTCCACCGAGGCCGGAAGAAACCCTTCTGACCCAACCATATATGAATATGGCTCTTGCCATTCAGCAGGTTACCGAGGAAGTGATGCTGATGATGGCAAAAACAGCCAGAGAACTGACCGGCAGCAACAATCTTGTTATGGCCGGTGGGGTTGCTTTGAATAGTGTTGCCAATGGTAAGCTGCTTGCTTCAGGCCTTTTCAGTGATGTTTGGGTTCAGCCTGCTTCAGGGGATGCCGGCGGAGCACTGGGAGCAGCTCTGGCTGCCTGGCATATCTGGATGGGCAAGGACCGCATTCCTCAAACCAGTCCGGATGGAATGAAAGGGGCATATCTTGGACCAGAGTATTCGGGCCTTGATATTGAACGGACAGCAAGGAAATACAATGCAAAGTTTAAGTTGTACAGTAATTTTGACGAACTTTCTGCCAGGGTAGCCGGCCTCATCGCTGATGGAAAAGTTATCGGATGGTTTCAGGGACGGATGGAATACGGACCAAGGGCTCTAGGCAACAGGTCAATACTTGGAGACGCAAGAAATCCGGATATGCAGAAGAAAATGAACCTGAAGATTAAATATCGTGAAGGATTCAGGCCTTTTGCCCCAACTGTTCTTGAAGAGGATGTTTCCGGTTTTTTTGAACTTGACAGACCATCGCCCTATATGTTGCTGGTTGTTCCTGTCGTTGAGAAAAGACGTATTCCACTGCCCGAAGGTTACCATAACGGCAATCTTTCGGAACGGCTTTACTTTTTAAGGTCAGATGTGCCGGCAATTACGCATGTTGACTATTCAGCCCGTCTTCAGAGTGTCGCTAAAAGTGTAAATCCTCGCTACTGGCAGGTAATCAACGACTTTAAAAAGATAACCGGGTATGGTATTGTCGTCAATACAAGTTTCAATGTGAGGGGCGAACCCATTGTTTGCACGCCCGACGACGGTTACAGGTGTTTTATGCGGACAGAAATAGATTATCTTGTTATGGGTAATTATCTTTTTGATAAGCAGGAACAACTTGAACTTAAAAATGATTCCAACTGGAAAGAAGAGTTTAAACTAGATTAGAATCCTGATGGGCATTACCCCTGAAGTTAAACGATACCGCACAGCGGGTATAATCCTGATGATCAGCGGGCTGTTATTAAACCCATGGTTAATTACCTGGTTTATGGGAAGTTCATTCTCCCTGACGGTGTTTGGCGGTATTTTAATGGGTTCACTTGCCCTGTTGGGCTCAGGGATTGGTTTTTTCTTTAAAAGGAAAGAGTTTATTCATTGGGTAACAGAAAAATACCGGGATTTTGCAGTTATTGTGCTTAACGTATTGATTCTGATTATCCTTGTGAATGTTCTGGCCGCCCTGATGATCAAAAAGCCGGACACAAACAAAACAGACAATTCCGGTTTTTATAGTCCGCAGGAACTCTTTAAAGATTCGATTGAGTTTATGAGGGTTGTTTATCCCGGAAAGAGTGATGAAGATATCGGTGAATTATTAATGCTGACCAGCCCGTATGCCAATCATCCGGTACTTGAATTTCAGGAAAAAATCCAGAATTCGAAACACTATAATACCGGTTTTGAAGGAATCAGGTTCGATAGGAGTGTGACCAGCATGAATGCTGCATCCAGGATAAACGGGGCTGTCTGGGTATTCGGAGGCTCAACCACATTCGGCCAGGGTGTCAGCGACAATGAAACCATATCAGCCTTTCTGAACCGGCTCGACACCAGCAACACTTACATAAATTTTGGGGTACACGCTTACCATCAGAGTGATGAAATTGAGAAATTGCTTCTACTCCTGAAGAAAGGTTATCAGCCACAGAAAGTAATCTTTATTGATGGGCTGAACGACCTCATCAGGATGATTGAGACCAACTTTCATCCACTCGAAACCCCGGCATTGGCCAAGAGTGCCTATACAAGCGATTACAACATAGCAACCAGGGAACCTGAAGCATCATTTCTCAGGCAGCTGCCTGTTACCCGGTGGCTCAGGTCATTTATCGATGAGAGTGGTGACAACAGAATCTATCCTGAATTACCCTGGGATAAGTATGATAACGTATATGACCCTGACAATTTGTATAATACTGACCCGAAGCAGCATTTTATGTCGACAATTCAGCGAAGTCCCTACAATCCTGTGGATTCGGCCGGCCTGAGATATGTTGTCTGGAAACTTACCGAGTTTTACAGTGCGAACTTCCGTTTTATAGAGAAACTTTCGGTAGCCTATGGATTTGAATTCTCAGTATTCTATCAACCCATCGGTGTTTTGTCGAAGGGCAATCCCTTCTGGCGAAATCAGGCCACAAAAAGTCAGAATCCCTTGTTTATAAATGTTAACTATATCGTACCGGCAGTCAGAAAACAGATTTCAAACTGGAATCTGAATGGATTCTATGATATATCTGATGTTCAGGATTCCTGCCCTGATTGTTATGTTGACCTGACGCATTACAATCCTGACCTGAACCGGAAGATTGCTGAAGCAATACTGAATGCTGAAGAAGAACGTACAAGTAACTGAATGCAGGAATGAAACAGAGCGGGCATAATTTTCCAATGCAGGATTGGTTACTTATGCATGTTTTCTTCATTAATGGATTTAGGATATCCTGAAATAAACAGGGGTTTCAGTGTGTTCAGGCGTACAGCCAAAAAAAGAAAAGGCCGGGTAATGCCGGTAAATCAGATTATCCGTGTTGTTTTTGAATTTTTGAAGTTTTTGAAAAGCAAAAATGAAGATGCTTTGATCTGATCACGGAAACGATAGGGAGTTCAAAATCAGGTCATTTTGTAAATTTGAACTGTCCTGTATGTTGAAGCAGGAGAACAAAGAAATAAATCATTATTCCGAATAGCAATATGAAAACATTTACACAACTGGTTAAAAACCTGAAAAAGGACTTTTCGAAGTTGAAAAGTATTAAAATAGCTGTACTGGGTGACAGTGCTACACAGTTTCTGACACAGGCACTCCGGGGTACCGGCTACGATTATGGATTTGATCTGCAAGTTTGGGAAGCTGACTTTAACCAGGTGGAGCGGCAGGTTTTTGACACCAATTCGGAATTGTTTGCCTATGAGCCTGAGATTGTGATTATTTTCCAGTCATCCCATAAACTGTTGGCGAAATATAACAAGCTTAAGCCGGGAGAGTATGGTTCTCTGGCCGATTCACAAATGGCGCTCATCGACGGAATTGTATCCAGTATAGGATCGAAGCTGAATGCTAAAATAATCTACTACAATTATTCTGAAATAGACGACTCGGTTTTCGGCAATTATGCGAACAAAATTGAATCGTCGTTCCTCTTTCAGCTCAGAAAACTGAACTTTGAACTGATGCAGTATTCGTTAAGCCATGCCGGATTTTATCTGTGTGAGGTTTCATCCATTCAGAACCTTGTCGGAAAGAGTGTTTATTTTCAGACATCGGTCTATATTAATACTGAGATGGTAATCAGTCTTGATGTTTTGCCTGCAATTTCTGCAAAAACACTTGACCTGATAGCGGCTATGAACGGACGGGTGAACAAATGTCTGATCCTTGATCTTGATAATACAATGTGGGGTGGAATTATTGGTGACGACGGGATTGAAAATATCCAGATCGGAAGCCTGGGCATTGGCAAGGCTTTTACAGAATTTCAATATTGGATTAAGAAACTTCAGAACAGGGGAATTATTCTTGCTATTTGCAGTAAAAATACCGAATCGGTAGCCAAAGATCCCTTTATCAACCATCCTGATATGGTTATCCGGCTCGATGACATTGCGGTTTTTGTAGCCAACTGGGATAACAAGGCGGATAATATCAGGCTGATTCAGAGTATACTGAATATTGGATTCGATTCTATGGTGTTCCTCGACGACAACCCGTTTGAGCGGAACATAGTGAGAGAAAATGTACCGGGTATAATTGTACCTGAACTACCTGAAGATCCGGCCGATTACCTGGAGTATCTTTACACCCTGAATCTTTTTGAAACGGTTTCTTATTCGAATGAAGATTCGGAAAGGACCAAACAATACCAGGTGGAGGCTCAGCGCAGTATCATGCAGAAAAGCTTCACCAACGAAGAAGATTTTCTCAAGAGCCTCAATATGGTGTCATTGGTTGAGCCATTTTCGAAGTTCAATACACCACGCGTAGCACAATTATCGCAGCGGTCGAACCAGTTTAACCTCAGGACAGTCCGCTATACAGAGGCAGATATCGAGACGATTTCGGCTTCCGATAAATTTCTTACTTTTGCATTTACACTCGAAGATAAGTTCGGTGATAACGGACTTATCTGTGTAATTATTCTGAAAAAGGAAGGAGAGCGTTCATTGTTTATTGATACCTGGTTTATGAGTTGTCGTGTCCTCAAAAGAGGAATGGAGAATTTTGTACTTAATACCCTGGTCAGCAGTGGACTGCAGAATGGTTTCAGGATATTGAAAGGAGAGTATATACCGACCAGCAAAAATGCAATGGTTGAGGACCATTACAAAGGACTTGGTTTTGTTTTCGAAGATGGATACTGGCAACTGGATCTTGAAAAATATTCACCCCGGACTACATTTATCAAAGAAAAATAGGTACCATACCGAGATTATGGGAGATTATTTGGAGTCAATTCTTAATCTGCTGGACAGGAAAAGTCCTTCCCATTGCGCCAAATTACGGCATAATCTTGGCTATCTGGAGCGTGACCATGCTTTTAAGGCCAATGAATTCTTTGCACGGTATGAGCATTTTCTGCTCGGGCAAAAGCTTAGTCTTGATTTCAGTATCGATTGCTACCTCCGGATGATTGAAGATATGAACCTGGAAAGGATCAGTTTTACCCGGGATGGACGATATTCATCCTCTTCGTTCAGTGAAGTTGAGGAAAGAGTATACAGCAGTCCCGAGGTGATGACCTATTATATGCATGGCCTGGTGCTTGCCCAGTTCTTATGGTTTGAACAATATGAGCGGTTTGCATTTTTTTATCGTCACCTTGTGCAAACTGCCGGAAAGGTTAATAGTTATCTTGAAATAGGAGGCGGACATGGGCTTTATCTCTGCCAGGCCATTGAGCAACTCAGTGAAGTGAAGCATTTTGATCTGGTTGATATCAGTCAGTTTTCGTTGAAGCTGGTCGATGGGATAGTTGATTCTGAGGATATTCATTATCATCAGATGGACATCTTTGATTTTTCAGAATCTCAGACTTATGACTTTATAACCATGGGTGAAGTTCTTGAGCATGTTGAAGATCCTTTGGCTTTATTGAAAAAAATCGGGCGTCTGTTGGGGAAAAATGGCATCTCATTTATTTCAGCCCCGGTGAATGCACCGATGATTGATCATATTTACCTGTTTAATAATGAACAGGAAATCAGGGAACTGATTTCCACAGCAGGGTTAAGGATTATTGATGAAAAAAGAATGGCCTCTGAACATGTTGGCGACAAATTTGCTGCCAGATTCAGGGTTCCGGTTATGTACGCAGCAATGGTAACACTAAAAAACGATAACAATGGATAAAAATGAAGTTTTGATTCAGCTACAGGAAATTTTCAGGGATACACTTGATAATGAAGAGGTGGTTCTCACTTTTGATACTACGGCAAATGATGTGGAAGAATGGGACTCCCTTACACACATTCACCTGGTTGTATCGATTGAAAAGCATTTTAAAGTCAGGTTCACATCCAAGGAAATTCAAAGCTGGAAAAACATAGGCGAACTCGCCGATGGTATCCTTGCCAAGAAATAGCCGGCCTTACCGGGCCTGATCAGCAACAACATTCAATTATTCCGGATTAACAATCATTCAGATGGAAAACCGTCTTCAGTTTCATCATGTCGGGACTCTGGTCGAAAATATGGCTGATGCAATCAGTCATTATACTGACCTTTTCGGTCCTGAAAGCGTATCTCCTGTCATAGCTATCGGATCACAGCAGGTGAATGTATGCTTTGTGAAAATGGCCAATGAAAGCTATATCGAGCTGGTTGAATCATGCGGTGAGGAATCGGTGGTTTCAAAAATGGTAAAGAAGAAGGTAACCTATTATCATATTGGTTATAAAGTTGATAACATAACATCCACAGTTTCTGAACTGGAACAAATGGATTACCGGCCTATGGATTACTTCCATTCTGAAGCTTTTGAAGGAAAAAGATGTATTTTTCTCTTTTCGCCGGATATGCATCTGATTGAATTGATTGAAAAGTAAATTTAGTAGCTTCCCTGTCTGGAATAATCGGCTTTTGGTATTAATTTTAATCTTTATATACATGGTTTTCAACTCTTTGCCATTTGTACTTTTTTTTCTGATTTTCTTTTTCCTTTATTGGTTCGCATTTAAGGGGAATTATAAACTTCAGAATATTCTGGTACTGGGCGGAAGCTACTTTTTCTATGGTTGGTGGGACTGGAGGTTTTTATTTTTGCTTATCGGTGTATCGGCACTGAATTTCCTGCTGGGCATCTATATTGACAAAACAGAAAGTACAGCACGAAAGAAATGGTTATTATACATAGGTCTGCTTCAGGGAATCGGAGGGCTGTTTGTTTTCAAGTATTTTAATTTCTTCGTTACATCATTTATTGATGCCTTCGCTGCCATCAACATCAGTCTCAGCATTCATACCATCAGAATCATTCTTCCGTTGGGTATCAGTTTCTATACCTTCCGGACAATCAGTTATCTTCTTGATGTTGACAGGGGTAAGATCAAGCCCTGTACCGACTGGGTAGTTTTTTTCTCCTACGTTTCCTTTTTCCCAAGTCTTATTTCCGGACCCATCGACAGGGCCGGTCTCCTGATTCCTCAGCTTCAGAAGAAGCGGGAATTTGATTATGAACAGGCTGTTGACGGATTCAGGCAGATCCTTTGGGGGTTGTTTAAGAAGCTGGTTGTCGCTGATAACTGCGCTACTTTTACCAATGAAATATTCGGGAATTTCGAATCGTTACCAGCAAGTTCACTGTTACTGGGACTTTTCTTTTACACCATTCAGATTTATGCAGATTTTTCGGGGTATTCAGATATGGCAATTGGTTTTGCCCGATTGATTGGTTTTAACATCACCAAGAACTTCGACTTCCCTTTCTTCTCGCAGAATATAGCCGAATTCTGGCAACGGTGGCATATTTCGCTTACTTCATGGCTTACCGATTATGTATTTACGCCTTTGTCGATCCAGTTCAGGGATTTGGGTAACAGAGGACTGATTCTTGCCATCATGATCAACTTTCTGATCATTGGAATCTGGCATGGGGCTAACTGGACTTTTGTACTTTTTGGCCTGCTTCACGGTGCTTACTATATTCCTTTGATTTTACGGGGGAAGATCTTTAAAAAGAAGAAATCGCTTAAGGGAAAACTGGTGCCTTCATTTACAGAATTCAGAAATATGGTCGGGGTTTTCCTCATGGCCATGGTGGGCTTTGTGATTTTCAGAGCTGATAACATTTCAGAAGCCTTCGGCTTTTATGGTAAGTTGTTCTCTTCATCCATGTTTTCTGTTCCCGTGATCTCAAACAGGTCAGGAGCAGTGATTACCATGCTCTTCATCATTGTACTGTTTGTTATTGAATGGCTGGGCAAAAGCAATGAATACGCGATCGGTGACATTGGTACCAGATTCTCAAAGCCTGTCCGCTGGGGGATATATTATTTGCTGGTCGTTACAATTTTCTTCTTTGCCGCGACAGGAAAAGAGTTTATTTACTTCCAGTTCTGATCTGCTAAAAGTTTCCGGTTATGAAAAAATTTCTGATTACAATACTGATTTTCACCCTCCCCCTGGTACTCTTTTCCTATCTGGCCGACAGGTTTCTGTCAGATAGCCTCCGGCAATCCAGAAACGGGGAGTTTGGGGTATGGAACGATATCTATGGAGGAAAAGTCAGCGAAGATCTGCTGATCTATGGCGGCTCAAGGGCCTGGGTCCATTTTGATCCTCAGATCATGACCGATAGCCTGGGAATTTCGGTTTATAACATTGGCCTCAATGGACATAATTTCTTTCTTCAGGACCTCCGGCACCGTCTGTTGCTAAAGTATAACGAGAAGCCGAAAATAATTATTCATGCAGTAGACATCATGACGCTTGGCAAACGGGCCGATCTGTTCAATCTGGAGCAGTTCCTGCCTTATATGACCGATGATACCGCTGTTGCCAATGCCATTGCAGATTATGAAGGGTATGATTATCTGGATTACCGGCTGCCGCTGATGAGGTATTCCGGAAAATGGAAAACGGTTTTCTCGGCATTGAAAATCAGGTTTGGATCTAAAAATTATACACCAGACAGGATCAAGGGATATCAGGGTAAAGACATGACATGGAATTCTGATTTCGAAAAGGCAAAGGAAGAAATTGCTGAATTCAGAATGGACCTGGATTCTGCTACAATCCGTGAATTCGAAAAGTATATCAGGGAATGCAGGGAGAAAGACATTCAGCTCATATTCGTAAGTCCGCCGGAATATATCGAAGGGCAGCTGTTTGTGGAGAATTATGAAGAAATTATGGACGTTTTCAGAAAATTCAGCCGTGATTTCGGAGTTCCCTATTATGATTATACGAAGGATACTATGTCATTCAGCAAAAAGTACTTCTACAATTCTACCCACATGAATAAACTCGGGGCAGAGTTATTTACAAGGAAACTGGTGACAGATCTTAAAAGGGACAAGATTCTCCGGCCTATCTGAAAAGGATGGCCCGGCCAGATTCAGAATCTCTGGTATTTCCCGGCCGGCTGCCTGTTATTTATCCTTTTTGTTACTGGTTTTATACAGTCTGTCGGTATTTCAGGAAGAAATTCTGGTATTTCGCTGTTATTTCAGGGTATTTTTCCGTCCATTGGGAAATCAGGTTTTCATATATAGCCGGATTAATAATTTTCTTACCAACCATTACATCCTTATGGAGATCGCTAAACTTGCTTTTGAACCGGAACAGGCTGTCGTCATCGTTGTCTGTGATGCCCCCGCCAATGGTCAGAATTTCCAGGCCCATGTTCTTTGAAAGCTCAATGGCACTGAAATACATCAGGTCGTTTCCCCTGAGTGCCTGATAATCATGATCGGATCCGGCCAGATGCATGGTACCCTTGTTTCCGAAAAAAAAGAATAAATTGGTGTTGATTATCTTATCCTGGTACAGAATATTGATCAGACGGGCATTTTTTCCCAGCAAGTCTCTTACTTTGGTAAAATAATCAGTGGGAAAATGATAATAACTGCCCATGTTAAGCCTTACAGTGTTCAGATTGTATAACCGGACAAATTCATCCAGTTGATTCATGTCGGTGTCGATCTGAACTGAGATGTCGGGATTCTTTCTGATTTTTGAGACATTCTGACGGGCTTTCTTATCAGGAATTCTGTAGTCGCGGCTGGTTTCAATGTAAACGTTCTTCCTGACTTTCTGATAAGTTGCATCACGCCTGCAATGGTTCAGTAAAGGATGTTCACGAATAAACTCGGCAACAACACCATTTTCAAATAACCAGTTATTTACATTTCTGTTGAATTTCTGAACAACAGAATCAGGCAGTTTGGTCAGATTGGTAATAACACCACCGTAACCATAGGCGGTTTGAATATCATAATAGGTTTTATCAAGACAATATCCTTCGATGGGCTTGATAAAGAACGGATAGACAAACAGGAATTCTTCAATCTCAGCAACAATACACTTTGGTGAAGCCTGTTCAAAGTCCTGCCATGTTTTATACCAATCAGGCAAAAAGTTTATGTCTGAGTTTCCTGGTGAAATCCTGTTAAGTGCTTCTGACCAGCCTTTCTGCCCTATATCCAGTACATCAAATTTCATGACATGGTCTTGTTATAAAAGGTTCTGATTATTGAACAGATTTCCCTTACATCGTCTTGGCTGAGGTCGGGATAACTAGGCAGGTTGATGCCACGCCATCCCAAATCTTCAGCCACTTTGTGCTGATGGTAATTCTCGTTGTACATAGGCATGGTATGAACAGGGTGAAACACCGGACGGGTTTCTACCCCATTTTCCTTCAAATAATTCCGCAATAAAACCCTGGTATCGGCATCGCTTGTCAGTATAGAATACATCCAGTACGTATGAATAACATCCCCTACAGGGTGATGCAGTGTAACCGGGAGATCTTTAAGGAAGCCGTTATACCATCCGGCAATCTCAATTTTACGGGCGATCAGTTCATCGGCCCTTTCGAGTTGTGCAAGTCCGATGGCAGCTGCAATATTTGTCATCCTGTAATTGAATCCAACCACTTCATGCCAGTATTCGCGGTAGCGGGCCAGGCCCTGTCCTTTGTAAAGGTAAGCCCGGTCATAAATGGTTTTGTTGTTTGTTACCACCATTCCTCCCTCGCCGGTGGTGATGGTTTTGTTTCCAAAGAAACTAAATACGCTTACATCGCCGAAGGTACCTGCGTATTTCCCTTTATAAACGGACCCAAATCCTTCGGCTACATCCTCAATTAAAAACAGATCATTTTCCCTTGCAATACTGATAAGTTCATCCATTTCACAGGGATGTCCATAGATATGAACTGCCATAATGGCTTTTGTTCTGGACGTAATTTTCTTTCTGACATCAGCAGGGTTCATCTGCCATGTATCGGGCAGTGAATCAACAAATACCGGTTTGGCACCGCAATATACGATTGCATTGGCTGAAGCAACATAGGTAAGTGTCGGAACGATAACTTCATCATCCGGACTGATTCCCAATGCAACAAGAGCCAGATGCAACCCAACGGTAGCATTGCATGTACTGGTGGCATAATTAACTCCGATGTACTTTGCAAATTCCTGTTCAAACTCTTTCACATACTTCCCTTGCCACGACAACCAGTTCGTGTCGATGCAATCATTTACATATTTTCTCTCATTACCTTTCAGAGATGGCTGGTAAACTGGATATTTGTACATGGGACTGTGTGTTTATTTGTAATGACTGTAAGGAGTCCTGCAAATGGCTTATTTGTATGCTTTTTCTTTGATTTGACTGATCTTTGTTTTTGAAAGTTGCTATTTTCCCCATATTCCACCCGCTTTGTTATTGATGATCCTGAAGTATTGCATAGGACCAAGAATGGAACCGGGCAGGTAGGTTATGCATGATCCGAGAATAACGCCTGCTGTACCCATGCCGAGATTTACCGAAAGGAATATAGCAATGGGTATATGAAGTAATGCAACAGCCACCGTAGTATAAAGCTGTAGTTTTATCTTTCCTGTTCCATTAATGAAATAGATAAAAATTGAGTACCAGATGTAAATTATTATAAACAAAGCGGTAAACACCGACAGCATAAATGGCACCTTTACTTTGTCACCAACCCATAACAGATAGAATGGATCAGCAAAAATCAGCATAAGGAGAATAACAAATACAATACCTGACCATAACCTGACGAGATTCTTCATTACCCGTTTGATCCATAAGAAATCCTTTTTGATAAAAGCTTCGGTAAAGGCTGACCAGTAGGTATTGGTTATGATGACAAAGATCATCGAAATCAGACCGAAATACTTGTAAGCCACATTATAACCTGTTACAGCTTCAGGTCCTACAACCTGACTGATAATAAGATTGTTGGCCGACATGATTACGACAACGGTTATCTGTATGATGAAGAACTGGATTCCAAGTCCGGCCAGATCCTTGAAGTAGGTCAGGTTAACCAGTTTGAAAGTGGGTCTGTAAGGTTTATAATCACGGTTAAAGAAATACAGGGATGCTAACAGGAAAATGATCACAGGTGATGCACCTAATACCAGTCCGAGGTTGATCAGTGAAGGATCGGTTGTCTTCATCAGGATTAAGATCACGCTTAGCGACAAAAGGTTCGCAAGCGGGTCAAATG
This sequence comes from Bacteroidales bacterium, assembly GCA_016705005.1. Lineage (GTDB taxonomy): Bacteria > Bacteroidota > Bacteroidia > Bacteroidales > Lentimicrobiaceae > Lentimicrobium. The sequence goes on along the minus strand of JADIZB010000010.1, from coordinate 87,538 downwards.
TATTGCTGATGGCCGGCCGCTGATCCGCAGTTATAATGATGGAGATCAGTTTGAAGATGAACCTGAGCAGAAAAAAGCCTACTGTAATTACCATCAGTATGCTTAAATCATGACTCATGGATTCCGGTGCATTCAATATTTGTGACCAGTTAAGGAATGGGTTGACTATCAGGAATATGACAAAGAAAGAGCCGAAAATCATGCTGAGTGCAGCATAGGTCGTACTGACATAGATCCGGGCAAGTTTTTGTTCTCCATTGGCCAGCGATTCTGCAAATCGATTGCGCAGACCATTGCCAAGGCCTATATCGAAATAATTGATCCAGGCGACAATAGAACTCAGGGTGATCCAGATGCCATATTCAGCGGTGCCCAGATAATTGACAAGTAACGGGACGAAAATAAAACCAATGACTATACTCACTCCTTTAATACCAAAGGATACCAGGATGTTTTTTCTGGCTTTGATGCTTCGGGTGTTTCCCGAGTTCAGAGCTTTTCTGATATGGTTTATCGGTGTCATTGGCAAAGTGGCAGGCCTGTTCCGGGCAAGGTTAATGTTGATTTACAAAAGAGATGAATTGTAACTACTTTGCCCATATTCCAGTGGCTGTTTTATTAAGTATTTTAAAATATTGAAGTGGTGCCAGGATTGTTCCCGGAAAAAGGCAGATACAGGTGGCTATGATAACACCGGCAGCACCGAGTTTCAGATCTCTCGCGAAATAAATGGATAACGGTATGTTGGCTGCTGCTGAAATGATTGAACTGTAAAGCTGCAATCTTATTTTTCCGGTACCATTTATGAAATATACATATACATTATTCCAGGTGCTGATAAGTATGAATACACCCATGAAAACAGTAATCAGGAATGGGATTTTAATCTTGTTGCCAACCCACACTGAATAAAAAGGTCCTGAAATGACAATCATCAGAATAACCGTGACCAGGATCAGTAACCAGAACCTTGTAAGTTTTCGGGTGATGTTTCTTATCCAGGGAATATCGTTTTTTGTGTAGGCCTGCGTATAGGCAGACCATAAAGGTGTCATGATAATGGCAAAGGCCATGGTCACTGAATTGAAATATTTGAATGCTATGTTGTATGGCGTTACCTGTTCGGGACCAAGTACCTGAGCAATAATCATATTATCGGTCGAGAAAATCACCAGAACAGCAATCTGAATAATGAAAAACTGGAATCCCAGGCCGGTTAGTTCCTTTAGCTGATTCAATCTGACACTGGCAAATGCAGGTCTGAAATCACGGTAATCGCGCCTGAAAAAATAGACGGAAGCCAGCGCAAGCACAATCACCGGAGAAGCTGTAACGGCAATTCCGAGGTACATCAGTGACCCTTTGGTGGTAATTGTCAGAATGTAGATGACAATCAGTGAGATAACATTGGATAAGGGGTCAAAGGTGTTGCTGACTGCAGGTCGCTGGTCGGCGATGATGATAACCGACAGCAACTTCAGTACAAACCTGATCAGAAAGAGCGAGAAGACGTAAACAACGAGAATATGGAGGTTCTGCGACCCGTTGGGAGGGGCATTGAAAATAGTATTCCAGTCAAGAAAAAAACTGACAACAATAAAGATCAACCAGAGTATTCCAAAAATAACACTCAGCCCAAAGTATGTGGTACTAACATAGGATCGTGCCAGTTCCCTGTTTCCAAGCGCCAGTGCTTCTGCAAACTTGTTCCTTAGTCCGTTTCCCAGACCAATGTCAAAAAAACCGAACCAGGCTACAACAGAGCTGAGTGTAAGCCAGATTCCGTAATCAACGGCACCAAGATAGCCAAGTGTTAAGGGAACCAGCAGAAAACTGATAACTATGCTTCCCCCTTTGATGAAAATGGAATAAAGGATATTTTTCTTGATATTCTGGCTACGCTGATGACCCCTGTTTAAATATCCGTTAAGTAACTGAAGGGGTTTTTGCATCGGGCGATAATATCTTTGGTGAAAGGGCTTTCAGTTTCTATAACATGAATGAACAACGAATGTTCAGCAAAGATAACACAATGAAATACGTGAAAGTGAAAAGGCTGCAGGATTAATGCTGCAGCCTTTTACTATTTTTCATCCACCGGTAATAATCAGGGATTTTCGTCAAAGGCATCGAACCGGATGCCTTGTGCCAGGGGAAGTTCAGTTGAGAAATTAATCGTATTGGTCTGGCGGCGCATGTATGCCTTCCAGGCGTCAGAGCCTGATTCGCGACCGCCACCGGTTTCCTTTTCTCCTCCGAATGCACCGCCGATTTCAGCCCCGTTTGTAGCAATGTTAACATTGGCAATGCCACAATCTGAGCCTTCGTGCGAGAGAAAGCGTTCAGTTTCGAGAATGTTTTTCGAAAATATCGCCGATGACAATCCCTGGGGCACTGCATTGTGAAGCTCAATGGCGTCATCCATGGTCTTGTACTTGATGAGGTAAAGGATGGGTGCAAAGGTTTCTTCCTGCACAATGTGATAATGATTCTCTACTTCAGCGATACAGGGAACCACATAACATCCGGATTCAAAGCCTGCCCCTTCAAGCACCTGCCCGCCATAAACGATTCTTCCACCTTCTTCAACGATCTGCTGCTGGGCATTTTTAAAAGCCCTTACTGCGTCCTTGTCAACCAGCGGGCCTACTACAGTTTCAGGATCAAGCGGATGCCCGATCTTAAGCTGTTTGTACGCGGCAATGAGTTTATCGCGGAATTTGTCAAAAATACAGTCGTGAATCAGTAGCCTGCGGGTTGAGGTGCAGCGTTGACCTGATGTGGCTACTGCGCCGAAAAGACTGGCTCTCAGTGCCATATTCAGGTTGCCGTATTGCGAAACAACGATTGCGTTGTTTCCTCCCAATTCAAGAATGCTTCTTCCAAGACGCTCACCAACAATTTTACTTACATGGCGGCCAACCCTTGTTGAACCGGTAACCGAAACCAGCGGAACCCTTTTATCGGCAAGGAAATCATCGCCAATGTATTTTGAACTGCCTGCAATCAGGTTCAGGACCCCCTCAGGGACTTCGTTTTCCTGAAGTACTTTTTCAATGATCTTGTGCACAGCAACCGCGCTGAGCATAACTTTTGAGGATGGCTTCCATACCACTACATCGCCGCATACCAGCGCCAGCATGGCATTCCAGGCCCATACTGCCACCGGGAAGTTGAATGCGGAGATTACACCGACAACACCGAGAGGATGATACTGATCATACATCCGGTGCCTTTCGCGTTCCGAGTGCATGGTGAATCCATACAGCTGACGCGACAATCCAACGGCAAAGTCAGCAATATCGATCATTTCCTGCACCTCACCCAATCCTTCCTGGTAAACCTTTCCCATTTCATAGGAAACCAGGGCACCGAGAGGCTCTTTACATTCACGGAGACGGTTACCAATCTGCCTTACAATATCACCCCTTTTCGGAGCAGGAACCATCTGCCAGGTTTTAAAAGCCAACGTTGCTTTCGCCATGATGGCTTCGTAATCATCCCAGGTAGCCTGATTCACGGAGGCTATCAGATTTCCGTCGGCAGGAGAATAGGAATGAATGGGTTCACCTTTTGTGTTGAACCATACTGTGCCTGTGGTGGCGCCATTGTTGATTTTATCGAGGCCAAGGCTTATCAATAAGTCATTAATTTTATACAAATCCTGTGTTTGAGTCATTATTAAAGTTTTTCAGAGAACAATTGTTTTATATAAATGTTTGCAAAAAGTTGACATAATCAGGGAGACATGGAGCTTTTATTTATCTCCCCTGCCTTCCATATACGGATATCTGTAATCTGAAGGGGGCAGAAAGGTTTCTTTAATGGTTCTCGGACTGGTCCAGCGGAGCAGATTGAGATAACTCCCCGATTTATCGTTAGTACCTGATGCCCTGGCCCCTCCGAAAGGTTGCTGGCCAACCACAGCTCCCGATGGTTTATCATTGAAATACAGGTTACCGGCAGCATACCGCAGTTTACGGCAGGCAACATTCAGCGCATATCTGTCGGTGGAGAATATGCTTCCTGTCAGCGCGTATGGCGATGTTTTATCACAGATGTCCAGCACCTGTTCAAATTCATTGTCTTTATAGACATACACCGTCATAACCGGTCCGAAGATTTCTTCTTCCATTGTCCTGAAATGCGGATCGGTGGTTTCGATCAGGGTCGGCCTGACAAAATAGCCATGGGTCTTATCACCCGATCCTCCTGCCAGAATCTTTGCGTCAGTTGATTTTGATGCAAAGTTCAGGTGACTCATGATACTGTCAAACGAGGGTTCATCAATGACGGCATTCATAAAATTTGAGAAGTCCCTGACATCGCCCATTTTTATTTCACTGATTTGTTCTGTCAGGGTACGTTTCAATTTCATCCACATACTGGCCGGTATATATGCTCTTGAAGCGGCCGAACACTTCTGGCCCTGATACTCAAAAGCCCCTCTGATGATTGCCGTTGCGACTTCGTCCATGTCAGCGGATGGATGAACAACGATAAAGTCTTTTCCACCGGTTTCTCCGATCAGCTTTGGATAGGAAGTGTAATTTCCCAGGTTTTCGCCGGTACCCCTCCACAAATGATTGAAGGTGCCGGTTGAACCCGTGAAATGAATTCCGGCGAGGTGTTTGTTTTTCAAAGCTGTTGCTGAAATATCCTTTCCGGATGAAGGAATGAAGTTTATAACCCCGTCAGGCAGGCCGGCTTCCATAAACACTTTCATCAGGTAATAGTTCGAAAGGACTGAAGTGGATGCCGGTTTCCAGACCAGGGTGTTTCCCATCATGGCAGGGGCAGCATTCAAATTGGAAGCAATGGCCGTAAAATTAAAAGGTGTGATGGACAGAACAAATCCTTCGAGTGCCCGGTACTCGAGACGGTTAAGGTTGCCAAATTCAGAATGCGGTTGGCGGCTGTATATTTCGCTGGCATAGTATGCATTGAATCTCAGAAAATCAATCACTTCGCAGGCGCTGTCGATTTCGGCCTGATAGGCACTCTTGCTTTGTCCGAGCATGGTTGCGGCATTCATGATATAACGGTACCTGCTCGAAATCAATTCAGCTGCTTTCAGGAAAACGGAAGCCCGGTCGAGCCACGACAGCGACATCCATTCTTCACGCGCATCAACAGCCGCTTCAATGGCTTTGTTGATTTCAGCCGGTCCTGCCACACAATAAGAGGCAAGGACCTGTCCGTGACCATGGGGCATAATAACGGAATTCCTGGTTTTAGTATGAACTTCTTTGCCACCGATAATCAGTGGTATTTCGATAATTTCTGATGACTGTCTGTCAAGTTCATGCATCAGTTCCTTGCGGTGAATGCTTCCGGGCTGGTACTGGTTAACCGTTTCGTTTTTCGGCGGATCGAAATTAAAAATTGCGTTGTTCATTTGTTTTGATTTGTCGATATGAATATAAATTCATAACGGTGGGTTTATAATTAGTTTATTTAATCCGTGGTTGTTTTATTTTAACAGGGGTTTAAGATTTTCAGGTAACTTTTCAGGATTTCCCGACAAAAAGGGACCAACATTGTTCTGGCCGGATTTTTCCATAATTTTCCTGCCATTTTTCATCATTAATTCGACGAATGCTTTGGCTGCCTCGTGATTTTCACAGTTTTCAGGAATGGTAAGCCCATACACTATCGGTTCACCCTGCTGGGTGATGTATTCGCCTGGTTTGTTCCCGGCAATCCTAACATTAACACCACTGTAATGATCCTGCAATGAGGGGTTGCCGAGGTTGATGCTGTCGGGTAATTCAAGGTAAGCCAGCTTATGCTGGATGGCTACTGATTTATAAATAAAAATATAATCGATGGTTCCGGATTCGAGCAGGGCCAGAAGATCAACTTCCTTGGGACGGATATACCTTTCGTCTTTCGTACTGAAACGGTCAGCCAAACCGGGCTGATGGTAATACTTTTCAGCCAGTTTGAGGCAGAGAATTGTACGGTATCCACATGGATCTGAATCGGGGTCTGACCTTCCGAATTTTATCTCCGGATCAAGAAGGATAGAATGCCAGTTCTGCTGGTTGATGGTTCCGGATTTCAGCGGATCCTTCTGATACACGATGACCATCTCGTTGCCTGCAAACTTCATGTTCCATGAAGCATGGGCGGGGATCATCAGTTTATCGATCAGACTGTAATCGGCAGATGCAAGAATGTCGCAGGGCCGGTTAAGATCAGTAATTTTTCTGATTGAAGCCAGGCTTCCGGCTGATTCAGCCTTTACCTGAATTCCGGGGTTCAGCACCATAAATGAATCGGCGATTTCCTTAAACGGGACTGCCAGGCTGCCGGCATGAAATATTACAAGGTCGCCTGAGAGACTGTTGCTGCTGCTGGTTTTTGCATGCTTACATCCGGCCGGAAGAATCAGCAGCAGCAGTGCGGTAATGAATAGCGTTGCATTAACTCTTACCATTCAATGTCAGTTCCTTAATCAATAGTTTGAAATGATCCTGCATAATTCCATCCATTTTCTCGTGGAACAAATCGAAAGCCCTGATCAGCCGCTGGCCTTCAACGGTCAGGCTTGTGCTGCCTCCATCGATTCCTCCCCGGTTTTTTTCCAGTAACGAAAATCCGAGTCTCTTTTCAATACTCTTCAGATCGTTCCAGGTCCTGCGGTAGGTGATGCCAAGCTTGTCGCAGGCAGCAGTCAGCGAGCCAGCCTCATCAATGGCCTTTAGAATTTTCCATTTTCCATCACCCAAAAGTCCGGCACCCGTTTCATCTGTAAACCAGATTTTGTATTGCAGCCTGAGGTTGGTGTATTTGCTGTTTTCCATCATATGGCATATTAAGTTTGAATCGAAGCCATTTGAGTATGACCCGAAAGTATCAGAAGATGCATGATTTACCGGTAAAGACAGCGATAGGAGGTGTCAGCTTTAACCCTGACTTTAAATTTTACCCCGGCAGGAACAATAAAGGTTTCGAAAGGCTCGAAATTATTCCATTCTGACTCTCCGGGAAGCAATACATCCATATCGCCGGAGGTCACAGTCATATACTCAACGGATGAGGTCCCGAATTCGTAATCGCCGGCGGCCATCACCCCGATGGTAGCTGGTCCTTCACTGGTTTCAAATGCAATTGACTTTACATTACCATCAAAATATTCGTTGGTTTTAAACATGGCAGCAGATATTAAAATTTGCCGCAAAGCTAAAGAATTTTATGTGCTAAAAGGTCCGGTTTTCAGGGAAAGACGTTATATTTTTCTCAGATCAATAATTTCACTGTCACAGGAAAGGCTGCCGTTGATCAATCCTATAATTTTCTGAGCCACATCTGATGGCCGGCTGAGCAGATTTTCCTGATACAGCTGCTCAAACTTAGGTTTCATAGGGAAATTTCCTGGGCTTATGTGTCTGATTTTTTGTTGCATGGGGGTATCCACGATTCCGGGAGCGATAGATAACACTCTCACCGGGTTTGCCAATGAAATCTGTTCAAGGTTGGTCGTTCGGGTGAACATTTCCAGGCCTGCTTTACTGCTGCAGTATGGCCCCCATCCGGCGTAGGGTGAACCAGCTGCACCTGAGCCGATGTTGACAATAGTCCTCGGAATATCCTGATGTCCGGAAAGTCTGATAAATTCATTGCTAAGGATCACCGGGGCCAGCAGGTTTACATTAAAATGCTGCTGAAGCTGATGCAGGTCATATTCACCGGCCGCAGCAACGGGGTCAAGCACAGCTGCATTATTCACCAGGGTGAGTGAGGTTATGCTTTCCCTTCCGAGGAGTCCGAAAATCTCATTCATCAGTGAAGGGATCTGATGTAATTCGCCGAGATCTGATTCAAAATACCACAATCTACCGGTTGATGGAGATACAATATCAGTCAGGGTTTCATTCAGTGTCCTGGAGATACAGATTACACTCTGACGGTCCAGAATCAGTTTTCTGGCGATGGCCTCTCCGATGCCTGAAGATGTTCCTGTAATAATATAATAGTTCATGGTTCAGTCGATTGTTGGTTAAAGGTTCCGGATACTGCCTTTTTTATGAACAAATGGCGGCAAGGGATGTTTACAGGCTTAATATAAGAAGTTGAAATAAAATCCCATACCTGATATGAACAATGCCATTTTCATTTTTGATTACCCCTCCAACGAGCCGGTAAAGTCATATTCCCCCGGATCGCGTGAACGTAAGGAGTTGCAGACAGAACTGGATAACCTGTCGTCGCAGCAGGTTGATATTCCGCTGATTATCGGTGGGAGGGAAGTGCGTACCGGTGATACGGAAAAAATCAGGATGCCGCACGATCACGGTCATATTCTGGGACAGTACCACAAAGCCGGGCCGGCTGAAGTGAAACTTGCTGTGGAAGCTTCGCAGAAAGCGCACCGGGAATGGGAGTCTTTCTCATGGGTTGAAAGGCTTTCGGTAACCCTGAAGATTGCTGAACTGATCGCCAAGAAACACAGGGCAAGGCTAAATGCATCGACGATGCTCGGGCAGAGCAAGAGTGCTTACCAGGCCGAAATCGACAGTGCCTGTGAGACCATCGATTTCCTCAGGTTTAATGCCCATTACATTTCCGATATATATAATGAACAACCTCATTCCGATCCCGGGTTTATCAACAGGATTGAATACAGACCGCTTGAGGGTTTTATCTTTTCGCTGACCCCGTTTAACTTCACTGCCATTGCATCAAATCTGAATATGTCACCGGCAGTTATGGGTAATACGGTATTGTGGAAACCTGCCACTACTTCGATACTTTCGAATTATGTGCTGATGGACATATACAAGGAAGCCGGCTTGCCTGATGGTGTTGTTAACTTTATTCCAGGTGCAGGATCGGTTATCGGAAATGCGGTATTCTCTGACAGGCATTTTGCGGGCCTTCATTTTACCGGTTCAAACGTTACATTCAACAGGCTCTGGCAGATGGCTGCGGGGAATCTGCACAATTATAAGTCCTATCCGAAAATAGTCGGTGAAACAGGTGGCAAGGATTTCGTACTGGTGCATGCTTCTGCCAATGCCGATGAAGTTTCCACTGCTTTGGTGAGGGGATCTTTCGAATACCAGGGACAGAAATGTTCTGCAGCATCGCGGGCTTACATTCCACGTTCGCTTTGGCCTGCTGTACGTGAACGCATGGGCGATATGCTCTCGCAGATCACGATAGGGGATGTGCGCGATTTCAGCAACTTCATGAATGCTGTGATTGATGAGGGATCTTTTGACAATATAATGAATTATGTGTCGGTTGCCAGAAAGTCAACCGATGCCGAAGTTATCTTCGGAGGGAAAGGTGATAAATCAAAGGGCTATTTCGTAGAACCTACGGTAATTCTTACGACCAACCCCCATTTTGTTACCATGGAAGAGGAGATCTTTGGCCCTGTTCTGACCATTTTTGTCTATGAGGATAAGGATTTTGATGAAACGGTAAAGCTTGTTGATGAAACTTCCCCATACGGACTTACCGGAGCTATTTTTGCCCACGACCGTCATATACTTGATCAGACCAGCCAGGCCCTGAAGTATGCAGCCGGGAACCTTTATTTCAACGACAAGCCAACCGGTGCTGTGGTCGGGCAACAGCCCTTTGGCGGATCAAGGCAGTCGGGTACCAACGATAAGGCCGGAAGTCACCTGAATCTTTTGCGGTGGACAAGTCCGAGAACCATCAAGGAAACGCTGATCCCGCCAACCGATTTCAAATACCCCTTTATGAAGGAAGAACGTTGCCACTGATCATAAATAAAGAAGGCTGACGGTGAATGTCAGCCTTCTTTATTTTACCTCAGGTGATTATTGAAGTGGTGTTATCACTTCAATCAACTCGGGAAGATCCATACCCAGGTTTTTCAGGTGTTCGATGGTGGGTACACCGTTTTTTGTCCAGCCCCTTCTGAAGTAAACCGCATCAAGCAGTTGTTCATAACGGTCTTCACGGTAGCTTCGGGTAGCAGCCATCTTTTCTTCCAGGGTCATTTTACCGGGATCCATTCCCTGGAGTTCGGCCAGTTGCTTGTCATAGCGTTCCTGGCGCGACAGGTATTCTTCCTGGGTTACAGGACCTGCAGCACGGTAAGGCTGAGCATCGTGTTTGCGCAGACCGTAACCCCTCCTGATGTTGAAGATACGCTGGAAATTGTAGACCCTTTCCGACTGGCGGATAATCTCGTGCTTGTCAATTTTGTTTCCGGTTACAGCATTGTAAATGGTCACATAATTGTCGACATGTTCCGGTACTTTGGCAGGTTCGTCGCTTGTGGCGTTGCTTTCCGGTTCAACATCATTCCAGGGGAGCTTACACAAACCCTGAAGACCGAACCATGTACGGAACATCGGGAAATAATGCAGTGCTTCGGCTTTCTTTTCAAAGGTCGGGATCTGGTTGTTCACCATATCCATGAAAATCAACCAGGCTTCATCGTGCTGGGGGCCTTTGTTGGTCATGGCATAGCCACCCTGCTGGGCAAGCGATTCTTTCGATATGTATTGCGAATACTCCAGGCCTTTGTTTTCCATTCCGATGTCCTGCAGGAATTGCGGGTCGCCCCAGCCTTTTGCTGCAAACATCTCTTTCATTTTCCTGACACCCATGCCGGCAATTTTTCCGAATCCTTCGCCTCTCGATAACTGGTGAAGCAGTTCCATGGCTTCATCCGCATTACCAAAATTAAGTTTCATCCCGCCGGTGCGCTCATCATTCAGAATACCTGCTTCGTAACATTCCATCACAAAGCCCAGTATGGTGCCCCACGAAATGGTGCAGACTCCGTAAGTGTCGCAGTAGAAATTGGCTTCAATGGTAAAATCTACATTAAAGATGCCGGCACAGGATCCAAGGGAGGCTGCGGTTTCGTATTCCGGACCATCGACGATCACTTTTGAACCGGCATAGGGGCCGGTCCGGAGCTGGTAGTGATCAACACCTTTGGCGCACGACATGTTACAGCCTATCCAGCAACCATCGGGAACACCCTGCGTGAATTTCTCCTTGTAGATGTTTGAATGGACCTTATAGGCATCAGGATGGCTGCCGAATTTGAAATTGTTGGTCGGGAAAAGATCATAGTCATTCATTACGTTGGTAAGGTGGGCAGTTCCCTTGGTCCGCATTTCAGCCTGGCTGTCGTCAAGCTCGCGCATTTCGCGGTTAAAGCGGCGGCCTCGTTCCATAATAGCGTCGAGGTCAACCACATTGTTGAGGTTTCCTTTTACACCTTTGCTCTTGGCAACCAGAGCCCTGATTCCCTTGTTGCGGAATACAGTTCCGATGCCTCCGCGCCCGGCCTGTTTCAACCTGACTACCTTGCGTTTTGAATCAAAAAAGGTAAAATTGAGCATGCCGATCAGCGAGTGGTCGGCTGCGGTACCGGCTGAAACAACCGACACATTCTTACGACCACCTTCTTCTTCTGCAAAAATTTCGGTCAGCTTTTCAGCAAGCAGGTGGCTATCCTGAGGTAAGTCCAGGGTCTCATAAATCTCAACCACATCGCGGGTTTCGTCAAATACTACCACGACCTCCCTGTCAGTCTTACCCTGAAGCTCAAGGGCATCGAAGCCGCAGAATTTAAGGAAAGGTCCGAAGTATCCACCAACATTGCTGTCGATGACAACATCGGTTTGTGGCGAAATGGTGACCACCAGTGATTTTCCGGTACCTGAATACTGAGTGATCCCACAGATCGGACCCATGCCGATAACAATTTCATTGTCAGGGTCATTCCATTTGGTATCGGGTTTGGTAGCATCCCAGAGCAGCCTCAATCCGAAGCCTTTTCCTCCAATGAACTTATCCTTCATGTGCTGGCTGACCGGCTTTTCAACGATCTTCAGATCGCCAACATTCACGTAAATGGTTCGGTTGTTATAACCTTTATCAATCGGAGCAGGGGTGTAACGATATTCCTTTATCAGCCTGAGTGTTTTATTGATTTCTTCAGTATTCATATGCTTTGAATGATTGGTTTTTTAACTGTGAACGGGTTCACAAATGTACAAACATTTGCCATTTTCCAAATTTAAACAGCTGAAAAATAGCGATATGTATTTCATTGCATAACAGCATCTGTTAAGCAGACACTTAGAGTTAAAGTTGCTAAGTATTTTCACCTGAGGGCGGACCACGGTCGTGTATATTTTCTAAAAAAATTAAAAGAGATAAGTTCCGGTGGTAATTTTTTTAAATTTGCATCCGGCCTGTTTCAAGGCTGATACCTGATCAATTTATGCCTGTTTCTTATCCTGAAGCAATAAGTAAATACCTCGGCCGGTTCACTGTCGGAATAGCCGGTTGTGGAGGTTTGGGCTCCAACTGCGCTGTCGCACTTGCAAGGTGTGGTGTCGGGAAGCTTGTGATCGCTGATTATGATATCGTCACCCTTCAGAACCTGAACAGGCAGTACTATTTTCACGATCAGATAGGACGATTGAAAGTACATGCCCTGCGTGAGAATATTCAAAGGATTAATCCGGCGATTTCGGTGAAGGCTTTTGATATGAAACTCTGTGTTTCGGACGTGTTAGAATTGTTTGCCGGTTGCGATGTGATTGTTGAGGCATTCGACAAGGCCGAAATGAAGCAGATGATCATTGAAACGGTTCTGGGGCAGATGCCCGGAAAATATCTGATTTCAGGGATTGGTATGGCTGGCTGGGGTAAAACCGACATTATTCATTGCCTTCGTTCGGATAGGTTAATCATATGTGGAGACGGGGTTTCTGAAGTTACTGAAACACTGCCTGTACTTGCTCCCCGGGTTAATGTAGTCGCCAATATGCAGGCGAATGAAGTACTCGAAATATTATTAAAGGAATTTGTTCCTCCATTACCTGAAAATCAGCATGAAGATAACATTAAATAACAGGGAAGAAGAATTCGGGTTTCCGGAACTTACCATTACCAGGTTAATGGCGGAGAAGAATTTTACATTCAGAATGCTTGTAGTTAAGGTAAACGGGGAACTTGTAAAGCGCCATGAGTTTGATCATAAAATTGTCAGGGATGGTGATGATGTAATGATTCTGCACCTCATCACAGGCGGATAGCCTCAGATTGCTTCGGCGACAGTAAATGCGCTTCCACCAACAAAAACCAGGTCTTCTTTACCAGCGGCATCCCAGGCAGCCTGCAAAGCTACCATCACCGAATTGTAAGCTGAACCTTTGAGACCAAATTTTTCCGCTTCCTTTTTCAGTGTGTTTGCATCCAGGCCCCTTGGTATATCTGCTTTGCAGAAATAATATGTAGCATCGGCAGGTAAAAGTGCCAGCATAGCCGAAAGGTCCTTATCGTCCACAACCCCGATCACCATGTGTAAATTTCTGTATCTGACCGATCTGATCTGTTCAACAACCAGACCAATGCCGTGTGGGTTATGCCCTATATCGCATATGGTAAGAGGATTGTCTTTCAGCGTCTGCCACCGCCCCTGAAGTCCTGTATTAAGTATGGTGTTACTGATTCCGGAGGTAATGTTCAATTCCTGTAAAATGACCGGATTCTTTTGCAGGGATTTGACAGCAACCAGCACAGTAGCCAGGTTTTTGAGCTGGTACAGGCCGGTGAGGGGGCACGAGAGTTCAAGTTCCCTGCCTGAAGCCACAGCCTTTACATTCAGCCACCCCGGTTCCTGCTTTTCTAAATTCCGGTCAATAGAAATTTCCTTATCGGCAAAAATCAGTGGTGAGTGGCAGGCGGTGGCTATGGATGTGAAAACTTCCTTTGATTCAGGGTGTGTTTCTCCGATGACCACCGGAACCCCGGGCTTGATGATCCCGCCTTTTTCACGGGCGATTTCGGCAATTGTATTTCCGAGGAACCGGGTATGGTCGAGTCCGATGTTGGTAATTACCGACAGAAGCGGGGTAATTACATTGGTAGAATCAAGCCTTCCGCCCATCCCGGTTTCAATCACGGCGATGTCAACCTGTTCATCGCTGAACCACTTCATGGCCAGGGCGAAGGTCATTTCAAAAAAAGAAGGTTTAATGCGTTCGAAATCAACAAGATGTCTCTCCACAAATTCGCTGACGAAGCTTTCAGGAATCATCCGGCCGTTGATTTTTATCCTTTCGCGGTAATCTTTCAGATGAGGCGAAGTGAACAGGGCTGTTTTGTAACCCGATTCCTGCAGGATGGATGCGAGCATATGTGATACGGATCCTTTTCCATTGGTTCCTGCAATGTGTACTGAAGGAAAATTATGGTGCGGATTCCCTGTCAGCGTGCATAACTCAATCGTGTTGATGAGATTGGCTTTGTATGCTGCCGCCCCGATGCGGTGAAACATCGGTAGCCTGCTGAACATATAGTCCAGGGTCTGCTGATAGTTCATTTCTTTAATGAAATCAGTTAAGCTCGAAATTATAGGTAATGGTACCTTTTTGTTCTTCCGGGGCATCCTCCTTCGGGCTGAATCTGGCCTGCTTCGCAGCCTGTTCGGCCAGTTGCCTGAGATTATCATTGGTGGTTGTAGTGCCTTTGGCCCCTGTAATCACCCGGGTAACCAGACCGGCCCGGTTAACAAATATGGTCACCACCACAGTGCCGCGTTCTGTGAATTTATTGGAGGGACTGGGAATCTGCCGTTTGCTACGGCCTTCCAATTTGAAGGACACCCCTCCACCGGCACCACCTGGTCCCTCGTAATTATCAGATCCCGGTGTGCCATTGGGTTTGCCCTGATCGCCGGGTTTGCCGGTGATTCCCTGGTTGCCTCCCCCGGTCGAATTTCCGGTTTTCCCTTTGTACATGGCATTTTGGTTCACAACCGGCTTAGGTTCAGGCTTTGGTTTGGGTTTTACAACCTGTTTTGGTTCAGGTTTTTCGGTGATGACCGGCTTGTCTTTTTTCACGGGATCAATCATCGGGGCCTCATCGGTTTCTTCGGTCACTACCTCTTCCTTTGCTGATGATTGCGATGGAGTTGACGTTTCAGGCGATCCGGCTGCAAGTTGCTCCGGCTGTACATCACCCATGCCATCGTCGGAATTTCCAAGATTCACTTCAACCCCGCTTTCTACAGGAAGGGGCAGGGGTGTTTTAAGTGCCACCAGCAGTAAAGCGATCAGCAACATGGCATGGAACAGAATGGTTCCTGCCAGCCCCTTTATGTTATCCCGGTCTATTTTCACGCTCGTTTTTCTGATTAATTCTCAAAATTCCTGCCATTTTTCAGTTTTGTCCAATATTTATTTGGCAGGTTTGGTCGCAAGGATGACTTTATGCTTTGTTCCTGTAAGTTCATTCACCTGGTTAACAGCATCAATCAGTGTTACAACATACTGGACAGGCACACTCTGATCAGCCCTGAGTACGACTGATGCATCGATCTGTCCTGCTAGTTTACCGCCGATGGTTTCAACCAGGAATTCCTGATTCACCGGTGTTTCTTCGACAAAGTAATTGTAGTTGCTGTCGATGTAAACAGTGACAGATTGTTTGGCCATGGTTTTGCTGCTGCTCGAAGGCAGCATTAGTTTTATTGCATTGGGACTCACCAGCGTTGAGGTGAGCATAAAGAATATCAGCAACAGGAACACCAGATCCGACATAGAAGCCATGCTGAATGCAGTACTGATTTTATTTCTCGGTTTTATAGCCATTTCAATTGATTTGTATTAAAAGCCATGTAAGTCGTGTCGGTTCAGGAAGCCGGCTCATGCAGCAGATCCATAAACTCGGTAGCCCTGGCTTCCAGAATAAAGACCACTTTCTCAACCCTGGCGACCAGGATATTGTAACAGATATACCCCACTATACCAACGATCAATCCGGCAACGGTGGTAATCATCGCCTGATAGATGCCTCCTGACAGCATGGCGATATCGATGTTATTCCCTGCCATCGACATATCGTAGAAAGCCTGCACCATTCCTGTAACAGTGCCCAGGAACCCAAGCATGGGTGCTGCTCCGGCAATGGTTGCGAGTGCAGCCATGTTTTTCTCAAGCTTCGACACTTCCAGTTTGCCGACATTCTCTATGGCAGCGTTTATGTCGTTGAGCGGTTTCCCTATGCGTATGATCCCTTTTTCAATCATACGTGCGATGGGGGTATGATTGTTTTTACAAAGCGACAGCGCTGAATCGATGCGGCCGTTGTGGATGAAATCGCGGATATTGTTCATGAAATTGTGTTCATCGCGTGAGGCACGGTTGATCACAATGTATCTTTCAATAAAAATATAGATGGCAATGACCGACATCAAAGCGATGGGCAGCATAATCCACCCTCCTTTGAGTGCTAGTTCCCATATCGAAAGGCTGATGGCAGTGGGTTGTGGCGCTTGTGCCGTTGTTTTTAGAATGGTATCGGTCAGTGTTGTAGCCGGTTGCGTAATCTGCAGAAGAATTCCTGAAATCATTGGTCTTTGGTTTAATTCAAAGTAAAATTAGGCGAATAGTTTATTGTTTTGCCTGCCGTGTAAGATAAACTATCAACACAGCAGTGTTAATATTAAACTGATTTTTTTCATTAATAGTATTACCCGGCAAACAAAACAGGGCAAAAGCCCTGTTAAACTTCTGCCCTGTCTGATCAGACGCTGAAAATCAAATCATATCGAAAGTGCAGACAATGCCAGTTTAATGACCACCAGCACCACGATAAGCACAGCAAGAACGATTATAAACGGTTTAAACCCGGACATTCCTGGTTTTTCAGAATTATTTTCCATGTTGAGTTTATTTTTAAATAAGACACAGCCCTTGTTTTTCCTTAAAAGAAACAGCGGGCATCATTTTAAACCTGGAAATTGAAAAACGGAAGTTTATATTCTCAGAATGGGGAGGAGTATTGATACAGAACCCAGTGATGATGACCTGTCAGGGTTATCGGTGTAAATCAGTGATTGTATTGCAGGTGAATTCAGTAAACACCTTCCGGAATTACCGTTGCCCTGAAAAATAATAACAGGAAGCGGATAGAGCGGAACGCTGGTTTGTTTTGAATTATGCTCCTGGATTGGCAGAAGGTGAATGGAAGGAGCCCCTATCGAAGAGTGTGATTCACCGGTTGAAAATTGCCAGATTGGTGTCCTGACCTGTACCGACAGAAAGAAGGCAAGGCTGTAGAAAAATGACAGCAGCGTATTCCGGTACAAATAGCCGGAGGTACCGTTTAAGATCATCTTACCGGGGGTTTCACTTTGTAAAGTTAAGGAATATCTGGTTGGGAATTACCGGATCCCGGACCAAAATCTGTTCATATTGAGAGTTATGCCTGAATTTTGGCTTTATAGCAAAGGTTTTTATGAATTTGGTGTCAAAATCATTGTAATTTAACAAAAAAAACATATCTGTTCATGAGTGATCAGGAATTGCTGGATGGTTTGGCGAAGGGTGATCCTTTGGCCGGACGTCAGTTTGCTGATATATACCAGGTTAAGGTGTATAACATCTGCTATAGCTTTCTTCTGAATGTTCATGACTCAGAGGACCTTACGCAGGAAGTCTTTATAGAAGCGATAAGAAATGCAGGTAAATTCAGGGGTGATTCGAAGTTAGGTACCTGGCTTTACAGGATTGCCGTCAACCGCTCACTCAATCATATTCGCGACAACAAAAAAAGGAAGTTCTGGAAAGACATTGATGAACTTTTCAGTTTTGATCGCATTCCTGATCATTCCGGGGTAAGGGAACCGGAATCCAACAACAACTTACTTGAACAGAAGGAACAGCGGAATCTTATTGGTGAAGCCATAGCCTCGCTTCCTGAAAAACAACGGATTGCCTTTACACTGAATAAGCTTGAGGACATGACGTATGCTGAGGTTGCCGAAGTGATGCAAACGACCATTTCATCCGTAGAATCGTTGATACACCGGGCCAGGACCGGATTGCAGTTAAAACTAAAGCACTATTTTAAGTCATAAAGATGCAAGTTATGAGAGATTCAGGTGTCAAAACAGAAAACAACCAGGATATGCAGTGCAACGAAGCTGAATTACGGATCATTGATTTGCTTGCTTCCGGATCTCAGGAGCAGGTATCAACTGATTTGTCTGAGCACATGCATGCATGTAACTCCTGCAGCAGGTTTTTCAAAGAATGTAGTACCGGGTTCAGCGGTATTGCTGAAGGCAGGAAAATTACAAGTGATCCGGATTTTTATGAAAAGATCGCCGGGGCATTGCAACAAAAGGAGAGCACTGGTCACAGAAGACTCCCGGCCCGGAGAATATTACGCTATAGTCCGACGATCGTAGCTGCTGCGGCTTCGGTTCTGCTTGGAATCTGGATAGGCAGCCGGCTGATCAGCCCGGCACAGTCCGGATTTTCCAATGGAAGCTTTTCATCCGGAGCAGGGGGTAATTCATTGATCCAGAATTATGACAGTGATCTGCACCCCGAAGATGAAACAACCTCAATACTTGTCGGGTATCTGACTGAAATCGAAAATACTGACAGTTATGATACAGAATAGAAGAACCAGGGTGCTGTTATTCATTATCACAGCCCTGACGATAATAAATCTGGCAGCTGTGGCAACCATCATTTACCATGTGAGGAAGTACCACCAATCTCCTACCGGTGATTTCCCTGCTATGGGTGAATCCGGTTCAGAGACCCCTGGCAAACCTTCCGGCCCTGGTTTTCTGTTCAGGGAGCTTGGATTTGACAAAGACCAGAGGGATGCATTTCATCAATCGCGCCTGGAATTCAGGCGCAAGGCTCTGCCCTTGTTCTCCGAAATAAAGAAACTTAATAACGAACTTGCAGACGAAATCATCATTAAGAATCCTGACACCCTGAAACTACAGGCAATCAGTCGGAAAATCGGCGAAATACATGCAAATCTGAAATTGCTTACCATTCATCACATGCGTGAAGTCAAGTCGATTGCAACTCCGGATCAGCAGGAAAAATTAGGGCTGTTTTACCGTGATCTGCTTTCGCGGGATGCCGGACCTCCGGGAAAGGGAATGCAATACAGATACCGGCACGGAGCAAAGAATAACTAACAACTAACAACTAACAACTAACAACTAACAACTTACAAATAAAGAGTAATAGTTTAGAGTTGATGGCAGGCAGTAGGCTGCTGTTGGTGGATGTCAGGAGATAACCGGAGACAATTACAATGGTGAAGGAAGTCAGGGTATGGTAAGAGGGGTTGAATTTCCCTTGTCACCGGGTCCGGGATGCAGGAATCAAAACATGGAATCTTTGCGGTTTGAATGCTATAAATCACTAAAAAAACGGAGTATCAACTTTTAATCATGAAAAAGAATGAAGAAGCCAGTTTTTAATTTCATCGTAATGGCAATATTTTTTGCCATGATATCATTGTCAGTCAATGTAAATGCACAGGGACCCGGAAGGGGCAGGGGCCCCGGAGCTGGTCCCGGACCTGGTTTTGAAAGGGGTGATCGTCATGGATGCATTCCCGGACTTACTGAAGAGCAACGGACATCTATGGAAAAAATGCGGACAGCCCATTTTCGTAAAGCTGAGCTTATCCGTGCCGAAATCGGAGAAAAGGAAGCCAGAATGAATACGCTGAGACTGGCTGAACAAACGGACGAGAAAGCCATTGACCGCACAATTGATGAGATATCGAAGCTGAAAGGTGATTTGATGAAGGAGCGTGAAGCGCACCATCGGGCTATGAAAGCCGTGCTGACAGACGAACAAAAGGTGTTTTTTGATGACAGGCCGGGCCGGGACCGGAAACGGGGAGATGGTAACCGCAGGAATGGCAGAGGGAACCAGAGAGGGAACCCCGGACAGTGCCCTTACCGGAATTAATTACATCGCAATTTGTTGAAGGCAGGATTCTTCCTGCCTTTTTTTAATGCTTTTTCGCATCGGCCGGCTGCAAGTATTTCAATAATGCTGATTTATTCCTGCAGTATGCTGAAAACATCTGAGCCATTCAGACAGGCCACATGCATGGCTTCCTGATTCTGCATTATGGCTCCTCCAAAGTAATTGTGATCATAAACAACAGGGGTGTTGAACCAGCTTTCAATGTTCATAATCAGGGCAAAGTTGAGGGTTTCTCCTGCGGTTACCGTGAATGGTTCAATGCCGGGATTGACAACAAAAGCATTGTGAATAAATCCGGTGATATCGTCTGGATCGCCTGAGTTGTTTGCATAGATCTGACCGATACCAAGATGAAAATTAAATGGTTTTCTCACACCTCCAAGGTCTTTCCACCAGCCATTCATCATCATATAATGATAACCACCACCCAATACTTCGGGCCAGGCCATATTTACCTCAGGTGGATTGACAAACATGAAAGGTTGGTTTTTCTCAGCCGATAATCCAAATGTGAAGGTCAGACTGTCATAGGTTCCTGCCGGTATATCATTTCCGGCAACCCATTCGAGCGTCGCAGGGAGGCTGAGGTCAACATAATGAATGTCATCCCAACCGGCAGGCGCAACAATGTTTCCATTGGAATGATAAAGTTTAAGGTCGGAGATAAAGTACATGATTTCCGATATTTCATATACATTTCCGGCAGAATTGGTATACTTCAGTTGATTGAGCTCCAGGGGAAGGCCATCAACTTTATGTTGAAAATGTAACTTCAACTCGGATTTCTCCACCGGTTTTTCCTCTTCACCACAGGCATTCAGCAAAATGATACAGCCTGATGTGAGTGCTATACTTAACAGTGTTCTGAAAATTTTCATGATTTCCCGGCTTGTTTAAACGTGTTCTTGTTCAGAGAGTAATTATCAGATTTATAAATAAAGTTCTGCCGGGCTCATATAGTTTACCTGTTGTTCCAGCCTGCTTCCTGTTAAGGTGGTCGTAGTATCCCTTATCGGTGATGTTGTTGATTCCGGCTGTAAGCGAAATGTAACGGAATGGTTTATAGTTAACCAGTATGCTGGCAATGGCATACCCCGGAGTCGACGATTCATACGATGCTTCTGAATTCTGATGCTGATCAGCTACAGCCCGGATTTCAACGGCCGGTTGTAATCTGATCTCCGGAAACGAATAGGAAATTTTCATCAGGCCTTCCATTGCCGGAATTTCAGCAATGGGGTCGTTCTTCAGCATCACAGTTCCGTTATACTGACCGTCTTCAAGTAATATTTTCTGAATCTCAGGAAAATAGGCGAAAGTGTATCCGGCCGACAAAGCCAGGTTAAAATTTTCAGTTATATTGGTGGTAAATGTTGACTCAAAGCCCATTAGCACAGCGCGGTCAATGTTATTGAATTGCTTAACGCCGGGGGCTCCCATACTTACAGGTCGTGCCACAGAGGGCGGCAGCAGTATGCCATATATATAATTCTGAACATCTGACCTGAAGAAGTTCAGAACAATTTCAGACCTGTTTCTGGTGTATTTTAAAATCAGATCGGCCTGATGGTTTATTTCAGCATCCAACCCGGGATTTCCCAGATAATCGTACTTATCATAACCCGTTGCCAGAAACTTTATGTATCTCTCCTGCATGTCTGGTGGTCTGGCGCTGCGGGCCAGTCCGAGTGATACAGAGAAATATTCACTGACTTTATGTGAGACCATTGTAGCCATACTCCACAAAACTTTAGTCTCAGGTTTCGCGTCGAACCAGGTAGCTTCTTCATTCCGGATTACAAGAGTATCGCCCGAATGGCTATGATTGACATCAAAACGTATCACCGCATTGTAACTGGTTTTTCTTCTGTTGGCATCAAATCCGGCATACAAACCTGAATTCAGGATTGCGGCATCTTTCCACAGGTTAGTCCATTTTTCCGAAATATATTGCTGATCATCCATCTGCATAATCATGGTTGTATGCCGGGTTCCGTCTTTGAAGGAATATTGTCCGTCGATACCATAATTCAGTCTGATGTTTCCGGTAATTTTCCGGATGTCCATTCTTAATCCACTCACCCTTGTTTTGACTATTGCCGAAGCCTGCATCAGACCAGTGTATGGTTCGACAACCATGCTGTACTGAGGCCGGAACCGATTGTCCATCTCGTGATAAACCATAGAATGGAAACCTGATATCATGAGCTGGTCTCCGAACCTGGCAGGGTGCTTTCTTTTATAATTAAAAGTATAAATGTTTGTGTTGTCGGCGATTTCATCCATAGGGAGGGACGGGAACATAACTTCCCTGCTGAATGAACCTTTGTAAGAAAAAAGCAACTCTTCAATGGCATTAATTTTTACTCCCAGTGTGGCCGCGACATTTTTTCCTGCGTAAGCTGAATTCCATTCTTTCCCGTTTCCATCGATGTAATTTCCATAATCTTTCAGACCTCCGGCTACTTTATAATAGATTTGTTTTCCGGAACCTGAAACGGAAATGTGTTGTCTGAAACCGTTCCGGTTAGCATCATAACCTGAAAATGACCGGATTCCCGGTTTTTTTATATTATAGGGTATGTCGCCGGTAGTGATTACCCTGACAGAAGCAGCCGGCGACGGACCATATTTTAACTGATACGGTCCACGAACAATTTCGATGCGTTCTATATCTTCCGATTCAAGATGCGAAAGCACGGGATCCATCCTGTTCGGGCAACCTCCTTCAATATGTACACCATCGTCTAAAAAGATGTTTATCTGAGAATATCGAAACCCACGGATGACGGGGTCAACAGCATATCCCCCCCTTCTGATTCCGCCAATATTGGGTTGCTTTCCCAGTATTTCAGCTATATCGGCTGAAGGTGACTGTTCCAGCTGCAGTTTTCCAATCAGGCTGCGGTTGTTTTGGAGTGTAAAAGCGGAATCTGTAATTTCAACTGCAGGCAATCTGATGACAGAGTCATTCAATACCTGAGCTACAGATAAGTCAGGGCATAATCCCAACAGGGAAAAGACCATGAAAAATGGAATCAATTGCTTTTTCATCCTGCATCATTTTGATGGTTTCGGCAAGCCCACGATATAATTTTAATGTTTGGATGACAAACCGAAGCATAGGTGGGCTTATGAAGTATTTTCATATGTGTTTATGATTTCAGCTGAATCATGACCGTTTATTTTTATACCTGCGTTTCTGACAATTATTTTAAGTAATGCCAGATGAAGAATATTCAGATTATCTGAAATCATTTATAAAGTTGCGCTCACATCAATCATAACCTCATTGCCATTACAGCTGGTTTACCGGAATTACAACTCTGGCTTCAGAAAATGATAAAATCATCAAAAATCGGGCAGTTATTGATTGTTTTTTCTGTTTTTCATTTTTGAGGCAAAAAGATGGTCAACTTTTGCCTTAAAACAGTATTTCTAAATTCAGTTGCTCTGGTAAAAACCGGTTATCCGGTAACGGGAAACCGGTGGATCAGCAGGCCTGTTCCCTAAAAAGTTTACCGCCCTGAAAAATCCCGGGTTTTAATGACTGCAACAAACATCCGGATTATTGTCTAACCCATTGTTGAGGTAGAGCAAAACAGCCTGTTGTGCATTTTCTTCCTTTGTTACAAAGACTTTTTTATGGGCAGCAAGCAGATCTGTATAGAGTCGTTGTCCCATACCACCGGCTATGACTGTTTCGCATCCCGCCAGGGCTCCGAGGATTCCGGTGTGCGAATGGGTATGACTACCATGATCCTCATGATGGTGTTCGTTCTCATTGTGGTGACCCATGGCATGTCCTGTTACGGTGTTTTCGATGTAAGTCTGGCTGTTGATCTGATTGCCACCTGTTTCAAATATTATGAAACCTTTACTACGGCCGAAATGTGCCGAAATGTTTACTCCGTCATTGCTTGGAACTGCTATTTTCATAATCATGCAGATTAGTGATATTGATATCAATGATTTTACCCTTTTCAGGCTTTCGTTACAAAAGTATAAAATATTATGAACATTTGTTCATAATAGGATTTATTTTGCCGAAGACAAGAATTCTTTAAGGAAAGAAAGGGCAGGGTCAGGGATAAATTATGGAATATAAACTGCGCCTCCGCATGAGTTACGAATGGCCCCGGTGACTTCAGCAAGGCAGTTGTTAACCTCCTGAAGGCGCAACACACCAAGCAAAGCGAAAATAAGGGCTTCTTTAAAATCGACTGTTTCTTTATCGGGAATAACAGTTTTAACCGGACTCAGGGCTTCAATTCTTTCCATCAGGAAGGTATTGTGTGCGCCTCCGCCTGTAAACAGGGCTTCTCCGCCTTCGGCGGCCTGCAGCGCATGGCTTACCTGAATGGCAATGTGTTCGGTACAGGTGCGGAGAACCGACTCTACCGGCAGAGCTGAAGTTTCAATCAGTGGCAGTAGATTCGTTTCTGTCCATTCACGACCAAGTGATTTTGGGCCCGGCTGCCGGTAGAACGGGAGTTCGTTCATCCTGTCAAGCAGTTGTTGATCCATGTTGCCTTTCCGGGCGATCATTCCGGATTGATCCATATTGAGTCCCAGCTTTTCGGCTTCCCTGTTGAGTATAAAGTTGGCCGGACAAATATCCCAGGCCAGGCGTTGACCATTTTTTTTCCAGGAAAGGTTGGCAAATCCACCGATGTTTACACAGGCTGAGTAACCGCCAAAAAGCAGATTGTCGCCGATCGGGACAAGGGGGGCGCCATTTCCGCCAAGGGCTACGTCCATACTCCGGAAATCGCTTACAGTTATGATACCGGTTTCGGCGGCAATGGCTGCGCCGCTTCCAATCTGCAGGGTCATTTTTTTATCCGGTCTGTGAAAAATGGTGTGACCGTGACTTGCGATCAGCTGAGGCAGTTTTTTTTCACCATTTATAAAAATCCTGCATTTTTCACCTATCCAGTGTCCGAATTCTGTATTCACGAGCGAAAGGGTAAGTGCATCGCTGGTATGAAGAGAGGATAGCTTGTGCCGCCATTCATCAGGATAGGTGATGGTTCCGGCATTTAAAATCCGGTAAACCCAATTCCCGTTGGTGTTCTCAAACCTGCACCAGGCAAGGTCGAGACCATCAAGCGAAGTCCCTGACATAATTCCGATGGCTTCGATGACATTTTTCATCTGTTTAAAGGTTTTCAGTGACCGATTCGAGTTTCATACCCCTGGATCCTTTGATGAGAATGGTGGCGTCTTTTATCTGATGTGTATAAAGATGTTCTTTCAGTTCTGCAACGGTTAGAAAGGCGATGACGGCTGATTTCCCTCTGGCCGCTTCAGCGAAGCAGGGCCCGGCGGTGATGATGGCATCAAAATTTTGGCTGATGGCTGTTTCCAGTATGTTTAAATGTTCGGCCGGTGCTTCGGTACCCAGTTCAAACATATCACCCAGCAACAGGATTTTATAACCTGCTTTCATCCCTGAAAAGTTCTTAATGGCTGCCTGCATGCTTGATGGGTTGGCATTGTATGCATCCATGATCAGTGTATTTCTTTCAGTATTGATTACCTGAGAACGGTTCATTCTGGGCTCATAATTTTCAATGGCTTCGACAGCTTCGGGCAAATTCACCCTGAATTGCCGGGCGATGCAGAGGGCTGCCATAGCATTTTCAAAGTTATAGCTGCCAGCCAGTTTGGTTGAAATGTTCTGTTCAACCGGAGTATGGATTGTAAATTCAAGCAATGGGCCTTCAGGAATAACTGTTCCCCTGAATCCTGCGTTTTTGTCACTGCCATAAGTTATTCTCATCATGTCCTGCGTCAGCGACATAAGCAAAGCATTGTCGGCATTGACAAACACCGTGCCTCCGAAGTTGCGGAGGTGGCGATAAAGTTCACTCTTGGCTTTTACCACGCCTTCTGCACTTCCGAAACCTTCGAGATGGGCTTTACCGATGTTCGTTATCAATCCATGGGTAGGCCTGGCTATCCGGCAGAGTGCTTCGATTTCACCGATGTGGTTGGCTCCCATTTCGATAACGGCGATTTCAGTATCAGGCTTGATGGTGAGTAAGGTTATGGGCACCCCGATGTGGTTGTTGAGGTTGCCGGTTGTGGCATGGGTCACAAACCTTGCCGACAAGGCAGCGGCCATCAGTTCCTTGGTGGTTGTCTTGCCATTTGTCCCGGTTATCCCGATGACCGGAATTCTCAGTGTGGACCGAAAATCTGAAGCAAGTTGCTGCAGTGCGCCGAGAACATCATCCACCAGCAATGTCCTGGCGTCAATGTAAAAAGCCGGATCATCGATTACTGCGAATGCAGCCCCGTTTTCCAGGGCATTCCGGCTGTATTGATTTCCATTGAAGTTATCGCCTTTGAGGGCAAAGAACAGGCTGCCAGGCTGGGCAATCCGCGAGTCGGTGCTGATGTATGGATGTTGCCGGTAACGGGCAAACAATTCTTCAGAACTGGTTTTGTGCATATTGGAAATGGGTTGCAGTTATTTTATTGCCATCCCGAATTTAGGGAATTAATGGATGGCGATCGCTGACTCCCTGAAAAAAGTACGAGGCTGCTACAAAAGCCTTTTCAGGTTATGATTCTCATACCAGAACATCGGGTTGGAATCTGAAGCTTGCCCGGCATTTGCGACAGCCATAAAAAAACAAACCCATCTGAAGTTATACAGATGGGTTTGTTATGCAATGTTGAGATGTTATTTTTTCTTTCCTGAATAGGCGCCACCAACACGGCCCATGGCACAACGGAAACCAATAAAATTGGTAGCCTGATTTTCGTCCATAAAACGGCGGGTTGAAGGACTCAGGAAGTAGGCCGGGTCTTTCCATGAACCACCTTTATATACCCTTGATTTATCACTGATGAGAGAGGTTTTACCAAGCTCATACATCAGGTTGGTCGTATTTACTGAATCTGCAGGGGCCGTTGTCCAGTCAGGGTTAATGGTTGACTGGTAGTCGCCGTCAACATAATTTACCTGATTGGCGCTGCGGTAGTTAAACCTGTCTTTGCTTTCCTCGGTGGTTACTTCGCGGTATTTTATACGGCCAAGGCTGTCTTTCGGTGCCAGAAAACCTTCTTCATCCGTAACTTTGGTAGTGAAGATGTTACCGCGATATGGAGCATAATCGGCCATATCTTCGAAGGTGAGCGGACGATAAACGTCGAGTACCCATTCGGCAACATTACCGGCCATGTTATAGAGTCCGTAGTCGTTGGGCCAGTAAGAGGCTACTTCTGCCGGCAGATCGGCTCCGTCGTTCAGGCTTCCGGCCACACCCATATAGTCACCACGACCTCTTTTGAAGTTGGCAAGAAACTGTCCGTAATATTTTTTCTGGTCTGAACGTACAATCGTTCCGTTCCAGGGGTAAACACGGCGTTCTACAACACGCTCATAAACTGTGGTTCCGACAAGACCAAGAGCTGCGAATTCCCATTCGGCTTCGGTCGGGAGTCTGTATTTCGGAACCATGATACCATCTTCAAGACGGGCACGGCGTTCACCGGTGCCGCTTGGGTTGAGGTCTTTCAATGGTTTGTTGACGAGTCCTTCATATTGTCCGGCAAGATAGGCTTCGGAATTGAAGTTGTTTTCGTTGCGCTGATCGGGATCAAAATCGAGGATGCCTTCTCTGATGAGCATCATCTCGTTTACGCGATCGGTACGCCAGAGGCAATACTCATTGGCCTGAACCCAGCTTACACCAACAACCGGATAATTGCGGTAGGCGGGATGCCTGAAGTAGGTTTCAACCAGGGGTTCATTGTAGGCAAGTTTTTCGCGCCATACAAGGGTATCGGGCAATGCTTTGCGGTAGACTTCAGGATAATCGGTGCCAAAAACACGGCTGAGCCAGTAGAGATATTCCACATAGTCCACATTGGCCACTTCTGTCTGGTCGATGTAGAATGAAGGAACAGTTACCCTCCGGGGAATATTGTCCCATTCATACATTGGGTTATCCGTGGTCCGGCCCATGGTAAAGGTACCGCCTTCAATCATAACGAGACCTGGTCCGATGGGTTGTCCGCCGTAATTTGTATTCACCTGGTAACCTCCGTTTTTCGGATTATTGTATTCCCATCCTGTTGTTCTTGATGAGTCTTTGGAACAGGAAGAGGCAATAAGCAAAACGGAAGCGAGGATGCCAATTTTCTGATAGATGTTGCTGTAGCTGATCATTTCAGGTTTTTATTGTTTGTTGAATATTACTAACTAAAATCTGGGGCATTTTATTGCTTTCTGCTTGACGGTTTTTTGTCCGCAGTCGAACTGCCAGGCAAATGAAACCTCATGAGACCCGCCGGTTTTGTTGGTTAACCGTGAAACCGTGTAATCGTAACTGTACCCAACTTTAAACTTAGGTTGCTGGAACCCGAGCAGCAGAATAACGGCGTCGGGATTTTCAAAGTTATGCCTGAACCAGATACCTGTTACAAGTGGATATATATTGAGGTACATTCCGAGGTTCAGCTGATGGAATTTGCCCTGTTGCTGATACATCACATTGGGTGAAAGGCTGAGATCCTCAACGTCGCCATTGCGTAAGCCGTTTCTCATATCAATCAGTGCGCCGGCATGGGCCGTTATTTTCATTTCCAGATTGCTGTCGCCGTTGCTGTAAAACGAATTGTCGGGTTGGGTGAGGTGATGGGCTGCTACACCGCCATACAGGCGTTCGTTGTATCCAAACAGCATCCCGGCCGAAAAGTCTATCATACCTATGCTGAGCCTGTCGGGTGGGCTTTCCTGCGTTGGAGGCAGGTTGTCAGGACCAAATTCAAGTTGGTCTCCGAAAATAAGTTTGTTCCAGTTCAGCTTATTCTGAATGTAGGTTCCCTGGAAACCTGCATTCATGGTCAGGTTCTTGGAGAGGTTCAACCGAAATGAATACAAAGCACTTACCTGTGTGTTGGTGAGAATGCCATCGGCCATGTTTTCCGACATGACAAGAATGCCGACTCCACCCGAAACGGCTTCAATGTATTGGTCATATCCGGCAGAATAAGTAACAAAACTGGCCGGTATGGAAGGCCACTGATTGCGGTAGTTCAATGTCAGCCTCGGGCATATCTTCAACCCGGTCAGCGCTGGATTCAGGTACATGGGGTTGCCATAGTACTGCGAAAAAGATGCATCCTGTGCACTTACCAGAGTGCTGGTCAGCAGAACGAGTGATATCAGGAGTAACTTAAACCTCATGTTATATGGAATTTCGGCAGCCAATATTACGAATATTTTTTAATATCGTACTCCGGCTCTTTAAAAAAATATGATATTTATCCCTCGATTGCTGCAATAACGGAATTTTTTCCCCGTTATTATGCAGATCAAATAATTCGTATGCCGCAGCACATGGCAAAGATACAATAATTGAACCTATTGTGTGCTCCGGATGTTCATCATTAATAATCAACAAATTCAGGAATTGTAATACGCCGGTCAGCTGAAAACTGTTTACCGGATTTAACCAATAAAACCCGTGCGCTCATGAAGTCTGCCTACAGACCAATATATACAGGTATTTTCTTATTGCTGATGTTGAATTTTACGGCGGCTTTCAATGCCGTTGGTCAGGAGGTGGTCAGGTGGTCAGAGCCTTACCGGGAGGTTGGCCCCGAAGGCAACATCCGTCTTTTTCTGAACTGTGAAGGTTCATCCAGCCTCGGTGAAAACGGCCTTCCCTTGCTTACCGTTTATCGTCAGGTTTTGACGCAGGTTACCTCTGTTAAACTTACCGAACCCCGTTTTGAGTCACTCAATCCGGACGAATTACCAGCGCTGGAAGGCATTTCAGCAGAAATGCTCAAGGGCTCGCCCGATCCGGAATTCAGTATCGTTTTTGACCGTGGCAACCCGATATTGCGGGTTTCTTTTATTCCTTTGAGGTTCAGTCCTGTATCGGGGAAGCCCGAAAAGCTTGTTTCTTATCAACTTGAAATAGAATACGATAGCCAGAGGTTGCTGAATTCTGCAACAGTACAGGAATATGCAGGCACTTCTGTGCTGAGCAGCGGTGAATGGTTCAGGGTGGCCGTGAAGGAAACCGGTCTGCATCAGCTTACATATAATGATCTTTCGGCGATGGGAATGCAGGTTGCCGGCTTGAATTCCTCTGCAATCAGGGTTCATGGCTATGGTGGCGGAATGTTGCCTGAAAAGGCAGGCGATTTCAGGTATGATGACCTTCCGGAAATTCCGGTGATGGTGTCCGATGGTGGTGACGGTTCTTTTGATGCCGGTGATTATATCCTGTTTTATGCCAGAGGGCCGGTTAAATGGAAATTCAACCCTGAGAGCGGATTGTTTCAGCATCAGACTCATCTTTATTCGGCGGAAGCGTATTACTTTATTACTGCAGACGGCCAGAACGGCCGGAGGATTCAGGAATTTCCGCAACCATCCTCGGCTCCGGATGCTACACTTACCAGTTACAACTGGTTCAGGGCATATGAACCCAACGATGCCAACCTTGTAAAATCAGGTAAGGAATGGTATGGCGATGTATTTGATGTTGTTTCGGGCAGGGATTATGACTTCAGCGGATTTGAACCGGATGCCTCCTATCCGGCCTATGTCAGGCTCAGTGCTGCTGCCAGGGCAACACAAACCAGCACATTTTCGCTGAAAGCTGCCGGGCAAACCTTTGGTCTTTACATATCCCCGATTGTTACTGAATATAATACTGCTTATGCCAAAGCAAGTGCCGAGACCTTTATCATCGATCAGCCGGTTTTTGGTTCGGGTTTTAACCTGAAGTACATGAAACCAACCGGTTCGGCCATCGGATGGCTCAATTTTATTGAAGTGAATGCCATGGCGAAGCTGAAGTTTCCCGGTGGACAATATTCATTCAGGCATGCCGGGGTGCAGGGAATTGTGGAATATGTGATTTCGGATGTCAGCAAGGCATTTCGGCTGTGGGATGTGACAGATCCGCTTGATCCGGGTTATCTCAATGTTACCGCGTCCAATGGCCAGGCTTCATTCAGGGCATTGGCCGATACCCTCCGCGAATACGTGATTTCAGATGATCAGAGTTACCTGAAACCTGTTTTTGTTGAAAAGGTCGCCAATCAGAACCTTCATGGCATGAACGCTTATGATATGATAATCGTTACCCATCCTGATTTTGCTTCCGAAGCTGCCCGCCTGGCTGACTTCCATTCGCAGAACGATCATTTCAATGTTGTGCTGCTGCAGGATCAGGCGATTTATAATGAATTTTCAAGCGGGGCCAAAGACATCAGTGCCATCCGCGATTTTGTCAGGATGCTCTGGCTGCGGGGAGAAGATAACGATAAACCGCGTTTCCTGCTTTTATTCGGTGATGCTTCCTACGATCCGCTCAACCGGATTGAAAATAATTCTGATTTCATCCCGACCTTCCAGTCGGCTGAATCGCTCCACCCGGTAACCAGCTATGCCACCGATGATTTCTTTGGCTGTCTCGACGATAACGAGGGTGGGCAGGCTTCGGATGTTCCTGACATCGGCATAGGAAGATTGCCTGTTCAGACACCGGAAGAAGCCGGAATGGCTGTGGATAAGATCATTTATTATTCAACCGCATCGGATCAAAATCATGGTGACTGGCGTAATGTGATAGCCTTTGTGGCCGATGACGGCGATGGCAACAGTCATATGCAGCAGGCCGATATGATTGCTTCAATGATCGATACCAGCTATGTCAGTTACAATGTCGATAAAATTTTCCTGGATGCCTATAACCAGGTATCAACGCCCGGCGGACAGCGGATTCCGGATGCTACTGAAGCCATCAACCAGCGGATGGACAAAGGAGCCCTGATTGTGAACTACACTGGTCATGGCGGAGAAGTAGGATGGGCCCATGAACGGGTACTTGAAGTTGCCGATATCAACAGCTGGACAAATTACGACAAAATGCCGGTGTTTATGACTGCTACCTGTGAGTTCAGCAGGTATGACGATCCGCGTCTGCAATCGGCCGGAGAGCTGGTTTTCCTGAATCCGAAAGGCGGTGGAATCGCTTTGTTTACGACATCCAGACCCACTTTCGGCACACCGAATTTCACCCTTGCCAGGAGCTTTTACAACGTTGCACTGAATCCGGTTGATGGTGGTATGCCACATCTGGGCGACCTGATCAGAATATCAAAGCTGGCGGCAGGTGCCGATAACAACAGCAAGAAATTCGTTCTTCTGGGTGATCCTGCCATGAAAATGGCCTATCCTGAGCTTAATGTCGTTACACTTGAAATCAACGGCAGAGATGCAAACGAAACAACCGACACCCTGAAAGCCCTGAGCGAAATTTCCGTCAGCGGGATGATTGCCGATCATCAGGGCAATCGCATCAGCGATTTTAACGGCATCGTGATTCCAGCTGTTTACGATAAGAAAAACCTGGTGAAGACTTTCGGTACCGACGGGTCGTCGCCCATGACTTTCAGCGTGCAGCGGAACATCATTTACAAAGGAAAAGTCAATGTGGTTGACGGAGCCTTCACATTCTCATTTATTGTTCCCCGCGACATTGCTTACCAGTTCGGTGTCGGAAAGATAAGTTATTATGCCACCGACGGGTCGCGTGATGCCTCGGGTTATTTCACCGATCTCATTGTGGGTGGATTCAGCGAACGTGAAGTGGAGGATATGAACGGACCGGATGTTTCACTTTATATGAACGATACAAAATTCAGGTCAGGTGGTTTTACCGATCAGAACCCGGTAATGCTGGCCTATGTGGAGGATTTGAGTGGTGTCAATACCATCGGTAATGGCATTGGTCATGATATTGTCGCCATTCTTGACGATCAGACAGACTCGCCGTATATCCTCAACGATTTTTATCAATCAGACCTGAATACCTACCAGAGTGGATTCATTACTTTTCCGTTCCATAACCTTTCTTTGGGAAGGCATACACTCAGGATGAAGGTTTGGGATGTAAACAACAATTCATCGGAAGTGACAACTGAATTCATTGTTGCGGGTTCCGACGGACTTACCCTGGGAAGGTTTGATGCCTGGCCCAATCCTATGAAAGAGAATATTACTTTTGAGTTTGAGCACAATCAGGCCGGTCAGGAACTTATTGCCCGGCTTGATATCTTCACCTTGCCGGGAAGCAAGGCAGCATCACTTGAGAAACGTATCTTTGCAGAAGGTTTCCGTACAACCGGTTTCGTGTGGGACGGCCGGGGCAGTGACGGGCATCTTCTTTCCAACGGATTTTATATCGGCAGCCTGAGCATCACTACAACAACCGGTTTGTCGTCGCAGAAATCCGTTAAAGTAATTATTGCACGATAATAAATACACATGCACAACAACCCTGCTACAATGAAACTGAAAATTATTCTTCTGTCATTCATAATATTTACTTTACCCGGAATCCTCAAAGCACAGGGTTCTTATCAGGTAACGATAGAATGGGGATTACCGGCTCCGCTGGTAATGGGCAACGATTCGAGTGTGCTGGCTCCCTCATTCACAAATGCGCAATACCCTGACCTGCCCGATAATATTCTTCCCACTTTCAGCAGGGTATATTCCCTTGCAGGAGAAACGGGGAGCGTTACTGCAAGGTTAAGCCGGATTATTTACACGGAGTTGACAGACACTGAAAAGCAGCTGACCGCCGGTATGTCGCTCCCGGTTGCTCCGGAACCTAAAGTAGCAGTGATGAAGGAGCGTGGTAAACTTAAAGCTGTTTTCAGCCTGGTGCCCTTCGGAATTGACCCTGAAACAGGAATTCAATCAAAAATAAAATCCTTCACCCTTGAACTGTTGGCCGGAAGTGGCCCGGCTGAGCTGAAGAGCGAACACGTTTATGCCCCCAATTCAGTGCTGTCAAGTGGTGACTGGTATAAAATTTACATCAGGGAGGATGGCATCTACAGGCTCACTTTTGACGATATCAGAAATCTGGGGATCAATGTTAACGGACTTAATCCGGATTTGATCAGGATATTTGGAAACGGAGGCGAATTGCTGAGCGAAGCTGCCGGGACAGAACGCATCGATGATCTGGCTGAGAATGCCATTAAGGTTGTTACAGCAAATCCGGGTGTTTTTGCACAGGGCGACTATGTTTTATTTTATGGCAAGGGTACCCGCAGCTGGAACATGAATCCTTTTTCTTCAAGGATGGAACATGTGTCGCATTTTTATGCAGATGAAGCCTGTTATTTTGTTACCATAGGACCGGAACCCGGAAAAAGGGTTCAGCAGGATACTGATCCTGCCGGGGAACCGAACTCATATTCTATATACTACACCGCTTATGTTGTTCATGAAAACGATAACCTCAGCCTGATCAAAAGCGGACGTAAATGGTATGGTGAGAAACTTGATTCCTATAACCGGACGTTCAATCTGCCGGTATATAGTTTTCCTGATATGGACCTGAGTCAGACAGCCGTAGTCCGATATGGTTTTGCCGGCAGGGCTACATCGCAATTGTCGTACAATATACTGGTAAACAATGAAGTGGTTGCCACCAATACGATGGCAGGAATTACCGGTTCGAATGATTTTGCACGTGAACTGGCTACTTCATCAACTTTTACGGCACAGTCGAACACCCTTCAGGTTCAGGTAAAGTTTAATCCCCCGAACAATACAGCCCTTGGCTGGCTCGATTTCGTTGCCCTGAATGTCAGGTGTAATCTGCGCTACCCGGGCGGTCAGTTTGCTTTCCGTGATCCACAAAGTGTAGGACCTGATAAAATCACATCATTTACCATGGGCAATGCGGTTGATGGTCTCGAATTATGGGATGTCAGCGACATTACAAATGCGAAATCAGTGCATCTGACAAAAGTCGGCGATCAGTATACCTTCAGGCGGGCGACAGATAAGCTGATAGAGTTTGTTGCATTCGATGGATCTTCGTTCATGAGTGTAACCCCCGGCGAAAAGATCGCCAACCAGAACCTTCACGGAACAGGAAATTATAATATGATCATCCTTACACATCCTGAATTTGCGCAGGAAGCACAGCGGCTCGCCATGCTGCACAACAACAGGAACGATGTTACCGTGGCGGTTGTTTCACTTCCGGAGGTATACAATGAGTTTTCATCAGGGATACAGGACATTACAGCTATCCGTGACTTTATGAAAATGCTTTACGATCGGGGCGGCGGATCTGAACAACCCAAATATCTGTTGTTGTTCGGTAATGCATCTTATGATGTCAAGAACAGGATCAGCAACAATAGCTGTTTTATCCCGACTTTCCAGAGCGACAATTCGGTAAGGCCGGTGGCATCCTTCCTTACTGACGATTATTTTGGCCTGCTCGACGAGGGTGAAGGTGCCAACCAGACTACCGGGCTCGTTGATGTGGCTACCGGCCGTCTTCCTGTCAGGACTTTAGCCCAGGCTAAAATTGTGGTTGATAAAATTGAGCACTACCTGGAGAATCCTTCTGAAACGCATGGTGACTGGCGCAATACCCTGATTGTGATAGCCGATGATCAGAATAAGAACCTGCACCTTGAGCAGGCAGAAACGCTGATTGCAAGCATGGAGGATAGGTTTCCGGTTTATAATATTGAGAAGATCTATTTTGATGCCTACAAGCAGCAATCCACCCCGGGTGGAAGCCGGTACCCTGATGTAAACCGTGAAATCGTTACCAGGGTTGAGAAGGGAGCATTGATTACCAATTACATCGGTCACGGTGGTGAAGTCGGCTGGGCCGATGAGCGGGTACTCGAGTTGTCTGACATCAACAGCTGGACAAATTATGAGAAGATGGGTATTTTCTTCACTGCCACCTGCGAATTTGCCCGTTTCGATAATCCTGCGCATACTTCTGCCGGTGAACTGGTTTTTCTGAATCCGGAAGGTGGGGCAATGTCGATGATCACAACCACACGCCTTGCCTTTGCATCATACAATGCCGCCCTCAACCTGAGTTTCATGGATACGGTGCTGAATGCTGAAACCGGTGTTTATCCCAGGCTTGGCGACATTCTGCGGTATACTAAGAACGACAATACCCTCTCGGCCAACAACCGGCACCTGACGCTTTTCGGTGACCCATCACTCAGGTTGCCCTATCCGAAGCACAAAGTGGTAACGACCTCTGTTTCGGCCGACACCTTATTCGCCAATACCCTCGCTACCGTTGAGGGGGAAATACACGATGTGAATGATCAGCTTCTTGCCGGCTTTAATGGTGTTGTATATGTTAAAGTGTATGATAAACCATCAAAAGTGCGCACCCTCGGTCAGGATTACGACAGCTATGCCGTTGATTTTATGGTGCAGAAAAGCATATTGTATCAGGGAAAAGCTTCTGTTGAAGCCGGTAAGTTCACATTTACGTTCCCTGTACCCCGCGACATTGACTACAGTTTTGGTAACGGTAAAATAAGCTACTATGCATCAAACGGGACAGAAGATGCTCACGGGTACTATAACGAAATAACCATTGGTGGTTCGGTAAATCAGCCTGACATTGACCTCGCCGGGCCGGAAATCAGGCTCTTTATCAATGATACTACTTTTATTGATGGCGACTATACCAGCGAAAATCCCAAACTGCTTGCCTACCTTTACGATGAAAGCGGCATCAATACTGCCGGAAACGGAATAGGGCATGATATTGTTGCCACCATTGATGGCGATAGTTACAGTTCGGTTTTGCTCAACGATTATTATGTTGCCGATCTTGACAGCTACCAATCAGGAGTGGTCAGGTATCAGTACTTTAACCTGCCCGAAGGAGAACATTCGCTTACACTCAAAGCATGGGATGTTTTCAACAATTCTTCCTCAGCCAGCATTACATTCGTTGTGAAACGGAACATTATCCTGGCAGTGGATGAAGTGAAAGCATATCCGAATCCATCTTCGGGCGATGTATGGTTCCGTTTCGGACACAACCAGTTCGACGGGGTTTTCACCGGAGAGTTGAATATTTATTCGCTTACAGGCGAACAGGTAAGGGTGATCGGGCCGATAACCATTGCTTCGGAAGGCTATGTAGCCGGCAATATCAGCTGGGATGGCCGGAATGCTGCCGGAACCTATGTACGCAACGGACTGTATCTTTGCCGCCTGAAAGTCCGTGATCGCAACGGCAACACCATCAGCAATACCGTGAAGGTGATGTTTGCGCGGTAGTTGCTGTGTTGAGTTATGAGTTGTGAGTTGTGAGTTGTGAGTTGTGAGTTGTGAGTTGTGAGTTGTGAGTTATGAGTTATGAGTTGTGAGTTATGATAGAGTTTTGGGAGTAGGTGGTGTTGAAGGAGTTTGTCCCACGTCCCTCGTCCCTGAAAAGTAAGAAGTTGTGAGTTGTGAGTTGTGAGTTGTGAGTGAGTTGTGTTTGTCCCTAAGTAGGGAGTAGGGAGTAAGGAGTAAGGAGTAAGGAGTTGTTAGGTTCGTTCCAGGTCCTGAGACATTTGCCTTTTTTCCTGTGATGAGTTAAAAGTACAACTCTGTGTAACTGAAACAAATCCAAACTGTTAACTATTATCTGTTAGTTGCTAACTGTAAGGATTCGTCCCACGTCCCTCGGAAGTAAGAAGTTGTGAGTTATGAGTTGTGAGTTGTGAGTTATGAGTTATGAGTTGTGAGTTGTGTTTTGAGAGTAAGGAGGAGTAGAGTTAGAGTGTGAGTGTGAGTAGGAGTTAGAGTTTGAGTGGGTTTCGCCCGTCCCACGTCCCTCGTCCCTGAAAAGTAAGGAGTAAGGAGTAAGGAGTAAGGAGTTGTGAGTAAGGAGTAAGGAGATTCGACCCCCGACCCTCTTCAATGAACAAATCATTATACGGGCAGCTTCAAAACTGTTATCTCTTACCTGTTATCTGTTATCTGTTATCTGCTAGTTGATATGATCTGGACCATCGGTGAATGTCTGTACGATGTTATCTTTAAAAACGGGCAGCCGGTATGGGCAGTTCCGGGTGGCAGTATGCTCAATGTGGCTGTTTCGGCCGCCAGGTATGGAGAAAAAGTTTGTCTGATCAGTGAAGCAGGGAACGACCGCGTTGGTTCAATGATTTCTGATTTCCTGGCCACAGAAGGGGTGTCAACGGGTTTTCTGGAACGCTACAGCGGAAATACAACACTGGCGCTGGCTTTTCTGAATGAAGCCGGTGATGCTACCTACCAGTTTTATCAGCATGCTCCTGCACATGCACCGGAATTTCCCCTGCCTCCATTTCGTCCTGGTGATGTTTTTGTCTTTGGCTCATTTTATTCCGTGAATCCGAGAAACCGCCGCAACATCACCCGTATGGCAGAAGCAGCATCCGCTGCAGGCGCCTGGGTATGCTATGATCCCAATTTCAGGAAATCACACCTTCAATCACTAGACGAAGCCCGGCCCCTGATCATTGAAAATATCAGACTTGCCGATATCACCCGGGGTTCAGATGAGGATTTCAGACTGATAGCCGGCACAGCGGACTCAAACCAGGTTTGGGATTTCGCTCATAAACATGGCTGCAACAACCTGATTTGCACCCGTAACCGGGAAGGCGTAGATGTATTTTCCGGTAGTATCGTGAAACACTACGATGTACCTGAGGTTGAGGTTGTTAGTACAATCGGGGCTGGCGATAGCTTCAATTCCGGTTTTGTAACCTGCCTGCACGGAATGGCAAAAAATGAACTTTCCGTTACATTTTGGGACGAAGCAATCGGCAGGGCTGTTATATTTGCATCGGAAGTTTGCCGGAGCCGCGAAAATTTTATACACCGGCCCGGTGATGCTTTCTCAGGGATATGATTAAAAAAAAACTGGCTCTGTTGGTACTCAGAATTCTCGGATGGAAAATCACCGGTGATATTCCTGAGAATACCCCGAAATGTGTAGTCATGATGGCCCCCCATACTTCGAATATCGATTTCCTTTATGGATGGCTTGGCTATTGCTCGCTTGGGTACAGCTCATATTTTCTTATCAAAAAGGAAGCTTTTAACCGGTTTACAGGCCCGATACTCCGGGCAATGGGTGGTATTCCGGTCGACAGGCGACACAGCAGCAATATCGTACATCAGCTCACCGAAGAATTCCGTAAACGGAATGAAATCATTCTTACCATTACACCTGAAGGAACCCGCAGGTTAAACAGGAACTGGAAACGCGGATTCTATTTTCTGGCACACAGCGCGGGTGTGCCGGTTGTATTGGGATTCCTTGATTATGGAAGGAAGGAAGGCGGTTTCGGCCCGGCTTTCTATCCAAGCGGGGATTATGATGCCGATTTAAGTATTATTACTGAATTCTATAAAAACAAGCGGGCGCGTTTTCCTGAGCATTTTGGATTACCGGGCAAATCTGTTTTGCCAGCCACCGAGCCTGAGAAGAAACCGGAATAAAATCAATTGTTTTCCGGTATTCCGGTTTACCCCGTTTTACTGATCATCTTCACGCATCGTATTGCCGGAATTAACATTTTATCATCAGTCATCTATCTCATGTGCAGATAATTTAATATAACTTTGCTTAAACTTTTTAATGACATGTTTTGTTAATAAACCAAATCAAACCAGGTTTTGATTGAATCCGGAAGCTGCAAAATTCTGCTGCATGTATATTTGCCTAAGGTTATTCTGTTGATTATCTGAATATTATCATACTACCTCCGGACGAAAGAATAACCAGATATGACCATTTTATCAGATTGTTTAATAACATCTGATTTCAAATGATGCATTACGAAAAATTAAGTTTTATGATAATGCACAATGCTAATCTTTACTTCCAGGGATATTGGATTGGAGCAGGAGCTGAATCAGAATATTCTGCAACGGCGATATACGTATCCGGAAAGTGAAGTCAAAACATGAAAAATGATGTTTCTGAAATCTGTAATTAATCCGTTTAACGGAGTTCTTGAAAAGTTTAATAACCTTAATGCATTCTATATCCGGGAGCAATATTACTCCTACGGTCATTTTGCCCGTTGCATTTCGATGGTTCGCGATGCCCTGCAATCAAGAGTAAACGGTAATCAAAACATCGGACTGGTCGTCAATGACGATATTGAAACCTATGCTTCTGTTTTTGCCATCTGGCTCGAAGGGATGGCTTATGTGCCCCTGCACCCGCATCAGCCCGTTGAACGCAGTGAAGAGATCATTGATCAGGCTGAAATCCGGCTGGTATTAGATTCACGTGGTGACCTGAAATTTACGGGTGCCGAAATCATTGAAACCGTTAATCTTACTTACAAATCACTGAATCTGGTTCCGAAAATCGTTCCGGATGATTCGCTGGCCTATATACTGTTTACTTCAGGAAGTACCGGAAAGCCCAAAGGTGTGATGATCACCCGCGGCAATCTGGGTGCCTTCATGGATTCATTCCTGAAAACGGGTATTCAGATTGATGAAAATGACAGATGCCTGCAGTGTTTTGACCTGACTTTTGATGTTTCTGTTCAATCGTTTCTGGTTCCGCTTACCAAAGGAGCCTGTGTATATACCATTCCCCACGATCAGATAAAATACAGCTACGTTTACGGCTTGCTCGAGGATCATCAGCTGACTTTCGGGGCTATGGCTCCTTCAATGATCAGATACCTGAGGCCCTATTTTGATGAAATCAGGGTGCCTGCCATGAGGTATAACATCGTAACTGCTGAAGCCTCACCACTCGACCTGCTGATGGAATGGTCAGAATGCATTCCCAATGCTGAGATCTATGATTTTTACGGTCCGACCGAAGCCACCATTTACTGTACTTATCATAAATTCAGCCGTGAGGGTGCCAATAAGCAACTGAACGGGATGTTGTCGATCGGTAAACCCATGGATGGACTGAAAGCGATTGTTGTTGATGATGATGGTAAGGTACAGGGCGCAAATCAGAAAGGCGAGTTGTGTATCAGCGGTGAACAACTCACACCCGGTTACTGGAAGAATCCGGAAAAGAACAGGGATTCGTTTTTTGAAAAGAAAACGGATGGATCATTGATCAGGTTCTACAGAACCGGTGATTCCTGCTTTTTTGATGAGGATGGCGATATTATGCTGGCCGGCAGACTGGATTACCAGGTAAAGATACAGGGATACCGGATCGAGCTGGGTGAAATTGAATACCATGCCAGGGAGTTTCTGAAAGGTCAGAATGCCATAGCCGTGCCGGTTGACAACCATCTGGGAAATACTGAAATTGCACTGTTTGTTGAAGGTGCACTGGCCGTAGAGGCTGAACTGGTGAACTACCTTCAGGGTAAAATGCCCTATTATATGATGCCTTCCAGAATACTGGTGGAACCTGTCTTTGACTTGAATACCAGCGGGAAGGTTGATCGCATTAAGTTAAAAAGCAAACTGGCGTGAAATGATGGAAAATATCATCATCAGAACTGCTGTTGCCGGCGACATTCCATTTCTGGTTGAAACCATTGTTGAAGCTGAGAAAAGCGGTACGGATAAGCTCTCTTATTCGACAATTTTTGGTTTAACCGAAGCCGAAGTTAAAACCTATCTGTCAGATATGATGGCCGAGGAGATTGATGGCTGTGAATTGTCGGTTTCGAGTTTCCTGGTGGCAGAATCTGACGGTACTGTTGCCGCAGCGCTCAGTGCATGGATTGAAGGTTCCGAAGGAATCCCGTCGGCAGTGCTGAAGGGCAATCTGCTCAGCTATACCTTACCCGTGCGGTGCATCGAAAAGGCTATGACACTCAACAGCATGATCCGTGAAATTCACATCGAATATACACCCGGAACCATACAGATAGGAGCAGGCTATGTTGCACCGGGATTCAGGGGTCACAAACTGCTTGGATTGCTGAGCGATGAAATCATTCAACGTCTGGCTGCGGCGAACCCGCAAGTATCGGCCGTTTGGGCACAGATATTCAGTTGTAATACTCCATCGATCCGGACCTATGAAAAAGCAGGATTTGCTGAGATAAGCAGAAAGGAATCCAACAATATGGAAATCCTTGAATATCTGCCATCAAACATAAAAGTGTTGATGAAAAAAGATTTAACCAAAACTTAATGACACAATAATGGATAAGACAGAAATTTTAGAGAAACTTACACCAATTTTCAGGGCTATTTTCGGGAATAATTCACTTGTACTCAGTGATGGACTCACTGCCAATGATGTTGATAACTGGGATTCACTCACCCATATGCTGCTGATTACCGAAATTGAGAATAGCTTTACCATAAAATTTAAACTTAAAGACCTGAACAAAATGAGAAATGTTGGCGATATGGTAGAGACCATCATTTCGAAACTTCAGGCATAAAGAGCGTTTCAATGGTTTTTACTTCGTTTAATTTCCTGATTTTTTTTCCAATTCTGGCTGTTCTTTACTGGATTACGCCTTCCAGGTTTAAATGGATTACGCTGCTTGCAGCCAGCTATTTTTTCTATATCAACATCAAACCGGTTTACGCTTTCTTACTGGCAGGCGTTACCCTGACTACCTGGCTTTTTACCGTTCTGATTGCAAAAACGGGCAATGAACAGCATAAGAAGCTTTACCTCACCATCAATATAATTCTGGTGTTGTTGCCCTTGTTTTTCTTTAAGTATTTCGGTACGTTCAACAATGAAGTGTTCACTTTGATGCAAGCCTGGAATGTTCGATGGCCCCTGCCCGAAATGACACTGTTGTTGCCCATTGGAATCTCTTTTTACACCTTTATGGCCATAGGTTATACGGTTGATGTTTATAACGAGGATATTGATGTGGAAAAGAATCCGGGAATACTGGCCCTGTTTGTTTCCTTCTTTCCGCTTATTCTCTCAGGCCCGATAGAGCGTGCAGGGAATATGCTGCCACAATTCAGAAAACCACCGGCCTTTGATTATGATCTGTTTGTTAAGGGGCTGAAGCTGGCCTTGTGGGGATACTTCATGAAACTGGTCGTCGCTGAAAGACTGGGCATGTATGTAAATGCGGTTTATGGCAATGTTGAATACCACAACGGTTCTTCGCTGCTGTTGGCGTCACTGATTTATCCCTTCCAGGTATATGCCGACCTCGGAGGGTATTCACTGATTGCCATAGGGGTGGCCAATGTTTTGGGTATAAAGGTTATTCCGAATTTCAACCGTCCTTTTTTCGCCGGTTCCATGTCAGAATTCTGGCGTCGCTGGCATATGTCATTGATTTCATGGCTTACCGATTATGTTTATACCCCACTTTCATTTTCGTTCAGAAGATATAAGATCTGGGGTATTGTGCTGGCACTCATGATCACTTTTATGATCAGCGGCATCTGGCACGGGGCTGCGCTCACCTTTGTGGTGTGGGGATTGATGCAGGGTGTATTCCTGAGTACTGAAGCCCTGACCAATAAAAGGCGTTCGGCATTCGAGGTTAAATACCGTCTGAACCGTAAAACCTGGTATCTGATATTTACCATGGTGGTCACCTATTTCCTGTTCTCCATTTCCCAGATTTTCGGCCGGGCAGAAAATCTTGACGATGCATTTCTGGTTTTCCGAAGGATATTTACCGACCCCGGACCTTTGTTCCTTGGACCTCCGGCAACCTTCATCAACGGATCAATTGCCCTGTCACTGCTGATGTTCAAAGATTTCACCGATGAGTTTTATCCGGGCAGGTTCCTTCTTTTTGAGAATCCCGGTAAGGTTGTGCGGACAATCAGTTATAGTCTGGTTATCATTCTTATCCTCCTGATTGGTATTCTCGACAGTGGCCAGTTTATCTATTTTCAATTCTGATTGCAATGGTTAAAAAAATCATTATCAATTTTCTACTGGTTTCGGCAACCGTATTTGTTCTTGATTTTGCCATTGGCAGAACCCTGAGGTATTACTATTTTCTGGAAGACTCAGGCATACATTACCGGACAGCTTTTTCAATCAATAACACCACGGCTGAATTTCTGATTCTCGGATCATCAAGGGCTACACACCACTACGTGCCTGATGTCTTTGAAGAGCGGACCGGTATGTCATTCTACAATACAGGCCGGCAGGGAACCGGTATTTTTCATCAGCTGGCGGTATTGACA
Source organism: Bacteroidales bacterium (assembly GCA_016705005.1). Lineage (GTDB taxonomy): Bacteria > Bacteroidota > Bacteroidia > Bacteroidales > Lentimicrobiaceae > Lentimicrobium. Next base: position 43,798 of record JADIZB010000010.1, on the reverse strand, counting down.
GCGGTTCTGAAACGATACAAGCCTGAAGTCATCATCCTCGATTATGCCGGTGATTTCAGGCTGGGTGACAATACTTACGCGCGATTATCCTCACTGCTTCCGTATTACAGGGAACATGAAGAACTGCGCTGGATTGTAGAACAAAAAAGTCCATGGGAAAAAATTAAGCTGCTTTCCGAAATCTACCCGTTCAGCTCCCAGGTGCAGCAGATTATACTTGGAAATCTGAAATTTAATAAGATAAGGGAACAGGATGACAGGGGATATGTTTCGCTGCATTCCAGATGGGAGGCTGATATAGATTCGGTTGATAATTTGCCGAAGTTCGGATTGGACTCTTTGAAAATAGAGGCATTTACGAAGCTTATCCGCATGGCAAAAGAGGCAGGAGCCAAAGTGTTTATCATCAGGTCACCCATCTTTTGTAAAACCACCTGGAACGACGATGTTGAGATTTGTATCAGACAGAGTAAGGCACAGGGAGTCCCTTTCTGGGATTTTTCACAGGATACCCTGTTCCTGAACCACAGTTATCTTTTTAAAGACCCGGGCCACCTGAATCATGAAGGAGCCCTGATCTTTTCAGGGATCATCAGTGATAGTATCGCCCCTTACCTTAAACGGTAGTTTTTTATTCTTTCGTCTCCTGCTTTAAATTTCAGCTCAGTCATTATCTTTGCTTCCAATCAAAGAGTGATAACCAGCATGAGAAATCTATTATTTTTCCTATTGATGGCCTTCGTCACCGGGGCGGCATCTGCCCAGGACGGACCACGACGCAACATCACCGTTCCCGATATTCCCGGTTACCATACCCTGAAAGGTGATTTTCATATGCATACCGTCTTTTCCGATGGATTGGTATGGCCAACACTCCGTGTGATTGAAGCCTGGCAGGAAGGGCTTGATGTGATCGCACTAACTGATCATGTTGAATATCAGCCGTTTAAAAGTGATGTGAACAACGACAGAAACAGGCCACATGCGATTGCTGAGCAGAAGGCTGCAGAACTCGGAATCCTGCTGATCAGGGGAGGAGAGATTACCCGTAAGATGCCTCCCGGACACTCCAATGCGTTGTTTCTGAAAGATGTTAATAAACTTGATACGACCAACTGGCAGGATGCTTTTGCCGAAGCCAAAAGCCAGGGTGCCTTTGTATTCTGGAACCATCCCGGATGGAAAGCCCAGCAGCCCGACACCACAAAATGGTTTGATGAGCATACCCGTTTGCTGGAGCAGGGAATGATTCAGGGCATTGAGATTGTGAATTACATGGAATATTATCCGGAAGCCTTTGCCTGGGCGCTGGAGAAAAACCTCACGATATTGGGAAATTCCGATATTCATGGATCCATTTACCAGGAGTATGATGCAAAGTCTGGCCTCAAAAGGCCGGTTACCCTGGTTTTTGCCCGGGAACGTTCGGCCGAAGGTGTAAAGAGTGCTCTGAAGGAAGGAAATACCGCTGTTTTATTCAATGGAAACCTGTATGGTCGCCAGGAGTGGCTGAAAGCCCTTTTTGGTGCCTGTGTCGGGCAGGAAGTGAATGCAGCCGCTTCAGGTTCGGAACAGCACAGTATATTCCTGACAAACTACAGCGATATCGATTTCAGGCTGATTCCGGGTAAGGATGCCATGAAAAACCACCTGATCTACCCGCTTGATCTACCTGCCCATTCAACCATCGCTTTGTCGGTAACTCCACGCCAGCTTGGCGGACCGGGTAAATTGTCACTGCCGCTGGGATTTACTGTTGACAACATGTTTGTAGCACCGGGGAAGAAACTCGAAGTCATTGTCCGGTTCTGAGCGGGCAAAGGGTGTTCTTCGTTGGGCGTTGGGCGTTTGACGTTGGGCGTTGGGCGTTTGACGTTGGGCGTTAGAAGTTCAATGCGCTTTGCGCGTTCGAAGGCGAGGGCGATGGAGCGAAAAAAAGCGATGGAGCGAAAGATAGCGAACGAAGCGACTTAAGCGAAAGAACGCGACTTCCAAATGAAATCCGTTTAATCAGTGTCATCCGTGTTCTTAAAAGCGACTTAAGCGACTTCAGCGAAGAAGCGACTAGCGTTAGCTTAGTTTCAGTGCCCTTGGGGTTCAGGTTCAATACGCTGCGCGCGTTCAAAGGCGAGGGAGCGAAAAGAAGCGACTTAAGCGAAAGAACGCGATTCAAATGAAATCCGCTCCGCTTTAAAGCGACTAAGTAGCGACATGCGACTTCAGCAAAGACAGCGATTCTTTAATAGTGTCCTGAGTGTTCTTAGTGACTTAGTGGTTATTCTTATCCTATTATTTATCAGCGACTTCTGCGATGGAGTGAAAGATAGCGAACGAAGCGACTTAAGCGAAAGAAAGTGATTAAAAAAGAAATCCGTGTAAATCCGTTTAATCAGTGTCATCCGTGTTCATATAAGAAGCGACTTCAGCGAAAGAATGCAACTAATAATACCAATGTGACCTATGTGCCTATTGTGGTGAAAAAAAGTTCGGGGTTCAATGCGCTGCGCGCGTTAGGCGTTGGACGTTGGGCGTTTGATGTTACCAGCTGTCAGCTGCCGGCATTTTTATTCAGAATCTAACAAGCCATTCAAATTAATTATTCTACTGCCATTTTTTTCGTAATAATTCAGCATTTCGTCAATTTTCCTTTTATCATAACTCGTAATACAATCTGATAAGACTGTAACTTTGTAGTTTTCCCTTGCACATATTAAATACGGTTGATTTCACGCAGGCAATGGCGTCTGCTCCTGTAATGTAAAATTCGCTTATTTCATTTTTCCTGATAAAGTCAGCAAAATCTTCGCTGGTCAATGCGTTGCCTTTGGATTTTTCAAAAATGTTTTCAGAAACCAATTTCATGTCCGAAACCAATTCAGACCCAAAAGTATTAGGTTTGAAAGTCCTTGTGCCGTCAGATAAGTTATAATGCCTTATGTAAACAACATGAATTTCATTTTCCACTGCCCAATCTATTGATCGGTTAACATTGTCAATGATTTCTTTGTAATTTTTGGTAATGTCATTTTGAATGTCAATTACCACCAAAGCCTTTTTCTTCATGTAATTTCCTTCTTTTAATTTTAGGTTCTAATTCAATTTTCTATTTCATTGTCCATCCCACTGTCGCTTGTTCGCTTGCGGCTAACTCTTACCTGTTACCTGTTATCTGTTAACTGTTATCTGTTAACTGTTATCTGACCCTTCATTCGTGCCCACGCCAGGTATGCGGCTGTTAAAAGAGCGCCTGTGCCTGAAACGATGAACATGGCCACGGATCCGAAATGGTACCAGATGAGTCCCGCCAGTGTACTGGCCAGCATGGTAAATATGCTGGATAGGGCGTTATAGAATCCCAGAGCGGTAGCTGTATCTTCCTTCCGGCTGATGTTGGTAATCAGCGCTTTCGATACTCCTTCGGTTGCCGCTGCATAGATTCCGTAGAGCATAAACAGCATTCCGAAGACCCACATTCCGTCAGCGAATCCCATGCCTGAATAAACCACCGAAAATACGATCAGGCCTGCAATCAGCGTTCTGTAAAGTCCGAGCCTGTCGGCGAGGATACCTACCGGATAGGCAACCAGTGCATAAACCAGATTGTAGAAAATGTAATACCCGATCATGGCGGTATCGCTGATTCCCTTTTCTTTCAATCCCAACAGGAGAAAAGCATCTGAACTGTTGAAAAGGGTAAATGCCAGCAATCCCCCGACCAGCATTTTATAGGGCAGGGGTGCCCGGTGTCTGTATGAAAGAAAGCTGAAAAAGCCTGGACGTGGATGGTTTGCCTGTTTTTCTTTTTTTCTGTCGCGGAGCAACAAAGTAATAAATACTGAAACCAGTCCGGGAAGGAACGCAAGGACAAACAGCAGTTTATATTCTCCCGGTCTGAAATGCAGGTAAAGCAGTGCCAGCATGGGTCCGATGGCAGCTCCCAGGGTGTCGGCTGCCCTGTGAAATCCAAATACCCGGCCCTTGTTTTCCGGTGTAGTTTCGTCGCTGAGCAGGGCATCGCGTGCGGAGGTTCGTATTCCTTTACCCAGCCGGTCGGTTGTGCGGGCGAGAAAAATCCACCATACCGTGGTAAAGGCGGCCATCATTGGCTTCGCAAGTGCACTGAGCAGATAACCGAACCTGACGAAAGGTACCCGGCGTCCAGACTTGTCGGAAAGGTTTCCAAAGTAACCTTTGCTGATTCCTGCGGTTGCTTCGGCAAAGCCTTCGAGCAATCCGATCAGCACCACCGAAAACCCGATCGAACGCAAAAAGACCGGCATTACCGGATACAGCATCTCACTGCCGATGTCGTTGAAAAAACTGACCAGTGAGACGAGCAGAATGCTGCGGGTTATGATGCTGCTGCCTGTATTACGTTTGATGATGGACATTCTGATGCTGAATTTCTCAGGCAAATATCGGAAGTTTAAAAGAATTTTGGATTTCGGATTTCGGATTTCGGATTGCGGATTGCGGATTGCGGATTGCCCCGCCAAAGGCGGTGGGATTTTGGATTTCGTGGATTTCGGATTTTGGATTTCAGATTTGGATTTACGATTTACGATTTGCGATTTGGGATTTACGATTTTTACTGACTGCCAACTGCTTACTTCTTACATCTTACATCTTACATCTTACATCTTACATCTGACTGCCCACTGCCTACTGCCTACTGCTAACATCTGACCTCAGAATGACACCTGAACGCAAACACAGCTGCACCAAATCTTCTACGCCGGGATGAGGAAAAAAATTCTCTGAAAATTAACATGACTTCTTTGTAATTTTTTAATAAATGAGTATATTTGTTACTCAATATCCTACCAATTTTTATTTGCCTTGTCAGAACAACCCCTGTGACTGACGGGGCGGAGCCGTCCTCAGTTAAGTTAACAACTAACAACTAGCAACTAACAGTTAAAAAAAATAGGAAGTAGCTAACAATCTATAGGTAGCAGTTAACTGATAGAAGCTGATGGTTTAAAGACCGAAAAGTAACGTAAGTTGTAAGATAATGTTGAAGGGGTTGGGTTTCAGTGTTTTTATTTAAGATAACATAGATATAGCATGAAAGAAAGTATTTTGCGAATTAAAAGTTATGCATTTGCAATAAAGATAATCAGGATTTATCGGCAACTGGTTTCTGAGCAATAAGAATTTATTCTGAGCAAACAATTACTCAAATGCGGAACCTCACCAGGAGCCCTTATCCGTGAAGCTGAATTTGCACAGTCAACTCCTGATTTCATCTCCAAGTATAGTATTGCACTGAAAGAAGTTAATGAAACTGAATACTGGCTTTCTCTTTTACGAGATACAGATTTTATTAACTCTGAGACAGCGGATGATTTAATTTCTGACAATAAAGAGCTGATGAAAATGCTTATATCCTCTATAAATACACTAAAGCAGAAATTAATTGAAGAATCAAAAGCTAATAAGGGATATTCCCATAGCTGATCCGGGTAATTCTTTTCTTTAGCTAAAAGCAATTTTCTGAAATCATTGACCATATTAACCATTAGTCAATTATAGTTTATTATTTATTGAAACCTGTCAACTTAAACTTGTTAACTAAAAACGGATAACTGATAACTGAAATCTGCTAGTTGTTAGTTGTTAGTTGTTAGTTGTTAATTAAATCAATGCTGGACACTCTCGTAACTTCCAAAACCAGGCTTAAACTGCTGGTTAAGTTTTTCCTGAACGCCTCTACCCGCTCTTATCTGCGCGACCTGGAGACTGAGTTCGGGGAATCGACCAATGCCATCAGGGTGGAATTGAACCGCTTTGAAGAGGCCGGTATGCTTACCAGTGAGATGAGGGGGAATAAGAAAATTTTCGGCGCAAATATTAAGCATCCCTTGTTCAGCGACATCCACAGCATCCTGATGAAATACACCGGTATCGACCGTGTGGTGGAAAATGTGCTTAAGGAACTTGGCGGGCTCAAACAGGCCTGGCTCATTGGCGATTTTGCCCGTGGCCGCGACAGCTGGATCATCGACCTGCTCCTGGTTGGTGATGACATCAATTCGGAATACCTGCTCAACCTGATCGAAAAGGTAGAAAAGCTGGTCGACCGCAAAATCCGTTACCTTACCCTGAAAACCGGAGAAGAGATTGCCATGCTTCCCCAGTATCCGGAACGATTGCTGCTGTTTGGAGTAGAGTAAATGGAGTTGTGAGTTGTGAGCTCGCCCGCCTTTGGCGGGTTGTGAGTTTCGTCCCCCGACCCTCGACACCCGTCCCTTTTGAGTAAGGAGTAAGGAGTAATGAGTTGTGAGTTTTGAGTTGTGAGTTTTGAGTTTCGTCCCTCGACCCCCGTCCCTTTTGAGTAAGGAGTAAGGAGTAGGGAGTTAGTTGTAAGGAGTTGTTAGGTTCGTTCCAGGTCCTGAGACATTTGCCTTTTTTCCTGTGATGAGTTAAAAGTACAGCTCTGTGTAACTGAAACAAATCCAAACTGTTAACTATTATCTGTTAGTTGTTAACTGTAAGGATTCGTCCCCCGACCCTCGACCCCCGTCCCTTTTGAGTAAGGAGTAAGGAGTACTGAGTTGTGAGTTTTGAGTTATAAGTTGTGAGTTTCGTCCCCGACCCCCGACCCTCGTCCCCGGAAAAGTTAGGAGTAAGGAGTAAGGAGTTAGTTGTAAGGAGTTGTTAGGTTCGTTCCAGGTCCTGAGACATTTGCCTTTTTTCCTGTGATGAGTTAAAAGAACAACTCTGTGTAACTGAAACAAATCCAAACTGTTAACTATTATCTGTTAGTTGTTAACTGTAAGGATTCGTCCCGACCCTCGACCCCGCCTTTGAGTAAGGTAAGGAGTACTGAGTTGTGAGTTTTGAGTTATAAGTTGGAGCTGCCCGCCTTTGCGGTTGTGAGTTCGTCCCCGACCCTCGTCTCCCATCCCCGGAAAAGTTAGGGAGTAAGGAGTAAGGAGTTAGTTGTAAGGAGTTGTTAGGTTCGTTCCAGGTCCTGAGACATTTGCCTTTTTTCCTGTGATGAGTTAAAAGTACAACTCTGTGTAACTGAAACAAATCCAAACTGTTAACTATTATCTGTTAGTTGTTAACTGTAAGGATTCGTCCCCAGTCCCTTGACTCTCGTCCCCGGCAAAGTAGGGAGTAAGGAGTTTCATCAATGGAATTTGCATTTCTTATTCACCACTGAGGCACTAAGAGCACTTAGGAAAGGATTGTAAATCTCAGTGAATCTTAGTGTTCTTAGTGTCTTAGTGGTAGCTTTAATCTCTCTTTCGCTGAAGTCGCTTAGTCGCTTTTAAGAACACGGATGACACTGATTAAAACGGATTTTCACGGATATCATTTTGGAAGTCGCTTCGTTCGCTATCTTTCGCTCCATCACTAAGTCGCTTAGTCGCTCCATCGCTAAGTCGCCCCCTCGCCCTTGAACGCCCGAAGGGCATTGAACTTCTAACGTTGAACGCCTTTTAACCGCAGAGAACGCTGAGAATTCGCAGAGAGCCGCAGAGAAAGAAATATACTTCTGATCACAAAGAACCCAAACCCGGTTGAATGAAAACCCATCAAAACATTTTCAAATTCTCAAATTTTCAAATTCTCACATTTTCAAATTCAACTTCTAACGCCTAACATCGAACGCTTAAGTCGCTTTTAAGAACACTGATGACACAGATTGAACGGATTTTCACGGATTTCATTTTTGGAAGTCGCTTCGTTCGCTGTCTTTCGCTCCATCGCTCAGTCACTCCATCGCCCTTGAACGCCCGAAGGGCATTGAACTTTTAACGTTGAACGCTTTTTAACCGCAGAGAACGCCGAGAATTCGCAGAGAGCCGCAGAGAAAGAAATATACTTCTGATCACAAAGAACCCAAACCCGGTTGAATGAAAACCCATCAAAACATTTTCAAATTCTCAAATTTCCAAATTCTCACATTTTCAAATTCAACTTCTAACGCCTAGCATCGAACGCTTAAGTCGCTTTTAAGAACACTGATGACACAGATTGAACGGATTTTCACGGATATCATTTTGGAAGTCGCTTCGTTCGCTATCTTTCGCTCCATCACTAAGTCGCTTAGTCGCTCCATCGCTAAGTCGCCCCCTCCCTTGAACGCCCGAAGGGCATTGAACTTTAACGTTGAACGCTTTTTAACCGCAGAGAACGCCGAGAATTCGCAGAGAGCTGCAGAGCAAGAAATATACTTCTGATCACAAAGAACCCAAACCCGGTTGAATGAAAACCCATCAAAACATTTTCAAATTCTCAAATTCTCAAATTCTCAAATTTCAACACCCAACGCTTTTTAACCGCAGAGAACGCCGAGAATTCGCAGAGAGCCGCAGAGAAAGAAATATACTTCTGATCACAAAGAACCCCAACCCGGTTGAATGAAAACCCATCAAAACATTTTCAAATTCTCAAATTTCCAAATTCTCACATTTTCAAATTCAACTTCTAACGCCTAGCATCGAACGCTTAAGTCGCTTTTAAGAACACTGATGACACAGATTGAACGGATTTTCACGGATATCATTTTGGAAGTCGCTTCGTTCGCTGTCTTCGCTCCATCGCTCAGTCACTCCATCGCCCTTGAACGCCCGAAGGGCATTGAACTTTAACGTTGAACGCTTTTAACCGCAGAGAACGCCGAGAATTCGCAGAGAGCTGCAGAGCAAGAAATATACTTCTGATCACAAAGAACCCAAACCCGGTTGAATGAAAACCCATCAAAACATTTTCAAATTCTCAAATTCTCAAATTCTCAAATTTCAACACCGAACGTCTGAACTTATGAACACTCATCCTTTGATAACTAGTTCCTGTACACAGCCAATGCACCCGGTGCATTTCATTATATTTGTTATACTGCTTCCTGAATGCTTTGTCCCGCTTAGGTTTCGTAATTGTGACTGACCGGGCGGAGCTGTCCCGGAGTTAGTTAATAGTTAACAGCTAACAACTAACATTTTTAGTCAAACTAAGAAAGTGTAGAGGAATGAGTTGTGAATACGGAGTTTCAACCCTCAATCCTGAAATTTGCATTTTTTATTACCATGCAGACCCTGAGATCACCCAGAAGCATTAAGAAGTAAACTTTTAGCTGAAGTTGCTGATAAATAACGGGATAAGAATAACCACTAAGTCACTAAGATCACTCAGGAACACTAAGAAGCAAACTATTCGCTGAAATCGCTTTTAAGAACACGGATGACACTGATTTGACGCCCGCCTGCCGGCTGGCAGGGATCTGCACGGATTTCTTTTTCTTAATCGCTTCGTTCGCTGAAGTCGCTTTTAAGAACACGGATGACACAGATCTAACTGCTTATCACGGATTTTATCGCCTAAATCGCTCTTTTTCGCTTTTTTTCGCTCTCTCGCTTAAGTCGCCCAACCAGCCCCGAACGCCCTACACCATGCATTCAGGCACATCAACCTATGGAATTTCTCTTTTCAAAACATGCGTTGGAACAAATTCATTACAGGAGATTATCTTTGGAATCGGTTGAAAATGTGCTTTACTCCCCTGATGTCGTTATTCCTGATATAGAAGGGGTTGTAGTGTATCAAAAGCTTGTTGTTGAGAATAATAAATCGTATCTTTACAGGGTGTTTGTGAATAAACTGAAAACACCTCCTTTAATAATAACTGCTTATAAAACTTCCAAAACTGAAAAATATGAAAATCAGGTTTGATAAAGAAGCTGACGTTTTATATATCAGGTTCTCTGATCTGGTAGTTGCTGAAAGTGACCAGGAAAAACCAGGAATAATACTGGATTATGCAGAAAGTGGCCAGATTGTTGGCATTGAAATATTAAATGCGTCAGCCAGCATGGTCAATGAGAATGGGATACTATATGAAGTTGCATGAAATTCCTTTAAATTCTAAACTCCGGCATTCCATTTGAAAGGAGCCTGTCGAACCTGTTGGTGAGCCTGTCGAACCATTACTTAAGTCGCTGATAAATAACGGGATAAAATAACCACTAAGTCACTAAGATCACTCAGAAACACTAATAAGTAAGCTTTTCGCTTAAGTCGCTCCCTTGAACACACGCAGCGTATTGAACCCTTGAACGCCCGAAGGGCATTGAACTTCTAACGTTGAACGCCTTTTAACCGCAGAGAACGCTGAGAATTCGCAGAGAGCTGCAGAGAAAGAAATATACTTCTGATCACAAAGAACCCAAACCCGGTTGAATGAAAACCCATCAAAACATTTTCAAATTCTCAAATTTTCAAATTCTCAAATTTCAAAAACCAACGCCGAACGCCTTTTAACCGCAGAGAACGCTGAGAATTCGCAGAGAGCCGCAGAGAAAGAAATATACTTCTGATCACAAAGAACCCAAACCCGGTTGAATGAAAACCCATCAAAACATTTTCAAATTTCCAAATTCTCACATTTTCAAATTCAACTTCTAACGCCTAGCATCGAACGCTTAAGTCGCTTTTAAGAACACTGATGACACAGATTGAACGGATTTTCACGGATTTCATTTTGGAAGTCGCTTCGTTCGCTGTCTTTCGCTCCATCGCTCAGTCACTCCATCGCCCTTGAACGCCCGAAGGGCATTGAACTTTTAACGTTGAACGCTTTTTAACCGCAGAGAACGCTGAGAATTCGCAGAGAGCCGCAGAGAAAGAAATATACTTCTGATCACAAAGAACCCAAACTCGTTTGAATGAAAACCCATCAAAACATTTTCAAATTTTCAAATTTTCAAATTCAACTTCTAACGACCAACTTCTAACGCCCAACTTCTAACGCCTAACATCGAACGCTTAAGTCGCTCCTTCATCATGGAATTGAGTTGTGAGTCGCTGCCAGAATAATGAAAACACATCCAAACTGTTAACTGTTATCCTGCCTGCCGGCAGGCACGGCTGTTATTTGTTAACTTCAAAGTCGCTCTCTCGCTTAAGTCGCCCTACAAACCCCGAACGTCTAACATCCAACGCCAAACGCTTAAGTCGTTTCGTTCGCTCCCTCGCAAAATCGCTCCATCGCTCTCTCGCTAAGTCGCTTAAGTCACCCTTTCAACCCCGAACGCCCAACGTCCAATCCCAAACTTCTGACATTTTATGTCTGAAATTTTGTAACTTTGGTTACAGTTAACAAATAATCATGAAAACTTTCAAATACATCGTTTACAGGGAAGGGAAATATTTTGTTTCCCAGTGCTTTAATGTTGAGGTTGCAAGTTTTGGTAAAACAGTTGAGGAAGCAACCAAAAACCTGAAGGAAGCACTTGATTTGTACTTCGAAGATATACCTTCCAGAAAAAATTACCTGAAAATCAACGAGAGCCTGATGGGTGAATTGACAATACGATTCTGATGACGAAATTACCCTCTTCTGAAAAAGTTATCCGCATTTTGGAAGCAGCAGGTTTTATTTTCAAAAGCCAGAAGGGAAGTCACATGAAATATGCATATGGGTCAAAGATTGTTATCCTGCCTGCGAAAAGACGTGAAATACCATTGGGAACATTAAAATCCATCAGCAGACAATCAGGCATAGCCTATGAGTTATTTCTCAATTTATAGCCTTAACAGGCATATCATTCGCTATTTTCATGAGAATTTTAAGTTTTGCCGCAAAGAACACTGTGAATGCGCTGAGGGAGGAATATTCTTTTAATTAAAGTACCCAAACCCTGAAGTTTGAAAACCCATCAGAACATTTTCAAATTTTCAAATTCTCAAATTTCAACACCGAACGCCTAACTACTAACATCCAACGTCCAACGCCCAACACAACGCTTTTTAACCGCAGAGAACGCTGAGAATTCGCAGAGAGCCGCTGAGAAGAATATGGTAATGTTTAAGATGAGCTGTTTATTCACCACTGAGGCACTAAGAGCACTTAGGAGCACTTAGGAAAGGATTGTAAAACTCAGTGAATCTTAGTGTCTTTGTGGTAGCTTTAATCTCTCTTTCGCTGAAGTCGCTTAGTCGCTTTTAAGAACACGGATGACACTGATTTAACGCCCGCCTGCCGGCTGGCAGGGATTTTCACGGATATCATTTTGGAAGTCGCTTCGTTCCTTTATCTTTCGCTCCATCACTAAGTCGCTTAGTCGCTCCATCGCTAAGTCGCCCCTCGCCCTTGAACGCCCGAAGGGCATTGAACTTCTAACGTTAAACGCCTTTTAACCGCAGAGAACGCCGAGAATTCGCAGAGAGCCGCAGAGAAAGAAATATACTTCTGATCACAAAGAACCCAAACCCGGTTGAATGAAAACCCATCAAAACATTTTCAAATTCTCAAATTCTCAAATTCTCAAATTTCAACACCGAACTCCTTACTGTCCTATCATGATATAGGTTGACAAGAAGTTTAGTTAATAACTTTACATTTTGTCACAAATGGAGCAGAAAAAAGTGAGACGTACCTTTAGCGAAGCATTCAAGCGGGAGAAAGTAAAAATGCTTGAAGAAAGACAAGTAACAGTTAAGCAATTGAGCCGGATCTATGAAGTATCCGAAACGGCTATCTATAAATGGATTCGAACATACTCGACAAAACTTGGAATTAGCGAGAAGATAGTTGTCGAGAAAGAATCTGAAGGGACCAGGACATTAGCATTAATGAAACAGGTTGCAGAGCTGGAGCGGATCGTGGGTCAAAAGCAAATGCAGGTTGATTACTTTAAGAAGTTAATCGAACTCATTGAAGAAGATATGGGAGAAGACATGAAAAAAAAGTTCGAATCCGTGCTCTTACATGGTTTAAGTCAAATAAAGCCACCCAAGGTGTAAAGATGGAGCATTTGTATCAAATATCTGGTATAAGCCGGCAAGGGTTTTACAAGGCTCAACTTAAATCGTATCAGCATCAGCAGATGTGGAGAAGAATGTTGGAGATGGTTTTTGAGATAAGGAAAGATTATCCGCGAATGAGTGCAAGGAAAATGCATTATATGCTTGGAATAAGCGAGGTAGGGATCAACGGTTTTGAGCGATTTGTCTCTATACAAGGGCTTAGTGTGCAAAAGCACCGATCTGTTCTTCGGACCACCCATAAAGGCATGGTGATTTATCCAAACCTGACTCATGGCTTGCAAATCAATGGTATAAATCAATTGTGGGTAAGTGACATTACTTATTATCTTACCAGTTCTACAACATATTATCTTGTGTTTATTCTTGATGTCTATAGCCAAAGAATCATTGGTCAATCAGCCAGTGATAATATGTTTGCTGTAAACAATGTTCAGGCATTGGAGATGGCTTTGAGATTAAGAGGTTACAATAAATTCGAGAAGTTGATCCATCATTCAGATAAGGGAAGCCAATACGGAAGTACTGAGTATACAGGTATTCTTAAAAAAGAGAATATAAAGATTAGTATGGCAGGAAATTGTCTGGAAAATCCTTACGCAGAACGCATTAACGGAATCATCAAGAATGATTACCTGATAAGAAAGGAAATCACATCGCTAAATGATCTGAAAAGAGAGGTGGTTACAGCTGTCGATCTTTACAATAACTGTTCAAATGGAAGTCTTGGAATGCTTAGTCCTATCGATTTTGAATTGGCTGTTAATCAAATTCCCACATGTGAGCATCCTGGACTACAGCTCTATGACTTTAACAAAACACGAGAGGAAAATTCAATACTGGGTTTTCGCAGGCATAAAGCCATGAAAATAAACTCAAATAAAAAAGCCGTAGCTTTGAATGACAAAACTACGGCGGGTTATTCCCCTGGGTCAGATTATTCCTTGGAAAGTTGCCCCCCGGCAGAGCTTTCCTCCGCTTCATCTGACTATTCAAAGTTAAAAGCACTCAACGAAAAAATGAAATTGATTTACAAACAATTGAAGTAGAAGTTTGGTCTTTTTTGTCAACCAAAATCATGATAGGTCAAACAACTAACATCCAACGCCAAACGTCCAACCAAGAACCCTGAACGCCGAACGTCTGAACTTATGAACACTCATCCTTTGATAACTAGTTCCTGTACACAGCCAATGCACCCGGTGCATTTCATTATATTTGTTATACTGCTTCCTGAATGCATTGTCCCGCTTAGGTTTCGTAATTGTGACTGACCGGGGGGAGCTGTCCCGGAGTTAGTTAATAGTTAACAGCTTACCACTAACATTTTTAGTCAAACTAAGAAAGTATAGAGGAATGAGTTGTGAATACGGAGTTTCAACCCTCAATCCTGAAATTTGCATTTTTTATTACCATGCAGACCCTGAGATCACCCAGAAGCATTAAGAAGTAAACTTTTAGCTGAAGTTGCTGATAAATAACGGGATAAGAATAACCACTAAGTCACTAAGATCACTCAGGAACACTAAGAAATCGCTTCGTTCGCTAAAGCCGCTTTTGAGAACACGGATGACACTGATTGAACGAATTTTCACGGATTTCATTTTGAAGTTGCGTTCTTTCGCTGAAGTTGCTGATAAATAAAGGGATAAGAATAACCACTAAGTCACTAAGATCACTCAGGAACACTAAGAAATCGCTGTCTTTCGCTTAAGTCGCTTCGTTCGCTGTCTTTCGCTCCCTCACCAAGTCGCTCCATCGCTCTCTCGCTAAGTCGCTTCGTTCGCTTTCTTTCGCTCCATCCTAGTCGCTCCATCGCTCTCTCGCTTCGTTCGCTATCTTTCGCTCCCTCGCAAAATCGCTCCCTCGCTTACATCGCGTCGTTTGATATATTTCAGATATGCTTTTTAATTCCCTGCACTTTCTCCTTTTTTTTATCCTTGTCACTTCCCTTTATTACGCTATCCGGCATAAGTTCAGATGGATCCTGTTGCTGACGGCAAGCTGCTATTTCTCATACGGCATTTATCCCTGTGTATATCCTGATACTGGGGTTTACTATCGTTGTAGACTACTTCGCGGGAATACTGCTGGAGAAAACTGAAGGTAAGCAGAAAAAAATATTTCTGATTGCCAGTCTGATCGCGAATATTGGCGTTCTGGCTGTTTTTAAGTATTATAATTTCCTTAACGACAATTTATCAGCATTACTGGCTTCTGCCGGATATGTCAACCAAATTCCCCATCTGGGAATCTTATTGCCGATAGGCCTGTCGTTTCATACCTTTCAGGCAATGAGCTACACCATCGAGGTGTACCGGGGAAATCAGAAAGCAGAAAGGAACTTTGGTATCTATGCCCTCTACGTCATGTTTTATCCGCAGCTGGTGGCCGGACCGATTGAAAGACCCCAGAACCTGATTCATCAGTTCAGGGAGAAACATAAATTCGACTACGACAGGGTGACCAGCGGCTTAAAACTGATGGCCTGGGGATTGTTCAAAAAGGTTGTGATCGCCGACCGGCTCGCAATCCTGGTAGATACTGTTTACACCTCCCCCCAGGATTACAATGCACTGAGCCTGATCATTGCCACCGTTTTCTTCGCGTTCCAGATCTTTTGCGATTTTTCAGGATATTCAGATATGGCCATCGGTGCTGCCCGCATCATGGGCTTCCGGCTGATGAAGAATTTTGATAAACCCTACCAATCCGGCAGCATCAACGAATTCTGGAAAAGATGGCACATTTCACTTTCATCCTGGTTTAAAGATTACCTGTATATCTCCCTGGGTGGAAACAGGGTGACCATCCCACGATGGTACCTCAATCTTTTTATCGTCTTCCTGATTAGCGGCCTGTGGCATGGCGCAAACTGGACCTTTGTTGTATGGGGCGGATTGCATGGCTTTTACCTGGTTTTTGGTTTGATCACCGGTAACTTCCGGAATAAAATCAACAAAATTCTCCTGCTCGATAAAATTCCATTCCTGCCTGCACTCACCACATTCATGCTGGTCACCTTTGCCTGGATTTTCTTCAGGGCAGCCGATGTTGAGTCAGCGATTTTTATCGTGAAGCATATTTTCACCGGTTTGCCCGATGTCGTAACCGGCCTGATTCAACACAAACCTGTGCTTGAATTTATGGGTCTGGGACCCAAGGACCTTTTGCTCTCATTTTTACTGATTATCATGCTTGAAGCATTTCATGCCGTTGATAAAAGAAAAGGCATCGCTTCACTGATCAGACAAAAACCATTTTATATCCGGTGGGCTGGTTATTATGGCCTCATACTTGCCATCCTGTTTCTCGGGGTTTTCGAAAACAGACAGTTTATCTATTTTCAGTTCTGACCGGTGAAAAAGTTTTTCTTCAGGTCGCTGTACCTTATTCTGCCGCTTATCCTGGTGATGCTTTATATGGAGGTTAACCTGGCGAAAATCCCAAACTCCTACTCATACAAACGACTTTGCCTCGAAAAACAACTTGATTCTATTGAAGTGCTGATCCTGGGCTCTTCCCAGGCTTTGTACGGACTAAATCCGGATGACTTCACTTACAGAACCTTTAATCTCAGCGACATCAGTCAGGATCTTTATTACGATCACCAACTGGTAATGAAGTACCTGGATAAAATGCCTTCGCTGAGATATGCAATCATCAGCATTTCCTATTTTTCATTCGGATATTCTGTTACCGATGGTGCCGAAGCCTGGAGAATATATTATTATTCGCAATTCTGGGACATAAAGCATCCGGAAGCTGATGTCATGGAACTAAAAAGGATCAGTAAGTTTTTCCTCTATACACCCAATACCTCACTGTTACTGCTGCTCAACGGTTTCAAGGCCAACTATACCGATCATCTGGGAAACAATGGATACTTCAGTGCCGCTGCCCGGAAAGATACAACAGGCCAGATCAGCGACAGCTCAGGACGGAAAAGGGTTGAACTGCACAATTCACTGATAAGGGAGAACCGTATAGCCCAAAACAGGGATCAACTGAATGCTTGTGGCAGCGCTGAAAGCGCGGCGTCGTCCCAATAATCATTACACCACCCGTATTGCCAACTTATTCCGGCTACACTGATCCGCAGAGGTTGAAGAGAAATTCTGAAATTATTGCCTCGATCTGCAACAGGTATCAATGTGTTTACCACAACTTCTTTACCGACAATCGTTTTACTCAGGCTGATTTTACCGACAACGATCACCTCAATTCAGTCGGGGCCGGCAAATTCAGTAAAATCATCAATGACCTGATCATTCCGGTTCAATAGTTACTCAGCCTGAACGGCAAATCCAGGCACTAACTTTTACGATACATTATACAGGTTTCCCAAACACCATTCCAATGCCCCACATCATCCATCTTCCCAGGTTTGAAGATCCCCGAGGTAACCTTACCTATGTGGAACAGGAGAACCATATTCCATTCAAAATCAAGCGTGTTTACTGGATTTACGATGTTCCGGGCGGACAAACCAGGGGAGGGCACGCGTTCAGGGAACAGCAGGAGTTCATTGTAGCGCTTTCGGGTAGTTTCGATGTGGTTGTCAATACCGGGGAGGAAGAATCAAGATACCACCTGAACCGCTCATACTACGGACTTTTTGTGCCACCCGGATTGTGGCGGCACCTCGATAACTTCAGCACCAATTCGGTGGCAATGGTCCTGTCGTCAACCACTTACAGCGCCGGTGATTACATCAGGGATTTCGACGAATACCTTCAATTCAGGAGAAAATGAAAAGCAGTGTTTACCAGTGCAGTATCATGGAGTTGCCCAAGGTCCACAACAGGGCAGGTAACATTACTGCAATAGAGAATCAGCTTCACGCACCGTTCGACATCAAACGGGTTTATTATCTGTATGATGTTCCGGGCGGTGAAGACCGTGGAGGCCATGGACACCGTACCCTGCAGCAGTTTATTGTTGCCGTCAGCGGGGCTTTTGATGTTAAACTGGACGATGGCATCAACAAGAAAATTGTTCACCTCGACCGACCCTATATCGGACTTCACGTAATGCCGGGGATCTGGCGTGAACTGCTCAACTTCTCATCCGGTGCCATTTGTCTGGTGCTGGCCTCCGACACCTATTCCGATCAGGATTACATCAGAGACAAAGATGAGTTCCTTCGTTTTAAATCAGAAAACCGGTGAACATACATCCTACAGCCATTGTCAGTAAATCAGCCAGGCTGGGCAAACGGGTTGTTATTTCAGCCGGTGTGATCATCTATGATAATGCTGAGATCGGCGACAACAGTTTTGTCGGACCCTATTGTGTGATAGGAGAACCCACAGCCGCTTACTATAACAACCCTGAACGTCACAACTTCAAAAAAACAATCATCGGCAACAACGCCATCATCCGCTCGTTTACCACGATTTATGAAGATGTGACCATCGGCCATCATTTCAGGTCGGGCCATCATGCCGTGATCAGGGAGGGGACCACCATCGGTCATCATACCAGCTTTGGTTCATTCTCAGAATCCCCCGGACAGTCGTTCATCGGTAATTATGTCCGGATTCACAGCAAAGTGATGCTGAGCGAGAAGAATGTGATTGAGGATTATGTCTGGATATTTCCCTTCGTGGTTCTGACCAATGTCAAGCATCCCCCGGTTGGTGAATTTCAGACCACCACCATCAGGGAATATGCCCAGCTGTTTTCCCATGCCGTGATCCTTCCGGGGATAACCATCGGCAAAAATGCCATCGTTGGTGCCGGTGCCCTGGTAACCCGCGACGTGGGTGATGAACGGGTGATTGTTGGCAATCCCGGCAAGGATGTAAAATCCGTCAGGGAAATAAGGGATGATCAGGGCAACTTCGTTTATCCGTGGAAGGACCATCTAACCGAATACAGGGGATATCCCTGGCAAACCGCTGAATAGAATAAGCATCAGATGATCCCGTTTCTCGATCTGCAGAAGGTAAATGCCAGATTTGCCGTTGAACTGAACAGGGCTTCGGCAGAGGTGCTGGAATCGGGCTGGTATATCCTTGGTGATAAAGTCAGGCAGTTTGAGCACGAACTCGCTTCCTATACCGGGGTAAAACATGCCATAGGCGTAGCCAACGGCCTCGACGCCCTGCGCCTGATCCTGAAAGCCTATATTGAACTGGGCGTTATGAAGGAGGGAGATGAAATTATTGTACCGGCCAATACATACATTGCCACCCTGCTGGCAGTTTCCGACAATCGCCTGGTACCTGTGCCGGTCGATCCTGACCTGTTCAGCTATAACCTTGACATTGAAGCCATTAAGGACTACCTTACGCCGGAAACCAGGGCCATTGTGCCGGTTCACCTTTACGGACGTGTTTGCTGGAGCAATCAACTGGAGGATTCTGGCAAGGGAGAACAACCTTGTGATCATCGAGGACAATGCCCAGGCCATCGGTGCTGAATGGAACGGACAGAAGACCGGTTCGCTGGGCGATGCCGCGGGATTCAGTTTTTACCCCGGCAAAAACCTTGGTGCACTTGGCGATGGCGGTGCCGTGACCACCAACGACGACCGGCTTGCTGCAACCATCAGGTCATTGGCCAACTATGGCAGCAATAAAAAATACATTAACGATTTCAAGGGGATGAACAGTCGCCTCGATGAGCTGCAGGCTGCCTTTCTGAGCGTTAAATTGAAATACCTCGATGCTGACAATCAGAAAAGAAGGGAGATTGCCAGGTTCTACCTTGAAAACATCACCCATCCCGAAATCACCCTTCCGGCGATTCCTGCTTCAGCAACCGTCTTCGGTTCACATGTATGGCATTTGTTTGTGATCCGCACCGCACACAGGGATAAGCTTCAGCAATACCTGACTGAACAGGGCATTCAGACACTGATTCACTATCCTGTCCCGCCGCA
Organism: Bacteroidales bacterium; assembly: GCA_016705005.1. Classification (GTDB taxonomy): domain Bacteria; phylum Bacteroidota; class Bacteroidia; order Bacteroidales; family Lentimicrobiaceae; genus Lentimicrobium. Next base: position 24,132 of record JADIZB010000010.1, on the reverse strand, counting down.
CCGGCAGCAGGCATACCGTGAATACCGGAATCTGCCCCTGCCCGTAACTGAGAAAATTCACCATGAGGTGCTGAGTTTGCCAATGAGTCCGGTTTTGACGATTGAAGAAGCTGAAACAGTGGTAAATGCGTTGAACAGGTTTAAAACAGATTCTTGAATCTTCTGGCGCTCAACCTCTGCACCGGCCCCCTGTGCCCTGAACCCGGAAAGCAAGCGGAAAGCTGATATATCACAGGTTAAGAATAACCACTAAGTCACTAAGATCACTCAGGAACACTAAGAAATCGCTGTCTTTCGCTGAAGTCGCTTAGTCGCTCACTCGCCCTTGAACGCCCGAAGAGCATTGAACTTCTAACGTTGAACGCTTTTAACCGCGAGCGCTAGAAGCACGCTGAGAGAAATTTACTTGATCACAGGCAACTAGAAGTTTAAACCCATGACATTTTCAAATTCAACTTCAAACTCTAACGCCTAACATCCAACGCCAAACGCTTAAGTCTTCTTGTGAAGTGCTTAGTCTCGCTTAGTCGCCCCCTCGCAAAGTCGCTGATAAATTACGGAATAAGAATAACCACTAAGTCACTAAGATCACTCAGGAACACTAAGAAATCGCTGTCTTTCGCTTAAGTCGCTTAGTCTCTGAAGTCGCTTAGTCGCTCCCTCGCAAAGTCGCTGATAAATAACGGGATCAGAATAACCACTAAGTCACTAAGATCACCCAGAAACACTAAGAAATCCTGTCTTCGCTGAAGTCGCTTAGTTCGTATCTTCGCTCCATCGCTAAGTCGCTCCCTCGCAAAGTCGCTATAAATAACGGGATCAGAATAACCACTAAGTCACTAAGATCACCGAAACACTAAGAAATCGCTGTCTTTCGCTGAAGTCACTTCGTTCGCTATCTTTCGCTCCATCGCTAAGTCGCTCCCTCGCAAAGTCGCTGATAAATAACAGGATAAGAATAACCACTAAGTCACTAAGATCACTCAGAAACACTAAGAAATCGCTGTCTTCGCTGAAGTCGCTTAGTCTGAAGTCGCCCCAACGGCAAAACCCCGTCCCAACTAAAACGGACACTAAACCACCCCGGAACGTTTTTCGCTGAAGTCGCTTAGTCTTGTCGCTTAGTCGCTCCTCGCAGAAGTCGCTGATAAATAATAGGATAAGAATAACCACTAAGTCACTAAGATCACTCAGGAACACTAAGAAATCGCTGTCTTTCGCTGAAGTCGCTTAGTCGCTCCATCGCTAAGTCGCTCCGTCTCTGAAGTCGCTCCGTCTCTTAAGTCGCTTCGTTCGCAATCTTTCGCTCCATCACTAAGTCGCTTAGTCGCTCCCTCGCAAAGTCGCCCCCTCACTTAAGTCGCCAATAACCCCGAACCCCTTGCCAACCCCTCAGGATTCCTACAGGCAGATCATGAAATCGACCTCCATCTTCGGAGGCGTGCAGGTTGTGAATATTCTGATTGCCATTGTACGGTCGAAATTTATCGCTGTGCTGCTTGGCCCTGCAGGCATGGGCATCGCCGGTCTGCTTACCTCTACCACCGGATTTATCGGGGCCCTGACCGGTTTCGGCATCGGCACCAGCGCCGTCAGAAATGTCTCAGAAGCCAATGCAGGCGGAAACCCTGACAGGATATCCCTGATCATCACCGTGTTGCGACGCCTGGTGTGGATCACCGGGTTGCTCGGTATGCTGCTCACCATAGTGCTCTCACCCTGGCTGAGCCGTTTGACATTCGGAAACAGCGAATATACCTGGGCCTTTATCTGGATATCCGTTTCATTGCTCATCAATCAGCTCAGCTCGGGGCAAATGGTTTTGCTCCAGGGCATGCGGAAACTCAGGTATCTGGCACAGGCCAATCTTACAGGAAGCATCGCGGGACTGATCATTACCGTGCCACTTTATTACTATTTCGGACTGAAAGGCATTGTGCCCGGGATCATCTTAACGGCGTTCCTTACCCTTGCCGGATCCTGGTATTTTGCAAGAAAAGTAAACATCGGGAGCATTCCGGTCACCACCGCTGAAACCTATGCCGAAGGCAAAAACATGCTGACCATGGGTTTTATGATCAGCCTGAGCGGAATGATTGCCCTCGGCGTATCTTACCTCGTAAGGATATTTATCAGCAACACCGGCAGCCTCGAACAGGTTGGCCTCTACAACGCGGGTTTTGCCATTGTCAACGGCTATGTCGGCCTTGTTTTCACTGCTTTGAGTACCGATTATTATCCGCGGCTCGCCGCTGTCGCTTCCGACAATATTGAAAGTAAAAAACTCATCAACCAGCAGGCTGAAATCGCTTTTCTGATCCTGGCACCGATACTCATCGTGTTCCTGGTTTTTATCAACTGGATCGTCATTCTGCTCTATTCATCTGAATTTATCCCGGTTACCGATATGGTGCTCTGGGCAGCCATGGGTATGTTCTTTAAAGCCGGCAGCTGGGCCATTGCCTATCTCTTCCTGGCAAAAGGAGCCAGCCGCTTGTTTTTCTGGAATGAACTCCTGGCCAACTTTTATGTGTTGCTGTTTAATGTTGCCGGGTATTACTATTACGGGTTAACAGGACTCGGCGTCTCCTTTATGCTGGTTTACATCGTCTATCTGGTCCAGGTTTACCTGATTTCATCCCGGAAATATAAGTTTTCATTTTCGGGTGATACCATCACCATCTTTATATTTCAGTTTTTACTGGTGGTGCTGGCATTTGTTGTTTCTGTATTGATACAGGGGAATCTGAAATACCTGCCACTCACCCTGCTGTTTCTGGCTTCCCTGCTCTACTCCGTTCGTGAACTCGACAAAAGGCTTGGACTGATCAGCCTGCTGAAAAACAGCCGGAGATATAAAGAATGAAACAGAATCCTGTTGCTGGTTTGATCAGAAATTCTATGTTGAGTATAGAATTTAGTTAATCTTCGGATGAAAGTTAATTGAAATCATGTTGATTCTGAGTGAATATTGATTTATTGAATCATCTGGATTTCGGTCAGATTTAAAGATTTAATGAGACTTTTATGATCTGCGCAGTAAGAGATACCTCTATTGGTTGAAAATATAGTTGACTGAAGGATCGGCATTGTAAAAATGGCGTTAAGAAATCTGGCAGGCGAGCAAAAAAAGAAGAAATGCAACCCGGATAGCAAGGCAATGAACAGGTGATTAGTGTACAACGGTTTAAAATAGAGTGAGAAAAGGTTCAACCTCATTTCTTCCAGCCAAAATCGCCCGCCGGATTTTAGCCATTTTTACACAGCCTTGATTTTTGGGTACCTTTTGATCAAGCAAAAGGTACAGAAAGCATATAAGAGCTTGTATTTAAAGTGTTGTGAGGTATTTTCAATGCTGGAGAGATTTGAGCATTTTATTTGTACAAAATGAACATTTTACTCCTGAATATGATTTCTGTTGAACGAGACTGTCTCCTATAGATAGAGAAGGCTTCGTTCCGATAGCTTTCGGAATCGGTAAGCCCGACAATTGATAATCAATATATTGTCATATTGAACAGCTTGCCCCGCCTTCTTCGGCGGGCGAAAAAGCTACCCACTTTGGCGGGGAAGTCGAAGCCAATGCCCACTTATAAGGCAGCCTGAAAGAGGGGGCATATACCAATGAATTTTAATCACGCTTTCACCGGATGATCTACTTCTACTACCCCGTAAATACAACCAAGCCCGGCGGGGTACAGAACCTGATTCTGAATATAGCCCGGGCGCTCTATGCCAAAGGGATGCCCTGCGGCATATATACCCATCTGAACGGCTACATTCATCAACAGGCAGTTGCCGAAAAACTCAGCTGCACCTTTATCGATGCGGCAAAGCCTGATACCGGTGTCATCCGGTCTTTGGATGTGGTGGTGATTTTCGGGGCACTCGAACCGGCGCTGAACGATTTCAGGGGAGTAAACGCCCGTATCCTTTACTGGTCGGTGTTTCCCGATACCATGATACAGACTTTCAAAATCAGGATTCCGGCCAGGGGTGAAGTGTATAGCAACGCCAACCCGCTATCGAAATACTATACCTCGAAACTGGCCGCCACACTGGCCCGTGGCAAAGCCGCTTTCTTTATGGATGAGTCGCACCTGAAGGTGCTTGAAACCTATGGCATCAAAGGCGTATTTGATCAATCCGCCCTCTTGCCCATCCCGGTCATTGTGGGTGAACAGCCTCCCCTGAAAAGCCTTCCGGCTGAAGGCCAAACACTTCGCCTGGCTTACATCGGCAGGGCCGAAGACTGGAAAATGTTTCCCTTTGTCAGCCTCGTCAGGGACCTTGAAAAGTAACCATCAGCCACCCGGTTACCCTGGACATCATCAGCGAAGATCCCGCGCAATACATGGCTTTCCTCGCCAAGCACCACCGGGTTCCGGAAAATATCCGGTTTGAACTTCACGACAATCTGGCCGGTGATGCGCTGACCGGCTTTCTGGAAACAAAAACACACCTGCTGTTTGCCATGGGCACCTCGCTGCTCGAAGGCTGTAAAGCCGGCGTACCCGCCATCATCACCGACCCGGCCTACCAATTGTCAGATCATACCCTCTACCGGTTCGTTGCCGGAGAAAAAGGATACTGTCTGGGATTACCGGCATGGGTTTATACCAATACAGAGGGAAGTTCACTGCAGGAAACCTTTGATCACTTACTCCTTGAAAATGGCCAATACCATCAGTTCTGTGTCAAAGCATACGAATATGTGATCACCAATCATAATGTTGATGCATGGATAGATAGGTTTGTAGCTCTTTCCTCAAATAGTAAAGTCAGAATCAAAGATTTAGCTTTTTCTTTAAAATATTTTAAACGCAGGCGAGTCCTTTACAGAATTTTTGCACAAATTGTTAATTCATTTTAGAATTATACAAGTACGTGATTTCATTTTACAACCTTGAACAAGAGAATCTCTACTTTTCTTGACAGGCTGATTGAATTGGTTGAAAAAAGTTGTTGTCTCATAAAAAAATAGAATCAAAATGAAAGGAATTATTCTTGCAGGTGGAGCAGGTACCAGGTTACATCCTTTGACAAAAGTTGTTTCCAAACAGTTATTACCTGTTTATGATAAACCAATGATCTATTACCCTTTATCAGTGCTTATGCTAGCCGGTATCAGGGAGATTCTGATTATTTCTACACCACACGACTTGCCGAATTTCAGACAATTATTTGGTGACGGAAGTAAGTTGGGTTTAAGTTTCAGTTATGCTGAACAACCCTCACCTGATGGGCTTGCCCAGGCATTCATGATTGGTAAGGATTTTATCGGGAATGATAATGTTTGCCTTGTACTTGGTGACAATATCTTTTATGGGGCAGGACTGAAGAACCTTCTGGATAGATCAGTTAAAATTGTTACCGAAGAAGGAAAAGCAGTTGTTTTTGGTTATTATGTTGATGATCCTGAAAGGTATGGCGTTGCAGAAGTTGATAAAAAAGGAAATGTGATCAGTATCGAAGAAAAGCCCAAGAATCCTAAAAGTAATTTTGCTGTAGTTGGTTTATATTTTTATCCTAACAGTGTAATCGGAGTAGCAAAAAGTGTTGTCCCATCAGACAGGGGCGAATTGGAGATAACATCAGTAAATGAAGATTACCTGAAGAAAAGTTTACTTAAGCTTCAGACCCTGAGCAGGGGCTTTGCATGGTTAGACACAGGAACCCATGAAGCAATGAGTGAAGCAACCGAATTTGTAAAAGCGGTTGAAAAAAGAACCAGTCTGAAGATCGCATGTATCGAGGAAATATCCTATTTGATGAAGTTAATTTCAAAAGAGCAATTGGAACATTTAATCTTTGAACATGGTAAAAGTGCTTACGGAGATTACCTGAAGAAGGTTCTGTCACAGTAATTTCCAGTTTATATAATCTCGTCCTTTCGTTTATGTGTAATATCCATAATATATGCATGTCCTAGCAAAAGTTCGAATTTAAAAATTGTATATTTTGTCAACACTTAAGCAAAAAACCATTCATGGCTTTATCTGGAGTTTTATAGATAATATAGCAACCAATGGTTTTACATTTATTGTCGGAATTGTTCTTGCCCGATTGCTGTCCCCAAAGGAATTCGGTTTAATTGGGATGATTACGATTTTTATCGCTGTTTCGGAATCATTGATAAACAGCGGGTTTAGCCAGGCACTAATCCGAAAAAAGGATTGTTCAGAAACCGATTATTCAACCGTTTTTTATTTTAATCTCGGAGTCGGTATTTTTTTCTTTCTATTGCTATTCTTTACAGCCCCCGCTATTTCGGCATTCTTTGATGAACCCCAGCTGAAGAATCTGGTCAGAGTATTGGCATTTGTTGTGATCATTGACTCGCTAACAATAATTCAACGCACGACCCTGACCAAGCGGGTTGATTTTAAACTTCAGACCAAAGTATCGGTTACATCGTCCATTATATCCGGAATTGTAGGTATTGGTATGGCTTTTATGGGATTTGGAGTATGGAGCCTTGTTGCGAAGACTTTAAGCCAAAGAGGAGTGAACTCAATTTTATTATGGTTGTTTAACAAGTGGCGGCCGTTGTTAGTGTTCAGCAAAAATTCTTTTCAGAGTCTTTTTCTTTTGGTTATAAATTGCTTTTAAGCGGATTGATTGACACACTTTACCGGAATATCTATTATCTCGTGATTGGTAAATATTTCTCAGCTCAGGAATTGGGTTTCTATACCAGGGCCGTTCAGTTTAAAGATCTCCCTTCTACCAACATCAATGGCGTGGTTTCAAGGGTTAGTTATCCTGTTCTGGCCCAGTTGCAGGATAATCCGGTTAAACTTAAAGCAGGGTACAAGAAGCTGATCAAAGCTATAATGCTGATGACCTTTGTGTTAATGCTCGGGTTGTCTGCCATTGCTGAACCTCTGATTATTTCCTTGATAGGTGAAAAGTGGCGCACATCAGTTGTTTACCTTCAAATGCTTTGCTTTGTTGGAATGATGTATCCATTGCATTCACTTAACTTAAATATGCTTAATGTAAAGGGTCGGTCAGATCTTTTTCTTAAACTGGAAATAATTAAAAAAATACTGGCTATACCTACAATCTTTTTAGGAGTATTCTTTGGAATAAAAATTATGATAGCTGGCATGATTCTGAATAGTTTTTTGCTTACTATTTGAATAGTTACTGGTCTGGAAGGTTGATTGATTATCCAATTAAAGAGCAGATTTCCGATATCCTGCCATCATTTGTTCTTGCTTTAATTTCCGGCATGGCCGTTTTTATACTTGGCCGGTTTTTGCATTTTAGTATGATTTTGAACCTGATTATTCAGATATTTACAGGTGGAATAGTGGTTCTGAGTATTTGTGAGTATTTTAAACCTGATGCCTATCTCACCTTAAAGGAGATTATTTCTTCAAAACTAACCAACATTAAAAATGGAAGAAAGTAAACCTATTTATGTCACCCAGCCAGCCTTGCCACCGCTGGAAGAATTTACTGAATATCTGAAGCAAATCTGGGAGAATAAAATTCTCACGAACAATGGCCCCTTTCACAGGCAATTTGAAAAGGAACTGGCAGAATATTTGGGAGTGAATTATCTCTCTGTATTGTCAAACGGAACCCTTGCCCTTATTACAGCGCTTCAGGCTTTGCGAATTACGGGTGAAGTCATTACTACACCGTTTAGCTTTGTTGCAACAACGCATTCCCTTTGGTGGAACAATATTAAACCGGTTTTTGCCGATATTGAACCTGACTTTTTTAATCTTGATCCGGATAAAGTTGAAGCGGCCATTACCCCGCAGACTACGGCCATTATGCCGGTACATGTCTATGGTAATCCCTGTAATCTTGAACGTTTTCAGCAGATCGCCGATACCTATGGTCTGAAACTGATTTATGATGCCGCCCACGCTTTCGGCGTTAAAGTGGACGGACAATCTTTACTTAATTTCGGTGACCTGTCCATCCTGAGTTTTCATGCAACCAAGGTTTTCAATACCATAGAAGGAGGGGCCATTATCTGCCACGACGAAAAAATGAAACAGCGGATTGATTATCTTAAGAATTTTGGCTTTGCAGGTGAAACTACGGTCATCGCCCCGGGTATCAATGCAAAGATGAATGAATTGCAGGCCGCTTACGGATTGCTGCAGTTAAAATACGTAGATGATAATATTGCCAAACGAAAGGCCATTGCCGACAGCTATCGGGTGCAGTTAAAAAATGTTGCAGGAATCAGGTGCCTGTCTGATATTGAAGACGTTCATCATGCATATTCTTATTTCCCTGTTTTGGTTGATTCGGGTATTTATGGAAAAACAAGGGATGAGCTTTATGAAGAGCTGAAAAAACACAATATCTTTGGTCGTAGGTATTTTTATCCTTTGATAAGCCAATTTCCAACTTACAGAGGATTACCATCTTCGAAACCTGAAAATCTTGTTGTGGCAGAAGAAGTTGCAGATAAAGTGATTTGTCTTCCTATATATCCGACCCTAAGTAATGATGAGATTATTTTCATTTCTGAGATTATAAAAAACGGAAAATGCTAAAGTCTTATTTTTTTATTCCGGGTAGTCATCCGAGATTGATTGAGAAACTTGAAAGCATCCAAGCGGATGTCCTGATAATTGATCTGGAAGATTCGATTTCTGCAACCGAGCTTGATTCTATTATTGGGAAACTTGCATTTTGTAAATAATAAGCAAAATATATTTTTACGTCCAAATTTGTTCGGAGGTGACTTCGTTATTGAAGAATTGCTTGAAAAATTACTTTCATTAGGATACAGGAATTTTTTGATTCCTAAATATAATGGCATCAATGACCTACGGAAAATCGAATTTTCATTGTCACAAACACTGATAGCAGAATGTAACTTTATCCTTCTTATTGAAAATCCAGGAGCTTTATTCAGTTTATATGATACAATCTCAAATACTAAACTGAATGTAACTGGCCTTGCATTTGGAAGCCAGGATTACTGTCTTGCAACCGGAATGGTGCACCAATATGATTTTTTGAGATATCCCCGGTTTATTGTAGCCGGCATTGCAAAAGCATTTGGCATTATCTCCATTGATATTGCCTGCATGGAATTGGATAAAGAGGATATCTTTATATTGGAACTTATTGAAGCTGAAAAGATGGGGTTTGATGCAAAATTCGTAATTCATCCTTCACAGCTTAAACTTTTGACAAAATCCAGAAAATATTCAGAATTGGAAATACAGGAAGCAATGGCTGTTATAAGGGAATATAATGAGCTCGGGCAACCTTCTGTTTTTGTTTATAATGGGAAAGCGGTAGAGCCACCTCATATTAAGAATTTTCAGAATATTATTGAGTTAAATAAATATTATGGAAGCAAGTAAACTTGGAAACTTTTTTGAAGACTTTGAAATCGGAGCTGTAATAATGCACTCACTATCCAAAACGATTTTTGAAAGCGATAATAATTTTTTTAGTCTTTTGACTATGAACCATCATCCTGTACATACCAACATTGAGTATGCTTCAAAAAACCAACATGGCAAAATAATGGTTGTTGGAACTTTGGTATTTAGTCTTGCTGTCGGCATCACCGTGCCGGATATAAGTGGAAAGGCAATAGCAAATCTGGGCTATGAAAACATTGAGCATCTCGGGCCTGTATTTATCAATGATACCATTTATGCACGAACAGTAATTCTTGAAAAAACAGAATCGAAAAGCAAGAACGATCGCGGAACTATTTATGTTGAAACCATCGCCTATAATCAGAATGGGGAAGATATACTCCGTTTTCGTAGAAGAGTACTAATTAAAAGAAAGGATATGAAATATGAGTGATTTTCTGATGCGTAGTTTGATGTTTGTTCCGGGCCACAATGAAAAGTTGCTTGCGAGTGCTGAAAAGTCAACAGCTGATGTCCTTTTATTGGATATTGAAGATTCAGTTCAACCATTAAGTAATAAGCAAGTTGCCCGCGATAACATTATACAGTGGGTTACCCGGGGGGCATTTAAAAACCATCTTGTGTTCCCCCGTGTAAATGACCGGGAAAGCGGTCAATTGCTAGCAGACCTTCTTCAGCTGACCATTCCTGGTGTTGATGGATTTATGTATCCGAAATCCTATACTGGTCAGGATGTTTACTTTATCGACAAACTACTGGATACTATTGAATATGAGAAGGGAATCCCTCAAGGAACTTTTAAATTGATTCCTCTAATCGAAACTTCTGCAGCAGTATTAAATGCTCAGGAAATCTGTAAGGTTTCAAAGCGTGTTATTGCGATTGCTTACGGTAGTGAAGATTTTATAACCGACCTTGAAGGGATTCACGATTCAACACATCAGAGTTTGTACACACCCAGGGCAATCATTGCCATGGCAGCCAGGGCAAATAAAGTAATACCTATTGATACTGTGCATATCAACGTGCACGATCTTGAAGATCTTGAACATAATATTATAGTTGCCAAAAAACTTGGGTTTGAAGGCATGCTGGTATTAAATCCAAAAGAACTACCACTTGTACATCAGCACTATTCACCTTCCGAAAAGGAAGTCACCGATGCAAATGAAATGTTGAAGTTATCTGAAGAAGCCAGCCAAAGTGGGATGGGTGTTGCATTGATGAATGGAAAATTTATCGGACCACCTATGGTACTCGCTGCAAAAAAGACACTTAAAAAACATAAATTAATTTTGAATAAATCTAATTGACAATGATTGTCGGATTAATGCAGCCGTATTTGTTTCCATACATTGGTTATTTTCAACTTATCAACGCTGTTGATATATATATTATTTATGATGATGTAAATTACATCAAAGGAGGATGGATTAACCGGAATAACATTCTAGTTAACAGCAATAAACAGCTTTTTTCAATTTCCCTTGAAAATGCCAGCCCCAATAGAATTATTAATGATATCGTCATCAAAGATGATTTTAAAAAATTCAGGAAAACAATTGAACAATCCTACATAAAAGCCCCATTCTATGAAGAAGCAAATGAACTGATTGGTGAGATTCTGTCATTTAGTGATAAACGTTTAAGTGCTTTTATACAGAATAGTATCATGCTTATTAATAAGTATTTGCAAATATCAACAAACGTACTTATGTCTTCTGATTTAAAAAAGGATAATAGTTTAAAAGGTGAAGCAAAAGTTATTTCAATTTGTAATTTGTTAGGTGCCACTATATATGTAAATGCAATAGGTGGAATGCCATTGTATCATCGTGATAATTTTCTGGCAAATGGTATAGAACTCAAATTTTTACAAACGAAGGAGATATTTTATAAACAATTTAAAAATGAATTCATTCCCTTTTTGTCAATAATTGACGTTTTGATGTTCAATGACATCGAAGTAATTAAAACATTTTTAAATAAGTATGAGTTTGTATAGCATAAAATAAAGTGTTCTTCCTGTTTTTGTTTTCGTTTTTTTGTTTTCGTTTTTTTTTGTCAATAATAAAATTAACATGAAAAAGAAAGTACTTATAATGGGTGGTGGTGGGAATGCAAGTGTTATAGCATTTGCCATTATTGATGCTAGTAAAAGGTGGAATTCAGAACTTGAATTTGTCGGATACATAAACGACAGGGATAATGTTTCAGAAATAGAAGGGTATCCTGTAATCGGAGGACTTCGGGATATACCAGATCTGATAAGAGAGGATTATTATTTTATCAATTCAATTGGAAAATAGGTTTTCAAAAAGAACGCATTGCATTAATTGAGTCTTTGAATATTCCTGATGAAAGGTATGTAACATTCGTACATCCCTCAGCTTATGTAGCTCCAAATGTAAAACTTGGTGTAGGTTGCATAGTTATGCCAAATGTTAGCATCTCACCAGGAGTGACTATTGGAAAGAATTGCAGAATTATGATCAATGCAGTAATTGGCCACAATAATACAATTGGAGATTACTGTTTTTTCGCCGCCGCATCCTGTACAGGAGCTTATTTAACAATTGGTGATGGTGTTTTTGTTAGTTTGAATGCTACCATTCGGGAGTTTTTAACACTTGGGAATTACTCAACAGTTGGAATGGGTGCTGTTCTAACAAAGAATACTGGCGAAAACGAAATCTGGATTGGTAATCCTGCCCATCTTTTATCTAAATAAAATAACATGATATTGTCATATCCACTTGTAAGTATTTGTTGTCTTACATATAATCATCAGGATTATGTGCGAGATTGTTTGGATGGGTTTATTAAACAAAATTTCATTTTCCAATTGAAATATTGATCTATGATGATGCGTCAAAGGATGAAACCGCAAACATTATTAGGGGAATTCGAAGAACTATATCCTAACATTGTCAAACCAATCTATCAATTTGAAAATCAATATTCTAAAGGTGTTAAAGTAAACACTCAATTCAATTTCTCTAGAGTGAAAGGAAAGTATAGTGCTTTATGTGAAGGTGACGACTATTGGACTGATCCCTATAAATTGCAGAAACAGGTTGATTTTCTTGAAAAAAATCCTGACTATTCAGTTTGTGTTGGTGGTTTTATTAATATGATAGATGGAACTGGCGAGAAAGTTGAAATAATCAAAAGAATACCGGGAGATTAACAGACGATTCTGGATATGCATTTTCTCTTGCAGATCAAAAAAATGAATGGTTAACAAAGACGTTAACAGCCGTTTTTAGAAGAAATGATCTTAATCTTGATGATTTAGTTAAGTATAAATATGGACGGGATATTAATTTGTTTTATCATCTTTTAAAAAATGCTAAAGCATACTATTTCACACAAATATTTGGGGTTTACAGAGTACACGAAGGTGGTGTAAATAGCATGAAACAAGGAAAAACTAACATTACAGCCGCATACAATTGTTATAAGGAATTATATGAGTTCAACAAAGATGAATTTACACGTGCGATGAATTTATCGCATACACTTGGATTGTTTAATTATAATCTTTACCATAGGTATGATGGCAATACGATCAAAAAGAATCTTATTTTATTCTATTTTGGAATTTTGTTAATAAGGAAGCTGTCTGAGATTCGATTACTGGTATATGCTTTTATTCCAAAAGCAATCAGGGGAAAAGTTAAACGGAAACAACTATGAAGATTACATTAATTGCCGGTGCCCGGCCCAACTTTATGAAAATAGCACCCATAATCCATGCTATTGACAAAGTGAAGAAAAGCAAGTGGGAAATAATATACCGTCTGGTGCACACAGGGCAGCATTATGATCAAAAAATGAGTGACACTTTTTTGATGAATTGAACATACCTAAGCCGGACGCAAATTTGGGTTGTGGGGGGGGGTCACAGGCAGAGCAAACTGCCGCGATTATGATTGCTTTTGAAAGGGAGCTTTTAGCAAATCCTTCGGATCTCGTCATAGTAGTAGGTGATGTTACCTCCACTATGTCCTGTTCAATCGTTGCCAAGAAATTAAATACGAAAGTAGCTCATATTGAAGCCGGAATCAGGTCTTTTGACCTTACTATGCCGGAAGAAATAAACCGAATGGTGACCGATTGTCTTGCCGATTATTTTTTTGTAACAACTCCATTGGCAAAAAATAACCTGCTGAAATCAGGTATTGAAAAAGAACGTATCTTTTTAGTTGGCAATGTTATGATTGACACCTTGCTCGCTAATATGAACCGGTTTAGAAAGCCTTCATTTCTGGATACCGACGGGCTTGATAAAGGCAACTATTTTGTTCTTACACTTCATCGTCCTGCCAATGTTGATGAAGCCGGGAAACTGAAGGCGCTTATGCATGAGATTATTGAGGGTGCCAGGCATTTACCGGTCTTCTTTCCGATTCACCCGCGCACCGCCGTTATCTTTACAGAACTCGGCATACAGGCGACTAATCTTAAAATCGTTGATCCGCTTGGCTATCTTGAATTTAACTATCTTGTTAAGCATGCAAAAGCCGTTATTACCGACTCCGGAGGTATTACTGAAGAAACCACTGTGATGGGGATTCCCTGCCTTACCCTCAGAGATAATACAGAACGGCCTGAAACCATAGATATTGGCACAAATGAACTGATTGGTACCAATCCTGCAAATATTGCCCGGCAATGAAACGTTTATTTGAAGGGAAATGGAAAAAAGGCGGAATTCCTGAATTGTGGGATGGGAAAGCGGCAGAACGGATTGTAAATTGCCTCATTAACATAAAACTCTAATGAAGAAAAGTATTCTGATTGTTTCACGGAGTTTCTTCCCTTTGCAATCACCCCGATCTTTCCGCACAACTGAACTGGCAAAAGAACTGAGTCGGCAGGGGCATAATGTAACCGTGCTTACAACGAATAACGGTTATGATTACAATGAGTTTCAGGGGAAATACAATTGTCGAATAGAAAACAGGCTTTTTCCAAAGTATGCTGATAAGGATACCAGTAGTGTCTCAAGGGGAATCCTGACACGGATTAAGGACAGATTATTGTACAGGTATCTGCTGTTTCCTGAAATTGAACTTGCTTTTCTGATCAGAAGTATCCTCAGAAATGAAAGACGTTTCTTTGATCAGTTGATTTCTATTGCAAAACCCTATTCTGTGCATTTTGGCTGTGCATTGGCTTTAAAAAAGAACCCACATATTACAGATTGCTGGATAGCAGATTGCGGTGACCCATTTACCGGAAGTGAAAATGGAAAAAAAATCTATCCTTTTTACTGGCGATGGCTTGAGCGATGGATGTTTGCCAGAACAAAATTTTTAGCCATTCCTGTTGAATCGGCCAGAAAAGCTTATCCGCTAAAATTTCAGAATAAAATCAGGATAATTCCACAGGGATTTGATTTTCAGGATGTTGAAACCTTTATAGGAACCATATCTAATGATGTTCCTACTTTTGCTTATGCCGGTGCTTTTTACAATAAGCTCAGAGACCCTTCTTCGTTTCTGGATGAACTTGTAATGTTGAATTGCAGCTTCAAATTTATCGTTTATACTTCTACAACCAGTTTGCTGGAACCATACAGAAATCTGCTTGGCGACAAGCTAGAGATCCGAAAGCCAATCTCCCGGAAAGAATTACTATATGAATTAAGCAAGTTAGATTTTCTTGTGAACTTCGAGAATATAACAGATGAAATGGTTCCCAGTAAGATAATTGATTATCATCTTACAGGCAGACCTGTTCTCAATGTGAAACCTAACAATCTTGATAAAAAGTATCAATCTTTTCTGAAAGGTGATTATTCGGATCAATTCGCACTAGCTGGCATTGAGAATTACAAGATCGAAAATGTTGCAAAAGCATTTGCAAGCCTATGCTAAAGTGTAATACCAAATTTTTTTTTCAAAAATCATCATGATTATTTCAAAGCTCAAGGAATACTATTTACATGAGTTATCTCAGTTTCAGGATGGAAAACCCGGAGAAAGATTGTTGTTATAGAGTCTGATGATTGGGGAAGCACCCGGATGCCTGATCCGGAAGTTTACAGAATAATGTTGGCGAAAGGATTACCGGTTGATAAAAGCCGTTATCTCCGTTATGATACCCTGGCAGACAGTGATGATCTGTCAATGCTCTTTGAAGTATTGACTTCTGTCAGGGATTCAAGAGGGAAACCGGCTAAAATTACCCCACTCAGCCTTGTTGCCAATCCGGATTACGATAAAATAATTAACTCAGGGTTTAATGAGTATCATTATGAGTTGTTCACAGAAACCTTAATAAGGTATTCAGATAAACACGCCGGATCTTTTGCTCTTTGGAAGGAGGGTATTGCTTCAGGAATTTTTGTTCCGCAGTTTCATGGCAGGGAGCACCTGAATGTTTATGCATGGTTAAATGCTTTAAAAGCCAACTCAATTGAAGCCCGATTAGGTTTTGATCATAAGATGTATGGATTAAATACCGACTCTTATAGTAAGAGAAAGAACCTGTATATGTCTGCTTTCGAATTTGATACAGAAGAGGAATTTTCTGAAATGCCTGGCATTATTCTGGATGGAGCAATGATCTTCGAACGTCTGTTTGGTTACAGGGCAAAGTGTTTTATGGCTCCCTGTGCCATCTGGAGCAGAAGGATTGAACCTGCGATCTGGGATGCCGGTATCGAAGTAATACAGTCGGGAGCTATACAATACGAACCTGTATCAGGTATTAAAACAAACGTTTATAATAAGAAACTCCGGTATACCGGTCAGGTAAGCAGCTATGGACTTATCTTTACACGACGAAACAGTTCGTTTGAACCTTCGGAATCGGATAAAATTGACTGGGTTTCTAAAAGCCTGAAAGATGTTTCATTGGCATTTAAATGGAAAAAGCCAGCCATTATCAGTTCTCACCGGGTTAACTTTATCGGAGCTCTGGTCCCTGCCAACAGGGAAAAGGGATTAAAGGAATTAAAAAGGCTTCTGAACGAACTAATCAAACATTGGCCTGACATTGAATTTATGACATCAGATGAACTATTAACTACGATTAAAGCTGAAAAAAAAGGTGCAAATCAATGATGTAAAGCGGAAACTGATCAGCCTCTACATTAATTCAAGAGGCTGGAGGACTATCCGGAAACTGGTTGTGATTGAATCGGATGACTGGGGCAGTATTAGAATGCCTTCAAGAGAAGTCTATGAAAAGTTTCTCAAACTTGGTTTTCCTGTTGACAAATTATCATACCACAAATATGATTCGCTTGAAGGCAACAGGGATCTGGAGGCTTTGTTTGAGGTACTGACAGGCATTAAAGACAGCAACGGCAATCATCCCGTCATCACAGCCAACACCATAATGACCAATCCTGATTTTAACAAAATCAGTCAAAGTGGTTTCAGGGAGTATCATTATGAGTTATTCACCGAAACACTGAAAAGATATCCCGAGCATGACAGGGTGCCGGAATTATACCGATCAGGCATAGAAAATAAGATTTTCATTCCGCAACTGCATGGTCGTGAGCATCTTAATGTCAAACAATGGATGAAGGCGCTGGAAGATAGTGAAGGCTGGGCAAGGCGTGCATTCGAACATGAGTTTTATGATCTGAGCGATTCACATAGTAGCATATCTGAGAACAGCTTTGTTGATGCTTTCACCCTGGAGAATCCGTTGGATATCGAAGATCAGAAGGCCAGCATCCGCGAAGGCGCTAAGCTTTTCTTTGATGTATTTGGTTATCGTTCCGATAGTTTTATTGCCCCGGTTTATATCTGGCGGAATGAACTTGAAGGGGCCATGTCTGACAGCGGCATAAAGTATATTCAGGGGAATGTTTACCAGAAAATTCCGGTTATTGGTGAAAGGAACAGTTTTGCCAAAAAGCTGCATTTCACCGGAGAAAAAAACAAGTCAGGGATGTTGTACCTGGTCAGGAACGCTTCCTTTGAACCGAGCTCATTCAAAACCGTAGATCATGTAACCAACTGCCTGAATCAGGTCGCACGATCGTTCAATAATAGAAAACCGGCGATCATCTGTTCCCACAGGCTGAACTTTATCGGTTCACTGGATCGGGCTAACAGGGAGACGAATCTGGTTTACCTTCAGGACCTGCTGAAGTCAATTGTTAAGAAATGGCCGGATGTTGAATTCATTTCATCCGATAAGCTTGGAAGCATTATCAGTAAGGCCAATAACTGATACCATGAACAATTTCCTGGAAATAAAAACCGTTTATGCCGGGCCAAACGACAGGTCAACCGAGGATCTGAAGAATTGCTACAGCAATCCGGATCTGCTTGACAGGGCTATAACGCAGCTGTTGGGCAATCACCTGCTTGATAAAAGTCTGATCTCGGGAAAGAAGGTTTTGTTGAAACCCAATTGGGTACTTCCAAGACTGGAAACCCGATGATGCCTGGGCATGCGTACCAATTGAATGTTATTCTTTCATTGCTTGAAATCCTGCTGAAGGAAACCCCTGAAAGTAACCATTGGTGATGCTCCCGTACAGGGGTGCAAATGGGACAGGATGCTTCCTGAGGATTTTTACAGCAGTGTCTCAGATCTTGGGAAGAAGTATAGTGTTCCGGTAAATATCCTTGATTTCCGGAGGGTTACATTTAACCCGGCAGAAAACAACCCGGTTAAGGAAAGGAATCCGTTATCCGCGTATCTTATTTTTGACCTTGGAAAGGAGAGTTGTCTGGAGCCGATCAGTGTTGAGGAAGGAAATATTTTCAGGGTAACAAATTATAATCCGGATCGCTTGGCTGAATCTCACCGGAAAGGGATGCACAAATACTGCATAACAAAAGAGATTTTTGAAGCCGATCTGGTTATTTCGATGCCCAAAATTAAAACGCATCAAAAATCAGGTATCACAGCCGCGCTTAAAAATATAGTTGGCGTAAATGGTGATAAAGACTACCTTCCGCATCACAGAATTGGTGGAACGGGATTTGGAGGTGATTGTTACCCGGGGAAAAGTTATCTTCGATTGTGGGCTGAGCTGGCCATCGATCAGGCCAACAGACATCAAGGAAAATGCTTTACTGGTTTTGGGAAAAGGTCTCTTCATTTTTTGGAAATTTTCAAATCCACGAAAGGTTCATCAGTTTGCAGCCGGCTGGTATGGTAATGATACCTCATGGAGAATGGTTATGGATTTGAATAAAATTGTGATTTATGGTGAAATAGACGGAACCCTTGCAGACCAACCCAGAGAAAACTATATAGGCCTGGGAGACGGGATTATCGGCGGGCAGGGTGATGGACCATTAAGACCAACTCCTTTGTTGCTGGGAGTTCTTACATTTACGGATAATTCTTTTCTTCATGATTTGGCAGTTGGCGAACTGATGCGATTTCCGACTGAAAAATTGGCATTACTTAAAGCGGCGCAGGATTCTATAAATGGACTGGAATACAGTATTTTTGTAAATGGCAGCGCTGCTGGGTTTTCAGATTCTGAAAATTTCTCATCGAAACCATACCACCGCCTGGTTGGGTTGAATACTTAAAAACCAAATAATAAAATGAAGATTGGAATTCATGAGAGCAAAGGCAGTTTCAGCAAGCGCTGGATTGCATACTGTGAAAGGCTAAGTATTCAGTATAAGATTGTTGATTGCTATGCAAGTGACATAGTTCAGCAGTTAAGTGATTGTGATGCACTGATGTGGCATTTTCATCAGGAAAATTACAGGGATACACTCTTTGCAAAGCAGTTGATTGCTTCAGTTGAGGCTATGGGTAAAAAGGCGTTCCCAGATATACGTACCTGTTGGCATTTCGATGATAAAGTCGGACAGAAATATCTTTTAGAAGCAATTAATGCGCCACTTGTACCAACATATATTTTTTATGATTCCCGTGATGCTTACAACTGGATAAAACAGGCAGAGTTTCCTAAAGTATTCAAATTAAAGGTTGGGGCGGGCTCAACAAATGTTAGATTAGTCAAAAGTGAAAAAGAAGCAAGGAGACTGGTAAAAATTGCATTTTCTAATGGTTTTCCTGTATTTGACAGGTGGAATAATCTCAGAGAGAGATATAGGAAAGTCAAAGAAGGAAAAGATGATTTTATGGGGATTTTGAAAAAGGACTTGGTCGTTTTTCTTTCTTCACAGGACTCTAAAATGGGACATCCTCAAAAGGGTTATTTGTATTTTCAGGATTTTATTGAAGGCAATGATTCTGATACACGTATCATTGTGATAGGGGATAAGGCTTTTGCAATGAAGCGATTAGTTAGAAAGGGTGATTTCAGAGCTTCCGGAAGTGGAAATTTTAAATATGAAAAAGAAGAATTTGATGAACGATGTATCAAGATTGCATTTGAGACCACTGAAAAAATAAAAGCACAATGTGTAGCTTATGATTTCGTCTTTGATCAAAGTGGTAATCCGCTAATACTTGAAATAAGTTATGGGTTTAAAATCAAAGTATACGATCCCTGCACAGGTTATTGGGACAAAGACATGAATTGGTACCCTGGAAATTTTATTCCACAGGAATGGATGGTAGAATTGATGGTTAAAAATTTGAAATGATGGTACGACTTCACATATTGATACTCTATCTCTTTTCCGCCAGCATTGTTTTTGAGAATTGGAGTATGATGAGTTTTGGCGGCAATTCATTGCCTAAAATGATTGCTTTAGCCCTTCTGGCAGTTATTTCATTTAGCTCCCGAAAAACTTATGACTATAATATGCTGAAAAAATACCTTAATCCTTTATTTATATTTTCCATCATATTGATTGCCCCCTTTCTCTATAACTATCAGGACTACTCGGATTATTTCACCATATTGATGTCAATTGTACTCAATGTTGTATTTTTCTGGTTTATAGGTAATCTGGTCGTTCGGGAACCAATCATTGGTTATAATATGATTTTGGCATTCATTTCAGGTGTTTTGTTTGCTTCTTTCCTTTATATACTTAATATTGGGGTTGCATTTGAAGAGGGGCGTATGACGATTTTCGGTGAAAATCCGAATAAGCTGGGAATATTTGCGGTAATAGCTGTTTGTTTATTATTTCCACCGTATTTGAAAATTTCAGGGTATGGTAAAAAGCGATACTTCCTTTTGCTTTTTTTGGTTCCATTGTTGAATATGATTGCCCAGACCGGCTCCAGGGTGACTTTTCTGGGATTGATGCTTTCATTGGTCTTTTATATATTGCTGAAACGAAGCAGAAACACGGGTAAAACGATTGTTTATATTGTACTTGGAGTTGCTGCGATTTATTTGCTTTTCACCTATTTCATGACATTCGATATTTTGCGGGAGAGGTTGATAAGTACCGTTGAAGACCAGGATGTATCAGGAAGGGATAGAATCTGGGAAAGTATCTGGCCTTTGATTGTAAAAAGTCCAGCTATTGGGGTCGGAATTGGCGGATATATTGATTATGCCCATTGGGTTTTTGGTCAGAACAGAAGCCCTCACAATGTATTCATAGAGATAATGGCTTATACTGGTGTTGCTGGTTTATTTGCATTTTTAGTATTTGGTTATAATCTTTTCAGGGATGGATACAAAATTTTAATAGAACAGAAATTTGCCCTGCCTTTTATCTATATACTGTTTTTGGGCATGGTATTTATGACAGGCCAGGCATTAAATGTAAAGGCATACTGGATGATCTACTTATATATTATCAGTTCCAGATTCAATCTGGATATGATATTAAAATCCAGATCAGTAAATAAGATTCTGGAATAATTAGGAATAGAAGAATAAGATGAACCGATTAGATTTAATTTCCCATACGATTGTTTTTTTTGTTATCGAAGACCTTGGTCCAGGTGGGGCTCAACGGCAAATTGTAAATCTGGCGCTTGATCTGAAAGCCGGGGGGCATTTGGTGTCATTTCTGGCATATTATCCAAAGCCTTTTCACAATACCTTTTTAACCGAGAAAGGAATCCATATTGAGTTACTTCTTGGGAAGTCCCCTTTTTCCCGTGTGCTGGCAATCAGGAAATACATACGTAGCGGTGACTTTGATGGGGTAATTGCTTTTTTAGGTACACCGGCCTTTATTTGTGAACTGGCTGCTATTCCTTTTCGCAGATGGAAACTTATAGTTGGCGAACGCAGTGCCAATCCGAACCTCAGGCGAAAATTTAAACTTAAGTTCAAACGATACTTTCACTTCTTCGTGGATTATATTGTATCCAATTCCTATACTAATATGGAGATGGTCAGGGCAATTAATCCATTGTTGCCTGCAAGGAAGTGCAGGGTAATTTATAATTCCTTTGATCTTGGTGTGTATAAACCGGTTGATGATTTTAAATTCAGAAAGAGCGGGAATTTGAATATTGTGATTCCTGCCAGCTACCGAAAACTTAAGAATCTTTTTGGGCTTATAGAAGCAGTTTCAGCTCTCAATTCCTCTGAAAGGCAAAACCTTGAAATTCACTGGTACGGTGACCGCAGCCCGAAGGCGGAACCCGATTTTATACTGGAGGAAGCCGAAGCATTGATTGAAGCAAAGGGCCTTCATGATGTATTTACCTTGCACAACTCCGAATTTGAAATACATAAAGTGATTCAGCAGGCCGATGCCATGGTCTGTTCAGCTTTTTGAAGGTCTGCCCAATGCTGTTTGTGAGGGGATGGCCGCGAAAACCGATTATTGCCTCAGATGTATCGGATGTGCCATTGCTTGTTGAAGATAAAGTAAATGCGGCAGGGTGTTGTGCCGGGCTGAGATATTGAAAGCATTGCCCGTGCCCTGCGGACTCTGCTATCCTTAAGCCCGGCTGAACTCGAAGCCATGGGCGGAAAGGGCCGTGCAAAGGCAGAGGAATTGTTTGACGGAAAGGTAAATTCGGGGAAGTATCTGGAGCTTTTGATGAAGAATTAGTTAACAGGTAACAGTTAACAGTTAACAGATTCTCGGTTCGGATTTCGATTTTGCTTGCTCCGCCAAAGGCGGTGGATTCCGCCCTGCCGGGCTGGTTTCGGATTTCGCTTGCCCCGCCAAAGGCGGTGGGATTTCGGATAACAGATGTCAGGTAACAGATGTCAGATAACAGGTAACAGATAACAGATTTCGGATTTCGGACCAGGCTGCCGGCTGGCAGGTTTCGACTTGCTTGCCCGCCAAAGGCGGGGATGCCCGGTTAACAGTGTCAGGTAACAGGAACGTTTAAAAGTTGGGGTTTGGGGTTTGGGGTTTGGGGTTTGAGGATTCATCATCGGTAAATGGGAAGAAGAGCACGAATGATCAGACAAACAATCGTTGGGTTGTTTTTTTTTATGGTGATATCCACTTCGCTTTCCGGACAAATTTATGAGAGATATAAAAAACTGGTGGATACAACCTTAACTTCAGAATACCTCGGCTTTGACAAAAACATTACCATTACGGTTCCCATTGAATGGCAACGGGATATTCACCGTGTTTTTCCTTTGATTGTTGTTTTTGACCGTCAGAACCAGAGAAGTCACAACTATATTTTAAATACGATTGATTATCTGACGAGCAATGAGCAGATGCCTTCCTCAATAATTATCAGCGTTGAATCAGAGCAGGAATACCGCTATCGGGAAACATTGCACAAATCATCGGGTGAAGAAGGCCTTGCGCCGGAAAATGAAAGATTTCTTTTTGATGAGCTGATTCCACTGCTTGAAAATAATTACTGCGCTTCTTCTTTCAGGATATTTATCGGGCATTCAAGGTATGGATACTTTACCAGTTCGCTTTTGTTTGCAAGATTCAACGAACTCAATGGCATTATTTCGATCAGCCCGTTCTTTAGTCAGAAAAACATCTCTCTTACCGACTCGGTCAGCACGCTCAGGGATCAGATTTGTAATTCGCGCAGGTTTTACCGATTCGGTATTGGTAACGACTACCCGGCCGACTTTGTAAAAATGGATTCTGCAATCAGGCATCTCAATCACCCGCTGATTGACGCCAAAGGTTTTTTCTTTAAAGAAGCAGACCATAACACTACCCCCGGTTTAACAATTGGTGTTTCACTTTACGGGATATTTGAAGAATGGGCTAAAATTCAATCCGTATACCTTTCCAGCGAACAAAATGAACCCGGCATTGCAGATTCCCTGGAAAGAGATATCCTTTCCTGTTATGGAAGCAGGTTGGAATTTTCACTCGGAACGCTGAATGGGAAGGGTTGGCAATTTTACAACGACGGACAATATTTAAAAGCCATTGAGGCCTGGGAGATATTAATGAAATCATATCCCGGTTTCTCTGAAGGATATCTTTATATTATAGATGCCGCGATGCAATTACAGCTGGATTATTCAGAAGCTGTCAGAAAGTTTAATGTTACCCTGGAGGGTTCGGATTTCTATTCTGAAAAGGAGAAAGTTGAATTGAAGCAGGAGCTGCAAAACATCATGAAATAGAAATTTGCTGACGGTGCCGGATTCAAAAGATTTTAAGATATCAAGTAAATCCTGTAATAGAATATGACCAAATTCAGTGGGGCAGGCTTTGCTTTTTTCATTTCACCAGGAAAGTTCGTAATACAATAGTCCGGATGGTGGTTAAGCGTAAGGACCGGATACTGGTGCTCGGATTCTTCGGTTTACGGTCGAATACCAAGGATGGGCAGGACATCAAGACCCGCACCCTGTATGACCTGTTGTGTGCGAAAATGCCGGGAAGGGTCGGCTATTTTGATACGGAATCGCTCCGGTTCAACCTTCTGAATTTTCCGGTACTTTTTTACAGGATTCTCTGTTCGGAAACCATTGTCT
>JADIZB010000009.1 GCA_016705005.1 Bacteroidales bacterium | reverse complement strand
TTGAGATCAGTCTAATTGCCGATGTGGAAGTAGTGTTGAATTCAAATGTTAAGGCAAGAGAATCTAAAAAATTAAAGGGAATATCCTTTCCTCCCATTGAGCGGTTCAACGATTACAAAGCAAACCCAAGAATTAATATTGCTGACTTGGGGAAAGGTGCCACAAACATTATTAAATTGGTAATGAAAACGGCTACCGTTATCAACGCTATTAGAGATGAAAGATCACTCAAGGAGGATTTGCCAAAAATGCAGGGTAGAAAACCGGAAAGGGTAATAAGAAAAGTCATTCTAGTTGAAGAACCTGAAGCATTTCTCCACCCCAATTGGCAATCCAGGCTTGCGGACTTCTTTGTTTTCTGTATGACAAAATATGACATTCAATTCATAGTTGAAACACATAGCTCATATCTGATTCAGCGTATGCAATATCTTGTTGCAAAAAAGGAAATAGATCCTGAGCGAATAAATCTTCTTTATTTCAACAAGTGTTCTGAAGATGAAAAGTATTACAAAATCAATATACGAAAGGATGGGATTCTGAAAGAAAATTTTGGAACCGGTTTCTATGATGAAACAGCCAATCTAACTGCTGCAATTTTAAACGCTCAAAACCTGAATTGATGCTGACGGCACATGTTGATGTAGGAATATTAACTGATGCGGTAAGAAAATACCTTATTGATAGGATTACTAGGCCAAGGGAATTTATTGATTTCCTGAATAAAAACTCACACTTAGTCTTATATGGCAATCCAGTTGAGGATGATTTTAGGCTACTTTCCCGCTTGCTGGAAGGACGCGGTGATTCATTAATCAGAAAGAATACAGAAACATCTTGTTGCTCAATAGTGCCTGATATAAATAATCCTTTTCAGTTATTCTTTGCTTCTGAAAATAAGTTTTCAATGGAGATTCAAGACAATTACTTTGTTGCATCAATAGAAGATTATGAGGAGAAATTTAATGAACTGAGTAGTGAAAAATATTTTAGAATAGGAGACCTTGTTTCAGAGACAAAACTTAATAGTTGGAATGACTTAAACTCAGGCGTATATCTTAGTGATATAATTCTTATTGACCCTTTTATAGCTAATACAGATAATGAAGAAACTCTTGAAAAAAATTTATTTGAAATGCTCAGTATTTTTAGTTCAAACAACTTTTACGTAGCTTATTAATTTTACAAAACCATATGACTGGGACCAAGAAAAACAATATTTTATATAAATCAATCCGAATAAAATGCCGTGAAATACTGGGTAAAAAAGTAATTTTTGGCCTGATCCCTTTTGAAAAAGAACTAAATGAACATGACAGGTATATACTAATGAACTACCAATATATACAATCGGGGAACTCGTTTTCTTCTATATTTCCAGCAAATGGGCTAAAAAAACACTCAAATACTAGCACTCTAAGGATATTCTCAATAGTTAGTCCTATAAACTTTAGCATTATGGCTGAATTATTGAAACGAATGAAGAAAACTCTTGATATATTTCACGAAAGAAAGGAAAATCTTCGATTTATTGACAGCAGATTATTTTATTACATGAGTCAAGAATCTGAGTGAATTAAATCAATCAATCAGGTATTGATTGAGATTCAGTTTTTTGTTTACAGCAAAAAATATTCACGCAGATAATCAACAACAATATGCCGACTGCCTCATTCAACCTCAACTCCCTCAAAGGCCGCCTTGCAGAACACCTGGTTAAGGATTTATTTGCACAAAATGGCTATAATGTATTCAGTTATGGGCTGGAGCAAATCCAACCTACTCTGAGTAAGAAGATCCGCAACGATAATCATAAAACCAGCCGGGCATTGCGCTATATGCCGGATTTTGTAGTGCAAAGTTCAAATACCGGGGATTTGTTTTATCTGGAGGTAAAATTCAGGGCCAATGGTTGCTTTCGCTTTGACGATAAATACAAGGACTATCCTTATAAAAACGCCTGGTTTGTGATTGTCTCACCAGAGAAGATGCAATGCATGCACTACAAACGGCTGATTGCCGGTTTTGAAATAATGGCGGAAACCCGCTACCATTTAAGCAAAGTGAAGTGGTTTCATTTGGACAAGGAAATCATTGCTGAGTATGAAGGATATGCTAGGCAGGTGTTTCAGGCTTATAAAAAGGAATAAGTCCAGCTTTCTGCTGGTGGAATAAATCATAAGTTAACAACCAAGGGGTTACTACAAGGAAACTTAAATAAGAAATTCGCTATTTAAATTTAATGGTATTAAAGTTAAATAAGGTCTGTTGAAATACTCAGCCGCCATAGATGGCTAATAAACCGTCTGAACCCCTATGGGCTAAAACGACGATGGAAAACAAATCTAACAGCAGAATCAAAGCCCTGCAAGAACTGAATTTCGAACATTGGCTTGGAAACATAAAAATCAACACTAAGAACGAAGCCCATATTATTGGCCTGGGCAGTGGAGGAACAAATGCCGCCAAATACATCTGGAATCAATGGGAGAAGGGTCGTTTTACTATGATAAATGATCTGGATAACGCAGATATCCCTGACGGTATCAACCTTATACCTTTTCAATCACCCAAAATCAGGATGTTTTCCGGAAAGCAACGGGATTTCTATATTCCAGATATGGAACAAGCCCTTGAAATGCCGGATGAATTGACCGGGTTGTTTAGGGAAAACTGCAGGTTTGTGCTGCTGGCTGGCCTGGGAGGCTATACCGGCACAATGATGGCCGAAGCTTTATCGCTTATGCTGCACAAAGAACAAAAGGATTTTCTCACCATTTGCAGTATGCCGTTCAGCTTTGAGGGCAGAAACAGACTTACAATTGCCCGGGAGGCAATGGAAAGGATGAAAGTAATCCATAACTGCCACTTTTTTGAGTTGGACATGCTCCGGAATGATCATGTGAATATGGCGCTCAGCGAAGCTTTTCCGGTAGCGGATAGCCATTTTTATAAGATCTTACAAGAATCAGGTCTGTTATAAACGGTTAAACCAAGCAGAAACGCCCTGCGCCCTTTCCCCTCCCTGCATGAAAATTAAAATTTGTTAAAAAATTTGCCCGCCCTTTCAACCCGGAGTAATTTGGCTGTAAGAAAACTTAAAAGCCAAAACTATGATCACCGACGCCGAAACCAATTTTGTTTATTTCTCCGGGCTGCTGAGGGAGAAACCAAAGTATCAGGACTTCAACAACCGGTTGATGGATGTGCTGAAGAAGCATAACATCAGTTATGGAATCTGCCCGGAACCAGGGATATCTGGTGCCGCGATTATATGCCGGTGCAGGTGGAGAAGGACCGGTTTATCGAATACCGGTATGACCCGGATTATCTTCTTAACCTTGAAGAACGGCCATCAAAGACTTATCCCGATCTGGTGTGTGCATCCATCGGATTGAAAACCGTGAAATCGGACCTGATCCTCGACGGGGGCAATGTGATCCGGTGGAAGGACAAGGTCATTCTGACCGACAAGGTGATTCAGGAGAATGCCGCCCATTACCGCAAGGCGGAGCTGCTGAAGAAGCTGGAGGAGGCTTTTCAGGTGGATCAGATTATCCTGATTCCATGGTACACAAAAGAAGAATTCGGCCATGCCGATGGCATGCTGCGGTTTGTGGATGGAAACACGGTGCTGGTGGATGGGTATTACCGGCGCGAAAAATCCGGGATGGGTGAAAAGCTGTTCCGGGTGTTGAAAAGCCACCGGCTGGAGGCTGTGCCGCTTGAATTTAAGGTTCAAAAAGAGAGCAACCGCAACTGGGGTTACCTGAACTTTCTGCAGATGGAAAAGCTGATGCTTGTCCCGCAGTTCGGCATTGAAGAGGACCTTCAGGCCCTGGATCAGATCAGGAAGCTGTTTCCGGACTATGCCGCCAGAGGGCAGATGGACACCATCGATGCCTGTGCTCTGATCAGGCAGGGCGGGGTGCTGAATTGTGCTTCGTGGAGTATCATGACTTCCTAAAATTCCTTTTGATTGCTTAACTTTATGCTTGCTTATTTCAGTATCTGAATAGCCGTTATGCCCATACACCACAAACGATTCAGCGACAAGCACCTCCGTGCACAATGGTGGGATTACAGCCGGGAAGCTATGTATTTTATTACATTTAAAACGGCAGACAGAGAAAGGATTTTAGGAAGAATTGAAAACGGAAAGATGTTATTGTCAGAAGCCGGAGAAATAGTTAAGCAGGAATGGGAAAAATCATTTGAAATAAGAAAAGAGCTCTTTTGTGATATTTATCAGATCATGCCGGATCATGTTCATGCCATTGTCAGAATTAAAAATACTTCAGATTCTGTAGTTGATTCTATAGCAGTGGATTCAGCAGTGGATTCGGACGGCCGTCCGAATCCACTGCTGAATCCACTGTTGAATCCACTGCTGCTTAAGAACAATCTGGAAGTAAAAAATTATGGAGTTGCTTACCGGCCACCGAAATCAATTTCTTCTTTTATGGCCGGCTTCAAATCATCAGCAACCAAAAGAATCAATGAATACCGGCAAACTCCCCGAAAGCCGGTCTGGCAATCGAAATTTCATGACAGGATCATCCGGAATGCCGGAGAATACAGAAGAATCAGCCGGTATATTGAGCATAATCCGGCAAAATGGGAATATGATCATCCGGAAAGCTGATATGTTTACTGGAAGTCAACCTGATACAGGAAATTCAATCCGTATCAGAATAAATCTGGATTATAACCTTCAGTCCAATATCAGCCAAATGGAAAAGCTAATTTCTGTCAAAGGATTATTGATGCCATGGCGGGGCTATACCTGCCTGTCGGTGCACTCAGGCAGGCATTGAATTACAGGTCCCATAAAATTCTGAATAAAAGAAAAACGTCTGACAAAAGTCAGACGTTTCAGTAGCCCCGATAGGAATCGAACCTATATTTAAAGTTTAGGAAACTTCCGTTCTATCCATTGAACTACAGGGCCAATCAAGCTATTTATTTAAAAACCTGTATTTAAAGTTCAGGACCCCGCCGAGGCGGGGCTATCCATCAAACTACAGGGCCATCGGATTACGGGCTGCAAAAATAGAATTTTTTTCGGGAATGTGCAAATCCGTTTGGGTTCGTTTAAAAAACATATGGCGACATCCAAGAATTGATGAGCCGGAATTGATCTTGCATTTTAATGACATCAGTTTTAGCAATCATTTTCTCCGCTTAATCAGTGAGTTTTGTTTTAATTAAACAGGATTGATATTACGTCATTCCCAGAGATATTTTTCACAAGAACAAAATCAGATTGGATTAATTCTTTAAAATCACTCATTGAAGACGGCTAAAAGTAAAAAATCTGGCAGGCAAAAAAAGAGACGCCGTGACAACAGTTCAAAGAGAGGGGAAGGTTCAACCTCATTTCTTCAAGCCAAAATTGCCCGCCAGATTTTAGCCATTTTTACAAAGCCAACTGTCAGCAAACGCTCATATCTGCATTTTTCAACGAAGGTGAGAAATAATAAAATTTTGGGAGTTTTCAGTTTATCATTTCGTCCGGTTTTCCGATTCAGGAAAAGATCGTCATTTACCTCGGGCCTTACTGGTCTGAGCTATGTACAGGTTTTTGATTCATCCGGTTGATCACCCTCTGTCCCAAAGCAATAAACGGTGTTTCAAAAAACTTATACACCAGGCTGCTGAAAACCAGGGTAGCTGTAAACCCGGTATAAATCAGCAGGGTTGTATTGGTGATTCCGGCATAGGTCCTGAGCAGGAAAAACACAATCGGATGCAGCAGATAAACGGAGTAAGAAGCCTCTCCCAGCATGGAAAGCAGCAGTCCGCCGGCTTTTCCGGTCCTGAAATCAAGGATGAGAAACGATACGGTAATGGCGAAGGAGATAAAAACAAAGGCGATCCTGTTCCATCCGGCAACAATGTGGCCCTGATCACCTTCGACCGGATAGAATAAAAAGGCTATGAAAGCCAGTCCAAGCAATGCTATGCCAATCTTGTCCGGTATTTTCTTCCCGGCAAAGAGATGGCCAGCCAGCACACCCCCGCTGAACAGCACCACCTGGTTGAGCGGATTCAGATATATGCTCCACTGAAACTTCAGGGTCAGGTGGGGTGAGAGCATAAAAAACGCAAACCAGACCGCCAGTGCCAGGGAAATCCCGAAAAAGAGGAGCGGAGCCAGCCTTGTTTTTCTGCTGAGCAGAATCACCAGAGGAAACAGGGTATAGAATACCAGCTCATTGCCGATGGACCAGGAGGCAATGGCGATGTATTTATCGTGGGTAAAGAAGCCAAACAGTCCTGACAGGTTCATGAACAGATTCGCGGGATCCGCCTTCCGCCCGAGGACAAAGACCGAAAGCGCGATGGAAAGCCAGAGCAGGGGAAAAATCCTGAAAATCCTTTTAATGAAGTAATTGCCGGTATTTCTCAGCGTAAGCTTTTCGTGATAAACAATGTAAAGGGTCAGGCCACTGAGGACATAAAATACCGAGACCCCGTAAATGCCGATTTTACCCAGGAAAGTTTCTGTGCCAAATGTGTATCCTGACCAGGAATAGTAATGATAAACCATGATGCCGAACGCCATCAGTCCACGCAGATAATCCAAAGACTGAACCCTGTTCTTCACCGGCAGAATGGTATGTCAAATGATGTTAAAGAGATTTAAAACAAATGCTATGGTCCTGCGCTGACTTTTTCCGGGCAACCCTGGCCGCGGTCAAAAGTCGGCAAGTTTCCCGACATAACCAAAAAGGAGCAGCAATCGGATACAACCCGGTAAGAGGGAGTCAGACAAAGTACACATGCTGAAAACGACATATATACAATTCCGTTCAATTCGTGAAATTAGTTGGCAATTATTTCATGATTGGTTTATTTCTTTATATTTTTGATGAACCTGTCAGGATTTATGCAGGACAGACAGCCTTTTCAGGATTGGTATTCAATGATTTTGCAACCTTGCTGATGGTTTAACCAGAGATGTTTTCAATATGAAGAAACTGATATTTCCTATACTCCTCATTTTCTTCCTTTTCTCAGGGAAGCATGGGTTTACCCAGGAAGCGGAAGTTGTTCCGATACAGGAATCCCCGGTTTCCTTTGTAATCAGCCTCAATCCGACCTCACTGATCATCAGTCCTGATAAAACAGGGTTTACCATCCATTCCGCGAATGAGATGGATGAAGACGATGTGGTCACCGGTTTCAGCTTTAACACCCCCAACATGAAGGCCGGTCTCGGGTTTAATTCGCGCCTGGTGCAGGTTGATCTGCTTGCCGGTTGTGGTTCGCTGATTTCGGGGCGGATCAGTGGTAACTTTTTTTCGGGGGATGCCTATTGCAGATTCCGGCCGACTCCGGTAATCAGTGTTGGCGTTCATGCAGGGTTTATGAGATATACACCCAAATGGGATTTTTTCGGTCTCTCCTGGTCAAATCCTGATGATGTCAGCTTCAGTGCCGTAAACGGGCTGCTCATCGGTCCGGTATTTTCGTTCGGTAAACGGGCCTGTTTTACCATCTCACTCGATTACGCAACCGGTGTTACCGATGTGAGAACCCACAACGGTTACTCGGCGAACCGCGATAAACTGGACCTGGGCGGACTGATGCTGAATTATGGGCTGCTGATGAGGGTTCCCTGACAGCAATTTATTGTTCTGACTAAAACGTTTTATTTAAATCCAATATCATGAAAACAGGAAAAATGCTGGTTTTTGCAATGATGACACTTTTGTGTTGTCAATCGTTATTTGCCCAGGGATTTCAACCACCTGCCGAAGGTAAGGCAGTGGTTTATTTCACCAGGGTGAGCAGTTATGGCTATGCCGTGTCGTTTGAATACTTTCATAACGACGAGTACATCGGGGTTTTCAAAGGCAAGAACTACATGCGCTATGAGTGCGAGCCCGGGAAACATTTGTTCTGGGCTTCGTCCGAAAACAAGGAATTTATCGAGGCTGACCTGGCAGCCGGAGGTACCTACATTGTAATGGTGAATATTGAGATGGGTGCCTGGAAGGCCCGGGTGGGGCTGAGCCCGATTACGGACAAGAATACTGAAGAATTTACCAGGGCTAAGGATCTGATTTTCAGCGAGCCTCCCTCGTCTACACCTCAGAAGAAAGTAGATGAGATGAATGTCAAGTTGAAGGACTTCATTGCTGATAAGCTGAAAATGTACGACGAGGTCTGGAAAAGCAAATATAATTATCCGGTCATAACGCAGGATATGGCCATTCCGGCTGAATCCCTGAAATGATCCGTTTCCGGCAAGGTTCAATCAGTCAGAATCTGTGCTGTTTTCTTACTTTCCGGGGGGCTTCGGCCCCCTTTCCGGTTCTATGATTTCTCATCAAGGGAGCGATTTCTGCATGGCCATCAAAATAGCCGGAGCCTTCGGTACTGTAAATTTTATTTATTAGATTTGCTGAAAATTTCATACTTGCATTGTGCGGATTCAGAGAAATAAGAATTTAATACTGGGCGATTTTCAGAAAATTCTTGGTGGTGAAAAAGTTGAGGTTGATAAAGAATCAATAGACTATATTCAGAAAAGTTTCGGTTTCTTACAGGAATTTTCCAACCACAAGACTATCTACGGGATTAATACCGGTCTTGGGCCAATGGCTCAATATAAGGTTGATGAAGATAAACAGGTTGAACTTCAGTATAACCTGATCCGGAGTCATTGTGCCGGAAGCGGTCATCGCATCAGCGACATTTATGTAAAGGCTGCCATGATCTGCCGCCTGCGGTCGATCATTCAGGGCATATCGGGGATTCATCCTTCGACGGCATTGCTGTTGCAGGAACTGATCAACAGGGATATCTATCCTGTGATCCCGGAGCATGGTGGTGTTGGTGCCAGCGGCGACCTGGTGCAGCTGTCGCACATGGCCCTGATCCTGATCGGTGAAGGTTCGGTGATGTATGAGGGTAAACTCTGCCCCACCGCCGAAGTGTTCGAAAAGCATGGTCTCAAACCCATTGAAGTGGTGTTGCGCGAAGGACTGTCGCTGATCAACGGCACTTCCGTGATGACCGGCATTGGCCTGGTCAACATACTCCGTGCAAAGCGGTTGCTTTCCTGGTCCATCATCGCAGGAGCCCTGCTGAGCGAAATTGTGGAGTCGTTCAGCGATTATTTTTCGGAAGAACTCAACCAGGTGAAGGGTCATTCCGGGCAGCAGTATGTTGCCGCGGAGCTGCGCAGCATTTTGTCCGACAGTCAGTTGATTTCGTCGAGGGAGGATGAGTTTTACAACCACATCAACGACAGGGTCTTCAGGCGGAAAGTGCAGGAGTTTTACTCGTTGCGGTGTGTTCCCCAGATCCTGGGCCCGGTTTACGATACCATCAACTACGCGGAGCAGGTGCTGCTGGCAGAGCTGAATTCGGTCAACGACAACCCGATTGTAAGCCTGGAGTCGGGAAACGTTTTCCACGGAGGCAACTTCCATGGTGACTACGTTTCACTCGAAATGGATAAACTCAAACTGGTAATTACCCGTTTGTCGATGATTGCCGACCGTCAGATTAACTTCCTGTTCAACAGCAACCTGAATGAAAAACTGCCACCTTTTGTCAATCTTGGCGTGCTGGGATTGAACCTGGGCATGCAGGGAATGCAGTTCACCGCCACCAGCACCACCGCCGAAAATCAGTCGTTGTCCTCATCCGTCTATATACACAGCATTCCCACCAACAACGACAACCAGGACATCGTAAGCATGGGTACCAACTCGGCCCTGATGGCTGCAAGGGTGGTTGACAATGCCTTCCAGGTTATTTCGATAGAACTCATTGGCCTGTTGCAGGCAGTTGATTATCTGAAGATTGAAGATAAACTTTCATCAAAAACAAAAAACATTTACCGGAAATTGCGAACTTTAGTTCCTGTTTTTGTGGCAGATACCCCTAAATTTGAAGAGATTGAACGTGTATACAGTTACATCATTGAAAATAAGGCTGAATAAAATACTTATCTTAATTACATTATGAAATTTGCATTGGTTACAGGAGCCTCCAGGGGAATCGGGAAAGCAATCGCTCAGAAACTTGCCGGTGACGGATTTTATGTGCTGTTGAATTATCATACCAACCAGGCTGCTGCGGAAGATACCCTGCGTGAGATTACTGACCATGGCGGACAGGGTGAATTGATGCCTTTTGATGTATCGGACAATAATCAGGTTGAAACGGCAATCGGAGCCTGGGCCGAACGCAATCCGGAAAGCTATATCGAAGTTCTGGTGAACAACGCCGGGATCCGTGATGACGGGCTGATGGTTTTTATGTCGGTTGATCAGTGGAAGAATGTGATTACAACGAATCTCGACAGCTTTTTCTACGTTACACGGCAGGTACTTCAGCCGATGCTGATCAGAAAGCATGGGCGGATCATCAGCATCGTATCCCTTTCGGGACAAAAAGGGCAGCCGGGGCAAACCAACTATTCAGCCGCCAAAGCGGGCGTTATCGGGGCGTCCAAATCGCTTGCCATGGAAATCGGGAAGAAGAAGGTGACGGTTAACTGCGTATCGCCCGGTTTTATTGAAACAGACATGACCAAAGACCTTGATGCGGAAATGCTGAAGAAACTGGTTCCCCTGAACCGGTTCGGCACAACGGATGATGTTGCCGGAGTGGTTGGCTTTCTGGCATCACCGGAATCAAAATACATTACCGGAGAGGTTATTTCAGTTAACGGAGGAATTTACAGCTAATCTTACGGCCATGAACAGAGTTGTAATTACAGGGATGGGTATTTATTCCACCATAGGCAAAAACCTGGCAGAGGTCAGGGACTCGCTCTATTATGGCCGCTCAGGCATAGGCATTGATCCCCGCAGGAAGGAATTCGGATTCCGTTCATGCCTTACCGGTGTGATTGAACGACCTAATCTGAAAAACGATCTGCCACGGAGAATGCGGGTCGGACTGGCCGAACAGGGAGAATACAGTTATGTGGCTACCATGGAAGCCCTGAAGAACGCCGGGATTGACATGGATTTCCTTGAAAAAAACGAGGTGGGGATCCTATACGGGAACGACAGTTCCTCCATTCCTGTCATCGAATCCATCGATCTGATCCGTGAAAAACGGGATACCACCCTGATTGGTTCGGGTGCGATCTTCCAGTCGATGAATTCCACCATAACCATGAACCTTTCGGTGATCCTGAAACTTCGTGGCATCAATTTTACCATCAGCGGTGCCTGCGCCAGCAGCTCCCACGCCATTGGCATGGCCTACCTGCTGATCAAACAAGGGTTGCAGGACATCATCATTTGCGGTGGTGGTCAGGAGATCAACGCCGAGTCGATGGGAAGTTTCGACGGGCTCAGTGCCTTTTCGACCAGGGAAGATGCCCCGACAAAGGCATCCCGCCCTTTCGACCGCGACAGGGATGGTCTCGTACCCAGCGGTGGTGCGGCTACGGTTATCCTCGAAAGCTATGAATCTGCCAAAAGAAGAGGTGCCCGGATACTTGCCGAAGTGAACGGGTATGGTTTTTCGTCGAATGGCGACCATATTTCGGTGCCCAATGTCGACGGTCCGGTAAGGTCGCTGAAGCGCTGCCTGGATGATGCCGGGCTGAAAGCCTGTGATATTGACTATATCAACGCGCATGCCACGGCCACACCCATCGGTGATATGAATGAAGCCAAGGCCATCGACCTGATCTTCGGGGAGTGCAGACCACTGGTGAGTTCGACCAAATCGATGACCGGTCATGAAATGTGGATGGGCGGGGCCAGTGAGGTCATTTATTCAATGATTATGATGGAGAACTCATTTGTGGCACCAAACATCAATTTTGAGAATCCGGATGAATTCACCGGGAAACTCAATATAGCCGATAAAACCATCGAAAAAAAGATTGAAGTCTTCCTCTCGAATTCATTCGGATTCGGTGGAACCAATTCTACACTGATTATTTCTAAATTTAAATAGTTGTTGCCATTTTTAATGGCATTATTTTTACCAGAACTTAAAATAAAAAGAGAAGGAGAGTGATATGAAACCGGAAATAGTTGCAAAGGTGAATGAATTCCTTGCGGAGGAATTTGAAATAGAGACGGCATTGCTTACCCCGGAAGCAAGATTGGTTGAGGATCTTGGAATCGAAAGTCTTGATTTTGTCGATATCGTCGTGATCATTGAAAGGGATTTTGGATTTAAAGTGAAGCGGGAAGATATGGAGGGTGTCCGTACGCTTGAAGATTTATATAAGTACATCGAAACCAGGGCTGTGTAAGCAATCTGAAATGGCTGAATGGTCGGGTAAATCGCGGGGCGGACTGATTGGATATAGAATATTTGTACTAAGCATCAGGTATTTTCACCTCTTTTTTGCTTACGTTCTGTTAAGGTTTGTTGCGTTGTATTTTTTGTTTTTCTCAAAAAAGGAGCCCATACGGTTCTATTTCAGGGAGATTCTCGGTTACGGAAAATTCAGGACAATCGTCAGCATCTACAAAAATTTTTGCCTTTTGGGC
Organism: Bacteroidales bacterium; assembly: GCA_016705005.1. Taxonomy (GTDB): domain Bacteria; phylum Bacteroidota; class Bacteroidia; order Bacteroidales; family Lentimicrobiaceae; genus Lentimicrobium. The sequence goes on along the minus strand of JADIZB010000009.1, from coordinate 235,604 downwards.
GAGATGCTGATTGATAAAATAGCTTTTCTGACAGGAAGTTACAACAAATTCACCTTTACTTTTGAAGGGGAGGAGAATCTTCATCAGATGGTTTCCGCCGGTAAAGGCGGGGTATTGATCGGTGCCCATATGGGCAACTGGGAAATGGCAGGACAACTGCTCGAAAGGGTAAGTTCAGCCATGAACATCGTGATGCTTGAAGCAGAACACCGGCAGATTGACCAGTACCTGAAGGAAGTGCTTGTTAAAAAAAATATCCGGATCATAGGGATAAAGGAAGATCTTTCACATCTGATTGAAATCGGGAATGCCTTAAAACGGAATGAGATGGTAGCTATACATGGCGACAGGTTTCTACCGGGGGCAGGAAGTGTCACTGTCGATTTCATGGGCAGACCGGCACCTTTCCCTACCGGGCCCCTCTACATGGCAAGCAAGTTTGGAGTTCCGGTTTCCTATGTGGTTACCGTTAAGGAGAGGAAGACACATTATCATTTTTATGCCACACCCGGCAAAGTGTATCCTTACCCTTCTAAACTGACCACAAGAAAGGAAGAGATGAAACAGATGGTGCAGGAATATGCTTCGGTGATTGAAAAAAGGTTGAAGCAGTACCCGCTTCAGTGGTTTAACTATTATCAATTTTGGGAAAAAAGTTAAGGTCTATGCTAAATTACGGCAACGATAACAGTTCAGCCCTGGAGGCTAAATTCAAGGCGCAGAAAATAGCCTTTGCCCCGATCATGTTTCAGGCGGCAAGGGCATTGCGCAACCTGGGTATCCTTGAACTGCTGATGAAGGAGAGGAAAGGGCTGAAAACAGAGGAGATCGCCTCGAGGCTGCAACTCAGCATCTATGGTGTAAAAGTATTGCTGGAGGCCGGTTTGAGCCTTGAAGTGGTGAGGGTTCAGGACGACCTGTGGCTGCTGACAAAAACCGGTTATTTTTTGCAGTACGATGCGCTGACACGCGTCAACATGGACTTCACCCACGACGTGAACTACCAGGGGATGTTCCATCTTGAAGAAAGCATTAAGGAAGGGAAACCGGAAGGCTTGAAAGTCTTCGGCGAATGGGATACCGTATATGAAGGACTGTTTCAATTGCCTGAAGAGGCCCTGAAGAGCTGGCTGGCTTTCGACCACTTTTATTCTGATTATGCCTTTCCGGAGCTGATGCCCATTGTATTCAGAAACAAGCCGGCCCGTATCATGGATGTGGGGGGCAACACCGGTAAATTTGCCCTGGAGTGTGCGACCTTCGACCCCGATGTAAAGGTCACCATTGTTGACCTTCCCGGTCAGGTGGTAAAGGCTGAAGAGGCCATTGCCCAAAAAGGGTTTTCGAGCCGCATCAGTACCTTTGCAACCAACCTGCTCGATCACGCTGCTGTGCTGCCCAAAGGGGCTGATGTGATCTGGATGAGCCAGTTTCTCGACTGTTTCTCACAGGCCGATGTTCTATCGCTGCTGAAAAGGGCCAAAGAGGCCATGCAGCCTGCAAGCCGTCTTTTTATCCTTGAAACCTACTGGGACAAACAGGAATTTGAAGCTTCCACCTATAGCCTCCATGCGACATCGCTCTATTTTACCTGCATTGCCAATGGCTGCAGCCAGATGTATCATTCGGGTGACCTGTTGAAACTGATCGACGAAGCCGGACTGGAAGTTGATGAATCTTTTGAGAATATCGGCGTAAGCCACACCCTGCTGACCTGTAAGATTAAATAGCCTGAACGCATGAAATGTCCTGTATCGGGTGATGAACTCCTGAAATTGATTCCGCAAAGGCCACCCTTTGTGATGATTGACACCCTGTTGTCGGCCGGAGGGAATTCGGCCGAGACTTCGCTGACCATTAACGCGGATAACCTGTTCCTGGAGAAGGGGATGTTCCGTGAACCGGGAATGATTGAAAACATCGCCCAATCTGCGGCCGCCATGAATGGTTTTACTGAGCAGTCAACCGAAGGGGAAGCAAAGGTTGGGTTTATCGCGGGCATCAAGGATCTTAAAATCCATAAACTGCCTGCATTGGGGCAGACCATCAGAACCCGGATCGATTTTATTGATCAGGTGCTCGAATTTCAGATTATCAGGGGAAGTATCTTTGATAATAATGATATTTTTGCAGAGTGTGAAATGAAAATATTCATTAAAAACAATTAAAATGAGAACGTTATGAAAAAGTACATCGTAGTTTTCTTGTTGTTTGCCGCCCTGGGTCTGCAGGCCCAGAACCGTGACAGAATTGAAGCAGCCCCATCGTTTACATGGTATGGGCTCGATTTTACACAGGCCCGTATGGTCGGTTCGGATGTCGATTTTTCGGACCGGGCGAAAATCGTCTCTTCCTTTTTTGACCAATGGAACCAGCTGATTCTGAATGAACCGGAAAAGTTTAACCTGGAGGCGACCTTCAACAAGCACATTACCAACAACATATCAATTGCCTCAAAGCGGAATGCCGGTGTGGATTACCTGAAACTTCTGGCCGACAAACCCAACACGGTTACCCTGGAAGATGTGAACGGAGTGGTGAAGAACTATACCGGTGATGAAGGGATCGGACTGCTTTTCGTGATAGAAAACTTTGATAAACCAGCAGTTAAGGTCCGTTTCTGGGTGGTTCTGTTTGATGTGAAAACCCATGAGGTGCTGATGGCAAAACAGACGGAAAACAAACTGGGGGGTGGCATAGGTTTCAGGAATTACTGGGCCAGCGGAATATATGCAGGGTTTAAGAACATCAAAACGCTCTATCCATCCTGGCTGAAATCTTAAACAAACTATACTTTGACTGACAGAATTATTCTGAAAAATACGACCGAAACCATCATCCGGTTCAGTGAGGTTGATTCCATGGCGGTTGTCTGGCATGGTAACTATGTGAAGTATCTGGAGGATGGCCGTGAAGCCTTTGGCAGGCAATACGGACTGGGTTACCTTGATGTATACCGGCACAGCATCATGACCCCCGTGGTTGAACTATCGCTAAACTATAAGACCTACCTGAATTATGGTGATGAAATAATTATTGAAACGGGGCTGGTTGATACCCAGGCGGCCAAAATCATTTTCAATTACAGCATTTACCGAAAATCGGATCACTGCCTGGTTTTAACGGCCCGCTCCGTGCAGGTTTTTGTTGACAAGGAGGGGATTCTGCAATTGACCAATCCCGCCTTTTATTCAGAGTGGAAAGAGAAGTTGGGCCTAAATACCGGGGAATCGTGATGCCTGTGTACCTTGAATCGGAAAATATCATCACTTCGCTTGGCTTTTCGGTTGAGGAGAATCTGAAAGCTATGGGTGAAGGTATTTCAGGTATCCGGATGTGCAATAACCCCGCATTATCCGATCAGCCCTTTCCGGTTTCGCTGGTCGACAAAAACCGGCTTGATGCCGCTCTTTCAGGATTTTCGCTTCCCGATGACAGTACCTTTGGAAAGCTTGTTTTCCTGTCGGTCAGGGAGGCGCTGAAGGGATCATCGGTTGATCCATCGGACCCCCGGACTGTGTTTATACTCTCTACCACCAAAGGAAACATCGAACTGATGCGTGGCAAGGGAAGCAATGCCGGTAACAGCCGTCTCCTGCTCTGGCATTCGGCCGAACAGATCCGCCGGTATTACGGCAATCCCAACAAGGCTATTGTTGTATCGAACGCCTGTATTTCAGGCTTGCTAGCCATGATCGCCGGACAGCGTCTGATCAAAAACGGGGATTATGACCATGCGGTGATTGTGGGAGCAGATGTTGTGTCTAAGTTCATCGTTTCCGGATTTCAGTCCTTTCTGTCACTGAGCACAAATCCCTGCAAACCATTTGACCGTGACAGGGATGGTTTAACACTGGGTGAAGGGGCAGGAACCGTTGTTTTGTCAAACCGCAGGCCAGATAGGAAGACGGTGATAGAACTGGTTTCGGGCGCTTCGGCCAACGATGCAAACCATATTTCCGGGCCTTCAAGAACCGGTGAGGGCCTTTTCATTGCCCTGAAGCAGGCATTGAAGGGCATAGTGGAAGACCCCGGATTTATCTCTGCCCATGGAACCGCAACACCCTTCAACGATGATATGGAGTCGATTGCCCTTACCAGGGCCGGTCTCGCCCATATACCGGCAAACAGCCTAAAAGGTTTTATCGGCCATACCCTGGGGGCGGCCGGTATCATCGAATCGCTGATCGGGGCAGGTTGCCTTTCGGAAAACATGATGCTTAAAAACATGGGTCTTCAGCATCAGGGTCTTGTCAATGCACTGAATACACCCATAGAAAATTTAAAACAGCCGTTCCTGACTTTTGTCAAAACGGCCTCCGGATTTGGTGGCTGCAATGCCGCCGCATTATTTCGCAAGCATGAATAACCCGGTTATAAGAAAATATGTGTCTGTTGACAAGCGGTCAGTTAAGGTAAACGGAACCGACCTTCTCCTGAATGAACAGGGGGCAGACTTTGGTGAGTTCATGAAGCAGATTTATCATGCATGCAGCATCTCCTACCTGAAGTTCTTCAAAATGGACCCCCAGTCAAAACTCGGGTTTGTGGCGGCAAAAATTCTGCTGCAGGATGATGACCGTGACCGTTTTGAGCCGGAGGAGAAAGCCATTGTGCTGGCAAACAGTGCCTCATCGCTGAATACCGATGAAAAATACTTTGAATCCATCAACGATATTCCGAGTCCGGCGGTTTTTGTTTATACCTTGCCCAATATTGTTGCCGGAGAAATCTGCATCCATCATAACCTGAAAGGGGAGAATACATTTTTTATCCAGGAAGAATTCGACATTCAGTTCATGGTAAGCTACCTCAACATACTGTTCAGCACCACCAACACCAGGAAGGCCATAGCCGGCTGGGTTGAAGTGGACCTTGACGACAACTACCGGGCTTTCCTTATGGATGTTGAAAAGGAGGGTAGCAGCGAAATTCAGGGAAATTTTACGGTTGATTTTATTCATCAAATATTTAAATTATAACCGATATGGAAGAATTAAAAGAAAAGCTGAAGGTCCAGCTCATTGCTCAGTTGAATCTTGAAGACATCACCCCGGAAGACATCAACTCATCCGATCCGCTTTTTGGCGAGGGACTGGGACTCGATTCGATCGACGCACTCGAGATCATCGTTTTGCTGCAGAAGGAATACGGCATTAAGATCGAAGATACAAAGAAGGGCAAAGAGATATTTCAGTCCATCGATACCCTGGCTGCTTACATTACCGAGAACAGAAAGTAGAAGTTAACGGTCAGGTTATCCATCAGTGATGATCTGAAGAGAGATTGAACAGTATAAGATGACAGGACCGCTGAAACATCCTATCAATATAACAGGCACAGGTGTTGTTGCTCCGATCGGCGACAATACATCCACATGCTTCCATTCGCTGGTTCAGGGAAAGACCGGCATTGGCAGGATCATGCATCTTGATACGGTCCACAGGGAGGTCTTTCCGGTTGGTGAAGTGAAGCATTCCAATGCCTCGTTGCTCAGCCTGGCCGGCATTGATGAGCGCCGGGGAAGAAATTTAACCCGGGCCACCCTCATGGCAGTGATTGCGGTTAAGGAGGCCATCGCGGAAGCAGGCCTTACTGACGTTGAGTTGCGTGACTGTGCCCTGGTTTCGGCCACATCGGTCGGAGGAATGGATAAAACGGAGCAATGTTACCGGAATCCTGACTATACTTCGCTGGATTATGTCTATACCCATCCCTGCGGCGACACGGCCGACAGTATATGCGCCCTGCTCGGAATAAACGGATACCGGACCACCCTGAGTACTGCCTGTTCATCGGGGGCCAATGCCCTGATGCATGCAGCCCTGCTGATCCGCAACGGCATTGCCGACCGGGTAATTGCCGGGGGCGTAGATCCGCTCTGCAGGTTTACATTGAATGGGTTCAATTCACTGATGATTCTTGATAAGGAACATTGCCGTCCATTCGACAGCAGCCGCAACGGGCTGAACCTGGGCGAAGGGGCGGGCTTCCTGGTACTTGAATCGGACAGGTCGGTAAAAAGCCGCGGTGCAAAAGTACTCTGCCGGCTGGCCGGATTTTCTAATACCAACGATGCCTATCATCAGACCGCCTCATCACCCAACGGGGAAGGGGCTTACCTGGCCATGACACAGGCCCTGGAGTCAGCGGGACTGGAACCGGGGCAGATCGGTTACATCAATGTGCATGGCACCGGCACGCAAAACAATGATCTTTCGGAAGGCATCGCCATTCGCCGGGTCTTCGGTGAAAAGGTTCCCCCTTTCAGCTCAACGAAATCGCTGACCGGACACGCGCTGGGAGCAGCGGCTGCCCTGGAGGCGGTATTTTCGGTGCTTGCCCTGACGAATGATACCCTCCTGCCGCAGATCGGGTTTAATGCTCCCGTTGAAGAAACCGGTCTGATTCCGGTAACAGGGGCAACCAAAACGGGATTGTCGCATGTGCTCTCCAATTCATTCGGGTTTGGCGGAAACAACTCAACGCTGATATTTTCAAAACAGGATGGAACTCTACTTTAACGCTGCATCAGCCATATCACCGCTCGGGTCGTTCGAAAACGAATCCATCTCCCTTCAGCCCCCTGACCGGGCATTGGGCTACTTTGTAAGCCGGGAACCCGATTACAGGAATACCATCGATAAGAAATTGCTGCGCCGGATGAGCAAATTCATCAAAATGGCCGTGTCCGGATCTGTGGATTGCCTGGCAGCTGCCGGTCTGGAGCAGCCCGATGCCATCATTACCGGAACAGGTCTGGGCTGCCTGACAGATACGATTGACTTTTTGCAGCAGATGAACGAAAATGCCGAAACCCTGCTGAACCCGACTGCCTTCATGCAATCGACCCACAATACAGCTTCAGGGCAGATCGCCCTGTTGCTTGGATGTAAAAACCTCAACATTACCTTTTCGCAGAAAAACATCTCCTTTGAATCGGCCCTGCTCCATGCGAAAATGATGCTTAACGGTGATGGTTACCGGAATATTCTGGTGGGCGGAATAGATGAAATTACACCCGAAAGCCATGGGCTGATCTCACAGACTTCATGCATGCGGAAATTTGAAGGGGAGTATCCTGTCACAGCAGGGGAAGGCGCAGCCTTTTTCATCCTGAGCAACCGGCAGACGGAGAAGACCCTGGCCCGTTTTGACGGAATTTCCATTTTCAATGGTGCTGCAGCTGACAGCAGTTTTTCAGATTCTTTCAGCAGATTTTTTGATGAAAGCTGTCCTGATGCTGATCATTTTGACCTGCTGATTACCGGTTCTCACCCCTCTGATGAGGTTTATCATCTGCTGAGTGAAAAGACCGGTGATCAAAAGATTCTCCGGTTTAAGGATTATTGCGGTGAATATGATACATCCACCTCTTTTGCGCTCTGGCTGGCACTTGAACTGATCGGGGGCAGAGTAGAAGGATCCCCCGGCAGCAGGCCGGAGCGGGTGCTGATTCACAACCAGGGGAGTGGTCCATGCCATTCACTTTTAAAGGTTACGGCATGTTGAAATTCCGGAATGTAACGCTGGTATTCTTCCTGCTTGCAGTGCTGACCGCCCTGTTCTATAGTCACCTTTTTGTCTGGCTGTTTCTGGCAGTGGCTTACATCGCCTTTATAACCTACGGGTCTTCCAGTATCAGTTCGGGGGTTTTTATTTCTGCCCGGTGTCATGGTAACCGCAACCTGAAACAGGTAGCCCTGACTTTTGATGATGGCCCGAGTCCTGCGAGTACCCCTGAAGTATTAAGTCTGCTGAAAAACTCCGGTGTCAGGGCTGCGTTTTTCGTGATAGGCCGGAAGGTAGAAAAGTATCCTGATCTTGCTTTCCGGATAAATCAGGATGGTCATCTGATTGGGAATCATTCACTGACACATGCTGACTTGTTCCCGTTAAAGCCGGCAGCTGAAATAAGGGAAGAATTGCTGGCAACCCGCGGGTTAATCGAGAAAATTACCGGGGAGCCTAACCTTTACTTCAGGCCACCTTTTGGTGTTACAAACCCGATCATTGCCAGAGCCTTAAAGGGGTTGGATTTTCAGGTCATTGGCTGGAGTATCCGTTCGTTTGATCTGTCGCGACGCAAACCGGATGTCATCGTTGGCCGGATATTATCCAGACTGAAGGGAGGTGACATCATACTTCTTCATGATACATCCCCCGGGATTTTACCCATCCTGAACCGGCTGTTGGTCAATCTGAAACTTCAGGGGTGGGAGGTCGTGAGACTGGATAAAATGAAAGGCTTTCAGTTGGAGAAACAGAAAAACACAAACTGACTGGCCGGATACAAACTTTAACCAATGTCATTATTCCGGAACAATAGTTGCTATGAAGGCATTCATCATGATCATAAGAATGAGAACAATATTTATATGTTTCCTGTGTCTGTCAGGAATGGTTTCCATTGCCCAGAAGGAAACGTTCAGCAAAGTGAGTGATCCGAAGGAGGTTGAGGCACGACTGGTCAGGGCCTCGGCATCAATGAACACCATCACCAGTGATTTTGTGCAGGAGAAACACCTGGAGTATCTGTCGGTGGTTATTGAGTCGAAAGGCAAATTCTGGTTCAGGAAGCCGGGCATTCTCCGCTGGGAGTATACCGAACCTTACAAATACATCATCGTCATCAATCAGGGTAAGATCATTATCAAAGACGAAGACAAAAAGAATGAATTTGATGTTAAGTCAAACAAAGCATTTCAGGAACTGAACAACATCATTGTAAACTCAGTCAACGGAACGTTGATATCTTCTGACAAATACAATTATGAAATTCTGGAGAGTAAGGAATCCTGGCTGGTGAAGTTGTTCCCGAAAGACCCACAGATGAAGAAGATAATGAGCAGTATTGAGCTTTACTTCCTGAAAACGGATATGTCGGTCAACCGCATTAAGATGGTTGAGTCGGATCAGGATTACACCATGATCACCCTCAGGAACAAAAAGTATAATGAGTCTGTTCCGGTCTCAGTTTTTAAAGTCGACTGATCAGATTTTGACTTTATCCGGATTTCCTGAACCAAATACCTGCCAGGATACAGATCACAAAAAATGCAGTCAGTTTCAGTATTTCGGGCATGACCTCAAGGGTTGACGCATTTCTGAGAAAAACATTGTAATATCCGGTTACACCCCAGTTGAGGGGAGAAAAGGCACTTATTTTCCTCATGATTTCAGGCATGACCATCACCGGCACCCAGACTCCGCCAATGGCCGCAAGAATAACTGTCGAGACCGAGCCGAAAGTAGAAGCCTGCACATGCGTAGAGGCGATGGAACCGATGGCGATCCCGAAACCTGAAGCTGCCAGCGCAGATGCGAACGATATAAAAAACAAGGCTGCATTGTTTCCGCCAATCTGCAATCCGGGCAATCCCAGAACCGGCATCAGATAGATTCCGATCAGGAAGATGGCCAAAGCCTGCAGCAAACAAATGACTACGAAAACTATGGTTTTCGGCATAAGGATATTGAGAAAGCTGATGGGCAGTGTTTTCAGCCGGGCCAGACAACCTTCACTTCTTTCTTTGATGATGCTGCCGGCCACAGGAATACAGATCAGAAACATGCCGAACAGGGTCCATGCCGGAACATTGTGCTGCACTGAATTTGGCATGACACCTCCTGTATATTCCGAAACCAGGTCTTCTCGGAAAACGATCCCCGGCTCATCGGGAATATCAATGACCGATTGCTGACCGGTGATGGCATCAATGACTTTTGAATAGGCTGTTATGAAGATCCTGTTTTCGGTGGAGGTGGCAAATTTTTCAAGTGAAGCGCGGGTCAGTTCCTTGAAACTCTCCTTGGTCACGGGGTCGAAGAACAATGAAATGGTGGACTGGAGAGAATTACCGGCCTTTACTGTTTTCAATGCATCCGGCAATTGTTGCTGTATCAGAACGATCACCCTGTTTTTTATACTAAGGGTGGCATCTTCAGGAATTACAATTCCTATCTGGTATTTACCTCCGGCAACATCCTGCCGGGCTTTCTGCAACTGCGATGAATCGGTGCCCCGAATGGTAGTCACTTCGAATATACCGGCATTTCCAATACCCCTGGAGAAGGCATTGCCCAATGAATCATTGTCGTAATCAACCAATACAACCGGTATTTTTACCTCTGCCAGGTTCTGAAACGTACGGTGCTGAAGCAGGGTTACAACCAATACCAGGATGATGGGCATCAGAAAAATCAGAACCACGCCTTCGATGTCGCGGAGAAGCAGCAAAGCCTCTTTCTGAACAGAGATTAGATATTTCCGCAGCTTCATTTTATCAATCTTCGTTGTTTGGTAACCATTGCTTCAAAGCTATTCTCACATTTACAGCTGATGATTATGACTAAAATTCGTCCCTCAGCGATCTGCCGGTCAGCTTCAGGAAAACATCTTCGAGGGAACGGCAATCCGGATTGTTGCTGATCAGTTCGTCCGGTGTTGCTACGGCAATCACCTTTCCGTAATCAATAACAGCGACCCTGGTGCAGAGTTTCTGCGCTTCCTCCATCATATGGGAAGTATAGATGATGGTTGTGCCTGATGCATTAAGTTCCTGAAGAAATTCGATGATCACATTTCTCGACTGGACATCAATTCCCACAGCCGGTTCGTCGAGGAAAAGCAGGCGGGGATTATGAAGCAGGCCTGCCAGCAGGTTGATTCTGCGTTTCATTCCACCTGAGAAAGTGCCCACTTTTTCGTTCCTGAATTTATCGAGTCCCAACCGCATTAAAAGATTGTTGATTCTATCTTCGAGTTCCTGCCGGTGAATGCCGTAAAGGGTGCCGAAGTATATCAGGTTTTCGAAAGCGGTCAGCCGGTCATAGAGTGCTATGTCCTGAAATACCACACCGGTAAGCTGTTTGATTTTCCTTTTATCGGTGGCCAGCGATAAGCCGTCGATGGAAATTCTACCTGAAGTCGGATGAATCAGGTTACACAGAATAGAGATGATGGTTGTTTTGCCGGCACCGTTGGGCCCGAGAATCCCGAAGATTTCCCCATCACCGATCTGAAGCGACAGATCATCCACTGCCGGTGTGCTGCGCCCCTTATAAACCTTTACCAGGTTCCGGATATCTATCAAATTATCGCCTTTCAAATGTTGCCCCCGGTTGATTGTGCTGGTGAATGTATTACTTTTTAGCCTTTCTGACGATTTCACCCAGGGTTTGAAAAATCTCCTTTTCTTCAGCGGCAATTTCAATCAGGAGATCCCCGGTTTTCTCATAACTCTCTGTAAGTTCGCGGCCTTTACAGAGGCGGCCGGCGGCAACGGCAAAATCGCGCCACTTATCGCCGGTGGCTGTCATTTTCACCGCCAGGGAATCGAGCGCTTCAATCTGCAGAAGCTGAGCAGCTTCCTGAAGAAATGCCGCATAAAGGAAACGGAACCCGGCACCTCCTGTTCCGATCTCTTCCTGCATTCGCACGATCTGCCCAAGGTAACGGGCTGCTTTTTTATCGCCGTATTTCTCCGGCCATCTTTTAAGGTGCGTTCCCAGGTATTTCATTCCGGTTACCCCGATTACGGGGCCCGGCAATCTCACCATATAGAGGACAGACCTCTTCATTCCGTTCAGCACGGCTTCCCTGGTATCAATCCTGTCGGGAACGTTTGTGATGTAATACATCTTTCCCTTTGGCTGGGCTATACCTTTTGCATACCTGACTTTCAACAGCTCGTCGTAACCAAGGGTTTCCGGACCTTCCATTACCGGGTCGCTGATCAGGTACCGGCCGTCTTCTTTCCCAAAAGCCACTATGTTGTGGGCATTGAAGTGAAACCTGTACTGGGGCGGGAAATAAGGGAGGAAAAAAACACCAACCACCATCCCGGTAGGTATGCCGTTTCCAAGGTTTCGGTCAAGGCTTTCCATAGCTCTGGCTGGGTTGCGGAATTTTTCCGTATGGATGGTCACCCCGAGGCTTTTGGTGGCTTTATTGAAAATGTAACCGGGTAATGGACGGAAGGCAAAAACCGGGGCATCGCCCATTTTGATAAAAGGCAGGTAGGTAAAAAAGATGCCCGAACCGATACCAAATACCATCGCTTCACTCAGCTCTATCCCATAAAAACGCAGCAGATTGGCGATTACACCGTTCTCACAATGAGCAGCCATCTGGTGTTTAAAATCTATCTTCATGCTCAGGATTCAATTTGAAAAAGCTGTTCAACGGATTCAAATCCGAAAACGGCTGCATATTTCTGCAACTTCTTCTGACCGAGTCGTTTGAAAACTTTCGGATTAAAATGAAGCAGGACAGAGATCCTGCAAAAACCTGTATACCCCGCCAGTAGCGCTGAATTCATCATATTCTTCCGTGCATGATAATAAAGCGGGCTTTTCTTACCCTTCAATACCAGTTGCCTGGCGATTTCAGCCTTTTCGTTTTCAAAATCCCAGGCGTTCTGCATGACCACTGTTTTCGGATTCCATCCGACACTCTTCACGGTGGTAAAGCGTCCGTTATCATCTACAGCATATTGAAGCACCTTGAATTCCTTTTCAAAGGCTTCGGCGTCTTCCTGGGGAACTTCATCAATTTTCATAAGGCAGTACCGGAGGTCAAACAACGGTTAACATAAGGTAAGTATAGGAAAACCTGGCGCTCTCGGGGATCATCATCAGAATCCTGTTTCCTTTTTTCAGCCTTCCCGAACAGAAGAGTTCTTCGAGCATGGCGAATCCTGATGCCGAGGCTATGTTTCCTATTTTATCAAGGTTTACAAACCATTTTTCGTCGGGTATGTTCATTCCGTTGTCTTTCAGACTGTCCTGAATCCTTGATTTGAAAAAATAGGAAGACAGGTGGGGAAGGAAAAAATCTATATCTGACACATCAAAATTGTGTTTCCCGGTCAGTTCTTTCAGAAAAATTCCACCAAGACGGGTTATATTTTCCTGAAGGAGTTTTGTATCCTGTCTTAAAGAGAATACAGAAGTTTCAAGCCATTGAGCAGGGGTCAGGTCGTGCCAGGAAGTTATCTCTCCGGATTCTTCCTTTATCCCTCCGGCATACATGCAGGTTTCAATCTCATTGGCGAATGATTTGATTTCGAGCCATTCGATCGCCAGTGAGATTCCGTTGACGGCGGGTTTATTTTGCAGCAGAACTGCCGAAGCACCATCGGAAAGCATCCACCTGAGGAAATCTTTTTCAAAGGCGATAAATGGATTTTTGCCGAGTTCTTCAAGGTGCTTCGATTCCTCTTCAAAATTCTTCGACTGCATCCAGTTTGAAAACTTTTCTGATGCGACACAGACGGCATTGCTGTATTTTCCCAGCATCAGCGACATCCATGCATAATTCAGGGCCCACATGGAGCTGTTGCAGCTACCGGTTGCCGTCATCGCATCAATCGGTTTAATGCCCAGCCGGCCATGCACCATCAGCGACATTGCCGGCATCAGCAGGTCAGGAGAAGCTGAACCACAGGTAAGCAGCTCGATGTCGTTGGTTTCGAAATCTTGGGTACAGAGATTTTTTACCGCTTCCACGGCCATATCGGTCACAGAGTGGGTTGATCTGCCTTCCTTATCAATGGCATAGTACCTGGTTTTGATCTTGTTGTTGTATAAGATCAAAGATTTCGATCTTGATTTCAACCCTTTGATCTCACCCAGATAATCTTCCATCTCCTCATTGCTGACCGGTTTATTGGGGAAGAATTTTGAAACCCTGGTTATGTATACTTTCGGATCCATTGAATAATACTTTATGATTTTAATAATATGCCCTGGTAATACTTTATCTTTTTTCTTGCAACAGGATAAATCAGAAGTCCGGCTATGGTAAATATAACAGAAACAATCGGGGAAAGCAGGAATAAGGCGAAAAGAAGATACCCTTTGAATATGCTTACACCTGCCGATCTTTTTTCCGCACTGATGGTGCTTCTATGCAGAACATTACGGGCAAATTTCACGAAAATCTTTCTGGCGTTCCTTTCAATCAGCAAAAGGTCGAATTTAACCCTTACCGCACCTGCAGCCACAAGGTTTTGCTGAAGGTCATCATAGGAGTTATTCTTTATTGAATCCAGGAGGATTTCCCCGAAGCGGGAGGCGTTCCTGATGTCTGCATCTGAAACACCAGCCCGCGGCAATATGCCTGTTGGCCCTCTTTTGCCGTGCACCAGCCAGCGGACGATGGTTATGCCAGCAATCCAGTTGTTGTGCCGGTCGGCGAGAACGATGTTCCCAACCAGGCGGGCACCCGCTGCCGAGAGTTTCTGTTTGATTATTTCCTGGGCAGAAACCCACATATTCCTGATGCCATGCAAGGTGATAACCCGCCTGCCCCTGAGTAATCTCTGCGCTTCGGTTGTCTTCAGAAATGAAGCAATGGGGATGGAAGGTGAGAGGAACCACGACTGGCAGGCCAGTATAATGAGATCGTATTCCGTTTCAGGGTTAAAGAGAACGGGTGCAGGGCACATGGGATATCCATGACACACTCCGGAAAGCAATCAAAAAATGCATCACCCCAGGGGAAGGGGTAATCACTCACCGGCCTTAATTCCTCATAATCAACCACTATGTTGCTATCCGGCGTGAGCGGTGCCACAACTGAATCGATGATTTCCTTTAACTGACCACTCTGTGTATAATAAACAACCAGTACCCGCATATTTTTATCCGGACAAATATTTTAAAGAGACACAAATATAAAGGTATTTGGAGATGTTACACGCTATAAAAGATGTAAAATGAAAGGTTATGTAATATCATTCCGGGCAGATGATTTTCGGTGTAATTTTCGGGAATTACCATAGCTTCCCGCAATGTAGATCTGATTCTGTCTGATGCCCTCTGCGTACTCCTGCGGGTTGGTTTTCCGGAGGAACTACCTGAGCTGAATCCGGTGGTTATTGAAGAACAGCGCATTGCCGGGCCCGGCGATGGAATACACATCCTTGCCCGATTCCCTGATGAGCAGATCGTCGATAAACAGTGGTCCTTTGGCATCACGGGTACCTATGGTAACAATGTATATCCTGTTTCCGGGATTTTTAACTTCAAATTCCCCTTCCACCAGCGACCAGTCGCCGTTGATGGTTTCGCTCTGATCAGGGAAATAAACTGTAGATTCCCATGAGTCCGCTGATTCGTCGTACTCCTCGATGATAAAACGGAAGTATAGATTCAGGGCATCGGGCAGGCCATTGTACATCCATGCGCTGGCCATGTACTTTTTGCCTTTTTCAAAGGTGCCGGGTGCAAATTCAGCCAGAACATTCTTGTTCTTCTTTTCAGACCGGAATCCTCCATTTCCCCTGAAGGGGTGCTCAGTATGCGTTTGTTCATAACTGTCATAATACACAAACGATGAGTCAGAAAGGCTGAACAGGTCTCTCGTGATGAAAGAAGATCTTCTTTGCATGAAATCAGCCATTACTTCAGCTGAACTGTTGCTGAACAGCGATTTTTTATCAAGCCGGTAAAGCGAAACCTCTTTGCCCTGAAAAACAGGCCTGCATTTATTGAAGAGCAATTCTTCGTATGGCGTTATGGGATCTCCTGTCCGGACAACCAGGAAAGGACGGTTGTCATGAAGGTCAGCTCCGATGGTTTTTTTATAATAGTCGGGTGTGACAATCTGAACAATGTTTTTACTTTCCTGAATGGACGTTCGGGTTAGGTTGGCGCAAACCAGGGGCAATCCCGTGTGATAGGAAATTGCGATTGAGGATCTCACGGTCTCATCGTTTTGCGGCCGTGAGTAGCTCTCCGACCCCTGATAGAAGAAGGGTAATGAAATAATGGCCTGGTATTCGGCCGGATTAATCATGCCAATGGCTGAATTTAAGGATTTGTTCAGGTTTTCCCGTTGAAACAGGTTTGGCGACTGGTTGATGGTGTATTTCATTTCCCTGTGATAGGGAAGGGCTTCCACGATGTTGAGCAGTCCGGCAACCAGTGCGATTACGATGGTTGTTATCCTGCCTTTGCGATCATGTGAAGTTTCATGGAGTTTATTGATTACAAAGGCGGTGAAAGCAGTCAGAACGAAAAAGAAGGGCCAGGTGAATCTGCCGAGTGCCCTGAACTGTTTCATAAACGGAACCAGGTCAACCAGGGCGGGGAATTGCCTGAACGGGACCGCCATCGCGAAAAGCAGCACAGCAAAGGCTGCAATAAGCGAAACATTCATGATCCGGGAACCAAAGAAACGATCAATCCCGGTTGCCTTTCTTTTAATCAACCTGAAAAGGGCTGCAAAGAGCATAACAAGGACCATCAGTGTTGCTGAAATTCCGACATAGCTCCAGGCTTCCCACTGCTGACGGATACCATTACCGGTAAGTGAATCGAGCAAAGGTCGCAACGGGGGATGGTTGGGGACAAAAATATCGTCGGCTTCAGCCACATACTGAAAAAAACCGGAAGGGTTGTCAGTGCGTCCGGTATGGGTATCGGTCAACCTGATAAAAAGCAAAAACATTACAATTGGAATCAACAGAGCGGCTAGCAGGGAGAGCGTGTGCCGTATTTTTTTCAGTTTATCCCTGTCGGTAAGGAAGTGGACAACCAGCATCATCAGCAGGAAAAAGGAAACAATCATACCGAGGTAAGCGTGGATAAAAAACCAGAAGGTGTTGTTCAGTAAAATCAGGAAATACAGTGAAAAACGGTCCGGTTTCTTCAGACTTTTGATGATCAGCAACCACGACAGGGGAATGGCCAGGCTATAGGAGAGGGCCAGGTGACCTCCCAGCCGGAATATCTGCGGTGCCAGCAGGGTGATCCCGACACTGAAAATCAGCCCGATCCAACGGTTAATTCCAAATTCTGCCAGCAGCAGGTAAACAACGATAAAGGTCAGAAAGACGGAGAGGATCATCAGGAAATTCAGCATGCCAACACTGTACCCGGCAATGAATGGGAAAGGGCCCGACAGCGATCTGAGCAACAGGGCAGCTACCGGGTGGCAGTCGGTGTACATGATGTGTTCCCCGTAAGGGTAATTCATTCCTTCGAAACTGACGGCGGAACTGTCGTGCCTGATATGATAACTGTAGGTAAAATAATTCTTTAACCCGTCGCCGCTACTGGCGAACATCATACTGTCCGGTCGCAGCAGGGCTTTGCCGTAAAATGAAAAGACGATGAGGAGTCCGGCAGCAATCAGCAGAATGAATGGTAGTTTTTGCTTCATCTGAAGGGTTTCGTGCAAATATAGGGTAGATTTTTCAGTCAGCCGTTGGTTAGAATCAATCTGGTTGTCATTGATTATATCAACCTGTGAACCCTGATCGGAATAAGTCCTTTCCGGTAATTTTCCTTAAAGGTGGGAAAAAGTGGAGAAAAGAACTGATAATGACTGAGAATTTATTCCAGAACAGATGCGATTAAATCAAAAAAGTCTCTTTTTGACCATGGTTTCCCAAAACAGCCCTATATTTGATCTTCCGGCCGGGTTGGCCCGATTCTAAAAGAGACGAGGTTAGTCAGACTATAGTAACCGGTATCAGGAACTGATATGGGGATTCTCTGCTGTCTCCTTTTTCGAATAGAATAACGCTCTACTGATGAAAGACATTCAAAAGTACCTCTCCGGTCACAAATCAACGGTTGCGAAGACGGTACTTTTTCTGCTGATAGTATATTGTCCGTTTTTTCTTCACCTCGGTGATTTGCCTGTGAGGATATGGGATGAAGCCAGGCTGATGTTCAATACCCTGCAGATGGCCGAAAACGGTAAATGGGTGGTTACTCATTTCGACGGTCGCCCCGATATGTGGAACACCAAACCACCCCTGATGATCTGGTGCCAGTTGCTGTTTCTTAAACTCATTGGTAATCAGGAGCTTTCGTTCAGGCTTCCTTCCGCCATTGCCGGTTTTCTGACATCCGTACTGTTGATGCTGGTGGCCATCCGTTTGCTGAAGGACTATTGGTTCGGGCTGATTGCAGTGTTGGTTCTGGTAACCGCCAATGGTTATGTCGGTTATCATGTGACCAGAACAGGTGACTATGATGCCCTGCTTACACTGTTTACTACCCTGTATGCTTTCTCCTTTTTCCGGTTTTCGGAGAAAGGGGAGCAGCGATATCTGCACCTGTTTTTTGTCGGTCTTTTGCTGGCTGTTCTGACCAAAAGCGTTCAGGGTTTGCTGTTTCTGCCGGCACTGGGCATCTACGTTATGATAAACAGGAGTCTGAAAAAACTGTTACAGAACAAATGGTTATACATAGACCTGGTTGTTATAACCCTGGTGGTGGCCGGATACTACCTGCTCCGTGAATCATTGAATCCGGGATATGTTGATGCGGTGCTGAACAATGAACTGGGGGGAAGATACCTTGCCACCACCGAAAACCACAGGCATGGGTTCTCGTTTTACCTGAATCTGCTTATGACGGATCATTTCGGTTACTGGTTCCTCTTTGTGCCAGTTGGATTCTTCACCGGGTTTTTTCTCAGCGAAGGAGTTCTCAGGAGACTCGTTATTTTCAGTGGATTGGTTTCGGTTGTCTACCTGCTGATCATCTCAACCGCCGGAACCAAACTGGAATGGTACGATGCCCCTTTATATCCCTTTATGGCTGTGCTGGTGGCTGTGGTAATCCGTAAGATATTCACCCTGTTGTCTGATAAACAGTTATCCGGTAAAGCTGTCCCGAAACTGCTCCTTCCTGTATTGTTCCTGCTTTTTGTCTTTTTTATCCCATATCAGGGGATAATATCGAAAGTTTATAAGCCCCGTGAAACAAACCAGGAACAGGAATACTATATGATCAGCCATTTCCTTCAGGATGCCGTGAAAGGAGACCGTTCAGTAAAGGGTCATGTCCTCAGTTATGAAGGGTACAATGTCCACCTGAGGTATTATACTGACCGCTTAAATCAACAGCAACAGCAGGTGATGTTAAAGGATACCAATGACCTTGCTGTGGGCGACCTGGTGATATGTTCTCAGTATTTTACGAGGGAGTTTATAAAGAAGAAATTTATTTCGGAAGAAACCGGTAGTTATTATAATGTCACCATATACAGGATTGATGGAATCAGAAGCAAAGAGGATTGAACTGAGTGTTGTAATCCCTGTTTTCAATGAAGAGGCCGTGCTGGAACAACTGATCCTCCGGCTTCATCAGGCATGTTCAGGCATAACAACTGCTTACGAGCTGGTGTTTGTGAACGATGGCAGCAGTGACCGGTCACCCGAAATGCTCAGGGCTTATGCGTCGAACGACGAAAGGGTGAAGTATATCAGCTTCAGCCGTAATTTCGGTCATCAGAATGCTGTTATGGCGGGCATTATGCAAAGCCGCGGTGAAGCGGTGGTGCTGATCGATGGCGATCTTCAGGATCCTCCTGAGCTTATCCCGGAACTGTTTGCCAGGTACCGTGAAGGTTATAAGGTCGTTAATGCCAGGCGAATTCAGCGTAAAGGAGAGTCAGTGTTTAAGAAGCTGAGTGCAGGGATTTTCTACAGGACATTAAAACGAATCACCTCCATTGATATTCCGCTGGATACCGGTGACTTCAGGCTGATTTCGAGAGAAGTGGTGAATCACCTGACCGCGATGGGAGAATCGAGCAGGTTTATCCGGGGTCAGATCGCCTGGCTGGGTTTCAGGCAGATCAGTGTTGAGTTTGAACGGCAGGAGCGGAAGGCCGGAAAGACCAAATATACGCTCCGTAAGATGTTGCGGTTTGCCATGGACGGGATTACTTCCTTTTCAAATTTCCCGCTACAGATCGCCACTTTCCTCGGGTTTCTGTTTTCAGTTTTTGCCTTCATCATCATTCTCTATGCTCTATACTCTAAATTTGTTCTGCAGGAAGTGGTCACCGGGTGGACCTCCATCATGATCAGTTCGATGTTCATCGGGGGGGTGCAACTGCTTTGTATCGGTATTATTGGTGAATACATCAGCCGCATCTCGGCTGATGTAAAGCGGAGACCCTCGTTTGTGATTGAGGAGACCAATTGTAACAATGAAAGGGAAGACCCGGAAAAAGAAAATACGCCTGAAACCTGAACCGAACGCCCGGCAGGCACTTGTCTTCCTTGTTTCAAATAATTACTTTTACTGAATGGAATTCAATCGTTTTTTCAATTGTACTTTCTGATGCAGATTGTTTAGTATTCCCTGAAAATCAAATCCTGACAGATGATGGTTGTTTATCATAATCCGAAATGCCGCAAATCGAGGGCCGGTCTTGAGTATGTCAGAAGGCATGACCCGTCAGCCACTGTTGTTGAATATATCCGTGAAGGAATCAGCAAGGAGGAAGTGAAAAAACTGATTCTGATGCTGGGCATCCATCCGATAGAACTGGTGCGGACCCAGGAAGATTATTACCGTGAAAATCTGAAGGACATTCATCCGTCGGATGAAGAGTGGTACCAAATCCTGGCAGAAAATCCAAGGCTGATCCGCCGTCCGGTCGTGGTCAGCAACGGGAAGGCTGTGATTGCCGACCCTCCGGAAAAGGCCGGAATATTTTTCAATAACCAGTAAATGTTACACCATTGTTAGCAGAGAATTTCCGGTATTTTTTATCGTTCAATCTTCCTGGCATAGGGAGTTGAATCTGCGCCGGATCATTTGCCGGTAATATCATAAAATCGCAAAAACCAAAAAAACAGAATTATATGAAAACCAGAACAGAACACGACACAATGGGAAATGTTGAGGTTCCCGCCGATAAATACTGGGGCGCCCAAACCCAGCGTTCGCTCGAAAACTTCAAAATCGGTGATGGACACATGCCCTCAGAGATCATCAGGGCGTTTGCGATCCTGAAAAAGGCAGCGGCTTTTACCAATCGTGATCTGGGGGTTCTTACTGCAGAAAAAGCCGATCTGATCGGGAAGGTGTGTGATGAAATACTTGCCGGAAAGCTTGACGACCAGTTTCCGCTGGTGGTCTGGCAGACAGGTTCAGGTACCCAGTCGAATATGAATGTAAACGAGGTGATCTCCAACCGGGCACATGTGCTGGCGGGTGGAGTGCTGGGTGAAGGCAAAAGTCCGGTTCACCCCAACGATGATGTGAACAAATCGCAGTCATCGAACGATACTTTCCCAACGGCCATGTCGATTGCTGCCTATAAAATGGTCTCTGAAGTCACCTTGCCGGGCGTTCAGAAACTGCGTGATACCCTGGCTGAAAAAGCGCTGGCGTTTATGAATATTGTCAAAATCGGTCGCACCCACCTGATGGATGCCACCCCGCTAACGCTTGGACAAGAATTTTCGGGTTATGTTTCGCAGCTGGATCATGGAATAAAAGCACTGAAGCACACATTGCCCCACCTTGCTGAACTGGCGCTGGGCGGTACCGCTGTAGGGACAGGTATAAATACGCCTAAAGGCTATGCGACTCTGGTTGCCTCCAAAATTGCTGATTTGTCGGGTTATCCGTTTGTTACAGCAGAAAATAAGTTTGAATCACTGGCAGCTCACGATGCCATGGTAGAAACCTCCGGCGCCCTGAAGACCCTTGCTGTAAGCCTGATGAAAATCGGGAACGACACCCGTTTACTGGCATCCGGCCCCCGCTGCGGTATCGGGGAGATTCATCTTCCTGAAAACGAACCGGGATCATCCATTATGCCGGGCAAGGTCAACCCAACCCAGAACGAAGCACTCACCATGGTCTGTGCCCAGGTGATCGGTTGCGATGCGGCCATCACCATTGGTGCAATGCAGGGCCATTTCCAGCTGAATGTTTTCAAACCGGTAATTATCTTTAATCTGCTGATGGCTGCCCGTTTGCTGGGTGATGCCTGTGTTTCGTTCAACGACAACTGTGCCATCGGCATCGAAGCCAACGAGCCGTTCATTAAGCGCAACCTTGAAAACTCGCTTATGCTGGTGACGGCCCTCAATACCCATATAGGATACGAGAATGCCGCCAAAATTGCCAAGAAGGCCCATGCCGAAGGATCAACCTTGCGTGAGGCTGCCATTGCTCTCGGATTGCTCACCAGTGAGCAGTTTGATGAGTGGGTAGTGCCCTCAAAAATGATTTAGGAGGAGTGTTCCCTGATCATTCATCCGACAAGGGGACAAGGAGGCAAAAGGACAAGGGGACAGGGAGACAAGGGGATGAAACAGCAAACCTGTGATTTGGTCAGTTAGCCCTGAAGGGCTGAACAAGATTAACCACGGGTGAAGTGCAGCGAAACCCGTGGTTGTGGCTGAGTAGTATGAAGTGCAGCGAAACCCGTGGGTGTGGCTGAGCAGTATCGCTTAAGCCCTGAAGGGGCGTCACTATCAGGGCTTTAAAAACAGATCTTTCCCGGTCATCCGGTCAGGCGGCATTGACTTCAGTCCTTTCAACCGCCATACATAATGGTACATCACCAGTTTGTCATTCCTGTAAACAGGGATGGTGTCGGGCTGACCGATTTCTTTAAAAAGATCACTGTAATGCCCTTTCGGATCAGAGAAATCATAGCTGGAAGAAAAGTAATAGGCATCCATACCCGGAATGAATCCACCACGGAACTGAGTAATCCAGGCGTACTTGTGGGTACGTTCCGATTCGGCCAGGGTAAGCAGTTTTAATCCCATGGGGCGGGCTACATAGTAATCGAGGTTGGCTGCCGGGAACCATCGCTGTGAGATGATAACGGCATCTTTTGGCATACGGCCGGATGCGGTATCCTGCCGGTATATCCCGGTAAATTGCTGGTGCAGCTGTTCCCAGCCGTAAAGATCGAGGGTAATATCCTTGATGCCCAGTCTTTTCCCTGTTGTCCTGTCGATTCCTTTGTTCAGGAACCAACCCAGGTTGATCTGTATCAGGGCTGCCGACACAACGATGACAAGGAAGAGCATGGCATTCCGGATCATGGGGGTGGTCCATCGACCGGCCATACCTTTTTCAGTATTTACCCTGATAAACAGGGCTGCCAGAGGAATCAGCGTCATATATGCCGGTCCGGTCCAATGGGGCAACGTGCGGCGGAACAGGGAGAAGCCGAGAAAAAGCAGGATTACCGGCAGGGCGGTGCTGATCAGCAGTCGCAATTCATGTTTGTTATCAGCTAAGCGACCTCTGAGGAAGGCGATCAAACCAGCCATAACAAGGGTAAATACGAAGGGGTTGTTATAAAACACCTGTCCACCCAGCTCGGCAGCAAAAAGATCAGGCCTCAGGATGGTTTTCACCACTTCGACCCTGTCGCTGTGAAAGGTAAAACTCACAAAATCGTACCGGATATTCCAGATTATTACAGGAGTAAAAAGGAGCAATGATAGGGTACCGGCAGCGTAAACCTGCCATTTCCCCAGCCATTTACGGTCAAAAATCAGGAAATACAATCCTGCACCGGTAAAAAGAAAAACAGAGGTATATTTTGACAAAAGGGCCAGGCCTCCTGCCAATCCGGCCAGCAGCAGGTAATTACCGCTGCCGGAGCTTTCGGGCCCGGCTTTCACCGCTTTTAGTACCATCAGTAAGGTCAGCAGCCAGAAAAATGTCTGGGGGGCATCGGGCATCATGAAGGTGCCTGCGATGATGAAACAATAGAAAGAAGCCGTATAGAGCAGGGCAGCATACCAACCGGTAAGTTCATCCCTGAGTTGTCTGCCAATGAGATAGATCAGCCAGGTATTCAGGGTTCCGAGCACAACGGCACCAAGCCGGATGAAGCCTTCGCTTTCAAACAGCAGGTTAAGGCTGAACAACTGAATGATCCAGCCGGTCATGGGTGGATGATCGAAATGGCTGAGGTCGGGATAAAGGGCGTAATTGATGTAATAAACCTCGTCGTTTCCAAGTTCGGTAAATGCAGCGATCAGCAACCGTGTAAGGGCTGACACAGCCAGCAACAGCCAAAGCCGGTATTTTTGAAAAAAAACATTGGTCATTGAAGAGGAAATGGTACAGCGAAATTACGAAAAAAGTGCCTCGTGCAGAAAACCGGCGCAGGAAGAGAACATTAGACCAATCCCTGAATACAGAGGGTGCTTGCTGTTCCGGGAGTCTCACTGGCATTCCTGTGCTCAGACCATCTTCAGAGGCACTGAATAAGAACTTTTGCAACAATTATGATTTCCGGAGCAATATGCTCATACTCCGGCTGATATTTCTTTCTTCAGCTTTTTCCAGACCGGCCAAAGCCGCAAAAGCCAGCGATTGATCAAACCCGCTTTGTTTAACGTGGCCTGACGGCTCTGCGAAAAGCATTAATGCACCTGGTTTCATCATAACTGACAGATCGGCAAAGAGTTTCCGCTGGTCATTTACTTCATGGGCAACAGCAAAGAGCAGGATAAAATCAATCGTTCCGCTGTATTGGTGGTAGGTGTCACCTTCGTTGATCAGGATGGGTTTAATCATCTGTGACAATCCCTGGTCTGAAGCCCTTGTGGTCAGTTTGCTGAGCATTTTCTTCTGGATATCAAAACAATAAACTTTTCCTTCTTTTCCTACCATCTTCGCCATAGGAAGGCTGAAATACCCCATAGCACAGCCAAAATCAACGGCATTCATTCCGGGTTTCAGATAAGGTTCAAGAATTTCTTCGGGTTTATGTGAAAGCTTTCTCAGGGGATTGAGCAACAGATAACCCATCCACCAGGGGCATACACTTTTCTTTTCCATTCTTTTGTATTTAATTCCTGCAAAAATAGATCCTGAGTCCTGCAAATAAAAGCAGATTCAGGTGAACCGGTGATTCGGGTGGTTAAGCGGGGAATATTCTGATGTGAAAAGTGGGTGATTAATTCTAGGGTTCATCTTACATCTCACCTGAATATGGTTTCTTTTACCAATGTACTACACATCAGCCCGGATCCGATTTATTTTATAAATTTGATAAGCGTCAGTCCCTGTTTTTGCATTAATTCCTTTCAGATGAAATTCCCTCTGTTCGTTTTCTTCCTTATGCTGTCTGCCGCACCTGCTGCGCAGAACCTGATGATGGAAGGCCGTATCCTCAATAAGGATTCAAGGGACCCCATTCCTTATGCCAATGTCTATAACAAAAACCTGCTGAAGGGGACCATCAGTAACAATGACGGATATTTCAGGATACCGGTCAGCGGTGCAGGTGATTCGGTTGTTGTCTCCTTTGTCGGTTATATGAAGCAATGCATCATCTTCAACGGGAAAGACAAATTTTACACGATATTTCTTGAAACAATGCCTCAGCTGTTGAGCGAAGTCATGATTACAGCTCCCGACGATGCCTGGCTTCGTAACCTGCTTGTGGATTGCAGGAAGAGGGCACCTGAAGCCAATACTTGTGCCGGTGCCTATTATGAACTGAAAAGTTTTGTTCAGGATCAGCAGGTTGAACTGGTTGAGAGTTTTTACAATGTAAATATGAGCGGTTATGATCTCTCATCGCTCGATCTGAAGGCGGGCAGGCTGGCGCTGAAACCATTCCGTCACGGCTTGTTTGTTTCAATGGCTGGCTCACGGGCCATCACCATGCTGAAAATGTTCGGCAATAATCCATATTTTCCACAAAGCCCCCTTGAATTGCCGGCAGGTAGCATTAAAAAGCAATATTACCTGGAACTCATCCGGAAATTCCGCGACGATAATCTTGATTCTCTTTACGAGATCAGGTTTACTCCCCGCGATACCACAGGCCTGTATTTCAGGGGTAAGGTATGGCTGAACCCTGCAACCAGAAGGATAATTAGAATTAATCTGCTGTGTCCGCACAGTAAAAAACATCCGTTTCTGCCGATTTTCAATACCGACGAGATCAGTAATGTTGATTTCAATATATCTAAAACCTTCCGGGCAAGCAATGGCCGGATGCTGTTCGATCATACCGATTTCAGATACAAGATTGATTACATCAGCAGAAAGGGAACCACCGACGAAATGCCGTATTGCGTTTCAACCAGTGCTGTGATTTATGCCTTTGATTATGAAAAATTGTTTTCAATTCCGCATTTTCCATTTAAGGACGATCATATCGATGATTATAAAAAGATCAGTGCCCTGCCTTACAACGATTTCTTCTGGAGAAATTACAGCGATTACCGGCTGAGTGATGAACAACAACTCAACGAAAATTTTTTCAGCGACACAGCAACCATCACCAACGTTCATCTTTTTACGCAACAACGGGTTTTCAGTCTGGGACTGTTCGAGAATTCATTTCTTCAGTGGTCAGAAAAAAGGATACTTTTTAAGGAGAATACGCCGGTTCCCAGCGACAAAAGGATTGGTGAACTGGATTTTCCTGCCGATCAGTACAACCTGAGTATAAAAATCT
The DNA here is from genome assembly GCA_016705005.1 of Bacteroidales bacterium. Taxonomy (GTDB): domain Bacteria; phylum Bacteroidota; class Bacteroidia; order Bacteroidales; family Lentimicrobiaceae; genus Lentimicrobium. The sequence continues at coordinate 209,383 of JADIZB010000009.1, read as the reverse complement.
TTATGGACATCAATTCGGATCAGGATTCCACCCATATCCTCACTGCAACCATCCTTGATCCAATGGAAAGTTTTTATCTTTTACCGATGGACAATATTACCCATTGTTTTATCAATATCTGGTTTGATCTGGTAGAGGCCGAAAGACGCAAATTTGACCGGGAACTGGAACTTTCTGATAAAAGCGGGGTTACTGTGCAGAAAATGTATGACGCATTGAAGATCAGGATCGAAACAATGAAGCAGCATTACATGAAGGAAACAGAGCGTGGTACCCGGCTTGAGGAACTCAGGAAATGGAACCGGAAGGTTTTCACAGATCTGGGTATAGACAATATGGCGTTCTTCCATTTAAATGAACATTAAGATCAAAGAATTAACTGGTTTGTTATATACCATTACTTACATTAAAAAAATATGAAACTTATTCTGTTTTCTCTGCTCTTTTGCTTTACCCTGAATGGCCTCTATTCACAGGTTGCTGCTTCCTCTGATCTTTTCAGGATACTCAAAGTACAGGACAGTCTGCTGTTCGAAGTTGGTTTTAACACCTGTGATATCACTCAGTTTGAGAATCTGATCAGCGATGATTTTGAGTTTTACCACGACAAGTCGGGCATCATTGCATCCAAAGCGGACTTTATTACCGGCATCCGCGACGGCCTTTGCAAAATGGATTATCGGGCCCGGAGGGAGCTGGTCGTGAACTCACTGGAAGTTTATCCGCTCGAGAATAACGGTGTTCTTTACGGAGCCATTCAAACGGGCAACCACAGGTTTTATGCCCTTGAAAATGACAAGCCGGAATATCTGACCAGCGTGGCCCGGTTTACACACGTCTGGCTGCTCGGAAACGGTGAATGGAAACTGAGCAGGGGGCTGAGCTATGATCATAAAAGCTCAAAGTAAAAAGCCTGCCTGTCGGCAGACAGGTATAAAGCACAAAGTTTACCCGCCTTTGGCGGGCTCAAAGTTCAAAGCTCAAAGTAAAAGTAAAAAGCTCAAAGTAAAAAGTATACCAACCTAAGAAAGAAAGCGAAATCCTTGTGTAACACAGTCATGCATACAGGCTTAATCCTAAATTTCTGTAAATCCTGTCGGAAGAATCCCCAAAGACATATCTTTGACCTGCCAACCAGCTGGACTGCAATTCCCAATCTGCAATCCGCAATCCGCAATCCTAAATTTCTCCATGTCTCCCAGTCCCCTTGTCACTCTCTTAAATCGGTAATCCTGAATCAACTTTCCCTGTTCTGAGATGTTATAGTAACAAATTTTATGACCTCCGCTTCTGTTGCATTATGACCGATGAAACTATAAAAAGAAAGATTACCCTGCCGGGCCTGCGCAGGTTGTTTAAGCTGTACCGTTTTATTAAACCTTATCGCTGGGAATACGGGCTGGGACTATTGTTTCTGCTGGGATCCAGCACTGCCAGCCTGGCTTTTCCCAAACTCCTTGGCGAACTGGTTGATTATGGTAACAAGGGAAACATTGGGCAGGAGATCAATCGTATCGTGTTAATCCTTATTCTGGTGTTGATTTTTCAATCGGTATTTTCCTATTTCAGGATTTTCCTGTTTGTACGTGTGGCCGAAAAAACCCTGGCCGATCTTCGCCAGCATACCTTCAACCACCTGATACGATTGCCGATGAAGTTTTTCCAGCACCGGAGGGTGGGCGAACTCAACAGCAGGATATCCTCCGACATTACCCTTTTACAGGATGCACTCACCAGCACGCTTGCTGAGTTTATCAGGCAGTTCATTACAATTATCGGCGGGGTAAGTCTGATGCTTGTTACATCCATGAAACTCACCTTGTTTATGCTTCTGATTCTGCCGGTGATTATGGTATTGGTAGGCGTTTTCGGCCGTTATATCCGCAAATTGAGCAAGCAGGCACAGTCGCAGGTCGCCGATTCAAATACCATTGTTGAGGAAACGCTTCAGGGGATTCAGAGTGTGAAGGCTTTCACCAATGAGTTCTTTGAGATGGCCCGATACCAGGCAAAAACAAAAGACATCGCCCGGACGGGTATTAAAAACGGTCGTTTGCGTGGCGCTTTCTCATCCTTCGTTATCTTGGGTATATTCGGAGCTATGGTTGCCGTGATCTGGAAAGGTTCCACTCTGCTGGCTGCCGGAGAGCTGGCAACAGGTGAGTTGTTCTCCTTTGTGATTTACACTGTTTTTATCGGGGGTACCATTGGTGGAATGGCCGATGTTTTTGCAAGGGTGCAGAAATTTATCGGTGCTACCGAAGATCTGCTTGAGATTTTCAATGAAGAACCGGAACCGGTCGAAGAACTGCTGCCCGGTACACCACATCAGATACTATCGGGTGGTATTCGTTTTGATCATCTGTCGTTCAGCTATCCCACCCGAACCGATATGCAGGTATTGAATGATATTGATGTGGAGATCAGACCTGATACCCTGGTGGCGCTGGTGGGACCGAGCGGGGCCGGTAAATCAACCATGGTGGCATTGCTGCTCCGCCTGTATGAGCCTACCACCGGTCGTATCCTGTTCGATGAAACGGATAATCAGTCCATCCCGGTCTCAGTGCTGCGAAGTCAGATGGCCATCGTTCCCCAGGACATTTTCCTCTTCGGGGGAACCATCCGTGAAAATATTGCCTATGGAAAAACCGGGGCTACCGATGAGATGATTGAAGATGCAGCCCGCAAGGCCAATGCCTGGGAGTTTATCAGTAAATTTCCCGAAGGGCTCGATACCCTGGTTGGTGAGCGGGGTACACAACTTTCGGGCGGACAACGGCAGCGGGTGGCCATTGCCAGGGCTGTACTGAAAGATCCTAAAATCCTGATCCTGGATGAAGCAACATCTTCACTTGATTCCGAAAGCGAGCGCCTGGTGCAGGATGCCCTTGAAAAACTGATGAAAGGACGTACCTCCATAGTAATTGCCCACCGCCTTTCAACCATCCGCCAGGCCGACCAGATCCTGGTCATCAACCATGGCCGCATCGTGGAACAAGGCACGCACCTTGAGTTGCTTAAGTCGGAAGGAGGACTCTACCGGAGCCTGAGTGAACTTCAATTTGCCGGGTAAAGGGAGTTAGCTCAAGGCTCAAAGTCAATAGCGATAAGCCTGATTGGGCCGAATTGTAAAAATCCGAAACGGACTGAACTTCGCTTATCAGGATTTAGATATCAGGCATTAGACATTAGACATTAGACATTAGAAATTTAATTCTTTATGCCCGAAAGCAATTATGAACGGATGATCAGGCTGGTCGATGAAGTTTTTGCTGTTAAGAACGACCCTACCCAGCTTGATGTAGATCAGGAAGTACTGGAACGGTTAAAAAAGCTGCATGCCGCATCCGTTTCGGAATATGATGCCGGGAATGGCCCTGTTGCCTGGCTTTTGGTGATTCCCACCACACACGATCTGATGTTAAGATTTCTGGAGAAAGAGATTTCGGAAAAGGAGCTGTTTGACCTTACTCCGGAAAATGCAGAATATGATGCCCTGTATTTGTGTTCTGCGATTGTCCTTGAAGAGTACCGGCAAAAGGGAATCATTAAGCAGCTTGCATTCACTGCGATTGAAGAAATCAGGAAGGACCATCCGTTGAATTCGGTTTTTACCTGGCCATTCACCAGGGAGGGAGAGCTGGCCTCTGAAGCAATCGCCAGAATGGCTTCTTTGCCGTTGTACAAACGGTAATCCATTGATTTCCTTTTAGGACCTGCAGCTCATAAAAATAGAAAAGCCCGCATCTCCGTTAAAGAGGCGGGCTTCGCTTGTGACTTCAGACTTCAAAATCGTAAATCGTAAATCTGAAACCGTAAATACTTACAGGGGTATATTCCCGTGTTTTCTTGGTGGATTGCTCTTCCTTTTGTTGCTGCACATTTCGAGAGCCTGAATCAGTTTGCGGCGGGTGTGTTTCGGATAGATGATCTCATCGATGTAACCCTGTTCAGCAGCTTTGTATGGGCTGGCAAATACATCACGGTATTCTTTTACGGCCTCTGCTTTGCTTTCGTCGGTCAGCTTATCGCGGAAGATGATGTTAACAGCACCCTCAGCACCCATCACAGCGATTTCGGCAGTAGGCCATGCGTAGTTTACATCGGCACCGATGTGCTTGCTCGACATCACATCGTAAGCTCCTCCATAGGCTTTGCGTGTAATAACGGTAATCTTGGCCACGGTAGCTTCAGCAAAGGCATAAAGCAGCTTGGCGCCATGCTTGATGATGCCTCCGAACTCCTGGGAGGTTCCCGGAAGGAATCCGGGCACATCCACAAAAGTGATGAGCGGAATATTGAAGGCATCACAGAATCTTACAAAACGTGCTGCTTTTACAGAGCTGTTAATATCGAGTACACCTGCCAGGAAAGCCGGCTGATTAGCCACGATGCCCACTGGTTTGCCATTCAGACGGCCGAACCCGGTAATCATATTCTGGGCATAATGCGGCATAATCTGCATGAAGTTACCGTCGTCAACCACGCTGTGGATGATTTCGGTCATATCGTAAGGTTTGTTGGGGTCGAACGGTACGATCTCCTGAAGTTTTTCATCTTCGCGGTTGGGGTCGTCGGTCGATTTAATGGTAGGAGGCTCCTCCATATTGTTCGATGGCAGGAAACTCATCAGCTCGCGGATCATCATCATAGCCTGCTCATCGCCGTCGGCAATCAGATGTGCCACACCACTCTTGGCATTGTGGGTCATAGCTCCGCCTAGTTCTTCCTTGGTAACCTCTTCGTGGGTGACTGTCTTGATCACATCCGGGCCGGTCACAAACATGTAGCTGGTGTCTTTGGTCATCAGGATAAAGTCAGTGATGGCAGGGCTGTATACAGCACCACCGGCACATGCGCCGAGGATGGCTGAAATCTGGGGAATCACCCCGCTGCTCATGACGTTGCGGTAGAAGATATCAGCATATCCGGCCAGACTTTCCACACCTTCCTGTATGCGTGCACCTCCTGAATCGTTGAGGCCAATCACCGGAGCACCCATTTTCAGGGCAAGGTCCATAATCTTGATCACTTTATCGGCATTGGCCCGGCTGAGGGTGCCACCGAATACAGTAAAATCCTGGGCAAAGACATATACGAGTCGTCCGTCGATTTTACCATGTCCGCTTACAACACCATCACCTGAGATCAGGTTTTTCTCCATATCGAAATCGCGCGCACGGTGTACAACGAAACGGTCAAACTCTACGAAAGTTCCCGGATCAAGCAGCATTTCGATGCGCTCACGGGCGGTTTTTCTTCCGGTACGGTGCAGCTTGTCAATGCGCTCCTGTCCGCCACCCAGTTCTGCCTGGTGGTTACGCTCTTCAAGCCTGCGGTAAATTTCATCCAGCTCTGACATAAATTCAAGTCTAAAGTTAAAAGTCTAAAGTAAAAAGTTTTAATTTCTGATTTACAGGGTTTCAGGATTTCGGAAGTTCTATTTAATCTATCCCATTGTCATCCGGTTTCCCCATCTGCATTTCTCCTTGACTCCATGGAGGCCAGCAATCAGAAAGGGTTATTCAGCTACAGGTTCTATAACCACCAGTACCTTGTTGGCATCAATGGTATCTCCTTCGGCAGCGTGAATGGATTTGACGGTTCCGGCGGTTCTTGCTTTGAACTCACTTTCCATTTTCATCGCGGAAACGATGATCAGGGTCTGACCTGCCTCCACAGCTTCACCAACCTTAACCGGAATCCTGACAACCTTGCCCGGCATGGGTGAAACAATGGTGTTGCCGGTGTCAGATGAATCACCTTTCGAACGGCTTTGACGGTAGCGGGTCTGAGCATCAATCACCTCTACCTGGTAAGTGTTGTAGAAAGAGTTGACTGTGTAATGCCTCGGGGAGCCATTATCGATCATTTCTATGTTATATGATTTTCCCCGGTAAATCATTGAATAGATACCTTCACCCACTTTCAGGGCATCGATTTCGTAGATTTCGTCGTCAACCTGAATGGTAAGCAGGTTTCCATCGCGTTTTAATTCGGTTACCTGGGCAATACGCCCGTCAATATTGATTTCCAATGCCATAAAAATGAGTTTAGATATAAGCCACCCGTTGCGGGTCTTTCCATCGGCTGGAAGCAGGTTTACTGCTATTGTCGCCGGATTTTATTTTTTCAAGTTTGCTTGAATGCTCAAGAAATGCAGCTATAAGTGCAATGTCTTCGCAAATACCATCACAGTCATGAGGGGCAAACAGGAATTCTTTGTTTTCCTCAATAAAGTGTGTGTTGTATTTTCCGGATTTAAATGCTTCTGCTTCCATAATCCTTGCAAGGAAGGGAATGGATGTTTTTACCCCAGTAATTTTATACTCATGCAATGCACGGCTCATACGATTTATGGCTTCATCCCTGTTCTTGGCCCAAACAATCAACTTCGAAATCATGGGGTCATAGTAAATGGGAATGGTATAGCCTTCATAAACATAGCCATCGTGCCTCACACCCAGACCCAGAGGTTCTGATATGTGCCTGATGGTGCCGGGGCTTGGCATAAAGTTATTGTCAGGGTCTTCGGCATAAATACGGCATTCAATGGCATGACCGCTTTGTTTCAGATCTTCCTGCCTGAAGGGCAGTTCGAAGCCGTTGGCAATGTTGATCATTTCCTTCACGAGGTCAACACCCACCACACGTTCGGTAATCGGGTGCTCAACCTGTAGGCGGGTATTCATTTCCAAAAAGTAATAATTCTGATTGTCATCGGCAATGAATTCAATGGTGCCGGCTCCGTGATAATTGCAGGCTTTTGCGGCAGCAACGGCGTGTGCACCCATTTCGGCCCGTACAGCAGGTGTCAGCAATGGAGATGGAGTTTCCTCGATAACCTTCTGGTGACGACGTTGAACAGAACATTCCCGTTCGAACAGATGAATGGCATTGCCATGTTTATCGGCAAGTATTTGAAATTCGATGTGGTGTGGCGATTCAATATATTTTTCAACATAGACAGAATCATCACCGAAAGCTGTTTTTGCTTCGGAACGGGCGCCCCTGAGCGAACTCTCGATATCTGCCTCCCTTTTAACCAGGCGCATTCCTTTACCTCCACCTCCGGCGGAAGCTTTAATCATCACCGGCAAGCCGATTTCGCGGATGGTTTTGAGCGCTTCTTCATAATCGGTAATCTTGTCAACGGTTCCCGGAACAACAGGAACACCGGCAGCGATCATAGTTTTCCGGGCCGTAATCTTATCTCCCATCTGCCTGATAGCATCAGGGTTAGGACCGATAAATTCAATGCCTTCCTTCTTACAGCGCTCCGAAAACGATGCATTTTCAGACAGGAAACCATAACCGGGATGAATGGCATCAGCCCTGGATTTTTTTGCCGCTTCAATAATTTTATCGATGTTAAGGTAACTCTCGATCGATGGTGCCGGACCAATATGGAATGCCTCATCAGCGTAACGCACATGCATCGATGAACGATCGGCATCAGAAAAAACGGCAACAGTTGGAATGCCCATTTCACGGCATGAACGCATAATGCGAACGGCAATTTCGCCGCGATTGGCAACAAGAACTTTTTTTATCATAATTTGCTAACTGTGGCTTGCATGGATTATCCCTTAACAACAGGAAATCTTCTCATAAACACAGGAAAGAGGTTTTTGTTAACATTCCGTTAACAAAAAGATGATAAAAGTCAGGACTTCTCTGACTGTTGGTTTGATATACAGATAGATAAGCGATGGAATCAGGTTGGGTTAATATTCCGGGAAATGAAATGATGCCCGACTATCGTGAAAATTCTGAATGCACTGACATTCTGATACAGATTGATTTTCAAAATGTAATTAGTTATGATGTGGGGCAATATATTGCCTTCAGGTTTATTCTATCCTGCAAGTGGCAAAGTAAAAATAAACCGGCTGCCTTTTCCAGGCTCACTCTCGACCCTGATAGAACCTCCATTACGTTCTATAAATTCTTTGCAGAGAATGAGTCCAAGCCCGGTTCCGGTTTCTCCCCGGGTACCTTTGGTGCTGTGTTGGGTCTCCACCCTGAATAATTTCTTAATATTGCAGGGGTCAATGCCGATTCCGGTATCAGAAACCGCGATCTCAGCCAGATTTCCTGGAATTGACCGGGCTGTGATTTCAACCGAACCGTTCTCAGGCGTGAATTTTATGGCATTGGATGTCAGATTCCTGATGACCGCATGAATCATATTCTGATCGCCGGAAATGGTAAGCCCTTTTTCAATATTTCCGGTGAGTTCAATCGACTTACCTCTTGCATTGGCTGAAAGAAGGTTGAGAATTGGTTCTACCTGATCCTGAAAATCAAGGTTCACCGGGTTAAATTCCATGCGTCCGGTCTGCAGCCTCGACCATTGCAGTAATTTTTCAAGCAGATTGAAAGTATTCCGGCTCAGGCTTCGAATGACCTCGATATATTCCTGGACTTCATCCTTACTAAGTGATTCATAATCGTTGGAAAGAATATCTGAAAATGCCAGGAGGCCATTGAAGGGCGTTCGCAGGTCATGGGCGATGATTGAAAACATCTTATCCTTGCTGGCATTGCTCTCACGTAGTTCTTCCGAGTACTTTTTAATGGCTTCTTCGGCTTTCTTTTTCTCGGTGATATCTTCTGCAACCTTGATGAATCCTGTAAGGTGGCCATCATTATCGTAGATTGGCGAAATCGTAGTCAATTCCCAGAAAAGTTCACCTGATTTTTTCGCGTGACAGGTATTTCCCTGCCATTTTTTCCCGCGCGCTATTGTCTCTGAAATGTCGTTGACAGTATCTTCACTGTTGTGGGTTAAATGATGATTGAAGAGATTGGTGCCACTAAAATCAGAAAGCACATATCCGGTAATTTCAGTTACCCTTGGATTTATATATTCAATGAAACCTTCCTTGCCTGTAATCAGAAGCATACTCGGGCTCTGTTCAACAGCCATGCTCAGTTTCTTTAATTTTTCGTCAGAGCGCTTGTTATGAAGGGAGCTATCAACAATGAGGGGCAACATTTTCAGGTGTCCGAAATCAACATCCTTGATAACATAGTCACTGGCCCCCATCTTTATGGCTTTTACAGCCACATCTTCATCTCCGGTTCCGGTTACAAGAATAACCGGTATACCGGTCCTGATCATTTCAGGCAGGTACTCGAATGATGTTCCGTCACCAAGCAGAAAGTCGGAGATGACAATATCAAATGTTCCTTCACTGAATTTTTCAAGAGCTGATTTAACAGAATTGGCCAGAGTCATTTCATACGGCAGGCTATTCTCCCTGATCAGCCTCTTGAAGGCCATCTGGTCAACAAGGTCATCTTCGATGTAAAGAAGTTTAATCATCCCGTTTGTCATGCTTCTTTTCCCGATAATCTTATCCCAATATGGGTTTCCCTTTATTTATTTTCAGCAGGGCAATTCACTGAGCGACCAATACAATTTGATCGCTTTGATCACTTCAACAAATTGTTTGTAATCGACAGGTTTTACCATGTACCCTGCAACCCCCAGGCTAAAAGTGTCAATCCGGTCTATTTCCTCCAGCGAAGTGGTAAGTATAATAACCGGTATGTGTTTTAGTTTCTCATCTTTTTTTGCAATTCCGAGGAATTCAATGCCGTTCATCCTTGGCATATTCAGGTCGAGCAGGATAATTCCCGGTAATTCGTTATCACTGTTGCGGAGATATTCGAGCGCTTCTTCACCGTTTTCAACCGTATCCACCGGATTGATCACATTCAGTTCCTTGAGCGCCCTTTTGACGGTCATCGCATCAATCATATCGTCCTCAACCAGCAGTATTGTTTTGTTCTTTATCATAATCAGGACAGTGTTTCATTAATTTTTGAGTATTGTAAAGGTAAATGTTGTTCCTTCGCCGGTTGCTGATTGTACACGGATTGTCCCGCCATTGGTTTCAATTATTTTTTTAACAATTGTAAGACCTATACCGGTACTTTCAAATTCGTCGCGGGCCCGGAGAGTTTGGAAAATCTGAAAAATCTTTTCGAAGTACTTTTCTTCTATACCCGGTCCATTGTCTGAAACAGAGAAAGCCCATTCCTTTCCCTGATCAACGCAATGAATGGTTATTTCACCTGTTTCCTTATCGTTGTATTTTACTGCATTGCTGATCAGGTTTTCGAACACCTGCAGCAGACGGGTAGGACCAAACGAAACAACCGGCAGGTTTTGATCAACCCTGATAACAAAATTGTCGGGAGGGGCAACCATTTCGATGGCTTCACCTACGAGTTTGTTGAGATCAATTTTCTCATTTTCTTCTTTTACGCGGGTAACCCTTGAATAGGAAAGCACACCTTCGATCAGGTTCTGCATCCGGTGTACACGGCTCAACAACAGATCCAATTGCATTTTCCCGTCTTCATCAAGCTTGTCGCTGTAATCAGTATGTATCCATTGGGATATAGAGCCGATTGCTCTCAATGGAGCTTTGAGGTCGTGCGAAACAATATAGGCAAAATCTTTCAGTTCACGGTTGGCTGCATCCAGCTCTGATATCAGTTTTTCTTTCTGGGCTTCTGTTTTTTTCCGGACATCAATTTCTATTTCAAGTGCTTCCTGTTGCTCAAAATAATTCTCAATCAAAAAACCGATTCTTTTAAATTCACTTTTCAGGGTCTTGAGCTTCAGCCTGTCTTCACTGCTCTTTGTTAGTAATGCCTGAGAAATTCTTTTCAATGGAATATTTACCAACAGGCTGAAGGCAATCACAAAATTGATGAGGATTACAAATGCCAGCCCTATCAGCGAAATCGTTGATATTCCCGAAAGTTTTTTAAATACAGTGATTGAATCATATTCCCTTGTAAGTTCAATCCAACCAAGTGTATTATTGTCCCAACCCTCTAGCGGATAGCTGGTGGTGATGCTATTGCTGTCATCGTTCACGGAGGTTGTCCTTTCCGGTGTCAGGGTGATGTTGCCTCCGGTAAGTTTTTCCATTTCACCCAGATAGGAATTATTGAGCAACTTGCCCATGAAAAAATATCCCCTGGGTGGTGTATTCCGGGCCTCATCGTCTGATGGATGAACTGTGGCTCCATATATTTCATAAATACCTTCTGGGGATGAAAAATAGAATCTGATGTACTTGTTTTTATAAAGGATCGGGAAGATCTCCTTTGGTATATCAAATGGTTTTATATTCAATGAGTCTTCTCTTACTTCCAGGAATACCGGTTTAAATTCAAGCGTATACAACCAGACACCATTCACATGAAAAGAAGTAAAGAGTGTGGAAAGGTTATCGTTGGCCCATAATCTATCCGAGGTTTTCATGTATTCTATCATGGCATCCCAGTAAGTATAATCATAGACAGTTCTGTAAACAAGATCTGATTTGGCATCAATCGCAGTCTTCAGAATGGAATTTTGCTGTTCTATACCTGAACTCAACAGAATGGCATTTTGCTGTTTCTGAACTTTAAGGATTATCAGGAATCCTGAGAAAAGCAATAATGCTGTAATCAGCAGGCTGATCAGAAGCTTGGTCTGAGTTCTCATTTTTCCCGGTAAAATTGAAATCCTGATAAATACTTCATAGTAAATAATCAACCTGCCTGAACTGGTTGGTTATAGTTATATAATGTCTTTTCCTGCCGAAAGTAATGGGTAACAAGCCCGAACAGTTCCGGGCCGGCTCAAAAAGGAAAAACCTCCTGATTGCGGGCTTTAGCGATAGCCCCGACAGCCTGCCTCAGGTTGGAGATTAAATCCCGTCTCAGGTGGGACAGACTCTTTGACCCTGCCTGCCGGCAGGGCAGATCTTCAGAACCGGAAGTAATTGGAACTCTGATAAAAGAAAAAGCCACCTTAAAGATGGCTTTCAATCAGTGACCCCGACAGGATTCAAACCTGTGACCTTCAGAACCGGAATCTGACATTCTATTCAGCTGAACTACGGGGCCGGAATTGAGAGTGCAAATTTCGTTAAAAATCGCTTACCTGCGGCAGATTTTAAATATTTTTCACGCTTTCTGGCTGATGGTCTGTCATTTTGAATTTCATGACAGACCTTTTCTCATGGAATATAAGGTTTAGTGGATTTAACCCGGCCTGGATTATGCTCTTTGATCCTGTTATCCAAATTTTGGGTCATCCCGGTGTAAAACCTGCCATTGAAGCAGCTTTTTAAAACATAAACATAATACATATGCTTATTTTTTGATCTTCAGAAACGGAATCTGACATTCCCTGCCCGACTGGCCTGAAATAATTAAAAATAGTAGTAGTACTTTGTCGGTCAGGCGGGTATGTGGCCGGAAACGGGAGTGCAAATTTCGTTAGAAATCGTTTTCTGCGGCTGATTTTAATCTTCTGTTTTTTCTGTAGGATTGTTTCCTTCTTTGGCTGAATCCCACCAGGTATCTTCAAAGTAATAGGCGGTCACCAGGTTTTTCGGGGTAAATTCAAAGTAGTAGTTGACCGGAGTAATGGCTTTTGGGGGATTTTGCCATAGTTCTCCCGTAGGCTCTTCCGGCTCAAAAATCGCATTTATTCTGCTTTTGAAATCGACCGGAGAACGTTTGCGCGAATCACAGATTACATAAAAAGGCTTACCGGCCTCGCGACATACAAGGGCAATCGGATAAGTGCCTATTTTATTCGTAAAACCATCGGTAAAAACATTATCTGCACCCATCACCGCAAAATCAACCTCATGAATAAACCGCCCAATGGCTGCTTCGTTGATGAAATGGACCTTACAGCCTAAATCACTCAATGCCCTTGCCTGAAGTTTACCTTCATAAACGGGGCCCGACATGGTCTGATATACCGACGGAAAGATATGATGTGTCGCCAGGTGTTCGAAAAGGACATGGATACTTGAACTGTTGCTGTGGAGCAGGATGCGTTTGTTGCTGAATTTAACCAGCCTTTCCATTTTTTCAGCAGCCTGACCAATACATTCGTGCCAGATCAGGTTATATTCATTGATAAATTTCCCGATTTTACTGACAGTCTTTTCTGTTGACCAATCTTCTGCAACAGCCTGATCAAGCAAATCATATAACTGTTGCATGAAATGGTGAAGCACTGCCAGATCAGGAAAATGGCCGGTAACCTTATCAAGATTCAGACGAAGGTATGAGTGATCTATTTCCCTTCCATTGATGTAGGTTTGAATACTGTGGATGATTTTGTCAAGAATAGCTGCAGACCCTGAATAATTATCTGCAACCAGATCCCGGATTTTTAACTGGAATGACATGTTGTTATTTAACTAAAAAACAAACCTTTAAATACTTATCTGTGGCAGTACTCTCAAACCTTGTAAACAGCGATAAATCAAAATTGATTACCTTTGCGAAGATAAATCATTCAGTTCAATTTAATTCAATCATTAAAGATGTCAGAAAGAATATTCGATAAGGTAAAACCCGGTGTTGTTACCGGTGGAGATGTTCAGGAAGTGTTCCGTATTGCCAGGGCCAATTCGTTTGCCCTCCCTGCTGTTAATGTTGTTGGAACCGATTCGGTGAATGCAGTGATGCAGGCGGCAAAAGAGGTTAATTCTCCGGTCATCATCCAGTTTTCAAACGGAGGCGCTCATTTCTATGCAGGCAAATTTCTGAGTAATGATGCTGAAAAGGCAGCCATTGCCGGGGCAGTTTCCGGGGCAAAACACATTCATATGATGGCTGAAATGTATGGTGTTCCCGTAATCGTCCACACAGACCATGCTGCAAAAAAACTATTACCCTGGATTGACGGACTGCTTGATGCAGGTGAAAAACATTTCAAAGAAACCGGCAAGCCTTTGTTCAGTTCTCATATGCTTGACCTTTCGGAAGAATCAATGGAAGAAAACATTGAAATCTGCAGGAAGTATCTGACCCGCATGAGTAAGCTGGGTATGACTCTTGAAATAGAACTCGGTGTTACAGGTGGCGAAGAAGATGGCGTTGACAATTCAGGCGTTGACAGCTCAAAACTATACACCCAACCTGCCGACGTTGCTTTTGCTTACGAAGAACTGATGAAGATCAGTGATCGGTTTACCATTGCAGCATCCTTTGGGAATGTTCACGGAGTTTATAAGCCCGGAAATGTAAAACTGCAGCCGGTAATCCTGAAAAACTCACAGGATTATATTCAGAAAAAGTTTAATACTGCAGACAAGCCGGTGAACTTTGTTTTTCACGGTGGTTCCGGCTCAAGCCGCGAGGAGATTCGTGAGGCAATATCCTATGGCGTCATCAAAATGAACATCGATACCGATACCCAATGGGCTACCTGGGAAGGTATCATGAATTATTACAAGAAGAATGAAGGTTATCTTCAGGGGCAGATCGGTAATCCTGAAGGGGATGATAAGCCCAATAAAAAATATTACGATCCGCGTAAATGGTTGAACGAAGCTCAGAAAACGATGATTGCCCGTTTGAAGACAGCTTTCGAAGATCTGAACAACATCGACAGGAACTAAGTCAGGTAAAAAGTTAAAAGTAAAAAGTGGAATTCTGGTTGAGTTTAAGTTTTTAACTTTTTTACCATTTCACAGAAAAGCACTACTGTATTCTGTTCAATTAAAATCCCCGGTTGATCGTTCAACCGGGGATTTTAATTGAATTTCAGACTTTGAGCTTTAGACTTTATACTTTATACTTTTATCTTGCTTCAGTATCCCATCGAAATCAGAATTTCTTTCGGGTGAATACTTAGGACGGGAATGGGTGAATGGTGCACCATTTGCTGGGCATAGGGGCCCAGCCATAGATTGATGGCAGTTTTTTCCTGTTCAGTCATAATTGCAATGAGGTTGGCATCTACCTTTTTGGCGTACTCAATCGTGGTAGTACTCAGATTTTCTGCATCAACTTCAACGATCACATGTTTAACACCATTCTCTTTCAAATACTTGGCGGCCTGCTTTGCGTAACTCAATACCCTTCCCCTTACATCGTCAACGATTGTTGTATAAACAGCCAGGACATGAACTTCAGCATCAAAAGCCTGGGCCAGTTCGCAGGTGAATGGTACCTTTTGCCGGGTTTCCATAGTACTGTCCATGGGCATTACGATCTTCTCAAGATTTCGGCTGATTTCAATTCCGGAGCGGATTGTAATAATCGGACAGGGTGCTGAAGTCACAATCCTGTTGGCATTGCTTCCCATCCAAAGCTCCTCAAAACCAGAAGATCCATGAGTGCCGGCAACGATCAGCCATGCTTCTGATTCCCTTGCCTGATTTACGACCTCTTTATAGACTTTGCCTTCCCTGATGATATAATCTATTTTTGAATCCTTAAGTTCGGGCCCGTATTTACTGATTAGCCTGGTAAACTGATGTTCAACTTCTTCAACCAGATCATCTGACATATCCGAGGATAATATGGTTTTTGTCGTATAAGGATTGTTAACCCAAAGCATCAGAAGATCCGAACCGGAATTCTTTGCTATGCTTACTGCATGTTCAAGTGCGTTGATGGAACAATCGGAAAAATCGATTGCCGAGATGATCGTTTTCATGACTGGCCTGTTTTTGGTGGTATTACAGTGTATTTCGTTCAGCTAATATAAAAAAAATCTGTGGCTTCAGATAATCCGGAAAAAAAATACACTGGTTTGCAAAGCACATTCCTTCAGTATATGATTATCCCTTCTATCATACCAATGCAGGATAGATTACAACCATGTGGTTATAGTCTATTCATGATCAGTTATTTAACCTAAACAGAACGCTTAGTATTACTGTGTTTGGGCAGAACGGTCAGTTTTTTCAGGAGGAGGAGGATTTATTTTATCAGCAGTTGCAAAAGCATTCGGGTATTCAGTCTGTATCGTTTTCATAAAACCTTCGGCTTCCAGACGGGTACGGAAATCGCCTACCCTGACCCTGTAGTAAGGTTCTTTGAATGACAAATAAGCTTTTGATTCGGCAAATTGGTTGTTGAATCGGTTCAGAATGTCACTGGCCCTTTTTTTGGAATTGGATCCGGAATCAAAAAAAATCTGGACCCGCCAGCCATCTAAGGTGCTTTGATATTGGTTAAGATAGATATGTTTCTCAACCAGTTGATTGATTGCCGGATCGGCAACAATATTATCCATGGCAACCTGAGCTTTGGTGCTTAATCCGATGATCAATAATAAAATGCTGTATAAAAAAAACTTCATGGATTATTAACGGGTTGAGATTGCAATTATTTCCCTGGGCTGAATACTAAGTACGGGAACCGGTGAATAATTCACCATTTGCTGGGCAAAAGGGCCCAATAGTATGTTTGATGCAGTTGTTTCCTGTTCAGTCATGATGGCAATCAGATCAGCATCTACCCTGCCGGCATATTCTATCGAGGCATTGGTGATGTTATCTGCAAGCATACTTTCGGTACTGTAATTCACACCGGCTTCTTCCAGAAATTTCTGAACCTGCCTGGCAGAGTTATCCACTTTACGTTGCATCACTTTAATTGAAGTGGTGTATAGAGTAAGAAGATGGATGTCGGCTCCGAAAGCTTTTGCTATCTGCACCGTGATAGGTACTTTCTGCCGCGTATCCTGGGTGCTGTCAACCGGAAGAATAATGCTGGTTATACCGGCCGGTTTAATCTCGAAATCATGCCTTACGGTGATAACAGGACAAGGGGCATAGGAAACAATTCTATAAGCATTGCTTCCAATCCAGAACTCTTCAAAGCCTGTAACACCATGAGTGCCTGCAATGATCAGGGAAGCATCGGTTAACCTTGCCTGGGTGGCAATTTCCTGATAAACCTTCCCTTTGCGGAGTTTGAACGTAAGTTTGCCATGTTTCAGCTTCCCTTTATTGGCTTTCATGATTTCATCCAGATTCTTGTTGGCTTCATCCCTGAATTCATTCCCTTCGGAGGAAAAGGTGAAATCGTGATTTATATGGCTGTCAACCCACACCATAATCACATTACTCTTAACATGATTGGCAAATTCTATGGCATAATCCAGGGCATGAAGCGAGCCCTTCGAAAAATCGATGGCAACAAGAATGTCTTTCATGGCGCTTTGGTGTTTAGGTTACAGATTGCTAATTTATTAAAAAAATCAATATAAACAGGACTTATAGTACCGGTTTAGTTTTCGGGAAGGTGAACTGATTGAATTCCCCTGCATTCAGAGAATTCACTATTTCAACTATTGATTCAGAAAATCGTGTAACGAGGCCTGTTTAGCTTATTTTATTAATATTCGTAAGGCGGCTTATCTCGCTGGTTTTTCCTTTTGTCGTTTCAGTATACAATGTCAACTTGTACCGATTTTATTACCTTTGCTTTCTAATAAAATGTCAATGAACCAAAACCTTGATGCCAGCAACGAGCACCTGAGTCCGGCTGAGAAGGAAATTGAAAAGGTACTGCGCCCTTCCGATTTCACCGACTTTTCAGGTCAGCCAGGCGTTGTGGAAAATCTCAGGGTATTTGTTCAGGCAGCAAGATTGCGGGGTGAATCGCTCGATCATGTCCTTTTGCATGGTCCGCCGGGACTTGGAAAAACAACCCTTTCGCACATCATTGCAAATGAACTGGGTGTGAACATCCGGATTACTTCAGGTCCGGTGTTGGATAAACCGGGAGATCTGGCGGGTTTACTTACCAACCTTGAACCAAACGATGTTCTGTTTATCGATGAGATTCACCGTTTAAGCCCGGTGGTAGAAGAATATCTCTACTCGGCTATGGAGGATTACCGTATCGACATCATGATCGAAACCGGGCCCAATGCACGAAGCGTTCAGATTACGCTGAATCCGTTTACACTCATCGGCGCTACCACAAGGTCCGGTTTACTCACGGCCCCTCTGAGATCAAGATTCGGGATCAATGCACGACTTGCCTATTACGATGCTGAAACGCTTGAAAAAATCATCAAACGTTCATCAGGCATCCTGAGGGTTGATATCACCAACGATGCCGCCTCTGAACTTGCCCGGCGAAGTCGTGGAACACCCCGTATAGCGAATCTTTTGCTCCGAAGGGTTCGCGATTTTGCCCAAATCAAAGGTAACGGCAACATTGACCTTGCCATTGCACAGTATTCACTTGCCGCACTGAATGTTGATAAGAACGGGCTTGATGAGATGGATAATAAAATCCTAACTACCATTATCGACAAATTCAGGGGCGGTCCGGTGGGACTTACAACCATAGCCACTGCAGTGGGAGAAGATCCGGGAACCATAGAGGAAGTATATGAGCCGTTCCTTATTATGGAGGGCTATCTGATGCGGACACCGCGGGGCCGGGAAGTTACTCCTCTGGCTTATTCACATCTCGGCAAATTCAAACCAGGCAACCAGTCAGAACTTTTCTGAATGCATTGATCCTGCCGGATAGGCGGAAAATTCCGGAGCGAAACCTGAGCCGGTGAAACCCGGCCGGTTATAATGATCAATTCCTGAATACAGGAAATTAATGCTTTTGATCGCCATCCAAATATGAATAAAAAGGAAAGCCATACCAAAATGATCAGGCAACTGGCCGGAGATCTTGGATTTGCCTTTTGCGGTATCAGCAAAGCAAGGCGGCTTGACGAAGAAGCACCCCGGTTAGAAAAATGGCTGATGGAAAAAAGACATGGGGAAATGGCCTGGATGGAAAACCATTTCGAAAAACGCCTGGACCCCCGATTGCTCGTTGATGGGGCAAAGTCGGTGATATCGCTGATGATAAGTTATTATCCCACCGGTGAGGGCAACTACAGCTCTCCTTTGAAAGTATCAAAGTACGCATGGGGTAGCGATTACCATTATGTGATTAAAGAAAAGCTTCATTCGCTGACCAACAGGCTGGAAGCCGAAGCCGGCAGTATCAATTACCGGATTTTTGTTGATTCGGCACCGGTTCTTGACCGGGCATGGGCAGTTAATGCCGGAATAGGATGGATCGGTAAAAACACCATGCTGATCAGCCGGCGAAATGGTTCATATTTTTTTCTGGCTGAAATCATTACCGATCTTGAACTGGAATATGACAACCCATTCGGCGGTAACTACTGTGGTGATTGTACCCGTTGTATCGATGCCTGCCCTACAGGCGCCATCACCGGACCCCGTCAGCTTGATGCATCC
This sequence comes from Bacteroidales bacterium, assembly GCA_016705005.1. Lineage (GTDB taxonomy): Bacteria > Bacteroidota > Bacteroidia > Bacteroidales > Lentimicrobiaceae > Lentimicrobium. The sequence goes on along the minus strand of JADIZB010000009.1, from coordinate 190,322 downwards.
AGATGCATCTCATATCTTACCATTGAATTAAAAGAATCTATACCTGAAGAATTCAAAAGTCGTACTGAAAACTGGATTTTCGGTTGCGATATCTGCCAGGATGTCTGCCCGTGGAACCGGTTCTCACTCACCACAAATGAACCTGCTTTCCACCCATCGGGTAAATGGACCGGCTGGAGCAGGGAAGAATGGGGTAACCTGGAAAAACTTACATTCACGAAAGTGTTTGGCAGATCGCCTGTTATGCGCGCCGGTTTCATGAAACTAAAAAATAGCATTAGCTTTGTCAGCGATTTTGAAAGGGAATAAATGAACAGGGAAAAAATAAATATTGGTATAAATTCTGAGCTGGGCGTGCTTGAAGGTGTTATTCTTCATACACCCGGAAGCGAGGTCGAGAATATGACCCCGAATACAGTTCAGAAAGCTCTTTACAGCGATATACTGAATCTGAGTGTAGCAGGAAATGAGTACAGCCAGTTCAGGGACGTGCTTGATAAGATTACCCATACATTTCAGGTGCGTGACCTGCTCAGGGACATCATGCATAACGACAAGGTAAAAACAGGGCTTGTCAATCGTATAGCTGACCATGAGAAAGTTGACGGAATCAGGGATACCCTTCTTGATATGGATCCTGAGAACCTGACCGGGGCATTTATTGAAGGTGTGGAACTTGAACGTGATAATCTGTCAAAGTTCCTTAGTAAAGAACGATTTGAACTGGAACCTTTACATAACTTCTTCTTTACCAGAGATGCAGCCATTGCCATAGGCGACCAGGTTTTTGTAAGTAAAATGGCCAGCAGGGTGCGCGACAGAGAAGCCATTATTATGGAATCGATCTTTGATTACCATCCTTCGTTTAATACTCAAACCGTCAATCCATCAGCCAGCAGGCATATGTGCCGTGATTTCAGCTATGAAGGCGGCGATTTTCTTATAGCACGCGAAGACATTATTCTGGTGGGAACCGGTTCAAGAACTACACCCAAGGGCATTGATTTCCTTGTTGATCAGTATAAGAGAGATAAAACCGTTAAACATATCATTGTTCAGGAATTGCCCTACGAACCCGAATCGTTTATTCATCTCGACATGGTATTTACCTTCCTCGACCGTGATCTGTGTATGATTTATGAACCGCTGATCATGCACCTGAGCCGCTTCCTGACCATCCACATCACCATTGACAATGGCAGGGTTAAAATACAGGAAGAGTTGAACATCCCTTCTGCATTACGCAGCCTGGGGATGGACATAAAAACAATTAATTGTGGTGGTTCCAGGGATATTGTTACCCAGGAACGTGAACAATGGCACAGTGGCGCCAACTTCTTTGCCATTGCACCCGGCAAAGTGATGGGTTACGGCCGCAATGTAAATACCCTCGAGGAGATGAACAGGCATGGTTTCGACATTCTTAAAGCCAGGGATATCGTTCAGGGTAAAGCTGACATTTCGGCCAGCGAAAGATGTGTTATTACCATCGAAGGAGCTGAATTATCAAGAGGCGGGGGAGGATGCCGTTGCATGACGATGCCAGTAAAGCGCGCACCGGTTGAATGGTAGGATAAAACGCTGATTTTTGTCTGACAAACTGATGTCAGGATTAAAAGAAAACCAATTACTCACCGATATGAAACCTATATCCAAAATCCTGACTATGGGAATGATGACATGCTCACTGATACTGGGCAATCTGAATGCCAATGCCCAAAAGAATGAACCCGGAAGTTTCCGGGTTGACTTTAAGAAATACAAGCTCGACAATGGACTTGAAGTTGTATTGCACGAGGATCATTCTGATCCGATTGTTTCTGTTGCAATCTTATTTCATGTTGGCTCAAGTCGCGAAAAGCCGGGGAAAACAGGCTTCGCCCATTTTTTCGAACACATGTTGTTCCAGAACTCAGAGAATGTGGGTAAGGGTGAATTTTTTAAGAAAATAGATGATCTTGGAGGGACTTTCAATGGTGGAACCTGGAATGATGGAACGGTCTATTATGAAGTAGTTCCCAGGGATGCCCTTGAGAAGATTCTCTGGATGGAAAGCGACCGGATGGGCTTTCTGATAAATACTGTAACTCAGGGGGCCCTTGAGCGCGAAAAGGACATTGTTATCAATGAGAAACGCCAGCGTGTCGACAATCAGCCTTATGGTCATACCGGCGATGTGATTGACATGAATTTATACGGAAAATCACATCCCTATTCATGGCAGGTCATCGGGTCGATGGAGGACATCAGAGCCGCTACCCTTGATGATGTGAAGGAATTTTATGACAGGTATTACCCGGTAAACAATGCCACCATGGTTATTGCCGGTGATTTCAATGAAACTGAAGTCAAAGCGCTGGTTCAAAAATATTTTGGCGAATTCAGGCCGAGGACCAAACCCGAAGTCATGAAACCAATGCCGGCCGTTCTTTCCTCCAGCAAGAGGCTTTTGCACGAGGATAATTTTGCAAAGCTTCCGGAGCTGAATCTGATTTTCCCCACGGTTGAAAATTACCATCCCGATTCCTATGCGCTTGAAGTGCTGGCCGACCTGCTTTCAGAAGGTAAGAAAGCTCCGCTGTACAAGGAAATCGTAGAAAACAGGAAGCTCGCCCCGAAAGTCTCTGTATACAACAACCCCATGGAACTGGCCGGTAAATTCAATATCATCGTCCGTGCATTCGAAGGGGTTGATCTTGACAGTGTTCAGGATGCGATCAACGAAGCTTTCAGGCAGTTTGAAGTCAATGGGTTTACCGATCAGGATCTTCAGCGTATAAAGAACCTGCGTGAGACCTCATTCTATAACGGCATATCAAGTCTGCTCGGTAAATCGTTCCAGCTGGTACAGGCCAATGTATTCGGCGGGGATCCTTCACGTATGATGGAAGATGTCCGTATGCTGAATGCCGTGACCAGGGATGACGTTATGCGGGTATACAAAACCTACCTGAAAGGACGCAATTCACTTGCCACCAGTTTTGTTCCAAAGGGCCGTCCTGAACTTGCACTAAGCGGATCCGGGGTTGCCAGTATTGTTGAAGAGAAGATAGAGGAAACCGGTTCTCAGGCTGAAAGTGCAGAAGAAACAACAGATACATTTGAAAAAACACCCAGTACTTTTGACCGCACCATCGAACCTCCGCTTGGTCAGAAACCATTGCTCAATGCCCCGGATATTTTTACATCTTCGCTCCGGAACAACATGAAAGTTTATGGAATCGAGAGTCATGAGTTGCCTTTGATCCAGTTCAGCATCCGGTTAAAGGGTGGCCAGCTTGGCGAAAATCCTGCCAAGCCCGGCGTTGCAAGGCTCCTTTCAGACCTGCTGATGGAAGGGACCGCAAAACATACGCCCGAAGAGCTCGAAGAGGCCATCGGACAGCTCGGTGCCAGCATTGATATCAATACCGGTGCCGAGAACATGACCATTACAGCCAACTGCCTGTCGAGGAATTATCAGGCTGTTCTGGATATTGTTGAAGAGATCATTACACAACCCCGTTGGGATGTTACCGAGTTCGACCGCCTGAAACAGGCTGCCATCAGCAACATTAAGCAACGGAATGCAAATCCCAACGCAATAGCCGGAAATGTATTCTATAAAATGCTTTATGGGAATGACCATATCTTTTCAAAACCGGCCACAGGCACACTGAAATCTGTTGAAAGTATCACACTTGAAGACCTGAAGCAATATCATAAAGCCAATTTCTCACCAACAGTGGCAAGTTTTCATATTGCCGGCGACATTACCCGCGAAAGAGTGTATGAATCACTGAAATCTGTCGAAAAAAGCTGGTCTCCGGTTAAAGTTGAATTTCCGCAGTACAACCTGCCGAAAGCACCTGAGAAAGCTCAGATCTGTTTTGTAGATGTGCCGGATGCCAAACAATCTGTCCTGATGATCGGTTCTCTGGCTATGGCAAGGAATAATCCGGATTATTTCCCGGCCACTTTTGTTAACTACAAACTGGGTGACGGGTCGGGCTCTAAACTTTTTGAAGTACTCAGGCTTGAAAAAGGTTACACCTATGGAGCATATTCTTTCTTTATGCCGCGTGCTGTTCCCGGACCTTTCGTGGCAAGTTCGAGTGTACAGTCCAAATTTACCCTGGAGTCGGTAAAACTCTTCAATGAGATTCTGACCAGCTTTGGAACTGAATATACGGCCGAAGAGCTGGAAATTACACGCAATGCGACCATCCGTTCAAACGCAGGCAAATTCGAAACCATCAACAGCCTGATGGGAATGCTTCAGGAAATCAGCAGTTTTAACCTGCCGCCCGATTTTATCAAACAGGAAGAGATGAAAGCAGATAAAATCACCCTGGAAGAAGCAAAAGCGATTTATAGCAGGTATATCCGGCCCGATAAGATGGTTTATGTGGTGGTGGGTGATGCCCGTACCCAGTTCGACCGCTTAAAGGAAGCTGGTCTGGGTGAACCGTTGCTGGTTGATATTGAGGGTAATCCGGTTGTAAAGTAACGGATTTTCCTGATTGTTCACATTTAAGCTGATGAAACGGTGTGGGGAAACGAAATTTCGTTTCCCCACACCGTTTCGGTTATTTTCAGGCAACATCGCTTAAATGCTTCCTGCCATCTGCTGAAAAACGCAGGAAATTGTAATTACTGCACAGCATGATCACAGTATATTATTCGTTGCATCAGGCAGGTTTCTGTCTGTCAACCCGGGCCATGATCAGCATCAGCAGAATAATGCACACAACAGCCCTGCCGGTATAAATCAAAGCGAGGCTGCCCCTGGTTGAAAGCAATGCCAGCAATGCAGCCAGAAGCATTCCGCTCCAGAGCAGGTAACTTTCGTTGTTCTCCCTGGTTCGTAACATCCGGGTTACCACCGGAAAATAGGCTATCACCAGGATGCCCTGGACCATCAGATGCGTAACCACATTATTTTCGGTTATAAACCAGAAAACAACTATCAGGGCTACCACCAGCAGACAGACAAGATCGAACCGGTTAAACCTGGTGGAGCGATCACCGAATAAAACAATGGATACTGTTACTGAACTTACAAAAACAAGGTCAGTGGTATTGAGCACATTGTCCCAGGGGCTGTGCTGGCCATCCTTCATGTAAGTAAAAAGGCTCATCCCGACAGCCAGGGTAAAAAACACCCACATGGCCAGTGAAGGCCTGATTTTCTTGTTGTATATCAGCCAATAGTAGTAAACAGCCATTGACAGATTCAGAATGGATACACTGAAGATGGAGAATAATTTCAATTTAAATGATTTTAAAGAGCACTTTCTTCCGCCTGTAAGCCAACATCTGTCTATCTGAGAATCCTTTCAATTATTCCTGATACGGCTGACTCAAGTTCCTTCACGGTACCGTCATTATTAAATACAAAGTCAGCCATTTCAATGCACTTGCGAAGGTTCTGGTGATTGGGATTCTCTGAGGTCATTTCGCGGGCTTCATTCAGGACAAAGGTATCGAAGGTGATCATGTCAGTTTCCGATTTTCTGACTGAAATGCGTTCATACCGGGTCATGGGATCTGCATCAACGGCCAATAGATAGAAATTACCTTTTGACTTCAGTGAAGTGACTTCTCCAGGGGTTCTGATACTTTCGATGATGCAGTTTTTCCCTGTCGAAAGAGCTTCGTTGTATAAACAATCGACAATATAACTTGGTGAATGGATTGACCTGAGGTCATTGGCAACCACAACCATGCTGTCGCGGTTAACCACCATTCCTCGTTTGATTATCTCCCTGCTGATAAACTCCCGGACTGAAAAATGCATGAATTCTTTTTCCCTGATCAGGAAATCTACAATGGTGCCTTTGCCGGCACCCAGGGTTCCTGTTATTCCTATTATGATCATAAGCTTTGAGCTGATTCTGATTTCCGGTAAATTTTACAGGTATATGAGTGCAAATGTATTGAATTAAATTAACCATGGAATTGATGAACTACGTCTTCTCAAACCGGTTGTCATCTGGTGGCTTGCCAATCCGGATATTATAACTGCTCAGAAATAAAAAACTGCTTTCCGGATGCTCATTAACCGGAAAGCAGTACTATAGTAAAATAACAGTGATTTATTCCGTCTCTGCTATCGTGTTGTTGTGCTTTGACAGCTTCTTGATTCCATAGGCAGCACCCATGCCAATCATCAGAATTAAACCACTTCCGATGGGAGCGTTTCCTCCAACAGGACCTCCGTTAACAGGGTCACCTGAAGGTTGTTTGCTGGGGTTTGGTTGGGCCAGGCCTGCAATTGCAGGGCCGATTACGAGGGCAAGTATTGCGAGTGTTTTTACCAGTCGATTTTTCATATCGTTGTGTTTTTTCTTATTTTACTGAATGAATACCTTACGGGTTATTCTGCTGTTAACGTCTGCAACAGTTACCAGATAGATTCCTGAAGGAAGCTCTGTTCCGATGGTATGTAATCCGCTGCCGGTAAGGTCTGATTGGATGACAGTCTGGCCTGTTATACTGGCTACGCTCACCTGGCCTGAGAAGTTATTGTCAACCTGGATAAAAATGTTTTTCCTGTGACTGTAAATTCCTGCAGTTGGCTGATTGCCATCATCCATTCCAAGAGTTCCGAAAACCAGATTAAACCGGTGTAAATCATCACCTGGTGAAGCCTGGAATGCATAGGTGTTTTCAGATTTCAGATCTGTTATTATCCCTGTTGCCATATCCTGAAGCATGATATCGGCGGTTCCTGCAAATTGCTCCATGCCTGATGCAGTGATTGTAAAACCGGCATCAACGCCTGGTTTCAGATAAAGAGGTAAGATAAGGTTGTCGTTTATCTGGTTGAGTGAGTTAACCGAAAGGTTCTTGCCGGAAGCAATGGTATAAAGGCCTGGGGCATCTGAATTCCCATCCAGTTTATAGGCATCGCAGGGAGTGTCAAAATCATTTGAAGCCATCGGGTTGATTTCAATAAATGTCTTGTCGGAGTAATTGTTGACTGTATTCTGAACCATGAGTTCGAGCGATGGGTTAGCCTGGCTCTTCATAAAACCGTCTGTGGCATGGGCTCTGGCATCGAGTGGGATTGTGATCGAAGGGGCAGTCTCATTTTCAACTTTCACAAAGAACCCCTGCTGTGCGGGAATCAGCCCGTTGGTCAGACCACCGGCTGATCCGTTCCAGCTGACATAATTACCGGCGGCGCCGTCCCAAACATAAACTGCACCATTGAGTCCGGCTTTGTTCCAACTGCCAAGATCCCAGTCAAGAGCGCTTGTGTATGGATTTCCGAGCAGATTCCAGTTGTCCCAGTCCGGATCACCGGTATTCCCGGCGTACGAAAGTACTGGTGTAATATTGGCACTGTTTAATGATCCTGCAAAAGTAACGGTTGTAGTGGGTTCATCCATAAAGAATGAATACCCTGTACCAGGATTCATTGTTGAAGGAATATATATATTCACCCAGTTGCTCGTAGGCTCATCGTATCTTCTTAGCCAGATATTGTCAAATTGACCGGCAGGGAAAATATCATCAAGATCAGGATCGATAACCGGAGTACTGATGAAATGGTATTCACCGGTTCCTGAAATGTCTCTGTAAACATAAGCCTGACCATGTATGGTAAGCGGAGATGTGTTAATCATGGAGGCACCGGAAAGAATATAAAGATTATAACATTCAGAGGCTTCGGCGATGGTTGGAAAATTGGCTACCCCTGAAGGAATGGTTACATTGCTATATTCCCAGGGAATTCCACCCGACCAGTTCGATTCTTTCTGCCATCCTTCATCATCTATTCCTGCCCAGATACAGGCGGGAGTATAGCTGCAGGTAAAGTCGTCGATATTTATGTATGTACCATAAGTCTTGTTGAGTTCAATCATCAGTGACTTGCCGAATTCAGGATAAACAGGATCAGGGAAGGTGTAACTGTATAATTTGTAAGTGCTTCCATTGAACCAACTGGCATCCAGGGTCTCAATCTCTGTCCAGGAGTCACCACTGTTCAAACTATAACGAATGATGATGATCGGATCTTCGAGCAGCAATTGCCGGTTCATATATAAACTAAAAGAATTGACAGTCGCTTTTGTCTCATACCTGAAATTGACCGGGCTGATGCTTTGATTTAACATCAGGTGGTAAGGTGCACTCCGGCAGCCGGCATTGAACATCACCCTGGCGCTGTTGGATGAGAAAACATCATTTTCAGGTGCACCACCATTAATGTAGGATTGCGGGCCAAATGCCGCCGGTGAACTCCCCTGCCAGTTTCCCCAGGTATCAAAGTTTTCAGTGTAATTACTCCATTGTGCATTCACCACAAAGGGGAGAATCACAATCAGTAAAGATAGTAGTCGGGTTTTCATAATTCCAGTTTTATCAAGTTATATAATTTCCGTTTCGGGGCAATTATTCTAAACTTAATAACCCTGGATTAAAAAAGTAACCCGGTTAGTTTGAAAATTTTAATTAATTTTTTAATTAGGTTGATTATAGTATAACTTATTAGATATTAAAACTGTGTAGAACATTAAATATCAATACAGTAATTTATTATATGGATACCTGATAATATGAATACCATGGATGCTTTTGTAAAGTTGTACCCTGAATTCATCAAGGTGAAGTTTTTTTGTGGCGGAAATAAACTGCGCAGGATGGTTTATTTTGGCTATCCATGTTCGTTTCAACTCATCCAGGGTAATATTTTCCCTGGTTACCGGACTCAGGTCACCTTCCTCTTTTTCGAGGAATGAATACGCATCTACTTTATTGAAAACCATCATGACCGGTTTTTCAGCAACCCCGATCTCAGCCAGAGTCTGGTTTACCACTTCAATCTGATCTTCAAAACCAGGGTGTGAAATATCGACAACATGCAACAAAAGATCTGCCTCCCTTACTTCATCAAGGGTCGATTTAAAGGATTCAACCAGGCTGTGGGGCAATTTCCTGATAAAGCCGACTGTATCTGTCAACAGGAAGGGAAGATTGTCAATAACCACCTTACGTACAGTGGTATCAAGGGTGGCAAAAAGCTTGTTTTCGGCAAAGACCTCCGATTTGCTGAGTAGGTTCATCAGTGTTGATTTACCCACGTTCGTATAGCCGATTAGGGCAACCCTGACCAGTTTTTCCCTGCCGCTGCGCTGAGTGATTTTTTGCTTGTCGATGTCCTTCAGTTTCTCTTTAAGTAGTGATATTTTATCGCGGATGATGCGGCGGTCGGTTTCTATTTCCTTCTCCCCGGGGCCACGCATACCAATGCCCCCACGTTGTTTTTCGAGGTGGGTCCACATTCGCGACAACCGTGGAAGCATATACTGTAGCTGGGCCAGTTCAACCTGTGCACGCGCGGTGGCTGTACGCGCTCTTTTTGCGAAAATATCAAGGATCAGTGTGGTCCGGTCAAGCACCTTACATTCAAGTTCCTTCTCAATGTTTCTGAGTTGCGATGGGCTCAATTCATCATCAAAAACAACAGTTCCGATATTTTCAGTCCTGATACAGGCTTTGATTTCCTCAAGCTTTCCTGACCCAACAAATGTCCTTGTATCAGGCTTATCCAGTTTCTGTATAAAACGCCTTACAGCGGTTCCTCCGGCAGTGTCAAAAAGAAAGTCAAGTTCATCGAGCGTCTCGGTTACCCTGGCCTCATCCTGGCGTCCGGTGATCAGTCCGACCAAAACAGCAGTCTCAGTAATCGGGGAATTATCAAACATCCGGTAAAATTTGAATTTAGAGGTGCAAAGATAGTGTAAAGGAAGGATGGATGGTAGTTTGCAAACATCCGGGAAAGATTACAGGGATCAACTTTGTAAGAATCATTTTCCCGAAATGTCAGGCTTATTCATCACATTAGTCTGAATTTCAATGGATTGCTCATGAACCAACTGAAGAAGTGCTGCCAGGAACCGGGTATCCAGTCCGGCCTTATTGCCTTTTTTGATGCGGTCGGCGAACAGTTCTTTCCACCGTTGCAACTGCAGAATGGTGATGTTATGGGCATATTTGTACCGGCCCATCTCTTCCGCTTTTAACATACGTTCGGCCAGCAGGCGGATCAGTTCGTAATCTATCAGGTCTATTTCGTTGCGAAGTTCCTCAAGGTTCCTTTCAAATTCACGGCTTCCTTTGTGTTCCCGGAGCACAAGTCTTCTGAGAATATCCTGAAGCGAAGATGGTGTCACTTGCTGGGGAGCATCTGTCCAGGCTTTGTCAGGATCAGGGTGGGTCTCAATCATCAGCCCGTCCATCTCAAGATCCATCGCCTGCTGGGCTATAGGTTGGATAAGATTCCGGCTGCCACCGATATGGCTTGGATCGCAGAGTACAGGCAGGCCGGGCATCTGCCGCATCAGTTCAATGGGTATTTCCCAGTGGGGAGCATTACGGTAACGGGTATTTTCATATTGATAAAACCCCCGGTGGACAGCAGCAATACGATGAATTCCATTTTTATGCAGGCGTTCGATTGCACCGATCCAGAGTTTCAGATCAGGATTCACCGGGTTTTTAACCAGGACAGGAATATCCATACCTGAAAGGCTTTCGGCCAGTTCCTCCATGGAGAAGGGATTTACAACCGTTCTTGCTCCAATCCAGAGAATATCAATGCCTTGTTTTATGGCTTCCTCTACATGGTGTGGCTTGGCGACTTCAACCGTAGTAAGCAGTCCGGTTTCTTCCTTTACCTTTTTCATCCACAACAGTCCTTCTGAACCAACACCTTCGAAGGAGCCGGGGCGGGTGCGTGGTTTCCAGATGCCAGCCCTGAATACCCTGACCTGGGGTATCAATTTCAGGGCATGTGCAGTTTGTAAAACCTGTGCTTCCGTTTCAGCGCTGCATGGCCCGGCAATGACCAGAGGCCTGGCATCGCAGTCAATCCAGCTTTGAATAGGAAGAAAGTCCATCGTTTTTTTTTTCAGCAAAAGTAGTAAAATCCTTGCGGGAAGGTACATGCTGTTAAGATGTGCCCGATACTTGTTAATCCTGAACCGGTATCCCTCATCCTACCCAATCCGGAAAATTCTTAACTTTGTCCACGCTATACCGGTCATTCCGGTTAATTGTTATTTAGTTTTGAAATCAATTATAAATTTTTGAAATGGAACCGTTGAAGAGAACGAAAATTGCAGATATCCTGCATAACTGGCAGACGATAGGCGCAGGAAACATGATAAACCTGAAAGGATGGGTGCGTACAAAGAGGGGTAACAAAAATGTGGCCTTTATAGCCCTCAACGACGGTTCAATTGTTCACAGCATTCAAATCGTGGTTGATCTGGCCGGTTTTGATGAAGCTGTGATGAAACTGATTACTACAGGTTCCTGTATCTCGGTAAACGGTATTCTCGTTGAATCTCCCGGACAGGGGCAGGCGGTTGAGATTCAGGCAAAGGAGATTGAAGTATATGGTACTGCCGATGCTGAAACCTATCCCCTTCAGAAGAAGGGCCACACTTTGGAGTTTCTGCGTGAAATTGCCCATCTCAGACCGAGGACCAATACTTTCGGGGCTGTACTGCGCATCCGTCATGCCATGGCTTTCGCCATTCACAAATACTTCAACGATCATGGGTTTTACTATCTTCATACACCGATCATCACAGGATCAGATGCTGAAGGTGCCGGTGCTATGTTCCGTGTAACCACACTTGATCCGGTAAAGCCACCTTTAACGGAGACCGGTGAGGTGGATTACACCCAGGATTTTTTTGGTAAAGCCACAAATCTTACCGTTTCAGGCCAGCTTGAAGGTGAACTGGGAGCCCTTGCATTATCAAACATCTATACCTTCGGGCCGACCTTCAGGGCTGAGAACTCCAACACCCCGCGTCATCTTGCTGAATTCTGGATGATAGAACCTGAAATGGCATTTTATGACATTACAGATAACATGGATCTGGCCGAGGATTTCCTGAAATACCTTGTCAGTTATGCCCTGGAACATTGTATCGACGATCTGGAATTCCTCAATAAGATGTACGACAATGAGTTGATTGAACGGCTGAAATTTGTCGTTAACAACGATTTCAAACGCCTGACCTACACTGAAGCCGTTGAAATTCTGATGGCTTCAGGGCAGAAATTTGAATTCCCGGTAGACTGGGGAACTGATCTGCAGAGCGAACATGAGCGTTACCTGGTCGAAAAGCATTTTCAGCGCCCGGTAATTCTGACCGATTATCCCCGACAGATCAAGGCATTCTATATGAAGCAGAACGACGATGGAAAAACCGTGAGAGCTATGGATGTACTGTTCCCGCGGATCGGTGAGATCATCGGTGGTTCTCAGCGCGAAGAAGTGCTGGAAAAGCTGACCGATCGTTGCCGCGAAATGCATATTCCCGAAAAGGATATCTGGTGGTATCTCGATACCCGCCGGTTCGGCACAGCGCCTCATGCCGGATTCGGTCTTGGTTTCGAGCGTTTGATCCTGTTTGTAACCGGTATGGCTAACATCCGCGATGTAATACCTTTCCCGAGGACACCTCAGAATGCCGAGTTCTGATCCTTTATCGGGGCAGGGAGTTACATTTTCGACCGAACCCGATAAATAGACAGAAAATGGGGATACGCATCTCCATACTCAATAATCAGGATAAAAAATCGTTTTAATTGTGGCGGATATTTCGTAACTTGCCAGTATATTCGCATCGTTTTTAATGAAGGAAATTGCATGTTAACTCAGAAATTACAGCAGAAACTACTACAGAAACTGTCGCCACAGCAGATTCTGCTTATGAAATTGCTGCAAATCCCTTCCATTGCCCTTGAGCAGCGCATCAAGCAGGAGATCGAAGAAAACCCGGCCCTGGAAGATTCAGGAGACCCGGAATCGGATGGGGACATCAGCGACCAGCTTCCTGAGACTGAACCGGATCCCGTGGATGAACTGGACCGGGAACGCGACGATTTCGATATCACCGATTACCTGGATGATGACGATGTTCCGGCATACAGGCTGAACGCGAACAATACAAGTGCCGATGATGAGCACCGTGAGGTACCTTATGCATCAGGTATCAGCTTCAACGAGTTACTTATATCACAACTTGGATTGCGCCTTCTGGATGAACGGCAGGTTCAGATTGCCACCTATATTATCGGAAATCTTGACGATTCAGGCTACCTGAACCGTAACCTGAATGCCATGGTCGACGACCTTGCCTTTACGCAAAATATTACCACTACACCCGAAGAGTTGAACCGGATGCTGAAAGTAGTCCAGGAATTTGACCCTCCCGGTGTCGGGGCGCGCGATCTGCGCGAATGCCTGCTCATACAACTCAGAAGACAGGACCCGCCTACACCTGCAACCTTGCTGGCCATCCTGCTGATTGAGCGTTATTTTGATGAACTTACCAAGAAGCATTACGATAAAATCTCCAAAAAAGCCCGGGTCAGTGACGAAGAACTGCGCGATGCCGTTAACGAAATTCTGAAGCTCAATCCCAAACCGGGAAATTCGATGAGCGATACCACAAAGTCGAATCATTACATCATGCCCGATTTCTTCATTTACAACAAGGATGAAGATCTCGAACTTCAGGTGAATTCGCGCAATATGCCCGAGCTCAGGCTCAGCAGGACTTATGTGGATATGCTTGAAACCTACGCTGAAAGCAAATCGAAAAGCACCAGTCAGAAGGAAGCAGTAATGTTCATCAGACAGAAAATTGATTCTGCCAAATGGTTTATCGATGCCATCAAACAACGGCAGAACACGCTTTATGTTACGATGGATGCGATCATGAATTATCAGCGTGAATATTTCCTTACAGGAGACGAAACCAAACTCCGGCCAATGATTCTCAAAGATATTGCCGAAGTGGTTGGGCTGGACATCTCCACCATATCACGTGTTGCCAACTCCAAATACGTGCAGACTCCTTACGGTACTTTCCTCCTGAAGAGTTTCTTCTCTGAATCAATGCAGACCGACTCCGGCGAAGAAGTGTCCACCCGTGAGATCAAGAAGATACTCTCCGATTGCATCGAAGCCGAAGAAAAGGGCAAACCGCTTACCGATGAGCAGTTAACAGACATTCTTAAGGATAAGGGGTACAACATCGCCCGCCGCACCGTTGCCAAATACCGTGAACAGCTGAATATCCCGGTAGCCAGGTTGAGAAAAGAACTTTAAATTGTATTTTTATTCAGGGTAGGGACACGGCATGCCGTGTCCCTTTGAATAATTTGATAAATTGGCCAATGATCTCAAATCATTTATAATATGGACATAGCTTTCAAAGAAAAATTCACCCGATTATGGACACGGTTTTTTGGCAATGCTGAACTGCCGGTCGTTTTTTTTTATTCTGATAATGAAGTAAAAGCTGAAATCGTTGAACCGGCACAAAAGTGGAATTGTTTTATCGGTGAACTGGCGAAAGTGAGGAAAGGGAAATCGCTTGCCTATGATCAGGAAGCGGTTTCCTGCGGCGGAGGAAAGAAATACCTGGGTTTTACCGATAAGCTCAGACCGGGTTTTGAGTATTTTTTATCCTGCGGGAATGATAAAATTGAGGGCGAACGTTACCTTCAATCTCCTGAATTGGTCGAAAAATTTCTTTCCAATGCACCCTGGACTCCGGCAAAAGGGAAAAGGATTGTGTTCAAACGGTGGGATATGCTTTTGGAGGATGATAATCCGGAAGTAGCGATCTTCTTTGCGTCACCGGATGTTTTGTCCGGTCTCTTTACCCTTGCCGGTTTCGACAGGGAAGACATGAACGGGACCATCGCTCCGTTTGGTTCCGGATGTTCATCGGTTATACAATATCCGCTGGCCGAAAGTCTGAAAGAAAAACCCAGGGCAGTGCTTGGCATGCTGGATGTTTCCGCCAGGCCTTTCGTTCATGAAAATGTGATGAGTTTTGCACTGCCGGTAAAGCGGCTTGAAGAAATCACCGGTTTTATGGAAGAAACTTTCCTGATCACGGGATCATGGGAAAAGGTGAAAAAAAGAATTAACGCCCGAAAGGACGTATAATCCAACCGGGACTTTACCCTGTTGTGACCCGATAAAGTTTCCTGAGGAGGAAATGTTTTTGATTTCAGCCCGTTTCCTTCACCTGAATCAGGCGATTCCCGTACACTTTAGAATATGGTTTTATTATTGAAAGAAACTATCGTCAACAGTTAAAGTGAATTCAGTTTTATCTCCATTTGTGGTCTTTATCCATAAATTCATATCGAAAATATTCTTTGTAGTCATTGTACCACTTTTTACAATTTCAAGTGTAGTAAAAATATCTTTAGCAGTAACATCATCAGAAGCGTCAACCTGTCTTAATGATAAAGTAGTCCCGGAGCCTATCACATCATCAATGCATTTTATTTCATTCCCATTGATTTGGGAAGACACCATTGAACATGTATGAGTGTTCAGAGATTGCGAACAGAGATTCTTAATATAGAATTCTGTCGGCTTGTCATTATCCTTAAAGCATGATTGAATTATAACAGATAATGATAAAATCAGAAACAGGTTTTTCATAAAACTTTCGATTTTCAGATATGTGGGATTACTTGTTCCTTTATTAATTTATAAACGATAAAGCAACACAGGATCAACTATTCATCCCAAATTTTTTCCTTCTTTTCCATAGCTGCTATTTCTTCCTTTATCTTTTGAACTTTTCCGGTTTTGCCAGCCGGTATTGATTTCAGGATATCGGTCTTTATTTTTATGGCCTTTTCAGCGTCTCCGGTTTTGTAGAGCAGATTCGCTTTCATATTGAGAGAATTGTCGAAAAATGCAGATCTGTACATTTCAGATGTTCCGGACAGTTCCATACTTCTTTCACTCCATCCCAGCGCCTTATTTAACCTGGATTCTTCATCTACATAATAAAAGAAAACTGAACAGGCTTTGTCGAGCGACAATATGGTTGAGACCGTGTCGCGGATTAAACTTCTGCCGTTTTCCTGCAGAATGTAAGTATCGATAAATTGTTCGGTCAGGTCTGCCATCTTACCATAATCCCCTGTTTCTCCAAAATAAGTTTTCCGGATCTGAAGTTCATAACCGGCTGATCTGAGCTCAGTGCTAAGGATATTGGAAGCAATTGATATAGCCATATCCAGCTTTGATTCCTCCCTGCTTTCAATGGCGGATTCAAGGATTCCCATGGAATATTGCATAAACAGGTGATCCAGAATTTCATTGGTTTCGATGACAGAATAACGGGTCAATAAGGTATCCCTGCATGTAAGAACAACATCATAAGTGATGCCCGGAGCCGGTAATGTCTCAGCATTGTCTTTGATCAGATCAATATTTTTCCTGTTGTAGCGTTGTTCTTTCGGCAAAAGTGACAAATACTCATCCATGAGTTTCCCGATTGGCAACCCGCAATGCTGTCTTTTTACAATATAATTGTAAATAAATCCGGGATCCATTTTCCGGGTTTCAAACTCCCTTTCCCAGATTGCAAGAGGTTTCTCTTCACGGGTTTCCATTAGCCCCTGAGTGGCATCCTTAAAAAGGCCCTGAACATCCTTAAATCCGATTGTTTTATAACATAATTCACCTTCCGGTGAAAAGTAAAGGAATGTCGGGAAAGCATTGACTCTGTAGTTTGCACAAACAGGTTTTCCTTCTCCCGAATTGGCATCCATTTTAAAGCAGATCAGTGAATCGTTAAAAAATTTTCCTAATTCCTGATCTGGAAAAATCTCTTTATTCATTTTTATACATGGGGCACAAGTAGTAGTATAAACATCCACGAAAATGGGCTTGTTTGTTTCCCGTGCCAGCGCTAGTGTATTATTCCATGAAATATCAACGAATTTTATTCCCTGTGAGAATGACTGATTTAAACATGTAACCAGGATTATACCAACGATCAAATTGATTTTTTTCATATTGGATTCTTCTTGATCCCGGTTTATGTAATTGCCCTGGGAATGGATGACTACATTGAAACACAAGGTATTTACAGGTAAGATTATATTATACCATTTTTTAATTATTTTTCAAATGTAATCAATATCAGATAAATAAACACCGGAATTATTTTTATGAATAGTCTAAGAATTATTATAAAAACACTACAATTAAAAGATGATTCAATTGAACCTCCAAGGCATGATTGACTGGGTTTATGTACCTTCGTAATTCTCTCAGTCTTATAGTCGCTAATCTCTCCCCCCTCTCTCCCTCGCCATTTAACACCAAAGCGATTGTGCAGATTTGAACTACAAACGCCAAACGTCTATCATCCAACTTCAAACCATCGACACCATATCACTTATTTTCGATTAAGTCGCCCCCTCTCTCCCCCGCCTCTTTCTTTTTTCTACATTTACAACGATAAATTTAATAAGACAATTATGTCACGGCGATTCAGATTTTACCCGGCAGTAGCCTTTATTCTTGGCCTGGCTGCCTGCAACCAAACAACCGAAACAAAAGTGAAAATAACCATGCAAGGCGATTTTCCGGCACCACCGGTAGCCGCAGTCAAACCAGAAATGTTCAATGAGTTCGGTAATCAGCGCACCGATAATTATTTCTGGCTGAAAGAAAAAACCAATCCTGAAGTTATTGCTTATCTGAATGCAGAGAACGCATATTGCGATACGGTTATGAAATCAACGGTACAGCTTCAGGACAAGCTCTTCGCTGAAATGAAAGGCCGCATCAAGGAAACTGATGAAACCGTACCCCAGCTCGACAATGGATATTATTATTATTCACGTACCGAAGAGGGAATGCAATACCGGATTTATTGCCGGAAAAAAGGCAATGTTTCAGCCCCGGAAGAAGTTATTTTCAACGCGAATAAACTGGCAGAGGGCAAAAAGGCCTTTCTTTTCGGTGGTTATGATGTTAGCACCGATAACAAGCTTGCTGCCTATGTCTCCAATGAAACCGGTTCGTTTGCCGATTTCACGCTTAAAATAAAAGACCTGGTTGCAGGAGTGGATCTTCCGTTGAGTATTGAAAAAGTTCAGGGTTTTGCCTGGGCCAACGATGGGAAAACGATTTTTTATACCATTGGAAATGATGCCCTGCGGGCATACAGGGTTTACCGTCATACCATCGGTTCCACAAATCCGGATGAACTGGTGTTTGAGGAACCCGACGAACAATTTATCCTGAATGTTGAGAAAAGCAAAACAGATGACTTTGTTTTTATTACTTCCGGAAGTTTCTCGACCACAGAATATCTTTATCTGCCTGCAGGTGAACCCACCGGCAAGTTCAGGGTTTTTATTCCCAGGGTGAAGGATGTTGAGTATCATGTTTTTCATCACAAGGAGAAATTCTTTATCAAATATAAGGACCGCGAAAACCTGAATTCAATGGTGTATGAAGCTCCGTTGAAGGGTTATGAGAACCGTTCAAACTGGAAAGTCGTGATTCCGCATGATAAAAATGCCAGGATTGAAGGGCTTGAAGTTTTTCAGGATTACCTGGTTGCAGAAATCCGTAAGAATGGTCTGACTGAAATCAATATTCTGGGTCTGAAAGACGGAAAGCAAAAAACCATCAGTTTCCCTGAACCTGTTTATACAGCCTATCTGCAGGGAACACCTGAATATACGTCAACAAGCCTGCGTTACGGTTATTCTTCGCTGAACCGTCCTTCAAGTGTATTTGAGTATGATATGATCAGTACCAAGAGCACCCTGCTGAAACAACAGGAAATTCCAGGTGGTTTCAATCCGGAGGATTATACGGTAGAGCGGGTATGGGCAACAGCCGGCGATGGTGTAAAGGTTCCCATGTCGGTAGTTTATAAGAAATCACTGAAAAAGGACGGAAGCAACCCGGCACTATTATACTCCTATGGTTCATACGGTTATAGTTCTGACGCTTATTTTATTTCAAGTTTCTACAGCCTGATTGATCGTGGTTTTGTATTTGCGATAGCCCAGATCAGGGGAGGCAGCGATATGGGTGAGCAGTGGTATGAAGACGGGAAACTGCTCAAAAAGAAAAATACCTTTACCGACTTCATCTCCTGTGGCGAACAACTGATATCTGACAAATACACATCTTCAGATAAACTGGCAATTATGGGTGGCAGTGCCGGCGGTTTGCTGGTAGGTGCTGTCGTAAATATGCGACCTGAACTGTTTCATACAGTAGTTGCCCAGGTGCCTTTTGTCGACGTTATCAATACCATGCTCGATACAAGCCTTCCGCTGACAACCCAGGAGTATGAAGAATGGGGCAACCCTAATGTGGAAGAGTATTACAGGTATATGCTTTCCTATTCACCCTACGACAATGTTAAGGCACAGAACTATCCGAATATGCTGGTAACCGGAGGTTTGAACGATTCACAGGTCGGTTATCAGGAGCCAGCTAAATTCGTTGCAAAACTCCGGGCGCTTAAAACCGATAACAACATTTTGTTGCTCAAAACGAATATGGAGTCAGGTCATGGCGGGGCAACCGGAAGGTTTGATGCGCTTAGGGAAACAGCATTCGAAGTTGCTTTTATCCTGAACAGGGTTGGAGTAGTTGAATAGATTTCATCATTCAATGGTTGTTTTCGTGTAATCTGACAGGATTATTGAGTTACCTTTCCTTTTTCCGGCTATTATATTGTAATAAAACCGGACTTATGAGTGGTAAAAGTGCGTTGGATCAATTTCAAAGAATCAGGGAAACGAGGGATATAATTTCAGGCATTCATAACTATTGTGACAGGTGGTGTGAGCGGTGCGCCTTTACTTCCAGGTGTACTGTTTTTGCCATGGGAGAAGAAGAAGAGCGAATCCGCAAGGAAAGCAATGAACCTGAGAAAGACCTGGCATCCTATGTTGGCACCATGCTTCAGGATGCCATGGAATTGCTCCATGACCTTGCTAAGGAGCATGGAATAGATTTCGATGCCCTGGATGATGATGAAACTGATTTGAGGAAACCCGGCAAGGACAATTATCTCATTAAAAAATCTGATGAGCATGCCAAATGGTTGTTCAAATGGTTAGGAAAAAACAAGAAGAAAATTGAAGAAACACTTTCGGGACTCCATGAGACATCCCATGCCGATTATCTGGTACTTCAGGACGCCCTTGAGGTTTTAAGATGGTATATTCATTTTATAGCTGTAAAGTTTTCACGGGCTTCTCTTGCCCCTTTCGAAGATACCACTGCAGGACGTTCTGATAACAATGGTTCAGCTAAGATTGCCATTATAGCTGTGAACAGGTCGATCGAAGCGCTGGCTTTGCTGCTGCGGTTTATTCCTTCAGAAGAAGACGTTCTGCTCGAGGCTCTTGTCAGGCTTGAAAGAATAAAAAAACGCGCAATTAAGGTATTTCCTGAAGCGATGGATTTTAAACGTCCGGGATTTGACGATTGAAACATAACCCTGATTTGAAATTCAGGCAGTTATTCAAGAAATCCGGCCGGCTGATAAAAATATCCCGGCGTTTGATAATTTAGCAAGCATTTGTATGTTTTTTTATCCCATCTTTGTCTTTACAGATTCGTAAGGTCAGAGGTTTTTATGCAGGACTACTTCATCGAAAAATTAAAAAGAGTCAGCTTTGACAGAACATTGTTCCTGAAGGAGTTTCAGAAATCCAGGCGATGGCTGAAGCAGGATGAAATGGATAAAGTTGAACAATGGGCCAGGTTGTTTCATCATGACAAACTGGAACAGACCGGTTCGGATGAATTGTCTGATTTCTCAGGACAGTCAGGAATTGAATAATAAGCCCGTCAATTTATTTCTCTCCATTTTTCTACATTAAAACAATTTATCCGGGTTACTGCTGTTGTGATTCAGGTTTTCACGGTCGCAACCTCTTTCAAAATAACTATCTTTGTAAACTGATATAAACTGACCGGCATTGGTTCCGGCATTTGTTTTGTATCCCTTCCCATACATAAAAAACTTTATTCAATGAAAAGAACCATTCTCCTTTTTCTGGCTGTAATAACAGTTTCTTCATTTGTTTCCGCCCAAAAACAGGTAGGTGAACCATTCCTGAAGAAATTTACCACAGGTGCGGATATTTTTAATGATTTTGTAATGGATGCTCCGGAAGGTATAGATTTCCGCACGATCAACCAGGGGGCAAGCATTTATGGATTGTACACTTTCCCGATTAAGGAAAGCAATTTTGCTTTTTCCATCGGCGCAGGATTTGGCATGCATAATTTCTTCAGCAACGGACTGCTGCAGGATTCGACCGGCACATCGTATTTTGTTTCACTCGATACATTAACAGGCCTGAACGGTGAAAACATCGATTACAAAAAGAATAAGATCAGTCTGACCTATTTAGACTTCCCACTTGAAATAAGGTATAAAAGCGAAAAAGGTTTCAGGTTTGCCATTGGAGCCAAGGTTGGAGTAAAACTGAATGCACACACCAAGTATAAAGGTGATGATTTGACGGATGATGGTAAAATCAAAATTAAGGAGAGTGACCTTCCTAATTTTGAAACATGGCGTTTTGGACCGACAGTACAAATTGGTTACAAGTGGGTGAATATTACAGCATTTTATTCTGTAACCACCATATTCAAGAGTAACGCAGGTCCTGATATTTTCCCGATTTCCATTGGCATTTCCCTCAGGCCATTCTGATCAGAGAAGCACGGTAATACCTGCCATTGTTGTGATACCCACAATGAATCCCACATAAACCTGGGCTTCGTTGTGGGTATTTAGTTTCAGCCGGGCAAAACCAACCAGTCCTGACAACAGAAAAAGACCCAAAACAAGAGAGCCTGAATTAATGAGCATCTGATAGTTTAGTCCGATAAATCCCCCTGTTAATCCGCCTATGCCAACCATATGAATACTTATTTTCCAGAAAAGGTTTATGATCAAAGCCAAAGCGATCAGGATTGCCCCACCCAGTACGAATAAATAGTATACACCCGGCAATCCAAGATTATTCATCATGATCCATGTGGCAAAATAGAAAAGGGCAGTAGTTACAAATGGAAATGTCCGTTCAGATCTTTCAGGCATTTGGTAACTGTTGATGATTCCCCGCTTTCGCATCATCCAGATAAAAATTAATGGCAAAAGCAGTGTATTGGCTACAATTAGGCCCATGAGGATCAATTTTAGCTTGTCAGTAAGTATCATCACAAAAAATGCATCATGACTGTAAATAAGCAATAAGGCATAGGTCGGGATCAGCATCGGATGAAGGACCCACGAAATGATACTGGCAATTTTTTCTTCTGTCGATTGATATATTTCAGTCATTTTGATTTCTGATGAATTTGCATTTGAGACTTTAACCTGATAATCTCTGAAGCCCTGTTGGCAGAACTCTGATTTGAATTGCGGATAGTCCTTACAGATTAACTTTATACAGATTTAGCCCTGTAATTATAACAAATGTTTTGCTTAATTTGCTCTTTACCAGGGTAACAAGAGATAAGGATCATCTTCAGGGTCGGGCGTTTGTTGCATGATGGTATCCTGATCATAGATTTCAAACCCGGCTTTCTGGTAGAAGCTGAGAGCCGCAGGATGGTCGAGGTTACAGGTGTGCAGCCACAACCTGTTTATTGGTCTTTCCCAGGCTTTTTGTATACACCATTTCAGAAAGGGAAGCCCCAGCTTTTTACCGGTAAAGTCGCAGCTAAGTCCGAAATATACTATTTCAGTTTCCTTTGATGAGGAAATGTCGTACTCTACGAAACCTGCAGGCACGCCATTGAAGTACAATACCCAGATTTCGGTATTATCATCATTCAGCAGTTGCTGAAGTTCACCAGCCGGCATCATCAGCCGGTTATACCATTGATAGGGCCTTCCTACAGAAGTATACAAATAAAGGTAAAATGCCCGGAGTGGCCTGATGGCCTGCATGGCCATGCATTCTTCGGGGAGGCTCTCCGAAATTACGGCCGGTGGTGGTGAAGTCATCTGCATCCACCAGGTGGTTGCGGCTATTTCATTCATATGATTCCTTTTTTTGAAACGACTTTTAATGCTTCACGCCTGCTCAGTGGCGACAATTCCGTATTGTTTGTGAAAGAAATAACCGATTCCGGATTTGTCTTTGAATATTCACGAAGTGCCCAGCCAATAGCTTTCCGGATAAAGAATTCTTTCGATCCGTTCAATTGCCGGATGGTTGCGAACAATAATTCGTGGTTTGTTTCTTTTTTGTATTTGAGCTGAAAAAGCAACACCGTCCGCTGCAGCCACATATTGTCCGACTGCATAAATGTTTGTGTAATGTTTTCGGTTGCCGCCTTATGTCTGACAAGCCATGCTCCGACCAGGTTGGCAGCTATAAAATCCACGGTATCCCACCATGAATTGGTTGTAATCATAAATTCAAACAGTTTGATTCTCTCCGGATCGGTGAGATAAACCTTTCGTGAGGCAATCTCCATAATGGCATAATGCAGTTCGCGTTGTGGCAGATTCCAAGTGTGCATTACTGTATCGTCAAGTTGTTCTGGAGATGGAAGGCCGTGGATGTGGACAAATTCAGCAACCAGTTTTTTCCTGAGTGGCGATTGAATTCCGAAAAATTCAAATTTGTCAAGCATATAACGGCTCATTCTTCCGGCGTTATATGCATTGGAATACGGTATAAAACAAGACTGAAGGGCACCGGCATATTCTGAGGCTGTCATTGTTCAGTGCTTGATTACAATTTTGCTCGTGCGGGAAAGTCCCTGATCTGGGCTAAAGGCTACAAGGTAGGTCCCCTGCCTTACAGAAGCACAATTCCAGATAACAGGTTTACCATTGCCGGATATATTTTTTGTGAACACCATTTTCCCGGAAGTGTCGAAAACCGAAATGTTGCCGTCGCAAAAATCCAATGGATCAAAAGTAATCCGTGAATCTGCCGGGTTCGGAAAAATTCTGATTGATTTATCCATGTCAGGCTCCGGTGTATAACCAACGTAAAGTGCATCCCACAGGGCAAGGGTGTAATCACCCGGTCTTAAATGGTCTACATAGATTGTTCCGAGCTGCCATGGTCCTACCCTGGTATATGATACGGGCTGCCATTCATGAGACGCATCCGCACGGTAAAGTATGACGAGTGAATCTTCAGAATTTGTTATAAGGGTGTTATCAAGGTATGCGTTTTTATTATAGAAGAATCTTCCCGTGGCTTCAAGTTGTGCCGGAAAAATTCCTTCGATGGTCCAGTACCTGTAGTCACTGAGCTTCAGGCCGGGAACATGGACCTTCAGACTGTCGGGAGGCACCCAGTTGTGGGTTGCCCTGACAAAGGCTGAATCGGTAATCTGGGTAACATCAAGTTTGAAATAGGTATCGGTGTAATCGTATAAGCCTGTGCTTTTAATGTTTTTGTAGCTGCTGGTCGCCGCACCGCCTGATTTTTCATAGAGATCAGTCATGACCAGTGTTGGTTCGAACGGTATCCTGAAAATCCCTGAACCATGGGGTCCGGGGAAACTTATTCTTCGGGTTTCAGTCTGCCATCCATCGTTCATAAAGGAAATTTCAAGCCTGCAATCAGAGGCATAAATGCTAGTTCCTTTCAGGCGCTGCCTGATAAAAACTTCCACATCATATTCATTTCCAGCCGGTACAACTTTAAATGAGTCGACTGTAAAATGGTTAAATCCGGGCCCGAAAACATGAAAATCAAAAAAACCTGTCATGTCGGTATCGGTTTGTTGTGTAAGGAAGTCACGCAGATCGTAGGAAGATGCCGGGCTGAAGGAATAAGCTTCAAGGTATGCTTTTACTCCTGAGAAAAAAAGACTGTCGCCCAGATAACCGCGGAGCGCATGCGTGGTGATTCCTCCCTTGTCATAAACATTATCACCATACGTATATTCCGGTGGCATGGGAGAGAGGGGGCGGTAACCACCTTCCTTGGTATGAATGAACTGAAGCACATCGCGCAGGAGCGGACGCATATTGTTTCGGGCTGCTTCAATGCCATAAAGTTTCTCACGGTAATATGTTTCACACCACCGGGCCCAGCCTTCGTTCAGCCACATATCGGCATCCGAAGCGCAGGTGACCTGATCGCCAAACCACATATGTGATAATTCATGGGCATACAGCCACTCGTCCGACAGATTGCCATTGATACTGCCATTGGGGTAAAAAATACTCTCAGCATGCTCCATGGCGCCAAGGGAAGTGCCGGTGATACCAATCCGCTGGAAGGGATAAGGCCCGAATGCCTCCTCATAAATTGATGTGATTGCAGGGAGATTTATAAAACTTCCTCTGGCACGGGTGGTGTCGGAAGGCCTCACATAATAGGTAACCGGAATCTGGAGTTGTTCACCCTGAACCGTATCATTGACAAGGGCATAGGGGCCAACCGCCACAGAGGCGAGGTAGGTAGGCAATGTCCTGTCTGACTTCCAGCGAAAAACCTGTGTTCCGTCACCCATTGGAGTAATGGACTGGAGCAGACCGCCACAAACAGCGGTATTACTGTTTTCAACACGGATGTAATATTCATAGAAAGCCCGGTCAATAAAATCATCCACGCAGGGGAACCATGTTTTACCCAGATTGTGTGGAATTGATTCAAAGCCGACACCCAGATTAAAGGCATAAGTCCCGGCAAAATGAAATCCCCCCCATGACTCATGAAATGGCTGCCCGTGGTAGTAAACCCAAACAAGTAAAGTGTCGCCGGGATTGGTGTTCTGACCGAGATCGATCCGGAGCTGGTCACCGGTGTGCGTAAAATCAAGCATTATTTCTGCTTCCGATTTAACAGAATCCACCTGAAGTTGTTTAAGTTCAAGAGGTAATTGATGAATACCTTGCTGAAGGGTTGTAAATCTGATTCCGGAACGGCCAGAGATGATCTTTTGTGACAGGTTGGTGACTGTGAGGTGAAGTTCATAATTTATGACATCAATGGTGTCACTGATCGCATGGGTATTAAGATTTTGTGCGTTCAGGTGTAACCCCGCCATAAGAATGAGCGTCAAAACAACTGAAATAAATGAAAACTTGCTGATCATATTGCCATTGTATTGTATGTTCAACAGTCCGTTTGGCGGGCTTTGATGAATTTTTCGTAAAATTAATCCAATTATAGCAACCAAACATATAAATTTGAACAATAGTTGAAACGTCCATTTCATTCGTCGGCAATAAAAAGAATGCTGGTGTTCGCATATGAACCCGGACTGAGCGAAACCGTACAATCATTGTTTAATATTAATGGTCAATCAACAGAAAGATAGCATGTTATGATTTGTGGCATGGTCTTTATACGATAGGGTCACATTTTCTGTTTATTAAGTACTGAGGATCACAAAGGAAAAACCAATCTGAAATGAAAAAACAAATTGCACTTTTTGCGGTATTTTTCACCTTTTTAACCCTGAATGCGGGTGCGCAGCAGGTCTGGACACTGGAGCAGTGTGTTAACCATGCCATCACCAATAATCTACAGCTGAAGCAACAGATGCTGCTGGTTGAGAGTGCAAAAGCTGACCTGTTGCAGTCGAAGCTTGATCTGTTGCCTGGTATCTCAGGCAATGCCTCGCATGCCTATAATTACGGACAAACAATTGACCGGTACACCAACAGGTTCGCTACCAGCAGGGTTCAGTCAAACAACTTCTACCTTCAGGGTGGAGTTACTCTTTTTAACGGATTCCAGAAATTGAACGGAATAAGGCAGAATCAGCTGAACCTGATGGCCAGCCAGCAGGACGCCGATAAGTACATGAATGATATGTCCATCAACATCGCGACATTTTACCTTCAGGTGCTTTTTTACAAGGAACTGGTTCAGATCCGCACAAATCAGCTGGAAATCACCAGCCAACAGGTTGAAAGGATGAAGAAACTGGTCAATGCCGGAACAATGGCACCGGGGGATTCCTATACCATCGAAGCACAATACGCCGTTGAAGAATCGAGTCTGATTGATGCTGAAAATAACCTTGAAGTCTCATTGCTTACACTGAGTCAGTTGCTCGATTTGCCTTCTGCTGAGGGGTTTGACATTGAAGTTCCGGCACTTACCATCGAAGGTGATCCGAAACTTGTGGGAAATCCCGATCAGATATTTCTTTATGCCCAGGCAAATATGCCTGAAATCAAAGCCTCCGAATATCGTATGCAAAGCAGTGAAAGGCAACTCGCAAGGGCTAAGGGCAATTATTACCCCTCACTTTCATTGAGTGGCAGCTGGGGAACAGGTTATTCAGGGGCAAGCCAGTATTTGGACAGTACGGATTTTTCCCTTAAAACAACCCCCTGGGACGATCAGATCAGGGATAACAACAACCAGACGATCGGCTTGTATCTGACCATTCCGATTCTCAATGGCTGGCAGAGCCGGACCATGGTAAGTAAAGCAAAGATTTCACTGGACAATTCAAAACTGGATTATGAATTACAGAAAATGATGTTGCGTAAGACCATTCAGCAGGCATGGGCCGATGCACGGGCTTCCCTGAAACAATATCATGCTTCTGAAAAGAAAGTTAATGCAACAAGGGAGTCATTCCGATACGCAGAACAGAAATTTGATGTTGGTATCATGAATTCGGTTGACTATAATAATGCTAAAAAAGATTTGTCAAATGCCGAGTCGGAGCAAATACAGAGTAAATTTGATTTTATTTTTAAGACAACAGTTCTGGACTTTTACATGGGTAAACCTTTATCCCTGAAGAAATAGCAGGATTCCTGCGGTATCAGTCACCGTTCTGTAAGCCCGGGACGGTTTCTGCATTTAACGGGTTTTTCATACATTGAAGTTACTGAAAGGGATTTCAATTTGTTTATAGTGGTGAATCATTCACCGGAAACCGGGGCATAGAGAGTGTCCCGAATAAAAAAGCATCAACAAAGGAAAAGAATAGAAAATGAAAAAAAGAAAGAATCTGATCAGGATAGGCATCGCAGCTGTTATCCTGGTTGTTATTGCCCTGGCCATAGCCCGCAAACAGGGGCTCATCGGTAAGGAAGACCTCACAAAAGTCACTTCCGAAAAGGCTGAATCCCGGTCAATAATAGAAACGGTTTCGGCCAACGGTAAAATTCAACCGGAAGCGGAGGTGAAGATTTCACCTGATGTGAGTGGGGAGGTTGTTGATGTGTTCGTGAAGGAGGGAGATGAGGTTCAGGCCGGAACCCTGCTTGCCAAGATCGACCCTAAAATCTATGCATCCAATTATGACCGTATACTGGCCAGCCTCAATACTACCAAAGCCAGTCTGGCGAATGCCCGTGCCCGTCTGGCGCAGGTGCAGGCTCAGTTTATCAATGCCAAAGCCAGTTATGAAAGAAATCAGAGACTTTGGAATGAGAAGGCAATTTCTGCATCAGAGTATGATGCAGCGAAATCGGCTTATGAGGTAGCCAAATCTGAGGTTACTGCCGCCGAAGAAAATGTGAAAGGGGCTGATTATTCGGTAAAAAGCGCGGAAGCTTCCGTGAAGGAAGCCAGTGAGAACCTTTATAAAACCTCCATCTATGCCCCGGTATCCGGAACCATTTCGAAACTGAATGTTGAGAAAGGCGAAAGGGTTGCTGGTGCATCACAGTTTTCAGCCGGGACGGAAATCCTTCGTATCGCCAATCTTGCTATTATGGAGGTGATTGTAAGTGTTAATGAGAATGACATTGTCCGTGTGTCGCTCAACGATACTGCCCTTGTGGAGGTCGATTCTTACCTGAACAGGAAGTTCAAAGGAGTTGTCACCGAGATTGCCACCTCCGCTAACGTGAGTGGCCTGAGTGCTGACCAGGTTACCAACTTTGACGTTAAAATCAGAATGTTGCCCTCATCATACAGCGATCTGATTCCTGCAGCAACCCCGAATGCTTCGCCATTCAGGCCGGGGATGTCAGCCACCGTTGATATTCAGACAGAAACGGCACTCAAGGTACTTACTGTACCCATTCAGGCTGTTACTGCCCGCGAAGATTCAACAAAAATGGAAAAGAAAGCGCCGGAAACAGAGGGTAATGGAAGTGAAAAAGAGAAGGAGGCTTTAAAACGCACTGAACCTGTTCAGGAATATGTTTTCGTCGTCAAAGACGGGGTAGCCAGACTTCAAAAAGTAAAGACCGGCATACAGGACAACACTTTTATCCAGATCACAGATGGGCTGAAAGCCGGTGATGAAGTGATCAGCGGCCCTTATCGTGCTGTTTCAAAATCGTTGAAGGATGGCGACAAAATCAAAGTGGTTGAAAAGGAAGAATTGTTCAAAAAAGACTGACAATTCTGAGCTATGGCTTTGATCCTGAATATTGAAACTGCGACCACTGTCTGCAGCGTTTGTCTTTCAGACGGAGATAAACTTGTGGGGATCAGAGAGACCAGGGATCATAATTCCCATTCAAGGGTTGTTGCTGTGTTTATAGAAGAGATTCTGAAAGAGTCGGGAATAGACAGAAGGAAGCTGGATGCCGTCGCTGTGAGTAAGGGCCCGGGTTCCTATACCGGGTTAAGGATCGGGGTTTCGACTGCCAAAGGGCTATGCTACGGACTTGATATTCCCATGATCGGTGTGAGCACTCTCGAAGCAATGGCTCTGGGAATCAAACAAAGGAGTTTTACAGATAAGTTAAATCTTCCGGTTTTGTTTGTACCCATGATTGATGCCCGGCGTATGGAGGTTTATACTGCTTTGTTCGACCAGAACCTTTCACCTTTAAGGGAAACAACGGCTGAAATTATTACAGGAGATTCGTTTGCTGATCTGCTGTCCTGCCATCACCTGATCATCGCGGGCGACGGAGCCGGAAAATGCCGTTCGACCCTGGCTCATCCAAACATTACCTATCTGGATGATTTTGAGACATCTTCGCTTTATATGGTCAGCAAGGCCAATGCTTTGTTTGAATCGGGTATTTTTGAGAATACTGCTTACTTTGAGCCATTTTACCTGAAGGATTTTATTGCCGGCAAACCCAGGGTAAAAGGTCTGCAATAAATCGGTTTTCAGACTTTCAGTGCATTTTCCAGACTCTCTTTCCTGTTGATCTTTCCATTTCCTGTTACTGAGAACTCTGCTGCTATGATAATTCGTTGTATCATTTCTGCTTTTCCCAGATGAGGCTTTATAAGATTTAATACTTTGTCAATCTGCATTTCAGACAATGGTATGGATGACTCCATGACCAGCACCGGGATTTCTCCGAGTCTGGGGTCAGGGAGTCCGGTGATAAAAAACCGGTGTCCGACAAATTCAGCGATCTTCTTTTCAATGGTTTCCGGAATAAGTTTGATTCCACCCGTGTTGATCACATTATCAGCTCTGCCCAGCCATTTGAAAGACACCGGTGATTCAATACTTATCAGGTCATTCGAAACTATTTTTTCTTCCTCCCAGGGAACACTGGCAACAAGACAGCCCCTGTCATCGCTTTCAATATTAATTCCAGGCAGAACGGTATACGCTTCGCTATGTTCAGGACCATTGAGCCGGCGCAGCCCAATGTGCGTTATGGTTTCGGTCATGCCGAAAGTAGCATAGATGTTGCCGTTTAAATTTTTAAGTATCTTTTCAAGTTCAGGACTGAGGGCAGCGCCACCAATGATCAGAGTTCCGATTGACTCAAGTTTTTGTTTAGTCAAAGGGTTCATGAATGAATTATATACCTGTGCAGGCACCATCGCAGCAAAATCAATCCGTTGTGATGATACATTCATAAGGGGTGATCCGGAGGCTGGGACTGTAATCAGGTTCAATTGGCTGGTCATAGCCCTGACTACCATCATCATCCCTGCAATATAGCCTGTATTCAGACACAACAGCGCTGTCTGGCCTTCGCTCAAACCCAAATAGCTGCAGGTCATGGAGGCCGAGGTAAGCATTGACTTTTTTTTCAGGTCTATTGTTTTCGGGGTGCCTGTTGATCCGGAAGTTTTGACCTGGATTGTATCCTTATCATCAATCCAATGCCTGATAAAACTACCCAATGCCTGCTCCCAGTCCTGTTTACCGGCCGATTGCAGATGAGCCGGCAAATGAGAAAGGGCATCTTCAGAATAATATGTTCCGTTCAGGGTCAGGGCTTTGGGAATGGATTTCATGGTTGTACTTATTTATTGAATGGCTGACAAATCCCAGGGATGAACCGGATCATATCTGAGCTCTCCGTTTATTCCGGTCAGAGGGGATGGTATATTGTTGGTGTAGAGGCTGCCTGTTCCCAGGCCCTGAACGATCGGGTTATCAGATGCTGCTACCCATTGTGCAAGGGCATTCAGTCCGATGTTTGATTCAAGGGCTGAATTGGCCCACCAGCCTATGCCCCGCTTTGATGCTGCCTGAATCCACGATTCAGCCGACTCAAAACCACCCAGAAGGGAAGGTTTAATCACAAGGTATTGGGGCCGGATCAGATCAAGCAACCGATTTATATTTTCAACACCGGAAATGCCGGTCAACTCTTCATCCAGTGCAACAGGAATGGGTGAACTCAGACAGAGTTCTGCCATGGTTTCCGGTTGCCCGGGACGGAAAGGTTGTTCTATTGAATGAATATTGAATTCTGAAAGCCGTTCCAGTTTTACATTGGCTTCAGCCGGAGAAAAAGCTCCATTGGCATCGAGCCGGATTTCAATATCTGATTCCTTAAAATGTTTCCGGATGTACCGGATGACCGAGATCTCCTCGTCGAACGGGAGGGCGCCGATTTTCATTTTAATCACCCTGAAACCACAGTTAAGTTTTTCGTCGATCTGATGGAGCATACTTTCAGGCTTTCCCATCCATATAAGACCATGGATTGGTATTGTACGTACACCTCCGGTGAATGTTGAAGCGAAGAGAATACGTTTTCCGCCGGTTTCAAGATCCTGAATGGCCATTTCAACTGCGGCATTGATGGCGGGCCAGGATGACAGGTAGTCTTTCCTGATTTTGCTGATATTTTCAATATCTGTGCATACATCCCTTAACTTCTCTTCCAGGCCGGGCCGGTCATCAGGGCTGAGCCCGGGTATGATGCTGCATTCACCCACTCCGGTAATACCCGGTTGTCCTGAAGCCGAAATCAGAATGAAATAGCTTGTTTTTGATTGCAGGATACCACGGGAAGTTCCCGCCGGATTGCGGAAATAGAGGGTGTGTTTCTTATAGCTGGCGGTTAACATCAGAAGATGAGTCCGATACCGAAAATGATAATTGTTGCAAAAATTGTGAGGGCCAGTCGTTTAAGCTGTGGATCGAGCTCAGCAGGGACCTTTATGCTGAATACAGAAAGCAGGTGCATCAGCAAAAGTGGAAGGGTGAGCAGAAAGATATATTGAACGGGCCCGCTGTAGTTAACAATGGTATAAACAATTAAAGTCACAGGAGCTCCTGCAATCAGCAGCAAATGATAGTATCTGGCCCGGTCAGGTCCCATAATCACAACGAGGGTGCGTTTTCCGGCACGGCTGTCGCCCTGAATGTCGCGCATATTGTTAAGATTGAGAACGGCAGCACTCAGGAATCCCATGGCAGATGCCGGAAGCAGAAGATCTGATCTCAGGTGGCCGGCATGCAGGAAATAGGTTCCCAGGACACCGGTCAAACCAAAGAAAAGGAAAACAAACAGGTCGCCAAAGCCCATATACCCGTATGGTTTTTTCCCTACGGTATAATTGATGGCTGCTGCGATGGCCCCGGTTCCCAAAACCAGAAACAGTATCCATTTGTAGGTAACAGTATAACCTATACCTTCTCCGATCAGAAGTATCCCCGAAACGAACGCAAAAAATCCGGTCAGTATGACTGCCAGTCTCATTTCACCCGGGCTGATGACCCCGCTTTGCACTGCCCTTTCCGGGCCCACCCGCTCAGGGTTGTCGGCTCCATTCCTTGAATCACCGTAATCGTTGGCAAGGTTGGAAAGTATCTGGAGAAAGAGTGTTGTAAGCAGGGCAAGCCACAGCACACTCCATTTGAATGATTTATCGTGGAAGGCAATGAAACTCCCGAGCAAAGAGCTGGAGAAAGCAAGCGGCAAAGTCCTCAGCCGAATCGCGTGTATCCAGGCTTTCAGTTTGGTTTTTTCCATTTTTATCAGGCAGCTATCACGGAAATTTCGGGAATTTTCCGAAATTGGGTTTGCGTTTCTCTAGAAAGGCATGCTTGCCTTCCTGGGCTTCCTCTGTCAGGTAATAAAGAAGTGTTGCGTTTCCGGCCAGTTCCTGAATTCCTGCCTGACCGTCAAGTTCGGCATTCAGGCACATCTTGAGCATTCTGAGCGCAAGCGGGCTTCGTTCCATCATCGTCTTGCACCAGTCAACCACTTCGTCTTCGAGTTGTGCAAACGGAACTACTTTATTAACCAGTCCCATTTCCAGTGCTTCCTGAGCTGAATACTGTCTGCACAGGAACCAGATTTCACGGGCTTTCTTCTGACCAACAATCCGGGCAAGGTAGGAGGAGCCAAATCCACCATCGAAACTACCCACTTTAGGACCAGTCTGACCGAAGATGGCATTGTCCGAAGCAATACTCAGATCACAAACCACATGAAGCACATGGCCGCCGCCGATGGCATAACCATTTACCATGGCCACCACTGGTTTTGGTAAAGATCGGATCATCTTCTGCAGGTCAAGTACATTCAGACGCGGGATGCCATCCTTGCCGACATATCCGCCAACCCCTTTGATGTTCTGGTCTCCGCCGCTGCAGAATGCTTTGTCACCCTCACCGGTAATGACCACAACTCCGATTTCATCGTTTTCGCGGCAATGATGCATGGCATCGATCATCTCCTTAATGGTATCGGGTGTAAAAGCGTTACGGTACCTTGGCCTGTTGATGGTAATGCGGGCAATCCCTTCGAAAAAGTCGAATTTTATTTCTTCATACACCCTGATGGGTTTCCAGGTTCTCATGGAAGTCATGCATTTAAATATTTAAAGTACTCTTTTAACGCCTCAGCGCTGATAATGTTTGGTGTGATGATCTCCAGAATGGCCGGGCTTGCATGACTGAAATCAAAAAATCCGGCAAGTTGCCTCTCCAGGGCTCCAGTATCATCAGCTTTATAATACCTCAGCCCAAAATTCAGGGCCAGGTTTTCAGCAGTCAGATGGTGTGCAGTTTCGATGTAGTTTTCGAGTTGTTCATATTCTGACGGACCATCCAATATCCTGAATATATTTCCTCCGCCATTGTTGATAATGATGATCCTGAAATCCCTGTTCAGGTTATTGTTCCACAAGGCATTGCTATCGTAGAAAAAACCGATATCGCCGGTAATTACTGTTACAGGCCTGTTTGCAGCCCAGGCAAAGCCTGCCGCTGTAGAAACACAACCATCGATGCCACTGGTGCCGCGGTTTGAATAAAACCGGTGACTTCCCGGATGGTCGAACAACTGTGCATACCTTACCGGTGTGCTGTTGGCCAGATGAATCACCATCCCTTCCGGAATATTGTTGAACAGCACATCGTATACGTGCATATCACAAAAACCTGCTGACCGGATATATTCATCGTGCTTTTTCTTCCTTTCAAGATTCAGCTCAGACCATTTTTTACGATAATCGCTGCAAACAGGGACAGCTTCCCTGCCAAGCTGGCTGAGAAATACTTCAGCCATTAACGGGATTGTCAGTGTCAAAGCCTGATAGGTATCTGTGTAGAAATCATCCGGATCATCACCGATGTGCCAGTGGGCCGCTGGTTTCATTTTCCTGAGCAGGGCTTTGATTTTTTTTGATACCACAGCACCGCCAAAAGTGACAAGGATGTCGGGTTTCAGATCATGAATCATGGATTCCTTCATGCCGTCAATTACCCGGTCGATGCAACTGATATAACCCGGATGGTGCAGGTTTGAAGTGGTTTCGGTCAGGATGATGACCGAGGGGTCAGCTGTAAATGTCTCAAGTTGTGCTCCGGTTTGTGCACTGTGCTGAATCTGACCAACAAGAATCAGCTTCGATCCGGATGTATTCCACTGGTCTGAGAGTTGTTTCAAGGTGTCAGGAGACATCTTTTTTTCAACCCCGGCCATCCGGATAACCATGGCAGAAGGAGTCTGTCCGGAGGCTTCAAGCTTATAGAGTGGCTCTGCTATCTGAAGGTTAAGATGAACCGGACCCGGAGCAGGATAGTGGCAGCGGTCAATGGCTTCATTGATGACTCTTCCGGCCAGCCAGCATGAATCGGGGGTGTTGAAGACAGCGGGAAGGTTGAAGCTTTTTCTGATGTAGTTCGCAAAAATCTTGTCCTGCCGGATGGTCTGCCCGTCACCCTGGTCAATCCATTCTGCCGGACGATCGGCAGTAATCACGAGGAGGGGAACTTTCTGGTAGTA
This sequence comes from Bacteroidales bacterium, assembly GCA_016705005.1. GTDB lineage: Bacteria > Bacteroidota > Bacteroidia > Bacteroidales > Lentimicrobiaceae > Lentimicrobium. The sequence goes on along the minus strand of JADIZB010000009.1, from coordinate 155,130 downwards.
GGCTTCGGCAATGGCAGGAGCGTAATTGAGAACGGCTGTGCCGGAGGTACACAGGAGTGCAACCGGTTTGCGTGTGCTGATGGCTATACCCAGGGCAAAAAATCCGGCACTCCGTTCATCGGCAACACTGATAAGATTCAGGTTTTTTTGCCTCGCGAAAAGTATAATGGCGGGTGCATTGCGCGAGCCCGGCGATACAACAACCTGTGAAATGCCTTTTTCCGACATGATTTCAGCCAGCAGGCTGATCTGTTCCTTCCCTTTACTCATTTTCAGATATCAGACTGCTAAATTCCGCATTTTTTCCATTGCTGACAACATGGTTGTACTTTTAAGCACCGTTTCATCCCATTCTTTCTGTGGATCAGATCCGGCAGTAAGTCCACCCCCGGTATACACAATAGCCTTCTCTCTGAACAGCTGCATACAGCGCAGATTGACAAAAAGATCAGTTGTGTCTGCTCCGACCGGGCCAAGGTAGCCGGTGTAATAGGTGCGTTCGTGTTTTTCGGTGCGCTGAATAATATCCAGTGCTTTTTCTGCAGGCCAGCCGCAAACAGCCGGGGTAGGGTGCAGCGCTCCGACGATGGCTGCCAGCTGATCAGGTCTGCATTCAGCGCTGAAATCAGTGCACAGGTGCATGACCTTTCCGGCGTTGACAGAGCAGGTTTTTGATTTCCTTATCTCGTTACAACCGGCTCTTTTAAGCTGCATTTCAATGAAATCAACTACAAAATTGTGCTCAGCGACATCTTTTTCTCCCCATCCCCCCTTTTCTCCTGATTTCCGTGTTCCTGCCAGCGCCATGGTTGACAGGGTTCCGTTGCGGAATCTCAGCAGTGTTTCAGGAGATGCCCCGGCCCAGCAGCCATACCCGGGAATACAGGCCAGATATACGAAAGCATCCGGATACTGTTCACACAATAGATTAAAAAACCGCTGTAGATCAAAATCTTTGTCCAGATCAACAGGCATCTGACGGGAAAGTACAACTTTGCCTGCAGCTCCATCCTGAATCATTTTCCGGATATCCCCTACCTGTTTTTTGTATTCCTCCTCTGTAACAGCCGTGAGAAGGCTATTGCCGGGCAAGGATGTCAGGTCCGGAAAAATTAAATTATCAGAACCATCACCAGAAGGAATGCTGGTTGTAATTCCGGCGTCAAGCCATAAAACAGGAGAACTTCCCGGAAACGGAGCCATTACGAACCCTTCCCTTTCCGGTATTAAGGTTAGTCCATCAACCAGGAGGAATGCCGTTCCGGATATCAGTGATTTTTCCGTTTTCCCGGGTAAACGGAAAAACACATACGAACCCGGGATAGGGTCTCCCCGGTATAATGAAGGTGCAATCGTATTTTTATCGTTTTGCATTCCTGGTTATTTCGACATTTCTTTTTCAAGAACCATGATGGTAAGCCTTGATAAACAGACCAGTTGACCCCCGCTGTTGGTAATCCTGATTTCCCAGACGTGCAGCTTCCGCGAACGCATGATCAGTGAGGCTTTTCCATGAACATAACCTTCTCTCATACTCCTGATATGATTGGCATTGATTTCAATACCAACGATCGATTGTTTTTCAGGGTCAATGATCGACATGGATCCCATACTACCCAGAGTTTCTGCAAGGGCAGCCGAAGCCCCGCCATGAAGCAGTCCTGCCGGTTGTTTCGTCCTGTGGTCAACCGGCATGGATCCACAAAGGTAATCGGGGCCGATTTCAGTATAAACGATGCCCAGATGTTCCATCATCGTGCCTTTGGAATGGGCGTTCATCGTTTCAAGTGTCATGGTTGTTAACATCCGGAATGTAATATTAATCAAGGGGTTTTTTCAGAAACATTCAATACACTTAGCTTTGCGAAAATAAGTAATTAATGCCACAAAATTCCTGCATTAAGGTTCGGTGTTTCCCGGATTTTTAATTTGTGGTGTTGAAATTTAATTATTTTTGTATCAGGTCAGATTTTCAATACAACTCTTATATGCCACATTGGTTAGAAGACGCCGAGAAATCCCATCACCCTGATAATGAGTCTGCTTTGCGTGCAGAGCGAATAAATCAGCGGTACCATCGAATTCAGGAGAATTATGCCGGGAATGGCAAACTGTATGATTCATTCATGCGGGATCTTCATGGACTGATTGTCAGGGTTAACAACCTGCCTGCGCCGAAAAGAATACCTTTTGGTAAGATGGAAGGGAGGGAAAAGGAATCAAAACTCAATAACCACCTGAATATCTTTTCCAGTAGCAAAAGGATGAAGCGCCGGAAATTCTGGGGTTTTATACCCTTCTTTGAATCCAGCCATTTCAAGCACATCCGGGTGGTTTTTATAAATATCTCTGATATGGATGGGATGGTAGAGATCGAGTTGAAAGAGAATATTCTCCAGCGCGAAGTGCTCAAAACTGACAAGTCATCGAAACGGGAGAAAACAGAAAAGCCGGAAAAATTCCATGTCATCTACACTTTTCCGATCAGTTCACTCAATCACGACACCGCCCTGGAAATCATAGACTGGCTTGCTTTTGCCAAAGAAATATCTGCCTGCTCCTTCTACAGTTCAGTATCGGAAAATCTGAAACACTTCACCTGATCCCTGCTATATCCTGCTCTGACAATACCGGTTAAACCTTTTATACATTCCTGGTGTTTTTTACCAGTTGCATAACCATTGCAAACAGATAAATTTATGGAATATACAATTCTCAGGCCCATATCTGACGGGCCGATCGTCACACTAACCATCAGCCGTCCACAGGCATTAAATGCCCTTAATTCGGTGTTTTTCAATGAGATGGATGATTTTATCACTGAAATATCAGGAAATCCGGAACTCAGGGCATTGATCATCACCGGGGAAGGTAAGGCATTTGTTGCCGGAGCCGATATCGCCGAGATGGTGAATATGAGCCCCGAAGAAGGAAGGAATTTTTCGGGCAGGGGGCAGGCTGTTTTTAACCGGCTGGGTGAATTGCCCTTCCCGGTAATTGCCGCCATCAACGGATTTGCACTGGGCGGTGGAATGGAACTCGCCATGGCCTGCGATTTCAGGATAGCATCCTCGAACGCAAAATTCGGTCAGCCTGAAGTTAACCTTGGTCTGATACCCGGTTATGCCGGAACCCAGCGATTGCCCCGTCTTACCAACCTTGCCGATGCCCTTTACCTGCTGACTACGGCTGAAGTCATCGATGCAGCTACCGCCCTTCAGATGCGTCTTGTACAGAAGGTCACCGAGCCGGAGAATCTTCTTGAAGAGGCACGTAGATTAGCCGGTCTGATTGCTCAGAAGGGACCCCTGGCTGTCAGGCTGGTTAAGGAAGTAACCCGAAGGGGCCTGGGGATGTCACATAATGCAGGGGAAGAACTTGAGCGCAACCATTTTGGAGATCCTTTCGGAAACGAAGGGGCAGAGGGGATGAAAGCCTTTCTCGAAAAAAGAAAACCCAACTGGTAAATTTCATTAACGAAATAAATAACGCCAAAATATGGATTACACTGAAAGATTGTCAAATGTCACGGTGCTGGGGGCTGCCGGCAAAATGGGAAGCGGAATCCTGTTGCTTACCTCCCTTGAAATCGCCGACCTGATGCTGAAACCTGAAAACAAGGACAGGCATTTTGTGGTAAATGCAGTGGATGTGACCTCCGGGGCACTTCCCGGACTGATGAATTACATCCGCGGACAGGTGCTGAAAGCAGCTGAAAAGAAAGTAGTGATGCTCCGTAAGGTTTATGCCGGACGGAAAGACCTGATCGAAAACAGCGATATCATTGAAGCCTATATCAATGATGTAATGAACCTGATCAGACCGGGTACCCGCATTGAAGCGGCCTACGACAGCACCCTGGTTTTTGAAGCGGTGAGTGAAAACGCTGCACTCAAAACCAAACTGTTCAGGCAGATCAATGAAAACAATCCGCACAAACCCTGGATTTTTACCAATACCTCTTCTGTCCCTATTGGCGGATTGGATAAAGATGCCGGCCTTGAAGGCAGGATTCTGGGTTTTCACTTTTACAATCCTCCCGCAATTCAAAAACTCGTGGAACTTATTACCATCGGTACCAATCCTGAAGGCATGAAGGAATTTGCCCTGCAGCTGGCAAAAAACATGCGCAAGGTGGTGGTTCCTTCAAACGACATTGCCGGTTTCATCGGCAACGGTCACTTTATGCGTGATGCCCTGTATGCCCTTGGCGAAGCCGGACGGCTTTCGGCAGAAATGCCCATGCATGAAGCCATTTATGCCGTCAACAGGGTAAGTCAGGATTACCTGATGCGACCGATGGGTATTTTTCAATTGATCGATTATGTCGGGGTGGATGTGGTCAGGTTTATTATGAATGTGATGAACCCCCATATGCCCGGAGAGAACCTGCACAGCCCGGTACTCGATGAACTCTTTGATAAGGGAATAAAGGGCGGTCAGTACTCCGACGGCAGCCAGAAGGACGGATTTCTGAAATATGAAAAGGGCAGGCCGGTTGCTGTTTACAGTATTGAAAAAGGAGAATATACAGCTGCAGAAGGTTTTGCGGCAAAAGCTGATGCCTGGCTGGGTTCGCTTCCTGCAACCGCAATGCCATGGAAAAACCTGGTAAAGGCTGCTGACAAAGACGCCATGGCTGCGCTTGCATTCGCCGATTATAAAAAATCTGGTGATAAAGGTGCTTTGCTGGCACTTGCCTATGCCCGCCGCTCCAGGGAGATCGGTGCAAAACTGGTGAGTGACGGGGTTGCCCATTCCGCAGCCGATGTCAATACGGTATTACTGACCGGATTTTTCCATGCCTATGGCCCTGTAAACGATTTTGTTCTTTAGTCAAATCCCCTTCCCTATGAACCCTCACAAAAAAATATACATGATTGCCGGTTATAACACCATTTCAATGGGTACCGGCCGCAAGGAATTCAATCCGAAAAAAGAACGTCCGGGACTGGAGCATTATATGAAGGAAGCCGGTCAGGCCACCCTGGCGCAGATTGGTGGTGCCGGAAATGTTGACGAAGGGGTGGTGGGCAATTTCATGGCCTCCCGCTTTAACAAACAGGCTCACCTTGGTGCCTTTATGGCCATGGTGGATCCCGGGCTGAGATACAAACCCTCACTCCGCGTTGAAGGGGCCTGTGCCTCCGGAGGACTGGCCCTGGTGAGTGGTATAAAATCCGTATTGTCGGGTTCAGCTGAAGTAGTACTGGCCATGGGTGTTGAAGTTCAGAATACCGTTAAGGCAATTTACGGAGCCGATATTCTTGCCGGAGCAGGATGGTTCCCCCGACGGAAAGACGGGCACGCCTATTTCTTCCCCGGACAGTTTAGCGACAGGGCCGGAGCTTATTATGAAAAAATTGGCCGTGAAAAAGCCAGAAAGGCCATGGCGCGCTGGTACCGCAATGCCATTGAGAATGCACGCCTGTGCCCGACAGCGCAGGAATTTGAAAATAAAACCGCTGATCTGGAGGCTCAGGGATTGATGGAACCCAACCCGAAATCCTTTACCGACCACCTGAATGTTTTTGACTGCTCCAAAGTTTCTGATGGTGCATCAACCATAGCGATTGTTTCGGAAGAAGGGCTGAAGCGTTGCGGTGTCGCCCTGAAAGATGCAGTGGAAGTGGTCGGTGTGGGTCATGCTGCCGATGATATCACGGCTTTACCCGAAGATCTTACCCGCCTCAATACCATTGCCTTTGCAGCAAAGGAAGCCATGAAATCGGCGGGAATCACTGTTGACCAGCTTGCCACTGTAGAAACCCACGACTGTTTCAGCATCGCCGGAATACTGGGCATGGAAGCCATAGGCCTCGCCGCTGAAGGAAAGGGCGCAGATTTTGTACTCGAAGGAAATACCGCCCGTGATGGAAAAATACCTGTGAATACCACCGGTGGTCTGATCGGCTGGGGTCATCCTACGGGTGCCACCGGCGTTCACCAGGCCGTTACCATCTGGGAACAGCTGACAGGTAAGGCAGGCGCTGCACAAATCACCATCCCTGCTGACAGGCCCTATGGACTTACCGTTAATATGGGTGGCGATGACCGGACTGTGGTGGCGATTGTGTTTAAAAAGACGGTTTGAGGCGAGATAAGTAAAAAGTAAAAAGTCTAAAGTAAAAAGTTTGAATCCGGTGTGTTGGTGCACGTCTTATCTTTTGACGCGCACTTCCTTGGTCGGCGGCGGCTCTGCCGCCGTCGGAGTATGCCGGCAGGCTCTGCCTGCAAACGGACCAAATTAAAAAAACAATCTTCCGGTGCAACTTTGTGCCGGAAGTTTAGTTTATGGTTACAAAACCCGGATAGAAACGATGAATCCTTTGCTTCAACCATATAAACTTGGAAACTTTACCCTGAAAAACCGATTGATCATGGCTCCGCTTACCCGTCGCCGTGCCGGGAACGGTGGCGTACCGGTTGAGATGAATGCCATTTACTACGCTCAAAGGTCTTCCTCAGGGCTGATTATTGCAGAAGCAACCCAGATTTCACCGCAGGGTGTAGGTTATATGAACACGCCCGGAATTCACTCGACAGCGCAGGTTGAGGGATGGAAAAAAGTTACAGCGGCCGTTCATGCAGAAGGTGGTCTGATCTTTCTGCAGTTGTGGCATGTCGGCAGGGTTTCACACTCGCTGCTGCAACCGGGGAATGCATTGCCGGTATCGGCTTCAGCCATCTCAGGCGGTGATTTCATCACAACACCGGAAGGTAAGATGGCCATGGAAGTGCCAAGACCACTAGAGCTGAGTGAAATTCCCGGCATTGTTGAGGATTACCGGAAAGCCTCGGCAAACGCTATGGAAGCGGGCTTCGATGGCGTTGAAATCCATGCAGCCAATTCCTACCTGCTTGATCAGTTTATGCATTCATCTTCCAATGCCAGGACCGATCAATATGGCGGGAGCATCGAAAACCGCTGCCGCCTCACCCTTGAGGTTACCGATGCCATCTGCAGGGAAATCGGGAGTGAGAGAACGGGAATCCGGCTGTCGCCATCCAATATCAGATATGGAATGGACGACACCGATCCGGTAGGTTTATTTGGGTATGTTATCGGTGAACTTGACAAAAGAAACCTTGCTTTCCTTCACCTGGTGGAGCCCATGCTTTCGCTTGAAAAGCATCCGCATATGATACCCCATGTGGCCCGGCATTTCAGAAAGCATTACACCGGAACACTCGTTACTGCAGGAAACTATACACCGGAAAGCGGCAAGGAAGCTGTTGAAGCAGGTTGCGCCGACCTGGTGGCCTTCGGACGATTGTTTATTGCCAACCCCGACCTGCCGGCACGCATCCTGAACCATGCACCCCTCAATGCACCGGATCCCGATACCTTTTATACCCGGGGGCCGGAGGGGTATATTGATTACCCGTTTATTTCCTGAAAGGGTTATTTCCTTCTGACCGGAACTTCAGGATCAGAAAACCAGTGTGGCTATTGAATGCGGCAGACTGGTTACAGGCACAGTTTTACCGTTAACCCATAGCTTATATTCCGTTGGCTGATTGCTTTGGTTCATCACCACCACCACCACCGATCCATCCATATTGACAAAGGCTGTGGCAATCAGCTGGCTGCGGCTGGGCGAGGCTATGATCCTTTTGGCTCCCGGGCGGATAAACTTAGAGAAATGACCAATGTAATAATAGGAGTTTGTTAAGGTAAGTTCCCCGGTTTTGGTATTCCCATGCATGGGGGCGAAACAGAAATTGCCGACATGGTTCGGGCCACCGAACTCATCCAGCAGGATATTCCAGTCGGTCCAGCCCACGGCCCCGTTGTTGAAATCGTGTATCATCGAACGGCCATACTCCTCGCCAAGGCCCCAGAAGCTATAACGGTTTGCATCAAAGCTTTCGGCACATCCTTCGGTAAACAGGATGTTTTCATCCGGGAAAGCTTCATGAACCCTGCGAACATTCTCAAACACAGGAAGGCCGCCGCTCCAGTCTTCGTACCAGTGAAATCCGATTCCCCAGGCATACTTTGCCACTTCGGGGTCAGAAAAATAGGTCTGTGCACGCTGATAGATCAGGTCGCGGTTATGATCCCAGACTATAACATTCTTATCTGATAGTCCCGCGTTCTTCAGGGTGGGTCCAAGGTATTTCTTCAGAAAGTCGCGTTCCTCTTCGGCTGTATAGATGCAGCTTTCCCACTTTTGCTTTGCCATTGGTTCATTCTGAATGCTAAGGCCCCACACCGGTACGTCTTCCTTTTCGAGGCTGTTGATGTATTTCACATAATAGTTGGCCCAGCTTTGGTAAAACTCCGGCTTCAGTTTCCCTCCCTGGAGCATATTGTTGTTGTCTTTCATCCAGGCCGGCGGACTCCACGGGCTTATATACAATGGAATCTTTCCTCCGACAACAGCCATGGCCTGTTTAATCATTGGTATTTTATATTTTTTGTCAACATCTACAGAAAAGGATTTCAGATCAGCATCCCCTTCATTTACGTAGGTATAGCTTCCACTGGAAAAATCACAGCTGTTCATGTTTGTGCGCAGCAGGGTGTATCCGATGCCTTCTTTAGGATTAAAATAGGCGGTCAGGACTTCCTGTTGCTTTTTTTCAGGTAACTTGTAAAATGTTTCGGCCGAAGCATCGGTGATGGCTCCCCCGATTCCGAGGAATGTCTGGAATGTCTGCGATGGATCGACAAAGACACAGATTTCCGTTTCAAACGGCTGACCCGTCTCACTGAATTCAAGGGTTGCGGTTTGTGTCAGACGGTAATCGCTGTTATCGGCGGTTGTGTATACTTTAACCTGCGATCCCTTAAACAAAGGTTTTACCGGCTGAACCTGGGCAGTAGTGAAATGTACCAGCGAAGCTGCTGCCATGAATAAGATAAGTCGTTTCATATCAATGGATTTGATCGTTATAAAAAGTCTGAACCGGAATGAATCGGGTTGGTGTGAAAGTTACACTAACATTGAATAGCAAAGATACTGTTTTTGAAATATTGCTGTTCAGCCGGTTGAAGAAATTTTCCGGATGTTTTTCATCTGTTACTGATTTATTTCCAGCTGGGATCCTCCTCTCCGGCTATCTGAAATTGAGTCTGCTCCTGATAATTTATTGACTCCTTATTTCCCTGAGGGGGACATTTTGATTCATTGATTTTCAGATGTCCCCCTATGGGGTCAGGGGTCAGACAGCTGAAAATCATTGTATTTCCTGCTGAAATGTTGGTGCACATCTTATTTTCTGATGTGCACCTGCACCTCAGGCAAAGTAGAATTTTATCAATGGATAAGGTTGTGGAAGTCCGCATCAGAAAGGCCTGCCTCGCCCTCCTTCGACGGGCAAACCGGCAGGTAGGCTCCCCGCCTGTGGCGGGTAAGATGCGGGCTAACTTTTATAAAGCCGTGGAAGTCCGCATCTGAAAGGTTCCCTGCCTGTGGCGGGAAAGAAGCGGACAAACTTTATAAAAAAAGGCCGCTCCCGGAGGAACAGCCTTTTTATCGCAGGATAACTGAAAACTATTCGTCTTCTTTCTCCTGTTCTTCGTATGCTTTGAGAAGGGCTGTCTGAACATCGCCCGGAACCTGTGAATACTCAGCAAATTTGAGTGAGTAGGTTCCGCTGCCGCTGGTGATTGAACTCAGGGCGGTAGAATAACGGTTCATCTCAGCAAGGGGTACCTTGGCTTTTACGATCTGGTAATTGCCTTCACTGTCCATTCCCATAATGATGGCGCGACGACCCTGAAGGTCGGTCATGATATCACCCATGCGATCGGAGGGCACCATGACTTCAACATCATAAATGGGCTCAAGAATCTTCGGACCTGCATTTTTAAAGGCTTCTTTGAAGGCCTGGCGTCCGGCAAGTTTAAAGGCAAGCTCATTGGAGTCAACCGGGTGCATTTTACCGTCGTAGATGTTAACTACGATATCACGGGCGTAGGAACCGGTCAACGGACCTTCTTCGATCTTCTCCATGATCCCTTTCAGGATAGCGGGCTGGAAGCGGGCATCAATTGAACCACCGACAATACAGTTGTTGAAAATGAGTTTTCCACCCCAGGGAAGCAGATGTTCTTCAGTACCCCTGATCGGGAATTCTTTCTGGGGAACCATATCCTCGGTATAAGGCTGGATGAGCATATGTACCTCTCCAAACTGACCGGATCCACCCGATTGTTTTTTGTGACGGTACATCGCCTTGGCAGATTTGGTAATGGTTTCCCGGTAAGGAATCCTCGGGGCGTAATATTCAATGCCGATCTTTTCGATGTTCTCGATCAACCATTTGGCAATATTCAGGTGAAGTTCACCCTGTCCGCGGATGATGATCTGCTTCAGTTCTTTCGAATATTCAATCGTGAGGGTTGGGTCAACCTTCTGGATTTCGGTCAGTGCAACACCCAGCTTTTCGTCGTCAGCGGTGTTCTTTGCCTTGATGGCCATGGTAATTTTAGGGGCCGGGAATTCGATCGGTTCAATCACATCGCCCGAGTTCTTTGGTGCATTGAGGGTCTGATTGGTGCGGGCATTCTTCAGTTTGATGGTTGCCGCAATATCACCGGCAACCACTTTCTCAAGCTTCTCGCGTTTCTTACCGGCAACGGCAAACAACTGCGAAATACGCTCTTTCGACCCGTTTACACCATTCACCATGTCCATGGCTTCAGTGATTTCACCTGCCAACACCTTGAAGAATGAAATTTCGCCAAGATGTTCTTCGATCGAAGTCTTGAAAATCAGCGCTGAAGTTGGATCGGTTGCTTTGCATTTGAGTTCTTTCCCTTCTTTTGTCTTGCGGGCCGGCATTTCGTCCGGGGAAGGAAGGTAGTTGATAACGAAATCAAGCATGGCATCAACACCCATATTCAGTTTGGCACCGATACAAAGTACAGGGAACAAACCGCGGTTGATGATTCCAAGTTTCAATCCACGCTTCAGTTCGTCGGTAGTCAGGGTCCCGTTTTCAAAGAAGGATTCCATGAGGGTTTCATCGTTTTCGGCAGCAGTCTCGATCAGGCTGTTGAGCATCTCTTCTGCTTTGGCTTTCTGATCTGCCGGAATATCCAGAACCTCAGCTTTTCCGCCACCGGAAGGATATTTAAGCATTTTCTGCTGCAGCACATCGATGATAGAGTTGAAGCTATGACCTTCGTTTACCGGATATTGAAGCGGGGTCACACTGCCACCAAACTGTGTTTTGAGCTGGCGGATACTTTCTTCGAAACTGGATTTTTCGTGTTCGAGATGATTAATGAGGAAAACAACCGGTTTGTGGTTTGCAGTAGCCTGCCTCCAGTTGATTTCGGTTCCGACTTCCACGCCATTCTGACCGTTGATTACCATAAAGGCGGTATCGGCTGCATGAAGGCCTGCAACAACTTCTCCGATAAAATCATCGAAACCGGGAGCATCGATCACATTGATCTTATGCCCTTTATGCTCAGCATAAAGTATGGTTGATGAAACTGAATTCTGGCGCTCCAGCTCAATTTCACGATAATCCGAAACAGTATTCTTATCTTCGATTGAGCCGCGCCTGTTAATTACGCCACCTTCAAATAGTATGGCTTCAGCCAGGGTTGTCTTACCTGTTTTAGCGCCACCGATGAGTACGATATTCCTTAACTCATTTGTTTTGTAAACCTTCATGTTTTTAGCAAGTTATGATGATTAATCCGATTTCGAAAGGGCGACAAAGTTATAAAAATCTGTACAATAACAAAATGCCTGTTGAAAAATGGATTATTTAGAACCGGAATCAACAGGAAGCTCTGGTCCGTTATTTGCCTGTCAGGGGTAGAGAGCAGGATCCCGGGCCAGATAAAGAAGTTAAATGATGATTATTAACGAAGCAGACAATATTACAAGCCCGGGGTCCGTGTCAGGATCCATCAGTCAAGGTCGATATCAAACTGAACCAGGTCGGAGAACAGTCGGATGCGGTCGCTCAGATCGCCATTCTGCATCGCCTGGAGTCCTTCGGTGCCGAATTTCTCAACCGTGAAGGAAGCCATGGCCGAACCGAAGATAATGGCGCGCTTCATATTTTCGAAGGAGATGTCGCCGGTTTTGGCCAGATAACCGATGAAGCCGCCGGCAAAAGTATCACCTGCTCCGGTCGGATCAAAAACTTCTTCAAGTGGCAGGGCCGGGGCGAAGAATACGCTCTCCTTGTTGAAAAGCAGTGCCCCGTGTTCCCCTTTTTTAATCACCAGGAATTGAGGCCCCATACCAATAATTTTCCTGGCAGCCTTCACCAGTGAATACTCGCCCGATAACTGCCTGGCCTCTTCGTCGTTGATGGTAAGTACATCCACCATACCGATCACTTCCAGCAGGTCATCCCAGGCGGTGTTCATCCAGTAATTCATGGTATCCATCACAATGAGCTTTGGCTTAACCGGAAGCTGACCAATCACCGACTTCTGAATCTGAGGGGTGAGATTACCCAGCATCAGAAAAGTACAATCTTTATATGATTCCGGAAGAACGGGGTCGAAATCGGCCAGAACGTTTAACTCGGTGGCAAGTGTGTCACGCGAATTCATGTCGTTGTGGTAGCGTCCGGCCCAGAAGAAGGTTTTACCCTCAGGTATAATGCGAATTCCTGATGTTTCCACACCATTCCTGTTCAACAGATCAAGATATTCCTTCGGGAAATCACCTCCGACCACAGAAACAATCTTTGTCTTTACTTCAAGTTTCCCGGCTGCCAGCCCGATGTATGTGCCGGCACCACCCAGTATTTTATCTGTTTTCCCGAAAGGGGTTTCAATGGCATCAAAGGCGACGGTTCCGACAACGACTAAACTCATGTTAATAAAGTTTAAAGTAAAAAGTAAAAAGTCTAAAGCCTGCCTGCTGCAGGCAGGTAAAAAGTAAAAGGTTTATATCCCGGTAATAAATTGAATTTCAATAATAAATTCATGACATTCGAAAACGGGCGTGCAAATGTATGGAAATTTTTCAGGTCTGTGGGATGGGGAAAATGAAAGTTCATGGGATCATATCCGGCTCTTTATGAAAAAAGAATGGAGTTGATTCTGTTTATTTCAAAAACTCTTTTTTCAGGAAATCTTCAAGTTTCAGAAGATCAACCGTGAATTTCCGGATGCCTTCGGCCAGTTTCTCGGTTGCCATGGCATCTTCATTCATCAGCCAGCGGAACGATTTCTCGTCGGAAGGGATTCTTTCAGGTGTGAGAAGGGCTGCTTTTGCTGCATCGAGTTTCAATCCGACCACTTCATCAGATTCTTCAAGTTCCTTAAGCAATGATGGGGCGATGGTCAGCAGGTCACATCCGGCCAGCGCGGTGATTTCTCCTTTGTTACGAAAACTGGCGCCCATCACTTCGGTGGCATAGCCGAATTTTTTGTAGTAATTGAAAATTTCAGTTACCGACACTACACCAGGATCTTGCTCCGGAACGATATTGTCAAGGTTTCTTTCTTTTTTGTACCAGTCGAGGATGCGTCCCACGAATGGGGAAATCAGGGTCACCCCGGCATCGGCGCAGGCTACGGCCTGTATTTTTGAAAAGAGCAGTGTAAGGTTACAATGAATCCCTTCCTTTTCGAGTACCCTGGCAGCCCGGATACCTTCCCAGGTAGCAGCCACCTTGATGAGGATACGGTTTCGGTCAACGCCGGCTGCCTCATAGAGGCCGGTAAGTTCAAAAGCCTTGTTGATGGTTGCCTCGGAGTCGAACGACAGCCTCGCATCCACTTCGGTGCTGACACGTCCCGGTACAATTTTAAGGATTTCAAGTCCGAACTTTACGGCCACCCGATCGAGGCACAGCGAAAGCTGCGTTGCCGGATCGTTGCTCAGCATCCGGGCTTCAGCCGCGGCCTGAGCGGCAAGGTGCCTGTACCTTTCATCCTTTGCTGAAGCATAAATCAGCGAGGGGTTGGTGGTGGCATCAACCGGCAGATAGGCCTGCATCGATTCAAAATCACCGGTATCAGCGACAACACGGGTGTACTGTTTTAACTGTTGAAGGGCATTCATCAGGGAAGGTGTTTCTGCAAAGATAGGAAGTATGTTTGATCAGGGGAATCACCAAACCGGAATAATGCTGCTGTTTTTAAATAGCAGAACCAGGGCTGGTTCCGGTGAATGCAAATCGTTTGGGTTATTATAATGGTGCAGGTTGTACGCACCCTAAGCACGCACAGCACAAATCTGAAACGGGCGAACAGTTCAAATGACAAAAAGGGCAATCAGCAGAATGGCTGCCACAATACAAAGCAGGCCGACGACCTTGTTTTCAAAGGACAGCATCCGGTCACACTCCGCAATCCGCTGTCTGACCATATCCGTTTCAATGTTAAGCTCCAGGGCTTTGTTGTACCAGGCCCTGGCCGGACGAAGAAGTTCGATCTTGAAAAAGTCATCGCCCCGCTGCATAAATTCCTGAAAATCGCGTTGGGTGGGGCTGACCGGTGATTCTGAAGGATGATTTGCCATGGCTGAAATTGCTGATTATGACAAATATAAGCCAAAATCATGAGAAAAGCAAAAGACTGTATCAAATCCTTTTCCAATCCTTAGATAGCATGTGCTTGCCGGATTTACGCCTGCAGATGTCCCTATTCACTCTGGGCGCCTGGTTTGGCGCAGATGATCAGATCCTGCAGATTACTTCTGCTGCTTTTTCAAGTGTTTCGGTGGTTTTGGCAAAACAGAACCTCAGCACTTTGTTGTCGGCCTGATTGTGGTAAAAAGATGAAACCGGCACCGAGGCAATTCCGAATTCCCGGGTTAGTCTTACGGCAAAATCAAACTCCTTTTCATCGCTGATGCGGCTGTACTCGAGCAACTGAAAGTAGGTTCCGCCGGCCGGAACAGATCTGAATCTGGAAGAAGCGGTCAGTTTCAGAAACAGGTCGCGTTTCTGCTGGTAGAAATCCCCGAGATTAAGATAATTTTCCGGTTTTTTCAGATATTCGGCTACGGCATACTGAACAGGTGTATTTACAGCAAAGACGACGAACTGGTGCACTTTGCGGAATTCAGCCGTGAGGTTGGCCGGTGCCAGCACAAAGCCACACTTCCAGCCGGTGGTATGAAAAGTCTTGCCGAACGATCCGATTACCAGTGAACG
Organism: Bacteroidales bacterium; assembly: GCA_016705005.1. GTDB lineage: Bacteria > Bacteroidota > Bacteroidia > Bacteroidales > Lentimicrobiaceae > Lentimicrobium. The sequence goes on along the minus strand of JADIZB010000009.1, from coordinate 140,034 downwards.
CTTTGCAAGGGATGGGTAACGGCAGGCACTTTCGTGAATCTGTCTATCGAAAATCAGGTGTTCATAAACCTCATCGCTGAGTATAAGGATATCGCGGTTTGCCGTGAGTTTCTCCAGTCTTTTGAGGTCGTTTGCCTTGAGGATACTGCCTGTTGGGTTATGCGGTGAGTTGATGATGATCATCCGGGTATTGCCCGAAATTAGCGAGGGAAGTGTATCCCAGTCGATGCTGTAATCGGGCTCCCTGAGTTTCGCATATTTTACCAGGCCTCCCTGCAGGGTGACGGCCGGAGCATAGCTATCGTAAGCCGGCTCGAAAACCACGACCTCATCACCCGGCCGGATAAAGGCTGCAATGGCCGTAAACAGGGCCTGGGTGGCTCCCGCTGTGATGGTAATTTCTGTCTCGGGGTGGTATTCAGCATTATACTTTGCCTGGAACATGGCTGAAATGCCTTCCCGTAAAGGCAGAATCCCGGGCATCGGGGCATACTGGTTAAACCCCTTTTTCATGAAACTGTTCACAAGTTTTACCAGTTCGTCCGATACCGGGAAATCAGGAAATCCCTGTGAAAGATTGATGGCATTGTATTCGCGCGCCATGCCCGACATAACCGCAAAAATGCTGGTACCGGTAAACGGAAGTTTTGAGACCAGGTTACCTGTGTAATTATGCATGAATTCAATGATTTGGTATGACGCAAAGGTAAAAAAAAGTAAATGCGGTGATCTATGATTCAAGATGTTAATCCGATACCGGAACCTGTTGCTTTTTTTTCAGATTAACTTACACTCAGGTCTTAAAATTAAGGTGTTTACCTGTTTCCGTTTTACACGAAAAGCCGTATCTTCGTAATCGTTTTTAACTTAAAGCAATGAATATGAAAACGATTGATTCCTATGACTTTACCGGTAAGCGGGCATTGATCAGGGTTGATTTTAATGTTCCCCTCGACGATAACCTGAAGATTACCGATACTACCCGAATTGATGCTGCCCTTCAGACCATCCGCAAAGTGCTTTCCGGTGGTGGTTCTGTAATTCTTATGTCACACCTGGGCAGACCCAAGAAAAATTTCGAAAACAAACTCTCGCTGAAACATATTGTTCCTTATCTGAATCATGTACTGAAACTGGATGTCAGATTTGCCGATGACTGCATGGGTGAATCAGCAAAAACAATGAGTGCCGGGCTGAAGCCGGGTGAAGTGCTGTTGCTCGAGAACCTCCGCTATTACGAGGAAGAAGAAGGGAAACCCCGTCTTCCTGAAACAGCGACCGATGAAGAAAAGAAGGCTGCCAAGGCAGTTACCAAAGAGAAACAGAAGGAGTTTACCAAACAGCTCGCTTCATATGCCGACTGTTATATCAACGATGCCTTCGGTACTGCGCATCGTGCCCATGCTTCAACAGCCCTGGTTGCAGCTTATTTCCCGGAGGACAAAATGTTCGGTTACCTGATGAATGCCGAAGTCGGCAGTCTGAACAAGGTGCTGAAATCGGGCAAAAAGCCGTTTACCGCTGTATTGGGAGGTGCCAAGGTTTCCGGTAAAATTCAGATCATCGATCATTTGCTCGATAAGGTGGATAACCTCATCATCGGCGGTGGTATGATGTTTACCTTTATCAAAGCCCAGGGAGGAAAAGTAGGCAATTCTCTTGTTGAGGATGATTTGCTTGAGCTGGCTCTGAATACACTGGAGGGTGCAAAACTCCATGGCGTAAATATCATTCTACCGGTCGACACCATTGCCGCCAGCGGATTTGCCAACGATGCTGAAACCAAACTTGTGAAGGCCGGAGAAGTTCCTGAAGGATGGATGGGTCTTGACATTGGTCCGGAATCCATTGCCCTTTTCGATAAAGTACTGATGAATTCCGAAATCATACTCTGGAACGGACCGATGGGTGTTTTCGAAATGCCGAATTTCGCCGAAGGTACCATACAGGTTGCCAAATCCATAGCCAATGCCACACAGAAAGGGGCTTTCTCACTTGTAGGTGGAGGAGATTCCGTGGCAGCAGTCAACAAATTCAAACTGGCCGACAAGGTAAGCTATGTAAGCACTGGAGGCGGTGCCATGCTTGAGTTTATCGAAGGCAAAGTACTGCCCGGAGTGGCAGCCATTGAGGCTTAATTCCACGATCCGGCAACGAATCAGTATAACAAGCAAGGATTTACCTTATGCTTAACCCCTGTACCCTGTGTACGGGGGTTTTTGTTATGTTATCAGGTTTGAGTTATATTGAGATAATAATTTGAACCTGCCAGTGGAACGGGTTGGTCTTTCCCTCAATAACCAGTGTATTAAACGGGATGGGTGCTTTTTGGTATTTCAAATACCAATTTTTCAGGATCCTGGCGATAATCATAAAATGTTAACAAATATATCCTGTTCTGAAGTTTATCTGCTTTGTAGTAAAATGAATTGTTTTTATCAACAATGGCTTTTCTTATTTCTTTATGTTTGAATGTAACAGGATAAATCTCAGGATTCCTTCTTATTGCTTGGATAATAATATCCGTTTTCCGACTAAATTGAATGATTTCTTTTTTTGACCAGCCAGGGAGGAAAACCGGAAAATATATAATTTTTCCCGGGGGCCGCCCCACCCCCCCCTCCCCGAACCCACCCTCTCTTTCTTTCTTCCCTCCCCCCCCCGACCGGGGGGGAATACATTCCCCTCTTTTTTTTTTTTACCCTCCCAGAATTGTTCCTGAATCAAGGAGACCCTATTGCTTGTCAGAGGGGGGCTTCTTAAATTTTCAACCACGTCGATGATCCATATTGGTCATCATTTGAATAAATGTAAAGGTAATCATTCTGATAAAATAAAAGAATTCCGGCTGAAAAAGAGTTATTCAAACCAACGATGAAACCATTTGAATTACCTGAGCAAACCTGCCTGAAGTTTTCCTGATGCCTGAATATTTGCAGATATGATCCGGCATTTGGTCTTTCAGACTGCCGGCAAGGCAGAAGCTTGCGGGAAAGGGTAATTTATCATAAATTTTAACAGACTCTTAAATTTTCATTAATAATTCCCGAATCAATACTTTTTCTCAGAAGGGTTTTCTTTTCGTAAGTTTGACATTCATTTAACGGTTGCAAATGAGAACTCAATTTACAATCCTGCTTTTTATCTCCCTTTCTTTCAATTCTTTTTCACAGATCTACAAAGATTCAACTCTATCTGTTGATGCACGGGTGAAAGATCTTCTGGGCCGGATGAGTCCGGAAGAAAAATTCTGGCAGCTCTTTATGCTGGCCGAAGATTGGAGCGCTGATAAAAGCAGGTATACTGCCGGGGCCTTTGGTTTTGAAGGTGGCGTAGCCAACGGTAAGGGGGGTATGGCAGAACAGATGATTCAGACCACCAATGGCGGGAAGCCGGGTGAAATGGCTGAAATCATCAACAAAGCACAACAGTTTTTCCTTGAAAATACCCGGCTGGGTATCCCGATACTCCCCTTTGACGAAGCATTGCACGGACTGGTCCGCCCGGGAGCCACGGCTTTCCCTCAATCCATAGCCCTGGCTGCAACATTCGACACTGCACTGATGCACAGGGTGGCAGCTGCCATTGCGCTTGAAACCAAAAGCCGTGGAATCAGGCAGGTGCTGTCGCCGGTGATCAACCTGGCAGGCGATGTCCGCTGGGGACGTGTTGAAGAAACCTATGGGGAAGATCCTTTCCTGACTTCTGAAATGGCAGTGGCTTTTATTTCTGAATTTGAAAAACGCGGTATCATCGCCACCCCCAAGCATTTCGTTGCCAATTACGGCGATGGCGGACGCGACAGTTATCCGATACATTCCAATGAGCGTTATCTCAGGGAAACGGAACTGATACCATTTAAAGCAGCTTTCAGCCGCGGGGGAGCCCGCTCAGTGATGACATCTTATAATTCACTTGACGGAAGCCCATGCACCGCCAGCAACTGGTTATTGAATACCTTGTTGAAGGATGAGTGGGGATTCAAAGGCTTTGTGATTTCGGATGCCGGCGCCACCGGGGGCGCCAATGTGCTACATTTCACGGCTGAGAACTACCAACAATCGGCCGGGAAAGCCATCAGCAACGGACTTGATGTGATCTTCCAGACCGCTTATGAGCATTATCCTTTGTTTATTGAGGCCTTCACATCCGGCAATATTCCCATGGCGGTGATCGACAGTGCTGTGGCCAGGGTGCTGAAGGCTAAATTTGAACTGGGATTGTTCGATCACCCCTATGTTGATTCAGCAAAAGCCAAAGATTTGAACGGCTCTTTAGGACACCGGCAGATTGCCCTGGAAGCAGCTAGGAAATCCATCGTTCTGCTGAAAAATCAGGACAATATTCTTCCCCTGAAAACTTCTGCAAAATCAATTGCTGTGATCGGTCCCGATGCCGTGGAATCAAGGCTGGGAGGGTACAGCGGCCCGGGGAACAATAAAATCTCTATCCTTGACGGTATAAAACAACTGGCCGGCAACGAAACCATCGTCCGCTATGCCCGTGGTTGTGAAAGGGAAATCGTTACCAATATCCCTGTCCCGTCTGAATATCTCTCGGCCACTGAGAACGGAAGCGTAGCAGAGGGTCTTACAGGTTCTTATTATTCAAACATCAGTTTTTCAGGAAAGCCGGCATTTGTCAGGACAGACAAACAGGTAAATTTTCAGTGGACACTTTTTTCGCCCGACCCCGAAAAACTCAATTACGATTTTTATTCTGTCAGCTGGGAAGGAAAAATCAGGGGACCGGTCACGGGTAAGGTTAACATCGGGATCGATGGCAACGACGGGTACCGGCTTTACATCGGCAATACACTTCTGATCGATAACCGGATATACAAAGGGCGGAATCTTACCCTGGTTGAATTTGATTTCATCGAAGGAAAAGAATATAATATCCGCATCGAGTACGCGGAACCTTCAGGAAATGCCTGGTTCAGGCTGGTGTGGGATTTCGGGTTGGAGCACCCCTATGAAAAACAGCTTTCGCAAGCGGTTGAACTTGCGGCGCAGTCTGACGTGGTTATCGTGGTTGCCGGCATCGAAGAAGGTGAGTTCCGCGACAGGGCACTGCTTGGTTTGCCGGGTAACCAGGAGGAGCTTATACACAGGGTGGCTGCAGCTGGTAAGCCGGTGGTGGTGGTGCTTGTGGGAGGAAGTGCTGTTACCATGTCATCATGGCTTGATGAGGCAGATGGTCTGATCGATGTCTGGTATCCGGGCGAAGCCGGAGGAACCGCTGTTGCGGACGTCCTGTTTGGCAGGTACAATCCCGCCGGGCGCCTGCCGGTAACATTCCCCGTTCATGAAGGGCAACTGCCCCTTGTTTACAATCACAAGCCTACGGGCAGGGGTGATGATTACCTTAATCTGACAGGCCAGCCCCTTTTCCCGTTCGGCTTCGGGCTCAGCTACACCAGTTTTGAATACAGCAACTTACAGATTCTTGAAAACAGGAAGGAAAAATCCTTTGAAGTTTCCTTCAGCCTCACCAATACCGGCCAACGGGAAGGCGATGAGGTTGTACAGCTTTACCTCCGCGATCTGATCGCTTCGGTGGCGCGCCCTGTGAAGGAACTAAAGGGTTTCAGGAGGATCAGCCTGAAGCCCGGAGAGTCGGTGCCGGTTTCATTTACGGTAACCCCCGAAATGCTTCAGATGCTTGATGCCGGGATGAAGCCGGTGGTCGAAGCCGGTGATTTCAGGCTAATGATCGGGTCCTCCTCAAAGGACATCAGACTGAATGCAACCATCCATACAGACCAGTAATGATTGTGCGGGAGAATACGGACTTCAGTCGTTAAAAACCGCCCATCCGTCTAAATGATTTTCCGGCCGCATTGATGCACAATAGTTTTGCTGCATCAATCACAACCGCTATGAAAATCAGAATATTCATAATTTCACTTTTACTTACGTGTTTCAGTGCGATTACCTACGCCCAGCCCCGCGCCTATTCGCTCAGCGACTGCATTGCCCGGGCACTGGAAAATAACCTGCAGGTGAGGCAGGCCGGACTCAGCACCGAAGTAAAACAGGTTAACAGGGAGCAGGCTGTAGCCATGCGTTTCCCAACCCTTGATGCCACAGCCAGGCAGAATTTTTCCTGGTCGGACCAGCAGAATCCCGATGGTTCCTATGTGTTTACCGGCAGCAACGGAAATTCAGTATCACTCAATTCGGGGTTGGTTCTGTTCAACGGATTCCGTAACGAAAACACCATAAAGCAGGCTGAACTGGAATACAACAGCGCCCGGTTCGATGTTGAAACCATGCGCGAGAACATCAGCCTGCAGGTGCTCGGGAGTTACCTGCAGGTGCTTTATGCAGGTGAACTGGTGACCAACAGCCGTAACCAGCTTCTTTCCACGGGAAGTCAGCTTGGTCTGGCCAAGGAGCGGCTTGAGCTTCGCGTCATATCCCAGGCCGATTATCTTCAGGTAAAGGCCCAGGAGGCCAGTGAAAAGCTGACGCTGGCCAACGCCGAAAAGCAGCTTCAGCTCAGCCGGCTTAACCTGATGCAGCTGCTCGAATTACCGGTGAATGATACGTTTGCCATTGTTACTCCAGATTTTTCCAATGCGGGCCGCCAGTTGCTCACCACAAATGCTGCCGGGGTTTTTCAAACAGCCCTTGGATATAAACCGGAGGTAAAAAGTGCTGCCCTTCAGAAACAGATTGCCGCCTATGATATTGAAATTGCAAAGGGAGGATATCTTCCTTCGCTCAGCCTGACGGCGGGTCTGGGCACCAGTTACAACAGCCTTGCAGAGAACCTGAAGTTTGCCTCTCAGCTTGATCACAACCTGACACCCACCCTCGGCTTAACACTGAGTATTCCGGTTTTTCAACAAAAACAGGTAAAGACACAGGTGTCGCTTGCACGGATCAATGCTGCATCTGCTAATCTGGCTGAACAAACAGCGCTGAACCAGTTGAGGAAATCCGTTGAAACAGCCTGGGCAGATGTGGTTTCGGCCGAAAAGGAACTGGATGCCGGCACGGGGCAATATGAAGCCATTCAGGCCTCATTCGAGGTGGCTAAAGAAAGGTTCAACCTTGGAGTAATCAATTCGGTTGATTTTCTTTACGAAAAAACAAACCTGATCAATGCCGAAAGCCAGTTGCTGCAAGCCAGGTATAACCTGATTTTCAGCTACAAGGTGCTTGATTTTTATCAGGGGAAGCCACTGGAGCTTTAGGGAAATGGTACATAAGAATGTTTGTTGTACAAATGAACCATGAATTCTTATTGACGAATAAAATATAAATTACTTAATGAAAATGAAACGAACCACCAGAATCATCGGAATTGCCATCCTTGCTACCGGTATAACTGCAGGCATTGTGTTTGGCTGCGGAGCGAAGAAGGATGCATTGACTGTAGATACAACCGTTGCAGAAAAGGGCGATATCAGCCTAACGGTTACGGCTACCGGAACCATTGAAGCCATCACCACCGTTGAGGTGGGAACCCAGGTTTCAGGGGTAATACAGAAGCTATATGCCGATTTCAATTCGGTAGTAAAGAAGGGGCAGTTGCTCGCAACCCTCGACGAAACAATGCTTCAGGCCAGTCTTGACCAGAGCAGGGCTACCCTGATGGATGCCGAAGCCGATCTGAATTTTCAGAAGACAGCCTATCAGCGTACAAAGATCCTGTTTGACAAGAATCTTGTAGCCCAGGGGGATTTTGACCAGGTTGAGTACAGCTACAAGCGGGCACTTGCCAGTGTGGCCAATGCAAAAGCAGCACTGCAGCGGAACCAGGTTAACCTTGACTACGCTTCGATCTATTCACCCATCGACGGGGTTGTCCTGAACAGGGCCGTGGACGAGGGGCAGACTGTTGCAGCAAGTTTCAATACGCCAACACTTTTTACGATCGCCAATGACCTGACACGCATGCAGGTGCAGGCCGATGTGGATGAAGCCGACATTGGACAGATCAGGCCCGGCCAAAGGGTTGAATTTACGGTTGACGCTTTTACCGGAGAAACCTTTGATGGTACCGTTACTGAAATCAGGCTTCAACCGGTTATCAGTTCCAATGTGGTGACCTATACCGTCATTGTCAACGCTCCGAATCCCGAGAAAAAGCTGATGCCGGGTATGACTGCCAGCATCACGGTTTTTATATCGGAAGTCAATTCTGTGGTATCTGTTCCAGTGAAAGCCCTCAAATTTGACCCCCCGGCGGGAAATGATTCTGCAGAGGAACTTACCACTGAAAAACCCGGAAAAGGTCCGCATGTGTGGATTTATGACGGGAAGCAGATGCGCCCGAGAACAGTAGAAACCGGGCTCAGTGACGGAAGTCGCATCGAAATCAGAGCAGGACTTAAAACAGGTGATGAAGTGGTGATCAGCGTAAGTACAGCTGAAACTGCGAGTGCCGGCAAAAAAACCGTTTCAAGTCCATTTGTTCCGAAAAGGCCGTCGTCGTCGAAGGCAAAACTACCACAACCCTGATCAGATTGCTTAATTTAATTTCTAAAAAATGGTACGAAACATCATAAGTGTCAGTTCGCTGAAAAAGGACTTCATAGTCGGGGAAGTAACTGTTCATGCGCTGAGAAGTGTAAACCTGAACATCACTGAAGGTGAATTTGTGGCCATCATGGGCACCAGCGGAAGCGGGAAATCAACCATGCTGAATATCCTTGGTTGTCTCGACAAACCAACAGAAGGCACTTATCTGCTTGATGGTATTGACGTCAGCACCCTGAGTAAAAATGAACTCGCCCGGTTGCGCAACCTGAAACTCGGATTCGTATTTCAATCCTACAACCTGTTACCCAGAACTTCGGCCCTCGAAAACGTGGAGCTCCCGCTATTCTACAACGACTCTGTAAAGCCCCGCGAACGCAGGGAAAGGGCCATCGCCGCACTCGGAGCCGTTGGTCTGGAAGACAGGATGCACCATATGCCAAACCAGTTGTCGGGCGGACAGCAACAGCGGGTGGCCATAGCCAGATCACTGGTAAATGATCCGGTTGTCATCCTGGCCGATGAAGCTACCGGGAACCTGGATACCCGGACTTCCTATGAAATTATGGCACTGTTTCAGGAACTGAATGCGAAGGGGAAAACCATTGTTTTTGTTACCCATGAGCCCGAAATAGCAGGGTTTACCACACGTAACGTGCATTTTCGCGATGGAAACATTATAAAGGAAAACCTTGTAACCAACAGGGGTTCGGCAAGGGAAATGATCAATGCTATGCCCATGGAGGTGGATTCATAGTCGTGATCTTCTCATTTCTGATGGCAGAATACAGATGTTGTATTTCAAAACTCAGGATAGATACCAAACAATGAAGTAATACCAAACATTGAATTGCCGGGAGTGGATTACCACGGACCTGCATTCTCATTCCTGGCTAAATTATCAGTTACCATTTATCGCAAATTTTGAGCTTAAAACCATGAACATAACCAATTTATCCAAAATTGCACTCAATGCCCTGCTTCGTAATAAATTCAGAGCTTTCCTCACCATGCTCGGAATCATCATCGGTGTGGCATCGGTCATTGCCATGCTGGCCATCGGGGAGGGCTCCAAGAAGAGCATCCAGGATCAGATCAGCAGTATGGGGTCCAATCTGGTGATGGTAATGCCGGGGACACAAATGATGGGAGGAGTGCAACAGGGAAATGCTTCATCAAAAGCGCTTGACATCAAAGATGTGAAAGCGATCCGTCAGGACTGTCCTTCAGTATCGGCTGTATCGCCTGAAGTAAGGGGCGGAGGGCAGGTTGTCGCTGGTGGAAACAACTGGCCGACCACTTTTTATGGTGGGGATGTAAATTACCTTGATATAAAAAAAGTGGAAGTCAAAGCAGGCCGTATGTTTACCGAACAGGAAGTCGCATCTGCCGCTAAAGTATGCCTGATCGGGCAGACAGTGGCTGATAATCTCTTCGGCAATGAGGTAGATCCGGTTGGCCAGACCATCCGCTTCAAGAACATCCCGGTCAGAGTGATCGGATTGCTGGAGGAAAAAGGGGAGAATACCTTCGGAATGGATCAGGATGACCTGCTGATCGGGCCTTATACCACTGTTCAGAAACGAATCCTGGCTGTAACCCACATCAATGCCATTCTGAGTTCAGCAGTCAGTGAAGATGCTACCACACAGGCTGTCGCTGAAATTACCACTGCCATGAGGGCATCGCATAAACTTTCGGAAGGGGAGGATGATGATTTTCAGATCAGGACTCAGGCCGAACTGGTAAGCACCTTCAGTTCGATCAGCGATATTCTTACGACACTTTTGGGTGCCATTTCTGCTATATCCCTGCTTGTAGGTGGTATAGGTATCATGAACATCATGTATGTTTCGGTGACGGAACGGACCCGTGAAATCGGCCTTCGTATGAGCATCGGAGGTCGCGGTCTGGATATCCTGATGCAGTTTCTGATTGAGAGTATCCTTCTGAGCGTGATCGGTGGGATCATCGGCATTCTGCTTGGTGTAACAGCTTCTGCCGTAATCGGCAACCTCACCGGCTGGCCCATCGCCGTAATGCCGCTGGCCATCATTATGTCGTTCCTTGTGTGCACGGCCATAGGCATCTTTTTCGGCTGGTATCCGGCAAGGAAAGCCGCCGGTCTCAATCCGATTGATGCATTGCGGTTTGAATAACGGTGAATAACAACTTTGGGAAGAATGCCTTACTTTTGAGTTAAAATTGAGCAATATGAAAGGGATTAGGATTAAATTTCTTTTACATCTGGCTTTCTGGGCCGTCGTGATCACCCTTCCCTGGTTTATGGTTTCAGGTAACCTTGAACAGCCTGGATTCTTCGAAGGCAGGTATTATCTGAGATTGCTCAATGGTGGGGTGGTGTTTTATCTGACTTACTTTTACCTGGTTCCGGTTTTTTATCTCAATAACCGGAAAATATATTTCTTTTCGCTGGTTATACTGGCCATCGGGTTGCTTTACGGAGCAACGGAACTGCTGAGTAGTTGGCTGTTTCCCGATGACCTGCTTATACAGCGCCTCGATCTGATCAGGGAGAAAATGGCCGGCGAAGGGTTGAAATTCGGGGGGCCTACCCCGATAATGCGTTATGCTAACTCGGCCTTTGCATCCATCATGATTGCTGCTATGGCTACAGGTCTTCGTATAACCGAGGCTTACTCAGAGAAAGACAAGAGGAACAGGGAGCTGGAAAAAGAGAAACTGGCCTCAGACCTCAGTCTGCTGAAAAGTCAGATCAGCCCGCACTTCTTTTTCAATACCCTGAACAACATCTATGCGCTCACCGAGGCGGGAAGCCCTGAAGCCGGAAATGCGGTGCTGAAACTCTCAAAAATGATGCGGTATGTGTTGTATGAATCAGATTCAGAACCTGCTACCCTTGATCATGAAATCACCTTCATGAATCATTACATCGACCTGATGAGGCTCCGTTTGAACGAAAAAGTTAAGGTCAGTGTCGACTTCAGGCCACATTCCGGTGAAATCAGCCTTCCCCCTATGATTTTTATTTCGCTCATTGAGAATGCTTTCAAACATGGTGTCAGCTACCGTGAACCTTCCCGTATTGACATTGGAATCAGGTCAACCCCGGAAGAACTCATATTTACCTGTAGCAACAGCAAGCACGGGAATAAGGGAGAAGTCCATTCAGGTATCGGGCTGGAGAACCTCCGGAAACGCCTTGCATTGCTTTATCCCGGCCGTCATACGCTCAACATCGTGGAATCAGCCACTGAGTTTGAAGTGAATCTGTCACTGCAACTGAAACAGCCCGAAACAATAAAAACTTCCTAAGGCAGAAACAAGGCAGACGATCGGGAATACCCGCAAACAAAGATTACCATCAGCAAATACAGAACGAGGAAAAAGGGAAACAGATGAAAACAATCAGAACCATCGCCATTGATGACGAACCGCTTGCGCTTCAGCTGATTAACGGGTATATTGAAAAAGCACCGTTTCTGGATCTTTCCGGGAGTTTTGACAATCCGGTCAGTGCCATGGACTTTCTTGAAACCAATGCGGTAGACCTCATTTTTCTTGATATCCAGATGCCCGATTTGCTGGGTACTGAATTCGCAAGGTTAAGCAAAGGGCTGAGCCACATCATCTTTACGACGGCCTATGCCAATTATGCTGTGGAAGGGTTCAGGTTAAATGCTGTGGATTACCTGCTGAAACCCTTTTCATTTGAAGAGTTTCTTGAATCGGCCAACCGCGCAAAGCAACGGATTGAAATGGAGCAGACTTCTGGCCATCAGCAGGTTGAAGCCAACAATGACTTCCTGTTTATCAAATCCGATTACAAGGTGAGGCGGATCAATCTATCTGACATTCAGTATATCGAAGGTCTGAAGGATTATGTGAAAGTTTATCTCCATGGAGAGGACAAACCGGTACTGACCCTGGCGACAATGAAACAAATGGAGGGCAAGCTGCCTGCCAACCGTTTTATGCGGGTTCACCGCTCCTTTATCGTTAACCTTCAGCGCATCGAAATCATTGAACGCAGCCGCATTGTGTTCGGTAAAATATATATTCCCGTGAGTGATCAGTATAAGGAGGCCTTTCAGGGTTTCGTTGACAGGAATTTCATCTGATGTTATCATATCCGGGATAAGTATTTTTTTTCTGAATAACCTGCAATTCAGGACCCGTTTGTCAGTTTACCTGTTAATTACTACATTCGCTTATCAAATCTGGCGGCATGTGGTATAAAAAACTATGTATTCTGTTCTTGTCATCCCTGCTTTTTCCTTGTCTGGCCTCAGCCCAGGTAGTTATCAATGAAGGAAGCAACCGGAATTACCTAACCATTTCTGATGAGGAGGGTGAGTATCCCGATTGGGTTGAACTCTACAATGCCGGAGATGAGACTGTTAACCTGCTGAATTATTCGATCACGGATAAGCTGAACAATCCGGTAAAATGGATTTTCCCTGATTTTGAGCTTCACCCCGGTCAGTTTATCACGGTCTTCTGCAGCGGAAAGGACCGGAGACCGGAACCTGGCTTTGTTGCTGTGTTAAATTCTTCCACCTTTTCGCCCCTGATTGGATGGAATACCCATGTTTTTACTACCCCGTTTTACTGGGATGGCACGTCTGGAATCCTCGTCAATACCTGTTCCTACAGTTCGGCAGGCTATACTTCAAATTCGATATTCAGTCAAACTTCAACACCTTTCCTTTCAACCATCTATGCCGTTCAGGACGGAGGGAATGATATCTGCTCAGCGATGTACGGGACCCCTGTTTTTCAGCGGCCAAACATGCAGCTGAACGGCATCACCATCGGAACAGGTGAAGTACAGAACTCAAATACCGGATACCCGGCTCCTTATGGCAACTGGTACTGGTGTGCCCGCCATCAGATGCTGATCACCGCACCTGAACTCACCGAAGCCGGACTGTCGGAGGGTTATATCACCAGCCTGGCATTTGATGTGGTATCGACCGATCCGAACACCGTATATGATTATATCGACATCAGCATGAAGCTGACAGAGGAAACAGCTGTATCATCTACATTTAAGGCCAGTGAACCAGTTGAAACCCTCCATACAAATTTCAAGATATCGGAGGACGGAGAGATGGTTTATCTTTTCTCCCCGTCACAGGTTTTACTCAGCAGCCTTGATGTCGATTGCAAAGATCTTGATGTCAGCAGAGGCTCTTTTCCCGACGGAGTTCCACAAATCTCTCTTTTTCAGGTTGGAACGCCATCTGCAACAAACAACCAGTCACCCGTTTTCACCGGTTATCTGCTTCCGTTAACTTTTTCTGCCCCTTCCGGATATTATCAATCTGTTTTGAATATTGAAATCGGCAACCCGAACGGGACAAACTCGGCCGTTCATTATACCACTGATGGCAGTGATCCGGATATAGAATCGCCTGTTTACAATGGTACTCCTCTTCAGATCGTGGTAACAACCGTGTTAAAGGCAAGGGCATTCCAGGATGGGATATTGCCCGGGCCTTTAAAGGCAGCAACTTATCTTTTTGGGGTAGATCACACAACGCCCGTATTGTCGGTGATTACAGACAACGATAACCTTTATGGGGCAAACGGAATCTTCGACAACTGGTGGACCGATTGGGAGAGGTCGGCGTATATTGATTATTTTGATTCCACACGCCAACTGATCTTTTCGCAGCGAGCAGGGATGCAGATTGATGGTGGATGGGGTGGCAGCCGTTACCATCCACAGCATTCTTTCCGGCTTGAACCGGGCGATGGTGTGCTGGGTGACGGTCCGGTTGAGTATAACCTGATTCCTGACAGGCCGGCCAGAAACAAATACAGTAAATTTTACCTCAGGAACGGCAGCAATCAGTACCTGACACTTCCCTATAAGGATGCCACACAGGTTACTTCAATGGGTAAGGGAACCCACAATTATTATTCGGCCTGGCGACCGGTTTCCGTCTATATCAATGGTGGATATTTCGGCTTATATGAACTGCGCGAGAAAATGGATGCCGAATACTTTAATATCCATGACGGAGCAGATGAGGATGAGATCACCATTCTTTCTCAAAGTGCCTGGTATGGAGGAATTCTGAGGGCTGTGGAAGGAGAAGCTGAACCCTTCTATGCTTCATGGCAGGCCTTTGGTAACCTGAATCCCGAAGATCCTGATTTCTGGAATCAGGCCGACCGGCATTTTGACCTCACCTGGTACACCGATTACATCATTGGAGAGTCATGGATGTCGAACATCGACTGGCCATGGAACAACATCAAAATATACCGTTCCGATGTTACCGGAAATCGCTGGAGATATTGCCTGATCGATCAGGAACTGGCCCTGCAACCCAATGGATGGACCGATGTCTATTACGACCACATCAGGTTTATGCTGGACCAGGATCCTTCCATTCCCCACATCAGCGTCTGGCTCAAAGGGATGCAGAACAACCGTTTCAGAAATTACTTCATCAACCGGTTTGCCGACCTCATGAACTCGAATTATCTTTTTGAGCATATCTCAGCCATCGAACAGAATATGTTTGCACTTACTAGGGATGAAATGGTCAATGAGTATTCGCGCTGGGGCGACCCGAATAACATTCCGGAGCAGATGATGGCATTTACGGGCAATCATCTCACATTGCAGCAGCAATTCCAGATGAGAACGGAGCAGGTCAGAAATCACATTGTATCAAATTTAGGGCTTCCCAACCAGGTTAACCTGAGCCTGAATGTTGTTCCGGAGGGAGCAGGTAAGATTCACATAAGCACCATCACCCCTGATACTTATCCATGGAATGGTGTCTATTTCAACGGAGTTCCGGTGAGTATCACCGCAGAACCGGCACCCGGCTATTATTTCAGTTACTGGGGCAACAACGGGCTGATCGCCGATACGCTGAATGTCCAGTTCCTCGATACGCTGAACGCGGAAACCATTGATTTCACAGCTTATTTTGGTGAAGAACACGTGGGTACCGGTCAGATTGCTGCCGGAGAGGATGGATTTTCGTTGTATCCCAACCCGGCCGGAGATGTAATCTATCTTTCAAATCTGAAACATAAGGAAGCGGTTTACACGCTGTACGATATGAACGGCCATCTGCTGAAAGAAGGAATCATCCGTGAAACGGATACCCAAACCGTAATCAATATCAGCAATCTGACGCCTTCTGTCTACCTGATGAGAGTAATGGATCCTACTGATGGTCCCGTGCATCTGAGGTTCATCAAGGCTGCTGACCGGCATTGAAAGATTTTCGCCACTCAGGTATAATAGACTCTAAGAAACACTATGAACTTCTCAGATGTCATTCGTCTTGTTCACCTGAGTTCTGATGCTATAGTGGTTAATCATAAAATCAGCCATTAAGCAATCAGATACACCGGAACACTATACTCCGGTTTTTGCCGGCATTTATTCATAACGGACTACTTCAGCCGGATTCAGCCGGGCGGTTTGCCATGATTGCCACAGGATGGTCATCCAGGCCAGCAGAAGGGTAAAGAGGGCTGTAATCAGGAATGAGATCACTGAGAGGTGAATGCCAAAACTGAAGTTGGCAAGCCAGGTTTTCATGATAAACCAGACCGGAATGGCAGCAATCAGGTTGGCAATGAACACCAGCAGGGTATAACCATAAGTCAGACGCAATAGCAATAACCAAGGCCCGGCTCCCATGATACGACGGATCCCGAGTTCGCGCCGGCGTTGCTGCAGAATGATGGCCGACAGACCGAACAACCCGAGGCAGGCAACCACGATGGCCAGAAGGGTAAAGCCGTTGAACAGTCCGGCAAAGCTCTTTTCTTTTGAATAATTACCGGCAACGAGCACATCCAGCGGTGTGCAAACAAAGGGAGTCCCCGGAAGCAATTTGCGCCAACGGGTTTCAATCTGTTGCCTTATGGCATCCTTTTCACCTGCATTTACATGAATCAGCAGATTACTGTATCCGCCCCATGGCTTCATGGTAAGTATCAAGGGTTCAACCGGCCCGTGCAGTGAATTGAAATGAAAATCCCTGACTACACCGATCACCGGGTGTTTTCCATCCCGTTTTACATAATAGGCACCTGGGTTTTTCATACCAAACCGGGAAGCAAAGGTCTGGTTGACAAGGAAAGCATTGCTGTCGGCCGTGGAACCGGATTCAAAATTCCGGCCTGCAACCAGTTCCAGACCAAGGGTTTGGATAAAACCGGTATCGGTGTCCATCACATTGATCATTACAACATCCTTATACCCGTCAGGCAGGTACCCGTTTGAAGTTACTCCGGCTCCGGGCGGCTCCGAAACTGCTGTCCATGAGCGGACTCCCGGAATGGAAAGGAGTTCGCTTCCGATGATCTCATGTTTACGGCGGGCTTCTTCATCAGGAAGCGAAAGCGCCAGAACATCTCCGGTACGGAATCCGGGATTGAAGTGACGGATATAATTCAGCTGGCTGTAAATCACCAGTGAACAGTTGATCAGTCCTGCTGAAATGGCAAACTGAAGTACTACCAGTATTTTCGGTATCAGGCTTCTGGTTTTTACTGATCCGGTGCCTCCTTTCAATACTGTAACCGGGTTGAATGAAGCAAGGAAGACCGCCGGATAGGCACCGGCAATGATTCCGGTACTCAAAACCAGAAGCAGCACAGCACCGGCCAGCCATAGGGTATTGATTGAGTACAGGCTCAGCGACAATCCTGTAACGGCATTGTACCAGGGCTGCACCAGTTCGATGATCAGCAGGGCAATCAGCATCGCGAGGAAGCTCATCAGCACGGCTTCCCCTAGGAACTGCCTGATCAGCATCGGTGCTGAAGCGCCCGATACCTTGCGGATGCCGGTTTCGCGGCTCCGTCGCATAGCTTTGGCCGTGGAAAGACTGGTAAAATTAAAACAGGCAATCAGGATAATCAGCAGGGCAATGACACTGAAAATACGGATATTGCTCATGCTTCCACCGCTGCCATCATCGTAAAAGGGATGCAGGTATATATCAAACATAGGTTCAAACCGAAGGGTGTATTGCCCGCCCGATGCCCTTACATCGCGGTTGATCTTTTCTTCAAGGAATGGAGCCAACTGCTTATCAAGGGAATTCATGTCAAACCCCTTTCTGGTCAGGAGGAAAGTCATGTACTGGTTGCCACCATTCCAGTCCATATACAGGGATTTGTCCTGATAAAGGGTCGTGAAGGAGAGCAGGGCATTGAACTGAATGCTTGAATTTGAGGGTGGATCCTCTGCGATCCCGGTAACGGTAAACTGCCCGCCGCCATTGTATCTCAGTACCTGACCCATGGGGTCTTTGTTGCCAAAAAGAGCCCGGGCAGCCGAACGGGTCAGGACTATCCTGCCCGGACCGTTCAGGACATCGGATTGATTTCCACGAATCAACCGAAAAGAAAAGATATCAAAAAAGCTTGAATCAGCATAGCACACATTGCTGATTTCTGTGTTTGTTTCACCTTGTGTAAAGTATCCGTCCGAAGGCATTGTAATCCTTGCCATCGACCTGATGACGGGAAAGTTTGTTGCCAGCGAAGGCCCGACAGCTGCGGGAATGGTATAAGAAGGGAATGAGCCGTCAGGGTTGGTGAAAATCATATTCACCCTGTAAATGTCGTTTCCGTTCCTGTGAAACCGGTCGTAACTCAGTTCATTGAAAACATAGAGCAGGATGAGGATTCCGGCAGCCAGCCCGATGGACAATCCTGTAAGGTTGATAAAGGTATAGACGGCATTGCGCCTGAAGATCCGGAGCGTGTTTCTAAGAAAATGGATCATCCTTGGTATCGATCAGAATAATTATATATGGATTGAGAATACACTGACTGAACAACAGAATTTCATTTGTGAAAATATCGTGCCATTTCATATACCATTAATAATGAGACATATATAATTTTCGGATCTGAAATATGTACGCTTATATCACACTCTTGTATCAATAACGGACACCTGTTTGTTAAGGATTTTCAAACTGTACCTGTAAGACCCGTGCGTTGAAAAGTAAAAATTCCTGGAATTCAATCATGTTTATTATGCGTCGGATTAACGATCAGGCATTGAGAATACAGAAAACATTGACAATTTGTATGAAATCATTCCCTTAGTCCTCCTTGGTGCGTTTAGTGCCTCAGTGGTTTTATAATACTGTCATTTAAAAACATAGAAGATTTTTTAACCGACTTCCGTTAACCCGTAACTATTAACTGTTAGTTGTTCGTTGTTAGCTGTTAACACTCTTTCCAGTCTCCCCCTTCTCTGATCAGTTCCACAAGCATTTCAACTGCCTCCTCTTCCGGAATCCCCCGCTTCACCGCCTCTTTACCTTTATACAGGGTTACCTTTCCGCTTCCGGCGCCTACATATCCGTAATCGGCATCGGCCATTTCGCCGGGTCCATTCACAATACAGCCCATAACGCCGATTTTGAGGCCTTTCAGGTGGCCGGTCCGTTCCCTGATTTTCTTAAGAGCTTCCTGAATGTTGAACAATGTACGCCCGCAGGAAGGGCAGGCAATAAATTCCGTTTTCGTCATCCGCATCCGTGTGGCCTGGAGCAAGCCAAAACCAATCCTGATGGCCTGATTTTCATCTACTTCATCTGCATTGAGGCAGAGGCCGTCACCAATACCATCGAGCAACAGGTTACCCGGATTCAGACTGTTTTCTGTCAGCAGGTTTTCCGGATTGTTACTGCGCACCGGGCTCTTCAGGATCAGCGGGTTTTTCAGTCCGGATTCACGCATGTGCCCGGCAAGGATTCTCAATCCTGTTGCCCCTGATTCTGCCAGAATAGCCATGGTGACATCGGACCCAAGCGTTTTTATAATATCACCGGGATTTGTCTCAATCAGGCTTTCGCCGATGTGTAGCATCCTGGTGGTATTCCCATCGTATTCAACATCTGAAATATGGATGACAGTGTGGGGAAGGGCAGACAGCTTTCCGTTTTCATCCGCCAGGTAGTAATTCCCTTTTGATTCGATCAGCAGGGCTGTTGGGTTTTTCCCGCCCAGGGGTCCGGAGGTTTCAGAACCCTCCCTTTTAAAGGACAATTCACTTCCGATGTGCAGATCGGGTCTGATCCGTCGAATGATGTTGCCTTGCGGATCTGTCTGCTGAAACCTGTCAACAATGGCTGCAGCCACCGGAAGTTCGGCCTCAGGATCTTCTGTTAGCGACACCCGGATGGTATCACCGATGCCACGGGCCAGTAAAGCCCCGATCCCTGCAATAGATTTAATGCGTCCGTCTTCCCCGTCACCAGCTTCAGTCACGCCCAGGTGGAGCGGATAATTCAGACCCTCTTCCAGGAGTTTTTCGGCCAGCATTCTGTAGGCCGATACCATCACCCTTACATTGCTCGATTTCATCGACAACACCAGGTTGTGAAAACCATAATCATGGCAAATGCGGGTGAATTCCAATGCCGATTGCACCATGCCTTCAGGTGTGTCACCATAACGGTTTACGATTCGCCTGCTCAATGAGCCATGGTTGGTGCCGATGCGGATGGCTGTACCATGTTCCCTGCAGATATCCAGCAGGGGCCTCAGCCGTAAGGCAGTGCGTTCCAGTTCATCCCGGTACTCCGCATCGGTATAGTTGATTCCGGTAACGGTATTTCTGTCGGTGTAATTCCCCGGATTAATGCGTACTTTTTCCACAATCCGCGCAGCTATTTCTGCAGCTGCAGGATTAAAATGAATGTCGGCTATCAGCGGAACGGAAAATCCCCTTTTTTTCAGTTCATTTTTTATCACTTCCAGGTGGGCTGCTTCCTTCAGCCCCGGAGCAGTAATGCGAACCATTTCACACCCGGCTTCAATCATACGGACCGACTGTGCCACTGTGGCTTCCGTGTCCATGGTGTTTGTATTTGTCATCGACTGAAGGCGGATGGGGTGTTCACCACCCAACAGAAGGCTGCCAATCCGGATGGTACGGGAATAGTATCTCATCAATGGGTTTATTTCATCTGACCTGGTAAAGCAAAAGTAATAAGTATTATCAGATCAGGCTTGTCTTTTGGCGATCATAAAATCTTTCAGTGTGCGATCGCCAATTAACCTAACTTTGCAAATCAAAGGAATGGCGGATTTATGACTTTCCGGTTTAATATTTTTCTTTGTTTTCTTGACACGCTTAGTTCAACCCGTTCCTTTTTTCTATTGTTAATTGTTACCTGTTAGTTGTTACCTGTTAGTTGTTACCTGTTAGTTGTTACCTGTTAGTTGTTACCTGTTAACTAATCCCAAGTGTCTCCATCCCTATTCCCCGTTCAGCTTCAGTTTTGCAGCCTATCGAGTGGCAGCAGCGGTAATTGTTATTTTGTCGGGAGCAGCAGCGAAGGTTTGCTGGTTGATGCCGGCATCAGTGCCCGCCGCATCCGTAAAACGCTTGAAGAGATCGGCGTCGGACTTCCGCTGATCCGGGGCATTCTGATCACCCACGATCACATCGATCATATCCAGGCGCTGACCATCCTTACGCGCAAACACCGGATACCGGTTTACTGTACCGAAGGCACCTGGAAGGGGATATTGCGCAACCGCACCACCTTTGACCTGGATTCAACCCTACATGTGCAGGTGAACCCGGGCGAGGCCTTTCAGCTAGCCGGATTCACCATCGACGCCTTCCCGGTTTCGCACGATGCCCACGATTCGGTGGGATACCATATTGCCAATTCAACACGCAGCATTACCATTGCCACCGACCTCGGGCACATCGGCGATCATGCCGCCCGTTACCTGAAAAAGGCCGATGTGATGGTGATTGAATCGAATTACGACGAAGAGATGCTGCTGAATGGGCGCTATCCCGAGCAGCTGAAGCAGCGGGTTCACAGCGACATGGGGCATATGTGCAACACCCATACCGCCGATTTTGTATCAGATCATTACCATCCGGGCATTTCGCACATCCTGCTTTGCCACCTGAGTGCCGAGAACAACACCCCCGGCACAGCCCTTTCGACCCTCAGCAAAACCTTTGAAAACAAAGGAAAGCAGCTGCATCCTGAAACCATTGTCAGGGCATTGCCCCGGGGCTCGCGGTCGGAATTGTTTATCATTGAATAGAAAATTTTTAAGTCACGTTTGTTTATTTAAAATTATGTATTAATTTTGCAGTCCCTTACGAGGGAAAATACTCCTTCTTAGCTCAGTTGGTTAGAGTCCCGCACATGCGGGATTAATCAGAAGGGTTGGCAGGAAATTGAAATAAAAGAGTTATTCCTTCTTAGCTCAGTTGGTTAGAGTCCCGCACATGCGGGATTAATCAGAGGACAAGCAGGAAATTGAAAAAAGAGTGTTATTCCTTCTTAGCTCAGTTGGTTAGAGCATCTGACTGTTAATCAGAGGGTCGCTGGTTCAAGTCCAGCAGAGGGAGCAAAAAAGCCGGTATTTCCGGCTTTTTTTATTTACATGTATTATATCTATATCCTTCATTCCGAATCCTCTGGTTCATATTATACCGGCTATACTGATAAAGTAGAAAGAAGAGTCTGGGAGCATAATCATTCGCCTCATAATACATATACTTCCAAACACCGTCCATGGAAATTAATAGCCGCTTTCATTGCTTCTGATGATATGGGTATTGCTATGAAGGCAGAGCGGTTTATCAAAAAACAGAAATCAAAGGCCTTTATTCAGAAAATCTGCTCTATGGAAAAAATTGATCTGCCAATGGCTCAGTTGGTTAAAGTCCCGTACCTGCGGGATTAATCAGAGGGTCGTCCCGGGAGCAAAGCGATCCGGGATCCAGCAGAGGGAGCCTTAAAATCAAAGGGTTACAACATTTTTAGTTGTAGCCCTTTTTTATTTGCATACATTTCTAAAGCATTTTAAGAAATGGTTCAGGAATGTCAGATAATTGACAGCATGGCTGGTCAGTGAATCATGGATTTAATAATCAAAGCCTGCCTGGAGCAGACAGGATACTCAGCTACTCTTTTGAAAGACAAGGTTGCAAATCAAACAAGGGGGTGAGGGAAGCCTGGTAGTCTTCAAGATTTGGTCAGAGCCTTGTAACCCGGATAAAGCCAGGCCCCGCATCAGGAAATTCCGATCTGCATACAAAGTTCGCCTGCCTTTTATTGTTGCTGTTTCAGGCTCGCATCAGAAGGCTTGTCCGCCTCTGGCGGGCTTGTCTGCCTTTGGCAGATTAGATGCGAGCCAACCATAGGTGTTGGAGGAAAGCTGAGTAGTGTTCACAGCCCGATCATAGCCGTGTAATCCGGATAAAGCCAGGCCATGATGAGACCGGCTGAAAATTAAATGTGCAGGCCCGGAGAAGGCTCAGAATACAGATTTCTGCGGTTGATTACCGCGGAATTTTTATTACCTTTACCTGATTCCCGGAAAGGAAAGGATGGCTTTAACCCATCAGGCCGGCGATTGAAACCCAAACAACTGTTCGCTATGAAACGGTTTCTTGTTATTATTTTCCCTTTGCTGTTCTCAAATCTTATCACACTGGGGAATGCGGGACCACCAATGGCCCTGCTACGGGAAATAATGTTTGACAACTCAGGAAACTGGTCTGTTGAATTGTACCTTTACCAGGAACCTTTTATAGATTCCATCTGGATTGAATCTTCATCCGGAGGTGCTTTGGTGACCAGCTATACACTGATAGCCCCGGATGACCTTACGGTGATTAATAATTCAAACCTGTCCACACCCATTACATTCAATTCCGAAGGGGATTACATTATTATCCGGAGCGGGGGTTCCAGTTACAGTCATTATGATTCAATAGCCTTCGGAAACTATCCGGGTTCAATCCTTGATTGCATCAACACCGGAGTGTCGTATGCCTTTATAGAAATTCCTGGAAATGGCTGGTCGTCAGGATTTTCCATAGACACAACACCGACTATGGGGTACCTGAATGATACTTCAGGTGCAGTGGCTTACTTTTCAGGAACGGCCTACAAAGTCAACGGGGAAGTATTTACCGGCGGAGAAATTGTATTTGTGCCGGAGGAGCTTTCTATCACCATTGGCCCGGATGGCACATTCGACCACCCGATTTTTGCCCGAAGATACCAATGCGATGAAATAAGAATCATTGAATATTCGCCCTATTCCTATGCCGATTACACCATCATTCCCATGGAATTTTGCGCATTACCCGGTTCAACCATACAGGAAGATTTTGTTACAACCGGATTGGTCGGCACCACGGTAATTCCAGTAAAGAAAGATCCTCTGGTCATTGTTTCCCCGAATCCTTTTTCATCCGCAATTACCTTCTTCTGGGCGGCTTCAGCTTTTAACCCTGATGATATTACCGAATTGTGCATTTTTGATCAGCAGGGAAAACAGCTGTTGAAAGAGAGGATCCGGATCGGTTTACAGAAGTATCAATGGAATCCGGAAATACATTTACCCTCAGGTATTTACATCTACCAGCTGATTATAAACGGGAAAGCGGTCTCATCAGGAAAAATAGTCCGTATCTGAGATGCAGCCCATGAAGAAACTATTCCTGCTTTTTGCCTTGTTTGCTGTTGGTCTGCTAGCTTCTGGTCAGCAGCTTTCATTCTACCGCGAAAACATCACAATGAAAATTCAGGAACATCACTTTTATGTTTCCGGTACCTATTATTTCAGGGTTGATCAACCGGGTATAAAACAACTTTACTATCCTTTCCCTGTCAGTGATCTGTTTGGAAATCCCGACTCTGTATATTTGTTTGATCTCACGAACAACGTCCCGATAGAACCGACTGTATCTGACAGTTCCGGGCTTCTGTTTCTGGCCGATTTCAGCAAGTATCCTGACCTTGGTATTCAGATTTCTTACAGACAGCCACTTTTGGGAAGTAAGGCCGAGTATATCCTGGAAACAACTAAAGTTTGGGGGAAACCATTCAGGGAGGCTACTTACCAGCTCATAATTCCCAAAAGTCTTATCATTACCCGGTTTGCCATCGTTCCCGATGATTTTATAATTACTGATCAGGAGAAAATTTACACCTGGGAAAGATACAACTATATGCCGGAGCGGAATATGGTCTTTGAGTTCAGTGAGGAAAAGTAAAGGTTCAGAAATATAAATCTACACAGGATACTGACTTTGCACCCGACCATCTTTATTCTATCCCTACGTTTCATGATCGGACTCAATGACCCGCATCTTCCTGTGCTTTGAAGTGAAAACCACAAATTCTCCCGGCAAAGAAAATTTTCTTTTATCTGTGCTCCGGCAAAAAGAATTTCCCTTCCGCCATCTGCCGGTTCTCCTGATCGATAATCCTGTATATAACAATGCCATTGTTTTTTATCAGTATCCTTTCCAGCGGGCTGTTCACTTCAAAGGAGGATACCCGCCGACCGGTGATGTCAAAAAGTTCGACCCGGGCGCCCGGGTAGTTGTGACAAAGGCCAAAGTCGAAAGTGGTAATCCCTGATGGTTCGGTAAAGACCTTTAAACAGGGATTGAAACCTCCGGGTTTGTCAATGACATTTACATACACTTTCCACGCGTCATAAAGTGTCTGGAGCGAGTCGATCGGGTCGACCGGGTAAATTCCTGTGAGGTTGTAAGGATAGGACATATACAGATCCAGGTAAAGGGAGTCCGGTTGATTGTTCATCCTTGCCATCCGCAGGAATGACGATTGTGATGAGGTATTGTGAATGCCGCACCGGGTGTCGGCCCCGATCACCTTTGCTCCCTGAAGCGCCGCCATCAGCCGGTCGGCGAGCGTTCCACCGGTATTGAGGAACCGCGATTCCATGGAGTCCAGGATCTCCTGTCCCATTAAAATATTCCCCTGAATGGAATAATTCAGATGTGCCACGTGGTTCTTATAGTCCATGCAGTTGACACCGGTATAGGCAGCACTGCGGGGATGCCCGCCATTATAGTCGACAATGCCGTACTGGCGGATGGTTGGGTTATTCCCCACGTCATGGGCGACCAGTGAATCGATGATCTGCTGTGGCGACAGTCCCTGCATCATCCAGTTGTGGGCCCGTTGCTGATTGGTGGCATGCCAGGACGCCTGGGTATGAATGGCCCCGATACCGGGAATTACATCGCTCAGAATCTGCGCCCCGTGCGGATAGCCTGAACTTGATCCCACACAGGAAGCGCCGGCACTGCCGATTTCCCCGGTAATGGAATCAATAGCCACAATAGAGAAGGTATCCTGTGAAAAAAGTCCCGGACCGGAAAGTAAAAGCAGCAACAACAGGAACATCCGGGAAACCATCTGCCCACAGACAGGTGTTGGATCAGTTTTTATGTTTGTTTTCATTATAGAAGTTTTTGAAATTGAAAGCAGAAATTTAAGTAACCAAGATAGGATAA
This sequence comes from Bacteroidales bacterium, assembly GCA_016705005.1. Lineage (GTDB taxonomy): Bacteria > Bacteroidota > Bacteroidia > Bacteroidales > Lentimicrobiaceae > Lentimicrobium. The sequence goes on along the minus strand of JADIZB010000009.1, from coordinate 114,231 downwards.
ATCATAAAGCGATAAAGGTCAGAAGGGTGAAAAAGTCGGGAAGGAAATCATATGAAAGGATTTGCGTTGGAAATCGCATCACAAAGAGTAACCCCTGAGGAGAGCCCGGGTTGCAAATCAGTCAGGTGTCGGAGGAAAGCTGAGTAGTGTTTATAGCCAGATCAGAGCTATGCAACCCGGATAAAGTCAGGCCCTGCGACAGGAAGGTCCGGTCTGCAAACAAAGTTCGCAATCATTTTATGTTTCAGGCTCGCATCAGAAGATAAGATGCGAGCCAGCAGGGCTGGGTTCAGGCCGATCGAGCTGCAACCCGGAAAAGTCGCGCCAAATCCGCGCAAGCAAAGCGCCTGCCTTTTTTTATGCTGTTTCAGGCTCGCATCAGAAGGGTAAGATGCGAGCCAACCTTTGACCCCCGAAGGAGCCGTTGCATCAGCGGTGATGGAGGGCTGATAGGTTGAACTCGATCCAACCCGGTTTCAGCGACGGAAGGTCCGGGCTGCAATGCCTGCCTTTTGTTGCTGTTTCAGCTCTGCATGAAGGGTAGATGCGAGCCAACCTTATACTATAATAGGCTCTGTTATTATATATCAGTAAATCAACACCTTAGAAATTATTATGAAATAAATGTAAAAAATACTTGACATCAAGATAAAAATACTTAACTTTGTGTCGAAATTAATTGACCTTAAACCATCTATTTGAACTGGAGGAATTATGGATCTGAAAGAAAAAAGAATACTCGTTTCTCTGATCAGCTCGGTGCTGATCATGCTGATCTACTGCATTTATGTGTATTACAGATTCATCGACGGGAACCCTTCGTTGATGAACGACATGAGGTTTCTGGGTAAGGCATTTCTGATCATGATACCGGTGGCCATAGGGGCTCAGATCATCATCCAGATTGTACTTGCCATCGCTTTTAAGATGGCCGGCCACGATGAGATTGACCCCATCGATGATGAGCGGGATAAACTGATAGAACTGAAATCCATCAAAATCTCCCACTATATTTTTATCCTCGGTTTTATGCTGGCCATGGGTTGCCTGGCCATGGGCATGCACACCCGGGTCATGATCTTTGTGCTGATCGCCTCCGGCTTTGTGGCAAGCGTGGTGAATGAGGTATTGAGGCTGTGGTATTACAGGAAGGGAGTCTGACATGGGCAAAGCAATCATCAGCAACAACATCCGCAGGCTGCGTTTTTTCGCAAGTGAAATGACCCAGCAGGATCTGGCCGATAAAACCGGTGTTTCGCGTCAGACCATTGTCGCCATCGAAAACGGCAAGTACTTCCCGACCCTCGAGCTGGCCTTCAGGATCGCCCTGGTTTTTCAGGTTCCGCTGAATGAGGTGTTCTCCTTTGAACTGGCACCCGAAATGGAAAAGAAGTCACGGGAAAAATAAAATCAATTACAAACCTTTCTTTCTTTAGATATCAGACACATTTATGATCTACCTAACTGAAGGAATATAAGCTGAGATTAAGGGTAAAAGACCCAAAATGGCTAAAATTTTTGGTTCTTTTTGATCTTGCAAAAAGAACAAGGATAAAGAAATACACAACAGTTTGATATTAAGGAATTAGCTCGGGATTGGTGGAGAGTTTTAATTTAATGTTCCTAAAATAAGATTCCAACAAAATTCGAAATTGAAATCACAAAGCATAAGTAATCTTAAAAGTGATTGTCCCCCCTTGAACAAAGCGGGCTACAAGGGGGATACAATTGCGGTTCTAATTTTTCCAACCAGGTTTGAAGTAAAAAAGTATAAAATATGAACCAATCAAACACAACCGGCATCAACACATCCGGAAACGCCGGACAGGCCTTTTCCCAACTTGAAAAAAGCATCTTTTCCGCCCTTGAACGTTATTCAAACGTACACCGCGGCAGTGGCCATTTCTCGAAGGCATCTACCCATCTTTACGAAAAAGCCAGGGAAATCGTACTTGAATACCTGGGACTGGAGAAAAGCCGGTACCAGGTAATTTTCCTTTCGCCCCGCAGGGCATCGGTTTTTTCAGGGATGCTGAAACCGGGAAGTTATCAGATACTATCGGGCCATGAAACCGGACTTTCATTAGGTGTGGATGCCGTTATTGCTGAAAAGGCGGCCCTGCCCGAAGGCACCCCTTTCGAAACCGGCGGTGGTACCACCAAATTGTATGGGGCCGATTGGGTATTGTGGGCCGGACAACCCGACCGCTTTGAAGCCGGCACTCCGGCCATCATCAATGTCATCGCTTTTGCCAGGGCGCTTCAGTTGGTTAAACGTTTTGGAAAAGATGCTTTCTCAAAGGGCATTACAGAAAACCCTGCTCCGCGGGAAATTCTGTATTCAGATGAATTTTCAGATCTGCAGGGTAATGATCTGCTAAAGGCGCTCCGTGACACCATGGTTGGTCATGATGTGCAGGTTCCGACGACCAGGGGCCCCAGGCCTTTCATCAACCTCGACAACAGTGCCAGTACCCCGTCCTTCAGGCCTGCCTGGGAGGCATTCCGCCTGTCGCTGCGGATGGATGCCCGGGCGGCAATGGAGATGGCCGATGAAGTTCGTCAGGTTTGTGCCGGCTTTCTCGACGCCCCGTCACCGGATTTCGAAATACTTTTTACTTCCAATACTACGGAGTCCATCAATCTGGCTGCTGCCGGACTTGGAAATCAGCCTATCGGAGAGATGGAACCTGTGATCCTGACCACTGTGCTTGAGCATTCGTCGAACGATCTCCCGTGGCGAATGGTGCCCGGTCATACCGTGATCAGGCTGGATGCAGACAAAGATGGCATTCTCGGCATGAGCAGATTGGATTCACTACTATCGGACTACAATGAAAAGGAGCTGCACGGACGAAAGCGGATCAGACTGGTAACAGTGAGCGGAGCATCCAATGTACTGGGTACCTGCAACGACCTTCAGGCCATCAGCGATCTGGTTCATCGCCATGGCGCTTTGCTGATGGTGGATGCCGCCCAGCTGGCTGCCCACCGGAAAATCAGTATGGCAGTTACCGGTATTGATTTACTCGCTTTATCGGCTCATAAGATGTATGCCCCCTTTGGAACGGGGGTGCTAGTTGCCCGTCGGGGTCTGCTTCAGTTTGATGAAACCGAAGCGGACCGTATCAATGCTTCAGGGGAAGCCAATCCCGGTGGAATCGCAGCCATGGGAAAAGCAATGTTGATGATTCAACGGATAGGCTTTGACCTGATTGAACAGGAGGAGCGAAGCCTCACCAACAAAGCGCTGAAAGAGATCTCCGGAATCCCGGCCATTCAATTACACGGGATGTTGTCTGCAAATCCGGATGGACTTGTGGGGAAAACCGGGGTGATCGGCTTTAGTGTAAAATCGATGATGCCTGCCACGGTTGCCCGTATGCTTGCTTTATCTGGAGGCATGGGTGTACGCTTTGGATGCCTGTGTTCGCATCTGATCATTAAGCAGCTGAGTGGTTTTACCCCTTTCCAGGAAAAGTTCCAGCGGTTGATCGTGAAACTGGTTCCTGTCCTTAACCTTCAGGGCATTATCCGTGCCAGCTTTGGAATTCAAAACACCGAAGCCGATGTTGAAGCTCTGGTGGCAGAGCTGAAGCGAATCACATCGAAAGCCAACGGTAAACAAGGTGACATTCCTTCGGATAGAGATGGATCTTCTTCCGCACTGATCCGTGAAAAAGTGGTAAAAAGTCAACTCAAGGAGTTTATCGCACAGGGTGAGCGACTTGTTTTCGGATAAAGGTGGTTGGATGTTTCGGAATTCACCGGAGAAAACTGAAATTTACCTGAACCAGGCTCAGTTCAGATGGAGAATTTCACCCGGCTCAGGCAGTATTTGTGTGGAAATCCCTGAACGGTTAATCCTGAGGTGTTTTCAGGTAAATCCATGAGCACATTCTGGTAAAAAGCCTTACGACTTCTACTGAATCGATAAGCATTGTTTTAAAACTACTGAGCAATGTTATCTGGAAATCGACCGATCTCATCCTGCCTGATGGTTACCCCATGGGGTGAGAAGTGAAACATTTGTTTACTCCGGATTAAGTTTCATTTCTGCCTGCCTGTTTGAAACAGACTGAAGGGTTTCGGCTGATTTTGGTAAGCATGCATTCTTTCTATTCCTTTTGGTTTTTAAGTTTAAGGTATCTGAAAAGGTCCGGTATTTGATCAGTTCGTCAGATAGTTGTACATCATTTGGTTACAATTGGCACTGTAACCGATTAATCAGATGAAGTCCGTAAGCGAAAAATGAAACGGTTTCAGTGGTGATGTAAAGCGAAAATGCTATGTGGGGGAAAATCAAACAGTATTTATTTATTGAGCCCGAAGAAATCGGGTTCAACAACTACCTGATTCTGGCTCTGTGCCTCCTGATTGCCGCTGTTGGATTTGTGGGTACGCTGATTAACATTGTTTTACATCTTGGCTGGTATTTAATCCTGTCAACACTGATTCCCACAGTAATCTTTTCTTTGATCTATTTCTACAGCAGGATCAAAAGGAAATTCATCCTCTCGAAATATGTGATGGTAATCCTGTCGTTAACCCTGCTTAATTTGCAGTGGTTCATCAATTACGGCTCTTACGGTCCGGTACTCTATCTTTTCGTGGTACTTGAGTCGTTTATCATCATATTTTTTGTGAAACTTGAGAAATTCCTCTTTACCCTGCTTGTTTTTGTGAACGTTTCCGTCTTGTTTTTGATCGAGTACCTTTATCCCGGCCTTATTGGTGAATACGCTACACGCGAAATCCGGTTGCTTGATGTTTATACCGGGATGCTGATTTATCTTCTTCTCAGCATCATGCTGCTGAATATGGCCATGAAATTCTACATCAGCCAGCGGGAAAAAGCACAACTTGCCGACAAACTTAAATCGGCATTCCTGGCCAATATGAGCCATGAAATCAGGACTCCCATGAACGGCATTCTCGGTTTTGCCTCCCTGCTGAAAGAGCCCGGCCTTTCCGGCACTCAGCAACAGGAATACATCGGGATTATTGAAAAGAGTGGTGCCCGTATGCTGAATATCATCAATGACATAGTGGATATTTCGAAAATAGAAGCAGGGCTGATGAAAACGGACATCGCTGAGACCAACGTTAATGAGCAGGTTGAATACATTTACACTTTTTTTAAACCTGAGGTGCAAAAGAAACGGATTGAATTTTCTATGCAAATCTCCCTGCCTTCTCCGGAAGCCATCGTTTGGTCCGATCATGAAAAACTTTATGCCGTACTGACCAACCTGGTTAAAAATGCCATTAAATACACCCCTTCAGGTGCGATTCAACTCGGCTATAGCAAAAAGACAGAGGAAGAAGATGTCTGGCTGGAGTTCTTTGTGAAAGACACCGGCATGGGGATTCCGGCCGACAGGCAGCAGGCTATCTTTGAGCGGTTTGTTCAGGCCGATATCAGCGATGTCAGGGCCAATCAGGGAGCCGGACTGGGATTGTCAATATCAAAAGCCTATGTCCAGATGTTGGGAGGAAAAATATGGGTGGAGAGCAGGCTGGGCAAGGGTTCTGTATTTTATTTTACAATCCCGTATCGCCCTGTTATCGCTGAAAAAACCGGCAACGGTAATGAACTATTCTCCCAGATACCTGAAGAGCCCGGCCTGAAGTTGAAGATACTGGTTGTTGATGATGACGAAACATCAGAAAAGCTGATTTCAATTGTTGTAAAAGAGTTTTGCAGGGAGCTTATTAAAGCCGTAGATGGGGTGGAAGCCGTTGAAGCCTGCCGGGCTAATCCTGACATAGATCTTATCCTGATGGATGTTCAGTTACCAGCAATGAATGGTTATGAAGCAACCCGTCAGATACGGCAGTTCAATCAAAAGGTGGTCATTATTTCCCAGACCGCTTTCGGGTTATCGGGCGATCGTGAAAAATCAATAAAAGCCGGGTGCAATGATTATATATCCAAACCAATCAGAAAGGAAGCCCTGCTGGCCCTGATCAATAAATACTTCAGCAAATAGGAAATTTTTCCTTTCCGATCATTGACAATCCTCGTCCGTTTAGAAAAACTGGCCCGGTTTCCGTGGCATCCATTCCTTCTAAATTTGATGAAATTCGTTTCCGGCTCAAAACCGGCAAGTAATAGGCCAAAACCTGTAAAACTCTCAGGAAACAGGCTTGAATCAAATTTATATGATCCTGTTGAATTTAACAAAATCTTATGATTCACATTGGATGCAATTCTGAACTTTCGGAAACGGAATTGGTTATATTATATCATTCCGGACAAACCGGTCAGACTATAAACTGCGTTACCCGGGTTATGCTGGCTGAAATGCTGTAAAACCTGTTTTTACAGGTCTCCACGGGGTAAATTTGAATCAACAATCCTTATTACAATGGAAGCAAAAGCACGAAAAATAATTACCATAAAGACCAGCATCGCGGTCGCGGTGGGCAGGGTATGGAATCTCTGGACCGGTCCGGATCACATCAGGGAATGGAACCATGCCTCTGACGACTGGCATACCACCAGGGCAGAAAGCGACCTCCGGGTAGGAGGAAGGTTTTTGTCGAGGATGGAGGCCCGCGATGGCAGTGTGGGGTTTGATTTCAGCGGGCAGTTCACTCTGGTGGAACCCAACCGAAGGATTGAGTATATGCTTGATGATGACCGGAAGGTTCAGATTTCATTTATCTCAGATGGAGAGATAACCACGATTGAGGAATCTTTTGAAGGGGAGGATGTTAATGCAGTTGAACTGCAGCGTGCCGGATGGCAGGCAATACTTGACAATTTTAAAAAGTATGCGGAATCTTTCGGAGTACTGATAAAACTACACTTTGAAATCATGATCAACGCTGATGCTGCTGAGGTATGCAAGGCAATGATTGACGAAAAGCATTATTCAGAATGGACTTCAGTATTTAACCCCACTTCCCGTTATTCCGGATCATGGGCTAAGGGCTCAGTGATCAGATTTCTCGGAACCGAGCAGGATGGAACCGAAGGCGGGATGATCAGCAGGATAAGGGAGCATATTCCCGGTTCGTATATCAGCATCGAGCACCTGGGCATGTTCAGAAATGGTCAGGAAATCACTACCGGTGATGAAACTGAAGCCTGGAAAGGTGCTCGCGAAGATTATACCTTTACACGCGGAGATGGGATGACTTTGTTGTCGGTTGACACGGATACAGTACTGAAATACAGATCCTACTTTGAGGATATCTGGCCGCTGGCACTGAAAAAACTCAAAGAAATCTGTGAACATTAACCAATAATTACCGGAACTGTTTATCGTTGATTCATAAGGCACCATAAACTTGCTTTTATCTGTAAAAGATAGTTTACACGTTGTACTTCTCAGCCAATTAACCCGCCATTGGAAGACGGGCTGGTACAAGACATTTACTTATCCGATTTACTCACCATTTAAAAATATCATTATGGCAAGTGTAGCAACCTATCTGAACTTTCCCGGCAATACGGAGGAAGTTTTCAATTTTTATAAAACCGTTTTCAATGGAGAATTTGCAGAAAATGGGATCATGCGTTTCAGGGATGTTCCGCCTTCGGACAATATGCCTCCGCTCAGCGAAGCGGAGAAGGACATGGTTATGCATGTAACACTTCCGATTACCGGCGGCCATCTGCTGATGGGAACCGATGCCCCGGGATCGATGGGGTTTAAGGTGAATCAGGGTAACAATGTTTACATCAACCTGATGCCTGATACCCGTGAAGAGACCAGAAGACTGTTCAAAGCGCTTTCGGAAGGGGGCACCGTTGAGCAGGAACTTCAGGATATGTTCTGGGGCGATTACTACGGAAGCTGCAGGGACCGATTTGGTGTACAGTGGATGTTTGCCTGTGCCGGAAAGGTTTGATTCTCGAAGGTTGTCATGGAAGTCAGTGTCGGATTGAAATGAAATTTTTAACTTTAAGACAAGTGGAAGCATGAGAAAATTATCAGCATTCAGTTTCATCACCCTCAATGGTTTCACTCACAGATCTGACGGCGATATCAGCTGGCACCGTCATGGCGAAGAGGAGAACAGCCATGCCTCCGAAAGCCTGAAACCGGGCAATGTACTGCTGTTTGGCAGGGTGACTTACGAAATGATGGCATCCTACTGGCCAACCCCCATGGCTGTGGAAAATGATCCGTTAGTGGCAGCAGGGATGAACAGGGCCATGAAAATCGTTTTCTCAACAACAATGAAATCTGCCGGCTGGGAAAACACGCGAATCATCAGCAGCGATCTGGTGGAGGCGGTTAAGGTAATGAAGAATCAGCCCGGCCCCGATATGACCATACTGGGCAGTGGCAGCATCCTGTCACAATTGGCCGGGCATGGGCTGATCGATGAATATCAGATCATGGTCGACCCGGTTGCCATCGGTAGTGGAGTTTCTTTGTTTAACGGGATAGGGCAGAATCTGGAACTGGAGCTGACCGGTGTAAAATCATTCAAAAGCGGGGTTGTTATGCTGGGTTATAAACCCCGGTAATACTGTCATGAAATAGTTTCAGCTGTGAAATTAAACCCGACCGGGTTGTATTGAATGTGATGTTTTAATGCTAAAGAAGGATCGACCCTCGGTTTTTTATGCTCAGTATTTACATTTTTTTACCGGCATACCTTATTATGAATAGCTTAAAAATGCTTTTATTGGTGTCTTTTTACCCGGCTGTCATTGCACTTTATATTTAATTGTAAACATCGACAATACTAACATGAAAAACCCAATATACCCCTGTCTGTGGTTTGAGGATCAGGCGCTGGAAGCAGCCGCATTTTACTGTTCTGTATTTAAAAATTCGAAGATAACAGAAAGTACCCCCATGGTGGTGAACTTTGAGCTGAATGGCAGGAAGTTTATGGGGCTGAATGGAGGCCCTGTGTTTAAATTTAATGAGGCTGTCTCTTTCGTGGTTGATTGCGAAACCCAGGATGAAATTGACCATTACTGGGAAAGGCTTACAGAAGGCGGAGAAGAGGGCAGGTGCGGCTGGCTGAAGGACAGGTTTGGTGTTTCCTGGCAAATTGTTCCGGCCATTCTTCCCTTACTGATGGGAGACCCGGAAAAGGGGCCAAAGGTAGTACAGGCTTTTATGCAGATGAAGAAGTTCGACATCGCGGCATTGATCAGCGCGGTCAACGATTAATGATCAAAAACTTCCGGTAATTTCTTTCCAAATCAGCTTCCAGGCTTTAGCCCTTTGTGCTGATGATCGGCCCTGAAGGGCCAAACACCACATTTTTATATAAGAGATTGTTTTGAGCAGGAAATCATGTATTTTTGCATTGAATAAATATTCAATCAACCTATAATGCCCAGGAGCAAAATACAAAACGAAAAAGTAAAGGATGAACGCCGTGAGCAGATTCTGTCCGGAGCTCTGAGTCTGTTTGCAAGCAAAGGTCTGTCGGCCACCCGGATCAGCGATATATCTGCAAAAACCGGGATGTCACAGGGGCTCGTTTATCATTACTTTCCTTCAAAGGAAGCCATTTTCGTGAAGCTGATCAGCGATGCCCTTGAAAAGATGAATGAAGCTGCTATGAATCTTGAGCAGATGGAGATTCCGGCTGAGATGAAGGTTCGCCTGGTTGTTAAAGGCCTGCTTGAAGGATTGATTCACTCACCTGCCACATCCGATTACTATTTTCTGATGACACAAACCGCCCTGTCGGAATCCTTTCCGGCGGAAGCCAGAGAATTGATCAGGCGGGAGAACGATGTCAAATACCAGATAATGACCCGAATATTCGGTCAGGGACAGGTTGAAGGCACTGTAAAGAAGACCCCTGCCCGGGAACTGGCTACCATCCTGTTCTCACTGGTAAACGGACTAGCTTTGAACAAAGCCTATTACAGGGAGCATTTTATACTGCCGGACCTTAAGCCGGTGCTGGGCATATTTCTGGTTAAACCATAAATACTGTAACAATGCAAAGTCTGAAGAGCAAAATCATTCTCGGATTGCTTATCCACAGTCATTATTTTCGTTTCAGGTTAAAAAAGCCCCCTTTCGATTCCTCCATCGAAGGCATACTGAAATATCGTAAAAAGACGGAAAAGGCGGCCGGTATGTTCGGCAAACTGCCTGAAGGTATCATCATCAAACCTGAAGTTCAGGTTGGCGGACGATATGCCGAGTGGGTATCACTGCCCGAAAATCCTTCATCGAAGGTAATCCTCTGGTTCCACGGTGGATTCTACATGATAGGATCACCGCAGTCGCATCGGGTGCATGTCAGCAAATTTGTTAAGGGAAGTGGCCTGAATGCATTGGTATTCGACTACCGGCTGGCGCCCGAGCATCCTTTCCCGGCTGCGCTCGATGATGCCCTGTCGGCATACAGTTTCCTGATCGCATCGGGATTTCAAGCCCGTGACATTGTGTTTGCCGGCGATTCTGCCGGTGGTGGTTTGTGTCTGGCAACCCTGCTTGTACTGAAAGAAAAAGGGATGGCCCTGCCTGCAGCAGCGGCTGTACTTTCTCCCTGGACCGATCTGCGATTGACCGGTCAGTCGCACCAGACCAACAAACGACGTTGTTTCTCACCAGAAGGATGTGCCGAAAGTGCCTCAGGTTATTATGCCGGCAACCATGATAAGGCAGATCCACAGATATCTCCACTCTACGGAGATCTCAGCGGCTTGCCACCGCTTCACATCAGTGCCGGTAGTCATGAAACACTGCTCGACGATGCGGTAAGGTTTGCCGGAAAAGCTGAAGAAGCAGGGACAGATGTGACACTGATCGTGGGTGAAGGTATGTGCCATTGCTATCCGGTTTTTGGAAGCCTGTTCAGGGAATCGGAACAGGCCTTGTCGGAAATCTGTCTATTTCTGGGCAGGCATGCAGGTAAGGAAGAGCAGCAGATATCTTAAAACCAGGTTCGCTGTCTCAATCAAAGCGCAGGCCCGATTGTTATAACCAATAAACTCAGAAAGTCCCCCTGGCTGCCTTAAGAGGCTTTTTCGGGCTCAGGTTAACCGAACTTACCTATAGCGAAATGATATGAATAAACCCCTGACATTTCTTTCCTTTTTGATTCTCCTGGCTCTGCCCGGGATTGCGCAAAAGAAGTTCCCGGTGCTTGATAAGCTGGTCATTCCAAAGCAGAATATGCAGCTTCAGGCTGATATTCAGGTGTTCAACGAAGTCAGGGATACCACTTCCCGGAAGGCAATGCTTGAGTATTTTCAGCTTAAACCGAATGAGCGAAAAGCGGTGGTTCGCACAGGCGACATTATCTCCCGTATTGATTCCCCGGTTGTAAAACCGGGTCAGATTAATCCGGACAGGAGTGAAGTGTTTATGTTGCCCGAGCTTTACTATGCCCGGGTAGAGGGTACCAATGAACAGATATCCTACCGGATCCTCTTTATTGATGCAGGCCCGCTCAGATATAATTTCGAAACAGCCCTGTTCGAAGGAAGCATCCGGTTTTTGCCTGTTGAGGTAACCGATTCGGGGAAGATAAAACCGGTAAAGAAAACCCTGTCGGTTCCGGAGGAAATCATTGTTTCATTTGATCCGGAATCTATCCCAATCAGTATTAGCGAGGTAAACTGGCCTCCCCGTGAAGTAAGCATCAAAGCCAGTGATCCTATCGATTCGCTTGAGGTCAGAATACTCACCATGAGCAATCCGGCCGGATATCTGAAGAACCTGCGCATCGAACCCGCCATCCTGATTTCATCGGTGCGTAAAACCATTCAGGGAATGGGCATCCAGACATTACCATTGCATGTTACCCTGAAGGGTGTGTCAAAATTCAGTCCTCTGCATGTTGGTATTGAAACCTCACTTGGAACCATTGATTCAGCAAACCTGATGCTCACTGGTGGCAAGCCCGGTAAGGTGATTCTGAGATCTGAAAGTCTGGGAACGATCGAGGTAAAGGTGGTCAATGCCGGTTACCGGAGTAATTCCATTATAATCGAGGCCGTTTTTCCATGGCTATTTCTGTTACTTGCCATTCTTGGCGGGTTTATTGGTGGCCTGGGGAAAAACCTATTGGGCAGGAAAAAGTTAACGATACGTTCGATGACATTGGGCAGCATCTTCGGGCTGATTGCAGCCTTTGCCTATTGGGGGCTTGGCATCGTATTGATCGGGTTTTCAATTGAGACCCGCGGGCTGAACGAAGCCATGGTTTTCGGACTTGGATTGATTGCCGGGTATTTTGGGCTTATCGTCGTGAAAAGTCCGGCCACCTGAAATCTGCGTACGATTTGGGAAATCATATCCTCTTCCTGATGATTTTGGGATTGATTTATTTCATAAATTGCTCAAAAAATCAACTTCCATGAATAAGACAGACACCCCTCCACCTTTGAATCTGACCATCATTCAGGCGCCGCTTGTCTGGGCCGATAAAAAGGCCAACCTGGCATATTTTTCCAGGACGCTTGCCCCACTTTCCGGAAAAACAGATCTGATCGTTCTTCCGGAAATGTTTGCTACCGGTTTTGTTACAGAGCCCCATGAAGTCGCGGAACCAATAAACGGTCCGGTGATGCAATGGATGGCATCCACAGCTTCGGATCTTGGTTGTGTGGTTACCGGCAGCGTTACCATTGCTGAAAAGGGCAGATATTACAATCGCCTGATCTGGATGCAGCCCGATGGAAATTATTCGGCTGCTGACAAGCGCCACCTTTTCACGATGGGAAATGAACACCTCAGGTTTACCGCTGGTTCCGAACCCGTGATTACAGAACTGAAGGGTTGGAAATTCAAGCCCCTTGTCTGTTACGACCTCCGTTTCCCTGTCTGGAGCAAGAACCGTTTTACCAACGGGAATTATGAGTACGATGTGCTGTTGTATGTTGCAAACTGGCCTGCCAGCAGAAGTTTTGTATGGAAATCACTGCTTACAGCCAGGGCCATAGAAAATATGGCTTATTGTGCCGGGGTAAACCGCATAGGTGATGACGGGCATGGTCTGCCACATACCGGTGATTCCTGTGTGCTTGATTTCAAGGGGAGAGAACTGGTGAAGGCTCCGGTTGGTGAAGCTTTCATTCATACAACTGCCCTCGATTACTGTCAGCTTCAGGAATTCAGAGAGAGGTTCGCTGTCGGGCCGGACTGGGATTTGTTCGAAATTAAATTATAAGCCAAAAGCACCTTTACTTTTCAGCATAAGTTGTTGCATATGATGCCCCGGCAGGCAACGGTTTTACTTTAAAAATCCCGGGCTGCTTAATTTGGTTAATTTTGCACTGCCTGTAATTTGTTTGCCACCCATGGCATTTCTGCTGCACTAAGATTCAGTTACCAAGCCCCACATCAATGAGATTCGAAGATTATTCCTTTTCACCTGTTATCAAGAAAAACCTGGCGCTGGCCGGTTTCACCAGGCCCACCGATATTCAATACAAAGCCATCTTTCCGATCCTGAAGGGTGAGGATGTGCTTGCCATTGCCCAGACTGGAACCGGAAAAACGGCCGCATTTGTCATTCCGATTCTTGATATGCTCATAGCTGACCGTGAAGCAGGGCCGGGCATCCGGTGTATGGTGATGGAACCAACGCGGGAACTGGCTTTGCAGATCACTGATGTATTCAATTCACTCGGGAAAGGGAGCAGGGTAAAGACTTTGTGTGTACATGGCGGGGTAGAACAGGATCCGCAGATACAACGGCTTGAAAAGGGGGTTGATATTGTGGTGGCAACACCCGGGCGGATGTTCGACCTGGTAAGTCAGGGGCACATTGATACCGGGCAGGTCCGTATTCTGGTGCTTGATGAAGCCGATCATATGCTTGATCTTGGCTTTATTCACGACATCAGGCAACTGATCAGGATCATACCACAGAAAAGGCAGACACTATTCTTTTCCGCTACCATTGATTCGGATATCAAGAAGCTGGCTTATTCGATGGTTAAGGATGCCATCCGCATACAGATTTCACCCAAGGATCCGGTTTCAAAAAATGTTGACCATTCGGTGGCTTACATCGGCATGGACGATAAGCGGTTTTTCCTGGAACGGCTGGTGAAGGAGCATCCTGACAGCAGGATTCTTGTGTTTGTCAGAACAAAAATCAGGGCCGGCAGGGTGAGTGAAGCCATGGACAGGGTCGGCATAAAAAGCCTGACCATCCATGGAGACAAGGAGCAGAAAGAAAGAATCAGTGCATTGAAACAATTCCGCGATGGCCTGGTGAAAGTACTGATCGCCACAGATGTCAGTGCCAGGGGTATCGATATTGCCGGGGTGGAGTATGTGGTCAATTATGACCTTCCGGAACAACCGGAAAATTATGTTCACCGCGTGGGGCGCACCGGCCGGGGAAACAAGCGGGGTATTGCCATTGCTTTCTGCAGCCCTGAAGAAAAACCCTTGCTGGAAGCCATTGAGGAGTATACCGGCAACGAGATCAATACCATGCTGATCGGAAGAAACGATTACCAGATGACGGTAGATAACTCTTCCGAATCAAAAGCCGACTGGAAATCGCTTGTGGCTGAAGCTGAGGCTGATGAAGCCAGAAGAAAGAAAAAGGGGAAGAAAAAGTAGTTCCGAATCCGGAATTTTGGTTCGGATAAAGCCCGAACTTCGATTACTCTTTTACAACCAGTTTGAATCCCACGCCATGTACGTTGATCAGTTCAACATTGTCGTCGGCTTTCAGGTATTTGCGTAATTTGGCGATATAAACATCCATGCTTCGGGCATTGAAGTAAGAGTCGTCCTGCCAGATTTTATTCAGGGCATAACTGCGGTCGAGCACCTCGTTTTTATTTTCGCACAGCAGGCGCAGAAGTTCATTTTCTTTGGAGGTCATCCGTTGTTCTCCGCCATCCCATCTTAACATCTGCAGGTTATAATCGAAGGAGTAGTTGCCGATGGTAAAGGTTTTGCCTCCCTGCACGGTATGGCCGGAACGTCTTAGGATTGCTTCCATCCTGAGAAGTAGTTCTTCCATGCTGAAAGGTTTGGTCAGGTAATCATCGGCGCCAGCCTGGAATCCCTTGAGTTTGTCCTCCTCGAGCGATTTGGCAGTGAGAAAGAGTATGGGAATACT
Organism: Bacteroidales bacterium; assembly: GCA_016705005.1. Taxonomy (GTDB): domain Bacteria; phylum Bacteroidota; class Bacteroidia; order Bacteroidales; family Lentimicrobiaceae; genus Lentimicrobium. The sequence goes on along the minus strand of JADIZB010000009.1, from coordinate 99,198 downwards.
TTTATCGTGTAACCTGATCTCCTTTGCAAGGGTAAAACCGTCTTTCACAGGCATCATCACATCAACAATGCAGAAATCAAACTGTTCCTTGCTGAAAAGGTCATAGGCTTCCTGACCGTTCACGCATAGCCTGGTCGCGTAACCCTTGGCTTCGAGGTAAGATTTCAGGATATTACCCAGGTTGCGGTCGTCTTCGGCCAGCAGTACCCTCGTTTTCTCTTTTTCCATCACTCAGTCGTTATTGTTGTTTGTTTCTATCAACTAATATACCACACAAATTCTTCAGTTCATTTAAAGGTTATCCTAACTCCCTTTTTCAAATCTCCAACGCCCAACGCTCCGCAGAAGTCGTTTAGTTCGCTTTTTCTCGCTCTCCCGCTGTCTTTCGCTCCCTCGCCCACTCGCTCCATCAAATTTTTTCACCACAATAGACACAATAGGTCACATTATAGTCACTAAGATGAAAATATTTAGCCCGTTTGCAAAATTGAACCTCTTAACTCCTAACCCCCAACTTCAAACCTCCAACGCCCAACGCTCCGCTGAAGTCGTTTAGTTCGCTTTTTCTCGCTCTCCCGCTGTCTTTCGCTCCATCGCTGTCTTTCGCTCCCTCGCCCACTCGCTCCCTCAATTTTTTCACCACATTAGGCACAATAGGTCACATCATATGCTCTAAAAAGTAAATGATTAACCCGTGTGCACAATTTAACCTCTGAACTCCTAACCCCCAACTTCAAACCTCAAATGCCCAACGCTCCGCTGAAGTCGTTTAGTTCGCTTTTTCTCGCTCTCCCGCTGTCTTTCGCTCCATCGCTGTCTTTCGCTCCCTCGCCCACTCGCTCCATCAGATTTTTTCACCACAATAGACACAATAGGTCACATTATAGTCACTAAGATGAAAATATTTAGCCCGTCTGCCCAATTGAACCTCTTAACTCCTAACCCCCAACTCCCAACCTCCAACGCCCAACGCTCCACTGAAGTCGTTTAGTTCGCTTTTTCTCGCTCCATCGCTGTCTTTCTCTCCCTCGCCCACTCGCTCCATCAGATTTTTTCACCACAATAGACACAATAGGTCACATTATAGTCACTAAGATGAAAATATTTAGCCCGTCTGCCCAATTGAACCTCTTAACTCCTAACCCCCAACTTCAAACCTCCAACGCCCAACGCTCCGCTGAAGTCGTTTAGTTCGCTTTTTCTCGCTCTCCCGCTGTCTTTCGCTCCATCGCTGTCTTTCGCTCCTTCGCCCATTCTCTCCCTCAATTTATTCACCACATAGGCACAATAGGTCACATCATATGCTCTAAAAAGTAAATGATTAACCCGTGTACACAGTTTAACCTCAGAACTCCTAACCCCCAACTCCAAACCTCCAACGTCCAACGCTCCGCTGAAGTCGTTTAGTTCGCTTTTTCTCGCTCCCTCGCCCACTCGCTCCATCAGATTTTTTCACCACAATAGACACAATAGGTCACATTATAGTCACTAAGATGAAAATATTTAGCCCGTCTGCCCAATAGAACCTCTTAACTCCTAACCCCCAACTTCAAACCTCCAACGCCCAACGCTCCGCTGAAGTCGTTTAGTTCGCTTTTTCTCGCTCCATCGCTGTCTTTCGCTCCCTCGCCCAATCGCTCCCTCAATTTATTCACCACATAGGCACAATAGGTCACATTTTAGTCACTAAGATGAAAATATTTAGCCTGTCTGCCCAATTGAACCTCTTAACTCCTAACCCCCAACTCCCAAACCTCAAACGTCAAACCTGCTCTTCGAATAACTTACAACCCCGAAGGCAACCACACCCTGAAAGTAGAACCCTTCCCGGGCTCACTCTCAACACTTACCTGTCCGCCATGCTTTTCAGCTATAAATTTCACGTAGCTGAGACCCAGGCCAAAGCCTTTAACATTGTGCACATCCCCGGTTGGGACCCTGTAAAGTTTATCAAAGATTTTTTTCTGATTGTTCTTGCTGATTCCGGTTCCGTTATCGGTAATGCTGATCAGCAGTCCATTCCCCTGATCCTCTGTGGCAACCACAATGGCCGGTTTTTTCGGGGTGTACTTATTGGCATTGTCGAGCAGGTTGTTGATCACATTGGTTATATGAACCTTATCGGCCAGAATTTCGGGTTTAGTTGCCCTGAATTCTGTTGTGATGTTACCGTCCCTGATTTCCACCTGGATGGCTATTTTCCTGATAACATCCGAAATGACCGAATGAAGGTCGATGTTTTCCTTCCTCAGGATAAGCTGCCCTTTCTCGAGAATGGCTGTCTGCAGGATTTTCTCAGCCAGAACACCCAGTCGTTTGTTCTCCTGGCTGATGATATCGATATAGGAATAGACCAGTTCATCGGTTTTGCTCACTTCCGGATCATTCAGCACTTCACAGGCCAGGGAGACGGTTGAAATAGGTGTTTTGAATTCATGTGTCATGTTGTTGATGAAATCATTTTTCATCTCGGTCAGTTTCTTTTGCCTGATAATGGCGATCATAACGACCACAAAGGCGATGATGATGATGAGCATGAGGGAGCCTGAAATGATCAGCATTCCGCTCATCTGTACCAGCAGATATCGGGTCTGCTCGGGAAACCAGATCAGCAGATAGTCGGGTGCTGAATAATTGTTACCCGGGAACAACTGGAAAAACATGCCTTTCTCCATCAGTTCGTTGTTAAATCCCGGATTCTTCTCAATCACCATGATATTACGGCCTTCACTGAATACACCGAATTCATAACCGGTTTTAATACCCTTGTCATTCAGGGTCTTATGCAGAAGCGTGTCGAGTTGTCCCCTGGTGATCCGGTTTTCGATGTTGGGGACAAAGGGAGAGTTAAACATTTCGTCAAACATCTGATCGAGCAGGAACGCTTTCTTACGGTTTAACTGCCGGGCCCGATCACTCAGGTTGTCGGTATTGTTTTCTTTTTTCCCCGATCCAGGATAAATCATTTTTGCCGAATCAGATTTTTTGACCATTTTCCACTGATTGTCTTCAAATACCTCGCTCCATTCCTGCTGGCGCTGATAATTGAAGTTTCCTGTGGTATCAGGTTTGATGCCAAGTTTCTCCGATTCAAGATAGATAAGATAATCAAGGGAATCGATGGTATGAAGCAGGCTGTTGTATTCCTGGCTTTTCTTTATCTGCCGGGCAACTTCCGCTTTTTCGAGACGCATCATCAGTTCGCCGGCTGCATCTGCCACACTACGTTGAAAGTTGGCTTCACGGAGTTTCACCGCACTGCGTATCCAGTAAGCCTGAATGCCGGTAAGAACAATCAGGGCAGAACTGACAAGAATGGCTATAAATATGATCAGGCGGCGGTTCATGCCTGCAAAGGTAAGTGCCTGACCTCATTTTGATGTTTCTGATTAACAACTTTTAACGTTTGTTAGGGTTCCTTAACACCCAGTCATCCGGTGCCGGCTTAATTTTGCTGCATCAGAAATATAGTGCTGATCGCTGCCCGATAAAGAATGTTTTCAGTAAGATGTGTTTTGTGTGTGTAAAGTGTTTTACAGGTTTGTTGTGTTGAAGAGTGCAGCCTCCCCACAAGGCTGCATTCTTTTTATAGTTAGTTCATTATCTTTGCCGTTAAATTCGGACCCAAAATCAGAAAACAGATATGATTGATCTAAAAGTAAATATTGATAAACTGGAAGGGTTTGTCAGCAAGGAATCCATTTATTCATTTGAAAAGCAACTTGTCCTTCATCAGGGTTCATTGCTTGACAAAACAGGCAAAGGCAATGATTTTCTCGGATGGATTACCCTTCCCGATGAAATTGATGAAGCCATGCTGACATCTCTCGAAAAGGATGCACATGAAATTGCGGCAAAAGCTGACATCTATGTTGTGATTGGTATTGGTGGTTCATATCTGGGTGCCAGGGCTGTGATTGAAGCCCTTCAGCATAATTTTGCCGGCCTTCAGGGTAAAGCCGACAGAAAGACCCCATTGGTGGTTTATGCCGGCAATAATATTTCAGAAGATTACCTGGCTGATCTGATCGATATACTTGACAAACGTGATTATGCGCTTACCGTTATCTCGAAGTCCGGAACTACTACTGAACCTGCCATTGCCTTCCGTATTTTACGACGTCATCTGGAGCAGAAATATGGCCGGGATGAGGCCAGAAAAAGAATTATAGCAATTACCGATGGTTCAAAGGGTGCATTGAAGAAGCTTGCAGATAGTGAAGGATATAAAACCTATGTTGTTCCCGATGATGTCGGAGGCAGATACTCTGTCCTTACACCGGTCGGATTGCTGCCTGTCGCAGTTGCAGGATTTGATATCCGTGCGTTTGTGCAGGGAGCGCGTGCCATGAAAGAGGTCGTTACCTCTGCCCGTACCATCGATGATAATCCTGCATTTAAATATGCAGCTGCCCGTAATGCCCTTTACGCTGCAGGTAAACCCATTGAAATCATGGTTAATTACCAGCCTTCACTTATTTACATCACCGAATGGTGGAAGCAGCTATACGGCGAGAGTGAAGGAAAACAGAACCGGGGGATTTTTCCTGCAGGGGTTAGTTTTACGACCGATCTTCATTCCATGGGACAGTATGTGCAGGAAGGATTGCGTGTGATTTTTGAAACCGTGCTCAGTATTGAAAAACCTAAGAGGGAGCTTTCCGTTCCCAGGGAAGCCGATGATGCCGACGGGCTGAATTTTGTTTCCGGGCGAAGGATACATGAAGTCAATCGCCAGGCAGAACTCGGAACACTGTTGGCACATGTTGACGGAAATGTGCCCAACATGGTGATCAGCCTTCCCCGGGTGGATGAAAATACACTTGGGCAGCTACTTTATTTTTATGAATTTGCCTGTGCATTGTCGGGATATATTCTTGATGTAAATCCATTCGACCAGCCTGGTGTTGAGGCATATAAAAGAAATATGTTCGCCCTGCTTGGTAAACCCGGATTTGAAGAGCAGACCGCTGTCCTGAGAAGCCGTATATAGTAATTCATTATATTAAGTGAAATCCTGTTTGCTTTTGCCGAACAGGATTTTGTTTTTTATTTTGTTTTATAATTTTGATTTCTATGCAAAATTTCTTATATTTAACCTGTCATTAAAAAAGAAAACCATGGAAAACCTGTTGCTTAAATTAATGGCTGAGAGTTTTGACAGAAAACAAACCGGGATTACCAGACCCGGGGGGACCCAACCTTTTATTACAATTTCAAGAGAATTCGGATGCCAGGCGAATTTGCTGGCAGAAATGCTGAAAAAGGAGCTGGATATCAATGGGAAATCCTGGCGGATCATGAATAAGGAGATAATTTTTGATGCAGCAAGGGAGCTGAATATGGATCCTGAAATCATCAATAATATCTCTGGTGCCATCGACAGGACTCAGTTTGATGAAATAATGAGCGCACTGTCATCAAAATACTACAAAAGTGATCGGAAAATCCGTCAGACTGTCGCATCGGTCGTATCCAATGCCGCACAGAGTGGCCAGGTCATCATCGTCGGGCGGGGAGGGGCTGCCATTACCCATGGATTGGTTCCGGCTATTCACATTCACCTGATTGCTCCCATTGAATGGCGGTTAAATTCCCTGATGCAGCGTCACAACCTGAAAAGGGAAGAAGCCTTCAAACAACTTACCGAGATCGACCACAAACGGTATAAGATTTTCAGGGATTATGTGAAGTGGGCTGAACCCATCGAACAACTTTTTGATCTCACCTTTAATTGCAGCACGGTGACCCACAATGAAATGGTCGGGATGATCATGAACCTGGTTTCAGAAAGGAAAATGGTTTAATACTTTTATCCGGCCTGGATGTTTCCGGTAGTTCCGGTTCAGTTTCCGTCAGCGCTTATTTTTCTGCAACCATAATTGCCGACACTCCCATGAGCAAAGGGGTGCCGGTAGCTTTTGCAAATCCTGCCTTCACAAGGATTTCTGACAATTCAGGAATCGACCAGTAATTGTTACCGGAGTAGGCCAGGTAATCATACGCAGGACGGTTGCCCGAAATCAGACCGCCCACCGGTGCGGTAAAGTAGTTCATGTATTGGTGATAGCCCCAACGGATGAAACTGTTCGATGGCTGGCTGGTTTCAACAATCACAAACCTTCCGCCGGGTTTCAGGACTCTGAAGATTTCACTGATGTGGAGTTGGGCATCCGGATTTTCAAAGGTGAGATTCCGGAATCCGAACGAGATTCCAATGGCATCGAAGAAATTGTCCTCAAAAGGCATATTGCCTGCATCGCCTTGTACGAGTCTGACCCTTCCTTCCCCGAAAACAGCCACCTTTTCACTGGCCCGTTCAAGCATGGTATGACTAAAATCGAGTCCGTAGATCTCGGCTGAAGCTTCAGCGCTCCGGGCAATGTGCATGGTAAGATCGGCCGTTCCGCAGCATAGGTCCAGGATGCGCGAAGGGTTCTTCTCCAGCACCCGGGCGGCTGTTTTTCTGCGCCAGCCTTCATCCATATTCAGGGTAAGAATGCGGTTAAGTATATCGTATTTGGGTGGTACATCGGTGAATATTTTCTGGGTGGGGCGGAAGCCCGTTTCGTCGCGGAACATGGTCTTGTTTTTCATAGGACTTGCAAAGATAAGGAAGTTCCAAAGTAACAAAGTCCCAATATTTCAAATCTTTAGCAATCGGGTCTGAGCCTGATTTTTCAGGGTTAAAGGATTTTTTCCTCATTTGATAACAATCCATCACGCCATTATACCATTCTTCCTTTTTTACCATACATTTGTATCACTTTTAAACCTAAAGTATCATGCGTAAATCGATCATTATCATGACAATGGCAACTCTGATTGCTGTTGGTGGCTGCGGTAAAAAACAACCGGCTGCCACTGAAACCGTTAAATCATTCATCGAAAATCCGACCGTGGAAAAAGTAACCAAAGCGCTGACTGATTCTCTCGGAGAGTCTGCCAGATTCCGTATCGAAAGGGGTGTTGGCCAGGTAGCTGCCCTCTGGCGCGAAAGTGATGGCACTGCGGCAGACTTTGAGAAATTCTGTAAAGAGAATTTTGTCGCCCGGGATTCAGCATTAAAGACACTTTACAGTAAACTTGAACGTAATTTTGAAATTTTCAGGGGTTATTTTAATAAAATGGACTTGTTGCTGAAGGAACCAATTCAGATTACCGGCCCCGAAATTGAACCTGTGGATATGATGTTCGGCAGTTACGATGCTTCAGCTCATCTTGATGATGATTTCTTTAACAATAAGATAGCCTTTCTTACTGTTCTGAATTTCCCGTATTATTCGCTGAAAGAGAAAACAGAAAAAGGTGAAACCTGGAGCAGACTGGAATGGGCCTATGCAAGGATGGGTGATCTTTTTACGTCCAGGATTCCGGCAGATATCAATCTCAGGGTATCACAGACATTGACAGAAGCGGATGCCTATATTTCGGACTATAATATTTATATGGGCAAATTGATGACAGCTGACGGCCAGTTTCCTTTCCCGGCAGATATGAAACTGATCACCCACTGGGGTCTGCGCGACGAACTGAAATCGAACTATACCGGAGAAAAAGGAATCGAGAAGCAGCGCATGATATACAGTGTGATGAAGCACATCATTGACCAGAGCATTCCTCAGCAGGTCATCAACAAGGATGAATATGCCTGGAATCCGGTTGATAACAAGATTTATAAAGATGGAAAGGAAGTATCTGCCACACCGGAACCCGACAAGCGCTACGAAGTCCTGCTCGGGAATTTTCATGTCATGAAATCCGTTGATGCATACAGTCCCAATTTACCCACATTTATCCAACGCGCATTTGAAGGTGGCATGGAAATTCCTCAGGAGGATGTTGAGCGCCTGTTTACCGAATTTGTATCATCACCAAAGGTGAAGGAAGTTGCAGCCTATATCAGCCAGCAGCTTGGACGTCCACTCGAACCTTTTGATATCTGGTACAATGGGTTTAAATCGCGCGGAGGCGTTCCTGAGGAACAACTTACAGCGATTACTTCGAAAAAATATCCCGATCCCAAAGCCTTTGAGGCTGATCTTTCAAATATCCTGGTTAAGCTTGGCTGGACAAAGGAAAAGGCTGCCGCCATCACTTCCCTGATTAAAGTTGATCCTGCCAGGGGTTCCGGTCATGCCTGGGGTGCCGAGATGCGCAACGACTTTGCCCACCTTCGTACCCGCATCAACGAAAAAGGGATGGATTACAAAGGGTATAACATTGCTGTTCATGAATTCGGGCACAATGTTGAGCAGACAGTGACCATGAACGATGTGGATTACTTTATGCTTCAGGGTGTTCCCAATACTTCATTTACCGAAGCTGTAGCTTTCCTTTTCCAGAAACGAGATCTTGAACTGTTGGGTATGCCCAATGCAGATCCCAACAAGGATTACATGATGGCGCTCGATAACTTCTGGTCATGTTACGAAATCATGGGTGTCTCACTGGTCGACATGAAAGTGTGGAAATGGATGTACGAAAATCCTGAAGCTACCCCGGCCCAGCTGAAAGAAGCTGTGATTTCAGCAGCCAAAGAGGTTTGGAATAAATATTATGCAGGTATCATGGGTGGAAAGGATGAACCTATTCTGGCCATCTATTCACATATGATCGACAATCCCCTCTACCTTTCCAATTATCCGATGGGTCACCTGATTGAGTTCCAGGTTGAACAGCAGGTGAAGGGAAAACCGCTGGCCGCGGAATTTGACAGAATGTACACCCAGGGCCGCCTGATTCCCCAGCAATGGATGAAAGGTGCTGTGGGCAGGGAGATCTCCATTGAACCAACCCTGAATGCTGCGACTGAGGCACTGAAAGCGCTGAAATAGAGAAGTTGCAGGAAGAATCCATGAGACTGTCTGAACAAGGCAGTCTCTTTTTTTCGTTTTCATGGTAAGTAGAGCGTATTCACCACTTATCCGGTTTTTTCATCTGTTCATCCCCTTAAATCGTATGTTTGCCATTTTTCAATTGTTATTCAGCAGGAGTGGTTGCAATTTTGCATCTTCAGGCAATATCAAAGCTCTTTTGAACATTTGAAAACCTGAATGGAAACAGGTTGTTTATTAATTAAAATCATTCAATAATGCAAACAATCCTTGGTGCCGGTGGTGCAGTGGGCAAAAGCCTCGCCTCCGAACTCAAATCATATACCAGCGAAATACGTCTGGTCAGTCGTAATCCCAAAGCTGTGAATCCATCGGATCAGCTAATGAAGGCCGATCTGACCAATCCTGAACAGGTCGACCTCGCTGTGGCCGGATCTGAAATCGTCTACCTGACAGTTGGTCTGGAATACAATATTAAGGTCTGGCAGGCCCAATGGCCGGTCATCATGCGGAATGTTACGGACAGCTGTAAGAGGCACAATGCCAGGCTGGTTTTCTTTGATAATGTTTATATGTACGACCGCGATTACATGGGCAATATGACCGAGGCCACTCCCATCAGGCCTACCAGTAAAAAGGGGGAAGTCAGGGCAGGGATTGAAGCCATGTTGAAAAAGGAAATGGAATCGGGCCGGCTTAAAGCACTGATTGCCCGTTCAGCAGACTTTATCGGCACCACCAATAGTACCCTCGTTGAAGTAGTATATAAGAACTTCCTGAAGGGCAAAAAAGCCAACTGGTTTTCAAGGACGGATAAAATACACAGTTTTACGCATACCCTGGATGCAGCCAGGGGTACGGCAATGCTTGGCAATACGCCTGATGCCTACGGCGAAGTGTGGCACCTGCCGACTTCCTCCGAAAGGCTTACCGGAAAAGACTGGATCAATCTTTTCGCCAAAGAAATGAACGTTAAACCCGGAATCACTGCACTGCCCGATTGGATGCTTGGATTGCTCGGACTTTTTATTCCGGTGATGAAGGAATTAAAGGAAATGGCGTATCAATACGACAGGGATTATTTCTTTAACAGCAGCAAATTCAACACCCGTTTCGGTTATCAGCCACTTACACCTGAAGAGGCAGTTAAAATGCTGCTCAGGGATTTGCAAATGAAGTAGTCATTGACAATCTGCTAATTGAGTGTAATTTTAAGGATACCGGGTGGTGCCTGGTTACCACAGATCTTTCGTCCTGAATGGGATGTCTGGTAATCTATCATCGTCAAATAACCTTGGGCAGGATTGGGAAATTGATCTCTGACATATGACATCAGATATTGAACCTTTTATATCTTTGCCCGAACTCCTTAATCTTATGAAAAAAGTCATTCTACTTATTGCTGTTCTGGGTTTTTTTAGGGCAGGAGCCCAGGTTACCCTTGAACATACTTATGACGGACAGGGTGTAATTGCCCACCTCGAATTTCAGGACGAAAAATATGCCCTGCTTGAAGCCTCAAACTATCGTTGCAGGCTCTACAATGCCGATCACTCTCTTTACAAAACGGTGAACCTGCAGGTACCCGCAGGTGGGGTTACCATCAATAATCTTCAGCATGTTACGGATGGTTTGTTCAATACCGATGCATTGATTGAATTTTCCTATACCTATTACCTCATTTCGGGTAGCTCAGTTGTTTATGAGACCCGGGTTGCTAACGAAAATGGGCAGGTGCTGGTTACGGTAAGTGGTGCCAGTGCTGCATTTGTAGACCACATTGGTGATTCATGGAAATTTATCGCATGGATCTATGATTATTCAACCACACCTGCACTGGCCGATACCAGGGTATACTCGTTGCCCGGGCATTTGGTGACAACCATCAGTGAAACTTCTGAACAAAAGTGGATGAAGTTTCCTTATCCAAACCCGACAAAAAATGTGATTACGCTGAATTATGATCTTCAGGCCGGTAAAGACGGTGAACTTCTGATCACAGATATTAACGGACGGATTATCCGTAACATTGCTATCGGACCGGATTTCAGTTCTATAAAGGTTTTTGTTGGTGATTTCCCTGACGGATTGTATTTGTATCAGGTCGTGGGAGGTAGTGGGAATGGTAGTTTTGTGGTTGCCAAATAAACAGTTATAATCTGTTATGTTTTATTCTTTTTCCGGCCAGGGGATATTTTCATCATTGGCTGGTATTATTGATTATAACTTTATTACTTATAAAGTATTTATTATCAATTACTATAGTCAGTATCAGGGTTTGATTGAATTCTGAAAGACCTGTTTTTACCTGATACTTATTTGTGCCGGTTATAATGGTTCTTAGCGGGGCTTTGACAATAATTTGTCCGGTGGTATTCGTGATGAGATAGTACGAATTCTCAGGTATGTCCGTATTTGACTCGAACGTAATTTCTGAGGAAGCAGGGTTTGGATAGATGTGTATTGAATAGGGATTACTTCCATTTATCTCCTGCACAATCAGAGGAATGTTGTTCGTTAATTTCACAGCATAGATGGCCGGGTCGGCACTGGTTGTATTCGTCTGGTTTATTGTAAATGGGTTCATAGAAGGGCTGGAAATGCCACCATATATATGTCCGATAATAAAATCATTTTCTGATATTTCGCTTAATTTAATGATCTCTCCGGGGTAATGGGGTAAATGATGATTTGGGATAAATTCAGCACTTGCTCCATTATATCCCGGCATTTCAACGGGCAGTTGAAATTCGTTGAGCAAATTTTCGGAGTTTCTTGTAAGCAAAGAGATGGTTTTTACAAAGGGGACATTCTCATCCTGCATGAGAATACCATTCTGATAAAAATATAAACTCATGCCACCAAAGAACAGGGTATGCATTCTGTTGTTGATACTATCATAAAGACAGGATTTTGCACTGTGGTAGTTGCTTAAATATTGATTAAAGGTTGTTATAGGGGTATAGCCTTCGCTTGTTATGTCTACCGGATATAAGAAAGGCAGATCAGAATCAGGCTGAAAAACACCGGATGAAATGGTATAACCTTTGGTTCCATCAGTAAAAATCTGTGGGAGTAGATTATAATCCCTTCTTCGTAAATGGATTGGATCAACAATGGTTGAAAAATCAGAATAACTCAATTGAGAACCCTGGTTGCTGATCCTGAATTTCTTTATCTGATCTGAATAGGTTTGGGTATAGGTTGGGTTGCCCATTGGATTATACCTTCCGTCAAACCGCTGCCCGCCAACCAGATAAAATATGTCGTCGATTTTGCCAAGCTGACCGCCGGTTACAGCAAAGTTTTCACCGGTAATCTGCTTGAAGAACGGAAGGATTGAATTTCCTTCAATGATGGCATTAATGGTTGCAGGTACATTGATACTGGTAAGGTTTGGAAAGGTGATGTGGTCCTGGACTGAAGCGGAATAAGCGTACCCTCCAATGATATACAGAGTGTCGCTATCCTGATAAAAATTCATATTGGTTGACTGCAATTGTTCGCTTATCCCTGATGGCAGAACACTGACCGATGCCGTCCAGAATTGTTGTGTATTGATATCGATTACATAAATGTCCGTATTGTTCTGCGATTCAGGAAATGCATTAAAAGGTTGCCTGGCGTGTAGTCCGTCTTTCCTTCCACCAACCACCAGCCATTTTCCGTCGTATTGACCGAATGCATATGAATGCAATCCGGGAAGCCCGGGAACAGCAACAGGAATGAGTTCCAGAGCGTACCCGAAAGTTGATTGGCAATAGGACCTGCTTCCAAAAATTGAAAACAAAGCCATTATTAAGAATATTTTTTTCATCTGGAACTGGTCTTCATTGAGATTTGTATGCTTCCTTTGGTGTTGTTTGTCAGGACTAAACCCAACGCTGATAATGACTGGTAAAAAGAATAATCAGGCCTTTCCGGCTGATATACAGTGATCGCTGTTACATAATTTTTTTGTTTGAAAACCTTATTCTTTTTTATCGTTCTATGCCTGAATGGTTAATGAAGGATATCTTTCTGCTAATCCATCACCAGGTTAAACCCGCCTTTTACAAGAACCTGCTTAAGCCCTTCAGGGTTTAATATTTCAGTAAATCCATTAATGCTTATGCCGGTATTAACTTCCTTCCTTATAAAAGTCAGGTTATTGTTTCCGGAGGCTTTTTGAACCAAAACCAAATGAGCATCACCGGATTTCAGAATGGCTTCGTCGGGCAGTGCCATTACCTCCCTTTCTCCGGTAAGGATTTTTGCTTCCAGATACATTCCATTTATCAAACCTGTCCTGTCGTCAGGTAAAATACTTCCAATTACAGTAATGGCCCTTGTTTCTGGATTTATTGAACGCCCGTAGGAGGTCAGGGTGCCGCGGTAGACTTTATCCGGATTATTAGGACTATAGAAATCGATGTTTAGTCCTTTTGTTAAACTGGCAAAGTCCTTTTCAAATACAGCGAGTTTTAGCTGGAGTTGGTTCAGGTCAACCAATTCAAAAAGAATTTTTTGCGGATCAGCATACGCGCCATTCTCGGAGTGTAAAGCGCTTACATAACCATCAATGGGTGCAGTGATGATCATATCCTGAACAATCAGGCCATTGGCAGTCTTCTCAGTTTTCAGTCCCAACAAACCCAATTGTGTTTTTAGCCCTTCACAGCTGGCCTTAAGGCTGTTATACTCGCTTTCAGCATTCTGATAGGTTTTTTGCGATGCAATGTTTTCTCCTGCAAGAGCCTTTTGCCTTTCATATTCAGACTCAACTGCTTTCAACCTGCCACACAACTCAGCATAAGTCTGCTGAAGGCGGATAAATTCTGTGCTTTCGATGATGCAGAGCATCTGACCCTTATTAACCCTGACACCGGTATTCACGGTAATTTCTTTAATCCGCCCCGGGATCAGGGCTGAAACCTGCGCGGTGCCTGATGGTGAAGCCGCGATATATCCGCTTGCCTTTACATACATCTGGAATTTGGTTGGTTCAGGGTTCCCGACTTTCATCCCTGCATTGGTGAACTGGCTTTTGGTTATAGTTATTTCTTCACTAACATTAGTTTCAGTTTCATCGATGACCGTTTTTTTAGAACCGCAACCGACAAGCAGCAACCCGCAAATCACGACCACTGTTGAGAAATATTTTTTACTCATGGCTCATCAATTGATGATTAAAAAATTTATATCCAGTACAATACGATTGTATTCGGCAAGATTATCCAGATAATTCAGTTCTGTTTCTGTGGCTGTCTCAATACTCATGATTAATTGAAACAAGTCGATTTCTCCTTGTTGATAGCTATGCCGGGCTGTCCGGTACAGCTCGGAAGCGAGTTTGCTCCCACTTTGTTTAAAGTAGTTTACTGATGTGCTGTATTTTTCCAATTCGAATTGAAGGGATGCTTTTCTGGCAGCAAGCTGCCGTGAGGAACTCTCTTCCTCTGAAAGGGCCAGTTCATAGCCTATTCTGGCTGTTTTGATTTTTGACCTCTGCCCACTATAGATGAGTGGTAATGCAAAGCCAGCCTGATAACCCATATAGTTTTTTGAACCCGCGTAAGTATTTGTTCCGTTGAATATTGAAAGGGTGATATCAGGCATAAGACTGTTACGCTCTTCGCTGAGTTTTGATTTCTGAACCTGTGTGGAAGAGGCATATAACTCTGCCATAAGGTTCGGGCCAAATGATATATCTGTTAAAATCAATTGAGGAAGGCTGGTGAAAGAGAGTGTTACAGTGGTATCGCATTGTAACAATTGCTGAAGTGCCGACAGAGCCTGATTCGTTTCAATTTCTATCTGTTTTAACCGGATTCGGAGTTGCTCATGTTTCGACTGTGCGTTAAGCATTTCAAGGTAATTGCTTTCACCTTTTTCGAATCTTTGTCTGGCTGCATCTGAAAAGCCGGAATAAATACTATCGAGATACTGATACCGCTTTTGCTTGTTTTGCAGATAGAGCAGATGATAGCTGGTCTGAAGGACCATCTTGCTCAGCCGAAGCTTTGCAAGATTGTACCTGGCTTCGGCAAGGCGTAATTCAGCTTTTCCGGTTTTACGTTGTGCCATCAGCAATGAAGGGAATCCGAAAGATTGCTCTGCGCCGATGATGTGGAGTGGTTTCCCGTTTTCAGCGACATTGTTCTGGTCGAAGCCATAATAGATATTGGTTTTTCCAAGTGAACCAGTTCCGGGTAAAGCAGTTTTAAGCTGAACAGCCCTCAGACTATCGGCTTTAAGTTCACGGTTATTGTGCAGTGCAATAGCCACTGCCTTATCAGGACTTACGGCCAGGTTTTGAGCAAAAGTACCGATGCCGGGAAAGAAGAGCAGTAAGAATACAATGGTGTTTCTTTTTAACCTGAAATGCCACCTGCGTATTCCTGAAAACTGATCAAATACAGCGTAAAGTAAAGGTAGCGCGAGCATAGTAAGCATAGTTGATGTTATCAGGCCTCCGATTACGACGGTAGCCAGCGGTCGCTGTACTTCAGCACCAGCTGATGTGGATAAGGCCATCGGAAGAAATCCAAGCGCTGCTGACGCTGCAGTCAAAATGACTGGTCGCAGGCGCTGCAGAGTGCCGGTCATGATTCGTTCACGCATATCGATGATACCATTTGCTTTTAATTCTTTCAGGTGTTCTATCAATACAATACCATTTAATACAGCAATTCCAAAAAGGGCAATAAAGCCAACCCCGGCCGAAATACTAAATGGCATTCCCCTTATCCAGAGCAGGAGCACTCCGCCGACAGTTGCCAGCGGAATGGCCGAGAATACCATGGCGGCTTCTTTAAATGAACCAAAAGCAAAGTGAAGGAATACAAAAATCAGGAGTAACGCGACCGGAACAGCAATCTTAAGTCTGGATGTGGCGGTGCGCAGATTTTCGAATTGCCCGCCATAGGCAACCGAATAGCCGGGAGGTAGTTTTAGTTTTTTATCCAGGATGCTTTCGATATCTTTAACAACGGATTCCATATCCCGGTTTCTTACGTTGATGCTAACTACTACCCGACGGTGAGTATTGTCGCGTGAAATCTTTGCCGGGCCGGTTGTATAAGTAATGTCGGCAAGTTCATTCAATGGAACCAGCTGCCCGTCAGAAAGGTTAATCCTGAGGTTTTCGAGATTCTCAATGCCTTTTCGCAGGTCTTTCTGAATACGAAGTACAAGGTCGAACCGTTTCTCTCCTTCAAAAACTGTTCCCGCTACCGCACCACCAAATCCGGCCGATACTATGCTGTTGAGATCTTCGGCATTCAAGCCATAGCGGGCCAGTTTTCCGCGCTTATACTTAACACTCATCTGTGGCAGTCCGTCTGTTTTTTCTACAATTACATCTGCAGCTCCATCCACATTTTCAATAAGCCGTTTTACTTCATAAGCTTTTTCATTCAGCACTTTCAGATCATCTCCGAAAATCTTTATGGCCACATCGGCTCTTACACCTGTAATCAGTTCGTTGAACCGCATTTCTATCGGTTGGGTGAATTCGTATTCAATTCCGGGAATCACCGAGAGGGCCTCTTTGAATTGATCGGCCAGTTCATCTTTACTGCCGGCCGATACCCAATCCTTTTTTGGTTTTAATTTAATAATGATGTCACTTTCCTCCATCGACATAGGATCAGTAGGTACCTCTGCTGCTCCGATACGACTTACAATCTGGTCAACTTCAGGGAATTTCTCTATCAGAATATTTTCCATTTGAGTGGTCAGTTCAATGGTTCTGGAAAGCGATGTCCCGGTTTTCAGTACCGGTTGTATTACGAAGTCGCCTTCATCCAGGGTTGGAACAAATTCGCCACCCATTCGCGCGTACAAAAACCCGACCAGCACCAAAGATGCCAATGCACTGCCAAAGATGATTGATTTATGATCATACGACCATGCGATAACAGGTCTGTAACTCCGGTATGCAACATTCATGATCCATTTCGAGATGTTTCTTTTTCCCTCTTTTTCAGGTTTCAGAAACAAGGAGGCTGCAACGGGAAGCCAGGTAAGGCAGAAAAGTATTGCACCTGCCAGTGCAAAACTGAAAGAGAGCGCCATTGGCCTGAACATTTTACCTTCAACACCACTTAATGAAAGGATTGGAATGAAAACCAGAAGGATGATAAACTGCCCGAAAATAGCCGAATTCATCATTTTGGATGCTCCCTCAAAAGTTACTTTATCGATCAGTTGTTGCCTGTTTTCTCCTGCCGTAGCAGCCAGTTCATCACTGGCAACCGTCAGACGCAAAGCAATAAATTCTACAATAATCACGGCACCGTCAATAATGATCCCAAAGTCAATGGCTCCCAGACTCATCAGGTTGGCATCAATACCGAAGATATACATCAATGAAATGGTAAACAGCAGGGATAGCGGAATGAGGGATGCAATGACCATCCCTGACCGGATATTGCCCAGTAGCAATACAACTACAAAAATCACGATCAGACAACCCAGAATCAGGTTTTCTGATACAGTAAAGGTTGTTTTTGCAATGAGCTCACTGCGTTCAAGAACGGGATTAATAAAAACACCTTCAGGCAGGGTTTTTTGTATTTCGGCAACCCTGTCCTTAACTTCATTGATAACAATGTTCGAATTGGCATTTTTCAACATCATAATCTGACCCAACACCTTTTCTCCCTGGCCATTACCGGTGATGGCGCCAAAACGGTTGGCATGCCCGAATTGAACTTTCGCAATATCCCCAACCAAAACAGGTATGCCATTCTTGTTTTTCACAACAATCGCTTCAATATCACCGATCGATTTTATCAAGCCTTCACCCCTGACAAAATAGACCTCCTGTTGTTTTTCGATGTAAGCACCTCCCGCTACACTGTTGTTTTTGGAAATGGCTTCATAAACATCACCTATGCTGATGCCGGCAGCGTTAAGCGTTGATGGATTTACAGCGACTTCATATTGTTTCAGATAGCCGCCCCAGGTATTAATTTCAACTACACCGGAGATACCAGACAACTGCCGTTTGACAACCCAATCCTGAATTGTGCGTAACTCCATCGGACTGTAACGGGTTTCATAACCAGGTCTTGTATCGAGTATATATTGATATATTTCGCCAAGTCCTGTTGTAATTGGTCCCATTTCCGGAGTGCCAAATCCTTCGGGGATATTTGCCGAGGCATTCTTAATCTTTTCAGCAATGAGTTGCCGGGGCAGGTATGTACCCATTTTGTCGTCAAAAACGATGGTGACTACCGAAAGCCCAAACTTTGAAACCGACCTGATCTCTTTAACACCCGGCAGGTTAGCCATCTCAAGCTCAACCGGGTACGTAATAAACTGTTCAACATCCTGGGTTGAAAGATTACCGGATGTGGTAATAACTTGTACCTGATTGTTGGTGATGTCAGGAACAGCACCAACAGGTATATTTAGTAGTGCATAGATACCAAAGGCAGAAACAGATAGCGTAAAGAGAACAATGATCAGCTTATTGCGTATACTGAACCTGATAATGCTGTTTAACATACACTTGGATTATTGCCGGGAAAGAAATAAAGAGAAGGAAGATATTCACACCCTTAAATGTACCAAATTTTTCGTCATGAAGGGTTATTTCAACAATTAAATCATTGAGATAAGATTTATTTGATCAGACTGATTCCTTCAAGGGCTGAAGCATCACCGGGCCGGTTGAGCAATGCTTTTCCAAACAGTACTTTGGCTTCTCTCAGCTTCCCCAGTTGATATTCTGTCCAGCCCAACATAATCAGGGCATCATAATCAAAAGGGTACATATTGGCTATTTTCTCCAGATACCTGAAAGCTGACTGGTAGTCCTTACGGCCGTAATAAATAAGTCCCATCCTGTAATTGACGGTATAATGATTCGGATCGATTTTAAGGATCTCATTATACCTGGTTACAACCTGATCCCAGTTTCCGGCAGATGAAGCCGGCATTACATAACCCAGGCGGGCTTCGATGGATAGAGGCATCAGTGCGATTGCTTTGTTATAATATGCTGCTGATTCTGAAAACAGACCTGCCTTGTAGGTTAGCCAACCCAGACGGAGGTTGATTTCATACGATGATTCATCGTACACCTTTTTCAGTAATTCAGTTGCTTTTGAATATTCCCCGCTGGTTTCATAAGTATAGCTGGTACTGAAAATATCAGGCAATGTTGCTTTATCCTGGGCAGAAAGATTTTGGCTTATAAGAATCATTATCACTGCCAAAGCTGATGTGATTTGTTTTAGTGTAGTTTCCATGTAATTCCTCCTGTTATGCTTTGATTGATGTAATTATAGGTAAAAATAGAGGGTGATCCCTGAGCCGGGTAAAATAATTCAGTTCCTTCCCTGAAATATAGCTGATACCTTAAACTGAATTTCAGATAATCACTGATGTTGAGTATTAACATTGAACCTGTCCGGCTTGTTGTGACATCAAAGGCATTATAGATTACCTGGGCATTCTGTTCGGTACTTTTCGACAAGTCGCCCCAGGTATAAAACACTTCTGCCCACAATTTACGGTATACCCTTCCACCAATCATCTGATTAAATGTATAGTTGCTTTCCGACTGGCCGGTTTTCTGACTCAGCGTGCTTGAAGAATAAAGATTCAGGTTACCGAAAGGTGTTAAAAAAAGTGTTCCGGAAATCTGGGTAAAATCCATTTTATCGACGTGTATCCGCCATACACCTGCCGAAAGTGAGCCATATGCGTTTTGGTAACTTACTTCACCACCTCCGGCATAGTCATTGTAATCCATTTTTTCTGAAGAGCCTATTAGTCTGCTTACAATAGAATCCTCACTTGTGAGTGGGTTAGTCAGGGTTACATTAATCAGTCTGAAGGCCGGGCTGATGCTGAAATGCTTATTCAGGATTACCGATGGTGAAAGGTAAAATTCCCATTCCGAAACATTATAATTACCGGAGAGGGAATCAATGGGATAAAGAGTTCCGGTATTCGGATCATAATAGTTGATGTTTACAATTCTTCGCTTATTGAAATTGAGCCTGGCTACAGCAGCCTGAATCTGGTAACGGCGGCCAATGGGCTGGGCAATTCCTGCCAGGAAATATTGTGAATTACGGTTCAGGTATACCTCTGAATAGGTCCCCGGGTCTGTTTCCTTGTTTTTGTCATAGGCCATTGCATGATTGCTGAACGCCGGGCCCATTTCCATATATAAAAGAGGCCGTTGATCGCTGATTCCGGATTCTGATGGAATCTTCCTTAGCAATAGTCTGGCTTCGTTTTTCCTGTTGCTGTATTGAAGTGCCTTATAGAGCATACGGTACGGATACGGTTCATGACTGTTGAACTGTATGGCTTTTTCAAGATGTCTGATGGCTCTGTTGTATTGTTGTTTTTCGAAAGCGGCAGTTCCAACCCTGACGCGCATAAAATAATAATCAAATCCTTTGTTAATGGCCTCCTCTCCGATGATGATCAGGCTGTCCCACTTCTGAGCATTGTACAGCCTCAGGGTCAGGGTCTCGTAGTTCAACTCTGCCCTGACAGTTCCGGTTGGTGCAACCAGAAGAAACAGTAACATAAGTTGAATGTAGAGCGCCCAACTTTTCTTCATCACTTGTTATGGTATTTAAATATGGCCTTGTGGGTTTTATCACCGGTTTTTATATCTAACGAAAACAGCTTGTTATCAGCGATACCCAGATCAAATGATAAGTTCTTTATTTCTTTTCCTGCTACCCTGAGTATGCAACTTGATTTGAGATTAATCCTGCTGCCGGTAATCAACAGATCACGATCGCTGTAAACGAGCCTGTAAGCTGGTTTCAGGAATAGAAAGAAAGGAGAAACAATATCCTGAAGAAGCCTGAGAAATCCTGTTTTGAGTATGGTTGGAGGAAACACATCTTCAACAGGCATGTTTTTGTAGAATCCCAGCGGTACTTTGTAGGCGGCAAGATAAAAATTAAAGAGCAGGCTTTTTCTGGATCCCTTGAAGTGCGTAAAATAGAAAAGCTTACTCTCGTATCTGAAGTAGGCTTTTGCGCCGGTCTTCATACATTCAAGGTAACGGTTATTCAGCATATCGGTTTGAATGCTCCATTTTCCTTCAACAGTGTCCATGTCATCAATAGAATAGGCAATGACCTCTCCCGGCACAAAGTTAAATGCTTCGGAGAGTGCCGGATCCGGTTCGATGTTCTGAACCAGTTGTCTTTCTTCAGGAATACCACTCAGTCTGAGAGAAAAGTTGTTGTTGCTGATGATGTATTGGGCAAATGGATATTTCAGTGTCTGTGAACCGATAAAAGGCGTGGACTGAAACTGAAAATGCAGGTGAGGGAAAGGTGAGCGGCCTGAATTACCACAGTAAGCGATAATCTGACCTTTGTATACAAAAGTTCCCCTCGGAAACACAACGCTTTGTTTCTTCAGGTGGCTTAGTTTTGAATATAGGCCTTCGGCATGTTTAATGATAACAGTGTTTCCCCAGTTTTGCTCAAGGTTATAATCTCCGGGTTCATTGTCTTCTATCATATCGACAACTTCTTCAATCCAGCCATCTGCCGGGGCAAGCACAGGTTTTCCGAAACAGAAGTAGTCCCCGGTTTTAGAGCCGTCACCGCTGAATTCAGAATCATTTTCATCACAAACCACGAAATCCCAGGCCTCTTTCCAGTCATCACGGTGTGTTGGATTTCCGTTGTGGCCCTGGCTCACCTGCCAGGCACCGTAGAAAGGAAGGCTGAATTGCATATAAAGCTGGTTTCTGAACCTTTCACGGGCATTCATTCCCATATAGAGGTTTTCTTCAGGCGAAAAATGCTGTACAACCACCGTTTCAGGCTTGAGCAGCATACGTTCGCGGAACTTCATGGAATATAGGAATATCAGCACTACGGCATTGAACGGAAAGGAATATACCGTGAGCTGATAAGGTAAAAGAAGTGTTGAAACCCCTGTAATCACTATCGATACCACTGGTGTAAGTAACAAAACCCATAGCATCGACCATTGTGACGCAATCATGAAGAAGCCACCCAGAGCTATAGCTGTAAGAATGTGGTTGAACCCGATAAAACCGTAATCCAGTTCATGCATATTGGCTCCAATCAGGAGATAAAATAGCCAGGCGGCACCAAACCCAAGCAACGACAGCATGAAAGCTATCCTTGAGTAAATCAGCAGGCCTAGTGCAATAAGCAAACCTGCGAGTAAATGATACTGAAAAAAGATAGCGCCCAGCGATTTGAAATATGTCTTCACAGCCATGGGCCATGAAACATCGCCAAACCACTTATAAATCTGAAGAATTGTATCTCCGCCACGGGCATACATTGTATTCATGGTGTAGATTCCGGCCTCGCTGGGTTGAAGTTCAGTGTAGCTTCTGATGGCTAATTCAGCAAGCCAGATAGCCAACAAAAACGGGATAGTGAGATACGGCAGACCGTATTTGCCCATGATCCCTTCAAAAGCGATGGACAGGAACAAAGTGGCAAACGCTATAAACAGCAATATGGCATAAAATGGAAGAGAGGGTTGAATAGCGATTCCAAGTCCCATTCCGACCAGCAAAGCATTAAAACCGTAAAACCCGCTTGCGATATTGTAGTGATTAAGTCCCAGGAACCGCGCCATCAGGTTGGCCGATAAAACCGACATTAAGCCTGCTACCCCGGCATAGATATCAAAAAATGAGACCAATATCAGTATCACAGACAGCAAATGGTTTTTTGAGAAGAAAACCATGGAATAGCTGTTCAGTGAACTGGTAAATATTTCGTTTATCAGCTTTTCTGATTTAAGCATGATAGTATGATTCAGAAGAAAATGATGTTGAATTTACTCGATGAAGTCCCTCATTCTGGGGTCGCTCATAATTGCTTTTTTGAGCCGTTCCTTGCAATTGTACTTCTTGGTTTTGGCATAATTCTCAGATCCATAGCCCATGGTATCGGCTATTTCCTTGGATGAGAATTTTTGAAGCGAGAGGAGAAGTATGCGCTGACAATCTTTTTCCATGGCATTAAAGTGTTCGCGGTAAATGCGGTACTTTGTCTGCTCATTTTCAGCGGCTTCTCTCGTAGCGGATTCGGGTATATTGAAGAATTTTTCTATCAGATCGAAACTGGTAACCCCTTTTCTTTTGACCTTGAGCCTTTGCATCCATAAATTACGGCTGATGGAGTAGAGATAGGTGAGGAAGGAACAGGTAAGGTAGAAATCATCTTTCTGAACATTCTTGAGAATTACAATAAGTGACTCCTGGAAAATGTCTTCAGCATCTTCATCATTGCCTGTATTCTTCTTGATCAGGTATCTGATTGTTGGGAAAAATTCCTGGTAAACGTGCTTGATGATGAAATCACTATTTAGCTTTAGCCCTTCGACGATAGCCCTATCGGAAAAATGTATCATCCAGCCCTGGTTTATATTCTGATAATTTCAACCAATACCCTGAATCCCGTAATGTTTAGGGAAATCCGCTTTTCAAACGGCCAGGCATCGAAATATCGATATTTGAGTTCATAAAAGTATAAATTTTGTATGAGTCTGCAATAGATAAATGCATTTATTTTACACCCTGAAGATATTGAGGGGTATTCTCGGGTGTACAAACAGTGTCAATACTTTCATTCTGACGTATCAGATGCACCATTCCATCCGGGTCAATCATGACAACATTCGGCCTGAGTGTAATAAACTGCATCCATTGTGTCAGATTGTAGGCCCCGGTATAATGAATCACCAGTTTATCTCCTTTATTCAGTAATGGCAGGTTGATGCTTTCCCTTACACAATCTATGTTCATGCACAATGGACCGTAGATGGTATTTTCTTCCCTGTATTGCGAGAAACCTTGTGCCGGTGTAACCGGGTGCTGGTACCAGAATGCGGTGAACAACAGGTTTACTCCGGCATCAATGATGGTTGCCCTTCGTCCGGTCGATAATCTCTTATTGGCAAGTATCGATGTTATGATATAACCGGCTTCATCTATCAGAGCCCTGCCAGTTTCAAGGATCAGCATTGGCAGGTTTTCAGGCTTAAATCCACTGTTTACCAAAGCGGTCGTAATTGCTTCAGCGTAGTCATCGAAAGTGGGATTGGTATCGGCACCCGGCAGGTAGGACCCCTTCAGCGTATTTTTTGAAGCAAACCCTCCACCCATATCTATGTACCTGATGGTATGATTGAATTTTTGCTGAAGCCCCAGTGCCAGATCTGCAAGTTTCGATGCAGCTACACCATAGGCGTTGGCACCAAGGATGAATGTACCGATGTGGGTATGCAAACCTGCCAGTTCGAGTTTACCACTAAGCATGATCTTATTGAGGGCATCCCAGGCCTGGCCGTTTTCATAATTGAATCCAAAACGATCCCACATAGGATAGATTCCAGTATCCATGTTTACTCTGATGGCAACCAGAGGTTTTCTTTTCATATCTCCGGCCAGATCGGTGAGCATATACAACTCATCCAGGTGGTCGATGTGAATAAGCGATCCATTTTCAGCGGCTTTTTTCAGCTCTGCAGAAGATTTACCGGGGCCGTTGAAAATGATCTTCCCCGGATCAACCCCGTTTGCCAGTGCTTTATCGTATTCAAAGCCTGATACAACCTCAGCCCAGGATCCTTCCTGATGAAATACATTGCAGACAGCGGGTAAATAATTTGTTTTATAAGACCAGGCAAACTGAACTTTGGGATATCTGGTACTGAATGCCTTGTAAGCCTTGTGGTAGGTCGACCGGATGGTATGTTCCGAAATTACAAACAGGGGAGACCCGAATTTATCAACAAGCTCCTTTACTGAAACACCGTCAATGTGTGTCGTAGGCGGGGCATCGTTGCGCATACCGAACTTACCAGGCATTCCGGTGTCGAGCTTTACAATATGCGGACGTTCATATATTTTCTTTTCCATATTCAGATTTTATTTTTCAGAGTTCTCCTTTAATTGATATTTTTTCAAATTCAGACCTGTCGACAATCATATCGTATGAATAACGAATGAAGAGTTTACCGACTTCATATTCCCTGAAGGGTTCGACCTGGTGTCCCATTGCCAGGTTTGTGAGTGCTTCCGGAATATTCTGACCAACACCTACAGCCAGGTAGACCCAGGCAGGAATGCGCGGATTGATTTCCATCAGGTAATAGGTATTGTCGCTCGATTTCATCATCTCAAGTTCAAAGGCGCCTCTCCATTTGGTAGCACTTACAAACTTATCGGTAATTGCCAGCAGTTTCTTATCGTCAATGCTTATACCTGCCCAGGCTTTTCCTTTGTCAGTGATGAACTGTTTGCGCATCGGAACCGCGGCAATGGTATTCCCGTTGCCATCGCCCAACCCGGTAACATTGTATTCGGTACCGTGAACAAATCGCTGTAAAACAACTGGCAGACCCCATTTTGCACTAATCTTGTTGAAATAGGTACGGGCCTGCTCCATGTTGTATGCAATGTAAGCATCGTACCATTTCCCCTTAATCATCAGAGGAAATTCAAATTCCTGCTGAAGTGCAAAAATCTCGGATGAATCATAAATGGCTTTTCCCAGGGGAACATCAATATCGTACTTCTTCCCGAAATCAGACAGATTCACTTTGTGTCGTTCTTCAAACTGACTGATCGTAGGCAGGAACATATGAATACCCATCTGCCTGAGTTTATCTTCAAGTTTCATGAATGAATACAACTCTGCATCGAAGTTGGGTATGATCACATCAAGATTTTCTTTTTCCTGAATGTATGAGAGCCGTGAAAGCAGTACATCCGTTCCCGCAGAAGGATATGGTATCTGGTAAGTCTTATCAATCAGGTCATGCATGTAAATGCCCGGTTCCATTGATTCATAGGCGAAACCAATGATCTTTACATCAAATGACTCAGCCTCACGAAGGCCTCTGATTACAGCGATGCCGGGGCCGGGACTATCGATGGCATTCAGGCCGGTGACCCCAATGTTAATTTTTGGTTTCTTCATACTGGTCAAGAAGCTGGTGATGCCTTAATACTTCAGAAAAATCATGCAGGTCCTTCTGAAGTGTTTTAGAATCCACTTCATAAGATCTGATGATGCTTTCAGATATTTCCGCTTCGGTTTTTCCTTCTCTCATCAATTCCAGGATCTCGGCACCGATGGGGTTTACTGTGAAGGATTCACCGGTAGATGGATTGAAAAGAAAACCACTCTCGCTGATGGCAAGGTTCTCGTTTATTTTCATAATTCAATGTTTTTCAAAATGGTATTGGATAATAACTGCAAATTAAGCGATTGTGTGAAAACACCTTGTTACAATTTTACTCGAAAAGGTTATAAAATTTTCAGGAAGATGATATCATCACAAAAATGTGACTTTACCTTACAGATGTTGTCAGGTTAACTATACCTGTCTGTTTTTCCCAACAATTCAAGGGGTATCCGGGTACTTTCAGACCTCTTGTAGTCACTTACTGAAATTCCGGTAACCAGTTTAAACTGGTTTGAAAGGTACTGTACTGAACTGTATCCCAGCTGAAGAGCTATTTCACTTAACGTAAATTCACCATATTCAAGTTGTTCTTTAACTTTCTCAATTTTATGAAGAATAATGAATTTTTCGAGTGTAATGTGCTCATATTTGGAGAAAAGGGCTGAAAGGTAAGTGTATGACATTCCCAGTCTTTCAACCAGGTAATCCGAATTCCGGATCAGCGAGTTGACATTACCGGCCTGATGGATCAGTTCAATGACGGCAGTTTTGGTCTTTTCAATGATGTGTTCTTCACGGCTGATGATAGGTTCATATCCTTCGGATTCCAGCAGTTCAGTAAAATACGTTTCGCTGTGCAGCAATGGATCATATCCGAATTCAACTTCTCCCAACCTGATCACTCTGACCTCAGCACCTGCATTATGGAGCAGTAAACTGATATACTTCACGCAGCTCCTGCTTACCATATTTTTCAGCTTTATCCGGTAATAAATAAAACCTGATACTGGGTGCTCATTCATAAACAGGGCAGATAACTTTTATAAAAATCCCTTTCGCAGGATTATTATTCATTGCAGTTTAGTTTTTGACACAGAAATCTATACTATCTTGCTTTTTATTTCTGCATTTTAATTTAGTTTGGACTAATTATAACCAAACCTGCAATAAATTGTTAAAATTGTAGTTCTAATTGAGCATCATTTCCCCTTGTTTATCATTGAATAAATATTAATCAGGGTCCTTTATTCATAGCTAATCATCTATAAATGAAACATTCAGGTTTACTATTTTTGCTTTTGGCATTTTCTTCATTATTCACATCTGCATTTTCACAGGAAATAGGTATTGGCGAATGGCGCGATCATTTGCCTTACAGGAAAGTGATTGCAGTCGCCGAAGCCGGAAACATCATCTATGCGGCCACGCCATACAGCATTTTTTTCCTCAATACTGAAGACAACAGCATTAACCGGCTGAGTAAAATCAATGGACTGAGTGATGTGGGAATCAGCAGTATAAAATACAATCCTGAGCTTGATGTATTGGTGATTGCCTATTCAAATGCAAACATTGACCTTCTGAAGGATGGAAAAATTATTAACCTGTCAGACATCAAAAGAAAACCAATTCTTGGGAATAAAACCATCAACAGGATAGTATTCATTGGAAAACGGGCCTATCTGGCCTGTGGATTTGGCATTGTTGTGCTTGACATTGAAAAGGAAGAATTTCCTGAGCCGATTTACTATATTGGTCCTGAAGGCAGCGCCGTAAATGTGAATGATATTGCATATAATCCGGTTGACTCATTAATCTATGCAGCTTCCGATGCCGGGATTTACCATGCACAGTTTTATGGTTCGAATCTGGCCAACTATGCTGAATGGACCCGTGACTTTTCAGTGGTACTGCCTACCGGTCCCTTTAACCATGTCGCAGTTCTCAATAACAGGATCTACCTGAATAAAAAAGGGCCTTCCTATTCAACAGATGCTATGTTTGTTAAGATCAACGGGGAATGGACAACATTTGAACAGGGAAACACATCAAACCGTTTCAGTATGGAGGTTCATTACAATAAACTTGTTATTGCTAGTAACCTTGCGGTAGATGTTTATAATGACCAGGGAATTAAGGATTACAACATCTATACATACAATCCGGGCAATCTCAGACCACAGGATGCTATACTGGATAAAGATGAGAATATATGGGTTGGCGATGAGTTTGAAGGCCTGGTAAAAGTCATCAGGATATGGACTTCAGAGAAAAATCTGCCTGATGGCCCCGGATTTGCTGATGTATATGCGATGTCATCCGGTCAGAATGATGTCTGGGTGGTTCCCGGTGGCCGGAATTCTTCTTTCGGAAGTTTGTTCCGGCAGGCACGTGTAGCAGGTTTTCAAGGCGGCGAATGGGTTACCCTTGATAAGGAAAACGATACAATTCTGGATGATGCCCGCGATATTCTGAGTGTGGCGGTTGATCCTTCAAATACAAAAAGGGTGTTTTTCGGAAGTTGGGGATATGGATTGTTTGAGTTTACCGATGGAGTCCGAACCAATCATTATACAGAACAAAACAGTTCACTTGAAATTTCTACCTACGGCGGAAGCTGGATTGGAGTAGGAGGGTTGGCATTCGACGAAGACAATAACCTTTGGGTGACCAATTCAAGCGCTGCTTCAGTGCTTTCGGTAAGGAAAAGCGATGGGAACTGGAAGTCTTTCAATCTCGGTTCTCCTGCAACCGGTGTGGATATCGGAAAAGTTATTGTTGACGGTACCGGACAGAAATGGATGATGGTCCGCGATCATGCCATGATCGTGTTCAATAACAACAATACCATAGATGATGTTAGTGATGATAAGGTAAAACGACTGACTTCAGCCGCCGGAAATGGTGCTTTACCGGGCACGTTCATACTGAGTATGGCTTCTGACCGCGATGGCCAGGTTTGGGTTGGCACCGATGCAGGGGTAGCAGTGTTCTATTCGCCGGCCAATGTATTTGCTAACCAGAGCTTTGATGCTCAACGTATCCTGATCGAACAGGATGGGTACGGGCAGTACCTTCTTGAAGCAGAAGCAGTAACCGCTATTGCGATTGATGGTTCGAACCGTAAATGGTTCGGAACCGACCGGGCAGGAGTATTTCTGATGTCTGCCGATGGAACAGAGGAAATTTTACATTTTACCGAGGAAAATAGTCCGCTTTTGAGTAATTCAATTACTGACATCACCATTGCAGAAAGTGGTGAGGTATTTATCGGTACAGCAAAAGGTATAATTTCGTACAGGAGTGAATCGGTGCCACCGCAGCAGACACTGGATGAAGTGGTGGTATTTCCCAATCCTGTCAGAGAAAGCTATAATGGCAGCATTGCCATCAGAGGCCTGGTTGAAGATTCAAGTGTAAAGATCACAGATATTTCAGGAACTTTGGTTTATTCTGCCGTGAGTGAAGGAGGACAAGCCCTTTGGAGTGGCCGTAACTTCGATGGTGAAAAAGTGAGAACCGGGGTTTACCTGGTATATGTTACCAATTCGGATGGTTCTAAAACAACCGTTACAAAGATTATGTTCGTGAATTGATTTCCGTTCATCCGTTAGCCAGGAGGATCGTAACTTTGAAGCAGAATCAGGGTTTACATACCCTGATGGCTTATGCACGCTTTTTTTAATGAATACGTTGCCATTTATTACATTTGTCATATGATCCAGGCAACCCGGGGCATCGTATTTCACACAACCCGCTATTCCGATACCAGTGCCATTGTAAAGATTTTCACCGAGGAATCGGGATTGTTGTCTTTTCTGGTCAAGGGACTATACAGCAAAAAATCAAAGATCCGTTCAGCCATGTTCGGTCATCTTTCTCTCCTTGATCTCATTATTGAAACCAGGGAACACAAGTCATTGCATTACATCAGGGAGATAAGTGTCAACAGGTACTCCACTGATATACAAGGCAGTATCTCAAGAAGCGCAGTCATTTTGTTTATCAATGAACTTTTATATAAGTGCGTAAAGGAAGAGGAGAGCAACCGTCCTTTGTTTGGATTTATCAGTACATCACTTCATATTCTTGATAACAGGGAGATACCGGTACAGGCCTTTCACCTTTTGTTTATGCTGAAACTCACACGTTTTCTTGGTTTTTACCCCAGATTAGCCAAAACTGATAAGGGAAGTTACTTTGACATGGAAGAAGGTCTCTTTCTCGACTCAGAGCCCATGCATCGCTATTTTATATCCGGGGAGCCTGCCGCTGCATTGGAGAAACTTCAGTTGATGGATTATCCGGATTTAAAGGATTTCACGATTGGCAGAATGGTACGTGATGAATTGCTCGACCGTCTGCTCGATTACTACCGCCTGCATCTTCCTGAGATGGGTGAGCTGAAATCCTTGAAAGTATTGCAGGAATTATTGGCATAAACATTTAAGCGCAGGGTTGTTAAACAGATGCTTCCTGTTTCTAAGAAGCAATGCCAGAAACTTTAATTCCGGATCAGGGCCGAACCTCGGGCTGCACGGTTGGATCACCTGGTCAGGCACCCTAAACTCAAAAACCATATCTTTGCCGAAAATTTTGTTTTTATGATTCAGGACCTCAGCGAACAGGAAGCCATACGCAGGGAATCACTCAAAGAACTCGGGAATCTCGGGATCAATGCATACCCGGCAGAAGCTTTCGGTGTAAATGTCAGTACCTCCGAAATTCACCGGAACTTTCCGGATAATCACGGCCTTTATCAGGAAGTCAGCCTTGCAGGCAGAATTATGACCCGCCGCATCATGGGTGCTGCCTCCTTTGTTGACCTTCAGGATTCATCCGGACGTATCCAGCTTTATATCAAAAGGGATGAGATCTGCCCGGGAGAGGACAAGACTCTT
The DNA here is from genome assembly GCA_016705005.1 of Bacteroidales bacterium. GTDB lineage: Bacteria > Bacteroidota > Bacteroidia > Bacteroidales > Lentimicrobiaceae > Lentimicrobium. The sequence goes on along the minus strand of JADIZB010000009.1, from coordinate 68,516 downwards.
TACAATACTGTTTTTAAACGCCTGCTCGATATCGGCGATATTATCGGGGTTGGCGGTTTTGTCTTTATCACACAGATGGGCGAAATTTCCATTCATGTGAAATCACTGAAACTGCTCAGCAAATCATTGCGTGTGTTGCCGGTTGTTAAGGAAAAGGATGATCAGGTGTTTGATGCTTTCAGCGATCCGGAAGCCCGTTACCGTCAAAGGTATGTTGATCTCATCGTTAATCCTGAGGTGCGTGAGATATTCATCAAACGCAGTCAGATTATTAACAATATGCGTGAATTCTTCAACTCAAAAGGCTACCTTGAAGTAGAAACACCCATTTTGCAACCTATACCGGGAGGTGCTGCTGCAAGGCCCTTTATTACCCACCACAATGCGCTCGATATGCCATTATACCTTCGCATTGCCAATGAGCTTTATTTAAAAAAACTGATAGTTGGCGGATTTGATGGGGTGTATGAATTTGCCAAGGATTTTCGCAATGAGGGGATGGACCGTACACACAATCCTGAATTTACGGTACTTGAAATTTATGTTGCCTACAAGGATTACTTCTGGATGATGGAATTTGTTGAAGAGATGGTAGAACGGATAGCCATTTCCCTGCATAAAAGGACAGCACTTCAGGTTGGAGATCGCGAAATAGACTTTAAGAGGCCTTTCCGCCGACTTGCAATGACCGATGCTATAAAGCAGTATGCTGGTGTGGATATCACCGGAAAATCGGAAGAAGAACTGAGAACATTCTGTAAACAGCTTGGTATTGAAACCGATCCGGGTATGGGTACCGGTAAACTTATAGATGCAATTTTTGGTGAGAAGTGTGAGGAACACCTCATACAGCCGACCTTTATTATAGATTACCCGATTGAAATGTCGCCTCTTTGTAAACGGCACCGTACAAAACCTGAGTTAACCGAACGATTTGAGCTTTTCGTGAACGGTAAAGAATTATGTAATGCCTATTCAGAACTCAACGATCCGATCGATCAGCTTGATCGTTTTCAGGAACAATTGAATCTTTCGAAAAAAGGGGATGACGAAGCCATGTTTATTGATATGGATTTTGTCCGCGCACTGGAGTACGGCATGCCCACCTGCTCGGGAATGGGCATCGGAATCGACCGCCTGACCATGTTTATGACAAATCAGCCTTCAATACAGGATGTTCTTTTCTTCCCTCAGATGCGACCCGAAAAGAAAGCCACACCTGTCGGAGATTCCGACGAAGCTTTTGTATCGATTGGTGTTCCGGCTGCCTGGGTGCCTGCGCTGAGGAAGTATGGTTTTAAGACCATAGCAGAACTTAAGGAAGCAAATCCAAATAAACTGCTCAATGACCTCGGCGGTTTGCGTAAAAAGCTGAAACTTGAAATCCCGGCTTTGAAGCTCGAAGAGATTCAGGCCTGGATGAAGGAATAGTCCCTTTGTGCGTTCCTGATTACTGGTCGCATGCTTCCTTAAATGTAAATCTCAGGTATTTAATGAGTTGTATAATTTGCTGTAATTTCAGTTGATTATTTAAGGAAATCAATGGCTTTGTTGAAAACCATCTCGAAACTCGAATCTGTTATCTCATGGTTGGTATTGAGTGGAAAAGGATTTTCATGGGAATACCCTGAAGGATAGTCTATAATGGTGAGTTGCCCTGAGTCAATGATTTCTTTGATACCATCAGGCGGGATAATGATGTCGTTTTTCATTCCGATAACCTGAATCCGGTCTTCCATTCTCTTAAATCGGCTGTTACGCCATTCCCTGAGGTTAGCAGCATCAAGCATAGAGCTGAACGCCATAGCAGCAGGTTGTTTGTTGGTCATTTGAAAAAGGTTGCCTTTGCTGTTCAATTCACGGTCAAACTGGCGCAGGTAGTAAAACCGGAGTCGTGAAAAAGCCTCCTCATCCATGATTAGCTTCGAAACACCGTTCATCCGGTTGAAAGGGGCTCCACCGCATAGAATAAATAAGCGGGAGGTGGAGAGCAGTGACTCTCCATAGGTGAGCATCATTATCTGGGCCAGAAATGCACCTATTGAATAAGCAAAGAAACTGGTTGTGGTTCCCTCTTCAAATAAAGGATGGTTGCCTTCCTGAATGGAGGTAATCAATTGCCTGAGATCTTCAACACTTTGAATTCCCGATGTAAAAAATCTTGATGGTTGTGAGCTTAAACGGAGGCTCAGGGCCAGGTTCGCGAAAGTTGCCGATCGGTTACGGCCCGAGCGTAATCGGGTTTCCCTCAGAAGTGCCGACATAAGCCTGGGATTGCTCCACTCTTCAGGCGATCGGTTCATATGAAATGAAATGGGGAATAGTATAACCGGAAACTGAAGTCCGTCGGCAAGCGTTTGAGCCCATGGAAGGTACTTGGTCCAGCTTCTTTCGTTAAGTCCATGCAACAGGATAACCGCACGGGTGAATTTGTCTTTTCCGGCCGGTACGAAAACAGGATAGGTGAATTCACTGTTCTTTAATATAACGGAATCGTCTGTAATCGATAGATTCCTCGTCAATGCACCGGAGTTGGTACTCTGAAAAGTAGTAAAGCCCGGTTTTGAACTAAAAGGGAAGTGCCGTATTCCCGACACCGGCTCCTTTCCCACATGATCATCCGGAACCCGCTGAAAGGAGGTCTTTAATAAATTGTATGACTCGGTATATTTCATGCGATGCCGATTTGTTCTGCAAAGGAACAACTGTTCAGACCCCGGATCAATAAAATGGGTTTCATGCCCTGTTAATGGTCTTTCATGTCTTATCACGGGGTGAAAACTGTTATTCAGGGGTGAAAAAGCCGGTATAAATTGCCGGATGAATTTGAAAGACTCCCCGGAGCATTTTTGTATTACTTTTGTACAGGCTAATCTGCGAGGAATGTTTGACCTGCAACGACAAATCCCGGTTTATCTTCTCACTAAGAAGAACATCCTCAGGCTGATCCTGCTCACGGCTGCCTTTGCCCTGGTATTTATCAATGTTTATGCGCCTTTTGGAGTGGAAGTCTGGTTCAGTGTAACGCGCTGGACTTTGTTGCTTTATTCAAGTATCATCATTCTTACCGGAGTCCTGGTGGTTGTGATCAGCAGGATTATTATGTATCACAGTAGTCACAGGGTAACCATCAGGTTGTGGCAGTATCTGTTATGGGTTCTTGCCGAGGTTTTCTTTATGGGACTTTTTTATACACTGTATCAGAAACTGATCCTCTTTGACTCAAGATTCTTTCCCGACCTGCTGGTGACGTCAGTTCAGAATACTGCTTTGGTGCTGTTGCTGCCCTATTCGGTTTTATGGCTTTATTTTTCCTGGGCCGAAAACAAGAAAAGGCTTGAAATGATGAGCAATGAAATGTCGGTAGATTCAGGACAAGGAATGACTCATTTCAACGATGAAAGAGGTGTGATGCGCTTTTCTGTAAAAACCAGCCATCTGTTGTATCTTGAAGCGGCCGATAATTATATCTATATTCATTACCTCGACAACAACAAACCGGCCAGGCTGCTCTTAAGAAATAATCTGAAAAAAATCTCCCTTGATTTATCAGGATCGGTGATGGTTCGATGTCACAGGTCGTTTATCGTCAACAGTGAAAAAGTTATGCTGATTCGCCGTGAAAAGGATGGCTTACTGCTTGAACTTGATGTGCCCGACACATTGCATATACCCGTTTCGAAGACCTATATTGATCTCATCATGCAGAAGTTTGCAAACCTGCAGTAACAACGGCATGGTTCCGGGCAACCGGTATTCCCCGTTAATTTTTACCCTCAATTGACTCATGGCAGTTAACCCCGGAATATTTTGCCTGAACATCTGGTTTTTAGCCATAAATAAGCCCGTTTTCTTGTAAAAACCGGGGAATGGTTGTATATTTAACCTGATCAAAGTAAAACAGCCAGGTTATGGAAAAGACAGCAATAATTGAAAAGTTCGGAGGTTTGTTGAAGGAGGAGCCGCTTTCCTGTGTAACAGATGAATCCCTGATTCCCGGTACCTGTGTGCTGGAGGCGGTTGATCCTTTTATGGGCTATTACCGGGAGGTCAGCAGTGAGTTTAAGCCGTCGTATTTTTATCTTATGCTTGAAGGACATTACTCAATTGAACAGATATCCCGGGCAACCATTTCTATCCGGAAGAATATCAATATCGGATTTGATGCTGTACCAGGGTACATCAATGTATTTGATGAATATCATCGAACCATCAGGTTAAGAAACATAGAACAGTTCGTACACATTGGCCTTTTGCAGAAGTTTTACAGGGAAGCCGGGTTTGTGCTTCATAAGAAAGTGAAAACATTTTCAAATCAGACTGCGAAAATCAGCCTGAGCAAGCTTTTCACCATTGAACCTGTAGGCGAACTTATGTTTCTTGACCGGTCGCAGCCTCACCATGGGTACTTTATTATTCCCCGCTATATTGATTGGAATGAGTTTCGTGAATTGACGAAAGAGGTTAAATACGAGACCAGTTTGCTGAATTTCGACGCGGCAAGGGCATTTATCTACGAAAATGGAGGAATAACCGATCTTGTCAGGATTTACAGGGAAAACCTGACCATCGAAAAGCTTACAGCCATCAGGAACAGGTATCTGAAACTGCTGAAATAACTTTGACCTTACGGTTTTGATTTCAAGGTGTTGATAATTAAGCTGTCCTGAGTTGATTTCAGCGATTTAATCTGTGAAATAAGTTCATTTGGTATGGTGGGCGAAAGCACATAATGGCAAATCCGCCATTGGTCATTGTTTTTCTGCAATACACCCGAGCCCCTGCATATCCCCATTCCGGTATCCAGTAATTCGTCAAACCAGGCAATCCGTTTGTCAGTTCCCACATAAATGTGCCGGTCGAGTTTTTTCAGATTCCAGCCTTTTTTCCTGTCAAAATAGGGCTTGCTCCATTCACTGAATTCCCTGGTTGTCCAATGTTCGGATGCATCCGTTCCAATGTAGACCCCATCTTCAGCCATTGAGCCGATGTATTTTGAATGATCTGAGTTGGCGGCTGACTGGTGCCACCCGCTGATGAAATCATCTATACCAGCGATAAGCTCAGCATCATTTACTGCAGGAGAATCAACGGGATTGCAACCCGGGATCGCAAGAAACAAGTAAGCCACTGCCGTAATCAGCTTAATATTGAATTTCCACATAACCATATAATTTCCCGCTAAAATATCATTTATTTTTAAGTGGGTTTCACGTGAATTCAGTAAAGTTTAATTGAGTTTCGGACTGAGAAAAAGAAAAGCGGCACTTGATGTGGTGCCGCCTTCCTCACGCTGACCTAAACTATGTAATACTGATGTTATCTGATAATCAGTTTTTGTTGATATTTCAGGTTGCCTGATCCCAGGTTCAGGATATAAACGCCTGCACCAAGGGTTGAAGCATCAATTTCTTCACACGATGTGGAAATTTCTTTCTTCAGCACTGTTTTACCAAGTGGATCATAAATGGTCAGGGTAACCGGCAAAACAGGCTTTTGATTCAGCTGAACAGTAAATCTGCCCTGTGAAGGGTTGGGAAATACAGCGAAATCATCGCCGGAAGTAGTTTCCGGTATTCCGACGGTTCCTTCTTCTATTCTGATGTCATCGAGAAAAACGGAATGTGAATTTGAGTTGTTGGTTGTACGGTAACGGAAACGGAAAAAGAAATTATTTCCTGCATAGGCATCCAGGCTGTGAGTCCTTTCGATATAGTCAGTTGGCGATTGGGGCGATAGATAATCAAGGGTCGACCAGGTTTGTCCTCCGTTGGTACTGACTTCAAAATAAGTGGTATCATAACCCGCAACCCGCATGGGATCCATATTGGCCCATTGGTACCTGATCAGACAGTTATGTGGAAGCAGCACTTTTGGTGACTGTAGAATTGCCTGGAGGTTACTATTGAGGAAGAAGGATTTTGCACACAGGTTCCCCGAAAAGAAAAGGGTATCCATTTCATACCAGGAATATTCCGGAATGGTCACCCAGGCACTTTCAACCGGCCATGAATTAAATACAGTGGAATCTTCAAACCCCTGGAAGTAGGGGAATTCATCAATAACTACCTCTGTTTTGAACGACCAGACCGGGGATGATTCCTGTTGGTTTCCGTTTTTGGCAATAACCTTCCAGTAATGCATGGTTGAATCTGCAAGAAGACCATCGATCAGAAATATGTTTATTCCCTGTTGAGCCGGCAGATTGTTTCCGATAAGCGCCAGATTGGCTGGATCAGTGCCGAAATACAGGTCACAGGAGGTGGTATTTGCACCAAGTATCCATTGCAGGTCGGTGTCGACAGAAACCCGGCCTGCATTATCGGTCGGGAAAGGATTGTTTGGCGTAGCCGGGCCGGCAGATTGGTAGTAGAAGCGGGTATTGGTAAGTGAACCGGGATATGGATTCAGGTATCCTGAGCTTCCTGCACCAGGGAATCCTACATCACTACCGCAATTTTTATTGTTGTTGACTGTTGATAATGTTGAATTGAAAACAGGGCCGTATGTTGATCCCCAGCGGTTTTCCCAGTGAAAAACAATATTCTGTACCCCGTCGTAAACAATAGGTGTCGTTAGTTGAATCTCATTCCATCCGGACTGAAAAGTCAGATCGCCTTCATAAACAAGAGTGTAGCCGTTATTGAGCGGGTCTTCATAGGCAGCACTTGAAAATATGTCGGCTGTTGTGAGCCTGGCATAGATTTTCTGGTTTGTCACCGTTTTTGGGCCGTTAATACAGTCCAGACCAATGGCTGTGATGGTTTTTGAGGCACCCAGATCATTGTGGTTGTATATCAGAGAACTCCATGAATAATTCCAGGAGGAATAAACCGGCATTGTATTTTGAGTTGTACCTGTCCCGATTTCCATATAATTCTGACTGTGGGCGGCCACAGAAATTATAATCATGCCAAGAATTGCCGGAATGGAATACAGTTTGGTTGTTTTTTTCATCGATGAGCGAATGTGGGTTTTTGAAAAATAGATTTCAATCGGCAAAGTAAAGGCAAGTACCCATAGAAGTGTCAGATTATTGGTATTGATTCCTGAATTCAGACACTCTTGTTCAACGCAAGTGTTGGTTTTCACGACCAACCAGGATTTCCGATGAATATAAAACTTTGGTAAAAAATCAGCCTGCTTTTAAATATCTTTACAACAGCAACAGAATGTAGTTGAAGTATGGAATTGTTGAATAAAATATTATATGCATTGCCGGCCTATCAGTCTGCTGCCATTGCATTCCTGCTTATTCTCAATGGAATTAAGATGGGGAGCAGGGCAAGGATATTGATGGGAGTTTTTCAATTTTTCTGTGCTGTTTATTTCAGCTTCAATTTCCTGTATGCCATCCATAATTACGATGCACTTATTGCACTTTACTACGTTATACTTCCTGTAATATTACTCTTTCTTCCTCTTTTTTATCTTTATCTGCTCGCTATTACAACGCCTGGGTTCACTTTTCACCGATCCCATTTCCGGCATTTCATACCCGCTGTTCTGTTTTTGCTGGCCAATACACCCTTTTTGTTTGCAGGGATGCATGAGAAACTGGGATATCTGTCGCAGGGATTAGCTTCCTCATCGCATTCCGGCCTGATATCATACCTTATCATCGTGTATGTTGCCGCGATTTTTGGAATTCTTCCACTTCAGCTGATTCTTTATTTTTATAAAGCCATCGGGCTTTACCGCCGACACCGGAATTACATCCAGGATCATTATTCTTACACTGAAAACATCAGCCTTAACTGGATCCTTGCTTTGATGGTGAGTCTGGTGCTCTTCTTTCTGAGCAATCAGATGTTATATCTTTTCGGATACGAAAGAACCTATTTTTCTCCTTTGATCTACAACATGGTGATGCTTGTGATCACACTTTTCACCGGTTATTGTGCCCTGAGCCAGAAGGATCTTAAATCACTTGAAGTGAAAGAAAAGGATGATCAGCTATTGATTGCTGAAACTTTGACAGAGCCTATCATATCCGGAACTCCTGAAAATGTAATGGCAGAACCCGGTTCAGGGCTTAGCTTGTCAGGCAATGAGGTGAACAAATCAGACAGGGTAAACAAAGGTTTTAATCCATCAACGGATCTTCCTGTTTCTTCGAAATATGCAGGTTCGCCACTGAGTGAGCAGCGAAAGCTGATTATTATTGACCACCTGACCACCCTGATGACCTCTGATAAAATTTTTACAAACGAGAAGCTTAGTGTGGAAGATGTTGCCGCCAGGTTGGGAACGAACACCAAATATGTATCGCAGGTGATCAATGAGCGGTATGGAAAAAACTTCTATAATTATATCAATACGTTCAGGGTAGAGGAAGCGCAGAGAATCTTAATTTCAGGCGGATGGGAAAAATACTCTATGATTGGCATTGCCCTGATGGTTGGTTTTGGCTCAAAATCGAGCTTTAATTCCTCCTTCAAGAGGATAACAGGACAAACGCCCAGCGAATTTGTGAAATCGAACAGTTGAATCCAGTTTCGGAATTGCTGCTCTGGAACCTGAATCCGGGTTAAACGAACTTTATCAGAAAGATTTGATTTGTATCCACTTCCAGCACGAAAGTATCTGGATCATTTCTGCTCGCGCAGGTTCAGTAATGATTATTTCTCTTTTTTCAAAAGAATGTCCATCCCACCCTGTTTAATATTGAGCTGATCCCCTTCCGTAAAAATGATCCGGATGCCTGCTGCATCAAATTTAAACTCTGTTTCGCTTATGGCTTCCAAAGGAAATGAAGATTGCCCGGTTGCCTGTGCAGTCAGAATTGAGCCCTCAGGTTTTATAGTTAGTTTCAGCGGGAAGCTTTCGGATGAGTAGATGCCTTCAAACTGCTTGAGATGTTCTGCCGCGAGCACTGTTGTTTTAAAAACGGGCATTTCGTATTCTTTTCCTTCAATCAGGCTCAGAAGTCCGATCAGTATTTCATTCTGATTATAATTCAGCGCGTTGGAGCAAAGTGCAAGACTTAGGTTTTCTGAGGGGAAATGAATCAATACACTTCTGAAACCGTCGATACCTCCGGTATGTCCGAATCCCTTCATCTCATAAAAAGGCATTGGGAAAATCCCTTTTCCGAAGGAACCTTCTGTTTTTGTCATGTCCTTAAGTGAAGATTCAGATATCAGTTTGCCTGCGAAAAGAGCATCGGCAAAAATCACCATGTCTTCGGCTGTCGACACTACAGCTCCGGCTCCATGCGGAATGCTCATATCGGTTTCATTTTCCTTCAACCAGCCGGTAACAGAGAATGTATATGAATAGCTTTCATTTTTCAGTGTGTTTGAGGCGCTTCCATAGTAAGTGTTTTTTAATCCGGCCCTTCGGCAGATCCGTTCCTCAAGGTTGGATGAATAATCCTTGCCTGTAAGATTTTCGAGGATATATCCAAGTAGAATAAAGTTAGAGTTGCTGTATTCCGATTTTTCATCCGGCTGAAAAACAGGCTGATAGGATGTAATCATGGAGACAATTTCAGCATGGGACCTGGGTTGAACACACCACTCAAGGTACAGGCTATCATCGGTCACACTCCTGATTCCGCTTCTGTGTAACAACATATCATGAATGGTTATTTTGTCAGCATTCTGAATATCAGGATAAAAGTCCGAAAGTCTGGTGTCGGGTCGGAGTTTGTTCTCCTCAAATAACTGATAAATCATGACAGAGGTGAACATCTTTGTGACAGAACCGATGCGGTAGGTGGTGTTTGTTGTCGCCTGAATCTGTTTTTCAATATCTGAGAAGCCAAAAGCTTTCGAGTAAACCAGCTTTTCTCCATCGCTTACCGCAACAGAACCCATATATTTATCGTTTTGTTGAAGCAACCACATCAGGGTATCAACCCGTTTGAAATCACCAATTGTCTGACAATGCACCGGCAAGTTCAGAAGATTGAAGACGAAGAAAAAACAGAGAGACTTTATAGTCATTGATTTCATAAAACTATGATTTTATATTTTAAGAATGAATCTGTTCCTTTACCGGAGGAATTACTGGTTTCATTGAATATGACACCCATTGCAAATGAAAGTTACAGGTTTAATCAAATAAGTATGTTGTGGTGAGCTGCTTTTTAGTTGAAGATGCCGGAAATTGCCTGCCGGTGAAGGGGAAGACCCGATAAAGATCTGATGTCATTATCCATTAATGAAAATAACCGAGGTTCTCAGAAGCCCATCCTTTTCAGAAGCTGGTACATTTCGTTTTTCTGAAAAGGTTTGGCAATATAATCATCGCAACCCGCTTCAAAACATGAATCTTTGTCGGCATCACTCGCATAGGCAGTTACAGCAGCGATTCTGATTCCGGGTGAGAGTGCCTTGATTTTCCTTGTTGCTTCAAATCCATCCATTCCCGGCATTTTCATGTCCATAAGTATCAGATCGATTCTTGTGCCCTGTTCAATATAGGCTATGGCATCCGGAGCATTACTTGCAAGCAGATGCTTATATCCTTTCTGGCTGAGTAATCGCTTCAGGTAGATCATATTGATTTCCTCATCTTCCACAACCAGTATTACAGGCGATGTGTCCGAATCACCTGATTTGATCTGCAGGTTGTCGGATGCGTTCTTTTCAACCGTTACTACAGGAATGGTAACCGAAATACTTGTTCCGGCACCCGGAGTGGATTCCGCAGTAACATTACCTCCCAGGATGCCGATGGCCTCATGAACGATTGATAGCCCCAGCCCGTTACTGTTGTTTACTCTTGCTGAGTATACATCTTCCTGGATGAATGGTTCAAAAATAAACGGCAGAAATTCCCGGGATATTCCGGCTCCACTGTCGCTGACGCAAAGTGACATCTGATTATCACTTATCTTGTATGATACAATAACATTTCCCCTGCTGGTGAATTTAATCGCATTGTCAACAAGTTCGCAAACAATCCTGTTTATCAGTGATTTATCGCTTTGAATGGTTTTGTCATTTTTGTCATCAATATTCACAATTGAAAAATCGAGACTTTTTCTGGCTGCCTGTATTTCATATTTGCGGTAGACTTCACTCACCAGTTCATCTATTGAAAATGTCTCCTGCTTTATGGTTGTATTTCCTGACATCATCATCGAAACATCCATGATGTTATCGATGATTTTAGTTAATCTGTTGATGCTGTGACTCAGAAATTCAATACATTCTTCATTTTCATCAGCTGTATTGCTACCCGAACTGATTAATTCAGCAAATCCGATGATCCCATTCAGTGGAGTCCGGATTTCATGGGAGATGTTTCCCATAAAAGTTGATTTCAGACGGTTGCTTGCTTCGGCCTTTTCTTTGGCTTTCAAAAGCTCAATTTCAGCCTTTTTCAGATCAGAAATATCTGTGATGGTTCCAATGTATCCTTTGAGTTTACCATCGGCAATTTCAGGGACTGCATTCCCCTGAACCCAAACGATACTGCCGTCGGGCCTGAGGAATCTGTACTCTGATACCACCATTTTGCCTTCTCTTACAGCTTCGTGCCATTCTGCAATTCTTTCCTCACGGTCATCGGGGTGAATGGCCGTAAGATACCTGGATTCCATGGCATCATTAAAACTGAGACCTGTCAGCGATGTCCACTTTGGATTAACGAAAGTGGTTTCTCCGTTCACATCGGTCCGGAATATCCCGACAGGGGAAACGCGCGCCAATGCTTCGAAAAGTTGCTGACTTTCTTCCAGGTCTTTTTCTGCCTGTTTTCGCTTGGTAATGTCGGTAAAAAGGGCAACCATCTTACCTGGTACTGTCTGAAATGCTTTGACTTCGAATGCTCCTGAAATTCGATTGTCAGAGTATTCTATCTGATCGGTTACCCAGGTTTTATTGTTAATGGCGGCTTCCTTGTAAAACCCGATAACATCTGTGCCGGCCAGCGAAGGGAAAGCTTGTTCAATGTATAACCCTGTAAACTGTAAATGGTCTATTCCCAGGATCTTATCTGCAGCAGGATTCGCTCCTGTAAAGATTAAATGCCCCTGGTCATCCACCTGATAGAAATGCATGCCAAAGGGTGCATTGTCAATCATTTGTTTGTAAAGATTTTCATTATATGTAACCGCCTCTTCGGCCATTCTGTGCGATGTAATGTCATGTCCGCTGGTCCTGATGCCCAGCGCTTTCCCCTGTTTATCGCAGATGTGGTTCCATGCAACAGACATCCTGAATGTTGATAGATCTTTTCTGATGCAGGTAAACTCTACGCTTGAACTGTCCTTCCCTTCCAGAGCCTCACGCAGTATCGCTGCTACCCTTTCACGATCATGTGCTGCCACAAACGTATTTATGTAATCCGGTACAGCAATAATTTCAGCTGGAGTATAACCAGTATACCTGTATGAAGCCGGATTGGTCCATATAATTCTGCCAGTGTTGTCGAACCATGATTCCCAGTTGGCCGTATAATTGGCAATGGCTTCGAAAACCTCCTCCCGTTCTTTTATTTTTTCTTCAGCTTTCCGTTGCGCAGTAATGTCTTTCAATATGCAATGTGTCTGCCTGAAGTCTCCGTTTTGATCATAACCTATCCTGCCGACAATTTCGATATTAAGAACATTCCCATCCTTTTTTATAAACTCAAGCTCGTAATTGAGATTTCCTTTGGCCTTAAAATCCTCAAATATGCCGGGGAATGAGTCTCTGGATTTTTCAGTAATAAAAGTACCGATGTGTTTACCCAGGATATCTTTTCTTTTATATCCAAAAGTATTCAGCCAGATCTGATTGACATCAATAAACTTTCCTTCCTTGTCGAGCGACTGATAGCTGACGGGGGCTTCATCAAACAGTTGCCTGAATCTTGTTTCATTTTCTTCCAGGGCTTCTTCGGCAACCATGCGCCCTAAGGCATTGGCAGTTATGCCGCAGAAAAAACCAAGATCTGATTTTTCAGGTGGCTGTTCCTTTTTTGATCCAACCAGGGCAATAGTTCCAACAAGTCTTTCTTTGTGAATCAAACCAAGTCCGATAAACCACCCCAACCCCAACGAAGATTCAGTTATCTTTCCAATAGACTCAGGTATAGCGCCAAACGATAACTCATGCAGGCTGCCGATAAGGCGAAACGGCTCACTGCAGATGAAGTTATGCTGTTCTTGTGAAATGGGAATTTTCAATGTAGTGATTTTCCTGCCTATCAGTTTTGCCAGCATCGAATTTTCGCTGGCCGACAGACTGGTATATTTCACTTTCAGTTCGGACGATTGCGCATCAAAGGTAGAGATGACGGCTGATTTAATGTCGAACAGCTCTTTTACCCGGGTTACAATAAATGAATAAAGATTCCTGTGAGGAATATTGATAAGATCAAGGGTGTAGGTCCTGAGCAGGTGATTACGTTCCTGCTCTTTATCCGTGATCGGTGGAATATGTTGCGGATCACCCGGATCAGAAAAAGGTTCTGACATCCTGGATTCAACCAACGTTTTCAGACGCAGATTTTCAGCCAGAAGCTCTTCGTATGATCTTTGCTGATCGACCATATATTGTTATCTATTGACTACAAAATTTTTAATCCAGTATCCGGCATAATCAACTATGTGTCATTAAATAGGATTCATGTTCCGCTAAATCTGATTCACAACTGATCAGACAAATTTAAAATGCTGTAATTCAGGTTTTCCTAAATACCTGACTTCAGGGTTTTAGATTCCTTATTTCCTGTTTACCTTTCGTTTCCTGACAGGTCAGTGAATAGGCACATGTTTACCCAACACTGGTTACATTCCTGATATATTTTCATTAACAGCGATTCTGATCTTTTGATTGTAGAATTGGCCACCTTGGTAAAAAATTTCCTTCCCGGTCTGTTAATTTATACTGAATTTTATTGCACCGGAAGGTTGTGTGTTTCCTGTAATTGTTCAGTTTCAAATGTCAGGCAAATTTAAACCGGAAATACAATGATAAATCTACTTCCTTTATCCGGTTCACTTTCAACGCTAATGTTTCCATCGTGTTTTTCAATAAATTCCTTGCAAAGCAGTAATCCAAGTCCGGTACTTAATTCACCGTTGGTTCCGGGGCGGTTGTTGTGACTGCCAAGATTAAACAGGGTTTGTTTCATCTCTTGTTCCATTCCGATTCCGGTGTCAGTAATAGAGATTTTCAGGGTTGAATTGTTGCATTTTTCTGCTTTAATAGTTACACTGCCTCCTTTAGGGGTAAATTTTACTGCGTTTGACAGAAGATTTCTGAAAATTGTAGCTATCATGTTTTTATCTGCCAGAAAGGTGATATCCTCCGGAATCTCAACGTGAATTTTGATCGATTTCAGACGGATCGGTTCAGTAAGTGTAACAAGGTTTTCTTTTATCACCGCGTCAAGTGTCACCATTATTGGGTTAAAAGGAATTATGTCGCGTTGAATCATCGACCATTCAAGGAGGTTTTCCAGCAAGCGGTATAGATTCTCGGCCGAATTTTTCATATCGGTGGCAATCTGCTGAATCTCTTCCAGTGTCATTGAATAGAGATCTTCTGCCATCATCTCAGTTAGCCCGAGAAATGAATTAAAGGGGCTTCTCAGATCATGGGCTATGATTGAGAAGAATTTATCCTTTTCCGCATTAATCTGTTCTAACTGGTCATTTTTATTTCTGATTTCGGCTTCCGCTTCTTTATATCCTGTGATATTATCAATCATCACAAGGAAATAGAGAAATTTATCGTGTGTATCATGCACAATACTGACCTGGACATTTCCCCAGACAATATTTCCCTGTTTGGTGAAATATCGTTTCTCGGTGCGGTAAACGCTGATATCTCCGTGAATAAGAAGATTCAGATTTTCCATATCATTTATAAGATGGTCAGGATGGGTTAGCTCTTTGAAAGTCATTTTTTTTAACTCATTTTCAGAGTAACCAAATGTTGATTGAAAAACCTGGTTGGCATTGATAAACAGGAAATTACCATCCAGCATGGCTATGGGCATGGTGCCTTCTGCATATACTTTCCTGAAACGTTCTTCGCTCTCACGCAATGACTTTTCAGCAATAATCTGTTCAGTAATATCAATGGTATATCCTGCAAGATATTTCGGACAACCCTCAATATATACCGGAAATTTTATGGTTGAATAGGATCTTCCCTGAAACTCTTCAGTTACTTTGATCGGTTTTCCTTCATGGAGGACCTTCAGGTCATCGGCAACCATATTTTTTGCCAGTTCTGATGGAAACAATTCATTCATTGTTTTACCGATGATCTTGTAAAGCGGCATACCCATCATTGTTTCATAATTCCGGCTTAGCCGCACCGGTCTGATGTGTTCATCTTTTAAAAAAACGTAGATGGGACTGTATTCAATAAAACTTTTAAAAATTTCCTCATTTTCAATGAGAGCTTTCCGGGCAGCCACCTGTTCTGTGCTGTCGTAGGCATATATGGCAACCTTTTGAACAATTTCGTTATCGTCCTTTACCGGAAAGAATGTATAACTGTATATCCTGCCATGCCTTTCAGCTTCCCCGGTTGCCGGCTTCCCTGAATCAAATACTTCGCCAAGCAGTTTTTCCCATTTTGATGAAAGGTCATCCCGCATAAAACCGAAAATGCATTTGCCTGTAAGTTCACCCGCTTTAAGTTGAAATTGCAAGGCCAGCTTCTGATTACATAATAATATTGTTCCGTCCTTATCAAGTAGGAGAAGAATATCAGAAGAAGCATCAATGATGGTCCTGGCATTGGAATCTGATCCGGGCTTTCCGGTAAGGTCATTTACCCGGGCCCTCAGATCTTCAAGTTCTGTGGTTATAGCCGGTAATTTTTTGTTTGTTTTGCCCATGATCCGGTTTTAAGAATGAGTATTGCTAAGAGCGATGTTTCTTGCATTCTGGATAAGGCTGAAGTTTTGCTGGTTTTAACCGGCTAGGCTAAGATAGTGAAACATTTTAAATCAGGCAATATGTTTTTGAATTTTTTGTCAGTTGTATTGATAAATGATTGTAACCAATATGCTTGCTTCTATCCCTTCTTTTCCTGTTTGACCGATACTTTTACCTATCTTTGGCGTTGATTTGAATCTTTAACCGACGAATGATGGAAATATCCGGATGGCTATCTTCTACATGGCTCGTCGCGATTACAGCAATCGTGACAATTCCGGTTCTGAAAGTCCGCCTGAAATCCTGGTTTGCTACTTTAACCATTCTCGTCAGCAGCATTATAACAAGTGCAATTGCCATCATGGCAATAGAATCCAACGGGATTGAGACTTTTTTGTATGCCGGACGGTTCTTTGGTGAAATACCACTTCGCATTGATGGCCTTTCCGCCTGGTTTATCCTGATTGTGAACTTTACTTCACTTATGGGTGCCCTGTATGGCGTTGGGTATATGAAAAGATACCAGGACCAGCCCCGGAACCTTTCGTTTCACTGGAGCCTGTTTGTGATATTTCATCTGTCCATGGTATGGGTCTGTATGGTCCAGCATAGCCTGGCTTTTCTCATTTTTTGGGAAATCATGTCGTTAACTTCGATGTTGCTGGTAATGTTTGAACACCAGAAAGCCGATACCCTAAAAGCAGGCATCAATTATCTTATACAGATGCACCTGGGAGTAGCTTTGCTGACAGTGGCATTTATCTGGATTTATGCCAGCCGGCAATCATTCGATTTCAGGGAAATTGCTCTCTTTTTCGACAACAACCCCTCCTTACTGCTCTTTTTCCTCTTTTTTGCAGGATTTGGAATTAAGGCCGGCTTCATTCCTTTTCATACCTGGCTCCCATATGCCCATCCTGCTGCCCCTTCTCATGTATCGGGTGTTATGTCGGGCGTGATCGTGAAAATGGGCATCTATGGCATTCTCAGGATCGTCAGTTACCTGAGTACGGCGAGTTTGTTGCTTATTGGTGAAATTATTCTGACAATATCTGTATTTTCAGCGCTTTACGGAATACTAAACGCCTCAGTGCATCGCGACATCAAGAAGATGCTGGCCTTTTGTACCATCGAAAACATCGGAATCATCGGCATTGGTATCGGTGTCGGAATGGTCGGTAAATCCACCGGTAACCCCTATATTATGCTGGCCGGATTTGGCGGAGCGTTGTTGCATACTTTGAATCATTCACTGTTCAAATCACTGCTCTTCTTTACCGCCGGCAATATCTACAAAATGACACACACCCGCAACATGGAACATCTGGGTGGGTTGATCAGACAAATGCCATTCACCGCTGTGGCTTTCCTTGTCGGTGCCCTGGCCATCGGGGGATTGCCGCCTTTCAACGGATTTGTTTCGGAATTTTTAATTTATTCAGGACTCATTGAAGGGATAAAGAGTTCATCCCCTGAGATCAGCACACTCATGATTCTTAGCATTGCCGGACTGGCGATGGCTGGCGGACTTTCGCTCATCACCTTTACCAAAACCTTCGGCATTGTATTCCTTGGTAATCCACGCAGGCAACCGGCAGATCAGCCTGTGGAAGTCTCAGGACTGATGCAGGCCCCTGTGATACTGATTCTGGCCCTGATCGTTGCGATTGGATTGGCTCCCGGACTGCTACTCCGGCCCCTGATGTCAGCTCTGATTCCGTTGGGTCAGCCGGGTGTAAGCATCGAATCTGATGTTTCTGTTTTTACACAACTTAATCTGGTCGGATTAGCTTCCGGATTCTTTATCCTGCTGGTTATTGCAATTCTACTGCTGAAAAGGTTTTTCACCCATGATGCGAGGGTGGATGTTTCACCAACATGGGGCTGTGGCTATGTAGCACCGGAGGCTGGCATGCAATACACCGGAAAATCCTTCTCAAAGAGCCTGGCAAAGCTGTTCAGCATGGTTGCCATCGAAGAAAAAAAGTATAAAGAAATTTCCGCAGGTAATATTTTCCCGAAGAAACGAACCTATATAGCGCGGTACAACGAATTTTTTGAGACCATCATCATCGACAAGGCTCTGCGATCATTGCTGAGCTTCTTTAACCTGTTTCTTTTCATCCACAATGGACGGATACAGACTTATATACTCTACGGCTTTTTCTTTATTTTACTGGTACTTGCAGGGTCTGTCCTAAATCTGTTTTGATCATGTTGCCCTTTGTTTTGCTGATTTTCATTCCGTTGGTTGCTGCTTTTGCCCTGGTGGCTTCGGGCGAAAGGGTCAAGGCATGGATTGCGGCTACCGGCGTGTTACTCAGTGCTTTGGTGAGTTCTTTTATTGCAGTGCAGGCTTTGCAGGGAAATGGATTCGGATATACTTACTATGGAGGCCAGATTTTCGGAGATGTAAGGATTACAGTTGATGCACTTGCTGCCTGGTTTATTCTGCTGATGAATTTTACAGTCCTGACGGCTGTTTTTTATGGCCGTTCTTACATGAAGGCTTATCATGGGATGAAAGCAAACCTGAACCTTCACTGGATCAGTTATTTAGTAAACCATTCGGCCATGCTTGGTGTATACATGGTTCATAACAGCCTTGCGTTTCTGGTGGTTTGGGAAGTGATGGCCATTTCTGCATTTCTGCTGGTGATTTTCGAACACTGGAAAATCGAAACCCTCAAGGCCGGCATCAATTACCTGATCCAGTCACATGTGAGTATTGTTTTTCTTATGATCGGGTTTCTCTGGATTTCCGGAATACAGCATACCTATGACTTCAGTGCGATAACGGATTATGCCCGGCAAGCATCACCAGCTGCCGGAATACTGCTTTTTGTAATCTTTTTTATCGGGTTCGGAATTAAGGCCGGTTTTGTTCCCTTTCACACATGGCTCCCATACGCGCATCCGGCAGCGCCGGCCCATATTTCCGGAATGATGTCAGGGGTAATTATCAAAACCGGTATTTATGGCATAATGCGCGTAATATTACTTGAAAATACAAATTTCATGGTTATTGGTACCATTGTGCTGGTGGTTTCAATTTTTTCGGGACTTTACGGGGTGATGCTGGCCATTGTACAACACAACCTGAAACGGTTGCTGGCATACCACAGCATCGAAAATATCGGAATCATCGGAATGGGCATTGGATTGGGAGCAATTGGTGTCGGTATCGGGAATTCTTTTCTCGCTTTTGCAGGATTTGCTGGCGGGTTGCTGCATGTACTCAACCACTCTCTATTCAAATCTTTGTTGTTTTACGGCTCCGGAAATATTTATCAGGCCATACATACATTGAACATCGATGGCATGGGAGGATTGATGAAACAAATGCCACGCACAGCGATACTGTTTTTAATTGCTGCCCTGGCCATTTGCGGATTACCCCCGTTTAACGGCTTTGTAAGTGAGTTCCTGATTTATCTGGGCCTTTTTGAGGCCATTCATTCCGGTCAGTTTGAGTTTACAGCCTTGATAATCTTGTCTGCACTGGGTCTGGTGTTGATCGGTGGCCTGGCAATTCTTTGTTTTACCAAAGCATTCGGAATTATTTTTCTGGGTACAGCACGCCATGAATACAGGCACCATGCGGCTGAAGCAGAGCCTGGTAAACTGATTCCAATGGTTGCAGTGGTCGCCATGATTGCTGCAATTGGTTTGTTCCCTCAGTTCTTTATAGAATTTCTCCGTTCACCGGTTCAGCAATTTACAGGAGAGGTGTTTGTGAACGGAGCACAACTGACGGTCAGTTCAACCATTCAGAATTTAACCTGGGCTACCTGGGGATTTATCCTGCTGGTGGCGGTCATCTGGTTTGCCAGAAAGCGGTTGACTGCTTCTTCGTCAACCGTTGCCGGCCCTACATGGGGTTGCGGCTACCAGACCAGTGATGCCCGGCTGCAGTATACAGCCAGCTCTTTCGTGAGAAACTATCGTAAACTGGTCGAACCCATTCTTTCGGTCAAAAAGCATAAATCTGTAATTTCCGGAATTGTGCCTGAAAAAGGCCATTCTTCAACCCATGTTTACGACCTGCTCGAAAGTGCATTGATCGACCATCCGATCAGGAGGATAAAAGCGTTTATCGGCAGATTCAATTTTCTGCAAAACGGAAGCGTTCAGTTCTACGTGTTGTATGGTGTCATCTTTATTTTTATCATCATCGCGTTCCCGCTTCTGGTTGATGCTGTGGTGTTTCTTTTTGAACTTGTAAAACAATTATAATCAACAACTATGTTAAGTCTGATACTGATTGTTGTGGCCAGTTTCTTTTTTACGGGAATCATTATCCGAACGAAGAGCCTATTATCCGGGCGCATGGGACCGGGCATCTTTCAGCCAATGAAAGACATCTGGCGGTTGTTCAGAAAAGGAAGTGTTTACAGTGAAACCTCCGGTTTTGTTTTTAAACTCGCTCCAACGGTCTATTTTGCATCGGTTATCATGGCCATACTGTTTATCCCCTTTGGCAATCAACCCGGTCTGTTTTCATTTGAAGGCGATTTTGTTTTCTTTGCCTATGTCCTTGCCCTGGGTAAGTTCTTCAGTATCATCGGAGCACTCGATACAGGAAGCAGCTTCGAAGGTATGGGTGCCAGCCGCGAAGCGCTGTATTCTTTGCTCGCCGAACCGGCCTTCTTCCTTTTGATGGGCTCTTTCGCACTGCTTACCGGTCAGACTTCATTTGCTGATATTTTCGGAACCCTTCATTTTACTTCCCAGATTTCATACGCCATTGGTGCCCTTGCCTCACTTGTATTGCTGGCCATCGCCCTGATCGAAAACAGCCGGATGCCCGTTGACGATCCCAAAACCCACCTTGAACTTACCATGGTGCACGAAGTGATGATCCTCGACAACAGTGGCTTCGACCTGGGATTGATTCTTCAGACAACCAACCTGAAGTTTGCCATGTACGGCGCACTCGTCGCCAATATGTTTCTTACCCGCGGCTATGAAATTTATTATTCCATTCCCATCTTTATCGGGGTGCAGTTTCTGTTTGCCCTGATAATCGGAGTGATCGAGTCCTTCTGGGCACGCTTCAGGATGAACCACAATCCACAGTTTATTCTGATGATTACCTCGATTGCCCTTTTTATCTTTCTGGGTGTGTTGCTGATGCTGGGAAAAATTGTTTAACCTGAAAATTATCAATTATGTCGGATATACTTTTGATCCTGTTTGCCATTACCCTGATCTACATCGGGGTGGCCAACAGGTTGTTTACCTATATTTCAGTGCTGGCATTCCAGGGAGTACTTCTCTTTGGAATTGCCTTTATCCAGTTGATCGAAATCAATACCATAAACCTGGTTTTTGTATTGCTTGAGACAATAATTTTCAAAACAATTGCTATCCCGATCTTTCTCAGAAGGGTCATCAAACGGAACCAGATCAAGCGGGAAGCCGAACCCTATGTATCCAATTTCGTTTCAGTGGTTATCATCACTGCAATTATCATTGGATCGTTTTTATTGTCCAATACCGTTCACGATGAACACCTCGAGAAAATGTTTTTCGTCATTGCGCTTTCATCGCTTTTTACCGGACTATACATCATTGCCAGCCGCCGGAAGGTGATTACGCATGTGATGGGTTTTCTGATCATCGAAAATGGTGTTTTTGTGCTTTCACTGGCAGTGGGAAATGAAATGCCCATGCTTGTGAACACCGGAATCCTCCTCGATATTTTTGTGAGTGTGTTGCTGCTGGGTATCTTCGTCAATAAAATCGGAGATGTGATTAAAGAACAGGATGTTGAATCACTCAGTAGTTTAAAGGACTAAAAAACAGAACTATGATTGGAATTTATCTTTCATCGGCTTTGGTCATTGCCCTGCTGCTCTTCCTGATCAGGCATGCCGGACTGAAATATGTGTTGTTGGGCGTCTTTGGATTGTTGCAGGTGGGATATGCTGTTTATGCTTTTACCCACCAGAATATTGCCGACCTGGAGTATTTTACACCCGATGCGTTGGGAACACTTTTCCTGATAGTTCTAAGTATCGTCACCATACCGGTATTGCTGCACAGTTACCTTTATTTTGTGCATCATCCCTACCTGCCCCGCGAACAGGGCATGTATTATTCTGCTATTGTTATCCTGATAACTGCGTTGAGTGCTGCCTATGTTTCCAATCACATTGGAATAACCTGGGTCTTTGTTGAGTTGACAACCCTGAGTGCATCTGCCCTGATCTATCACCGGCGTAATATCCTGACACTGGAAGGAACCTGGAAGTATATCTTTGTTTGTTCGATCAGCATTACCCTGGTCTTTATCGGAATCCTGTTCCTGAGTATTGCCATTCAGCAGGAAGGACTGAAAGATCTCACCTATGTAAGCCTGATGCAGAATGCACCTCTGCTCAATGTTTTCTGGTTAAAGCTGGCCTTCCTGTTTATTTTCACCGGATTTACCTCCAAGGCAGGGCTTGTTCCGATGTACACAGCCGGAATCGATGCCAAGGACAAGGCCCCCCACCCGGCCGGTGCGCTGTTCAGCAGTGTCCTGATGAACATCGGGTTTCTGGGGATTTTCAGGTTTTATGAAATTATCAGCCATACCTCCATCCATGGCTGGAGCAACAATGTGATGATCATTTCCGGCCTGGCTTCCGTGTTTGTTGCCACGGTTTACATGCTTAAAGTCAAGAACTTCAAACGCCTGATGGCATACTCCAGCGTTGAACATATGGGCCTGGTCATTCTGGGCCTGGCTGCCGGGGGAATCGGTGCTTATGCCGCGATTCTGCACCTGGTATTGCATTCATTTGCCAAACCGGCGCTCTTTTTACAGTTCGGCCAGTTAAACCGTACATTCAACAGCAAAAATATCTACCAGATGGGCGGATATTTTCGCCTGAATCCCACCGGAGCCATCGTGTTGCTGCTTGCATTCTTCACGGTCACTGCCATGCCTCCTTCCGGGATGTTTATCAGTGAATTCCTGATCTTCCGTTCGCTGTTTGAGGCCCGCCAGCTCTGGCTGCTTGTGGTGGTGCTCCTGTTACTCACCTTTATCATCTGGGCATTCGGCAAGAATGTGTTCAGGATTCTGTTCACCAAACCGGTTGCCTTCGATGAATCAAAATTTGTCAGGATCAGGCCGGTAGAATCACTCAGCCAGTTTTTTCTACTCTTTATGGTTCTGTGGCTTGGCTTCAATCCTCCGGCCTTTATGATTGAGATGATTCAAACCGCCGTTGCTAATCTGCCTTGATCGTTATGAAAAAATCAATCGATATAACAAACAATCAGACCATACCCATTGCTTCCATCCCGGAGCTGGAGTATGCTGATTTTCTTGAATTCAATACGGCCCTGATGGCCGGTGAGGCCTGTCATTGTGTGCAGTATTTTGCCTATCGCCTGCCCGGAGCAATAAAACTTATCTGCTGCCTGGCCAACGACCGGGAACACAACATCAGTGTCAGTTCGTCGCTGGTAAAACCCGACGCGCATCTTGCTTCGTTTACCCGGCACCATTTTTCATTTCATTTTTTTGAACGCGAAATTCACGAAAAGTTCGGATTGCAATACACCGATCACCCCTGGTTAAAACCCGTCCGGTTTTCCTACGACAGGGCCGACCTGCAGCAGCAGATTGCCAATTATCCTTTTTATCACATGGACAGTGAAGAGCTGCATGAAGTTGGTGTGGGGCCGATCCATGCCGGTGTAATTGAACCGGGACATTTCCGGTTTATCTGCAATGGCGAACAGATTTTGCACCTCGAAATTCAACTCGGGTATCAACACCGCGGCGTGGAGCAAATGATGCTGCAGAAAAAAAACCTGCTGCAACGAACCATCCTGGCTGAATCCATTGCAGGGGATACGGTCGTGGGCCATACCACAGCGTTTGCAAGCCTTTGGGAGAACCTGTGCGGTTTTACTCCTTCCGAAGACCTGATTTTTGCCCGCACCCTGGCCCTGGAGTGGGAGCGCATCGCCATACACTCCGGCGACCTGAGCGCCATCGCAACCGACATTGCCTACCAGTTGGGCAGCAGCGTGTTCGGAAGGTTGCGTACTCCCATCATCAATGCTTTCCAGGAATGGTGCGGCAACCGCCTGGCCAAGAGCCTGATCAGGCCGGGCAGTAACCGGTTCCCGTTTACTCCGGCTACTGAAGCTGCATTTACCAGGGTGTTGGATGCTTACTGGCCCGATTACACCGAAATGTTCGACCGTATGATCGACCTGCCCTCGGTGCTGGCCCGTCTCGAAAAAACCGGCGTGGTAAGCCGTGAACAGTCACTGAGCATCGGAACCGTCGGAATGGGTGCCCGTGGTAGTGGCGTTGAGCGGGATATCCGGAAATCGCATCCTTACCTTGGTTACCGCACGATGGATCATAACCCTGTATTATTGACCAGTGGTGATGTGGATGCCCGCACCCGGCTGCGTGATCTGGAGATCAGGCAGTCGATCGGTTATGTGCGCGAAATGATGAAGCATATTCCTCCGGTCAGTCAGCCGGTTGCTTTGAATGAAACACCTGCGCCCGATAGTTTCAGCATTACGTTGATCGAAGGCTGGCGGGGCGAGATCTGCCATTGCGCCCTCACCGGACCGGATGGGGAACTGATCGCTTACAAAATCAAGGACCCGTCGGTACATAACTGGCTGGCGCTGGCGCTGGCCGTCCGCAACAACGAGATATCTGACTTTCCGATCTGTAACAAGAGCTTTAACCTGAGTTACTGCGGACACGATCTTTAACAAATGATCAGAAATCACTGTTGTCCGGGGGAAAATATTTCAGTATTGGGGAATAACTGATAACATTGCACCCGGGCATAATTCCCGAAGAATACCTGACTTTCTTTTTTTGACACCAATTCCCCAAAACACTAAAAAACACCAACTAATCGGGATGCTGAAAAGTTTTTTTTCTTTTTACCGGATAATAATTAACAATACTCCGTTAAGAATTTTTAATTAATTGGTTTACAGGGCATTGTGAAAATTTGTTTTGAGTTATAAATCATTCAGAATCAATTCTTTGCGTCTTTGTGTCTTTGCGTGATTCTTAAAATCAGCGTATTATTGAATTAAATGAATTCAGGAAAATTAAACACCCACAGCCATGTTGCCAGAACTTAAAATATTATTCCATCAGGGCAAACAATATATACCGGACGTTACTACCGTTGAAGTCCCGGGCATTTTCCGCGGAAGACCGGTCATCAGTGAAGTTCCGGTTGATTTGGAGGCATTGGTGAATTGCTGTCCGACAGGAGCCATCAAAACGGGACCGAAGCTTAGCCTCGACCTGGGAAAGTGTTTGTTTTGCGGAGAGTGCGCCGAAAGATTTCCGGATAAAATCAGGTTTACCAAGGATTACAAGCTTGCTTCCAATTCGCGCCAGGGATTGCTGGTGGTTGAAGGGGAGGATCGCCCGGTGTACATCGACCCCACCTTGGTGCGCAGGGAAATTACCCGGCTGTTCAGTGGCTCACTGAAGCTGAGGCAGGTTTCCGCCGGGGGCGACAACAGCAGCGAGTGGGAACTGAATGCGGCGGGCAATGTTCAGTTTGATATGGGCCGTTTCGGGATTGAGTTTGTGGCTTCCCCCCGCCATGCCGACGGAATCGTGATTACCGGGCCCATAACGCAGAATATGGCCGAACCCCTCCAGATATGCTACGATGCAACACCTTCACCGAAGATCATCATCCTCGCCGGCGTGGATGCCATCAGCGGGGGCATTTTTTCCGACAGCCCGGCACTCGACAGAAGCTTCCTGGATAAATACCCGATCGACCTGTATATTCCCGGAAACCCGGTACATCCGCTGAACTTTATCAATGGGGTGCTGGGTCTTATCAGGGCAGGCAAAATCAAAAAAATATAGCTTTGCTGTCTGTGGTCCTCTGCAACATGAAATCAGCCATTCTACAAAAATCCTTTACAGCTGATTCACATCATTGATTTTTTTTGATTCACTCAGAAGTCACAAGTCAGTGAATCTTCCAATCCATCGTCCGCAGCTGTCGTTTGCCTCTTTCAGTCTGTACATTATGCCATTTCACCTGATCAAATCAACTGCCTAAACTTTGACAGGTGCAATCAGATACTTCAGGTGAGCTGATGAAAATCTGGGAGTTATGACATTTCACAAGCACTGCAAGTTTGTGTTCTGCCCCTTATCAATGAAATAGAGAGGGCTGTCTCTGAAGTCATAACATTTCAGAGCAGCCCTTCCAGTTTTCACTATTGTTATTTCAGCCCGCGTTTCTTAAGCAGTGCTTCCAGCGAAGGTTCCTGCCCCCTGAATTTCTTGTACTGTATCATTCCTTCATCGTTTCCGCATTCCGACAGGCAATTTTTACGGAAACTGGCTGCGAGATCTTTATTGAAGATGTCGCCCGATTGTCTGAAATAATCAAAGGCATCTGCATCCAGCACTGCAGCCCACAGGTAAACATAATATCCTGCAGCATATCCACCGTCGAAAATATGTGCGAAATAGGTAGTGCGGTAACGCGGCCAGATTTCGCTGATCAGACCTATCTTGTCCATAGCATTCTTTTCAAAAGCTACCAGATCGGTCACTCCTGCAGGAGCAGGCAATTTGTGGTAGTCCATATCCAGGATTGAGGCTGCTATGTATTCCACATTGTCGAAACCCTGATTGAACAAGCCGCTGTTCTGTATTTTGGTAATGAGTACATCAGGAATAATTTCACCGGTTTTGTAATGTTTGGCATACATGCGCAAAACCTCCGGCTCTCCAGCCCAGTTTTCCATCACCTGTGAAGGTAACTCTACATAGTCCTGCGGAACGTTGCCGGCTGTTCGGGTATATTTTCCGGTGGTGAACAAGCCATGCAGGGCATGTCCGAATTCATGGAACAGGGTAGAAGTCTCGTCCCAGTTAAGCAGAGCAGGGACATCGCCCGTAGGCGGAGTGAAGTTGCAGACAATGGAAATAACAGGGTCAACCTTTTTACCGTTTTCCCATCCCGAAGCCTGAAAATCGGTACACCAGGCACCGCCACCCTTCGTATCGCGTGGGTAATAATCCAGGTATAGGATCCCGAGGTGAGAACCATCGGCTTCTTTAACTTCAAAAGTTTCGACATCCTTCTGATAAACAGGCAGATCGGTCAGTTTATTGAAGGAGATCCCGTAAAGCTTATTGGCCACAGCAAACATTCCTTCCCTTACATTGTCGAGGCTGAAGTAAGGTTTCAACTCATTTTCATCCAGATCGTATTTCTGTTTGCGGAGCTTCTCGGCATAAAACCACCAATCCCATGACTCCAGTTTAAATCCTGCACCCTCACTGTCAGCAATTTTCTGCATTTCAGCCAGTTCTTTTTTTGCTACCGGTAATGCGGCAGTCATAAGTTTATTCAAAAATTCATCAACTGCAGCCGGGGTTTTGGCCATATTTTCATCGATGGTATAGGCTGCGAAATTATCATACCCAAGCAAACGGGCTTTCTCTGCCCTGAGCCTGATCATATCCGTAATCACTTTCTTGTTGTCGTTGGCATTGCCGTTATTCCCCCGCATAAAATATCCACGGTAAATCTTCTCACGAAGTGCCCTGTTTTTTGCATATTGAAGGAAAGGGATCATGCTTGGTTTTGAAAGGGTGAACACCCATTTGCCTTCTTTCCCTGCTGCTGAAGCTGTCTCTGCCGCAGCTGAAATCACACCTTCGGGAAGTCCGTCAAGATCGGCTTTGTTTTCGATCACCAGCTGAAAGTTTTTGTTGGTTTCTGCCAGCAGGTTATCACCGAAATTGATCGAAAGCATGGCCAGTTCTTCATTGATCTTCCTTAACTGGTCCTGCTTGTCCTTCGGGAGATTGGCTCCCTGACGTTCAAAATCCCGGTAATACTTTTCCACAGCGCGTATCTGCTCAGCATCCAGGCCGGACTCATTCCGCTTTTCATAAACGGTTTTAATTCGTCCAAACAAAGCAGCGTTCATCGAGATGTCATCATTGTGTTTCGAAAGCATCGGCGAAATCTTTTTCGCAATTTCCTGCATCTGATCGCTCGTATTTGCTTCATTCACATTAAAGAATACCTTGCTTACCCTGGTCAGTAATTTCCCGGATTTGTCAAAAGCCAGGATTGTGTTCTCAAAATCAGGTGCTGCAGTGTTGCCGGTGATTGCTTCAATTTCAGCATCGTGCTGTTTTATGCCTTCCACAAAGGCAGGCAGATAATCTGAAGTGTCGATCAGATCGAAGGGAGGTACCTGAAATGGGGTAGTGAATTCGGCAAAGAACGGATTGTCGGCATCTTTACCGGCTTTTTGCCCGTTTTTACAGCCCGCAAAGGCCATAACAACAACTGAAATCAGCAGAAGCAGCGAGTTTCTCATGATGAAGGTTGATTTGGTTAAATGATTGAATTAGCGACTACAAATGTAGAAGGTAAAGTGTTAATTGCAAGAAGAACAGTCATGATTATATTTAAAGGGAATATTATCATGGTTTAAAGCATTCCCGTAAAAGGATCCATTACCGGGATTCAGGATTTCCGGACTGAATAAAGGTATTCCTGGCAATATTTCCGATTATATTTGTGGTAATAGCATCGATCGAACCTCCGATCAGACCTCCTGCCAGTGGAACAGCCTTTCCAAGATTTATAACACCGCTGCCGCTTGTTTTTGAAAGCAGGATGAAACCAACCTTCCGGTTGATCGCTATGATGGTGCTTTCTGTCATCCGGCCAATCATTTGGGCCGTAATTCTTGTCCCGAGCCGGATTCCGATCTCCTGAAGAATGTCTTTGGCCATATTTCCTGCAAGGCAAACTGAAACGAGTGATTTTACCCTGTCATCGCGTAAATCATATCCACCCATACTGGCAATCGCAGCAATCATTCTTACCTGGAAGTAAAGCACACTCACCAGATTGGCAGGAACAGCGATGGGCAGGGTTGCAAAGCCACCCAGTCCTGTTACAAATCCACTTGA
Source organism: Bacteroidales bacterium (assembly GCA_016705005.1). Taxonomy (GTDB): domain Bacteria; phylum Bacteroidota; class Bacteroidia; order Bacteroidales; family Lentimicrobiaceae; genus Lentimicrobium. The sequence goes on along the minus strand of JADIZB010000009.1, from coordinate 39,714 downwards.
ACCGGCCTTGGCATTCTGCCAGCGGATCAACGAATTCACGTTTTCAATCAGCGTGCCGTTCTGTTTCAGATAATTTTGAGCCAGGGCTTCAGCCGAATCCATCCCTGGTAAGCCTTGCAAAGCCTTCTCATAGGCATAATCAATTGCCTGAAGGATGATTGGATGAGTTGGCTTTTTTGGCATAAGTATACTTGTTTATTCAAAGGAAGAATGTTATCCCCGTTGAATGAATTCCATGAATGTATCTCATTGATTGATCTCCCTGATAATAGGAATAAACGGCAATAATGTTGGACATCAGGTTTTGGAATGCAACTTTCAGCTGTTTACTACAGACTCATTTCTCTCAGCTTTCATGGTGATCAACAGAAACACAATCCCTGTTACAAAAAAGATGCCGATTGCCATAACTGAGTACCTCATACTTCCAGTTATGGCCTCGATAATACCGAAACTGAATGTGCCGGCAACAGTAGCCAGTTTTTCCATCACATCATAGAAGCTGAAAAAACTGGTATGCCCGGTGGTTGATTCAGGCAGCATTTTACTATAGGTTGAACGGGCCAATGCCTGGGTACCACCCATTACCAGCCCGATAAAAAGAGCTGCAATCATAAACTGGATGGAGTTGATGATAAAGAAGGCCCCGATACAGATGAATATCCACATAAAGACTGAAATCAGCAAGGCTTTCAGGTTGCCCAGGCGGGCTGACAAACGCGCAAATAGCCATGCTCCACCCATGCCGACCAGTTGAATAATGAGGATGGTTGGTATCAGCACTTCATCTTTCAGACCCAACTCTTTTTCGCCATAGGTTGCAGCCATAAACATGGTCGTAAGCAACCCCATCATTACAAAAAAGAAGCCGGTCAGGTAAAGACTGAGTTTCCGCATACCCCTGATTTGCCTGAAGACTTTATCCAGTTCCCGGTACCCTTCAAGCAGGATACTCTGATCCTTCCCTTTCATGCGCTTACGATAGGTATAGCGTGGCAGTCGCCTGAATGTAATCTGTGAAAAGCCAATCCACCAGATAAAAACTGTCAGAAAAGAAATCCGGGCAGGCAGGAACGGATCTGTTATGCCAAATAGTCCGGGTTTCAAAATCATCAGCAGGTTGAAAAGCAGCAATATGACTCCACCGAGGTAGCCCATTGAATAGCCACGCGCACTCACCTTATCCTGATCTTCCGGCGCACAAATCACAGGAAGAAACGAATTGTAATAGACAATGCTGCCTCCGTAACCTATGGTACCCAGCGTAAATGCCAGAATACCAAATTCAACATTGGTAGCATCAAAAAAGAACAAGGCTCCGCAAGAAAGAGCACCCAACCATGTAAAGAATTGCATGAATGACTTCCTCCTGCCTGTATAATCGGCGAGCGAAGACAACAATGGTGAAATAAAGGCAACAACAAGGTAAGCTGCCGCAATCGACCATGAATACAGGACAGTATTGACAGCTTCATAGCCAAAAAAGTCAACTGTAAAATCATCCGGGCCCGACCGGGTAACCTGGTTGTAATAAATCGGAAAAATTGTGGAAGCAATGGTAAGTTGGTAAACCGAATTTGCCCAATCATACATAATCCACCCACGGATAACTTTTGGGTTGCCTTTTTCTATCGGATGATTCCTGACCTCTTTCTTCAAATGTGCTGTCTTTTTCAGACGCTAATGTAAGAAAATTCGATTTTGAAATTCCTGCACCGGAGTATTCTCCCGAAAGGTGCATTTAACCCTTTGTATAGTGGGGATTTTTAATACAAACATCAGGGAACCAACAATACCTGACAGGTTTCCATGCGTTTTTAAAGGCGGTCAATGGCTTTTTATCGTGTAAATCATTTTTTTTTAATAAAAACAGGTTACTTTTTATCAGTATTGGAATAAAGAGATGTAGCCCGGGAAAAAAGGAATGAAAATAAACACAGTAACCGGCTGCATAAAAACCAAAAAGCCATGAATATCTCACTGTTTACAGGAATTGTCTTAATGTATCTTTTTCTTGTTTTCGTTCTCACAATGAACGGATCGAAACGGAAGGTCGGCAGACTGCGGATCTTTCTGGTCAGCCTTTTTCTGACCCCGCTGACCGGACTACTGGTTTACAGATTGTCAGACCCGGTTTATGTACTCCAGTTAACCCGTTACCATTGTTCCAGATGTGGTATCGACTTCACAGAATCAATCAGCGATTGCCCCTATTGCAGAAGGGATGGAAAATACTCCAGGCTTCATCCGATGGTGATGAGGTGTGTATAAAATATTGGGATATTCCGGATATAGAACATCCGGTTACCTGAAATCGTAACTTGTGCCCCGGTTGCAAACCGGGGCATTTTTTTTAGCTGGAAGACCTGCAATAGTTTATTTATTTCTCGTTGCCTTTATTTATCTTAGGGGTTCAAAAAATCACCGCTATGATTATCAGGAACAGTGCTCAAAAGTTTTTATTCTCTTTCTTATTCTTCTTTTTTATTTATTCCGCTGAAGTTATATATGCCCGGAACAATGACACTATTGCCGGTGAGTTAAAGCAGGATGGCGAGAGGGTAAAAAAAGGCCTGAATTTCGGAGCATTGCCTGCTGTTGCTTTCGATTCAGATCTTGGATTTCAATATGGATTGCTGGGGAATCTTTTTCAGTATGGTGACGGAAGCGCTTATCCTGATTACCGCTGGTCACTCTATGGCGAATGGTCACGGACTACCAAAGGGAGTGGTATAAATCAGCTTTTCTTTGATTCAAAATACCTGTTGCCGCATCAGATCAGAATTACGGCAGATTTCAGCTTCCTCACGGAACGCGCACTTGACTTTTACGGATTCAACGGATATGAAGCAATTTATAATCCTGCATTTGAAGATGATACAGATACCACTAACTATATTTCCAGGGTTTTTTATCGTCACGAAAGGAAACTCGCCCGCGTAACACTTGATTTTCAGGGTAAGATTAACCAGCTGCCACTCAGGTGGCTGATGGGATATGGCTACTTTAATACACGAATTGCTTCCGTTGATATTGAGCGATTGAACAAGGGCCGCGATGAAAAAGATGAACTACCCGATGTTGATGGTTTGTATGATAAGTATGTGAAATGGGGAATAATTCCCGGGGAGGAAGCCGACGGAGGAACACATCACTTTATAAAAATGGGACTTGTTTTTGATACCCGCGATAATGAAGCAAATCCGAACCGGGGACTTTGGACTGAACTGGTGGTGATGACAGCGCCGCGTTTCCTTGGTAATAGTGAAACGGCTTTCACAAAACTTGCTTTAACACACAGGCAGTATTTTACCCTGAAAAAGGAGGTTTTGACCTTCGCTTACCGTCTTGGCTGGCAGGGCACCATCAACGGGGAAACCCCTTTCTATATGCAGCCATACATGATCAATACGTTTACACGAACAACAAAAAATGATGGACTTGGCGGAGCCCGCTCCCTCAGGGGCATTCTGCGCAACCGAATTGTAGGCGATGCCTTTGCCTATGGAAACTTCGAACTCCGGTACAAATTCCTGAAATTTTACCGCTGGAAGCAGAACTTCTACTTTTCACTGAATGCATTTTCTGATCTGGGATTGATCACAAAAGAAGTAGTTGTTGACAAAGACTTGTCAGTGAATTATCCTGACTATTTTGACAAAGAAAAGGGTGGTTTGCATTCATCGTATGGTGCCGGACTTCGCATTGCCATGAATCAGAATTTTATTCTTGCCGTCGATTACGGTCTGTCAGGCGATAAGCGCGATGGCGATAACGGATTATACATCAATCTCGGGTTTTTGTTCTAATTCTTAACCAGGCCACAATCACCCGCAGGGGTATCTTTACAAACCATAAGGAATTCCTGCCCGGGATCCGGATTACACTTCATTCTGCATCGGTTCATAACCCGGCCATTCCTCTGATGACCGGTATCTTCATTTTGTAATTCCAGGATTCATTTCAATCCGATATATGCACTTCTAAAAATATGAAGATTTTATAATATTTGATTGGAATTCTATAAAAGGTTACCCATGGTTTAATGTGTCAAATATTCCACAGCCGGCAAATCATCGTAATTGTGCCGTAATGATAGAAAACTCATTTATAAACCAAAACCATAAGAAAATGAAAAACCTGTTGAAAAATGTTGTGATCCTGTTATCACTTACTTCTGCAGTTCTCCTGCTGGGAAGCTGCTCTTCTGATGAAGAAACGACTGTTCCGGAGTCTACCACTACTGAAAAAGCAGGCATGGAAACAGAAGATCTGACGTTTTGCTGCAATTCTGACTCACTTCCGTTCGAGACACTCAGTCAGGCCGAAATTGATGCTCTGCTGCTGATGCGTGAAGAAGAACTGCTGGCACGGGATGTTTATTCAGCATTATATGTTGTTTACCATGTTCCGGTTTTTAATAATATTTCGAAAAGTGAGCAGCAGCATTCAAATGCCATTCTCCGGCTTTTAACGAAATACAATCTTGAAGATCCGGCCCTCAATCATCAGCCGGGTGTTTTTGTCAATCAGGATCTGCAAATGCTCTATACCTCTCTGGTGGCCCAGGGTGAAGTTTCCAGGATTGAAGCCTACAGGGTTGGGGCCACGATTGAAGATCTGGATATCAAAGACCTTATGGATCTGATGGAAACAGCAGACAACCAGGATATCCGCCTCGTTTTTGCGAACCTGACCAAAGGCTCCAGGAACCACATTCGTTCTTTTTCCAGACTGATGCTGCTTTCGGGGGTTACCTACGTTCCTCAGTTTATTTCACCTGAACTCTATGCATGGATCATCAGCACACCGCATGAACGTGGCTGCATAAACGGTTAAACCGGGAAGAGTCTGTGAAAATATAAAAGTTCCTGTTTTGTCCCTGTTGTTAACGGGGTAAAACAGGAACTTTCATTCAGAATGCCTGCTGTTATTGTTTGTTGATCAAGAATGTCTGTCCTCCTGCGTCAGTCCTGACATCCAGAAAATATAAACCTTTTCTGTATCCGGAAACCGGAATGGAAATCAGGCTGGTTCCTGTACCAATATCAACCGGTTGTTCAGCCATCAGAATCCTGCCCGAAACATCGGTAAGTGTCCAGCTTGTTTTTACCCGGCTTTCCGCCCTTATTTCAAGCTGGATCCTATCGGTACACGGATTTGGGAATACCCTTAATCCGGGATAGCCGTAAATTCTTCAGTGACACCCGTATTTACCGTTACAACGAAAGTAACCGGTATTTCAATTTCCGGCTGGTCGGGATCATTCGACAAAATGGTGATGAGTCCGTGATAGGTACCCAGTGCCATTCCGGTTGCATCGCAGGTTACCACAATTTCCTGATTGCTGCCGGGTGTGATTGAACCTTCGGTAATGTCTGTACTCAGCCAGTCTCCCGTATCTGTTGTCCTTACAAACTTTAAACCAATGTTTGTTGCCTGGTGACCCCCGTCTCCGTAGGTATCCTCAATCCACAGTTTCCAGCTCCCGGTGAGCTCTTCACCGGCGAATGAACCTGATGATGTGGTGTAACTGCCATCTTCCTGACCCGAGGCCAGCATCACTTTGGTTCCTGAGGGGGATTCGGCCCACAATGAACCTTCGGAAGCATAGTTGTCGGTATTCCAGGTATAGCTGACAATCATCTCACCCATCTGTCCCGTTTCTGTCACTGAAATATCAGTCCAGCCGCTTTCGGTATAGGTGTTATAATCATAACTGGTGGCCGTTGGACTGTTGGTGACTGTTTTCGTAATGGTATCGTAAGCAGCGGTTGAGAGGCTGATGTAATAATTCAGTCCAAGCTGGCCGGTATTGCTGATGGTCAGTGGTTGATCGTCGCTCAGCGCCTGCATGGCAGTGAATTCCATCTCTGTTTGATCGGGTTCCGCCTGCGCGAACAAGCGGGTGCCTACGTAAAATTCATGTGGATCAAAACGCCCGATAAAAGGGTGATTTTCACTTCTTCCTGAAGCATCGGCAGCGTGAATGTAATACTGCACCGTACTGCCGTATTCTGGTGAGGGTATGGTTGCCGACCAGTTGTTGCCGGTCACCACCTGCATAGGTACGGCAGTAAATAAAGTGTAAGGATTCGGATTGACCCTGTAATAGAAAATAACTGAATCCGACAGAACCTCTGCACCGCTGAAGGCCGTTATGTTTGCTGTGAAGGTATAGCTTTCTGAAGCAGGAGCATTCCCCAGCAGCGGATAATGTTTTATTCTCAGCATACCCGGATCGGCCATTTCATGGGTGCGGCAATGTAATGCATCTGTCGACTCCCATGGTTCACCCGGAAGTCCGATGATTCCAAAGACTTTATATCCCGGCATGGCCTGGCGGTAAACGGCCAGAGCAGCCTGATCGTACTGAGACCCGACGATCGGCACAAAAACCTTATCGTTCAGGATGAACGAATTTGTGTACGGTTGATTATCCGGTGTGTTTACCCTGTATACTTCATAAGGGCTGTCCCAGGGAGTGGTCAGGGACGAAAAATAGGCTGCTGTGGCTTCAATTTCATCGTATTGCGGATGGCTGGCAGGCACTGATCTGATCAGCACTTTATTTGTTGCCAGGTATTTTCCCCAGCAATCGATGTGGTCGATGTATGTGTTGTTGGGATCTTCCATCACATGATAATCGGTCACGCCCAGATAATCCTCCATTTTCTGATCCACTTCGGCAGGTGTCTGATCGGGGTTCTCGGTGTAAGCAATGGTTGTGGAAGCCGCATAGCCATAGCTGTCGCTCATATAATTCCCTCCGGTATGGATCACATTCATGCCAAACCAGGGAATGCCAATTGCCTCAGCGACCATCTTGGGGACTTCGTCGTCGTTGGGTCTTGGACGATTGTATGGAAAATCAACAATTCCGATCTGATTATCCCCATAGGTTATAAACCATGGGCCATAATCGCGCGTCCAATAACTGTCGGACTGGGCATAAATAAAATTGCAGTTATCAAGGTTTACCCCTGCCTGTGAATACTGGTTCCTTACACTGTTTTCCTGCGAAAGGCCGGTTACCAGGGTAGTAACAACCGCGTCCCTCGCCATTTCACGGATAACGGTCATCGGTATACCGAAAGGGTAGGCAATGAGGGCTCCTTTGGCTCTTTCAAACTCACCGAGACTTGAAATTACTCCCGCAGGCGGATCTGTTTCAACAAATGAACGACCTATTTCATGCCTGCGCAATCCCTCTTCCGGCGTCATCTGATGGGTGAGGCGGTGCTTCGGATATTTCGCGGTATCCTGTGCGGAAATGCCTGTAAAAAGGAGGGATAGGACTATAACCGTCAGTAGTTTCAGCAGGTTGATTCTCATAATGGTAAATTAAAAGGTATCTGTGATGTCATGGCAAAGGTAAAAATTCCTGTTTATCCCGATTGATGGCAGGATTAATAAATCATTGGGCCATTTCAGGATGGATGATCATTCATACATCTTTCTGTCTGGAAGTAATAAATGAGGAAGGAAAATGTTTCAACCAATCCCAGTGATCCGGTGAAAGGTTGATCGGGATCACATTCAGGTTTGTTTATCAGCATGGCAGGGGCAGGAATACGGTGGATGCCCGGTCCAACCGTTGTATAACCCGGGATACGATCTGTGCTGCTTCAAAAAAGGTTACTTCTGGCCGAGCAAAATCCTGCAATCATTGCAAAAACGGGCTTCCTTCTGATCAATGTCCTCAACATAGGTGCTTGATCGCATCACACAGGTTGAAACGGTGCAGTGAATCAGCCCAAAGGTGTGGCCGAGTTCATGAATCACCTCTTTAATCAGGCGTTCCCTCAGCTTTTGATCGTCTGCAGCCAACCCATAGCGCTCGTTACTCAGCCGGTAAAAGGAGGCAATGGCCGACCGTCCGCCCAGTTGTGCCTGCCCGTAGATAAAAGTCAGAATCGGGATAAAGAGATCAACGTTAAAAAGCCCTATGATTTTACCGGAACCTTCCGGCTTCAGGGAGTCAACCTCCTTCAGTAGTTTGTCTCCGTTGTACTGCCTCCGTCCGGCATCATAAAAGTCACTCAGGTCAAGGTGGGCTTCTTTTAAATGAACGGAACAATGAAACACGGAAGCAACGGCATCGGCAAGCTTATCGGGAAAATTTTTTCCGAAATGTCCAAATGATATTATGGTAATGGATGAAGGATTCATTCAGATAAATATCAGTCAGTTTTGAGTTCCCGGAATTACAGGAGACCTTAAAATGTCCTATTCAGCAACCTTGAGCCCGTATTTTTTAATTTTATTGTACAGGGTGACCCGGTCCACTTTCAGTGCCTGGGCAGTTCGTGATATATTCCAGCTGTATTTATTGAGAATCTGCAGGATAAAGGCTTTTTCAAATTCATCGAGGCTCTCCACGGAACTGTCGATGACTTCCTTACCCAACGGCAGGTCACGTAACAGGATTTTTTTGCCGTTACCCACCACGATCGACCGTTCAATCATGTTTTCGAGCTCCCTGATGTTGCCGGGAAAGGGGTAATCAAGCAGTCGTTTCAAAGCTGCCGTTTCTATGGTGATCAGCGGCTTGTTCATAGAAGTGCAGTACTTTCGGATAAAATAATCGACCAGCAGCGGGATGTCTTCTGTTCTTTCGCGCAAAGGCGGGATATGAATATTCATGACATTCAGCCGGTAATAAAGATCTTCCCTGAAGGTCCCTTTTTCTACCATACTTTTCAGGTCCCTGTTGGTTGCGCATATCACCCTGAAATCGGAAGTAATCTCCTTATTCCCGCCTACGCGGATGAATTGTTTTGTTTCGAGCACCCGTAGCAGTTCGATCTGCATTTTTGTCGAAATGGTGGCGATCTCATCAAGGAATATGGTTCCGCAGTCGGCCATTTCGAACCTGCCCTTGCGGTTGTATAAGGCTCCTGTAAAGGCACCTTTTTCATGGCCGAACAATTCGCTTTCGAGCAGGCTTTCTGTAAGGGCACCACAATGGACACTTACCAGGGGATAAAACTTTCTGAGCGAATTGGCATGAATGGCCCTGGCAATGAGCTCCTTGCCGGTGCCGCTTTCGCCGGTTATAATCACCGAGGAATTTGTCGGGGCAACACTCTCAACCTCGCGGAGCACTTTTCTGATGGCTTCGCTCTTGCCGATCAGGTCTTCAACACTCGCCAGCGAATCGACCCGTTTCTTCAGGATTTCATTTTCCTGCGACAGGGAGATCTGCATGGTGGCATTTCTGATCAGATGGGACAGGTCGTCGGGATCGAAAGGCTTGGTTACATAATCGTAAGCACCATCTTTCAGGGCCTTGACAGCCGTATCAACCGAAGCAAAAGCCGTCATGACAATAACAATTGAATCCTTATCGAGCGCTTTGATCCTCCTGAGCATTTCCAGCCCATCCATTCCCGGCATTTTCAGATCAGCAAGAATGATGTTGAAGGTTTCGGATTCAAGCATCGACAGCGCCTTCTTCGCATCTTCGGCGCAGGCCACCCGGTATCCGTCCTCTGTAAACCAAAGGTTTAAAGAATCCCTGACCGATTCTTCATCATCGACCACCAGTATTGATATCTTCTTTTCCATACCTGATTCTGCTTAAGTTCTGATTACGGGTAAAATAATCGAAATTGTCGTTCCCCGGCCGGGCTCTGATTTAACCTGTATTTTGCCTTTGTGGCTCTGAATGATACCGTGGGCAATGGGCAATCCCAGCCCGATGCCGCGGGCTTCCTGTTTTGTAGAGAAGAAAGGTTCAAAGATGTGCGGGATATCCTCCGGAGCAATCCCTATTCCGTTGTCGGAAATTTCAATTTTAACCGAGTCTTCGTCAGGATTCGAGGTCATGATGCTGATCTCTCCGTTTTCGGTGATGGCTTCCTTTGAATTGACAAGAATGGCGACACATGCCTGCTTGATCTGATTGGGACTGCAGTATATCAGGTCATTCTCTGCTTTCAGGTCAGTGGTAAATGCAGAATTTATAATTTTAATGGGATGCGACATCAACTCATACGTTTCATGCAGGATTACATGAAGATGCAATGGCTCAAAATCTTCCTGGTCTTTCTTCGAGAAGTCGAGCAGCCCCTTTACAATATCACCGCACCGCTTGGTTTCCGCTTCAATCAGTTTTAATTGTTTGAGCATCAATTCTTTCTTTTCCTCCGTGAGTTCGGGATTGCTTAAAAGTTTGTGCACCAGTTTTGTATACACCAGGATACCCGAGAGGGGATTGTTGATTTCGTGCGCCACCGAAGATGATAATTTTCCCAGTGAAGCCAGCCGCTCGATGTGCATCAGTTCATTCTGGGCGGCACCGAGTTCCTCCGATTTTTTCTGCACCTTATATTCCAGCTGTTGCGACCAGTTTTCGAGTTCGGTGGTGGCCACCTGCAGGTTGTCGAGCATTTCGTTAAACGCAACAGACACCATCCTCATATCGTCAAGCTGATTCACCTTAATCTGCATGCGGGTGTTGGTATCCCCGTTCGAAACGGCCACACTGGCCCTGATCAGTTCGTTCAGCGGATTTTTTATCTCCCTGCGTGTAAACAGGATCAGGAATGAGGCAAGCAACAGGGTAGTCAGAATAGCCAGCATATAAAATTCCATCGAGGATTTTTCGACGGCTGCATCAAAATCTTTCAGGGGAACCTTGATCACAAGCGACCCGAGTATTTCTTCCTTTGCATTGTGTGCGTGGCATGAACTTTCATAACAGGATCTGGAATTCAGAATCGGCGATCTGATCAGCAGGTGCCTTTGACCATGATCGCCCTTGTTCATCTTACATTGACTGTTCGCTGTAATAATTTTATAGGACTTCTCTTTTTTCGGAAACATGGTGGCAATATCGCTGTGGCAGCTTTTACAGTCAGGGTTGATGCTCGCGCTGGTGTCAGAAGAGAAGGATGAATAAACCAGGCTGTCGTTGACATCGTACATGTTCACATCCTCTATGCCGGGCAGGGTGTGGATGACATCAAGGGTTGACTGCAGCGCGCCTTCGTCGTTTTCCATCATGGAATGGTACAGGGCCCCTTCGACCAGTGAGCCGACATTGTTCCCGCTCTGAAGGATAACAGTATTCAGGTATTGCTGGTATACCGACTTGAAAATGATGCCGAAGGATACAAACAGAAAAACAGAAAGCAGGGTGATGATCAGCACCACCCTGCCATAGATTGAACGGCCAAAATTCAGATACTTCCCCGGAAATGTGAAAGCTCTTCTTCTCTTGTTCTCAGGTTCAGGTTGTCTGGTCATAAATCCGGTTTTAAGTCCTGTTCAGCAATAATTTCCGGTTGGTATAATGCACTGCAATTTAATAAAAACCTACAGATGTTACCGATTATTATTTATCCCGTTTATCACTGAAAAAGCAGATGTGCCGCAAGGCAAATCTGCCACAAAAAAACCGAAACAGCCGTATTGAAACCAGTTTAACATTCACCCCCGCTCCGGTGTATTCCGTTTAACATCCGGCAGGTAATTCTGAAGGCTGATCATTGGCTGATTTTACAAACAGCAAACCGGATTATTCATCATTCACGGAGTTCCATGAATTCTTTCTGAAAATCGTTCCACATCCCTTCGGGCAACTCCGACAGGGAGCCATTGATCAGTTCGCCCCCGTCCTGCAGCACCGTCAGCGGTGAACCGGGCAGGTATCTGCCGATGTTGGTGGCCAGAAAGTCCCTGTATCTGTCCAGTTCACGCTTTTGCCAGCTGGTGGCCTCCGTTGAAAGGTAGAACGAAGGGATTTCACCGATCCAGTCGGAAGGTTTAATGTTGTAGATCCAGCCTTTTCCATAGGGATCACTGGTCAGCAGCTCAGTATTTGTAATCAGTTCAGTGTTTTGCTTCAGAATTTTTCCTGAAACCGGGGAATAAATGAGGAGTGATTTACCATTCCCTTCAATTTCAGCAATCAGGTCGCCTTTTCTGACCATTTCTTCCTCTTTCCTAAGGTGATGTATTTTTACCCCGCCGGTGATGTGCACCAGCAGATCATCAAGACCTATCCTGGCGATCCCCGATTTTTCCATAAAAGTCCAGGTGTGGTTACTGCTGTAAAATATTCCCTGCGGAATCTTCAGAATGTTGGAGGTGAGCACACCCAGCATGCGGCTGATATGCTCCCTGAATTTTAATTTCCTGTTCAGCAGAAGCCAGAAGGGGATGAGCAGCAGCAGGAAAGCGATGATAACCAGGTATTCGATCCCTTTGGTATCGAAGATGTTGTTATAGCTGAATCCGTCCATTTTTTTTGTTTTTCAGGTGATCAGGGTCACAAAAATTAATTGTTTTCTTCCTTTACCCAGGCAGGAGAGTCCCTGAGTACCGGTAAGCGGTTGATTACCCATCTGAAGATCCAGAGTTCGGTAAACAAAACGGTCAGGGTAACCACGATCTCCATCCAGGAGGGAACATAATGCACAGCCATGTCCCATCTGAATCCGATGATGGTCACATTCAACCTGTTGAGAACAATACCAACAATGGTCAGTATGGCTGCAACCCTGACCAGCAGGATATTGCCCGACCTGTAGCTGTAGAAGAAGAGAATCATTGGCAGCAATACAAAACCAAGCATCTCGAGCAGATACCAGTAACCCATCGGTGTGTTGATCAGGTCCCAGTGTTTGCCATGAATAAAGACCAGCAGTTGAAGAAAGAAATAGACAAACATGGCACCGGTGCATATTTTGGAAAGCCCGAATACAATTCCGCGTTGTTTGTGGTGGTTTTTTTCGCTGATCTGGCTGAAAAACACCCGGTGACTGATGGATCCTTCGAAGATCACCATCGAAAGACCGGCAAAAATGCTGGAAACAAAGAACATAATGGGGATAAATTCGGAATACCAGAGCGGATGAATTTTTTCCTTTGCCATCAGGTATAATGCCCCCAGTCCCGATTGGTGCAGCATCGACAGGGTAATCCCGAAGATGACTGCGCCCAGTGTCATGGCCGAAAGGATTTTGCGGGCCCTTCTGGCGCCGAGCCATTCGGCGATGGCCGGTGAAAATTCGATCAGCTGGGCAATCATGTAAAGCAGGAAATGCCAGGCAACAAGGAACAGCACCGAACTGACCCCGAAATTGTTCCCGATGATCGGGTTGATCACATTCCAGGGTCGTCCCAGGTCAAGGAGCAATGCACCGGCATAGAAGAGGTACGCGAGAAATCCGTTCAGCACCGTGACCCTCACAATGGAATGATACTGCCGCATGTTCAGGATATAGACCATAAAGGTGATCACATAGGCCCCACCGGCAAAAGCCACGCCGGTAACCACATCAAAACCTATCCACAGCCCCCACGGAATCTCCTGTGAAAGGTTGGTGATGGCTCCGATCCCTTTCCAGAAGCGGATTACAATCAGAACGATGCCCAATAATATAATGGGTATCGAGATTATGTTGAATGGGGTTAGCCACCTGCCTTTTGGTTTCAATTCCTTCAGCAAAAACTTCCAGATGGGTTTTCCATCGTTATCGGCTACTACAGCTCCCTGACTATTCATCATCACTTTCTTCGTTGGGGTGATTTTTTTTGGTTGCCTGCTGAATACCCAGCAGGAGTGCGGGGACCAGCACAAATACCGAAGGAACACTGTAAAGGAACCCTTTGGTAAGGGCAGGGTAGGAGGCGTTCTGAAGCGAAGTATTCATGCCCAGTTCTTCGAATGGAACGGGTGAGAGATAGAGCCAGCCGGAACCGCCGGCTTCATGTTCGCCATAGATTTGCTCTACATATTCGCCCGGTTTTTCATAAATCCGTCGCCTGGCCTCACTGATCAGTTCACGGCGTGTACCGAACATCAATGCTTCGTTGGGGCAGTTTTCGACGCATGCCGGCAATTCCCCCTTCAGTATCCGGGTGTCGTAGCACATGGTACACTTCTGGATTTTCGGATTCGGGCTGTGATACTCAAATTTCGGCATATCGAAAGGACAGGAGACCATGCAATAGCGGCACCCCATACATTTATCACCCCGCCAGATCACCGGCCCTTCTTTGGTTTTGCTCATGGCCTGTGTAAGACAGGCGGCTGCACAGGCCGGTTCGTTGCAGTGCATACACTGCATTTTGACGTAAACCGTGCCTTTCGAAGTTTTATGTTCGTTGATTACAGTGCGACGGTTTTCATCGGGCTTTCTAAGCCCTTTTATATTTTTGGTTGGTTCCGGCTCCGGCAATCCGTTGGCATCGGCACAGTCATATTCACAACCCCGGCATCCCTTGCATCTTACCGAATCATACAAAATGCCATAAAACTCGGGGACGTTTTTATCCTTTGGTGCGGCATTCAGTGCTTTCCCTGTCGCGAGCGTTAGCCCAGTGGCGCACATTACTTTCAGAAAGTCACGACGATGTAGGTCCATTTCCCGGATTTTAGTCTGAACTTGGTTCTGCTGATTATAATCAATGGTTCTTGCCTGCGTTGTCAAGGAAAATGGTCTGGAAATCTTCCCATACTTCCGGACCGAATCCCGACAATACACCATCCATGAGTTGTCCGCCATCCTGCAGCACCACATGGGCATATTCAGGGCTCTGAGGTTTGAGTGTGGCAGCCAGAAAATCCTTTACCCTTGAGAATTCGGTTCTGAGGAACCTTTCATAACGCTCGGCCATGTCAAGTACCTGGATGTCCCTGTACCAGTTGGAAGGTTCTACCGTGTAAACCCATCCATCGGTAAACGGAGCTTCGTTCATACGTGAGGTCATTTTGTTCAGGGTTTCATTCTGCTTCAGGATGGTTCCTGAAACCGGGGCGTACATATTCAGCTGTTTTCCTGACTGGACAATCGAAAGCAACAATTCACCCTTTTTTATCTTTTCGCCGGGGTTCTTCATTTCAACCCGGGTAATGGGGCCTGTAATGTGTTGAATAAAATCATCAATCCCTATTTTCACTTTACCGTCGCTTTCCATAAAAGCCCAGGTATGGTTTTTGTCAAACCAGAGCCCTTTGGGGACATTGAAAGAGTTTTCGTCAAATACCTTAACAGCAAGGGCGGGGGTTAAAGCGGCGTCCTTTCTGTAAAAAAGTCGGCTTAGTACAATGCCTGAGAAGATAACAGCAGCAGCAGCCAGCAGGAGCAGGGTCAGTACCAGACCGGCACCGGTATTTCCGGTCTGTGCCGGGGGAACAATGATGGAAGCCTCATCTATTTTGTCGAGTTGCGACTGGATCTCTGAATTGACGAGGTCGCAGTAGCCTGCGGTGTTCATATTTTTCTGACCCCCTGTTATCATCCATTTCAGAAAAGCTGTTTCTGTATCATCCGATGCGCTGGCATTGCTGATGGCGTAAATGTTTTCGTAAAGGGCGGCCGGATATTTTCCGATCCATACACCCCTCATCAGGTGGTTCAGGTCGCCATAGATGTCCTCAATGTAATCAAGGTTCCCATTCCCGTTCCTGTCGATGGGCAAAAGGCTGATATCAGAAACAAGGCCCTGGTTTTCGCCGGTGATAAGATCGGTAACATTGCAGAATCCGATGGCAAGGGGATCTTTTTGAATGGCTTCCAGGATAACGGCTTTGTCGCCGAAAGTTATCCCCTCTCCAGGAATCCGCGAAGATTTCAGAAATTTTGCCACACCGGCTCTGGTTGCTTCATCATTGACGATGTAGATATGCATTGGCCGGGCTAGTCCCTCAGCGGTAAACGTACCCCATTGCTGTTTGTCGGGATGGCTGAAAATTTCAGCAAACATCTCAGGCGAAACACCCTTCTGCAGCAGCGCTTCTTTATACGGGTTCTGCTGGTTCATAACAGGAACGGTTACATTCCGCCCGACTACCATCGAACGGTAAGCCTGATCACCGGCAGCGGATAAATCAAGGAAAATGCCCGGAGTCCCGGCTGCTTTCAGGTCAGCGTCGATATCGGTGGTTTTAATAACACGGATCTTTACATCAGGATTGAGTCCGGTGTATTCCGTAGCCCATCCTGAGGCAAGTGCGTGAAGTGCAGGCGTGCAGGTAATGGTTATGCTGCCCTGCTGAGCGGCCGTATTGTTGTTCACGGCCTTTTCACTGCGTACATCTGCTACTGCAAACATCAGCAGAAACCCGACGATAAATGAGATGGTTGTTTTCATGATTTCAGGATTTCAACGATTTAACTGTGAGCAGGCAATAAGAGTGCCATAGAAAAATGTTGAGTTAAATATCATAAAATCAATATCATACAAATGTGATGATTAATTATTAAACACTTATAGTGTTGAAAAATTAATCACATAAAAGTGAACGAGCTTTGAAACCATGTTATATCAGGCTTTCGGATACAATTGTATAGAAAATATACAACTGTTGAAAATATCAACACAATTGATGATTTGAGGTTGTGCAAAACATGGGAAAATGACGAAACGGGAAGAATAAAGCTGAAATAACCTTATTTTTTTTAAAATACTTCCTTCCGGATCAATCGGTCGTTAAATTTTTGGCCGGATCTCACCATCCTCAGTCTGCTGTTTTCTTTTCAACTTCCGTAGAATGGGATTATCATTAATTTCATAACTTTCTCCTTTGAATTCAATCCTCATTTCTATGGCGAATCAGATATTTTCAGGACGTGAATCCGAGTTGCTGCAACTCGACAAAGCATTTATACAACTCACCGATACCCGGGGAACTCTGATGGATAATCCGGGCAGAGTAATCCTGATTGAGGGTGAAAGTGGGGTCGGAAAATCTAGCCTGATGCGGAAATTCAGTAGTCTGCACCCGCAGGACAATACATTTCTCCAGGCATTTACCGAGTGTAACAGCAATGATAGGGTGCTGGCCTACAAACCACTGAACTCTGCACTTTTCCGCCTGAATGAACTTCATTCACATCTGAACAGGAAAAAGGAGTCGCTGAAGAGCGTTCTCAGTTTTATGCAGGAAGTCAGCCCGAAATGGATCAGCCTCATCCCTGTTTTCGGCAGCATTACTGCGGTGACCATGGAGACGGCCATGAGCCTGAAGCAGCATATTAAGGACAATAAAAAACCGGTCATCAACGAAAATGAAATCTTCGAAGCATTCAATGCCGAATTAAGGGAAAAGGCAGCCGAAAGGCCTGTCATCCTTTATTTTGATGATGTTCAATGGATGGACATGGCCAGTGCAGGCCTATTGTTGATGCTGATCCGGTCAATGATTGCTGACCGTTACCGGATACTTTTTGTGCTTTCTTCAACGACCGGTGTAACAGGCACGGGGATGGCTGCGGAACAGGCCGTTGATATTTCGCTTGCCAGGCGGATTGAGCAGTATGCTTTCGATCATCATCAGGCAGGCGTTGCTGACTGGTTTGAAAAGATCAGCCTTGCCCCGTTTACAGTAAAGGAAATAGATACCTTTCTGCTGACACGTTTTCCGCGACATGCATTTCCAGGTACTTTTCCTGCAAAGCTGCATGAGGTGACACACGGCCAGGCCAGGTTTATCTGTGAGATCATCGAAATGCAGGAGAGGCGGCAGATCATCCGTCAAACAGCCGGCGTTTACACGCTTGCCACAGAAGATCTTGAATCCCTTCCGGCATCGGTGGGCAGTGCCATCAGCGCCCGTATCGGAATGCTCGACAGGAAGCAGCAACGATTGCTGGCCTATGCCAGTGTCAGTGGGCACAACTTTGAAGCCCAGATGGTTGGGAGGGTATTGAATCTTGATGAGCTTGAGCTGCTCGATTACATCGATGATCTCAGCCGGAACCAGCATCTGTTGTCGGCCGGGCCGACGCGCCGGATCAACGATTCTGTAGTGGATATGTATAAATTTATTGACCAGTTTACTCACCGGCACATATACGAAAATATGGATGCCGCCCGGCGACGTGCGCTTCACCGGCGGATAGCGGAAGTAATTTCGGAAACTTACGGAGACCTCATGCAGACCGATCATGAACTGTTTTATCACCGGAACAGACACCGGTGGATCGGGGCGGGGATAATGGACGGGATCACCGGGAAGGTCATCAGTCCGGAAATCAGCGGTAATGGCAGCGGACTTTCGCAGTTATATATGGATGCAGCCAGCGACGAACTCAATATGTCAGGGTATAATCAGGCCCGGTTTGCCTGGGACGAAGCCATCGTACATGCGGATCTGGCATTTGAATTCATTGGATTTGCCAGCCTTGAATCCGAAGGTTATCATGAGTTGCTTTTTGAAATACTGGGTGGTAGATATTTGTCGTTCGACTGGAAAGGCCTTTATACAGAATCCGGCTCAATTGCCCGTCAGATGTTGGATGTGGCCGGGGAAACCGGGTTAGCAGAGATGAAGGGGCAAGCACTGATCAGGCTGGGCCGCGCTGTAATGGGTGCCGGTGACCCGGAATCAGCGCAAAGCCATTTTCTCGAAGCGCTGGAGGTTACCCGTAACTGCACCGATGTATTTATCAAAGCCCGGATATATAACAGGCTGGGCATGGTGTCCGATGCAATGCGGAGGTTCGGCGAGGCCATAGATTACTATAAAAAGGCAGCTGAGATTCACCGCACTCCGGGTTATGAAGCAGACCTGGCATCCAATATGCTGAATACCGGAATCTCCTATCGTAAAAAGGGAGAGATGAAAGAAGCCCTGGCAAGTTTTGACGAGGCTGCAGCGCTTTTTGAATCAGGAGGTGTTCAGTCAATGCTCGCTTCGGTATGGAATCAGCAGGGTTTGCTTTACCTGCAGCAGCAGGATTTCGTGCAGGCGGAAAACTGCTTCCAAAAAGCGTTGAAAGTTGACGAAGCTACCGGAAATGGTAAAGGGAAGGCCGGCCGGTTGCTAAACCTGGGCAGGCTCGAAAGCGACCGGGGAAATGAACGGGCTGCCATTGAATATTATCGTTCATCGCTTGCTTTTTATAACCTGACTGAAGATTTTCCATCGCAGGTGAATGTCTTTACCAGCATGGCGCAGTCATGGCTTGCCCTGAATGAGCCGGCAAAGGCAGAACAAGAGATCAGCAGGGCACTCGGAATCAATCATAAGATTGCACAAAATCCGAACATTGCCCACCTCCTTTCAACCAGGGGTGATGTGTTTATGGCCACCGGCAGAAGGCAGGAGGCCCTTGAAGACTACAGGAAGGCCCTGGAAACAGACCTGGCCAGCGGCGAGCAAATGGCGCAGATCGACGATTACTACAAACTGGCTCAGTACTTCAGGATCACCGGCGACCGGCAGGCCATGCAGGAGAACCTGGATTCAGGACTCAGACTGGCACTTACGCTGAACAGCCTGCGCGATATCGGCAGGTTTACCGCTTTTGGAGAACCATCATCCGGAATGTGATAACCTGCAAACACACGATACTTTCGGTTCTGCCGGTTGTCCATGACTGTTATCAAAAGCATCTGCTATTTAATTGTCACATCCGTCCTCCATGTCTGATCAAATCCGTCCGGGACCGATACAGAGTCAACTTTAGCATTGGGGATTCCGCGATTTGTTTCAGTTTACAAACAATCTTCCTCTGTTACCGGAGGCCGGTTTTCAGGATTCTGAAAATGAACCTGAAGCATTTTTCCCAAATCTTTTTACCTTTACCCTTCATGAAGTGTTGCAGGGAATATATTTAGCCTGATTTTCCTGATACAAACGAAATTCATTTTATGGCCAGAATCGCCCTGATAGCAGATATTCACGAAGATGTGGTCAGCCTGAAAAAGGCTTTGAAGATGATTGAAGGGGAGAAGTGCGATCAGATATTCTGTCTGGGTGATGTTCTCGGGTACCCGATGGTCCGTGGCAGGTATGAAAGCACCAGAAATGCCACAGAATGTATTTCACTGATTCAGCGACACTGCAGCGGGGTTGTCCTCGGAAATCATGATTACTTTCATCTGCGGAAATTACCTGAGTACCGCAACGGGTTTAAGTTCCCGGCAGGCTGGTTTGATTTGTCTCCAGAACAGCAAACGGAGCTTTCTGCAAACCGGGTGTGGAATTATTCCGATGACCTGCCGGTTGAACTTAACAGGAATGACATTGAATTTCTGAGCACTCAGCCTGAAATAATCAGCAGGGAATATGGTGGCAGGAAGGTCTTGTTCTCACATTTTCTTTATCCCAATTTTTCAGCATACATTTCGAGTTTTAATGGCGGCAGTATCAAACTAAACGACCATTTCCGTTATCTCGCCCAGCAGGAATACAGCCTGAGTATCTGTGGACACATGCATATGGAAGGGGTAGGAATCAGCTATGGGCCTGTTGAAGGACTGTTGTCCAGACTGTTTCAGGGATTTATTTATTATTCATATGGCGTAAGAAAACTCAAAAACAAGACCTGTTGTATTACCTTACCGGCATTGGCCGATAACCGGCAGGTAAATGGTTTTGCGATACTCGACACCACTGATTTCACCATTAATGTAGTATCTTTGAATATAAATCGTCGGTTTATCTTATGAAAAAGCTCTTTACCGCACGTTTCTTTCAAAAATCATACTTCCGGCTCTGCTGGCCATTCTCCTGTTTATCCTCTCCGTGTTCTTTATAATAATTCCGGCCTTTGAGCGGAATGCGCTTGAACAGAAAAGGCTGATGCTGCATGAATTGACCAATACAGCCTGGAGCATTCTCGAAAAACACCACAACGATGAATCGAAAGGGCTGGTGTCTGCTGAAGCTGCCCGTCAGAATGCCATGGAGGAGATTAAGGTATTGCGTTACGGGAGCGGGAAAAAGGATTATTTCTGGATAACCGACCTGACTCCCAGAATGGTGATGCATCCCTATGTTCATGAGTTGACCGGTAAAAGCCTTCATGATTATGCCGACCCCGATGGGAAAAAGATATTTATCCTCGCAGCGGAAATTGCGCGGAAATCGGGTGAAGGTTACATCATTTATAAATGGCAGTTTATGGATGACAGTACGCGGATTGTTCCTAAACTGAGCTTTATAAAGAAATTTGAACCCTGGGGCTGGATCATCGGAACGGGTGTTTACTTAAACGATGTGCAGCAGGAGATTTCACTGCTGACGAGAAAGCTAATTTTCGTTTTGCTCGGAATTACCGGAATTCTTTCATTGATCATATCCTTTATCGCTTTCCAGAGTCTGAAGATTGAAGGCCGGCGACAGGATGCAGAAAGGCGGCTTCACGAATCGAAAGAAAAGTATAAATCCTTGCTTGGATCTTCCACCGAGGGGATAGTTCTGCTGCTCAACACACGGATTTCCTATTCAAATCTGTTTATTCAAAACCTGCTTGATTATTCAGGCAAGGAGTTGTCAGAGCTATCCGTCAACGAACTCTTTGCCGGCGGTATGGTACCTGATTTCGGAGCATCCACCGGTGAATCAAGATTTGAAACGAAGCTGATCCGTAAGGACAGAACCACAACCGATGTGGTGCTTACCATATTGCCGGTGCAATTCTCCGATAAACAGGGCCTGTTATTTACATTCCGCGATATCAGCGAACACCGCTCAGTCATAACCAGGCTGGAGGATCTGAAAACGCTTATCGGACTTATTTCTGATCATTCCGGTATCGGGTTGTTCAGGTTTGCACTTTCCGGAAAGAGCAGGTTAATGGAATTCAATTCTAATCTGGTTTCAATACTGGGGTATTCCGACGAGACCAGGTTTAAGGAAATACCCCTGATCCGGATACTGGCCAACAGATCTGATCTGAAGGGACTCTTCAAGGAATTAAAGGAAAACAGGATTGTTACGGCCAGAAAAATTCTGCTGAAACGGAAAGATGGCTCAGAGATAGAAACACGGCTCAGCTTATTCCTTTCGGGTAACAATGGGGAATCGCTTTATTGCGACGGTATTGTTGAACCATTGGTTGCTGAGGCTGTTGCAACCGGTGAAATCAGCCGGTTTTCAAACGTGCTGGCATCGGTCGTAAGCCGGAATAACCTCCCTGTCAGGGATTTCATGGGTCAGGTGCTTACCTGTCCCGGCGATGCCTCCCTGGCCACGGTGGTTGAAGTCATGCAGCAGAACAATGCAGGCTGTGTATTGCTGATGCTGAACAGGCAATGTATCGGAATCATCACCCGTCATGATATTGTAGATCGTCTGGCTGGCCTGACACCGCTTTCTGATCTCCCTGCAGCAGGATTTATGACGGCACCGGTAGTCAGTGTAACAGAAAGTACAGGAATTTCTGACGCTGTTGCTTTGATGGTATACAGCAGAATTTCTCACCTTGTGATCAGCAGTGAAACCGGTGAACCTTCCGGAGTGCTCGAAAAGAACAGCCTGTTTGGCGTTTATTCGGATCCTGCAGGTTTATTGGGTAAAACCGTCGAACTTTTTGCGGGCAAAGGAGATTTTATCCGGATCAGGGAACTGATTCCGTTTGTTATAAAACCAATGCTGGATGAATCGTGGAACGCTGTTTTGTTGAACAGAATTATTTCAGATTTCAATGATGAAATCACAACCCGGATTGTTCAGCAATCAATAGCCACGCTGGGTAAGCCACCTGTTCCTTTTGTGTTTTTCTCTACCGGCAGCGAAGGCAGGCATGAATCGGTGTTTAATTCCGATCAGGATAATGCCATCATTTATCTGGATGAACCCCTGGTGCCGGCCGAAGAACTTCATTCATATTTTCTCAGCCTGGGGAAAGAGATCTGTGCCCGTCTCGATGCCTCAGGACTACCCCTGTGCAAAGGCAACTTTATGGCTTCCAATCCCCGGTGGTGCCAGCCCCTGAGTGTCTGGAAAGAATATTTCAGCGACTGGATTGTCAATTCTGAACCGGCCAGCATCCTTAATATCTCAGCCTTTTTCGACCTGAGAATGACCTATGGTGATCAGGCACTCTTTAATAAACTGGAGGACCATATCTTCAATGAACTGAAAGGAAGATCGGCTTTTTTCTATATGCTGGCCCAGTCGATTATTGCTTTCAGGCCTCCGCTGAATGTTTTCAGAAGTATTGTAACGGAAACATCCGGGAAAAACGCCGAAGTCATCGACATCAAAAACTGCCTTTCCCCGGTGATTATGTTTGCACGCATATTTTCCCTTTACCATAATATCAGGCATAAGGGTACGGTCGAAAGGATGAACGCTCTCAGCTCACTGAAACTGATGGATGCCCAGACCTGTGAGGAAGTCATCTTTCATTATAACTTTCTGATGCAGCAAAGGCTCAGACATCAGGTTTATCAGGTTGCCGGCAGAGGTGTGGCTGACAATTGGGTCGAACCAAAAAAGATGTCTGAGATCGGGCAGATGATTCTGAAAAAAGTATTCCTGCAGATCAACAGCTACGATGATCATCTGAGTGTCAGCTTTATGGGTGGACAAAAGGGGATGTGAAGGAGAGGTTGAAAGTCTAAAGCTCAAAGTCTCAAAGCTCAAAGTAAAAAGCTCAAAGTTTGCCGCCTGGCTCAAAAAGTCTAAAGTAGAAAGTAATTTGTTTTTCTGTTCGGCTGGTGAGCGGGATATACTGTTTTAATTGCATTGGTTCGGGCTGGCTTCTGATCTTTTTGCCACCGGCATTTCTCCTTATCCCATCGCGCTGATGGTTTCCAGCAAGCCCATTTCTTTCAGCGTGATTTCCTTCCCGTTCATGTCAATGATGCCTTCATTTTTAAATTCAGTCAGTACCCTGACGGCATTCTCCTCCGAGATGGCCGACAATTCAGCCAGCTCTTTACGGGTGATGGACAAAATGAACCTGGTCGCATCGTACAGTGCTGACAGATAGAGCAGGCTTTCAGCCACTTTCCCGCGAATCTGCTTCTGATTCAGCGAGATGAGTTTTCGCATAATGGCAGAAACGGACTTACCGAAAGCCTGATTCAGACTGTGCATGAAATTCTGATTGCTGTTATATAAGGTTGAAATCAGACCAATATCTATGTGACAGGTATAACAGTCACTGAGGGCAGCAACATTATAGGTTGATTCAGGAATGCTGTACACGGGTAAAAGGCCTATGTAGTTCGAGGGCAGCAGGATATTCAGGATGATGTTCTTGTTGTTGAGACCATCAATATACATTTTTGCACTGCCGTCAAGCATTACGATGGCATGGGTGATCAGCGTCTTCTGACGGCAGATGGTTTCATGCTTTTTATACACGATATGTATTGGCTCCAGATCAGCCTCCATCTGCATTTCTATGGCTGTAAGGTAAATGTCGCACTTTAGATGGCAGGCTGCGCAGCCTTCATGCCTGACAGTTCGCATACACAGGTTTTTACAAATATAAATCAAAAAAGTTGATCTGTATCAATGTTGTTAAGCAACAACAAAATTGATTGATAATTTTTAGGAATAAATAAATTTGGCTGTTAATAAAATAACAAAGGAGGACATCGTGGAATCAACCGAACAGGATTATTCATTCAATCTTTTTAAGCCGGTTAGCCGGTACGGGAAGGCTAACAGGGATCTGATCATCAGCCTGGTGCTGGTGTGGTTTGTAGCCATATTTGGTTTTCAGCTGTTGTTGCTGGTGCTCCAGAAACCAACACCTGAAAAGGCATTTGTGAAATTCGAAGCTGTTTTTGAAAACGTTAAAGCCGGTACCGGTACCGTTGAAGAAAATCAGGATTTTATCAATTCCATGGTTTCTGTCGCCGGTAAATCCTCGGTCACGCCTGAAAACAGATTACTCATCCGCAAAGGGGTAAGCTGGGGCGTTTATAGCATGTTGCCTGATTCAGCAGGAATGGTTTTATCGGGATTTGTGAATGAGCTTCAGGCTACCCGTGAAAAACTGGAGAAAGCTTCCGACACCGAATATATTCAGTTGCAGGCTGAACTCAAAAGTACCAGGGCCTCCATCAACGCCCTGGCAAACGAAGTAACAGGGGCAGATCCGACCAATCTGAAAGAATCCATCCTGCCATACAGCCTGAATGCAGGTCGGGAAGAGCTGACACCTGAGGAATGGACTTCCCTCGCCGGCGTCATGAAACTTTATCTTGTGCATAACCAGTCAGTGTTGACAGATACCAGGTTTCTGGGCTTCCCGTTCCATTATTTCTATACATCTGAGTTCCTGTTGTTTCTCTTCGTTGGCATCAGCCTGTTTTATAGTATCAGAATAAGCCAGCTGCAGAAGAAATATGGTATTAAGGAATAACCGGGTATTCATTCAAAAAGATAAAACATGAAAAAGATATTTCTCACCATAAGTACCCTTTCGGTTCCTGTGTTGGTTTTTTCGGAGAACCTGACACAACTTGAAGGAAGTTTCAAACTCGGCCCTGCCGTTATCCTGATTGCGGTGTTGATCACTTTTGTCGCGGTAGGCTTCCTCTCCCGGGCAAAAGACACCACCGATTACTATGCTGCCGGACGAAAGATCTCAAACGTCAGTTCAGGTATGGCCATCGGTGCCAACTGGATGAGTGCCGCATCTTTTCTCGGAATGGCCGGGATGATGTATGCAACCGGATACAATGGACTGTCCTATGTTGTAGGCTGGACGGGCGGATATGTGCTATTGCTCGTTTTAATGGCCGGTCAGATCCGTAAATACGGAAAATTTACCGCTTCCGATTTTATTGGCGACAGGTATTACTCTCAGGGTCTCAGGGCAACAAGTGCGATCTTTACCATTCTGATCTCTTTTGCCTATTGTGTAGGACAATTCGGGGGTGTTGGACTGATGTTTAAATGGATCCTCGGAATAGATTATTTCTGGTCGGTCATCATCGGTGCTTCCGTGGTAATTTTCTACACCATGATTTCAGGGATGATCGGTGCAACAAAGAACATGGTCATTCAATACATTATCCTGATCATCGCTTTTCTGATCCCAACATTCCTGCTTACTTACAAATTTGATTATTTCTGGCTCATACCACAATTCGGTTACGGTTCGGTGGTATCCGACATTGTAACAGGCATACCGGCACCAAATATAGCCAACGGAGCGGCATTGCTGAATGCTTACGGGCATCATGTATCACTGGTGCCCAGCCCTGAGTTTGCCATGCCCTGGGATCCGGCAACCGGTGCCACAGCATTTCAATGGATGGCCATCTGCTTCTCACTTATGCTGGGAACTGCCGGCCTGCCGCACGTGCTGCAGCGCTTTTATATTACGCCGACCATCCGCGATGCGCGTTTGTCATGTGTCTGGGGATTGTTTTTCATTTGCGTTCTTTACTGGAGTGCCCCAATTTATTCGGTATTCGGAAAAATCCTGTCATCCAATCCTGAAGTCGGAAATCTCGCTTCGGATGCCATAGTGGTTTATACTGCCCAGCTGGGCAACCTGCCTCCGCTGATTGTCGGTCTGCTGGCAGCCGGAGCTGTTTCTGCTGCTTTTTCAACCATCTCAGGATTATTGGTAGCCGGATCATCCGCCTTTTCACATGATCTTTACGTAAAAATCATCAACCCTGCGGCTTCACCGAAAGCACAGCTCAGGATGGCCCGCTTTGGCACCATCCTGATGGGTGTTGTGGTAGGCATCGTTGCCATGCTTAAACTCGGGATGATTGCCCAATTGGTCGCCGTAGCCTTTTCGATGGCGGCCTGTACCATCTTCCCGTTGTTCCTGCTCGGCATCTGGTGGAGTGGCTCCAACAGGGCCGGCGGTATTGCCGGAATGAGTGTTGGTATCGCCATTTCACTTTTTGCTCTGCTCTATTTTATCGTTGCAAAATCAGGCGGGCAACTGCCCGGACAGGCTTTTGTCGAACACTGGCTGAATGTATGGTACTTTGCCTGGATCGGTGCACCGCTGGCCATTCTGGCTAACATTATAGTTTCAAAACTTACCACACCCACGCCGACGGAAATTAAGAAATTCCTGATCGAGAAAGTTCACTCTTAATTTCTTGTTGTACTTTTAAAGAGACAATCCGGTTTACTGTACGGGTTGTCTCTTTTAAAACCATTTCCATTGATCGGATTTATAAGGCACCACAAAACACTTCTGCTGGTTTTATCAGGTATCACTGCGATAAGTTTTGCAGTGGCATACTTTTATTACCGGTCAGAAAATAGTGCCGAAGACCCCCCCGTACCATCGGGGCTAAATACATGCTGAAACAATACGATCAGCTGATGGCCGGGAAGAAATACCGGGAGGTTTTTCCCCTTCTC
Organism: Bacteroidales bacterium; assembly: GCA_016705005.1. Lineage (GTDB taxonomy): Bacteria > Bacteroidota > Bacteroidia > Bacteroidales > Lentimicrobiaceae > Lentimicrobium. The sequence continues at coordinate 12,668 of JADIZB010000009.1, read as the reverse complement.
GACAGCATTGAAGCGGTCTTTAGCAATGTCCCGGGTTATGGCAATTCCTTTGAACCCGGCCTGGTATACAACAACAGGGGATCTGCTTTTCTCAGCCTGGCATTGTATGAGGTGAAGGATAGTACGGAGAAGAAACAACTGCTGAATTTTGCAATGAAAAACCTTGACACCTGCATACTGATTTATCAGCGCTGGATTGACAAATTCAGTGGTTATTCGCGCCAGGACTGGCTGGCAGAGACATCTCCCGGTTTTTCGCCGGATGATCAGGCATTTCAAGGTAAGAACACAGATGAAATCCTGAATAAACGTGTTGATGACCTGATGCTGGCTCAAATGGAGACACCCAGGCGGTTATCGGTGGCCTATACCAATCTCGGGATTGTGCAGCGTCATAAATACATGCTGAACGATGCTATGGAAAGTTACATAAAAGCGATCAGACTCTGGAAGGACAATTTCACCGCAAGGAATAATTTTAATGTACTGATGGGAGTTGATCCTGAAGACAGGTCCATTGTTGACAAATTGTTTCCACCCGAAAAAAACAAATAAACATAGAAAAATATGAAAAACAAACTTTACCTATTCGCTGCAGTCATGCTGTTGCCGATGTTTTCATCCGGACAGGAAAAGAATGAACAACCGGCATATGGCATCAGCTTTTCCGGATTTGTTAAAAACGATTTCTTCCTGGATACCCGGGAGAGTTATACCATACGTGAAGGACATTTTTTGCTGTACCCCAAAGAAGTCAGCAAAGATGCTGATGGCAATGACATCAACGATAAATCTTCATTCAACTTTCTTTCCATTCAATCAAGGATTACAGGGAAGATTACCGCTCCCGATGCCTTTGGTGCAAAAACATCCGCTGTACTGGAAGCTGATTTTTTCGGCAATGAAAATGCTGCTTTCGTGGATGCCAACGGGTTCCGCCTCAGGCACGCATTTGTCAAGCTGAACTGGGCAAAAACAGAGTTGCTCACCGGTCAGTACTGGCATCCGTTTTTTATCCCCGGATGTTTTTCAGGCGTTATCTCGTTTAACACCGGGGCCCCGATGCAGCCATTCTCGCGTAACCCGCAGATCAGGCTTACCCACAAATTGGGAAAGATCAGTCTGGCTGCTGCAGTTTCAGCACAGCGGGATTTTACCAGCCCCCAGGGTTCATCATCACTGCGCTATTCCTCACTCCCTGATTTGAGTGCTGTTGTGTCGTATGAATCAAACAATGCCCAGACGAAATCAGGTCTCCTGGCCGGAGTCGCGGTGGATTACAAAACACTGCAACCCCTGCTGACCACCACAAAGGGAATTCAGACTTATCAGACAAATGAAAAGATCGGGGGCTTTTCAGCCACAGGCTTTATCAGATATAAAAACCCGGCCTTCACCCTTAAACTTCAGGGCATATACGGTCAAAACCTCTTTGATCTCACCATGCTGGGAGGGTATGCGGTTCATTCAGTCACCGACACTACGCGCAATACAGTCGATTATACTGCGTTGAAAAACCTTACCGGATGGGCAGAATTTAACACCAACGGTGAGAAATTCCAATTCGGCCTTTGGGCAGGTTATACCCAAAACCTTGGCGCAGGTGAAAGTGTATTGGTTTATTCAAACAAAGCAGGGGGAACCGATGCCACTGTCAGGGGCGCAAATGTAAAGTCCATTTTCAGGGTATCTCCGCGGGTCATCTTCATCAGCGGTAAGTTCAACTTCGCCACCGAACTGGAATATACCAATGCTGCCTATGCCACCAGGGATGCCAACGGACTCCTGAACCGGGATGATAAAGGTGTGATTACAGAAACCGAAGGCGTTTCGAACATCCGGATACTGCTTTCGGTGATATATAATTTCTGACCTGGCCATTTTTTTGCCGGTTCACCATCGTAAGTTTGTCCGCCATCGCACACCTGCATTCCGATATCGTGCATATTGTGATAAATAGTATAGTTTAAGATACTGTTAATCAGTTGGATATAATATGGCATGGTTTTGATGTAATAAATCAGCGGTTTTGCCGTCTATAGTATGCATCAAATTGCCACTCCATGCGACTGTTACTTATCCCTGCCCTGACAATATTGATTACCTGTACCTCTGCTTTTGCGGTCAACGACAGCATCCGCTCCTATGTGCCCTCTGAGGTAAAAGGAAAAGCTCCCGTTGCCGATGGCATCATAGAGGATGATGAATGGCCTGCCGGAGGGTGGGAATCCGGATTTGTGCAGCAGAAACCGCTGGAGGGTCAGCCCGGATCGCAGCTGACTAGCTTCAACATCATGTACGATACCGACCATCTGTATGTGGCCTTCAGGCTGCTTGAGCAGGATCCGTCGAAAATCAGCCGCCGTTTGTCGCGCCGCGACGAGATGGAAGGCGATATGGCCGGGATACAGATCGACAGTTATTTCGACAAGACCACGGCTTTCTTCTTCTGGGTCACCGCTGCCGGTGTTAAGGTGGATGGTGTGGTGGTTGACGGATCCGGCGGAGAAGATGAGTCGTGGGATGCTGTCTGGACCGGGAAGCATTCGGCCGACAGCCATGGCTGGTATGTCGAAATGAAGATTCCGCTGACCCAGCTCCGTTTTTCGCAGGGCGAGATTCATACCTGGGGGCTCCAGGTGATGCGCTACCTGCAGCGGTCGGATGAAGTGGACCTTTGGCAGCCCATTCCCCGCGATGCTTCCACCTGGGTGAGCCGTTTCGGGACCATGGAAGGGCTGCGGGGCATTCAGCCGAAAAGGCAGATAGAACTTATGCCCTACACCGTTGCTTCTGTCGAAAGATATGAAAAGGAAGAGGGAAACCCTTTCAGGACCGGGAAATCTTCCGGTATATCGGCAGGACTCGACGGCAAGATCGGGATTACCAACAATATGATCCTCGACTTTACGATATTCCCCGACTTCGGCCAGGTTGAAGCTGACCCCTCAGAAGTAAACCTCACCGCCTTTGAATCCTATTTTGAAGAGAAACGGCCTTTCTTTGTGGAAGGACGAAGCATCCTGAGTTTCGGGGTGACCCCCGGCGAGAACGAATCGTCGAGCGACAATCTCTTCTATTCGCGCCGGATCGGACGATCGCCCCACCGCGATCTGTCGGATTACGATTATACCGATGCTCCCTCAAACACCTCCATCCTCGGGGCCTTCAAGCTGACCGGCAAGACCGGTAATGGCTGGTCTGTAGGGGTGCTCGAGTCGGTCACCGGACGCGAAAGGGCAGAGGTGATTTCGTCCGAAAACCGTGAAAAAATCGATGTCGAACCCCTGACCAATTACTTTGTCGGCCGGTTGCAGAAGGACTTCAACAAGGGAACCTCCAAACTGGGTGGCATGTTTACTTCGGTGAACCGCAATATTGAGGATGCCGCCATGAACAACCTGCACAAAGCAGCCTATACCGGGGGCGTCGACTTCAACCATACCTGGAAGGACCGGACCTATTACCTGAACTTCAAGGGGATGGTAAGCCATGTAACCGGTGACTCCCTGGCCATCAAAGAGACACAGGAATCCTCGGCCCGTTATTTTCAGCGGCCCGACGCTTCTTACCTGAAATATGACCCGTCACGTACGTCACTTACCGGCCATGCCGGGATTGTTGAATTTGGAAAGGCAGGCCGCGGCAACTGGCTTTATACCACATGGATCAACTGGCGTTCGCCGGGATTCGAGATCAACGACGCCGGCTTCCAGCGCAGGACCGACGATATTTTCCAGGTGATATGGGTCGGATACCGTTACTACAAGCCCATCAGCATCTTCAAGGAGATCAGCCTGAATTTCAACCAGTGGAGCGGCTGGGATTTCGGCATGCACAACCGGTATTCGGGAACCAACATCAATGCGCATACCCAGTTTAAAAACATGTGGAACTATTCTGTAGGGGTCAACAGGGATTTTGCCCAGCGTTCCAATTACCTGCTCCGTGGCGGGCCTTCCATGCTGCTGCCCGGGGGCAACAACATCTGGACCGGACTCTCGTCCGATTATTCCAAAAAGTTCAATGCGGGCATCAGTTTTAACCTTTATAAAGGCGACGAGGGGGTGGGCGATTACCGAAACCTGAACCTGAGGCTGACCTGGGCTCCGGTGAATGCACTGAACATCTCCGTACAACCATTCTACAGCATCGACCAGAGTATGCTGCAGTATGTGGAAACCGGCAGCATGCAGGGGAAAGACAGGTATATTTTTGCCTCACTTTACCAGGAGACCTTCGGCTTACCGGTAAGGATCAATGTCGGGCTGACCCCTGACCTTACCATACAGTATTACGGACAGCCGTTTATCTCGGCCGGGAAATTCTCGCGCTACAAGATGATCACCGATCCGAAAGCGGATGCCTTCACCGACAGGTTCATCCATTATTCCGAAAGCCAGCTGGGATACAGCAGTTCCGATGAGCTTTACAGTGTTGATGAAGATCTGGACGGCAGCACCGATTACACCTTCGACAAACCTGATTTCAACGCCTTCTATTTCTTATCCAATCTTGTCATCCGCTGGGAATACCTGCCCGGATCATCCGTTTACCTGGTCTGGTCGCAGAACCGTGCCGATGACCAGTCGCTGGGCACCTTCCGGCCTCAGAACGATTTCGAACATCTGACCACCATCGTGCCGCACAATGTTTTTCTGATTAAGGTTTCTTACCGGTTCGGGGTTTGAAGTTCTGCGCTTCGCGCGTTCAATAGCTTCGCTGTTCAATGGTTCAATGCGCTTCGCGCGTTCGCGCGCGTTTCAAAGGTCACTCGAGCAGCTGCGCCGCGCGCCGGCGCAGACAGCGTGAGATCTTATAATCCTCTGTGTTACTGAGTGCTCTCGGTGCCTGAGTGGTTATTTTAGGGTGCTTTAGCAAGGTTCCAGCCTGCGTGAGGATAGGCGATGGAAGCTGCGTTCGGAGATACTTGTTATCCCCCGCCCGCCCCCCTGGGCAGGCTGGCGCGTTCAAATAATAAACGACTTATACAATAGCTAGAAAAAAAATGATCATAAGTCTAATGTGCTCTATTGTGCCTATTGTGGTGAAAAAAATCTTAGTTCAAAGGTTCCATGCGCTTCATGCGCGCGGGCGTCAAGCGATCCGAGACACAGAGCGCCACTAGTCGGGGCGGGTTCAGCGTCACCCCCAAGCCGAGCGACTTAAGCGATTAATCCCTGGTAATCCGTGATATTAGTGTCATCCGTGTTCTACAGGACTGGGTTTGTGGTTCGGGACTCAATTCTCCTTACTCCCTACTCCTTACTCAAAACTTACTCTCCCGGCCCCTTGAGCCTGTCGATGATCCTTCTGTCCTTTTTGGTGGGTCGTCCGGTGCCGCGGTCGCGGTGTTCGGCATTGAGTTCGTGCATGAATTTTATGCGTTCGTACTCCTCGGGCGGGGTGAGGTCTTCGAGCGATTCAGGCACCAGTTTGGCCGATACCCTATTGTGGATCAGCGCTTTCACCCTGATGGTCCGGGTAAGCGGTCCGATGCTCACGCTCATGGTATCTCCGGGTTTCAATGCCCTCGACGGTTTCACGGCAATGCCATCCATCTTTACCTTGCCTGCCCGGCAGGCATCACCGGCCATGGTGCGCGTCTTGTAAATCCTTACCGCCCAGAGCCACTTGTCGATGCGCAGTTCCTCAGCCATAAACGATTATTTCTGCCGGTAGAAGATCTCAATCGGCACCCCGTTGAAATCAAAGTGTTCGCGCATGCGGTTCTCAACGAACCTCTTGTAGGGATCCATCACATACTGCGGCATGTTGCAGAAGAAGACGAAAGCCGGATAGGCCAGCTTCAGCTGGGTGATGTATTTGACCTTCACAAACTTGCCCTTGATCGCCGGTGGCGGTGTCTCGGTGACGATCGGCAGGATGATGTCCATCAGTTTCCGTGTTGAAATCGACTGGGTGCGGGATTCATACACCTTTTTGGCCGTTTCGAGGGTCTTGTGGATGCGTTGCTTGTTGATGACCGAAGTGAAGATGATGGGCACATCGGTAAACGGGGCGATGCGGCTGCGGATCAGGTCTTCGTAATCCTTGTGGGTGTTGGTTTCCTTCTCCACCAGGTCCCATTTGTTCACGACAATCACCACCCCCTTGTGGTTCTTCTGCGCCAGCGAAAAGATGTTGATGTCCTGGCTTTCGATGCCCTGGGTGGCGTCGAGCATCACCACGCATACGTCGCAGCTTTCGATGGCCCTGATGGAACGCATCACCGAGTAGAACTCGATGTTTTCGGTGACCTTGGCTTTTTTACGCACCCCGGCGGTATCCACCAGCAGGAAGTCGAAGCCGAAGCTGTTGTAACGGGTATAAATGGAATCGCGGGTGGTGCCGGCGATGGGGGTAACGATGTTGCGTTCATCGCCCAGCAGGGCATTGATCATGGATGATTTTCCGACATTGGGACGACCGACAAAGGCGATTTTCGGCAGATCGGGAACCTCTTCGATGGTGGTGTTTTCAAACTCCTTCACCACATCGTCGAGCAGTTCGCCTGTGCCGCTGCCGTTGATGGAGGAGATTTCGTAGATCCTGTCGAAGCCCAGCTGATAGAACTCCATGGCGTCGGCCGAGCGGTTACCGGTATCGACCTTGTTGGCAACCAGGAAAACCTTTTTCGGGGAGCGGCGGATCATGTCGGCCACATCGGTATCGAGCGGGGAGAGGCCCTCTTTGGCGTCGACCATAAAGAGGATCACATCGGCTTCTTCCATCGCCAGTTCCACCTGTTTGTGGATGGCATCTTCAAAAACGTCGTCGCTGCCGATCACCACACCGCCGGTGTCGATGATGGAGAATTCGGTTCCGTTCCAGTCGGAGGTGCCGTAATGCCTGTCGCGGGTAACGCCGCTGGTGGGGTCAACAATGGCGGCCCTTTCGCCGGTAAGGCGGTTGAAGAAGGTTGATTTTCCTACGTTGGGTCTGCCAACAATGGCGATGATGTTTGACATAGTGGTCTGAAACTTAATAAAATTGTAATAATGGTGCACTCAGTTGCTGAGAACCCGTAATGCTGTCACATTGTGTCCCGATATCGGGGTCGAAATGCGTTTGATCTGCAAACAAACGTTTTATTGCCTCTTTTGATCTTAACTGGTGTCGGATGGTCTCGACTGGTCTCGACTCCGCTCGACCACCGCCGCGACTGCACCTGCTGCCCGACCAGTGATGCCAGACTTCTAACGCCGCTTTACCTGTCAGTAATTGAGGCAAAAACTTTGTTACAATCAAAACAGTCTCGCACTTTTTGGCTGACTGAATTCCGGTGCCTGGGTTGAATCCGGTCTTCCTTTCATGACTTAAAACAACAAAAGCCTTGATCCCAAGGCTTTATATTGATATTCATCGTTGGTAGCGGGAGCAGGATTCGAACCTACGACCTTTGGGTTATGAGCCCAACGAGCTACCTCTGCTCCATCCCGCACTGTGTGGTTTCCGATATTTAAACCGGGCTGCAAAGATATATTTTGTTTCTTTGCTGTGCAAATTTAATTTCAATTATTTTAAATGGAACATAAGTCAGGCTTTGTCAACATTATAGGCCATCCAAACGTGGGAAAATCGACCCTGATGAACGCGCTGGTGGGGGAGAAACTTTCGATCATTACGTCAAAAGCGCAGACAACCAGGCACCGGATCATGGGCATTGTGAACGGCGACGACTTCCAGATTGTCTATTCCGACACCCCGGGGATTGTCAAGCCGCATTATAAGCTGCACGAATCGATGATGAAGTTCGTTGATTCGGCCATGGAGGATGCCGATGTGTTCCTGCTGGTGACCGAGCGCGACGATGTGGCCTTTGAGGACGACCTGATTGCGAAGCTGAACTCGCTCAACAAGCCGGTGGTGCTGGTGCTGAACAAGATTGACCTCTGCACCCAGGAGGAGGCGATGGTGCTGATCAAAAACCTGGAGGAGCGCCTGCCTTCGGCGGTGGTGATCCCGGTATCGGCCCTGCACCGCTTTAACCTCGACCGGGTGTTTGATACCCTGGTGGAAAAGCTGCCCGCCTCACCGCCTTATTACCCCAAGGATGAGCTGACCGACCGTTCGATGCGGTTTTTTGTGTCGGAGATTATCCGTGAAAAGATCCTGCTTTACTTCCAGCAGGAGATCCCCTATTCGGTAGAGGTGGTGGTGGATGAGTACAAGGAGAAGGAGAACATAACGGCCATTACCTCCACCATTTATGTGGCCCGCGAATCGCAGAAGGCCATTATCCTGGGGCACCACGGCAAGTCGATCAAGGGGCTGGGCATGGCGGCCCGCAAGGACATCGAGGAGTTTATCTCGGCCAGGGTGTTTCTCGACCTCCGAGTAAAGGTAAGCAAGGACTGGCGCGACGACCCGCAGCAGCTGAAGCGGTTCGGGTATGAGTTGTAGGCAATGAGGCTGATGAGAAGTTGATTGAATTTTCTTAAGAATATTGTACCCCCTCTGTCTCCCCATATGCCTTCGACTCCGCTCAGGCACCGGGGGAGAACCACAAATCAGGTCTATTGATTAGTAAGATCTTGAAAAGCAGCAGGATCAACTCCCTCCCTATTCATAGGGAGGGCTGGGGAGGGTACAAAAAATGCACTTTGATTTATACCCCCTCTTCCTCCCTCCCGTCAAGCCGGGACAGGCTCTATGAATAGGGGGAGAACCACAAACCAGGTCTATTGATTAGTAAGATCTTGAAAAGCAGCAGGATCAGCCCCCTCCCTATTCATAGGGAGGGCTGGGGAGGGTACAAAAAATGCACTTTGATTTATACCCCCTCTTCCTCCCTCCCGTCAAGCCGGGAAAGGCTCTATGAATAGGGGGAGAACCACAAACCAGGTCTATTGATTAGTAAGATCTTGAAAAGCGGCAGGATCAACCTCCCTATTCATAGGGGGGAGGGCGGGGGGTGGGTACATATTCATCCTTTAATCAGTTTTCCATCCCTCTTTATTTTATTTTCCTTCCTTCCATTACAAACTCGGCAAAACCGGTTTTCTGCCGTTGTTGTGTTTTGCTATGATATTTATTTTTGTTAGTTTTGTGGGGATGCTGGGTGGTTGCCCAATGAGACAGCCATTTGACGGGCAAGGCGTGGTCTGGATCGGTGAGGATTTACATTTAGACGCTTTAGTAATTATTTTGAATTAGGGTATAAGCGTTTAAATGAGTTTGAAATATTAGGTTAGCAACAAGTTAGCTGCTGCAAAAACAGGCAATGACAAATTTAGAATTTATTCAAAACTATGGATCTAATTTAAATAACTTGAGGGAGTTCAAAAATTATTTAGTACGATGCCAGATGATTATCTCCTTATTATAAGGGATGACTCATACAAGTCGCTTGATCATGAGAACTGTACGGAAGTATATTTTAACTCAATTTTATCAACTCAAATTACCTTGCCCATGAACTTCTACATGCATATTATTATTATCAGGGATTTCTTTTCGCCTGCCAATTTTTATGAAAAGCTCATAAAAACAAACCAATTGAATATGTAATAGATATATGTTCTGCAAGAGACTTAATAAATCAATTTTGCCCACTATCATTTTTACGATCTTTACATACAACTTGGTTTCGAATCGAATGAATTTGTAGCAAATTTCACTCAAGATTTAATCGTTCCCGATAAGTTCATTTGCTTTCTTCAGAATTATAAAAGAAGAAATCCTCAATTCGCTAATCAATTTATCTCATATTATGTTGTGCATAAATGTGATTTTTATGATCAACATTCAAAGAGGAATTTTACAAATCTTGAAAATTTATCCAATATAGACAATGACTTATTTTCAATATTGGAATATCTATTCAATGAATGGAAAGCTGAAACTAATATTAGAAATAGCTCTTAATTTACTAGTAGAATTTACAAACAACATAGAAAAATAACTGCAGCTAACAATGCCTAGGCTGCTAGGCCTTTGTCCCAGCGCACAAGACCCATCATACAAAGGCCCGGCGCCTAGGCAGGAACGTTATCGGCAACTGTTTTCAGACACAGAACAATCATAATAGACAACATAAATGACAACATACAATAAATTTACAAGAGGCTCAGAGTGGAGAATATGGGATTTACATATCCATACTCCAGGGACGAAAAAAAATGACCAATTTGCCGGAGCGACTCTTGATGAAAAATGGCAGAACTATGTTGCAAGCATCAACAATTCAACAGAAGAGATTTCTGTAATTGGAATAACCGATTATTTCAGTATTGAGAATTACTTTAAATTTAAATATTTGGTTGCAAACGAAGAAATTACAAAAAGTTTCGACCTGATAATCCCGAATTTAGAATTAAGAGTTTTGCCAGTTACTGGCTCATCAACTCCAATAAATCTTCATTGCCTTTTTAATCCCTCAATTGATTCAGAAATTGAATCAAGGTTCTTAGCAAAACTTCAATTCAATAATTCCGTCAGTAATTATTCAGCTACAAAATCGGAGTTAGTGCGTTTTGGACGTGACCATACACATAACCAAGAATTAGATGAACCAACTGCATATAAAAAGGGTGTTGAACAATTTGTTGTTTCACTTGATGCTTTAAGTTCAATATTTAAAAATGACCCAACATTAAGAGAAAATACCATAGTTGTTGTTTCTAACAGAAGCACTGATGGAGTTACTGGAGCTATTAAACACGAAGACTTTTTATAGGTAAAGGAGAATCACAACTAGATGCAACAAGGCAAAGTTTATATCAATTTTCAGATGCAATTTTTTCATCGAATGAAAAGGACAGAATTTACTTTATAGGCAAAAGTGTTGATGATGAAAAACTTGTAATAAGAAAATGTGGGACTTTAAAACCATGTTACCACGGTTGCGATGCACATTCAAATGATAAGATATTTAAGCCAGATGGAAACAGGTTTTGTTGGATAAAAGCCGACCCTACATTTGAAGGTTTGCGACAAACACTTTTTGAGCCTGAAGATAGAGTAAAAATACAAGCATTACAGCCTGACATTAAAAATGATAGATATGTAATTTCGGAACTTCAATTCATAGATACAGGTACTCTATTTGGAAATCAAAAAATTGAATTGAATGAAAATTTAAACTCAATAATTGGTGGAAAATCCTCAGGTAAATCTTGTTACTTTTCTCAACAGCTAAAAGCATAGACCCTGAACAAGTCGAAAAAGCTTCTAAAAGATTGAATTTTGAAGGATATAAGTTTGATACAACTTTTGACTTTAAGGTGATTTGGAAAAATGGTGATGAAGACATTTATAGCATTAGTGACCCAGCACAGAAACTTCATAAAATATCCTACATACCACAGCTTTATATTAATTATTTAGTAGAAAAGAACAATAAAGAAGAACTAAATCAACTAATAAAAAATATCCTATTACAAGACGCAGAATTCAAAGTTTTCTATGAAGATACATTCAGAGGTATTGCTGAAACAAACTCCGAAATTGAGAGATTAATTAATGAATATTTTAAAGTTAGAAACACAGCTTTAGATGTTCAACAAAAATCAAAAGACACTGGAAACTCTAAAACTATACAACAAGCAATTCAGAATACAACAGAACTAATTCAAAAGGGTCAACAAGCATCAAATCTTACTGAAACCGAATTCAAGGAATATAGTGAGTTAATTCAATCCAAATCGACACTTGATGCGGAAACAAGAACTATTTTTAAAAGAATTGACATTGCAAAAAGTTCTTAATGAGGTAGTTTCAATAAGTACAACTTGCTTGGCAAAATTGATACTGGGTTATTTAAGAAGGGTAATTGACAGTATATAGATGAACTTGGTGATATAAATGAAGATATTGCGACTATTAAACAACTTATAGTTAAGGACTATGAAACCCTTATCCAAAATCTAAGACAAAACATTACAAATTTGGATTTAGCAAATAAGAAGGTTGCGATTGAGAAACAATTAGTTCAGAATTCTGAAAAACTAAAACCATTACTTGAAAAACTGGCAGGACAACAAGAAATACAAAAATTATCAAAGCAACTTGAAGATGAAAAGCAAAATCTCAGTTTGTATTGGTTCTTGAGCAACAACTTCAAAATTTACTTGAAGAATACACCAATATTCGAAAACAAACCGCAAATCTTCTAAAACAAAGATTCATCCTTTACAAACTTGTAGTTGACAAAGTCAATTCAACTAAGAATAATATTGGTTCAGATATTCAATTAAACAGTAGTCTAATTTATAGACAAAGATAACTTTCTCTTTAAACAATCAAGTTAATAAGGCGGCATTAAGAAGCGACCACTATTTTAATAGCTTTTTTATAGATGGTGCTTTAGAATACTCCAAAGTAATTGAACTTTATGAAAAGCCTTTAAGAGTTAATGAGGACAAGCTTTTTTCAACAGCAGATGATGCAATACCACTGAAATTAAGAATTACATTAGATGATGTTTTGAGAGGTCTTGCAAAGGACGGCTTTGAAATAGATTATACAGTTACGTACAAAGGAGACAATCTACTCATGTCGCCTGGTAAAAAAGGAACTGTTTTACTAATTCTGTTTTTACAAATAAGTTCTTCCGAATTCCCAATATTAATTGACCAACCAGAGGACAATCTAGACAATCGGACTATTTACGAACTTCTCTGTAAAATGATTAAGGAAAAAAAGAAAGAACGACAAATACTTAT
>JADIZB010000008.1 GCA_016705005.1 Bacteroidales bacterium | reverse complement strand
AAATAAGCAAATATCCGGTATAGATTCTTCTGCCTGATTTTAACAAATGTAAAATGTTAGTGATCACAGAAAATTAAAGATAACCCTGTTGTTCAGGAAATATTCAGTAATGTGGGAAAGTCAGATATTTCCCTGTGAGGATTCCTGATTAAATATATCCGAAGCAGATTGCCAGGAAGGCCGGTCCGTTTAACCCTCCGTGCATGATTACGCCAACCCATGAATTTTTGGTCTTCTGGACAATAAAGGATTGTATAAAAATCAGTGGAATCAGGGTAATCAGCAACTGCCATCCGAAAGCGATATGAAAGATTCCCCAGCCTGCACCATGAATCAGCCATGCATTTTTGCCGAAAGCAACCTCCTGCCTGGGCAACATTACCCCTCTCCAGAGAAATTCTTCACCCATGATATTTAGAATCCAGTAGGGCAACCAGACCAGCAACAACCAGTAACGCCCGCTTGAAAGGGGTTCAAAAGCCATAAAAGGCGGTGAATGGTCAAACTTCCCAATGGCCATCTCCATGACTTTCATAATCATCATACTGGTAATACCCACAATAACAAGACCTGCAACACTCCAGGCCAGATCCTTACCGGTTACTTTCCTGAACCTCAGGCGCTCTTTCCAGGTGTTTCCCGAATATTGATATCCTTCTGCCCTCAATATCAGGATGCCTGTGACGATCAACGGCAGAAAGATGCCTGCCCCGCCAACGACAAACCAGAAAAATATGGTCTCCTGCCCGGTCACTTCACTCAGAAATGGGATCATGTATTTTGTCATGCAAAACATCAGTATTGCAGCCGGAATAAATACAGCCAGCGATCCTGATAATCCGAGCTTTCTGATTCCTGTTGTTGTTTTCATATTTTGTTTTAAATGACAGAAAAGAACTCCGTGTCCGGCTTACAGGGACTTTACAACAATATAGTATATGGATCTGAACAGGGCCGGATTCTCCCTGTACTGGCTGATCTCTCTGATCTCACTGCCAAACATTGGCCTGAGCTGAAGATTTTCAGGTTTGGCTATTTCTGCTTCAAGCTGAAGGTAATAATCGTTCCACCATATGGTCTCATCCAGATAGATGGTGCCTGCAAGGGTGCACCTGTTCTCTGCGATAAAAGCCACTTTGTCATTGTGATCCCTGTATTCGTCATGAATCACGAAGCAACCGCCAGGCTTTAGCAACCCTGCACATTTGACAAAGCCAGCCCTGAACCCGACCACATTGAGAAACCCTTCAGCAAGGAGAATATCATAGCTTTCAACACCTTCCGGGAGATCATCAAATGAAAGATTCCGGGATTCTATGCTGATGATTTTTGCGGCAGTACTGATCTTATGCTGAAGAAAACCCAGGGCCCGGGCATCAGAATCAATGCAGGTGATCGATCCTGAAAGATGACCGGCCAGCCAGAGGGCCGGAACACCGGTTCCGCTCCCGATGTCTAAAATCTTCGGATCAGAATAATCCGGTACGATGTTAAATGCCTGATCAAGGTATTTCAGCAGCCCTGCCCTGCACCTGTCCTTAATGCTGTAATAGCTGTATTCCGTGTTTTCAGTTACAGCCATGGTAATTTGACTTTAGCAGCATAAGCATCCCATTCCTTTCCGAAGATTTTTGAAAGTATCTTTTCTTCTTCGGGAGAAAAAAGTCTTGAACCGATATACATAACCAACCCGATAAATAAACCCAGCCAGGTATTGCACAAAAGACCGGCCCAGGGAATAACCAACAGCGCAACACCGTTGTATAGCGGATGTTTGTTCAGGGAGTAAGGCCCGGTTGTAATGAGTTTTTTTCGGGGAATCATCTTCAGGATCAAAAAAACCGACCATCCCCATACAATCAGACCAGCTGCCAGAAAGATGACTGAAATAACCACCAGTGGATAAGGCGGCCCATTTACGCTGAAGAACGATGGATAAAGGATATTCAGAACAACCCCGGCAACAAGGAATGGCAGGGTTAAAAGTCCTATTTTTCTGCCATTTCCGACAAGTACTTTCAATTTCATCTCAGTTTCTGTTACTACGTAATCCAATGTTATGTTAAAAGCATGCAGCCTGGTTATGGCATCAGCTTACAATGCAGAACTCATTTCTCCCTACTCCCTACTCATTACTCCCTACTCATTACTCATTACTCACTACTCATTACTCACAACTCACAACTCCCAACTCACTACTTATCACTCACTTACCTCTTCTGCTTAATGTCCCTTTTATAATAGTCTTTGACAATCTTACCAAACATTTTCTCCTTCTTTTTCCTGTCTGCTGCTGTGGTTTCAAAGTACTCCCTTTCCCTTTGCATACTCAGGTAGTTCTGGTAGGAACCTTCGTCAATATCACCATTTTCAACAGCCTTCAGCACGGCACAGCCTGTTTCATTGATATGCGTGCAATCTTTGAACCTGCAGTTTTTTGAAAGACCCAGAATACTATCAAAGGTTATTTCCAGCCCGCCGGAGGCATCGGCAATGCCTACCTCCCGCATCCCGGGATTGTCGATCAGGATACCTCCTTCTTCCAGCACAACCAGTTCACGGTGACTGGTAACATGACGGCCTTTATTTGTACTCACGCTGATCGCATTGGTTTCCATGATGAATTTCCCCGAAAGGTTGTTGAGGAGTGTGGATTTCCCGACACCCGAAGAGCCGAGCATGCAATAGGTTTTGCCTTTCGCGATGACAGCCCTGATGGCATCATATCCTTCACGGGTATTATTGCTGATGGCAATAACCCGAACATCTTTAATACGTAGGCTTATCTTTTCCAGAATTTCTGAAAGCCGGTCCTGACCTACCAGATCTGTTTTATTGAGTACGATGATGGGCTCTACCCCCGATGAATGGCAGATGGTCAGATACCTTTCAAGTCGGTTGATGTTGAAATCCCTGTCAACAGCCTGAACCAGGAAAGCACAATCTATATTGGCTGCGATGATCTGAATTTCGCCTGATTTTCCGACTGCCTGCCGTGCGATAACCGAAGATCTTGGAAATATGCTGTGAATGATGGCTGTTCCCTGATCATAAGCCGTGAGGGCTACCCAGTCGCCGACCGCAGGAAAATCTTCCCGGCCTCTGGCTGTAAAACGCATATTTCCTGTTATCTCAGCCTCACATTCGCCCTGGGTTGTCCTGACAATATATCTCTCCTTATGTTCTGAAATCACACGTCCAACTTCCAGATCACTGAGGTTATGGCCTTTCCTGAATTCCTCAAGACTGCTGTTGAATCCCAAATCTTCTGCTGTCATTGCCGTATCAATTTGCATTTTACAAAACTCAATCCGGGTTTGGGGAAATCCCTGCGAAGATCCCTGAAACAGATTTGCTACCCACTTGTGTAAGCCACCAAATGTGAAAACAGGAGCATCTGTATCCAAACCCAATGGCAAATAGACGTATTGCAACCTTTATGGTTACAAATGTCTGAAATATTAATCATTCACAACATCTAGGATTAATTTCATATCCTGAGAAGTCAGCAGAATTTTATTCATCAAACACAAGAAAAATGAACGAACCTGAAATAACCGGTGTATATTTAACATCATAAAAAAATACAGTCCATGAAATGCTCTATCGCTATGAAAAATCACAGTACAATGGCCCTTGTTATCGCAGGCTTGACATTGCTCTGGTGGCCGGCTGAAGAACTGAAAGCCCAGGTCCGGAGAAACTGCAGCGAAATTCTTTTCTTTAATCCCGCGGCAACAAGCGGTGTGTACACCATCGACCCCGATGGAGAGGGATCCATGCCAGCAATGGATTGCCGGTGCGACATGACCACCGACGGTGGTGGCTGGACACTTGTGTTGAACTACAACCATCTTGATAACACCAATCCTGCACTCAGCGTATTGACCGGAAGCCTGCCCCTGCAGGGAGAAACAGCTCTCGGTTTCGACGAAAGCGGTACGGTTTACTGGGGTCATGCCGGCAACGCCCTGCTGTCCTCTATTGACTTTGATGAAGTCCGCTTTTACGGCTACACTGCCGATCATGCCCGGGTAATTCATTTTAAGACTTCTCACGGAGGAACCATTTCCTATTTTAAAACAGGCACAGGATCCACGGATGGAATCAGTACTGACTTTACGCCCCTGACAGGCCATACTTCAATGCTTCCTGCCGCCATCAATATGACTGTTTCCAATATGGGTGATTATGCCATGACCGCCTATCCTTTATGGACCGGTTCAACTTACCACTGGTACCTCGGTGGTGAGGATCCTGTTTGCTTTCGCAGATGGGAAGTCGACAATTATCCCTGCACTACCCCGTCTACCTTTCATCAGATATGGGTAAAGCAGAATGTTTCGCTGGGCGTGATTGATTTTATTAACGGAACAATTGAACTGAAGTTATCGCCCAACCCACTCTCCGTTGATGCGGAATTAACGGTAGTGAATGCCGGACCGCATCAACTGGAAAAGGCCAGGATTGCTTTTTATAATATGACAGGTATTCAGGTATTTCCGCTAATAACAGGCAGAAACGGGAAGTATACCATTGAAAAAGGAAAACTTACACCCGGCGTTTATATTTGCCGGCTGCATGATGAAAATGGGATTCTGGCTGAGACAAGAATGATTGTCCGGTAAACCATTTCACAGTTTCATTGTTTAAACGTCATGAATATGAAAATTACTTTTTACAACATTTTCGATTATCTCTATTATTACTGGCTCAGTAATAGAAGGACTCACTGCGTTGTATAAAAAGTAAACCTGTAACATACATCGAAAAAGTCCCGGAATATGGGACTTTTTTTTTGCCGGTCAACAGATCAATCAAATACCCGATGAATGGAAAAGAACGATGAAATAGTGATTCAACCTGCGGTAAGAACCCTGCAGGTTCAGGAATATTACTTCTCGCGTAAGCTGCAGCAGATCGATGAAATGCGCCGAAACGGTGCTGATGTGATCAACCTGGGCATTGGTAGTCCTGACCTTCCCCCCTCGCATGAAGTCACCGAGACACTGCATCAGCAGGCGTTGAATCCAAAAAACCACGGTTACCAGAGTTACATCGGCATTCCTGAACTACGGGCAGCCTTTGCCCGCTGGTATCAGCAATACTTCAGGGTTACCCTCGATCCTTCAGGTGAAATACTTCCCCTGATCGGATCGAAGGAGGGCATAATGCACATCACTATGGCATTTGTGAATGAAGGCGAAGAGGTGCTGATCCCAAACCCCGGCTATCCGGCCTATGAATCGGTGGCCAGGCTGGTTGGTGCCAGAGTGAGGTATTACGACCTTACCGAATCGCAGGGCTGGCTTCCCGACCTCGGTCGGCTGGAGGCGGAAGGACTTGAAAAGGTGAAACTGATGTGGGTCAATTATCCGCATATGCCAACCGGAACTCCGGCATCGGCAGCACTTTTCGGCAACCTGGTGGCCTTTGCCAGAAAACACCGGATTCTGCTTTGTAACGACAATCCTTATAGTTTCATCCTCAACACTGACACCCGGAGCATTCTCGAAACTGAAGGGTCCCGGGATGTGGCGCTGGAGCTGAATTCGCTTAGCAAATCGCAGAATATGGCCGGATGGCGCATCGGCATGCTGGCCGGCAGGGCCGATTACATCAAAACCGTGCTCAGGGTAAAAAGCAATATGGATTCGGGTATGTTCAGGCCATTGCAGGCCGCTGCAGTTAAGGCACTGGAAGCCGGACCGGAATGGTATGCTTCGGTAAATGATGTTTATATGAAGCGCAGGCAATATGCCGAAAAGATCATGGATATGCTCGGATGTGTATTCGATTCCCGGCAAACAGGACTGTTTCTGTGGGGCAGGATTCCCGAATCATTTACCAATGTAGAAGAACTGACTGAAAAAGTGCTTCAGGATGCCCATGTGTTCATTACACCGGGGTTTATTTTCGGTAGCAACGGCGACCGCTACTTACGCATTTCTCTTTGCAGCGACGAAGATTTGCTGAGAAATGCGATGGAAAGGATAAAAAAACTGTAACCATAAAAATTAAACGGGTTGGATTAATTCCACAAGCCAATACATAACATCCGATTGATTTTCAATTGAAAATTGGATAAAAGAAATTTGGCAACCCTTCTGATTAAAATACTTCAGCTATGATGAACATTTGCATTGTCGGTATGGGCCTGATCGGCGGATCACTCTCGAAAGCCTTGCGGGGCAACGGTTTTGCCGGAACAATCATCGGAGTGGATAAAACCCCGCAACACCGGACCATCGCCATGTATTGCGGCCTTGCCAACGAGTTTATGACCCTGGATGAGGCAATTGAAATTTCTGACCTGATCCTCCTTTGCTCTCCGGTGGATGCCAACCTGAAACTGCTTCCTGAAATACTTGATAAAATCAAGGGGACAAAAAAGGTAGTGGCTGATATGGGTTCCACCAAGGCCGAACTGGCCGGTGTTGTAGTCAACCACCCGGGTCGTGGGCGCTATGTGGCTGTTCATCCGATGGCCGGAACCGAGTATTCGGGCCCTGCCGCTGCCGTTGAAAAACTGTTCCTCGATAAGGTGGCCATCATCTGCGACCGGGAACAGAGTGATGAAGATGCTTACCTGCTGGTACTGGCTATGCTTCAGGCATTGAATATGAAACTTCTCTTCATGAACTCAGCCGATCACGATGTTCATGTGGCTTATGTATCGCACATCTCCCACATTACTTCATTTGCTTTGGCATTGTGTGTACTCGACAAGGAAAAAGATGAAAAGAACATTCTTTCACTTGCTGCCGGCGGATTTGAGAGTACCGTAAGGCTTGCCAAAAGCAACGGTGATACCTGGGCCCCGATTTTTCTCGGCAATGCCGGATCTATCGTTGAAGTGATCGATACCTACATCGAAAAAATGAACTTCTTTAAACAATTGATTGTTGATCGTGATGCTGAATCGCTGAAGGATTTGATGACACATGCCAACTCGATCCGTAAAATATTGAATAACAAGTAAATGATAGAACCTGAAAATGGCCATATGGAGACAAAAACAACAATAGAACCCCTGAAAAACTGGGATATTTACAAGCAGCGGCCTTTACTGATGACCGGACCCTGCAGTGCCGAAACCGAAGAACAGGTGATGGAAACTGCCAGACAGCTGGTGGCGGCCAACAAAGTGGATGTTTTCAGGGCAGGGATATGGAAACCCCGCACTCGCCCCAATTCGTTCGAGGGAGTGGGTGCTCCGGGACTTAAATGGCTGAAACAGGTAAAACAGGAGTTCGGCATACCTACCGCAACAGAAGTTGCTACTGAAAAGCATGTATACGAAGCCCTGAAGTTCGGGGTAGATGTACTGTGGATCGGGGCGCGCACCACGGTCAACCCTTTTGCTGTGCAGGAAATAGCCAATGCCCTCCAGGGAGTGGATGTGATGGTCTTTGTAAAAAACCCCATCAATCCTGAACTCGAGTTGTGGATAGGGGCCATTGAAAGAATCATGAAAGCCGGGGTTAACCGCATCGGAGCCATTCACCGCGGATTCTCTTCTTACGAGAAAACGGCATTCCGTAACCAGCCCCAGTGGCAGATTCCCATTGATCTAAGGCAGCGGATGAAAGACCTGCCGTTGATCTGCGATCCCAGCCACATCGGCGGAAACAGGGCGTATCTCTTCGACATCTCCCAGGAGGCCATGGACCTGAATTACGATGGTCTGATGATTGAGTCACACATAGATCCGGATACCGCATGGAGCGATAAAAAACAGCAACTCACCCCTGCCGCCCTGGCTGAAATGCTTGATCAGCTGATCCTTCGCAGCGTTGATTCAAGCGACACACAGTTTGTGAGTACCATAGATGAGCTCCGTAGTCAGATTGATATCTTCGACGACCAGCTGCTCGATATCCTTGAACGCAGGATGCAGATTGCTGAAACCATAGGTCAATACAAGAAAAAACACAACATCACCATTCTGCAGAGCAACCGCTGGCAGGAAATTGTCAACAAGGCCATCCGCAAAGCCAACAACAAGGGATTGAGCCCGGAGTTTATTTCAACAATACTTAAGGCCATTCACCAGGAATCCATCACCCACCAGATGAAGGTGATGAATGATCATGAGAAAAACTGACTGAATGAAGGAACTGACAATAACAGGCAGGAATTCCGGGTCTAAACTGTTGATAGGTGAAACGCTTCAGAACCTGAAAAACTACCTGCCACCGGACAGGGTCATCGTAATTGCCGACAGCCGGGTTGATCAGCTTTACAGACAGCACTACAACCGTTACCAGGTAATCCTGGCCGGTGAGGGCGAAGGGATAAAGAACCTTACGACCGTTGAGCGGATTTATGGCGAAATGCTTGATCTGGAAGTGGACCGTTCATGGTTTGTAGTTGGAATTGGCGGAGGCGTTGCCTGCGATCTTGCCGGCTATGTAGCTTCTACCTTTATGCGGGGACTGCGTTTCGGATTTGTTTCCACCAGCCTTCTATCGCAGGTTGATGCTTCCCTTGGCGGAAAAAACGGAGTGAACTTCAGGGGATATAAGAACCACATCGGCACCTTCAACCAGCCGGAGTTTGTCATCTGCGATGCAGCCATGCTGAGTACACTCCCTTTGAAAGAGGTGCTGAGCGGCTTCGGTGAAATTGTCAAACACGCCCTGATTGCCGATGAAACCATGTTCCGGTTCCTCGAAGAACATCACCGGGAGGCCGTCGGTCTTCATCACGGTGTGGTTGAATACCTGGTTTATACCTCAGCAGTCATCAAGTCGGGGGTGGTCAACCGTGACGAAACTGAAAAAGGAGAAAGGCGGGTCCTCAATTTCGGACATACCCTTGCCCATGCCATTGAAAAGTGCTCATCACAATATACACATGGCGAAGCCGTGAGCATCGGAATGGCTGCTGCTTCCATTGTTTCGTTGCAACAAGGCAGAATTTCAGAAGAAACTGTCGAAAGAATCCTGAAATTGCTGAAAAACCTCGGACTTCCTTTGAAGACCGGCATTGATAAGACATTACTGATTGATGCCATGCGACACGACAAAAAGCGGGATGATGATGGAATAGACCTGGTACTGCTTGATGGTATAGGAAAGTGCGTCATTGTCAGATCACCCCTGGCATCCACGGCTGATCTGGCAAATGCTATTGATCTGATTGATGATGACGGACATTTGATAAATCTCACAGCCTTATAATGAATAAAGACCGATTAAAACAGCTCTGTAATCACCAAATTCCATAACTTACCGCTTAAAAGCGATCCGAATCAATAAAGACGAACTGCCTGATGCAGAAAACCATACATCCTTCGGTTGCTACCGGAATCCTGACTGCCCCACCAAGCAAAAGCATGACGCAACGGGCCATTGCCGCAGCGCTGCTTGCCAAAGGGACAACAACCCTTATCCACACTTCCGATTGTAACGATTCGCTGGCTGCCCTTGAAATGGCAAAAAAACTGGGAGCAGAAGTGGTTCCCGGAGGTGATGAAATCACCATCATGGGAGGATTTCTGATCCGGAGTCAACGCCTGAACTGCGGTGAATCCGGACTGGCCATGCGAATGTTTGCCCCCATTGCTGCCCTTCACCGGAAAGAAATCACCTTTAACGGAGAAGGTTCATTGCGCAAACGTCCGGTGAACATGATCGGGGAAGCGCTGACCCAGTTGGGCGCCGGGTTTGAATCCACCGATGGATTGCTCCCGTTCACAGTAAAAGGTCCTTTGCAGGGCGGGAGGGCCATCATCGACGGCTCCGTGAGTTCACAGCTTCTTACAGGATTACTCATGGCTTTGCCACTGGCTGAATCAGCCTCCGAAATACGGGTAAACAACCTTAAAAGCAAACCTTACATCGACATGACTATCCAGCTGCTTTCCGACTTTGGAATCAGCATTGTCAATAATAATTATGAAATGTTCAGCATCCCCGGAAATCAGGAATACCAGGCCCGTGAGTATGTGATCGAAGGCGACTGGAGCGGGGCAGCCTTTCTGCTGGCAGCCGGAGCCATCAACGGCGATCTGACAGTAAGGGGAATCCGCAGGGATAGCAAACAATCTGACCTGGCCATTCTTGAAGTACTCAAGATGGCTGGAGCTGAAATGAAGGTACACCAGGATTCGGTTGAAATCAGGAAATCAACCCTCAATGCCTTTTCTTTCGACGCTACCGAATGTCCCGACCTCTTCCCTCCGCTGGCTGCACTGGCGGCCTATGGTAAAGGAATTTCCAGGATTCATGGCGTAGAACGCCTGGCCCACAAGGAAAGCAACCGGGCTGAGGCCATTCGGGAGGAACTATCTAAAACCGGTATCAAAGTTGAAGTTGAGGGTAATACAATGCTGATTGAAGGTGGGAAAGTATCGGGCGCTTTTGTAAATTCGCACAACGATCACCGCATAGCCATGATGGCTGCCGTGGTTGCCCTTGGGTCCGAAGGGCCTGTGATGGTGGCGGATGCTGAATGTGTGGCGAAATCCTATCCCGGATTTTTCAACGATCTGTCGGAATCCGGTGTCAGGGTTGAAGAAACTGCACAGTGAAAAAGAGATAAAATCTGAAAATACTTGTATTAAAAGGGTTAATCAAAAAACGACAATGAACACTTTCGGAAGGATTTTCAGGATCAGTATTTTCGGCGAAAGCCATGGCAACGGCATCGGTGTGGTGATCGATGGCGTACCCGCCGGCATTGCGCTTATTGAGGAAGATTTTCTTCCTGACCTTTCGCGAAGGCGGAGTGGTGCTGCCGGAACCACCCCCCGTAAAGAGCCCGACCTTCCAAAACTTATGAGCGGCACCTGGGATGGATTCACTACCGGTGCGCCCCTGGCAGTTTTTTTCGAAAATACCAACACCAGATCATCCGATTACGACAAACTGCGCGATATACCACGTCCGGGTCATTCAGATTTTACGGCGGGTGTCAAATTCAGGGGTTTTGCCGACCCACGGGGCGGCGGGCATTTCTCCGGAAGAATTACCCTGGGGCTGGTTGCCGCCGGTGTCATCGCAAAAAAAATCATCAATCCGGTGGCCATCTCTTCTCAGATCCTTGAACTCGGGGGTGATACTGATACCCAACGGGCAATTGCAAACATCGAAGGTACCGGCGATTCCATCGGAGGCATCATTCAGTGCACGGCTACCCAAATGCCTAAAGGATTGGGGGAACCCTTCTTCGGCAGTGTTGAATCCACCCTTAGCCAGCTGATTTTCTCCATTCCGGCCATTAAGGGAATAGAATTCGGGTCCGGATTCGGAGCCGCAAAAATGCGTGGAAGCCAGCACAACGATCCCTACATCTCAACCGATGGCAAAACCCTGTCGAATAATGCTGCAGGCATCAATGGCGGCATAACAAACGGCAATGATCTCATCTTCAGGGTCGCCGTGAAACCTACCTCGAGTATTTCTCTTCCACAGCAAACCATTAACCTGAAAACCGGGCAAATAGAGACCCTGCTCGTTGAAGGCAGGCATGATGCCTGCATTGCACTGCGTGTACCAGTTGTTATTGAAGCCGCCACTGCCATCGGACTGGCTGATTTGCTGCTGCTCAATGAAAAACCTTCAATTTCCAGGTAAGAATTGCGTAATTTTGGGTTTTAATCACCCCTCTCTTACCTTCCGATGCCAGAATACATCACCCTGTTTGCCGAAGTATTGTTGCCGCTGCCGGTCAGGGGGTATTTCACCTATAGGATCCCTCAGGAACTGAACAACGAAGTTGCGCCGGGTATGCGGGTTGTGGTGCAGTTCGGTACCAAAAAATTCTATACTGGCCTGGTCAGGCGTGTGCACAATAAGCCACCCCAGTTGATCTCAATCAAATACGTTCTTTCAGTCATCGACCCCCTGCCGGTGGTGAATGAAAGGCAATTTGTCCTGTGGGAATGGATGGCTACTTACTACATGTGTGCAACCGGGGAGGTAATGAACGCAGCCATGCCTTCGGCTTACAAGCTGGCAAGTGAAACCCGGGTTATTCTTGATCCGGAATATATCAGAGATACCGGTGTACTGAACGACCGTGAGTTTCAGGTAGTGGAAGCTCTGGACCTGAGGAAGATCCTCACCCTGACCGAGATCAGCCGTATTATCGGCATCGCCAAAGTGGTTCCTATGGTGAAAACCATGATTGAGAAAGGTATCCTTCGTGTAGAAGAAGAGATCACTGAAAGGTACAGGCCCCGCACCGAAACATGCATCCGGCTGGCCGATGCCTTCAGGGATGAAACTGAAATGAATGCTGTGATGGACAAGCTGAACCGCAGAGCATTCAAGCAGCTCCAGGTACTGATGTCCTTTATAAATCTTTCGCGTTGCTTTTCGGACAATGAGAAAGAAGTGCTGAAACAGGAATTGCTGAACACGTCGGGTGCATCGGCCGCTCAGCTTGACGGCCTGATCCGGAAGGGCATTCTTGAAGCCTATCCCCGGAATGTCAGCCGCCTGTTGCATACCGATGCCATTGCCCTGGCTGAAGATGTGATACTGGCACCAAACCAGCAACAGGCGTTCGATGACCTGAAATCCTATCTCAACGGAAATCAGGTGGTGCTCCTCAAAGGAGTAACTTCAAGCGGTAAGACTGAAATTTATATCAGGCTGATCAATGAAGTTATCGCACAGGGCAAGCAGGTTCTGTATCTGCTGCCTGAAATCGCCCTCACCACACAAATTATCAGGCGGCTTCAGAAATATTTCGGAGCGGATGTCGGGGTTTACCATTCCCGATACAATGAATCTGAGAGAGTCGAGATCTGGAACAAGGCCAATCTGCCCCTGGCCGGTCAGGCCGGACAACAGCCCTATAAAATTTTGCTGGGTGCCCGTTCGGCATTGTTTCTTCCATTTACCGACCTGGGTCTGATCATCGTGGATGAGGAACACGACACCTCCTACAAACAGAATGATCCGGCACCACGCTACAACGCCAGGGATGCAGCTGCAGTCCTAGGTCAGATACACAATGCCCCGGTGCTGCTGGGGTCGGCCACACCTTCCATCGAAAGCTTTTTCAATACCCAGCAGAAGAAATACAGGGTTGTGGAGCTGAATGAACGCTATGGCGGGCTTCAGATGCCTGAAATAAGGATTGTTGACATCCGTGAAGAGAGTAAAAACAAGCGGATGAAGTCGCATTTCTCGCAGCAATTGCTCGATGCTGTCGGAACAGCCATGAAGGCAGGCGAGCAGGTCATTCTTTTCCAGAACCGGCGTGGATTTTCTCTCCGCCTCGAATGTGATACCTGTCATTACACCCCACAGTGTGTAAACTGTGATGTTACCCTGATATATCATAAGCAGATCAATCTGTTGAAATGTCATTATTGCGGCTATTCTATCCAGGTTCCGTCCAGGTGTCCCGAATGCAGCAGCCCGGCGATTAAGATGAAAGGATTTGGTACCGAAAAAGTTGAAGAGGAACTGGGTGTGTTTTTTCCTGAAGCCGTCATCAGCCGCATGGACCTCGATACAACCCGCACCAAATATGCCTACCAGAAGATTATTGGTGAATTCGAGACCGGGAAGATTGATATCCTGGTTGGAACTCAAATGGTGACCAAAGGCCTCGATTTCGATAATGTCAGCCTGGTCGGGGTTCTGTATGCCGATGGCATGCTCAGTTATCCCGATTTCAGGGCCTTTGAACGAAGTTACCAGCTTATGGCCCAGGTGAGTGGCAGGGCTGGTCGCAAAAACAAACAAGGATTGGTGATGATTCAGACGTACAATCCGAAACATCCCCTGCTGCAATGGGTGGTCGACGATAATTATATGGCCATGTTCACACAGCAGATCCGGGACCGCTACACATTCAAGTATCCCCCTTTTTACAGGATGCTGGAGGTTTCGCTGAGGCACAAGGATTTTGAAGTACTCAGCAGGGCTGCCAATACACTGGCCGGGATGCTGAAACCCTTCTACGGCAAGCTGCTGCTGGGACCCGAATACCCCAATGTTGCAAGAATCCGCAACCTCTACATCAAAAATATTATTCTGAAAATGGGAAAAGGAAAGGAAGCTGCCCAGCTTAAATTTGAAACCTCACGCCAGATTGAAAAGTTTCTGGAATTGCCCGACTTCAAAAGCGTAAGGATACAGGTAAATGTAGATCCGATGTAATCCCCTTAAAGCGATTGATTCAAACCACCAAGAAAAGAAACAGAAACCTGTAATCAGATATCAGATATTAGACATTAGATATTAGACATTAGATATTACTTTTCCTCCGCTTCCTTCTCTTCAACAATCAGATATATATCCTCATTGTCCCTTTTCATCAGGTATTTCTCACGGGCAAACTTCTCCAGGGAGACTGAATCAGTAAGTATGTCGTGGATGGCAGCGCTATCCCTTTTAATTTCATTGTTATAATATTCCTTCTGTTGTCTCTGCTCATTCAGGATGCTGCCAAGCTTAACCTGTGCAATGAAATTGTTACGGTCGAAAAAAATCAGCCATACCAGCAGGGTAAATCCTGCAATAACATATTTATTACGAAAAAAGGGAGGAATCCGCTGCCACATGATGATGAAAGTTCCTATACAAAAATAGTCAGAATTTTACTTATTCCGAGACCGAAAATAAATAAACTGATAAAAATAAAAACTCTTCCGGAACCCGCTGCGATCTTCAAATAGGCAACTTTCAATTGTCAACTTCCAACTCTCCAGCATCTACCTACCTATGTCAACCAAAACACTAAAAAACTGTTCTGACTTACTTACTTATTAAGTATATCGTCCTGAAACATGTTTACAGTTCCTATCTCCATATCTCTTTGTCTCTTTGTCTCTTTGTCTCCGTGTCCCCTTGTCTCATTTTCCCAACTCAGAGTCCGATCTCCTCAGCTATGTCAGCCATCGCTGCAACAGCCAGGGCAGCAAATTCATCCAGTGGAATTCCGATCTTTTCACATTCAAGGATATTCTCTCTTTTTACAGATGCGGCAAAGGCCTTTTCCTTCATGCGTTTCACAACCGACTTCGGCTTCACAGAAGCCACCTTCCTGTCGGGATAAACCATGGCAGTCGCCGTAATCAGTCCGGTAATGGTTTCACCGCAGGCAAGTGCATACTGAAATTCCGTTGACCGTTCAATACCGGTGGCCATTTCATTGTGCATACGGATGGCATCAACTACATCAGCATCCACATCCATTCCGGAAAGAATCCGGGCTGTCTCAAGGGCATGAACCGTTGGTTCAGCGTGAGTAATTTCCACATCCAGATCATGGAGCAATCCTGCCTGCCCCCATTTTTCTGCATCCCGGCCGAGTCTTTCGGCCAATGCCTTCATTACTGCTTCCGAAGCCAGTGAATGGGCAATCATCCGGTCATTTTTAACATATTGGTGAAGCAACTTCAGAGCTTCTTCTCTGGCTAACAACATAATGCAATTTCTAATTTCTAATGTCTAATGTCTAATGTCAAATGCCTGAACTGACAGCCGGTTTACCAGCCAAAGGCCGGCAGGTCCTTAACTTTGAACTTTTTACTTTGAACTTTTTGAGCTTTAAACTTTGAGCTTCCTAATGCAAATCCAGTCCGTTCAGCATATAAAGGCTGTGCCGGATGGTTTTGGTTATCTCGGCCATGTATTCTTCCACCGCCCTGACACTTCCCGGAAGGGTATAAACCAGTGTTTTTCCGGTTACCCCGGCAACACTCCGGCTGACCAGTGCATTGGGTTTTTCAGCTCCGTATTTAAGCCTGATCAGGTCCATGATACCGGGAATCTCCTTATCAAGCATTGGTTTTACAACATCTACAGTAATGTCACGTGGTCCGATGCCGGTACCGCCTGTTGTAATCAGGATATCTGTTCCTTCAAGCCCTGACAGCTGCTGCCTCAGCTGAATGGCTTCATCCGGAATAACCACACCTTCAATTTCCGACTTCCAGCCAAGACCATTGAAAAAATCTGTCATCAGCTGAATCACCCTGGGTCCGCTCCTGTCTTCATATTCACCGGCCCAGGCACGATCGCTGAGGGTAATCACCTTAACCCTGAAATTCCTTGGTTGATAGAGAATGGCATCTCCTGCCTGCACTGGTCCGGGCTTCAGTACCCTGCAAAAGATCCCTTCCTTCGGCATAACGCAGTTCCCCACTTCCTTAAAGATGGCACAACTGTCGCCATGACATTTTTTTCCGATCTGGGTGACTTCCAGTAAGGCTTCTCCTATCTTGAAACGATCAAGGGGATGGGTTTCGTAAAGGATGATTCCTTCAGTAGTTATATTTTCGGCAAACTCTCCATATTTCAGCGGCCTCTTTGCCTGTAACTCAAATTTCCTGAAGCTTTCGGTTCCAAGAAGGCTTACCTGGCGGTGCCAGTTGCCTGAATGGGCATCACCCAGAACCCCGGAAGCATTCAGCTCAATCCGGGTAACCGGTTCTTTCACTGTGCCCTTTCTTTCAGACTTATTGACCGATATTACTTTGATCTCCATAAAACACATTCTTTTTTGATGACTTATTAATCTTCCTTGCCGCAATCGCCGGGTATATTCCCATCATAAATAATTCCCGCATTTAAAAACATCAGGGCCGATAACAGCAGCGAACCTCCAAGGGCGATGTAGAAAATGCCCTGCAAAAATAAAGGTAATAGGTGAAACCTGGCAAACAGGATACCCATGGACGACATCAGGGCAATCAACAGGTAGCTTTTCCATCCGAAGAAAGCAAAAATACAGGGATTTTGCTGCCTCAGACAGGCAATACGTCGTATATATTTCCGGCTTACCCTTAAAAAAACGAAGTTGAAAAACACGGCCAATCCGGCTATGCCGAGAATAATTACCTCCCACTGCGGAAAGGGAGCTTCCGGTACGAATCTGATGGCCAGCAACAATACCCTGTAAGCAGCAAAACCCCAGACCGATGCTCCCACAAAAAACAGCCAACGTTTGGGTACTGAAGGTTTTAATATGAGAAGTCTGTTTGCCACGACTGCATTTATTTTCAGATATCTGTTTTGGTTTTATCCGTCAGGCGGATATCTCCCAGAACCATGGTTTTATCTACGGCCTTGCACATATCGTAAATGGTGAGCAGGGCAATACTGACAGCAGTGAGTGCTTCCATCTCAACACCCGTCTGCCCAACGCATTTTACAAGGGATGTCACTTCAGCACCGGTTTCATTCAATATCGCTTTTACCTCGACTTTCGTCAATTGAAGCGGATGGCATAACGGGATCAGCCGGCTGGTTTCCTTGGCTGCCTGAATTCCGGCTATCTCTGCAACAGTCAGCACATCCCCCTTTTTCATCTCATTTTCACGGATCAGACGGAGGGTTTCTGCCGATAATGAAATACTTCCTGCGGCTGTTGCCATTCTTAACTGGATGGGTTTGCCCCCAACATCCACCATATTGGCCCTGCCCTCATCGTCGGTATGTGAGAGTTTCCTTGTGTTCATATCCAGGTTATATTCAAGATTCAATTTATTATATCATCATGGCAGGACCGATTTATTTTCGGGTTGAATACACGAAGTGCCCAATTCGCGCCATCGCTTTCTTTCACTCCCTCGCTACCTTTCGCCCTGTCGCTTTCTTTCGCTCCATCGCTTAAGTCGCTTCCTCACTATCTTTCGCTCCTTCGCCTCTTCACCCATTCCCACCCTCCGGAATCCAGATCCACTTGTCTCCTTGTCGCCCAGTCAGTTCATTCTATTGTAAATTCGCTCGATAAGCCAGGCTACCCCCCGATGTTATAAAACTCACCGGTTAAATTCACGCTTCCACATGCCGGCTTGTTCTCCAGCGCCATCTTAATGGCCTTTTCAGGGCCCAGTGCTCTTACATCAAATTCCTGATTCCCGAACAGACATGGCAATATTTTACCGTTAGCCGTCAGTCGCAGACGGTTGCATGAGCTGCAGTCGCCACCTGAGCCTCCCTCTACTACTGAAAAATGTCCTTCGGTCAGGCTCATCTGATGGATAAAACGCGCTTCAAGGCCATTCTGCCTGCAATATTCCGATATTAATTTTGCATCGGGCTCATCCGAAGAATGTTGAACGACACAGTTGATCTTCACCGGGAAAAGCCCGGCTTCTTTTGCTGCTTCAATGCCCGTAAGCACTTCGATGATGGAACCACCACGGGTAAGCATACGGTATTTTGTTCCATCCAGGGTATCCAGACTGATGTTGACCCTGTTGAGACCCGCTTTTTTCAGCTCCATGGCATATCGTCCCAGCAAGGTGCCATTGGTGGTCATCGACAGATCCACAATACCGGGAATGGCAGCCAGCATCCCCACCAGGTCAGCAATCCCCTTTCGTACCAGGGGTTCACCCCCGGTGATGCGCACCTTGTTGATTCCCATCTTTACAGCGACCCTCGTAACCCCGGCAATCTCTTCAAAAGTGAGTATTTCACTATGCTGCAGCATGTTAATTCCTTCTTCTGGCATGCAGTAAATGCAGCGAAGATTACACCGGTCAGTGACCGATATCCGCAGGTAGTTGATCCTTCTGTCAAAGCTGTCGTACATCCCTCAGATCTCCTGCCGGTATATGGGTTTCTCCGATTTCAATGCTCATGATGCCGTCAGCACCTTCATAGGCATGGATGTGAGCTGAACCATGGTATTCAAGCGGCTCTATTTTTCCTTCACTGTTGATTCTCACCGGCATGAATGATTTCCGGTCTGCTTTTCTGCGGATATACTCCGAAGCCATAGGCAGTTTCACAATCCGGGGGCTCCAGCGGTGACCCATCATCCGGTAAGCAAGCTGTTTAACCAGAAGCTCAAACTGCACGTAGGAAGAAACCGGGTTGCCGGGTAAACCGAACATAAACTGATCTCCACGGATGCCGAATATGGTTGGCCTTCCTGGCTGCACCGCTATGCTTTTAAATTTGATATCTATACCCAACTCTTTCATAATCCCCGGAACAAAGTCGAAATCTCCCATTGAAACGCCCCCTGTCAGAAGCAGAATATCACTTTTTGAGAATCCTTTGAGAATCATATCACGTGTGCCTTCAGGTGTGTCGGGCGCGATGCCGAAATATTCAACCGGAAGACCGATCTCACTGGCCTGGGCCATCAATTGATGTGAATTGCTGTTGCGGATCTGACCAGGAGCGGGTTTCTCCCATGGCTCCACCAGTTCATCACCGGTTGAGATCACACCGATAACCGGAAGTTTATATACCAGGGGCTCTCCGCAACCAATGGCAGCCAGAATGGCAATGTGATGCGGCCTGAGCAGGGTTCCCTGGTGCAGTACCATTTGCCCGGCCTTCACATCCTCTGCCTGCCAGGCGATGTTCGAAGAGGTTTTCTCCGAAAGGAACCTGATACGCCCGTCGGGCAGGATTTCTGTATACTCAACCATAATCACGGTATCGGCACCCTCAGGAACCATGGCTCCTGTCATGATTTTTGAACATTGACCCTGTGCGACAGTTCTGTTTGGTAACACACCGGCCGGTATGGTTTCGAGCATCGTGAAAGGCCCCGGTAGTTCCGACCTGCGGCAGGCATATCCGTCGACGGCCGACTTGTTGAATGGCGGCATATCAACATCGGAAAATACATCCTCAGCAAGCACCCTGCCCACGACCTTATCAAGCGCTGCCTGAACAGCAACAGGCTTTACATCAACGTTGTCAACTAAAGCAAGAGCTTCTTCAAAAGTGATCATTCTCAGTACAGTGAAATATGGATTGTGCAAAGGTAATCATTGACCTGACTCAGGTAACATCAATTACACCCGAAATCAGTAAGACTTGAAGTTCTGCTCCAGGCCAATTTATACTTACATTTGAATATGTTTACACCTCAGATTATATCTCTTTTCTATAACCATGTTTGAAACATTAGATAATAATTATGTGAGGATCATCGGCAGCACCCTGGCTGTTTACCTTTTTATCATCATAGCCATCCGGTTGTTTGGCAAAAAGGAACTGGCCCAGCTGTCGGTGGTGGATCTTGTTTTTATCCTGCTGATCAGCAACGCCGTGCAAAATGCCATGGTTGGCCCCGATGCCACATTGATGGGAGGGCTGGTGGCTGCTTCCACTCTCTTTGTTGTAAACTATCTGTTGAAATATCTTCAGTTCCGCTTTCCTAAGTTCAGAAAAGCTGTTGAAGGTGAAACAATTATGCTGGTGTATAAAGGAAAGATCCTGACTCCCCACCTTAAGAAAGCAAGCATCACCGAAGACGAGCTGATGGAAGCCGCAAGGGAACACGGCGTTGCCACCATCAGCGAAATCGATCTGGCCATCCTCGAAGTCGACGGCAATATCAGCATACTCTCCGATCAGTACCGGAAGAAATCGGTAAAAAAACTCAGGGCCAACAAAAAGATCAGCAAAAAGGTAAGCTGAAGAATTCAGGTTCAGCGCTGATGTAAGGCCTCCGCTAGCGGATCTGTTTTAAACCTGCATCCATCCGCAACCTGTATCAGGAACCCGGACTTATAATTATGTACTTTTGCGGCTAACAATTTATCTTCTGATCAACTTATCCTTCACGAATGACATTTGA
Source organism: Bacteroidales bacterium (assembly GCA_016705005.1). GTDB lineage: Bacteria > Bacteroidota > Bacteroidia > Bacteroidales > Lentimicrobiaceae > Lentimicrobium. Next base: position 221,696 of record JADIZB010000008.1, on the reverse strand, counting down.
ATCCATGGGTTTATCCCCGGCTTTGCTCGGGGTCCTGACCACCCTGCAATACAATGATCCGTACCCGGTCCAGGCAGAGGTGATCCCGGCCGTTATGAACCGGAAAGACATTCTGGGCATCGCTCCTACCGGCTCGGGTAAGACCGCCGGATATGTTCTGCCCTTGCTGATGAATCTTCAGGAAAAGAAGCTGACACGGAACCGTCATGTACAGATACTTGTTCTTGTGCCTACCCGTGAACTTGCCATTCAGGTAAGTGAAGTTTTCAAACTGTTCGCGGCAGCAGTCCCCGGCAAAATCAAAATTCTGGCCGTATATGGTGGCGTGGCCGTTAATCCGCAGATGATGGCCTTGCAGGGGGTTAATATCCTGATTGCCACCCCTGGCCGACTGCTTGAACTTGAAGCATCAAATGCGGTGAAACTATCGGGCATTGAAACCCTGGTGCTCGATGAAGCAGATAAAATGCTCAACCTTGGTTTTCAGGAAGAGATGAACCGCATTTTCGGACTACTTCCCAAAAAGCGCCAGAACCTGCTTTTCTCGGCTACGTTGAGCGATGATGTGAACAACATCAACAGGGTTTTATTGCATGATCCGTTGGTTGTGAAAATCGAAATGGAGAAGGATAACATCGATCTGATAGAACAAACGGCATACCTGGTTCCGGAAGAGCGAAAGGGCCCATTGTTGAGGTATCTGATCAAACAGCACAACATGAAACAGGTGCTGGTTTTCACCTCCTCGGTTTACAGTTCCGAAAAAGTAGCAGAAAAGCTGAGGAATAGCGGGGTTGATGCAACCGCCATGCACAGCAAATTAAGCCAGAAAGCCAGAACCGAAGCCATGGAAAGGTTCAGATCGGGCAAACTCAGGGTGATGGTTGCTACCGACCTGATCAGCCGTGGCATAGATATTAAATTCCTTCCTTACGTCATCAACTATGAATTGCCCCGTTCACCCAAAGACTATATCCACCGGATCGGCCGGACCGGTCGTGCTGAATCTCCCGGCGAAGCCATCTCCTTTGTGTCTCCCGGAGATGAGCACCACTTCAGAGTGATTCAGAAAAAAATGGGCAAATGGGTAACCCTGATCGATAGTAAAAATATTGAATTCAGGGGGTTTTAGCGCAAATCCCAGCACACTGACCGAAGGTCTCCATACACTTCTGAGTATACCCTTGCAGCCTCTCAAAAACAGTGTTCTGACTTAAAAAGATGACACCCTCCCTTTTCTCAACCTGAACCTTAACCTCAGCTTCATTACTCCGTTTCCACCTTTTTCGAAAATTTATTCCATGCGCATCCTCTGGTTTTCAGCACATTCATCGTATTTTCCCGCGAAATAAGCCTGTCCTGGTCTGTAAGATGAAAAAAAATATTGTTGTCCGGGGGAAATTCTGAACACAGTTATAAATAATTGATATAGTTGCTCTTTGAGAATATTTGTTGAACAGCAACTTACTTTTTCAAATTTTCCACCAAAGCACGAAAACACCAAAGAACACTGATTTGATTTATTCGTTTTGTGCAAAGTGGCGACTTGGTGGCAGGAAAATTTTCGATTTTTACCTGACAATGTTGAAAAAAATTGAAAGAAAATTTGGAGAACTGAAAAATGTAGCTATCTTTGCAATCTCAATAATTAGATTATTTAGTTATGGCCTACTCTCTTTCTTTCACGAAATCAATTCTGGTATTGGTTTTTATCGCCGATAAAATCCGGCGGGGAGAAACTGAGTTTATTTCCACCAAGGTGATGAGTGAAGTGCTCGACATTCCGAAACCAACCTTATCGCTTATTTTCAATAATCTGATCAGGGCAGGGATTCTGGAATCGAAGGAAGGTGTTAACGGGGGAGTACGGTTTGCCAGGGATGCAGAACGGATCAGCCTCCTTGACATCTTAATGGCCATTGAAAATCAGAAACCGCTGTTTCAAACCAGTTTTGATCTCAATGCAAAAGGAAAGAGGCCTGAAGGCGTAAAAAATGCTGTGATCCGCTCATTGAACAGTGTTGAGCAAACGATGAAAAATGAGTTAAAGAAAACCACACTCAAAGACATCCTGGACACACAGTAATTTTTTTTGCACCTAACTTAATATTCTTTATATGTTGTTTATACATTTTATAGCTGCTCTGTCACTTGTGGCAACAGCAGCACTGACACTCTAAGCTGAATCTATGACACTCTTTCTCAAGGCGACCAACAGCAATTGGTACTCAGAATTTATCAGACCGGCAGCAGAAGCCGTCCTTTCCGTAAAGCCCCATCAGTACATCCTGGATATTGGCACGGGTCCGGGGAATCTGCCCCTGATGCTCATCGCAGCAGAACCAACCCTAAACATCACCGGGATCGATGTCAACACAACAATGATTGATACAGCCAGAAAAAGGTCAGCAAATGGCAGGGTGAACTTTCTTTACCAGAAGATGGATGCAGCACTGGAATTCGGCGACAGCCAATTTGATGTGGTTAGTTTCTGTTCGGTACTCTTTCTTCTGAACGACAACAGCAAAACACTGCTGATGAACGAAGCGCTCAGGGTACTTAAACCCGGCGGAAGTATCATCATACTGACCCCTTCAGGGTCGAAGGCCCGATTCACGGCCTTTTCAGAAGTCTCCCGCTTCAAACCCCTTAAGCACAACCTGACATACCTGTTTTGGAAAGTACTGACGACAGGCGGTGGCCGGCGGTGGCAGAAAGGCGAATGGCTCCCTGACTTTGCAAAAGATAACAGGCTTGATTACAAAACCATACGCACTTTCAACGACAATGCCCTTTTAGAAACAATAACCCTTAATAACAACCCTTAAAATCAACGACCATGAAAACAAATTTTAAATTTTTTGCAATTACTTGTCTGTTATTCAGCAGTTTATCAATGAAGCCATTGTTCGCTCAGGAAAAAACGGTGGACAGGAAGACCATCCTTTCCGTGGAAACTGATCCTTCAACCTTTCTGTTCGGAGGATACGCTTTTCATATCCGCCTGAAGCCGGCGGGCAGCGACAGGCTGGTAATCGGCGCCGGTACCTATGCCATGGATTTCCCCGCTTTCCTTGTGGATTTGAATGAAAAGAACAAGGCAAAAGGCTGGAATGTAAGGATCAATAGCGCATTTGGCCTTTTCGGGGAGTATTACTTCAACGAAGCCAACAAGGGGTGGTTTGCCGGACTCCAGGCAGGGATACAGAATTACAAAAACAGCATGGATCCCTCGCCAGGAAAGCATATCAGTTACAGCAATCTGCTCATTATGCCCTCTGCCGGAGTCAACTGGCAGCCCTTTGATTTTCCGCTTTACCTTAAACCATGGGCAGGGCTTGGATTCACAGGCAGGATTTCAGGTCAGAACACCCTTGAAGGCAACACTTTCGACATCTCCACATTGTCTCCGTTTGTCACCCTGCATGTGGGATATGCTTTCTCCATAACCCGGTCAACAAGACAATGTAAGAAAAAATAAAAAAGCTGTTTACTGCTGGGCTGGCGATAGCGTGTGCCTCCCGTAGTATCATCCTTAGTAAATCCCGATATCCTGGCATCACAGATCTGCCTTACAGAAAAAGGGCCACCTCTATGCCAGCAACCTGTGCCCGCCGGCCATCACAACAGCAATCATTCTGCTATTTAGTTCGAATTTTATACCTGACACCATGTTCAATGCAAGCTTAGCCCGGAACCATTTTCCACTGCAAGCCTCCTTTACTGAGCAGCAAACTCCCGAAATGGCTGAAGCAATCTGAAAAGCCAGCGCTGACAATCCAGTCTGTCAGCCGATCGGCAAGGCACTCGCGCAACCATCATGGAAAGTCTGAACAAGGGCAAATATCGGACTTTTGCTTTGGGACTGTTCCCTTAAAACAACAGCAGCTTGCGACAGGTGCAGCCGTTACCGGATTAATGTGTTATCACAGTATCTCCGGTAACGGTTATTTTTAATCATGGGAAAATACTTTCTGATAGCCAGGAATGGGAAAACAGGTAATCCACGGATTAAATATCTCCGCGCTCCTTCATCTCCTTGTACTGTAACAAGACCAGCCCGTCGGCCAGACCTATTTTCGGGGCTACAATCACATTGATACCGGTCCATTTCAGGATACGGATAAAGATTCGGGCAGCCGGAACAATTACATCAGCCCGGTCGGGGCGCAGGCCCATACGTTCAATCCTGACATCCATTGGCATGCTGTTCAGTTGCTTATAGGCATATTGCATCTGATCAAAATTGATCATGTTGTTGATGGGGTAGCCGTACATTTTGGTAATCTTATTGATGTTGCCTCCTGAACCGACACAGTTCATCCGGCCAAAATCAGCCTTGAACTGGTTAAGCCATTTGCGCATCAGCTCCCATTCCGTATCTTCCACCTTATCGGCCAGCAATCGGATGGTTCCTATACGGAACGAATTGGATGTAATAAAGCGTTCACCGTCAAGTACTGATATTTCAGTTGATCCTCCACCAACATCAACATAAATGGTTTTGGTGAAATTCTTGTTCACAAACACATTGCTGAGCGAACTGATGATGTTGGCTTCTTCAATGCCGTCAATCATCCCGATTTCAAGCCCGGATTCCCGCTTCACCCTCTCCATGACCTCCACATTATTGCTGGCTTCACGCATGGCGGCGGTTGCTGCAACCCTGTAACCCAATGGCTGGTATACATCGATCAGGAGTTTAAAAGCCCTCATTGTCTTCACCAGATCATCAGCCTTCTGATCTGAAATCATTCCGGTACTGAATACATCCATTCCGAGGCGGAGCGGAATGCGGATCAGCGAGGCCTTTTCGGTAACCGGTCCGCCCTTGCTTTCAAAGACATTGGCAAATAAAAGCCTGACGGCATTGGAACCTATATCGATACTGGAAAAAAGCATAAAACCGGACTTAAATGAGAAACCGTTTCAATCATCCTGCAACCCCTAAATCATGGATTCAGGTTTACTATTTTTATAAGTCAACAGCTGCAATTCCTCTCCATCAAAAACCGCATAACTGAAATTGGTAATCCAGTCGCCCAGGTTGATAAACCTGCTTCCGGCATTCAGAGGCAGATTGGCGGGTACATGACGGTGACCGAAAATAAAATAATTGATGGAGGGATCACTTTTCAGGTAGTCTGAAGCAAACCTGAACAACCGTTCTTTGCTAATGTCGATCCGACCAACCGACGAAATCTGTTTTTCGTCCCTGATTACATTGGCGTAACGGCTTTTTCTGGAGAAGAACAAGGCAAGCCGGGTGCCGATATCGGGATGCAGCCAGCGGAAAAGCCATTGATTGGGCCTGAATTCAAAAACCCTTTTCAGGAACTTGTAGCCGTTGTCACCCGGTCCCAGCCCGTCACCATGTGCAAGAAAGAAGCGCTTTCCGTTCCACTCCCTGATAATGGCTTCACGGTGAAGCTCAATGCCGATTTCCTGCTCAAAATAATTGAAAGCCCATATATCGTGATTTCCCCGGAAAAGATACACCGGCACCCCCCGGTCTGTGATTTCGGCAAGTTTCCCGAACAGCCTTGTAAACCCTTTCGGCACTACGGTTTTATATTCAAACCAGAAATCGAAAATATCGCCCATCAGATATATTTCCGTTGCATCCGGACAAACCTGATCAAGCCATTGGACAAGCAGCTTTTCCCGTTTCAGACTTGATGCATGGTCAGGAATTCCCAGGTGAAAATCAGAGGCAAAATATATCTTCAAAATGGCAGGATTATAAATTCATTTTATGCAAAAATAGTGATTTCGCTTAAAGATCAGCAATATTAACCGATCAGTAGCCAAAGGCTTTTACCAGCCTCTGCTCCAGTGAACTGACCGAAATAAACCGTTCTACGATCTTCCCTTTGCTGTCAGTGAGAACAAAAACAGGGAGCTTCTGTACAAACCATTGCTTCGCAACAACGGAATTCATCTCCTTTATATCATTCACATTGACCCACCATAGTTTGTCAAGATTCACTGCAGCTTTCCAGCGATCAGTATACTGGTCAAGCGATACAGCATATACCCCGAAACCCCTTTCCCTGTATTTGTCGTACAATGCCTTGAGTTCATGGTTAGCCTTCCGGCTGGGCGCATCCGCTGCCGACCAGAAATAAACAAGGGTCAGCTTATTTTCCGCCGTACTCAGGAAGATATTTTTCCCGTCAGTCCCGGGCAAAGTGATACCAGGAACTGTCCTGCCGGGCTTCATGGCTTCACGGGCATGACTTTCGTCAGAAAAAGATTTCCGCATAGCGCCAACCCTGCTGTGATAAGCTTTAACATGTGGATTACCGCTGTGGTTAGCAGCAAGGAGTGAATCCGCAACAAACAGCCAGGCACTGTCTGTTGTCTGGTCAAAGACATAAGTCTGCTGAACTTTGCTGTTGATGACCAGGATAAGTGAGAGAAAGTCCTTGTGTTGCCTCAGGTATTCAACACCTCTGTCCCTGGTTCTCTGCAAAAGGATTTCCCATGCCGAATCGGTGCTGTGCCTGATTGTTTCATAATCGTCCATGTCGCGCGCCAGCGACAACACCGCTCCCAGCGAATCGGCTACCGATTCACCGGCCAAAAGCAGTTTTCTGTACTGATCGAAAAATCCGGCTTCTCTGCCCCCGGAGATTGATACAGAATCATACCGTAAAAAGGCTGAAATGGAATCGCCGGGGTGTATCACAACCGGGACAAGGGTTTTGTCTCCATCCTGAAGCAGATAAAAACCGGCCATCCCGGGTTTCAGTTTCAGGCAGAAATTGCCGTCCTTACCGGGTTTTACGGAATCAACCGGAATATAGGCGGCAGTATCAATCCTGACGAGCCTGAGCCAGGAACCGGAGTTCAGTTCAGCTGTACCGCATAGTGTTGATGTACCGGGATTCTTTTGCTTACTGCAGGATATCAGTGTTGCAGGCAATATTGCAATGCAAATGAATTTCAGCCAACGACTCATCGCAATTGAACGATTTGGTATCTGATGGTAAATTTCAGAATGAAGGATAATGCAATCAGTTTCAGAGACTGATCTCTTTCAGGAGTTCACTGATGATGCGCGTCATGCGCGGCTCTGCCTTGCTGGCGGCGTCAATAACGATTTTATGGGAAACTTCAACGATTTTTCCGGGAACCCCGAGATCGGAAATAACAGAAACAGCAAAAACAGGCACATTCATATGCCTGGCTACAATCACTTCGGGAACTGTTGACATACCAACCGCATCGGCACCTATAATGTGAATATACCTGTACTCAGCGGGAGTTTCAAAAGTGGGGCCGGTTACGGCTGCATAAACACCGGTCCTGAAAGGAATACCTGCCCTGGAGGCTATATCACATGCCTTATCAAGGATAACCCGATCGTATGCCTCACTCATGTCCGGGAAACGGGGGCCGATCTTATCATCATTCTTCCCTATCAGCGGGTTGGTGCCCATCAGGTTGATGTGATCGGTGATAAACATGATATCGCCCACTTCGAAACCCGGGTTAAGTCCGCCACTGGCATTGGAAACAAAAAGGATCTTAATTCCGAGTGCTTTCATTACCCGGATCGGAAAAACGATTTCCTGCATAGTCCAGCCCTCATAAAAATGAAACCGGCCCTGCATGGCAACGATTCTTTTACCACCAAGCATCCCGAAAATCAACTGTCCTTTGTGTCCTTCAACGGTTGAAACAGGGAAATTGGGAATTTCGCTGTAAGGGAGTTCTTTTTCAATTTTTATTTCGCTTGTCAGCCCGCCTAGTCCTGTACCTAAAATAATTCCTGCTTCCGGATTTTCCGCAATATGCCTGCGGATATAGGCAACACTCTCATTGATTCTTTCCAACATATTGATAGATTTGTTCTTTAAATGCATCACCATCACCACTGTGAAAATCCACCTCGATCGGCATATAGTGAATGGGCATCTGAACTGCTTTCTCCATAAGATCCGGGTTCAGAATCCGCATTGCATCCTTTTCAGTTGTGACCAGTAATTTATTGCGGCTGTAAAGTTCGTCAAAAATTCCTTTGATCTTATCAAGATCTGCATTTGTATATTGATAATGATCGGGATAAAGCAGGGTAGTAAGCTCGTTACAATACTTTTTCAATTGATCCTGAAGTGGATATGGATTGGCTATGCCTACAAACAAAATGATATGACTGTATTTCTTTTCAGGGATAAACCGGATGTCCTGATCCCACAGTGAAGTGATCCGGCCATACCTGATGAATGAGAAATATATTTGCTGGTTTGGTCTGGGTTTCAGGTCTGAAATAATTTTACGCCTGGTAATCGGCGATAAAACATTCGGGGTTTTCGTAACAACAATGATATCTGCCCTGGAGGCACCGCTGACCGGCTCCCTCAGCGTTCCTGCAGGTATGAGATAATCGTTGCAATAAAGTTTGTGATAATCGGTCAGCAAAATTGAGAGTCCCGGCTTTACAAAACGATGCTGAAATGCGTCATCAAGTAAAATAACGTCGGTATCAGGTGATTGGCTCAAAATTGATTTTATACCTCTGCGGCGGTGCCCGTCAACAAAAACCCTGATATTTTTAAATTTAACGAAATACTGCATCGGTTCATCCCCAATGGTACGTGCAAAATCAGTCTCCTTTGCCGCAATAAAACCACGGGTATCCCTGCCATAGCCCCTGCTCAGGGTGCTGACATTCATAACCGGCAACAAAAGCCTGATGAGGAATTCTACATGGGGGGTTTTACCGGTTCCGCCGGCCGACAGATTCCCGACCGAAATCACCGGAAGGCTGAAACTTTCAGAAGGAAGAACCTTCCAATCGAACAACAGGTTCCGTATTCCGACTATAAAACCATAGATCAGAGCAAATGGAAGTAAAAGGATCCTGAGAAATTCCACGCCTTAAAAATATATAATTTACACCTCGGTGCAAGTTTTTTACAATACAATTCTTTAAACCCGTCTGAGTCTTAAAGATACTAAGAAAACCCGGAAAAAAGCACTCAGTAAAAAATTTTACTGAATCCGGAAGCCTATCGCCGGACTTATTAAAGCACCATGGATATGCGTTTTTACAGTGTATCTTTCTTTTAATCAGAATATTTCATAATGGTAATACATCATGCAGTCAGACAACCTACGGCAAGGTGCTCAAAGTCACCTGACAATCTTATGGGTTTCCGGGAAATTTACCTTAGATTTGAAGTCACAATGAAAAAGCATATGCAACTTAATGAGATCATTCAAAGCATTGAAACAATGGCCCCGCTTCCGTTACAGGAAGATTATGATAATTCCGGTCTCCTTACAGGCCATCCGGATGATACAATTACAGGGGCACTAATCACTCTGGATGTCACTGAATCGGTGATTGAAGAAGCCATAAAACTGGGATATAATCTTATTATTGCCCACCATCCGTTGATTTTCAAGCCCTTAAAAAAGATCAATGGCAACAATGAAGTTGAGCGCTGTGTCATCAAAGCCATCCGGAATAAAATCGCCATTTACACTGCCCACACCAACCTTGATAACAGTATGGAAGGTGTCAACGCAATGCTATGCAGGAAGATTGGGTTAACGGAGACCTCTATTCTCAGCCCGATCAACGGAAACCTGCGCAAACTTGTGGTATTCGTTCCTGTAAGCCATGCAGAGAAAGTCAGGCAGGCCATGTTTGTATCCGGGGCAGGCCACATCGGCCAATACGATTCATGCAGTTTCAATACTGCAGGATCAGGCACGTTCAGGGCACTGGAAGGGGCCAACCCTTTTGTCGGCCAACAGGGCGAAATACATTCAGAACCCGAAATCAGGATTGAATCCATTGTGCCCAAATGGCTGGAATCAAGGGTTCTGTCAGCTGTGAGAGAGGTCCACCCCTACGAAGAGATTGCCTGGGATTCCTATGTTCTGACCAATAGCGCTTTAAATACCGGTGCGGGCATGACAGGGAAATTTGAGAATCCATTGCAGGAAGAGGAATTTATATTACGGCTCAAAGAAGTCCTGAAAGTCCCGCTTATTAAATGTTCCCCGCTTACCGGAAAAAAAATAAGCAAGGTGGCTGTTTGCGGCGGATCGGGTAACTTTCTGATTCAGGAGGCCATACGGTCGGGTGCCCATGCCTTTGTTACCGGAGAACTTAAATACCATGATTATTTTCTGGCTGAAGGGCGGATATTGCTTGTGGAAGCAGGTCATTATGAAACTGAACAATTTACGAAAGAATTATTGTATCAGGTTGTTAAAGAAAAATTTCCTACCTTTGCACTCCAAATTTCCACGATCAGCACGAATCCGGTTAACTATCTGTAATTTAATTATTTAAATCAGGTCTCATATGGCAAAAACACCATCGAAAGCAAAAGGCGCTCCTGAGGTTGACAACACCCAGGTACAGAATATAGAAGAACAAAGTGTAATTTCTGCGCATGTTTCGCTCTCACACACTGATGGTGAAGAAACAGAAATTTCTATTGAAAAGAAGCTGATTGCCTTGTTCAGCCTGCAACAGATAGATTCGCAGATAGATAAAATCAGGATCATCAGAGGTGAGCTTCCGCTCGAAGTTGAAGATCTTGAAGATGACATTGTAGGACTTGAAACAAGAACCGATAATTACATCCAGGAAATTGAAAGTCTCAAGGGCCAGATAAAGGAGAAAGAATTACAGATCAAGGAAAGCCTCGCCCAGATTAAAAGGTACGAAGAACAGCAGATGAATGTGCGCAACAACCGCGAATATGACTCACTGTCGAAAGAAATAGAATTCCAGAACCTGGAGATTGCCCTCGCTGAGAAACGGATCAAGGAATATACCAACAGCCTCACATTGAAAAATGATGAAATAACAGCTGCTCAGAAAATCCTTGAAGAACGCAGAAACGACCTGGAAATTAAAAAAAGCGAACTCTCCGATATAGTTAACGAAACGGAAAAGGAAGAACTTGCTTTACAGGCCAAATCAGAAGATTATCAGCGCTTCATTGAAGAAAGGCTGCTTACTGCTTATAAACGTATCCGCAAGAATGCCCGTAACGGCCTCGCCGTTGTTAGTGTTGAGCGCGATGCCTGCGGCGGTTGCTTCAGTTCCATCCCTCCCCAGCGTCAGTTGGACATCAGGATGCATAAAAAAATTATTGTTTGTGAATACTGTGGTCGTATTTTGGTTGATCATGGTCTTGCATCCAAGACCAACTAATCAGGCTGATGAAAAGGTTTTAAAGGGAAAGTGAAAGCTTTCCCTTTTTTTTATAATTTACCTCCATGAAATCAGGCTTCAGAATCGGATTCCTATTGTTGATGATCAAATTGCTTTCTCCCGGTCAGAAAGGATTTTGTTCGAATGATTACAGCATGAACAAGGATTGCCTGAAAGCCTATGAACTGATCCTTCAGCTGAAGCTTAACGAAGCCGATGACCTGTTAAAGACTTCCGGAAAAACATCGCCGGGTAATAACATTATCCCCTATCTCGAGAACTACAGCGATTTCCTGAAAATCATCATTTCAGAAGAAGAGGATATTTACAGGACCTGCATATCATCGAGAAGGTCAAGGCTTGCACGACTTGAGGATGGTAATGTGCATTCTCCATGGCACCTTTACTGTCAGGCACAATTTAATCTGCAATGGGCTTTCGCCAGAATCAAATTCGGGGAGTACACAACGGCTGCCATCGAACTCAACCGGGCCTACCGGCAATTGACCGGAAACAAGGAACTGTTCCCTGATTTCAGCCCAAACGATGCAGCACTGGGGGTTCTTCATGTGTTAATCGGCTCAGTACCGACGAATTACAAATGGATCACCGAAACCCTTTCATTTGAAGGAACAGTTGATCAGGGGATCGGAGAATTCAGGCAGTTGTTCAATAATTCTTCCACCCTTATTCAATATCCCTTCCTGAAGTCGGAAGGCTTGTTCCTGCTCAGCTTCATCACCTTTAACTTTTCGGCTTCAACCGATGATTCGGGTTTTCTGCTCCATCTGATTGAAAATCCGGACAACAAAACACTGATTTCAGGCAGTCCCTTGCTTATCTATGCCGCATCGGCCTTCTACCTGCACAACGGAATGAGTGGCAAGGCCCTCGAAATCCTTGTAAACAAGCCCGGAGGAGTTGGATATTATCCCTTTCATTACCTGGAATACCTTATCGGGGTTGCACAACTCAATAAACTCGATGCCGGCGCAAAACTGCACTTCCTCAGGTTCGTGGTGAATTTCAGGGGGAAAAACTTTGTCAAATCTGCTTACCAAAGGCTGGCCTGGATTGAATTGCTTAAAAACAATCCTGATGGCTATAGTTTATACATGGATCGGGTGAGATTGATGGGGGTTAATGACGTTGACAGCGATAAGCAGGCTATGGCTGAAACAAAATTGTCATCACCACCCGATCTTCCGCTGTTGAAAGCAAGGCTGCTTTTTGACGGAGGCTACTACAAAGAAGCTCTTTCGGTGTTAGACAAAGCTTCAGCTTCAGCCAAATGGTCAAAACGAGAAAAACTTGAATATACCTATCGCCTCGGCCGGATATATCACAAATCAGGAAACCATCCCAAAGCCATTCTCAATTATGCCGAAACACTGAAACAGGGATCGCTTTACCCTTATTATTATGCAGCGAATGCTGCTCTTCAGCTCGGAATTATCTATGAAAACACTGGCAACAGGCAGAAAGCAAGGTATTATTATGAACAATGCCTGAATCTTAAATATGAGGAGTACCAGACCAGTATCAGCCAGAAAGCCAAAGCAGGATTATCGCGTGTAAAGTAGATTTTCCGCCTGGCAATAAAGCATCTCCCAAGGTTAAACTATCACGGCTAAAGAGGGAATGATACTCTTTCATACGGCCTATTTCTATTATTCATGTCATCACTTTGACAGTGTAACTTAAATTTTTCTATTTCACGATTCTGCTTTGGGGATAAAAAGAAAGCGGCCTATTGAAGGCCGCTTTGAAGGTATGGTTCTGATAGTTGTTTAGAGAATCCGGGAAGATTAATACTTTATCCCGACGGTCATCAGAAAAGAGTTGTTTATTTGTTTGGTCATGGTGGCAGGGACATATTCTGAAGAATACAGGTAATACTCATCGTCCATGCTTGCATGTACCCAGGCCAGGTCAATAAAGAAGTTCTTTTCACGAACACCCAATCCAAAGGAATAGGCTGATCTGGTTGCATCGGTGCCATATTTATAGGGATTTGAAGAGATGGTATACCCACCCCTCAAGTGAAGTGTGCCGAACCTCCACTCTGTTCCCAACCTGAGGTTATCGGCTTTCAGATATGAACTACTGATTGCTTCATTTTCATCGTTGAAGTCATAATCGGGTGCCCGGAGCCTGCTGTCGGAATAGTCCACATGCTCATAATCGGCACTGATGATACCGGCTTTACCCAAAACAAATCCTACACTTCCGATGGCACGCATGGGGGTTGTTAATTCATATTCATAAAATCCTTCCGGTGACCGGGAAGTGATGCTGCTTCCATTGTCGAAATTTGATTTTATGGTAGCATTCCAACTATCGGCCATACCATTGTAAAAGGTAGGTGTGTGCAAGGCTCCACCCAGCCGCAGCCAGTCGGTAGCCCTGAAAATCAGTCCCAGTTTCAGATTAATCCCTGTTCCGGAGGTTTCAAGTTCATCGGTACGGGTGAAGGAATCGAAATAATCACTGTTGTCTTCTTCGTCGGTTTCGGTATAAACAGACCTTGATGAGTATTTGATATACGGAACACCTATGGTGGCACCAAGGTATAGCCTGTCACCATAATTGGCACCCACTGCAAATACCATTTCATTCAATGAACCTTTGGTAACAATACTCTGACGCTGGTTGACACCCCCGTCGGGCAGGTCGGTCTGATAGTTCCAGGTGGCAGAATCAGCCGCATTCCGCAAAAATAAAAGATCCGCATCATAGGCAAGGCCGGTATTAAATGCGCTCAGATCATCGGGGGCTATACCATTTGCAATATCACGATAAGGAGTCAGGAAAGAGGAAGTGGTATTGGTTCCTTCGATCATGGTTCTGTTATTGAAATCGGCCATCCGGTTCAGGCCAAAGCCAAACTGAATGTTCTTCCACATCGATTGCGGGTTTCGGGCCCTTAGGTCGGTTGCCATAACAATACCTACGCTTCCGAGGTTAAATGTATATTTTGAATCCTCACGGTAACTTCCGTTATAATCAGCTTCGGTTCTCCCTACATTAAACGAAGGTGTAATGCTTATCTCAGAACTTTTATAAAGCGCAATACCGGCAGGATTGTAACTCAGGCTGCTGAAATCGGCGCCTAAAGCCCCGAAAGCGCCTCCCATAGCCACAAAACGGGCAGTTCCTGAGTTGTTTAACCTTGAGTAGCGCAGGGCATCAACTTCATTTTGCGCCAGCAGGGCGGGGATAAATGCCATCAGTGTAAACAGTGCAACAATCAGCTTTTTCATTGTTTCAGTAATTAGAGTAAGTTGTAATTTCTTCGTTGTCTTTTAGAATTACCTGCGTCCGCCTCCTGACGAAGACCTGCTGCTTCCTGAGGAAGAGCTTCTGCCGGATGATGAACTACCGCCGGAAGAAGATGACGATGAGCGTGATGGAGATGAATAACTGCTTCCCGAAGAAGAAGATGATGATGAACGGGAAGGAGTACTGTAGGTGCTTCTGCCTTCATTTGATCCGGAACGCTGTGGAGTAGTTGGTGCAGTATAGCGCTGAGGCTGCGATTGCTGTGGTGTAGCCTGCTGACGTGGACGTTCACTACCTGAATTGTACTGGCGTTGCTGCGGAACCTCTCTGCTCTGCCTGCTGTTATCGGGTGTATTCTGACGCTGCATGTTCTCCTGGGGGGCAGCTTCTCTTTGCTGTGGTATTTGCCCGGCGGGTCTCTGCGTATTTACATCATTTTCGCGGATGTTGCGATAACGGGGACTGGTATATTCATTGCTTGACTTTGGCTTGCTGTAGCTGGGGGATGAATACGACTGCGGTGTGCGGCCTCCCTGTGGGCTGGCCTGCTGACGCTGATTCTGCTGCCCCTGTGGCCTGGTATACACCTGGCGGTCAGGCGTATTCGACCTTCCGGGGTTGGTTGACTGCTGATACCTGCCCGGGTTCACTGTTCCCTGTTCTGTTTTTACCGGCGCAGTATACTTTGAAGGGTCATTGCTGCCCTGATTGCCACGACCCTGTGCAGGTGTTGCACGATTCTCGTTGCCTGTTTGCACCTGACGTCCATTGGTCCCTGTTCCGGGGTCGCTGGTAACAGGCTGAACCGTACGGCCGTTTGTTTCGGTTGAACGTGTGTTTGTCCCCGGCTGAACGGTGCGTCCGTTTGTTTCAGCCGAACGGGTATTGGTCCCTGTTTGGGAGCTTCGTCCGCTGGTTACAGTTCCGCGGCTGTCCGTCCCCTGCTCGATCTTACGGTCACCGGTTCCTGTTTGGGTGGTCCGGCCAGTCGAATTCCGGCCATCTGTTCCTATACCCCTGGCCGAAACACGGTGATCTTCTATTCTGCCACTGGCAATGGCCTGCTCATAACGCTCTCCGAAGCTGGAATTACGGCCGCTGCCTGACCTGCCTCCACCTGAGCCTCCGCCCAGACCTGAATCACGATGGCCATAGTAGTATGAGTTGTTGTCATAACTGTTGTAGTAGTTGCCCGATCCGTCGTAATATCCATCCCAGTAACCATTATAATATCCATGATTGTAACCGCTGTAATAGCTGTATGGTGAACCCCATCCGTAACCATAATAGGAATAAGGATAATAATCCCATCCATAATAACCTCCATAGGAAGGATAACCCCATCCGGAATACATGCTGGAATAACCGGGGTACCACCAGTTATATCCTAAATAGATGCTGCTCCCCCAACTGTAAGGGTTATAATCGTACCAGTAAAGGTTCGTGTAATAAGGTGAATAATAGCTGTCGTAATAAACATTGGAATGAAACCTGCGTAACCTGGCTGCATAGGCATAATCATAATAGTCGTCAGCATCGTAGTAGTTGTTGGTAACGTAAGTATTGCCGGTTGCCGGATCCGTATATTGCTCACTGTCAGCATACAGATAATTGCCGTTCTCATCGGTATAATACTCCTGCTGATAAGTTTGCTCCTCTGCCTGTTGGCTGTATTCCTGCTCCGGCTCCGCTGCCTGAGTATAACTTTCAGAATTGTTACTGATTACCTGGTTTTCCTGCTGGGTAGGACTGACAGCCGGTTGCTCTGCTTTTACAACAGGTGCATCCTTGGGCGAGTAATAGATATCGTCGTACGTAGCGCGTGACTGGTACTGGGTTGTGCAGGCCGAAAGGAATAAGGCCAGTGCAGCGACGATGTTGAGTAAGGTTTTCATTTTAAGATCCTCCCTTGGTTAGCAGTCTGGCATCTGGTAGTGATTCAGATGTATATACTGCATTAATTTTGTTAATTTTGCTCCGCTTTCGCGGGATGATGCGTTTGACAACCGAAATTAACAAATACTATACCACAAATAAACAATGGCTAAAGATTTTCCTACAAGGGCTGAGAATTATTCTCAATGGTACAACGATCTGGTTATTAAGGCTGATATGGCTGAGAACTCAGCTGTGAGAGGCTGCATGGTTATCAAACCATATGGTTATGCTATCTGGGAGAAGATGCAGGCTGCTCTGGATAAGATGTTCAAGGATACAGGTCATGAAAATGCCTATTTCCCGATATTTATTCCCAAGTCGTTCTTCAGCAAGGAAGCCAGTCATGTGGAGGGATTCGCAAAAGAATGCGCAGTAGTGACACATTACCGTTTGAAGCAGGATCCAAATGGAAAAGGAGTGATAGTTGACGAAACAGCAAAGCTTGAAGAAGAACTGATTGTACGTCCAACCTCAGAAACCATCATCTGGGATACGTACAGGAACTGGATCCAGTCGTACCGCGACCTTCCCCTGCTGATCAACCAGTGGGCCAATGTTGTCCGCTGGGAAATGCGAACCAGGCTGTTTCTCCGTACGGCTGAATTCCTTTGGCAGGAAGGTCATACAGCCCATGCGACTTCTGCTGAAGCTGTTGCAGAAACCGAGCAGATGCTGAATGTATATGCCGATTTTGTTGAAAATTTCATGGCTGTGCCGGTACTTAAGGGAGTTAAGTCACCGAACGAGCGCTTTGCCGGTGCTGTAGAAACCTATTGCATCGAAGCACTGATGCAGGATGGCAAAGCACTTCAGGCAGGAACTTCCCATTTTCTCGGACAGAATTTTGCTAAAGCATTCGAAGTTCAGTTCCTGAGCAAGGAAAACAAACTCGAATACGTATGGGCAACTTCATGGGGCGTTTCAACCCGGCTGATCGGTGCCCTCATCATGGCTCATTCCGATGACAACGGTCTGGTATTGCCGCCTAAACTTGCCCCAACCCAGGTGGTCATCATCCCGATTTACAGGACTGATGAGCAATTGGCAGCCATTACCGAAAAAGTGAATGAAATCAGGAAGAACCTCCAGGCAAAAGGAATTTCGGTGAAATACGACAGCCGCGATACTTACAAACCGGGATGGAAATTCAACGAGTACGAATTTAAGGGTGTGCCTGTAAGGCTGGTCATTGGCCCGAGAGACCTTGAAAGCGGCACGGTGGAAGTTTCACGCCGCGATACCCTTGAGAAAGCGACTTATCAGCTGCAGGATATTGAAACGAAAGTTGAACACCTGCTGCAGAGCATCCAGGACAACCTCTTCCAGAAAGCACTTGATTTCAGGGAAAACATGACCACCAATGCCGATTCCTGGGAAGAGTTCAACGACCTGCTCGACAACAAAGGTGGATTTATCCTTGCCCACTGGGATGGCACCCCTGAAACAGAGCAAAAAATCAAAGAAATGACCAAGGCAACCATACGTTGCATTCCGCTTGATTCAAAACCTGAAAAAGGGAAGTGTATCCTGACCGGCCAGCCTTCGGAAAGAAGGGTTGTATTTGCCAGGGCATATTAAATCGGCAACGGGTCATCATATTCCTTTTTGATCCGGCCTGAAACAGGCTAAGTTTCTGAATTATCCAAAGGGCTGTAAAGGCCCTTTTTTTATGGCAGATCATTCGGTTTTGACAAGCTTCCCGCTCCCTGTGATCACACTTTTTACATCATAGGGATTCCCGGAATAATAGATATCACCGACTGAGGTTATCTCTGCTTCGAGCACATGCAGAGGATGTACATAACAATTGTTGGTACCGCTGTTGCGGATATAAATAATATTGGAAACCAGACTATCGCAATAAAACGGACCATAGCTGTTTGAAAAAATGGTCGTTATATAAGCTCTTCCGGCAACATTCAGATCAACAGTGCCATAATGCTGTTCAAGATTAAGCCTGATGACATCGAGATCGAGATTAAATGATCCTGCCCCACCCCATATACTAACCTTTAATGAGTCAAGTTTCAACTGATTGCGGGTGCTGATATCGCCTGAGCCTTCATACCGGATTTCTGACAGCAGGGGTGCCGTTGCATAAACGGTCAGTTCCTTGTTAAAATTCCGCACCCAGTTGCATTTCATGGTATTACGGATGATCAGAGTACCACCGGTTATTTCTGTCGTTACTGCATTCATGATGTTTTCACCGGCTTCAACACTGATCTGTGGACTGCTTCCCGGGATCAGCACCAGGTTCACATTGTCCCACAATTCAATTTTTTCAATGATACCGGCCGGTCTTGATTCAGTCACCTGCGGGCCGCTGTTGGTAAAACAGTCGTCGGCCTGTTCGCCTGTGCATGAGGTGATCATAAGCATTGAAAAAGTGCCTGCAACCAACAGGAATGAGAAAGCCGTCAGAAGGCTCAGCATTCCCGAAAACCTCATTCCGGTGATGGTTCTGAAAAAAGAAATGATTAAAAGCTTTTTCAATGTTTCAATTTATTTATCTTAACCTTTATCGCTGGTTACCTTACCTGGCAATTGTACCGTTCAGCACCCTATAGGATAAACTCACAACTTCATGTAATATTTCAGTTTAAAGCGGTAACCGATCCCCAGTCCGACAAAATCAGCCCTGGCATAATGCGTTTTCAGGGTAAGGTTTGCAAACAGGTTTTTGGTTATCAGGTAATGAATCCCCGCTTTATAATAGGTCATTCCTTCACTTTTATCCTTTCCGCCAAGGTAAGCCCCCAGGTTGAAAGCAAACGAAGTCCTGGCAAGCACCAGTTCATAGGCGGCGCTAATTCCGGGCTTGGTCAGTTCAGATTTATGATAGGGCTCGGTATTTGAGTGGGCTACCAGCAAGGCATCCGAACCATCCCATGACAGATCGAAACACAAGCCAAGTTTGTGTTTGTAACCAAGGCTCTTCGATGCACTGATGAAACCGGCATAGATGTTATATCTTTTCCCTTCGGTATCTCCTGTCTCCTTGATGGCAAAGGTGGAGCCGGCTTTGATTTCAATATAATCACTGCCGTCAAATTCAAACATGGTAAGATCGGGTCTAAGCCGCCGTCTGATATAATTGTTTTCCTTGTTGAGCCTGAAGGCAATTCCACCACTCACCGAAGGAATATTCAATCCAAAATTGGGAGTTTTAACAGAGCCGTTCGAGAAGTGCATCAGTTGCACTCCGGCTGACAACTGCAGGTGGTGCAGGGGTTT
Organism: Bacteroidales bacterium; assembly: GCA_016705005.1. GTDB lineage: Bacteria > Bacteroidota > Bacteroidia > Bacteroidales > Lentimicrobiaceae > Lentimicrobium. Next base: position 202,051 of record JADIZB010000008.1, on the reverse strand, counting down.
CCAGCGGTATTCGATCATCAGGTTTATCGCCGCATTCAGGTGTGATCCAATGGCGGTATATTTGTAATTTTCAAGCCTGTCGAAACGCTTCGTAAGATATGCCAGCCCGGCACCCAGCCTGAAGTTCAGCTCCGACTTCTCATTTTTCGCCCAAGGGAAACTTATATATGGAAACAGGGCATGCGCCTGCCCGAGATCGCGCGAATTTCCCAGCCATGCATTCCAATATGCGATTCCTGTAACGGGATAATTGTAATAGGATTCCCACTGTCGTTTGCCGTATGAAGCCTGCGCAATGGTGAATTCAAAGGAAGGGAAATGGCTGTTGTAGATTTCCATCTCAACATGATGGGCGATCAGAAACCCGTAATTGGCCCTGGGTTCAAACAACAGGTTGGCCGCCTGAAACCGGCGGACTTTCTGAGCCGACAAGTGTTTCGTCGTTATAAGTCCGGCCATCAGGACCATAATGATGGCCACGACAGGTTTCAACAAGTCCCGCTTATAATTGTTTGTTCTCAACGATCAGGCTGTTCAGGAGTTTCAGGCAGAAAACAAAAATACAAAATCCGGCCCCGCCAAAATGTGTAACTTTGCAAATCTTTCATCGGAACAGGCGTCTTTTACAAAGTTGGATTTTGTCTCTAAAAATACTGAAATGGAGACATGGAGACATAAGGACAAGGAGACTATGGGACCCGGGGACGGTAGGAAGGTACAAGTGCTGATGTTGCCGGCAATCCTGACTGAGTCAATCTTCCGGTGATCACGGTCAGACGGTATCAGGAAGCTGATAACTTTTCCCTTGAAATTGCCAGCTTCTGTTATCCGGTTTTTACCAGCCTTCCGACAGGCAGGCTTTACTTTAGACTTTTTACTTTAGACTTTTTACTTTAGACTTTTTACTTCTCCCTATGGATCCCCGTTTAATTGCATTTGAACGCTTACTCAACATCATGGACGACCTGAGGGCAGGATGTCCCTGGGATAAGAAACAGACCTTAGAAAGCCTGCGCTATCTTACCATTGAAGAAACCTATGAGCTCAGCGATGCCATTCTTGAAAAAGATATGGAAGAGATAAAGAAGGAGCTCGGTGACCTCATGCTCCACCTTGTTTTTTATTCAAAAATCGCTTCAGAAAAAAAGGCATTTGACATCGGCGATGTGCTGAACGGCATCTGTGAAAAACTGATCCGCCGGCACCCGCACATATACGGGGATGTCACCGCCAACGATGCTGAGACGGTGAAAAACAACTGGGAAAAAATCAAACTCACTGAGAAAGGCGTCAACGAAAATGAACGGAAAACCGTGCTTGGCGGGGTTCCCGCATCACTTCCGGCCATGGTAAAAGCATACAGGATACAGGAAAAAGCACGTGGTGTCGGATTCGACTGGGATCATGTGGGTCAGGTGTGGGATAAGGTTCAGGAAGAGCTCAACGAACTTCAGTATGAAAAACTCAATGGCACCCCTGAGAAAATCGAGGATGAATTCGGCGACCTGCTGTTTGCCCTGATCAACTACGCCCGATTTATCGAAGTAAATCCTGAAGATGCTCTGGAGCGCACCAATAAAAAGTTTATCCGGCGGTTTAATTATATTGAAGAGAAGGTGAATGAAACAGGTAAATCGATGCACGATATGACCCTGGCTGAGCTGGATGTGTACTGGAATGAAGCCAAGAAGAAGGAGTAATTGCGGATTTCGGATTTCGGATTTCGGATTTCGGATTGTGGATTGCGGATTATTTTCTAAACCACTGAAACCTAAAACACAATAATCCGGATTAACCGGAAAGATGCGGGGATAAATAAAGCAATGAATCACCCGGGGAAGTTGTTTCCCAGAGTATGGATAGTGCTGATAAAAAATTTGTTATTTTGAAGACAGGTATTCCGAAATTCCCTCTTGTGTAGCTTTCAGTGCCTTGTCGCCCTTGTGCCAGTCGGCCGGGCAGACTTCACCGTTCTCTTCAAAAAACTGGAGGGCATCCACCATGCGGATGGCTTCTTCAACGCTGCGGCCGAGGGGCAGATCATTCACCACCTGGTGACGGACGATTCCCTGCTTGTCGATCAGGAACAGACCGCGGTAGGCCACTGCTTCACCATCAAACTCAACGCGCTCGTCCTCTTCATCGTACTCATACTTACCGGCAAGTACATCGTAGTTTTCGGAGATTGTTTTTGAAAGGTCGGAAACCAGCGGGAAAGTTACACCTTTGATACCGCCTTTGTTCAGATCCATATTCAACCATGCCCAGTGCGAGTAGGCCGAGTCGACCGAACACCCGACCACTGCTACATTCCGGCTTTCAAATTCAGCCAGTTTGTGCTGAAAAGCCAGGATTTCTGTCGGGCAGACAAAAGTAAAATCGAGCGGATAAAAGAAAAAGACTACATGTTTTTTTCCGATAAACCGGCTCAGTGAAAACTTCTCAACGATTTCACTTCCGTTGATCACTGCATCTGCTTCAAAATGTGGGGCTTTTTTCCCGACCAGGACTGACATGGTTTTGAGGATTGATTTTGTTATTGTTTTGTGCGACAAAGATATGGAAAAAATATTCCGGTCCAAAAGGACTTTTCGGATTCTGTAACTGAGCTATATACCTCCGGTCTTTGATCTTAAGTTCAGGGAAAAGACCGGAGGGCATACTTCCGGAGATATAAGGCGAAAAAACAATTTATTGCTATTTCTGAGTGAAAATTTTATTTTTGATCCATGTATTCAGGATCTGATTGATTCTGAACCGGATATTGTATCTATAAATGTTTGTAAACGTTAATAATTGTGAGGAGTTGAGTATAGAAACAAGTTATGTGGGATTATAAAAAAAATCGTCAGCACTTGACAATTGTACCAATTTTTGGTATCTTTGAAGAAAAATTGATGCATTATGAATAGAAACACCTCAATATCAATAGGAAACTACTTTGACACATTTATTAAAAGTAAAATTTCTGAAGGACGCTATAAAAATGCGAGTGAAGTAATACGAGCAGGACTTAGACTTTTGGAAGAAGAGGAAAATAAAATTATCGCCTTAAGAGAAGCAATTCAAGAAGGAATAGAAAGTGGCATTGCCCATGATTTTAGCCCTGAAACCCATTTAGAAAAAATGAAGGCTAATAGGAAATTGAATGGCTAAATATAAGTTTTCCAATAAGGCGGTATTTGATTTAACACAGATTTGGAATTACACCGTTGATAAATGGTCTGAAAATCAAGCAGACAGATACTATCATATGCTTATTGAAAATTGCAAAGAAGTTGCATGCAATCCAGATTTAGGTAAAAACTATTCAGGAATTTCTGAAAACTTATTAGGGTTTAAAGCAGGAAGACACATCATTTTTTACCGTATGACTGAAAATAGTGAAATTGAAATCATTAGAATTCTTCACGAACAAATGGATTTAAAGAATAGAATATCAGAAAAATAACCCCACATAACAGCACCTAACCGCTATTGCTTGCTATCTATTTCAACCAATGTTATACGTTGATTTTGAGAATCAGTTTGCAATCAGTAATTTCGATAACAAAGCCGCAACAGCGGTTAGCTGCCAACCGTTATCCTGATTGTCAAAAAAGAAAACCAGAAAAATTCGGAACTCCATGGCACGCGTCGGAGCCTGTCCCGCCCATTCTGGCGGGAAGACGCGCGCCATCATTGGAGCAGCCACCTCCGTGGCAACATCCGGAGATGCGCGCTAACTTTGGGATACGCACTAACAAAGGGATGCTACCAACGTTTATAATTGTGGGGCACTGAGCATAAAAACAAGTTGTGTGTTATATAGGGCGACCACAGAGTAACAATAAAAACCTAAACAGCAATCTTTTCTGATTTAAGAGTATGAGTAATTTCTATGCAATTTGCCTGACAATTTTATGTAGCTGCTTGTTCTCTGCATGCGTAAATAAGCACATTTCAACGACTTCGGTTAATCAGTTACAACCCGGTGAAGTCAAAACCAGGAAGATATCTATTGTCGAAAAGCTTAAAGAAAATTCTCATCGACCGATTGAAGAAAGAATAGCACTTTATCATAAACTCAAAGAAAAAAATCCGGGGTTATATGACTTCGGCAATGAGACAGAATTAACACTTTACGGTTACTCATTTTTATGGGCAAACAACTTAAATGATGCTATTGCTGTTTTCGCACTCATTATTTCTGAATTTCCTAACTCAGCTAATGCCTATGATAATATGGGTGAGGCATATCTTCAGGCAAAAGACAGCATTAAAGCACTTCAAAACTATGAGAAATCTTTAGAGATGAACCCTGATAATTTTCACGCGGAAGATGTGATCGGACTAATTAAATTTCCAACAATAAAGCCTATAACCGCGCAGGAAAAATTCTCAAAGATCTATGACGAAAAAGATTACCTGGCAGATTTAGACCAATTGGGTCAAAAGTTATTAGCCATTCATCCACAAGCACTCAAATTTATTACGAAAGATCAGTTTTGGAAAAATATTGAAAGTAAAAAATCATTGATTACTCAAAAAACGACTTATGCTGAATTTGCCTGGCATTGTAATGCCATCATTGCAAGTATAGGCTGCTCGCATACAGCTTCTTCCACAATGCAAAATGACTACCATGAATTTTCTATTCTGCCTTTGGAGAATAGTTTTCCATTGCAGGTCAGATGGGTAAATAAGCAATTATTTGTAGTAAATCCTATGAATAATTCAGATAAGGTAAAAGTTAAAGATGAAATATTGAGTATCAATGGCATTGAAACAGCAAAATTGATTTCAGATATTTACAAACACATCGCTGCACAAGCTAATATTGAAACCTATAAAACACACCATTTCAATTTCTATTTTGCTGCTTTAATACCCTACGCATTGGGTTTGCCAGATACTTTTGAAATTGTTACAAAAGAAAATCATGGTTCGGTTAAATTGCATAAAGCCCAAAAAATGGCAACTGAATTATATGACCCTGCAGTAAATAGTTGTTTAAAAGATTTATGTTTAGAGATTTTAGATGGGAAAACTGCTATTTTAACTATCTCGTCTTTCAATTATTATGTATGGGACACTTATCCCGTTTTTAAAGCTTTCATTGACAGTAGTATGAATATAATCAATACTAAAAAAATTGAAAATCTGATTATTGATGTGAGGTATAACAGAGGCGGTTCTCAACATCCCAGTATTTACCTGCTGCAACATCTCATGGATAAACCTTTTACCTATTACTCAAAGGCAGAATTTGAGGGAAAAACAGATAAGATTTATGGCGAAGAAATAATTTATCCTCTTGAAAATCGCTTCAAAGGAAAAGTTTATTTTCTGATTGATGGAAACGGAAATTCTACCACCGGGCATTTCATGAGTATCGTGAAAGCACACAATATAGGAACAATCATTGGTGAGGAGTTGGGTTCTAATCAATTCTGCACGGCCGGACAAACGTTGTGTCGCTTGAATAATACAAAATTAGTAATCTCGGTGGCGAACAATACTCATATATCTACAGCCACAAAGTTGCCGGATGAAACAGGAATTCTCCCTGATTTTTTTGTGACACAAAGTATAGATGACTATTTAAATAAAGTTGATGTTGTAAAGAATTACACACTTGAACTTGTTCGAAAATAATATGAAATAACTGAAAAGAGATGAATATAAAAATTGGGTTTTTGTGTGGACTGTTTTTAATGCTCTCCATTTTTATGATGAGTTGTCACAGCATTAAAGAACAACACATTATCCTGAAGACCTTACCACCTGTTATGCTTGAAAAAAACGGGATAGAGATTTTTCAATTTTGGGAATTCACGAATGATCCTTATTTATGGGATACAAATTTTGTTCAACCAACATCTCTAAAATTATATAAAGATTCAGTGAGTAATGTACTAGGCAAGGACGCCTTTAGACTCAAAATACTTGAATTAGCATTTCAAGACACTTCTTACAAGCCAATGAATACCAAAAATGGAGATTCCATTAATGCTCAACTAATTCATTCCAAAATCCTGGGGATAATAAGACCAATAAACTATTTAGAGGCACAATTATTAGATTACCAAATTAGCAGGTATCCTTTATTAAGTCATCCTACAGAATTTCACGGGTTTATTTTATTTCACGATTCTCTAAAACTTGTCAGGGTTTATTTTGCTGCAAGCGACCAACCCTGGCCTCCTAAACCAAATGTTATTTTAGAAGCAGTAAAAAATGATCTGAAGATGGGCTGGACTTTTAAATACCACCTGCATAATCATTATGAATCAAAGGTAAATGACTATTTAGGCATTTTGGCGCCAAGCATTTCAGATGCTCAATACTATTTGTTCTTGTCACAAGAATATAGTTTGAACCAAGCTATAATTACTAATGGATTCCATACTGTTGAAATTCAAAGAGAAGAATTTAAAAAACTTAAATCCCCGGAAAATAATTGAAATACAAAGCACCCACTAAACTAAAAGAAGCCCGAACCACTAACAGCACCTACCCGCAAACCCGTTGAATCCCGGTTGTTTTAACGGGAAACCGGAAGAAACCGGAAATCCATGGCCTGGATCTGAAGATGCTGGCTAACGAACAAACCAGGACACGACCGGCCCCGGATCGTTACAGGTAAACATTAAGAAATACAATATTTCCAGAGTATTTAAGTTTTCTAAAATAGTCTGTTCATAAGAAAATTTGCAGCAATCTGGTAAATTCCAATCTGTCATATTACAAAACAATCACACAATATCCGGAAACCGAAAAAGTATTTACAACCAGACATATGCTGAATTCTACTCTGTTTCAGACCGGATTGAAGAATCATTTCGCAAAACATGATTAACGGCATGCCACCCCATAGCAGGCATGAAACATCCGGTAACAAAATAACTGACACCCACGTTAAACCTACAGACCATGAAGCAATTCTTAATTTTCATGATGACCATTCCAACCCTGTTCACCTACGGACAAGACAAGTACAATTATGTTCATTTCAATAAACTAACCGAAGTTAAAGGAACAGAATATATAGTGGCTTCGATTGAGAACAGAGGTAAAATGCTTGACACCAAGAGTCGTTATCTTTTGTTCATCAATACGAAAACCGGACTGACAAACCAGATTGATTTTCCTGTGGACGGATACATGGAAAAAATAGAACAGGTTAAAATTGACAGTTTAGGCATTAACAAAATCATTGTTTCGGCACAGACTGTTGATCTTGATGGAAAAAGCGGCATTGACTGGACTGACCCGAAGCAAATTCTGATACTTTCTGCTGACGGAAAAGATAAAGCTCATCTGACAGACAACAGATTTTTCTCACGGACCTGGACAGTAAACAGGCAAACGGGAACGATTGTAGTAACCGGTCATTACGACACCAACAACAACAACAAATACGACAAGACAGATAGGAACGAAATTCATATTTACGACTTGCGGACACTAAAACTAATCACCAGAATATGAAAGAATGCCGGATAAAAAACAGCACATCTGCAGCAGGCAAGGGTTTCTGCGCCGCAGATTGTGCAGCAGTTAACGGAAGTCCGGTTCTCCGGATGACCAATGGTGGTGCGAAGCCCACCCTGTCGAAAATCAGCAGACCTTTGGCAGAATTTTTCATACTGACATTGATTATCCTTCCGGGAATTTTAGTATTCAATTCCTGTAAACAAGACCGGGAAAAGATCGATTGGGTTTTTGTGGAAGGCGGAACTTTCGAGCAAGGCAAAAACCAGATCATCATTAGTCCTAAAGGAGACACGATAACTGGCTTTACAAGTCCTAACCGGTTGATTGAACTTGATGACTTTTACATAAGCAAATATGAAATAACGGTAAAGCAGTTCAGGGAATTCTGCGAAAAGACAGGCAGAAAAATGCCTGATGCACCCATTGAAAGTGCTCACGGGAAAAAAGTATTTTATAAATGGATAGACGAAAACCCGATGCTTGCAACCTGGGACGAAGCCAATGATTTTGCAGCATGGGCAGGTGGCAGATTGCCAACCGAAGCTGAGTGGGAATATGCCGCTAAAGGCGGAAAGAAAACCAAAGGGTATAAATACAGCGGAAGTAATAACCAGCTTGAGATAGGTTGGGTAGCAGAAAATTCTGACAGCATATTTCATAAAGTAGGCCTTTTGAAACCCAATGAATTAGGAATTTATGATATGACCGGAAATGTAAGTGAATGGGTTTTTGATTGGTATAACCCTGAAAAGGATAGTTTGGTAAGTAAGAAAAATCCACAAGGACCATCAGATGGCGTATACAAAATCTCAAAAGGTGTGAGTTGGTTTTACGAAACACAAAGTGCTGACGGTAAGCCGTTGGAATATGGAATTCACATGCCGGAAGTTAGATACCAATCACCGCGGGGAACACGAAACGACGGGTTTGGATTCAGAATAGCAAAAAACAAATAAAATTCCGGAGGCACGCATAAGGAGATGCGCGCTAACTCAGGCTTAAGGCTTTCAAGTTGTCTGGTCTCAGGCTGGTAAATCGTCCCTTTTGACAAAATACCTATTGTGCGGTGTGCGAAAACGCAATGGTTCCTGTGAACCGTTGGTATAACTATCTTCTACTCCACATCCGGGATATCATCAAAACTAAAGCTCATTCGCTTGCCTGCTATAAAATCGTAGAGGGTGAGCTTCCTGATTTCGTAGAAACTCCGCCAGTAAGTGTGCAGGGCAGCAATATAGCCCTGTCGGGCATTGTCTTTCTCGGCCTGGGCGATGTTGAGGTCGGTGATCCCGATTTTTCCGATCAGGTAACGCTGCTTGGTCACCTCGTAACGCTTGTCGGCTACAGTATCGCTCTTTGCCGCGATCACCAGCTGGTTGCGCTGCATGTTAAACTGCATCACCTTCAGAAAAACCTCCTGGTCGAAGTCGATCATTTCCTGTTGCACCGCTGTCTTCTGCAGTTCGCGGTCCGACTCGGCCAGTTTGATCTTACCCCGGGCATAGCCCCAGTCGAGGATGGGAATCTGGATGCCGAGTTCGAGCCGCTGCTGGTCCTGAGGATTGCGATAGGCATCCTGAAAATTATCTGTGGTCTGCGTAAGTCCATAAACGGCAAAGAGATTCGCGTTAAACCTGTTTTCAGCTTTCGCCCTGTTCACTGCGCTTTCTGCTTCAATCAACCGCCGGTTGAAAGCCAGCGCATCGGCCCGGTTTTCCCTTGCTTCACTCACCGCGAGCTGTGCATCCATGGCCGGCGAAGGCGGTGCCACCGGGGCAACCAGGACAATGTCATCCTTATCCGGCAACCTCAGGAAAGAGCGAAGATCAAACGTTTTCATCTCTACCTCCAGGTTGGCCGCTTCAACGGCTGATCTGGAATTGAGCAGGCTAAGCTCGATCTGCAGCAGCTCATTCTCGGCAATGGTTCCGATGTTATACCGGCCCCGCGCAATCTGGTACAGGGTGTCGTTGTTGGCCAGGTTAATCTGCTGTATCTTCAGCCTGATCTGTGCATCCAGCAGACTGAAAAACAGGTTCGTGGCCGAGATGGTTACTTTTTCCACATCTTCAAGGTAGCGTCGTTCAGCTTCAGTGTATCGCATGGGTTCTGTCTTGCGCAACCATTTATAGGCGTTGTAGTTGAAGATGGGCTGACGGATTCCGATATTCAATGGTGATGAAAGGTAAGATGTAACCGTCGTATCACTGAAAAGGTCAATCCGCTGCAGGCTGGAATTCAGGAAAACCTGCCCCCCGGTAAGCCCGATATTTTTAGTCAGGGCAAGGCCGGCAGAATAGTTGGCCAGGTTTCTCTCGATAAAAAAATCGCCTTCGGTTGTGGTTATTTTTTCGATACTCCTGCTCAGGCTTGGCAATGTTGCATCAAGGGTAAGCATCGGCATCAGGCCGGCTTTATAGTTCCGGTATTCCCAGTAGCTGCTCCTGAAACGGTGCATGGCTGCCAGGGCGTCGGGTGATTGCCGTTTTGCTATTTCAATCACCTCCGGAAGGGTAAAAACCCGGGTGTTGTCCTGGGCTGAAACCCCGGAGCTAAGTCCTGAAAACAGCAGTACACAAGTTAATATTCTGATTATCCTGTTCATTATTAAGGATTTGCTGTAAGTATTTGTCTATTCATAGCGGAGGGAAGCCACCGGATCCTGCATAGCCGCCTTTTTCGCGGGCATGTAGCCAAACAGAATGCCTACCGAGGCTGAAACACCAAACGATATAACAATGGAACTGATGGAAACGATGGTAAGAATACCGGTAATTTCCATGATTACCTTGGCGAGGGTGAGGCCTAGAAAAATTCCTATGATTCCACCCGACAGGCTGATCATGGTGGCTTCGCTCAGGAATTGGAATATCACATCGCGGCGGGTGGCACCAGTGGCCATGCGGATCCCGATCTCTTTGGTCCTTTCCATCACCGAAGCAAGCATGATGTTCATAATACCGATGCCACCTACAATCAGCGAGATGGAGGCTATGGCTCCCAGCACAATGTTGAAAATATCCTTGGTCCTCTGTTCCTGCTTCAACAAAAGCTCAGGCACTTTGATTTCGAAGTCATCCACACCTGCATGACGGCGTTTCAGCATCCGGGTGATCACTTCCGAAGTCTGGTTGATAAATTCCGTTTCCTTAACCTGGACCACAATTTTATCGATCTGATTGTTGCCATCCTCGCTGGCTTCGCCTTCGGAAAAAGACGACATCATGCCACCATCGAAAACCACGGTGCTGCTTCCTCCCCGGATCATTGCCGTGGTTACGACCGAACGGTCACGGTAACGGAGCAGGATGGTCTGTATCGGTGCATAAACCTGGTTGTTGTAGTCGCTGATACCCAGATTTTCGGTCAGGTTGGCCGACACAGAACGGTTATCCAGAATTCCGGTGACCTTCAGCCACACATTGCCGCATTTAACAAACTGACCAATGGGATCAATGTTGGGAAAAAGTTTTGCCTTTAACCCTGAGCCAAGGATACAAACTGCTTTTCCGTATTTCAGTTGCTCCTCATTAAACATCTCACCACGTTCAAGGGTAAGGTTGAACACATCGAAGAAATCGGGGGTTACACCACTTACCTTGCCGTAAACGCTCACCCCTTCGGCCAGAATCGGAGATTCATACACTACCTCGGGCGACACCTTTGCCACCGATGGAATCATGGTTTTAATACTTTCAGCATCCTTTAACGACAAACCCGGGGAGAATTTCTCGGATGCCTGTTTGCCTTTATCATCCTTCTTGGCCTCTTCTTCCATTTTGGATTGACTCCGGGGCATGATGATGATGTTGTTCACCCCAACGAGTTTCATCTGATCGAGGATCTCCTGCTGCGCTCCATTGCCGATGGCCAGCATCGCAATCACCGCTGCCACACCGAAAATGATGCCCAGGGCCGTCAGCATCGACCTGAACTTGTTGGCAATTACCGCTTCGAGCGCAATGGTCAGTATGTAAAGCTTCCTTTCCAACGTGATGGGTTTAAAGTTTTTCCAACCGCCATTTGGCTGAATTCTCGGGAGGTGAAAGATAAACCTCATCATCCTTTTTCAGTCCGGCTGTTATGATAATCTGATTTTCGTTGGTCTGACCGGTTTTTACCTGTTTGCGAACGGCTTCACCAACCATATAAACAAAACTTATGCTGTCGGAGGTGTGTACACTCTCGATGGGCAGGAACATAACTTTGGGGATAACCGAAGTATTGATTACATTTTTAGTGGTCATCGCCGGCCTCAGAATGGAATCAAATTCATTGACTTTTATCTTGACTTCAAAAACCTTGGCATTTGAATTCCGCATCTGCTCGCCTATGTTGGCCACTTCGGTTACCTCGCCTGTATATTTTCGTTCAGGGAAGGCGTCGACACTGATTTCAGCCTTCTGGCCTGCCTTGAGTTTGCTGATGTCGATCTCGTTCACATAGGTTTTCGAAATCATAGAGGTCAGGTTGGGCAGGGTGGCGACAATGTTTTCCCAGGTGCTCATGGTTGCCCCGATGCCCATCTTGGAACCATCCCAGTTGCGTTTATAAATAACCATCCCGGCTTTGGGCGCATTTACAGTAAACCCCTGCAATACTTCCCTGATCTGTTCCAGGCGCCGTTGGGCCTGGGTAAACGAAGCGGAGACCTCCTGCATATTGGCGCTGGCTTTATCAAGGCGTAGTTTGTAGTTCTTCTGGGCCTGCTGAAAGGCACGCTGGGCTTTTTCAAGGTCAATTTTTGCCTGACGCTGTGTTGCGGGTGGCTCATAAATTGACTGATCCACGGTAATCTGTTTCTCTTCAAGCGCGTACTTCATATTGATCAGCTCTTCCCTGGCCGCCCTGAGGTCCATAGATGTATCGAGCCGTGTCTTTATGTATTGGGATTCAAGTTTTTCAAGCTCACTTTCCAGATCCTTCATCCGGTTGGTGATTTCTGTGCGATCGAGCGTTGCCACATACTGACCTGAATCAACAATTGTTCCTTCGGGTATGATGTCGCTGATCTGAACCTGCCAGATTCTGACTTCGCGAAGTGCAGCTGGTCCGACAATGTTCTCGGAATTTTTAGCCTCAAGTTCACCTGTGGTAGTTACATTGATATTAAAGTCGCCAAATTCGACTTTTGCAGTTAAACCCGGTCCACCCTTTGTGCTTCCTGAGAAGTAGTACCAGCTTGCTGCAACAGCGATCACAGCTGCGGGAAGAATGAACCAGAATTTGCGGTTAAATCGGGGGAAAGCCATACCTGATTACTTTATATAAAAATCAACATCCGGAAGTACAAAATATTTATCCATTAACGACAAAATTAAAGGAATATTGGATGATTGTTACCGAAATCGTACTGAAACAGGCATTGTAATCCGGCTGCAACCATACACAACCCGCTGTGGGCTGGTATCAAAGTCTTTCAGAATTAAAAATCCTTGAATCCGCCAGATAAATTGAACGGAATTCTGAATCTATTTCAGAATCTCTTCAACAATCTTTTTGACGGTAATACCCTCTGCCTCAGCTTTGTAATTCCTTACAATTCTGTGTCTGAGAATGCTAGTTGCCACGGACTGAACGTCTTCGATGTCGGGCGAGTATTTGCCATTCATGGCTGCATGGCATTTGGCTCCTATGATCAGATACTGGGAAGCCCGCGGGCCTGCCCCCCAGGTAAGGTACTTATCTGCCCATTCATGTGCCATGGCTGTTCCCGGTCGTGTGCGTGATGCAACTTTTACGGCATACTGATATACATTGTCGGCAACCGGAATCCGCCTTACCAGGTTCTGGAAATAGATGATTTCCTCACCTGACAGAACAACCTGAGGTTCTGCCTGTTTCTCGGTGGTGGTATTCTTTACTACATCAATTTCCTGCTCAAAGGTTGGATAATCGAGCCATATATTGAACATAAACCTGTCAAGCTGGGCTTCAGGGAGCGGATAGGTTCCTTCCTGCTCGATCGGGTTCTGGGTGGCAAGCACAAAAAAAGGTTCAACCAGTTTATGACTTTCACCTGCTACCGTCACGGCTTTCTCCTGCATGGCTTCGAGCAGGGCCGACTGGGTTTTGGGTGGTGTACGGTTAATTTCATCGGCAAGAATGATGTTTGCAAAAACAGGTCCTTTCATAAACCTGAAACGCCTGTTCTCATCCAGGATCTCTGTGCCCAGGATATCCGAAGGCATCAGGTCGGGGGTGAACTGGATTCTGCTGTAAGTAAGTCCCAGTGAGCGCGATATGGTATTGACCAGCAAGGTCTTGGCAAGGCCCGGTACGCCTACCAGTAATGCGTGACCTTTACTGAAGATACAGATCAGGACAGACTTAATAACATCGTCCTGCCCGACTATAACTTTACCTATTTCGTCTGTAAGAATTCTGTATTTGCCTACAAAAGCGTCAATGGCTTCAACGTCTGATTTATATGATGTCATAAATGTTGTTTCTGGTACGTTACTTTAATTCCCACGTATGCTTGAAATTACAGTCAAGGTAAGAATCATTGATTCTGAAGTAAGTCTTTGCAATCTTCCCGGAAATCCATTTGTTGATGGAATCACCTCTCTTTTTGTTCATTGCCCATTCCATTATGGTGCTGTAATCGTCCCTGAGATTTGCTTTATGGGGCTCAGATTTTGATTTGAGGTAATAAAGGTTCAAGGTCTGCTTGCTTTCTTCGTTTAGCATGGCAACCGGTTTGGATATTTCACCAACCTGAAGTTTGCTGATACTGAAAAATACCTTGGGATCAAGCTGATCTTCAAGAAAACGGGTATTGCCCGAATTCTGGTTTACCATGGAAGCTCCGTTGATTTTCCCCGGGTCATCAGAAAATTTAAGGGCAGCTTCTTCGAAGGTCATCTTTTTTTCACGAACCAATCCGGCAACGCTGTCGAGCAGTTTAGAAGCTTTCCTGATGTCAGCATCGGAAATCTTTGGCATCAGAAGAATATGCCTTGTGTTGATCTGTTCGCCTCTGCGTTCGATCAGCTGAATGATGTGGAAGCCGGCCTTGGATTTTATTATTTCCGAAATCTCACCCTTTTTGAGTCCAAAGGCGGCTGCTTCATATTCCGGATAAAGCTGCCCGCGCCCAACAAAGCCGATTTCACCACTTTTCTTGGCTGATCCGGGATCATCAGAATACAATACTGCCAGTGTGCTGAAGCTCTCTCCTTTCATAATACGATCGCGCAGGTTTTTGAGTCTTTCGCGGGTGGCCTCAAGTTCTTCCTTGTTGATGGCCGGTTCTTTAACAATCTGGCCTATTTCATACTCTGTATTAATCAACGGAATACTATCTTTGGGCAAATTGTTGAAATACGACCGTACTTCTGAAGGGGTCACTTTCAGGTCCTTGATGATTTTCTGCTGCACTTCATCCACCATAAGCTGCTCTTTCACCAGTGTTTTAAACTCTTCACGGATTTCAATCAGTGACTTTTTATAAAACTGTTCCAGCTTTTCCTGTGAACCAAACTGCTGGATGTAATAACGGAATCGGGCATCCATAGTTTGTTCAATCTGGTCGTCGGTAACAACAACGCTATCCAGTTCCGCCTGATTAAGCATGAGTTTCTGAAACAGCAGATCTTCCAGTATCTGGCATCGGGTGGCCCTGGCATCGGTGATACCGCCCTGCATCCTGAACTGGATATACTGGGCTTCGATGTCTGACTGCAGGATATAGTTGGCCCCCACAACAGCTACCACTTCATCGATCACCTGTTCCTGCGACCAGGCATTGAATGCGAGCAGACTCAGCAGGGAAATCGCGACCGGGACAATTATCTTTTTCATGTTCATTGTATTTCTAGTATCTGTTGAATCTCAGAAGATTTCAAATTCCTTGTTTTCCAATGCCTTTTCAAAAACTTCTTTCTCCATTCTGGTTATCAGTTCCAGTTTCCGCTGGTTGATGATGATATTCCGGATGTTTTCAGTTTCATAACTTAGTGGCGACAAGCTCTCCCTGATCTTAAAGTCATTGAATTTTACCAGGTAAACAAACAATGAATCACTGGTTTCAAAATAATCCCTGCTTCGCAAAAAACCTTCCTGATCATCTACCAGAATGGGAATTTCACGCTGCATTTCGGCAAATGGAATCCAGTTTCCCCCATCAATACTTAATGAAAGCATTGATGATTGACAGAGTTCATCCAGTTTTTCAATATTCCCCGGATGATCAGATTTCAGCAACTGTGCAGCTTTCTTTGCCGGAACAAGGTTTACAGAGGCTTTCGGTATCTTAACGTAGCTGTATCTTACGATATTTTCACGTAGCTGAAAGTTATCGGGGTTTTGCTCGTAAAACTGCCTGATTTCCTCCTGATCCACCAAAGTATCCAGTTTCTGCCTGATCAGTTCACTTTCATATTCATATACAATCAGCGAGTTGCGATATGTTTCCAGCCGGTCGTTAAAGTCTTTCTGTTCGGGGCTCAGATTGTTCTCTGCCTGATGAAGAATAACCTGTCGCCTTATCCAGTTATCGATAAATTGTTTCACAATTTCAGCACTATCGTTCGCTTTTGTTCCTTTTGGAACAACTCCGTTCAAATCAGAGCGGTACAAAAACTTATCATATGCCGTAGCGATGGCATCCGACTTATTTTCTTTCACAAAGTATTTGCAGGATGCCAGCGAAGCTGTCAACACCAGAATAAGAAATATTTTTCCGGAATTCAACACTTATTTTATTGCTGAAAGTACTTCCTTATTGACCTCGAAAGGATATTTAGCCCTTAATTCTTTTATCCACTCCTGCTCGAGGTAATTCTGATAATCGGCTGTAATGATACCCCTGGCTTCATTCAGTTGCTTGATTTCCGGCTTTACTACTTCATGGACCATGATCATTGTAACCTTGTCATTGGTCGCTGTTTCGGTTGCCATTCCCGGCTTCCAGTCTGTTTCATCAATCAGGGGGTTATCTCCTTTGAGGAATTTCCTGCGGTCGATGCTTAAAACAGAAGTGCTGTCGGTATTTATCATTCCGAGAAGTTCATTGTCGGTAATATCTTTAAGAATTGCCTTCCTGGCTACTGACAATATTTTTTCATCGGTGGTTGTGAAGGTATACACAGTTGCGTCAAGACGCTGATCCCACATATAACTGTTTTTGTGACTGTTGTAGTAGGTTTCAAGCCCTGTTGAATCCTTCACTGCCTTCGACCAGATCTTACGGTCGGTGAGTTCGAAAAGCAAAATCCCGTCGCGGTATTCCTTCACGAGCGATTTAAATTCAGGATATTTTGATTCAAGCCTGCTATCCTCATAAGCGAGGCAATTTTCGTTGACAAATGCAGTAAACATAGAGTTCACAAATACCCTGATATCTTCTTTGTTACGTTTACGTTGGTTTTTTGCAAGGTACTGGGCAAAATCCTGCTGGTTGAATGTGCGGGTACCAATGGTCATCATCTTCTTTTTGAGACCTGCAGCCTGTTCTGCTTTCCATCCCCCGGCAAAGATTGTATCAGTAACGACAGTATAGAAAGCGTTCAGGGATTTCACGTTCTGTGTGAACTTGTACTCTTTTTTAATCCTGTTAAGCAGGGCTTCCTCACTCTTTTTTGCCCTATCATTTCTGGTAAGGCTTTGTTTCAGGTCGTTCAGGTTATCTTCATAGGAACCGATTTCTTTACGGTCGACCAGTTTTACAATGTGCCATCCAAAATTAGATGAGAACGGTTTGGCCACTTCATTTATATTTTTAATTGCAGAAACCTCCCTGATAAACTCAGGAATCATCTTATTGGCGCCAAACCATGGCAATACACCTCCCTTGGTCGCGGTTGATTTGTCGTCAGAATACTGTTCTGCAATCCTTGCAAAATCCTCACCACCGATTACCTTATTATAAGCTTCCATTGCCTTTGCGGCCACAGCGGCACTGTCTGCTGCTTTTGCATCGGGCGGAACCCTGAGCAGGATATGTGCAACCTGGACCCGGCCAAGCGCTGGCTTACGATCGGTTACTTTTATCAGGTGATATCCGAAATCACTGCGTACAGGCATTGAGACTTCTCCCATTGCGGTATTATATGCGCCTGATTCAAAAGGATATACCATATCAAATACTGTAAAATAACCCAGATCACCCTGGTTACCCTTTATTTTCCTGTTTTCGATGGTACGGTCGTTGGCTGACAGGTCATCGGAATTTTCCATGGCCAGTTTTCCGAAATCTTCACCCTTCATTATCCGTTTGCGGATCAGCATAATCCGCTTATAGGCTGCCAGGGTGTCGGCCGGTGGCGCATTTCTGTCAACTTTAATCAGGATATGGCTCGCCCTGATATCAAATGTTTTCCGGTTATAGGCCTCCTGAAGAAGCGACTTGTTCATTTCCTCATCAATCAGGTATGGCTGTGCCAATTGCTTGCGGTATCCGGCCAGTTCATCAATAAAAGCACGCATTGTATCAAGCCCGAGCTGTTCGGCTTCCTTTACTTTCAACCGGAAGTTAATATAGAGTTCCATATATTCCTCAAGTGACTTGCGATCGATCACCTCACCGTTGACATTGTTCTTCTGATAAACATTCAGAAATTCGGACTTTGTGATGTTTTCACCTGCAACTTTCAGAATAACAGGGTCTGTTTCCTGTGCCGCAGCAGCAGAGAATACAAACAGTAGTACCAATCCTGAAAACAATCTGATCATGCTGTTTTTCATTGTTCAAGCTGTTTATTTAGTATATGTTGACTTAACTCAGTAATCACTGAATGCCGGCATTCAGACTCTCAACCGGCAACTCTGAAAATATTGTAATAAATCCTCTTTGTGTTGAAGGGATAACCATTTATTATCGGCTGTAATTTGGAGCTTCACTCGTTATGGTAATATCATGCGGGTGGCTTTCGGCGACTCCTGCTGCAGTAATCCGCATAAATCTGGCGTTCTGAAGCTCGCCAATATTGGCAGATCCTGTATATCCCATACCAGCCCTGAGGCCTCCCACCAACTGGTGAATTACCTCTGAAAGGGTTCCTTTGTAAGGCACACGTCCGACAATCCCTTCAGGAACCAGTTTTTTGATATCGTCTTCGGTATCCTGAAAGTACCTGTCTTTTGAGCCCTTTTGCATTGCTTCAATAGAACCCATTCCGCGATATGTTTTAAACTTTCGTCCTTCGTAGATAATGGTTTCACCAGGCGATTCTTCCACACCGGCAAAGAGACTGCCGGCCATAATGCTATCGGCCCCGGCTGCCAGTGCTTTTGCAATATCGCCTGTATAACGTATGCCGCCGTCAGCGATTACAGGAATTCCCGAACCTTTGAGTTCAGAAGCCACCATATTGATGGCTGAAAGCTGGGGCACACCGATACCGGCAATGATTCTGGTTGTACAAATGGAACCCGGCCCTATTCCAACCTTGATACCATCGATATTCAATTTCTTCAGGTCGCGGGCTGCTTCGGCTGTTCCGACATTGCCGATAATGAGCTCGGTATCCGGAAAATGACGTTTAACCAGCGTGGCAGCATCAATAACGCCTTTTGAATGGCCATGTGCCGTATCGATTACAATGGCATCCACCCCGTTGGCTACAAGTGCCTTAACCCTTTCGATGAGGTCGCGGGTAACCCCGACTGCTGCTGCAACACGCAACCTTCCCCTTTCGTCTTTGCAGGCATTCGGCCTTGCCTTTATTTTGATAATGTCCTTGTATGTAATGAGACCTACAAGCTTAAAATTTTTATCAACCACCGGAAGTTTCTCAATTTTAAACTCCTGAAGAATATCTGCTGCTTTTTCAAAATCAGTAAATTCGGTGGTGGTAATCAGGTTCTGCCTGGTCATGATCTCGGAAACCGGCCTTTTGGGATTCCTCTCAAACCTGAGGTCGCGATTGGTAACAATGCCAACCAGTTTGCCGGCATTGTCAATAACCGGAATTCCACCAATCTTGTATTCCTTCATGATCTGCAAGGCATCAGCTACCAGAGCTCCCTCCTGCATTGTAACAGGATCGAGGATCATTCCATTTTCTGCACGCTTCACTTTTCTAACCTCATTGGCCTGTTCTTCAACCGTCATGTTCTTGTGAAGAACCCCAATGCCTCCCTCCTGAGCCATTGCTATAGCCATCACAGAATCAGTAACGGTATCCATGGCAGCAGAAACAATCGGAATATTGATCCGGATGTTACGCGAAAAGCTTGTTGAAATGTCCACATCACGTGGTAAAACCTCAGAGTAGGCAGGAATCAGTAATACATCATCGTATGTATAACCTTCGCCGATAAATTTCTGATCAATTGGTAACATGTTTAAGCTTTTTGGGATGTGCAAATTTATGAAAAATAGGTTCAGCATGACCCACAGTATTTCACCATAAAGGATCAATTGTACATTTGCCCGCTGATGACCCCATGTTGAACCCTTCAGGCAATTTGACTTTCATTGTTATAAACTTCCGGATAAAAATAAAGCTATAATCTATGGTATTGATTATGTATTACTTATAAACCAAATACGAAAATTCAGGGGCTGACTTGCCAAACATTTTTAAAACCCGGGCATGACAAATTGAGTTGATTTGCGATACATATTGAAAGTGTTAAAAATTCCTAAATTTACCCGTTTACAACCCGGTATAACTTCTGATAAGATTTACTCTCATGAACAGACTCATTTTCTTACTGTTTCTCCATCTGCTTTCTTCAACACTCATTGCGCAAACCTGGTATGGCCAGGGTGGCGTAATTCCGGATGATGGGACCCCTGTTTTGTTTGAACTTAATGTGACCGGACTTTCTCCTTCAATCATTGATACACTGCATGGGATTACCGGAGCTGTGATAAACATTACGCATCCCTATGATTCGGATCTGATTATAGCACTTGTTGCTCCTGATGGCTCATCAGTAATACTCAGCAATGGAAACGGATGGGATGGAGATGACTACCAGAACACTCATTTTACTGATACAGCTGCCATATCCATTACCCAGGGCTCCCCTCCTTTCAACGGATTTTACCGTCCGCAGGAATTGATGGGCACCTTCAACAACGGGCACGAAGGTAATGGTAACTGGTATTTATATATCCTTGACATTTATCCTAATGCTGATCAGGGATTCTTGCTCAACTGGAGTATCACTTTCGGTCAAAATCCAACAGGCCCTTTTCTGTTCAGTTCATCAAATCTGCCCATAGTGCTGATTGAAACCTTTGGCCAGGAAATCCCTGATGATCCCAAAATACTTGCCGGAATGAAGATTATTGATAACGCTCCGGGCCAGCGAAACCAAATAACAGACCCACCAGCTTATGATGGTTATGCCGGCATTGAAATCCGTGGTTCAAGTTCGCAGATGTTTCCCAAAAAAAGCTATGGGTTTGAAACCTGGAATGCGCTGGGTGAAGAGCTGGAATCCTCGCTACTGGGAATGCCCGAAGAAACCGACTGGATACTCAATGCCAACTATTCCGATAAAACCCTTGTCAGGAATACCCTCGCCTATCAGACCTTCAGGAATATGGGCCATTATTCCACCCGATATGAGCATGTGGAGGTCGTTATAAACGGAGTGTATAAAGGTGTCTATATTTTTTCAGAGAAAATTAAGCGTGACGGCGACAGGGTTGACATTGCCAGACTAAAACCAGATGATAATTCAGGGGACCCGCTGACCGGTGGTTATATTTTCAAGGTCGACAAGCCGACTGGTTCCGGGGGTGGTGAAGGCTGGGAATCAAATTATCCTCCTCCGGCCAATCCCAATGGTACCATTCTGTTCCAGTATGAATATCCGAAAGCGGATGAAATCACAGATGCCCAGAAAGAGTATATTGCTGAATATGTAAATACTTTTGAATCGACATTGAATGGACCCAATTTTGATGATCCGGAGAATGGTTTCAGGAAATATGCCGATGAAGGAACATTTCTTGATTTTTTTATTGTGAATGAGATCAGTAAGAATGTGGATGGATACCGGCTGAGTACATTTGTGCATAAAGAACGTGAAAGCCTTGGAGGCAGGCTGCGGATGGGTCCTGTCTGGGATTATGATATTGCCTGGAGGAATGCCAATTACTATGGCGGGGAGGATTATACAGGATGGTCATACCAGTTTAATGTTCAGGATGATTACTGGCAGGTTCCATTCTGGTGGAGCCGGTTACTGGAAGATACTCTTTATGCGGATAACCTGAAATGCCGGTGGACTTTTCTGCGCAATGACCTTTTAAGCGATGCCTCGTTTGACCATTACATCGATAGCCTTGCTTTGGTTCTCGATGAATCAAAAGAACGGAATTTTACCGTCTGGCCTATCCTTGGGGTATATGTATGGCCCAATCCCTGGCCTTATCCCCTGACCTATGCTGAGGAGATTGAAACGTTGAAAGGCTGGATCCACAACAGACTTGATTGGCTCGATAATAATATTCCCGGAACATGTTATTCGGTCGGAACAGAAAATACCCAAATCAGGCTTCCTGTGCTTTCAGTCTTTCCAAATCCTGCAAAAGATAATCTTCGGGTCAATATAAATACCGGTATTGAAAGCCGGTTATCACTGTCCATTTCGGATCCATCCGGACGAATCGCATTGCATGAAACCGTGGTAACAGGTTCTGACGGCTCTGCTGTATGGCATCCCGACATATCAGGATTAAAGCCCGGAGTATGGTTTTTGCGTACCGGCGATGGCCCGGTCACAGGCACAACAAAATTTGTCAAATTCTGACGAAGTTTCTCCTCATCACCGTTTAAGCCAACCTGCAGAACCTCTGATCTGTCAGGAAAACATTTATCTTTACTGGTATGTTAATAGATCCGGTATCCTAAATCCATTATTATGAAACGATTAATTCTTCTACTGATGACAATTTCAGGTATAGCAACCGCCCAGACCAGCCAGAATTACCAGCTGCCGCCAAAAGAAATCCTGGAACTTGTCGATATTCAGCCTCGGCCTTCGATCCGTATTGATTCACGAAACAAGACAATGGTGATGCTCGACCGGATGATGTTCAAGACATTGGAGGAACTTGCCGAAACCGAAGTCAAACTGGCCGGTATCCGCATCAATCCGGTGACCAACGGACAGGCCAGGGCTACCTACACTTATGGTATAAAGGTAATGGACATCGAATCAGGAGAATTCCTGAAGATCAGCGGCCTTCCGGAAAAACTGAAGATTTCTGAATTTAACTTTTCACCCGACGAGACCATGGCCGCTTTCACAAACACCACTTCAGAGGGCATTGAATTATGGCTTCTGGATCTGAAATCGGGTAAATGCAATTGTATTTCAACCACCCGGCTCAACAGCTCACTGGGAAACTCCTATGTATGGTCACCTGCCTCGGATGCTGTTTATGTCATGATGATCCCTGACGACAGGAAACCAATGCCAAATACGCTTCAACTCCCGGAAGGGCCAGCTGTGCAGGAATCAAGCGGAAAGAAAGCGCCTGCCTGGACATACCAGGATCTGCTCCGTAACCCGGCGGATGAAAAGAAATTCGAATATTATACCGAGTCTGAAGTAAAGCGGATTGATCTGAACGGAACGGTAAAAGATTTCATGCCAAAGGCCATCTACAAATCATTGTCGTTTTCACCTGACGGAAACTATCTGATGGTTCAGCGGATTGTCAGACCTTATTCCTACATCGTTCCCTTGAACCGCTTTCCGGTAACCTATGATATTTACAAAGCCGATGGCAATTTTCTGCTGAATTTTCACAACCGGCCTTTGGTTGAAGAGCTTCCAAAAGGATTTGATGCTGTTGAAACAGGTAAACGATCCATAGGCTGGCGTGCCGATAAACCGTCGACCATAACCTGGGCGGAAGCTCTGGATGGAGGCGATCCGGCCATTGAAGCTGATTTCAGGGACCGGGTATATCAGGTTGAAGAGCCCTTTAACGGGAAGCCACAAACTGTTGTATCTACCCGTAACCGCTTTTCATGGATTTCGTGGGGCAACGATCACCTTGCTTTTGTATTTGATTACTGGTGGAAAAACAGAAATACGGTAACCTATCGTATAGATCCATCCATAGAAAACGGAAATTCAGAAATCATCTTTGATCGTTCGGGCGAGGATTATTATGGTGACCCGGGAGATTTCCTGACAAAGCGCAGCACATTCAATACCAATGTCTTGTGGACATCGGCCGATGCCAGGAAAGTTTATCTTCAGGGTGAGGGTTATTCTCCCGAAGGAAACAAACCATTTGTGGATGAATTTGATCTGAAAACCCTGAAAAGCAAAAGACTTTGGCAGGCGGATGGCATTTCAACCTATGAAGCCATCGCAAGAGTTATAGACCCTGAAAAGAAAAAACTGATTACTTCCATTGAAGGGAAAACCCGCAATCCGAATTTTTACCTGAGATCCGGCAAAAACCTGAAGGCCCTGACTACATTCCCTAATCCTTACGCTTCGTTTATGAATGTATCGAAAGAACGGGTGCGTTATAAAAGGGCGGATGGCGTTGATTTATCTGCCACATTGTACCTGCCTGCCGGATATGATGCCACCAGGGACGGAAGACTGCCAATGCTGATGTGGGCCTATCCGGTTGAATATAAAGACAAGGAACAGGCCGGTCAGGTGAAGGAATCGCCGCACAATTTCATTCAGTTGTTCTATGGTTCACCTGTTTACTGGGCAGCAAGAGGATATGCAATCCTTGACGATGCCGATTTCCCGATCATCGGTGAAGGAGAAAAACAACCCAACGACACTTTTATCGAACAACTTGTTGCAAATGCAGCTGCAGCCATTGATTATACCGCAGACCGTGGTGTTACTGACAGGAACAGGGTTGCCATCGGCGGACACTCTTATGGTGCATTTATGACCGCTAACCTGATGGCCCACTGCGACCTGTTTGCCGCAGGGATTGCCCGGAGCGGATCCTACAACAGGAGCCTGACGCCGTTCGGTTTTCAGGCTGAAGAACGGACATTCTGGGATGCAACCGATGTATACCTTCAGATGTCGCCATTTGTGCACGCCGATAAGATCAATGAACCACTTTTACTCATTCACGGAGACGCCGATAATAACCCGGGAACATTTACCCTGCAAAGTGAACGGTTGTTCAGTGCCATCAAGGGGCTGGGTGGAAATGCCAGACTGGTGCTACTCCCATACGAGAGCCACGGTTACAGTGCCCGTGAAAACATTATGCATATGTTGTGGGAAACCGACCAGTGGCTTGAAAAGTATGTTAAAAACAGGAAAATGGTTGAATAACAGGCCTACCGGAGCAGGAATACCGAACCACTTTTCGAAACCTTCTTTCCGGTGAGGTCTTCGAATGTAAGGATCCAGGCATAAATATCCTGTGATGCTTCTGATTCGTAGGAAAGACCATTCCATCCTGTTTCCGGATTGTTGGTACTGAAAACCAGTTGCCCCCAGCGGTTGTAAATGGCAAACAGGTAACTTCCCGGTTCAATATTTTTGACTTTGGGTTTAAATACCGGAGTGATTCCATCAGGCCGGAAGGCATTTGCGATTACCACTTCGGCATCAGCGGGTAACAACACTTCATTTGACCGGCTGGTCAAATTATCATTGCGGACTGCTTCGATATAGTAAGTGGTCCGGTTGGCAACCAGATTACCTGCAAAATCGTCAAAAGTGAGCTGTCCGGGCGGGACAGAAACCGGAAACCCTGCTTCTACTACCCCATCGGCAACCCTGTAGATATTGTATTCCAGAAGACTGCTTCCCCAATCTTCATAGGCATTCCAACTCAGCCGGTATCTGTCATTTCCGATGTCTTCAATCTGTACAAAAATGCTTCTGGATATACCTGTACTCCCCAGGGGGAAACCACAGGCATCCAGTGCAGATACACTATAGAAGTAACTGGTTTCATTTACTTCAGCTGATTCGTCAGAAACGCTGACAGGAGAAAATCCATCCCATGGCATATTGAACAGCAGCTCAACCGAAGAACCATCTATAGCTGACCGCCACACTTCAATGGTTGAAATGAGTTCAGGAGGGTTGCTGTTGATATGAAGATCAATGTAATCATTATCTGTAACAGTAACATAATCCAGCTCAAACTGGGTAAAAGGTTCAGGATCGGGCACAAGGGGGACACGACAACTCCGTGATATTTTAGAAACATCACTATTTACAGCAGCTACCTGATAGGTATATTGAACCCCGGGTGTAAGTAATTCAGGATCAACAAAGGTAAAATCTCCACTACCTGCATCAATGTTGGCGATCTCGGTATCCGGCCCTCCGTTTTCGGAACGGTAAACCTTGTAGCTGCTGACTTCAGGATCCATATTTTTATAGGCGTTCCACTCCAGTGTGGCCTTGCGGTCACAAAGCGTGGTTGTTTCACCGGCAAGCAGGATGGTATTGTGCGGAAACTGGTAATTGATGGCTCCGGAACTCTGGTTTGCACACAAATCCTCTGCTCTCACCACATAAGTAACCACTTCACTGCATGGATCCTGATAGGTAGGCAATGCTGTCTGATCATCAACAAAGGAAGTTACATATCCAAGGGTATAGTGATCGGTAAAACTGGCTCCTTCTTTCAATCCGACGATATATCCGTTTACATCCATTGTGGGGCTGTTTTCCCAGCTGATTTCCGCAAAACCACTGGTATTGATGGTTACCAGTGAAAGAACAGGATCTTCGGGGAGGTTATCATCGAAAAAGCTTCCACTTCCTACAGAAGTATTGGCCACACATCCTCCTGACGAAAACTCAACTCTGTAATAAATATCTGTTGCAGTACAATATGGGGAGGTAATGGTGTCGTAAAAAATAAGGCCATTTGTTTGTCCGATGGGCGTTGCCGGAAATGGTAAAAGTGCATCATCTTTCCTGTATATTTTGAACACTCCATTGTTACCGGCCTGAATCCTGTCCCAGTCAAGTCGCGCTATACCCGATCCGGTCCCTGCATTGGAAACGGTAAGCATCATACTGCGAAGATGGTTTGATTCCAGCGAAATCTGTGGAGGTGTATCTGTAAAAGTCACCATAAAAATTTCATATCCAACCGTCTGCCCGTCAAGAACAGGTATAACCCCGGATGAAAAAGTATTCAGGTATTCCCTGTATGGAACCGGCAGGGTGCTTCCGATCGGTTTGTAAAATATCCTGAATCCGTCAAACGGGACAGAGCCAGTAACTGACCAGTTTACACTCAGGGAGCCATCGTCTTCAACGGAAACACAATTCATCACAGGAACAGGAAGCTGGGCTTTTACTTCTATCCCGTTAAAAAAGAGGAGTGAAATGACAACTATAAATATAAGTGAAGATATCCTGTTCAATGAATAATTTCCCATATAACAAAGGTACAAAAATCGACCGCCATGACTTAATAAACTCAAAATGACACCCTTTTATTATGAATGACCGGTAAGGTATTACCACTGGAGCAATTATTACCGTATCAATTCACTGGTGGATTTATGTATTTATGTCCGTATTTCGTGAAAGTAAGGTATCTCCGCCACTCCTTTTCGGAAAAAATAACCATCCCTGTCGACCCACTTTTGAAAAATTTTTCTTTAGAATTTCTCTAAATAAGATATACCTTTGGTCGATTTTGTGATTAATATCAGGGATTAAAATCAAACACTCCTTTTCTAAAACATAAACTAACATCAATACAGATGAAATCATTTTTCATTACCCTGTTTATGCTGAGCCTGTTGTTTTTCAGCAGTAATGCTCAGCATACGATACAAAGCCCGGTTTTCACCGGCGAAGGAACTTTCATTGGCATCAGCAAACCATTAAAAGATATTCCTCCTATAACAAGTGAAGAATATGATATAATGGTCGCCAAAGCAGAATTAAAGTTACTGAATCCGAAATTACGTACCCGGTATTATCCCAATGAAGCCAATGCACTGCCCAAAGGACCTGATCCCGCGTGGCAAAAGGTGATGGGTCAGAACAAAAGTTCTGCCAGTGATCCGATTGTAAATTTTCAGGCACAAAATTCACCCTATTTCCCACCTGATGAAAACGGGACTGCAGGACCTGATCATTACATGCATACAGTGAATACCACTTATGCCATTTATTCGAAAACCGGAACTTTACTGGCAGGTCCGACAAACATGAATCAGTTATTCGGTAATGTTCCGGGGGCAAACTGTAATGATGGCGACCCGATTATCCTTTATGATGAAATGGCGGATCGCTGGATGGCTGCTGAATTTTCCCTCTGCGGATCTCCGAACAGGATGCTCGTTGCCGTTTCAACTACCAACGACCCAACCGGAACCTGGTATCAGTATTCATTTAACATGAGCGGAACACCGGATTACGAAAAGTTCGGCATCTGGCCTGATGGATACTATATGGGGACCAACACTTCAAACGGAACCGACATCTATGTTTTTCAGCGTGAAGTTATGCTGGCTGGCGGAACCAATCCGAAGATGGTTTCTTTCGATAACCAATGGAGACCAGGTTCGGTTGACGGGTTTATGATGGTACCTCCGGTTGACAACGATGGCGCTGCTGCACCTGCAGGTGCGCCGGGTATTTTCATTGCACATCAGGACGATGCCTTTGGAGGCTCCGATGACCAGTTGTGGATTTATGAACTTGATGTTGACTGGACAACTACCACGAATTCAACGTTTACGCGTGTGCAGCAACTAAATGTTGAGCCATACGACAGCAACTTCGGGAATAACTGGAATAACATCAAACAGCTAAATACAAGCCAGGAACTGGATGCCGTACCTCAGGTTATCATGAATGTACCTCAATACCGGAATTTTGGCTCCTATCAGACTCTTGTTTGCTGCCATGCCGTTGATGTAGATGGTACGGATCATGCCGGAGTTCGCTGGTATGAGCTTCGTAAAACCACTGGTGAGTGGACTGTAAGACAAACAGGAACCTACGCACCTGACGAGCATTCACGATGGATGGCGAGCATAATGCTGAACGGGAATAATGAACTCGGCCTGGGATACTCTATCTCAAGCACAAGTTTGTACCCGGGCATCCGGTACACCGGGCAGACCGAAGCTGAATACAACAACGCCAATGGGGTAATGGACGTTCCTGAAGGAATAATCTGGGAAGGGACTGCATCACAAAACGGGGCCAACCGGTGGGGGGATTACTCGCTGCTTTGCGTTGACCCATCTGATGATGACACCTTCTGGTACACCAACCAGTATGTCAGTGGTGGTCAGAAAACCAGGGTTGCTTCCTTCAGCATAGGCCCCCTGGGACCAAACCCGAATTTTATTGCTGACAATAACCTGCCCTGCCTGAATCAGACTGTGACTTTTACTGACCTGTCAACGGGCAATCCCACAGCCTGGTCCTGGTCGTTCTCACCCGACAACGTTATTTATGTGAATGGAACAGGCAGCAATTCGCAAAATCCAAGGGTTCAGTTTACCCAATACGGCACATACAATGTGACACTTAATGCAACCAATGCAGGTGGTACAAATACCGAAATAAAGACTTCGTATGTTGTGGTAAATGAGGCAAATGCAAACTTTTCTGCCACACCCGTGAACATCGTGGTCAACAATCCGACTACGTTTACCGACGAATCAACCTGTGAGGTCAGTTCCTGGCTTTGGAATTTCGGAGCCGATGCTGACCCGGCAACTGCGACCACACCTGGCCCGCACAATGTAACTTACGGGTCTGCCGGATTCAAGACAATTACTCTGACTGTTAACGGAAATAATACTGCTACCAAAACCGACTACATCAATGTGATTCCTGATGTATTTATTATGAACAGCAGCACTGTAAATACCTGTAACGGCACCTTTACCGACCCGGGAGGAGCTTCAGGCAATTATGGCAATAACCTGAATTACACCATGGTTTTCAATGCTTCTTTGCCCAACCATCAGATTGCAATTAATTTCACTGAATTTGAGCTGGAAACAGGCACCAACTGCAACAGTGATTACATTACCATACACAACGGCCGTACACCATTTGCCCCGGCACTCGGGACCTGGTGCGGAACCGATTCTCCCGGAACAGTGACATCTGACAATGCTACCGGTTCACTTACAGTTGTTTTCCATAGCAATACCAGTTTCAACTACCCGGGATGGGTTGCAACCATCTCCTGCCTGAGTATTGTTGCAGATCCTGCCTCATTACAGGCAAACGCGATCAGCGATACACAAATTGACCTGGGCTGGGAAAAGAACCCGGAAGGAAGCAATGTCCTGCTATGCTGGTCGCCCGATGGAAACTTCGGATTCCCTGTGGCCGGATCTGCCTACATTGCCGGAGATGCTATTGCCGGAGGCGGTATTGTGTTGTATAACGGAACTGAGACTTCGTTCAGCCATACCGCGCTGAACCCTTCAACCATATATTACTACAAGGCATATTCCTATGATGCTGAGTTGAACTATTCATCGGGAATCAACGCCCAGGCCACCACAGCTCCGGCGTCACCAAGCCTTGTAGTTATGCCTCTGAACCAGAATGTAAACGATGTAACCGGTTCAACCAGTTTCGAAGTTACCTCGAACAGCAGCTGGACCGCTTCGAGCGATGCAGCATGGTGTTCGGTAACCACTGAAGGCAATGGCAACGGCAGCATTACAGCCAATGTTGAAGCAAATCTGATGGCGATGGAACGTGTGGCTAATATCACTGTAAATGTCGGTGGTCTGGATCCTGTATATGTTACTGTCACCCAGGCCGGCGCAGTACCTGCACTGGTGGTTGATCCGATGATCATCAATGTTACTGCCCCCGAAGGAAGTACCTCATTCGCCGTATTCTCAAACACCAACTGGACAGCCACTGCAACATCAGACTGGTTTACCGTGAATCCTTCAGGCTCCGGTAACGGTGCTGTAATGATCGACTATCAGCAGAATACCTGGTCTGAACTCAGGACTGCCGGCATAACTGTTGAGGCTGAAGGTCTTGATCCGGTAGTAGTGATTCTTACCCAGGCTGCTGCTGAAGCACATCTCGCGACTGAACCTCAACAGATTCAGGTGACAGCCGAACAGGGCATTGCCCAGATGATCGTTTATGCCAATGTGGAATGGACAGCTTCCTCCAATGCCGAATGGGCAGTGGTCCCCGCAGGAGCAAGCGGAAATGCAGCCATCCAGATTACCTATCAGGAAAATACAGGTTTAACACAACGCAGTGCTGAAATCACCATTAACGGAGACGGACTGACAGCAACAACTATCCTTGTGCAGGACGGCGCTGAGCCTTCAGCAACTGTGAATCCCGGCAATATCAATGTCACTTATTTAGAAGGAAATGTAAGTTTTGATGTCATCTCCAACTCGGCATGGACAGCTTCTGCTGATTCAGCCTGGCTGACGGTCACCCCTTCCGGCAATCTGTCGGGAACACTCGTGGCCGGTTATCCCCAGAACCCTTACTATGCTGAACGTGTCTCAACCATTTCGGTGACAGTTCCCGGCAAGGAACCGCAGAAAGTTACAGTAACCCAGTCCGGTTCAGAGGTATCGATTGAGGAAACCGAATCACAGGGTATCCGGGTATTCCCGAATCCTTCAAAAGGACTTTTCGTGCTTGAAGTTGATCAGGCCCTCTATGCATCGATGGAAGTGCAGGTACTTGACCTTACCGGAAATGTGCTGATCAGCAGAGACTGCTCGGGAAGCGACCGTTACACCTTCGATCTGGCCAACCTTGCCCAGGGATCATATACCATGCGGATCAGGACGGATAAAAATCTGATGACCCGTAGTATCGTTATCATCCGGTAATCCCGGAAATAAACCTTTAGGAGGGATGGTTGTGATGATCATCCCTCTTTTTTATACCATTGATTATGCGCCAATTATCATCATTATCTTCCCTGTGATGAATATTTCATTCCCGGCCCTGCCGTAAATATCTTTTTATACCTTTGCACCGTTTTCAGGGTATTGAAATACAGCAGAATCAACCAATCAAAATATATTTTATCATGAAAAAGGATAAACAGATTTTCGACCTGATCAGGGAAGAAAAAGAACGCCAGATGCACGGAATTGAACTGATTGCTTCTGAAAACTTTGTCAGTCAGCAGGTGCTCGATGCCATGGGTTCGGTGCTCACCAACAAGTATGCTGAAGGTTATCCGGGAAAGCGCTATTACGGCGGTTGTCAGATTGTTGACCAGACCGAGCAGCTGGCCATCGACAGGGCTAAAGCTTTGTTTGGTGCAGAATGGGCCAATGTTCAGCCGCATTCAGGTGCCCAGGCAAACATGGCTGTGCTGATGACGGTGCTGAAACCGGGTGATACCTTCATGGGTCTCA
Source organism: Bacteroidales bacterium (assembly GCA_016705005.1). Lineage (GTDB taxonomy): Bacteria > Bacteroidota > Bacteroidia > Bacteroidales > Lentimicrobiaceae > Lentimicrobium. The sequence continues at coordinate 170,282 of JADIZB010000008.1, read as the reverse complement.
ACCTCGCACACGGCGGACACCTGTCGCATGGGTCTCCTGTAAATTCATCCGGAATCCTATACAACCCGGTTGCCTATGGGGTAGAGGAAGAAACCGGCATGATCAATTATGATAAGATGGAAGCTGTTGCCCTTGAAACCAGGCCCAAACTGATCATCGCCGGTGCATCTGCCTATTCACGCGACTGGGATTTCAAACGCATGCGCCAGATTGCCGACAAGATCGGAGCCCTTTTACTTGCCGACATCGCACACCCCGCCGGGCTGATCGCACGTGGCCTGCTGAACGATCCCGTCCCTTATTGTCACATCGTAACCACCACTACCCACAAAACCCTTCGCGGTCCCCGTGGCGGCCTGATCATCATGGGAAAGGACTTTGAAAACCCATGGGGTCTCAAAACACCCAAAGGTGAAGTGAAAATGATGTCGGCACTGCTCGACTCAGCTGTTTTCCCCGGAGTCCAGGGCGGCCCGCTTGAACATGTGATTGCTTCGAAGGCTGTTGCTTTCGGCGAGGCGCTTTCCGATGAATTTATGGAATACATCATCCAGGTGAAGAAAAACGCCCAGGTTATGGCGAAAGCCTTTGTTGATAAAGGTTACCATGTAATTTCAGGCGGCACCGACAATCACCTGATGCTGATCGACCTGCGCTCAAAATTTCCTGAACTTACCGGAAAGGTAGCTGAAAATACACTGGTAAAGGCCGATATCACCATCAACAAGAACATGGTTCCCTTCGACAGCCGTTCACCGTTTACTACCTCAGGTATCCGCGTCGGAACACCCGCCATCACCACCCGCGGACTCAAAGAAGCCCATATGCCGGTGATTGTTGATCTGATTGACGAGGTGCTGAGTAACGTCGACAATGACGCTGTTATTGAAAGCGTGCGCGACAGGGTAAACGAGATGATGAGTGAATTTCCCCTCTTTGCGTGGTAGTTCATTCAAAACCCTTTAAAGCCATCCCGAACCGGATGGCTTTTTTTTATCTTAATTTTCAAAATCGGGATTCAAACCAGATGAAGAATCAAATAATGACGTCTTCTATTGTCTGACAATTTTAAGGGAAGTCTCGATTCCATCAACCAGGATTTTCAGCAGGTAGGTTCCACGGGCCAAACCGGTTTCTGCTGCAGAAAGCTGCTGCGAATGCCATCCCGGCTGAAGTTCACCGATAACAATTTTCTTTATTAATTTTCCATCCAGGCTAAAGACAGCCATTTCAACCCCTGATTTCACCGGCAGGTTGAAGCTGATGTTTATTAAATCATTGAAAGGATTAGGATAGGCATTGAATTGCAAACTTTTGGCCTGGCTGTTTACCGCAAAAGGTGATGCGGGCCGGGCAAACAACACGGGATTGTAGGCTGCCTGTGTTGTGATGACGCTATCGCCATTGGGCTGGTGACTACACTTTCTGATCAGAGAGAGAACGGGTAATCGGTTTTCATTAATGTACCAGCGGTAAGTAACAATTTCCATCTCCATTACCTCGCCGGATAAGGATTGAGTAAATGACTTTGTTTCGCATATTCTCAGCGCATTATCGTAGGTTACATCTTGCGGGAGGGATAGTGTTCCCAAACCATCCGCTTCAACCGAGTATTTTCCGGAAATCACACCTGTTTTGCATCCACCTGAGATTTTACCGGAATAATCACCCGAATATTTATCCCCGAAGGAGAAAGGAAATTTCATTTTTACAAAGGGATCGTCATACCTGATGGTGGTTGAACCATCACCGGATATAAAACCATATTGCTCCATGGCATCTTCTGTCACCCTGAAGAAAAAATAATTACCGAATTCTTCGACAACAATGTTGGTTTCTTTAAAAACGCCGGCATATTCAGATATTGCGGCCTCCCGGGATGCACCTTCAAAATCACTTTTAAGGTTGAGACCGGTAAAATCCCACACTGCATTTTTGCCAGCGATTCCGGGATCGGTGTAGTTGCACAACTTCATGAAATTCATCTGGTCGGCAACAAGACCGTGCGTCTGGTAATTCAATGCTGTCTGAGCGAAGGAAGCTGTCAGGAAACTGAAGGAAAGCAGGCTAAAAAACAATTTTTTCATGTTCTGAAATAAGTATACACAGTAAGACATTTATTTATCCTGTATGCATTGAATTGTAATCTGAAATTCAAAAAAAGAACTGAAATACCGGGAAGATCAGAAACAAAAGGAAGAAATCAGAAATGAGGAAAAATCCATACTTTTAACTCCGTGAAAAAAGGTCCGGTCGTCTGCATAGGAGCATCCCTGATTGATGAAAGCTATATCTGTCATAGTCAGCCTGTGGCAGGGACTTCCAACATAGCCACTTACTACCGTTCACCTGGCGGCGTAGCCCGTAACATCGCCAACCACCTGGCATTGCTGGGGAATAATGTTGAATTGATTACCCATTTCGGCACTGACCCGGGTGGCTTATGGCTGATGGAACAATGTTCAGAAGCCGGGATCGGGCTTTCACACGCCTTTGTGAATGATAACGAAACAGGCCGCTTTGTCGCTATGCTTACTCCTGAAGGTGATTTGTTTGCGGGAGCTGTCTCTTGCAGTTTCGAAAACATGATCACCACTGAATTTCTGCAGCAGAAAGCCGCTCTGATCAGATCGGCCTCCCTCCTTCTGCTGGATACCAACCTAAGTAAAACCTGCCTTAACTGGTTGCTTCAGTTTTGCCGCGAAGAGAAAGTTCCCTGTGTTGTTGAACCGGTCTCGGTGCCAAAAGCAGCAAGGCTCCTGAATGCTGATATCAGTGGTGTAATGCTGGTAACACCCAATCAGGATGAGATGCTTGCCATCACAGGGTCAATCAGAAACACAGAGCCGGAAATTCTGATTAACCAGGTTCTTGAACGGGGTGTTCAATATGTATGGAAAAGAGCAGGCAAAGAAGGCTCCGGTGTTTATTCCAGGGGTTTTCACTACAGTCTTCCGGCTCCAGAAGCAGATGTTACAGATACCACAGGTGCCGGAGATGCCGCACTTGCTGGCTGGATACATGCCTGGCTGAATGGACGCAGCATCGAAGATTGCCTGGTTTACGGACATGCCATGGCATCCATAATATTGCAGGTTAAAGGAGCGGTTTACCCCGGGCTGACAATGAATCAGCTGGAAATTTCCTATAGAAAACTAACGAAACAATATGAATCCATCTGATTACCTCAATATCCTTCCTGAGATCAGTGAAGCACTGGTTGCAGGAGAACCAGTGGTTGCCCTTGAATCAACCATCATTGCCCATGGCATGCCCTACCCGCTGAACATCCAGACCGCACTCGAAGTGGAAGAGATTGTCAGAAAAAACGGGGCCATTCCCGCTACCATCGCTATTCTCGACGGAAGACTCTGTGTCGGGCTGAATCCTGCACAGCTTGAAATACTGGGAAATTCAACCGATGTGTGGAAGGTAAGCATCCGTGATCTGCCTTATGTTATCAGTAACAAGCTTAAAGGGGCCACCACTGTTGCTTCAACCATGCGCATTGCAGCTATGGCAGGCATCAGGATATTTGTCACCGGGGGCATCGGGGGAGTTCATCGTGGGGCTGAAACGAGCATGGACATATCTGCAGATTTGTCTGAGATGGCCCAAACAAGTGTCGCCGTTGTCTCAGCAGGTGTAAAATCGATCCTTGATATTGGACTGACCCTTGAGTATCTTGAAACCGGGGGAGTTCCGGTAGTTACTTACGGGCAGCCTGATTTCCCGGCATTTTATTCACGCTGCAGCGGATATAAATCACCGCTTCAACTCGATGACCCATCTTCCATCGCAGCAATGCTGAAGGCAAAATGGGACCTTGGGCTGAATGGCTCAGTACTGATTGCAAATCCGGTTCCGGTATCGATGGAGGTCCCTTATGAAAAGATGGAAGGATTTATCTGTGAAGCCCTGAATGAAGCCGCCAGGCAAAACATAACCGGTAAGAGAATCACCCCTTTCCTGCTCAAAACCATAGCTGAAAAAACCGGTGGCGAGAGCCTGAATGCCAATATAGCCCTGGTAAAGAACAACGCTGAGCTTGGGGCGCGGATTGCCGTTGGTTATTGTTCAGAAACCAACAGACAGACATAGGTAAATCACCCGAAAACTATCTTTTCTCGTATTGACTGATCAGCAAAACAGAGGCCTTGCTGTCGATCCAGGCAGCCTGGCACTGTCGTTGTTCCTTATAGCATTCCAGGGATGAGACAATCAGATCATATTCATCGAAATTCTGAATTGCCCCTGGCATTTCCTGAACGGGCTGTTCCCTGTTCTCCTGCTGATGGATGCTCACGGAGGGAGGTAGCAGACACATCACTTCTATCCTGCTTTGCCCGTCGAGTCCGGCAGTAAAATCAGTCAGGTACTGGTCTCCGGCGTTTTCCAGAATCACCAGCACTTTCTGAAGTCTGGTGAAACCCCGGTCGATCACCAGGCCAACATCACATTTTACCTTGTCGAAGAAGTACCTTGCTTTGCCTCCGGTTTCATCGGTTCCCATCAGTGGCCTGGAACTGCCGACTACCAGCAGATCATATTTACCCCGGTTGGCGGTTTTCGCAATTTCCTGACTCACAGCATCGGTGGTACGATAATGTGTTTTTACATCAATCCCAAGTCCTGATGCTACTTCTTTTACCTTCCCAAAAGCCTGTTCTTCAAACAAACGGGCATTTTTAATGGATATTTCAGTATTCGGAGTAAGATGCAATGCAGTAACCTTGTATTTTTCAGCTGATTACCGAAAAGCTGGCTTACAAGGTTCAGCAATCTTCCCCCGGCTTCCGGCGGGCCAAAAGAGATCAGTACGTTATAGGCTTTTACGATTGACACGGCAGCATCGCGGACTTTGAACAAATATCCGATCAAAGCCATGGAGGGACCGGTCATGAATGTTGTGATCAGTGCCATCAACACCAGAATGGTAAAGATTTCGGGTGAAAGAACACCAATATCATAGCCGATGTTCAGCGCGATTAACTCGATCAGACCCCGTGTATTCATCAGGGCACCGATCATCAGACTGTCTTTCCAGGATTGGCCGGTAAATCTTGCCGCGAGTGAACTGCCTGCAAATTTTCCGATCACCGCTACTGCAACCACCAGCAAGCCGGTAAGCCAGAGCCCGGGATCGTTCAGTAATCCGATCTGGGTTCTGAGTCCCGTATAAACGAAGAATAACGGCAACAAAAGCACAAGGCTGACATCTTCGATCTTCTCAGCCATGATCTGCTTGAACCTGACGTTATCGGGTATGATTACCCCGGCCATAAAGGCACCAAACAATGCATGTATGCCGATCACTTCTGTTACCCAGGCGGAGATTAGCATGGTGCTGAGTACAATGGCCACCACCGATTTGCTGATCGTTTCCCTGACAGTGTATTTGTGAGCGACTTTATTCAATAACGGGCGTATGATAAACAGCATCCCTGCAACATATAAGAACGAAAGCAGAATGGTCAGTATGGCTCCACTCACGGCACTTGCATTGGCGATGGCTACCACCAGTGCAAGAATTCCCCAGGCTGTAATATCGTTTATGGCTGCACAGGTAATGGCGGTCATCCCAAGCGGGGTCCTGGTCATGCCACGTTCCTGCACTATCCTTGCCAGTACCGGAAAGGCGGTAATACTCATTGCTATTCCCATAAAAAGGGCAAAAGCTACAAATCCGGCACCTTCAGGAGCGAAGGATTCGTAGAGGAAATAGGCAAGACCGGCACCCATGACAAAAGGAACTACGATACTTGTATTGCTTATAAAAACAGCTGCTCCGGCCCTTTGCCTGAGTACACCGATATCCAGTTCCATCCCGATGATAAACATAAAGAGAATCAAACCGATCTGACTGAGAAACTGAAGATTTCCAAGAGATTCAACCGGGAACAGAAACGTAGTTGCTTCAGGAAAGTACAGCCCGAGCAGTGAAGGGCCCAGCATGATGCCAGCCATAATCTCACCAATGACAGTTGGTTGATTTATCAGCGACATCAACCAGCCCAGAATTCTGGAGGTCAGTATAATAACCAGAATTTGGAGGATAAGTATAGAAAGGGGATGATGAAGATTGATTAAATGTGAAAAATCGAAAGAAGAAGAAGTCCCGGTTGCAGCAAACTGCATTTTACCGGTATTAAAAATCTTCCCGGCATCAAAAATCAGCCACAACAATACAGCCACTACTGCAATTACAGCAAGGTTTAACAATGAATTGTTGTAGCGGGGTTTTTGCATAAATGCTGTTTACAATAATTTACAGAGAACAAAAATATTAAAAGCCCCGGTCGAAGCGCCGGTGGGAATGAATAAACAAACAAAAATTACTTTATTCAGTTTCTTTAACATCATTTCCCAGGCCTTTCAGAATAGAATTTACCTCCTTCTCCGTTGATGTAAGTTTGCTTCTGCAGAACTTTATCAGTTCAGCTGCCCGTTTCACTTTCTCTGACAATTCGTCAACGCCTATGGAGGCATTCTCAATATCGGAAACGATGGTTTCAAGCTCCACGATCGCTTCTGTATATGTGATTGTTTTACTCATTTTGTTCTGGTTTCGGCAACAGTGCTGCTGATGATTTCACTTAAGGTTTCGGTTTCGATGGAGGCTCCCGGTGCGGGCAAGGATCCTGGTTTGATGGTTTTTCCTCTACATCGTGTGATGGTAAAACCCCGCTTCAATACATTTACAGGATCCAGCAGCTGAACACTTCTTTCCATGTTTTCAACCAGACCCGTGTGATCTTTCATCAGGTGAAGGTAATGAAACGCCAGCATTTTCAACCGGTTGTCCAGGAATGACCTGCCCGCACCAAGCAACTGAGAAGGCTGAACCATGAGCGATGTTTCATACCTGCTGAGGGCAATCCTGTGGTTAAAAACAGCTGCATTCACCGACTCCCTGATACCAAGCGCCATCAGCCCGATTGATTCTTCCTTGTTATTAACAAAAGAGACAGCAGCTTGTTGGAATGCCAGTGTAAGTTCATTAAAATTCTGAATGGCAGCCCCGGTGCTGTAGATCGCTGCTTCTTCCAGAGCCCGGCCGGCAGCAGTAATCCTGTCATCAAAACTTCGGAAACCTGCGATCATAAAGTGAGCTACATCGGTCGGGGTTATTTTATTGATGCAGGCAACCATTTCAACAACCGTCTCATTTGTTGAATGCCCGATTCCGGTAATGACAGGCAATGGAAACAGGGCAACTTCACCTGCCAGGTCGAAATGGTCGTAACATGCCAGTCCAACCTCGTCGCCCCCACCCCTGACGATCAATACGGCATCAAACTGACCTGAAATTTCTTTTATACGCTTCAGCTGTTTACGGATGGATTCCACCGCTCCATCTCCCTGAAGAAGGGCAGGGAACAGCTGAGTAATAAACCTGTAACCTGCCGGATTCTCACGGAGGGTAACCATCAGATCGCTGTAACCTTTGCTTGTTTCAGCCGAGATAATCGCCACGCTTTTTAGCAGCATTGGCAATGGCACCTGCTTGTTTTGCATGAAGATGCCTTCCTTCTTCAGCCGGTCTATGGTGAATAGTTTATCGCGGGCCATTTCACCCAACGTATAAAGCGGCTCTATATCGATGATATGCAGCGACAAACCGTATTCAGAAGTAAACTTAACGTAAGCCTGAAACATGATGGCAATCCCTTCGCTCAGCGGTTCGCGGGTAACTTCCTCAAATTTCCGGGATATCCTGAAGAGATCATCGCGCCAGATGATGCTGCGAACCTGAGATTTAACTTTTCCATCCTGCTTTTCAACAAGGTCGGGAAAACAATGGCCGGAGGCAGGATAATAGTTGAGTTTGGAAATTTCAGCTCGTATCCAGTATGGTGATGCATAGTATTTACTGAACATACGTTCGATGCTCCCGGTGATCTCGGAAAGCGAGAAAACCTGCCGTTGAGGAGTATCTGAAGAATCGGTATGCATATTGCCCGGCTCTATTATAAATATTAGTTGAATTTTCTAATCAAAATTAATGAATTAAACGACGAGGGAAGTGTTTGCTTATTCAACTTCTTTTTCTTTGAGGTATTCGGGTTAAAATCCAGCTTGCAACCTCCCCCGGCCCCTCCAGAGGAGGGGAGAAAGGACGTATATCCTTCAGATAATAAGAATTCCCATTTGGATGATCAATAACCCTATTTGTTGGCCCCTCCCATGGAGGGGTTTGGGAGGTCCCGACTCCGGGGCTTGTCGCAATTTAATATTCTGTTTCCTTAAATTAACTATTTACTGAAATCCGGCTTGCAAACTCCCCCGGCCCCTCCAGAGGAGGGGAGAAAGGACGTATATCCTTCAGTAAATCAGAGCTCTCAATGGTTATTAACCCAATTTGTCAGGCCCTCTTTGGAGGGGTTGGGGAGGTCTTTACTCCGGGGCTTGTCGCAGAATCTTAAAATGGGATTTCGTTTTCTGATTCGGGATGAATTTGGGTTGCGTTATCAAAGATATGATCCGGGGTTTTGTCAAGGTATTGTTTTATCTTTTCAGCTACCAATGCCGGATTTGAAAGGACCTCTTCATTGGTAAACCGGATAACTTCAAAACCAAGATCATTCAGATGACGAGTGCGTAATTCGTCATATTCGTGCTGCTTCAAATGGATTTTACCATCAATTTCAATAACAACCCTTTTAAGGATACAGACAAAATCTGTAATAAAATTATCAATTATATGCTGCCGCCTGATTTTATGCCCGGTCTTCTTATTCCTTAAAAGCTCCCACATTATCTTTTCAGATTCAGTCGGATTATTCATTAAAGCATCCCTTTTATCTTTGATGAAAGGATAACTCCATTCATTGGCAGTTACATAACCTGGTTTGAAATTCCTATTTTGAGAACGAGATGTCACAACTGGATTACTTTTTACCTTCTTCCCTGGCTCTTTCTCTGAAGGCGAGCTCTCTCCGGAAGATGTTTTGGTCTTGCTCCCGGTGATCTCGGAAAGCGAGAAAACCTGCCGTTGAGGAGTATCTGAAGAATCGGTATGCATATGAATCTACAAGATGGATGGCTGAACTGAAAAACAGATCAAAGTTAAGGAAATATATTATGGAGCCTGAAAGGTGCAAGACCCGAAAATAAATAAGTTCCAATCCATAAAACAGGACCGGAACTTTTAAATTGCTGACAGGCATACAAACGGCAAACCAGCCATTGGTCTGCCATCCTTAAGCAGACTGAATACGTCTAGTGTTCATCGGAGCACATCCCGATAATGTTGTGGAAAATGTCATGTAGTTCAGTGAGACCTGTTTTGATCTCTTCATCCGGACAACTGGCTTTAATTCTCTTATCCAGGGATGCGCTCTTCTTTACAAGCTGTTTCAGATTCTTCTTAATACCCTTAACATTTGAAAATTCAGCAGGTATTATTGAAACTTTCCAGGCAATCGCCTTATCCAACATCTCACCGCTACGTTCACGGATCGGTTGGTAATTTCCTTCTTCAAGCGGGTGAAAAGTCTGGCTCATCACCCTGTGGAACTCTATCATTTGTTTCCATTCTGCTTTTTCCTGTGCCTTAGCAAAACCAGAAGCAAACAACAGAACAGCCAGGATAAAAATTGATTTCGATTTGTTCATTTCGCTGTTTCTATTTGATTATTAGCTGACAAATATCGTGAAATTATTCCTGCTATTTCGTTCATGAAGATGTTGTTCTATGCTCAAATACAAATTTTTCAATCATTTAATATTATTAAATTGTTAATTCATCTGTTCTATTGACTTATTCTCCCTGAATAGCGATAATTTTGAGATGAAAAAGCCAAAAGAGGGAAAAACTACCTGATATGAAAACCCTTTACCTGATGCGGCATGCCAAATCATCCTGGAAACATGCCGAACTGAACGACCTCGACCGACCCCTACTCGAAAAAGGGCTAAAACGTACTCGTCTGATAATTAACTACTTGCAAACGAATAATAGAAAAATTGAGCTAATCATCACCAGCCATGCGACAAGGGCAATGGAGACTGCACGCATCATTGCTCATGCTTTTAATGTAGATGATGAGAACATAAGAGTCGAGAAAGCAGTTTATATGGCAGATCCCGACAGTCTGATGGACCAGTTTTATGACCTTCCATCCGCAGTAAGTGATGTAATGCTGGTTGGCCACAACCCGTCGGTGACCAATTTTGCCAATACTTTTCTTGAGGAAAAAATTGATTATCTGCCAACTTCCGGGGTTGTAGCCATTAGTTTTGAAACAGACAAATGGGAGGAATTGCCTTTTGCCAGATTCAAGACAGAGTTCACCATATTTCCAAAAATGATATGAAAAATCATTATGAATTCAGATGCTCCGCTGCAACCAACCCTGAAGGGGAATGTTTTAATGAATGATCAAATATTATGGCTAAAGTAATTAAGAAATTTGTCAACCGCGAACTGAGCTGGCTTGAATTCAACGGACGGGTACTGCAGGAGGCTGCCGATGAAACAACGCCCCTGATCGAACGGATCAAATTCCTCGGAATATTCTCAAATAACCTCGATGAATTCTTCAGGGTCAGGGTGGCTACTCTCAACCGATTGCTCGATTACAACAAGAGAAATGCCGACAACCTCAATATCAATCCACGGCGCACCATTAAAGAAATCAACAGGATCGATGCCGAGCAGCAAAAGGAATTTGCCCGGATATTCAGGAAATTAGTGCGGCAACTGGCTGGTGAAGGCATTCACATCATCAATGAGAAGGACCTTTCAGCAGATCACGGAGTTTATATAACACGCTTTTTTAATGAAAATGTCAGGTCACAATTATTCCCCATTATGTTGGGCAACCTGAAATCATCCTCCCTGGTCGACAAATCAATATATCTGGCTATCAGACTTTCAAAAAAAGGACTTTCCCAAAACGAACAGTTTGCTGTGATAAGGGTGCCTTCCGGCCCATTGTCAAGGTTTGTTATTCTTCCCACAACCGACAACCATCAATACATTATCCTTCTTGATGATGTTATCCGGTATTGTCTTGGAGAAGTGTTCAGCATTTTCGGATATGATTCTTATGAAGCCTATACCTTCAAGTTTACACGCGATGCTGAGCTTGACATTGATAACGATGTTTCAAAAAGCTTCCTCGAAATCATGACGGAAAGCCTCAAGCAAAGGAAACTCGGAGCACCGGTCCGGTTTATTTACGATAAAAATATGCCTGTTAAGCTTCTCTCTATGTTGAAGCAGAAGCTTGACATCAACGAAAGTGATACAATGACGAAGAGCGGGCGCTATCATAATTTTAAGGATTTTATGTCTTTCCCTGCCATAGGGAGAACCGACCTGCTTTTTGCACCAATGGCACCACTTGAACACCGGAGACTTCCGAAAAACGAAAGCATACTCAGGGTAATGCGCGAACGAGACATAATATTACATTATCCTTATCAGTCATTTGGCTACATCATTGACCTACTGAGGGAAGCTTCCATCGACCCGCAGGTACGTTCAATCAAGATGACTCTTTACCGGGTAGCCAGAGATTCAAATGTTATCAATGCGTTGATAAACGCGGCAAGGAACGGAAAATCGGTGACCGTCTTTATGGAACTCCAGGCACGTTTTGATGAAGAAGCCAACATTTATTGGGCTGAAAAGATGCAGGAAGAGGGGGTTAAACTGATACAGGGCATCCCCGGATTCAAGGTGCATTGCAAGTTGTTGCTTATCCGGCGCAAGGAAGGCGACAAGAATGTTTTTTATGCCAACATCGGAACCGGCAATTTCAATGAGCAAACTGCCAGGGTTTATGCCGATGACAGTCTGCTGACATCAAACCCCCAGATAACAGCAGATGTCAGCAGCGTTTTCAGCCTTTTTGAAAGTAAATACATCCCACCTAAGTTTAACCGCCTGGTGGTTGCGCCCTTTCATATGCGCAATTTCTTTATCAGGCTGATCAATAATGAGATCAATCAGGCAAAAGCCGGCAAGGAGGCCTGGTGCATCCTGAAACTAAATAATCTGGTGGATGATAAAATCATCAAAAAGCTGTATCAGGCAGGTCAGGCGGGGGTTAAAGTAAGAATCATCTGTCGCGGAACCTGCACAATGATCCCCGGATTAAAAGATTTCAGTGAAAACATAGAAGTTATCAGCATTGTCGATAAATTCCTTGAGCATTCCAGGGTGTTTATATTCAACAACAGCGGAGATGAGAAATACTATATATCATCGGCCGACTGGATGGTTCGCAACCTCGATAACCGCATCGAAGTGGCCTGTCCTGTTATGGATAAAGGAATTCAGCTTGAACTCAAAACCATGCTGCTGATCCAACTGAAGGACAACACCAAAGCCAGAATCGTAAATCACGAAGAACCAAATTTCTACAAGGACCGGGAGAAACTTCCGCAAATCAGGTCACAGTTTGCTATCTACAATTACCTGAAAAATTACTAATACATTGGTTTCGGATTGAAGATTTCATTCAAATAACTTAAGTAATCACCCCTTACTGAATTTTACCTTTCTGCAATTATTAGCATCACTGACCTTGATGATGTAGATTCCGGGTTGCAACTGACCAATGTTGACAAAGGTGACTCCATCTGCATTTGCCGTTCCTGAAAAAACCAGCTGGCCCAATGTGTTGAAAATTAGCACAGTCAGCATAGGACCATTTGCAGGCGCCCTGTTTTCAATGGTGATTTCATTGTTGTGGACCAGTATCTGAATATTTCTATCTGTTTGAATTTCCTGATTCTCCATTCCGGTAAAACCAATTCCATACTCATCCAGTTTTGCAAGAAAAAATGTATTATCCATGTTTCCACCAAGCACTATTCCGGGTTCAGGCGAAACATCAAGATCCTGGATTGTTTCTGATATATTCCCGACTCCGGGATTGTCAACCCGTGTCCAAAGGGTATCACCGGTGGCATTGATTTTCACAACATAGGCAAAAATTCTATTGCCACCAGATGGTTCATCGTAAGCATATCCGGCCGCAACATATTCATCCGGTGCTGTTTCATTTATGGAGCTAAATCCATCATTGAACCCGAACCTGTCATATTCTCTTTCCCAGATAACTTCCCCGCCCGGATCAATTTTAACAATCATAGCATCATTTGTACCATTATCTGACATCCCCTGCGATCCACATGCCAGATAATTCCCATCCGATGTCTTGATGATGGAACTGCCATATGAGTAATCGTCATTATTGATTGTTCTTGTCCAGACAGTATCACCCGATTCGTTGAACTTAATGATATGCATTCGCTCGCCTGGCAGATCTAAAGAAGTATGGCACAGGATGTAACCCTGATCGGATGTCTGAATAATTTTGCTGGCCGGACCTGTAAAATCAGGATAATTAACTTTGAAATTACAATAAGTTTTAGTCCAGAGAGAATCTCCGTAGTCATCTGTTTTCATGAGATATAGACAGGTATCACAGATTCCCGAAATCATAAAACCGCCGTCCTCGGTTTTTGAAATACTTTCACCCGAGTATCTGTGATCTGCATCATAATAAATTTTATGCCATAAAACATCTCCGGTCAGATTGTATTTTCTTAACAACAAAGAGGTATAATAAGGCCCCCAAAATGAATTAGTGCGTATATAGTTGCCAGTAATTACCATACCGGTATTGTCATCCGGTAATGCAATACTTTTGCTTACAGCTCCAGCATGGAAATCTCCTCCAACAGAACGCATCCATTTAGTGTTTCCGTCGGGATCCATGAGTATGGTTATCGCCTTCCTTTCAATTCCACCAGGATTAAAAATGACCGTATCCAGCAGGCCGGTAAACATAATATTACCATCCGCGTCTGTTTTCAAGGCAAAGAGTCGCTCGTCTGCTGCGTGATAACCAAATGTTTTCTCCCACGTAGCCGTTTGGGATAACAGGTTAATACTCAGAAAAACAAACAACAGAATCAATACTGAAGAAGTTTTCATAATGGTTATCAATTAATAAGACTGTATAAGGCAAATATATTAAAATTGGATAAATATATTTTCTTTCTGGCGGGAATTTTGATTTCGGATTGCAGATTGCGGATTTCGGATTTCGGACTTTTCATAACGAGGGCAAGGCTTTTTAGGAACAGACCGGGGGAGACTGTGAATCGCAAAGTGATTGAACCATTTGAACGCGAAGCGAATGAAATCCGGAACATCCGAAGGCATTGAAAACATGAACGTCCAGATTCCAACACCCAACATCCAACGTCAAACAAACTTCTCCACCAGATCGGCCAACCGGTGAGCATAACCACTCTCGTTGTCGTACCAGGCTACGATTTTCACCAGATCATTGTTATCGCCAAGAACTGCGGTCAAACCTGCATCAAAGATGGCGGAGTGGGGATTTCCGATGATGTCGACAGATACGATCGGATCTTCGGTGTATTGCAGGATTCCCTTCAGATAACCTTTGGCAGCTTTTTTAAAAGCTGTATTGATCTGATCAATGGTAGCAGGTTTTTTTAAAGTGCAGGTCAAATCAGTTAGCGAGCCATCGGGAACGGGTACTCTGATACCGGCACCTCCCAAATTATTCTTCAGATGAGGAAATATCCTGGTAGCCGCTTTGGCTGCCCCTGTAGTTGTCGGAATGATGCTGTATGCCGCTGCCCTTGCCCTTCTTAAGTCAGGATGTGGTGCATCGATCAGGTTTTGATCGCGGGTATAGGAATGCACTGTGGTGATAAACCCTTCCTGTATCCCCCATAAATCATCCAGCACTTTGATCATCGGGGCCACACAGTTGGTTGTACACGAGGAGTTGGATATGATCACATCGCTGTCTTCAATGATATGATCGTTGATCCCAATGACAATGTATTTCACATCGTCATGGTCAGCTTTGGCTGGGGCAGAAATGATTACTTTCCCTGCACCGGCAGTGATGTGTTTCATAGCCGAAACCTTATCGGTAAATCTTCCGGTTGACTCTATCACCACGTCTATTCCCAGTTTGCCCCAGTTAATGGCACCGGGTTCCGCTTCCGCGAAGATTCTGATCTTCTTCCGGTTCACCAGAAGATAATCAGAACCGGCTTCCACCGTGCCAGGGAAATTTCCATGAACTGAATCATATTTCAGCAGATGCGCTAATGTGTGTGGATCGGTAAGATCGTTGATGGCAACGACGGTAATATTCCTTTTCTTAAGCAGTGCCCTGAAAGTGATTCTTCCGATGCGGCCAAATCCATTGATGGCCAACCTGATTTCTGACATATGATGCAGATTAAAACTGCGTCAAAGTTATAAAAAGCAGATTGATCACAACAAAGGGAATTACCTTATGAGACAGATTACGACGGGGGTGTTTTCCGGCTTCATTATTCCGGACTCCAACAAAAAAGTGTTAACACGAACCCTTCTATTGGCAGGAGAAAAACCAGTTGTTCCATCACAACTGATATCAATGAAGCAACCTTAGCAACCAGGCATTAGCAGAAGAAACCCTGGACTTCTGACCGATACATCTTTATGTAATTATTATTGAATGATCAGCTTTCTCAGCATAGTACCTCCAGCATATGTCAGCTTAAGGTAATAGATCCCGGATGCACTCTGACTCAGATCCAAAGAAGATTCAACAGGGATTCCCCTATTGGCCTGAATCGTTCTCTTTAAAGAGGTTATTCCCTGGGAATTAAATACTTCGAGCACAATTTCGCCTTCCATTCCCCCGAAATGACAATTGAACAGTCCGTCGCCCGATGGGTTGGGGTATACCAAAAGAGCTTCGTTGATGGCATTGTCATCAATCCCATAACTGCAATTCTGGAAGGTAAAATAGGCAACAATATCGGCAGTACCGGTGCATCCTGTTTCAGGATCGATCACACTGACTTCAAATTCCTGGTAGTCAAAACTCAGACCAGAGGTCTGAATACTTATTGTCTGGTCAACTGAACCGTTGCTCCAGAAGTAGGTAGCACCCGGGTTACCGGCATCAAGGTTGACTGTATCAAAAACACAAATCCCTATCTCAGTCGGACTGATGATTTCAACCCTTGGATCATAAACCGGTAATAAACTGATTTGCGGAAGTTGGTTCACGGTAACTGTAACAAGAGCATTTGCAGTGTTATAACCATCGTTCACCTGCACTGTGTATGCTGTAGTATTCGATGGTGATACCTCAGGATTGGCAAGGGTTGAAGTGAACCCCGGAGGATTGGATGTCCACTGATATGTATAATTATTGGTTCCTCCTCCGGGCATTGTAAACAATGTAGCTGAACTACCTGAACAAATAGTATCCGGCTGTGCTGCCGGATGAGCGATTACAGCGTAGCCATCCAAAGAAACCGTAACAGAATCAGGCTGTTGACTAACACATCCTGTTCCCATGTCCGTTACATAAAGAGTAAATACAGTAGGTTCGTAAAGATTCAGTGTTATGGGATCCGGCCCGGTTGCTGAAACCAGCTTATCTGAAGGTTCCCATTGATACTGATAAGGCCCTGAACCCTGCAAAACACCGCCATGCAGCGTCGTAGGCGTACCATAAGTGATCACCTGATCCGGACCTGCCAATGCAGTGAGTTGAAAGATGTTGACAAACAAACAATCGGTAAGCGTGTTTCCGCAATTGTCGGTCACTTCAACACAATACTGACGCGAATCGGGTGGTGACACTGTAATTGAGCGACCATTGTAGGTAGTCATCGTAGTCATATCAGTCCATATCCAGGTTCCACCCGGAGTGTCATTGGCTGTCAGGGTAACCGGCTGCCCCAAACAGATATCCTCATCGGCACCCGCATCGGCAAAAGGTTCGTCAACAAAGACAGTGACCTCGTCGGTACTGGAATTCCCGCATGCATCAAAAACAGTCAGTGTATACGTGGTGGTAATCAGCGGGCTAACGGTAATTGCCTGATTGGTCAGGTTACCCGGCTGCCAGAGCCAGCTTGTCCCCCCAGCTGCCGTAAGTACCGTTGATTCATTCAGGCAGATCGGTATATCTTCGCCGGCATAGGCTACCGGCCCCTGTACAAAAACACTGATGGTTTCAACCTTTTGCGACCCACATTCATCTGTAATGGTAACAGTATAAGTTGTCGTGACATTGGGACTCACATCAAGGGTATCGGTGGTCTCACCAGTATCCCATTGATAATAATACGGGGGAATTCCTCCAAAGCCTGCTACCTGAAGCTTCCTGACTTCCCCGCACACCATGGTCTGATCACCCGATGCTATTGAACCAAGAATCGGATAATCCTTGATGTAAACAGTCAGGGTATCCATATCCACTCCACATATTGAAGAGTTGAAAATCAAAGTCACGGTTTCTGTAATAAATTCATAATTACCATCATCAATCGCAATAATGGGTAAAATAGCCATTGTATCTCCCATGGGGATGATGATCTGATCTTCAATAAATTCATAGTCAACCCCATTCTCAGCAGTGCCGCCAATCTCCAGACTGATTGGATAATCAAGCGTTGCAATCTCGAACAATTCAAATTTCACCTGAGCATTGTTACACGCTTCAACGGCCGTATCAACCGCAGCATGAGTGAATCCCACATTGGCACCCAACCCGACACTCGAGAAACTATTGGCTTCAAGAAACACTCCGGAATCATAAGCACCATCGCCGATATCCGCAACTACAAGCTTGATGTGATAAGTCTGACAAGGTTGAACAACACTGCTGGCAACCATAACGGTGGTAAAACCATCGTATTGGATATAGGGATTTGCGTTGGGCGTTGATCCGGTGCCATTGTTCACATAAAACTGGCAATTCTCGCATGGCCCGTTGTTAGAGGTGCCATTGTTGATGTTGTTAATCGAAACATAAATCTGAGGGAAGGCCAGTACCGGAGCAATGGCTATATTCTTGGCATCGTTTGAAAAACCTTGTCCCCCAGAAATTCCTGGCCCGCTGATGAAGAATCCGAAAACATCGTTATAAGCTGAGTTGGCATATTCAGGATATTCATCAGATCCAAACACATACCTGAATTCAACCATATTTGACTGGGGAATGAAATCAAATTCCAGTATTGAAGCATCTTCCGTGTTACCTCCGGATAGATGGTTAAGGTCTGAATCACCCGAAGCTGTATTGTCGAAACCCTTGCTTCCTGAATTGTTCGGACCTACAGAGTTAACTGCCTTCCCCGATGTCAGTAATACGCCTGATGATATTCCCAGATTTGACTCACCTGAAAATGAGCCTTTTGCTATATTATAGCCAGTATAGGAAATATTGAATGTTTCAACCCCTTGTCCGATCAGAATCTGCTGAACCAGAATTTCCGGATCTACCCCTTCCACAACCGAATAATCGGGTTGTATCTGGCTAAAAGTTTTGTTATAACTAAGGAAAAAGATCAAAAGCAGGAAAATGAAAAAAGGAAGCTTCATGGATTTAAAGCGCAGCCTGCTACAAAACCGATTCACCAAATCAGGTTCTTTCATGATTTTCAGTGTAAAGTAGAGTGTGATCCGACAGTAAACACAGGTTATCAACCTGTAGCATAAAGAAAAAGAAAAATCCCCTGGTCCCGCCAGTGACAAAAATAAACTTTTCCGTAAATAAAACTACAGATAAGGGCTGTTTTCTTAAAAAAAATTAAAAACGAATTCGCTTAATTTTCGGATTGCCGGAAAGTGAAAATCGCTTAAATCTTTACCATTCCTGAGGCTGCAATAGGATGAAATCTATATCTTTAGACCCGAAATCAAATAACTTTAACATACCATGGAGAACTTATCAGATTACCTGGAATCAAACAAGCAGCGCTTTCTGGACGAATTGTTCGGATTGATCCGGATTCCATCCATCAGTTCAATTACCGATCACAAGCCCGATATGCTGCGTGCCGCTGAGTATTGGAAAAATACCATACTGAAGGCCGGGGCCGACAAGGCGGAGATTATTCCTACTGCCGGCAACCCGGTTGTTTACGGAGAGAAAATCATCGATCCGGCAAAGCCGACCATTCTGGTGTATGGACACTACGATGTGATGCCGGTTGATCCGCTTGATTTATGGAAATCACCCCCTTTTGAACCTGAAGTCCGCGACGGGGTAATTTTTGCCCGCGGGGCCGACGACGACAAAGGACAGGCGTTTATGCATGCCAAGGCTTTTGAAGCAATGGTGCAGACCGGAACCCTGCCCTGTAATGTAAAGTTCATGATTGAAGGTGAGGAAGAGATCGGATCACCAAACCTGGAGAAGTTCTGTACCGATCACAAGGAAATGCTGAAAGCCGACATCATCCTTGTTTCTGATACCGGAATGATCGCACAGGACATTCCTTCCATTACTGTTGGGCTAAGGGGACTCGCTTACCTCGAAGTTGAAGTTACCGGGCCCAACCGCGACCTGCATTCAGGGCTGTTTGGTGGTGCTGTAGCCAACCCGATCAATGTTCTTTCAAAAATGATCGCATCACTTACCGATGAAAACAACCGGATTACGGTTGCCGGCTTCTATGACAAGGTGCTTGAGCTTTCCGATGAGGAGCGCGCCGAAATGGCCAAGGCCCCCTTCAACCTGGATGAGTATAAAAAAGCCATCGACATCGCCGAAGTATCCGGTGAAACAGGTTATACGACCATGGAACGCACCGGCATCAGGCCAACCCTGGATGTATGCGGAATCTGGGGCGGATACACCGGCGAGGGAGCCAAGACCGTACTTCCTTCAAAAGCCTGCGCAAAGATCTCAATGCGGCTGGTGCCCCATCAGGATCATGAGGAAATTTCGGAATTATTTGAAGCACATTTTCTGAAACTGGCTCCGCCTTCTGTAAAGGTCAAAGTAACCAACCTTCACGGTGGCCAGGGTTATGTATCACCCACCGATACCAAAGCCTACCGCGCTGCCAGCAAAGCCTACGAAACGACTTTCGGTAAAAAACCAGTCCCGGTCCGCAGCGGAGGAAGTATCCCCATTATCTCGACCTTCGAACGGGTACTTGGAGTCAAATCAATTCTGATGGGCTTCGGACTCGAATCGGATGCGATCCACTCACCCAATGAAAATTTCCCGCTGTTCAATTTCTATAAAGGGATCGAGACAATTCCCTATTTCTACAGGTTTTACTGTGAATAATACAAAATAAGCATGAGATTCCTCACTTCGTTCGGAATGACTGATCGTTAGCATTTCAGGGAGGGGGTGTGTGGCGGCATAGCCGCCACACACCCCCTCCCATCTATAACTCATCTGAAAGCCTTGTCATTCCGAACGAAGAGAGGAATCAATGGCAGATTACCCGAACTGATAGGATTAAAATCTATACCCTCGCCACCCTGATGATATCGGCAAAGATACCGGAAGCAGTCACCTCGGCCCCTGCGCCGGCACCCTTAATAACCATGGGCTGCTGAACATAACGGTTGGTATAGAACAATACAACGTTGTCCTTCCCGTAAAGGTGAAACAGATCGTGATCCGGACCGATCTGCTGCAGTCCCACAGAGGCTCTGCCATTCTCAAGGCTTGCCACGAATTTGAGTTTACAACCTTGGTCTGCTGCACTTCTATACAGTTCCCTGAAATGTTCTTCATGTTTTTCCATTTCGAGGTAAAAAGCAGCCACATCGCCCTGCATACATGATTCAGGAAGAAAGGAATTGCTCCCGATATCATTCATTTCCATCCGTAAACCTGACTCACGGGCAAGGATAAGTATCTTGCGCATCACATCCGTGCCACTCAGATCGATGCGGGGGTCAGGTTCAGCATAGCCTTCGTCCTGGGCCTGCTTCACAATTCTGGCAAAAGGTACGCTGCCATCATAATTGTTAAAAACAAAATTCAGGGTTCCCGACAGAACCGCTTCAATTTTATTCACCCTGTCGCCACTTCTGACCAGGTCGTTCAGGGTGCCGATGATGGGCAGGCTGGCACCGACATTGGTTTCGAACAGATAGGATGTATTGTATTCACGGGCCAGATTTTTCAGCAATTCATAGTTTTCAAAGGGTGATGATGTCGCTATTTTATTGCAGGCCACCACGGCAACGCTTTTTCTCAGCAACCGGGCATAACAGGAAGCGACCAGCTCGCTGGAAGTGATATCTGCAAATACCGAGTTTCTCAGATTTTTGTCAGCAATAAATGCCATGAAATCATCCAGGTCCATTTTTATGCCCTCATTCAGTTGCTCCATCCAGGAGCCCAGATCAATGCCCTCTTCATTCAGCACCATTTTTCTGCTGTTGCCAATGCCCACCACACGAACCTGAAGGCGGAGCTGATCGAGCAGGAACTTCTGCTGATCCCTCAGCTGATCCATCAGCCGGCTTCCGACATTCCCAACACCGATCACAAACAGATTGACCTGCCTGAAGGCAGTTTCAAAAAACTCTTCGTGCAGCACATTGATGGCTTTTTTCTCGTCCGAAGTGCTGATCACTGCAGAGATATTCTTCTCAGAAGATCCCTGGGCGATGGCCCGGATGTTGACATTGTTGCGTCCCATGGCACCAAACATCTTTCCGCTGATGCCGGGGTGATTTTTCATATTGTCACCCACAAGGGCTATAATGGACAATCCGGTCTCCACCTGAAGCGGCTCAACCCTGTTTGCAATAATCTCGATCGAAAATTCCCTGTCAACCGCTGCTTTTGCTCTCCTGATGTTGATCTCATCAATGGCTGCACAAATGGAGTGCTCAGAGGAGCTTTGCGTGATCAGGATCACATTGATTTTATCGTCCGACAATGCACCGAATAATCTTCTGGAGAACCCCGGAATACCAACCATTCCGCTTCCCTCCAGGCTGATCAGGGCGATTTTTCCGATGCTCGAAATCCCCCGCACAGTATTTCTATTTTCCGAAACACTGCTTTCTACCAGTGTACCGGTATCATCAGGTGAAAAAGTATTTTTAATCCACAACGGAATGCCTTTTTGCATCACCGGTTGTATGGTTGGCGGGTAGATCACCCTGGCTCCGAAATGCGACAACTCCATAGCCTCTTTATATGAAATAAATGGAATTGCCCTGGCATTCCCCACTACCCGGGGATCTGCCGTCATCATTCCGCTCACATCGGTCCAGATTTCAAGCCTGGCTGCCGATGTTGCCGCTGCCAGAATCGCAGCCGTGTAATCGGAACCACCCCGGCCAAGCGTGGTGGTCACACCCTTACTGTCGGAGGCAATGAACCCCGGGACAATATAGAGCTGCGCCTGGTTTATGTTAAAGTAATTCCGGATGGCCTCCTGCGTTTTTTCTTGATCAATCACCGCTGCCCCATAAGCAGCATCTGTCCGGATGATCTCACGGGCATCTGCCCAAAGATTGGGAATATGACACGATTCAAATGCCTTCGAAATGATCAGTGAAGAGAGCAATTCCCCCTGACTCACAATGCTGTCCTGGGTTCTGGGAGAAAGTTCACCCAAAAGATAAACCGCTTCCAGAATGCTGTCGAGTTCCCTGAACTTTTCCTCTACAGTTCCTTTCAGCGTATTGAAAAGATCTCCTGTTAGCAATTCATCCAAAACCTTGAGGTGCCTGTTCCTGAAATCCCTTAATCTGTCTTTGTATCTCAGGTTATGTCCGGCAGCCAGACGGCCGGCATCTATCAGGAGATCTGTCATACCACCCATGGCCGAAACAACCACAACGGTTTTATCTTTTGACAAAGCGTTCTGAACAATCGAAATTACTTTACGGATGCTGTCAGCACCGGCCACAGAGGTGCCTCCGAATTTTAATAACTGCATAAAAAATAATTTTTCCGAATGAAATGTAAAGATATGGTTTATTTAACATATGTACATAACTGGAACTCTCTGCAACCGCAATCCTTAATAAAAAATTAAAGCTTTGCAACTCTAAACAGAATTCCGGATTATTGCATCCAACAAAGCATCAATATCTAAAACTTTCATGAAATTGAGCCTGCAACGATATGCTGGCTGAAGAATATACCTGAATTTACATAAGGCCGTCAGAAGGCAGAGCCTCAGCCAACCCGAATGTTAAGCCAGGCTCTGCAAGGTTTACAATCACATCAGGCTCGGCAAACAATTGCCTGAATAATCGTTCCGTTGGCAAAATGGCCGGAATTATTGGCGCACCTTTTCCTTTTATCCAAATTCAAACCAGGAAAATCAGGCGAAGGCTGATTGGATAAAAAAATCAACCTCTAAAACAATAATAGTTTCGTTTTATAAATCATCCTTTTCTGATTTCTGACAACCAGAAAATACAGGCCTCCGGTTAATCCTGAAAGATTAAGCGTTTTCAGATCACCCATTGGCAACCTGTCTTCAATGATTTTCTTACCGTTAACATCATAGATGGCAAGTCCTGCTTCGGATCCGGTGTTATTGAGTTTCAAATACCGGTTTAGCAATGAGAACGAGACCTTGCTTTCATTCAATTGATTATCAGACATTCCAACATCCTTCTCAATACACTTGAGTATTTCCTGAACCCATTGATCATACATCAGCCCGCTCGGATGAAGCCCGTCAGAAGCCACAAGATCCGGCTGTGCCAGACCTTTTCGTGATATCGGGGTAATATCAATATAACTCACCTGATATTCTTCGGAGATAATCCGGTTGATCTCATTGAATTCATCAATTTCATCACTGATGGCCGGATTCCCATTTCCGAAAGGAGTAAATGCGTAATCGGGGATAGACAGCACAAAAACATGCCTGGGTGAACCTCCGGCCAATAAAATTGCTTGCCGGAGCAGATCCTCAAATTCATTGGCATAGGCAGTACTACTTCCACCCTGAAATTGATTATTAACGCCTATCAAAAGTGAAACCAGATTGTATCCGGTCAGGGGTAATTGCTCACCAATAGCACTTTTTAAATTATCTGTCCGCCAGCCGGTTTGTGCTATTATTTTCAGTTCACCAACATTGTATCCCAGATTCGTCAGTCCGTTCAGAAACTGAGAAGGCCAGCGGTCGGTAATTGCAACGCTTTGCCCGATAGTATAGGAATCGCCAAGGGCAAGAAAGCGCACCGGTTCTCTTACCTTGATGGTACGTGAGCTACCAGCTAATGAAGATAACAGCAGGAATATGAATAAAAACCCCGGTCTCATTATCTTATAATTTTTTCTGTGACCTGCTTCCCTTCTTTCAATAAACTTACCAGGTATACTCCGGGTCGGATATTATCAAGAGACAGACTGAAATCGTTTTGCGTTATCTTTCCTGACCAGACAATAGAACCTGTAACGGAAACGATACTAATATCAGAATCTTCTGCGCCAGCGTTTACCACTCTAAGCAAAGTTCCTTCAGTAAAAATCCTGGTAAACGGAGTTTTAACTGAGTTTAAATCAGTAGAAAGAACAGTGAAAATTCCTTCCTCAGAGAATTGAGAACCTTCAAAAGTCTGATCAATGGCCTGAATTCTGAAGAAATAGTCGCCGGGCTCAAGCGACCTGAAAACCATAAAATCGTTGCTGCCTGTGTTGCCTGGTCCGGCTGTATATCTTACCCCGGTCTCAAAATCCGCCTGTGGACTTAACACATCGATGCCACCACTCTCAGTGCCAACCATAACATTATATCCGATCGCCATCTGGGGTGATTGAAGGTCGTTGACCCTGCTCCAGCTGATCACAGCATAGTCACCTGAAACATACGAATATAAATCGCCGGGAACACCCGGCAGGGTGTTCTGCTGAAAAGCACCGGTTTGTAAATCATTCCGATAAAGAATAGAAACCGCGTTTCCCGATAATCCGGTGAGCAGCAGATCGTAATCACCGTCATTGTCAAAATCGCCCCAGGCAGAGGAAGCCCGTTCAACAAAAGGCAGGCCTGCCAAAAATTCATCAAAACCACCAACACCGTTGTTGTTGTAAATCCTTGTTGAGGCATTTCCACAGCCGGCATTTTCTCCGGCAAGCATTATGTCGAGATCCCCATCATTGTCATAATCAATCCAGTCTGCCGGCCCGAGGGCAGTACCAATCAGACCTGCATTGGCAAAACTGTAAGTCTTGTCACCATTGTTCCTGTATACAAAAGATACCGGGACGAGCGAAACATCTTTTCCTGAAATAAGAATATCGAGGTTGCCATCATTGTCGAAATCGCCCCAACTGGCGGTACCGCCAACAGTACCTTCCACCGGGGTTTCCAGCCTGGTGAAAACTCCGTTTTCATTCAGGTAAATAAAGGTTTCTGCTACCGATCCTGCATCACCGACCATCAGCAGGTCTATATCCCCGTCGTTATCACAATCGCCCCAGTCAAGCGAAGGGGTGTTCATAATA
Source organism: Bacteroidales bacterium (assembly GCA_016705005.1). Lineage (GTDB taxonomy): Bacteria > Bacteroidota > Bacteroidia > Bacteroidales > Lentimicrobiaceae > Lentimicrobium. The sequence goes on along the minus strand of JADIZB010000008.1, from coordinate 145,023 downwards.
GTGAGTCCGGCAGCAACTTCAGCAAACGAACCATCACCATTGTTATGATAAAGCCTGGTATCCCAGTTTCCGGAAATTACCAGATCAGGGTAGGCATCATTGTCATAATCCCCCCAGGCAACATCCCCGTCAGAACCGCCTGCGTTGAATTCAGCATCGGCAAGTCCGAACGTTCCGTCTCCAAGGTTACGGAAAAGTCTGGTTGCATTGCCGTTTACATCTCTGCCTGTCATTAATACATCAATATAACCGTCAAGGTCATAATCGGCAAGGGCAAGGGCACAGTTGTACAGGCCTGAAATCCCGGAGAAAGTTTCAGTAAAAATCCCTTGTATATTGAGAAATATCTTTCCCAGCGGTTGTGTGTTATCATCTAGTCCAACCATTATCAGGTCGAGGTCATGGTCGTTATCAAAATCGGCGAACGCCACTGCACTCCGGCCTATAGGCGGAAGTCCGGAAGAAACGGGCACAAAAGGCTGTGCAAGAGAAACCGAGATTCCTGAGAATAAAAAAAGAAGCAGAATATATACTTTCATATAGATGCTATTAAATGTTTAGGCTGTGAAAATACAATAAATCATTGAAACATATGCAGGTTTGAATATATAATACCTGGATATCCTTATGGCCGTTTGCAGGCAGAGCCTGCCTCTATATTCTGACTGAGGCAGAGCCTCCGCCAACCACTGTGTTAAACCGGGGCTCTGCCCCGGCTTGCTATCATGGCAGGCTCAGCCTGCAACTGCATTCCTGAATAAGAACAATTCTTTACGATTTTACTCCAAGATTCAGAATTATTACATCCAACAATGCATCCTTATCAGCGTAGTTTCGTGCACTTGAATAAAGATAATCTTCGGGCCTTTCAACAAGCCCGTTTTTTACCGGATTATTATGGATGTAATTTACTTTTTGCCCGATAAATTTCTGACTGAAAATAAGTTCCGCATGGTTATCATTTCTCCAGAATTGGTAATGCTGTTTAGCTTTATACTTTCCGTGATATTCAAATACCATTTTCATCCAATCTCTCCTGCTTTCACTCGACTTCACTATTTCACTCATAAACTGTTTACATGTATAACTTTTAAAATCACGGATAAATCCACTCAAATCTCCACGGCCGCTTTGAGTAAGTATATGTATGTGATTCGACATAATCACATAAGCAAATATATTCAGAGATTTGTTTTTCTGGCAATACTTAAGACTATCAATAACAATGTCGCGGTAAACCTTTCGCGTGAAGATATCAACCCACCCAACAATCTGGAAAGTAAGAAAATAAGCACCTTCCTTTTCCGAAATTTTGTAACCCGATGACACGATAAAATCAAATTATAAGATTTTCTTATTACTATGGTTTCTTTGTGAAGTGTATATTTTTAACAGATGGTGTCTGAATATAATTCTATAACGGATAGAGTATGTTGTAAAGATAATGAAAAAAATTACAGGATTCAAGCTTCAGGATTTACAATATGGCCGTTTGCAGGCAGAGCCTGCCTCCATATTCTGACTGAGGCAGAGCCTCAGCCAACCACTGTGTTAAGCCGGGGCTCTGCCCCGGCTTGATATGTATTCAGACTCTGCCTGAAAACGCAATGAATGAAGAAATAAATTTTTACCATTTACTGCGAAACTGTGGAATATGACATCGAATAATGCATCTTCACCGGTTTGATTTTGTGCACTTTAGCCAGTTTCTGTCCATATAAATAAAAATGTTCATCCTGTCAATAATTTTCAGGATTCCCTAACTTTGGCATGCTGAAATCAAATCTCCCATGAAGAATAATGCTTTTCTGGTATTCGTTTGTTTCATCCTGAATCTTTCTTCGCCCCTGGCCCAACCATTCAGCAGTTTCCTCGAACAGATCAGCAAAATGGCACCAGATGACCGGCAAGAGCTGGCAAACAGCTTCCTGGCCAGGCAACCTTTTATTCCTGTTATTGAATCCGACACTGCTGTCCATTTCCTCTACAGCGGAAATGCCGCCTCCGTAGCGATTGCCGGCGATGCCAATGCCTGGGAACCATCGCTCAGGTTAACGCAGATCGAAGGAACCAATCTCTGGTATGTCAGCACTTCCTATGAAAAAGATGCCAGGCTGGAATATAAGGTCGTGGTAAATGAAACGGAATGGAAACTCGATTCACTTAACAGGAAGGTAGTTGCAGGAGGCATGGGCAGCAACTCAGAACTTATTATGCCTGGGTACCGGCCCGGTGAATACAGTGCCGGGATGCCATCCGTTCTTTCGGGTTCCGTTACTGATACCGTGATTCAAAGCAGGGTAATGAAGGAAAAACGAAACATCAGAATTTATCTTCCATCCGGATATTCCTGCAGCCACGATCGTTACCCTGTCTGCTATTTCCACGATGGAATTGAGTTTTTCAACCTGACTTCAGCAGGCAATATTCTTGATCATCTGATATCTGTGAAACGCATTCGCCCTGTAATAGCAGTATTTATTGAACCCGTTCACCGGGATGAAGAGTATTCTGGCATCAGGCAGGGCGGTTACACCCGTTTTGTAACAGAAGAGCTTTCGTCGTTTATTGATGCGACCTACCGAACAGAAGCAAATCCGGAAGGCCGTGCGCAGTTCGGCATTTCAAACGGAGGCAATATTTCTCTCTGGTTAGCTGCTTCGCATCCTGAAAATACCGGGAAAGTTGCCGCTTTTTCAAGCAATGTTGAAAAGAGCGTGATGAAAGCATTCAGGAAATCAGGGTGCCGTAACCAGATGGTTTACCTTGATCTGGGTACTTACGACATTCCCGTTTTACTACCACTGGTCAGGAATCTGAAAGACCTGTTGACAGAGAAAGGATGCCGGGTTTGCTATCATGAATACCCAGAAGGGCACAACTGGGCATTCTGGCAGAAATACCTTCCCGATGCCCTGGAATTTTTCTTCCCTTCTGATACCAGTTATTATTAAGATATTTAATCAAAAAAGGGAGCCGGTGGCTCCCTTTTCACAATATCATTTCCTCTTTTTAAACTCTGCCAGTCCGCTGTCGAGAAACTCCAGGAACTTATCCACATCAAGGTCATAGGCTTTCGGTGAAACCAGCAGTTCACCCTTCGCATCCAGCAACACATAGTAAGGCTGGGCATTGATGTTGTATTTGCTGATCTGGTAATCGGCATATTTTTTACCGATGGTTTTCTTCACTTTTCCATCGTAGGTGGATGTAATCCATTCTGATTCGGGAAGTTCTGTTTTATCATCCACATAAAGTGCGACCAACACAAAATCTTCACGGAGTTTCTTTAACACACGTGGATCTGACCACACCCTGGACTCCATCTCCCGGCAGTTAACACAACCATGGCCTGTGAAGTCAATAAACACGGGTTTCTGTTGTTTTGCTGCGCAGGCAAGTGCCTGTTCGTAATCAAAATAGCCCTCCAACCCATGAGGAAGGTGAAGTATATCACCATATTTTGGTTTATCGCACAGGGTTGAACCAACGTGTTCAGCACCCTGACCCCCACTGGTACCATAAACCTGGATATTGTCACGGATAATCTTATTCAGGTCAAAATCGTGGGTTGCCTGAGGTGGCAGGTAGCCCGACAATGCCTGCAGAGGCGCACCGAACATACCGGGAATCATATAAGCAACGAATGTGAATGTTGCTATCGCCAGACCAAGTCTCGGCACAGCTATATATTTCAGGTCGCTGTCGTGCGAAAACTTCAGCTTACCCAGCAGGTAAAATCCCATCAGGGTAAAGATAACAATCCATATAGCAAGGTAAATTTCACGGTCAAGAATGCCCCAGTGGTAAGTCTGATCGGCAATGCTGAGAAATTTCAGGCCAAGCGCCAGCTCGATAAATCCCAGCACAACCTTCACTGAATTCAGCCATCCGCCCGACTTAGGCATATTGTTGAGCCAGCGTGGAAAAAAGGCAAATAAGGTGAACGGCAATGCAAAAGCGAGCGAAAAACCAAGCATCCCTATGATTGGCTCAAGCACCTCCCCTCCGGCTGAAGCCACCAGAATGGCGCCAACAATGGGTCCGGTGCATGAAAATGAAACCAGTACCAGGGTAAAAGCCATAAAGAAGGCACCAATGATGCCTCCCCGGTCGGCCTGAGCATCTGATTTGTTGATCATCCAGCTGGGCAGTGTAATTTCAAACATCCCCAGGAATGAAGCGGCAAAGAATATGAATATCAGGAAGAACAGCACATTGGGAATCCAGTGTGTACTCAGGAAATTCGCAAAGTTGGCGCCAAGCGTCACAGCCACAACAGTTCCGATTACTGTATAAATCAGGATGATGGAAATGCCATAAATAAGTGCCTGTGCTTTGGCTTTCACTTTATCCTTTTCCTTGAGGAAAAAAGTAACCGTCATAGGAATCATAGGAAATACACAGGGTGTCAGAATGGCAGCCAGTCCGGCCAGAAAAGACAGGAAAAAGAGCTTCCAGAGCGATGAATTCTCATCCAGGCCGCCATTGCTTACCGGTTTGATCTCAGCCTGCTGCACCGAATCCGATTGCCCTGCAGTGTCAGCAACAGCGGTGGATGTATCGGCCGGAGCTGTTTCGCCGGGAGTGGTGACAGGAACCACAGCCGCTCCTGCATCCGGGTTTCCTTTGATGTTGAATTCAAAATCCACCGTTTCCGGGGCAAGGCATTGCTTATCATCGCAGCACATAAATTCCAGGTAACCGGTAACTTTAAAATCTTTTGCAGAAAGCACACCGATGGTTTGAGTAAAGACTGCCTTATCGTTAAAATACTTCAGTGTAGCCTGAAACTGATTGTCAAATTCTTCAACGGATTTTGATTCCTTTACCTTACCGATGGTCTTAAAATCCCTGCTTTTTTCAAAGTTAAAGGATGTCGCCACAGGACCGTCAGGTGGGGGTGGCACATCCTGCGAATATAAATGCCACGGTCTGTCGATGGAGGCTGTAAAAATCAGCTGAACCTCAGCCGGGCTGATTTGTTTTGTGCTGAATGTCCACTTTACAGGTTTCATCACCTGGGCACCGGTGATCAGGGGTATTGCCATGGCGAAAGCCAGCAGCAATATGACATTTTTCAGTTTTTGGGTCATCCTTGGTTAAATTTAGTACTCAGGCAGCTAATCAAGCCATTCTATTTTGAGAATCCTTTTTGTTTCACTTTTTATTCTGAAAGCATTTCCGATGCGGTGTCCGACGAGCCAGGCTATTTCATTCCCACTGATAAGCAACCAGGCATTTTCCTTTTCAACGATAGAAAACTTATTGTCGATGAAAAAATCGCTGAGTTTCTTATGGTTATTCATGCCATAGGGTACAAAGGTATCACCTTCTTTCCATTTCCGGAGCCTGAGGGGCCATTCTATTCCCGAAACATCAAGCATGGCAATGTTCCCGCTTTTTGAAACAGCCAGACCCGGGTGATTTTCTATAATTGAGAATCTGAGATGAATCGGCTTTTTCAGCTCAGGGTTCTCCTCATTGATAATTATTTCACCAGCCGGTGGCGCACCCACCGGACCAAGTGCTGTAATCAGGAGCATCTCACGGTCTTTGACCAGCCGGTGTGTTTGTGAAAAATACTGCTTCCCTGAGATATCCTCCAGTCCGGCCGCCACCTCATCGGTGACACTCCGGTTAAAATTAAACGGCTGCAGCAACTCGTACATATAGACTTCAAGTGGCTGAAGATTCAATAATTCACTGATTTTCAGTGTTGCGTAATCCTTCCCGAAGGTGCCTGATTTGTTCCATACCGCTTCCAGGTGATTGTGCAACAACATTTCAGTTTCACGCATCCTGTCGATGGTAGAAGTGATGGTTTTCCTGAATTCAGGGTTGATCTCACCCAACAGTGGCACCAGATCGTGCCTGATTTTGTTTCTTACATACTTAGAGGAGCGGTTTGAACTGTCTTCGCGATAACTGATCGCCTCATCCCCGGCAAACTCTTCAATCTGCCGGCGGAAGGCATACATCATGGGATGCACAATCCGTGTCCGGTTGGGCAGGATTCCGTGCAACCCGCCTATTCCTGTACCCCGAAGTACATTGATAAAAAATGTTTCTATCTGGTCGTCAAGGTGGTGAGCTGTAGCAACCGCCCTGAATCCTTCCGACTGCACCAGTTCATCGAACCACTCATACCGCAGTGTGCGGGCGGCCATCTGTACCGACATCTTGTTAAAACCGGCATACTCCCTCGTTTTAAACTGCCTGACAAAAAACCTGACTTTGTAGGTTTCGGCCATCGATGTAACAAAAGCTTCATCCTGGTTTGATTCACTTCCCCGAAGGTTGAAATTGCAGTGTGCAATGGCAAAGTTAAAACCGGCCCTGTGAAAGAGCTCAGCCATAACCATAGAATCAACACCACCGCTGATCGCCAGCAATACCGGTTCTTCAGGTAAAAAGAGACCAAAGGAGGAAATATAATGCTTAAACTGCCCGAGCATGCGACAAAGTTATAAAAAGATCATGATTGGTAAAGACAGACTGGTAATCAGAAATCTACACTTTAACATATTTTAATAAGTGTACATAAATACATCCATCGCCGGTTATTTATATCTTTCTGTTTTTCATTGCTTTAAAAGATGATTTCAGGAGCAAATCAAACCCGGAATTTACAATTATCAAAAGCCGCCATTTCAGATCCTGAAATTTTAATATTGAAATGGATTTGTTGAAGAAAGTGCATCCCGGAATCCAGAGACCAATACTTCAGAAAATGATATTCATCCGGCACTGCCAATGGCTTTTCCTGCAGTCACAACAGAAACCAAAACTATATTCTTCCGGTCGGATCCTTCTTATTCATGTTGCAGACAAAATCACTATTCATACCATTTCATGAGATTTCTCCTGTTGCGGTCGTTCAGTATATTCTTTGCAGCAGGTGAATAAAGAAAACCGATGGACTCCTGATAGGCATCCGTGATTTTACCCCTGACCATTTTCATTGAAAAATTCATAAAATGGTTCTGCTCAGTGAAAGCCTCCGGTAAAACACAGATGGCTGAAGGAAGCCAGCGCTCGGGAAACAGCCCTGCATGGCGGCCATGGCCGTAGTAAGCGTCTATTTCATGCTGTATGAGCCTTAAAGCTGCGTCGATTCCTTCCACACTTCCGGGTTTCACCCCTGAGTGCTCAAGATAACGGTTGATGTCGGTAATTGAGGGGACCAACAGGGCAACCGTATATGGTTGCTGATTGTTGTATAACATGCACTGGCTGATGTAAACCGACTGATCGGTAATGGCTTCTTCGATTCCCTCCGGACTGTATTTCTCACCATCGTTGGCAATAAGAAGGCTTTTATATCGCCCGAGCACAATCAGAAAACCATCCTCATCCATGTATCCCAGATCACCGGTATGCAGCCAGCCATCCCTCAATACTTCGGCTGAAGCTTTGGGATTGTTCCAGTAGCCCTTCATCACATTTTCTCCCCTGATGACTATTTCACCGGTTTCGCCTTCCGGGAGCTGTTTACCCTCTGTATCACAGATTCTGAGTTCAAGATAATCAACCAGGCGGCCCGATGTTCCCATCTTGATGTTTTTCAGCGAGTTGGATGATATGATCGGAGCAGCCTCGGAAAGACCATAACCCTGACAGACAGGAATTCCGATGGCATAGAAGAATCGCTGCAACTCAATATCAAGGAGAGCCCCGCCTCCGATGAAGAATTCCATTTCACCACCAAAAGCCATTCTGACTTTCCGGAACAAAATCCTGTCGTATAACCATACCAGTGGCTTCAGGAATGATCTCCACCCATGCCCTTTATTAAAGCCTAAACCATTATAAGCATAGGCAACAGACAGGGCATGTTTGAACATGGCAACTGCAGGTTTTCCTTTTGCGGCAATGGCAGATTCTATGTTTTTCCGGAAATTTCTTGAAAGCGCCGGAACACTCATCATGATATGAGGCTTCAGCTCTCTTATGTTGACCGGAACATTTTTGATGGCCTCCATGGCGGATTTGCCCGCCTGAACCGAACCAACCGCGGCACCTTTTGCCATAAAACAATAAAGGCAGGCCGTGTGCGCAAAAGAATGGTCCCAGGGCAGGATGGCAAGCGTACGGTGGGTCGGAGGAATATCCATCAGGGTGAGCGCCTGTTTTACATTGGCCACATAATTCAGATGGGTAAGCATAATGCCTTTCGGATCGGCGGTGGTGCCTGATGTATAGGAAATGTTGGCCAGATCATCCGGCTTAACAGCCGACTTTCGCTGTTCAAGGACAGCCCTGCTGGTTTCAAGAAATTTTGAACCCATTTCCAAAAGTTCAGAAAAAGTGTGGTTGGAATCTGCACCTTCCGGCTTGCCATCAATAAATATCACCTTCTCAAGCCCAGGCAACTGCACGCGGATTTCCTGAATTTTGGATGCATGCAGACCAGATACAACCACCATACGGGTACCTGAATGTAGCAGGCGGAACTTCAGATCTGTGGCGGCATCAAGTCTGACAGACAATGGAACACTGCAGGCTCCTGCAAAAAGTATGGCCAGTTCACTGATTATCCAGGCATTTCTGGCTTCTGAAAGGATGGCCACCCGGTCGCCGGGCTCAATCCCGAGCGCAAGCAACCCTGCCGCAACTTTACTAACCTGATCGTAAACCTCAGCATAGGTAGTTCCCTTGTATTCAAGTGTTGTTTTCTCATACAGATAAATATTATCTGCATAATTCGACACACTCTCCCCGAAAAGATCGATGATGGTTTTCATAACCCGGAATGAGGGTGCAATTTACGAAGAAATCAGAACGATTGATCTGCCATGTGAGGCAAATAGCATCATCACACGCACAAACAATCATCGTTTGACATTAAAATAATCATATAAAAACAAAAATAATATTTTGTTAGTAAATACTAACTATATTTGCGTCATGAAAGAGCTGATAGATATTGTTGCAGGATTATCCGCCATGATAGGACAGATGGAAGAGTCTGCCAAAATACAGTTTAACCTTTCCAACCTCACCCATACCCAGATGCACTATCTGGAAACAATCAGCAGGCTTGGAAATCCGAATATAACAGAGCTTTCTGCCTCGCTGAAACTCACCAAACCAACAGTTAAAGTGGCTGTTGACAAGTTGATTGAAAGAGATTTTATAACCAAGGTGCAATCAGATGCTGACCGGCGGAGTGCCCATCTTCATCTGACTGAGAAAGGAAAACTGATCAATCAGATGCATGATTTTGCGCACAGGAGGATAGCCGAAACCATCAGCAGGACACTGAATAAAGAAGAACTTGAATGCCTGACTGACCTGCTGGTTAAGGTACTTTCAGAATAAAATCAATATTTTAATCTATTTGTTAGCAAATACTAACTTTTATAAAACGACTGTTTATGCCCGACTCGCTCTATTCTGACAAATACCAGGGTCTCAGCCGGCAGGATGTTGCAGCCAGGCTCATCTCTGAAGGATACAATGAATTGCCATCATCGAAACCCAAAGGCGTATGGCAGATTGCCATGGGTGTTATCAGAGAACCCATGTTCCTGTTACTGGTTGCCTGCGGAAGCCTTTACCTTATTCTGGGCGATATCAGGGAGGGAATGATGCTCCTGGGTTTTGTATTTGTGGTCATGGGCATCGAATTCTATCAGGAAAAAAAAACAGAGAAGGCACTGGATGCCCTGAAAGATCTGGCAAGTCCACGGGCCCTGGTTATCCGAGGAGGAGAAATAATCAGAATACCCGGAAGAGAAGTGGTCGTGGGCGACATCATTGTTCTGCAGGAAGGCGACAGGGTGCCCGCCGATGCAAGGGTTCTGAGCAGTGTCAATCTGCTCGCAGATGAATCGCTGCTTACCGGAGAACCTGTGCCTGTCCGCAAACGTGAATGGAAAGAAGAGGATCAGTCATTCGTACCGGGGGGTGATGATATTCCAGTTGTTTACTCAGGTTCCATGATCGTTCAGGGGAACGGAATTGTCAGCGTTACGGCCACCGCGATGCAAACTGAAATCGGCAAAATCGGCAAAGCCCTGGAGTCGGTTAAAGAAGAGCCTACCCGGCTAAAGCGGGAGATGGGCACCCTGGTAAAACGCCTCGCCATCATCGGAATTACCCTGTGTATTTTGGTTATTGCCATTTATACCATGACCCGGGGAGATTTATTGAAGGGATTTCTGGCAGGCATTACCCTCGCCATGGCGATGCTGCCCGAAGAGTTCCCTGTTGTATTAACCATATTCCTTGCCCTGGGAGCATGGCGGATGTCAAAAAAGAATGTGCTTACCCGCAAGCCTGCTGCAGTTGAAACACTGGGTTCGGCCACCGTGCTGTGTACCGACAAAACCGGCACACTGACTCAAAACAAAATGACTGTTACCCGGCTATTCAATGGTAAAGGTTTTCACACAGTAATTCCCGGAGGAGATTTCCCTGACCCCTTCCATGAAATCATTGAATATGGAATCCTGTCAAGCCAGGCCAACCCCTTCGATCCGATGGAAAGGGCAATCATCAATACGGGTGATCAATTCCTTGTTAATACAGAACATATCCATACCGATTGGGCGATGGAAAAGGAATATCCCTTGTCGCGCGACCTCCTGGCCATGTCAAGGGTATTTTCAAATACCGGATCAAAGGAAAAGGTAATTGCAGCAAAAGGTGCTCCGGAAGCCATTTTTGACCTCTGCCATCTGAACAAAACCACCACAGAAGTTTATGAAAAAGCCATTGCTGAAATGGCTTCTGCAGGATTAAGGGTTTTGGGGGTTGCCAGGGCCGTACTGACCCCCGGAAATCTTCCTGAGATTCAGCACGATTTTGATTTTGAATTCGTTGGTCTGATCGGGCTTTCGGATCCTGTTCGTGACAATGTACCGGCAGCTGTCAGCGAGTGTTATAAAGCGGGCATACGGGTGATTATGATTACCGGCGATTACCCTGTAACAGCCACAAATATAGGCAGGGAAATCGGCATCCTGAATCCTGAACTCTGCATTACCGGACCTGAGCTTCAGGCAATGACGGAAGACGAACTGTGTGAACGCATAAAGGAAGTGAATATCTTCGCCCGTGTCGTACCGGAACAAAAACTGAAAATTGTCAACGCTCTTAAAAGAAACAACGAGATTGTTGCCATGACCGGCGATGGTGTGAACGATGCCCCGGCGCTGAAAGCTTCCAACATTGGAATTGCCATGGGAGAAAAAGGTACCGATGTTGCCCGGGAAGCATCCTCGCTGGTGCTGATGGATGATAATTTTGCTTCCATTGTCGGTGCAGTGAAAATGGGCCGGAGAATTTTTGACAACCTTCAAAAGGCGCTCGGATACATTTTCGCCATTCATGTACCGATTGCAGGACTATCACTTATCCCCGTTTTTTTTGCTGATCTCCCCCTTATTCTCTGGCCCGTTCATATTGTTTTTCTCGAATTGATCATCGATCCGGCCTGTTCCATCATTTTCGAAGCAGAACGTGAAGAGAGAAATGTTATGTCAAGGCCCCCGAAAGAGATCAATGTCCCCTTTTTCGGGGCACAGAAAATTCTGCTGAGCTGTACACAAGGCATAGGTATTCTTGTAATCAGCCTGATTGTTTATTTTTCCGGAATATGGATGGGATACTCTGAAAACGCAGTCAGGACGCTGACTTTTGTGACTCTGATAGCCGGCAATATTGCTGTGATTCTTTCAAACCGTTCCTGGACAAACAATATTTTCAGGATATTGATTACGCCAAACAGAACCGTCAAATGGGTTGTGGGAGGTGCTGTTTTCTTTCTCCTGCTTATCCTGAAAGTTCCCTTTCTGCTCGATCTTTTCCAGTTCGAACGCATCTCTGTGCTGGAAACCGGAATATGTGCATTGGCCGGATTATTCAGCATTACGTGGTTTGAGGTTTATAAACTCCTCAATAATAACAGGCAAAAGAAACTGCCTGTAAATCCGGTATAAGAATGAAAATTGAGATGAATAAGGAACTCAAATTCTGGAATTCTTTTTCAGGCAGATACGATGATTTTATAAAGTATACACTAGGCACAACCTATCAGAAACTGTTTGTAAAACTGAGGGAGGATGTCACAGGCACGGAGAATATCCTTGAAATCGCTACCGGCACAGGATTACTGTCATTCGAAATCTGCAAACTTGTTCATCACATCAATGCCATTGACATTGCCCCGGAAATGATCCGGATCGCCCAAAAAAAGCAGGCAGAAATACATGCCCTTAATATTGATTTCGAGGTTGGTGATACTTCCAGTCTACAGTTCAGGGATGGCTCCTTTGACAAAGTTATTGCATCTAATGTGCTGCACCTTCTGGCTGATCCTGACGAAGCACTATCTGAAATCAGCCGTGTTCTTAAACCGGAAGGGAAGGCTTTTCTGATCACTTTCTGTCATGGTGAAAATCTCCGAAGCCGTCTTATATCAAGGTTTATGGAGCTTTCAGGTTTCAAAGCCAGAAACAGGTGGACTGTGAAAAGCTATGCAACTTTCATCCAGGCCTCCGGATTTGAAATTCAGACCATGGAAATCCTGCCGGGTAAAATTCCCCTCGTTTATATCATTGCCGGCAAAACGAACATCAGGTAAACTCTCAAATGTAACCCGGAGGTAGAATAGCGGATTGGACTGACCTGTTTAATCAATGGGCAGATAACTATAGTTTGTCATATTATTTATAATTATTCTAAATAACAATAATTTATACACTACCTTTATAATATTATTAACCTCAAAATCAATCATTATGAAAAGAAGTTTATTCCTTGCAGGTATTGTCTTATTGCTGATTGGGAATGTTTTTCCCCAGCAGACTGCCGAAAAACCTTTGGTGGTTTTCGAAAATCTCTACCTGCTTCCCAAACGGGGCATGGAAGACAAGTTTGAAGCTGCCATCAAAGCACATAATCAGAAATTCCATCCCGATGGTCCCTATAAGGCCGTCCTTCGTAAAGTGGAATATGGTGAAAAGGCAGGGTGGTATGTCTGGGTTTTTGGTCCTGCCACTTACTCCGCCCTGGACACCAGACCTGACAAAGAAAACGGCCATGCCGACGACTGGTCAAAAACTGTTGACCCGCTCATCGAAACTTATGGAAATTCCACGTTATGGGAGTTAAACGAGGATTTGTCGTTTGGCAGGGAAATCATGAAAAATTCGAATTACTATGAGGTCTGGATTGTTGACCTGAAACGAGATCAATACTACAGGTTCAAGCCACTGACAGAAAAGCTGAAAAAAGCCTATGAAGCTGCCGGCAAAACCGCTTTCCTTATCTACAACAATCCGCTACACACAGGCGATAATGCTGATGTAGCCCTGCTCTGGAGTTTCAATTCCTACGACGAGTGGTCGAAAGATCCTGGAGTAAAGGATTCCTATGAAAAACTCAATGGAGCCGGAAGCTGGCAGAATATGGTGAATGAATGGATGGATATTACGGTCGATTATAAATCCGAAATCAGGAAAATAATCAAATAGATCGGGATATAAAAAAGACAGCCGGGAAATATTGTCCCGGCTGTCTTTCTTATGAGGGGTTCTTCGGATCTTAATACCGACAATCTTCAGGACATCAACTGCTGAAGATGACCATTTCTGCCCGTGATTATTCCTTTACAAATTTCTTCATCATAACGTTGCCCGCTGCTTCACAACGGATAAAATAGATGCCCCCGGGCAATGTTCTGACATCCATGGCCATATTCTTCTGACCGGACACCTCAACCCGTTCTGTGGCAACAACCTTACCCAGCGGATTGACAATTGAAACTGCAACAACAGCCGGCTTTTTAAGGCTGAGCCTGATGTTTGCCATGTCGGTGACAGGGTTGGGAAATACTACCGGTGCGGTTTCAAAAATTTCACTGTCGGCCAGCCCCAGAAAGATGATCTCATTCGCAAGAACCACCATCCTTACCTCTGCAGCGACAGGGTTTACTTCATCGAGTGATACTGTGTGGGGAAAAACCGATTTCCCGGCAAGCTCAGCATATACCTGGTAGGTACCGTAAGCCAGGTCAGGAAAACTGAATGTACCACCGGTGGCAGTATAGGTCACCATCGCAATTCCTCCGCCAGCCTGGAGAACTACCGGAATACCTTCTGATTTAACACCATAAACGATGGTTCCGCTGATGCTTCCGGGGCCCTGCGGAGCATTGGTAACTGCCACCAGGTGAATATGCGCATCATCCGTTCCTCCTGTCAGGTTGATCACAGCGGCATCTTCCCAGTGGAGTACATCCCCGTAATAGGTAGGCAGGTAATCGCCGTAATAAACCGATCCGGGTCCGGGCTCTGCTTTGGTGATATACTGGGCGGCAGCGAGGCCGCTGAATTCATACCATCCAAGTTCGCCAACCATTCCGGCAAAAACATCCACCACTTCACCTTCCAGCATCTTATACCCATAGGCAAATCCTGTTTCAATCGGGTTCTCACCGGCATAAACACGTCCGGCAATAAAATAAAATCCGCTCAGGGCCACATCAAGGGTTGAAAAACCTTCTACTGCAGTAGTATCTTCAATGGTTAGTGTCTGATACCCGTTTCTGGAGAAAGTCACATTGTAGCTGCCCGGTTCAAGTGGCAATTCATAGTATCCATTGTTGTTGGTAAACACCTGGTGCTCTCCGACCTTTACTTTTGCTTCATTGATGGCATAGCCGGTAGCAGCGTCGGTCACATATCCACTGAAACCAGCCGTTACCTGACTGGTAACATGCATTACATTGTGGACAAACAGTTCAGGATAGTCCGGCAAACTGGTCACACATTTCAGCTCCTGCTCATAGCTTCCTGGCTCAAAACCTGCTGAGTTGTATTTTATCCGGATGGTTTCCTGGGTTCCCGGCTGCAGTGTCAGGGCGGAAGGGGTAACAGAGGTTATAAACCCCCTGTTCAGGTCGAATCGAACTGCCATCTCGGAATGAACATAGTTTTCGTTCATCGACACCTGTAATCCGAGCTCCGGATTGTAAGACTGAATGCCAATGGTTGCACTGTTGGTTTCGAAGTTTTCCGTCACCTGCTTATACCTGATCAGAATGGTACCATTTACCATCATCACCACCTGAGCTGTAATAAATGATTCCGTTCCCGGATAATGAACCATTTTATTGAACTGAACAATGGTTTTTTCTTCTAAATTTTTAAAATATATCCTGGTGATGGCTGTATCGATGGTCAGGTCATCCCAGAACCATGCGATGAAATCGGTATAATTACTGTTGGTAGGGATTGAACCGTTGGCAAAGGGCAGCAACTGCTGGTTGAAACCAATGCTGCCATTGGAATTAATCCAGAAAATATGCTTATTCTCCCCGTAGAAGGGGAAATCAATATCCATTTCATAAGGTCCGGCGACCATATCATCCCCCAACCCTTCAACGGGTATACCGGTTTCAGCTATATCGGTCCAGGCCCAGTCAGGCCCATTGGGCTCATCACTATCGATCCATGAATACCCGTAGTTATCGGGTCCGCCCTGCTCCCGGCCGGAAAAACCGGGAAAAGAAAACTCAACGGCCGTTTCTGATGCATTCCTGAGCACAGTCAGAACTACAATTGAATCATTAACTCCCACATTAGACTCAAGTGCCTGTGGATCAAAATATACCGGAGCCTGTGCCTTCAGGCTGACTGTAGCCATGCATAGCATCATTAAAAATAAAACAGAGAAGTTTTTCATGGTTGAAAGAGTTGGTTTCTGACGAAAAAATACCGATAATGCGCACAAATATAAGCCATTCCAATAATTTGTCAAGTGGAATATCATAGATCGCAGATTTCAGAAAATGTAACCCAGATCTGCACTTTACAGGAATCTGACCGGTAAATTGATTGGCACGGATTCAAAGACAACTGAATTGAATTCCACACTGAAACATTCAACCCGATGGCATTTACAGTAAAATCAAAAGTCCTGTAACATGAATACAGAGAAAACAATTCGGTAAGGGCTTTGGTTGTTTTTTTTGGATGGTTGTCAAAATAATACTACGAAAAAGCTCCTGAAATCAGAATAGCTTCTGCAATTAAAGCTTAAAGCATGGCAAACCCGGGTTAAATTCAATCATCCCGGAGCATCCATGTACCTTTCCCCTGGCAAGATCAGAATTTAATATCAGCCTCAGCAAACATCCGACAGGTTCCGTGGTTAATGTATTCGGGAATAGCTGATTCAACGGTCAATTAATGTCGTCGTTCCCGTTTTTCTGCCTGATAGAACAGCATTGCATAACTGGTGATAATCTGTGTTCACCTGCATTCAGCTAAATATCATCAGGAAAAAGATTCGTTCATCACAATTTGATTGAACAGATGATCTGATAAAAATGAAACATCCATGAAAAGGAGGATTTACTTTCAATGACACGATACGCTAAAATCAAGGCTATAAACCGCTACTACAGAATAACGAAATTCTACACTTTTTTGAAAGATACAAGTATTAAGGCAGGGATTTCAATTCTTATCATTGGATTGCTATTGCTGGGATTGGAGCACTTTTTCCTGGATTTCAATTTATTGCTGGATAAGCTGATTACAACCTTTTCGCCTCTTTCAATCCTTATAGTTTTTACTATATCCGAAACTTTTCTTGGTCTTATCCCACCCGAAATCTTTATTGCCTGGAGTGCAAAATCAGCTGAACCACTGTTGTTATTGTTCCTTCTCGCAACCCTTTCCTATGTAGGAGGAATTTTAGCCTATCTGATCGGGAAATTGTTGTACAGGATTCATTCTGTAAGGTATCATCTGGAGAATAAAATAGCCGGGCATATTGCCAACCTGAGAAAATGGGGTGGCTTTTTTGTGTTTGTCGGAGCCATGCTTCCGATCCCACATTCTGTCGTAAGCATGGCCTGTGGTTTAATAAAATACGACTTCAGGCACTATCTCCTCTGGGCCCTCTTCAGATATTTGCGCTTCGGTATTTATGCCCTTGTGATATTCCGGGTTTTCTGATTCCGGCTCTGAATTTCGGAAAGCCCTAAACCCGTATGAAATCCCGCCAGTGGCTTTGTCCGGTATAATCAACTGTAACAAGCGATTTGGTATTAAATGACCATGAATTCAGACGACTACTCAGCTCCTGACGGAGCATGTCAAGGGTATTGGTAATCATGTCTTCATGAAATCCCCTGTTTCCTATTTCAATCACCATTTCCATCGATATGATGCGACCCAGTACTTTGCCCAGTTCAACCAGTTTCCGCTGGGGCAACTGGAGATTGAGTTCAA
Organism: Bacteroidales bacterium; assembly: GCA_016705005.1. Taxonomy (GTDB): domain Bacteria; phylum Bacteroidota; class Bacteroidia; order Bacteroidales; family Lentimicrobiaceae; genus Lentimicrobium. The sequence goes on along the minus strand of JADIZB010000008.1, from coordinate 127,771 downwards.
AATTTACCATCTCCTTCAACTGTTCGGCCGATTTCCCGGTAAGACTGAAATCCTTAAGAAACCGGTAAAGGTTTGTTTCTTTTGCCTGTTTCATCAGTTTGACGACTGCTTCTGAAATCTGGGCATACAGTATATCATTTGAACCCTCGAACACCTGAAATGGCCGGCTGTCGACGATTGCACGACCGGCAATGTGGTTAAGCTTATACCCCTTTGCTCCAACCAATTGAAACAGATGCTGGGCCGACTCCTGCATCAGATCGGTCGAAACTGACTTTACTGCATTGGCTTTCAGTCCCTGATCGGCCAGATCGGTAACAATGCCTGCATTTTCACCGGTGTGTGCGCAAATGGCTGAGGTGATTGTAAATGCCGACTGAATGCTGGAGAGTCGGTGTTGCACCTGATCGTAGCCAAACAGGCTCTTTGCACCAACAAACCGTCGTTGACAATGATCAATCGCTTCATCCAGCATTCGTTTGGTGAAACCCATGGCCATGGATGGAATCTGCAGCCGGCTTCGGTGAAGACTGTCCTGAAGCATAGCGATGCCATTGGTCTTCGGTTCCAGCCGGTATACTTTCGGAATGCGGACATCAATCTTATTGCGGCCATAAGGGATCATGTACAATCCGAGATTTTCGAAATACTCTTCCACTTCTATTCCCTGACCTGGTTTATTGTTGTCGCTGATAAAGAATTCAATGTCACGCATCAGGTCACCTCCTGCTGTCTTCCTGCGCGCAGTGAGCAGCCAGTAATCGGCCCATCCGGTAAGTCCGGCCCAATGCTTGGTCCCCTTCAGGTGGTAATGTTCCCTTGCTTCGGTAAACGATGTCTGCATATTCAGAGCATCGCTGCCGTGGTTGGGTTCGGTTATCATCAGCCCGCCCATTTTTTTATCTTCAACAAAACCTCTAAAAACCGGCCCTTTGATCATATCATTCCCGTATTTAGCCAGCGGTTGAAGAAACAGGCCCCAGTTTATGCCCAGGGTCAATCCAAGTGCCAGTGATTCGTATGAAGCCACCGATACAACATCAATACCCTCATGAACATGTGCACCCCTTCCGCCATAAGCCTCCGGAATAAAAGCAAGCATAGGATCAGCTGCCAGTATCTCTCTCATGACATAAGGTGGCAGACCTCGCCGGGTGCCCAGATCGTCGGCAGTAGCCCGCTGATGAAAAACAGCTTCGAGACGGTTCCTGAAATTCTGAATAAAAACCGAAAAAGGTAAATGAGATGCTTTGGGGCGTGTATTTAGTGATATAAGTGGTTGCGGAAGTTCCATGTCAGGGTTTGTTATAAATGTCATCTGTAAAAAGCCTGTTGTTCATTCTGGCCCTTCAAGGCTTTCAATGAACAAAGCAGGTAAAGGAAAACCGGGTCAATGGTTCAAACAGAGAAAAATCAATCCGGGCACGGCACATAAAAATACCCTGCCTTACCGTGATTGTCCTGTCTCCGGTAATGTGGGGCGGATGTAAAAAGTCACAGAAAAAACAGAATGTGTCGTTGTATTATAAATAAACAACACTACGGTAGTAAAGTTTTAACAGCTGACCATGCTTCAGTTATTGTCTCTGTTTTTTATGAAAAATGTCACCAAAACAGAACCAGGCCCAATGATGCACTCAGGAGATTAACCATTGGCTTCCTGTTAGAGCAACCCCTCTACAAAATACATATCCACCGTGCCTTTGTTTTTGGCCTCAATCTTGCCACGGTGCGTGCACCTGAAGCTGTCGGAAATCCTTTCGAAGGTCATTTGCGATACATTTACTTTCCCTACTTCACCACTTGATTCCATACGTGAAGCGAGGTTTACCGTATCGCCCCAGATATCATACTGGAATTTCTTGATGCCAACAATGCCTGCCACCACAGGGCCGGTGTGAATGCCAAGCCTCAATTCAAAATATGGCCTGTTTTCCAGAATCCTCTGCTTTTTCATGTCCGTCATAAACACCTGTATCTCAAGGGCAGCATTCACCACGTCGGCAGCATTGGTGCGGTTGGCTACCGGCAGGCCGCCTGCGCACATGTAGGCGTCACCGATCGTTTTTATTTTCTCTATGCCGTAGCGAGTGATGATCTCATCAAACCTTCGGAAACAGATATCGATTTCCGTAACCAGTTCACCCGGGCTCAATTGCTCAGCCATGGTGGTAAAACCCTTGAAATCGGTAAAAAGTACAGTAACCTCATCAAAATGGCGGGCTTCTGCATGCCCCTTCAATTTCAGTTCCTCGGCAACTTCAGCAGGTAAAATATTGAGCAGCAATTCCTCCGAGCGGTCTTTTTCCTTCTGAATGATCGCTCTGGATTTACGTATATAGCGCAGGCGACTCCATAAACCTCCGGCCATGACCAATACACCCAACCCGGAAAACAGAAAGATGTTTTTACGGTTTTTCTGTCGGTTGATCTCGAGCTCCGAAAGCAGTTTCTCTTCCAGCATCTTTTTATCAAACCCATATTGCAGTTCCTTCCGGGCTATTTCTTCAATGTTTTCCTGATTCAGGAGGGTGTCCTTCAAACTTGTAAACAGGGCCAGGTATTTGAAAGCACTGTCATATTGTTTGATGCCGGAAAATAATTCTGCCAGGCCCTGTAAAGCATCCTTTTCGGGATAAAGCGCACCGATTTCAAGAGCCAGCGTTCTGGCCTTGCGCAGATAAACTGCACTTCTGACAAAATCGCCTGTAAGTCTGCTAACATCCCCCAACCCGACCAGATTGTAAATCATGCTGCTTATATCTCCAATTGAATCGTTGATTGCAATTGCTTTATTGTAATAATTTAAGGCTTCGGGGTAATTACCGGAATCTTCATGTACCCTGGCGATGCTGTTGTAGGCCAGGGCGACCCCACCATTATCACCTGCACCTGTTGAAATATCGAGTACCCGGTTAAAGTATTCCAGCGCTTTGGTGAAGTTGTTCTCTGCCGAATAGGTTATTCCGATATTGCCAAGGCTGTAAAGCAAGGCCCCTTCATTCCCGGATTTTGCCAGCAGGTTATAGGCCCGCAGAAAATAACTCCTCGCTTTGGAAAATTGCTCCAGGCTCAGGTAAATTATGCCAATATTATTGAGATTGTTGGAAGTCTCCTTTTCATTTTTGATCCGTTCATTGATCTTAAGTGCTGCCAGGAAGTACTCCAGTGCTTTGGGGTGATTGCCCTGGCTGGTCTGAAAATTACCCAGGTTGTTCAGGCATATACCCTGCTTCAGTTCATCACCGGTAAGCTTAAACTGTTCATAAGCCTGCAGTGTATAGTCCTCCGCAGCATAATAATTACTCATATCCTGATAGGCACTTCCGATATGATAAAGGTTGATACCAATTTCTGTTTTGTTGCCCAGATCCTTTTGTATCTTTAGTGCTGCCTGATATCCGGCAATCGCCTTTTCCGGTTTTCCATAGATCGTCCAGATGCGTCCGATTTTAAACAGGACATTTGCTTCCCCATTCAGGTCAGCTGCCTTTTGCCAAAGTTGAATGGCAAGGGAAAAGACCGAATCTGCTTTTTTCTGCTGATCCGTCGTAAGATAACCTCTGCCTTTTAAAAGCTGAGCTGCAGAGAGGTAACGATTCCTGATGGTTTTATAGTTACCATCAGGTTTAGAGCGTATCATCGCTTCCAGTTCTGTAACATAGCCGATGCTTTTCTCAGGATCTGAGTTAACCAACTTTTCAGCCAGGGTGACAAGCAGGTTGGCTCGCGTAGAATCGCTGGCAATATGCTTCTTCAGCAGTAATTTCAGGCTGTCTGCTTCCGGTTGAGCAGCAACAGGCTGGCTGAAAGATAACAACAGCAATACATAAATGGCAGATATACAAAAAAGGGCCGGTCGGTTCATCGTCTCAGAATAAATGTGATTGAATAAATACAACAATGAGAAAAACAGGAAACGCAGGAAGTTGTCTGAGCTGAAACACATGACTGAATGATCAGAAATTCTGATTTTCAGATGATTAAAAAACTGTTTCTTTGACTGGCAGAAGGTGGGTTCAAAAAACCCTGAGCATTTTTCCGGTACTCTGGCCCGGAAAACATTGTGAATAAAGATAACAAGCAATTGCAATTATATGTTCATATGTCAGTATATATACTATGAATACCTGTTGCCATGCCTGTTTTATGCCGGAACTCTGCCGGCATAAAAAGTACATCCTCCGAAATGTTGAAGATCGGTTAAAGGCTTTGAAATAATGAAGAATCAGGCTTTAATAAACTGTTTGCTGACCCTGGTTTTACCAGTTCCATCCACGAGCGTGATGATATAAACTCCGGCAGCCAGTCCTGAAATATCAATTCCGGTGGTTCCCCCGGTTAATTCACCTTTTCTGAGAAGTTTCCCGCCTGTACCGGAAATTGTGAAATAAATTGTTCCCTTGAATTCTGATTCACAAACCACTGAAAGGAGGTCTCCGGCAGGATTGGGAAAGACCGAAACTTTGTCATCTGCCGCAGCCGGTTGTTTCACCGGGACAAGATCTTCGGGACAATCGACCGGAGTGAAACCCAGTGTGCCCTCATTTGTCATCACTCCTCTCCAGCACTGCCCGTCGGGCGATTTCATAATGATTCCCCGATCGATATTTTCAATATAAATATCACCGTCGGTAATGTGAAGTTTTGAAGCCGGTAAGGTTGTTCCAAGGCCAAGGTATCCGTTGCCTGCCAGCCTCATCCGCTCGGTATACACAGATTCATTGGCTGCAGTGGTATTAAATACTATGTAGGACGGATAGCTGTCATAGGCAAGCCCCTGCCCTGCATAAAACAGGATACTGGAACTGAAACGCCAGGCATCGTTCAAATACATGGCTGAAGTGATGCCGGTCAGCCGGTCACCGGCCATGACATTCTGAGGATAATCAACAGTACCCCTGGCACGCCTTCCGTTGAAAAGGCTGCCGACATAATGAATATCACTGGCAGAATAACCATCGAACGTAGCGTAATGGTTGTTCATAATGTTCATAATCCCAAATGTCGGATAGGTAATCACTTCATCACACTTAAGTGTAAATTTTGAATTAGGAAGAGATGTTCCGATGCCCAGATTGCCATTGAACTGGTAAATGTTCTGGGAAATTGTATCTACCTGAGCATTAATATTTAAGCCAAGTAAAGCAATGCAAGATAGTAGTAAAAAAGATCTTTTCATTATGACAGGATTTAATGTTTTTGAATATTGGAGCTTTATAGTATGCTTTTCCTATTGGATAATTGAGGACTGAAATTCAATAAATACGAATTGTTAAAGTTAGACGAAATAACCAAAAAAAAGCGTTGATTTAAAATATATTTGATCCAAAGTACAGGAGAACCCCGGTTATATGGATTTTTCAGATTTGCAGGAATTAAATTATAGAATATTGCAATGAGGATAATGCAGCTTAATCAATCGCTTCAACAAAACCGGCAACTCCTTTGTTATTGAATAAAGGAAACCACAACCATGGAAATTAGCATTTTTGAAACTGAAGCCAATGGCATGGCTTTTATCGGGGGAAATGAAGGTGAAGAAAATCTCGCTGAAATGACCTGGATAAAAGAGAGTGATGACTACATCATAATAGATCATACCATGGTCAGCGATTCACTGAAAGGCCAGGGAATCGGGCGGAAACTGCTCGACCGCATCGTTGAAATGGCCCGTGAACGCAACCTCAAAATCCGGCCACTCTGCCCCTTTGTAAAAATAACTTTCGACAGGGTGCCGGAGTTAAAGGATCTGCTCCACGAATAGCAATCAGTCATCACCAAACCGGATTTACCAATGGAGAAAGAAATCATCAGACATTACAGCAACGGTGAAGTCACTATAAAATGGCAGCCGGGTAAATGCACGCATTCCACCATTTGTTTCAGGGGTCTGCCCGGTGTATTCGATCCTGCCCGGAGGCCCTGGGTGGATGCCGGTGGTGCTTCGTCCGGCGAAATTATTGAACAGGTTAAAAAGTGCCCTTCGGGCGCACTCAGCTATACATTGAACAGACCCGATAAACAGGAATCCGCAGTGGGTGTACCCGTCAGGATTGACATCATGCCCGGTGGTCCAATGATTCTGCGTGGAGAATGCAACATCCGCTATGCCGATGGAACAGAGGGTGTGATCAACAACATCAGTTCCTTCTGCCGCTGCGGGCATACCACCAACAGTCCGTTCTGCGACGGCAGCCACTATGAAGCGGGTTTTAAAGGATAAAAAAGTACAGGCAGGTAAAAAGTTCCGGAACTTCTGACCGGAACTCCGATTTCATATCCCTGCCTTCCAAAAATTATTTTTAATTCCGGTAAACATCAGATCCAGATGCATAAAATCCTGATTCTCTTTGCCCATCCCCGTTATGAGCATTCTGTTGTCAACAGAGCCCTGATTGATTCAGCCAGGAAAAATCCTGCGGTAACCGTCCATGACCTGTATGAAAAATATCCCGATTTCAACATTAACATTGCCCTTGAGCAGGATTTACTGATCAGCCACGATGTAATTATCTGGCACCATCCCTTCTACTGGTACAGTTGTCCGCCACTGCTGAAACAATGGATCGACATGGTGCTTGAATTTAACTGGGCATATGGGCCCAAAGGGGATAAACTTGCAGGGAAAACTGTCTTTAATACCATCACCACCGGGGGCAACCGTGAGGCCTACCAGCCGGAAGGTCGCAACCGCTTCCCTGTGAACCAGCTGCTTCTGCCATTCGATCAGACGGCCTTCCTTTGTAAAATGAACTACCTGCCCCCTTTTGCGGTCCAGGGCACACACCGGCTCAGCCAGGAAGAACTCAGCGGACACGCTGAAAACTACAGGCAATTGCTTCAATTGATTGCCGACGGTGATTTTGATCCCGGAAGCCTCAGAAACCTTGAATTACTTAACGATTATTTTATAAATACCACAATCAATGGGCGGTGATTTCCTGCTTCAGGCAACCATTTATATGGGCGCAGCCATCGTTTGTGTCCCTTTGGCCAAAAGGCTGGGCATGGGATCTGTACTTGGCTATCTGATGGCTGGTGTATTGGTCGGACCCTTTTTGCTGGGATTCATTGGGGAAGAAGGTTCAGATATCATGCACTTCGCCGAATTCGGGGTAGTCATGATGCTTTTCCTTGTTGGTCTTGAACTTGATCCTTCCAGATTGTGGAGCCTTCGTAAACTGATCCTGGGTACCGGATTATCGCAGGTTGCAGGCACCACCATGGTTGTTTTTCTGGCAGCCATAGCCATGGGAATGCATTGGCAGGGTGCATTGGCTATAGGATTGTCGCTGGCGATGTCGTCAACTGCCATCGTGCTGCAATCGATGAAAGAAAAAGACCAGTTGAAAACTGAAGCAGGTCAGAACAGTTTTGCCATTCTCCTTTTTCAGGATATTGCCGTTATTCCCATTCTGGCTGTTCTCCCTCTGCTGGCCATTCAGCCTGCGGGAAATTCCGGTGAACATCACACCCTGTTCGAATCACTTCCCGGATGGCTTTACACCCTGGCCCTGCTTGGAACAATCACTTCGGTCGTTCTTATCGGACGGTTTCTGGTGCCTCCCCTGCTCAGGCTGGTTGCAAAAACCCGAATCAGGGAGCTTTTCACAGCTTCAGCACTACTGATTGTGGTCGGCATAGCTTTTCTTATGACCATGGCCGGACTGAGCCCGGCACTTGGAACCTTCCTTGCCGGGGTAATTCTGGCCAACAGCTCATTCAGGCACGAACTTGAATCGGACCTGGAACCCTTCAAGGGATTGCTGTTAGGTTTGTTTTTCATGGCAGTCGGAGCCTCCATCAATTTCGGCCTGATCGGTGAGAACCCGGTTACAGTACTTAGTTTATCCGTTGGAATTATTGTCCTGAAAACCATCATCATTCTGATGATCGGGAAGTTCTTCAGGATGTCGGTCGATCAGAACCTGATTATGGCGGTGAGCCTTGCCCAGGTTGGTGAATTTGCCTTCGTAACCTTGTCATTCATCAGCCAGCTCAGCATACTCACACCAGATCAGGTAGGCCTGATGATGGCTGTAACTGCAATCAGTATGGCTCTGACCCCGGTAATGATCCTGATACTCGAAAAAATGATTTTACCACGGTTGGGTACAAAGATCAGCGAGGATAAACCTGCCGATAAGATTGATGAAAAACAGAAGGTCATCATCGCCGGATTTTCACACTTTGGAAGTACCCTGGGCCGCTTCCTGAGGGCCAACGGCGTGAATGCAACCATCCTTGATCATGATTCGGACCGTGTGGAGCTGCTGCGAAAGATGGGATTCAAGGTGTTCTACGGTGATGCTACCCGTGCCGATCTGCTTGAATCGGCGGGCGCTGCAGAAGCCCATATCCTGGTTTCAGCAATCGATTCGCCCGAAACCAACCTGCAACTTGTGGAGACGGCACATAAACATTTCCCTCACCTACGACTGATGGTCCGCGCCAGGAACCGCTTTGATGCCTATGAACTGATGAACATCGATGTGATGAATCCCTACCGCGAACATCTCGATACCTCGGTCAGAATGGGCGTGGATGTGCTGAAAGAACTGGGTTACCGTTCCTATACCCTGCACCGGGCAGCACAACAATTTATCAGTTACGACGAAGCAGCCATGCATGAGCTTTTTAAGCTCCGGAACGACAGAAATCTATACATCTCAGCCTCGCGCAAGCAGATTGAAATGCAGGAGGAACTTCTGAACAACGATTTCAGGCAACGGCCCGAACTGAACGATCATGCCTGGGACAGCGGTGAGATGAAAAAAAGCATAGCAGGAACAGTAAAATAGATCTGAAACAGCAGTTAGCTGATCTGCGAACCTGAAAAACACTTCTTCCTATTTCAGGACCGGCTTTGCCCAGTCGGGAAATTCACCGGGGCTGATATCAAACACCATGGGGCCAATCAGGTAAAAGGCAACGGTGATGATGATGGCACCAATCAGGTTTAACCAGAATCCGGTACGGACCATTTCAATCATGGTGACACGCCGTGTTCCGAAAATAATGGCGTTGGGTGGAGTGGCCGCCGGCAACATAAAGGCCATGGATGCCGAGAGGGTAGCTGGAATCATATAGAGCAACGGATGAGTGTGGGTGGCAACAGCCATTCCGGCCATCACCGGTAACATCATTTCAGTGGTCGCAGTATTCGAAGTAAGCTCGGTAAGGAAAGTAACCAGCAGGCAAATAATCAGCACAACCACAACCGGTGGCAAGACTGAAATTCCCTGGAGTTGCTGCCCCAGCCAGAGCGAAAGCCCGGAATCCCTGAAACCATTGGCAAGGGCAAATCCTCCACCAAATAGCAACACAATGTCCCATGGGAGATGACTGGCTGTCTCCCAGTCCATTATCCTGCTTCCTTTTCTTCCTTTAACGGGAATCATAAAAAGTGGCAATGATACTGCAATGGCAATGGTACCATCGTTGATAAAATCAGGCTTCCCGAACAGTGATGCCCAGCCTCTGATGGTTGCGGATCCGATTTCCAGATCAGAACGGGTAATCCAGAGAATAGCCAAGAGAAGAAATAAGGTCATTATAATTTTCTCCTCCCTGCTCATGGGGCCAAGGTCTTTCTTCATCTGCCGGATCGGGAGCTCGTTCAGGACAGATTCTGACATTTTTACCCTGGCATACCGCTGATAGATCAGCACAAAGGCTGCCATCATCATAAGAATGCCAACAGGAACGGCAAACAACATCCACTGAAGGAAGGTTACCACCGGAGCCTGCGGAAACATTACCTGGTAAATTCTTAAAAAAGAAAGGTTTGGAGGAGTCCCCACCAAAGTCATAATGCCGCCGATGGATGCTGCATAAGCCACACCCAGAAGAAGCCCTGTTGAGAAAGATCTTTTTTTCGCCGGCTCCGGCTCAATCTGCGTCAGCACCGACATCAGGATGGGGACAATCATCATGGCAGTGGCGGTATTCGACATCCACATGCTGAGCAAGGCGGTTGCCAGCATAAAGCCCAGCAACAGCCGCGATTTTCCCGTACCGGTTATGCTGAGAATGTTCAGCGCTATACGACGGTGAAGCTCCCACCGCTGCATGGCCAGTGCAATCAGAAATCCACCAATAAAAAGAAAAATCACATGGTTGAAATAAGCGGATGAAACAGTCTGACCATCCATGACTCCAAGCAATGGGAAAAGTGCGACTGGTAGCAGAGAGGTTACAGCAAGCGGCACCGCTTCCGAAATCCACCAGATAGCCATCCAGGCCGCGATGGCAAGGGTATACCCGATCTCCGGATGAGCAGGATCAGGCTTGTAAAACAACATGAGCGCCGCAGAAACAACCGGACCTGCCCAGAGGGAAAAGCCTTGCGCCCTGACAGTTGAAACACTGTGCAATAAATGAAACCGTCCCTGATTTTTCATAGCACCATTGCATTCATTTCTATTGGTTTGCCGGCAACTGATAACCAACGCCGCATGATTCGTGAAGATACTATTGTTTTGCTTCTGACCTTTCAAGGAAACTGCTCACCACCTGCATATTTTCATCAGGTTTCTCTGTCTGGTGAAAATGTGATGTGCCGTTGAAAACATGCTTTTTGGAACCCAAAATTCTGCTTTGAAAAAATGACGCGGTGTGGATGATAGACTCATCATATTCCCCACAGGTCAATAATACCGGAATCCTGATCAGATTCAGCTTTGGTGTCAGGCCAGGATTCCATGCTTCCAGTGCTGCCCACCCGACGGCAATACGCATTTCGTCGCAGGTCATTTGTCTGATGGCATAGCTATTCTGCGGCATATATCTGAACATTTATCTTACCCTTGAATCGTAACTTATTTTCTATTCAAAAGAAAAGGTTGTAATATCTGATTCTGTTTATCAACTTATTGGCTAAAAATAACCGGTTAACTTTGATTTTCCGGATTTTGACAGTTAGAAATTCTCCCTGAACCATCCTGATTAAAAGCCAATTTTTCAATGAAAGTGACGGAATTAACCTTTTGATCTATATATTTGTCTGTTCTTCACAAGCACCTGCCATGTTCATTCCGCCAACAGGCGCATTCATTGCCGCCAGAATAAGAAAAACATCCAACAGTTTGAAAAAGCTGAAGCCTGGTCCGATAGAAGCGCCAGAAAACCAGAAGAACTTGGGGTAAGAAGAGGACTTATTTTCCAACGGCTGGTAAATGCAGGCGTATTTGTTGAAACCTCAGGAAACCGGTATTTCCTGCACCGGGAGAACCTCAACATTTATCAGAACAACAGAAGAAAACGGGCAATCATTGCCCTGATTGTGATTTTCGCCATCATTATTCTTTCCTTATTATTTAGCTGATATTCATATCATTAACCTGAGCCTTCAATACTCAGGCATTTCAGACCTTAGGTTTCATTCCATTTATCTGAACTTTCCGGTCATGTAAAGGTTAATCTTAAGGATAAACTATTTCTCTTTTTTCTCCGGTCATTCTTATCCTCCCGGCTGCCGGATTCTTCTTGTCACCCAAAATGTAATGTATATGAAAAATGTTACCACTGAAATCAAATGGGCACTGATTTTCATTGCCATGACCCTGGGGTGGATGATCCTTGAAAGGCTTGTCGGGCTCCACGATGAAAATATTGACAAGCATATGATTTATACCAACTTCATGGCCATTCCTGCCATCGGTGTGTATGTGCTGGCATTGCTTGAAAAACGCCGGAAAGTATACGGCGGGGTGATGACATACAAGCAGGGATTCCTGAGTGGATTGATCATCACAGCCATTGTTACGGTCTTCAGTCCGATCACCCAGATCATTACTTCACTGGTGATTACCCCGGAATTCTTCAGCAATGCCATTGCCTATGCTGTTGAACAGGGCAAATCTACTCAGGAACAGGCTGAAAGATACTTCTCCCTCACGAGTTACATTGTTCAGGGATTGATCGGCGCACCTGTCATGGGTATCGTTACTACCGCCATCGTGGCTATTTTTACTGTTAAAAAGTCAAAACAGGTATAACAGGTTCCGGATCAGAAATAAAAAAACCGGCCGCTTTCATGATTGAAAACAGGCCGGTAAGGTCTGAGAATATAATTCCGGGAGTTTATTTAATTTCCCAGGTGTCGCCGCTGTTCAGCAAATCGTCAACATTCTTGATTTTCGCATTGGCCTTGCCATAGGCAATCTGTTCTTCGACCAGATCATCGTAAGTCGGATACATCGCAGCGCGGATTACACCAAGGGCTACCGGATAATGTGGATAGGCCATTTTGGCAAGCATCAGGTGAATACCGGGATCCTGCTGGTAGGTATCGTGAACCAGCAGATCGTCTTCAGTAATTCCGTTTTCTCCGATGGTGACAACCTCAAGTCTGGTTCCGTTCAAACGGATACCCTTGTCCTTGTTTTTACCAAAAATCATGGGTTCACCGTTACGCAGGAATATCTGGCGATCGTCGCGGACATCCTTATTGGTCACCACATCGTGGGTCTTGTCGGCGAAAATGATACAGTTCTGCAGGATTTCAACAACGGAGGTTCCATCGTGCCTGGCGGCTTCAAACATCACCTCGGTCATCATCCTCGGATTGGTATCGACCACGCGGGCAAAGAATGTTCCCTGTGCCCCCAGTACCAGTTCACCCGGATTAAACGGATGTTCGATGGTTCCCTGCGGCGAGGTTTTGGTAACACTACCCATCGGTGTGGTCGGTGAGTACTGTCCTTTGGTGAGCCCGTAGATCTGGTTGTTGAACAACATAATGTTCACATCGATGTTGCGGCGGATGATATGAATAAAGTGGTTTCCCCCTATGGCCATGGAGTCACCGTCGCCGGTAGCCATCCATACGCTCAGGTGGGGATTGGCAATTTTAACGCCTGAAGCAATGGCTGCAGCACGTCCATGGATACCATGAATACCGTAAGTGTTTACATAATACGGAAACCTTGATGAACAGCCGATTCCGGAAACAAACATAAAGTTCTCTTTCCGGTAACCGATTTTAGGAAATACATTGGCTACTGACGAGAGTATGGCATGGGCACCACAACCCGGGCACCATTTTACCATCTGGTCACTGACAAAATCTTCCTTGGTGAGTTCTACAGAAGAACGCTCTATGGTTAAATTTGGTTGATTGCTCATGATTATTTCTCCTCCAGTGTTTGGTTAATGACCCGGCTCAATTCTGAAACCGTAAATGGAAGCCCCTGAACTTTATTGTACTTCTGATATTTAAATGAAGGATGGGTCATTCTGAGATAATTAACAAATTGTCCGCTGTTTAACTCGCACACCAGAATTTTCTTGAATCCCTTTAAAACATCCTCTGTATTTTTTGGCAACGGCATAATGTAATTGAAGTGTGCATGACTTACGCTCTTTCCCAGCTTCTGAAGCTCTTCAACTGCTTCAAAAACAGGCCCCAGGGTTCCACCCCAGCTTACAACGAGCAATTCGCCTTCTTTATCTCCGGTGATTTCCTGTTCAGGGATGAAGTCGGCCACCTTTTGAACCTTGGCTTCGCGTAGGTCTATCATCTTCTGGTGGTTGAGCGGATCGGTCGAAACATTGCCATAAACATCCTCTTTTTCCAGTCCGCCAACACGATGGCGGAGTCCTTCCGTTCCCGGGATTGCCCATTTGCGCACCAGAGTTTCAGGATCGCGGCGGTAAGGTTTGTAATCGGGATCGTTTGCCACGGCCATTGGAGGTTTGATGGATGGCAGTTCGGCAACCTTCGGTATACGGAACAATTGCGAACCATTGCCAAGGTAACCGTCGGTCAGCAGGATAACAGGCGTCATATGCTCCATGGCAATCTTGGCGGCCATATAAGCGTAGTAAAAGCAATTGGCCGAGGTTGAAGCGGCAATCACCACGACCGGGCACTCGCCGTTCCGGCCAAACAAGGCCTGGTAAAGGTCGCTCTGCTCTGACTTGGTTGGCAATCCGGTGCTCGGTCCGCCACGCTGAACGTTCACAATCACCAGTGGCAGCTCTGTCATCACGGCCAGTCCGATGGCTTCACTTTTCAGTGAAAGTCCGGGGCCCGAAGTGGTGGTGAGTGCCATGGATCCGGTATAGCTGGCTCCAATGGCAGAACAGATACCGGCAATTTCGTCTTCAGCCTGAAAAACTTTGGCGCCAAGCGATTTGAACTTGGCCAGTTCAATCAGAATCTCTGTGGCCGGGGTAATCGGGTAGGACCCAAGGAAAAGCGGACGACCTGAACGTTCCGAAGCTGCGAGGAAACCCCAGGCAGTGGCTACATTACCGGTAATGTTGCGGTAACGGCCCGGCTTCATGGCGGCCTTGCTTACCTGGTACACCGAATGCAGGGCTTCTACCGTATCGGCATAGCTGTAGCCGGCTTCAAGCACCGTCTTATTGGCTTCGATGATCTCGGGTTTACTTTTGAATTTTTTATTGAAAAAATCGTAGGTTGCATCAAAACTCCAGCTGAACAGGTGGTACATAATGCCCAGGGCAAACATGTTCTTACTCTTGTCAACCGTCTTGGCATCGAGCCCCATTGGCTTTAGGCTGGCCCTGGTCAGGGTGGTGATGGGCGCTTTGACAAGGTTAAAATTGGAGAGGCTGCCATCTTCGAGCGGATCGGAAGCATAACCGGCCTTCTTCACTGCTGCTTCCTCGAAAGTGTCAAGGTCAACAATAATGGTAGCACCCGGTTTGGCCCATTTCAGATTCGATTTGAGAGAAGCCGGGTTCATGGCCACCAGCACATCACACAGATCTCCGGTGGTTTCTATTTTTTTTGCACCGACATGTACCTGAAAGCCTGATACACCGGCAACAGTATTGTGCGGGGCACGGATTTCAGCAGGATAATCGGGAAATGTGGCCAGGTCAAGACCTGCCAAAGCTGCAGTATCGGAGAACAGGGTTCCGGTCAGCTGCATTCCATCGCCGGAGTCGCCGACAAACTTGACGACCACCGCTTCCCTCTGGATGACATTACTTTTAGTTTTTACCATGATAATTAGGAGGTTGATTTACTACAGTCGGCAAAGTTAATTTTTTTAAGCACTACCAAAAACAAGCAATCGCAGAAATATTTATCATCAGGCGCAATCGATTGCTGTATATGGTTCAGGTGCAATCATTTCATTGATATTAAGCACAGTACAGCCTTTTATCAAACAGGGCTTATTTAGACAGTTTAAAAAATAGTTAACAGACAAAATATTTGAAGGAATAAGGCATATATTTGCAGCGGAAGATCAATTCCATTTCATTAACTAAACAATATAGCCATGGCTTACGTAATTACAGATGACTGCACTGCCTGCGGCACCTGCATTGATGAATGTCCCGTTGACGCTATTTCTGAAGGTGATATCTATAAGATTGATCCGGATGTCTGCACCGACTGTGGTTCATGCGCCGATGTATGCCCTGTAGAAGCAATTCATCCTGCATAAGCAGTTTTGCTTAAACTGATTCTGAAGCTCCGCCTAAGGCGGGGCTTTTTTTTACCTCGTGACAGCAATAATCTGGTCTTTTATTAACATTGAAAAACCAGATTCCAAATTAATCTCTGGGAAATCTATCGCCGGGATGATAACTCTGTGGCCCTCTGTGCATTCTCAGTGTTTCTCAGTGAAATAAAAGAAGTCACACCGAGGTTCACAAACTGTTATGGAGATGTTTTTGGGCACTATATTCTGTATCTATCTCTTTTTCAATCCCTGACAAATTCATTGGTTATGCCCAATGTGACAAAAACAGTGAGTTTTACAAGTAAAAAATTATCTGTCAAATTCATACAGATTCAGTTGTTTTATAGACTTAGTGTTGCTTTGTGTCTTAGCGTTCTGGTGGCAAAAGAACCAGGTTATCTTTATTAAACCAACACGGAAACATTATGATTTCATGATTGTTTGTTAATGCAGGTTTTGACACACCTTCCTTTTCACCTATATTTGCATAAACTGCGCTTCAACCAATCAATCTAAAATGGATAAATTCTCCTACCTGTCGAACGCGGAGAGCGATTTTATCGAACAGCAATACAATCAATACCTTCATGATCCGGCTTCCGTTGATCAGGGGTGGCAGAAGTTTTTCGAAGGATTTGAATTTGCACGCAAAAACTTTGACCCGAAATCTGAACAACTCACGGTTCCTTCGGAGTTCAAAGTAATCAACCTGATCAATGCCTACCGTCAGCGCGGACATCTCTTTACCCTGACCAACCCTGTGCGTGTACGCAGAAAATACAGCCCTACCCTTGATATTGAAAACTTCGGCCTTACCAAAGACGATCTGAACAAGGAATTCCAGGCCGGAAGCGAGATCGGCATCGGCCCGGCCCCCCTGTCAAAAATTATCGGCCACCTGCAGCAAACCTATTGCCAGTCGATCGGTGTTGAATTTGCCTATATCCGTAATGAAGCCATCTTCCATTGGCTGCGAACCCGCATGGAATCGCACCGCAACGAGCCACGTTACGGGAAAGCCTTCAAAATGTCGATCCTGCGCAAACTGAGCGAATCGGTGTTTTTTGAAAAATTCCTGCACAAACGGTTTCCGGGCCAGAAACGC
Source organism: Bacteroidales bacterium (assembly GCA_016705005.1). GTDB lineage: Bacteria > Bacteroidota > Bacteroidia > Bacteroidales > Lentimicrobiaceae > Lentimicrobium. The sequence goes on along the minus strand of JADIZB010000008.1, from coordinate 111,217 downwards.
TTCTCCCTCGAAGGCGGCGAATCGCTGATCCCCGCGCTGGATGCCATCATCGAAAAGGGAGCTGCCCTCGGTGCAGAAGAGTTCCTGATCGGGATGCCACACCGCGGCAGGCTCAACGTGCTGGCCAACATCATGGGCAAGCCTTACAAGGATATTTTCAATGAATTCTCCAACAAGGAATTTGACGACGAATTTGTACTCGGCGATGTAAAATACCACCTGGGCGCCACCTTTCAGCGGCCAACCCATGCCGGAAAACCTGTAAATCTTACCCTTGCACCCAATCCCTCACACCTCGAAACAGTAGGCCCGGTAGTCCAGGGAATTACCCGTGCAAAAATCGACCAGATCTACAAAAACGATACCGATAAGGTGGTTCCTATCCTTATCCATGGCGATGCCTCCATTGCCGGACAGGGCGTGGTGTACGAACTGGTGCAGATGTCAGAACTCGAAGGATACCGCACCGGGGGAACCATCCACCTGGTGGTCAACAACCAGGTCGGTTTTACCACAAATTACCTGGATGCCCGCTCCAGTGTTTATTGTACCGATGTGGCAAAAACCATACAATCACCGATTTTCCATGTAAATGCCGACGATGCCGAAGCCGTGGTCTATGCCATCGAGCTGGCCATGGAATACCGTGAAAAATTTGATAAAGATGTTTTTATCGACCTGCTGGGTTACCGCCGTTATGGTCACAACGAAGGCGACGAACCCCGGTTTACCCAACCGGTACTCTACAAAGCCATAGAAAACCATCCTGATGTCAGGCAGCTTTACGTTGATAAACTCCTGAAGGAAGGCCTGATAACACAGGAAGATGCCGATAAGGTTGAGAATGAAGTGGCAGCCATCTTCGAAGAACACCTGGCAGCCTCAAACCTCTCGGAAAAAGCGAAAGTAACGCCCTTCCTCGGGCCTACCTGGAGCAACATCCGTGTGGCGGTAAGCTCCGATTTTGAACGTTCACCGGATACAGGAGTCAACCTGAAAATTCTGAATGAGATCGGTGCTAAAATCACCGGTTTGCCTGCTGATAAGGCCTTCAACCGGAAACTGATCCGGCTGATGCAGGACCGCAAGGCCATGCTGGAGCCGGGCGGAAAACTCGACTGGGCCATGGGCGAGCTGCTTGCCTACGGAACCCTGCTGAATGAAGGCATACCCGTGAGACTCAGCGGGCAGGATTCGCAACGCGGAACCTTTTCACACCGTCATGCCGTGCTTACCATCGAGGATTCCGAAGAAAAATATACCCCATTGAAGAATCTCGGCCCCGGCCAGGCAACCTTCAATGTGTACAATTCACCCCTTTCGGAATATGGTGTACTCGGCTTCGATTACGGCTACTCCCTCGCCTCACCCGAGTCGCTGACCATCTGGGAAGCTCAATTCGGCGATTTTTTCAACGGTGCCCAGATCATCATCGACCAATACCTTAGCAGTGCCGAGGACAAATGGCGGGTCATGAGCAACCTGGTGTTGTTCCTTCCCCACGGCTATGAAGGCCAGGGCCCTGAGCACTCCAGCGGACGCATCGAGCGCTTTCTGTCGCTGTGCGCCGACAACAATATGCAGGTGGTCAACTGTACCACCCCGGCCAATTTTTTCCACCTCCTGCGGCGGCAGCTGAAACGGCCTTTCCGCAAACCACTGGTGGTATTTACACCGAAAAGCCTGCTCAGACACCCAGCCTGCGTTTCCCCGCTTGACGAGCTCAGCCGGGGCGGCTTCCGCGAAGTGATTGACGATGACCTTGTGGATCCCGCAAAGGTAAACCGCGTGATTTTCACCAGCGGAAAACTGTATTATGAACTGCTTGAAGAACGGACCAAACGCGGTACCGGCGAAGCCATCGTGCGCATCGAGCAGCTTTATCCCTTCCCGAAAGAGCAGGTAAAAGCCGTGCTTGCCCGTTACCCGAATGCGATCCGTCATGCCTGGGTGCAGGAAGAACCGGCCAACATGGGTTCATGGTCGTTTATCCTGCGTAATTTCAAGGAAACGGACATTCTTTTGGTGGCCCGCCCCGAGAGTGGCAGCCCGGCCACCGGTTCAAGCAAACTGCACGCCATCAGGCAACGAAAAATTGTTGAAAAAGCCTTTGGCGAATGCACCTGCCCGAATGCCAATCTTGTATGTAAAATGGTCTGCGCCCCGCATGAGTGGTCGTTTGTCGCAGAACCAGCCAAAACCGAATAAAACAATCAGTAATGATCATCGAAGTTAAAGTACCCAGCCCGGGCGAATCAATTTCTGAAGTTCAACTGGCCACCTGGCTCGTCAGTGACGGCGATTTCGTGGAAAAAGACGCCGAGATTGCCGAGGTTGACTCGGACAAGGCCACCCTCACCATCAACGCTGCAGCGGATGGCATCATAAAAATCCTGGTCGAAGCCGGCGAAACCATCAAAGTCGGCGCTGTGGTGGCAAACATCGATACATCGGCTGCAAAACCAGCCAAAAAGGATCAGCCGGCCAAATCACCGGTAAAGGAAGAAGCTGCCACTGAAGTCAAACCTGTTCCTGCAACGGCTGAAAAGAAACCGGAGGAATCAAAACCGGCATCCGTGGATGAAGCCGCGCTTCACATCTCGCCCCTTGCCCGGAAGCTGATGCAGGAGAAAAACATTACGACCGACGATATCATCACCTACTTCTCGAACCTTCGCATCAGCAAGGCTGATGTGGAAGAGGTAGCAGCCGGTAAAGGAGCGGCCACTCCCCGCTTGCAGAAACCTGCAGCCAGGGAAACCACCCGGAACACCGACCGCAAAAAGATGACCACACTGCGGACGAAGCTCGCTCAACGCCTGGTGGCCGTGAAGAATGAAACCGCCATGCTCACCACCTTCAACGAAGTGAACATGAGCCGCATTATGGAGATACGGAAAAAGTACAACGATAAATTCAAGGAGAAATATGGTGTTTCACTCGGGTTTATGTCATTGTTTACCAAGGCCGTTACCATTGCCCTGCAACAGTTTCCGCAGGTTAATGCCATGATTGATGGTGACGAGATGGTTTATCACGATTATGCCGATGTGGGCATAGCCGTAAGCGCCCCAAAAGGGTTGGTGGTACCTGTGGTGCGGAATGCCGAAAGCCTCAGTCTGGCCCAAATTGAACAGGCCATCAAGGAGCTGGCAGTAAAAGCCCGCGACAATAAAATCACCCTGGAGGATATGACCGGCGGCACCTTTACCATCACAAACGGTGGTGTCTTCGGTTCAATGATGTCGACACCCATCCTGAATCCACCACAGAGCGCTATCCTGGGCATGCACAACATTATTGAAAGACCCATTGCCGTGAACGGACAGGTCGTCATCGCCCCGATGATGTATGTAGCCCTCTCCTACGACCACCGGGTCATCGACGGCCGCGAATCGGTCGGTTTCCTGGTGAAGGTGAAGGAACTGCTCGAAAATCCGGAAAAAATGCTGTTTGACGGGATGGATCCGGTTCAAACGCTGTTGGAGGTCTAGGGTTGGGCGTTGGACGTTTAAGGTTTAAAATTGTTCAGTGGCTGCGCCGTTTTATGGTTCAATGCCCTGCGGGCGTTCAATTGGTTCAATCGCCTTCGGCGGTTCAAGCGTTCAAAGCCCTTCGGGCGTTTGGCGTTTGTTGTTGGACGTTTGACGTTTAAAGATGTGCAATGTCTGCGCCGTTCACAAAGTTCAATGCCCTGCGGGCGTTCAATTGGCTCAATCGCTTCGCGTTTCAATCGCCTTCGGCTGCCTGCCCGCCAGCTTGCATGTTGTAATCAGGAAGGATTGATCAAACCAGGGTTAAAAACCATCAATCTGGGAATGAATTTCTATCTGCCAGATGCGACAGATGGTCACATTTTTTCAAATTTTACAACTTCCGAACCCTGGGCCTGAATAATCTTCAGAAAGTAAATTCCCCGGTGAAGTTTACGTAAGTCAAAATCTGATTTCCTATTGAGCATATCCTGTTGCAGTATCAGCTGTCCGGATATGTTATATATCTGAATGTTTGATTTCCCCTGTGGCAGATAACTTAATTCTACCATTAAAAAATCAGTAACAGGATTGGGATAGATTTTAATTGATTTATTCATAACATCCGGACCGGAAGCATTCAATCCGCCATTGGTTGTTTTTAAAATGATTCCGGATCTGCCGGCCACATAACCGGTAGTGGTATCGGTAAAGTATATTGATGTTAAAGCCGAACTCACCCCGGAATTCAAATTTATCCAATGATTGCCTGCGTCCGTAGTTTTTAAGATACTACCATCCAAGGCCGCGATATAGCCATGATTGCTATCCGCAAAAAAAACAGAAGTCAGCCATTTGCCGAGATTCAGCAGAGGATTTGTCCTTGTTGCACCTCCATCGACTGTTTTAGCAAAATAGGTATTTGTGAAGCCCTGGGCCCATCCTCCCCCGGCAAAATATCCGGTATTATGATCGGTAAAAAAGATGCTTTCCATGCTTCCGTATGAAATGTTTGGGATCAGCACATCCCAGTTAACTCCTCCATCCATACTTTTCATGGTCAGGAAATCTGCCCCTCCCATGTACAAAGTTTGAGCGTCGGTAGCCCAAAAACTATCCACGCCAGAACAACCAAATCCGGCTTGTTTAATCCAGGTTTTGCCATTGTCGGTTGTTTTCAAAATTCTTCCCGTTCCTGCCACAAACCCTGTATCACGCCCGATAAAAAAAACAGAAGACAGCCCGGCATTTATTACGGTATCCTGGATAACCCAATTTTCGCCTCCATCGGTCGTTTTTAACAATTCGGAAAAACTCACTGCGAATCCTGTTAGTGAGTCTGTAAAACAAACAGAGTTCAGGTCATTCGTAACTCCGGATGATTTCAGCGTCCAGATTTCACCTCCGTCGGTTGTTTTAAGAATGGTTCCCTCTGAGCCAACCGCCCAGCCAAGATCCGGATTGATAAAAAAGATTGAATTCAGATCAGCATTTGTATTGGTCTGCTGCTGCATCCAGTCCTGAGGATAAGCATTCAGTAACAGGATGATTCCGATTGCTGTAAAAAGAAGCCTTTTCATCATTACAAAATTTTAATAATAATTAGTAATAAATTAAGCAGATTAACGGTTATTTTATTCATTAACAAAGTGTAAACAAATTAACTTATAAATCTTACCAACCTATATCGTATATGCGAATTAATATCAAAAGTGTTTTATATAAGACAATTAAAATTCCCTTTACCCCTATTCCGATCATAAAAAAAACAAAATTAAACACTGTCTGTCTGTTGAGATAAAATGACAGTCCCGATTCAACGATAAATGCTAAAATCGTGTTTGTTGAACAAAATATCCTGTTTTCAGCATAAATCAAAAAGTAGATTACAACAGGGATAATCCTTGTCATTCGTGTTCCAATTTGTGATGAATGGAAAGATGGAGAGGGAGAGAGGGAGCGATGGTTCGACAAGCTCACCAACAGGTTCGACCTGGCCCGACTGCACCACAAGTCGCTCAGTACATGACACTCACCACATGCATGGCGACTTAAGCGAAAGAAAGCGAACTAAGCGAAAGAGCGCGAATTGACCGCATTCATCTGTGGTCATCCGCTCAATTCCTGCCAGCAGGCAGGCAGGCGTGTCATCTGTGTTCTAATCTGTCGTGTGAATGAGGAAATGAATTCATATCGATGTTCATGGCACTCGTCGGGGGGCGAGCGCTGGCCTGGATAGCGTTTAGCCCGGTTAACTGGCGTTAATACTTATGGATTATCAAACTTTTCCTCATGCTTTTACCGTCGATGACGATTATATAGATTCCATTAAAGTAATTGCTTAAATCCAAATCTATTTCCTTGTTTAAAATTCTGCTTTCATAAACATTTTTACCCATAAAATCATATAAAGTTAATTTACTGAAGATATCATCCTGCTTTAAACTTAAATGAATGTATCTTTCTGTGGGGTTAGGAAAGGCTGATATTTTGTTTACAATTTCCAATTCTTCAATCGAACTGACAATTGGATTAACCTGCCAATTTTTAATATTCCATACCTCCTGTAAATGGGTAGTATCATCGGAAAATACTTCTTTTCTAATCATTCCTACTCCTCTTGCGTAGTAATAAATAGTCGGATTATCATTTTCAAATTCATTATTCATTATCAACATTTTAGTTACATGGTTAAACTCGAAATTATTTAATACGAAAGTATTTAATGTATCAATGATTTCAGCTCCATGTGAATTGTCCCCAATTTCATATCTTGAAATAAAAATACATTGCCCATCAAACTGCCAAGCAACGCCCTCTTTAAATATTAGAGTATGGTGATATTCATCCCAGGTCTGATAATTTAATGTTTTACTGTCGTATAATGCATGATAATATTCTATATTCATATCACCTGGTGGTACTACAAAAATTCCATGAACAAGGTCTGTTTGAACCAGGCTGTCAATAACATTTGTAGAATCGGCTTTCTCATAAACCCAGAAAGAGCCAGTATCAAATAAATAATCACGTAAACTATTATCAATATAATAAATCCAATCTTGAGAAGTAGCAAAAAATGGAATAAAAATTCCAATAATAAGAATAAAATATTTTTTCATAGCTTTCTTTTTTATTGCCTGTTAACCGATTTACAGAGTCTATGCGATTTATATTCAAGAGATTCATATATAAGACAACCAAAATTCGTTTTACCCCTACTCCGATCCTGAAAAAAACAAAGTTAACCCTCTCAGCTATTGGGATAAAAATACAGTCCCGGTTCATTGAAAAATGTTAAAATCGGGTTTATCGAACAAAATATTCTGTTTTCAGCATTTAGCAGAAAGCAGATTCCAGCAGGGATAATCCGTGTCATCTGTGTTCCAATTTGTGAGGGAGAGAAAGATGGTGAGGGAGCGAGGGGGCGAAAAAAGGGCGAGGGAGCGATGGTTCGACAAGCTCACCAACAGGTTCGACCTGGCCCGACTGCACCACAAGTCGCTCAGTACATGACACTCACCACATGCATGGCGACTTAAGCGAAAGAAAGCGAACTAAGCGAAAGAGCGCGAATTGACCGCATCCATCCGTGGTCAACCGTTAATTCCTGATGGCTGGTTTACCAGCAGTAGGCAGGCAACCGGGCGTGTTTTCAGTGTTCCATTTCATACTTATTCCTGTTTCTTCACATTTCAACCTTCATCATGAAATTCACAGGTTCTGCGTTTCATGGTAGCCACCATGAAACGTCTTTCGGTCAAGACACACCTCAGTCCTTAACGCAACGCACTGAAAGCCCGGACTCCTTATCCCAAAACTCATAATAGGCAGCACCGCTGATTGCATTGATCAGGCAAACATCACCGTAAATAGATAGTCTCTCATCAGTACTCCACCAAACGCCTGTTCTGCCATCGAAATCATACTCTGAGAGATACCGGCTTCCACCCGGAAGAGCCGTAAAACCCGATTCATTTGTTGCACCTGTGTTGGGGTTACTCCAATGATTGTAACTGATCTCCTTTAATTTTCCGCCGGCATCAGACTGCCCGCCCAGATAATCTACCAAAACCTCCCATTCATCCTGACTGGGAATGTGCCAGCCGGCGGGACATAACAGTCCTGTATTCACAGCATACCAGTTATAGAGTCTGCCAAATATCAGTGTATTATCATTGTTATTATTTTGGTTGCAATACGCCCCTGTTGTTAAAGCATCCCATGCAATGCTGTCAGTTACTTCTGGAATGGGTGTTCTATCGTTGTATTTTGTAACTCTCAGGTTTTCGGCCATCCAGGTTTGTGTACCGATGGTGACAGTCTTATAAACATTGCCATCAATATCAGTCATAGTTCCATAGGTTATCTCAGAATTAAATATAATTCCATCGTTTGGTATAGCTTCTGTCCTGAAAGAAATTTCATCACCATATCCTACCCCTGCAATACTGATGGCAAAGGCCCTGACAAAATATGTTTTATCAGGTGTCAGATCGGTTATATTACAGGTAAAATCTTCTGTTCCGGTTTGATCATAAATTTTATCCCCGTCAATGTCCGGGTTCGGATTGATGCCCCAGCAAACTCCCCTCATGCTAATAAGTGATCCTCCATCAGATGTTAACACTCCACCACAAAGTGCAGAAAATTGTGTTATATCCGTTGCGGCTTTAGTCGTTACAACAGGAATTGTTGGCTCCTTGATAACTTCCGTGTCCTTTGTACAATCAGATAATATTGTCATTGAAGCAAATCCGAGAAGAATAATCATCAGACTGTTTGCGGTCCTTGTTTTCATTGGATTAAATTTAAAGATTATAATAATTATTTTAGGTTGTTATGTGTTTACATGATTAAGAATCAACTCCTTATATATTGCTATAATATGCCCTGATTTCAGCCAGGCTATTGTATGGCAGATATTCATACGGTATCATTCTGGCGGGTAAACATAAAGCTTTTATCATATCCACCTACAGGCTTCTGCATAAATTTTTTATTTTCAGGCTATAAATTCAATTTTCTTAAAACATTAACAGACATTTCCATACCTGACGGCCTATGAAGATCGCACCGTCTTAGTTTTGGGTTTAGAGTAGAGCGGGGAAGGGTTCAATGCGCTTCGCGTGTTTGGAGTTGGGGACTGGACGTCAAGCGACAGAGAGGGAGTGACTGAGCGAGGGAGCGAAAGAGCGCGACTTAAGCGAGAAAAAAGTGACTATAACGAATTTATCCGTGGTCATCTGTTTAATCCGCGTTATCTGTTTTTTATTTTGCGAGGAAGCGAAAGAAGGCGAACCAAGCGAAAAAAGGCGAGGGAGCGAAAGAGCACGGATTGAATGTATTCATCCGTGGTCATAATTATAATTCCTGGTGGCATAAAAAGATTTTCAGGCAGAGCCTGCCTTAATATAAAACCCGGGCAGAGCCCGTTTGTGTGAGGAAGAGCGGAAAATAAAATTTGTGGTACTTTGTGCCTTCGTGCTTTGGTGGCATAAAAACCCTCTCTGCAAAACACCTTCAATTGATTTATTTGGGTTAATTTTGAAGTCTGAAATTCTGCGCGGAACATGCGAAAAAAAGTTGATTTCCTTGTGATTGGTACCGGTATCGCCGGCCTCAGTTATGCCCTGAAAGTATCGGCCCATGGCAAGGTATGCATCGTTACAAAGAGCGAAGCCCAGGAAAGCGCCACCCGATATGCCCAGGGCGGTATCGCCGCCGTGATGTACACACCCGATACCTACGAAAAGCACATCCGCGATACCATGATTGCCGGTGACGAACTGAGTGACCCCGAAATTGTACGCATCACCATTACCGAATCCACCGATCGGGTGAAAGAGCTTGTGGAATGGGGCGTGGCATTTGATAAAAATCCGACTGGGAAATATGACCTTGCCAAGGAAGGCGGCCATTCAGAATTCAGGGTACTGCACCACAAGGACCAGACCGGGGCCGAAATTGAAAACAGCCTGCTTCAAAGGGTGAAGGAGAATAAAAACATCGAAATCCTCGAAAACCATTTTGCCGTCGATATCATTACCGAACACCATTTTGAAAACGGAACGAGTCCGGACAATAACAGCATTACCTGCTACGGAGCCTACGTGCTGAACAAATCGAACCACCACATCATTACCATTCTGGCCAAAACAACGATGATTGCCACCGGCGGGGCAGGCAACGTGTATGCCACCACCACCAACCCTCCGGTAGCCACCGGCGATGGCATTGCCATGGTCAGACGGGCAAACGGTGATATTGAGAAAATGGAGTTTATCCAGTTCCATCCGACATCGCTCTACAACCCGGCCGAGAAACCCTCCTTCCTGATTACCGAAGCACTCAGGGGCTCCGGGGCAATACTGAAAACACGCCAGGGGAAGGAGTTTATGCAGAAATACGATGCAAGGCTCTCGCTGGCTCCCCGTGATATTGTCGCCCGGGCCATCGACAATGAACTGAAAATCAGCGGAGACGATTTCGTGTGCCTTGATGCCCGCCACCTTGAAATGCAGGTGATCCTGAACCATTTTCCGGCCATTTATGCCAAATGTCTCAGCATCGGCATCGACATGACCAAAGTGATGATCCCGGTTGTTCCCGCGGCACATTATACCTGCGGGGGAATCAAGGTGGATGCTTATGGCCGTTGCAAAATCAGGAATCTTTACGCTTCCGGTGAATGCGCCTCCACCGGTCTGCACGGAGCCAACCGCCTTGCCTCCAATTCACTGCTCGAATCATTGGTGTTTTCGCACCGGGCCGCGCTTGATGCAGTACCGCTGGCCAAAAGCCTGCAGTTTATGAATGAAATCCCTGACTGGAACGCCTCCGGCACCGTGTTCAACGAGGAAATGATCCTGATTACCCAGTCGCTGAAGGAACTGCAGGGCATTATGACCAACTATGTTGGTATTGTCAGGTCAAACCTGAGGCTTAAACGTGCGTATGACAGGCTGCAGATTCTGCAGGAGGAAACCGAAGATCTGTATGAAAAATCAGTACTGACTGAGAAAATATGCGAACTCCGCAATATGATCACCGTTGCCGGCCTGATCATTCAGATGGCCATGGAACGGAAAGAAAGCAGGGGGTTGCATCACAGCATCGATTACCCGAAGCAATACAAGACCGAGAGTGCGAACTAAGCGATGGAGTGAGGGGGCGACCAGGCAATAGAGTGAAAGAAAGCGACTTCAGCGATCTGTCAATAACCTGGTTATAAGTGTTCTAAAAGATAGGTTAGCATGGATGTTGGACGTTGAACGTCAGGAATGGGAAATTGGGATTTTGGAAGAATGGAATGCCGGAAAGGTTTGAAAGAGTATTGAATCACCCTTTCTCCATCTCACTTTATTTTCTGCACATTGTCTCCCAGCTCTCCCTCGCTCCCTCTCTCCGTCACTCCTTCACACTAATAAATATCGGAAAAAACAAACCAACATAAGAGAAAAAAAAATGGCACTAATCAGAGATGTAAAAGGGATCCACCCGAAAATCGGGAAAAACTGCTATTTCGCCGAGAATGCAACCATTGTCGGAGAAGTTGAGATGGGCGACAACTGCAGTGTTTGGTTTAACGCGGTGGTACGCGGGGATGTGCATTACATAAAGATCGGCAACAATGTCAATATCCAGGATGGGGCCATCATTCACTGCACCTACCAGAAAGCCCCGGTAAACATTGGCAACAATGTTTCGATTGCCCACAATGCCATCGTACATGGTTGCACCATTCACGACAATGTGCTGATCGGCATGGGGGCCATAGTGATGGATGGCGTGGTGGTTGAAAGCAACTCCATCATCGCGGCCGGTGCCGTGGTTTCTCAGGGCACCCTGGTTGAATCGGGAAGCGTGTATGCCGGGGTTCCTGCCAAAAAAATCAAATCCATCGACACCAAACTGCTCGAAGGACAGGTAAACCGCATTTCCAAAAGCTACACCATGTACGCAAGCTGGCACGATCCTTCGATTGAACCGGTTATTTAAAAAGAAAATGGGACAAGGGACGGGAAAATGGGACGAGGGACGAAATTCCTGCTTCTATGAGCCAGGGGACAAGGAGAAGGGGGGACAAGGAGAAGGGAAACACCAACTCTCAGACTTCCGACTTCTGATATCTGACTTCCGACTTCCGACTGTTAGCCAGCTTAAGGCAGATAAACTTTGAGCTTTGAACTTTAAACTTTGAACTTCAAATACTGCCATTCTGTCAACCAATCCTTATGGCAGACTTTTTGTTGAATATTGACAAACTAAAAAAAACGATCAAAATGGGATATTTAATCATTTTCGGAGTCTTTATGTTGCTGAGCTGGGTCATCGGTGCCCGTCTGAAGTCAAAATTCAGACAGTTCAGCCAGATTCCGGTCAACAATGGATACAGCGGGGCTGAGATTGCCGAGAGAATGCTCCGTGACAATGGTGTTTTTGATGTGAAAATAGTATCGGTCCAGGGTGAACTCACCGACCATTATAACCCACAGAACAAGACGGTTAACCTCAGTCCGGATGTTTACCACGGGCGCAATATTTCTGCTGCTGCGGTTGCGGCCCACGAATGCGGACATGCTGTTCAGCATGCCAATGCCTATGCCTGGCTGCAAATGCGTTCATCGCTGGTCCCCGTGGTCAGTTTTGCCTCCAACTGGGTACAATGGGTGTTGCTTGCCGGAATTCTGCTGGTAAATACCTTCCCGGGATTGTTGCTGGCAGGTATTGTCCTGTTTGCGATGACCACCCTGTTCAGCTTTATCACCCTGCCGGTTGAGATTGATGCCAGCCGCCGTGCCATTGCCTGGCTCGACGGAAGCGGAATCACCACCACCGCCAGCCTTCCCAAAGCACAGGAAGCCCTGCGCTGGGCAGCTTATACTTATGTAGTTGCAGCCCTCGCTTCACTGGCTACCCTTCTTTATTACATTATGATTTTTATGGGGAGAAGGGATTAGGAAGCTTAAAGCTTAAAGCTCAAAGTAAAAAGTAAAAAGTAAAAAGTAAAAAGCCTGCCTGTCGGCAGACAGGTAAAAAAGCCCTGCCTGCGGTTTACCCGCTGGCGCAGGGCAGGTTGGTATAAAGTCTGTCCGCCATTGATGGATAGTGAATTTAATCCAGCAGTATATTTGTTACTTTGATCGATAATCGCCGCAGGAAATTCCTGTGGCGGTTATTGATTCTGAATGGTGCAAAGGAATTGCACATGTCTTAATATCTTTCTACGGAAAAATCTGCAAGTCATAAATGATTGGCGGGGAAATCCGGATTTTACATTCACATTTGATTTCATTTCATGGAGATACACCTTATACACTGGCTCGCTTTCCTCGTCTTTGTCTTTCTTATGCTGGCGCTCGATCTGGGCGTTTTTCACCGGAAATCACACGAGGTAAAAATTAAGGAAGCCCTGATCTGGAGCGCAGTCTGGATCGGACTGGCACTCGTGTTCAACTACTTTGTTTACCTCTACCTGGGCAAGGTTAAAGCCCTGGAATTCCTGGCCGGCTACCTGATCGAGAAGTCGCTGAGTGTCGATAATCTCTTCGTCTTTTTATTGCTTTTCGGATATTTCAATGTAGAACCAAAATACCAGCACAAGGTACTTTTCTGGGGAATCCTGGGGGCGCTGATCATGCGTGCGATCTTTATTTTCGCCGGAGTAGCCCTGCTCAACAGTTTCCACTGGCTCATCTACGTGTTTGGCGCATTCCTGGTATTTACAGGGATAAAGATGCTAACACCCGGAGATGCTAAAGTAGAACCTGAAAAAAATATACTGGTAAGACTCTTTAAAAAAGTGTTTCCTGTTACCAGGGAGATGCGGGGAGGGAAATTCTTTGTCAGGGAGAACTCAAAACTTATTGCCACACCTCTTTTTGTGGTATTGATTGTTGTTGAGTTTACCGATCTGATTTTTGCAGTCGACTCCATTCCGGCTATCCTTGCCATCTCAAAGGATACCTTTATCATTTTCACCTCTAATGTTTTTGCGATTCTGGGTCTCAGGGCACTTTATTTCGCCCTGGCAGGAATCACAAGGTATTTCTATTACCTGAAATACGGCCTTGCTATCATTCTTGCCTTTGTCGGTGCAAAAATGATGGTCAGTGGTTACTATAAACTACCGGTCGCCTGGTCTCTGGCTGTTATTTTCGGGATTCTCCTGCTGACAATCATAGCCTCAGTTATGTTTCCAAAAAAAGATGAAATCGTCTGATCAACGATCCGCCATTGGGAGGTACATATCAAGGTTCATTCCTTTGTGCTCAAATTCACCCGCAACCATGAAACCCCTCTGCTGATAAAATGCCAGTGCCCTTGAATTTGAAGCCTGTACCCCACCCCATAGTATCATTGTTCTAAAACCTGACTGACGAATATCATTCAGGATAAACTCAAACATGCTGCTGCCCAGACCTGAACCCTGCCATTGATCAGCAACTGAGGGAGCATAGGTGCAAACACCTGAATGCGTGAGGTGTAAACCATAGCCGGAATACCTGTTACCATCGGTATCCAGATAGCCTGTCTTAATAAGAGAATAGGCAATTATCCGATCTGTTCCGGCCTCTGCTGCAATATACCCCAGAACTTCCTGCGATGAACCAAGGACTTCATTTATCCCATCAAGCGTAAATGGGTGAGGTCCGAAGCGGCTTTTACTTTCCACGCTCAGATTGACCAAATAACCGAGAAGATGGTCAGTGTAAACCGGCTTAAATTTCATGAGTTCCGCTTTCCGGCCGTCTTTGGTGAATACAATCATATCCCGGCGCTTTCTTTAGTGACATCAACTATTTCCATAAAAGAGCAGTCTGCTTTACAAACGGGTGAACCCAGCCAATCAGACCAACAGGTTACATTGAACATAATTTTACAATGGTAGCCCAATTCCGCGTGGTTGCAGTGACCTTAAGCTTATTCTCAAAAAATGTGTTGGTCAGTTTTGTTCTTCCGTAACCATCCGGACAGTTGAGATAAATCGCATTTCCCGATATGATATACTCATCAGGCAGGTACACTGTTTCAGCAATCTTCTGAACAAGGGCATGATCGGGAATACCCGACAGCAATGTCAGATGAAGTTTGTCACCGGGCAGGCCATGAAGTCGGATGAATGGATTGTCATCACGAATGCGTTTCAGTTCGGATTGCTTCAGCACCCGGACCGGCACAATGAAACCAAATTCTTTCCTGATGTTCTCAGCAATTATTAAACCGGTATCCGCATCGTCAGATGCTTCAGATTCAAATACGATGTTGCCACTCTGAATGTAGGTGCGTACGTTCATGAGTCCGGCACCGGTCAATACCTCTGCAAGAGGTGCCATTTTAATCAGATTTTTCCCACTGACGTTTATACCCCTGAGCAGGGCAATTAAAGTTTGCATATCCTTATAATTTCAAACGGTTAATTTAACTGATTTTATTAAAAATTATTGAAATGATTAAAAATAAACCCTCCTGCTATTACAGAGAAACCATACAAAATCAATGAACCGTCAAGAAGCAGGGAATAATACAAAGGATTTTCAGAATCCGGCTTTCTGTAAATGAACCACAGCACAGGGAGGCTCCATAAGATGGCTGGCAAAAAATGAGAATGCAAAACAAAATCTCCTGCCGTAACAGGATAGATAAAAATAAAAACCAAAACGAAAACCACAACCAGCTTTCGGGTCATCTTTTCCCCAAAAACAACAGGAATGGTCCGGATGCCATCCTTCCTGTCAGAATCTGTGTCACGGATGTCAAAAAGCATAGCCAGCGGGAATATCAGAAGGAGCCGTTCAATGAATATCCACGATATCTTTCCCGCGGGTATTCCACCAGAGTTACCAGTCAGGGGAACAATTACCGTTACCAGCGACCAGACCAGTGCTACCCAAAAAGTCTTGACAAAAGGAATCCTTCTGAGTGAAAGAAAACCCACCACCCCCTTTACAGGCATCGAATACAAAAATGCAATTGCCCCTGTTCCCATGATGATCCATTTTACCGGGGTATCTACAAAAAAGAATGAAACAGCAAAAGTTGTCAGTGGGATAAAGAAAAAGAGCCAGGCCAATAGCTGATTTGAAAACAGCCACGAATATCTTTTCTTCCGGCCATCCCTGACCAGTGAATAATATTTCAGTAAACGGTGAAGACTGTATTCCGAGAGGGCTGCAGCGAAAACCAAAATATGGAAGGATTGAAAACGCAGTAAAATACCCGCCTGCACTTCTGATGCCAAACATAATAAAACGGCAGCAAAAGCAATGATCAGGTTGCTGTGCAGCACAAGTCTGAGAAAAGTGTTAACCGGCTTTTTCACAGCATATAAACATATTTCGGGCCAATCCGGCAGCCTCAGGAAGCTAAATTTCCGGTGCTCTATAAAATACCGGCATTGCAGAGATCCTTCCGCAATTGCGCCGGATCAGAAAAACCGATGGTGCGAAATCCAAGCTCGGCTGCCGCAGCTGTATTGTGTGGGTTATCGTCAATGAAAATACATTTACCGGCCTTCAGATTAAACCGGTCAATTAAAATCCTGAATATGGCCGGGTCAGGTTTGATCAGTTTCTCTTCACCCGATACTACAATACCATCAAGCGTCTCAAGAAATTCATAGCGATTTCTGGCGATGGGGAATGTTTCTGCCGACCAGTTGGTGAGTCCGTAAACCGGATATCCTTTTGACTGAATCTCCTTAAGAATCCTGACTGATTCAACAATCTCCCCACCCAGCATCTCTTCCCAGCGCAGGTGAAACGCACTGATCTGTTCAGTCCATTCCGGATGAATTGTACAAAGTTCGCTAACCGCTATGGCAAAGGGCTTGCCTGCATCGATGCTGAGGTTCCAATCCGGGGTACAGATGTTCTCCAGAAACCATTCTGTGGCACTTTCTGTATCAAATACTTTACTGTAAACATAACGGGGGTTCCAATCGATGAGCACACCTCCGAGGTCAAAAATAACAGCATTCTCTGGCATCCGCATTGCTGATTTTTAATGAAATTTCATTTAATATCCTTGTTTGACATGCCATGGACAGGGCTTGGACAGGGATGAATTGGTTTTGCAGAATTCCGGATCAGGGAGAATGACTAACCCGCTGATCAGAGTCTCATTGATCGGATTACATGGATATTTTAAAGAGCAGCAGGATAAAAAACATAATCCAGTTTTATCTCTCTGGCAATCAAACCCTTGTCGTCCATAACCTTGATGGAAATAATATTCCCTACCTCGTTATAACCAAACAACCACCGCGTCTTCAGATTTTCTATCATTGATTCTTTGGCTATTGTACTGTACTCGAGACCAGCCAATCTCCGCCCTACATCCGAAGCGAACACAAAATGCCTGCGAAAGGCCTTCATTTTATCATCTATTTCAAGGTCGGAAATCAGTCCGTTGCTATAGGAATAATCACTGGTATAATTCCGGACAGGCGACTTCACAGTTTTTCCTGACACTTTCCCGTTACGGTTATACATGAATGAAATGGATAGCTTCTCTGCGCTTCCACTGAAACTCTGATAGTGAATCAGGTTAGCGCCATCATAGTAGTAATGGGTTGAATCAGTAACCTTCCCCTTTCGGTTAAGTGTCTGTTTCAGTGCAGGTTTGTTGATTTCGTTCATAAAATACAAGTCCCTTGATATGAGTTGTTCTTTTCCGGAAACCATATTAAAAAATGAAGCCTCAGAAAGAAATCCGTTCTCAAAATGCATTAATGATCTGGTATTCTTCCCTGTCTTTCCGTCAATCATTCTGGAAATTCTCAAAGTATCGCCTTCAAGGTGACTCATATAGTTGATTTCTGCTTCAGTATCATAATAGGAGACTGAAATCACCTTACCCAGAGAAAAGCCGACAGTCTTGTTCCTGCTTTTTTCCGCATCGGTCTGCATGAAGATCAATGTGTCGCCTTTCCGCATAAATTTAAGTTCAAACAGCAGCAGATTTCCTTCAATAACCCTTACCTGCATAATTGAATCGGCAGGGATGTAATTGATAAATCCGGCATCCACCGCATCGAAGATCTCCTTTTGGTAGTATTCGGATGACTTTACCAATGCTTCATTTTCATAAAAGATACTCTCATTGAAAAGCGGGTTCTTCGAATAGTTCAGATTCCCGATATAGAAATAACCTGGCGCGAATAGAACCAAAGGTATGGTACGGTCAAAATCATTCAGCACCTGGTACAAAAGAGTACTGTTAACAAGCCGGGTCAGTGATTCCGGATGCTTTATCTGTGCCTGGGTCTGAGATACCAGCAGGAGAACAATGCCGGCCAGCATACATTTTTTTATCATGGTAAATAGTATCATTTAATGATTAAACAAAATATTCTGTAATGAAAAATGCTAAAAAGAGTCATAGCCGAAGCAGCAGGAAAATGCCGTAAAAGGCAATACAAAGCTATAACATCTTCGGTGCAGTAAAGGCGTAAAAGCCCATAATTCAACAAAATCAGGCAAATCTCTGGATTTCAGCCAGAAAAAGCTTATCAGAGAATCTGACAAATGATAACCACATAATTTTTTCCGGACTTTTTGGCGCATTTCGGGCAGGTTGTGTACCACATGTACCACTTCAAAATCTCAAAGCCTCGTTCCTTCACCACTTTTTTGTATTCTTCCGTCCATTTTCCGGTATCGCTGTATGGACCTTCAAACACTTTACTGAAAAACTTTCCATTCAGTGTTACCTTTTCTGCACCCTCTATTTCCCGGTCTACAGCCAGTAAAACATCCATGTTCCATTTCGAGGTGTGGTCTGAAAGACAGAGCCAGTCAGGTACATCGGCCCCCGCTTTTTCAACCTTCCCCATCATACGTTTCATTGCACCCCCAAAGTTTACCGGCATAAAAAACAGTGTGAATACCTTGTCACGGATGAATGACTTATTGTTCCATTCAATAATCTGGTCATCCCAGGATGCCGGATTGAACTCAGGACAACATTCCGGTTTTTGTTTCTCATTTTCCATTGCTGATGAAATTAATGTGGTTTTCAGAATTAATATGATGATAAAAAAACTGTAATTATCTTATTTGCCAGTATAAGAATTGACTCCATTTTCATCAGGTCTGATTTTGCATATACATCACGGGGGCTGTGGTAATCGTCGTGAAAACCGGAAAAGAAACTCATTACCGGGATCTTTCTTAAAGCAAAAGGTACGTAGTCGCTTCCACCATGTCCTGCTGTTTCCCATAGGTCCAGGGTAAACGGCCGTATCAGTTCACCGTTACACTTCTCAGCCATCCTTTTCAAATCGCTGGTACCTTTCAGAAAACCTATGCTGATTACTTTTGAATCAACATCCGATGGTGCGCTTCTCGAAATCATATCGAAATTCATATTAAGCAGAATCCGGTGATTGTCAAAACTGAAATTACGTACAAAAAAGGTACTCCCGAGCAATCCCTTTTCTTCGGCAGTCCATGCGGCAAAGATCAGATTGCACGGAGGTTTCTTTCCCGACCGTTGCCAGACTCCGGCAAGGGCAAGCATCCCGGCAACGCCCGAAGCATTGTCATCAGATCCATTGTAGATCAGCTGATCACGTAAACCTAAATGATCGTAATGCGCACCAATAACAATGCTTCTGGTTGTATCCACACCCCGGATATGACCGATTACATTCCGAACCAGCATCGTTTCTGCTTTAATGCCGGCAGACAATATTACATTTTTCCCCTTCAAGGTCACTGATTCCGGGATCAGCCGGTCAGCGATCCTTTCTTCCGTTACTTTCAGGTCGATGCCACTTTCCTTCAGCAATTCCGCACAAGCGTCTTTCCCAAGCCAGCATACAGGAATCAAGTGCTGATCATCAGGAAGGGCATAATTAAAATCTTCGTAACCTGCTTCTTCCTTTATCTTACTGAATGCGGACTGAGCCATGCTTTTGTTAACCTGTTTTCCCTCAAATCCGGATAAACTTCCACTGCCTGAGACTACTATCAGGGCCAGTGCGCCGTTTTCCATGGCATTCCTCTGCTTGGTCTCCAGGCGGTAAAACTCATTCATCGAATCATTGCCGAACAATTTCCAACCCGGCGATAAAGTATCATTTTCGCCCGGGTAACCATCCATGACCACAACGATGCATCCTCTGACACTGATGCCACTTAAATCGTTGTACCCTGCCTTCGGGGCCGATATACCAAAACCTGCAAAAACAAGGGGTGCTTCAATCTGAAAGCCGGATGGCCCGGTTTCAATAATAAAATCCTGTTCAGGAATGAGATCTCTGCGTGAATATGACTTCCCGGAATTCTCAACCAGTGAAAATCCGGTATTTACAGGCTTATACCTTACAATATTGAAATTCTGAAAAAACTGCCGGTTTCTCCGGGTACCTGGTCCGGGTTCCAATCCTGTCTGCATCATCTGCGAAAGAATGAAATCAGCCGCAATAAAGCTGCCTTTTGATCCGGCTTCACGGCCTTCCATCCAATCGGATGAGAGGAAACCCAGGTTACCGGCAAAATCTTTCCTTCCGGGATCGGGTACCACTGATTGGGTAAAAGCAGGGAATGTAAACAGGATGAATAACAGCGCAGGAAGAACAGGGTTTCGCATAACGGGGGTTCAGGATTAATCATTAAAAATAAGCATATTTAGAAAATAATTACACTTCATTTTCTGTAAATTCAACCCCCTGCTCCCTGTTTTTATCTTAAGAATTCAACTTTAATAATTTCAGACATATCCGTTTGAAATTCCCCGGCATATACTCTTCTGACTACACCGCTAACGGAAAAGCAACTTAAAAAGTCAGTTTTGTTTTTTTTATTCTACAAAAACCGGATGAGAAAACCTCAATTTCTTCGCCGACCGGAGCCTGTGAACGAACTTCCCGGTTACCTGAAAATACAGCCGGAAAAACTTTTCTCACTGATTTACAAATAAAAAAGAAAAAGTTGGATTATTAAATGTACCTTTGCGCCAATCAATATTAAACAAAAACATCATGAGTAAAGGAACAGTAAAATTCTTCAATGACTTGAAAGGATTTGGATTTATTAAAGACGATGCATCTGACAAGGAATATTTTGTACATGTATCGGGTCTGATCGACGAGATCAGGGAAAATGACCAGGTAACCTTCGATCTTCAGGAAGGTAAAAAAGGATTAAATGCAGTGAATGTTAAAGTGATTTAATATATCTACAGGACATAATTCTTTAAAAGCTCTGCTCATGGCAGGGCTTTTTTATTTGTTCCAATGTGCTGCACAAACAACAATACAGGTAGCTCCCTTATAAGAGCATTTTTAGAATCAGTAACTGAGACTAAAGGTAAGTTGCTTCAGACCGATTTCAGCCACCTTTGCCGAGAACTTCAGGTTATGAAGCAGATTGGCTGCATTTTCATAACTTGTCTGAGCAGCCTTAACATCCAGTATAGTCGCCTGGCCAAGGTTGAATTTCTGCATAACAACATCAACCAGTTGTCCGGCCATCCTGAAATTCTCTTCCTGTGATTTTAGCTGATCGAGGGTGGTTGAGTATGACAGGTAAGTTTTTAAAGCCAGGGAATTTAATGAACTGCTCAGGCTTTCCTTTTCCAGGACTGAATTTTCAACCCGGATCTTTGCCAGATCCTTTTGGGTTTTATAGATAAATCCGTTGAATACCGGTACCTGCAACGTTATTCCGGCAACAGGACCATATGACCTGCTCATCAGCAGATTCCCTTTGTTCAGATCCGATTGGTGATAATCGTATCCGGCAATGAATTTCACTGAAGGATACCGCTGTGCTGAAACCTCCCTTACAAGCTGTTTATCAATGAGTACCTGCTGTTCTGCACTCTGATACTGCGGATTCATGTTAAGCTTTTGCAGAATTGATTCGAGTCTGAGGGTTGAATCTATTTCAGGCATTTCATCAACATCGAAAATAAATGGTTTCTTAACCCCCAGAAGCAATAGCAAATCCATTTTGGTCTGCCCGATGACCATTTCCTGGGTTGCCAGCAGTTGTTTTGATGAATTAACATCAGAAATGGCCTGCAACATGGCTGCGGCATCTGCCATCCCAACCTTATTTCTGACTTTTATTATTTCAAGCTTTTGTTCCGAAACATCCAGTAAATGGCGGATGGTTATCAGGTAGTTCTGTTGCCGGATGACATCAAAATAGGAAATCATGACATCAGCCATCGCACGCTGAATCTGAAGGTTAAGTTCTAGTTCACTCTGATTCTGTAACCTTTCAAGCCTCTCTTTAGCAGCCACTACCCTGAAACCGTTAAACAATACCATGCTTCCCGAAAAACCGGCATTGATTGAATTCTCACGCTGGTTGCTGATAATTGATTCCGAGCCGTCAGCAAATTGCTGATTTGAGTAAGTGCCCGAATAGTTGTCCCCAGCACTTGCCGAAACAACCGGCAATCCACCAGCCATGCCATAAGAATTGCTGATTTTTGACATTTCCAGATTATTTCTGGCTATCCGGATGTCAAAATTATTTCTGAGTGCAGTATCAATGGCATTCTGAAGGGTAAAGGCAGACTGTGCCTGAACAAAAGAAGGTATGACCAGGATCATCAATCGGAGAATGCTTCTAACTTTTTCCTTCATCGTTTTAACTTATTAAAACTGAAATTATCCGGGGCCATCAGTATTCTGGAATAAAACATCCGGTAACGTTCATCGTTTAGGGGATTAACTAACCTCTTCTCCTTCTGTCACGGCCTGCTCTCTTTTGCCCGAAATGTAAGTGTACACAGCGGGTATAACAAAAAGGGTCAGAACGAGTGAAAACATGATTCCACCAACCACCACAATTCCCAATGGTATCCGGCTGGTTGCAGCCGAGCCCAGGCTTAATGCAATGGGTAAAGCACCCAGAGAGGTAGCCAGGCTTGTCATCAGGATCGGCCGTAACCTCAATGTGGCTGCTTCAATTACTGCCTGACGTTTGGTGAGGCCTTCTTCTCTTTTCTTATTGGCAAACTCAACAATGAGAATTCCGTTTTTGGTGACCAGACCTATCAGCATAATCATTCCGATCTCAGAAAAGATATTCAGGGTCTGGTTAAATACCCACAAACTGAGCATGGCTCCGGCGATGGCCAGGGGGACGGTAATCATTATGGTCAGCGGATCCCTGAAGCTTTCAAACTGCGCGGCAAGAACAAGAAAAATCAACACAAGGGCCAGGAGGAAAGCGAAGGCCGTGTTGGAAGAACTTTCAGCATAATCACGCGAAGGGCCGCTTAGCGATGTCTGAAAACTTTCATCCAGCAGCTTTCCGGCTATCCTTTCCATGGCCGCTACACCATCGCCGATGGTTTTTCCTTCGGCAAGTGAAGCAGATAAGGTTGCCGCTTTGTAACGGTTGTAATGGAAAAGTGAAGGTGGATTTGCATTCGTTTCAATCCTGGTTACAGATGCCAGTGAAATATTTTCACCCTTGTTGTTTCTAACATAAAGGTTCGATATATCTGCAGGAACCTGGCGGTTCTCAAGTTCAACCTGACTGATAACCTGGTATTGTCTGCCGTTCATCAGAAAATAGGCAAGTCTCCGGCCACTGAAAGCACTCTGCAATACTTCAGCAATATCGGTAACTGTCAGACCGAATTCTCGGGCCTTGATCCTGTCGATCGAAATATCGATTTCGGGTTTGTTGAATTTGAGGTTTACATCTACATTCTGAAATGTGGTATCATTTCTTGCTTCTTCAAGAAATTGCGGAATAACCTCTCTCAGTTTTTCGAAATCCAGGTTCTGGATCACAAACTGAACCGGTAATGAACCCCTTGACCCCATGCCGACAGAGATGGTTTGCTCCTCAATGGGGAATACCCTTACATTGTTGAAACGGCTGAATTTCATAGCCATATCCCGTGCAATCTCACTTTGCGTGCGTTCACGCTCACCGGCCGGAACGAATCCAATGCGACCAAACCCGCTATTGACCCCGGTACTTCCAAAACCCGGAACAGCGACAAAAGAAAACTCCTCTTCAGGAATGGAATCCATCATATAATCTGCGATCCTGTTCCCTGTCTCCATCATATAGGGGTAACTGGCTCCTTCAGGTCCGATAATCTGTAACCTGACATTCCCTTTATCCTCAATTGGTGCAATCTCTCTTTGAATGCTGATTCCGATCACATAAACAAGCACAAGACAAACAGCCACAATAGCCCAGGACATCCACCTGTATTTGATAAACCGGGTGATCAGGTTCCTGTAACCATTCTCCATGCCGGCGAAAAAGGGTTCCGTTCTGTTGTAAAACTCACCATGCTGTGCACCCCGGCGATTAAGAAAAACATTGAGTACCGGGGTAATTGTAAGTGACACAAAAGCCGAAACAAGAACCGCAACCGCAAGCACTACCCCGAATTCACGGAACAAACTGCCTACAAATCCCTGCAGGAATAAAACCGGAAGAAATACAATGGCCAGTGTGACGGAGGTCGACAGAACGACAAAGAAAATCTCCTTACTGCCATCAATCGCAGCTTTGCGGACAGGTATTCCCTTCTCAATCTTACGGAAAATATTCTCTGTGACCACGATGCCATCATCAACCACCAGCCCGGTTGCCAGAATAATGGCCAGGAGTGTCAGAATATTTACTGAAAATCCGGCCACATACATAATAAAGAAGGTAAATATGAGTGAAATAGGTATATCAATCAGTGGTCGCAGAGCTATAAGCCAGTTTCGGAAGAAGAAAAATATTACGAAAATAACCAGCAGAATGGCTACCAGTAATGTTTCGGCCACTTCATTCAGCGATTTACGGACATTCCGGGTAGTATCAAACAGAATGGTGAAGTTGATGTCGCCTTTCTGCGACTTTATGATTTCATCCAGACGTTTATTGAATTCATCAGATATCTCAATAAAATTGGCTCCCGGTTGCGGGGTAATGGCAATCCCTACCGAGCTTACACCATTCAGTTTCCAGCTTTGTTCATAGCGTTCAGGTCCAAGCTCAACCGTTGCAACATCACCCAGGCGCAAAATACCATTCTCATCGGCCCGGACAATCAGATCCCTGAATTCCTGCTCAGTGGTAAGGTTTCCGATGGCCCTGATTGTCAGCTCTGTCCGGTTTCCATAAATCTTTCCGGATGGAATTTCAACATTCTCCTTATTGAGAACACCGGATATATCATTGAAAGCAAGGTTATAGGCATTCAGCTTATCCGGATCAATCCAGATACGCATAGCCGGTCTTTTTTGTCCGATAATATTCACCCCACTGACTTCAGGTATGGTCTGAAACTTATTCTGAAGTACGTTTTCGGCATAATCGCTCAATTCGAGCAATCCTTTGCTGCGACTCTGCACAGCCATGAGAATTATAAAATCACTGTTGGCATCTGACTTTGAAACGACCGGTGGGGCATCAATATCCTGCGGAAGGTTTCTGACTGCCTGGCTAACCTTATCACGGACATCGTTGGCCGCAGCCTCAAGGTCTGAATCAATGTTAAACTCCACATTGATGTTGCTCCGTCCAACCGCACTTGTGGATGTGATTGTCCTGATTCCCGGAATGCCATTGATCGATTTCTCCAGGGGTTCAGTTATCTGACTTTCTATGATATCGGCATTGGCGCCTGTATATGAAGTGCTGACAGTGATCACAGGAGGATCAATGGCAGGATATTCCCTGACACCAAGGAATGTATACCCGATAATTCCGAACAGGATGAGAAAAAGATTCATCACTGTTGCCAGAATAGGCCTCTTGATAGATAATTCAGATATATTCATGTTGACCCCTCATCAGATGAAAATCAGGCAGCCTGCAATACACTCACCACATCTATACATCTGAAGTGAATGTTTGAAACCGCCCGGAAATTATTTCATGCCTTTTTTTATTTTAACATCCCCGTTCGGTCTGACATACAACACGCCACTAACCACAACAGAATCGCCCGTTTGAACACCACTCGTAATTTCAACAGCATCGATGGTCCTGATACCTGTTTCAACATTCCTGAAAACCGCTTTTCCTCCTTTAACCAGCACAACCTGGTTTGACAAAGCATCCGGGATAATTGCATTGGTCGGGATTACAATTCCGGTTATCTTTTCGCTGAAGAACACCTTGACAAAGGCCCCGGGGCTGATAATTCCATCGTTTAACCTCGCCCGTACCCTGATGTTACGCGTTGCTGTATTTATCTGAGGCTCAATGGCATTGATGGTTGCTGTAAGATTTTCTGATGAACCGTTGGTACGGATTGAGATGGTCTTTCCTATTTTCACAAGACTCTCATAAGCTTCCGGAACCGAGAAATCAATCTTAATCCTGTCGGTCTGCTGCAATGTTCCGATCACTGTTGCGGGGGAAACATAAGCACCTTCGCTAACGAGTCTCAATCCTAACCGCCCGGAGAAAGGAGCTTTGATGATGGTTTTATCAATCTGGGCATTGAGAACGCCGATATTTGCTTCAATAAGATTTACCTGGCTCAGGGCGGCATCATAGGTAGCCTGGTCAATACCATTTACTGCCAGCAATTGTCTCAGACGCAATTCAGTTTTCTCAGCCATATCAAGCTGAACCTTTTGTTGCTGCATTTGCGCCTGCAAATCAGCATCATTAATCCGTGCAAGAATGGTCCCGGACTTAACTGCAGCACCGTCAGGAATATTCAGGTAGGTTATACGACCACTGATTTCAGGATGCAACTCTATCATTTCTTCCGATAATACAGTCCCATTTACCTCTATATCAGACGAGAAGTCAGAATCAGCTGCAACAATTACATCCACAGAAACCGGTGGCTTCCCCTTTACTTTACCCTTGTCATTGCTCCCGCTTTTACAGGATATGAGGGCAGCCACAATCAGCGGCATTCCAAGAATCATTCTAATTCTCATAAGGTCTGAATATTTTCAGTCATGTTCGATTTAATTATTCTGATGGTTTCACTCAATTCATGAATCCTGGTGATATCAACTCCGTTTAATACCAGGTCATTCAATTCATTTATTGATTTCCTGATCTCAGGTATTGCCAGTATTGCCTTTTCAGTCAGCTTCAGACTTCGTTTTCGCATATCATCCGGTTTTCTGATCCTTTTTACATAACCTTTCAAGGTGAGATAATCAACAACCCGTACAATGCTTACTTTATCCGTTTCAAGCATCAGGGCCAACTCCTGTTGTGTTATTACCCCATCCATTGATCCAATCAGTAACAATGCGTAATAGTTCCGGTCAATGTCAAGGTGCTTCAATCGCACCCTCAGCAAATGCAGATAGCTTTTCCCAAGAATGCTTAATGTCCTTCCCAAAGGCCGCTCAGAAAATGTTTCAAACACCGGAACCATGAAAACTGCTTTGTGCAAAAATAACCAAATTGCAATTGGTTTACATTGTTAACTAAATTTTAACAGGAATCATCCATTTTGAATACATTCTTAGGGAACAATATCCTGACCTGGAAATAGCTGCACGACAATAAAACTATGTGAGTCGGTAGATCAGGCCACCAACGTATTCCTGAAAAGTGAACACAGTTTGGGGAAATAAATCCGGGGTCCTCTACTGTGATCAGCCCTGCAACCTATTCAACACGGACAAGTCTGAGGATCTTGCTGGCCCCGCCTGCTGTAATCCGGCAGAAGTAAACCCCGTTCCCGATGCTTTTACCATCAAATGGGAGTGAGTAGCTTCCTGCATTCAAATAACCTTCCTCTAAGGTTTTGATTTCGCGTCCACTGATGTCATAGAGTACAATACGGACATCACTCGGATTTGAAAGCCGGAAACTGATGCGGAGATTTTCATTGAACGGATTTGGACTGGCATTCAGTGTTTCAACCGGGTCACCATTGTCACTTTCTGAAGTCCCTGTAATTACAGGGGTTATCCGGCCGTAATAAACATCCTGCTCACCATTGAGTGTATTTGCCCAGGCGAGATGGGCATTGCCGTTGTCGGATACCATATCAAAATAATCCCCCATTTTCTCCTGATTAGGCCAACCAACATGTGGATCAAAGGAGTCTGAAAGCAACTCGTTGGCCGACCAGGTTTCCCCCTGATCAAGGGAGTAGGAATAATAAAGGGCAGAAAGGAGGGAGTTAAAAGCCGGTGCATCCCTGGTATCGAGCCACACCACGTCGATCCTGCCATTTGGCGCAACTGACATTGTTCCAAACCATTGTGTATTGTTTACCGACAGGTCATCATTGATACGAATCGGTTCACCAAATGATAAACCACCGTCATCGCTTTTTGCAAACATAACATCACCCGGGTCGCCATTTGATAATCTTTCTACAGAAGCAAGGACATAAACGTTGCCGTTGCCGGGACCCGGTGCCAGGTTCACTGCAATCGATGCCTGCCCAAGGAGTCCGGCAGGGTTAACATCAGGGCCCGCGGTCATTGCTCCGTCAAGATTAACCTGCGTATTGTAATCCCACCAGACAATATTTCCTGAGAATTGCGCATTGTTACTTCTTGTAACCACCAGACCATCATTGAAGCCGGAACCAACAGTATATAGTTCTCCGGAAGGTCCTATGGCCAAAGTACCCCAATAAGGGTCGCCGTCAACTGTAACACAATCCTCATAGGAGTCCCCTCCATCGGTTGAGCGTGTAAAATGCCCGGGCATGCATACACTATAATAGGATGTCCAGAAAGAATAAATATTCCCTTCGCCGTCTCCGCCGGTTTTATCAATTTCCATCCATTGCTTGTCGCCTCCCTGGGCTGGTACACCTTCATCCCATTCAGCGCCCCCATTTGAACTCTTAAAAACCCTGCAAAAGTAACTTCCTCCGCTTGAGGTAAGACTGTTATAGTAAAAAACGCCCTGATTATCAGCTTCCAGAACGGGATCAGAACGAAAAATACCTGGTTCAATCACGCCCGGGGCTGTCCAGGTCTGGCCTCCATCCGCAGTAAAAGCGTTGCCAGCCTGCCTGAAATTATTATTTACATTATCAAACTGTCGCCACCCGATGGCCATCCGGTCCGGATTTCCGGGGTCAACAGCGATTGAAGGTTCATTACCGGCGTCGTTCAGAATATTCTCACCGTTGACATTTATATTAACCTGAGTAGTAAAGAAAACCGAATTCTCACGTCTGTATGCCGGTGAAGTCAGCTGTCCGGCCGGCTGAGATGGCGAATATGCATCAACCGGATGCTCATTGTGTAATGACATACGCCTGGTTTTGTCGTTATCCGCAGTCTGGGAATACACCCCTGATGAAAGGATAATGATTAATACCATCAGTAAATTTGAGTGAATGGCAGTGTTTTTCATGGTTGGTAAGATTTGATATGAAAACTGAACCGGATACCGGCAGAATATAGAGCAAAATCCGTTTAATCGTAATCTACCTCAAAATTAACGAAATATTTCAAAGACCTGTCGGAAAATCATGGGAACCAGGTTTTGAAAATAATCTGAAAATTAAAAAAAAAGCCGCAATAAAGCGGCTTAAGTCTTTTGAAATTCACAGCCTACTTAAGGCCAAGCTTTTTCTTCACCAATGGCATAAGGTCATCAGCAGGTTCTGAATAAAGCAACAACCCTTCGGTGGAATTGAATACGAAGTTATAACCACTTTCCTTAGCTACATCTTTAACGGCATTACGTGCCTTTTCAATAACCGGGGCTGTCAGTTCTGCTTCTTTGGCCTGAAGGTCTTCCTGTGCGGTCTGTTGGAATTCCTGAATACGTTTTTGCAGATCGAGTATTTCCTTTTCTTTGGTCTGCTTGATTATATTGGAAAGCGTTGCCTGATTGTTCTGATAATCTGTTAATTTGGTTTCATACTCAGTCTGCATGGCCTGAAACTGGCTCTGAAGCTGTTCCTGATAAGCAGTAAAGGCTTTCTTGATAGAATCCTGGCCTGGCATCATTTCATAAAGCTGAGCAAAATTAATATGACCAAGTTTCTGGGCTTTCTGGGCACTCACCTGCATGGCTGAAACAGCAATCGCAAGTATAAGGAAGAATTTCAAAATGTTTTTCATTGTGAACTGTTAAGGGTTAAGGTTATTTTGCAAGGCAAATTTACTAAATTTAGTTAATCTGCAAAAGATGTTCTTCATTTTCAGACAGAATAGCTCTGCAAAATGCAGAGCTATATTCTTTTAAAGTAGTCCATTCAAAAGAAAATTGTGATGAAAGGAATAGTCTGACCTATTGTCTGCTTTTATAGGAGTACCCGAGTTTATCCAATATTTCCTCGCTGATATCATATCTGGGATTGGAATACATCATGGAAACGCTCCCTGCTTTATCGAAGATTACTGCATAGTTATCGGTGGCGGCAATGGATTCAATGGCTGTATATATCTTTTCCTGGATTGGTTTGATCAGTTCCTGACGACGCTTGAATAAATCGCCTTCCTTTCCGAACCGCTGTTTCTGAAGATCTTTGGCGGCCTTTTCCTTTGCTATGATCTCTTCTTCCCGCTTGTTTTTGATATCGTCAGGAAGCAGAACAGCTTCGGCTTTAAAGCTTTTATACAATTGGTCTATTTCAGAGAACTTCGCTTCAATATCGCGCTGCCACTGAATGGATAGTTCATCGACTTCGGCTTTTGCATCGGCATATTCGGGGATGTTTTCAAGAATAAATTCACTGTCGACATAGGCGAATTTCTGTGCAAATGAGCTGACTGCCGCAGCAAAAATAATGGCTGTAATCAATAATGTCTTTTTCATTGTATGTCCTCCCTGTTTTGGTTGAGGTAATTGATTTGATTATTTCGTCGTGATCCAAGCAAAAAGTCTGCCACAATATGATACCTGCAATAAAGCCTGCAGCATCATTAAACTAACCTGCATCAATCAATACTCTGGTTGATTGAGAAGTGAAATTGTCCTTTCCCGGCCGATGGTAACCCCGGAACATCGTCAAATCCATATCCCCAGTCAAGTCCAAGCAATCCAAACATAGGCAGGAATACCCTGACACCCACTCCGGCAGATCTGTACAATGAGAACGGATTGAATGCACTGAAGTTTTTCCATGCCTTCCCTGCTTCCATGAACCCCATCACGTAGATTGTGGCACTTGGGTTAAGTGAAAGAGGGTACCTGAGTTCGATGGTATTCTTATTGTAGATGGAAGCACCTACATTTTTATTTTTGTAATAATCCGGCGTCAGGCTTTCGTTGGCATACCCCCTCATTCCGATGATTTCACGGCCATCCAGATTATTGGCGCCTGAAAGCCCGTCACCGCCAAGATAATAACGATCAAAAGGTGTTATCCCGATGTCGTTGTTATACTGGCCCAGGAACCCGTACTTAACCCGGGCACTCAGCACCAGGTTGCCGACAATCTGCCTGTACAGGGTTGCGTTGAACTTCCATTTATGGTATTCAATCCATTTGTATTTTTCCTGATCTTCAAGGGTCGTATAGTCTTTATCACTGAATAGGGAATATGGCGGTGTTACATCGAGATTAACTGCAACTTCAGAACCCGAACGTGGGAAAATCGGGCTGTCGACCGAATTGCGGGCCAATGTAATTCCGGCACTGTAGTTCCTGTACTTTCCGTTACCATTGCCAAACGCAAAGATACTACCGTAATTGTTCAGGTAATAGTTCTGAATGTTGATCCTGGTCATCAAGGTGAAATAATCATCTGGCCACTCCAGACGCTTGCCCAGCATAAATGACAGTCCATCACGTTTGAATGACTGATAGTTATCGGATGACTTCGAAACTCCGTTGGAATAAAGTGAATGATAATAACTGACGCTGAAAGAGTTTGGTTTTTTACCCCCCAGCCATGGCTCGGTAAATGAAGCACTGTAGCTGATGAAACCTTTTCCATATGATTGCAGGTGGAGACTCAGCTTCTGACCATCTCCTGAAGGAATTGGCCGCCAGGCGCTGATTTTCAATAAATTCTTTGCAGAGAAGTTGTTGAATGAGAGGCCGAGTGTCCCTACTACCCTTCCATATCCCCATCCACCTGACAATTCAATCTGATCGCTGGATGTTTCCTCTACCTTATACTCAATATCAACGGTACCATCGTTGGGATTGGGTATGGGGTTGGGAACTATTTTCTCAGGATCGAAATAACGCAATTGAGCAAGTTCACGGGTTGTGCGGATAATATCGGATCTGCTGAACAACTGACCGGGCCGGGTTCTTAGTTCACGGATAACCACGTGGTCGTTTGTCCTTGTATTACCCTTAACATAAACTTTGTTTATAGTAGCCTGTTTCCCTTCACGGATGCGCATTTCCAGGTCGATGGTATCATTTTCAACCCTGACTTCAACCGGAACCACCTGAAAAAACAGGTAACCATCATCAAGATACAGGGTACTGATGTCAATTTCATTCGGGTTATAATTCAGATTGGCATCCAGTTCACTCTGGTTGTATACATCCCCGGATTTGATCTTGAGCACATCATTCAGTTGCTGAGCAGTATATTTGGTATTGCCTACCCACTTGATGTCGCCGAAATAATACCGACGACCCTCCTCAACCCTGATATCAATGGTGATCAGTTTAGGGCTGACCCTGTAAACCGAGTCACTGACAATCACGGCATCCCTGAATCCCTCTTCATTGTATTTTGCAATGACGGCCGCCAGGTCTTCATTGTAATCATCAAGTATATATTTTGAACTCTTGAAAATCCTGAATTTCAGATTTTCCTCGAAAACGCCTGTAAGGAAATCAACTACTGTATCTGAATTGAACTTCAGTAATTTGCGGGGAATTTGAATAACTATCTGGTCGAGCGCTGTAAAAGGTTTAAAAACAGCCTTATCCTTGGTGTTTTTCATGGCCCGCTTCAGCTGACTGTCAGCAAGTTTGTGATTGCCGATAAAGGAAATCTGATCGATCCTGACTTTACTGTTTTTATTAATGTTGATTGACAGGCTGACGTCGTTGGATTTGGATGAATCGCGTTTCTGATCAATATCGACAGTCGCATTCAGGTAACCCTTGCCGTTAAAATGTTTTTTGATGATGTTTGTCGTCCGGATAATTACATTCTCAGTAACGACATCGCCCTTAACGAGCTTTATTTTCTCACGCAGGTCATCAGCTTCCGACTTGCGTATTCCTTTAAACGAAAACCTTGACAACCTGGGCCTTTCCTGCAGGTGAATGTTAAGAAAGATGAGATCGTTGCTTATGCTGGTGGCAGAAATCCTGACATCTTCAAAAAGGCCCTGCGACCATAGTTTCTCTATTGCCTTTCTGATTTTATCACCAGGCACTTCTATTTTATCGGCGACCTGCAGGCCTGAAAGCATGATCAGCACATTGTGGTCGAGGAATTGCACCCCGCTGACGGTTACACCACCGATTATGTATTCTTTGGGACTTGAATAGTCTATTTCGCTCAGGTCATCCCCCAGGCGGATCTGTGCCTGTGAGGTGAGTGATAAAAAGATCAGCAGGATAGTAATTAATCGGTAGGTGGAATTCATTTATCGGTAACTTATATTATTTGTTCACTTATCATTCCAAAGCGGCGTTCGCGGTTCTGATAGTCAAGAATTGCCTCGTACAAATCATTCTTCCTGAAATCCGGCCAAAGCCTTGGTGAAAAATAGAGTTCTGAATACGCAATCTGCCAAAGAAGGAAATTACTGATCCTGTTTTCACCACTGGTTCTGATAAGCAACTCAGGATCAGGAATATTACTTGTTTCCAGGTACAATTGAAATGTGTCAGGATTCACCGATTCAGGGTCCAGCCTGCCTGCAGCCACTTCAAGTGCGATTTTTCTGGCAGCTTCTGCAATTTCCCACCGGCCACTGTAATTCAACGCCAGGATCAGATCCATCCCGTTATTAGAGCTGGTTTTACCCATGGTTTCCAATAACTGGGAATAACAACTATCCTGCAGATGGGTCAGGTCGCCTATAGCTCTCAGCCTGATGTTGTTATCCATCAATGTGCCAAGTTCTGAATTCAGTGTCTGAACCAAAAGGTTCATCAGAGCGTCAACTTCACATTTGGGTCTTTTCCAGTTTTCAGTTGAAAAAGCATACAATGTCAGGTACTTAACACCTAGTTCTGCCGCTGCAGTTGAGGTTTGCCGAACAGATTCAACGCCATTCTGATGGCCAAAAACCCGCATCTCACCTCTGCTTTTTGCCCAGCGTCCATTCCCATCCATAATGATGGCAATGTGTTGGGGTAATTTCGCAGGGTCAATTTTCTCTTTAAGATCCATCTGTTTGAATCACAAAACTAAATTAGGCTGTATTCTCTTACACCCAATAAAACAGGGTGTTAATAATTGTTAAGTGTTTTAATAAAAAACGTTAAGACAACGGGTACGTTCAAGATAGTTGAGTTTAAGCGAGATACTTACCGAGACAACCGAGTACCAGTCATTGTTTACATTATCACCACGTTGCATACCTGCATTGTGCAACAGAGTAGGGTCTGATGCAATCTCCGAAACAGAAACCTCACCTGGCGTTGTACCGGCAAGATCGAGGTAATAGCTTGTGCTGACATCATCAAGATAGTCTGTGAAGGTCTTCCGCATGCTCCAGTCAAGCGACATTCCAACGAAATTGTTTAAACTGTATTTTAAACCAACCCCAAATGGAACTGCAAAGCCAATTTTACTGTATTGCTTTTTTGATGGATAGAGGGCGCTTCCCTGACCTTCGGTTCCCAGTGGTCTCAATTCGGTCAGGGCTCCGTTTACAACCCCTTTCGGATTAAATAGAAAAACTGAGGCTCCTCCATACATATAGGGTGTAAAGAAATGCCGGAGGCTTCCAATGAAATAATTGAAAAAATTAAACTCAAAAGTGCCGGAAATATCGTGGATATTGCTCTGGAAGTTCAGGTTTCTCAAAAGGTTCTCCTTCGAAACTGCATCATCCCCTTTAATCTTTCCATAGGTATAGGCAGCTTTCACTGCCAGCCTCTCGTTGAAGTTATGCCGAATAAATCCGCCGAAAGCGGGTTGGGTCTGAAGGAAATGTTTCCCTGGATTCAGATCACCAAGATAATACATCCCACCACCTGTAAGGCCGATTTCCCCATAATGCTGGGCGAAGGCGGACAGGCCAATGAACAGAAACAACAAGACAGAAAATCTTTTCATACTTAACGTCAGCCTGCTTTTACACAGGTTTTTTTTACCGGATGAATAAACGATACTGTCCGGCTTTTAAGCGCCTGAATCGGCATGCAAAAGTATAAAAAAATATGAGCCGGAAAGTAATGACAGGATGTTGTCCCTATTTAGTTACGGATATCGTGTCCCCACAATAGTTTCTGCCTGATGGTAGTAAAAAAATTGTCACTGGTACGCTGCACCAGATTAACAAAGAAAGGTGCTTTTCTGATTACCATCTCGGCAGACGAATCAATGACGGCAGACCTGGAATCCAATCCGGCATGGTACTGCGACATCCGTCCATCAACTTTTATCCTTATCACGCTTTTGTCAGGAATAACGACCGGCCTCACTGTTAAATTGTGCGGGGCAATGGGTGTTATGACGAAATTCTCAGATTCAGGAATCAGAATCGGCCCGTTGCAACTGAGCGAATAGGCTGTTGATCCTGTCGGTGTTGCGATGATCAGACCATCGGCCCAATAGGAATTCAGTAAAAGATCGTTGATATAAACATGAACAAGGATCATGGATCCGGAATCCTTTTTATTGATGGTGAACTCATTCAGGGCATAATTAAGTTCTCCAAACAAATGGTCAGACGTCTCCACACTCAGCAAGGAACGCTTGTTTAGCGTATATTCATTACGCCTTATGGCATCAACGGCCTGACTAATTTCATTTTTGGAAATGCTTGACAGGAAACCCATTCTGCCAAGATTGATTCCCATTAGCGGAATAGCAGAGTCGCGAACCAGCGTAATGGCATCCAGCATGGTTCCGTCACCGCCGATGGAGAACAAAAAATCAACCCTGCCCGGTAACTGATGGTACTCACTGAAAACTTCAGGGTTGACGGCAAATACTGCCTTACTCTTTATAAACTCATAAAAAGGTGCATAAATCATCATGGAAATATCACATTCCTCAAGTTTTTCAACCAATTGCTGAAAATAGAAGAAGCGGTCATCGGCGAAATTTTTTCCAAAAAGTGCAATTTTCATGTCAATGACGATTTAGCATGGTATTTTGGTTGGTTTAGTGCCTGCAAATGTACGACAGGTCATGGTGTTTCAATCAGATTGCAGCCATAAAGTGCAGAAAAAATCCCGACTCCCCACGACCATTGACGGAGAATTCAGCACGGACCACTTTATCGTAATAGGTAACAAAATCCAATCCGACACCTGCTCCCCTGAGCACTACCTCCTGCAACCGGTTATTGCTGTACAACTTATCCGGCCATACTTTTCCCCCGTCAATAAAAGCACCCAGATAAAGTGAATAAGGAACCGTATTGAACTTAGCCGTATGGGGCCATTTCAGATGCACGATTGCCGGCTTTGACAATGCAAATTTGAAATTGATTTTAGCGAGCCAGAAATTGTTTCCATCTACCACGTAATATTCATAACCCCGCACATAATCACGTCGATACCCCAATGCCTGCGAAAGATAATACGGCATATTCTGTCGGGTCATCAGTCTGGAAGTGAAACTTCCGGCCAGAAACCAGTTTCTGTTAAACTGATGATAGGCCCTGAATATAAGTTTTGCTGAAAAAAAATGATAGGCATCTATGGCCAAAATGCCGGTTTTTACAGCAGAAGCTTCAACATACCATCCATTCAGCGGATAAGCCCTCTGATCGCGGAAATCGGCTTTCAGCAAATACGACAACTCCAGAAAAGCCGGCTCCCTGCATTCAGCCAGGGTATAGTCAGGGTTTAGCAACAGCAGTGAATCCGTTGCCTGCAAACTGTTATACCGCAATTGAAACGTATGGGTAAAATGAATGTCGGGCCGGTAGCGGACAAAGGTTGAAAGATCGAACGTGTGTAGAAGAAAATCGTTGGCCCTGTAGAAAATCAACTTGTCGTTACTGGTGATATAACCTGTTTCACGCTGACGGCTTACCGAAATCAGCATACCGGCACCCAGGGTTTTACTCCTGTTGAGGTAAGGCTTTTCATAAAGAAGCATTGCTTCCTGCTGATATCCAAGTTTTATTTTTATATGAAGCTTTTCAAGGCGACCCCGAAAATTTTCCTGTTGAAGGAACAAACCATAGGAGAGTCGGGTAAGGTCTCCGTTCCTGAACCAGGTATTGAAATTTCTGTCAGATAATTCAAATACCGGCCAAACCCAGGTATACCAGCGCTCAGATACAACAACATCAATATTTATGTGTCCGGGTATTTCCGATGTATGGTGGCTGATTGCGACAAAATGAAACAGGGGAAGGTTCAGAAGGTTTTTCCTTGACCTGGATAAGACATTCTCAATTTCTGAGATTTTCAGTGAGTCTCCCTCCGAAAATTCCAGTTCCCGAAGTATAATACTCTCACGGGTTATCCTGTTTCCTCCGAGCGTTATGTTCCCAACCACAACGGCTTCGCTGGTCTGTGCATAAACTCCGGCATTGAAAAACAGGACAATAACCGAAAGCAGCAGAAACCTCTGAAACACACCCATGGATTCTGTCAGATATCAAGGTACTTCATCAGCGAATCATAACGGTCCTTCAGGGTTTCATTCAGTTCGCCCTCATAGAACGATGCTTTCACCATATAGTCGAAACGGATAAAAGTCTGAAGTACCGGGCCGATGTCCATCCGGTTTATTTTCAGGGTTACTTCCATCCTTGTTGAATCCGGGAGTGTGGTTATATAAAGGCTGAGAATGCTGGCATCACAGGATTCGACAATCCTGGCTATTTCACTGAGGGCATAATCACGAATACCCATCTCAAGAACAATGATGCCCCCGGGGTTATCTACAGCTGCCAGTCTTGCGAAATACTTGACAAGACATTGAAGGGTAATTGAACCAAGGTATTTATTTTTTTCATCAACCACCGGAATCAGGGTGAGTTTCTGCTCATATACCTGCCTGATTACATCATAAACATGCTGGTTTTCTGTAACATAAGGCTTGTGAAGCGACAATATATGGTTTCCGAGGGGCTCCTCGTAACTGTTCATTTCAAAAATATCTGACTCGGAAATGAGTCCCAGAAAATCAGAATTATTCACGATGGGCAGGTGAGATACCCTGAATTCCTCCATCCAGTTGAGCGCAATCAGCCCGCTATCGCTGGTCTTCAAAGGCATAATGGCATCACTGATCAATTCTTTGGCAAGCATAATTCCGTCAGAATTAGTAATTTGTCACAAAATTAATATAATAACGCTTACCAGCTTCAAACAGTATGTTCTAATATACAGTTTGGTCCTGAATCGCCACGGGAAATAAACAATAAGAAATCTCAATCCCAGACAAACTTCCAGTTTCCGTCGGGTTGCCTTTTCCAGACTGTATGAAAATAGCCAACCTGCTTTTTTATCATCCCGGTTGAATCGGGACTGGAGAATGTATACTTGCCATAGGTATACGCCAGATCGCCTGATGCGGCAACATCAACAAAATCAGGCGCCCATTCGAGGGTTTCACCGGCACGGTATGACGCTGAAATGTAAGCTGCTACTGAATCACGACCTGAAACCAGGCTATTACCTCTCCGCATCACGGCATCGGGTGCGGCGAAAGCCCTGAAAGCTCCGGCTATGCCCGAGTCAGCAGCCATTTTAGCGAAAGCCTGTTCGGCAGCAATAACTTCCTGCTTCACGGCTTCCGGATCGGGAGCAACCTGATTCCGGGTACAGGAAACCAATATTAGTGCGATTGCAAACAATCTTTTTATTTTCATAGGTTCATAGTTTGTCGATCAGGTGCTCGCAGGAGGTCTTTCCACTGAAAGTTAAATTTATACCTTTGCAATACCAAAGTACCGGATTATGGCCAGATTAAGTGTAAATATAAATAAAATTGCAACCCTGAGAAATGCCAGAGGTGGAAATCTGCCTGATGTGCTGAAAGCTGCCGTTGATTGTGAGCGTTTTGGAGCACAAGGCATCACAGTACATCCCCGCCCCGACGAGCGGCACATCAGATACCGGGATGCACGTGACCTCAAACCACTGGTATCCACAGAATTCAACATTGAAGGTAACCCTGAACCCGCGTTCATCGACCTGGTACTGTCGGTCAGGCCCGATCAGGTTACCCTGGTTCCTGATGCACACGATGCCCTTACTTCCAATCATGGCTGGGATACCGTTACCTACAGAAGTTTTCTGACCGATGTGATTGGTGAATTTCATAAAAACGGAATCCGCACCTCTGTCTTTGTGGATCCTGATCCGGTAATGGCTGAGAATGCTGCTAAAACCGGCACTGACCGGATTGAACTCTATACGGAAAGCTATGCTTCGGAATACCTGGCTGACCGGGAAAAAGCCATTGCTCCATTTATCCTGGCAGCTGAAGTTGCTTTAAAATCCGGGCTCGGCATCAATGCCGGACATGACCTGAACCTGGACAACCTGCGCTTTTTTGCGCAGAAAATCCCGGGTTTGCTTGAAGTTTCCATCGGTCATGCCCTGATTGCCGATGCGCTTTACTTCGGGCTTGAAAACACCATTCAGATGTACCTGCGCGAATTGAAACCTTATCTTCCTGTCTGATATTGCTGAAAAGCAGCTGATGTCTATGTTGCAAACAAACATTTTCATTCATTAACCATGAAACTGTTCTATCGCCACTTTGGTGAAGGCCCGCCACTGATCATTCTCCATGGGATTTTCGGGATCAGCGATAACTGGGTTACAATCGGAAAACGGCTTGCGGAAAAATTTTCTGTTTACATACCTGATCTGCGCAACCATGGGCAATCGCCTCACAGCCCTACATTCAATTATGCCGCAATGGCTGATGATGTGTTGGAATTCATCGAAGCACATGAGCTGGGGAAGCCTGTGATTATCGGTCATTCAATGGGAGGAAAGATTGCCATGACTTTTGCACTGGAGCATCAGGATATGGTTGAAAAACTGATTGTGGTCGACATCAGCCCCCGCAGGTATCCGGGCAGGAATGTACATTTTGACATGATTGGCGCTATGATGGAGGTGGACTTTGAACACATTCGCACCCGGGAAGAAGTTGAAAAATTCCTTACTGAAAGGATACCAGATCAAAGGATCAGGCTTTTTGTGATGAAAAATCTGTACAGAAAAACCAGGCATTCGCTTGACTGGCGTCTTAACCTGCCGGCAATCAGTTCAAACATGGATTACGTATTTGAGGGGATCGATAGTACCGAAGTTTATAATGGAGCTACGCTCTTTGTAAAGGGTGGAAAATCAGATTATATTACCGGAATGGACACCGGGCTTATCCTTAAAAATTTTCCTAAAGCTTATATTCAGACAATAGAAGGAGCCTCCCACTGGGTTCATGCCGACGCTCCGGATGAATTGTGCAAGCTATTCAGTGGGTTTCTTGGTAAAGACTGTACAGCCGGTGAAACAGGATCAGTATAAGTTTCTGCTTAATTCAATAGAAAAGCGCCGGTTTGTGAAACCGGCGCTTTTCTATTGAATCTTTTCCTAGTACCTTGAAATGTCAACACTTGAAACACCTGCATCAATATCGATGGTAATCTTTTTGCTGGCATTATTATAATTATCCGTTCTGAAAAGTCCCGGGCTTACCTTCTTAAAACCTTCAAAATTGCGGCTTGAAAGGACTGTTTCGGTCCTGAGTTCAGCTCCGGTTCCGGTGGGAATCTGAATATCGATCGATGAAGCACCTGCATTAATGTCAACCTCCGTAAGAACGCTTTGATCGCCCAGTTTAATATCGATGGAGGATGCACCGCCGTCGATGCTGAGTTTGCCGACTTTATAGCTGCTGAGGTCGAAGTCGATACTGGCAGCCCCGATATCAAAATTAAAGTCCCAGGTTGGTTTTGTATTTAACCCAAGTTCAACCCTCATGCTTTTGTTGTTAAACTTAACATGCGAATCTTCAATCTTAAGGTTGATGGTCCTGAGCGTACTGTCGTCTTCGGAAGTCATACTGTAATTACCGATGTCGCCCTTTTTCCAGAACATGAGGAGTTTGTCGGCCGGTATGGAATCATTGAGACGGAAATCACCGGCTGCGGCTTCAAGGTTAAGTTCTACACGCTGAATTGCACTGTCAAATGGCTGCGAAAGCTCCTGTTCGGCAGTTCCTTTATTCCAGTTATCGTCACCCCATTTCCTCTCAAAACGGTGATTCCTGTTTTCCCATCCGAAATCATAGTATCCTGTTTTATCGTATCTGCTGACGAGCAGGAAAGCCAATCCGATAGCAACAACAGAAAAAATGAGTTTCAGATAATCCTTAACGGGGATCAGAGAGATACCCCAAAGAATCAGTATCAAAGGCCAGAGCCGCCATATAGTAACCCAATCAAAATAGATTACATGCACATTCTTCAGAATAAAGAGAATCCCGATAAGTACAAGAACAACGCCCCAGAATATTTTTCTATAGCTCATTGCTTTATTGATTTTATATGAAACAATGTGATTAAGATGCCTCGTTTTCTATGCCGTCTTTTTTCCTGGACGGCAGACTGTTGAATATCAGGACGAGTCCGACTACGACCAGCAAGAGTGGCCAGAAATCGCCGAATCTGATCTGTGGAATAAATCGTTCTGCCAGAAAGAAAACTCCGATCAGGATCAGAATAACACCACCAATCAGGCTCCCTTCGAATTTACGTTTTGTTGCAATGTCGGGACCTGCTTTGAAATCCGGATTCTGTTTCCCGAAGCCTTCAAATGTTTCGCCGATGCCGGAATCGCTTCCCCCTGCGGGAGGGGCTGATGAGGGTGGTGGAGTGTAGGTATTGAAAGCGTTATAGTTATTTCTCTCCGGAAGAACGATCCAGAGAATTATATAAAGCAATACTCCTCCCCCGCCGAAAACAGCGAGCAAAACGAATATCAGCCTGACGATGGTGGGATCCATGCCGAAAAAATCGGCCAGTCCGCCGGCCACTCCACCTATGACCCTTCCGTTAACGGAGCGGTGTAATCTGGTATCTGCCATAATAGTTTTTATTGTTATTCGGAAGGTTTGACGCAAGTGTGAATAAAAGGTTACAACCTTCAAAGAACCCGGTTATTCTTCCTGCTGATGCGCTGGGAAACAAAGATACTAAGCTCATACAGTCCGTAGAGCGGAATCGTTACAAGAATCTGACTGATGATGTCGGGAGGTGTGATGATGGCAGCGATGATAAGCAGTATAACAAGGGTATATTTGCGGTTTCTTTTGAGAAACTCAGGGGTAATGATTCCGACTCTGGTCAGGAAATAGACAAACACGGGGAGTTCGAATACCACTCCAAGCGAAAAGGTCACCGACACAACCGTACTGATATAAGATGAAAGGGCAAACTGGTTGTTAACAGATTCGCTCACCTGGTAGGTGCCAAAAAAACTCAGGGTTAAGGGAACGATCAAAAAATAACTGAACAAAATACCCAGAATAAAAAGGAGTGACATACTCAATACAGCTCCCCTCGAATGTTTCTGTTCCTTTTCATACAAGGCCGGCTTTATGAAACGCCAGATCTCCCATATCACGTAAGGAGCTGCTACAATCATTCCGGCAAAAAAACTAATATACATATGGGTCGTAAACTGACCTGATATATTATAATTAATAATCTTAAGGTCAAGGCTCTCCATGCAAAGTGATGGGACATTCGCCCATTTCCCTATATGACAGAGGATTCTGTTGGTAATGAAATCTGCATTCTTGGGGGCTAGTATCAGTTTGTCGAAAATGAATTCCCTGTTCAGAAATGCGGCAATTGCCAATACAATGATTGCAATCGCAGAACGAAACAAGTGTCCCCGGAGGGCATCAAGATGATCCCAGAATGACATTTCCACCTCCGGATCAGGAACAGGATTCCTTTTCTTGTTTGTGACTGTTTCGGACATATGCTAAGTGAATCGGAGGTCAAAAATACACAATCTGTATGAGTTGTTCCCAGGATAAAAATTAGTTTTCAGAAATACTGCTGCTCCCGGAACCATCATTGTTTCTTTCGAAATGAGCCAACCATATCCTGGCACTTGTCAGTGCACCGGCAATGGCTGTTCCCGGATGCCTGATCAGTTTACCTGCATCCGGTATCTGAGCAACCATATATGGCAAAGCCGAAAATGCAACCGTTATTGCAAGGTAAAGATTTCTCAGACCCCTTTTCTCAAGAAATAACCTAACCACAGGATTCCTGAGTTCATAACCAATGGCTGAAAAAGCCATGATGACCACCAAAGCCCTCAGTGTCATGGTAAGCCCGGCATTGAACCCTTCATAACTGAAGCAAAGGATGAAGTTACAATCCCTTTCCCAGAAAAAAGCAGCAATCAGGATGATGATCAGGAACTGAACCCAAAGCACAGGTTTCCGGAACCGCCTGAACACACCTGGGTATTTTAAGTACACCAGTGCTGCCCATGCCATTACTGCAATGGCACCAGTCGGCAAACCGGTTTTCAGGATTATAAAAATCAGCAGTGGCAGAGATACCAGGTGAAGCGAAAGAAGAGTCAGGGAGAAACTTCGGGCAGATACAATAAAAGGCGAACCGGAGTATCCGTTCACCACGTCTTCTTTCCCGGGCAGCAATACCTGATTGTTGAGTGGTATAGATATACCGGTAACTGCGGCAGCAATTCCCACCAGAAAATATACCCCAACAAGGGCAATGACAACAAGCCATGGATCTGCATCAGGCATACCCACCTGCTTAACCGCAAATCTGTATATGTTGAGGTAAACTTCTATTATGTCGGTACCATAAAGGATCAGGATACTGACAACTTTATGCACCAGTGCGCTGCCAACGCCAAGTATACCGCCTGTAATATAGCCTGTCCTGTTAAAGCCGAAAATCCGTAGCGACAATTCAAGCAACAACGCCTCTGACATGATCCCGATCATCGGCCCCAGAATCAAAGCA
Organism: Bacteroidales bacterium; assembly: GCA_016705005.1. Taxonomy (GTDB): domain Bacteria; phylum Bacteroidota; class Bacteroidia; order Bacteroidales; family Lentimicrobiaceae; genus Lentimicrobium. The sequence continues at coordinate 67,756 of JADIZB010000008.1, read as the reverse complement.
CTTGGTGATACCGATTTCATCAGGGCGCAAATCAGGCCTGCTCTCCAGATCAATCCCCGCAAAGGCCACAGACGATGGAATGAAATCATCAGCATGACAGCAAATGCCGACAATATACTTCCTGCAAAAGGTATCCTGAGATTATGAAGAAAACTACCAATGATTATCTCAACCGCTGCCCATAAACCGCCTGCAACCGCTGCCCTTATCCAGCGTTCATCGGTAAGTATATGTTCTGCGCTGTCTGAGGTTCCTGAATTCATAATTTATTTGTTTCCCGATACTGAAGAATGCAATAAAACAACACCCGGGTTACTATTGCTGTTTATTCTGACCGGCATTACAGTTTTTTACAAGGTCTTCCATCGAATTGAAATTGGCGAACCATTGGATGTTATACTTTTCCGGGTAATCACTGGGAGAAACAAACCTGACCGGAGCGTGAATAAAAAGCGCTGTCATACGGTATGACCCCGCCCTGATCAGTTCCTGCATGATGTCGATGCTGCTCCGTCTGTAGAATGCACACAGGGGTTCGGCCCTGCCTTGTGAATCTGTCGGCACAACAAAGGTATTTTCTTTTACATTCTCCAGTATAGTTTTAATAACTACAGGGTCAAGGAGTGGCATATCGCATGAAACAACGAGGTTTCCATCAGTTTTGCTTAGTTTCAGGCATGATGCAATTCCCGCCATCGGGCCGGCATCCTTGTATTCATCACCAACCACTTCGAATCCGAAACGCTCATATCCCGGATTGTTGCTGCTTATCAGAATCCGGGAACAGAAAGGGCTGAGCAGTTCAATGGCATACTGAACCAGAGGTTTACCCGAAAAGCAGACCAACCCTTTATCAGTCCCCATTCGCTGGCTTTTTCCCCCGGCCAGTATGATTCCGGTAAGTACTTTACTACTTTCCATCATTCCCCTGTAATATGACCTCATTGATCAATCTGAAAACGGTTGCAGCATTGTCCTGTGGAACCCGGAAAACTCCCCCGGGAATAAATTTCCATCTTTCTTTAACCTGATCCATCAGCGAGGGTCTGACTGCCCAAATCTGATGCTTTTGCGACCCGGAAAGACGACCCAGTGAAGGTGCCCAGCCCATGCCCCTGAGCTCAAACGGCCCAACTTCATCAACAATAATAAAATCAAGGAGGGGATGCTCAGATTGCTCCATTAAAAGGCGATTCCCAATGAGTAGTGTGCCCGTGTCGAAAGCAAATCTCCCCTGCATTTCGCTGCCTGGCTTATCAGTCTGAGCAAGCGGATAATCCGTATCATGCAGGATATCGTGCAGGGTAAAGCCTGATCGTATTCCATCTTTCCAGTTTCCGGGAGCAGTAAATCCGCCGGTTTTAATCCCGCTGCTGTTTAAAATCAGATTCAGATCACTCAGCAATGTCGTTTTACCGGAACCACTTTCACCGGTGAGTAGGAAGATCATGATGCGAAGGTAGTAAATGTTGTACTTCCGGAATGAAGGGCAGAGGAATTAACCAGCCTGTTTCTTATTCCTTTTTGAAAAACAGGCAACTATCTCCATAACTCAGAAACCTGAAATTATTTTCGAGGGCGAACTGATACATCTTTCTCCAGCTTTCCCCGACAAATGCAGCGACCAATAGAAGCAGAGTACTCTGAGGTTGATGGAAGTTGGTAATTAAAACATTACATATCCTGAAGCGGTATCCCGGCACAATCATAATTCCGGTGTAACCGCTTATTGTTTTCAACCCCTGCCTTGACATGAAATCAAGAATTGCCTGAATGGATTCTGCAGCAGGAATTCTGACTTCCGACTCATAGGGTTCCCACTGACCAATGGTGAACGGCATGGCCTGAATTTTCCCGCTCAGCAGCTGAACACCAAACCAGTAAAGGCTTTCGAGCGAACGCATGGAAGTGGTTCCAACAGGTATTATGTTACCCTGCAGATTCTGCAAAAGTTTAAGAAGGAATGATTTTTCTACAATAACCTCCTCCTCATGCATCTGGTGATTCCGGGCATCGACAACGGATACAGGCTTAAAAGTACCGGCCCCGACATGCAGGGTAAGGTATTCAAAACTGCACTTTTTTGATTCCAGGCTTTGCAGGACTGTCGGAGTAAAATGAAGCCCGGCTGTCGGGGCTGCCACAGAACCATTATGCCGGGCATACAAAGTCTGGTAACGCTCTGCATCACTTTCATCCGGTTCTCTGTTCAGATATGGTGGCAAAGGAACTTTCCCGGCCATTTCAAGCACTTGTTCAAATGGCATTTCGGGTCTGTTCCAGCTGAAATTTACCAGATGAGCATCCCCCAGAGAGTCTTTTCTTGTGGCGTTCAGGATGATTTTTTCACCGGCATGTTCAATTTCCATTGAGAGCATTCCTTGCTTCCACCTTTTCGCATTGCCGATAAAACACTTCCAATCACACTGGCTGGTCTGACCATAGGATCCTGCTGATTGAAGGCAAAAAATCTCGATCCGGGTTCCTCCGGGTTTGTAAAAAACCAGTCTCGCCCTGATGACCCGTGTATTATTAAAAACAAGGAGGCTATTGGTGGGAATAAAACCGGCTATGTTGCAAAACTCTGCAGAAAAAATATCGTCTCCTGAAGCAACCATCAATCTGGACAAATCGCGCCTCTCAAGAGGATAACGTGCAATTCTGTCATCCGGAAGATGATAGTTGAAATCGGAAATATCAATGGAGGAAACATTCATTGGAAGAGCCGTTGCCTTGATGACAGCCGGACTGCAAAACTACTAAAAACAGGAATTGCCCTGCAATTCTTTTATCAAACGAACACGCCCCGCGACCTGGGGCGTGTTGTTGTAATCTTACGAAAAAAACAGGTCATTGTCAGATTTTTATCAACTCGACACGTCGATTTTTAGCCTTCCCCTCTATGGTGGTGTTTGGCGCCACAGGCACGGTTTCCCCCTTGCCGTCGGTTTGCAGACGTGAGGCCTCAATGCCATATTCACCACTGAGCACATTCTTAACTGAAACGGCCCTCCGCTTCGAAAGATCGAGATTTTTCGCATCATCACCATCACTGTCAGTATGTCCGACAATGGTTATACTAACTGTCGGATTTTCTTTCAGAATGTCTGAAATCATTTTAAGCGTTCCGGCCGACTCCGGTTTGATCTTATCACTTCCTGAATCAAAATAAATTCCATAAGTCACCAGTTTGCCCTCAGTAATCAGTTTGTTACGCATATCCGGGGCTCCGACTGCAAATCTGAAATTCGAGATAAGCGGCATGGCTTCCGAATTGGTAATCAACCTTAAAACATTATACTTTACTCCCGGGAACATTGCTTTCGCTACATCAAAAACCTTCACATCGTTGATATACGCCCTTATGCGGGTTTTCTGTACCGAGAATGAAAGCCTGGCCTTCTGGTTGATAACAAAAATATTTTTATCAACAGCGGCATCGGCAACATAAGCGCCTTCATTGTAAGTAGAATAGTATTGCGTATAGGATCCGAAGGTGAATTTTATACCGCTCACGCCCGGAATTGCACCACCTTCATTAAAATCGTCGGGATTTAATGCACTGTAAATGTAGAAACCAAACTGTAATGGCTCTTCCCCGTTGGGGCCCGGCAGAGGCACCACGTCAAACTCTACGGTGTAATTATCAGGAAATTCCTTTTTAATCACAGGAATCTGCGAGCAGTCGATCCCGGGTTGCAGCCATTTACCAGGATAATTATTGAGTGTAACTACTTCTCCGGAGCCATCTGTATTCCATAATGCCGGATAGTCTCCAAGCTGGTCCTGTGAAAAATCATCGTAAAAAATAACCGTTTCACCTGGAATAAAATCATACTTTGAAGTGGCCTTTAAGACCTGCGTTTGTGTTCCCTGGGCTTCATTCTGTTCTTCCTGGGCCATCAGCCGGGAGGTCAGCAGGAACAAAACCAGAATGACAAGATAACGGGATGTTTTCATAAAGATTGATTAAGGTGGATCTGACTAAAAACAGGCTCAAATTACAAAATTAAATGCCTGGTTTGATAATAATCACAAATTCCCGGATAGGTCATCCAACTTGCCGGAAAATTTCCTCAAAGCAGGGTATTCATTTTAACACTGCTGTTGAATCCTGTGCCGGAACTTCTGACTTTTTCCGAACAAGACCTGAAGTAGTCATGGTATAAATCCCCCCATCATTGTTACTGTCATCAAAATCACTGTATCTTAATTTCCATGAAATCTCCGGGTCAAGATAGATTTCTCTGTTTACCGGAACACCAACAATTACATTCAACTCCTGATAATGCATTCCATCGTCATACGGCATGCTGAAGTAAGGGTTGATAAGCAGCAGGGTATCATTGATTTCATATGAATAGCGGATATTCGAGGCATATTCTGCAGACCGGGAACTGCCACCTGAAGAGGCCGATCTGATCAGGGTAAAAATCAGACTGTCGGCCGGAGCCGGCCTGAGACTCAGATTGATTTCGCCGAGAACCTCAAAGTCGGTTTTAGCGCCTGTATTTCCGGACAGGGGATTAATAAATTTTTCATAATCCCAGGGACCTGACTGTATATGTAGACGACCTACCGGCATCTTCAGACTCCTTGACTCATTCACCGAATCAGATATATCTGTCGATTGAGAATACCTTAAAAGGGCAGCTCCCGCTGTTAAAATACCTCCGAAGAATATCATAATAAATGCAACCACCACTGGCCATTTTAAGGGAGGCCAACGCAACAGCAACCTGAGTCCGCCATAAATAAACAAGCCCGCAAGCGCAACCATTACAAGTAAAAAAGCAATATAAAACAACCATCTGTCTGAGGTGCCGGGTACCAGCCACTGGAATACCTGGTAAAGCGTGACTGATTCAAACTGATACCCCCCTATTCCGGTATGATCCCGGACCAACAATGCCAGCCCAACGCCAATAATGCTGAGCAAAACAAGAAATAGCATCAGCAAACCTGTCAGCCTGCCGAATAACTGGAAGAACCATTGAATTAAACGGGCCGCAATCTCAATGGCATTCCTCAGGAAGGTACCGAACGATTCAAAGAAACTGCTTCCCGACTTTTGAATTCCTTTGCCGGCTGAGACAAGTTCATTCCTGAGTGTTCCGATATTGACATTCTGACGCTGCATTTCAAGCTTTTCAGAAGTGGTCTGCGCTTCCGGAAGTATTATCCAGAGAATGACATAAATAACCGGTCCACTGCCATAAAGCAGGGTTGATAGAACAAAAATAAGACGTACCCAAACAGGATCAAAACCTATAAATGCTGACAGACCGGCTGCCACACCCCCCACTTTGCGGTTAACAGGATCCCTGTAGATTTTTCCGGTTGATCTTTGCTGAGCAGGTTCTGCCGGTCTGACATTTTCATTCTCCGACAACTGACCCGGTTCACCCATTTCCACGATTACTTCCCGGATAAAACCGAGAACAACAATGCCCTGTCCATTTGCTTCTACTCTTTGTTCGAGCAGCTCGGCAATACGCATTTCTATATCAGCCAAAATCTCTTCACGGCCCTCTTCTGTTGAAAAGAAATTCCTCAACCGTCCAAGATAGCTGTTGAGGCATTCGTAAGCATCCTCGTCAATGTTGAACAAGCGCTTTCCTATATTTACTGAGAAATTCTTTTTCATTTTTCGAAGGTATTAGTTGATTCAATAGTCGTATCTTTTGAAAACAGCCTGCCGACAGCAGTATTGAGCTCATCCCAGCCAACACGCAACTCTGCAAGAAATTGAGCACCCCGGGGTGTGATGGTGTAGTATTTACGTGGTGGCCCGGAAGTTGATTCCTCCCACCGGTAACTGAGAAATTCATCGTTTTTAAGCCGGGTCAGGATTGGGTACAGGGTTCCCTCAACCACAATCAGATGAGATTGTTTCAGCCTTACCAGAATGTCGGAGGCATAGGCTTCACGACTGCTGACAGCCGCCAGTACACACATCTCAAGCACCCCTTTCCGCATCTGGGCAATTGTTGATTCAGCTTTATCCATGATTAATAAATTAAACAGTCCGGCAAAGATAATACAATATATAGTACTATGCAATACTTAGTACTAAATAATGCATTATTGCTATCACAAAAAAAGCAGGCAGGGGCCAAAATGCCCGTGCCTGCTATCTTTTACTCTTAAAAATTATCGAAACAAATCGGAAATATTTATCTGACTTTCGTAAAGGTGGAGTACATCTCCGATCTGAACAATCTGTACCCTGTCAATCCGGTTGGTAATCTGCTGGTACCAGATTTCAACATAGAAATCTTTCAGTCTGAACAGTTTGACGACATAATTGATGTAAATACGCTCAAGTAGTTCGGTGCCCTGACCGAGTATGGTCGTTACCTGCTCTTCGACCGGCATTCCGGCAAATTCCTCAGCGGTGAGCATCACAGAAGTTGTTTACAATGAACGGGCTATTTCAATTTCATACTTATCCTTAAGATAGGTAAGATGTTCAATGGTTGCCTTACGGTCGTATATGCGGATCATCTCTACGACACCTTTTTTCCGGTAAACCCCGGCCTGAGCAGCATCATAAACTTTATGGTCGTAGTTGTTACGGATAGATATGGTCATGGTCTCGAATTTATTCCAGCTCAGAAATTTGTTAACCGGGAAATAATAGGTATCCGGCATATCGAGGTCTTTATAAATATCCGGGGCAATGGCTTCAAGCGAAAAATACTTTCTGACATTGATCAGGCTGTTGTAAGGTTTAACAACCTTATTTGCCAGAAAAACTATCCCTTGCTTACTATAGGATCCAATAAGTTCGGGAAGAAAGGTATAATTCTCCATGTAGATCCTGATACATGAAACCATGCCGTTTTGCAGCTCCAGTCTGCCCATAACCGCATCAAACCAATGTGGAAAAGAGTTCTTGATTTTCATAGTAATGCGGATGAAATCATCCATATCCTCCATCGACATTGATTTCACTATTGCAAAAATTGATCGTGGCTTCTGCTCCTTCTCGTTCATCGGGATATGAAAATGATCATAAAAGCCGGGAAAGGGATCAAGATCTTCCAGCAAAAGCTCACTGAACTTAAAATCTGATGCCAGGTTGGTAAGTTTTTCCTTCTTAATGATAAATCCCAGGGATTCGATGCTTTTTTGGTTTTCCATCAGGAGATGTTTTAAAGACTTTATTATGGTGAGAATTAAAAATACAACTGCTTGACTGGTAAAGTCAATAACAAAACACAGGTCAAAATGTTAAACAACTTCCTGAAAATAAATTTTACACATTCCCTGTGTCCCAAAAGACTCCAAATTCCTTATCCTGAATCAGAAAGGATTTATAAACATGGACCGGTTAATATTAATATCATGAAAGATGTTTATTTATCTGTCGTTCATAGTATTTTTGAGTATCACGTACTTTTCTTTAACCTCAATGAACCTTAAAAAGCATATCCCAAATACAATTACCCTGATGAACCTGCTGAGTGGTTCAGCCGCAGCGATCTTTGCCCTGAACGGACAGTTTCTGATTGCTGTTGCTTTAACCGGCCTGGCCGCTGTATTCGATTTTTTCGATGGTTTTGCAGCAAGACTTTTGAATGTAAAGTCGGATACGGGCAAGGAACTGGATTCACTTGCCGATGTAATTTCATTCGGGTTTACCCCTTCTGTAATTCTGTTTTGTATGATCAGAGAAAATACTGCGTTGATGCCAAGCGCTGCTATAACAGCACTTTTGCCATACGCTTCACTCCTGATCGGAGCATTCTCTGCTCTTAGGCTGGCAAAGTTCAATCTGGATACCCGGCAATCGGAATCGTTTCTTGGTCTGCCCACGCCGGCCAATGCTATGTTTATTGTTTCACTGCCACTGATTTCGGGCAGCAGTGCCATACAAAACGCAGGAATCATCACTTTGGCTGCCGGCAATCTGTGGTTTCAACTCTTATTAATTCCGATATCCTGTTTTCTGCTTGTCAGTGAAATACCATTGTTCGCCCTGAAATTCTCCAATGGATTTTCGTTTGCACTCAACAGGGTCAAATATATATTTCTCCTCATCTCAGTCATACTGCTAATTGTTTTGAAATGGGCCGGAATCCCCGCGGTTATTATTGCTTACATCCTGATCTCTCTGATTTCAACAAAGAAAAAATATTAATTTTTTTACTTTCATGAATAATAATTATACTTTTGTAATTCTGCCATTAACTAACCTGATAACCTCCGCCGGTAACAAATGAAACAATTGACCAGGCTCATACTGATAATATTGCTGATAGCAGGCTTTTCGGGTTACGACAGTCGGATTGCCAGCGCTAACTTCAGTAAAAGTGAGATTCTTACCGAGCAGGAAAACCTGGATCTATGTAAAATATTTTCTGCTGACAAGATTAACCGCATCGACTCGCTTATCAGTGTTTACTCCACGAGGTTCAGATTCAACGGTAACATCCTGGTGGCTATCAACGGCTACAATGTTGTTCAGCGTTCAGTTGGTTATGCTGATCCCATCAACAGAATTGAAGCAAAACCAGAAACCATTTACCAACTCGCTTCAATCAGCAAACAGTTTACTGCAGCGGCCATCATGCTTCTGGAGCTGGATGGCAAACTCAGTTTTGACGATCACCTGATTAAATTTATTCCTGAACTGCCCTACGAGAAAGTCACCCTGCGCCATCTGCTGCATCATACTGGTGGATTACCAAATTACATGTACCTGACAGACAGGTACTGGGAAGGTTCTACCCCTCCCGATAACGAAGATGTGATTGAACTGATGGCCCGGTACAAACTTTCGGCTTTTTTTCAGCCCGGATCAAGGTATGATTATTCAAATACCGGTTATGTCATGCTTGCTACAGTAGTTGAGCGAATAAGCGGAATGAGCCTGAATGAATTTCTTCAGCGAAGGGTTTTCAAACCTTTGGGTATGAATTCTACTTATGTTTACAGCACTGCTGATACTTCGATCAAACGAAGGCATATCGACGGGTTCAGGGCTTCCAGATCAGGATTCACGAGGATTTCCGATACAAAAAACAACGGTCCTGTGGGAGATAAAGGTGTATGCTCCACCTCCGGAGACATGTTTAAATGGGACCGGGCGCTGCATATGGGTTCTCCAATTAATAAAGAGATGCTTGAGGAAGCATTTTCGCCGGTAAAAACCACCAATGGAAGGGAAGTTCCTTATGGCTATGGATTCAGGATCAAAGAGTTTAACAGTGAAAAAGTAATTTATCACAACGGCTTGTGGGAAGGCTCAAGAACCAATTTCCATCGTTATCTTGATTCACAAAACACCATTATCGTCCTTAACAACACAAGCATCCGCACAAATCATGAACTTGTAAGGCAGATTGAATCGGTGATCGGCGACTGCAAGGAGTCAGGGTTTACCGAAATGATAGCCAAAGCTGCGATTGAAGAGGGGGTTGAACCAGCGCTCGAACTTTATTATGAAGTCCTCGATAGTAATCCGGATCTCGAAGTAGATTTTGATAAGATAGCTGCAGTGGCTGATTACCTCCAGAAAGCCGGCAAGACTGAAAAAGCGTCTGAGCTTGAGAAGTTGTATGCCATCGGAAGAGAAGTCTCAGGAATCTGAAGCCTCCAGGAAATTCTGAAAACCGGCTGACATGGCGATGGTCCGGAACAAATCATTGAAACCGGTTACCTGAGTTCAAAATTCTTACCCAGATAAAGTGTACGCACCTGTTCATCGGCAGCCAGTTCTTCCGCAGTACCGGATTTCAGCACTGAACCTTCAAACAGAAGATAAGCACGGTCCGTAATATTCAGTGTTTCATGCACATTGTGGTCAGTAATCAGAATTCCGATGTTCTTTTCTTTCAGCTTTAAAACGATGTGCTGGATATCTTCGACAGCAATAGGATCAACCCCTGCAAAGGGTTCATCCAAAAGGATGAAGTTCGGATTTACGGCCAGCGCCCGCGCAATCTCGGTGCGGCGGCGTTCACCCCCTGACAACTGAATTCCCTTGCTTTTACGAACGTGTGATAGCCCGAATTCCTGGATTAATGACTCAAGCCGTTCTTTCTGTTGCAGCTTATCAAGCTTTGTGAACTCCAGTACTGCAGCTATATTGTCCTCAACACTGAGTTGTCTGAATACAGACGCTTCCTGTGCAAGATAACCAATACCCATTTGGGCACGGCGGTACATAGGCATTTCCGTAATTTCGATATCATTAAGGAAAACCTTTCCGGAAAGGGGCTTGATAAGCCCTACAATCATATAAAAAGAAGTTGTCTTTCCAGCCCCGTTAGGCCCGAGCAACCCTACAATTTCGCCCTGCTCTACATGAACACTGACATTATTGACTACGGTCCGCTGACGGTATTTTTTAACAAGATTTTCGGTTCTGAGGATCATCGGGTAACACTTGAGTTTTCAAAAATAGACAATTATCAGAAATCAAACTGCATCGAGACCATAACCCCGAATTTCGTAATATCCGGATGATCGTAATAACTTAGCCTCCAAACGGCATCAACGCGGAAGAACCTGAAAATATTTTCAATGCCGAGGCTGGCTTCAAAATATGGTTTGCCTGTTGTATAGGTACCTGCCGGCAATTCTGAATACAACAGGTTTGATTTGCTGACATTGCCAATTACACCTTTCACCTGGGCTACCTCACGCCATTTGAGTTTTCGCATCAGCGGAACTTTATTCAGGAAAAAGCCTACGAAGTGATGTGTATAATAGAAACTCACATATTGGTCACTGACAAACTCGTAATAATTCATCAGATTGAAACTTGATTCATCAAACCAGTAGGTTTCATTACCCGGATGGATTTTCAACAGGGGATAAGGCAACCTGCCCCAGGTTTTACCCGCCTCAATATAATACTTTGACCATCCCCACGACATGATGTTGAACCAATGCCTGATTCCAAACTCCACCCGGTGAAATTCAAATTTACTGTTGAACAACCCCGGAGCACCGTAAGTGTAATTTAATTCCAGAATAGGGTACCTGGCGCCCAGACTCGCCCTGAGAAATTCACCGGAAAGATATTTTTCCTGATAGGCAAACCGGGTTTTAACCGAAAACTCTGTGGTACGCAATACATCGGTCATTTTCAAGCAGTCACCATACTCACACTCAAGCGCAAATGGCCTGTCTCCCGAACTCCAGACACTCCGCTGATTAATTGAAAATGTATTGGAAAACCCGGTAAACCACTCATGCTCATAATAGGATTTGTACTCCTTCACCATCGTCAGGTTATCTGAGGGATTTCTTCTGAAAACTGCTGCCAGCAAAAAATCCTCCCGAAAGGCATTTTGGCTCTGGCCCAGTTGTTCAACATCATATTTAAAAGACCCTCCAAGGACCCTGCGTGGGTTTTTGCCGAGCATATACATGAACCCTCCTCCATACTTAAGCCGCTGGTCTGTAAAGCCATATGCCGTATATCCATCGAGCATGATACGCTTGCTGAAATCATTGGAAGTCCGTGCACCGATCCTTAATCTGGGTCCTTCAAGAGGGTTGAAACTGAACAATGACATATATGGCCCCCACTCCATTTTTCCCTTAACATAATACCCGGTGGTAATCATTTGTATCACATCAACCCAGGTATTAAAAATCGGCAACGATTTGAGTGTATCAACCATTTCATATACCATTTCTTCACGCCTTGTCAGGCCTTCGTGACGTGCGTCATTCCAGAAATCAGCGGTTTTATCTGCAGCGTCATTATCAACCATAACAGACTGGGGAATTGTATAGAATTCATTTTCCTTCGGGCGGTTGATGATGAAATTCCGGTACGAAGTTGTTTTGGTCCCATAGAATCCTACCGTATTTGACGAGTCCTTTTCGGTAATGTTAAAGTCAACGATCAGTCTTTCCCTCGACAACATCCACCAGGCTTTGTCAACCAGATTATAATCCTGCTGAAGTACCAGATCGTTGATAAAGTTGATGTTTGCATCATCTTCAATCCGCATGTCAATTCTACGGACAGCAAAAGTGGTATCATGAATCCACATATTGCCGGTAAAAGTAAATTCATGCTTTCTTCTTGGCTTAAAAGCCAGGTTGTAACACCACTGGCCATCCATGTTCGCACTGTCAACCAGATAATACTTATAGGATAAGAGTCCGAAGCCGGCAATCGGACTCACAAAGTTCTTCTGGAAAAGGGTAATGTAATTATCATATATATTCACCTGCTGAACCTTGTCGCCCAATAATTGTGAAATGCTTTCATCGCGGATCCCTGAAACGCGGTTGGCTTTGATAACCTCTCTCGATGATGAGGGACTTTTACGGTAATATACATCTGACAATGATTCAGATAAGAATACCGGCAGGTAGGTTTTCCCGTTAACCGCGGAAGTATCAATGTAATCGAAGATAAAACTGAACGGTTTCAAAATCTTCCTGTTCATGAATTTCTCGGAAAGGTTGTTTGCATCCAGCTGAATCTTATTGTAAGCTTCGTATTCGTAGTAATCGAGTTTCTCCCTGTTGTTATCCGGCTTTCTTTCAATAACTTTCTTCAGGATGATCTCGGCCGGATTTTCCCCGGGACGGATCACTACTTCTGAAAGACTGATGTTGTTGGGAAGCAAAGCAAAATTGATTTCCTGGTAGCGAAACCTGACGACACTTTTCGTGGCTATACTGTAACCTATGGAAGAAGCAATCAGCGTATCAGATCCGGATTTGGTTTCTAAGGAGTAAAAGCCTTCGAGATCGCTGGTTGCCCCGATGGTGGTTCCCTTAAAGTAAACATTCACAAATGGCATTGGTTCTCCGGTAGCAGCATCCGTTATCTTTCCCCTGATTTTTGTAACCTGAGCCCGGGCATCCGGAAGTATAAAAAACAGAAGGCAGCAGGCCAGAAGGAAACCTGTTGTGAAGGAGCTGATGTTGGTTGAGGAGTAGGTTCTGGTAGTTTTCATAGAAATCCGACTTTTACTGGCTGAATTAAAAACCTTCAGGTTTTAGTCATTCAGATCATCCCAGAATTCAACGGCCCTTCGGGTGTGCGGAATTACTATGGTTCCGCCTACAAGATTTGCAATCCCCAGCACTTCAAAAAGTTCATTCTCCGACATCCCGTTTTCGTGGCATCTGATCAGGTGATACCTGACGCAATCGTCGCACCTTAGAACCAGTGAGGAGACCAGTCCCAGCATTTCCTTTGTCTTCACAGGCAGCACACCTTCAAGGTAAGCATTGGTGTCAACATTAAAAATTCGCTTGATCACCTTGTTGTTATCTGCCTCGAGCAAGCGGTTGTTCATTCGTTGCCTGTACTGATTAAATTCGTCTGCTTTTTTACCCATTTTTGAAGGTTATATTCAGTATATATATTCCGGATTGAATTGTAATCATTTATCAGCAGGAAAATCTGAAGATGTTCTGGTATTCCTTGCCGGAATAATCAGGAAAATCCTGTCAAAGGAATAAAGCCGTCAGATTACACCTTCTTTGAGAATGTCATGGAGATGAATTACACCAACGTATTGATTCTCTTCAAGAACAAGGATCTGTGTTATATTGTTCTTGCGCATGATGTCAAGGGCATCTGCAACAAGAATGTCGGCATTGATGGTCTGGGGATCTTTGGTCATAATATCGGCAGCTTTCAGCATGTCGACCGAACCTTCACGGTGAAGCATGCGGCGAATATCCCCATCGGTAATGATACCGGCGAGTTTCTTACCATCCAGCACTGCTGTAGCTCCCAGACGCTTCGAGGAAATTTCAAGGATAACGGATCTCATGTCATCACCAATCTGGACTTCCGGCTTTTCATTGTTCCTGTAAAGCTCCGAAACCCTGAGATAAAGCCTTTTACCCAATGCACCTCCGGGATGATACCGCGCAAAGTCCTCCTGTGTAAAGCCCCGGCATTCGAGCAGGGCAACAGCAAGTGCATCGCCCATAACCAGCTGGGCAGTTGTACTGGCAGTCGGAGCAAGATTGTTCGGACAAGCTTCACGGTCAACCGTTGAGTTAATAACCAGATCGGCATTTCGTGCAAGATAGGATTCTGTATTGCCCACAAGGCCGATCAGCTTGTTGCCCATCAGTTTCAATAAAGGCACCAGCACTTTGATCTCAGGAGTATCTCCGCTTTTTGACAGACATATCAGAACATCGTCGGGTCTGATCATTCCGAGATCGCCGTGGATGGCATCAGCAGCATGCATAAAAATGGCTGGTGTTCCTGTACTGTTGAACGTGCTTACAATCTTGGCGGCAATATTGGCGCTTTTACCAATCCCCGTTACAATGACCCTTCCTTTTGTGTTCAGAATCAGTTCAACACTTTTTACAAAATCATCCGTAAGATAATTACCTAATTGCCCGATTGCCGTGGCTTCCTCGCTGATTGTCCGGAGGGCAATCCCGTTAATCTCTTCTGATGTTTTCATTCGTAAAATATTTTTATTTTTTGGGTCAGAGGCCTGTCCGATGCTGTTGGGAGAACCTGCCTGAAGAACGCTCATCCGTATTTATGATTTCATTCGAATCATGCCCGTTTTCATGAAATAAAATTAAAGCCACAGGGTTGAAAAAAGCCCAAATGCACCGGAATCAAAACGGCCCTTGAAAATCCATCTGCAATCTTTCTCATGCTTCCGATGTTTATATCTCTGAATACCCGGCTGAACTGAAGGGATATTCCTGATGTACTGCCAGAATCAACAATCCTATTCAATATTTTTTCAGGCCTGTAAAGATACAACAATATACAGCCTGAATTCTGACCTGTTACCGCCATTTCCTGCGATGAAAATTCATAAAAAACTATAAAACAGCATCATTTTCCAAAACAAGTAATAAGATAATTGCATGAATAGAAAAATTTTAGAAATTTGTGCTCCTTTTGCCTACGGAAAAAAATCTGAAGATTTAGCCGGGAACTAAATTCGGGTTTTTTGATGAATCCGGCCCCGGAGCCACCGTTTATCAGGTATGATCATCATACATGGTTTAATAGATTGGCTGCTACTTTTTTAAGGTAGAAAGTTTTTTTTGCCGTGTAAGGATGAAAAAAGGAGTTACTTACAACAATTTTGGTCTATTATTGAATCAGAGAGCAGCAATAATTAATCTGATCATTTTTTTAAGACTATTTTTAGTCGTGGAATAAAAAAGTTGATTTGTAATGGTGTAATGATTAAATTTGTTAATACTACAAGATTTGATATTTCCGGTAGTTTGGTTTTTTCCCACCATTCCTGGAACTACATAAAACAGAAACTGAAATGAAAAAAGTGGAAAATTATTCACTCAATGAGTTATTAAAGAAGATTTTTGGATTTGATTCCTTTAAAGGAAATCAGGAACTGATTATCAAGAATCTACTTGATGGAAAAGACACATTTGTAATTATGCCTACGGGTGGTGGGAAATCGATGTGTTACCAATTGCCTGCCATCATCAGTCCGGGTACCGCCATTATTATTTCCCCACTCATCGCACTGATGAAAAATCAGGTGGATGCCATCCGCAATTTTGGGGCCGAGGATGGAATAGCTCATTTTCTGAACTCATCACTCTCGAAAGCTGAAATCACCGATGTGAGGAAGGATTTGCTGAACGGCAAAACCAAACTGCTCTATGTAGCTCCTGAATCACTTACAAAAGATGAGAATGTGCAGTTTCTGAAAGAAATTGATATTTCATTCTTTGCCATAGATGAAGCACACTGTATTTCGGAGTGGGGGCATGACTTCAGGCCGGAATACAGACGTTTACGTCCGATTATAGAGTCAATCGGGAAAAGGGTTCCCATCATTGCACTTACCGCCACTGCTACACCCAAAGTACAGCAGGATATTCAGAAGAATCTGAATATGATGGATGCCACTATGTATATTTCATCATTCAACAGGCCAAACCTTTATTATGAAGTCAGGCCAAAAGGTGAAGATGTAATTAAAGACATCATCAGATATATAAAATCCCAGGCTGGAAAGTCTGGAATTGTTTACTGCCTCAGCCGTAAAAAAGTTGAAGAGCTTGCTGAAACCCTACAGGTAAATGGCATCAAGGCACTGCCTTATCATGCTGGCCTCGACTCGGCAACCAGGGTAATCAACCAGGACAAGTTCCTGATGGAAGAAATTGATGTTATTGTTGCCACGATCGCCTTCGGAATGGGAATCGATAAACCGGATGTAAGGTATGTGATTCATCATGACATTCCAAAGAGTCTTGAGGGATATTATCAGGAAACCGGCCGTTCGGGACGTGATGACGGGGAAGGAAACTGCATTGCCTTTTACAGTTACGACGATATTCAGAAACTCGAAAAGTTCAACAAGAACAAATCGGTTGCCGAACAGGAAATAGCCAGCCAGTTACTGCTCGAAACTGTAGCCTATGCCGAATCTTCTGTATGCCGTCGCAAACAGTTACTTCATTACTTCGGTGAAATCTATAAAGAGGACAACTGCGGCAGTTGCGACAACTGCCTGCATCCGAAAACAAAATTTGAAGGAAAAGATGCTGTTGAGCTTGTTCTTGAAACAGTATTGGCTGTTAAACAATTGTTTAAAGCAAAGCACATCATCAGTGTGATTACCGGAAAAGTCTCGGCCAACAACAAATCGTTCAAGCACAACCAGCTCGAGGTTTTCGGCAAGGGCATGGAGCATGATGAAAAATACTGGAATGCAGTCATCAGGCAGATGCTGATCGAACGTCTCCTGGTAAAGGATATTGAAAATTACGGCTTACTCAAGGTAACCCCTGAAGGGCAGAAATTTCTCAAGAAACCTTATTCCATACTGCTTACACGTGATCATGATTATGAGAATGCTGAAGAAGAAGATTTCTTCGCTGGTGGCGGGGCAAAAACCAGTACTGCCGACAAGACACTGTTCACCATGCTGAAAGATCTCCGCAAAGAGATCTCACGTAAGGAAAACCTTCCCCCATTTGTCATTTTCCAGGATCCTTCGCTTGAGGATATGGCAATACAGTATCCGATCAACCAGGAGGAGATGAAACAGATTACCGGAGTTGGTGCCGGTAAAGCCCAGAAGTATGCAAAACCCTTCATCGATCTGATTAAGGCATATGTTGAAGAGAACGAGATCATCCGCCCCATGGATATGGTTGTTAAATCAGTCGTTAACAAGTCGGGGCTAAAAGTTTACATTATTCAGAATATCGACCGCAAGATATCACTCGAGGACATCGCACTTGCCAAGAGCGTTACAATCAGCGAGCTTCTTACCGAAATTGAACGTATTGTTTCTTCAGGTACCAAACTCGACCTGAATTATTATGTCAATGAATATGTGGACCCTTATCATCAGGAAGAAATTTATGATTACTTCCGGGAAGCTGAAAGCGACTCCATCGAAGATGCCATCAGAGATCTGGGTGAGGATGAATTTACCGAAGAAGAAGTAAGGTTAATGCGGATAAAGTTCATATCAGACCTCGGAAACTAATCCGGAGAAATAAGAGATGACCTGAGCGAAACAGACAATCACCTGTTTATGCAAATGATCAGAACATCAATAAAAAAACAAGGCTCAAGGTGTTTTTGCCGGCCTTGTTTTTTAGTTTAATTTTGTCCTTCAATTAAAAAAAAGAAAGTATGCAGGATGAGAATGTAACCCATGAGCCTGAAATGCAGGAACCAGTGAGAGAACAGATGGTGATTGCACCGGAACCGACACCGGGAAAGAAGAATTTTAATACCCTTCTTACAATATTGAATATTGTTATGTTATTGGGGCTGGTTGTCCTGTATTTTATTGTTTTGAAACCCGGCAACAACGGAACCCCTGATATGGCCCTTATCCAGAAAGCGTCTTCAGGATCTGTAACCGTTGCCTATGTTAACAGCGACAGCATTCTTGAGCATTACGATCTGGTAAAATCGATGCGCGATGAGCTGGAAGCAAAAACAGCCCGGCTTGAAGGTGAATTGAAACAAAAACAGGAAGCTTTCGAAAAAGATGCAGCCTATTTTCAGGAACAGGTCAGCAAAAAAGCCATCTCTGAATCCTCTGCCCAGGAGATATATGGTCAGCTGATGGGTGAACAACAAAAACTTTATGAATTGCGTGAAAAATACTCTGCTGACCTTTCAAAACAGGAGTTTGACCTCAATTTATTGCTACTCGACAGCCTGAACAATTTCCTGAAAAGGTACAACAGTAAGGTGCATTTCGATTATATCCTTTCATACAACAAGGGCGGCAGTATCCTGTCGGCCAACGATTCTCTCGACATTACGAAGGATGTGATTCGCCTGTTGAATGAAGAATATGCCGTCAGCGGTAAATGATCATGAAACCCGGTATCAGACTTTCATTGTATTTGTTTTTGATTGCTGCAGTTTGCTTTACAGGATGCGGCAATAATCAAAAAATCATGCCTTCCGGCCAGAGTCAGATCCCTCGTGATCAGATGATCAGGCTTATGGCTGACCTTGAGCTTACCGAATCAGCCCTGAAAATAAAACAAGCTAAGATGTCGCGTGATAGTGTCAAACAGTTTGCTACATTTTGTTATGATTCGCTATACACTTTCTACAGGGTAACCCCCGAACAGTTCAGGGAAAACCTCCGGTATTACCAGAGTGATATGGAGGATTTTCAGGCCATGATGGATTCAGTTATTGTCACTTTATCGCGTCACCGCGACAGTGTTTCAAACCCTCCCGGGCCAAAAGCCGGGGTGGTAACCAAAAAGAAGAAATGATTAACATCTGAAGAACGAATTGTCATAAATCAGCATAAAAGAAAAGCCCCGCTGAATCAGCGGGGCTTTTCTTTTATCCATTGTCCCTTATTTGGTTGCATACGCCGTAAAGCTTTCCATATCGCCTCCGGCACTGTAACTGTATTCCCAATCCATCGCGTCAACAGTTGACATTGTTCCCGAACCTTCAACATAAAAGCCCGGAGCGGTTTCCTGATAAGGAACGGTTATCCTGTTCGAAGTTACTATGCCATAGGCAAGGAAACCACTGCCTGCCCTCGCGAAGTTGCTCAAATAGACCCTGGATGAATTGTTGTCATCATAGGTGATGTTTACCGGATAACTAATACCCCTTGCGGCAGGAGTTTCATTGAAATTCCAGGATCCGGTGAACTTATCTCGCGGATCGCCTGTATCGGGGCCCAATTCGTCATCGGGTAAGCATGAAATGACAAAAGGAACAAGCAGAACCAAAATCAGGTAAAACAGGCGGCTGGTGCGTCTCATAAATTTATTGATTTGAATGGGAATTTTGCGATATATGGTTAATCCAAAAAATATGCCGGAATCAATAATATCATCAAAAAAGTAACGTATTTGAGACAGAAACAGAAAAAGTGAATGGATATCAGGTTAAAAACATCAGTAATTATAAAAGTTATCTGGTCCAATGCCCACATCGAAACGACCATCAGTGATGGTTACAGGCTGACCGTTTATCAAAGCTCTGAATTCAAAGTATCCCGACAGGATAACTTCTACCTGCACCTTATCAACGAACAGATGCTGCGCGCGTTTAAATTGAAAACCACCACTGATGATACTGAATGATTCAACAGGTGTTCCTGCAATTTCAATGATAACCTGACAATCAGGGCTGGCCAGGTCAATAATCGTATCGTTCAGTGCAATCAACCCGGTGTAATTATCGGGTAAGAAACCGGGCAACCGGAGGGTCAGACTCATCTGATTTGATTCATCATAATAGTAATAAGCTCCCTTATGACCATTCAGCACAAACGACATTGACCCATCGGTAACAATTGCTTTGGCTGGTACCGCTGATTCATTTGAGATGAAAACTTCCCTGTCGTAATATGCTCCGAAGGTGTTGTACCCCCATTCTGTGTATGCAGGCAGATCAGTCAGTTCTTCATCGTAGATCATTACCGACTTTTTCAGCTCATTCTCCTTTGAACAACCAGAAAGAATAAACACTAACGCTGCAAATAAAAAAAGCTGCTTTCTCATTGTACTTTTGATTTTATAGGAATTTGGAAACTTATCTGGAACCCACCTCCGAAAACCGGGTTAACCAGGCCGGATGAACCTGAGGTCATGAAAACTGTGGGCAACCCGGCCTCAAGATTGATTGACGGCTTCGATTCCCTGCCGACTCTTACTCCGGCAGACACGGTTACCGATGCACTCACAGGTTCTGAATCACCAATCAGATCTGCCACTTCATCCTCAAGGTAGTCCATGGATTGATTGTAAAAAATGACGTCAGTCTTTGAATGCAATTTAAACCCGACATCAGCGCCCAGTTTGAAATACACGCGGAATAAACGGGCATTGTAGGGGAAAAACCTGGCTTCCAGTGGAATTCCCAGATAACTGGTTCTCTGGTCTAACTCCTTAACCTTCAAATATTCAGTGTTTACTCCATCCTGACGGTACATCAGATAAAAATAATTGGTATTGCCTGTCCAGTATGTATTCCGTCCCACCGAGCTATTCATCTGAATATACCGCAGCCCTGCTGAAAACCCGAATTTATTGTTCCGGGACAAAACCTCAGCTTTGATACCTGTATAACCTTTATTCATATAACTTTTCAGATAAGTTGAAGAATACCCTCCCGGATAAGCGGGAATATCCCCCCTGATGAATTCCATTTCCAGCATTTTGCCGGAAATGAAACATATCCCGGCTTCAGCCCCTACATACTTCTGAAGGGACGCCTGTGCCATTGAATGAATGGACAGGACTATTGTTGAAAGGAAGATGAATAAATATCTTATTTTCATGGTCAGGTGTGGATTATTTGATTCTGTTTAATGGCTATAGCAGGATGATAAGCCGGGATTTTGGGTTTCCGGTTATTGGTGCAATAATAGCAATAAATTATTTCTGAAACTGATCCGGGCCTCAAACCATGGTTCTTTTTTAAGTTCTCCGGATCATCTTTTATGAAAAAAATACCGGTTTCACATAGGCAATACAGGAACCATAAAAATAATTGGTATTGCATGCCGGATAAACAGCAGACGAAATTATTCAGTCTGTATTGAAACTGATGCCATTAACGGGTTGAAAAAGGATACTGAAAAGCGCCGGATCAGGCAACAATAAATTTGATCAGGGTGATCTTATTGTGGCCATTCATCAGTCGTGCCACATACAGCCCGGGTTTTAAGCCGGAAAGGCTGAAAGACGAACTGTTCCCATCGTAGGAAAATGAAGCCATCTGCCGGCCATCGGATGAAAATACCTGCAATTGTGCACCGGGTTCCATGGAGAGGCTGGTTGTGAGGATTACGCTTCCTTTTCCTGTCGAAACTGCCTGTAATCTAACCGGGTACTTTTGTGAAACCTCATTTACGCCGACTGTACATGCCTGCGGAATACCACCGGCAGCCATCACCTCTGCATTGATGTTACCGGTTTCGGGTGGCCAGATGTGATCGTTGAGAATGGTTCGGTCAGGAGCAATCAGAATGACAGACGGATAAGACTGGACCTGATAGGCATCCACCACATTGTTGCCTCCCCCCTGCAGGCCGCTGACCGAAGGATAGTTGGCGCCCCAGATGGAATCAAACTCATGGACAGCCTGATTATCTGAGCCCCAGTTCATACCGAGGAAAACAACGTTACCTCCGTTGCATCCAAAATAATCGTACGATGCACTTACCTCAGAAGCATATGTCTGGCAAGGGCCGCAGTTGGCGGTAAAGAAATCGATGACAACATAATTACCGGCGTCCAGATATCCATAAAGATGGTGCTGGGTACCGGTAAGATCCTTGACTGTAAAGTCAAGGGCAGTATCCACAGCCACCTGTGACTGTGAAACGCCAGCGAATAAAAGAAACAGAAGTATGATGAGATTACGCATAATATCGTTTTTATAAAAAACCGGAGATTGAACCGGTAAAAGTAATACCGGGAGATGTCAAATGCAAGTTTTTATATATATTAGCTTTATACATTGTTGTTTTCGGGCCATTTACCTGACGTCAGGTTAAATGCCAGGATGTTCCGGATTCCCCGGCAGGGGTTGAACAGGCTGTCGTTGTAAGAAAGTTTCTCTGTAATGCCTGAAAAAGTTTGGTTTCCGGGAATAGCTTGTGTACTTTGAATTCAAAAAAACATAACTTTGTTTAATCTAAGTATATTGGAAATAAACCGGCAATTGAGGTGAGATTACCGGCTTTGTGCACCATTGCACCATTGGGACAATTCACTGAATCCGAAACTATTATTACCCTATTCTAAAATAAAACGAACAATATGGAAAACAACGAAACGCTGGCACTGGGCATGATCGAAACCAGGGGATTTACTGCCATGGTTGAAGCTTCAGATGCAATGTTGAAAGCAGCCAGGGTTGAACTGGTCGGCTATGAGAAAACCGGAGGAGGCTATGTTACAGCCATCATCAGGGGTGATGTGGCTTCGGTCAGGGCTGCTGTTGATGCCGGTGTCAGGGCAGCTGAAAAAGTCGGGGAAATTGTTTCTACCCACGTTATACCGCGGCCCCACCAGAATGTTGATTCTGCCTTACCATTGGGTGCCAAAACCAGCAAGAAAGGATAATGATCATGAGCGACTCAAAAGCACACATTGATTTAAGGACCTATGTGTTCCTTGATTCACTTCAGTTACAGATGGCTTCCTATTTGTCAACCGTATCCAGAGGTTATCTGCCCGTTGGAGGTCAGGCCTGTTGCATCATCGAGATTGCACCGGGGATCGAAATCAACACCCTGACCGATGTTGCACTTAAAGCAACCAATGTCAGACCGGGCATGCAGGTGGTTGAACGTGCTTTCGGGATGCTTGAAGTTCACTCCGACAGCCAGGGTGATACCCGTACTGCCGGTGAATCTGTGCTAAAGGCAATCCAACGGACCGAAGATGAAAGAATCAAACCAAGAATTCTGACAAGCCAGCTCATCAAAAATGTTGAAGATCACCATGCTCAGTTGATCAACCGTACCCGCATGGGAATGATGCTTTTGAGGGGTGATACCCTGTTTGTGCTGGAAGTTGAGCCGGCAGGATATGCCTACTATGCAGCCAATGAAGCAGAAAAAGCGGCCAACATCAAAATCATTGATGTAACCGGTTTCGGTAAATTCGGAAGGGTATACATCGGAGGTCCTGAGGCTGAAGTGCTTGAATGTAAGTCTATTGTTGAAAAACGACTGGCCGAGGTTACAGGCAGGTCTTCAAAGGAAGATTACAAATAGTTAAAACCCAAAAATAGGAGATTGATCAATGGCTGATTTTAATACAGATGCCTTAGGCATGATCGAAACCAGGGGCTTTACAGCAATGGTTGAAGCTTCTGATGCAATGGTAAAAGCTGCCAAAGTTGAGCTGGTCGGCTATGAAAAAACAGGTGGTGGCTATGTTACTGCCATTGTCCGCGGGGATGTTGCCGCGGTTCGCGCGGCTGTTGATGCCGGTTTACGTGCAGCCGAGAAAGTGGGTGAAATCGTTTCAACCCACGTTATTCCCCGACCACATGAAAATGTTGACAGCGCACTTCCATTGGGCAGAGGAAAATCAAAAAAGTAAACAATGATTTTAGCGAGGGTTGCAGGCACTGTGGTATCCAGCCATAAGCCAAAGAAACTGGACGGAATAGCCTTTCTGCTGGTCGAGAAAATTGATCCCGTAACCATGAAGGGAAAGGGCGACTTTGTTGTGGCCATGGATTCGGTGGGTGCCGGTATCGGCGAGATTGTGTTCTATGTCTCAGGCAGCAGTGCCCGTTTTACCCCTGTTACGGAGGGTGTTCCGACCGATTGTTCCATCATTGCCATCGTCGATCTGATCGAAAAAGACGGCAGTTTCACATACAGGAAAGACAACACTTCAATGTAATGATCTTAGGAAAGGTAGTTGGTACAGTCGTCAGCAGCAATACCAGGATTGACTTCCCGGGGGCTGGCTTTTTGCTGATCGAAAAATGCAGCCAGTCAGGTGTATTGAAGAACGATTTTGTTGTTGCACTCGACCTGATTGGAGCCGCAAAAGGCGAAATGGTGATGGTTTCGGAAGGGTCTACTGCCAGGGAAACACCGGCAACAGTTGGCAAACCACTGGATGCCATCGTGGTTGGAATTGTTGATTTGATTGATGAAAACGAAAAGGTTGTTTACCAGAAATGATTAACCGGAAGGAAATAGTGGTGTTGGGGGCCCTTGAATTCAGCAGTATCGTTGCTGGTTTCATGGCTATGGATGCGATGGTTAAGATCGCGCCCGTTAAAATTATTGAAGCCCGCACCATCAGTTCAGGCAAGTACCTTATAGTGTTCACCGGTGATGTGGCATCGGTGGAATATGCTTTCAACAAGGGAAATGAGACAGGTGGCGGCTTTATCGTTGACAGGCTGTTTCTGCCGCAGATTCATCAGGATGTCATTCAGGCTTTTGGCAATATCGTGAAGACGGCCGCCTGGGATGCCATTGGAATCATTGAAACAACTTCGGTGATCTCCGGCATCGAAGCAGCAGATGCTGCAGCCAAAGCCGGCGGGGTAAAGATCATTGAGATCAGGGTGGCCGATGGGTTCGGAGGTAAATCCTATGTAAAGATGACCGGTTCACTGACCGATGTTCAGACCGCTATGGAAGCCGGAACACGGCAGGCTAAAACAAAGGATACCCTGTGCATGGATACCATCATTCCTCAGCCCCACAATGAAATCATGCCATTTTTTATGTAAAAGCAGGATAAATGGATAATCTGGAAGATAGTATACGCCTGTTGGTTCAGGAAGCATTGAAAGGGATGAATCTTACCCCTCAATCCGATGCATCCGGTCCCGAATCGGGCGTATTTAACGATATGGGAAGTGCTGTGAATGCAGCCGAAAAAGCATTCAATGAACTGAGCTCACTGACACTGGAAATCAGGAAGCAGATGATAGTGAATATGCGGAAGACCGCATTTGAACACAGGGTAACCTTCAGCAAAATGGCGCATGAGGAAACCGGTTTCGGAAGGTGGGAAGACAAAGTGATCAAGAATGAGCTTGCAATCAACAAAACCCCGGGCGTTGAAGACCTGGAATCGATTGCCTATTCCGACGACAATGGCCTGACGCTGGTTGAAAGAGCACCTTACGGTATCGTTGGATCGATCACCCCAAGCACCAACCCAACCGCTACGATCATCTGTAATGCTATCGGAATGGTGGCTGCCGGCAACTCGGTTGTTTTTAACCCTCACCCGGCTGCAAAGAAAGTGTCGGGTTACCTTGTAAACCTCCTCAATAAAGCCATCATAGAAGCCGGTGGGCCTGCAAACCTGTTGTGCTGCATTGCCAATCCAACCATCGAATCAGCAAAGGAGATGATGGCTCACCCGAAAATTGCCCTGCTGGTAGTTACCGGTGGGCCGGCAGTTGTAAGGACTGCAATGAACAGCGGCAAAAAAGTGATCGGCGCCGGACCGGGCAACCCCCCGGTGGTGGTCGATGAAACTGCAGATATACCCAAGGCCGGGAAGGATATTGTTGACGGGGCCAGTTTCGACAACAATGTGATCTGCATCTGTGAAAAAGAAATACTATGTGTGGCTTCTGTGGCGGATCAGCTGAAAGCTGAGATGATAAAACACGGGGCTTACGAATTAAACCAGGAACAGATCAGGAAAATTACCGAAATCGTGATTGCCGAACCGGGGTGTCGCGGAAAGGAAGGTGCCGCCAGCAAGAACCATGTAGGCCGGACAGCAGCTTTCATCGGAAAGTCGATCGGACTTGATCTGCCCGATACCGTGAGATTGCTGTTGTGTGAAGTAGGACCCGACCATCCGTTGGTCTGGACCGAACAGCTGATGCCGGTGATGCCGCTGGTTCGTGTAAAGGACGTTGACACGGCCATAGATTTTGCCGTTGAGGTTGAGCATGGATTCCGTCATACCGCCATCATGCATTCGCTGAACATAGCCAAGCTGAGTAAAATGGCAAAGGCAATGAACTGTTCCATCTTCATCAAAAACGGGCCGAGTTATGCCGGACTTGGCCACGGCGGTGCAGGTTTTGCCTCCTTTACCATAGCCAGCCCGACCGGTGAAGGGGTAACGCGCCCGGTAACTTTTACCCGGGAGAGAAGGTGTACACTGGTTGATTATTTCAGAATCGTATAGCTTTATGAAATTAGGAAAAGTCATAGGACGGGTAATAAGCACCAGGAAGATCGATTCTTTTGAGGGACTGAAACTGCTTTTGGTTCAGCCGCTCGACGAAAACCGGGTTCCGTCGGGGGATGCCTTTGTTGCGGCAGATACCATCCAGTCGGGGGTTGGCGAACTGATTTATTACGAAACAAGCAAAGAGGCCGGGCGTGTCCTGGTGAATACAATGAACCCGGTTGATGCGGCTATTATGGGTATTGTTGATGAACTTTATATTGATAAGCACCCATGATACTCGGAAAAGTGATCGGCAATGTGGTTTCAACCATCAGCAATGAAGCCTATCAATCGAGGAAAATCCTGGTTGTTCAGCCCATTGACCCTGAAGGAAATGCCTGTGGTAAAACGATTCTGGCGATTGATGCAGTGCAGGCCGGCATAGGCGATGTTGTGCTTACCCTGGAAGAAGGTACTTCAGCCAGGGCCATTCTTGAAGATCCCGGTTCGATGACCGTGAAACATGTGATTGCCGCCATCGTGGATTCAGTCAGTCTGACCTGACCACAGGGTAGATCAGGGTAACCTGATGATAGTTAAATGAATGATTTTTTTCTGATTGTTTAAAATAAGACATCAGGAATCTGAAGATAATTTTCTGAACAATGAATGAGTCCGGGAACGGAAATACCGATCAGGTAAAAAGAGTGGCCATCGGCTCGGATCATGGCGCTTTTGCAGCGAAAGAAGCACTGAAATCCTGGCTGACAACGGCAGGTTACAAAGTGGTGGATGTGGGGACAGATAATGGTACAACTGCGGTGGATTACCCCGACTTTGCCCAGGCTGTTGCCCGCAAGGTTGTGAGTGGTGAATGCGACAGGGGTATTATGCTCGACGGGGCAGGCATAGGGTCGTCGATGGTATGCAACAAAGTCCATGGCATACGGGCAGCTTTATGCTGGAACCAGAAGACCATCATCAACAGCCGCCAGCACAACAATGCCAATGTGCTCACCATGGGTTCGGGAATGCATGAAACCGGTGAAATCTGCGCTCTGGCAGGTTTGTGGCTGGCAACCGGATTCGAAGGCGGAAGGCACTGGCCAAGGATTAACAAAATGATGGCAATTGAGAAAAACAGGAGGAGAAAAATGGATCAGAATGAACTGGTTGAAAAAATCACCAAGGAGGTGATGAGCCGTCTTAAAGAACTCATGAAAGATCAGGGCAATACTTTATCGGCAGGCAGCCCATCGCAGGGAATGTCGAGAGAGGAACTTGCAGGATACATCGACCATACCCTGCTGAAACCGGGTGCAGTAAATGCCCAGTTCGACCAGCTGGTGAGCGAAGCCCTGCAATATAAATTCTATTCTGTCTGCGTCAACTCAAGCTGGGTACCTTATGTTGCCAAAAAACTCCGGGGTACTGAAGTCAAAATTTGTTCAGTGGTCGGGTTTCCTCTGGGCGAGATGGATTCGCGCAGCAAAGCCTTCGAGACCCGCAATGCCATTGCCAATGGTGCTCATGAAATCGACATGGTGATGAATGTCGGGGCCCTGAAATCAAGGAACCTGAAGCTGGTTGAAGAGGATATCCGCGCCGTAAAAAGGGCGTGCCGCAGCAATACCGTTCTTAAAGTCATTATTGAAACTTCGTTGCTGACCGATGAAGAAAAGGTGCTGGCCTGTGAAATTGCCAAAAAAGCCGATGCCGGATTTGTAAAAACGAGCACCGGTTTTAATGGCGGAGGTGCTACTGTGCAGGATATTGCGCTGATGCGCAGGGTTGTCGGGCCTGAAATGGGTGTAAAAGCCAGTGGAGGAATAAAGGATTTCAAATCGGCGGTTGACCTGATCAGGGCAGGCGCCAACCGGATCGGAGCAGGTGCCAGTGTTCAGATTGTTACGGGAGGCACTTCTGCCGGAGGTTATTAAGGAAAATATTCTGTTTTGAACCAAAAGGCTTGTTGATATTCAACGGCCTTTTTTTAATTGATACGGTTACTATAATGCATCGGCAGGATCCCATCCGGTTGCCAGGTTTTCGCCAAGGCCATCCAGCACTGCCATATCTTCGGGGGTGATTGTAAAATCAAAGACCCTGAAATTATCAGCAATTCTTGATGTAACAGAAGATTTGGGAATAACGGCAAATCCCTGTTGCAAAGCCCATCGGATCAGCAGCTGGGCGGTACTCTTATTATATCCGGAAGCAATCCTGACCAGCAACGGATCCCTGAGTTTAATTCCTTTTGTAAGCGGACTGTATGCGACAGGTATGATCCCAACCCGGCGGCAGAGGTCGATGGTTTCAATGCGGGAGCTGTATATGTAAGGATGCAGCTCTATCTGGTCAACAGCCGGCACTACCCTGCAGTAACCCAGCAACTCTTCGAGATGATGCACCATGTAGTTACTTACCCCGATGGCCCTGCATTTCCCATCCTGAAACAGGGTTTCCAATGCCCGCCATGAATCCTTACGCTTGCCGTGAACAGGCCAGTGAATGAGATATAGGTCAACATAATCCAGTCCAAGCCTGGAAAGGCTGGCCTGACATGCTTTCAGCGCCTGATCATAACCCTGGTCAGAATTCCAGAGTTTCGTGGTTACAAAAATCTGATCCCTGGGTACAAACCCGGAAGCAATGGCCTTACCGACCGATTCCTCGTTGCGGTAAATCATAGCCGTATCGATGTGCCTGTATCCGTAGCGGAGGGCGGAATCTACTGCCTTTTGTGTCAATGTGCTGTTCGGCATCTGGTAAACACCCAGTCCGATGGCGGGCATCGTAAGGCCGTTATTTAATGTGAAAACCTGGACTGTTGAAGGTATTTTCATGATTCTTGAGCTTAACGGTGACCGGAAGGAGATAACCGGTGGAAAATCAGATCCTGATGTTATGCAAAGTTAAACTATTTACTTTTTACCATAAATCCGGTCAGGTCAGTTGCCTTTTCTGCCAGTGGTAAAGCGAAGAAAATCAGACTGGATACACGTACATGATTTCAATTCTTTGGACATGTATCTTTTCCAGCGCACTGGCATTTATGGCGCGATGTCACAAGTATGGCACCGCATGAATATGTAAAATAATTACCCATCTGCGGATTACTTTCAGATTCCGGCATTTCGCTCTGATTGAACCATTAATACTGATGGTATATGACTTCTTTGCACTGATATTATAGATTCATGCGGCGGCGAGATCAAGTAATGTAAATTATTTTTACTTCAGGAGTAAAATTTATTATATGTCAAAAATCCACTTCTAAATAAATCTGACCTTCTGAACATCCTATAAAACAAAGGAAATAGAAAGATTTAGCGCAAAAACCCGGCAATAGCAATAAAATAAAAAAAATTCCTGTGTATTTATTTGATTATTAATTATTTGCAATAATACAGTAAAGGAGCAAGAAAAAAATGGTAAAAATTTTTCCATTTCCCGTATTACTTCTTGGCATTGTTAGGATAAACAAAAGAATTCATATGAAGGCTGATTCTGAGCCGGGTATGATGAAGAGTTCTTTTACAGCCGAAATTAAAATATCGTATAATATGAAGACCTTTTACAGAATTTTCGGGGGGAAAAACAGCAAAAGGGCGCTGATGCTTTATGCGCTCATTTCAACCTTAACCATTGCTGCGCAACCTTGTTTAACACCGCCTGAGGCATATCTTTCAGGTGATGCAACCATTTGCCAGGGAGCAACCACAAATATATCGTTGGATATATCTATGGGAACTGCGCCCTGGCGGGTTATTTACAGCATTGATGGCACTCCCCAGCCTGAAATTACCGGCATCATGACGAGCCCTTATACCATCACTACCGGCACCGGTGGTGACTATAAGATCGTTCAGGTTGTTGATGCAGACGGGTGTTTTGGCTTTGATGTCGGAAATCCTGTTACCATAACGGTCAACCAATTACCTGCCGCGGCAGGCTTTATCTCAGGCAGCATCAGTGTTTGCCAGTCAACAAATTCTGTTGTTTATTCCGTTCCTGCCATCACCTATGCCACCGGGTACGTGTGGTCAGTTCCCGTGGGGGCAACGATAACAAACGGAGCCAATACCAATACGATCACGGTAAATTTCGGCAGTACCGCTGTATCTGGAAATATTTCTGTTTACGGAACCAATGGCTGCGGCAATGGCAGTTCTTCAACCCTCTTTGTTACTGTTTCTTCTCTTCCGGCAGCTGCGGGAACTGTTTCAGGTTCCACTTCAGTTTGCCAGGGTCAGACAGGTGTTGTTTATACGGTTAGTCCGATTGCCAATGCGGTAAATTATGAATGGACACTTCCGGCCGGGGCTACAATAACGGCTGGTACAAATACAAATACCATAACTGTAGATTTCAGCATCACTGCTTCATCGGGTGATGTGAGGGTGCGCGGCACCAATACCTGTGGAAACGGAGCATGGTCACCAAACCTGCCTGTCACTGTAAACCGTCTGCCTGGAAATGCCGGTACCATTACCGGTACATCTTCTGTTTGTCAGGGCCAGACCGGCGTTACCTACATGGTACCCGCAATTAACCTTGCCACCGGATATGAATGGCAATTACCTTCAGGAGCAACCATCAACACCGGACTCAACACCAATCAGATAACTGTAAACTTCAGCAACTCTGCTGCCTCCGGAAACATACAGGTGAGGGGAACCAACGGTTGCGGCGCCGGCCAATGGTCGGCTGTTTATACAGTCACAGTAAATAATCTTCCCATTGCAGCCGGTAACATTACCGGCTCTTCTGCTGTTTGCCAGAACCAGACAGGACTTGTTTACAGTGTAGCACCGGTTGCCTATGCATCCACCTATTACTGGGAATATCCTGCCGGATTTACCGTGAGCGGCTCATCAACCGGCTCAACAATTACCCTTAATACTACGGCGCTTGCAGCTTCCGGAGTTATCAGGGTATATGGGATCAACAGCTGCGGCAATGGCGCTTTTTCGCCCGATTTCAACATTCTGATCAGCCAGGCACCCACTGCAGGAGCAGGCCCCAATGCCACCATTTGCTCAAGTGACAATTTCCAGATCACAGGAGCCTCAGTCACCAACAGCCCTTCACTGACCTGGTCATCCAGCGGCGATGGCGGTTTTGACGATCCGTTCAGCATCAATCCATCATACACACCGGGCAGCAACGATATTTTATCAGGTTCGGTAACCCTTACCCTTACCGCTGACGGAAACGGTTCTTGTAGTCCGGTAAGCGATGCCATGACCCTTACCATTGCAGCTCAACCGACTGCCAATGCCGGCAGCGATGCCTCCATTTGTTATTCAACCGGCAGCTATATCCTGAATGGTTCAGCCACTAACTATGCCTCTGTCCAATGGATGCCACTGGATGGCAGTGGAAGTTTCAGCAGTCCGGGAAATCTCAGCACGGCCTATTTACCCAGTGCTGCTGATATCGCGCAGGGCTATGTCAATATCCAGCTGACTGCCAATCCGCTTGCACCATGTACCACACCGGCCACCGATGTGATGACGCTGACCATTAACAGGGCTCCGACAGCCAGTGCCGGTATCGATGCCACATCGTGCGGCACCAACGCATTCAGTCTGAATGGTTCATCCACATTTGCCGGATCGGTATTGTGGAACACCGCCGGATCGGGAACCTTCACCAACCAGAATCAGCCAAATGCCAGCTACACCCCGAGTGCAGCGGATGTTGCCAACGGATCCGTACAGTTAACCATGACTTCTTTCGCCCTGGCTCCGTGTGCAGGCAATGTATCTGATGCTATGATCCTGACCCTGCTCACACTTCCTACAGTAAGTGCCGGGCCAGATGTAGCCCATTGCGGATCGGCAGGATACAGCATCACAGGCAGTGCAGCCGCCAATTACGGGTCGCTTGACTGGAATACCTCAGGTAACGGCACCTTTTCAAATCCGGGAACCCTGCATCCGATTTATAACCCGAGCATAACCGACGTACTTTCAGGATCGGTCACCCTTACCCTTACTGCTTACGGAAGTGGCGTTTGTTCTGCTACCGGAGTAAGTGATGATATGGTATTGTACATCAATCCTGAACCCACAGCCAATGCAGGTGCACCAGCCAGTGTATGCGAAGGAACAACCTTTACCATCACCGATGCAACAGCCGCCGGTTACAACACACTGACCTGGACAACCAGCGGAACAGGTACCTTTATCAACAACGGTACACTGAGTCCAACTTATACTCCGAGCCTGGCAGATGCCATCGCCGGAACAGTTAACCTGACACTGACCGCAACAC
Source organism: Bacteroidales bacterium (assembly GCA_016705005.1). Lineage (GTDB taxonomy): Bacteria > Bacteroidota > Bacteroidia > Bacteroidales > Lentimicrobiaceae > Lentimicrobium. The sequence continues at coordinate 35,380 of JADIZB010000008.1, read as the reverse complement.
CGGTGGCCCCGTGTACAACCACAGTCACCTCAGTAAAAACACTTTCGGTTACCCGTGAACCCATTGCCAATGCAGGCGCCGATGGCAGCATCTGCGGCATCGTTTCCTATACCATTGCAGGAGCCAGTGCTACAAATTATTCATCACTAAACTGGACCACCAGCGGTTCAGGTTCTTTTGTAAATGCAGCCATCCTGAATGCAACCTATATTCCGAGTGCCGGCGACCTTGTAAGCGGAACAGTAACCCTGACCCTGACCCTCACCGGAAATTCACCCTGCACGGTACCCGTTACCGACGATATGATCCTTCTGATCAACGGTACCCCGACAGCCAATGCAGGCCTTGACGGCGCTACCTGTGAAACCAATGCTTTTACTGTAAGTACAGCTGCCGCAACCAATTATTCAACCATCAACTGGACAACCAGCGGAACAGGTACACTGACCAATGCAGGAACCCTTACCCCAACCTATCTGCCTTCGAACAATGATGCACTTGCCGGAACAGTATCACTGACTCTTACAGCCAATGGCATTGTGCCATGCAATAACATAGTAACCGATATGATGCAGATTGTTGTTACCCCTGCTCCCATTGCCAATGCAGGTGCCAACTTCTCTGTCTGCGGTGGAACCAGTTTTATGATTCCCGGCGCTTCAGCCCAGTATTATTCAAGTCTGAACTGGTCAAGTTCAGGAACCGGTTCTTTCGTTAATGCCAACCAGATCAACCCGACCTATACCCCCAGCGTGGCTGATGAAGCCAACGGACAGGTAACACTGACCCTTCAGGCTATGGGCAATGCCCCCTGTGTGGCTCCGGTAACCAGCGCCATACTTGTAACCATCAACCAGGTTCCGCAGGTATTCGCCGGGAACGACATTACCATCTGCGAAGGCCCTAACAATATTGCCGGAGCTGTTGCAACCAATTACAATACCCTTATGTGGACTACCGGTGGCGATGGTGTTTTCATCAATCCTACCGTGCTGAATCCTATCTATACTCCGGGCCCGGGCGATCTGATCAACGGACTGGTTACACTGACACTTACCGCTACTTCATTGCCTCCATGCACCGATGTGGTTTCCGATAATGTTATTTTCAGCATTCAGCCGCTGCCTATTGCCTATGCCGGCCCCAACGCCAACATCTGCGAAGGCGACACCTACGAACTGATCAATGCCACAGCAACCAACTATACTGCACTCGCCTGGAGTACCAGCGGATCGGGTAATTTCAACAATATGAATACCCTCAATCCGATCTATACACCGAGCCTTGCCGACATCGCCAATGGGGCAGTTACCCTGACACTTACACTCAATAATGCACCCTGCCTCCCGCAAACCAGCAATATGACACTGGCCATCAGGCAGAATCCTGTAGCCAATGCCGGCACAGATGCAGCCATATGTGAAGGAAACAGCTATACCGTAAACAATGCCTCAGCCACCAATGCTTCAGGCGTGCTCTGGGCCAGCAGTGGCAGCGGAACATTAATGAATCCGACCTCACTTACCCCGACCTATATCCCTTCGCCGGCCGATATTATGATTGGTTCGGTTCAGCTGACGATGACAGTGAATGCAACCGCACCCTGTATCGCTACCGATATTGATGCGATGGAAATAACCATTACCAGCATGCCTACCGCTTTCGCAGGTAACGATGCCACCATCTGTTCAAACCAGACACATACCATTTCGGGTTCGAATGCCAGCAACTACTCTTCACTCGCATGGTCAACATCAGGCGATGGTGTGATCCTGGCAGCCAATACACTTTACCCCACTTACGTTCCCGGCACGATTGACGAGTCTCTCGGATTTGCCATACTGACCCTGACTGCTTACGGTAACAACCCATGTACAGGAAATGCTACTGACCAGATGTTACTGACAGTCGTGGCTGAACCAGTCGTAAATGCAGGACCGGATATTCAGATCTGTGTCGGTTCAAATGTTCCGCTGATCAGTGCCACCGAACAGCATACCTCTTCCATTTTCTGGACGACTTCCGGAAGCGGAACGTTTTCAGACCCAACCCTGGTGAACCCGGTTTATACACCAAGTGCACAGGATATCGCCAATGGCACAGTTATACTGAACATTACCGGTCAGGGCGTGGCTCCTTGTATTACTACTGCAACCGATGCCATGATTCTGCAGATCAGTCAGCCACCGGTTGTTGATGCCGGTTCTGACGGTGACATCTGTGAAACAGGACAATATTATATTTTTGATGCCAGTGCAACCAATTACTCAGCCATTACATGGACAACCATGGGTGATGGCAGTTTCTCGAACCACAATTCAATCAATCCGACATACACTCCTGGCCCTGCTGATATAGTTGCCGGTTCGGTTTTACTATACCTCAACGCTACCAGCCTCCTGCCCTGCAGTGGTTCTGTCAGCGACGCCATGCTGCTTACCATTCATCCCATGCCACAGATCAGCGCCGGCCCCGACGCTGCCACCTGCGATGGTAATACTTACCTGCTTGCCGGAGCAACAGCGCTCGATTACAGCAGCCTGTTGTGGACATCATCAGGATCAGGATGGTTCTCAAACAGTGCCACCCTCAACCCGATTTACACCCCGAGTCCGGCTGATATTGTCAACGGCAATGTCACCCTTACTCTCACAGCCATCAGCCTGCTGCCATGCACAGGACAGGTTACCGACGATATGGTTCTCACCATTGAACCCGGTCCGGTTGTCAATGCAGGTATCGACGAAGTCATCTGTGTGGGTTCATTTACCCTGACCAATGCCTCCGCTTCCAGTTACAACACCCTGCAATGGGTATCAAGCGGAACATCGGGAACACTGCTGAATGCCAATACAATAACCCCGACCTATATGCCGAGTGCTGCCGATATCCTTGCCGGATCGGTTGTACTTACCCTTACCGCAACACCGAATACACCATGTTCAGTGGATGCTGTTGACCAGATGGTGATTACCATCCGCCCGATTACAGCCATCACGGCCGGGGCCGATGTCACCATTTGCCAGGGTTCAACCTTTACACCCAATACAGCCACTGCGGTGAATTATGCCACACTGGCCTGGACAAGTTCGGGAAGTGGTTCATTCATCAATGCCAACACCCTGACCCCAACCTATACCCCAAGCCCTGCCGACATTGCACTGGGATGGATTACGCTTACCATGACAGCCAACAGCATCGCTCCATGTACACAAACGGTAAGCGATAACATGATACTGACCATTACCCCTCAGGCTGTGGTTGAAGCAGGCCCGAATTCCACCATCTGCGGTGGCGGCAATTACACCACCTCGGGAGCTTCCGTAATCAATCAGACCTCTTTACTCTGGACATCAAACGGTACCGGTACTTTTGCCAACGACGCATTGCTGGTTACCGATTACACCCCGAGTGCAGCCGATATTGCCAATGGTTCCGTCATTCTTACCCTGACTGCAACCAGCCAGGCTCCCTGCGTGGCTCCGGTCAGCGACTTCCTGGTACTCACCATCCAGCCTGCACCCGTTGCAAATGCTGGCCCTGATGCCGCCATCTGTGAAAACGAAACTTATTATGTAACCGGCGCTACTGCCACCGATTACTCCACATTAATCTGGACAACAAGCGGAAACGGAACCTTTGTGGATGCAACCACGCTGAACCCAACATACACGCCGGGCTCTGCCGATATCGCTTTTGGAACCGTAACCCTTACCCTTACTGCTCAGGCCATGCTGCCCTGTGCCCTGCAGAACAGCGATTCATTTATCTTAACTGTGAATCCAACGGCAACTGTTGATGCCGGTTTCAATGCCTCCGTTTGTGAAGGCACCGGTCTCACCATCCTTGACGCAACTGCCGATGACTATTCTTCCATCAACTGGACGACCTCCGGAACCGGAACCTTCAGCAATGGAAGCACCATTAATCCGACCTATTTCCCGAGCCCGGGTGATGTAGCACTTGGAACTGTTGTACTTACACTTACAGCCAACAGCATTGCCCCCTGTACCGACGTTGTAACCGACACAAAGGTGGTTACCGTAACCCCGATGCCGGTGGTTGATGCCGGACCGGATGCAACTTCCTGCGGACTCGCCGGATACAATATTACCGGTTCCTCTGCATCAAATTATGTAAGTCTGATGTGGACATCTACAGCCAGCGGCGTATTCTCCAATGCAACCGCCCTGCATCCGACCTATTTTCCGAGTGCTGCCGATCTTGCCGCCGGAAGCGTAACACTTACACTGAATGCAAGAAGTGCGTTCCCATGCACAGTAAACCCATCCGATTCGTTTGTATTGTATCTCCAGGAAGAACCAACAGCCGATGCAGGTGCCGATGCCACCATTTGTGAAGGTGATTCATACACCGTATTCGATGCCGTTGCAACCGATTATTCAGCAGTAAACTGGACAACCAACGGAACAGGCGTACTTACCGATGGTAACACCCTGAACCCTACCTATATTGCCTCAGCTGCCGATGCACTTGCAGGTACAGTAACCATGATGCTCACCAGCTATGGAATCAGTCCATGCGGTGATGTAACCGACACAAAAATACTCACCATCAGCGCCAGCCCTCTTGTGGATGCAGGACCTGATGCGACCATCTGTTACGGAAGCAGCTATCCGTTAAGCTTATCAACTGCCCAACATCAGTCGGCCGTCAACTGGACAAGCTCAGGAAGCGGAACATTCTCGAATCCGACTCTGCTGCACCCGGTTTATACCCCCAGTGCTGCCGATCTTCTTGGCGGACAGGTAATCCTGACCATTACCGCCAATGCCACTGCCCCGTGCAACGGTACTGTGACCGACTTTATGATTCTTATGTTCAAGGAAGGTCCTCTGGCCAATGCCGGCGGTGATGAAACCATCTGCGAAGGATCTACATTCACTGTTTCATCCGCCACTGCTACGGAATACCTCTCACTGGACTGGACCACTTCAGGAACCGGTTCATTCACGCTGAACAATACCCTTACACCAACCTATACCCCGGGAGCCGCCGACCTGCTGACCGGTTTTGTTACCCTTACCCTGCATGCTTATGGCAATCCGCCGTGTGCCGAGCATACCGATGATATGGTGCTTACTTTTGCCGAACCGGTAACTGCCGATGCAGGATCGGATCTGACGGTTTGTGAAGGTCAGGTTGTGATTGTTGCCGATGCAACTGCACAGAATTCAGTTTCAGTCAACTGGACATCAAGCGGAACAGGTATCCTTGCCAATCCCGGCACCCTGACCCCGACCTATACCCCGAGTGCCGCCGACCTCATTACAGGCTCAGTGAACCTTACCCTGACTGCCTTCGGAGCAGCGCCATGCAATGGCCAGGCCACTTCAGTAAAAACAATCACCATCATTCCGGCCGCTCAGGTTAATGCCGGCCCCGATGCTACCCTTTGCCAGGGAAATACCTTTACCGTCAGCGGGGCTTCAGCCTCAGGAACCGCCACCCTTAACTGGACAACCACCGGTTCGGGAAGCTTCTCGGGCAACGGAACCCTGACCCCGACCTATACCCCGAGTTTGTCAGATTTTGTAAGCGGTTCGGTTACCCTGACCCTTACCGGAACAGCCGTCAGCCCGTGTGCTGCACCGGCCACCGACGCCATGATTCTGACCCTGGTCCCATCTGCAACGGTCAATGCCGGTGTTGATGCCTCCATCTGCGAAACGGACAGCTATACTGTTTCCACCGCAACAGCAACCAACTTCAGCAGCCTTGTCTGGACCTCAAACGGAACCGGAAGCCTGCTGAACCCGAATACCCTTACCCCGACCTACACCCCTTCAGCCGCTGATATCACCGCCGGAACCGTTACCTTAACGATTTCTGCACTCTCAGCAGCCCCATGCAGCACCCCGGCTACTGATTATATGGTACTCAGCATCCTGCCGATGCCTGAGGCCAATGCCGGAACCGATGCCACCATCTGTGAAGGACAAACCTATACCATCAGCGGTGCTACCGCCACGACCGGATTAACTTTCAACTGGACCTCAAACGGAACCGGAAGTTTCCTCAACAGCAACACACTGGCGCCAACCTATACACCAAGTGCTGCCGACATAGCTGCAGGTTCGGTAACCATCACCCTGAATGTTCAGGGATCAGGTGCCTGTAATGCAGCCGTCAGCGATGCCATGGTTCTTACCATTGATCCGATGGCCGCTGTTGATGCAGGTGCTGATGCTACCATATGCGAGGGTCTCAGCTATACACTCACCCTTGCTACAGCATCTGACTATGCCTCCGTTATGTGGACGACTTCAGGAACAGGTACATTCACCAATCCTGCCATCGTCAACGCCACTTATAACCCCAGTGCAGCCGATATCGCCAATGGTTCGGTTATCCTTAACCTGACGGCAACCGCTGCAGGAAACTGCACCGGTTCGGTCAGCGACCTGATGACTTTAAATTTCAGCACCCTGCCGGTGGTCAATGCCGGAACAGACCTGAGTTCATGCGATGCCGTAATCACCATCAATGGTGCCACAGCATCAGACTACAGTTCACTTTTGTGGACTTCAGCCGGAACCGGTACCTTATCAAATGCCACAACACTGAACCCGACCTATGTACCCAGTGCAACTGACCTGGCCAACGGATTTGTCGATCTTACCCTCACCGCCCAGGCCATTCTGCCATGTACGGGAAGCGTTTCGGATGTGATGCGCATCAACCTCAACCAGGGTCCGGTGGTCAATGCCGGAAACGACGGTGCCATCTGTGCCAGTTCAACCTTTACCGTAAACGGATCCAATGCAACCTTTGCCTCACTGATCACCTGGTCAACTTCAGGAACAGGAACATTCAGCAACGCACATATCCTTGCCCCGGTTTATACACCGAGTGCCGCCGATATTCTTGCCGGAACCGTAACCCTTACCCTGACCGCAACCCCGGTTGCCCCATGTTCAGCCCTGGTGAGTGATGACCTTACCCTGACCATTTCACCCATCGCCACAGCCTATGCCGGCACCGATGGTGTAAGCTGCAGTCCTTCATTCCTGATCACAGGCGCTACCGCCACCAGCTACAGTTCATTCAACTGGGCCACCAGCGGAACCGGTACCTTCATCAACCAGACCACACTCACACCGACTTATCAGCCCAGTGCTGCTGATTTTACCGCAGGTTCTGTTGTCCTCACCCTGGAAGTAATGAGCCAGTCACCGTGTAACCAGCTGGTTACCGATGCCATGGTACTTACCCTGATGAATGAGCCGACCGCCGATGCAGGTATTGATGCCGGCGTATGCGAAGGTTCCACCTTCATGGTAACCACCGCTACCGCGACCAACTACAGCAGTCTTAACTGGACATCATCCGGCTCGGGAACTTTTGCCAGCCAGAATACGCTGAATCCTGTATATACACCTAGCGTTACCGATATCGCCAACGGCTCAGTTGTTCTTACCCTGACCGCTACAGCATCCTCACCATGCAACAACGCCGCTACCGACCAGATGACACTGACCATATCGGGAAGTGCTACAGCCAATGCAGGTATTAATGCCTCTGTGTGCGAAGGAAGCAATTATACCCTTTCAGGAAGTGTTGCCAACAGCACGATGTTTACCTGGAGCAGCAACGGCACAGGAAGCTTTACCAATGGTTCGACACTGACACCGACTTATCATCCCAGCGCAGCCGACATTACAGCCGGTGGCGTTACCATTACACTGACTGCCTTTGCCAATGCACCCTGCAGCGCCCCTGCCACCGACCAGATGATCCTGACCATCACCCGTCTGCCGATCGTCAATGCAGGTCCGGATGCCACCAGTTGCAGCATAAATTATCCGATCACCACCGCAACGGCAACATTCTACAATACCCTTACCTGGAGCACTACCGGAACCGGTACCTTCATTAATCCGAATGCCATCAATCCGACTTATGTGGCCAGCATTGCCGACATCACCGCCGGAAGCGTAACCCTTACCCTGACTGCTACAGGCAACAGCCCATGCACCTCAGGAAGTTCAGATCAGATGGTACTCTCCTTTGCCCCGATACCAACCGTTTTTGCCGGTGCAGATGCAGCCGTATGCGGAATCAACAGCTACACACTGGCCGATGCTACCGCTTTACAATATTCAGGCCTGACCTGGAGTACTTCAGGAACAGGAACCTTCTCGAACACCACCATGCTGAACCCGGTATATATGCCGAGTGCAGCAGACCTGGCTTCAGGATCGGTTGTTCTGACTCTTACAGCCACCAGCCTGGCTCCATGCAATACCACTGCTGCCGACCAGATGACACTGACATTCAACCTGTCGCCGATTGCCAATGCAGGCCCCAACGCCAGCAGTTGCGGAACGGTAGCCTTCCAGGTAACCGGTGCCACCGCTTCAAACAACAGTACTGTTTACTGGACACACAACGGAACCGGCACTATGACAGGCATCAATGGCCTTAACCCGGTTTACACCCCGTCGCAGGGTGATGTCATCAACGGACAGGTTACCCTTACCCTGCATGCCACAGCCCTGGCTCCATGCACCGGCGAAGCAACCGACGATATGATCCTTAACCTGCAGCCCGGCCCGGCCGTCAATGCCGGAGCCGACCTCAGCATCTGCCAGGGGCAGAACCTGACACTCAGCAGCGCAACCGCCAGCGGATATGCCACCCTTGACTGGACGACTTCAGGATCAGGAACATTCAGCAGCACCACCGTGCCCAATCCGATTTATTATCCGAGTGCAGGCGATATTGCTGCAGGTTCGGTTAACCTCACCCTCACACTTCAGGGTGCACCACCATGCAACACCATAGCTTCAGATTTTATGGTCCTCACCATTCAGGGACTGCCGGTTGCCAATGCCGGACCGAATGCTGTCAGTTGCGGAAGCTCCTATCAGCTGATCAATGCCTCGGCCACGAATTATTCTGCCGTCAACTGGACTACCAGCGGTACAGGTTTCTTCTCAAACAGCAATCTGGTGAACCCGGTTTATACCCCGAGTGCCGGTGACAACACCGCCGGTTCGGTGGTGCTGACCATGACGGTTACCGGAGTAAACCCGTGCAATGTCCAGCTGGCCGACCAGATGACCCTGACCATCGGATCATCGGTACTGGCCAATGCCGGTATTGACGAAGCCACCTGCGGCAACAGTTCATTCACCGTATCTACTTCATCAGCAACCAATTACAACACCATTAACTGGACAAGTTCAGGAACAGGAACCTTTGTCAATCAGACAACCCTTTATCCGACCTACACCCCGAGTGCAGGCGATCAGGCACTGGGATTCGTTACCCTGACCATGCATGTACAGGGCATTGCGCCATGTTTCCTCAACGTACAGGACGACATGCTGCTCACCATCAATGCAGGTGCAACCGCCAATGCAGGGCCCGATGCCCAGGTATGCGACGGCAGCAACTTCACACTGACCGGAGCCACCGCCACCAGCTATGTTGCCATCAACTGGTCAACCACCGGCACAGGCACCATTACCAGCGGCAATACCCTTACCCCAACCTATATCCCGAGTGCCCAGGACTACATCAACGGAAACGTGATCCTCACACTTTCGGTGATTTCTGCAGCCCCGTGTACCGGTAATGTGTCGGATGAGATGATGCTCACCTTCACCGACGGTCCGGTTGCCAATGCAGGACCCGATGACGATGTCTGTTTCGGTGTCAACTACACGGTTACCGGGGCTTCTGCCTCAGGTTACCTGACCATCAACTGGATTTCAACAGGAAGCGGAACGCTGGTTAACGCCAATTCGCTTTCACCAACCTATATGCCATCGAATGCTGACCGTGTTGCCGGTTCTGTCAACCTGATCATGACCGTTCAGGGTGCCGCTCCGTGCTTTGGTTCAAACAGCGATGTGATGACCCTTGCCATCAGCACACTGCCGGTTGCCACAGGAACCATCAGTGGTCCGCAGAATGTATGTGCCGGCCAAACCGGTGTCAGCTATTCTGTTACCCCGGTTCAGTATGCCACAGGCTACAGCTGGATTCTGCCTTCAGGTGCAACCATTGTTGCCGGAGCCAACACGCCGAACATCGTGGTTGACTTCTCCATGTCGGCCGTCTCGGGCAGCTTCTTTGTCAATGCCACCAGTGCCTGCGGCAACGGACCTGTTTCAGCAGCCTATGCTGTTACGGTTAGCCCGCTGCCAGGTAACCCCGGTATCATCATGGGTCCGGCAGTGCTCTGCCAGAATACCAGCAGCGTAATTTATACGATCAATCCGGTGACCGGCGCAACCGCCTACCAGTGGACAGTTCCGACAGGAGCAACCATCGTATCCGGCACGGGAACCAATACCATTACCGTTGACTTCTCAACGACAGCCATCTCAGGTAACATCACCGTTACCCCACAGAACGGCTGCGGAAGCGGCAACACTTCAACCCTTGCCGTAACGGTTAACACCATGCCGGTAGCTCCTGTAATCACAGCCAATGGCCCCACCGAATTCTGCGAAGGCGGAAGTGTGGTACTTTCAGCTACACCGGGTTACGCATCGTACCTCTGGAGCAACGGGATGACCACCCAGGACATCACGGTGACCGTTTTCGGAACATACTCGGTAGTTGCTACCGATGTGGCCGGCTGTGCCAGCCTGGCTTCGAACCAGATTACCGTAAATGTTCATATGCTGTTTGTTCCGGTTATTACCGCCAGCGGACCGACCGATCTTTGCCAGGGAGGCAGTGTTACACTCAGCGCCCCTGCCGGATACGCATCCTATCTCTGGAGCAACGGACAAACCAGTACAAGCATCACTGTAAGCACCGCTGGCGTGTATAACGTGATCGTGACCGATCTTTTCGGATGCACCAGCTTGCCATCAGCCAATGTTACGGTTACCGTTAACCCGATTCCAACGACACCAGTCATCACAGCCAGTGGTCCGCTTAACTTCTGTGCAGGTGGCAGTGTTACTCTTTCAGCCCCGGCAGGATTTGCATCCTACCTGTGGTCGAACGGTGAAACAACCCAGAGCATTATCGTCAATGCGAGCGGTGTGTTCTCGGTAACTGTCGGCAGCCTCTTCGGATGTAATAGTATGCCTTCTGCTTCTGTCACTGTAAATGTAAACCCGTACCCTGCAACACCGGTGATTACCGCTATGGGTCCAACCACATTCTGCAACGGGGGCAACGTTATTCTCACTGCCACGGCAGGATTCGCCTCTTACCTCTGGTCAAACGGCGCCACCACACAAAGTATCAATGTAACGACTTCAGGATCCTATACGGTGGTTGTTACCGACGCCATCGGATGCTCAAGCCAGCCTTCAGCCCCGGTCAGTGTTACGGTTATGCAGCCGCCTACGCCAACCATTACAGCCAATGGTTCTACCATTTTCTGCAGCGGCGGAAGCGTTACCCTTACAGCACCTTCAGGATACGCCGGATACCTCTGGTCGAACGGTGAAATCACCCAGTCGATCAGTGTCACCACTTCGGGAAGCTATTTTGTTCAGGTTACCGATGCCAGCGGTTGTATCAGCGATCCTTCGAATACCATTGTCGTTACCGTATATTCACCTGCTGTACCACCGGTCATCGTGGCACTCGGCCCTACCACAATCTGTGAAGGTGAATCAGTAACCCTTTCTGCACCGGCAGGCTATGCATCCTATGTATGGTCAAACGGTCAGTCAACCCGTAACATCGTGGTAAGCACCGCAGGAAACTACTTTGTAGTGGTTACCGATATTAACGGATGCTCTTCAACCGCGTCCAATACCATTACCGTAGATGTCATCACACAGCCTACTGCAGATGCAGGCTCAAATGCCACCATCTGCGAAGGAGAAAACTTTACCGTAAGCGGTGCTTCCGCTACCGATTATTCACTGCTCACCTGGACAAGTTCAGGCTCAGGATTCTTCGTCAACAACGGAAACCTTGATCCGACTTATGTTCCTTCACCGGGCGACATCTCCATGGGCAGTGTAATCCTTACCCTTTCAGCAACCGGAATCGGTCCATGTACCATGGCCGCAGAAAGTTCGATACTCCTCAGCTTCACTGTTGCCCCGACAGCCTATGCCGGTGTTGATTTCACCATCTGCGAAGGCAGCAATGTAGATGTTACTACAGCAACAGCCAGCGACTTCCAGTCAGTAGTCTGGACAACTTCAGGATCAGGAATGTTCCTGAACGGCAACAGCCTCACCCCGACCTACATCCCGAGTGCGCTGGATATCAGCAGTGGCATCGTTTCACTTACCCTGACCGCTGTTCCTGTTGCACCTTGTGCCATTCCTGCCACCGATGCCATTATGGTGACCATTCACCAGGCACCGCAGGTATTTGCCGGAAACAATACCAGTGTTTGCCCGCCTGATCAGTACACAACCCTGACAGCCAGTGCAGGCAACTACACCCATCTTCTGTGGACAACCAACGGAACAGGAACCTTTACTGATCCTACCGTACTCGTAACCGTTTATTCACCATCGGCAGCCGACATCAGCAACGGTTCGGTTACCCTGAACCTGACTGCTTACGCCAATGCACCATGTACTACCGTCAGTGACGACATCGTACTGATTCTTGTACAGGATCCTACGGCCGACGCCGGCCCTGACCAGACCATCTGCGAAGGCAGCAATGCTGTGATCAACGGAACTGCCGCAGGGTATCAGTCCATCTTCTGGACAACATCAGGAACAGGTACCGTCGTGAACGGAAATACCCTGAGTCCGACCTACCTGCCCAGCCTGACCGATATCAACAACGGATGGGTAACCCTTACACTGACAGCCAACCCGATGGCTCCATGCGCAGCTCCTGCCATTGACGCCATGCAGCTGAACATCACACGCAGTCCGCAGATTTTTGCCGGAAACGACGTCAGTCTGTGCCCTTCTGTTCCTTACACAACAAGCTCTGCCACTGCCGGCTTCTACAGCACCTTGCTCTGGGCAACCAATGGTACCGGTACATTCTCGAATACCACAACCACCGTTACCACCTATACCCCAAGTGCAGCCGACATTGCCAATGGTACCGTAACCCTGACCCTGACCGGTTATGCCAACAGTCCATGCTCAAGTGTCAGCGACGACATCGTGCTGCTGCTGACCAATGAACCCACAGCTTCAGCAGGTCCGGATATCCTGATCTGCGAAGGCAGCAATGTAAACATCACCGGTGCTTCGGCAACCAATTACCAGTCGCTGAACTGGGCTACTACCGGAACAGGTACGATTGTCAACGGCAATTCGCTGACCCCGTCCTATATTCCGAGTATGGCCGACATCAACAACGGAAGCGTTATCCTGAGCCTGACCGCAACACCTGTTGCCCCATGTGCCAATGCAGCTTCCGACGCCATGCTGGTAACCATCAGCCGCACACCGCAGATCTTTGCAGGTGACGACATCACCCTCTGCCCTGCAGCTCCGTACACCACTTCTACGGCAACGGCATCGTTCTACACCATGCTTCAGTGGACCAGCAACGGAACAGGTATCTTCTCGGCACCCAATGCACTTGTAACCATGTACACCCCGTCGGCCGCCGATATTACAAACGGCAACGTAACACTTACACTCACAGGTTATGCCGATGCTCCATGCAGCAATGTCAGCGACAACATCGTCATCAGCCTGACCGAAGAGGCAACTGTATATGCAGGTACCGATGCTACCATCTGTGAAGGAATGCAGTACACCATCTCAGGTGCTTCTGCAGCCAATTACCAGTCAATCAGCTGGATCAGTACCGGAACAGGTATCATCATGAATGGCAATACCCTGACCCCGACCTATATTCCAAGCATGGCCGACATTACCAACGGTGGTGTTGTGCTGAGCCTGATTGCCACCCCGATTGCTCCGTGTATCAGTACTGTTACCGATGCAATGCAGCTGAACATCACCCGCACACCGGTAGTATTCGCCGGAGCCGATGCAGCCATCTGTCCTCCGGGAGCTTATACCGTAAGTGATGCCACTGCCGCCAACTGTGCAGCCATCCTCTGGGCAACCAGCGGTACCGGTGTCTTCTCGAATACATCAACCCTTGTAACAATCTATAATCCTTCGCCGGCCGACATCGCTGCAGGAACCGTCACGCTGACCCTTACCGGTTATGCCAACGCCCCATGCTCCAATTCGAGCGACGAAGTTGTCCTTTACTTTATAGCCGAAGCCCTGGCCAATGCCGGTCCCGATGCTACCATCTGTGAAGGTTCACAATATGTCATTAGTGGTGCCACCGCAGGGAATTATTCAATCCTTAACTGGACAACTTCCGGAAGCGGATTGTTTGTCAACAACGGTACCCTGAGCCCGACCTACATCCCGAGTGCCGCCGACATCAACAACGGCATGGCCATTCTCACCCTGACCGCTGATCCTGTGGCCCCATGTGCCATTGCAGCAGCCGATGCGATGATACTGACCATTGAAAGAACACCCACAGCCAACGCCGGACCCAACAGTTCAGCCTGCTATGGCGATGTATTCAACCTCGCCGGTGCTACCGCCTCGTTCTATTCAAATGTACTCTGGACTTCATCCGGAACCGGTTCCTTTACCAACCCGGCCGAAGTAAACGCCACCTACCTGCCATCAGCAGCCGACCTTGCTGCCGGTACCGTTACCCTGACCCTCACCGCTTACGGCAATGCCCCATGCTCCGATGCGTCAGACTTTATGGTACTCAGCATTACCCCGGGTGCAACCGTGGATGCAGGCCCCGACACCAACATCTGTTTCGGCCCCGCCCCTGTTACAGGAGCCAGTGCCACCAACTATTCGAACCTGCAGTGGACTGTTTCGTTCGGAACCGGTCTCATCATCAATGCAGGTAACATTCTGCCAACCTACCTGCCGAGTGCAGGCGACCTGGCCAATGGTTATGCCATCCTTACTCTTACCGTGAATCCGCTCGCACCATGCACCGATCCTATCGCCGACAACAAAACCCTCACCATCAGTGAGACTCCGATTGTTGACGCCGGACTTGATGCCATCATCTGCGAAGGATCAACCTATACCGTGAACGATGCCACCGCATCAAACTATGCCATGCTGCAGTGGAGTTCATCGGGCAGCGGTACCTGGGTCAATGCAAACACCCTGAATCCGACCTATACCCCGAGCACCGCCGACATCGCTGCCGGTTCGGTTATCCTTACCCTGGAAGCCACCAACGGCAGCTGCCCGGTTGTAACCGACTACATGCAGCTCAACATCCAGCATGAGGTTACCGTAAATGCAGGAGCCGATGATGCCATCTGTGAAGGAAGCCTCTACACCATCACTGGTGCAACTGCAGCCGGATACAGCAACATTACCTGGACTACCTCAGGATCGGGAACCTTCAACAATGCAGGTATCCTGAGCCCGGTTTACACCCCGAGCCCTGCCGATATCGCTGCCGGAAGCGTTGTTCTGACCCTTACGGGAATTTCATCCGCACCATGCTCAGGCAGTGCCACCGACAACATGACCCTCGATATCCGCTACAGCCCAGTGGCTGATGCCGGAACCGACGGACTGATCTGCGAAGGCGTTCAGTATGTGATCGGCGATGCCATGGCTTACGATTATGCCTCCGTCATCTGGACCAGCACCGGAACAGGTACATTCCTCAACGGCTCAAGCCTGAATGCCACCTACATCCCGAGTCCTGCCGATATTGCAGCCGGTAGTGTAACCCTTACCCTGATCGCTTCGAATCCTCCGTGCGCCGATGCAACCGATTCGCAGTCGCTGACCATCATTCAGTCTGCCATCGTCAATGCCGGCCCGGATGTGACCATCTGCCACTCATGCAGCCATACCGTTTCGGGTGCCTCAGCCGCCAATGCCATCAGCTACAGCTGGTCAACCATGGGTACAGGCACAATTACCAACGGCACTACGCTCACACCAACTTACCAGCCAAGCGCAGGTGACATTTCGAACGGATCGGTCACCCTGATCCTGACAGCCGTCAGTGCATCGGGTTGCGGCAGCTTCAGCGACGAGATGGTAATCTTCATCAACCAGAATCCGGATCTTGAATTTACCTGGAGCCCGGTTTGCGAAGGCCAGCCGACCAATTTCACCGTTGACCCGACCATTACCGACGTCAACTCAATCGCTGTATGGCACTGGAACTTCGGCGACGGATTCTACGCCAATGTGATGAATCCATCACATACCTTCCCGGCTGTAGGAGCCTATGAAGTAACCCTGACCGCAACAGATACGGCCGGATATACCTCTATTCTTGTCCATACCGTTGAGATCAACAGCTCACCCATTGCCTTCTTCAGTTTCGACACACCAAACTGTCTGGGAACACCCACCCAGTTCAACAACCTCTCCTCAACCGAGAATGGTTACATCACACGCTGGGTATGGAATTACGGCGATGGTTCAACAAACGACACCATTTACTTCCCGAACGATCCGAACCCAACCCACGATTATGCCAATGCTGGTATTTTCGAGGTAAGCCTCAATGTTCTGAACTCATTCGGCTGCGAAAACACCTATTATACCCAGATCACCGTAACCCCGAACCCGGTGGCCAACTTCTACTATACCACCCTTTGCGAAGACCTGCTGGTGAACTTCCAGGATGCTTCCTTCCCGAACGGTGCCGGTAACGTAGTCAGCTGGGCATGGAATTTCGACGATCCCGCTTCGGGCATCTTCAACCTCTCGGACCTCGAGGATCCCCAGCACATCTTCAGTGCCCCCGGAACCTACAATGTTACGCTGACCATCACCAATTTCAACAACTGCACCGGAACCATCACCAAACAGGTTACTGTTGGCGGAGCCCCGGCCGTTGATTTCACCTGGCAGTCGTCATGTGCCGAAGCCCTTACCAGCTTCTTCACCGATGCCACCGTTACCAACATAAATGCCGTTGCAACATTTGCCTGGGAATTCGGCGACGGTGGTCTGTCGAACCTGCAGGATCCGCAGCATCAGTATGCTACCGGAGGTGATTACAATGTAACCCTGACCATCACGGATACAGCCGGTTGCAGCAACACCATCACCCACCTGGTACATGTGAGTCCGCTGCCGGTAGCCTTCTTCTACTACTCCGCACCGACCTGTTTCCAGACAGAAACCTCGTTCTTCGACCAGTCATACACTGAATCAGGATACATTACCGAATGGGAATGGATCTTTGGCGATGGCAATACCACCACCGTTACCTTCCCCAACAACCAGAATGTAACCCACCAGTATGCCAATGCCGGTTTCTATAATGTAACACTCAACATCACAACTTCCGAAGGATGCGAAGCAACAGTGATCATACAGGTAGAGGTTATTCCGAATCCTGTGGCCAACTTCATCAATACCTCATCCTGCCTGGGTGAACCGGTAGAATTTACCGACCTGTCGCAGCCCAACGGCGGTGGCCAGATCATCAGCTGGGCTTGGGATTTCGGTGATGAGACCTCCGGTGTGAACAACAATTCAGGCCTGCAGAACCCGTCGCATGTGTTTGCACAGCCGGGAACCTACACCGTTAGCCTGATTGTCACCACCACGAACACCTGTGCCGATACAACCACCAGGGTCATTACCATTGCCCCTGCCCCGTTTGCTGAATTTGCTTTCACCAGCGGATGTTCAAACGACACCATACAGTTTACCAGTTCCACCTATGTCGATCCTACCACCACCCTTACCTGGTTCTGGGAATTCGGCGACGGAACTACCTCAACCGATACTGACCCGCAGCACATCTACATGAGCCAGGGTGTTTATATGGTGAACCTTACCATCACCGATACCGCCGGCTGTACAGCCATGGTAACGCATCCGGTAAGTGTAATCCCCGGACCGGTTGCCCTGTTTAACTTTACCGCTCCCGCCTGTTCGGGCACCGACGTGGCATTCAACGATATGTCGATGGCCCAGGGCAGCGTAATTACCTCATGGCTTTGGGATTTCGGCGATGGAAACACACAACTGGTTACCGCACCGGGCAATCCCGACGTAACCCATGTTTATGCCAATGCCGGTACCTATACCGTAACCCTCACGGTGACCAACCTCGAAGACTGCGATGCTGAAACAAGCATGAATGTTGAAATCGTTGTCGGACCAACCGCTGAATTTGTCTTCGAAGAGGGTTGCCTCGGCACACCGGTAGCATTCACCGACCTTACCACCACCAACGGAGGCCCTGCCATCGTTCAGTGGCTGTGGAACTTCGGCGATCCCGCATCGGGCGTCTCGAACACCTCAAGCCTGCAGAACCCGGTACACATCTTCAATACAGCCGGTACCTTCACGGTACTCCTCACCTCAACCAGCGCAAGCGGTTGCCAGGATACCATACAGCACAGCGTCGTTGTTACCCCGCTGCCTGCCGTAGCTTTCATGGTCACTTCGGGTACCTGCGTCGGTGCTCCCGTATCGTTCGAAGCCGACCCGGCCGTGATGGATGTTACTACCATCGCCTCCTGGGAATGGAACTTCGGCGACGGCAGTCCGGTCTCGACCTCACCCACCCCGACACACATTTATGTGGTTGCCAATACATTTGATGTAACGCTCACCGTTGTCGACAACGACGGATGCACGAACACCGTTACCCAGCAGGTCACCATCGGTGCACTGCCGGTAGCCGCCTTCTCGTTCATCAGCGCCTGCGTCGAAAACGGTACCTCATTCACCGACCTGTCGTACACCAATACCGGCGAACAGATTGTTTCCTGGTCATGGCTGTTCAGCGATCCGAATGCAGCCCCGGGCACCGATACTTCTACATTACAGAACCCGGTATACCATTATTCACAGCAGGGACTGTACAATGTAACCCTGACCGTGGTCACCGAAAACGGCTGCGAAGGATCCATCACGATTCCTGTTCAGGTATTCCCAGCCCCGGTCCCGGCATTCAGTTATGTTACCAATGCCTGCGCCAACGGAGCCGTTGCCTTCCAGGATGAGTCGACCAGTTACATGGGCGCCATCGTTGGATGGGAATGGGAATTCGAACCGGGTTATACCTCAAACCTCCAGAATCCGCACCACATCTTCTATCACACCGACAGTTGCTACAACGTACAGCTGATCGTGACCGATCTCCGTGGCTGCACCGATACCATCGTTCAGGAGGTATGCATACCCGCCGGACTCCAGGTGAACATCGACTATACCACCACCTGTTCAGGCGACAGCACATGGTTCAGCCCTGTGGTTGTAACCCCTGTAGGCGACTCGCTGGTATCGTTCAGCTGGAACTTCGACGATCAGGCTTCGGGCATCTACAATACATCAACCATCAGCAATCCGGTACACTATTTCCAGAGCCCGGGCTCCTACCTGGTCTCCCTGGTTACCATCGACGAAAACAACTGTGAAACCACCGTTTACCAGAATGTTGACGTGATACCGCTGCCGGTTCCATCGTTCAGCTATACCGCCGGAACCTGCGACAGCACCATTTACTTTACCGATCTGTCGAACGGCAATGGCGAAACCATCGCAACATGGATCTGGAATTACGGCGACGGCATCAGCGATACGCTGCATACCAGCCCTGCCGATACTTCACATTTCTACGCCACCGCAGGTATATTCGACGTCAGCCTGACCACCATCACCATCAACGGATGCCAGGCCGTCTATAACCTGAGTGTCGACCGCATGCCATGCATCACTGCCGGTTTCGAGGCCATGGACACCCTCACCTGCGAGCGCCATGAACTTACCTTCGAAGACCGCTCTGTCTGCGGCAACCCGATCGACAACTGGGCATGGGACTTCGGCGACGGTGAAACCCTTGTTTACACAGTTGCACAGCCATCGGTAACCCACATTTACCAGCTGAGTGGCACCTATAATGTAAGCCTTGTTGTCTCCACCACTGTTGCCGGCAAGACCGTAAGCGATACCATCTCGCAGACCGTTAAAGTTCTGGCTTCACCGGTTGCCGCCTTTGCTGCCGCCGATGTATGTCTCAACCATAACACCTTCTTTACCGACCAGTCGACATGGAACGAATCCAAGATTGATGAATGGCAGTGGGATTTCGGTGACCTCCAGTCGGTTTACGATACCACCTCATTGCGCAATCCGGCTTACCAGTACAGCCGTGCCGGTGTCTATACAGCTTTCCTGACCGTAACCAACGAGTTCGGATGTAACGATACCGTCAGCCATACACTCAGGGTCAATCACCTGCCGGCAGCCGACTTTACTTACAGCCTGGCCTGTATGAACAACCACACCTTCTTCACCGATATCAGCGACAGCGCCGATGCCTCCATCGATCAGTGGTGGTGGAAATTCAGCGACTCACTGAATATGCTCGGTCTGGCAGGCGTTCAGAACCCCGACTTTATCTTTGAAAATGTCGGCAATTACCTGGTCGAACTCACCGTGGTCGATACCAACGGATGTGCCGATACCATTGCCAGAGAGCTCGTCGTAAACCCGAAACCCACCAGCGCATTCTCGCTTACCGACAATTACGAGAACACACAGGGCAGGGTGCTGTTTACCAACGGATCAATCGGTGCCACCGCCTATGAATGGGACTTCAGCACAGGGGTGCAGTCGTTTGCCATCGATCCGGTCATTGATTTTACCAGCGACGGGACCTATGAAGTAACCCTCGTTTCACTGAATGAATTCGGATGCCCCGACACCCTCAGGATGGAATACAGCCTGATGTTCAAGGGACTCTGGATACCTAATGCCTTCTCGCCGAACAATCCGAACGATGCCGTGAGGCTGTTCAAACCGGTGGGTGTCAACCTCGAAGCTTTCACCATCGAAGTTTATGATACCTGGGGCAATGTTTTGTGGACATCGAGTGCCCTTGACGAAAACGGCTCGCCGACGGAAGGCTGGAACGGTAACTTCAACGGAAACATGGTACAGCAGGATGTCTATATGTGGAAAGCCTCTGCCGTGTTCAAAGACGGAACCATCTGGCAGGGTGTCGATGTCGGGAAAAACACCAACATCCCGCAAAAGACCTACGGAACGGTAACCATGATCCGCTAAGCCTGAAACGAATTTAAGCAACCAGAAAAACACAATGTCATGAAAAATATAAGGATTTACCTGCTGATCACACTCGCAGCACTGCTTTCAGAATTCGCAAAGGCACAGGATCCTCTTTTCTCTCAGTTCTATAACAATCCGGTTTATTACAACCCGGGGGCAGTAGGACTCACGCCCGGCCTCAGGGCCAGGTTTACAGTCCGCGACCAGTGGCCGCAACTGCCGGCCGACCTGCGCAACTATACCTTCAGCATGGATATTGCCGAACGCAATATTCCGGGCTCGGGAGGTCTGGGGCTGATGGTGATGTCGGACAATGCCGGCTCTGGTTACATGAAGACCTCCACGGTTGGAATCTCAACCGCAGTAAGGGTTCCGCTACAGGACAACATGGTGACCCAGGTCGGTATCATGACCTCCTTCGTTCAGAAACGAATCAACTGGGACAACCTGGTATTTACCGATCAGCTGAATCCTGTTTACGGAAACATCTATGAAACAAGTTTCCAGGAGCCCGGCAGCGGCAACATCTTCTATCCCGACTTTTCGGTCGGAGGTGTCTTCCGGTTTACCGAGAGCAGCAATATGTTCAGCGCCATCCAGGGAACCTTCGGACTGGCTGTACATCACCTGTTCAGGCCCAACGAATCCTTTATCGGACTCACCTCTCCCCTGCCACGTAAGCTGGCCATCACGGGAGACCTTGTTTTCGAAATGAACGGCGACAACGACAAGCTTTACTTCCAGCGCCAGGATAAAGGTGCCGCAAGGAACACCTTTAAATTCAATCCCGGATTTATCTACGAATCACAGGCCGACTTCAAAACCTATGCCGTCGGTGTGAACATCCTCAAATCATCGATTTACTCAGGGGTATGGTTCCGCAACCGCACCAGCGAGCTGGCCAAATCGAACGACCTGATCTTTATGCTGGGTATCAATGCGCCTTTTACCAGCCTCACCCGCATGAAAATCAACTATACCTACGACTTTGTGCTGACCGAAATCAGAACGGCTACCGGCTGCTCACACGAGATTTCGATCACCATCGAGCTCGACGACTTTAATATGTTCCAGCGCAGCGGCAACAGGGGCGGCGGATTCGGGTTCTCGACCCGCAACCACCGTTCGATGGAAGAACTCCAGTGCTGCCCGTTCTAACAAAGATAATGCGATCCCCCCGACCATTAATTCTGAAATGGTTTTCGCGAAAAAGCCCCTTAACCGGGGCTTTTTTATTTTACCTGAAACAGGGTATTTTTAACAGACTCAAATCAATCAGCCCGGTATCCCGGAAGGTGAACCGTAACGTGGAATGCTTTCATTTTTCATCAAAACCACTATTTCACAATCAGTTTATGCGAAATGTTTTCATGATCGGTTTTAATGCGAAGTAAATAAGTTCCGGATGAAAGTCCGTTGGTTGAAATCCTTAAACTGTTACCGGGAATGCTCGTCAGTAAGAAGTTCCGTAACTCTTTTCCTGAAAAATCATACAGATTCAACTCAGCATTATCCATGGTTCCGGGTAAAACCAGCGTGATTTCATCCGTTGCCGGATTGGGATAAATATGTATCTGATTCTCTTTCAGCTCCTTTATACCAACGGTACCTGCATCATCAACCCGCGTGATGAAAATATTATCAGAACCGCCGCTGGGATTTGCTTTTGCCCATGCAGAAATAACTTTACCGCCGGATCTTACTTCAACATGCTCGGCATAAAACGGAGCATTGATAGATGTACAAATCATGTTTCCATCTTCATCCCAGGCAATGGTTCCGTCATCATTCACTTTTTGCGCCACAAACCCTGCTGCTGTGGATTGATGGCATATGATCATACCGTTGTCATCCGAAAAATCAAATTCAGGATAGGGAAGGTATGTATTTAAACTGGCAACAGGTACACCATTTTCAGTCCAGTAAACAGCTCCGTTTGCGTCAAACTTCCGGGCAAAAATATCGTAAAACCCCGGATCGGTTCCGGGTCTGGCATCGGCCCAGGTTATATAGTAGTTATCCCCGGATCTCTTCCAGAAAAAATTTCCCTGGGTACCATCAGCCACACAAACGGGCATGGTCGTTTCATTCCAGGCCCGGCTTCCATCGGCATTCAGCCTCCTTGCATAAAGGTTGGTGCCATCGCCCCCATCCCCGTAACCCTGCCATACGAAAGTTATTCCTTCATCATCGCTGATTCCCGAAAACTGATAAGCAAGACCCTGTGTGCCTTCCAGGACAGCAACCGGCCCCCAGAGCGTGTCGCCTGCGGTATTAACCTTCAGGCACATCAATTCAGCCCCGGAACCATTTCCGGTTGAATAATAAATGTAAACGTTATCGGAAGCATCAAAGGCTGATTGCAAACCGGATGAGCCAAAATTGTACTGGGTACCTTCGGGTTCACCATTATACCTCCCGGTTAAAATTCCATCGCTGGTAAACCGTGAAATCCTGTTGCCGCTCGACCCGCCAAAATATACGGTTCCGATAGAAATACAATATCCTGAATTGTCGTGAATGATGTAATACCCATACATCCCAAGAATATAATCAGGCAGCATGCCTGCATTTGCCACGGGCAGATCATCAGCCCAGATTTTTGAACCGTTTTCATCCAGCCGCTGTACCCATAATGAGTCTGTTCCGATCACCTCTGAAGTCAACCAGCCAATGATTATTTCTCCGTTGTAGATCCGGCTCGCATTAAACCAGTTTATTTTAGTGGAATGATTTAAAATCAACCGGCCATCTTCTTCCCACAGGGCATAACCATTCGCATCATAATGCTGTCCGTATACCTCATGGGCATAAGGCGCATTCAACCGGTTGTCAAGCCAGAAAACATAAACACCCCCATCGTCATCGGCAAAAGCCTGAGGATTGATCTGCAACCCTCCTGCATCGCAGACTATTCCGGGATTTTCGGGATCGGTGGACCATTGTCCGTAGGCAAGACTTATCTGAGCAGCCATCAGGAATATAAGAATGAAGTATTTGTTTTTCATATCTGATACGGATTAGATGATTAAAGAGAATCCTTGCCCCGGTCAGGCACACCTTATTTTAACAGGAAGGAACTTTATATTGTTCAATTAACTGCCATAGCTTCTATCAACACTTCAGAAGGTGATTTCTCATTTCTTAACCAAAGTCAATGAGATTGCCGGATGCTGGAAATACTTTTGTCACTGAAATAATCAATCACTTAAACAATAAAAAAATGAAAGCCATTGAATACTTAAAATACGGAGCACCGGACGTTCTGCATCTGAATGAAATGACCAGGCCTGCGCCAAAGTCAGATGAGGTGTTAATCAGGGTATATGCATCTACTGTGACTGCAGCAGACATAATGATGAGAACGGGAAAGCCATTTATAGGCAGGTTTTATACCGGCTTAAAAGGTCCTAAGAGAACAATACTGGGCTTTGAGTTTGCAGGAGAAGTTGTTGAAGCTGGCTCTGCTGTAAAATTGTTTCAAACCGGAGATAAGGTATTTGGCGGAACAACCAAACTTGGTTGTTATGCTGAATATGTTTGTGTAAACGAAAATGATGTATTGACTACCATGCCCGATAATATCACTTATGCGGAAGCAGCCCCGGTTAATGGCAGCGCCATAACAGTCATGAACTTTTTAAAGGGCCTGGGCAATATTCAAAAGAATCAGAAGGTTTTGATTCATGGCGCCTCAGGTGGTTTGGGTACTTATGCGATTCAGATCGCAAAGCACTTTGGTGCAGAGGTTACCGGTGTTTGCAGTACCGGTAATGTAGCTTTGGTAAAGTCTCTGGGTGCTGACTTTGTGATTGACTATAACCTCGAAGACTTTACAAAAAACGGGTTACAATATGACATCATCTTTGATACAGTGGGGAAAAAGTCATTTTCGGAATGTAAATCAACTCTCACAAAAAATGGTGTTTATCTTTCGGCAGTCATTGATTTTTCACTTTTTATTCAAATCATCCGGACTTCCCTGTTCAATGGTAAAAAAGCAAGATCTTCAGCAACAGGAATGCTTCCGGTTAAGGAACGCTTAAAATACTTTATCGAACTCAAAGAATTATTGAGGACTGCAAAAATTAAAACAGTCATTGATACCACTTATCCTTTATCGAAAGTGGCAGAAGCCCATAGTTATGTTGAGAAAGGGCACAAGAAAGGAAGCATAATAATATCCGTTTAGGTATCGGAAATTCAAAATGCAATTACTTAAATTTCAGGACAACTCTTTTTCTGATTCTGCTTAAAGATTCCGGTTTGACCCCGATATAGCTTGCGATTTGATATTGTGGTATTCTCTGAAATAAGTCAGGTCTTGATTCCAATAACTTAAGATAACGCTGTTCAGGGGTGTCGGTAAGATAAGAAGTCAGTACCTTTTTTTGCTGTGCAAAATCAGCTTCCACAATGGCCCGCGAAATTGTCTCAAATCTTGGGAAATTCCTGAACATTTCCCGGGCCTGTTGCTCATTCCCTACAACCACCGTGCAGTCCTCAACACAAGCCAGATAATGTGTTGAAGGGCTTTGCGGGCTAAAGTTACTTAGTGAAATAACCCACTGTTCTTCTGTGAAAAAATTGGTTGTCTTTTCTTCTCCGTCAGTGATAATATATTCTCTGATGCAGCCTTCCAGTATAAAGTACGTATCAACAGACTGTTGTCCTTCTTTTAACAGGATGGTCCCTTTTTTGTATGCCCTCGTAACCATACTTTTGGCAATAACATCTGACTCCTCCACTGAAAGAGGTGTCATTCTGGAAAAATAGTTTACAAACTTGTTTTCCATATCTTTCCCTGCTGATTTAGAAATATGCACAGTTTATATCAGAAGGTCAGTTCCGGTTAAACCTGAAATCTGACCAGAGTTGATTCAGCCTCTGCCAGTTTTTATGGGTAAACAACTGTGGCGAAATTTCATAAAATATGATGGTTTTACCGGCTTCAGGCAAATATTTCAAATGTACCCTGCAATTCAGCGTTATTGGCCGGTGTTGCATATAATCCACCATTCCGATGGTTCCGGTAAAAGTCTCCGAATCATTATTATCCGTAAGTATTTTAGTGAAAGAGGTTGTTACCGGCTGAAATATTCGGGTTGAAATCTTTGTGCTGTCGGTGTTCACCTGAATCAATCCGGTGTAATAAGCCTTTAAATTCCCGGCAATGATTTCCGCATCTGTTTCAGGGGATCCATCAAGATACCACAAAAACGCATACGTCCAGTATTCTTCGCTTGCTGCATTTCCCCATCCCGGAGAAAAGCGGATATCTTCGACACCGTTATAGTTTATTTGCGGTGCAAAGCCGATGGGGATCGGAAACTGTTCGGTTGTCCAGCCTTCCGGTGTTGGCAGGGAATAGGGAGATTCCCATCTGCTTTCATCAGAAGGTGTGGTCGCTTCCTGACCATCGCTGCAGAATGCAGCAAAGCAAAACATGATCATTAAAAGGCTTTTCATCTGATCCGGTTTTAAGAAGCCGGTATAATCCGGGTTCAAATTCATGTGCATGACGGATCCGGCAATTGTGAAGCGCGAAACTACCTGCTGGTATTGAACCCTGTCAGAAGCACTATTGTTCATTTAAACATGAGCAGTTCCTGTATCCGGAAGCTTTTCATCCCGGCTTTTGTCCTGTAATTACAGTTTTATCCCCTGAATTAAAATGGATGACTTTATTGATTGTTCTCTCAGGTGAAAGAACTTCCTGCGTTCTTCGTCCTGCCTGAAATGATCAAAATCCTGATGAATCCCGGTTACCTGTTCGTAAGGCATTGATCACATTTCGCTTAATCTTGATGCTGTAAACAGGATTCACGTTACTTAAATTTCAATAAAACAAACCCGGTCCAATCGCCCTGTCGGCCGCAAATACTGAAATGAGAACCATGAAGCCGGCTGAAAAATCCCGCGCACCAAAGAACCTGAAAGGTGGTTGGATGTACCTGTTTTACCCTACCCAACCTCCGTTGAGAAATCTCACATACAGGATAACCTGGAAGATCAGGTTCACCAGGATCAGTAACCCTGTGGCTGTTTTCCGGAGCACCGGCTGATCCGATTTCATCACAAACAGGAGGAAGACATACAATGTCAGCAGCAGAAATTTCAGGAAGGCCTGGATGTGAACGTAAGAGCCGAACAGCAACCAGAAAAGTAAAATGCCGCCGAAAATATAAAGCAACTGCTTTCTGCCAAAGTAAAAAGCCTGCTTTATCCAGAAATCAAAAACAACAACGATAAAAGGGGTTGCGAAAATAAATCTGTTCAAACTGAACAGACTTCCGCCCCTGAAAATCAAAACCGATAAGGTGATGCCTCCCAGATAGGCAAGCGAGAAGATGACTTCAGCCGGAACTGTAATATTGCGGATAAACTTCAGCTTCAGCAGAACAGCTGTCAGAAAGGCTCCGGCCAGGATACCCACAAAAAAAGCAACCCCGTCCAAACGTACAACAAAACCGCCGGCCCATGAAGTCAGCGGCAGTTTCGGCCATTGCAGTGCATTGCCCCATCCCTTCTGCACTGCAAAAAACCTGAACCATTCGCCTGTATCCATATACTGAACAATACCGACAAAGAGAATCCCTGCTGAAAAACAGGCCAAATACAATCCCAGCCGCTGAAGCAGGTTTGTCCTGTTTGCATGCAGAAGCTCAGTAATGAGAATGGCCGGAATAAAAATGGTGAACGCAGGCCTCGACATGGCCGACAACAGCAATGCGGCACATACAAAATAAACCTTATTGTACTTCAGTCCGTAAAGCAGAACAGCCGAAATCAGGAAAAAGAACGATTCGCTGAACGGCAGAAAGAAGAAGATAAAGCCGGGGATACTCAGGTAAACCAGGATTTCAGTTACGGATAACTTCAGGTCTTTTGCCATCAGGTAGAAAGCGGAAAGAAAAACGATGCCGTTAACAACCACGATTCCGTAAACACCGACCGACAACCATCGCCAGATCAGGGGGAAGAGCGGGAAAAAGGCAATTCGGTAGCCTTCGTATCCCTTTTCTTTGATCCACTGGTAATGTTCCGCATCCCAGTACAGGAAATTGCTGCTGTTCAGCAGTTCATGGTAAAAGAAAATCCTGACAGCGGCTATGACCACTGCAAAGAGCAATACATAGGCAGCGATCGCTTTTATCTCTTTATACTTTACCATAAGAATTTAATTCCAGAGCGGATTTCAGACCAACACAGCACCGGTGAACGATCGGGTAAACAGGATTACAACCAGGCTTCTGCCGGTGGGTAAAAGCGACCTTCCCTTTGACCGCCGGCTTTCGCAGGCATGCCTGTTTCGGGGTTGCCACAACGTGATCCGCTGAACAAAAGTAAAGGAATCCCACCAGCCTACCAAGCGGGCGGGTAAGCATTGGTGAACCTTCCCGGGATTTCTTCTGCCTTATCCTGACCTTTACCCTGTTTCATCATGATCTTTTTACAAAAAGCCGTACGGCTTTTACCCAAAACATAAGGATGATTTCCCGAAAACATAAGCATGTTTTCCCGAAAAGCCGTACGGCTTTTCTGAGGTTGATCAGCATCGTTTCAACGGACTTCAGGTAAAAAGGATAAACTGATGCGGGGACCAACCGAGAAACCGGAATAAATGATTGATGACTCCCTAAAGTACCGCAGACTCTATTTCTTACACCTGGAAAGAGTAGCAGGATGATATTACCGGAATCTTCAGGTAATTTTGCCCTGAATTAGACCAAATCAACTTTATACACCACGGGCCAGATATTTTTGTAAGAATATCAAAACCGACCGAATATTTCCCTTGTTCTATTCTACACAAATTAGAAGCGTCAATGTTTGTCATAATGGTAAGCTGTTTAGCTTCTATTCCTTCCCTCACGGAAATTGACGAATTTTTTACCAATGCGCTCGCGTTCTGCACTTCGATCACTACTTCCATAATAAAAACTAAAGCCTTGATTTGCCATCATTTTCATTAGTACCCAATAAATCATGCTTGATTTATCATTAGAAAAGTTTTCAGTGAAATACTTCGCCAATAAAGTAGCTATAAGCTGTTGATTTTCATCAAGAACTGATAAATAAGTTTTTAAAATGAAAATTTCACCATCGAGTGCAACTACTTGAATTGTAGAACTGTCTAAAAAATTAACCTTTGTCATAATTCTCATGCCGTGTTTATAGTGATGCCGTCACTTTTAAGTGTATACAAATGCAAAAATAGAAATTATTTATCAATTGGCAAATATGCCAATTGATAAATTCACATAAAGTTGGACTAATTATACTATAATTATAAAAATTGCCGAGATGCTTCTGCTAATACTAAAATTTATAAACCGATTTTCTATAAAAAATTCCCAATTAGCACAAAGTCATGACAGATGACTTTTGCTAGTGGGGTTGCGCAGCGTTCCACAACTTGGCAAGGTTGGTTTATTATCTGCCAAGTGTGGCTGAAACCCACCTTTGCTTAGCCTGTGTTATGCCTAGCACTTTTATCTAAAATTTAATCTCAACAAGTTTTTCAAGCCCATGTTTATATGCATTATAAGTTTCCTTAATTCCACTCAACAATAAGTTAAGTAATCCAGCTATGTCATCATCTCCAAGGTCTTTAATTCTATAGCTATTTCCTGTCCATAGGCATGTCCATTGAGACCAATTTTTATCTGACCCTAAACTATTAGGTAATGAAAAAGTACTTTGAATTGTTTCTCTGAGTTCTCGACGATCAGTAGCTATTTTTCCTTAAGACCATTGTCCCAAATTGCAATTCGTAATGTGAATATATCACCAATATCTGGGTTTGAATTCTCACAATGTAACATGTAACAAGGATACAAACCCCGAATTTCTATTATTTCTTTTAGATCATCTATGAAGAGTTTGAACTCATGTGGATTTGAACTTGTTCTTGGGTAGTAATCAATAGAATAACTTTCTGCTAAAAACGGTAAATTAGTTGATACACTTAGATCCTCTTTGATTGAATCAAAACATACCTGATATTAGGAGAGTATTGACTTATCAGTTTTAAGGCTTGTCTATACTCAGGATTTTTATACAGTTTTTTATGAGTTGAAGAGCTTGCTTATCCATTTTATCTATGTTTGTTATTCTGTCAATGTGTGTTTTCAATATATTTAAGAATAGCTGAGGCTGGCTCTGTTGTGGTTGCACTATTTGTTCAATGATGTAAGAAATATCTATGTATGAAATAGAATGGCACAAACATTCAGCTTCATAATTGGATGTTAAAGATGTTCTTCCATTGGGAGTTAGAAAATAATGAGCTTGGGAATATTTGGGAATGCAATTATTAATGAATTCGATAATCCTTTATCTGATTTCTCTGTTCTCCGCTATCTACCTTGTTTTCAATCCTAATGACAGCTTTAGTATTCCCTTGTTTATCTATTATTTTTAGTAGAATGTCTATTCTTCTAATGGACTCTGTTTTCCATTCAGTTATACAAATAGATTTGATTCGTTCTCAAAAGGCAGATAATTTTGAAATAATTAAGACATGATTGTTTATCAATGACTAATCTAATTAGGCTCTGTGGAAAGTCCATGCATTTGAGTAGAATCTAACAAGAATGAAAAAGTCTTGACCAAGCCATTTCATCTATCAAATCTGCATATACAGATAATAAATCAAATTGTCGTTGGGATTGTCAAAGATGGTCTTACCTAATATCTGAAGTTCTTTAAATTCAGCTGTGATTGTGAGTTTGTTTAATAATTCAGCGTATTCCATAGATAAATCTTATTGTGTTGGGCATAACTTGTTACTAACCTTATATCACAAACTCATTTAAACGCTTATATCCATTGCTAAAAACTACTACTGCGTCTAAACTAAAATCCTCAACGATCAACACAACCAGGACTTGCCCGTCCAGATGACTGTCTTTTCTGGCAAATAATCCGACATCCCCACAAAACTAACAAAAATAAATATTTATAGCAAAACAACCAACGGCAGAAAAATGATTTTGCCTTGTTTGTTGTGGAAGGAGGGAATGCTGATAAATTAAAGAGGTATGGAAATTCCGTTGATCAGCACTGGCTCATCAGGCGGTAGTATTCAAGACAGCCAAAACACTATTCCGTAAGGCAAAGTTAAATATTGGTTTCTTCTTCTTTGAGGAGATGATGTTGAGCAACGGCTACCAGTGTTACCAGCAGTTATTCTAATTGAGCAAAGTTTGTCCATTTTCCTTCAGGTAGTCAATAATTCCTTTAACTCCTTGTTTAATTAACTCTTTCTTTGATTCGCTTAAAAACTCCTTAATAAATTTAGTTCCTTGTTTAGCAATTTTAGCCCAAATATTTGTCTGTCTTGAGATAACCCACTTTTTAGATTTTTCGTCAAATTGTCTTTAAGCTGAAGAATATCTTCCTTAATTTCTTGAATGTCCTGTGAATTCTTTCCGTAGTAAATTCAGCTAATTTGGCGTCAATAGAATCTAAATAGGAGTCAAGTAGAAGAATTTGTTTTGTGTTTAATGGATTTATTTCGGCATCATCGTCAACAATTTCAAATTCCGCAAAAAATTCATCTCTAAAGGATTTTGTTATAGGGTCGTCAAAGAATGAGTTTATACTTTCGTAGTCATTAAGAAGTTTCAACCAAGCGTCAAACTGTCCACCTAAAACCAGAAATTTCCACCAAGTTTGATACAGTCCATTGTTATTTGCATCCTTGGGACTCTTGTCATTAAAAACTGAAAGCCGACATTATTAGTTTGTTGATACTTCTCAATGGTAAAATGAAAATCTGAATCTATGTCCTTATCAATTACTTTGAGTAAATTTTCTTTAGGTTCTATAACTTCAAACTTGTCACCTTTTAAGCCCACATATGGTTCAAGTGCTTTTAAAATTACTAATGGAAGTTCTTTCTTTCTCATTTTCTTATGCTCTGTTGTTTTATAATGGCTGGTAACGGATTGAATCTATGACCAGTAGCTGTTTTGGGGGTTCGTCACATTCAAAAGGCACTATATTTTTTGCGGAGGACACTGTTTCAAAATTGATTTATCATAGGCTATTGGGCTAGGTACTGTTAGCTGTTGGATTAATATTTTCATTTGTTCTTCAACTTTGCAGAATCATTTTTAAACTCAAAAGACAAAGATTTAATACTTCCATTTAAGGAATTTGATTTACTAATGACGATTCGAAAGTTTTCTTTTCTTATTCCATGGTTCCAGTTCCGGTAATATCAAACGTTATATAAGCGTCTGCAAACTAGCCAATCAAAAATGCCATAAAAATCTCTTTGGAATGTGAAAGGTTAGTGTTCCCTGTGCAATTTGAATCATATTGTGATCCGGGTGAAATTAATATTCAATTGTTTTGCCTTCCCTGTGGTAGTTTGGTTTTGAATTTGGTCAATTACCATCCATTCAGTTTTTGTTTCTAAAGAAAATGTAAAACCGGATGCTGTACCAGATATTTCTTCATTATAATCTTCTACTGCAGGAATTTTAATACTGTTTTGATTTGACATATATTCTGTCGTATAGAGCTTAAAGATTTGGCTGAATTCGGGTATTTCTCCACTAAGGGTAATATTAGTAGCCTGTGCATTCGAAAAAGTAAATTCCCATTGACCACAAAGTGAAGCGTTTTTTTCAAGATCTGGATATAGAGGTTGTTCAGATACGCCATCTATAATGTTTTCAAATTCACTTAGAGTTTTAGATTCGATACTTCCTGGTTCATAGGGATCATAATAATAAACTATCTCTTGATTAAGCCAATTTTTTCATACCTGAATGCAACAATAAGTTGATATCTAATTTGGGCAAACCAATTGCAAAGCAAAAATAACTGGTTTATCTTTTTTGGAAATTATTCTTGAAGAATTTCTCTTAAATCTCCAGGTCGAGGCTTTACAATTGTTTTGCCTGTCCATTCTTGGAATTCTACAAGCCTTGAATATTTGCTCATAATCATCATATCGATTAAATAATCCTCCAAGATAATTCATTCTCAAATAATGATATAAGGAAAATTAGACATTCCTGCACAATGACCACCGTGAACATTAGTCGGTGGAAAGCTAAGTGTATATTGATCACACAAACCTTGGACCAATAGAGTTACAAAAAGAATCATTATCAAATCTAAACCCATCTTTTGTGGGCAAAAATCCAGTAGTGATTATCGTAGCTTTCTCATTTTGATGTGGATAACAAACACCAAATGTTCCTGTATGATAAGTAATACATTCTATTAAATGATTACTAGTATCATTATTAACAACTAAAGGAAAAAAAATCTGCTTATCATCATTAAAGTAATATACTGCCAATTTCGAGATTTGGTCTGATGTGTAATTATCTTCATCATAAGGTAAAGTAATCTTAATGGGCAAATAAAAGCATTTATTTTTTTGATACACTTTATACAATTTCGAATCATTATGCAAAAATTCATTACTATATTGCACGTCAAATGTAGTTTTTATTAATTCCAACGGGACAGGGTATATAACCGCAGAATCTGGTATTTCTATTACTAATCCATGTAAAGGTGATTAGGATTATCAAAATCTTATAGTTTTCCCATTTTCTGAAATCAACTCAGAATATGGCTCTAAGTCTGATAACGTCATTTTATCACAAGATGATAGAATGACAGCAAAAAAGCAAAAAATAATAAATTAAATGTTTCATGATCTATAGTTTTATTCCAATACCAATATTGAATGAGATTCCAGAGAAAGAATATTTTTCATCATCAATTTTATAATTAACTACTCCATATCTCGCTTCGAAATTATGGAAAGTCTTTAATCACAGGTGTAATTATAACTGAGCTGACTGAATAACCAAAATTGTTGTTTTTATATTTTGTTTGAG
The DNA here is from genome assembly GCA_016705005.1 of Bacteroidales bacterium. Classification (GTDB taxonomy): domain Bacteria; phylum Bacteroidota; class Bacteroidia; order Bacteroidales; family Lentimicrobiaceae; genus Lentimicrobium. The sequence goes on along the minus strand of JADIZB010000008.1, from coordinate 1,497 downwards.
TACTATTTAATTTGTCATCCCAGTTACTCGTATGAAATGAAAAAAAACCACCTCCTCCCAGTCGTAGAGGCCCTAATCTAAAATAAGCATTTACTGAAGGGGTGATTTGGTTAACGCTTATTGTTAAACAATCATTATTGGTATTTAAATATTCCTTTTTATAATAAGCATGATTAGCATCAATTGATATGTCAACAAAATTAAAAATAGGAAATAAGAAAGTAAAATCAGATGAAACTCCCCAATTTATTGTGCATCTTTCGAACTCTTTCTTGGCAAGAAATCGTTGAAAATAAGCCAATACTCAATTTCCTCGTTTAACCTAGGGGCGCCAACATATTTCAGTCCACTTGATAAATTTGTGTACACACCTTGAAATCTTTTTTGGCTTAATCTAAGCACCGGAAGCGACAAAAGGCAGAAAAACAAATTACTTTACTGAGTCTGAACTAAACTTAATTTTAGTATCGCTAATATAGTCCATGATTATTGGTTTTTTGTCTATATTTTTTCAAGTTGATCTGATGCGTTAGTACTTTCATATAACAGCTAACGGTTTGCGCTTCGTGCAGTGGCGGAATTCTGAGTACAAGACTGTCAATACACCCCAAAAGCTGATGCGAGATAGAATGTTCATTAAACCAAGTCATCCGCCATTGAGGCAAACGCCTGTTATGCCTTTCGTGTTTTATTTTCTAAATGTCCCAACTCTTCATTTTGTTCCACATTTATTGCAACGTCCAGCATTAAATTTTCTACTGTAGAAATAAACTCTGTCACATGAGTCATGTTAACACTGATTGAATTGTCACCATGAGCAACCTTATTTCTAAATAGCAAAAGCTTATTTAGTTTTGAATCATAATAGTCTGGAACTCTGTCAATACAAAATCGTTCAAGAATTTTATTAAGCACTCGAAAGTTTCCCTTTGATTCAGTTGGAACACTTGGTTTGATAGTTACAACGTCAGTCAATAAGGAGTCGATTAAGCTAACCATTCGTTGTTTGGCTTCAAACCCTGTTCTCGGATTATTAAAATCGCATTCACTATCAAGTTGGTGTGTAAGTAATGGAATAGCAATTTCAGCACGACCAATTGATAGAGAATTCTAAATGGTTAGAGTATATTACAAAACAGCTCTTTACAAATCCTTCCCAAATTGCATAAATTGCTGGAATTGTATATTTTATTTGAAGTTCTTTATGTTCAGGTCTGAAACTATAACGTATGGGAATACTTTTTAGAGTTGCTAATTCAGAAACTCTCCAATCAATGTCCGCCAATATTTCGTCAATAAACGTTGCCATGGTTAATTTCCAAATATTTCGTCCGCAACTTCAATTCTCTTTATGATTCTTGATTTACTGGCAGAGGCGGAGCCTGAAGCTCTTTTAAAGTTATCTGATTGTTTGAGGTCATTAATCTTCTGAATTATTATGTCGGTTCTTTCTGCTCGTATAACGAGATATGTATTTTGGATATACCAATTGTCACA
>JADIZB010000007.1 GCA_016705005.1 Bacteroidales bacterium | reverse complement strand
GAGATATTTATGCTGCCCTATCCATGATGAAACCGGGTGATAGTGCAACCTTTGGCCAACAGTGCAGATTCTTCTTTCTGAAAACCATACGTTTACCGCAGTAATTGCCGGATTCAACCCCCAAGGGGCGAAAAGATCTGATATTTGGATGTAAAGATACTTCTGCCAAAATCAGGCATGATGAAGGAGAAAGTAAACAGGCTGAGCTTGTTGGTCTCAAAGATCAGGAGGATTCAAAGCTTAAGGCTTATCTTACTCAAAATAATATTACTGCCGCACCACCTCTTCAGGTCTGTATTTTACTGAAAACAAAAAGGTTCAGGACAGAAACCAAAAGTGGGCGATATTTCGCGTTTTCATTTTAAAGTTTCAGATGTTACCGAAAAAGTCTATTTTTCATCTTATGATCAGGAGAGCCCCTCGCTGGGAAAACGGTAAGGAGTTTGACAATGCAGGTGTTACTCGAAGGCTGACGCTTATGTCAAAAGGCTCCAAGGGCCACCGCTGTCGTTCCGTCAGCCCTTGCTTTTGGAGAAAAGGGCTGCGGTCAGATGGTTGCCCATATACAACCCCTTGTTTATGAACTGGAACTACTTCGATTTCATGCCAAAGGCTCAGTTTGAAAAGGAACAGGAAGCTGAGAAAAGAAGGAAGATGCAAAAACAAAAGCAAAACAGGAAGAAACGGGATTACTGCAGAAGGTTAATCAAAGACAGCCAACATAACAGCAAAACCAACTGCAGTGGACTGTACTACATTGAAAATAAAGGAACCGAGCATCACCAGTTGCAGGCAAGACTGTTAAGGTACATTATACCGGTACACTCCTGAATGGTACTAAGTTTGATTCTTCTCTTGACAGGAGACAACCCAGAATTTGTTCTCGGTCAGGGGTCAGGTTATCAAAGGTGTTGGGATGAAGGCATTGCCATGATGAAAAAGGGTGGAAAAGCCAGACTGGTCGTTCCTTCTGCCCTTGCTTATGGTGAAAATGGCCGTATGCCTACCATTCCACCAAGTGCAACCTTGGTTTTTGACGTTGAGCTGATCGATTTCAAATAAAGAAATCATATTCAATCAACAAAAAAGCCATGGCAAATCGCCATGGCTTTTTTGTTTTAATCATGCCCTTTTCGCCCTTTCCCAGTTGACTGTCTGCCGGCCTTTGATAAATCGTCTGAATCCCAGGTAAACTGATAGATTCATGATGAAAAAGTAATAAGGTACGAACAACACTTTGACTTTGACCTTTTTATTCTCAAGGTACCAACCCGACAAAGCTGCAAGATAGAACAGCACCTGGCACCAGAATAAAAATGTGTAGAACCCCGGAATAAAGATGCCGGAATCAAGTGCAATCACCAGATTCAGCAAAAATATAAATGGCAGGGCCAGCGGGGCTAAAGTCCAACGGAGTACCCTGTGTGAAATGTACTGAAATGACAGGGTTCTGTATCTGAAGACATTCAGGATGGCTTTTAATCTGACTACACTTTGCAGTCCTCCGGCTGAAATCCTTATTTTTCGTTTCAACTCTTCTTCAACATTGGCTGAGGATGTTTCTGTAGCGTTGGCATCCGGTTCATATCTTACAATATAACCCTGTTGGGTAATACGCATGGTCAGAATAAAATCATCGAGCAACGTATCTTTTTCCACGTCATGAAAAAGTTCGGTCCTGACGGAGAACAACTCCCCGGCAGCCCCTACAACAGAGTATAGTTCTGAATCAAGCTTCTTCAGGGCAGATTCGTATTTCCAGTAGATTCCTTCCCCTGCGCCAGCAGCAGCATCTTTTTCACTTGTTGCGATTCTTTTCTCCCCGGCAACACCACCTACCTTTGGATCTTTATAGTGTCGGATGATATTTCTGACCGCATCACGGTTAAGCATGGTATTGGCATCGGTAAATATGACAAAGGGGGTGGTGATGAGTTTCATACCCCGGTTCATGGCTCCGATTTTGCCTGCCCGTTCCGCTTGGTGGTAAACCTTCAGTCGGTTCCATGATTTAAGCATGTCGGGGGTTCCATCGTCTGAACCATCGGTTACCCATACCAGATGAAGTTTTTCTTCAGGATAATCAAGTGCAAGCGAGTTTTCAACTTTGGCCTGGACATAGTCCGTTTCATTGTAAGCTGCGACAAAGAGGGTTACTTCAGGCTCAAACCCGGGATCCCAGGGTTGTTTTTTTCTTGAAAGAATCCGTTTCAATCTGACAATCAGATAGAGGAGGATTCCATATCCGGCATAAGCATAGAATACAATGAATACCAGAATCCAGAAAGCTAAGATGGTTGCTGTCATTTTCGAAAAAATTTCCTTTATAGGAAGTTGATTTCAAAAATGAACAGAAGTAACGGGTTCTACCCTTCAAAGTCAGGCAACCCGGCTACCCGGGCAATGAACCATGGGTTGACCAGGCTTTCCTTGTTATATTTTAACGGACCTGGCCCAGGCCATGCTTTTATCTGAATCCCTGAATATGCAGCAATGGCATGACCTGCTGCTGTATCCCATTCCATGGTAGGACTAAAGCGGGGGTAAAAGTGGGCGTTTCCTTCAGCCAGCCTGCAGAACTTTAATGAACTGCCGGTATTGACAATATTGCTGTCAGGATATTCCTTAAGAATATTATCAATGATTGCTGATGTTTCCGGGGTTAAGTGTGACCGGCTGGCCAGAATTGTAAATTGTTCCGACAAACCAGCCAATGGCAGTTTTAAACAATTTACAAGCAAATTCTCCAATCCGTTAATCTGATCGTTGAATGGATAAACTGAACAATCAAGGCTATAGGAGCCTGTCTCTTTATTGCCGAAATACAACATCCCGCTTACGGGTACATAAATAACGCCAATAACAGGGGTGTCTGCTGCTATTAAGGCAATATTTACTGTGAATTCGCCATTTCTGCTGATAAATTCCTTTGTCCCGTCAAGCGGATCAACCATCCAGAAATAGTGCCATTGTTGCCTGACTTCCCGGGGTATCTCTTTCCCTTCTTCGCTCAGGACAGGAAAACCGGTTTCTGCAAGATCTGCCGCAATGCTTCTGTGTGCAGCCGAATCAGCAGTGGTCAGTGGACTGTTATCTTCCTTAAAGGTGGTAATATATTCACTGTTATATATGTCCAGTATCAGCTGCCCGGCTTTGATGGCAGCTTTTATGGCCTGGAATGTTAAATGAGAGATGTATGGAGTGATCATGAATTTGTTCTATTATACCGGTAAAGATACTGAAGGGAATCACTTGTCCGTCAGATTCGGCATAAGTCGATCCATCCGGCATTAGGAAAAAGTCCCATCATAGGATTATTGTCCTGTATTGGAACAGTTATTCCTAGATTATTTTTAATAATATATTGATTAATAGATATTTGTAATTTCTGGCATAAGTGTTGAAATAACTGATGCGGTTTGTATAACAATGTATTTTGTAGAAAAAGAGCGATGCTTAATGGTATTGAGAATTTTTTATTGAGAATCATGGGTTATTTTCTTTTACAGAAGACATTAATTGGAATAAACGTCTTGCACACATGTTAAGTAATCAAAGATATTTTCAGATTTTGTTCATATTGGTAATTTCGACGCTGGGTCTGATTTCCTGCCAAAAAGAGTTACCGGATGATAAGACCAATATTTCTGCAAAATTCGGAGATTTGAATGTTTCTCCTCAATTTGCCTTTAAAACTGCCTCGGAGAAATTATTCTCCATCGAAGCTTATGATAACATCAATCAGCCTGTACCGGGGGTCAGATTTGATATCTATACCGCCCATCCTGATTCAGGTGGTGTTCTGATGACAAGCGGTGCCTCCGACAGTGAGGGCAAGTTTTCAGGCATGATTGCCCTTCCTGATTACCTGAAAAATATTGTTGTTTCTACCCGGTTTATTGGATTCCCTTCTGAAACCAAGGTTTCCTTGAATGGAAACCAGTTCCACGTTACTTACGGAGGTGCCCAGAAAACAATGAATTTGAAATCAACGAGAAACGGATACAAATCGACACTTCAATTTAAAGCAGGAGTACCCCTCAATTTCCTTGGGACCTTTAATTCATTAGGAGTTCCTGACTATCTCGAGCCATCAAATGACCCAATCGGCCAGGATCTCCTGAATGATATCAATGCTTCACTTCCTGAGAAAAGACCTGTGCCCCAATACAATCCTGAATATCTGGAATCAGGAAATGAAACTTCATTAACAGTGGTTCAGGAATCAGATATCTGGCTTACTTATGTTCATGAAGGAGCCGGTTACAGAAACACCATTGGATTCTACACGTATGATGTAAACGATCCGCCGGCGACTGTAAGTGATATAACCAGTATAACAATTATTTACCCCAATGTGTCTTATCAGGGAAGCGGGGGAGGTCTGATTTCAGGCAATAAGGTGCTGCTGGGGCGGTTTCCTGCCAACACTAGAATTGGTTGGGTGATGTTACAGAATGCTTTTAACGGAACAGTAAATCCCAATGCCCTGGCATTTTATTCCGATAGTTGGCTAAACCCTGAATCCAATGCAAACAGAAAGCAGCACGCATTGATGCTGCTCGATCCGGGAAGAGACCTTGTTTTGTTAAGTTTTGAGGATCAAAGAAGGGATGGATCCTGTGATAATGACTTTAATGATGCGATTTTCTATGTCACTGCCAACCCGGTCGAGGGAATACAGTATACCTCCATGCCTTTGATCACTTACGTAAATCCGGATTCGGATTCTGATGGTGTTCCGGATATTTTTGATGATTTTCCTGAGGATTCTGAAAAGGCATTCATCAGTTATTTTCCCGGGGAAACTACCTATGGCTCCCTTGCTTTTGAAGATATGTGGCCCGATACCGGTGATTATGATTTCAATGACCTTGTAATCAAATACCGTTTCAGTCAGATTACAAATGGTAATAATGATATCGTACAGATCAGATCGTCTTTTATACCTACGGCAATGGGTGCGAATCTTAAATCAGGATTCGGATTTCAATTGCCCGGCGTTTCACCATCAAATGTAGAAAGTGCTACTGGCATGCATCTGACTGAAAACATCGTTGACTTATCTGAAAATGGCACGGAAACCGGACAGTCGGAAGCTGTCTTTATTGTATTCGATAAAGCTTTGACAACATTCTCAGATATTGGAGGTGAAAATCCCGACGGAATGCAGGGACTCAATACCGTACCAGGAGGCCGGACTGGCACACCCGGAAATATTGAGATGGTAATTGACTTTATCACCCCCTTTAGCAGTTCTGCCATTGGCGTGGCTCCTTATAACCCTTTTATTTTCGTGATGTCCCAGAGAAGCCATGAGATTCATCTTCCCGATATGCAGCCAACCGATCAGATGAATCAATCTTTGTTTGGCACCAAACGCGATGATAGCCGTCCCGGAAATGGAAGATACTTCAGAACTGAGAATAACCTGCCCTGGGCAATGAATGTTGTCGATGACTTTGAATACACCGTAGAGAGAGCTCAGATTAATTCTGCATTCCTTCTGTTTGGTGATTGGGCTGAAAGTTCCGGGGTTCAAAATAAAGATTGGTTTAAAAACGTAAACGGTTACAGGGATAATACCAGAATCTACAATGCAAATTGATAAAATATGAAGAAAATAGAAATTTAAGTCAAAAACAGCCTATGAAGTTATAGTTATTATCTTAATTTACAATGTACTATACTAATTATGCGGTTTTATCTCAAATATTAAATGACAAAGACCAGTTAAATCAGGGTTGATTTCAGTTAACCATCAATACTCCATCAATAACCGGTGTATCGGAAACCCTGTATAAATAAAACTGAAATTTCATTAAGTCGGCAGATCTCCGGATCCGCCATTTTCACCGACAATGCCTGGGAAAATATTAATCCTTTTAGTATTTACTATGAGTATTGTCGTATGGGGGCAAACGCCGGGAGTTTGTCCTCTGCCTTGGAGAAGTCCTGTATATACAGCGATTTTCTTCAAGGCTTTTTTTAGAAAATGGTCAATTCAAGGATGTAATCCTTACTATATTCCGCCATCTTACAGCTGAAAATCACAATCACTCAATAATATCGGGCTACAGGTCATTACAATGGAGCAATTTATTGATAAATGCTATGGAAAATACTCCGGAAATCTATTTTTGAGCCGGATATATAATTTCAGTTTACCTGATAAAACTGCTTGTGTATGAAAGTTCCCGTTTTACTATACCTTGCGCTTACATTCTGGTTGGTTCACACCGGTTCTTTGTCTGCACAGAAGAATACCGTTTTTGATCCGTTGACCGAGGATATCAGCAAAAAGCTACCTCCGCTTGAGATTCTGATTGATTCTGCAATTGTGAATAGTCCTCAGTTAATATACAGTGACCAGCAGTTGATGATAAATGAATCAAAACTAAGGTCGAAGCGTATAGAGTGGACCAGAAATGTTGGATTACAGGCTAATGTAGGATACGGTAATCTGTTCAATTATGCTACAAGTTCTACAGGGTCAATCGATCCGATACCAGTTGCATCCTCCAGTAGTCAGACACAATATACTACGGCATTTTATATCAATCTTCCCTTCAGTACGATTGCTGACCGAAGAAATCAACTGAGACTTGCAAGGTCAGAGATTATTCAGGCTGAAAGTCTGATACTTTCTCTTAAAAGTGAGATAAGGCAGATTGTTATAACGCAATACAACAATTTGATTCTCAAGCAGCGCTTATTGAGTATAAAGGCGAAAAATCTTGAAACAGTAAAAATGAGTATGGAGATGAGGGAAAAGGAATTTCTGAATGGGGTGATACCATTGACGGAATATACCAATATTTCAAGCAGTCTTTCCGATTTGGAAACAGGCTTTGAAAATGCCCGCATGGAATTTCTGACAGCCTATATGATACTTGAAGAGATTGTTGGAATCAGGTTTAATCTTATAAATACTATTCCGGAAAACTATGAGCATAATTGAGATTCTGAGGTTACTCAGGAAACATATGGTTCTATTGATTATTACGCCATTGCTGATGGCCATGCTGGTACTTTATTTTACCAGAAAGCCCACCTATGTTTATACATCTGAAACAACACTTTATACAGGAATTGCATCAGGCTCAAGTGTTGAAATGGATAAGTCACTCAGCTTTTTTGCAACAAATACTGCTTTTGATAACCTGATCAATGTTATCAAGTCACGAGAAACACAGCATGAAGTTGCCATCCGCTTGCTAGCACAGCATTTGATGCTTGATAAGTATGATGATAAATTTATTTCACGCCAATCTTACAATGCTTTGCGATCAATCACTCCGGGACATATTGAGCAGCTTATCGTCAGGGATAAGAACTCAATAAAGGATAAAAATCCTGGAAAATCAGCTCAATCAGTACCTGTATCAGGTTCCGTAGCTCCTGGTAACAATCAGAATTCAGCCGGTGTTTCATCCAAAGATTCGACCGAAAGCGATACCATTAAAGCAATTGAGAACTTCTCTTTCAGTTCACTTGACTCTACCTCAGATGATGGAATGAAACCTTCATCAATCGATAAGGAAGCCTATGAACAGACTGTTCTGAACCTGAAAGCCTTTATGGCAATGAGTGATACCAATTTCGTTTATGAATTACTCTACTTTAACCATCCGCATTACTCATTGAATGCACTTTCAAAAGTTAAGGTTCAGCGAATCGGAACCAGTGATCTGGTTAAACTCAACTATGAATCCAATGATCCGGGAATCTGCCAGCAAACACTCGTAATACTTACTGAAGTCTGCATCAGGAATTATAAAGGCATAAAGGAGAACCGTTCTGATGCTGTTGTGAAGTACTTTGAATATCAGGTAAAACAGGCTGCTGCAAGGTTGCAGGTCAGCGAAAACAGACTTTTGAAATTCAATGAAGACCACAATATCATCAATTACTATGAACAAAGTAAAGCGGTAGCCATTGTCAAAGAAGACCTGGATGTGAACTACCATAATATGCGCATAAAACTTGCCGGAACTCAGGCCGCTTTAAAGAGGATTGAGGATAAACTGGGGAATCAGCAACAAATTCAGCTTAACAATGCAGCCATCATTGAAAAGAGAAATCAACTGGGGGATCTTAATTCAAAAATTGCAACTATTGAAACCATTCCAGGATCAGATTCGATCAATGGCCAATCACTTACAGCACTGAAAATCAGGGCTGAAAAGTTGAAAGAGGAAATGCGGGAAATTGTGAACAAACTTTACAATTATGGGCATACAACAGAGGGTTTACCCATCAATGCATTGTTGAACGATTGGCTCAAAAATGTAATTGAATTCGAGGACACAAAAGCAGGGCTGGTAGTATTGGGCGACAGGATTACGGATTTTCAGAAACAATACGCTGTATATGCACCTGCAGGAGCAAATATTAAACGGATTGAACGGGAAATCAATGTTTCAGAGCAGGAGTTTCTTGAACTGCTGCATGGACTTAACCTTGCCAAATTAAAATTGCAGGATGCAGAACTATCCTCAAGTATCAAAGCTGTGGATCAGCCATTCTTCCCGCTTTCACCAAATCCCACAAAGAGGAAGCTTCTGGTTATCGTAGCAGCGGTTTTTGGCTTTATTATACTATTGGGAACCATTCTGGCAATGGAGTATTTTGATCAGACACTGAAGAATCCACGGAGGGCTTCTAAATTTTTGAAATTGAATCTGATCGGAATTTTCCCGAAAGTATTACTTAAAACAGGAACCCTTAATTTTCCGTTTGTCGCGAACCGGCTATTGGAAATCATAGTACAGAACATCATTATGGTTCCCAAAGCAAGCATTGATCCCAAAGAACCACAAACCATAATTTTGTTCAGTACACTGAGTCTTGAAGGAAAATCTGTGCTCATGGGAAACATCGCCCTAAAGCTTAAAAGCCTCGGTAAAAAGATTCTTGTCCTTACGTATCCGGAAGAGTCAATTCTCCGTGCAGGGATAACCCCGCGAAATCCTCATGATGAAAACCAAAGCCCGTCTCAGCGAAACCCTAAAAAGAACAAAAACCATTTCTCTATTCTATCAAGGTTATTGGGATATAGCGATAACAGGGCTGATTATGAGAGTCCTTTTCTGAGGAGTCCTGAAACCGTTCTGGATGAAAAGGAGATTTTGACTTATGATATTAACGCAGAATTTTTCTCGGCAAATAATTTCCGGAAATTAATACCCTCCGGCATTTCGGATTCTATCAGCCCGGATTTTGTACTGATTGAGATTCCTGATTTACTATCCTCACCTTTCCCTACCGGCCTGATTGAATCATCATCAATGTCTATAATGGTTTGCCGGGCAAATCATCAATGGACCGAGGCAGATCAGGGTGCATTGGATGGATTTATGCAGTGTACCTCATCACAACCACATTATCTTATCAATGGTGTAGATCTTCAGGCTGTGGAATCTGTTCTTGGTGATCTTCCAAAGAAGAGAAGCTGGCTAAGAAGGTTCTTTAAACGCCTGGTCCGTTTTCAGTTTTTACCGGGTATCAACCTTAAATATCGCACCCCGTGAAAAATATTATTCATAAAATAATTCATGAGGCTAACTTTCTATCGCTGTTAAGCAATATAACCAATGCTTTTTTTGGAATTGCCGGATTTGCCATTTTAACACGAAGTTTTCCCATTGATATCTTCGGACAGTGGGTGCTCTACATCACAGCAGCCAACTTCATGGATATGTTCCGCTTTGGGATTACCAATACAGCTGTTGTCAGATACTTATCAGGAGTTGATCATGATGAACGACTCAGGTTTATCGGCTCAAACGGTCTCATAGGACTGGTTGCGACAACAGCTATTGCTATTCTGGTTTGGGCTTGTCAGCTGCTATTCAGTGAGCCCATCAGCAATGCCGGATATGAGCTTTTCTTTGTCTGGTACCCATTGCTTGCCTTTTTTACTCTTCCGTTTAATACTGCACTGGTGGTGATGCAGGCCGATCAGAAATTCGGAAAATTACTCTGGATTAAAGCGGTGAACAGCGGTGGTTTTTTCCTGCTGCTGTTGTTCAACTTTCTGTTTTTTAACATGACTCTGATGCAACTCATCTGGGTGCAGTTGGGGATAAATCTGCTGACTTCAGCCATTTGTGTTTTCAACGGATGGGACGGACTGAGGTACATGATGAAAGCAACCCGCAGAACAACAAGGGAGTTATTGAATTTCGGCAAGTACACGACTTTTACCATCATTGGTACCAATCTGCTTCGAAGTGCTGATACCCTGATTATCAGTTTGAGCCCTCTTGGAACAGCTGCTGTTGCATTGTACAGTATTCCTCTGAAATTAACCGAATTGCAACAGATTCCGTTACGCAGCTTTGCAGCGACAGCTTTTCCTAAATTGTCAAAAGCAAGTATTCAGGGAAAGGTAGATGAAGTCAGGGAATTGTTCTATTCCTATTCCGGGGCAATGACTTACTTATTTATACTCATCAGTCTGGTTACTTTTATCTTTGCTGAACTCTTCGTTATGATCCTGGGAGGAAGTCAATATCTTGGCACAGACCCGGTTACAGGTTTCAATGCGACAACCATTGTCAGGATTTTCGCTTTCTACGGTCTGCTTTTGCCCCTCGACCGGATGACTGGAATTGGTCTCGAGAGTGTTAACCGTCCAGACAGGAATCTGACTAAGGTAGGTTACATGGTTCTTGCCAATGTAATAGGCGATCTGATTGCTGTATTTATTTTCAAATCATTGGCAATCATTGCAATAGCTTCAATCGTATTTACAGCAATTGGTGTCTGGATTGGTTATTATTTCCTGGATAAGGAATTGTCGCTTTCACATAGGAAAGTATTCTCATCAGGATTAGATTTTTACAGAAACATGTATTTGAAATTCAGAAATACCAGATTGCTTCAGAAATAATCGTATTTTCAGGATTGGAAAAAGCAATGGGATCTGAGGTAAAATAGTATGCTCAAGGAAGAAAATCCATTTGAATCTAAATCAGGATCTGTTAAACTTGGTTCTCCCATGTTTTACATACCCTTTTTTATTGTTTGCCTGGCTGCTGCCATGATTATTGTTAAAGGCGGACTGGTTGCCGGGATAGGTCTGATCGTTTTGCCATTCCTGTTTTTTTATCTCAACCTTTTATTCCGGAAACCGGTTGTTGGTATATACACGGTCGCTATTTTAGGATATTTAATACTGGGTGTACTACGATATGCTGAGGTTCCAATGATAGGCACTTCTATCGATTCAATCCTGGTATTAACTCTCCTTGCCTTGTTTTTTCAGAATTTTCATAAAGGAATGGATTGGAGTCCGGCGAAAAAAGATGTTACCCTGCTTGCTGCTATATGGCTTGGTTACGGCGTCCTGAGTGCTGCCAATCCTGAAATCAGAAATTATTCTGTCTGGCTTTCCAGCTTGCGCACTGTTTCAGCATATATGCTGTTTGTTATTGTAGTGACTTTACTATTGATCAATACGAACAAAAGATTCTACACTTTTCTGTATATATGGGGTATCTTCTCAATATTGGCAACATTGAAGGGCATGTACCAGGTTTTTTTCGGAGTTGACGCCTGGGAGAAAGCCTGGCTTGACAGTGGTGCCTATACCACGCACCTGATATTTGGCAAACTCCGTGTTTTCTCTTTTATGAGTGATGCTGGTCAGTTCGGAGCTAACCAGGCTTACACCGGAGTCGTATTTCTTATCCTTTCTATGGGACAAAAAGATACATTCAAAAGAATATTTTTTCTTATTGTGGGACTCCTGGGCATTTATGGAATGTTTATTTCCGGAACCAGAGGAGCCATAAGTGTACCTCTTGCCGGGTTTGTACTCTATTTTATTCTCAAAAAGAATAAAGCTGTTATGATCTCAGGCTTCGTCTTTCTGGCAATTGTATTCGTATTTTTCAAATATACAACCATCGGTCAGGATAACCAGCAAATCAGGCGTATGCGCACTGCTTTCGACCCAAACGATGCTTCATTACAGACCAGACTAGCCAATCAGAGAACCCTGTCAGTGTATCTTTCAACCAGACCTATCGGTGGCGGTCTGGGGCATGCCGGAAAAAAAGTAAAAAAAATACTGCCGAATACGGTCCTGGCCAATATAGCGACCGATAGCTGGTATGTTATGATCTGGGCGGAACAGGGAGTGGTTGGCCTCGTACTTCATCTGATTATTCTGTTCTACATAATAATCAAAGCATCTTATCTGATTATGTACAGGATCAGGGATCCGATTCTTAAAAACAATATGTCAGCCCTTGCCGCCGGGATGCTTGGGATTATGGTTGCTTCTTATGGAAATGCTGTATTGGGTCAGGTACCTACCAGTATCATGATATATGTTTCTATGGCCCTTATGCTGGACCCGATGAGGTTTGAACCAGATGTTAAAATACCGGAACTTCCCGCTGTATTGACCGAAGCAGGAGGGAAGTGAAGCAGAAATCAGAAGTTGTTTTGAAAATCAGGCTTACTGACTTCCGGACGCAGATCCTATCAACAATGAAATGACGCGGTAAGCTTTTTAAATAACTTGTTCTGAAGTTTTTTTAGTAATCTGATATGATTTCCGATCGGCTTAAAATCAGCCCATGGAGTCATGTGGAGATAACTGAAAAACTCATCCCTGTATTTCTGAACATAGTTATAAGAAGTGAAAATAGGTTTGATGCCAATAAAGTGAATAAGGAAAGGATCTTCCCTTTCCATCATTGAATAACTGTTCCATCCCGGATCCAGTTCAAGCCATTGATTGGCAAAGACAACATTCAGCCCATACTGATCAGGGAAATTCGCATACCTTGTATTTTCCGAAATGCAATCAATGATCTTTTTTGTCATGCCTTCTTCAATCCATTTCCTGCTGTCGATAAGTAAAAGCCCGCTGTTGAAGTATTTTGCTTCAGGGTTAATTCCCAGTTCCTTATAATTGGCAATACCGCCCCAACTACAGCTTACAACTTCAGATCTGTCAGGTACACCTCCGATCATTTTTTCCCCAAGATCAGTTCTCCACAGGACTGATATGTCTTTTCTGACAATCATATCAACGTCCAGGTAGATAACCTTTTCAATGTCAGCAGGTAAGAAATGAGGGGAAAAGAGGCGGATGTAAACAATCAGTGGAAAGGAAGAACCGTCAAGGGGTAAACTCGACTTATCCTTAATTATATCCCTGATATCAACCCAGAAAAAAGATATTTTTTCCGGATCGGCACAAAGGGCAAGATGTCGTTTGTTCTTCTCTGTCAACTTGTCACCAACGATATAGAAATCAATGTGTTCATCAGAATGATGATTGACATCAATGGATTTGATCAATGCTGCTAGCAGGACCGAGAAATGGTTATCGCAAACTGTAAAAATCGATATGTTGGCAGGTTTATTACTCATTTGATCCGGTTTTAAGAAACAGGTATTCGTACCTGAATTTTACATTCCGGTAAAATGACCTGATGATTTTGATTAAAAAGTTTTCAGATGCCTGAAACTGAACCCTGAGTTTTTTCCTTTTTACCTGACTGGGTTCCTCAGCACTGTTTTCCTGAATAAAAATCTCACGGTAATCATTGTGAATCAGCGCCCTGCCTTTCTTCTGAAGAAATGCAATTACCATCATGAATTCGGCCCTGTCTGATTTTATTCCTTCTTTAAATTCTCCAAATTTCTCAGTAAATGAACTCCTTCTTAAATGGGGATGGTCGCTGTAACAATTAAACTGATAAGCGTCAGGCATCCAGAAACGAAACTGCATTTCCGAAAATCCATGCATGACAGGTTTTAGAAATGGATACTTACGGTATGCATAGAATCGTACGAGATCAACACCCTCATCTCCCTTTATCAGTGATAAACCATCACTCAGTCTCTGACTAAAAACGGGAGTCGGGGTAAAGTCCTCCTGAACATATAAGGTAAACGGTGACTTCACTGCTCGCTGGCCTTTATTGATATTATTAGCCAGCCCTTTGTTTTTTTCGGTTAAAACCGGAGTGATACCATACCGTTCTTTGAACAGCATTAGATTGCTGATGTGTTCAGGTTTACTACCATCATCCGAAACTACAATCTCATGGAAACTGATTTTCAGTTCTTCGAATGACTTTAGTAGCCGTTCCAGGGATAAACTCCTGTTATAGTGTGTTATCAGTAGTGTTATCTCACCAAAATGTTTTGATTCAGATATCATAAATCAGTCGCTTGCGTGTTGTTAATTGGAAAGTATCTTCATTTCACCCGATATCCCGCCGGAAATGGTTGTGAAATATCTGATATTAGAAAGTGCAGCATATTCCATACTCAATAAATCGGTTTTTTTGCTGAAAGTAATGCCTGTTTTCCAAATTATTAGCATGGAATGGGTTGATTGAAGCTATAAGAAGCGGTGCACATTGTTTTCGCTTCAGGGTGTTGGCTCTTCCTTTTCATTTCTGCTGCTTTTGATAACTTCATATTTCCCTTTTTTCCTGAGGAAATAATTCTCAACATATTTATAGGATAAACCTGACAGAATAAGTGTTGCTATCATGGATCCTGAGTAAAGCAAAACGTTGAAAAGAAAAGCATTCTCTGAAAAGTTGGTATAATAAATCAGCAAATTCAATACTGAAATGATGCAGATGTTATGAAACAGGTAGATTCCATAGGAAATATTTCCAAGATAGTTAAATACCCTGTTTTCCAATTTGACCGGGAATTTAGCATTGGTCGAAATATTCATCATGAGCACTGCTGCAATCACTCCTTCCACAAAAGTGTGCCCGTAAAAGTCTACCTTGATAAAAAACAGGTAAATATAAATGAGGATGAAAATGCTTATCACCATGGGATGATATATGAAATCCAGCACTTTCCTTATGTTATTTATCAAAATGTAAGCACACAATGCACCGATTGCCAGTTGATCAACAGCAAATATCTCCCACCACTTTATCAATGTTACCAATCTTGGCTGGGTTATGATTGAATTAGGATAAACCGAATAATTTTCAAGGTACATCTTCATCATAATTTCCATCGAAACCTTAAAGATGATGAAGATAATTACGAACCGCAGGAAGTGATTTTTGAAAAAGCGGGTCAGAAAAGGCCAGACCATATAAAACTGTTCCTGAACTGCAATTGACCATAACTGAGTCACACCAAGAATGGGTTCAAAGATAAAGCGTGCAAAATTGGCCAGCATCAGAACAACAACAGCAAATTTAATCCAGTAACCGTCATATAGTTCTGAATTGAAAGATGTACCATCTGATTGAAGGATGTTGGTATATAATGGCAAAATAGCAAAAGCAAATAGTACAACAAGTATATACACGGGCCATACCCTGAGTGCACGTCTGGTATGAAATTTTTGCAGGTTCAATGATCCGGTTTTCCTGATTTCAGCCAGAAAAAGGTAAGTAATCAAAAAGCCTGACAAAACGAAGAAGATGATTCTTCCTTTATGCCCGATATTATCGCAGAACATCGTTTGCCAGATGTTGGGATACCTGTTGGTGACGGGATCATTTATCCAGAATTTCGTCTGTTCAATATGATGAAGGATTACTGAGAATGCCGCAAAAAAACGGATTCCATTCATGCCCGGGAAATATACCTTCCCTGGTTTCAGATTTTTTTCTTCAATTTTAGCTTCCATTTTTCAGGTATTTCTCCTGATATTTAAGTTCTTGTCATGGGATAATTTATCCTGCACTACTGCAAATTCAAACATCCCCGAAAATATCTCAGGCAAATACACTATATAGATATAAAAAAACACCATTTGTAATCCGGCATTGGAATCTGAATCCTGTCCAATGAAGACACAATCAGGTAATGTTGACCTTACAAACCATACATCACTTCCTGAATCATAAGCAATCACCGGAGTTTTAAAGTCAAAGGGAACCAGGCCACAGGATAACAATGAGTTCAACGAATGCGGAATTCCTTGTAACTCATACATGTTTGCCACTTTGTCGTAAAAAGCCATTGAATTTTTCAATTCATCACGGTTAAGTTGTCGTGAACAGAATAAATTCTACCTGAAGTTGATTGAAATGGCAATACAAAGTCACTATAAGGGTTTGTAAAGGTTACTTTTCATGATTTTTGGTATAAAAATATATCAGACAGGAGTTAAGGCAGAAAAATTTACTTCTTCCTGCTGATTTGTCGGTTTCCGGCAATTTCAGCCTTATAACAGTGATAAACAACCTGACCAATGGTTACAAACCGTGACCATTAGTCGGGTAAAAACCTGACTATGGATTATCCATTGGTTTCAATTGTTACAGTTAACTACGATCACCCTGAAGTGACCTGTGCATTGCTTTACTCACTCAGACAGATCAGCTATCCGAATGTTGAGATCATAGTGGTTGATAATGCCTCTCCGAATGATGATCCGGCGATCATATATCAGTTATACCCGGAAGTAGTATTTATTCAGAGTGAGAAGAACCTTGGATTTGCCAATGGAAACAATCTCGGAATCAATGTTTCAAAAGGTGAATACATTCTTTTGCTAAACAATGATACTGAAGTTGATCCTGGATTTATCGAGCCTCTGGTGCGTAAATTACAGTCAGATCCAGGTATTGGAATGGTAAGTCCGAAAATACGTTTTTTTTATGCACCTGATACCATTCAATATGCAGGTTATACCGGTTATACTCCTCTGACACTCAGACAATTTCTGATCGGGCTAAATGAAGTAGATACCGGACAATATGATCAATGTACTGAAACCTACTCTATCCATGGTGCGGCCGTGATGGTTCCTGTCTCTGTGATTAAGGAGGTCGGGCTTATGGCAGAAATGTACTTTCTCTATTATGAAGAGCATGACTGGGCTGAACGGATCAAAAGGGCAGGATACAAGGTTTATTATGTTCCTGATTCTCTGGTACTTCATAAAGAATCCATGTCAACTGGCAAGCAGAGTCCGTTGAAAACATATTACATCACCAGAAACCGTTTTTTGTTTGCAAGGCGGAATATCCAGGGATTTAAAAAAATGGTAACCCTCATGTATTTGTCATTTTTTGCTTTCCCAAAAGGGGTAGTTTCTTTTTTATTTGACAAACGTCCCGATCTGGCCTTGGCCACCATGAAAGCATATTTCTGGAATTTTATTCACTTTTCTGACATTCGCAGAAATCAACTACTTAAATAGCAATGACAACTCTGAACGGAATATTTAAAACAGGGACAATCAACACAGGACCGGATTGGTCTGTATATTCAGATGGAAAACTGACGGTATTCTTTCATGGTTCAGTTTTCCTATCCGGTGTAGCTGATAATCCCTGTCAAAATCCACCGGCTTACATCGCATCCCTGTATTTGAAATCAGGGTTGGATTGTTTCCGTCATCTGGACGGAACTTTTCTGGTTATGTTAAAAGACGGAAACAGTTTATACTTTCACCGTGACAGATTCGGAAGCGGTCAGCAATTGTATTACAATCAAACAGGCTTTTCAACGAACATGATCAACCTTTCTGAAATCACAAATTCAGAACAGGTTGCTGATTGGGAAAACCTAACAGGTTTTCTTCAATTCGGTTACATTCCAGCTCCGGGAACCGGACTTAAAGGTGTCAATAAATTGCCTTCCGGATATCTGCTCACATGGGATGGAAATGCATTGTCTTCTTCAGATTTGTTTTCTTCTTCAGATTTCCATAACGACGGAAGTTCTTCAGGGTTAAAAATGGAAGAAGCCATTGAGCAATATCATACCCTTCATCTGAATGCCATCAGGAAGCGCATTGCAGGAGCTGACAATGTTGGTGTATTATTGAGTGGGGGATACGACAGTGCCGGTAATATTGCTGCTTTGAGAGAAATTTATAACGGAAAAGTTCAGGCATTCTCTGTTGGATTTAAGGACAATCCATGGTCTGAAATACCACTTGCCAGGCAAATGGCTGAGAGGAGCGGAGCCGAATTTCATCAATACGAGATTGATGGTTCAGAACTTGGCGATATACCGGAATTGATTCGTCAACTGGGCGATCCGTTTCAGGAAGGTGGAATGATGGTCAATTTCGCAGCCATGCGGCTTGCGTCAGGGTTTAAGCCGGATGTTATTCTGGGTGGAGATGGCAACGATCAGCACCACGGAACATTCGCCAGAGAACTTGCTTTAAATCATTTTATCAGAAAATCAGGAATAAACTTCCTGCAGAAAGGGTTTTACAATTTTACAAATTCTCTGACTGAAGCAAAAGACGATAATCTTTTCAGGTATGGCTTTCATAACCGTAAGATTTTAAATATTTTAACCATGGATGCTTTTGGATTTTCGAAAGGAGAGCTGAAAGCACTTGGTTTGAATAAGCCGGATATCAATAGATATGGAGCACCTGCAGGAATAAAGCCATCGGGTGATTTTGACGAATTCTTCTTTCAACGGCAGTATCTGGTCGATGTAAAACAGGTGATTAATGAAATAATACTCTTCAAAGCCGGGCAAAATGCAGCTTTAAGGGGATGAATATTGCATTTCCATATATGGACATGGAGCTTGCAAAATTCATTGCCGGATTACCCAGAGAACTTCGCTTTCAGGGAAGCTATGCCGATCTGCTCAAAGGAAAGGGTAAAAGCAAGGTCCTTCACAAGAACCTGTATTCGTCTTCGATGCCGGATGCATTATCCATGAAGAAGAAACAGGGGGGATTCGCACCGTTACCTTTGTTTTTTCAATCTGCTGATAATCTGAATCTTACAGAAAAGATCATTTTACAGTCTGGACTGGCAGACTCGGGAATAAATATGTCCTGGATAGCACAATTTATAAAACGCTACAGACAGGAGAATCAGAAAGCATCGAATTGGTTCTGGTACTCCCAGGTTCAGGCATTCAAACTGTTTAACCTGCTAGTACTCGCTGTCTGGTGGGAAAGCACATTTAATGGGAAGTCAGTCAATAAACTTGAAGAACTAATAAAATAAACAATGGAAATTCTCAAGATCCTGCTAAATATAATCGAGGCGATTGTATTTATATACCTGGCAATTGCTGCTGTATATTTTCTTTTCTTTTCTTTTATCGGAGTATTCCCGTACAGAAAAAAAACATTTTCAGCGCCTGCATTAAGAAAGATGGCGGTCTTGATTCCGGGATACAAGGAAGATATCGTAATTCTCGAAGTTGCTGAAGCATCACTCAGACAAAGTTATCCTTCATCACATTTTGATGTGGTGATCATTGCCGACACCTTCAGACCTGAAACCATTACGGCACTTAAAAAACTCCCACTGAAACTGGTTGAGGTTGTCTTTGATAAAAGCACAAAATCAAAATCGCTGAACGCAGCTATGAATGCCATTGGGGATGAATATGATATTGCGGTAGTGCTGGATGCTGACAACATTATGGACTATGATTTTCTTGAAAAAATCAACCACGCTTTTGAAGCTGGCTACACTGCCGTTCAGGGTCACCGGATGGCCAAGAATATGAACAATTCAATGGCTGTTCTGGATTCAATCAGTGAAGAGATAAACAACCACATTTTTCGAAAAGGTCATCGGGTCGCCGGTTTGGCTTCAGGACTTATCGGTTCAGGCATGGCATTCCAGTACCGCATGTTTAAAAAGCGGATGTCGGAAATACAGGCCATCGGTGGATTTGATAAGGAACTTGAACTGACCATGCTTCGTGATGGGATTAAAATTGAGTATGTTGAAGATGCTGTTGTTCTGGATGAAAAAGTACAGGATAAAGCGGTTTTTGAAAATCAGCGAAGGAGGTGGCTTGCAGCGCAGTTTATCTATTTCAGAAGGTTTGCATGGGATGGACTGGTTCAGTTCATTACACGTCTCAATGTCGATTTCCTGGACAAAGTATATCAGATGGTGATGCCTCCGCGCATATTGCTACTGGGAATTGTGACTATACTCACTGCCATCATGGGAATAGTAAGTCTGATAAACTATTCAGACCTGAACGGAATTTTCCTGTTTAACTTTTATAACTGGTTGGTTATATGGGTATTTATTGTTTTTGCATTTGTCTTTGCCGTAGACCGGAAGTTTTACACAAAACAAACCCTGAATGCAATACTTACGCTACCTATGGGATTCTGGCTCATGTTCAGGTTATTGTTCAGGCTTAAAGGCGCAAATAAAGTATTTATCCATACCCAGCACGGAGTCATCAAAGAGACCTCTGGTAAGTAAAAAACCAAAAGAAAACAGAGATGATAAAGGACCGCGATATCATAATACTTGGAATTCAGCCCTGGGACATTGAAATCGGCAGCAATTGTAAAAATATTGCCGAGGAATTTTCGCGGAACAACAGGGTTCTTTATGTGAATTCACCGCTCGACAGGATGTCTGTTATAAGAAACAGCAAACAGGAAAAGGTCAGAAAACGGCTTGATATTGTGAAGAGTGGCTCTCCTTTGATAACTGAAATCAGCAGGAATTTATGGAATTTATACCCTGCTACTGTTCTTGAATCGATCAGCTGGATCAAATCACCGCTGATTTTCGACTGGCTTAATAAAATCAACAACAGGAAGTTTTCAAACCAGATATTGCAGGCCATCGATAAGCTTGGTTTTAAAGATTTTATAATTTTCAACGATAGTGATATGTACAGGAGTTTCTACCTGAAGGAGCTGCTGAATCCAGAAACTTATATTTACTATACCCGTGATAACCTGATTGTTGTTGATTACTGGAAGAATCAGGGAGAAAGGGTAGAGGGCCTGCATATGAAGAAAGCCGATCTTGTAGTTGCAAATTCAACTTACCTGGCTTCGCAGGCACGCAAACACAATCCAAATTCTTTTTACGTAGGGCAGGGTTGTGATGTAAGTCTGTTCGATACACGACTGGTAACAGGCATACCCGAAGATATCAGGAATATTCCGAAACCGGTTATTGGTTATATCGGAGCGTTGTTATCACTCCGCCTCGACATAGGCGTACTCGAACATATTGCCAGAAGCCGGCCCGAATGGAGTCTGGTACTTGTTGGGCCCGAAGATGACAGATTCAGAAACAGCCATCTTCATCAACTTCAAAACGTTTACTTCCTGGGAAATAAAACCGGAAATGAACTGCCAAATTATCTCAATGAGTTTGATGTAGCGATCAATCCACAGTTGCTCAGTCCTGTCACCATTGGAAATTACCCAAGAAAAATAGATGAATATCTTGCAATGGGAAAACCTACAGTTGCAACAAGAACCGAGGCAATGAGTGTTTTTGCAGACTATACATATCTTGCTGAAAACAAGCAGGAATACATCGAACTTATTGAAACAGCACTTCAGGAAAAAAGCGTTGATATTACAGAAGGAAGAAAGGAATTTGCCAGGAAACATACCTGGGAAAACAATGTGATTGAAATTTCGAAGGCGGTTGACACTGTGAAAGCATCAATTACCTGCTGACTCTGAAAAACAGTTTGAAGTAGCAGTTTTAAACCTGTGACTATATTGACAGATTGATTTTTTAATACCGGAAATGTGTTTGAAAAAGAGAGATTAATAATTTAAAATTTTAGAAGATGTTCCGTCCGATCGTTCCGTCCGATATCCGAATGCACTGGCATGATTACCAAAAGATCGAAGATATTTCTGAAGAAGTATTCAGGAAGATCAAAGCCGGTTTTGATGCTCAGAAGACTGATAAACCTCTGGTTTCAATCAATATCATTGCCTGGAACGAAGAATCAGCCATTTTGCGGAATCTGTCGTCTCTGAGTGCTATGAAAAGCTCGGTTCCTGTTGAATTCATCTATGTTGACAATAATTCGAAAGACCGCACTTCAGAGATCATCAGAAGATGCGGATTAACACCAATATCCGAATTGAAACAGGGATATGGATTTGCCAGGCAAACGGCCATGGAAAACTCCCGTGGAAAATACATCCTGACCGGTGATGCCGATACTGCCTATCCACCTACCTGGGTCGACACGATGTTGAAGCCTGTACTTTCGGGAAAAAGCATGGGGAGTTTCGGGACCTATTCATTTATTCCGGGTAAGAATCAATCACGTTTAAGATATGCATTTTATGAGCTGTTCAGGGATATGGTTCATGCACTGAGGAATATTAATAACCCTGAATTGGTCGTGGTAGGAATGAACTTCTGCTTTCCCAGGGAAGAGGCGCTTAAAATCGGCTTCATAAAAAATGATGCCCGGATGGAAGATGGGCAGATGGCCATGGCACTGCTTAAAACCGGAAAACTTAAACGTATTACTAGTCTGCCGTCGATGGCCTGGACCGGAACAAGAACAGTAGAAAAAAGCGGGTCTTTTCTGAATGCCATCACATCCAGAATATTAAAGGAAGTGAAACGAATAAGGATTTATTTCCAAAATAAATAAACCATCCCATGTCAATCAAGGAACGTGTTATATCAAATCCGAAAATCAAGGAATTTGCTTTGCTTCTGATAACATCAAAGCAGAATCCAAGGCCAAGACTTTGGGTCCGTTGGATCTTGAACCCGTTGATCCATCAGAAAGGAAAGGGGACGGTGATCAGACGGCATTCGAGGATTGATGTTTTCCCATGGAACAAATTCACCACCGGACATCATTGTACCATAGAGGATTTTGTCACATTAAACAATGGAGTCGGTGATGTCATTATCGGAAACAATTCAAGAATTGGGATGGGGAATACCATCATTGGACCGGTCAATATCGGAAATGAGGTGATTTTTGCACAGAATATTGTGTTGTCCGGTCTGAATCACGGATATATGGACATAAATATACCCATCAGGAAACAACCCGTTTCCAAATCTCTGATAACAATTGAAGATGAAGTATGGATCGGGGCAAATGCAGTTGTGGTAGCAGGTGTAACCATCGGAAAGCATTCTGTGATTGCTGCAGGTTGTGTTGTTACCAGAGATGTTCCGCCTTACTCAGTCGCTGTCGGCAATCCCTGCCGTATCATCAGGCGATACAATCATGAAACAGCTTCGTGGGAAAAAGTAACTTCCTGAAATTTTGAATAATGATCATCCGCCCTGATCATAATTTAATTCAATTTCTCATCTAAACAATAAATCAAACTGAAATGCCGGGTTATGGCAGATTCATTTCTGCATTGCTGCATCAAAAGTGAAATCACAAATCATGATCATTTGTATATTCTTGTAATAGAGAAAGGGCTGCAGGATGGTTTGTAACATCCGGCAACCCTCTGATGTGTTTTCCGGTAATCTTAAACGTTCTCTTTCTGCAACAGGGCCGGTATTGTACGCAATATCAGTTTGATATCGCCCCAGAATGAATAATTCCGGGCATATACATTATCAAGGGTTTTTCTTTCCTCTATCGACATGTCCTGCTTTCCTCTGAGTTCAACCTGCCACAATCCGGTAATTCCAGCCGGCCCCAGGAACCTTTCACCCCACTCATCAGAGGTGAGCAGTTCAGCTTCATAGAGCGGTAATGGCCTGTTACCAACAATCGACATATCACCTTTCAATACATTGATCAACTGGGGAAGTTCATCGATACTGGTATTTCTGATAAATGCGCCGATTTTGGTGATGCGGGGATCGTTTTTTATCTTGATGAAGGACTGGTTGATTTTGACCTGACGCAAACGCATATAGTGCTTTTCACAGATTTCATTCCCTTCGATAATCAGCAGCGTTGAGCAGGGGTGACCCAGTTTTTTGCATTCAGGACATTCATCATCAATCTTTTCTGCTTCATATTGATTCAGATGTGAAATCGATTTCAGCATCTTATCTGCATTCAGACTCATAGACCTCAGCTTATAGAAATCGAAAATTTTATAACCTGTTCCAACCCTTTTTGAGATGTAGTAAACCTTGCCTTTAAAACCTGATTCAGCCCATATAGCAAACATTATAACAAGCAGAAAAGGGGAGAGGACGATCAAAGCCATACCTGAGACAGCAATATCGAATAACCTTTTTATCAAGGGTATACTGTAATCACGGAATTGTTCGGCGGTTACCTGTTTCGAACTAAGCAATTCCTTATGATCCTTCAGAAATCTGACTCTGGTTTCGATGTTGTCCAGGTTCAGAGGAGTCAGATACAGGTCATCAACTTTATGCGAAATGGCACTTTTTCTGATTTTCTCATCTTCATGCCTGGATACAAGAATAAAAGGTACTTCTCTGGCAAGATTGTTTTTTCCAAGGTATTGATGAAATTCAATACCATTTGTCCCGGGCAGATAACTTTCGCATAAAATCCCATCGGGATTGTTTCCATTGTTCAACCAGTTGATAAAAAGCAGGCTGTTTCCAAAATCAGAAACTTCAAAAGCATCATGCGTTTTTAGCAACTCAATGGTTGCGGTGTCACCTCCGATATAAGCAATATTGAGTTTGCCTGATGTGATCTCTTCCATCTCTGTCTGTTTTTAATTACTGTCAGAAAGAATCAGTTCGACAAGTACTTCCAGTTCTTCCGGGTTAAAAGGTTTGGTTATAAAATTCCTCACCCTCATCCTGAAAAAGTTAATCCTTGTTTTGCTGTCGTCTTCTCCGGAAAGCATTAAAAGTGGTATTTTACTGAACAATCGCTGGACCTGATCTGTTTTACAAATTCATATCCATTCATTTCAGGCATAAGGATGTCACAGATAATAAGGTCAGGAATATTTCCATCCTGAATATATGACATGGCATCCATCCCATTGGCTTTGGAAACGACGTCATATTGTTTACTGAGAAATGTTTCAAGCAGTTTGCGGATTACAGCTTCATCGTCAATTGCTAGTATCTTCTTTTTTCTGTGCTTCAGTTATGATTGGTTTATCTGAAAGTACTAAACGCAGTTTCAACTGTACAGGAGGAAAATTCCCTTTCTGCACAGAAATCAGGTTAAATATTAATGGAGAAAACAACGAAAAGTAACAGCAGAATCTGCTGTTTTCAGAGAAAATACAAGATACAAAGGGTTTTTTGGGGATGCAGAATTCAAATAGAAATAAAAAGATTGCTTTTTTTATCAGGATTCCGAAGATGTCAGAACTTCATACAGATCGCTTCTGCGGTAGGGTTTTAACGGATTTCCAAATAACCCAGGATTGTTCTTACATAGAAATCCGGTTGCTCATTCCCGATTGAATGTCCGGCATCCGGAACAATTACCAGTGTGTGATGTGTGAATAGTTGGATGTACTCTGTAGTATAACCCTAGGCTTTGCCATCGCATTGCCCCGCATAATCAAAGCAGGAACCGGGCATTCTCTCAGTTTGGACCGGATATCTGCAACATTATTAAAGCTCTGGACGGTTTTTACCATTGCATAGTAGCCCGAACCGGCTTCCATTTCATAAACTATGGTCAGGGTCTTCAGCATTGCAGACTGTTGATTTACCCATTTCATGGTTCAGCAGGGTTGCGAAGTTGTCCATCTCTTATCTGAGGCCAGTTTCAGGTTAAACGCCTTTGCAAAAGGCTTCAACAACCCTTACCCTGAGGTTATACTTTTTCTCTTCCCTGTCTGTTGGTATACTTTGGCTTCTTCAGATGAAGGCTGTCGGGAGCTTTAAATTCTTCAAGTTCAGTTCGCCAGGGGAGGACTGGTCCGGGTCCGGTAAAGATCACTTTTCAACCTTATCAGGGTTTTCGGCAATGTATGCGCATGCCAGCATGGCTCCCCATGACTGTCGATCAGAATAACCTTTTCAGCGCCGATGGTTTTAACAATCTCTTCCAGATCACGTCGATGCCGCTCTACTGAGTATTCTTCAATGTTTTCCAGCCTTGCTGAAGACCCACATCCGATCTGGTCATACAAATAGACATCAAAACCATTCACAGCCAATGGAGCCAGTAACTTGATATTTCTGTCGTATGGGGCCCTCCCGGTCCTCCCTGAAGAAATATTACGGAGTTTGCTCACGACTTCCAGTCCTCTGATCAGAGTGTATCCGATTTTTTGAGCCAGTTGGCAAAGTCCAGTAACGGGTATCAGCCCCGGCTTTATAAACCGGAACATCGTAGTTTAAAGGTTTTAGAATCAGAAACAACAGGAATCCAACCAGCACAAGCACTGACCAGAAAGCAAACATCCGGATTTTATTTTTCATATGGGGTATTCGGTGAATCTACTTACTTAACGGTCGAAAAACCGCTAAATTGCAGCCTTAGTGTCTGATTCGGACAAATGGAATGTTCACAGATAGTTACCATCAACCGGTTATGAAACTTTTCCGTTCGCTTTCTGTATTTCCTGCAAAGAGAACAGCTCATCCCGAAGTCTTGCAGCCTCAATAAAGTCAAGCTCTTTGCCGATTTTTCCATGGCTTTCTTAGTCTGGTTGATCGCCTTTTCGTTGTTCAGCATTCATGTACCTGACAACCGGATCTGCGGCAAGGCTTGCATTCTCATTTTCAATATAGGCTTTGCAGGGCGGTGCGAAGAGTCGGCTACAGCTGTCTGACCCATGATTGAACTGGTAGAACGGACGATTTGTCGGGGAGTAATGTTGTGTTCTATATTGTAAGCTATCTGTTTCAGCCTTCTCCTGGCGGTTTCATCCATGGCTTTGCGCATCGAGTCCGTTATTTTGTCTGCGTAAAGAATTACCTTACTGTTGATGTTACGGGCTGCGCGTCCTGCTGTCTGGGTAAGAGACCTTTCAGAACGGAGGAACCCTTCCTTATCGGCATCCAGAATAGCTACAAGCGAAACTTCGGGCAGGTCGAGCCCTCGCGGAGTAGATTGACCCCAATCAGAACATCAAAGATACCAAGTCGCAGGTCGCGGAAGATTTCTACCCGTTCTATGGTGTCAACATCAGAGTGGATATACCTGCATTTGACATCCAGTCTGGTCATGTATTTGGTTAATTCTTCAGCCATTCTTTTGGTAAGCGTTGTTACCAGAATCCTTCCCCCGGCTTTAATGGTTCTATCCACCTCATCAAGCAGGTCATCTACCTGATTTACACTTGGCCTTACTTCAACCGGCGGGTCAATCAATCCCGTAGGCCGAATCAGTTGTTCAATCACAACTCCTTCGGATTTCTGAAGCTCAAAATCAGCAGGAGTTGCGCTTACGTAGATGGTTTGTCCTGTCAGTCCTTCAAATTCGTCAAACTTAAGCGGTCGATTATCCATAGCTGAAGGCAAACGGAACCCATATTCCACCAGGGTTTTTCCGTGACCGGTCACCTCCGTACATTGCTCTGATTTGTGATACTGTGACATGGCTCTCATCTATGACCATAATAAAATCATCAGGGAAATAATCGAGCAGACAGAAAGGCCTGAACCTGGTCGCCGTCCGTCGAAATATCTGGAGTAATTCTCAATGCCTGAACAGTAGCCCAGTTCACGCATCATTTCCATATCGTAAGTAACCCTGTCTTCAAGCCTCCTGGCTTCGAGCGGTTTCCCGATTTCATTAAAATAATCAACCTGCTTAATCAGGTCTGACTGAATTTCCTGAATGGAATCCTTCATCTTTTCTCTTGAGGTTACGAAGATGTTGGCCGGGTAGATGTTGATCTGATCAAGCTTCTCAATGGTTATTCCATCGGTTGGGTTAAATGACTCAATAGATTCAATGTTATCATCCCAGAAAATAACCCTAAATGCATGACACAGAAGAAACAACGATGACATCACGACGCCCTGATAAAAGTGAAGAGGTTGCACTGAAGCCCTCAGTTTCTCAATTTCATCATTGATCGAGAGATCCTTCTCAATATAGTATTTGTTGATGGGATAAAGGCTTCAGGCTGGTAATAGTCGTAGTAAGACACGAAATACTCAACCGCATTATCCGGAAAAAATTGCTTGAATTCGCCATATAACTGGGCTGCAAGCGTTTTATTATGACTCAGTATAAGGGTAGGCCGGTTTACTTTTGCTATCATATTTGCAATGGTAAAAGTCTTTCCGGAGCCTGTTACACCAAGAAGGACCTGAGCCGGATCACCCCTTTCAAGACCTTCAACTAGTTGTTCTATTGCCTGGGGTTGGTCACCGGTAGGCTCAAATTCTGATGTTAGCCTGAAATTCATCGCTATTGAACGTTTTGGCAAAAATACAGTAATTCAAATTATTAGGATTATCGGGCTGAATTAAATCGAAACCCGGCTACGACCGGAAAATGATCTGAAAGATATATTTTTTTCCTGCTGTAACTTCCGGATGTTAACCGTTTGTCAACTAATATCTGATCAATCCTGAGGGGGTATATGCTTTCCGAATAGGTTCGGTTAAAGCCGCATCCGTTGTTGAACGCTGCATCATTCATTCCCTTCACTCAGCAGGTTGTGTAAGAATAAGAGGCCGGCGTATCATTGAAATCACCACATATGATTACCGGATAAGGGCAGGATTTGATGCTCTGTCTGATCATCCATGCCTGGTAGGAGCGCATCGGGAATGCCTTCCTGAGTTTGGCCCTGGTGCCCTTCAGATAAGTGAAAAATATTTTATAGCACCCGGATTCCGGTGTGGACGAAGCAATCTCTTTTCTCCGATCAGCTTTACCGATTGAAGATGAATATTATATACCCTGACAATTCCTTCAGGAAACTGAATATCGGTAAATATCCCGCAAATTTCCGGATCCATGGTAAATATTGTACCACGCTGCTTTACAGGATATTTGGTTGCAGTCATAAACGTATAGGAAGTCCCTTTGATTCTGTATTAAAGTCAGAAATATGCTTATTAGCCAGTTCCAGCTCTTTATTCAGATGATCAAGATAGCGGGCATGCTTCCTCGATTTCATCGGATATTCCTGCATACATACAACTGCCGGATCAAGTTCATTGACAAATTCATGCACCAGAGCCTGACGTTCATAACTGGACTTACCTCCCGGATTCCTGAAAACCCATGCACATTGTAGGTCATGATCATATAATCTCCGGCACTTTATTCTGATGAAAAATGGAATAGTAAAATGCCTCAGCATTAAGGAGCTGAGACAAGAACACCGATCATCAGGCTGAGAAACCATGGTTTTTTTCGATCAGAAGCAGTGCCGAAATTAAAGTAAATATCCAGATTGCCGGAAATGCAAGACTGAAAAAAGCTGCAGGCCAGAATTGATAGGGATTGATAAATCGGGAAATAGTTCCGGTTATTAAAGCCGGTAACAATAGAAAAGCAGCGATTTTATAAAGGGACAATAAACCTGCTATATGCCTTCTTCATTCAGGTTTCTCTTTACCGGGAATGGATATATAAGTCGAAACCGGATAATGGTCCGAAAGCGGAACACGGGTCCTCCGGAATCCGGAAGATTGCATTTCCGGGTCATGAAGAATATAGTCGATGCGGAAGGAAGGGAATCTTCCGGCATAAGTCTGACCAAAACCTCTCCCTGATTCTTTAAAGGCATCCGAAAGTCCCTCTGACATTTTTTTATATGTATATGAAGATGGAGTATCATTGAAGTCGCCGCAGACAATAACCGGAAATGGAGATTGCTTAATCTGTTCTGCTACTTCCCTTGCCTCTGAAGCCCTTGAAATAAAAGCTTGCTTAAACTTTCGCAGGATTTTCTTCGAGTTTTCAGAAAATAGCACCTGATCTTCTGCCTGATTTGTAAGTTCAGATACAAAAAGATAATCCTCCCTGCTCAACTGGATTGATCGAGATGAATATTGAAAATGCGAATGGTATCCTGCTGAAAAACAATATCATTATAAATACAAAAATTCACCGATTTCTTTCGAAAGGAATGATATGAGACGATATGACCGGCCACCGGCTAAAGGTTGCAACCCAAATGCTTTGGTCTTTCCTTTGTACTTAGCATATTCTATATGTCTGTATTTCAATCCGGTGTATTTAACAATTGAATCCTCCATAACCGCAGTTCCTTTTACGTCCTGCATGATATTCTGAAGGCATAATATGTCAGGCTGAAGCGTTTTGGTTAGTTTCAGAATTTCTTCAGCTGTTTTGCTTATACGTTTTGATTGCCAGTTATAGCGATCAAATATTCTGACATTGTAGGAAACCACTTTTAGGCTATTTTCCATTTTCCCTTTTACATCAGTATTATTGAACTGAATAAACCGGTTAATCTGGTCCAGCAAATCAGCAATGCAGCCAGTGAAATGAAGAAATACTTTTACCAGCCACCATCCAGATAAAGATAAAGACCACATTAATCAGGGCCAGATAGGGGAAGGCAATCCGGCAAATGCAAAAATCCAGTACTTGTCAGGGGGTATATATGCTGCAGGTATCCCATTACCAGTCAGGCAAGAACTGAAGCATTGGCCGCCAATAGTAGCTTTGACAGTAAAGAAGTCTTTTTCTTCTGCTCTTTTGCCGTCATAAAGAGATCCTAATTTTTTTGACTGCTTGAAAAAGCAGCGACTTTTCTTCTTTTGGTGAGACTGTCGTATCCTGATCTGGATATTTTATCCAGAATTGTATCTATTCTCTGTTGCTTTTAATATCTTTTCCCGGTTATAGTCATCGTCAGATAATGGCCTGCCTCTTTATGAACCTTAAATTTCGACTTTGGGGCTTACCAGAAAACCGAAAATTCTTTTTTTCGAATATTCCCAGAAAACGGGTGGGGTCAAACCCGGGAAGCATTTTAACATAGGCGAATCCCCATAATGCACCACCAAGATGGGCAATATGTCCACCTGCATTTCCTGAATTGATCATCAAAAGATCGATAGCAATCGTAATTATTGCTATGTACTTAATCTTCATCTGTCCCAGGAACAACATATGAACAGTGTAATCCGGGCACATAAAAGGTAATTGCAACCACGATTGCCAGTACAGATGTTGAAGCACCCAATGCCACGGCTGATTCTCTGGCCAAACTGAATACAGGAAGAAATTAAAAGCTGCTATATATATCAATGCACCGGCAATTCCACCAAAAAAATAGGTTCCCAGAAGTTGTCTTTGAGAAAGATATTGAATAAAAATGGCGCCGAACCACCACAACCATAGCATATTAAATAGAATATGAAAGAATGGAAATGCAGAAACATGTATGTTAACAAGGTCCAGGGTCTTTCAATCAATACTCCGGTGTTGGCAGATACAGCAAACGCATTGGTTAGCCATTCACTGATCAGTGATTTATAACTTCCAGAAAAGGCTGATTCGGGACTTGCAAAAGGAAGGCAAAATTTCTGACAAGAATTGTTACCAGCCAGACGGCCGCATTCACAAGGATAAGCACCGGCAATGCTTCACGGCGACTGAAAAAAATCCTGATTCTTTCAATGGGTGACAACTGCTGAAACATAGTATTTATAATCTTATAATTAAGAAAGATGATCAGGAAAGTCTTCAACAAACAGCCGGCATTCGGAACAAATGGAAATGTTAAAATATATCACCTGAATATCAGCCATTTAAGCTTATTGATCTTAATTTCCTGACCAGTAATTAATTTTAAAACAATACCACCATCCCACAACTAATCATCCTACTTCTAAACTGTTATCTGTTAGTTGTTAACTGTTAACTGTAAACTGTTAATCCTCATTCCCAGTTATTGTAACGGTGAAGTTTCCTGTTCCAGTATCTGATCAGGAAAAATCCGAAGATCATTCCTCCCAGATGAGCGAAATGGGCCACATTATCCCCGGGATTATTAGCAAACCCAAAATAAATTTCTGCTGCTCCATGCAGTATTACAAACCATTTAGCCTTGATTGGGAAAAAGAAGAAGATAAATAAGTGAATTTGGAAACATCATTCCGAAAGGCCAGAAGAATGCCGAAAACGGCACCGAAGCACCGACGGTGGGAACATCCATTTGGAGGTTAATAAGGTCATTTATATACCCGGAAGCCTTATTGATATATTCACCATTGGTCGGATCAGCGGTCCATGCATTCATGAAGTCGAACAGCTGGCTTTTAAATCCGGGGAAATGATTATCAACAAAGGCAGAGAACAACGCCGGATCAGGTGCCTTCACCAATGCAGCAGCATCAGACTGAATCCCTGAAATGGAAATATACATTACAAGCATATGCACCAGAGCTGCGCCGATACCTGTGATCAGGTAGTAGGTCAGAAACCTTTTGCCCCCCCATACATTTTCAAGGGTATAACCAAACATCCAAAGGGCAAACATATTGAAAAAGATGTGAGAAAACTCTCCATGAAGAAACATGTAGGTCACCAGTTAAGGGATTAAATTGGTCGAGCCAAAACAATGCATTCCTAGGTAGTCTCTGAGATCACTAAGAAAACCTGCTCAATCGAAAGCTGGGCCAGGAAGAAGGTAGCCCATTGATTATCAGCAGGTTTTTTGACTACAGGTGGCAACATGCTAAACCCCTGGGTGAATATTGTTGTAAATTCATGAACAGTTACTTTTTAGCTAAATCCTTTATCAAGGTCGTCAGAGGCAATCATTACTGTGAGATCGTTTTTCCCGAGGGGCTCAGGTTTGGTACTCTGCAGGCAAAAGATCATCAACAAGCGACTGCATCTTCAGACATAAGAACTTTCCCGGTCTGATTGTTGGGACTCCTGGCTATTGATCTTGCCAGGGCTTTTCCCGTCAAGTTTCAGGCCGAGTTGGTTCTTTGTGCAATTTTCAAGCACATTTTCGAGTAATTCCTGAATAAGCTTATCCGGCAGGTCGGCAGGGGTGCCGTTGGATAATAAAGGTATTCTGCCCGAAAGGCTCTATAATAAAGCCAAGCAGCGATACTTCACCAAGCAGCTCATTGACAAGTTCTGTGTCAGGTGCTGACAATTTAACAGTTTGGGGAAAGAGTTGTTGTTGAGCCATCCCTTTTTTCTGCTCGATCCGGTCAAGAAATCGTTCAAATAGTACGCGTTCGTGAGCAGATTGTTGATCAATCACCATCAGTCCTGATTTGATTTTTGTGATAATGTACCTGCCTTGAGCTGCATGAACCCACGGTCACCCTGGCCTCAACACCAAAATCAGAACCTATGATCATAGTCTGACCAGGTAACACTGTTCCGCTTTCATGTCTAATCCTTCATGTGCTTTCCAATTGTGGCTTTCTGTGCCTTTGTAGTCGGGACCTGGAAGATAACCTTAATTCAGGCTGCGGATTTTGCAAAAGGGGTTGAAGTCAGGGATTGATATGAATACCCGGGGCATTCACCTGCTTGTCTTTCGGAAAATTGAAATTGAAACTCTGTTCTGCTTCAAAATCAAGGGGTGGAGGAGAGGCTGTATTTTCCAATGGCAGCACGAACTGCTGACCCTTAAAATAGCATATATTGTCTGATGATCCTCCCAATTGACTTCTCTGTTCCTACGGATGTATGTTTATATCAATCTGGGTCGGGTCAACTCCTCCAAAAAGAAAATAGGAGGGAAAGTATCCTTCAGGGATCAGGTCATGGAAAGCTTCCTCCACAGCATGGTTCAGATAGGGATGTCTGATGTAGCGGTTGTTGGCGAAAAAGTACTGTTCACCCTTGGTCTTCCGTGCATTTTCCGGTTTTCCGATAAAACCCGAAACTTTAACAACATTGGTTTCCTGATTTACCGAAATAAGTTTTTCAAAATTAACTGTCCCTTATAGCGTTGGCTATCCTTTGCTTCAGGCCGGATTTAGGCAATTGGAACAGTGGTTTGCCATTGTTGGTAAAATTGAAGGCAATGCCAGGGTTGACAAGTACAATGCGTTCAAACTCCTCGATGATATGTCTGAGTTCAGCGGGATCGGATTTCAGAAAGTTCCTTCGTGCCGGGACATTGAAGAACAGGTTTCCAATCTGAATAGAGGTCCCTGCAGACAGGTAGCGCATGGTTGCTGAATTTTACCACTGAACCTTCACGGACCAGCGTGCCGGGTTCATCTTCCATTCGCCTGGTTTTCATTTCTTCGACCTGCGGAACGGCGGCGATGGATGCCAGGCTTCGCACCCTGGAAGCCAAAATGTTTTGATGCGGAATAAATCTTCAGCACTTTTAATTTTAGAGGCAGCATGACGTTCAAAGCACATCCGGGCACGGCCTACGACATTCCTTATCCGTTATCGATAATCTGAATCAGTGTTTTACCCGCATTCTTGCATAATCAACTCAATAGTATCTCCACCCGCATCAATTGCATTTTCAAGCAACTCTTTCTACAGCGGAGCCAGGCCTCTGGATTACTTCCTTGCGGCAATCTGGTTGGCAACTGAATCGGGCAAAAGCCTGATGATATCTGACATAAGGAAGGACTATCCGGGAAGCACGGAAGAAGATAAAATAAAGGATGACTATCGCTGCAATAAAATAAATGTAAAGTGTCCGCTCTGGAAATCACATTGTTTCTTTTCTCCCTGACCCTCCAGGTTTCCCCTTGATCCTCGACCTCTATCCGGTCAGTAATCTGTCTTTCTGGATTGGTATACTTCTTCATCCGTTCTTCCATTTCTTTTTCTTTGTCATAACAAAGAGGCTTATAATTGAACGGTTTGGGCTTTCGTATTAAAGGCAACTATTTTCATGATATCTGGAATTTCAAGGAAAGATGCTGAATATGAACCAAAAAGAAAACAGGCTCAGATCGGTATCATCACGTTTTCATAATACAAAATACCACTTTTTCAACAATTTTGCCCAAGTTTTCAATGCCTGGTGCAGGGTAAAGTAATTATCAACCAATGAAAACAAAACAGTCCGGACAATTTGCAGAAGCTTCTCGTTGTGGGGGAGTACAGGCTCCTGATCAAACCTCTTACACTTTCCAGGAAATCAAAAGGAGGATTATTTTTGCCACCCGGCTACAATGAGAAGGAGGAAATTCAATCAGGCTAGCGTCCTTGAAAACGGGGCTGGATATCTCGTTGCCCGTTACCCATGAAGATGACGAAATATGGAAGCAACAGTCAGGGGACAACATCGTATATACCTCTTCAGGCAAAAGTTGGAGATCTGGCCATTTATCTCCAGAAAGGAGCCTACAGAGATAAATTATAACGATGGATAAATACTTTGCGGCACTTGGCGCAATCAGTGCTTCTGCTTGATAGTGATGTGGAAGATAAGCTTCGCTTTGACTTTTCGCAGTGAAAGAAAACCATCTTCTTGAATGACAGGAAGATGGTTTTTTGCGATTCAGAGAATACGGTATCAATCAGGCTTTGATCAGCTTAGGAA
>JADIZB010000006.1 GCA_016705005.1 Bacteroidales bacterium | reverse complement strand
TTTGTCGGATGCACCGTATTAATGGCCCGATAAGCTGTCCGGCCGTTGGTTACTCGGTTTCAGACGATTTCCGGTATGTCTGCCAGCACCATCGGGTATGTACAGGCAGATTGGCTGCATTCCGGAAAATTACAGCAGCAAAATTCGTCCCCGTCTCTTTCTGAGGGTCATAACTTCAGGTACCGGGCACTTTGTGGATGTATCCATTTAAGTCGACCCTTCATTGTCCATTACCAAAGTACATCATAAGCCACACCGGGTCGAAGAACTGATCTGCAGGAATTTTCAGCAGGTGCGCGGTACAGGTGCACATTGAGCCTGATGGTGAGAAGGCGGATAAGATCAACAGAAAATTTGAAACACACTTTTACATTGAACCATCCAACCCATAGCCCGATGGTTAAGGTCATATGGTTTTCCCGGAAACAACCGGAACATCTTCCGGCCCGGGAGAAGTTTCGGAATCGGGAATATGGGAAACGTCATGATGGATTAACCTTTAATGCTCCTGAGAAATATCCAGACAAAGTCGGCGAGCAGCAGCAACACACCAACACCGAAAAGCAGCCAGCTGAAAGATTCCGGGATGAAATTCCGGAGGTATCCATCATTCCTGAACTGGAAGGTTACAGCATCTCCGGCTACAATCACTCATGAAATAATCCTTTGTAATGATCCGATCACGGGATGAGACTTCTGATGCAAGTAGAAATATGTCAACTAGGCCAAACTTTACCCTTCGCTGATTCTCCTAAGCCAGACAACCAAAATTATCAGCATAATCATCATCAGCGACAGCAGGCAGGGGGCGAGCACCGGTCCAATCCACGGAACCGGCAGCAGGAACAGAATGTCCCAGTCAAGAAGACTTGCCGGCCAGCCGATCAGCAGGTAGAGAAACACATAATAAAAGATATCCCAGATGGCGAAGCAGAAGAGGAAGAAAACAAACCGCTGTGCGGAGTTTCTCCCGGCGATGATGCCGGCCACAAGCAGCATGATGAGTGTGGCCAGTTCACGAAGCTACCCAGTGACCAGTATCTTACTTTCAAGGCGGTACCAGTGGAAAAACAAAGCCATCGGGGTAGTACAAAGCCCTGAGATAAACCACCACGGCTGATTCCATAAAGCCCATGGCGATGCTGAAAATCGTCAGGTATGCTATGACTCTGATTACCGGTTTCATAACTGCGTTTTAAATCGTTGGTACCCCGGAAAAGGTTTCACAATCCAGAGAAGTTCGTCAACTCTGCAGTTGATCCCGGCATTTCAACAATCTTCCCCGTTTTCCGGTCGATCAGAATCATCACGGGGGTGGCAAGAATGAAATAGTAGTTCGCCACTTTACTGTTGATGCCTTCCTTTGCCCTCAGATGCGTCCAACCCTTTCGCCCGGTTATTCTGCTGTTCCATGCGGTAATTTCAGCATCGGTTTCATCGAGGCTGATGGCGATTACTCAAGTTTTCTGCTGATCTCAGGTTTAAGTGACCAGGATAAAGCGTTTTGACTGTTTCGGCACAATGGCTGCAGTCGGCCGACCAGAAAAGCAGGAGTATGTAGCCTGATCCTTTCGTGAATTCCGAAAGCCGGACAGGAATGTTGTCGCTGTTGTTCAATACAAAATCCGGAGCCACCACCCCGGGCAGGAGCGTTTCCATGCCTTTCAGCCTGCGTTCTATTTCCATTCTTTTTGTGGTAGGACAGGCCGGGTCGTTCAGATAAGGCTCAAGTACCTTCATCCCCTGAGGCAGATCGTTGCTTTCGAACCCCCGGTAAAAATAGTCAACCATCCATCCATATACCTGTGGATGACCTGTTTTTGCCGTTTCGATGGCTTTTTTAGCAGCAGCCGGAAGAAGCGAATCGCGCAAGGCCACAGAAGTTGCCATCTGACCATGCAGGTTCACATAACCGTTCATCCATTCGTTCAGTTGTGAGGTTCTGGTGATGACCGGATCGTTGAAATCGATGCCATCAAAATAATGACCGATCAGACTGAGCAGGCGCTCCTTTTCACTGCCGGTCCAGGCAATATCGGGAAGGTAACTGAATCTGTAAAGGCTGGAGGCAAAAAGAGCTTTGTCATCTTTTGCCCTGCCATCAAGCCATTTATTGTAACCGACACGCCGTTTTTCATATTCCCTGATTCCTTCCCGGTAAAAATCGGAACCTGTGTCATCGTATGCCATAAGGAACTGCTGCAGCAGGCTGATCTTTTCCTTTTGACGGCCATTTTCACTGGTAAAGAGCGCAAATGCATTGTTCTCTTTCATCCTGTTGAAACCAGGTACTGTCGGAATTGTTGGCAAACATGGGATGAACCCATAGTTCCAGCGACTGGCTTCCGATAAGGATATGCTTTTCGGAAGGGTAGGGGGTACTTTCCGGTTTTTGCCTGTAATCGAACCTGAGAATAAACTCACCAGGCAGGTATTCATCAGGCACTGTCAGAAAGGCGGTTTGACCGCTTTTTACCGACTTGACATCAGCAATACTTTTCAGCAGTTTTGGCCCCGACAATGGGATAAGGCTCACGTTGGTTCCGGCAACACCCCGGATGTGAAAGGTTATTTTAAGCTCCCGGGCACAGGCATTCTCAATTGAAAGGGAGCCAATTAAGAGAAATAATATATTATATATCAGATATTTATGGAAAATGGTACCTGCCATATGTATACGCATTGAAAGATTAAACCGGATTGTTCATATTAACCCTGCCAGGCAGGGCTTCCGATTGTAAATGTAGTTTGTTTCTATGAATACCGCTATCCCGGTCATCAGGGTATAACACTATGTCCTCTTTTTATGTTCATAATAGGACCGTTGCGGAAGGGGGGCAGGCCGGGTTTCCGACAATAGTTTCGGACCCGTTGGTGACAGGATTTCCTTGAATAGGGGCCTGACTGCAGAATTTTCCCGCTTACCGGATAGGCATTCATCTGTTTTGACGGATATTTTTCGAGCATTCCCAGGATCTCGGCAAGGCTCAGGGTGGGCTTCAGCCAGCGTGATTCACGGCCAAAGGGAAGTATGGCCGGCATCCTGGTAAACGGAAGGCTGCGGACGAGCGAATTGGCCGGTACGGTGATGATGGTGAAAGAATGATGCAGTTCTCCGTTTGCGGGATTCAGCCAGGTGTCGAAAAGTCCGGCGAAACCAATGGGGTGCCTGTGCTCTCTCAGATAGAAAAGGCAGGGTTTGGGAAGAATCCCGGATGAACATTCTATGTATGCGTCTGCGACGACAATGCAACGCTGTGAGAACAGGGGTTTCTGAAAGGCCGGTTTAAGGAAAATGGCCCTGGAGCCGCTGAATGACGGGTCATTCCCGGGGTTTTTGTCACCCTCGGCCCGGGCATTGATCAGCTGCATTTTACTTTTGGCCCATGAAGGTGTCATACCGAATTCCGACAGGATCAGATCACCCGGATTCTGCCGCGTTATGATCAGCGTCTGATCGCCGGGAGCGACCACCACGGAGGGATCCCAGCCATCGGGTAAGGTTGCCCTGACCCCAAAACGGCTTTCAATCGTATCAAGCTTACTGGCAAGGATATACCTGCGGCACATGATTAGTTTTTAATCAAATTTCGGAATGAAAAATAATCATTTGTAACCGGAAATGCAAGGAAGAAAAAGGGCCAGTCTGATGATAGGCAGTAGGTAGTGGCAGTTGTGAGTAGTGAGTTGGGAGTAATGAGTAGGAGAGACGTGAGGGTAATGAGTAATGGAGATGATTTGTGTTTGATTTAAATTCTTCATTGATTCGTCAGTCCGTGACGCTGCTTCTGCAGCGAAGTCGAAGGGCGTAAATCGTCATTCCCCGCCTACGCTGCGCTTCTGGGGCAAGCGTCATTCGTAATTCTTTATTCTTTATTCTATATTTTTTATTCGTAATTCGTAATTCGTAATTCGTTATTCGTAATTCGTAATTCGTAATTCGTAATTCGTAATTCCACCTGTTCTTCCTATCTTTGCCCTCTCCGGGACGTTAGCTCAGTTGGTTCAGAGCGCATGCTTCACACGCATGAGGTCACTGGTTCGAGCCCAGTACGTCCCACACTTAAGTTTCTGTTATTTTTCACGCCTGATATTCCTTAATAAGGAATAAACTTTCAGTCCTTGAAACAAAGGCTGATCCTTTCTGAAAAACACCAGATTATTTTATAAAACGGAAAACCCTGGTTTCATTCGCGGTGTTTTCGATACGGCCGAAATAGCAACCGGCCCGCAGGTCTTCAACCGGAATATCAACAATGCCATTCTGCTCCTTTACAGGGAAGGTTTTTACCAGTAAACCTGAACTGTTGAAAAGTTGAACGCATACCGCTTCCCTGAAGTCGCCCCCGGGAACTATGTTAAGCGTATTTCCGGCCGGATTGGGGTAAACCAGGGCTTGCAGAGGACTCTTCCCATCCAGCCCAAGGTCGGCCTGATGATTGTAAATAACTGTTACACTGGCTTCTATCGGTTCCGGAAAACTGGTGTCATCGAAAACGGTGTAGGTGATGCTTGTTTTCCCGAAAGGCAGGGGAGGCATATCAAAACGGCGGAAATGCACCACATGCGAGGCAAAGGTATAATCTTCGGCCCCTGGCAGCAAAGTGTCGGGGTAATTGGTGGTATCGGTGTCGGGCCAGCATTTGATTCCGAAACAAAAATAGTCTATGGTCGAATCGGCCACCATATTGACCGTTTTCCGCAAATTCAGTGAAAGTGCCTGGTCGGTGTTGTTCTTCATGGTGAAGTACATCGTCAGGTCAACAATCTCAGGGTCAGCGCTCGACAGGGTAAGGACTGAATCGTTGACCACCCTGTTCCCGTGATCGCGGTCGATCAGCAACAGTGGCTGGGCATTTACGAGAAATGAACAGATAATAAGGGCTGCTATGGACAGGTGTTTTATCATGCAGAATAAAGTTCATCTGCAAAAATAAATCAAATTTCTGTTCCTCAGCGGTGAATTATCCGGAAGGACAACAACAATGAACAGTTAAAAATTTTGTAATTACTTAAGGATAAAAACCTTAACAAGGATCATTGCAGTGATTACTGATGCGAAAATCAGGAAAAGCAATAATTCAACACGCATTTTGGAGTTTTTCATAGGAGTATAAATAAGATAAATTGAATCTGTTGTGCAGTTGTTTGCTATAATGCTGATAATCAGTCAAATTTAGCGGAGAGCGAAATATGGCTTCGACTCCGCTCAGCCTGACATTCAATAGGTTAACTTCTCAACCGAACAACACATTAAATTTATATTGTTAACATCAGCTAAATTACCCCGATCGCCCGTCAGCACTCATTAGAATTCCATTAGAATTTGGTTATAAAGTCGTTAGACAGGTAGTAATTGCCGGTCAGGGGAAATTCTTCGCTAACTTTACCGGGAATTGAGGCGAATATGGATAACATTAAATTACTTATTATTGAGGATGAGCAGCGGCTGGCCGCCATCCTGAAAAAGCAGTTTGAAGACGCCTGCTTCCAGGTTGATATTGCCAGCGACGGTTATGCAGGCAGGCAAATGACGGAGAGTAATGATTATAATCTGATCATTCTCGATGTTAACCTGCCGTTGATCAATGGTTTTGATCTGTGCCGTGAAATCAGGAAATCAGATCTCAATGTACCGATCATCATGCTTACAGCCCTCGGATCGTCTGACAACAAACTGACCGGATTTACAGCAGGAGCTGATGATTATGTGGTTAAACCATTCGATTTCAGGGAGCTTCTGGCAAGGGTGAATGTTTTTCTCAGACGGTCGGATGTTGTTGTCAGCAACGATAAACTATCCATTGCCGATCTTGAACTTGACCTGAAAACAAAAACCGTGACCCGGTCACAAAAAAAGATAGACCTGACAGCCAAGGAGTTTCTGCTTCTGGAGACTTTTCTGAAGCACAAGGAGCAGTTGCTTACCCGGGATTATATCATCGAACAGGTATGGGGCATCGATTTTGATCCGGGAACCAATGTGATTGATGTCTATGTCAACTATCTCAGGAAAAAGGTGGATAAGGACTTTGAGCCGAGGCTGATCCACACAAAATTCGGATATGGGTTCTATTGCAGTGTTAAAGAGCTTTAGAAGATGGAAATCAAAGTAAAACTATCGCTACAGTTTACCCTGATTGTATTTGGCATCCTGCTGTTTTTTGCCAGCCTGGTTTATTACTTTTCTGCTTCTTCCCAACTCAATATATTCAGGGATGATCTGCTCGACAGGGCTAAGAATACCGGCATTCTTCTGATCAATGTTACAGAGGTGGATTCTACCCTTCTCAAAAAGATACATCAGTCAACCATTTCATGGAAAAACGAGGAAATTGTACTCACCGACTCTGCCATGAAAATTGTGTACAGCAATAACCCCGATTACCTTTCTGAAAGTGTTCTGAAACAGCATATACCGCAGTCTGATGCTACCTACTTTTCAATAAGGGAAAAAGATGGGGTAGGTTACAGGCACAGGTTTAATAACCAGACATATTATGTGATGTATATTTTTGACTATTTCAGGAAGAAAAACCTGAAAGAACTCATTGATGTACTCTTCTGGAGTTCGCTCATCAGTACTTTCCTGTCGGTTTACCTGTCCTATATCTTTTCCCAAAGAGCCATCAGGCCGATTTCGCGGCTGATCAGCAGCATCAGGGCAATCAATTCGTCAAAACTAAGCAGCCGGCTCGAAAAAGGTAATGGTAAGGATGAAATAGCGCAGCTGGCCAACGCTTTCAATGAAATGCTCCACAACCTGGAAATATCTTTTCAGAACCAGGCTGACTTTATATCCAATGCCTCACATGAGTTAAGAACGCCGCTGACAGTCATGAACATTGAGTCTGATTATATCCTGACCCAGGAGAGGACTACCGAAGAATATAAATCGCATTATTTCGGGATTGATTACCGATATAAGGAAACTCAATTATCTCCTTAACAGCTTACTTGAGCTTGCCCATCTGAACCGGGATGTCAATATTCAGCTTTCAGACATTCGGCTGGATGAAGTGATTTACACTTCCATTCACGAAGTTAAATCCAGGTATCAGGACAGGAAATTCCTACTGAGAATCAACTATCCTGAAAATGAAAATGACCTGATTGTCAGGGGCAATCCCGGCCTGCTGACCATTGCCTTTAACAATCTTCTGGAGAATGCCTGCAAATTCTCGGAAGGGGAGGTGATCACAGAATTTCTTATTGAAGAGAAATTCATTAAGATTATTATTTCCGACAGTGGAATTGGCATACCATCGGGCCAGATGAATGACATCT
Source organism: Bacteroidales bacterium (assembly GCA_016705005.1). GTDB lineage: Bacteria > Bacteroidota > Bacteroidia > Bacteroidales > Lentimicrobiaceae > Lentimicrobium. Next base: position 1,164 of record JADIZB010000006.1, on the reverse strand, counting down.
TCACGCCTTTCAAGCGGGCGAGCAATGTAAAATACAAAAGCGGGTTCGGAATCGGACTTTCACTGGTGGCTAAAATCCTGGAAGTACATGGGGTTGCCTGTAGTGTTCAGAGTGCTGAGAATGAAGGAACAAGGTTTGAGTTGCTGTTCGGCAGGGGATCAGCAGAATGAATTGATCGGTCTTATCCGGGAATAATATTATTCAGTTGCCTGAATAATCAGGGTTTGGCAGTGCCAACAAACCCCGAAGCATTGTTGTCGATGATGGTCATATCTCCGGTATCGGCATAGCCGTCTCCGTTCAGATCGGTAACAATGTACCCTTCCGAAAATGAGGATGCATCGTTATCGAGCAATGTGATGTCTCCTGTATCCACGGTGCCGTCCTGGTTAATGTCACCTGAATAAATGCAATACTTGTTTCCCGACTGTTTCAGGTTATTTCCGAAAACAGATTCCGGAGAAGCAGTGAAATTGTACGAAAGTGCATTGCCTGTAAAATCTATCGGGTTTGCTGACCATGTTTCCACGCTGTTGCGGTGTCTGATTACAACATAATGGTTGCCATTCAGCGTACCGGGAATTTCAAATGTGCAGAGGCCGTTTCTGTTCAATGGTATAGGGCCTGTTACAAATTGAATGGCATAGGGCGGGCTGCTTTGGGCCAGACCGATGGTGATCTCGTCGGCTATCCCTTCGGGGAAGGCGCGGCCCTGGGCCTGGGTCATCAAGCCATCCGTCGTTTTGTAGAGCCCTTCAAGGTAGAGCTCCAGGCTGACTGTTTTTGGAAATGGTCCGACAGAGCCGTTGAAATAATAATTTTCAAAGGGTTCATTGATGATCACCGGATCTGTGGGAATCACTATTTCCACTGTAAAGGTACCCATCTGTAAAAAGTGAGCGCAGGTAACCTCCGGAGTAGGTAAAGCCAGTTCAAAAGAGTTACACCATCAGGAATATCCAGCATACCGGGAGAAATCGCTTCATGATTAATAATGAATATTGATCCTCTACTGGTTTGGGATCAATCACCGTAACCTCAGAACAAATCTTATCTGTCTGATATAAGCAGTACTCGGATCATTGCAATCAGGGCAGTTTTCAACCATAAGACCCGGATTTACATTCTCAAGCCCTGAATATGTCGAACTGTAGGATCAAATTC
>JADIZB010000005.1 GCA_016705005.1 Bacteroidales bacterium | reverse complement strand
CCGATAGGAGCAGGTGCAGCTTTACTGGTGGTTATGGGTATAGTTTACGGTCTTTCCAGGATTCCCGGTCTGAGGAAAGATCCTACTGAATAACTGAACCTGGATTGTTAAGCCGGACCTGATTTTTTGGGCCCGGCTTTTTTATTCACAATGTTGAAGGCCAGGATAATGCGGAACTCATCGAAGTATTGGCCCGGATTCATGGATTATTCATCACGCTGAATGCCTTTTTCAGGTAAGCAGCGATGGGTAGTGTATAGCTGATGAGAAAAACAATTCCCCAAATCCACATTCCTGATGTGTGACCAGTGTATGTATTGTATAGCAGATGCACCATGAGCAGGTCAAAGACAACAAGTGTGATCACTGCATAGGTATCGAGCAGCTTTAAAGCCAGATCTTTCTGCAATTGACTGTTCTCCGGAGTAAGCCTGACAGGGTAATTGAATATTCCGGAAAACCGCTTTGTTCCTTTCAGCAGAATATATATCAAAATCGCTGACACGGGGATCAGCAGCAGGATAAAGTGGTTGCCGCTTTTATCAGGTGTCCCGCGAACATCATAGTGAACCGGAACGACAGGTTCAGACTGCAGCATAAGCAAAGCTGAAAATCCGGCAAGCACAATTATCAATATCCATTCAGCTTTGGTAGGCTGTGAATGATAACCTTTACTCATTTTAAGCCCCGATCAGGTTTCCGGCAAACATTCCCATACCAAAAACAAGCATTGCAATGATCATCAGGATATACAATGATATCATTACTATGGAGAATATACCCACCACTCTGAAATAAAGTGTAAGGTTCCTCAATGCATTTCCCATCAGTTGCTCATCCGACATCAACAACGCTTTCCTTGTCATGGCGCCGAAACGCATCAGATATAATACCGGCAGCACCAACAAACCGCCCAGAATCAGATAAAGCAGGCCGATGAACACGGGTGGGAACCCAAGGTCATTTCCTTCGTTCATCATAGGGAGGACAAAAGTCATGATTGCTGCTGACAGCATCATAAATGAGATAGCTATGATGCCAAGGACTCCGAAAAAGGTTGTCCATTTCCGTGTTTCGGTCAGCGACCGGATGGCTTCTTCGTTGAGTTTTATCGGAGTGTAGGACTCCGGATGGTTAAAGTCGCTATTTTCCATATCTTTAAGAGAAAGTAAGGTTAAGGATTATTCTGGTGTTAAAATATAGCTTGCTCTGCATAAAAAAAAAGCCCCGACGGGGCTGAATAATTTATTCTTCATTTTCAGTTGAGGGCTCGTTATCGGGAAAGGTTTCTTCCGATTCCTTTTCATCGTTGATGTCCTCAAGGTTGTCATCGTCGTGAATACTACCTTTCGTATCAATTTTAACAGGTACTTTTACAAGGTAGCTGGCGTCTTCCGTATCAACGGTAATTGCATAAAAGAAATCGTCGCCTTTGGTTTTGACCTTTATCACATGATTGGAATAACCAAGAGGATATTTTTTGCGGATAGCTTCCAGCACTTCAGGTGTAACATTACTATAACTAACTACCAGTCGTTTACGTTCCATATTTAATTTATAGTCGGATTGGTTTTAAAAAAGTTTACAATAATACGCAAGTAAATTAAAACATCCACGCCAGCAATGTTAAAATTATCTAAAAAACTGACGTTTTGCAACAATTTCTGATATCTCAATGAGAACTTATGCCCCTCAACCGTTTTTCTTCAATACAATGGCAGTACGGTTAGTTATGTAAAGGCTGATTTGCCAGATATTCAGTTCTTTATTGAAAACAGCAGGATAATTGATAGACTCATCAATTCTTCCATGCCCACCAAAACCGGAATTGTCGCTGTTAAGAACAATTCTGTAGTCACCTTGTTCAGGCACAGTTAAAATATAACCCGGGATGCTGTTAAACGGATGAAAATTAAACACAAAAACGAATTTCCGTCGCGAAAATACGATGGTTTTGTTTGCTTCATCCATATTCAGCTGAGTAGCAAATTCATCGGCAAGGATATGGTTGTTTTTGATTGTTTCAATCATCTGATGGTCAAAAGCGGCAAGGTATTTATACTTAAGTTCGGGATTTGCAGGCAGCGACCATTGTCTCCGAGCATACTGATAACTCCAGTTGTTCCCTTCCCTGGGGAAGTCGATCCATTCCGGATGACCGAATTCATTGCCCATGAAGTTGAGATATGCGTTTCCTCCAAGCGATATGGTGAATAACCTGAGGAGTTTATGCAGTGCGATTCCCCTGTCAACAACGATGTTCTGATCATCAACATTCATATGCCAGTACATGGCTTCATCCATCAGCCAGAAGGCAAGTGTTTTATCACCAACCAGCGCCTGATCGTGTGATTCGGCGTATGCCACGGTTTTTACTCCGGGCAGCCGGTTGTTCATGACATTCCAAAGTTCATGGATATTCCAGTCTTCATCCTTGTATTCTTTGAGAAGCTTGATCCAGAAATCAGGGATACCCATACCGAGCCGGTAATCGAATCCGATTCCGCCTTCTGCAATCGGAGCAGCCAATCCAGGCATACCTGTAACATCTTCAGCAATGGTTATTGCATTTTGTTTGACAGCATGTGCCAGTTTATTGGCCAGCTGGAGATAAGTAATTGCATCCCATTCAACGCCATCGGTAAAATATTTCTGTGGGGAGTCAATAACCTCATTGCCATGATGAAAATACATCATTGAGCCTACCCCGTCAAACCTGAATCCGTCGAAATGGAACTCCTTGAGCCAGTATTTTACATTTGACAGCAGAAATTGCAGCACTTCAATACGGCCATAGTCAAACAGCATGGAGTCCCATTGCGGATGCACCCCTCTTTCTCCGGCATGAAAGTATTGCGTATCACTGCCGTCGAACATATTCAATCCTTCGTTCACATTTTTTACCGTGTGCGAATGAACGATGTCCATGATCACGGCTATTCCCATATCATGGGCTTTCCTGATCAGTGATTTTAACTCTTCAGGTGTTCCAAAGCGTGATGAAGGAGCAAAGAAATTGGCAACATGATATCCGAATGACCCGTAGTAAGGATGTTCCTGGATGGCCATCATCTGAATTGCGTTATAACCGCATTTTTTAACCCAGGGCAGTACGTTTTCGGCAAACTCATTATAGGTGCCAAGTCCGGCTTTCTCCTGCGCCATTCCAACGTGGCACTCATAAATATAAAGTTGCTCATTCGGACTTAAAGTGAAATCATCGCCCTTCCAGTCATAATTGCCAAACCAGAGCTGCCCTGAGAAGTTCTTGGTATCTTCATCCTGCACCACCCGTTTGATATAAGCGGGTATTCTGGGTAGGAATCCATTGTCAGCTTCAACCCATACTTTAATTTTACTGCCATGGGTAAAACGTTTTCCATATTTTTTTTCATCCAGAAAAATCTCCCAGACACCATTACCGATGATATGCAGAGGGTGGGAGCGGGGATCCCAGTCATTGAATTCACCTGATAAGTAAAGCCCCCGGGCTGAAGGAGCCCATTCCCGGTAAAACCAGCCTTTCAGTCTGGTGTCATAGTTTATTCCAAGGAATTTATAGGCATCAGCGAATTTGCCCAATGTCCCGCTGTGGTTCTCAATGGCCGTCAGCTTGTTTCTGAAACGATCGATTCTCGCTACCACATCCGATTCAACAGGCCGGAGCCATGGGTCAGTCTTTACAATTCCCGGAGTTTTATTTTTCATTTTATGATCTGGTTAATCCTGATTGGATGTTAAAAATAGAGAATCCCGGTGAATTTGCCTAATAAATTATTGAATCATATGATCACCTGTATTGATTGTAGTGATTCCGGGCTGTTGGGCATCGGCAATTGGTCTATTGAGTTTCCCTATAATAATCTGTAAATTATTGACATTTAATTTATTGCGAGTTGTGGTTGTCTTGTTTGCAATTCAGTTTCTGCATTTCAGCCTGAAATTTATTTTATTTCTTAGCTGTTACAATTTGATTAAATAGCCGGAGCTGTCATATCTGTCATAAAATTGTTCCATAATCCTCAATAGGTAAAGTTTCCGGATCCGGCTTTAATCATTATTTTTGCTGCTGCCGTAGCGTATCTGTCTGAACTGATTTAAGTTCTTTTGGAACAGTTAACCTGGTATACCAGGGCAAAGAAAACGAATTCACGATGGGTGATTGTACACGAACAACTTTTTTGGCCAATGGGGAACTGCTGCCTGCCGGCGGATTTGATGATTATTTCTCACCCGAGAAAACATACATTTATGAAGTTTTCAGGGTAATCGACGGTATTCCGCTGTTTATTGATGACCATCTCGACAGGTTTTTTGCAACTGTACGGCTGGCCGGGGCTGATCCTGGCTGTGGTCGCGATCAGTTGCTGGCTGATATCACTTTATTAATCAATGCGAATGAACCAGGGGACGGTAATATTAAAATCTCCATCGCCCCCGGCAGATCAGGAAACACCTATCTGCTGATTTATTTCACACCCCATCTTTATCCAACACCGGAACAGTTTGCATCCGGAGTTGCCGTAAGGTTGCTTGAAGCTGAGAGAACTAACCCGAATGCCAAGGTGATGGATATTCCCTTAAGAGCTGAAACGGACAAAATCAAACACGAAGATGAAGTTTATGAAGTTTTGCTCGTTGACAGGAATGGCTTTATTACGGAGGGAAGCAGATCAAATGTTTTCTTTATTTACGGTAATGAAATTATAACCCCTCCACTCGACACCGTGTTGCCCGGGGTAACCAGGAAACAGATTATAAACCTTTCTGAGGCCAATCAGATCAGGATTATAGAAACTAAAGTCCACTGCAGCGACATTGAAAGGTACGATTCATTGTTTATCTCCGGTACATCAAGAAAAGTACTGCCTGTAAACAAGGTTGATGAATTGGATTTTCCGGTTAGTAATACACTTATGATCAGGATTTCACAGCTTTTCAGCCAGCGCGTTAATGCATACATTGCTATGCGGAAGGTTATTTAGCCCCCGGAACAATCTCTTGAAACCAGTGGGTCTGTATTTCTTTCTGAATGGTTGTTCCTTTATACAATTCATAACGGTGAATTTGTTCCAATGCTTTCCCCTGTGCAGAAATTCCATAAAATATTTGCAATGATTCAATAATCAGATGCATTATATATTAATTTTGAAAGCACACACAACCTCATCCTTATCTTTCCGGCTATGAAAAAAGCAATTACCCCGGTTACACTCTTTCTATTGATTTTATTATCAGCCTGTTTTACCATACCTGTCAGATCACAGGTTGTTATCAACGAGTATTCATGCTCAAATTTTTCCGGTTTTCCGGATAATTATGAGATGTATGAGGACTGGATTGAGTTGTACAATTCGGGAAGTACCACCATCAATATTGGTGGTTATTATCTGAGCGATACACCCGATGCACCGATGATGTGGCAGATTCCGGCCGGTACATCAATTCCGGCGCATGGTTTCAAGCTTTTCTGGGCATCCGGACGCGATGAAGTGTCGTTCGGATCTTACCATACCAACTTCAAACTAACACAGACCAGGACAATTCCTGATGATATAGTATTCGCTGATGCCAGTGGCAATATTCTTGATCAGCAGAAACTCGAGGTTACACAGAAGGAGCATTCAAATGGCCGTGTTATGAATGGTGACGCTGAATGGGGTATTTTCCTGAATCCTACACCCGGTTCATCGAACAACAATATGGAGCCGTATGTCCGTTATGCTGAAAAGCCAGTGATGAGCCTTGCCGGAGGATTTTATTCAGAATCACTTTCAGTTGAAATAACAAGTACCGAACCCAACAGTCAGATACGCTACACAACCAATGGAAATGAACCGGGGCCTACCTCTCCTGTTTACACAGGTCCGGTCAGTGTGCCTGCTACCAAAATTATCAAGGCAAAGGTCTTCAGCAATAATCCTGAAATACTTCCCGGACTGATTGAATTCAATACCTATTTCATCAATGAGGATCATTCACTTCCGGTAGTCTCAATTGCTGCCAACGATCTGATTTCCCTGCTGAACGGAGATGCGAGTTATTTTCCCTGGGGGTCGATTGAGTATTACAATACTGATAAAGTCAGAACGACAATGGGGTATGGTGAATTCGACAAACATGGGCAGGACTCATGGGTACATCCCCAGCGAAGTCTCGATTATAAGATGCGCGATGAATGCGGCTACAATTATGCTTTGCAGGAAACCCTGTTTAAATATACTGACCGCAACGAATTTCAGAAAATAATCCTCAGGGCCTGTGGTGATGATAATTATCCCGGTATTGATTCGAGTGCCCATATGCGCGATGATTTTGTAGAGACCGTTTCGGTAAAATCGGGGATGAATCTTGATGAGCGTAAGTCGTCGAGGTGTGTGGTTTATGCCAACGGGCAATATTGGGGAGTATATTCTATCCGGGAAAAGGTTAATGATCATGACTTCACCAAATACTATTACGAGCAGGATAAATACAATCTGCATTACCTGATGTTGTGGGGAGGTACCTGGGCTGAATACGGCGGGCAAGCCGCTTTCGATGACTGGAATGCGCTGTATTCATATATCATGGGACACAATATGGCCGATTCGTCCAATTGGGCATATGTTGAATCGCAACTTGATCCGACAAGCATTACTGACTATATGCTGATCAATTCATTTGTGGTGTGTTCTGACTGGCTTAACTGGAATGTGGGCTGGTGGCGGGGTCTGAATCCAAACGGGGGTCACAGGCGCTGGGGATATATCTTATGGGATGAAGATGCCACATTCGGTCATTACATCAACTATACCGGTATTCCTGCTCAGTCACCCTATGTTACACCCTGTTTCCATGAAGCCCTGACCGGAGGATCGGACCCGGAGGGCCATGTAAGATTGCTGAACAAACTCAGAACAAATCCCGGATTTGAGCAGTATTATGTGTCGAGGTATGCTGACCTTCTCAATACCAGTTTGAGTCTGAATAACCTGCAACCATTGCTCGATAGTCTTGCCGGAGTGATATCACCGGAAATGCCCAGGCATTTCAGCAGGTGGGGCGGAAGCTCCTTCCAGTGGCTGGGTAATGTGCAACGCATCCGTGATTTTGTAAACCGGCGTTATAATTTTGTTAAGGAAGCCATCATGGAATGCTATGCGCTTACGGGACCTTATCAGGTTACTGTTGAAGTGCTGCCGGCAGGTAAAGGACAAGTCAGGCTTAATTCTCTTGACCTTGGGTCTTTCCCATGGACCGGAACTTATTACGGGAACATTGATACCAAATTAACAGCTATTGAATCGGACCAATATTACAAATTTGATCACTGGGAGGTCAGGCACAATAATATATTGCCGGCTGATTCTCTGAAAGATATAAAACTCAGGCTGATTTCAGGAGATACAATCACTGCTGTATATGTACCGAGAGTTTTTGCCGATTCACTTGTTATACATGAAATCAATTACAATTCTTCGGCAGGTTTCGATCCCGGCGACTGGGTTGAGTTTTACAACCCGCATGGCTACAACCTTGATGTTTCCGACTGGACATTCAAGGATGAGGATGATCTTCATGTTTTCACTTTTCCTTCAGGAACAGTACTGGATCCATTCGGGCTGATTGTTGTTGCCAATGATCCGGTTGCCTTCAGCACACTTTTCCCTGAAGTGAACAACTACATCGGTCCTATGGGATTCGGACTCAGCGGTAATGGTGAATTGCTGAGGGTTTATGACGAAACAGGGGCCCTGGTCGACACGGTTCATTACGACGATGTGGCCCCGTGGCCAACTGCTCCCGATGGTAACGGTCCGACCCTTGAGCTGATCAATCCGGGGCTTGACAATGCACTCGCAGAGAGTTGGAAGAGTAGTGGCACTGAGCATGGTACACCAGGAGAATATAACAGTCCCAATGTAGGAATCCGTTATGTCAACCTGTCCGATAAACCAGATGCTGAAGTCTGGCCGAATCCTTTCCGAAATACTGCAGAATTTACTGTGAATACCGATACTTCAATCAAGGATGGTACGCTTATCATCTATTCTGCCAGCGGGAATGAGGTTACACGATATAACAACATCGGTGAGAACCACCTTGTAATTACTTCGCAGGGGCTGCATCCGGGAATCTGGTTTTACAGATTTGTAAGTAATTCAGGTACTTTAGCAGTAAGCGGAAAGTTTATTGTTAACTAACAGAAAAGCCTGAAAGAAAGCCGCAGTTCCATCCGGGACTGCGGCTTTTGTATTCCTCAATATTTGGGATCTGACAATTTCTCTAAATCCCCCATGGATATTGAAACCTTAATACACAATATGAACCTGTAGCCGAGGCAGGCAAATCTGCCTCAAAAACCAGGGGTTCCTGGTCTCCCAGGTAAGGTTCTGAGAATTTTATCAGGTATTTCCTGTTTTCAACACCGCTGACTTCAATGTCAAGGTCGTACAGGCAATCACAATCACACAGGTAATGCTCCTCTGATTCTGCGATCAGAATGGTATCGTTAATCATTGTGACGGCACATGACAGATTACCCGGGCAGCAGTTAAACCCTGCATTGATATGATGAAGCAATAACCTGCTATTAACTGCATCATAGACGTATTCAACGCACGACAATGTGTCTGAGGTTTCAATCGTCTCCAGGAAAGCTTTTTTATTCTTGCACTCAGAATGTCCGGTCAACCTGCCTTTGATGTCGTGTTGCTGTTGTGACTCATTTTCATTGTCACAACTAAATGCCAGGATTCCCATGATAAGAAATGCCGGCAGAATATTGAATCCGGTTTTCATTTTTTCAGATTATAAAATTCAGAAAGTGCAGGAACGGTTTTGATAGTCTATCTATGGTATAAATATACGATGTTATTTTCAGGAATTCAGCTTTGAAACTGTAACACACAATATCGAATTTTAAATGGCTGATCCGAAACTGATTCTAAGATGATCGGAAAGATCAGATATTCTATTCAGGGAAGGTTTTTGGCTAAATATTATGATGTCATAACCGGCAATCCTTATAAAAGTGAATGGACCCGATTAAAAAAGGAAATATTGTTCCGGCTTGACATTATTGCATTTTTTAGTTACATTTGCAATGTGAATTCTGGTCTGCTATCCATCCAACTGCCTAATTAGCTTACTTGTCAGTTTTTAACCCCGGGAATTGCAGGTGATAAGCCTCTGGTACTGTTTATAAGGGTATTTGATTATAGTGTAAAAAGATTCTTTAAAATGAAGTTAAAATTACTTTCCCTGTTAGGTCTTCTTTTATTCACAGGGATGACAAAGGTTTTTGCACAGGATATTCAGGGTAGTTCAGATCACCCGCTGTTTAACCGGATTCCGGGTTTTTCAATCAACGACTATATGGTTGAAGATCCGGGTTTATATTCCTTTCATGCAGATCAGGATAGTCTGATAACTGTTGAAGGCAAGAAAACAACCATTCATTACATGTGTAATTGTGTGGAATCACCCCTGAGAATTATCAGGATTTTTTCCAATTCGGTCAGGCCTAGCGGAGGCAGGTCAGTCGAATATGGTGATAACAGGATATACATCAACATTAAAAAGGATGGCAGGGAATATTGGGCTGAGGTATATGCAGGGGAAGATGATTATTTTCTTACTGTGATAGAGCTTAAATCCGGTAAATAATATCGGGTTTTCCAGGGTTTAAAATTCGTTCAAAAGGTTCAAATAATATTATTCAAAGAAAAAGGGAAGGCTCCAACCGGCAGCCTTCCCTTTTTCTTTGACACATCAATGCCTTTCAGAGTTTCGAAATATCATACATAACATTTGCATATGCGCCTGCTTCAAGTTTTTTCCTGACTTCCTTGTATGCTTCTATGGTGTATTTTACATCCTCCAACGTATGAACGGCAGTCGGAATCAACCTAAGGAGGATCATTCCCTTTGGAATAACCGGGTATGTAACGATTGAGCAGAAAATGCTGTAATTCTCACGGAGGTCTACCGTAATCTGGGTTGCCTCCGGAATTCCGCCTTCAAGAATAACAGGCGTAACGGGTGATGCTGCATCACCAAGGTTAAATCCTGCCTCCCGCAAACCTGCCTGCAATGCATTGACGATTTTCCACAGATTTTCCCTTAATTCGGGATGCTTTCTGATAAGGTCAAGACGTTTGAGTGATCCGATCACCATCGGCATAGGCAGCGACTTGGCAAATGTCTGGGAGCGCATATTGTGCCTCAGGAAGTCAACAATATCTTTGTTGGTGGCAACAAAGGCACCGATACCAGCCATTGATTTGGCGAAAGTGCCAAAGTAAACATCAACGCCGTCAACAACTCCCTGCGCTTCATGGGTACCTGCTCCGGTAGGTCCCATAGTTCCAAACCCATGTGCATCGTCAACAAGGAGCCTGAAATTAAAATCATTTTTCAGGGCAACAATTTCTTTTAATTTGCCCTGATCGCCGGTCATTCCATAGACCCCTTCAGTAATAACAAGAATACCTCCACCGGTCTCTTCTGTCATTTTTTGAGCTCTTTTGAGCTGAATCTTAAGATTCTCAATGTTGTTGTGGGGATAAACAAAACGTTTTCCCATATGCAAACGTGCCCCGTCGATGATGCAGGCGTGGGCATCTGAATCATAAACTATTACATCTTTACGGTCAACAAGTGCATCAATAATTGATACCATTCCCTGATAACCGTAATTTAACAGGAAGGCGTCTTCTTTACCTACAAAAGCTGCCAGTTCACGCTCGAGCTGTTCGTGATATACAGTCTGCCCCGACATCATGCGGGCGCCCATAGGGTAAGCCAGACCCCAATCCTTTGCTGCCTGTGCATCGGCTTCCCTGACTTCGGGATGATTGGCAAGACCAAGATAATTGTTCAGGCTCCATACAAGCACATCCTTGCCACGAAATTTCATGCGGTTTCCTATTTCACCTTCAAGTTTTGGAAACATGAAATAGCCGTCAGCCTGTTTTGCGTACATGCCAAGCGGGCCAAGATTCATAACCCTTTTTTCAAAAATATCTGCAGCCATTGATTTTTGGTTTTAATTCCTATAAATTGGGTGCAAAGCTATGGATTTTTATGATTTCAGCAATCCAAATGACGAAAAACGAAATCACAGGACAGATGTCCCGGTTTTATGAACATTCAATGCATAAGCGTGTTTAACGTCCACATTCCGCAATTCCAATGGATGAAATGATTAATGTTTTCTGGTTCCGGCGTGATCTCAGGCTTAACGATAACCGGGGTCTATATGAAGCGTTGAAATCAGGCCGCAGGGTTCTGCCGGTTTTTATTTTTGATACTGAAATACTTTCGAAACTTCAACCGGATGACAAGAGGGTATTGTATATTCATAACAGGGTAGAAGCACTGAATACCAGGCTTTCAGCATTTAATACTTCTCTGTTGGTTTATCACGGGTCACCGGTTGATGTTTTCAGACAGATCATAAGTGAGCACGAGGTTGAAACAGTTTTTACCAACAGGGATTACGAGCCGGCAGCCATTCAGCGTGATTTGGCTGTAGCTGGATTGCTCTCGGCACATGGTACAGGATTCATTTCATTTAAAGACCAGGTTTTATTTGAGGCTGGTGATATTCTGAAACCTGATGGAAACCCATATGTTGTATTTACCCCTTACAGTAGAAAATGGCTGGAGCAGTTAAATCAGGACGGTCTGAAAAGCTTTGATACTGAATCAGTATCATCAGGATTTGTAAAATCGCCGTCCAACCCTATACCTTCGCTTGCACAGATGGGTTTTGACGCTGGAAATCAAAATTTTCCCGAAATGTCAATCCCTGTAGAATTGATTGCGAATTATGCTACCACCAGGAATTATCCGGGTCTTGACCGTACCACCAGGCTCGGCATACATCTGCGATTTGGTACCATCAGTGTTCGTGAATGTATAAGTGCAGGACAGCAATTCAGTGCTGCCTGGTTAAACGAGTTGATCTGGCGGGAGTTTTTTATGCAGATAATGGCATTCTATCCCGGGGTTGTCAACCATGCTTTCAAACCTGTATACGACAGAATACAATGGTCTGATAATGAGCATCATTTCCGCTGCTGGTGTGAAGGGAAGACAGGATATCCTCTGGTGGATGCCGGAATGCGGGAACTCAGCCAGACAGGGTTTATGCATAACAGGGTAAGAATGGTCGCTGCCAGCTTTTTAACCAAACATCTGCTGATTGACTGGCGATGGGGAGAAGCCTGGTTTGCTGAAAAACTGCTTGATTTTGAGTTGTCGTCCAACAATGGAAACTGGCAGTGGGCCGCAGGATCAGGGTGTGATGCTGCTCCCTACTTCAGGATATTTAATCCATCAGAACAGTTGAAAAAGTTTGATCCGGATTCCATTTACGTAAAAAGATGGGTGCCCGAATACGAAACCATTGACTATCCGGAACCAATTGTTGTGCATGCCGAAGCCAGAAAACGTTGTCTTCAGGTTTACACGGATGCCTTAAAGCCCGGGAAGCACGAATAATCTTAATTATTGTTAAGAATCCCAACAACCATAATATTTGTAGCTATAAAGCGTTCATCGTATGCTTAATATGTTTATTTTTGCAGCATGATCCGAAAAAGCATTTTCTCCTTATTGATCCTGGTAACTATTGCCCTCTCCTCGTGCAGCAAATACCAGAAACTGGTCAAGAGTACAGATAATGAGAAAAAATATGAAATGGCCATCGCTTATTACGAGGATAAAGATTATTACAGGGCTATCCAGCTTTTCGACCAGTTGATGCCTTTATACAGGGGTACAGAGAAAGCTGAGCGTATGGCTTATTATTATGCCAATGCGAATTATGAGCAAAAGGATTACATCCTGGCAAGTTATTATTTCAGCCAGTTTTCCAAGAATTTTCCCAACAGCAAACATGCTGAAGAGGCAGCATTTATGAGTGCCTATTGCAATTATCTTGATTCACCGCCTGAAACTCTGGATCAGACTGTTACATACGATGCCATACAGGATCTTCAGCTCTTTATCAATCAGTATCCGAAAAGTGAGCGGGTTTCAAAGGCAAATGAACTGATCGATGAGTTAAGGTTGAAACTTGAAACAAAAGCCTTAAACATTGCCGTGCTTTATTTTAAAATGAATGATTACAAGGCTGCTGTTATTAATTATCAGAATCTTGTAAAAGATTTTCCTGACACAAAATACCGTGAAACTGCCATGTTCCATATTGCCAAGGCATATTATTATTATGCCGGCAGTAGTATAACACAGAAGCAGGGTGAAAGGTATCAGCTTTGTGCTGAAGCAGTTGATAATTTTCTGGCCAACTTTCCTGAATCAGATAAGGCTAAAGAAGCCCTTCAGATTCAGAAAAATGCAAAAAAGTATTTAGATAACCTGACAATTTTACAGTAAACCATATGGATTTTAAAAGGATCAAAACCGACACCGTCGCAGTAACCCGCAACATCAACCAATTGATGGAGCCCACCACAAACATGTATGAGTCTGTGGCCATCCTGTCGAAACGTGCCAACCAGATTGCACTGGAGATCAAGGAAGAACTTAATTCCAAGATTTCGGAGTTTGCAGTTCCCAACGATAACCTTGAAGAAGTTTTCGAGAACAGGGAACAGATTGAGATTGCAAAGTATTACGAACATCTTCCAAAACCAACCCTGATTGCTGTTCAGGAATTCCTCAACGGACAGGTGTATTTCAGAAACCCGCTTAAAGATCAGGGAGAAGAATAATCACTTAATTTCAGGCCATGCTGAAAGGTAAAAAGATTCTGATCGGAATAACGGGCAGCATTGCAGCCTATAAAATTCCTTTATTAGTCAGGCTTTTTAAAAAAGAGGGCGCTGAAGTCAAGGTGGTTATGACGCAATGTGCCACTGATTTTGTTACACCGCTTACACTCTCAACCCTTTCGCAGCAGCCGGTTCTGATTGAGCCTTACAATAAGGTTGACGGATCCTGGAACTCTCATGTTGAATGGGGAAGGTGGGCTGATGTATTCGTTTTAGCCCCTGTTTCAGCCAACACTCTTGCCAAGATGGCCAATGGCGTTGCCGATAACCTGCTTACAACCACATATCTTGCTGCCAAGTGCCCTGTGTTTTTTGCGCCAGCCATGGATCTTGATATGTATCATCATCCTACAACGCAAAAGAATACCGATATTCTCATTTCATACGGAAACCATCTGATAGCACCCAATGAAGGGGAACTGGCCAGCGGATTGTGCGGGGCCGGAAGGATGGAAGAGCCTGAAGCAATTATGGAAGTCATCAGAGGCTTTTTCGAAAAAAAAAATGACTTTAAGGGACAGAAAGTCCTGATTTCTGCCGGTCCGACTTACGAATTGATCGATCCGGTGCGATTTATCGGAAATTTTTCGTCCGGAAAGATGGGATATGCCCTTGCTGAGGAATTGGCCGGTAGAGGAGCGGAAGTAGTACTGGTATCAGGACCGGTGGGTATCAAAACCCTTAACCCGTCAATCAGGCTCATCAGCGTTCGGACGGCCGCAGAAATGGCCAAAGCGTGTTTTGAGGTGTTCCCTTCGTGCGATCTTGGAATCATGGCTGCTGCAGTTGCTGATTATACGGTGCAGTCACCTGCAGTTCAGAAGATCAAAAAGCAGGAAGGCAGAATGAGCATAGAGTTGATACCTACCACAGATATTCTGGCAGGTCTTGGAAAAATGAAAAAGAAGCAGCAGTTCCTTACTGGTTTTGCGCTGGAGACTGAAAATGAAACAGACAACGCCATTAAGAAACTACAAAATAAAAACCTTGACCTGATCGTTTTAAATTCACTTAATGACCAGGGAGCCGGTTTCGGAACCGATACAAACAAAGTTCAGATGATAAGTTCTGCTGGTCAGGTTAAAGAAACCGGTCTGCTTAGCAAAGTGCAGGTTGCAGCAGAAATTGCCGACATGATCTGTCTCATCAGGAGTAAAACATAATAATTTAACCATCGCAAAATGAAGCAACTGTTTCTGGCGTTAAGTATGAGCATTGCTGCTGTGGCTGCATTTGCACAGGAGTTTAATGTAACGGTTCAGGTTACTTCGCCACAGGTTGAAGGTACCGAGAAAAAGATTTTTGAAACCCTGCAACAGGATTTATACGATTTTGTCAATAACCGGAAATGGACCAACTTTCAATATAAACCGGAAGAGCGGATTGAAGGGACCATTCTTATCACAGTCAGCAACAGGTCTGGTGAAGATTTTACGGCAAAAATGAATGTAGCCCTGCGTCGTCCGGTTTACAAATCATCATACAACACCGCCTTACTTAATTATATTGACAAGGATTTTGAGTTTAAGTACGTTGAATTTCAATCGCTTGAGTACGCTGACAATGTCTTTACCTCGAACCTGACTTCCACCATTGCCTATTATCTATATGTTTTTCTTGGACTTGATGGCGATTCATTTGCCAGAAATGGCGGCTCTCCCTATTTTGCCCAGGCACAGGGTATTGTGAATATGGGACAGAATGCACGTGAAAAGGGGTGGAAGGCTTTTGAGAGTCAGAAAAACCGCTACTGGCTGATTGAAAACCTGACCAATCCGACTTATGCGTCAGTAAGGGAAGCGATGTACAAATATCACCGGCTTGGCCTTGATCAGATGTCGGACGATGTTGAAACGGGCAGGGTAGCCGTTAACGAAAGCCTGGAATTACTTCGTAAAGCCAACCGGGAGCGCCCGGGACTCTTTATCCTTCAGCTTTTCCTCGAAGCGAAACGCGATGAAATTGTGAATATTTATTCAGGAGCTTCTCCTATGGATAAAACCAAAGCTGTCAACATCCTGAAGGAAATAGATCCGGCCAACTCATCAAAGTACCAGAAGATTCTTGAAACCGGGAACACGTCTACAACGACAACCACTACAGGTAACAACGGTAATTTCAATCCGGGTTCAAAATAGGCTTTTACATGCGGATTTTGTAACTTTGCTTTCCCAATACCGGTTTCTGGTTTATGCTTTTACGACTTTCCATTGTTAATTATGCGCTGATTAACAGGCTCGACATTGAGTTTGGCGATCGCTTTTCGGTGATCACCGGTGAAACCGGGGCCGGAAAGTCGATCATCCTGGGTGCCTTGTCGCTGATGCTTGGTCAGAGAGCCGACAACCTGAGCCTCCCTGATAAAAGCATGAAATGCAGTATTGAAGGTACTTTTGATTTGTCGGAATGTGACCTTGAAGGCTTCTTTCAGGAAAATGATCTGGATTATGAAGCCATCTGCATCATCAGGCGTGAAATAACACCACAGGGAAAGTCCCGGGCCTTTATCAACGACACCCCGGTCAATCTCAACCAGCTGAAAGATCTTACCGGTATGCTTATTGATGTTCATTCACAGCATCAGACCCTTTTGCTTCAGGATTCATCGTTTCAGCTTTCCGTTGTTGACTCGGTTGCCGGAAACACCCGGTTGCTTCGCACATACAGGCAATTGTTCAGGGAGATGAATATCCTGAAGAAAGAACTGGCCGGGTTGATGGAAACCAACCTGAAATCGAGAACAGAACTGGATTACCTCAACTTTCTGTTCGACGAACTTGAAAAGGTATCGCTCAGATCCGGTGAGCAGGAGGAACTTGAGAGTGAATCAGAGATACTTACCCATGCCGAGGAGATTAAAACCCGTCTATTTCAGGTCTCTGAACTGTTAAACGGGGGTGAAGAAAATGTGATCCGGCGATTGAACGAAGTTGTTTCCAATCTTCAGGCGGCATCACGTTACCAGAAAGAATCATCTGAGCTGAGCACGCGTGTTTCAGCCTGCCTGATCGAGTTGCGCGATATTGCTGCATTTGTTGAACGAAATGCTGAAGAAATCAGTTACAATCCTGCCCGCATTGCTGAAATCAATGAGCGTCTCGGATTAATTTACCAGCTTGAACAGAAGCACCGTGTGAATTCGGTTGACGAGCTGATCGCTGTCCGTGAAGGCATTGAGGAGAAAATTTCAGCCATCGATTCACTGGATATGCAGATTGCTGAGAAGGAAAAGCAGATCCTGGCCATGCAGCAGGAACTGTCGGTATATTCCGGACAGCTTACTGAAAAGAGGAAATCTGCTTCCGGAACCATTGAAAAGGCAATGTTGGAAACCGTATCACAACTGGGAATGACTGATGCTGCATTTATGGTGAACATCACACCACTGGCTGATCCGGGCCGAGACGGGTGCGACCGGATCGTTTTTCTGTTCAGTGCCAACAAGGGAATCGCTCCGGCTGAACTTTCGAAGATCGCATCGGGAGGTGAATTGTCAAGACTGATGCTCGCGGTTAAGTCGCTGATTTCATCTGCCAGCCTGCTACCAACCATTATTTTTGATGAAATTGATACCGGAATCTCCGGAGAAACGGCCACCAGGGTCGGAAACATCCTGAAGAAGATTGCTTCAAATATGCAGGTAATTGCCATTACACACCTGCCGCAGATTGCAGGAAAAAGCAACCGGCATTTCAAGGTCTTTAAATTTACCGATGAAACCCGGACCTATTCTGCCATTGAACAACTCAACGATGAACAACGGATTACGGAGCTGGCGCTGATGATCAGTGGAGACCCGGATTCAAAAGCTGCACGCCATGCTGCTGCAGAGATGCTTCAAAACAATAGTTGAGTTGGATTGTTTGATGTATTTACCCGAAAACCGATCAAACCTTAAACATAAAAACTGAAGTTATGGCGTATAACCTGTTAAAAGGAAAAAAAGGAATAATTTTTGGCGCACTGAACAGCAACTCCATAGCCTGGAAAATTGCTGAAAGGGCACATGAGGAGGGGGCACAGCTGGTACTGACCAATACGCCGTTAGCCATCAGGATGGGCGATATGGACGAACTGGCTGCCAGCACAGGTTCACAGATGATCCCGGCTGATGCTACCAGTGTAGCAGATCTTGAAAACCTCTTTTCAAAATCACTTGAAATTTTCGGAGGTAAGATTGATTTTGTCTTACACTCTATTGGAATGTCGCCCAACGTGCGGAAGAAACTTCCCTATGATGACATCAATTATGATTTTTTTTCCAAAACTCTGGATATTTCAGCTGTATCATTTCACAAAATGATTCAGACTGCCAAAAAGCTGGATGCCATCAGTGAATGGGGTTCAATTGTGGCCGTGTCATATATCGCTGCCCAGCGTACACTTTTTGAATACAACGATATGGCTGATGCCAAGGCCGTACTCGAATCCATAGCACGGAGTTTCGGATATATTTATGGCCGCGAGAAACACGTCAGGATCAACACCATTTCCCAATCACCCACGCCAACCACTGCAGGGCAGGGGGTTAAGGGTTTTTCGGGCCTGATGGATTTCACGGAGCGTATGTCTCCCCTTGGCAATGCAACGGCCGATGAATGTGCTGATTATTGTATCACCCTGTTCTCTGACCTAACCCGGAAAGTTACCATGCAGAATTTGTTCCATGACGGCGGGTTCAGCAGTATGGGTATGAGCCAGCGCGCCATGCTTCAGTACAACAAAAGTCTTGAATGTAAGGAATGCCATGAAAATCCGTTAAATCATCCGGAAACGGAACTTTAAAAGATTCAGGTGTTATCACCGAACGTAATGGTATAACCGTAATTATTTCCACCGGCCGGCTTTATGGCCGGTTTTTGTTTGGCAGGTTCTGAAGTCACTGTATAATTAAGCACAGGAGCAGGAGCATGGGGAAGGCGGAAATTGATGCGGGTGCGCATGCTGCTCCTGACTTTCACGCCATAATTATCGGCCGGAGCATACTTCAGCAGTTTGATCACTCTGATGGCCTCTTCATCACAGCCATGGCCGATGCCGTTCACAACTTCCACATCTTCCACCTGGCCTTCATTCGAAACAGTATAGGCGACATGAACAACGCCTTCAATCATCCGCTCCAGCGCAAGGTCCGGATAGCGCAGCTCACCGTCAATAAATTTGCGCAGGGCTTCGCTGCCACCGGGATACTGGGGCATTTTGATGAAATTTTTGTCTTTCCTGCTTTTCTTTGACATAAACCAATAAGTTCAGTAAGTACAAAGATATGATCATTTGCATCTGATCCATATCAGTGGAAGCCAAATCATCAGCCAAAGCGGTAAAAAGCGGCTGCTCCCGGTCTATCTTTGGTGTATTGTTTACTATTCAGGTTTTGAAAGAAATCATTTTTGGATTTTATATTTCAGGAAAACAATGTTTTAACTGAAAATTGCAGGTTTTTCCGGTTCCCGGTTTGCAAATTATGTGCATTCCCAAATAATGGTATATTTGCAATCAGAATATAAAAAGTTCAGAAGTCAGCAGGCATTCTTCAGCGATTCATGTAGCAAAGCATGATCATTTCCTGGTACTTCTTACAGATTATCGGATTCGGAATTTACATATTCATTTTAACTGACCACAAAACGAATAAGCTTATGAAAATCCTGGTTTGTATCAGCAATGTGCCGGATACTACAACAAAAGTTAAATTTATTGACGATCAAAAGAAGCTGGATGTAACAGGCATCCAATGGGTGATCAATCCATGGGATGAGCTGGCACTTACGCGTGCGCTCGAGCTGAAGGATGACGCCTCCAACGGTGTGCAGACTGTGACGGTAGCCCATGTAGGCCTTGTTTCTGCTGAGCCGACCATCCGCAAAGCCCTTGCCATAGGAGCCGATGATGCCATAAGGGTGAATACTGATCCCGCAGATGCCTATGGTATCGCTGCCCAGCTGGCTGAAGTGCTGAAAACCGAGAAATATGACATTATCCTTTGCGGAATTGAATCCAGCGATCACAACGGATCAACCGTTGGCGGCATGCTGGCTGAATTTCTTGATTGTCCTTCGGTTACCTGTGTTTCCTCACTGAACATTGAAGGTGGTCAAACCGTGATCTCACGCGAAATCGATGGTGGCAAAGAAAGCCTGACCGTGCCTATGCCATTTGTTGCTGTTGTTCAGAAGGGGATTGCAAAAGAGCCGAGGATTGCTGCCATGCGCGGAATTATGGCTGCCCGTACCAAACCCATCAGGGTGTATGAGCCCCAGGCCATCGAAAACTTCACAGAGGTGCTGAATTATGAAATGCCTAAACCGCGGGCAGCCTGCAAATATGTCGATGCGGAGAATGCTGGTCAGCTCATCGATCTGCTTCAGAATGAAGCCCGGGTTTTCTGATATTTATTATTGTTCACGATATAAACAATTCAACATATGGCAGTATTGGTTTATCCCGAAAACTGGGATGGAAAATTCAAGAAACTCTCTTTTGAACTGGTATCCTACGCATCTAAGGTTGCCGAAATGCTCGGCGTTCAGGCTGTGGCTGTTTCCATAGGCAGCGTGGATGAAGGAGAACTCAGCAAACTGGCCGCTTACGGGGCCAGCCGCATCATCAGCATTGATAACGGATCCCTGAAATCGCTTGACGACCAGGCGTACACCAGCCTGATTGCTGAAGTTGCGAAGAGCGTCAGCGCAAGTGTGGTTGTTCTTTCAAACAACAACACCGGTAAGGCCCTTGCCCCGAGACTTTCAGTAAAACTGAAGGCAGGCATTGCATCAGGTGTCAGCAGGTTGCCGGTTTCAACCTCTCCGTTTGTGGTATATAAAAAGGTCTATTCAGGCAAGGCATTTGCCAATGTGGAGATCAAAACCCCTGTAAAAATTATTACCCTGGCTCAGAATTCATTCGAAGTGACTGAATCACCAAAGCCGGTGGCCATTGAAAAATCTGCACTTCAACCCGACCAGAACCTGCTCAGGACAAAGGTTACGGACGTTCAGAAGCAAACCGGAAAAATTCTGCTGACCGATGCCGACATTGTGGTTTCGGGAGGAAGAGGTATGCGGTCGGCCGATAACTGGGGTCCCCTGGTTGAAATGGCCGGGCTTCTGGGGGCTGCCACAGCCTGTTCACGTCCGGTTTCGGACGAAGGCTGGCGACCTCACGATGAGCATACCGGTCAGACCGGGAAAATCATTGCACCAAACCTCTATTTTGCCATTGGTATATCCGGTGCCATCCAGCACCTGGCCGGTATCAGCTCGTCAAAATACATTGTTGCCATCAACACCGATAAGGATGCTCCCATTTTTGAGGCTGCCCAGTATGGTATTGTTGGTGACGCTTCAAAGATATTGCCGAAGCTTGTAGAGAAACTGAGAGAGGTAAAGTCAAAATAAATTCAGCAGAAATTCCTGATGAATGTCCTGAAAAGTATCTTCGCAAAAGAGTACCAGTAAGGACATTTTTCATTTAAAACAATTGGTCATGGTAAAACAGATCGTTTTTGCAATTGCACTGCTGGTCACGCTCGGTGTATTTACCTATACTGTACTCAGGCTGATCAGCTTTTTCAGATTTACCAAAGCCGGCTTTCCCATCAGTGATTTTGGCAAAAGAACCCGGGTGATGCTGAATGTAGCAATAGGACAAACCAAAATTTTCCGCCATCCTGTGATGGGGTTTTTCCATGCGCTGGTATTCTGGGGTTTTTGTGTGATTATTTTCGGCAGCATCGAAATGGTCATCGATGGTCTTTCCGGCTCCGAACGATCGCTGAAAGTTCTCGGGGGGCTTCACGATGTAATCATGGCATCCGGTGATGTTTTTGCTTTGCTGGTGGCCATCTCCATCGTGATCTTTATGATCAGAAGAATCTTTCTGCATGTGAGGCGCTTCGAAGGCATCGAAATGAAAAAGAAATCACACCAGGACGCCAACCTGGCCCTTTCGATGATCCTGCTGTTGATGATATCGCTCATGGGGATGAATGCGGCTTACATTGCCTTTGAGGCAGCAGAAGGCGGAACGGTTTATGGTGTTTATCCCATCGGAGCCATTTTAGCTCCCATATTCAGCGGGCTCGCTCCACAGGGGCTGCATTTCTGGTACGAATTCTTCTGGTGGTTGCATATCCTGCTGATCTTTGTTTTCGCCAACATCCTGCCATATTCCAAGCATTTCCATGTATTCATGTCGGTGCCGAATACGTTTCTGTCGAGGTTGGAACCATTGGGTAAGCTGACCAATATGGACGATATCACCCGCGAGGTAAAACTGATGCTTGATCCGGAAACCGCCTTCAGCGCGCCTGCCGGTGATGTTCCGGTAGCCCGTTTTGGCGTTAAGGATGTTGAGGATGTCACCTGGAAGAACTATTTTGATTCGCTTTCATGCACCGAATGCGGACGTTGTACTGCGGTATGCCCTGCCAACACAACTGGAAAAATGCTGTCACCCCGCAAGATATTTATGGACCTCCGTGCCCGTATGAAGGAGAAGGGTCCCGGGCTGGTGAAAAACGGGAAAGATTTTACGGATAACAGATCATTGCTTCGTGATTACATTTCGGAGGAAGAACTCTGGGCCTGTACTACCTGCAATGCCTGTGCACAGGAATGCCCGGTAAACATCAACCATCCGACACTGATTGTTGACATGCGGAGGTATCTTGTGATGGAAGAGAGCAGTGCGCCCACCGGGTTGAAAACCATGTTTGCCAACATCGAAAACAACGGGGCACCCTGGCAGTATTCGCCTGAGGACCGTTTGCTGTGGACGGATAACCTGGAAATGAACGTAGTGAAATAATTATTTACCACTAAGGCACTTAGAGCACTTAGAAACACTTAGATTTTTATTGAGATTAATTTCCGGTCTCATATGTTGGCCTTTATAAATCCGGATATGCAAAGCTTATGAGTGGTAGTAAAAGAGTTTGAATGAATTAAACTGAATCAGGAATGGAAACAAAAAAGATAGAGGTGCCGGTAATGGCCGATTTGTTTGCCCGGGGTGAAAAACCCGAATATCTTTTCTGGGTTGGATGTGCCGGTGCTTTTGACGACCGCTATAAAAAGGTTACACGGGCCTTCACAAAGATCCTGACGCACCTCGGCATCAGTTATGCCGTGCTGGGTAAGGAAGAGACCTGCACCGGTGATCCGGCACGCAGGGCAGGGAATGAGATGCTTTACCAGATGCAGGCTCTGCAGATCATTGAGATTCTGAAAAATTATGAAGTAAAAAAGATCATCACCATCTGCCCCCATTGTTTCAACATTTTTAAAAACGAATATCCTGATCTGGGTGGTCATTACGAGGTGATCAACTATGTGCAGTTTCTCGATCAGCACATCGAAAACGGTAACATCAAGCTAGATGCTACAATGTTGGGAAATACGAGGATTACCTATCACGATCCCTGTTACCTTGGCCGTGGCAACGATATTTACGCTGAACCCCGCAGCATCCTTAAGAAGCTCACCAACAATTATGTTGAACTGGAGCGCAACCGGAGTTTCTCCTACTGTTGTGGCGCCGGTGGCGCCCAGATGTTCAAGGAGGCTGAAACGGGAAAGAAAGAGGTCTTTATCGAAAGAACCGAGGAGGTTTTACGCAGTGAGGCCGGCATTGTTGCCACCGCCTGTCCGTTCTGCATGACCATGCTCACCGATGGTCTGAAGTACAAAAACAAAGAAGATGTCAAAAACCTGGATATTGCTGAACTGATTGTCCAGGTGATGGAGCTTTAATTCACTCAGAATAACAGCTTTCAAAAAATCTCCTTTTAACAGACTGTTTTCGTTCAGGACTGAAATCATTACCCGCTCGGCTCCATGTCTACCATAGATTCATGATATCTTCGCAGACTTAAGAAATTAGTACTTAGATAGATATGTTATTTAATGCATATTTAAAGTACTGATTGTGTCGTCATTAGACTCTTTTTGTCGGAGATAAACCCTAAAATCTTATTTTTGCACCTTTGCATTTCAAGGGGTGAATTGCTGATCAATTGTCACAATTGTTGAAATTATAACCAGAATAACCGTCTATGCGATTTAGAATTATTGTTTTAGCCAAACAGGTTCCGGACACCCGGAATGTAGGCAAGGATGCCATGAAAGCCGATGGAACTGTGAACAGGGCGGCACTGCCTGCGATCTTTAATCCGGAGGATTTACATGCCCTGGAGCAGGCCCTCAGCATCAAGGATAAGATTCCTGAAGCAGAAGTTATCCTGCTGACCATGGGGCCCTTCCGTGCAGCTGAAATCATCCGAGAAGCCATGTACCGTGGCGCTGACCGGGGTTATCTGATTACTGACCGGAAATTTGCCGGTTCCGATACCCTCGCTACATCCTATGCATTGTCGCTGGCAGTAAAGAAACTTGCTCCATATCATCTTGTGATATCAGGCAGGCAGGCCATCGACGGCGATACCGCCCAGGTAGGTCCACAGACAGCCGAGAAACTTGGCATTCCGCAGATTACCTATTGTGAGGAGATCATTTCGGTTGATGCCAAGAAAATCATCGTAAAACGCCGTCTCGAAAGGGGAGTGGAAGTGGTAAATTCTACCCTTCCGGCGGCAATTACCGTGCACAGTTCAGCCCCGGTTTGCCGTCAGCGTGTGGCCAAACTGCTGATGAAATACAAACATGCCCGCACGGTTACCGAATTGCAGAATGAAACCAAAGATTACACTGAATTGTACAACGATCGACCGTATCTCCTGATTGATGAATGGACCGCCGATGATCTGAGCGCTCAGACTGAAATGCTTGGCCTTTCCGGATCGCCTACCAAGGTTAAGAAAATTGAGAACGTTGTTTTTCAGCACAAGGATTCAAAAATCATCGGCAGTTCCGATAAGGAGATTGAATCGCTGATGAAGGAACTGATGAAGAGTCACATCATTGGTTAAAACAGGCAGGAAAATATATTTATTGACTTAATTAATAAGCACGTGAACAACATATTTGTTTATTGCGAAGTTACCGAAGAGCGGACAATAGCAGATGTCAGCCTTGAGCTGTTATCGAAAGGCAAAAAACTCGCCGGTGACCTGAATGTAAAACTGGAAGCGGTTGTTATCGGACATAAGGTGAGTGGTCTGGAACCATTGCTCTATCCTTACGGTGTGGATGTGATCCATTATGCGGATGATGAGCGGTTGTTTCCCTATACCACACTGCCGCATACTTCCATCATGCTTGATCTTTTCGAAAAGGAAAAGCCTGAGATAGCCCTGTTCGGGGCTACCAGCATCGGGCGTGACATTGCTCCCCGTGTGGCTTCGGCACTTCGTTGCGGGCTGACGGCCGACTGCACCAGCCTTGAAATCGGTGATCATTTTGAGAACAAGACCCAGACCGAATACAAGAACCTGCTTTATCAGATCAGGCCGGCATTCGGTGGCAACATTATTGCCACCATCATCAACCCGGAAACGCGCCCGCAAATGGCAACCGTACGTGAAGGGGTGATGAAGAAAGAGATCTTTTCTGCCAAATTCAAGGGTAAACTGAAGAAGATTGAAGCCAAGAAGATCCTGAAGGATGATGACTTCGCCGTCACCATCATTGAGCGTCACATGGAAAAGAGCAAAATCGATATTAAAAACGCACAGGTGATCATTTCCGGTGGTTATGGTGTGGGTTCGAAGGAGAACTTCAACCTGCTTTTCGACCTGGCCGATATCCTCGGAGCACAGGTTGGTGCCTCACGTGCTGCTGTGGATGCTGGATTTGTTGACCATGAACGTCAGATCGGGCAAACCGGTGTCACAGTGCGTCCCAAGCTTTACATCGCCTGTGGAATTTCAGGCGCGGTGCAGCACAGGGCAGGCATGGACCAGTCGGCACAGATCATCTCCATCAACACCGACATCAGCGCCCCGATTAATCAGATTGCGGACTTTACCATTGTCGGGAATGTAGCGGATGTGATTCCGAAAATGATCAGATTTTACAAGAAGAATTCGAAGTAACAAAAAGAAGCAATGGAAAACTTTTATAGCGACAATCCCCATCTTAAGTTTCATCTGACCCATCCGCTGATGGAGAAGATCGTAAAACTGAAAGAGTCGGATTATACCGACAAGGAAAAATACGATTTTGCCCCGCTCGATTTTGAAGATGCCATCGACAATTACGACAAGGTGATGGAAATCATCGGCGAAATCAGCGGTGAGATTATTGGCCCCAATGCAGAATCAGTTGATAAAGAGGGTCCTGAACTGGTCAACAATGAGGTCGTTTATGCCAGGGGAACCAGGCAGAACTATGATGCCCTCGTGAAAGCCGGTCTGGTTGGATTTACGCTGCCCAGGCAGTATGACGGACTGAACCTTCCGATCGTACCCTATGTGATGTCGGGTGAAATCGTATCGCGTGCCGATGCCGGATTTGCCAACATCTGGGGTCTTCAGGACTGCGCTGAAACCATTCATGAGTTCGCTTCTGAGGAGATCAAGGCGGAATTTCTTCCCCGCTTCCACAAAGGGGCCACAGCGGCCATGGACCTCACCGAGCCCGATGCAGGTTCTGACCTTCAGGCAGTGCAGTTAAAGGCTACCTACGACAATCATAAACACCGCTGGTTGCTCGATGGCGTCAAACGCTTCATCACTAACGGCGATGCCGATATTTCCCTGGTATTGGCCCGTTCGGAAGAAGGAACCACGGACGCCCGCGGATTGTCGCTTTTTGTGTATGACCGCAGTGACAAAGCCGTTACAGTGCGCCGTATCGAGAATAAACTGGGGATTAAAGGATCGCCCACCTGTGAACTGGTATTCCGCAATGCACCGGCCAAACTGATTGGTGATACCAAGATGGGCCTCATCAAATATGTGATGTCGCTGATGAACTCAGCCAGGCTGGGTGTCGGGTCGCAATCGGTGGGGATTGCTGAGGCAGCTTACCGCGAAGCGCATAAGTATGCCATGGAGCGCGAGCAGTTCGGCAAGGCGATCATCCAATACCCGGCAGTATACGAAATGCTGACCAATATGCGGGTAAAGATTGATGCCATGAGAAGTCTCCTTTATGAAACTGCCCGCTATGTAGATATTTACAAATCATACAATTTCGCTTCGAGGGAGCGCAAACTTGAGTCGGACGAGCGACAGGAAGCCAAGGTTTACCAGAAACTGGCCGACATGTTCACGCCGTTGCTCAAACTGTACTCCAGTGAAGGCTGCAACCAGATCGCTTACGATGCCATCCAGATTTTCGGTGGCACCGGTTACATGAAGGACTTTCCGATCGAACGTATTTACCGCGATGCACGTATCACCACGATCTATGAAGGCACTTCCCAACTGCAGGTCGTTGCTGCCATCAGGGGTGTCGGGAACGGTGCCTACCTTTCGTTTATGCACGACCGGGCACAGTTGCCGGTACGACCTGAACTTGAGTACCTGAAACAT
This sequence comes from Bacteroidales bacterium, assembly GCA_016705005.1. Taxonomy (GTDB): domain Bacteria; phylum Bacteroidota; class Bacteroidia; order Bacteroidales; family Lentimicrobiaceae; genus Lentimicrobium. Next base: position 273,405 of record JADIZB010000005.1, on the reverse strand, counting down.
GCCCTTGAAAAAATGACCGAACAGTTTGCCAAAACGGTTGAAAAAGTCAATGAATTCAACGACAATGAATACCTCGACTTTCATGCACGCCGGCTGGTGGAAATGGCCGGAAATGTGTTGATCGGATATCTGCTGCTATACGATGCAAACCGGAGTGAAGTGTATGCGAAATCGGCCGATATCTTTATCCGTAAGGGCAGGGCTGAAAACATCGCCGCTGTGAGTTTCATCAACAATTGCCATCCAAAAGATGTCAACGATTTTAAAATTTAGATGAATTATAATTAGTCAGCTAACATGCTGATAATCATCAAAAAGGAATGCTCATTAACCGGGCGTTCCTTTTTTTATTGCTTTTTGCCGGGCCGGTTTCATAAAAATCTTATGAACATATTTAATCATGCGGCCACCTTTTTGTAATTTTCCGGCTGAAATCAGCAGATTGGTTTCCTGTTGTTTTTACAAGGCATCCCGGCAACGGAATTAATCTCCGGTACCGACTTTCAAGGAAAAGAAATTAACCCCAAATAATCAACGAATCAATAACAATGGAAAACAGAAAAGTGTTAAAAAGCGGGGAATTCCTCGTGGATACGGTTAAAGCCAGTGATGTTTTTATTCCGGAAGAGTTCAACGATGAACAGCTGATGATTGCCCAGACATGTCAGGATTTCCTGGATACCGAAGTTTATCCGAATATGGATAAGATTGATGCTCCTGATATCCAGCTGATGAAGGAAACCCTCAAAAAGTCAGGTGAACTTGGATTGATGGGCATTGCGCTTCCAGAAGAATACGGAGGTTTCGGCCAGTCGTTCGTGACCCAGATGCTTGCCGCCGAGACCATCGGAGCCGGCTATTCCTTTTCTGTTGCCTTTATGGCCCATTGCGGTATCGGAACCCTGCCGATCGCCTATTACGGAAACGATACACAGCGTGAAAAATATGTAACCAAACTTGCCACCGGTGAATTGCTGGGTGCTTATTGCCTTACAGAGCCCGGGGCTGGTAGTGATGCCAATGCCGGAAAGACCAATGCCCGCCTGTCGGAAGATGGCACACATTACATCCTGAACGGACAGAAAATGTGGATCACCAACGCCGGTTTCGCCGACGTACAGACAGTATTTGCCAAGATCGGCAACGACCGTATCCTGAGTGCATTCATTGTTGAGAAAGACATGCCGGGTGTGGTGGTTGCCCCGGATGAAAAGAAAATGGGAATCAAGGGATCATCCACGGCGCAGATTTTTTACAACGATGTAAAGGTGCCGGTTGAGAACCTGATCGGTGTTCCGGGTGAAGGTTTCAGGATTGCCCTGAGTATCCTGCATATGGGACGTATTAAACTGGGTGCCAATGTATTGGGAGCTTCCAAGAAAGCCATCAATGATTCGGTGAAATATGCCAATGAGCGCAAACAGTTTTGTGTGCTGATCTCCACCTTCGGGGCCATCAAACACAAACTCGCCCAGCAGGCCATCAAGACCTTTGCAGCAGAATCTGCCGTTTATCGTGTGAGCAAGGACATTGACGATCAGATAGAAATCAATAAAGCAGCCGGCCTTGATAAAGGACGTGCCACCATCGAAGGCATCGCCCACTATGCAGTGGAAGCTGCCATCCTGAAGGTTTACGGTTCAGAAGCGCTTGACTTTGTGATTGACGAAGCCGTCCAGATTCATGGTGGAATGGGTTATTCAGCCGAAATGGATGTTGAACGCGGCTACCGTGATTCAAGGATCAACCGCATTTTTGAAGGTACCAATGAGATCAACCGCCTGCTTATTGCCGATACAGCCATCAAACGGGCCCAGAAGGGTGAATTTGACCTGTTTGGTCCTGCAGCGGCGATCTATAACAATCTTGATTCCATCACAGTTGCGAAAGCAGGTGACGAAGGCTATTATGATGAAAAGCGCAGGTATATTGCCGGTTTCAAGAAAGCGATCCTGATTGCCATTCATGGGGTTACCACCTATTTCGACAAGAAACTGGTGAAGGAGCAGGAGGTTATGAACAACATCTCCGAAATGATCATGGAAACTTATGTGGCTGAATCGCTTGCACTGAGGGTTGAGAAACTGGAAGGTCTGAAAGGTCAGGCCGGCATTTACCGCGATATGCTGGATGTGTATGTTTATGATGCTGCCGATATGGTCCGCAAATCGGCCATGGACGCCATCAACTCATTTGCCACACCTGAGGAATCGGAAAAACTGAATGCTGCCATTGAGAAATTGACGAAGGTAGCCGGTGTCAATGTAAAAGAGGCCCGCAGGCGGATTGCCGACAGACTGATTGAAGACAACGCCTATAAGTTTTAAAATGACGAATAACGCCCTTCGACTGGTCTCGACTGGTCTCGACTTCCCCGCCTCCACTACGTTTCTGCGGGGCAAGCTGCTCGACCACCAACGCTCTGGGTAAAAATTGCGAATTACGAATTACGCCCTTCGAAGGGTGACGAATGACGAATACGTTACAAATAAGGAAAAAAACGTAACACAGCAAATCTGACCTGAACTCTAAACCCAACCCGACCAAGGCGGTTAAACTTTTTACTTTTTACTTTTTACTTTTTACTTTTTACTTACCTTTACCCTTTCCTTAACCACTACTTGCAAGCCGTCGCATAACTGCGGCGGCTTTTTTTTAATGCTTTTACAACAGGTTTCCCCTGATTTTATCAGTAAAGCTATGCCCTCATAAGGTTTTCTTTTCAGACTGTGGCAGAAAAAAATCGGTATTCAGTAAACTTTCGCACCTTTATTCTTGTTGTTGATCAGCAGGGAAAGATCCACTGATCTCAAAACAACCTTCAATCACTCAAAATATCCCAAACATGCAGACAGATACAACAACCATAACATCCAGCGATACCAGCAATGAAAGTGCCTGCGCCTGCGGCTCAGGTGGTTGTGGCTGCCATTCCGGCAGCCCGCATTCATCAGGAACCGGTTATAATTTACCCGACCGCTTCCAGTTGCTCCAGGAGGGCGATAAAGTGGTGGAATTCGGCTCAGGCCTTGGCAACGATGCCATTTCGGTTGCTTCCATCGTTGGTCCGGAAGGGAAGGTGATCGGCATTGATATCAATGATACGAATATCTCCAAATCCAGACAAAAAGCCCGTATTTCGGGAATCGAGAATATTGAGTTTATCCAGGGCGATATCACTGCCGCACCGGTGCCCGACGAATGGGCCGACATCGTGTATACCAGTTGCGTTTTCAATCTGCAGAGCGACAAGCAAAAAGCTGCCGATGAGATGTACCGGGTGATCAGGCACAACGGCTATGTTTGTGTTTCCGACTTTGTAATCCTGAGGGATATCCCCGACGGGTTGAGAAAGGAAGCGGCAGAACTGGTCGGTTGTATCGCCGGTGTGGAAAAAGCTCCTGTTTTCATGGACTATTTTAAGAAAACCGGCTTCACGAAGGGTCAGATTGTGGAAGTGAATAAAGTTAAGCTTCCTGATGAACTGCTTTCGAAGTACCTTGATGCTGCCGAAATGGAGAGTTATAACAATCTTGATTCCGACGACGGTGTGTTCAGCGTTGTGCTGGTGGTTGAAAAACCGGAGACCTGCTCGGCCGAGACCTGCTGCCACAATCCGGACAAGCACAAACACTGATTTAACCGGCTAAATGTATAGACTTCACAGGTTTTATTATGAGTCAGGAGATAGATAAATATATTGCCGGTTTTACGGAGGATGTTCAGCAGCGGCTGAATCTGGTCCGGGAAACAATCAGGCTGGCAGCGCCGGAAGCGACGGAAAAAATCAGTTATATGATGCCGACTTTCTATCTGAAAGGAAACCTTATTCATTTTGCCGGGTATAAGAACCACATCGGTTTGTATCCGGCTCCTTCAGGCATTGAAGCTTTTCAGAAGGAGTTATCTGTTTATAAAAATGCCAAAGGCTCGGTTCAGTTTCCGCACAACCAGCCGTTGCCGCTTGATCTGATCACTGACATCGTGAAATTCAGGGTGATGGAGAATATGACTAAAAAGAAGTAGTTTATACCTCTTTATCACTGATCAGATATGGGCACCTGACTTTTCAGGGCCTGAATTGGTGTGACTGCAATCCCGACAAGTCGTTCGACCACCGGTACTCAATCATGGTGGCATCGTCCCGATAGCTATCGTTACCGCTCGAACACCGTCGTCTGACAATTACTGTTAATAGCTATAAGTTTATAAATATTTAATTTCTGCTTTCCCCGAAGGTCGAGCGTAGTCGAGGCCGAAGGAAACAGATCCCGGGAGGTTGATTCGTTCCGCAAGCTATCAGGACAAGACCGAAGAAAACTCTACCCGGTGGTCTCGTCCTGGTTTGACCACCAGATTCAAAATGTGGTCTCGACTACGCTCGACCACCCCGACCCCCTGCCTCCTACTGACGCCAGCACAGGCCCGACAGGCCCTTTAATTTCATAAATACTAATTCTCAAATTTCCCCGGAGGTCGAGCGTCGAGGCCGAAGGAAACAGATCCCGGGCGGTTGATTCGTTCCGCAAGCTATCAGGACAAGACCGAAGAAAACTCTACCCGGTGGTCTCGTCCTGGTTTGACCACCAGAATTCAAACATTGTGGTCTCGACTACGCTCGACCACCGATCCCGACTATCGCTGCCTGCCTTACTGACGCCAGTCAAACAGGCCCGACAGTCGCCGGTATATGCTTTAATTTCATAAATACTAATTCTCAAATTTCCCCGGAGGTCGAGCGTAGTCGAGGCCGAAGGAAACAGATCCCGGGCGGTTGATTCGTTCCGCAAGCTATCAGGACAAGACCGAAGAAAACCCAACCCGATCTCCAGTATAAAACACAGTGGTCTCGTCCCGATAGCTATTGTGATCGCCCGACCACCGATCTCCGCTATTTACAGATATGAAAATTTCATACATTTATCCTTTGTAAACTTTGCACCAACAGAGATAAATATCCATGAATAAAAAACAATGGTACGAGCAGTTGTTCGAAAACTATGGCAGTAAATATGAACAGGAAAACTTTACCCGGGGCACCACGGGTGAATGTGATTTCATCGAAAAAGAGCTGAATTATAACAAAACATTGAGGATTCTCGATGTCGGCTGTGGTACCGGCCGGCATACCATTGAACTGACCAAACGGGGCTATTCCGTTACCGGTATTGACCTGTCCGAATCGATGCTTGAAAAAGCCCGGTTGAAAGCGCAAAGCAGCAACCTTCAGATCGATTTCCTGCAGCACGATGCCAGGAACCTGCCGTTTAGCGATGAATTTGATGTTGCCATCATGCTTTGTGAAGGCGGATTTCCGCTGATGGAAACCGATGAGATGAATTTTGAGATCTTACGGAATGTCACAAAATCACTGAAAGGGGAGGGGAAACTGATTTTTACCACCCTGAACGGACTGTTCCCGCTCTACAATTCGGTGGAGGATTTCTGCTCTACCGCCACAGAGGAAGGCAATGCCGTTTACCGGAACAATACCTTTGACCTGATGACCTTCAGGGACCACAACATCACTGAGCTGGAGGATGATTCGGGTAACCTTATGAAGCTGGATTGTAACGAACGGTATTATGTACCCAGTGAAATTACCTGGCTGCTGAAATCGCTCGGGTTCGTGAAGATAGACATCTTCGGGGCCAGGCTCGGGGCATTCTCACGCAACGACCGGCTGACCACCAAAGACTTTGAGATGCTGGTGATTGCTTCAGGCAAACCGGTGAACTAAATTGACTTCCTGATTTAAGTCCCTACACATGATTGAAACCAACAGGCTTATCCTTAGGCCATTGACCGGTGAACAGCTTCTGAAATATCTCCGGAATGATCATTCCCTGGAGAATGAGCTGGGTCTGAAATACACCGACAGGATGATATCACCCGAACTAAGGGAAGCCCTCGAACAGACCATCATTCCGGGTGCTGCCGGTCCCGGAAATAATTATCATTTTTCTACTTTATGGACTGTGATTTCAATGGCGGAGAACCGTATGGTTGGCGATCTTTGTTTCATGGGAGAGCCTAACGCAGAAGGTGAGATAGAAATCGGATATGGTACCTATGAATCGGAAAGGGGAAAGGGTTATATGACAGAGGCAGCCGGAGCGATGATCCGATGGGCAGGAACACAACCAACAGTAGATGTTATTGTTGCCTCCACCGAATTGGATAACCCGGCGTCGTCAGCTGTACTGCTTAAGAATGGTTTTGTCCGTTCAGGGCAAACGGGAACATTGCTGCACTGGAGGCTTAAGATCAGATAAATGCATCAGATATCCATGATAAACATCTTTCAGAAAGGAGGCAGGATCATGTCGGTTGTACTGACCATAATACTAGTTATGATTGTGCTTATGGCCGGCACGTTGTTTTATTTCAGTCCCGGCAAGGCCATACCCATCCTGAATAATGAGGGAAGGCCGGTGCCTGGTAGTTTGTCAGAAAAGGTGTTTGTTGAAATCAACGGGACAAAGCAGGGAATGTTCATCAAAAGCAGGAAGGCTGATAACCCGGTGCTTCTTTATCTGCACGGAGGCATGCCCGATTATTTCCTGACGGATAAATATCCGACCGGTCTGGAAGAACTCTTTACCATGGTGTGGTGGGAGCAGCGGGGATCAGGGATGTCGTATGATTCAGATTTGCCGGAAGGGTCGGCGACCCTGGAGCAAATGGTTGCCGATACACGGGCGCTGACCGATTACCTCCGCCGGCGGTTTAACCAGGAGAAAATCTACCTGATGGGCCATTCAGGCGGAACCTTTATCGGTATACTGACGGCAGCGGAATACCCGGAGCTATACCATGCTTACATCGGGGTGGCCCAGATGTCGGATCAGCTGAAATCGGAAGTGCTGGCCTATAACTATATGCTTCAGGAATACCGGAGAATGGGGGACATGGGCATGGTTAAGAAACTTGAGGCAGCACCGGTGAGCCTTGAAAAAGGAATACCTGAAAACTACCCGCCCCTGCGCGATCCCGCCATGCACGCCCTCGGCATCGGAACCACCAGGGACATGAAATCGGTCATTACAGGCATCTTTCTGCCTTCGCTGAAGTGCCGGGAATATACCCTGAGAGAGAAGTTCAATCTGTGGATGGGGAAGTCAAAGAGCGGCATCAGCATTTTATGGAGGGAGATGGTTGCCACTGACCTTTCTGTCAGGGTTCCCGAACTTCAGATTCCGGTTTATTTTATGGAGGGGAAATACGATTACACCTGTTCCTATACCGAAGCAAAATCCTATTTCATAAAACTGAAAGCCCCGATGAAAGGCTTCTACACCTTTGACCGGTCGGCCCACAGTCCCCTGTTTGAAGAGCCGGAGAAATTCAGGCAGATCATACAGCAGGATGTATTCCGAAAGGAGAATAAACTATCGGATTTTTATATTGGGGATAATTGAATAAACCATCCGGAAGTATGCCTGGTCAGGAGCTTGAATGTGAAGAAAAAGGCTGGAAAAATAAACATTCTTCCTGCCAATTGTGTTGAATTTAACTCCGTTTCATTGAATCGCACAACTTAATATCAGCGTCATGTCATTTCAGGCTTACATTGACAACATCAGGGCAAAGACAGGCAAAGGTCCCGAAGACTTTAAAAGGCTTGCTGAAGAAAAAGGTTTCCTGAAAAACGGGAATCCGGTACCCACTGTAAAAGCGAATGAAATTACCAACTGGTTAAAGGAAGAATTCGGTTTGGGCCACGGACATGCCATGGCCATTTGGGCATTGTTTAAAGGGAATACAGAATAAGGGTACCGGCCTCTGTTATTCAGTTTCCTTCGGTCTCGTTCCGGTTGCTATCTGATCGCCCGACCACCTTCGCCTGACCCATCATCAGACCGGCCCCTTCACCTTAATCAGGATTTTTTATCCGGTTGAGCAAAGCCTGCTCATTGCAGTGCTGCTCCTGAAAGTGTCAACCTTTGAGTCAGATCGTTTGATGGTTGATTCTGGCTTTACCGGGCCGGGTGGTTTGATTTAAATACAGCATTGACTCGGCTTTTCAATGCTGCGGATAAATCATTTACTGTATAGGAAACAGGTCTGGCTTCCCGGCAATAGGTCATTGCATTGGAGCCAAGCCATTGTTCGTACGGGTCTGTTTTAATCGTGGCGAAGTCAATCCATTCATCCTTCTCCTGTTTGCCCTGTGCCAGAAACTGTCCACATAACATGAAGTGATTGTCGTTTTCGGATCCTTGCAGGTTCTTTAGCTGAACATTGCGAAAACCGATGGGAACCGGTGGCTGATTTTTATGAAAATCCCTGGCCGAAGCATCCAGTAAAAAAAGAACCACAGAATCCATTGCCGCATCCGGCTTTTGCGTTAATTGTGCAGTGTCAGAACTACCTTCAGTCTGATTGTTTCTCTCTGACATTGAATTGCAGGATGTCATAAAAAATGCCAGCATTAAAACAGAAACATATATATGTATTTTATGTAAGTCAGACAGCTGTATGTTTTTAGACTCTTTATTCATCATTTTTGTTGCAGTTATTGTTTTAAACTGATTTTAACAATCAAAGTTGTTTTATGTTTTATCCCCCGCAGGTCGGGCGGTGCCGGGACCGAAGGGAATAGATCCTCCGAGGTATGGTCGAAATGATAATGTTGATCATCTGGTCTGGGAATGACGAATTTACCAGCGAGATGCCTACGATCATACCGTAAGTTGACAACTAGAATACCATTATCATGATAACGATGATGGCGTTAAGTTTTTGTCCCAAAAATGGATGCGCACAGAAAATAATTCTATGCTTATACTTTTGGCAACGGAAGCCTTACTGCTTTAACATCTCCCATCATCCTGCCAAAATAATGCAACAGGGTCTGAAAAACGATTGTGTATGTTACTTGTAATAACATAAATAGAGAGTTTATATTTTCGCGCATCATTTTTACCTGATCTGAATAGCTTTCAATTTCACACAATTTTTGTCTTGTGCCGTATTGTGAAACAGGTTGATTGAAGTGAGTTTTTGTAGTCGGTCAGATCTGAATGGACTGAGGTGATTATTTATTTAATAACCTTCAAGAAATAATTATATACTTATCAGAGGTTAAAAGTTGAGAGATCGCTACGCTAAGATGCAATCTGAGTTTCTACAAACTAAATACAGTGCGATTACAAATAAAATACTTTGATATGTGGACTTTAATTTCAGGCAAAGAAAAAGTTAATTGAATATATTTGTTATTGAATAGATGTTTACAAGTTGCATGGATTGCAGATCCGCGCTAGTGGCTATTTATTACCAGAAGCAGTTTAACATTGTCCTAATTCATCCAAATATTAGATTGTCATAATTTCAATATTTAACTTATGAAAAATCTTATTGTAATATTTATCCTATTCTTTGCCAGCCAGAACATATACACGCAAACCCCTGATACAATTAGATTTGAAAGTAATTTCGGCCTTATAAAAATTCCGGTGCTTATTAATGGCAATGTGCATTATTTTTTATTTGATACCGGAGCCGAAACAACCGTGATGCGGCAGGATATATCAGGAGGTTTGAAAAAGTCCCGTTTTAAGAGAAGATTTCTCATCGACTCTCATCATAAAATTGCAATCCAACCCATTTACACAATTCCTTCTTTCAAAGTTGGTAACAGCGAACTCACCAATCAGAAAATGATTTCATTCACAAACAGCCTCATCTTAAATTGTATGGCAGTTGAGGGAATATTGGGTATAGATATAATAAAGAAGTTCAACTGGATTATTGATTTCGACAAAAAATACCTTATTAAACTTGAACTCAGTGATACCTTAATAAATCTTGACGAATTCATTCCTCTTGAATTTTACTCAAAAGGCGACAGACCGCGCATTAAACTAAAGATAGGTGATAAATGGCTGGATTTTTTATTTGATTCTGGTGCAGGTTCCAATGATATCAGGAAAACGGATGCCCGGGGCATAGATAAAGTTGCTCTGAAAACCTACGATCAGGTTTCAGCTGCTTATGGTCTCTTGTCCTTAAGCACTCCATCAAAAGAATCACTTTACATTGTGAATGCTGAAATGAATGAGCAAAGTTCCGCACTAAATAAAATGTCGCTGGGAACTATATCGGTAGGTGAAAATAAAATCGGAAATGTTTTCTGGGGTAAAAACAGGTTGTATCTGAGTTGGGAGAAACAAAAACTGCTGTTTGAAAAATCAACATCTGTTGTGCAGGAATCTTTCGGAATAGGATTTGGAATAGAAAAAGACAGCATGTATGTACTTTCATTGGTATCTACCGAACAGATTATTAAAAGTGGTATTAAAGCAGGTGATAAGATTAAATCAATAAACGGCAAAACCTTTCATAATACTTGTGATCTGCTCCTTTTTATGGGTTTGCCAAAAGGCAATGAAATGACCATTGAATTAAATGATGGACGAATGATTACATTTCAGAAAGAAAATCTCTTATAAAACCAACGCTGACACGGCTCTACCTTCGGTGCGATCGTTTCACTAAGATGTAATCCGTCACGGTACAAACGAAATAAAAATGTTAAAAAGTATGACAGTATAGGAATTTTTAAAAGCAACAAATGTAGATTTAGACTCTAAAAAATCCCTATTAGCAAACCAACTTAAAGCAAATTTAAGTATGCAAGGTTATCACAAAGATTAGAATAAAGATTTTAAATCACTTATAAGTGTTTTTAAGTGATTAAAGGTAAAAGTTGTTGAGTATATGAACAAGTTACCAACCATTTTATGAAAACATTTTTCTACATATTAGCATTAATGACAATCATTTCGTGCAAACCGAAGATTAAACAAGCTAATGATTCTGTTGAATCACCATCTTCGCAAATTCTTAAGGATTCTATTGAAACTAAATCGGATAATTTTATTATAACTGCAGGAAAAATTGCAAAAAATGAATCAATTTATTGTATAGTTGAAAAGATGCCATCTTTTGTCGGAGGCGATACTGCAAGAATTCGATATTTTGATGAAAACATATATTATCCTAAATCAGCGATTGATGATAGTATTACAGGAATTGTATATGTAACATTCGTGATTAATGAAGATGGCTCTGTAAGTAGAGTAAAAATTATCCGAGGGCTTCAACATGATATTGATAATATGTGCATCAAAGTTGTACAAAACATGCCTGATTGGATACCTGGAGAACAAATGGGGAAACCTGTGAAAGTTTCTTTTAATATGCCTTTTAAATTTTCTTTTGCCAATAGATCAAAATACCAAAGTAATATCATAAGCTCAAGTGCAAAAGATCCAAAAAAATGAAGAAGTAAATGATATTGAAATTAAAATATACCCCAATCCTGCCAAAGATTGTATAACCCTTGGAACAACAAAGATTTCTAACGACATGCAATTTCAGATTATTAATACTAAAGGACAAGTCTTGAAAAATGGGCAAATATTATCTGAAAAAGAAACAATTGATATTTCGAGGTTAGAAAATGGAATGTATATGATCCGAATTATTTCAAAGGAATTAAAATTTTCAAAAACAGAAAAATTGATAAAGAAAGATTAAAAACGGTTGGTAACAGCACCTAGCCCTAAGCCAGGGTTTTGGTGCCTGCCCGACAGGAAAGTGAATATTTGAGCGGCGGAGCATACGGCAACTTTGGAGGTAATCTCCCGGCCTAGGGCTAGCTATGGAACGATACCTGCAAAATTTGAGTGCATAACTTAAAGATGTTATCATTTAAAAAGACTATAACAAACACCAATCAAAATATAACAGGTATGACAAAGACTCTGATAAAGCAGTTAATTTTGATTGTAAGCCTGACAGGTTTATATGCTTGTTCTTCAGTTAAGAACATGGAAATGTATAACTTTAGTGACAAGGAAAGCGATGATTTATATGAGGTCACGATTATAAATGAAACCAATATTCTTGTGTATCCATCGTCAGGTGGAAACATGATGGTCGGGATAAATAACAGGAGTGCAGGAAAGCTTAAATGGAGAGAATATTTTAAATTATATTTACCAAAAGGTGAACATACATTGTACCTTGAACATAGGGATTTATTTATATTTAAGTCTGAACATAAGATAACTCTGACAAGCCATGAAAATTATATATTTATTAAGGCTTCACCCATTTCTAATTCTCTTAGAATGCTAAATGTGATACCGCAAAATTTTGAAAAAGACTATAAAGAAAGAATAAACGATTCTGCCGGTAATATGCGCAAAATTTAACTGATGAATTCATTCGGACAACTAAGTACACTGTCAGCTTCAATAGCGGTGCGGCCCGGCGGGAAAGCAACTCCGGAACCGGCAACTAAACTTTAGCGCAAAACATTGTACCCTTTTAAGATAATCGAAGGACAGATAAAACAGAAATAATTACCAACCTGACAATTTAAAACAATGAAAACATCTCCAATCAGGAAAGCAAAAAAAATGTTCCTTTCAATTTTACTATCATTCGGAACTATTTTAACATTAAACGCTCAGGTTCAGGATTCTTTAACGATAAATACCGGTAATGTTGCCAGTGCTATCGGGTTTCAGACAGAAGCAACCGGGAATTTTTCTTTTGCGACTGGATATCAATCCGTTGCATCAGGAATGACAAGTACCGCATTTGGATACCATAGTTCTGCTTCCGGAACAAGATCAACCGCTATAGGAGATTATAATGAATCTCAGGGCAGTCAGAGTTATACTTTTGGTCAGGGGAACAAAACCTTTGGATCACAATCACTGGCCATAGGTCGCTTCATGGAAACTTCTGCATCAGGATCAATTGCATTAGGATCATCAATTTCAGGTTTCCCACTGACCAATGGAATATGCAACTCACTCATGATCGGGTTTAACAGCACAGTACCAACAATATTTGTGAGTGAATCAGAGTATTCATCCTATTTCAATGGATTAGGCAAGGTGGGAATTGGCACAAGTAGTCCGGTTGCCCGCCTGCAGGTTGCAGATGGAGACATTTTCATACAGGATATCAATAAGGGAATTATTATGAAATCACCTGACGGTAGCTGCTGGCGTGGAACAATGAGCGACAACGGGCAACTGGAATTTGTAAAACTTGCCGATTGCGAAAGCCTTACCACAAACACAAATGAAGGTATTGAAACTAATTCTATAAAGGTTTTTCCAAATCCATCGAAAGATTATTTTGAAGTTAAGTGTACTGCAACAGATTGCCGGAAGTATAATACTATTTCTATTTACGATATACAGGGGAATCTGGTTTTTAACCAACCTTTTAATTCAGAGACTACAAGAATATCTACCAATAATCTAAAACCGGGATCGTACGTTTTGAAGCTTTCCGGTGGAGCAGAGAGCTTTACAGAGGTTGTAGTTATCACACACTAAATCAAAGAAATACAGCTCACGAGAAGGGCTGAACGCCATCGGGCGCATGGTTGTATGGTGAAAGATTGTACCTTTATTGAAAATTGTGCTGGCCGGAAAGATAAGTTTTCAAAAGTGCCCGCCAGCGCTTAGCCTCAACCTTAACTGGCATTAATAAAGAAAGCTATGAAAAAATATTTTATTCTTATTGTTGGGATTACTATTCCATTTTTTGCTTCTTCTCAAGAATGGTATTATGATTATATTGATAATCGTTTACGTGATTATTTATTTGATAATGGCTCTTACTGGGTTTATGAGAAAGCCGATTCTACAATTGTTATTGACAGCCTGGTTCAAACAGAACTTGTTCATAAGTTTCTGGCAAGTCCATTTTATACATATACAGAACATTATCAAGCATTTTACGAGAGTAAAACATTAAATTATCAGACCTGGGATCAATATATCGGATATGTAATAGTTAAAAAGGGCGTTAATTGGGGGAATGGGCAATATATTTTTCTTTCAAGTTATAGTATTGGGGACGAGAGAAACGGAGCTAAAATCATTGGTACATTTAATACTTTCATATTAAATAATTTCGAGTTTAATTATGTAACCAAGATGTTAATAATGAATAATATATTTGAAAATAACAATCCGACTATTTATTACTACGCAAAAGGAGTTGGAATGATTAGAAAAGAATTATATTCTGCTGATACTTCCCATTTACAGGAAGTGTGGAATATTAAAAACTGGCAGGTTAATCATATGGTAAATTCAATACAAGAATTGGAAAATGTAAATAAAATTTTGGCCTTTCCCAACCCTACAAAAGGATACATACATTTAAGTTTAAAGCAAGATGACATCTTCAGTAAATTAACTTTATATGATTTGACAGGTAAAATTGTTCACGAAAGCAGAATTTTAAACAAGGAAACAGACCTGGATTTAAGCAAATATGAAAATGGAAGTTATGTAATAGTCATCGATGGTAAAAGCAGTAGGAAAAGACTGATAATCAATAAGTATTAGCGCTGGTTTATCGGAGTTGAACGCTGTAAACTGCAGGCAGAGCCTGCCATGATAGAAAGCCGGGGCAGAGCCACGGCTTAACACGTGCAGCAGGTGACATGGAGTAGCTGGTCGGCGCGACAGCAGTTGGTTTGATTCTTCGAATCAGGATGATCACATGATAAAAATCAGGAATAAAAGATCGGATATTTATAAGAACACTGATCAAAATCAGATAAAAACAACGTAAAGGCAACTGGTTGCATATTTTCGGAATAATTTTTAAATTCATACCCAAAATAAAGGAAACTATCTTCATTACAAAAAAGAAATACCAGCTTCATACCATGAAAGAAGAAGTTTATAAAGAAACGAATGGTTTCTCAGCGATTCCCATTCCCGGGATCAATTTCCACCCAACCTCAGTCGTATCGACAGCCAATCCCGCCCCAACTGTATGGCTTGTATGTTTGTTTGGAGTCTTTCTTTTGCTGTGCATGGGCATCACTGCCGGGGCACAAAACTTCGGGTGGGCCAAAAAAATCGGGCTTGCCGGATTTGATAACGGACAGTCCATTGCAACGGATGATGAAGGCAATGTTTACTTTACCGGATACTCTGGAGGGAATGTCGACTTTGATCCGGGCGAAGGGATATTTGAAATGAATATGAACAATGGCAGAATCTACATCTGCAAACTAAATAGCCAGGGTAATTTTGTATGGGCAAAGCATTGGGGAGGAGGGTCATTCGTAGATGAAGGCACATCAGTAACCCTGGATGGCTATGGAAATGTCTATATTACGGGCTTTTTCAAAGGAACCGGTGATTTTGACCCCGGTGAAGGGAACTGTTACCTTACATCTGCCGGAGAATATGACATTTTTATCAACAAACTGGATACTTCAGGCAATTTTATCTGGGCTAAAGGACTCGGGGGCAATGATTACGAAAAGGCATATGCCATAACACCGGATAAAGAAGGTGGTGTATACATCACAGGTTATTTTGAATCTTATATGGATTTTGACCCGGGCCCTGGTACATTTTATCTGGGAACAGAAGGTGATGATGATGTTTTTGTCTTAAAACTCGATGCCTCAGGGGAATTTGTCTGGGCAAAAAGTTGGGGCTGGGCCGCTGAAGACCGGGCTTATGCCATTGTTGTTGATGATGAGGGGAATGTTTATACTACAGGTTCTTTCTTTGGACCTGTTGATTTTGACCCGGGCCCTGATACATTCGTCCTGTTTTCTTCGGGATTCTCAGATTCATTCATCAGTAAACTGGATAAGTCCGGCAATTTAATCTGGGCAAGAGCCATTGCAGGAACAGACGAACAAAGTGGCTACTCGATTGCTGCAGACTCCCGGGGAAATGTATATACAACCGGTTTTTTTACTGAAACAGCCGACTTCGACCCCGGACCCAATACCTTGATGCTTAATTCGTCCGGCAGATCCGATGGATTTCTATGCAAACTGGACCCGGACGGAAAACTGGTATGGGTCAACCAATTCGGCGGAGAACAGCATGACTCCGGACAATCGGTGGCCCTTGATGCATACAACACGGTTTATCTTACCGGAATGTTCAGCGATACCATCGATTTTGACCCAGGAAACGGTACATTCCTGTTATCCTCTTTCGGACAAGTCGATGCCTTCATCGCTGTGTATACCCCAGGCGGTAACTTTGTATGGGCCGGTAACATGGGAGGGTTTGTGGATGATGCAGGATACTCCGTTGCAGTGGATAAAACCGGTAATATCTATTCTACCGGCAACTTTGACGATACAACCGATTTCGACCCGGGGGCTGGTGTCTGTAACCTGATTTCATCCGGTTCCGGCGATATTTTTATCCACAAAATGATTCAGCCTGGCTTTGGTGTTGAAATGTTTAATACCGGAGCAGAGGTAGTGGCCTATCCAAATCCCACCGATGGCCGTATTATCTTTGAAACATTTCAGGCACCGGCTGAAGCACGGGTGATTCTCAGAGATATTGTTGGACAGGTTTTGGTGGAAAAGAACTATGTTTCAGCCAACGTATTCGATATTTTCATTCCCGGCCCACCGGGTATCTACCTGGCTGAGATTATATTCAGGGATTACCGGCGGGCTTGCTTTAAGATTGTCAGGAAATAATTGTGCCGGTTTCAGAGCAGGGCTACGGCTTAACACGGAGGTGTGCTTGTCAACTTATTTTTGCAGAGTAAACTGCAGGCAGAGCCTGCCGTGATAGCAAGCCGGGGCAGAGCCCCGACTTAACACAGGTGTGTGCTTGTCAACTTATTGTTGTAAGGTAAACCGCAGGCATAGCCTGCCGTGAAAGCAAGCCAGGGGAGAGCCAAGGCTAAACTTTGTGGTTTTTTACCTGCCTGAGGCAGGCAGGCTTTTTACTTTAGACTTTTTACTTTAGACTTTAGACTTGTCTTCAGAATATCTTCGGAAACCTTTCCGGCTGGTAATCGTGCATGATGTTGTAAACCGCATCAAACACATCCTCGGCATTGGGATTTGAGAAGTAGTCGCCATCGGTGCTGTAGGCGGCACGGTGGGCCATGCCGGTAATGGTTCGCGGCGGGGCATCAAGGTAGAGATAGCCGTTCTGCTCCTCAAGCACCTTCTGCATCATATAGGCGGTGGCACCGCCGGGCACATCCTCGTCGAAGAATACGATCTTATTGGTCTTGCGGAGCGATTTAACGATGTCGTGGTTCACATCGAAGGGAATGAGCGACTGCACATCGATCAGCTCGCATGAGATGCCGAAACCCTTCAGCTGGTCGGCAGCATCTTCGGCAATGCGCACGCAGGAGCCATAAGTAACCAGGGTAATGTCGGTGCCGGGCCTGATGATTTCGGGGATACCGGGCCTGATCCTGAATTCGCCGATGTTGGAAGGGCGTTTTTCGCGCAGGCGGTAACCGTTGAGCGGTTCAATGATGATGGCGGGCTCATCGGAAGCCATCATGGTGTTGTAAAACCCTGCCGCATGGGTCATGTCGCGCGGGACCAGCACATGCACACCGCGCACGGAGTTGATTACCATGCTCAGCGGCGAGCCTGAATGCCAGATGCCTTCGAGCCGGTGGCCGCGGGTGCTGATGATGACCGGGGCTTTCTGTCCGCCCTTGGTGCGGTACTGAAGCGTGGCAAGGTCGTCGCTGATCACCTGCAATCCGTAAAGCAGGTAATCGAAATACTGTATCTCGGCGATGGGCCGGAAGCCGCGCATGGCAAGGCCAATGCCCTGTCCGATGATGGTGGCTTCACGGATACCGGTATCAAAGATGCGGTGCTCGCCGAATTTCTCCTGCAGGCCTTCCCAGGTCTGGTTTACGCCTCCGATCTTCCCGACATCTTCACCGAAAACGACCAGTTGCGGGTATTTTGACATCAGTGCTTCAAAGTTGTCCCTGAGGATCTCCCTGCCCGGGACCATCACCGATTTCTCATCGAAAACCGGTGCAACAGGTAATATGTTGTCGATCCGGTTATCGGAATTGCTGTAGAGGTATGAGTTGTACCGGTCGGCATTATCAACCATTTCCTTTTCAAGCCAGGCAGTTACATTGATTTTAAGGGAGTTGTGCGGGTTGCTGCACGAATCGCAGATCAGGCGCAGGATTTTACGGGCGGATGAGATGATGTCCTTGCGGATGGGATCGGCAATCAAACGCAAATCTTCCTTGATGGACTCAATATTCCGGGTTTTGGCACAGTTACAGGTGGTGACGTCGGCCATTTTAAGGAACTCGTCACGCTTGGCTTTGATGGGGTTCAGGTAGTTTTCCCAGGCTGTTTTCCGGGCCTGTTTTACCCGTTCGACGGCTTTGCTCTCGATGAGGTCAAGTTCAGCTGGTGTGGCAATGCCTTCACGCTCCATCCACAGGCGCATCTGTACAATGCAGTCGTATTCCTTTTCCCATTCCAGCCTTTCTTTCGATTTGTAGCGTTCGTGCGATCCGCTGGTGGAATGTCCCTGGGGCTGTGTCAGTTCCGTGATGTGAAACAGCACCGGTACCTGTTCTTTGCGGCAGAGATCAATGCCTTCGCGGTATATCTGCACCAGGGTGGGGTAGTCCCATCCTTTGGCTTTGTAAATGTGGTATCCAGGATTGTTCTCATCGGCTTCAAAGCCCTTCAAGACTTCCGAGATGCTTTGTTTGGTGGTCTGGTATTTATTGGGTACCGAGATGCCCCAGCCATCGTCCCACACCGACATGGCCATGGGCACCTGAAGCACGCCGGCCGCGTTGATGGTTTCGAAGAAATGTCCTTCGGAGGTAGAAGCGTCGCCGATGGTGCCAAAGGCTACTTCGTTTCCTTTATTAGAGAATCCGTTAGTTACGGATGGATCATTGCTTTGCCTGAAGAGCCTGGAGGCCAGCGCCAGTCCCAGCAGCCGGGGCATCTGCCCGGCAGTGGGGGAGATGTCGGCTGAACTGTTTTTCTGTGTTGCCAGGTTTTTCCAGTCTCCCTGTGCATCGAGGCTGCGGGTGGCAAAATGGTTGTTCATCACCCTGCCGGCGGTGCCGGGATTAAAGGTAGTGTCGGTATCGCCGTAAATCTGGGCAAAGAACTCTTCGAGGCTCATCATGCCTGCAGCCATCATAAAGGTCTGGTCACGGTAATAACCCGAGCGCCAGTCGCCTTCCCTGAAAACCTTTGCCATGGCCAGTTGCGGCACCTCTTTACCATCACCGAAAATGCCGAATTTACCCTTGCCGGTAAGCACCTCACGCCGGCCCAGCAGACTGGCCTGCCTGCTTTCGAAGGCTATGCGGTAATCGTTGAGTATTTCATTCTTATCCGTCAGTGCTGTCTGCACTCTGGTGGATGGTGATTTTGCGGTTTTGGTACCCATGGGCATTGAATGTTGGTAAGGTAAGCGGACAGGCTTAATTCCTTAACAAATATCAGGATTATTGGTTCAGCCGCAATGGAGAAACACGGATTTATTTCCTGTTGTTGTCCCAGGTGAGTCCGCAGGCGTTTACGCGCCGGGCAATCAGGTAGTGTGGCGTGGAGGTGAGGTAGGCCATGGTGATCCCGCAAAGGTAGATCAGTTCGTCGATGTCGTCTTCGGTTTCGCAGCCATAGCGGTATTGCAGCACCTCACGTGAGATGATGGAGAGCAGTTTTTTCCGCAGTTCATTTTTTTCACTGATGGCCTGCATTTTCCGCAATTCTTTGGCCTCTTTGCTGAAAGCATTGTACAGTAGGGTAAATGGTCCGGGCAAAGCCAGGTAACCTTCAGGGGTGGTGTATTTGCTTCTGTAGGGGTCGGTGGGCAACTGCAGTCTTTTGATGGCTGCTTCTTCGGGCAGGCGAAGGGCAAGGAATTCGTGTCTGAATTCACGGTATGTGCCGGGATAAGGCCTGATGGTTGCCGCATTCAGCATAAGTGTATCCGAAACCAGGGTGATACTAAGGGAGTAGGATTGGGCAGTAAGACCGGCAGGAATATGCATATAATAGGGCTTGTAGCCGATCATGCTGACTTTGAGGGAGTCTCTTTCGGCGAGGACCAGGAAGAATTTTCCGTCGGCATCGGTAAAGGTGCCGTATTTCCGTGAGAGGTTGAGGGCATGGGCACCGACCAGTTCTTCGCCCTTGAGGTTCCAGACCTGTCCGCTGATCATCACATAGGCCTGGGCCGAAAGCCTGGCAGCAGGCGCAATCAGGAGTAACAGAAGCAAAACAGGGCCTGTCAGACGCATTTCGGTTGACTTGATATGCAAATGTACGACCATTCGGGGTTTTATCCCGTTAATATTTGTTAAGAAGACCGGAAACAGGGGTGGAGTTGTGATGGTGGTGATGGGAAATCACATAGTGGTGGTCCCGACTTAGCTCGACCACCGCCGCCGTTTCATGCATTAGGTTTATAAAAACTATATTTCTCCGGAGGTCGGGCAGCTTGCCCCGCAGAAACGTTGTGGAGGCGGGGGAGTCGGGACAGAAGGAGCCAGATCATCGTAGCTCGAGCGGAACCGTTAACAATCAGGACGGGACTGAAGGAAACAAAGGACCGCTGCTTGACCAATGTCGGGCCAATCTGCCTGAATTCCATTCGGTTTGAATTGCGACCATACACCGACTGTTGAAGTATTGTTTAGTTGTTATTGTTGAACAATGAACAAAAGTTGCCCGATCTTGTTATTTAGAATTATTCCGAACAAGGATAAGCGCATTTATTAACTTAAACAAAAACGAAAAAATGACACGATTTCTTAAACTCTCCTCTTTTATTGTATTGGCAGGTTTTGCATTCGCCTGTGGCGGCCCTCAGGGTGAAAAAGCCCAGACCGGTGATGCGCAGCAAGTATCGGCTACTACAGGAGCAGTCACCATGACTGTTGACGCAGCAACATCAAAAATTGAATGGACAGGTGCCAAGCCAACCGGACAGCACAATGGAACCATCGGAATTTCTGAAGGTAGCCTGATGCTTACCGATGGAAATATTGTTGGTGGAAAATTCACCATTGATATGAATTCAATTGTTAATCTTGATCTCACGAGTGCAGAAGACAATGGTAAACTTGTTGGTCATTTGAAATCACCCGATTTCTTTGATGCCGCAAAATATCCCACAGCTGTATTCGAAATTACAGGGGCAACTGCCCTCAGCGGAAACCCGGATGCTACCCACAACCTTACCGGTAACCTCACCATGAAAGATGTTACAAAAAGTGTTACCTTCCCGGTAAAAGTCACCATTGAGGGGAGCAAACTGACAGCTGCCACGCCTGAATTCCTGATCGACCGTACCCAGTGGAATGTCCAGTATGGATCAAAGACCATTTTCGACAACCTGAAAGATAAATTCATCAACGATGAAATCGCACTGAAGATCAGCCTGAGCGCTGCGATGTAATCAATACAGTTATCAGACAATCGTAAAGCCCCTGAAATGGGGCTTTTTGTTTTATAAGAAATGATAGGGGAATTTCTAATGTCTAATGTCTAATTTCTAATTTCTAATGTCTAATTTTTAATGTCTATAGTCTGGCATATAGGAATGACATGGCAACAGTTCCTACGTTTGTGGTATGGTTGCTTCAGTATTTTTTGCAAGAATGAAGGAAATCCTTAATAAGGATTCTGTCGCTTGATACTCAGCCACCATGCATCGGGAATTTTAATAATTCTCGGCAAGGATCTCAAAATAGGCCTGCGGGTGCTCGCAGCCGGGGCAATTCTTAAGTGCCCTTTCACTTTCATAGATCAGACCGCACTTGCGGCAGATCCATTTTACCTTTTTGTCGCGTTTAAATACTTTCCCTTCTTCTATGTTGGTGATAAACGCTTCAAACCTTTCATGATAAAACTGCTTGATCTGCCTGAACAGCTTCAACTTGGTGGCGATTTTCTTGAACCCTTCTTCCCAGGCAACCCGCTCAAATTCTTCGAACAGGCCATTGGCTTCATCAATCTCAAGATCCGCTGCTTCCCTGAGGCATTCAGGGGTAGAGCCGATTCCTTTTCCACTGAAGGGGAGATTGATTTCCAGTGAACTGTTTTCAAGAAATTTATATATGGTTTTTGTGTGCGACCTTTTTTGCTCGGCAACCTCCAGGAAAATGGCGGCCATCTGCTCGAAGCCCTCACTTTTCACCTGTTTGGCAAAGATCTCATAACGCCTGATGTTGGCTGATTCAATCATCCAGGCCCTGGCAAGGTTCGCTTCCGTTTTACTTCCGTTCAGGGTTTCCATATTGTTCCGGTTTTTACTGTCAGTAAATATAAACATTTGCAAAAACAAAAATAGCCATCCGTTGAATGATGGCTATCTCAAATCAATTTTTAGTGTTTAATTTTCAATCCATTTCACGATCTTGTCAGAATCCGGGCTTTCTCTGGGGCTGGCGTAATCGACCAGGTTCCCGTTCTCATCAATCATGAATTTCTGGAAATTCCATGTTACTCCGGCATCCATTTTGCCATTTTCCGACTTGTTGGTCAGCCATTTATAGATGGGATCCTGATCTTTTCCCTTAACAGAAATCTTCGACATCATTGGAAACGTTACACCGTAATTGATTTCGCAGAATTCCTTGATTTCAGCCTCAGTTCCCGGCTCCTGGCTGAGGAAATTATTGGCCGGAAAACCGATGATCACGAAATTACGGTCCTTGTATTTTTTATATAAAGCTTCAAGCTCCTTGTACTGGGGTGTCAACCCGCATTTGGATGCTGTATTGACCACCAGTACCTTTTTTCCTTTCAGCGAAGCAAGGTCGAATTCCTTCCCATCGATGGTTTTTGTTTTAAAACTGTGGAGTGTTGTCTGCGCACTTACCGCACCTGAGATCATCATAGCCATGGCAAATATTAAACTGAGTTTTTTCATTTTGTTTTAAGATTAAGATTATATGCTAAACAAGGAGTTCCTTACAATGTTCAATAGAATCCGGGCTTCCTGAATAATCCGTGGGATAATCTGACCGGTACTCAGATCAGCCGAATGATTTACCTTTGCAGGCATGAACCTGCTTGCCCGTAAACTTTTCAGGAACCTGAACTACCAGGATCTTTTGCCCTGCGAAAAGCGGACGTTCAGATTGCACCTCGGCTATACCGTTTTTGATAACTTTGTGGCGGGTGTGCTGACGCTCAACGAGTTTGTTTTTTTGCGGAGTCTGCATGGTTCATCGTATCAGCTGAGTTTTCTTTTCCAGTTTTCAGTGCTGGTCTTTATCTTCCTGATTTTCTTTTCAGAGTGGCTCAAAAGGGTCAGGAACAAACAGAAGCTGATCCGGTGGGTCGGCATTGCCACCCGGGCCCCGCTGGCCGTATTGCTTTTCTTTCCCCGTTCGGCCGAAGCGATGAGTGGTACCTCCGTTTACCACTATATCTTTCTGCTGTTGTTTCTCATTTATTACCTGGGTAACCCCATCATTTTTCCAACCATCAACCTGTTCCTGAAAAGCAATTACCGCCACGATAATTTCGGCAGGCTCTACAGCCTGGCCACGCTTTACGGTAAAATCCTGATGCTGATCACGGCTTTCATCTACGGGATTCTGCTCGATTACGACCCCTATGCCTACACCTGGGTATTTGCGCTGGCAGCAGCAGCCGGGGTAATTTCCGTGATGATGTTGTCGTCCATTCACTATACTGAAGCCGCAGAGGTAATCCCCAAAGGTGGTTTCTTCAGCTCGGTAAAAGAATCTGTCCTGGGGATGCGGCGGATCATGAAGAACAATACACCATTCCGCCACTTCGAGATGGGGTTCCTGTTTTATGGTTTTGCTTTTATGAGCACAGTAACTGTGATGACCATTTTCTTCGAAAAGCAGCTCGGATTGAATTATTTCAGCGTGGCAACCTACAAGAATGCCTACAACATCATCGCATTGTTCCTTATTCCGTTTTTCGGAAGGGTTCTCGGCAAAATTGATCCCAGGAAGTTTGCGGCCTTCACCTTTGCATCCATCATGTTGTACCTGCTCAGCCTGGTGCTGACCTGGTACTTTCCTCAACATACTGAGATCGGTAGTTTCAAACTGTTCTACAGTATGATCCCTTTTGTTTTATTTCACAGTGTCTTTGCGGCTACCATGTCGCTGCTCTGGAGCATCGGTTCAGCCTATTTCTGCAAACCCCACGAAGCCGGCGAATACCAGTCGGTTCACCTTTTTCTCACTGCCACCCGGGCGGTTTTCGCACCCCTGCTTGGTGTACTCTTTTATGAGATGTATGGCTTTGTTTTTACCTTCACCATCGGCGCTGCCTCACTGCTGATTGCCATTTTGATTATGTTCTGGTCCTATAGAAGAGAAGGTTAATTTCTAATTTCTAATTTCTAATTTCTAATGTCTGACATACTATTTCGGATGCCCGCCTGCCCAGCCAAAGGCAAGGTGCCAAAGGATTTCGGATTTCGGATTTCTGATTTTGGACTGACAATCGGTGATATCTGATTTGGACGAAATGCTGTTCTGGTAACAGTATTCAAGTAAGAATAAGGCATCCGGATGTAAAAACCTGACATGCTGATACATTCAAATAGCCTGGAACACTTGACCCAAACTTAAAACCTCAAACTGTTAACTGTTAGTTTTTAGTTGTTAACTGGCGTAAGCCAGCTGTTGTCCTTCGGAAACGCATCGGGTATATTGGCATCACCCAGTTCAATTTCCGTCAGCTTTTCCACCCCGGGAATCTCCACGCTTATATGATCTGTACCATCCTTCCAGCTCCTGACGGAAGCCTTGTATGTATTCACTGTACCATCGTTGTACTTAAACCTAACCAGCAATGGTACCGGGATATCCCCTTTCCGGTTGATGGTGACTGAGGCATTTCCCTTTCCGGTTTCAACCTTTCCGATGGCAAGGTCAGGATATCCATTGCTATAAAACCAGGGGCTGAAATACCAGCTCAGGTCTTCACCTGAAATCCGTGAGCAGGTATTCATAAAATCATAGGGGGATGGATGTTTGAAAGCCCATTCGTTGAGAAAGGTTTTTATCGCCATCCTGAAATTAGCCTCTCCCATGGCATCGCCAAGATGATAGAAAGCTGCAGCTGCCCTTCCGTAAACATTCATTCGGTAGGCTGATGTGTTGGCTATTGAATTTGATGGAACCGACATGTTGATGTCGTCTTCACGGCCGGCCCAGTTGGCGTAGGAGCGCATGTAGCTGCGATGCGGGTTCACTTCCGGGAAATAGGTTTCTTCAATTTTCTTTGGCAGGAAAGTAATCAATCCTTCGTCCATCCAGCCGTACCGGGTTTCATTCAGTCCGGCAAGAAAAGGGAACCAGGTATGAGATATTTCATGAGCCGTAACAAAGACCGTAAAGGTACGTTCATCACCCGGACCGTCGTTCACAATCATCGGGAACTCCATGCCCCCATGACCACAAAACACGGTCATGGCCGGAAAGGGATAGGATACACCGGTGATTTCACCCGACATCATTTCCAGGGTTTTGGCACCAATGGCAGCCACTTCCTTAAAATCTTCAGCCTTTTCAGGATAGGCCGCATTCACCGGTACCCGACGACCGTCGGGAAGTGAAGCATACTGCTGATCCCATTGATACACCGGGCTGATGCCAAAGGCAAAGTCGGTGACATTTCCGGCCTTATAATGCCATTTCTTCGTATTTCCCGGTTTCAGGACCCTGTCTTTCTTTAAATCATCGAAAGAAGCGATGGTGAGTGTTTCTCCTGTTTCCCGCGCTTTCTCCAGCCGGGCTATTGTTTGCGGGGTAAGAAGTTCACTGCCATTTTGCAGTTCACCGGTTGACCACATCAGGTAATCGCCCGGAATTGTCATGGATACATCAAAGTTTCCAAAGTCGTTGTAGAACTCCCCGGATCCCAGATGCTGGGTATAATCCCATCCGAATACATCGTCATAAACAGCAATGCGGGGAAACCAGAAGGCAATAAAGAAGGAAAGTGAGTCGTAGGTACCGGTGCGCATCTGTGTCTTCAGCGGATGAATCAGGTTCCAGCTGAGTTCCAGTCTCAGAGTGCCTTTGGGCGCCAGCGGTTTTTGAAGCCTGACATAAACCTCGGTGCCATCGCGCTGCCAGAGGGGAGGGGCCTGGGCTACGGTCTCCCCGTTGATCTTGACCCCGGTGAATTCAACGCCATCGGTAAGGTCGACGGCTTCAACTTCATACACCCGGTTGGTGCCGGCCCTGAAGATGTCGTGGTCGATGTTGAGTATGATGATTTTGAGGCTGTCGGGACTGTTGTTCAGGTATGTAATGGTTTCACTGCCGCTGAGAATGCGGGTCTGCGGGTCGAAAGCCGCATCAATCTGATAATCGGCACGGTTCTGAAAGTACTTCTCGCCCGGGGCACCTGTAATGTTACGGGTGTTGTTTTTGAGTGCCTTCTGGTATTCACGGGGAAGGTAAATGCCTGATTTCTGGGCACAGGAAGTGTATCCTGAAACGAAAAGGATAACGGAAAGCAAGAGCAGGTTTTTCATGGGAATCAAAGTTGATCAGATGGCCTGTTCAATAATTGAACCATGATTGTAAATGGCAGTGATTCAAATACATGTCAAAAAATGCATAATAATAAAATGTCCATTTATGAACACGGCATTTTCAGGTTTGAACACCAGGGAAAGGGGAGGGGCTCAGCTGCTTTCGGCAAAACGGTAGCCAATGCCTGATTCAGTCAGTAACAACTTCGGTCGTGAAGGATCATCCTCGATTTTTTTTCTCAGTTGTGCCACAAACACACGGAGGTACTGGGTCTGCTCTGTATAGCCATATCCCCATACTTCCTTAAGGATTTGTGTATGGGTCAACACCCGTCCTTCATTTTTGGCAAGCAGGGCAAGAAGCGAGAACTCTGTTGAAGTAAGTTTTAATATCTCATTGTTTTTCCTCGCGGTATGGTTGGGCAGATCAATGCTCAGCGACCCAAAAACCAGTATTGGTTTATCAACGCCTGATTGGCTTTGTCTGATGGCCAGACGGATCCTTGCCAACAACTCACCTGTCCTGAAAGGCTTGGTGAGGTAATCGTTGGCGCCAAGATCCAGGGCATTGATGATGTCATCCTCGGCATTTCTAACCGACAGAATGATAACTGGTTTGAAATACCATTCCCGTAATTTCTTCAGAATATCCAATCCATCTGCATCCGGAAGCCCCAGATCGAGGATGATCAGTACAGGATGTGTCGTAGCCGCCAGAACCAGGCCTTCTTTTCCGGTTGCGGCTTCAGAAATCAGGTAGCCGTTGGCCGACAGCGTAATCCCCAGAAGGCGGCGGATCTGAACTTCATCATCAATAATCAATATGTTCCCTTCGTTTGTCATCTAGTCTTCAGTCTTGGTTAATTGATCAAGGGGAGCTGTCTTAACAGGGATTTTGATGGTAAACAATGCGCCTCCGTTCTGACGGTTTTCAGCTACCACAGTACCATGGTGCGCTTCAACAAATCCTTTCACGATTGAAAGGCCCAGACCGGTGCCTCCCGCAATGGCATCCTTGCCACGGTAAAATTTGTTAAATACCGACATCAGTTCTGATTCAGGAAACCCGGGTCCCCTGTCCATTACCTGAATGATAAGCAGATCGCTGTCATGAAAGATTTTGAGTCTTATCCGGCTGCCGGCAGGCGAATGCTGGGTTGCATTGAGAACCAGGTTGTGAATCACTTGCTCTATGAGTCCGAAATCGATGAAAACCAGTGGCATTGTGGAGGGAATAATTACCGATAGCCTGAACAACTGCAGTTCCTGTTTCAGATTGTCGCTCACTTTGTTTGCCAGATCCTGAACATCGCACCAGTCGGGCCGGGGTGTGATGCGTCCGGATTCAAGGCGTGACATGTTCAGCAGGTTCTCTATCAAACGGTTTAGTCTGACTGAAGCCGTATTGATTTCACCATACAATTTTAATTTCGTTTCTTCCGGATACTGATGGGACAACAGAGTGTCAGAGGCTCCCATAATCGTTGAAACCGGGATGCGTAACTCATGGGAAATCGAGTTGAAAAGCGTTTTATAAAGTTTATCCGATTCATTCAGCAGATATGCTTTTTTTGAGACGTTTCTTAAATACTCGCGTTCAAATTTACCCGAAATCTGAGAAATGAATGCTTCCCAGAATTGCTCTTCTCCCTGGGTCAACAGTCGATTATGTTCAACTGCAATTACACCCATATTTTCATTGCTTCCTGTGAGAGGATAAAAGGTATAACCGGTTGAAGGTAAGGTGTCAGTATGTTTTCCGGCTTTTGAAGAATGTTTAAACACCCAGGCAGCGATACTGAGTTCGTTTTCAGTAAGAATTATCTTAGGATCACTATGGACAATCTGATTATCAAGTAGATTTGAATCATTTTTCAGCAGTATCGCACAATCAAGATTGAAGTATTTTTTTATATAGCGATCCGCAATCTTTGATACTTCAAGGATACCTGAAGCGGCTGACAAATCTCTTGTAAGTTGGTAAAGTGCATGCGTTCTTTCTTCCCTTACCCTGATTTTCTTTTCCTGGCGGCGGACTCTTGATGTCAGTATCCCGTTTAGCAGTGCTATGATAAAAAACATAACCAGCATAAGCATGTCCTCAGGTTGTTCGATGTGCAGTGTAAACTGCGGGGGTATGAAGAGGAAGTCCCAGATGAGCGCACTCAGGGTTGCTGCAAGTAAAATAGGGCCGGTGCCATAGAAAATCGCCAGAATCGAAACCAGAAATAAAAGTCCGAACGAAATGACCTGATAACCGGCAATATCCTTGATAACGTAAAAACCAATGGTTGACAAAGCAATTATCAGCGAAACAATCAGGTATTGCCTGATATTGGATGTAAAAGACGGAACAGATACTTTCTTGCGGTATTTATCCTTCGCCTTGCTGTCGGCCCCCAGGATATACACGTCGATATTTCCGCTGTAACGGATCAGCCTGTTGACAAAATTTCCAAGCTGCAGCATGGACTGAAGATTTCGAACCCGCGGTTTGCCAACGATGATGTGGGTTACATTTTCTTTTTGTGCGAACTCGACAATTGCTTTAACTACATCGATGTTGGTGATGATCCGGAACTTAATGCCCAGTTGCCTGGCAAGTTTGATGTTCTTATCAAGTTGTTCCCTTTCCCTGGGTGTCAGTTTGTGCAGCGTTTCCACATAAAGAGCCTGAATAACAGCGCCCATCGAATAGGAAAGGTTCTTGGCCCAGCGCAGTAACCTTGTTGAATTCGGACTATAATCAATGGCCACCAGCAGGTGGAGGCCCGATTTCCAGGGGCCCCTGATGCGCTTTTGCTGCATATAATCATGCAGTTGCTTGTCAACACGATCTGCCACAATGCGCAAAGCCATTTCGCGCAATGCGGTAATATTTCCTTCACGGAAAAAATTTTCAATGGCTTCGCGTGATCTCTCAGGACTGTATACCTTGCCCTCCGACAACCGCTGCAGAAGTTCGATCGTAGTCAGGTCAACGAGTTCTACCTCATCGGCATTCTCGAAGATTTCATCGGGCAATGTCTCGCGCACAACAATACCGGTAATCTGCGCAACAGTTTCAGACCGGCTTTCAAGGTGCTGAACATTCAGTGTCGTATAGACATTGATTCCGTTTTCAAGAATCTCAAGTACATCCTGATATCGCTTGGTATGCCGGCTTCCGGGTGCGTTGGTATGGGCCAGTTCATCAACCAGCACAGTATGGGGCTTTCTTGCTATGATGGCGTCCAGATCCATTTCCTGCACATGTCCCGTCTTGTATTCATAGGTTATGCGGGGAACAATTTCAAATCCTTCAACCATTTCCTCGGTTTCAGGCCTTTTATGTGTTTCAATAACCCCGATCAGAATATCACTGCCTTTGATTTTCTCACTGCGTGCAGTTTTAAGCATGGTGTAAGTTTTACCTACCCCGGCGCACATGCCAAAGAATATCTTCAGCTTTCCCCGCTTGCTCTTTTCCTCCTCCTGCCTGAGTGATGCCAGCAGTTCATCGGGATCCGGACGGTTATCGGTGTTTTCCATGAATTTTAAAATGGTTTACAAAGCAGCAAGCGCATAATTTTTCATACTCAAATGTACTACATATTCCTGATAGCCGCTCATTGTAACACCCGATTATTGCAACGATCTTAAGGGTACCCGGGTTAACCCAGGCATCAGATGACACTCGCGAACACTTTGCCTGATGACACTGAATTCAATTTTGCAGATGATCAGTAGCGGATATTTTATCGAGTACGATATTAAGATTCAAAACATTGATTCTTTCTTCACCAAAAATTGAAAACTGAGGCTTTTCAGTCAGTTTTTTAATTTCTTTATTCACCATATCTTTCTGAACTGAACTGAGTCCCCGTGCAGCAGCTATCCTTTCAACCTGCAATAATGCTGCCCTGGGTGTTATATGAGGATCAAGCCCGCTTGCGGAAGCAAAGAGCATTTCAGCCGGGATTTCAGTCAGGCTGTCAAGTAGGTTAACCCTGATAAAATCAGATTTTCTATCATAAAAAGCAGTCTTTAATTTAAGATTTGTCGGGCCGGAATTTGAAGCTCCCGAAGGCAAGGGATTGTACGAGATAGCTGAAGGACGTGAGCTGAAATAGATGGCGCTGTCGAACTGCTGACCGATAAGTACGCTGCCAATCAGTTTAGTATCCTTTAAGATCAGGCTTCCATTGGCCTTAGCCGGAAAAACAAGCTGTGCAATTCCTGTCACAAAAAGCGGATACACGATTCCGGTTAATATTGTGAAAAAGAAGAATTCTTAATGATGTTATTAGTGTCTTCATTGTATAATTTGTTTTGTCAAGTTGTAATATTTCAACATGTTGTCAGGCACCCTGATCATGTTGTCGGGTTCGAAGATTCTACCTGTCGCAATCAGAATAATCGAATCATCCATTTGCCCGATAGAACCCTTTATTTAATAGATTTCCAATTCCTTACGCAGGAAAAGTTTTTCTTTCAGATCAACAATCAGATTTTCCATTTACGGTGTTTAAAGATTTATAAGAACATCAATCAGCTTAATTCCGATAAACGGGACAATGAGTCCGCCAAGGCCATAAACAAAGAGGTTTCGGGTGAGCGCAAGACCGGCTGAAATGGGTTTATAGCGGACACCTTTTAATGCCAGGGGTACCAGCAGGATGATGATGAGGGCATTAAATATCACAGCACTCAGAATGGCACTTTGTGGTGAACCGAGGTTCATCACATTGAGCACAGAAAGGGGGCCTGTTCCATCATTACCGGCATATAGAGCAACCCCGATGGCCGGGATTATGGCGAAATATTTGGCTACATCGTTGGCAATGCTGAAGGTGGTGAGCGATCCGCGCGTCATCAGTAATTGTTTGCCGACTTCTACAACCTCAATCAGTTTGGTAGGATTGCTATCCAGATCTACCATATTGCCTGCTTCACGGGCTGCCTGTGTTCCTGAATTCATGGCGATTCCGATATCGGCCTGGGCCAGGGCGGGGGCATCGTTGGTTCCGTCACCGATCATACCAACCAGATGTCCTTTTGACTGTTCTTCGCGGATTCTCCGCAGTTTGTCCTCGGGAGTAGCTTCAGCCATAAAGTCGTCAACCCCTGCTTCTGCAGCAATGGCAGCGGCAGTCAGCGGATTGTCGCCGGTTATCATCACCGTTTTTATCCCCATTTTGCGCAATTCGGCAAAGCGTTGTTTGATCCCGCCTTTTACAATGTCCTTCAAATGAATTACGCCCAGTACCCGGCTGTTTTCAGCCACTACAAGCGGAGTTGCGCCTTGTCTCGACAGTTCTGAAACGGTATCCTGAATATATTTTGAATAAAAACCATTGCTGTTTTGAATGAATGATCTTATAGCATCGGATGAGCCTTTGCGGATCCGCTGAACAGAACCGTCTTCTGCTTTAAAATCTACTCCACTCATCCGTGTTTGAGCCGTGAAAGGAATAAACGTAGCATTCATTTCATGAACCTGCCGACCCCGGATATTGAATTTTTCTTTTGCCAGCACAACGATAGATCTGCCTTCGGGTGTTTCGTCTGATAAAGAGGAGAGTTGCGCTGCATCGGCAAGTTCTTCAACAGTAACGCCTTCAGCAGGTATAAAATCAGTTGCCATCCGGTTTCCGAGTGTGATGGTTCCGGTTTTGTCGAGCAGAAGTACATCAACATCTCCCGCTGCTTCAATGGCCCTGCCACTGGTTGCGATTACGTTACGCCTGATCAGCCTGTCCATACCGCTGATGCCGATGGCACTCAATAAGCCACCGATGGTAGTCGGAATAAGACAAACAAGTAAGGCAATCAGAACCGGCAAGGTCAGGTTTTGATAGGCCGGCAAGCCTGAGGCTGACAGACTATATTTGAAAAAAGCCGGTAAAGTAGCGACAGCAAGCAGGAAGATGATTGAAAGACCCGAAAGGAGGATAGATAATGCAATTTCGTTTGGTGTTTTCTGACGACTGGCACCTTCAACCAGGGTGATCATGCGATCAATAAATGTGTCGCCGGGTTCGGTGGTTATCCGTATAACGATCCTGTCACTGATCACTTTGGTTCCCCCGGTTACTGCCGATCGGTCTCCACCGCTTTCGCGGATAACCGGGGCCGATTCGCCGGTAATGGCCGATTCGTCAAC
This sequence comes from Bacteroidales bacterium, assembly GCA_016705005.1. Classification (GTDB taxonomy): domain Bacteria; phylum Bacteroidota; class Bacteroidia; order Bacteroidales; family Lentimicrobiaceae; genus Lentimicrobium. The sequence continues at coordinate 240,915 of JADIZB010000005.1, read as the reverse complement.
GCTGGCAATCCCTTCTGTTACTTCACCGTCAGAGGGGATTACATCACCTGCTTCACAAACAACCATATCTCCTTTTCTCAGGTCAGTTGCGGATATCAGGACATCCTTATTGCCAATTAATTTTCGGGCTTTGGTCTGAACCCGGTTTTTGCGCAGGCTTTCTGCCTGAGCTTTGCCGCGTCCCTCGGCGATGGCTTCGGCAAAATTGGCAAACAATACAGTAAACCACAGCCAGACCGCTATCTGAAGATTAAAGGATGAGTAGTTGCCATCGAATAATCCGATGATTACAATCACAGTCGTGAGCACCGATCCGATGGCTACAATAAAAATTACCGGATTCTTGATCAGCGAGACCGGATTTAGTTTTGTAAAACTGTCTTTGGCAGCCGTTAACAGCAGATTCTTGTTGAAAAGTATATTTTTGTTTTTGGGATTCATTTTGTAGAAAATTAAAATGTGATGTTCTGATTCATTAAAATATGCTCGACGACCGGTCCGAGTGAGAGTGCCGGGAAATAGGTGAGCCCGCCGACAATCAGTATAACGGAGATCAGTAATCCGATAAACAGCCAGTTGTCTGTTCTAAAGGTGCCTGAAGATGTGGGGGTTATCATCTTTTTACCAAGGCTTCCTGCAATGGCCAGTACCGGAATGATGACACCGAACCGGCCGATGAGCATGCCAATGCCCAATGTCAGGTTGTAAAATACCGTGTTTGCATTCAGGCCGGCAAAGGCACTTCCATTGTTCCCGGCTGCGGAACTGTATGCATACAGGATTTCAGAAAGTCCGTGTGGTCCTGTATCGTTGAGGCTTGATAAACCCTGATGGGTTACCGAAGCCCATGCTGAAAATACCAGAATTACAAGGTTCGGAAGCAGAACGGCGATGATGGCCATTTGTACTTCGAATGCCTGGATTTTCTTGCCAAGGTATTCGGGAGTCCGGCCAACCATCAAACCGGCAATAAACACAGTGAGGATTACGAAAATGATCATTCCGTACATTCCGGCACCGACACCTCCGAAAATAATCTCACCAAGCATGATATTGATCATGGCTATCATACCCGATACCGGCGACAGGCTGTCGTGCATGGCGTTGACCGATCCGTTGGAAGCTGCTGTGGTTGAAGTTGCCCACAATACGCTGTTGGTGATTCCGAAACGGGTTTCTTTGCCTTCCATCAAAGCATGATTTCCGAATATAGGATTGGCCTGGTATTCCGCATACAATGAAATGGAAAGCCCGGCCAACAACATAATCAGCATGGCCGTAAAAATCGTCCAACCCTGTTTGACCGACCCCACCATTTTACCATAGGTGAATGTAAAAGCTGCGGGGATCAGTAAAATCGCCAGCATTTCGAGAAAATTGCTGAAAGGGGTAGGGTTTTCGAAAGGATGAGAGCTGTTGGCGTTGAAAAAGCCTCCACCATTGGTCCCGAGTTGCTTAACCGCGATTTGGGAGGCTGCAGGTCCCATCGGTAGGATTTGTTCAGTTCCTTCGAGGGTCTGAACCGTATCGTAAGTTTTGAAATTCTGAACTACACCCTGCCCGGCAAGTGTAACCGACAGTAAAATCGAAAGTGGCAATAGCACATACAGTGTCGATCGTGTAAGATCAACCCAGAAATTACCCAGCTTTTCAGAGGATTTATTGGATAGACCCCTGATCAATGCCAATATCACCGCCAGACCAGTTGAGGCACTGACAAAATTCTGCACCGTCAGGCCAATCATCTGAACAAAATAGCTTAATGTTGTTTCCCCCGCGTAACCCTGCCAGTTGGTGTTGGTCATAAAACTGACCGCCGTATTGAATGCCGAATGCCACGACACATCGGGCAGGTTGGCCGGATTCAGCGGAAGATAACTCTGAAACAGCTGAATAAGAAACAGGAATACAAACCCTGAAAAGTTAAATAATAGCAAACTGAAAGTGTAAGATTTCCAGTCTGATTCTTTCAGCGTATTGATTCCGGAAAATCTGTAGGTCAGTTTCTCGAGCCAGCCCAAAACAGGCAGCATAAAATGTTTTTGTCCGGTAAATACTTTGTACATAAAATTTCCCAGGATAGGGGTAAGTCCTGTCAACACTGAGAAAAATACAATTATCTGAATATAGTCAAGGGTTGTCATACTGGTTGTTTTGGGTAGATCAGCTCAATACTGACCGGCTGGTTCAGAAGTAAACTTCATGTTGATTTTTCCGGTCAGATTGGAATTGGTGTTTAAAATTTTTCGGGTTTCACCAGAGAGAAAATAAGATACCCGAGGATAAGCAGAGAAATTATTATTCCAACAAGGTATCCTGAAGGAGAGTTGGTACCAGCTGATCCGGAAACAGAAAGAAGAATAGATGTGATCATGGTTAGGATAATTTAAGGTATTGGGTTAATGCTGATGGTTTAAAAATGCCGTATGAACCTGTTTAGGTTGCACTGGTTTTACCCTGACCACCTTTATTGGTTTCCTGAAAATTGCGAAAAGTGGTCATGCTCCCTGTGTCTGTTTTGCCCGGAGAAATTACTGTGTACTATATGATAGGCCAGGTTTGCAAGAAAGAGAAACCATACAAAAACGAATACAGCAATAAGGATATCGGTTACCATAACTTAAAATTTTCCGGTTCTTTTGTGGGCCATCAGCAGATAACAAAGAAGAATAAAGGCAATGATCCCTGCCAGTATATACCAGGAAGTGCTGTTCATCTGCGGTACTTCACCGTTTGTTCCGGCGAACGGAACAGCAGTCAGAATGAAGAAAGTTGTCCTCATGATACCTTTGCAATCACCCTGCAAAGATGCCCCTGCAGACATAAAGACTGTATTAAGATATCACCGGATGGTATAAAGAAAATATAAAGATGGGAGCTAAATTATCGGAGTATAAATTACACTACTTCATGCGCACACCAGCATCCATAGGAGAACGATCCGGACAATGCGTTGTATGTCTGATGATTGTAACCTTTTTTTAAGAATTGCTTTCAATCAAAAATGTATCTGCCGGCTGGTTTAAACCAGGTTGTTGCTTTCATGCAGGTTTTTCTATAAGGAATGTCAATTACTTTTTAGGTTTGTTTATTTGACTTATAGCGGTTTTCTACATGAGAAATTGTCAGACTGGGACAACTTATAAAAAAGTCCAAAACTTCTGATAACATTGAAATCAGATATAAAAATATCTGCGATTATGTTTGGTTTATTCATTTTTGTCTATACTTTTTACAATAAAACTCTCTTCAGGTTTCGATGAAGCATATCTAATTATAAACACCTTATTATTAATATTTTGGTATGCATACGATATAAATTTTGTTTCATCAAGTTTCATGCTATAGACATAATCAATATTTTCATAGTGCTTTCCATTTACCTCATAAAAGTAATGAATATGATATCCTAAAGTCGTCTCTCTGTTTCCAAATCGACCCTGACTTAATCCGCGTTTCTTTTCAATTGAATACACAACACCTTTTGTCTCTGAATTATAATAGTCTGACTTTCTTTCTCGCGTATCACAAGTCGGAATAAATACGGACAAAAAAATAATAGAAAGAACTCCGATAATAGCAGTTGTTGACAATACCGACTTTAAATCCAGTTTTGGGATGTTGTTTTCAAACTTCATCTCTTTTTTTTGCCGAAATCTTATCTGTTGTCTCAATTTCTTTCTGACTTCAGTAAATAGAGTATAAATCAGGAATTTTCACTTTGATTGTTAACTATTTATTCAAACAACATCCCGTAATATCTCCCGATGCGGCCAGCCAGTTCGTCGATGGAGATATATTTGCTTACCCTGAAGTTTTCCCTGCCGTCGAAAAAGACTACAATGGTCGGACTGGCAAAAACCCCGTTTGAAGCGGCCAGTTCAGGGAATTGAGCTGCATTGATGTATGAATGATCCATTTTCGGAAAATTCTCTGAAATCATTGCTTCAACCTTGGGCCTTAATGCTACGCAGGGTGCACAACTGTCGTTATAAAAATAAATCAGCAGGGCCGGAGAACCTTTGGAAACCTGCTCCAGATCAGCCTGAGAATGGATGGATGCTTTCATCCGGCAAAAATAAACAGATTATTAAGCAATTGAATCTAAAGGTAAGAAAATCAGTAATTCCCCATCAGTTCCGGTAATTCAGGGAAGGAATTCAATTTCTGGATAAAACCATGTGTAAATGTGAAAAAACGTCTGAAAATCCTCCAGTCTAGGGGAAACCTCGTTTGTTATATTGAAAAATTCCGGAAATTGCAGTTTGTTAACGTCCGGTTACTTATAAAACTGTTAGATGCCTGTAACTATTTTATTGTCAGGAATTCAGGTAAAACCCAACATCCAGCTTAAGCCATGAAACACCATTTGTCCCTGATTGCTTTCCTGCCTTTAATTTCATTCACTCTTTTATTTCCATTCCGGCTCAATGCCGGTAACAATCCTGCCAGACTTCCTGTAATGGGTACCATCGAAAGATTGTTGGGCGTAAAAGCGGCGGCATTTGAATGTCACCTCATGAATAAAAAGAACGGGCACGATGTTTTTGAGGTAGAGACCAGCGGAGGGAAGGTTATTCTAAGGGGCAGCTCACAACCGGCCATCGGCTATGCGCTTCATTATTACCTGACACGCTACTGCAAATGTCAGTATTCTCATGTAGGCGAGAACCTTTCACTGCCCGATCCGCTGCCGGTTCTACCTGAAAAGATTCGTAAGGAATCACCTTACGAATACCGGTATTTCTATAATTATTGTACCTATAACTATGCCAAGGCCTTCTGGAACTGGGAACAATGGGAGAAGGAGATCGACTGGCTGGTGCTTCATGGCATCAATATGCCGTTGGCCATTGTCGGAACTGAAGCTGTGTGGCAGAATACTCTGATACAATTCGGCCTGGATACCGATGCCATTGGAAAATTCATCCCCGGACCGGCCTATACCGCCTGGTGGCTGATGGGAAACCTGGAAGGCTGGGGCGGACCTGTTTCACAGGCGTGGATCAATCAGCAGGTAAGTCTGCAGAAGAAGATTACCGGCAGGATGCGTCAGCTCGGCATGACTCCGGTTTTCCAGGGATTTTACGGAATGGTGCCTGATACTTTAAGGAAGCTTTTTCCTGACAACAAAATCTATGATGGTGGTCTCTGGGCCGGTGATGAAGAAGGATTCCGACGCCCGGCCTTCCTCGATCCCGCCGACCCATTGTTTGCTGAAATGGCATCTGTTTATTATCGTGAACTTGAAAACCTCTATGGCAAAACCACTTTTTACGGTGGCGATCCCTTCCATGAAGGCGGGAATACGGAAGGCATTGATATTACTGCTTCGGCACGGAAAATTCAGCAGGCCATGCTCAAAGCCAACCCGGAAGCCACCTGGGCCCTTCAGGGGTGGTGGGATAACCCTACCGATGCCTTGCTGGCCGGCGTAGATAAGGATCATACCCTGGTACTGGATCTTTATGCCGAAGGAAATCCGCAATGGGAACGGCGTAAAGGCTTCGGCGGCATTCCCTGGGTTTGGTGTTCATTGCTGAATTTCGGCGGTAAAGTCGGGATATACAGCCGTTTGGATAAACTGGCTTCTGAACCCGCCCGCGCCTTGCAATCTCCCTATGGTAGCAACCTGAAAGGCATCGGTATGATGATGGAGGGCGACAAAACCAATCCGGTAAATTTTGAACTGACCTTCGACGCAGCCTGGACTGACAAAGCCATTCCGTTGCAAAGCTGGATCAATGATTTCGTTACCGCCCGGTACGGTGCTGAAAACAGCGCATTGCAGGAGGCCTGGCAAATCATCAGCCAGACAGCCCTCAATTGCCCCAAAGCTCAGGAAGGCACTTCTGAATCGATCTTCTGCGCCCGTGGGGATACCGGTGTAAATAAAGCCTGGCGCTGGGGATTTATCAATATGTATTATCCGCCCGAAAAGCTGGAGCATGCATTGAAACTGCTGTTGTCATGTTCTGGAGATTTCAGCGGGAAAGATACATACCGGTATGATGTGGTGGATGTTACCCGTCAGGTGATTTCCAACTATGCCTACCATGTTTACAAAGAGATGATGGCAGCCTATGCTGTGGCAAATAGTATGGCTTTTAATGAAAAATCAACCCTTTTTCTTCAGCTGATGAACGACCAGGACCGCCTGCTTTCGACAAGGAAAGAGTTTCTGCTGGGCTTGTGGATTGAAGCGGCCAGGAAGAATGCTACTTCGGAAAATGAACGCGATTTGTTTGAGCTAAATGCCCGGACCCTGATCACTGTCTGGGGTAACGAAGGGGTGGCCAGAAAACTGCATGAATATGCCAACCGCGAATGGGCCGGTATGGTTGGAGGTCTGTACAGGAGTCGCTGGCTGGCTTACATCGGTGTATTAAATGACCGGTTGCATGGCATTGAAGCCCCGTTGCCCGATTATTACAGCATGGAGGCAGCCTGGACAAGGGACAGATCATCCTATCCTTTACAACCAACCGGGGATCCGGTTAAAATTGCAGGTGAACTCTATTCAAAGTATCTTAATCAGTAAGATGGTCATGGAAGAAAAACGCCCCACAAAAAGAATTGTCTCCATCGATGCCCTCAGGGGTTTTGATATGTTCTGGATATCAAGCGGTGAATCCTTGTTTATCGCCTTGTTTACCTTTTTCGGAACACCGTTTTTTGTAAAACTGGCCGAACAGTTTGATCACCCGGCCTGGGCAGGGTTCCGGTTTTATGATATTATTTTTCCTTTGTTTTTGTTCATCATGGGGGTGGTGATGCCGGTATCGGTCACCCGAAGGCTGGAGAAGGGCGATTCGCGGAAACAATTGTACCTGCATATCATACGAAGGACCTTGCTGTTGTTTTTGCTCGGACTGATCTACAACGGCCTGTTCAATTTTGACTTTGTCAACCAACGATACACGGGTGTACTTCAACGCTTTGCTTTCTGCTACCTGGTTGCCTCACTGATTATCATGAATTTCAGGCTGAAAGGCCAGATGATCTGGGCAGCCTGTATAACTATGGGCTATTGGTTGTTCCTGTTGCTGGTTCCTGCTCCGGGATTTAACGCCTACAATCTTACCCCGGAGGGCAACATTGCCGGATACATCGACCGGATGTTCCTGCCTGGCTCTTTTTGCTGCTATACCTATGGTGACAATGAAGGTATCCTCACCATGATGCCGGCGGTGGTGAATGTTCTGCTCGGTGCACTGGCAGGAAACTGGCTGCTTGGGGCACTGAGCGAAAAGGATAAGATGAAGAAACTGGCCATTTCCGGAGGCCTGCTGATTGCCGGAGCCATGATCTGGAGCCTGGTGCTGCCGGTGAACAAATACCTGTGGACCGGATCATATACCCTGCTGACAGGGGGTATTTCATTTCTGCTTTTGCTTGTCTTTTTCTGGATCATTGATGTGAAAGGATGGCAGAAATGGGCTTTCCCGTTTATCGTGATCGGACTGAACCCGATCACCATTTATGTGGCTCAGGGCATCTTCGATTTCGGAATCATAGCCAACATCTTTATTCATGGTTTTAAAAACAGCTTCGGAAGTTTTGAACCTGTGCTGACCCAACTCAGTGTGGTGACTGTCAAGTGGTTGTTCCTGTATTTCCTTTACAGGCAGAAGATTTTTCTGAAGGTCTGATCTGATTTATTATGCCACAAAGGCACTAAGAACACCAGGAAACACTAAGGAATTTGAACAATCACGATTCCATGGGTTGGAATATGATTTAACCTTCGTGAACCTGAATGCTCTGAGTGTCTGAGTGGTAAAATCAGGAGAAAACCATGGCAAAAGAATCACGAATCCCTGAGGTTAAGAATTAATCTCGTGACACCAAACGTCTAACCCTCAACCTCTAACGTTTAACATTAAAAACGCCCATCCCGAACAGGGCAAAATCATACCGGGCGGGGTCGTCCGGGTCGAACATCCGAAGGTTATTGGTGAGTTCAACGACGGCTTTCCAGTCGTTTTGTTTTCTTTTAAGCAGACCAAGTTTCCGGGCTGTATTGCCGGAGTGCACGTCGAGCGGGCAGCAAAGCAGTGAAGGGGAGATGCTGTTCCAGAGTCCGAAATCCACACCCTGATCATCTTTCCGCACCATCCACCGCAGAAACATATTGATCCGCTTGGCGGTGCTTCCGGCTGCCGGATTCGCCAGATGTTTGGCGGATCGGTCCAGGTGCGGACTTTCAAGAAAAACCTGCCTGAAATGGCAGATGGCTCTGTAAACATCGGGTTCATCCTGCCGGATTCCTGCCCGGAATACTGCTTCAGGACCACCGTGGTTAAGGTAAATGTTTCGCAATGATTCGATAAAGAACAGGCAATCATCGCCGTTAAAGGTTCGGTGAACGAAGCCCGAAACACGCTTCAGGTCAGATGGCCCGGCATTCATTACAAAATCGTAAGGGGTGTTGCCCATCATTTCCATTAACCGGAAACCATTCCTCACAATGGTTGTCCGTTGCCCCCAGGCAATGGTAGCTGCCATAAAGCCTGATATCTCGATATCTTCACGGAAAGTGAAGCTGCGGGGGATGCTGACGGGGTCGCCGGTGATAAATTCAGGACGGTTATAAAGGTTGGTTTTTTCGTCGAGCAGGAACTTTAATTCCGGTATTTCCATAGGGCAAAGTTAATCTGAATCGTGGATGAGCGGACAAAAGAGCAATAACGCCGAGAAATGCTGCCCCATATAGTTTGCAAATCTGTCGGGCTTTTTTTATGTTTCATTCAATAGATGCGTTTTCAAGAACTCCCAAGTTATTTCATCGACAGGATATCGCAAACACGTTTTCTCATGAATAATGTATAGCCAAGAATAACTGAGAAACTCTCGTATTCGGAATTCCAGTACCTGTAATTTAAAAGGATATTCCGGTTAAACCCATATCTGACTTCGACACTGTATCTTGAATTATATTTGCAGCCAGCTCCCATGGTTAAGTTCTGCATGCTTTCAATACTGAGCTTCGATCCGGTTTTGAAATAAATCCCGGATTCAATGGCAGCATTGAAGTTCAAAGCTGCGTTGACAAAAATCCTCGTCCTGTCATTCAGGAAAAAATAATGCCTGATTCCGATTGGCACTTCAAGAGATTTGTATTCAACATCAAAACGGTCGTTTTCGATCTCTTTTCCCGTATTTAAAAACATTATTCCCGGCTCCATGATGACCGACCATTTATTTCGGAGGAATGGCATTACGAATTCAGCTTCAATCCCCAGGATGAACCCGGGCCTGCTGTTGAATGCGGCATCCCTTACAGGAGTAAGGCTGTTTGTAATTGACAGGGACGAAAAACAAACTCCGGGTCTGATATTTAGATTGAAAAGGTCTTTTTTCTTAGGAGACTCAATAGTGATAGATTTTGAATTGAAGCAATTGTTGTACTTATTGAATAATCTAACCAGGTCATTTTTATTGTAACCTGTGTTTGAGATGCCATCCATTGATATGTCCGGGCATTTCAGGGTTAACCACAATTGCTGCCTGAAATCATTGTTGATTCCTATTTTGAATTCCGGTGTCTTGTATGTTTTATAGGTCAGCTGTTTGATTCCTGAAGTATCGCATGTATAGAAATACCTGACAAGATTGACATCTGTATAACTGTATAAAACAGCCTTTCCCTCAACAAGAACCTTTAGAAACAAAACCTCCCGGGTGTAAACTGGATTCCTCACACTACTCATCTCAGTTATGACATCAACTGACCTGTCAATATCAACAGATACCCTGATATATTTGGATGTGCCGGGGACTCCGAATTCCATAACGGAATCAATGACCGCCTTCAAAGGTTGAGCCTCTTCCGATGTTTTATAGAAAAAACTAACCGGATTGTTTTTCCAGTCAACATTTTTGATCAGGCAATCAGTCCTTTGTCCGTGGTTATCTATAAAGTATCCGGGTTCAAATCTGATCTGTGCAGTTCCGTTGAAACTCAGGACCAATAACAGCAGGCATGTGTATATTCTTTTCATACTCAGGTTGAATGATTTATAATTATTAAATTTCTTGATAGAAACCTTTTATCGATAGAATTTACCGGATAAGGAATATCATTCTATTGCCTTATCAGCTTATAAACTTCTGAATATTGATTGGTTTTGATTTCCCGAATGTACAAAGAAAACCTCTTCAGGGAGTTTATCACTTCCCCCAAAAAAAAGGCCTTCCTTTTTAGAAAAAAGGGTGGAGCTTTTAGGCGAATGAACCGTTCCGTTTTCACAATGATGTTCCGGAAGAAGTCAGACTTTGATTACTTCCTATGTTTGCGAGTCCACTGACGCGTGCCGGCACTGGTTATTTCCCCGTGAAAACGCATTCTCAGAATATTGTATAACCCAGTATAACGGAGAAACTTTTATAATCTGAATGCCAGTAAATGTAGTTTGTTAGGATATTCCGGTTAAACCTGTACCTGACTTCAATACTGTACCTTGACTTATATTTAAAACCAGCACCCAACAATAGATTCGGTGTACTTTCAATCTTAAATATCGTACCACTGTCAAAATAAACTCCGGATTTAATGGGTGCATTGATGTTCAGCGAAACATTGAGAAAGATCATTGCCTTCTCGTTGAGGAAAAAATAATGTCTGATTCCGATAGGCAATTCCAATGATTTATATTCCACATCTATCCGGTCGTTTTTGCTTTCTGTTCCGGTATTTAAAAACAAAAATCCAGGCTCCAGAATGAATGACCATTTGTTTTTTAAAAATGGCATAACAAATTCAGCCTCCAATCCGGTGATGAGCCCTGGTATGTTATTGAAATTGGCTTTCTGTCTTGTATTCGAATTATTTAAAATTGAAATGGTCGAAAAGCAAACCCCGGGTCTGACGCTGAGATTAAAAAGGTCTTTCTTCTCCTCATGCCCGAAACTAACCGGATTGGAAGCATTACAGTTATTATATTTCTCAAATAAATCAACAAGCGAATTCTTATCATATTCTATCTGTTCTACATCTGACATTGAGATTCTTTCACATTTCAGGTTCACCCACAATTGTTGCCTGAAATCATTGTTTACTCCCAATTTTAATTCCGGAGTTATAAAGGATTTGAAAATAAGCTGCCTGATAGCTGAAGTTTCTGTACTCAGGAAATACCTGACAAGGTTGATATCCTCATAAATGTACAAATCAGCTTTTCCATCAACCAGGACTTTCAGAAACAGCACTTCCCTTGAGTAAACAGGGTTGCGTACAGGGCTTAAATCATTTATTACTTCACTTGAACGGTCGATATCTACAGCGGCTCTGATGTACTTCGATGTGCCGTTTATCCCGAATTCCATGACCGAATCGATGACTTCCCTTAAAGGTGCAGCCTCTTCTGTTGTTTTATAGAAAAAACTAACCGGATTGTTTTTCCAGTCAACGTTTTTGATCAGGCAATCAGTCCTTTGCTCGTGGTTATCGATAAAATATCCGGGTTCAAATCTGATCTGTGCAATTCCGTTGAAACTCAGGACCATTAACAGCAGGCATGTGTATATTCTTTTCATACTCAGGTTGAATGATTTATAACTATTAGATTGCTTTATAGAAACCTTTTATCGATAGAATTTACCGGATAAGGAATATCATTCTATTTCCTTATCAGCTTATAAACTTCTGAATATTGATTGGTTTTGATTTCCCGAATGTACAAAGAAAACCTCTTCAGGGAGTTTATCACTTCCCCAAAAAAAGGGCCTTCCTTTTTAGAAAAAAGGGTGGAGCTTTTAGGCGAATGAACCGGACCTTTTCAACAATGATCCTCAGGCAGATATATGACTTTGATTATCCGCTTTTAGAATTGCTTTTCTGAATCTTTGACGGATGCATCAAATATCTTAACATCATGGTGATTTTGTGAAACATACCCATGTATTGCGGAAGACTCAACTGAATTTTTATTCAGTACGGATGTAATGTTGCTAAAACCGATTTTTCTGAAAGGTGAATGTGGTTAAGAGTCATTATATTTGGTCCTGATAACAGTAAAAAAACATAAAAAAATGAAAAGAACTTTATTACTTGCAACGGGACTGCTGGCATCGTTCGGCATAGGTTTACTGATCAATCCGCTGATTTCAGGGCACACGGCAACCGTTCCCGGGCAGTCAGGCTTAGGTTTCTATGAACAAAAGGATGACCCGATAAAACTGGGCGCATTTTCACTCAGTCTGAGTGTCAAGGACCTTGAAACATCCCGGCAGTTTTATGAAAACCTCGGATTCCGGGCTTCCGGAGGTGGCATGGAAAAGAACTATCTCATCATGAAAAACGGGAATTCAATCATAGGATTGTTTCAGGGCATGTTTGAAGGCAATATGCTGACCTTTAACCCGGGCTGGGACGAAAACAAGAAGAATATTGATCCGTTTGACGATGTCAGGGAAATTCAGAAACACCTGAAGAACAACAACATCAAGCTTTCGATGGAGGCTGATGTTACAACCACCGGCCCGGCCTATCTGATGCTGAACGATCCGGATGGGAATGTAATACTGATTGACCAGCATCGGTAGATTTTCAGTCAATGACGATTGCACAAAGATGCCAAAGTTGATTCACTTATCCAGAAGTCTGAAAACTATCCCTGGCCGGTCACCCTTAAAAACCGGTACGCGCATGGTGGACAATTACTTACATAAACGGCAAAAAATGAAATCATAATCCCAGTAAAACGAATTTTCTTATCTTCACCCTGGCAAGTGGATGAAACCACGGGCAGAAATAGCACAAACCGGAAGATTATCATTGAAAAACCGGTATGACTTAAAAAACAAAGTCGTTTCACTTTTAGTTTGAGGGCCCGTCAGGCAGTTATCTTTATAAATCAGCAATATCCCATGTACAGGCAGATCTATCTTACCATCTTAACTGCATTGCTTCTGCTTGCCGGGAGTTGTTGTGATTGTTCCAACAGGGAACAAACTTTCTCAGAAGATGAATTGTCATGGATACCGGATGGGCAGGTTGGTGACAGCGTGGTTTTTGTCAATGGTAACGGTGGGACAAAGACCTTCTTTATCAGGGTTAGCGATCAATCCATTGATGAAGTCAAATGTGCAGGCCCATGTTTCTGTAATTGTCCGGAGGACAACACCGGCTATTACCGGTTTGAGCTTACAGGTGAACAGATTCCCAATACTATCGGTATTTATGAAGGGTTAAACATCAACCTGAGGAAAACCGATGACTTTTGTGAGAAAACGTATACCTGGAGTTGTCCGGACGGATCCTTTCAAGATTTCGATTACTCTATTGATACGATGACCATAAACGGAAGATTGTATAATGATATTCTTGTAAAAGAGCTGACGGTGTGCCACATCAGAAAAATTTACTTCAGCAGGGCAAATGGCCTGCTGAGGTTTGACTATGATGATGGTGTATGGGAGAGGCTGAATTGAGATTAACCCTTAAAAACTGAATGCCTGCAGTCGGAGTATTGTTGCGATATGGGCATTAGGGAAATTTGATTTTCGCAATCAATATCTTTGTCTGCTGAAGCAAAATATCATGGATGCCATTCATCATTCAGTTCATTATTTTTTATTGCTGATTTATCTTAATCATAACCGATGATTTTTCTGGAAATTCTGTCAGTCGCCCTGCTGTTTTACATCGGAACTCAATCCTATGGAATCATTAAGTTCAAGATTACCGGTGATTACAACGACCTTTACAATGTCAGAAAAGGAGATCGTAAGCAACAGGCGATGATGGATGTTCTGCTGAACGAAAAATTCCGTTACTATCAGAACCTTTCTCCGGAAGGGAGGAATAAATTCCTGGCCCGGTTAAGTTATGTGCTGAATAAGGTGCAATTTACGGGATATGAAGGACTTGAGGTTACCGGGGAGATGAAAATCTGTGTGCTGTTCGCGAAGATTCAGCTCACATACGGGCTTAAACTCTTCCATTTCAAACGGTTTAAACGGTTCATTCTTTATCCCGAGTCGTTTTATTCACGATTCTTTAACAGGAATCTGCTGGGGCTGACTTCCGGTGTTGGTTTTGTTACCTTATCGTGGGCCGACTTTCAGCAAGGGTACCTGGTTCCGGACGACCGGTATAACCTTGGTCTTCATGAGATGGCCCATGCTCTGAGGCTTGAATTGCTCGAATACCTCAGCCCGGATGAGACGCTTCAATACATGAGTGATGAAATGGACAAGTTTTCAGAAGAGGAGCAGCATATGGCTTCGCGTGGCGTTCCTTCTATTTTACGGGATTATGCCTGTGTTAACAAGGAGGAATTTTTTTCGGTTTGCGTGGAGTATTTCTTTGAAGTGCCTGAAATGCTGAAACAAAACAAACCAGAGCTCTTTACTATGCTATGCAGGATGCTGAACCAGAACCCGCTGAATACTGACATTGATTATCGCATGAAATAAGTGAACCGGATTTTCTGCAAATTCAATATTTATTAATAAACAGACCGGTTTTTTCTGCCTGCTGATTTTAATCAGAAGGTTGAACCTGATGGTTTATCAAAGTTCCGGACGATGAAAACAGGAGGGGATAAGATTGTTAATCAACCTAAAGCAATTGTGCAAACTAACTTAGTCTATTCTACATTATGAAAAGGCAGATTTGGCATTTGGTTTTATTTATTCTTCTGATTTCATATTCATCTTTTGGGCAAGAGAATAGGAAAAGATTTGAAACTAAAGCCGGATACGGATACTATCAGGGCTTTAATACAGGGCTTCATTACTTTTATACAGATAAGCTTAAGGTCGGTTTTGGAATCGGAAGTCATTTTGGTTTACCTCCGTTTGAAAATGAAACCCATTTCAATCTTCAGATCGAGAACACCTTATATTTTGGTAATCTGAACAAACAGAATGTCGGAAGATGGTATTTCAATCAGCAGATCATGTATTGGGAGCAAGGACCAGGAAGCTACAGGTGGAAAATAGTGTCGTTGGGCTTAAATATCGGAAAAACGATTGCAATCACGAAAAGAATCGGATTCGACCTGGAATCAGGGCCAGCTTTTAATATGGTTATAGACATTAAAAATGAGCCTTTGGCTGAAAGATCCGGATGGATGTGGCCTGTTATGTACAATGGAAGAGTACAGTTATATTATAAATTCTGAGAGAATATGTTGACAGATTCCTGATTGATGAACGTTCAAAAACAGATTGAGAGCCGGTAAACAGGAATCTGATATAGAATTATATGCTCAGATAAATGATCAGAAAACAATTGGAGCGCTTTAGCGTTCATGGCATCTTCTGACACTTCGGAATATGAACAAGGTAAATATAATCACAATCGGCTCAACCTGGGATTCATAATGCACTAACCCGGAAAGCTGTAAACCAATCACCTGAACGTATATCCCAGGTTAAACTCCAGGAATTCAGCCAGCATCAGGTTAATGGCCCTTACATTCACACCAAGCGTCACATTGTCGATAAATTCATACCGTGCACCCAGTCGCTGGTAGGTCTGCTGGAAGTTGCCGTAATTGCGGTGAAAGGCATATATGCCATAGCCACCTGTCAGTGTGAGTTTACCGATGCCAAATTCGGGCTGTAAAATAAACCCGAGGGTAAAATTCTCGGGTCGGCGTGGTCCAATGGTGCCATCGGGTGCTGCATTCAGGCCAAACCAGTAGTTCAGATCAGCTCCGGTTCCGAGGCGAAAGGCATTTGACATTCGAAAGAAGTATATCCCACTTAGACCACCAATGGCGAAGTAGTTGGAATCCAGTTCGTGTTCCACAAGTTGATGATTGCCATATCCCAGCATAAGGAAAATCTGGTTGCCCTGTCTGTTCCGGGGAACCCTGGTAACCGAACGGACATCAGCCCGGCCTCGGGGATGATATTTCAGTTCCAGGAAAGGGGAGTAGAGGTTTAGCCCACGGTTGGGTCGTTCAAAGCCGCCATTGGAGAAATGGGTGAAGCTGAGGCCGGTGCCCAGGTCGAGCGTCCGGCTGAGATGGTAGAATGCGCTGACCCCTATGTCGAGATGAACGGTCATGCCACCGCCAACAGCGAAATTCTTAGGGTTGCTGACAGAATCATAATGGTGCCAGTTCCAGGCCAGTCCAAACTGGAATTCGGAGTACAGTTCAACTTTCTTCCAACGTTTAACAGGAATTCCAAGGATGCCATAAAGCGACATAGGATAACCCAGCTCTTCCGGACTAAAGAAATCGCCGGTAAAGAATCCGAAGCCGTAATAGGGACAACGATATACCTTCTGCCAGTCGCGGTATCCGGGGTTCTGCCAGAGCATCTTGAACGACAGAGACTGATAAAGGCTGATGGGTTTGCCGGCAAGGTTGTCGCCTTTTACAAATTCGGTTGTCGGCATCACATTCCCGAAGTGATAGTTCAGGGCAATGGCCGGGAAGTCTTTGTTTTTCAGTGGAAGGCTTTCTGTTTGTGAAAACCCGGTGAGGGTATACCCCAGGAATAAAAATAGCAGAATAAATCTCATAACAGGCACTATACTGACCGACAAATAGATATTTTAACGGCAAAATAACGTAGCAGGTTTCAGTTTATTTTTCAGGATGTCCAAAATATTCAGTTTGTCCTGAATAGAATAATATCAGGTACAACCAGCGACAATGTGCCGGTATTGGAATGGCAGAAACAAACCTGTTCCGGCCACCCGTATCGTATGTCTCTCACCGACCAGGGATGTCCCGCTGAAGCAAAATACTTCCTTATAATTGATGAATTAACGGCTATTAGTCCCTTAGGGACGACATTATCAATAGTATTGCGGAATAATTGTCCGGAAGGATTATCAATTTTCTATAAATAGATGCTAAATCTGATCCAAAAAACCTTACACTGTTGGCGCGTATCCTTCCCATAATAGAGGAACTATCCGGGGACGTCTGATTTTTTGATTTGGAACTTTCATCTTGTATTTGATATAATTAGTTATATACAAATTAATTCGCTATATTTGTGATTGCAAGATAATTATTTTAAATTAATTTAAAATTTATTATATGAGAACATTTATTCTGATCGTCAGCCTATTTTCTGCTTTAATGGTTCATTCTCAGGAGAATTCTGATTTTGGTAAATTCATGAAGAAGCTTATGATTGAGACTGACGTCGGCTACTTTAAAGTATTTGCACCACCCGAAATACAGGATATGATGGAAGAAGAAGGATTGTATTTATCCGGAGGTGGTGGTTGGTTTAGTTCACCATGGATATCATATCCGAGAGTTCATGATGAATCAGTATTCATGTTCTCAATCATGTTGGGGTATGAACTGAAAAATAATTTTGAAGCAGGTTTGTTTTATAATTCAGGAGATAAAGCAGAAGTATCGGGTGATTATGAAGGTAAATATAATTTAAGAGCCGTTTGTGAGGATTTTATACTTGGTGCATATTTCCGGTATCATATAAGTGCCTTTGAATTTCATGCCGGTCCTTGTATTCAATTTGTAACAACTCAAACGGGTCAAAATGAAAAAATGGGTAAATCGCAAATGCCCCAGGGATAGGAGATAAATCTGGATATACCACAAAGACCCAGCCATTTGATTTTATTATAGATAAGTAAACTACTTTTTCGGACATTGATGTTGATCAATAGAACTATCTGACAGACACGAAGGAGACCCCTTCATCTATACACGCTGCTTGAAAGCCGAGCAAAGCATTTCATCTATGCTGACTTAGGTTAATATTCGAATTTTGGAAAAAAATAAGAGATGAATTTCTACAGTTAGCGCACATCCCACAACCTTTCCACTGGCGAAAGTGCAAGCATCTGTTTTGGTAAACATTGAAACAGGCCCACGACAACTGAGAATTGACTATCTTTATTTTCATTTCTTAAAAAACAAAAATCAGTAATCATCCTGAAAAGGTCCGTAACGAATGAGCGACGAAAACCCCTTTAAAAACACCCAGAAAGATACTTAGCATATGACAGCAGATTGAATTCAACCAGGGAAAAAATATTTTACAGGATGATAGTCATCTGAGTCTTAAGTTTATTGATGAAACTATCAGGGCGATTTCTGCTCTCGGTGAATCAGATACTGAAACTGAAGAATTTCTGATTGATTATACAGTAGCCAAAGTTCTGGAGGAATTCTGCAGGATTAACCAGTATTATACTTTTGAAAAACTGGCCATAAATGACTTGAAGCTGATTTATAGAGAATTGTTCAGAGACATCAGGGTACGAAAAGATGTTATAGATAAAGTTTCAAAAAATCACTATGCAAAACTGAAGCATTGGTTATTGAAAACGAATTCGTTTGCGGGCAAACTTTATGCAGGAACTGACCTGATTGAACCGGTTGCTTGTGAGGAATACAGCGCTGAATTACAGGTCAGTATTCTTGGAATTGAACCCGAAGATTAACAGAACCTGTGCTTGATATCGGAGCAGGCAGGCCAAACCAGTTATTTATGCAAACTGGGTATAGAGGCCTGAATTGACCGATTTGCTCACGGCCAACTCAACACGCCGAATACAGTTATGGTATTAAAAAGTGGGGAACAATCATAAGTAACCTTGGGTTTTCAAACCATTTCAAACACCATAATTTGCGTCAGGATGGAAACTATCTTGGATATGCCCGAAAGTATATGGAGATACTGAACTCATTACAACCCGGAGGTAAATTTCATTACGCACCCGACCTGCCATTTGTCGAATCATATCTTAATAAAACAGAGTTCAGGGTAGTAAAGCATCATATCGGAGAATTTGACTTTAAAGCTTCCCATTTAATAAGGTTAAAATAACCCCTTAGGCCAGATCAGGGTCAAACATTTGTTGTTTAAGCTGGTTTTGATGTCCCGTAGGGACGATATTATGGCAGAAAAGCGAAGAATCACGGTTCGATGTCCCGTAGGGACGAAATTATGGTAGAATATTTGAGAATCAACGGTTTTGCAGTCCCGTAGGGACGAAATTATGGTAGAATATCGATGCAAACACAACATAAAAGTCCCATAGGGACGACATTATAACACACAATCTGGAATTCTCACCCCAAATTCACCGCAAAATAATCGGAATAAGGCTCACATCCGGCAAAATATTGTGAGGGTGTTTTTCCGGAGAAGATTTTATAATCGGCAATCATGTGCGATTGATCGAAGTAGCCGCACCGGTAAGCCAGTTCCGTCAGCATGAGCTCCTTATCCTTTTGTTTCTGATAAAGCGAATGCTGAAAGCGGACTGTGCGCAGGAACTGTTTGGGTGAAGCACCAATACAACTGCCAAAGGTCCGTTCAAATTGTTTCCGGCCCAGGCAAACAGACGATGCCAGCGCTTCGACGGTGATCTTACCTTTGGTATTGTTGATCAGGCTCAGTGTATGAAAAATGCGGTTTGTCTCCCAATCCTTCCGTCCGGCTTTGAGCCTGTTCAGCAGAAAGGTTTCCATCACCTGAATTCTCTCATTGAATGAATTCTTCTCGTTCAGGCGGCTCTCCAGTTCTGTTCCCTGCGTTTTCAGAACCAGGTTTAGCGGTACTGTGAGGTTGTAAAACTCACTTGCCGGGATATGAAAAAAACAGCAAGCCCCGAATGGCTGAAATGAAACGGAGAACATCGAAAGTTTTCCGGTGACCTCGATGTCATAAAAGTTTCTGAGATGTCCGCTCAGCAGGGCATAATCAGCCGGATGTCTTTTCTCATCAAGGGAGCCGGGTTTGTTTCCGAAATAAAAAGTCAACTCTGTAAGGCCGTTGGGGACAATACGCTGGATATGCCTTTCATCTGAGGGCAGGCAATCCTCGATGGCCCAGTATTGTTTAACAAAAGGGGACAGGAGGGGAGAGGGAAGTGCTGTCAGAAAACTCACTTTGATAAATTACAGGACAAAAATAGAATTAATCTGAACCGGGAATGCAGTCAGTGGTTATCTGACAGCATTCCCGGTTTGACCGGTTATAAGTCTCCGTAGAGTCCGACCTTGTTTCCTTCACTGTCGGTGAAAATGGCAAAGTAGCCCCTGCCTTCTGCTTCAATTTTTGTTTTGGGATGTGCAATGACGCCACCCTGTTCGATGACCCTTGCAATGGTTTGGTCCAGTTGGTTACCGGTATTCAGGCTCACCAGCACACCATCTTTTGAAGGCTTGAATCCCGGAGCCCAGGAAATAGCTCCCTCACCTGTGGGGAAGCAGGCCATTTTCTCAGTTCCGCAATCAATTTCCTGCAGTTCAATGTTAAGAACATTGTTGTAAAAATTCACTGCTCTTTTAAAATCTGCGGCCGGGATTTCCACCCATGCAATCAGTTTTTCCATGTCGTTTTCTTTTTTGATTTTTGACCGGACAAAAATATCATGCATCCATCAGCTGGAATTGGATTTTTGCGACATTTTTAAAAATGTTTGGCTTGCTGGCAGTTGCGCCAGTTCAAAACTGCTACAGGATTGAATATCCCAGTAGGAAAGAGATGGAATTGTATTCAGCCGACCCTACGTCAAATTGTCGGTGAGTACCAGCCCTGAATTCAATGCTGAACCTGTTTTTATATTTATAACCAAGTCCGACAGACCCGTTCACCTTATCATGAATTAACATGAAACGCTGGTAATAATAAAATATTTCAGAATTGATCGAATGACTAAATACCACTGATCCGTTGATGAATATCCTGGAAGTTTTACTGTTGAGTAAATAGTAGCGGATTCCGACCGGTAGTTCAACCGAGTAGTACTTTACATCAGCAGTAGTCCATCGGGAACTTCCCTGTGCTTTATAAGACAGATAGCCAGGCTCTACCAGTAATGCCCATTTGGTTTTCCGGAATGGCAAAATAAACTCAACTTCACAACCAATCTGAAACCCAGCTGTAGCACCAATGTTAACTACCTGATCCTCAATAACAGGATTCCAGATTTCAAAAGTGGAAATATTCAGACCAGGTTTGATTGTAAGATTAAAATCATCATATCTGGCCTTTTTCTTATAACTGACAAATCCGGTATGATCACATTGATTGAACTTTTCAAAAAGCCTGGTAAGGGAATTCCTATCGTACCCTGTTTCTTCAATCTGAGCCATTGAAATATCATCGCATCTCAGGTGCAGCCAGAGTTGTTTCTGGAAATCGTTGTTTTTTCCAACATTTTTATTGTCAAAGAGGTAACTTTTATAGATAAGTTGTTCAATCGCTGAATTATCAGATTCTATAAAATATCTTCTCAGATTATTCCCGGAAATATACTCATACAGCCGGTGCTTACCTTCAACCACCATTCTCAGAAAGAGGACTTCCTCATTGAATACAGGTTCCCGGTAGATACTCAATTCGGTAACAAGTTCACTTGAACGGTCGATCTTAACTTTTCTCCGGATGTATCTGGATATTCCGGAGACTCCGAATTCAGTGATTGAATCAATGGTCATCCTGACGGGTTGTGATCCGTCTGAGGCTTTAAAATGAAAATCAGCCGGATTCTTTCGCCAGTCCTGGATTTTTATCAGTCCTTCAGTTTTTTGTCCTCCATTGTTCAAATAATACCCTTTTTCATAAGTATTCTGTGCTAGTGTAAAAATGGATATGATGACATATAGAAACGTCAGATATAGCTTTCTCATTGGCAGGATATATTGATGATCTGATTGAATAAATATAGGGCAATAGGGTATGATTCAGAAAACCTCCGGGAGTATCCGGAGGTTTTCATTGGTTGGTTTGTGTGTGTAAGCGTAATAGATATCTAATTCAATAAATATTTTTCCTTAATAATTTCCTTGCCTTTGGCAATGGCTTTTTCATTCTCCGGAATCAGGCCATGATGACGTTTCGGTAGCGATTTTTCGAGTCCTTTGTGGATATATTCCGGTTGTACGATGGGCTTCAGCTTCAGGTAGCCACCAAGTACCACCATGTTAAAAACCTTTGATAACCCGACCTTTGAAGCCTCATCGGCAGCCTCAATCGTGTAGATGTTGATGTCTTTACGCTCCGGATGACGGGTAATTCCATTCGGGTCATAAATCAGCAGGCCGCCTGGTTTTACGGTTTTTTCGAATTTGTCCATCGACTGCTGGTTGAGGATGATGGCTGTATCGAAATAATTGACAATCGGTGAACTGATCCGTTCGTCGCTGATAATAACGATCACATTGGCTGTTCCACCGCGCATCTCAGGGCCATAGGAAGGCATCCAGCTGACTTCCTTGTTCTCCATTACACCTGAATAAGCCAGAATCTTGCCCATTGAGAGGACCCCTTGTCCGCCAAATCCTGCTATGATGATTTCTTCTGTCATTGCTTTGACTGTTTATTATTTATTTGCAGCTGTTTATTATTCCTGAAAGTTCAACAATCCGGTCCTGAGTTTAAGAATTCTACCCAAAAATCCCAAAGCAGGTACTTTAACTTTAGACTTTAGACTTTAGACTTTGAACTTACTCATTGACCTTAATATCTCCCAGCGGATAGAATGGGAACATATTGTCCACCATCCATTCGTTGGATTTCAAAGGTGTCATTTTCCAACCGGAATTGCAATTGGAAACAATCTCCACAAAGGAAAGCCCTTTGTTGAGTTTCTGATTTTCAAATGCCTTTCGGATTGCCTTTTTGGTCTTGCGCACATGCGCAGGAGTGTGAACAGCCTGTCTGGTTACGAAAATGGTTCCCGGGAGCTGAGCAATCAGCTCAGTAATTTTAAGCGGATTACCCATTGTCTGGACGTCACGTCCGTAAGGTGAAGTAGATGATTTCATCCCCGGAAGGGTAGTGGGGGCCATCTGGCCTCCGGTCATCCCGTAAATACCGTTGTTGATGAAAATGATCACGATATTTTCGCCGCGGTTGCATGCATGAATGGTTTCGGCCGTACCGATGGCTGCCAGGTCACCGTCACCCTGATAGGTAAACACAAATTTATCGGGGTGCAGTCGCTTCACAGCAGTTGCAAGAGCAGGCGCACGTCCGTGGGCAGCCTGTTGCATATCGATGTTCATAAATTCGTAGGCCAGCACCGAACAACCCACCGGGGCAATTCCGATGGTTTTATCCTGTATGTCCATTTCTTCGAGTACTTCCATCACTATCCGGTGGGCAGTACCATGTCCGCAGCCCGGGCAATAGCTCAGCGCCTTGTCGGTGAGCAGGTCTGTTTTCTTATAAACCAGGTTCTCAGGTTTCCGGATTTCTTCTTTGGTTATATTGGCCATGACAATTATCCTCCGATTATTTTTTTATGCATTGCATCCACAACTTCGGTTGGAGAAGGAATGATTCCCCCCATCCTGCCAAAGTGCTCAACTTTAACCCTGCAGCCCACAGCGAGACGCACGTCCTCAATCATCTGTCCGGCACTCATTTCCACAGTCAGAATGCCTTTTACCTGATCGGCAAGTTTGGCTATGACCGCAGTAGGGAAGGGGAATAGGGTAATTGGCCTGAGCAGACCGACTTTATAGCCCTCTGCCCTCAGCAGATCTACAGCTTTCTGGCTCAGACGGGCACTGGTGCCATAGGCAACGATCAGGTATTCGGCATCTTCACAACTGATGGCTTCGTAACGGGTTTCATTCTTTTCCATCTCCCTGTATTTGGCCTGCAGTGCAATATTGTGCAATTCCTGCTTGCCTGAATCCAGATCGAGCGAAGTAATGATGTTTCTTTCGCGGTTCTTTGTTTTACCGGTGGTGGCCCAGGGGGTATTTTTTATGATTTCCTCCTCAGTCCAGCGGGGCTTCTGTTCGTCGAGTTCAACTTTTTCCATCATTTGTCCGATGGCACCGTCGGAAAGAATAAGAACCGGATTGCGGTATTTGAAGGCAAGTTCGAAACCAAGACCCGCAAAATCGGCCATTTCCTGAACCGATGATGGGGCAAGAACCAGCAATTTATAATCGCCGTGACCTCCGCCCTTGGTCGATTGAAAATAGTCGGATTGTGAGGGTTGAATGGTTCCAAGGCCTGGACCACCGCGAACAACATTCAGAATAACGCAGGGCAGTTCGGCGCCTGCTATATATGATATGCCTTCCTGTTTCAGGCTGATACCGGGACTTGATGATGAGGTAAGCACGCGTTTACCGCAGGCAGCACCACCATAAACCATGTTGATGGCTGCAACTTCGCTTTCAGCCTGAAGAACTACCATGCCGGTGCGTTCGTGCGGCTTTTCAGCCATCAGGTATTCCATAACTTCCGACTGAGGTGTGATCGGATAACCGAAGTATCCATCGGCACCTGCACGGATGGCAGCTTCGGCAAAGGCCTCATTGCCTTTCATTAATCTGAGTTCTTTCATAAACTTTCAGTAAATTATTTTCTTACTCAACTTTTTTCCTGTATACAGTGATCACACCATCAGGACAAACAATGGCGCAGTTGGTACAACCGGTGCACTCATCGTTGATTGATTCGGCATAATTGTAACCTTTGCCGTTTACATTTTTCGACAGTGCAATCACATCCTGGGGGCACGCCGGAATACAGACCGAGCATCCCTTGCATTTCTCGATGTCAATTACAATGTCACCTACGACTTTTGCCATGATATTCTGAGTTAAAATTTGTTATGTTTTTGATGCTACGAAATTAGGATAATTTTATCATCTCTTACTCCGCAAACGTTTGCAATTTAATCACCAAACCATTATTTATATCGATTTTAAACTGATGGATTACACGATGAAATATATGTGTATCTTCCTGCAATTTAATGATTTAAATGGCATGATGCTTTCTGAATACTTTCAGCCTTTCCTCAAGTTCAGGGAACTGGGAGGGCTGAACCAATGAAACACAGGCCCTGAGACCTTCCAATCGTTCACTTCCGGTGATCGACAGTGAAATCGCGCTGATGCCGTAATAAAACAGCTCTTCGATCAGCTGCTCCCCGGTAAAGCCCGGATAGGCAATGGTGAAATAGAATCCATCGGCAACCGGCTCATCCACATCCGTATCGTAAACGATGTGAAATCCGTTTTCGAGAAAAAGACGTTTCATCACTTTTGCCTTTTCACCATATACCCTGACCTCTTCAACAAAGTTAAATCGCCCATCGTTGGCGGCTTTAAGCATGGCTGCAAGGGCATACTGAGCCGAATGGGCTGTGCCGGAACTCAGGGCATATACCGTACCGAAGATCATTGCCCGTCCAAACACGTTGCAATTGTAATAATTCATCAGTCCCTGCGCTTTACGGATAAAGAGATCGTTCGAAATCACCATCATTCCGATGCGCTGACCGGCATAGCTGAATGCCTTTGAACTGGAAATAAACAGAATATAGTTATCGGTGTATTTAGCCACTGTGGGCTGATAAGGCGGAACACCCGGCTTTGAATAATCTTTGCGGAAATCCATGCCGAAATAGGCCAGGTCTTCACAGATCACTACATCGTATTTATTGGCCAGTTCTCCGATGGTTCTCAATTCCTGATCCGTGAAACAAATCCATGAAGGATTGTTGGGGTTAGAATACAGGACTGAGTGAATATTTCCTTTAATAAAATAGGATTCCAGTTTATCGCGCAGTTTATCGCCCCGGTATTCGTAAACATCGAAGCTTTCAAATTTCTGACCCAGTACGCGGTGTTGCTGTTTGTGAACCGGAAATCCGGGATCAATAAACAGCGTGGTATCCCTTTTCGGATCCATCCTTGCCAGGGTAAGAAAAGCGGCGAAGCTCCCCTGCATTGAACCAACAGTCGGAATGCAGGCATCGGGCTTCACATCAATGTCCATAAAATTTTTCACGAAACGTGAGATCTCCTTTTTCAGTTCAGGCGTTCCGTCGATATCGGGATAAATCGCTGCCACACCATTTCTCAAGGCTTCTATCTCAGCTTCGGTCCCGATGGAAGAGGGTTTCATACCCGGGATACCCATTTCCATACGAATATATTTCTTGCCGGTATCCTGCTCAATGTTATCAATCAGCCTTTTAATCTCCCTGATACTTGCCTGACCGATGCTGGGTACATTCATATCCTTGATGCGGGCTTCAACAACCCCAAAATCGATGGGGGTTTCTTTCCTGAATTCTTCTTTCATTGTAGCTATAATGGTTGATTTGTATCGGTGTTTCACTTAAAATTCAGGAAAAAATTCCGGCATCAGCAAAAAATGCTATTTGTAACAGATTATAAATATGATATTTATAATCTAATCTGGACTTAGTGTAAATAATTTTACTGGTTCAGATATGCGGGGCAAGTTATAGAATTGAATGCACATGGCAAGGGGTTCTGAAAAAAAAGCTTTAACCACTTTTATTCTGGTTAACCGGGTGCATTGGATTCAGCGAAATGGCCCGGTTTCTTCCTGCCGGAAGTGGTGACTGGCAATGAAGGTAAAGTTATTTATGACAGTAAACGATAGAAGAAACCGATGACAGATGAAAATTTGCTTTACTTACCTTTTCCGGAAGCGATGGCGAGGATCAGCCCGAGAGCAATGCCCAGAACGGCAGCAAAAAGCACCTGAAAATCAGGAGGTAACAGAAAGGTGATGGTGTGGGCCGGGAACCAGAAAAACGGAATGGTTTTTTTAAACACGAAGTTCCACTGAACGTCCCAGTTCAGATTTCTGAAAATACCCCTGAAATCGATGGGGGTAAAGAGTCCCTTCAGGGTGCCACCGGTCTGCAGAATGTGTGTGTCGGTAATCTTGTGAAGGGTCATCATCACGGGGGCATAAATGGAATTCATAAAAACACTGATGCAGAATGCTATAAAGAGTTTTTCCATACCGAATCCGCCTTCGAAAGCCGCCTTTGCATTTTCAAGACCCATGTAGGTCAGGAATGAAATTGTACCGGAAGTGAAGATTACAAAAGCCAGTTTAATGGTAAGTCCGAGAATTCCCCATACAATAGCACGGGGCAGAATGCCGAAGCCTTCGGCATTGTATTTTCCGGTACGGATACGCAACCCGATCACCTCACCCAGCGTTGCTAGAATGGCGAATTTGATGAAACTCATCACCATCCCGTGCTCCCGGTTAAAAGTGTTGTAGGCATTGTAAATCGTATCAGAAACAAAAAAAGGCAGGAAGAAGAGGATTACGCAGCAAACAAAGAGCAGGTCGGAACGTTTCATAACAGGAAAAGATGACAAATGATTTAGTGGCAAAGATAGAAGGTTGAAGAAGAAAAGTAATTTCTAATGTCTAATTTCTAATGTCTAATTTCTAATGACACAGAGAACCTGGATTTGATTTCAGAAAACGGCTGTATATTGATTTACAATGTCTGGTATCGCTGACAGGCATCGTGGAATAAGTTTCATGAGCCGCTCTGAGCAATTCTACTGAAAAGGAGCTTTATTCCGCATTTCAACAATCAGATATGCCAGCATTGCGACTTTCCGATTTTATCATTATTCCACTGTTTAACAGAGCAACTCAAATAACCCTGAATCCGGATAACATCAAACCATAGCCTATGATAAGACCAGCCCGCACCATCGACGAAGTCATCTCTGTTCTGCAGGAAATCATTGACCGGGAAACAATGCTGAACAGCCCGCTGGCTTATTTCCCGGCTTTGTACCGTATGGTTACAATCAGGGTGAAACAGGGAATACTCAACAATGAGTTTGAAGATGGAAACCGGATGGAGCAGCTCGATGTGCTTTTTGCCAACCGGTATATTACTGCCTTTGTCGATTTTAAAGGTAAGCGACCGATAACCGCAGCCTGGCGGGTAACGCTCGAAGCAGGGAAAAAACCTTTGCTTATTCTCCATCATCTTTTACTGGGCATGAATGCTCACATCAACCTCGACCTATCCGTTTCCGCGGCAGAAACCATGAAGAATAAACCGCTCACCGGGTTGCACAACGACTTTAATGTCATCAACCGTTTATTGTCTGAAATGTCAGATATGGTGCAGGTTCGCATTGCTAAAGTCTCTCCCCTGATCGGATTGCTTGACCGTTTTGCCGGAGATTCTGATGCCATGTTGGTAAAATTCAGCATCAATGAAGCCCGGGATGGAGCCTGGAAAAGCGCTGGTGAATTTCATGCTTCACAAAACACAGGAACCCTGCTGGCAGAGCGCGACAGAAAAATAAGTGCCCTGGGACTGGGTTTGATTTATCCGAACAGCCGGATGGTAAGAAACCTGGTGTCAGTCATCAGGCTGGCAGAGCAAAAGGATGTAAGGAAGGTGGTCAGGACGATGACAACAGGAACCTAATCCAACAATGCCGGAGGTTTCTCATAACCGGCTGAGTTCCTCACTGGCCTGGAATCCATAAAAAACTCAATGCGGCCACCATTCATAATATCCCTGTGGGTGATGTAATTCTTCCTGTAAGGGAGCCCATTCAGCAGAATCTTCCGGATATAACAGCGGTTGTCACCGGCATTGTAGGTTTTAACCTCAAATGTCTTTCCACCGGGTAATTTTATAGTTGCCTCCTTCAACTGGGGTGACCCGAAACTATACACCCCGTTGGCCGGGTTAACCGGATAGAATCCCAGTGCGCTGAAAACATACCAGGCCGACATCTGGCCACAGTCTTCGTTGCCTGAATATCCCGAAGGTGAATCGTTGTAGAGTTCATTCAGTATTTTGTTACAGTATTCCTTGGCTTTCCATGGTTGATCCGTATAGTTGTAAAGGTAGGCAATGTGATGGCTGGGTTCATTGCCATGGGCATATTGGCCGATAAAACCGGAAGCATTGCCGTTTACGTCATCGGGCCTGGCTGCCAGAGTAAAGAATTCATCTAGTTTCAGCCTGAATTTTTCAGTTCCTCCCATCAGTCCGGCGAAAGCCGGAATATCCTGGGGAACGTACCAAAGGTATTGCCAGGCATTTCCTTCGGTAAAGGGATAGCCGCCATTTCCTCCGTATCTCACCGGTGAAAAAGGTTCCATCCAGTTGCCCTTGCTGTCGCGACCCCTGAAAAAGCCTGCAGTGGAATCAAAAAGATTCCGGTAATAACCTGCCCGGGTCATGAAATAATCAGCATCTTCCTTTTTGCCCATTTTACGGGCCATCTGTGCAACGCAATAATCATTGAATGCTATTTCCAACCCGATTGATACCGACTGCGACTGAAGGTCCTCCGGAAAGTATTTGTATTTATCCAGCAGATAATAGGGTGCATTTTCATGGGGATTAAGTGATGACCCTTTTATGGCTTCAAAAGCCTCCCTGTAATCAATTCCGGGTATTCCCTTGCAGAATGCATCAACAATAACAGGAATCGCATGGTTGCCGATCATACAGTTGGTCTCTTTACCCCACAACTGCCACACAGGCAGATAACCATATTCCCTGTACTGGCGAAGCATTGAATTGACAAAACCTGCTGTTCTTTCAGGCTGAATGATGGTGTAAAGGGGATGGGCCGCCCTGTATGTATCCCAGAGAGAGAAAGTACTGTAGTGTTTTCCATCAGGCGCGTTTCTTCTCTCACCATTGATGTTGATGTAGTCACCATTCACATCCGCAATGTTTGAAGGATGAATGAAACAATGGTAAAGTGAAGTATAGAAAATTGTCATCTGCTTTCCGGTGCCTGCTGCATCAATGGCAGATAACTCCTTGTTCCAGGCTTTATCAGCTTCGGTCACAACCTGATCAAAATCAAAATCCCTGATTTCGGCTTTCAGGTTCTCACGGGCCCCTTCGTTGCTCACCGATGATAATCCGACCCGGATGACCAGCGGTTCAGTGTTTTTGCCATCAAAAACAAGATTCATTTTGAGATTGGTATGATTGGCAATCGGGGCATCTTCATACACCCGGTGACCGGCCCTGATGGTTTGTGAAGTAAACGGCCGTGAAAATTCGGCCCGGAAAAAGACGAGCCGTGTATTTGCCCAACCTGTGATGTGTCTGTAACCTTCGATGGTATGGTTATCGATCACACGAATCTGGGCATCAAGAATCCGGCAGCTCCAGTAGGGTCTTTTCTTATCCAGTGAATGGTTCAGGTCAATGAGCAGGTTAACCGGTCCGTTGCCATTGAATGAATACCTGTGCATCCCGCAATGTTCTGTCGCCGTCATCTCAGCCAGGATGTTGTCATCCCTAAGTAAAACGGAATAATACCCTGGTTTTGCCTTTTCCACTGCATGCGAATAAACAGAAGCGTAACCATTTGATTCGCGTGAGCCGCTATTGGCGGTCCACTGAACATCGCCTGCATACGGCATAAAAAGGAAATCGAAGAGGTCGGCAACACCAGTGCCACTCAGGTGGGTATGGCTGAATCCAAAGATGACCGAATCGGCATAATCATAGCCGCTGCATGGGTCTTCTGGTGATTCGTCGGTATCGGGACTCAACTGCACAAGCCCGAAAGGGTATACCGCTCCGGGGAAATTGCTGCCCGACAAACTCAGACTGTCAACCGACCCTGTTCCGATAAACGGATTCACAAAACTGCAATAATCCTTGGTTTCCTGCGCTTTTACCAGAAAGGAAACCAAAAATGCAACAACAATCAGAAAATATTTCATTTCTATAGTTCTTTGAAAATAAACCAAATCTTAACATGAACACTCACCGATCAACTCAAACCGGAATATCACAAGCGTATCGAATTTTTGAACATTCTGAACATCAAACTTCTAACGTCCAACTTTAAACGCCCGAAGGGCTTTGAACGCGCGGAGCGCATTGAACCTTTGAACATTTTGAACTTCAAACCTCAAACCTCAAACGTCAAACCTTTAACCCATAACGCCCGAAGGGCATTGAACAGCGCAGCATTGAACATTTTGAACATCTTGAACTTCAAACCTCTAACGTCCAACGTTAAACGCCCGAAGGGCTTTGAACGCGCGGAGCGCATTGAACCTTTGAACATTTTGAACTTCAAACCTCAAACGTCAAACGTCAAACCAATAACTTCTAACGACTAACTCTCTTCCCTGAAAAACAGCCTGTAAAACGGCATTCCCCTTTCCTCATCGTATCCCTTCTCAATATTATCGCGGTTCCCATGCACATAAATGTGGAAGTTTTTATCGAGTTTGATAATGCTTTTGTACACCTTTGACATCTTTTTTACCGCCTGACCCGAAATATCGAAATCCTCGCTGATCTTTACATCCCTTTCTGCCTCGAAATCGCGCCGGTATTCATTAAAAGTCTCAATTACGGCAGGTTCTGTGAAGACTTCGCTCATAAATTCTTCCATCACGAATTCGTCTTTCTCTTTGAAAAACTTCATTGATTTATTCAACAGTTCAGCCTGCGCCGGGCGGTCGATATCGAAAACCTCCGGCATTTTCCCGGAGACAAATTCCTTGCATAAATTCAGTGCCTGACTGGTCTGGAAGTAATCATCATTTCGTTCCCGTAGTTTCAGAAAGCTATCCATCCAATAAAGTGCTTCATTGCTTTTACTCAGATTGTCAACGGTAGCAACCACAAAGCCATTTTCCCGTTCAGTATTGAAAATCAGGCATCCCTTGTCGAGTTTGCTGATGTTAATACCGTCTTCATGTTCTACGCTGAAATTATCGGTAGTTGGATAAACCTTAAGGAAGGTTTCCCTGGATTCAGACTTGAACAGACCGATGGCATCAACCTCTTCACCATCTATAATCAGATTCTTCAGGTAGGCAACATAAAATTCCCCAGCTTTCACCTTTGGGTGGACGGAGTTTTCGTACAGGTGATTCGCCAGATTCACTGAATTCAGGTAAAAACTTCCCGGGTCGTCAAAGATCGCACAAGCGAAATGATAAACTTCGTTCAGGTTCAGATCGGCGTCATGGTGCAGGTTGAAGTATTCATTCTTCCCGAAAGGGGAGAGGAAATACCGGATCAGCAGGTCATTGATGGCTTCGCTGAACTGAACAGGTGACTTTGAGAATTTTATGCCCTCTTCCCGGCTTTTATTGCCGGTTTTATGTATAACAAGCCTTTCGAGGCTGGCTTCGTCCTTTACAATCATTTGTTATGGATTGATAATGTTGATGATACGGATTGAATGGTTGTACTGATAACCGGTGCAATGATAAGTAATTTTGCATTTGATACTGTGAAGCATATCCAATGACGGTTTCCTTGCTTACTAATTGTTGTATTTTAGCGATTTCATCGTAACCCGATAACAGATTATGAAAACCCTGACAGAAGAGCAACAATTGATTTTTGACAAAGAAACAGAAAACCTGGAACATACATTTTTAAATGTATCCAGCCAGTATATTGAATCGCTTGGCTTTAAGTCAGTCCGTTTTCATGAAATGGCTAACCTGCGTGGCGATGAAGCAGATCTTGAAGTCTTTGAGGATAATGCCGGCCAGAGAATTGCCAAGCTGTGTGTGACTCAGTTTACCCACACCGAAGGCGACCTGTTGCATATCTCATGCTATGCTCCCGCAGCAATCATGCCTCTGCTTGAAAAGGAATCCAACTCAGGATCCCGTTGAAATTTTCCGAAAAATCAGCTGAAAAGAGCTTATAAAAAATTCCTGACGACCTATGACAAACATCAGAAATATTGCAATGATCCTTTTGCTGACGCTGCCTGTAGTGTCAGAAGCCTGTACAAATTATCTTGTTTCCAGAGGTGCTTCAGCCGATGGCAGTACAATGATCAGCTATGCCGCAGATTCACATATCCGATATGGTGAACTATACTGGCGTGCTGCTGCTGACTGGCCGGCCGGATCAATGGTAACCCTATACGACAGGGGGACAGCAGAGCCACTGGGGCAGATTCCGCAGGCACCACATACATACCAGGTGATCGGCTTTATGAATGAACACCAGGTGGCTATTGGCGAAACCACTTTCGGGGGTCGTGAGGAACTGATGGATACCAGCGCAATGGTTGATTACGGCAGCCTGATGTTCCTTGCCCTGCAACGTTCAAAAACTGCCAGGGAAGCGATTCAGGTCATTGCTGAACTTGTTGAGAAATATGGTTACGCCAGCAGCGGGGAATCATTCTCGATCGGCGATCGCAACGAAGTCTGGATCATGGAAATCATCGGAAAAGGCAGCCGGATGGTGCCGGATAAGAACACCGGTAAGATGATCAATGCAGATAGAGGCGCCGTCTGGGTAGCCATCAGGATTCCTGAAGGCTTTATTTCAGCTCATGCCAACCATGCCCGCATTACAGGTTTTCCATTAGAGAACGGGAAGAACTCCATCAGCAGTAAAAACTTTAAACTGATCAATAATCCTGAAGTAGAGGTAATCTATGCAAAGGATGTCATTTCATTTGCAAAGGCCAAAGGTTATTTTACCAAAACAGATAAGGAGTTCAGTTTCAGCGATGTTTATGCACCCCTGACTTTTGATGCTGCCCGGTTCTGCGAATTGCGCGTCTGGTCAGTTTTTAATCACGTCAACAGTGATATGCAGAAGTATTTCGAATATGCTGCCGGAGCCATCGGAAAAGAGAGGATGCCCCTCTACATCAAACCTGACCGTAAATTAACTGCGCAGGACCTGATGCAGTTCAAACGTGATTATATGCAGGGTACTGAGCTTGACATGTCAAAAGAACCCGGAGCCGGATCGTTTGGACTTCCTTACCGCTGGCGTCCGCTCACCTGGAAATATGAAGGTCAGGAGTATCTCAATGAGAGGGTAACCACCACACAGCAGACAGGCTTCTCCTTTATCGCCCAGATGCGCAACTGGTTGCCCGATCCTATCGGTGGGATTTTCTGGTTTGGGGTGGATGATGCAGGATCAACGGTTTATATGCCATTCTATTGTGGAATTAACCGTGTGCCGCACTGTGTTGAGGAAGGCAACGGTGATATGCTTACCTATTCTGAAACTGCAGCTTTCTGGGTTTTTAACCGGGTAGCACATTTCAAATACCTGTTTTACAACAGGGTAATGCCTGATCTGGTTAAAGTGCAATCAGAACTCGAAAACAGGTTCGCCGCGGAAATCCCAGATGTGGACCGCAAAGCCCTTGAATTGTATAAAACTGATCCGGCAAGAGCAAGGCAGGAACTTACCATGTATTCAGGCCGCACAGCCCAGAATACGGTGGATCGCTGGAGGAAGCTGGGTGAATTTCTGCTGGTGAAATACCTTGACGGCAATGTGAAAAAAGAAAAAGATGGTGAATTTCTGCGAAATCCATGGGGATACCCACAATCGCCGGCATTCCCCGGCTATCCTGATGAATGGAAAAAAGAGGTGATTGATCAGTCGGGCGACAAGCTGAAAATGCCAGGGACTAATTAGTTTTGAGTTGCGGCATCACCGCATCGAGTTGCTGCCGGATACATTCTGCCCATATCCGGTATCCCTGGTCATTCAGATGTAGCATATCCTGCTGAAACAATTCCGGATCCGGTTTGCCGTCAGCACCAAGGAAGCTTTTGCTGGTTGATATAAAATACAAATGACGCCGGTTTTTGCAATAATTTTTAATAAGTTCGTTTGCTGAGCTGATCATATCCCATGACTTCCAGCGAGAAGGGGTAGGGGTGATCTCAATCCAGAATACAGGCACACGCGGATGTGTTTTCCTGATCTGCCTGACCGTTTCTTTCATCAATTTCAAAACAGTTTCCGGTGTTTTATCAGTGCTTTCGCCCGTAATATCGTTGGCAATAAAAACTACTGCAGCTCCAAACAACTGGGGATCAGTGATTCTTCGGCAATAGTAAACAAAATCGTTCAGTTTGGCTCCGCCATATCCCCTGGCTATGGCCTTGTAGGGAAGCATATCTTCCTCAACAGTATTCCACAGCCGGATGCTGGAACTGCCTGTAAAGAGGATGTTGTTGGGATCGGTGGAGGCTGGCTGGTTTTCAAGTGCAGCAATTTCAGTTTCCCATTTCAGTACTTCCGGATCGGTGCTGATCTGACTGGCAGGATGACATGCGACCAGCAGCAAAAGTGCCGGCAAAAAAAGACCAATCTTTATCCGGAAAAATCTCATATACTCAACAGGAGTTGTATATTTCTATTTCCTCGAATGGATGGCAATGCGGTTGCCCTCTGTATCCATAAAAAGACCCATAAATCCGATCTCTTCGGTAATCATCTTTTTCTGCATCAATACCTTGCCACCGGCAGCTTCTACTTTGTTGAGTTCTATGGCCAGATCTCCCGACCGGGGGGTAAAATAGACCAGGGTGCCGTCAGCTGAAGGTTTGTAGAAGTCAGGGTTATGCACGAGGCTACCCGAACAGCCAAGCCCGTCATCTTCCCATGGGAACCAGGCCATATCAAGCCCGTCGAGCTGGTTACGCTGAAGTTTAACAGCAAGCACTGTCTCATAGAACTTAACTGCCCTGTCCATATCGTTCACCGGGATTTCAAACCACCCCACTACATTGTTTGTTGCCATAATTTCATGTTATTTACAATACAATAACAAAAATCGGAGCTTCTGGTTTTCAGCACAGTAAAATCAGTTACCTGAACCAGTTGGCAGCATAAGAATCTTAACCAGCCTCAATTACCTCTGAAGAGCCTGTAAACTGTAAACAGAATACTTTTTATTCTTTATTCGTCGTTCGTCATTCGTCATTCGTCATTCGTAATTCATTTCAATCCTGATCCTGGCATCTACGGCGACCACACCATTTCTATTTCCAAGCAACGGGTTGATGTCCATTTCGGCAATTTCCGGAGCAGCTTCACACAGGGCTGAAAGGCGGACAATGGCATCGGTGAATGCGGCTTCATTTACCCCTTCCTGACCACGTACACCCTGAATGATCTTATAGGATTTCAGGTTCCGGATCATTTCACCGGCCTCCACTGCTGACACAGGTGATAGAGCGGTCTGAACATCTTTTAGTACTTCAATAAAGATGCCTCCCAATCCGCAGAGAATCATAGGACCGAACTTCGGCTCATACTTGGCTCCGGCAAAAATCTGGATTCCGGAAAGCATGGGCTGTATCAATACGGCAATAGTATCCTTGATCTGAATCATACGGTTAAATTCCTGGAAAACAGCGTTATCATCCTTGATATTCAGGGCTACACCACCAACATCAGATTTATGTACCGGACCCACGACTTTCATAACCACGGGAAATCCCAGTTTCTTAGCCGCGTGAACAGCATCCGGGGCATTGGTTACTACTGCTTCACCAGCCCGGGGTATGCCGGCTGCATCCAGCAACTGCTGTACCTTTTCAGGCGACAGGTAGCCGTCGCCTGATGATTCGATCACTTTTCTTATCGCCTCCCTGTCAATGGCAGGATGAATGGCTGGTACAGCAGGAGCGGGGGTATTGTATACTTTGGCCAGGGCATTGCCGAAAACCACCTCATCGGGGAAATTGATCCTGCCCAGGGAAAGAAAATAGTCTATTTCATTTTTAACATTGATGACTGACGGAAGTATCGGGTAGATGGGCTTACGGCAGGTTTTCATCTTTTCATCGAGCAGCTTGTAAACATCGTAAACTTCAAACAGACCCGGGCTGCCAAATATCACTGCCATGGCGTCGATGTTGTCAAACTGATTATCGCAGTAGTCAATGATATCGCCAAGATTGGCTGCCGAACCAGTTGCCAGGAAATCGATGGGATTGGCTACAGAAGAGCCGGGGAGGAGTTTGGCCAGCAATTCAGGACTTTCGATGTGGGGAATTTCAAGACCATTGTTCGACAGGGCATCGGTAAGCATTACAGCCGGTCCACCGGCATGGGTGATGATCGCAATGTTCTTTCCTGTCAGTTGTTTGTGCATAAAAATCGCAGCGACCGTCGCCAGTTCTTCACGACCGTAACAACGCACTATGCCAGCCTTTCTGAACAGCGCATCCACCGCAGAATCACTGCTTGCCAGTGCCCCGGTGTGCGAAGAAGCGGCCCGGCTGCCTGCCGAAGAACTGCCCGATTTAATGGCCGCTATTTTGCAACCCTTGCTGATCAGTGAGGAAGCATGTTTTAACAGCAAATCCGGTTTATTTACACTTTCAATATACAGCAGTTTGACCTTCGAACTGGATTCCGGGTCAAAACTTTCGTCAAGGTACTGAAGCACCTCTTCCACACCCATCTGGGCACTGTTTCCCACCGAATAAACACTCGAAAACGACAACCCGTTGGGCATTCCAGACTCCATGATGAAAACCGCAGTGGCACCGGAACCGGAAATAAAATCAACGCCTTTGGGATCAAGTTTTGGAATAGGAGTGGTGAAAACGGAAGTATGATGTGTGTTCATCACGCCGATACAGTTGGGCCCGATCAGGCAACCGTTCACACTGTTGATGGTATCAACGATCTGTTGCTCCAGCAAAGCTCCGGCTTCGCTTTCTTCATGAAAGCCTGCAGAGAGAATGATAAATGCTCGTGTGTTTTTATTTTTTGCCAGCAATTCAACCGTTTCAGGACAATATTTTGCAGCAATGGCAAGTATGGCCAGATCACAGTCGGGCAGATCGTTCGGATTCTGGTAACATCTTATACCCTGTATTTCAACCTCTTTTGGGTTGGTAACATACAAATGCCCTGAAAACCCTTGATCGATCAGGTTTTTCAGGACTTTTCCCCCGGGTTTGGTAACATCGTTTGAGCCTCCGATTACGACTATACTTTTCGGTTGGATTAGTTGCTGGTTAATCATGATAATGAATAGTTTAATAAATAATTGTCTGAGATTTTCCGGATATTGAAACTGTTGCGAAGGTATTAAAATGAAAAGAAATGACGAATGAGAAATACGCTGTATTTCCTGAACCTGTTAAGTTTTGATTTGATTATGCTGTAAAATATACCTGATTAAGTGACACCTATCACACACAATGGGGTGTACAGACTTACGATGTGTGCGATTATCCGTTCTTTCTGAATCTGAATGGCACAAAAACCGGCGTCCTGCTTTTGTATTCCTCCCAGTCAGCCCGTCCTTCATACTTCTTTTCCAGCATCGGCACACCGGAAACATAGCGCAACAATAACGTAATGATAATCGGACTCAGAATTGTATAAATTCCATCCACTACCGGAACAGCCATCAGCCATATGCCCCACCAGAGCAAAGCCTCACCGAAATAGTTGGGATGACGTGTGTATTTCCACAGACCGGTAGTGATGATCTTTCCGCTATTTAACGGATATTTCCTGAATCGGGTCAGTTGATAATCTCCCATTGCTTCAAAATAAAATCCAACCAGGAAAATCAGCATTCCTGCAATATCAATCATCCCGAAATTAACAAAAGAACCCTGATTTATATGAATTACCGGCCAGACAATCAGTAACATAAAAAAGCCCTGAAGCATAAAAACCTGGAAAAAACTGCGCAACACAAAGAATTTCCAGGTCCGGCGCCAGTTGGCATAACGGAAATCTTCGCCACGGCCGTGGTTCCGGCGAAAAATATGAACAGTCAGCCGCAATCCCCAGATCAGAACCAGGGAGCTGACCAGAATCTTTTTCAGGTCAATGTCATCAGCCTGCCAAAGACTATAAGTGGTAATTACGATAAAGCCCATGCCCCAGAAGATATCCACGATTGAATTATCCTTCAGAACCATTGCGAGCATAAACACGAGTGTCATATATATCAAGACTACCAGTGCAATTTCAGGGAGATAGTTGAACATTGTTTCTATTTTAGAGCATGCACGATCAGAGACTTGTTTTGTTGATCATTTTAATATTAATTAGCAAAGAATCAGATTGTAATATCTGAATATCAGCTCTTTGCGTATTTGCTTCATTGCGTGAAATCAGCCTGTCATACACTGTTGAATGTATAAAAATGCAATTCATTTTTCTGCAAAAAAAAGCCGGAAAAGCATCAGCAATTCCGGCTCAGCGTATCTCGCAATTCTTTATTCTTCAAACATAATCGAGAGGGCAACTACGCCCGGACCGGCATTTACACCCAGAACAGGGGAGGCATCGTTGATAAATTCAGGCTCCAGTCCGCTGATCTCTCTCATTCTGTCGGCAAACCAGTTGGCTGTGCTGATATTCCTGGCGTGGGATATGGAGTATCCCCAGATTTTACGATCAGCTGCCATACTCTTCACCTTGGCCATGACAAGTGCCATACTGCTCTTTTCAGTAAAAGGTTTACCGAAAGTTTCAGTCCTGCCTTCGTCGTTGACTGTAACAATAGGTTTCAGGTTCAGCAATGACCCTATCAGACCCTTGGTATAGCTTACCCTGCCGCTCTTCACCATGTACTTGATGGTTTTTGAAGAGACGAACATCTTGGTGTTGCTTGACCATTTATCTATATTGTCAACAACATCCTGATGCGTTGCACCATTTTCAATGGCCTTGGCGGCACGAATAACAACCAGTCCGAGTCCGCTTGAAAGGCGTTTTGAATTGATCACATTGATCTTCTTGCCACTATGTTCAGCCACGGCATGCGACGCCTTGGAACTGTTGCTCCAGGTTCCGCTCATGGCGGCACTGATGTGGATACCGATGATGGAATCGTAATGGCTGGCAAGATAGGAGTAGCGGTTAAAAAAGTCTTTATAGGCAGGCTGAGCGGTTGATGGATAACTGGCAGCTTTGTCAATCATCGAGTAAAACTGAGCCGGAAGAATGGTCAGCCGGTCGAGGAAATAGTTCTCACCGAAATGCACACTCAGCGGAACAACATGCAACTGATACTTTTCAATCAGTTCCTGCGGAATATCACAGGTTGAGTCTGTAACAAGAGCAACCGGAAATCTGGCATTGGACGCAACTTCCTGCTGCATCACCATATCATCAACTTTCTGATAGGTAATATTTCCGAATTTCGTCAGCACTTTCATCACTTTGGCGGGATGGTCGCTGTGGATGTGAACCCGCATTTTTTTGGCAGAGCCGGCAACCACCATGGAATCTCCCATATGGGCAATGCCTTTGCGCACCTGGGTCAAATCCACATTTTTCTTTTCATCCAGCATCAGCATCGCTTCGGTGCAATACCTGAATGTGATCTCATCGTGCGAAACAATTTCGGAATCAGCGATAACAACGGTTTCGCGCCCCGAAAGCAGTTTTCGCAACTCCCCGGCCTTCACAAATTCAACCATTCCCTGCAGGAAGACCACGAAGCCTTTGGCGCCGGCATCCACAACATTCGATTTGGCAAGAACGGCAAGCTGTCCTGTGGTGGCCTGGAGCGATTCCAGAGCTTTCTGATAAGCCTGGGCAAGCAGTTCGATGAAGTCCTGTATGGTATCCTTCAGAATGTAAATAAACTCAGCCCATTCCCTGATCACGGTGATCATGGTACCCTCAACCGGATTGGCTATGGCTTCATAAGCGTAAGTAACCGCTTTTTTGATGATTTCAGCAAACGTTTCAACACTAACGGTTTCATGCTTTTGAATTTCATTGCTGAAGCCGTATATAAACTGTGCGAAAATAATCCCCGAGTTCCCCCTTGCACCGGTAAGCGCAGCGTCGGCCAGTGCCGCAGCGGTAAGCTTCAGGTCTGAGGTGGGTATAGGACTCTCAACAATCGACCGCATGGTGGATGCCAGGTTGGTACCTGTATCGGCATCGGCTACCGGAAAAACGTTGATTTTATTGATTAAAACCTGATTCTCGAAAATCTTCTGGGCTCCGGCCAGAAAACTGTAATAAAGTGTTTTCCCGTCGAGTTCAGTTACTGATTTTGATGGAGTGCTCAATGTCTGGTTTTTGATTAAACAATTTGAAGCTAATTAACAAGCTATTTACCAAAATGTTAACGACCGGTAAAAAAAAGGGATAGTAGCATTGGAAATGCAGCGAATGAAGATAAAAGAAAGGTAAACCGGATCCCCTCCTGGTCAGTTTCGGTTGCAAAAGTAATTCATAAAAAAATTAAAGAAGTAAAACCAGAGAGGGGTATTCAATATTTTAATCCTGTTTTAAGCCAAAACGGGTTTAAAATTGGTTATAAATATTGCAATATGTTGTTTGTCAATGATATATATGATTAATGCCTGTTGATATCTTTATTTGATCTTTTCGTACAATCCCAGCTTTCCTTCACGTATAACCCGGTTGAGTTCTGCTTCAATATCGTTGAATTTGCTTTTCCTTCCGCAATCATACATTTCAGCCAGTGGATCAGGATCAAGGATCATTTTAAGGAGTTCTTCCTGACCAGGGGTATGATCGAGACGGCTGTATTCATAATAGGTCCATTTCAGGAACGCGCATCCTTCGCTGATTCCCCTGCGATCGAGCAGGTATCCGTTTTCAAGCTTAACCGGGTAAGCAAAATCTCCGTTAAAATATACATCTGATGGGGCAGGAAAGGAGACAACAGATTTCTTATCCTGCGAAAGTATTACAGGTACATGAAGGAAATAATTGCTCGTAGTCTTATAAACAATCGCCCTGGGTCCGGCTACGCCAGCATTGCCCTGGGGTCCTGACAGGTGTGATTTTGATTTACAACCGGTAAAAACAATGATGAATATCAGACAAGAAAGTCCGATCCTGGCTAAAGTCCTGACCATTTTAATACAGTTTTGTGTTTTAATCAACCGGATAATACTTACTGTGAACATGGGAATCGTTCTGCAAATATCGCTTTATTCTCCTGATAGAGTTGAAAGTAATTTCTGGTTCAAAAATAAATCTGAATTTCTGGTACAATAATTGAAAGTGTAAAATAATCTTAAAAATTTAGCAAAGCCTTATTTTTTATGTATTTTTGTGCTATTGCTAAGCGAAATCAACATAATTATTAAATAATCTAATTATTAAACAATGAAAAAGTCAGTTTCATTACTTGTTGCAGTTCTTTTAGGCATTGGCTCTATATTTGCTCAGGAGGTTAAAACCGAGACCGCTGCTCCGAATCCGAATGCACCCGAAATCACTTTCGAAAAAATTGTTCACGATTATGGTACTCTTTTTGTAGGCGGTGATGGCAATTGCGAATTTATTTTCACCAACACAGGGAAAGAACCTTTGATTCTGTCAAGTGTAAAATCTTCCTGTGGATGCACTGTACCAAGTTATCCGCGTGAGCCGATTCTTCCCGGAAAAAAAGAGAGCATAAAAGTTAAATACGATACCGGCAGATTGGGACCGATCAACAAATCAATCACGGTTATGTCAAATGCCAAAACAGCTACCGTTGTCCTGAAGATTACCGGTAACATTATCCAGAAAACTGAAGAAGGCTCGATTCCTGAGAAAAGTGTTACACCAGGAACAGTGCCTGTTTCCAAAAAGTAATATCCAGTTTTTAGTTATATTGAGCCGGGGAATACCCGGCTTTTTTGCTTTTTAAGCATAAAAAAAATGAATTTACATTTTTTTGGAACTCTTGAAATTGCTTATACCTTTGCTTCGGAATTCAAACAAAATCTGAAAAAAAATATTCTGCCATGCCTAAGATTTCAGAACGCGGTTGCCAAATGCCCGCATCACCAATCCGTAAGCTTGTCCCCTTTGCTGAAGCTGCAAAAAAGAAAGGGATTAAGGTCTATCACCTCAATATCGGACAACCGGATATTCAAACACCTGAAGTTGCTCTGAACGCCATCCGCAATTTCGATCAAAAGGTCATCGAATACAGTCATTCGGCCGGTAATGAAAGCTACCGGAGGAAACTGGCAACTTATTATCAGGGCATCGGTATCAACATCACTCATGAAGAAATTATTATCACTACAGGCGGTTCTGAAGCCATTTCCTTTGCTTTGAAAGTATGTTTGAATCCTGGAGATGAAATCATCATACCTGAACCATTTTATACCAATTATAATGCTTTTGCATTGGCAGCAGGTGTAAAGGTAATTCCGATTACTTCATCTATTGAAAACGGCTTTGCCCTGCCACCCATAAGCGAATTTGAGAAATCAATCACACCACGGACCAAAGCCATAATGGTGTGTAATCCGAACAACCCTACCGGTTATTTATACAGTAAAGAAGAGCTGTTACAGCTGCGCGAACTGGTTCTAAAACATGACCTCTATCTTTTTGCAGATGAGGTTTACAGGGAATTCTGTTATGACGGTAATGCCCATTTTTCTGTTATGAACCTCGAAGGGCTTGAAGAGCATGCTGTTTTGATGGATTCGGTATCGAAACGTTATAGTGAATGCGGAGTAAGAATTGGTGCATTGATATCAAAAAATAAAAAACTGATTGCCACCGCACTTAAATTCGCCCAGGCCCGACTCAGTCCACCTTCGCTGGGACAGGTGATTGGTGAAGCCTCTCTGGATACACCGGCAGAGTATTTCAGAGAAGTATACGATGAATATATTTCGCGCAGAAACCTGGTTATCGAAGAACTGAATAAGATTCCGGGTGTTTTTGCTCCGCTTCCCAAAGGTGCATTTTATTCGGTCATCAGCCTACCGATTGATGATGCCGATATCTTTTGTCAATGGCTACTCGAAGATTTCAGTTACAATCAACAGACCGTCATGCTGGCACCGGCCACCGGGTTTTATGCTACACCCGGACTCGGTAAAAATGAAGCCCGAATTGCCTATGTGCTGAAAAAGGAAGACCTGAAGAATGCGGTGAAATGTCTCGAAGAAGCACTGAAAGTATATCCGGGAAGGAAATAGTAAAATTCAGGCAGAAGAAATAAAGGGGGCATAATCAGCCCCTTTTTTATTTAAAATCGTGGTACAGGAGATACTGATGTCTGATTTTCTGAAAATCCGAAAGCCCCTGTTGCCATGATGCCCTGATCTCATCTTCGGAAAGACCGGCTTCAATTTGCCGGCGAAGTTGATCCGTGCCGGCCAGTTT
Organism: Bacteroidales bacterium; assembly: GCA_016705005.1. GTDB lineage: Bacteria > Bacteroidota > Bacteroidia > Bacteroidales > Lentimicrobiaceae > Lentimicrobium. The sequence continues at coordinate 197,294 of JADIZB010000005.1, read as the reverse complement.
ACTGAAAAACGAAGTAAAAAACCTGTCTTTATCTGGATAGGAATGATACATCTCAATCAGCCACTTTAACCTGATACCTGGGTTCTGTTGTAAAAGTGCAGCTTCGGCACGCAGATTTAATCCCCTGCACTCAATATCTTTATATAAAGGATTCAGGCTGGCACCGGGACGGCTCCCGGGAGTAAAAGTGAAATCACCTGCCGTATAGCCCGGGAACCCAATGATGCTGAATGGAAAATCGGTTCCCCGCCCAACGCTGACAATTGTGCCTTCAAAGAAACACAGAGAGGGATATAGATAAACCGATTCCATATCGGGCAGGTTTGGCGATGGCCTCACCGGCAACGGGTATAACTTCCGGTGGGTATAACCCGAATTTCCAACCCAGTCAAGATCGCACCTGACACTGTCTTTCAGCCATTGCTCACCATTCACCATACGCGCATATTCAGCCATGGTCATCCCATGTACAACCGGTACAGGATGCATCCCTACAAATGAGCTGAATCCTTGCTCAAGAACAGGCCCATCAATGAAGAATCCGTTGGGGTTGGGCCTGTCAAGTACCAGTAAAGGAACCCTGTTTTCAGCGCAGGCTTCCATAACCAGCGTGAGTGTTGAGATATATGTATAAAAACGGGCGCCGACATCCTGCAGGTCAAACAAGATCAGGTCAATGCCTTCAAGGTCCTCAGCCACAGGCTTTCTGTGATCTCCATACAACGAAATCAGGGGCAATCCTGTTTTTTCATCAATATTGCTGTCAACATGTTCACCTGCTTCAGCCTGCCCCCTGAATCCGTGTTCCGGGGTAAAAACCCTGACAATGTTGATGCCGGACGAAATAAGACTGTCAACCAAATGGGTCTGACCGATCAGGGAGGTCTGATTGGCTACCACTCCAACTCTTTTATTCTCAAGTTTACTGAAGTAATGTCTTGTTCGCTCAGCTGCAGGTCTAATATCCTGCTCGAATGCCACAACAGCCGGTCTTTCCTTACTTATATGTACCGCATCAGGTTGTTGTTTCTGCAACCGGCGTTGTTGTGAGCACGATACGAACATAAGTGAGGCAACCAGCAATGATAATCGTGAAAGGCGCATCCTTTGTCGGAAGTTAAAGGTTTGTACAACTGCAAAGTTAAGCGTAAACATTTAACTTTGCAGTAAAGTAAACCAGGTTGAACTTCGAGTATTTTATAAGCAGACGTATCCGTTCGCGTGACGGCAGTTCATTTTCGAGACCAATTGTGAAGGTTTCTGTTGCCGGCATTGCACTGGGCCTGGCTGTGATGCTGATTTCCGTTGCTATTCTCCAGGGGTTTCAGACACAGGTCCGTGATAAGGTTTCCGGCTTCGGAGGTCACATTCAGATTACCGGATTTGATTCCAATAATTCGTATGAGCCCACTCCGATAGATAAGAATGATGCAAAAATCAGTCAGTTACAAAGACTTCCGGGAATTCTGAATATACAGGAATTTGGTTTGAAGGCAGGGATCATCAAAACGGAAGATCAGATTGAAGGGGTTGTCCTGAAGGGTGTAAATGCTGATTATGACTGGCAATTTTTAAAGGATAAACTTACAGAAGGCTCCATCCCTGAGTTTAAAGACACTTCAGCAGGTATTGATGTTTTGATTTCACAGAAACTTGCAAACCTGCTGGGCTTTAAAGCCGGCGATGACCTCAGGATGTATTTTATTATTGACAATACCGCCCGGGGAAGAAAATTCAGAGTAAGCGGAATCTACAATACCGGAATGGCTGAATTTGACGAAATGTATGTTTTCGGCGATATCAGGCATATCAGGAAACTTAACGGATGGGATGGTAATCTTGTTTCGGGTATTGAAATCAACATCAGGGATTTTGACCATCTCAATGAAATAGCAGGACAGGTGTATAACATCATCGGCTTCAAACTGAATACACAGACCATCAAACAACTTTATCCGCAGATATTTGACTGGATAGAAATTCAGGATTTGAATGTACTTATCATACTGATTCTGATGGCCCTGGTTTCGGGAATTACCATGATTTCAACACTACTGATACTCATTCTTGAGCATACCCGTGATATCGGCATGCTTAAAGCCCTGGGCGCAACAAACGGGAGCATTAGAAAAATTTTCATCTATGCTTCTGTCAATATTACCTTTTATGGACTGATATGGGGAAATGCAGTTGCACTCTCCCTGGTTTTCCTTCAGAAAAAATCCGGATTTATTCCTTTGCCTGAAGATTCATATTTTGTTTCTGTAGTACCTGTAGACATTGGTTTGCAGGCAATTCTATTAATAAACCTTGCAACCGTGATGATCTGTACATTGATGATGCTTATTCCGTCACTTGTCATCAGGTACATCGCACCTGTAAAAGCAATACGTTACGAATAACCTGTGCGGATAAAATAAAATGACAGCAAACAACGTCAGGTCGTTTGCTGTCAGATAATAATTTTATTTATAAGGATATTACAGCATTGTGAGAATCGCCCAGCCCGCTGTTTACGTATCTGTCAGCTTCTTCGTCATTCATCCAGGTTGTACCATCAACCAGATAGCGGAACTGATATTCACGACCGGATTCCAGTTCAAAAGTCTGGCTGAAAGAACCATCCTTCAGAGGCTTTAACTCATCAGATGTTTCATTCCACTGGTTGAAATCACCCACGATGTTAACTTTTCCGGCATTATTCACCTGATCTTTGGTGAGTTTGAAACTTACTTTACAAACCGGCTTACTTTTCAAAAACTGTTTCTTAATGCTCATTAATCTTCGTTTTTATTAAACAATGGTTTAGCCTTTTACTGATTTGAGATCATCAGTAAAGCGGAGCAAAATTAAATAAATTCCGGGTATCGGGCGAATTCTGAATGTTATTAAAATGTTAATTCGCTTGATTTGTAAGTGTTTAATATACACTTAAGGTGCCTGTAATCACCATGAAAAGCCTGTTTGAAGAAATGCCTGCAAGGTAGTTAGTACTTGAATTTTATTATTTTTATTATTTTTTATGAAGACCGCATTCTCTGGAATCCGGATTTTCCCACCACCAGCGACCTGCCCTTACATCTTCGCCGGGAAGAATCGCCCGTGTGCAGGGTTGACAGCCTATACTTGGGTATCCCTTGTCGTGAAGCTGATTATAGGGAACATGATTCCCCCTGATATAATTCCAAACCTGCTCTTCAGTCCAATCAATCAGCGGATTTACCTTGATCAGGCCGTTTGTGTCGTCCCACTCAACCAGCTGAATATCTTTTCGCGTTACTGACTGATCCCTGCGTAACCCACAAATCCAGGCATCAAGTCCTTCGAAAGCTCTTTTCAGAGGTTCAATCTTCCGGATATGGCAGCAGAGTTTCCGGTTTTCAATGCTATCGTAGAATAGGTTAATACCTTTTGAATTGACCATGGATTCAACTCTGGCAGCATCGGGAAACATGATTTCAATATTCAATCCGTATTTTTTCGAAGTGATGTCGATCAGGTCATAGGTTTCCGGGAAAAGACGTCCGGTATCAAGGGTAAAAACACGGGCTGACCTGTCGATGTCAGAAATCATCCGGGTTATAACCTGATCCTCGGCTCCAAGGCTGGTTGAGAAGGCTACCTTACCTTCAAATTCTAAGAGAAACCAATTCAGCACATCTTCAGCCGGTTTGCCTGCCAACAGCCCGTTTATATGCGATACATTTTCCTTTATTATCATCATGAATAATTTATAAGGTGACTGATTTTCAATTCATCAACGGCAACAATGCCCTTCTCACCCTGCTCAACATGGCATGCCTCGTGAAAATAATCATGCTGGAAAAGCAGGATATATCCGTTCAGCGCAGCCTCATGCAGGAATGCTTCCTTCTCTTTCAATGTCAGCAAAGGCTCTATGTCAACCGATGGCACATAAGGGATGGGTATAAATGCCCGGGCCGGGATAAAGTCTGCCAGAAACACTACCGTAGAATCACCATACCTGATAAACGGGATAATCTGTCCACGGGTATGCCCGTTGTACATCCTCAGTTCAATCTCCGGAAGCCATGTGCCATCCTGACTGATGAGTTGAAGCTTCCCCGATTTCTCCAATGGTTCAAGGTTATCGCTGAAAAATGCGGCAGCTTCGCGCCTGTTCGAATTTTTAGACCATTCCCACTGTGCTTCAGAACACCAGTACGAGGCATTAGGGAAGGTTTCCAGAATTTCTCCTGTTTTATCCAAATAAGTGGCCCCGCCCACATGATCGTCGTGAAGGTGAGTGAACAGCACATCGGTAATATCGGCAGGGGAGAGGCCAGCCTTTTTCAGGGGTTCATTAAACCCTGAGGTACCAAAACGGTGGCGATGGCTGTAATATTTCATATCCCTTTTATCACCCATGCCTGCATCTATCAGGATGTTTCTATCAGGGAGTTGTACCAGAAGACAACGCGTTGTGATTTTAATCAGGTTGTCTCCATCATCAGGATATACTTTCATCCACATCGACTTTGGCACAACACCAAAAGCGACGCCGCCATCCATTTTCCATGAATCTGCCTCAATGGTCGTCAATTTCATTCCCTGCAATTTGTGCTGCAAATTTAGCATTTTTAGGTCTCCGGCAAATCACAGGTTCGCAGACGGCCAAACCAACAGGAAACTTATTTCATTACATTTGCGTGACCAAACGAATACCCATGAACGTACATTTTATTGCCATAGGTGGAAGTGCCATGCACAACCTGGCAATTGCCCTGCATCATAAAGGTTATAAAGTTACCGGCTCAGACGATGAGATTTTTGATCCGGCAAAGACCAGGCTTCAGAAACTCGGTCTTCTTCCGGAGTCTACTGGCTGGTATCCCGAAATGATCCATAGTGGCCTTGATGCTGTTATTCTGGGTATGCATGCCAAGGCTGACAACCCGGAATTGATGAAGGCAAAAGCGCTTGGCCTGACCATCTACTCTTACCCGGAATATCTGTATGAACAGGCAAAGGATAAAATCCGTGTGGTCATTGGTGGCAGCCATGGTAAAACCACCATCACTGCTATGATATTACATGTGCTTAAACAGGCAGGAATTGATACCGATTATATGGTCGGGGCACAACTTGAAGGCTTTGACGTAATGGTCAGACTGACGCAGGATGCACCTTTCATGGTTTTCGAAGGTGATGAATACCTTACCTCTGCGCTTGACAAACGTCCAAAATTCCATGTCTACCAGCCTCACATTGCCCTCATCAGTGGTATTGCCTGGGATCACGTAAATGTTTTTCCGACTTTTGACAATTATGTCGGGCAGTTCAGGATTTTTGCGGGAATGGTTCCACATGACGGAAGCCTTATCTATTGCGCCGAAGATGAGAATGTTGTGGCAGTTTCCTGCTTTGCAGCAGAAACCGTTCATAAATATCCTTACAGATGCCCTGATTACGAAATAAGAAATGGAACCACCTACTTGAATTACAATGGTGAATCTATCCCGATGAAGATATTCGGACACCACAATATGCTCAATCTGGAAGGAGCCAGGTATGTTTGTGAAGCAATGGGGGTGGATACCGGTACTTTTTACAATGCCATCAGCACATTCTCAGGAGCGTCGAAACGATTGGAATTTGTCGCAGGTAATGATTCGTGTTCGGTCTACAAGGATTTTGCTCACAGTCCGTCCAAACTTCAGGCAACCATCGATGCTGTAAAAGAGCAGTATCCTGATCGTAAGCTGATTGCCTGCATGGAACTTCATACATACAGCAGCCTCAGTTTAAAGTTTCTGGAAGAATACCGGGATACCATGACTAAAGCAGATGTAGCCGTGGTTTTCTACAGCAGGCATGCGCTTGAGCTGAAAAGGTTACCTTATTTTACAACTGAAGATGTAGGTAAGGCATTCGGAAGATTTGATATACATGTATTTAACGAAAATACAGCTCTGATCAGTTTTTTAAAATCCATTGCATGGAAAGATACGAACCTGCTGATGATGAGTTCCGGGAATTTTGAAGGAATTGACCTGAAGAATCTTGCCGAAACCATTTTGAGTAAATAACCGGATTCCTTTTATAAAGAGGAAAGTTTAACGCCCGGTGTTTGTCTGTTCTGGCATTTCTATTCTTATTCCTTTTTACTGAATTTCTCCCTCCGCTGGTTGCCGAGTATCTCTTCGTTTTGTTTCCTGATAAATTTAAGCAATTCACCAAGGATTCCGATCATATAGGAGACAACTCCCCAAAAAGCCAGAATGGCAAGTAAAATGAGGGATGGGATGTAAGTTCTGCCTTTATCGGGATGATCTGTAATGAAGAGAAGGTAAACAAACCTTATACCCAATACAGCTGCAGCAAGGTTAAAGATATTACCAATCCAGAGAAAGAACCTTCCTGGCCGGTACAAAATATACATCCTGATTATAGTATCTGCAGATTTATATATGTGTTCGAAGATATTTCTGAACAATCTTGATTCGCGTGTCTTGGCATTAACTCTTATGTCAACCGAATGAACTCTTTGATTTGAATTTCCTGCCTGGATAAGGTTTTCCATCGTGTAGGAGAATTTTGAATAAATAAAAATTCTCAGACAGGCCTCCCTCGAAAATGCCCTGAATCCTGAGGGAGCATCTTTAACATCGGTTTTTGAAATTTTCCGCAATATCCAGCTTCCCATCAGCTGAAACAGTTTCTTCACAGGACTGAATTCCTTGTGTGCCAGGATAGGCCGGCACCCGACAACCACATCTGCCTTGCCATCTACAATCGGTTGAACAAGCAGCGCAATATCTTCACCAACATACTGGTTGTCACCATCCGTATTTACAACAATGTCAGCATCTTTTTCCAGCGCATATTTTATGCCTTCTGAAAAAGCATACGCGAGCCCCCTGTTGCTTCCCAATTGCAACACATGGTCCACCTTAAGCTGATGAGCGATGGACACTGTATTGTCAATGCTTCCATCGTCAATTACGAGGTATTCTATTTCGCTGATTCCCGGCAAAACCCTGGGAAGATCCCGGATGACCTCCGGCAGTGTTTTAGCCTCGTTGAAGCAAGGGATTTGTATAATGAGTTTCATAACGGTTATCTCTCCATTATTTTTTTACTGTAGAAAAACTTCGCAAGCGAAAATATAACAACATTTCCAATCTGGATGATCAGGTAATAGATTTTCGTGTTTTGCACCAGCAATGTATATAAACCCCAGTCGAGCAATCTGAAAAACGCAATCCCCCATAAAAATTGAAAATAAAGTTTAACTGCACTTTCATTTTTTTCACCTTTAAATACAAAGAGTCTTAACAGTATAAAATTGACAGTAACCTGAAAAAACAAGGTAATAAGGTAAGCTATGGGTTTAAGCAACAATATTTCCTCGACAAGGAACCAGTTAAGCGGAATGGCGACAAGAAAGGAAGGTAAACCGGCTATTCCGAATTTGATAAGTTGCAGAAAAAGCCTCTTTGATTTATCGGAAAATCTGATACCGGCCATGTTACAGTAGCTAATCGAGATTAACAATGGTTGTCGCTTCGAAAAGCCTTCCGGTGACCTTGCTTTTGGTGATGAACTCATAACCTTTCACCATCTCAAAATCTTCATGGTGAAATGAGTCTGCACTGGCAACATGTCGCTTTGAAAAACGGGGAGCCTTAACAAACACTTCATTGCCCTTCAAACCGGAAATCACATCGCTGATGATCATTTTTCCCGGTTGAATTTTAATAGTTCTGTTAAAGGCAAACCTTTGATCACTTTTTCTGAAAATCAATAAATCTTTTAACAGCGCAATGATGTTGTGTCCTGAAAAATAGCTGACAGTTCTTAAACCAAAATGTTTAAAAGGGGTGCTTGTATTTTCTTTAAACTGTACCGGATGTCCCGAGATTTCCATATCTTCAGGAATGCCTGAAAATGTGGTTGATGGAGTCCACCAATGGGTGACAAATTGCTTCTTCCCGTCAAAAATTATCCAGCCAAAATCATTGAAGTAATTCTCCTGTTCCCTTATAGTAACTAATCCTCCTTTCAGGCAGCTCATCATTATACGGTGATTTTTCTGACAACCAATGGCATAACCGCATTCCTGCCATACTGCTTTAGCTTCGGCTGGCAAGCCGGTAACTTCAGTTTTCAAGGATGATCCGTCCAGGATAAGTTGGGCCCTTATCACAGAATGGCCGATATAGTGGCTCCAGTAGCGGTCATCAACAGCCTGTAAGAAATGATCCGGTTTTTCTGTATCAGAATAGAGGATCTGAACTACCTGGTTGGCGAGAAGTCTGTCAGTTTCATTGCCCGAGTTGAGAAAACGGCAAATTCCATACGGAACGATATAATCCGTGTTCCGGGAATTGTGCATTCCTACTGAACCCCTGTTATGAATAACAAGTTCAGCAAGGAATCTGAAAGCCCTTGTTGCTGATTCAACAAACCTGTGATCATCGGTATTGTCGAATAAGTCCCACAAACAATCGAGCGAAACAGATAAATAACCCAGATCAGGCCCGTCGTATTCGGTAAACCATCCTTCATCCGATTGCAGCGCAAGGGTCTGCTCTGTCAGGCGACCGAATGTCAGGCTGTTTACAATTCCCGGATTTATTTTATTCAGTAAAGCAAGGGCGGCAAGACCTGCAATCTGCTGATTTGCTGCTTTTGCTTCAAACCGCTGCTGAAGTTTAAGTGCGGCCCTTTTTAAAGCATCTCCCGACTTTGCAACCGACAAGTTCTGTGATAGTATTATTTTCGCAACTGCAAGGGTTGAAAATGCAAGAGGGGGATAGCCATTTTCCCATGGATAGTATTCTTCAAAAGCCCCTTTCCTGACAGCTCTTCCGGCCCAGAAATTGACTGCAGCAGCGGCATACTCATGAAGCTGCTTTGAATAATCATTGTATTCAGGCAACTTTGCAGCCAGATCAAGAAAATATCCACCCTGTTGCAGAATGATTGATGAAAAATCCCTGATCTTATAATGCCACCAGTTGCGGTCGAAACTACCGTAATGGATGGTATTGGGATCACGGTTTAACTGAGTAAGGATCCGTGGGAAATTCCTGTTAATAAGTGGGTGGAAATCGACCATGGTTATTCTTCCGTAATAATTACTTCATACGATTCAAGCCCCTGACGCTTCGTTTTTTTCGATATTTTCTTCCATCTCAGCCTAAGGTTATTGAAAAGTGGTCCTATAATCCTTTCAGGTAAAAGAAATAAGATCAGGCGGAATAAAGTAGTTTTGCCCAGCACGAAAATAGTTGAAATTACCATTTCAACCATAATTCTTTTAAAACCGATACGGGCGGGCTTGTACCCGAAATCAGGTGCCTTCATACCCAACAATCGGCGGGTCTGGTTTCGGATATAACTTCCTCTTTTCTTAAAGTCAATCATATGACCATGCATCGAAAAAGCAGATTCTGAGGGTTCTGCCTTTAAATTAAGAACTCCTTGCAGATGAAGATCTTCAAGCAACGCTGTCATCTGTTCATTGCGGCTAACAACAACCGAAAAACCCTGTCCCTGCGACTCAAACTCCGGCGACCATGCATCACCTACGGCAAGATCGGCAAATTCATTGGCAAAATCCATGCTTTGCAGGCTGGCATTGGTAACAAAAAAAGGTATAAGGAAATTATAATAAACTTTCGGAGAACGTAACACTCTGCCGGATTGTGTAATAATTTCAAGATATCCGGGCCATTCACCGGCTCTCCATTTGAGCGAAACAACACGATCAGTATTACTTATTCCGTTAATTCTTTTAAACATTTCAATAGCAGCCGGATAAATTGCAGTTCCGGTGTAAGGCCCAAGAATATACCTGATGCACAGTGCTTTCTCATGGCCATGCATCTGGAGTACCCTGATAGCAGCAGCCTGCTCAGGCAGACAGGTAATGGCATACCTTTTCCCGGGTTCAAGTTTATTAAGTATGTCGAGTGTTGAAACCGGTACATAAACCGATTGCGAAGCAGCCTGAATTTCGGCAGTTGAGCCAACCATCACCACAGATGCTTTTTCGGGCTCCGGAATACCCTGGGTAACAACAATTGCAGCATCAATCTTTTCTGATTCAAGCAATGAACAAAGTACAGCCGTTAACACACCACCCGACGAACTGTTCCTTCTGATTTTTTCATCAGTACAGTATCCGGTGTAAACTCCTGAAATCATCCCTGTAAGCCAGTTATCAGGATATTTTCCATAATGGTTCTGATAGAGCTTTGGGTAGTTTATTTCATGCCCTGCGCAACAACTTCTGATCAATTCAGGAATGGAATGATTTTCACTTATTACCGGCCTCGGTCCATTTGGAGTATCTCGCATGAATGATTTCCCTGATTCATCCATCCCAACACATAAACCGCACCCCGTACAGGTGCCCTTCTTTACAACCTGGTGTATAAAATCATTAATATTTTTTGACATTACCAGGTCTATTGTTTGGGAAGAATGATTCCTTGATTGATCTGCTCTTCCATCCTCACTTTGGCATGTTTTTTTATCAAATCCTCAATGCTGATTTTTTCAACGGCGGCCTGATCAACCCATTCCCGATGTTTGGTACTGTCGTTCCTTATTTCTGAAGCAATATCCTGCTGAAATCGCAAGAGAATCTCTTCTTTGGTAAGCTCTCCCGTGTAAAGCGGATCAATAACCGGAGTAGGATACTTACCTTTTTTAGCACTTTCATAATCGGGAAATGAAAGCAGATACTTTAACCGGGGCGAAGGATGCATGTGCATAAATGAGTCCCAATAAGCCTCCCTGGTCATCGAAACATAATGAAGAGCTCCATAGTAATGCTGCTTCAATTGAAAGAGGTTATGGAATATGAATAAAGCCGTGATGAATATTCCGGTAATAAAACCAAATGCTTTTCTTTTATAGAAAATGGCTGAAAATGTCGCCGCAAGCGGAATAATCATGATGCTGTATGATACAACATAAGCGCGCTGACCGTAACTGCCACCGTACCATGGCAGACACCAGGAGGATACAATCCATAGGTTGATAAGAAAGTAAATTACAACCGGCCAGAAATATTCCCGGTATTTCCGGTAAAGAATTATAAAACCGGGAAAAATCAATAACATAACCGGTGTATATAATAACCAACCCTTCCTGTAACTAAAGAGCGACAAATAAATCTGAGGATTATTGAAAAAGAATTTAAAACCGGAGTCTTTATAAGGATTGTACAAATATTGACCTGTAAAATGCTTCCAGTACATCATCTGCGGAACCCATACCATGAATGCAAAAATCAGGATCAGGAGAATCAGGTACCATTTTCTGCCAATCAGCAACACGTTGCTTTTCAAAGCATTGAGCGAATTAACTTTCCACAGTATAAAGACCAATGCAATAACCACATCAGTTGGCCTGATGAGAGAAATCATTCCGGTTAACAGTCCAATCCCAATGGAATTGAGTATACCTGGCTTTTCATGCCATTTAATGGTAAGATATAAAAAGAAGACCCCAAAAGAAAAATTGAAAGCATGGGGCATGCCAGGCTCAAAGGTTACATAATAAAGCAGGTTGGTTGCAAGAACCAATGCCAGTATTGAAATAGCGGTTATTCTATCATCAAATACCCTGATAAGAATCCTTTTCAACAACACAATTGCAGTCAATACATAAAACAAGCACGCAAGAATAATTGAAATCCGGTAGGGTAAAGAAAATCCTGTTGTCGGATACCCCATCCATTTCAAAGGCAGATGAACCGAAAAAAAGAATGGAGAATAGGCCATAGCCATACCCATGGTATAAGGGTTTATGTTGTTTCCATTACCTACCGGAACGCTGTACAGGTAATCCTTAACGATTGGGAAACTTACTTCATCAAACCTGTAATCCATTTGATCAAAAATGAAGGTCAGAGGAAGATATGCATAGTAGTTGCTTACATCACTGTCAATAATCCTGTGTGGGTTTTGGTAGAATTTCAGGCTAAAAGTCTGTGAGATAATTACATAAATTATAATAGCAATTGCAAGATTGCTCCAGCTGAAATACTTCCTGAATTTATCCATTCTTTACCATTCTGTTTATTACCAGAAAGGCAAAGTTAATGAGAATTTATAATCAGAAACGCTAAAATTCCATGCAATCCCTGTTGATAAACTATATTTATCCGTGAATCAATAAACAGAGCTGGGTGGTTATTATTTCTTTTATAATATTTTCGGTTGAATACCTGCTTTCTGACTTCTTCATTCTAATTTCCGGAACCCGGAGATTCAATATAATATCAAATATTCAATATTTATATATATCAGATATTCAACTCATTATATTAATTTATATAAACATTTAATCCCAATCTATCTCTCTGAGTTTCACAGGCCCGTACCATGGATGTATCTCCATGCCAAGTCTACCGGATTGTACCGCCGGGTCCTGGCTGGTCAGCTCAATGGCTTGTTCAATGGTGGCAACATTCAAAATAAAGATTCCACGTATATCGCCCTTATCAAGAAACGGCCCTGCCAGCACCAGCTTTTTCTCACTTGCCATCTTCATGATATGAGCCATGTGACCTTCCTGTATTTTGGCCGCTGTAGCAGAATCATGACTCCGGTTGGGTCCTGTTTTCAGAAAAGCCATAAAATAAGTTGTCATCTTTTCGGGGTCAGGCTCATGGCCTTTATTGCTATCCTGAGCACTTATCAAGTTCCCGGTCAGCATTAAAAGACCCGTTAAGAGTAAACCAAACGCTGTATTTTTCATAGAATATGGTTATTATTGAATTAATAAACTGATCGTTTCCTGTTTTGTTCGGATTCAAGGTTCATAATTTATCAATTAATTGGCCTGCAAAGGAGTAAGATCATTTTCCAGCCTGAAATCCGACTTCTGAAAATTAATTATTACCAAGCCAATTGAAGTCAATTTGAGAATATCTTTACGAAATCAACCAAGGCCATCCGCTATGCGTAACCTGATTTTTTCCTTTCTTTTGTTCATCCTTTCATTTTCCGGGATGTCGCAGGACACCATTACAGTTCAGACTCTGACTTTTGATTCGATAACATCCAGGAGGGGAGTCTGGCAGTTCCCACAGGAAGGTACATTCCGAAAGATACTGATGAAGTATACACTGAAGTGTGATGCACTGACACAACAGGACCAATACCCTTGCGGAGAATGGGACTATCTGACCTACAATATGTTCCATAAGCATACCGGCCTTTATGATTCGGTTCAGTTGTATCACCCTTCATTTACCCTGATAGGAGGGAAGACGGTCGATTCCTTGCTTTTACGTGATCAACCAACCTGGTCGTATCACCGGCATTTCCATACTTCAGTTTCAGCCCAGGATACCCTGTCGCTGACGAATTCTATAATCGGCGAAGGCGGGGTTTCCAGTTCTGCGCTGCTCAGAACCGGTAACACTGCTTCCAGGTCGCAGTTTATCTGGACTTCGCAGGAATTGGCAGCTTCCGGTATCTCACCCGGACAGGTTTCCGGTATAAAACTGTTTTCAACCGGTGGAGGTGATCTGGTTGACCGGTTTACAATCCGGATGTGTCACACCGATTCGGCTTTGCCGTTCAGCAATCCTGCAGAACAACTGGATACCCTGTTTGTAAATTCCGTTGATTTTTCGCAATCCGGCTGGCTTGATCTCAATTTCAAACAACCATTTACCTGGGATGGAATGTCAGATCTGCTAATCGATTTTAGTTCCACCCGCCACGGGCATGGACCGAATGCTCAGATTGCTTCGGACTCAACCGGATTTACCAGTGGTCTGGTAGGAGGAAGCAATAATTTTGCCCTGAGTTTTGACGGATTCACCGATTTTATTATGCTTCCTGAAGACCCTTACTTTAATGGGGATTTTACCTTCCAGGCATGGATTTATAAGAGAAACAACAACAACTGGAGCCGGGTCTTCGATTTCGGAAATGGTCCGGGAAATGACAATGTTATTGTCGTTCTCTCCAATGAAAGTTCCGGCAAACTTAGTTTTCATGTAAACAAGCCTGGGGTTTCAAAATCGTTCGTTATGCCGGAATCTATGCCGCTGAATACCTGGACCCATGTAACACTCAGGTTGAGAAACAGTGTAGGGTGGGTATACATAAATGGACAATATACCAAAGCCGGTGTGCTAACGCCTCCCGATGGTATTGTCAGAAAACGGAATTTCATAGGGCGGAGCAACTGGGATAACGACGGATTTGCCGATATGCTGATCGATGAAGTCAGACTTTTCAATTATGCTATGGAACCGGAGGTTATTGCTGCAAATTTCAGAAAATCACTTCCTGAACCACAATCTGACAGCACACTCGTTTATTATTATTCATTTGATCAGGGTACTGGAGATGAAGTAACAGATCTGTCCATGCATCAACATAACGGAAAATTGTTTGGATTACCCCAGTATTACAGGTTACAGGGTGAAGAATTGCAGACAGGGTTTGACACAACTGAGCTGAGGCCACGCCTGATTTTTGAGAATCTTGTTACTTCGGATCTTCATCAGGAAGTAGTTACCGTGATCGATTCAATTGAAAATCCACCGGTTGAATATATCCTGTTCAACGATCCGGTTAGCCCCCTGATTGCCACTGATACAGTACAGAGATATCAGGCAGGCTATACCTGGGTTTATGACAACTGGCAGAAAGTTGATTCGGTCTGGAATACCCCGGATGATGTCCTGAAACTGGAAATGCGCCCATACTATGATAAACCCTATGAGATCATTGATGATTATGAAATCGGAAGGTTCATTACCCCTTATGGAATCAACCTGGATTTGGGTCCGCAGGGTTTTACCTGGACATATGATGTGACGGATTATGCTGGTTTACTCAGGGGAGCTGTGGATTTCAGTGCAGGAAACCAGCAGGAGCTGATTGATGTAAAGTTTCTGTTTATCACAGGGCAGCCACCCAGAGAAATTATAAAGCTTGATAAATTGTGGGGAGGACTTAATTTCTGGTATTATCGTGACCTGGCTTCTGATGCAGTGTTGTCACTGACAAAAATTCCTGTGAGCCCCGGAGCATCCCAGTTTAAAGTGAAAACACTGCTTTCGGGTCACGGGCACAACAGCAATACCGGAGAATACCCGCATTGCTGCGAATGGAAGGACAACGACCATTATTTATTTGTAAACGGACAACTTGCCCGGGACTGGAAAATTTTTCAATACAATGAATGCGCCCTTAACCCGGTTTTCCCGCAGGGAGGTACCTGGAATGGCGCCAGGGAAGGCTGGTGCCCCGGCGAAACAGTTAAATACAGGGATTATGAAATTACAGATTTTGTCAACAACGATACCATTTCCCTGGATTATGATATCACGGCTGTTCCTCCTGACAACGAGGGTATGGGTTGGGGAAATTATATGGTAGGAATGCAATTGCTTCAATATGGTCCAAACACTTTTGAAACTGACGCGGAAGTTTATGAGGTGATTTCCCCCGAAAGTTCAAGGTATTATTCACGTCTGAACCCGGTTTGCTATGACCCGGAAGTTATTATCCGCAACAACGGGACTTCAGACCTGACTTCACTTAAATTTGAATATTCAGTTTCAGGCGGAAAACCAGAAACCTGGATTTGGGGAGGCCTCGTTCACCCCCATGAAACCACATCTGTTTTCCTGCCTGTTCCAGGTAACAGTTTCTGGATGGGTGATTCTCTTCATAAATTCACAGTATCAGTTAGTTTACCTAATGGAAAGCTTGATCAATATGCCGAAAATAACATTTATCACAGCCGGTTCAATATGCCTGATTTTTACAATGAACCTTTTGTTCTGACACTTAAAACCAATAAGCAGGCTTATCGTTATTCATTGAAGATAAGAGACAATAAGGGTCAGGAGGTTCTGATCCTAGAGAACCTCGAAAACAGTACGATCTATAATGATACCATCAATTTTGCAGATGGGTGCTATACCCTCGAGCTGATCGATCAGGAAAATATGGGGCTTTCTTATTGGGCTTACCCTGAACAGGGGAGTGGCTATCTAAGAATCGGCAGCCTTGACGGGGTTCAAATTAAGTCGTTCAATCCTGATTTCGGAAGGTCGGTAATTTATGCTTTCAATCTGGGTGAATCCTATTATATCAAAGATCCTTACATAGCAGAGGGTAGCATTTATCCGAACCCTTTCGGGGATGTACTCAGAATTTATTCACCGTCGGTTTCAGGTAAATCAACGTTGACAGTTTATAATTCAGCCGGGAGCCGGGTTTTGTCCGGTGAAATATCAGTGATCCCGGGAAATCCTGTTGAAGTAAATGTTTCAGCCTTACCTGATGGTATGTATCTTGTAACTCTAATGTGTGGATCTGAATTCGTGCGTGCAAAAGGAATTAAACGGAGTAAATAGAAATCAATCCATCACTTTTCTGATAATTCTGAAAAGCTCAGCCTTCCTTATTGGTTTGGCAATATACTCATCACATCCGGCAGAAATGCACATTTCCCTGTCACCGGTCATCGCGTAAGCTGTAGTAGCTATTACAGGGATATGAGGTTTCATTTTCTTAATGATGCGGGTTGCCTCCAGTCCGTCTATTTCCGGCATTTTGATATCCATAAATACCAGATGTATCCGGGGATTCCTTTCTATAATTTCAATAGCCTGCTTTCCTGTGGTAGCACTTAAGAAGGAAGCACCGGAAGGAATCAGCAATTTCTTGAGGTAGGTCATATTCGTGATCTCATCTTCTGCAATGAGAAAAGTAAACATCGAGTAATCCGGATTCTCGGTCAGTTCCTCCGGATTGTTTTTCATTTCTGTTGCTTTGAATCTTGCAGGCAAATTGAAACAAAAGATGGAACCACCCTCAGGGTTTGGCTTCAACCAGAGAGTTCCTCCCAGCGATTCAATGTAAGCTTTGGCAATCGGCAGTCCCAGTCCATTTCCACCATATTTGCGATTAAGTGATTCTTCAACCTGTCTGAATGGCTTAAAAATCAATTCCTCTGAACCACTTTTCACGCCTATCCCTGTATCTTCAACACAAAATTCAAGTGATGTGCCTTTTTTATCACACCGAACAATAATTCCACCTTTCTCTGTAAATTTTATAGCATTGTCAAGAAGATGAAGAAGAGCCTGCCTTATTTTTTCCTCATCAGAGATTATTATAAGATCGTCTTCCCTGCAACTGATGTAGAAATTTAGCGACAGCGACTTATTTAATGCCGGATTCCGATATTTTTTTTCAAGATCATTCATCATTCCGGATAATGAGAACTCCCTGTAGTTGACAATCAGTTGCTCTGTCTCTATTTTTGAGATTTCAATGATATCACTTATGATGCTCAAAAGCTGATAAGAATTTTGTGAAATTGTTTCTACAAATGAACGTTTACTCTCTTCATCAAAACTATCATCGAAGAGCAACTCGGAAAATCCTACTATTCCGTTCATTGGAGTTCTGACTTCATGGCTGAGGTTGGCAAGAAATGACGATTTGAGTCTGTCGCTCTCTTCGGCGATCTCCCTTGCCCGTATCATCTCCCTTTCAGCTGCTTTCCGGGCAGTGATATCGAGCACCATTCCGGCAATATAATTCTCCTCAGAGGAGGCATTGATTATGACATCTTTTTTATAACCTGATTTTGTAAGTAAAATCGTTTCAAAATCACATGTACTTTGACTTTCCGAAATAGATTGTACCAATTCTGTTCTGTCATCAGGGTAAAGGTAAATTGCCTCAACAGGGATCGCCATCAGTTCTTCGGGAGAG
Organism: Bacteroidales bacterium; assembly: GCA_016705005.1. Classification (GTDB taxonomy): domain Bacteria; phylum Bacteroidota; class Bacteroidia; order Bacteroidales; family Lentimicrobiaceae; genus Lentimicrobium. The sequence continues at coordinate 179,553 of JADIZB010000005.1, read as the reverse complement.
TTGTATTCAAGTAACCTGGCAAATGCTTCATTTACAAACAAGAACCTGCCATCAAAAGTGGACTGATATATACCTATCAGTGAATTTTCAACCAGGTTCCGGTACTTCTTTTCCGATGCCTGCAGTGCATTTTCTGCATTGATTCTGGCCGAAAGATCTATGTCGATGCTGTAAAGCTCATACTCATTCTCTGTTAAACGGTAGACAGCATGGTTTGAAATAACATTGATGTATTGCCCGTCTTTGCGCCTGAGCCTGAACTCCTCTCCGGGGAAAGGCTGCTCTGTTTCTATCATCTGGTTGAATCTTGTCCTAACGTAATCGTTCAAATCAGTTGGGACAATCAGATCAAACAAGTTTTTACCCAGTGCTTCCTCAGCGCGGTATTGATAGAGCCTTTCTGATGCTTTGTTCCAATATTTGATGGTCCCATCTTTCTGATATCCCTGTACTGCGATATCCGAAATATGATTCAACAGCGAGCTGAACCGCTCTTCACTCTTACGGATGGCTGCTTCAGAAGCGAGTTTAGCCTTCAGTAGCTGTTTTTTATGCAGGATTTCTTTAACACTAATTGGAAGTCTTCGGAACTGATCTTTCAAAACATAATCAGAAGCTCCTGATTTCATACAATTTACTGCAGTTTCCTCATTGATTGAGCCTGTAGTAATAATAATCGGAATGTGAGGATTTATTACGCTCACGATCGCAAGGACGTCAAGACCGTTAAAATCAGATAGATAGTAATCAGAAATGATGATATCTGGTTGGAATAAAGTGAGTTGTTTCTCGAAATCAGCCCTTTTTTCAACACATTCGCTGATAAATTCCAGACCAGCCGATTTTAATTCATGAACAGCAAGTTCAAAATCTGATTCGTTGTCTTCTGCAAAAAGAATACGGATTTCCTTTTGATTTCCCATGATTTCACGAATTATCAGATCAAATATATATACTATTTTAATTAAGAAGACAAAATATGACAACTAAAGCAAAAAAGGAAAGGTTAAAGCCTTTCCTTTATGCAAAATACTGAACCTTTTGTTTTATCATTCTTTTATGACACCGGCCTCTTTTCCATGACTCCTGATGCTTATCTGTAATTCCGGATCATTCTCTTTATAATTGATCTGAATCAGATCACCTTCGTGAAGTTTGGATTTAATAATTTCTTCAGCCAGAGCATCTTCAATATACTTCTGAATGGCCCGTTTCAATGGACGTGCACCGAACTGGGCATCCCAGCCTTTTTCAACAATGAAATCCTTGGCTTCGGTGGTAACTTCAATTTGGTAGCCCATTTCTTCAATACGCCGGTAGAGATTCTTTAATTCAATATCAATAATCTTGTGAATGTCGTCACGTTCCAATGAATCGAAGATGATCACATCGTCAATACGGTTCAGGAATTCAGGAGCAAATGACCGTTTCAAGGCATTTTCAATGACACCCTGAGCGTGGGTCGAACTTCCGGAAAGTTTGGCATTGGTTGAAAAACCTACGCCCTGACCGAAATCTTTCAACTGTCTTGAACCGATATTTGAAGTCATAATTACAATTGTATTCTTGAAATCAACTTTCCGGCCCAGACTGTCGGTGAGGATACCATCATCAAGCACCTGGAGAAGAATATGGAAAATGTCAGGATGAGCCTTTTCAATTTCATCGAGAAGGACAATTGAATAAGGTTTTCTACGAACTTTCTCTGTAAGCTGTCCACCTTCCTCGTATCCAACATATCCCGGAGGAGCGCCAACGAGGCGGGAAACCGCAAACTTTTCCATATATTCACTCATATCAATTCTTACCAGTGCATCTTCTGTATCAAACAGATACCTGGCAAGAACTTTGGCAAGATGTGTTTTACCAACACCGGTTGGTCCGAGAAAAATAAAAGTTCCGATCGGTTTGTTCGGGTCTTTGAGACCTGCCCGGTTTCTGCGGATTGCTTTCACCACTTTCTGAATGGCTTCATTCTGTCCAATCACACTTCCGGCAAGATCATCAACCATATTGATGAGTTTGTCACTCTCGTTCTGGGCTATGCGTTGCACCGGAACACCCGTCATCATAGCAACAACTTCAGCTACATTTTCTTCACTGACTTCAACCCTGTGAATCTTCGAGTCTTCTTCCCAGCGACGTTTGGCTGCTTCAAGCTCGATCATCAGTTTACGTTCTGAATCACGGTATTTGGCTGCTTCTTCAAACTTCTGGCTGTGAATGGCTTTGTTTTTATTTTTCTTAACTTCCTCAATCCTGCTCTCAAGCTCAAGAATTTCAACAGGCACCTGCATATTGGTGATGTGAACCCTTGCACCGGCTTCATCAAGAGCATCTATGGCTTTATCCGGCAAAAACCTGTCGGTCAGGTATCTGTTTGTTAAAGAAACACAGGCTTTTATAGCTTCAGGATTATACTTCACAAGGTGGTGGTCCTCATATTTTTCCTTGATGTTGTTTAAAATTTCGACTGTTTCTTCAATAGAGGTAGGATCTACCAGTATTTTCTGAAAGCGCCTTTCAAGGGCACCGTCTTTCTCAATGTACTGACGGTATTCATCAAGGGTGGTAGCACCGATGCACTGTATTTCTCCACGGGCCAGTGCAGGTTTGAACATATTACTGGCATCAAGCGATCCGGAAGCATTACCGGCTCCTACTATGGTATGAATCTCGTCAATGAAGAGGATAATATCCCTGTTTTTTTCAAGTTCATTTAAAACTGCCTTCATTCTTTCTTCAAATTGCCCGCGATACTTTGTACCGGCAACAAGTGAAGCAAGGTCGAGCGTGAAAATGCGTTTGTTGAATAAAACGCGCGAAACTTTCCTGGCTATAATCCTTAATGCCAGCCCCTCGGCTATGGCAGATTTTCCAACACCAGGTTCTCCAATAAGGATAGGGTTATTCTTCTTGCGCCTGCTAAGTATCTGAGCTATCCTTTCCAACTCCTTCTCACGGCCAACAATTGGGTCAAGACGGCCTTCTTCGGCGGCTTTAGTCAGATCGCGTCCGAAATTATCAAGCACCGGGGTTCTTGATTTTGAGTCTGCCGCTTTTCTGGTCCCACCGCTGAATCCTTTTCCTTCATCACCTTCATCTTCTGATGAACTTCCGGGTAGCTCGTCAGATGGAGTTTCGTAAGTTGATTGTTCTTCGTTGCTGATAATCGATTTCAGTTCATCTCTGACTGCATCATAGTCAACACCGTATTTGCCAAGGGTACTTGTAACGAGGTTGTCTTCATCCTTTAGAACTGCCAGTAGAAGGTGTTCAGTTCCAATCAGTTCACTGTTAAACATCTTTGCTTCAAGGTAAGTAAGTTTTAGGGCTCTTTCAGCCTGTTTGACCAATGGCAGATTTTCTGCCGATTTGTCACGTTTGACCGATGTGCCTATTGCAGTCTCAATGGTTCTGCGAACTTCGTTTGTGTCTACATTCAAAAGATTCAGAATCTGGATAGCCATTCCTTCACCCTCACGAATGATTCCCAAAAGCAAATGTTCTACACCAATATAATCGTTGCCAAGCCTTAAAGACTCTTCACGGCTGTAGGTGAGTACATCTTTTACACGCTGAGAAAACTTTGCTTCCATTTTAATAAGAGATTAATGAGTTGAGTTAGCTTTTATCATTCCCACCTGCCTGCCTGAATAAAATAACAATTTACAGTTAACTATGTTCTGAAGTATAAATCAAAGTTACATTGAAATTTAGTCAAATCCAACAACTGCAAAATTGCGTTTGTAAAGGTGGCCAGAAACCCCGAGATCAAATACAGTGCCGTTTTCCATTTCTTAACATTCCAATGTTAGTAAATACCTTAGATTACAATCAGGTTATGGGTACTTTGTAAGCAAAAAATCCGTACTTTCGTATCCCTTTAAAATACTAGTTGCATTCTTAAATTTGACCGGGATAAGTGATGGAAAATCAAGCCAGTGGCGAAAAAATTGTAAAAGTTAACATTGAAAATCAGATGAAATCGGCCTATATCGACTATTCAATGTCGGTTATAGTGTCGAGAGCCCTTCCGGATGTCCGCGACGGGCTGAAGCCGGTTCACCGCCGGGTATTATACGGAATGCTCGATCTGGGGGTACTTTCAAACAGGTCTTATAAAAAAAGTGCCAGAATAGTAGGGGAGGTGCTTGGAAAGTACCACCCTCATGGAGATACATCGGTTTATGATGCCATGGTCAGGATGGCCCAGGAATGGTCACTTCGCTACCCGCTGGTTGATGGACAGGGTAACTTTGGATCCATCGATGGTGACAGTCCGGCAGCTATGCGTTATACTGAAGCAAGGTTGAAGAAAATTGCAGAGGAAATGCTGGCAGATATCAACAAGGATACCGTTGACTTCCAGAATAACTTTGACGATACTCTCGAAGAACCAACCGTTCTGCCGGCACAGATACCCAACCTTCTGATCAACGGAGCATCTGGTATAGCGGTCGGAATGGCGACCAATATGCCACCGCATAACCTGAAAGAGGTCATCGATGGCATCATTGCCTATATCGATAACCATGAAATTACCATCCCGGAGCTGATGAAATTCATCAAAGCTCCCGATTTCCCGACCGGCGGTATCATTTATGGCTATGAAGGAGTAAAAGATGCTTATGAAACCGGCAGGGGCCGTATTGTCATGCGTGCTGAAAGCAAAGTTGAAACCGATGCACACGGACGGGAAAGCATCATAGTAACTTCTATACCTTACCAGGTAAACAAAGCCGAAATGATCAGGAAGACAGCCGACCTGATCAATGACAAGAAAATTGAAGGAATATCAGACATCCGTGATGAATCAGACCGTACCGGATTACGGATTGTTTATGAACTGAAACGTGATGCCATCACGAATGTGGTTCTCAACAAATTATACCAGCTTACTCAGTTGCAGACCTCCTTCAGTGTAAACAACATCTGCCTTGTTAAAGGTCGCCCGATGCTGCTGAATCTGAAGCAGCTTATTCACTATTTTGTAGAGCACCGCCATGAAGTTGTAATAAGGCGTACAAGATATGAGTTAAATGAAGCTGAAAAAAGAGCACACATTCTTGAGGGTCTCCTTATTGCGTTGGATCATCTGGACGAAGTTATCGCCCTGATCAGGGCAGCCAGGACTCCGGAAGAAGCAAGAAACGGACTGATCGAAACCTTCAGCCTGTCGGAACTTCAGGCAAGAGCCATTCTCGATATGCGCCTGCAAAGGCTTACCGGACTTGAACGGGACAAGATCCGTGAAGAGTATAACGAGTTGCTGAAAATGATTGAACATTACCGGAATGTCCTTGAGAGCGAAGTCATGCGAATGGACATCATCAAGGGTGAGTTGCTGGCAGTGAAAGAAAACTACGGTGATGAAGCCCGGACGGAAATCGTTTATTCAGCCAGTGATTTCAGAATTGAAGATACCATAGCTGATGAGAATGTTGTAATCACCATTTCTCACATGGGCTACATCAAGAGAACCGTTCTTTCTGAATATCGTCGTCAGAACAGGGGAGGGCGTGGTGCCAAAGGATCCAATGTAAGGGATGAAGACTTCCTCGAATACCTGTTTGTCGCATCTATGCATAATTATATGCTGTTTTTTACTGAAAAGGGTAAGGCCTTCTGGATGCGGGTTTATGAAATTCCTGAAGGAACGAAAACGTCGAAGGGCCGGGCAATACAAAATATGATTAACATTGAACCCGGAGATAAGGTGAGGGCTTTCATCAATCTGAAAAGTATCAAAGACGAGGATTATATCAACAATAATTTCATTATTCTTTGTACCCGCAAAGGTATTATCAAAAAAACATCGCTTGAAGCTTATTCAAGACCAAGGGTAAATGGAATCAATGCCATTACTATCCGCGATGATGACCAGTTGCTGGAAGCCAGACTTACCAATGGTACCAGCGAAGTCGTTCTTGCATTGCAATCGGGCAGGGCCATTCGTTTTAATGAGAAGACCGTCAGACCTATGGGTCGCAACGCATCGGGTGTAAAAGGAATTACATTGTCAGGAGCACAGGATGAAGTTGTAGGCATGATCTGTATGGAGAACAATAATTTCGACATTCTTGTGGTATCAGAGAATGGCTACGGAAAACGCTCCAAATTAGATGACTACAGGGTCACCAACAGGGGTGGTAAAGGGGTAAAAACGCTTAACATCACCGATAAAACCGGGCATCTGATATCAATTGATTCTGTAACTGATAACGATGATCTGATGATCATTAACCGTTCCGGCTTGATTATACGGCTGGCTGTTGCTGACCTTAGGGTTATGGGCAGGGCAACCCAGGGGGTACGGCTGATCAACCTTCGCGATAACGATTCAATTGCTGCTGTTACGAAAGTTGAAGCCGATGAGCCCCTTGATGAAGAAGGAATGGATTCTGAATCAGAACATCCTGTTCCTCCAACCGAAAGTGCATTTGATACTTTCCCGGTTGAAACTGATCCGGATGAGGTCACAGACAGCCCTGACAACGAGGATGAGACGGGCGAAGAGGATAATGGCAAGGATATTGTAAGTGAAGATTAATCCATATATATTTGCACCGTTTTCCAAGGGTATTAAACCATTAAACCACCAACAATGAAAAAATTATCCCTGATCTTCCTTACTGTACTTGCAGTAACTGCTGTGTTTGGGCAAAAAGCACTCCGAACAACTGCCTTTAATGATCTTCGAAAAGGGCAGCTTGACAAAGCAATGCAGAACATTGAACCAACCATTGCAGATCCGACTACCATGAGTGATGCCAAAACCTGGTTCTATCGTGGTAACATTTACCTCCAGATTCATATGAGCGACAAGCCTGAATATAAGAACCTTGATCCGGATGCTCTTGAAAAAGCTTATGAATCTTACAAAAAACTGCTTGAACTTGACACAAAGAAAGAATTCTACACTGAAGCCATTCAGAATATTTTCGTCATCAGCGAACAGTTGTACAATCAGGGTGTCAAGCATTTCAGTGCTTCTGAGTTTGACAAAGCTCTGAGTTCATTCGAAAAATCAGCAGATGTAAATCTGACTTACGGAAGCATTGATACACTGGCAATTTTTAACGCCGGTCTGTCCGCTGAGAATGCTAAAAACTGGGCTAAAGCCAAACAGCATTATGGCAGAATCATCGAGCTCAATTACCCGCAACCTTTGGTTTATAACTCTCTGTCAAATGTTTATCTTGAAGAAAAGGATACAACTCAGGCTCTTGCTACTGTTCAGGCCGGCAGGGTGAAATATCCTGACAATTTCCAGTTGCTGATCCAGGAAACCAATATTTACCTTTTTTCGAAACAGAATGACAAGGCGATGGCCAATCTGAAGGAAGCCATTGTGACTGATCCCAACAATCCAACCATTCATTATGCTGTTGGTGTTAATTATGCATCAATGAATAATCTGGAAGAAGCTGAGAAGAGTTATCTGGCCGCTATCCAGCTAAAGCCCGATTACTTTGAAGCCAATTATAACCTTGGGGCCCTTTATGTTAACCAGGCTGCAACCGTTATTGAAAAAGCCAATAAACTGCCGCTTTCTGCCACAGCTGAATACGATGTTCTAAAACTGGAAGCAGACAATATTCTGAAAAAATCTATTCCTTATCTTGAAACTGCTTCAACATTGGATCCCACGGATAAAAGCACATTATTATCACTTAAGGAAATTTATACCAGGTTGAATATGATGGATAAACGCAAAGAAGTGGAAGCCAAACTTTCTGGTTTGTAAACGATAATTATTTTCTTTCAAAAAGGCTGCCTTGTCTGGCAGCCTTTTTTTGCAATTACATTTATTTGCCCGGTGGTGGGTACTTATCGAAAGGCATCTTAGATCCGACACATTTTAGTTAAGAAGGTAAGGGTTGAAAATTGCTATTTGACATAATATAAATTATGAAACATTATTCACATTGCTAGCAAATATTTCTGATATCTTAATCTTCAATGAAAATGTTTATGGGTAAATATGATTTTCTATGGAAAATCTACTGATAGAAAAATTTATGACTGAATTGATTTCGTTGCAGTTCTTTAATTAGTCGAATAAAACTAAATTTAAATAATAAACAGTATCAGTACAATTGAGTAAATTGCACTGCTAAACTCTTGGTTCTTTATAATCAACTAAATACAATTTTTCAGTGGTTTTCTATTCTTATCAAGGGTTTTAATTCAAATATAGTTGTTTTATAAGTCCTATCTTATCATGAAATCAAAAATTCTATACATCTTTCTTACTTCTGTTTTTTTATTAACTACAAGAATTTCATATTCACAAATAGCTATCAATACGGATGGTTCAATGCCTGACAATAGTGCAATGCTTGATATGAAAACAACTGATAGAGGATTGCTAATTCCTCGGCTTCCAACCACTTCCCGCGACCAAATCCCGTCTCCCGCTAATGGTTTAATAATATACAATACAACAACGAATAGATTCAACTATTATGATGGTAATTTCTGGTTTGAGTTAGAATCAGTTTTTATTTCTTCAACTATCGGATCACTCAATATGGCTGGCGGTGTTTCAATTAGTGCTAATCCAGATCTGCCAGCGGAAAATTCTGCAATTTTAGACGTGAATAATCCAACAAGGGGAATTTTAATTCCCAGGACAATACCTAATTTAATTACGGCTCCTTCGATTGGATTAATTATCTATAACAATGCCACAAACCAATTGAGTTATTATAATGGAATTGAATGGATATCTCTCTGCGCAATTTCTACTGGTATAACAGGTGCTGAGGGTAGCCAAGCCTCCATCGGAATTGCCAGTAATACAGATAACTCCGTCGCGCACCACTCTGCTATGCTTGATGTTTCTGCATCAAATAAAGGGGTTTTATTACCTAGACTAAATAATGCACAACGTGATGCATTATTCCCTTCTACTGGTCTTGTTATCTTCAATACTTCAGAAAATAACATCGAGTATTATAATGGTTCAGCTTGGTATCGGCTGATCTCAGAATTGCCGTCATCACCAATATCAGTTGCACATTTCCCATCTTACGATCAAATCGTTTGGAACTGGAATACTGTTGTTGGAGCATTAGGATATAAATGGAACTCAATCAATGATTATTCTTCTGCTGAAGAAATGGGAACTATCATAACTAAAACTGAAACCGGGCTGTTATGCAACACTGAATATAGTAGGTATGTGTGGGCATATAATGAATGTGGGTATTCCCAACCTGAACTAATGAATCAAACAACCTTATTATGTTTCACTCCAGGTTCCGGAGTCGTAGATATTGACGGGAACTCATATGCCACCACTATTATTGGTACACAGGAGTGGATGGCAGAAAACCTTAAAACCACCAAATATTCTGATGGTACAAACATTTCCTATCCAGGCAATAATAACACAGACTGGCAAATTAACATTAATGGTGCATATTCCTGGCACAGTAATGATATTTCGTGGAAAGATTCTTACGGAGCATTATACAATTGGATGGCGGTCGTTAATAGTAGTGGGTTGTGTCCGGTTGGTTGGCACATACCCAGCGATTCAGAATGGTCGCAATTAACAAATTTCATAAATGGGGGTAGTTCAACAGGTGGCATGCATTTAAAGTCTTGCAGACAAGCGAATCCATTAATTAAGGGCTCATCATGTTTTACTGATTCTCATCCCCGATGGGATTACTATCCCTTAACATATGGTACTAATGCATATGAATTTTCTGCTTATCCAGGCAGTTGCCGAAATTTTGATGGTTCATTCTGGGATCTTGGAGGAGGCGGGTATTGGTGGACATCCACATTTAAAAACACTACTCAATCATGGTTCTGGGTAATGTCATTTGGCTATCCTACAATTGGACACAATTCCAACTTTAAGAATACTGGTTATAGCGTTCGCTGTTTAAAGAATTAATCTTTTTGATTCAAGTAATACTTCTTATAGGTTATTCTATGCATGCATTGATAATATTTCACTAATATCATATTGTGCACAAAGCAAGCACTTAAGTCTATTTTTAAGGCTTATATTTTACTAATCCATATTACAGTACTTCGAATTCAATATTTTGATTGCTTTGTGAAAAATTGGTATCAGATACTGTATATACCATAAAAAAGGAACAGTGAAAAATTTCTTCCAGAATTATGTTCATTCAATCGGATATCAATATTTTGAGTCATCCCTTTGTAGAGACGACCATCAACTTCGCTCTGAATAACATATACAATATAACACATGGTGCAATAAAAAAGGGATGAAAATCATCCCTTTTCTTGTGACCCCGACAGGATTCAAACCTGTAACCTTCTGATCCGTAGTCAGATACTCTATTCAGTTGAGCTACGGGGCCATTTCGAGGGTGCAAAGATATACAATTTTCCGGATTTTCAAATTATTAAGGTACTTTTGAAGCCTCAGAAACAAAAAAAAATATTCAGATGAAAGTCAACTGGACTCAGGAACTGCCCATTGCCATTACTGTTACAGACAAGGATGGTAAAATAGTAGAGATGAACAACAAATCAGCTGAAGTCTTCGCTAAATATGGCGGGCTTGAACTCATCGGTCAGCCGCTGAACAATTGTCACAATCTCAGGTCGCAGGCCATTATAGCCCATCTGACAGATGATAAGGCTACAAACGTTTATACCATTGAGAAAAATGGCATGAAGAAACTCATATATCAAAGTCCATGGTTTGTAAACGGAGAATTCGCAGGCCTGGTAGAACTTTCAATGGTCATCCCGGAAGATATGCCCCACTTTATCCGTTAGCCTCCCTCCTGCCAATCACTTTCAATATTTAATTTACAGTAGTTGTGTTTGTAGTATTGAATATTTTCTAAATGTCAGGTTAGAAATTAATGCAGTTGATCTTAATATACATTCAGAAATATTTTTATAAAGTATTTAATATCAATTAATTATACAAATAAAAATCTATTCATCACCGGGAGCTTTTCGCAAGAATTTCTTTTGGGAAAGTGCTTTTTTCAAACGGAGTCTTGATTCCCTGGCAGCCTTGCCCGGCCTGACAGGAATACGCTTTTTGACAGGAATCAAAGCTTTGGATATCAATGTATAAAATCGGATTAATACATCTTCCTTATTGGCCGACTGGCTCCTCTCCTTCTGTGAATACATCCTGAGGGTTCCGGCTTCCGTTAGCCTGGAATCCAGCCTGATCAGCAACAGGTCCTTCTGATCTCCGGAAAGCAATAGAGATGAACGGATATTAAATTTTAATTCAACCCTTGTTTCTGTGGTATTAACGTGCTGACCACCTTTTCCACTGCTTTTGGATGTTGAGAATTCGATTTCCCTTTCCAGATCTGGAAGTCCGGCTTGACTGAACAGATGATCCATTCACAATTGCTTTTATGCAAAGTAAAGCTTTTTTAAAGATTGTGGAAAATAAAAAAAACGGAAAACCTGCAGGCAATTTATTACCATTCAAAATGCCGGTATAGGTCGGTGTAAGGTTTAATTACAACGAATCACTGCAACTCTGTGTTGATAATCACAAATCGTCCTTTTCTATTTCGCACCCGCTTTTATGGTGCATCCGATGGCTTTTGTAAATCCGGGCTGAGGTGTTTTGCCTGCCAGTAATGCATTCACAGCATTCTCAACATATTTTTCCTTTACTGCTTCCGGTTCCTGTGAATTATCATCAATGGCACCAATATAGGCAACTTTCAGCTTATCATCTGTTTTCTGCAGCAGGAATACATGAGGAGTCCTGGTGGCTCCATAAATCGGATAAATCTTCTGTCCTTCATCAAATAAATATGGAAATGTAAATCCCTTCTCAGATGATCGAAGTTGCATTTCTTTATAACCATCGGCCGGCACAACACCTGGATCATTTGGATTGATTGCTATCACAGGAAAACCAAGTTTTTTATACTTTGCGTCAAGCGCCAGAATGCGGTCTTCATAGGCAATGGAGAACGGGCAATGGTTACAGGTAAATATGACAATAAATCCTTTGGCTTCAGGGAAGTTGGCAAGTGAAACCATGGTGCCGTCTACATTTTTTAATCTGAAATCCACCGCATCAGCCCCAACCTGATACCCCTGGGCTGAGAGGTTAAAACATGATGTGATGATCATTAAAAGCGAAATGAGGATATTTTTCATTTTGGGATAAGGTTTAGGTTAATAATGTTTTGTAATTCTTCATAGATGAAGCTCTTTTCATAGAATGCCCGGAAATTCCGGTTAAAGATCATTGTTGCCGGCAGTGCACCTGACCAATCGGACGATACCTTGTCAATCCATGCATTTCCATCCGGATCATAAAGAAGAATCACCTCAGGCGTCAGTTTATTCTTGATAATGAATGGTTTAAGACGTGTTTCCAGATCTTTTTTAAAGTCAAGACTAACGAGGATAACATGTACATTGTTGTTCCCGTATTGATCATGCAATTGCTGAAAAGCCGGCAATTCCTTCACACAGGGAATACACCATGTTGCCCAGAAATTAATCACATAAGTTGTGTCGTTCCGCTGATTCAGCAGAAATTCAAGTCCTTTGAAATCCATAACCCTGATATCCTGAGATCTGAGTGGACTCAGTGCGGACATAAAAACCAATGTCAGTAATACAGGTATAGTTGATTTCATTACAATTCCTTAAGCAACAACTTAAACAGCCTGCCGGAATTGTTTGTTCAATAAGAGAATGAAAGGAACTTCTTAATTGCTTAAATACACTGTTTGTCCTTTTATTACAGTGCGAAGGACTTTGGTAAGATGAATCTCGCGTTCCGGAATCTGCATCATGTCGCGGTCTGTGATGACGAAATCGGCATTTTTCCCGGGTTCAATACTACCCCTGCGGTCTTCTTCGAAACAAGCTTTAGCGGCCCATAGGGTTATCGACCTTAGCGCTTCCTGACGTGTAAGGGCGTTTTCTTTCTGGAATCCCTTAGAGGGTCTTCCATGGATATCTTTTCTGGCAACGGAAGCGTAGAATGTTAGCACCGGACTGATATCTTCAATGGGAAAATCAGTTCCATTGGGAATCCACCCATTCTGATCCATCAGACTTTTGTAAGCATATGCATTTCTGATGCGATGATCACCGAGTCGCTGCTTTGCCCATCCCATATCAGAAGTGGCGTGGGTCGCCTGGACAGAAGGAATGATTGAATATTCACCGAATAATTTATAATCATCCGGATGCACAACCTGGGCATGTTCAATACGCCAGCGAAGATCGTTCTGAGGAAGAAGGTAGTCGCTATATACCTTTAGTGCTGTTCTAACTGCAGAATCACCAATCGCATGAGTATTTACCTGATAACCGTTATCGTATGCCATAACACAGTATCTTCCAAGTTCTTCCGGGGTTATGGTGAGTATGCCATAATCGCCGGGTGAATCACTGTAGGGTTTCAGCAGGCATGCCCCTCTTGAGCCAAGAGCCCCGTCTGCATAGATTTTAACTGACCGAACAATCAGGCTGGGTTTTCTGACGATTCCCTTTTTTAGAAAACGATTGAAATTTTCTTCGTTGGGATTCAACATCACATAGATGGACATCTGGAGATTATCCTCTTTTTGCAGACTGTCATAAAAATCAATGATCCGGGCATCTAGCCCGGCATCAGTAACCATTGTCAGGCCAACCTGATAACACTTTTCTGCAGCGGAGGTAACCAGATCTGAAAGTTCAAGACCTGCAGGTTCCGGTATCAGGTTGCGAAACCTGTCTGCCATCGCTTCCATAAAAATTCCGGTAAAATTGCCGTTTTTAATGATGGCTTCCTTATTATTTACTATACTGTCAGTTGTAAGGCCCGAAAGTACAATTGCTGCTTCATTCGCCAGAACTGCATGTCCGTCAACCCTGATCAGCACAACCGGAATCTCAGGGAACAATTCATTCAGTTTTTTATTATCAGGGAACTGGTGGTCAGGCCATTTATTCTGATCCCAGCCACGGCCGGTAATCCAGTTTGCCTGGGTTTTTTCCTGCTGTTGACGAAGTATGTCCAATACCATATCAAAAGAAGCGGCATCAGAAAGGTCTGCGTACCTGCTTAACAGTGATAAACCATAGAAATGGCTGTGGGCATCAATAAAACCAGGATAAATGGCTTTGCCCCCTGCATCAATCACTGAATCAGCCTGATACTTTCCATTGATAAGATCATTATCACCAACTTCAAGTATTTTTCCGTCAGCAATTGCCATGGCAGCCTGAATGCTGAAAGCACTATCGGCAGTATAGATTACTGCATTCTGAATAATAAGGTCAGCAGAAGCTCTGTCGCTGAAGCAGGAAGTGAGTCCCATAATAATAGCCGGTAAGAATATTAATCTTCGCAACATCAGGCTAAATTTTCAGCAAACTTAAACATAATTTTCAACTGCATTTTTTATATAAAATGCTTTTTTTTCAGGCTTTTCATAAAACTTTTCAACAAAGAAGGGTAAATCACTCTTACAGAATAGAAATTGTTCGGTTGGGTTTCATCTAAATCAGAAAATAAACAATCAATTAATTCGCGTGTTCAATGAGCATGACCGGGAATTATTCAGAAATATAAAATTGGCAGCTGAAATAGCCGGTAAATCGAAAACCTTTTATAATTTTGGACACACAAACTAAACCCGGTCTGAACATGAACAATAAGTTATTTTCTCCCAGAATGATGCTGATCGTGACAGCGATTCTTACAGCTGCTTTTATGCGCCTGGTACCACATTGGCCCAATTTTACACCAGTAGCTGCGATTGCGCTTTTCAGCGGAGCAAACATCAGCAGAAAATCACTTGCTTTTCTGATCCCTGTAGCAGCCATGCTTATCAGTGATCTTTTTCTGGGATTTCATGCTACAATGATCGCAGTTTATGCAGCATTCGGTATCACTGTTCTTACCGGTATCTGGTTAAGCAACCGGATGAAAACCGGAAATGTTGCACTGGCATCAGTTTTTTCATCGGTTGTATTTTTTATCATTACCAATTTCGGTTCCTGGTTAAGCGGGATGATGCCGTATTCTAAAGATATTTCAGGACTCATGCAGGCATATGCCGCTGGAGTTCCTTTCTTTAACAATGGATTGTTGGGGGATTTATTTTATAACGCCATTCTATTCGGTGGGTTCTATCTTCTGGGACTCCGTTTCCCTAAGCTGATCAAAGCCTGATTGATACCGGATTCTCTGAATCAGAAAAAACCATCTTCCTGTCATTCAAGAAGATGGTTTTCTTTTTCACTTTTTCCTGCGAAAAGTCAAAGCAAAGCATCTTCATCACGCTCAAGCAGAAGCACTGATTGCATAGGTACTATAAAGTATTTATCATCGTTATAATTTATCTCTATGGCTCCTTTCTGGAGATAAATGGCCAGATCTCCAACTTTTGCCTGAAGAGGTATATACACGATGTTGTCACCTGACTGTTGCTTCCATATTTCGTCATCTTCATGGGTAGCAGGCAACGGATATCCCGGCCCCGTTTTCAGGACATAGCCCGATTGAATTTCCTCCTTCTCATTGTAGCCTGGTGGCAAAAATAATCCTCCTTTTGATTTCCTGGAAAGTGTAAGAGGTTTGATCAGGAGCCTGTCTCCCACAACGAGAAGCTTCTGCAAATTGTCCGGACTGTTTTGTTTCATTGGATGATAATTACTTTACCCTGCACCAGGCATTGAAAACTTGGGCAAAATTATTGAAAAAAGTGGTATTTTTGTATTATAGAAAACGTGATGATACCGATCTGAGCCTGTTTCTTTTTGGTTCATTTTCAGCATCTTTCAAACCGAAATTCAGATATCATGAAAATAGTTGCCTTTAATACACGAAAGCCCAAACCGTTCAATTATAAGCCTCTTTATTATGACAAGAAAAAAGAGGAAATGGAAGAACGGATGAAGAAGTATACCAATCCAGAAGAACAGATTACTGACCGGATGCGGTCGAGGATCAGGGAAACCTGGAGGGTCAGGGAGAAAAGAAACAATGTGATTTCCAAACGGACACTTTACATTTATTTTATTGCAGCGATAGTCATCCTTTATTTTATCTTCTTCCGTTAACTTCCCGGATAGTCCTTCCTTATGTCAGATATCATCAGGCTTTTGCCCGATTCAGTTGCCAACCAGATTGCCGCAGGAGAAGTAATCCAGAGGCCTGGCTCCGCTGTGAAAGAGTTGCTTGAAAATGCAATTGATGCGGGTGGAGATACTATTGAGTTGATTATTAAAGATGCAGGTAAAACACTGATTCAGATCATCGATAACGGATGCGGAATGTCGCCGACCGATGCCCGGATGTGCTTTGAACGGCATGCTACCTCTAAAATTAAAAGTGCTGAAGATTTATTCCGCATCAAAACTTTTGGCTTCCGGGGTGAAGCCCTGGCATCCATCGCCGCCATTGCACAGGTGGAAATGAAAACCAGGCGAATGGAAGATGAACTTGGCACACAACTGATCATTGAAGGTTCAGTTGTAAAAAGTCAGCAACCCTGCGCCTGTTCTGCAGGGACCTCTATTCAGATTAAAAACCTGTTCTTCAATGTCCCGGCACGAAGGAATTTTCTGAAATCCGATCCCGCTGAACTCAGACATATCATCGAAGAGTTTGAACGCGTTGTACTTGTCAACCCTGGCATTGCCTTCAATTTTACCAACAATGGCAAACCACTGTTCCAATTGCCTAAATCCGGCCTGAAGCAAAGGATAGCCAACGCTATGGGGACAGTTAATTTTGAAAAACTTATTTCGGTAAATCAGGAAACCAATGTTGTTAAAGTTTCGGGCTTTATCGGAAAACCGGAAAATGCACGGAAGACCAAGGGTGAACAGTACTTTTTCGCCAACAACCGCTACATCAGACATCCCTATCTGAACCATGCTGTGGAGGAAGCTTTCCATGACCTGATCCCTGAAGGATACTTTCCCTCCTATTTTCTTTTTTTGGAGGTTGACCCGGCCCAGATTGATATAAACATACATCCAACCAAGACAGAAGTCAATTTCCAGGATCATCAGACAATATATGCTATTTTAAGGTCAGCAGTTCGTGCTGCCATTGGAAAATACAGCCTCTCCTCCACCCTTGATTTTGAAGCAGAACAGAGTTTCAATTTCAATTTTCCGAAAGACAAGCAGGTGAATGCCCCGGGTATTCATATCAATCCTGACTTCAACCCGTTTACCAAAAATCCGCAGCCTGAATTAAGGTTATCTTCAGGTCCCGACTACAAAGGCACAGAAAGCCACAATTGGGAAAAGCTTTATGAAGGATTAAAACATGAAAGCGGAACAGTGTTACCTGGTCAGACTATGATCATAGGTTCTGATTTTGGTGTTGAGGGCCAGGGTGACCGTGGGTTCATGCAGCTCCAAGGCAGGTACATTATCACAAAAGTCAAATCGGGACTGATGGTGATTGATCAACAGTCTGCTCACGAACGCGTACTGTTTGAACGATTTCTTGACCGGATCGAGCAGAAAAAAGGGATGGCTCAACAACAACTCTTTCCCCAAACTGTTAAATTGTCAGCACCTGACACAGAACTTGTCAATGAGCTGCTTGGTGAAATATCGCTGCTTGGCTTTATTATAGAGCCTTTCGGGCAGAATACCTTTATTATCAACGGCACCCCTGCCGACCTGCCGGATGAAAACATTCAGGAATTACTCGAAAATGTGCTTGAAAATTACAAAAAGAACCAACTCGGCCTGAAACTTGACAGGAAAAGCAACCTGGCAAGATCAATGGCCAGGAATCTGGCAATCAGACCCGGGAAAGTTCTTATGACTGAAGAGATGCAGTCGCTTGTTGATGATCTTTTTGCCTGCAGAGTACCAAACCTGAGCCCCTCGGGAAAAACGATCACAGTAATGATTGGCACTGACGACCTTGATAAAAGATTTAACTAAAAGTAACTGTTCATGAATTTACAACAATATTCACCCAGGGGGTTCAGCATGTTGCCACCTGTAGTCAAAAACCTGCTGATAATCAATGGGCTGTTCTTCCTGGCCCAGCTTTCGATTGAGCAGGTTTATCATATTGATCTCACAGACTACCTGGGAATGCATTATTTTGGCTCGGCCAAATTTAATCCCGCCCAGCTGGTGACCTACATGTTTCTTCATGGAGGTTTTTCTCACATCTTTTTCAATATGTTTGCCCTTTGGATGTTCGGTTATACACTTGAAAATGTATGGGGGCAAAAGGTTTCTGACCTACTACCTGATCACAGGTATCGGCGCAGCTCTGGTGCATATGCTTGTAATGTATATTTCCATTTCAGGGATTCAGTCTGATGCTGCTGCATTGATGAGGGCACCTGATCCGGCGTTGTTCTCTGCCTTTGTTGATAATCATTTCCCCGGATTTAAAAGCCAGCTGTTCGACTTCATGAATGCATGGACCGCTGATCCGACCAATGGTGAATATATCAATAAGGCTTCCGGGTATATGAATGACCTTATTAACCTCCAGATGGATGTTCCCACCGTCGGTGCTTCCGGTGCCGTTTTCGGCATTCTTCTGGCTTTCGGAATGATGTTTCCAAATTCACTTATTTATCTTTACTTCTTTTTCCCAATCAAGGCTAAATGGTTTGTAATACTGTATGGAGCAGCAGAAATTTATTTTGGGTTTGCTAATAATCCCGGGGATAATGTGGCCCATTTCGCTCATCTGGGAGGAATGATCTTCGGATTTTTCCTGATCAGATACTGGAACAGGAAACTTCACCGTTACAATAACTGGGAATGAGGATTAACAGTTAACAGTTAACAGTTAACAGTTAACAGGTAACAACTAACAGATAACAGTTTAGAAGTAGGATGATTAGTTGTGGGATGGTGGTATTGTTTTAAAACTAATTACTGGTCAGGAAATTAAGATCAATAAGCTTAAATGGCTGATATTCAGGTGATATATTTTAACATTTCCATTTGTTCCGAATGCCGGCTGTTTGTTGAAGACTTTCCTGATCGGTCTTTCTTAATTATAAGATTATAAATACTATGTTTCAGCAGTTGTCACCCATTGAAAGAATCAGGATTTTTTTCAGTCGCCGTGAAGCATTGCCGGTGCTTATCCTTGTGAATGCTGCCGTCTGGCTGGTAACAATTCTTGTCAGAAATTTTGCCTTCCTTTTTGCAAGTCCCGAATCAGCCTTTTCTGGAAGTTATAAATCACTGATCAGTGAATGGCTAACCAATGCGTTTGCTGTATCTGCCAACACCGGAGTATTGATTGAAAGACCCTGGACCTTGTTAACATACATGTTTCTGCATTTCGATTTCTTTCATATTCTATTTAATATGCTATGGTTGTGGTGGTTCGGCGCCATTTTTATTCAATATCTTTCTCAAAGACAACTTCTGGGAACCTATTTTTTTGGTGGAATTGCCGGTGCATTGATATATATAGCAGCTTTTAATTTCTTCCCTGTATTCAGTTTGGCCAGAGAATCAGCCGTGGCATTGGGTGCTTCAGCATCTGTACTGGCAATCGTGGTTGCAATTGCCTTTTATGTGCCGGATTACACCGTTCATATGTTGTTCCTGGGACAGATGAAGATTAAGTACATAGCAATAATTACGATTGCTATCGATCTTTTGATGATCAATTCAGGAAATGCAGGTGGACATATTGCCCATCTTGGTGGTGCATTATGGGGATTCGCCTATGTTAAAATGCTTCCCGGGTTTGACCCCACCCGTTTTCTGGGAATATTCGAAAAAAAGAATTTTCGGTTTTCAGGTAAGCCCCAAAAGTCGAAATTTAAGGTTCATAAAGGAGGCAGGCCATTATCTGACGATGACTATAACCGGGAAAAGATATTAAAGCAACAGAGAATAGATACAATTCTGGATAAAATATCCAGATCAGGATACGACAGTCTCACCAAAGAAGAAAAGTCGCTGCTTTTTTCAAGCAGTCAGAAAAAAAACTAGGATCTCTTTATGACGGCAAAAGAGCAGAAGAAAAAGACTTCTTTACTGTCAAAGCTACTATTGGCAGCCAATGCTTCAGTTCTTGCCGGACTGGTAATGGGATACCTTGCAGCATATATACCCCCTGACAAGTACTGGATTTTTGCATTTGCCGGGATTGCCTTCCCCTATCTGGCCCTGATTAATGTGGTCTTTATCTTTATCTGGATGGTGGCTGGTAAAAAGTATTTCTTCATTTCACTGGCTGCATTGCTGATTTGCTGGACCAGATTAACCGGTTTTATTCAGTTCAATAATACTGATGTAAAAGGGAAAATGGAAAATAGCCTAAAAGTGGTTTCCTACAATGTCAGAATATTTGATCGCTATAACTGGCAATCAAAACGTATAAGCAAAACAGCTGAAGAAATTCTGAAACTAACCAGAACGCTTCAGCCTGACATATTATGCCTTCAGGAATATCATGCAGGACGTAAAGGAACTGCGGTTATGGAGGATTCAATTGTTAAATACACCGGATTGAAATACAGACATATAGAATATGCTAAGTACAAAGGAAAGACCAAAGCATTTGGTATTGCAACCTTTAGCCGGTGGCCGGTCATATCGTCTCATATCATTCCTTTCGAAAGAAATCCGGTGAATTTTTGTATTTATAATGATATTGTTTTTCAGCAGGATACCATTCGCATTTTCAATATTCATCTCGAATCAATCCAGTTGAGCAGGGAGGATTATCTTTTTGTATCTGAACTTACAAATCAGGCAGAAGATCAGGTGCTATTTTCTGAAAACTCGAAGAAAATCCTGCGCAAGTTTAAGCAAGCTTTTATTTCAAGGGCTTCAGAGGCAAGGGAAGTAGCAGAACAGATTAAGCAATCTCCATTTCCGGTTATTGTCTGCGGCGACTTCAACGATACTCCATCTTCATATACATATAAAAAAATGTCAGAGGGACTTTCG
This sequence comes from Bacteroidales bacterium, assembly GCA_016705005.1. Lineage (GTDB taxonomy): Bacteria > Bacteroidota > Bacteroidia > Bacteroidales > Lentimicrobiaceae > Lentimicrobium. Next base: position 158,643 of record JADIZB010000005.1, on the reverse strand, counting down.
GATGCCTTTAAAGAATCAGGGAGAGGTTTTGGTCAGACTTATGCCGGAAGATTCCCTTCCTTCCGCATAGACTATATTCTTCATGACCCGGAAATGCAATCTTCCGGATTCCGGAGAACCCGTGTTCCGCTTTCGGACCATTATCCGGTTTCGACTTATATATCCATTCCCGGTAAAGAGAAACCTGAATGAAGAAGGCATATAGCAGGTTTATTGTCCCCTTTATAAAAATCGCTGCTTTTCTATTGTTACCGGCTTTAATAACCGGAACTATTTCCCGATTTATCAATCCCTATCAATTCTGGCCTGCAGCTTTTTTCAGTCTTGCATTTCCGGCAATCTGGATATTTACTTTAATTTCGGCACTGCTTCTGATCAGAAGAAAACCATGGTTTCTTAGCCTGATGATCGGTGTTCTTGTCTCGGCTCCCTTAATGCTGAGGCATTTTACTATTCCATTTTTTCATCAGAATAAGAGTGCCGGAGATTATATGATCATGACCTACAATGTGCATGGGTTTTCAGGAATCCGGGGAGGTAAGTCCAGTTATGAACGTCAGGCTCTGGTGCATGAATTTGTCAATGAACTTGATCCGGCAGTTGTATGTATGCAGGAATATCCGATGAAATCGAGGAAGCATGCCCGCTATCTTGATCATCTGAATAAAGAGCTGGAACTGGCTAATAAGCATATTTCTGACTTTAATACAGAATCCAAAGGGACTTCCTATACGTTTATGACTGCAACGAAATATCCGGTTAAGCAGCGTGGTACAATATTTACCATGGATCCGGAAATTTGCGGGATATTTACCGATATTCAGTTTCCTGAAGGAATTGTCAGGGTATATAATATTCATCTTCAATCGGTAAAGCTGATCGGAGAAAAGAGATTGCTTCGTCCGCACCGGAATCCGGGTGCTATAAAATATTTTTTCACTTATCTGAAGGGCACCACCGCCAAACTCAGGAAGGCATTCCCGATGCGCTCCTACCAGGCATGGATGATCAGACAGAGCATCAAATCCTGCCCTTATCCGGTAATCATCTGTGGTGATTTCAATGATACGCCGGCCTCTTATTCTTACAACCTGCTGAGTGAAGGAATGAATGATGCAGCGTTCAACAACGGATGCGGCTTTAACCGAACCTATTCGGAAAGCATATACCCCCTCAGGATTGATCAGATATTAGTTGACAAACGGTTAACATCCGGGAGTTACAGCAGGAAAAAAATATATCTTTCAGATCATTTTCCGGTCGTAGCCGGGTTTCGATTTAATTCAGCCCGATAATCCTAATAATTTGAATTACTGTATTTTTGCCAAAAACGTTCAATAGCGATGAATTTCAGGCTAACATCAGAATTTGAGCCTACCGGTGACCAACCCCAGGCAATAGAACAACTAGTTGAAGGTCTTGAAAGAGGTGATCCGGCTCAGGTCCTTCTTGGTGTAACAGGCTCCGGCAAGACTTTTACCATTGCAAATATGATAGCAAAAGTAAACCGGCCTACCCTTATACTGAGTCATAATAAAACGCTTGCAGCCCAGTTATATGGCGAATTCAAGCAATTTTTTCCGGATAATGCGGTTGAGTATTTCGTGTCTTACTACGACTATTACCAGCCTGAAGCCTTTATCCCATCAACAAATACTTATATTGAGAAGGATCTCTCGATCAATGATGAAATTGAGAAACTGAGGCTCAGTGCAACCTCTTCACTTTTATCAGGGCGTCGTGATGTCATCGTTGTTTCTTCTGTGTCATGCATTTACGGAATCGGCAACCCGGATGATTTTGTCAACAATGTGATCAGATTGAAAAAAGGCGATGTGATCAGCCGGAATAAACTGTTGTGGAATTTTGTTGAAGGTCTGTATAGCCGGACAGAAGCCGATTTTACCCGTGGAAACTTCAGGGTTAAAGGTGACACCGTTGATATCTTCCCTGCTTATGCCGATTATGCAGTAAGGGTTATTTTCTGGGATGATAACATTGAATCCATTGAGTCATTTAACCCAACCGATGGAATAACCATTGAGAAGCTTGATCAGATCAACATCTACCCGGCCAACATCTTCGTAACCTCAAGAGAAAAGATGAAGGATTCAATTCAGGAAATTCAGTCAGACCTCAGGAGGCAGGTAGATTATTTCACTGAAAACGGTAAACCGCTGGAAGCGCGCAGGCTTGAAGACAGGGTTACCTATGATATGGAAATGATGCGGGAACTCGGTTACTGTTCAGGCATTGAGAATTACTCCAGATATTTCGACGGACGGGCGACAGGTTCCAGGCCTTTCTGTCTGCTCGATTATTTCCCTGATGATTTTATTATGGTCATAGATGAGAGCCATGTCACAGTATCACAAATCAGAGCAATGTACGGAGGTGACCGGTCACGCAAAACGACCCTGGTGGAATATGGGTTCCGTTTGCCTTCAGCTATGGATAATCGACCGCTTAAGTTTGACGAATTTGAAGGACTGACAGGACAAACCATCTACGTAAGCGCAACCCCTGCTGATTTTGAGCTTCAGAAATCCGAAGGAGTTGTGATTGAACAACTGATTCGGCCTACGGGATTGATTGACCCGCCGGTTGAAGTGAGGCCAAGTGTAAATCAGGTAGATGACCTGCTTGATGAGGTGGATAGAACCATTAAAGCCGGGGGAAGGATTCTGGTAACAACACTTACCAAAAGAATGGCTGAAGAATTAACCAAATACATGACCAGACTGGATGTCAAATGCAGGTATATCCACTCTGATGTTGACACCATAGAACGGGTAGAAATCTTACGCGACCTGCGACTTGGTATCTTTGATGTTCTGATTGGGGTCAATCTACTCCGCGAGGGGCTCGACCTGCCCGAAGTTTCGCTTGTAGCTATTCTGGATGCCGATAAGGAAGGGTTCCTCCGTTCTGAAAGGTCTCTTACCCAGACGGCAGGACGCGCAGCCCGTAACATCAACAGTAAGGTAATTCTTTACGCAGACAAAATAACGGACTCGATGCGCAGAGCCATGGATGAAACCGCCAGGAGAAGGCTGAAACAGATAGCTTACAATATAGAACACAACATTACCCCCAGACAAATCGTCCGCTCTACCAGTTCAATCATGGGTCAGACAGCTGTAGCCGACTCTTCGCACCGCCCTGCAAAAGCCTATATTGAAAATGAGAATGCAAGCCTTGCCGCAGATCCGGTTGTCAGGTACATGAATGCTGAACAACTTGAAAAGGCGATCAACCAGACTAAGAAAGCCATGGAAAAATCGGCAAAAGAGCTTGACTTTATTGAGGCTGCAAGACTTCGGGATGAGCTGTTCTCTTTGCAGGAAATACAGAAAGCGAACGGAAAAGTTTCATAACCGGTTGATGGTAACTATCTGTGAACATTCCATTTGTCCGAATCAGACACTAAGGCTGCAATTTAGCGGTTTTTCGACCGTTAAGTAAGTAGATTCACCGAATACCCCATATGAAAAATAAAATCCGGATGTTTGCTTTCTGGTCAGTGCTTGTGCTGATTGGATTCCTGTTGTTTCTGATTCTAAAACCTTTAAGCTACGATGTTCCGGATTATAAAGCCAGGGCTGATACCCGTTACTGGACTTTGCCAACTGGCTCAAAAATCGGATACACTCTGATCAGAGGGACTGGAAGTCGTGAGCAAACTCCAGTAATATTTCTTCAGGGAGGACCGGGAGGGCCCATATACGACAGAAATATCAAGTTACTGGCTCCATTGGCTGTGGATGGTTTTGATGTCTATTTGTATGACCAGATCGGATGTGGGTCTTCAGCAAGGCTGGAAAACATTGAAGAATACTCGGTAGAGCGGCATCGACGTGATCTGGAAGAGATTGTTAAAACCATCGGCGCTGAAAAGGTTATTCTGATCGGCCAGTCATGGGGAGCCATGCTGGCATGCGCTTACATTGCCGAAAACCCTGATAAGGTTGAAAAAGTGATCTTTACCGGACCCGGACCAGTCCTCCCCTGGCGAACTGAACTTGAAGAATTTAAAGCTCCCGACAGCCTTCATCTGAAGAAGCCAAAGTATACCAACAGACAGGGAAGAGAAAAAGTATATAACCTCAGGGTAAGGGTTGTTGAAGCCTTTGCAAAGGCGTTTAACCTGAAACTGGCCTCAGATAAGGAGATGGACAACTTCGCAACCCTGCTGAACCATGAAATGGGTAAATCAACAGTCTGCAATGCTGAAGACCCTGACATAGTTTATGAAATGGAAGCCGGTTCGGGCTACTATGCAATGGTAAAAACCGTCCAGAGCTTTAATAATGTTGCAGATATCCGGTCCAAACTGAGAGAATGCCCGGTTCCTGCTTTGATTATGCGGGGGAAATGCGATGGCAAAGCCTGGGGTTATACTACAGAGTACATCCAACTATTCACACATCACACACTGGTAATTGTTCCGGATGCCGGACATTCAATCGGGAATGAGCAACCAGATATTTACTTAGCCACGATAAAGAACTATTTGGTCTTCTTTTGATCATTTCAGCCTGATAAGTTTCCCGTATCATGTATAATCATTCATATAGTAATGATATACAGGAATTTAGAATTCACTCTTTTTTCGTATGGCTATGAAAAAGCCTTGAAAGAAATCCATGTGTTAACATGGATTCTTCAAGGCTTCCGACAAACTCCCGGCGTTTGTCTTTTTTCCGGCAATACATATAGTAATCGTATTACTATAATCCCTTGTATTACCTTTCAAACTTACAAATCAAAGAATTGTCATTTTTTCAGAACCCCGAAATAATGGTATAAGCTACATTATCTTACCTGACAGTGAGTTTATTGTGGATCCCATCTATGTAATATTTAGCTGTTAAAACTGAATGCACCGGCGTGATTTTCAATGGCTGAAAGATATTTTATAATTAACAAAACATTTTAGTAAAAATTGAGCCTGTTGCAACCGGATAAGAAATAGCAATAAGTATACCAGATATTATTAATTATTGTTTTTCAATAGTTTAACGGATATTGCAATATTTTAATTTGTCCTTTTCGCGGACATATTTCCTATTTTTGATTCATTTCCTGTTTCTGTAGACTCCGTTGGCTCGTTTTCTGATCTGAATAAACTCCTATTCCTTGTTATCTTTACAGCAACTTAATAAAGAATATATGATCACACCTTACATTTCCCATCTTACCCTTCATGCCATTAAAGCTGCCATTAGAGCAGGTGGACTGATTCTGGATATCTACAATACAGAGTTTACGACCACCTATAAGGAAGATAACAGTCCGCTTACAACAGCCGATTCCGCAGCTCACAATAGTATAGCCGGAGATCTTATGGATACAGATTTCCCTATTCTGAGCGAGGAAGGAAAGGAGATACCATGGGAAGTCCGCAGGCAATGGCATTATTTCTGGCTCGTTGATCCGCTTGACGGGACAAAGGAATTCATAAACAGAAATGGAGAATTTACCGTAAATATTGCCCTGATTGCAGCAGATAGTCCGGTAATCGGAGTAATCTTTGTACCAGTGAGCGGTATGCTTTATTTCGCGAATACAGAGATTGGTTCCTACAGCCTGGATTGTTCGTTGAATCTATTCAATCCGCTCATAAATAGTCTGGATATACTGATTGAAAAAAGCTATAAACTGCCGCTGCCAGAACAACAGGAACAGTTTACCATCCTTGCGAGCCGGTCCCACCTGACCAAAGAAACTTCCGCTGTAATTGAAAGAATACTTCAGATTTATCCTGAAAGCACTATCATAAACGCCGGAAGCTCGCTGAAGTTTTGCAGGCTTGCAGAAGGGAATGCGCATTTTTATCCAAGATTCAGCCCTACCATGGAATGGGATACTGCCGCTGGTCATGCCATTGCCGTCAATGCTGGAATTGAAGTAAAAAAATTACCGGGTCCTGGTTCATTGAAATATAACAAAGAATACCTGGTAAACCCCTGGTTTGTAGCCCATAAAACCGGATTGCCAGACTTTACAGATTAACCTTTCTAAACAACTTGATTAGACAGAATAAAATACACATGAAACTACCGTCTATGATTATCTGATTTATTAATCCGTACCGCCTTAGGATGAATGATTGCAATGGATACAGAGCCAGCAGCCTTAAGAAACAAAAAAAGCCATAGTCGAAACTATGGCTTTTTTATGGTATTGATTTCTGTATTATTTGAAATCTATCAACTCAACATCAAATACAAGTGTTGCACTCGGCGGAATGGTCGGCATACGGCCATTTTCACCATAAGCAAGGGCAGAAGGAACGACCAGTCTGGCTTTTCCACCCTTTTTCATCATGGCAATGCCTTCATCCCAACCTTTGATAACCTGACCCTGACCGAGAACAAATTCATAGGGTTGTTTCCTGTCAAGAGAAGAATCAAACTTAGTACCATTCAGGAGTGTACCGGTATAATGTACCTTAACAGTCTTGCCTGCAACCGGTGATGCTCCGGTTCCCTTTGTTTTTTCAATGTAGTACAGGCCACTGGCAGTTGGTTTAGCTGTTATATTGTTGTCTTTGATGTACTTCTGCAGCAATCCCGTTTCTTCCTGTTTTGCTTTTGTTTTTGCATCTTCAGCCTTCTTTTTCTCAGCTTCCTGTTCCTTTTCAAACTGAGCCTTTGGCATGAAGTCGAGTAGTTCCAGTTCATAAACAAGGGTTGTATATGGAGCAACCATCTGACCGCGGCCCTTTTCTCCAAAAGCTAGGGCTGACGGAACGATGGCGTTGGCCTTGGAGCCTTTTGACATAAGCGTCAGCGCTTCAGTAGCACCTGCATTGTCAAACTCCTTACCGTTTTCCCAACGAAGGGGCTCTCCCTGATCATAAGATGAAAAATAGACTTTTCCGGTAACATCTGAAACTTTAAAATGAAAACGCGAAATATCGCCCACTTTTGGTTTCTGTCCTGAACCTTTTTTTGTTTCAGTAAAATACAGACCTGAAGGGAGTGGTGCTGCAGTAATATTATTTTGAGTAAGATAAGCCTTAAGCTTTGAATCCTCCTGATCTTTGAGACCAGCAAGCTCAGCCTGTTTTTCCTTCTCCATCTGTGCCTGAGTTTTGGCGGAAATCATCTTTACATCAAATATCAGATCTTTTCCCTTGTAGGTTGAATCCGGCAATTGCGGTAAACGTATGGTTTTCAGAAAGAAAGAATCTGCACTGGTAATAAAGGTTGCACTATCACCCGGTTTCATCATGGATAGGGCAGCATAAATATCTCCTTTGTATGTGGGTTCGCTCAGGGGCAACATGAATGGCTCAGGTATAGTACCTGAATTGAATAAAACAGAATCATTAACACTGTATTTCATCGACAATGTCAAAACCATTCCGGTTTTCAATGTGGTTGTATCGTCTCCCTTGACATGAAATTTATAATACAATCCATCATCTGTCTTTTTGAATCCGCGATGTTTAGAACAGGCTGATACACCAATAATTAATGCTGTAATTGACAGCAGTAAAGTCATTTTTGAGTACTTCATTCTGATAAAATTGGTTAAATAATGGAACAGTTTTTTACTTTAATGCAACCAGCTCAAGATCATAGATAAGTGTTGATTTCGGTGGTACTTTATCCTGGTCACCAAGCAATCCGAAGCCGAGGTGCGAAGGTATGACAAATTTCGCTCTGTCTCCCACCCTTAGTAATAAAATTCCCTCTTCCAGCCCGCTCTCAACCCCTCCCCGTCCGATAATAAACTCCTTAAGTCCGTTTTTTTCAGAAGAATAAATCTCTTTCCCATTGAGAAGCCTGACATTGTACTTTAATACTGCGAGATTTCCAGGTTTCGCCGTTTGACCATTGCCTTTGAAATATATTGAATACCTAAGCCCGGACCCGGTCTCATTCAACTTCCAGTTGTATCGTCGGATGAATTGCTCTATCTGCTCATTCTCAAATTTCACTGCCTGCTTATTTGCATAAATCAGTGGTTCCTGAAGCTCTTCGTCAGGAAGCTGCAGCTGTCGCTCCTCAACTCCGTTACATGAAAAAAGAATTAAAAAAGAAAGTAGCAATCCAGCTATCCGTGTGTAATTCATTTTGAAAAAATCAGGATTTTAAAACAGCACTTTCTCTGGCCGCTTTTATCAGGTTATCTTTATAACGCGGCAGTAGTGCCTGAAAGTTCATAAGAGTCAATTCCATTGATTCGAATGAATCACCCCCGGCAGCATTCCGGTGGCCTCCCCCCTGGTAATGTTCCCTGGCAAAATTGTTAACAGAATAATCACCTTTCGAACGGAAAGAGATTCTGATCCTGTCACTCTTTTCGGTAAACAAGGCGGCAAAACTGATGTTTTTGATCGACAGCGCATAATTAACCACGCCTTCAGTATCCCCGGGTTTGAAATCAAACCTGGAAAGATCTTCTTTTGTCAGCCAAATGTAAGCTGTACCTAATTCTGACAAAACAACCATCCTTTCACTTAAGCAGAAGCCAAGCAAACGCATCCGGCTTTCTGAATAAGTGTCGTATACCAACCGGTGAACCTGTTCAGTATCAACACCAATCCTCACAAGTCGGGATACTACTTCATAAGTGTGAGGATGATTACAGGCAAAACTGAATGATCCGGTATCAGTCATGATGCCAACATACAAACATTCAGCCATGGCCTTATCCATGATATCAGCATCGCCTGATGCATCAATGAAGTCAAATACCAGTTCGGAGGTAGAAGAGGTATTGATGACAGATAAAGTAAGATCAAAATGATCTTCAGGTTGAAGGTGGTGATCAATCAGAATTTTCTTGCCTTTGGCTTCAAACAACTTATCAGCAAATAAATTAACCCTGGGAATTGAATTAAAGTCAAGACAGAAGATTATTCCGGCATTGGCAAGTAATTCATTGGCAGTTTTGGATTTGTGAAAGTAAATGACGGTATCTTCCCTGCCAGGCATCCAGTTCAGGAATTCAGGAAAATCATTTGGAATAATAGTTCTGACACTATGACCTTTTCTCCGAAGATAACTGCTCAGCGCAAGAGAAGACCCCAACGCATCACCATCAGGGTTGTAATGAGAGGTAACTACGATCTCCGAGGGAGTTTCAAGGAGCTGTAAAACCTTTGATAAGGTATCAGGATTGAACTTGTGCAAAACAGAAATATTAAAATTTTTGATAATAAGCGAACACAAAATTAGGAATTATTGTTAATAGCGCAGATTCTTTTAATATCGTACATTTACTAAACAAAATTCAATCTTTAAACTATGGCAGGTAATATCACGTTTACCATGATCAAACCAGAGGCTTTTCAAAATGGCCATACTGGTAAAATTCTGGATATGATTCTCAACAAAGGGTTCCGTATCTCAGCTTTAAGAATACTGAAACTCTCACAGGAACAGGCTGGTAAGTTTTATGAAGTGCATAAGGAACGACCATTTTACAGCGACCTTGTTGGATTTATGTCATCCGGTATTATCCTGGCAGCAATTCTGGAAAAAGAAAATGCAGTTGATGAATACCGCAAACTGATCGGTGCAACCAATCCTGCCAATGCAGATGAAGGAACAATCAGAAAAGCATTCGGACAATCTATTCAGATGAATGCTGTTCACGGTTCTGACAGTGATGAGAATGCAAACATCGAAGCATCGTTCTTTTTTACTGTATTGGAGCGCTGCTGAAATTATTCTTCACCCGGAGTATACTCAACAAAAGTCCGGTCGTTGTAAAAGATCAATATCTTCGAAATTTTCCGGTCAGCCCTGACAGGCTGTACCGGTTTTTTATTTTCCATCTCAACATCGGTAAACACCGGTATCCTTGTTTCGGTTTTTTCAACATGCTCCTGAATAACCACAGGTTCATTTTTTGAAATTGGCAGATTATCTGTAACCGGAATTTTTCTGCGTTCAGTTTCCAGGAGTTCTGATTTTTCAATTTCTTCAGCAATGACAGGCTCTGCAGCATTGTTCTCAGATAATCTTTCCTCCTCAGGCATGCCGTCATCCTTAACCTGGTCATCCATTGTACTGAATAATTCCATCATCCGGGGTTTAGGTTTTTCCTCAGTGAACAAATCAGTCATTTTTCCACTATAGGGCAAATCTACCTGCACAGGATACGGATTCATCATTGGGCCTTCGCCAAAAAGTATCCATTGCATGCTGATATCAGGATAAAGCTTGATTAACTTTTGAATGAACTCAAGGCTGGGCTTATTTCTACCATTTACTATATGCGAAATTCCGGAGCGTTGCACGCCCAGATCATCGGCAAGCTGAGACGGGCTGATGTTCTTTGTCTTTAATACAAGTGCAATTCGATTATTCATATTGATGTCAGGTTTTCAATTGTCAAATTTACAACACTAAATTCAAACTTCAAATATAGAATAATATTAAATGTTATGATTGTATCATAAGCAAAAATAACATTAAATTATATTTATACTTTAATTAATCTCATTATATTCATTGTTTAACTGTTAGTTATAAATATTGAATTATTGAATTTGATTTACTGTAATCCATAGATTTAATATAAATTTTCACTTTAATAGATCTATGTATATTACTGGTTTTATGTATTATAGAATAGAAATATTAAATATTAAGCACATATTTTCAAATATACATCTGTCATCTGCAAAATAGTGCGATAATAGCATGGTTACAAATCTATAGTTACCTATTTAACCATTTTTATCAGATATTATCAGTTTCTGATTGCGTAATAATCATTGAATACATCACTATACAGACATTACATAAACTAATAAGTTAATTTGATTAATCTATATACTTGTTTTAAAGTGTTTTATACATATTATTAAAATGCGCTTTTTCAATTCAGAAAGAAATATTATTACATCTGTATACCTAATGCATTTTACTTGTGTAACCATTAAAAATATACATTTGTATACAATTGTCATATCCATCATAATATCAACACCTTATAAATACTGTTTACAAAGGTGAAATTACCTGATATTTCTGTAATTTCAGAGTGGTTACAATCGTACCGGATTCTAATTCCGGCACAAACGAGTAATCTGACTTCAAATGAATTTTAAATTATACAGCAGATTCTCTTTATTTCACTTCCGGAAATATAGCACTATAAATTTTTACGGCTGTTTTGATGTTTGAAATTTTTCTGAGTTAATAAGTCAGTTATATGTACCCTATCCATACTCCCCTGAAGTGACATTATCTTTATTCAATTGATTCCGCGATATGGAACTGCTGAAACCGGTATAAGGAATTGAAATTCAATAAAAAATCCGGCATTGGCCGGATTGAAATTTTTTCCTCAGAAAATCAGAAAGCGAAATTATTTGATGATTTTTGCGGTTGTTACATAATACCCATCCGAGAGTTGGAGCATATAAATACCTTTGGGTATTCTTTCGAGTTTATTGAATACAATCAGATTTTTGCCTTTACTCAACTCTACACCTTCCATTTCGGCAACACTTGATCCTACCGAATTATAAATCTTCAGATCAACAATCCGCCATGACGATGATTCAACTTCAATATTAATCTTACCAACAAAAGGAACCGGATAGGCATTGAGACCGGAAAAAGGTTCTGTTAATACCAGAAGTGATGAGGTAAGCAGGTTATTGGCCAGTAAAAAATTGGGGATACCCCAGCCTTTGAAATTATCGGGGGTTGCTGACTGACTGCTGCTCATTCTGATCGCATTGAGAAGCTCCATATTGGTGAATGTAGGGTTGGCCTGCCACAAACAGGCACTGGCACCTGCAATGACCGGTGAAGAAAATGAAGTACCGCTTCCACCGGCAACTCCTGATGGAATAGTTGCTACAATGGTACTGACACCCTGGGCTGTTACATCCGGCTTAATCCGTCCATCAGAAGTGGGTCCCCTTGAACTGAATCCAGCATAAACACCTGCCGGATCAACCGCACCTATTGTAAATACACTGTCACCATCAGCTGGTGCGCCTATATATTGCCATTCATTATTACCTGAATTTCCTGCACTGTTCACAACCAATATTCCCTTTGAAGCGGCCATATCAGCTCCAATCGTAACTACTGTGGTATTACCGTCCATATCTTCATAGGTATGGTCTTCTGCAGGATTCAGGAAAGTTGTGTAACCAAGTGAAGAGTTTATAATATCAGCACCAACTGAATCAGCATATTCAGCTGCATTTACCCAATAATACTCTTCTATAACGTATTCAAAGTCAGGTCGGCCATCTTCTGATCTGAGAAGCCAGTATGATGCCTTGGGTGCAGTCCCTATAAGTTGCCCTGGCAGATTTCCTCCCATAATTGAAAGTACCATCATTCCGTGTGTACTGATGGAAGTATTGTAAACATCATTGCCGGGAGTCACAAAATCTTTTGTACCAAGTATCTGAGCATTGGTCCGAAGGCTGTCAAAAGCGGCTAAAGTATTGACACTGTTAAAACCTGCATCAAGCACTGCAATGGTCATTCCTCTTCCGGTAAATCCCATATTGTGTAACTGATCAACTGCAATCATCTGGGACTGATTAAACGACTGACCATAATCAAATGCTCTTCCGCTTTTAAAATCGTCAGCACCTTGTTTAACTGTAATTTTTTTAACACTCTCAGTATCAAAGTAGGGATTTTTCCTGTTACTGGCATGATGAGTATACAGATGGTCGGCAGGTTTGATCTCCTTTACAAAAGGGTTCTTCGATATTTTTTCTATACTTGCCTTATTCGTAACTTTAATAATAATCAGGTTTAACCATTTGGATTTGTAGAGGATTTCCCCACCGGATGACCTGATTGATTTCAGATAATCGGGGTTCACCGGCAGGTCTGATTCTGTAAGTGGAATCTGCTGAAGCAACCGGCGCTCAACTGATTTGGTCGAAAGAAATTCCAAAGGTCTCGAAATCGAAAATGCTGAGTTTCCTTTATCGTTAAATTTTACACTGTATATATAGGAATCCTGCTGGGCAGTTGCCAGTGTTACGAAAATCAGGGAAAGTAGTAAGGTAAATAGTACTTTTATCATAGAAATATTGTTAGTTCACCCTTTTTAAACATTCGTTACAGTAAAAGGTTTAAATTCTGAAGCCTGCAAATATCGCTATAAATCAAATCGGAAAAAAAAATACACCTCTGCCAGATTATTAATGCCGTTTTTTGGAAAATGTAACCCGCTGCCTGTGATTTTTTTACTCAGTTTTCAACCTTTTTAAGAACATCAATACAATTCCGCAAATGCATACCTGGGTTTTGAATTCAGATCCTGAATTATCTCTATGTTCCTGAATCCCATATTGTTCAAGAGACTCATAATATTTTCACCTTCCGATTCATTGATTTCAAACCACAATTCTCCCCCGGGTTCAAGATGACTCAAAGCGAAACCGGCTATAGCCCTGTAATATACCAGGGGATCAGAATCTTCCACAAACAACGCTATTTCCGGTTCATAATCTATTACGTTCCGGCTCATCATTCTTCTCTCTGATTGTCTGATGTAAGGCGGATTGCTAACGATTACGTGATAAAGAGGCAATTCGTTAGTAGTTGACAGATTAAGAATATCATTCTTAAAGAAACCAACTTCAGCCTTGTTTGCATAAGCATTTTCCTTTGCTATACTTAATGCAACTTCACTGATGTCAATTGCTTCAACTCTGGCTGACGCAAGAAATAGAGACAAGCTTATGGCGATCGCTCCGCTGCCTGTTCCAATATCAAGTATACTGATCTGCCCTTTGGATTTGTTCCTTTCAGCAATCTTTATTACCAGGTTTTCCGTTTCAGGACGAGGAACAAGTACTCCGGGTCGCACAGAAAGTTCGTTTCCGCAAAACCAGGTTTTACCGGTAATGTATTGAACAGGTTCGTATTGGATCAAGCGTGGAATCGCCTGTTCAACTTTATTTTCAAAGTCTTTGTCTGCCGTCTCATTCCTTAAGATAAGATACCTTGCCGAATCAAAACCGGAAAAGCAGGCGAATAGGAAGCGCTGAACAGACCTGGCTTCATTGTGTCCGTAAAGGCCTGAAATGGCATTAATAACCTTGAATTCAAGTTCTTTGTAAGTCATATTCGCATTTTGCCCTGCGAAGATAGTCATTGTTGCTTTTTTCATATCCGGTTTATCAGCCAGATTAGTATATTTCCTTCTACCTTTGCTTCTGTCAGGATAAAATGTCTGACATGAAAATCATATCTTCAGATGATTACATTAGTTAAAGAAAATGGAATTCAACAGCTCAGTGCTTATCATTGGCCGGAGTATATGCAGAAGAATGCTGTTACCATTCATGATGACTTACCCTGTATCCTTGTTAATAACAGCGTTGACCCTTATTCCTTGTATATTTCTTCGCTAAAACATATAGGATATGCAAACCTGAATAACAGGATATTAATTACAACTGAAGCTCTGAATCATGCTTTCAAGTTTCACCAATCCTTTGATCAATTGAGGCTAGAGCTTAAAAACCACCCTGTTTCCGGATTGAAATCAAAAGAGATTGCACTCCTGGCATATTTTTACCTCAACCCCCTGCCCCACTCATTGTCGTTGATCACCCGGTGGTTCATTGACGCCGGACTTGAAATAATCAGGGCTTCGGAACTGGCGCGGGCTGCCTATACAGCGCGTACAAACAGGGAGGAATCTGAATTATGGTTTATCAATGCTGATATCTGTTGTAATACCGGGGCGGGAGACCTGTTTACAGAAAGCAATCATTCTATCACTCCCCTTAATCTGGGTGATGTTTTGAATCTTTTGCAGACGTCGACAGATGTAACTTTTTCTTATGACACACTCGATCAGCCCATTCACAACACTGTAAATTCAACTCTTCACATCAATATGGAAAGGATTGATGAATGCGGTTTTCTTGTTGAAGATCATTCCATAGTAATTGCAGGATTAGCAATTACAGTCACTGAATTTGCAGGTCTTTCTGAAACAAGATGGCCTGTGTTCCAAAGGTTGATGATTGATTCCATCCCTCTGTATTTAAGGGATTTCTATTCCACAGGCAGATTGGTCAGCGAAAAACCAGATATTCTGCTGACACTGAAGCAGGAACATTCGTGTGAAATAGATTTAATCAGCATTGGACAGGATGGTAAAATTCTGAATAATTGTTTGGAGACCTGGCTCTTAAAAGCAGGTGGTCCTGATAAAAGAGTTGAAATTCCCATTTATCTGCAAATCAGGAAGTCGTAAAAAACGCCTCTCATCACAATAAACCATCATCTGTTTCAAAAATAAATGTTTCCGGAATGATCTATCTCCTGCTGGCTGTGACTGCTTCTTCACTGATACTGATCAGTTTTAAAGTATTTGAAAAACTGGGGATCGACAGTATCACTGCCATTACAATCAACTATTTTGCCGGTGCTGTTTTCGGATATAACTCCATTGGATGGCAGGTTGGATACCAGGATATTATTACAGCCAATTGGTTTCCTATGTCGCTTTTAACAGGTTTTATATTGATATCAGCATTTGTACTTGTTTCTTTATCAACAAAAAGAGCGGGTATAGCCATCACTGCCATTAGCAGTAGAATGGCTGTAATCATTTCTGTTCTTGCTGGTATTTTCCTTTTCCAGGATAAAGCAGGGATATTGAAATTAGCAGGCATCTGCATAGCAATTGTTGCATTTTATCTGACAACCAGGAAAGACCGGATCGGGAAACAAGAGATATTCGTGCTTCTGCTGCCTTTCGCAGTTTTCATTTTTATGGGTTTGAATGATGTGGTAATGAAGATTACCCAGTTTTATTTTACCGGAAGCGAAAACGAAGCAGATCAGGTTAGGTATGTCTCCACAGCTTTTGTGGTCAGTTTTCTTATTGGATTGCCTGTTCTGTTCTTCCGTGCCTGCAGAAATAAGCAGAAAATAAACCTGAAATCAATAGCCTCAGGCCTATTTCTGGGTATTCTTAACTGGCTATCAGCATATTACTTAATGATGGGATTGTCTGTCATGGAAGTATCTGTGTTTATTCCACTGGTTAATATCAGTGTTGTTTGTATTTCAGCCATGGCCGGTTATTTCATTTTCGACGAAAAACTCAGCCGGGCAAATTGGGTTGGCGTTGTGGCTGCCCTTATTGCCATTGTTATGATCGCCCGGGGTTAGTATATTTCAGACTGAATTGTTCATCTTAAATATTGACTTCTGATGATTTCACCTTATATTTGAATTTACATCCATCCAAACCCCGGTGCCATGAAGAAAAATAAATTTACAATTTTCGTCATTGTTCTGATCACCGTTATTGCAATAAAACAATCTTCCGGACAGGAATTCCTGCCTTTTGCACAGAGTAATTACTCCGGTGTTTCGGGACTTATCCTTCAACCAGCTTCCATTGCAGACTCGAGATACCGTTTCGATATGGTTTTTCTTGGTACCAATTTCCTTGTCAGCAATAATTACCTTGCCTTCAGAAGGGAGGCTTTTTATAATCCCGGACGGTGGGATGAAGATAACTTTAAAGAAAAGTATGTATTTGAAAATCTTAATGGTAAAGACAAGTCAGGCATAATAAATATCGGAATGATTTTGCCTTCTTTCATGGTCAACCTGAACGAAAAAAATGCGCTGGCCTTTACATCCCGGATCAGGGGCTTTTCTAATGTGGACAATATTACTGAAGACTTTGCAAAACTGGCTTATGAAGATTTTAACTATGAACCTCTTCTCTATAAGAACCTTACTAATGCAAACTTCAGCATTCAGGGTAACTATTGGGCAGAATTTGGTGTTACTTATGCCAGGGTGATTGCCAACACAGGAAAGCACTTTGTTAAAGGAGGAGCTACATTCAAGTATCTTCAGGGAATTGCTTCTGGATATGGGTTTGTGAGCGAACTGAGTTATCGGTTTGACGGCTCTGATACCTTATCCCTTTTCCAGTCGAAAGTCAATTATGGACTTTCAAGTAATTTTGAAGAAGATGGAATCAAACCATTGAAAGCAGTTTCAGATCCCGGGTTCGGCCTGGATATTGGGTTTGTTTACGAATATCGTCCCAGGATCGATAAATTCAGATATAATATGGATGGGCAGGAAGGCCTTTTAAGACCTGACAAGGACAAATACCTGCTCAGGGTTGGGGTATCACTTCTTGATCTGGGAAGAATCAACTATAAAAAGGGATATTATAGCCAGGACTTTGTTGCTGATATCAGAGATCTTGATTTAACAGGCCTGGATATCAATTCTATACAGGATTTCAACGACACAATAAGTTCTCTATTCAATTTCAGTGATAATATTGATCAGAATTTTTTAATGAGGTTACCTTCTGTTTTGAGTATTCAGATTGATTACAATTTTGCAAAAAACCTGTATCTGAATTTCAGCCCATACATTGCTCTTAAAAAGGGAACACAGATTACAACAAAATCACATTATTTCTCAACATACAGTCTTACCCCCAGATATGACCGCAAGTGGTTCGGTGTAGCAATGCCAATGCAGGCTGATGAATTCGGGCATTTCAGGGTTGGAATCGGATTCCGGTTAGGACCTGTCTGGATAGGTTCAAACAGTATTTTATCAAATTCATTCAGCACTAAAATCTATGGTACAGATGCATATATAATGCTTAAGATTCCTGTATTCAGGAGTATCAAACGCGACCATGACAATGATGGTGTAAGTAATAAACTCGACCGGTGTCCTCAAATTCCCGGAACCTGGCTGATGCTTGGCTGTCCGGATGCCGATCGTGACGGAATTGCCGACCAGAAGGACGAATGTCCCGCAGACCCGGGTCCTGAAAACCTGAATGGTTGTCCCGACAGGGATAAAGATGGTATAGCTGATAAAAATGATCATTGCCCGGATCATTCCGGAAAGCCTGAATTTAATGGTTGCCCGGATACTGATGGTGATGGCATTACGGATTTAGATGATGAGTGCCCGGATATGGCAGGAATACCGGCTTTGAAAGGTTGTCCGGATCGTGATATGGATGGAATCGCCGACAAGGATGATAAATGTCCGGAAGTTGCCGGAAAGCCTGAATTCATGGGTTGTCCCTTTGCCGACACTGATAAGGATGGTATTTCAGATGAACAGGATGAATGCCCGACTGTTCCTGGCCCTGCAAATTACCAAGGTTGCCCTGATACTGATGGAGATGAAATTCCTGATCAGAATGATCTTTGTCCGAATACTCCAGGTATCCCTGAGAACAATGGTTGTCCGGCCATCAAAAAAGAAGAAACAGAAATTATCAACAGGGCATTCTCTGACCTGGAGTTTGAATCCGGTAAATCAATCATCAAGACAGGGTCTTTTCAATCGTTGAATGAACTGGCTGAATTGATGGTAATCAGGAAGATGTGGAAGGTTAAACTCTCAGGTCATACCGATAATACCGGAAATCCTGAAAAAAATATGGAATTATCGAAGAACAGGACCCAGGCTGTTAAAGATTATCTCATTAAACAGGGTGTTGAGGAATTCAGAATTACAGCCGAATGGTTTGGTCAGGAAAGACCCGTGGCTGACAACAAAACTCCCGCCGGCAGACAAAAGAACAGAAGGGTGGAAATGAAAATTGTCTTTGATTAATATCTGATCTTTATTTTATTTATAGTATTGATTAAAAAGTGTTTAACATCTGGCACTGGTTGGTATACCGGTATCCGGGAACAATAGTTTACCTTTATGCATGAGAGCAGTGTTGTTGTTGATTCAAATCAATGTCTGGCAATTTCTAACACTTTATTGCTAATGGAATTCAGAGAAGGTTTCACCAGGAGACCTTTTCTGAACCATCCGTTAAAAAAAGAAACCAGGCTTGCCATGTTGTTTTATGCCGTTGCTGTTTGTCACCAGACGCGGAGTTTGAAAAGTGCTAAAAGCAATCTTTTCGGCTGGGATTACATCGAAAAAGTTTTTCTGAATCTGGCCAGGAGAAAATCGGCACTTATATCACCGTCATCATTGGAACTGGATGATGAGCATCAAATTGCGAAGGCCCTTGGGTCTGCTTTTGCCGATGACGGAAATGCTTTGAACACAACCCTTGACAGGATTGAAGAACGCGTTGGGCTAATGAAAGATCTTAGCCGGTTTTTGAATCACGTATCCGGTGGTTCTTTTACACATCTGATTGAAAAAACCGAAGGATTGTTATATAACAATGGTTCCGGATTTTATGAATTACTCGAAAAGGCAGAAGCATTCGGAGATCCTTTGCGTAAGAAATCATCCTTTCTTTTAAAACTATTGATTGACAGTGGATTATTCCGGATCCGGGATGCTGAAAACTATATTCCGATCATGGATTATCATATGCAAAGAGTATTGCTAAGGTTGGGCTGTATCAGGATCAACGACTTGGAACTGTTGGAAGCAATCAGGAAGCGTTCTCCTCTTCACACTGACCAGCCGGTAAGAAAAGCCTGTATTGAAGCTGTCAATGAAATATCAAGGTATTCAGGAATTGAGGTCTGGAAAATGAATGATATTTTCTGGTCGCTTGGAAGATCATGCTGTAACGACACCATGTTGTGCCTGGATGCACATTGCAGTAAAGAACCCTGTACTTTTCAGACCATTGTGCTGATACCCGAACATAAAAACTGTAGTTTTGAATCTGTTTGCAGCGGTTATGGCCGCGAAGAGACCAGATTGCTCTGGGAACCAATCGTTGAAACACATTATTACTGAAATACTGATGATAAATATTTGTCCTTTCTGTGAAACCGGTAACCAGCAATCTGCATTTGCTCTTTCGGGGCATAACAAAGCAATTTATAATCTATCTCCTATCCTTCCCGGTCACAGCCTTGTAGTTCCATTGAAACATGTTTCCAGTCTGTTTGAGCTCACTGAAGCGGAGATCAGTGAGTTTTTCTCATTTGCAAGAAAGGTAACCGCCTTTTTATGTGAAGTTTACGAAACTGATGCCTACGATTGGTCGCTTCAGGAAGGAACCGAAGCCGGGCAGAGTATTGAGCATTTACACCTGCATATCATACCGCGAAAAACTGATGACCTGCCTCAGGGTGAAGATTGGTACGACAAATTACAACATTCCGTAGATCCTCAAAACAAGGCCAGAATTGTTTTATCGGAAGGAGAATACTACAGCATTACCGGAAAACTGAAGGAATTATGGAAATAAGTACTTTGATTACTGAGGTTATGCTGACGAATTAAATAAAAAACAGGGATACGCCGGTAACAGCCAGTATTGCTCCTGCAATCTCACGAAACGTAACCTTTTCATGAAAGAATAGTGCTGAAGGTGCTATAATCAATACCGGGGTAATGGACATAATGGTCGAGGCAATTCCCGAGGAAGTATACCTGACAGCCAGCAATGAGAACGATACCCCGAGAAAAGGTCCGAAAAAGGCTCCGAGCGAAAGGCTTTTCATTGCAGGCATATTCCGGGCTGCTGACATCAACTTCTTCCAGCCACCATAAGCTGTAATCACCATCGCAAAACCAATTACTCCAGTAATAACCCGTATCTGGGTAGCAGCAAAAGCATTATAACTCCCCATACCATATTTGCTGATAACCAATCCTATTCCCTGCCCTGCAGCCCCTCCGAAGGCCAGCAGAAGTCCTTTTACCGGGTATTTAAAACGATAACCGAAGCGTATTTTTGCCTTATCAATATTCCCCTCGGGTTTAATTTTCCTTCCCAGAATAGCCAGGCAAATTCCGGTCAATGTTATGACCATTCCCAGGATACTGAGCGGGTTCATTGTTTCACCAAGTAAAAGCCATCCGGTCACCGCTGCAATCGGAGGAGAAAGTGCCATCACCAGCATAGAAATTCTGGCCCCTATGACCACATAGGATTGAAACAACAGAAGATCACCTATCACAAAACCAACAATCCCGGAAACAGAGAGCCAAACCCAGTTGTGGACTGAAGCATTGATGGGAAGCAGACTACCTTTTGTGAACAAACTGAAAAGGCTCAGGTATATTAGTGCAATGATCAATCGTAGAAGATTAACCGACAGGGACCCCACTTTTTTACTTGCTGATTCAAATGCAAGGGCAGTTATCGTCCAGAAGACAGCAGTAAGCAATGCGGCAAGCTCACCCTGTAAGTTATCCAGCATAAACAAAGTATTAGGATTTGATCAGAGGCAAAAGTATGGTTGTCGTTAATAATTTGTTAGACCTGCAAGAACGAGTTATTAACATAGATTATTTTCATTGGCGGATTTACCGGATACTATTATTATACTGATTAAACTGATTTTCAGGGTTTTTGCAAATGCGAAAAAAATATTGAAAAAAACTTGCTTTTTGACATAAATATCTCCGGAAATTATTATGTTTACATCTTACTGTCAACACTCATCTGGTCTTCAGAAGACTTTCTTACTCTAACTATATTTAATTTAAAATCAGGATGTTATTTGATGACACCTATAGAACCATCGTCAATCGGTCAGAAGGAATATACAAGGAAAAGGGAAGTAAGTTTATTTCGATTGCTTTGCCTGTAAAAGAAGAGAATGAGGTAAAGTCAGCGCTGGAGCAATTGCGGAAGGAGTATTACGATGCGCGTCATCATTGTTATGCTTACACCATTGGATTTGACAAATCATCCTGGAGGACAAACGACGACGGGGAACCTTCCGGTACTGCCGGAAGGCCGATTCACGGTCAGATTCAGTCGCATGATCTCACCAATGTACTGATAGTAGTTGTCCGCTACTTTGGTGGAATCAAACTGGGAGTCAGTGGTTTGATAAACGCATATAAGACAGCAACAGCTGATGCCCTGTCAAATGCGGAAATTATTGAAAGAACAGTCGATGAAATTTACGAGTTAAGATTTAACTACGAAGCCATGAATGAAATCATGAAAATTGTAAAGGATGATGGCTTACAACTACTCAATACACAATTTGATTTGGAATGTAATCTCAGTTACAGGATAAGGAAAAGGGACGCTGACAGAGTAAACGAAAAGTTCAGAAAAACACATGGAAGTAAGGTTATATATTTAAGATCTGAATAAGTATTGTCTTTGCTGGGAAGGATAAAGAACAGCGGCTTTTACAATACACATATTTTTCTGAAAATACAAGCGAATTATTTATTTTTTTTTAACTTTTTTTCAGTGACTTTTGTTGAAAATGTAGTCTGTTAAGACAGAAACCTGAAGTTTCTGAATATGAGAGCCTATACTTTTTATCAATGGAGAAACAAAGAAAGACAAGGAAGTTATTTTTGATTACAACTTTTTTACGTAAGGGAGAATGAGAGAAGTTCATCATGAAGTTTGGGAGAATTGCCTAAAGATTATTAAGGACAACATTAACTATCAAAGCTACAAAACATGGTTTTCGCCTATTAAACCTATAAAACTTGACGACAACGTACTAACAATCCAGGTCCCCAGTCAGTTTTTTTATGAATGGCTTGAGGAGCACTACATCAACTTACTGAAGAAAACTATAAAACATGAGCTTGGTCCTTCCGGAAGGCTGGAATACAGTATTATTATGGAAAATTCAAACGACCCGAGGGCACCGTACACTATTAAAGTGCCTACCAGCAACAGGAGTGTTCTGAATAATCCTTCAGTATCCATGCCGATTGACCTTAACAAAGGGTCTTCTAAGGAAATACCAAACCCCTTTGTCATTCCGGGCCTTAAAAAAATCCAGGTACATTCGCAGCTTAACGAATCCTATTCGTTTGACAATTTTATTGAAGGTGATTGTAACCGGCTCGCACGATCGGCCGGTTATGCAGTAGCCACCAATCCGGGTAAGACTGCTTTTAACCCCATATTTATATATAGTGCAAACGGACTCGGTAAAACCCACCTTGCCCATGCCATTGGTATTCAGGTTAAGAACAATTTCCCTGAGAAAACGGTGCTCTATGTAACTGCAGAGCAATTTATCCAACAATTTGTCGATGCCGTTAAGAATCAGAATCAAAATGATTTCGTTCATTTTTATCAGATGATCGATGTGTTACTGATCGATGATATACAATTCCTGTCGGGGAAGGAAAAAACACAGGATGTTTTCTTCCATATATTCAACCATTTGCATCAGAATGGCAATCAGCTTGTCATTACCTCTGATAAAGCACCGGTTGAGATGAAAGGCATTGAGCCAAGATTACTTTCACGTTTTAAATGGGGCCTCGCTGCTGACCTTCAGATCCCTGATCTTGAAACCCGTATTGCCATTCTCAATAAACGGCTTTATAAGGATGGAATAGAAATGCCCCTTGATGTCATCGAATATCTTGCTTACAGCATTACAACCAATGTCAGAGAACTCGAAGGTGCGCTTATTTCACTCATGGCACAATCGTCACTCAACAAGAAAGCCATTACCATTGAACTTGCCCGTCAGATGATTGACAAGTTCGTAAAAAATACCTCAAAAGAAATTTCCATAGATTACATCCAGAAAGTTGTCTGCGATTTCTTCAACATACATGTTGATCACCTGAACTCAAAAACACGTAAACGTGAAATTGTCCAGGCAAGGCAACTTGCGATGTTCTTTTCGAAAAAGCATACCAAATCATCCCTGGCTACCATCGGGCTTCACTGTGGTAACAAAGATCATGCAACGGTTCTTCATGCCTGCCGCACTGTAAATAACCTGATTGAAACTGACAAGCAATTCAGGACTTATGTTGAAGAGATTGAAAAGAAAATAAAACTCTGACCAGTCTCCGACTGTGGTAAATAAACCAATAACCTCATCCGCGAGCAATCCGTGATGAGGTTATTTATTAAAAGAAAAGGATATGAAAATTCTGATGGTATGCCTTGGGAACATCTGCCGGTCGCCTCTTGCAGAAGGAATCATGAGAAAAAAAATGGAGGACAACCATATTGCAGGCGAAGTTGATTCCTGTGGATTTGAACCCTTCCATGCCGGAGATACTCCTGATAAAAGGTCAATCGAGGTTGCCCGGCAACATGGAATAGATATTTCAGAGCACCGTGGGAAACTATTCAGTAAATCGTATTTCGACAGCTTCGACAGAATCTATGTTATGGATAGTGCCAATTACAGGGATGTTGCTTCTGCAGCCAGGAATGATACAGACATGAAAAAAGTTGATTTCATTATGAATATGGCATTCCCCGGGAGCAATCAGCCGGTTCCTGATCCGTATTACGGAGGCCAGTCCGGATTTTCCAAAACATGGGAACTGCTGGATGTTGCCACCGACAGGATAATTGAATCTATCAGGAAGGAAAAACATGGCTGAAGTACACGTACCAGATAAAGCAGCAATTGAACAGGCCGGGAAAAGAATTTCAGGGTATCTGCACCGGACGCCTGTGCTTACCTGTTCAGCCATCAACAGGATGTTTGGATCCGAATTGTATTTTAAATGTGAGAACTTCCAGAAAGCAGGCGCATTCAAATCAAGGGGAGCAACCAATGCGGTTTTGCAACTGAATCCGGATGAACTCGCTTGTGGTGTTGCCACCCATTCATCAGGTAATCATGCCGCAGCCCTGGCTTTGGCTGCATCTCGCCTAGGTATCAGGGCATACATTGTGATGCCCGAAAATTCGAACAGGATTAAGATAAATGCAGTTAAAGAGTATGGTGGAATAATAACCTTTTGCGAACCAACGCTGGAGGCCAGAGAACTGACCCTTAAGCTTTTACTAAATAAAACATCAGCAACCGAAATTCACCCGTATAACGATTTAAGGATTATTGCCGGGCAAGCTACAGCAGCGATGGAGTTGCTGGAGGATTTTCCGGATATTCAGATGATCAGTGCCCCTGTTGGCGGAGGAGGTTTGCTCAGTGGAACAGCGCTGGCGGCAAGGTACTTTGGCAGAAGTGTAAAAGTCGTTGCTGCTGAACCGGCCGGAGCTGATGATGCCTGCAGATCGTTCAAATCAGGATCATTTATACCTTCCGTGAATCCGAAAACAATGGCAGATGGATTACTTACTTCGCTCGGGTCAATAACTTACCCTATCATCATGAAATATGTCGATGATATTGTAACAGTCGGTGAAGAAAGTATAACAGAAGCAATGAAAATGGTTTGGGAGCGTATGAAAATCATCATAGAACCATCATCAGCAGTCCCATTGGCTGCAATTCTGGAAAAGAAACTTCATGTTGGCAATTTAAAAGCAGGCATCATTATATCAGGTGGAAACGTTGATTTATCGGCCTTGCCATTTAAACAAGTGATATGAGCAGCAAATCAGGTTCAATATTTCTGATTCCGAGCACACTTGGAGATACTCCTCCGGAAAAGGTGTTGCCAGCCTATAATTTTCAACTGATTCAGCAGTTGGATGTATTCATAGTAGAAGAACTCAGAACTGCCCGTCGTTTCCTTCGTAAATGTGGCTACAATAAGGATTTTGAAACAACAACATTTCACATTCTGAATGAGCACACGGCTGAAAATGATGTTTTTTCATTTCTTGATCAGGCCAGATCAGGACAGGATACCGGTTTGCTGTCTGAAGCCGGATGTCCTGCAATCGCTGACCCTGGCTCACTGGTTGTAAAACTGGCACATGAAAATGGAATCAGGGTAGTGCCGCTTTCAGGACCATCATCGATCATTATGGCTTTGATGGGATCAGGCTTCAATGGTCAGAATTTTTCCTTTCATGGATACCTTCCCGTTAAGGCTCCTGAAAGAAATAAAAAGATCCGTGAAATTGAGCGGGATATGATAAGGACAGGTGAGACGCATATTTTTATAGAAGCGCCTTACCGTAACAACCACATGCTTGAATCCATTTTACTGGCCTGTGGCAACGATACAATGCTCTGCATTGCAAGCAACATCAGCCTTAGCGATGAATCTATAATAACAGCACCTATAGCCCGGTGGAAGAAAATGAACTTTCAGCCGGGCAAAAAACCAACAGTTTTTCTGCTATCCAGGTAATCAGGGACAGGTATAAAAAAATCCCTGATGAATCAGGGATTTGAAATATCTGAACCTGGATGGATCATTCTGATAACCAGTATTAATGGTGGTGACCATGGGGGCCATGAACATGTCCGTGACTGATTTCTTCAGGAGTCGCATCACGCAATTCGAGTATGCTACCTGTGAAATAAAGGTTTTTACCTGCCATCGGATGATTGAAGTCCATGATAACTTTATCCTTCTCGACTGATTTCACAACTCCTTCAAGAGGGTGGCCTTCATTGTCCTGCATTGGAATAACATTTCCGATGCGAAGCATCTCGGGATCTATTTTCCCATCCATCATAAATACGTCTATAGGAAGGGTAACTATAGCATCTTCAGTAAAGTCGCCATAAGCATCTGCTGCTGAAAGGGTAAACTCAAAATTATCCTTTATTTTAAGATTGAAGATGTGCGCTTCGAATTTCGGGAGCAGGTTACCTGTACCATAAATAAATACCAGAGGTTCGCTGGCATCGGCCATATCGACAACTTCTCCGGAAGCATTATCTATTTTTAACTCGTAGGTGAGTGAAACCACTTTGTTTTGTGAAACAGTCATCAGTATAATTGTTTTGTTATTAAATAGTCAACAGCAAGCATGGCTACTTTGTTGAGTTACAAACGCAAAAATAGATAAAAAGACAAAGCGGGAAAGCCTATCGCCTTTTTTTGTAATTTTCACCATAATTGAGCGTCAAATGGCATTCGCTGATAAACTGGAATTTATCAATTAATACAGATTCACATCTTGGAAGACAATATATTAAAAGTTGAAGGCCTGAGCAAAAACTACGGTAAACTCAGAGCATTATCGGGTCTGGATCTATCCATAAATAAAGGGCAGGTCTTTGGTTTGCTTGGACCAAATGGCAGTGGAAAAACAACCACCTTAGGGATTATTCTCGGTGCCACACTTCCGGACAAGGGGAGCTTCCGTTGGTTTGGACAACCATTGGCCGGTAAATCGCTTAAACGTATTGGTGCAATTCTTGAACATCCCAACTTCTACCCATACCTTGATGCTGTTGATAATCTGAGAATTATTGCACAGGTTCGATGCACACCTGAGCAGGATATTGAAAGAGTACTGCAGTTAACCGGACTATCAGACCGGAGAAAACATCGGTTCCAGACCTACTCGTTCGGGATGAAACAGCGACTGGCCATAGCTTCGGCAATGCTTGGAAATCCGGAGGTTCTTATTCTTGACGAGCCTACCAATGGTCTGGATCCCGGAGGAATTGCAGAGATCCGCGAATTGATTACTTCCATTGCTTCATTGGGTACAACCATTATACTGGCAAGTCACCTGCTTGATGAAGTCCAGAAAGTATGCAGCCATGTTGCGGTACTTCAGAAGGGAGTCAAGCTTTTCTCGGGCAGTGTGGATGATGTACTGAGCAATACAGAAACCATTGTGATCGGGAGTGCTGATCTTTCAAAACTGGAAACTGTTTTAAAGGACTACCCTCATTATCTCTCGCATACAATCAGAGGCAATTATGCAGAACTAAAAACCAGGGGAATGTGCAATCCATCAGATGTAAACCAATTTCTTTTTTCAAAAGGGATCAGCTGTTCTCATCTCGTTATGAATAAGAAGAGTCTCGAAAGCTATTTCCTTGAAATCACCGGTAACCATCCAGGATCTGAGAAAATCTGACGGCCAATGAAAAAGATACTTTTAATATTTTATCCGGAGTGGATCAAGATTGTAAACTACCGCACTTTCTGGATACTATGCGGGTTATATGCTGCCACGCTGGTACTGCTTCTGTTTAGTCTTCAGGGTATACTTGACAACATTACTGTCAATGTAAACAATAAGTCACCACTTCCAATTCCTTCATTTCCGGTATATGCATTTCCAGGGGTCTGGCAAAACCTGACCTATATAGCAGGTTTCCTTAAAATGTTTCCTGCATTCCTTGTTATCATACTGATAACCAATGAATTTACATTCAGAACACTGAAGCAACAGGTGATTACCGGAACCAGCCGGCTAGAGTTTATGACGGCTAAGATAACACTGATTCTGGCACTTTCCGTGGCCGTTGCATTTTTAGTCGCGATTACCGGGCTTCTGGCAGGTCTGATGCAGAATTCGCAGGATTTTAAGCTGATATTAAGCCCAAAATTGCTGTTTATTGCAGCTCATGCGCTTGAATTGATGACCTATATGATGTTTGCTGCTTTTCTGGCAGTGCTCCTGAAAAGAGCCGGAATTACTGTGATTGTTTTTCTATTGTATTCAATCATTCTTGAGCGGATACTCAGTTTTAAACTTCCCGATAATATCGGAAGATTTTTGCCTTTGGAGGCTGCCGGAAACCTTGTTCCATTGCCCAACAGTTCACTCATGAAACTTTTTGGTGTATCCTTCAGTGAATTCACTTCCTGGCAGGACACTGCCATTTGTTTTGGATGGATCGTTGTTTTTATACTGGCGATCTACAGGATTCTCCTGAAAAGAGATTTATAATGAATCCTGCTGTTCTTTAGCAGGATCATCTTCAGAAAGGAGCGAATCAGAAACAGGGGAATAAGAAGAGCATGAATAGGGCTTGTTAATTTTGCCTGAAGGCTTACTGAATTTACCCCTGTATTGTTTAAGATTTTCATCCTGAAGCACTTTTTCCATATACAGCCCAAAGACCGGCAGCGCTGTTCTAAGGCCTTCTCCCAGTTGGGAAGTTCTGAACCTTGCATTCCGGTGCTCCCCTCCCACCCATACCCCCGAAACAAGCCTGGGGGTTATTCCAATAAACCAGCCATCAGAGAAATTGGAAGATGTTCCGGTTTTACCTCCAAACTCCGTATCATAATTAAACAGATCATACTCCCATAAACCCTGGGTTGTCCCTCCGGCTTCGGTTAAACCTGACCTGAGCATGACACTCATCAGAAACGCTGTTTCTGCACTGATTACCCTAACAGATGCCGGTTTGTACTCATATATAACTTTACCATCCCTATCAATTATTTTAGTCACAAGTACAGGTTCATTTTTCATTCCATCGTTCAAAAAGGAACAATAAGCATTAACCATTTCAAGCAAGGTAACATCACTGGAACCAAGACAAACAGAAGGCACATTTCTCAAAGGCGAGTTAATACCCATTCTGTGTGCACACTCAATGACTTTACCCCAGCCCATTTCATTGGTTAACTGAACAGCAACTGAATTCACAGAGCGGGCAAATGCATTCTTAAGGGTAAGATCTTCCCATGTAAAATTCCAGTTAGAATTGTGGGGAGACCATGTCTTTGTTTCACCTTTCTCAGTATATTTAATGGTAACCGGTTGATCAGTCCTTCTGTCACATGGTCCCAACCCCTGCTCAAATGCGGCAGTATAAACAAATGCTTTAAACAATGATCCGGGTTGCCGACGGGCCTGGTTAACATGGTCATACTTGAAAAACCGGAAATCTATTCCACCGACCCATGCCTTTATGTAACCGGTTGCCGGATCCATACTCACAAAACCAGTATTCAGCAGATGCCGGTAGTACCTGATCGAATCCATTGTGCTCAGGATGGTATCTGAAGGCCCGTTCCACGAAAATACGCTCATTTTCCTGGGAAGGTTTAGGTAATAATCAATAGAATCCGGATTGTTTCTGTATTTTTTGCTCAGGCCTTCGTAAAATGAAGTCTCCCTCGACAATTCTTCAATAAAGCCTGGAATCTCATTGCCTTTGCTGTCAACCCAGGGATTCTGGCCCTGCCAGTGCTCATTAAACCTTTTTTGCAGCCTCCTCATGTGTTTTATGACTGCCTGCTCAGCATAATCCTGTAAATGCGGATCAATGGTTGTATAAATCTTCAATCCATCGGTGAAAATGTTATAGCCTGATTCTTTACTCCATTCCTGCATGCTTCTGGCAACAGCTTCCTTAAAATAGGTTGCATCGTCGTCGTCGTGTGAACGCCTGTACCGTAACGAAATTCTGGTTTTTATGAGAGAATCGGCTTTTGATTGAGAGATATAACCATATCTTTCGAGTTGTAAGAGAATACTGTTGCGTCTTTTCAGTGCATTATCCGGATTCTGAACAGGACTATAATAGGTTGGGGCTTTCAGCAGGCCTATTAACACCGCGGCTTCTTCAACCTTAAGTTCAGCGGGTTTCCTGTCGAAGAAGGTTGCTGCAGCTGCTTTGATTCCAAAAGCATGGCTTCCGAAATCAACGGTATTAAGGTACATGGTCAGAATGTCGTTCTTAGAATAATAAAATTCCAGTTTAAGGGCATTGATCCATTCTTTAGACTTGTCAATCAATATATTGACACCAGGAATATAACCAAGAAGTCCCTTCTGGTTCTTGTGGCGGGTTTTGTACAGATTTTTAACCAGTTGCTGGGTAATCGTACTCCCTCCCCTTTTTTCTCCACGGGCTGTACTCCAGATTGCAGCAACCGTTGCTTTGATATCGATTCCATTATGCTTGTAAAATCGTATATCTTCAGCTGACAGTAAAGTATTTACCAGTACGGGTGACAGATCAGAGAATTCAACAGGAGACCTGTTTTCAAGGTAATATTTTCCGATCAGTGAACCATCGGATGCAAAAAGCTCAGAAGCAACACTGATTTCAGGGTCTTTTAGATCGGTAAGTTTAGGTGAAGGTCCGAACAATCCAAAAAGGTTAAAGTTTATACAAAGGACAATCACCAGGATAAGCATCAACACCTGAAGCAATCTTACGGACAGTTTCAGCCACAATTCCGATATACCGGACGGCAGTCTGAAGAAAATGCCAAAAATAAATTTCAGCACTTTCCTGATTTTACCAGAAATTAATTTCAATAATTTCAACGTCATCCCCAATATCTATAATTGTGAATTACAGAAGATTAAACTTTAATTTAAATATTACTGATTCATCTGCAATTTACAATGAAAACCTTTTGGAAAACCATCATATTTTTGTAACTTTTCAGCAACAAAACCGTCAGTATAAATGTGTCATTTCATTGTAAACACTCTTGGGTCATCTTTGTTGAGTTTGTATGTTTCATGCAATGACAACACCAGATATTAATTTATTCAGATGAGGAAATTTTCTATTCTTTTTTTAGCACTTCTATTTATTTCATCCGATGGGTTTTCGCAATATAAGGCATCAGATTATCTCAGGGCTGCCATTGTAGCGACCCAAAAGAAGAAATACGATCAGGCAATATTGCTGTGCGATGCAGCCATTAACCTGAATAACAATTACGAATCAGCATACTTTCATCGCGGGTACAACAAATTGCTTAAGGAAGATTATGCCGGAGCATCGATTGATTTCAGTATTGTGATTGACCTGAACGCTGAAAACCTTGATGCTTATCTGTACCGTGCGCTGACCAATCAGAAGGCCGGCAAAAAATGGGCGGCCACCGAAGATTATAATTCTGCCAGAAGGATTGATGCCTTTCAGACAATGGCATTTATTACCACCAATCTTTTCAGGTAACATCTTAAGGCTATTCACTGTTTTTCAGAATCCTTTCAAGTCTCTGATCAAGCGGAGGATGGGTGTAATTGAGAAACACGTGCCATGGGTGAGGTGTAAGGTCTGACAGATTGTCGGAAGTCAGCAACCGGAGTGAAGAAGCCATAGCCAATGGATCAGCATTCTCAACGGCAAAACGGTCCGCCTGGAATTCAAACATCCTGGAAAGATAATTTGTGATGACAGATGTTATTGATGATATTGGACTATACAGTATCATAAATACTATCAAGCCGAGGTGAAAACTATTTCCTGAGCTTCCCAGGGCCAGGTAAATATCAGGATTGCCCACCACAACTGAAAAGAGGAACAATATTACACCTGTTTGTACAATCGATAGTACAAGGGTCTTTATGGTATGCTTTTTCCTGTAATGGCCTATTTCATGCGCCAAAACGGCTGTAATCTGATCCGGAGTCTGATTTTGTATCAGCGTATCATACAGTACAATTCTTCTTTTGGATCCGAAGCCTGAAAAATAAGCATTCGCCCGGGTAGATCGTTTCGACCCATCGATGATGAAAATATCGGTAAGGTCAAATCCTGTCCTGACTGCCAGATCATTCAGTTTATATCTAAGGTCGCCGGGCTCCAGTGGGGTTTGCCTGTTAAAAAGAGGCACAATAATAGAAGAATAAAACAGGCTGAAGAAGATTGAAAAAGCCGAAATTGAAATCCAGGCAAGCCACCAGAATGAATTTCCAAGCAATGTATATAACCAGACAATCAGGCTGATTAACCCACCTCCGATAACAGCAGCCAGAAACCAGGATTTTAATTTATCGGAAATATAAATTGCAGGGGTCGATTTATTGAAACCATACTTCTGTTCAATTACAAAGGTATCGTAAAGATCAAATGGGGTTGAAAGCAGGTCAGCTGCCAACCCGATAATTCCAAAGAATAAGAGACTCTGAAGAATTGGATTCTGAAAAACCGATCTTACAAAATCGTCAATCAATACAAATCCTCCCAAAAGCATGACAAGAGTGGCAATAAATGACAACCATGAAATCAGCATTCCAAAACGGAAGGAATCACTCTTATAAAGGAGGTATTGCTGGTATCGGTCGGGAGAATACACCCCTTCAAGAACAGGTGGTACCGGGTTCTTTCTTGATCTGTGATTTAAAAAAGAGATAACCTGTCCTGCCAGAAAACCTGATATTACAATAACAAGAATGCAGATGTTCAGTATTTCTGCCATAGAATCCAACGATATTAATTTCCTTTACTCATGATTACGATTGAGCAATCATTCTTAATAACTACCGTAATATTTCCGTAAAAACCATTCTGTACCCAATAAACCGATGATAAGCAGAAGCAGGGGAAGAAATGAAATAAGGTCGGTATAACGTTTCCTGACATAGGTAACTGGCTTAATGTCTTTCCGGCTTTTAATGATGTTGGCAATATCGGGAATACGGCCGGGGTCAAATCCACTTCCACCTGTCAGTTCTGCCATGGTGTTCAGCAGTTTATGATTGGCGACCGTATTAATATCCTCCAGATTAAGTGCTGTAATAACAAAGGATCCCTGTTGCATCAATGTCCCGGTTCCGGTTTCGGCTGATGCCTGAAACCGGAATATACCAGGTTTGAAATTTCCGGCATTTAACTGATAGGATTCACCAGCTGGCGTAAACTCAAATTCATACTTTTTCCCATCTTCACCAATGATGACCAGTGTCACAAGCTTATCATTGATCAATTCGTAAGATTCATTGAACAGGGTAGCACCAAATTCAATATTCTCATTTTCAGCATAAAAATCCCTGGCTGAAACCCTGAATCTGCTTTTTACATCCTTCACGGCAAGGTATTGGGCCATTTTCCCAAAAAGCTCGTCAAAAGCCAGTTGATTTTGGTTTTTGGAATAATCTGCCAGCCTCCATCGCCAGATTCCTTCACCTGCTATAACACCAGTTCTCCGATCCGGGTTTTGATTGAAGAAAATCAGTGGCATAGAAGTCGCAGATGCTCCAATAGCCTGATTTGCATATATATATGCAGCATTACCTATCGAGTATTTTGCAAAAGGTGTATTCAGCGGTGGTACAATCTGAAGTAATTGTTTCAGGTTTTCAGAACTGATAAACAAAGGAAAGTCTGCATTAAAGACAGGCAATGATTCATTAAAAGAATTATTGAATCCGGATAGTGAGAGGCCGCTTCTCTGAGCGTTGAATAAAGAAATATCAGACTGATTACCAAGTATATAAAGCACAGGTACGTTAAGTCTTGCCAATTCTCCGAGCAACTTCGAAGACTGGTTGGTAACAGAAGGCAACTGATGTAAAATGAAAAGGCTGAAGTTGGCCGGGTTTTCAGTGAAATTATCAGCAAAAAAAAGTTCTGTTTCAAAGTTGTTGCTGTTCCCTAAGGCCCTTTCGATGGCTGCCAAATCCGGATGCGGTGAATTTCCGACAATGGCTATTTTCTGCCTTCCCTCTTTTACTTCAATTACGATTTCACGCGTGTTGTTTGATTCATTGGCTTCCCCGTCAATTGGTTCAATATTTATCCTGAACCGGAGTTTACCTGTTTCCTCTGCAGCTGCTGTTACCGGAATTGTAACAACTTGTTTATCAGAAATAAACCTGATTTCCTCAGAAAAAATTTCCACTTCTTTGTGATACACTTTAACAAGGCTGGATTCTCCGGCTGATTCATAAGCCTGTACAAGGATTTCTATAGGAAAACGGTTTCCTTTATAGGCAAGGCGATTATAATTAATGCGTTTAATCAGAAGGTCCCGATGCTGATTGGTGTCACCGGTATTTATTGTATACACGGGATATGAAACATCCCGGACAAGGTAGGATGGGTCAGAACCGACGTTATAAATTCCGTCGCTGGCTAAAATCACAGCCCCCAGATTTCTGTTGTAGTAGCGATTATTTAACTGTGTGATAAAGGCAGATATATCTGTCAGTTTTCCTGAAAAATCAAGGCTGTCGTTCCGGATAACCTGCTCACCGAAAGTATATCTCACTAGATCGAAATCATCACCAAGCTGACCTGCCAGATCATCGAGCTTTTCGCTGAGTTCATTCATAACAAACAGTGAATCTTTGCCAAGAATCATGGATCCTGAATTATCAACAGCGATCACAACCACAGGCTTTTCTGTTGTCCGGACGATTGTCTTTATCATCGGGGATAACAATAAAAATGCTACAATGCTCCCTGAAAGAAATCGAAACAGTGACAGAATCCAACGAAGGTTTCGTGAAAAATCACCGGGTGTATTGCGATAATATAAGACGGCAGCCAGCCCGGCACCAAAAGCCAGGCAGAGTGGAATCAGCCAGTAAGAATATGCAGTAACGAGTTGTAGACCCAAAATATCAGGATTTATTGAGATTGCAAATTTCCGAAAAAAGCCTTTCACTTGAACAGTTAACGGAAATAATGGGAAGAAAGAAGGTTGTCCTAAAGCAGTAAACTCTTACCTTTAAGACAACCTTTTGGAATAAAAGACTGCTAATTTCTGAAAGCTGTAAGCAATGAATAGCCAACCATTTTCCCATTTTTATCGTAAGACTCTGATTTAACAGCTCCTACATTTCTTGAAACCCATTGCGTGGCTTTTACAGTCATTTTCATGATTGACTTCACATCCATGTCGTAGCTCAACTTATAGCACTCAAATGTACCCGCAGGGGTGGTAACACTTTCAAGGGCTTCCACTTTCCTGTTGTACATTCTTACTGACATTTTCATCAGTGGCATGCCACCTGAAATAAAACTTATATTGATTTCACCATCCTTCAAAGTCTGACCAACCTGCAGGACATTCGGATACTCAAGATCAAGTCCGTCGACCGACATTTCCATATCTTTCATTCCTCCCATGGTAGCCGGATCAAGGAAATTCTTCATATCCATATAGAAAACGCCGTTCTCGCAACGCATTCCAAGGTCCTGTGAATATGTCAGTTTTTCTTTATTGTCAAATTGCTCACTCCTGACTTTCAGGCTCAAGCCGGCAGCCAGCGGCTCAACAGCCAGAATCGTCTGCTGATTGGTTCCTGTTAATTTACCTTTGGCATCATAATTTTTT
The DNA here is from genome assembly GCA_016705005.1 of Bacteroidales bacterium. Classification (GTDB taxonomy): domain Bacteria; phylum Bacteroidota; class Bacteroidia; order Bacteroidales; family Lentimicrobiaceae; genus Lentimicrobium. Next base: position 123,112 of record JADIZB010000005.1, on the reverse strand, counting down.
GTTTCGATGAAGGCCCCGGATTTAACCGGAAAGTATCCTTCACAATTCTGTGCATATAGCCCTGTAAAAGACAGGACAGAAAACATAAAAAGAATAGCTCTTCTCATAGCAAAAAGTTGTTTTTAAGTTTACACAAACCTACAAGAATTAATGCTAAATCACAAGTGAAGATGAATATTTCATTTGGGCTATAAAATAACCGGATCATCATGTTAACCAATTGTTCAGCATGGGTAAACAACATGATTTGTTTTCGGAGGCCTCAGTATTTTAAAGTAGACAGCCGGCAGTCAGTTTGATTTTTCTGTTTATTTTTAACCATTGTAAATATTAAAAACCCCTTGCAATGGCATCTTTAAGAATTAAGTTCCTTTATTATTCCTTCCTGCATATTCACATGATTGTATGTCTTTGCATGCTACATGGTGTTTCTAATGCTCAAAAAAAAACCGACGACGTGAATCCGGTTCCGGACTTCACCAGGCTACCAGAAATCAGCTGGATTTTTGAAACAGGAAAATCCATCTATGCTTCTCCTGTTGTGATTGATAATCTTGTTTATACAGGTGGTCTGGACAGCATTCTTCATGCAGTTGATTTAATAACAGGAAAAGAAGTATGGCGATTCAGAACAGGTGGCGAAATACGATCTGCAGTATGCCCGGCAGGCAATAAATTGTACCTGAACGGAGGTGATGGTAGCATATACACCATTGAGAGTCAATCGGGAAAGGTATTCTGGGAATATAAAACACAGGGTGAAAAGAAATATGATTTTGCAGATTATTTTCATTCATCGCCGGTAATCTGCAATGATCTCCTCTGCTTTGGATCGGGAGATGGAAATGTATATGCATTGAATTCCGAAACCGGGCAGAAAGCCTGGAGCTTTAAAACTGGTAATGTTGTTCATTCAACTCCTGCTTTTGATCATGGAAAACTCTTTGCAGGGTCTTTTGATGGTTACTTTTATGCACTCGACATTAATACCGGTGACCTGATCTGGAAGTTTAAGACTGTCGGACATCGTTATTTTCCCCGGGGTGAGGTTCAGGGATCACCTTGCGTTTTTGGAAACCTGGTAATCTTCGGGGCAAGGGATTACAATGTATACTGTGTAGACCAAATGAAAGGGTTCTGTCACTGGAACAAGGCATTCTCTAATGGATGGGGACTAAGCAACAGTATCTGTGATTCTGTACTTTACACAGGGTCGGCTGATGAGCGTATTTTAATCGCGGCTGACCCGGTCACCGGCGAAGAATCCTGGAGAAAAAACATGGAATTCCTTGTCTTTGGAAACAATGCTTATACGGAAGGAATGCTGTATGTAGGGACAACCATTGGTAAGCTTCATGGAATCAACAGAAAAACAGGTGAGAAAATCTGGAGTTTTGAAACAAGATCGTACAATGAAAACAGGTTTAAATATTTCAGAGAAGATGACTCATACAGGGAGGATATCTATTCAATCATAAAGTCAAACGAACAATTCCTGGAAGTGGAATGTGAGCTTGGTGGCATTTTTTCAACACCCGTTATTTCCGGTGACTATCTTCTCTTTACCAGTACCAATGGTATAATTTACTGTTTGAAAAGAAAGTGAAAGCCCAATGGTTGATAAACCTTAAGATAAATTCTCATAAACTGAATATGTGAGGATATGATCCGGGAAATGGGATAAATACCGATAATTACCTTACAATGAGATTGTTTCAGATCGTGACCTGACCAACGCAGAATTGATCAGAAATTAATCACTTTTTCAGTGAATGACCTGTTTCCATTGGTAATCCTGATAAAATAGATTCCGGGAATTTCAACGGGAATCTGATATGGCCCGGCGATGGTTTGAGCAATCTCACCTGAACTTACAAGGATTCCCAGGGCATCATATAAATCATACTTACAATTACCGGCAGTTGCATGTTTAAGACTAACCTGAATATACCCGACCGATGGATTGGGGTATATCTCAAACAGCTGATTTTCAATTAATGATCTGATAGAAGTTTCGGTACAGGCATCTGAAAAATTGGTGATCAGGGCTTCCCCGGGTGTGAAATCCTGTGCAATCAGGCTACCGGTATTCGATGCCAATGATAGGTGCTGAACTTCAGGTGTCAGGTCGGTGACATCAAAAGGAAAGTCAGTATTGCTGCAAGTAACCTCTCCGGTGTTTGATGATTTCAGCAACTGAACCACTGAATTATCATCGCCGGAGCGTTTCCCGCAAACCACATATCCTCCATCAGCATCAGGACAAATGCCGTATCCGTGAGCATCGGTATTATTGGATCCTGTAATCCGTTCCGACCAGTTTACGATCCCATTCTGATCTGTTTCAAACAGAAGTGTACCTGCGGGAGTGCCTTCAATAATTCCGGTTACACCTATATGATCATTCTCACCAACAGCGAGTCCGTAGGCATAAGAGGCTGTTCCGTCTGCTGCTGAATAGGACTTTATCCAGACCGGAGTCCCGGTCTGAACATCCAGTTCGGCCAGGAGTACATCATAGGAATCATTCATATTATCATACCGGCCTGCAATAACGATGTTTCCGGACGATTTTTCCTTCAGGTCATAGTTAAAATACCGGGCATTCCCGCTCAAAAATGAATCCCATTGAAGTTCCATGGATGAATTCAGATGAATCAGATGAACTGTTTCTCCGGTACCTGAATTTGCCCAGCCACCAATAAAGAAGTCACCCTGTGCGTTTCTCAAAAAGGAAAGCGGGTAATCACTGATAGGGGTTCCTATTGTTGTTTGGTGAATTATATTGCCATTCCCATCCAGCTTCATGATCAGGTAGTCAGAAGAAGCGCCTGATACTTCTGCCATGCCAAGAATGTAAATGTTACCTGTTTCATCTTTCTGAATGCGATTTGCAGAAACAGAACTGCCATTAACCGAATACATTTTACACCATACTTTCGAACCACTGTTGTTGTATTTTGCAACAATGATCTGGCTTGTAAAAGTTGTCGTACTGAAAACCGATCCAACAGCAACAAATTCACCGGGTACTGATTCAACAACATCGGTAAATTGTTCATTGTCGGTAAGTGACAATGATTTACACCAGGAAGCACTTCCATCAGGATTGGCCCTGATCATCAGAAAATCACCCGAAAATGTAACTTCATCCGTCACGTTTCCCACAGAAAAATAGCCTCCATCTTCTGTCTGTAAACACCGGTAGAGTAATCCCAAAGCATTATCCTGTTGGTAGACCTTATGGAAAAGGGTCTGGGATTTAACCAGAAAAGTGACATGAAATATCAGTAGCATCAGGTATATTTTCTTCATAAGCTATTCATTTATTGTTAGTTAATAAAATGTACCGGTGTAAAAAACAAAGTTCAGGGAATTAATTTTCTCTTTTTAAACCCTTCCTTTCAAAAAATGTTCATCATATATATTCGATAAATTCAAAATGACATCTTTCAGCGGAATCTATTTCATTTATTCAACTGTATGTGATTAAAATTCAACTTCACTATATCCATAGACCAATGGGTTCAACGATTCAATTTATAAAAGGAGAGAATTTTATTTTTATTTGGTCTAAATTAATTTTAAAAATCTATATTTGTAATTGATTGACGCAAATGATTGGTATTCGGACAAAAAGCGCTTTGAATACGTCTCATCAAAACTCAGAAAACTACCTCCACCGGACTCCAAGGATTTAAGAAGTCAATATTCCAGGAATATTAACCTTAAAAACCCCGGGTTATGATTTTAAAAAATGGATCAAAAGGAGATGAAGTAAGCAAGGTACAGGCCATTTTAGGATTTGCCAAACCTGATGGTAAATTCGGTCCCAATACTGAGGCTGCGGTAAAAGCATGGCAAACATTACACAATTTTCCCCCTGACGGAATTATCACCGATGCCATCTGGGCTGTTTTATTTCCCGGTGAAAGTCAGCCGGCACAAGCCCGGGAAACCGCCTTTAAACTAGATAAACTTCGCGGGCACATCCCTGATGTGGTCATCAACCAGATACCTGTTACGGCAGAAAAGTTCGGAATCACCAATGTTCTCCGACTGGCACATTTTTTATCACAATGCGGGCATGAAAGTGCCGGTTTTACAGCAGTGCTCGAAAATCTCAACTATTCCGCCGAAAGGCTGAAAGTGAAGTTCGCAAAATACTTCCCAAACAATGATTATGAAGCCTATGCCCGGAATCCTGTCAAGATAGGTTGCAGGGTCTACGCCAGCAGAAACGGTAACGGAGATGAGGCCAGTGGAGAAGGTTACAAATACAGGGGTCGCGGATACATACAGCTTACCGGAAAACGCAATTACACCAGTTTTGCCGCATTTATAGGTGAAGACACTGTGAACAACCCCGATCTGGTAGCAACAAAATACCCATTGGCTTCAGCGGCTTTCTACTTTACCGATAACCGCATATGGACAGTTTGTGACAAAGGGAGCAGTGATGCTGTGGTTACGACTGTTACTAAAATGGTTAATGGTGGAATCAATGGTTTACCCGACAGAATTAAGCATTTTAACGAGTATTACAACCTGCTTAAATAGGTCGTAACCAAAACCCCCAAACAATGGAAAAAGAAGAAAAGCAATTGCTTCGAAATATCAGGAATGCGACTGTACTTTCCGGAATCGGGATGGGCCTCCTGCTTGGCATCATTATGGGCTTGTCGGTATCGGAAGTTGTAAAGGTGATTATGGGTGTTCTGACAGCCATTCTGGGAACTTTCCTTGGCTTTGACAAACGAAGTTTTGCGGGCATGGATGCTGAAGAATACCTGAAAGAGAAACACAACTCGCTTTTCACCGCTCTCCGGGCCGGATGGTTCGGTCTGGCAGTAGTTGCAGGAATACTTTCAGGCATGTGGATCCGTACCAACGAGGTTTTTACACCGAGTGTAAAATGGAGTGTGCAACAATGGACCGATGCCGGGTACGATGCGGATTACGCACGTAAACTGGTTACTTACCAGCGGTTTGCGATAAATCCTAAAACCGGAGAACTTGGACCGGAAACAGAACTAACAAAGGGTGCACGTTCGAGCCTGTTCAGTTCGAAACAGGCGCAGGAACTCTGCGGTTCTACCGATCCCGATTTATGGGATAACAACTGGGCATTCGCCCGGCAGAGTCTTCTTGATCTGGAAATAGAAGCACTTGTTCCTGTCGTTAATGGAATTGAAATCAATGTTCCCGAGGATAAAAGGTTTGCTTTTCTCGGTCACCTGCATGAACTGATATGCAGGATGGGAAAAGAAGACACACATCTTTGTAACCTTGGGGCTGACCTTTCAGCCTGGGAAAAGGAGGAAGTCACCCAGGCATTTGCCAGGGAAATCTCGACATTGCCTGCTGAGAATCAACGGAATATGTTGGGTGTGATGGCAGAATTTGTCTGCAAGCTTGAGAAAAAGTAACCTATCAGAGCTAAACCTATGAATAACAGATACTTAAACCTGATAATGCTTTTGACGTTTGCCGGAAGTATGACCAACGCAAATGCTCAGCAAAAAGACAGGGATAATGCCAAAACATCCGTCGTTAAAATTCAGACCACCTACCACAAAAAAAGCAACGGTAAGGTAGTTAAAGAGGTAGGCACTGCCACCGGGTGGTGCTGGAAAGAACCAACCCTGATTGTAACGGCACTTCATGCTGTGACCGGGGCTGATAAAATCACGGTTTACAAAACCGGTGTCGGTCCGGCTACTGCGAAAATTGAAAAGGTGTTAAAGGAAGCTGATCTTGCTTTACTGAGGCTGGATTCCGACTTGAAACTGGTTCCACTTCAGCTGCAGGAGGCAGATCCAAATTCAATGGGTGAGTATTATGTCTGGGGGTTTCCGCATTCCGTATTTACCATGCAGGGCGATGACATCAGGTTATCGAGAAGCCTCGAGGAAACGCCGACACTGAACAACATCCTTACAGGCAACAAGCTCAAAGACGAGCTTAAAACCCAGGGATATCCCCTGCCAGGTGCCCGTATTCTCCGCATCAGTTCAACCATTCAGCCCGGCCATTCAGGAGCTCCCATTATGACCAAAACAGGAACCGTAATCGGCATAGCCGATGGCGGACTAAGGGATGGCACAGCCAGGATCAACTGGGCAATGCCGGCAAGTTATTATGTTCCAAAGCTGACCGGTTCAAAAGATGTTGTCCCGGCAGAACCTTCAGTTCAGGTTAGCCTATACAGCAGCAGGACTATCATTGAAGAAGGCGCCACCCCTGAAGAAGAAATCAGGGAGCTTGAAAAGGAAGCCGAAGAAAACACCCTGATAAACGGCAACCAATCAATTTCAAAAACCTGGACAGCCAGCTTTGATGACATCCTGGGAACCCTTTCGGAGCAGGATAAACAAGATCTTGTAGCTGTTTTTGAGTCCTTTAATATCGATATGTCCGACAGAATGTTTGACATATATGAAGACTTTGAAACCGGCGCAACCATTACCATCCCATATGGGGAGAACTTCAATGTTGAAAACGGCTGGTTTTATGTTCGCAGTGCCGATGAAACACTCTATTCCAATGCCCTGCCATTTTATGCTGAAACCTATGAGAACGCGAAAACCAATGCTTTGATCGTATTTCAGGAAAACTTCCCTGAGGGTGAATGGGAAGAAATCGCCGACTCACCCGATGAAGTAGTTGTGAATGACGAAGCAGAGACTGCCAGTTTTACAGTTAACCGGATTTCAGGAACAGTTTCCGGTGAGTCTGTTACTTTTACTGCTGAAGTCAATGGGCCGTATCTGCTTGTAACTTTCATGGTATATAATACCAACCTGCTGAGTGACGCAGATTATATGAAATTGTATATGCATTATTATCTGTCCATGTACATGCATTCGTTTGCAAATTACTGATATGCTTAAGAATACCAGGGAATTGGCGGAAGGTGCCGGCATCGGCTTTCTTGGTGGCCTTGTGATCGGAATAGCCGATCATGACTGGATGCGTCTGGCTATAGCCCTGGCACTGATTGCCTATAGTGGTGGATTGAAAAAGAACCAACTAAGTCCTGATACCAATCACTTTCGCCGGACACTAACCGGTTTTACAGCCTTTCTGGCAGTGCTTGCCGGCTTGTATCTCAACAAGCTACAGGTATTCGAGCAATCGCCCCGTGAAGCAGTAAATGCCCTTACAGAGGCCGGATACAGCCCACCTGAAGCACGTGAGTTCTACCTGAAGCAGGTCTTACTGGAAAAAGCCGGGATTGATTCAGCATCACCTTCCATGCAAAGTATAGTTGATGCATTTGCTGAGCCAAACATAAATGATACCATGCGGAAAGTTTCAGATACCATAACCGGGCCATGAGCCTGCATAAATCAATAATACAGTCAACTTAGGAGCCTGGATACAAATTCAGGCTCCTTTTCTTATTAATCCATTGGTTAACAATTTTTTATCCATTTAATGTCAGTGAATTAATCATAATTTTTCAGTCTTACCTAAATGATTAAAATCTGATCAAAATGGAACCCATTTATTACAAAGACAATACATTTAATATCATTTTAAAGGTCCGGAATATTATCTAATTTTACCGTCTGTTCAGATTACCTTAGAATAGTCTGTAACAGGTTTGTGTTGTGTTTTATAAAGAACCATAAATCTGCTGATAACAAATAACAGCTAATGAAAAACAAGAATATCCAGACCGAAATAGATGCCTGCTACCTTTATCAAAAACTTGCTGAAAACGAAAGTGATACATTAATTGCCGGCATTTACAGGCAAATGAGTGAAATTGAAAGGAGTCATGCCGAGGCTTTTGCAAAAAAGGAAAATATCAGCCCCGACAAATTAATGGAGCCCTCATGGCGGGCCAGGGTTTTTAACCTGATTGGAAGGGTATTCGGGTATGATTATGTGCTTGGTTCATTGATGGATACGGAAAAAACCTTATCAAGGGCTACGATAATCACAAAAGAGAAGAACAATCAGGCAGTTACAGGTTCTGAGACCAATCATGTAAAAATTCTCCAGTCGATCCTTGAGAAGGAAGAAAACATTTCAGGCAAACAACTCTCCAGATTTGAGACCAGACACCGGTCAGTAGGCGGAAATGCCATCCGGGCCGCTGTTTTGGGTGGAAATGACGGACTGGTTTCCAATTTCAGCCTTGTAATGGGCATAGCCGGAGCAACCTCAGGTCAGCAGGGGGTTTTGCTTGCTGGCCTTGCCGGATTGCTTGCCGGGGCTCTTTCCATGGCGCTTGGTGAATGGATATCTGTAAAGAGCTCTCAGGAACTGTATGAAAATCAGATGCAGATAGAGATGGATGAGCTCGAAACCAATCCGGAAGGTGAAGCAAGAGAGCTGGCATTAATTTACATGGCAAAAGGCATAGCAGAAGATCAGGCGCATCGGATGGCAGCCGATATTATGCTGGATAAGGACCATGCCCATGAAGTCCTGGTAAAGGAAGAACTGGGAATCAATGCCGAAGAGTTGAAAGGTTCTGCCATTGAGGCGGCCATCTATTCCTTTATCCTTTTCTCTGTTGGAGCGGTGATCCCTGTTATTCCGTTTATGTTCACCAATGGCACCCAGGCCATATTGTTAAGTGTCGGGGCAAGTGCTACAGGTTTGTTTTTAATTGGAGCAGCCATTACCCTTTTTACAGGAAAAAATGTCTGGTTTTCAGGGTTAAGGCAGGTTTTTTTCGGCCTGGCAGCGGCAGCCATAACCTTTGGCATAGGGAAAATCATTGGCGTTTCAATCATGGGTTAGATCATCCTGAATACATTTTGCATTAACAATTACAGCAATCATTTAAGTTTTATATTTGTTTAGCACAGATTTTGTGTTCCCGGAATATCCGGGAAGTAATACATCCAAAACCTTAATCTGATTAGCCTTGTCGTCAGCAAAGAATGTTACAGGTAACCGTATCCGGCAGTTCACAGAACACCGGTACTTTCTTATAATCCTGTTATGGCTGGGCCTTACGGCCATTAATCTGAACAAGGCTTTTCATATTGACGATACTTTTCATATTGAAGCTGCGGAATGGATCGGGAGCAATCCGGCCACGCCAATGTCGGGATACATCAACTGGAAAAATGTGCCTACGCCGATGTACAGTCATAACCAGCCTCCCCTGTTCTTTTTTCTGATAGCCTTATCAGCAAGCATCTTTGGGGTGAGTGAAATACCTCTTCATCTGCTGCTTTCCATATTTACCTTTCTGGCTTTGATTGGATTCTTTAAACTGACAGAGATCCTTTCAATACGGCCGCGAAAAACGTTGTTACTGCTGTTTGCTTTCAGCCCGGCACTGATCGTAAACCAGAATCTGATGACCGATGTTCCTCTACTGGCCATTGTTCTATTTTCGGCTTATTTCCTTCTCAGGGCAGGGCAAACTGAGAAATTAAGAAACTATTTCCTCGCTGCATTGCTCCTGGGAATGGGATTGATGATCAAGTACTCGGTATTGCCCTTGTTTGTTGTTTTAGGTGTGGTCATCATCTTCAGGCGCGATTACAGGCATCTGACAGTATTGATTATTCCTTTAGCCATTCTTGCACTCTGGTCATGGTGGAATTATCATGAATATGGTTCAATACATTTCCTCGACAGGCCTAAAGGAGAATTTCACATCAACAGGTTCTGGGCTTTTGTAGCCTGCACCGGTTCTATGTCGGCTTTTTCCGTCTCCCTGATTTATGCAAATTTCCGTTCCAAGACTGCAAAAACCATTTACGTATTGCTTTTTGCCGGTTTTTCAGTGCTTGCGATACTATCTCTGAATGGTCTGATACCCGATGAGCTAAATTCCATTTTGCTGAACATTATTTTTATAATGAATGGGTTTATTGTTTTCTATGCTTTGGTCAGGCTGCTCATAAAGCACATCAAAGCCGAAGGATTGCGTAAATACGTCTCAGATGCGTCGTTCGTGGTATTCCTTTTTATGGCTTCATTATCTGCGTTTATGATTTTATTCGCACCTTTCATAGCAACACGTCATATTCTTTTGATTCTTCCTTTCATTCTGCTTTTTGGCCAGTACTGCTTTGATTCAATCAAAGCGGGAATCAACAGGATTTCAATTGTCCTTACCCTGTTGCTGGGATCGTTGCTGGGTATTTCCGACTATAATTACGCAGGTTATTACAGGAAAATGGCTGCAGAAATTAAACTGCCGGAAGGGAAAACAGTATGGACAGCAGGTCATTGGGGCTGGCAATGGTATTCAAACGAGAACGGAATGCTGCAGTATGCCACCGATCAATCTCCTGTTAAACCAGGTGATTATTTTGTGTACCCCGGCAATATTTCAAAACAGGAGACCGGCACAAACCTTAAACTGTCGCTGGTTGAAAAAAAATGGAAAGAAGCCGGCCTGCTCACTTTTTTCTCAGGAAACAACATGGCCAGCATGTATTCCAATTCAGTGAGAATAGCGCCATGGACTTTTTCACGAAGTCCGGTGGACACGATTTTCATTTTCAGGGTAGATGAAGTGATGTCAATTCCGGAAGCAGATAATATAAATGGAAAATGATCAGAAAGGCAACCGAATGAAAAAACTATTGTTATTTCTTCTGTCTTTTCTTTTTCTGAACCTGGCTCAGTCGCAGGATCGATGCACTTTATGCAAAGCAGCCGAAAAAGAAAATTTCGGTAAAGTGGAACGGATCATCCGGAAAGAGGTAAAAAAGAGAAAACATGGGATGAGTTTTTATAATGGTCCGGGAAGCGGTATGCAGATTACCCATGTTCCGAATCTCGATACCATAACTTTGTGGCTGAAAAGCAAGCCCTGTGTTGAGGATGCTGCATGGGACAAATGTCAGATGAAAGAGGCCCTGTATCCCGGATGGTCATCGATTGGAATTAAATTCAAAACAGCATCCGGAATCAAAGAAAAGTGTTTTCTGATACAGGAGGGATCGACCGGGACATTGAATATTTTCGGATGGAGACCGCATATTTTCAAAACGAAAAATAAACTCATTTACAGGAAAATGTATGATTGTGAAGGATTTATAGAGAATCAGAAGAAGAATTGTCAGGAAATTAATCAAAACCGGTGATCAAACCATGTCCTAAATGATTTTCAATCTATACAGGTATTCTAAAGAAAAAAAGGCTGCCCTCTGGCAGCCTAATCAAAAATATTCCTTAAAATCAATTAATTAACTGTTAACTGTTAGTTGTAAACTGTTACCTGACTTTACATCTGCATTCCACCACAAACATTGATAACCTGACCGGTTACATAAGATGACAGGTCTGAGGCAAGAAACAGGCTGACATCAGCAACATCCTCAGGCTTGCCACCACGGCGCAGCGGGATATCGTCAATCCAGGCTTTGCGCACTTCGTCGGTTAGTTTTGCCGTCATATCCGTTTCGATGAACCCGGGTGCGATGGCGTTACAGCGGATACTGCGGGAGCCAAGTTCCTGGGCCATTGACTTGGTAAAGCCAATCAAACCAGCCTTCGATGCTGAATAATTTGACTGTCCTGCATTACCACCAACGCCTACAACTGAACTCATATTGATGATAGAGCCACTTCTTTGTTTCAGCATTACCTTCTGAACAGCTTTGGTCATATTAAACACCGACTTAAGGTTTACCTTAATAACGAGGTCCCAGTCAGACTCTGACATCCGCATCAGCAGATTATCGCGGGTAATGCCTGCATTGTTAACAAGAACATCGATACGGCCGAAGTCTGCCATTATCTCATCGATAAGTTTCTCACTGCCATCGAATGAACTGGCATCACTGGCATATCCCTTCGCTTTTATCCCATAAGCTGAAAGCTCAGTTTCAAGCGCCCTGGCTGCATCATCATAATTGAGGTCAGAGAAAGCCACATTTGCTCCGTGGAAAGCAAATCTGAGGGCTATAGCCTTGCCGATACCTCTGGCACCACCAGTTATCAGGGCTGTTTTTCCTTCGAGTAATTTCATATTATTGATTTTGGGTTTGAAATTCGATAATTTAACATTCCACTTTTCACATACACCTTGTTTCTGACAAGGTGAACAGTGCAATCTGACTTATCATCATTGAGAAATCCATTTCACCAGATTAAAATCCTGCCGGTGAGGAAGTAGAGGATGCTTGGGATAAAGCCTGAAAGCAAAGTCAAACACACCGGCCTGTAGTGTAGGAATCTCTATAAAAAAAGTAACGATGTTTCCGTTCACCCCGGCCACGGTCATTTCTTCAACAAAAGAGAGGCTTTTGACTTCATCATTTACTTTATGTCCAAAGAGAATTTCAAGACCGACATCATGTGCGGCAAGTTCGTTCACATTCAACACCACTTCAGCAACATAATTTTCACCGAGCCTCAGTGGTTTCCTTGTTGAATTAGGCATTCTGACGGAAACAGTTTCAATACTATCCCAGCCTCTGATCATTTTTCGTTTCCAGGATGATAGCTGCCTGATGCCTTCAAAATCCCTGTCGAAAAGCATAGTAGAACGACTCACCAGCTTGTTATAAAACTGATGATAGTAATCGTCGATCATCCGTTTCATGGTAAATTCCGGGGCAATACCCGAAATTGTATTTTTTACAAAAGAGACCCATTTGTGTGGTATTCCCTTTTCGTCCCGGTCATAGAAATGGGGTACAATTTCTTCTGCAAAAATATTATAGATACTTTCAGCATCCAGTTCATCCTGGAATTGCTGGTTTTCGTACGTCCGTTCCTCCTGAAGTGCCCATCCGGCATCGGGTTTGTAACCTTCGGCCCACCATCCGTCGAGCACAGAGAAATTCACCACGCCATTCATGATTGCTTTTTCACCACTGGTGCCTGAAGCTTCAAGTGGCCGGGTGGGGGTATTCAGCCATACATCGACACCCTGAACCAGTTTGGCTCCAAGTGACATGTCGTAGTTTTCAACAAAGATAATTTTTCCGGTAAACTCAGGCATTTTGGAGACTTCAATGATCCTCTTGATGAGGTCCTGTCCTGCCTTGTCGGCAGGATGGGCTTTGCCGGCAAAGATAAACTGTACCGGTTGTTTTGCATTGTTCACCAGTTGCGAAAGCCGATCCAGATTATTAAAAAGAAGATATGCCCTTTTGTATGTAGCGAATCTTCGTGCAAAACCTATTGTCAGTGTTTTTTCGTTCAGTGTTTCGAGGGTTCGAAGAATAAACTTCGGACTTTCCTGCCTCCGCTTGAGGTCTTCGCCCAATCTCCGGCGCAGGTAATCGAACAATTCCTTACGGTGCTGCTGGCGGAGTTTCCATATCTCCTCATCCGGCACATCCTGTATCTTCTCCCACAACTTCCGGTCTGACTGATGTTGCAGAAAGTCATCACCAAAAGTTTTCTTATAAAGGGCCTGCCAGGCCGGGGATGTCCAGGTAGGTAAATGAACCCCGTTTGTAACATGGCTGATGTAAAGTTCGTCGGCAAAGTAGCCTTCAAACATTCCCTGAAACATTTCACGGCTTACTCTTCCATGGATCCGGCTCACTCCATTCATTTCCTGAGATAGCCTGGTAGCCAGCACACTCATCGAAAATTTCTCATCAAGTTTATCTTCCACGAACCTTCCGAGATTCATGAAAGTATTCCATGTTATATTTAACCGGTCGGCATAATGCGGAATGTATGCCCTCAGAACATCTTCGCTGAAGGCATCGTGGCCAGCCGGAACCGGTGTGTGGGTGGTAAACAGCTGTGTAGATCTGACGATTTCGACTGCCTGATCGAATGAGAATTTCTGATCCTGAACCAGCAGACGGAGTCTTTCAATACCTATAAAGGCTGCATGACCTTCATTGCAGTGATAAATATCCGGTTTCTGGTGTAAAGCATTGAGGAGGCGGATGCCACCTACTCCAAGCAGCAATTCCTGTTTGAACCTGTTATCCCAGTCACCCCCATACAACTGATGGGTAATCATTCTGTCGGCTTCGTTGTTCTCATCCAGATCCGCATCAAGAAGATACAAAGGAATCCGGCCTACATCCAGTTTCCATACTTTCGCGTAAAGAGTTCTTCCGGGAAGAGCCAGCGTAATCATTACCCATTCACCATTTCCGTTCCGTACCGGCTTGAGCGGCATATGGGTAAACTTCTGTGGCGAATAACTTGCAATCTGATCGCCGAAAGTTGACAGATTCTGTCTGAAATAACCGTACCTGTAAAGCAGTCCTACTGCTACAAGGTTAACATTGGAATCACTTGCTTCTTTCAGGTAATCGCCGGCAAGTACACCCAATCCACCCGAAAATATCTGGACTGTATCATGAAGACCATATTCCATACTGAAATAGGCCACCTGATGCACCGGCTTTTCAGACGCTTTCTTCATATAGGTTTCAAACTCTTCATAAATCTGATCGAGTTTATTCAGAAACACCTCATTTCGCTCAAGTTGAAGCATCTGCTTCACCGTCAGTGATTCGATCAGTGCTATCGGATTGTGATTCAGAGCTTCCCATTGGATAGGGTCGATCATCCTGAATAGTTCCATGGCATGTGGCTGCCAGGCCCACCAAAGGTTACGTGAAATCCGTTTCAGGCCATTAAACCGTTCAGGTATACCAGGTTTAACGAGTACTTTGTTCCAGACCGGTGCCTGATGTTTCTTCAGAGGAAAAGCCATCAACAGGTCGGGTGTGCGTTTATCGCGGAAAAGCTCTTCACGTCCCTGCACTTTTTTCAGGGCAACCGAATAGGCTTCATGATATTTTCCGGCAAGTTCGTGCCACAATGCTATTCGTGAAATGCTGAAGGCCTTTTCGCGGGATTCATCAATTTTTTTCCGGTCAAATGCGGCATAACTCTGGATTATACTACAGATTTTATGAGTAACTTCAAGACTATTCGTATCAGTGCGGTCAATTACCCATGCTCCCGGCTCGTGGTCTTTCCTTTTCTCGCGGATCCAGAGTCCGAAGCCAGCCAGTGAAGTTGTGATTGTTGGGATATGGAAAGCCAGGCTCTCGAGCGGAGTGTAGCCCCATGGCTCATAATAGGATGGGAAAACTGAAAGATCAAAGCCAATCAGCAATTCATAATAGGAAAAGTTGAAAACGCCATCGGATCCGCTCAGGTAAGAAGGTACAAATATCAGTTTTACCTTATCTTCAGGCCGGTTAAGCAGGCCGGCAGCCCTTGCTTTGTTGAGTACCTGGTCGTGTTCGGGTTCAAACAGCCCGTGTGTAAGATACTGACCCTTCGTTGGCGCTGTAAAGTCCGGATCATTCAATCTGGCCACCAGGGATGCTGATGGACCTGAATGATTGGCAGGTACTGTAATAAAACCAATGATGGTCCTGTTCAGATCAGGTGTTTTGTTTAATTCAGCCAGTGCATCTATATAAAGGTCAATGCCTTTGTTTCTGAATTCATATCTGCCACTGTTAACCAGAAGCAAGGTATCGTCAGGCAGGTCAATATTAAACATGGCCCTTGAAATCTGCATAAGCTTAATTCTGGCCATCCCACGGCGGTTTTCAAATTCAGCCGCATCAGGGGTAAAACTGTCGTCAAAACCATTGGGGGTAACCAGGTCTACCGGTCTGCTGAGAAAGTAGCTACACTCAAGAGCTGTGATATCGCTTACTGTTGTAAAGGCATCACTGCTTAAAGCAGCAGCGCGTTCGAGCGAAAACTTGGAAACTATATCGAATCGTCTGGCCGCGGCATCAGGCGGGTAGCTTGAAAATTCGCCATACAGAGGCAGATGATTTCCGGCCACTGCCCTTCCAAGTGCTGTTGCATGCGTGGTAAATACACATCCCACCTGTGGAACATACTCACGCAGGTAAAGCACACCGGTGCCTGTCATCCATTCATGAAAATGAGCAATAATACGGTCGTGAGCTGTAAGATTGAATTCATAAAAGCTTTCAATTACTTTAGCAGCGGCATATCCAAAAAGGGCGGGTTCCACATAATCCCACTGCCCTGAGATGGAGTCGAGCTGATAGGTTTCCCAGAAGTTGGCAAAAATTTTATCTTTTATCTGGAAGTAGGGCGTAAAGTCAACAAGCACAACAATGGGGTTGCTTTCTATGTTCCAGCGACCTATCCTGAGTCTGATACCCTGTGCCTCTGCATGTTCGCGCCATGAGCGATAGATGTAACGGTCTTCAATAAAGTCAGGATTTTTATTGGTTTCCTTCCACACATCCGGGCCGATCAGGATATAATTATCTTCAAACTCTTTTTGAATTCCCGGGGCTTTCGTTGAAACAACGGTGTATATTCCTCCCACCTTGTTGCATATTTCCCAGCTGGTTTCAAAAATATAGTCAGGTTTAATGTTCTTTTGTTCTGTCATTTCAGGTTTTATCATTATTCAACAATAAGGCCGCCGCCTGAAAGCGGAGGCCTTTCGATTTTCAGTCAGAATCGGTTTATGATCAGATTCAATGCTTAATGAGCGTTTTTCCCTAATGTAATCCGGGGTTAAAACAAGGATTTCAGCATTTCGCCAATTTTGGTGCGATATGCTTCGACTGTCGCTTTGCGTGGTTTGCCAAGTTCGTTCATGACCCTGGAAAGTTCTTTGTGATATGTTGCCGGAAGATTCTTTTTTAATTTTCCTATTTCATCTTCGGCTTTGTCAATCAGAGAAAAGGCGAGATCTTTGATGTCGATTTTTTCAATGGCTGATTTCAAATCTTTTTTTGAAAGATCAAAAAGGATGTTGAAATTCCCCTCTACGATTTTACTGTTTTTCCCAATTACAGGTTTTGAAACAGACTTGCTTCCAGCATCCTTCCCGGGAACCTTTTTAGTTTCGGGCTTTTTAACAGAGGAAGGCCGGGCTTTGGCCGGTTTCTTAAGGTAGCTGGCCGGGTCGGGAATATTATAGGTTTCTACTTCATCTTCCACTTGTTCATTCATCCGGTCAACCCTTCCGATGAAGTCAGAAAGTATGTTCATATAGTTAATGAATGCTTCATAAGGCGTACTGTAAGGATTGAAGTACTTATGAACTGCACCGTCGGAGAACCATTTGGTACACATATAGTAGAAATGGTCGGACGTTTGCAGGTAAAGCCAGTCTTTCTGAATTTCCATGTTCTTGCTTTTTCTTACTTTCTGAGCAAGGTTGTAAAGGCTTTCAAAAGCTTCGTCCTGCATCTCATTGCCAAGCCAGGCAGTAAGGTCACGTTCTTCATCAGCCCATGATATTGGATGCGGTACATTAACGGCTGCCACTGGCTGAAGCTTCGACGCAATCTGCGATGGAGTTCCGAATTTAAAGCCGGTATTGGCAAATACCTGTTTTGGCAATGCCTTCATAAATTCAAAAATACCGGTCTCGGCCCATTGGTGTTCACCAAAAGATTCATAGTCAAGGAAAATATTTACAACCGGTTGATTTTTATCAAATGTATTCAGCCATTTTGAAAACTTTTCCGCGGTTAATGGCCATTCAATCCAGCTCTGGTTCGAGAACCTGAATGCAATGTCGTCACTCAGCTGGTAGTTTCGCAACAATAATTTCAACTTTGGATTGGATCCGCTGCAATACAGGAAATTGGGACTCTTCCAGCCCAGAATGTGCTTGGCCCCTTCGGTTAGCATTAAGTTGTAACCAAGGTCATACACCATTGAGCCGATATAATCGGAATATATCAATTCTGTATTGCGGAAGGCAGTCGGGCGAACCCCGAACAATTGCTCGATGCGGTCGGCATGTTTCCTGACCTGGGATTTGAATTCTTCCGGGTCTTTCATTGCAGCCAGCGAATGTGCATAAGTTTCTGCCAGAAATTCCACATTTCCGGTTGATGCAAGTTTTTTGAAACTGGCCAGGGCCTCCGGGGCATACATTTCGAACTGATCGAGTGCAATACCTGATATGGAGAAGCTGACTCTGAATGCTGCCCCGTACTCTTTGATAAGACCCAACAACAGGTTATTCATCGGGATATAAGAGCGCTCTGCCACTCTTCTGACAATCGATCGGTTCTGGTATTCGTCGTAATAGTGATGGCTTGCACCAATATCAAAGAACCGGTATGTCCTGAGCCGGAACGGCTGATGAACCTGGAAATAGAAACAAATTGATCTCATATCACACTTTATTAATTACTGGAATTACAATAGAAATAAACTAAACCTGCTCGTAAACATCTTTAATCAATCTGGCTGCATTTTCCCACTTCAGGTTGTCAACTTCGGTGGCCCCGTATTTTGAGAACACTGATGAAAGGCTGTTGTATTTCAGCAGCGCATAGATGGCATCAGCCATGGCATCAATATCCCAGAAATCAACTTTCAGGGCATGTTGCAAAACTTCGGCTACACCCGACTGTTTGGAGATGACTACAGGTACATTTGAACGCATTGCTTCAAGGGGCGAAATGCCAAATGGCTCTGAAACAGAAGGCATTACATAAACATCGCTCATTGCAAACATACGGTCAACATTCTCACCCCTGAGGAAACCGGTAAAATGAAATTTTGTTGCTATATGCAACTGGGCAACGCGTCTGATCATTTTCTCCAGAAGGTCGCCTGTACCGGCCATTACAAAACGAACATTCGGATCTCTTTGAAGCACTTTGTAGGCGGCTTCAATGAAGTATTCAGGGCCTTTCTGAAAAGTAACACGACCAAGGAAAGTTACGACCTTTTCAGGTACATGTTTTTCAATATGCTCAAAATCAGACCTATCGGTAGGTTCAACGGCATTATGAACGGTTATTACTTTACCGGGATCAATGCCATATCTATCAATAACAATATTTCGGGTAAGATTACTCACGGTGATGACACGATCTGCAGCTTCCATTCCCTGACGTTCAATGTCATAAACCTGCTGATTCACATTTTCACCCGAACGGTCAAATTCAGTAGCATGCATATGAACCACCAGTGGTTTTCCGCTTGCTTTTTTTGCTGCAATGCCAGCTGGATAGGTAAGCCAGTCGTGAGCATGTATCAGGTCAAACTGAGATTCAGATGCAATCTGGGCACCGACAAGGGCATAACGGGAGACCTCTTCAAGCAGGTTGGTTCCATATTTTCCGGAGAAGGTGTAACGTGCATTGTAGATGGATTCTTCTGACCAGTTGAAATAAGCTTCCCCTTTCTCGATCAGGTTTTCGAATGCTTCAGGTCCTACATAAGGAACAAGACTTGAGTTCACTTCAAGGTAGGTAATATTTTTCCACAATTCCTGTTGCTCGGTTTTACGAATATCAATGGTTACGTCACTGGCATTGATCAGCCTGACAGCTTCCTGACTTTCATCACCATATGCCTTGGGTACCACAAAAAGAACTTCAACGCCGTTCTTCAGGAGGCCTTTTGTCATCCCGAAGCAAGCGGTGCCAAGTCCCCCGGTAATATGAGGTGGAAACTCCCAACCGAACATCAGTACTTTCATAAGTCAAATCCCTTCTTTTCAATAAAATATAAACAAATGATCCGCAAGAAAATCCTATTTGGCTGAATATTGTCTGATCAGCCAGTTAATCCTGAGTAGTTCAGCAACGCTCCACGACTGGGAGATGGCTCCGCCTGGTTTGTGGGGAGGATCGCCGTCATATACTTCCGAAATCGTTCCAACACCATGTTCCATCATCACTTCCTTGAATCCGAAGTACAAATCTGTCACCATTTTTAAGCCTGATTTACCATGAATGGAAAGGTAACCTTCAATGAAATGGCCAAGAAGCCATGGGTAAACCGAACCCTGATGGTAAGCCATATCACGCTGTGCCTGGTTACCGGCATAAACTCCTTTATAGAGCGGATTTTTAGGAGCAAGCGACCTTAAACCCCTCGGAGTCAGGAGTTCGGAGCGCATCCTTTCAAGAATTGAGTTTCTCATATCTTCACTAACCGGGGAATAGGGCAATGAAGTGGCAAAAACCATATTGGGCCTCACTGAGAAATCTTTGTAATCCCCATTGGTGTAATCGGCGAGGTATCCCTGTTTTGCATCCCAGAAGTTATTGACAAAGGTCTGTGGGAAGGCGGCAGCAATATCTTTCCATTCGTTGGTGAAGTCCTGATCTCCTGCCTGGGAGGCCAACTCCATTGCAAACATCAATGCATTGTACCACAAGGCATTGATCTCAACAGGGCAACCAATTCTTGGTGTTACGGGCTTGCCCTCAACAACAGCATCCATCCAGGTAACAGCATAACCCGTCTCCCCGGCATAGATCAGGCCGTTATCCAGCATCTTTATATTATAGGCCGTGCCTGCACGAAAACCTTCAAGAATTGTTTTCAGTTTCTTGCCGTATTCCTTCCAGAGCTTCCGTGTTGTTTTGGTATACAATCCATATTGCTGCAGTGTCCAGAAGAACCAAAGCGGGGCATCGGCTGAATTAAAGAGAGTCTGCTCTCCTATCCCTTTATTCGGGAAAAGCGGACCCCGCATTTCCTGCATGATGGTATCGATGGCAGCTTTGGCTGTCTTGAATTCTCCGGTAACCAGTGTCAGACCAGGCAACGAGATAAAGGTATCACGACCCCACCGGCCAAACCAGGGATATCCGGCAATGACTTCCACTTTTTTTCCGCTCTTGACGATAAACTGCTGAGAGGCATTCAGAAGACAGTTTTCAAAACTGTCGCGCGGAACACGGCGTTCAATTTCGCTGGTATATAACTTTTTAAGCGTGGTGGGATTAACAGGCTCGATGCCAGCAGAAAAATAAATACTCTCGCCTTTGGCAATTGGCATTTCGAAATAGCCCGGAACATACAGGTCTTCCAAATAATCATATCCACGTGCCTTTTCTTTGATATACTCAACATTGTAGTACCAATCCGGCACATGAATATAATCCGGCTCTTTGGAAAACTGCAGGTGCACCCAGGAATAACCCCGGTACATCCTCAGTCTGATTCCGTTAGATATTGATTCGTAACTGGTATCAACATCATAATTCGCTTTACTGAGGGCATGAATATTCCTGAAGGCGAGGAAAGGTTTGAAACGTATGATGGTAGGTGAATGGGCATCGACAAGCGTATATTTAATGATCATCCGGCCATCCTTATGCGAAAAAAGCATCTCCTTGGTAAACTCTATCCCACCCACACCATAGGTAAGCTTAGGAATAGGTTCAGTTGTAAAGTCTTTCAGATATTTGTGACCCTTGGGTGAAAAAACTTCTCCCTGATATTTCCTGATACCAAGGTTAAATTCTGCATTGTGCTGAATCAGGGTTTCATCAAAAGCTGAAAGCAGTACGTGGTTACCCCCGTCAATAGCGGGTTGCGGCACTACCAGCAGTCCGTGATATTTTCTCGTATTGCAGTTGATGATGGTACTGCTTGCATAAGCCCCTTCACGACTTGACCTCAGCAGTTCCTTCGGAAGACTGTATTCGAGGTTGACAAGCTGGTTTTTATCGAAATTTATATAACTCATAACAGCAACTTTGGCTATTTGATATGACCGTTAATGAAGGTGCAAAGATACATCATTTAATCGGGATGCAAAAATGGTTCATATGCAGAATGGCAGACATTGAATGTCTTCTTTCACTTCACGGTTGCTCTCCATGGGCAAAAGGTCTGAAGTTTGTGGAAATGATTTATTCCTGCGAATTTGTTAAAAAATCTAAAATTCATCTTACAATATAAATTAATCATCATTTCAGTTAACCTGAATGCCCATGTTGGAATGATTTGCCGGAAATTAACGACATTTGCTGTGATAACCTGTTTTACTTTTTACGGTATAATGAAAAAAAATCAAACTGCCTTTCTGTTGCTTGTTTCAGGCTTCCTCCTCACTTACATTACTGCTTCCTCGCAGGAAAGAATTCCACTCAGCCATGACGTTTACGATAACTGGAAAAATCTTGAACGCCCACAGATCAGCAATAACGGTAAATTTGTTGCCTATGAAATCAATCCCCAGCAAGGCGATGGCAGCCTGATAGTAAGCATACCTGCCGAGACCAGGAACGATACCATAGAAAGGGCCTGCGAAGCATCCTTTTCACCGGGCAACGGTTTTATTGTTTATAAGGTAAAGCCATTCTACAGGGAAACACGGAAAGCAAAACTTGACGGGAAAAAGAAAGATGAACTGCCTAAAGACTCCCTTGGCATCAGTGCTTTTAATGGTAAAGTTTACCGCTTGCCCGGATTAAAATCATTTTCGTTGCCGGTAAAAGGTTCTGACTGGTTAGCAGCTTTGCTCGAAACACCTGAACCTGAGAAAACTACAGATACCTCTGCAAAAGACACTTCTGCACTGAAAAAAGCTGAGAATCAGGATAAAAAGAAAGAAATAAAAGGTAAAAAGAAAGACAAAACCGAGACCTTTACATTAAAATACCTGATTCCCGGTAAAGATTCAATTCAATCATGGGATAGTGTAACCTCCTTTGCCGTCAGCGAAAACGGGCGGACGCTGGCCTGGGCTACCTATCGGAACGACAGTCTGCCGGTATCCGGCATCAGTCTTTTTGATACCGGTAGAAACACAAGAACCGAAATATTCCACGGTCCCGGCTTTATTAAGAATATAGCCCTTGATACCGCCGGTATACAATTGGCGTTCCTTTACAGCAGTGATACCTCCGATGTAAAACGTTACAGTCTATATCATTACAGGAAAAAGTTGATCCTTGCAGCAGACACTGCTGATAAAGAACTCCCTGCAGGCTTCAGTCCTGGTGAGAACGGCAAGGTCTGGTTCTCACAGGATGGTATTAAACTCTTTTTTGGCATTGCCCCTACCCCACGTAAAGAACCCAAGGACACCCTGACCGATGATGAAAAAGCCAGGGTTGATGTCTGGAACTGGAGGGACCCACTTTTGCAGCCCCAGCAACTCAAACAACTGGATGCTGAAAAGAAGCGCACCTTCATGACCGTATTTTATCCTGAAAACGGAAATCTGGTCAGGCTTGCCAACGATTCAATCAGGGAGATCACTACAGGGTTCAGGGGTAACGGAAGATATGCCCTTGGTTATGCCTATGAGAAATACATGCTTGAAACCTCCTGGAAAGATGCAAACTACCGTGATGTTTACCTGGTGGATATGAAAACAGGACATTACGAACGCATGCTCACCCGGCACGATGGTCCCGTAACGTTGAGTACCACTCAGAAATATCTGTCGTGGTACAACCGGAGCGATAGCCTCTGGTACACCATGGACGTGAAACACCGAAAAGCTATCAGGCATTCAGCCGGCAAGGAAACAGCCTTCTATGATGAAGAACACGATGTGCCGTCCGTTCCAGGCCCGGTTGGGTTTGCAGGCTGGACCCAGCATGATGATATGTTCGTTGTTTATGACCGTTTTGACCTCTGGGGACTCGATCCTGCAGGTGCCGATATTCAGGTAAATCTGACAAAAGGAGAAGGGCGACTCAATAACATCCGGTTTCAAAACACCAAACTGAATCAGGAAGTGCCTTACATTGGTGAAAACGGATTTTTTCTTCTGAATGCTTTTGATGAAACAAACAAGGACGGTGGATTTTACATGCTGGAACCGGGAAAATCAAATCGATTGACATTGCTTGAAAAGGGGCCGTTCAAATACTCCAGCCCGACAAAAGCAAGGAATTCAGATGATATTTTCTGGACTAAAGGCAACTTCCGCATGTTTCCTGATCTGATGCTGAGTAAAACTGATTTCAGCAAACAACAGAAAGTTTCTGAGGTCAATCCGCAGCAGAGTAACTACCTGTGGGGCAATGTAAAACTGGTAAAATGGATCATGCCTGACAGCAAAGAGGCTGAAGGTCTGCTCTATACCCCTGAAGGATTTGATCCGGGAAATAAATATCCGATGCTTGTATATTTCTACGAAAAGAATTCCGATCAGCTTCATCAGTATTATACTCCAAAGCCATCGCGAAGCATCATCAGTCCTGCCTATTGCAGCAGCAACGGGTATATTGTATTTATCCCCGATATCAGATACAGGGATGGTTTTCCCGGTCAAAGTGCATATGACGCCGTGATGAGCGGAACTGAGGCCCTGATTGCCAGAGGTTTTGTTGATAAAGATCATATGGGTCTGCAGGGTCAGAGCTGGGGTGGTTATCAGGCTGCCTGGCTGGTAACAAGGACCAATCTGTTTAAAGCTGCCATGGCCGGGGCACCGGTAAGCAACATGACGAGTGCTTATGGCGGCATCCGCTGGGAATCCGGCATGGTGAGGCAATTCCAGTATGAAGAGGGACAAAGCCGCATTGGTGCAACCCTTTGGGAAAGGCCCGACCTGTATATTGAAAATTCACCGCTTTTTAAAGCAGATAAAATTCAGACACCATTGCTGATCATGTCGAACGATGGAGATGGTGCCGTTCCTTGGTATCAGGGCATTGAACTGTTCACAGCCATGCGGAGGCTCGGAAAACCTGTATGGTTGCTGAATTACAATGGTGATGAGCACAACCTCTCGCGCAGGGCAAATATGAAGGACCTGGATATCAGAATGATGCAGTTTTTCGACCATTACCTGAAAGAAAACCTGCCCCGGAATGGATGTTAAAAGGAATACCTGCAATGGACAAGGGAAAGAAAAGTGGATTCGCTACAGGTGAATGACAGCAACCAGTTCAGGTACGTGCTGATCCGGGCTTCCTTTTGGTAACTGTAAAATAGCCGGGATTTTAACTGAGAGAATGTCTGTTTCCTTCATCCGATATAATTTTAAAAGCATAATTAACAACCAACCTGATTCAGTATATTTGCATTGACTGTTAACTGAAATCCGAAGTTCTATTCCGATCACTTTCAATAACATAAAAGCAAATATTCATTTTTATTTTACATGTTATGATATCACTTAAAAAGTATCTGGCTCTGTCAACATTCTATTTATTCCTGATTCCTTTTTCACCAGGACAGGAACTTCCATACCAACCTTTTCCTGTATCAGATGCTTTCTGGACTGAATTTTCGGGAGGTTACCAATGCAACTGCTGTGCTGAATACAGCAATATTCTAGCAGGTGACACCCTGGTAAACGGTCAGATTTATCATATGATTCGCACCCATGGAGCACATTATTTAACTTCGCCCGGCGGTGATTGCACACATATCTTTTCCTACCTTATTGATTACCCCAACGGGGCGATCAGGGAAGATACGCTTGCACGTAAACTCTATTATCTGCCTCAGGGTGCGCAAACCGATACACTTTTATATGATTTTGATCTTCAGTTGGGCGATACTCTTCCCGAGACTTACACCAATTCTGCCTTCTCAGGTTTTAAGGTTGTTTCGGCCATTGATTCAATTGCAATAGGAACTGAATATCACAGAAGATTTGCCATCAGCACTGAATATGCAATGGATTATGTTCACCTGATCGAAGGCATTGGAAGCACTTTCGGATTGATCGCATATCTGGATCCTCCTTTTGAGTTTGGTACATTTCTCGCTTGCTTTTCAAGAAACGGATTTACTGTGTATCCTGACACCCTGAGTGAATGCGAAATTCCAACAGGCACAGTTGCGCTGCCCGAACCTGAAGCCCGGGTCATGATTTACCCGAATCCTTTCAATGAAAATGCAAACCTGCTTATTCCACCTTCCTGGATCGGGGCAACACTGGAAGTTTATAGTTTGACCGGAGAACTGACCAGGAAAATTCAGACCAATTCTGCATCCTCAGGGTTCAGGCGGGGAAACCTCGCTGCAGGCACCTATATGTACCGGCTGATAAAAGAAGGAATCTCACTGACAACCGGCAAGTTTCAAATTATAAACTAATTTACTGCCGGATTGAAATTATTAACCCAACCAGCTATCTTTGCGCACAAAAATTCGGGTACTTGTAATTGAATTTACCCGATTCACTTATTTTATACAACAACACAATGATTTTTGAAACAGCAGCCTCCCTCCTAACCCTCATACTTCTTGAAATTGTCCTGGGAATAGACAACATTGTCTTTTTATCGATCCTTTCGGGTAAACTTCCCGAGCATCAGCAAAAAAAAGCCCGGAGATACGGACTGATTCTGGCCATGTTTCTAAGGTTGGGACTATTGTCCATTATTACGGTGATCATGCAGTTGAAAAACGAATTATTCAGCCTGGGTGGCCATGGATTTTCCGGTAAAGACCTCATTCTTATCCTTGGTGGACTATTCCTGCTGTTTAAGAGCACCTCTGAAATATATCACAAGGTAGAAGGTGAGGAAGGTGATAAATCGAAAAATATCCGAAAAATTACCTTCGCTAATATCCTTATACAGATTCTGATCATGGACATGGTATTTTCGATTGATTCTATCATCACTGCAGTGGGCATGGCCCGTGAACTCTGGATCATGTTTGCGGCGGTAATTGTCTCTGTTGGCATTATGATGTTTGCAGCTGAACCCATCAGCAAATTTGTCAATACTCACCCCGCTTTTAAAATGCTGGCCCTGGCCTTCCTTCTGCTGATTGGATTCTCGCTGATGAGTGAAGGATTTGGCATAGAGATCCCGAAAGGATACATCTACTTCTCTATGGCTTTCTCATTGCTTGTTGATGTTCTGCAGATGCGGATGACAAAGCAGGGTGTGAAGCCTGTTGACACAAGGGATCATTATACCGAGGATAAGAAATCGAAGGGCAACAAATAGCCGTTTGCAGAAGGAGATGTTCCGGTATTTCTGAATATAAATTCCCTCTATGATTTTTTAAGCAACCTGTTCAGAATTTCGAGCAGGATTGCAGGTTTTACCGGTTTTGCTATGTAATCGTCACATCCCGCTTTCAGTGCTTTATCCTTATCACCACCCAGGGCATAGGCTGTTACTGCAATCACCGGTAGTTCAGGTCGCATTTCCTTGATGAGTCCGGTGGCAACATACCCATCCATTTCAGGCATCTTCATATCCATCAATACAAGATCTATCTCAGGGGAGTTCCTGCAGGATTCTACTGCCTGAATTCCATTCTCAACATGAATGATCCTGTAATCAAGTTTTTTCAGGATGGCATCGAGCAACTGGAAATTTGCATAGGTATCTTCAGCGATCAAAAGTGTTCGTCCCTTTCCACTGACTTCAGAATCAGTGGTTAACGGTATATTCTTTTTATCAGCAATAATCTCAGCCGGAATATAAGGAATTGTGAACCTGAAGGTTGAACCTTTGCCCGGAACAGAATCAAGCCATACTCTACCACCGAGCAATTCAATATATGCTTTAGAAATGGCCAGACCAAGTCCGTTACCTCCATATTCCTTTTTCGGATTATCGTTGGCTTGTCTGAACCTTTCAAATATAAGCCGGTGCATCTCCGGAGCAATACCTACACCAGTATCCTGCACATAAAATTCCAGCATACCCGGTTGTTGAATGCATCCGAATTCAATCATCCCCTGCTCGGTAAACTTCAGGGCATTACCTATTAAATTTGTAAGTACCTGCCTCAATTTGGTTTCATCCGTTTCAATCATGCTTGAAACCGTTCCGGGAAGAGTTCTGAAATTCAGCATTATATTCTTACCCGAACTATGATATTTAAATTGTTCATAAAGCAGGGCGAGCATGTCGTTCACATTGGTCTTCACCTGACGGATTTTCTCCTGACCAGCTTCAATCGTCGCAATACTGATGATGTCGTTGATGATCGACAACAGCTGCTCACCATTCTGGTTGATAATCCTGTAAAAATACTGCTTGTCTTCAGGAGTGGTATCCGGGTCGTCGAGCAGGCTGGTAAAACCAAGGATTCCATTGAGAGGAGTTCTTATTTCATGCGACATATTGTTCAGAAAGGCCGTTTTAAGCCTATCGCTCTCTTCTGCTTTGGCCAGTGCATCGCGCAGATCCTGTTCTGCTTTTTTTCGTTGAATGGACAAGCTGATCTGATGTGAGACAAACTCAAGCATTTCAACATCCTTTTGTGAATATGCCTCCGGATTATGATAGCTTTGAACAACCAGTGCCCCGATTGCCTTCCCGTCAACCACGAGGGGAACGCCAAGCCATTCCTGGCAAATTTCACCTACAATTTCAAGAACTCCAATCCGGTTTAAACGCTCAATTTCCTTCTTGTCAGCCAACAACGAACTGTTGTTTTTAATGACAAATCCGGTAGCTGATCTGGCTGCCGGCCATTCCGGAATATTGTCCTTCTCATCCCTGAAGTAGGGAGAGGAAAGCATATCGGTCTTTTCGTTATAAAATGCGATGTAAAAATTCGTTGTATCAAGCAAAGTACCCAGTTGCTCCCTTATAATAAGAAACAACTCTTCCAGATCGTTGGTAATCAGCACAGCGTTCGAAATCTGAAAAAGAACACGCTGGATACGTTCTGCCTGTTTCCTTTCTGTAATGTCGTGGCCAATGCCGACCAGCCCGCTTACTCTGCCGTTTTCATCATGCAACGGTATTTTTGAAGTGAGCATCCAATGAATCCTACCGTCAGCACCCATAACATCATCCTCGCTGTTGATGAGCGGTTTTCCGGTTCTGATAACCTCAAGATCATCGTTATATCCTCTTTTTCCCTCCTCCGGGCCAATCAGATCAAGATCTGTTTTTCCCAATGCTTCCGATTCTTCATTCATCCCCAACAACTCCAGATCAGCCCTGTTGGCTACAATTTTCCGGCACTCCTTATCTTTAAAATAGATGGTATCGGGCAGGTTGTCAATCAAGGTACGAAGCAGTATTCTTTCACGCTGAATGGCTTCTTCGGCCATTTTGCGCTCTGTTATATCGATGATGGATATGATACCGGCATGCCGGCCGCGATAAAGTACACTGCTCCCACTCAGATATACCCACTTCATGGCACCCTGCTTCGTTTGAATTTTGAATTCATAGGATGGAATGGCAGTCAGGCCTTCCTGCCTTCTTTTTCCTCTTTCCTTTATCAGCTTCCGGTATTCTTTTGAACTGATGTCCCAGAAATTCATATTATATAGCTCTTCCGCTGAATAGCCACTGATCTTTTCTCCGGCAGGATTGGTATATACCCAGTGATCATCCTGATAAATCATGATTGCATAGGGTGCGGATTCAGCCAAAGTCCTGAATTTATCCTCGCTCTCCTTCAGATTCTGTTCAGATGTCTTTCTTCCTGTAATATCTCTTCCGAAAACCACAAGACCTCTTCGGCTTCCATCAGGATTGAACAAGGGCGTTTTTATTACTTCATAGGTCTTCAATTCACCATCAGTAGTGGGAATTACTTCATCCTGCACTGAAAGAACCCCTTTCTGCCATGCATTTTCATCCGATTCCTCACAGTTCATGAATGCCTGATAATAAACCGGGTGAGTTTCAAGTGCAAGTTCAGAATCCTTTTTCAGATAATAGTCAACCCCTGAAAGTCCAAACAATTCAAGATCTGCTTCATTTGCCTGAAGCCAGCGCCCTTCTCCATCCTTGAAACAAATTATATCTTTCGTACCATTGATCAAACTCAGAAGCTGCTCTTCTTTTGTTCGCAAAGCCTCCTCAACCCGCCTGCGCTCAGAAATATCTTCATGTTGAATAATCACGTTTACAAGTTTCCCGGTTGTATCAAGTATAGGGTATGCTTTATTGGCAAACCAGGCTTTTCTCTTTTCATTTAGATCTATTCCGAATGAATCAGCAGCAGCGGTAACATCGAAAAGAACCTCCCACTCTTCCATTTTATGATCCCTGAAAACAGATTCAAGGGTTTTATCGATTCCATTCCTGATTATTTCCTGATCATGGAAAATATTGTATATCTTTCCTTCAATAGCTTCGGGATCAACACCAAACAACTCACTCAACCTTGGATTCACCCTCATGCACCACCCATCAGGATCAAGAATCTGGGTACTGGTAGCCGATTGTAAAAACATCTGTTCGAAAAAGCTTCGTTGTTTGTCGAGTTCTGCCTCTACCTGCCTGCGCTGGGTAATATCCCTGAAAAATGACTGATAAGTTCCATCGGGCATGGCTTTCGAATGCATCTCAATAACAAGGGAAGATCCATCCTTTCGCTTCAATATTCTTTCACTGCACAAGGTAGCACCCTGATTTAGTTTACTGTAATTCAGCGGTTTATCAAGTAGATCGGTGGGATTAAAAAGCTGGCTGATGTTCATCCCAAGCAGTTCCTCCCGGCTATAACCGGTCAACTCGGTTGAACGGGAGTTAACTGTGATGAAATTTCCTTTGGCATCCCCCTGAAAAAATGCATCGGTAGCCATCTCAAGCAGCATCCTGAATTTTTCTTCACTTTGCCTGAGTGTTTCTTCAGCCTGCCTTCGCTCACCAATATCCCTGAAATTAAATGCAATTGATTCAATCCCTGGCTTAAACAACAGATTGCTGATGGTGCTTTCAATCCATCGCCATGATCCGTCGCGATTAATAAAACGATACTGAATGGTCGGTGTAAGTGAAGGATTATTAATAACATCATTCAGGGCATTTACAACCATGGATAAGTCATCCGGATGCGTACACTGGTCAGGCGTCAGGGTCATTTCTTCGTCAGGCCTGTAACCGAATATCCTCCTTGCTGAAGGACTGATGTATTTGAATTTCCCTTCACGGTCGATCAGGGTAATCCCGTCAGGGGCATTTTCAATCAATGCCTGAAAACTGATGTCTTCAAATACAGAAGTTTTCTGACCGGTATTGATTAATGTTCTTCCTTCTGCTTCAGGCTGGTAATCTATGTCTGATGAACCCATTTCATCTGATAAAACAGGTTTTTGCTTGCTTTTTTTCTTCATGGTGAGTGATGGATTTTACACCTGGTGGAGTTGTTGAGTAAAAACCAGATGACTGGTTTTGTAAATCAGAGAAATTGACCTGCCTGTTATTCAAGGAATTCACGAAAAGTCAATTAATTCCGATAAAAATAGTAAAAACAGTTCAGGACGATGACCTTAAGCCGATAAAATTGACAATCATTTATAAATAATTTCAAAACTATCTATACATCAGCACAATCAGGCTGAAAAGATTTACAGATTCCAGCCTTTCTTCATTTACGGCCCGATCATCCATTGCAATAAAATGACAGTTTTGCCGTATTTATTAGGTAATCACTATCTTTGTTTCATACTTTTTGAGATGAATAACTTATTCAGAATCCTTTCCGGAATAATCGTTTTACTGATCGTTGCGCAGATGTTCTCATCCTGTGCAAAGGAAGAACCCATTGACAGGGATCCCGGGTTAAAGCTGGAATTTTCAGGCGATACTGTATTTTTTGATACAGTTTTTTCAACCGTTGGAACAGCCACCCAGATCTTCAAGGTATTCAATCCCAGCAAAGACCGGATCATCATCAGCTCGGTTGAACTGGCCCGAGGTGAAGCTTCACCCTTTCGTTTCAACATCGATGGGATATCCTCTACCACGATAACCGACCTTGAAATTGCAGGGAACGACAGTGTCTTCGTGTTTGTAAGGGTCACCATCGACCCCAATCAGGCCAACGCTCCCCTGGTTCAGAACGACAGCATCGTATTTGTTACCAACAACAACCGCCAGGATATCAAACTGATCGCCTGGGGACAGGATGCCTATTTTTACCGCAACGGAATCATCAGAAGTAATTATGTGTTTACCCCCGACAAGCCTCATGTAATATATGGTTTTCTGGCAGTGGATTCACTATATTCTCTGACCATTGAGGCAGGGACCAAAGTATGCATGCACAGTGGTTCTATCCTTCTTATTTACCGTGACGCAACACTGAAGGTAAACGGAACAGCAGAAAATCCGGTCATTTTTGATGGCGACCGCCTTGAGGACTATTACAGGGATATTCCCGGACAATGGGGTCGGATATGGCTTTATGCAGGCAGCATTGACAATGAAATCAACCATGCCATCATCCGCAACGGTGAAGTCGGGATTCAGGCCGATACTACCGGAAATTCACTCAATCCCACCCTGCGTATCTCTAATTCGATGATATACAATATGTCAGGAACAGGAATCCTGGGTCAGGGCACCCGGATTGAAGCAGCCAACTGCGTTTTCGGAAACTGCGGCAGTCAGTCCGTAACACTGAGCCTCGGTGGTGACTATGATTTCAGGCACTGCACAATAGGCAATTTCTGGAACCGGTCATTCCGGAAAACGCCGGCACTCCTCCTGAACAACTATTATTTTGATACAGCGAACCATGTCCAGGTAAGGGACCTGACCAAAGCCTATTTCGGTAATTGTGTGATATATGGTGAAAAGGATGAAGAGATATCACTTGACAAATATGATTCAGATGGAATCTTCAATTTTCGTTTCGACCATTGTCTGCTGAAAACTGAATTGAACACCTCATCTGAACTGAATTTTACCAATTGCATCAAAAACGAAGACCCCTGGTTCAGAGAGCCCTATAGCTCATCTTTTCAGCCTGATTCACTTATCTCAGCGGTTGTCGATAAAGGCTCCCCTGAGATTATCTCCGGTGCGTTCATCAACCTGAACAATGACCTGGAGGGAAATTCAAGGATCAGCGATGCTGCGCCGGACCCGGGGGCTTATGAGTTTAAGGAGGCTGTCGCAACAAGACGCAGACGATAAGCCATTGAAGAATAAAAAAACAGCCACCGGATACAGTGGCTGTTTTTTTTTATTTCATAACAACTTATTTCTTCAGCAATTCAAGCATTCTTGCACCGATCTCAGCAGGTGAGTCAACTACATGCACGCCGCAATCACGCAGAATCGCTTTCTTGGCTTCAGCGGTATCTCCTTCTCCGCCCACGATGGCACCGGCATGACCCATAGTGCGTCCTTTGGGCGCTGTTGCTCCGGCTATAAAACTTACCACCGGTTTGGTTCCATGCTCTTTGATCCAGTAGCCTGCTTCAGCTTCCATGCCTCCACCGATTTCACCAATCATCACAATGCCTTTGGTTTCAGGATCTGCCATAAAAAGTTCAACGGCATCGCGTGTTGTGGTTCCGATGATAGGATCCCCTCCGATACCAATGGCAGTGGTCTGACCCAATCCGGCTTTGGTAAGCTGATCCACGGCTTCGTATGTAAGAGTGCCTGAACGGCTTACAATCCCAACAATGCCTTTCTGATGGATGAAACCCGGCATAATACCGATCTTGGCTTCACCCGGTGTCATGATACCGGGACAGTTCGGCCCGATCAGCCTGCTTTTCCGGCTTTTCAGGTATTCCTTTGCCATCATCATATCCTTTACAGGAATTCCCTCTGTAATACATACAATGACCTTGATTCCGGCATCGGCTGCTTCCATAATGGCATCGGCTGCAAAAGCCGGCGGTACAAAAATGATGGAAACATTGGCATCTGTTTCTTTCACGGCATCGGCAACGGTATTGAAAACCGGACGGCCGAGATGAAATTTTCCACCCTTTCCGGGGGTTATCCCACCAACGACATTGGTGCCGTATTCAATCATTTGTGAAGCATGAAATGTGCCTTCGGTGCCGGTAAAACCCTGCACGATAACCCTGGAATCTTTGTTGACAAGAATACTCATAAAACAATACTTTGGTTGTGCTTTCCGTAAATTTGATTCTAACAAGCAAAAAACGCTAATTTTGTTCAAAAAAGTGAGCAAAATTGCTTATTTTTAATGATTCTTAATTCGATTGGCAGAAGTTCTTTATATCTCACGCAATGACGCAAAGACGCAATGAATTGATTTTTAATGTTTTAAAATTTTAAGGTCAACTTTTGGTCTCACGCAATCCTGCCTGTCGGCAGACAGGGACGCAAAGACGCAATGAAATGATTCTTAATGATTTATAATTTCAAGGTTGATTTTTCAATATCCTGAAAATCAAACAATTAAAAAATTGTAAACGGTCTATTGGAAAAACAGGCACTAAAAATAAGAAAAAAGATCAGATGAACCCGGCTTTATTCAACATCAGCGATACCATCTGCGCCTTATCCACCCCGGCCGGCTCAGGTGCCATAGGCATCATCCGGCTCTCAGGACCGGATGCCATTTCACTTTGCCGGAAGTATTTTGAATCAAAAAACAGTGGCTTCGTACTTGAAAAAGCGGCATCGCATACCATCCATTTCGGACGGATCAGTGAAAACAACGTTCTGATTGATGAAGTACTTGTTTCCGTTTTCAGAAACCCCCACTCTTATACCGGCCAGGACATTGTTGAAATCAGCTGTCACGGTTCAGTGTATATCCAGCGGAAAATCATTGAATTGCTTCTCACGGCAGGTGCCCGGCTTGCCGAACCCGGTGAATTCACGCTAAGGGCTTTTCTGAACGGTAAATTCGATCTTTCGCAGGCTGAAGCTGTGGCCGATCTGATCGCTTCCAATTCAGAATCGTCGCACCGCCTGGCCATGAGCCAGATGCGTGGCGGATTTTCACTGAAAATCGGCGAACTGAGGGCAAGGCTGGTGGATTTTGCCTCCCTCATCGAGCTCGAGCTTGACTTCAGCGAAGAAGATGTTGAGTTTGCCGACCGCACCGCCCTTTTCCGCTTACTTGAAACCATAAAAACGGAAATAGAGAGCCTGAAGTCGAGTTTTGCACTGGGCAATGTGATGAAACACGGCATCCCGGTGGCCATCGCCGGCAAACCGAATGTAGGTAAATCAACCCTGCTGAATGCCCTGCTGAACGAAGAGCGTGCCATAGTTTCTGAGATACCCGGCACCACCCGTGATGCCATCGAAGATACCATCAGCATCCAGGGTGTGACCTTCCGGTTTATTGATACTGCCGGACTCAGGCATACCGAAGATACCATCGAGAGCATCGGCATCGGGCGCACCTATGAGAAGATGAACCAGGCATCGGTGGTGCTTTATGTTTTCGACATCAATACCACCACCGAGAAAGAGATTGACGAGGCCATAGCCGATATCCGCCAGCAGCTCGACGATCCCGGTAAGCAGATCATTCCGGTGGCCAACAAAACCGATATGCTGATGGCAGCCCCGCACTCCTTTAAAAAACTGGTTGAACTCGACACCCTGTTTGTCTCGGCCAAACGAGACGAGAACATCAACCTGATCACAGAACGCCTGCTGAAATCGGCCCACAGTGGCGAAACCAACGACCAGACCATTGTTTACAGCCTGCGCCATTTCGAAGCCCTCACCCGTGCCGCCCAAAGCATCGAGAGTATTGAGAAGGGCTTTGCCGACAACATCCCCTCCGATCTGATTGCCATCGATATCCGCCA
The DNA here is from genome assembly GCA_016705005.1 of Bacteroidales bacterium. Taxonomy (GTDB): domain Bacteria; phylum Bacteroidota; class Bacteroidia; order Bacteroidales; family Lentimicrobiaceae; genus Lentimicrobium. The sequence continues at coordinate 88,029 of JADIZB010000005.1, read as the reverse complement.
GGCCTTATACCACCTTGGTTCCATAACCGGTGAGGTAACTACGGAAGAACTGCTGGGGAATATATTCGGGAAGTTTTGTATCGGGAAGTAGAAGCCTAATGACAAAATTATAATTTTGAACCCTTCCTGAATTTATTGAAGAATTTGATGCCAGCATCCGAAGGATTATCGCAAGGATAAAGGTTCAGGCTTTCTGATTCAATTGTCGGCAAGTCCTACAAATTAAGGCAACACCCCTGTACCCATGTTAAAATGGAATACCGGGTTTATTTATATAAAATATTTTTTGTTGGAATTTCTGTTCAAATATTGTTTTCTGCGAAAATAAAAAATGTAAATCTTTAGTCAAAAACTAAGATACTTCGAAACTTTAATTGAAAAAAATCAGTTTGCAAATTTTCTGTTTCAGAAAATATTTTCAAATTCAAAAAAAAAATATGATTTCTTGTGTAAATTAGCAGACCGTAGAACTATTTTAGAATCAGTAATCCAAGTTAGTAATTGCTACCTCGATAAGCTAGATTAACACTTTTAGCAACTATTAGAAAAAAACACCCCAGACAAAGGGAATTTAGAATCTACGTGATTGAATTTGAGTTCTATAAAGATTTCCATCAATAATTACAGAATTATGAAAAGAAATGTCATCCATTCGCTTATTTATAAAGCAATTTTTACATTTTTAACTTTCGTAGTCGTTCTGACGTTATGTAATAAGTCATATGGCCAGGCCATGGTTGTCAGCAGCTACTTCAATGCAACTGATGTTAGGGATGAATGGACCGAACTGCTTGTGATCCAGGACAACCTGGATATACGCAACTGGACAATTGGCGATAATAATGCCAATCAGGACGGTTGGCAAACCAGAGTTACATTTAGTAGTACCCCTTTTTGGCAGAATCTGCGTGCGGGAACCATCATTGTTTTGTGGCACAGGCCTGTAAATTCTGCCGGCGTTTCGCGTCCTGAAGACCTTGACCAGAGTGATGGGTATATTCAAATTAGGTTAAATAATCAGATATATTTTACTGGTGGTGATTTCGGAGTCGCTCCTTCATGGAGCGGCTCATCTATGAATATAGCCGGAACTGGCGAATTGATACAGCTGAGAGATGCAACAAACAGTCATGTCCATGCACTTGGGCACCGTGCTACACCAGGGTCAAACTTTACTTCTATGCTAAGCCCCGAATTAAATCATGCTGAAACTATTTCAGATAATGAAGTAGTGATGGTGGTTCCTGGCAACATTAATGCGCAATACGGAACTTCCGTGCCGCAAAACGGAACTTACTGGACTGCACGCAGCGCTGTAAACATTACCCAGGGGCTTCCCAACACCAGTACCACTTATCCCACCAATAACAGCGTTTATTGGCGATCCCTCCGCCAGCCATCCTGGCCGGCACACAATGGAAATTTTACCATAAATGGCACCAACCACCCGGTGCTCACCTGGAATCCCATCCCTGACCCGGTTGCCACCGATGGTACCACAGGCTACCTGATACTTCGTAATACTGTTGATGATTTTTCCGTCACTCCCGTCGACGGAACCCGTTATACCACCGGTGACCAGCTTGGCACCGCTACCGTGGTAAATGCCAGCCTGGCATGGTCCTATACGAATACATGGACAGATAACAGCATAGCTGTACCCACTAATGGTCTATACTACAGAGTTTATCCGTTCAGGTTTGCAACAGATAACATAAATGGAAATAATTACAATACGGCCAGGGGACGGGCTTATAACGAAACAGAGTATGCTACTATGCATGTTCTTAACCTTGTTCCGGTTATAACTAATTCGGTTGGAGGATATATTTCTATGACTTACTGGCAAATGGTAACACCACCTTCCAGCTACCAGGTTACCGCAATGAACCTTACTGACAATCTGATTATTTCAACAAATACGGATTACTCAGATCCAAATGAATGCCTGCTTGAGGTTTCACTTTCACCTGACGATGGATATGCTGCCTCCCTGATTTTAACCCCCGATAACGGAACAGTTAATTCTACCATTTATGTCAGAGCAGGATGCACAGACCCTCCATTTACGACCTACGGAACAATTATCCAGTCAAGTAATGGAGCTTCGCCCGATATTATTGAAGTTGTGCTGGAAAATGAGTATTCTTATTTATATGCCCCTGTATCATCTCTGGGGCAGGTTGTTGCTCAACAGGGTTCGGAAGTCGTTGTTCCACTCAACGTGATGAATATGGAAGAAACATGCGTAGGTGGATATTATATTGACTTTGATTCAAGGGTATTGATCTTTAACGGTATCGGTGACCTCCATCCGCAATTTGCCAATTACTACGCAATTCAGAACAATTGTACCGATCCATGGGTGTGCCTTACTGATCCGTATCAACCTTATTTAATATCGGATGCTATAACGGTTAACGATACAATAAGCAGGGTGATTATCCGATGGAATATGGAAATCAATATGGGTGGCTGGTTACAGATCACAGAGGGTACACTGATGAACCTGTATTTTAGTTACCTTGGAGGGACATCCCAGCTTACATTTACATATGGATATTATGATTATTCCGGCAATGGATCACCCATAGATCCGGTGATCATCAACGAACCCTTTGAAAATTATTATTTCAACGGCTCTGTCGGACCACCTCCACCGGTCATCTCGGTTTCGTTGGCCAACAACACATTAGTAACATATAATCAGATGGTGACCCCAGCAACACCTTACCAGGTATCAGCCACCAACCTTACCAATGATCTTGTTATTGATGTTTCTGCATTATCCGGTTATCCTGAAGGGTGTCAGTCAGAGATTTCACTTCTGCCCGACCAGGCCTTTTCAGCCCAACTTGTTATTTCTCCGGTAAATGGTATGATCGATACAACTATATATGTCATGCCGAATTTTGGTACACCATGCTATACCAGCTGTAATCTAATTCATTCAAGCAATAACGCGGGAACCATAACACGCCGGATTACCATAGAGAATCTTTTTTCGTATCATTTCGCACCCGTAGTTACCATTCCGGACGTTCATGCTATTCCCGGATCTTTAATTAATGTTCCGGTAATGGTTGAGAACTTTGAAGATGCCGGAGTAGGATATTACACCATTGAATTTGATCCTACAGTTCTGACATATTCAGGGCTTGAGAATGTAAATCCGGGTCTTATGGTTGAAAACTGCCCTGATTGCAATGATCCGGAGTACTGCTTATATCAGACAGATAAGATTTGTTCTGAGGTTACGGTGATTGATCCCAACCATAGCAGGATCAATATTCATTATTATCATGAAGCGATTTCTCCCGGTATGCTGGATATTCCTGATGGTGTAACTCTTTTTGAACTGGCTTTCAATTATTCCGGAGGTTACTCTGCGCTCACTTTTACAGATGGTAGTTACCTTTACAGTGGAAATGGCATTCCCACAGATCCGGTGATCATCAACGAGCCCGTTGAAAATTATTATTTCAATGGCTCTGTCGGACCATATCCCAAAACAGTCAGCCTGGAGCTCAACCTCGAAGGGCTCTATAGAACTACGGATGGCTTGATGACCCAGGCCCAGGGCCGCACCTTCGCCGAAGGGATAGCCGACGAGATTACCATTGGTCTGGCACAAAGCAGCCCGCCCTATGCCATGGAATTTGAAACAGGTCCTTTACCTTTGAACAGGAACGGCCTCTGTACATTTGAAATTCCCGGTACGCTGAATGGCAACCATTATGTTGTAATCAGACACCGCAACAGCGTGGAAACATGGTCAGCAAACCCGATAGATTTTACAGGCAATGCCATTTCATGTAATTTCACTGCTTCGGCGGAATCAGTTTTCGGAAATAACCTGAAACTATCGGGAAATAAGTATTGCATCTATTCAGGTGACATAAACCAGGACGGCACAGTGGATACAGGAGACATCACATTGCTCGATAACGATGCATCCTCATTTTCGGAAGGGTACATTGTTACCGATCTGAACGGAGACGGCTATGCCGATACCGGAGATATGACCATCATCGACAACAATGCTTCGGGGTTTGTTGGCACTGCCAAACCCTGAATATCCAGGTAACAGTTTATTGCAGGATAATATTCATGGGTTAGACCCATCAATTCATTCTGCTGATCCCCTGCCGAACAGCAGCTCAAATTCTGTTCCTTTATTCTCAGAACTCTGAACATTACAGGCAACCCCATGTACTTCAAGGATTTTAGCCACCAGTGAAAGTCCGATTCCGAACCCGCTTTTGTATTTTACATTGCTCGCCCGCTTAAAAGGCGTGAATATGTCATTCATCTGTCCAGATGGTATGCCGATTCCACTGTCGGAAATAATAATCTTAATGAATCTCTCCTCAATAAGAAATTCTGTGATCACCTCCCCTTCCGAGAATTTGCAGGCATTCTCCAGAAGATTGTTAAAGGCAATGGTCAGCAGGCCGGGATTGCCCCTGACAATCAGGTCATTTTCATTTTCAGGATAGTTGATCCTGAGCAGAATTTTCCTGTCCTGGTACCTGGATTTAACTTCGTGAATGGAAGTGTAAATCACTTCATCCAGCCGGATGTCCGAAAGCCGGATATCGACATCCCTGTTCAGATGGGCAAGCTCAAGTAAGCTGTTAAGGAGATAATTGAGTTTCCTTATATCGGTAATCAATCCCGAAATATGCGATTTATATTCTTCGGTAGTCCTCTCCTGGGTCAGGATATAATCAGACTCAATGTTCATGACTGTCAGCGGCGTTCTTAACTCATGTGAGGCATTGGATATAAAGTCAGCCTGGTTCTGAAAAGATATTTCCAGGTTGTGGAGCATTTCATTGAAAGCGTTGGCCAGCTGCGCTATTTCATCCTTACCATTACCTTTTTCGAGCCGGCTGCTTAGTTTTGACGAATTGATTGCCCTGATGCTGCTGATCAGCCGCGAAATCGGCCTGATGGCTCTTTGGGAAAAGATATAGGACAGGTAAACCGACAGGAAAGTACTGATGAGCGAACTCCAGAAGAGTACATCAATGAGTTCTTTCAGGTTTTTCTTCCTGAAATAGTCAAAAGCCATGACATACACATAATATGTCCGGTTATTAAACCTGTGCCTGTAACCTACCCCATCTTTTTCCCTTATTGAAAAGTAAGTAGCATCAGACTGCGGTATATGCTGTTTCAGAACACTTTCAGAAAGGTAATCGGGGTTATTGCTGTACACTATTTTCATGGCAGAGTCGGTGAGTACAATTTCCTCATTTTTCCATGAAATGGTTGACTGATGTATCTTTTTGAGCAGGGTAGAATCCACCTCTGTAACATTGATCAGAAGAATACCGGTATTCTTAGCCCTGTCGAGCAGATCGTCCCTGAATATATTGAGCTGGGAAGAAGCAGAAAAGTAATAAACCAGGCTGGCAAAAAACAGCAGTATGCCGAATACAATCAGGGTAAACTGGAGCGATAGTTTTACTTTGATTTCCATCTTCTAAAGCTCTTTAACACTGCAATAGAACCCATATCCGAATTTTGTGTGGATCAGCCTCGGCTCAAAGTCCTTATCCACCTTTTTCCTGAGATAGTTGACATAGACATCAATCACATTGGTTCCCGGATCAAAATCGATGCCCCATACCTGTTCGATGATATAATCCTGGTAAGCAACTGCTCCTTGTGCTTCAGAAAGTCTCCAGAAGCAGAAACTCCTTGGCTGTCAGGTCTATCTTTTGTGACCGGGTCACGGTTTTTGTTTTCAGGTCAAGTTCAAGATCGGCAATGGATAGTTTATCGTTGCTGACCAGAACATCCGACCGTCTGAGAAAAACATTCACCCTTGCCAGAAGCTCCCTGAAATCGAATGGTTTAACCACATAATCATCAGCACCTGCTGTAAATCCGGTCAGCTTGTTGTCTGACGATCCGAGGGCTGTCAGCATAATGATCGGTACATTGAGGTCCGTTTTCCGGATTTCACGGCACAGATCAAAACCATTGATCAACGGCAGGTTAACATCGAGAATGATCAGATTATAATCATTACTCTCCGTCATTTGCCTGCCTGCATAACCGTCGCTGGCAATATCAACCTGGAAGCCGGCATCCTCAAACTGCTTTTCAGGATGGCGGCCAGCCGCTGCTCATCCTCAATAATAAGTAATTTAATGTTATCCATATTCGCCTCAATTCCCGGTAAAGTTAGCGAAGAATTTCCCCTGACCGGCAATTACTACCTGTCTAACGACTTTATAACCAAATTCTAATGGAATTCTAATGAGTGCTGACGGGCGATCGGGGTAATTTAGCTGCTGTTAACAATATAAATTTAATGTGTTGTTCGGTTGAGAAGTTAACCTATTGAATGTCAGGCTGAGCGGAGTCGAAGCCATATTTCGTTCTCCTCTAAATATGACTGATTATCAGCATTATAGCAAACAACAGTACAACAGATTCAATTTATCTTATTTTTACTCCTATGAAAAACTCCAAAATGCGTGTTGAACTGTTACTTTTCCTGATTTTCGCATCAGTAATCACTGCAATGATCCTTGTTAAGGTTTTTATCCTTAAATAATTACGAAATTTTTAACGAAGAAAAGAAATTGGCTTTTGTCGGAGGAACCACCTATAGCCCTGCTTTTATTATGTCTAGAAGTGCCCAGCCACTTAATGCTGGATGTCCGGTCTCGGAAAGGTTGGAAAGATTCAGTCCTGTCGAGCGTGCTGGGAATAGAGTCAGGAAAATGAAGTACAAATATGGCTCTAATCGGTTGACAATCAATTTGATATGTTTAACTTTGTTGAGGCGTACTGGGCTCGGACCAGTAGGTGACCTCATGCGTGTGAAGCATGCGCTCTGAACCAACTGAGCTAACGTCCCGGAAAGGGCAAAGATAGGAAGAACAGGTGGAATTACGCCATTCAATTCACCAATTACGCTAGTGCAAAATTACGAATTACGAATGACGCTTGCCCCGCAGAAGCGCAGCGTAGGCGGGGAATGACGCCTTTCGACTGGTCTCGACTGGTCTCGACTACGCTCGACCACCATCGCTCGACCACCAACTTTCAGGCTAAAAATGACGAATGACGAATGAAGAATGACGAATTACGAATTACGAATAAAGAATTACGAATGACGCTTGCCCCGCAGAAGCGCAGCGTAGGCGGGGAATGACGCCCTTCGACTGGTCTCGACTGGTCTCGACTACGCTCGACCACCATCGCTCGACCACCATCGCTCGACCACCAACTTTCAGGCTAAAAATGACGAATGACGAAGCAAGTAATTTAAATCGAAACACAAAGCAGCTCCTTACTCCCTCCAGAGGCGGGCGACTCCTTACTCCTTACTGCCTACTGCCTACTGCCTACTGCCTACTGCCTACTGCCAACTTCTGTCCGGCCTTTTTCTTCCTTGCATTTCCGGTTACAAATGATTATTTTTCATTCCGAAATTTGATTAAAAACTAATCATGAGCCACAGGTATATTCTTGTCAGTAAGCTTGATACGATTGAAAGCCGTTTTGGGGTCAGGGCAACCTTACCCGATGGCTGGGATCCCTCCGTGGTGGTCGCTCCCGGCGATCAGACGCTGATCATAACGCGGCAGAATCCGGGTGATCTGATCCTGTCGGAATTCGGTATGACACCTTCATGGGCCAAAAGTAAAATGCAGCTGATCAATGCCAGGGCCGAGGGTGACAAAAACCCCGGTAATGACCCGTCATTCAGTGGCTCCAGGGCCATTTTCCTCAAACCGGCCTTTCAGAAACCCCTGTTCTCGCAGCGTTGTATCGTCGTTGCAGATGCATACATAGAATGTTCATCCGGGATTCTTCCCAAACCCTACCTTTTCTATCTGAGAGAGCACAGGCACCCCATTGGTTTCGCCGGGCTTTTCGACACCTGGCTGAATCCCGTAAACGGAGAAATGCATCATTCATTCACCATCATCACCGTACCTGCAAATTCGCTCGTCCGCAGCCTGCCGTTTTCCAGGATGCCGGCCATACTTCCCTTTGGCCGTGAATCACGCTGGCTGAAGCCCACCCTGAGCCTTGCAGAGATCCTGGGAATGCTTGAAAAGTATCCGTCAAAACAGATGAATGCCTATCCGGTAAGCGGGAAAATTCTGCAGTCAGGCCCCTATTCAAGGGAAATCCTGTCACCAACGGGTCCGAAACTATTGTCGGAAACCCGGCCTGCCCCCCTTCCGCAACGGTCCTATTATGAACATAAAAAGAGGACATAGTGTTATACCCTGATGACCGGGATTGCGGTATTCATAGAAACAAACTACATTTACAATCGGAAGCCCTGCCTGGCAGGGTTAATATGAACAATCCGGTTTAATCTTTCAATGCGTATACATATGGCAGGTACCATTTTCCATAAATATCTGATATATAATATATTATTTCTCTTAATTGGCTCCCTTTCAATTGAGAATGCCTGTGCCCGGGAGCTTAAAATAACCTTTCACATCCGGGGTGTTGCCGGAACCAACGTGAGCCTTATCCCATTGTCGGGGCCAAAACTGCTGAAAAGTATTGCTGACGTCAAGTCGGTAAAAAGCGGTCAAACCGCCTTTCTGACGGTACCAGATGAATACCTGCCGGGTGAGTTTATTCTCAGGTTCGATTACAGGGAAAAACCGGAAAGTACCCCCTACCCTTCCGAAAAGCATATCCTTATCGGAAGCCAGTCGCTGGAACTATGGGTTCATCCCATGTTTGCCAACAATTCCGACAGTACCTGGTTTCAACAGGATGAAAAAGAGAACAATGCATTTGCGCTCTTTACCAGTGAAAATGGCCGTCAAAAGGAAAAGATCAGCCTGCTGCAGCAGTTCCTTATGGCATACGATGACACAGGTTCCGATTTTTACCGGGAAGGAATCAGGGAATATGAAAAACGGCGTGTCGGTTACAATAAATGGCTTGATGGCAGGGTAAAAGATGACAAAGCTCTTTTTGCCTCCAGCCTTTACAGATTCAGTTACCTTCCCGATATTGCCTGGACCGGCAGTGAAAAGGAGCGCCTGCTCAGTCTGATCGGTCATTATTTTGATGGCATCGATTTCAACGATCCGGTCATCACCAGAACCTCACAACTGAACGAATGGATGAACGGTTATGTGAACCTGCATGGTCAGATGGCAACTTCTGTGGCTTTGCGCGATTCGCTGCTTCCGGCTGCTGCTAAAAAAGCCATCGAATCGGCAAAAGCAGGACACCCGAAGGTGTATGGATGGATGGTTGACTATTTTTACCGGGGGTTCGAAAGCAACGATCTGCCTCAGGGGATGAAGGTACTTGAGCCTTATCTGAACGACCCGGCCTGTCCTACCACAAAAAGAATGGAAATAGAGCGCAGGCTGAAAGGCATGGAAACGCTCCTGCCCGGGGTGGTGGCTCCGGATTTTGTATTGAACAACAGCGACAACATTCCTTTCCGGCTTTCGGAATTCACGAAAGGGTCAGGCTACATACTCCTGCTTTTCTGGTCGGCCGACTGCAGCCATTGTGGTGAAACAGTCAAAACGCTTTATCCCTGGTCACTTAAGCCTGAAATCAGCAGAAAACTTGAAGTAATCGCCATCAGCCTCGATGAAACGGATGCTGAAATTACCGCATGGAACAGCAGAATAACCGGATTAAAAGGGTGGACGCACCTGAGGGCAAAGGAAGGCATCAACAGTAAAGTGGCGAACGACTATTTCATTCTTGCCACCCCCGTGATGATCCTGATTGACCGGAAAACGGGGAAGATTGTTGAAATGCCCGGATCAACTGCAGAGTTAATGAACTTCTCAGGATTGTGAAACCTTTTCCGGTGTACCAACGATTTAAAATGCAGTTATGAAACCGGTAATCAGAGTCATAGCATACCTGACGATTTTCAGCATCGCCATGGGCTTTATGGAATCAGCCGTGGTGGTTTATCTCAGGGCTTTGTACTACCCCGATGGCTTTGTTTTTCCACTGGTACCGCTTGAAAGTAAGATACTGGTCACTGAATTGCTTCGTGAAATGGCCACACTCATCATGCTGCTTGTGGCCGGCATCATCGCCGGGAGAAACTCCGCACAGCGGTTTGTTTTCTTTCTCTTCTGTTTCGCCATCTGGGACATCTTTTATTATGTCTTTCTCTACCTGCTGATCGGCTGGCCGGCAAGTCTTCTTGACTGGGACATTCTGTTCCTGCTGCCTGTTCCGTGGATTGGACCGGTGCTCGCCCCCTGCCTGCTGTCGCTGATGATGATTATGCTGATGATTTTGGTTGTCTGGCTTCAGGAGAATCAGCACAGGGTAAAGTTTGGCCTGATTGACATATTTCTACTTGCATCGGGAAGTCTCATCGTGATCGGATCATTTACAAAGGATTATTTCATGGTGATTGCAGCCGGAGATGCTTTAACAACCGGTTCAGGAATGATGGATACCCTCAGGAATTTCATCCCGGAATCTTTCAGCTGGCTGCTTTTCGGTGTTGGTGTATTGCTGCTGCTCGCCGACTTTGTCTGGATATTTCTCAGGAGCATTAAAAAGGTTAATCCATCGTAACCGTTTCCCATATTCCCGATTCCGAAACTTCTCCCGGGCCGGAAGATGTTCCGGTTGTTTCCGGGAAAACCATATGACCTTAACCATCGGGCTATGGGTTGGATGGTTCAATGTAAAAGTGTGTTTCAAATTTTCTGTTGATCTTATCCGCCTTCTCACCATCAGGCTCAATGTGCACCTGTACCGCGCACCTGCTGAAATTCCTGCGGATCAGTTCTTCGACCAGGTGTGAAACATGATGTACTTCGGTAATGGACAATGAAGGATCGACATAAATGGATACATCCACAAAGTGCCCGGTACCTGAAGTTATGACCCTCAGAAAGTGACGGGGACGAATTTTTGCTGAATTTTCCGGAATGCAGCCAATCTGCCTGTGCATACCCGATGGTGCTGGCAGACATACCGGAAATCGTCACAGGAAACCAGGTAATAACGGCGGACAGCTTATCGGGCCATTAATCAGGGCATCCGACAAAATTCCAGGGCTTCCTGTGAGAATTCCGATAACCGGTTAAAACCCGGTTAGTAAAAAGCTGCAACGACCGGCAAGCCTGCAACCATTTTTTTCTCCATTGCAGCAACAGAAATTATGATAAACCGTTGGTTGCTAATCTTCGTCTTCGCCCCTTTCCTCAGCTTCTCCGTTATCATTCATTTCCATTGATTCACCGGAACCTTCCTCTTCGTTTAGCTGCATAGGAGGACCGGTTATAACCATGTAAAAGGCTACCAATGGAGCAAGTATCCAGCCGGCTGCCAATACTTTCTGAAAACCGGTCAGCTGTGCATCAGTTGCTGAGATGCCTGATTTGTAACCGGTAAAAATTGATTTCAGAGAACTATCGGATTTATGAATAAAAAGATCGGTTAAAATGCCTGCCAGATGAATAATTACCAGTACAATGCCTGTTTGAAAGAACACTTCATGCATTTCTTTAAACTCAACACCGGCGGGCAGTGTCAGGGAGCTGAAAAGCCCCGTTCCACCTTCCTGGGCTAGAGTGAGCATACCTGAAAGTGCGATGAATAACACATCAAACATGATGGCCAGCATCACAAGTGAAGCAGGTGGATTATGGCCGGGATAGACATTTCCGGCCTTCCCAAATCCTTTGATAAATCCTGAAATGGATTTAATCCCAACTGGGAAGTCGCGGAAGCGGGAATAACGGGGCCCGGTGAATCCCCACAGGATACGAAACAACACCAGAATTCCGGCAGCATATCCGAATGAAACATGAGCTGTAAGGTAATCCTCTTCAGCAATATAGGCTCCTATCAGAGCCAGAAACAATGTCCAGTGAAAGAATCTGGTTGGGATTCCCCAAACATAGGTTTTCTTTTTGTTTTCCATAATAATCAGAAATTGTTGCGGATCATAACAGACCGCAGATAAATACTATTGTTCAGAATACAGAAGGAAATCAGGCCGGTCTGTGATTCCTGCCCTATGAATAAGCATTCAGCACAGTACCGTGCTGATAAGTCAGGTTAATTTGGGTGGCTGCCAGACCTGTTGTGAAAATTCAGGGAAAATGAAAAATACAGATTGATGGTTTTGCTTCACAACCTGCTCCTTGCGCTTTACGACACATATCCCTGCTGCCGGAAGCCAGAGGTGATCATGGTTATGTTGAAACTGATGGTTGATTGTGTTAAGGGCAGAACTCCCCTGCAGGTCGACTATACCCGGGAGGTTAAAATGCTCCATTGTTTCATCCAGATATACCTGCAAGGTAAGGATGACAAGCACCACTGACAATATTCGCCTGAAATCAAACACGGTGAACAAAGATACGCAGATATTTCAATCCCGTTATTCACCGGTTATCCGCCTGTTTGCAATTTATACATGTTCTAAACAAATTTTGAGTCCTGCTGTGCTGAGCTTATGTAAGAACCAAAGATGCTTTTACAAATACTTTTCTCCATTGATTTTTAAAGAAAGAATCAGTGGGTTGGTTCGTATCTTTGAACTGAACAATTTCCCGTTTAACAATGACCAATAAATTTCTGATCCGTAAATCCTCCGGTGAAAAACAGGATTTCTCAGTCGAAAAACTGCATACCTCCCTGAGGCTTGCAGGCGCTTCTGATGAAATGATATCAGACATTATTACGGAAGTAAAGAAAGATCTTCCCGAAGGCATATCAACCCGGGGTATTTTTAAAAAGGCATTCCGGATCCTCAGGAGCAGAAAGCATTCACTGGCAGCGCGCTATAGTCTTAAAAATGCCATCATGCAACTTGGCCCAACCGGGTATCCTTTCGAGAAATATGTTGGCGAAATATTCAGAAAACAAGGATTTCAGGTTAAGGTAGGAGTTATAGTGCAGGGAAAATGTGTCAGCCATGAAATAGATGTGATCGCAACCGGTAATCATGCCAACATCATGGTTGAATGCAAATATCACAACATGCCGGGAAAGGTTTGCAATGTCCAGGTACCCCTCTACATCCATTCAAGGTTTGAAGACATAAGAAGAAGAATTCATGAATCAGGATCTCAGGAATTCAATTCATTTGAAGGCTGGGTTATTACCAATACACGATTTTCTGAAGATGCTGCCAGGTATGGCAAATGTGTTGGTCTGCATCTTGTAGGATGGGATTATCCTCATCAGGGTAGTCTCAAGGATCTTGTTGAAAATGCCGCTTTGTTTCCCGTTACAGCATTGACAGGGCTAAACAAAAAGCAAAAACAAACACTCATCGATCATAACATAGTGCTCTGCAGCGACATTTCACTCAACCCTGACCTTCTTGCTTTAACTGGTATCGGTGCTAATTCAATGTCCGGGGTTATGAGGGAAGTTAAGGAACTCTGCCCATGATCAGATTTCATTTTTATTTCCGTATCCACTTTACCGGCATCAGGCTTCTTAGCCAGATTTGCTTTCATGATAAAAATAAGCCGGAAACCCGTTCCTTAAATCCAACACCCGGATCTGGCTTAAACCAATAATCCTGATAACGGTATTCCAATTCCAAACTAAAACAAAACAGCTGGTTTTAACCTGTCCTTTGCACTGCAATGACAAACGGATTATTAATATGCACTAACTCAAAATATGTAATCATTCGGTTTCCGTTATCTAATTTAACTACCTTTGTATTGTAATCTGATGAGTTCTGAAGTCTGTGAATGGACTGCATGACAGATAAATAAAAAATCCGGAAGGATTTGTGAGGGTTTTTCAGACAATGGCAAAACATCATCTTCCGGTTTTTTGACATCTTTATTATATTCATCAATATAATGACTTTTTAACTTATGCTGAAAAACGCAGGTAATAAGACAGCCATCGCTTTCGGGGATCAAAAAATCTCATATACAGAAATGTTCAGTCAGGTTGAAAAGTTTGCTTCCCTGATTCGTTCTGACAAGTCAGACCATATGGTCATCTTTTCTGAAAACAGGCCTGGTTGGATATTCGCGTTCTATGCCATCTGGAAAGTGAAAGGGGTTGCCATACCTATCGATTACCTGGCAACAGCCTCTGAAGTTGCCTATATCCTGAAGGATTCCGGTCCGACAGTAATTTTCTGTTCCGAAGCCAGTCGCCGGGTAATGGCTGAAGCCACCCAAATTGCGGGCATTTCCGCAAAAATGATCATCATTGATGAAGCGGAATCCATACCTACTGAACCTTTTGCGGATTCTGAAACCATTCAAACCGCCCCTGAAGATACAGCAGTCATTATATACACCTCAGGGACAACCGGCAGCCCTAAAGGAGTAATGCTTTCCTATAACAATATCCTGACAAATGTGAGGGCTGTATCAGAACATATCCGCATCTACAGGCATGATTCCAGAGTTATGATCCTGTTGCCGCTCCATCACATTTTCCCCCTCGTTGGAACCATGATCATCCCGTTATATCTGGGAGCTATGGTGGCTATCAGTCCATCGATGGTTTCAGAAGATATTATGGCAACCCTGAAGAATAATTCCATCACCATCATCATCGGGGTACCCAGGCTTTATGCTGCCATCAGGAAAGGCATCATGGACAAAATAAAAAAGAGCGGAGTAGCGAGATTGTTGTTTTTTATAGCACGAAAAGTTAATTCTCCGGCTTTTTCAAAACGAATTTTCGGCACTGTTCACCGAAAGCTGGGTGGTTCGGTCGAATTTCTTGTTTCAGGCGGCGCTGCACTCGACTCTGAGGTAGGACATGATCTTCAAACACTTGGATTCGAGGTGCTTGAGGGATATGGCATGACCGAAGCAGCCCCCATGATTACCTTTACGCAACCCCGCAGGGTCAGAATCGGGTCTCCGGGTGAAGTGATGCGTGAAACGGCCGTTCAGATCAAGGATGGTGAAATCATCGCTTCAGGTCCGAACATCATGCAAGGTTACTACAAACGACCTGAAGAAACAGCCGAAGTACTTAAAAATGGCTGGCTTTATACCGGGGACCTCGGATACATCGACAAGGAAGGATTCCTATACATTACAGGACGAAAAAAAGAGATCATTGTTCTTTCAAATGGAAAGAATGTCAATCCGTCAGAGATTGAATCAGCGCTGCTGGAATCTCCGCTTGTGAAGGATTGTGGTGTATTCCTTAAGGATAACCAGCTTCAGGTGATTATTCTTCCTGAAATTGCTACAACCGATGCCATTAAAGACAGTAACCAGGAAGACATTTTCCGCCATGATCTGATTGAACCCTTTAACAACAGCGTTTCTGCCTATAAAAAACTGATGCGCTTCTACCTTACTTCTGAAGAACTCCCCAGGACGCGGCTCGGTAAACTTCAGCGGTTTAAACTTTCGGACCTGGCTGTTGATCAGGATGATGAACGGGAGGTTACAGAAGAAAATGAAATACCCGAGTTTAAAATTATCGCTGCCTATATCCGGGAAGAAAAGGGGCGCAAGGTAATGCCATACCATCACCTTGAAATGGATCTGGGTATGGATTCGCTTGATAAAGTCGGCTTTCAGGCCTGGCTGCAGCAGAATTTCGGGGTCAATATTGAGCCGTCGGAAATGACCCGTTTCGGCGATGTGAGCAAGCTGAGTGAATTCGTGAGTTTGAACAAAACACACATGGAAGAAGGTAAACTCAACTGGACCGATATCCTGCGTGAGAAAGTCAACCTGAAGCTTCCCGACACCTGGTTTACCGGAAGGTGGATGGTTTACCTGTCACGTGCCTTTTTCCATTTGTATTTCAGGTTCAGGGCCAGAGGTATCGAAAATATTCCGGAAGGGCCTTTCATTCTGGCACCAAACCACCAGAGCGTTTTCGACGGATTGTTCGTTGCCGCTTACCTGCGTGGCCATCAGATCCGGAAAACCTATGTTTATGCCAAAGAAAAGCACATTAAACAACGTTGGCTGAAGTTTCTGGCAAATCGTAACAACATCATCATAGTTGACCTGAACCGCGACCTCAAAGCTTCAATACAGAAAATGGCCGAAGTGCTGAAACAGGACAGAAACCTGATCATCTTCCCTGAAGGAACCCGCACACTGAACGGTAAACTCGGGCAGTTTAAAAAAACCTTTGCTATCCTGAGCCGTGAACTGAATATCCCTATTGTTCCTGTTTCCATTGACGGAGCATTCAAAGCATTGCCCAAAGGAAGCCATTTTCCCAGGCCGTTAACAAAGATCAGAATAGAATTCCTGCAGCCTGTTTATCCGGGAGATCATTCCTACGACACCATTTCACATCAGGTCAAGGACAGCATTCAGGGAAATCTTGACAGGTAAAGATTCATCAGGTATAGCTGAATAAATAAGGCCGGCAATCAATGCCGGCCTTATTCTTATTTGAGAAACAGACTACCTGGATAATACCACCTTGTATTGTTTCATTTCATCGTGTCCAATAATTCTGATCATGTATAGGCCGGATGGCTGGTCATCAAGATTGACAGTGTATTGATTGTCAGCTTTCTCAGGAATTGAGATTTTCCTGATTTCCTTACCTGCAGCATTGTAAACCAAAATCTGATGAACATTTTCGAATCCATCCAGTGATTCAACAAACACCAATGAGGAAGTCGGATTCGGATACACCCGGAAGTTTTCCTCTTCGGTTACAAAACCTTCAGCCTCTTTGGCATTCCTTTTATACCTCAGTTTGGTACTGGTGGAATTGGTTCCGCATCCGTAAACCGTGGTCACGAGTTTAACCTGTCCGGTAAAGGTTGCTGTCCAGGTTATTTTGGCATCGTCGCCACAGGCATCATCGGAATAGGCAAGATAGGCATTGGTTGTTTTATTGCGCAGCGTCATCTCGGAATCATAGGATGCCGAAGCCCCGTCAGCACTACAATAGGAAAATACATAAGTAACACCGGATGTCACATTAAAGGCTGTATATTCACCTGCATAGATTGAATTCTGTGTTTTCCATGACGTGGTTGGTGATAAAGTGCTGCTGGGATACTGAACAGTACTGTTACATCCCTGGGTAGCGGAAGTTACACTGATCGCTATATAACCGGTGTTGTTACTTTCATTACTTTCAGCGACCTGCGCATCGGCATCGGCGAAGAATACAATATACCATGTTCCTGTTGCTGTTGCTGACGGAATGGTTAGCAGCTCACTGACTGCTGAGGTGGCACCTGAAGCCAGAACAGCTATAGCATCTGTCGCGAGGTAGGTATCTCCTGTGCTGTAAGCATTATCAGAGGATAAATAGTATTTGAGAGAGGATGCTGATGCTGAGGCAGTCCCCTGATTGTTAACAGTGCATGAAGCTGTGGTGGTTTGCCCGGCAGTAACTGAAGTTGGCGAAGCTGCAGGGAACTGAACAATCAGATCGGGGCTTCCGGCAGCAGAAGTCACAGAAATCTGGAAATTGCCTACATTGTTGTTCTCGTTCGATTCGGTAACCTGAGCATTGGCATCGGCAAAAAACAGGATATAGTAGGTTCCTGCGGCTGTTCCTGCAGGAATGGTCAGCACCTCACTTACAGCGGCTGAAGCTGAAGCATTGAGGGCTGCAACCGCATCGGTGGCCAGCAAAATATCTCCGGCACTGTAAGCATTATCCGTCGACAGATAGTACTTTAAACTTGATGCGACTGCTGAAGCACCTCCCTGATTGTAAACAGAACAGGAGGCTGTCGTTGTAGCTCCTGCAAGTACCGACACAGGGGTGGCTGCCGGACTCTGGGTCACAAGGTCAGGTGTTGCGGGTGCGCTTCCCACCTGGAAGGATGCAATCCTGGTTTTACGTGCACTTGACGCACCGATATATTCCGTTGAAAACCAGAATGTACGGTCATCTGAAGGATCCACGCTCAAACCGGCATAATCGCCCCAGCGGTTGTAAGCTGTCTGCGAATAAGTACCAGTGGTAATGGTCTGCTCTGAAAGATCGAGGGTTCCTGCTCCGGTATTATATGCTGCAGAAGTCTGACCGGTATAACGGATTCCGGGGTAAAGGGTTGTACTCGAAATTGAATATCCAAGGCCGATCTCATTCTGACCATTCAGCCTGATGCTACCCATCCACCTCGAATGTGCATCCGGTGCATAAGTACCCGATTGCCTCAACGACCATGTGCCCGATGTTCTGCGCAGTTCATACCAGCGTATTCCGGCATGGTCGGTGTTGTCTACATCTACAGTATGGCAGCAGACAAGTGTCTGGTAAGTGCCGAAATTCCTGTACTGCGGAGCATTCATGATCACCTGGGGAATGGCATCAAGCTCACGGGTAGTCCCCTGCTGTTTGATGTTATCCCAGTTGGCACCGAAATTACTGTCGAAAGCAGGAACAGTTAATTGCTGAGACCTTGTAAAGGTTGATGAAGCCGGAGTTGTCCAGTTTACTGCCAACTCATAAATCCAAAGCTGATCGCTGCCTCCGGCTATGGCATCATCATTTATGGTTATGAAAAGTCCGGGGCTTCCGGCCGGGGCAAAAGCGCCATCGTTGTCAACCGGAGGTACACACATAAAACCATCTATGGTAGTCGGACGCCATGAATTGTCAAAACCAACCATCTGGGCAGTCTGGCCCAGCAACATCTTTGATCGCTCAAAAACATAGATGTCTTTTTTGGATGCGCTGCTGTTGTTGGTTCCCATATAGTAACCATCCTGCCATATGCCGATTTTCTCATAATCCGGCATATCATCCACATCGAATGAATATCTGTGCCAGCTTCCGGTAGGGTCATTGGTTTGGGAAACAGCAAAAAGCATATAGTCGTTTGTTCCACAAATTGAAAATTCAACCACCAGCCAACGATCAGCCTGCTCATCATACAGAACAATCGGATCACCATCGTTGCAGGTAGCACCGGTTACACTGCCAAAAAGCAAGTTAAGATTGGTTGGTCCGGCAAGCAATGTACCTGTTTTTGAATATATTGCATAAACAGAATTTATTGTCTGCATAAAATGATTCGGGCCTGCAGTACCATTGGCATCAGGCGGGTAATAGGGAGATGAGGGACCATCGAATGATACAATCGGAGCCTTGGGAGCCGGCGCTGTACCCATTTTCTGCTGCCATGCCGGATCATCACCTTTGGGAAGTGCTGTTTCAGCATACGGATAAGAACGCTCTCTCATATCCTCGTTACGTGGTTTCATGGCATCAATCTCCATTTTTTCATATTCATCGGCAGTAAGGGCCGGAATATCCCGTAATGGCAATGAAAGTCCATGATAAACACCTACTCCGGTAACAGCGGGCGAAATTGGCCGGTCCTGGGCATACAGGCCTGAAGCGATCATCAGGAAGCAAAGTAGTCCAAAAAAGTAATTTTTTTTCATACGGTTGATTTTTGGTTAAAAACATTTGCTGAAAACATGCAGTTTTCTGAATATAAAAATAGCGAAAAAGAAACGGAAGCTGATGACTTTTAATAAGGATTATTGAAAAAGGTCATAATTTTACAGGATTATAACAATATGTTATTGAAAAGCAATTCTTTACAATCAATGAGGAATATTAACTTTCGGTTTCAGGAAATATCTTCGCTACCCGATATACAGCATTGCCCTTTCGACTGATTTAATCTACCGGCACTTAAACGAATTTGTAACTTTGCAATTCAAATCTTAATCGGTATGCCTTCCTCTGTGAACCCCCTCCCCCTACCTGTATTTTCTGATATCATAAATGCACAGTCGGTGCTGAAAAACATTGTAAAAAAGACACCGCTCGAACGAAGCAAATCATTTTCTGCCATATCAGGCGCCAGTGTATATCTGAAACTTGAGAATCTTCAGACTACGGGTTCATTTAAAGTCAGGGGAGCCTATTATAAAATCTCAAATCTGACAACAAAGGAAACAAGTCATGGCGTTCTCTGTGCTTCTGCCGGAAACCACGCCCAGGGAGTTGCTTATGCCGCATCAAAACTGGGTGTAAAGAGCACGGTTTTTATGCCGGTATTTGCACCACCCCTAAAGGTTATTGCTACCCGGGCCTATGGAGCCGAGGTTATCCTTACCGGTGAGACCTTCGACGATGCCTTTGCAGCCGCAGTTGAATTCGGTGAAAAAACCGGGGCTACCTTTGTTCATCCATTCAATGATCCGTTTATCATTGCCGGTCAGGGCACGGTGGGACTGGAAATATTTGAGCAGTTAAGAGATGTGGATGATGTGTTGGTCCCCATTGGAGGTGGAGGACTCATTGCCGGTATTGCCATAGCCCTGAAGCAACTCAATCCGAAGATACGTATCATTGGTGTGGAAGCAGATGGCGCACAATCCATGAAGGTTTCCATTGAGAAAGGCGAACCTTGTGTGCTGAATTCGGTGCATACCATTGCCGACGGAATTGCTGTTAAATCACCCGGTAACCTGACCTTCGAAGTAACAAAAGCATTGGTTGATGAACTCCTGGTTGTGAATGATGCAGAAATGGCACGCACTGCCTATCTGTTGTTGCAAAGGGCCAAAATTCTGGCCGAACCTGCCGGTGTAGCTGCTATGGCAGCGGTACTGTACAAAAAAACTGATCTGAAAGGCAGAAAAGTGGTACCTGTAATCAGTGGAGGGAACATCAATATGAGTATCCTTGAACAAATACTGGAAAAAGGGGTGATGGACGAAGGATACAGGGCACGGATCGCTGTGCTGATCCCCGACCAGGCAGGAATGCTGAAATCGGTTATTTCAATCCTTGAAAAAGTCAAGGCCAACATCCACGACATTTACCATGAACGCTCCATCACCAGCGTTCCGATCGGTTATGTTCAGGCCACCATTACCTTCAACCTTCAGGATACCACACAATTGCCGACCATTCTCGCGGAACTCGATAAAAAAGGATTGCATTACCAGGTACTGAAATAAAATTATGAGTGAAGAATTTCAGCAACGCTTTTGGTGATGTAAGAATTGTTTTATCTTTCGCTGTAAATCTGTCGCAGATTTCAGGTGAAAAGAAACTGAATTCATCAGTTCCGGTCTTCAATTGCTTTTTCAGAAATGAATCCGGAAAATTCATCTGTTGAATTAAGTTTGGTTGAAACCAAAGAAATTATACTTTGCATTTCGCATAAACTCCTTTCGTTAAAGACGAAGTCAGGAATTTATAATATACTTAATTTATTGATAATTAACATAATACTGCGAAGAACCTGGTTAAATCAATTCATATGAAGCATTCCTTAACCGACAATGACCGGATTTTTCTGGAAAGCCGTGTTGCTGAAGTCGAAAAACAAACCGGTATACAAATCGTACTTGCCACAACGAAACGAAGCGACAGTTATATTGAAATTCCATGGAAAGCATTCTCCCTGGGCGTTTCTGTGAGTGGCCTTCCCGTATTTTTTATTGGTCTGTTCCTGCCACTCTGGGTAACCAACACTACCATACTCCTGTCAATTACAGGTATGCTGGCCCCCGGTATCTTACTCGCACTTTCGACAACGGTTTTCCGGAGTGTTGCCCGATTATTCCTGTCAAAGCACAGAAAAGAAACCGAAACACTTCAATATGCCCGGTCGTTGTTCCTCTCAAGGGAACTCTTTGCTACCAAAGAAAGGAAAGCCATTTTATTGTTAATCAGTGAGTTTGAGCGACAGGTAGTCATTCTTCCCGATACAGGTATCCGTGAAATGTTCAACCCTGAAGCCATGGATAAATTGATGGCAGGTATGATTGAGCCATTGAAAAACAAGAGCATCAGAAGGGCGTTTGAAGCCGGGCTGATTGAACTGCAGCAGTCTTTTTCCCAACAGGGTGCAAATGGTTCTATCACAAATGAGTTAACCAATAAAATCATCGCGGAGGATAGTTTATGAAGTTAAAACTCAGATCAGTCCTTTTTATAACATTCGTTTCTTTGCTATGCATGGCCCGGGCTGCAAATGTACCTTTCCTGTCAGGACGGGTTAACGATGAAGCTCAGATACTGTCTGAAAATACAGTAAAATTACTGGGTGATAAGCTGAAACTTTATGAAGACAGTACAACCAACCAGATTGTTGTGCTGACTGTTCACTCGTTGGAAGGTGAAAATATTGAAGATTATTCCAACACGGTTTTCAATTCGTGGAAACTTGGAAAAGCGGATCAGGACAATGGCGTGCTGGTAGTAATCGTTCCCGATGAAAGAAAAATGAGGATCGAAGTCGGTTATGGTCTTGAATCTGTATTAACCGATCTTACCGCAGGTCGTATCATACGTAATGTTATGACACCAAGATTCAGGGAAAATGACTATGATAGCGGCGTTGTCGATGGAATCAACGCAATTATTGAAATTCTGCAGGGCGGTGATCCTGGCAAAATCGACGAAATAACAGAAACTACTGCGGCACCGGAAAGTTCAGGCTTTTCGGATTTTGAAAACAATGACTTACCGCTGGCTACCCGTATCCTGATTGGTGCCTTTATTTTCGGGATTTTGGGTTTATTTACCTTAATGGGGTTGATCAGCCCCGGAGTCGGATGGTTTATGTATTTCTTTCTCATTCCTTTCTGGGCGATGTTTCCCATGATTGTAATTGGTGTAACCGGCAACCTGATTCTCCTGATCGTTTATCTTGTCGGATACCCGATATTAAAGGTGTTTCTGAAAAGGACAGAATGGTACCAGAAAGCTCAGCATGAGATGAAAACGAAAGGAAAAACCACGATAGGAGGATTTTCATTTTCTTCAGGCACTTCAGGCAGTTCATGGAGTTCAGGCGGAAGCAGTTCGGGAAGCAGCTTTTCTGGTGGTGGAGGATCCTCCGGCGGTGGTGGCTCTTCAGGAAGCTGGTAAAACCGTTTGTTTAAATTTCGGAAAACATGACATGCCATCATGAATTAAATTAACCTGTTTCGTTTCTGCTCCAGCAATCCGGATACGAACCTGTTGTTCAGAAATATCACCTTCGGAATATTACACCCGATAATAAAAGGGAAATGATCAGTAAGGAACAAAAACCTGATGCTGTCCCGTCCGGAGCAGACTATTCTACGCCGGTATTTCATACTTTTACACAACCCAATCCAGATTTATAATTTTATGGAAATCGCTCTTCTTTCAATCATTGTCCTTCTGACCCTGTTGAACATCGTATTCATGCTGATTACGCGTAACAAGAAAACGTCTGAGCCTGAGATTAATTCTAAAATTGAGTTATTATCAGGGAATCTCAGCCGGCTTGAGAGCAATCTTAAGGAAGATTTCAGGCTGAACCGTGAGGAAAATGCATCTCTCAACCGCGATAACAGAGCCGAGCTCGGTAATTCGCTGAAAGAATTCACCCTCGAACTCCGGGGGAAATTCGATGAATTGAAAGCCGAGCAAAAGGAACTTGCTGTTAAAACCATTGAGAGTCTTGAAAAAATCACCCTTAAAGTTGAGGAAAAGCTGAATTTTATCTCCCGGCAGGCTGGTGATCAGAACAAGGAAATGCGCGAATCCATCGAGAAGGTCTTCAAACAGTTCACCGAAACTTTTGACAAAAATGTGGCTTCTTTTAATGATCTGCAACGCGAAAAGTTCGGACAACTGGAAGAGAAGCAGGGAAAGATGATGGAAAGTACGGAGAAAAAGCTTGAGGAAATGCGCGCCACTGTTGACGAAAAACTCCAGAAAACCCTGAACGAAAGACTGGGGCAGTCTTTCGAGTTGGTCGGCAAACAGCTTGAGAGTGTTCAGAAAGGCCTGGGAGAGATGCAAACACTGGCTCAGGATGTAGGCGGCCTCAAAAGGGTATTGAGCAATGTAAAAATGCGGGGAGGATTTGGTGAAGTGCAGCTGGCTATGCTGCTTGAGCAGGTACTTGCTCCTGAGCAGTATGAAGCCAACGTAAGAACCAAGAAAAGCAGCAACGATGTGGTAGAATTTGCCATAAAACTGCCTGGTAAAGATGAAATTACCGGTAATGTCTGGTTGCCGGTGGATGCGAAATTTCCGCGTGATGCCTATGAACAGCTGCAGACAGCTTATGATTCGGCCGATCTGACACAGATAGAGGCTGCGCAGAAAATCCTGGAAGCGACCATCAAGAAAATGGCAAAAGACATCAGTGATAAATACATCGATCCGCCATATACAACAGACTTTGCCATCATGTTCCTGCCATTTGAGGGCATCTATGCTGAGGTGGTCCGCAAAGCCAGCCTGCTCGAGGAGCTGCAGAGAACTTATAAAGTGGTGGTTACCGGGCCAACGACGCTGGCCGCAATACTGAACAGCCTGCAAATGGGTTTCCGCACACTTGCGATTCAGAAACGCAGCAGTGAGGTGTGGAAAATTCTGGGGGCAGTCAAGAAAGAGTTTGAGAATTTCGGTGGTATGCTCGAAAAAGCCCAGAAGAATATACAGACAGCCAGCAACCAGATTGACGAAGTCATGGGCAAACGGACCAGGGCCATTCAACGGAAACTCAAGGGAGTCGAGGTATTGGGCGAAACAGAAAGTCAGTTGCTGCTGTCTCCTGATTCAGCTGAATTCGAAGCCAGTGAAGAGGAGGCTGAAACGGAATCCTGATTTAACCAGGAAAACATTGCGTTTCAATCCTCAGTCAGGAACACTTGATTTTTATGACTATTTTTTTTACCTGCTGTTTACCCCCGGCTTCAACACAGGGCATATGAATATCGGTCGGATAGAATACAGCAAAACATCCCGCCCGTAATTCAAAACCTGCAGGTTTCCCGGCGTAAAAGGCAATGTCAGCTTTCTCATCATATGGAACCTGAAATAGTTGATTTTCAAGTGGTTCCCATCCGATAATTTCTTGACCCAAAACCATTATCTGAATGTCAATATATTTCCGGTGTGATTCAGGCCTGCATTCTGTTTCGGGTTTTGTAGTGTATTCGCTGACCAGTGCAAAAACATCCTCACCCATGATCGGATAACGGCCTGGCTCAATTGTTTCCGTGTTGGTTGCTTTCAGCCATGCGAAAGCCGGACTAAAACCGGGATGCAGTCCGCTGTATTTCGAAGAATTATGTAAATGATCAAGTATCATGTGCAATCGATTAAAAATTAAAAGAAACTGATCAGCAACATCACATTAAGCAGAGTTACGATAGCACCTATCAGCAGCAAAACAGCATTGAACCGCTTACTGTTGGCATATTCCTTCATTACTTTTTTTGAAGAAGTCAGGTAAATCTGGAGAAAAATGGTCACGGGCAACTGCATACTCAGAATCATCTGGGAATAGATCAGCCCTTTAAAAGGATTAGAAATCAGGAAAATGATCAGGAGAGCTGCAATCAGAGAGATAGCAACACCCAGACGCGAGTGATTATCCTTAATATCAAAGGGTTCGTTGTAGATTCCTGCGAAAATGGAACCTGCAGCCATGCCCGAAGTAATGGTTGACGATATCCCGGCAAACAAAAGGGCAATAGCAAATATAGTCGCGGCATTGCTTCCAAGCAAAGGGATGAGCATATTCTTGGCCTGCTGCAGCTCCCCTACCGGTTGCCCGATCCTGAAAAAAGTGGCCGCAGCAAGAAGTATCATAGCACTGTTGATCCCCCAGCCTATGATCATCGAAAATAAAGTATCAAAAAACTCATAATCCAGTTGTTTCCGGATAACCTTTTTATCTTCAAGATTCCATTGCCGGCTCTGTATGATTTCGGAATGCAGAAACAGGTTATGCGGCATCACCACTGCCCCGAGAACACTCATCACAATCACCATTGAACCCTGTGGAACAGCAGGCACTACCCAGCTGTATGCAGCCTGCCCCCAGTCAATATCAACCAGGGTCAGTTCATAGATAAATGAAAGTCCGATGATGGATACAAATCCGATGATCCATTTCTCTATCATCCGGTAGGAGTTGGTAAACAGCATGATACCAACAAAAACAACGGCCAGTATGGCACCGATCCGGATCGGAATATCAAACAACATATTCAGGGCAATGGCAGCACCCAGAATTTCAGCCAGCGAAGTTGAAACCGAGGCCATCACTGCGGACCCCAGCACAGTTCTTGAAAGCTTCTTTGGAAGGTATAATGTGGCTGCCTCAGACAAACACAAGCCGGTAGCAATGCCAAGATGGGAAACGTTATGCTGAAGGACTATAAGCATAATGGTGGACAAAGTAACCATCCATAGAAGAGTATATCCATATTCAGCCCCGGCTGCCAGATTTGACGCCCAGTTGCCCGGATCGATGAAACCAACGGTAACAATGAGTCCGGGACCAATATATTTCAACAGGTCGAGTGCCCCGTACCTGGGTTTGTGTTTGTCAATGAATAGTCTCTGTATTCTTCTTCTGAAATCCATTGTTTGTTTTTCGGATTGCAAAAAACCTTCCCGGTAGAGGCTGGTGTTTATATGTGCAATGGCAAAAATAAACAAAAGGATGTTGCTTAAGTTTAAACAAAAAGGATGTTGCTGGTGTATTTCTGCCACAGATCAGGATTTACTTCTTTAATTTGGCAGAAATTCCGGCAAAGTACACCGTAACAAGTTGATAAAATGTTTTCGCGCATGAAGTATCTGCAGAAATCATTTCTTAAACTTAAGAAGTCCCCGTATATTTACTCACAAATTATCCAAATACCATATGTTATGATGAGAAAATCCATATTTTTTATCGCGGTCACGCTGCTGTATACTGCTGTTTCCGGCCAGAATAATGAAGTTAAACCGATAGATGTTGAGGTATATCAGTTGGATAACGGGCTGACAGTCATTCTCAATGAAGATCACAACCTGCCCCAGGTATTCGGTAGCATCGCTGTACGCGCAGGTGGCAAAGACGACCCGGCAGGGGCAACCGGAATGGCTCACTATCAGGAGCACATGCTTTTTAAAGGAACCGAAACACTGGGTACTACCAGTTGGGAAGCTGAAAAGCCTCATATCGACAGTATTTTCAGGCTTTATGATGAATTGGCGAAGACCAGCGAACCGGATGCGAGAAGTATAATTCAGGAAAAAATCAACCAGGAGTCACTGAAGGCAAATGAATATGCAATCCCCAACGAGCTGAGCAACCTGATTAAAAGTATCGGAGGAACCCGCCTGAATGCCGGTACCGGACCTGATCAGACTGTTTATTACAATGCGTTTCCACCCTCCCAGATTGAAAAATGGCTCGATTTATACAGCCATCGTTTCGAAAAACCCGTCTTCAGGTCGTTTCAGGCTGAACTTGAAGTTGTGTATGAAGAAAAAAACATGTATTCCGACCAGTTTGTATTCCCGCTTATCGAGAACTTCAACAGGAATTTTTTCAAAAATCATCCCTATGGGCAGCAAACATTGATCGGAACGGTTGAAGACCTGAAGAACCCTTCCCTTTCTAAAATGTATGATTTCTTCAAAACCTGGTATGTCCCCAACAATATGGCTCTGATCCTGGTGGGCGATTTTGATAAACAGCTCGTAAAACCCCTGATTGCTGAGAAATTCGGGAAATGGGAACGGAAAGAACTGCCTGTAAGGAAAACCTGGGAGGAGCAGCCTTTCAATGGAAGAGAGTTTGTTGAAATGAAACTGAGTCCTGTAAAACTGGCTATCCTGGGTTTCAGAACAGTTCCTGCCGGTGATCCGGATGAAATACCGTTGAAAATCTGTAATGCGATTCTCTCAAATCAAAGCGAAACCGGCTTGTTCGATAAACTCGTACTTGAAAATAAACTGATGGCAGCCCAGATTCTTGAAATGCCTTATAATGATCATGGGGTAAGCCTGGTACTGATGGTACCCAAGATACTGGGGCAAAAGCTGAGCAATGCAGAAGCATTGGTTATGAATGAATTAGCCAAACTGAAAAAGGGTGAATTCGACTCCGTAATGGTCGAAAATATTAAGCTGGAATTATACAGGGATTACCAGCTCCAGATGGAACAAAATGAGCAGAAGTCCCAGATGTTCGCCGCTGCTTACGGACGTAACCAAACGATAACCGATCTCCTCCTCTACCCGGAACAGCTTCTTGGAGTTACTAAAGCCGATGTTATTGAAATTGCGAAGAAGTATTATGGTGACAATTACCTTGCCTTTTACTCAAACATGGGTTTCCCGAAAAAGCAGAAAATTGAGAAACCAGGGTACAAACCGCTTTCAGCCAATAAAACAGCTGAATCTGAATATGCCCGAAAATTCCGGAGCATTCCTGTAACGAACGAAAAACCGAAATTTTTTAATCTTGACAAAGACATCAGTCACATTTCAGTTTCAGATCAAATGAATATTTATTGTGCAAAAAACCCTTTGAACAATATATTTACGCTGAAACTGAAGTTTAAAATCGGCAATGAAAACCTGCCTGACCTTAAATACGCCACCGAAATGATGGGTTATGCCAGTCCTGAAGGAATGAAACTGGATGATTTCAAAACCAGCATGGCATCGTATGGCTGCACATACAGCATCAGCGGAGATGAAAGCTATACTACCATTGAAATAACCGGGCTGGAAAAGAGCTTCAGCGAGGCGTTGAACCTGATCAGCCGTTTGATTGAAAAACCAGTGCTTGACCAATCCAAAGTAAACATTCTGTACGAAGGAGAAAAAGCCAACCGAAAAATCGAGCGCAGCGAACCTGACAATGTAGCAGAGGCATTATATGCTTACATCAGGTTTGACAACAAATCGGAATTTCTTGACAGGATGAGCCTTGCCGGAATAAAAAAGCTTCAGGCAACAGTGCTGACCGACGCTTTTAAATCTGTGGCAAAATATGGTGTTGAAATTCACTATGCCGGCAATGCTGAACCCAATGTTGTTGCTGATTTGTGCAAATCTGCGATTAAAATTACCGGCAGCGACAAAGTTGATACCCCGGTTGTTCCCGATCTAAAGCAATACAGCGAAAACACCGTTTTCTTTGTCAACAAGAAAAAAGCAACCCAGAGCAAAGTATATTTTCTTGTCAATGGATTTCCTTACAGTCCTGAATTACAGGCAGATATTAATGCTTTTAATTTGTATTTCGGTGGCGATTTTTCAGGATTGGTTTTACAGGAAATCAGGGAATACCGTTCGCTGGCCTATACTGCTGGCGCCAGATTTGTTCCACCGGTTTTAAAAGGAAAAGAAACCTGTTTTTCCGGATATGTCGGGACACAGGCCGATAAAACCCTCGAAGCCATCGTGGTTTTCGATACCCTGATGCATCATATGCCATTGAAAACGGAACGTATAAAAATGATCCGTGAATATCTGATGCAGTCCTCTGTAAGCGACAGGCCCGGATTCAGAAACCTGAGTGAACATATGATGAGATGGCAGAACCTGGGATTTACCATGGATCCGGCAAAATACCTGAGGGATGCTTACGAAAACCTGGAATTTGAAAAGATCAATGAATTCTATCAAAAGAATCTCGAATCGAAACCGGTTGTCATCTGCATTGTAGGTGACAAAAGCAGGATTGACATGGACAAGTTGAGTAAATTCGGGAAAGTGGTCTTTGTAAAGGAAAGCAGCTTGTTCAGCAAATAAAACTTGGATCGCCATTCAGCCTCTGATGATGGTTATGCTTCGATATTGTCTATCCGGGGTATCATTCTCTATTTTCTCAGTGGAATAATCCATCCTTCTTCATTGAATGAATACAGAATTTTCAAGGGTATTTAAACACAACGGATGGTTTCATGGTTTAATATGATCAGATCCATTGAAACATCTTTTACAACATTGATGCCGGATTCCTGACAGAAGACCGGATAAATAATATTGTCCTTTATCCTAATTTAGGGTTTTAAACCATAAAGTTCAGACTTTAACCTGTTCCTCATGAAATACATCGGAGCCCACGTCAGTGCCTCAGGAGGCGTAGAAAACGCCCCTGTAAATGCGGCTGCAATCGGCGCAAAAGCCTTCGCCCTTTTTACCAAAAACCAGCGCCAGTGGGTCAGTGCACCGCTGACTGAAGCAAGTATCACAAAGTTTAAAGAGAATTGTATCACCCATGGCTTTGAGCCCTGGCAGATACTGCCGCACGACAGCTATCTGATCAACCTGGGACATCCCGGAAAGGAAGAACTGGCAAAGTCAAGGGCTGCTTTTCTGGATGAGATGCAGCGCTGTGAGCAACTCGGCCTCGACCGGCTCAATTTCCACCCCGGCAGCCATCTGAAACTGGTCACTCCTGACGAAAGTCTGAAAATCATAGCAGAATCCATCAACATCATACTCGGCAAAACCAAAGGTGTTACGGCAGTCATTGAAAATACAGCAGGCCAGGGAACCAACCTCGGATATGCCTTTGAGCAGATCAGGTTTATCATCGATCTTGTTGAGGATAAGAGCCGGGTCGGAGTCTGCCTCGATACCTGCCATACCTTCACGGCTGGTTACGATCTGATTACCCCGGAAGGATACGATGAAACCTTCAGGCAATTCGACAGCATCATCGGCTTTGCATACCTGCGGGGTATTCATCTCAACGACAGCATGAAACCGCTGGGCAGCCATGTCGACCGCCACGACAGCATCGGCAAGGGATTCCTAGGAGCCGATGTCTTCAAACGCATTATGAACGACCCCAGGTTCGACAACCTGCCCATCATCCTCGAAACCCCTAATGAAGACATCTGGGCAGAAGAAATCAGTATGCTATATGAAATGATCCATTGATATAAGTTTAAAAACACAGAACATGTCTTGAATCGACTTTTCTTATTCTTTTCCAATATTTTTTGATCAGACAGATTGTATTAATACTAAATATAATTATTGACTGGAGCGGGAGGCTGTCTCATAAGTTTGTATAGGCTTCGACTCCGCTCAGCCTGACATCTGATAATCAATCTATTGTCATATTGAGTCCCGATAGCTATCGGGATCGAAATATAGACAATTCCTGACTTTTGAGACAGCCTCCTGCTGACTCTGTTAAAATTAAAACAAAGAAAAAATCATTAAGATTATTTTCCTGCGTACATTTGAATGATACATACTGATTGGTATTGATTTTGAATCTCTTATTAAGATAGACTATTAACCATTTATAGCATTTCTATATGAAAAAAATACCTTTTTTTCTCATGCTTTCCTTGAGTCTCGCTGGCTTGATTTCAACTTCTGCAGCCCAACAGGCTGTTTTCAATAAAGTATACTATGATGAAGTTCAGGGGTTACATATCCTCGGTTCCGACATTGCACCCGACCATGGATATGTGATGGTTGGAAAAAAATATGATAACAGCGGACATATTATGAAGATTGATTCAGCCGGAAATGTAGAATGGACAAGGCAACTAAGCAGACCGGATCATTATAGCGAAATAACCGATGTAATCAGCAACCCGGATTCAACAATCGTAACTGTGGGTTTAGTATATACTTCGTCGGAGCCCTTGCTGAATATAGTTAAATGGAGTAAAGCCGGGGATACCTTATGGACAAGAAATCTGGATGGATTGGCTGCATTCTCATCGATCAGTATCAGGAGATCATCAGCAGGGGGTTATTTCATTGCCACTTCAAACCAAAATTTTTATACACTTTCAAACAATACATCACAGATACTGAAACTTGATATAAACGGAGAACTGGTTTGGTCAAAGACCTACCTATCTGATGATTACCTTATTTTTTTTAACGCAATTGGAGAATTACCTGATTTAAGTCTGATTTTGACCGGATACGTCAAAAACAAGGGATCCAATGAATTTCATTTATTCATCTCCCGTACCGATGAAGCCGGTATTCCTTTGTGGTCTGAGATGCTGGAAAATCCTGAAGGATTTACATATTCCGAAGCATTTGATGTTTCAGTTACTCCTGAAGGATTTGTTGTTCTGGCAAAGGTAGCAGACAGAACAAGTCTTATTAAGACAGAATTCACCGGTACTCCTCTCTGGTCCAGAACATATTCCTGGTCAGGTTGGTCGATGTGGACCGAGACAAGTGGAAAAATCACCAGGTTGCCGGATGGAAGTTTTATCATTGCCAGTGTAGGTTATATGGGTGAAATTATGAAAACTGATACATCAGGTTTCCCGGAATGGGTTCAGTCTGTTTTTATGGAAATTGTCGATGTGGTTCCATCCGCTGATGGCGGCTATACGGCATTCGGGAATGGCCCTGTCTTTGGGGTTAAAACTGTTCCCAACTATTTCCCCCAGATCGGAGTTTATAAAACCGACAGCGAAGGAAACGGTGGCAGTTGCGTCCATTCGCTTATACAGGAAATGCAGAATTATACAGCAACTTTCAATTCTTTAAACATAGAGGCTTCCGATCTGGGTGCTGTGATGAGTTCAATAATAACAATCAACAGCTTTCCTGTTTTGGCCGAAGACACCTGTGTTGCATATGTAGGCGGGGTTAATAACCAGGAACCGGAAAACAATTCGATGCGGATCTTCCCGAATCCTGCAACAGACGTTTTCTCCATCGAAATCCCGGTTATTAATCCAAATAACTTTGGGCGTCTTGAAATCATCAGTGAGGAAGGCCGGTTGATATACTCATGCACCGACATCACCAGTTTCCGCAACGGCATCAATCCGGGATATTTGCCTGATGGGATTTATCTTGTCAGGCTGATTTCAGGCAATAATAATTATACCGGAAAACTTATGATCAGGCATTGATTGTATCCCGGATTCCTTTAACCTGGTATCATTATAAACCATTAACAATCAACATCCTTACCACCATATTCAAGCTTGTATCTGTACTTTATTTTGCATTTCCGGGTATCCAACAGGATTGCAGCGGTCCGCTAAATACCAGATTACCGGTCCGCCCAGGTTCTTAGTTAAATGATAATATTCACTTTTAAAAGGCGTAATTTTCAGATAGTAATTGTAAAACAAATGGCAGCAGTCCCGGCCAGACAGCACAAAGAGCAGGCTGACATCAGCAACCTGCTCTTGGAGAATGAATCACGCAAATCATTAGCCTGAGCCCTTTCTTTAAGGCAACCCAACTTCAGATTTGGCTGATAGTTTTCTATGTCTGCTTTTTATCACAATAAATCCTGCGGGTACCATAAAATGCGCTCAGGCCAAGAAGGATTAACAATCCCCCTCCGACAGGTGCATTTCCACCCTGAGGCGGAAGGTTTGTGGTTTGACCGTGACCTTCAGCCGGTGGCGGCGGAGGCGGACCTCCCTGAGCATTGACTGAAACTGCCTGTAACAGCATGAATCCGATAAAAACTGCCAGAATGAATACTTTTTTCGTTCTTTCCATAATACATATTTTAAACCCTGCGGATGAAAAGCAGCAGGTAATTCTCAGAGTACAATTTTACTGCTGTATAATGCCTTGCCATCAGAAACACTGACGATATATACCCCTGCCGGGATACCGGACAAATCAATCTTAGCTGAAGTTTTACCTTTAAATACGGATTTCCTGACCATTTGGCCGGTAAGGTTGCAGATGTATATATCCAGGTCAGCCGGTTGATTTACAGATACTGACACGATTTTTCCACAGGCTGCGATTTCAGGTCCGGAATTTTCAGCATTTTCAACGATACCAACAGGCGCGAATTGCAGATTGAACCTGTTGACATTGTCACCGTCGGCCGCATTAAAGTGGTAAACAGGATTTGCTATAAGATCTGTAACAATTCCTGTAAGTTTGTCGGTCAGAAATAACTGAATACCCGGCACCAGATTCTCTTTTGAAAGTTCAATGGTATAGGCCGTTGCATTATTTTTGACAAATCCAAGGTCAATATTACGGGCTGGGCCCAGATCAGGCAAAGTATTGAATGACAGGTAATTCCCATCTGCAATTGAATACAACATCGGGGCAAATCCTGCCATGAATTTCGAATCCAGATCCAGATCAAAACCATTGGTGGCGTTATTGTCAGCACGGATGATGGTCTCCTGTGCACTGTTACCTTCTGTTTCCCTGGCTGTAAGGACAATTAATCCTGAAGGTGCCGATTTAAGCCAATTGGTCAGATTATGAACCCTGGCATTGGCCGGAATGGTCAATGTACCGGTTGTTGCTTCATCCACATAAACCATGATTCCGTTCATTGCCGGAATAATGTTGTTATAATCCGTGGTTACATCCTTATAGGATTTGTCGGCTTCTACCCAGATTTTGGCAGCAGCCCCCAGGTTGGTCTTTGTCCAGCTTCCGGTGCTCCAGTCAAGTGCCGAGGTAAAGGGATTGCCGGCCAGATGCCAGCCTTCGTAGGTATTTCCGCTGGTGTGCGTCAAACCATTCAGGGTAACCGACGCATAATTCAGATCTCCGTTGAATTCCTTCACATCGGTCTGCTCGTAAGCAACCAGATAACCCTGGCCGGTCACAAATGTATTGATGTTATTGCCGGCAACTTTCTGATTCAACCAGTTATCGCTCAGGGCTGATTCACTCCAGGCATAGAAATCATAGTCATTTCCTGCACCTGAAGGAGTCCAGTCTCCACTGACTGCCTGTGCAGCAACGGGAGATGAAAGCAGATGCCAGCCGTCGTTCCATTCCGACCAGGTAGCACCGATGATGCTTCTTTCAACCCTGCCCTGAACTGACGCACTTCCGTGAATCAATGATCCGTAGCCCAGCGAAGTGCTTTTAAGGATCAGCCCACCTGCACCAACTGTGTTTGAAAGCGTTCCGCTCACCGTCACCGGGGTATTTACATCAATGCTTACGCCTCCTGTATTTGAAACGGTAAGATTGTTGAAATCGGATAGTGATGAACCTGAGATCAATGCACCGCTTGTGCCCGACATGGTAAAGGTTTCACTTCCTTTGGTGTATGTTCCGTTGTTGACGAGATTTCCATCGATCACCTCAATTGTTGCTGCTCCGGTAGCTGCCATCGATGCACCGGAAGGAATTTCTATTCCCTGAGCGCCAAAATGACTCCCAGAGTAAAATGAAAATTGATCTTATCAGTGAAAAATTTTATTGTATTATGTTCTTGTTAATGAAGGTAAGGTTTTGTGTCAACGGTTATTTTATATATTCTGTATGGCTACCATATGTATTTCAAGCTGATGCAATGAAAATAAGGCTCCATTGCCTGTTCCTTCCCCCTGTAAGTATCTGCGGCATTATTTCCTCTTCTCGCTATTCGGCAGATAATCATACTTGAAATGGTTTTCCTGGTCTGTCCAATGATTCTAATTGGAGAAAGAGGGGTTATGAAATGCTTGTTGCTACAAGATCTCCTGAAAGTTCAGGCACTATAGTTGTTCCGGAAATAGCTGTAGTGGTTGAGGAAAATGTTTCGCCAATGTTTGCCCATACATACTCAAGTTCCCAATATACCCCATTGTTTCCTGCAGTACCTGTTGTCATTGGAGACCAGTGAACATGCGGATAAATGGTAGTTCCTTCCTTCCAGTTATGAGGCATCTGAACAGAAAAAAACACCTGTTCGTTGACCATCAGGATTAAATCCATCAAGATAAGTAACGCCAACAAATGCTTCCGGTACCGTTGCTTCAGAGTACAATTGCTTGTCCCTTAAATTGAATGGAATTCTCAAATCAGATCCGTACAGGTGGCATTATTATCCATTCTTACAGTGCCATCTGCTTCCACCACGAGGTTTGTATTCAGTTTAACCTCCTGACTCATCAGGTTCAACGATAATCCAGAGATCAATAATATTGTAAGAATTTTTTTCATAGCGCAATATTTTAAGAGTTAAAATACATTTCACGGCGATTGCCAGTCACCATGTTTCTTAATTAATGTAGATAACATGGAATTGTAACCCAACCTCTGTTAAAATAATTTATACCGTAGGATATATATGTAAATAAATTTTACACAATATGCTTTTCGCACCTGTTGCATCAGTAAATCAGTAGTCCTTTCCTTTAAAAAAAAGAAAACAAAGGAGATGATTTACTTACAAAACAATCGCTGATGCCAGAACATGTTTCCGGATGCGGCTGAACATCACGGATGATTTCCCGGATTTTGATATCTCACAAAATATTCGTAAATTCGGCCAATATTTAAGAATGCACCTGTATTTCCTTTTATCTGTTTGTAGATTAACGGGTAAATACAGGTAATTCTCCTTTCACTATTCAACCACCCAGAACCATGGCAAATACGAATCCATTGGAAACAGCTCCCAAAGAAGGCAGACAGGTACAACCGGGCTACAAAATTCTTGTTGCGGAAGATGAAGAATCTAATTTTCGCTATGTGGAAAAGCTTTTGAAAAAAGCAGGCTTTGATTTGCTGAGGGCCAACAATGGACTTGAAGCAGTAGAATATGTTGAATTTGACAGCAACATCAATCTCATCCTGATGGATATAAAAATGCCTGTCATGAATGGCGTTGAAGCTACCCGGGAGATAAAAAAAATGAAACCTGAAATTCCCATTATTGCGACAACTGCCTTTGCCATTCCCGGCGATCGCGAAGTATTTCTGAATGCCGGTTGCGATGATTACATCCCTAAGCCCATCAGAGCCGGCGAATTGATTGATATGATCTTGAATCATATTGCCTGAACAGGCAACCTGAAATATCAGTCTGACCAATGCCCTGACAATGCTTCAGGGCTATTTTTTTTATATTCCCAGCGGCAATTGTATTCTGAAGGTAGTACCTTCGGTTTCATTTGTTTCAAACTCAACTTTCCCCTTAAGATATTTGGTTGTCAGCAGCTTCACCGAATAAGTGCCGATACCCCGATCAGATCCTTTGGTGGAAAATGAACGCTGAAAAATCTGCTTTTGCACTTCTTCTGGCATCATGGCTGGATTGTTCACCCAAAAACAAATGGTTTTGTTCTTAACGCGGGATCCAAGGGTTACGATTGAATCAGGCGGACTGGCTTCCAGGGCATTTTTTACCAGATTAATCAGGACTCTTTTCAACAACTGTTGGTCCGTTTCAATTTGAACAGAATGAGAAAAAGGGTCGATGAAGATGCGCTTATCCCTGGCAATCTCATGATGGGTAAGATATGCTGAAATCTCATTCAGCATGGCTACTGAAGAATATCTGACTACTTTCAGCATCAGATCACCGCTTTCAGCGGCACTCAATGCCCGTTGCGACATCAGATCTTCGATCAGGTCATTGCTTGCTTTTTCAGCTATATCAATGTATTCCTTCATTTCCTCCGGATTTGAAGCTCCTTTGATGGCCAGCAACATTCCGTTTAACCCACTGGCATTGTTCAATACATCATGAAAAAACATGCGTTCCAATACTTTTCTTCGCTTCTGGTCACTGATGTCTTTTACAGAAAAAATTACATATTCTCTGCCATTGAAACTGAATGGACTCGCGTTTACCTGCAGGTCATAAGAAAAAGACTGCCCGTTGCGGCCGGCACTTATCCTGCATTCCCTGTTCGAAGGCAACCCTGTGCGCTGACATTCAAGTATAGCATTGATAGCACCGCAATACCGGCACGATTCAGTTGTTCCACAGCCGTTTCCCTCACTTCTTGCATTGAGGCAATCCAGTATTTCACCCGGACGTTTGCCCAGAAAACTTTCAGTGGCCGACTCGCCGGCCAGTTCCATCAGAGCTTTGTTCTCGTAAACAACCTGCCGTTCCTTTGACAGGATCATGGCTACATCAGGTATAGCATCGGATATCATCCTGATCAGCTGATTTCCCGACAACTCATCATATTGCTTTATTATCTCATCACCTGAAGCCTTTCCTGATGGTGCATATCTGGTGTCTTCATTCAAAGGTTCTGTTTTATTATCCATTTTAAACGATGTCGAAATCAGTTAGTAGAGCATTTTGTCACAAAGAATCGGTCGCAGTTCGTTCAGCATTTTTCCCGGTCATCCGGAACTGCATCAATTTCATAAACAAATGTGAGCAGAATAGTATTTATCTTCCTGATGAAAAAAAGTAACACAACGCATGCGAATCAAAATCAGTATTTTTACCCGGCAAAACAATCTGTAAGGCAGGTTATAAATATTAGCTTCCGGTAAAATATACAACATCATGAATGCATCTGTCAATTCACTTCTGAAGAAGTATGCAGCACTTGAACTGGCTGAAACATACAAGCCATGTAACACGCAAATACTGGAAGAATCATATGGGTTGTTGGTTAAATCGGGTCATGCATGGTCGGATGAGTTGAGCAGTTTCTATCTTCATAGTAACGGATTCTTTTACAACGGTATTTATATATTTTCAGTACGGTCGGATGAAACCGATGAATACTATGATATTCTGGTTCGTAATGTTGAATGGAACATCTCCGAAAGACTTCCTGGCTGCGTTGCCTTTGGCCGTTCTGATGAAGAAATATATGTGTTTAATCAAAATGAAAACAAATATCAGATTCTTGACTTTACCGGCTGGGATGAATACTATGCGTTTGATTCAATGGCGGAACTTTTTGAATTTGTTGTTTCTGAACGAATCTGATCAACAGCAGTAAATTTAACTTACCTTATAACTGATCCCTTCTTCCAGGGCAGCAATTGCCTGTTCAAACAAGCCGGTTTCAGGGCTGAATGGGTTAAGTCCTGTCAACTTACAGCTGCTATGAACCGGTATTAAGCCATCCTGGATCAACTGAATTCCCGAGTCGTCTAAAGAAACCGGAAATTTCCATCCAGTTAAAAGAGCATATAAAAGAACTGTCAGTTTCTCATCGCTTATTCCGGAAAAACTATACCATCCGGCGTCATCAATCAACAATTTTTAGCGGCGAAATTCATGAAGCAGTTGATTAATCCATTTCTGCCAGCCATTACATCTGACGTATGCTTAACATGAAGATAGTCAATGCCGGATATCAGATTACCTTTATAATTAACAGTATTGTCAGGTAAACTTTCGGGATTATTCATGAGATTACCTCCGGTGAGCTCCCTTTTGCCGGACTATGGTGATCAGTTTACTTTGTTTTGATCAGAAGTAAATAATGATCTGTTAGCTATCATTTACCTTTTAAAACAATCGCCCCAATTGATGTTGCGCATGTCGCCTGATTTCTCGAACTCCATGTGCATGCCAAAAGCAGCCGATAAGGTGCAGGGTGTGTGTGTATCCCCTGCGAGGTGTGCATAATCGCTCAACGCCTGTCGATAATCTGGATGGATACAGTTATCAATGATTGTCTGCATCTTGGCTTTGGGTGACTTAGATCTGAGATCGGCAATTCCCTGTTCTGTAATAATCACCTGAACAGAATGTTCATTATGGTCGGTATGCGATACCATTGGCACAAAAGCACTTATTTTTCCACCTTTGGCAACAGAGGGACAGGTAAAAATTGAGATGTAGGCATTGCGGGTAAAATCTCCTGAACCACCTATTCCGTTCATCATTTTACGTCCCATAACATTGGTACTGTTCACGTTGCCAAAAAGGTCAGCTTCAATGGCAGTATTGATAGAAATAATCCCTAATCTTCTGGCAATTTCAGGGCTATTGGAAATCTCCTGCGGACGGAGCACAATCCGTTTATGAAAGAAATCAAGATCATTGTAGATACTTTTCAACATATCCGGCGAAACAGTCAGCGAACATCCACTGGCAAACTTCACCCGGCCATTGCGCATAAGGTCGATTACACTATCCTGAATCACTTCGGTGTACATTTCGAAATCAGGAATTCCTTTATGATCACCCAGCGCAGAGAGAACTGCATTGGCAATGTTACCCACACCAGACTGAAGTGGAAGAAATGAAGATGGTATCCGTCCGGCCTTAAGCTCGCCGGATAAAAACTCAGCAACATTCAAGCCTATCTGTTCGGTCACATCATCGGTTTTGGCAAAAGCCCCTACCTCATCAGGCAGGTTGGTCAAAACCACTCCTGCTATTTTCGAAGGATCAACCCTGATTACCTCCACTCCTGCCCTGTCAGACGGTTTATAAACAGGAATTTCACGTCTGTTGGGAGGATCAGCAACTACAATGATATCGTGCATCCCCCGCAGTGCTTTGGGGTGATATGAATTCAGCTCAATCAGAATTTTATCGGCCACTTTGCAGATGGTGGGTGAGATGCCCACCCCGGTAGTAAGAACAATTTCTCCCTGTTCCGTTACATCACAGGCTTCGATAATGCCCCAGTTGATTTTTCCCAGAAAGCCATAACGGATGTTCTGTCCAACTACTGAAAGATGAGAATCGAAATAGTCGGCTTTACCGGCATTAATGAGGTTCCTGAGGTCCGGATTTGACTGATAGGGAGTTCTGAATTTTATAGCTTCTGCCCTTGCCAGGGAACCGTCGAGCGAATCACCCGTAGAAGCACCGGTTATTACCCCTATTTTAAAAGGCCTGCCCTGTGAATGCTCAATTTTTGCTTTCTCACCTATTGCAACAGGAATGGATTTTACTGAACCTGCCGGTGTAAAACCACTGAATCCGACCACGTCGTCGTGGTTTATAAAATCTGCCGCCTCTTCGGCTGAAATAAAACGAAGTGCCATGAAATATTAATACTGGGTTAGTTTCTGAAATATTTTTTTTGCCTGATATAAGAAATCAAATACCAAAGCAACATGCTTTGGAAATTAGTTTACATCTTTGTGTCCGGCTTTGCTTTGAGTAGCGCAAATGTATAAAAAATTCATGCCTGCTAATGCTTAAGGTCATAATTTTATATATGCAAATACCTGCATATCAAATCTTTAGATAATGGAAACCGTTTCGGAATCTAACAGTCAATCTTTCAGAGCATTGGTGGTTGAGGAATCAGCCAGCGGGAACTTTACAGCTTCGGTCAGGAAGCGAAAGACCAACGATCTTCCTGCAGGCGGATTATTGGTAAAAGTTTGTTTTTCAGGTCTGAACTATAAGGATGCATTGTCTTTTTCGGGCAACAAAGGGATCACACGACGATATCCGCATACACCCGGGATAGATGCTGCCGGGATTGTTGCAGAATCAACAGATCCCGGCTTCGCGCAGGGTGATGAGATCCTGGTAACCGGCTATGATCTGGGAATGAATACCAGCGGTGGATTGGCTGAGTATATCAGGGTCCCTTCCCGTTGGGCTGTTCATCGTCCGGCAAACCTCAGCCTGAAGGAGTGTATGATCATCGGAACTTCGGGCTTTACAGCGGCCAGTGCCATTCTTGAAATAATGAATCACGGCATCAGTCCTGACAGCGGAAAAGTGCTGGTTACCGGCGCCAGCGGTGCTGTAGGGATAACTGCAGTTGCCATGCTTGCCCATGCAGGTTACAGGGTTGTGGCCTCAACGGGCAAATCTGAAGCTGCCCCCCTTTTGAAAACACTGGGTGCCGAAGAAATTATAAGTCGCGAAGATGTCAGCGATCAATCCGGACGACCGCTTTTACCGGGAAGATGGGTTGCTGCGATTGAAACAGTAGGGGGCAATACGCTTTCAACAGTGATTAGATCAACAGCCGAACGGGGCATTGTAACCAACTGCGGGATGATTGCTTCAAACAACCTGGATGTCTCAGTATTCCCGTTTATACTCAGGGCTGTCAGGCTGGTCGGAATTGCATCGGCGGAAACACCTATGAACCGTCGCATTGAATTGTGGAACCTCATTGCCGGAAAACTCAAATTTCCGGGACTTGAAAGCATATCACATATGATCACCCTGGAACAAGTACCGGATGCACTGAACGCCATGCTTAAGTCGGCGTCAACAGGTAAAATCGTGGTCAGGATATAGTTCGTATTACCTTTTCCAACTTTTCTGATTAAGTATAAACCGGTCATTCAGACCGGATATTTGAATGTATATCAAAATACAAGCAATGTAAATTTATTTTACATTGATTTTGCAAAATATTGTATATAATATATTGTAAATCTGTCGTTTAGAAATTTTGTAAAATATTTTCTAAACTACTTGACTCTTGAGTAAATATTTATTACATTTAAGTCCTTTTTTTCAGCCACTCATTTTACTTGTTACCGATGAAAAAGATTAACAGTACCAAACCGCAATTTGAATTCCTTGCCGATCATGGTATCCTGATTAATCATGTCAACGGGCGCGATGTGGTCTCGCCTTCATCCTACATTCTGAATTTGATTTCATTTCTTGATGAGGCTGAAAAACTAAAAGCAACAAAGCTTCTGGTTATGGCTCCTGCTGAAGTTTACCATATGAACTTCAAGATGCATGATTGGGTTTCCCGTTATCTTTTCCCCCAGATGCACCACATAGGAATCAGAAAAATAGCTTTTTGTGTCAAAAGTCTGCCCGACGACATGAGAGAACATAAAGCAACTTTTGGCCAAAACCCCGAAATCGGTGTGTTTACCTCTATGCCCGAAGCAAAAGCCTGGATACTGGATGTGCTTGACAGATCAGCCATCACACTCACCTTCGA
This sequence comes from Bacteroidales bacterium, assembly GCA_016705005.1. GTDB lineage: Bacteria > Bacteroidota > Bacteroidia > Bacteroidales > Lentimicrobiaceae > Lentimicrobium. The sequence continues at coordinate 45,805 of JADIZB010000005.1, read as the reverse complement.
TCTTTCAGAAAGTGATGCACTTAAAAATAACCTTGCATCGTGAAACTTTCTATACAGACCGGTTTTCACCAGTGGAAGCAAACCGCTGCGACATTATGCCTGTTATGATGAGTTGCATGGCATGGTAGATCAAAACCGGAAGTAGAATAATTCCACCGATCCCGGTGGCACCAAACATCACTTTAGCCATTACAGTTCCGTGCATGAGCGATTTGGTAGATCCGCAGAACAGGGCGGTAATCAGATCTTTGCGGTCCAGTCCGGCATGTCTCACCATCAGATAGATAACTCCGTTTATCAGGCCAAACAGCAATAACAGGATAAGAACCAAAGCTGCAACCATCTTTAATCCAAGATGATCAAACAAGCCATTGCTGAATGAATTTGAAAAAGAGGTATAAACAATAGCCAGAATCACCGATTGGTCAAAGTACCTTGTGTACTTACGGTAACGTATCGCAGGTTTGCCCAGCCATTGATTCAGAAGAACTCCAACGACCAGTGGCAAAAGAACCTGATAAGCCAGCTTTAGCAATACCGGGCTCATATCAAACCCTTCCGGGCCTGAAACCATGACCATTCCCATCCACAAAGGCGAAATCACAATTCCGGCAATACTTGAGAAACTGGCATTAAACACAGCAGATGGAATATTGCCTCCACCCAGCGAAACCATCACCACTGCCGATGAAACCGTAGAGGGAAGTGATGCAAGAAAAAAAGCACCAAGCCACAGTGTTTCATAATCCCCGTGAAGGAAGAAACCTCTGAATATCAAAACTGATAAGGGGAATAGAATAAATGTAACGGATTGTATTATAATATGAAGCTTCCAGTTTGAAAGACAGGCCAGCAACTGACGAATACTGAGCCGGAGTCCGTAGAGAAAGAAAATAACTGAAATACCGTATCCGGCAAGGGTTCGCAGCGAGAACGCACCCTGTCCCAGACCTCCTTCAGGCCACAACCATGCCAGACCTATCATCAGCAAGAGGGCTGGAATAAACCAGTCGATACCCCATGCCTTCAGTCGCCTTGGTAAACTTTCAATCAGATTCTTCATTCTTCTGGACCATCCGGTCTGAAAACAACAGTTATAATGCACAAATATAGGGCAATGATATGAAAGGTAATGCCGGATTGAAATATGAAAGGGATTTCGGGTAATTTTGCATCTAAAATCAAGGAAATGCGTATTGATATCCTGACCATTTTTCCGGGCATGTTCGAAGGCCCTTTCAATCACTCGATTGTTAAAAGAGCTGTTGAAAAGCAACTTGCTGAAATTCACATCCACAACATCAGGGATTTTGCCACAAACAAACACAGAAACGTTGATGACTATGTGTATGGTGGCAGTGCAGGAATGGTAATGATGATCCAGCCCATCGCCGATTGTATCGACAAACTATGCAGTGAAAGAAAATATGATGAGATTATCTTTCTGACTCCTGATGGCATCCTTCATGAACAATCAATTTCCAATCAGCTGAGTCTTAAGCAAAACCTGATTCTTCTCTGTGGACACTACAAGGGAATTGATGAGCGTATCCGCGAAAATTATATCACTATGGAGATTTCGATCGGAGATTATGTACTCTCGGGCGGGGAGCTTGCAGCCGCTGTGCTTTCTGACAGCATACTGCGATTGATACCCGGAGTGCTCAGCGATGAGACTTCCGCTTTGTCCGATTCATTTCAGGACGGCCTGCTGAGTCCACCCGTCTACACCCGCCCCTCCGACTATAATGGGTGGAAAGTGCCCGATGTTTTACTATCAGGTAACGATAAAGAGATCAGAGAGTGGAATTATTCCAAGGCACTTGAACGGACCCGGGCAAGAAGACCCGGAATGTTGGGTGAGAAGGCATAAATCAGGAATTTAATTCCGGTGATGCATTCAGAGACTAGCCCTGCCTGGATAGAATTAAACGCTTAAACTGAATTACCAGCAAAATGGTTCTCATTTGTTCCCAACATTCATTGCTGACAACGCTGTTTTATTTTGTTTGCGGATGTATAGAAGAAACCAGGTAATCACCAGCAGGGTCATCAGCAGGCCAATGGAGTAAGCTGTGTTCAATGGCAATGAAAAACCTTCGGGAGCGGCCATCAGATAGGTAGCTACCACTGTAGTCATAAAAACAGAGGGAACCAGTGTAATCCAGTAAAACTTTCCTGCTTTCACCAGGAAAACTGTGATTGCCCACAGCACAATGGTAGCCAGTGTCTGGTTCGACCAGGCCATATACCTCCAGATGATGGAAAAGTCAACCTTTGTTATGATAAACCCTGCAATAAAAATCGGGATCGTAATCATTAGCCTGTTTTTAACTGAAACCTGATCAAGTCTGAGGAAATCGGCAATGATCAGCCTTGCACTTCTGAAGGCGGTATCTCCTGAAGTTATAGGGGCTGCAACAACACCCAGCAGTGCCAGAATTCCACCGAATTTCCCAAGCAATGAATTGGAAATATCATTGACAACCCAGGCAGCATTTCCGTTGTGTTCTGTCATAATAACATTTAAAGATTCAGTTCCGCCATAGAAAGCCATGCCAGCCGCTGCCCAGATCAGGGCGACAATCCCTTCGGTTACCATAGCTCCGTAAAAAACACGTCTTCCAAGTTTCTCATTTGTAATACACCGGGCCATCAGGGGGGATTGCGTAGAATGAAATCCGGAAATAGCTCCACAGGCAATGGTTACAAACAACATGGGGAATATCGGGTATTTAGAAGGCTCGGTGTGCATGTTCCCAAGTCCGCTGTGAAACACTTCTGGTATCGGATAACCACCCATCACAATTCCGGCAGTTATTCCAACCGCCATAAAAAGAAGAACAAAGCCGAAAACAGGATAAATCCTTCCAATCAGTTTATCGATCGGCAGCAGGGTTGCCAGTATATAATATGCAAATACAATGGTCACCCATGTACCAATTCCAATATTGCTGATCCCATTCAGGATTGCTGCCGGCCCAACGACAAAAACAGCACCAACCAACAGCATAAGCAACACTGTGAAAACCCTCATAAATTGCCTGAATCCGGTTCCCAGATATTCACCGACAATTTCAGGAATACTCTGACCTTTATTTCTCAACGAAAGCATTCCTGAGAAATAATCATGAACCGCACCGGCAAATATGCATCCGAAAACAATCCACAAAAAAGCCACAGGTCCCCACATGGCTCCGGCAACTGCGCCAAATATCGGGCCCAGACCCGCAATATTAAGAAACTGTATAAGAAATATCCGGCCCCAGCCCATCGGAACATAATCCACACCATCATTCATGGTCAGGGCTGGTGTAATCCGTTCCGGTTCAACACCAAAAACCTTTTCAACCACGGTGCCATAAATGAAATATCCGAGGATCAGAAAAACAATTGAACCAATAAAAGTGAACATAATCAAGTTTTTAGTTACCAGAACCCAAAAATATAATTTAAGTTTCAATGTTGTCCGGGGAAAAAATTAAAATTTGAACGGAACTCCATATAGCTGTGGGTTTCAGAAGAACTCAGATACAGACAGCTTGCAATCATCTTTTCGCCTCACTGGCCCGAAGGCATTGAATTTTACAAAATTATTTTACTCATATACTGCAATTTAGCGTCACAGAGCATTTGTGGCAGATTCTTTCTAAATTTGCAAACTGAGGAAAGTGAATAAGTTTATTGATTCACTCATCATTATAAAACCAGCTTAACTTTATACATGTCTGCACCGGTCAGAGTTGCTGAAAACAATGCTGATAACCAATGCTGATAATAATTTGATAATGGGCTTGTTTTATTAAAAAATTATGCCGTATATTTGCACTCATTTTTGGAAAACGCAACAATTTAATACCTAAGATAATGAGCAAGAAGGCATTAGTGAAATATGTTGAGGATACTTTTGTTGATAAAAAGGAATTCCCAAGCTTCAAGGCAGGCGATACAGTTACTGTACACTATAAGATCAAGGAAGGTGACAAGGAAAGGATTCAGCAATTTCAGGGCGTAGTACTTCAGCGTTCGGGTGAAAATACCACAGAAACCTTCACTGTACGTAAGGTTTCCGGTAATACCGGAGTTGAGAGGATTTTCCCGATCACTTCACCGTTCATTGAAAAAATAGAAGTCAATAAACGTGGTGTTGTTCGCAGGGCCCGCATTTTCTACCTACGCGAATTGAAAGGTAAAAAAGCCAGGATCAAGGAAAAAAGAGTTTAGCATTGTTTTCATAAGTGTTAAAAAGGTCCATCCTTCGGGATGGGCCTTTTTTTTCATGGCATACTTGTTGTTTTTAGAACCCTGTTTCAAACTAAAATCCATATAACCAACTACCTATTTCATTCAGTATTTTCAACCCTGATCCGGATGAATGAACCTCCCCTCCCAGCCAAAGCTTGCCGGTACCTGAAGATACTTGTCTGTATCATCACATTGGCAGGGATATATCCTGGAATGGGGAGAATCATGGCCCAAACCGGTTCTGATTCGTTGTTAAAACAAGCTAAGCACAAAAATCACTTCATCAGAATACCAAAATCTGACAGTCTGAGGCTCGAACTTCAGAAGAAACATCAGGTTGAAACGAGTGATTTTTACAGGAAAGTCAAAACAACAGCGCATAAGAACTTCTTCTCGCGGCAGTTTTACCCTTTACTTTTCAGGAATCCTTCATCTGCAGTATGGGATGCATCAGGATATCTGGCCGATACCATACTTCACAGGAGGGAGAAGGATAAAATCATTCGTTCAATACGAATATACAAATCCGGGGTTTTCGGATCATCGGTATTCGATACCACAGTCAGATCAGATATATGGCTGGATAAGGCATTGAATAATCTGCATTTTAATACGCGCGACGCCATAATTAAAAGCTATCTTCAATTCAGGGAGAATGAACCCCTTAATCCCGTTATCCTGGCCGATAATGAGAGAATTCTGAGGCAATCAGCTCTTTTCGAGGATGCCCGGTTTATCGTAAACAGCACAAGAAACAACGATAGTGTTGATATAATTCTTGTCATCAGGGATGTCTTCCCGATCGGATTTGATCTTAAGGTCAGAGATGCCAGCAGTAGTTCAGTGAGATTATACAACCGCAACATTCTGGGACTTGGTCAGCAACTGGAACAATCCTTTGAAATCAACACGGATCAAAGCCCGGCCATTTACCTGAGCCAGGGTGCCTGCCGGATCAGAAACATTCGCAGATCATTTACAGATGTTTATGTTGCATGGCAAAGAAGGCCGGGAATCAGGAGCCAAGGCATACAGATTCTGAAACCCTTCATCAGTCCTGAAACCAGGCTGGGTGGCGGTATTAATATACGGGGAACCAGGATCATGGCTATTCCTGGAAGTCAGGAATCGGCAACTACACTGGATTTTACAGAATTTGATTTCTGGGGTGGTTATTCAAGCATTATAAACCGGTTTCAGTCACCGGCATTTGAGCGGTCGGTATTGGCCATAACCGCAAGATATTACAACCTGAATATGAATGGATCCCCTTCGGTGGTTATGCATTCATTAAATCCATCTGTATCTGTTAACCGCTACATTACTGCATTAAGCCTGATCAGAAGCGGTTATTACCGAACAAATATGGTGTATGGTTTCGGAAGAACTGAGGACATCCCTACAGGACACTTAGCCCGGCTCACGTTCGGATATGAAACAGGCTTATTGCAGAGCAGGTATTATTCAGGGATTAAAATTATGACCGGGAAGCTTCTCAGGAAAAGAGGCTTTGTATATTCGTGGATCGAAGGGGGTGGTTACTGGTCGGCGCAAGGCATTGCCGATGGGGTTGCCGGAATAGGAGGAGACTATATCTCCCCGCTTTATAAATCCGGCAGTTTCCGTATCCGTAGCTTTGGTTCTCTCTACTATAAAACAGGAATCAACCGCAATATGGATAGTAAATTGCTGTTAAAAAACAGTGAAAATACAAGTACTTTCGACCGGTTTCGATTATCAGGAGATCAGAGAATAACGGCCAGGATAGAATCCGTAGTATTTTCGCCCTATTACCTGATGGGATTCCGGTTTGCGGCCTATGCCTTTGCTGAAGCAGGGATGGTAGCTCCACAAACGAATTTCATTCTTGCCGGAAAAATGGTTCCGGCAGTTGGCATAGGTCTCAGGATAAAGAATGAAAATCTGGCGTTTTCAACTTTTCAGATCGGGTTAACATGGTATGGTCGAAAAGACGAGGCAGGAAGACAAATGCTGTTTGAGTTCTCGGATATTCCCCAGATCAATCTGATGCGGTTTAATATAGAAGCACCTGAAATCACCGGGTTCTGATTTTGTGTTTCAGAACAAATCCAGAATTTCAAGTTTACGGCCATTGAACTCAAAAATATCACCCTTTCGCAGGTCGCGAATGGCTTTGGCAAAAGGAACGGCAGCAGAAATAGCATAGAATTCTGTGCCTTCTTCAACTTTTATCTTACCTATTCCTATAGATATAAATACTTTCTGAAGAGAGGTGATCACGACTGCACCAAATCCTACAGTATCGCATTCCCTGTTTAAATCAATCCTGTCGATCAGTCCGATCTCTTCCTGTAATTTCTGCAGTTGCTGCGCAAGCATATCACGCTTAGTGCTGAGCTGAGCCCTGTATGAGTCATAGCGGTCTTTGGGTTGGCCATATTCATTGGCACTCTGCTCCGCATCGCGGATCGCTGTGATCAGGTTCGCTTCACTTTCCAGTTTTATTTTCCTGCAGATGCCGGTAATCTCCCTCTTTAGTTTAAGCTTTTCCATTCGGCTTTTTCTGTAAATTTAACAAAATAATGTTTAATGTAAGTGGTATAAAAGATGTTTCAAATCTAATTTAAAAGACTAAAGTTTGCGATTATTTTCATTTCCCTATTCAGTTTTCGCCCTAAACAACCTGACCCACCCGTTCAGGCACGAGAACGTAAGTCGGCATAATTAAAGTAAATGCACCTTTTTAGTCAGATATTATAAATTCCACCCCCTGAATCTGCCGTGACTCCATTTGAGAGCAAAAACAGACCTTAACAAATATAAACCATTGTACTATAATTTTAGCTGCTTCACATCACACGGATATGTTTTACTTTTCCCGGCAAATGATTATAACCATCTAATACTATCCGCAAAGGAAAACATCCGGAAATTGGACTAATTTTGCAGAAAACCATCGAACATGCCACTTTCAGAGAATGACCCTGTTTTAACAAGGCAGATTATTGAGTTTATTACAGTCAGCAATGAATTTTGCCTGTTTACTGAAAAAGTTGAGACATATTCCAAAGAAGATATAGTGGAGTATTACAGACGTATTCTACCCTTTCTATACCTGAAGGGTTCACTCGTGAAGTCGGTTGATCCGTCGGCAGAAGATACTTCTGAACGTTTTGTCACCCAGGAGGAATGGGAACTCCTGTTCAATACACTGAGAAATAAACTCTACCCTGACGACCATTTCTGGGTGAGTAGTGATATGTATGATGAAAATGCCGAAATTGAAAAAGCAAGCATCGCCGAATGCATTGCCGATATCTACCAGGATATGAAAGATTTTCTGATGCTTTATCAAAAAAGCTTCCACACATCCAAAGAAAATGCTGTTCATGATGTGTGCCGTCATTTCGACGACCACTGGGGCCCGGCTGTAATTAAGTGTATGCATGCACTCCATGAGCTCAATCTGAAAGTCCGGTAACTGTACTTGCCGTTAAACGAACATGTGTTCAAAATCACTTATTTAGAATAGTCAACAATGGTTTGTATTGAAAAACCAGATATTTTTGCTATAATTTATAATGATTCTAAATAATTACAGGTTTGACTCTATCTGATTTGTCGCCCGGCGAAAAAGGCATCATCACCAAAGTGAAAGGCAGGGGCGCTTTCCGTAAGCGGATTCTGGAAATGGGATTCGTTGCAGGCAAGGAAGTCAGTGTTATCCAGCGGGCTCCCCTGATGGATCCTGTTGAGTACAATGTGATGGGCTATAATGTATCGCTGAGAAACAGCGAAGCAATGCTCATCGAGATCCTGACGGAAACAGAAGTGAGCCATATCCGTGAAAACGAAGGCAATGGTTCTGTCGAAGGCACTCTTTTGGGTTATACCGCAAGGCAAAAGGGCAAAATAATCAATGTCGCTCTGGTTGGAAATCCGAACTCAGGTAAAACAACACTGTTTAATTATGCTTCAGGCTCGCGTGAGCGGGTGGGCAATTACTCAGGCGTTACTATTGATGCCAAGGAAGCCCGTTTTAAGAAAGACGATTATACTTTCATAGTAACTGATCTGCCAGGGACATATTCAGTTACCGCCTATAGTCCCGAAGAACTCTATGTCAGGGATTTTATTATGGAATCGATTCCTGATGTGGTTGTCAACATCATCGACAGCTCGAACCTTGAAAGAAATCTGTACCTGACCACTCAGTTGATTGATATGGACATCAAACTGGTTGGTGTGCTGAATATGCATGATGAACTGGAACACAGCGGTAACAGTCTGGATCATGAGCAGCTGGGCCGTCTTCTTGGCTTCCCGTTTATCCCTACTGTAGGATCAAAGGGAAAAGGTGTGGGTGAACTACTTCAGAAAATCATTGATGTATATGAGGACAGGGAAACTTCACTCAGGCACATCCACATCAACTACGGGGAGGTTGTTGAGCAGGGAATTAAAAGAGTCCAGGAATTGCTCCGAAAGCCTGAAAATTCAAGCCTGATAGATAAGATTTCATCAAGGTTTCTTGCCATCAAACTGATCGAAAAGGACCGGGCATCGGAAGTGATGATTGAGCAACTGTCGAATTACAGGGAAATCATTGCATCAGTTGATGATGAAATAGAACGGATTGAAAGCAGCCTCAGGCAGGACACCGAAAGTCTGATTGCCGATGCCAAGTATGGCTTTATTGCCGGGGCGCTTCGCGAAACCTTCAGGTTGAATGAGGTTACTCAGCGCAAAACCAGTGAAATCATTGATACCATCATTACACATAAGGTATGGGGGATACCCATATTTGTATTTCTGATGTGGCTCACTTTTTATGGGACCTTCCGTCTTGGCCAGCATCCCATGTCATGGATAGAATCACTCGTTGAATTTGCTTCGGCAAGGCTCGAATCAGGCCTGCCCGACGGAATGCTCAAGGATTTGCTAATTCAGGCAATCATCGGAGGCGTAGGCGGGGTAATCATTTTTCTGCCGAATATCCTGCTTTTGTATCTGTTTATTTCACTCATGGAAGATACCGGCTATATGGCTAGGGCTGTTTTTATTATGGATAAGCTTATGCACAAAATCGGACTGCACGGCAAATCCTTTATTCCACTTTTAATGGGTTTTGGCTGTAATGTACCAGCCATTCTGTCCACACGCATCATTGAAAGCCGCCGCGACCGCCTGATTACCATGCTCATCAATCCCTTCATGTCGTGCAGCGCCAGACTTCCGGTTTATATCCTCTTTATCAGTGCATTCTTTGTCAGTTACCAGGGAACCATATTATTTGCCATGTATGCCATCGGTGTGTTGATTGCCATTGGCTCAGCCCTGCTATTCCGTAAAGCCATTTTCAGGCAGCCCGACATTCCCTTTGTAATGGAACTGCCCCCATATCGCACACCTACCCTGAGAACTATATTGAAACATATGTGGAACAGGGGTGAACAGTACCTGAGGAAAATCGGCGGAGTGATTCTTCTTGCATCCATCATCATCTGGGCTTTGGGTTATTTCCCCAGAGAAACTGATCAGGACCATATTTATGATAAAAAACTGACACACACCAGACATCAGTATTCAAAAGCGATCCTTCAGACGCAACAACCTGAGAAGGTCATTCAGAAACTCAAACAGGATGAAATCGATGATGTTCTTTCAATCATGCATGAAAAGGAAAGCAACAGGCAGTTGAATTCGTACATCGGACGATTAGGTCACTTCATAGAACCGGTTATGCGGCCGCTGGGATTTGACTGGAAGATGAGTATAGCCCTGCTCACGGGTGTTGCAGCCAAAGAAATTACAATCGGCACCTTGGGGGTACTTTATCAGGCTGGCGATCGAACAGATGAAAAATCTGCCTCCCTCATTACCAAAATGCAGCAACAGACTTATCCTGACGGACCAATGAAGGGGCAAAAAGTATTCTCTCCCCTGGTGGCGTTCAGCTTTATGTTGTTTATACTGATCTATTTCCCCTGTGTCGCTGTTGTCGCAGCCATTAAGAAAGAATCGGGCAGCTGGCGTTATGCTGCGTTTATTGTTGTTTATACCACCGGGCTGGCTTACCTCGCTTCTCTCCTGTTATACCAGATCGGAAGTCTAATTCTGCGGATATGATGATGAAGGAGATCTTCAACCAAAATCCACATCTGTTGTTTTATACTGTTCTTGCCGGTTCGGTATTGATGATACGTGTTCCGTTACTTGGGAAATATTTCAGAACCGTGAATACCCTGCTGCATGAAAGTGGTCATGCCCTGGCAGCTGTTCTCACCAGCGGAGAGGTCATAAGCATTGAACTCAGCAGCGACACCTCGGGGTCAGCCTTTACGAAAAGCGGATCGAAACTGAAAGCTATGATGGTTTCCTTTGCTGGCTATCCTGTTGCCGCCATGTTATCAGGAATTCTGATCGCATACACTACCGCACATCAGCCAAAAATCGTTTTCTTTCTCCTTTTAACAATTGCCCTGCTGAATCTGACCTTATTTGTCAGAAATTTCTACGGAATTGTATGGCTGTTTTCTTTCTCAGCTCTCATCCTCTTTATTTTCTGGCTTGGTGATGAAACCCTAAGCTATCTGTTTGCTCTTGCAGTCACACTGATTTCTTTTTCAGAAACTGTTTTCTCGACACTGATCATCCTTTACCTATCGCTTTTCCAGCCAAAGAAAGCAGGGGATGCGTCGAATCTGGCAAGAGTAAGCGGGATTCCGGCTGCCATCTGGGGAATACTGATTACTGCAAGCGTATCTTACATTGTCTGGTTTACTGTTTCCAGATACTTTCCTTTCCCTTTTAAACCACTGATCTGATTCAACACTGACTGAGACCGAACATCCATGGAGAACTATCAGGAAATATCCGTTTATATCATTCTTGCAGGCACCTTTTTGATAGCAGGTTACAAACTATATAAAAAGCTGACCAGTCCTGTGAAAGGCTGCAACGGATGTGAGTCGGATTGCTCAGGATGTAAGCTGCAGGATTTGAAGAAAGAAATAGAAGAAAACAAAGGGAAAAAGACAGGATAATTTTTTTACACTTTTACCTGAAATTTTAGCAAATGCAATGCTATATAATTATATTTGTGGTGATATTCGTTTATACAGATTTTTATTAAACAGAAAATACTGATTATCATGGTCAACAAGCAAAATTTCTACGAAACTTATCAGTTTTTCGATAAATCAGTCATTATTGAGATTATCGATATTTTTATCAGTGAATATGCGGAAAGATTTGAAAAGCTCACCAAAAACATTGCTGACAGGGATTTTCAGAATATGCGATTCAACGCACACAGCCTGAAAGGAGTGATTGCCAATTTTTCTGCGCCGGTGCCTCTCGAAATGGTAAGATCATTTGAAAAGTCGGCCGCTATCCTTCTCGAAAACAACGGTTCGGACTTTGACGAAGCTTTGATGACCAAAAATCTGGAAGATATCAGAAAGGCTACACTCACAATGGCAGAACAACTCGCTGAAATAAAACAGGAGATCATCAGCAAAGGCTGAAACATTTTTCTGACGATTTGACCTGAACTGCCTGAAAAAATAAAGCAGGACTAAGATCAGGACTATCAGGTTATGACTTAATTCATTGCATCAAGTCTGTTAAGGCCCTGGATGGCTTTATCATTATTGACACTGATCCGCAAAACCTCATCATAATTCTTTTTCGCATTCTTTTTATCTCCCAGCAATTCGAAGGCATATCCCCTGTTATACCAGGCTTCCACATAACCGGCATCCAGCGAAATGGCTCTGGAAAAAGACTCTGTTGCCATGCGGTAATCATGTTTATAGACCATCTGAACATACCCTTTATTATACCAGGCAAGTTTGAAACCTGAGTCGATCTGTAAAATCTCGTTGTAAACACTAAGCGATTTATCAGCTTCGCCATTGTCCTGATAATGCATCCCCAGGATATAGAGCGGTTCAGGTTGTTCGGGTCTGAGTTGTGCTGCATTGCGCAGGTAATCGATGGCAAGTTTATCTTTACGGATCGAAAAGAGAATACCAAGCTGTTTCAGTGCATCATAATAGCTCTGATCGCGCAACACAGCCATCTGATAACTTTCGATGGCTTTCGTCGTATCGCCCATTTCTTCATTGGCAAGTCCGCTGATAAAAAAGGCCTCAGCATTGTCAGGATCCTTTTTCAGGGCGCTCCTCAGGAAATTGAAAGTCTGTTTATAATCACTCATAGTCAGGTACAGCTTCGCAGTTTTTACGTCAATCCTGGCAAGCTTTGGCTCAAGGGTTCCGGCTTTCTTCAGGGCATCGAGGGCACGTTGTGTTTTGCCTGAATAGAGATATACATCTGATAAAGTAATGTAAACTTCAGCATTCTTTTCATCAACAGTAATGGCTTTGTTAACATCCTGAAGCGCTTCGTTGAACTGATCCTTTCTGAGATAATATCGGGCCCTCGAAAGGTAAGGGCCTGATTTGTCAGGGTTTTTCACAATGGCATCAGTAAGCCGGTTAAGCTCCATTGTGGTACTGTCTCCTTCCGGAGCTTTCGATTCAGGCGTTGATTCCGTGGACATGTTGCAGGATGAAATGGACACAACAAGGATCAAAGCTGAGATAAACAAAGCTACAGGTGAATTTAAGGACTTTGGCATTGAGAAGAAAACTTAGCAGATTATTACCGCAAAGTTAATACAATTTAAATGAGAACAGTCCTGTTTGCCGTGGCAACAGGACTGTTTACAAACAGGTCCGTCAATTGTTCAGGACTGAGCAGCTTCCTGTTTTAATGCATTGCGCACAAGGCCTTCAAGTTCCTCGGCAAGTTCAGGGTTATCCTGAAGAAGCTTTTTAACACCATCGCGCCCCTGACCGAGCTTGGTATCACCATAGCTGAACCATGAGCCGCTTTTCTTGATAATATTGCGGTCAACACCAAGGTCAATAATTTCACCAAGTTTCGAAATCCCTTCACCGTAAATAATATCGAATTCACCCTGCCTGAAAGGAGGAGCTACTTTATTCTTCACGACTTTAACTTTCACACGGTTTCCAACGACGGTTTCGCTGTCCTTGATCTGACTGATCCGACGGATATCAAGCCTGACAGAAGCGTAAAACTTCAGTGCATTTCCACCTGTGGTTGTTTCAGGATTACCAAACATTACGCCGATTTTCTCACGCAACTGGTTGATAAATATGCAGCAGCAACCGGTTTTACTGATGGTTGATGTGAGTTTTCTCAATGCCTGAGACATGAGCCGAGCCTGAAGACCCACTTTCGAATCACCCATCTCCCCTTCTATTTCACTACGGGGGGTAAGTGCGGCAACAGAGTCGATGACAATAATGTCAATGGCACCCGACCGGATCAGGTTTTCTGTAATTTCAAGAGCCTGTTCACCATTATCAGGCTGAGATACCAAAAGGTCATCAATGTTTACGCCAAGCTTTTGAGCATAATACCTGTCAAATGCATGTTCTGCATCGATAAATGCTGCAATACCGCCCAGTTTCTGCGATTCGGCAATGGCATGCAATGCAAGCGTTGTTTTTCCGGAGGATTCAGGTCCGTATATTTCAATCACACGACCTTTGGGTAAACCATTCACGCCCAGCGCAGCATCAAGTGAGATTGAACCGGTAGATATTGAAGGCATCTCTTCAATCGGCGAATCGCCAAGTTTCATGATGGTCCCCTTACCATATGATTTTTCAATTTTATCAAGCGTAAGCTGAAGCGCTTTTAATTTTTCAAGGTTGTTTTCCTTTTGATCTTTACTCATAATACTTAGGAATTATAAAATGAATGTTGAATGATAAACATGGTCCCGGATTGCAATTGCCGGCCATCATGACTTAATACACGAATATGTTCAGGCTATAATTATCAGATTAACAATTATTTGTGAAATAAGCGCCTTTGTATGCTGATGGCATTGCCAATATCCGGAAATTCAGAAATGACAATATTTTTCTGTTTTTCAAAGATAGAGAATCAAACTACAACTGACAAACCGAATGACAATTTATTACCGAAACTTATCGACAAAATTCAACACTTTAAAAGCTCTCTTCAATTTATCTATTTGCAGTTATATCAACCTGTTATAGAGTCAGAATATGGTAATATAGTTAACGGTCAAGTACCTGATAAGCATGGTTTTTGGTATCAACCTTCGATATTATTTCTTCAATAATGCCCTTTTCGTTGATGATAAAGGTTGTCCTGATTACACCATCGTATTCACGACCCATAAATTTCTTGGGTCCCCAGACACCATAATCCATGATTACCTTTTTTTCTGTATCAACAAGCAAAGGAAAAGGCAGCTCATGCTTTTCAGCAAATTTCTGATGTGATTTCTGATTGTCAGGGCTGACGCCGATCACGGAATAGTTCTGATCGAGCAATTGCCGGTAATTATCACGGATGCTGCATGCTTCAGCTGTACATCCCGGAGTATCATCTTTCGGGTAGAAATAGAGAACAACCTTGCGTCCCCTTAATGAATCAAGTGTAATTTTATTTCCGTCCTGGTCTGTGGCATTGATTGCCGGGGCTTTATCGCCCGCCTTCAGTTTATTCATTTCAGCTGATAATTTAAGTTTGAAAGATTATTTAATATCAACTAAACAACAATCAGATGGTTTGGTTCTGTATAGCAAAAATAAACAATCAATAAATAATGTGTTTTCAAATTAATAGCAATTGATACAAATTCAATCATTAATCCGTAAGTCCCTGTGGGAAAGGCAGGAGGCCAGGTTCATCGCGGTCTGAACCTGAAATACAAAACAAGCATCACCACCGACATCAGGCATACAATAACATTGGTAAAGATCATCGAAAAACTTCCGATCAGGATACCATACACAAGCCACAGCAAGGTACTCACCATGGCAATAACAAACATCACCGGAGATATATCCCTGGCCGATTTCAGTTTCCATGTCTTGACTACCTGGGGCATAAATGTGATGCACGATAAAATACCGGCCGTGGTTCCAATGATTTCAATATTCATATAAGTAGTTTTGATTCAACCCCGTGTAACAGATCAAAAATCCTGCATTATCCTTCCAACCCTTTATCTGTCCTGTTTGCCGAATAATATCTGCACCATGGTTTGAGTCCGCAATCTGTACATTTTGGTTTACGGGCCTGGCAGATATACCGCCCATGAAGAATCAGCCAGTGATGCGCGATGGCCAGCCTGTTTTCGGGGATAAACCGAACCAGTTGCCGTTCCGTCTCAAGGGGATTTTTAGCCCTGAAAGTAAGTCCGATACGGGCTGAAACACGGTGGACATGGGTATCAACAGCCATAGCGGGAAGGTCGAAGGCAACAGAAGCAATGACATTCGCTGTTTTTCGACCTACGCCCGGCAGTTTCTGAAGGGTTTCAATGTCGGATGGAACAATACCGTTGAAATCTCCTTCAAGCATCCTGGCCATGCCGATCAGATGCTTTGTCTTATTGTTTGGATACGAACAGGACCTGATCAATTCAAACACCTCTTCTTCTCCGGCTTTTGACAGTGATCTTACATCAGGGAACCTTTCAAAAAAAGGAGGCGTTATGATGTTTACTCTTTTGTCGGTGCATTGAGCCGAAAGAATCACAGCCACAATCAGTTCATAGGGTGTTTTATAATGAAGCTCCGTTTCCGCTACAGGTACATTCTGTTCGAACCAGGCGATGACTGATTTAAAACGGTTTGCTTTGGTCATTTTTTCGGCCATTGGCAGGAATTTGTCCGGGGTTGGTTTTTGCAAAGGTAAAGAACCCTTTTCAAATATGGATTAAGGCTTATGATTGCCGTGATCCCCGGTGAACTCAACAATAGAAATTACCTGAAGGGTAAAATAACCATCGATGAGAAGACAGAATTAAGGTGTTAAAGAAACAGCCGTATATTCATCCTGCCATATATCTTCAGTCATAAGTTATTCCTGGCTTCAAAACCGGAAGGTGGCAGGTTATTTCACAGCCTGATTTAAAAATTCAGGTGATTCTTTGATAACCATTGCCGGTTGGCAGATAGGTTTTATCTTTGGATAGGTTATTTTACGTTTACATTTCAGGAACAATTTCAGGAAAATGTAACTGTTTATTTTACCAGCACCTGTTTTTTTTCTGAACCTGAATCAGGCAAAAGCTTCAGGGTTAACCAGACAATTCAATATAATATCCTTACAGGGATATAGATACCAATCCAATTTTAACGTGAATAAGTTTAATTAAAAATGCAAACGATGAACATCCGGTTTACGATAACTTTCTTTTTGATCTGTTCAATTTCGCTCCAGCCTTCAATGGCCCAGAACAAGCGTAAGTCAATTGATCAAAGGGTTGATTCACTAATGCTGCTGATGACGCTGGAAGAAAAGATTGGTCAGATGAATCAGTACAATGATGATCAGTCAGTCACCGGGCCTGAAACCATCGATCCTGATAAAGCAGGACAGATCATCAGAGGTGAGGTTGGTTCATTGCTGAATTGTAATGGAACTTTGCGGACGGCAGGCTGGCAGAAGGTGGCTATGCAATCGCGTCTGAAAATTCCCCTGTTATTTGGTCAGGATGTGGTACACGGATATAAGACAACTTTTCCGATTCCCCTGGCAGAAGCGTGCAGCTGGGATATGGAAGCCATTGAACTTTCAGCCAGAATTGCGGCAACTGAGGCCAGTGCGGGTGGTATCCACTGGACTTTCGCCCCAATGGTCGATATAGCACGCGACCCACGCTGGGGCAGGGTGATGGAAGGCGCCGGAGAAGATCCTTATCTGGGATCGCTCATAGCCGCTGCCAGGGTAAAGGGATTCCAGGGTGATCGACCGGGTGAGGTGAATTCGCTGATGGCCTGCGCCAAGCATTTTGCAGCTTACGGGGCAGCCATCGGAGGAAGGGATTACAATTCAGTCGACATGAGCAACCGGTTGCTGTGGGAAGTCTACCTCCCTCCTTTCAAGGCAGCTGTGGATGCAGGAGTGGCAACATTTATGAATTCATTCAACGACCTGAATGGAATTCCGGCAACCGGAAATCAGTATCTGCAGCGTGAAATTCTGAAAGGAAAATGGAACTTCAGCGGATTTATTGTAAGTGACTGGGGTTCGGTAGGTGAAATGATCAATCACGGCAACGTTGCCGATGAATATGAAGCAGCATTGCTGGCTGTAACTGCAGGTTGTGATATGGATATGGAAAGTCGTTGTTATAAAAACAACCTTCTCCGCCTGGTCAGGGAAAGTAAGGTCCCTGTTGCACTGATCGATGATGCTGTGAGAAGGATTCTCTACAAGAAGTTTGAACTTGGTTTGTTTGATGATCCATTCAGATACTGTAATCCGGAGAGGGAACAAAAGGAACTGAACAACCCGGCACATCCGGCAGCCGCCAGAGAAATTGCCGCACGTAGCATTGTATTGCTGAAAAATCAGGATCACCTGCTGCCTCTTGACAACCGTTACAAAACCATTGCATTTATTGGCCCCCTGGTAAAAGCCGTCAAACAAAACAAAGGCTTCTGGGACGTTGAAGTGCAGGGTGTTGACTCGGGATTCATTGTATCGCAATGGGAAGGATTAAAGCGCAGACTGGATGCAGGCACCAGCCTGTTGTATGCCAAAGGATGTAACATTGATGGCAACAATACGGATGGATTCGATGAAGCCATTGCTGTTGCAAGGAAGTCGGATATTGTTATCCTGAGCATCGGTGAACGAAGGGACATGAGCGGTGAAGCCAAAAGCCGGAGCAACATCGGCATTCCGGGAGTACAGGAAGATCTGTTGAAAGCATTGCTGGCAACAGGTAAGCCGGTTGTGGTCCTGATAAATGGCGGCCGTCCCATGGTTTTTGATTATACAGCGGAACATGCAAATGCCATTTTGTATACCTGGTGGCTAGGCAGTGAGGCAGGAAATGCCATTGCGGATGTTCTTTTCGGAGATTACAATCCCTCTGGAAAACTTCCCATTACCTTCCCGAGAAGTGTTGGTCAGATACCTATTTACTACAGTTATTTTAATACCGGTCGACCAGCAACCGATGATGAAAACCGGCTCTACAATTCATCATACAACGACCTCTCAATATATCCAAGGTATGAATTTGGTTATGGGTTGAGCTATACGACTTTTGCCTATAACAATCTGCAGTTGAGCAGTAAAAAAATAAAGAAGGGTGAATCGGTAACCGCTTCAGTAACCATCACCAATACAGGAAAATACGATGGTGAAGAAATCGTTCAGCTTTATCTGAGAGATAAGGTCGGATCAATCGTACGGCCGGTTAAGGAGCTGAAGGATTTTAGAAAAGTAAGCCTGAAACCAGGGGAATCAAAAACCATAAGTTTCACCATCGGCAAGGAAAAACTCTCCTTTTTCAATCAGAACCTGGAATGGGTGGCTGAACCCGGCGAATTTGTTTTGATGATCGGGGCTTCTTCAGCCGACATCAGGCTTGAAGATCAGTTTGAATTGCTCTGAAATTTCTCATAATGCAAAGACCTAGCCTGAAGGATCAGAATTTTTTCCGGCAAAGGAATTTTCACCATTAAAAGGAATGATCTGCCTGACAAGATTCAGATGATGATGCCTGATCTTCAGCTTTTTCCGGAGAGTAAAATCAGAAATTTTAATTGAAAATTTTATTTAACCCTCATTACAGCAAACAGGCTGAACATCCATCTCGGCAGCGGTCCTGCCTTCCGTTTGGTAAGGTCGAGCGACCAGCCAAGCTTTTTTACGAGCGGAATTTTATGGGTTTCCACAAATTCAATCAGGGTACCTTCAGGGGCCTGAATGTATGAGAAACTTCCGGCAGCCTCACCCATATCGAAGGTATCCATTTCCCTGGCGCTGTCAACCGTAAACGGGAATCCCTCTTCCTTCACCTCTTCGCGGAGGTCATCCATTCCATCTATATCAAAGCAAAGGTGAATAAACCCCGGATCACCCCAGAGCCGGCCTTCATATATATCGCGTGGTGTCCGGTCAATCACCTGGATCAGTTCAATACAGGTAGGACCAAACATAGGGCTGAAGGCACCGTTTCTGACTTCCGAATGCCTGAGCAATACCCTGCGCAATTTATTCCCAGAACCAGGAATTCCTTTCAAATCAGGAAAAACAGCAGTCTCATCATAAACAACTACATCATAACCAAGAATCTTCCGGTAAATACCGATGCTTTCATCAAGATTTTTCACACCAACGACTGCACCAAAAATTCCGCCGTTGACCGATTTCTGTTTCTTAAAGACAAAAGAGTCATAAACGATTTCCCAGATATTCCCGTATAAGTCGCTCAGATAAAAATGGCTGTTTCCGGACGGATCCTTAATTATTCCGGAAAGCAGGTTCAGATTCCACTTTTTAAACTGTTCATAGGTTTTTTCGATGTCTGCTGACTTAAGCTTACCAATAAAAATTCCAAGGTCGCCCAGTTGTAATTCAAATAAAGGTTTCTCCGGCTTTTTACCCGTGTGTTGCCAGATTTCAAACCCACCGCCGCCCTGCAGATTAAGGGCAAGAATGGCATGTCTTTCGCGTGGTTCACCCTGGGTATGAGGAAGCATAAGTTCGGCCATTGCAGCTTCTTCAAACATTTTTATATCCATCCCAAAGTAACGCCGGTACCAGGCAAAAGCTTCCTGAATATCTGTTACACCAACACCCAATTGTTGAATTCCGTTGACCTTTTTTGCCATTTTTCTCCCGGGTTAAAGTTCTTAGTATTCCCAAAAATAATTCTGCTTTCAAACAGGCTTGATCCGTGTTGCAAGCTTATAATAAATCGCCGGAAAGAAACGCCTGATCTGGAGCATCAGCAATTCTTTACCACCAACCAATACTTCCTTTTTCTCCTTTTGAAGACCTTTAAGAATCTGCACGGCTGCCTTTTCCGCAGTAATTCCATTTGCCTGGCCCGGATCCATTTTACCATATTCTCTTCCATCCTTGTCGATGGCAAATTTTGAAATATTGGTTTGAATTCTTCCGGGAATCAGAATACTGACCCTGATGTTATGACCGTTGTTTTCAGCACGCAGACTTTCGAAGAAACCATGCAGAGCATGTTTCGAGGCAGAATAGGCTGAACGATAAGGAAATCCGAATTTTCCAACCAGACTTGAAGTTACGGCTAATTGTCCTCCCCCATTGGCAATCATACCCGGAAGCAAAGCTTTAGCAAGGGCTACAACACCAAAAAAATTAATTTCCATGATCTTCCGGTCATTCTCCTCCGGGGTTTCTGAAACCAGGGAACGCTGACTGATTCCGGCGAACTGGTATAGTCCGTCAATTCTGATCCCTTCAGCCAGTATTTTGCCGGCTGCTGATGTAATCGCCAAAGAATCTGACATATCCAGAACAACTACCCTGACCTTTTTCCCCATTGCAGCAATTGCAGATGCTGTTTGTTCCAATCCTGCCTGATCTCTGTCAGAAATGATCAGTTCTGATGAATACCGCGCAAGAAGCAAAGAAACAGACTTTCCCATACCCGAAGCAGCGCCGGTTATCCAGAATGTCTTGCCAGAAAAATCCATAAATTAACTTCTAAAGTTTGCGAATATATAAAAAATACAGGCTATTTTGATGATTCGTATCCGGCACCCGGTCAAAATATTGATAGAACGTCCTGAACTTTGTAAAAAGAATGTGAAAGTCTTTACTTAAATAAACTAACGGATAAGAAATTTCGTAAATTGTAGCGCTCAAAACACACCGGATACAATTCCGGAAATTTCAATATCAGGGGCAGACTTTAGATTGAAAAAGACTTAAGCTCACTGACAAAACAATTATATTCTCCTGCATTTTTCAGCAACACAACCAGATCAACATGAAAAGAATTATCAAAGTCGTTGTAATCATCATGCTGTGTGCGAATGTCACATTTGCCCAGTGGAGTAACAATGCCGCCGTAAACAACGCCATCTGCGACCTTACCGGTGAACAGGCAATTCCGAAAATTGCCACCTGCCCCAACGGTGACACTTATATCGGATATTTTTCGAACGAAAGCGGGAATTATGATGTCAGGCTTCAACGTCTCGACAGCCAGGGAAATGAGTTGTGGGCCAGCGACGGTATTCTGATCAGCAGTAATTCCTCTGACACCTGGTTAACCGACTGGGACATGACAGCCGATGTGAACAACCATTGTATCATGACATGGCAGGACATCAGAAATGGCAATAACAATGCCTATGCCTACAGAATTTCCCCGGATGGGACATTCGTGTGGGGGCCGAACGGAATTGCGCTTTCAAACAATTCCGAATTCAATGCTTCACCTAAGGTAACGTGCACGGCTGCCGGAAATTCAGTTTTTGCCTGGGTATCGGGTGATGTAATCATCATGCAGAAAATTGATGCAGCCGGTGTGAAACAATGGGGCGATAACGGCATCACCCTGAGTTCATCCGTCTCCTTAAACTGGCCTCAGCTGATGCCGGTGGGAACAGATGATATTGTGCTGAAATATTTTGAAGACAGCGGACCACCCAATGCACCTACACGTCATGTTTTTGCACAACGATACGGTACTACCGGTAATCCGGTATGGGCATCGCCTGCTGTAATATCTGATGCAGGTGGTATTTCAGCATGGACTCAGATTTTCCCTTTTATCAACGATGGCAGCGACGGTTTTTATATTGCCTGGCACGACGATCGTGACAACAATCAACTGGCATCTGTGTGGGTGCAGCACATCAGTTCCACAGGAGCCGTTCTATTTGCCGCCAATGGCGTTGAAGCCACTACACAGGCAGGAATGAATCATTACTATCCTTATCTGGCACTGCCTGCTGGTTCCAGTGATGTTTATGTTTTCTGGAATGAAATGAATGGTTTACAGAGTCAGAAAGGGATTCTCGGACAGAAATTTTCATCTTCGGGAACAAAGCAATGGGGCAACACAGGCATGGTTTTCATTCCAGTATCGGCAAACCAGGTTCTCCCGCTGGGCGCAGGAGGTTCTTCTACCGACATGATTGTGCTCTATGATGAATCCCTCACCGCCTCGGCTTCCGCACTGAAAGCCATGCGAATTGACACAGACGGCGGTTTTGTATGGACCGGGAATTCGGTCTTTGTGAGTTCAGTTGCGTCCTCGAAAGTACATACCGTTATCAATGATTTTCAAAACAATCAATGGATTATTGCCTGGGAAGATAACCGCAATTCAGCGGCAGATATCTTTGCACAAAACCTGCTGCTTGATGGTACGCTTGGCGTATGGGACCCCCAGTATGGAACCATACAGGGTCAGGTTACGCTCAACGGTGGATCCGGGAATGTAACCCAGGCAGTGGTAACAGCCGGTAACCAATCAACTTATCCCGACCCTACCGGATATTATGTATTAAATGTTCTCGTCGGATCATATACTGTAACAGCTTCCCTGGCCGGCTATTATACGGGAACCATCAGCAATGTTGTTGTCCTTGAAGACCAGGCGACTACAGGAGTAGACTTTATCCTGAATCCCATCCCAACCACCGGATATATCGAAGGAAATGTAAGTCTGAGTGGTGGAACCGGTGATGTAACACAAACACTGATCACTGCCGGAACACACAGCACTTTCCCTGATGCTTCAGGAAATTACAGTTTCGAGACAGAGGTAGGTGTGTGGGATGTTGAAGCCAGCCTGGCAGGATATACACCCCAGATCAGGGCCGGAGTGAATGTTCTTCCGGGCCTCACTACACCTGACATTGATTTTGTATTGTCACCCCTGCCAACAACCGGGTACATCCAGGGAACTGTCAGCCTTACCGGTGGAACCGGGGATGTAACAATGGCAACTGTTTCTGCAGGGGATCAGACAGTTCACCCTGGTGCCAATGGATTCTATTTTATTGAACTGACAGCAGCAACCTATGATGTTACGGCTTCGCACCCTTATACTGACACCCAGGTTCAGGAGAATATTGTCGTGGAAGCCGGATTATCAACCACCGGAGTTGACTTTGTACTGAATGTAAACCGCACCAATCTTGTATGCAAAGCCATTGATCAATACGGATTCACAGTTTATGACGCTGAAATCAGTGTTACAGGTCCTGAAGGCACTTATGAAGGAACAATCACAGGCGATTCCCTGGTATTTGAAAACATACCTTATGGAACTTACGAGGGAACAGGAACCATTTACAATTCGGCTCCGGTGTATTCAGATACCCTTGTCAACATGGACAATCATGATCTGATTTTCGAATTCTTCCTTGATGCCACAAACAATCGTCCCTATAATTTCAGGGTTTCTGTTTTACCGAATCCTGCAACTTGTGATAGCAAAATTGTCGTGGAAACAACTACTTCAGCCGGACTTAAATTTGAGCTTACCGGCTATGAAGGTAAAACAATCGGCAGCAGAGAAATGGGAATGACGGAAAAAGGAACACACGAATGGCCACTTTCGCTCCTTACAGCCAACAAAAAGATTAACACGGGGGTTTACCTTCTTAAAGTATATCTCAATAATGTAGTTGTAACCAGAAAAATCATATACCTGAATAAGTAGTTTTTCAACAGGCAGGAATACTTCCGAATGAATAATAAAGACAGCGGTTTCGGTTGAAACCGCTGTCTTTATATCGAAGTATCAGGATAAATGAATACCTTTGCAGCCGATAAATTAAAACTTAACAATAACTTTTTCTGAAATGAAAAAATCCCTCAATTTTATTAAAGCTGTTTCTATTGTCGCCCTTTTAATTTTCAGCCTGTCGGCATGTAACCGTGGAAAAAAGAATTCAACGGCCGAAAGCCTCCCTCCGGGAACCCATGCAGTTGATGTGATTGAAGTGATCCAAACTTCAAATTACACGTATCTCCAGGTTTTTGAAAATGACCAGAAATTCTGGATTGCTGTCTCCCGTCTTGATGCGAAAACCGGCGATGTGATTTATTATACCAATGCAATGGAAATGAAGGATTTTAAGAGCAAAGAACTCGACCGTGTGTTTCCTTCTATTCTGTTTGTTAACGATCCCAGCACTACACCTCCTTCTGAGAAAAAAATGGCTCAATCCCCCGGGAAAATTACAGCTGAAAGATTAACTGAAATATCAGTTGAACCTGTCAGTGGGGGCATCACAATATCAGAACTATACAGTAAAAAGTCTGGTTTTGCTGAAAAGTCAGTTAAAATCCGGGGTGTGATTGTTAAATACAACAAGAACATTATGGGAAAAAACTGGGCCCATATTCAGGATGGCACTGAATCGGGCGGCAAGTATGATCTGACTGTCACAACCATGGATGCAGTAGAAGAGGGCAATGTTGTTACATTTGAAGGTACAATCCATCTTGACAAGGATTTTGGTGCGGGTTATGCTTATGATGTGATTATGGAGGATGCGAAAGCCATAGAAATCAAAACAAACGGGGATGCAACCCTGTAGGATTCCATAATAACATCGGCAGGATCTATTAATAAAATCCCGTCAGGTAAAAAAATGAGGGAAGCGATTTATCACTTCCCTCATTTTTTTTACTTCGCCTAAACCCTGCCTTCAGAATTCCCCTGAATTGCTTCATTAAGAATTGACTCTGCAGCATAATAACCCATCGAAAAACTTCCCTGTAGCAGGAAGCCACCGGTCGGCGCATCCCAGTCTGCCATTTCTCCGATGCAGGAGATTGCAGGATATTTTTTCAATGAAAAATCCGGATTTAGTTCGTCGACATTCAGGCCACCAACAGTAGATATGGCTTCTTCGACGGGCCTCAATGATGCAACAGATATAAGCAGATTTTTTACAAGATAAGCAAATCTATCGGGCTTAAAAAAAGACTCCTTATCAGAATAAGCCTTAATCAAAGCCATTGAAACTGAATTCAGTTTAAAAATTGCCTGGTAATCCGATGTTTTAACATTGTTGCGGGAAATCTTTTCCTTAAGTTGCACAAATGTATTTACCGGCTTAAAATCAAGGCTGATCACCGGAATTTCATTCGATGCAAATAAATTCCTGATCGCCGGAACAAGCGGATAAACAGCATTACCCTCCAGTCCATACTCTGTTATAAGGGCTTCACCCCTGCTTACTTTATTATTAACCTTTAATTCTATATTTTTCAATGGCTTGCCTGAGTGAAATTTAATAACTGAGTCAGGCCAGGCTATGTTTATTCCACAGTTGGAAGGCTGAAATGGCATGGTAGCAATACCCCTGTCATTGAATAGTTTTGTCCAGAATCCATCCGAACCTGTTGAGGGCCATGAAGCGCCACCCATCGCCATGACAGCGAAATCTGCTTTCATGCTGACCTCTCGCTCAGGTGTCAGAAATTTAAAAACCATTTCTTTGCTGAATGAGGAAAGTTTATGTTTCAGATGAAAAACAACACCTCTGGAAACCAGTGACGAAAGAATCTTCTTTAATACATCTGAAGGGGTTATTCCCCTATCCGGGAAAACCCTTCCACTGCTACCTTCGTAAGTAGGTATCCCTAATTGAATCAACCATTCACGCAATTTCTGACTGTCGAATTCCAGCAATGCTTTGTCAAGAAAACCTGCAGGTGAGTATTTCGGCAAAAGTGTCTCCCCCGAAAGGCGGTTGGTCAGGTTAAAACCACCTTTACCTGCCAGAAGGAATTTCTGTCCGATCATCTTCTCTTTTTCGAACAGGTGAACCTCAAATTTTTCAGCCAGCCACCAGGCCGCCATCATGCCGGCAGGCCCCCCTCCCACAATGACAACGATCTTCCTGTTTTTCATTTTGTTCGGGCGATCACTTTCAGGTACAATTCTTCAACCTCTTTCCGGGCCCAGGGTGTTTTACGCAGGAATTTCAGACTCGATTGAATGCTTGGATTTTCGTTGAAGCAGCGAATATTGATATTGTATCCAAGTTGCTCCCACCCATAGTAATCAACCAGTTCCCTGATGATCATATCGAGGGTCTTGCCATGAAGGGGGTTATTGCTTTGTGTTTCCATTGGCTTTTCAGACAATTTCCGGATAAATAATCCCGAAGTAATCAAATCTGCACACAGGTGCTATCATTCTGATTACCGATTTTTAATAAAATCATTAGGTATCAAGTCTCAATTATTTCTTCTCTGTATGATGCAATGCAGCTATAAAGTACCTGTAAAAATAAGCCTTTATATTGTTCATCCGGAATTCAGCTGCAGCCAGTGTAATTATCATCAGATATGAGATGGGTATACCAGGTGATATTAAAACTGAATTCAGGTCAATACTTTCTGAATCTAATCACATACCCACTACGATCTCATTCTGACTGAAAATAGAAAAGGAAATTCTCAGTCCGGCAGACCTGAACCGGTCTTTCTCAAACCCTGCAAAAAAACCAATGTTATAGAAATCATTGCCGATACCATAGCCAAACTCAACGCAATGCTTGTATTCAGGGATATAAAGGTAATTTAATAACAGGCTCTCCTCCCACAGCCGGTTCCTGATCAGGGGCAACCTTTTCAGTATAAGGTTAGGTGTCCGGAATCCCACATGACCTTCGGCAAAATATGAATCGGTGCTGTACCTGTAATAATCTCCCATCTGAACCACAGGAAAAAAGTTTTTGATTCCGGTAACGAGCGGTTGTACCTGAAAGTGCCTGAAATTGTCGAAGTAAACAACCTTTTTGTTTAAAAAATAACCCGCATTTATAACGTACCGGAAATTCCCCTTGAGTCCTGTCCTGAATTTATGGTCAATACCCAGATGAACCAGGTCGAAGTCTGAATCAAAACCACCGGCAGGAATGCCTTTTTTCCAGGAGATGGACAATTCCGGGGTCTGGTTCATTCCTGGTCTGGGAACCCTCACACCATCCCTGATTACATAATATGGAATGGGTTTGTATGTAAGGGTGATTGACGTTACCAGGTCTCTGTGATTGTTAAATTTGTACCGGGGATTATCCGGTATGTTCGCCTTGTATTCCCGCTGATCGTTATAAAAGAAGGAAAAATCGCTGTTGTTATCAGACTTCCTGGATTCTGAAGCCATAACAAAAGAGTTCAGCTTCAGCCCGGATGCAATTTCAGCACTGTGTTTCAACTCGATAAAATCCCGGTTGTAAAGCCGCATCAGGTTCTGCCGGAAGAACAGGGAGGCAACGGAATTCTCGAGCAAGGCAGATCCTCCGCCATTGTTAAAATCATAACTCCCGGTTCCGGATTGAAGTCTTAATGAATTTTTGTATCTGCCTTTACTGCTGTATCCCAGTCCCGCAGTCCAGAAAAAAGCGTTACGGCTGAATGCAAACCCTGGTTTGAATGAGGCATTAAGGATTGCTTTTCTGTGCAGTTTACGCTCATAACTCAACCCCATTTTGTAAGCAAATCCATCTACCGTATTAAAACTCAATCCAAAGGGGTTGAGCAGGCCTTCGGTATGAAAAAACTGAATGGTGTCGGGTTCAAACCGACCTCCAAAAAGGAATGAGTTGAAAATCCTTTTATTTGCAGGTCTGGCTTTTTTTGTTGAGTCAGCTGCTCTTGCAGATTGTCTGTACTGCAGCGAATCAAATGCCTTAACACTGCTAAGTTCATTGGCTGCCAAAGGAATAGGCCTGACCCTGTTCCAGAAAACTGAATCTGTTTTTCTGGCATTGCTATCGAAAACAGTTTTATAATTCTCTACATACTCATGGTGATTGCGCAGTGAATCTTTTTTTATCAATTCCGCTTTTCTGTTGTTGATCCGGGCTAATCTGTAAGCTTCAGATGTTGATGGATTTTCAATGGCAATCAGGTCAGCTGCCTTTTTATCCATCTTTGCTGTTCTGGCTTCCAGTCTGGCGGCCTTGCTGCCCGATACCGTCTTTTCAGTAACCGCCGGCCGTTGTGGCTTCAGATCCGGAGGATTTACATCAAGGGATATATACCTGATTGAGGTGTTGTAGACGAAACCTCCGGCATTGCCCAACAGGTCAGCATCAATTTTAAAGCGGTTATTTACGGGAAGCCAGGCGCCCTCCCTTACTTCACCGTACGACTGCTTCAGTTGTATGGTCATGCCCAGTTGCTCGTTGATGTTTATATCAAGGCTGTATACGCACCAAAGCCCCTCGATGATGTAAAGGTAACCACTCACAAACCGGGGTCCGTCTCCTTTCGGAATCACTTTAATCTTGTCAACAACAGCATCACCATAGGTATTTACGCCTTCATACCTGAACCTGTAATAATTAAAAGCGCCGGGAGCCAGCGGTGAAATTGCATTGCCAAATGCGTCGGGCTGATAGATGTTCCCTGAAATGAACCCGATGGCACCTGATCCGCGGTTCTCATTACCACCCGGAAAAGTACTGTGTATTGACCTTACTTTCTGCCTGGTTTTACCGGGGGCCGTAAATTCAATTTCATTAACCGATTCCTCCAGGTAAGTCTTACCTTCCTTGATTTTCGATTCCTTCAGATCTTCACGGGCCACCCATTTGACCAAAGCAGATATTTTTTTGATGTTCAGGCTGCCCCGGATATAGACTTCCGCTTTGTACGATTTAACCATACGGGCGTACAGTGGTGCTTTCCGGATTACCCGACGCATTATCCGGTAAGCCGGATCTTCCCCGCCATCAGAAATCTCGACTTCCTTAAGAGAATATATCATATCCGGCAGTACAATCACCTGTGGTTCATTCTGCTGATGAACCTCTATTTTTTTGCTAACCGTTTGATATCCCATACACTGAAATATACATGTATAGGAGCCTTCATCAAGTCTTAGTTCAAAATTACCATCTTCGTTGGTTGCCGTCCCGAATGAGAGTTCTTTGACAAATACTGTTGAAAACGGCACAGGTTTGTGTTGCGAATCGGTAATAATTCCTTGCAGTACCTGTGCCTTTAACGAACAGGTTGCCAGGATAACAAACGCAAGTACCGGATAAAGAAATTTCATTGTATTGAAATGATTTACAAAAATAATCCTGCAAACGAATTATTTCTTATGAATGCAGAGTATTTAACAATTTTTAGCTGTTCAAAAATATTTATCAATATTAAATTTAAACTACAAAAAGGCCCCTGAATGTTGTATATTTGATGTAGTTTCCGGACGAAGATTGAAGATAGTGATTGAACTGATTTGCTTGCTGACTTTTTTTAAAATGTAAAAATGGCAAAGCAAATGATTTCTCAAACCCCGACATCAAAATATCTCTACTCACTTCCGGATATCAGTTAGGCTGATCCTGCCTGTTCAAACAGGCTGTTATAATTATCTCCGATTATATTTTATCATCTGTAATGTATATTTATATGAAAACCACAAAACTTTACCCGGTACTGATCATCCTGCAATTGTTAATACATACCGGCATGTTTGCTGCCGTCAGACAGATTTCTACCCCTGGCAGCAATACAGATTTTCTACTCACCATCCGCAATATCACCCAGACTGCAGGTAACATTCTTCAGTTTGACATATATCTTGAGGATACTGATCCTTCACAAACCCTGGAACTTGCAAACATTCAGTTTGGCATCAATTTTAATACACAGATCTTAAACGGGGCGCCTCAGGAAGTCAATATGACAAGTATTGTCCCGGGTTCTTCCCAGCTTCCTGCCGGAATGCAGCCAATATCAGTAAATTCTGCCATAGCCGGTCAGATAAGGGTACCAGGCAGGATACCCCCGGGTGCTGGCAATGGCTTTATCGTTCCTACACTATCTCCGGGCATTAGAATCATAACACTTCGCATTACAAACCCGGTAAATTTTACAGAAGGGACCACGCCCGATTTTGCTTTTTCGCCCAGTACGGCAATTACGCCTGCTTATGCGACAAGGGTAGCTATTTATCTGAATGGATTGAATACACAATTACCGGTAGTTCCCGGCACCAACGCCATTGTTACTGAGAACCCGGTACTAAACATTGGCAACGGCCAGTTGCCTCATGCCTATGAAGTTACCGGAGGGGGATTCTACTGTGAAGGGGACCAGAGTTCACCTGTCACACTTGCTTATTCACAATCGGGAGTGGTTTATGAGCTTTTCAGAGATAATGTGACCACAAACCTTACAATAAACGGAACAGGTTATTTAATCAGTTTCGGATCACAGCCCGATGGTGTTTACACCATAACAGGTACCAATGAAAACGGAACAACTCAGATGACCGGATCAACAACCGTAGCGGAAGCATCAAGACCTTCTGTTTCAATTTCAGTGAACCAGGATACGCTCTGCCATGGCAGCTATGCTATTTTTACAGCAGATGTTACTTTTTCGGGAGATGTTACCTACCATTGGTTCAGAAACAATGCTCCAACCGGATCCAATTCCCCGACACTGACCCTATGGGCGGTTGACGGTGATGATGTATGGTTGAGGGTTACCTCTGCCCAGGGATGTTCAGCTGTTTCAGATACAATCGGACTCAGGGTTTTCATCAATTATGCAGAAATCGCATTCGACATTTATGATCCCATACAACTGGTGGCCGGTGAGGAAATCACCCTGGTATCCTATATCTATAATGCAGGACTTAACCCATCATTTGAATGGTTCGTTAACGATGTGCAGGTTCCCGGCAATGACTGTCAGCTGACCTATACCCCGGGTCCGGCTGATGAGGTATACGTCAGGATGATCCCCAGTGGAGAGGTACCATGTCTGCAGGATGCCTACTATTCCAATACCGTAAAAATCTTTACTTGTACAGCACCTCCTCAGGCTTTTGATGTGTGGGCCGAGACCAATACCTGCGGCGGAGAGATGTTTTCATTCGGATTGTCAGATACCGAACCAGGCGTTCATTATTTTGTCGTTACTAAATATGAAGGTGATTTTAACAACACCTTATGGGATTTTTACGGAACTGGTGAACCAATTGAAGAATACGGCGTCCAGAGTGGGGACTATTACTATATGGCGGTCAATGCCTGCGAATCCACCTGGATGAACGGGCATGCCAACCTTTACCCTTTCGATACCAGGGCAACCGTATTGGTCTCTGAAAACAACATTTGCAATGGTGAAGAAGTAGTATTTAACGCGAAATCAAACCAATCTGAATCCGTTATCTGCACCTATAACTGGGTAATC
This sequence comes from Bacteroidales bacterium, assembly GCA_016705005.1. Taxonomy (GTDB): domain Bacteria; phylum Bacteroidota; class Bacteroidia; order Bacteroidales; family Lentimicrobiaceae; genus Lentimicrobium. The sequence continues at coordinate 14,515 of JADIZB010000005.1, read as the reverse complement.
AACGGAAGCTGGGAATGGAACCCGAAGCCGGGTGATTTCAATTATACACCTTCTAACGGTGATTTGATAACAGCCAGAATGGCAACACCCTGCCAGCACGACGATCTGCATTTCCCTGACAATAACAGGATATTGATGATGGTAAACAATTGTCCGGACGTTTCAACCACATGGAATGGAAACATCAGTGAAAACTGGCATGAACAGGCCAACTGGAACAATGGCATTCCCGGCACTAACACCATTGCCATTATCCCCGGCGGTATGACCAATTATCCCACAATCACCAATACTGCCAGGTGCAGATCCATCATTATTGAAAACGGAGGATCCTTTATCGGCGGGGAGTATCTTGAAGCTCAGTCGGCCCTGGTCAAATGTATTTTTTCGGATGCAGAATACCATTTCCTCAGTTCTCCGGTGAATCCGAATCCTGTTTTCGGTGAAGTATTCAGGGACAATCAGAACACCATCTGGGCCCGGAAATATAACGAGCGTAATGGCGAATGGATTAATCTGACCAGGTACGATCAGTTTGAAAAAGCCAAAGGATATTCAATGCAACTGACTCAGCCAAATATGGCGCAGTTCATAGGTCAGTTGAACGGGGAAAATGCATCTGCGTTTATCGAAAATTACAATACAAGCGGTATTGAAGACCGGGCCGGGTGGAACCTCCTGGGCAACCCTTTTCCAAGTTCCATCGACTGGGACCTGATCCCACATACAAACATTGAGAATGCTGTTTATGTCTGGGATGGCACCCAGTACATTTCATGGAATGGATCGGTCGGCGCCCTTACAAACGGGATTATTCCGCCTATGAACGGTTTCTTTGTGAAAATGACAGCAGACTACTGGTACAACTTTATGATTCCTGCTGTTGCAAGGGTGCACGGGAATACCCCATTCTACAAGGAGCGGCCCTCTGATCTGCTGGAATTCAGGGTTACCGGTGACAAATATTCCGATGTCACATTTTTACATTTCAGTGGAGATGCAACACCTGCTTTTGACCCGGAATCAGATGCCCGGAAACTGGCTGGTATCGAAGAAGCCCCTCAGTTGTTCAGTTATGCTGAAGAAAAGGAACTCAGCATCAACGTAAAACCGTTCAGTGCAGATGAAACTACGGATTTAGGTTTCAGATGCGGGCTTGAAGGTCAATTCAGGATGCATGTAAATATCTCTCACGGATTCTGCTCCGGGACCGATGTTCTGATGGAGGATCTGGCGCTGGGTACCCTTCACAACCTGAGCGATGACCCGGATTTCAGTTTTAGTTATAAAACGGGTGACCCTGAACAGAGGTTTCGTCTCATCTTAGCCACAGACAGCAACCATCAGGCAAATGGTCTGATCAGCCTTTACTGTTCCGACAGAAAACTTTATATTAAAAACAAAACAGGTTTGCCACTGGAAATCAAGCTGTATGACCTGTCCGGAAAACTGGTTTCAAAAATGAACAATTTCAATGAGGATGTTTATTTGCTTCCGTCACACCTATCAGCCGGCCTGTATATCGTCCAATGCCATAACAGCATTGCTGCCACGAACGGTAAGATCATACTCAGGTAAAGAGTTTTCTGTAAAATGTATCATTTCGTCCTGCCTTTGCAGGCCAGTCGGTCATCCGGCACTGGCGGCAATTGTATTTCCGGTTGTTTTAAGAAGATTGCGTCAATACACCAAAGATAAGAATCTGAATTTGTGATGCAGTTCAAAACAGATCAACCACTGAATATAATTTGCAGGGTTAAATCATAAAAATTATTTATAAATTTACCAATAATAAGCCCTTTCAAGGAATGCCATCAATGAAAAAGAGAGATCGGTACAGCCTTCTGATTCTTGTTTTCTATCTTCTGTTGCCTGTATTGATGCAGGCTCAGGCCTGGAAATCAAAACCATTCTCAGTCAGCGTTCTCAACAACGCAACCATGATGCCGCCCGCCTCACTTACCGCTGTTTTCGCACAACCCATCCATCCCGGTATAGCTGTGTCTTATGAATTCGGGTGGAGAGAAACGATCAAAAGCCCGGTTTTCAGAAATATCAACACCTTCGCTATGGGTGGGCAGAAGGTATACACGGGTAAATGGTTTCAGAATATAAGCCTTGGCTGGTATTATCACCGCTATGTCAACCACGCTGCTCTTCTTACAACCCAGTTCGGATACAGGCGATACATCAGGAAGTTTTCCGCTGAAGCCTCCGTTCATGCCGGCTATATGCATGCCTTTTTGTTATCGGAACGTGCAGTTCAACAACGGGATGGAAGCTGGAGAAGTGAAAACGGGACCGGCAGGCCACAGTTTGTTACCGGGGGTGGCATAGGTCTGGGTTATGATGCCGGTTATCATTTCAACATACGGCGTATTTTCATCAACTATGATTTCAGACTGCAGATGCCATTTGTCAGGAGTTATGTTCCCCTGCTTCCGAATGGAATTCTCTCTCTTGGAATACAATTTACCCTTTTCAGGAAAGTTAACGATCAGAACAAACCATCACAGGAGAGACTCGAATGCCCAAAATCCTGATCAGATTGATTGTTATCGCTATGCTGCTGATAACCAGCCAGGCCTGCGAAAATGAAGTTCAGCGGCCGCAGGTGATGGTATGTCCGTTTGAGACAGATGGCATCTATCATGAAAACTCAAAAAGCGAAGAGTATCAGGCCCTGCTCGATGTTTATGTCAAAAGGGGGATTCCCGGTGTAGCGCTGCTGGTTAAGGACAACAGTGGCTTTTATGTGGGGGCTTCAGGCATGGCCGATATTAAGAATGGTATTCCGATGCAACCTTGTCATATTAGCAAAATTGCCAGTGTAACCAAGTTTATGCTAGGTATTTCTGTTCTCCGGTTGCAGGAAAAGGGCATTCTTTCGCTGGATGATCCTGTCAGCAAATACATTTCAGGTGACAAACTGAATAAAATCTCAAACGGTAACGAACCGCTGACGATACGGAACCTGATGAACCACACAGCCGGCTTATATGAAGTAATCAAGGATCAGGATTTCTACCTCCAGGTACTGAATAACCCTTCGAAACACTGGTCATCCGACGATCTGCTGAAATATGTCTATCATAAGAACGCTGCTTTTGATTTCCGGCCTGCCGACACCGCCGGATACAGCAACACCAATTATCTGTTGCTCAGCATGGTCATTGAAAGCGCAACCGGAATGCCCCACAGTGCCACCCTGCATGCCGAGGTGATTGACCCGCTGGGTCTGGGTGACACCTACTATTTCTGGCATGACGCCCTGCCGGAGAAAGGAATTGCCCAGGGATATTATGATCTTTACAACAATGGTGAACTTGAAAACCTCTCCCAATGGAATACTGGCAGCGGCAATGGTTATGGCGGTGTATATTCTACGGTATGGGATATGTACAAATTTATTGATGCCCTGTTTGTTCAGAAGACACTGCTGAGCCAGGAATCTCTCGATGAAATGCTGGTATTTCATCCGGATATAGAATCCAGGAAGCTGCTGGGTGTATCCTGCTTCAAGGATTTCATTGATATAGGTGATCCGTCAAAAGACTATGCATGGGGCCACCGTGGGAGGGACCTTTCATACAGTGCCGACCTTTTCTATTTCCCTGAGCACGAAACGACCATGGCTCTGATTGTCAATTACGGCACCGATGGCGACAGCCCCCTGAGACCTGTTTTCAATGAAATGCGCGATAAAATCGCGAAACTGATCGTCAGGTAATAACTGCTCCTTACCGGTCTTGTTCAGTTAACAGTTAACAGCTAACAACTAACAGGTAACAGTTTATAAAAAATTAACCGGGTTGTGGCGCCGGGAAAGTTATTTCTTTCGCTGCGGTTCCCGGCAGCTACCTGACTCCTGACTTACCCGACTGGTGAAGGCAGGCTGCCAACAGCTTACTTTTCTCCGGGACGAAGGACGAGTGGCGAGGGACGAAAATCCTTACTCCTTACTCCTTACTCCTTACTCCTTACTCATTACTCATTACTCCTTACTCCTTACTCCTTACTCTCCTTACTCATTACTCTTACTCATTACTCATTACTCATTACTCATTACTCATTACTCATTACTCATTACTCATTACTCATTACTCATTACTTATCAAAAGCCCCCAGGTTCATCCTTTCAAGAATTTTCCTTCGCCTGGCAATCAGATCAGAGATTTCGATGACCATATCCTGATTTACTTTTAGGGCCATTGGCAGAACATATTTTTCAGTCTGGTCAAGGTATTTCGCTATTTTAAAGTCAGAGTCCGTATCACGATGAAGGTCAGTGAGGTTGCTGATACGGTCGGCACATTTCAGTATCAGCGCATTGTCAGACCCCGTTTCCAGCACCCTTTGAAGATATTCTTCCTTTTCCTCACCTGTATTCCTGGTCACTTCCAGAACCAGATCAACCACCCGGTGTCCTTCATGATCGGTGTACCGGATCTCCTCGATCTCGGTTTCAGGCAAATCTTCCAGCAGGTCGTGAATCAGGGAGGCTTTCAGCAGAATGCTGTCCTGAAAGTATTTATAGTCAAACAAAATACCCAGGGTTGAGAAAGCATGGCGAAACTGATTGCCGCCCACCCTCCGGCTTACACCAATCAGGGCTGTTGCTTTAAAAATATAGGGAGCCAGGACCAGGTTCCTGAGGGCATCGAGATCATTCATACACCGGAATTTTGACCAATCAAAGCTACAAAATCCGGATCTGAATGAAAAATATCGATTCAGTTAAAAAAAAACTGCCCCAGGTGGGACAGTTTAAATTAACCAATGCTTAATAAACCAGATTAATTTAACAAAATTAAACTGAAATTACCGGTCAGGCTGTCAGGCACAACGGATAATGCTTTCGAATAATTCAGAATGTTCCGGATGGCAGCATCGCTCGGTGAAGAATTCGACGGACTTGTCCTGATAGGGTTAAGGTTATATCCGTTCTTCAATCTGGCAGGAACATTTACTAATTCTTTGTGGGTAAAGTTTTTGGCCATAGGCTTTGTTGGATCCTTCTTGATTAAGTTACGATCTATAAACGACAGCTTTTGGGCCTTTATTATCTGAAACCGAAAATAATTTTCTTTTGTAGACAGTTTCTTATCAATCCTGATGTTCCACAAAAAAAACTACGGATAGCCAATGGCTTCCCGTAGTTAACATGAAAACAGAATTATTTTTCAGGCAGAGAGGGTTATTTCTTTCTGTTCAATGAGTTTTCTGAGGTTGATCAGTGCATAGCGCATTCTGCCAAGCGCAGTGTTGATGCTTACATCGGTCTGCTCAGCGATTTCTTTAAAACTCATATCCGAATAATGGCGCATCACCAGCACTTCGCGCTGCTCTGGCGGTAAAAAGTCGATGAGCGCCCTGACATCACGATGGATCTGCTCACTGATGATTCGGTCCTCGGCCGATTCATCGTAGATGCGCAGGTTATCAAAGATGTTGAACTCATCGTTCGGACTATCGACAAAAGGTATCCGCCTCGATTTCCGAAAATGGTCAATAACCAGATTATGGGCTATGCGCATAACCCATTGGATGAATTTTCCTTCTTCCTTATAGGTGCCGGACCGCAGGGTATGGATGACCTTAATAAAGGTATCCTGAAAAATATCATCGGCATGTTGCTTATCCTTAACAACCATAAGGATATAAGAAAATACCTTGTTCTTGTGGCGATGGATCAACTGTTCAAGGCAAATTTCTTTACCGTCTAAATACCTGTTGATTAGCTCCTGATCGCTAACTGACTGGGCATGCATAGTGCCTCCTTTTGTTAGTAATTAAAAGCGTAGATATTTATCCGATAAGTGCCTCCTATGCGTTGGTTTTACAATAAAATGTGAACAGTTTACAAAGAAATCAGGGCTTTCAGCCTTGATTGGGAACAAATATACGGTAATTCAAAACACAAAAGCAAGTGCTGCGTGAAAAAAAATTAATTTTGCATCCGCGAACTGCAATTATTAATATGAATATCGACTCAAAAGTAACTCCTGACCCTCAGAATTCCATCCTTATAAAAGGGGCCAGGGTTCACAATCTCAAGAATATATCCCTTGCCATTCCGCGGAACAGGTTTGTTGTAATTACAGGACTCTCCGGTTCCGGCAAATCATCGCTTGCTTTCGACACCCTGTATGCCGAAGGTCAGCGGCGTTATGTTGAAAGCCTGAGCGCTTATGCACGGCAGTTTCTGGGTCGTATGAGCAAACCCGAGGTAGAATATATTAAAGGGATATCGCCTGCAATAGCTATCGAACAGAAGGTTAATTCAAGAAATCCAAGGTCAACAGTGGGAACTTCTACCGAGATCTATGAGTACATCAAACTGCTGTTTGCCCGCATCGGAAAGACGTTTTCCCCCGTTTCAGGCAATCCTGTCCGTCGCGACAGCGTTACCGATGTCTGTGATTTCCTGTTCTCCCTTGAAGAAGATACCAAAGCCACCATTCTGTGCAGATTGATCCTCAAGCATCACCGTTCCCTCCAATCGCAGCTTACCATCCTGATGCAGCAGGGATTCAGCCGGGTGATGCAAAACGGCGAAGTCTTCAGGATTGATGACCTGTTGAAAAGCCCTGCCGATGAAAATGCCGGATATCACCTGGTGGTTGATCGTGTTTCGATCAGGCACGATGATGAGGACCTGCTCTCAAGGCTGGCCGATTCTGTTCAGACCGCCTTTTATGAAGGTGAGGGGGAGTGCATTTGTGAAACCGAAAACGCTTCCGGGAAAGAAAGACATATATTCTCTAACCGTTTCGAGGCGGATGGCATCACCTTCGAAGAACCCTCCGTAAACCTGTTTACCTTCAATAACCCTTACGGGGCCTGTAAAACATGCGAAGGTTTCGGAAGTATCATTGGCATTGATGAAGACCTGGTTATCCCCAACAAAAGCCTGTCTGTTTATGAAGATGCCATCGCATGCTGGAAAGGCGAAAAACTCAGCGAATGGCGCGACGAACTGATCAACAGTGCTTACAAATTCGGATTCCCTGTTCATAAGCCATGGTACGAACTCACCGATGAACAGAAGAAACTGGTCTGGTCAGGCAACAAATATTTCGGAGGTCTCAAGGCATTCTTCAAATTTGTTGAGGAACAAACCTATAAAATCCAATACCGGGTCATGTTATCGCGTTACCGGGGAAAAACCATCTGCCCCGATTGTCAGGGCACCAGGCTCAGAAGTGATGCCAGCTATGTAAAGATCGGCGGCCTGTCAATCAGCGAGCTGGTGCTGAAACCTGTGGGGGAAGCACTTGAATTTTTCAACCATCTGAATCTTGGCGAACATGATCTGGCCGTGGCAAAACGGCTGATTGTCGAAATCACCAACCGTTTGCAGTTCCTCAATGAAGTCGGCCTGGGATACCTCACCCTCAACAGGCTTTCATCGTCTCTTTCAGGGGGCGAATCGCAGCGCATCAACCTGGCAACATCGCTGGGAAGCAGCCTTGTCGGTTCCATGTATATTCTCGATGAGCCCAGCATCGGGCTTCACCCGCGCGATACCCACCGGCTGATCGGCGTGCTTGAGAAACTCAGGAACCTGGGCAATTCAGTAATTGTTGTCGAACACGACGAAGAAATCATGCGGGCCGCCGACCATCTGATCGACATTGGCCCCCAGGCGGGTGAAAACGGGGGTGAAATCATGTTCGAAGGCAACTTCGGACAGCTGGTAGAAGCCGGCGAAAGCCTGACAGCCGGATATTTAACCGGAAAATTAAAAATCGAAGTACCAAAGGTCAGAAGAAAATGGAGGGATGCCATTGAGCTTTCGGGCGTCAGGGAGAATAACCTGAAAGGGATCAATGTTAAGTTTCCCCTCAACATTCTGGTCGCAGTGACCGGTGTGAGCGGATCGGGCAAAACCTCCCTTGTAAAAAGGGTCCTCTACCCTACCCTGAAAAAGATTTATGGCGGTTACGGTGAACGGACCGGAAAATACGACAAGCTGTCAGGGGACTTTATTCGCATATCGGAAATTGAGATGGTTGATCAGAACCCCATAGGCAGATCAACCCGATCGAACCCTGCCACCTATGTGAAAGCCTATGATGACATCAGGGCGCTGTTTGCCGATCAGCAACTTGCAAAAACAAGAGGCTACAAACCCGGATACTTCTCTTTTAATGTTGAGGGAGGTCGCTGTGAGGAATGTGAAGGAGAAGGCGTTGTTCAGATCGGCATGCAGTTTATGGCCGATATCCACCTGACCTGTGAAAGCTGCAAAGGGAAACGGTTTAAGGATGAAGTGCTGGATGTTACCTATTCAGGGAAGAGCATCTCAGATATCCTCGATCTGACGATTGACCAGGCCATTGAGTTTTTCGGGGTAAATGCCAAGGGCAGCAACATCGAAAGCCGGATAGCTGCCAAGCTGCAGCCCCTGGCCGATACAGGCCTCGGATATCTGCGCATGGGACAATCGTCCGATACCCTGAGTGGTGGTGAAGCACAGCGCATCAAACTCGCAAGTTTTCTGATCAAGGGAACCGCCGAAAAACCTACCCTCTTTGTTTTTGATGAACCGACCACCGGCCTGCATTTCCACGACATCAACAAGTTACTGACTTCGTTTAATGCCTTGATTGCCAAAGGGCACAGTGTGATTGTGATCGAACACAATATGGATGTGATCAAGTGTGCCGACTGGGTCATCGATCTGGGTCCTGAAGGTGGAAATGACGGCGGACTCGTTCTGTTTGAAGGCACCCCTGAAAACCTTGCCTTGCAGAAAGACTCCTATACCGGTAAATATCTCCTTGAGAAACTGAAAAGCATTTAAGTCAAAGACCCCGATCAATGATTATTGAATAATAGTGGAATCATATTTCCAAATCACCGGAATTATAATTAATCAATAATGTGTTTTGCGTTTAAATCTCTAAATCACTGATAATAAGTATTATTGAAGTTAATGTCATGTTGAGCGAAGTCGAAACAGACATTGACTTTATCCACGCTATCAGTATGTTATGTTTGTTACCGCACAACACATTAATCAGTAATAACCTGTTACATGCATATCCTGATTTTCAAACACATTTTCAATGAACCTGCCGGCCACGCCGAACAATGGGCGGATGAGCGGGGCCATTCCTATGTTTACCATTACTGGGATGAGGATCATGTGCTTACCGGTTTGCCTGAATTTGACCTGCTCATCATCATGGGTGGGATGATGGGCGCCTATCAGGAAGCCGAATACCCCTGGCTGGTAACCGAGAAACAATTGATCAGGGAGGCCGTTGAAAGCGGCAGGAAAGTGGTCGGCATCTGCCTGGGAGCGCAATTGATTGCATCGGCCCTGGGTGCCAGGGTGTATAAAAACATCCATCCTGAAATCGGATTCCACCGGGTGATTCCTGTGCAGCATGATTCAGAGGGTATTTCGCTATTACCGGAGCCAATGGATGCATTTCAGTGGCATGGCGACACCTTTGACCTTCCTGATGGAGCCTGCCTGGTAGCGACTTCAGAAAATATTAAAAACCAGGCTTTTACTTTTGGCAACAACACCCTGGCCCTCCAGTTCCATCCTGAAATGAACCCTGACATTATCGGTGGTTTACTCCGCAACTCATGGGAAAAAGAGGCTTCTTCACCTTGGAAACAAAGCAGGGAATCGATCCTTTCAAGGATTAACCTGGCTGATCAGGGCCGTATAGTACTTTTCAGGCTACTCGACGATCTGACTGGCCCGAATTAGCCACTGGTCTCCAATCTCCTGAACTTGTCGTTTCTCAGTCCGGAATATTGCGTGAATATTCATATCCGCTATGTTACATTTATTGAAAAATGATATAAACCTTAAATGCAATATGACCTTTTAAGAAATATTGTGGATCACTTTTAAGTGTAAAATGATTTTTTTACTAATTTAGTACTTTCTTAAGCCCGCCGTAAAGAAGGCAATAAGTCTGGCTTATTACAATCTATATCTATGGAAAACAAGCTTTCACAGGATGAATCCGGGAAATCATTGCAGCAACTTATTAATGAAAATCAGGCTCTTAAGGATACGGTAACCCGATTAAACTACCTGAAACAACAGGAAGAAGAGCTGATTCGCGCTAAAGACGATGCAGAGAAGGAGAACCGGATGAAATCTGATTTCCTTGCCATGATGAGCCATGAGATCAGAACCCCTATGAATGGGGTGATCGGGATGACCAGCCTTTTGCTTGATACCAACCTTACCGTAGAGCAGAAAAACTACGTGGAGACTCTTCGGTTAAGCGCCGATAACCTGATGACCATCATCAACGACATTCTTGATTTTTCAAAGATCGAATCCGGTAAAATGACCCTTGAGGAGGCACCTTTTGAGCTCCGAAACTGCATTGAGGATGCGCTCGACATATTTGCCCAGAAAGCCATTGAAAAGGGACTCGACCTGCTGTATCTCATTCAGCCCGATGTTTCTCCTTTCCTTATCGGCGACATCACCCGACTCCGCCAGGTCCTGATCAACCTGATCAACAATGCCATCAAATTTACCGAAGAAGGTGAAATCTTTATTTCCATCGACAAGGTCAACGAAACTGAAGGCTACCAGGAACTGCAGTTCTCTGTCAGGGATAGCGGAATCGGCATTGCCCGGGATAAGATCGACATCCTGTTCGAAGCCTTTACCCAGGCCGACAGTTCAACCACACGCCGTTACGGAGGAACCGGTCTTGGTCTGGCCATCGCCAAACACCTTGTCGAATTAATGGGAGGCCGTATCTGGGTCGAAAGCACAGTGGGCAAAGGCTCAACTTTCTATTTTACCATCCGTTTACGCACTTCCGGCATCGGGAAAACAAAACTCTATGTCCGCGGACAGATACCCGAACTCAAGAGTAGCCGGGTACTTATTGTGGATGACAATGAAACCAACAGGCATATCTTTACCCTTCAGTTCGAATCGTGGGGGATGGTGCCGATTACTGCAAAATCAGGTCCTGAAGCACTCGCCATTATTGAAGAAGACGACGAACCATTTGATCTGGCTGTGATTGATATGCAGATGCCATCGATGGACGGTCTTGAACTTGGCAGGGCCATCAAAGGACTTCCATTCAAAGGTGACATTCCGATGATTATGCTCACCTCGCTTGGCAAGATCAGCAAACTGCCTGCCGAGGTATTTGATGCGCAGTTATCTAAACCCATCAAACTTGCCGAACTTTTTGAAGAGGTTCTGAGGGTAATTGCTGAAGCACGTAACCGGCGCAGTAACCTTGCCGACCATAACATTGACAAGAATCTCTCCGCCAAGCTGCCAATGCGCATATTGCTGGCCGAAGACAACATCACAAACCAGGATCTCGTAATTACCCTGCTCAGCAAAATGGGTTACAAGATCGATGCTGTTGAGAACGGACGCAAGGTACTTGAAATGCTGGAACGTAAGAAATATGATATTATCCTTATGGACATCCAGATGCCTGTCATGAATGGTATGGAAGCTACCAAGATTATCTGCGACAAGTATCCTGAACACGACAGGCCGAAAATCATCGCCATCACCGCCAATGCGATGCCGGGCGACCGTGAACGCTACCTGAACGCCGGTATGGTTGATTATCTGCCCAAACCCATCAAGTTTAAAGACGTTCAGTCTGTCCTCATCAAATGGGGAAAGAAAAAGGTAAATTAAAGCAAAAGCCCGGTGATCCGGGCTTTTTTATTGTCTTTCACAGAATGACTGATACTGATCCCCTATAGTTTTATCAGTTTACCAGTCCTGATGGTGGTTTTACCGGTCAATGTCAGGAAATACAAGCCTGCCGGCAGATAACCCAGATCTATTGTCGCGGAAGTCCCGTTAACCGTTTTACCCAACACCTGCCGGCCACTGACATCGCTGAGGGTAAGTGCATAAGATCCGGAAACATCAGATATCTCAACAAAAACAATTCCCGGGGAAGGATTCGGTGAGAGTCTCAGGGTACCGCCCGGGGTAATGTCCGGTATACCTATGGTACAGGCCTGCATCACTTTCTCACGGCTGCTGCAGGCTTCAGCATTACTATAAATCTGATAATACTTGTCGGCTATACCCAGGTAGTCACAAATGCTGGCAACTTCACATTCCGACAAGGATGGATTTTCATACAAATACAACTCTGTCACAGAGGCAGGCTGTATGTTGTTCAATCCTGACAAAGTGGTCAGTAATATATTTCCGTTAAGCCGGATCAACCCGGACACCAGTTCTACTTTGCCGAGTTCTGTTATTCTTTCCAGTCCATCATTGTTTGATATGATAAGATCTTCATCGATGGTGGTCAGATTGTCGAGGCCTTCAAGTCCGGATAGACCAGGGCAGCCTGAAATGTTTATGGTTCCGGTTGCAATCACTTTCTCAAGCCCGGTTAATGATTTCAGCTCGGGGTTTTCGCTGCAGCCGAGGCCGCCAAGTATCCTCAGGTTACCAATGGCTGTGATGCTATCCATCTGATAGTTCCGGGTCAGCAGCAATTCATCACGGATAACCCCGAGATTGTAAAGCCCGTTTAAATTCTTCAGTGCAAAATTATCCTGAATCCTGACCTGTCCACCCACTTCAGTCAGGCTGTCCAACCCGTTCAGACTGGTCATTGCAGCACATGCCGATATCTCAAGATCCTCTCCCACTTCGCCGAGGTTGTTCAGCCCACTGAGGCTGGTAAGTGCACCACAAGTGGTGATCAGAAGATTTTTGCCTGTCACCGACAAATTATTCAACGCGGTCAAATCACTGAGGTTCCCATTCTGCACCAGGCTAATTGACCATTCGACTTCTGTAACATTTTCCAGCCCGTCAAGACTCTCCAAAGCAGGATTAATAAACACATTCAGATCACCGGGAATGTTGGTTAAGTGCTCTAGCCCGACAAAGCTGGTAAGTGACGGATTATCTCCCACATACAGGCTTGATTTGATGGAAGCCAGGTTATGTAATCCACCAAAATCCTGCAACAGGTCATTTGACTCCACCCGAAGACTGCCGCCGATGGCAGCGATGTTTTGCAAGCCTTCCAGGTCGGCCAGCAATGGATTCCCTCCGAACATTACATCACCAATAACCAGGTTGCCAGAGATGGAAGTCAGCTGGTTTAATCTGCTCAGATTCGTTATGTCCGCTCCACTGATCGTGACAGAACCCTGAATATGGCTGCATTGAGGATAAGTCATCTGAAAACTGTCAAGATCGGCCTGTGAAAGAAACATAATGGCTCCAGCCGGCGGACAGGGCAGCGAAAACCCGCATGCTTCGGCCAGTTCAGCAGGCGAATCGCATCCGCTGCCATTGTTGAAAATGGTGATATTGCCGGTAGGATTGGCAAGAAAGGCGCAAATGTTAGCTATGTTGCATATTGTCAGGGATGAATTCCCGATGATGGACAGGTTCATCACCGAGGCAGGGTTTACATTATCCAATCCCGATAAACTGGTCAGTGAAGTGTTGTAACCGATGTATAAATCTCCGTTGATTGAATTCAGTCCGCTGAAGCCCGACAAACTCCCCAACAGCGGATTATAGACAACCATAAGGGTTCCGCCAACAGCGTTCAGCGTTTCAAGGCCTTCGGAGAACATCAGCGAATTGTTGTTGTTGATCCAGACATCGGCGCCGACCGATTGAAGATGGTTCAGCCCGTTGAGCGTAGCCATATCCGGGTTCGATTCGATAAACAGGTAACCCGGAATATGCTGTAATCCCTGTAGTCCATTCAGGCTGGTGATGGCTGTGTTCCGGATCAGGAAATTGCCTCCGGTCGATGAGAGGTGCTGCAACGAACCGATGCTGGCAAGGCTGACGTTGTCCTTCAGCCAGACATCGCCTCCGACCAAAGACAGGGAATCGAGTCCGTTCAGACTTGCAAGAACCGGGTTCCATTCAATGGTCAAATCCTCACCAATCTGAGATAACCTTTGTAAACCGTCAATGCCTGACAGGCTCCGGTTCCTGCTGATATTCAGCGCTCCCCCAACCGATGTCAGTTTATTCAGTCCGTTAAGATTTGCCAGGACAACATTCAGGGATATCTGAAAATCACCGCCCACACTGGCCAGATTGTTTAGCCCGGCAATACTGGTCAGTGCCAGGTTCGAATCTATGGTTTTACTGCCAATCAGTACATTGCCTCCAACAGATACCAGATTATCAAGGCCGGATAATTTTTTGAGGGAATTGTTCTGTACAATCAGGTCCCCGCCGATGGAAGCCAGGTTCATCAAACCATAAATACTCAGCTGTGAGCCGGTGATATAGATAAACAGATCCCCTCCAATAGCGCTTAACATGTTCAGACCATCCAGATTGGAAATATCCTGGCCATGAATCAGCACATCCCCTTCAATTACGGTGCATCCCGGATAATCAGTCTGAAAATTATCAATCTGTTCCTGAGTTGAGAATGTGATTCCTTCAGGCAGACAGGCGCATACGCTTGCACCTGCACCACAATAAGCAAATATTATAAATAACAAGGCTGCTACTTTTTTCATATCGCTTATC
>JADIZB010000004.1 GCA_016705005.1 Bacteroidales bacterium | reverse complement strand
CATTAAAGTCATATATCATTGCGTCATTAACTGCATCATAGGAGGCAGCTGAAATGTCAGCCATACAAGATGTGAAATTGTCTGTTCCATACCCAGCCTGAATAGCTCCAGCGCCATCAACATTTGCGATATCAAGGCTGAACGCATGCATTGGCTGGATTCTGTATACCTTGAAGTTGTTTGTTGTACAACCTAGGCCAGCATCTGTGTTTTCAACCAATATTCCTAGAAAGACATACTGATTTGCTGCAAGTGTAAAACTTTGAAATGTTAAGTTTATGGTATTTGCATTTGGAGTTGCTACATTATAATGAGCATCTCCAGCAGCAAGAATTGGTCCACCAACTAATTGTGGAGTTGCTGTTATAGCTCCTGCGGTGATCATATTCACATCCTGGGTAATGAACCAATGGAAGGTTTTCGCTCCTGGAGGCGTTGGAACATCTACCTCATAGGTATATGGCTGCCCAGGGACTACATTTAAAGGGTCATTTAGGTCAATACACTGAAGTGGTTGTGGAACTAGCTGTGCATACACAGAAGAAGTGAACCCTACTGCAATTACTGCCAGGGCGAGAATTAAAAGTTGCTTTTTCATTTTTGTAAAATTTAATTGTGAATTAAAAAGTGTTAAAAGTCAATTGTTTGAAATCGTAAAAGTTTGGTTTTAAAAAATTTTTCATCGCATTTGTTTTTGCCGTCGCGCGTCGGGACAGCGGTTGAATAGTCATGTTTCATAGGCAGCTGGTTTGGTTGTTCTTAGGTTTACATTGGAGACAAAAAATCCGGTCAGCTACATCGTGGGAGAACGATGGGATCGGCTGCTCCGGAAATATCGGTAAACAGGTAAACAGATCACCTGATGTTTCTTTCATTTGAAATATGTTGTTGTGCCTTTTCATTTGCTTCAGGTTCCTTGTTAGTTTTTTATCACTTCCGGCCTTGGCCTGATCAGTATGTTTCTTGATACGGGTGTGGCTGCATTACCATTGCAATCTGTCACATTGTAGGTAATTGTATGGTTAACCTCCACATTTGCCGGCGTACCCCATAATTGTAATGGTGTTCCAACAGAAGGCTGGCCTGTGCCAGTGAGTGGTGTCTGACCGGTTAAAGGATCAAAGGTGATTGTCCAGGAGATTTCTATATCTTCTTCATCACAACAATTATCGTTGATACCGGATAGGTCAAGTTCTGTACTACCCGCTGCCACAAGATACCAGTCAGGTCTTCTGGGATTGCCCTGGTAAGGGAATTCCGGAACAATATCGGCGGCTGGTTCAGGTTGCCCGTCGTAAATGGCTGAAATAATGTTGATTACGCAGAGATCAAAGGGTCCGGGGGTTATAAATGCCGGTGCCTCATTATCCTCAATGGTAATGGTTTGCGTACATTCGTCGGTACCTGAAACATTGGTGGCCGTCCAGGTAATGGTGGTGGTGCCCACCGGGAAAGTGTAATTATCAATCGGGCCGGTACCGTTATCTATAACAGCTCCTGTCATTTCCCATGACCAGGTAACCGGATCGCCGGCATTAACGGTGGGTTCAGTGGGGTTAACTACCGCTGAACAAAGACCTGCATCAGCACTCTGCGTCACACCGGCTGCACAGGTAATATCGGGTGGGTCATTGGCCGTAACGGTAACGGAAAATGGACAGGTGGATTCATTATTGCAGTCATCGGTGGCAGTCCAGGTAAGGGTAGTAGTGCCGGTCTGGAATGTGTTGGTAACCGGGAAAGGACCGGTCCCGCTTCCCTGCGCAGCATCAGATGAGGTCCATGTAAGCATGATGGTGCCTCCGCAATTGTCAGAAGTTGTTGGGGTCGGAACAGTTACATTGGTTGCGTAAGTTTCTCCGGCATCGGCCGCAACAGTGATATAATCAGGGGCACAGCTGATTGCCGGTGGCTCAGTATCCTGCACCCAGGTGAATGTGATGCTCTCGGGCAGCTGCATTGCCGCAGGCATCAGTGTAGGTGGCTGTCCATGTCTGGGAATAATCGCAACCGGTATTGGTTGGTCCGGCTGTGTTCACAACAGGAAGAATGCTTCCTTCACAATTGTCGGTTCCGGTGAAAATGGGTGCTGTTACAGTGGGGTTGCATCCTGCCAGTTCCCCGCTTACCGAGGTGGTCGAGATTACCGGAATTTCATTGTCCTGCACCCAGGTGTATGTGATAATTACTGGTGATGCAGTATTGCTGCATGCATCAGTATACGTGGCTGTCCATGTCTGGGTATAGTTGCAGCCGGTAACGGATGGCCCGGACGTATTTATAAGCGGAGTAATTGTTCCTTCACAATTATCGGTCCCGGTGAAAGTTGGTGCAGTAACCGCTGGATTGCACCCCAGGCTGCCGCTGGTCGCCGTGGTGGAAATTACAGGAACTTCAAAGTCTTGTGTCCAGGTATAGGTAACACTCACTGGTATTGCCGCATTTCCGCAAGCATCAGTGTAGGTGGCTGTCCATGTCTGGGAATAGCTGCAACCTGTATTGGTAGGCCCTGCTGTGTTTACATCCGGTGTAACTGATCCGTCACAATTGTCGGTTCCGGTAAACGTTGGTGCTGTCACCGTTGGGTTACAACCCAGGTTGCCACTGGATGCGGCGGTGGTTATAACCGGGGCAGTATTGTCCTGAGTCCAGTTAAAGGTAACCGGACAGTTTGCTGTGTTGTATCCATCCGAAGCAGTAACAGTCCAGGTTTGCGTATAAGTACAACCTGTATTGGTTATGCTTCCACCTGCGGCAGTTACTGAAGGTGTGCCGCAGTTATCGGTAACTGTTCCTGCTTCTGTTATGGCCATTGAAGCGTCAGGCAATGTTGACGGATTGCAGGGTAAGACCACCGGATTGGATGGACAATCAGCAAACACCGGTGAAGTATCGTCAGAAACAGTGAAAGATGTATTACAGGTTATTGAATTGCCTTCTTCATCCGTAGCCGTTATGGTGATGTTGGTTACTCCTACACCGGCAAGAGTTCCTGCTGCCGGGCTTTGGGTAATGGTAAAATCGCCGTTTTGGGTACAATTGTCGGTTAATGCGATCAATCCGGTTAAATCCGGTACAGCTGCCTGA
Source organism: Bacteroidales bacterium (assembly GCA_016705005.1). GTDB lineage: Bacteria > Bacteroidota > Bacteroidia > Bacteroidales > Lentimicrobiaceae > Lentimicrobium. Next base: position 371,007 of record JADIZB010000004.1, on the reverse strand, counting down.
CAACTGGCACCGGCACTGGCTGTCTGAGCAGGAGCACAGGTGGTTATTACAGGTGCCTGATTATCAACTATCGTAATGTCGATGTAGCATTCGGTACTATTCATTCCTGCATCCATCAGGACCCATCTTACATTGGTCAAACCAAGCGGAAACACTGCTCCTGCCAGGGTAGAACCTCCTGTGTAATTGTTGCTCAGGGTGTAACCGGGGCAGTTTTCTACAACGTTGGTGGGGTCAAATTCATTCCCTGTTGCAGTATAACTGCACACTCCCGGATCAGTGTTCCTTGTCAGGGCTGCGGGGCATAACATGGTCGGCAACTGGGTGTCGGTGACTGTAACATCATAAGTACACACAGAAGTATGAGGGGGTGTGCTGTTATCCGTAAGGGTGTAAATCACTGTGCTTGTCCCTGTATTGAAAGTAAATGCTCCGATATTTCCTGAGCCCGAACCTGTGGTGGCTCCGGCTATTGTCCATGTCAATGAAGAAATACTGCAATTGTCAAACACTTCAGGATCCTGAGTTGAAATGGTGGCATAACATCTGCCGGGTTCACTATTCACTGAATAGCCTGAGGGACAAAAAATGAATTGTGGGGCTTCATTATCGCTAACAGTTACAGAGAACGAACAGGTTGCTGATGATCCGGAAGGGTCTGTAGCTGTGTAGGTTATGATGGTAATTCCGGGGTTAAACGTTGTTATTCCTATAAAATTAATTCCGGTAGGTGGAGAAATACCGGTGGTGGCACCACTCATGGCCCAGGTTATAGCAAGCAGATCATAACAGTTATCCGTAACCACCGGATCCACAGGGTCGAATGTGGCAGCGCATTCGCCGGGGTCAGTTGATACAGTATAATTTGATGGACAAGAGGTAAATACGGGTGCCTGAGTATCAGTGATGGTAACTGTATATGAACAGGTACTTCTGTTTCCGTAAGGGTCTTCAGCAGTGTATATTATGGTAGTAATGCCTGGATTGAAAATTTGCGTTCCCACATAGTTTAGGCCTGTTGCAGGGGATATTCCAGTAGTTGCGCCATTCATTTCCCAGGTAAGTGATGTAACGCCGCCTGCACCCCCGCAATTATCGCTGAATACAGGATTTGGTGTTGCAATGGATGCAGCGCACTGGTTTAAATCGGTAGTCCTTGTAATATTTGCCGGGCAAGACAGTGTTGGTGCCTGGTTATCGGTAACTGTTACTGTAAATGAACAGGTTGTAACAACATCATCAGAATTTATGGCAGTATAGGTTATATTCGTAGTACCAAGATTAAAGATATGATTCACAATATTATTTATTCCGGTAGCTGGTGAACTATCTATGGTTGCTCCCGTCATGGTCCATGTAAGGCGGTTGGGTAAGCAACTTCCGATAAATGTTGGATTTGATAAAGAAATAAGGGCTGAGCAAAGATTATTATCAGTGTTTACTGAATAGTTTCCCGGACAATTGATCCTGAATGGATTAATGGTAACATTGAATGTCCTGGGACTCAGGTTGCAAATCAAGGCACCGGAAGGAGGTCCGGGATTGGCATAAACACCTGGAATGATTGAAATTGTTGTTGTAACAGGAGCATCAGTCGTATTATATAATGTAAAAGGTATATCAGCTTCAAAATATGGAAATATCCACCAATAGCTGGTAATACCGACTGGTCCACCTGTTGCCGGAGCCACATATGCAGGGTCAGCAGTCCATGAGTACCTGATAACCCTTCCGAATAGAGCTCCAATACTTGCCGATTCAATGTGATAGGTAAACTCATAACCAGGACACACGGCAGATGTAGGATAGCCTGTTGAAGAGAATGATCCGCCAAAGTCCAGCCCCAGTGATACCTCTACTGTATTGCTTATAACAGTACCGCAGATATCTGTTGCTACCAATCTGTAAAAACGGGATTGTGAAGGGGGATTATATGCCAAAGGATTATTCGCTCCGGCAATATTGTTCCATGGAGGATTTCCGTCAGCACTCCATTGCCATTGATAAGTGAATGTATTTGATCCGCCGGAAGCAGGAACTCCGCTCAGCGGATCAGGGCTTGCTCCTATACAAACCACCTGGTCACAACAGATAGAAGGAGCTACCAATTCCGGTCTGACTGTTATTCTAACCACATTGCTGTAAAATGGACCACCACAAACAGCATCTGTTACTGAGACCCGGTAATAAGTGGTAACAATTAGAGCCGGTGGCTGGTAAGTCATTCCGGTTGCTCCCGGAATATCTGAATATATGATATTATCGGTACTGCTTTGCCATTGATAGGTAAAACTGCCCGAACCGCCAGAGGCGGTTGTTCTGTTTAGCAAGGCCGGGGTGGTATTGTAGCAGATGGTCTGGTCGGCAGAAGCTGCCGGAGGAATGACTTGCCCCTGCACTGTAATCACGATATGTGCTGATGGAGCTGAGCAGTTTACGCCGTTTACTGTGCAGGTCGTGATCCGTCTGAACCAGGTGGTCTGTACCATAGCACCCGGTGCATAGCCGGCTCCATTGGCTCCACCGACAGGGATCCAGGTTGCGCCATTGTTGATGCTGTATTCCCAGGAATAAGCGGGTGCTGATGATCCGCTGCCGGGCGTTACCGAGGTCAGGGGCGCAGGCGTTGCACCATAACAGATGGTCTGGCTGGCTGCAATTGAACCTGGCTGTACAATATCCTGAACGGTGATGATGATGGTATTTGTCGGATCAGAATAACAGGAATGCCCGTTAAGTGTGGCAATGGTTATTCTTCTGAACCAAGTAGTCATGGTAAGCGGTCCGGGAGCATAACCTGCCGGAGCCCCGGTAGTAGCAACGGTCCACGATGTTCCGCCATCGGTGCTCTGTTCCCACCGGTATGTAATGGTCGATCCGGGTGAATTTCCTGCTGTGACGGAAGTCAGGGGTGCAGGAGTGGCACCATTGCAGATGGTCTGACTGGCAGCGATGCTTCCGGGTGTTACTGGACGGATTACAGTAATGGTTACTGCAACTGTGTACTGGGAAAAACATGAATTACCGGCCAGAGTAGCTACGGTTCTGCGGCGGTAGGAAGTAGTTACAGTATGAGGCGTTGATATATTCAGGCCGGCATTGTTTTCTCCGGGTATAGTTGCCCAGGCACCTGTATTGATTTGCCATTCGTAGGTAACCACGGCACCTGCCGTGGCAGTGCCATCAACCAATGAAACCAGGTTGTCCGGGATGTCATTGTTACAGATGGTCTGGTCGGTACCAATGCTTCCTGCAGTTACAGCGATGTCCTGAATGGTTATGGTTACAATATTGCTTGCGGCTGATTCGCAGGAAACCCCGTTCAGGGTTGAAACAGTAATCCTTCTGAATTGAGTGGTAAACGCCAATGGGCCAGGATTGTAAGTGGCGGCTGTTGCACCGCCGATGGTTGTCCAAACGGTAAATGGGGCTACTGATCTTTCCCAGCGATAGGCAATGGTTCCTTCTCCGGTACCGTCCTGAACGCTGTAAATAATTGCTGTGGAGCCACCAAAGCAAACATATTGGTCTTCGGCGATTTCACCGGGCGTTGGAAGACTTTGTACTTTAACTGTTACAAACCCGGTTGGTTCAGATTCGCACAAAGCGCCATTGTAGTCTGATATGGTGATTCTTCTGTATTGGGTTGTCTCCGTCAGTCCAGCCGGCGGATCATAGGTTGCCCCGGTAGCGCCTGCAATCGTATTCCATACTGTAAACGGACTAACTGAACTTTCCCAGCGATATACAAGACTACCTAATCCGGTTCCATTGGAAGTGCTGGTGAAGGCAGCCGGATCGCCACCGAAGCAGATGGTCTGATCGGCTGCGATGGAACCTGCTGTTACCACATCGACCGTTACAGTGACACTCCCGCATACTGATGAGCCACATAAGTTTGACCAGAAAACATAGTATGTAGTTGTGGTTGCAGGTGAGGCTATTTCAAGATTATTTCCGGTTCCTGTCAATGTTCCGCCGCAACTGCCGGTAAACCATTCCAGCTGGTCACCGGATCCTCCGGTTGCGGTAAGAATAATATTTCCGTTATCGTTATAGCAAAATCCGGTGCGATCAACACTGACTGAAGTTGGAGCAACAGGCATTGGAATAACATCAACGGTTACTTCTGCACAGGTCGAAACTCCGCAACTGTTCTCCCAGCGCGCATAATAGGTGGTGGTAACGTCAGGAGAGGCAATGGTAAGCGGATTTACTGCTCCGATTTCAGTGCCACCGCAACTACCTGTAAACCATCTTAAGGTGACTCCTGAGCCACCGGTTGCGGTTAAGGTGATATTGCCGACATCATCAGCGCAAAACCCGGAATTATCTGATGCTGCTGAAGTTGGTGCAACCGGTAATTGTATCACTGTAACTGTAGTGCTGGCACAAGTGGAATTTCCGCAATCGTTTTCCCAACGTGCAAAGTAGGTTGTGGTAACAATGGGTGACGGGATGGTGAGCGAAATTCCTGTTCCAATAGCTGTACCGCCACAGCTGCCGGTAAACCAGCGCAGGGTAGTGCCAGAACCTCCGGTGGCTGTGAGGGTGATATTGCCGCCGGCATTGACACAGACGGAAACAGGATTACTTGAAACTGAGGTCGGAGGGAGGGGTAGTGGATCAACTGTTACATCCATAGCACTTGGGGTTCCACTACCGCAGCTGTTTGAAGGTGTTGCCTTGATATTACCTGAGGTAGCACCTATAGTTACTGTTATTGAATTCGTAGTGCCCCCAGCTGTTTGTGCCCAGTCAATAGGGAATGTCCAGTTGTAGGTAACCCCGGCAACATTGGTTACAGAATAATTTTGAGAGGAACCTTCATATGGGGTCAATACTTCCGGCAATTGGTGATGGTTGATCTGGAACGGTAGAAGGGGTAACAGCAAGTGCTCTGTCTGTTCCATTTCCGCATGCATTTGAAGGAGTAACAGAAATATTTCCTGAATTGGCACCAACGGTTACCGTTATTGAATTTGAACCCTGCCCGGCAGTAATGGCCCATCCACCAGGAACAGCCCAGGTGTAGGTTACTTCTGCCACATTCGTTACGCTATAGGTTTGTGAAGAGCCAGTGCAGGGATTAGAGGGGCCTGTAATGGTAGATGGTTGGGTAGGTACGGTGTTTATTATAGTTAAATTTGAGGAAGTGAAAACAGAGTTACAAGGCCCGCAAAGTCCAGAATTCCCGGCAAACCAGCAACTACCTTCATTTACAACATCGAAAGTAAGGTGGTTTGCCCGGGCAGCTGGGCAGTTACTGTTAAAGAATAGGTTTGAGTGGCACCCGGAATCAGTCCATTGGCGTCTGTTCTGACGAAATAATCGGCTTCTGCATCCCACTTAACTCCGATGTTAATATCAGGGGCTGCATTTGTCCAGGTTGACTGCCCAACATTCATGACTGTCACACTGATTGTCCTTGTTTCACCGGCACACCATGTTGGAGTACCAAAGTCCATTGAAATAAATTGGGCCTGATAATCAGGAAGTGTTATGATTACCTGACCATTGGCTCCATTGCCACCAGTCCTTGTGCCATTAGATGATCTAAGGCCACCACCACCTCCTCCACCTGGAGAACTACCTGCTGTACCATTACCTTGAGTATTATATCTTCCATTTCCTCCATTACCTCCACCTGCCGGTGCAATACCTCCATTTTGGTTATTGCCATTATTTCCATTTGCTTGATTTCCAGATGAAGAGCCACCACCACCTCCCCAGTCTGTGCCCGATCCATAATATCCGGCCGCACCATTTCCGCCCAAATACAAAGTATTACCTGTTCCCAATGCTCCACCAGTTGCTCCACCAGTTGTATTGTTATTAACACTATTCCCTCCTCTGGCTAATAGAGTTGTATTATTATTGAACCATGAATCTTCTCCTGCTGCAGTTGATGTACTGCCAGCCCCAACATAAACTGTATATGTGTTTCCTGGTGTTACCCAAATTGCACTTTGTGAATAACCACCACCTCCGCCACCACCTCCTGCACCATTGTTTGTTCGGTTACCACCTCTTCCACCACCTCCCCAAGCTTCAACCTTAATACAGGTAACACCAACAGGGCATGTCCAGTAATTTGTACCTGGTGTGGTAAAGGGATTACCCCATCGGCGCCATAATAATCCCATTATTACCCCCAACCAGTGTATCCTGCACCGGGGCAATAGTCTGAGCCATGGAGGGTTCTTCGGAAACCGGTATTTCCCGTGCAGCGGTGGTATCACCGGCTGGAGAGGCTTGAGGTCCTTGGGCGAGGTTTCGGTGGGTCCGGATTCTGTTACCGGTAAAATGTTTTCAACAACAGCCAGCAGCTGCGGGCCGGAAGCCATGGCTGCAATGCTGATGTTACGGTTATTGAAAACAACCTGGCGGTCGCGGGCACTCCACGCATACACCCGGATGCTTAGGGTGTCGGGGTAGCTGATGATCAGTTCGGTTGCCAGCGGCAGGGTGCGGGGCGTGGTGGTGGTAAAGAACACCGGCTGGCCCATTGCGATGCCTGCACTACGGAAACCATCGGTGGAGTATTTGACAGCGGTGCGCATTTCACCCCGGCCCAGGCTGATGTCCAGTCTAACCTGCTGCAGGCTGAGGCTGGCACCTTCGGCGGGTGCTATGCGGTATTCGTAGTAAGCTTCGGGGTTCAGGCTGGGAGAGTTCCAGCCACCCGACATGGCACCAAAGGAAGGATCGAAGAAAACGGTGTCAATCGCGCTGCCAGAACCAAATTCAAAGGAAGCGATGTTGTATGGCGTGCTTGCTTTTTCACCGGAGGTCAGGGGTAAACTCAGGGTAACAGATTCCTGTGCACTGATATTCAGGCTGATAAGCATTGATATTATTAATAGGAATGCTACGCGCGCGCGTATATTAAGGCAGGGGATTACTCTATTGGCCAGTGTAGAAATGCAGAAACCCTTGCCGCACTTACAACGCAAAAGGTGTAACATTTCTTTACAGAATGTTTCACCTAAGGCTGATAATCTCAGTGGCCCTCTGTGGGCTATTTTTTCTGTGCCAGCTGCCTTCAACGGTCAGTTTGTTTGCTGGCTGCTTAAACAGGGCCTGTTCCGGTTTCTGAATGGTTCAGTTTCCTTCAGCCAGGCCTTATCCTTTGGAATTATGTCAACACAGGCATCCTGAAGGCACATAGTTGCCGGACACAGCTTCTCCCAAAGCACAGTCTGCAATCGAAACCCTCTGAACTACCCTGGATTCTTCAGAATGCCGTAAGGTGTATAAATGCAGTCAATTTTTTTATATTTATTTTTTTTAATCAGGATTGCCTTTGACATTCATGGTGTGATATGTTGCATGTAAAGATGAATCAGGTTTCATGAATCGTGAAATATCAGAGATCCCGGAAGACCTTAGCCTGCCGGGTTGCGCAATTCTTTTCGGATGGTTTGGTTATTCCGGATCTGGTTGCGGCCAGGACTCGTTTCCCTGAAAAGGAAAACGTCCTCCATGCGCCTGAAAACCGGCGGGAATAGAAATGTGTAATATAAATATACCGGGCATCGGGTCGGCTTGTGACCGGATGCAACGGAAAACATGATGGTTTTCCGGAATGTATTGTTCCTTTGTCTCCAAAATATTCCGCTCAGCGGGTTTTCTTATTCCGGTGTTGTCTTTAAAAGACCATCCGGTTCAATTTCCCGTAACCTGAATATCCTACCTCTTTAAGAAGCTGTCCGGGTAGTTGGAAATTCGCTCTCCCGTGCGCTGATTGCTCAGATTCCAATGACTTGAAACAGTTTCATGACTACGGTATCATTATATCGTAGTTTTTCCGAAAAGTAACCATTTTATTTCATGAAATCAAGTCGTGAAAATACGTATTTAATAAGTCAGTTGATTATTATACAGCTATATGCGATTGCATTGATAATATTTAAATATATTAAACGTTTATATATAAATAGATGTGGGTAAAGAATGTTTACGTTTAAAATATTGCATATTATCTTAAGGACTTATTAGACAAAACGCTAATATGCATAAGATCAGTACTATATATCGCGATTTGCAGGTGAGGCATTGCTTTTAATCTGATTGGTGGTATAAATCATGGTCATTTTATTAGATTTGGTGGCTAAAGTATATTTATTTTACATTAAAATGCAGCGCCCGGACAATCGATTTTTAATACTTTTTAGAGTGTAGCATTCCGGGATAAGTTTTTAATGAAAATTTAATTTTGCGGAGAATAACCCGGTTTTTACAAGGCCTGATTTGGCTCATTCTTTTCTGTCTGGTAAGCCTGATCGCACAGAAGAAGTTAGAAAACAAAGAAATGTCAAATTAATATCCTGATTTATCATATACCCGCTTTTCTGATTTCAGGATGGAAACTCCCGGGCCCGGCATCCGGAATGTCTATAACGTATAGTCCTTATTATCAGTATTGAGCTGTTCTTTTAATTCCTGATCAGTAGCGTTATCAATCAGTATTTATACCTATTTTGAGGTATCAGGGGTACAATTTGCCTGTTTATGTTGTAATTTTCACCCCTGATTCAGAGAGGCGGCCAGCATCATCCGGATTTATGGCCTGATTTCACTGGGTTTATTTATTGAGAAAGATTAACCGGATATTGCGTCATGATCTGTTTAACCGGGGGTCTTTCAAATTATTCAGTAGATAGGAACGATTGCCTGTAAAGTAATCAGGGCGGAGTTTCTGGGAATTGGAAATCTGGTCAACTTAAATATACTCAATCATAATGAATTGGTAAACAGTATTACAGGTTATGGGGATAAATAATAGATTAATTATCAATCAGTTAATTTTAGATAATATGCACACAAGTATTATCAATACCGGTAGGATGTTTGTAATCAGAGAGGAAGGGCTTGACTCATACCTGGCATACCGTATCCGAGGACAGGAACTTGACCTGTATAGTGCCTATGTCCCTGAAGTTCACAGGGGGAGGGGATATGCCTCGCAGTTAATTTTGCACAGTATCCACTTTGCAGTACTGCACGGATTAAGAGTGAAGGCAAATTGTCCTGCAGCCGAAGCATATATCAGGCGTAATCCGGAATGGCATTATACCCTGACGGTTACTGAAAATGCATAGAGATCCCTGTTCAACAGTTTTCTTTTTTGATGACCTGAAATTTCATCTCATAAAGCGATTCTGATAATCAGCGTCCGTCAATTCTCTGTTATTGCATGAGGAGAATCTTTCCGGAAACCAGATTTACTCGGATATTCATTTTATCCATCGCGGCTATCACAATATACTTGTCTCTGTTAGAGTAATTTAGTGGGTGAGTTCAGGCTGTGTGTCAATTTTTTAAACGGACACATAATTATTGAACCCGTTTACTATTCTGTATTATTTTTGGGAAGCAATTTGTTTAATTGTAAATCAGAAATATGGCTTCTGATTTGCCCCCATAGGGAGAAACTTATAAGCTTATCGGTTGTTATTTTAGTGACCGGGAATCTGTCTCATTTTCAACTTGCCTAGAGAGCTATGATAAGGCTGATTGCAACAATCAGAACATGGGGTCTCCACTTTAAAGTGGTGATTCTCTTTGTTATTGCTTTAAGTGCTGTGGTTCTTGCAGGTATTCTGGTTCGTAAGAATACGGAGGTCCTTAAAGATACTTTTACCATTCTGACAAAACAGGATCCTGAAACCCTGCGGCTGCGTGATTTGCTGGCCAACCTCACTGAAGCAGAAAATAATTTCCGCATTTATTCCATTACCAATAACCAGAGTTATCTGAATCTGTATAACGGACTTATCGCTAAAGTTGCGATCAGCCTTGACTCATTGAAACAGAATGCCCTGGAAGACTCTGCTAAACTGTCACGCCTCGATACAGTCTCAATACTCCTGGCCAAACGGCAGGAAATGATTGATGCATACCTGATTTATAAATCGCGGCGTGAAGGCTTTGATTTTGCTGAGAAAACAATCAATCAGATCCGGTCAGGACCATTGGATACCATTCCAAACAGCCTGCGAACCTCTACCAGAGTGGTTACTGTCTTTGATACCATTGAGCCGGACCCTGTGATGGTAGCCGACAAGAGCGAAGAAGCCCAGGGGATTTTCCGGAAACTGAAAAAGGCCTTCTCAAGAAAGCAGCCTGAAAAAGTGAATACTACTCATAAACCACATTCTCAGGGTTCAGCCATTCTTTCAACAACCAGGGTAATCACCGACACTTCATTGATCCGCCCGGACGACTCTGTGATTCTGAAGAACGTCCAGAAAGCTCTTTCTAATGTAAGAAGACAGGACCTTGCTTCCTATTCGGGACTGAAAACGCAGGAACTTAAGATGCTCCAAAACAGTTCTCTTCTGATCAGTCAGGTACTGAGTATTTTCAGACAACTGGAGATAACACAAACCCTTCTTGCCAGGCATCGTGCCAAAGAGGCAAGGGTTAAAGCTGATAGTTCAATTTTCTGGATTGTTGTCATTGGACTGGTTTCGCTTCTGCTGATTCTGTTATTTGTTGTATTGATCCTTGGAAGCATCAGGCGCAGCAATAAGTATAAACGGGATCTGATTAAGGCCCATATTGAAACTTCCGAACTGGCCAAGGTGAAAGAAGAGTTTCTGGCAAACATGAGCCACGAGATCAGGACGCCATTAAATGCAATTATTGGTTTTTCTGACCAGCTGATCAACACACCATTAAATACGGTTCAGATGGAGTATCTGGGGGCAGTGCGGCGTTCATCCAGACACCTTCTTGAAACAGTGAACGATATTCTTGATTTATCGCGGCTTGGGGCAGGCAAACTTCAGCTTGAGAGCATTCCTTTCCGCTTTCACGAAATGCTTGATGACGTGATAATCCCGTTTAAAATGTCGGCATCGGAGAAAGGTATAGAGTTTGAGGCAACCTGCAATATTAGTGGAGATGAAGTACTTGAAGGAGATCCGCTCCGATTGAAACAGATTTTATATAATCTTCTGAGCAATGCACTTAAATTTACTGAAAAGGGCACTGTTAGTATCACCTGTGGAATGGAGTGCAACGAAGATGTTTGCAATCTGGTTATCATTGTGAAGGATACCGGGATCGGGATCCTTCCGGAAAAGCTTAACGATATTTTTGAGGATTTCAGACAGGCAGAGTCATCTCAGGCCCGCAGATTTGGCGGGTCCGGTCTTGGTCTCGCCATCAGCAGAAGACTGGCACGGATTCAGAACGGAGATATTTTCGTTGAAAGTACACCAGGCATCGGGTCCGAATTTACTGTCAGCATTCCTTTCCGGTTGTCGGATAAGGAACCGGTGACACATGAAAATCAGGTGCTTACCAGGGATGTCGATTTTGAGGGGCGTCGGTTGCTTGTAGTAGATGATGATGTGTTTAATATCCTGCTTGCACGGATAATTGCTGAAAATGCCGGAATGAAGGTTGATATTGCTTCAAGCGGCAGACAAGCCATGGAGATATTGAATGACCTGGATTATGATGTCATTATGACGGATGTTCAGATGCCGGAGATCAGCGGAACCGAGCTGGTCAGGTTCATCAGGTCACACTCAAGGCCAGGCCTCTCACTGGTGCCGGTGATTGCATTTACAGCTGCCAAGATCGACCGGTATGATGCGGGGTATATGGAAGCCGGTTTTAATGAAGTATTGCAGAAGCCATTTAAAGAATACGAGTTCCTGATGAGGATCGCATCCTACCTGATTAATACGATCCCGTTACCAATGCCCGGCCATCCCGATGAAGTGCTGGGCGACCGCCTGTTCGACCTCAGGCAGGCAGAAGCTTTCACTACAGGTAAAACAGATCAGCTGGCCAGTATCGTCAGATCATTTATTCATAGTTCGCAGCTTGCCGTTCAGGAGTTGTGGAACATGTGCGATTCAAATGATTACAGGGGAATCAAATTATTGTCCCATAAATTGCTGACCGGTTATGGCCATATGGGTGTAACCCAGGCATTGCCGGTACTCAACAAACTAGAATCCATTGAACCGGATCAGTGCAATCAGGAGGATATAAAATTTCTGCTGAAAAAAATCACTTCAATCAATAACAGGTTGCACCCTTTGCTTGAAGCTGAATTGCTGAGGTTATCCGGAATCAGAACAGGACCAAACTGAAAGATTTATCTCCATTCTTTTGATTTCACCCTTCGATGTTATAGAGTCTCATCTTGTTGTACAGTGTTTTCCTGTCAATGTTCAGCAAACGGGCAGCCCTGGTTTTATTGAAATGGGTCTGCTGCAATACATTCAATATGGTAGACCTTTCGTGGGTTTCTGCCATGGATTTCAGGTCTGTTGTATTAACCGGAACAGATGCGGAGGGCGGAGTTTTTAACATGATCTCTGCCGGCAGTTCCCTGGGAGTGATCAAATCGGCATTACTCAGGAGTACACTCCGTTTAATTACATTTTTCATTTCCCTGATATTCCCGGGCCAGCTGAAGGTGAGCAGGATTTCAAGGGCTTCCTTGTTGAATCCGGTTACATTTTTATGCAACTCCTGGTTTGCGTTTTCGAGAAAAAAATTGGCAAACTGAAGGATATCCTCTCCCCGCTGCCTGAGGGGAGGTACACTGATCTTAAATTCATTCAGACGGTGAAAGAGGTCTTCCCTGAAAGTACCCTTCACTACATTGGCGCTCAGGTCTTCATTGGTAGCGACTATGATCCTCACATCCACATCGATATCTTTTGTTCCGCCGATTTTCCTGACTTTCCGCTCCTGTGTAGCCCTCAGTAATTTCAGTTGGTTCTCATAAGACAGATTACCAATTTCATCAAGAAACAATGTGCCGCCATTGGCTTGCTGAAACTGGCCTTCCTTATCGGCATGGGCATCGGTGAAAGAACCCTTGGTGTGTCCGAACAATTCGCTGGCGGCAAGTTCATTGGTAAGCGCACCGCAATCAACGGCCACAAAAGGTTTGCTATGCCGGTGACTTTTAAGATGAATCATTCGGGCAACATACTCCTTACCGGTCCCGCTTTCGCCCTGTATAATAACCGACATATCTGTCGTTGCTACCAGTGAGATGTATTGCTCCACCAGGAGAGAGGGCTCGCTGGTGCCCCTGAGATAATCATAGCTCCCGGGCAAATTCTCAGTGCGGATACCAGTGTCTTTTCTTGTTTCGGTCTTCTGCTTCTCAAGGGCCTTATTTACTGTAAGAAGAAGCTCATCCGGGTTAACAGGCTTGGTAATGTAATCGAAAGCGCCTGATTTTATGGCGGTTACAGCGGATCTTATATCCCCGTAGCGGGTCATTAGTATGGCCGGAACACCAGGGGCAATTTTTTTGAGCTTGTCAATCAGGGTAATACCATCAAAGTCAGGAAGACGAAGGTCGGTAAGGATAATGTCAAATTGTTGATCACCAGCGGCTTTTATTGCACTGCCCGCACTGAATACCTCCTTCACATCAAAACCCTTATTCCCAAGATATGACTTGAGCATCAGGCAGAATGTGGGGTCATCGTCGACGATTAATACTTTGAACATGAATTAAAAGAGATTGATTTAATTCTTACTGTATTTAACAATCATTAAAGATAAAAGTTATGCATATGCAACACAGCAGGATTATTTCTGCAGTTTTTTGTTCCTGTACCTTTGGCAGGCAAAGATAACACCTTAAAACTGGTTTCAGGCTTTACTCACACCCGAAAATTGTAAGATTAGTCAAACTTACATATGTTGTTTCCTTTGCATCTTCCGGATTTTTCTGCTAAGTTTACCAGCGGAATCTTTAGGCTGTAATGGCAATTCAACTTTTTATTTAATCGCTGAAATATGAAATCGCTGCGTCTGTTATCTGCAATTCTGTATGTCCTGATCAGTCTGAACACACAGGCAGGAGTAGTCCCATATAAAACTATAATACCACAAGACTGGAAATTCCGCCAGGTTGCTACTGACGTTTGGATGCCTGCCACCGTTCCGGGTACTGTTCACACTGACCTGATAGCGGCCGGCAGAATCGAAGATCCCTATTACAGACAGAACGAACTCAGGGTTCAATGGATTGATAAAGTTAACTGGGAGTACAAAACAAAAATAATCCTGACAAAGGAAGATCTACAAAGGAACAATATCCGGCTTGTTTTTGAAGGATTGGATACATGGGCACATGTTTATCTGAATGGCAACCTATTGCTGAAGGCTGATAATATGTTCGTTACATGGAGAGTTGATGCCAAACCTTTTCTTAAAGCAGGTGAAAATGAACTAAAGGTGCTTTTATTTTCTCCGGTAATGAAAGGGTTGGAACAACAGGAAACATTCGGATTTCCTCTGCCTGCTTCCAACGATCAGTCGGAGACCGGAGGGTTGGGTGCGAACCAGGTTAGCATATTTACGAGGAAAGCAGGATACCATTTTGGTTGGGACTGGGGACCAAGACTGGTGACCTCGGGCATATGGAAACCGGTTTACCTTGAATCGTGGGACAATGCCAGGATATCGGATCTTTATATTATTCAGCACAATACCAATGTGAGGTCAGGAACTGCAGAACTTACGGCTGAAATTGAAATGGAGGCTTCTATAGCTGGTGAATATTCTCTTAATCTGTTGATTGACGGCAAAATATTTGCCACAGAGGCATGCTTTTTAGTCGCCGGTTTAAACAGGCAAAAAGTCAACATGAGTATTTCCGGGACAAAGCTATGGTGGCCCAATGGGCTGGGGGAACAGCCGCTTTACAGGATTTCAGCAGAACTTACTGCTTCGGGTAATGTGCTCGACAGCATCTCTCAGAATATCGGATTGCGAACCATTAAAATGATCAGGAAACCCGATGCTAAGGGGCCCGGGGAAAGTTTCTTCTTCGAAGTAAATGGACGTCCTGTTTTTGCCAAAGGAGCCAATTATATTCCGAACGACGTTTTTCTGACCAGGGTCAAACCCGAAACCTATGAATTTATTGTAAAGTCGGCTGCTGAGGCCAATATGAACATGCTCCGGGTGTGGGGTGGGGGCGTATATGAAAGTGATTTGTTTTATGATCTTTGCGATAAATACGGCATTATGGTCTGGCAGGATTTTATGTTTGCCTGTAGTATGTATCCTGGTGGCGAAGAATTCCTGAACAGCATAAGGCACGAAGCCGAGGATAATGTAAAACGGCTGCGTAATCATGCCTGCATGGCCCTTTGGTGTGGTAACAATGAAATTGAAATCGCCTGGGCCCAGGGACGTGAAGACCGCGGTTGGGGCTGGAAGCAAAATTATAATCAGCAACAACGTCACATTATCTGGAAGGCATACGATACCATTTTTCATCACATACTTCCAAAAGTTGTTGAAACTTATACTGACCGGCAGCCTTACTGGCATTCATCCCCGTCAGCCGGTATGGGTAAACTGGCCAATGACGATAACGTCTCCGGTGATATGCACTACTGGGGTGTCTGGCACGGACAACATCCATTCAGCGATTTCAGGAAGTACAAAGCCAGGTTTATGAGTGAATATGGGTTCCAGTCTTTTCCTGAGTTCAACAGTGTTAAGAAATATACGGTTCCTGAAGACTGGAATATAGAATCAGCCGTTATGGCATCGCATCAGAGGAGCGGAATCGGAAATCTAAGGATAAAACAGTACATGGAGCAGGATTACCAGATTCCTGGCAGTTTTGAACATTTACTTTATGTTGGTCAGCTCTTGCAGGCCAATGCCATAAAGATGGCCATGAAGACCCACCGCAGCGAAATGCCTTATTGTATGGGATCGCTTTACTGGCAGATCAACGATTGCTGGCCGGTTGCCTCATGGTCAGGGATTGACTATTACGGGAAGTGGAAAGCCCTGCATTATTTCGCTAAGGAAGCCTGTAAGAATCAGATTATCAATGTAGTAGTTGAGAAGGAAAAGTTGTTGATTTACGGAGTTTCCGACCTGCCTGAAAAAATAAGTGCGGTAATCCGGCTTAATCTGGCTGATTTCAATGGTCTTTCACTTTGGAACCGTCCGGTAAAGGTTACACTTCCGGCAAACAATTCAACGCTTGTTTACAGTATCGATCTTAAAGAGCTTCCGGTTAAGTTTCGTGAAAATGAGGTTTTCCTCACAGCAACGCTGGCCATAGGGTCAAGGGAAATTGATCAGGAGTTTGTCTATTTTGCGAAACCTAAAGACCTGAAATTACCTGATCCTGGCTTAAAAACCCGCATCAGCGACAAGGGCGATCATTTTGTAATTGAGATCATTTCTGACAGGCTTTGCAAGAACCTCATGCTGATCAGCGACAATACCGATGTGATATTCTCGGATAATTATTTCGATATGCAGCCGGGAGAAACCCGCTTGGTCACATGCCCGGCCACCATTCGATGGGAAGACTTTGAAAAGGGATTCAGGGTTTTACATCTGAAACAGACAATGAGGTAGTTTTGTCGGGATCAACCCAATCCGTATTTCTTAAGTTTTCTGGCCAAAATCGAAAAATTTACGGGTTTGGTCATATACTCATCGCAACCGGCTTCATAGGAAATATGCTCTTCGTTATTCAGCATGTATGCCGTAACGACGAAAACCGGTAATTCCGGTCTCAAAGATTTTATTTTTCTGATTGCTGTCCAGCCATCCATCACGGGCATCTTGATATCCATGATAATCAGGCCAATCCTTGTGTTTTCACGGCAAATGTTTATTGCTTCCCTGCCGTTGTGAGCCCTGATAACACTGATTGATAATCTTTTAAGTGCCTTTTCGAGGTAAGCGTAGTTCAGATCATCATCTTCTGTAACAAGCACAAGTTGTTTTTCCGGCTTTTTTAATTTTCCGGTTTCAGTTTCCATATCTGTCAGTTTAGCTTATGAGATCATTTTCATTCAATGTGAAAAAGAAAGTCGAACCAGCTTCTTTTTCAGACTCGACCCATAGTTTTCCACCCATTTTCTCAACAATACCTTTCACTATGGCAAGTCCGAGACCTGTCCCCTGATAATCCCTGTTGGTATAGTTTTCTGTCTGGGTAAAGCTTTTGAAGATTTCATCCTTTAAATCCTGGTCAATGCCGATGCCGGTATCTTTTACGAAGAACAACGGAAGATTGTTTTCAATCCTGAAACCCAGACTAACAAATCCATTACTGGTAAATTTCAGTGCATTGCTAATCAGGTGGCTGATAATTTTCCTTATGAGTACCACATCAGAATTTAAACGGATATCTTCAGCGTTTTCAGGAAGTTCCAGTTTAAATTCAAGATTTTTGGACCTGAATTGCTCCGGGTAGGTATCCATGATGTCGTCAGTAACATCCTTCATAGGGAAAGGCTTCTTCCTGACAACGAGCGTATCTGAAACTATAAGCGAAATATCAATGAATCCCGAGATGGTATTAACGAGCCTGTCGCTGCTCATGTTCAGCAGTTCAATGTATTCTTGTTTATCGGAAGTTTCGATATCCGGATCAATCAGAAATTGAGAAAAACCGAGAATGCCATTCAGGGGTGTTCTGATTTCATGCGAGATGTTATTGATGAAGGCTGTTTTCAGACGATCACTTGCTTCAGCCTTTTCCTTCGCATCAATAAGATCTTTCAGCAATCTTTTCTTTTCAGTGACATCTTCCTGAATCGCCAGGTAATTAATAATATGTCCGGTGTTATCGAAGATGGGTGAAACAGTAGCGGAATCCCAGTACAGTTCTCCACCTTTCTTTTTATTCAGGAATTCACCTCTCCATTCCTCCCCTCTGGAAATGATATCCCATAAGTTCTGAATCTGATTTTCATGATCCTCTCCTGAACCCAGTAAATTCACATCTTTTTCGATCAGTTCCCCGGCCTCATAACCACTCATTGTTTCGGTTTTCGGATTGACATACTCAATGATGCCTTTCTTATCGGTGATGATGACTGAAACCGGACTCTGTTCAATGGCCTGCAGAAGTTTCAGGGCGTTTTCCTCAACCTGTTTTTTTGCAATAAAGACCCCGAGCTGAAGGGCGATTACCTCGAGAACCTCAATGCATGAATTATCGTAGGCGTCAGGGTTTGTATAACTCTGCATAACGAGAGCTCCCGATTTGTTGTTACTGATCTGTATAGGAATCCCGAGCCATGATTCTGCCCTGGTACCGATTATCTCTATTTTGCCTTCACCGGCCAGTTTTGATATTTCATTTTTATTCATCAACAATGGCTTGTTTTGCCTGATCATATATCCTGTCAGAGAATTTTCAGCCGGCCATTCAGGGATCAGTCCTATTTCATCCTGTTCAAATATGGTTTGTAACATCCCTGTTTTTTCATTCAGAAATGCGACAAAAAAGTTGGAAGTATCCATTAATTTTTTCAGCTCTTGCATAACAACCTTAAAGAGTTCACCAAGGCTTGCCGCACGAATCATCGAATTGGCAATAACAAACTGAATTTCCTTGATCAGCGCTGTTCTTTTGCTTTCAGTGATATCACGGATGTATGCTCCGATGCCTGTATTCCCGTTTCTAAGCCTGACCGGAAATTTTCTTGTTTCAAAGATCCTGTTCCCATAGGGTTCAATATTTATAATAAGCTGGTTCTCCCTGAGAACCTTCATATCAGATTCTTTGCAGGATGCCGCTGAATCAGGCGTCATTAACTCATCATCGCTTTTACCTGTAATTTCTGATTTTGGCAATCCGAAGAGATCAGCCTGTTTCTGATTCAGAATCCTGTACTTCAGTTCTGCATCCTTTAAAAAAACAATGTCACTGGTTGAATTGATGAAAGTGCTGTATTGCTCTTCACTCTCTTTCAGGGTCTCCTCAGCTTCTTTCCTGTCAGTAATGTCAGTTACTACACCGAGAAATTCTTTTACCAGACCTGTTTGTCTGATTACAGACCTGTCGAGAAACCATTTGTAGGTTCCGTCTTTTACACGCCACCTGTATTCAATAAGATGATCGCCAGAGGAAGGGGCATTCCGGAAACCGCCGAGGACCCTCTCTGCATCATCCGGATGTAATCGGCTTCTCCAGAAATCAGTCTCAGCTAAATATTCAGCCGATGTGTATCCTGATAGTACTTCGATATTTCCGGTAATCGCAGTGGTATCAAATTCCGGATCAACCGGGGCTACGTAAACAGCAACCGGCAATGAATCAAGGATCATTCTTATGCGTTCTTCACTTTTACGAAGCTCTTCTTCTGCCAGTTTGTTTTGTGTCTGGTCAATGATATGGGTAATGAAGAACTTTGGACTGTTCAGATTATCCCTGACCAGCGAAACCGACAAATAGCCCCAGATTACCTGTTTTGATTTCGATAAGTACCGTTTCGAGAAGGACGCCTGCACGGATTTCCCTTCAATCAGGTTTTTCATCTGGTCAAGACCAATGTGGAAATCCTCTGGATGCGTGATGTCGTTAAAATGCATTTTTATCAATTCATCTTCCTGATAACCAATCAATTGCTTGAAGGCTTCATTAATTTTAATAAATGTGCCATCTGTACCAACCATGCAGATGCCAGCAGCCGCATATTCAAAAGCGTGGTGAAAACGTTTCTCGCTTTCAATCAGGGCATCTTCGGTTTTCTTTCGTTCGGTGATATCCCTCGCCACCGAAATGGTTTTCTTAATGCCATTGAGTACAAAGGATCTGCTGTTCATCTCAACAGGAAAAACAGAGCCATTCTTTTTTTTATGAAAGGATGTTTCTATATCATGACCCTCTTTATCAGTATTTTGATTTACCTCTTCAGGTTTAACCGAAAGATCGGTATACACCAATTTAACGAATTCTGTGGTTGAATAGCCATACTGATCGGCTGCTTTATTGTTTATTTCTTCTATCTGCCTGGTATCGTGATCAAAAATAAATATGGCGTCGGGTATGGCTTTAAACAGCGCGACCTGTTTATCGAGACTTTCCCGGAGTTCTTTCGAAAGTCTGCCGGCAAGTTTTACCCTGTATTGTGTATTAAGCAATGACAATATGAGTAGAAACAACAAGGTTCCAAAGGTAAAACCAATGATGAGCACAGCAGAAACCTCTTTATTGAAGAACTTTAAACGGGGATCTGATGAATTGGTAAAACTCATAAACCAGCTTTTTCCGTTAAAATTCAACCTCAACGTATTGGTTATCGATGGTCCGGATTCCTGAATATCAGAATCCTGCTGAGTATCAAATAATAGTGTTTCCTGGTTTGCCGGGTTATCGTCATAAACCCTTAGTCTGATCTTTTTGCTGATTTCTTCGTAACGGTTTCCAAGAATACCTTTCAGCAGATCTTCCATACGGTAAGGGCTATACACCCATCCCCGGATGGCAGCACGTCTTTCATTAACAGTCGATAATGGCATTCCCCGTCGATAAACCGGTACATACATCAGTGTTCCGGCCTGAACATCCAGGTTGGTTTCCTGGACAAGCATAACTTTTCCCGACAACATTGCCAGATTGGAATCTCTCGAGACTTCCATTGCTTTTCTCCGGACTTTTTCCGAAAACATATCATAACCAACTGCCCTCAGATTTCTTCCTTTCATCGGTTCAAGAAAGACTATTGAGGTATAGGTATCCCTGTCACCTTCCGGCTTAACCTGATAATCGGGGAAACCTTCGTAGCGTATATCCAGGATATGCCTGGCCAGTTGATTTTTCGGAATAATAACAGCATAACCGATTCCCTGAATACCGGGGAGATTCCGGTTAATTGCGAGACCATCAATAAATAATTTCCAGTCAAGGCGGGTTACGGAATCGGATGCTTCAAATAGTGCCGATCCGCTTCTCAGTAAAAGTGCATGTGAGTGTAATCTTGTAGAAATTCTGGTATGAACATCCATGCATTCAAGAATGAATTCTCTTTCTGCATCTTTCTTCGCCTGAATCCTTACATAATAGGCCGTCAGGGATGTAGCAGCAAAAGTAATTGCCAGTACAATCCAGGCAATCAGAATACTATATGGGGCAGAACCTGGCTTTATCCTGGTGGATTTATTCTTGTATTCTTCCATAAGTCAGGCTATAAAGTGATATATAAATCGGTTAGCTGCTTCTGAATGACTGTTTCCCCTGGATAATCGGGACTATTCATCTGCTGATAAGCGGGATTCCTGGCAGAAAGCTTAGTTCAACTAGTCCTGAAATAAAACCGTAACTAATATACAACAATATTTCACGAATCCGAATAAGTCAATATTAATAAGGAAGTTGTGCGCGATTATTTACCGGGGGATCATTATTTAATGCAATGAATATAAGATCGGATAGTCATTAAATGTTATTGCTTCCCGGAAGTATGAAAGTGAACCGGCTTCCTTTGTCAGTCATATTTTCGACAAATATTTCGCCACCGTTTCTTTCGATAAAATCTTTACACAGGCTCAACCCAAGGCCTGTCCCTTTTTCACCGGCAGTGCCGGTAGTTGTATAATACTGATCACCGAAAAGCAATGGAATTTTATCGGAGGGGATTCCGGTTCCACTGTCCTGAATTGTTATCCTGACCTTTTGATTCTCAGAACTACTGCTCAGAACTATAATACCGGAATTTTCGGAAAATTTAATGGCATTTGAAATAAGGTTGCGAAAGACCAGCGAAATCATCCCTCTGTCCGCAATCACCCTGTGCTCAGTCAGTATGTCATTAATTACCATCAAGCCTTTAACCCCGGCCTGGTGGTGATAAAGCTGAATAATATTTTCTGCCATTTCTGCCAGTTCAATTTTTTCAGGGATCATCACAGCCCCTTTCAGATTGCTTCGCGACCAGCTGAGGAGGTTCTCAAGTAATTCAGTGGTAATCTCGGTTTGTTTCGACAAATCAGGGAGCAGTTCCCTGAACTCCTTTTCATTGATGTCACCGCTGTGTAAATATCTGATCAGGTCATTCAGGGTAGCGAAAGGGCCGCGCAAATCGTGTGAGATGATAGAAAACAACTTGTCTTTGGTCCTGTTTGCTTCCTTCAACTCTCCGGCTGCAACCACCAATTTTGAATTATGTAAGGCAAGTTCTTCCTGTTGTTGCCTTATAATCAAATCTTTGCGAAATTTTAAAATGCTGTTTCTCCAAAGGGTGAGAGAAAGAAACCACCCTATAATGATGGATGTTATTCCGTTTACATAATTTGAAAGCAGAATTTCGGTGTTGAGCTGAAAATATCCTATGGCAAAATAATAAACCAGGTATGAGAATATGAAATATCCAAGTGAATATAACGGCGGGATGTAGAGAAGCATGGCTGAACACATGCAGACGATAAGGTAAGGCGTGATGGCATTGGTTACAATCTGGTCAATCCCGGAGATAATACCACCCATCACCAGCAATAGCAGAAAAATAAGGTGGGGCATCGCTTTTATTATCCGGTGTCCGGTCCGTTTCTTTTTTCTCGCTGCCAGGGTCACGCTACCGGCAAACAGGAAAAAGGTAAAGAGGATCAGATGCGAATAAATAATCCCTGTTCTCCAGGTGGCTTCCAATGAGCCGGTTTCCGCCAGTTTGAAACTGAAAACAAAAATGTGGATAAGTGTTACCGGTAAACCAAGATAAAGGAGGTAGGTCAGACGGTGGACATTTACCTGAAGAACTTCATATTGCCCCTGTTGTTTCTCCTCATTGGTGAAGAAAAAGTCGGCAGGTATGACTGGAATCAGTTTTTTCATCGGCTTCCGGGATGGATTCTTTCCAGATCGGTTGATTGATTGTTATTACGATTTTATGCCTGAAGGCATTAATGTAAATCAGTCCTTATTTACCTCATTCCGGTAATTTGACAAAAACGGCCAAAGTTAGAAGAATCATTCAAAAACCGATTGTTTTATGTCAGCAATCTTATGAATTGAATTGGTCAACTGACATCATGGTTCCCGGCGATTCATCCGCTGCACCGGGAAGTTTATTGAATCCTGTTTGTATTTGAATATCAAGTGAATATGATTATTAACGTAGAGCAACAGGAATTAAATGGGAAAAATTTAAAGGAGAGAAGTCAGGTAGAGACCCGATGATTTCGCCCCGTTCCCAAACATATAAACTAAAAGATGAATCATGAAGTGAGGCCGGAGCATTGTTTTGCCCGGTGAAGTGCTGGCAGCAGGCACTGGCAAAGCCCGGCATGGCTTCCGGCTTTCTTCGTCACTGTCACCATTTAGCCAGTTTTCTGGAAAGAGTCTGATGATCAGTTATAAATTCCAACTGATATATTCCCCTGTTCAGATTGCTGAGATCTATTGAGTTGGATTCGCCTTTCAGGAAAAATATACCCGCCTGCCTTCCTGAGGTATCGGTAATCCTGAGAATGTATTCACCAGTGTTTCCTTTGAATTCAATATTGACTGTTCCAACGGAAGGATTAGGGAAAATAGTAATCAGTTCAGGTTCGGCTTCAATCGGCTTTAGTGTTGTATTTACAGTAAAATCAAGCGGGGTGCCCCACTCAACTCCGTCTTTTCTGTAATAGACCAACCGTCTTTTTGTATAATCAAATCCAAAGAAAGTACAGTAATAATAAGGTCCTCCCAGGCCTTCATAATAAATATACGGTGGAGAGCAGCCATCAAAGATTCCGGAAACATAGCAGTTGCCACTCCAGCCCTGTACAAAATAACCAAGATCGTTATCATCTTTTATCAAAGCTATTTCACTCTGGTACATCGAATGAGTTGAATAGTCACCAAAACGCAATATATTCATATCATACGCAACACCGGGTAATTTGTCAAATTCCGGCTTTGACGTAATAACCCTGGTTACTGTATCAATACTTGCTGTAAAGGATTGGTTTCCTGATTCATAAACCATTCTTTTTATTTTCCTTTCCCAAACATTGAATACAGTATCCCCCACAATACTTTTGTCGAGTAATAGCATGATCTCATCTGTTTCACTCTGGGAATTCATGCTACCATTTTCCGAAATGCAATGAAGCTCATCACCAATACTATGATCATGTACTTTTTTCCAGGTTAGATTCTGTACACCGGTTTGAGGGTTATTGAATCCTATCAGATTCATTTCTTGTACACTATAAAGTACAAATCCAAATTCTATATCAGGGAAGTTGAAAAAATTAAGTGTTCTTGTAAGTCCGTAATTTTTTGAAATGGCAATTCTTTTAGCGTTGATATAATGGGATATATTCTGTCCATCGCCATTTTGTGCCTGAAATGATATATATCTGACGGAGTCAGTTAGTCCTAAAAAATCTGACAGCCTGATAGAATCAACCTTAGCTGTAAACAAAAGTGACGGGGTTGAATAACAGACCCAGGATTCGCCCGGAACTGCAAGGGTTTTAATTAAAATTCTTCCATATTCAGGTTGTAAAATATGGTTTCGCCATTTGGTTTGATGGTTATTCTATCGCCCATCCACGAAGGGCCATCAAGATGATAGCACTCATAGTCAACTTGCTGCAGGTTTTTCAGGAGATAGAAAACAGTATCGTTTCCATCGTTTCTAACCGAATCGACACGCATTCCAAGGATATTGCCATTTTCTGACCGGAACATGGTTGTTCTTTCGGGTTGCAGTACACGGTAATTCTGTGCTGAAATGAACGTTGTCTGAATGAGTAAAAATGCTGAAAACAGCAGATGACAGAATGATTTCATAATTTTATAAAGTTAGAGGAATAATTTTTCACTAATCGTTGATAAAACCTATTTTCTGTATTTACATTCCTGACTAAGCACGACTGAATTAAAGATGGCAGAATAATACCGTAAACAATGATTCTTTTCAATGTATTAAAGACAATTGAAAACGGATTTACCCTTATCTGCAGGGCTGTTTTTTTTAAGAAATTTATCAGGGATCAGTTAAGCAGCGGAAAAAATGTAGGAATAAGTCCAGTTATTTTTCCGTTTAGACAAGAATAGCGTTATCTCCTGATAATGTTAAAGTTATGTTAAAGACAGGAAACCTGTGGATGGTAGTATGTGTTTTTTGTTAATATTTTGATTTAAACATTCATCCATTAAAACCATTGAACATGAAAAAGATTATTTACACTGTTACCGCAGGGATTTTGTTTTCCTTATTGCTTGCCCCGTCAGCGATCAGGGCACAATCAGAATTGTATACACAGGGTACCGTCTGGGAAATGACTTTTGTAAAAATTAAAGCCAATATGGGCGAAGATTACCTCAAAGGTCTGAGTAAAACGTGGAAAGCATCCATGGATTTGCTCGTAAAGGAAAAACTGATCAAATCATACAAAATTCTGATGGGCTCAGCTTCGAACAGGGCAGATTTTGATTTATTGCTGATGATCGAGAGTGAGAATCTGGCCTCATTTGATCCCGATCCGGTCAGGGATAAGAAAATAGCCGATCTCGATAAAAAGATTATGGATGGCATGGGTGAAGAATACAAAAAGACCATTGTCAACTATGAAACCCTTCGCGAGATTACCGGTAATAAAATCATGCGGGAAATATTCCTGAAATAACCGTCATGCCTGCCGGCTGAGGTAAGGGTTAACTTCTTCCGCTTCTTTTCCTGATGCTGTCATGCCGGATCAACTTCCGGTTTGCCGGCATTTTTCATTTTTATATGATGAATAAAGGGCTGATTTACTGCATAATCACCTGTTTTTGCTTATCTTTACAGAAAAAAAATGACCATCAAACCAACGATACCCGGTTCCGAAAAATCGCTGCTCAAGCTTATTACGAACTACAAAATACCTTCGGTCAGTAGTAGTATCTGGCAACTGATCAACACCCTTGTACCCTACATTGCCCTCTGGATTCTGATGGCTTACCTTATTACGATCTCCTGGTGGCTGGTGCTTCCTCTGACCATTTTAGCTGCCGGTTTTACTGTCAGGCTTTTTATAATTTTTCACGATTGTGGCCATGGTGCATTTTTTGAATCAAAACGGATCAACGACATGGTCGGCATAATCCTTGGCATACTCACCTTTACACCCTATCACCGCTGGCATCACGCACACCTGATCCACCACCGCACTGCCGGAAACCTTGATAAACGCGGTGTTGGTGATGTATGGACACTCACTGTTGAAGAGTATAAAAGCCGGACCCCGTTTAAAAGGTTTGTCTACCGGGTTTACCGCAATCCGTTCATCATGTTCGGACTGGGTGCCGGACTTGTATTTCTGGTTACGAACCGGTTTACACGTAAGGGCTTTTCCTGGAAGGAGCGAATCAGTGTTTATGTCACGAATCTGGTCTTGCAGCATTGGCAACAGGTATCAGTTTAATGATCGGCTTCGAATCATACCTGCTGATTCAATTGCCAACCATGTATTTTGCGGCTACTGCCGGTGTTTTCCTGTTTTACGTTCAGCATCAGTTTCCTGATGTTCACTGGTACCGTGATGAGGAATGGGATTACAGCACTGTTGCCATCAACGGCTCTTCCTACCTGAAACTTCCAAAAGTTTTACAATGGTTTTCAGGCAACATCGGTTTCCACCATATCCATCACCTGAGCTCAAAAATTCCCAACTATAAGCTTGAAAAATGTCACAGGGAGAATGAAGCCTTCCATCGTGTAAATCCGGTAACTTTCCGCTCCAGCATGAAATCGCTGAGCCTGCGCTTATGGGACGAGGAACGCAGACAACTGGTTACTTACCGGCAGGCAGCAGGTTGATTTTTAATAAGATTCTTTTTTGCAGGTTTCTGGGAAAAAAGGTGAATAGCGGGCTTTTTTAGAAGCTTTTGGCTAATTGCACATAAAACCGGTTAAAGATATACCTGCTATCGAAAGTTCCTTCATAATAGAAGGAACAGGTGAGTTTTTTCATCAATTTCCAGTTGAGACTTATCTCTCCGGTGTGCTGCATCAGATTTGCGCTGGAATTGGTATAGAAATAATCGATAAACCGATAGGTGAAGGCACCACTCAGTTTTCCCCTTACAATGTCGCGTGATAAGCCCAAACCATAAATACCGCCCCTGAGATAGCTGGTTTCAAGCAATGTTGCAGTCAGGGTAGCTGAGATGCCAACAAACGGAATCTGGCTGTATGTAGCATAAGCATACAGATTCTTCGAAGGACCCGGATCACTTTTTCTGAACCTGTATCCGCCGTTTGCGCCCAGTGATAGCTTTTTCAACGGACGGTAGCTGACCTGCATCATGAAGCCCTGCTGTGTTTCCTTTTCAAGCAACTGATCGATGAAACTCTTGTAGGTCTCATAATAAATAATATTCTGCCTCGAACTGTAAGATAAAGATAGTGACAGTTTACCTGAAAAGCGATATCTGAGTGACAAATAGAGGTTTGAAAGCTTTGGTGAAGTATTGGTCACCTTCAGTGTATCCGTTGCTGCCTGAGAACTGTCAACTTTCAGGTTATACCTGTACAGGTCAAATTCTGCTGAGCCGAAGAAACTCAGGTTCTTGACCAGTGTATTTGAGTGCTGAATATAGGAGAACCTCCGGTCGGTAATTCCTGCATTTTTCTGTTCGATAAATGCCAGGGTTGATTGCACATTTCCGCTGGGGAACACGTGTTCATGGTTAATGAAGGCACCATACTGGAACAATGATGTATTGAAACCATAATCCGTATAATCCGGTCTGGAACCAGCCAAAACCCCGGTTGTGATTGAATTGGTTTTAATTTCGAACTGAATTCCGTCAACAGCACCCATGTTCGAAATCTTTGGATTTATCTTTCTGCCGGCGTAGATTCTTGCATTCTTACCGATTTCGTAATTGAGTGAGAGGTTATATATTTTAAGGCCATTGAAAATATTGTCCTTAATTTCTCCCCAATGTTTGCTTTTGTGTGCGAAGGACACATATGATTCAGCTGACAACCTGGAATTGCCTATGTTTTTTGCATTTAATGTAAGGTTATACCTCATCCTCAATGAGTTTCCGGATGGTGTGTCCGAAAGGTTGATATACGATGCTGCCGATACCCTTCCGGTAACAAGTTGTTTTCTTACAGGTTTGGCAGCAGCCCCGGTAAGGGTATCCTTCACAGGCGTATTAACTATTTCAGGTACCTGGACTTTAGTGTCAGTAGGCTTTAGTATGGTTTCCTCCTTGACACCTACCGGCTTGTTGTTTGTATAAATACGGTCGGAAGTTGTGAATTTTCTGTTCAGAAGCGGCATGCAGACACATGAAATGGATGAAAGATTTCTGACCTTGAGGGCAGGTTGGTACTTCCCATCAACCATCATAAAAAGGGTGTCTCCTGCAGATATGTTTTCAGTAGAACTGAATTTTACATAAACATTCTGGGATGAAACATATGAAACCACTCCCTCATCCTTTTGGAGCATGGTCTGGCAATGCACAGCATTTGCTGATAGTATCCCGAGCAGAAATATTAGAAAAATCTTTTTCATGAGTTACTGCTTAGTTTTGCCTGAAATCCTGCCTGTTCATTCCTTTTTTACTGTCTCCGTCGGGATGGCAGTTATAGCAGGCATCACTGTTGTATGAGTATCCGCTTACACCCTGATGATCCTGGTTTGTACTGTTTTGACTGTGACAACCAAGGCAACTGAAAACCGCATAATTTGATGGATTGGTGTGGCACTCACTACAGGTATTCCATTCGCCGTTGTGTTCTCCTGAGTATATAGGGAAATATTGAGAATCATGATTGAACGTTGAAGGGTTCCACGAAGACTGGGTATGACATTGTTCGCAATTGACCGGAAATTGCGCCGATGCATGGGGAGGATCGTTTGTTTGGTTGTAGTTGTCGAGGTGACAGCCAACGCATGTATTTGGAGCGCTGTTGTAATTATTGTTATGGCAATCGTCGCAGGTGCTGACTGATGTATGGGCACCCTGAAGAACATAATAATTGTTGTGGTCAGGGAAAAGGGCCGGCTCCCAGCTCGGATTGGTGGTATGGCATGTCAGACATTCAAGTGAAAGATTCAGCGATGTGTGGTTTGGATTGCTGGTCTGGTTGAAATTGCTTGTATGACAGCCACTGCAAGAATTCGGGGTTGTATTGTAATTCCCGTTATGACAACCTGCACAGTTATTTTCTACAATGGAATGTCCACCTGTAAGCGGGTAATAGTTGCTGTGAATCGGGAATGTCGCAGGTTGCCAGCCTGATTCTGTTGAATGACAGGTTGCACAGGTATTGGGAATTCCTATGGCAGTATGGTTGGGATTGGTTGTCTGGTTGTACGCTGTGGCGTGACAGTCGCCGCAAACAGTAGTTGTTCCGGCATATCCGTTTGTATGGCACAGGCTGCAATCAACACTGGTATGCGCTCCTGTAAGCGGAAAATTGGTGGTGCTGTGGTTAAACCCTGAAGAGGAACCCCCGTCAGGATGGCAGTTATAACATGCATCACTGTTATAGGAATAACCGCTTATGCCCTGATGCTCCTGGTTCATCTCTGATTGACTATGGCATTGGAAGCAACTGAAAACAGAGTAATCACCCGGATTGGTGTGGCAATCGCTGCAGGTGTTCCATTCCCCGTTGTGCTCGCCTGAATAAATCGGGAAATATTGATTGTCATGATCAAAAGTAGATGGTGACCAGACGGATTGTGTGTGGCATGTTTCACATTCGGTTGGATATTGGGCCGATGCGTGAGGCGGATCGTTCGTTTGGTTATAATTATCGAGGTGGCAGCCAACGCAGGTATTGGGAGCACTGTTGTAGTTGTTGTTGTGGCAATCATCGCAGTTGCTTACAGACGTATGGGCACCTTCCAGAACATAATAATTGTTATGATCAGGGAACAATGCCGGATTCCATCCCGGATTGGTAGTGTGGCAGGTGGTGCATTCAGTCGGCAGATTCAGGGTTGTGTGGCTGGGATTTGTGGTCTGGTTGTAGTTACTGGTATGACAGCCACTGCAGGTATTTGGGGTGGTATTGTAGTTCCCGTTATGGCATCCTGCACAGTTATTGGCAACAACGGCATGTCCTCCTGTTAGGGGATAGTAATTGCTGTGAATCGGGAAGGTGGCCGGCTGCCAGCCAGGTTCAGTGGTATGGCAGGTTGAACAGGTTGTCGGAATCCCGGTCGCTGTATGGTTCGGGTTGGTCGACTGGTTGTAGGCTGCATGTGACAATCGCTGCAAACAGTTGTGGTTCCGGCGTAGCCGTTGGTGTGACAATTGCCGCAGTCAACACTGGTGTGCGCACCGGTAAGCGGGAAATTGGTCGTGTTATGGTTGAAACCGGCCGATGCATCACCTGTAGGATGACAGGCAAAACAAGCCGGGCTGTTGTACGCATATCCTCCTATTCCATTGTGCTCATCATCCATATCTGCCTGGTTGTGCTCATGGCAATCGATACAACTGAACTGGGCATAGTTGGATGCGTTTGTATGACAATCAGCGCAGGTGGACCATTCGCCGTTGTGCTGGCCTGAGTAAATGGGGAAATACTGTCCGTCATGATTAAAAGTTGATGGCGTCCATGCATTCTCTGTATGGCAGGTCTGGCATTCGGTAGGGAACTGGGCAGATGCATGCGGAGGATTTGTGGTTTGGTTGTAGTTGTCAAGATGACAGCCCACACAGGTATTCGGTGTGTTGTTGTAATTTCCGTTGTGACATCCTGCGCAATTGTTTGAAATGGTTGAATGTGCTCCGTTCAGCGGGTAATAGCTGTTATGGATAGGGAAGGTGGCAGGTTGCCAGCCGGGTTCTGTGGTGTGGCAGGTTGCACAGGTATTGGGTATACCAATGGCAATATGGTTGGGATTGGCCGACTGGTTATAGGCTGAAGCATGACAATCACCGCATACTGTCGTTGTTCCTGCATATCCATTGGTATGGCAACTGCTGCAGTCCACCGTGGTATGTGAGCCGGTCAATGGGAATGAGGTTGTGTTGTGATTAAAACCTGCCGATGCATCTCCGGTCGGATGGCAGGCAAAACATGCCGGGCTGTTGTATGCATAACCTCCGATGCCATTGTGCTCGTTGTCCGTGTCAGCCTGGTTATGCTCATGGCAGTCGATGCAACTGAACTGGGCGTAATTTGAGGCATTGGTGTGGCAATCAGAGCAGGAAGTCCATTCACCGTTGTGTTTCCCCGAGTATATCGGAAAATATTGCCCGTCATGGTTGAAGGTCGAAGGGGTCCAGGCAGTTTCATTATGACAGGTCAGGCATTCCGTCGGGAATTGGGCTGTAGCGTGAGGAGGATCATTGGTCTGGTTATAATTGTCGAGATGACATCCTACGCATGTGTTGGGTGTGTTGTTGTAATTTCCGTTGTGACATCCTGCACAATTGTTCGAAATAACAGCATGCGCCCCGTTGAGCGGGTATATTTCATTGTGAATGGGAAACGTAGCAGGCTGCCATCCGGGTTCGGTTGTGTGGCAGGTGGCACAGGTATTTGGAATGCCTGCAGCAATGTGGTTTGGATTTGTAGCCTGGTTATAGTCAGTTACATGGCAATCGCTGCAAACCGTTGTGGTGCCCGTATAACCGCTGGTGTGGCAATCAATACAGGCTGTCGTTGTGTGCGCACCGGTAAGCGGGAAGGAAGTTGTATTGTGATTAAATCCGGCCGAAGCATCACCGGTAGGGTGACAGGCAAAGCAGGCCGGACTGTTATAGGCATAACCACCAATGCCATTGTGTTGATTATTTGTTTCCGGTTGGTTATGATCGTGACATTCAATACAGCTGAATTGAGTATAATCTGACGCATTGGTATGACATTCGGTGCAAGCGGTCCATTCACCGGCATGCTTGCCGGAATAAACCGGAAAGTATTGGGCATCATGATCAAAAGTAGAAGGTTGCCACGCATCTTCAGAATGGCAGGTCAGACATTCGGTCGAGAATTGTGCGCTTTCATGTGGCGGATTGTTCGTCTGGTCGTACTCCTGCTGATGACACCCGATACAGGTGTTGGGTGAGTTGATGTAATTATCGTTGTGACAGGTAGCGCAATCATTTGAAATAAGAGCATGTGCCCCATTGAGCGCATAATATTGATTATGAATATCAAAAGTCGCAGGCTTCCATCCGGGTGCTGTGGTGTGGCAGTTTTCGCATGAATTCGGAATCTGCAGCTCACCATGGTTTGGATTTGTTGAAGCATTGTAATCGGGTTGATGGCATGAATTGCATTCCGCTGAAATGGCGGTATTCCCGTTGGTATGACATTCCTGGCATCCGGTGTTGGTATGCGCTCCGGTCAGCTGGAAGCCAGTTGAGTTGTGGTTGAAACTCCCTTCTTCAGACCCGGTCGGATGGCAGCCATAGCAGGCAATGCTGTTGTAACTGTAACCCGGAACACCTTCATGTCCGCCATTCTCATGGCAGTTTAAACAGGTGAATTCACCATAATTCGATGGATTGGTATGACAATCGCTGCAATCGCTCCACAATCCATTGTGTCTGCCGGAATATATGGGGAACCGTAAATCATGTTTGCTGAATTCTATCCAGGAGTAACTCCAGGCAAAATGACACTCACTACAATCGGGTGAAGGACCTGCTTTGATATGGTCAGGATTGCCATTGATTTCATATACCTCCCGGTGACAATTAATGCATTCGACACCTACAGGTTCAAATTTCAATAAAGACTCAGAAGGATGACAACCTGAGCAATCAGCACTTTTATGGGCGCCTAGAAGGGGGAAACGGGTTTGATCATGAAGCTGAGAAATATTGTTGATGATCCAGGATTCGGGTGTATGGCATCGCCCGCAATCGGGACCGGTAGTTTGTTCATGAATGTCGGAATGACAATCTATACAACCGGTTTCAGCATCTTCAAAAACAAGCGAAGTGTGGCAAGACCTGCAGCCGGTTTGCTTATGTTGTCCCACCAGGGGCATAGCCGTTGTGTCGTGATTAAAGCGAATGCTGTCAATGTTTACTATCCAGCTCTCAGTGGTATGACAATCATCGCAGTTTGCTTTGAAATCCTTGCCATGAGGCGAAGAATTAATGAGCTGCAGCGAAGTGAGCAAAACCAGTGTTCCTATTATCAGTGACAGTTTTCGCATTTGATTTTCCCTGTTTTGTAAAAAACATATGGTTTGTCGGTTCCAGCAACTGATGGATGACACTTATTGCAGGCTAAATCTTTGTGCCTGCCGTCAGGAATAAAACGGGCTTTTTTGTGATCGAAGGAACTTGGTTTCCAACCTTCAGATGCATGACACCGGCTGCAATCGGTCCTGTTGTTCTCAGTAAACTGACCAACATGCTCATCTGTGTGACAATTGGTGCATTCAGCAGTTAATCCGGTGAATCTTAAATTATTATCTTTAATATCAACGCCCGATTTATTGTTGTGACATGACCTGCAGGTTTGTTCAACGTGTTTTCCTGTGAGCGGATATTTTGTCTGGTTGTGATCAAAGCTGACCCTGGTCCATTGTTCAACCGTATGGCATTTCTGACAATTGGATTCCGGGTAGTATTTTATATCAAGATATGGCTGATGTATGTCTGTGTGGCAGTCTTTGCATTGAAGTCCGATCTGCCTGAATGTCCAGTTTTCTGTTTTCTTGTGACAGGCAATACATGGAGTTGCTATGTGGGCACCTTCCAGTTTAAAATTCCCGGTGTTGTGGCGTTCCAGTGTAAATGTTGAGCCCTGGAATCCTTTCTCAGTATGACAGTCCCTGCAATCGGAAAGAACATTCGTATTTTTAAACTGACCTTTATGGTAATCGGTGTGGCAATCCATACATCGCGTATGTTTCAGCGGAGCCGTATAACTTCCTTTGTGACAGGCTTTGCAGGCCACACTGTTGTGCCGTCCTTCAAGGCTGAAGGTTGTTTTACTGTGATCAAATTTGCTGATGCCCTTCACAGTAGTGAATGACTCTTCAGTGTGACAGCTGGCACAGTCTGTTCCAAACTGACCATGATGAACATCTTCATGACAACTGACACAGTTTTTAAATTGTATTCCTTTGAATTCCTGGAATTCCTTGCCGTTCAGTGTCTTCATCTTATGACATTTAAGACAGTCGACGGTTTTATGCTGCCCTTTCAGATTGAATCTGGATTTCGAATGGTCAAATTTGGGAGCCGGTTTAAATTTTTCATGGGAATGGCAATCCCCGCATGATGAAGAAAGTGTTTTCTGATGATAATCGGTATGGCAGGAGAGGCATTGAGGGTTCAGTCCAAGGAATGTTTTCTTTTTCTTTTTAATCACCGGATCTTTGATGAAGTCGGTTTTATGACAATCCTTGCATTCTTTCTTTGCATGGGCACCTTCCAGTTTATACCCTGCGGTATTGTGGTCGAATTTTGTAATATCAAAATGCAGAATATCGTATTTTCTGCCATGATGATCGCTGTGGCAGATGACGCAGCTCTTTTTGTAAACTTTGGCTGAAGAATGGTATCCTTTGCGTTGGTCGATCCTTGATTTGACTTCTTTATGACAGGCAAGGCATTTGTCATCAGATATTTTTGCACCCAGGGAATGGCATTTTGTACAGTTTGACATTCCTTCCAGGTGTGAATGTGGTTCTGCCAGATCACCCGGAGATATCTGTCCCGGGGCCCGGTAGGCTGAAACAAGACAGATCAATAAAATGAAAACCAATCTCACAGGTTTCATCAGGAAGTTATTAATTGTGTTTAAGTAAGGCTTCTCCGAACTTCTTGGTTATCTGTATGCCTGCCTTCATAAGAAATTGAGTTGGAAGTTCTCCTCCGGCAAAAATGAAAACAAGATCATTTTTCAGGTCAAAGAAATCACCTGTTTTACTGTTTTGCATTTTAATATTCTCTTTTCCGATTTCAACGATGTTGGTATTGAACCAGAGTTGAACCTTTTTATTTGCTGCAGCATCAAGAATTCTTTCGCTGTTTTTGGGTTTCAGACGACTGAAAGCTTCACTGCGGTACGAAAGGATTACCTTGTTCTGATCTGCCAGCAACAGGGCTGATTCTACAGCTGAATCCCCTCCGCCGACCACCACGATTTCCTTGTTTCTGATCTCCTCCGGTTCAAGTAACCTGTATGCCACTTTTTCCTGCATTTCACCCGGTACACCCAGTTTTCTGGGTGTTCCCCGTCTTCCTATGGCAAGCAGTATGTTTTTTCCGGTGATGAATTCGCCGTTGAGGGTTTCAACTTCAAAGTACCCGTCCTTTTGCAAAATATTCTCAACCTTGGTATTTTCCTGAATCGAAAGCTGGTTTTTTTGCAAAGCTTCATTCCAGATATTAAGTAGTTCCGACTTGCTGGTTTCAAACAGTTTCACTTTGCCATACATGGGCAAATCCATGGCTGATGTCATTACGATTTTCGATCGCGGGAAAGTAAAAACTGTGCCACCAAGGGTATCCTGTTCCAGGGTAAGGCAGTTAAGACGAAGTTTCTTTGCTGTAAGGGTTGCTGATATTCCTGCAGGCCCGGCTCCAATCACAATCAGATCATAAGTTGCATTGTGCTGGAGTTTCGATGATCTGGCAATATTTTCAACCGCCTGTTTTCCCTGTTCAACGGCATTTTTAATCAGGCCCATACCACCCAGTTCACCTGCTATGAAAATTCCGGGAACATTCGACTCAAATGACTGATTCACATGGGGCAGTTCAACGCCCCTTTTCTCTGTCCCGATGCAAAGGGTAATGGCCTCTGTCGGACAGGCATGAAAACAGGCTCCATGTCCCACACAATGGGAGGCATTGATGGTCGTTGCTTTACCATTGACAATTCCGATAATGTCATGTTCGGGGCAGGCAGCAACACAGGCACCCGTCCTGATACAACTGTTCACATCGATGACAGGATGAAGTGAAACCGGCTCATACATGCCATCAATTTTAGCCTGCGCAATTTTTGCTTCTGTTTTTATTGACTTTTTCTTCTGACTTCTCAGATAAAAAAAGACAACAGCGAGACTGAAAAGTATCGTTACGGAATAAATCAGAATATTCTCAATTAACAGTTCCATGTCTCAGAAAATCCATCTGTAACCAAAAGTAATTGTAACCCCTATGTGTATTATCATAATAATGAACATGATAATAGCGAAAGGTAAATGTGCCACATGCCAGTATCTGAAAAGATTCTGCATATAGAGCAGCCGGTCAATTTTCCTGTTGAGTGCCAGTTCATCTCTCACCAGCATCACCACCTGTTTGGTTTCCGTTCTTGTCAGACCGTTATTTCTTAAAATAACCCTGATATTCCTAATCATTTTCTGATCAGAAAAGTAATTTCTGGTATGCTTCCAAAGCCCGAAACTTTCATGGTATTCAGCCTTCCTGCGGGTTGATTCAATGATAATATTATAACTCATCTCATCCAGTTTATAGGATGTTGAGAGTATTTCGCTCAGATTCTGTTTCAGGTCCCTGACCTCGTTCAGTGTAAGTTCACGGCCTTCGATGGTGCGCGGAATCTGAATATAAATAAATCGTCCGATGATCCCGCTGAGGAATACTGCCACCATGCTCCAGAAACTGATGGCAACGATGCCTCCGAATTTGAATGAAGTATGAAATAAAATCAGGATTGGTCCAAGCGTACACAGGAAAATATGAAATTCAAGCCAGTGTTTCAGGACACCCAGCCTTGATAATGACCTCATCCGTTTTCTGGCAAGATAGATTACAACACCAACAATGATCATCAATGACCCGACAATCCCGAGTCCGTGGCCCCACAGGCCACTTGGCTTCAGCGCTTTGTAATCAGGATGAAAGAATCGTTCTTCGATCGGTACCTGGTAATATGACATCCCTTTCAGAACCAGAATAATAAGAATCACTGCCACTACAGCAGATAATGTGAAGATGTATATTTTATGCAATGTCGACATATAGGTCAAATCAACGGTGCAAAATTGAAATGTGAATCCGGAGGAAGATCTGGCTTGTTCCCGATAAGCTCAGTTATTAAACAAATATAAGCCCTTTAACCGGGAATGTCCGGAAACAAGGTCTATTTGGAATAATTACAAATAGGTCTTCCGTAGTAATACTGCCTGAAATTTAATCTTTAATCATGCAATATGTAACTCTGATTTAGTTTATTAATAATAGTTCCAGATCAGAGCGACAGACAAAAATTGCAGTTGCTCATTAAAAAACAGTTCTTGAATCGGTTTGAAACTGAGACTAATCTGTAATGGTGTAATTGTGGATTTTTTACCCGGCCCGGGAAATGAACTACACAACGCTGGAAAAATTTTTTGTAAAGCCGGATTGGTATATTTTGTCCCACCGGCAGCTAAATTCAGGCTTCATCAGAAATTTGCTGCATTCCCATAACTCCGGACATTGAAAAGGCGCCTGCCGGATGCCGGTTTATTCAGGAATCCTCTGATTATGCTTTAAACACAAATAAATAATTAGTCCCGGGGCTGATTTTCTATTAAAGAAACTTCACCAAGCAATACATCATAAAAGTAACCGGCACCAAAATCCTTATTCAGAACTACAATCCCCTCAACGGTTACAATTTGACC
Source organism: Bacteroidales bacterium (assembly GCA_016705005.1). Lineage (GTDB taxonomy): Bacteria > Bacteroidota > Bacteroidia > Bacteroidales > Lentimicrobiaceae > Lentimicrobium. The sequence continues at coordinate 333,672 of JADIZB010000004.1, read as the reverse complement.
GACGCTGAATTCTGATGTGGAGGTTGCGGTCAGATCAAACTTACCGGAGAAGGAAGTTCCATCCTGGAGATGAATCCAGTTCAGGTTCATGATTCCGGGGTTATAGTGGACAACTTTACCTTTAATTCTGATTCGGGTTCCTTCCAGGGACGATTTTTTCTGAAATAATTCAGCAATGGTAATCCCTCCTTCAGCTTTTGTTATTTTCAGATCATATTTTCTGACATCCGCCTTAACTGGTTCATTTCCGGCAGCAACAGGACCCTTTTCTACCTCCTCAGCCGACCTGCCAACAGATTCCAGGAAATAGACCGAAGGAAAGGTGCGTCCGAGTTCCTGACTTTTAAAATCTGTCATTTCATAGCCATCCTTAAAGAAATAGACATCGCCGGGTTCAGCCTCCATTTTCGGAAGTGCCAGCCATATTTCATTGTCGTTCTCATTCACCAGCAGGTAGGTGTATTGGGTAGTCTGGAGAACCTCTGCAACTTCTCCTTTATGAATTCCCGATTGATAGGGTATTTCTCCCTTGTTGCCTCCCCGATTGCATGAGGCTGATATCAACAGTGCCAACACCGGCAAAAGATACTTTTTCATAGGAACCTCTTCAAAAAAGTTTACATGCAATTAATTTCAGGATGATTGATTTGGAGTTAAAGCAAAAGCAAAAGTTAAAGTGAAACGGTGGCGACTTACTTTTTCGATATAAGACGAATCCCATTTTCCTCTAGCAGAATCAGCTTTTGCTTGAAAAGTCCGCCAATTGCTTTCTTAAACGTTTTTTTGCTGGCACCCAGCATCAGGTAAATCTCTTCTGCAGGGCTCTTGTCGCTCAGGCCAAGATATCCATGCTGCTGCTCCAGCATCGCGAGTATCTTTGCCGACAGATCATCAACTTTTTCAAATCCGGGCTTATGAAGACTCAGATCTATTTTTCCATCCTCACGAATCCTGATCAGATAACCCTTCATATGTTCGCCCCGCTGAAGATCTGTAAAGATATCACCATCATAGATCAGCCCTTCATAACGGTTATTGATAATGGCTTTGTAACCCAGGTCTGATTTTGCCCAAATGATCAGATCAACCTCATGGCCAGCCTCAAGTTCATCGGTATCCCTGTCAAAAAACTGCTCAAGTTTGGCCGAACCGGTTAATCTGCCGGTTTTCGGATCTGCATAGATATACACCAGATAGCTTCTATCGGCAATCATCTTTGTTTTTTGCTCACGGAATGGCACAAGGAGGTCCTTCTCAAGCCCCCAGTCAAGAAAAGCGCCAATTTCATTCACTGCCTTGACCTTCAGCAAAGCAAATTCACCCACTTGTGCGAGGGGCTTTTGAGTGGTTGCAATGAGGCGGTCTTCCGAATCAAAATAAATAAACACCTCTACCTGATCATCAGGCCTGCAACCTTCCGGAACCCATTTCATTGGCAGGAGAATTTCACCGAGTTGTTCACCATCGAGATAAACACCAAAATCAAGGATTTTTGCAATATTCAATGTGCAGGATTTTCCGGGAATAGCCATGGGGAGAGTTCAAGTAAAAAGTAAAAAGCCTGCCCGCCGCTTTTTAGGCGGGTAAAAAGTTGAAATTCTGTAAGATAAATCAATTTCAATGTTGTTCTGAAATCAATGGATCCAGCATGCAAAGGTACAATTAATCGCAATCGTATCAGTATCAGAAGGCAAGGTAAAATCCACCCTCAATTTCAAATTTGTGGTACCATTGTTTTTCGATTTTTATCTCATTGGTAATGGCATCCTCTGTTGTCCAGGTGTAAGTAGTCCTCTTGTAATTGATGGACCGTTCTGACCACATTCCACCGGCTTTTATAATAATCCCGCCACTGGTTTTTCCAAAGGACATCAGTCTGATTCCGGCTTCAGCCTCAGGCCTGAAAAACAGTGCCGGGCTGTAATGGGTTTCATAGTGATATTCACGTCTGAGATTGGCATCCTTTTTTTTCTGGGAAATACGTTCGTCAAACGGGACAAACCCGCTGATGCCCAAACTGAAGTTAATTTCACCATGAAACCGGCCTTTACTGAAGTTCAGGGTTGGCCCCAGAGCAATCCCAATGTCATAAACGGATATCTGCCTGAAATTCGGATCCAGATCGGCAATAAAACCGGTGTCGCGGAACAGGTGAAAACTATTGTAGTTTTCCAGATACTGGGGATAAATATAGAATGAGCCGATCATACCCCAGGTCACGGGATTGTCATTTGGTGCCGGCTTGTAGCGTACATCAATATTCAACTGATTTGGAATCAGATCACTGAGCAATACGGCAGTTGCACTGAATTCAATTTTTTCGGTGGGTGCCATCCTGAAGTTCAGGCTTAACAATCCGTAATCTGCTCCGAAATTTTGCCCGTATAGATAATTCATAAAATCCAGGTTCCCGGCATCCGGCATACTGTCACGGTTAATATAGCGTCCACCGGCTGTAATACTGAAACGGAATTTTTCAACCATCTCCGAAGATTGCGCATTTGACCAGAAAGCAAAAAAAGACTGGAGCAGCATTAATAAACCAAATAAATGACAGCGGATTCCGGCCATGGATTACTTGTTTTGAATGAAAATCAACCTGGTTGTATCGGTGAGAATGGTGTTATCCGAGAGCTTTATGCTGACTGCAAAACGCGCACAGTCGTTTTCAACCGGCACGGTGAGAAAAAGTCCGAATGATTCAACCCCGCTGTCATAATATGTTTTCCCGATTGTTTGTCCACAGATGGATTCAAGTGAAGTGTAAAGAGCTCCTGTGGATGAGTTATTCGTTGGCCGACCCACAAAATATCCTGAAACTTCACTGCCTGCGTCTATTTCCGGGGTAAGGGCGTAAAGAGAAGTTATCCTGATACTTTTAAGGGACTGATTCGCTGAAAAAGGCATTGAGCAATCGCAACGCATGGCCTTTGCCTGCCCGAAACCGATTGAGTTTAGTGAAGGGCCGGCAGCATAAAAATAGCCCAGTGAATCGAAAAGTGCAACCTCAAAGGCAACGGCTCCCGGCTTCATAGTGTCGCTGTTGGTGGTAACCGCCCATTCTCCGGAATTGTCAAGGTTAATGATATCAATGCTGTTAAAATTAAAAGGAATGGTACTTTCATCGCAGTCGCAGCACCCCGGAATTATTCTCAGGATGAAGAAGATTGCAAGTATGAGTATGGCTTTTTTAAAAATCCGCATAAGATGTATGATGAAAAGTGATGTTAGCTTAGTCCGTCAATGCTGTATGACAAATGATTCCATCAGAATAAATATCCGATTCCGAAAGTCAAACCGGTTTCAAACAGGTGCTGGTGATGATTTTCACGGTTGAAAGCAATCAGGGAATGTAATTTTATCGATGGTTTGATCGTGAAACAGAGTTTCCGGTAATCAATTCCGGCTCCGATACCGGCATTCCATCCGATTCCTGACTGTGAATCAATGGGATTGGTGCCATCGCTGATGTCGAAATCAACCGAAGGTCCTGTTTCAATAAAAATATGCTTCAGAAAATTCCACCTGATTTCAATCGGGAGAGACAGAAGCCTGACATTCGTGTTTTCACTCACGATCTCCACATTAGGGAAGTATTCAGGAGTAATTTCAATCAGATGCTGAGCATAAACGATTTCTCCCGAGATCATGAATCTGTCATTTATTCTGCTGGCTAAGCTGATACCCGAATGCCATGATCCTTTTCCGGCATACCCAGCTCCACCGTCAAGGCGGGCGAACCGCATCAGGCTGTTGGATGAAAATCCCCCATGGATGCTCAGGTTGAGTGACTGGGCAAAAACATCCCCGCACAATAAAGCAGCGAAGACACTTAACCGGATAACCAGATATTTAAATTTCATTGAAAAGTTTACGGATTTTTATCCCGGTATTTTGTTTCATGTTTTCTAACCGAACAATAACCTGAATACGTCTTCTATTTTTCCAGCCGGAACCACTTTGATGGTTTTGGCAGAGCTTTTGGCTGCCTTCAGGTTCAGTCGTGAAACCACGATTGTTTCGAATCCCAGTTTCTCGGCTTCCGACACCCTTTGTTCGGCACGTGTAACCGGCCTGATTTCACCCGAAAGTCCTACCTCGGCTGCGAAACAGGTTTTTGAACTTACAGGAATATCAATATTTGAAGACAGTACGGCACTTACAACGGCCAGATCTGTAGCCGGGTCATCCACACGCAGTCCGCCTGCAATGTTGAGAAAGACATCTTTTACGCCCAGTTTGAAGCCGCTTCTTTTTTCAAGCACAGCAAGCAGCATGTTCAACCTTCGGGTATCGAATCCGGTGCAGGATCGTTGCGGTGTTCCGTAGGCTGCAGAACTTACCAGGGCCTGGGTTTCAATCAGCATGGGTCGCAGGCCTTCGATGGTTGCGGCAACAGCTGTACCACTCACAGGTTCTTCATGTTGTGTTATCAGGATTTCAGATGGATTGGAAACCTCACGCAGACCAAAGCTTTGCATTTCATAGATTCCCAGCTCTGAAGTGCTGCCAAACCGGTTTTTAACCGATCTCAGAATACGATAGCCGTAATTGCGGTCGCCTTCAAACTGCAGAACGGTATCCACCATGTGTTCGAGTAATTTCGGGCCGGCCAGTGTCCCTTCTTTGGTAATATGACCGATCAGGAATACCGGAACATTTACGGTTTTGGCATAACGCTGGAGTTCAGAGGCTGTTTCACGGATCTGTGAAATGCTGCCGGCTGACGCATCTATATTTTCACTTGTAAGTGTTTGTATGGAATCAATGATTACAATTCCGGGATTCAGTTTGGAGAGATGTCCCAGAATTTCACTGGTTGAAGTTTCCGTCAGAATATAACATTCATTTTTTCCCAATCCCAGTCGTTCTGCACGCATCCTGATCTGCTGCTCACTTTCCTCTCCTGAAACATATAAAACCCTTTGATTTTTCATTGTCAGAGCCACCTGGAGCATAAGGGTAGATTTACCAATCCCCGGCTCACCACCCACAAGTACGACAGAACCCGGAACCAATCCGCCTCCTAGAACCCTGTTTAACTCATTGTTGGCCGTGTCAATCCTGTTCTCAGCCGAGAGTTCTACATCTGTTATAAGCGTAGGGACTGATTGCTTCCTTGGTGTGAATTGTTGCACACTGCCGGTTTCAACCCGTTGAATAACTTCCTCCACATAAGTATTCCATTCCCCGCATGAGGGGCATTTGCCAATCCACCTGGGAGATTGGGCCCCGCAGTTACGGCAAAAAAAAGCTGTCTTTGTTTTGGCCATATAGGATTTTCCTTGTCAGTACTGATTTTTGGTTAACATCAGCAGCGATTGCATGAACCGGGTTTCCTGTTGTTGTTTAAGATTCCTTTATATATGAAGGTCTGCCTTCGTTCAAAAACATTCCCATACTCAAAAAAGTATCTGTGCTGATGGATTTCAAAATCTGCTTCCGGTTATTCCTTCCTGATTTTCTTTTCGATCAGGCTCGTTGAATAACCTGGCAGATATTCCAGGGTTTCGACTTTTCCACCTTTCCCCATGACAATATCGTAACCAACAATGTCCTCAGGCCTGTAATCCGCACCTTTTACAAGAATATCAGGTTGAATCTTCCTGATCAGTTCATAGGGAGTGTCTTCATCAAAAAGAACGATGGCAGTGACAAAACTCATGGATGCAAGCACCATGGCCCGGGCATATTCATCATTAATCGGACGGTCGGGGCCTTTTAATCTGCGGGTAGAAGCGTCAGTGTTCAGCCCGATGATAAGAACATTTCCCAGATCAGCAGCCTTGGCGAGGTAATCAACATGACCCCGGTGGATGATGTCGAAACAGCCATTGGTAAAAACGATTTTTAGATCTCTGAAATGCCAGTAGGCAAGGAGATGTTCAAGTTCCTGAGGGTTGGGTACTTTCTTCTGTAGTATTTCCGGCCTTGACATAAGCGCTCCTGTTTAAAACCGGAAGTAAAAGTAGTGAAAAAACACCCGCCAGAAGAATCATTATTGTTTGCGAGGACCAGATAAGCCAGCCCAAGGCGTAGCCGGTGGTGGCAGGGATAGAGTAGATGAAAAGGGTTTCCGCAACAATGGCCGGGTAAATCCCTATACCGCCCTGAACGATCATGATACCGATTGAGCCAAAGATCAGCACGGCAAGGCCGGCATCAAGCCCCAGGCCGGATGTTTCTTTCAGACTGAAAAATACGATGTAGGCCATCAGCAGATAAAGAAACCAGATAAAAACTGTATGGACAATAAACTGGAAAGGTCGTTTGATCTTTGCCAGCGATCTGATCCCTTCAAGAAAGCCGTTAAACAATGAGGAGAACTTCTGATAGATCACAGTATGCCTGAACTTTTTGCGGATGACAATAAACAGGATTATTCCGGCTGCGGAGAACGCCAGAAGTAGAATAATCAGAAAAAAATCAGGATCTGCGGCAAGGTTGAACTTTCGTTGAAGAGGTTCATAAATCTTCTGTTCAATATAAATCTGTAGTTTGCCGGATTGAGTAACCAGCATCAGAAAGAACAGCAGGATAAATGAAAGCATATCAATAGCGCGTTCAGTGATGACAGTGCCAAATGATTTGTTAAATGGAATTTTTTCATACCGGGTCAGAATTCCGCACCGACTGACTTCACCAAGTCGGGGGAGGGCCAGGTTGGCCAGATAACCAATCATCACCGCCATAAAAACATTTCCGGTTGCGGGTTTATAACCCATGGGCTCCAGAAGTATCTTCCATCGCAAAGTCCGGCTTAAATGGCTCAGTATACCCAGAACAATAGCTGCAAGAATCCAGTAATAGTTTGCAATTCTCAGGGAATCAAAAATCTCCTGCTTCTGATCTGAAGTCAGGTTGCGCATAAACAACCAGATAAAGAAGATGCCGATTCCAAGGAAAAAACTGAACCGGAGGATATTGAAAATTGTCTTTTTCAAGGCTGTCTCAGACAAGTTTGTTTTGATTTCCGGGAAATACAATCGACGGTTTGAATGAACGGGCTTCTTCGGGAGTCATATGCGCAAAAGCTGCGATGATAACCAGGTCGCCTGCGACAGCTTTCCGGGCAGCGGCGCCATTCAGAGTGATCATTCCGCTTCCACGCTCTCCTTTGATAACATATGTTTCAAGACGTTCGCCATTATTGATATTCAGAACCTGAACCTTCTCAAATTCTATAAGGTTGGCAGCATCCATAAGGTCTTCATCGATACCGATACTGCCTATATAATGCAGGTTCGATTCGGTTATGGTAGCCCGGTGTATTTTCGATTTTAGTACCTCTATCATCATAGCTGCAAAGATACTTAAATTAATTTTATATTGTCAATCAGCCTGATCTCACCTGCAAAAACGGCAATGAAGCCATAGCTTCCCGGAATGATGTGCCCTGAAACCGGCTGTAACGATTCGCCATCTGCAATCGAAAAATATTCAAGTTTCAGCAATGGATGATCTTTGAATTTCATATTTACATAGCTGATGATCTGCTCTGCTGTATGTGCCGGCGAAAGGCTCCTGGCTTCTTCAAGGACCATATGAATGTAAGGTGCAGCCCTGCGATACGGGGGTGTGAGCCGCTCATTCCTTGAGCTCCTGGCCAACCCATCTGACTCCCGGCTGATAGGGCAGGGGATGATTTCAACATCAAGCCTTTCATTCCTGACCAGTGCCCTGATAATCTGTAGCTGCTGGTAATCCTTTTCTCCGAAATATGCTTTGTGAGGACGGGTAATATCAAACAGTTTATGAACAACGATGGCCACACCGTTAAAATGTCCGGGCCTGAAAGCTCCTTCCATAACCGTTGCAAGATTTCCGAAATCGTAGGTTTTTCCGGATTTCTCAGGATACATTTCCTTCTCACTGGGGTAGAAGACAACATCGCAGCCTACTGACTCAAGCATTTCAAGGTCCTTCTCAATTGTTCTCGGATACTTTTTCAGATCATCCGGATTGTTGAACTGAATGGGGTTCACAAATATACTGACGATCACGAGGTCATTCTCCGCTTTGGCATACCTTACCAATGAGAGGTGTCCTTCGTGCAAAGCCCCATAGTTGGAACAAAACCGATGGTTTTACCTGAGTTTCTTGCCTTTTCAGAAAAACTAAGGGTTTCTGTAATGGTTTCAAAAAGATTCATCAGAAAATGGTTGGAATTTCAGAAATGTTATTTCTCAGGAACGATACTTCTCATAAGCGTAATATTCAGAAAATCCTGTTCAAGAGTTACGCCGGGTATTTCAACAATCCTTCCGGTTTCATCGCCGTCTTTTGTAAATATAAATGTTGGTACCAGTTTAATATTAAAATCACCAACACAAAAATTGCCGGCTTTTTTGTCCCGGTCAACAGCAACCATGAAAACCTGTTCAGAAGGATAATCAAGCATGTCCAGTATCTTCAGGAAATGAGGCACCTGCTCACGGCTGTCGCTGCACCATGTGCCAAGAACGATAAATACCCATGGGTAGTTGTCTTTGTTTGCTATCAGAGAATCAATGATTTTCTGATCAGGTTGATACTTCTTATATTCCTGATCAAACCAGTCACCCATTGCAACAAGCCCTTCTCTAGTAACAGTTCCGATCAGTATGTCTTTTCCGGACTTCTCATCAAAGACCTTTTTGTTGTCATTCTGAGCATTCAGCGCCGATATAAGGAAGAATAAGGAAACGACAAACAATAGATTTCTCATATTTTTTAGTTCTTTCAGATGGGTTTGATGAAAGTTGCCTGTAGACTTGGTATGATGCAAAAATAGAAAAGGTTTTGATGCGAATCAAAACCTTTTCTGTTGTTCAGTTTAATGCTGACTCACATTACAATGAGCCTGAGTCATATGCCTGTTCTCCGTGTATTGAATTATCAAGTCCGATCAGCTCATCCGATTCACTGACCCTGACAGGGGTTATCAAATTGATCAGGGCGAGCATCAGGTAGGTGAAAATGAACGCATATGCGGATGCGCCAACTACTGCAACAACCTGTTTGAAGAAAAAGGATGTTTCTCCGAAAATAAGTCCCTGTGATGTTACCATCGGATTGATGGCGCTGGTGGCGAACACACCTAGCAGGATGGTTCCGAGAACACCACCGACTCCGTGAACTCCCCATACATCAAGAGCATCATCCCAGCCTAATTTATTCTTCAGGGCAACTGCATAATAGCAAACCAGTCCGGCTACAATCCCGATCACAGCGGCAGCCCATAACGGAACAAATCCAGCTGCAGGTGTTATGGTTGCCAGACCAGCAACAGCGCCGGTTAGCAAACCGATAAACTTTGGCTTGCGTGCTTTTGACCACTCTATGATGAGCCAGGTAACCGTTGCAAATGACGCGGCTACATCAGTATTGGCAAAGGCCTGTGCTGTGATGTTGTCGACGGCAAGTTCACTTCCGGCATTGAATCCGTACCATCCGAACCATAACAAACCGGTTCCGATAGCTACCAGAGGAATACTGTTTGGTGTTGAATCCTTGTTGGTGCGGGCACCTACATAAAACACCGAAGCAAGGGCAGCAAAACCTGCTGTTGCATGAACCACGATGCCCCCGGCAAAGTCAAGTACACCCCACTGGGCAAGTAATCCTCCACCCCAAAGCATGTGTACAAACGGGTAATAGACAAAAATTTGCCAAACAATGAGGAACACCATATAGCTTTTAAAGGTTACCCTGCCTACAAACGCGCCAGTTATAAGGGCTGGTGTAATGATGGCAAACATCATCTGATAAAGGAAAAATACCAGTTCAGGAATCTTCCCGTTTCCGGCATATACACTGTTAAGGTCTACTCCCATAAGAAAAGCCTTGTCTAAATTGCCTATCAGGGCACCGGTTCCGCTGAAGCACAGCGAATATCCGAATGCAAACCATAACACGGTAGTAACACCCAGCGAAACAAAGCTCTGAATCATAATTCCGAGAATGTTTCGTTTGCTTGCCAGACCTCCATAAAAGAAAGCCAGACCAGGTGTCATAAGCATTACAAGACTGGTTGCCAAAAGCATAAAACCGGTATTTCCGACTTTTGATGCTTCATTCAAAATCATTTCAGTTTCCATTTTTGCGGATTTTATTGTTCAACTATTTTTGTTAGAGAGAAATGCCAACGACAAGAAATACATTCTCTGCCTGGGGATTCACTATAAATGAGGTTGTCACAGGAAGGCTGAACTTATCTGTGATCTGAATCTCTTTCGAAGCAGTTATCCCGCAATTGACCACCCCGGCATAGGGGCCATAAAAACCGGATTCACCCTTTTCCTGATCTGGACTGTTTGGCGTGAATCCTAAAAAAATGTTATAGTCCACCTCTTTACAGGTGCCATTGTAACCCAGCTCAAAATAAGTTGAAAACTGTTTTTTACCATCAGATTTCAAGGCATCAGCACCCCAGAAATTCACTGCAGCCAGCAATGTAAAAGGAATTTTCTCAGTACCGTCGAATGAAGCCGACAATTCCAGAAGGTGGCTGGTCTTATCTTCGTTGTACTCAAAATAGTTATTGTTCACAATGGTATCAACCGGTAGAAAGTAATCGGTGATCGTCACACTGAACAGATCTTTGATGTTGTAGGAGAGATAAAGATCGGTCTCCTGAACCTTCAATCCGTCGCTCATCGAAAAGGCACCCCATGTGCCGAGAGTAATTCCTCCCAGATTGTATTCAAGTGTTGGCTGGATACTTGGAGATGATCCTCCGAGGTTTTTACCACGCCATATGTAACGACTCATTAAATCAACTCCGGAGTTGAAGGATGTCTCTATCTGTGCTGTTGCTTTTCCTGGAAGAAACAGCATGATGGCCAGCATTGAGCCAAGCATAATTGTGATTGTTTGTTTTTTCATTTTCAGATGTTTTTGAAATATACTTCTGGAATTCCCACTCCGCAAAAATTGGAACTTAAAAGGTGTTGAACAATATATCAATAACTGAATTTCTCTAAGACAATCACCTATTTTTATTTAAGCGATTCACTTAAAATTCAGATAAAAATTGTAGATAGAAAATGATGGTTTTTCTGCCTCAGAATTCAATAATCTGGTGCCTGATGGCAAATTTCACAAGATCCACTGCCGACTTGAGGTTCAGTTTCTGCATGATGTGATTCTTATGGGATTCAACCGTCCTGGTACTTATAAAGAGTTGTTCTGCAATCTGAGGATTTGATAGCCCTTCGGCAAATAACTTCAGGATCTCAAATTCACGTTTCGAAAGGCTGTTCTCAGGATTCAGGGTTTCAGGCTCTTTGTCCTTGGCTTTTTTGATATAGCTCTTCAGAATGGTATTTGAAATGGATTCACTGAAATATTCTGAGCCCTGGCTGATGGTTCTGATAGCCAGCAGCAATTCTGATTGTGATATATTCTTTGGCAGGTAACCCTGTGCTCCGGCCTTGATAGCATTGAAAATATATTCTTCAGTGGTGTACATTGAAAGGAACAAAACCTTTGTACCCGGATAATCCTGTTGTATGGATTCGCATAAGTCTATTCCCGAGCAATCGGGCAATGAAATATCCAGCAGAATAATATCTGCTTCGGCCGATTTCATCAGGCTGAGCAGGTCCCGGCCATTACTGGCTTCCCCTTTGATATTTATATCATCCTGTCCGGTAAGTAAAGCCTTAATGCCATCACGCACAATGGTGTGGTCATCAACAAGTAATACCTTAATCATACTATGTTTTTATTAATAGGAATTTCTATCTGTATGGTGGTTCCGGCTCCTGGTGATGAAAGGATCTTAGCCTCTCCTCTAAGCAGACTGGCTCGTTCCCTGATGTTATTCAGTCCATGTCCGCTTGAATTGCAGGCTGTGGACATATCCATTCCAGTACCGTTGTCAATAATGCTGAAACAAAGTACATTGCCCCTTAGATGACTTTCGATTTTCAATGATGTTGCTCCCGAATGTTTGGAAACATTGTTTAGGGCTTCCTGAAATATTCTGAAAATGTAAAGTCTGGCTTTCTTACCCAGCAACTGCCCTGGTATGTCTCCTTCAAAGGAGGTTTCAATACCAAAATTACCCATCAGATTATTACAAAGATTCCTGATAGCCGTTGTCAAACCAAATTCAGCCAGGGCCGGGGGCATCAGCGCATTCGAGATGGCTCTCACTTCATCTATTAAATTGTCGGCCATAGCAATAATTGTCTGAAGTTCCTGCCTGACTTTTTCAGGAACACCATTCTCCAGGGCTCCCAGCCTCAATCTGACGGCAATCATACTTTGCCCGATTCCATCATGCATCTCCCTCGAAAGCCGTTGCCGCTCCTGATCCTGTCCGTCAATCGCCGAACGCAGACGTATTTGCCGTTCGGCTTTCAAGGCTTCGTCTTTTTCATTAATATTAATTGCCATCCTGTTAAATGCTTCGGTAAGCGCACCAATTTCATCGTCAGCCTGCACTTTTACCACTGACACTAACCTTCCTTCACCAAGTTCAACAGCGGCATCCTTCAGCTTTTTCAGGGGTCTGGTTATACTACGGCTTATCATATAACTGATGATGAAAAATGCGATTCCGGTAATTAACGTAAGAAACATAATGCTGTTTCTGATCGGATATATTGCTGAAGTGGCCTCACGATAATCAATTTCTGCAAGTATAGCCCAGTTCAACCCTCCGATATATACCGGGCCGTAAGAACTTAGCACTTCAATGCCTCTGTAATCTTTAACCTGAGCTATGCCACTCCGGCCTGCCATTGCTTTTTGAACAAGGTGGGTACTGACCGGTGTTTGCATAATCGATTTACGGATAAATCTCGATTGACTTCGCATCAGGTGATCAGGACCCACCAGATATGTTTCACCGGAATAGCCCAGGCCGTTCGATGGTCCGACCTCGAGCATAAAATCATCCGTTTTCCCTGACTTTAAAATCAGGGCGAGGTATGCTGTTGTTTTCTCCCTCACCTTCACAGCACATACTGTCAATAACTGCCTGATTGACCTGTCTCCGGATTTCAGATAATCCACCATAAACAAACTTTTCGGCGTATTACCTGATGACGGATAAGTCAAACTGATCTGAGACTGGTTGACGGCTGAGTCGGGATCGTTTTTGAAGAGGACTTTTCCCGAAAGATCAAGAATGACAAATCCGGAATAAAACGTAGAATCAGGGATTGACCCGATGTTTGAATCCGGCGAAAATATTGATTCGTATTGCCTGTTCACCGACAATTCTGCGACAAGTCCTATAACAGTTTCAGAGGTCGCATAATACGCTGTTTCCCGAAGCCTCTCAGAGAAGAAATTCTCAATTTGCGTTTTTCGGGCCAGCCTGATGGATGTAAGCTGATCATAGGTTCTGTCAAGCAAAGCCTTCCGGGCACTGAAGAATGAAAACATTCCGGTAATCACAATCGACCCGATACCCAGGGCCAGAAAATAGAGTACCATCTTTTCAGTAAGCGAAGTCCTTTTCACTATTTTTTTTTTTTTTTTTTTTCAAACCTACATGAATTTTTTATAACCTGTTCTGTTTATTAAAAAATCATCGAAAAATCAGGGATTTTCTATTACGATACCGGTTGTTCAGAAACAGCAGGCTATGATCTCATATTTCTGACCGGTGAACAAAATTTCTTTTTAAAGGTTTTGCATAAACCAACACACTGATAATGGGTGTAGTCGAATTAAGTAATTTTACAAGTGTCTGCATATCAGTACTATAAATGAGCTGTATAAGTGCGTTTATTAACTTGGATTAATCATTGTTCAGGTTTATATTTGCCGCCTCATTTTTCACTTCCTGATAACGACAAAGAAATGCACATGATGAAAATAGGGATTTTTTATGGTGGGAGCCCCAAAGGCAGCACTTTTCAGGCCGCTCAGAACCTGGTTAAACATTTTGGAAAAGACAAGGCTGCCATGCACAATGTGGGAGATGCAACGCGCGAAGACCTTGAAAAGTATGAATACCTGATACTGGGTACATCAGCCTGGGGTATAGGAGAGATGCATCAGGATTGGGAAAGGTTTATTGATGTATTGGTTGAGGCCAGCATTGATGATAAAAAAATTGCTCTGTTCGGGTTAGGCGATCAGGTAGAGTATCCTGAGAGCTTTGTCGATGGTATGGGTACTGTATTCTGCCGCCTGCCTAATAAAGAAAATGTTGTGGGATTCTGGCCGACAAAAGGCTACTCCTTTTATTTTTCGACCGCCGAGAAGGACGGTAAATTTGTAGGTCTTGCGCTTGACGAGGATAGTCAGCCTGAGTTAACCGGTGAAAGAATTTCCAAATGGGTTGAACAACTCAGATTGGAATTTCAGCTCAATTAACCTTTGCATGGAGTTTTTAATCTGATTTTTCTGTTTTCTTAAGTCAGATATTCCTCCCGAAGCCTTTGTTCATAATGTTTTCCGTTTTGTTTTTTTAACGGAAACGGGATGCCTTTTCTGCAATCGAAGGTTCCTGCTTTTGTAATTTTTATACTTTTGTGGCCTGCAGATCTATGCAGTTTTTTTAAATCAATACGAACCGATGAAAATCAAGAAATATATCTTTCTCCAGATTTTTTTGCTTGCCCTGCTTTCGGCCGGGGCTCAAACACCTGACTCAAGAACCGGAAAGTTAAAGGCAGATGTCACATACCTGGCTTCTGAAGAACTTGGTGGACGAAAATCAGGAACCGAAGGAGATTCACTTGCAGCGGTTTTTATCAGGAACAAACTGGTCGAAAATGGTGCTACGTTGCTCGGAAAGAATGGATTTCAATATTTTGGTGTTGTTTCTGATATCCGGAGTGGTGAAGGAAATAAACTCAGTATTGATGGAACAGATTTTCAGCCTGGTAAAGATTTTCAGCCATTCTCATTTTCATCGTCAACCTCACTTGAAGCAGAGGTAGTCTTTGCCGGGTTCGGAATTTCGGGAAGCAGCGGCGAATTAAAATGGGACGATTTTGCAGATCAGGACCTGAAAGGAAAATGGGTTTTGGTTCTACGGGGCGACCCTGAGCCAGACAATGCCAGCAGCGCATTTATTCCTATGGCCACCGATAGGGCAAAAGCATTGTCAGTGCGCGACAGGGGAGCAGCCGGGTTATTGCTTGTTTCTCCTTCATCCATCGATAAAAACGATCAACCGGTAGATATTACATTTGATAAAACAGTATCCGATGCCGGCCTTCCGGTTATCAGTATTACACGAAAAACAGCTGCCTGGATACTTGGACTACAGCCTTCAGCAATCGATTCTGTCGAAAAAGCAATGATTTCCGGAAAAGTTACAGCAAGAATCTCAGTAAAAAAGAAAGTGAACGCTGCTACAGAAGTAGTCCGCAATAAAGTGACCACCAGGAATATCATTGCATTCCTGCCCGGAAAAGACCCTGCCCTTAAAAATGAATATATTGTTATCGGAGCACATTACGACCATCTTGGAATGGGTGGACCGGGATCCGGATCCAGAGTTCTTGATGTGAGTGCCGTTCACGGGGGTGCCGATGATAATGCTTCAGGTGTAGCCTCGCTGATTGAGATGACTTCCTATTTTGCTGCCGCCGAAAACCGTCCGGCACGCAGCCTCCTGATTGTTGCATTCGGTGCCGAAGAAATGGGAATTCTTGGGTCAAAATATTTTGTAGGTCATTGCCCTGTTGATATAAAATCAATCAAAGGAATGGTCAACCTTGACATGGTGGGAAGGCTTGGGAAAGACAACCCCAATCTTACTGTATCAGGAACCGGAACATTCTCAACGGCCGATTCAATCATCGGTAAATTGTCGGATAACCGTCCATTCAGTATTAAAAAATCGCCCGATGGGTATGGCCCTTCTGATCATGCCGCGTTCTATGGTGAAGGGATTCCTGTATTATTCATTACCACCGGAGCTCATGAAGACTACCACACACCCGATGACCTTGCCGACAGGATTAATTATGAAGGACAGGCCAGTGTCATTGATTTTACCAGGGATATTGTGTCTTCCCTTTCGGCGATGAACCCACCGCCTTCGTTCAGGGAAGCGGGAAGTCGTAAGGAGAGTGGAAATTATGGCCGTGGATTGAAAGTTACACTCGGAATTATGCCTGATGTTTCAGGTGCAGAAACCGCTGGTGGAATGAAGGTTGAAGGAACAAGAAAGGATGGCCCTGCCCAGAAAGCCGGAATGCTGAAAGGCGACATTATTACTGCCATCAATGGTCTGCCGGTAGGTAATATTTACGATTATATGAGCCGCCTTGGAAAATTGAAACCAGGGGAAACGGTGAATGTTGAAGTTTTGAGGGAAGGGAAAAAGGAAATCCTCATTATTCAGTTATAACGCTGCAGGAGCGCCTCTGCTGTGCAAAAAAATGGTAGATATTTTAACCCGTGAAGTAGGGTACAAGTTTATTAAGTTTGGAATTGTTGGTTTTTCAGGTGTGCTGGTAGATTTTGGATTTACTTATGCGAGTAAGGAATGGCTCAAAATACAGAAATACATCAGCAACGCCATTGGATTTACAATAGCGGCAAGCAGTAATTACTATCTCAACCGGGTCTGGACTTTTCACAGCAATAATCCGGACGTAGCAGTTGAATACGGAAGATTTCTGTTCATTTCGGCTATAGGCTTACTCATCAGTACCCTTGTCCTTTATCTGCTCGTATCAAAGGCAAAATTCAATTTCTATTTCGCAAAACTACTGGCAATTATGGTAGTAACCCTGTGGAATTTTGTCGTAAATCTCAATTATACTTTCCTCTCGTAACCGTTCCACTTTGACTGCCAGCTGTCATTCCTTAAACCTGATATCAATAGGTCTTGGTCATGGATGTTGGGACAACAATGATATAGTCAGCTATTCCTTCAGATCCGCTTTCCAGGGGGGCTACTTCGTCTTGTTCGCTGGAATTGATCGTGAGAATTTTAAGTTCAGGTTTCAGCCTCTTCAGGTACCATACGATTCCTTCAAAATTATCTGAATGATACGTCCCGTGGAAATGCAGCACAATTTTGCCATTGACTGCGTTTCTGGCAATATTGTAAGCCATGGTAGCGTCTTTAACAGCCTGTGCCTTTGGCAGATTGTTGTTCACATGTTCACCTCCATTTTCGCCCATCATTTCAATCATACTTTTATATCCGGGTAGCTCAGGGTCATAGGCAACCGGAAGAGGAGCAATCAGGTTTTTTGCCTCGGATGAGAGTGAATCAAGTCCTTCAAACCCTTCACGGTTTACAATTGCTGCGTATCGTCGTGGAATATTGGAGGGGACAAATATCAGGTTGCTGTCACGGGCAAATTGTAACAAAGGTTTGTAATCTGTTTTGTAATTTGGCCATAGCCGGGCTTCTGCTTCAAAATTCTTGTCTTTAACTTTTCCATTGAGGTATTCATTGATGATCAGGGCATTATCCGACTCAAACATTTCAGCGGCAAGAATCAACCGGTTTCCCTTAATCTGATGCAGAGACCTCGTAAGCTCAAGCTCAAGCCAGTGAATGACCGGACTGTTATGCAGCTCGCCAAACAGAACTACATCGACTTCAGCCGCTTCCTTTACCAGTTTTTCAAAATCAGTGGCTTTGCCTTTTGAATTATAAATGGCATAGGCTGGCATATCTCTGTTCATGGATGTCATTAAAAACAGGCCAAGGATTGAAAATATCAGTGTTTTCATAGTATTTGAATTGCTCAGTGGTTATTGTGGATACTTATAGAAGGTTGGTTTTTTTGACCAAACAACAAAAATATCACTCCGGGAAAAACTTTTCACCGGCGTGCGGGTATTTGCAGATGCACCCTATCTGTGCTGGAGATTGTGAGAGTTAAATGTCATAGGTAACAGGCTTTCAATACCTTCAACCTGAATTATTCTCCCTGTCTCACCTGCAAAAGTAATCCTGATCTTCTTCTGTTGCTTGTTTTCATATTCCGCAATCACCTGTCTGCAGGCTCCGCATGGGGGAACAGGATCGATCACTTTCTGACCATCTGTATCAATTGTGATAGCTATACTTTCAATAACTTCACCCGGATGCATGGCAGAAGCTGCAAAAATGGCAACCCTCTCGGCACACAATCCGGAAGGATACGCGGCATTCTCCTGGTTGTTACCGGTGATGACCTGTCCGTTTCCAAGCCTTAAAGCTGCTCCGACTCTGAAGCCGGAATATGGCGCGTAGGCTCGTTTTGCTGCTTCTTTGGCTTGCACGAGCAATGCGCTCTCACTGGGCTCAAGTTCGTCAGCCTGATCGGTTTCTATATATCTTATCGTGAGTTCTTTTTTAATCATTCCGGATCGTTTGTATTCAGATGCTAAATGTAGGAAATATATTAACAGGCCGGCTGTTCGCTTTCACCATCAGGTCCGGCCCGGTTCACGTTTCCTGCCAAACAGCAACAGTGCATTAAAAAAAGCGAAAAATGTTGCACCTGCCTGCGTTTCCAAAGTGTCTTCAGTCAGCATCGACATAAATATAATAGTAAAAAATACCAGATAGAAATAATCGGTATGCCGGCCTACAGCAAAAGGAGGGTAAAACAGGGTAAACAAAAACCAGATCAGGCCGAATACGCCAAAGGCAACAAAAATGGCTAAAAACTGATTGTGCGACCTGTTACGGAACGCGTCGTCAAGCTTTGAACCCATTTCCTGATAGGCAGAAGAAAATGCCTGATTCAGGTCCCCGGTTCCAACACCTGTGAGCCAGTGTTCCCTGATAATATAGGCTGAGGTTTTCCAGTATTCAACACGCTGCATTACTGAAGAAGCATTGGGATCACCGTGTTTTACATAATTGGTATATCCCATCACCATCTGGTCGATCCTTGACCGGAAGCTAAAACTTTCGAGGTAGGCAGTATTTGCTACTCCATTTTCAATATGTGCAATTTCTGAATCCGTAAGACTTTTTATCCCATTAGCGTCCTTTCTCAGACCCTTGGAATTCAGAAACCGGATTATGGTATAACTAAGTTCCTGTCCTTTATTATCAAGGCCATCATAGCTGAGGTGGCTCCTCCTGTTCCATTCCTGGCGAAGTTCCGACGGGGCTAGATATATTCCCACGTATTTTCCTTTTTCTATGCCATAGGAGCAGGTATCATGAACATAAGGCGTTCCGTAATGGGTGTACTTGTCCAGTTCCCGGTAATCGATAACCTCAACTTTATTAAACTCTTTTACCTGTTGCCTGAAAAAGTTGGCTGCCAGAACCGGAGAAAGCAAAATCGGTAAGAAAACTGCCCAGCGGATAAGTTTGGATTTTATCCTGAACGATGCAATCAATGAGAAAATATAAACAAGCAAACCGGCAATTGCCAGTCCAGTCACCGATTCCAGAATAATCAGGAAGAAAAAGAACCATAGAATCCCGAGTGCAACAATTGCTCTCAGAAACCGGGTTGTACCGGTTCTTTTATATAAAAAATACAAAAGAATGAAAATAGAAAAGCAGATCGTCAGGCCAAATCTGATGTGGGAAATAAATATGCTCAATTCACGGGGATCGCTCACATGCCTTGTTAAAAGAACATAGATACTGGCAACCGTACCTGCGAAGACAGCCAGGCAGAAAAATGCCAGCAATTGGTTAAATTTTTCTTTTGTTAGAGCTGCTGATGTGGCGATAATTACCGGAAGACTCAACAGGGGCAGCTTTATTCTGAGATCTTTGAGCGCATAGTTGAGGTCCGAAGTATAGAGCAACCCGGCCAGGTGAATAAAATACAGGGATATCACAGCCAAAGCTGCCGGATTGTTAAATAGCATCCTGAATTTACCGGTCAGATTAGTTCCGGCAATTTTGAAATAATTTAATAAAGCATCTTTTTTTCTAATATCGTGCTGATTTGCCGGTCGGCTGAAATCAGCACCTTCATGAATCCATAATGCAAGCATAATAAACTGGGCCACACTCATTCCGAACTCTGATAGCGGGATCGACATCGCCAGCAGAATCATTGTGTAAAACATCAGGGATGACACATCAGTTCTGATGTTCAGTTTGAAGGGTACATTTCCTGAAAGTGACCCCATAAATTGCCTTATGATTTTGTATTTGTCAGGTTGCTCGTGCCATCAAGAATGGCTTTATAAATCTTGGGGTCATTGAGGATTCCGATGGCTGTTTCAATTTCCTTGTCTTCGGAAACAGAAGCTTTGATTCTTCCTTTCTGATAATAATAACGCGAAACAATCTCACTGCGTAACATCGTTTTGATCTCATCGCTGAATTTGATCAGGTCAGCCTGTTTATTGTGTTGCATTTTTGATTCCAGCATATCAAATTCTGCCTTCAGTTCGGTGAAATACTGTTCCTTTTCGGCAATCTTTTTTAAATCTGAAAGCATTCTCTCACTTCTGGTCGTGTAATCATAATCCTTGTTCTGAATCCATGCCAGAAAATCGCTGTAAATTTCATCACTAATGATGAAATCATGTGGTTCCGCGATGGTTGTGTGTTCACGCCTGAATTTGTTTGCGTAATCAAAAATCAGGTATTTTGTAATCAGGCTGATTGCAATATTACTTGCCATAGGCTCTTCAGCAGTGATATCCGGCATAATGCCACCACCATCATAAACGATCCGTCCTGCCTTGGTTTTAAAACGATTGATCAATGAATCCGGTATCGGCCTTGAAAAACCAAGACTATCCCTCGATGCGTAATCGATCGCCTGAATGCACCTTCCGCTAGGTATATAGTACTTTGCCACTGTCACCTTCATCTGGGTATTGTATGTAAGCGGAACAATGTTCTGAACCAGTCCTTTGCCATATGTACGCTCACCAATGATCACAGCCCTGTCAAGGTCCTGAAGGGCACCGGCGACAATTTCAGAAGCTGAAGCGCTGAAGGCATTGACCAGAACAACGATAGGGATTTCTGTATCTACAGGCTGAACAAATGTCTTGTACGATTTATTCCGGTCAGGCGTTTTGCCTTTGGTACTTACTACAAGTTCACCCTTTTTAACAAAAAGGTTCGTGATACTGACAGCTTCATTCATCAGCCCACCGCCATTGTCACGCAGATCGATGATAAGGGCTTTTAATTTGCCTGTCTCTTTCAGTTTTGTCAAGGCATCTTTAACTTCCTTTCCGGAGTTTTGCGTGAATCCGGTTAATTTAATATACCCTGTGTTTTCATCTACCATTTCAGAATAGGCAACATTCGGAATTGATACATTTTCACGCTGAATCATTATATCCATTGGAAGGCTTTCACCTTCGCGACTTATTTTCAGCTTCATCGAAGTGCCTGGCTGACCTTTCAGGATTGCACTGACATCGCTCACCGATTTACCCCTGGCATCTTTGTCGTTGATGCTTAGAATCTGGTCACCGGGTAACAATCCGGCTTTGAGGGCCGGTGAACCCTCGTAGGGCTCAGAAATAACAACAAAGTCGCCTTGTTTATGAATCAATGCACCAATGCCTCCATACTGACCCGTGGTCATAAAATTGAAGTCTTCAATTTCGGCTTCTGATATAAAAACAGTATATGGATCGAGCTTATTCAGAATAGCATCAATGCCTGTTTTAACCAAATCGCCGTAATTCAGCTCATCAACATAATTGTTGTTGAGCTCTTTAAACATCGTGGCAAAGATGTCGAGGTTCTTTGATATTTCAAAACTGGAGGAATTCTGTGAACTGACTATCGTTGGGTTAGTCAGTCCTGAAATTAACAGGATGGTAATCAGGAATATCTGTCTCATCTTAAAAAGCTTTTATTTACAAATTCTTGATTATGGAACCGGATCGTAGCCTTTCCCTCCCCATGGGTGACAAGATAGGATTCGCTTCAGTGTCAGCCAACCTCCCCTGAATGGACCATGTTTCTTCAATGCTTCAATGCCATAGGCTGAGCAGGTAGGGGTATATCTGCACGATGGAGGCAGATATGGCGAAATTGCGCCCTGATAAATCCTGATCAGGCCAATCATTAGTTTAGCCAGCAGTTGTTTCATATTCCTTGATTAAACGCTGAAGTAGTTTGATTATTATCGGTTCAAGGGAAATGAACTCGGGAATTTCTTTGCCTGAATAAACAAATGCCAGCATACAAGTTTGCCGGTTCAGGCCTTCTATTGCAATGTGCTTGTTTCTTCTGAAGCATTCCCTGAGCAATCGCTTGATATGATTGCGATCAACAGATTTTTTAAAATTCCTCTTCGAAACTGATACCATCACCCTGATCACCGGACTCCCTGTCCAATCACCCGGCAGCCAATAAACCTTTATCGGATGTCTGAAAAATGTATGCCCTTCATTGAATAATTTCCGGATTTCAGTAAAGGAGCATAAATGTTCCTGCTTTCCAAATGTTTGCATTGAAATAGGTTATACATGGAAGCTGGCAAACTGTTTATCCATCGGTTGCAACATTATTTGTTCTTGTGGTTGGCCGCAAGAAACTGTTCAATGGCCTTTGCCATAGAGGGAGCTGTTGGTGTCGGGGCTTCAACCATTATGCTGAAGCCGGCATCACGCGCCGCAGCAGCAGTGGTTTGTCCGAAAACACCAATGGCTTTCTCCCCCTGTTGAAATTCAGGAAAATTCCTGAAGAGGGATCTGATACCTGCCGGACTGAAAAATACAAGCATTTCGTACTTGTTCAGGTCAAGAAATGACATATCATCCGGCACAGTCCTGTACATGATCGCTTTGGTATACGTGATCTTGTGCTGATCAAGAAGATCTGACAATTCATTGTTGTGCTCTGCACTGCAGGGAAGCAGGTATTTCTCAGTTTTATGCTTCCTGATGATATCAACCAGGTCATTCAGCTCCTGACTGCTGAAAAATATTTTGCGTTTTCGGTATTGGATATATTTTTGAAGATAATATGCCGTTGCTTCAGATGAACAAAAATACTTCATCGATTCAGGAATTTCCGTCCTCAATTCAGTTGCCAGTCTGAAAAAATGATCAACGCCGTGCTTGCTGGTAAAAATAACAGCAGTATTATCAGCTAATCTTACTTTATTTTCTTTCCTGAAATCGATTGAGCTTAAGCCTTCAATTTTGAAGAATTTGTGAAAATCAACATTCAGGCAGTATTTTTTGATAATCTCTCCATAAGGGGATTTCTCAAGTTCGGCAGGCTTCGGCTGCGAAATCAGTACATTCTTGATTTTCAATTTAATCGAAATTAGAAATTTAACTTTAACATAATTTTCAGCAATTCCGGCACTTAACTGCTTATTAGTCAGCTAAGGTTACTAATCTGTAAAGAAAGAGTACCGGTAAAATTTCGAGGGTGCAAAGATACAAAAATAAATACAACACCGAAAACGTTTGCGCTGCGAATCCAACAACCATACTTCTGAAAAATCTGAGACACATAACGACAAGCAAAACGATGACGGCAATTTTCAGGATTGGCAGGTTGCCACTGTAATATCCGGTCAATACAAGGGGGAAAATTACAATGCCTCCTGCAGCATTGAAAATCAGATTGGTGAGTATCAGTTCACTGGTATCCTGTTTTGTTCTGAAGATTATTCCGGTTCCTCTGATTGTAAGAACCTTTATCAGCCAAAGAATGGATATAGCGCCAAGAATCATCGCGAATATCAGCCCTGATTTCCGGATACCAAGCCATGAGCTGATCGTTTCAAAGCCAAACTGATGCACCAGCACTGCCAGACCGACAATATAAACAAGTGCAAGTCCGGGAGTGATTCTTTCCTCGGTCAGATTGCCATCGCGAACCAGCTGATTTACATGGTGCCTGGCGCCAACAGCCCTGAACAACTGTTTGATCCTGCGCAAATGGTAAAACTTTATCCACGACAGCACGATCAGGCAAACAAGGAAAAGAGCAGTCAGCCAGTCAGAGTTCTGTCGCATCCTGAATTCAGGATTGAACTGATGCTTTATAACACCGGATGTAGTAAATAACGAAGGCTTGTCATAGACAGGTTGCGCTGCTGTGGTATCAGAGTCATTCGCTGGCAGAATGATTTCCCGAAGTTCAAACCGGAAAGCACTGTCAGTGTGGAATACATTCAGGCTATCACCAAGAAAATCGGAATAATTCCCGATGGAATCACTTACAGTAATCGTTGCTGATGCCTCCGGCTTCAAAAAGAAGCTGGTTTTCAGGGTCTGTTGGTCTCTGGATGTCATGCGGAATGCAAAATTAGTATTTTTTTAAGTCTGCATGAGGAGACAACTTCACAAGTTCCTGTATTTCCATTGTGAAACAAATTCGGACAAGCCATAGGCGAATTATTTTAATGATCTTAAAATCAAGTGAATAGCGGAAGATGGAATTATAATAAATATTGGACTCTTTAATAGGAACAAGTTTGAATAAGTTCTAAATTTGCGCCCTGAAATTCAATCTTTCAATGATTTTCCCGACACTAAGATATACTGCCAATGACACTGATGAATAACATAAGGGAACGAGCAAAAAGCAATTTAAAGTGCATTGTTCTTCCTGAAGGAGTTGAAGATCGGACACTTAAAGCGGCTGATTTTATACTGAAAGAAAAAATTGCCAGAATCATTCTGATCGGAAACAAAGCTGAGATAGATAAAAAGGCGCTTGATTTCGGTTTACAGTTTATCGAACAGGCCACGATTATTGATCCGGTTCAAAACCCCGGGAAGGAGCGTTATGCTGATTTGCTTTTTGAAATCAGGAAATCAAAGGGAATGAACTATGAGGAAGCCCTCAGGCTTGTTGAAGATCCTTTATACCTGGCTACTTTATTGATCAAATCCGGCGAAGCTGACGGAGAAGTTGCCGGTGCAATGAATGCCACCGGCAATGTTTTACGGCCGGCTTTCCAGATTATAAAAACATTACCAGGTATCAGTGTCGTTTCCGGAGCATTCTTCATGATCTTTAAAGACAACCCTTATGTTCCGGGTAATATTCTCGTTTTTGCAGACTGTGCTGTCCATCCGGACCCTACAGCTGCAGAACTTGCAGAAATAGCTGTTTCTACTGCACTCACAGCCAGGGCAATTGCCGGGATCGAACCCAGGGTTGCCATGCTGAGTTTTTCGACGAAAGGCAGTGCCAAACATGCCTTATGCGACAAAGTGATTGAAGCCACAAGAATTGCACGTGAAAAAGCACCCTGGCTCTCCATTGATGGTGAACTTCAGGCTGACGCGGCAATCGTTGAATCCGTTGGCATACATAAAGCGCCCGGCAGCAATATCGCCGGAAAAGCAAATATCCTTGTCTTTCCCAGTCTTGAAACAGGTAACATCGCTTACAAACTGGTTCAACGACTTGCCGGTGCCGAGGCCATCGGGCCGGTGTTGCAGGGAATGGCTGCCCCGATCAACGACCTCTCCAGAGGATGTTCAGTCAGTGATATTGTTAACCTGATTGCCATCACGGCAACACAGGCCAGTGGGATGAATTAATAACATTATAACCGTAATAAATATTAAGATGTCAGAACGATTAGAAGATTTTAGTCTTGGAAAGAGCATGAACTCGAAAGGCTCAATACAAAAAGTCGGGGTAGTTGGGTGCGGTACTATGGGTCAGGAGATTTCTGTATTGATCAGCCAATCCGGAATTGATGTTATTTTTATTGATATCAGTGCCGACCGGATTGCAGAGGTTTTGAAACGCATTGAAGCCCAGTTGGATGATCGTATCAGCAAATGGGGACTTACCGGTAGTGAAAAGAAACTCATTCTCTCGAGAATCAAAGGCTCAACAGATTATTCTGAGCTTGCTGATTGCGAAATAGTCTTTGAGACAGTCAACTCAAAGAAGAAAGGTACCAGTCTTGAGCTTCGGCAGGAAATTTTCAAAAAGATTGAATCGGTGGTCCGGCCTGATGCTATCATTGCATCCAATACTGCCACCCTGATGATTTCAGAAATATCTTCTGTTCTGAAGAGTCCTGAAAGAGCCATGGGTCTTCACTTTTTCTCTCCGGTAGGTAAAATTAAGGTGATTGAAGCTGTTAAATCGGTTTATACTACCGATGATACATACGCAATGGTAAGTAAACTTGCATTATTGATTGGCAAGAAGTTGATCAATGTGAATGAGTCTTCCGGAAATGTCAGTACAAGGATGCTTGTTCCCCTGATCAACGAAGCCTGCGAAATACTTATGGAAGGAGTTGCCACAGTTTCCGACATCGATGAAACGATGAGAGAAACGTCAGGATTGCAATTGGGGCCATTCGAGATGGCCGATAGAATCGGGCTTGATAAAGTGTTAAAGTGGATGGAGAACCTCTACGCTGAATTCGGAGAAAAGAAATACAAGCCATCACCGGTGCTTAAAAGGCTGGTTAGGGCGAATATGGTCGGGAGAAGAGTTGGTGAGGGATTTTATTTGTATCAGGGTGGAAAGCGCTTACCCAAAAAGGGCTCAATCACAAATCTTGGCCGTGAATAACAAGTGTGCCTAAAATTCTCCGTTAAAATATAATCGAAATGAAAATAATAGTTCTGAACTGCGGAAGTTCATCCATTAAATACCAGCTATTCGACATGCCAACGAGTGAAGTGCTGGCAAAAGGTCTTGTTGACAAAATCGGCCTGAAAGGCTCTCTCCTGAAACATTCACGGAATGATGGGACAGAAGTTAAACTTGAAGGAGAAATCCTTGACCATCAGGCTGGTATTGAATACCTGTTGGGTATTCTGATCAGTGATAAATACGGCAGCATCAAAAGCCTTGACGAAATTCAGGCTGTAGGGCACAGGGTGGTTCATGCAGGTGAAAAGTTCAATGGAAGTGTTTACATTACCAATGAGGTTATTGATGCACTTGAGGAGTGCATCGATCTTGCGCCTTTGCATAATCCGCCCAACTTAAAGGGAATTTATTCCATTACCAAGCTTTTGCCTGATGTTCCTCAGGTTGGCGTATTTGATACCGCTTTCCATCAAACGATGCCTGATTATGTTTATCTGTATGGGATTCCATATTCCCTCTACGAAAAGCATAAAATAAGGAGATATGGTTTCCATGGTTCTTCCCACAGGTACGTCTCAAAACGAGCTGCCGAAATTCTGGGCAGGAATATGGAAGATCTGAAAATAATCACCTGCCATCTTGGCAATGGAGCTTCCATCGCAGCCATCAAAAACGGAAAATCGCTTGATACCTCTATGGGCATGACCCCGATTGAAGGTCTGATGATGGGCACCCGTACCGGAGACCTTGATATCGGTGCTTTTATTCAGATCATTAACAAAGAGGAGATTGATGTTCCCATCGCTAATACCCTGGTAAACAAGCATAGCGGAATGCTTGGTGTTTCCGGTGTGTCATCCGATATGCGTGATGTTGAGCTTGCTGCAGAACAAGGCAACAAGAGGGCAAAAGTCACCCTGGAGATGTACTATTACAGAATCCGGAAGTACATTGGAGCTTATACTGCAGCCATGGGTGGAGTTGACCTGATCATCTTTACAGGTGGCGTTGGTGAGAACGATTCTGTAACCAGATACCTGACGACAAAGGATATGGAATACATGGGTCTTGAATTCGATCAGGAAAAGAATAAAGGACTTCGCGGAAAAGAAGCTGTTATTTCCCGGGAAAATTCAAAAGTTACAGTGATGGTTGTCCCGACCAATGAAGAACTGGTCATTGCACTGGATACCTATGAGATTGTAACTACCCTGAAATAGAACTGACAAATTATCAAAAAAGGGCCGCATTTCGCGGCCCTTTTTGTTTCTGCATTAGATGGGATCCCTGTCCTGTCCGTAATTCTCTCAGTCCAGATCTTCCATTAATTCATCCGTAAGCTCAAGGTTATGAAATACATTGCTTACATCATCATCCTCTTCGAAAAAGTCAATCAATCTCAATACTTTTTTCGCAGCATCTTTATCTAATTTTACTGTATCTTTCGGAATACGCTGTAATTCTGCATTTTCGGGTTCGATACCCATTTCTTCCAGTTTCTTCACCATAGCGCCGAAATCTTCCATTGCCGTTGTAATGGTGATGCTTTCTTCTTCTATCTGAATATCTTCGGCGCCGGCATCAATAACTGCCATCTCAAATTCATCAAGGTTAATGGTGCCTTTTGGAATGTTGAATACACCTTTTCGGTCAAAAAGGAAGGCAAGTGATCCGTTAGTTCCGAGGTTGCCCCCGAATTTGTTGAAATATGAACGGATATTCGAGATGGTTCGTTGCTGATTATCAGTGGTACATTCAATATAGACTGCGATGGCATTGGGTGCATAGCCTTCATATGTGGCCTCAATGTAGTTGGCGCCATCTTTTTCGGCTCCCTTGTTGATTGCCCGTGTAATATTATCCTTAGGCATACTGGCACCCTTTGCGTTGGAGATGGCAAGCCTTAGCCGGGGATTACCATCGGGATCCGGCCCGCCTTCCTTGACGGCTACGGTAATTTCCTTTATAATCCTGGAGAATATTTTGGAGCGTTTTGCATCCAGGGCGCCCTTTTTACGCTTAATGGTTGACCATTTATTGTGTCCTGACATATTATAGTTGTTGTTTATTTATCAGCTGTGTCCTTCCGGAATACCTTATTGCATTTCTTGCCGGTCTTTTTCGAGGGGGTAAATTTAATACTTTTTTTATAATGGAAAAATGCTGTCTCCCTTTCGGATGACAGCATTGGCAGATGCAACTTTAGCACTGTTACCAGCTCGACAGGGTGATGCCCATGGCAAACGGGTAGAGTTCAGGGCCGCGGTTATCTTTGAACAGGGTAGTAAGTGAGTAGTTGGCATAGAGGTTTACTTTGCCCCAGCCGATTCGTGCAGTCAGATCGAATTTAAATGGATTGATATCGTAATCATTTTTGTCTCTGAACTTGTCCTTTTGCTTCGCCCCATCGTTATAGGCCATTTTGGTATGGGCGCCAATCCTTACTCCGGTTAATACTCCGGCAGTGATATGGAAACTGTTCTTGTTTGCGAATCTGTTTGTCTGATATTCAAACAGGATGGGCAAAGTAAGATAGTTCACCACAAGTTTGCTTTTGGTATAGTTAACGCCTGTTACAAAAAGGGAATCACCGGTTATCCCCGTATTGTCACGTCCGATTTTAATGTTGTCATCAAATCTGTAATTGTTCCATTCAAACCCAAGACCGGTGGTTAGTCCGAAATTCTTGCCAATCAGGTTGAAATTCTGTTCGAAGAAGTTCAATGATACATTGATGGATTTTTCATAACGAAGTTCAAGAAACTTATAATCATCCTCCAGAATATCGAAGCCCATATCTTTATTCAGATAACCATTGATTCCCATATCAAAACCACCCCAGTGACCATCGAAACGGTCGCTCTTGTTACGTTTGAAATCAACATTCCCTTCTTCATCAACTTCAAGTTCCCTGTCGCCGATTTTTATGGTTGTCGGATCTCCTTCAAATACTTTGACCTGGATATCACCTATGCTGATTAAAGTAGAATCGCCTTCTTCAGCAGTACTTACAATTCCTTCCATATCTTCTGCGTCGGGGTTTTCAGGATTCTCAAACTGGAATGTATAGGTGCCTGGTTCACTGATTTTCGGGGTTTCAGAATCGTCGTAGTAAGTAAGTGAACCTGCACCACTGACTTCAGTTTTAAGCTCGCTGATGGCATAAACCCTGGCTTTAGCAGCACCGCTTACATTAATATTGGAAGTTTGTGTGGATAGCTCCATAGCCTCCAGAAATGCTGCTCCTGATATGTCCGATACATGGCTTGCGGCTTTCCCTTTCAGGGTTACTTTGGCAGCACCACTGATTTCACTCTTAAGAGCCTGAACATCCAGCTCCATTTTAGCCTTTGAAGCACCGCTGGCTTCAATGCTCAAATCAGAGATTTTTATTTCACCTTCTGTATCCAGGCGGGCAGCGCCTTCAAGCTCAATTACCCTGATATCCGGTATTCTGATGTAAACCTTCATCGCGGTAGGATTTTTCAATCCGTCAGAAGAAATAATCAGGCGGTTGTTTTCTACTATGGTTTGGATTTTATCCTGATAATTATCATCAGTTTCAACAGTAATCAATGCTGGTTCACCCTGAACAAGCATGATTTGAAAAGCACTTCCGGCTTCAATTTCTGTAAACGGAGCGAGTTGCCTGTCTTGTTTAACAAGGTTGCCGCTTCCTTTGGATTGTGCATTTGCGTGAAGGCTCAAAGTAAGGATCAGAATAGCAAGCATGGCTGATTTCTGAAGGGTTAGGGTAGTTTTCATTGCTTTATGGTTTAATGTCGTGTTTTCTTTGTGACGGGAATTCACAATGCATTGTTACAGTACGATTGATTTTTTTTTATTGGAATGGTAAATTGAAACCCTTTCCTGCTTCCCGGTAATAGAAACATACTGGCCTGGAGGGTTAATATGGCTTACGGCTGAATGAATATCCGGAACCTTCTTCGGTGATAATTACCTTTTCAGTTTGGCCATCTGGTTTTGCTACCCGTTGAATCTTTATGTCGTTGTCGGTGAGCATATTAATTCCTTCGATGCCAAGATCAGCCAGCATCCAGCCATTGATTGATTCGGGTACCAGCGATACAATCTGCGCCCCGCTTCTGATCAAACTGTTGATACGCTTCACAGTCCTGGTTTTTGCCAGTGGCAGATTGTTTGTTGCTGATGTTTCAGGTTCAAGACCTGCAAGCATAAATTCCTGTGATTTTCTGATGTCTTCGAAAAGGGATGAATAGAAATTCCGGCTACCTCCGTTGAAAGGTTCAGGGGTATGATTTATAAAATGCCTTGATGGAACAGGACTGATTTCTCCCTGTTCCCGCTTTTTGATTTCAGGGGTGTCATTTCCGGCTTTCACAGCTGCTTTTTTACCGGTTTTCGGAGCCGGATTTCCTGGATTATCATTGATCTTTTGTACTGGCCTGATCCCGGTGGTTTTTACCTGCACAGAATCCCTGGGGGCCGTTTGCACGGCCGGTTTCTCTTTTCCTTTGATATTCTCTGCAACATTTATTACCGATTGGCGCTCAGGTCTCAGATAAAAAGAAATGAGGATAAGGATGGCGGCTGCAGCTGCACTGAAATAGATGAGTCTCATGATACCACCGGCAACTGGTTTTTTCAGCAGGCCGGGTTCGGGATATCTGATGGAAGGATCTGCTTTCAGTCTTGCCAGATTGAAAAGTTCATATTCTTTCTTTAACCCCGGATTCCGGCTGATGAAGGTTTCAACGGCTTTATGCCCTGTAGCGGAAAGGTCACCTTCCAGTGCTGCAACAAAATAATGATTGTAATTGGAGGTGTTCAGATGGATGGCATCAATATCCGCTGGTTGGATGAGTGCATCCTTGAAATGATAAACAACTTCTGAATCCGGTTTCAGTGAAATTGAAGCAAGTTCCGATGCCTCCTCTTTCAGGTCCGGATTTTGCTCAAGGAACAGCAATAACTCGGCCGTTCTGACCGGGTCGAGGGTTCTGTCGAGGTACCCGATGATAAATTCCTCGTAATTTGTTCTGTCTATTTTCATTTTTCCCATGGCATCTCTCTCCTTATGCCTAAGATTTAAATAACACGATCAAGGCTTCCGATATACTCTTTCAGGCTCACCCTTGCCCTGTATATGTAAACTTTAACCTGGGATTCGCTGAGCCCGGTAATTTTTCCGATTTCTTCATAGGAATACCCTTCGTAATCTCTCAGGGTAATCACAGCTTTCTGAATCCCGGGCAATTTTGCAAGCGCAAGATTCAATACCTGCTGCAGGTCACTGTATGTATTGCTCACTGTAAGTTCAGCTGATACGTTTTCGTCGAGGCCTGTAGTTCGCTTGAATCTTCGGATGTCGTCAATCATGGTGTGGTAGGCAGTTGTAAACAGGTATGATTTGGCTTTTTCTGACGAAATCTCCCCGGATTTTTCCCACATTTTAAAGAATGAATCCTGCACAATATCTCGTGCACGCTCTGCATCCCCTATATTTTTAAGGATAAAACGGTAGACTTTGTCTGAGTAATTGTTTACACAACTATTGTATTCCGCTGCGGTCATCTGCCCTGATTGGTTCAGTCGGTTGTTACTAAGACAATTCTGAAGCAGAAAAGTTACAGAGAATATGCAATTTTTAGAGATTATTTATGAATGGTATAAATACCCCTGTCGTCCGATGATTACAAATGCCTGATTTTTCTATTAATCTTTGAATCGTTGCGTTTCGCAGGGATGATTGAAATTTATGTTAACTTATGGTTACGTACAAACTTCCGGAATTGTTCTCTCCTGACGAAGGTCAGTTGGGCGCACTTCAAGCAAATCCGAACCTTCCGGGCTATTCAGTGTATTCTTATATCAGGGGTGCCGGAAAACCTCCTTTGATGTATACTTTCAACAACAGCAGTTCTGTTCAGCCTTATTCAGGTTTTGAAAAACCGCTGTCAGGCTTGTGGTCTGATACGCTGGGGTTGCTGATGGAGCATGCCGGGGAAGAGGATGAAACGATCATAGAAAATGGATTACCCGTTGAATATACCCGTGAGGTATCGTTTGAAGGGATTGAGTATAAATTTCTGATCAGTAAATTTCCTTTTACAACTTCCGGGGGTGAATCATTCCTTCTGTCTTCGTTCAGGAATGTTACTTTTTTTCTCGACAGCATCAATGAGATAGGCAGCCGGAAAGTCCTGTTCAGCCTGGTAGCCGAAAATATGTCGGATGTGTTCTGTGTGGTTGATATGGACGCACGTATTGCATTTCTGAGTGCATCGATAAAAAAACTTACCGGCTATTCTGCCGAAGAACTTGCTGCCATACCTGTAAGCAACCTTTTAACTCCTGATTCACTTGAAACAGGACTAAAAATATGGAGCCGTTTCAAAGGACTGGACGAGCGTGGTGCAGATGTTTTATCAGAAAATAAGCCTGAGCTTTTTGAAATTGAATTTATAAGGGCCGACAAAGTCAGGCGTTGGGCTGAAGTTACAGCTGCCACATTCAGTGGTCCTGATGGTTGCATCCTTGGTGTTCACGGATTGATCAGGGACATTACCGAGCGGAAAGCACGGCATGATGCGATGCGGAGTTCGCTGAAACACGAGATCGAACTGAGTAATGTAAAATCAAAGTACATCTCTACCATCTCTCATGAGTTCAGAACGCCGCTGTCGATCATATACAGTAATCTGCAGTTGCTTGAGAATCACAGGTTTCAGCTCGATGCTGAGACCATCAACGATGCTTTTGAACTGAGTCGTATGGCTGTCAAATCCCTGCTAAGGGTTTTAGACAAGGTTACAGTTATTGATGCAGTAAATAAAGGTAAACTGGAATTCAAACCAGCGATGGCTGATATGGAGAAATTGTGCCGTAATCTGGTGAAGGATCTGAATGAAATGGAAATGGTACCCGATCGCATCGATCTCATTATTCATCAGATTCCTGATGAAGTGTGGATTGATGAATCACTATTTACGCATATCTTTACGAACCTGTTGTTGAATGCTCTGAATTTTTCAGATAAGAAGCAAAGGGTGCAGTTTGAGATCAGCATGATTTCATCCGATACAGCCGGTTTTAGTATTACTGACCATGGAATCGGAATACCTGAAGAGGAGATGAATTATATATTTGAACCCTTCTACAGGACCAGCAATGCCAGGAATGCAAGAGGCTCAGGTCTGGGTCTTGCGGTTGTCAGAGACTGTCTGAAGCTACACCATGGAGAAGTCAGTTTCGAAAGTAGCCTGGGTGTTGGTTCAGTTTTCAAAGTAACTCTTCCTGTTGCGCGGGATTCCCGGGCAACGGAGTAAAAAAACAAATGATGTCTAAGAGTGATGCAAATAATGTAAAGATCCTTTTGGTTGAGGATGATAAGGCTCTGGCTATTACCATTTCCAATCTTCTTCGTGTAAAAGGTTATGACGTAACCCATGCGGGAGATGGTGCTGCCGGAATTCAGAAAGCTTTTGCACTTCTGCCGGATTTGATTCTCTGTGATATTTCGATGAATGAGATCAGCGGTTACGATGTGTTTAATGTTCTTAAAGAGAGTTCGGCAACAGCTATGATTCCTTTTGTTTTTCTGACAGCTAAATCTGATCTGAAGGACATCCGTTTCGGGATGCAGCTGGGTGCTGATGATTATATTGTGAAGCCTTTTGAATATGATGAACTCCTGACTTCCATTGCCACCCGTCTGAATAAGGCTGAAGCACACCGTAAAGCCAATGAAGAGAAGTTCATTGCCTTGTCGATGATCTCACCCTATGGTATCTATATCTACCAGGAGGATCGATTTATTGAATCCAATCCAAGTCTGTCATCCACCCTGGGTTATGGCCGTCAGGAACTGCTGAGCATGGGTTTTGATGATCTGATCTATGAAGAAGATAAACCAGCTGCGATCGAAAAAATCAGCAGGTGCCAGCGAGGATTTGAAAAGGAAATTCATATCAGTTTCAGGGTAAAGCAAAAGGACGGCAAAGTTCTCAATATGGAGTTGTTTGGCATCGAAGGTCTGAAAGTTAAGGGACGTTCAAGTCTGATCGGTATGATGACCACAAGCAAACCCGAAATCCATGAAACCTCAGGTCTCGAAAAACTGAGCATAAGCGAAATTGAAGAATTTGAGAAAGCAGTTGACCTGATTGCAGGAAAGCGCAGTTATGTTTCAACGGAGCTTATCAACAAGCTGATCTCTGTGTTCCGCGACAATGAAGCGGTAAAAGATAAACCTGCGGAAGATATCATCAATTTCTCCGAACGGGAACTTGAGGTACTCGGTTTTGTCTGCAAAGGCTTGTCAACCAAAGAGATAGCTGATAAAATGTTTATTAGCAGCCGTACAGTAGAAAAACACAGGGCCAACCTGATGACCAAGACAGATGCCAAGAATATCATCGAGGTTATCATTTATGCTGTAAAGCACAAACTGATCGATATCTGAGATTCTACGCCTAATCCAGCTTCAAAACAGCCAGAAAAGCAGTTTGTGGAACTTCAACATTGCCTACCTGGCGCATCCGTTTTTTACCTTTCTTCTGTTTTTCAAGAAGTTTTCTTTTACGTGTAATATCACCACCATAACACTTGGCAGTGACGTCCTTACGCACCGCTTTTACAGTTTCCCGGGCAATTACCTTGGCTCCGATGGCCGCCTGAATGGCAATGTCAAATTGCTGCCTGGGTATCAGTTCCCTGAGCTTTGAGCACATCCGGCGTCCGAAATCATAGGCGTTATCCTGATGAATCAGGGTCGAAAGGGCATCAACAGGCTCACTGTTCAGAAGAATATCAAGCCTGACCAGTTTTGCCTGCTTGTATCCTGTAATATGGTAGTCAAATGAAGCATAACCTTTTGAAATGCTTTTCAGCTTATCGTAAAAATCAAAGACAATTTCACCCAGGGGAAGTTCAACGGTAAGTTCGATTCTGTCGCTGGTCAGATAGATCTGATTCTTGAGCATTCCTCGTTTGCCAATGCAGAGGGTCATTACAGCACCAACGTATTCCGATTTTGAAATAATCTGGGCTGTGATATAGGGTTCTTCGATGAAATCAAGATAATTGGGGGCTGGCAGTCCCGATGGGTTGTGCACTTCAATCATTTCACCTTTGGTGGTGTATGCCTTATAGGAAACATTAGGTACAGTTGTGATAACATCCATGTCAAACTCACGGTCGAGCCTTTCCTGAATAATTTCCATATGTAACAGACCCAAAAATCCGCATCTGAAACCAAACCCCAGCGCAGCCGATGATTCCGGCTCAAAAACGAGTGAAGCATCGTTAAGTTGCAGACGTTCCATAGATGCACGCAGTTCTTCGTAATCGTCGGCATCGATCGGATAGATACCTGCGTAAACCATTGGTTTTACATTGGTAAATCCTTCAATGGCTTTTTCGCACGGATTTTTAACATGCGTAATGGTATCGCCCACCTTGACCTCGCGTGATGCCTTTATTCCGGATATTATATAACCAACATCCCCGGCACTTAAAACGTCCCTGGGTTGCTGAACCAGCTTCAATACGCC
This sequence comes from Bacteroidales bacterium, assembly GCA_016705005.1. Lineage (GTDB taxonomy): Bacteria > Bacteroidota > Bacteroidia > Bacteroidales > Lentimicrobiaceae > Lentimicrobium. Next base: position 297,741 of record JADIZB010000004.1, on the reverse strand, counting down.
AACCTCATCGGCATTATACTCTTTGCCGGTTGCAAAAAACTTCACCAGTTCACCTTTTCTGATCTGCCCGTTGAAAATTCTGAAATATGCTATGATACCCCTGAAGGAGTTGTACACTGAATCAAAAATCAATGCCTGAAGAGGTGCTTCAGGATCGCCCGATGGAGCAGGAACACGTTTGATAATTGCTTCAAGAATAAGGTCGACACCCATCCCTGTTTTCCCGCTGGCCCTGATAATTTCTTCCGGTTTGCAGCCAATTAGGTCGATGATCTGTTCTTCAACATCTTCAGGCATGGCATTATCCATGTCCATTTTGTTCATGATCGGGATAATCTCAAGATCATGTTCCAGAGCAAGATACAGGTTCGAAATGGTCTGGGCCTGAATGCCCTGGGTAGCATCAATAATCAGCAAAGCACCTTCGCAGGCTGCAATTGATCTTGAAACTTCGTATGAAAAGTCAACATGACCAGGTGTATCAATAAGGTTCAGCTTGTAATTTTCACCCTCAAATCTGTATTCCATCTGAATGGCGTGACTCTTGATTGTAATTCCACGTTCCCGCTCGAGATCCATGTCGTCGAGCACCTGATCCTGAGTCTGCCGTTCAGTTAGTGTTCCGGTTAATTCAAGCAACCTGTCGGCCAGGGTGCTTTTACCATGGTCTATGTGCGCTATGATGCAGAAGTTGCGTATGTTTTTCATCGGTGCAAATTTAAGGCGAATTCCCTTAACTTTTTATGGTTAAATATTACAGGCACCAACAGGTGATTTTTCGCAATCGATTGCAGGTTTACCACCCTTTCTGACCCTGCATTTTATTTGAAAAAAATCAATCATAAAGTATTGTAAATTAATTAGATATAATTCAATTTCTGATTGTCTATGATTTTTATTTAAGCAGAAAATAAACTATCTTTGCACTGTTTTTTTAGATGGGAATTCATAAACCTAAAATTTGATAAAGATGTCAAAAATTAAATTAGCTATCAACGGATTCGGAAGGATCGGCCGCAATGTTTTCAAACTTGCACTTGAAAGAGACAACATTGAAGTTGTCGGAATCAATGACCTTACCAGTACCAAGACACTGGCTTACCTCCTCAAATATGATTCTACCCAGGGCCGTTTTGTTGGTAAAATTGAAAGCGATGAGACTTCTCTCATTGTTAATGGTGTTAAATACCCCGTAACTGCCGAACGCAATCCGGCAAATATTCTCTGGGCTGTTACTCCCGATGTAGTTGTTGAAGCTACCGGAATTTTCCGTGCCAAAGAGAGCCCCAAAGGCGGTTATGGCGACCACCTGAAAAACGGAGCCAAGAAAGTAATCCTGACTGTCCCTTCAAAAGATGCCATTGACCGAACCATTGTTTTGGGTGTCAACGATCATGACCTGAAAGATACTGACCAATGTATTTCGAATGCATCATGCACAACCAACTGTCTTGCTCCTGTAGCAAAAGTGCTCAATGATAAATTTGGAATTGAAAACGGTTTGATGACAACCATTCACTCCTATACCAATGATCAGACCATTCTGGATGCACCACACAGCGACCTGCGCCGCGCCAGATCAGCTGCAGTTTCTCAGATACCTACCACTACAGGTGCTGCCAAAGCTGTTGGCATTGTTATCCCAGAACTCAAAGGGAAACTCGATGGTCTGGCAGTACGTGTTCCAACTCCGACCGGCTCACTGGTTGATCTTGTGGTTAACCTGAAGGTAGAAGCAACCAAGGAACAGATCAATGCAGCAATGAAAGAGGCTGCTGAAGGACCTATGAAAGGTATCCTTGAATATACAGAGGATGAAATTGTTTCAGTAGACATTATTCATAATCCTGCATCTTCCATTTTTGATGCCAAGAGCACCATGGTAAATGGTAAGACTGTTAAAGTTCTGTCGTGGTATGACAATGAGTGGGGTTATTCAGCCCGCGTGGTTGATCTTGCGGAGAAACTTTTCGCATAAAGACAATCTGTTCTGAAAAAAAAAGAGGCTGCTTGTGAGTGGCCTCTTTTTTTTCAGACTAACGGAGAAGGTGAACACTATCGGTCAAAGTCCGTTTCTGCAATCTTTTTTCTTCCGGTGTTTCAGGTGAACCGACAACCTCATAAACATCACAGGTGTAAAAATATACGCCATCCGCACAATCAGTATTTGAACTTTTGTCTTTTCCATCCCAGTTAATAGCCGGATCAGAGGTTTCAAAAACAAGCACGCCCCAACGGTTATATATCCGGATATCTATCTTTTCGACCGATGTGTATCCCGGAAAAGGTGTGAATAAATCATTGTAAGAATCGCTGTTGGGAGTAAAGACGTTAGGCAGCCGGTACCTCGGGCAGTCGTCTATACTGATACAAACCTGGTTGTAACTGGTGGTATCAATGTTGCCGTGGATATCTTCTGCAACAATGAAGAAACATCCTGCAATGGTCTGTTCCGGGCGATAATTGTAGAAGAAGGATGAAGATCCGAAAGTTCCGATCAGAATATGTGGTGTACCTTTACGATAAAGGTAATATTTATCAATATCGGGTGCGCATGAAAGGGAAATATCATTCCAACTGAAAAGGATGGTTCTTTCATCGCAGTTCAGCTCAAAGACAAGTTCCGGAGGACAAGGAGGAACATTATCCACTGGCATGTCGCAACTCTCCTGTGAATAATTGTAAAGTGGGTCTTTGTATCCGGGTGTGCCATATGTGCCCTTTGATTCGACACGATAACAATACTCCTGGTCATTGACAAGAGCTGTGTCTGTATAAACAGGGGTTATTACAGATGCAATACTGTCGAAAATCTGTGTAACCGGGTTTTTTCTGTATACCTTGTAGGATTCGTTTACCCAGGGGACACTGCTGATCATCGAGATTCTGATCTTTCCATCGGTTGGTGTCAGCCTTATAAATACCGATGAAGCAGGGACCGAGAAACCGATACTGAATACATTGCCAGGGGTATTGTTGATAAATTCAATGGTATATGTCCATGCTGTATCCCTTGAATTGAGCCCGGTATCAGTAAATGTCGTATCGTTCAGATCGTTGAATTCTGCAATCTGCTGCTTAACAGAATTTGTGAAGCCTTCACTGCGGAAAAGCCTGTAAATAAAAGGGCCGGGTGTCTGTGTGAAATCAAGTTCAGTTGGTTTTGACCACGCAACCTCTATATCACCATTGTCAACAGATGTTGAATTTACACTGACGTTGGTCAGTACCGGCATATCTTTTTTCAGGCTCGCACAGATTTCTTCTGATGCAATGCTTTCGGCTCCATCTTCGAACCATGCTGTAATGATGTAGCAATATCTGATTCCCCTGACAAGGCCATATCCATTGTTGTCGTCAGTATATGTTGTATTTCCGGCACCTGATGTTTGCTTTATCAAACTATAACCGGTTTCAGGCGGTACTCCTGTCTGACAGGCTCCCGGCACGAAACCGGATGATCCTGCTCTGCGGTATATCCTATATCCCTGAATTTCCGGACAGGAATGTTGGTCCCATGCAAGAATCATGCTGTTGCCAAGTGGCACAACTCCCGGGTTGAGTACCGGAGGGGCGATGACTGAAATGTTGACAGTCTTCAGATCGAACAGCTGAACAGGAGATCCGTCATCAATGGCTTTGAAATACACCTGATAAGGCTGCTTTCTCACATGAGCGCATACAGTAGGCCAGGTGAGTGTCTGACTAACATGTCCGGCAGAATCGTCAGGTTGTTCGAAAATAGCAGGACTTATTGGAAGAAGCAATGGTCCACCCTCCGCTGAAAGGGTAATCCGGTCGTTGTCTTCATCACTGGCCTGAACAAAAAGGTTCAGGGTGTCACCGGCGATAACGCAGGTGTCTGCAGTTACTTCGATCACCGGCGGGGTGTTGTTGCAGCTTGTGATATTCACCTGCATATCACGTGTAACGTAGCCAATCCTGACGCCATACCGGTATTCTTCAATGATAAAGGCAAAATTATATTCACCCTGAATGGTAGGATTTTCCCAGAGAATGTCACCCGTGAGTGGATTTATTGTAAAACTTCCCGGATTTTGCGAATCGACCTCACTGGGTAATTTGTATCCAAGGATATCCAGGCCACCAGCCCCTTTGCAACTAACCAGCTTGTATGCCAGGCTGTCGCCATTCGGATCATAGGCTCCTGCGTTGTGCAGATAAGGCAGGCCAACGCACCCGTTATCAATGGGTGGCAGCAACAACACCGGAGAACTGTTACCTCCGAGAAAAGGGTTGATAACGAGCAGGGTTTCTATAAAGAGTGGAACATCAACCGAATTGGGAATATTCTGGATTCCAAGATTTCTGTTGGGGTCTTCAAGCCAGATATGGTAGGTTGATGCGGAAGCATAGGTATGGACTCCTTTATAAATGTTGAGTCTGATTTCAAGGGATATATTTTCACCAACATGTTCACAATAGATCCCTGCAGGGGTTTGACCTCCTACGCCATTTACTCTTCTCAGTTCAGTACTTTCGCCATCACCCCAGTTGATGGTAAGTTCGCAACGGTCGGCAGCACTGGGAGCGAACGTATAAGTTGTAATGGTTACTTCATAGGTAAGCCCTGAAATGTGCCTGTAAGTTATTTCTCCGGCCCGCTGATGCGTTGCCATGGCTGAAATTCCTGCAAAAATCAGGATCAGCAAAAGCAAATACCGGGGGACGAAAGTATTGATTTTCTTTAACAGGATCATGCGCACGTAAGTAAAGCCTTTAGAATTTGGAGCAATCCAAAATTAGTCATTTTTGCCATTGAAGCCATATCGGGCCGCAAAAACAATACCGTATTTATTTTTCCCCGGAAAAATCATGTCTTCATGATTCATGTTAATACTCATAACAAAGGAAATGGGTTCATTTGGTCTCAGATATTCCGGGATATCAACCGGACCAACGCACGCATTTGTAATTTGCTTAACTTTGTTCATTGGATTTATTTACATTATAGTTGGTACTGCATGTATGTTATTAACCCGGAGCAGGAACGCAGGGAGATTCTGAAACGTTACCGTGAACTTTTGAATGCCTGGAATACAGGCTCTGAAGAGCGGAATCACCGCATGGTCAGGAAAGCTTTCAACCTTGCAGTAACCGCTCATAAGGATATGCGCCGCAAAAGCGGTGAACCCTATATTTATCACCCCATTGAAGTAGCCAGAATTGTTGCGACAGAAGTCGGTCTGGGGGAGACTTCCATTGTTTGTGCCCTGCTTCACGACGTTGTGGAGGATACCAATTACACGATTGAAGATATCCGGCAGATGTTTGGTGACAAGGTGGCCAGAATTATCGATGGACTTACGAAGATCAAAGAACAGCTTGACCATACTGTTGCATCGGCTCAGGCAGAGAATTTTCGCAAAATGATACTGACCCTGTCGGATGATGTCAGGGTAATCCTGATCAAGCTTGCCGACAGGCTCCACAACATGCGTACACTTGATGCAATGACCATGGAAAAGCGCCTGAAAATTGCATCAGAAACCATTTTTTTCTTTGCTCCGCTGGCCCATCGGCTTGGATTATACGCCATTAAGAGTGAACTTGAAGATCTTGCCCTGAAATATACCGAGCCCGAGGTCTATGCCTCGATTTCGAAAAAATTGGAAGAAACCGCAGTATCAAGAACAAAATTCATCAATTCCTTTATTTTTCCGATCAGAAAGGCACTTCTGGAGAACGGATTGGTATTTGATATCACGGGCCGCGAGAAATCTGTTTATTCCATCTGGAATAAAATGAAGTCGAAGCATGTGCCTTTTGAGGAGGTGTATGACCTTTTTGCCGTCAGAATTGTCATCGATACTAATTTCGAAAATGAAAAGTATCAGTGCTGGCAGGCCTATTCCATCGTTACTGATTTTTACAGTCCTAAGCAAAATCGTTTGCGCGACTGGGTATCTTCGCCCAAAGCCAATGGTTATGAATCACTTCATACTACTGTGATGAGCCAGTCAGGGCAATGGGTTGAGGTTCAGATCCGGACCAGAAGAATGAATGAGATTGCTGAAAAAGGTTATGCAGCCCACTGGAAGTACAAGGAAAAAACCAACAGTGACAGCGGGCTTGACCGCTGGCTGAATAAAATAAAGGAACTTCTGCAGTCACCCGATTCCAATGCCCTGACTTTTCTGGATGATTTCAAACTCAATCTTTTTGCCGATGAGATCCTCGTTTTCACACCAAAAGGAGAGGAAAAAACACTACCTTCGAATTCAACTGCCCTTGATTTTGCTTACAATATACACTCAGAAATAGGCAATCACTGTATCGGAGCGAAAGTCAACCACCGATTGGTAGCCCTGAATTATCCCCTGAAAAGCGGAGACCAGATTGAGATCATTACTTCAAAAAAACAGACACCCCGTGATGAATGGCTTGATTTTGTGGCGACTGCCAGGGCCAAATCATTTATCAAGGAAGCTCTGAAGGAACAGCGTAAGAAATATGCTGAAGATGGTAAATCAAAACTTGAAAGCTACTTCAGGGAGCTTAAAATGGAGATGAACAAGACCAACCTTCTCAGGTTTCAGGAGTGCAATCACATCAATTCAAGTATAGATCTGTATTATAAAGTAGCGCTTGGCGAACTTGGGCTAAAGGAGTTGAAGGAGTGTGTTCAGCAACATGATAAAAGTGGGTGGCTGAACATCATCACCCGGCCTTTTGCCCGGTCAAAGCCAAACATCCCTCAGAAACTGGCTGATCAGGTGAAGAATAAATTTCCCGGTCAGGCACTTAATGATACAAATGGCGAGGTAGAGTACAGGATATCTGATTGTTGTAATCCTATTCCGGGCGATGATGTCATTGGGTTTATGGCCCAGGAAGGAAGTATATGGATTCACCGGACCAATTGCACAGAGGCAATCCAGCTGATGTCGAAATACGGAAACCGCATTGTTAAAACGAACTGGTCGAACAGGGAAGCGGTAACCTATCTGAGTGGGATAAGACTTGCAGGATTCGATAAGCAGGGATTAATCAATGAGATTATAAAAGTTATTTCTGAGCAGATGAGCCTGAATATCAGATCATTTCATATTGATTCCACCGGCGAGGTTTATGAAGCTACCATCCTTCTTTTGGTACATGATACCGATGACCTTAACCGACTGATGAATGAACTGAAGAAAGTGAAGGGCATCAGCAATGTTTATCGGATCAGCCGGCTTTCAGAAGCCAGCCGTTGAGGGTGGTTACTTTCTTTAAATCATTGTAAATCAACTCATGAAATGCAGACTGTCAGTCTTTAAAACGGTGCGCTGACTTTTTTACTAAATTCCCGATGGCCCGGATCGATGCGTGGCAGCAATGGGGCGGTGGTACCTTTTTACACAATCAGTTGAATCAGAATTTACAGCAATTTGACAGCGGAATTGCTGACAGTATTTATTTTAATTTATACCAAATAGGAATAACGATTTTTTTTCTATTTTTATGCTCATATTTGTAAGTCTGTTGATTCGGGTACAATTTGAAGGTTCTTAATTGTATCTATTACATTAACAGGTAATTATAACTAATTCTTGAACCATGAGGGATAACGACAGATTGAATTTCGATACAGTTAAAGGTATCTTCACCGAATATCTTGAAAGTCACGGGCACCGTAAAACGCCGGAAAGATATACCATTCTGAGGGAGATCTATGCTACTGAAGGCCATTTTGATATCGAAACTCTTTATATTCAGATGAAGAACAACAAATACAGGGTGAGCCGGGCTACCTTGTATAATACGATAGAATTGCTGCAGAATTGCAATCTGGTTACAAAGCACCAGTTTGGCAATAACTGTTCACAATTTGAGCGTTCATTCAAGTTCAAGCAACACGATCATTTTATAAATATCGAAGATGGAAGTGTACTTGAATTCTGCGATCCCCGTCTACAGGAAATTCAGTCATCGGTTGAAAAACTGCTTAATGTAACCATCACGAATCATTCACTTACATTTTATGGTTATATTAACAAACCTGCCAATGAAAGCATCAGGAGTGGAAACGAACCTGTGCCGGATAACATCAAAGCCTGATCTTTGATAACTAATTCCCTTTTTCTTTAATCCTTAATGCGGATTTTAGTAACATTGCAATGCCGTTGCTGATGGAGCAATACTAATGTAGTTTTAACGGTGAGATTGATTCAGGCTGTTATTAATCAAGCCATTAACCATTAACCAGTTTCAAATGAAAGTTGATGTTTTGCTTGGCCTCCAATGGGGTGATGAAGGAAAAGGGAAAATTACTGATGTGCTTACACCGGAATACGATATTATCGCGCGCTTTCAGGGTGGCCCCAATGCTGGTCATACGCTTGAATTCAACGGGATGAAACATGTTTTACACACCATTCCTTCCGGAATATTTCATCCGGATAAAATAAATGTGATTGGCAACGGAGTGATCATTGATCCCTGTATTCTGGCCAGAGAAATATCCAGCCTGCGCGAAAGGGGAGCTGAACCCGAGAAGAATCTTTTTATCTCAAAGCGTGCCCATCTGATTCTGCCTACCCATCGGTTGATCGATAATGTTTATGAATCTTCCAAGGGTAAATCCAAGATCGGTTCAACGCTGAAGGGCATCGGGCCGGCTTATACTGATAAGGTGGCACGGCATGGCCTGAGGATTGGTGATGTTTTGCTGGGAGATTTCAAAATGAGGTATGAACTGCTCAAGAGTGAGCATTTCAGGATCATAAATTCATTCAACCCGGCAGCAGAACTTCTTAGCATTGAGGGAATGGCATTCGAAGAGTATGAAAAGCTATGGTTCGGTGGATTGGATTATATTTCTGATATCAGGCTAATCGATAGTGAGATATTTATCAATAAAAGCATTCAGGAAGGGAAACGGATTCTGGCTGAAGGGGCTCAGGGTACCATGCTTGATATTGATTTTGGAACCTATCCTTTTGTCACCTCTTCGAGTACAATCAGTGCCGGTGTTTGTTCCGGACTGGGAATTTCACCGAACAACGTTGGTAAAGTTTTTGGTGTTTTCAAAGCTTACTGCACCCGGGTTGGAAGTGGGCCATTCCCAACGGAATTGCTTGATGCTACAGGGGATAAACTCCGGGAAAACGGTAAGGAATTCGGATCAACTACCGGCAGGCCGAGACGTTGTGGCTGGATCGACCTTCCCGCACTGCACTATGCCGTGATGCTTAACGGGGTTACCGACCTTGTTATGATGAAGGCGGATGTTATGGATGAATTTGAGAACATTGGCGTTTGCACCAAATATAAGGTTGGGGATGTTGTGTATGATTTCCCGGGCTATGAAACCCTCAATCAGAATATTGAACCAATAATAAAAGAAATTCCAGGATGGAAAAGTCCGCTGAACGATTATACAGTGTGGGACAGGCTTCCGGAAAAGTTCAGGCATTATGTCAGATTTATTGAGAAATCTCTGAATCTGCCCATTTCTGTTATTTCGGTTGGCCCCAGAAGAGATCAGACAATTGTACGCCTGGTTTAAACTGAGTAATAAAGTGTGAATTGAAAGAGATTAATGAACTTGTACGCAAGGATTTCCTGCTGGAACTCAGGCAGAGATATGCCATTAACGGCATTCTTCTCTATGTGGTTTCAACAATTTTTGTTGTACAGCTCTGTATCGGAAGGGTGATCGATGAGAATACCTGGATTGCCCTATTCTGGATCATCCTGCTTTTCGCTGCTTTTAATGCAGTTTCGAAAAGTTTTGTCCAGGAAAGTGCATCGCGGAGGTTGTATTATTATATGCTTGCCCCCGCAGTTTCGGTGGTACTGTCGAAAATGATTTACAATTCAATACTCATGCTTATTCTGGGATTACTGAGCCTGATTGTTTTCATCGTGTTCATGGGATTCCCGGAGTTTAACCTGGCCTTGTTTCTGCCTGCATTTACATTGGGTTGTATTGGTATATCCGGTGCATTGACTATGGTTTCTGCCATTGCCTCACGAAGTGGAAACAATGCAGCTTTGATGGCAATACTTGGGTTTCCGGTTGTTGTTCCGCTACTACTGTTGCTTGTGAACGCATCAAGACTTTCGCTGAAAGTTATGGTTCCGGTGTCAGATATTGTAAAAAGCATCTCAGGCTTATTTCTGATCGATGTAGTTGTTATAGTACTCGCAGTCATCCTCTTTCCATATCTCTGGAGAGACTAAATAAAGTTGTTGCTTATGATAAAAGGACTTTGGTGGAAGTTAACCGGCCTCGGATTAATTCTTTATTCCATTGTTGCCGGACAGATGATTGAGGTTCCCGAACTCCCGGTGATCCATGAAACCATTCGCAATCTGTTTTACCATGTTTGTATGTGGTTTGCGATGTTCACCATGTTTGGCACTTCTCTAGTCTACAGTATTAAATATCTGACCGGAAATAAGCCAAAGAACGATATTATGGCTTCCGAGTCTGTTTATAACGGCATTTTCTTTGGAATTCTCGGACTGATTACCGGAATGATCTGGGCGAAATTCACCTGGGGTGATTTCTGGACCAACGATCCGCAACTCAATGGTGCAGCAGTGAGTATGATGGCTTATCTGGCCTATGCCGTACTCCGGAGTTCTATTGATGAAAAAGCTATGCGTGCAAGGGTTTCGGCAGTCTACAACATCTTTGCCTTTATGCTGCTGGTCATCTTCCTTGGTGTATTGCCGCGTCTGGCCGATAGTTCATTACATCCGGGTAAAGGCGGAAATTCTTCCACCATGCAGGGACTCGACCTTACGATGCGGTTGGTTTTTTATCCTGCTGTGATCGGATGGATTATTGTGGCTTTCTGGGTCCTTCAGATCAGAGCCCGCAAACGCAGATTATTACAAAATGTTAACTAAATAAATATATCAAAATGGTAGGAGAAGATAAATATCTTGTGGTAGCCATGGTAATGGGTATCATCTTCATTGGACTGGGAATATACCTTTACCTGATTGACAGGAAAATATCCCGGATTGAACAAAGGCAGGATGAAATAGCCGGATTAAACAAAAAGTAGAAAGTTGTGTTACTTAATTTGTGATTTGTATTCACAAATTGAATTATGTTTATTTTTGCATTCATAAACTACTTTGCTTCTGTCCGATGAAAAAGATACATATTCTTGCTCTTATTGTAGTGGTTGCAGCTATAGGGGTTATCATGAGCCTCTCAGTAAATTCATCCACTTATGCAGGCTTTACCGAGGCTACTGATAATCCCGGCAGGGAGTTTCATGTGATAGGTAAATTAAGCCCGGGCAAACCCATTGATTTTGATGCAAGGAAGGATGCCAACAGTTTCACCTTCTATATGCTGGATAACTTTGGAAAGGAAATGAAAGTCCGGTATTCTGACAGTAAACCCCAGGATTTTGAAAAGCTTGACCAGGTTGTAGTTATTGGAAAAATGAAAGATGGTCAGTTTGAAGCCCATAAAATGAACCTCAAATGTCCTTCAAAGTATAACAAGGATCAGGTCCCGGCCGGCCAGAAGAAAGACAGTACGGTTATGGGAGGGATTTAGGCCTGTATTTAGGTAACTGAAATATAAAGCAACAAGGCTGCAGTATTCAGCAGCCTTGTTGCTTTATAAGAAAATCGGAACTTACGTGTCGGCTATTTGTTTGCAATCAGTTTATCAACAACAGATTCGAGGAGTTTCTCATTGTCAGAAACAAATTTCAAACCTGCTTCTTTAAGCGCTCTCAGATTCCCCTGAGAGGCATCATCCATTTCATTGTTTGCTTCATATAAGGCTGGTTCAAGCCTGATATAATTTTCCGGGGTACCTGTAGTTTCCCAGATTTTCCGCAGTTGGTAGCTGATTGTTTCAGAGTTGCCTGACATCATGATATCGATAATCGGCTGGATCCACTGTATCATGCCCCAGTCTTTGGCTTCGTTGTACTGGTAAGGTTTGCTGGTGGATCCTGTTCCAATGGAAACAATGATCATATCATGTGCATGCGGCTTATCAAATTTTTCCGGGTCACCCAGTACTTTTGAGAAATCGATTCCACGGGCTTCGGCATAAGCGCACATGGCAGGATTGTTCGCAAAAACACCCCCGTCGATCAGTGGATAGGGTGTTCCATAAATAGATTTAACCCTGGAAACTTCAAAATAAGTAGGTGCAGCCGAAGTTGCCCGTGCAACTTCTTTTACATAAAAGTCATGAGTATCAGAAGCTTTGGCATCAATCTGGCTAAAAAAATGAGCTCTGCGGCTTTTAATATCATAGGAGGTTACAATGCATGGTCTGAGTAATTCGCTCAGCTTTGTTTCCCCGAAATAATCATTCAAAGCTTCTTCAAGCTCTTTCGAACTGTATTTCTCATCCGTCAGTCCTCCTTTACTCTTCAATTTCTGCCACATGGTAAGGTCGAAGATTTCATCGCCCCTGTCAAGGTAGATGTCTACAGCCTGTTTTGCAGTGAGTTTAGGCCTTTTGGTTGGTTTACCCGATTTATCCCTGCCGGGAATGAGATAGGTACAGGTGAGAATACCTCCGGTACTTGTACCGGCAACCAAATCAAAATAGTCGCAAAGTCTGACATCTTTACCTTCTTTTGCCATGAGGCGTTCTTCAATAAAGGTAAGAATCACACCCGGAAGTATCCCCCTGATACCTCCGCCGTCGATTGATAGAATCCTTATTTTTTTCTTTTCCATAGTATTGGGTTTTTATTAATTCAAATTTAATGATAATTCAGACTAAATAAACATAAGGAATTATTTTATTGATCCTGTACTTGTTCAATACTGATAATTCGTTATTTGATTTGCTGGAAATAGAAAAACAGCAAAGCCCTGTTGATGATTAATTCTATCTTTTGTTCAGAGCATCGGAAACTTTTCAGTTGATTTGGCATATGTATCCACTATTTGAATCTAAAGTTATCCCTGCAGTTTTATTGTGAGTTAAAGTTCAATTTTCTTTTGCTTGAGTCCTTTGACAAGAAGTCCGGATATTGGCCTCATCTTTCTGATGATTGTAAGATATTTCCGGTTGTCTTACCCCTGGCTTCAGCCCGGGGTAAAAGCAGCGCTCCGCGCCAACCGGCTTTAGCCTAAAAGTCGGGAAAGCCAAACAAGGGGAATTTCGGGCTTGGCAGGTTTTAACTTTGCGGCTACGCTAAACTTTGACGTCTTTGGGCTAAAGCCCTGTGCCGCCACGTATAAACCGGGTATGAGAATCCTCTTAAACCGAAGGAAATAAGATATTTCTGTTTGCCCTGGCTTCAGCCCGGGTAAAAGGCCCGCCCCACCGCCCCTCCCGGGGCGGGGGCGGCCGCCCGGGCTCTCGCGCCCGCCCGCCCCTCAAATTTTTCCCCCCCCTTGAACCCCCCCCCCCTCCCCTTTTCCCCCCTTCCCCCCCCCCCGCGCCCCCGGCCCGGCGCCCGCCGGGGAAACCCCCCCTACCCCCCCCTCCCCGGCCCAAATGGGCGGGGATAGGGGGCCCCTCTCTCGAGGCCATAAAAAACCGTGAAATAATATCTGTAATTGTTTTAATTTTAATAACGTGTTTCATATATTTGTATATATAATGTGTAAATTTAATATTATGCCATTTGTAAGTGTATATATTCATTTTGTATGGAGAACAAAAAGAGGGATTCCATATTTTAATACATCGGCTAAAAGAACAGTTGTTTGGAAACATATTAGGGAAAATGCAGAAAAGAAGGGAATCTATATTGATTTCGTGAATGGATATACCGATCATTGCCATAGTCTTATTTCTCTCAAATCTGATCAGACAATGAGTTTTGTTATGCAGCATATTAAGGGTGAGTCATCTCATTGGATAAATCAATCGGGATTATGTGATCATAAATTTGAATGGCAGAATGATTATTATGCTGTTTCTGTTTCTTACTCTCAAGTTGATAAGGTAAGGGAGTATATTAAGAATCAGGATAAGCATCATAATAGAAAGACTTTCAATGAGGAAGTAGATGAATTTGTAGCCAGATATGGGTTTACTAAATTGTATGACATTCATGATTGAGACCATCTTTGATCTTATTGATTTTCAATGATTTTCTGCTATTCTGGATTTTTTAATTTTCATTTTTCCGCTCCATTACACTTAATTATACTGATCCTGGGAATAAGCGCTATTATCTGATAATCAGACGTCTGTTTGTGTGAAGCAGTCTGTCAGGCTAACCTGAATGAAGTTTGTACTTTACTTAAATAGTCAGATTTTGCGGGTTGCGATATTGTGGTTAGCTGCATATTTTGAATTCTTAATACCCTCAGGCATATCAAATACTGAATAACCTTTCAATATATGCCCCGGATACCCTGTCATCATCAGGCCTGTTATTATATCATCATTTCATACTGGTTATGCTAATGCTTCCGATTAAACAAAATTTCAGCACCTTTTTATGGAGGCAATCTTAAAGTCATATCTTTGCCCCGGATTCAGGTATTTTATTTTTTACACTTATAAACAAAATCTTATGAATGAATTGATGACATCGGAAAAATTGATGCATCTGGAAGAAGAGTACGGAGCACACAATTATCACCCGCTTCCTGTTGTTCTGGCCAGGGGAGATGGTGCCCAGGTATGGGATGTTGAAGGCAGGCAATATTATGATTTTCTGTCGGCTTATTCAGCCGTAAACCAGGGACATTGCCACCCGAGGATAATCAAAGCCCTGGTGGATCAGGCTTCGAAAATGACCCTGACTTCAAGAGCTTTCTACAATGACTCTTTGGGCGTTTATGAAAAATACGTAACTGAATATTTTGGTTACGATAAGGTGTTGCCTATGAACACCGGTGCTGAAGCCGATGAGACCGCCCTTAAATTATGCCGCAAATGGGCTTATCTGAAAAAGGGAGTTCCTGAAAATATGGCAAAAATCATCGTTTGTGATGGCAACTTTCACGGAAGAACCATCACGGTGATCTCTATGTCGACAGACCCTGATTCATACGGCGGTTTTGGTCCCTATACCCCGGGCTTTATCAAAATTCCCTATAATGACCTGAATGCACTGGCAGAAGCATTGAAAGATCCCAATGTTTCCGGTTTTCTTGTTGAGCCCATTCAGGGTGAAGCCGGAGTATTTGTTCCGGATGAAGGATACCTGACCAAAGCTTACCAGCTGTGTAAGGAAAAGAATGTATTGTTTATCGCCGATGAGGTACAGACCGGTATTGCCCGCACTGGTAAATTACTTGCCTGTGATCATGAGAATGTCCGTCCCGATATCCTCATCCTTGGAAAAGCACTTTCAGGAGGTGTTTATCCGGTATCAGCTGTTCTGGCCGACAACGATATTATGCTTTGCATCAAACCGGGTGAACATGGCTCCACATTCGGAGGAAACCCTGTTGCTGCCCGCGTAGCGATTGAAGCCCTGCAGGTGGTAAAAGATGAAAACCTGGCCGACAAGGCAGAAAAGATGGGTCAGATTTTCCGCGAGGAAATGAGGGCCATCAAATCGGAAATGATAACCCTGGTGCGTGGTAAAGGGCTCCTCAATGCCGTCATTATCAAGCCTAAGAATGGCAAGGAAGCCTGGGATGTCTGTGTAAAGATGAAGGAAAACGGCGTTCTGGCCAAACCCACCCATGGTGATATCATCAGGTTTGCACCCCCCCTGGTGATTACTGAAACGCAACTGCGTGAAGCAATCGAAAGAATCAAGAAGTCAATTTTATTTTTTGAATAGATTGAGCACAAAAAAAATGGCCGCAGCGGAGACGCTGCGGCCATTTTTGTTTGATGGAATGATGGAATTATGGGAATTGGAATCACTTTTGTCCGGTAAACTTTGGAAATGAGTCCCTGCAAAAGTCATTTTATAGAGTCAATGCATATTACTGAATATGAATGAGTTTTTCTTATACCCTCCCCAACCCTCCCTTTGAAAAGGGAGGGAGCTGATCCTGCCACCAATCAGGATTTCGTTTATTTATTCAGATTATATGCTTCTCCTCTTGTTTTCAGAGCCTGTCCCTGCCAACAGGGAGGGAGTCAGAGGGGGGTAAAAGAGATTTTAACTACTATCCTCACACCTTCTTCAGCTTCCATTTTCCACGGCTGAAAACATAGATGCCCAGCAGGGTGAGGGTGCTTTCGGCAATAACGATGGCATAATAAACGCCATTCGTTTCAAATCCGGCCCTTAATGCCAGGTAATAAGCCAGTGGAATTTCAATGAGCCAGAAGCAGATAAAATTCAGCAGGGTAGGGGTATAGGTATCGCCTGCACCGTTCAGCGACTGGGTCATTACCATGCCGAAAGCGTAAAAAAGGAAGCCGGAACTGACAATCTGCAGGCAGGTAATGCCTGCCCTGATGACCTCTTCATCCTGGATGAACATCCGGATAAAGAATCCGGGAAAGCTAATAAAAAGTATTGAGATCAATCCCAGCAGTGACATATTAACAAAGCCGGTTATCCATGCAGCCCGCTGGGCTCTCTCGGGGCGGCCTGCACCCAGGTTCTGTCCGACAAGTGTTGCTGCCGCATTGCTTACACCCCAGGAGGGAAGCAATGAAAATATTATGATCCTTATTCCAATGGTGTATCCTGCAACAGCAGTACTTCCGAAAACGGAGATGATCCGTACCATCACAATCCAGCTGGCGGTTGCTATCAGGTTCTGAAGTATCCCGCCGATGGAAAGTTTTATTACTGAGGCCATCAACCTGAAATCGGGTATCAGATGAACCAGTTTAAGTTTAATTCTCATCCGGCCCCTGAATAATACATACAATTGAAAAGCAACAGCAATTCCCCGTCCGGTTGTTGTCGCAATGGCTGCTCCTTCAATTCCGAAAGCCGGAATGGGGCCTAAACCAAAAATAAACAAAGGATCCAGCACCAGGTTAATGCCATTGGCAATCAGCAAGACCCGCATCGACAGCGCAGCATCACCTGCACTGCGGAAGGCAGCATTGATGATAAACAGCATCATGATAACGGCATTTCCGGCAAACATTATCTGGGTGAAACCGTGATTCTGACGGGCGAGAGATTCTCCTGCACCCATCAGTATCAACAGTTCATATGAATAGAAAATACCGGGTATAGCCATAACAATAGAAACGGCCAGACCGGCTATCATCGATTGTCCGGCTGCTTTCGCAGCTGCTCCGGGATTTTTTTCACCAATCCTTCTCGAAATCAGAGCTGTCGTGCCGGCACTGAAACCAACGGCAATGGCATAAACCAGGGTCATCATTGATTCGGTTAGTCCAACAGCTGCAATGGCATCAGATCCGAGACGGGAGACAAAGAAAATATCTACAATGGCAAAAACAGATTCCATGATCATCTCCAATACCATGGGGACAGCCAGCAAAAAGATGGCAGTGCCGAGTTTAAGGCTGGTGTAATCCTGATCTCCGCCTGCCAATGCCTGTCGGAGCAAATGCAGATAGTTTCTGAAATGGTGTGTAATTGTCTGGTTTGTATCCTGTTTATTCATGATAAGTCGTTTGGAGTGAAAAAAAAACCCGGTCTGTTTTCAGACCGGGTTGCTGTATTATAAGCAAGGAGTTAGATACAAAACAGGTATCTCACCCGGTCAACGTTGGTACCAGCCACAATAGCTGTGGTGGCCGGAACGAAAAATGACAAGGTGGATTTCATGATTCTTTGATATTGATGAGGCAAAAATATAAAAAAATATAAACCGGCAAGCGATTGACAAAAAAAAACTGCCCGATAACCGGGCAGTTTTTTTTGTCAATTAATTAATAATTACTTAGCCCACCATACTTTGTCGACAAAAACATCAACTGATGGAACGTTGGATGGGTTTGAAGATACTTCGCTTAAAGCGTATGGGAACCGGTTTACAAATCCTTTTGTTACATTGTTTGGATTATGCATGGTAGGGATTTCAGTACGCCTGTAATCATTGTACACTTCGATAGCTTCATGCTCATAAAGTGCAATGTATTTCTGAGTCAGAATCTCATTTAATTCATTGCCAGTAGTGAGTTTGGGAGCAACTTCATTCGTGAAATAGTCTGCTGCACCTTCTGCCCCGTGGAATAGGAAATTGGCTTCAATAGCCTCCTGCAATGAAGTCTGCCATGAGGAACTTCCTGTTCTGAATTTAGCTTCAGCTTCGATAAATTTCAATTCGTGATAAGTCATCAAAGGAGCGGCTGCAGTTGCACCATTTTCAGTAATCAGTGAAGTAGAGTACAAGCCACCCTGAGATTCAGTAGCTGTTCCATTTGGAGCTGGTGCATATGCACCGTCGATCTGGGTGAAATAAACAGCCATCCTCGGGTCATTCCGGTCATTCATCAGGTCAAAAAGAGTCTTACCAACAGATAAATGGGTGCGGTCAGCAAGAAACTGATACCATGGATTTTCGCCGGTTGCAGTTGATTCGTATGCATTAAATAGAAAATTGTCATCATTGCTGGCAAATCCATCGGCAATACTGGCAAGTGCTTTGGAAGAAGCATCTGTATCTACATTGCTCAATCTCATAGCATAACGTGCTTTGAGTGAATGAGCAGCTTTGATCCATGCATCGGTATCTCCACCGTATATGTAATCAACTCTGCTAAACGAAACTGTAGATTTTCCAAGATTGACGACTGCATCGTCGAGCAAAGCAAAAATCTCAGCATAAATATCCTGTTGTGAATCATACTTAGGCTGCATGTTTTCAGCTCCTTTCAATGCTTCACTCCAGGGAACATTACCCCACATATCAGTTAGCATAGCAAGATTATATGCAGTTAAAACCTGAGCTACACCTCTGACCCCGAAGTTATCGGGTTCTGATCCTTCAGGTGCAGTTTTATCAAGGATTTCCTTACATACATTCAATACAATATAGAGACCGTTCCAGTTATTATTGAACAAAGAAGCATCATTCTGACCAACCCTTTTATCAGCAGTTGCTGACTGGGCCCAGGTTCCGGCGCTTTGTTCAACATATACTGTAGCATACCAGGCAATGTCAATGCCTATGGTTTCAAAGGCAGTTTTCAATTCAGCCTCCGGTAGCATATTATTCGCATCCATTGTGAGCGCATTGTTGCGCTCCTTGTTAATTTCATCCATGGTCTTCTCACTGCAGGAGAAGAGAATGAACGGGACTAACATTATCAGGAATATCTTAAGTGTTTTCATAGTTTTCTCTTATTATTAGTGATTAAAATGTGAGATTTAGACCAATTCCGTATGATTTGGCCTGAGGCAGCGACATATAATCCATGCCACCCTGCATATTTCCTTGTCCCTGTGATGATTCAGGATCAAAGTTCGGCAAGGTTGTCCATAATAAGAAATTCCTGGCAAAAAGGCTAACAGACAGTGCCTGTATATGTGCCTTGGAAATAATTTTACTAGGAAGACTGATGGTAAGAGCGACTTCTCTGAGTTTAACAAATGAAGTTTCATATACCTGAGCTTCATCAAGTGAAGCAAGAACATCATTATAGAGATCAGGATATGCCCAGATATCGTCTGGTCCACCACGCTGAATGTCATTCTTGGTGCCATCTGCTTTGTAGCCATCATAAATAAAAGGAGTAGTACGATCCTCAGTTCTGGCCGAAGAACCATATAAATCCATCAAACGGTTACTACCTGAATACATCTGTCCACCATCTTTCCAGTCAAGCTGAGCTGTAAGTGTAATGAATTTGTAGGTAAAAGCGTTGTTTACACTAAGATAGAAATTAGGAGAAACATCGCCGATTTTTCCAAATTCGCCCAACATTGGCATACCATAATAATAACTGTCGGGATCTTCATCTACCAGGATTCTGCCCTGTTCATCCCTTGCAAACTGGTTACCGTAAATAGCCGGGTATGTGTCACCGGCAGATGCACGGATGTTGGGTGTTTCATAACCACCAAGACTGATGCTTTCGACACCTGGAGCCAGTTCAATACACTCATTCTTGATTTTGGTGAAATTCAGATTCAGATTCCATGCGAAATCCTTCGTTTTGACAGGGATAATGTAAAGAACTATTTCGTGACCTTTTGAGGTCATCTGGCCTGCGTTCATATATAATTCAGCAGCACCGGTCGACCCGGCAAGGGGCACGGGGAAAATCTGATCACTTGATTCCTGGTCAGAATAGGTATAATCTATTCCAATTCTGTTGTTCAGGAATTTTAACTCAAGTCCCAATTCAAAACTCTTGGTATTTTCAGGTACCAAAGCAGGGTCATAGAGAGAAGTATTCGGGCCATATCCACTAATACCGCCCAGAGGGAATAAGATACCATCATTTAGAAAACCGCTGGCTGCACCTCCGACAAGATATGTTTTGGGTTTATAAGTTCCAGCTTGTCCAACCTGAGCATATGAAGCACGGATTTTTCCGAAAGGCAGGATTTTATTTTCACTCAATCCGGCGACTTCAGTAAACACGAAACCGAGGGATGCAGAGGGATAGAAGAAACTTCTGCTGCCGTTTGGCATTGAAGAAACAACGTCATTACGACCTGTCAGGTTAAGATAAAGCATGCTCTTGTAATCCATAGCAAGGTTTCCGTAAAAACCAACAGTACGGTCAGCATATTTGGTTTCACCTGCAGTCTGGGTGCTGGTATTTGCCATATTGTTCCATCCAGGAGTAGTAAACCCGGTTCCTGTCATGGTCCATGAACGGGCACGGCTATCATTGATCTCATTACCAACAATAAGAATGGCATTCAGATTCTCAGTAATTTTCTTCTTAAAACTAATATTTAAGACAGAGTTGATTGTACTGCGTGAAATACCATAGTTATTAATTGAACCTCCCGTTGGTGCAATGTAGGCATATACTGGATTGTCCGGGGTAGGATACCTGGCAGCAGTCGGGAAAGACTGTCCGTTTCTTGCACTTCCCATTTCATAATAATCTTCCTGGTTGGTTGCATAGGTATCAACACCAAGTTGATAGTGCACATTAACCCAGGATACCGGGTTGTAATCAAGGTAAGTATTTCCAAAGAAACGTCTGGTTCCTTCATCAAAATGATTGTTGTTGAGAGCCCATCTTGGGTTTTCTCCAACAGCACCCCGGCGATAAGAGATTTGCCTGTAAGCGCCATTGGTTCCTTCCTGGTGATATGGGGTACCCATCAGATCGTAAGAAGCAGGAGCTCCATATACAGTAAACAGCCAGCTGTCATTACCAGAAGGCATTTTGTTAAGTTTAACATCAGAATAGTTTCCTGAAAATCCGGCTTTCCACTTTGCATTCAGGTTGATGGTTGCAGCAGCTTTGGCATTGTAACGGTCCATTTTGATCTCAGGAACGATACCAACCTGGTGGGTGTTTCCAAACCCAACCATAAAATTGCCAAATTCACCTGCCTGACTTACATCAATGTTGTTGTTCCATGTCTGGCCTGTTTCTTTATAAAAATTCTCAGCATTATTGTAGGCAGTTGGATTTACCCAGGCACCTTTGTAAGGGTCAAAAAATTTCCCGGGATTATCATAATTATTGCCTCCATAAGTAGGGTCATTAGGAAGGTCAGAAATTTTCGGGCCCCATGAATATGAGAATGCTGGATAGAACGTATTGTCAGATGCATTGTTAACGCCTCCTGCATAATAACCCTGGGCATAAGTCTGTTGAACTTCTGGTAAACGGGCAGCAACATCTGTGCTGAAGTTTGTCGAAAAGTTAACAACCGGGCCTAATTTTCCGTTTTTTACAGCACCTTTACCGCTTTTGGTAGTAATTACAATAACACCATTTGAAGCACGGATACCATAAAGTGCAGCTGCAGCCTGACCTTTCAGGACATTGATCGATTCAATATCACTCGGGTTGATATCGAGTGCGCGGTTTGCTGAAAATGCACCAGTGACATTCTGAGCATAATCGACATCTGTAGAAATGGGCATACCATCTACCACATACAACGGTGAATTGTTACCGCTGAACGATCTGGCACCACGAATCAGAATTGTAGCAGGAGATCCCGGCATACCTGAAGACTGCCTGACTTCAACACCGGCTATTTTACCTGAAATAGCAGTCATGAAGTTAGCGTTGTTTGCCCGGCCAATATCAGCTCCGGAAACATCCTGGGCAGCATAACCCAGAGATTTTTTTTCGCGCGAGATTCCAAGAGCAGTTACAACAACTCCTTCAATATTCATAACGTCAGGATCAAGTACGACATTGATAACAGTTTGATTTCCAATGGGTACTTCTTTTGCTTTCATTCCCACAAATGAAAACTGGAGAATCTTTCCCTGAACGGGAACTTTAATGGAGTACTTACCACTCATATCGGTTGTTAAACCAACATTGGTACCCTTAACGAGCACGGTTGCTCCGGGAATGCCTTTGCTATCCTCGGAACTGGAAACCGTACCTGTAATGGTGGTTTGTGCCAGCACTACCTGCACTCCGGCAAAAATCAGAAGTGCAAGCATCATTGCAAATTTTCTCATAGTGTGTGTTTTTGATGAGTAAAATGTTTAACAATAAACTGTTTCAAAAAAAATATTGATCGGGTGATTGGGTTCGGTGCTACTTTTCTGAGTCGACCTCCTTTGTTAAGTGGATGGTAAGATTTTGTAGTAAAGTGGTGCAATTTATAATAATTTACACCTGGTAATCAAACAAAATTAATAAAAATTTAACATGCTTTAACAATTCATTTAGCAGAAATCAGTACCTGATAACCAGTATTATCTTAAACTATTATAAATCAACAGATAATCCCGGCCAGACTATTATTTAAATCATGTTCAACTGTGAGTATTACCTCCTTTTATCTGTTCAGATGCCTTTAAAATGCCCCATTGACAGCCAAAAGCATCCGGGAATCAGGTTTTTGTTACAAGATTTCAAAGAAGAACAGGTGCATAAACAATAGAAAAGCTTCATGGATAACCCTTAATCAGGCCATTCCGTAAAGAGCTGAATCAAATGATCCCTTTATTCATATTATCTGTTACTTTCTGCCATGAGCAGTCTGCAGATTGATTTTCAAGGTTAATTCAGGATTAACAAATCCATTACTGGCTCTTTGTTTTTCCGGGTCATGGATTAACCAGCGTTTCCCGGTGCCAATCTGCCCTGATTAATCCCGTTTGGTTAAAAGCCCGGACTGAGATCACTGATCATTGGTCACCATGACATTGTTGTAAATTAAGATAAATAAGGAAAGCGATCATTGAATTAAAGGTCTTCCCTTGTTTATAGCCGGCCTTGTTAAGGTAGATTAATCATTTCCCGTTCAAAACATTCCGATATACTTCGATACCTGTTGAAAGTTGGAATTGAAGGCCGGTTTTTTACAAACCGGTGCTGAAATACAGGTATTTACATCCCGGAATATGGCATTCAGTTTCATCTTGCTCCATAGCGTACCTACAAATAATGCCTGGTTGAAAGATGATGCGAAGAACAATTTATGTATGAAATAGCATGCGGATTTACCAGGCATTCTGTGTTGGTGGAGCCGTTGAATCATGCTAATTTAGGGAAAAATGATAAAAAAAGTCAATATTTGTTGATAAAATCGACCATATGTTAACAAAAACCCTTGAAACCGTGCAGAATCAGTGAAAAAGACGGATATTAACAGCGTAGGCAAGAATAAAGGATCCGGTAAGCAATAAATTGGAAACAGGAAGTTCAAACCCTGAAATCATCAATGAGGGTAATATGAGCATGCACAATTGTGCTACGGTATATAAATGAAAACCGGTTTTCCTGAGTTTAAACATATAGATGGCACCAGCCAGAGAAATCAGGTAAAGTATTCCCATGAAAAAGAAAAATAAGGGACCGGCTGTCGTAATCATTTTAAGCAGTGCTTCGGCATCAGCGACAGGTGTTTGCTTTACTGCCAGCGGTATCAGGTTGAAGGCTCCGGCTACAAAGAAAGAGGATATGGCCGAGCCACCACTCCCGATAAATGAAAGAATACAAAGAATGGTCAGTCCCGGAGGCCTTTTCCCGTTGAATTTGACTTCCGGGGTATTTTCAGTGATGTTTTCAGTGTTGTTTTCGTTCATTTAGCTGTTGTTGGAAAGGCTGTTTCATAAGCCAGTAATTGATTTTGACTACCCCGCCAAAGTGGGCAATTTGTCCCGCCTTCTTCGGCGTGGGCAAACTGCTCAATATGGCAATAGATTGATTATCAGATGCAAGGATGAGCGGTTCCGATAGTTATCGGAACGAAGCCTATGCTAACTTATGAGACAGCCTCTTTATTGTTTAACCGAGTTTTCCGATCAGGGCTTCAACTTCGGTGAGAATCTCACATGATTTTACCAGTTCTTTCATTGCATTGTGATCGGCATACAATGGCCTGTCAATATCCAGAAAATCGACATATTTCCTGATCACTTCCTTTGCTTTTGTTACTCCTGCTCCAAATTTATACTCCCTGAAATCCAGCGCCTGTGCTGCTGCCATCAGTTCGATACCAAGAATGCCATAGGCATTGTCAAGTATCTGGTTGTTTTTGAGGGCAGTGTTCATTCCCATGGAGACAAAATCTTCCTGGTCGGCTGCGGCAGGGATCGACTGGATGCAGGCCGGAGCACTTAGTATCCGCTGTTCCACAATCTGCATATCGGCTGTATACTGGCTGAGCATCAGACCTGAGAACATACCAGCCCCTTTTGTCAGGAATGCCGGCAGACCAACACTGAGGGCCGGGTTGTTGAGGCGGTTCATACGACGTTCGCTCAGAACACTTACCATGGTAATGACATAACCGGCCATATCCATTGGCACAGCAACCGGAGATCCCTGGAAATTGGCTCCCGAGAGCTGCAGATTTTCATCCGGGAAGAAAATCGGGTTATCACCTACCCCATTCAGTTCGATTTCTACCTGTGAACGGGCATAAGCCAATGCATCGTGGGCAGCACCAATCACCTGGGGTGTCGAACGCATACTGTAGGCATCCTGAACCTTGCATTTGACCAGTCCTTCAGCAAGGTCACCTCCAGCCACCATCTTCCTGATGGCGGCTGCTGAACGGACAGCCCCGGCAAAACCGCGTACCTCATGAAGTTTGGGCAGGTATGGTTTCATATTTGCCTTTAAAGCTTCAAGCGACATGGCGGTGGCTATCTCAGCCTGTTTCAGCCAGTTGTTGGCATCATAAAGGAAAATGGCGCTCATGGCTGTGAGCACGTTGCTGCCATTGATGGTGGCCAGTCCATCCCGCGCCTGAAGGCCCGGAACGGGTATCCCTGCTTTTTCAAGGGCTTCCCTGCCTTCGAGCAGTTTTCCTTTGTAATAGGCTTTGCCTTCGCCCATCATAAGCAGGGCAATCTGCGACATTGGAGCCAGGTCGCCGCATGCACCAACTGAACCTTTCTGGCAGACATAGGGAGTAACGCCCTTGTTTAACATGTCAACCAGGGTCATTGTGATCTCTGGTCTTACACCGGAGTTTCCATGCGCATGCACGTTGATCCTGCCAAGCATTGCACCACGAACGTGTTCCAGCGGCATAGGATCACCGATGCCGGCTGCATGATTGTATATCAGATATTTCTGAAAATCCTTGACCTGGTCATCATTCAGAACAACTTCAGAGAATTCCCCGATTCCGGTATTCACACCATACATTATTTCCCCTGCCAGAATTTTATTTTCGAGCATGGCACGGCATTTTTTGATGCGATGCATGGCTTCGGGGTGTAAGTCTACTTCTTTTCCGTAACGGGCCACATCTACCACGTCCTGAATGGTTAATCCGCTTCCTTTGATAATGAGTGTCATAAAACCTCCGGGTATTAATTTGTTTGAAATGGTTGTGTCAAAGGAATGGAAAAGGATGGAAATCACAAAGAAATCAACCGGGTTTTTAAGTAAATAATTTACCATGATCCGGTTTGGGCAGATGGCTGAAGGATTATTATAGTGGAACAGCCTGATGTACCCCTAAGATTCCGCGTCCCCGATTTAATTTCTTCTTAAATTAACCCTTTCTAAAGTCCGGTCAATCAGGAAAATCAAACTTTACATTTTGAATAAACTCCACGGTCTTCTGAACTTCAGTATACATGATCCGGTCGTTTTTTATAAACGGGACGGCACCCCTGTACTCAGATATGAAAGCATTGAGGAAAGGGGAGGTATCGGACGCTTCTCTGAAATCGAGTGCCTGCGCCGCAGCAAAAAGCTCTATGGCCAGCAGACGTTCAAGATTGTTGACAACCCTCAATGTTCTGGTTGCTGCATTGGCACCCATGCTTACATGATCTTCCTGTTCATTTGATGAAGTGATTGAATCGACCGAACAGGGGGTAGCCAGTTGTTTGTTCTGGCTGACAATGCTGGCTGCGGTATATTGCGGAATCATAAAACCTGAATTCAATCCGGGTTTGGCGACAAGAAATTCCGGAAGGCCACGCTGACCGGCAATGAGGCGGTAAACACGACGTTCAGCAATATTACCCTGTTCGGCAAGTGCAATGGCCAGGAAATCAAGCACAAAAGCGAGTGGTTCTCCGTGGAAGTTGCCTCCGGAGAGCACCAGATCCTCATCGGGAAATACCGTAGGATTATCGGTAACAGCGTTGATTTCGGTCAATACCACAGAGGCTGCATACCTGATCGTATCCTTAACTGCTCCATGCACCTGGGGGATGCAGCGGAAAGAGTAGGGATCCTGTACTTTTTTTCCTTCCCTGGCAATGAGTTTACTTCCATTAAGAATGTTCCTGAAGTTTCGGGCTGTTTCTATCTGTCCGGCATGTGGCCTGATGGCGTGAATCTGTTCAAGAAACGGATCGATCCTTCCATTGTATGCTTCGAGCGAAATTGAACCGGTAATATCGGCAAGCCTCGACAGTTTAAAAGCTTTTAACAGAATAAACACGGCATGTGCACTCATAAACTGTGTTCCATTCAACAGGGCCAGCCCTTCTTTCGATTGAAGCGCGATGGGTTCCCATCCAAATTGTTTCAGCACTTTGCGGGCAGGGTAAATTTTGCCTTTGAACCTCACTTCACCCATACCGATCAGGGGCAGGCTGAGATGCGCCAGGGGAGCAAGGTCGCCGGAAGCACCCAATGAACCCTGTTCATAAACCACCGGAATCACATCGTTGTTGTACAGATCAAGCAGGCGTTCAACGGTTATGACCTGAACCCCGGAATTCCCCGAAGAAAGAGCATGCGCTTTAAGCAGGAGCATCAGCTTTACAATGTCGCTGTCAACTTCAGGTCCGGTGCCACAGGCATGCGACATTACCAGGTTTTCCTGGAGGCTTCTGAGGTCCTTTGGTGAAATCCGGATGTTGCACAGGGATCCAAAACCAGTGGTGATTCCATAAATGGGTTCGCTATGATTTTTGAGTTTGTCGTCCAGATAATCTCTGCAATGCTGGATTCTTTTGATCGCTTCCTGCGAAAGTGAGAGTTTTGTATTGTTTTCCAGAATATGTTCAATGGTATTAAAATCAAGTGGTTGTGGGCTTATTTCGAAAGTATTCATAGAGTTTTTCGATTTGTTTGAAAATGGAATAAAAAGATACTTACAGATACCGGCATTTTTCCGGAATTGAACTGAAGGTGAGCAAAGCGGGCAAGCATAGTTCAGGGTTACACCAGGAATGCGGGATATGGGTCATCGCCCATCTCATGAAAGGAAACCCGGGAGACACTGACTGAAGCCTTTGGCTAAAAGGTGAGTCCTGACCTGTTGATTTTGATCTTAAACCTGAGTTGCCAGTCGATTTTCATAAGGTTCCGATGGATTGTATCAACTGATCTGGTGAAATGACGGTTTGATCGCCTGTTTTCATATTTTTAAGCAGGCATTCGCCTTTCTGACGTTCACTTTCACCAATGATGACAACGAAAGGAATCTGCTTGCTGTCGGCATATGAGAATTGTTTTTTGATTTTGGTATTTTCAGGAAAAACTTCCGTATTAATACCTTTGTTTCTCAGGGATGCAGCGAGTTTAAGGCACAATATTTCTTCTTCACCTCCAAAATTAACAAACATAACCCGTGTGGATGAAGCTGTTTCTTCAGGGAAAATATTCAGTTCATTCATCACATCATAAATGCGGTCGGCGCCGAACGATATACCTACCCCTGAAATTCCGGGCAGTCCGAAAATGCCTGTCAGGTTATCATAGCGTCCGCCACCACTGATGCTGCCCATGGCGAGGCCATCGGCCTTCACTTCGATGATGGCACCGGTGTAGTAATTCAGCCCACGGGCCAGCGTAAGGTCAAGTTCAACCCGGCATTTGATTTCCATTGCCTCAACCATTGAAAGGATTTCGGTTGTTTCAGCGATTCCTTTCATTCCCTCTTCTGAAGCAGAAAGAACCAGGCTGATCTGTTCAAGTTTGGCGGCATTGCTTCCCTTCAGGTTGATGATGGGCTGCAGCTTTGCGATGGCTTCCGTATCCAATCCCCGTTCAGCCAGTTCTTCATTCACTTTTTCAGGACCGATTTTATCGAGTTTATCGATGGCAACGGTGATGTCGGTGATTTTGTCGGCATGGCCGATTACCCCGGCTATGCCTGAGAGTATTTTCCTGCTGTTGAGTTTGATTACAATGTTGATTCCCAGTTTTTCGAAAATCTGATCAGCCATCATCAGCAGTTCAGCTTCGTTGAGCAAAGAATCGGAGCCGACCACATCGGCATCGCACTGGTAGAATTCACGGTAGCGGCCTTTCTGGGGTCTGTCGGCCCGCCATACCGGCTGAATCTGGTAGCGTTTGAAAGGGAAAGCGATCTCATTACGGTGCTGGACCACGTATCTTGCAAAAGGCACAGTGAGATCATAGCGCAAACCTTTTTCTGAGATTTTTCCCGACAGTTTTGCCGCATTGTCGGTTGTCAGTTCAGAACCGGCTACATCCGACAGAAAATCGCCTGAGTTCAGGATTCTGAACAAGAGTTTGTCACCTTCTTCACCATATTTTCCCAACAGGGTAGTCAGGTTTTCCATGGCCGGTGTTTCGATGGGCTGGTAGCCGAATCGTTCAAATACCTGCCTGATGGTGCTGAAAATATAATTGCGGCGGTTCATCTCGGCAGGAGAGAAGTCGCGAGTTCCCTTGGGAATTGAAGGTTTTTGAATACTCATTGATCAGCGCTCTTTCATTGCCAGGAATACTGAAGGTGGTTCTCCTTTTATGAATTGAGCCGGGCAAAATTAAGGATTTTCAGTGAATGCTGAGATTCAGCTTTGATATCAGCCGGCTTAGATATTCTTCCGCTTCATAACTGTTTTCTTCCGGGGCCCATGACGCAAAATTTTTATCATTTTCAGGGTCGTAGGGGCCATCCTTCACTTCATAGGCAACTGCGCCGGTTTCGAGTGAAATAATTGTATGCCAGGTGCGTTGTGGAATTTCTGCGCCATAGTTCTGATTCGCTGAATCCAGCACAGTATAATCGGTAATATCGCCTGAATCGTTGAATTCGACAACGCAGAGTTTACCCCTGAGCGCGAAGAAAACTTCTCTTTTGTCCGGGTTCTCATGTTTGTGTGGTCTTACATAAGTGCCCGGTTCCATGGCATTCAGCATTCGCTGCAGGGTGTCGGCCGGTCCGAAGTGGAAATTGTATGTTACCCTGAGTCGGGGCGAAGTCCTGGCTTTAAGGGTCAGGTCATCCAACAGGGCACTGTCAATATGGATCATGTCAGATAAGTGTTTAGCAGCCATTG
Source organism: Bacteroidales bacterium (assembly GCA_016705005.1). Classification (GTDB taxonomy): domain Bacteria; phylum Bacteroidota; class Bacteroidia; order Bacteroidales; family Lentimicrobiaceae; genus Lentimicrobium. The sequence goes on along the minus strand of JADIZB010000004.1, from coordinate 268,095 downwards.
GGTGAGCAGCCCGGTAAAGATTGCTGCTGCCAGGCTGATCATCGTTCCTATCAGTATATACTCAGCTCCTTTGCGGTTATTGCTGTCGCGAATGTCGCCGAAACGCAGCACTGATTTGGCAGCTATCAGAAATCCGACAGCTGAAAACTGATTCATGAAAATGAAAGTAAGAATCAATATTCTTTCCAGCATGCCAATATATCTGCCTGCGTCCCTGAGTCCATCACCATTTTCATAATCTGCCTGCCATTTTCGGGTCATGATGGCAATAATAATTCCCATTGGCCACATAACAATCAGGTATGCAGCAAGGTAGGTCCAGAAAGACAGGTTACTGAACAACCATTGGAAATAAAATTCATTACCTGCTATATCCAGATACAGGTAAACAGCCATTGATGTGGCTATCAGATGCAGTATCTGGTCAATGGCAAATATTACCGGCCGGTCAGGGGCATACGATTTGGCAATATCAATGCCAGCATGCAATATAAATATTAACAGTGGGATCAGCCAGCAATTAAAATGACCCGATAGCAGCCAGGATAAAACAGCGACAATTCCTGCATTTGCATATATGTAACGTGATTTCCATTTTTGTGAGGAACGGTGTATTATCCAGGTTTTTCTCTGAAAAATAAAATCACCGGCCAGATGTGCAATCAGCAGTCTTATAAACAATGCAATGGCTTCGATGCTGATGACAGGTTCTGCGTACATATTTGCTCTGTTATATCTTATAGTCTCTTTGCTGTTTTCCTTTTTTGAAAGCCAGTGATTCAGTATTTATTCCGGTACTGAATTTCCGGGTAAGATACCTTCACTTTTTCACTTTACGTTGCTGATATAATATAACCCCATGAAGTTATAAGGTAAATATAAAACCTTATAAGGTTATAATATATATTTATAGCATTATAAAGTTATAATTTAACAAAATTATCCTCATACAAAAACCGGTATCTTGACAGTAATTGTTCGATTGCCGGCCAGCCCATTATATGAATTTTCTTTGCAACTGCAGCCTGAGAGATTCCGGTTGAACCGGCGATGGACGTCTGGGTTTCAGCGTTAAGCAACATAGGAACAAGGATGGCCTGTGAATGTGTCCAGCGTCCAACCAGTTCAGTGCACAGGGCAAGTTCTGTATTTAGTTCAGCAGTCATTGAGGGAATTGGGGTGTCGGCAGCCAGAAAGGCTGACTTTCCCATTCGTTCGAGGAGTAATCCCGACCGGTTGAAAGCTTCGCCGGAACTTTCGGTAATATTCTCGCTCAGGTGACTGACTGGTCCCAGAGCGATTGCCATGCGACAGTCGACGGCAGAAGTAACTGCTTTGGGGTATGCTGACCGCAGGCCGGCCCTGACATAAAGAACCACTTCAAGGGCGGCAGCCGGAGAAGCAACGAGTTGAAAGCTATCGCCCCTGAAAATGCTGTATTTCAGCCATTGTTTTCTTTTCGAGAGGAAAAGGTTTAATTCGCTAAAAATATTTTTCAGCACCACCGGCAATCTGATAAGATCGTCGGTTGAAAGCCGGGTTGAATTCCTGATATCGCCTGTAATTACAGCATACAGTGACTGGCTCATTATACCTTCAGTTTTTTGTAACGGATGCGGTGCGGTTCGGTATCTCCGGTGCGTTTCTTTCTGTTTTCTTCATATTCTGAATATCCGCCTTCGAAAAATGCAACCTGGGAATCGCCTTCAAAGGCCAGGATGTGGGTAGCAACCCTGTCGAGGAACCACCTGTCGTGTGAAATAACAACTGCGCAACCGGCAAAATTTTCCAGTCCTTCCTCCAGTGCCCGGAGTGTATTTACGTCGATGTCGTTGGTGGGTTCGTCAAGCAGAAGAACATTGGCTTCCGATCTGAGGGTCAGGGCCAGATGCATACGGTTGCGCTCACCGCCTGAAAGTACGCCAGCTTTCTTTCCCTGATCTGCCCCGCTGAAGTTAAACCGGGCCACATAAGCCCTTGAATTGAACAACTTTCCGCCAAGCTGAAGGTTTTCATTTCCTTCGGAGATGATTTCCCATACGGATTTTTCAGGGTCGATATCTGTATGTGCCTGATCGACATAGCCCAGCTTAACGGTATCTCCTACGGCAAAATCACCCGAATCGGGTTTCTCAAGACCCATGATCAACCTGAACAGCGTGGTTTTACCTGCACCGTTGGGGCCAATTATTCCTACGATGCCAGCGGGCGGCAGACTGAAGCTGAGATTCTCGAAAAGGAGTTTATCGCCATAGGCTTTAGAAATGTCCTTGACTTCTATTACTTTATTTCCCAGACGCGGGCCATTCGGGATAAATATTTCGAGTTTCTCTTCTTTCTGTCGGGTATCTTCGCTCATCATACGTTCATATGCAGCCAGCCTGGCTTTAGATTTGGCATGACGGGCTTTGGGCGCCATTCTAACCCATTCGAGTTCACGTTCCAGCGTTTTTCTGCGCTTACTCTCGGTTTTTTCTTCCTGGGCAAGGCGGTTTGACTTTTGTTCCAGCCACGATGAATAGTTGCCTTTCCATGGAATGCCTTCGCCGCGGTCAAGTTCAAGAATCCACCCGGCTACATTGTCGAGGAAATAACGGTCGTGGGTCACAGCAATGACAGTTCCCTTATACTGTCTGAGGTGTTGCTCAAGCCAGTCGATGCTTTCCGCATCAAGGTGGTTTGTAGGCTCATCGAGCAACAAGATATCAGGTTCCTGCAGTAGCAGACGGCAGAGAGCTACACGTCGCCTTTCACCACCTGACAGATTTAAAACAGGTTGGTCCGGATCGGGGCACCTCAGAGCATCCATGGCACGTTCGAGCCTGGTGTCGAGTTCCCATGCGTTGTGCTGATCAAGCAGTTCAGTAAGCCTGCCCTGTTCTTCAATCAGGGAATTCATCTCATCGTCACTCAATGGTTCCGAGAACCGGTTATTGACGGCTTCATAATCTTTGAGCAACTTAACGGTTTCAGCTACGCCTTCTTCCACGATTTCCCTGACAGTTTTTGTATTATCAAGATGTGGCTCCTGCTCCAGCAATCCTACAGAATAACCCGGCGAAAAAACAACATCACCGATAAATGATTTTTCAATCCCTGCAATTATTTTTAACAGGGTCGACTTTCCTGAGCCGTTCAGACCTATGATGCCTATTTTGGCCCCATAATAAAATGACAGGTATATATCTTTGAGAATCTGACGGTTAACAGGTACCACTTTACCCACACCAACCATCGAAAAAATGATTTTCTTATCGTCTGACATTGTCTGTTTTCTTTACCGCAAACATACGGAATTTTGAAGTTTCATTGATGACAATAGTCCAGTATAAGTGATTTCTGACGAAACGATGCTTTCCTAACTTCAGGATTCAATGATCCTTAGAACAGGTCGGTTTTCGTTGGAATACCGGATCGTATCAGGACAATCATACCGGCATGGCCAGGAAACGGAAGGTTGAAATATTCCAGATTGAATCATACCAAAATAAAAAGTGAAAATACCAGCAGGCGTGAGAATGGAAAAGCGTTGAATAGCACGATTAGAATGGGAATGGTTGGTTTACAACCCGGTTGGAGATCTGAAATATTCAGCGATTAATCGCGGGGTCTCCTGGTGAGCGGTTGCATCATCATGGTAAAGGTGCTTCCTTTTTCAAGTTCACTTTCAACCTTGATGATTCCATGGTTAAGCTCCATGAATTCGAGGCACAATGCAAGGCCAAGACCGGTTCCGCGCTCGCCCATTGTTCCGGCCCTCTGGACTTTCGGGTCGAAGGTGAACAATCTTTCCAGAATTTCTGATGACATACCTGTTCCTGTGTCCTTCACGGCAAGCTTCACCATGTCATCGGCCTGTGTTGCACTGAGGTGAATGTTGCCGTTAACAGGTGTGAATTTGATGGCATTTGAAATGAGATTCCTGAGAACTGCCATGATCATATCTGGGTCAGCCCAGGCCTGAAGCAGCGGAGGCAGGTCGTAGGTCAGCTGGATATTCTTCTTCTTCAATGGGGACTGAAATACTGGCAGGGTTTCAAGAACAAGATCCCTGACATTAAAAGATCTGAAAACAGCCCTGACGGCTCCGGTTTGCGTTCGTCCCCATTCAAGCAGATTTTCAATCAACCTGAAGGTATCGTTTGATACATTCAGAATATTGGCTGCTGCTTCCTTTCTCTGGATTTCAGTCAAATATTCATATTCAGAACTCAACAATTCAGAAAAGCCAAGAATAGACTGGAAGGGTGACTTCAGGTCGTGTGCTACGATACTAAAAAACTTATTCTTGGTCTCGTTCTGCTTGAATTGCTCTTTGTAAAGCAGGTTAAGTTCTTCCTTCTGAAGTATAATTTGTTGGTTGCTTTCGGCCAGCAACTCGTTCTTTCTTTTCTTCGACTGGTACATTGAGAGCAGGAAGGTTGAAAAAACTATAATGATAACCGATATGGCAATCAGCAGATTACGAATGATTTGCTGACGTTTCAAAGCCAGCTGACTGAAAATATTCTGTTGCCTGAGCAGTTGGTTGTCGCGTTCAGTCTGTTCGGATTCAAAACTTACTCTCAAACGGTTGAGTCTCTCATTGCTTTCAAGGTTATACAGGCTGTCAGCATAAATCTTATTTTTTGTAAGAAACTCATAAGCTCTTTTAAAATCACCTTTTTCGCTCCAGGCGTCGGCGAGGTGTCCATAGATTTCTTCGAGCAGAACATCGGATCCGGTTTTGTCGGCAAAAGCCAGCGCTTCGTTCAGAAGTGAAATTGCCTCATCAAGCTCTTTTTGTTTTATCCGGAGTGAAGCCAGTTTGGTAAGCACAGAAGCCTGCAGGTAACTATCGTGATTTTTATTTAAAAGTCTAAGGGCTTCTTTATAGTTCATCAGCGATTGTGGGAGATTTCCTTCTTCCTGATAAATGTTGCCGATGTTGAGAAGACTTGAAATAATGCCCGCATTGTCGTTGATACGACGTGAAATTTCTATCGAAAGGCGATTGTATTCGAGGGCTTCTTCAACATTTCCCAGGCCCTGAAGTGCAGATCCCAGATTTGTATAACTTGTTGAGAGGCTCAACAGGTTATTCTGGCGTTTGTTTATGAATTCCGCCTTATGGTAATAATCCAGTGCTATTTTAAAATCTTTGAGGCTCAGGTAGACATTACCTATATTATTAAATGATTTTGACAGCCCGGTACTATCATTCATTTTTTCATGTATCCGCAGGGCCTGGCTCATATAATTCAACGCTTTGTCAAAACGTCCGAGCGCATAGTAAACGTTGCCTATATTAGTATAGGCAAGGGCAAGTTTTTTCTCATTTTCTATTTTTGAGAAGATTGTTGATGCTTCTATGTATCTTTTCAGTGCTCCCGAGTAATCACCCTGAATTTCAAGAATCAATCCGGAATTGTTAAGGGTGGAAGCAATACCGTCTTTGTCCTCAATTTGTTTATATATGAATAATGCCTGTTCGAAATACTCAAGTGACTGGCGGAAATTGGATATAAAATAGTGAATATTCCCAAGATTTTTTAGTGCATTTGCTTTTTCAGGTTTATTGCCGGCTTCATCCGCCAGTTTAAGCACTTCAATCCCGAGAATTAACGCTTTCTCAGGGGATTGTTCCAGCATATCAGAAACCTCCCGGTTAAGTTCCGGAAGGTTCTTTTTATCAGAGGAGGTTTCTTTGGCTGAAAAGCCCGGAAATCCAAAGCAAAAAAGAAAAACTGGCAACAGAAGCAGACACTTTAAAATTCTTCTTGTCATTTTCGTGATAACTTCTGGTTTATCCGGTTTTATTAGTTTTGTAACGGGTTGACAGCAAATTATTCGGTAACTTATTATAACGGCATAAATATATTAATTCTCAATCAATTCTTTCTGAATAAATCGGCAAGTTTTTCTGTCGCGTTTTCCCAGCTGAAGTTTCGTTTTGAGAAATAGAAACCATTCTCGGCTACACGTGAACGAAAAGATTGATCTTCAAGCAGATTAATTGCATCAGCAGCAACTTTCTCAGGCGTGTCGGCAACCAGGATTTCTGTTCCGGGGCTGGCTCCGAGTGCTGCATTGCAAAGTGATGAAGTAATACAGGGGAGCCTCATCGACATAGCTTCGAGCAGTTTATTCTGTAATCCGGTGCCGATCTGCATCGGGGCCAGAAAGACCATTGCGCTGGAATAACACATCCTGATGTCGTCTACCCATCCCGTTACAGTGACCTTTTCTGATGCCAGTGATTTTACACGTGTATGGGGTGAGGCTCCTGCAAGCATGATACGGATATGCGGATGTGTCAGGTGAATAATGGGCAGAACCTTGTTTACAAGATATTCGGCACAATCTACATTGGGAGGATAGCCCATATTGCCGGTAAATATCAGCTCATGGGTAACCGTATTTTTTCCCGGGGTAAAAAACTTACTGTCAACACCGTTCGGAACAATATGAATTTTCTCACGTTCAGGGTGCGAAATATAATCCCTGTCAGGAGAAGAAATGATGGTTTTATTATCAAAATGATTGAATAAATTTTTCTCGTAATGTTGAAGCCGGTTGTATTCGAGCCTCAGAAGCGGTTTCATAATAAAATTGGCAGTGGGTATTCTCCGTTCGATTCCTTTGGAAAACACATCCTGGTAGTCGAGCGTCTTAGGTCCTTTGAAATGCTCTGCATAGGCAGCAGTTCTCAGGAGCTGACAATACAGGTGGTCGGGTTTTTCAGATCTGATTAACCGGTTGATTTTTCGTTGTGCCCGGCTGCTGTAATAATAGCCGGCCTGGAGCGGCCAGCCTTTGAATAATGCCCTGGCAAGATTAATTATGATTGCCAGCCAGTCTTGCCTGATGATGGTTATATGTTTACAATAGGGTTTTACCTTTTCGATGTATTCTTTGCTGACTTTACCATGACTGATGGCGACCAGGACGATTTCGAAAGAAGTTGAAAGAATTCTCAGCTGATGAAACGCACGCAACTTATCCCCTTTCTCAATGGGATATGGGAAGCGGGGTAGAATTACCATTATTCTCATCGGCTCTGCGCTGAATTATTGGTAAACAGGGAATGCTGATTTCTGATATCTGATATCTGTAAATGCAAAGGTATAAAAAGTAACTTATTGCCGGATACCAGTGTAAAATTCTGAAATTTTCTGTATCAGGTTCTCATTATTGTGGTCCTGTATGACCAGTTTGCGTGCATTTTGACCCAATTCCTCAATCAATGCCGGTGTATTCAGACACTTCTCAACAGCCTTAATGAATCCTTTGGCATCGTTTGCTATCAATAAATTTAGTCCATCTGTATAATTTATTCCTTCGGCACCGACGTGCGTAGTGATGATTGCTGCCCCGGCAAGCATTCCTTCAACAATTTTTATCCTGATTCCGCTTCCCGAGAACAGGGGGACAATCATTACAGTATGCGACTGCATATATGCCAGTGCATCCGGAACTTCTCCGTCAATTACAATTCCATCTGTATTCATGTTCCTGATCCGGGAAGGCATTTCCCGGCCTGCGAGGTGGAATTTCAGTTTTGGGAATTTTTTGTGAAGGGTAGGCCATACGTCGTGAATAAACCAGTTTATTCCTTCCTGATTAGGGATCCAGTTCATCGAGCCCAGGTGAAAGAGGGTAGGAGGAGTATCTGAAGGTTTTATTTTGGGGACAACATCAAAATCTTTGGCCGGAATCCCGAAAGGTATAGAAATCACGGGGGTTTCTGGTGCAACAGATCTGAAATACCCGGCATCTTTATCGGTAATGGCTGCAATGCCATCCACCTGGTTGAGCATATTCAGTTCATACCGCCGGAGGGTCCGGGCGAGATGTGAAAGATAGACCCTTTTTAAAGGATTTGAGCAGCCGTTCGCTATCCGCTGCCATATCAGATGCTCGATGTTGTGTGCCCTTAAAACAACCCTGGCGTCCGACAAACTGCGGATAAGCGAAAGATAAGGGGTTGTGAAGAGGGTTTCAAACTGAATTATGTCGAACTTGTCTTTTGTCAGTATCTCTTTAAGCGCAGCTTTAAAGCTGGCTGATATAAACCGTTCAACATGAAAGGATTTACCGGTAAACAGGTTGATGAAAGCCGGTAACGGCCTTACAGCCAGGTCGATATATACCATCTCGATACCGGTCAGTGAGCGGTATTGGGCCGGGATGGATTCATGACTGATGCCATATTTATTGCTGTTAACCGCCAGGACTTTCACCTGATGACCAGCCGAAATCAGGCCTGTTACCATGGCATTCATAGCAATGGGCCCCCCCTCTAGTGGTGGCCAGGGCGATTTATTGCAGAGAAGAAGTATTTTCATTCTTCAGCCTGGTTAGTCGTGTTTGTTGATGGTTTTTTGAATTTCGCGAGAATACCAATAAAGAATCGTTTCCAGACATCAGGATCAAACAACGGAGAATCGGTAGTGGCTTTAATTGTAAGAACTACCCCCAAAGGGAGAAGCACAGCTGAAGAAAGCCACATTCCATAAACAGCTTCAAGCTGGCCAGCTTTTACCGATTTTTCCCCTGTCATGGAGATGACATGATAAATAACGAAGAAAATGACAGAGATAATCAATGGCAAACCAAGCCCTCCTTTACGGATGATAGCTCCCAATGGTGCGCCAATAAAGAAAAGAACAAGACAGGCAAACGAAAGGGTGAATTTCCGGTGCCACTCCACTTCGTGTTTGTAGAGTAAAACTTCTCTTTCCTTCAGATCATTCCTGACGTATTCAATGTTATTTAGTGTATTCCTTGCTGAATTAAGTGAAGATTCATGTGCTTTCAGGATATCGTCTTTACTCATATCCCTGAAGGCGGGTAATCTGTTGCTTACCTCCACAGGCTTTTCTGTAATTTTAATTCTTCCTGAATCGAGTTGTGAATTAAAATAGAAGCTCTTTTCAGTTGATTGAAGCCAGCCTTCCTGCCGTATTCCGATCTCTTTTCGGATAGAATCTTCAGAAGTGGTGAGCTGTTTCAGATTCAGCATCTGGTAATGGTTCCTGAAAAGTGCCTCGTTGGTACGCATCATTTTAAACTGGGAAAGATCGAACCGCTTATACTGTTCGCGGAAGTAGGTGCGTTGGAAAGGTTTGCGCAAATCATTCCGCTTTTCACCTTTTTCGTCATATTTGTAACCATTATACAATGTAAGTTCAAGAATGCTGCCATCGGCACTCTGAACCATTTTCCCTGAATCTGCCCTTGTTACAGTGGTGTTGCCCATCCTGGACGAATGATCATAGATCATGACATCGCGAATGGTTATATCATCTTTTTCTTTCTTCCCGAAACGCATAACAAATCCGTCGATGCCATTGTAGAAGATCCCATCCCTGATATTCAGGGCAAGTTTTTGCTGCCTTACATCGAACAGGATGGATTTAAACTTAAGGTTTGTGACCGGAAGTACATTATTCGAAAAAAAGAAGGCAAAAATACTGATCAAAACAGAGAGCACAACCAATGGACGCATGACCGTACTCAGAGATATACCGGCTGATTTTATGGCAACTAGTTCATATCGCTCTCCCAGGTTTCCGAAGGTCATCAGGGATGAAAGCAAAATTGCCAGTGGCAGAGCCAGTGGAACAAATGTGGTGGATGCATAAAATAACAACTGACCCACAACGTGCCATGGAAGCCCTTTTCCGACAAGGTCATCGATGTATTTCCAAAGGAACTGCATCACCAGGATAAACAGGGCGATAAAAAATGTAAGAATCAGGGGTCCCAGGTAGGTCCTGAGAATAAGCAGATACAGGCGTTTCACAAATCCGGTTTGTATGCAGCAAAAATAATCATTTGTTTGATTGAACGAAGAGGGATTTATTTCACTTCATCAGGGTAAGAAAGCTCCACAACCGGGCCCGGAAACAAACATGGCCGGGTGCTTCTGCGATCATTCGGCCGTATGCCTCAGAACCAGTGCACTATGGTGTATGTTAACCTTTGCTCCATCAATTGTAACATGACAACCCGGATGTGGGTGCACAACAATGGTTTTCCATTAAATGATTTCCGGAAAAACGGAAATCTGGCCAACCGAATATTTAAGTATATGAATATCATGGTTTAACAATGGCCGGAGTTTGAAAAATCAATACTTTATACTGAAAGAATGGTGCAATAAAACTTCCTACATTTGCTCTGAAATAAATTTGCGCTTTTATGGTTCTGAAAGAGGTTACGGATAAGGCTCAGGCAAAACAGTTTCTTGACCTGGCCAGGAAGATTTATACCGGGGATCCTTACTGGGTTTGTCCGTTGGATAACATGGTAGAAGCTGTTTTCAACCCTTTGAAAAATGTATTTTTTTCTCATGGAGAAGCCATCAGGTGGGTATTGTATGATGATCATGGCAACACTATTGGCAGGGTAGCTGCTTTTATCAACCGTAAAAAGGCATACAACTTTGAGCAGCCTACCGGAGGAATGGGCTTTTTTGAATGTATCAACGACCGTGAAGCGGCATTTTTTATGTTTGATGCCTGCAAGACATGGCTGTCAGACAGAGGGATGGAGGCGATGGACGGACCGGTTAATTTTGGTGAGAATGACAACTTTTGGGGATTGCTTGTCGAGGGATATATGCATCCGAGTTTTGGAATGAATTATCATCACAACTATTATATTGACTTTTTTGAGTCATACGGGTTCAAACCCTATTTTGAGCAGGTAACCAATCATCTTGATCTTACAAAACCTTTTCCTGAGCGATTCTGGAAAATTGCCGACTGGGTTAGGCAAAGGCCCGGTTACGAATTCAAACATTTTTCGTGGAAGGAAAGTCACAGGTTCATTGAAGATTTTAAGGCAGTTTATGACGATGCCTGGCAGTTTCATGAAAATTTCACACCGATTGAAACGAAAGTACTTCTGGAATCTCTTGAGGAGATGAAACCAATTCTGGTTGAAGAGTTTATCTGGTTTGCCTACCACGAAGGTGAACCCATTGCTTTTCTGGTCATGATCCCTGATGTGAATGAAATGCTGAAACGCTTCCATGGGAAAATGGGGTTCATAGAAAAGCTACGATTCTGGTATCTGAGTAAAAAGGACATATTTACCAGGTCAAGAATCACTGTCATGGGGATTAAACCGAAATATCAGAAGTCAGGTATAGAATCGGCTATCTTCTGGCATCTGGATAAGGTTATGAAAAAGAGACCCAATTATAAAGAGATAGAACTTTCATGGGTTGGTGATTTCAATCCGAAAATGAGGCAACTTCATGAATCGGTCGGAGGGTATTTTGCCAAAAGACACATAACTTATCGCTGCCTGTTTAGTGATGACGGGGATTTCAGAAGATCAACCATTATACCACGCGACACCAGGGAAAAAACAATAAAATCCTGATTTCGGCGACTCAATTCTGTTTCGCATGAGTATCAGAGTGGTTGATTGGAAAATCAGGCCGGATGTACAGCTCTTCTCTGCAATCCACCAGGTGTTAAATTGCCAAATCTTTTTTCTTTAAAATCAACAATTGATTATAAATATTGTAATTTTGCATTGAGAGAGCTACTAAACTATTCACCCAATTAAATACTCATTTTATCTCATTCTCAAATGAAACAGAGCTTTCCTTTCCGGCTGCGCTCGGAACCCGGGGCCATTCAATGGTGTGCAACAGCGCCACCTGTCAACGGTTCTTAATTCTGAATCCAATCCTTCCATCGACAAGGAAATAACAATTTCCGTCAGGTTGGATTTTCAGGTCATTGACTATTGAAGTCAAAAGCAATAAACATTTTTGTTCAGACAATTTTGAATTTGCCTGATGACCGTGAATCCATGATTTGGAATTCAAAACTGGTTCCCTTGTTTGCTTTCTTTGTTACAGAGGGTTTGCATAATATGGAAGGTATAGGCAGATGAAAAGATGAGAAGAGAGGGTTGCCCGGATTCGATTGTTTGCAATCAATCGAATCTGAAAACAGAGCCGCCTTTTGTGCTTTCAGGTAACTAAAAATGCAATGGTAATTTTGCCGATTTAAAACAGTGTTAAAAATATAATCCCTACTGAGCTTGCGTTTGAGTGTAAAGTATTATTAACTTAGTGGCCTTAAAAACCAAGTAACTAACCCAAATTTATCAACAAAATGAAAAAAAATCTACTAATGGTTTTGGTAATGCTCGCCGGCATTACTGTTTCTGCACAACAGCGGAATTTGTCTGCCATAAAGCAGCAGGTTCCAAGGCCTGTAACTTCAGTGCTTGAGAATGATCAGTTGCAACCAGGAAGCCAAACTACTGCAGACTATGACATTCTTTACAATAAAAGCGGTGATTTGCTGAAAGTTGACGTTTCTTCTTCATCCAATCTTTTTGGAATTTTCACCACCGATCAGCGTGTTGTTTCTGCTCACCCGGAAGCCAATATGGCTGTTTTCGGTAACCGCGCCGGTGGTTCTTTCGGCGCAACCGGTAATGATCTGCGTATTGCCTATTCAACCGATTATGGTTCCACTTTCAATAACTTTATCGTTAGCCCCACTGCCGGATCAGGGTTCATGTTCAGGTATCCGAGTACAGTGATTTACAATCCGGAAGGAAATACAGATCCTGCCAATATGTTTGCTATTTATACCGGTCCGTTTACAGTCACTGCTGGCTGGAAAGGTCAGTATTTCGGAAGCGCCCGCATTGGTGGTACAGATGTAAATACAACTTTTGAAGACAATGAAGCAACTGTGTATCTGAACCACATGAACAACGGACTTACAGCCACACGTTCAGGTCATATACATGTAGCTTCACAGAGACTTAACGGAACAGAAGCATCCTATACGTCTGTAGGTTGGGAAGTGTTGAATGGAATCTTCAACAGCAGCACCAATTCAGTTGACTGGGAACTTCCCCGTGTTAAGGTACAACCCGACCTGCTTGAAGATGGTCGTATTGATGCCACCCGTATGGTTTTCTCTCCTGACGGATCGGTTGGTTACCTGTTTGGTACCGCTGTTGATGCCGATGCCAACTACAATCCTTATGGTATTGAATGGCCGGTTATCTACAAAACCACCGATCACGGTGTAACTTGGGACAAGACTGAAGCTTTTGATTTTTCAGAAATCAATACTTTCTTTGAATACCTGTGGCCTACCAGGGCTAATTTCGACCTTGTTGTTCCCCGTTGGTACAACAAATGGGCTGCTCCTGAAAATCAGAGCAACAATGGTGCAACTGTTGACAAGAATGGTAACCTCCACATAGCAGGTTTGGTCAGAAGCACATACTCAATCCACCCTGATTCACTCAGCTATACCTATTCAGAAGAGCCTCTGATGATTTTTGATGTGTTCATGAATGGTGATGGCACATGGAATGCACAGTTTGTCGATTCTCTCCGTTCTGACGGACTTGAAGATTATCTTACCGTTTCGATGGATCAGCGCATCAGCATGAGCCGTACCGAAGACGGTTCAAAAGTATTTGTAACCTGGGCTGATACCGATCCTTCACTCTGGGGTGGTGGTGTTACCACCAATACACAGCCTGATGTATTTATCTGGGGATATGATGTAAACACCCAGTATTATACCAATCCTGTGAACGTAACAGCACTTACAGATTACTGGGGTGAGAATTACTGGCTGCACGTCGGTGATATGGTACTGACCGAAGGAACCGATTACTACATTCCTGTTTCAACTTCTCAGAATGGTGTAACAGAAAACGATCCTGTTGCTCACAAGTATCTTAAAGGACCCGGTTTTAATGAAGCTGACTTTGTAAATGAAGGTGCCGGAAATAATACTGTTCCTGCAACATCGCTTGTTGCGGCCCAGAATTATCCGAATCCATTCACTGGCACATCAATGGTTGGTGTTACCCTGGCAAAAGCCTGTAGTCTGAGTCTTGAGGTTTACAATCTTGTAGGACAGAAAGTTTATGAAATTCCTGCCCGCAATGTTCAGGCTGGTAACCATAACCTTGTTATCAACGCAGGTGGTCTGAATTCAGGTATTTATACCTACTCAGTAATCGCCGGAGGCGAACGCGTGACCCGGAAGATGGTTGTAAGATAGTATTTTGTTAAAGATTTTTTAAAAAGAGTCTGCTGTTTCCGGCAGACTCTTTTTTTTAACCGGTCCTTCCGTCAGATAGCACAAAGGGCGTTTTATCAGTCCATTAATTGTTATGTTTGGTGTTGTTTTTTTTTGGAAAGACGTGATGTAATGAATTAATTTTTTAGCTTTGCCGTGAGAGAATTATTTTTTGTTTCACCAAAACCAAATAACATGAAAAAACTATTACTCCTTTCCTTAGCATTGATTCTAGGTGCAGGCGTTTTTGCACAACAGCGCAATTTATCTGCCATAGAAAAGCAGGTTCCAAGGCCTGTAACTTCAGTGCTTGAAAATGATCAGTTGCAAGGGGCACAAACAACAGCAGACTATGATGTGCTCTACAACAAAAGCGGAGATTTGCTGAAGATTGATGTTTCTTCTTCTTCCAACATTTTTGGAATTTTCACCACCGACCAGCGGGTCGTTTCTGCACATCCGGAAGTGAATATGGCAGTTTTCGGTAACCGAGCAGGAGGTTCTTTCGGTGCTACCGGTAACGACCTCAGGATTGCTTATTCAACCGATTATGGAGCCACTTTTACCAATTTTATAATTAGCCCCACAGCAGGATCCGGATTTATGTTCAGGTATCCGAGCAGTTTGATCTATAATCCTGAAGGAAATACCGATCCTGCCAACATGTTTGCCATTTATTCTGGTCCATTTACAGATGCTGTTGGATGGAAGGGTCAGTATTTCGGAAGCGCACGTATTGGTGGCACAGAGGTGAATACAACATTCGAAAATAATGAAGCCAACGTTTATATCAACCACTTAAACAACGGTCTTACAGCTACCCGTTCCGGATATATACATGTTGCTTCACAGAGGCTCGATGGGACTTCAGCAGCCTATACTTCAGAAGGATGGGAAGTACTGAACGGAATGTTCAACAGCAGTACCAATTCTGTTGACTGGGATCTGCCGCGTGTTAAGGTACAGCCAGACCTGCTCGAAGACGGCCGTATTGATGCAACCCGTATGGTATTCTCTCCCGACGGATCCGTTGGTTACCTGTTTGGTACAGCGATTGATGCTGATGCCAATTACAATCCTTATGGGGTTGAATGGCCGGTTATTTACAAAACCACCGATCACGGTGTAACCTGGGACAAGACTGAAGCTTTTGATTTTTCAGAAATCAATACTTTCTTTGAATACCTGTGGCCTACCAGGGCTAATTTCGACCTTGTTGTTCCCCGCTGGTACAACAAATGGGCTGCTCCTGAAAATCAGAGCAACAATGGTGCAACTGTTGACAAGAATGGTAACCTCCACATAGCAGGTTTGGTCAGAAGCACCTACTCAATCCACCCTGATTCACTCAGCTATACCTATTCAGAAGAGCCTCTGATGATTTTTGATGTGTTCATGAATGGTGATGGCACATGGAATGCACAGTTTGTCGATTCTCTCCGTTCTGACGGACTTGAAGATTATCTTACCGTTTCGATGGATCAGCGCATCAGCATGAGCCGTACCGAAGACGGTTCAAAAGTATTTGTAACCTGGGCTGATACCGATCCTTCACTCTGGGGTGGTGGTGTTACCACCAATACACAGCCTGATGTATTTATCTGGGGATATGATGTAAACACCCAGTATTATACCAATCCTGTAAACGTAACAGCACTTACAGATTACTGGGGTGAGAATTACTGGCTGCACGTCGGTGATATGGTACTGACCGAAGGAACCGATTACTACATTCCTGTTTCAACATCTCAGAACGGTGTTACAGAAGATGACCCTGTTACTCACAAATACTTTAAAGGGCCTGGTTTCAATGAGGCTGAATTTGTTAACCCGGGTGCCGGAAACCATACCTTACCAGTAAAATCTCTTGTAGTTGCTCAGAATTATCCGAATCCGTTCAATGGTACCTCAATGGTTGGTGTTACACTTGCCAGGGCTTGTAGTCTGAGTCTGGAGGTATACAACCTTATCGGACAGAAGGTTTATGAAGTTCCGGCACGCAATGTGCAGGCTGGCAAATATAATATGGTAATTAACTCCAATGGTCTCAGATCTGGTATTTATACCTATTCAGTGATTGCAGGTGGCGAAAAGGTTACCAGGAAAATGGTAGTGAAATAGTCAGGATGCCTGATTTTTTAAAGAGCCTGCGCTAAAAGCAGGCTCTTTTTGGTGTGCCGTGCATGACTAATAACTTGGTAGTGAAAGTCCACTATGGAGGTTTGTAGTTGCCAACCATTAGCCAATAGCAAGGGTGTCCATCGCGAGGTGGAATCTGAAGGAAGCTGGAGGCAAACCTCTGCCCCGAGGAATACGAATCACATCAGGCACTTCCGCTGGATGAGATTGCAAAACAAATCGAAGTCCTAAAACTACACAGACATTGGAGTGTAAATATGGCGGGGACATGGAGGGAAAGTGTTTAGTCTTACCACGGGAGATCTCACAGACGTGTGGAAACAACGTATGAAGCACGGTTGAAATAAGATTTACTGTGAGAAGTCTGCAGAAGCCATAGTACCATGATACGACCATCGTGAGAAGGGCTGAACCTTAAGAAGTGAGTAGTCAATGAAAGTTACCCGATGAAGGATAGAAAGTAGCCAACTCCCAAAATTGGAGCTTTACCGCAAAAGAACAGGACGGAATCCGAAGGCTATGCGGGAGGGCAGACCTACATTGGGATAACTGAAAACAACCTCACTGACAACCACCCAACAGGATATGGATTGCTTGAATACATTTTGTCACCTTCTAACCTGAACGCTGCTTATTTAAAGGTAAGGCAGAATAAAGAAGCAGGAGGTGTTGATAAGATGGAAGTCGAGTCCTTGCAGGACTATCTTTTCAAACACAAAGATGAAATCGAAGCATCCAGACAAAAGGGCAAATATCGCCCAAATCCGATCCTACGGGTAGAGATACCCAAGGACGACCGAAGTAAACGTAAGCTGGGTATCCCCAAAGTAGTTGACAGGGTGATCCAGCAGGCCATTTGCCAGGTTCTAACTCCCCTTTATGAACCACAGTTTTCCCCATTCAGTTATGTGTTCAGGCCAAAGCGGAGCGCTCATCAGGCGTTAAAGCAAGGCTCACAATACATCACCAGCGGATATTACTATGCGGTAGATATGGATCTTGAGAAATTCTTCGACAAGGTCTATCACAGCAAACTGATAGAGGTACTATCCCTTAGGGTTAAGGAAGGCCGGGTTATCTCACTCATCCATAAATACCTCACCGAGTGTGATTGTCAAGCACCGGTTTGAGCCCAGTGAAGAAGGAGTTCCTCAGGGAGGGCCATTAAGCCCACTACTGAGCAACATCATGCTGCATGAACTGGATACGGAACTGGTGAAGCGGGGGCACAAGTTTATGCGATACGCAGATAATCTGGTCATTCTGTGTAAGAGCAAACGAAGAGCTCAAAGAGTCTATGAGAACATTAGCTGTTTCCTAGAGAACGAACTGTTTCTAAAGGCAAACAGGGATAAGAGCAAGGTATGCCATATAAAGGAAGTAAATTCCTTGGGTATTCTTTTTACACGGCCAAAGGTATTGGGCGGCTTCGCTTACACCCTAAAAGTGCTTTAAAGATGAAGGCCAGAATCAAGCAACTTACATCAAGTAGCAATGGATGGGGAAACGAAAGAATAAAAGAAGCCCTGCGCCAGTATATCATGGGCTGGGTTCAATACTTCAGGCTTGCCGATATGAACAAGCTGCTACTTAAGATAGATGAATGGTATCGCCGTAGGTTAAGGATGGTTATATGTAAACAATGGAAATGCATACAAACCAGACTGACAAATCTCATTAAACTTGGGGTCAATAAATCCAAGGCGTGGGAATGGGTGAACACAAGGAAAGGATACTGGCGAACAGCTGGCAGCTTTATCCTCGTTACAACCATCACCAATGAAAAGTTAAGGGCAGCAGGGTACGTTTTCCTATCGGATTATTATCAAAGGGTTCGGGTTGTAAATTAGGGAACTGCCTTATACCGAGCGGTATGTACGGTGGTGTGAGAGGTCGGAAAATGAAATAGGAGGAAAACTATTTCATTTTCCTCCTACTCGATTAACCAGAATTCACCTGCCTGCACAGTCTGATTCAGTGCTTACAGAAATCCAAAGCTCGATCAGCAATGAACATTATCAGGTGTGTGTGGGTTCTTTTATAAGAATTCCAACCCCTTTCATAAAAGCGGCTGATTATGAGAAGATATACAAAATTTCCGGTATATTTTTTATTGCAGTTCTTGCTGTTACAAGCCTTTGGTCAGCAATTTGACCGTGCGGATTCATATGCTGTTGATAACAGCAATGAAGTTGCTGCCCTGACAACTGATGCCAACAATAACGCATATATGGCCGGTGTTTACGGTGCATCGCAGTTTTTACCCTATACCGGTGACTGCTACCTGTTGAAAGCCTCCCCTGCAGGCATGGTCATATGGACCAGATACTTTACCGGACTGGTTCAGATCGGGGATATTGTGGTATCAGGAGATCAGGTGTTGATTGTGGGGCAGGCAAACGGTAATTTCAGTTATGATGGTGTTGCCTGTGGTCTACCTGCATATCATATGTTTACAATGAAAGTTGATTCGTCCGGTAATCTTTTGTGGATAAAAACCGATGATACCAGAAATGGTTCAGGTTCGAACCTGGTAGCCGGGGAGAATGGCAAAATTGCTGTGAATTATAAAGGAATCTCGAATATTGACAATTACATTGAAATAATGGATTCTGAAGGAGTGGTTCTGCAAAGCAAGCAAATCGCAGGACACTACGCGAATATTGTTGATATTGCTTATTATGACGACAGGGTATACCTCAACGGAGGCTTCAACGGACCTGACAGCCTTGTAATTGATGATATAGTTATTTACCAGCCGGATGTTGAACATGCAGCCTTTGTGCTTGCGCTGGACGATGATTTCATCGCAGAATGGGCATCTGTCGATACTACCATCAATAACCGTGATGGTAGGATTGTAGCTGGAGAAGAAGGTGTATATGCTTATTTTTCAGCACTTGAACCTCCTTTTACCATAGTAAATGTTCTGAAGAAGTTTTCTTTTGACGGACAAATGATCAGGGAAGAGGCGCTTCCTTTCTTTACTACCGGAATTACGCTTTATCCTGACATGGCACTTGCACCCGGTTTAGTCGGATTGTACGTAAACAATGATTTCGGTTTCAACAACCATGAAGTTATATTGTATGATGCTGATCTGAATCTCCTCGGTGAAATGAGTGTACAGGGTCTTTCTGACCTTTATTCCGGCCAGATTACCGGATGTGATGTTGGATTTCTGATATCGCACGTGCATTCCGGGGATCTGAATTTCAACAATGAGATTACGTTGTCATATGCCGGCCCCGAAAAGCGGCCTTACCTGAGCAGGGTTTCATTTGCTGAACCAACCGGGATTGCGGGTGCCGGACCCGGTAATCACCGGTTATTATGTTATCCTGATCCGGCTGATGACCTGGTCAATCTTGTATTACCTGATTCAGGGACCGGCCTGGCAGATGTAATGATTCTTGATATTTCGGGAAAAACAGTTTTCCATGCCGGATTGCCTTTGGGCCATTCCTCAATAAATGTCAGCCATCTGCCTGCGGGAATTTATCCGGTTGTGGTTAAGTCAGCTGATAACAAAGTTTTCAGGAAAAAGCTGGTGATCAGGTAACCTTCCACTAATCTCTTTTGTTAAAAGACCTCTCTGATGGAATGCCTTGACCATTCTGCCAGACAGGATAAATTCAGTGGTTAAAAGACAGAATGGATTAGAATCAGAATTGCCTGTGGGATCTCCTTTAAATTGGTCTGAGGGTGCTTTTTACCGGCATGTTCAGCGAATCAAGTTTTCGTCCCTGAATCAGCTTAACCTGGTAAAAACTATCCATTAATTCTTTTTAACCGGAAGTGCCGGCGGGGATTCGACCTTAAGGGGATCGATGGGTGACCCGTTCTTATAAAATCTGAAATCAAGGTGCGGTCCGGTTGACAAACCCGAAGAGCCGACATACCCGATGATCTGGCCCTGCTGAACATGTGAACCTTTACCGACCCCTTTGGCATAGCCGCTTAGATGGAGATATGCTGTGGTATATACAGCGTTGTGTTTGATTTTTATCATCCTTCCGGCCCCTCCTGCATAACGGGCTTCGATAACGGTTCCGTTGCCGATGCTGTGAACCGGGGTTCCTTTCGGGGCAGCATAATCAACGCCATGGTGAGGGCGGCGGATTCTGAGAACAGGATGCAATCTGCTGTTCGAGAAGTGTGAACTGATTCTGGAGAATTTCAGGGGCGCTTTCAGGAATGCCCTTCTCAGACTTTGTCCTTTTTCGTCAAAATAGTCCGGATTATTATCCTGAACAAATCTGAAAGCATACTGATCTTTACCTCCCTGGTTAAAACGGGCTGAGATTATATTCCCCAGTCCGATGGGTGTTCCATCAACGAACAACTCTTCATAAATCGCGGTGAAATTGTCTCCTTTCTGGATGGCATAAAAATCAATGGTCCAGGCATAAATCTCCGATAATGCAACTGTAAGATTCGGACTTGCTTTGATTTCTGCCATCGCATTCCAGAGTGATGAACTGATCGTTCCTGAAGCTGACTTAAGTTTTACCTGAACATCTTTCGCACCCAGGTGGACATGGAGAGAATCGCTGATTTCGAATACAACATAATTGGTAGGACTGCTTTCATAGATAAAGAATTCAGCTTTCCTCAGATCATCATTTGTGCAAAGTACGGTATAGTTGTTTCCTGTCCTGATCTTTCTTACATCAAATATACCGGCAGCTTTGGTTACCAGTTGCTCAATGGTTGCCATTGGTGTATTGTAGCTCAGAAGGATGCTCGACAGGTTTTCGTTTGATTTTACCACATCCTTCACCACATAGAACGAATCCACAACAATGCCGTATTCAATGCGAGGTTCAGGAACATAGGCATTTTCCGGGCCGGGAGTTTTCCTAAGGGCCGACATGTAATAATCGACGGTGAAAACTAAAATGATTCCCATTACAATTATGACGACAGCTTCGAGGATTCTCTTTTTTGTAAAAAATTTCATAACAGAATAATTTATGCTCCGTATAGAATAAAACGGAACAAACGGCCATGTATTGTTTGTTTTACGTGATCTTGCTCTCAGGTTGAAAATCTTCTGTTTCCGGCAATACCTGAATCCTGAGTCCGCTCCGAAAAGTCCTTTTACCCGATGCCCCCAACGGGGGACTTTCTAATTCAATGATCTTCAGATGTTCCCCTTTGGGGAAGGTGGTCAAACATCTTAAAATCACTGATTTTCCTACTTTTCGGAGTTGACTCAATCTTTATTGCATACTATCTTTCTCGGAAATTGATACTGAACCTTGCTGAAAACAGACAGTTTTCAGCTTATCTCTTCAGTCTGGTTCATTGAGAAATCAGCGTGAGCAGATTGCCATTGAGATCAATTCATGTGTTTTCCGGCAAAATCATATCCTGCCTGCAAGGCATCAAGGTTTACCCGGATAATTTCATCTCCTTTTTTGCTGAAGATATTGCGGATGGCATCCTGCAATTCTTTGAAACTGATATCCAGAAATGGGGAGGCAGCACCGAGGATTACCATATTGGCTGACTTCGGGGAGCCGAGTTCCCTGGCTATTTCATCGGCATCAAGGGCTATGTGCCTGGGCTGGGATTCAATTTCGGCCATCAGTTTATCCATTTCGGGATAATTTCTGATGTTGATGTATGGTTTGGTATTGGTCACCAGCCAGCCTTCGGGCGAAAGCATCGGCAGGTACCTGAGCGATTCCATGGGCTCAACGGAGATGATCATATCGGCTTTCCCGAAAGGAATAAGGTCAGAAGCAATGTCGCGATCAGAGATCCTTAGGTTTGACTGAACATCGCCTCCACGCTGGCTCATGCCATGTACTTCGGCCTGTTTCAGGAAAAGCCCGGCTTTAAGGGCGGCAGTGCCGATCGTTGCGGCAATCGATAATATACCTTGTCCGCCAACGCCGGCGAGAATGATGTCTTTTTTCATTTTATGCTTCTGCTTTTTCGGTTGCCTGTTTTTTCTTTTCTTCCCGCATTCTGCGTGTCAATGTCTGGATACACTCGCGTCTTGGAATAATTACAGATACACCCTTGTAGTCGATCTCTTCCTTCATGATGGCAAGGTTCTCTTCATGGTATTTCTGAAGTGGGTTTAATATCCTGATATGTTCCTTACTGACACCCAGAGCCTGGCAGATGTCTTCTATTTTTCCGACTGCGGCGGAGTCCTGACCTCCGGTCATGCCGGTTGTTCCATTATCGAGTATCATGACTGTAATTGATGAACCTGCGTTGACTGCATCAAGCAGGCCGGTCATACCCGAATGGGTGAATGTGGAATCGCCGATGACTGCAACTGAAGGGATTAATCCGGCATCGGCAGCACCTTTTGCCATGGTAATTGAAGCACCCATATCAACGCATGAATTGATGGCGTCGAAGGGTTCAAGTGCCCCCAGCGTGTAGCAGCCGATGTCTGAGAAAACCCTTCCTTTGTAGAATTCAGACAGGGCTTCGTTCAGAGCATTATAACTGTAAATGTGCGGGCATCCTTTACAGAGTGATGGAGGACGGCCGGTAACCAGTGCAGGGATATCCCGGCCACGGGTATCTGCAAGCCCGAGGGCTACAGCTACGATGTTGGGATTCAGTTCGCCATCCCTGGGAACTGTTCCGTCGAGGCGGCCTTTAATGGTTTTACCGTTATTGAGTAAACCGCGGAGCAGTTCCTCAACAAGAGGATAGCCATCTTCGAGTATCAGAAGGCTGTCGCAGCTGTTGTATATGTTTCTGATCATCTTTTCGGGTACCGGGTA
The DNA here is from genome assembly GCA_016705005.1 of Bacteroidales bacterium. Lineage (GTDB taxonomy): Bacteria > Bacteroidota > Bacteroidia > Bacteroidales > Lentimicrobiaceae > Lentimicrobium. The sequence goes on along the minus strand of JADIZB010000004.1, from coordinate 245,129 downwards.
TTGTCCGATCCGGAGCACGGGATGTGGCACCCTGTGATCTTCAAAGTTTTCAATCAGATAATTGTAGGCAAGTCCGCAGGCAATAATTCCAAGTTTTTTATCGTTGTGGTCGATCAGGTAATTGAAAGGTGATTCTTCTGATGATTTAATGAAAGATGCCTGGTTGTTCAGCAGGGTTTTGTATTGACGGCGGGCATTGGCAGGCAGCAGAATAAACTGCTTCAGATTATCGGGAAGTTTCAGGTCATTCTGCTTTCGTACTTCGCGACGGGCAACACCTGACCTTGAATGCGCAAGGCGGGTTGTAATACGCATAAGAACCGGTATCCGGAATTTTTCGCTCAACTCAAACCCAAGATGAACCATATCGTATGCTTCCTGCTGGTTGCCGGGTTCGAGTATAGGCATCAGTGCGAATTTTCCAAAAAATCTTGAATCCTGCTCATTCTGAGATGAATGCATCGAAGGATCATCGGCAGCAACAACTATCAGACCTCCGTTTGCACCTGTAATAGCAGAGTTAACAAACGCATCGGCGGCGACATTCAGCCCGACATGTTTCATGCATACCATGGCGCGTTTTCCGGCATACGACATGCCAAGCGCAGTTTCCATGGCTGTTTTTTCATTGGCTCCCCAGGCAGCCACGATGTTCAGCGATTTGGCCTCTTTCGAGTGCATCACATACTCGGTGATCTCTGTTGAAGGGGTTCCGGGGTAAGCATAAATACCTGATATTCCGGCATCAATTGCACCCTGGGCTATGGCTTCGTCGCCTAATAACAATAACTTCTGCATGATTTATTAATGAATTAATAATGAACGGGGTAGGTTAAGAAATTACGGATAGTTCCGTCGGACAAAACTATAAAAATTTAATTACATCCCAAGTCCATAAACTATCTATAATTGTTCTAAATTATCGTTGATGGCGATGTTCCATGAAGGCACATGTATTCTTAAATGTACTACTTTTGAAAAATTATTTAATGTTTTAATGAATTTTCTGGCTCATTTATACCTTTCAGGCGACAACAGGGAAGTCATTCTGGGCAATTTTATTGCTGACCATGTCAAAGGCAATAAGGTAATGACCTATTCACCCGGTATAAGGGGTGGCATTGCACTTCACCGTTCCATCGATGATTTCACCGACCATCATCCGGTTGTAAAGGAGTGTGTAGAGCGGATAAGGCCGGATTTCAGAAAGTATGCAGGTGTAGTGGTTGATATGTATTTTGATCATTTTTTATCGAATGACTGGAACTCATGGTCAAACGAACCCCTCAAATCATTTACATCCCGGATGTACGATATTATTATTGAGTCCTCCCGAATTCTACCTCCCAGAACCCTGCACATGATCCCATATATGCAGAACCATGACTGGCTAGGAAACTATGGGAATTTTGAAGGACTTAACCGGGCATTGACCGGTATGGCCCGCAGGACTCCGTTTTATTCAAACATGGAGACAGCGGCTGACAAACTGAGGGAAGAATATGGTTATTATGAAAGCTGTTTCAGCCTTTTTTTTCCAGAACTGATTGTGCATTCAAACAAGGTGCGCAACGAAATTATCACTGGCTTATAACAATAGTCTTGCTGGTCTTAAAAAGAAAAGTCCCGCTCATCCTGCGGGACTTTTCACTGTTACAAAAATCTGAATCAGGATTAAACGAGGCCCTGTGCAAGCATGGCATCTGCAACTTTTACGAAACCACCGATGTTGGCTCCGTTTACGTAGTTGATAAATCCGTCAGCATCTTTTCCGTATTTTACGCATGTTTCATGAATGTCGCGCATAATCTGGTGCAGTTTTGCATCAACTTCTTCGCGGGTCCATGACAGACGCATTGAGTTTTGTGTCATTTCAAGACCTGATACGGCAACACCGCCTGCGTTGGCTGCTTTACCCGGGCCATAAAGGATTTTAGCCTTGAGGTATACTTCAACTGCTTCAGGGGTTGAAGGCATGTTGGCTCCTTCTGAAACAACATAACAACCGTTGGCAACAAGCGTTTTAGCATCGTCTTCGTTGACTTCATTCTGTGTAGCGCAAGGCAGGGCAACATCACACTTGATCATCCATGGGCGTTTGCCTTCGTGGAATTCACATCCGTATTTGTCGGCATATTCCTTGATTCTTCCGCGTTTTACATTTTTCAGGTTCATCATGAAAGCCAGTTTGTCGGCATCAATGCCTTTAGGATCATGGATGAATCCTGATGAATCGGAGAGGGTAACAACTTTACCACCGAGCTGGGTAACTTTTTCAACAGCATACTGGGCAACATTGCCTGATCCCGAAACAGTAACAACTTTTCCTTTCAGACTGTCATTCCTGGTTTTCAGCATTTCTTCAGCAAAATAGGTACAACCGTAACCTGTAGCTTCCGGACGGATAAGACTTCCACCCCATTCGCGTCCTTTTCCGGTTAAAACACCGGTAAACTCGTTGCGGAGACGTTTGTACTGTCCGAACATGAATCCGATTTCGCGTCCGCCAACACCGATGTCGCCGGCTGGAACGTCAGTATCAGGACCGATATGACGGAAAAGTTCTGACATGAAGCTTTGGGTGAATTTCATCACTTCGTTATCTGATTTGCCTTTCGGGTCGAAATCACTTCCACCTTTACCACCACCCATAGGCAAAGTAGTAAGGCTGTTTTTCAATACCTGCTCAAAAGCAAGGAATTTCAGAATACCAAGGTTAACAGTCGGGTGGAAACGCAATCCGCCTTTGTATGGACCAATGGCACTGTTCATTTCAATGCGGAAACCACGGTTAACCTGAACTTCACCTTTATCGTCGAGCCATGGGACACGGAACAGGATAACTCTTTCGGGTTCTGCCATGCGCTCAAGTATCTTGGCATCTCTGTATTTAGGGTGCTCTTCGATAAACGGGATAAGTGATTCAGCCACTTCATGCACTGCCTGATGAAATTCCAATTCACTCGGATTCTTGGCTATGACTTTCGCCATAAAATCATTAAGCTTCTGATCAAAAACGTTTGCCATAAAAATTAATTTTTTAGAATTAGTAGATTGGTTGAAATGATGGGTCAATATTAGAAAAACTTAACCGAAGCTATGCAAGCAATTAACAGAATTTCTGTCCTCAGTCGTCCAAATTCAGTAAATTACGCAAAGATGGTGGGTGATTTTCGCAATAAGTGGGGTGGGAAATCTATAATTCCTTCTCGTTTCGGGATCAATTTTCATTCATTATCTATGGCAGACTGAACACCGATGACAAAAAAAACAGACCGTTGGTAATCGTAAATCGTAAATTCTTTAAACTCCCTATCCCGACGGGGAGGTAGGCGGTCACTCCTCAGACTTCTATGAGGTTATTCTTAATGGCGAACTTTACCATATCAACCGTGGTTTTCAGGTTGATTTTACGCATGATGTTATTTTTGTGAGACTCTACCGTCCGGATGCTCACAAAGAGCTTTTCAGCTATTTCTTTATTGGTATAGCTTTCAGCAAACAATTTCAGCACTTCGACTTCACGGTCGCTCAGGTTGCTGGTAGGGTGATTCCTGATGGCTGAAGTAGCTCCAGGTTGATCGAGGTATTTTTTGAGAATGATGCTTGAGATGGATTTACTGTAGTAATCATACCCATTTCGCACGGTCATAATGGCTTCAATCAGCTCGCTCCTGTCGGCGTCTTTGCTGAGAAACCCTTTGGCACCGGCCTTCAGTGTGCGCAGAATAAAGCTTTCCTGGACCGTCATGGCCATGATCAGGATCTTTATCTGGGGATGCTCACGCTGGATAATCCTGATCATATCAATGTCATGATCACCCGGCTCATAAGTATTCAGCAATATCACATGAATGGGTAGTATCCTTAATTTTATCAGTAACTCAGAAAGGTTACGGACACAACCCATAACTGTAATATTCTGGCTGTCAGATAATAACGAAGTTATACCTTCACAAACTATATGGTGGTCGTCAACGAGAATGACTTCAATTTTATTCACCGTTTAAAAACTGGATTTATGACGACGAAATTAATCTAATTCATCAAAACATCAAAGGTCATTTAGAGGAACTATTTATCCTGTTTAATACACAGCTACTGATCTTTTCTTAATTTCGTTGTTTAGAATAAGATTGATATGACTGATAATACAGACAAAAGCCCCGACATCAGAAAACTGATGCATGAACAAGGTGAGCGCCTTAAAGAACTGGCTGCGATAAACCAGACTACCCAGATTTTGCGTGAAGGGAAACCCATTGATGAAACCCTCCAGCAACTGGCAATGATGTTCCCGGAAGCATGGCAGTACCCTGCTTTTACTGCAGCCAGAATCAAATTCGGAGGTAAAGAGTATAAGTCGGTTGGATTCCAGGAGAGCCTGTGGCTTCAGCGGCAGCATTTTGAAACCATCAATGAGCGGAAAGGGGCCATCGAAATATTCTATACCAAGGAGTTTATTGCCGAGGATGAAGGACCTTTTCTGAAGGAGGAGCGCCATCTGATCAACAACCTGGCCAACATGATTACGGGCTATCTCAACAGTCAGGAGGCCAGGGAACTGCTGCGAAAGACACATCCAAAATGGGCCGCCGAGGATAAAAAGACTGAGAAGGAGGTGCAGCCCACGTCGAGCAAGCAACTGCTGCAGCGGTTTCTCAATAAGAATAACTATGACCGTGATGTGTATCATGATCTGATGCCTTTCAAGGTGAAGGAAATATTGCTGGTTGCAAATCTTTACGATGCCTACAGCATCGAAAAGGAAGGTCGTTTCTCGGAACATGTGCTGGGTGAATATCATCAGTTGAGCCTTACTTCACTGCCCAGGATTACAGGTGTTTCTTCAGAGGAGGAGATATTTGCACAGTTGCAGTCGAAGCATTTTGATTTTATCATTTTCATGGTTGGGGTTGAGAAAAACCTTCCACTTTCCATCAGCTCAAGAATAAAGGCTGAGTTTCCCTATATACCGATTTTCCTGTTGCTGAATAACAACAAGGATATTTCGTTCTTCATGGAGAACAAGCTGAAGCGCAATGTTGACCGTATCTTTGTATGGAACGGCGAATCCAAGGTCTTCTTTGCCATGATTAAACATATTGAAGACAAAATCAATGTTGAAAACGATACAAAGGTCGGACTGGTGAGGGTAATTTTGCTGGTTGAGGACTCACCGCAGTATTATTCGCGTTATCTGCCACTGCTATACAGCATTGTACTGGAACAAACGAGAAGAATTATCGAGGATGTCAGTACCGATGAGCTTTATAAGGTTCTCAGAATGCGAGCCCGCCCGAAAATATTGCTGGCATCGAGCATTGAGGAAGCGAAGGAAATTCTGAATAAGTTCAGGGACAATATGCTGTGCCTTATTTCGGATGTTAAGTTTGAAAAGAATGGTAAGGCATACAGTCAGGCGGGATTTGAACTTGTGAAATATGCCCGGGAGCTTATCGGGGAACTACCTACCATCATTCAGTCGCATGATCCTGAAAACGCGCGGATGGCTTATCAGCTAAAAACTACATTTATTGACAAGAATTCTGAAACTCTTGTTCAGGACTTCAAGAGTTTTATAACCCATTACCTTGGGTTTGGAAATTTTATCTACCGCGATAATGAAGGCAGCCAGATTGCCGTGGCGAGGTCGCTGAAGGAATTTGAATCACTGCTCAGGACCATTCCCGATGAATCGCTGATCTACCATGCCCGGAAGGATCATTTCTCTTTATGGTTGATGGCACGAGGCGAGATCCAGGTTGCTAAAATTATCAATCCAGCCAAGGTTACTGATTTCGACAGCCCCTCAAAACTCAGGGCTTATCTGATTGAAGTAATACAGCAATTCAGAAATGAACAGAACAGGGGCAAGGTAATCCCGTTTGAGGAATCGGCCATCCTCGATGAAAGCAACGTCGTCAGCCTTAGTTCCGGATCGCTTGGAGGTAAGGGCAGGGGTCTCGCTTTTATCAATACACTGATTAATAATTTTGATTTCGAGCAATTATTGCCAAATATCCGTATCCGCACACCCAAAACTTCAATTATCGGTACGGATGAATTTGAGTACTTTATTGAAAGAAATAAACTCCACGACAAAGTCGTAAACAGCCTTGATTACGAAGAGATCAAAAAACTCTTTATGAGCGCTTCCCTTACCGAAACTCTTGTCAAGCGACTCAGGATCCTGTTGAAACATATCACGAATCCCATCGCCATCAGGTCATCAGGACTTTTCGAGGATTCACTGATGCAGCCATTCGCCGGCATTTTTGAGACTTATCTGCTGCCCAACAACGATCCGGATTTTAACACGCGTTTGCAGCAGACCATGGACGCTATTAAACTGGTTTACGCTTCAGTTTATTCCAAGATCGCCAGAGGTTACATTGAAGCCATCCATTATAAAATCGAAGAGGAAAAGATGGCTGTTATCATACAGGAAGTTGTCGGGAACAGGTTCGAGAATGTTTATTATCCGCACATCAGCGGTGTTGCCCAATCTTACAACTATTATCCTTTTGCTCACATGAAACCTGAAGAGGGTTTTGCAGTTGCTGCACTGGGTTTGGGTAAACAAGTGGTTGAAGGTGAGAAGGCTTACCGGTTTTCACCAAAATATCCTTCAACGGAAATAAATAGTCCGCAGGATCAGTTTAAAAATTCTCAGGTTGATTTCTTCGCCGTTGATCTCAATAAAAAAGAGATCAATCTTCTCGAAGGTGATACTGCCGGTCTTATCAAACTTGAAATTGATGATGCTGAACGTCATGGGAATCTCAGGCATCTGGCATCTGTTTACGATTTTGAGAATCACAGAATTGTTCCCGGGCTTACCCAATCGGGGCCACGAATCATCAATTTTTCCAATATACTGAAATACAACTATATACCACTTGCCGGTGCCATTGATGTTGTATTGGATGTAGTGAAAGAGGCTATGGGTGCTCCGGTTGAGATTGAGTTCGCAGTTGACCTGAACCGCGATGAGAATCTCAGGGCATCATTCTATGTTCTGCAGATAAAACCGCTGATCGGATCTATGCAGGATTATAGTTTCGACGCTGAAACCATTGACCCGGAAAGTGTATTGCTTTTGTCAGAAAAGGGGATGGGTAACGGACTCATCAACGATATCTGCGATGTTATTTACATTGATATATCAGCTTTCGACAAAAGAAAGACCGAGGAAATGGTAGTCGAAATAGAATCGCTGAACAGGAAAATGATGCATGAAAACAGGAAATATTTGCTGATTGGTCCCGGCCGCTGGGGAACGCGTGATAAATGGATCGGAATTCCTGTCAACTGGCCCCAGATTTCTTCGGCAAGGGTGATTGTTGAAACAAGCCTTGAAGGTTACCCCCTTGATGCAAGTTCTGGTTCGCATTTCTTTCATAATGTTACCTCAATGAATGTCGGGTATTTCTCGGTTCAGCAGGAATTGTCGGGTTCGTTTATCAAATGGGAGATCCTGGACCAGCAGCCTCTGGTGCAACGGACAACTTACTTTAAACATGTGCGTTTTGAGAAGCCTGTTTCAATCAAAATGGATGGGAAAAAGCGCATTGCCGCGATTACCTGGGAGAAGCAGGAATGAGGCCAGGAAGGGGGCTATGGGTTGAAATTCAGCAGTTTATTATTATATGCCGGACGTTGGATGTTATTTGTCAGATTAGAACTGTTATCAGTAATCTGTTACATAATTGCTTTCTCACTTATCTGATACTTGTCCTTTTTTCCATGAACAGGCATTTATAACAAGTTAATCAGACAATTAATCTAAAGCCCCGAAGGGGTGTAATTATTATAAAAGAAATCGATAAAAATTTTCACCTAACCCCAAAGGGGTGAAATACTTTAATCATGGCCGGAGCTTATTCAAAGATTTATATTCAGGTTGTTTTCGCTGTTATTGCAGGGAAGCATTATTATTGAAACCCTGGAGAGAAGAGGTATTTAAATATATGGCAGGAATAATTAAAGCAAAAAACCAGAAACCGATCAGTGTTAATGGTGTATCTGATCATGTTCACCTGTTTATAGGATTGAAACCTTCCATGGCATTGTCTGACCTGGTCAGGGATATAAAGAACAATACCAGTAACTTCATCAATGAAAGAAAAACTCTCAGAGGAAAATTCTCATGGCAGGAAGGTTATGGTTCTTTTTCTTATTCACAATCCCAAATTGATAATGTTTACTGATATATTTTAAATCAGGAAGAACATCATCGTAAAATAGCCTTCAAGGAGGAATATCTGGATTTCCTGCATAAGTTTGAAGTTGAATACAATGAAAAATACCTGTTTGAATGGTTTGAAGATTAATTTCTACGCTGATGGTATCGCGGTTTTAGTGGTAATTTATTGATCTGAACAGGATTTCCCATAGAGAATCATGTCACCACTCCGGGGTTGATCAATAACCTTTAACTTTTTTCAACAATCATTTCAGCCCTTCGGGCTTAAAATTCTATGATGATAGTCCACAGGATTATTTCAGGAGCCAAACCATTTTTACCATATCCTGATTAAGGTTGTTTGATGTCAGTTGTTTGACTTTTGGATTTTTTTCCGACATGCTCAACTCCCCATTGGTGTTGCATAATAGACTAAAACCATTGTTTGAAATATGTCATTTTTTGGTTTCTTAATTATCAGCGACTTTGACCTTTTTTGAGTTGCTGACATTCAGGATTTAATATAAAATGCTTATTTCCGTGGCTTTCACAGATCATTAAAATTATTTTCAAAAACTGTTTGTTAATTAAAAAAAAATTCCGTCCTTTGCAGACCGAAAAATTAAACTTACTATAAGCTTATAGTCATGTCAAGAGTTTGTCAGATTACTGGAAAAGGAATGATGGTCGGAAACAAGGTTTCCCACTCAAATATAAAAACCAAACGCAGGTTTTATCCCAATCTGCAGGTGAAGAAGTTTTACATCCCTGAGGAAGATCGTTGGATCACACTTAAGGTTTCGGCCGATGGCATCCGTCATATCAGTAAAAACGGTATCAGCTCAGCCTTAAAGACAGCCAGAGAAAAAGGATTCTTATAGACTGACAGCTAACCCGGATGCCCGGAAAGATATTATGCTGTTGCCATTGGCAACAGCATTTTTTTTGACCTGATCTGATCGGCTGCATAAGTTCAGATTGTCAGGAATCAAATATGGGTTATATTTGCCGATGAGGGCACAATCCGGTATTTACTTTATCTCCGGAAACTTGTTGCAGAGAATCAGGAACCTGCAACAGCCATAAATTATCTGACGGGTTTGTATTCATCTTCAGATATTTCAGTTGTTGATAAAGCTGGAATGATAATAAACGCTAAGGATAATCGTTATATAGCCCGGGTTTGACAATGCGATTTACAAAGAGAAACTGATCAGCAATATCTGCAATGACCGTTAAGTATAAATTCTACATCAGGTTATTCCTTATCCTCTTTTCATGGGTTTGCTTGACCGGACCAGCCTTTTCGCAGGAATTCGGGGCTGTATTCGGCCGCATCACCGATGTTAAAAACCAGCCACTTCCTCTGGTAAATATTTCAATCGCCGGATTGCCCGGAGGTACGGTCAGTTCTTCGAATGGAACCTTTGAACTGAAAGTGCCTGCGAATAAGGATATCACCATTCTGATCTCATTTATCGGTTACTATTCCGAACAAATGAAGCTGAACCTCAAGAATGGAGAGCGAAAAGAGATCAACCGGCGGCTCAGTGAATCGACAACATTGTTGCCCGACTTTGTGGTGGAGGATAAACAGATCAGAGGGACAAATCTTAATACCATCGACCCAAAGCTTGCCACGATGATTCCAAGTGCAGCCGGTGGAATAGAAGCCCTGGTTAAGACTTTTCCGGGAGTGACTTCGAATAATGAATTGAGTTCACAGTATTCCGTCAGAGGTGGTAATTATGATGAGAACCTTGTTTATGTGAATGATGTGGAAATTTATAAGCCATTTCTCGTAAGATCCGGTCAGCAGGAAGGGCTGAGTTTCCTGAACTCAGACCTTGTTGCCTCAATTCTTTTTTCAGCCGGTGGTTTTGAAGCCAGGTACGGTGATAAAATGTCGTCAGTCCTTGATATAAGATATAAACGACCTTCGAAAACAGCCGGATCGGTAAGCGGAAGTCTGCTGGGAGCTGCCATGCATATAGAGGGATCATCCAAAGACCGCAGGTTTATGTACCTGATGGGTTTCCGTCAAAAATCGAATCAATACATACTGAAGAGCCTGGAAACAAAGGGAGATTATAAACCCTCTTTTACCGACTTACAGGGAATGATGATTTATGAACTGAATCCTAAACTCGAATTCTCACTGCTGGGGAATTATGCACGCAACTTTTACCGCATTGTGCCTGCAACCAGAGAAACCAGTTTCGGTACCATCAATGAGGCCCTGCAGCTCAGGGTTTATTTTGATGGCAGTGAGGTTGACCGTTTTATCAATTATATGGGTGCATTTACAACAACTTTCAAACCTTCCAATGACCTGTCACTCAAATTGATTGTTTCCTCCTTCCAAACCATCGAAAGTGAAACTTTTGATATCATGGGTCAGTATTGGATCGGCCAGCTTGAAACAGACCAGGGCAGTGATTCATTCGGCGAGGCACTTGAAACCAAAGGGGTAGGCACCTACCTTGACCATGCCCGGAATTATCTGGATGCGACGGTGACCAGCGCTGAACACCGCGGAACCCTGTTAAGCAACCAGTCAACAACGGTATGGGGTTTGAAATACCAGCATGAAATCATCAACGACCGGCTGAATGAATGGACGATGAACGATTCTGCCGGGTTTACGCTCCCTTATCGTGCAGGTGTGCCTGGTGAGGCCGGGAACCAGATAAATATTGAACTTCAGGAAGTTGTTAAAGCAAAAATCGGACTCAGCTCCAACCGGACTTCGGGTTTCATTCAACACTCATGGGAACCTGAAACTGAGAATGCCCAGTGGGGATTTAACCTTGGTGCCCGCTTCAATTACTGGGATCTGAACCGGCAATTCCTTTTCAGCCCCCGTGGATCAGTATCCCTTAAGCCTGACTGGGAAACCGATATTGTTTTCAGATTCTCTACAGGACTATACTACCAGCCTCCATTCTACCGTGAACTCAGGAACAATGAAGGTGAGATAAACAGAGATCTCAGGGCTCAGTCTTCGCTTCATTTTGTTGCAGGTTCCGACCTTAACTTCATGGCATGGGAACGGCCATTTAAATTTGTTGCAGAAGCTTATTATAAATATCTGGATAACCTTGTCCCTTATGATGTTGATAATGTCCGAATCCGATATAATGCACGAAACAATGCCCAGGGTTATGCTGCAGGGATTGATCTGAAGGTGAACGGTGAGTTTGTAAAAGGTGTTGAATCCTGGGCAAGCCTTTCGGTAATGCGGACCCGTGAAGATATTGAAGGGGATTTCTATACAGATTATTACAACGATGAAGGTAAGCGCATCATTCCGGGTTATACAACCAACAATGTTGTGGTCGACAGTGCTGTTTTGGAGGTTGGCAGTATACCAAGACCAACCGATCAAATGGTAACCTTCGGTTTGTTTTTCCAGGACTATCTCCGACGCAATCCAACTTATAAAATGAATCTTAGTGTCCTTTTCGGGACAGGATTGCCCTACAGCCCTCCGGGCGCTGTCCGTACCCGCAATTCCCGGCGAATGCCTTCATTCAGGCGGGTAGATATCGGGTTTTCAAAACAGATCATTGGAAGTGCCTCCGGTGCTTCAGGCAAATCTCATCTGCAAAAAGGCGTTCTTAAACACATCGGGGATATATGGATCAGCCTGGAGGTACTCAACCTTTTGCAGGTAAACAATACCATTTCCTATATCTGGATCAGGGATGTAAATAACCGTCAGTATGGTGTTCCGAATTACCTGACACCCCGACAACTGAATGTAAAAATCTCCGTCAATTTTTGATCATCCCGATCAATTCAAGCTGAATTCAGTATAAATTCCAAACAAAACCCTACGGGAAATGTTATTTATATAGATTCCAAATAACATTATTAACATTAAATACCGGAGGAGAAAATGAGTTTTGAATTCCCAGCATTGCCTTACGCATATGATGCCCTTGAACCTCACATCGATAAGATGACGATGGAAATACACCATACAAAACACCACAGGGCTTATTTCGATAAATTTATTGCAGCCATCCAGGGCACCGAATATGAATCCATGACGCTCGAGGGTATATTCAGCGTTGTTAGCAAAGCTCCTGTTGCGATCCGCAACAATGGCGGAGGTTTTTATAACCATGACCTTTTCTGGCAGATATTGTCACCGTCAGGTGGTGGAGCTCCAACCGGAAGACTGGCTGATGCCATTGCTTCGAAATTCGGCTCATTTGATGAATTTAAGCAGAAGTTTAATGATGCAGCTGCAAACCGGTTTGGCAGCGGGTGGGCCTGGCTTAGTGTTAAACCCGACTACAGCCTTTGCGTATGTTCTTCAGCAAATCAGGACAATCCACTTATGGATGTGCATGATTGTCCAGGCAAACCCATTCTCGGGCTTGATGTGTGGGAACATGCCTATTACCTCAGGTATCAGAACCGGAGGCCTGATTATATCAACGCGTTCTGGAATCTGGTCAATTGGGAAAAAGTCAGTGAAAACTATCAGCATGCACTTAAATAGAGTTATATCTGTTTAACAATTTTTCTGAACCTTTTAACAACCGGCTTGTTTTATTCAGGCCGGTTGTTTTATCTTTACGGTCTAATTACTTATCCTATGAAAAACATAACTCAAAGATTAACTTTTGTTGCAATCGGATTATTGTTTGCAACATTTTCATTCTCGCAGACAGAGCCAAAGAAGCCTACTAAAACAAACGCAGGTTCACTGCAGTCGGTACCAGTTACAGCTGAGCCCAACAAAAGCGGAATTAAGGAGAACAGGGTTGTTATGCCTGAGGGCGGAGGTTTGGCGGATGTATGGTCAGGGCCTTCAGGGGGTATGGTTTTTTATACTTTACCTTATGAATACAATGCACTGGAACCTGTAATTGATAAGATGACGGTTGAGGTGCATTACGACAAACATCACAGAATATATTTCACCAATTTTCAGAAGGCGATTTCAGGAACTGAACTAGCAAGGCTTCCCATATATACAATTTTCGAAAAAATTGCCCTTTTCTCAGATGCTGTCAGAAACAATGCCGGGGGGTATTTCAATCATGTCCTTTATTGGGAGAACCTGTCACCGAAAGGTGGTGGCAAGCCTTCGGGAGTTCTGGAAAAGATGATTGTCAAGAATTTCGGAGGTTACGATGAATTTGTAAAGAAGTTCAACCAGGCTGCCATATCCAGGTTTGGTTCAGGATGGGCATGGCTTTCGGTTGATTATGTTACCGGTGAACTTTTTATTTCTTCAACCGCGAATCAGGATAATCCTATGATGGGTTTGGGCGAACGCATGGGCGTACCTATCCTGGCGCTTGATGTATGGGAACACGCCTATTACCTGAATTATCAGAACAGAAGGGCTGAATACATTGATGCTTTCTGGAAACTTGTTGACTGGAGTGTGGTTGAAAAGAGGTACGAACAGGCACAGGTCAAGAAAGCCGATCTCAGGAAATCCAAATAATCCTGTATAGTCAGATCATACAAAAAGAGGCTGTCCTTAATGGGACAGCCTCTTTTTGTCAGTAAGCAATTCCAGTTATAGTTTGCGTTTGATTTCTACTTCTTCATAACCTTCAATGATATCTTTTACCTTGATATCATTGAAATTTTCGATGTTTAATCCACATTCATAACCTGCGGAGACTTCCTTAACATCGTCTTTAAAACGTTTCAGAGAACCCAGCATTCCGGTATAAACCACGATTCCATCACGGATGATCCTGATTTTGGTATTGCGGTTTATTTTTCCGTCAAGCACCATACATCCGGCGACGGTTCCCACCTTGGTAATTTTAAACGCTTCACGTACTTCGATGTTGCAGACAATCTTTTCCTCGATTTCGGGTGAAAGCATACCTTCGATGGCAGCTTTGATTTCATTGATGGCAGTGTAGATGATGGAGTACATCCTGATATCAATCTGCTCCTGTTCGGCCAGTTTCCGGGCACTCAGTGAGGGGCGTACCTGGAATCCGACGATAATTGCGTTGGAGGCCGAAGCAAGCAGTACATCACTTTCTGTTACAGCGCCCACTGACTTGTGAATGATATTGACCTGAACTTCGTTTGTGGTAAGTTTCATCAATGAATCGGCCAAAGCTTCCACTGAGCCGTCAACATCACCCTTTACAATGATGTTCAGTTCCTTGAAGTCGCCGATGGCGATACGACGTCCAATTTCGTCGAGGGTAATGTGTTTCTGGGTTCTGATGCCCTGTTCACGTTGCAATTGCAATCTCTTCGTCGCAATATTCTTGGCTTCCCTTTCATCGCGCATTACCTTAAAAGTATCACCGGCCTGTGGGGCACCATTCAAACCAAGCAATAACAAAGGAGTACTTGGTCCGGCTTCTTTAATCGGCATATTCCGCTCGTTGTACATAGCCTTAACTTTACCGTACATTGTTCCGGCCAGTACCAGGTCACCCGGGTTCATCGTTCCGTTTTGTACAAGAATCTTGGCTACGTAACCACGACCTTTGTCGAGGGAAGATTCAAGCACGGTGCCAATGGCCAGCCTGTTCGGATTTGCTTTCAGGTCGAGCAACTCTGCTTCGAGCAGAACTTTTTCGAGCAGCAGGTCGACATTCAGACCTTTTTTGGCTGAAATCTCCTGGCTCTGGTATTTTCCACCCCAATCCTCAACGAGAATATTCCGTTTCGAAAGTTCTTCCCTGATTTTTTCGGTATTGGCGTTTGGCTTATCAATTTTATTAATCGCAAATACGATGGGCACACCGGCTGCCTGGGCATGATTAATGGCTTCGACTGTCTGAGGCATGACCGTATCATCGGCGGCGATCACGATAATCACAATATCGGTGATCTTGGCACCCCTGGCACGCATGGCGGTAAAGGCTTCGTGGCCCGGCGTGTCGAGGAAGGTGATTTTCTTACCGTTTTCCAGCTTCACTTCATACGCCCCGATATGCTGGGTAATACCTCCGGCTTCGCCGGCGATAACGTTGGTATGGCGGATATAGTCAAGCAGTGACGTTTTTCCGTGGTCAACATGTCCCATCACCACAACAATCGGCGCTCTTGGTTCAAGGTCTTCCGGTGCATCACTTTCGTCGATCTCCTCATAACCTTCAGATGCTTCCACACCTACAAACTTGACCGAGAAGCCAAACTCATCGGCTACAACAACAATGGTTTCAGCGTCGAGACGTTGGTTGATCGAGACAAACAATCCGAGTGACAAGCAGGTAGAAATGATCTGATTCACCTGAACATTCATCAGGCTGGCCAACTCATTGGCTGTGACGAATTCAGCAACCATAATGGTCTTGCCTTCCTCCATGATTTTTTGGGCTTCTTCAGCCATCTGGGCGCTGGCAATGCTTCGTTTTTCACGGCGGTGTTTCGATGCTTTTGATTTTCCACCACCACTTAACCGCTGCAGTGTTTCCTTGATCTGTTTTTGAATATCCTCAGGCGAAAGTTCTACTTTCGGCACATCACGGCGCGGTCCGCCTTTTTTATTATCTCTGACCGGTTTGTTCTTATTAAACTGACCCTGTCCACTATGAGGCTGACCACTGTGCGGCTGACCTCCCTGTGGTTTGTCGGTTTCAGAAACAACATCTTCACCTTGTTTTTTGATGCGTTTGCGTTTCTTCTTTTTGTTTTTTGAAGCATCATCCGATGATGAGGCAACAGGTTTTTTCGGTTCGGGTTTGCGTGCTTCGGGTAGCTTCATCGTACCCAGAATGGTAACACCTTCAAGTTTACGGACTTCGGTTTTCAGGAAATTAGATTCCCTTTCTATGACCGGTTCCGCTGGTTTTTCAGGTTCAACAACAACTGGTTCTTCCGGTTTTTCAACGGGGACCGGTGCTGTAGTTTCAACAACCTCTGTATCAGTTCCGGCGGTCACAGGTGCAGGCGTTTCAGCCGGTTCTTCTGCCTTGACAGGGATTTCATCCACCGTTTCGGTTGCCTTTGTTTTTCCCTTTGATTTCTTTGAAGGTTTGTGCAATAAATCCAGATCCATTTTCCCGAGCACCTTCAACTGACCTATCTGCGACTTTTCTTCTTCAGCAGGTTCTTCAGACTTTTGCTCAATGACTTCTTCTTTATGATCAGGTTTTGCAGTTAAAGCATCAGGCAGATCTGTGGTTTTTTCAACAACAGCAGGAGTATCAACAGTATTGGCAGTTTCATTCACAGGTTCATGAACAACCGGTGGGGCTTTTACTTCAGGCTCCGCTGCTACAGCAACAGGTTTTGGTGTGTCGGTTTCCTTCACAGGCTCAACTGCCTTTTCAGGTACAATTGCCGGTTTAACTTCGGCAGGTTTCTCTTCGGCAACAGGCTTTGGTTTGGCCACTTTATCGTGGTCAGGTGGCATATTGCGGATAAAGAGCTCACCACGTCCATGTTCTGCATCGAATTCTTCGTCTGCGGAAGGCCGTTTGTCAGTAATTGAAATGGTTTTATGCTGGGTGTATTCAAGTTCAATCTTTTTCGAGAGGTCTTTTACAGTCTTCTCGGATTGATACTCTTTTACCAGCAAAGCGTAAACTTCCGGAGCCAGTTTTGTATTGGGGTTATTGTCAATTTTAATTCCTTTTTTCTGAAGGAATTCGACAATATTGTGTACCCCGACGTTAAACTCCTGCGCCGCTTTCCCAAGTCTTGTGCTTTTGCTTACTTCTGACATATTGGAATCTGATGTTAAGCTCCGTTTATTGCTACGGATTTTCTGTAAAAATACGCTAATAATGTTATTCAAGCCCTGCGAATTCCGGATTTATCCGATTGAATACTAAGTTTCTTCCCTGCTCCTATTCGAATTCAGCACGCAGAATCCTGATAACTTCCTTAATGGTTTCTTCTTCAAGATCGGTTCTGTTCACCAGCTCTTCGGTGCTCAGGTCGAGAACACTTCTCGCAGTATCACAACCGATGGTTTTTAGTTCATCGATGATCCACTGATCGATTTCATCAGCAAATTCCTGAAGATCAACATCTTCATTGTCGAAATCAGTATCCCTGTAAACATCAATTTCATATCCTGTAAGCTTACTGGCCAGTTTGATGTTGTATCCGCCTTTACCGATGGCAAGCGAAACCTGGTCGGGTTTCATGTATACATCGGCGCGTTTGGTGCCTTCGTTGATTGATATCGATGATATCTTTGCAGGACTCAATGCCCTGGTAATGTATAGCGTAGGATTGGAGGTGAAGTTAATGACATCAATGTTTTCATTTCTCAGCTCACGAACTATGCCGTGGATCCTCGAACCTTTCATACCTACGCAGGCTCCAACCGGGTCAATGCGGTCGTCGTAGCTTTCAACGGCGATTTTTGCCCTTTCGCCAGGAACCCTGACGATGTTTCGTATTGTTATCAGCCCGTCATATACTTCAGGAACTTCAGCTTCGAAAAGTCTTTCAAGGAAAGACGGTGAAGTACGCGATAGTACGATCACCGGAGTGTTGTTTCTCATATCAACCTTAGAAACCACTGCACGCAGGGTGTCGCCTTTCCTGTAAAAATCGGAAGGAATCTGTTCTGAACGCGGAAGGGTCAGCTCAATGTACTCGTCATCGAGTACAAGTATTTCTTTTTTCCAGACCTGGTATACTTCCCCTGTGATGATCTCACCGATTTTCTCTTTATACTTCTTGAAAATATTGTCTTTTTCGTACTCCTGGATCTTCGACATCAGGTTTTGGCGGATGGTGAGAATCTCCCGCCTGCCGAAATCCTTCATCCTGATCTCTTCCGATACTTCTTCACCTACCTCAAAATCGGGCTCAATCTTGATGGCCTCCGAATAGGCAATCTGTCTGTTTTCATCTTCAACAGCGCCATCTTCAACAATCTCACGGTTCCTCCATATTTCAAGGTCACCCTTGTCGATGTTGACGATCACATTGAAGTTCTCGTCCGATCCATGTTTTTTAATCAGCATATGCCTGAACACATCTTCGATGATGCGCATCATGGTTTCACGGTCGATGTTTTTGAACTCCTTGAATTCGGAGAAAGTTTCGACTAAATTGATATGTTCCATTTTCTTAAGGTTGTTCTTTAGAAAGGATGATGAATTGATTTATTTGAAAGAGATGACCTCTTTTGTTTGGGTTATTTCTGAAAAGGGAATCTCCCTTGTTTCTTCGGTTTCAACTTTTTTGACTTTGGTCTTGCGGTAAACCTTGATGCCATTCTCGTCGGCAGCCATCAATTTTCCTGTAAAGATGGACTTGTCGGAGAGGCTTACTTCGACTTCGCGACCAATGTTTTTTATGTACTGCCGCAACAACCTGTATGGCTGGTCGATTCCTGCCGAAGAAACCATCAGGTCATAGTCCTCGGTTTCCCGGTCATAAACCGATTCAATGTGTCTGGTGACTTTGATGCAATCATCGATGCTCAGACTGGTGTCGCTGTCGAGCAGCACAACAATGCGGTTGCCTGATCTCACTTTGACTTCGACAACAAACTTGTCGGTGCCTTCAATTTTCTCTTCTACAGTTTTCCGAATTTCTTCTGCGTTGATCATTTCTCACTGTTTAATAAAAGAGGGGACAATTCAGTCCCCTCAATATCATTTCGCCCGGATCAATACCAGCCTAAGCATGGTTGACGAATAGATCATATTAGTTGTCCGACCAGGGTTCGAACCTAGACCGAGAGAACCAAAATCTCTTGTGCTACCGTTACACCATCGGACAGACTTACCCCTAAAAGGTGTGCAAAAATAGGTATTTTTTTTTGATTACGAAATATTGAAGGTAAAAACTTTGATTTTTAGCCTGTAAACGGGTTGCTCAGTAATTGATGTGCTGATAAAGACATGTTACCATATCTAATCATTTAGGGATAGAAAGAAATCTAGCAGAAACTTTAAATCCTTCTCTCCTTTATGATTTACTAAAATCCTAAGTTCCAGGCTGGAGGTTGAATTTCTGACTAAGTCCGCAACAAATGGTCCTTAGACGTTAATTTTTTATAGGCCGGGAATCAGCCCTCTTCTTCGTTGAAATTTATCCTCAACGATTTACATGTGAGCACTTTTCAACCTTCTGTACCTTTTGCTTGAACAAAAGGTACCCAACTGAGCGCAGCGACTTCAGGCGCACTTATTAATCGATTATTTTGCGCCTAAAATTCAAGGCTTAGTAAATGGCTAAAATCTGGTCTCGTCAGAAAGTCAGGTTAATTCATAAGGCAAGCTCTATTTCTGACGAGACTGCCAGATTTTTTAACGCCATTTTTACCAGGCCGGTCCTTCTGAAATTAGTTTATTCCTTAAGTACTTAAAGAATATTACTGATCATACTTTTATTCAAAAATGATATTCTTGAGGATTCGTTTTTATCCAGAATGTAAGAATAGCATAAACATCGGATTTGAGTTCTGACATTGCTGTTAATAATTTTATCAGGGATAATCCAGCACATCAAATAACGAACTGCCCCTGTAAACAGAGGTTAAAGGGAATTCAATATTGTAGAATTCCTCATTTTATGAATATCCCTGTTGTAAGGGTCCTCAGACTATTGGTGAACCTAAAGTGCAATATGCCAGGATAATAGCATTTAACTTGTAGGAGAAATGTGACTTTTTTTGTTCTCAGGGATCTTGCAATTCGTTAAAAGAAAAATTGATAGGATTTAAATCGCTATATGTGAGCTTTAATCTGCCACTTTTTTAAAAGCCGAATGACCGGCGATTATGATTGTAAATGTAGTTCAGAAGGGATCAGATTCAGAGGAAGGTTTTGTGTTTCATGTTGGAAAATATCTGCAAAATCCCTGTAACCTGATTGCGCCGCTGCATTTTTAGAACTGTTAACACTTATCGTAATAAGTGCTTGATTACAGTTTGTTCAAATTCATTATCTTCGCCCCGCAAATGGCCTGATGAACCTGAGGTACGAACTGAAGTGTCTGATCTGCCTGAATGCCGGTATCATACCATTCTTATTCTTCTTGCCTCTGTGATTTTTAACCTATTCTTATATCAAGGATGAAAAATTTCAAACAGCTTAACAACTTACTCGGCTGGTTTAGTTTCTTTGTTGCCGCAGTAGTTTATACTCTGACACTCGAACCAACTGCCAGTTGGTGGGATTGCGGTGAATACATAGCAACCGCCTTTAAACTCCAGGTTGGCCATCCACCGGGAGCTCCCCTTTTTCAGATGGCAGGCCGGTTTTTCTCGCTGTTCGCCTTTGGTGATCCGCAGAAAATTGCCATGATGGTCAACCTGATGTCGGCCATAGTCAGCGCTTTCAGCATCCTGTTTCTTTTCTGGACCATTACCCACATGTCCAGAAAGCTGATTGTTAAGGATGCTGAATTGACCAGCGGACAAACCATTGCTATACTCGGAAGCGGACTGGTAGGTGCTCTGGCATATACCTTCAGTGATTCCTTTTGGTTTTCGGCCGTCGAAGGTGAAGTATATGCCATGTCTTCTTTCTTTACCGCCATTGTTTTCTGGGCAATCCTGAAATGGGAAGAGCAATCAGAGCAGCAGCACTCGATCCGCTGGATTGTATTTATTGCTTACCTGGTTGGGTTATCTATCGGTGTCCATCTGCTTAACCTTTTGGCCATCCCGGCTATTGCTTTTATCTATTACTTTAAAAAATATAAACCTTCAACCAAAGGGGCTATCCTTACGGCAGCCATTTCCATCTTTCTGTTGTCTTTCATTATGTACATCATCATACCCTGGGTCGTGGATCTTTCTGCCAGGTTTGAGTTGACATTTGTGAATAAATTCGGACTTCCTTTCAATTCGGGAACCATATTCTATTTTACATTCATTATTGCTGCCCTTGTTTTCGGAATTATTTGGACTCGAAAAAGAGGCAAACTCATTGCCAACACTGCAATACTGGCGCTTACCTTTATCCTCATCGGCTATTCATCTTTCCTGATGCTGGTTCTGAGGGCCAATGCCAATACGCCCATCAACGAGAACAATCCCGACGATGCCATCAGCCTGTTATCATACCTGAACCGCGAACAGTATGGTTCCTGGCCGATATTTTACGGTCAGTATTATAATGCTCCGCTCGACGATAAAAACCCATACAGTGACGGTACGCCTGTTTATATCAGGGATTCGGAAAAAGGGAAATACATCATCACCGATGAGCGTAAAGGTCAGGAACCGAATTATAGCCGGGATTTCAGTACCATTTTCCCAAGGATGTACAGCTCACAGGACAATCATGTAAAAGCTTATCAAAGCTGGGCAAAAATAGAGGGTGTTCCTGTTCAGACCATCAATAATGAAGGCGAACCTGAAACCATTCTGAAGCCCACTTTCAGCGAAAACCTGAAGTTTTTCTTCAGGTACCAGCTGGGTCATATGTACTTTCGCTATTTCATGTGGAATTTTGCCGGAAGGCAGAACGACATTGAAGGGCATGGTGGTGTAAGCAATGGCAACTGGATCAGCGGAATTACCATCCTTGATGAGATGAGACTCGGAAAACAGACCGACCTTCCCCAAAGTATGCAGAGTCCTGCCAACAACAAATATTACCTGTTACCCATGATTCTGGGTGTGATCGGAATGTTGTTCCATTTCAACAGGAACTATAAGGATGGTGTGGTTGTAGGGCTGCTTTTTTTCATGACCGGGATAGCGATAGTGGTTTACCTGAACCAAACGCCTTTCCAGCCGCGTGAAAGGGATTATGCCTATGCCGGCTCCTTCTATGCCTTTGCCATCTGGATCGGGCTGGGTGTGATGTCAATTTACGAAGCACTAAGTAAAAAGGTATCTCCTGTTGTATCTGCCGCTGTTGTTACACTGGCCTGCGTTGTTCTGGTGCCGGGTATCATGGCTGCCGAAAACTGGGACGATCATAACCGGGCCAATAAATATGCCGCCCGTGACTTTGCCGCCAATTATCTGAACTCCTGCGACCGGAACGCCGTGCTGATCACCAATGGTGACAACGATACTTTTCCACTCTGGTATGCTCAGGAAGTGGAAGGTATCCGCACCGACATCAGGGTGGTTAACTATATGCTGGCCTCTGGCGATTGGTATGTGCACCAGTTGTCAAGGAAGATATACGATTCCGATCCGCTGAAATTTACCCTGACCCCAAAACAGTATAACAAAGGTGTGAATGAATTTATTCCTTTTGTCGACAGGGCCGGGGGACAGCAGTTTGAGCTGAAAGAGATCATTGATTTTATTGCTGATGAGACCGACCGGAGCAAAATTACCCTGCAAAGCGGTGAGCGGATCAACTATTTCCCCACCCGGAAGGTAAGGCTGACGGTTGATTCAGCCAAAGCTGTGAGAAACGGGATTGTTCCCGCCTACATGGCCGACAGCATCGTTCCGGTGGTGGAATGGGAGATCAAATCGAACTACCTCTATAAAAATGACCTGATGCTGCTTGACTTCCTGGCCAGCAACGATTGGGAAAGGCCATTATACTTTGCCAGTCCCTCAAGCGAAAGTAAGGTGCTCGGGGTTGATAAATACTGTCATCAGACTGGAGTGGTATATAAATTCATCCCCGTATTGGCAGAAGATTTTGTTCCGGGCCTTGGCGGCGTTGATACCAAAGCCAGCTATGACATCCTGATGAACAAATGCAGGTGGGGCAACCTGAATCAACCGGGTGTTTATGTTGACCGTGAGAGTTTCCGCAACTCCATGATGCATAAGCAGCATTTTATGAGGCTGGCCCAGGCACTGGTCCGCAAAGGAAAGAACACTGAGGCCATCGCAGTAGCTGACCGTTGTATCGCTGAATTTCCCAACAAGAAGATTACCTTCGACTATTTTATGCTTCCGCTGGCCGAGGTTTATTATCAGGCCGGTGCCACGCAGAAAGCCAATGATTTTGTCCGGTCTATCGCTGGTGTTTATACCGAAAACCTGAATTATTACAATTCTGTAAGTCCGGAGTTCAGCAGTTACTACCAGGAGGATAAGATGCAGGCTTACGCTGTGATGTCGAGGATATGGGAGTGGGGCGAACGCTTTAACCAGAAAGCCCTGCTCGATGAACTGAAATCGAGAATGATCGTTCCTGATGACCTGAAGGATCTTTTCAAATAGTTGCCGGAATTCATTTGATTACCAGCCGTTTGTTAATTCAAGCGGCTTTTTTTTTGTGATTGGTTCGCCCTGATAAATGTCAAAACCTGTCAGGTGCGGAATATCAGCAGAAGTAATATGCGAAGCTTTAACCATCCATAATTAGTGAAGCAAAAGTCAGATTTATTCATTCACCACTAAAGGTGTACTTTTCTGCTTTGATCTGCCCGACAGAATAACATGATAGTAAAATCCGGAACAATATTCAGTTTCTGATGTTCCTTTATTACAAGCACAAGTAACCAGTTTTATCAGGAATAATTTACAGGATGAAAAAAGCAATCGGAATTATACTCATAGGGCTGTCGATGATCGCCATGCTTACCAACCATTTTTTGATCTCAGACAGTTTCCTGAGCAATATTTTAAGCTACCTGACGGCGTTAATTGTAATCGCCGGCCTGATTCTCGTAATACCATTTAAACTGATTCCACTCATTATCTTTGATAACCGGGAGTATGATGCGAATAAAACCATTGAATCCCTGGTAAAGAAAATCAGGCTGAGAGCAGTGCTGTTTAACAATATTTCTGTTGCGATTTTCTTCTTTACTATCCTGGTGATACTCATCGGTTTTTACCTGCTCGTTTTTCCTCCGGTGGAAAAACTGAACAATGAGGATAGTTATCTTACCTCAAGTCTGACTATAAGGATTGGCGCCTCTGTGCTTCTTATCTTTTTAGTCCAGATCTTATTCAAAGTATTTAAATATTTATTGAGGGTTGCCGCCTTTTATAATGCAAAAGCAGATGGTATTGAATTTAATAAACTGAAACCTGAAATTGAATTGGAGAAGTTAATGGAACTATTTACCCCTGATAAATATGATATTTCAGAATTACAACAATCGTCTGTTTCTGACAATCTGATTGAAATGATTAAAGCCAGATTGACTAAATAGAATATGTATCTTACAGGATTGAAAAAGATCAGTATTTTCTTTAAATAGTTGCAGGATTGTAAGCAGAATGAAAATGTTGGTGTAACTTTGAATGATGGCTCCGATAATAGCAGGAGACAGGTTTTTAAGGCTGTAAACATACCAACAAAGGTCCCAATGAAAAAGCTTCTTTTGATCATCTCAATACTTTCTGTGATTGCGGCTAAATCACAAACATCGGTTTACCATCCTTTCCCTGACAGCAATGCCTGCTGGAATATTGATATGTCGCAGGGAATGTGCTTTTTGGGAGGCTGGTCGGATGAAAAGTATTCAATTGCCATTACCGGTGATACCCTCATAAATGGTCAGACCTATCGTAAGTTGTTTACGCCCTTCGTAAAGTTTACCAATATTTCAGGTTCTTGTACCCAGCAGAATTATCCCGGTTATAAAGGTGCTTTCCGTCAGGATATTCCGGATAGAAAGGTGTACTTTATTCCACCGGCTCTTACAGTGGAACAGTTACTGTATGATTTTTCTATGAATCCGGGCGATACTGTAAAGGGTTACCTGCAACAGGAATGGGGAACAACAGATGTTGTTCAGGAGGTTGATTCGGTGCTGGTTGGCGACAGTTACCGCAAGCGCTGGCTTATCAATCCATGCTATAATATTCAATGGATTGAAGGAGTCGGATCAAATTACGGCCTGTTGCAACCCTCTCCGGGTTGTATGACCGATATGGCATACTATGAGATCAATTGTTTCAGTCTGAACGGGGTATCACTGTATCCTGAAACCTCATCGGAGTGCCTGCTCATTACTTCAATAAATGGTCAGAAATCAGAAATTGAAGCTGTAAAGATTTATCCGAATCCTTCCAATGGTTCATTTACGGTCGGTGTTTTAAAGCCCGATGATATTGATGAAATCCGCGTTACCGACATGGCAGGAAATATTGTTTTTCAGAAGCAAATCCATAATCCGGAAAATTTCATCATTTCCGGACTTAGCCGGGGGACTTATATATTGACCATTGTTGATAAAAACAACAGGATTGCAAACAGAAAGATGATCCGTTGTCCCTAATGGTAATGTTCTGAGTCAAAGCAGAAAATCAAGGTTCAAAAGATGGCCTGAAACAAGAAGCCCGCATCAGATTTTCTGTTACGGGCTTCTTCAATTCAATACGAACCAGGGTCTCATTCAGGCGGATTAAGGAAGTATCTGACCAAACGGCGTTCAGTAGTGGTTGGAATAGAAGCAAAGAAGGGTAAGGTTTCTACAATGAGCCCTTTATCTTTTGCATAGCGTTTGTGTACATACCGGGGATTGCTAACAATGATAAAGGGGGGGTAAAGTTCATAGGATGCTTTATAATTGCATGTAATAAACTCTCCTGCAGGGGTATTGATCAACTGATCCTTATCATCCATTTTCACATTGACAGTATAAACAGTGTCGCCAATTGTCGGTATGATCGAAGTATAGGAATAAAACACAGTGGAAAAGTCAGAAGAAGAAAACCAGATCATTCCCGATGGGTCAACCAGGTAATGAAGCGAATCCCTTAAATACTCATAGACTTTCTTTTGACTGGTTCCCCACGGCCAGGGTTTGGTGATTTTTGCAAAGGTGTTTCCGTGAATCAAGGTGTCCTTTTCAACATAGCAGCTGTCGAAAACATCTGTAGGAGTTGCATTCCCTAGGGAGTCGACCGAGAAACGCTGATAGATCCAATAATTACCGACCTGCAGCCGGCCATAATCCGGATAGGTTACCGGGGGCTCAGATTCATCCTGTTTGCATCCGGCTATAAATAAGGCGGACAACGATAATGAAAATAACAGATTTGTTTTGAACATATCTTATATATTTGATATTTATTGAAAAACGAAGCTTGAGTTTATTTATTGCAATTGCAATTGCATTTCTGCCAGGGGAGAAGAGACGGATTTGATAATTATTAGCCTTGTGTGGAAGAAATGACCTTTTTCTGGGATTCCGGAATAGGGACCAGGTTTTGTGATGAAGGATCCGAAACTTTATAATGTTCAGATTATTATTAGCTGTTCATACTCACGGAAGTGCGATATACAGTATCCTTCCTGAATATCCGGGTCAGAACTCAGGCCGGATACAGGATAACCGACACGAAACCGGAATAATATTCCCAGGGCCGGATTAATGTCCGTTAAACAATCTGGAGAAATGATGAAAATTACCCGGAAGAATGGTTTATTTGCTTCGCTTTACATAATACAGCAACCCGAACCCGGCCAGGATAAATGGTACACTCAGCCATTGTCCCATATTCAGCGCCATGGTCTGTTCAAAAGCAACCTGGGGTTCTTTCACAAATTCGATCAGGAACCTGACACCAAACAGGATGATCAGGAAAATCCCGAAGATGGTTCCTTCCTTCATTTTGAGGTAATTTTTCCGGTAGTAGTAGAGCAGGCCAAAGAAAAGGGCGAGGTAACTCAGTGCTTCATATATCTGGGTTGGATGTCTGGGCTCTGTTTGACCGTCGCGCAGGTAGATAAATCCCCAGGGGAGACTGGTAAAATATCCATAAATTTCACTGTTCATCAGGTTGCCCATTCTGATAAAGAACCCGCCCAAAGCCACCACGATAACCACGCGGTCGAGGGTCCACAGGTATGTCTTGCCTGATTTTCTGACAAAAAGGATGAGTGCCAGTAAAATGCCGACTGCTGCGCCATGGCTGGCAAGACCACCTTCCCAGACTTTCAGGATGCTGATGGGATTTTTAAGATAGGACATGGGTTCATAAAAGAAGACATGCCCCAACCTTGCGCCTACTATGGTGCCGATTACCACATAGGTTGCCAGTTTGTCGAGCAGTTCGGTGCGGATGTTTTCACGTTTAAATACCTGTTTTTCGAGCACAAGATAGCCCAGATAAAATGAAAGTGCGAAAAATAACCCATACCACCTTATTTGCAGGCTGCCTAGCTTGAAAATCAACGGACTGACATCCCAGGTAATTTGCTGAATCATCATAACGAAACCGATTTGGAGTAACAAAAGTAATGTATTTGCCCGGATTTAAGGATGATTTACCATCAATTGCTTTACGGTTTCCCGATCCGGCTGAGGAAACCTGAGACAGAGTCATGATAATCAGAAACGGGGATGAACGGATGGCGTAGTGTTGAGTTACCGGCATTGTGGAAAGCCTCTTCCAGATTAATAGAATCCTGATTACACGTTTGGTATAAACCCTTATTCGAGAGATGGCTCGCAAGATACTCCTGTTCTGTCTGCCCGGGAGTGGGAACCAGCAACGCCCTGTTTCCGGTGAAGGTCAGGTCCATCAGGGTGGAGTATCCCGACCTGCAGATGACAAATGGCTTATGTTTCAGAATATTATTTAGTCGTGATGCCGGAAGATGGCCGGCAATATCAAGATTTTCCCTGAGATATGTGATGGTTGTTTCACCCGGAATCCCCCTGAGTAGCAGGCATTTCTTCTCTTTTACCGGCAATTGTCTGAGCAGCACGTTTTCAAAAACGGTGCGCTGCGGCTCCGGACCTGAAACCATAGCCACAACATCATAGATGGGTTCATCGTTGGAATCTGTACACTTGCTGAAGCGGCTCAGGACGCCAATATAACCGCCATTTACAGGCAGATTATAACCATGCGAGAGTTTACCCGATAAATTATCATCACCTTCAGCATCTGGTATCCAGCATTCGTCGAATCTCTCTGCAAAAAAGCGTGTAAGGGCGCGAAGGAAAGGTTCTGCAAATCGTAGTGGAGAAGGGGCAATGATGTTCAGCTGATGTGTAATGAAAACTGTACTGACGCTATGGTTCCACAGTCCGTAACGGTTATCCGATATAAGCCCATCGATTTTATGCTTACTGATAAGTGATTTTAAAATGAAATGTTCCTTAAGAATGTTGTAGAACAGTCGTGGTACTGATGTTAATATGCTTATTCCGGCTCCGGTTCTCTTTCCGTAGCTGACCCGGTATCCGGGAAAGGAAATCCATTCTGCTTCCGGGAATTCTGCTTTCAGCAGGTTGAGCTGAGGCCCGTCGGCAGCCAGAATTACCTTTGCTCCGTGCTTCTGCAGTTCGTCGATCAGCGGAATGCAGCGGGTGGCATGCCCCAGGCCCCAGTCGAGCGGGCATATCAGAATCCGGGATTGTCTGTGAGCCTGCATGATAGCTTTTTGCAAATATAGTCAGAGCGAATGCATCTTTGATCAGGATTTTCAGAAATTATATTTATTTCATAAATTCGCATTATGCCATCGACCGATGATAAAACCCTGCTCTACCAGATCGCGGTTACCCTGCTTCCGGGGGTAGGTGACATCAATGCCCGCAAGCTGGTTGCCTATACCGGAAGTCCTGAAGCTGTTTTTGCAGAAAAAAAAGCCGGTTTGATGAGAATTCCGGGGATGGGCGAATCGACAGCGAACCTGATAGTGAGCAACCGCAATGTACTTGAAAGAGCGGCGAGAGAGATCAGCTTTATCAGGAAATTCGGAATCAGAACGCTTTTTTACACCGATGATGACTATCCCGAAAGGCTGAAGCAATGTGTGGATAGTCCGGTTTTACTTTACTCTCTTGGCAAAGCTGACCTCAACACCAACAGAATAATCAGCATTGTCGGCACTCGGAGGGCAACAGAATACGGGAAGGAGGTCTGCAGGAGGCTTGTAAATGACCTTAAGGAACAGCATATTCTGGTTGTGAGCGGCATGGCTTACGGCATAGATACCTGCGCCCATAAAGCAGCCCTTGACGAAGGTTTGCTAACGGTAGGTGTTTTTGCCCATGGCCTCGACAGGGTGTATCCGCCCTTGAACAGTGCGCTGGCACGTAGGATGATCGAGCAAGGTGGATTGGTTACCGAATTTATGAGTGAAACCAATCCCGACAGGGAGAATTTTCCACGAAGAAACAGGGTAATTGCAGGTTTGTCTGATGCCACAATAGTGATAGAAGCCGGTTTAAAAGGAGGAGCTTTGATTACTGCTGACATTGCCAATTCATATAACCGCGATGTATTTGCAGTACCGGGCAGGATTGGCGATCCTGTTTCAGAAGGATGTAACAATCTGATAAAGACCAACAGGGCAGCCCTGGTTCAATCTGCCACTGATGTTTGTTACATCATGGGATGGGATAAGGAGAAGCCTAAAAATCAGCCGGTTCAGCGTAGCCTTTTTATTAACCTCGATCCTGATCAGGAGGCTGTAGTTGCGATTCTCAGCGAACATGGTGATTGCAGTATTGATAAAATCTGCCTTGCAACAGGGATTCAAACGAGTAAAATTGCTGCTGCCTTGCTGGGCCTCGAATTTGAAGGGATTGTCAGATGTTTGCCTGGCAAAATATATCGTCTAATTTAATTCAGCTGTAATTTTTCTGCTCTTGTAAATCAGAATGGTGGCGATAAAGACAGAGCCGAGGGCAAAGAGCCAGAAAAGGGTGATGTCCTTGCTGAGCAGAATAAACCTGTAGATGCCGTGGAATAGAATGGTAGCTAAAAGCCCGGTCATGGCGTCGATGAAGAGGTTTTTACGCAGCTTGCCTAAGCCTGTAAAAAATCCCATAATGATACCGAATAAAGCATTCATCGGGCCTATGGAAAGGAAATATGCCGGATCGAGTCCGCTTTTTGATGAAAAGAAAGCATAATAAACAGCATAGACGGTAGAAAGACCCAGTGCGATGGCCACCGAGTAGAGAATACCATCGGCCGGATTTCTGAAATTATTTCTGGGCACCAGTGAAAACCTGAGCGGGAAGAACTTACTTACTTCACTTACAAAAGCAACAATGATGAATGAATAAGTGATCATTCTGCGTATGCTTCTTGCTCCGTCGATGACGAAATAATGGGCAACAATGTCAGCCAGAATTACCGGAATTGAGATAAGGCAACCCCAGATAAATGACTTTACCAGCAATTGGTAATCCCATTTGGGAAACCGGAACTTAAGGAACAGTAAAAAAAGTACAAAGGTAACAGGGGAAAGCAGCAGGCCAGTAAAATTTTCCATAACTAATTGATTTAGTATAATATAATTGCAGAAATCAATTGCAGACAGCCGTGTCTGCTAAATCTGGTTGCCGGTTCCCGGGTTGGCAGCAGTTCCCTGTTGAGGTATAGTTATAAACAAATGTAGGGATATTTCGTAATTTTGCAACCTTAGCTGAAATAATTAAAGTTTTTGTTGATGATGATTGAAGTAAGGAAAATAGCCGAAGGAGAAATAGTTGAGAAAGGAATCAGAGACTGGCCTGTCTGGGAAAAGGAAGTTTCACGTTTTCCGGCGGATTATGATGAAGAAGAATGGTGCTATTTTCTGGAAGGGGAAGTAGTCATCGAAACTGAAATTGGCAATTTTAATATTGTACCCGGCGATTTCGTCGTTTTCAGAAGCGGCCTCAGCTGTACCTGGGATATCAGAAAGCCTGTGCGGAAACACTACAATTTTATCTGAAGATGGATAACTATCAGGGGGTTGTCATCCGTTCAACAGGTAACTCCTGTACTGTTCTCTCATCTGATGGATTGATTGTGGAATGCAGACTGAAAGGCAATTTCAGGATTAAAGGAATAAAATCGACCAATCCGATAGCTGTTGGCGACAAAGTGGAATACACTTTTCAGCAGGAAAAGGATTTCGGACTTATCCATGCCATTGCAGATCGTCACAACTATATCATCAGAAAAGCAACCCGGCTATCAGCTCTGTCACACATCATTGCTGCCAACATTGATCAGGCAATGGTCATGGTAACCCTGACAAGGCCCCGGACATCAACCGGTTTCATCGATCGGTTTCTGGTTACATCAGAAGCCTATCATATCCCTGCATTCATTATTTTCAATAAATGCGATCAGTATTCAGATGAAGAATTGGCAAAGCTGGATGCGCTGATCAGACTTTATTCCGGACTTGGATATCCGTGCTTCAGGACTTCGGCCTTGCTGGGACAGGGAATCGAAGATGTGAGGGAACTCCTCAGGGGCAGAGTAAGCCTGATCAGTGGTCATTCGGGCGTTGGCAAAACAGCCCTGATCAACACCATTGAACCAGGGTTGTTGCGCAAGGTTGGGGCGATTTCAGAATATCACCTGAAAGGGAAACACACCACCACTTTTGCTGAGATGCTTCCATTGCGTGATGGCGGGTTTGTGATTGACACACCGGGGATTAAGGAGTTCGGTCTCGTTAACTTTGATAAGCAGGAGGTCCCCGAACGGTTTCCCGAGATGCGAAATCTGATGCACCTTTGTCAGTTCAACAATTGCACCCATGTGCATGAACCTGGTTGCGCCGTTAAACGGGCTCTTTCCAGAGGTGAAATCAATCCTTCACGTTATTCGAATTACATCAGCATTCTGAAAGATGAATACTTTGACGAGGCAGAGTGGGACTAATCAATAAAATGCCGGAAAATGCGTGTTGTTATACAAAGGGTGAGCAGGGCTTCGGTAAGCTGCCCTGACTTCGGAGAAAACAGCATCAGGGCTGGAATTCTCATTCTGGTCGGAATTGAAGAATCCGATAGCGATGAAGATGTGGAATGGTTGTGCAGCAAAATTTCAAGACTGCGGATTTTTAATGATAGTCAGGGAGTGATGAATCTTTCGGTGGTTGAAGTATTGGGAGAGATACTGGTTATCAGTCAGTTTACGCTCCATGCGGGAACCAGGAAAGGCAACCGGCCCTCCTATATCCGGGCAGCAAGGCCTGAAAAAGCAATTCCATTGTATGAAGGTTTTATTGCAAAACTGAAATCCGAAACCGGCCTTATGGTTCGCAGCGGTTGGTTCGGCGCTGACATGCAGGTTGAACTGGTCAACAGCGGCCCGGTGACCATCCTGATGGATTCAAAAAACAGGGAATAGGCCTTTTGTCCTGAAAGGGCCCGTGTATATGTGATCAGAAGCTCAGACTCAGTCCGAAACTCGGCATCAGGGGTAACTGATACACTTTCTCACCGGTAATCCGGTTTACATAGAAGATGTTTTCCCGGTTATAGATGTTTGTAACACTGAGATTTATTTCAAGCATACCCTCTTCGCCAACCCTGAATCGACGCATCAGACTGAAGTCGAGCCTGTGGTAATAAGGTAGCCTTGATTTGTTGTAATCTCCATAGAGAACCCCCAACTGGCCATTGGATGTATTGTAATTGCTTCCGGCACCCAGTTCGAACAGGAGTTTCTCATACTCGCCGGCTGTCTGGGTAAACGGGAACCCGGAACCCAGGTTCCATCGGGCGTTGAATTCCCACATCAACTCTTCACCAAATCGGTATGAACCAACGAGATTAACATTGTGCCTGCGGTCGTAATGGGGAACATAGGATATGCTGTCGTCTGACCTGTTGACATAGGAAAGAGAGTAAACCGCCCAGAAATAGATTTTCCGCTTTTCGTATTTGAATGATATGTCAAATCCGTTGGCATTGCCATTCTCAATGATGAAGTCCTTTCTGAGATAATCAGGCTTATAATTGGGGTCAGCCGGATTGTTGTATGGGGAGTCGTCATTGTAAACTTTATTGCGGTTGATATTGGTCAGCTGCGAGAAATTTTTGTAGTAGACCTCCATGTTCATTGTCAGGGAAGGCAATGGATCAAGTTCTACACCGAAAATGATGTGTTCGGCTTTCTGAAGTTTGTGCGTTACTTTCTTTCCTTTGAATTCTTCCTGCAGGCTTTCCTGACCTGACAGGAATCCATAGAACAGGTTGACCACATCGCGGTCAGAATTTGCACTGATCAGGTTCTGCGAATATAACCCGGTGGCCATTTTAAGCCTGATGTGATCTGTAAGGTTATACTTGATTGCAAGGCGCGGCTCAGGTGAAAAATTCTTCAGCGAAGCATAGTACTGTAGTCTTATGCCGGGTTCAAAAAGAAGTTTTCCCCTGGTCATTTTGTATTTTACATAACCTGCAATTTCTGTAGTATTATCATACAGATTTATGTTGCGTCCGACAGAATTAAAAAAGTCAAATTCCGTTTTGAAGCCAAGCATCTCCAGGCCGTATTTTATTTCATTTTTTCCAAGGAAATATGTAAAACCCAGTCCCATGTTAAAGCCGTTAATGCTACTTGAACGGGTGGGAAGTGAGCCTTCCTCCATGTTGATTTTGTATGTGGAATAAGCGAAGTTTCCTTCAATAAGCACGGGATTATTGCCCGGAATTACAAGAAAATTCAAACCACCGCCGGAAGATTTCCAGTTATAGCTTGCCAGGTTTTCATAATCAACTTTGTCCTTAAAATTGAAGCCGTAGAAATTAATTTTGGAACCATTCTCTCCATTGATGGAAACTTTTCCGTAAACATCCGTATAATTGAACGGAAGTCCTGCCGTATCAATGTAATTGTATAAAAGTTTTGATGATTCTTTCAGATAGGAGTTCTTAGCTGAAATGAGAAAGGAAGTGCTGCCACCGCCTGATTCACTTTGTTTCTTTATCGGCCCTTCAAGCATCAATTTTGCACCAAATGTGCTTGCTCCGGCTTTGCCTGCCAATCTTTTCTTGTTTCCATCCCTGGTAGTCAGGTCCATAACGGATGAAATTCTACCTCCGTGCTGGGCATTGAAACCTCCGGTGTAAATATCAGCGTTGCGAAGGATATCCGTATCAAAGACCGAGAAAAGACCTATCGAATGAAAGGGGTTATAAACGATCATCCCGTCAAGGACTACTTTATTCTGAATGGGAGAACCACCTCTGATGTATAGTTGTCCACCCTGATCACCGGTGAAGATGACCCCCGGAAGTACCTGCAGGTACTGTGCCAGGTCAGCCTGCCCTCCAATGGTGGGAATCCGGCTGATCTGTTTGGGTGTAAGCTTGATAACAGAGGTCCTTGTATCACTGCGTGCTTCTTCACGTTCAGCGGTAATCTGTACCGCCTCAAGATTGAATGCCGCCTTGTTCAGGAAGAGTTTCCTGGTCAGGACTGTATTTCCCCGGATACTGACTTTCTCACGGAGAGTGTCGTAGCCAAGATAGGTCACCATCAGTGTATAATCACCATCCGGAATTTTCGAGATGGTAAAATAGCCGTTCACATCTGTCGCTGCGCCGAAGGATGTTCTGTGAAGATATACATTTGTGAAAATTACCGGCTCACCGGTCTCTTTTTCGTAAACAAAGCCCCTGATTGTTCCGTTTTGGGCGAAAACGCCTGTTGATACGGAAAGCGTAATGATCAGGGAAACAATAGCAAGGAATGCGATCCTTTTCATAGAAGTAAACTTGAGTAATTCTGTAAGTACGCGTCAGCAAAGGGCTTTGGTTAGTAAAAGTTTATCGCTGAAAACTACATTTGAGTTGAAATGCAAAGTTATATATTTTATAAAGATGTTTCATGCTAAATTCTTTTCTCTCCCGGCTGAATGGATGATTATTTTAAAAATCTTTCGGCATCTTCAATGGAAGGGATGAAGCATTGGTCGGTACGGCCAAAAACCTTGTACCGGTGTGTGGCCACAATCCGGTAAAGCGTATCCCTTATCTTCCCGGGAACGAGCGAGAATATTCTGAACAGGATCAAAAAGCGCTGAACCGATATCCCGGTTTCCAATACTGCTTCTGAACCTGAGAAAATTCCTTTATGATTGATAAGAATCAGACTTTGGGGGATTGAAGGCTTATTTTCCTCTAATTCAAACAGGGAGGAATTAAAAGTGGTAAAAAGGAGATTTCTGTTGCTGTCAATCCTTATCAGGAACTTAATCAGACCATTGCATAAAACACAGGTTCCATCGAAAACAATCAGGCTTTTTCCTTTCGGGATAATGCTGATTAGTTTCTCGTAAATTTCTGCCGGAAAGGGTCTTTCATTTCTTATTTTGATCATACGTTCAAAAATCATTTATTCCCAAAAACCAGGTATGCCTGATATGCAAACAAATTTCATAGAAGATTGTTAGTAAACATTGGATTTGGAGATCAAAATCCTTTTTATATCTTTGCTTTTCAGAGCGTATTCATAATACTTACATAATTACTTAATTCAATACAAAGAATGAGTGAACAAATCATCACTGTTTCAGGAGGGAATCTCCTGGTTCCTGATAAACCGGTAATCCCGTTTATTGAAGGAGACGGCACAGGACCCGATATCTGGGCAGCATCCCGGAGAGTTCTGGATGCTGCAGTAGAAAAGGCATATCAGGGAAAAAGAAAGATTGAATGGAAAGAGGTGCTGGCAGGAGAGAAAGCTTTTAACGCAACCGGCAATTGGCTGCCCGATGAAACCCTCGAAGCATTTAAAAAGTATAAAGTTGGAATAAAAGGCCCGTTAACTACACCGGTTGGTGGTGGAATAAGGTCATTAAATGTTGCCCTGAGACAGCAACTCGATCTGTATGTATGTCTGCGTCCTGTCCGTTGGTTTACCGGAGTTCCCAGTCCGGTGAAGGACCCCTCGAAAGTTGATATGCATATTTTCAGGGAGAATACCGAGGATATTTATGCCGGGATAGAATACATGAATGGGACGCCTGAGGCCGATAAGGTCAAAAAATTCCTGATTGAGGAAATGGGTGTATCGAAAATACGGTTTCCAGGGTCAAGTTCAATTGGAATCAAGCCGGTATCGAAAGAAGGGACAGAGCGTCTGGTAAGGGCTGCACTCAACTACACCCTGCAGCGCGGGTTACCTTCGCTTACCATTGTGCATAAGGGCAATATTATGAAATTCACTGAAGGTGCGTTCAAGACCTGGGGGTATGAACTTGCCCGTCGTGAATTCGGAGATCGGACCTTTACATGGGCCGAGTATGATGAAATAGCTGCAGAAAGCGGCAAGGAAGCAGCTGATGCAGCGCAGAAGCAAGCCATTGATTCCGGAAAGATATTGGTTAAGGATGTGATCGCCGATGCATTCCTGCAGCAGATTTTGCTTCGTCCTGCTGAATACTCAGTAATTGCCACTCTGAATCTTAATGGAGATTATATTTCTGATGCACTGGCTGCCATTGTAGGCGGGATAGGTATTGCACCAGGTGCCAACATCAATTATGTGACCGGACATGCCATTTTTGAAGCCACACATGGCACTGCCCCCAAGTATGCCGGGTTGGATATGGTTAATCCGGGTTCAGTCATCCTTTCGGGTGCCATGATGCTTGAATACATGGGCTGGGATGAAGCGGCTGCACTGATTTATTCCGGCATCGAGAAAACCATTCTGGCTAAAAAAGTAACATATGACTTTCACCGTCTGATGGAAAATGCTACCAAACTAAAAACATCTGAATTCGGGACCGAAGTGGTCAATACGATCCGGAATAGCTGAAAATGAACTACAAATTGTAACCTTTTAGATTCAAATCCAATGGCAAAAAGACTTAAGGACATTCTGCACGAAAAAATACTTGACTGGAGACCCCGTACCGAGAGATTATTAAAGGAATACGGAGATGTTGTAGTTGATAAAATTACCATCAGCCAGATCATTGGAGGAATGCGTGGCATTAAATCTATGGTTTCTGACATCTCCTACCTTGATCCCATGGAAGGCATCCGTTATCGCGGATATACACTTCCGGAAGTGTTTGAAAAACTACCCAAAGCGCCTCATTCCAACATGCCGTTGGTTGAAGGCTTGTATTTTCTGCTTCTAACCGGTGATATGCCCACTGAGGAGCAGGCCGCGGCAACAGCCGACGAATTTAATCAACGCAGGATTCTGCCAAGATACATTTACGAAGTAATCGATGGAATGCCATGCTGCAGCCACCCGATGACGATATTCTCAACCGCCATCCTCACCATGCACCGCGAATCCTTCTTCACCAAGAAATACCATGCAGGAGGGCTTCATAAGCTTGACTACTGGGATCCTACCTTTGAGGATTCTTTGAATATGCTGGCCAAGTTACCTGAAATAGCGACTTATATTTATGCAAAGCTTTATCGGGACGGCAAGAGGATACAATCGAACCCGAACCTTGATTTCGGTGGGAATTTTGCGCATATGATGGGCATTGGAAAGCCTTACGATGATGTTTCCCGGATGCATTTTATTGTTCATGCCGACCATGAAGGTGGAAACGTAAGTGCACATGCAGGTCATCTGGTGGCCAGTTCATTGTCGGATGTTTACCTTTCCATTTCAGCGATGGTGAATGGTCTGGCTGGTCCGCTTCACGGTCTTGCCAATCAGGAGGTTCTCCGCTGGCTGCACGACCTGATGGAAAAGATGGATGGTGAAGTACCCTCCGAAGCTGACCTCCAGCAGTTTGTCTGGAATACACTGAAATCGGGGCAGGTTATTCCGGGATTCGGACATGCTGTACTTCGCAAGACCGACCCGCGTTATATGTTGCAACGGGAGTTCAGCCTGAAGAACCTTTCAGAAGATCCTCTGTTTAAAGTAGTTGATATGCTTTACAGGATTGTTCCGCCGATCCTTCTCGAACAGGGCAAAGCCAAGAATCCCTGGCCAAACGTGGATGCCCAGTCGGGTGTTATCCAGTGGCACTACGGTGTTAAGGAGTATGATTTTTATACTGTACTGTTTGGTATTGGCAGGGCCATCGGGATTTGTGCCAATATAATCTGGGACAGGGCTTTGGGCTATCCGCTTGAGAGACCAAAATCACTTACCACAGCCATTCTTGAAGATATAGCTGCCGGAAAGGAAGTAATTATAGAAGATTAACCAAAACCATTATCAATCAAAAGGGCAGCAATGCCCTTTTTTTATACCCTGCATTATGATAAAGCAAACCGAAATCAACCTTCCGGTCTTCACCAGGGGATTTCACCTGATCACACATGAGGTAATGCGGCAATTGGGTGATTTGCCCAACGAAGGATTGTTGCATCTCTTTATTAAACATACTTCAGCAGGAATATGTATCAATGAAAATGCTGATCCAACTGTGCTGGATGATTTTGAAACAGTATTTAACCTGTTAGTTCCTGAGAATCAGCATTATTACAGGCACACCATGGAAGGCAGTGACGACATGCCTGCTCATATCAAATCGGTACTGGCAGGGGCCGAGGTCATGATTCCTGTCACCAATGGCAGGCTTAATCTGGGAACATGGCAGGGGATATACCTGTGTGAATTCCGTAACATGGGCGGCAGCAGAAAACTGGTGGCAACAGTCATCAGTTAATTAAGGAGGGATACTCAATCAGGAACAGTCAGCAGGTAGGGGGTAGAAGGCAACAGACGGACAGAGGAGCACAGTAGCCGGATGGTTCATACTGACTAACACTTTAATCAGAAAGAGGCTTGTTTGATACTATAAACTGAAACCGTGAACCCGCAGCGGCGCTGGCAATAAATCGTCGTAAATCGTAAACAGAATACGTTTCCCCCAGCCAAAGAAGCCCGGGCTCATGGTTTATTTCCTGTTCAGATATTCATAATACCATTGAATTGCCTGTTCCAGTCCTGAGCGCAGACTATATTCAGGATTGTAACCCAACAGCCTTCTGGCTTTATCTATTGAGGCAAGTGAATGCAGCACATCACCTTTACGGGCGGGGCCATAAACTGGTTTTATCGCTGCAATTTTCGGATCGAAGCCGGAAAGGAAGCCGGTCAGATAACCAAAGAGTTCATTGAGACTGGCATTTTCGCCATAAGCAACATTGTACACAGTATTCAGGGCCTCGGGATTTGTGGTAAGCAGGGCCAGTTGGTTGACCTGAACTACATTGTCGATGTAGGTGAAATCGCGCGAATGGCTTCCATCGCCATTAATCACCGGAGGGATGCCCTGAATCAGGGACTTTATAAATTTTGGAATAACGGCGGCATAAGCACCGTCAGGATCCTGCCGTTTCCCGAATACGTTGAAATAGCGCAGACCGATAATCTCCATGCCATACAATTCGGCAAAAACACCGGCATAGAGTTCGTTAACGTACTTGGTTACTGCATAGGGAGACAGCGGCCGCCCGATGTTTTCTTCAATCTTAGGCAATGCGGGATGGTCGCCATAAGTTGAAGAGCTTGCTGCATATACAAATCTTTTGGTGCCTGCATCCCGGGCTGCCACCAGCATATTTACAAACCCTCCGATGTTGACATCGTTGGATGTGATCGGGTCGTTTATTGACCTTGGCACTGACCCCAGGGCAGCCTGATGAAGAACATATTCAACGCCTGTCAATGCTTTGCGGCAATCGTCAAGGTTACGGATATCACCTTCGATCATTGTAAATGCGGAATGACGGAGAAAGGGCTCAATATTTTCCCTTTTACCTGTAGAGAAGTTATCCAGGCAGACAACAGTATTGTCCTGTTTCAGCAAAGTTTCAATGAGGTTTGAGCCGATGAAGCCGGCCCCGCCGGTCACCAGGATCCTTGAAGAAAACAGTTTCAGCATATTGTCAGATTTGGTCGTATTCAATGAACCGGTGCAGTACCGGAAGCTCTTGTGAGAAAAGATAAAGGTATAAGTATTTTGTCAAAAACAAAAAACTGTACCATGACAAAATCCTGATCATTATTTACGAGTGCATACATCCTGTCCCTGTCATGGATAATGGTCGAACCGTCAAAAACATCAATTTCGGGGACAGGTAATTTGCGGCCAAAAGTTTTTGCTGTTTGTTTGGTGCCGTCTTTCAGTTCAACTGTGATCCTGTGCAATGGTAATGAATGCATGATAGAGTCCTTCCTGGTGGCCTCCATGTCGTTTAAAAGGGCTTCGTACCTGATGTTTCTGTATGCGTTTACCAGCGACATCAACTGCAGTGTGTCGAAGTCCGTAATAATCTGATTGTCAGAAAGCCGGTAAAGGCTGAGACTCTGGTTATTATTGTTGACAATCCGGTATGAATCTTCCGGTTTCTGTATATATTCAACCCGGATTTCTTTGATTTCGGGAAGTTTTTTATTGAAGACAGTATGAACGCGCCAGTTGGATTCAAGTGGTGAAAAACGGGTGGCAACATATCCACGCAGACCAGGTAAATATATGACAACCGGAGTATCGGCCCCTTCCATCAGGGCAAAGGTTCCTGCATTATCCATGGTGGCATCTCCGATATAATAGGTTTTTGCAAGCTTCTCATAGGGTAAAAGTCTGAAACTACCAATACTTATCCGATGTGAGTTTTGATATATCTCGACTTTGACTGATTTTGATGAAAGCAGTTTCAGAATGTTGTTGTGTGCCGACCTTGCAACCGGTTCCCTGACTTCAATGCCGGCAATGGTCTGAAGGAAAATACTCATATTCTCGGCATGGGCATCATATTTTCCATTCAATCCCCATGAGCCATCCGGCCTGCGTTCAAGCAATACTTTATTGTTTGATTTGTCGGCCATGAATATTCTGGTAACCGCAGCTGTATCCTGAACCGCAAACTCACTGATCTTACTGCTGAGCGTTGACTTTGACCTGTTGATAACCAGCAGGGTGGCAACTATAGCCAGCAGCAATGTAATAATTAGGATAATCCTGTTTTTTCGCATTCTTCAGCAATCGTTAGAATTATTATTTCATTACCGGGCATACTTTCGTTTACGTATGGCAAACTGAACAATTCCGAACAACACAACAAGCAATACAGGTCCGAGAATATTGATCAATTGCCATGTGAGCAACTGATTTCTTGCTTTCGTAACATCGAGTGCCCTGAGTCTGAGTTCACGCGATCTGACGGACATCAGTCCTTCGTCATCACACAGGTAATTGACGCAGTTGAGAATGAAATCACGGTTCCCGAATGTCTGACCGGTGTGCCGGTCGTACCCCAAGGGTAATGGTATCAGGCTGCCCTCGTTCATTCGGAGTTGATTTTTAATGATATCCCCGTCTGAAATCACAATCATCCTGTTATTCTTTACTTTTTCAGTAAATCCAAGTTCAGGGGCTTCCGATATTTCAGAAGTCAGTCTGTTTTTAAATAACGACTCAAATTCACCTTCGAGCAACACCGCTACTGGCTGGGGTGGCTGATTGTACTCTTCCGGATTCGGGTCTTTGCTTAAAAGATCAAGCGAAATCATGACCGGGGTCAGAGCTATCCTGGTGTATTGTGAAGTAGTCAGCAGAATGGTTTTCCTGATAGCCGGGTCGCCAACTGTATCGATACTGCTGATGAATTCTGTCCTGATGGCATTCAGGTGATTTACCACCGGATGCGATGAAGAAGCTGTAAGTACCGGAAAGTAATACCATGGGAAAAAACTGAATTGGGGCTGGTTGCCCATGTGTCCTGTTACCATGGGGATTGGCAAAGCATTGATATCCATAAGCAGGTTGCTGTTCAAACGAACCCCATATTTATAAAGCTGATCATTGAGGTTTATGTCCTGAGTTATACCCATTGTCTGGGTTGCTTGCTGAAGGCTGTCCATGGTGGCGAAAACGGGATCGATCAGCCAGAGTACTTTGCCACCCTGCATAACAAATTGATCAATGATAAATTTATCTTTTTCAGTAAAAACAGAATCGGGTTGTGCAATGACGATGGCTCTGTATTTGTTCACAATACTAAAACTGCCGTCATTGTTGGCTTTTCGGCTGGTAAGCGCATTTACATTGCCTGTAATCTTAACCCTTTCAACGGTGTAATAGTCGCTGAGGGCGTACCTTATGTCTGCAGTTTCTATCAGCGACAGTTCTCCATGCCCATAGGTGAATGCAATTTTTGGCCTGTTGCTGTTGCTTAGTTTTCGGATGGTATTGGTGAAATTGTATTCCAGTGCCTGGATTGAATTGTTGATGATGGCTTCAGGAGGTGCCCCCAATTGATCGGCAAGCAGGTTAAGCGGAATTTCCCTGCCTTTATACGACACCATTACTCCCGGAAAGATCCGTTGTTGTTCCTGCCCCTGTTTGGTGCGAACATTGATATCGGTTGGTTGAAGACCTTGCTGGATCAATCGTTCAAAAACTTCACCCCGGGTTTTCGAATTGGAAGCAGAGGATGGATTGATAAATTCATATTCAATGTTATCGCTGTATGCCCTGAATTCATCAAGCATTTCACGTATAGATCTGGCGAGTAGTTTAAAGCCTGCAGGAAATTCTCCGTCGAGGTAAACCCTGAAGAAAATAATATCATCGGTTTCAAGCAGAAGCTTTTTGGTAGAGGGTGAAAGTGAATACCGCTTTTCGGAGGTGAGATCGAGCCGTGTGTAGAAAAATGAACCAATTACATTGATCAGTATAATAATCAAAAGCGCCAGGATCAGCTGAACAATATTATTCCTGCGGGTATCAGAATGCTTTCTCAATGGTGTTTCCATAGCTGTGCCTACCCTTTGTTGTCAATGGTTTTGTTACTTTCTGCCTGCAGACGCGGCCGCTGTGCTTCCCATTTGCGACTCTCGAGTACAATCTTTGTCAGCAGGATGAAAATACCGATCAGGCTGAGAAAATAGAGTACATCACGGGTGTCGATTACACCCCGGCTCATAGAAGTATAATGAGCCTG
Source organism: Bacteroidales bacterium (assembly GCA_016705005.1). Taxonomy (GTDB): domain Bacteria; phylum Bacteroidota; class Bacteroidia; order Bacteroidales; family Lentimicrobiaceae; genus Lentimicrobium. Next base: position 202,498 of record JADIZB010000004.1, on the reverse strand, counting down.
GATACCCAGCGACATGATAAAGAGATCGGCTTTACCAAACAGTGAGAGTTCCGACACAAAATCGAAGCCGGTATAGAAGAATCCGCTTAGGATTAAGGCAAGTATAAAGGCAATAATCTGGTTTTCAGTAACGGACGATACAAACAATCCAACAGCAACAAATGCAGATGCCAGGAAAAGCAGGCCAATGTATGAGCCCCACATTCCGCCCATATCGAGGTTGCCTTTTGGAAGCCCCAGCAGGTAAACGGAAACCGCATAAATCAAAGTAGGTAACAAAGAGAAAAAAACGAGGGTTACCCCTGCAAGGTATTTGGCAGTAATGATCTGGATATCAGTAAGAGGTTTGGTAAGAAGCATTTCGATGGTACCGCTTTTCTTTTCATCGGCAAATGAACGCATCGTTATGGCCGGGATTAGAAAAAGAAAGACAAATGGGGCGAGTGTAAACAGGTTGTCAAGGCTGGCATAACCAAAGTCAACGATATTGAACCCAAGTGGAAATACCCACAGGAACAATCCATTGATCAATAGAAATACTATAATTGCCAGGTAACCGATCAGCGAATTTAGGAAGCTGAAAATTTCTTTCCTGAAAAGTGTGAACATAATGATTTACGGGCTTCTTTGGGGGTGCTAAATTACTTAAAATAGGCATTTGGCAGTCAGGAGGGAAATAATAAAAATTGTATTCCTTTATTCTGTGCCTGAAGCTATCCTGAACCCTCAGCTGTTAAATTCAATGAGAATAACATCATCGGTGGCAATCCCAAGCAATCCGGCAGCATTGCCTTTGTTGATGGCTATTTCAAGGAATCCGGTAGTGCTGAACAGCACCACGATCTCACCTTCTGACACCTCACCGTAAGCATCGCGTACTGTATTCACAGGATGGGTTTTCCCTTTGATATTCAATGAAAACTTCCTGGTATTTCCGACTTCTGAAAAGTCAGCTGCGTTGACATTAAGAAAGACATTCTGATAGTTATCGATGTATATCACCCGGCCGGCTATGGTACTGCCGTTGATCTGAGGCCTCAGGGTGATCAATGCCTTGAGCTCACTTCTTACATCACCCAGTTCTTCAATGGCTCCCCCCCCGGCCAGGTGAACGGCAGCCTTAACGAAACGATCGCGTGTTGAAAAGATAAAATAACCGGTATCCTGAGCAATCGTAAGCTCAACTATCTTTTCAGGAGTGCTGTCGAACATCAGGGCAAACACGCCATTGTCAGCACCGATGAAAAAATGCTTCCTGTAAAGAATTGCCACATGGGGTGTAGATTCTGATTCTTCTGTATTTACCCCAATGATGTGTATACTCCCTTCCGGAAAGTGATGAAAGGTGTTCCGCAGGATGAACGAAGCCTGTTTAACATCAAATGCCGGAATCTGGTGGGTAATGTCAACAATGCGGGCTTCGGGCAGCCGGCTGATGATCACTCCTTTAACCGTCCCCGCATAATGATCGCGGGAACCCCAATCGGTTGTTAATGTTATCACCGGAACCATTTTCTTCGTTTTTCTGCTAATGCAAAATTACATTATCCGGTTGTGATACCAAGAATTAATAGGCGATTTGGATCTTTTTTTCAGTTGAGTCCGGTTAATTTGTCAGAGATTCTTCTTTTCGTTCGGAATGACAGATAGTTAGCATGTTAATGCGGGGGTTGGTGGCGGCATATCCGCCACTAACCCCCGCCCTTATATCACTCACCTGAAAGCCTTGTCATTCCAATCGAAGTCTGAAACCTCATGCTCTTTTTGTATTATTTTCAATTTTAGCCTGGTACAAGTGATTTTTTTCATGCAATTTTCATGTTTGCCAGCCTGATATGCTACGAATTTCTATTTTTGTAAGAAACTAACCTTATGGTCAGACATATTGTGTTTTTCAGAATCCTGGATGAATTATCAGAGGAAAACAGGTCTGAATTACTGAATACTGTAAAATTAAAACTGGAAGAACTCCCTGCATTAATCCCACAGATCAGATCGTTCGAGGCAGGGATCAATATTACCACCGGTCCCGGTGCTGCTCATCTTTCACTGATGAGCGAATTTGATGATATAAAAGCGCTTGAAGCATATCAGGATCACCCGGCTCACAAAGCATTTGTGGCATGGAACCGGGATAAATGTCCAAAAATGGCTGTTGTTGATTATTTACATTGAGAACAGCTGTGTGGCAGGAATTTTGTGATTTGTTGAACTGAAAATATAAATCCATCATGATGAAATTGAAATTGTTCATTTCCTTCCTGCTTGTGCCGTTTATCATCGTTTCATGTGATCTGAATGGCGAAAGCCATGAAAAGTACACCGGCTATGTAAGTGTGGTTGAAACCATTATACCCGACAGTGCCTGGACAGGCCAGTCAGTTCCTGTATATGCCCGTGCTACGGCACCCAATGGTTGCTGGTCTGACCTGAAATTATACCTGGGGAAATCCGTTGTCGCTGACACTGTCTATGGCATCTCGGCCACAGGCCTGTATGAGTCGTACAATGGTCTGTGCACTGAAGTGCTGATTTCGGACGATACAACCTTTAATTTTAAGCCTGAAGTTTCCGGTATGTATCTGTTCATTTCCTATTCTTCGATATTAGAACCAACTTACGATACCCTGTATGTGTTGGATTCATTGCCGCAAAACCGGTGAAAGACTGAAATAGCTATCTGAAGATGTCATTCCGCAAATTTGAAGATGTTAAGCTGATCTGCCTGAATATCTGGAAGTTCAGGCAAGGAGCGGCGGTTACCCTGCCTGGTTTGGGAATCATTACCGGGAATGCAGCTTCCTTTGATCAGGGTTTGCTGAAACATGAATTCGGTCACATTCTTCAGTACAGGCAATGTGGATTCTTCTTCTATTGGTTCAGAATTGCTCCTGTAAGCTTTTTGAGTGCAAGAAGGGCGGGCAAAGAAATCCACTACAACCATATGCATTGCTGGACCGAATGGACCGCAAATTTGATCAGCTTTCATTACTTCAACAGCCCCGAAGACTGGGATCATCAGCATTATCCGATTAAACCTTCCGGAAGCAGAATCAGCAATCCGCCACATTTCATGCTTAAGAGAACCGTTGTGCAATTGCTGAATTAATTGCAACCAAGCCATTGGCTTTGAAATGCAGGTCAGGGAAACGACAGCCTGGCCGTTTTTATTACTGCGGCTTTGATGTTTTTTTCTTCCGCATACTTATGGTCATATGGAAAAAGTAGCCGAACCCGGTACCAAGCACGAACATGATCAGAAGCAATAGGGCCAGCGACATGGTCAGATCCCAGAAAAGAAGGGTCATCGAAGCGGGCTCGGAATTCTGAACTGCAAAGATAATCAGAAGAATGGCTGTGATTATTGTGATGATTGCTGATCTGGACATTTTTCGGAGGGGTTGATTTCAGACTCAAAGTTATGTATTTTTTTATCTTTGTGACCATCCTTGCCTCACAACCACTAATCATCCATTCGGTTATTTATGAAAAGACAAAAAGCAGGTTTGCTCTATTCTATTGTTCCTTTGCTGGTCTTACTGTTAACAGCGATAACAGCCATTGTCAAAAACGATCCTCATCCAGGTTCAGAGCTGCAATCCCGCCAAAAATTCCCCGGATTTCTGCCTTCCGACTGGATGGAGAATCAGCGGACATTCCCTTACGGGACCATCAGAACCTCTGCATACCTTGAAGCTGTGCGGCAGGCCAGAGACATACATGGTGCAGCGGAAAGAAGTAACTTCGAATGGGAATTTGCTGGTCCCCTGAACATAGGGGGAAGAATAACGGATATTGAAGTTCCAGACGGTAACTTTTCGACCATTTTTGTAGCTGCTGCATCAGGTGGAATTTTGAAAACAACGAATAACGGAGCATCCTGGACCAATATTTTCAAGGACCAGGCTGCTATTTCCATTGGAGATATTGCTATCAGCCAGCAGGACCCCAATCTGATGTTTGCAGGTTCTGGTGAGGCCAATTCATCAAGCCAGAGTTTCAGGGGCGATGGCATTTACAAGTCAACCGATGGTGGTACTACATGGCAGCATTCAGGGCTGGAATTATCAGCCTACATAGGGCGGATTGTTATTGATCATTCAAACGGTGACAGGGTATTTGCTGCTGCCTGTGGTAATCTTTTTACTCCCGATGAAAACAGGGGGGTATACCGAACCACTGATGGTGGGAATAGCTGGGAAAGAGTATTGTTTATCAGTGATTCAACCTCAGCCATTGACCTTATCCAACATCCGTCAAATCCCGATATTCTCTATGCAGCCATGTGGGAACGAATGCGCGGACTCAATTACCGTCGTTCCTTCGGTGTTACTTCCGGAATCTGGAAAACAACAGACGGAGGAGATACCTGGACTGAACTCACTACAGGCTTGCCCCAGGGAAGTGAAACAGGAAGGATAGGTCTCGCCATTTCGCCATCTTCACCTTCAGTGCTGTATGCGTTTTATGACAATCAATCTGAAGTTGCTGTATACAAAACCCAAAATGGCGGCCAAAGCTGGACGCGTACCAGTGATGGCTATCTGCAGGGAATGAATAGTTCATTCGGATGGTATTTTGGTCAGATAAGGGTAGATCCTGATTCGCCTGATAAACTATTCGTACTGGGTGTTTATCTTTATTATTCCTCTGATGGTGGAAGTTCCTGGTCAGAGACCGGCTATGAAATGCATGTAGATCATCACGCGCTGTTTATACATCCAATAACCGGTCGCATTTATGAGGGCAACGACGGTGGCCTTTACTTCAGCGATGACACGGGTTTCAGCTGGAGTAAAATCAATAATCTGCCACTCACACAGTTTTATGATATCGAAATCGATCATTTGAACCCCGAGCGGATTTATGGCGGAACTCAGGATAACAATACCATCAGGACCATGACCGGTCAGCTGGGCGACTGGGAGGCCATTCTGGGAGGAGATGGTTTTTATAGTCTGGTTGATTATACGAACCCGAACATTATATATGCTGAATACCAATGGGGTGCATTGCATAAGTCAACGAATGGCGGCAACTGGATGGACCCCATTAACGGGTATTGGTCTTCTGACCGGGTAAACTGGTCGGCACCTGTTATAATGCACCCACAGGAACCCCAGATCCTGTATTTTGGAACTTACAGGGTATGGAGAACAACCAATGGAGGTAACAGCTGGAATGCAATAAGCAATGACCTTACTTTAGGCGATGATGGCAGTACCTTTCATACCATCAGCACACTTGCCATTTCATCGGTTGAACCCGGAATAGTGCTTGCCGGTACCGATGACGGAAGGGTTCACATAAGTACGAATGGGGGATCCTTGTGGAACGATATCAGCAATGGGTTGCCTGAACGGTGGATAACCCGCGTGGTAGCCGATCCGTTTGACCTGAACACTATATATGTAACACTCTCGGGCTTCAGGTGGGATGAGCCGCTTGCCCATGTTTACAAATCAACCAATCTTGGTCAGACCTGGCAGCCGATTAGTTCTGACCTGCCAGAGTTGCCCGTAAATGCACTGGTAGCGGATCCCGGACAACAGGGCCGGCTGTTTATTGCAACCGATGCCGGAGTATTTTTGAGTGAGAACTCCGGCGAAACCTGGCAAAGTATGAATCAGGGTATTGGTAATGTTCCGGTGACATCCATGAAAATTCATCCGGATGAGAACTTTCTGATCATCGGTACTTATGGATTGTCGGCGTATAAGTTTGACCTCAATCAGTTGAATGTCGGGGTTGAAGAAAATCCTCAGGTTGAAACTACCCTTTCTCTGACAGGAATTTATCCAAATCCGGCAAGGGCCGGAAAGGAAATACGGATGACCATCGGAACACCTGTTCCGGCCATGTCAGCTTTCTCAATTCTTGACATGCATGGCCGCATTATAAGAGAATCAGGAGCAGTTCAACTTGTTCAGGGAATGAACAGCATAGTCTGGGATGGAATGGATCAATCCGGAAAACCTGTGAAACCCGGTACTTACCTGATCGTTGTAAAATCCGGTAGATTAAAGGCTACAGCTAAGGTTTTGGTAGCTGGTTGATCATCAGGTTGGCGAAGGTCCTGTTTCTGATGGAGAATCAGGGTTATTTGATATTATTTCCTTTACAGGCTGCACGCCGGAAAGTTCGAAATCACGGCTTGCTTTCAGGATGTTGCTGATAAAAAGTGTCAGATTTTTAATTTCAGCCAGCATATTAAGGTAAAGAATACTGTTTCGGGTTCCTGTTTCGTTGTTTTTGATACGCCTGATCTGTTTTTTACGGGTTTCTTCAACCAGCCTGAGAATGCTTTGCTGCCTTTCGGAGATATATTCCAGATCTTCGTAATTCTTTCTTTTTAATATTTCCAGGGTCTTCGTGAAAAGTAAGGATATTTCACCATTTAATTTTGATATTTCATCAACCTGAACCGGTATCAGTGGCCGGTGATTGTTTTCAACATGCTCGAAAGCCGGATTTACAATATAGGAAAGACAATGGTTTACTTCGCGTAAATAGTCAATGGCTTGTACATAATAGTGGCCTGACTCAATGGAATCCTCCTTGAGATTGATCAGGGTAGCGTTGATATGGGTTTTTAGTCTCTTTGTCTGTACATTTAAGGCATCTGAATCGCTTTTAGCACTGTGCAGCAGTTTGCGGTTTTCATCAACAAGTCCCATGATGGTTTTATTGAAAATGCCCAGGCCTTGTTCAACAACCAGGTGAATACTCAATGAACACCGTGTTATAATATTCTCAGTTGTCATTTCTGACGGAAAGGCATCCATTTCATCATTAACCTTTTTTTCGGAAGCCCTGCGAAGATGAATTACATGAGTCCGGTATAGGATTAATCCGACTACTACCATCAGCAGTAGGGTCGCCACCAGTCCGCCATAAAAGAGCAATATTGCAGCCAATAACGAAACTGTAAATGCAGCGAGTGCTGTAAAAAACCAGCCCCCGATTACCGAAAGCACTCCAGTGATCCGATAAACAGCGCTTTCGCGCCCCCAGGCCCGGTCGCTGAGTGAAGTACCCATTGCAACCATAAAGGTTACATAGGTTGTTGAAAGCGGTAATTTCAGTGATGTTCCAAAAGCAATCAACACACTGGCAACAACAAGATTGACACTTGCCCTGAGCATGTCGAATGCTGCACCATCGGGCATTTGTTCAATGGTTTTTTCGTCGGGTGCTTCGAACCTTTTTTCGATCCAGGCACTGATTTTTTCAGGAATAAATCCACTGATGGCTGAAGCCATGTTGCGGATACCTCTGACAAGGTTACGTGAAAGTATAGAGGAGTTGAAACGCTCACTTCCTTCGCCCTGTCTGCTTAGATCAACAGAGGTTTCGATAACTGTCCGGGCTTTTTTCGACGTCCATAAAGTAAATGACATCACAAAGCCGGCTATGAGCAACATCCATGTTTCGGTTTTAACGTCGTTGGCCAGTGCTGTCATCATAAAAGTATGTGGGTCGGCACCGGGAGTGGCATTAAAGATTTTGTAGGCCTCAAGTCCGGCCAGAGGGACACCGATAAAATTGACCAGATCGTTGCCTGCAAAGGCAAGGGCAAGGGCAAATGTGCCGGTAAGGACAACCAGTTTAAGAATGTTAAGCCTGAACAGAATCATCAGTATTTGAAGCAAAATTGTCCATCCGATAAAGCTGACGAGAAGGATGATGCTTGTATTCGATTCAACATAGCCGATAAATTCGGCAGTCATAAAAGATGCACCTTTGGCTCCTTTAATGACTATAAAATAGATGATACCAGTGATGGCCAGACCACCCCACAGGGCTGAATAATATTTTAGGTTATGTCGGAGATTAAATGTGAAAAGGATTCGTGTGATATACTGGACGAATGCTCCCAGGCTAAAAGCCAGGGCAACCGAAACAAGAATAGCGGTAATAATGGCAAGGGCTTTGGCTGCGTTTATGTATTGACCAATATCCTGCATTGTTTGTTCGGATTCGGAGATTTTTATAACCGCTATAGCTACCGATGCCCCCAGAAGCTCAAAAACGATCGAGACAGTAGTCGAGGTGGGTAGTCCGAATGTATTGAACAGATCAAGCAGTATAACATCGGTAATCATCACTGCCATGAAGATGATCAGAACTTCAGCATAGCTGAACTGTGCCGGGAAAAAAAGTCCCTTTCGGGCAATTTCCATCAGTCCGCTCGAAAAAGTAGCACCCACCAATACCCCTATGCTGGCTACCAGCATCACCATTTTGAAGGATGCAGCTTTCGCACCTATTGCCGAGTTCAGGAAATTAACCGCATCATTGGTTACCCCGACAATCAGGTCTGAAATAGCTAGAACAAAGAGAACAATTACAAAAAGCAGGTAAATATTATCCATGATGAATTGTTGATCCTTCTGATTGGTAAAAGTACTGAGCTTGCAGATATTTGAACCAACACAATGTTAAGTTACTGTTAAATATTAAGTTTCTGTTAAGTATCTGATCAAAGTTCTAAACGATATTACCTGGCATTACTTGCGATCGCCTGGTTCACATTAATGATGTGATCACCCATTTTCTCACATTGGCTGACAAGGCTTGTAAAAAAGGATGCTTTCTGATAGGAAGATTCACCTGATTCAACCCTGAGGCTGTTTTCATGCAACAGCCGGTCACGCAATTCATTTATTTTGAGCTCAGTCTCGGAGGCTTTTGCCAGGATTCCTGGTCTGTAATCCTGTGAAAGGTTCAGGTTCATATTGTCTATGGCTTCCTTTAACAGAATAAACAGGTTATTGATATCGTCACGCATTTCCTGGGTAAACCAGGCATTTTCAATATTTTTCCGGTTGATGGTACGTTCCATCTGCATGCATTGATCGGCTATACTCTCAATGTCATCGATGATCTTCAGCATCGAACTGATCCTTCTGGATCCGGATTCGGAAAGATCCTGTTCCGCGGTGCGTGTGAGATAATGCCGTATCTCAGCTTCCATTTCGTCAGCCTGTTCTTCGCATTTGTATATTTGTTTCCTGAGTTTCTGAAATTTTTTCTCCCGCTTTTCAATCAGGTATTCGGGGATCAGGCTATACATATAAGCGACATGCTTGCCGAAGTTATAAATTTCTTCACGTGCCTGCAGCAACGACATTTCATTCAGACTAAGGTATCCGGCATTGATGTACTTGAGGCTGAAACTCTTTTTCTCATTGGTTTTCAATGGAATAATTGCTTCAAGCAATTTTTTGAAGAGCGGGATAAAACCTGCAAGCAATAGTGTATTTATTATATTGAAACCGGTATGGAAAACCGAAATCCCAATCGGGACAGCATCTATATTCTGAAGCGGGGAATACCCGGTAATGGCTCTGGCTGCATCTGCTGACAGACCAACAAAGAATGAAAAAAAGACCAGTACCCAGGTAGAGCCGAAAACATTGAAAAGGGTATGTCCCAGGGCCAGCCTTTTTGCAGAACGGTTTGCTACGATAGCTGCGATGTTGGCCGTTAGTGTGGTTCCGATATTTTCACCAAGAACCATAGCTGCCGCATCGTCATAGCTGATCCATCCGTTGTGGCACATAACCATGGTGAGGGCGATGGTAGCACTTGAAGCGCGGACGATCACGGTTATCACAATTCCGGCTAGCGCAAACAACAGGGCCGATCCGATTCCATAATCTGAAATGCCGGCAATCATGCCCAGCAATCGGGTGTTGCCGGAAATATCGGGAAGTGAATTCTTTAAAAACTGAAGTCCCAGAAATAGTATGGCAAACCCGACAAGGAATTCGCCAATGGACCTTTTGCTGGCTGAAGGAAAGAAAAGCAGAGGCAGAGTTAGTCCCAGTATGGGCAGCAGGATGACTGACAGGTCGAAATTAAATCCAAAATAACTGACCAGCCAGGCCGTAATGGTTGTCCCGATATTGGCACCCATCATCAGGCCCAAAGCCTGTGAAAGTGTGAAAAACCCGGCATTTGTAAAACTGACCAGCATTACAGTAACTGTGGTAGATGACTGGATGACTGCCGTAACAACGAGCCCTGATGCAACAGCTCTTGTACGCGTAGAGGCCATCAGTGAGAAAATGCCACGCAGACTATTGCCCCCAATCTTTTGCAGGGATTCGCTCATCAGCTTCATTCCATAGAGGAAAAGCGTGAGAGACCCCAGGATCGTAAGGATCAGAACAACATTATCGAAAAATGACATCAGGGATTGATCGCTTTTTGTATTTCAACAAAAGTAAACACAATGGGATTGCTTTCAAAACATGTATCAGACAAAGTTGAAAAATTGAGAAAAATAATGCAGGAATAATTTTGGCATAATCGACTATTGTGTATTTTTAATTCCGGATGTGGCTGGACGAAAACTTAACAATTACTTAACATTGGACGAATAATCGCACATCATTACCGGCTACTTTTGCAACAATTTTCAAAACCCGATTCATTATAATCATAGGATTTATACAAACCTGATAATAATCATTCTAAAGATTTTTCAATGAAACTTGATAAGATTTTTCAGTACCTGATTCCCAAAGACCGGAAGTTTTTCCCTTTGTTCACTGATGCATCCTCCAACCTCGTAAACTGCAGTCTCGAGTTTCAGAAACTCTTGAATTGTACCGATGAGGAGCAGCGAAACGAACACGTAAAGAATGTGAAGAAGTATGAAAAGATCGGAGATAAAATTACAGTAACCATCTACGACGAACTGAACTCTACTTTTATTACCCCTTTTGACCGTGAAGACATACAGAAACTGGCTAACAGGATCGATAATGTGGTTGATCTTGTCAATACTTCAGCAAAGAGGATACAGTTATATAAGCTGGTAGAAATTCCTCCTGTATTTTATAAGATGGCTGAATTGCTGATCGAGGCTTCTCATGAGATCAATGCTGTGGTCAAAGGGTTGAATAAGATTCACGATATAGCAAAATACAAAGAGCATTGTATCCGTATTGGTGAACTTGAGAATGAATCAGATGACCTCAATTTTTCGTACCTCTCGGAGATTTTTGATACTGAAACGAATGCCATCAGTCTGATCAAAAAAAGAGATGTACTGAATTCCCTTGAAAAGGCGATGGATCGTTGCGAGGATGTAGCTGATATTCTGAATACCATTCTGGTTAAATATGCCTAAGCAACGACAATATGGAGTTTAATTTCGTTTTGCTGATAGTTATTATAGTTCTGGCTTTCGGTTTCGACCTTATCAACGGGTTTCATGATGCAGCCAATTCCATTGCCACTGTTGTTTCAACAAAGGTTTTATCTCCTTTTCAGGCGGTATTATGGGCTGCGTTTTTCAACTTCGTTGCATACCTTGTCTTCAACCTTCATGTTGCAGATACCATAGCAAAAACCGTTGATACCAGCGCTATTACTCTGAATGTAATCCTTGCCGGGCTTATTGCCTCCATCATCTGGAACCTGTTAACCTGGTATCTGGGAATTCCTTCGAGTTCTTCGCATACACTTGTGGGGGGATTTGCAGGCGCCGCCATTGCGCATACAGGTGGTATTGATGTTGTTCATTATGGCAAGGTTCTTAAGATCGTTTCATTTATTTTTCTGGCGCCCATGCTCGGTATGATCATGTCCTATTTCCTTTCGGTGCTTATACTTCACATCACCCGGTGGGGTAATCCGGCAAAACTCCACAAATGGTTCAAAGGTCTTCAGTTGCTGTCATCAGCACTGTTTAGTCTGGGTCATGGCGGCAACGATGCACAGAAAGTCATGGGTATTATTGCTGCTGCCTTGCTGGTTTATTTCAACGGAGTTGATCCGGCTTTGATTCCGCATTGGGCACAGATTGAAATGGTCGACGGAAAAATTCATGATATTCCGCATTGGATTATTCTGGGATGTTATACGGCAATCAGTGCCGGAACCCTTATGGGTGGATGGCGCATTGTGAAAACAATGGGCAGCAAGATTACAAAAATTACCCCTTTCGAAGGGGTTGCAGCCGAAGGTGCCGGAGCCATGCTACTTTTCGGTACGGAAGCTTTCGGAATCCCTGTCAGTACCACACATACCATTACCGGAGCCATCATGGGTGTCGGTCTCACCAAAAGGGTCAGTGCGGTTCGCTGGGGCATCACCATAAACCTCCTTTGGGCCTGGATACTTACCATTCCTGTTTCAATGGTGCTGGCTGCCATAGTATATTACATTCTGAAATTATTCTTATAAGTTTTCTGTTCTTTTCCTTAAAATAATCTGATTAACGGTCCCGCTGGATACAGCCGGGACCGTTTTTTTTTAACCATGCTGATTCAATGAGATTTTTGTGCTGAAAGGCGTTCTGATCTGTTATAGAGAACTCTGTAATCGAGACGGGGCATTTGTTTTTGAAAGCAATTTCTTCTGAATCACCGGTCATTTATTGTAAAATTGGGTTGTTACCATCTGCCGGCTTTTTTGATACAGACTTTTTACCCGCCTGAAAATCGGCGGGCAGGCTTTTTACTTTTTACGCCTGAACGGGGGGTTTTTTTTTTTTTTTGACTTTAGACTTTATCTGTTGGCATCTCCAATCGGCTTACTTTTTACTTTTTACTTTAGACTTTTTACTTTAGACTTTTTACTTTATCTGTTGGCATCTCCATTCGGCTTACCTTTGCAGACTAAATTACAACTATGTTTACATCCTCACTCGGGCGAATGGGCATCAGCCAGCTTAAACCCATGCAGGAAGCTGCAATTCATGCGATTCGTCCCGGTGCTGACATCGTGTTGCTTTCACCAACAGGTTCCGGGAAAACCCTGGCTTTTTTATTGCCTCTTTTAAAAATTCTTGTTCCCGGGCAACAAGGTGTTCAGGCCCTCATTCTGACCCCTTCGCGGGAGCTTGCTTTACAGATAGAGCAGGTTTTCAGGCAGCTGCAAAGTGGGCTGAAAGTCAATACCTGTTACGGTGGACACCCCATGTCGACTGAAAGAAATAATCTTAAAGAACCTCCGGCATTGCTGATCGGAACTCCGGGACGGATAGCCGATCATATCAGGCGATCGAACATTGATACTTCTACCATCTCAGTTCTTATCCTCGATGAATTTGATAAATCCCTTGAGCTTGGTTTTCAGGGCGAGATGGAATTTATTACTTCGAAGCTTGAAGGGGTTTCGTTAAGGGTTCTCACATCAGCCACCAACCTGGATACCATTCCAGGTTTTACAGGTATTACTAAACCTGAAGTGCTTGATTTTACTACTGATGCTGTTCCACTAATGCTGGGTCTGTCGGCGGTGAAAGCTGAAGGCACAGATAAACTGGAGGCATTATTTCATCTGATTTGTCATATCGGAAATGAAGCCTGCCTGGTATTCTGCAATCATCGCGAAACAGTGGAGCGTGTGAGTGGTTTGTTATCAGATAAAAATGTCATGCATGGGATTTATCACGGTGGGCTTGAGCAGGAGGACCGGGAGATGGCACTGATCCGTTTCAGGAATGGCACTCACCATCTGCTGCTGACCACTGACCTTGCATCGCGTGGCCTGGATATTCCCGAGATCAGGCATGTGATTCATTATCAGTTCCCGACAACTGAAAATGCCTGGACACACCGGAACGGGCGTACTGCAAGGATGCATGCATCGGGCACAGCCTGGCTGGTGATGGCACAGGATGATTTTATTCCTTCTTTCATTTCGGGTGACCCAACATTTGTCGACGTGTCTGAAGCTAACGTTCTGCCCGAGGAACCCCTCTGGGAAACCATTTATATTGGAGCCGGTAAAAAGGATAAGATCAGTAAAGGAGATGTTGCAGGTTTTCTGATGCAGAAGGGACGCCTCCCCAAGGATGGCCTGGGAAAAATCGAAGTGCTGGATTATGCTTCCTTTGCAGCAGTGAAAAAAGAAATCTGCCTGAAAATGCTCAGGCTTGTCCATGGAGAACAAATTAAGAAAAAAACCGTGAAAATTGATATCGCCCGGTAATGATCACGGTAAAAAGAGCTTTCCGGAAAATAAAAAATCAGGAGATTGATAATAGGGTGATTTTCTTCTGGTTATTAGCCAGGCATTTTATAAACCATCGCATTCACATGCATCCCTGCACCCACTGAGGCAAAAACAAAATGATCACCCGGGTTCAGCAAATGATTATCAACTTTTTGGTTTACAATGAGGTCGAACAGGATCGGCAGGGTAGCCACTGAGTTGTTGCCCAGCCATGAAATGGTCATCGGCATCGAAAATTCAGGTCGGTCTTTCACACCATATAATTCATACAACCTGTTTACAATGGCATCGTCCATCTTTTCATTGGCCTGATGAATAAGAATACGTTCAATATCTGTAATCGGAAGACCGCTTTTGTCGATGGCCATTTTAATGGCTGCAGGGACAGTCTTCAGGGCATATTCATATAATTTGCGGCCGTTCATTTTAAGGTAAAGATCGTCACTCTTTACAGGGTTATAGGATTTATCCATCCTGAGCAAAGATACCTGCTCCGCAGTATCAGTCCGGGTTACATGGGTCAGAATACCAACAGGTTCATCACTTTCTACCGCACTTAAAACAACGGCACCAGCACCATCAGAGTAGATCATACTGTCGCGGTCGTGCGGATCACTCACACGTGAAAGGGTTTCGGAACCAATAACAAGGATTTTTTTTGCATCGCCCGACCTTATGAAATAATTGGCCTGAATCACTGCCTGTAACCAGCCAGGGCAGCCGAAAGGAAGATCATAAGCAACAGTAAAGGGATTGAGAATGCCTAATTTGTGTTTTACCCTTGCTGCAATTGCAGGTACAATATCCACCCGGGTAGTACCATGCTTTACATCACCGAAATTGTGGGCTACTATGATATAATCAAGTTCCTCCTTGTCAAATCCCGAATTTGCGATGGCTTTTTCAGCAGCGAAAAACGCAATGTCAGAACTTACAAACTCATCCTCAACATACCTTCGTTCGTCGATTCCGGTTATCTGCTGAAATTTTGAAATGATCTCTTCGTTCGGCCTGTTGATTTTTTCTCCGGTCGACTCATAGAAGGTCTGATGAAGGAAGTCGGCATTTGCAATATGTTTTGTTGGAAGGTAACTACCTGTTCCTGATATGATTGAGTATATGTGTTTGTGCATTTTTCTGTTATCATGTTTGACAAAAAAAATGGTTTACCCGATATTGCTATTCAGGCAAACCGCAAGATCAGTTGACTTGTCATATTGGGCAACTGAATGTTAATGCTTGATATTGCAAAGGTACTGTAATATTCTTTTGCCTTTAAATTTGCCGGGATAAATTTACATTTTCAGGTTTAAGAAATTATAAATGAAAATGTTACAAATTCAATATTTGTGAAGAAAGTCGAAGCATATTTTCAAATTTATCTGATTTGAGGTTGATTGACTGAAAGTATAATTGCTGTCCGAATACTATACAATTGTGCGATTCGCCAAACCTCAGAAATGAGGGATCCAGATCATCTGCTCCCAGTCTGATTCTGTCGAGGGCATCGGCATCCTTAAGAATAGCCACGGGAATCCGTTGGAAATCATCCGGTGGTAGTTCTTTTCCTAACGAATGCATGGTACAGGCCTTCCCGATGATGATCAAATCCGGTTCAGTTGCGCCGTTCCTGATAAACAGGTCTTTGTAGAGGGGCAATTTATGATTGGCTGCTTCGGTACCGTGGCTGGTGCAATAACCATCGTGTTTACGCGACATATCATGAATATAGGCTGCAAAGAAAGCAAGCCGGGCTTCGCTGATATAGCCTGTGAGTAATCCTAATCTGAGAACATGGGTCATTACCCTGTAAGTATGCATGATGCCATGCAAATTACTGGGGTGGTCAAACTGACTTTCGTTGAGGTTGAAGTCAGCAAAACGGATGTTATATTCGTTGTATTTCAGAATCAATGATAAACGTGTTATCCGGATTGCCTTTTCAAAATCTCATCCGGATTATGTCTTCAGTAAATAACAGTTAATGCGTTGTTTTTGCTTGTGGGCCGTAAAATTTCAATATCATTTTTTTAAATGTACACTCATGCCATTGGTTAAACCCTTGCCGGATAAAATCAAATTAAATTTATTCAGCAACAGGTTGCGGTCAGTAGGGTGTTAATATGTCAATTGGTCATGGCATTAAACCGGTGTGATATTGAAGATCGACTGCAGAATGGGTTTTAATCCGGCGAAAAAGAATTCAACAGCGATTACCATCACGATCAAACCCATCAGTTTCATCATAATTTTATTCCCGGTATCCCCCAGAAGGTTGATCAGTTTACCGGCAGCAACCAGAACGATAAGGGTTATAATCAATGTAGCAATAATCGAAAGGATCAGGATAACCTTGAGGTCATAGGTAGCACTGTCTTCCATCAGTACGATTGAATTTGTTATGGCACCTGGTCCGGCAATCATGGGTATGCCGAGCGGAGTTACAGAGATGTCGTCGACATACTTCCTTACCATCTCGTCATCCATTTTTATCTTGCTGATTCTGGCTTGTAACATATCGAATCCCATGATAAAGAAAATAATTCCGCCAACAACCCTGAAACTGTTCACCGAGATGCCGAAAAACCTGAACATGAGCTGTCCGCCGAACGCGAAGAGCATCAGGGTGATGAAAGCGGTGATCACAGCTTTCACGGCGGTCCGCCTTCGCTGTTTCTCTGAAATATCAGCGGTCATTGTCATAAAAACCGGCATCACTCCCAACGGATTGATGATGGAGAAAAACGACATAAAGTAAAGCAGCGCAATGGTAATCAGTTCGTGTGTCATGATATTATGCTTGAAATCAGCAGGCCTTTCCTGTTAACCCTGCACCCTGAAGATGCCGGTTTATTTCATCAGCCACTGATCTTTTTATTCACAGTTTCAAGGATCTGTTTTTCAAGTTCGCAAGCCTTCTGTTCAATCTCAGCACCTTCTTTCAGCACGGCATCCACAAATGCTTTATCATCCAGTCCTGAAGCGTTGATTTTTACATTCAGGTAAGCACCCATAACAGCCGATCTTACAGCCAGGGCACCAACCCCTGCGTCTGACACAGAGTTGGGGTTTCCTGTTTCAGCCATAGCTTTGAGTATTTCCATTGCAGCGAACGATCTCTTCATTACCCTGAAAGGAATTTCGATCGCATATTTAGTCGCTTCCTGGATGGCAGCTGAGCGTGCAGCCTTCTCTTCATCATTGCCCTTCGGCAGCCCGAAAGCATCCATGATTTTGTTGAAAGCCCGGGTATCCTCGTCAACCAGGTGCAACAATTCATCTTTTATCAGTTGTCCCTTTTCAGCCCAATCGGAAAACTCTTCCCAGCGTTCATCCCACCCTGGTTTGTGCGATGACAGGTTGGCCACCATAGTACCAAGGGATACTCCAAGGGCTCCCATATAGGCTGAAATTGATCCTCCGCCCGGTGCCGGTGATTCGGAAGCGGTTTCATCAGCAAAGGCAATGCACGACAAATCCATCAGCTTTTTGGATGTTTTATCCTGTAAAACATATTCAATGATCTTTTCATCAGGATTAAACGGCTTCAGGTCATCGAGACCCAGAGATTTTACAGCTATTTTGATAAGTTCGGCTTCAGAAACCCCGACAGACCTGTTTTGTTTTTTCAGGAAGTATTTTCCGGCATCCGTGAAAACTTTCAGGGGTGCAAGCCCTACCAGTTCCGATCCGGTTACCCGCATCCCGCGCTCCTGTGCTTTTTTGCACGACTCCTCAAACGCGACATGCACCGGTGTGATGCTGATGTTGGTCAGATTGATGGATACCTGGGCAATGCCATATTCTTCGATGAACCAACCGATTGCCTTACAGGCTTTCAGCGATCCGGGAATGTTGATCTGATTCCCTTTTTCATCTTTCATGATCTTCCCGGTTACCTGGTTGCCTTCGCGCATTGGACGGCCCTTTTCGCGGATATCAAAAGCTACGGCATTTGCCCTTCGGGTTGAAGTAGTGTTCAGGTTGATGTTATACGCAACCAGGAAATCACGGGCTCCAACAGCTACAGCTCCGGTTTTCGGTAAAAAGCCTGCCGGTCCGAAATCGGGTTTCCATGCCGGATCTGACAGTTTTTTCGGAAGGCCTTCATATTCTCCTGAACGACAGTTTGCGAGATTCCTTCTTTCAGGACTTTTCGCTGCATTTTCATAACAATAAACCGGAATACCAAGTTCTTTCCCAATTCTTTCACCCAGGCGGTGTGCAAATACTACTGTTTCCTCCATACTGATATTCGCAATGGGAACCAGCGGGCATACATCGGTAGCTCCGAACCTGGGATGTGCTCCTGAATGCCTGCTCATATCAATCACATCCATGGCTTTCCTGATAGCCCTGAAAGCAGCTTCAATCACCTGTTCCGGCTCTCCGGCAATCGTAACAACAGTGCGATTGGTGGCAGCCCCGGGATCTACATCCAGCAGCATAACGCCTTCAACGGTTTTAATCTGATCGGTAATCTGCTGAATAACAGCCATGTCGCGTCCTTCACTGAAATTGGGAACACATTCGATGATTTGTTTCATTTAAGTTGTGTTTTATAGTTTTTCTGAAGAAAAAGTGTCCTGAAACAATTACTATTGATACTGAATCCTGGCAGCATGTGATCGCATTTATCACAGGTTGATTACGTTGCCGTTCAGGATGACTGTTTCAACCTTGTTACTGCCGTATGCGTAAGGCATAAATTCGATGGATGGCATCGGTTTGGTGATGAAAACATTGGCCGTTTTACCAACAGTGATACTCCCGAGTTCGTCGCTCAATCCCATGGCGTATGCACCGTTTAGTGTACAGGCGTTAAGTGCTTCTTCGGGTGTCATTCTGAACATGATGCATCCCATCGAAAGAATCAGCTGCATATTCCCGGAAGGGGAGGAGCCGGGATTGAAATCACTGGCCAGCGCCAGTGGAAGCCCGGCATCCATCATTTTTCTTGCAGGGGCATTTACCATATTCAGAAAGAAGGCAGCTCCCGGCAGCAGGGTAGGCATGGTTTCAGTGCCCAGCAGCGCTTCAATTTCTTCGTCTCCTGTATATTCAAGATGGTCAACCGATAAGGCATCATACTTCACGCCAACCTGGATTCCTCCGGAATAGTCAAGTTCATTGGCATGGATTTTAGGTTTCATTCCATATTTGATACCGGCCATGAGAATCCGTTCTGTTTCTTCGGGGGTAAAAAATCCACGGTCACAGAAAACATCTATAAAGTCGGCCATATGACCAGCTGCAATCACCGGGATCATTTCATTGATAATCAGATCAACATACTCATCCTGCCTGCCTTTGTAATCTTCCGGAACGGCATGAGCCCCCAGGAAGGTTGCCCTGATTGTAAGTGGACTTATTGCCTGAAGTTTACGAATCACCCTGAGCATTTTAAGCTCGTCTTCTGTATTCAATCCATAACCACTTTTTATTTCAACAGCCCCGGTTCCATAGGCAGCAATTTCCTTCAGACGGACAAGTGCCTGTTCAACAAGTTCTTCCTCAGAAGCATTATGCAGCCTTTTGGCTGAATTGAGTATGCCACCACCCCTTTTGGCGATTTCCTCGTACGAAAGCCCCCTGATTTTGTCTACATATTCAAGTTCACGACTGCCTGCATATACCAGGTGGGTGTGTGAATCGCAGAAAGATGGAAAAACCATGCCTCCCTTTGCATTGATAATCATACAATCCTCGAATTCAGGATTCTGATCCATATATTGCAATGCTTGTCCGAAGGCTTTTATTTTGCCATCCTCAATCCACAGATAAGCATTGTCGATTGAGGTGAGTTCAGACATTCCGGCTCCTGCTTTAAAGAGCAGACCTTTGGTCTCAATGCCAACCAGTTTACCGATGTTGGTGATCAGAATTCCTGCAGCCATGATTCAGACGGATAAAATTGTTGATACTGATTCAGGCAGAAAGGCTGCCTTTTGAAGGCACAAAGTTAGTAAAACAGTTTCAGTCAGAACGAACACTTTATTGCATGTTGGTTTTATATCTCAGGATGGCTTTTCAGGCCATATTTTCAGGAATAAAAACATCAGAGAATTTTGCTGACATTATATCAGATTCTCACATTTTCTTTTGTACCTTTGTTTGCAAGGCTTCATTATCAGGCTGTTCTCGTACTTTTCTGTAATTTATGCCGGTTGTTTATACCTATTTCCGGACAAAATCCGGATAATTTTCCTTAAGGTGGAGACAAAACAATCCAAATTGTGTTTATTATGAAATCCAACTACAATCAGATATGAAAACAAAATCACTACCATCAGGTTCAGCTTTCAGAAAAATCCTGCTTTTAATGCTCTCCTTTGCATTTCCGGGCTTTATAGCTATGGCCCAGACAGTATATTCTGATTATCACGACGGAAGGATTTACTTAAAATACAAGGATAATGTAGCCATTGATTTTGAGGTAAATCCTGACCTTACGGTTGATATCAGTACCATCCCTTTTATATCAGCGCTTAGCAGCGAATTCAGCCTGAAGGAGCTTTCAAGGCCCTTCTATTTAAATAACGACGGAAAGCTGCTCAGAACACTGATGCTTGAATTCAATGATTTTGAAAGAGTTGATCAGATCATGCAGCGTCTTAACCAGGTTCCTCTGCTCGAATATGTTGAGAAGGTGCCACTTGATAAAATAGATTATGTTCCCAATGACAGCCTTTACACACTATATAACGGTCCTCAGAACTGGAACTGGCATCTGGATAGGATTCAGGCCGATCTTGCATGGGATATCTCACATGGTAACTCAGAGGTCAGGGTTGCAATAGTTGACAATGCAGTTTGGGTTGACCATCCGGATCTTGCAGGCAAAATTGTTGCCCAGCGCGATACCTATTACAATACCAACAATGCGAATCCACCTGCTTCAGGTGATCCTTATGAATGGTCACATGGCACCCATTGTGCCGGACTGGCAGCAGGAGCCAGTGACAATGGCATTGGAGTTGCTTCGGTCGGATTTGATGTCAGCATCATTGCAGTAAAAGCAGCAGCCAATTCAAACGCCAGCAGCATCTACGGATATACGGGTATTCAATGGGCCGCAAACAATGGTGCTGATGTTATTAACATGTCATGGGGTGGACCGGGTTACTCTCAAACCAACCAGAATATGATCAATACCATTTTTAATTCAGGTATTGTGCTTGTGGCAGCTGCCGGAAACGATAACGTGAGTACTCCGCATTACCCTTCAGCCTATGCCAATGTAATCTCAGTAGCCTCAACAGATTTCAATGATTTAAAAAGTGATTTCTCAAATTTTGCCACTTCAGTTGATGTCAGTTCACCCGGAGGATCTGCCCAGGGAGGTCCTGCCGGACTTTTGAGTACGACATACAGCACTGCAACATTCGGGAACTATGACCTGATGTCCGGAACATCAATGGCTTCGCCGATTGTAGCCGGACTTGCCGGACTGGTACTTTCAATCAACCAGGAACTGACACCCGCCCAGGTAGAGAATATTATCAAAACCACCACAGATGATATTTATCCATTGAATCCTGATTATACAGGCATGCTTGGTACCGGAAGAATCAATGCTTATCAGGCTGCGCTGCATACGCCTTATTCCCCGACAGCAAATTTTTCAACAGAAGTAACAACGATTCTGCCTGGTGGTAGTGGTATTCTGTTTGCCGATCTTTCGACAGGCGTTCCATCGCAGTGGCAGTGGACATTTGAGGGAGGCAACCCGGCTGCCTCAACCAGCCAGACTCCGGCGGCTGTTCGCTATACCACACCCGGCGTTTATGATGTTTCCCTGACAGTAACCAATGATTTCGGATCGAACACGGTTGTTTTTCCTGATTATATTACAGTGACAGCTACCCCGGTGCCCTATGTTATGATCGGTGCCAGCGATTCGCTTCCTTGCATCAGCAGTCCGGTTACGTTGAATGACTTATCGCTGTACACCCCTACAGCCTGGGAATGGAGCATATCCCCGTCATCGTATGAGTTTATCAATGGTTCAAGCCTTAATTCCCAGAACCCGGAGGTCAGGTTTATGGTTCCGGGTCCATATTCTGTCAGCCTTACAGCCTGGAATGCAAATGGGGTAAACTCAATGAGTTTCTCCGATTTTATTGGTGTAAAAGGTGCTGTTCCTTCCTATAACATAGATATGGAAAATGGTACACCCGGCTATTTCACTCTCTGGGATACCATAAAATCGCAATCTGCAGTCGATTCCCGCTCTGCTTTCGAAAGCAGTAAAAGCATTCATTTTCAGGGTGACCCGATTCCTACAGGATGGCAAGGCAGTCCGACCGCCGGCACGCCTGAGCAGGCATGGAACTCAAACAAGCAATTCCACGCCAGGGCCAGTATTTGTGGTGTTGACGCAACCGGAATGGAGAATGTTGCTTTGGAGCTCGATCTGCATCAAACTTACAGCCTCGGTCCCAGGTATTCATGGTTCAGGGTACTTGTTAACGGTATTCAGGTACCCGATGAAAACGGAGTAACTGATTTTAACCCAACTACCACAGGGGCTGATCCATGGCAGAGACTCACCTTTGACCTCACAGCTTTTGCCGGCTCAGTTTTTGATATTACACTGCAGGCCTGCAACCGTTTCTCTTATCATGTTCAGGGCGAAGGCGACAATGTTTATATTGATAACATCAGCATAATCAATACTACACCAACATCACAGCAAAAGATTGTAAAAACAGCACTCGAAGTATATCCCAACCCTTCTGACGGGGAATTTACTGTAGCCGCCGGAAATTTAAAGGGAGAAGTCAGTATCAGGGTATATTCACTGCTTGGAAATATTGTTTACAGCAACAGGTATAACTCCACAAGCGGAACATTCACCCGCAAAATTGATCTGTCAGATTTACCTGCCGGCATTTATCTCCTGTCGGTCAATTCGGGTGCTGATCAATTAAACCAGAGGATCGTTATAAAATAACCTTTCATCGATCATAATATTTAATGCCTTAACTGAAATAGTTAAGGCATTTTTTTTTACTTTTGGCGCCTTGGCAAATCGCAAACAAAAAAAACAAGCTATGAAATTCGGAAAACTACTCGGTTTATTACTTTCCATATTACTGACTGCCAATGCAATGGCAGCAATTGTAACACAGGATAATGCCGGCAAAGTTGGCCGCAACTTTGTGTACGAGCAATTGGTTCAGGAAGGCATTGCAGTAAATATTGATGATATCAGCCTTGAACTCGCAGAAATCCGTGAAATAGACGGTCAGCCGGTTTACTATGCCTTTAACATCAGCAACGGAGGTTTTATTATCATAGCTGCTGACGACATATACACTCCTGTTATCGGTTATAATACCAGCGGAAGTTATCGTTCGAATGGTGAAAACAAGACTTTTAACAGTTTCATGAAGGATTATGCCGACCAGATTGACTTTGGTCGTAAAAACGGACTCAGGGCCGGTAATGACGTGATTCAGACCTGGAATTATTACGAAACAATGACAACTGCAAGGGTCAGCCTTGAGGGTGACCGTGATGTAGAACCTTTGCTTGCCATCATGTGGAATCAGGACTATCCGTACAATGCCTATTGTCCTGAGGATGAAGACGGCCCCGGCGGACATGTTTATGCCGGTTGTGTCGCCACTGCCATGTCGATGATCATGACTTATTACCGTTATCCGGAACAGGGAATCGGAAGTTATTCGTACAATTGCCCGGGTTATGGTACCCAAACTGCCAATTTTGGTCAGACTCACTACAACTGGGATGCCATGCTGAATTCAGTCTCAGCAGGGAATGGAGTTGCAGTTAATGCTGTTGCTGAACTACAGTACCATTGTGCAGTTTCTGTCAGAATGGGTTTTGCACCTGACGGTTCCGGCGCTTTCAGTGCTGACGTGCCCCCTGCAATTAAAAGTTATTTCGGTTATTCAACAGCTGCGCAGTATATGATGAAAATGTCATATACTACCACGGCCTGGGAAAATATGATAGTTCAAAGCATTGATGAAAGCAAACCACTTTATTATTCCGGTCAGAGCAGTGATGGTGGACATGCTTTTGTTCTTGACGGATACCAGATCACCGGATCAGGAAAACTCTTCCACTTTAATTTTGGCTGGGGTGGAAGTGAAAACGGATATTTTACCATCAGTGATGTAAACGGGTTCAGCAGCCAGCAGGGTATGGTCAGGAATTTTGTTCCGAATACTGCCAATTACCCGTATCATTGCGACTCACATGTAGTTACAACTCCGTTGGGAATTTTTGAAGATCGCAGTGGTCCTCTGGCTACCTATCTGGCTAACAGCGCATGCTCATGGTTAATCTCTCCAACCGATTCAGTTACGGCCATTTCTATCAATTTCAACCAGTTCGAACTTGCAGAAGGAGATTCCGTGAAAATTTATGCCGGTGCTGACGAAACCGCCCCGTTACTTGCCAGTTATGGACAGAATTCAGGAACAGCACAGGTTACAGCATCCGGAAACAAGATGTTTGTTAAACTGATTACGGATGGATCGAGTGAAGGCCCTGGTTTTCAGGCTGAATTCTTTTCCTCTTTCCCGATCTATTGCACCAACAGCGTTACCAATCTGACGGAGCCTACAGGATTTTTCTCCGATGGCAGTGGTGAACATAATTATAATAACAGCAGTGTCTGCAAATGGAAGATTAATCCGGGCGATGGTGCAAAGGACCTCACACTTGTTTTCTCTGCATTTGACCTTGAAGCAGATAAAGACTTCCTTAAAGTGTATGCCATTCCTACAAATCAACTGCTCGGCAACCTGTCCGGCAATTCCATTCCGACAGCAATAGTTTCGCCAACAGGACAGATGATGGTGATGTTCTCAACCAATGGATTTAATAACCACCAGGGTTTCGATGCAGAATACTATATTTCAAATGTCGGAACTACCCAGAAAGACTTTGCACAGAACCTTGCTGTGTACCCGAATCCGGCTTCAGGATACACACAGGTCAGGTTTAACCTGAGCGAGCAGTCAGAAGTAAACATAGCGATGTTTAATCTGCTTGGAAAACAGGTTTACAGTGAAACCTCACAAATGCAGGCTGGAATTGTAAATAAGACACTCCAGTTGGGTAACCTTAACAATGGCGTTTATATGCTTCGCATCAGCAGCGAAAAGGGCAGTATAGCCCGCAGATTGATTGTGGAGTAATATTAATATTTATTTTCAGGAGAGGCTTTCGTAATTGAAAGCCTCTTTTTTTAAATTTTTATAAAGTTTTGTCTATTTTTGAATGCAGAAAATCTGGAAATATGTTCAAGAAAACTTTACTCATTCTAACCGCTATAGCCTTCTCATGTAACCTGTCAGCCGGAAACATCGATGCAACTGATGCGGCAAAAGCAGCCAGGGCATTTATGCACAGCAGGCTCAATTCAACCATGCAGGTAGATTTTTCTTCGGTCAATCCGGTCGGGGTGTCCACCATCGATGCAGGTGCAGGTCAGATTTATGCAGTTAATTTCTCTTCAGGCGGTTATGTCCTGGTGGCTGGAACAGAGGCCTCTGTCCCGGTGCTGGGTTATGCATTTGAGGGCAGTTATACCGGTGAATCATTGCCCCCGTCTTTTGTTGCCTGGATGGAAGGCTACAAACAGCAGGTGAACGACCTTGTTAGCCGGAATGTTTTGCCGACTGCTGAAATTTCTGAGAAATGGACATACTTGATGAATTATCACCCTGAACTTCAGAATAACCTGCGTGTTACCACCCAGGTAAGTCCCTTGTTGTCAACTACATGGGATCAGGGTGCAAGGTACAATGAGCTATGTCCTGAAGATAATGGCGGGCCTGGTGGACATGTCTGGTCTGGATGTGTTGCTACCGCAATGTCGCAGGTGATTAATTACTGGCGCTTTCCGCTTCAGGGCACCGGTTCTCACGGATACTACTCCGACTACGGCTATCTGTTTGTTAACTTTGGAGAATCCACCTACGACTATAACCAGATGAACCCGAACATCGGTGGAGAGAATAATTTCGAAATGGCTGAAATACAGTACCATTGCGGAGTAGCAGTAGATATGATGTACTCGCCCAACGGTTCAGGTGCCTATAGTTGGGACGCTGTTCAGGTACTTGAAGAAAATTTTGGTTACAGTTCCCAGATTTCCCTTGAATTGAAGGAGGACTATTCCGACAGTCAGTGGGCAGACCTTTTAATGGAGAATCTTGATAATGGCTGGCCGATGTATTACCATGGTTTTGGTTCCGGTGGTCATGCCTTTAATGTGGATGGTTATCAGGGTACCGATTATTTCCATTTTAACTGGGGCTGGAGCGGATCATACAATGGTTATTACTATCTGAACAACCTGAATCCGGGGGGCAATAACTTTTCAGAAGGCCAGGGGGCGATCGTGAACTTCATTCCCGGCAACAACTACCCGTATTACTGTAATGGTGTTACTACCCTGACCAGGCACAACGGTACACTTGAAGATGGCAGCGGACCTGTTGATCCTTATGTTGCTGGTCTCAACTGCGGCTGGCTGATAGCTCCGGAAGATTCGATTTCCAATCTGACCCTGATATTTGATAAGTTTGATGTCAGCCAGGGTGTTGATGTGTTGAATGTCTATGACGGACCGGATGCCGGATATCCCCTGCTGGGAAGTTTCACCGGCAGTGCCATGCCACCATCACTTGCAGCCACAGGTGACAGGATGTACATCGAATTCCTGACTTCCGGCGATCAGGGCAGCGGATGGAAGGCCCACTTCAACAGTACCATCGTATCCTATTGTTCAGGGCTTACAACAATTACTGAGCCCGAAGGAACCATCACCGATGGAAGCTCCGGGCGCCCTTACCACAACAATTCTGTATGTAAATATAAGATCGCACCGGAAGGAGCTACCAGCATCACCATTTCGTTCAATCATTTTGATACGGAACCGGCCAACGACCTGGTTAAAGTTTATGATTATGTTACCCAGACACTGATAGGATCATATTCAGGCAGTGAGTTGCCTGAAGAAATCGTGGTTCCCTCTTCAAAGGCCTATGTGCTTTTTGTTACCAATAACGATGTTCAGGGAGACGGTTGGGAATTTGACTATACCAGCACTGTTACAGGCATTGAGGAAAATAATACCATCAGTGGAAACCTTAAGCTCAGAAGTTTTCCGAATCCCGCCAAAGACTGGCTCAGGATAGAGCTTTCGAGTCGCGAAGCCACTCAGGTTGAGATGAACCTGGTGACCACCGATGGCAGGGTAGTACTTGTTCCTGAGATTCAGAGTGTCGCAGGTAACAGAACCGTAATGCTGGATATCAGCAGGATACCCGATGGGATTTATTTTCTGAAATATACTTCCGGCGAAGGCTCCGGCATCAGAAAAGTATTGATCAGCAGGTAAAGGAAATGAAAGAAAAAAAAGTGGCGCCATAAGGGCGCCGTTTTTTTATGCCTTATCGGACTCTTTTTCGTAAGCCCTGATGATTCTGGTCACCAGTTTATGCCTGATTACATCGGTCTCGTCGAGGGTGATAATATCAATGCCCTGGATGTTTTGCAGGATCTTCGTTGCCTGCACCAGTCCTGATTGCTGATTGCGGGGAAGGTCGATCTGGGTGATATCGCCGGTGATGAAGAATTTGGCTGAACGGCCCATCCGGGTCAGAAACATCTTCAGTTGACTGGAAGTAGCGTTCTGGGCTTCATCAAGTATCGCAAATACATTATCAAGTGTCCGGCCGCGCATAAAGGCGAGCGGGGCGATTTCGATGGTGCCGTCTTCGATGTAGGTAAGCAGTTTCTGGGGTGGCAGCATGTCGCGCAGGGCATCATACAATGGCTGCATATACGGATCAAGCTTTTCCTTCATATCGCCCGGAAGGAATCCCAGATTCTCCCCGGCTTCCACAGCCGGACGGGTAAGGATAATTCTTTTTACCTCACGGTTTTTAAGGGCCCGAACGGCCAGTGCTACTGCTGTATAGGTCTTGCCGGTGCCGGCGGGTCCGATGGCAAATACCATGTCGTTCCTTCCGATGCTCTCGACAATTTTTAGCTGATTGGGTGTCCTGGCTTTAATCACCATGCCGTTACGGCCATGTACCAGCACATCGGGCGGACTGTCCTTGATCAGGCCATTTGAGCCTCCGGGCTCAGCCAGTTGCCTGATGTCGTTTTCGGTGATGCTTCCGAATCGTTCAAAATGTATCAGAACCAGGTTGAAAAGTTCTTCAAAGGCCGAAATTTCAGCAGGTTCGCCTATCACCTTGATAAACTCTCCACGGGCAATGATTTTAAGTTTAGGGGTGAGTTCCCTGATCACATTCAGGTGGCGATCGCCAACGCCGAATAATTCGAGGGGATTATGAGATTCAATGCTGAAAACTTTTTCGCTCATATAGCAGGATTGCAGTTTTTGATCAGGTACGATTGTAATCGCCTTGTATCCAACAAAAGTAGACAATATTTTTATACTCCCGGGTTCCCTTAAAGTCCTAACGGGAATTGCCGGACCTGACTAAAAATTGTTATTTTTGAAACATGGAACAACGAACCGAAACCGACTTCCTGGGCAGCCGGCAGGTGCCGTCAGAAGCACTTTACGGGATTCATGCCGTGCGTGCCTGTGATAACTTTCCCGACAGGACACCATTCCATCCGGAATGGTTTCGGGCCATGGGACTGGTAAAGCAGGCCTGTTACCTGACCGCTTCATCATATTTCGATGCATTAAAACAGAAATACAAAGAAGACATCCCAAGCATTAAGCTTGTTTCTGATGAAATCATGGAAGCAATGACCCTGTCAGCAGCTGAAATCAGTAAGGGAGATTACACCGGGCATTTTATTGTTCCTGCTGTGAGCGGCGGTGCCGGCACCAGCATCAATATGAACATCAATGAGATCATTGCCAATGCTTCACTGCTGAAACTCGGATTCAAGCCGGGAGATTATCAGCAGATTGATCCGACCGAAGAAGCAAATATTTTCCAGAGTACCAACGACGTAGTTCCGACAGCCCTGAAAGTAGCTGTGATGTTTCTTCTGAACGACCTAGAAACTGCTATCAATGATCTCAGGGCAGGTTTTGAAGTTCTGGAGGGGCGTTACCGCGACTCGCTCAGGGTGGCCTATACCCAGATGCAGGAAGCTGTTCCCTCATCGTATGGTAAACTTTTTTCAAACTACAATGATGCCCTGTCGCGCGATTGGTGGCGGGTTTCAAAATGCTTTGAGAGAATCAAGGTGGTTAATCTGGGAGGTAGTGCCATTGGTACCTCTATCGCGGTTCCCCGCTATTTTGTAATGGAAGTTGTTCAGCAACTGCAACATCTGACAAAGTTACCAGTGACCCGGGGTGAAAACCTGGGCGATACGACAAGCAATCTGGATGCCTTTGTGGAAGTTCATGCCATTCTCAAAGCGCATGCGGTGAACCTTGAGAAGATAGTAAGCGATCTGCGGTTGCTGGCTTCGGATCTGGGGGGGGCATCGGTGAAATTACCTCAGCAGCAGGTAGGGAGCTCAGTTATGCCGGGTAAGGTAAATCCGGTCATTCCTGAATATGTGGTCAGTTCATCGCACCAGGTAATCGCCAACGACAATCTGATTGCCGGGTTATGCGCACAGGGCTGCCTCGACCTGAATGCTTACATTCCCCTTATCGGTCATGCCCTGATTCAGAGCCTGAAACTACTCATCGGTTCCTGCAGGACCATGCTCGAAAATATGGTCAGGGGTCTGGAAGTTAATACAACCGCCAGTCACGACAGACTGATGCACAGTCCGGCCATAGCCACCGCCTTAAGCCCTTACATCGGATACCACAAGGCATCCGAAGTGGTGAAACTGATGAAAAGTACGGGTAAGAGTATCATTGATATCAATAAAGAACTCCAGCTGGTACCTTTGGCAAAAATGGATGAGATACTTCAGCCGGGAAATCTGCTAAAGTCGGGCTATTCAGTCTCTGATTTTTGATTTCAGATTTCGGATTTCAGAAGTCAAATATCTGAGGTCGGTACCAGAAGATTACTGGAGTGTTCGGATACGAAGGCTTTTATCTGCCGGATTCGAAAATTGGAAATACCTTATTCAACTCAGAAAATCTGAATAATTCAGATAAAAAAGTAAATAAAACAGATGTCCAAAGGAAGAGACACCAAACCACACATCGGAATATTCGGCAGGAGGAACAACGGCAAGAGTTCATTCATCAATGCCTTGTCGGGACAGGAATTGGCTATTGTATCAGAGGTTGCGGGTACAACCACCGATCCTGTTAAGAAATCAATGGAGATTCCCGGCATTGGACCGGTGATCATCATCGATACCGCTGGCATCGACGATACAGGTGAACTGGGCGCCAAACGGGTTTTCAAAACACGTGAAGCGCTGAATGCCATAGATGCTGCCATTCTGTTGATTGCAGGCAATACTTTTGATGAAACCGAGAAGGAGCTGATCGGTGATCTGAACGATCGATCGGTGCCGTTTCTGATTATCCACAACAAAAGTGACCTTCAACCTCTTTCGGCTACCCTGGGCCGGATACTTGAAGAAACCTACGGGGTGCCGGTGATCGACCTCAGTGCCATCCGTAATCCTGAAATTGAAAGCGTTATTGCAGCCCTGAAAAGGCTGATTCCTGAAACGGCCTACAACAGCCAATCGTTGCTGGGCGACCTGATTTCATATGGAGATACGGTATTGCTGATCACCCCGATTGACATAGAAGCCCCGGAGGGCCGCATGATACTTCCCCAGGTTCAGGCCATACGGGATATTCTTGATCACGATGGGATTGCTGTTGTGTGTAAGGAACGCGAGGTTGACAGCTACCTGCGCAAAATGAGTCCGAAACCGGCCCTGGTAATCACCGACAGCCAGGTTTTTCTGAAAGCCGATGCTTCCGTGCCGAAGGAAATTCCCCTTACCAGTTTCAGTATTCTGCTGGCCCGGCAGCGGGGCGATTTTCAGAACTACCTGAAAGGTACACCGCACATTGCCGGATTGAAGGATGGTGACAGAATACTTATTCTTGAATCATGCACACATCATGTTTCCTGCGATGATATCGGAAGGGTTAAGATTCCGAGATGGTTGGGGAATTACACAGGCAAGAAGCTGGAATATGAGGTTGTTGCCGGGCTTACAGGATTGCCCCGTGATATTCATGACTACGCCATGGTAATCCAGTGCGGAGGTTGTGTGATTACGCGGAAACAGATTGTAAACCGTCTGAAACCTGCCGTAGATGCCGGTATTCCAGTTACCAATTATGGGATGGCCATTGCCTGGGTGCATGGCATCTATAATCGGGCCGTTGCACCGTTCTTGTCGGGGGAAACGGGAGAAGTTGATTATTTGTAGAGCCGGGCAGGAAGCCAGAGGGATGAAGTCAAAGGGAGGATATCAGAAGTCGGAAATAAGAAAGGTAAGCTCAATTCCACCGCTTTTGGCCGGGCAATCCGAAATCCGCAATCCGCAATCCGCAATCCGAAATCCGAAATCCATTGTCCTTATACAACACCAATATTTACAACCCGTTAGAATATAAAAAATGAATATAGTAATAACAGGTGCATCGTCAGGAGTAGGAAGGGAAACTGCCAGGATTCTGGCGGCACAACCTGGAAACAAGCTTATTGTGATCGCCAGGAGCAGCATGAAGATTCAGTCGCTTGCCGGTGAGTGCAACATTCAGCGACAGGAAACCATTGTTCAGCCAGTCACCTTTGATCTGGCAAATGGAGATTATAAAGACCTGGCTTTCCGGATTTCAAGGCAGTTGGGAAAGGTGGATGTGCTGATTAACAATGCCGGCAACCTGCTGAACAAGCCGGTTGGAAATATCCTGTCGGAAGAGATCGACGATGTTTTCAATGTCAATTTCAAAGCACCGTTCCTGTTGATTCAGGCATTGTTACCTTATTTTAATAAAGGCGCCCATATTGTCAACATCGGTAGTATGGGTGGGGTACAGGGAAGTGTTAAATTTCCAGGACTTTCAGTCTATAGTGCGAGTAAGGGGGCGCTTGCTGTGCTTACAGAATGCATGGCGGCAGAACTGGAGCATGAAAAAATTTCAGTGAATTGCCTGGCTTTCGGTGCGGTTCAGACCGAGATGCTCTCAAAGGCTTTCCCTGACTACACTGCACCTCTTTCCGCAGAGCGTATGGGTGAATTTGTTGCAAATTTTGCAATCAACGGTCATAATTTTTTTAATGGAAAGGTTTTGCCTGTATCTTTGTCGACGCCCTGATGATAAGCCCTGTTAATTACAAATGTCAGAAACAGTTGATTGTATAGCAAAAAGTGGTGTGGTTGATCATCTGGATGATCGAAACATATATATCAGAATAATCAGCGTAAGTGCATGTGCAACCTGCCATGCAAAGGGTATTTGCACATCGGTTGAAACCACTGAAAAGCTTATTACAGTTCAAAGGGAAGATGCTCCAGAGGTCAGCCCTGGACAAACTGTCGTTGTCAGGATGAATTCAGGCAACGGAAATCTGGCAGTTATTTTCGGATATCTTTTGCCTTTTATCATCCTTATCCTTACCCTTATCATACTTTCTGGTTTTATGCCGGAAGGGTGGGCCGGATTGATCGCAATTATTGCCCTTTTGCCCTATTATTCAGGGTTGTACCTTTTCAGGGACAGTCTGAAAAAACGATTCAGGTTTACAATTGAATAAAAGAGAGAGAACACAAATTACACAAGTCATGAGAAAAAATTTCATTTCAGTCATCCTGATGATGGCATTGGCATTGCCAATGATGGCCCAGCAGGAAGTGATCAAACCTTCAGAGATTTCAAAGGCAGTTGGCTTTGATATTTCGCCTCCGTTGCGTGATATCCCGGTTATTCCTTCGGGCAAACGAGACAGAAGCTGGAAAGAAGGTGTTATAAAAAACAAGCTTGATACGCCGGATATGCGCGACCTGCCTTTGCCTGAAGCCACTCCGGAGGATTACCGGAATGCACAGACAACCATGGGGGAGCGTGACGGTGAACTGCTTCAGAGTTTCAACGGAGTAGGTAACCTGAGCTACGTATTGCCTCCCGACACTCAGGGAGATGTTGGTCCCAATCATTACATGCAAATGGTGAATTCATCTTTTGCCATCTGGAATAAGTCCGGTTCAATTGTATATGGTCCGGTGGATATTAAAACCCTGTGGAATGGATTCCCGGGTCCCTGGTCAGGTACCAACGATGGTGACCCCGTTGTTTTATACGATGAACAGGCCGATCGCTGGATTGCCAGTCAGTTTGCTTTGCCCAATTACCCCAATGGACCTTTTTATGAAATGATTGCTGTATCCCAAACCGGTGATCCTACAGGATCGTGGTACAGATATGCCTTCACTTTCACCAATATGCCCGATTATCCGAAGCTTGGTGTATGGCATGATGGCTATTACCTTTCGGTGAACTCGTTCACTTCAGGTTCTTTAAACTATAACGGGACCGGAGTTGCTGCACTTGACAGGGCCAAGATGCTGGTTGGTGATCCTACTGCTTCCATGATATTTTTTACAACTTCATCGGGAAGCGATCCCTACAGTTTTTTACCCGCCGATTGCGATGGAGAACCCGCACCTGCCGATAGTCCGGCATTGTTTGGTTACATTCGCGATGGCAATCCTGACAGGCTGGTTTTATATAAACTTATACCCGACTGGACCACACCCTCTAATGCGACCTTTTCACAATTGGTCAACCTTTCCCCGCAGACCTTCAGTTCAAATATATCGGGAATTCCGCAAAAAGGGACAACTGT
This sequence comes from Bacteroidales bacterium, assembly GCA_016705005.1. GTDB lineage: Bacteria > Bacteroidota > Bacteroidia > Bacteroidales > Lentimicrobiaceae > Lentimicrobium. The sequence continues at coordinate 168,743 of JADIZB010000004.1, read as the reverse complement.
TAAGCTTGATGAACTTTCAAATCGCATGATGTACAGGCTTCAATACAGGAATTTCGGCTCTTATCAGACACTGGTTACCAATCATACGGTAAATGTCTCCGGCCATGCCGGCATCCGCTGGTATGAGCTGCGAAATACCGGTTCCGGCTGGCAGATCTACCAGCAGGGAACATACTCCCCCGACGATACTTATCGTTGGATGGGCTCTGTTGCCATGAATTCATACGGCGACATAGCATTGGGTTATTCTGCATCATCATCCCTTTTATTCCCGACCATACGTTTCACAGGCCGTCATGCCAGTGATCCGCTTGGCGAGATGACTTTTGCCGAACAGGATATTGTCGCAGGTGGTGGTTCACAAACCTCCTCCTGGGAGCGTTGGGGCGATTACAGTATGATGTCGGTCGATCCCTCGGCTGACTCTGTTTTCTGGTATACTCAGGAGTATTATACTTCAACCAGCGAGATGAACTGGAAAACCCGTATTGGTTCATTTACTTTCGGAGTCCCGATGTCTGCTACAGCAACTGCCAGCCCCAATGAAGTCTGTGCCGGTGAACCGGTTCAGTTGAATTCTGAAGTCAGCGGTGGTTCAGGTTCCTATACCTATTCATGGACATCTGTTCCTCCATCATTCACATCTGACCTTCCAAATCCTATAGTAAATCCTTCTGTTACAACACGATATGACCTTACCGTGACCAGTGGTGGAAGTACTGCCAACGCAACAGTTACCGTTACTGTAAATCCGTCTCCAACGATTGCTGTTTCAAATGATATGAATGCCTGTCAGGGATCAGTCGTTAGAGTGGTTGCCAATGCTACCGATAACAGTTCTCTGCTCTGGACTACCCAGGGTGATGGTACTTTCCTTGATCCGACCGACTCACGTGCTGATTATACACCAGGTCCGCAGGACATTCTTGCCGGGAGTGTCACACTCACAGCAACAGCCTTGAGTGCATTCGGATGCCCTCAGGATGAGGATTCGATGGTATTGAGCATTATCCCTTATCCGGTAGCTGAAGCAGGTACAACAGTTGAAACCTGTGGCAATGAACCAGCCCAGCTTTCCGGTGTCGCTACCGGCAGTAGTTCAGTATTATGGACCACCGCAGGCGATGGCATTTTCAACAACAATACCATTCCAAATGCAACATATACTCCCGGACCTGCCGACCTGCTGGCGGGAAGCATTAACCTGACCTTTACAGCTTACGGTAATGCACCTTGCGCCGACACATCCGATTATATGACTGTATCCATAGTATCTTCTGCAACCATGGAAGCCGGACCGGATATAACAATCTGTGCAGGTGAACCAGCCCTGCCTGTTGCTGCAGGAACGAGTTATTCTACTATTATGTGGACAAGTTCAGGCGACGGGGTGTTTAGTAATGCATCCTCACTTTCTCCTTCCTATAGCCCGGGATCAGGAGACATCAGTTCAGGGTATGTAACCCTGAGCATTTCGGCAAGTGGTATTGGTTCCTGCCCCGGTGTTACTGATCAGCTTCAGGTGAATATTAATCCTTTACCAATGGCTTCAGCAGGTAATGATACCACAATCTGCAAGACATCAAGTATCATTATTAAGGGAAATGTAACAAATGCCGGATCTTATCTCTGGTCAACCAGCGGAAACGGTACATTCCTGGATGCTACTTCACTGGTAACCACTTACCTTCCGGGAACACAGGATACCATCAATGGTTCGGTTATACTTTCGCTGACAGCTACAAGTCCATTTGACTGTGGCGAAATTGCTGATCCTAAAGAAATCCTGTTTGCTGCCTGTCTGGGTATGGAGTCCTTTGAAAATGCATCGATAAAAATATTGCCAAATCCTACCACAGGTAAATTCAGTGTTGAAATTGACGGATTGCCTGATAATCTGGTATTGAGCCTTTCAGTGAGCGATGCGAGGGGAAATCAGGTTGTTAGCGGCCAGTATCGCAGCAATGGCAGTGAATTCAAAACAATCCTTGATCTTTCCTCACGGAAAAAGGGAATTTACCTGCTGCGAGTTTCAGCAGGGTCGGAGATGACCACTGCCAAAATTATTCTCAGGTAAATGTATACACCCGGAAACAAAAAAAAACACTGCCGGATTCCGGCAGTGTTTTTTTTGTTCATGTTTCCGTGAATTGTATATCTAATTTATATAGATTCTAAACTGATTCCTTGATATTTGATTTTCAGGCTGTAATAAAATACGTATAAATAAAGGTCGATATGATTGATATTTAATTGCCATATAATCAAATAGATAGACTTGTGTTGAATTTCATTGTAATTGTGCTGATTTTTTTTATTTGTTGCTACATTTGCCCCATTCCGGAGAGCAAATCCCCGGAAAACGGACAATACGCCACTTAAAAGAGCATGCCGTGAACGAGACCCTAGTTTATGCTGTAATTTCTTTAAGTGCAATCGGAGTCATCTCAGCAATCATTCTGTACTTCGTTGCCCAGAAATTTAAAGTTATTGAAGATCCCCGTATTGACATTGTTGCTGATTTGTTGCCCGGAGCAAACTGCGGTGGTTGCGGACTGGCCGGCTGCCGGGCATTTGCCGAAGAAGTAGTAAAAAGAGAAGATCTCTCTAAACTTAACTGCCCTGTTTCAGGTACAGAAGCCACAAAACAGATTGCCGCAGCTATGGGGCTGGAGGCTCCGGAGAAAGATCCAATGATTGCAGTGGTCCGTTGCAATGGAAGCAGGGTAAATGCGCCACAGAAAGTTATTTATGATAGTGCAGCTTCCTGTTCATTTGCCCATGCACTTTCAGCAGGTGAAAGCGGATGCCCGAATGGTTGCCTGGGGCTGGGTGATTGTGTTGTCTCTTGTAAGTTTGATGCAATCTATATTGATGAAATTACCGGTCTTCCTGTTATCAGTGATGAACTCTGCGTCGCCTGTGGTACTTGTGTAACTGCTTGCCCGCGAAGCATCATCGAACTCAGGCTGAAAGGAAAGAAGGACAGGCGTATATATATATCCTGCATAAATACAGAGAAGGGTGGGCCGGCGAAAAAGAATTGTTCGGTTGCCTGCATCGGATGTGGTAAATGTATGAAGGAATGCCCTTACGAGGCCATCACACTGGTGAATAATCTGGCATATATAGATTTTAACAAATGCAGGCTATGCCGGAAATGTGAACCGGTTTGTCCTACCGGATCGATTCTTGAAACCAATTTTCCGGCCCGAAAGGAAAAACCGGGCGATACTGAAAAGATTCCGGTTTCATCAGAGGCATAGCATCATCAATCCCAAAGAGTTAACCATCAAATCACTGGAGGGTTCATATTTTGAAGACATTTAAACATGGCGGAGTTCATCCTGAAGAGAATAAACTCTCAGCGGGTGCAGCCATTGAAATTCTGCCTGTCCCTGAGCATGTTTCTATCCCGGTTTCACAAAGCCTTGGTGCTCCTTCAAAAGTTGTTGTTGAAAAGGGGGCTTCAGTCAAAACCGGTCAATTACTGGCTAAAGGTTCAGCTTTTATTTCATCAAATGTTCATTCTTCCGTATCAGGTAAAATTACCAGGATTGATGAAGTCACAGATACTTCAGGTTACAGAAGACCTGCAGTTATTATTGAAGTTATCGGAGATGAATGGGAGGAAGGGATTGACCGGTCACCCGAGATTGTTTCGGATATCAGGCTTAGCAGGGAAGAGATCATTCAGAAGCTAAATGAAATGGGAATTGTAGGCCTTGGAGGCGCGACCTTTCCTTCGCATGTCAAACTGATGATTCCTGAAGGAAAGAAGGCCGAATACCTGTTGATCAATGGCGTTGAATGTGAGCCATACCTTACTTCTGACCATAGGCTGATGCTTGAGCGCGGCAGGGAGATGATGATTGGTGTTACGATCCTGATGAAAGGTTTGAATGTTGGTAAAGCATGGATAGGTATCGAACGTAACAAGCCGGATGCGATAGCCCATCTGGAGAATCTCTGTAAAGAGTTCCCCGGAATTCAGGTTGTTCCACTTAAAGTGAAATATCCGCAGGGAGGTGAAAAGCAGCTGATCAAGGCTGTAACCGGTCGTGAGGTTCCTTCGGGTAAATTGCCGGTTGAAGTAGGTTGCGTGGTCAACAATGTTGGAACTGCCCTGGCGGTGTATGAAGCAGTACAAAAGAACAAGCCTCTGATTGAACGGGTTGTCACGGTGACTGGAAAATCATTGAAAAAACCCAATAACCTCCTGGTAAGAATCGGAACTCCGGTAAACAAACTGATTGAATTTGCCGGAGGACTTCCTGAAGATACAGGCAAGGTTATCAATGGTGGACCCATGATGGGAAAAGCTCTGTCATCGCTCGAAGTCCCTGTGACAAAAGGTACATCAGGGATCGTTGTTATGACTCAAAAGGAGAGTCGCAGGACGTCTGTGATCAATTGTATCAGATGTGCCCGTTGTATCTCTGTATGTCCGATGGGTCTTGAACCGGTTCTGCTTGCACAGCTTTCAGAAAATCAATTGTTTGAAGAAGCTGAAAAAGAGAAAATCCTCGACTGCATGGAATGCGGATCCTGTCATTATACCTGTCCGGCCGGCCGGCCACTCCTCGACTATCTCAGGCTCGGGAAAAACAAAGTTGGAGTAATCATCAGAAACAGGGGGACTAAATAATATGAGCTTACTAACAGTTTCGGGTTCACCCCACATTCACGGTCACCAGAGTGTTAAATCCATCATGTATGGTGTGGTGGTTGCCATGATACCGGCCATTTTTGTTTCCGTTTACTTTTTTGGCCTTGATGCCGCCCGTGTCATCTTCATCTCAATTGCAGCATGCCTGTTTTTTGAATGGATTATTCAGAAATATCTGCTGAAAGGACCGCTGACCATTAACGATGGCAGTGCCCTGGTAACCGGCGTGTTGCTTGCTTTCAATGTTCCAAGCAATCTGCCGGCCTGGATGATCATAGTTGGGGCTCTTGTTTCGATCGGAATTGCTAAAATGTCGTTTGGGGGCCTAGGTAAAAACCCGTTTAATCCGGCATTGATCGGAAGGGTTTTTCTACTGATTTCATTCCCTGTGCAGATGACCTCCTGGCCTTTGCCGAAAGCCCTGTTCGATTCATCTGTAACCGATGCCATTACAGGACCTACAACGCTTGGGATTCTTAAGGAAGGACTAAATGCAGGTAAATCAGTTCAGGAACTGATTACATCTCCGGGATTTCCGGGCTATCTGAATGATCTGGTTGGCGCACAGGGAGGGTCTCTGGGTGAAATTTCGGCGATTGCCTTGTTGCTGGGCGCTGTATATATGTTTTTCCGGAAAATTATTACATGGCATATTCCTGTGGGATATATCGGATCTGCTGTGATATTTTCAGGCATTCTCTGGATGGTTGATCCTTCAAAATACATTGACCCTGCCATGCACCTCATGGCAGGAGGCATGATTCTCGGAGTATTTTTTATGGCAACCGATATGGTTTCAACACCGATGTCGCCGAAAGGTCAGATTGTGTTCGGTATAGGGGCTGGCTTGCTTACCATCATAATCAGGGTTTGGGGTGCGTATCCGGAAGGTGTTTCATTTGCCATTCTGATCATGAATGCCTTTACGCCATTGATCAACAAGGGTTTCAAACCCAGAAGGTTTGGTGAAGTTCTGTCAAAGAAGTAAGATGAATGCTTAATCATAAAGAAGTTACAAATGGCAAAGCTTGATTCCACTTTAAAAAATATGATCCTTTCCTTGTTGTTCATCTCTATGGGGATGTCAGCTGCATTGGGCTTTGTTTATAATCTGACCAAAGATCCGATAGCAGCCGCCAACAAAGCCAAGGAGGTTAATGCGGTGAAGGACGTGTTACCACCTTTTAATAATGACCCTACAACAGAGGTTAGAAACATCGACAACCTTGCATTCTATCCGGCCACGATGGACGGGAAACCCATCGGCTGTGCTGTTAAAACCTACACAGAGAAAGGTTATTCCGGCCGTTTTGACCTCATGGTTGGTTTTCTGCCTGATGGAAAAATCAACAATATTGTGGTTCTTGAGCAAAAGGAAACTCCGGGGCTTGGAACCAAAATGAAAGAACCAAAATTCAAGAATCAATTCAACTCGCTGGATATAAGCAGCCTGCAGAATAAGGAACTGAAAGTGAAGAAGGATGGAGGCAGTATTGATGCCATTAGTGCTGCTACCATCAGTTCAAGGGCTTTTTGCGATGGTGTTCAGAAGGCATATAACCTTTATATGAAGAATTTTATACCGGGAAACCCGGAAGTAAGGGATACCTTGATGACGAAGGGAGGAAAACGATGAGTCAACTGAAGTATTTTACCAATGGATTGTTCAAGGAAAATCCGTCTCTGGTACTTGTGTTGGGAACCTGTCCGACATTGGCCGTTACAACAGCTGCCATCAATGGAATAGGCATGGGAGCAGCAACGACTTTTGTACTGGTTTTTTCCAATCTGCTGATCGCAGCACTTAAGAATCTGATTCCAAACAAAGTCAGGATAGCTGCCTTTATTGTTATCATTGCGACCTTCGTTACCATTGTTGATCTTGTAATGAAAGCCTTCACACCTGATCTTTATGCCACGCTGGGGATATTTATCCCACTCATCGTGGTTAACTGCATCATTCTGGGACGAGCTGAAGCATTTGCACAGAAAAGCAATGTAATTCCGGCCATTCTGGATGGACTTGGAATGGGAATTGGTTTCACTCTGGCCATTACTCTTATGGGCAGCATCAGGGAAATTCTTGGCAATGGTTCAATCTTCAACATCAAACTGGTTGCTGAAGATGCAAATACCATTCTTATTTTCATTCTTCCCCCGGGAGCATTTATAACCTACGGCTACCTCATAGCAATAATGAACCGCATGAAAAAAAGGTATAACATTTAACGTGTGAAACTATGGAAATCATTGGGATCATCATACTTGCCCTGCTGGTAAACAATGTTGTACTGGCACAGTTTCTCGGTATCTGCCCTTTTCTTGGCGTTTCACAGAAAGTGTCCACCTCAATTGGAATGGGTGCTGCTGTTGTTTTCGTTATGGCCCTTGCCAATCTGGTCACTTACCTGATCCAGTATTTTATTCTCATACCACTGCATATAGAGTTTATGCAGACCATTACGTTTATCTTTATCATTGCATTCCTGGTTCAGGTGGTAGAAATCATCCTCAAAAAAGCGGCTCCATCACTCTATCAGGCACTTGGCATCTATCTGCCTTTAATAACAACAAACTGTGCTGTTCTTGGTATTGCAATTCTTGCCGTGCAAAAGAATTACACTCTGGTTGAAAGTGTGATTTACGCCAGTGCCATTGCTGTAGGGTTTACCCTTGCACTCATTCTGATGGCCGGAATACGTGAACAAATGGAGAACACAGGTTATCCATCCGGAATGAAAGGTTTTCCGATTTCACTTATCATTGCCGGGTTGCTTTCCCTTGCATTTATGGGTTTTGCCGGATTGGTCTGAACAGTTCACAGATAACAGTTAACAGATAACAGATAACAGTTAACAGTTAATAGTTTTTTCAAACTTATTACATAACAGAATTTGCTATACCATCCGGATTCTACTCCGGGTGGTTTTTTTATGATGTACCAGTGATTGGTTAAAGCAATTGTTTTTTAAAAGGATAACTGCGGGATTTCGTCAATGATGTATTCTTGATGTACCACACTTTTGCGAACAGATCAGGATATTGGCTATGTTTGTACCGCAGAAACCAGCTACTGAAACGATCTGATTCTTCAACAATATTAAACTGCCAAACCTATGAAAGCACTGTTACAATCATTGATGTCCTTCCTTTTTACAGTCATTTTTACAGTTCCTTTGCTGGCCCAGGGATATCTTCATACCAGTGGAAAACTGATTTATGATGGAAACGGGAATGAGGTGATCCTCAGGGGAATCGGAACCGGCAACTGGATGCTCCAGGAAGGCTACATGATGAAAACAGCAGATTTTGCGGGAACCCAGCATGAATTCAGACAAAAGCTTGAAGAAACCATTGGGGTTGAGAATACAAATACGTTTTATCAGGCCTGGCTCGATAACCATTTTACACGAACCGATGTCGATTCTATGAAAGCCTGGGGGTTTAACAGTGTAAGAGTGGCTATGCATTACAAATGGTTTACATTACCTATCGAGGATGAACCTGTTGCAGGACAGGATACATGGTTTGAAGAAGGTTTTGTCCGCATTGATAGTCTGCTTGACTGGTGCGGCGACAACCAGATGTATCTGATCCTCGATCTGCACGGAGCCCCTGGTGGACAAGGGCATGATTCCAATATTTCGGATTACGATGCTACAAAACCATCATTATGGGAAAGTGCGGAAAACCGGAGGAAAACGGTTGCCTTGTGGGAAAGACTTGCCGGCCGTTATGCCACTGAACCCTGGATGGGTGGCTATGACCTGATTAATGAACCCAACTGGGAACTGCCGGGTGGTACACTATTGAAACAGTTGTATCAGCAGATTACTACAGCCATTCGTTCAGTTGACGCAAATCATATCATAATCATTGAAGGTAACTGGTTTGCCAATGATTATACCGGTCTTACCCCGCCCTGGGACAACAATATGGTTTATAGTTTTCACAAGTACTGGACATACAATACTGCATCATCAATAGATTGGATGAAAACCATCCGCAACAACCATAATGTTCCCATCTGGCTGGGCGAATCCGGTGAAAATTCCAATTCATGGTTTACCGACCTGATTGCCTTGTGCGAAAGCAACCATATCGGCTGGTCGTGGTGGCCGGTAAAAAAGGATGGCATTAACAATGTTCTCAGGGTTACCGGCGGGCAGAATTACGACAATCTGGTAAGTTACTGGAAAAACGGAACCCCTTCTATGTCAGCGGAACAGGCTTTTGAAGCTGTGATGGAATTTGCTGAAAATCACAGAATAGAGAATTGTACAATACAAAAAGATGTTATTGATGCGATGATCAGGCAACCACATTCTACCGATGCTCTGCCATACAGAATATATCATCCGGGAGAGCCGGTCCATGCCGTAAACTATGACCTTGGCCGGTGCTCTTTTGCCTATTGGGATGCCGATACGGCTAATTACCGTCTGAATACCAATGTTTTTGTCAATTGGAATGAAGGTTGGTCATACCGTAATGATGGGGTTGATATTGAAAAGTGCACTGATTTGAATCCCGGTAATTTAGGTTATAGTGTTGGCTGGGTCTCAGAAGGTGAATGGCTCCAGTATACCATTGATGCCGATACGTCTGCTGCCTATACTGTCTCACTTCGTTCAGCATCGGCCGGTACACCTTCTGTTGTGCATCTGCAGGTTGATGGCATTGATGTCAGCAGTCCACATACACTTCCGTTAACAGGGGGGTGGCAAACATGGAACACATCGTTAATTAACCAGGTAATATTACCAGCCGGAATTCACAAGGTTCGTGTTGCGTTTAATCGCGGCGGGTCTAATTTTGGATTTTTCAGTTTTACCAATCCTGTGCCGGTTGAAAGTGTCCCTTTCAGTTTTTTGTCTGCCGGCACATCATCTGATGGTACACAAATCTATGTTACATTGAATAAGGATGTAAGCTTACCCGATCCAGTTCCAGGAGATTTTCAGGTGGTCGTGGCTGGTGTTGCAGCTTCTGTTACATCGGTTTCTCTTAATCCATCTGTTTCCCGTGGTCTTATCCTTACAATTCAGCCGTCAATCAGGTTTCAGCAGGTGGTAAAAATTTCGTACAACGGGACTTCAGTAATAAACGGTGGTGCCCTGCTGGAAGCCTTTAGTGATAAAGATGTAAAGAATAATCTGTTGCCAAGATTTACCATTCCCAACAGGATTCAGGCTGAAGCGTTTTACTACAATAACGGTTTTCAGCTGGAGGACTGCACCGATACAGGTGGAGGACAGAATACCGGGTTTGCCAACCCGGGTGATTATCTCGACTATCTGATCTATGTTCCTCATGCAGGGGAATATACGCTGAATTTAAGATATGCCACTGAATCAACAACCGGAAGGATGGATGTGAGGACAGGGACCGGAAACACATTCACCAGCCGTGGGACAGTTATTTATACCTCAACAGGAGGTTGGCAGACATGGAAAAACCATCAGATCACCATTCATCTCGACGAGGGAGATCAGGTGTTGCGCCTGTTTGCTATAGCTGGTGAGTTTAACATCAACTGGTTAGAGATCGCTGAACCGAACTCAATAAAAGACAAGAAACTCGATGGTTCACTGAAGGTTTATCCGAATCCCGGAGATGGCCGTTTAAAAGTGAGCGCTTTGCTTGATGAAACCAGCAGAATAATGATCAGCGTCAGCAATATTTTTGGTAAAGAACTAATGTTCACTGAGTTTAATGCAGGACTTCAGTTTGATGAAAATATTGACTTGTCAGCACTGGGTAATGGAATGTACCTGCTGAAGGTACACTCAGATTCCGGCACAGTGTGCAGAAAAGTTGTCATTCTCTGATTCTCCGGGCTTTTTAACAGGTTGTCGGGTATCAATCTTTGCCTAATTGGCAGGTTTATTTTATCATTACCCTGGCCAGGGAGAATTCTTTTCCGTTTGCAACCCTGACAAAATATAGTCCTGGTTTTAACTTCCCAAGAAGAAGCTCAATCCGGCTTCCCCGGAATTCCTGTATCATTTGTACCCTGCCCATAGCATCCGAAATATATACTGTTGCTTGATTGCTCACTTCCGGTAATTCAAGTATAATCCTGTCTTTAGCCGGGTTCGGATATGCATTCAGAGAGTTGCTTTTCGGGTTTTCTAATCCAAAGGTGGGTTGCAGCATGATGCCTTTCATGGCTTCCGCAGAATTTCCCCAGTTGTCAACAATAACAAGTTTGAGCAGATACTGGCCTGCGGCGAGTCCTGAAGTATTCCAGTATCCCAGCACTTCGTTGTGTTTCTCAAACAATGAGTCGACCCCGATTTCAATCCATTCCTGAGATTCTGCTTCCTGATAAAATAAGCTGTAATGGCCGAATTCCATCCATGTGCTGACAGCAGATTTCTCAATCCATGCTGATCCGGTTATGGGAACCAACGCTCCTGCTTCTGCTTCGAAAGGTTGATCAATGTATGCATACCAAACAACAGATTTATCAAGTGCCCTCGGTTCCTCTGGTAATGTGCACTGTAAAACCATCATCATGGAATTCTGAAGGGCTGAAGGGAAACCGGAGGCAAGCGATGAATAGGCATAGATCAGCATTCCATTTGCCTGGCTTCGCACATAACCCGACACAAATGAAAAACCGCTGATCATCAGAGATGAATCAGATGCCCAGACATAACCTCCCGATCCGTCGCAAAAATACTGTTGTCCCGATAGTGTAGAATGTCCGCCGGTACCAACTTCCCCGACGATGCAATCAGCGAGGTTTACACAGGAATGCTCCATAGGATAAATGCTCCAGGTGGTTACCTTGCTGTTGATCAGGCGCATGTTGCGATCGCTCAGAGGAGCGTTGAAATCAGTGTAGAATGAATTGTCAACCAGGCCACTGACATTCACTGTGTCTGAACCCATAAACCATAGCCCGATGGCCCTGATCTGTGATTCTGAAATGGTAATTTCAGTATCGTTTTCAGGCATCATACCCCACATAACATTGTAGCAGTTGTCGACACTGATGTCATAGTTCACTCCGCTGATTCCGGGAAGGGTATTGTTAAAGCGGTATGCCAGCGTTGTATCACCTTCAGGAAAGGTGAAATTAACCGAAGCACCTTCAGGGAAGTGGTGCCAGAGGAGGACGGTTTCCGCATTCCTGAAATTCAGGTTGGACTCGTCAAGGATTACATATTCCCCGGCCTCGTTGGTTCCATCTACAAATACTTCAGATTTATCATAGATGCCGTTCGTTGTAAATCCTTTGTTTGTTACATTCAATAATTCAAGTCTGGCACTGTCAACCAGTATGATGTTGTGCGAAAGGCTGCTGTGGTCAACGGTAGAATTCCGGTAGGTAATCCGGCCGCCTCCTGCCGCAAATACCACCCTTTGATAAAAGTAGGCCTGAGGGATGTAAAGCGTTGATGAGTCGGCTGTTAAGCGGGGATTTTCGCCCAGCAGGAATATATCACCAAGAATGGTGGCGTTCGCATTCTTAAAATGAAGCAGTCCGGAATAAGCGATGATAATGGTACCCGAATGGATCCAGTTACCTGTGATTACCATTGTATCGGTCACATAAAGTGTGTCGGAGGAGGGTTGCCCATTTCCCGGTAACGGGATATGGATTTTCAGGGCTGATAATTGTTTCCGGCAGGCTTCAAGTTGCTGGAAACCGGAGATCTCCTGGTAAAGACTTTCCCGGTTGACAATGGCTGTTTGATCATTTTTGATCCTGCTTACAGCCATGTTGTTAAGTTTCTCCAGTTGACCGGCCGGGAATTGAAAGTCTGTGACCTGTGCTGAAATTCCGGCTGGAAAAACCGAAAGAAGCACGAATACAATGGTTGTGAATCTCATATCCGGGTTCTGATTTAATGTAAAACGCAGAAATTGAATAGTTATTCTGGTGGTTTAGTGCTGGAAGCAATCTCCTCTTTTGCCCTTGAATTGTCTGAATGGCAGATGATTACCGTTCAATAAAGCACAGCACTCACACAAAATTCAGATCTGATGAAGGACAAAATTTAAACAGATTGTTCCTTTTAATTGTTTATGTCTTTTATTTGTAACCCTGAGCTGATTTCTGAACACTCTGTATATGCCGGAAGGTTGTAATCTTTTTGTTTTTCGTTAGGTCTTTTAATATTAGAATGATGATTGCCAGTTAACATTAGTATTAACCCCAAATCAGGAATTATGAAAATCGTAAAAAGAATTTTATTTGTAGTGATTGGAATCATTGCACTTGTATTGATTGTTGCAGCGTTCCTTAAAAAGGAATATGCTGTGGAACGTGAGATCTCAATTGGCAAACCCAGGGTCGAGGTATTCGAATACATTAAATTTCTGAAAAATCAGGACAATTACAGCAAATGGGCCACCATGGATCCTGCCATGAAGAAGGAATTCCGGGGTACAGATGGAACTGTAGGATTTGTTTCAGCATGGGATAGCGAAAAGGATGATGTTGGAAAGGGAGAGCAGGAAATCATGAAAATTTCTGAAGGCGAAAGAATCGATTTTGAACTTAGGTTTATTGAACCTTTTGAAGCAACCGACAATGCCTACATGACTACGGAGGCTGTTGATGACAGCACGACACTGGTAAAATGGGGATTCAATGGTAAAATGAATTATCCCATGAACCTGATGTTACTTTTTATGGATATGGAAGGTATGCTGGGAGGTGATCTGGAACAGGGTTTGGAGAATCTTAAAGGTGTAATGGAAAGCAGGTAGCGCTGCTGCTGAATTTCCAATCAACGAAAAGCCTGCCGGATATACTCCTGGCAGGCTTTTCGATAAATAAAGGGATTATTCCTTTTCTTCGGTTGCCGGATACTTATCTGTATTCCAGGTTTCAATTTTGATTTTGAGTGAACCATCCTTTTGCTTTTCCCAGATTGTCAGGTATTTACCTGTGTCCCTCATCAGGGTTTTGACTCCTTCCATCGAAAATGCGATTTCAAATTTGCCGATTTCGGTGATCATTTCACCACAACTCATAACCGATAATGTGGTTGGATTAAATTCTACCACTTTCCAGCCTGATTTTTTCATTTCTTCATTTGATTTTTTAATGGCTTCGATACCATTCAACATCGGTTCATAATTTGGCAGAGAGATTACATCCTTTGTGTAGAAACTGAGGCTCTTCTCCGTGTCACCCGACAGCATGGCTTTTGACATTTCTGAATTCAGCTTCTCAATTTCGAGCCTGAGCTCACGTTCGCCCTGCGCATATGATGCAGAGGAGAATACAAATATGACAACAGACAAGAGCGTAAATTTTGAAATGAAGTTTTTCATGGTTTTTAGATTTTGTGGTTACTATTTGATATAAATAAAAATAAATAACAACTTTCCTGTTGTTTTGATTGTATCAAAGCTTATGGTATTAGAACTGATCCGGGATGTAATGAACCTGATCAGGTATGGCCCCCTGATTACCGGAATCAGCTTCTGGTAACAGGGGTCACGCTGTGCATGCCCTGTGCAGATAATATTTATATCTTTACACTTTCTAATCCGATTGTTATGGCCCTTGATACCACGATAGCACTTGAGAATCTGAGTGTATTTCAGCGTAATAACCTTGTTTTATCTGAAGTAAACCTATCGATCAATAAAGGTGAATTTGTATACCTGATCGGGAAAACCGGTACCGGCAAGAGCAGTCTTCTCAAAACACTTTATGCTGAATTGCCTGTAACAGAAGGGGAAGCGGAGGTTGTAGGATATAATCTGAGAAGCATAAAACGTCGTGATGTACCCTTTCTGCGCAGGAAACTTGGCATTGTCTTTCAGGATTTCCAATTGCTTTCGGACCGGAGTGTGAATGATAACCTGTTGTTTGTGCTGAAGGCAACCGGCTGGGATGATAAAAACGCTATTCAGGAGCGCATTAAAGATGTACTTGATAAAGTTGGACTGGGGACCAAGGGATTTAAAATGCCCCATCAGTTATCTGGTGGTGAACAACAGCGGGTTTCCATTGCCCGGGCCCTTCTGAACGATCCGGAACTGATCCTTGCCGACGAACCAACCGGCAACCTGGATCCTGAAACATCCGTAGGCATTATGGCTTTGCTTTTCGATATCAGCCGGTCAGGACGGGCGGTCCTGATGGCAACCCACAATTATGCCCTGATGGAAAAATTCCCGTCAAGAACCTTGAAATGTGAAATGGGGAGAGTGCTATCCACCGAAAACAATACCGATCAGTCTATCGGCATTCAGGGCATTTGAATATGCGCTGCCGAGAACCGTTTTCCTCGCTTCGGCATCGGCATGCGAAAAAGGTTTGTCCTTAAGTTCATCAAGCTTTCTTAACAACTCATCAGGGTCTGAAGCGATGTGACACATACTGTCAAGTCCTGTTCCGTTAAGCATTGGCGGATTCACCAGGCAATGCCGTCCATTGTAGAGGGTATTGAGTAGTTTCAGTTTCAGTCCGGTTGCCTGGAATGTTACCAGTATGTTTACATGTGCATTTCTGATCAGTGAGAATAGTTCTTCGTCTCCGGGGTTGGCTATGATGCTGATATTTTTGTACCGGGAAGCCAACTGAATGATCCGTTGCGGTGGGTTCATGCCGGCAATGATCAGTTTATGAACAGACCCGGCAAAAACTTTCCCTATCAGGAAGGCGGCCGCCGCTTCATTTTCAGGCACTTCAATATTGCCGTGATACAGTGTGTACTCACCTTTTCCCTCAGGAATCCTGATTTCACTGTTTGCATGGAAACTTGGAAGATAGTACACCTTCTTTCCGGGAAAGTGCTTTTTCAGGTATGTCGTATCGTCATCCGACACAACAAGCATAGCTCCGGCATGTTTCAGTTTATGCTGAAACAGCTTAAGTTTCAGACTTTCAATCAGAAAATAGAGCTTTTTACCGAAATGATGCTCAGCATTGAACAGATTATAATAATAGCGATGTTCAATGTTGCTTTCACGATACACCAGAAGCCGGTCTTTCAGGCGCGAATCACTGATATAGTAACACGAATGCAACCCCTCAAAAAGAATGGGATATTTGTCTTTCAGCAGGTTTTCCATCATCTTCTCTGACCGCCTGCTCTTTACGATGTAGGGAACAAAGCTGATGACTGACCTGATTCCTGTGACCCTGGGATAATAATGGATTTCTTCGCAGTATTGTTCAAGTTCAGGAGCGCGGTTACGGCCAGGGTACTCAATGATATGAAGATGAAGCCGGATTCCTTTATTGTGCAATTCCTTTATTTTGTAGAACACATCAATGACTCCTCCATAGTTGGGTGGATAGGGAACATCAAAAGAGATGATATGGAGGTGGCGTTCAGACATATTTCCGGTAAACTGACTTCAGTACATTTTCTTCATTTTCCCAGGTGAGCTCCGAGGCAGCTTTCCGAAGATTTACCTTCCAGTCTGCCCTTGAGGTCTCATCATTCAGCATCAGATTTATCATTCGTGCAATCTCAGCAGGGTCGTGATTTTCGCAGATCAACCCGACATTATATCCTTCAACAATGCGGCATATCTCAGGCAAACGTGAAGCAAGTACGGGGATACCGGCGTGAATATAATCAAAAAGCTTGTTGGGCAGACTATAACGGTAGTTAATGTTGGTATCCTTATCCAGTGTCAATCCGATATCAGCAACCCTTGTATGTTGCATAAGTTCAGTATACGGCATTTTGGGAAGGAACATAACTTTTCCATTAAGTCCGGGCATTTCTGACATCTTTCTGAGCTGTCCGATGACATCCCCGCTCCCGATAATCAGCAATATAGCACCTTCCACATATTTCATGGCTTCGATCGACTCCTCGGCACCCCGTTGAATATTGATTCCGGCTCCCTGCATCAGTACAATTTTCCGGTCATCGGGCAGGCCAAGTTCTTTTCTGCTTTTGACTTCAACAGGTGATACAGTTCGCGGAATGTTTCTGACCACATTCAGCTTTATACCATACTTTTTTTCATATAACCCGGCTATGGATTCATTCACCGTAATGACATCGGTCAGCCTGGGGAAGATGCTTCGTTCAATTCGCTCCCAGATCCCCCTGACCAAAGGCCTGTTTATAAGCTCAGGAGTTTCCGTATAATATTCATGACTGTCGTACACCATTGGAACGCGCTTGATTCTGCTGATGATAAAATTCGGAAGAAGTGTATCCAGGTCATTAGAAACAAGCAGATTGCACCGGTTGAACATCAGAAACAGAAAGAGCCGGAGGTTATATTCAGCATAGAACAAAGGTCCTTTCCTGAAAAAAAGGTACATCCTATGGGTGTTGTAAGACCGGTCAAGAGTCGGGCTTTCAGGCAGTAACCTGCCCACCAGGGTGACACTGAAACCCATTCCGGCAAGCGTATGGCAGACTTTATCCACACGCTGGTCGGTGCTCAGATCATTGGTGACAGAAATGATAACTTTATTCAAAACAGGGTAATCAACAAAAATGGATTGCAAAAGTACCGTTTTTTGCAGAACTCAGCAATCGGGTGTGGGTTCTGTTTTTAACGTATCAGGAAAATTAAGGTTAAATCACGACAAATTTCAACAGGTAGACCGACTTTGCAACCGATATTTTCATATAATAGATGCCGGGTACAGGATGTGAAAGGCTGAAATACTGGCTATATTTACCTTTCGGGAAATCAGTTACATCGCTGTACAAGAGCATTCCATGACTGTTATAAATACATACATCTGCCCTGACGGGTTCATGCATTTCCGTCTCCAGGCTGAAATTTCCGTTGGTGGGATTGGGTCTGATAAACAGGGTCTGACCTGACACTATCGACGGACTGCTGATAATCAGAACATCCACTTCGTTGGAAATGCCCTGGCAGCCGTTTTCATCTGTAACCGCTACACTGTATGAGCCATTTACAACTGCACTATACTGTTGTTGAACTGCCCCGTTTATGTTGTACCCTTCAAGCATCCACTGGTATGCAGCAAATGGTTCTGTAGTACTGAGTATTACGCCATCTGCCCAGGCTATCGGTTCAGGGTTCGGATAAAAACTCATGGTAAGGGTATTTGATGTGGCGTAAGGGGTGGTCACACAAATTTCGCTACAAACCATTTCACAGGTGATCATATCACCGCTGATCAGGTCGGAAGATGAATAAACCGGTCCGATGGCACCACCGATGGCTTCACCGTTTTTCTTCCATTGCCACGCCGGAGAGGGCCCGCCGTTTTCAGGAATTGCAGTAAAAGTGATTAGCGTGCCCTCACAGGCAATGATAGGGTCAGCAATAATGGTGACTGCAGGGATTACTCCGTTTTCAATGGTCATAATCACTGTATTGGAAATCGCTCCGGGTATAATCAGGCAGTCGGCATTGCTCGTCATTTCGCAGTAAATCGCATCGCCTGTTTCGAGTTCACCGGTTATATATACAGCTGATACGGCACCATTGATAAGATAGCCGTTTTTAAACCATTGCCATTGCGGTGCAGGCCCTCCGTTAACCGGGACGGCAGTAAAAGTGACCGGGGTGCTGTGGCAGGCCGGGTTCTGGTCGGCAAGGATGGCAACTGACGGGGTCACCCCACTGCTGATTGTAATGGTTAATGTATTCGAAGTTGCGTTCGGGGTGGTGATGCATGCTGCATTACTGACCATGGCACAACTGATCTGATCGTTGTTGTTGAGTTCATTGGTTATATATATCGCCTGTGTCGCTCCGGTGACCTGATAGCCGTTTTTATACCACTGATAGGCAGGATTGCTGCCGCCATTGACAGGGTTGGCTGTAAAAGTGACAGTGGTTCCGGTACAGATGGTCGTCTGGCTTGCAGTTATTGTAATGGCCGGACTCACCGGTGACGAAACACTGATCGTGATCGCGTTGGAAATGGCCACAACAGGCACCGGACAGGAGGCGTTGCTGGTCATGCTGCAGGTGATCACATCATTGTTAACGAGGTTATTCACGATAAACACCGGACCAGTTGCCCCGTTGATGTTGTTTCCATTTTTCTTCCACTGGTAAGCCGGGTTGGTTCCCCCATTTACCGGTATGGCAGTAAAGGTTATTGTCTCCCCTGAACATATACTTGTCTGAGTGGCAGTTATACTTACGGAGGCAGGAACTGTTGGCAACACAGTCATGGTAATGCCCGAAGATATCGCATTTGGTGTGGTAAGACAGGGTGCATTGCTGGTGATCTGGCAGGATACAACATCATTGTTTATCAGAGATGAAGTCGTATAGGTTACAGAGGTTGCTCCGTAAACCGGGTTGCCATTAAGCCGCCACTGGTATTCTGGATTACTTCCACCATTGACTGCATAGGCGGTGAAAGTAACCTGTGATCCGGCACAAAGGGTTGTCTGACTTGCGCTGATCGTTACTGATGGTGTAACATTCGATGTGACAAATACTGTGACTGGATTTGATGTAGCGGTGGGTATGGTAAGGCAGGTTATGCTGCTGCTCATCAAACAGGTGACCACATCATTGTTATTCAGGGTACTTGTCGTAAACAGGTATGACCCTGTTCCGGCCGGATTACCGTTAACTTTCCATTGGTAGGAGGGACTTGTTCCTCCGTTTACCGGCACTGCAGTGAAGGTAACCTGTGTTCCCTGGCAGAATGAATTCGAAGGAGTTGAAATTGTTACAAACGGGGTAACACTCTGGGTAACTGACATGGTTATGCTGTTGCTGATCACCAGGGGTGTGATCGCACAGGCTTCACTGCTTGTCATTTCACAGAGAATTATATCGTTGTTGGCCAGATTTGAGGTCGTACAAACCGGAGAATTCGTGCCGATGGCAATGCCGTTCTTCTTCCATTGGAATACCGGCGTTGACCCCTGGTTCACTGGAATGGCTGTAAAAGTTACCAATGTATTGCTGCAGGCAGGGTTGGCCGAGGCGGTTATACTTACTGAAGGCGGACAATACGAAGCACAAATGGAAGTATGTGCCCCAAGGTTTGAAATATTGTCTAACGGCAGCGCATTCCACTGTAGTGCCGGATCAAATGTGACCGGATTCATGTTGCTCCCTTTTGATATGCCTGATTTCCTGATCATGGTCATGTCCAGCGTGGAAACTCCGCCGCTGATCCACTGTGTTCCGGGATCATAACCGATTTTCCCGAGGATATCGATAATATCTCCATTGTGCAAAAGAACAACAGCATCATTGCCATTGAAGCCAAAGCCAAAGGTCTGGTCAGCCAGCGCCAGGATACCAGAACCTGAAGAGCCGTGGGCGACAACATGAATACCCATCGAAGTTAGTGAGCCTGACAATCCGACGGTCTGTGTCGGAAACAGACTGCCGTTCTGATATATACTGATCTCATAGCCATCGAGGTCTATTGTTTCCGTTGTGGGATTGAATATTTCAATGGCTTTATTGTAAGAACTTCCTTCGATGTATTCGGAGATAAACAATTCATCGCAATCGGACAGTGTTATGGGAGGCCCTGCCATGGGTATCCCGTACATAGCGACCGCATAAGTGGTCTTGCAGGTTGAAAAAATCTCATCCATTCCATCACCGTTGATATCACCGGTTGCTACAGAAGTAGGATCGGGGAGTTTATCCGTAAGGGTAATTCTGGTAAAGCTCATATTGCCTGCATTCTGATACCAACAGATTTTATCGTCACCCGGTGAAGCTGACGTTACATCAATATCGCCGTCACCATCAAAATCACCGGCGTCAACATGCACGGCACCATAGGCACTGGTGGTAATCACATGCTGGGTAAAGTTCGGATTTTCGTACCATGCTATTTTATTATCTCCGCTGGAAGAGGAGAGGATGTCAATGTCACCGTCGAGATCCATGTCTTTTACAGCAACAGAACTTGCTCCCGGTGCAGATGAATTGATGGCCCAGTCAGAAAACCCGGTGCCCGTGTTATGGTGCAGTACTATTTTATCACTGTTCCCGCTGTAGGCTGCAACCACATCCATCAGCCCGTCTTCATCGTAGTCGAGGGCTGCCACATCCATCGGATACCAGTAATTGCCTGAAATCAGGTGCTGTGTAAAATCTTCATTACCATCATTTTCGTACCAATGGACATAGGATCCGTCATTTGTCGAGGCAACTACATCCATATCACCGTCAGAATCAAAGTCGACTGGGAAAACTCCCTGTGCATCAGACAAACCATACACTACGAGGCGGTCAAAATTACCTCCCCCGAGGTTTTCTATCCAGCTGATACCCGGAAATCCGTAAGCATCGCCGGTAAATACAGCATCGGTATCCCCGTCGCCATCCATATCTGCGGCATGGATATCGATGCAGTCCATTGAGAGATTCGTTGGCATTACATGAGAGGTGGTGAATAACCCGTTTCCGTCGTTCCTGATAAAACTAAGCCTCAGATAACCTGCTGCCATCAGGTCAGTATCGCCGTCGTTATCAAAATCGCCGGCACAGGAAGAGGCAGCAGTATCGAGATACCGGTCAATCCTTTGATTGATAAAGGTCTGTGTTGAGTTGTTTGCATGAAATTTTAAATCGAAACTTGACCCCGAAATAACATCAGTAAATCCATCACCGTTGAAATCTCCGGTCACCAGCATCGAAGCATAATCCACTGAGAAATCGATAACGGTATTGTAACCAAAAGTGAGATTTCCGTTATTTCGCCTCCAGAGAACATCATCCTCATCATAGTCGGTCAGCAACAGATCCCTGTGACCATCCCCATCCAGATCAACTACCCTGATTTCACGTATGGTGCCGCCGGTTGTCAGGGTAATCTGGTTAAAGCTGCCGTTCGTGTTGTTAAACCATCCATAGCCACCGTTTGAGGTATAAACGATATCGGGGTCATTGTCTTCGTCAAAATCTGTAATCAGAATACTGACAGGCCCATTCTGTGATGTAGTAAGTGAATGAGTGTTATAGCTGCCGCTTCCTGTATTTTCAATCCATATAATGGAATTATTGTTAAACGAAGCGGCTACTACATCCGTATCACCATCATTGTCCAGGTCTCCGGCCCTGACCGAAATAGCGCCGTCCAGACCTGTGGCAATCGGGCTGTAAGTGAAGTTTTCGCTTCCGTCATTGGTAAGGAGATAAACCAGATCGCTGTTGAAAGCAGCACCCAGAATGTCATTATCACCATCATTATCCATATCGGCTACCTCAATAAATTCAGTACCTCCGGCTGAATTTGTGAGAATAACCTCGTCGAAGATTTCATTTCCGTTGTTACGTTGCCATAGTATCCGGTTGTTGGTAAAGGAGGAGACCAGTATATCCATATCACCATCGTCATCGATATCAGAGGCTTTAACAGCCCTTGCATCATTGTAATTAGGAGTAATCAGGTAATTCCGGAACAGGGCAGTACCGGTATTCTTATGCCATTGAAGGTTATTCAATCCGGCACTGACCAGATCAAGGTCTCCGTCACCGTCTATATCTGCAGCATCAATGCAGCGGTTGGTATATGACAGAATGCGGTTTTCGAGGGTTTGTGCACTAAGGTGTAAATATCCGGTGTGAATGAGGCAGAATAGTACTATTCTTATTTTCATAGTTGGATGTTGATTAATCAGCTTACAGGAGAATCAGATGATACTTTAACAAAGGCTGCCCTGGCTGCATGAAGGCAGTGAACAAAATTATAGATTTGAATAAACTTTACAAGAGTTTATTGGATTAAACCGTAGTTCAGAATAATTAAAAACAAAAATCCATTTTATTTCATTGAGAAAGTGATCCGGGAGGCTAAAAAACGTTTGATTCGTTCGGTACTGGTATGACTTTCAGACTTCTGACAGATTTTCTTTTGATAAGTTTTCAACTTTGAGTTCCCCTTTTCCAAAATTCCCCGGAACCATTTACCTTTGCGCAATGGATTCCAACCCTGCAATTACCATCGTTCAGAATTTCAATCTAAAGCAGTTCAATACTTTTGGCATGGATGTCCGTGCCAGGGAGTATACTGAAATTATCGACGAATCCCAGCTGCCGGATCTGCTCAGACGGATAGGCCGTTATGATGGCAAGGTTCTTTTTCTTGGTGGTGGAAGCAATGTACTTTTTACCAGTGATTATGAAGGTCTGGTTGTCAGGATGGCCACCAAAGGCATTGAAATAGTTGATCAGGATGATACGTATGTTTATGTCAGGGGCATGGCAGGTGAAAACTGGGACGATTTTGTTCAGTTTTGTGTGGAACGCAATTACGGCGGACTCGAAAACCTCAGCCTTATACCGGGCAATATAGGTAGCAGCCCGATTCAGAACATCGGTGCTTATGGTGTTGAGATGAAAGATACTTTCTATATGCTGGATGCGGTTTCGTTACGCACCGGTGAATTTCGTGAGTTCTTTTCCGATGAATGCTCTTTCGGTTACCGCAGCAGTGTTTTCAAGCATGAGCTGAAAGGGCAGTATCTTATTTTATCTGTTACTTTTCGCCTGAGCAAGAGGCCGGAGCTAAACACTTCCTATGGAGCTATTCCTGCCGAAATTGAGGCAATGGGTGAAGTTCCGTCGGTCAGGTCAGTAGCAAGAGCCGTGACCAGTATCCGTCGCAGCAAACTACCCGATCCATTGGAGCTTGGCAATGCAGGAAGTTTTTTCAAAAATCCTGTGGTCAGCAATCAGCAGTTCAATGAAATCAGAACTGCATATCCTGATATTCCGGCCTATGCAGCAGATAACGGGACTAAACTTGCAGCCGGCTGGATGATAGAGCAGTGTGGCTGGAAGGGCTACCGCGATGGTGATGCCGGGGTGCATGCCCGGCAGGCATTGGTTCTGGTTAATTTTGGAAAGGCAACCGGAAATCAGATTTACTCGCTGGCCTTGCAGATTATTGATTCGGTCAGGAGCAAATTCGGAGTTGATCTGGAGCCGGAAGTCAATATACTCTGATAGCCACCGGTTAATTTTATTCCCTCATCCGGTTATGCCGGATTTTTTTATTCCCGTATATTAGCATGTCATATTCTATTGTCAACACCCAAAATTGGAATCATGGATGCTACCCTTATCGGATTTATCCTTTACCTGATTGTGATGCTTGCCATCGGATTGATCACTTACCGCAAGAATGAATCCAATGCCGATTTTTTTCTTGGCGGACGAAAGATGAATCCTTGGGTGGTCGCATTGTCCGAAAGGTCGGCCGGTGAATCAGCCTGGTTGTTACTGGGATTGCCCGGAGCAGCACTGGCCGCCGGGCTGATTGAAGTCTGGACAGCCATAGGATGTTTGCTTGGCATCTTTTTTTATTGGTACATGATTGCTTCGGATATCCGGCATTTGTCAGAAAAGATCAATGCCATCACTGTTCCTGATGTATTTGCCAACTATTTCAATAGGGGTGGGGCTTTACTCAGGCTGATGGCTATGTTTATCATAATCTTTTTCTTTACATTTTACCTTGCCGCGCAGTTTAACGGAGCCGGAAAAGTATTGAATGTTACTTTTGGAATCGGGCAATTCTATGGTATGGTGATGGGAGCAGCTGTCATTATCATTTATACCATGATGGGCGGCTTTCTTGCAGTAGTCTGGACTGATGTAATTCAGGGTGTATTGATGTTTGCAGCACTGGTTATTCTTCCGGTCGCAGGATATTTTCTGGTTACCTCCGGGGGGATATCCCTTCAGGAATCTTTTTCAGCTCCGGGTACTGATTATATGAATTTGACCGGGGGTAAAACAGGCTGGGCTGGTGCAGCCGTCATCGCAGGTGGACTGAGCTGGGCTTTTGGATATATGGGCCAGCCGCATTTGCTTACCAAATTTATGTCGATAGGCGATGCCGGAAAAATGCGGATTAGCCGTAAGATTGCACTTTTCTGGGCTGTTCCTGCCTTCTCCGGGGCACTGGCAATTGGGCTGATCGGAATGGTGATTTATGGCCAGGGTCACTTCAGCGATGTTGAAAGGGTGATGCCCCGGATGGCTACCGACCTTATGCCCGACTGGATAGCTGGTATACTGATCTCCGCTGCCATTGCTGCCATGATGTCAACAGCCGACAGCCTTTTGCTGGTTGTATCGTCCACTGTTGCCGAAGACCTTTGTCACAATGTTCTCGGAATTAAACTCTCCTCAAGAGCAATGGTTAACCTAAGCAGAGTAGTAACATTGGCGGTGGGAATTGCTGCATTTATTCTGGCAATTTCCTCCAAAAAACTGATATTTGCAATGGTCTCTTATGCCTGGTCAGGTCTGGGTGCCTCCTTTGGTCCGGCCATCCTGCTGATGCTGAAATGGAAAAAGACGACCTGGCAGGGAGTGCTGGCAGGGATGATCACAGGTGCGGCATCTACCATAATCTGGTCTGAGATCCACGCTCTGGATAATATGATTTCAGTAAGGTTTGCTTCGTTTGTTCTGGCTTTTATCGCAGTGGTAATGGTAAGTCTGTTCACCAGACCGAGGGTAATTGTTGAAGCTTAAATATTCAATGTTTTTTCAATGGTATTCCATAACCTCCCGGCCGATTTTTCCCAGGTGAAATCAGTTGCCCTTTCATTTCCCGCGTTTATCAACCTGGCACGCAGCGCTTCATCGGTCGAAATGCTGTGCATTGCCTGAGCAATGTCATCCGGATTAAACGGATCGACCAACAAAGCCGCTTCTCCGGCAATTTCAGGCATGGAAGTAACCTTTGAAGTAATCACCGGGGTGCCACAACGGAAAGCTTCCACTATGGGTATCCCAAAGCCTTCAAAATAGGAAACGTACGTCAGTGCCAGGGCCGAACCCATCACTTTCTGCATATCATCGGTATCAAGTCTTCCGGCAAAAATTACATCATCCCTGAATTTCATTTTATCATAAACATCTGCAATCTCTCCGGTCCACCATTTTCGGGCACCCGCAACAAGTAGTTTTGTATCTTCTGCATCACTTTCCCTGAAAATATCAAACGCCCTGAAAAGATTGACAAGATTTTTCCTTGGATGAAGTGCCCCGACAAAAAAGAAATAAGGCTTACCAAAACTGAACCTTGCCCTTGTGGTTTCCTGGGTAGCTTCATCAACAGGCGCATACTTTTCGTTAGCCCCGTTATAAACCACATCAATTTTCCCGGGATTGGTTCCGTATTGCTGAATGATATCGCTTTTGGAGAATTCCGAAACGGTAGCGATGCGGGAAGCCTTTCCGGCATATTTCCGGAAAAATGTCCTGTAATAAAACCGCTCTGCAAAGGGTAAATCTTCAGGATAATGCTCGAAATTGAGATCATGGAAAACAGCAACAGAGGGAATGCCTGAGCCCAGCGAAAGATAACCGTCGGGTGAGAGGAACAAATCTGCCCTGATTTTTCTGAGAATATACCTGACCGAAATTTCAAACCAGATGAAATAGAGCAGGGGATGGCGCGCTGGTGGCCCGATAACCACCGGTGTTACATTGCTTCCAAAAATAAATTCCTGGTGAAAAGGCCTGTCAAAAATAAAGAAAAACTCATGTTCCGGATGCGACATGGTTATCCTCTTCAGGTTCTCATAAGTAAACCATCCGATTCCTTCGAGCTTCCCGTTGAGCAACAATCTTGTATTTACCGCAATCTTCAAAACAGTTTGTTTTTTGGCAGAGTATATTAAATCAACCTCAGGCTTGTAATGATCAGGAATAATGATATTTTTGCGCAAATTTATAATTATTAACAATCTGTCGGGGGATTTAATTCAATGCTCCGACCTCTTGTTTCTTCCGGCATTTTACATCCGGTCATACCAATGCAACGAAAATTTCTGACCAATCTTGGTTTCCTTCTGTTACTTAACCTGCTGATCAAGCCATTCTGGATTTTTGGTATCGACAGAACAGTGCAGAATGTTACCGGAGCTGAAGATTTTGGGTTCTATTTTGCAATTTTCAACTTCTCCTTCCTTTTCAATATCCTGCTCGACTTTGGGATAACCAATTTCAATAACAGGAACATCGCTCAGAACAGCCAGTTGTTGAACAAGCATTTCAGCAGTATTCTGATTATGCGTTTTCTTCTTGCTGTGGTCTATTTCGTTGTAACACTCTCCCTGGGATTACTTTGGGGGTACCGGGGGCATGAACTCACAATACTCGGTCTGCTCGGTTTGAACCAGTTTTTTATCTCATTTATACTTTATCTGAGGTCGAATGTCAGCGCTCTGCTACATTTTAAAACCGACAGTATCCTTTCGGTGCTCGACCGGATTCTGATGATTGCCATCTGCAGTGTCCTCCTGTGGGGTAAGGTCACCACCGAATCATTCAGGATTGAATGGTTCGTTTATGCCCAAACGGCAGCGTATGCTTTAACCGCACTCATCGCATTGCTTGTTGTCATTAAAAAAGCTTCATTCAGGAGACTGAACTGGAACTGGCCTTTTTTCATGATGATCATGAAACAAAGTATGCCTTTTGCAATTCTGGTTTTGCTGATGACTTTCTATAACCGCATCGATTCAGTGATGATCAGGCGCCTGCTTCACGGGGATGAAGGGAACATTCAGTCCGGGATCTATGCTCATGCCTATCGCCTGCTTGACGCTTCAAACAATATAGCTTACCTGTTTTCTGTTCTGCTGCTTCCGCTTTTTGCCAAATTGATCAAACAGAAACAGGGTGTTGAAAACCTTGTCAGGCTTTCTTTCTCTATTTTGTTTGTATCCTCGGTTATCCTGGCCCTTGGTTCTGTATTCTACCGGGTTGAGCTGATGAATCTGATGTATGATCATTACATCAATGAATCTGCTTCAGTTTTTGCTGTTTTGATGGGGTGTTTTATCTCAATTTCCGCCACCTATGTCTTTGGAACCCTGCTCACCGCCAATGGTAACCTGAAACAGTTAAATATTCTTGCGGCAACAGGCATGGTGATGAATCTCAGCCTCAACATTTTTTTGATTCCCCGTTTCGGAGCGTTGGGATCGGCCTGGGCAAGCCTGGTTACTCAGAGCATCATGGCAGTTGCCCAGGTGGTTTTGGCTTGTATCTATTTCAGATTCAGAATTAATCTGCGATATCTGGGAGTATTGGCCATCTATGCTATGGGTGTAGTTGCCATCAATTTCCTGTGTATTTCACTGGGGTTTCCCTGGCTGAAATCGTTGGGAATTATGATTTCAGCATCGCTCATTCTCGCTGCTGCACTCAGGTTACTTGATATAGGTAATTTTATTCGTATTGTGACAGGAAGTAAAACCAATGTGTAGATATTTATAGGCAGGGGTGCATATCAGTATGTTTTTTCCATACCTTTGGCCTTCTTAAACGAACCAGCATTCCATTATGTCGGAGAATAAGCTTTCAGAAATCAGGGATTTTGACTCGACCAGTCTCGGAATGTTTCTCTTTAACTGGCGTAAACACCTGATAATTATTAGTTTGGTAGCTGCATTACTGGCGGTTATTTTTTCATCTTCCTTTTTTATTACACCGCTTTACAAATCTTCAGTAGTTTTATTTCCTGTTTCCAGTAATTCTGTCTCAAAGGCGCTTCTTTCTGATCAAACCCCGGCTAAATCTGACATTCTGGAGTTTGGCGAAGATGAACAAACAGAACAAATGCTGCAGATTCTGAGTTCCAGTGTTATCCGCGACAAGGTTGTTCAGAAGTTCAACCTGATGGAACATTATGGAATTAATCCATCATCGGATTACAAATACACAAGTTTATTCAAAGAATACGAAAGCAACATTACCTTTCGGCGTACCGAATTCATGGCGGTTAAAATAACTGTACTTGACCGCGATCCTCAGATGGCTGCCGATATAGCCAATACAATTTCTGAATTGCTTGACTCCACTAAAAATGCAATGCAACGTGAGAGGGCAGTTAAAGGATTTGAAATTGTCGAGCAGGAATATGAAAGGCTGCAATCGGAAATCAATATTAAAGAAGATTCATTAAAGAAAATCAGGGAAGCAGGGGTTTTCGATTATGAATCCCAGTCTGAAATGATTAATCAGCAACTGGCTATTGAAATTGCTCATGGCAATTCAAGAGGCATCAAGGCATTGGAAGATCGTCTGAATGTTTTGGCAGAATATGGCGGTGCCTATGTTTCATTGCGCGATCAGCTGGAACACGAAAAGAAACAGTTGAGCTACCTCAAGGCGAGATATGAAGAGGCTAAAGTAGACGCAGAGGAAAACCTTCCCCAGAAGTTTGTGGTTGAATCCGCTTTCAAAGCTGAGAAAAAAACTTATCCTGTCAGATGGATCATCGTCCTTGTTGCTACCCTTGCAGCATTTTTTATATCTGTACTGATTATTATCAGCATAGAGAAGTTCGCTAAACCGGGGACATTAAAAAAAAAACTACTTTTTCAGAGAAAAGAAGAATCAATTTCAGCATAATGGACAACGTTAAGCCAACCATGGAGAATTATTTCAGTAACATTCATCTGATGAGGATTTTCATCAAATGGAAGTGGCATATGCTCATCATAGCGTCTGTGGCAGCATTTCTTGCATTTATATTTTCAGGTTCATATTTTGTTAAACCCCGATTCAAGTCATTTGCCCTGGTTTATCCGTCAAATATTGCTCCCTATTCCGACGAAAGTGAGTCAGAACAAATGTTACAATGGCTGCAATCAACTGACATCAAAGACAGTATAATTAAAAAATTCAATCTTGCAAAGCATTACCGCATTGATACCAGTTACCGATACTACTATTCAACCATGACTTATCTTTACAGTGAAAATGTTAAGATAAACAAAACGCAGTGGGAGTCAATTGAAATAGAGGTTATGGATACAGATCCGGTGATAGCCAAAGATATGGTGTTGGCAATCATTGATTTTTGTAATATGAAAATCAGAAAAATTCACCGTGAAAAGTATTTTGAAGTAGTGGTCAGTCTTGGACGCTCCATGCAGGAACAAAGAGCTCAGCTCGACAGTGTTGAAAAGCAATTGTCGGACCTTCGTATCAACTACGAACTGATTGATTATGAATCTCAGGCCCGTGAAATAACACGTGGTTACTTACGTACAGTGGATGGGTCAAACTCTACCAATATCAATATGAAGGACGTACTGCGCATGAAGACGAATTTTGAGCAGAATGGTGGGAAAATGGCAATTCTTACTCAGCGACGCAACGACATTCTTCACAATTATGCAGAATTTGAGCTGAAATACGATCAGGCGTATTATGATGCAGAAAAGGAGTTTACTTTCACCAATGTAGTTACACCACCTTTTGTAGCCGATAAAAAGACATTCCCTGTAAGGTGGCTGATTATGGTATATGCCGTATTCGCCTCTGTTTTCTTCTCTTTAGTGGTTATTTCAATCATCGAGAACCGCAAGATAAACGATGAATTGAAGAATCTTGCGAAGGGTTAATTTTGATTATGAGCTGTAATCAAAACTACTCAAAGTGCTAGCAAACATTAAAGTCAAGTGGTTCTACCTTTTAAGCGGTCTCTTTATACTGCTTAATACACTTTTTCTGGTCAGGGAATTATACTGGGGCTTTCTTATTCCTTTGGCTATTGTGATCGGCCTGATGTATATTTTCTGGCTTGATAAACTCATTCTCCTCATTGTATTGGCTGTTCCTGTTTCAGTAAATATTGCTGATTCGGAACTGGGTATTGGAATATCCCTTCCCTCAGAACCATTGATGGTAGGCGTGATGCTGGTGTTTTTACTGAAAACCCTTTTTAACGGACAATACGACAAAAAGGTACTCAGGCATCCTGTGACCATCGTTATATTCCTGAACCTGTTCTGGTTACTGATAACGAGCATAACCAGTGAGATCCCGCTTGTTTCTTTTAAATTTCTTGTGGCCAGGCTGTGGTTTGTGATTCCTTTTTATTTCCTGGGAATTGCTTTATTTCGCGATGTAAGAAATATTACCAGGTTTAACTGGCTTTATGTCATCTCACTCGTCATTGTAATCGTATACA
Organism: Bacteroidales bacterium; assembly: GCA_016705005.1. GTDB lineage: Bacteria > Bacteroidota > Bacteroidia > Bacteroidales > Lentimicrobiaceae > Lentimicrobium. Next base: position 138,204 of record JADIZB010000004.1, on the reverse strand, counting down.
CCACCCTGCACCATTCCGAATACGGATTTGCTGAAAAACAAGGCCATTGGGTGATGAAGCCTTTTTATAATGATCACACCGCCTATGGAGGAATTCTGGCTTTCTTTCTTCCGGTTTTTGCAGGATATGCGGTGAATAAACTGAAATCAAAGACATACAGACTTTATGCCCTGATTGTTACCATCATACTTCTTGGAGCCCTTTATCTGTCATTCAGCCGTGCAGCCTGGGTTAGTGTGGCTGTATCATTGATTGTTATGGTACTGATTGTATATAAAATTAGATTCAGATGGATTTTATCAGGAATCGTTATCCTGGTTGCATCATTCTACCTGTTTCAGGATCAGATACTTTATTCATTAGAGAAAAACAAGCAGGATTCTTCGGCTAATTTCATTGAACACGTTCAGTCGATCTATAACATTTCTTCAGATGCATCAAATCTGGAACGCATCAACAGGTGGCAATCGGCTTTCAGGATGTTTGGCGAAAAGCCTGTATTCGGATGGGGGCCTGGTACTTACCAGTTTATTTATGCCCCTTTTCAGCGATCGAAAGAACGGACCATTATCAGTACCAATGCAGGTGATATGGGCAATGCACACAGTGAGTATATCGGACCACTTTCCGAACAGGGTGTTCCGGGGCTTGTCAGTATTCTTTCACTGATTGTTCTGATTCTGATCACCGGTATCCGAGTCTATCGAAAAGCTAAAAACAAAGAGATCAGGTTATTTAGCCTGCTTTCTGTTCTGGCGCTGGTGACTTATTTTATTCACGGACTGCTCAACAACTTCCTTGATACCGACAAAGCATCTGTACCGTTCTGGGGCTTCTTTGCTATGATAGTTGCCATGGATCTTTATCATAAGGATAAAGAAGAGGTTTTTAGTTCCCTTCCTGAAAATGAAGTAAAGGCAGACCCTCCTGCCGGCGAATCCTGACCCTGGTATTGTTTTTTTTATTCAGGGTTGTAACATCTGACATCCATAAACGTCTATTCTATAAGATTTATTGAAATCCGTTTATTTCCGGACAATACTATGTTCAGAACCGAACGTTTTAAGATAGTCTGTCATTCACTGGTTTTTTATATATCTTAGTATCAATTTGTTACTGAATTGGCATTTTGTTTGACTAAACACTGTACTTAAAACAATTTCCAGGTTATGCGAATAAATCTCAAAGCCAATGAAGTAGTCCTCAAAGCGACTGATACTCTTCATACGTCAGGTGCTGTTGAAACAAAAGGAAAACTGATCATGACGAATCAGCGACTTTATTTTAAGTCGATTAATTCAGGGGAAGATCACAAAAATTTTGAAATCTTACCGGGAGAGATTCGGGATATACTGTTTTACAATATTTTAAGCGTGATTCCCCGTGGTCTTGATCTTGTGACTTCCGATGGGAAAAAGCTCAGGTTCCTTATGAAAAACAGAAATGAGTGGTGTCGTCAGATTGCTCTGATGGGATGAAGAAAGTGCTTTGAATCTCAGGAAAGCTGGCCATTTAGTTTTTCGAGTACAGCGGGAAGTTGACGCAAAGCTGCCAGTTCACGCCATTTTTTCCTGGCTTCGTCGGCTGGTATGCCAAAATATGTTTTTCCTCCTTCAAGATTCTTTCCAACACCGGACGTGGCAAGCACAATGGCTCCTTTCCCAATAACAAGATCTTTATTGATAACAACCCTTCCCCAGAGAATAACATCATCCTCAATCCGGGTAACACCGGCAATAGCACAATGTGAGCCGATAAGGCAATTGGCGCCGATATAGGTGTCGTGGCCGACCTGGACGTGGTTATCAAATTTTGTTCCCCTGCCGATGAATGTGTCTCCTGATACCCCCCTGTCGATAGCACAAAGAGCTCCGACTTCTACATCGTCGCTGATAACAACCCGACCGCAGGATTCAAACTTTCGGTATCCTTCTGGTTTGCGCTGGAAATAATAAGCATCGGCACCAATGACAGAGCCCGAGTGAATAATAACATTATCTCCGATTTCGGTAAAATCATAAATGCTGGCGTTGGCATGTATGATACAGTTTTTTCCGATCGTTACATGATTTCCGACAAAAGCATTGGGTTGAATAACAGTGCCTTCTCCTATACTGGCTGATGGTGAAACCGCTGCTGATGCCGGCTCAAATGGTCTGAACTTTTTTACAAGTGAAACATAGGCGGCAAAAGGATCTGCATGAAACAGCAGAGCTTTGCCATCCGGACATTCCACTTCTTTATTGATCAATATTGTGGTGGCCTTTGAATGAAGGGCCTTATCATAGTATTTGGGATGATCAACAAAAGTCAGGTCACCTGCTTCCACCATGTGTATTTCATTAAGGCCACTGATCTGAAAATCAGGATCACCTGAAAATCCAGCGCCAATCATTGTTGCAATTTCTTCAAGTCGGAGGGAAGGAAATAATTTCATAACCGGATGTTAGCATTAAAAAAAACCGGGCTTTTGCATGGCAGGCCCGGTTTAAAGTATTGAGATTTAATCAGGATTTAACTCTTTCTGAATAGTCACTTGTACGGGTATCTACCTTAATGCGTTCACCTTCATTGATAAACAAAGGGACATTCACGATTGCTCCTGTATCAACAGTTGCCTTTTTCAGGGTGTTGGTTGCTGTATCGCCCCTCAATCCGGGTTCGGTATAGGTTACAGTAAGTTCAACAAATGGTGGCAGGTCACAATTGAGCGGCGTTTCAGTCTCTGCATGAAACAGGATTTCAACTGCCTGCCCTTCTTTTAAAAACTGGGGGGCATTGATGATGGATTCTTCTATGGAAACCTGATCATATGTTTCGCTATGCATGAAATTGTAACCGTTGTCATCTTTGTAAAGATACTGGTAGGGCCTTCGTTCAACGCGGGCAACATCAATCTTGACTCCGGCACTGAAAGTATTGGGGATAACTTTGCCTGTTTTCAGGTTCCTGAGTTTTGTTCTTACGAAAGCAGCACCTTTTCCGGGTTTAACATGCTGGAATTCAACAATTGCGAAAAGCTCACCGTTGAATTCAATACAAAGCCCATTTTTAAAATCAGCTGTAGTTGCCATATAATCTGGTATATTTTTGAGGGTGCAAAGGTAAAAATTTCTTGTTAACCACAAGAACTAAATTTTCTGATTCTTCAGGAGTAGAAAACTGATATTCAGGACTGGTTGTTAATAAAGCAAGCCGATGGTTTCCCGCTGAGGAGCTTTTTTAAAGTCCTCAAGCCTGATCTGATCTGAACAAAACCCGTATTCTTCCGACACAGAATTAGAACTTACTACCACCAGTCTGTTGCGCATATTTTTATCTACCAGATCTTTATACCATTCAATGGCTGCACGATCCAGATTTGAAACCGGTTCATCAAGCAGCAGAACAGGTGTATCGCTCATGATGGCCAATGCCAGTTTTAGTCTCTGTTTCATTCCGGAAGAAAAATATTTCAGGGGTTTGTTTGCACTATGTTCGAGTTCACATACCCTGACGAGTTCAACAGCCGTCATATTCCGGATCAGTGGTTTTAACCTGCGGTGGAAAGAAATCATCTCTGTCAGCGTGAATTCTTCTATAAGTTCGATGTAGGGAGCTGCAATCGCCATTAACCTGAAAGCGTGTTCCGGCCTAACAACATTTCCTTCAAGCATATAGCTGATACTGCCTGCTGTAGGCATGATGGCCGAAGAGATTACCTGAAGTAAGGTTGATTTTCCGGACCCATTGGAACCAAGAATTACAGTTGCCCTGCCTGAGGTGAATGTGTGTCCGAGGCCGCTGAAAATCCAGTCCTCATTGTATTGCTTCCCGGCGTTATCTAATGTTATTTCCAACATTTATATGTAGTTCTGGCAGTTAAAAATGAGTTCAGCCTTATAAAATGCCTGATTAAATTACATCTGTTTGGAATATCCTCTCATGATACCCCTGCTTGACTTGGCAATGAATGAAATGATTTCATCACGCTCCGATGTGGCCGGAAGGTTAGCTTCTATATATTCAAGCGCCTGACTGACATTATTACCACGAAGATAGATGTAACGGTAAATGTCCTGGATCTCGCTGATTTTTTCAGGAGTAAAACCTCTGCGGCGGAGACCGATAGAATTGATACCAACATACGATAAAGGTTCTCTGGCAGCTTTTGTAAAGGGAGGAACATCTTTGCGAACCAGGGATCCACCCGAAATCATCACATGGGCACCGATGTTGACAAACTGATGAACAGCCGAAAGCCCTCCGATAATAGCCCAGTCATCAACCATAATGTGCCCTGCAAGTGTAGCTGCATTGGCCAGAATAACATTATTACCGACGACACAGTCGTGGGCTACATGCACATAAGCCATCAGAAGGCAATTGTTGCCGATTACAGTTTCATAATTGGCTTTGGTCCCTCTGTTGATTGTAACAAACTCACGGATTACTGTGTTGTCGCCAATTCTGACAATGCTGTCTTCATTGTTGAATTTCAGGTCCTGGGGGATGGCAGCAATCACGGCCCCCGGGAATATTTTACAGTTTTTGCCTATTCTGGCGCCTTCCATAATGGTTACATTGGACCCGATCCAGGTGCCTTCGCCAATTTCAACATTTTTCTCAATGTTGACAAAAGGTTCAATCACTGTATTCTTGGCTACTTTGGCCTGGGGATGAACGTATGCTAGAGGTTGATTCATATCAGCTGGTTGGTTTTTTTGAAATCTGAGCCATAAGCTCGGCTTCGGTAACAACTTTATTTCCTACATAAGCTGTACCGCGCATGTGACTTATGCCTCTCCGGAATGGTGAGATCAACTCAAGATGAAAAATCAGGGTATCACCCGGAACAACTTTCTGTCTGAAGCGAACATTTTCTATCTTCATGAAATAGGTAATGTAATTCTCAGGATCAGGAACAGAACTGAGGACAAAAATACCGCCGGTTTGCGCCATTGCTTCAACAATAAGCACGCCGGGCATAACAGGTTCTTCCGGAAAGTGTCCAACAAAAAAGCCTTCATTCATAGTCACATTCTTGAGCCCCACCACATCGTGATCGCTCATGTTCAGAATCTTGTCTACCAGAAGAAAGGGCGGACGGTGAGGCAGAATCCTCCTGATATCATTGATATCATAAAGTGGCGGTTTTTTCAGATCATATTGCGGAACGGCCGGTTGCGACAATTCATTTTTGATGTGATGCTTAATAATACGGGCAAAACTTGTGTTTGCATGATGTCCGGGTCGGCTGGCAATAACATGTCCCTTGATCCTGATGCCTACTAGTGAAAGATCTCCGATTACATCAAGCAGCTTGTGGCGTGCCGGCTCATTGGCAAAGTGCAATTCAAGGTTATTGAGGATGCCTTCCTTGAGCACCTCAACCCTGGGTTTGTTAAAAAATTTGGCCAGCCTGTCCAGTTCATCCTGAGCAATCAATCTGTTGACAAAAACAATGGCATTGCTTAGGTCTCCTCCTTTGATCAGGTTATTCTGAATCAGATATTCCAGCTCATGCAGGAAAACAAATGTCCTGCAATTGCCTATTTCATCTGCAAATTCGCTGATATGGCTCAAATGAGCATTTTGTGTACCCAGAACCTTGGTGTCATAATCTATCATGACGGAAACCTTGTAGGTGTCGTCGGGCAGGATCAGCAGTTCAATATTCTTTTCAGGATCGGAGAACCTGAGTATCTCTGTTATTTTAAAATACTGCCTCTCAGCATTCTGCTCAATAATGCCGGATTTTTTAATGGCCTCAACATAAAATCGCGAACTCCCGTCAAGAATAGGAGTTTCGGTGCAGTCGATGTCGATCAATACATTGTCAAGGTCCATTCCGGTAAGGGCTGCCAGCACATGCTCAATGGTGCTGACTTTGGTTCCGTTGTGCTCAATGCTTGTACCTCTTGAAGTGTCAACAACATAATCGGCATCAGCGTCTATTACCGGTTGTCCGGGTAAATCGATCCTGCGGAATTTAAACCCGTGATTCTCGGGAGCCGGCCTGAAAGTTAATGTCACTTCCTGGCCTGTATGGAGACCTGCACCGGATACGGTGATGGCCTCTTTTAAGGTTTTTTGTTTTTCTGACATACGGCTGGCAAATTTAGTGTTTTTATTAATGCAACGGCAGCTGATCAAATATATAATAATCAGCACTTTACATATTAAGTGAATATTATTTGCTTATTTCTCAGCTTTTTTTTCAAGAATATTCAGCCGGTCTGCAAGTTTTGGCAGATTTCTGAAGTATACATATGATTTTCTGTATGAGGAGATATCGAAGGCCGGACTGCCCATCAACACTGCGTTCGCTGGTACCGATGTTGAGATTCCTGACTGGGCGGCAATTTTTACATTGTCGCCGATTTCAAGGTGCCCGATGATACCTACCTGTCCGGCAATCATACAGTTACGCCCTATTTTTGCAGAACCGGCAATTCCGGATTGTGCTGCAATAACTGTATTCTCTCCGACTTCAACATTGTGGGCAATCTGGATCAGGTTGTCAATTTTAGCCCCTTTTCTTATGATGGTCGATCCCAGAGTGGCACGGTCAATCGTCGTATTGGCACCGATTTCCACATTGTCTTCGATGATCACATTGCCGATCTGGGCAACCTTCTGATACTGGTTATCACTTTGCGGGGCAAAGCCGAATCCATCGGCACCGATCACTACTCCGGCATGCAGGGTGCACCCGGATCCAATCGAACAATCATTGTATATTTTCACTCCGGCGTAAATAACCGATGATTCTCCGATCGTAACATTATCGCCGATCACAGAGTTTGGATATATCTTCGAATTATTTCCAACCACTGCAAATTCCCCAATACTGACAAACTCGGCGATATAACAGTTTTCACCGATGCTGGCCGATTCCGGAATATAAGCATGCTTCGAAATGCCTGTCTTGTTCTGCCTGATCTTGTTGTATGCTTCCAGCATAACAGCAAAAGCATTATACGCATTTTCAACCCTGATCAGGGTGCAGCCAATCTCCTGTTCAGGTTTGAAGTCATCGTTCACGATAACCACAGAAGCCTGTGTGGTGTATATATACTGAGTGTATTTCGGGTTGCCCAGAAAAGAAACAGAACCGGCTTCACCCTGTTCTATCTTCGAGAGTTTATTGACTTCTATGGCGGGATTCCCTTCAACTTTTCCATTAATAATGGCAGCTATTTCACTGGCGGTAAATTTCATAAATGGTTCTTCGTTGGTTTTTCTTACTGTAAATTCAATCTTTATACTGAGTAGAGTCGTCCGTTCTCTTTGAGAATTATCTTCAAAATTTCAATCAGGACTGGATCAGGTTTTTGGGGTAACACATGAAGTATTTGGTGACAGTACTGGTCAAAACCGAAACATTCAGCTGATCCGACGATTCCGCAATATCACACACAGTTCCGTCACGCTGAAGGATGTTGATTTTGTCATGTTCCGGAATGTAAGCATTGTTGGTGATTGAACCCATTCCTATCAGGTAAGCGGCCTGATCATCATCGAGTCCGGGCCAGGTTTCCCTGATCGATTCCCTGATTTTATCCGGTTCGCTTTCATCAAATGGCTTGTCACGTAGTTCAATCTTAAAAAGGTGGCGATTCACCAGTGAAGAACTGAGTATGGAAAGTACCTTATCGGGATGATCTGCCCAGATTTTGATGCTGGTATAAACATCATAATCATCAAGCAGGGCAAATTTCCCGAGCAGAGACAGGTCATTTTCAAAATCCTCACGGGTAAAACGGTGCTGCAGGAAGTGAAGGAACGCCGGAGTAGCAAACAGACCGGTACCTTTCTCGGCCAGGTATTTTGCCCTTCTCAGCAGGTTGATCATCATGTTTTCGGCTGATACAACTGTTTTGTGATAATAAACCTGCCAATACATCAGCCTGCGGGCTACGATGAATTTTTCGATGGAATAGATGCCTTTGTCTTCGACCATGATCTCATCGTTGCATACTGTCAGCATCTTAATGATCCGGTCTGTGTTGATCACGCCTTCAGAAACACCGGTGTAAAAGCTGTCACGTTTCAGGTAATCGAGCCTGTCCATGTCAAGCTGGCTTGAAACCAGCTGATGAAGAAAATGTTTATGATACTTGTTGGTGAATATCCTGATGGCCAGTTCAAGTTTTCCTTCGAACTGTTCATTCAGGCGTTGCATCATCAATACTGAAAGTTCTTCATGACTCATTCCACCCACAATACTGTGTTCCAGGGCATGAGAGTATGGACCGTGGCCGATGTCGTGCAGCAGGATGGCTATCAGTGTTGCTTCTGCTTCCTTATCGCTGATGCCAAACCCTTTCATTCTGAGCGTTTCAATGGCCTCCTGCATCAGGTGCATAGCTCCCAGGGCATGATGAAAACGGGTATGCAGGGCTCCGGGGTAAACAAAACCTGTCATGCCAAGCTGACGTATCCTCCTTAGACGCTGAAACCAAGGATGCTCAATAAGATCGAACAAAACCTCGGATGAAATGGTCACAAAACCATAAACCGGGTCGTTCACTATTTTTCTCTTGTTGTGCAATGGCTTGCCCACGTTCACCTATCTTTGTAATGCGAAAATATGTTAAATAAAAAGTATTCCGGATAATAAAACACCCGAAGCGGCATTATTATTGACAGACATAAATACTGCGGGGCAAATTTACGGATTTTGAAGCCCCGAAAATCAAACTTTACACTTAACCATTTAACATGGAAAATATAACCATATTATGGGCCGATGATGAAATCGACCTTCTGAAACCTCATATAATGTTTTTAAAAGATAAAGGGTATGATGTTTTTACCAGCAACAACGGTATCGAAGCCATTGAAATTCTGAAATCACGACCATTTGATATTGTATTCCTCGATGAGCAGATGCCCGGATTATCCGGTATTGAGACGTTGATGCAGATTAAGAATGCATTTCCCAATCTTCCTGTGGTCATGATCACCAAAAGTGAGGAAGAATCCATTATGGAAGATGCCATCGGATCGAGTATATCTGACTACCTGATCAAGCCTGTGAATCCGAATCAGATCCTGCTCAGCCTGAAGAAAAACCTGGAGAATAAGAAACTGATCAGCGAAAAAACCACCCACAATTATCAGCAACAGTTCCGCAGCATCGGGATGGAAATCAGCAACCGTCTGAATTTTAATGAGTGGATTGATGTTTACCGCAAACTCATTTACTGGGAACTGGAACTGGAGAAATCGAACGACAGCGGTATCACTGATATCCTCAAAATGCAGAAGGATGAAGCAGGACAGGTTTTCAGCCGTTATGTGGAAACCAATTATCTCGACTGGATTCAGGGTAAAACAGCGGAGAGGCCGATTATGTCGCATACCCTGGTCAAAGATAAACTGCTTCCGCTGATTGATGAAAGCCAGGGGCTGTTTTTTATCCTGATCGATAATCTGCGCTATGACCAGTGGAAGGTTCTGCAGCCAATCATTGAGGAGTATTTCAGGGTTGAAAAGGATGAAATCTATTACAGTATTCTGCCAACCACCACTCAGTACGCAAGGAATACCATGTTCTCAGGACTTATGCCTACCGAAATTGAGAAGAAATACCCGAAATACTGGGTGAATGAAGATGAAGAAGGGACTAAGAACCAGTACGAATCTGAACTTCTTGGTGAGCAGCTGAAACGTTACGGACGGGATATCAAATTTTCATATCATAAGATTCTGAATCTGAATGCCGGCCGCAAACTTGTTGAAACACTGCCCAATCTTATGGGTAATAAGCTGAATGTGATTGTATATAATTTTGTGGATATGCTTTCACATGCCCGCACCGAAATGGAAGTGATCCGTGAGCTGGCTGATGATGAAGCAGCCTATCGTTCCATTACCGTTTCATGGTTTGAGCATTCTCCGTTGATCGAAATCATAAAATTCCTTGCTGAGAAAAAGATGACTGTGGTCATTACGACGGATCACGGATCGGTAAAAGTTGATGCACCCGTTAGGATTATTGGCGACAAGGCGACCAATACCAACCTGCGTTACAAAACCGGTCGAAGCTTAAGTTATAATCGTAAGGAGGTGTTTGAAATCAAGAATCCGGCCGATGGATTCCTTCCTCGTGGAAATGTGAGTTCGAACTATGTTTTCTGCCGGAATACCGATTTTTTTGCTTACCCCAATAACTACAATTACTACGTCAATTATTACAAAAATACCTTCCAGCACGGGGGTATCTCCATGGAAGAGATGATGGTTCCTTTTATCACATTAAAACCAAGATAAATTGCATGGCGATGATTGAATTGCGGTGTAGTGGTGTTTCAGACCTTGACCGGATTGCAGGTCAGCTGATCAGCCTTTATCCGGCAAAACGGATTTTCGTACTGTCAGGTCCGATGGGCTCAGGTAAAACCACTTTTATCCAGGCAGTTTGCCGCAGGCTGAAAGTGGTGGATGTGGTTAACAGTCCAACCTTTTCCATTGTTAATGAGTATCTTACCAGTGATGGAGCCAGCGTTTTCCATTTTGATCTTTACCGGATAAGGAAAGCCGATGAACTTCTTGACATAGGATATGAGGATTATTTCTACAGTGGTGACTACTGCTTTATTGAATGGCCTGAACTGGCAGCCGACCTTATCCCTGATGAAAGTGTGTATATCACCATAGAGGTTGAAGAGCCCGGGAATGACAGGCTTTTCACAATCGGGAGTTTTCGGGGGTGAATCCTTGACTGATTTCCATTTTTTTGTAAATTAGCAAAAGAAATCAGGGAAATTTTTCAGGGGAAATGGAAGAACAACAAAGGGATTTTATCATGTTTCCGTCGACCTCCGTCGGGCTTATGCCACAGGAGGAACGGCTCGAAATTCCCAACCGGGCATGTAAACTGAGTATTGGCATCCCGAAAGAAACGGCGCTTCTCGAAAACAGGATTTCACTGGTGCCTGAAGCTGTCAGCCTGCTTGTTAATGCCGGACATCGGGTAATTGTGGAAAATGATGCCGGAGCTGCTGCCCACTTTACCAACAACCAGTACAGTGAAGCCGGGGCCGAAATTGCCTATGAAACTTCCGTTGTATTTCAGGCTGATGTGGTAATTAAAGTGGCCCCTGCCACCGTTTCTGAAGTTGAATTGATGAAAGGGAAGCAGGTCTTGTTATCTTCCCTGAATCTGGCAGGTTTGTCAGATACTTACTTCAGACAATTGTCTGCCAAACGCATCACTGCCCTGGCATTTGAGTATATGAAGGACCGGGACGGAAATTACCCGGTTATCAGGGCAATGAGCGAAATTGCCGGCAATACATCTATTCTGATAGCAGCCGATTACCTGAGTCATCCCGATTACGGCAGGGGCCTCATGTTCGGCGGTCTGAGCGGTATTTCTCCAACAGAAGTTGTGATCTTGGGTGCCGGTACAGTCGGTGAATTTGCGACCCGGGCTGCCATGGGAATGGGAGCACTGGTTAAGGTGTTCGACAGTTCGGTTTACCGTCTTCGCAGGTTGCAGAATAACCTGGGGACGCGGGTTTTTACCAGCGTCATTCAACCCAAACCTTTAGCCGAAGCCCTGCGAACCGCTGATGTAGCCATCGGGGCCATCAGGTCGCATGCCGGACTTTCACCCGTGTGTGTGAGCGAAAACATGGTTCAGCAAATGAGGGCCGGAGCCATCATCATTGATGTCAGCATCGATCAGGGCGGCTGTTTTGAAACTTCCGTCATCACCGATCATAAGAACCCTGTATTTGAGAAATACGGCGTTACCCATTACTGTGTGCCGAATATAGCCTCCAAGGTTCCCCGAACAGCTTCAAGGGCTCTCAGCAACCTTCTTGCTCCCATCATCCTCAAAATAGGCGAGGAGGGGGGAATCAACAATATCCTGCGTACCGACAGCGGCGTAAGGCATGGGGTTTACCTCTATAACGGAATCTCAACCAACCGTTACATCAGTGAATATTTCCACCTTCCGCACAAGGATATAGAACTGCTGATTGCAGCATTTCATTAAGGAATGATTGTGTAAGAATCTGATGTTGACAATCGAAAACCTGCACTTTTAACTTATTCGTTTCAGAATAATTCCATCTTTCGACACCCGTGCCATAGCGAATGTCACGCTGAGCGAAGTCGAAGCGCAACAAGCGTTCTATCCTTCGACGTTACCAATGGCAGCTAAAGTCCTTCTAACGCTGTTCCCCAATAGTAACAGATTTCTCCCTCCGGTCGAAATGACTCATTCTTTTAATAAGCAGATGGGAGGTTTGGTTGAGCCTGAAATGATGAAATGCCGCCATTTCAGGCTCAACCAAACCTCTCCAGACTCCAATCGATCGTCATTTCGAGCCCGGATTTTCGGGAGAGAAATCCGCTGTTTTAAAAATACCATTTTTCTGACTATTGTCTCATTGTAAGCAGATTTTACTGACAATTACTTCATTATCAATCATCAGTTTCAGAAGGTAGATCCCCTTCGGTTTATCCGTGATATCAATCCGAAAACTGCTATCAAAAGTATTTTTCAGGATAACCTTACCTTCCGGATTACAGACTTCGGCAATTGCAGTTTTTCCCGATAATGTATTTAAAGCTACGTTTATTATCCCATTTGTCGGATTGGGAAAAATGCTTACATCAAACGATTTCACCTGATCAACCGAGGTCGGTTCTTCTATTTTAATTTTAAATATTTCTGAAACAGAGGCCCCGGTAGAATCTGTAGCGATTACCTTGATATTCAATGTCTGAATCATATCCGGGGTGCCAAAGAATGTGGCTGCGATCGAATCAAAAGTCAGCCAATCGGGCAGGGGGTTTCCATTAAAGAGTGCTGCACTGTAAGTAAGTGATTCATTATCATCATCAAAAAACGTGCTGTCGGAAATAGTGTAACTGAAGAATTGCCCGACAATGCCCGACTGATCGGGAATCGGATTTTTTATATAGGGTGCAAAATTTGTATATCTGAGGCTGTCAATAAAACCAGAACTTACCCAATAAATATCATTGTCCGATACATAGGTCAGGTATAAATTGTCGTCGGTGATTTCACTTCCGCATTCGTTGGTTGGGGTATTGATGACATTTCCGAGATTCTTTGGATTGGTCCAGGTGCCATCATCCTTTTTGTAGGCAATGTACAGATCGGTACCACCAAACCCTCCGGTGCGAGCTGAATTGAAAATAAAGTAGCTTTCATCGGGGGATACAAATGGATTGCCCCATGCATTGCCCTGATCGTTGAAAAGAGAAGGCAAAATTATTCTGGGCTGATAGGAACCATTCAGGTATTTTGAATAGCATATTTTCCCGGAGGAATTCTCAAAATAAACTGAACTATCCGCAACAATGCAGGGATGGTATTCACTCTGGGGTGTATTCAGCGGGCTGCCCAGGTTTATGGGTTCACTCCAGGCCTGACCGGATTTTACACTGTAGCATAAATCCGCTCCACCAACCGGGTTTGGCGGATTAAATGCATAATAATAAACCCGCTGACCATCGGGGGAATAAATGGCTTCTTCCGCCGATCTCGTCACTGAAAAGGAAACCGTATCGGGGTTTGACCAATGGTTATTTTTATATTCCACGATCATGGTTCGCTTATCGGGATAGTTCCCGATGGCAAACAGCATTTCTGCCCCATCCGGCGAGATGGAGACCCCATATTCGGTTCTTCCTGCCAGCGATATAATTCCCGGGGCAAATATCTGTGGGGTATCGCCCGGAGGCGTCTGGCCCAGGTACAAACTATCGGGAGGAATGGGTTGAGAGCACACCATCGTACCAAACAAAAAGAATACGAATGAGGTAAGGCTGAGATTTTTCATAGTGCCAGTGTTTTTTGTGGTTAATCCGGCACAAAATAAGCGACTCAGATGGCCATTTTCGACCTTTGGCGCGTTGATGGACTAATTATAACTGAATAACAGAAAGAATCCAGGTCATATCCCCGGTAACCCTGGATGATTCACCTGACCTTTTGGTTTAAAAGAAAGGGAGTGATACAAAATTATAAAGTAAAAATTCAGGACAAAGAACAGAGAAAATCCCGGTGAGAATGTGTGGCACTCATTTGAATAGGAGCGCTGACAGGGGAGTCTTAATGATTCAACTCATTTTGTATTTCATTCTCATATTCTTTGTCGTATCCGATTTTGAGATGCTTTTCAAAAAGTAGTTTAAGATGAGTTTTGTCTTTTTTGTCGTTGGTTTTGCTAAGTATATCAGACAAGTTCAATATGGCGTTGTAATAACCCGATACTATAGTCTCTGAAATCCGGGGCATATTGTTGTTTGTCAGACTCTTAAAATTGATGGCATTCTCCTGAAAGCCTTGTCATTCCGAACGAAGTGAGGAATCTCATATTCGTTTTAGATTCGTTTTTTCATCATGTTTCAGATGCATTGATCATTTTTATAAACCGCTCCCGGTAACTCAAACCGATCGGGATGATTTCAGATCCGATCCTGATTCTGTTCCGTTCGATGCTTTCAATTTTATTCAGCGCCACTATAAAGGATTTATGGATGCGCATGAAATTATCTGCCGGCAGCAGATTTTCCATATGCTGAAAGTTTTGTAAAGTCATGATTTTAGCTTTTTGAGTGATGATCCTCAGATAGGCACCCTTACCCTCGATGTACAGAATGTCGGAGAAATTTACCCGTTCCATCCGGTACTCCGTCTTTACAAACATGTACTCTTTCAAAGATTTAGTTTCAGGGTCTGTCTTTACTTTATCCACTGCCTTCAGAAACCGCTCAAATGAGTACGGCTTTAACAGGTAATCGGTCACCGAATGGTCAAAACCACTGACGGCATATTGACTGTATGCCGACACAATGATAATCTGTGGCGGGTTCTGCAGCGAATCAAGAAACTGAAGACCTGAGAATTGTTCCATCTGAATATCGAGAAAAACCAGGTCAACCGGATTGGTTTTGATAAAGGAAATAGCTTCAAGACCGTTATTGAATGATTTCAACAGATTCAGGTGCGGGACCTGAGCGATAAACCCCTCCAGCTTTTCAACAGCCAGAGGGGTATCGTCGACAACTATGCAGTTAATGCTCATCGGTGTTTACGGATAAAGTTACGCTGAAGGTTTTGTTCTCTTCTTTAATGTTGAGTGAATGCCTGCCCGGATAAATAAGTTCAAGCCTCCGCCTTACAATGTTCAATCCGACACCGCTTGATTCATCCTTAGAGATCCGCTTCGTAAGGTCAGCGATGTTTTCTGATTCAAAAAGCAACTGCTTGTCACGGATGGTAAAAGTGATCCTGATGGCACCGGCCAGGCTTTTATCCGTACAATGTTTAAAAGCATTTTCAACGAAAGGGATAAACAGCATGGGTGCAACCTTTATGTTACTGGTGTTGCCGGAGACATTGAAACGGATCAGGTCCCTGTTTGCAACCTGGAGTTTCTGAAGTTCGATATAGCTTTCAATATGCCTGATTTCATCAGCCAGCTGCACCTTATCCGTATTCGTATCATAGATCATATATCGCAGAATCTCAGAAAGCTTCAACAGGGTATGGGAAGCTTTCTCCGTATTGCTCTTTATCAGGCTATCGATATTGTTCAGGGTGTTGAACAAAAAATGGGGGTTGATCTGATTCTTAAGCAATGCCAGTTCACTTTGCAGGTTTTCCCTGGCGAGTTTCTGCGATTCGAACCAGTTTTCGAGCAGGAAAAAGAAGAAACCTGAAATTGCGAAAAACACAGTAAATGCATAAATAAGGCTCAGGAAGGAATAGAAACCCAGGTTTACGGAAAAGATAAAAGTGCTGAAAAGGGTTGTAATACCAAAGGGTACAATCACAATAAACAGGCCCGGTACAAGGTATTTTCTGAAGCTTGTTTTTGTCAGTGATTTTGGCGAGTAATAGCCATAGAACAGGTAGAAAATAACCAGAGGATAGATCACTTCGCAGAAGACATTAAAAAGTATTCCCAGGATATTTGAGATGCTTAGCAGGTCACTTCCGATATCCGGCCTTACGAACAGGGATTGAAAGTTCTGATACAGAATGTGGAAGAAGCTTTTTGAATGACTGGCCATGCCGAAAAAGTCATCGGCCTGCCCCGCCCAGTCATAAAATGTTATGGTTAACGGGAGCATTATCCAGAAGGTGGCATGGAGGGCAATCTTTACTGATTTTTTCATGATTTTGAACTTGATTGGTTAAACATGAAGCAAAGATCAGTCTGGGTATATTGAATTAAAAATCTGTTTAACGAACAAGGGTTTTTCATTAACCAACATTCAAATTTAAAGAATATCGTCTGAGCCCCGGGTTAGATTTGCACCCAGTGGTTTGTGAATTTATTTTGATTGGAAGTTTGATAATGTTGTTTCGTAACCTGTTAGTAAAGTTAGTAAATTGCAATGAGCCATTATAAACATCATCAGCCTGATATAATAAATCAGCAGAGTGCGACTGATTTATAGGAGATTACCTTCGATGAGTTCTCAGGCAAAAATGGCGGGACAGGCTCTTTTGTCGGTTCCTCACTTCGTTTATAATGACAAAGTTTTCAGGAAAGTTATAGCAGGGCAGGGGAGAGTGGTGTTATTACTACATCTCCCTGTTTCCTTCTGCTTTCAACATATCTGTGTGCTTCTGCTGTTTGTTCGAGAGGGAAACTTTTATCAATTATTGATTTAATTTTTCCTTCTTCAACAAGTTCATTTATAAAAAGTAAATCTTCTTTTGCTGGACTTACAAGCGCACAAACAACTTTCTTTTGACCTGTAACAGATGTCAAAAGCATTTGAAGTAATTTTTTAGTTTTAAAACTGGCTGATAAATAGGTTCCGTTTTTATTCAGAGAAGTTTTGTAAGTTGAGAAAGAGCCTTTGCCTAAAATGTCAAAAATAAGGTCATAAGTTTCTCCATTTTTTGTAAAATCTTCCAATTCATAATCAATTACTTTGTCTGCTCCCAGATTTTTCACAAACGCTACTCTTTGAGTGCCACAAACTCCTGTTACTTCTGCACCAAAGTGATGTTTGGCAAGTTGAACTGCTGCAGAGCCAATCCCTCCGGATGCACCAACAATAAGTACTTTTTGTCCTTTTTGAATATTTACTTTTCCAAGTAACTTCATAGCCATCATAATTCCATACGGTATAACAGAAGCTTCTTCATAAGTCATTTTTGAAGGTTTTGAAGCAAGAATACCATTTTCGGGCATACAAAGAAACTGAGCATAGGCACCCATACTTTCCCCGGTGTAGCCAAAAACAGAATCGCCTTTCTTATAAAGTAAAACCTCATTACCAATCGTTACAACTTCACCAGCAAAGGAGTTTCCCAAAATTTTAATTTTAGGTTTACTATAGCCAAAACCAAATCGCGCAAGAATCCAAAAGAGGAGTGGCATATTAAATTCTTTTGCTGTAATATTTTTAAAATTCCGGGCACTGATATCTCCAAAATTTACTGAAACAGCATGAACTCTTATAAGGACTTCATTTCCTTTTGGAGAAGGCGTTTCCACCTCCTGTATCTTAAGAACATCTGGTCCACCATATTTTGTGTAAACTATTGCTTTCATATTTTTTCCTCCGGACCAGCTTAGAATTGATCATGATGTTCGACCGTTAACACTACATTTCCTGTTTTCTGTCCTGTTTCAACATATTTTGTAGCCTCTACAATTTTTTCCAGGGAGTAAATCCTGTCTATAACTGCTTTATACTTTCCGGCTTCTATCAGTTCTTTGAAAAAGATAATATCTTCTTTACTGTCTTTCGGAATCGGAAACTTAACACTTTTACCTCTATTCCGACCAGGAAGGATGCTGTTGATTGGAGTAAAGAGAGCTAAAAAAATATTCTGAGCCAAATAGCCAAGTTCTGATGAAAAATAAACCCCTCCTGGTTTTAATATTTTTTTACAACGGAAAAAAGAACTTTTACCGACGGAATCAATAACAACATCATACAATTTACCCTTCTTTGTAAAATCTTCCTGGGTGTAATCAATAACTTCATCTGCACCAAGTAATTTCACTACTTCTGTATTTTTAGTATCACATACGGCCGTAACTTCTGCACCATAATATTTAGCAAGTTGCAAACATGCAGAACCTATAGATCCTGAGGCTCCATTGATCAGAATTTCTTTTTCAATTGCAATATCTATTTTCCGGATGAAAGCAATTGCAACCATTAGTCCATCGCACACGGCTGCAGCCTCATTGAATGAGAAATTGGCCGGCTTGGTGGTGATTGAAGCCGTTTCTGGCAGACAAATGTATTCTGCATGTGCTCCAAAATTCATTGTGCTTAATCCAAAAACCATGTCGCCTGGCTTAAATGATTTTACATCCTTACCAATAGCTTCAATTTCGCCGGCCAATTCACTCCCTAATGTCGTTTTTTTAGGCTTAAAGAGGCCATTGACCAACCTGATAATGACAGGATATTGTGGTTTTCGGAATCCGCAGTCAGTCCGATTTACGGTTGTGGCATGTATTTTAATCAGCACTTCGTTGTTTTTGGGTACAGGTTTTGGTACCTCTCTGAGTTGAAGAACTTCTGGTGGACCATATTTTGTATAAACAATTGCTTTCATTTTGGTTAATTCATTCCTTTTCCCAAATTTAATAGTTTAAAATATACCTCCACTGGGCTTGAAATGGAAATTTTATTTGATTCATCTTTTTCAGTTTAAAGCCGTGAGCCTGATAAGTAAGTCACCAGCCGGAATAAAATAAATACGTGTTAGCGGCTGATTTCTTTTTTGATTTTATCATAATCCTGTAAAGCCAGTTTAATACTTGAAATTATCAGACCAGGGTCATCCTGTTGAATGAGGTGGCCCGATTGCGAACTATAGAAGTACTTTCCATATTTCAAGGGGTTGATAAGCGCGAGCCAGCGTTTCATTTTAAGATAATTATCAATTCTCCACAATTTCTCTCTGTCATAAATGGTAGGTTCTTCATTAGAAGTGTATCCCCTGCCTGAATAAAATGCACAGGCACATCGGGCAAGGGATTGCTGTCACATTCTTTAAACTCACTGTCATACAACGACCTTAAAATTTTGACTTCCTCAACATAGAAAGCAGGCATTTCTTCATAAAGTTTCTCAATAAAACTATCGTATGGCTTTCCAAAAATTGAATCAATCTGATGTTGTGTCAATCCAATTTCGAGATATGGCAGATCACCATCTCCTTTTTTTTGCGTAAAGTCAACGGGGTCAACAAAAACCAGGCCTGCAATTTCCTGTGGAACCATGGAGGCATAACTCCTGATATAAGCTCCGCCAAATGAATGGGAAACCAATAAATAGGGTGGTTTCAATCCTTTTTGAAAAAGCATTTTTCTCAGATTGTTAACTATGTGGTCAGTGGTAGGAGGAAGGCTGTCATCTTCCGATTCTCCTATTCCCGGACGATTGTATCGAAACACCGTATTTGTTCTGGAGATTTCTTCCACTACAATATCCCAACTCCCGAAACTACTTGCCAAACCATTTTCAAAAACAACCACAGGCTTATCTGCTTTATGATTTTGCATCCCGGAAGTCAAGGCTTCGACTTTGAATCCATCTATATTTATAAAATCTATATTGGCATAGGCTAATTCTTTATTTACCCTGACCAACTCAATCAGGGGAGGCCACCTTTTTTATCATTATAAAGTGATTTAAAATCAGGATCTACCTTAATGTGCCCATAATCCGTGTAATTCATTTTAGTGGCAATGTGATTTAAATGATAGAAGGCACTGTCGGGTTCGTTTGCCAACGCCCATGAACAGGCGGCGTTATAATGCTCTTTTGATGAGGCTTTCCATCCATTTACCTTAAATGCTTTTGAAAATGCAAAAGCAGAATTTTTAAAGTCTTTCGCGTTGTAAAGTGAGTCTGCGATTCTGATCAGGGCCGGATATTTTTGAGAAACGCCCTGTCCGAATATAGAAATTGTAGAAATCAGAAAGATCATAAATAACATCTTAGTTTTCATACACGTCATGTTTGAATAATTTAATTTTAATTTCTTCATCACTTGCCTGCCGCCTTCGGCGCAGTCAGTCCTGGTTTCGTTATCTTTCTGAAAGAATAACTATTCCAAAAGTTTATCCTCTGTTTTTCTTGCCGAAATGCTGTTTGCTCCTTCCTGTTGTATGGTTAAATTTTCAACTTTATTTCCGGAATAACTGAATATCACTTTAATATTCAATTGGTCAGAATAAAATTGATTATCACTTTCAGCAATCAGACAAACCGGGGTTTGCGATGGCATTTGAAGGGATAATCTGCCGTTGTCATTTTTGATAATTATATCACCATCCTGATCGAAGGTGTATTTACCTGAATAAGCATCCAATACTTCATTCTTTATTTCATGCTTTTTGATTTCGTTGTTAAACTTATCCGGCCAATTATATTCCGATGCTACCGATCGGATTACTTCATACATCAATTCATAATCATTGCTGGAATTTATCATGACAATGACTCCTTTTCCCAAACTCTTATATCCAAAAAATACAGATTGAAATCCATCATTTCCACCTGCATGTGTAAACAATAGGGAATCTCCCCCGGAATCCTGATAAAACCAGAACCCAAGGCCTATGCCAGTGGCATCAGTGTTTTGCTTTGTAAGCATCTCGTTCGCACTTTCGGCACTGATATAATCCGATTTTCCCTTGACCGCATTCTGAATTTCTATTATAATTCTGGCTAATTCCAAGGGAGTTGTCCAAAGACCTGCCGCTGCCATTTCAGGGTGTATGTCATATTTCCCATTTACCGGTTGATAGTCTAAAACATAACCTGTGGCTGTTAATTTCTCTTTTACTCCCGATGGAGGTTGCTCAAAAGTGCTAGATTTAAGGTTTAGTGGAGATAAGACTAAACTATCCATGATAAAATCGAACGAATGTTTGAATTTATCTTCCAGAATTAACTGTGCTACAACGAATCCACCACCCGAGTAGCGGGCGTGTAAGCCTGGAAAAATATTTACTTTTATGGGTAAGGAATTAGCCGGATTTTCTCCGTTCAGTATTTGAATGGTTGTGGGTCTTTTTTTATCTATTGAATACCCGCCAAAACCACTCACAGTCATACCCGCAGTATGGCTTAAGAGTTCCCTTAGTTTAACGCTGGGTTGCCATCCGTTATTTGAAGGTATCTTCCATGATTTTAAATATGAATTAACATCAATATCCAAATCAATTTCCTGGTTTTCCTTCAATTTCATAAATGCAATTGCAGTTAATACTTTACTTATTGAGGCAGCTTGAAAAAGTGTGTTTTGTGTAACAGGCTCTTTCGTGCCAACATCTTTATACCCAAACCCCCTTGCCCAATTAATTTCTCCATTATCGATAACGGCTATACTTATTCCAGGGATTTTATAAAATGCCAACCTTTCTTCTAAAGTTGCTTTCTTATAAGAATTCAGAAATTGATCACCCACTATCAGATTTTCTGTTATTCTTTTTATTCTGCTTTCTGTTTCAAAAGAATATTGCGGATTCTCATTTGTAAGTATTTGTGATTGACAATTAACCGCAACCATGATCGATAAAAGGCAAATAGAAATTCTCATTTTGTTCCCTATTTTATTGTTAACCAGATAAATGTCAAATAATTGGTTTTCGGAGTGGACTCATTCCTGAAATCCTGAGAAAGCAATTCGTTGGCTAATTTTCTTTGTCATCCATTCCCCAATCTTTATAAATCATTTCAAAACCCGCACATATGCTTTTAAAGCCTAACGAGTTATGTGTCTCACTTTTATAATGGACGTAATCCCATTTCAACCCGTCTGGAGCATATTTTTCAAGCATTTCAACAAAAGAGAAAACGCCCATTTCCTTTTCATTTGACAATGAAATAAAGATTGATTTTTTAATATACTTATTATTTTTAAGAAAGTCGGGGATTTTCTTCACGAAGGATTGGTCATCGTACCATAAGCTCGGGTCAATGCAGATAAATGAGTTAAATAATTCAGGTTCATTTTCGAGTGCATAAATTGCAAATAATCCTCCTGCAGAATGGCCAATGATACAACGTTCTGAATTTGACGGGTACGTTGAGTCTATTAATGCGACTAATTCTGAACTGATAAACTGAAGGAATTTATCAGCACCTCCCCCAGTTGGTTGTTCTTCCGAAGGTGAGGGCAAATAATCCTTTTCTCTATCGTTAGAAACAATGCCCACAATGATCATACGGGGCATAATTTTCAACATATCTGAGTAATAATTCACAATTCCGAAGGTTGCAAAAAGATTATTTCCCGGATCCAGAACGTAAACTACAGGAAATTTCTCATCTGGCCTGTCTTTGTAGTTATATGGAGGAATTACAACAATGGTTTTCCGTTCATTCAGCACTTTGGAGTCAAAGCTTATTTTATCACCGATGGTAAAATCACTCCTTTTTTGTTGGGCATAACAGATGCTGAATTGTGCCAGGATGAGCATGGAAGTTAAAATCCACATCCTTTCGCAAATCTTCATTTCATTCAGAAATCCTGTGTACATTTTATATTTGATCATTGTTCTGTTTTATTAAGTTTTATTGAAGACGGTTCAATGTCTGAAAAGTTACATATATGGATGAACAATAGCACGTTGTTACCTAAACTACAAAGATCACTGCGAATCTTTTTGTTTATTCAGTTTGTTCAGCGCAGCCTTTGACGGTTCGTGGCCAGGATTGATGCTCAGGGCTTTGTTGTAGTTTATTTTTGCTGATTCAATATTTCCGGTTTTTTGGAATAATCGACCCAAACAATAAAAATTGACTTCAGAATCAGGATCTAAGCTGATAAGATATTCCATCATTTCGATCGCATTGCCTGTTTTTTGTTCATCGCTAAGGTCGAATGCCATGTCGAGCAATACGCCCGCCTTGGGATTTACCTCAAAACCATATTCCTTCGACAGTTCTGCAAAATAAGATTTGATCTCAGGAACGCTGAGTTTTTTTCTCTCTGCATTCATTGTACACCCGGAAAAGAAAAACAGGAGTGCATTATTCATGGTTGAAAATGCAACATGACCCGAATTATCAATCATTTCGAGCTTCCATTCAAGGCCTGCAGGTGATCTTTTCATTACTTCTTTAAAATCATTTATTGGTTTCAGAACCTGAATATAATCAAGTTCACCATAAGAAATGTATAGCTTTTTTTTGATCCCGGAATGAGTTTTAAATAAGGACCGGGTGCTTTTTAAGAAGAAATCGGGGCACCATCCAAACATCGGGCTTGCTATTACCCAGGCATCGAACATTTCGGGGTAAATCAATAAATTATACATCACGAATAGTCCGGTATTTGACTGTCCGGAAAGTATCTGGTAGCCGTTGGTCCGGTAATTCTTATTGATCTCGGGGATCAACTCATCTTTTAAGAATGTGGAGAAAACTGTTCCTCCCGTAACATGACCGCTGTCGTCGGGACAGGACCAATATTTATCGGCCATGCCCGTGTTGGAAATCCCGATAAGGATCATATCCGGAATCCGTTCATTTGTCAGGTTATCCAATGTTGCGGCATCATTTGCAAACTGGGAAACATTCTGGCCGTTCATCATGAAAATGACAGGGTAAGTTTTGTCCGATTTTTCATATCCATCAGGCAGATGTTCCAGATAGGTTAATTCTCCACCCAATATTTTTGATTCGAATTTCCTGTACTTTCCTATGGTAACATCATTCTGGGCGAACAGACCTGTTTGCATCAGGCAGGCAATCCATATGAAATTTAATTTGTTCATAGCGCAGTTTTTTTTGCGATTCAGGCACAAATGAAGTAAGAAGTCAGATCAGAAGCGACCTATAACGTGTAAATGGGCTATTTTATTAATATTTTATTTAAGGCCCGGTAGATATATAGTGTTTACTCAAAATTTGACCCCTATATATAAATTGGGTTCAAAAAGCATATAATTATTCCATTTGTTTTCTTCCACCTGAAAACTTTGGGGAGCTTTTGTATCAATTGGCCAATAATTGCAATGAATTTGCGGCTCAATGTACATTCTGTTTTTAAACAAAGGGAAATGGTAGCCTACATGAAAAGACGTATATAATTTAAAACCGTCATCTATCTTCTTCTTATTTTCGTCAAAATAGGTTTTCTTTAAAGGCAAAATTTCTATTGAAGCAAATAACCCTTTCCACAACAAACGCTGATAAGTAACACCTATCCCTTTTTCACCGAGTTTGCCTGGGAAAAATGTACTTTCTTCCATCTTAATTGCATCCACAAATGGTATGCCCATGGGGGCAAATAGTTTCCATGTGGCTACTTTGATACCAATTTTGTCTTTGGGAGTAAGATTGTATCCAAAATGAAATTCGTAATGGTGCGTATTTGTCTTTTCCTGACCAACATTGACGAATGTCAGATAGGTAGTGCTTACTGAGAATTTGTACTGCGGGGCGGTGTTTTTTTTTCTTGCTGTCCAATAACTGTGAGTGAAAGCAGGATGCAGGCAATGAATAATAAAGTCGTTTTCATGATTTTAAGGTTTAAGGTTTTGTTTAAATCAATGGTCAGTTTATTCTCGCTGCTGATCAGGTCTTAAATAAGACCGGCGTTTATAAATTGATTCCAAAGTGAAGTCCCGGCTCAAACAGAAAATAATTTGGCCAATCATCTTCTAATCTGGCAAATGATTCCGGAACATTTGTTTTAACCGGCCAATGGGTCATTGCTATAGAAGGCTCAATGAAAAAACGATTTTTAAAGAATTTGATATGATATCCCATGCGATAGGTCATAAACAGCGTGTAGCCATTTTGAATCTTCTTATCGTTTTCATCCATGTATTTAACAGACATATTACTTGCATCAATAGAAGCATAGGCTCCTTTCCACAAAAAACGCTGGTAGACTATGCCAATACCAAATTCTTGTACATGTCCGGGGTATTTTTCTTCCGGAGCTTCATAATCTTTTCCGTACGGTATTCCTAATGGCCAGTAATAATTCCAGGTTTTTGCTTCAATTGAAATAACATTTTTAGGTGTTAAACGATAACCAGCGTTAAGTTGAACAAATTTGGGAGCGGGTCCGGGAACAAAATTTCCTAACATGGTGAAAGTACTTCCAACATAGAATTTTTTATATGCGGAGTCCTGTTTCGTTTGCTGGCTGAAAGCAAGTGACATGCACATTACTATGATCAGCGATGTTAAAGTGATTCTTTTCATTTTCATTTTTTATAATTGTTTAATTCATTTTAATTATTCACTTTTTCATCAGGATTAACTGAAATCAACTTCAGGTTTAAATCCCTGATTTTATTCAGAAACCCATGTAAATGAGCTTCATCCTTAATGTGACCGGAAAGAATGGTATTGTTGCCTTCGTAACTGATTTCCATATCATCAAACCAATCCGTTCTTTCTTTGCCCAGATGTCCTTCAACTTTTATTTCAGTTTTGCCTTTCATGGTTTATTGTTTAAATCTTAGACAAAGTTCCGCCGTACCCACCAAAAGAAAATCACCCGCGAGGGTGATTCGGAGGGTGATTTTAAAGAAAAATGTGAATTAGAAATATATCAGATTCTGTAACACAGAGATAGCGGGTAGTTTTTTAACTATTTACAATTAGCTGATTCAGTGCGGTATAGATAAGAAATAGGTCTTCGACTCTCCCGCCGAAAAGGTCGGGACAAGCTACTCAGACTGACAGTCATCCTGAGCGGAGTCGAAGGATATTTTTTCATTTTCAAACGTGTAACCTATGACATCATAAAACTCCAAGCTCTTTAGCTTTGGCAACTGCTTTTGCCCGATTGTCAACTTCAAGTTTCAGGTAAATATTCTTCAGGTGGGTTTTGACGGTATTTAACGAAATAAATAACTTATCGGCAATTTCCTGATTTGGTAAATCCAGGGCGATGAGTTTTAACGTATCCAATTCTCGGGTGCTTAAAAGAGCATCAGCATTTTTTTTCGTAGAATTATTTCTTTTTTCCAATGCTGATTTAATGTTATTAATAAACTTATTGGGGATATTGGTTTTGGTAGTAGCGTGTATTTTAAAGACTTCTTCATATAAATCGTCAATATCGACATAGCTATAAACAAAGAAAGAAAGCAGATTCTCATCTGAAGCAATTTCCATGGCATCCATCAGATTTTTAACTGCATTTTTATGATCACCTGTCTTTTTGCAGAAATCAACAGATATCAGTTTAAGTTCAATCATTCGTTCAATCCTCTGTGCTTCGCTTACAGTGGCATAAAGTTCCGAAATCAATTCTCCGGCTTCTTCCAGTTTCCCTTGCGCAAGCAATAATCGTGTAAACGATACATAGCACATTTCATAAAGATGCGATTTCTCTGTATCTGATCCAATTCCATAATCCGAAAAAAGTTGACTGGCTTCTTCAATCTGGTTTTGTTGCAATAAATAATGCGATTTCCAGGTAATATACATTGATACAAGAAATGGAGGGATTTCATTTTGTTTCATAACCTCATCCAATTCGGTCATTCGCTTTTCCGCCCCGTTATCTCCGGTCATTCTGAGCAAGGTCGAATACATCATTAAAATCATTACTCT
Source organism: Bacteroidales bacterium (assembly GCA_016705005.1). Lineage (GTDB taxonomy): Bacteria > Bacteroidota > Bacteroidia > Bacteroidales > Lentimicrobiaceae > Lentimicrobium. Next base: position 111,648 of record JADIZB010000004.1, on the reverse strand, counting down.
CATGAAAATATCTTTGGCATCCCGGCTAATCTGATATGCAATCCTGATATGATCGAATGCCTTCTCCGTATTTGCCCACATTGATTCTGTACTACTCATGATAAGATACAGTGCGGCAAATGTCCATTCAGCTTTTGCAATTTGAGTATATCCCCTTTTTTTGATGTAAACCAACAGATCGGTACATTTTTTATAGGCCGACTTATAATGCCCCAATTGTTGCTCGTTTTCGGCCATTCTAATGACAATGGCAGAGATGAGATAAATGTTCCCTGATTTTTTACCATATTCAAGAGCCTTGTCGAATGCCTTACCGCCTTCGTTCAAATCGCCGATTGTAAAAAAGGATACGCCATAGGAAAACCAGGCCCAGCTAAACCACAACGGATCATCTTCAGAAAGGTTCTCCATGGCTGTTTTGCAATAATCAAAAGCTTTCTCAGAATGTTCTTCATGAGAATTCAGATATGCAAATGCCACAGATATTTTTCCAAGCAGTTTCTTATGGTATTGAGTATTATCATCTGATAAATCACTATCCTGAATTAAATGTTTTATTTTCTGCTCTGCACTCGCCAGAAAAGGTACTGCTTTCTGAATCTGTCCGGCCGATATTAATATCCACGAATAGTACAGACAGAATTCCGGATTTGATTTAATCAATTCATCAGGCAATAGATCACCATATTTTAAAATGGCTGCATGTAACCCATTTTGCCACATATCTTCAGCCACTTTGCCCAGCAGTAGAATACATTTTTCGTAATTTTTGATTTCCAGGGAATGCTCTATGGCCAGTTCATTCATATTATTAAGTTCGAACCATTCACAGGCTTTATTGTGAAGCAACGGAATAACCTCTTTATGTTGGATCTGAAGTCTTTGTTTTAATAAATCCGCAAACAGATGATGGTATCTGTACCAATTCCGTTCATTATCCAGTGGAATAACAAACATGTTATCTTTCTCCAGTACCTCAAGTATTAACTGACTATCATTTCGGGTCAGAACATGGTTACAAAGAGGTGCTGACATTTGCCCCATTATGGAGGTCTTTAATAAGAATTCCTTGATGTCGTCCGGTTGAATTTTCAATACTTCCTCCATCAGATAATCCATGATATACCGGTTATCACCTTTAAACTCCTGAATAAACCCGGAAATATCTTCTCGGCCCTGCATTGACATTGCCGATAATTGTAATCCGGCAATCCATCCTTCGGTTTTGGATTCAAGTGAAAAAATATCTTCAATTGACAAACCAAGCTTTAGCTTCTTATTAAACAAAATGGAAATATCATTTGCTGAAAAGCTAAGGTCTGATGATCGCAATTCAATCAATTGTTGCTGGCTTCTTAATCTTGGAAACAGATAATGCCGGGTCAGAGCGCGTAAGGATCACAATATGGACATTGGCAGGAATATGATCCAATAAATAGGTTGTTAATTCTAATATTTCGCCGCTTTCTACCAAATGAAAATCGTCGAGTACCAATAAAAAATTTTGGGTAATCCGGAGTATTTCGTTGATTAATAAACCGGCGATTGATTTGTCGGATGGTCTGTTTGGCGAATTTAACAGCCCAAGGGTGCTTGCTCCGAATGAATTATGAATACCCTGAATCCCTGAAATGATGTAATTCAAAAATTCTACCGGGTCATTATCTCCTTTGTCAAGTGAAATCCAGGCTGCAGGAATCTTTCGTAGATTAATCCAATCACTCACGACTGTTGTTTTTCCAAATCCGGCAGGTGCAGAAATCAGAATCAGTTTCCGGGATAGTCCCGTATCTAATTTCTCATATAGTTGCGGCCTATGAACTATATTCTGACTGGCTTGAGGAATGTGGAGTTTGGTTAATAACATAGGCTCAAATCAATTTTTCCCCTAAGATACAAATTTTAAACCGCTCATCCAATGGCTCTTGAACGGTATTCGAGCGGGGTTAAATTGGTGTATAATTTAAACTGGTTATTGAAAGCTGACTTTGAATTGAACCCGACCTGGTAAAGGATTTCAAGAATGGTGAGTTTGGCTTGTTTTGAATCTGCCAGAATCCTCATACTTTCCTTGATCCGGTATTCCAGGATGTAACTCTTGAAATTCTTATTGAAGTTTTCGTTGATTATCTGAGACAGAATTCTTGGATTGACTGAAATATCTCTGGAAAGTGATTCAAGCGTTATATCAGGATTCAGATATGGCTTTTGAGTTTCCATATATGAATTTAACATCTGAAGGTATACCGATTTATCAGAATCAGTCAGTTTACTGCTTTTATACTTTCCTAAAATAAAATATATATCGGGTTTGATCAGGAGAATGAATGTGAGGATATTGATAAACAGGAAAACAGTAAGGGCATAAATACTTGCTGTGTAGGCACACCATCCTGGTTTTTTTATGATCATGTAGAGTGCAAACGAATTCAGATTCATAATCCAGATAATGATAAACCCGATCAATAAAAGCTGAAGCCATGAGTTGTGGTGAGAAATCAGGATATTCTTATAAAATCCCCTCAGGCTGATTGTCGTCGACTTCATACTCAGCAGGGAAAATATGATGTAGATTAAGTTGTGGGAAAGAATCAGGATCGTAACATACAGATCGAGGATTGATTTCCAGATAATAAACGGCTGGTCGTTCCTGTAAAACACGAGCAGGAATATGACAGAAACTGCAAATGGTATGAAGTGAACGGCAGTCCTGAAATTGAATGCTTCCTTCTTCTTCAGGAACGAATTTACATAGAAGTATATTAACGGGCCAATAAGAAAAGAGGTTTGCCTGAGTAAAAAGAGTGATTTATGCCAATCCATAAAGAATTGATAATCGAAGGCACTTGTTGCAAACGAATAAAAGATCTGGAAATTGAAAATGAGCAGGAGGGAGGCGAGGATTTTATTGTCATGGGTAAATCCTCTTTTCGTGATAAAGAAGAAAACCGTCAGCATCATTGTTACGAAGATACTGATAATGGTCAGAAAAGAAAAGAAATTCAAAATCATAATGATGTGATTTTTGAATCAGGAAACCATGATAACATAAGATAATAAAGGAAGAATCCTTATAATCCGGATATTCCCGGAACAGATTACAATTTCATTTTGGCAGGACCCTGAAACCGAAGTCCTTTTTATATAATAAAGGCACTAAATCACAAAATGTCCCACATAATTGTGCGGACTCAGTGCTCTCAGTTCTTTCTTTACCTTTTCGCTCACATTAAGTTTTTCGATAAAGCCGGCAATCGTTTCAGCTGTTACCTTTGAATTGGTTCTGGTTAACTCCTTCAGGGTTTCGTATGGTTTTGGATATCCCTCACGGCGAAGAATGGTTTGAATCGCTTCTGCAATCACAGCCCAGTTGTTTTCAAGGTCTCCTTCTATTTTATCTTCGTTTAAAACCAGTTTGCCAAATCCTTTCAGGATCGATTTTATCGCGATTACGGTGTGAGCGACCGGTACACCAATGTTCCGTGTAACTGTGGAATCTGTAAGGTCGCGCTGGAGCCGTGAAATGGGCAGTTTGGCCGAAAGATGTTCGAAAAGGGCATTGGCGATGCCCAGATTGCCTTCGGCATTTTCGAAATCTATCGGATTTACCTTATGAGGCATGGCTGAGGAGCCAATTTCTCCCGCTTTTATTTTCTGCTTGAAATAATCCATGGAAACATAGGTCCAGATATCCCGGCTGAAGTCAATCAGGATGGTGTTGATCCTTTTCAAAGCATCGAAAAGGGCAGCCAGGTTATCGTAATGTTCAATCTGGGTGGTTACTTTCTGGCGTTCCAGCTTAAGGTGCTCACGGGTGAAATGGTCAGCAAAGCTGATCCAGTCAATTTCCGGAAATGCGGCATAATGAGCATTAAGATTTCCTGTAGCACCACCGAATTTTGCCGTGAAAGGGACTGCTTTCAACTGTTTCATCTGCTGTTTCAGCCTTTCGACAAAAACAAAGATCTCTTTCCCGACGGTAGTCGGAGTTGCAGGTTGTCCGTGGGTGCGGGCCAGCATCGGGATTTTTTTCCAGGTCTTGGCTTTTTGGGTGAGTTTTTTAATCAGATCTTCAAGAATGGGAAGCATCACATCATCTATGGCAAGCCTTAATGCGTAAGGGCCGGCAGTATTGTTGATGTCCTGGGAGGTCAGGCCGAAATGCAGGAACTCCTTATACCTGCCCAATCCCATTTTGTCGAATTTCTTTTTCAGATAATATTCAACAGCTTTGACATCATGGTTGGTAATACTCTCGATTTCCTTTACTTCGGCAGCATCGGTAAAGGTAAAATCCCTGCAAAGATCCCGAAGATTGTTAATGTCAGTTTTGGTAATACCAGCCAGCTGAGGCAAAGGGATTTCGCACAAGGCAATGAAGTATTCCACTTCGACGAATACACGGTAATTAATTAGAGCTGCTTCTGAGAAAAAATAAGCCAGCCCCTCAACCTGTTTTCTATATCGCCCGTCAACCGGGGAAATCGCATTCAATACTGTTAATTCCATGGCGGTACCTTTTACTAAAGTCCAAATGTAAGCAAGCAATTCAAACGAAAGCAAATTTTTTTTCTTTTTTTAAGCCAGAGGATCACATCAGCATTATTTTCTGCTTTTATGGAGCAATCCCTTCAGATATCCGGCAAGTTTTTCCGGCTCGTTTGTACCGATGCGAACAAGGCGCTTCCTGCCTTTGAAACTGATTTCTATGGCATCAAAACCGCTGATGTTGTATATGCTTGTGCTTAGCGTGTGATGGATGCCCCATCCGTGCAGAAAATTGTTTCTGACGACTTTTACGCTTTCTATATCGGCTATTTTCCAGCTCTTTCTGATCAATCCGATGCCAAATGAGATTCTGATTTCGGTTTGGTCTGTCTTAACCACCAGCCGGTAAAACAACAATAATGGTATAAGCATTAAGGGGGTGATAAACCAGAGAATCCATGATTCGTCAGGCGGGATTCCTGACCAGACTATGAGTCCGCCGAAAAATAAAATTACCATCACAAAAACTGCTGAAATCAGCCAGCCGGTTTGTCTTGTTTCCATAAGATTGATATTAACTGGTAATTGAAGCAATGGTCCGGATTTGAACGGAGTTGTATCATCGGATGTCTCATTTACTGAAACAGATCAGCAAGACAAAACTATTAAAGTTTTTTCTGATGTAAATCCATTACAACCCCATGGTTTCTCCAACGATAATCACATCCATGGGGGTGTAGGCCGGACGTTTTCTGAGTATGGTGTATGCTCTGCAACCACGGCTGACGGATTTACAATCATGACAGATAGCATCTGAGGTACAGGGTGTCTCCCTATTGAGGCGCTTCATATTCATTGGGCCGGCCAGTAACTCGATCCTTTTAAAAGCCGCTTCTTCATTTTCCACAACTTTGTTGATCCCGGTGACAATGATAACCCTTTTCGGACCGAAAATCATTGCTGCAACCCTGTTGCCATATCCGTCAGCATTCACCAGTTTACCATCAAGAGTTACTGCGTTGGTGCTGCTGATGAACAGATCACTGGTAAGTTCCTGTCTCATAACATCAAGCCGTTGTTCTTCATTCAGGTCCGGATTTCCATGATCAATCAGTATGGCTCCCTTTAAGTTTGCTTTTTCACGGATATCCAGTTTTCTGACAGTCATCGATCCGCCAAAAGCAACCCGCATCCCCGGCGAAATCTGGTCGCTGATGTAGCTTGCAGCTTCTGAAGCTGTTTCAAAATAGATGGCATTGAAAAAATTGCGCTTCAGGTTTTCAACCACTTTCAACCCTGTGGCCATTGAAAACCATAACTGAAGTTCACTCATACTGTATCGCTGATTATTGTGCAAAGATAGGAGGCAAATCATACCAAAAAAGAAAGCCTGTCAATAAACAGGCTTTCTTTTTTGGTGAGTAAATGACACTATCGCGTAATGTTTCTGAAAACTTCACGGATAATATCGCCGTACTTGTCGTTGTAACTTACCAGGCACCAGATCTGAAGCATAATGATTTCTTCCCTTTTCAGGAACCGAACAGCTTTTTTCAGTTCTTTTTTGAAAAGGTCACCATTGAAGCTAACTTTCTGGAGCACTGTTTTTGAGTATTCAAGCATAGTTTAGCGGATTAAGTTACACGAAACCCTTAATGCAATCGTTTGCATTACAACGTATATATCACTTAAGTTGTTGTTGGTAATACGGTTTTTAACACTTTTTTATGATTTTTTTTGCTTATTGAATTTCAATCTCCTGAACTCAATCCGGAAGCTATTGTTTTACTGTAACTTACCGGATAAGTTGCAAAAAAGCCGATACCACCATTGTTGATATTTCCTGAAATATTGGCCGGTGGCCCGCTGAAAAGAGGATTCTGGTACCCTGACTGAATCTGGAGCTGACTGATAAACCGGTAGTATTCTTCAGTAATTCTGGCACTTTCGATGGTAAGGTTATCTCCGGGAGAAACAATTTCCTTTTCAAATGACTGGTTGAGATACCCGATACCAACCCCATTTGTATAGTTCCCGTTATAGAAACGGTCATCGGTTACCAGCACCTTTGTCAGAGAGTCGGATACCAGAACTCCGTTTTTGAAAACCCTGAACATATAAAAGTCGGTTGACGGCGGATCAAGCACATAGCATTTAATTTCATAATATCCGTCAGGGCCCCAGTCTTCATGGTAAACAGAAGATATAGAGTCCAGCGAAAGCATTGGGCTCATCTGCGAAACGGCAGTGTAGGTTTCATGTCCGTTGATGGCTGTGGCAAGTCCGATGTTCAGATGGTAAGTTCTGCCCGGGATTCCAAAATAGTCAGACGGAGTCTGATAAGTGCCCGGTTCTGTTTCGGCCAGTGTTGTTACTGAAGTCCCATCGTCGATGGTTACAGTGGCTCCGCTGACAGCAGGAGCCTTTTCAGAATAGTAATAACTGGTGGTGCTGGTAAGCCTGATGGTATGGGCAAGTGTGTCGTTCGTTATCATTCCTTCCACCACCAGTCTGGTATAACTTTCTTCCAGATCAATGTCGATGCGTTCGGTGCACGAGTTGAAGAAAAACAAAGCCGACCCGAGCAACACCATTATTCTGACTTTATTGTTTGGTTTTTTATATCTCATTGTCATTGGAGTGATGATTAAAACTTGAAATTATAAGTGATTGCGGGGATGATACTGAACAGGTATGTCTTCTCGGCATATGTCTGGTTTGGGTTATCCTGGTCTTCAACAAAATTTATAGCCCAGGCATTTTTGCGGCCATAGGCATTGTAGACCGAGAAGTTCCATTCACCCTGCCATTTCCTGTTTTTTTTGTTTTTCCCCTTCAGGGTGTATGAAAGATCCAGCCTGTGATAATCGGGCAATCGGTAAGCATTGCGATCACTGTAAATCGGAACGATAACATTACCGATAACTGCCCGCCCTGTCGGGAATGTAACCGGTGCCCCTGTAGCATAGACCCAGTTTGCCGACAGGATTGACCTTTCGCTGAATTCGTAATTCAATACAATTGATATGTTGTGAGGCTTTTCATAAGGAGCTCTGTAGGATCTGCCATCGTTTATGCCAGCAATTTTTCTCCGGGTTGCCGATAAAGTATAACTTACCCAGCCGTTAAGTTTTCCTGTATTTTTCCTGACCATTAACTCAAGACCGTAAGACCATCCTTTGCCGGTTCTCAATTCACCTTCAAGCTGCGGATTCAGGAGAAGTTCTGCATTGTCTTTGAAATCAATCACATCGTGCATCGACTTGTAATAAACCTCTGCAGAGGTTTCGAGTGCATTATCATTCAGGTTCCTGAAATAACCAATGGCAAACTGATCGGCTTTCTGGGGTTTTACATTCGGGCTGCTGGGAAACCAAAGGTCAAGAGGTGTGCCGGCAGTTGAATTCTGTGCAAGGTGGATGTATTGAACCGTTCTTGAATAGCTGGCCTTGACTGAAGTTTTGTTTGACAAGATATAATTTAAACCCAGCCTTGGTTCCAGGGCGTTAAATGTTTTAAATATTTTCCGCTTTCCATAAACAACAGAATCAAGTACATTGTACCCCTCATCATAATTATATACGGTTCCCGGGCCGATGTTCTGGAACGCTGAGAATCTTACCCCATATTTCACCAGCAGTTTTTCACTAATCCTCTGTTCGTTACTTAAGTAAACCCCATATTCCAGGGCATAGTTCTCAGGCAGGCTGAATTCTGTAAAAAGGCTTTCGCTTCCTGTGCCTTTGGCGTGCCCGGGGTCGAATGTATGAACAATCATTGCAGCGCCAAACCTGATGGTGTTGTTAGGGTCAGCATACCATGTGAAGTCAGCTTTCCCGCTCTGGTTCTGCATTTTAGACGTCCAGGTAAACGAATTGGCATTTCCTTCCGGTGTGCCAAGCCGGTAATCATACATGCTGTGGATCAGCGTAAAATTGGAAAAAAGCTTTTGCGAAAAGAGGTGGTTCCATCTTAAAGTCCCGGTTTGGTTGCCCAGGCTCATTCTGGCAAAATCATTGCTGAATACGTCACGACCGAAATAACCTGAAAGGAAGATCCTGTTCCTGTCGTCGATCCTGTGATTAATTTTTGCATTAAAGTCATAGAAGTAGAGAATGTTATCCCTGATTTCCTTGTTCTTGGCAAGAGGTAGGAAGACATCCACATAAGTCCTTCTTCCGGCAACAAGAAAGGATGTGTGGTCATTCTTTATCGGGCCTTCCAGTGTGAGGCGGCTTGAGATGGTTCCGATACCACCTGCACCAGACAGGGTTTTCTGGTTGCCATCTTTCATTCGTATATCCAGAAGGGAAGATAACCGCCCACCACTTGAAGCAGGAATATCGCCTTTGTAAAGTATTACATCTTTGATGGCATCGTTGTTGAAAACCGAAAAGAAACCAAGCAGGTGTGAGGCATTGTAAACAATGGCTTCGTCGAGTAGAATCAGGTTCTGATCAGGTCCGCCTCCCCGTACACTGAAACCTGAAGACCCTTCGGCGGTCGATTGAACTCCCGGAAGCATCTGTATGGCTTTGATAATGTCAACTTCACCCATGAGAGCCGGTATCCGGTTGATGGTTTTTATGTCCATCCTGACCACGCTCATTTCGGACTTGCGGATGTTTTCATCGGGCCGTTCACCCGTAATGATTACTTCCTTGAGTTGCTGTTCCCTGGTTTGTAATTCAATATCAAGAACGAGGTTCTCCTTAAGTTCAATATATCTCTCTACAGCAGCGTACCCTATATAGGTATAAGTGATGCTGTATTTGCCCGGGTTCAGGCTAACAGAATAAAAGCCGTACACATTGGTTGTGGTCCCGGTTTTGATTTCCTTGATGTAGATGGTAGCTCCGATGAGTTCTTCACCGGTTTTTTTATCCTTGATGTTTCCGCTTATGGTAAATCTCTTTCCTCCGGCATCTTCTGTATCAGGCATTGCCTGAGTAAAAGCGGTTAAAAGAAAGAAAAGAAGAAATGTGATATGACGCAGGGTTCTCATTGATTTTATTATCTAGGGTTCAGGTAGTTATGGTTGGTAACCGGTCGTAGTTATTTTTGCGAAAAGCTGGGCAGTTTCATGTGAAAATTCAGAATGAAAAATGACAGGCTGTTTGTCTATCTTTTTGAACTGATTCCGGTACTGTGCATTAACGGATCGTTTTGTTTAACAGGATTTTTTATGTCTGATGCGTAAATTACCAAACAGCATGACAGGATAATTATTGCCACTGAAGTCCAGAATTGAAATTTTTTCATTTTAACTGTTTTGAATTTAATGACAGTACAAAGGTAGATTGGTTGCAACCACTCCCTAAATAAAAATCGGTGTACAGGGTAATTTGCCGGATGAGTTGCCCGGAATTAAGGATAAAGCGTAAGTGCGGAAAAAAAACGAGTGGTCAGGCCCTGCTTCTCCGTTCAAGTTCGGTTTTAATCAGCCCGAGTTCACGGCTTGTTTGCCCTGCTATGCTGGTGTTCTCTTCAGCACGTCGGAAAAGGTAGGGCATCACCGATTTTACCGGCCCGTAAGGGATATATTTGGCAACATTGTATCCTGCATTACCAAGGTTGAAGCTGATGTGGTCACTCATTCCGTAAAGCTGGGCAAACCATATCCTTCTGTCGTTTCTGCTCAGGCCGCGCCTGTCAATTTCATGTGCAAGAAAAAGGTTACTTTCCTCATTGTGAGAGCCGCAAAAAATCTCAACCACATCCAGATTGTCGAGTGAAATACTGATGGCTTCATCAAAAGCCCCATCGGTTGATTTCTTATCTGCCATAATTGGCGAAGGGTAATTCATTGCAAGGGCGCGGTTTCTTTCTTTTTCCATATATGCGCCCCTGACAAATTTGATCCCCAGAAGGTATTTCCCTGCCCTGGCACGACTGATGCATTCATTCAGGTAATTGATCCTGTCGCGTCTGTACATCTGAAGTGTGTTGAAAACAATGACCTTTTCCGTATTGTATTTCATCATCATCGCCTCAACGGTTTCATCAACAAGATGCTGGTACCAGCTGTCTTCAGCATCAATCATCAAGGGGACACCTAGCCTGGATGCCTCACTGCACAAAATCTCAACCCTTTCTTTAAATCTGTCATATTCTTCAGCCAGAATGGGATCGGGGGGGGTGCCGGGTATAGCCGTATCCAGAAGATCAGCCGAAGCAAAGGCTGTTGGCTTGAATACAGCAAAAGGTATATTTTTATCTGCTGAAGCGTTGGCAATCGATTTTAATGTTTCGTTCAGGGTGCTTTCAATCCCTTCAGGATCATGGTTTCCTTCAACTGAAAAATCAAGGATTGATTTTACATTGTATCGGCTGAGAGAGCTTACCAGTGGGGCACATTCGCTTATACTGCGCCCACCTACAAAATGGCTGTATATCGTAGGTTTAATAATCCATCCGACAGGCAGCCCTGTTTTAAAAGCAAAACCAACCAGAAATTTACCGGTATTCACTAACCATGGGTTAGCCAGCGCTCTGAAAAGCAGACTTGCCCGTCTCAATTCGCTGTCCGTTTTGCTGATGAAAGCTATTTTGGTGTCACTGAAGCCTGAAATCTGAAGTGGCATATTCAAAGGATATGAAATTCAGTCAAACTTACATGAAATTGTATTGATTCGCAAACGCCTGACAAAAATTTCATAAACAACCGCTGGTCAGATGATCTCTATGGCTGAAATTCAGCACCTGGTGGATGTTCATTGATTACAAAATCTGTGAATGTGATTTTATCATAAAATAAACCTGCGGTTGATAACCAAAACACTTTTTTTATGTTAATATGAAATATTGTAAGTTTGCACTATGGCAAAGAAATTACATTCACTTGAAATAGCAGGTTCACCGGTATATATCGGACAGGGTGTTTTTGAAGAATTGCAGGACCACCTGACTACGAAGCTGGCAACTAAAGAAGTTGTCTTTCTGCTTGCCGATGAGAATACGATTGAGCATTGTTACCCGGTGCTTATTTCAATGGTTCCTCAGCTTGAAAAGGCAAATAAAATCATCATCAAGGCCGGCGAAGAGAATAAAACCCTAGCTACCTGTGAAAAAGTATGGAATCAGATGGCCGTGGAAGGAGCGAACCGGCAATCTTTGATGATTAACCTTGGTGGTGGCATGGTTTCTGACCTTGGTGGATTTGCTGCATCTGTTTTCCACAGGGGAATGCCTTTTATAAATATTCCCACTTCACTGATGGCCATGATCGATGCCTCACTCGGTGGGAAAACCGGCGTTGATCTCTACTCTCTCAAAAATCAGATCGGTTTGTTTTCAAAGCCATCTTCTGTATATATTTGGCCGGGATTCCTTTCCACTCTTCCACATCGTCAGTTATTATCCGGTTTCGCTGAAATGCTGAAGCATGCTTTGATTGCTGACAGTGCATTTTGGAAGAAACTCACCAAAATACCCATGGCCGTTGTTTCAGACTGGGAAGATCACATTCTTACAGCAATCCAGATTAAGGCAAAAATTGTGAACAAGGATCCGCTGGAAAATGGAATACGCCGTCAGTTGAATTTTGGACATACCCTCGGTCATGCATTTGAAACCTATTCCCTCCGTAACGATACCTCACCGCTTACCCACGGGGAAGCCGTTGCCATGGGTATGATCTGCGAAGCTTATATATCTTACCGTAGTCTTGGTCTTGATCATGCCCAGAGAGATGATCTGGTGAGGAATATTCTGCTGAATTTTACACATTATAAAATACCTACAGCAGCGATTGACGAATTGGTTGAGATTACGCATTATGATAAGAAAAACCGCAAAGGGCGCCTGATGCTGACACTTATACGCGACATCGGTAAGGCAGTGGAAGGACAGCAATGCGAACTTGCTCTTGTGCGCGAAAGTCTATTCAGGTATACGGATTTCAGCCGCCATGTCCCACGGGAGTAATTCTGTGTGGTCATGCTGCCGGAAAGGGATTCTCCTGGTTTCCTGCCAGCCGGCCCTGAATCTGGGATCGGATCATTGATTTATTTCCCTGCCTGCAGTTTTTTTATTCCTGATTTCGCGGGTATATGCCTTCTCTGTCAAGAATTTTACGACTGATCAAGGTTCTCAGGGCCGAATCCTTGTCTTTGTTAATGTCGATGTTCAAAGCGAATATCCAGCAATGGTTTTTATCGTTAACATAACCGACATACCATCCGATCTGTTTTTCTATTCTGCCGGCCCATCCTGTTTTTGCATGCAACTCTTTACCGCTTATCGTATCAACAAGCATAATTTCTTTAACCTGACGCTGTACTGGTTTGTCAAACGGGAGGCTTTCGGTGTAGAGCAAACGAATGAATTCAACCTGTTCCATTGCCGAAATGGCGACATCCCCGTCAAGCCAGAAACTTTTAATTTCAGGGCCTGTCTTGCCATTTCCATAGTTACACTTCTCTATCCATTTTTCGATAACATCACGGCCGGTCCGGCCTGCCAGCTCCTGATAAACCCAGACAGCTGAAAACCGGAATGCTTCGCGAAGGCTTAAATCCCTGTTCCAGTCTTCGTAGTCTCTTTTAATTCCATCCCATTTGAATACCTCATCGATTCCACTTACCGTTTTATTCTGCAACCCGATGAGTGTGTTCATGATTTTAAAAGTGGAAGCAGGCAGAAATCTTGTCCTGGCCCGCTTGCTGTTGTAAATACTGTATTCGCCGGTACTGGCATCAAGCAAAACGAAAGTTCCGTCTACACCGGCTTCCTGGAAATATGCACTCCAGGCTGCCGTATCCCTGGCTAACGCCTGTTTTGCGGAAACATTCAAAGCCGGTACAACCATCATTCCATAAAATAAAAAGAACAGGTAAGATCTCATTTCTGTTGATGTTAGCATTGATTAACCATTCCGTGAATACCCATCATGAGGGATGCATTTTCGGGTTAAATTTGAATTTTTGACAAATATAGCGTAGGTTTGTTAAAATTTTTGGCATTCAATGGTAGTTGACATTTTTATTCCCTGTTTCATTGATCAGGTGTTTCCTGAAACCGGATTTAATATGGTGAAGGTGCTTGAGAAAGCAGGAGTGGGGGTGAGGTATAACAAGAATCAGACCTGTTGCGGGCAAATCGCATTTAACAGCGGTTTCTGGGATCATGCCAAATCGATGGGTGAAAAATTTATCCGCGATTTTAAGGATTGCCAGTATGTTGTTACCCCTTCGGCATCCTGTGCCGGAATGGTAAGGAACTATTATGACGAGATGTTTTACAATTCAGCAATGCACAACGAGTACAGATTGTTGAAGAAGAACATTTATGAAGTGTCTGATTTCTTAGTTAATGTTCTCAATATAAGAGATATAGGAGCTACTTTTAATCACAGGGTTACGTACCATGACAGTTGTGCAGCCCTGAGAGAGTATGGATTAAAGGATGAGCCCCGGATTTTACTTGAGCATGTGCGTGGACTTGAACTGGTGGAGATGCAGGAAACCACAACCTGTTGTGGATTCGGTGGTACCTTTTCAGTAAAACATGAACCCATCTCATCGGCCATGGCCGATTACAAAATTAAAAAAGCGCTTGAAACCGGGGCAGAATTTATTGTTTCTACAGATGCCTCCTGTTTGATGCATCAGCAGGGATATATTGATAAGCACAACCTTCCTGTAAATACAATTCACATTGTGGATATTCTTGCTTCGGGCTGGGAATTGTAAGATGAGTACTTAGATTGAACAGACCATCTCTGGATTCTGTTTCCTCCTTATTCCGGCCTTGTGGTGAATTTGGATATGAGTCCAACAGTATAATTTCCGGCACTGTCTTTGGCTCCTATCTGCCAGAAATAATCCTGGTCATACCGGAACCCCGAAAGCGTTGTTTCATATTGAACTTCTCCATTGACCAGATTAAAAGTAGTAATTCCACTCCTGGCAAGGTTAAGTGATGTTCTGCTGGTACCTATCCAAATATCAAATGAAAGTGGATCATTTTCAGGATCAGTGCATGTCCATTTGAAGATTATGGTAGGATCCATCCACGTTTGCCATTCCGGCGGGGTCAGATAATATGGAATATCTGGAGGCATATTTGAAAGATCGCTGACAATGACAACCATTTTCTTAATCGTGTCTGTCATCCCTTTTGAATCCCGGACTTCCATCATAGGGAAATAGATTCCCATGGCATCGTACTGATGGGATATAATTTTTTCTGTAGAATAAGGGGTATCAAAAATATGGTCCAGATTCCAGTCCCATCTAACCTCGAGATCAGTGACAGGATCTTCATGATCTGAAACAGTATTGGCATTGAAGACGATGGATGTATTTATATCTCCCCTGGCAGGAGCAAGACTGAAATAAGCCACAGGCAGGTGATTTTCGGTATTGTTGCCATCCTTTGTACATCCGGAATTCAGCGTAATTATTGCGAATCCCAGTACGACAAGACTATTCCTGAAAATATATTTTTCGCTTTTCATCTGACCTTTGATTGGTAAATAATGGTTGTGCCAAAACCAGGCACAGGAGCCATAAAATGTAATCCAGAGTTCCTGAAAGAAAGGATGTTTCAAGCTTTGTGCTATTTAAACGTATCCCATCCGGAATCATTATGCAAAATAACAAATTATTTTCATCCGTAAATAACTTTGATTGGTCAGGTTGAAGTCAGATCATCTGAAGATCATAATTCATGTTTGTTAAGCATGAGAACATTTTTTTTGGCAATGATTTGAAATAATTTTTTATTCACGGAAAATCGTTCAGTATTTCCGGGTAATTGATATTGTTTTTGTTCAAAAATTAAGATGAGAGGTAACTTACTTTTCCTGATGGATGATACTCAGAATGAGTCTTTTAAGCAGGCTGCCAGCCTGCCTGAAGAAGGAATTTGCGCAATTGGGCCTTTGGCATATCCATCTGTGATTAACTCCTGGCAGGCACAATCTACTGAACCCCAGGGGAGGGTTGCGGAAAGAAATTTCCCGGGTTATAAATTGAAATTCAGTAGAGTCCGGCTAATTTCTGAGGAACCGAATCAATAGAGCTGGCCATGGAAAAGCTCATACTCCTTTTGTGTTATTTTCAATTTTTATCAGAAACCAGTGATTGAAATACATTATAATTTAATGTAATACACTGACAATCTTCAACTTTTAACCGGGATTCAGATATTTCCCTGAGGATTGGGCTGTTTACCAAATCAGTGTTAAGATATGTGAAAAGATCAAATCTGTTTCATGGCAGGCAGTCAGGATATCCTTAGGCAGGGTTCTTCAATTCTTTTATTGTTGTCGGGAGGGATCGTCACACTTTTTATTATATTTGCGAAAGCCTATTTAACCACAACTGCCTGAATAAATCTACATTCGGACGTTTTTTCGTCCGTAACATCGTCAACAATGAAAATAACTTTCCATATCTTCTCAGCAAGTCTTCTTAGTGTAATTTTATTCACTATTTCTGCCGGGATCATCAAAGCTCAGGTCCCAACTGTGCAGGATTGTCTGGGTGCAATACCGGTTTGCACCTATCAGTACAATCAACCGCTCTCATTTCAGGGAACAGGCAATTACCCGAATGAAATCAATGGGACCCAGACTTGTCCTAGAAGCTGTATGGATGGGGAAAAGAACTCTGTTTGGTATGTGATTTCAGTGAAAACAGGTGGATTGCTCAGTTTTGTCATTACGCCGGTTTCTTCAGCGGATGATTACGATTGGGCAGTTTATAATCTGAATTTAATGGAATGCAGTGACATATATAACAATGCTATATTTATGCAATCCAGTTGCAATGCTGCCGGCGGTCCTGGTTATCAGGGTGCCACCGGAATCAGCAGTGCCAATGGCGGTACCAAGAATTGCAACGGAGGCGGAAACACCTTTAAATGGAATATGGATTTTCCGGTCAATGCCGGAGATACTTATGTCTTATGCGTCAGCAACTGGACGCAAACCCAGAGCGGTTACCTGCTTGATTTTGGTGCTTCGACTGCTGATATTTTTGATGATATCCCTGCTTTGATAACTTCGGTTAATACGGATATCGGTTGTGCCGGAGCAACCTCAGTCAGTTTTGCCTTTTCCGAAAACATCAGATGCCTTTCGGTTGAACCATCAGATTTTGTGCTGATCGGTCCCGATGGCACCCAACATATTGTAAACAGTGTGAATGGTGCCGGTTGCCAGGCTGGTGGCGAACAGGAGAAATTCTTTACCATCGGTTTTTATCCTCCGATGTATCTTGATGGAAACTATACCATCAACATGGTTGGTGAAGTTGTTGACCTCTGCACGAACGTTTCAGGCCCGCACAGCAAGGAGTTCAGCGTTGTACTTGACCCGCTTCCATCCATTGTGACCCAGCCTGAAGATGCCCTGGTGCCCATCGGCGGAACTGCGGTGTTTACAGTTGAAGCAATTGGAGATACAAGTTTTCAGTGGCAGTACAGGGAGAATTCAGCCGATTTTTGGCAGAATATTCAGGAATTGCCACCTTACTCCGGAACTGCAACAAATACTTTAACCATTGATCCGGCGACATTTGAAATGGGACAGTTCCAATACAGGTGTGTTGTTAGTGGCGATTGCCCACCTCCTACGCAATCAGAAGCCGGAACCCTTTTTGTTGGCGATGCCCTGGCTGCTTCGGCATCGGCACAACCTGAAGAAATCTGCTATGGTGGTCAATCCCAGCTCAATGTCAATGCATTTGGGGGAAATACACTGGAACCATATACTTACATCTGGTCATCTGCAGATGGATTTTCATCGGACCTTCAGAACCCGGTTGTAGAACCCTTAACAACCACCACCTATACAGTTACCGTTGATGACGGGTACAATCCGACAACTTCGCAGGTAACGGTCATTGTTAATCCATTACCTGTCGCCAATGCTGGTACTGATCTTGAAATCAACCATGGTACCTTTACAAACCTGACAGGTAACGCCGGCGTTGGTGAACCACCATTCACATACCAATGGCAACCTGCCGATTCATTGTGGGATCCAACGCTTCAAAACCCTGTAACACGCAAACTTCGCGGATCGACTCTCTTCAATCTGGTGGTTACCGATAATAATGATTGTATCAGTGAACCGGATCAGGTTATTGTGAATGTTGTAGGCGGGCCGCTTGCAGCTTCACCTTCAGTTTCTTCTGAAGCAATTTGTTATGGAGAAACCACGCAATTGTTTGCTGTACCAAGCGGTGGACAATATACAAACTATTCCTTCAGATGGTTCGTAAACGGTGAAGAGTTCTCTACTGATCCGGATCCGGTAGTGGCTCCGCTGGAGTCTGTAACCTATACACTGGTGCTTTCCGATGATTTCAATGAAGTAACCGATTCTATCGGCGTAACTGTGAACAGCCTTCCCGTAATCAATCTGATAAATCCCGAACATCATGTGGTCAACGGAAATATACAAAGTTGTGTTTATGATACACTCCTTCTTGATGCAGGAAATCCGGGCTATGAGTATTACTGGAAAAATGGCTCATCCGATCAGATCACCGAAATTACTACATCGGGGCTGAGTTTTGACCTTCAGGAGCACTGGGTCAGGGTTACCAATCCCGCTACCGAATGTGTGAACAGGGACACAGTAGTCGTTATGTTTACATTTATCGAATGTTCCTACGGAGTGAACGATCTTATTCAGTCTGACCTGATCAGATTATTCCCGAATCCGGCCGGTAACATTCTGACTGTTTCCATAGATGGATTGCCAGATGATTTTGTTATCCTGATTACCGACCTGAGCGGCAGGGTCCTTTTGCAGGAGATTTACAATAAGAGGATCAGTGGCGTTGCCAATTATCCTATAGATGTCAGCCGGTTTGCCAATACCACCTGTATGGTCAGAGTAACTTCTTCAGATGCTGTTTTCGTTAAAAAACTTATAATTTCACATTGATACTATAACTATGAAAAAACTCACAGCAGTTATTTTCAGGGGCTTATCTCCTTCGGGGAATGTTTTGGTTCTCGTTATGCTTGTATCAGCAATGCTTATTTCAATGCGGGGTTCCGGACAAATGGTTGCTGTTTTTGAAAATGATCATGACTTTCTCTGGACTCAAAACAATCAGTGTCGGTCACTCTTTATCGTTGAGACAGATAAGGAATCATTTAACAAATTGGTTTCGACAGCAGGCACAATGCCGGAGACCTTCACCTTTATCACAAAAAAACTAAGAAAAAATAAATATCAATTCTCTATACTGTTCACTCACCCTACTGATCCTTCCTATGTTAAAAAAGTCCTGCTGACACTGGGTATTGAGCAATTGAAAGTTAATAACAGGCTATTTAAGTTACCGGACTATGATCCGGTGTTTGAATGACATCAGATCCCGGGAGGGGTGTCAGTATGAAACTTATTTACAGATTTTTGGCAGCAACAGTGTTTGCTGCAGTTTTGTTGTCGCCGGCTACAGCACAGATCAATGCCGGACCGGATGTAACCTTGTGTCTGGGTGAATCCACAACGCTGAATGCTATTGCAAGCGGAGGTTATGGCACAGATAGCTATACCTTTGAAGTTTATCCCTATCAGCCTGAAACCTATTCCGGGGGAACCCCGGTTACTTTCGGCAGTAACCAGGATGACCAGGTGGCTGGACCCTTCAACATAGGTTTCCAGTTCTGCTTTTTTAACACCTATTATACTCAGTTTTACATCGGTTCCAACGGATGGGTGGGATTTTCATACAATTCAGCCTGGACTACCTACACCAGTCAGGCCATTCCCAGTACTTCCTCTTCGGTGCCCAAGAATTGCATTATGGCTCCATGGCAGGACTGGCACCCCGGGGTAGCATCGTCCTATGGTCCTCCTTATGTTTTCTTTAAGACAATCGGAACCGCACCGAACAGGAAGCTGGTTGTTTACTGGAATCAGTGCCCCATGTTTTCATGTACAACAACCTATGGCACTTTTCAGATCGTATTGAACGAACAAAGCAGTATTGTTGAGAATCACCTTACCAACAAACCAAACTGTACTTCCTGGGCAGGAGGTACTGCCACACAGGGAGTTCACAACAGTACCGGAACAACTGCTTTTACTGCTACCGGCCGAAATTCTACGCAATGGGTGGTGACCAACGAGAGTACAAGGTTTGTTCCCAGTGGTATTAAATGGTATACCGGGGGCTATCCCAATGGTACCATTGTCGGTTACGGACCCGAGCTTCCGGTTACTCCTGCTGTAACTACAGTTTACACAGCAGTGGTTAATGTCTGTGGTGGGCAGGTGTTTACCGATAATGTTACGGTGACTGTGATACCCACCGATAATGCAGCATTCTCCTATGGATCTTCAACCTTGTGCCAGAGCGGTAATTCAGGTCCACCGACAACAACTTTTCCCGGTGGAAGCTATACAGCAGCACCACCCGGGCTCATTATCAACCCTTCAACAGGGAATATCAATCTTGGGGCGAGTACCCCGGGGGCATACACAGTTACCCACATAACCACCGGGCAATGTCCGGATACTGCTTCGATCGGTCTGACCCTGGTGACGTCCCCCTCAGCATTATTTGCCTATCCGCAGCCATCTTATTGTGTCACTGCTTTGAACCCGCTTCCTTTGTTTCCACCGGGATCTTCTGCCGGGACCTTTGCTTCTTCG
Source organism: Bacteroidales bacterium (assembly GCA_016705005.1). Lineage (GTDB taxonomy): Bacteria > Bacteroidota > Bacteroidia > Bacteroidales > Lentimicrobiaceae > Lentimicrobium. Next base: position 91,535 of record JADIZB010000004.1, on the reverse strand, counting down.
CCGGCAGGTCTTGTTTTTGCCAACATTTTTACGGGTGAAATCAATCTTGAGGCCTCAACTCCCGGGGTTTATACCGTTACAAACACCATCCCCCCATCTGCTGCCTGCCCGCAGGTCTCATTCAATACCACTGTTGAAGTCCTGACATTGCCTCCTCCGGCAACAATTCCGCAGGGACCTTCCAATCTTTGTGAGAATCCCGCGAATTCGCAATACAGTACATCACCCCAACCCAATACGATTTCCTATTCCTGGATATTGCAGCCGCCGGCAGCAGGAACCATTGCAAGCAGTGGGCCCAACGCTCTGGTCAACTGGAGCGATAATTTTATCGGTCCTGCTGCTATTGCCGTAAGTGCTACCAACGCCTGTGGTGATGGTCAGGCATCTCCTCACCTGGTTGTGCATATAAACCCGAATCCGAAAGAAACGGGCATACCTTCAGGACCAGGTTCTCACTGCCAGGGGCCTGGATTATCTGTTTATGAAACATCAGGATCAGCCTATGCCAGTTATTATGAGTGGCTTCTTGTGCCGCCGGCAGCCGGATCTGTTGTTGGTAACGGCCAATCAATCAGCGTTTCCTGGTCCGCTGCTTTCTCAGGAACTGCGCAGTTGTCGGTACGGGGAGTAAATGAATGTGGTTCCTCTGTCTGGTCAGCAGCCCTTAATATCGAAGTATTCCCTATGCCGCTTACAGCTTCCCAGCCCACAGGCCCTGTCCTGTTCTGTTCCGGCGGGGGATCAGGCAGCTATTCAACCGGACTAATGGCCAACACAACATCTTATCTTTGGACATTGACACCGCCTGAAGCAGGGACTGTCAACGGAAACTCAAATTCTGTCGAAGTCATATGGGATCCCTTATTTGCCGGAACAGTACAATTGAAAGTTGCCGCTCAGAACGATTGTGGTCCCGGACCTTATTCTACTCCACTTGAGATTACGATAGCCTCCCGTCCGCAGATGAGTGCAGGTAACGATACGACTGTATTGACTGGAGCAGTTATTGAGCTGAAAGGAAGTGAATTCACGAACCCGGCAAACATGATGTTTTTGTGGCAGCCGGAAGCCCTGCTGGTTGATCCGTCAATAATGAGACCGGTTACAATCCCGCTTTCAGGAACCACAGTTTTCTCATTAATTGTGACTGATAATGAATCGGGATGTCAATCAACTGATGATGTTCTGGTTGAGGTTGAAGGTGCTCCTCTGGTAGCCATGGTTACCGCATCTCCGCCTTCAATCTGTGAAGGAGAGACATCTATGATAAGCGTGCAGGCATATGGCGGAAACAATAGCAACTATCAATATTCCTGGTATCAGAATGGCGTGTTTTTCAGCAACCAGCAAAATCTTGTCGTCAATCCGGTCATTACTACTTCTTACGATGTTGAAGTCTGGGATGGGTCAAATACCTTTTCAACCAGTATTACACTTGAAGTGCGGGCTTTGCCTGTGGCAGATGCCGGGGATGACCTTCAGATACCTTTCAATTCAATGGTTCAGCTTAACGGAAATGCTTCCCCTCCGGGAAATTACTTTTATAACTGGCAGCCTGCGGAATTCCTGAATGATAATTTACTGCAGAATCCAACTACCCTGCTGCTGACTGAGGGTTTGCTGTTTTCACTGGTAGTAACCGACCAATACGGCTGTATCAGCAATTCTGACGAGATGTCAATCCTGGTTGAAGGTGGCGGGCTTACTGCAAATCCTGTGGCGGTGCCTAATACCCTATGTTTCGGGGAAAGTTCTGTCCTTTATGCACTTCCTTCCGGTGGCTTCCCTGCCGGATATACTTATCGATGGCTTGACGGATCTGTTGTCTTATCTGATCAGCAAACACTTGAAGTTGCGCCTCAAGTCAGCACGGTCTATACCCTTGAGTTGAACGATGGTTTTGCTACGGTAAACAGAGAAGTTCCGGTAACCGTCAATCCAATGCCAGTCGTAACCCTGATCGGCCCCGATGTTCATCATGAGAACAATACCATTCTGGTCTGTGTTTTCGATACTGTAGGCATTACCCTGAATAATCCGTACTCCAGATTTCTCTGGTCTGATGGCTCCACATCAAAAGAAATTGAATTGTGGACAAGTGGCCTGAGCTTTGACTTCAGGGAAATCTGGGTCGAAGTAACAGATACGCTGACAAATTGCACAACCAGAGCCGGGGCGAATGTGCTTTTTAACTTTATCAACTGCAGTTATGGGGTGGATGACCTCGCCAGTGGAAACATCTTTAGAGTCTATCCAAATCCGGCAGGTGATAGGGTGATGGTAAAATCATCAGGTTATTCTGACGGGAATTGTCTGATTCAGCTTTTCGGTATCAGGGGTGAATTGTATTTTAATACGACGGCCCGGTGGACTGATGGAAGTTTGGAACTTAATCTGCAGAATATAAGTGATGGGCTCTACCTTCTCAGGATTACTTCAGGCGATGATTCTGAGGTAGTTAAACTGATGGTCTCGAAGTCTGTATATTGATATAACTGCATTCTGCAGAAACCCGGTGATATAAAACTCTTTTTTTGAAAGGATTTTAAAACTATAAACCGGTACTGCTTGTTAAACTTTCTTCAAAGATGGCAATATGTTCCTGAAAGTCATTCGAAGGATTTTTGTCCTGGTATTTATTGTCCTGGTATCGCTGTTGGTGGCCATATTCTTACTTATTTCACCCATTGCTGAATACGTTGCAGAAAAGTACAGCATTGAAATGACCGGCAGGAATATTCAGATGGACAACCTGAGAATAAATCTGCTGACCGGTGTTGTCAGGGCAAGGAATCTCAGGGTTTATGAACCTTCATCTTCGGGGGTCTTCGTCGGGATCGGTCTGTTGTATGTTAATACCGATTTATTCAGTTTTTTATCAGGAAGCAACAGCATCAGGGAAATCAGGCTTGAGAATCCCGTAGTTAATATTATTCAGAAAGGTGATAAGTTCAATTTTGATGATCTCATTACGCGCTTTACAGCGTCTGAAGCCACTTCTGATACCATGTCAGCTGAACCTGTTAAATATCTCCTTCAACGTACGGTCGTCCTTAATGCAACCATCAACTATAGCTGTTCAGCACCATCAATAAAGGCAGGGATTGATAAACTAAACATTGATCTGGGCCCGATTGCATGGAATGATCCGATGATTGGTGTAAAATCGGATTTTTCTGTCAGATCAGGTGGAAAAACAAAAGCTGCTTTGAATTTTAATGCGGAATCGGGAGATTATAATCTGAAACTTGATCTTAAGGATCTGGATATTAAATTGCTTTTTCCCTATTTGCGCGATTACATTATTGTTAAATCGCTGGATGGGCTCTTCTCGTCAAACCTGACAGTTAAAGGTAATACTGACCGTCCGGCCGATATCTCTGCAGCCGGATTCCTGGCCATGCGCAACTTCTCCTTGACAGACACAACGTCGGAAACACTCGCTTCTTTCGGGGCTTTGAGCATTGAAATAGACACCATTAATTCAGGCCGGGACATGTATTATTTTAAAAACATTCTGCTCGACAGGCCTTTTGTCAGATTTGCTATGTATGATGACGGGTACAATTTTGACCGGATCATGATTACTGACGCAACGTCAGATACACTGAACGGGGATGCCCCACCTGAAGAATATGCCAACATTTTCAGAATGATGGCCGATTACATTGCTTATTTTACCAGTGAGTATAAAGTAAGTAATTATAAGGCAAACAGTTTCCGGTTAACAAATGGTGAAATATTCTATACCGATTACACCCTTGAAGATAAGTTTGCCTATCATCTTGATTCCATGCAATTGATTTCCGAAAATCTGAATTCAGCCAACGACCGTTTGATGGTTAGCCTGTATGCAAGGATGAATACCTCGGGTGTGATGAACGGAACCATGCAGGTGAACCCTGATGGATTTTCGGATATGGAAATAGCTTATTCCATAAAGGAACTTCTGCTTTCAGATATCAATCCATACTCGGTATATTACGTTGCCAGTCCCTTTATTCAGGGGCAATTGTCCTTTGAAAGCAATACGACCATACGTGATCTCCTGTTGAAAAGTGAAAATATTCTGAGAATTGATCAGGTAAAGGTTGGCGAAAAAGTCAAGAACTCCACAGCGATGGATATCCCTGTGAAACTGGCAGTCTCACTGCTCAAGGATCTTCATGGTAACATCCGGCTTTCGATTCCTGTTGAAGGGGATCTGAATGATCCGACGTACAGATGGGGTAAAGCACTGCTGCAGGTGCTTAAAAATATCGTTGTTAAGGCAGCTGTTGCACCATATAAATTGCTGGCCGGGATGTTTGGAGGAGATGAGGATCAATACAAAGAGATCAGAATGAAATTCATTCAACCTAAACTGCTTCCTGTTGAAGCCACGAAACTGGATAACCTGGTCAATGCCCTGAAAAGTAAGCCCGAACTTGCCATTGGCCTGGTGCAGCAATCTGATTCACAACACGAACTGGAAGCCCTTGCACTTTATAAAGCCAAGCAGGATTTTCTGGGAATAAAAAGTATTGATTCGCTGTCTTTAGTTGACTTAAGCAGGATTAATTCAGTATCGAACCGGGATTCATTGTTTAATGCCTGGGTTAACAGCCGGATTGGTCAGGATCAAAGCCTTCTTTCTGTACAGCAGAAAGTAGTCAGATTATATGGAATTGAGAATCTGAGACCTGAGGTTGAGAATCTTGAAAAACTACGGGCATCTGAAATTGTCAACTACTTTGTTTCCAGGGGTATCGATAAATCCAGGATAACTATGCATGACAAGATAGTACAAAATCCACAAACGGCCCAGACAGGTCCGGTATTCAATCTTACCTACCTGATCAGGGAGGATGAACCTTTGAAGCCGGAAGACATACAACCTCCTGTGAATTAAGGAAATAATTGATAACAGGGGGTTTTCGAAGAAATGATAATAAAATATTTTATTATTTTCACAGATGTTGCTGCGTTTATTAATTAATTTATAATTTTGGAAACGTTATAGATGCCGTTTTTTCCGGGGGGGATTCAATAGGGCCTGGGTTGGCTTGTAAAATTTACTTATCCTGCAAGCCTTCCTGATAAGCTATCCTAAATAGTTTGAAAAGATTTTTCGCCTTTGAATCCGGTTAACTGCATGCCGGTTGTGTAACTTGTTATTTTTAGTAATCAGACACAAAAAAAGTTTCAAAAAATGAAAACTTTTTCCAAAGGGTTAAGCGCATGTGCAGGGATCATGCTGCTGGCCATTTTTTCAGTTTGTTTTTCACTTACGGTTTCTTCACAGAAGGTGGTAGCTGAAAGTGAAGGAAATCAGTATATCAGGATTGACCTGATGGGTTATTCCTATTTTACCAGGATGGTAATTCTCAATGATTTTCAGCAATTGAGAGATACAAAAATCTCCATTTCTGAAGAAACCGGGATCATTTACATCTACCCTTACAATCAGGACATCAGCCTTACCGATGCCCTGGTGAATGCGATGATATCCAATGCGGTCGCACTTGAGAATAAATATGATAAAGATGAGGAGACTAAGGTGATACTGGATATCATTTCGAAAAACAGTGACTGGCTGGAGCAATATGCCCTAACCGGAAACCGGACCAATGAAAACGATTCCTGTCATAAATCAATGCCCTTCTGTACAGGAACCATTTATACATTTCCCGGTGGAACCGGGCCAGGTTCAGGGTCACCTGCCCAGTCGGGACCCAATTACAATTGCCTGTCAACAAGGCCCAATCCGGCATGGTACCACCTTAAAATCCTTGATCCGGGACCGATAGGAATATACATGTTCAGCACCCCTTCGCGCGATATTGATTTTTGCCTTTGGGGGCCTTTTCTTGATCCCATCAATCCCTGTCCGATGACGAATACCAATGGAGGTCTTACAGGCTCAAAAGTTGTCGACTGCAGCTATTCACCAAATCCGACAGAAACAGCCAATATCCCCAACGGGCAGGCTGGAGAGTATTATATTCTTGTTATTACCAACTTCTCAAATCAACCCTGCGACATCACGTTTCAGCAGCAAAGCGGTACCGGAACCACCGACTGTACCATTCTGCCCCCACCGGCTACCAGTAATTCACCTGTATGTGTCAGTGAGACATTACAGCTGAATGCAGCCACGGTAATCGGAGCAACATATTCATGGACTGGCCCTAATTTTTTCACCAGCAACCAGCAAAATCCTACCATTCCAAACATGCAGCATGTCAATGCCGGTGTATACTCTCTTTCAATAACGGTTGGTGGTCAGACCAGTGATCCGACAAGCACTGAAATCGCCGTATTGGACCCTCCGACAGCAACCATTTCGGGCTCTGCTTCTATCTGTGAAGGGGATTCAACACTCATTACAGTCAATACTACCGGAGTCGGTCCATACAGAATAGCTGTAAGCACAGGATCAGGCATTCCGCTGGTTGTTTATTTTTTCCAGACTCCCTATACATTCTGGGCAAAGCCAACGACAAACACCACCTATGTTCTCACCAGTATCAGCAACAATGGATGTAATGGAACATTTTCAGGAGAAGCGGTGATTACAGTCAGACCCAAACCTGTTCCCGGCTTTTCTGCTGCAAATCTTTGTTCCGGATTGTTGACTTCTTTTACTGATGAAACATCTATTCCATTGGGTAGTATTGCCACCTGGGCGTGGGACTTTGGCGATGGGGGAAGTTCAAACCTTCAGAGCCCCCAACATATTTATGCAGCGCAGGGTATCTATCAGGTAGGTCTGACGGTTGTTTCTAATACAGGATGTGAAAACTCGGTTACATTGCCTGTTGTAATTCAGCAAACCCCGTTAGCCGGGGCAGGTCCTGATAAAACGATTCCCTATGGTACAAATACACAATTAAACGGCAGTGCTTCAGGTGGCAGTGGTACCCATACCTATCAATGGCAACCGGCAGCACTCGTTGATAATCCTACTATACTTGTTCCTACGACGGTTTTGCTGGCTTCGACTACAGATTATACACTCACAGTGACCGACAGCGGGAACGGATGTCAGATATCAGATCAGGCGACAGTTACCATTACCGGTGGACCGCTTTCTGCCGGGATTCAGGCTGACCCTGATCAGATCTGTATCGGTGGAAGCACCGAACTAAATGCATTGCCTTCCGGAGGTTCAGGGAATTACACTTATACATGGACTTCAAATCCTCCCGGATTTTCATCCGGACTTGAGGATGTAACAGTAAATCCGGTAGTCACAACCACATATTTTCTTTCGATTTACGATGGCTTCAATACCTTTGAAGCGCAGTTACAGGTTGTTGTAAATACGTTACCGGTTGTTAATGCCGGTGATGACTTTGGAATTCCCCATGGAACCAATACCACACTAAACGCAACAGTATCCGGAGGCTCATCCTATTATCCGCTGTACCAATGGAGCCCGGCTTCACTTCTTAATAATCCGGGGTCACCTTCAAGTCAGACAGTAAACCTCTACCAATCTCAGAGTTTTTCCCTGGTAGTGACCGACAGTAAGGGATGTGTGGGTAACGATGAAATAACTGTCACCATTGAAGGAGGTCCGCTTCAGGTAAACCCGAGTGCCGACGAACCTACCATCTGTTTGAATGAAACAACTACCATCAGGGCGGTTCCCGGTGGAGGATCAAACAATTATGTTTCTTACACCTGGACTTCCATTCCTCCCGGGTTTACCTCTTCCTTGCCAAATCCGGAAGTCAGTCCTTCTGTAACGACCACATATAATGTAATTGTCAACGACGGTTTTAATACTACAGAAGGGTCTATCCCCGTTACTGTAAATGAATTGCCACAGATTAACCTGATACCTGACGACTCCAGGGTTCAGGTGCTTGGATTGAATTCAATCGGTATATGTGTCTATGATACCATTACCCTGAGTGCCGGTAACCCCGGTGATTCGTATCTCTGGAGCAACGGAGCCACCAGTCAGACTATTGACATAAAAACCTCAGGCATCAGTTTTGATGTTCAGGAGTATCAGGTAACTGTTGTTGATGAGAATACAACGTGTCAGAATAGCGCTGATATTACGGCATACTTTACTTTCCAGAATTGCAGTTATGGTATTGAAGACAACGAAAATGACCAGCGTCTTATGGTTTACCCGAATCCTTCATCTGACGGACAGTTTAAAGTTATCATTGAAAAGCTGGATGGAGACATGCAACTCGAAGTTTTTTCACTGATGGGTAAACTTCTCGATGCTCAGCTGTTGGCGCTTAAATCTGGCAATCGTTTCGAAACGATTACTGATTTAGGGCATTTTACCAGTGGGGTTTATATTCTCAAACTCACAGGAAAGAGCGAAGTAATTATTAAAAGGCTTATCATTTCAAAATAATTAATCATATTCCGGATTATCCCTGCCAACGACAAACTGTTTTTGACCGCGATTATGGAATTAATATCTGACTGATTAATGAAGAATTTTTCATTGGTTGCTTTGCTGTTATTGATCAGTAGCAGCATTGTAAATGCCCAGGTGCCCAACCGTTGCTCCTATGTGCCTCCCCGTCAGGCCGACAATTGGTTATTTTATCAGACTGCAGGGCTAAGATTTTCTGATGCCGGTGTCATTGTCAATCACCCATCTGTAGGTAATCTCCCGTTTGGAAAAGGTTCAGCCGTGATGTCAGATGAAAATGGCAATCTTGTGCTCTATACCGATGGGATGAGGGTCTGGAACAGCACCCATGATAACATTAATTTTGGTCCGAATCTCATCGGAGACCTGGGTTCAACACAATCATCCATTATTGTGCAGCGTCCCGGAACCCCTCAGATGTACTACATTTTTACCACTGATATCATATATCCCCCCGCATTTGGCCAAACCAAAGGGTTTAACTATTCAAGGGTAGATATGTCGGTCAATAATAATTACGGAGCAGTTTCATCCGACAGGGATATCAATCTTCTGGCCGGCTCAACGGAAATGCTGACCGGAGTTAAACATGCCAATGGGATCGACTATTGGGTGGTTGCCCATGGATTGGGTGAAGATAAATTCTACGCTTTTAAGGTAGAAGCTGCCGGAGTTGATGAAACTCCCGTAGTGAGCACAGCCGGATCATTCCTGAGTGATGACTATGATCTGCGTGAAAATCTGGGTGCGATGAAAATTGCTCCTAAAGGAGACAAGATCGCCTTTGCATCTTTTGGTAAAGCAACCCTTGAATTATTTTCCTTTGATAATCAGACCGGAAGAGTAAGCAATCCCGTGATTCTGAACCCTCCGCTGACAGGCTCGAATCAGGGTCCTTATTATGTGGAATTTTCCCCGGATGGAACAAAATTATATGTAACAGTCGCCAATCTTTCTTCAGGCAGGGATAACCACCTGTATCAGTACGACCTGTCTAATGGAAATGCAGTTACTGAAATCAATGTACTGCCAATGGAAATTGATGTTTCAGCATTGCAGCTTGCCAGGGATGGTAAAATCTATGTGGGCAGATATCAGCGGAATTTTTTAGGTGTTATCGAAAATCCGAACCGTCCGGGGACTGCATGCAACTATGTTCAGGATGGACTTGATATGGGAACCAAAAGAACACTCAATGGTCTGCCGAATTTTATCCAGAGTTTCTTCGACATTCCACCTGTCGACTATGATACCAAATGCGACGGTGACGCCACTGTTTTTGATATCCTCAACGAGTCAAACATCGATCAGGTCATCTGGGATTTCGGTGATGCAGGGAACACCACACCCGGCAGCGGGCTGAACCCGGTACATACCTTTAGCACCCATGGCGATTTCATGGTAACCATGACTGAAACATTCAACAGTCAAAGTTTCGTTACGACCTTTCCCATTCATATTGATTCACTCCCACTGAAAAGCTTCCCACCCGACAGCCTCTATATTTTCCCTGGTTCATCCATACCTCTTGACGCAGGTGCAGATATGTTTTCCTATCTCTGGCAGGATGCAAGTGTAGGCCGGTTTTTTGAGGTATCAGACCCGGGCCTTTACACCGTTGAGTATGTTGACATCAATTGCTGTAAAAACTCGGATTCACTGAAAGTTATCGCTCTGGATATCATGTTGCCTAACGCCTTCACACCAGATAGTGATAATCTCAATGATTTTTTCAGGGCATTGGGCCCGACCGATGGCATTGAGGATTTTACACTGGCCGTTTATAACCGGTTTGGTCAGATGATCTGGGAAGCCGGAAGTTTTTCTGACGCATGGGATGGTACGACAAACGGTCAGCCGGTTCCAGCTGGTGTCTATGCCTGGAATATGACCTTCAATGTAAAAGGCAATGTGATGGAAATCGGCAAAGTAAAATATCATGGCTTTGTTACTGTATTAAGATAGCTTCTCCTTTAGGATAAAGATACAGCCGGTACCAACCGGCTTTTTTTATCTTTGCACAAACAAACAGCATGAATCTTATTGAAGATACTTTCCGCTATCTGAGCAGTTTTGGCGGTGAACAGTTAATTTGTGAATACCCCAGCAAAGTTGGCCCGGATATTGAAGTCTGTCAGGTGAATGGCCGTTACCAGATCAATGCAGGTAATGTAAACTACTCTTTTGGTCCGTTGCACGATGCCTTCCGGCGTTACTTCAACATCGATCCCCCTGTTCTTACCCCCGATCAACCTATCCTGGTACTTGGGTTTGGCGGGGGAAGCATAGCAACGATTCTCAGGGAAGAACGTTGTATGGCAAACCCCATAGTCGGCGTAGAACTTGACGAAATGATGATCAGAGCTGGGAAAGAACATTTCGGAATCGGAAAACTCAGCAATCTTACACTCGTAAATCAGGATGCAATTGAATATATAAGTCAATGCAGCGAAAGATTTTCACTCATAATATCCGATATTTATGTTGACGAAGTGGTACCTCCGCAATTCGAACAAAAGGAATTTCTGGAAAGGATAAAATACTGCATGAGGCCCGGGGGGAAATTTGTCTTCAACAAACTTGTGGGTGATTATAAAGCGGATGAAGAAAGACACCGGCTTGAGGCACTTTTCAATGAGACATTCTCCGAAACAATGACTTTCAGGATACCGGTAAACAAGAAGAAACCCAACTACATGTTAACAGGTACAATCAGCTGATTTTAACCAGGAATTATGGCAGAACAGATTGAAATATTTTCCGAGAAAATAGCAAAGGAACTAAACCTTCAGCCCTGGCAGGTCTTCAACACCCTGAAATTGATGGAAGGCGGAGCTACCATCCCCTTTCTGGCCCGTTACAGGAAAGAGATGACAGGTAGTCTTGATGAAGTCGTGCTGGCAGCCATCCGCGACAGAAATGAACAGTTGACTGAAATTGAAAAAAGAAGGGTTTTTATCCTGAGTTCAATCACAGAGCAGGGGAAAATGACGCCGGAGCTTGAAAAGCAGGTTAATGACGCAATTACCCTTACTGAACTGGAGGATATTTATCTGCCCTACAAAGTCAAGCGTAAAACAAGGGCAACCATTGCCCGTGAAAAAGGTCTTGAACCGCTCGCCAGGATGATTATGGCGCAGGCTCCGATCGATCCGGAGCTTAAAGCTGAAGCCTTCATCGATGATGAAAAGGCTGTTCATTCCACAGAGGAAGCTTTGGCCGGAGCACGCGACATCATCGCCGAATGGGTAACTGAGAGTAAGGTCTCCCGCGAAAGGATCAGGAACCTGTTTACACGGGAGGCAGTCATCACTTCAAAACCAGTAAAGGGAAAAGAGCTGGAAGGTTTGCTTTACCAGAATTATTACGAATCAAAGGAGAATATTCTTAAGGCACCATCCCACAGGATTCTGGCCATGCTCAGAGGTGAGGAGGAGGGTTTTCTCCGGCTCTCGGTCGATCCCGATGAGGATAGAGCCATCAGCATTCTTGACAGGATATTCATCAAAGCCGATAACGATGCAGCCCATCAGGTTCAGCTGGCGGTAAAGGATGCTTATAAAAGGTTACTTCAGCCTTCAATGGAGACAGAAATGCGTCAGCTTGCCAAACAAAAGGCCGATGATGAAGCCATTAAGGTTTTCGCAGGTAACCTTAGGCAGTTGCTTTTAGCTGCGCCACTCGGTCAGAAAAATATACTGGCGGTTGACCCCGGTTTCAGGACCGGCTGTAAACTGGTTTGCCTCGACAGGCAGGGACGATTACTTCACAACGAAACCATTTATCCGCATCCACCTCAGAATGAGGTAGGGCCGGCAGTTTCCAAGGTAAGAAACCTGGTGCAGGCATACGGCATTGAAGCCATTGCCATCGGAAACGGTACGGCAGGAAGAGAAACGGAGAATTTTATCCGTAAGATACCCTTCGACAGACCGCTCATATCCATTATGGTCAATGAAAGCGGGGCTTCGGTCTATTCTGCCTCGCCTGTTGCCCGGGAAGAGTTTCCTGACTACGATGTAACGGTAAGGGGTGCAGTTTCAATTGGCAGGCGCCTTATGGACCCACTTGCCGAACTGGTCAAGATTGATCCCAAGTCGATAGGGGTAGGGCAGTACCAGCACGATGTAAACCAACCTGCACTCCAACGCAGTCTCGAAGATACGGTGGTCAGTTGTGTGAACCTTGTGGGTGTTGAGCTGAATACCGCCAGCAAACAGATATTGAGCTATGTTTCAGGGGTTGGACCTGTGCTTGCACAGAACATTGTTGAATACCGCAATCAGAACGGGGAGTTTAAGTCAAGGTCGCAGTTGCTGAAAGTCAAACGCTTCGGCGATAAGGCATTTGAGCAGGCAGCCGGCTTCCTGCGTATCCGCAATGCCGATAACCCGCTCGATCGCAGTGCTGTACACCCTGAAAGTTATCCTATAGTCAACAGAATGGCAAAGAAACTTGGCTGTTCCATCGAAGAGCTGATTGAAAAGGACGACCTGAGGAAACAGATTGAACCCCGTGATTTTATTACTGAAACAGCAGGTCTGCCAACAATCACCGATATCCTTCAGGAACTGGCCAAACCCGGACGTGATCCAAGGGAGCAGTTTGACCTTTTCGAATTTGATAAGAACATCAACTCAATTGAAGATCTGCAGCAGGGGATGATCCTTGACGGGATCGTGACAAATATAACCGCCTTTGGCGCTTTTGTCGACATCGGGGTGCATCAGGACGGTCTGGTGCATGTGAGCCAGCTGGCCAACCGGTTTGTGAAGGATCCGAACGAAATTGTAAAATTAACCCAGAAAGTCAGGGTGAAGGTGATGGATGTGGATGTTCAGCGGAAAAGGATTGCCCTTTCGATCAAGGAAGCGGCGAACCAGTGAGGGATTTTTGAATTACGCCCTTTGACAGGCTCAGGGTAAAAATTACGAATTACGAATGACGAATGACGAATGACGAATTACGAATGACGAATGACCGGGTTGGTCCGCATCTTATTTTCTGATGCGGACATTGGCAAACGTTGGAATGGTTTATGAAAAGGGCCGGATTGTTCAAATAATGGATGACAACTATCGTTTGTAATTTCCCGGGTTGGTCCGCATCTTATTTTCTGATGCGGACATTGGCAAACATTGGGATGGTGTATGAAAAGGGCCGGATTGTTCAAATGATGGATGACAACTATCGTTTGTAATTTCTAAGTTGTGAATTACAGATGATATCAAACGGTTATTGCCGAAATCCATCTCCGGCCTTTTGTAACAAAGCCAGGGATTAATGTAATTAGAAATACTTAATTTGCAGAATAAGCGTTAGTTAATGCACCTGAATATAACAACCGACTGACTGATTGATTGATGAAACTGAGAATTATACTGCTTCTGGCCCTTATTGTTGTTTTACACCCGGGGGTTGGCAAAGCCCAACGCATCATGGGTGCTGTTATTTTCGGGGGAAATGCGACCCAGGTTGACGGCGATGAGGTTTTCGGTTACCATAAGTTTGGTATCAATGCCGGACTGGCTGCCATCGTTCCGTTCGGTGATAACTGGTCGGTGAGTGTCGAGAATGTATTCAGTCAGAAGGGAGCCCACCAGCGGAAACTTTATCCCGATTCACTTGACGGTTCCTATGACCTGAAACTGAATTACCTGGATGTACCGGTATTGATTCAGTACACCGACAAAGACATCGTTAGCTTTGGCGCCGGCATGTCGTGGGGCAGACTGGTCGGGATTTCCGAACAGCGGAACGGATACGATATGTCCGGAACTACCCTCGAAAGCGGAATTTACAGGAGCAGTGACCTGAATGTATTGCTGGATGTTAAATTCAGGGTAATCGACAGGCTCAGGCTGAATGTACGTTATGCTTATTCGATCCGGCCCATAGCGACACGTGAGGTGATTGATTCCAGAACAGGGAAACCCAATATCCGCGATCAGTACAACGGCATGTTTACATTCAGGGTTTACTATGTTTTCAATGAAAAACTAAGCCGGCAAAACCGGCGTCAAAGTTCGCAGCCCATTCAGTAATGCACAATCCGGAAAGCTATATATCGAAGCTGAATCTGACACGTCACCCGGAAGGAGGCTGGTTTCGTGAGACCTACCGTGCAGAATTGCTGGTTGAAGTACCCTGGGCAACTGAAAAACGCAGTGCCAGCACCTCAATTTATTACCTGCTTGAATCCGGCGATTTTTCATCATTTCACAGAATCAGATCCGATGAATCATGGCATTTTTATGATGGCTCAGCTGTTGAAATATACTGGTTTGATGGTGCTGGTGAATTGTGTCAGGTATTATTAGGGAAAAATGTTACATCCGGTGAAGTCGTGCAGTGTGTGGTTCCGGCGGGTTGCTGGTTTGCAGCCAGGGTAAAGGATCCAGGCACATTTTCGCTGGTAGGCTGCACCGTTGCTCCTGGGTTCGATTTCAGCGACTTTGAACTGGCTGATCGTGATGAATTGATCAAAAGCTATCCTGAAAAGGAAGAACTCATTTTTTCCTTAACCAGGAAATTTCAACTTTCAAACCAATAGATTGAGATTAAATTCACCCTTGAAAATCAAACCCTAGACATAGAAATTAGACATTAGACATTAGACATTAGACATTAGAAATTAGTCATTCCCTTTCCCCTTGTCTCCACTTCTCCTGGTCCCCTTGTCTTTTTTTCAAAATACCAATGTTTAATCAGTAGATAAGGTGAATCTTACTGCGGTTCTTCCATCCCGCATCATACCGGTTTTCGACAAAGAAAATCAATAAGTCAGCATCATACCTGTTTTCGGCAAACCAGATCTTTTTATCGGCATCGTATTGATTTTCAACGAAAAACCAGCGACCATCCTTGTCAACATCATAGCGGTTGTCCACTTTATAAACGAGCAGATCAGCATCGTACCGGTTTTCAACAATAAAGACTTTAAAATCGGCATCATACCGGTTCTGGCAGGAAAAAATAAGTTGTGCATCCGAGTTCAATGCAGTGAACAGGATCAATAACAGCAGGAAGATTGGTTTTTTCATCCGGGGTGGTTTGACGGTTTTTTCACAAAAATGATGCCTGCAAAAACTAAAAATCAAGATAAAAGCAGGGGTCAGCTTTTTTGTATTCTGCTGTATATTCACCCGATTCATTCCGGATGGTGAGTTATGTTTCCATTGTCAGCGGTTGTCTTGCAAATTCAAGAAGCAGCCGGTTGGCTTCTTTGCCTGCCTTAGGAATAACCGTCAGTTTTCTGTTCAGGAACAACCCGGTTTTTGCAGCAACTTCTATAAAAACATCACCTTCGGCCACCGGGAGCACCATGCTTAACCGGCCATCAGGAGTCATCAGGTTGACGGACGCGAAGGCCAGGTCCTCAAAAGGGAGCAGATCGTTGTGCCGGGCATTGCTGCGATCAGGATCGGGAGCTTTCAATGAATTGATAAAAAAGGGGGGATTCGAAATGATGTGATCAAAATTCCCGGCTTCCGGTTCGTTTTGAAAATCCTGAAGTCGAATGCATCTTGCTGTAAGCCTGCCGGCCCAGGGACTAATCCGGAAATTGGCGGCGGCACTTTCTGTTGCCACCGGATCAATATCTATTGCGGTAATCCGGGCATCCGACCGCTGCGCAGCCATAAGGGCCAGCAGTCCGCAGCCGGTGCCGATATCGAGGATGCAAGGGCTGTTCTCCAGCCTTGCCCAGGCGCCGAGCAGAACAGAGTCAGTACCCACTTTCATCGGGCAATTGGAATCTTCAACAGAAAACTGTTTGAAACGGAAGGGCATGGTGCAAATGTAGAATCATTTTTTGCAGGATGATTATTTATTCAGCCATAAAGGCTGATACCAATGTCAATGAAACCACCGGCAGCGAAATACCAAAACCTGCAGAATGCTCTTCAACCACCCATAAAATGATTCGTCTACGCTCAGGACAGGTTTGGTTACCAATACATAAATTAAGTCAGATCATGGCATTCCGGTGCAAATATTTCTTAAACCCCGTCAATCAGAACTGACAGGACGCGAGCAAACCTAAAACATGGTATCACAAGATATGATTCCACTGTTAGCATGGGCAAACAGGAGTGGTTTGCCTATATTTTCCCTGCCAGATAAGCCTGAAGGTATTTTACCCGGTCATTACGGAGATTCAGGCTCAGATTAATCAGATAGAGATCATCAATACCCTCCAGTTTGCCAAAACCTTGTAATGCACCGGTGTGAACAGGCTTCACGGGATTGGAGGATTTGCACTCCAACGCGTACCGGCTGTCAGGCTGGGTTACTACAAAATCAACCTCGGTGCCATCGGTTGTGCGGTAGTACTGGATTTTACCGCCAGGTCTCAGATTTCGGGATAACTCGAGCAATACATAATTTTCGAGCAAAGCTCCCTTGTCGGGTCTGAATTCAAACTGGTTGAAGTCGGTGTTGATGATATTCCGCAGACCAGTATCCGTGAAATATGCCTTTTTCATTTTCGTAATGACTGACCTTTTGTTGCCTGAAAACGGTTCCAGAAGTTTAATGATATACATCTGTTGCAGTAGCTGAACATACTCATCACAGGCCCTGTAAGCCAGACCTGATTCCCTGCTTAATTCATTGATATTTATCATATTGCCCGATTGTGCCGCCAACATTCGCAACAATCTGTTGAACCCTGTAAAGTGTTCATTCTTAACATAGCTTCTGACATCCCGTATCAGGTAGGTTTTATAAATATCATCCAATACAGCGATCTTCTGGTCTTTATCCTGTGTTAAAGCAGCTCTCGGGAACCCTCCATACAACAAGTATTCATTTAAAACTGATCGAAAAGGGGCTGTTAGTGCTGAATCTTTAGTTGATAAATCAAAGCTATCATATAATTCAAAGAGTTTTTCATCCTTAAACAACAGATACTCACTGAATGACAATGAAAACACCTCAATCATTCTTATTCTTCCGGCAAGAGATTCCTCAACAGATTGCTGAATATTAATTCCTGAACTGCCTGAACAAAGTATTTTTAAATTGTCATTTTTATCGCTGAGCAGTTTCAGCATGGTAGAAATCCGGGGAATAAACTGAAATTCATCGACCAGAAGCAACCCCTTCAATTCAGGGTTCAGATATACTTTTAGGTATGCTTCCAGTTCCGGGAGCTTATCAAACAAGCCCGACACTTCCGGGTCCTGTCCATTCAGGAATAATTTGTCTCCATCAAAATGAAACATTTTCATCAGACTGGTTTTCCCGACCTGCCTGGCTCCGATAAGGCAAACTATAGGTACCATGCTGAAAGCTACATCTATTTTTTCCAGATATGAAGCCCTGATTACCATAGATTAAGAGATTAACTATTCGTAAAGATAAGCATAATACCGGTAAAAACTCCATAAAAATTACATAAATGTAAAAATAATGGCAATTAAATTTACAATTGCAGATAAAATCTGACTCTTATAGCAATGCTAACCGGATGATATAGCGTAATGCAAACTGGTTGTACCACAACTGGTTTATAAAACAGAAATTTAACTGCTTTCACAATAATCAGGCTGCAGTTTACATAGTCATGGAGAATAAACTTTCCGTTCAGCGACAAACAATGCTGATAAACCTTCATTGATAGATGTGGTATTGTTAAGCCTGTAAATTTGTGATTAGAGCACGTGCTAAAAGTGCGCGCAAATAATTTTTTATTCATAGTACCCCGGTGATTATTTGCATAATCACTGTTGGGCAGTGGTTTATTGTCAATTCTCAATCTGCGTGAATATCTACCAACCTGCCAATACTTTCACTTCATTTTAACAAGTTTCAGGGTTTCGATCAAACCATCCGAAGTACTGATCCGGCAAAAATACACCCCCGACATTATACCGGCGCATGAAAGCCGGATATCGCTGCCCCCGGCTTCAATCTGCTTTTCCATGATTAGTCTGCCGCCTGTATCGGTAATCAATACCTGAACAGGAAAGAGGCTCTTATTTTCAACAACCGGTCTGATGGTGATTTCATCGACGAAGGGATTGGGGCTGGCTTCAAAATAACTGTCAGTTTCCGATATAGTCTGATCATTGGTTCCGGTAACACCTCCGGTTGTTGTTCGGATCATTACACCCTTATCTCCGAAAACCAGGCCTTCGTCATCACTGAAAAAACAGGCAGCATTTAATCCTGAAGTGATCTTTGTATCCAGAAGGAACCAGGTATCTCCGCCATCGGTGGTTTTCTCAACATTGGCAAACCCGCCGATACCCATGGCATAACCGAGCATTGGTGAGCTGAAATAGAGTGACCTGTATTCAATCTGGTTTGGGTTGGTTGAAGTTGACTGATACCATGTGATACCATTGTCAACCGATTTATATATACTATTGGTGGTTGTTATCAGAATGGTATTTTCAACAGGTAAAGCAATGTGTGTTGCGGGGCCAAAATCCCCTTCGAAAATAGTTTCCCATGTATCCCCGCTATCAATAGATTTATGGACTTTGGTTATACCATATCCGGTCGAACCGGAAATATAAACTTCCATTGCTGTTCGATACTCAATTTCATTAAATGTAAATTCTCCTGATCCTGGAGTTACCTCCTGCCAGGTAAGCCCGCCATCAGAAGTCCTGATAACGATGTACTCCCCGCAGATTAAACCATTATTCTCATCAATGAACTTAATATCTGTTGGGGTAAATTTATATCCGGTGCTGATTTCTGTCCAGTTCTCACCACCGTCGGTTGTCCTGAGCAGACTGATTGTATCATAAAAGCTTTCAGTAACTGCCAATCCGGTATCAGAAGTCAGAAAATAAAAATCAAGATCGTAACTCCAATTATTTATATATATATAATTCCAGTTATTTCCGCCATCAACTGTTTTTTTTATTCCTATTCCGGCAACCCCGCCACCACCTGCATCTGTTAGTGCATAACCAATATTCTCATCCAGAAACTGAACTTCTAAAATCTCACCAGAGAATAACCTGCTTTGTTTTGCCTGCCATGAAGATCCACTATCATATGACTTATAAATCATACCGTTCATTCCTGCTGAGATGGTGTTGTTTTGATTTAAATAGGTGAAAGCATATGTTGACCACCAAGGCAGCCAGGGTTGTTCAATTTCATTCCAGGTAATGCCACCATCATCTGTCAGCAGGACTTTTGTCAGGTATTGTGCAGTGGGACAGGCAATCATTCCCTGTTGTTCATCGAAAAATGAAAATTTTCCGGTATAAGCTGTTTCATCCAAATAGACAGAGTCCCAGGTTATCCCCACATCGCTGGTTCTATAAATATATCCGGTATAATCAGGCCAGTTTTCATTGATAAAAACGAAACCCGTTGTTTCATTGATGAAATAACAATCATATATGTAGCCTCGCGGTAGTTCATCTGATAAGACTTCCAATACCCATGAATTTCCTCCATCGGTTGTTTTCAGACAATTCGTGTCATACATGAAAATAAATCCGGTGAGGCTGTCGGCAAATACAACCTGGTTAAGATCTGTTTGCACTGTAGTTTCAATAGCTTGCCAGCTTTCACCTGCATCATTGGTTTCCAGCAGTTGTCCATGATCCCCGACTGCAAAACCATGGGTTTCAGTACAAAATTCAAGATCGTTGATGCATTGCCAATCATAAATGGAATTACCGGCATACTCCAGGTTCCAACTCTGGCCGCTGTCAGTTGTTTTAAGGATGGTTTCCCTTCCTCCGTTTATAAAGCCTGTCGTCTCACTGATAAAGTGAATCCCTTTGCAGTTATACTGGTTGTTCCTTCCGGCCGGATTCAACATGATGTCCCATGTTTCGCCATCATCATCAGACATCATGATGGTTGAGCCTTCGCAAACGGCGACCAGCCTGTCTGTGCCCGGAATCCGGGTGATATCGTTGATTGTATTTTCCTGGGGAGTGGGGGTGATTCTGGTCCATGGACTCTGGGCTTCAGAAAAGAAGGTAGCACTCAGAATGCATATAAGAACGCTCAATGCATGGATAATTTTCATAATTCAGATATTTATAAATATAACCTATACTATTTATGACGAAAGGTATAAAAACTTAAATGGTTTAAGCAAATTACCACAAATATTTTCAGGGAGGAAACTTGTAGTATTAGCCAACAAGACACACCACTAGGTTGATTAATTCTTGTATTGCAGAAAGTGCACAACAACGCTATAACAGCATAATACTATTCCAGGTAGAGCTCAATCAGCCCTTCGGGTGCCCTGGTACGGATGGTCCGGGTTTCCCGGTCAACCTCCAGGATAATCTCATCGGTGATGGGAATCAGGATTTCTTTTCCTTTGAGCAGCACCCTTAAAACCGCCTGATGCGGATATTCAAGTACTTCCTCAATGATGCCGGCCTCGCCGAAGTTTTCATCCATCACGCTGAAGCCTTTTACTTCATGGTAATAAAACCGGGTACCGGTAAGGGGTGGGAGCATCGTCAGCGGGAGGAACAATGCACAACTGATCAGCATGGAGGCCTGATCGGTAGAATCAATGTCGGCGAAGGATACCACCGCGTTGTTGTTATGCCGGTGTTCAAGCGACTCAATAAAAAAAGGAATCAGTTGTCCGTTCATCTGAACGAAAACTGATTCCAGTTCTGTGTAATTTTCAGGGCTGTCGGTATCGAGGTGGATCAGAAGGGCGCCTTTGGCGGCATGAAGTTTCAGAATTTTACCAAGGTAAAAATAACCTTCCATCCGTCACCGATATAACTGTACCGAAATTATTCGGCAGCAGGTTTTTCTTCAGCAGGCTCTTCGGTTGCAGGTGCTTCAGCAACGGGTGCTTCAACCACTGGTTCTTCAGCAACAGGCTCTTCAGCAACAGGCTCTTCAGCTACAGGAGCCTCGGCAACAGGTGCTTCTTCTTCAACAACTGCTTCTTCAGCAACTTCACCACCTTCTTCTTCAGCAGGTTCACCGGCAGCTGCTTTTCTGGCGGCTTCCATCTCTTTCATCCGTTTTTTGGCGATTTCTTCTGCGCGTGCTTCGTTTGCCTTTACTTCAGCTTCGAGACGTTTTTTGTTGGCTTCTTTCTCACCAAGTTCAACAGCTTTGACTGCGCTGTGTGCCTTGGCTTCCTTGGCTTCTTTCCATTCATTGAAACGGACTTCAGCAACTTCTTTGGTAAAAGCGCCCTTTTTTACACCCCTCATCAGGTGGTCGTAATAAAGCACGCCGATATCTGAAAGGATACTTTTTACGGTTGGTGTGGGATCTGCTCCTTTGCTGTACCAATCATAGGCTTTGGCAAATTCGAGATCAATTTCTGCAGGTTTTGCAACGGGGTTGTACGTGCCAATCTTTTCGATGAATCTTCCATCCCGGGGTGCACGACCGTCCGCAATTACAATGTGATAAAAAGGCCTGCCCTTTTTACCATGACGTTGTAATCTCATTTTTGTTGGCATAAAATCAAATTTTTAAGTAATTAGATATGTGTTTTTAAACAGGGGTGCAAAGTAACGGATTAATTCTGAGATAAAAAAGCGGTTTTAAAGGAATTATTGTAATTTAAGTTACAGGTTTCGAAGTTTCAGGGTTTCAGGCCTGCCCGCCGAAGGAGGGGTTTCAGTGTTACATTGTAACAGAGTATCAGAATTCAGGATACAGAATTACAAAACATTGGTGTTTTCATGTGATGAGTGGACTGCATAACTGAAAATAATATCACGGTTGACTGCACCTTCAATTGAACTGATGGAGACTAGGAATTAGAAATTAGACATTAGACATTAGAAATTCCCTCTGTCAAACGCCTTTTCACACTGTCTCCATGTCGAATAAATACAGGAAGGCTTATGGTTGCAGGAACAATAATTATCGTTTATTGACAATCACCAGCGCGGCAATCACCCCGGGAACCCAGCCCGCGAGGGTCAGCAGAAAAACAATGAGAACCGATCCGCAGCCTTTGTCCAGCACGGCCAGTGGCGGGAATATGATACAAATGAGCACCCTTAGAAATGACATAGTAGAATGGTCGTAAGTTTGTCTATGGTAAGTTTGACCTTGATTCAGAAAAAAAGTTACAGAAAATCCTAGTCAGTTTCCTCTTCAGCCGGAATTGAATCGGCCGGGAGTACCAGTTCCCTGGCCGGGCCTTTCAGCTCTATCTCCGGCTTTAACCGATCATATTCTTCCTGGGTTATCCACTCCTTGCTCAGCATTTTACCCGAAACAAGCGTGTAGTATGATTGCAGGTATTCGCGCAGGTTTCCGTTTTCGTCGAAGGAGTACCTGAACCACTTTGGTTTGGGCACAATACTGGCAAGGTAAATGCTCTCGGCCAGGGTGAGTTTCGAAACATCCTTATCAAAATAGAAGTGAGCAGCCTCATTCATCCCGTAGACCATCGGCCCGGTTTCAATGATGTTCAGATAAACCTCAAACATCCTGTCCTTGCTGACCATCTGCCGTGATTCGATCATCCAGGTGATCAGCATCTCTTCAATCTTGCGGGTGATGTTTTTATTCCGGTTAAGAAACACATTTTTAACCAGTTGCATACTGATGGTGCTTCCTCCACGGGCGAATCTCTTTTCCTTGATATTGGTTATTATACTGGCCCGGATGGCATCGGGAATAAATCCGTTGTGATAATAAAAGGAACCATCCTCAGAGGTCATGATGGCATTTTTCAGGTAAGCCGGAATCTGGTCGATTGTCCTGAAATCAGGATTTTCAGGCCCGACCATAAATTGCCTCACTGCCAGACCCTTTTCATAGGCAGTATACTGGAAAGGCCCGTTGATGTAAGTAAAATCAGTGTTTCCGAATCGCTCCACCGCAAATTTATCAGAGGTCAGGGCAGCGGCAAAAACCAGTGAATCGGGCATTGAAAATACAAAGTCGAAATCAAGATTGAAGCCCAGTTTACCCCTGACCTGAATGCCTTCAAAATTCGGGAACAGTCCGGCCGGTAGTGAGGAGAAGAAATCCTGGGCGCCAAATTCAGGCTTATGAATGCTGATTTTCAGTTTCTTTTCAGGCCGGGTTTCGTACCGGATATAAGGGTTGAAGTCTATCTTATTGAACGAAAACCTGCTGGCACTGTCCAGCTCAATGTAAGAGTTGCCGAAATTGAGACGGTAATCCACTTCACTCCGCTCGAGCCTGACATCATTGGGCGAAATCCTGGCATTGTTGAGCAATGAATTGTATAGTACAGCTTCGCCTTCAAGCCTCGAGGTTTCCCCGTCGGGTTCCGTAAATTCAAGCTGAACGCGGGCGGAGTCAAAGGCAATCACGGTTTTCCAGCGCTGATGAATGTAGGGCACCTGAACCTTCAGACTGTCCATGGTCCTGACCGACAACGCAGCCCTGTTGACCCGCGGATTCAGAATTCCGGCAATCTGCCAGTGCATCGAGAGACTGTCGTCGGTTACATCCACCAGTGTTTTGAAGTAATTGTCGGTTATTTTCAGTTGTGGAAAACTGAAAGAAAACCGGTGGTTGTTGATGGCTGCCTTAACCGTAAACTTTTCGATGCTTATGGTTGAAGGTACATAATCGAAAAAAGTATTGAACAGACTGGCAACCCGCTGTGCATAATTACCGGCGGCCTTCTCATCAGGCGCTTTTATCGTACTGTCGCTCTTCTTCCGGTCGAGCAGAAAGAGATAGTTGCTCTGGTTGCCGTTTCTCTGCAGGTTTACCGATGGCTCAAGAATTTCCACATCGCCAAAGCGGAGCCTCATCCTGAGCAGCTGCAGTGGCTTGATCCTGATGCTGACCTGCCTGATGAGTATCAGGGTATCCTTACCCTCAGGTACCAGTCCAAGATTCCTGACTTTTATGGTGCTGATGCCTGAGAATGAAGCATTCTGATAAGTAATCCGGGCTCCGATACGATCGCTGTAAACCTTGATTTTCTTATTTAATGCATAATTCAGCATGGTATTCCTGAAAGCACCTGTAATGATGATCAGCAGAAGAATGATTCCTGCGATGATAAAAACTGTTTTCCGGGAAGGTCTGTAAAATTTCACTCGTCGGTGGCTTTTCAGAAATGGCAGAGAAAGTTGGACTGCAAAATTACTGTTTTTCAGGCAACCGCATGTGCAACAACCCGATTAAAACAACCGGCTTAACCTTTTCCATCCTGATTGTTTCAGAATATTCCTTCCTTTTAAGGTTTATGGGTGTAAACAGGTCGGATCAAAGCGGTTCGGCAGTTTCTCAAAACTTATCAACATCGCCGGCAGCCCGTAAGGATTTAGATTATTTTTACCTTCAGTTGTTGAGTTCCCCTGTGAGTTATCAGGTTGCCTGGTTATCAGGTCACTGATTAAAGCGGGTTATCTATAAATTCCCGGTTAGCCCGGACCTGTTTACCATCAATGAGCAAATTTACCCATCTACACGTACACTCAAAATATTCAATTCTTGACGGTGGTGCCGACATCAGTGAGATGTTCAGCAAAGCCGTAAAAGACAAAATGCCTGCCATAGCCCTGACCGATCACGGAAATATGTTCGGGGTGTTCAAGTTTGTTGCCGAGGCAGATAAATACAATAAAAAAGGGGAGCCGCCCGTCATAAAGCCGATTGTTGGCTGCGAATTCTATCTGGTCGAAGACCGGCACCGAAAACAGTTTACCCGTGAGCAGAAGGACCTGAGGTTTCATCAGCTCCTGCTGGCAAAGAATACAACCGGGTATAACAATATTGTTAAACTTGCTTCCCTGGGCTATATGGAAGGCTTTTACAGCAAGTATCCCAGGATAGATAAGGAACTGCTGCTTAAGTACCACGAGGGCTTAATCGCCACCACCTGCTGCCTGGCAGCCGAAGTGCCCAGGGCCATTATGAACAGGGGAGAAGATGAGGCAGAGAAGTTGTTCAAGTGGTGGCTCGACCTTTTTGGTGAAGACTATTATGTTGAACTTCAGCGTCACGGAATCCCTGAACAGGAAAAGGTTAACGAAGTACTCATCCGGTTCGCCCGGAAGTACAATGTCAGAATCATTGCCACAAACGATTCGCATTACGTTGAACAGGATTTTTACAATGCCCATGACATTCTGCTTTGTGTAAATACCGGTGAGAAGCAGAGCACTCCTTCTTCAAAGGATTACAACGATGAAGAATCTTCAACCAAGGGGAAGCGCTTTGCCTTCTACAACGACCAGTTTTATTTCAAAACAACGGCAGAGATGGAAAGCCTGTTTTCCGATCTGCCCGAAGCCATTGACAATACCAATGAAATCGCCGGAAAGGTTGAGCTGCTCAATCTGAAAAAAGAGATCATGCTGCCTCACTTTGCCCTTCCCCAGGGATTTACCGATCAGTTTGATTACCTGCGCGATATGACCTATAACGGGGCCAGGCGTCGCTACGGAGAAATTACTCCCCTGATTGAAGAGCGGTTGGCTTTCGAACTCGGAACCATCCGCAGCATGGGATTTACCGGTTACTTCCTGATCGTTTCCGATTTTATAAAAGCAGGTCGTGATATCGGCGTATTCATCGGTCCCGGCCGTGGATCCGCTGCAGGATCCGTTGTGGCATACTGTATCGGCATTACCAACATCGATCCCCTGAAATATGGCCTGCTGTTTGAACGTTTCCTGAATCCGGACCGTAAGAGCATGCCCGATATTGATACCGATTTTGATGATGAAGGCCGCCAGAAAGTAATTGATTACGTGGTTGAGAAATACGGCAGAAACCAGGTGGCACAGATTGTGACCTTTGGTACCATGGCTGCCAAAAGTTCCATCAAGGATGTTGCCAGGGTGCTTGATCTCCCGTTGAATGAGTCGAACATGCTGGCGAAACTGGTGCCCGACAGGCCCGGTATCGAACTGAACCGGGTGATGCTTGCTCCGATTGATGGTGAAAAGAGCCTGAAGGAGAAGGAGGGACTGACCAACGAGGATCTTGAGGATGTCAGGAAACTGCGTGAAATTGCCAAAGGAAACGATCTGCAGGCCATTGTCCTTAGGGAAGCCATTGCTTTGGAAGGATCCGTGCGCAGTACAGGCATTCATGCCGCGGGAATCATTATTGCTCCTTCCGACCTGACCGAAATCATTCCGGTGCATACCTCGAAGGAATCGGAATTACTGATTACACAGTTTGAAGGCAAAGAGATTGAGAACGCAGGGGTCATCAAAATGGACTTCCTCGGGTTGAAGACCCTTTCGATTATCCGCGATGCCCTGCAGATGATTGAAGAGAACCACGGCATCAGGATGAACATCGATGATGTTCCGCTCGACGATAAAAAGACCTTCGAACTTTACCAGCGCGGGGAAACCAACGGTACCTTCCAGTTTGAGTCGGCCGGTATGCAGAAGCATCTCAGGGAGCTGAAACCCGACAAGTTTGAGGATCTTATTGCCATGAATGCCCTCTATCGTCCGGGACCCATGGAGTACATTCCGAATTTCATTGCCCGGAAATTTGGCCGCGAACCGGTGACCTATGATGTGCCTGAAATGAAGGAATATCTGGAGGAAACTTATGGAATCACGGTCTACCAGGAACAGGTGATGCTGCTTTCGCAGAAACTCGCCAACTTCACCAAGGGGGATGCCGATACGCTGCGGAAAGCCATGGGTAAAAAGGATAAAAAGACCCTAGACGAGAAGAAGAGCAAGTTTATGGATGGCTGCAAGGCCAACGGCCTCGACCTTAAAGTATGTGAAAAGATATGGATTGACTGGGAAGCCTTTGCTCAATACGCCTTCAATAAATCACATTCAACCTGCTATGCTTTTGTAGCGTTCCAGACTGCCTGGCTGAAGGCGAATTATCCGGCCGAATATATGGCTTCGGTGCTTACCCATAACCTCAGCGACATTAAGAAAATTACCTTCTTTATTGATGAGACCCGCCGGATGGGAATTCCGGTATTGAGTCCTGATGTGAATGAATCGGCCTACAATTTTGCTGTTAACAAACACGGGGAGATCCGTTTTGGAATGGGTGCTGTAAAGGGTGTCGGTGAGAATGCAGTCAATGCCATCATCGAGGAACGCAAGGCCAACGGACCTTATTCCAACATCTTTGATCTTGCCAGGAGAGTTAACCTGCGCACGGTGAACCGGAGGAGCCTCGAAGCCCTGGTGATGGCCGGAGCCTGCGATACATTTGAAAACACCCATCGGGCACAGTATTTCCAGAAAGAGAATGGCGACGGACTCTCGTTTCTTGAAAAAGTGCTCAAACATGCCAACGATTACCAGGCACAGAAATCAGGCCTTCAGGTTAGTCTTTTCGGCGGTGACTCAGCAGAAGAAATGCCTGAAATCAAAATGCCGGTTTGTGACCTATGGACCAATCTTGAGCAGCTGAAAAATGAAAAGGAAGTCACTGGTTTTTACATGTCGGGCCATCCGCTCGACGATTATAAATACGAAATCCAGGCCTTCTGCCGCAATACAATTGCTGACATCAGGGAAGAGAACCTGAAAAATATTGAGGGACAAAAGGTTGTACTTGCCGGAATTTTATCTGCGGTCAATCACAGGATTTCGAAACAGAACAAGCCGTTCGGCATGTTTACACTGGAAGACTGGAACGATACCATTCAGCTCTCGATGTTTTCGGAGGAGTACCTGAAACACAAATACCTGCTTGAGGAAGGAATGTCGCTGATTGTTACGGGTGTTGCCCAGAAACGGTTCCGCGATTCCACCCAGATTGAATTCAGGATTTCATCCATCAGCCTGCTGGCTGAAGCCATGGAGAAAATGACCAGGCTCATTACATTGCATATCAGCGCATACAGCATAAATGAAGCACTGATCGGACGCTTGAAAAAAGCCGCCGGTGATTGCAAAGGGAATTGCCCTTTTGAAATCAATGTCTACGATGATATTTTAAAAACAAAGGTGAAAATGCCCTCAAGGATGCGCATTCATCCTAGACTTTTTACTGAACAACTCAGGGAAATGCCTGAAATCGAGTTTGTATTGTCATGACGAAGTGTTGAACGCATGTGCTGACATTTATTTCGCATTGCTGGATGATAATTGACATATACCGATGTTTAAATTTATCGGATAAATTTCGGATGGTGCTTCGTCTCAAAGCAAGAAAATAAATTACCTTTGAGGCATTCACTTAAAGTCGAACCCCAAAAATAAAAACTATGGCACTAGAATTAACCGATGCTAATTTTGAGGAACTTGTAATCAAGTCAGACAAGCCGGCAATTGTGGACTTATGGGCAGAATGGTGCGGCCCCTGCCGCATGGTTGGACCACTTGTAGAAGAACTCAGTCATGAATATGAAGGACGTGCCGTGATCGGGAAGCTGGATGTTGACAGCAATCCGGGAATAACAGGGAAATATGGCATCAGGAATATTCCAACCATTCTGTTTTTTAAGAATGGTGAAGTTGCTGACAAGCAGGTGGGGGCCGTGCCCAAATCGGTGCTTGCCGCCAAACTTGAGAAACTACTGTAACCAGGTTTTCTGTACATCCGGGATGCATGTCTGCAAACATGTGTCCCGTTTTTTTTACATCATCAGCTAACAAATCCACCCGTGCCAGTAACCATTGATCAGGCCCGTTCCGATGAATTCAGTCCCCTTGAACTACTTGCCCGTCAGGTGGTTGAAGGCTTCATTACCGGACTTCACAAAAGCCCTTTTCATGGTTTTTCAGTTGAATTTGCCGAGCACAGGCTTTACAACCAGGGTGAATCGGTGAAGCACATCGATTGGAAGCTCTTTGGCCGAAGCGATAAAATGTTCGTAAAAAGGTACGAGGAGGAAACCAACCTTCGGTGTCAGATTGTGATCGATGGCAGTTCGTCCATGTATTTTCCCCTTAAGGAGAACAATGCTGAAGAAGGGACTGATAAGATGACCTTTTCGGTTTACTCGGCTGCTGCCATTATGTACTTGTTGCGGAAACAGCGTGATGCTGCCGGACTCAGCGTATTCAACGAGGAAGTGGTGCTGCATACGCAGGCCCACAGCAATACAGTTCACCATAAGTATCTTTATGCTGAAATGGAAAAGCTGCTGAATCCGTTGCAGGATGTCAGAGGAAAACATACTTCAGCTTCGAAGGCCCTGCACCAGATAGCCGACAACATCCACAAGCGCTCTCTGGTTGTGATTTTCAGCGATATGCTCGACAACAGCGATACCTCAGCTGAACTCTTTCCTGCTTTGCAGCACCTGCGGCACAATAAGCATGAGGTCATCCTTTTTCATGTTTATGACCGACGTCATGAACTTGAGTTTGCTTACGACAACAAACCCTACCGTTTTGTGGATATGGAGTCGGGCGAAGAATTGAAAGTGAAACCCCACGAGATCAGGGAGGGTTACCAGGAAAGGATGCGTACCTTCAAAACAGATATTGCTTTGAAATGTGCCGCTTATCACATCGATCTCGTGGAGGCTGACATTAACCTGGGATATAAGCAGATATTGTTACCTTACCTGCTGAAAAGGGTGAGGATGCATTAGCGGTAGCTAAAAACTTCAAGTTCAAAGTTCAAAGTAAAAAGCCTTCCATTCCACCATAGGCGGATAAAACTCAGCCGGGTAAAAGTTAAATAATCGCAATTGAATTCCGGATGAATAATCTCCGGATCCCGGGAAGGCATTATTACAAAACAAGAGTTATTGACTATTTTTGTGTTTCAGACCCTGGAAACAAAAATTTCATTTAACTTTTCATCCAATCAGCAGGAACCGTTCGAATAGTTTTGTCAGCGATTTCTCCGCAATGGCTGCTGTTTCCAGGATATCCGACAGTTTCACGGGCTGCAGGTTATCGGGATCGCACTCATCGGTGATTACACTTACGGCTACGCAGGGCAGTTTCATATGATTGCAGGCAATCACCTCGGGAATGGTTGACATCCCAACCACATCGGCCCCGACGATCTTCAGGAAACGGTATTCAGCACCGGTTTCCAGGTTAGGTCCTGAAACGGCTGCGTAAACTCCTTCATGCAGGCGGATATTTTCTTCTTCGGCAGCTTTCCTCATGCGTTGCAGAAGCCCGGGATTATAGGCTTCACCCATGTCGGGAAACCTGACACCCAGTTCTTCATTGTTGGGTCCCATCAATGGATTGTTCATTAACATATTGATGTGATCGGTAATCAGCATAAGGCTCCCTTTTTTATAGGCAAGATTGATACCTCCTGCAGCATTCGACAACATCACCTGTTTAATCCCCAGCAGTTTCATCACCCTGACCGGGAAAACAATCTGGTTCATGGTATAGCCTTCATAAAAATGAAACCTTCCCTGCATGGCCAGTACTTTATGTCCACAAAGGTCTCCATAAATCAGCTTTCCGTGATGGGTTTCAACCGTCGAAACCGGGAAATTCGGAATATCTTCATAATCAAGCACGATCTCAGGTCTGATCCTGTTCGCAAGATCACCCAGACCGGTGCCCAGGACAATTCCTGTATCGGCACCTTTAATACCTTTATTTTTAAGGAAATCTGTTGTTTCTGTAAGTTGGGTATTCATAATTGTCATTTATTGCCGGCTTATATTTTCCTGTGCAAATTAAACATTTTCACGATTCATGCATTTACTTAACAAATAAAGAAGTATGGCAATCAATGAAGATTTTTTATCACGTCTTGAAATTCAGTTAGCGCAGAATTCATCATGGCCTTCAGTTTATATGTTCAAGTTTATTATTCCCGAAAGCAATCAGGGTTATGCCCTGCTTCGGAGTTTATTTGGGGAAGAGTCGAGGTTGTTTACCCGTCATTCTTCGGGAGGTAAATATATATCGGTAACCGTAAAGGAGATGATGATCGATCCTGCTGAAGTTATTGAACGTTACCGGAAAGCTTCGGCCATTGAAGGGATTATTGCTCTCTGAGATCATCACAGGAGATATTAATATAAGAAGGGACACGATATGTCGTGTCCCTTCTTATATTTTAATCCACGTTTGATTATTTGGCGTAACTGATGGCCCTGGTTTCACGGATAACCGTAATCTTTATCTGTCCGGGATAGGTCATCTCATCCTGGATTTTCTTTGAAAGGTCGTATGAAATCTTGTTGGCATCATCATCGGTAACTTTATCGGCACCAACAATTACCCTCAGTTCACGGCCTGCCTGAATGGCATAGGTTTTAACTACGCCCGGATAGGAGAGGGCCAGGTCTTCAAGGTTTTTGAGGCGCTGAATATAGGCTTCAACCACTTCGCGGCGGGCGCCTGGTCTGGCACCTGAAATGGCATCGCAAACCTGCACAATGGGTGCGATAAGACTTTCCATTTCAATTTCGTCGTGGTGGGCACCGATGGCGTTGCAGATGTCAGCGGGTTCTTTGTATCGTTCGGCAATTTTCATACCCAGGATGGCGTGTGGCAATTCTGGTTCATTGTCGGGTACCTTGCCGATGTCGTGAAGCAATCCGGCTCGCTTGGCTTTCTTGGGACTGAGACCCAGTTCAGCAGCCATGGTGGCGCAGAGGTTGGCAACTTCCTTTGAGTGCTGAAGCAGGTTCTGCCCATAGGATGACCGGTATTTCATTTTACCGATCATGCGGATCAACTCGGGGTGCAGGCCATGAATGCCAAGGTCAATGGTGGTGCGTTTACCTGTTTCGATAATTTCCTGTTCAATCTGTTTTTTCACCTTGGCAACGACTTCTTCGATGCGGGCCGGATGGATCCTGCCGTCGGTCACCAGTTTGTGCAGCGAAAGGCGGGCAATTTCACGCCTGACCGGGTCAAAACCGGAAAGTATGATGGCTTCAGGTGAATCGTCAATAATGATTTCAACCCCTGTCAGGGCTTCCAGAGTCCTGATATTACGGCCTTCACGGCCAATAATCCGCCCCTTGATCTCTTCACTTTCGATGTTGAAGACCGAAACTGAATTTTCGATGGCATGTTCAGCAGCTGTACGCTGAATGGTCTCTATTACAATTTTCTTCGCTTCGGTGTTTGCTGTAAGTTTGGCTTCTTCCACAATGTCCTTGATGTGGACCATTGCTTCTGATTTGGCATCATCTTTCAGGGTTTCAATCAGTAAATTTTTGGCTTGTTCAGCCGACAATCCTGAAATGGTTTCCAGTTGATCAACCTGTTGGCGGGTAGCTTTGTCAAGCTCAGCCTGTCTTTTGGTGACAATTTCAAGTTGTGATGTCAGGTTGTCCTTAATGGTTGTTGTTTCCTTCTGTTTGCGTGTTAACTCTTCAATTTTTTGTGTAATAACTGCTTCTTTTTGCTTTAAACGGTTTTCGTTTTTCAATAACTCTTTGTTTTTTTCCTGCAGTTGGTTTTCATGATCGGTCTTCATTTGAAGAAACTTCTCTTTAGCCTGCAGAATTTTATCCCTTTTGATCATTTCGCTTTTTTCTTCAGCGTCTTTCAGGATATTTTCACTCTTTTTTTCGATTGCCTTTCGTAGAAGTGTGCTGGTTATCAGCGCTCCGACTACTAATCCGGCAATGGCTGCAATAATTATTAAAATTGTCTCCATTGTTAATAGGTTAGTTAGAGATATGATGAATGGAGGAAGAAGAGGACAAAAAAAAACCGCATTGATCCGGAGTTTTGGTAAACCCCAAAACTACATGAATGAGACTGCCAGGGACTTCGAACTTCCAATGCCCTCCTGAGAGAGTCCCGGCCGAAACCGGGGTAAGGCCTGTTCTATGTCCACCTCTGAGCTTTGTCCCAAAGTTGAAAATGTTGAGTTTACAAACTTAAATGAATCAATGCGGAATATTGTAATGCTTTTCAAAGAACTTATAGTGAACTCTTATTTCTCTGGTACAACTGTTAATAATCCATTTATCTCCTCAAGTTTTAAAAGTAATCCTTTTTCGGAGAATTTTATCTGATTATCCAGTTCAATGGTGCTGGTTGAAAACTGCAAAGCCACCATTGCCAGTAAATCCTGTTTGTCTTTATATTGAAAATGGCTTGCATAGTTTTTCATTTGTTCATCAATAGCTTTGGCAGCCGCCCTTACAGTTTCTTCTTCACTTCTTTCAATCTTCAGCTTGTAAGTTCTGTCTGCAATCACCACGCTTATTGATAGTTCATCCATTCGGCTGATTTACAGTTTATTATTTATTCAAGAGTCCAATACAATGGTCAATTTCCCGCACAAGTTCATTAATCTTCAATTTGACATCCGTCCTTTTTTCTTCCTTGTTAAGCGATTTCGCCAGTTTTAATGTTTTTAGTTTTTCGTGTTGTTCAGTAATAATTGATTCAAGTATTTCAATCTCAGACTTCAGTGTATTTACTTCCTCCCGGAGTTTTTTATTCTCCTCCTGAAGTACTCCGGTCTGTCCGATCAGCTTACGCACTTTGAATTCAATTCCTGCAATAAGTGTTTCGGCATTTTTCATGAAAACCTGCTTAAGGGCGGCAAATATAAATTAAAGTTTGTAACCTTCAAACAGGCCGTCCACCTGTCGGTGGTCATTTTTGTTCAAATATAATCATTAATAGCTACGACTTCACATTTTTAGCTAATTTTAATAAAAATTTCAGGTGTGAACGAAGCATTTCTTCACTATTTATGGAAGTACAGATTGTTTACTTCTGCGCTGATAACGACCACTGGGGAAGAGGTTGAAGTACTTTCGCCGGGTATACACAATCATAATGCCGGCCCTGATTTCAGCGACGCCAGGCTCAGAATTGGTTCAACAATCTGGGCAGGTAATGTTGAAATTCACATCAATTCATCTGACTGGCAACGACATGGTCATCATAAGGATCCGGTGTATGATAGTGTGATCCTGCATGTTGTGCTGAACAACGATGCCATTGACGCTACACGCAATATACCTGTTGCCGAAATCAGGGGAAGATTTAATCCTGAAGTCTATCATGCCTATCAATCATTCCTGACCAATAAAAACTGGGTTCCCTGCATCAACCAGATTGGTTCAGTCGATGAGACTGAAATCAGTTTGTGGCTCGAAAGAATGCTAATCGAACGGCTTGAGCACAAATCGGCTTACCTTCAGGACTTTCTTGATGTATCAGAAAACGATTGGGAAGGCGTTTTATATTTGATGCTTGCCCGGAGTTTTGGCTTCAATATCAATGCATTGCCATTCGAAATGTTGGCGAGATCACTGCCTTACAGGATCATCGCCCGGCATAGGGACAATGCTATGCAGACCGAAGCACTCATTTTTGGGCAGGCTGGTCTGTTGAATCAACAACTTACTGAAATCTGGCCGCAACAATTGTTCACTGAGTATTCATTTCTCAGAAAGAAATACCAGCTGGTGCCTCTTGAAGGGCATTTATGGCGGTTTATGCGCCTGAGACCCGTTAACTTTCCTACCATTCGGCTGGCACAGTTTGCTTCACTGCTCTGCAACCAGTCTGGCCTTTTCGCTGCTGTAGTCAATTGCAGGGAAGCTGAAAGTCTGATACACCTTATGAATTCAACCGCTTCTGCTTTCTGGGATACACACTATCATTTCAACAAAGCTTCGGTTCCGGGCAAAAAATCCCTTGGACGGAATTCTGCCGTGTTACTTATAATCAATGCCATACTCCCTTTACTGTTCGTATTCGGTCGCGCCACAGCAAATGATGAACTCTGTGGCAGAGCGCTGACTCTATATTCGCAATTTGCAGGGGAAGTGAATAACATCACCCGGCGATGGAAATTAGCCGGACTGGATATTTCAAATGCTTTTAACACTCAGGCCTTAATTGGCATGAAATCAGATTATTGTGATAAACTAAGATGTCTGGATTGTCGTATCGGGAATCTACTGCTGCGAAATCAGGGGAGTTTGATGACAGGAGTTTAGCTTTATTTTTATATTATTGCATTCAGGAAGAGGTTTCCTTAATGTCAGCATGAGATAAGGACAGCAGACAATCTAAAGGAAAGATCGTATTATCAAAGTAAAACCAGGTCTGACCGACAACCGGAAATTTATAAAATGGCAATAAATTCAGATAAATATGACTAAGAATACTGAATCATGGGGGTCAAGAGTAGGACTTGTCCTGGCAATGGCTGGCAATGCAGTCGGTTTCGGAAATTTTCTTCGATTCCCGGTACAGGCTGTGCAGAATGGGGGAGGTGCTTTTATCATTCCATACCTTGTGTCATTCCTTCTGATGGGTATTCCACTGTTGTTTATTGAATGGTCATCCGGTAGGTTCGGTGGAAAATTCGGACATCATTCCACACCTTTTATCCTGCAATCAATGGATAAACGTTGGATATGGAAATATGTCGGGGTTTTCGGTATCTTTTCAAACATTGCCATTGCAGCTTACTATTGTTACATCGAAAGCTGGACGATGTCTTATATCATTCACTCACTGATTGGTTCTTTTGATGGTTTGAGTCAGCATGCCGTGGCCAACTTCTTTACTGATTATCTTGATATATCTACATCAACAACCGGAATACCCTATGAAGCACTTGTCTTTTTCGTACTTTGTATAGCATTGAATACCTGGATATTAAGCAAAGGACTCAGCGGTGGAATCGAAAAAGTAGCAAAAATCGGTGTTCCGCTGCTGATTGTTTTTGGAATTTTTCTTGCAATCAAGGGAGTAACGCTGAAAGCAGGTATCAATGGTGCCATCCACGATGGAACCAAAGGTTTGAATTTTCTCTGGACTCCTGACTTCACTTCGCTGGCCAACCCGAAAGTATGGCTCGCTGCGGCAGGCCAGATTTTCTTTACCCTCAGTGTCGGAATGGGTTCTATTCAGTGCTATGCATCTTTTCTGAAGAAACGTGATGATGTTGCCTTAAATGCTATGTCGGCCGGATGGATGAATGAGTTCGTTGAGGTGGTTCTGGGCAGTGCTGTTATTATACCAATTGCCATTGGTTATCTTGGTATTGATAAAGTTGTTGAACTGACAAATGTCGGCGGATTGGGACTCGGATTTCGCACAATGCCATTTCTCTTTGAACAATGGGGACCTGTTTTATCAGCGGTTGCCGGTTCTGCATTTTTTGGCCTGTTGTTTTTTGCCGGCATCACCTCTTCTCTGGCAATGGGAACACCTGGTATGGGTTTTATGATGGATGAATTCAAATGGTCCAGGAAACAATCAGCGCTGGCATTCGGACTGGTGGTTATGATTCTGGGATTACCTACCATCTTCTTTTTTAATGAAGGTGTTTTCGATGAATATGATTATTGGGCAGGAACAGTTTCACTGGTGGTTTTTGCCCTGCTTGAAGCCATTTTGTTTTCATGGGTGTTCGGTCTTGATAAAGGCTGGAAGGAAATAACAGCAGGTGCTGATATTAAAGTACCATTGGTCTACAGGTTTATAATCAAATATATAACCCCGGTTGCCCTGATCCTTGTATTTACAGGCGCCCTGATCAGACCGGCGAATGACGATTGGACGCGTGTTAGTCTCAGGGGATGGACTCTCCACAATGAAAGTATTCTGGGCCAATTGCAACATAAGGGTGCAGGGCCAAACAACCAGTGGTTCTCAAAATCTTTCTACGCCGAAGCACCCGGAATTGTGGATTCTGTTTATTCAATCCCGGGCGACAAGTTCTTTTTCAGGACTTCTGCTATGGACAATTCCGGAAAAGTGAATACCAGAATTTATCAGTATACGCCTGTAAAGCACCAGCTGGTTGTTGAAAAAGGCGATATTGTAACTACTGGTCAGGTGGTTTATATCGGAAAGGTCATCAATCGCGTATTTTTTATGGATATGGCCAGGATGCTGCTGCTTACAGTATTTCTGCTGATTTCACTACTGGTATTTATTGCGTGGCGTAACCGTACAAAAGAGAGGAGAAACGGAATATGAATACACCTGCCTTCGTTATGATGATCACAGTCGAACTGGTTATTACCTTTCTGACTGTTTGGTTTTTTTATAAAGTACTGACAATTAAGCCTAAACCAGAGCCGGATTCATTCAGTGAGAATGATGACGATCCTCGGTAATTTTCCGGTGACCAGGATTCAAGGGTGATTCTCTGACATGCATTTTATTCACTTTTTTTTCGGACAATATCGCGGATAACCTTGTATTAAACTCTGGTGTAATTGATCATGATGGGTCAGGATGTGGTTTGGGTTCAAGTTTTTTTTGTTACCTGACTCCACTCAGCCATTGGACAAAGTGCGGTTTTGTTTCGAAGTTATTTTGATGTATTCCGGACTATTATGAATCTTTTATTTGTATTTTAAAGCTATAAATATTATATTTGTGATTACGATTTTATCATATCATCAACGATATGTTGTTGATTTATGTGTTCTCATTTAGAATAAATAATATCGTTAAAATTATACAGATTGAAAACAATACTTGTTATCTCATACTTTACTTTATCAATACTGTAAAACCCGAATAAAAATCATTTATCATAGTTTACCTGCATTGAGGTATTGAATAATTACACTTGTTACCCGATAATTTATATGTTGATGCAGGCAGCAAATGCTTAACCCTTGTGTTCGTGTTACGGATGGTGAGGTCTGCGCATCAGACTGCTGAATATCCATATGTTTATCTGTATTATAGGTTATTTTGAAAAGATCAGATCAGTTGAGGCATCATTTGACAGAGTATTTGTCATTCGGGAAGTCGGAAAGGATAGCCATTGTTTCAGTTATTCTTCTGATCATCCTGCTGATTTTTTTACCATCATTGTACAAAAGTCTTCTGAAACCGTTACAAACAATGGATACTTCCTTCGAAGCTGAGATAACAGCCTTTCTCAGCCAGGAAGATAATATGGCAGGAACAGATCCTAAAAATTTCGATTATTCCAATCCTGACAGGGCTGTGTTTCGTTCGGGCATTACTCCATTCATTTTTGACCCCAATACCCTTGAAAAGAAAGATTGGATTAAAATGGGGTTTACTGAGAAGCAGGCATCGGGTATAGTCAGGTATCGCGAAAAGGGAGGGATGTTCCGGAAGAAAGAAGACCTGAAGAAATTGTATGCAGTCACAGAGGATGTTTATTGTATTCTGGAGCCTTTTATTTCGATTAAAAGCAATAATCTTTTCCTGATAATGCATCCCCGGATGGCACAAAGGAGATTCTTTCAACCAAAACATATCCTGAGCGATATAAGGCAGAACTTAACAGTGCAGATTCTGCCGAACTTGTTAAAGTATATGGCATTGGTCCGGCAACCGCCAGGAGAATAATCAGGTATCGCAGCAGACTGGGTGGATTTGCCTCTGTTGATCAGCTGCGCGAAGTTGCCGGCATCGACAGTACCAGATTTGTTATGATCAAAGAAGGTTTATTCGCTGACCACGAGGTTATCGTGAAGATTGAAATCAACAAGGCATCAATTAGTCAGCTCAGGCAGCATCCTTACATTGATTATTACATTGCCAAGGCAATTGTTGATACCCGGATCCGAAAGGGGGCATATACAAGTCCCGACGAATTGAAAGAAATTCCTCTGATCTATGAAGAACTGTTCAGGAAACTGAAACCGTACATTTCAATAAGCCAATAAAATGAATTGATATTCAACGGTTAATAAACTTTAATTCATTATACAGGATGTTCATGCGTAAATGCTTTCTCATCTGGCTATTCCTTTCAGGAAATATTTTTCACAATCCGGCATACACGCAGGTGTTGCCTTCTGTGGAGAAAATGTTGGGGAATGCCGAGCAACTAAAGAACAATAAGCCTGCAGAAGCATACAGAATCGCTTCGCATGCATTGGAAATTTCGATGAAAACCAGTCATCAGCCATCCGTGGCTTTAGTGCAGAGATATCTGGGTGTTCTTTGCTTTATGATGGGTAAACCAGAGGAAGCCCGTTTGCATTTTGATACCTCATTCAGGCTGTATACAATACTAAATGATGAAATGGGCATCGGGTATTGCTTAAATAATTTAGGTGTAATCTATCAGGAAACCGGCGAATATGATAAGGCTGTCAGTTGCTATGAGAAATCCATAAAAATCAAGTTAAAACATGGCGATACGGCTGGTGCTTCTGGAGGAATGCTGAATACAGGCACAATTTATAGCTACATGGGTGAGTATTTAAAGGCAACCAGGACCTTCAGGAAAGTTATTGTAATTGCCCGGCAAAGCCATGATACTACACGCCTGATTGATGCAGGAATTAATCTGGCAACCGTGTATATCAACGAAAAGCGGATGGATTCTGCGCTCATTCTGCTTGAAAATGTATATAAGCTTTCGGAAGAGACGGGTGATAATTACAGCCTGGCTTACTGTCTCAACAATATGGGTGAAATATACAGGAGCAGACTTCTTGACAGTATGGCCATCAGGTGTTTTAACAGGGCACTTGCCATTCGTGGAGATATCGATGATGTTGCCGGACAAGCCACCACCCTGAATAATCTGGGACAGGTATATTTGAGGCAAAACAAAGCCGGACTTGCGATCGATTGCTATTTTCAGGCATTGAAATACAACCAGCAGCTAAATGACAACCGATCAACGGCCATAACAATGAATTCTATTGGTGAACTACTTTTAAAACAAGGAGATGCAGAGGGAGCTGCTGCGTATCTCAGAAGTGCGGTTGCCATAGCCGTCCGTTTGAACCTGAAACAGGAAATCAGGGAAATTTATATTAATCTGATCTTGTGCTATGGGGTATTACGCCATTTTGATAGCGCAAGGAGATGTCTTTCTTTGTTTAACTTTTCTTATTCTGACTCAGGGCAGGTCAGGAGTATGAATCCGGGATCAAAAGCGTCAACCACAAGTATTCCGGCTCCGTTGAAGCATTCCGGATGGAAATTTCAGCACATCCTTCTGGCATTGACAGGATTTTTTTCAATGATTTATTTCTTTACGGGGCAGTACCGTCGAAGCCGGTACTGATTCAGGATTTGCCGGCAGGAACATCTCCGGTTTGCGACTCCTCACCGGTGGAGTTGGATGTACTACCAAACGGGACTGTTGTCTTATCTTCCTGAGCCCAATAGGGATTTGTATCTGAATCTTCATCTTCTTCAGCATCATCCTCAGGCCATTCATACACTTTCTTTTGTGGTCCGCTTTTCCTGTAAGCATAGGCTAGGATTACCCCTGCCAGAATGCCTGTCAGATGTGATTCCCACGAAATGTTTCTTTCAGGGAAAAAGTCGGGAAATATGCCCCATACCATGCTTCCATAAAGGAAAATTACCAAAAGGCTGAAAGCCATTAGCCTGGCCTCACGGCGGATGATTCCGCTCACAAAATGAAAAGCAGCGAGTGCATAAACCAAACCACTTGCCCCGATGTGATAGTGGTCGCCTCTTGCAAACAACCAGACCCATAGTCCGGTAAGGAGCCAAGAATAGAAAAATATTCGGAATGCATCTTTTCTATAATAATACATCAATGCTGTTCCAAGTACGAAAAGTGGGGCAGAATTGGCAGAAAGATGTGCCAGATCGGCATGCAACAGTGGCGAAAACAGGATACCCGGCAATCCGGCTGCTTTCAAAGGTAGCAGACCAAGACGGGAAAATGAAATTCCAGCCATCATTTCTGTCAGCTTGATCACCCACATTATAGCGACGATAATCGCAAAAACTGCAACCGAAAAGGTAAGTCGTCGTTTTTCATCCTGCATGTCAGGCGGTTTTATAAAATGATGCAGGCAGAAAGGTACAAAAACCATTCCTGCCTGACAAATGACATGCAATACTTTAATAAAATCTATCGGGATTCCGGTGCTGATGGCTCTCTGATAGTAAATACCCTGCTGATATTGAACCCGAAATAGATGTCGCCATTTTGCCATTTACCTGTTGTTTTGGTAATTAAGCCTCGATCGAACATTGGCTGGGCATTTGAAAAGTGTAACTGAAAAACATGGCCTCCGGTTTCAATATCAAATCCTATCGAAAGGGGGTTCTCGGCATTGTCAGCAACCGTACCAGGCAAAATATAGAAATACTCAGCATTGAAACTCACCCTTTGTGTAATTTTATACCGGCCACCAAATCCGGCGGCATAGGTGTCGTTATCTTCCGATGCCGTGGCAACCAGATTTCTATGGATAAAAGTCGGTGTCAGCTGAAGTGAAAGACTATTGCTGAATTTTCTGGCAATGAGCACCTGGTGTACAAACGATAATCTGGATGAAAAGTAGTTTTTCCTTTCAGGGTATTGCCATTTCATAGAATTCAAATCCATGGAAGTGAACAGCGTAAGTGTTACCGGCATATTTTTTGCACCTTTCGATTGCCTGAGTAACCTGGCCTTTAAAAATCCATCAAAAGTCTTTTCATAAGAACTTCGTCCTACTCCAACGGTCAGATAGGGTGTGATACCGTATTCAAGACCTAATCTGATGGTTGAATTGTCAAGGCCAAAAAACTCGTAACCACCTGAATTAACCTTTCCGAAGTTGTGCGAAATCATAAAAAGAAGCACACCGGAAGCAGGATTTTCAACAGAATGCCCGCTCACAACTCTGGTGGTTTTGAAAGTTGCATAGGCGTAATCTGTCTGTGGTTCTTCTTGTCCGAAAACATCCATAAGGTCCTGTGAAAATGAAATCGCAGGTAACAGGCTGGTAAACAGAAAAACCAAAAATAGTAAGATCGTTTTTTTCATCATTCGTCGATTTGATATGATTAATTCTGTGGTGCTCCCTGGTTAAGCCATGCGTCGATTTTCAATAATTCACAAGCCGGGAGTTTATTGCCTCCCTGAGGCATAGGAGAAGCTCCGTTCTCATGGTTTATCGCTTTTCTGAATGCTCCGCTGTTAACGACATTTTTTAAGCCATCGTAGGTGCTGGTTACAACATTGCCCGAAGGGGAGGATTCACTGTGGCAACTGTTGCAGTTTGATGCCAGCAGTGGAGCTATGAATCCACTATAGGTAACGCCGGTAGTGTCGCATTGACCTCCCGGTATTTCGGGATATAAATAATCTTCACTGTCGTAATAACAGGAAGTTACCATCAAGGTGATCAAACTGAAAATTAACGGTTTAAACAATTTGATTGAATTCTTGTCAGTTGTTGGGCGCTCCATTGTCGATCCAGTTTTTAATTTGAGTGATATTGCAGTCTGTTAGTCTGAAACCATCTTTTGGCATTGGTGAATAACCTGAAAGCCATGCTACTGACCCATATAATGAATTGTTGTCAGCCGCTGCTTTTATGGTAGTGTAATTTTCGAGCCTGACTCCGCCTGAGGGATCATTGCCACTGTGGCATCCCTTGCAGTTTGCTGAAATTAGCGGAAAGATGTCAGCTGAAAATGCAAAGTTGTCAGGATTGCATGCTTCTGAACAGTAATTGTAAATTGCACCCTGATCAATCCATTTGGCAACAATGGCCTTCTGTTCGGCCGAGAACTCCGGATAACCTGAAGGAGGCATACCGGATTCGCCGTTTCGTGACAGTACTTTATAAAGCAGGCTGTTGCCGGAACTTCCTGGTTTTACTCTACCGGTTATCTTTATGCGGTAATAATCGGTCAGAATTATCCCATGCTCAGCTGTTCCCATATCGTGACATCCCTGCATGGCACATGACGATTTGAGCAGGGGCAATACGCTGTTGACGAAATAGACTGTATCATCGCTACAGGTCGCAGATGGGATTGGGAGTTCAGGGTTAACCGGAAAATCAGTAAAGTCGGTTTCATGTTTGCATTGAATGGTTACCAGTGCAGTGATCCCGATTGCAAGTGACAAAAATATCCTTTTCAAAATACTCGGTTTTTGCGCATGTCGTTAACGAAAGAATCAGGAGAATTCCTGAATTCCGACCAGCGGCATCAGGCAGGTTAGTTTATAATCAGTTTTTGATTCTGTATGCCATCGGGTGTTGTCAGCCTGAGAATATAATATCCGGGTTTCAGGTTATTGTCAAGCCTTACAGACTGTTCGCCGGCATTAAGTTCAACATCTGTAAGAGTCTCCTGTTTTTGCCCGTTTAGGTTGAATATATCGGCAACAACACGTCCGCTGTTTTTGAGACTGATATCGGCAAATATATGCTTTCCGGCGGGATTGGGGTAGATCCTGGCCATCGATTTAGTCATCTTTTCAACATTCACGCTATAATTCTCATTCAGCACGAGTGAAGAGAGACCCACATTTGGCTGATTGATGACTCTGGCAATGTACATTGTAACTTCACCAGTGCCGGGTGAGGGCGCTACCCATTGAAAATTCCATGTTTTGGAAGCAGCATTACTTGCCTGGGTATGGGTTATGTATTTCCCGCTTCCGTTCAGCTGAGAGTCTGAACCAGCTATAAGTGTTCCAAGCTGAGTGCCTCCCTGATTTTGTGGTGAGGCCTGAAATCCCTTACGGCCTGTCCCGGTCAGGGTTACTGTAAAATTATAGGTAGAACCTGCAATATAACCGGTTTCAGGTACGTCTGATGTAAGAATCCCTGTAACATTGCTTGCTGTTCCACCGTGACAGATGGTGCAGTTTTTTGCATCGCCCGGAGATCCGGTGTGGCCAGCGGGTGCACCAGTCGGGTATTTAAGACCATTATCACCTGAAAATGACTGGGTGATCGAAACAAGAATCAATAAAAAAGGAATGGCAAATAAATAACGGAATTTCATTTTATCTCTGGTTTTGGTTTATATTCAGAATTAGCAATCAGTGTTTGTTATTTTATTTAGAGGCTAAAAGCCCTTACAGATCTTCCTTTAAAAAATCAGTCATTTGGTGATCCATTCTCTATCCATCTTCTGAGCTGGATAATATTGCATTCAGGTAACTTAGTTCCATTCTTTGGCATTGGACTGTATCCTTGCTGATGGCTGACAGCGCCGTAAAGACTGCCATTGTCAGCAGCTGCTTTAACAGTGGCATAGTCCTCAAGCCGGATACTTCCCGATGCATTGATTCCAGTATGGCAACCTTTGCAATTCTTGTTAATAATGGGCATTACAGCTCCTGAAAAGGTGAAGCTGGTGGTATCACAAATGGCATCACAGTAATTATTGCGGGCCCCCTGTTCAATCCATTTCCGTATCATCAGAATCTGATCGGCAGAGAGGGCGCTCATGGGCGGTGGTGGCATCCTTTCGTCGGTTTCACCATCGGTGATGGCTTCATACAGTTTGCTTCTTCCGGGATTTCCCGGAATAATTTCAGCAGTGCCCATCACCGACTGATATGAGGTGAGAATTACACCTTCCTGGGCTGTAGAGGCATCATGACAACCCGACATCCCACAACTGGAAATCAGCAATGGCAAAACATCGTTTCTGAAATAGACTGTATCGGGATCGCAGGTAAGGCCGGTTGGAACAGTATCAATGGGTATTACCGGATCAATGATGACAATCTCTTCCGGTTCATGTTTGCAGGAAACAAATATCATCAGAATGGGTAAAAACAGGATTATTGCTGTTTTAAGAAGAAATGCTGATTTCAATTTTATATGAAGTTAAAGTGAACGAGCAGGTGGAGTATTTTCCGGATCTTTTGAATTGCAATTTATTGTGCGGTAAGCTAAACCAAAACGGAATAATAATTGTTCACTTTCTGACAGTA
The DNA here is from genome assembly GCA_016705005.1 of Bacteroidales bacterium. Lineage (GTDB taxonomy): Bacteria > Bacteroidota > Bacteroidia > Bacteroidales > Lentimicrobiaceae > Lentimicrobium. The sequence goes on along the minus strand of JADIZB010000004.1, from coordinate 46,687 downwards.
TTTTATCACTAACTTTGTACAATAAAATCTACCAGATCTCTTTCCAATTCCTTTTCTATGAGCACTTCATTCAGAAAGTTCAACTTTTTGCCCATCACGGGGCTACTTCTTTTTATCTGCATTTTTACTGGCAGTGCCAGTGCCCAGCAGCGATCCGATTCTAAAGCCACGGTGCAGAAATTTGCATCACTGCTTCAAATGATCAATTATTATTATGTCGATTCAACGAATGGAGCAAAATTAACCGAAGATGCAGTGATTGCAATGTTAAAGGACCTTGATCCCCATTCTGTTTACATTTCGAAAGATGAAGTTCAGAAAGCAAACGAACCATTACAGGGAAATTTTGAAGGTGTTGGTATTCAGTTTCAGATATTCAGGGATACCATCCTTGTAATTGCTGCTGTTCCGGGTGGTCCTTCCGACAAACTCGGCATTCTGGCCGGAGATAAAATAATAACAATCAACAATGAAGATGCTTTCGGATCCAAGCTGACCAACAGCTTCGTTATGGAACGGTTGCGTGGAGCCAAGGGTACAAAGGTAAAGATTGAAATTTTCCGGCGTGGTGTTAAAGGGCTGATAGAATACACCATTTTAAGAGATAAAATACCATTGAACAGCATTGATGCAACTTATATGCTTTCCGAAGATATCGGCTATATCAAGCTTACCCGCTTCGCAAGGACTTCGCTTTCTGAAGTCAAAGAATCGGTTAACAAGTTGAAATCAAAAGGAATGAGAAGCCTGATTCTGGACCTGAGGAATAACTCAGGCGGATTTTTAGACGTCGCTATAGATCTTTCTGACGAGTTTCTTCCATCTGAAAAGCTGATCGTTTATACCCAGGGATTAAGAAGTCCACGTATGGATTTTAAAGCTACCTCGCGTGGTGGATTTGAAAAGGGTAAACTTATTATAATGGTGAATGAAGGCAGTGCATCTGCCAGTGAGATTGTAGCAGGAGCAATTCAGGACTGGGACCGGGGTCTGGTTGTAGGACGCAGATCTTTCGGCAAGGGGTTGGTTCAGAGGCCTTTCGAGTTGCCTGACAGCTCTGTTGTGAGATTGACAACAGCCAGGTATTACACTCCATCAGGACGGTGTATCCAGAAATCATACGAAGAAGGAATTGATAACTATTATGATGATCTTACAAAGAGATTTAATCATGGTGAGTTTGTGTCAGCCGACAGTATCAGGTTCCCCGATTCATTGAAGTTTTATACACCCTCAAAGAGGGTTGTTTACGGAGGGGGAGGAATTATGCCCGATGTTTTTGTTCCCCTTGATACCATGGCTACTTCGAAGTATTATACCGACATCCTGCGCAAAGGCCTTATGAATGATTTTGTGATCGTTTACATGGAGAAGAACCGGGAGGTTTTGAGAAGTCAGTATCCTGACCTAAACACATTCCGCGATAATTTTATTATTGACGATAAATTTCTTGCTGAATTCACCGATTTCGCAGCAACGAAAGAAGTTCCGCTTGATAGTGATGGGCTTCAAAAATCCGGTACTGAAATAAAGCATGTGCTCAGAGGGCTATTTGCCCGTAATCTTTTTGATGTCAGTGCTTATTTTGAAATAATCAGTCCCATTGACCATGAACTAATGCGTGCTGTAGAAGTCATGCACGAAGACAATCTGTTCAGGAAGCTTAGTATTGCTATGTAAATGTATTTCTTTACCTAAGAGATCCGCATTGTCCACAACAGTGCGGATTTTTTTGTATGATGTCAAATTATGTTAAATCCTGCATAATGAAGCTTCAGGCAATATAACCTGAAAACCATGTAAGAGTCCCTGTTTTAAAGTTGCCATGGAAGGCCGGAAATAAATGATTGAGACACTGCAACAGCAAATGCATTGTTTTATAAAAATTACCATGCATTATTAGGTAGTTTAAAATCTATCTTTAAATTTGTTATTCCAAAATTTCTTTCCGGTTAACCTTTCAATCATAGCATTCTCAAGCATCCTGCCTTATGACAAACATCGAAACAACTTACATGGGTCTCAGGCTCAGCAGTCCGGTAATTATAGGAAGTTCCGGACTGACCAATTCGATCAGTAATATCATTGAATTTGAACAACGGGGGGCAGGGGCGGTTGTTCTGAAATCATTGTTTGAGGAGCAGATTAAATTAGAAATCGCCAGCACGGTTTCAAGTGAGTCAAATCCTAACTCATACCCTGAGGCTTTTGATTATATTTCAAATTATAGCCGCGAAAACAGTGTTTCCGGGTATCTTTCATTAATCAGGGAAGCTAAGAATTCAGTGAAGATACCTGTTATTGCAAGTATCAACTGTGTTACAGCTGAAGAGTGGACAAGTTTTGCCCGGAAAATTGAAGAAGCCGGTGCCGACGCCCTTGAACTCAATATTTTCATTTTGCCGAGTGATCCTGCTTTAAATGCGGAACAAAATGAAAAGTTATATTTCAACATTCTGGAGGAGGTTAAAAAGCAGATCAAAATTCCGGTAGCACTGAAAATAAGTTACTATTTTTCAGGGTTGGCCAAAATGGCACTTAAACTTTCATGGGCTGGCGCTAATGGTATCGTGCTTTTTAACAGGTTCTATTCGCCCGATATAAACATCGATACCCTGAAGGTGGTGCCCTCCAATATCTTCAGCACCCCGGAAGAAATAACCACTTCGTTGCGTTGGGTGGCAATGCTCAGCGACAGGCTGTACTGCGATGTTTGTGCTTCAACCGGGGTACATAGCAGCGAAGGACTCATCAAGCAATTGCTGGCCGGAGCTAAGGCTGTTCAGATAGCTTCCACACTTTATAAAAACGGGTTCGATCGGATTGATGAAATGAATGCCGGATTAAAAGCATGGATGGAAAGACATGGATATTCAAAGACGGAGGAATTTATCGGTAAAATGAGTTTCCGGAAAGCAGAAAATCCTGCAGCCTACGAACGGGTGCAGTTTATGAAATACTTTGCAGGAATTGAATAATTTCCATAACAGCTGGCATTTGGTTGAATCCGGATTATTGTTATTGATCATAAACCGGCAGAATTAATAGCACAGGCGGCTGCATAGGCTGTTGAAAAAGCTGCCTGGATGTTATATCCCCCGGTATCTCCATCTATATCCATCACTTCACCGGCGAAATAAAGATTCCTGACAAGTCTGGACTCCATTGTAGATGAGGATATTTCATTGAGGGCCACACCTCCGGCTGTAACCATGGCCGACTTGTATCCGCTGAGTTTTTCAATCTGAAACGGGTATGCGCAAAGTAGTTCGGACAATCGTGTTCGTACCTTTTTCTGAATTTCAGCCATAGGTTGTTCCGACAAACCTCCGGCTTCATCAATTATATACCTTAACAGGTTCTTAGGGACATTGAATAATTTCAACCAGGTCTGTAGCGGGATTTTTCCGCTTTTTTGCGTACATGACACAAACTCCTGCACAAAGACCTGCTGACTAATACCGGTAAAGTTTATTTTTAAAAGATCACCATCATGCATATATCTGGCGAAGTCAATGATACCGGGACCTGAAAGACCTTTCAGAGTGAATACAATGTCCCCATGGTGTTCATTGGTTTTAACTCCATTCTGAAACAGACTGATTCCTGCCGAAGGAATGGAAATGCCTGAAAGGGCAGCCATTTTGTAGTCACTTATGGTAATTGCACACAATGCAGGTTTGGGCTCAACAATGGTATGCCCCAGCATCTCAGCAAATCTGTACCCGTCACCGGTTGAACCGGTCGAGGGATATGACTTCCCGCCGGTTGCTATCACAAGGTTATGGCAATGGAATTCCGAGTCAGATGTATAAACCCTGAAAGTATCTCCTGAATGCTTTACACTGATTACAGGGCTTCCTCTCAGAAAACTGATGTTGCGGTCAGAACAAGCATTTAGCAGTGTATTCAGGATGTCTGCAGCTTTTAAAGACGCAGGGAAGATTTTTCCATTCTTATCTTCGATGGATTCAATGCCTGCATCCTTGAAAAAAGCAATCAGATCCATATTATTGAAAGCATGCAAGGCATGTTTCAGGAACCTGGAATTGGTGCCATAATGCCTGAGAAAATCACTCATGCTGCCTGAATGTGTAAAGTTGCACTGACCAGTGCCCGAAATCAGGAGCTTGCGTCCTGCCTTATCTCCTTTCTCGATGAGCAAAGAATTGTAATCCTGAAGGTTAACTGCAGTAAACAAACCGGCAGGTCCACCCCCGATCACAATGGTTGTATATCTCCTTTCAGGTCGCTGCATAGGATGGCTAATTTAGATATATTTCATCTTAAACCCACGAAAACATCAGCAGGATATGGATATTTTAAGCACATGAAAAATTTGTTTTTGTCAGTTAATTTCTGGTTTTGATCCTTCAGGGAAAATTATATTAAAAATTCAAAAGCTGTTCTTTCTTTTTAACTGGTCTTCTTAAGTATTTGCATACTCTTTGGATTTTTGAATATTTTAGGTTAATTTCATCCCATAAAACTGATAAAGTTTCACCCGGCAACTGACGAATAGGATTCAGACATCAATTGGAAAATAACTTTCCCGGAGCCTGAATCAATTGGTCAGTTATGTGTATAATGAATTTAATGTGGCAAGCGATTCAATATGAAAGAGAAATTGATTATTTTAAAGAATGAACTGCGGAAAAGGGTTGAACAGGTGAAAGAGCCGGACTTTTCCGAAAGGGGTGAGAATGAGGAAAGCAGTTTGAAGCATCTTGTGAACGATCTGTGGGAGTGCATTAAAATGCAGGAGACAGAAATCGGGGAACTTGCAATTTCTTCGGCAGGCAATGAAACACTATCAGGCAATCCCGGTAATGACAACCTGGCTGAAAGTATCCTCAATGCGCTGGATGATGTCGTTATCTCTCTTGAATATCCTTCGCTGAAAGCACTCTATATTTCTCCTGTTTTGGCCGGTGTTTTTGGTTTTTCAACCGACGAGCTTATTAATGATCCGGAACTTATGATTCCCATGTGCCATGAAGAAGATAAACAGGGACTTCAGGATTTTATCAGTTCACTTCCGCATATAAACAAAACCGAACTTCAGTTCAGGGCAATTTTACCGGACAATCAGATCCGGTGGATTTATTCACGTGTTAATCCGATCAAGGACCAGGCCGGCAATGTTTGCCGACTTGATCTTATTCTGCACGACCAGACTGAGCGAAAACAGTTGCAGGACTTTTCTATACGTATCAATCAGGTTCTGTTAAATCTTGGTCCTGATTTTGAACATAATATAAATAAACTGACTGCCCTTTTTGGTGAATTATTTGGCGCGACCTGCGCTCTGTATAATCGCCTTGATGAAGGGTTCCTATGCTCTGTTGGTCAATGGTCTGTTCCTCCTGATTACAAATCGGTTGATGAACCTGAGGGTCATATATGTTTTGATGTGATCAGAAGCAGTTCCAATAAGATGCTGGTTGTCAGGGATCTTGATAAAACAGGGTATGCTGTTACTGATCCGAATGTTGCGCCTTACAAACTTAAAACATACATCGGTAAAGCTGTGTTTTGCGACGGAGTGGCCGTGGGTTCGGTCTGTGCTGTTTTTCAGGAAGATTTCATTCCCGGAGTTGAGCAGGAGAATATGCTGGATATGATAGCCAATGCCATCGGAATAGAAGAGACCCGTTTGAAAGCATCACGGGTAATCATGGAGACGGAAGAGAAGCTAATGGTTCTCATTAACTCAACACCGGATATTATTTGTTTCAAGGACAGCGAAGGAAGATGGCTTCAGGCTAACGACAGTATTCTGAAGTTATACTGCCTCGAAGGAGTAGATTACTTTGGCAAGTCAGAGCCTGAACTGGCTGAGTTTACTGCTGATTTGTATAAGGATGCCTTCCGGAATTGTGGAGATTCTGACGAAATTGCATGGAAATCGGGACATCAGTCACGCACAGAAGAAACCATTCCGGACATTGAAGGCAATCTGCATATTTTCGATGTTATAAAGGTACCTTTATACAATGCCGATAATTCCCGAAAAGGACTGGTTGTGTTTGGCCGGGATATAACACCAAGAATAGACGCGGAGAAACAGACAAGGTTTCTGAATCAGAGTGCACTGGAGTTTATCGAGATGGAAGACAGTGTAAATATCTTTGAATTCATAGGTGAGAAGATTCATAAGCAGGCGGGCAAAAGCATAGTTATGGTAACATCGTTTGATGAAGCTACCCAGCATGCAAAACTTGAATCGTTGCATGGACTCGGAACAGGGTTCAGTAAATTGATCAGATTATTAAATCAGCATCCGGTGGGGATGAATACATACCTGTCGCCTGAAAGGAAGAAAGATGTGCTATATCAGAAACTCACCTACAGAAAGGATGTATATGAATTGCTGGCAGGTGCAGTCAGCCGCACAGTTGCAAAAGCCATAGAATCGGTTTTCAACATCGGGACCATTTATGAAATGGGATTTGCACGTCATGAATTGCTCCTGGGGGATGTTACCATTATTACACCCAGGAATCAACCACTTGAAAATACAGAGGTTATCGAAGCATTCATCAAACTCTCGGCCGTTGCCCTGCACCGTAGGCTCGTGAATAAAGACCTGCTTGAAAGTGAAGAAAGTTACCGGGGACTGTTCAACAGTATTTCAAGTGCAGTTTACATCATGGATCATGAAGGCAAATTTCTGGATGTAAATGAAGGTGCCCTTAAGATGTATGGTTATCCAAAGGAGCGGTTTATCGGTCAGACCCCGGATTTCCTGTCCGCTTCGGGCAGGAATGATTCATTGGACATCCCTGAAACCCTGAAGAAAACATTTCAGGGTACTCCTCAGGTTATAGAATTCTGGGGCAAACGCAGTAATGGCGAGATCTTCCCGAAAGAAGTCAGATTTTATAAGGGCAAATATTTTGGAAACGATGTGGTTATTGTCATTGCCAATGATATAACCGAACAATACAAAATGATCAGTCAACTGGTTGCAGCAAAGGAAGTTGCTGAATTCAACCTTCAGAAAACCAATAGTATAATCAGTGCATTCCCTGATTCGATTTTTATTATTGACAGAAATGGCAGGCTTCATGAGTTCTTTTCCAACGATCCGGATGATTCGCTTACAGTGCACCGGGATTTCCAGGGTACGGAAATTGAAAGGATAATGCCTGCTGATATCGCAGGTCTTATACGCCGGCATATAAGTGCAGTTCTTGAATCAGGGCAGATTCAGAAATATGAGTATATCATTCCATCACATAATGGCAGGAAATTCTTTGAAGCAAGGATGGTTAAGCTTTCTGAAGAGATGGTTTTGGCTGTGATGCGTAATACTTCAGAGCGGATGGAGTTGATGGAAGAACTTTATCATGCCAAGGAAAAGGCCGAGGAAAGCGACAGGTTAAAAACATCTTTCCTTCATAATATATCTCATGAAATCAGAACCCCGATGAATGGTATTGTCGGATTTTCAAATCTCCTGACTCAGCCGGGGATAAAACAGGAGGATGTGCGTGAATACAATTCAATAATCAACAGTTGCAGTAACCAATTGCTTTCAATTATCACCGACATTGTAAGCATTGCCACACTTGAAGCCGGTCAGGAGAAGGTAAGGGAAGTAAAAACAAATGTTAACGAGATTCTTCATGTTGTTTATCATCAGCTGATTTCCAAAGCCAATGAGAAAGGCCTGAAGCTTGGCTTTACTACCAGTCTTCCTGATGTCAGGGCTCATATACTGGCCGATGAAACCAAGCTCAACCAGGTGCTTACCAACCTGATAAACAATGCCATCAAGTTTACCGAGAAAGGTGAGATCCAGTTAAGTTATGCGCTGGAAAGCAACCAGCTGAAATTCTGTGTTGAAGATTCCGGAATCGGTATTCCGGAAGAAATGCAGGGTATTATTTTTGACCGTTTCAGACAAGTCAATATATCAGCCTCAAGCAACTTGGGTGGCACCGGACTGGGATTGTCAATTTCAAAATCCTATATTGAGTTAATGGGAGGCAGGATATGGCTGGAAAGTAAAGCCAGGGAGGGTACAAAATTTTATTTTACCATCCCGTATAAACCTGCTGGTGCTGCACTTTTATCTGAAATACAATCCGGAGAAATACAAAAGTCCGACCTGCTGTCCAACAAAACTCTGATGATAGTCGAGGATGAATATATAAATTTCAGGTTACTTGAAAAAATGCTTCAGAACTTCAATCTGAAAATTATCTGGGTTGAAAACGGATATGATGCAATTGATAACTGCATCAGAAACAAGGAGATAGATATTATACTCATGGATCTGAAAATGCCGGGTATCGATGGTTTTGAGACGACCCGTGAAATCAGAAGATTGAGTCCTGGTATCATTATCATTGCCCAGACGGCACTTGCTTTATCCGGTGACCGTGAAAAGGCCATCGAGGCCGGCTGCAACGATTATTTACCAAAGCCTGTGCGAAAGGAAGAACTCATCTCAAAGCTGTTAAGACACCTTGGTTAAAGCTGTGAAATACAACAACCAGTGCGGGGGATCAAATTTCCGTTAAATGACCATTGCTTGCGCTGATAATAAGATAACTTTCTATTTTTGCCATTCATAATTTTAAATTTGTTTTGATGAGTAAAGTTCTGATTGTTGACGATGATGTAACTTTCTGCCTGATGCTGGAGACATTCCTGCAGAAGAAGGGTTTTGAAGTTCAGCAATCATTTTCTTACGCTGATGCTATAAAGAAAATTAAAGCCTTTGTACCTGATATTATTCTTACCGATCTGAGGTTACCCGATCATGACGGGCTCGAAGTTATGCATTTCGCCTTGCGTGAATCGTCTGGTGTGCCTGTAATCCTGATGACAGGATATGCCGATATCAGAACCGCAGTACAGGCAATGAAACTGGGCGCTTTTGACTATGTAGCCAAGCCTGTTAATCCGGATGAAATCATCGTTACAATCAACCGTGCTTTAAGTCAGGCCAAAACTCCGGGCAATGCCGCTCAGGGGCCTGGTACAGAGATGTTTTTTGTGGAAGGTACCAGCCCTGCAGCACAAAAGATAAGTGATTATGTGAGATTGGTAGCGCCTACAGGGATGTCAGTTCTGATTATGGGGGAGAGCGGGACAGGAAAAGAGTTTGTTGCCCGGAAGATACACCAGATGAGTACCCGTTCCGATAAGCCTTTTGTTGCAATTGATTGTGGTGCTTTACCGCGCGATCTGGCCGGAAGCGAATTTTTTGGTCACCTTAAAGGTTCATTTACAGGGGCTTTTGCCGACAAGCCAGGTCAGTTTGAAGCGGCCAATGGTGGAACCATATTTCTGGACGAAATCGGCAATCTGGGCTATGATATTCAGGTTCAGCTACTCAGGGCAATCCAGGAAAGAAAAGTAAGACGAATAGGATCAACCAGCGAAATCCCGATTGATGTCAGGATTATTACAGCGACCAACGACGACCTGAAAAAATCAGTTGTTTCAGGTGAATTCAGGGAGGACCTTTATCACAGGATCAATGAATTTGCTATTCAGGTGTCACCCCTTCGCGATCGTCATGAAGATCTGGTCATATTTACCGGTCATTTCCTCGACCAGGCAAACAGGGAGTTAGGTAGAAATGTTGACGGTTTTTCAGCAGGAGTGATTGATGTATTTTCAAGGTATTCATGGCCCGGAAATTTCAGGGAGCTCAAAAATATTATAAAGCGGGCTGTCTTGCTTTCTACCGGAGATATTATCAACATAAATACCTTGCCTGAAGAGATTATAAAGGAAGCTGAAATAAATGATACTCCGGTTATTAAAACCGATTCATCAGCCGTTTCAATCGGAATGAATCTGAAAGAGACCGCTCATCGCAGCGAGCGGGAACTTATTCTGAGTACACTTGAAAAAGTCAGGTTCAATAAATCGAAAGCAGCGAAAATTTTGAATATTGACCGCAAAACTCTTTACAATAAAATGAAACAATTTGGTATTCCACTTCAGTAAGTGAGGAATTTTTGCCTGATTACTTTCTCCAGTTCAGCCATACCGGCTTTTGTTTTATTGAGAACTTCACTGATTCTGATCTTGTCAAAGTCAGCCTGCTTTCGGAGCGATTCAAGTTCCATCAGCAGGGTTACTTCTTCCTTGGCGCCAAGATTACGGATATTGGGTAACATTCTGTGCGCAAGCAGGGCAAGTTGCTGATAATCGGCTGAATCAAAAGCATTCTGCATTTGTGCAGAAGTGACTTTTAAGTTATCAGCCAAGGAAATCAATATTTTAACCAGTGCTTCCTGATCGTCGCCTGTGAATTTTGAGAAAGATTCAAGATTTATTGTTCTGCTTTCTTTTTCCACAAAACTGCCTGGCATGGTATCAATCACCATGTCAATTTTCAGAACCCTGCCAATATTTTCAAACAATTGGGCCTGCCTGAAAGGTTTGATCAGGAAACTGCCAATTCCTTTTTTACGGAATAATTCGAGATCGTCATTGGTAGCATGAGCCGTCAGCCCCATTACAGGAGGCGCTCCTGAACCGGAGGCACCAGTATGCAGTTTTATCTTTTCGGCAAGTTCTGGTCCACTCATATCCGGCATTTGTATGTCGGTCATGATCAAATCATATTCAGATGGATGTTCATTGAATAACTTCCATGCAGCAAGGCCATCACCGGCTGAATCAACCTGAGCTCCGGCTGAAATAAGTAATTCGTTTAACAGTATACGGGTAGTTTCATCATCTTCAGCCAACAGTATCCTGTAACCACTCAGATTGACAGAAGTGCCATTGTATGCCATAACCAGCTCTTCAATGGTACCCTGGTAAATTTCCAACGGGAGAATTGTTGTAATGGTCGTTCCTGAACCGGGTTTGCTTTCAAGTATTATTTCACCATGCATCAGATCGACAAGCTTTCGGCAGATTGCCAGCCCAAGCCCTGATCCTCCGTATTTCCTGGTAATGCCGACATCAACCTGTGTAAATTCGCCGAAAATTTCCTGCTGTTTTTCTTCCGGAATTCCGATCCCTGTGTCAGATACAATAAAGGAAAGCCTGATATGATTACCGGAAGTAGCTGAAGTCAAACCCAGATTTACTTTACCTTTTTCAGTGAATTTGATGCTGTTATTTAACAGATTGTATACTATCTGCCTGATTCTTAGTGGATCTCCCATTACAGCAATGCCTGATTCAAGGGTGGAGCTGAAATTCATTTCCAGTCCTTTTAGCTCGGCCTTATGTTTCAGGGTCTCAAAAACCTGACTGAATAGATCTGCCGGTTGAAAAGCGATCATTTCAAGGTTAAATTTCCCGCTTTCAATTCGTGAATAATCAAGCAGGTCGTCAACCAACCCCAGAAGGTGCTCTGATGAAGAGTTGATGTATTTCAGATACTCTCCCTGCTGTCCGGTAAGGGCAGTGGCTGAAAGCCTTTCGGTAAATCCTATGATACTGGTTATCGGGGTTCTGATCTCATGGCTCATGTTGGCCAGGAAAAGTTCCTTTACCTTTAGTAGTTTTTCGGCCAGATGGCGGGCTGATTCCAGTTGTTTCCGGTAGAAATTGCTTCTGGCAAGATCTTTCCAGATCAGTATAACGAAAAAGATCATTGTAATCAGCCCCACAGCAGCCAGGACAACAGCTGTATACCATAATCTCCTGTATACAGAACGCTGATTCCCGGCATCTTCAAGTGCCCGGGTGATCTCTTCTTTTTCAAATAGTAACAATACATTCCTGATTTCATCCATAATCACCTGATCGGTGCGAACCAGCAGCAGGTCACGCTTGATGGTCATCTCCTTGTCAAGCCGCTCTTTTTCACCCATCATCAGCAATTGTGATTTTACCATTTCGATGGTGGTATCCTGAATTACTGAAACAGAACCTATCGAATCACCTGAGGCAAACTGAGGCCCAAACCGTTGGATCGAATCCTTCTTTGGTTTTCTGCCTGTGATATTGTCCCAGATCTTTTTAAAGAAACCTGGTTTTGAAGCATCTTCAGTTTCCTGCAATTGCCGTTCAGGTGAAATCCTTCCGGGTATCCGGCCAACTATAGGCAAACTGTCGGCACCACTGCCCGAATTGCCCGCAAAATTTCGTCGTTTTGCGTCCAGTGTATCTTTCGACCTTGTTATTCTGAAAAAACTCTCCATCGTACCTCTTTTGATCTTCAGGAGGCTGTCAACAACGAGCATCCTTCTATATTGCTCAGGTTGCAGGGTGCTGAAATACTTAAGTGAATCGGCAAGTTTAAGAATGCCCTTATCAAGCCGGCGGTACCTTGCAAGATACCTTTTGTCACCGGTTGTAATATAAGCCCTGGCCTGGCCGTTGGCTTCGATAAGTTCAGAAAGCATATTACTGACCAGTGTCAGTTTGATTACAGATTCAGAGGCCCCCGATTCAGGCGGGCTTAATTGGGTTGCAAGTTTTATAACTGCGAAAACAGCACCAAGAGCGAGAATAAGGAGTATAAAAAAGCCCGAAAGAACTTTTCCTTTTACGCCAACTGACTGACCTTGTTTTTTCATCTTTTGCAAAGGTAAGAGCAAATAAAATATAAAGTACAAGCATTTAACTCCTTCATTCATTTCATTATGCTGATGAATCAGATCAAGAATCAGCATATGCTGACAGTCAGTTTCCGTTGACAGCCCTAAGCATGGATATACAATAAAAAAGCCCCCTGCTGTTGCCAGTGGGGGCTTTTGAATAAAGAAACATTCCTGTCTGAAGATAAGGGATGATCTTTCGTTGTATCGTTATACTTCTGTTGAAATCACAAGCATCTTTGATTTCTGCCAGAAAATAGCAGGATCTTTGATGATAATTTCTTCAACTTTCTTTTCACTTCCGATAATTTCATAGGAACCTACAGGGTGCACCGACATCAGGGTTGCTTTTTTAACGCCCAGAGGAATTGACTTGAGTGAACGGATATCGACTTTATTGAATTGGGCAAGGTTCACATCACCGGCAATTTTTTGAGTGCGTCCGATACCCAGAACTCCGCCTTCCTTGCTGAGAATCTTCTTCTCAACCAATTCTTTACGTGGTCCTACAACGAAGTAAGCAGTATTTAACTCATTGGTTTTTTCGGTTACATTGTCTGCAAGCTGACGATTGTTGCTTTTGATATTTGAAATGGTGTCATTTAGTGCAGCTATACTGAAGTTGAGGTTGGTAAGCTCATTCTTAAGGTTCACGATCTCAGTATCACGTTCAGCAAGTTGCTGATTGGTCAATTCAATCATATTTTTAAGTTCAGTTTCCAGTTCGGCAATTTTAACCTTTGAGTTACTGAGTTTACCTGAGAGTGTTGCGATTTTCTGTTTATTTTCAGCCATCAGTTCGTTGATAAGTCTGATGTCTTCGTTGATTCGCTCACGCACCGGCTTGCTTAGCTCGGCTCCATTGGCAGTTTCCTGACTTATAAGCTTTTCTTTGATTTTTATCTCTGTCAGGTTTGCTTCAATCTGGTTCATCGTTTCGAGAAAGTCGTTGATGAGTGAGTCCTTGGAATTTGCAACCACAAGCAGATTTGCTTGTTCTTGCTCGAGTTGACTGATGCGTGCGGTTTGTTCCTTGTTTTCGCATGAGGCCATCAGAAATGGAAGTGCAATAAGGATTAGAATCATCTTTTTCATAGCAGTGTAGTTTTTATTTGAAAAGACATTGTTCAAATTACAAGCCACTGTTCTATTAAAATGTTAAGTGCTACAATGCCAGTTGATTGCATTTTTTGGTTATTCTGTAGATTGTGTAATAAATGCCCCATTCCGGGCAAAACCTGAACTCCGAAAGTTTAGATGGGGTGGTAAATAATGCAACGCTTCAGGTTTTTGGAAACCTGAGTTGCTACTGTCATGCAGATGAGCAGGTTTTTAAACTAAAAGGGAATGTTTTTTATCTGCTGATTCTGCTTTGTTGGTATTTCAGGCACCTTTCAAGCACCTGATATGTTCTTGCACTTCCATGAGATGGTAAAAAGATGCGGCAGCCGGTATTCAGCAGCAGTTGCCAGCTATTCATCAATTCTCCGGTGTTATCAGCGAACGGAGGAAAGCAGTGTCCCGGAAAAACACCAAAGAGCGTATCGCCAACCAAAGCCAGTTCATGATCAATAATTAAACTTATTGACCCTGCAGTATGCCCTGCGGTTGGTAAGATTCCGATATTCATACCGTGAATTGAAAGGTTTGTTTCCCTGCCGATCATCAGATCCGGAGAAACTCCATGATATTTCACCTTTCCGGCTGCAGCTTTCCCGAAATTTCTTACCAGCCAGGATGTAAACACATTGGTTCCGGCCGGGAGTGGGCTGTCTCCTGATAAAAGAAACCCGGATTCAGCAATATGAACTACAATTTTTGTGCTGTATAAAGCTTTTATCAGATGAGCATTGGCAGCATGGTCAAAATGGGTGTGGGTTAAAAACAGATATTCCGGATTTGAATTTAAATGTTTCCTCAGTTTCTTTAACAACCTGTTTCCCATAAATCCGGGACTCGTATCAACCAGCACATTGATCCCTTGCCTGGAAATCAGGAACACATTGCTCCGTCCACCGGTTATTTTTATAACATGGCTACCTGCCGCGGTTGTCCATTGTTTCATGAGACAAGTTTTATTTGTATTCCTCAATACCAACCACCCTGTCTTGTTTGTGCTTATTTTACTGTATGCTGGTGTAAAATCGATTTGAAATTCATACTTCCCGATTCGGTTTCAACGTTAATAACATATAAACCCGGAGTCAAACCTGAAATGTTCAGCTCATATGTTCCGGAACCCTGAACCGCTCCGGAATCAAGAACCAGGGAGCCGGAGCTGCTGAAAATGCGGATACGCCTTGTCCGTTCAGCAATTACTTCCAATGTATGTGGTCCGGTTTGAAAAACCCTGATGTCAGGAAGTGTTTCATGAGTTAACTGTTGCACAGAAACCAGTGTTCCGTCAATGGTTACACGCTGGAACCAGATGTTTAATTTTCCATCCCTGGTATCACCCCAAACAGCGTTTAAAGTATCGTTGGAGAGCTCAACGCTCATGAAATCGTTTCCGTTTCCCAGTAGAATTTCATTAAATTCTATGCTGGTATCTGAAATTCGGAAATTGGGCGAGAAAACAGTCGATTCATTTCTTCTGGAGGTGCAATAGATTTCATAAGAAGCAATATATCCGGTATCTGCCGCATTACGCCGGTCGCGCCAGGTTACTGCCAGATCACCATCGGTGTCGAAACCTGCCCATACCAGGTCCTGCATTCTGCCATTCCCGACGGAATCATCGTTTATTCTGACACCTTCAGACCAGGTCAATCCTGCATTTAGTGACTCCCGGAAAAATACATCGGAATCACCGTTCTCGTTACTGAGATTAAAAAACACCAGGTGTCCGGGGTTCGATGGATTGGCTTTCAGGAGATAGCCTTTTTTAGCAGAGGTGTCGGCAATGGCGACTGCTAAACCGGATGAATAAACAGTGCCATAGGTAAACGTGGTTCCTGCATTGTGTGAAGTGGCAAGTATAAACTGAGGAAGAATTCCCTGCGAAATGACATAGCTGGGGTAGATGCAATGGAAGGTTCCGTTGCCGGTAACCACGGGCGTTGGCATTGGCTTCCTGACCATTGATCCGGCCAGCCACCCTGTGGTATCGGCGTACCGCCATGGGCCAAAAGTTTCCCCGTGGTCGATCGAGGCGATTAAATAGGGGTGGTAAGAGGGGCCTGATGCTCCGGTGGCATTGACTGTCGTAATGTATATGTTTCCGTTATACTCACCGCCCGACCTGTCAACGCTGATCCACGGGCGGTCAACCGGTAGCTGTCCGGGGTCAGCATTGATATCGATAACCGTAACAGGATTGCCCCAGCTTAACCCTCCGTCGGCCGATTTCCGGAGGTAAACTGCTCCTGAAGTGAAGTAGGGGTCATAATCGATATAACTCAGAAATACATTGCCATTGTTATCGAAAGCCAGGGACGGATCGGCTGATGTATATCCTGCTTCGATGTGCTGCACCGTTTGAGCCTGACTCCATGTTCTGCCTGCATCCCGGCTTACCCTGGTTTTTATCATAACACGATTCTGAAGAACAAACCCCATCCATGCAACAACAAGGTGCTGAGGGTCGGAAGGGTTAACCACTATGAAAGGTTCGCCGTCAAATATCAACCCGTTTGATATATTACGGTTCTGACCCTTTATTGTATGAATCTGCAGTACGAATAAGAAGAAAAGGAAATATTTTCCCATTGTCTGATGGATTTTTCTGTGAAGGGAGTCTGTTTTATCTTTACATGGAGCATCATTGTTTTCTGTGACCTGAATCATTCCTTAAAAGCGGTATTTTCACTCCGGCCGATGAACATTCTATCAGTACTTTTAATCTTTTATCTCTGGTAATCTCCTGTTTGGCGCTCATAATCCAGTGAATACAGGTTTTACGGTAACCAGGAGAACTACCGTTAAAATATTTCAGGGCCTGATGGTTTTCCTTTAACAGATCCTCCATTTCTTTTGTCAGTAGCACAGGCTCACGTTCAAATGCGTAAATCCCGGTTTTTTCAGGTTTGCGTTTTTCGAAAGCAGCCATACCAGCCGGGTGCATCAGCCCGGCAGCCGAAAGCTCTTCAACGCGTTTTACGTTGATCAGGCTCCAGACACTATCCGGTTTGCGCGGTGTGAATCGGATTTTATATGAAAACTGGTCTATGGATTGAGCCTTACCATCAATCCAGCCATAGCACAACGCGATTTTAACTGCACTGACGTAATCAAGACCTTTCCCCTGTTTTTTAACCTTTTTGTACAAACAAACCCAGAGTTCCCTGGCCTTGTCGTGATTGTTCTCAAGCCAGCCCAGAAATTCTTCGGGGCCGGTAAAAAAAAGCTGCTCCATACATTTCTTCTGTCAGTCAGTAAAGATAATACAGATCTTTGGAAACACCGGACCGAAAGACCTTAATCCGGTGTAATTTCCCTTCTTCAGATTAACGGTTCGTGAAGCTCAATGAACCCGATTCTCTTACACAGGTTTCTCAACGCTGTTTGAACCATTCCATGTTACTTTAGTTTATAAGGCTATTAGTCTTAAACAAATTAATTCCAAACGCATTAAACAATTCGTTCGTTTATGAAAATATATGCATTACCTTTTTTTCTGCTTTCAGCGGGTATTTCATCTTTGTTTGTTCCGGTCGTCATGAACCATTCCCATCCCACTGGCGGAATAAACGGAAAACAGGGTCCGGATACCACCATTCGCTATCAGCAGGAAATGCACCTCAGAAATATCAGACAACTGACTAAAAACGGTGATTATGCCGAAGCGTACTTCAGTTTTGATGATTCTATGATTACGTTTCAGGCCAAAAGCCGGGAATGGGGTGCTGAATGCGACCAGATTTATGCTTTTCCTTTCATCAACGGAGATATGTTGAAACAAAAACCTCAACTGATCAGCAACGGTGTTGGCCGTACCACCTGTTCCTATTTCATGCCGGGTGATAAAACCATACTTTATGCCTCAACAAGGTCAGGAGGGCCGGCATGTCCGCCTGAGCCCGAGCGCAGGGCAGATGGCAAGTATCTCTGGCCGATTTACAACGATTTTGATATCTATATTGCCGACCTCAGTGGTAATATTGTTGATACACTTGTGAAACATGAGGGATATGATGCTGAAGCAACCGTATCGCCCGATGGAAAGATGGTAGTCTTTACCTCTGACCGCACAGGGGACCTGGAATTATTTACCTGTAATATCGACGGGAGTAATGTGAAACAGGTAACATCCGGTCTTGGCTATGATGGTGGTGCTTTCTTTTCACCCGACAGCAGACAGCTTGTTTTCAGGGCTTCAAGGCCTCAGACAATGGAGGCAGTGAAAGAATATAAAGACTTGCTTAAAGAGGGACTGGTTGCTCCGACAAACATGGAAATATATACCTGCAATGTAGATGGTTCTGAATTGAAACAGATTACAAACCTGGGCAAAGCAAACTGGGCGCCTTTTTTCCATCCTTCCGGAAAGAAGATAATTTTCAGCTCCAACCATGCAGGAGCAAGAGGTTTTGAATTCAACCTCTATATGATCAACACAGATGGTTCAGGGCTTGAACGGATTTCTTATGATCCTGTTTTCGATGCTTTTCCCATGTTCTCCTACGACGGAAAAAAGCTGATCTTCTCATCCAACCGAAACAACGGCGGTACCCGGTTCACCAACCTGTTCATCGCTGATTGGGTAGAATAAGAAAGATTCCGGGCATTCATCTGGTATGAGCTGTCAATGAATTAAAGAGGCACTGTCTTCAGCCGAAGCTGATGACAGTGCCTCTGATTGTTTTCTGAAATGCAGATGATCCTTTAATAATGGTTTGATTCAACAGGTTAAATCTGCATTCCGTTCATGCAGTTGGTTTACCTGGTTTTGGCCTGAAATGCCAGCCTGAAGACAAACCAGCAGAGTGCAAGCGTCCCCATGGCAAAAATGGTATCACCGATGGTGCGCAACCAGCGGAAAACGATCAATGTGGGTTGCTGCATAAAGTCGGCCGAGCGGGCATACCACATACCTTCGTTAACACTGGCTACCGTCTGCATAAATCCAACCGGCAATACACTCAGGAAAATCATCAGGAGCAACCCGATATTGATCGCCCAGAAGGAAAAAGCGAGCAGTTTTTCATTCCAGACCTGTTGCCGGTAGAGGCTGCGTAATACGAACAACATCAGGCCAATGCCCAGCATTCCGTAAACACCGAACAATGCCGCATGGCCATGGACCGGTGTGGTGTTTAATCCCTGCATATAATAAAGTGCAATCGGCGGGTTAATTACGAAACCGAAGATTCCGGCACCAAGAAAATTCCAGAAGGAGACAGAAAGAAGGCTGTAAATGGGCCATTTATAGTCGCGCAACCATTCAGTGGATTTGCTTAATCTGTAATTGTGAAAGGCTTCGAATCCGATAAGTATCAGGGGAACCACTTCAAGGGCACTGAAAGTTGCGCCAAGTGCCATAATCGCAGTTGGTGTGCCTGTAAAATAGAGGTGATGGAAGGTGCCGAGGATACCACCTGAAAGAAAGATGATGGTGGCAAAGAGTACACCTGAAGTGGCTGTTCTGGTTCTGAGAAGTCCCATCCTGACAAAGAGAAATGCCGCAACCACCGTTGCGAAAACTTCGAAGAAACCTTCAACCCAGAGATGTACTACCCACCAGCGCCAGTATTCAGCAATTGCCAGGTTTGTTTGCCTTCCCCACATCAGGCCGGCGGCATAGAAAAGAGCAATTGCCGCCGATGCGATCAGGAAAAGGATCAGAAGGTTTTTTTCTTCTGTCTTTCTTTTAAATACCGGGATCAATGGTCTGGCCATAAGCGCGAGCCAGATAAACAATCCCACAAGGAGGAAAATCTGCCAGAACCTTCCAAGATCAACATATTCATATCCCTGATGACCAAACCAGAAGTTTTCAACCAGGCCCAGTCTCTGCATTACCCCAAACCATTGTCCGGCCATTGAACCCAGTACAATAATGAGTAAAGCGAAAAAGAGGAAATTAACCCCGAGTTTCTGAAATTTCGGATCACTGCCCGAAACAGCCGGGGCAATGTATAGTCCCGTGGCAAGCCAGGCGGTAGCAATCCAGAAAATAGCCAGCTGAACATGCCAGGTCCGCGAAATGGCATAAGGCATAAATTCAGCCAGCGGGAAGCCATACAGTCCTTCTCCTTCAACCCCGTAGTGGGCAGTTACAATCCCCATAACAACCTGCAGCAGGATAAGAAAATTAACGACCCAGAAGTATTTTTCAACAGCTTTCATCGAAGGGGTAATATTCTGGCGCATCAGGGGATCTTCTTTCGGCATCTCAGTTTCCGATTCTTCTTTTGTCCTGGCATGATAAAATACCAGCAAACCGATGCCCAGCAACAGCATGATTACACTGAACCCGGTCCATAGAATGAGGTCTCCCGTGGGTTTGTTGCCTACAATGGTGTCGGGCGGCCAGTTGTGGGTATAAGTTACTGATTCGTCAGGACGTTCTGTAACACATGCCCATGATGCCCAGAAAAAGAAGGCATTCATTTTTCGCATCCGCTCCTGGTCTTTGATTGCATTTTCAGGGATGGCATAAGCATTCCTGAGTTTGCTGAGCGACGGGTCATTGGTAAATAATCCGGAATAATAGGCAAACAAACTTTGGATGACTTCTGCCCTCAGGGGACTGACTGTAATGGTTTTGTTATGATCATCATAGGTGTTCTTCCTGAGAAAATTCTGTAAACGTCTCTCAAGGGCTGCCTTTTTCTCTTCATCGAGCATTTCATAGCTTTGGCCGAATTCCTCCACCGACCATTTTTCAAGAATAAAAACTGCTTCCCGGTGAACGTAGTCGGCTGTCCAGTCAGGTGCAACATAGGCGCCATGGCCCCAGATACTTCCAACTTCCTGTCCCCCCATGCTTTGCCAGACATTCTGACCATCCTTGATGTCCTGCCCGGTAAAAAGCACAGTTCCATCCGTAGTGATTACTCTTAACGGAACAGGTGGGGCTTTCTGGTATATTTCATATCCATAATACAACAAAACAGCGAAGGAGATGCCGACCACAGCGGCAAAGCCAATCCAGAGTTTCTTCTCAGGTTTCATAAGTGTAGAATTTATGTGAATTTAAAGTTTAAGAAGGTAATCAAGCACTTCAATACTTAAAATTAATTAAAAAAATTATCGCTTCAGGCAGGTAACACCATTTTTCAGGCCTGAAGCCAATGAAGCGATGTTGGTAGATTCAAGCACATTTTTTAAACTTTCCCGTATCTCTGCAAATTTTTCATGGACCGGACAAGGTTCTGCGCCTGAGCATTCCTTAAGACCCAGCCCGCAGTCGGTGTATATGGCATCACCATCAATGGCTGTGACGATCCCGGCGATGGTTATACTTTCCATCATGGCTGATTCTATATAAAATCCCCCGGTCTGCCCCCGTGTGGAATAAATGATCTCTGCCTTAACCAACTGCTGCAAAATTTTAGATGTAAAAGCAATCGGAGAATCTATCTCACGTGAAATATCTGCCAGACTCGCCCTGAGACCTTCCATTGATTGCCTGGCGATATATATGGTTGCCCTTATAGCATATTCACAGGCTTTTGAAAACATCTTGCTTTTTTTTATGGCACAAAAATAGAGATTATTTTTAATCGGACAAAAATATCCGAATAAATATTTTATTGCCGGTAGTTAGTTTATGAAATGAAAAATATAAGGACACAAAGCTATCGGGGTTCAATTTCAGTTCAGCCTTTTAAAACCATGCCTAAGGAAATCCGGTTTCAAATTTTAAAGAAGAATCCACCAAAAGGAGGGAACTGTAATTTGACGATTTCTGATTCATTTGGCTTCAATACAATGAGTGCATTATAATTCAGTTTATTGGTGATAAAATGAGTTCTTCGTGAAAGGAAAAGCGGTAAAACACATTGCTGTAAAACAACAGAATGTAAATCCTTAGAAATACCTGATCCTGTATCAAAACCGGAGTGAAGTATACTACAGTTAATTCAGTAATCCCAGCGCTTTTGCAGGAGCAGGCGAAACCCAAAATCAGCAATCCAAAATCAGCAACCCGAAATCAACAATCCGAAATACGAAATCCCTATCTTTGCACCATGCAGGAGACA
The DNA here is from genome assembly GCA_016705005.1 of Bacteroidales bacterium. Lineage (GTDB taxonomy): Bacteria > Bacteroidota > Bacteroidia > Bacteroidales > Lentimicrobiaceae > Lentimicrobium. The sequence continues at coordinate 25,011 of JADIZB010000004.1, read as the reverse complement.
ATTTTAATTCTTGATTTCGGATCCCAGTATACTCAGCTTATTGCACGTAGAGTCAGGGAGTTAAATGTATATTGTGAGATTTATCCATTCAATAAAATTCCGGAAATTACCCCATGGATCAAGGGCGTGATTTTATCGGGCAGTCCTTTTTCGGTCAGAGATAAAGATGCTCCATATCCTGACCTGTCTGTTATTCGTGGAAAAGTTCCGATGCTGGCCGTGTGTTATGGGGCGCAGTATCTTGCCCAGACTATGGGAGGCGAAGTGATGGCATCAAACACGCGGGAATATGGCAGGGCCAATCTCGGGTTTATCGACATAACAAACCAGCTTCTGACAGGGATGAGTGCCGAGAGTCAGGTGTGGATGTCGCATGGCGATACCATCCTGCGTAAACCTGATCATTTCAAAGTGATTGCCAGTACTGCGGATGTTGAAATTGCAGGTTTTCAGATTGAAAACGAACTAACCTGGGGGATTCAGTTTCATCCGGAGGTTTATCACTCCTCTGAAGGAGCTGTTTTACTCAAAAATTTTGTTGTTTCAGTTTGTGGTTGTCACCAGCAATGGACACCGGCTTCATTCATTGAATCTACCATAGAGGAATTGAAAAATAACCTCGGCAACGATAAAGTTGTTCTTGGCCTTTCCGGTGGGGTTGATTCATCGGTGGCAGCTGTATTGCTGCACAAGGCCATTGGAAAAAACCTGCATTGCATTTTCGTTGACAATGGACTCCTCCGAAAGGATGAGTACAAGAAAGTTCTGGACTCATACCAGCACATGGGGCTGAATGTTAAAGGCGTCGATGCCGGGAATCGTTTTCTGTCTGCACTGGAAGGCATCAGTGAGCCGGAACTGAAGCGCAAAGCCATAGGTAAAACCTTTATTGATGTTTTTGACCACGAAGCTCACCTGATTACCGGTGTAAGCTGGCTTGCCCAGGGAACCATTTATCCCGATGTTATTGAATCGGTTTCAGTCAACGGTCCTTCGGCCACCATCAAATCACATCACAATGTCGGCGGGTTGCCCGATTACATGAAGCTGAAAGTAGTTGAACCCTTGAAAAGCCTTTTTAAGGACGAAGTCCGCCGGGTAGGCACAGGCCTTGGCATTGATCCTGAAATTCTCAACCGCCATCCTTTTCCCGGTCCCGGGCTAGGAATCAGGATATTGGGGGAGATAACCCCTGAAAAAATAAGGATTCTTCAGGAAGCCGATGCTATTTTTATCGACGGCTTGAAATCGGCAGGACTTTATCAGGAAGTCTGGCAGGCTGCTGTTGTGCTTCTTCCGGTGAAATCAGTCGGAGTTATGGGCGATGAGCGCACATACGAGTTTGTTGTTGCCCTTCGGGCGGTTGGTTCAACCGATGGTATGACAGCCGATTGGTCACACCTTCCTTACGGGTTTCTGGCAAAGGTGTCAAATGATATTATCAACAAGGTTAGGGGTGTTAACCGGGTTGTCTATGATATAAGTTCAAAGCCTCCGGCTACCATTGAATGGGAATAATTTCCGTTTCTGGTTTTTAAAACAGATGATGTGAAAAGGATATTCATTGTTGCTCTATTCTTCGTTGTTCCTGTTCTGAGCCTTTTTGCCCAGGAACAGAAAATAAAGAGGTCGGATATAATCGAAAACCTCAGGGGTATTCCATATTATATCCATTTTGTGAGTCCGGGAGAAACCCTGTCGGCCATAGCAGAAGCCTATGCCATTGTTCAGGAAGAAATTGTAAAGGCGAATCCGGAGATATCTGCCGGACTTAAGGCGAATCAGGTCATTAAAATTCCCTATAAACCGGACGAGGACAAAGTTGTAACCAGCACAAAGAATGAGCCTGAAGTTGCCATTACCGGTCACCAGCCTTCCCGGGCAACCGGCAGAACCCATACGATCGAACCCAAAGAGACATGGTATGGTATTTCAAGGATATATCAGGTTCCGGTGAAAGACCTGATTGTCGCCAATCCAGGCGTTGATACCCTGAAAATAGGGATGACTATTTTAATTCCGGAACTTAAAACTGAGAAACAGCCGGAAGCCGGGCCCTCCAATCTTCAGCATACTGTCCAGCCACAGGAAACCATCTATAGTCTGTCGAAGAGGTACAATGTTACCATTGATGAAATGATCGCGGCAAATCCGGGTTTATCCGACGGACTAAAAGCCGGACAGATTCTCAATATACCTTCGGGGCAGGTGGTGAAAAAGGAACCGGTATCTATAGAAAAACCGCAGATTCAGACTGCCGTAACTTATAGGGAACATATTGTGGCAAAGAAGGAAACCCTTTACAGCATTGCGAAGCAGTATGGAGTTGAAATTTCTGACATACTGAAATCCAATCCTGGTATGGGAGGAGAACTCAGGAAAAACGATGTGCTCAGAATTCCTCTCCCCATAACGGTTATACCAGAACCTGTGCCAGATGTAAATAAACCTGTTGAACATCAAACAGAAACAGCAGGCACACCGGTTAAGGGAAGTGAAGGGTCCTGTGTTCCGGAAAGGAACCGATATCAGGCCTACAACATAGCATTGATGATTCCTTTTATGCTCGAAGAAGCCGATAGTATTAATACAAATGATCCTGCTTCACTGCGTCTGCCTTCTGAATACCATTCTCTGGATTTTATACAGTTCTATGAAGGCGCACTCATCGCTATTGACTCCCTTACCAGAGCCGGGATGAATGTAAAGGTGCATGTTTATGATGCCGACGCCGGTGAGCATGTGTCAAAAACGAAGAAAATTCTCGCTCAGACTGAAATGGCTGATGTTGATCTCATTATCGGTCCTTTTTTCGCCAGGAGCTTTGAACTGGTGGCTTCATTCGCTGCCAGCCACTCGATTCCATTGATAAACCCTTTATCACAAAGATCAGAAATTCTTCAGGATAATCCCAGCGTATTCAAGATCCAGCCTTCTCCATGGAGCCAGTACAACGAAATTGCCCGGTATATTGTAGATGGTTTCTCCGGCTCGAATGTACTTATTATTAAGCGTAACAAAGAAGAAAACAGCAGTATGGCGGATGCCATCAGATCGGCAATCGAAAAGCACAGTGGTGGCATTATGAAGGTGAAGGAAGCCATCTACAGCCAGTCTTTTGATGCCGGGTTATTCAACAACCTGGTTGCCGGGAAGAAAAATGTTGTGTTTGTCCTTACTTCCGATAAAGCCCTGTTGCCTGCCTTGTTGCGCAAAATGAATGATGCAAGGTCGAAATATGATATTACGGTAATCGGACTGCCCGAATGGGAATCGATGGAGCTCGACAGTCAGTACCTCCTTAATCTGAAAACGCACCTGTATAACGGTTGGTTTGTCGAATACAACAATCCGGATGTGCAATCATTCGTGAATACATTCAAGGAGCGCTACAAAACTGAGCCGGTTTTAAATGACTATGCTTTTCTTGGCTACGATATCAGTTTCTATTTCATGAACAATCTATTTACCTATGGCAGAACTTTCACGAAATGCCTGAGTTCTGTGAAGCATAAAGGTCTTAGCACTGATTTTAATTTCTGGAAAACAGAATCGGGCGGGTATGAAAACACAGCTTCTTCGGTTTATGAATTAAAAGATTATAAACGGAAACTCGTTAACAGATAACAGGTAACAGATAACAGATAACAGATAACAGATAACAGATAACAGATAGCAGATAGCAGATAGTTATATGCGATTTGAGTAAACACTTAAATATCAACATTCAAAAAATTCAGTTGACTTTAACCGTAAAAATAAATATGACAACTTTGGTTGTACTATAGGACAACTTATATACCTTTGTAATGTCAGAAAAAAAGAGGAATAGAACAATCATTTTTTACAAAGATTATTTTGCAGAATTCTTTGTAAAACAGCGAGATAAAGTAAAAGATAAGATAATCTGGACCTTTGATCTTATTGAAGAACTTCCCAGAGTCCCTGAAAATTATCTAAAGCATATAGAAAACACAAGTGGGCTCTATGAAATACGGGTACAACAAGGCAGAGATATTTTCAGAATTTTCTGCTTTTTTGACCAAGGCAAGTTGGTTGTCATCATAAACAGCTTTCAAAAGAAAACTCAAAAGACACCAAAAAAAGAAATTGAAACAGCATTAATAATCATGGAGGAATATTTCAATGAAAAAGAATAATGTCAAAACTCTGGTACAGTTTAAAGATGAGCAATATGGAAAGCTCGGAACAATAAAAAGAGACAAACTTGAGAAAGGTTATGATTCTTTTAGAATCGGTGCATTAATTCAAGAAGCAAGAATTGAAAAAGGAATGACCCAAGAAGAACTTGCAGCGAAATGCGGAACAACTAAATCCTATATTTCTAGAATTGAGAATAACATAAAAGAAACTCGAATCTCAACTTTGCAGAAAATAATAGAATTGGGATTTGGAGGAACATTGCAACTTTCTATCAAGTTTTAAAGCTGTAAAATAATTCCAACCGCATATAACCAGGGATTAGCTCCAGGGCTTTGTCCAAGGCACAAGGCCTACAACAAACCAACCACGCCTGGCCCGGGAACGCAGATAGCTGACTGATAACAGCATACAGGTTAACAAGGCTGCGAAATTCAATTTCCTTCAGAATATTTGGAATCCTGCCAATGCAACACGGGGTAACATCATTACGTGCCTGAACTGCAGGTTGATGCGCGTGTATTATTCTAAAGGTGTTGATGTTTTCCGTGTGGGTCAGCGGCCAAGTTGTTTTCGTATATCCGAACGGATAATCAGGCTCTGAACTGTTTTTGCAATTCCGGAGAAAAGAACAAAATCAAAGATGATGGTGGTGCCGGAGGGAATATTCCAGGTATATGAAATCGTTATCTGCTTAATCCGGAAGCGCCTCTTCACAGCCCCTGGTTCGTTTATTATTCCAACAAACCGATTATAATTGCATCGAAAGTGATATGGATAAAGACCTCACTACCCGGTTTGTCTTCAGTAAGAAAGATGGAGACGAAGATTGGAAGATTTCAGTCTCAGTTTACTGGCTGAAGGATCACAAAAGTAAGATTGTAATCAGTTGATAGATAATGTTATCAGTTAACAATTAGCTTTAATCATGTTGAAGAATAAATCCATCTGGTTAGATTTTGATGAATTTAAAGGGATAGTATTTTTCATTGCAAAAACCTGACCCAGATACAAACCCGAAGATAGCCCTGTCATATTCACTTCTGCTGAACCATTTAAAATCTTACAATTCAGTATCTCTCTGCCGTCGGGGTAATAAATCGTCAATATGCCTTCCCTGACTTGTTCATCGAAATCTACGTTAAGCAGATCGGTTACCGGGTTTCCCTGTAACCGGAATGGTACTGGGGGATTTACTTCTTTTGTTGCAACTATCGTGGAAAGTTCTTGCCGATATACCCCACCTAAAAGACTGTATTCCTCAGCGTATGTACCTGCGTAAACATAGTTGTCATCGATACACAAGCGGAGTACCTGCGGATTCAATAATCCGGTTAAATGAACAAAATGATTTTCAAAATTACGCAACAGGAAGACTCCATCACCCCAATGGCAGCCTGCAAACAGATGTCCGTTTACCTGTGCGAGCGAAGTAATATACTCATCTCCGGCCATGCCGTTCTGGCATAGTTGAAGGTCCGATGTAATTTCATCTGTGTAATATAAGCCATGATTAGTACCACAGTATAAACGGTTACCCACTTTAAGCATAGCATATACATTCGGATAATAAATTCCGGTTACATTATTCCAGCCGGAATCAATGTCATCTGTATAAAAAACACCATTGTCGGTCCCTGCAATGAGCATTCCATTGTATTCTTCCAGGCAGAATATTTTATGGACATTAACCGGTAACCCGGATCCGGAAATTGTCCAGTTCATACCCTGATCCGAACTTACAAATAAACGAGGCCCTCCATAAACCGCTATGTTTCCTGCCATCAACTTGTTTTGGTAATTTAAAAAACAGTTTATTCTATCTGCTTGTTGCTGTAGAGTGAAATTTTGTCCGTTATCTTCGGATAAAAAAATCCCCTGAGTAGTTCCGGCAAGGATACGATTACCACTAAACCACATGCTGTAAAGAAAATCTGAATTTATCAGAGAGCTAAAAGGTGTCCAGTTATCACCATGATCAGTCGACAGATAATTCGAAGCATTTCCATTACCGAGAAATAAGGTGTCGCCATAACGAGACATATGAGTGATCGAGTATTCATCCGGGCAACTCAACTTAATCCACTGAGAATAAATGGAAGAATTCAGACTAAATAATAGCAGGATTAATAAAATTTTCTTCATATAAAAGCTATTCTACAAATATTAGTAATAGATTGTAAGTGTTTACAATATTATACAAAAATATTTTACAAAAATCAATTCCAAAAATATTATGGGAAATACAGAAATATAATCTATCATGGGTGCAAACTTGTAAATACAGTCTTAATCTTTCAGCTGCTTTCTTATATCCGATCTGATGATCAAACGCTGAATTGTTCTGGCAATGCCGAAGATCAGTACGAAAGCAAAAATAATAATAGCTGCTGAAAGGATTTTCCGGAAATATGAAATCGTTGTCTGTTCAACCCGGAAGCACTTCTTCATAGCCCCAAGGTTCGTTTATTATTCCAATAAACCGATTATAATTGCATCGAAAGCGATATGGATAACGACCTTAGTACCCGGTTTGTCTTCAAAAAGAAAGATGGAGACGAAGATTGGAAGATTTCAGTCTCAGTTTACTGGCTGAAGGATCACAAAAGTAAGATTGTAATCAGTTGATAGATAATGTTATCAGTTAACAATTAGCTTTAATCATGTTGAAGAAAAAATCTATCCTGGTCAGATTTTGATGAATTTAAAGGGATAGTATTTTTCATTGCAAAAAACCTGACCCAGATACAAACCCGAAGATAGCCCTCTCATATTCACTTCTGCTGAACCATTTAATATCTTACAATTACGTATCTCTCTGCCGTCGGGGTAATAAATCGTCAATATGCCTTCTTTGACTTGTTCATCGAAATCTACCATAAGCAGATCGGTTACCGGGTTTCCCAGTAACCGGAACGGAACAGGGGGATTTAATTCATTTATTGTTACTATTGGTTGAAGTTCATGCCGAAAAACCCCGCCTTCATTTAAGTATTCCATCCCATATGTGCCTGCGAAAACAAATTCGTCATCAATACACAATCGGAGTACCTGCGGATTCAATAGCGAATTTAAACGAACAAAATTATTTTCATAATTGCGCAACAGGAAGACTCCATCACCCCAATGGCAGCCTACAAACAGATGTCCGTTTACCTGGGCGAGAGAAGTAATGTACTCGTCTCCTGCCATACCGTTCTCGCAAAGCTGAAGATCCGCTGTAATTTCATCGGTATAATATAATCCTCTACCAGTACCACAGTATAAACGGTTACCCACTTTCAGTAAAGCATATACACCCGGATAACCAGTGATGCCGGTCATTTCGTTCCAGCCGGAATCAATATCATCTGTATAAAAAACTCCATAATCGGTCCCTGCAATAAGCATTCCATTATATTCTTCCAGACAGTATATGTCATAGGCATCAACCGGTAGCCCGGATCCGGAAATTGCCCAGTTCATACCCTGATCCGAACTCACAAATAAACGAGGCCCCCCAAAACCTGCTATGTTACCTGCCATTAACTTGTTTTGGTAATTTATAAAACAGCTTATTCTATCTGCTTGATTCTGTAAAGTGAAATTTTGTCCCTTATCTTCGGATAAATAAATCCCCTCAGATGTTCCGGCAAGGATACGATTACCACTAAACCACATACTGTATAAAAACATGTGGTCAATATTAATACCCAGAGAGCTTAATCTTGTCCAGTGATCGCCATGATCAGTCGACAGATAATTATTGGCATTTTCATTGCTGAGAAATATTGTGTCGCCATAACTTGACATAAGAGTGATCGAAAAAGGTCCATAGTAACTTGTTCTAACCCACTGAGAATAAATGGAAGAATTCAGGCTTAATAAAAGCGGGATTAGTATAATTTGCTTCATAAAAAGTTATTTTAATTATATAAGTAACAGATTGTAAGTGTCTAATATATTATTCAAATATAATATTATTTTCCCGAACTGGCAGATACATTCTTAATCTTTCAACTGCCTTATTATATCCGACCTGAACTTCAGATATTGCACAACTTTGGCAATACCGAAAATCAACACAAAGGCAAAAATAATGGTTGCTCCGGAAGGTATGTTCCAGAAATAGGAAACCATCAGACCGGTTACAGAACCGATGATTCCGATCAGGATCGAAAGATAGATGATGGTTTTAAAATTATTGGTAAACAGGTTGGCGGTTGATTGAGGAATCGTGAGAAAAGAAATAACCAGTATTATACCAACCACCCTGATGTTAAGCACAATGGTAAGCGCAACCAGACTGATGAGCAGGTATTTGAACAACTGAACCGGGGCTTTGTGAACCCTTGCATATTCTTCATCGAAAGCGATGAAAATGATGAGGTGGTAGAATCCGGTAAAGAAGAGCGCCAGGAACAGTGCCAGGGCAGCCATCAGCCACAGGTCGGCCGGGCCAACGGTGAGTATACTTCCAAACAGGTACGACATCAGGTTGGGGGCATAGCCGGGAGTCAGAAAAATAAAGATAATCCCCAGTGCCATCCCAAGCGACCAGAGAATTCCAATGGCTGAATCTTCGCGGATGTTGGAGCGGCTGGCAACAAATTCGATACCGATGGCCGACAGGATGCTGAACACAGCAGCTCCGGCCACCGGGTTAAGCCCGAGAAACCAGGCAATACCGATTCCGCCGAATGAGGCATGGGTTATTCCTCCGCTGATAAATACCATTCGCCGGGCAACAATATAGGTACCGGCAATGCCACAGGTGATGCTGGCCAACAGGGCAGCCAGCAGGGAGTTGGTAAAGAAGCTGTATTGCAGAAGATCCGGGATACTATCAATCATGGGTATGGATATGAATGTGTTCGCCGAGAACGGTGTGTGGCACTTCTCCGTGGGTAATCAGCTGAATGGGACAGTTGTAGGCTGCCAGCTGACTTTGTGTAATGATGTTTGACCGGTGATAATGCAGATTCCGGTTAACACAGGCAATTGTTTTAACAATACTGGTGATGGTGCCGACATCGTGTGATACCATCAGAATGGCCATGGTTTTATTCAGTTCTCCAAGCAGTTCATAGAGGTCGTGCTCGAATTTGTTGTCAACAAAAGTATTGGGTTCATCCAGGATCAGCAGTTTTGGGTTGGCAATGATGGCCCGGCCGAGATAAACACGTTGCATTTGTCCGCCCGAAAGGTCTCCTATGCTTTTTTTCTGCAGATGACTGATGCCCATCAGTTCAAGTATTTCTAATGCCCTGGCCCGGTCGCTGCGGTGATAGGCTCTGAAACCCTGCTTCACCGACATGAGCCCTGACAGTATCACTTCCATCACGGTAATGGGAAATTTCTTATCTGTCTGACTTACCTGAGGAAGATAGCCAATCAGGTTCCTCTCACCGGGATCATGAAAAACAATGTTTCCCTGCAAGGGTTTGATCAATCCGAGAATCAGCTTTACCAGGGTGGTTTTTCCACCTCCGTTCGGGCCAATCACACCGATAAAGTCAAGTTCACTGATGGAAAAGCTGACATCCTTCAGCACCATCTCACCATCGTAGCCGGCACTTACATGTTGTAATTCAAGTATTTCAGCCATCATGGTATTCATTAATTCTTTTCTGATGCCCCGGCAATTTTTCGGGCAATCGAAATCAGGTTGTTGCTCCAGTCGGGAGAAGACGGGTTGAATTCCTCAACTCTTGCATTTATCTGGCTGGCAATGGTCACAGCACTTTGTTTGTTGAACTGCGAAGATATAAAGATCGTATTGATTTTCTTTTCCCTGGCCAGATCGATCAGTTCTTTCATGTAGGCCGGACTTGGTTCCTTTCCTTCCTGTTCAATGGGAATCTGGGTGAGATTATAGTCGCGGGCAAAATAGCCCAATGATGGATGATAAATCATAAAAGAGTCTGCTTTACCGGCTTTCAGTATCCTTTTGATTTGCTTGTCGGACGAATCAAGCAAAACAAGGAAACGGTCATGGTTCTCCTGATAATAGGAGGTGTTCTCCGGGTCAATTTCTGTCAATGCCTTCAGGATGTTGTGTGCCTGCCTTCTGGCACCTGAAACAGAAAGCCAGATGTGGGGATCCATTCCACCTTCGTGCCTGTGTCCTTCATGTTCGTGGGTTTCACCACTCATGAGTTCATAACCTTCCGAAGTATCGAATATTCTCATACCCGGATTGCTCCCGGCCAGGTTTGGGAGCCAGCTCTTTTCCACATCAAGTAAACCTATCTTAAGGTAGGCCATCGAGTTGCCTGTTTCAACCATCTGGCGGGCTGTAGGCTCATAGGTTTCATGATTGGCTTCTTCAGGTATCAGCACATTGATGCGGAATTTTTCACCGGCTATATGGCTGAGAATATACTTCTGAGGTAAAATGGTAACAGTGATTATTCTCTCCTTTTGCCCTGTGGTGGAATGATTCCGGCAGGCAGAGAGAGTAAGCACACTCAGAACAAGTGTATAGATGAATAAACGGGACATAAAATCGGATAAATCAGTCAGCAAAATACCAGGTATGATTCGGAAACATATTGCAAAACTACAATAATTCAAAGGATGCTTAACAATCCTGTGAAAGGTTTGTTTATGACAACTGATTGAACCTTGAAACCCGGTTATTTTTCCGTAAAATGCACCTTTTTCATACTGATTCTCATCCATTCCGGCTGCCAGTGCTGTAATAGAGTTATTGTCCTTAATCGATTTATTGTTAATTAGTTAACAATTGTTAGGTTTGGTTATATATCTGAATAACAAAATATTATATTTGATTCCGGGTTATTTGAAAATCAATATCCGGACTAAAATAAATTTTCCGGATAAAAAATATCTCTTAATTTTGCTCATACTAATTCGATAAACCGCCCATTATGGAAAACAAACTTCAGGAACTCACCCGGAAGATATACGATGAAGGCATTGAAAAAGCAAGAAATGAAGCTGCTGTGATTCTTGGTGATGCCAGGAAGCAGGCAGATGAAATCGTGCTGAGTGCCCGGCGTGAATCAGATGAAATGCTGAAACAAGCCAAAAACAATGCAGAAGAGATTCAGAGAAATGCACAGTCTGAGATACGGATGTCATCAAAGCAGGCATTGAGTGCGATACGTCAGCAGATCGCTACCCTGATAACAGCAAAAGTGTCCGATGCTCCTGTGAAAGAGTCGTTAAACGACAAAGCTTTTATTGGTGAGTTAATCACAAAGGCACTTGCGAATTTCAACAACAATGCTGCGCTTGTGCTCCCGGCAGCCGATGAAAAGGCCCTGGAGAAATACTTTGGCAACCGGTTGAATCAGGTAATAAGTGCTGGTGTTTCTGTCACCTTTGACGATAAGATCAAGGGCGGGTTTAAAATAGGACCGAAGGATAACAGCTACGTCATCAGTTTCACAGACGAGGACTTTCAGGCCTTTTTCCGCTCCTTCATGCGGCCAAGGACCATTAACCTCTTATTCGGCGGCGAATAATGATCAGGCAGAATTACTACTACCTTGTTGCCGGTTTGCCGGACATTACCATAGAGCAGGGCAAACTGCAGTTTGGTACGGCTGAATTCAGGGAAGAGCTAAAAACAGGTCTTTCGAAGGATGACCATCGTTTGATGGAACTACTCTTTCTGGCAGATGATAACCGCAATCTGCTCACCCTTCTGTTAAAAGAGAACAGGCCATTCCTGACAAATGGAGTGTACCAGCCTGAATTCCTGGTCGATGAAATAAAAGAACCTGAATTTATCAGGCCATATATGAAGCGTTTCATCGAAAGTTTCAGGGCAGAAACCCGGTTGTATCCGAACCTTTCCTATGAAAATGAGCTTTCCACACTCTGGTTTGAAGATCTTGTTGCTACACGGAATGCATTCCTGCGCGATTGGTTCACATTTGAACTGAATCTGAAGAATGTCATGCTTGTGCTTGCAGCCAGGAAGAATGGTTTATCCTGGGAAAACCAGGTGATCGGCAATAATCCTGTTGCTGAAATTATTCGCAAAAGCAATGCCCGTGATCTGGGGTTGTCGGCCGAATGGCACTGGATAGAAAAAGTGCTCCAGATCACCGATACGGATGACATCCTTTTGCGTGAGAAAGCCATTGATCTGCTTCGCTGGAATTACCTTGACGAGCTCAATACCTTCAATTACTTTACAGTGGAGGTGCTGATGGCATATTATCTGAAACTGGAAATCATCGAACGCTGGCTGAAACTCGATTATGCCACCGGTGAGGAGATGTTCAGGCGAATGCTTGGTGAATTACAAAACAGTTATGAATTTCCTAATGAGTTTTCAATAAAAGATGGAAAAAAATAAATTAACTACCGGAAAGGTTGCAGGCATCATTGCCAACCTTGTGATTGTGGATGTTGACGGACCGGTTTCACAGAACGAAATCTGTTATATCAACCTTGGTGGCGTAAAACTGATGGCAGAAGTCATCAAAGTGCTTGGAAGTAAAGCTTATACCCAGGTTTTTGAAAGCACCCGTGGACTTAAAATCGGCGAAAGTGTTGATTTTATGGGGCATATGCTTGAGGTTACACTGGGTCCGGGTATCCTTTCACGCAATTTCGATGGTCTGCAGAATGATCTCGACAAAATGGAAGGAACCTTCCTGAAACGTGGAGAATATACCGCTCCGATCAATGTTGATCAGGAATGGCCTTTCTCACCTCTGGCAAAAGCCGGCGATCAGGTACTGGCCGGTGACTGGCTGGGCGAAGTGAAGGAAAACTGGATCGGTCACAAGATTATGGTTCCATTTAAATTTGAAGGTAAATACACGGTAAAAAGTGTGAAAGCAGAAGGTATCTATAAAGCATCAGATACCATCGCAGTGCTGACCGATAAAGATGGCCGTGAAGTAAATGTAAGCATGGTGCAGAAGTGGCCTGTGAAAGTGCCCATTAAAGCATACACCGATAAACCCAGACCCTTCCGACTCATGGAAACAGGTGTCCGGATTATCGATACGATGAATCCAATAGTTGAAGGCGGAACCGGATTTGTACCGGGTCCTTTCGGATCGGGCAAGACCGTTCTTCAGCATGCGTTGTCGAAACAGGCAGAAGCCGATCTCATTATTGTAGCCGCCTGCGGTGAACGTGCCAATGAAGTAGTAGAAATTTTTACCGAATTCCCTGAGCTGGATGACCCGCGCACCGGTCGCAAGCTGATGGAGCGCACCACCATCATCGCCAATACTTCCAACATGCCGGTTGCTGCCCGCGAAGCCTCCGTTTACACGGCAATGACTCTTGGAGAATACTATCGTTCAATGGGCCTTAAAGTCTTGCTCCTGGCCGATTCTACTTCACGGTGGGCTCAGGCCTTGCGCGAAATGTCGAACCGCATGGAAGAACTGCCAGGCCCGGACGCTTTCCCAATGGACCTTCCGGCCATTATCTCAAGTTTTTATGCACGCGCAGGCTATGTTTACCTGAACAATGGCAGCACGGGTTCCATCACCTTTATCGGGACCGTATCACCTGCCGGTGGTAACCTCAAGGAACCGGTTACAGAGTCAACAAAGAAGGCTGCACGATGCTTCTTCGCCCTCTCACAGCAGCGTGCCGACAGCAAGCGCTACCCGGCGGTTGATCCCATCGACAGTTATTCGAAATACCTGGAATATCCTGAACTTCAGGAATACCTGGCTGAGAATATTTCACCCGACTGGCTTCAGAATGTGCTCGAAACCAAAAACCTGCTTCTCCGTGGAAAAGAGGCTTACGAGCAGATCAACATTCTCGGCGACGACGGCGTACCCATCGATTATCACCTCCGTTACTGGAAGTCTGAAGTCATTGACTTTGTAATTCTGCAGCAGGATGCTTTCGACAAGATCGATGCTTCAACACCCATCGAAAGGCAGAAAGATATGCTTGGTAAAGTGCTCGAAGTTTGCCATACCGGTTTTGACTTCGATGGTTTTGAAGAGGTAAATCCGTATTTTAAACGGTTAATTAATGTTTTCAAGCAAATGAATTATTCATTGTATCAGTCCGGCGACTTTAAAAAGTATGAAGCAGAACTGGATGCGATCATTAAAGAAAGGAAGGCTGCCTGATGGAAACCAAAGCATTTCAGAAAATATATACAAAGGTCACTCAGATAACCAAAGCAACCTGCACTCTGCAGGCAAGCGGGATAGGATATGAAGAGATGGCAACAGTGAATGGTCGTCTGGCCCAGGTGGTTAAAATCAATGGTGACAATGTAACCCTTCAGATTTTTTCAGGTACCGAAGGAATTCCTACCAATGCGGAAGTTGTCTTCCTGGGGCGTCCACCGGTATTGAAAGTAGGGGAGGAGCTGGCCGGAAGGTTTTTCAATGCCTATGGCCAACCCATCGATGGTGGACCGGAAGTGGAAGGTGAAGAGCGCGAAATTGGTGGCCCCTCGGTGAACCCGGTGCGCCGCAAACAGCCTTCTGAGCTTATTGCCACCGGTATAGCAGGCATTGACCTCAACAACACCCTGGTTACCGGCCAGAAGATTCCTTTTTTCGCCGACCCCGACCAACCGTTCAATCAGGTGATGGCCATGGTGGCTCTCAGAGCAAAAGCCGATAAAATTATTCTTGGCGGGATGGGGCTCACCAACGACGACTACCTTTATTATAAGAATGTTTTTGACAATGCCGGTGCACTCGACCGCATCATCAGTTTTGTGAACACAACAGAGAATCCGCCGGTGGAGCGCCTGTTGGTGCCCGATATGGCGCTGACCGCTGCCGAATACTTTGCTTTTGACAAAAAAGAAACCGTACTGGTGCTTCTGACCGACATGACACTTTATGCCGATGCGCTCAGCATTGTTTCGAACCGTATGGACCAGATCCCTTCGAAAGACAGTATGCCTGGTTCACTTTACAGCGACCTTGCCAAGATTTACGAAAAAGCGGTTCAGTTCCCCGAAGGTGGTTCTATCACCATTATTGCTGTTACCACTCTTTCGAGCGGCGACATCACCCATGCCATTCCCGATAACACCGGATACATTACCGAAGGTCAGTTGTTTCTGCGCCGCGATTCCGATATCGGAAAGGTAATTGTTGACCCGTTCCGCTCACTATCGAGGCTGAAACAGCTGGTCATAGGCAAGCAGACCCGCAAAGATCACCCGCAGGTTATGAATGCTGCCGTACGTCTCTATGCCGATGCATCAAACGCGAAAACGAAACTGGAAAATGGTTTCGACCTGACCGATTATGATGTACGTACCATGAATTTTGCAAGGGAGTATTCGAACGATCTGCTTGCCATTGATGTAAACATCGATACAACCATGATGCTCGATAAGGCCTGGGAGTTGTTTGGCAAGCACTTTAGTAAAGCAGAAGTCGGCATTAAGCAGGAGTTTGTAGATCTCTACTGGCCTGTTTAGGCGCAGGGCACGGAGCAGGGAGCACGGGTTCGTTGCTCGTCCCTGTCACACTGAGCGGAGTCGAAGTGCGTCCCTCGTCCCTCAGCAGCGTCCCTCGTCCCAAACTTAGAAATTAGATTTTATTACTGAACGAAATGGCGATCAAATTTCAATACAACAAAACCTCACTGCAGGACCTCAACAAACAGTTGAAGATCCGTGTAAGGGCCCTGCCTACCATTAAAAATAAGGAATCGGCCCTGCGTATGGAGGTGAAAAAAGCTAAGGATACAGCCACCTCTCTGAGTCAGAAGCTGGATGCAGCCATTGAAAGCTACCGGACCATGGTCAGACTCTGGGGTGAATTTGACACCAGCCTTGTAAAAGTGGAGGATGTGGATCTCAGCATCCGTAAAATTGCCGGTGTTCGTATTCCCGTGCTCGAAGAGGTGAAATTCACCATTGGCGAATTCAGCCTGTTTAACCGTCCGGCCTGGTTTGCTGATGGCATCGGTATTGTAAAACAGCTTGCAGGCATAGGGATCGAAAGCGAATTCTACAACCGTAAAATGCACCTGCTCGACCATGCCAGGCGTAAAACCACGCAGAAAGTTAACCTTTACGAAAAGGTGCAGATTCCGGGATATGAAGATGCCATCCGTAAGATTAAGCGGTTTATGGAAGATGAGGAAAATCTTTCCAAATCAGCACAGAAGATTGTGAAGGACCGTCAGCAAAGAATGGAGGAGGAGGTATGATTGTTCCAATGAAAAAATATGCATTTCTGGTATATCATGCAGATTACGAAGCCTTTTTGCAGAAAATCAGGGATATAGGTGTGGTTCAGGTTGTGGAATCGGGCAACGATACCACCGACACCATTCAGGATCGCTATGTGCTTTCATCCAGGATATCCGAAATGGTCAGAATGCTGAAGGCCCGTAAACAAACCCCACGGCAGCCGGAACAACCTGCGGGAGGTGTTGAACTCATCAGCCGGCTTCAGGATCTGAAAGCAGAACAGGATAATCTGGGTCATCACCTGGCGGCGATAAACAAAGAGATTGCCCAGGCTGAGCCATGGGGCGACTTTTCACCGGAGGTGTTGTCAAATATTGCCAAAACCGGATACAAAGCACGATTCTTCAGCTGCCCGGAACGCAGATTTGAAGAAAGATGGAACACCGGTTATTACATTGCCGAAATCAGCCGGAAACAATCCATTGTTTACTTTGTGGTGTTTCAGGAAAAGGATCAGGAAATCGATATTGATGCAGAAGAAATGCGCATTCCCGAACATCCGGTAAATATACTTACAGAACGAAGGGATGCAATCCGCCGGAGGACGGTTGAGATTGGGAAGGAGCTGGATGAAATTGCATCGGTTTATCTGCCTGAGCTCGAAATGGCAGGCCGCCAGGTAATGAGTGATGCCCGCTACGAGAGCGTGTTGATCAATACATTGCGTGAAGCGGATGACAAGCTTTTGATCCTGAACGGGTTTGTTCCTGAAAGCGGAGAACCGGCACTGAAATCATGGCTGGATGAAACCGGTTATGTTTATTTTACCGAAAGACCGGTGCCTGACGATAATCCGCCGGTATTGCTCAAGAACAATCGTTTTGCCAGACTTTTTGAACCCATCGGCAGCCTGTTTTCATTGCCATCATACAATGAACTTGACCTCACACCCTTCTTTGCCCCGTTTTTCATGATGTTTTTCGGATTCTGCATGGGTGATGTGGGTTACGGCATTGTTCTCGTTCTGATCGGAGTTTTCATGAAGAAACGGGTATCCCCGGCAATCCGCCCGTTTCTTACACTGGCTGTTTATCTGGGTATTGCAACCATGATCTTTGGTGTGATCAGTGGTACTATGGCAGGTTTTGATATGGAGAAAATTGATTTTTTCAGCAATATCAAACATCTGATGTTGAGTGATCAGCAGATTTTTTACCTCGCACTTGGCGTTGGTATGGTGCAGATACTCTTTGGACTGGGCGTACAGGCATATTCCAAATACATTCAGTTTGGGCTGGCCTATGCAATCGCTCCCATTGGAATCATCCTGGGCGTGCTTGCTTCAATCGACGCAGCGCTTCTGAAGCAGGGAGGCATCATTTCAACAATTATCATTTATATCAGCCTGGGAATGATCATCTTCTGGAGCGATCCGAAACTTGGTATCTTCGGTCGCCTGGGGAAGGGAGTATGGGATCTCTATGGCATTGTTACCGGAATTTTCGGAGATGTATTGTCATATATCCGATTGTTTGCACTCGGTGCTTCAAGCGGCATCCTTGGTTTTGTCATCAACAGCATTTCACTGCCTCTGCTCGATTCGGTTCCTGTATTGGGCCCCATTCTTTTCATCCTTGTGATGGTAGTCGGACATGGCGCCAATCTCATGCTCGCCGGGCTGGGCTCCTTTGTGCACCCGATGCGTCTTACCTTTGTTGAATTCTACAAGAATGCCGGTTTTATTGGTGGCGGAAAGAAGTATAACCCATTTTCAAATAATTGATACTGATTATTTTAAATCATCATTTCAGAAGGAAAACTCAAACAAAAACAACCACTAACAATTAAAGGAGCGTCACTATGTCAACAGCAATTATTCTTGCATACATCGGGATCGCCCTAATGGTTGGTCTGGCAGGCACCGGAAGTGCCATAGGTGTGGTAATCGGGGGCAATGCAACCGTAGGTGCTTTAAAGAAAAAGGATGATGCCTTCGGAAGCTATATGCTCCTGAGTGCTTTGCCCGGAACCCAGGGCCTTTATGGTTTTGCAGGTTTCTTCATTATCAATAGCTCAGGAGTGTTGGTTCCTGAGATAACCATGTTGCAGGGAATTGCCATCCTGGCTGCCGGATTTGCATTAGGATTGGTTGGCCTGATTTCAGCAATCATGCAGGGCAGGGTTTGTGCCAATGGTATTGCAGGGATCGCCCAGGGTTATGATGTGTTTGGTAAAACAATGGTTTTGGCAGTATTCCCAGAGCTTTATGCCATCGTTGCCTTTGCCACCACCTTCCTGATCAGTTCAGGTTTATAGGAATACTTTATAGTATTTCATCAATTGAGCATTGCCGGTGTGTAACCGGCAGTGCTTTTTTGCGTTAAATATATGCGCAATGTCTAAGACCAGAAATAAATTTTGGTGAAGCTTAGTGTCCCCGCCTGCCGGCGGGCAGGTTTGTGCCTTGGTGGCAAATAAAAACTTTATCATGGAAAACAACAACGAATTTAAAGTCAAAGGCGAAGACCTGCTCGCCAAAATCAAGGAACTGATTCATCAGGGAAATATCAGCCGGATCATCATTAAAAATGAAGAGGGTAAGGTATACCTCGAAGTACCTGTAACCGTCGGGGTTATTGGCGCCCTGTTAATGCCGGTTCTGGCTGCCATCGGCGCCCTGGCTGCACTTGCGGCGAATTTTACCATCGAGGTAATCAGGAAAGAGGAGTAGGAGTTTGAAGTTTGATGTTAAATTATTTCGGTAAACTGTTAACTGTTTAAGTCGCCCATCAGAACGCGGAAACCGCTGATCCTGAGGAACGCAGATCATCGCTGATTTAATCACTTAAGTCGCTTTGCCTGTGGTGAGCTTGTCTGACTGGCGTCAGCCAGGCAGGCGCAGTCGAACCATGCTCCCTCGAACCCAGGATGCGTGCAGCATTGAACAGAAAACGTTTTTTTTCACCACAATAGGCACATAGGTCACTTTAATATTTTTTGCCGCATTCATTCGCTTAAGTCGCTCGTCTTGTGGTGAGAGTCTTGTGGTGAGCCTGTCGAACCATCGCTCCATCACCACATTGA
The DNA here is from genome assembly GCA_016705005.1 of Bacteroidales bacterium. Classification (GTDB taxonomy): domain Bacteria; phylum Bacteroidota; class Bacteroidia; order Bacteroidales; family Lentimicrobiaceae; genus Lentimicrobium. The sequence continues at coordinate 5,657 of JADIZB010000004.1, read as the reverse complement.
ATGCCTGAAATCCCAACCGCGCTAAATCAGGTTCTCCCATTTTCAAAAGGGAGATGTCCGAAGGACAGAGGGGTACACTTGAACCGCGAAGCGATTAAACCCTTGAACGCCCAAAGGGCATTGAACAGCGAAGCGGTCAAACCATTGAACAGCGAAGCGATTGAACCTTCAACGTCCTATAGAACACTGATGACACTGATATGACGGATTGCCGCGGATTTTTTCGCTTCGTTCGCTTAAGTCGCTACATTTCGCTCCCTCGCCCTTGAACGCCCGAAGGGCATTGAACAGCGAAGCGGTTGAACCATTGAACAGCGAAGCGATTGAACACTTTGACGCGCAGCGCATTGAACACCCGATACCACCATCGGTTTTCCAGAAAAACGAAAGGTAAATCTGGAACAATAATCTAAACTGTTAATTGTTAGCTGTTAGTTGTTAGTTGATCAGTCCGTGAGGCGACCACCGGCACTGATCCATTCAGAAATTTTAGCTTTATCGGAAGCAGAGAGCGCTCCGGTTGGAGGCATGGTTCCCATATCCACGGCCAGACTTTTAATCTGTGATCCGGAAGCAACAATGCTGCTGTTCGATTCAAAATTCAGTCCCCCGGCATTGGCAGGTGAAACATGACAGCCCGATAAGGCACAGCTGCTGGTTATAACCGATTTTGCGGCCAGGAACTTCGGACCCGGGGTGTCGGTAGGATTATTATCCTCACTTTTTGAACATGACCATGCCAGGCCGATCGTCAATACAAGACTTACAAGCAGAACGTTTCTTTTCATTTCAGATGTTTTGGGTTAGTGAATTGCCTTTGCTTCGATTCATCCCCATCGGATGATGAATGCCCGGTAAAATTATGTAAGACATTTTTTACCGTAAAGCAAAGGTTTCCCAACGGGAATTATTCACCGCCGAACGGGAATTACTTGTCGCAGATTTTTGCTCCCGTTGGGTTCGGGTTTCCGGGACTTTTGTTTGGATAAGGAGTAATGAGTAATGAGTAATGAGTAATGAGTAAGGAGTAGAGAGCAGGGAGTTTTGCCCCACGTCCCTCGCCATTGAAAATCATGGAGTTATGGGTTTGGGGTTTGAAGTTTGATGTTCGAAGTTGATTTCCGTAAAACTGTTAACTGTTAACTGCATAAGCCACTCTTTCAAATAACCACTCAGGCACTAAGAGCACAAAGGATCACTAAGGAAAGGTTTTATAATCTTAGTGTTTCTCAGTGTACTTAGTGTCTTAGTGGTAGATTTTGTCACTGAAGTCGCTTCGTTCGCTAAAGTCGCTCTTTTCCGCTCCCTCGCCATTGAACGCACGTAGCGCATTGAACCATTGAACGCCCAAAGGGCATTGAACAGCGAAGCGGTTGAACCTTCAACGTCCTATAGAACACTGATGACACTGATATGACGGATTGCCGCGGATTTTTTCGCTTCGTTCGCTAAAGTAGCTCTTTTCCGCTCCCTCGCCTTTAACGCGCGCAGCCACTTAGACCGATTGAACCGCGCAGCGATAGAACCTTTAAGCAAAATTTTTTTCACCACAATAGGCACATAGGTCACATTAGTAATATTAGTCGGATTCTTTCGCTTAAGTCGCTACTTTTCGCTCCCTCGCCTTTTAACGCGCGCAGCGCATTGAACCCTTGAACGCCCGAAGGGCATGGAACGCGAAGCGATTGAACCTTTGAACAAAGTTTTTTTCACCACAATAGGCACATAGGTCACATTAGTAATATTAGTCGGATTCTTTCGCTTAAGTTGCTACTTTTCGCTCCCTCGCCTTTTAACGCGCACAGCGCATTGAACCCTTGAACGCCCGAAGGGCATGGAACGCGAAGCGATTGAACCTTTAAACAAAGTTTTTTTTACCACAAAAGACACATAGAATTTTAAATTTATATAGTCAACCCATTTCAGGTATCTACACTAATAAAACTGTTACCTGTTAGTTGTTAGTTGTTAACTGTTTAAGTCGCTCTGTAAATAACCACTCAGGCACTAAGAGCACAAAGGATCACTAAGGAAAGGTTTTATAATCTTAGTGTTTCTCAGTGTACTTAGTGTCTTAGTGGTCGCTTTTTTCGCTTAAATCGCTTAGTTCGCTTAAGTCGCTACTTTTCGCTCCCTCGCCATTGAACGCCCGCAGCGCATTGTACCTTCTCTCCTGTTTATTTAAAGGAAAATTCCACCCCGTTATTATCTTTTAATAAGTTATTATGTTTTTATTCAAAATTTGATATTTTTTAAAGTGCAGTAAAATAGATTGTTAAGTATTTAGTCTGCATGATTTATTACATTTATTTCAAATAGTATTAAAAGAATTATTTTTTGGTATGCTGTTTGCTTATGCACCTGCACTAACCTGAGGTATTTAATCCATACCTTTTAAAAATTACTCATCATGAACGCGCTTAAAAATTTCTCCGTCCTCTTTCTTCTGCTTTCACTGGGCTTTACAACCACTGCCCGCGAATACGGAGAAGAAAAACTAAACCTCCCCGGCGACAACCTGAACCTCTACGCAGTAATGAAACTCTTCCAGGAATCTGAAACACTCGAAGGGTTTGAAAGCGATCTCAATGCCGAAGACTCAAAAATCAACAATCTCGACCTGAACGGTGACGACCGCATCGATTATATTAAAGTGATCGACTACGTAGACGGCGAAACCCACAGCATCGTATTACAGGTAGCCGTTAACCCGAAGGAAAACCAGGACGTGGCTGTATTTACAGTATATAAAGACAGCCGTGGAAATGTCCAGGTTCAGCTGGTGGGCGACGAATACCTCTACGGAAAGGATTACATCATCGAGCCATATTACGCAGATGGATCCACCGAAACCCCCAACCCGGGCTATGCCGGCGACACCAGGGTAGTCGAAGGTGAAACGGTGGTCATCAAACGAACCACTTATGTTGAAGTTCAGTCCTGGCCGGTAGTCAGATACATCTATCTGCCAACCTATTCAGTCTGGCATTCACCTTACTACTGGGGCTATTATCCTGTTTACTGGAACCCATGGAGGCCTTACTACTGGGATTACTACTACGGATATCATTCGCACTGGAACCACCATTACCATGGCTATTACCGCCACTGCAGCCACTACAGGTATCCCCGTTACCACGATTATTACTATAACGGGCACCGCGCACATTCTGTAACGGTTCATGCCTACAGGGAAAACGGACGTTACAGGGATACATACTCCCGTCCCGATCTGCGCAGGGAAGGCTCAGCTGAATTTACAAGAAGGCATGGCGACGAAAGCCGCGGTAACTACAGGTCGGATGCTGGCAGAACCGGCAGAACAGCTTCAGATGTCAGACGTGATAACGGACACCGCGATGCTACCCCTGGCGTAAACAACCGCTCAACCAAACCTTCAACCCGCGAATCAGCAGTAAGAGGCGATAACAAATCAACCGGCAGAACCGGCAACGACAGATCGGTCAGGTCATCGGACAACAACCGCTCTTCGAAGCCAGCCGTAAGGGAAACCTCAGTAAGGGGCGACAACAAATCCACCGGCAGAACCGGCAACGACAGGTCGGTAAAGCCTTCGGACAATAACCGTTCATCCAAACCAAACGCCCGTGAAACATCGGTAAGGGGTGACAACAAACCGACCGGCAGATCAGACAACAACAAAGCGGTAAAGCCATCAGGCAACAACCGCTCCTCAAAACCTTCGGCCAGGCCAGCCTCAAGCCAGGGTAGCAGTAAGGCTTCCGGCAAAACCGGCCGCACCTCCGGACAAACCGGAAAATCGGGCAAAGGCGATAAGAAATCCAATGGCCGTTAACTGACTTTCTTTTCCTGATTTGATTACGAAGACTCCTGTGAAAGCGGGGGTCTTTTTTTTGATCTGCCGGAAATGGAAGTCCGGCACTTATCGTTGAGGACCGGTGTGTCTGTTACTCCCTGCCCACGAAGCCTTCAGGGTGAAATACCCCCTGAATCTGAAGGATGGCAACATCAGATATCCTGGTTCCTGCAGGAAATGTCATCAGGATGCAACTATTTAATGCTGAGTTTCCCTGTATATTCTGTTTGGTTGTTGCCGGTAAGCCGGTAAAAATACAATCCGGGAGCAAGCTGGTCAGCCTGAACCGGTACTTTGTTCCCGACCGTTTGAGCCATGACCTTTCTCCCGTTGATATCGTACACAGTAAGATCAAGGAAGGGGAGACGGCTGTCCCAGGAAAATGTGATCAGGTCGCTGGCCGGTTGCGGGAAGATCCTGGCATTGCCGGCAGCAATTGTTGTTATACCGGTAATATTCACTTCGGAATAGTAAACAATGCTCCTGTCGATCTCCACAAAAACGCTTCCATCGTATTCAAATTCACTCACCTGGGTAATCATATGGTTGAATAAACCTGTTTCATTGGTGAAATCGTAAGGCAGGACGAGGTCGTTGAATGAAAAGTTATTGTTGTAGGTGAATTCATTCTTATATTCAAGGTACCAGATGCCCTCCATCCACTGGGTTCCTGTCACCCTGCTGATGTTCTGAAATTCGTCGTAGGTGAATTCGTCCCTGTAATCGTTGATCCATTGACTGCCTGCGCTTTCCCATGTTAAATAATTGATTACCAGTAGCTGCCAGTTTGAGTTGTAGGTGTACTCTTCCCGGTATGTTCCGATCCAGTCACTTGTTCCGGGATCCCAGAAATAATTGGTTGTAAGCAATATGGAGCCATTGGCGTTGTAAATGTTATCTGTTTTTCCTGACACCACCCATTCCGAAGTATCTTCATACCAGTAATAGAAAAGTTCAGTGATCAGGTTTCCGCCGGCATCGTAGGTGTTTTCAGTTTTTCCCATCGGTTGCCAGCTGCTTCCGTCCCAGAGGGATTCCAGTTCTGACGCAATGGTACCATCGGGATTGTAGGTATTGTTGCTTTTGTAAACAAACTCCCACTGGCTGATACTGCTGTCCCAGAATGAAATCAGCATTTCGACCATATTGCTGCCGGTATAGCTGTATGACCATTTTTCGTCAGGTACATAATTTCCTGATTCAGGATTGTAGTAGCTTTCGGTGGCGGAAGTATTCTGTCCGGATGCATTAAATAGGTAATCACTCCTTGAATAATCAACCCAATTTTCTGATTCCGTGTCGTATTCCTGGAAAATGATCCGGTCAAGCTGCTGCATCAGGATAAGGGCGGTCTTTTGGTCTCGCATCGCCTGCTTGATGTGATGCGAAGCCCTGACCCTGCAGAGCGCCGAACGGTCGTTCCTGTTTTTGTTTCCCGGTGCCTTGCGGATATCGACGGTTTGTCTGCCTATGGCCGGAATGCATACCAACACGGCCATTAAAAGGGTAAAGATCTGTTTCATTGTCTCTGATTTTAAAATAATAACCATGAATACCTGAGTAGAGAAATATGTTTTTTAATATCCTGGTTTACAGGTCAAATATATAAATCTACAGGCTTAAAAGCAAGATTATTTGTGGAATGGGGGTTTGCTGTAGTGAGTTGTGAGTAGTGAGTTGTGAGTTGTGAGTTGTGAGTAATGAGTAGGGTAAGGAGTAAGGTAAGGAGTAAGGAGTAAGGAGTAGTGAGCCCTGCCTGCGGTTTACCTTCCGGAAAAGAATTCCACCCTAAGGGCAAAATTTATATTTTTGAATCCCG
>JADIZB010000003.1 GCA_016705005.1 Bacteroidales bacterium | reverse complement strand
TCTTCATCACCTGTTCGGTCTGCTCCCTGATTCCACCTTCAACTATTTTTCCTGTTGCAGGATCAATTGGCACCTCGCCTGAAATAAACGGCATCCCTTGCGTCTCTATTGCCTGACTATAAGGTCCGATTTGCTTTTGCATGCTCAGTAAAGATTACTTTTTCATTTTAAAAGTTTATTTTGATGTTTAATTTTATGTGCTGATTTTGGAAAACAACCCTCAAAATTAGTTTTTTTTTAATAACCTTATTATTTCCTTCTGTCGTGTTTAATGGCTTATAGAACAACAACACAGTTTGTTACTTAAAAGAAAATCCGGTCATAGCCGGATTGCTTATTTCAGAACAGTTAATAAAAGAGGATAGTAAATTCTATGGTCAGGTGAATATTATGCCATCGTGTTAATGCCAAATCTGATTTATCCTTCGGGGATCTAGTCTCTGTAAATATTCAGCTGATGCTTTTTATCCTCCAGCAGCCGCTGCCAGCCCGATAAGAAGGGTTATTCCTCCGCCAATGGGTGCGGTTCCACCCAAGGGGCCGTAAACTCTTTTCATCGGCAACGTAATTATCTTCAGGTACAGGCTGTGCAATTATTGTAAGCCTACCTATCAGAGTAAAAGAATCAGGATGAATATGAGCTTTTTCATGACAGAGTGTGCTTGTATATTAATTTTACAATGAGCAGTTTCTTGCCTCTCTTTGGTTGTTGAATCAGTCTTTCACCCATTATCCGACGCTGACTTTATGCTCTGGAATTTCGGAGTGGTTAAAATCTTATTGCCATTCCGTTATTATTCTTTCTCGTGACTGACTTGTATTTATCTGTGTGTAAAAAGTAACTGACATTTGTTGAAAAAGTTAATAATTTTTTATATTGATCACTGAATCCTATCGTAAGATGGAAAAAGTGTAAAATAATTTTCATTTAACTTGTTATCTCAATGTGACGGGATACTGGAAATGTTGGTGTGTGAATGGCTTATTCAGGGAAGTTGGTGAACAACAGGAGGCTGCCGGAACACCATCCGGAATAGAAAAATTCTGTTATAGTGGGGCTGAAAAGAGAAGCCGGAGGCTGTTTTATGATGCGCTGGTTTCCGGAAATGTAATTCATTTGCTCCCTCTTCTGAAGGATGTTGAATATGTTCGCTCTAGTCTTCCGTTTCTTCAACTTCTTCGCCGGGTTTATAAGCTTTTGTCAATCCATAGGCCGCACCCAGGACAAGAAACATTGTCAGACTGCTTCAAGAGGGGCATTGCCGCCAACAGGTCCTGTATTTTCTGCTTCGGGAGCCGACTGATACAAAGGTGGCGACTGGGCATTAAGGGTAAGACTGCCAACAGATAATATAAGGCCAGGGTTGAAGTTTTCTTTTCATGATTTTGATTTTTTTTGGAAAATGCTGAAATGGCTCTTTCTGAACACCGGAATCTGGTTTAAACGTTTGCTTCAGCCGGATGCAGAGGAACAATAGTTAATGACACATTTTCCAATGTGTAATCTATCCGGACACATTTTTTTTTCAGGACCTCCGTTAAGTGGTTGATTTGAACCCCGGAAATGCAGATGCAGACCGGAGCAGGCCCTTATATAACTGTGTGGATGAATCCATTGAAAGGATTCAGGGCAGGGACTATTTTCAGTTTTCAGTAACTCAGGCCAGGAGGTTATCTGGCAATTGTGGTCAGTAGTAGATATTGCCGACTGGGATCGTTGCGGAATATTCGGGATTTCGCATGGCATTGATCAGTTTTGCTTCTTTAAAGCCAGGCAGATCGGAACTTTTTATCCTGGCTTCATGAATGATCCCCAGATCAAGGAGCCGGGCCCTGCAGGTACCTTCAAGCAATGGCTGCGATGGTGTCAGCCAGCGTCTGCCATCATTAAAGATTATGTTAGCTGTTGAAGAATCTGTGATGAATCCGTTTTTTACAATCAGTATATCGTCAGCACTGCCACGGTTCCCGAAAAGTTCATCAATCCGGTCACGGTTATTGTATTTGTATGAATAGTCGATCTCATTATCATCAATCATTTTCAGTGTATTAATTTCCTTAAGCAGATAAGGCTGAAAATCAATTTTACTGATTACAGTGTCATAATCTATCCGGCAACGAAACTGACCCTGACATGCTTCAGCAGGTACCCGGATAATTTCGGCCAGACTAAAATCAGGTCTTTTGCCGTACAATGCCTGTATCGAAGCCTCCATCCTGTCCTGATGCCATGGCAGGTGTTCGGCCAGGCCGTCGCGTATGCTGATTGTTTCAAACAAAAGGGACATATACTTTGTCGATCATCTCGTTATATTCACTGCCGGCATTGCTGTTTATGGTAATTCCTCCTCCACTATGAAAAAACAAATCTTCACCTTCCTGCTTAATATATCTTATCATAACTGCTGAATCAAGCGTTTCACCATCGAAGATACCAAAAACACCGGTATAAAATCCACGCTTTATAGGTTCAGCTTTTTTGATGATGTCAATGGTCATGGTTTTGGGTGCCCCTGAAATTGAACCTGCCGGGAGCAGGGTTTGAAGGATGGTTCCGATTTTTGACGGCCAATCTGAAGTAAGTTTTCCTGCGATTTCGGAACTAGCCTGAAGCAAATGCTTCTGATTTGTCTTTATTTCTTCGAGATACCTGAATCTTTCTACCCTTACTGCACTGGAAACCATGCTCAGGTCGTTTCCGGATCAGATCAACAATGGTGTTGTGCTCAGCCATTTCCTTCCTGTCGGAGTAAAATATTTGAAGCATCATGTAATCCTGCGTCAATTGTTCCTTTCTATGGGGAACGAACGAATGGTGTTTCCGGCAATCCCTGATAAAACATTCCGGCGAGAATACTACAAAACGGTCATCGGAAAGGAATTCGGTAAGGCGCTTTGCTTAGCATAAATATTTCCTTCAGGCTGCGGTTAATCCTGACAGGGGTGGCAAAAGTGAGTTCAGCAGATAGGAGTTTCCGAACCTCAGGCTTTCCATCGCAATTTCAAATGCTTTTCTATATTGTGCAAAATCAACCGGAAATTTTTCAAAGATGAGCGCCTTCATATTGGATGTCGGCTCAGAATCATAGTTTATGATACCTCTGACATCAAAAAGTATTCCCTGCTCAGCAGCTTCATTTAATGGGATCGCTATCGGTTCAAGGCAGGCAAAATCTATCATGAACAAAAAAGGAACACCTCTGCTGCCCATTATATTCATTTTCTCAAAAACAGAATCAGGAGAATTCATCAATATTGCTTTCCGGTCAGCGAAAATACAAAAAACCGAAACCCTTATCTTTGCTAAAATTAACTGAACGAACAATCGGCTGTCATTCATGAAAATTCTCCTGATCGATAATTACGACTCCTTCACGTTCAATCTGTTGCAATTGCTGCGTGAAAGTGGTGCCAGAGATATAGAGGTTAGAAAGAATGACGAAATAACACCGGAAGCCGCTGCTTCATTTGATGCCTTCGTTCTTTCACCCGGCCCTGGTTTACCCGGTTCGGCAGGTTATACCAATAGAATAATCAGGGAATATGCTGCAACCAAACGCATCTTTGGTGTTTGTCTTGGCATGCAGTCGATCGCAGTGGTGTTTGGTGGTTCTCTTTACCAGCCGGGGGAGATTCTGCACGGAGAAACAGCAGAAATAGCGCCTCTTTTGCCGGTTGATCAATGCTTCAGAGGGCTGGAACACGGTTTCGGTGCAGGTTTATACCACAGCTGGGCAGTTAACACTTCAGACTTACCACCTCATCTGAGAATCACAGCAATCGATAAAAGGGGCGTAATCATGGGGCTCCGGCACAGAGATTATAATGTCTGTGGAGTTCAGTTTCATCCGGAATCCATTATGACTCCCGAAGGGCACCTCATCATCAGGAACTGGCTTGATTTATAAAAGAGAGGCCTCTGCGTGTTGCAAAGGCCCCTCTCTGAAAAAACTATTTCGACACGAAAACCTTCCGGGTCTGCCATTCGTTTCCGGTGTCCAGACTTACGAGGTAAGTGCCCGGGGCTAGTTGTCCGGCATCAATCAAAACTCTATGTTCTCCAGGTGCTTTTACCGCAATCAGCTGCTGCCCCGAAAGGCTGGTAACCCTGATCTCTCCTTTTATCAGTTCCGAACTCAGCAGAATGATGGACGAGCCATCAGAATAACAGGTCAGATCAGAATTGAAATCCCTGTTTTCTGTTCCGACAGTTCCGAAAATGAGTTCAAAACGGTTGGGATCATCATCCGGTGCCGAGGTAAAATGAATGGTGGGTTCAGCGCTTACTGTATAAAGTTCACCGGTCTTTTTGTCGTTGATAAATGTCACCATATCAGGATATTGAGCCGGTATGATAACCTGAAGGGTATAGTCAGAGGCAGTATTCTTTACAAAGCCCAGTTGAATCACATTGCCTGAAGTTATATCCGGGAAGTGAATTGGTCGACAGCTTTTCATTTCCTGCGACAGAATAGAGCTGTGGAGCGAAACCTGGAAGAAAATGTGCATCCAGGAGCTGATCAAATCCTGTTGTTGCTTCAGCGTTCTTCCGGATATAGGTTCCCTGGAATGTTGAGTTCAGGTTTTCGGTGACCATAAGCTGAATCGTTCCTTCACCGGGTCCGGTGTTGTTGGCGGGTTCATGAGTCCTTAACTGAGGATCGAGGCTGAATCCGGCCGGAACCTCTGCAAGGTTCTGTATCCAGAATCCGGTCATGGGCGGAATAATGCTTCCGGGGAACAGGTCTGTATAGCAGCTGCCCTGATCGTTCCATACCTTTATAATATATGAAAGAAAAGTGTAACCCGGATTCCATTGATAGGATGAGGTATACGGATTGCCAACCAGATGCCAGCCTCCACCGGCTTCACCCGAATTGGTAATGCTTTCTGGTTCGACATTTCCTGATGAAAGAGTTCCCCTGAAAGACCTGAGGCCTGCCGCTGCAAAGGATGACTGATAGGCTCTGCCAGGTGTAAAAACAGATTCAAATGCCGGATTCCAGTCACCGTTCTCTAGCCTTGAATCAATCCATGTGGCAGTTGGCTCATCATATTTGAGCAATACGTCTCCGGATACCTGCGGAACACCAATGAAATCCGGGGTTATAGCCTGGCCGTTTACCGGAGCTGATAAAAGTCTCCACTGATGGAATCCGCTCACCACATCACCGAAATGCTGCACGGTGGCTTCCACATTTTCGCTGTAGTGGATTAAACTTGCGGAGGATGATCCTGAATTCATCAGCAGGAGGCCAGCAGGACCTGCATAATTTATAAGTTCACCATTTAAGGTAATCTTTGTATCCGGTGCGAGGGTAAGGGTAGCCCCTGTATGTATGGTAAGATTGCCGGTGGTTTCAATGTTTCCATCTATCCGTGGATTGTTTGCAGCAGCATATATGTTGATCTCATCGCCCGACAGAGGTACGCCTATGCGCCAGTTGCCTTCATCGTTCCAGGCTGTGCCGGCATTCCCTGTCCAGTAATTGGAGGCAGTATTCAGGGCAATGTTGTCAACTGACAGAATATTTCCGTTGTTCTGCTCGTAAACAAAGGCCAGTCTGATGGTCTGACCCTGAAAAGCATCAAGATTGACCATCACAGGCTCAGCAAAGTGGTTGGTACCGGCTGACATATCATTATAGGATAAAAGCGTTTGCCAGGTGCCGGAATTGTACAGGTTAACATAAAATTTAGTAATTGCGGCTTCCTCTGAAGTGTAATATACCCTGAACGAAAGATCGGTCTTCCCTGATTCAGGCATCTGAAGCTCAGCAGTAATCAGCCAGTTAAAATCAGTGGCGTCTGCACCAATAGCCGCTGAACGAGTGCCTTCATAGATATACTGATTTCCAAGTCCTTCAAAAGATTCGGGCGTACAGGCAAACCAGGACCCGGTTTCAGCAGGTAACAGGTTATTACCGTTTAACCCACCGTCTTCTGCAGTATTTTTCATTATCTGCCAGCATTCAATGTTGCTGTTGGCTGCTTCGAAAGTCTCTTCCCAAGGCGCGGAAGCATTGCAAAGGGTAGTGAATCCGGCTGGTCCTGCCCAGGTGCTGAGTTCATCGGTAGCACAGGCTCCACGCACATAAACTTCATAGGCTGTGTTTGGATCCAGTCCTCCAAGATCAATGGTAGGATTGGTCAGGCCTGAAAGCAGCGTTCCTGTTCCGGGTTCAAATCCGGCGGTACCGCATTCCAGATCCCAGGCTGCTGCGGGAGCGACACCTGTCCAGCTCACTGCAGCCGACGATGAAAGGATTTCTCCGATGCTCAGATCAACCGGCGGGAAACAGGTGACAGGAATCTCAATGCTTATATCATCGGCAAACAGGTTGTTGCCCTGGTCGCTGATTCCCTTGTAAACAAGGTAAGTTAGCTTATTATGGAATGATGCAGGGATATCAAAGGTATACTGATACCATCCGTCAGCAGATTCAACAGGTGTAAGTTCCCTCGAACGGTGAATGGTACCCAGCAGACTGGCAAAGCCCGTATTTGGTGCTATGTTGGCATAAATTTCAATTCTGTCGGTGTTTGTCGGAAGGTTACCATCCCGGTATATCCAGATACTTGTTTCATACTCGTCATTCATAAACTGAACCGGTGGCGTAACAAGGATACCACTGGTGCCGGAGGCAAACAGGTTACTGTTGTACCTGGTCATTCCTTCTCCTGTATGAGGCAGGCAGTCGGGATTGGTTCCGTTGGTTTGCCAGTCCCACATCCCTGTGCCGCTGAGCTGCTTGTTGTCCCAGTTTGCAGGCGGAAACATCTCCGCATCGAACCCCTGATGATAAGGGAATACTGTAATGGGTTCCTTAAGGGTAGTGGCCGAAGTTGCCAGGCCCTGCGAATATTCAGGCACCCCGTTCAGCGACCATGCTTTATAATAATATGGTGTGTTGCTTGTGAGACCTGTATGGATAAAAGCCGATTCCGGCCCTTTATAGATCAGGGTCCCGCCACCTTCAATGATATCTCCAACCTGATAGGTTTGGGTTTGTACAGGATCACCGAAAACATTATCTGTTGAGTAGGCTACCATTACATCATCATCTTCCTGGTTTTTTACCCAGTTCAGGTTGATCTGGACATTGCTGCCTGCCAGGGCGGAGAATGCAAGCGGATTATTCACATTGATCATCAGTTCCTGTGCCTCGGTAAGAGCGGCAAAGGCATTGATCCTTCCGCTGCCGAGCTGGCCTACAAATCCGGGATTCACAGCATCCACATTGTCGGTGGTGTTTTTGATGATATCCGCTACCTGTTGTGGGGTGAACTGTCCATAGGCAAGTGAAACGATCAGTGCCGCGAGCCCTGAAACATGCGGGCAGGCCATGGAAGTTCCCTGGTAGAATCCGTAAGTATTGTTGGGAAGTGTGCTGAGAACGCCCCGAGCAGTTACATTGTCGGTTTCGCCACCCGGTGCGGCAACTTCAACCCAGTCGCCATAATTTGAATACCATGCTTTTTTATCCTGGTTGGTTAGTCCGGCAACCGAAAAAGTGCCCGAATAAAAAGCGGGATAATATTGTGACTGGGAATCGTTGTTACCGGCGGCAAAAATGGTAATTCCACCATCAACCAGGGCTTCCCTCCACCATTCACATTGAAATAATCAATGGCATCAAGCACAGCCTGATCGTAGTTTCCGGGAGAAGTGTATTGCCATGAATTCTGTGAAATGGCTGCCCCGTTATCGGCTGCCCAGATGGGGCATTTTCAAATCCACCGGATCCGCCGTTGGTAAAGACCTGACACGACATCAGCCTTATCCCATCACCGGTTCCGGCTCCCCGGCCACTCCGGCAACACCTTACGGCATTGTTGCTGACGGCAGCAACAGTACCTGCCACGTGGGTGCCATGGTCATGAGAGCTGACATTGGGGTGTTGTTAACGAAATTATACCCAATGCCCGACCACATATTGGCGGCAATATCGCCATGTGTATAATTGATTCCACCATCTTCAATGCAAACAATCACTTCAGGATTTCCTTTGGTTATTTCCCGGCTTCAGGCAGATCAATGTCGGCATCCGGTGTGCCATTCTGCTGCCCGGTATTGTCGTAATGCCATTGCTCATTGTATCTGGGATCATCCGGTGTCCAGCTGACGGCTCTTTCTGAATCTTCTTCCGGATGATAGAGTATGGGTTTATCCTGGTTCACCAGTTCTTTTCTGTATTCCGGTTCGGCAATCATGACATCAGGCAATGCACTGTAAGCCCGAATCAATGCTTTAACATCCACCGATTCATCAAAGTAAAGTTTATACCAGAGATGGAACCCCCATGCTCTGTGCCTTTCTGTGAATTTTCCTGAAAAAAGCCGGACTGTTGAAAGGGAAGTCCGAAATTATTCACACCAAACTGCGCATTCAGCTGATCTATATTGAAAATCCCTAATCTGACAATTCCATCAGCACTGATACGGGCTGGATTATCATCCATCTGACTGGTGTAGGAATCATTCAGTTTGATTTTGATCACACCTTTATAATATGCATTTTCAGGAACTGATTCCAGATTGATAACAGGTCGTTCGCCCCTTTTAACTTTGTAGGTTTGCTGGGCCATTACAGGGCTGATCAGCGAAATAGCCAGAAATAAAATCAGAAATCTCATGTGTCGGTTTTTTTGGTGAAAAATCGTAAGTTGCAGGCTCTGTCATTTTGCCATGCCTGTAACACTGCTTTAACAGAAGTTGAACAGGCAAAACGATGGTTAGCTTAGTCCTGCTAAATTATATTAAATCTAAATAACTAAACATTTTGAACCAAATATTCCTGCTTTTGGTTTGATGTTGAAAACCTTATGGCATAGCCGGGCTTTAAATTCAATCCCTGATATTTGATTGGAAGCAGAATTCCGGTCTTTTTCATGTGTTTTAAACAGATATCGTTTCAAACACTAAGAGTCACCGGGTTGTTATTTAGTTTTGCAGGAATACGATCTGAATGATGAATGACACCTATAGCCTGGTTCGACCATTGCTCACCGATATAGCTTAGGTAAATATGACTTTTTTAACTGCCGGCTGCTGTCTGCCGCTTAAACATAGTGTGTTAAATAGAATTCTCTCAAAACTGTTAACTGTTAATTTTAATTATTAACTGAAAAGCCCGTGAACCAATTGATCCACGAATCCAGTCCTTATCTTTACAACATGCCCATAATCCGGTTGAATGGTATCCATATGGGAGAAGTAGCTGAAAGAGGCTGAAACCAGCAACAGACCACTGCTGATCAGCATAGGCTATTCAGCCTGCCACTGGTGTCATGTGATGGAGCATGAGTGTTTCAGTAAGCCTGAAATTGCGGAGATAATGAACCGCAGTTTGCTTGTGTCAAGGTAGACCGTGAAGAGCGGCCTGATTTGGACCATGTATATATGGGCGCTGTTCCAGTTGCTGCACAACAGTGGCGGTTGGCCGCTTAATTGCTTTGCGCTGCCCGATGGCAGGCCGTTCTGGGGCGGAACTTACTTCAGGCCTGATCAATGGGTCAGCCTGCTGGAGCAGATCAGTGGTTTATTCAGGAACAGCCGTCATGAGCTTGAGGAACAGGCCGAACGCCTTATCAGGGGAATCGGGGAGATGAATCTGATCAGTGTACCGGCAGAAATGCAGGCAATTTCAGTTTCGATGGTTGAAGAATCTATGCGAAGCTGTCATGGAGTTTTGATACTGAACTGGTGGCTTGCGCGGTTCACCCAAGTTCCCGATGCCGGTTGTCTGGCAGTTTGTATTGCAGCATCAAAAATGACCGGGAATCCTGGAAGCCCTGGCCCAATTGAAAACAACGCTGCTTGGGATGGTCTGCGGAGGCTTTTCGACCGGATAGGTGGCGGTTTTGCCAGATACAGCACAGATGCAGAATGGAAAGTTCCACATTTTGAGAAGATGCTGTACGACAACGCCCAGCTTATCACTTTGTGGTCAATATGTTCAGGCATACCGGAGAGCGGTTTTAGTATTGAAATAGCTGAACAGTCCATAGAATTTGTCCTTCCTTGGTCTTGCAAGTCCGGGAGGGCTTGTTCTTTCGGCTTTTGATGCAGACAGCGAAGTGAGAAGGTTCCTTTTACCTTTGGAACCGTGAGCAGGTGAACGAATTTCTGCCTGAATACGGTGATTGCTGTCTTACTACCGGGGAATAAGGTGGATCCGGCCTTTGGGGAAGGGGAAAGAGTATCCTATGCGTCCAAAAGATGAAGCATACTTTGCCTCTTGCAACAGCACCTTTCGGAAGAGGAGTTGAAACAATTGCTCCGGATGGCCGGTAAACTCATGCTGGCAAGCCCGTGAAGAGAGAATACCTCCGTCACTCGATGATAAAGCTGTATTGTCGTGGAACGCTCTGATGATCAAGCGCTGGCCGATGCATTCAGAGCAACCGGAAACCAGCGTTGGCTTGATGCAGCCCTGAAAGCAGCAAGGTTCATTCTGAATGAACTCAGCAATAACGGGAGTGTTTCATTCAATAGGATACGGAAGAATTAGAAGCGAAGATTCCTGCTATGCTTGACATTGGCGCTTATCTGGCGGATGCGTGGTTTCACTTTACCAAGGTAACTTTGATGAGGAAATGGCTTTTCGGGGCAGAAGAAATAGCAGTTTTGTGATTGAAAATTTTCAGTTTCTACAGGAAGATTCTTCTGGTATTTCTCCGCCATTACCAGGCCAATCGGGCGGAACTTCCCGGCTGTGGCCCGAATCTGTTGGAACAACCTTCGATGGCGGAGAAACCTCAGGCAATGCTGTTATGGCAAGGATATTACTGACTTGGGACATTATTTTGAAAATTCTTGACTTATTGATCGGCAGCAATATGGTAATCAATCTCAGGAACGGATTGTTTCCTACCCTTCAGCCTATTCAGGTTGGGCCGGTGTGGTAGCAATGGAATTGGCTTCTGTAAACCATACGGTTATACCGGACCGGATGCAGGAAAATCAGCCATCCTTACCCTTGAAATTTCCGTCTGTTGTTCTGATTTTGCTGCTACCCTGAAATCAGGATCGCCTGTTTTCAGGGAAAGGGTTTCGACTGATAAAATCTAATATACCGTTGTGAAGGGAATACCTGTTTTA
>JADIZB010000002.1 GCA_016705005.1 Bacteroidales bacterium | reverse complement strand
TGAACTACAACTACCGCATCGGTCTGACAGGTGAACTGAATTCCAATTTTTTCAAGATCACGGCGGTTTCAGTGTGGTTAAACTATTAAATTGTACTACAAGTCAGGTCCCCATGTCCCTGATATAGCATTAGTTGCTGTCCTGAAGAAACGCAGCGATGCTCAACCGAACATTACCCCATTCGATCCTGCACCAAGATGTAATACCCACTTTCATCAGGCCCTGTAACGGATGGTAAATCAGCAGTCTGAAGTCAGTTGTTGTTCAGAAGGTGCATTTTCGGTAGCCGAGAAATTGAAAATTCCTGCAATACCACACCTAGATCAGATTTCTTAGTTAAGTTTCCGGCTTATAAAGCCTGAGATTGCATTCACGGATTCAGATTACCTTCCAGAAGCTCTGAATCAGCAGCCTTAATCTTAAAATTATCTTCAGCAAAATTGATCAGTGAAAGGAACCCCCATTGGATCGAAGTGCCTTCCTATAAAATCAAAGTATCATCTTTTCCTTTTCAGCAGGAACAAAGTTAGATGTTTCAATAATAATTTTTTAGCTGTTCTTCGCCAGCAGCAATGCTCAGTCATCATTGAAATGGTTTAAAATTTATAAATACTGAACAAAATTCATTACATCTTATTTTGGTTTCTCTGATAAACCGGTTTTCTGACCATTTGTTTTCAATCCACTCAACAATTCACTGACAAAAAAGGGAGCAACTCTGCCGACGGATATTTATCTGGATGAGAATCATCTTTGCCAACAGCATATTCAGGCTTCAAGGATTGTCCACCTTCCGTTTCAAGGTTGTAAAGTCCCAAAGGTAAATGTTATCACCCTGGCTATCCCATTCATTGATCACCCAATCAACAAATTTTCTTGTCCTGTGGCTTCTTCAGCAGTTGTCTGCGATCCAACCCAAAGCGGCAGTCCAGACTAGAAATTTTGTATCAGGAAATTGCAGCAACATTTTCTTTTAATGCCAGATACGAGATTTGTAATTCTCCAGCGTCTTTTTATCGGAATTAATATCAGCCGAATCAGGGCTATCAAGAATATTTCCGACAGGAAAACAATGCTTGAAGATGATCATATTGTACTCTTTGACAAGCATCTCCAGGGTTGGTTCTTCCTGATATGCATTGTTTCCGGCGTTCTTTACCCAGATATTAAAGTAATCGTAGGGGTAATTGTGCCAGCCATATGGTTTTGCTTTAGGAAAATTCTGCCCGGTAATGTAATAATTGGTTCCCATCGTTTTATTGTGGTTGTCAAACCATTCGGGAACTGCTTCATATTTGTTGAAGATTCCGGTTATTCTTTTGAGTCCTGATGCCTTGCCTTCCCCTGTCCAGTACTGTGATGGAGAAACATAATTTGTAGGCATTCTGATCGGGGGTCATCTTTTTCATTTTACATCCTGAAATAAAAATAATTGAAGTTATAAAAGCAACGACCATGAAAATTGATACATTTGTTTTAAACATAGTCTGAGTTATTAAGTTAATAATACATTTAGTTCAAATTAAACACAATCCAGGTGCTATTCAACTCTTTCCACTTCTTCGTGTTTTTAGCCGTTTCAGTCCTGCTATACTACGGGGTAAATCAGAAATTCAGGCAGCCAGTGTTGTTAGCCGCGAGCATTTATTTCATTTCAATGCTCTCCCCAAATTTAGTGCTTTTTACAATTGCCTTCATTGTACTTAACTACTTTTTTGGCAGAGCGCTTGAAAAACAGATAGATACAAAGTGGAGATTAAAGATTTTCTGGTTGGCCATTTATGCAAACATTGGCATACTTGCGTTTTATAAATACATTAACTTTTTGTTCGAGAATATCAATTCCCTGCTCAATTTATTCTCTGCAAACAGCAATCTGCCCTATCTTTCCCTGATCGTTCCTGTTGGAATCTCCTATTACACTTTCAGGCGCTGGGTTATATTATCCGGATCAACAGGCGGGCTGAAAAGGCAGAGAAATTTTGTAAATTTTGCGAATTATCTTGCGTTCTTTCGAAGTTTCTTGCCGGTCGGTTGAACGGTCCAATCATTTTCCACAGGTGAATGCGCGGATTGAATTTAATCAGGAAAACATCTCTGCAGGTTTGAGGCTATTCCTCTGGGGGATGTTCAAAAAAGTGGTCATAGGCAATAACCTCGGAGCCCCCGTCGGACTTGTATATGGCCATATGGATAATTATTCGGGTCTGCCTCTCGTTTTAATCTTTTTCCTTCAGGCCATCCACCTTTATTGTGATTTTTCGGGATATACCGATATGGCATTGGGAGTAGCCCGCATTTTCGGAATCAAACTGGTCGATAATTTCAACCGTCCTTTCTTTGCCAGAAATGTTGGTGAATTCTGGAGGCGCTGGCACATTTCACTTTCGTCATGGTGCAACGATTTTATATTTTCACCTTTCATTGTCAAATACCGACGTCTTGGAAACAGGGCGGCCATTGCCGGAATATTCGTTTCCTTTTTTGTCATTGGTATCTGGCATGGTGCGAACTGGACATTTATTATGGTTGGTATTTTGCAGGGTGTCGCCATCAGTTATGAATTTGCTTCCAAGAAAAAGAGGCTGGAAATCGCATCAAAACTGCCTTCGGGCATGGTGGTTTTTGTAAGCCGGGCACTTACCTATCTTTTCTTTTCCTTTACACTGGTGTTTTTTAACTCCCATTCCATCAGCGATGCCTTTTATTTTATATCGCACCTGTTTTCAAATTTTCACCTGAGTCTTTCAGGGAATAAGCTTATTTATGATTCAGCAGGATTCTTTATTGCCTTTGCTGCTTTTGTAGTATTGTTCGTTATCGAAATTTATCAGGAAAGAGGCGTGGATGTTGCAGGATATTTTCTGAAAATGCCACGGGCTGTAAGGTGGGTCGGTTATTATCTGCTGATCGTCTCGGTTTTCTACTATAGCGGCGCCGGTGATACATTCGTTTATCTCAAGTTTTAATTTCAGTTAAGCCCATTTAAGGTTATGAAAAAATATATCCTGAAAGCATCTCTTTTTTTGATACCGGTTTTTCTCTATGCGCTTTTTATATTTGTCATTGATCCCTATAATTTCTTTGGTGTTTTCCATGTGATCAACGATAAGGACAAGTTCACCATAATACAACGCACGGATGAAAGCAGCCCAAGGGGGAACATCCTTTGGAAAACAATCAAATTCAGGAGGAACCCGGTTTCCAAAGTAATTATTGGTGATTCACAGGGGAAAGACATCAACGTTGACCTGATCCGAGACATTACCGGTGAAGAGTATTTTAATTTCTGCTTTCCCGGAGCCAGTTTCAATACAATGTTTGAGACATTCTGGTTCACAGCCGGACATACCCGGCTTGAGAAAGTTTATTTTCAGGTGGCATTTATGAACTATAATGCAGAAAGGGAATACGATCTTTTCCACTTCGCACAGGATTATTTCAAAAGACCCTACCAGTATTTTACAACCAAGGAGATTTTCTTCGATGCCGTCGCAAATACTGCCTGGGCTGCCACACGAAACCCCTGGATTATTTCCAGATCCTATGAATTCCTGCCTCCTGACAGAATGGAAGAATTGGCTCAGTTCAGGCTGAACCTGTTTTTTAAAGAATATTCCTATCCCTTTTCTTATTTCGGTGAATTTCAGAAAATCAGGAAATATTGTGACCAGAATAATATTGAATTAAGCTTTATCATCCTTCCTGTTTATGAAGGAGTTGACAATCACCTTAAAAAAGTTGGCCTGACAGATGAGTTGATGAGGTTTAAGGCAGACATCAATACGCTGGGTAAAACAATTGACCTTGATCTATGGGCAGAATTTAAATCCACCCGCTCGAATTTTATCGATTACTTCCATCCCAACCAGACCATGATGGATTCGCTGGTAAGGAAAATCTGGGCCAGGGGGGAATCTCTTAACGCATCTTCACTTTAATATTTAGATTTCTTGCCAGCTGAATTGAAGGTAAGTTTTGTTTCAAAAACAACTTTCTGGGGGACTTTATATGAAGCAAGGTTCACAGCGCAATGCTGTCTGATGGCTTCTTCGCTGAATTTCTCCAGATCGGCCTCATTTACAAAAACCGTTGCAGTAACCGATTCGCCGGTAACATCATCGTGTTCGGCCGAAATGGTACAGTCAATCACACCAGGATAGTTTACGATCACGGCTTCAATCTCTTTCGGACTGATCCTGATTCCCCTCACCTTGATGATCTCTTTGGCCCGGGATTGCATGAAAATAAAACCTTCGTCATCTACCGTTGCTATATCGCCGGTGTAAAGCCAACCATCCCTGATGGTCTGTGCAGTAGTTTCAGGATCTTTGAAATACCCGGCCATTATATTGTCTCCCCTGGCCAGGATTTCACCTGTTTCTCCTGGTTTTACGGGGATGCCGTTTTCATCCACAACTTTCAGGGTAACCCCGGGTATGCCTCTTCCCAATGATCCCAGCTTACGACGAAGGTCTTCAGGAGGAAGATACGATAAGCGTGCTGTTGCTTCCGTCTGACCATACATCACGTTGAACCTGATGTCAGGGAAAGCATCAATAAACTCTTCTATAAACGCAGTGTGCAGTTTTCCACCTGCCTGGGTTACATATCGGAGGGTATGGAATTTTGTGGTTTTAAAGTCTTTTGTCTTTCTGAGCAGAATCTGGAAGTGGCTTGGAACACCTGCGAATCCAGTGCATTTGTAGGTGTTAAGGTCATCAATCACACTTCCGATAAATATAAAGGAGTTATTCATGTGTACAGCCCCTCCAACCCTCAGATGGGTGTGCAGAAGAGAAAGTCCGTAACAGTAATAAAACGGCATTACAACTTCAATGGTATCGTCAGAAGTCAGGTTCAGGTATTCAACTATGGAGGAAGTATTGGCAACAATATTTTTATGCGTGATCATTACTCCCTTCTGCTCCCCTGTTGATCCGGACGTAAAGATGATCTCTGCAAGGCGGTTTTCATCAAATGTTGCTTTATCGGCTACAGTTGAATTATTTGCTTCAGCAGTATTCCAGTATTTCAGCGAATCATCGTCGTAAACTGTAAAACCGTAAGAAGCAAACCTTTGCTGATAGCGTTTGCTGATAAAAGCAAGGGTAGATCCGGTTTTTGCCAGGACTTTATCAAGGTTTTCCAGCTCAATCGCAGGGTTAAGAGGAACACAAATATTGCCCGATTTCATCAGGGCAAGGTAGGCAGTGATAAAGAACACGGAGTTTTCACTCAGAATCAATACATAATTGTTCTCTCCGTGTGCTCTGCCAAACTGCCCTGCGGCGTTTAATGCATTATTATATAAAACCTTGTAGGTTATGCTGTCGCGTCCTACAACTGCCTCTTTTTCCAGATCCGCGGAATTCCTGAAAAAGTAATCAAAAACATTCATAAATGACCGGCTAGATGAGCGGGAAATAATAGGGATTAGCCCTTAAATATTCAGTTGTTTTTATTTTACGTGCAAAATTCTCAAAAATGATCTTTGCCTCTTCTGCTGACATCCCCATAACCTCACCCACTTCTTCCGGAGAGTATCCGTTTTCGTAACCGTACCACATAGGATCCATGATATCAAACGGAAGCTGATAAAAGAACTCTTCCTGGGTCTGTTCGGCACTGTAAGTGTCGGTGGTTGGAGTACGATCAATGATTTCCTGGTTCACACCAAGGTAAGCTGCAAGTTGATAAACCTGTGTCTTGTAAAGATTGGCCTGTGGGTAAAGATCTGCACCACCATCTCCGAATTTTACAAAAAACCCCTGATCTATTTCGTGCTTATTGGCAGTTCCGATCACAACATAATGCATTTTCTCAGCATAATAATATACCATGGCCATGCGGCAACGTTGTTTGAGATTGGAAGCAGAGACAATCTGAAGATATTCCTTTACGGGAATAATCCTGCTCTGCTGATTGCCTGATTTGTCGATAACAGTAAGATGGAAAACCGGCGGCAGTTTCTGATCAAGCCCGGTTTTGTTGATTCCTATCTTAGATTTGTCGGTAAGAGGATCGAAATCAGGGAAAACCCTTTTGATCGCTTCGTCTCGTCTTTCATAACATTTAAAGCCTTCAAGAGCAGGTCTGATGTTTTCTACAACTGCTTCAACCCCGAACTTTTTAGCCAGCCTTGATGCCATACTTTCACTGTCGGGACTCGAATCTTTTTCAGGCATCATAACACCGAAAACACGCTCAGGACCAAGGTACCTGGCTGCGAGGGCCATGGATACCGAAGAATCAATTCCACCACTGATCCCGATAACGGCACCTTTCCTTTTGTATTTGAAAAATATCTCTTCTTTCAGCATGTTGCCAAGGTGATCGGCCATCGCTTCGATATCCTTGATTTTTAGAATGTCTTTTGAAAAAGGAATTTTATTCATAGTTATTTTGCTTGTTAGTTTTAAATATATCAACAAATATAAACAGATTACGCTGAAAAAGTTTGGACCAATTTGAAAATTAACCTTCAATGAATTCCTGAGGGTAGGATTCAGATGAAAACAGGAGATCAGTTACACCTTCAGCAACCAGGATAGTGCATCATCGCGTTCAGCGAAAACACGAACATTAAAACCACGGTTGCGTGCTGTAGTTTCAAAGAAATACATCATAGCAGCAGCTTTTTCATTTTCAGGAAGGATGATGGCCTCTTTCATAAGAATTTCAATTTTGAGTGATTCGTAAAAGGAGCCCAGTTCGTAAGTACTCATGATTGAATCATTTACAGAAGAAACCATTTTAGAACAATCAGCAAGCACCCTGGTTACCTGCTTCTCATAACAAAGTTTGAGCGACGACATTACGGCTGCCTTGAGTTCTTCAATCTCCGGTGAACCGGTAAAAGTCACTTCCAGTATTCCCAGGTTTTTATTATGACCAGCTTTCCAACCCATTTTTTTTGCTTCTTTTCAATTAATTGCCTTTTTGGATTTTTGTAATGTCATATTCTGCTTATACTTTTCCATTTACATTTTGTATTGACTACCATGAATTTAATAAGAGATTGTGTTGTTTTCTATTCTTGCCCTTCCCATTCCCGGTAAAATTCATCCAGATAGCTTAACATGAAATCGTGTCGCCGCTGAGCCATTCTGCGCCCTGTTTCTGTATTCATCCTGTCCTTAAGAAGCAGTAGTTTCTCATAGAAATGATTCAGGGTCGGAGCTGAACTTTTATAATAAGCTTCCTTATCCATATTCAGGTCGGGTTTTATTCCAGGATTATAAATCTCCCTGTTCCTGTGTCCACCGTAGTTGAATGTCCGGGCAATGCCGATAGCCCCGAGAGCATCAAGCCGGTCAGCGTCCTGTACAATATCCAGCTCTGCTGATCTGAAACTCTGAACCTCCTTTCCTCCTTTATATGAGATGTTCTCGATTATTTTCCGGACATGATCTCTGGTTTCGACTGAAACCCCAATTGAATCAAGAAACTCACCGGCCATCCGGGGTCCGATCTTTTCATCCCCGTTATTGAACTTTACATCAGCAATATCGTGTAACAAAGCTCCCAATTGTACAACCAGAAGATCTGCATCTTCCGACTCAGCTATTCTGAGTGCCATCTTCCATACCCTGAAAATATGCCACCAGTCATGCCCGCCCTCAGCACCTGCCATTGTTTTCCTGATGAATTCAATGGTTGGGAGTAAAACGGAATCCTGATTCATGTCAGAAAGGCAATCTTTTTGTTTAAGTGTTTTATCTTTCACAGCTTGCTCATCATTTCAAACTGACTCCCGGCTGGTTTCCAGCCAAAACTATCGGCCAGACTGCTGAGAGAATGACAGTTTTTTTCAACATTAATCATCTTGACCGAACCAAATCTGTTGAGGTCAAGCATCCGGTTCAGCAGGGCAGTTCCTATTCCATTGCGGCGGAAAGAATGTTTAACAGCAATCTGGGTAATGTCACCGGACAATGGCTCCAGAATCCCATACCCTGTAATAATTCCTTTATATGTAGCAGTGATGATTGTGAAATCATTCAGTCTCCTGTTTACAGCCTCGAAGCTGTTTTGCCAGGATGGTCTGAAATCCTGAAAAGAGCTGAAGAGATCTATGTCCGGTTCAGAAATCTCCTGAAATTCAATACCGGAATCGGTCGTAACCTGCTTCTGGTTGATGTCTTTGGCAGGGGCATAGTAATAATCGAATTCCCTGACCATTTCAAACCCCAGGCTCTGGTATAATTCAACAGCTTTTACATTTTGCCGGAGAACTTCAAGCAGGTACTGTTTCATCCCGGCCGAAACCAAAACTGGTTTTGATTCGCTGAAAATGCGCTTTGCCAGACCCTGTTTCCGGTATTCAGGAATGGTTCCGGTTCCGGTGTCATAGACAGTGGCTGTTTTGCAATAGAACCCTGTACCATTGAATGTAAAGCTGACCAGTTCTCCTCCGTCGAAAGCTCCGAAGGAAAGGGCCGGGTTGAACCCTCTCCTTGCCAGCATTGTTTGAAGTGCGGACTCGTCAGGGGTAGGGGCGTCATAACCGGCAAATGCGCGGACAAAAGCCTGATGCAGGACCTGGCTGTCAACACCATCCAAAGATTTGATCTCCATTGAAATCTGAAATGTTGAAGTTTACTTGTTGATTTTGAAAATTTCTTTTCTGACAGTTACCTTATCCAGCATTCTCATATTTACTTCAACCCCGATGCCCGGCTTCACAGGAACATCCATGGTTCCGTCAGGATTGACCACAAATTCAGGTTCTACAATATCCTCCTTATAATATCGCTTGCTGGCTGATATATCACCCGGAAGCGTAAAGTTGTGCAATGATGCAAGTGCAACATTTCCGGCACGGCCGATTCCTGATTCCAGCATACCCCCGTGCCATACCGGTATCTTCATTGAGGCACAGTAGTCGTGAATCAGTTTCGATTCGGTGAAGCCCCCAACTCTCCCCGGCTTGATATTGATGATTCGGCAGCTTTCAAGTTCAATAGCAGCACGGGTATCATCCAGTGAGTGGATGCTTTCGTCAAGACAGATGGGTGTTTTAAGCTCACGCTGCAGCTTCGAATGGTCGAAAATATCTTCATAGCCAAGTGGTTGCTCGATAAGTGACAGTCCGTAATCATCCATTTTCCTGAACAGTCCGATGTCGTCGAGGGTGTAGGCGGAGTTGGCATCTACCTGCAACAGGAGACCGGGGAATTCTTTCGTCAAGGCTTCCACAAACTGGATGTCAAGACCCGGGGAGATTTTGATCTTGATCCTTTTATAGCCTTCGGCCAGGTAACCTTCCACCTTATGGATCAATTCGGGTACCGACGATTGTATGCCGATGCTGACACCGACATCGACTTTTTCGCGTGTGCCACCCAGCATTTTTGAAAGGGATATGTTCTGCGATTTGGCAAAAGCATCCCACAGAGCAGCTTCCAGCCCGGCTTTGGCCATCATATGACCACGCACTTTGGCATTGAGCGCATTCGATTCCGCCACATCTTTCAGATCTTTACCGAGTATGGCCGGAATCAGAAAATCTTTCAGGATATGCCAGGCTGTCTGAACAGTTTCATAAGAATAAAATGGGGTTCCCTCGGCCACACTCTCACCCCAGCCGGTAACACCATCACCTTCAACCCTGACAATGATGTGTTCTTCATCATACTCAGTCCCCATAGAGGTGACAAAGGGGCTGACCAGTTCCATTTTGATGTGACGTAATTCAATACTTTCGATCTTCATAGTGTTGTTTTTTATCGTGTTCATTCTTCTGACCGGCAATGTACCGGAGTGGTTTATTTTATTCTGAGGATAGGGTATACTTCCCCGATTTTCAGAAGGTGCCGGTATCTCTTATAGGTCACCAGGCCGAGCATGGAAGCCGGCTCAAGTCCCAGTGCAATTAGGGTTCCTTTTATCTGGGCTGTGGGTATGAATACATATTTACCGGCAAGCTGAACTGCCGGGTACTCCCTGATTTCAACAAAGGGATTGAGAACAATATCACCTTCAAAGTCGATGGAATCGGTTTTCAGGATGGTATATTCCTGTATAACATCTGCCCGGCCTGGCAAATATTCACGCATTTCAAAATTATGACGGCCTGCCCATTCCATAATTTCGTACAACTTATCAGGAATTAGGTAGCCCGTGGGTCTTACAACATCCTTCAGCGAACTGACTACCGGACGGTAATCTGTTGCCTTTACCATCGAATCCATTCCGGTTTTATACGAAAAAACAGGCAGGTTTAAAACCTGGCCGTTCCCGATGTGCTCCGATTGAACGGAAATAACCGGGTTAGCTTTCCCACTCATCAGTAGTTGCCTTTCCCTGCCGGTTATTTTAATGACTTCCTTCTTGTTTAAAAAAACAAATTCAAGCAGGCCGCGCATCCCGGTCATCTGTCCCTGTGCCCGTTTTTTGAGATTATCCGTGTAATCGTCCTTCCCGTTCATTCCTTCCTGGATAAAGGACAAGGTGCTCTGAATTCCGAAACTCTGCCTCCCGTCATTGATATCAAATGTGCTGTGCCGGATATATCCGTTGCCCGGAGGATCTCCGGGGCAATAGGTAAAACAGGAGAAATTTCTGTTCCCTAAAAAGTTGAAAAGAAATGGAAGTGCTTTGTTCTGTGAAAACATCCTGATCTTCTCCGGCACGTTAAGATTGGTTGTGGTGCCCAGTGTAACCTCTGAATTTTTACGGAAGCCGGCCGTAACCCAGTCATCTCCGAAAGGTGAATACTCATGCACATCCATAGTAACTTCAAACCGGTACTTGTCGAAGAAATTGTGTAAAGCCATGGTCTCAGGTTCTGTCAGAATCAGGTGATTCCGGTTGAGGTCGGCATCATTTGCATTGCGCCGTTTGTTAACCTCAGAACCGTCGGGGTTTATTTGCGGAATAAGGGCAAAGTCAATCCTGTCGAAAAGGTAACGGTTTTCAGGTCTGATCAGCTCACGGGCAAGCAGGAGTGCACCTTCCTTTCCGCTCTGTTCGTTGCCGTGCTGCTGAGCAAAAATCAGCACCCTGATTTTCCCGGCATCCCTGCCGAAACCCGAGGTCGAGAAAAGAAGCGCATTGATTTCCCGGCCTTTAACGGATGAGCCGGTTTTCTCAATGCTTACCAGATCGGATTGCGCATCGATCTGTCTGATATAAGCCGAAAGATCAGTGTAGGAAGAAACCTGTTCAAAGTTCAGTTTTTCAGCGGGCGTGAGTATTTCCTGTGGAAAAACAACAGCAGAAAAGAACATCGCCGGAATAAGCAGGAGAATTTGCCTGGGTGTCATGGGTTATCTTTTAACAGACCGTTCTGAGAGTGAAATGGTAGTCAGTCTGAAACACAAATGTACATGATTAAAGCGTAAATAGAAAGGCAGCATCCCACTGAATTGAGTGAAATGCTGCCTTTCGGAACCTGTGCATATCGTTAATGCAGTCTGGATCCGATCAGGTGGATAAACTCAGCCCTGGTTTTATCCACCAAAAATGCACCGGTAAAATCGGAGGTAGTGGTAACGGAATTCTGTTTCTGGATACCGCGCATGCTCATGCACATGTGCTGGGCTTCAATAACCACTGCAACCCCCAAAGGCTTCAGGGTATCCTGAATACATTCCTTTATCTGGGTTGTCAACCGTTCCTGAACCTGAAGGCGTCTTGCGAAAGCATCAACAATGCGGGGGATCTTACTCGGTCCCACAATGTGTCCGTTAGGGATATAAGCCACATGTGCCCTGCCGAAAAAGGGAATCATATGGTGTTCGCACATCGAATACACTTCAATGTCTTTAACCAGTACCATCTGACGGTAATCTTCTTTAAACATAGCTGATTTCAGAATATCTTCAGGCTTCAGGTCATATCCGTGTGTGAGGAACTGCATGGCTTTGGCAACACGCTCAGGTGTCTTTTTCAAGGCCTTCACGGCCCGGGTCTTCACCAATCAGTTTCAGGATTTCATGATAATGGGACGCCAGTTTTTTAATGGTTTTGCATTGTATAAATCCCTTTCTGGTACCCATCCTTTATTTCGTAATCATCCATCATATTCTCGATGATCATATCTTTTACTATTTCACTGCTCATAACTTAAGTTTTTAGAGGTTAATCAGTCCCCAAAGTATTCAACAAAGTTCCGTTCGGTTTCAAACAGTTTAACACTGTGGAGCTGCGCTCCGGCCTCTGTTACAGGTTTTTCAAGTTCCTCCCAGATGCCTGTGGCCAGGTTTTCGGCAGAAGCCAGCTTACCCGACATAAAGTCTACTTCCAGGTTTACATTCCTGTGATCAAGCTTGACGAGCACAAATTCATTGATAATTCTGCTCAGTTCTTTCAGGTTGATCAGAAAACCGGTTTCCGGATCCACCTCGCCTTTAACTGTGACAAACAACTCATAATTGTGGCCATGCCAGTTCGGATTTGAACATTTTCCGAAAATCTCAAGATTTTTCTCATCGCTGTAGTCAGACCTGAAGAGCCTGTGGGCGGCATTGAAATGTTCTTTCCTGGTAATGTAGATCATATTATTAACAATTGTTAATCAAAGTTAGACTTTATTATCGAAAGGAATGCTTTGATTTCGAATTTTGTTTGTTTAATTAATCATTAATAACTTTAAACAAAATATTTCTTTTAATGTTGCATAATCTTAAAATTAATCTGCAAAAAACGCATTATTTTTGACACAAGCAAATAACCCGGTATGTGGTTGTTTCTTAACATTGATAATATGACTAACTCCTGCTAGGGTAGTTAAATTTGGTTTTATTTAACCGACTGAGTATATTTGAAGTTAACATAAACAGGTAAGAATCTTTTAAGGAGATCTCTGATTAATTATTCCATTATTTACTTATGAAAAAGGTGTCAGTTTTTATATTTCTGACTATAATTTATCTCGGAATATCAGGCCAGAACTGGGAAACACTCTCCTCTGCAAATGCGTTAAATTCAATCACTTTTATTGACGATATGATTGGGTTTATTGCTGGGAATGGCGGCACTATTCTGAAAACAACTGATGGTGGAAACACCTGGACTAAGATCAATACCGGAACAAATAAAAATCTTACCAGCATTTGTTTTACAGATGACTCAACCGGTTATGCATTTGGTCAATGCAGCATTAAGACCACCAATGGAGGCAAAACATGGTCAGCATTGTCAACATTACCCGTTGATCTCTACGACCTGATTCTTTCAGCCTCATTTACTGATTCTTTGCATGGTTATGCAACCTTACAATTCGAAAATAAGCTTTTAAAAACTGAAGATGGAGGGAAAAACTGGACGTTAAACTCTTTTGAGGGTAATTTCCTTAACTCAGGGGATTATAAAAACACTGTACAGTTTATCGATGAAGACCACGGTTATGTGCTGGGAGGGGAGGTAGAAGTAAGCAGTTTTATCCTTGAAACTTCTGATGGAGGTCTTTCATGGCAGCAACACTATATTCATAACGGGGGTTACTGTATGAATCTCCTTTCACTTCAATTTGTAAATGATTTGATTGGTTATTCTTCCGGAGAATTTGGTGAATTGTATAAAACATCCAACAGTGGAATTGACTGGATCAAACTTCCAACCAACAGCCAGGCCGATCTATACGGTTTATACTTTCTTAACCCTGAGTACGGCTTTACCACTGGTAGTTCAGGAACTATTTTAAAAACTATAGATGGAGGTCAGAGTTGGGAAAAGTTGTCTATTGGTATAAATTCCACTTTATACAGCATTTATTTCATAGATGAGAATAGTGGTTTCGCAGTTGGATCTGATTACACCATTTTACAGACCACCGATGGTGGAATCAACTGGAAAGTAAAACAAGCATTTGAGAATAACTATTATAACGCCATCGATTTCCCAAATGAGAACATCGGTTATGTAGCAGGCAATGGCGGCATTATTAAAAAAACAACTGATGGCGGAACAAATTGGGAAAGTCAGCAGCCCAGGACAACAAAGGACCTTCAAAGCATCTTTTGTATTGATGAAAACAAGGTATTTATTGTTGGTAATCATGGAACCATTCTTAAAACCACTGATGGATTAAGTTGGCATACAATGAACGCTGGTACAACAAATGATTTATATGCTGTTTACTTTTTGAATAAGGATATAGGTTATGCTGTTGGTGAAAATGGAACAATTTTAATGACTAATAATGCAGGAAATGAATGGTCAGGTCAAACTTCAGGAACCTTATTTAGATTAAATGATGTTTATTTCGTTGACGAGAACATGGGTTATATTGTTGGAGAGTTTGACTCGCCTTCCATGGACATTATACTCAAAACGCTTGATGGAGGCTCGAATTGGACAGTAGTTAGTTCAACACACAACAGAATATTGTATTCGGTAGAATTTACCAGCCCAACAAGTGGCTTTGCAGTAGGACTAACTTTCAATGATAATTCCAATGGTCTCATCTGGAAAACCAAGGAAGGGGGAAATCAATGGGTTGAATACAACACAAATTCCGGCGGCTATCTATTTGATGCTGATTTTGTTAATGATAATACTGGTTATGCAGTCGGTGATGATGGCACGATAGTAAAAACCACTGATGGGGGGGTGGACTGGGAACAACAGTACTCAGGTACAAATGCGATCCTGACGGCTGTTTCTTTTGTGAATGATTCTGTTGGATATGCTGTTGGTAATCATGGAACCATTTTGAAAGCTACTGATACCGGTAAAAATGGTTTGGGTGATGTTTCGGATGACTTATTTAAGTTATTTCCTAACCCTGCTAGTAATTCTTTGGTAGTAGTTTTAAAAACACTACCGAAAAATGGAACTTTGATTATTTATAGTGCAAATGGACAGGAAATAACAAAAAAACAACTTGTTGATTTGAAAACCACCATCAACATCAATAATTTCGCGAAAGGATTGTATATAATAAAAGTTGTTTCAGCTAATTTGGCTTCTTTTGGGAAATTCATCAAAATTTAGCATATCCGATTCTATTAATACTGCGAAAGATTAGTTGGTGCTGATTTAGAGAGAATAAATATCGGCTAGAAATTGAAATTATCATTCGTGCGCAATCTGAAAAATCAATTCTTAAGGCTACTTTGTAATTTTCCAACAACGAGTACAGCCATTTCCCTGATTTAAAAAATAGTTTATTCAGCTTTCTTCCCAAGAAAGAAAGAGACTTCAAATGCTGTGAAAACAACGTAAAGGATAAAAAACTGATGATAAAATTAACCGAATCAGGCCTGTTTGCCAGTGCATAGACCACGATCACTGCAAGATAAAGCATAAGTCTTATCATTGAATTTGCCATAAACGCTGTTACAAATCTGCTGGCAGATGCTTTTAACTTTTTCTCAAGGAAGTAAAAGGATAGTAATGTTGATGCAGTAAAGAAAACCAGGAGAAAGGGCAGGGTTGGGCTTATATAATCTGGTGGAATCAAAAATATAGCCCCTGTGATAAACAATCCTGTTAAAGTTGCCAGTATCAGCAACTGTTTTGTGAAAACACTGAGTCGTTGATTCATTCCTTATTATTATTACTTAATTCTTTGATCAGCAACCAAATGGCTCCGGCAACTGCTGTAAGGGATAATAAAACAGTAAAAACCGGGAATCTGATTTTGAGCAAGCCATCAAGAAAATATCCTCCCAGCGCCCCTGCAGCGATCAGAATACCCATCTGAATTGCCATAGCTGAGTATCTGGCATAGGAAGCCATGGGGTTACGTTCAGGTTTATTCGCTTTGCTGTTCGGCATAAGATACCGGTATCTCGGTATTGTTCAGGTTGTCCATCCTGCAGGTGCCTGTAAACCTCGCACCTGGCTCAATGGCAAGTTTTCCGGTGTATATTTCCCGTTCACAACAGCGGTAGCTTTGAACGAAAGCAGTTCCTTTACCTGGATGGTGCCGGTTACTTTACCTTCGATGTCAGCATTGATGCATTTGATCTTCCGTCAACCGTTCCGGTTGATCCCAGGATCACTTTGCCGCCTGCATATACCGTCCCGTTCAAAGTGCCATCGATCCGTATGTTGCCATTCGACTGAATGTCTCCGGTGATGAATGTACCCGACTGGATCAGGTTGGCCGATGAGGGAGTTTCTGGAATAGTATTTTTTGCCATAACTGACATTTTTTGTTACTAAAAAAGTATGATTTACAATCAGTAAGCCGGAGCCGTTATTTTTGGTCCACCCTGCGAAGTTATGAATCGGATGACCTCACGGGGAAGATCTTCCTTATTCTTTTAAATAATTCTCAATGAAGAATTTCAGGTATGCCAGCGTGTTTTTTCTTTGAAAAATACAGGTAATTCTCCGAAGAGATGATAAACTGATCATAAGTTCCTTCCCGCATTCCGAAAATACATAGGTATCCTGCTTAACTCCGTCAAAGTAACGTCTGGCTTTTTTCAATTTCAGCGAAACTGCTGACCGTGATCATCTGTCGGTTGTTGTCCAGCAGCACACTGTTCACCTGCAGGTTTTCAACGCTGTAGTTTTTGGTATTGAAATCGGTGATACGAACTTTGGCCCCATAAACATTCACTGCAGTTCCGTCAACAACAATGGTATAGAAATGTGTGGCTGCCGGATTGAATTTATACATGGTGATATCCAGCGGTTTTGCTGTTGCCGGTAGGGTACTTTTTACGGCATCGCCCGGTGCGGCAGGTTTGGGTGCTTCCTGGCCGAGCAGCTTTCTGGCAAACGGGACCACTTCACTTGTCGGATACTGAGCAATCAACCGGGTGAGTTCGACTTTCATGGTGTCGGCACTTTCCGTTTTACCCCGTGAAACCGCCCTGAGATAAGCGAATTTAGGCGTTAGTACAGGATCTTTATAATTGGTAAGGGTATTGTTGCTGTAAATGATGGCGGTGCGGTACTGCCCACGTTCAAAGGCAAGGTAGGTTTCCTCGTACAGGGTCCTTACCCTATTCATGGTTGCTTCCAGTTCGAGCTTATAGTTGGGGTCTTTCAGGATTTTGGCGTAGTCGCTCTCCGAAATCCTGCAATAATTTTATTTTTATAAAATTCCATTTTCAGGGAATCCCCCTGGTCGCGATAAGCCCTGTAGAGATGGTAGCCGGCCTGTAAAACATTGGTATCTTGTGGAAATCTGGTAAGCAGGGTTTCAAAAGTTTCGATGGCTTTGGGCTTGTCATAAAGTTCCTCCAGAAAAATCATGCCTGCATTGAACAACCCATCAGCAATAAGCAGGTTGCTTGATTCAAGCTTTTCAGGAGTTGACGGCAGATCTTTCAGGTAGGTGTCACGGCTTTTCAGGTCAGGACCGCCTTTGCCACCCTTACCACCCGTTCCGGAAGTGGAATCGGCAACATTACCTTCTGCTGCCGGGTCAGAGGTCAGATCCATGGCGACCTCCCGCTTATTGCTGAGCCTCCAGTTGTCTTCAAGCCTTCTTCTGCCCCATTTGCGGATGAATTCAGAGAATCCCCATGCTGATGGCTGAAGGATTGTAAAAATACCAGCCACCACCACCAATGGTTGACATACCTTTATCCTGATCCACGATCTGTCGGCTCGCAAGTCCAACACCCGCCATATCAGCCAGTCGTTGTTCTTCTTCTCTTTTTTTGCTTCTTCTTCTTTCCTGATATATTCGGCAATGGCTTTGTCGATCACCTTGTTGCGTTCACTCTCCGGCATTGTAGCAAGATTCTGAAGGCCGTCCTGAACATGCACCGTACTGAAGGAAACCGACAAGCCGGGTCAGGATGTCGGTCGGAAGGAGATTTTTTTCATAATCAGGGAAATCTTTTGGCAGGAACATGATGGTACTGTCATAATATGCCTGTGCCTGCCCGTAATCCGACGCTTAAAATAAATGTCAGCAAGCCTTAAAGAAGAAATAGATTTCTGATAATCGTTGTTTACGCTGCTGGCAACCGATTTGCGAAGGTATTTGACACCCCAGGGATCATTCTTCATCCTTGAAAGCGATATCGGCAAGTGCATAGAAGATCTGATCCTGGAAGTCTTTGTTTTAGCATCTTTCAGCATTTTCTCAAGTTCCTGACGATCAGCCGTTTGTCGCTGCTGTTGGCATTGTACACCCTGGCAAGATTAATTCTGGCATTAAAAGCCATTTCGAACGACGTAGAGCCTTGATAACTTTGGTATAATATTCACCGGCCTGTACATCCCTTTTCTCAAGCTGGTTAATCTGCCCAAGAATAAAATATATACGGGTACGTAATTTACCGTTTGAATTCAAAGGGATTGCTTTTAACCAGTGATTCCTTTGCCTCTTGTATTTAGCCTGCGCTATGTACATATCAGCCCATGCCAGCGGAAGGTCTTTTCTGACGATCCAGGGCTGCTGTAACTCAGCCTTTTCGGAATGAATCAGTTCATACATCGAAATGGCTTTATCATATTGTTTCAGCTGCTTGTAACAACGTCCCATCCAGACGAGGCTTCGTACCTTACCGGACTTTCACTGTACTGTTTGCTCACATATTCAAAAGCACGCTTGGCTGAATTATAATCCTGCTTGTAAAATTGGCTTTTCCGATCAGCATGTAACTGTGCATGACCCATCGGACGTATTCTTTTTATCAAAATACATCGGAATGTTTCTGAATCACCTTGAGGCTTTCTCAATAGCCCTGTCCATATTGGGGTTTATGGCCTGGGCATTGCTCTGGTGCCGTAATTGTATACAGGTAATACGGATGTAATTCTCGCGGGCACTCTTCCTGAGTTCGGCAATCCCTTCCTTCAGGCTTTGTTACCGTTCCAGTAAGCATTGTAATGGGCGGTAACATATGATGTCCCCGGCGGGTAAATGTATTCTTTTTGGTTGAACAGGCTGCAGTAATCAGTAGCACTGCCAAACCGCATAAGAGTAATGAACGGCATTTTATAAATTTTGTAGTCAAGGATATGCCGGTTTACAGTTCCACTAAATAACTGATAATTTGCAAAATATTTTATTTTTTTGAATCGGACCTGACTATAAGTAAATTATGTACTATATATCTTCAACCAATCGCAATTTTCTTCTTTAACGGGGGTTTATTAATACGACATCATGACCTAGCCGGAGTTCAATCATCACATGTAAGTAACCTTATTATTTGCATGAAGTTGGCCGGGCTAAGCAGATTGAATCTTATAATCCGGCTTATGCGCTTTTTTTCCGATATTTGCAGGGTGAATAAAATGATGAAATTTTAAAAATGGCATTCCGGAAAGCAGGATCCGACCCTGCGGCAGAAAAAAGAGTGCACTGGTATCATAAACTCAGGGATAAGTACCGGCTGATCATTCTGAATGAGGACACCTTCGAGGAGAAGTTGTCGTTCCGCTTGTCGAGGCTCAATGTGTTTATTGTTACCGGCATGCTGGCCATCATCCTGGTGTTTCTGACAACTTACCTGATCGCATTCACCCCTTTGCGCGAATACATACCAGGATATAAGGATACCAGTATCCAGAAAGATTTGTACGAACTGCAGCTTAAAGCTGATTCCATCAAGCTCTGTCAGGAAGCAAGGATCTTTATATCTCAAACATGAAAAAGGTCCTTTCGGGTGAAGATATCGAGGCGACGGCATCTGCATCTCCCAAACCTGATTCGTCGGTGAGAGCTAAATACGCAGGAATCAGTAATAAAAAGAGTAAAGAAGATTCGTTACTGAGAGCCTGATTATGAGGCACAGACCCAGTTTAGCCTTAAAGTCGGAGAGAAGGCTGCTTCCGGAAAGGATGTTACACTTGATCAACTAAGATTTTTTACAACCTCTCAAGGGTGTGGTCACCAACAGGTTTAATCCTTCCCAGCAATATTTTGGGATTGATATTGCTTCAGCCAAGCAATGAAGCAGTCAAGGCCGCCTATGATGGTGATCTTGCCGAATGGACCGCTGAAACTGGGTATGTCATGGCGATTCAGCATACCGGCAATGTAATCGGTGTCTATAAGCATAATTCGGTCCTGCTTAGAAAACAGGGCTCCTTTTGTCAGGGCCGGAGAAACCATTACAATCGTAGGGACATCGGGTGAATATTCAACCGGCCCGCACCTTCATTTTGAATTGTGGGATCAACGGGAAAGCCGTGAACCCTGAACAGTATCTTGTTTTCTGATATAACCAGACGGCCATTTGAAAAAAACGCATCGCTATACTCGGTTCTACAGGCTCTATAGGAACCCAGGCCCTTGAAGTCATCAGGCAGCAACCCGATTATTTTGAAGTGGAAGTACTGTCGGCGAACAGCAATGCGGGTTTGCTCATAACACAATCCATCGAATTCAGGCCCAATGCCGTCGTAATCGGGTCAGAGCACCTTAAGATAAGTGAGGCTGGCCCTTGAGCCCTATGATATTAAAGTTTATGCCGGTGAAGTTGCCTTGTGCCAGATTCTTGAAATGGAGACACCGATATGGTGCTCATCGCACTGGTAGGATATGCCGGATTGAAGCCTTGAGTGCCATTGCTGCCGGCCGTCAGATTGCCATTGCCAACAAGGAAGCTTGTTGTTGGCGGTGAAGCTGGTGACTGGCCCTGGCCTCGCGAGAAGGGGGGGTAAATCTCTTCCAGTGGATTCGGAACATTCGGCCATTTTCAGTGCCTTGCCGGGGAGTTTCATAAATCGGTTGAAAAAATATATCTGACAGCCTCAGGAGGGCCTTTCAGGGGTAAGACGGGAATTTCTGCAGAATGCCACAAAGGCAGAGGCACTGAAACATCCCAACTGGAACATGGGCTGCAAGGTAACCATTGATTCTGCAACACTGATGAATAAAGGGCTAGAGGTGATCGAGGCCAGGTGGCTTTTCAACCTTTCGGCACCAGATTGATGTTGTTATTCACCCTCAATCGGTCATTCACAGCATGGTCCAGTTTCAGGATGGGATCCATTAAAGCCCAGATGGGT
>JADIZB010000001.1 GCA_016705005.1 Bacteroidales bacterium | reverse complement strand
TCCGGCATTTGGCCATTCCGGAGAAGATGCAATTTCAAAGTATTTTAAAGACAGGGAATCAACGAATGAAAATGATCAGGTGTTTCGTAAATTATTCAGTGATGAGCAATGGAGTGATCTTACCCATTTCGAAGGGAATGCAAATGCACTTAGAATACTCACCAAACAGCAAAACGGTAGACTAATTGGCGGTTATAGACTAACATACAGTACATTAGGAGCAATTCTTAAATACCCTTGTGAATCTCTAGCCATTAATAAAAGTTATATTCACAGGAAGAAATATGGTTTTTTTGATATTGACAAAGATGTTTTCCTTGAAATTGCCAGGAAATTAAATATGCTCAAGGACCATGAGGAAGCGCGAATCGCATTTAAGCGTCATCCATTTGTTTTATTGGTCGAAGCGGCTGATGACATTTGTTATAATATCATTGATTATGAAGATGCACACCGTTTAAAAATTCTGACCTATGAAGAAGTCAAGCAACCATTGATGGAAATATTAAAAGCAAATAAAAAAGACAATATTGATAAAACGCTGAATAATCTAAAGGATCTTGAGAATGATAAAAATGAAGCAGTGGCATACCTTAGG
Organism: Bacteroidales bacterium; assembly: GCA_016705005.1. Taxonomy (GTDB): domain Bacteria; phylum Bacteroidota; class Bacteroidia; order Bacteroidales; family Lentimicrobiaceae; genus Lentimicrobium. Next base: position 961,001 of record JADIZB010000001.1, on the reverse strand, counting down.
GCAAAATCCATTAACAGTTTGACCCTCAAATGTGCTGAAGCTTTTATAATAAATCAGGACCGGATAATCAAAGGTGAGTTTAACTCTTCGCTTTTAGATGAATTAATGGATCTTTCGAATGTATTAAAAGGAATCATTAAAACATCGATTGACCGAATTTATAATCATGAATCCGTTGTCCGGATTGAGTTAGCTGGTTTCCGTATTATGTCAGGGCTTATCGAGGACTTTGTTGAAGCAGCATGAATTGAGCCAAAAAGAAAACCAAAAGACATGAGAAAACACTCAGTCTATTACCTCCACAATTTAAATTTGAAAGCTCTTCTCCAGCATATGTTAAGGTAATGAACATTATAGATTTTATCTCTGGTATGACCGACCTGTTTGCATTAAAGCTATACCGTAACCTTAGAGGTATTGAAATGCCGCACATTTAAAATATATTTATTGATTTTTGCTCAGGAGGCTTGAATGCAAAGGCTTAATCAGGATTATGAAATCCTTTCTTTATTAGGAATAGGCGGATTCGGTGAAGTATATAAGTGCAGAGAAATTCTCTCCGGGCATATTGTTGCTGTCAAACGGCTTTTAACCAATGATAAAGCTAAACAGAAAAACATTCTGAAAGAAATACGCTTGCTGTCAAAGTTGAGCCATCCGAGTATAGTCAAATATCTGCATACTTTCAAGAATGAGGAACAGCTTCACCTGGTGATGGAGTACTGTGAGATTGGTAGTCTTGCTAATAAAATCGGAAAAACCGGAATAGGAATAGGTAAAGCAACCGGGATGATTTCCTCACTGATAGAAGCAATGAAATGGGTGCATAGCGAAGGAATTACCCACCATGACATCAAGCCCCAGAACATTCTTATTAATGCAGGAGATGAGCTTAAAATAGCCGATTTCGGGGTGGCCAATACACTTGGAGGTACGCCAGGTTATCAAGCTCCGGAAATGTTCTTTAATCCACAAATATCTCCTGATGATAAAAGGGCTGATATTTATGCTTTAGGACTTACCATTGTTGAGATCCTTACCGGGGAAAATCCATTCATTGGGATGCGATTGGGAGAGATCATGATTGCACATAAGACCCGCGCATATGGGACCGGGAATCTGCCATACTGGTTGCAAGAGTTTTTGCACAAAGCCATTCATCCACGTCCGGAGAAAGGTTCCAGACAATGGCAGAAATGTTGAATCGCTTTAAACAGAGAAATATACCGGAAATAATAACTTATAAAGTTCTTGAAGCAGGTGAAACGGGCCGAAAATTGATAAAAGAACTCAATAAAGGTAATCTTCATGATGCTGAGGGTTTTGCCAATTACCTTGAACATAGAATGCCATCACACCCTCATATTCTGAAAGCCCTGGGGAAGTATTATCTTATGAAAGGCGACCTGGATAAGGCAGAGGAAAATTTCACGCAGCTCTTTGCAAAATCACAGATATTATCGGTTCACAATGATTATGCCCGTATCCTGATGTTGAGGAAGGAGTATAGTCGGGCTATCGGAGTGCTTTCAGATCAGATTCAACTTATTCCGGATGATATGGAGGCTTATTCATTATTGGGCGAATGCTATTTGCGTTCTGAACGTTATGATACAGGCCTTGAATTACTTACACTGCTTAAAAGGAAATTTACAAAAATTAAAACGTTTTCCACTAATCATTTTCTTTTCAGATGCGCCAATGCTTCAACTGATAAAGATTGGAAACGGCTGGAAAAGGAAGCATCCTTGAGGACACTTATGAGGTACAACCTCGAAGTTTTCAGAAATAATCCTGAAGTATACTGTAATGACAAAGTCAGGTTGAATGATAAGCTGGTTTATATGGACTATGTTTTCAATACATTCAATAAGGCAAATCCATGGTTTTCAATTAGTAAATCCGGAGTTGAATACAATGATTTTCAAAACAATATGGTCGTAATTGGCAGATTATCTTCACCGGATAATGATATTTCATTAACAGGCTTGGCTGTAAGCCGGCGGCACTGTATTATTCTCAATGCACTTGGTCAGGTTTGGGTTTATGATTTGGGGAGCGTTACCGGAACTTTTGTTGATGGTAAAAAGGTACTGCAGAAACAGCCGTTGTATGGCCGCTGTGAATTGAAAATTGGTGAACATACATTGGAGGTTGTTACCGATAAGCGGAAGTTGCTTTGAAGATTTATATATTTGATATGGTTGAATCGTTGTTTTTTTTCAAGGTTAAATTTAATTAGATGTATCTCATCGATAAAGAGACTAATTCTATTAGTCGGATTCAAGAAAAGTCATTTTCCGAACTTGGTTTTAGTGAAAGAAAGAACCTACAGGAGTGGATTGCTAAAAACCCTTCATGTTTAGGAGAGGATCTTTTGATCATTCAAAAAGAATTTAATGGGTTCAATGATACGAGTGAACGGCTCGACCTGCTGGCAATTGACAAATTCGGGGATCTGGTTGTTATTGAGAATAAACTGGACTCCTCTGGGAAGGATGTAACCTGGCAGGTGATAAAATACGCCTCTTATTGCGCAAGTTTGAATAAAGAGCAGATCTGCAGTATATATCAGGCTTATTTGAACAAGCATAATATTGAAAACAGTGCAGAAGAAAAGATTTCCGAATTCTTTGAGAACAAGGAATTTGAGGAAATAACGCTTAATCAGGGAAGTAAGCAACGAATTATTATGGTTGCGGGTAATTTCCGGAAGGAGGTTACTTCAGCAGTTTTATGGTTGAGAAATTTTAATCTTAGGATACAATGCATTAAAGTTACGCCATTTGCCCAGGGTGAAAATCTGATGCTGGATATCGAACAGATACTACCGTTAAAAGACACCGAAGATTTTACCATAAGCATGGCAACCAAAGCGCAGGAGGAGATAGCTGTACAAGAAGGATTGAAAGCCAGGCACTATTTACGGTTGGAATTTTGGAAATATTTTCTTCATGAAGTTAACAATAAGAATTCTCTGTTTTCCAACATCAGTCCTTCGAAAGACAATTGGATAGGAATTGGTATTGGAATGAGTGGTGTAAATATTAACTTAACAGTAACCCAAAAGTATGCAGGAGTCGAAATTTTCTTTAATAGGGGTGACAAAGCTGAAAATGAGGCACTATTTGATTTTATGTATAATCTCCGCTTGGACATAGAAACTAAATTTGGAGGAAAGCTCGATTGGATGAATTTACCGGACAAAGTTACCTGTCGGATCTATACTAAACTTGAGGATGTTGATGTATTTAATAAAAGTGACTGGCAAAAAATGACTTCCTTTTTTAGTTGATAATTCCGAGCGACTGGTGAGTGCGATCAAAGAGCCGATCAAGCGACTGAATGTCTATTCAAAGAATGAGTTAAAACTAAAGTAGTGCTTAGATTACTAATTTCATTAGTTATGGAAAATCCATTTGATTTACTCAATGAAAAGCTAATCCGTATCGAAACCGTACTCAATGAAATTAAGGAATTCCAGCGTAATGAGGTGCCAGCACCATTCTTGATTTCTTCAGAAAAACTTATTGGTGATAAAGCTTTAGCGGAATATTTAGGGTGCACAATCCAAACTGTGAGCCGGTTAAAGAAAACGGGGAAAATCACTTTTCATCGGTATGGCCGGAAGTATTATTATAAAAGCCAAGAGATCGATGAATCTCTTAAAGGCAAAGAACAAATCTTCGATAGTAGGAAACAGCGTTAATATTAACATCACTAAATCATAATTTTATGCTTCGTTTTAAAAGACAACTCAGCCAATCTGCATTTCAGTATTTGCAGGATTCCGGTAGTTTTATTATACCGGAAATCAAGTCTGCCAGACCTGAAGGAGCCCCTTTTACCCTTGATATTCAACTTCGTGAACATGACGAAATTATGGTGTATATAGGAATAACCTGCCTTTTGGTAATTAAGATAAATTACAGTCGTGATAGATTGACCTTTTCAGCTGATAAATTCTATTCAGATCCATTTCTTGGCTCATATAAATGTAGTAACCCTCCCAAAGGCGAAATAGCAAACTATCTTTTAGGATCAATTGAAAAGGCCAGTTCCAGTTCATTTTCAAATATGAAGGAGGGGTATTATCAGAATCTGATTTGCTATGAATCCGGCGAAAATGCAAAATCTGATAGTCCGTTTATAGTTATTGACAGGGAATGTGTAATTGGATATACAAATTCAGAAGAGAAAGTAACCCACCTTAAACCAATAGTTGATAAATACCTGAAATTGATTGCGACAGAAAAGGAAAATGATCCTAAAACCTACGGAAAATCAAAGCCGAAAAACTTGGGTAATGAATTGGATTTATTGGCTTTAGATCCGGAAGGCAATCTTTGCTGCATCGAATTGAAAAATGGAAGCAACACCGCCGGGATATATTGGGGTCCTTTCCAGGTTGCCGTATATAAAGAGATTTTCAATATAAATGCCGTTAAACCCATTTTCCAGGATATTCAGGAACTTATTACGCAAAAGATAGCACTGGGGCTTTTGCCTCCGCAGGCAGGATCGTTCCTGAAGGGGCGAAGTAATTTTAACGCAATAAGGCCAATTCTGGGAATTGGCGATCCGAATCCGAGGAGTACATGTTGGACCCGGATGCATGATTTAATGAACAAACACAAACCTTTACTGGATTGCGAAGTCATTAAATTTTGAAAGGGATGCTTAGATGAGTTTTTTTAACACTGTCAGGCATTAATAATCGTTATGTCACACTTCAGTTGTGGTACAGATTTTGTCTATCAGAAACCGGTTTCAAAATTAAATTATAATTTTCTGTAACCAGTGGAGACCAGAACCCATTCAGAAAACGGTCCTGTTCCGCACAGGCAAGCTTGCGGAGGCAAATCCGAAAAGCCAATGGAGTAGGGAACCATTATTCAATTACAATCATGGCAAAAACTTCAGGCAGGCACTTCAACAAGTTTAGGATTCATGGATTTTGGCAATAGTTTTAATTAATAAAATGATGATTTTATTTAATCCTGGTTCCTTTTTTCATATTGTTTCAGTAATTCAGAAATTACAAATACCGGCTCATCTCCGCTATTAAAAAGATGATTAAAAGCCCAATGACAGTCTGAAGAAATTCGAGAATGCCTATCTATGTCACTATGAATTTCACCGGGATATAAACATATAAACCAGAAGATCTCCTTGGTAAACAAATTCAACATAATTGTCGTTGATGTTGACTCTGACCATTCCAAATGTCAGAAGATTGTTGAGATGTGATGACAATAGCATAATGTCATTTGTTTTTCTTCATTGAAATCAGTTGCTATTACACCTCTGAAAACAAGTTTATCGGCAGTTACCTGGTAGTGAAAATTCAGATCATTATTGTTTTCATCAACAAAAGATGTCCGAATATATTTCTCATTATCGTATTGGCCAAAATGCCAATTCTCTTTCTTATACAGTTTAATCAGCTCTTTCCACACAATATCAGACCGGTGTTGCATACCGAATAACCTAAATACTCTTTGTGAATAAACCTTGATATATTTTGACAATTCTACTATTTTCATAAGGTTACTTTTCTTAAAGGAATTAAAACGATTAATTATTAGGCGAAAATCTTCACGTTGCTATTAAAGTCAAAACATAAGTAATGTCTGTGACATGAGTTTCTGGTATATGAGTTAATTTTCGTTCAGAGAAGGTGTTTTATAGGAGTATTCTAACGTCCAACCTGTTCATCCATTTTTAATAATAGCACAACATCCACTTAAACCATTATATTTCACACCTTCAGTCAGAACTAATGACCTTGTATTATGACAGACAGGCCGATTGTCAATGTCATTATTTATCTCTCTTGGTAAATTTAGCTTTACATCAATGCATTTGTAATTATGTAAATAAAACTCTTTGACTTTTATTGGATTTATTGAAATGCCATTTTGAATTCTCCTTCTAAACCCTGAAATAGCAACTCTCATTTCACTTGCCAAAATATTGGATAATTGAAAATTATTTTCTTTGTTAATCTCAATTTTGCAAATTGCCAAGTCTTTACACAATTGATTATTTTGTTCTTTAATTGGTAAATATTCCTCAAAAAGTATAATAAAATCACATTCATTATTATCAATAATAGCCTTATAGTGTTGAGTCTTATCATGGATAACATGTCCTGCTGTTACAAAATAGCCCATATTGTTAATAAAGAAACCATTTCCATGACTCTTTTTCTCCTTTTCTAATATAGAGTAACCAATAATAGGGAAAAACCATTGATGATATTCAATAACATCATAATCCTCTTTTATAGGGGTTTCATCAAAAACGTCATTATATAAATCGTCAATATCCATAAACTAAATTTCTTTAATACATTTTATTTGTAAAAACTTATTCGCACACCAGTTTGGTCAATATAAAACCATTCATTATTTAAACATACTGCTGCTAAACTTTCGCTGAAAAAATATGCATTGTCATATTTACAAGATATAACTTCTTTCATATTATTATTAACAAATCCGAATTTGTTATTTTTTTTAACCAATGCTAGTCCTTCAGAATAATCATACATTTTCTCGAAATTACCTTTGCCAAGAATCTGACCTTCTTTGTTAATCGAACAATATGTATTATTTAACACCACTCGCGCAATGCCATTTTTAAACATATAGCCTTCATCAAATTGTGCCTGAATCTTTATATGGCCTACATTATCTATATATCCATATAAATTAGGCCAATCACCATATTTTTTAAATATGCACATCCCATCACTAAATCCTTCGTGAACGCCTCCACCCTTATCGCCATAAACTCCTAAGGAATGTCCTATCTTGTGAGAAGATATTCTTTCAATTCCATTTTTATCAATTACACTTTCACCAGAAGTACAATTTGTAATACCGTAATCGCGAAAAGGACTATAGTTCACTTCTCCAATTTGTACAATGGCAAGCCCCTCTGAATAATGGTTCGCTACGCCATAATCAAGCGATAATAATTGAAATTCTTTATTTACATATCCATATTTTTGCACTTTTTAAGAAACTTTGATTGTGTGACACTTACTTGCGCTAAGCCATCATGAAAGTGACTAAATCCATCAAATTTATCCTTAACAAAAAATTTACGCCCTACTTTATCTAAGATATAATCAGGATTATTGGAAGTTATGGACGGGTAAATAGGACAGAAATCATCACTAAAATATCCCGAATAAGTATGTTCACATGATATAATCACTTTACCTTTTTTGTCAATAAAACCATATTTACCATTTCTTTTAACACAAGCTAAGCCATCATGAAATATGTCTACACTCTCAAATTGACAAGGGATTACCTCAATGCCAAATTTGTTAATAAAACCAGATAATCCATTTCGTTTTACAATTGCTAATCCATCAATAAACGACCCTAAATAATCGTATTTAAAGTCAAAAAAGAATCCGTTTAAAACGGTAAGTACTTCACCTAATGTGTTTATTGTCGGTTTGACTTCTTTCCAATAATATTCTTTTTCACCCAAAATATCAAAACATGCTGCAACAGATTCAACCCTATCTTCGATATTTACTATTATACATTTTCTAACTAAGCTTAACCAATTTATTGATAGTTGAGAAACTGAAGAGTCAAGTTTACCATTAGCTATTTGCTTATATAACTCTTGTCTTCCATCTTCATTTGTAATTGATTCTCCATTAAGTTTAAAAGGTAGTCTGCTCAAAAACACATAGCAAACAATTACACCAAAACTCCATAAATCGGTATTTTTCTTAATTGTTAGTCCACGTAGTTGTTCTGGTGAAGCATAAGCCAGAGTTCCTACACCTGCTAATGAGTTTGTAAAAACAGAGCTTTTATTGGCGTCTAACTTTTTGCTTATTCCGAAGTCTGTAATTTTGGGAATATATTCCCCGTTTCGATTTACTATCAGGATATTCTGTGGCTTCAAATCACGATGAATAATTCCCTGATTATGTAAAAACTCTATTCCTGCCAATATCTGCTGTAATATTGAATCTTTTTGCTGCTCGGTGAGTTGTTTGGTCTCTAGTAACTGCTGTAGATTGCCGGACTCATAATATTGCAAAACAGCAAAATCATATTCACCTGAGAAAGATGAAAAAGTGTAACATTCTTCGTAACGGGCGATATTTTGGTGGGTAGGTAGCTTATTTACGATTTCTACTTCATGCTTTAGTCTTCCATGCTCTAGACCGGGCCTTACTTCAACCATTTTGATAGCTACCCATTTGTCGAGGTGGTTGTCATAAGCTTTAAATACTTTGCCAAAGCCGCCTTCGCCTAAACAATCCTTTGTTGGGCTGTAATGGTAGCGTTTATGAAATTCTTCTTGGGTCATATCAATTTAATATTTAGAAATGATTGTTTTTGAGGTATTATTCTTTGTTTTTATCTCTGACGATTAGAATTATTCCACCAATAATAGGTGCAGAAACACCAAATATTCCTTAAAAAGTGAAACTTAAGCCCGTTCTATATATGCCGATTATTCCAATTACAATAAGTATCCATCCTATTGTTTGCATAATTGAAGTATTTTTAGCCTTTTGCGGAGTAGCTGAATATACTGGTTTTTGTGATTCTGATGCAATGTACATTGGTTTCAGAATGGTAGCCGTTGAAATCAGATTCCAATCTAATTGTGTTGTTTTTGCAAGCACAATACTATCTGATGTTGAAACAGCTGTTTCAATTTGTGATTTAATTTTCACTCCATTTACATACGTTCCATTTGTACTTTGGTCATTTATCGTAATTGTTCCATTATCATGTATCGTTAGTGTGGCATGATAGCGGCTAACACGCACATCCTGATCATTAATAACTATATCGTTATCAGTATCTCTTCCAATTTTGTATGTTTTCATGGTTTCTTAACTTTGGAGTGGCTTCGTATATTCAACTTGTCTCTTAAAAAACTGTTGATATTGTGAAAAAATGAGTTGCTCTTTTTGGTGGAGGATTTTCTCTTATTAATAGGATTTATAGTATCAATCTCTACCAATGCAGCAGTAAGATTATCGTGCCTTCCGCCATTTTTAAACCCAATAGTATCAATTTCTTTTACCAAATGGGCTAAGACCTTTTCTATATCCTCATTTATGCTAGCCATGTCGACTAGTTCATTTTCCGGAATAGCTCCCCAAATACACCTCGAGCAATGATATTTGATTTTTCTGAGATACGAGCCTGTTCTTCCGTTATTAATCCGGCTTTTACCATTTCGAATACATGGGAATGATCGAATGTCCGGAATATGATCTTTCCCTCCCAAAGTTGATAAACGCGACTATCGCCTACATGGAAACTCATTGCTTTTTCGGGTGTAATTAGCAAAGCTACAACTGTAGTGCCCATGCCTTTGAGGCTTTTATCTGCTTGACTTTCTTCCCATATTACCGTATTTGCTTCTATAATAGCATCATTGAGTGCATTTACTGGATTGCTTGCTCTGCAATTCGAGACTTCCTCAATAATTATTCTCACTGCAGTTTCTGCAGCATGGCGGCCTCCATTATGGCCGCCCATACCATCGCATACAATAATTAACTCACCGTATTGAGTTTGAACAGAGCCATAGAAGTCCTGGTTTTCAGTTCGGCCACCGATGAGAGATTGGATATTTATCATATGTATATCTGACTATTTTATTCTAATATGACTTTTCCAGTATTATCAATAACACTATAAAAACCATTGATTTTGACAACTGCACGATCTTCAGAGAAATTATATATTTCATCGTATATAAGTGGGACTATTATATGCCCATTTTTATTAATACAACCCCATTTTTTATTTAAACAAACTCGCGCAATACCTTCGTTGAAATCTCCAGTTCCATCATAAAGACAAAGTATTTTAATAACCCCATAATTATCAATAAAGCCGTATTTCTTATTATTTTCAATAAGTGCAAGTCCTTCTGAAAAATGCATTGCCCAATCGAATTTGCATGATATTACTTCTATTCCATCAAGGTTGATGAAGCCGTATTTCCCATTTAAACTAACGCGTGATAATCCTTCTGAAAAATTGTATGCACTGTCATAGATACAAGAAATTACCTCATTACCTTGTTTATCCATAAAACCATACTTCTCTTTTTTATTGAAAATTCCAGTTTTCTTAACAATATATGCTAAGCCTTCCGAAAAATCTCCTGATTGATAATATTTACAAGGAATTACTATTTTGCCTTTTTTATCAATGTATTTGTAATTTGAAAAGAGACCAATTCTTGCAAATCCCTCTGTAAAATCGTGTCCCCAGCCGTTGAGCTTTATAATTAATTCCCCATTTTTATTTATATATCCCCACTCGTGATCCTTTGCATTTAGATGAGAATTGGGATGATCTAAACATACTGATGCCAAATCTTCATGAAAATCTGAAGCAACCGAATATATAAAAGGGAATACCTCATATCCTTGTTTATCAATATAACCCCACCACTTACCATCTAAACTTACTGCTGCCATTCCATCAGTAAAATCACTAACTTTATCATATTTACATTTTATTACTTCATTCCCATTTTTATCTATAAAACCCCATTTCCCTTCACACTCTACTCGTGCCAATTCATCAGAAAAGCTATAAATACTACTATACTTTACTAATTTTAAGTGTTCGGTTTTTGTATGAATAATATTGGATTTATTAAAAACGGTTTCTTTGGGGTGTTTTATCGGATAAATAACTTTCATTAGGTGCGACATACTTTGATGTCTTTCCGATGCTTTTATGGCCAGTCCTGTCAGTATGGCTGAACTAAACGGAATTGAGATTTCTGCATTTATTTCCCGAGGTGATTTTAAACCGCTGGATAGCATTTGTAATGGTTCAGGAGGTGTAATGCCGGTGACCATTTTGTAGATGGTAGCACATAAACTATATATGTCAGTAGCTTTTGAAAAGTCAGGTCTATTGCCTCCATATTGCTCTAAAGGAGCATAGCCTTTGGAAATTCCTATTGGAGCGGTTGTTGTATAGCCTGGTGCAAAATCCATATATTTTGAAATACCAAAGTCTATCAACACAGGAGTTTGATTATTCCGGAGCATGATATTTGCCGGTTTAATATCTAAATGCAATAAATCTGTTTTGTGAACGGCGTCCAATGCATCAATTATTGGCAAAATGAGTTCTTTGGTTTTGTGCTCGCTTAAAGCACCCTCTCTGCTCAATAAATCTTCCAAGGAACCCCCTTGCAGATACTCCATAACAAAATACGCTGTGTTGTTCTCCTCAAATGTATCTGTTACCTGAACAATATTAGGGTGTTGAAATTTTGCCAGTCGTTGAGCTTCTTTTATAAATTTCTTCTTAAGAGAATTTACAAGGTTTAATTTTTCGGCTGCTTTTGTAATGACTGTAACATCTACTGAGTTTTGAGATCTTTCACATAAATCACTATAAAAAAATTCCTTTATGCAAACATCTCTTTTAAGGCTTTGATGGTGTGCCCGGTAAGCAATACCGAAACCGCCTTGTCCCAACTTTTCAATAATTTTATATTTGCCTGCATGAAGAAGTGTGCCTGGGGTTAATTCCATAATATTGCTCGTTTTACTTGTGATTCAAGTTAACTATATTGTTGAAATACAGCGTAAAATTAAGTGGACGTAATAACTATCCCAAATTATTCTGATGATACTTTATGGAATAGTGGCTTTACTGTATGAAATGACTTATCAGGCTATTTCTGTTCTATCCATATCAATTTTTTCCAATAAAAATTCGGTTTTACCTGCCCTTAACTTACTGCCAAAATGCAAAAGTGTTGGAATATTTTTTTGAATAAGTTCATTATTCAAAAATGTACCGTTTGCGCTCCCAGAATCATTCAGAAAATATTTATAACTATTTGTTTCCAAACAAATACAACTTCAACGGAAAATGTTGCCTGCTAATTTGGTTGTCGCCGTTATCGATGGGATTTTCGCATTCTGCTTTATCGGATTTACGGCCAAAATGGTTTAATCAATTTTTAGAGGATAGATTCTACGTGTATGTGAGTCCCTCAGCTGGGCTTCTTCTGAGATCTCACTAGGTTTAAGTTCCTGACTTTCTTTGAGTTTCTTCAAAGCGTCCTTTGATATATGTAACTCAAAGAACTTCTCACTACCAGGGACTGCAAGAGTTAATCTTTTTTTAAGGATTTGTATTGTAAACAGATACGACTTACGGATTATTAAATCTCTGCCTACTCGCTCAAATAGAATGGAATGTTTTCCTAATTGTTCCTCAAGAGTTAATTGTACTTTTGAGAGATTCATGGCCAGGAGTTGCTCCTTTTGAGATGACAATACCATAATTGAATAATTGCCGTCAGCCTTAAAGTAGACTATTTCCTGAGTATTGACTTTTATCAGTTCATCACGCCATCTGAAAATAAGGATTTCCATAGTTGCAGTATTATGATGTTTTGTTTGATTTGTCTGTCACAGGATTTGCATTTTTATTAAGAAGCCCATAACATACTTGTAATATTTAACAAACCATTTGGCGGAATTTAGTAATATGCGAATTATATCCTAATATTATATTAGTACAAGTTGTTGAAAACGAAAATCCAAATTTTTCTCGTCCAAATTCATTCAATTTTTTCAAATTATTTGAAAGAGATCCATAAATACATGAACCTAAAACCATAACATTTTTATTACTTGGCCTCTGCGAGCATGCTGACGAATAAACTAATATTTCGTCCACAATATTAAAATTTCAGATAGTAAAGATACTAAAAGTCATCTTCTATCAAGAGTCAAATGTGCCCTCGACAAACCAGTTATAAAGTGTTTGCAGTCAAAACTAAGCTCATCCTCTCCATCGCCCCCTTAATCATTTCCTCATTGTCCTTTGTATAATGATTGCGTATAACTTCTTTGGTGTCGCCAACAATCATTTCCCTGACTTCAATCGGGACATCAAGCGATAATAAAATAGTGTTTACCGTTGAACGGGCACTGTGAAATGGTTTATTGCCCGGAATGCCAAGTTTTTCTTTGATGGGTTTCAGGTATCTGGCTTCGTTTCCTTTGACAGAGAATACTTTTTGTTTGTCGAATCCTTTTTGAGGGAGTAATCCTATGGCTTGCGGAATTAATGGCAGTCTGGCGGGTTTTTGGGTTTTATGCTGAATAAACTCCACCCATGTAGTGCCATTTTGCAACTTAAAATTTTCCCACCGGAGTTCTTTAATGTCTCGCCAACGCATCCCTGTGTAACAGGCAAAAAGGAAATATCTCAGAACCTCTTGCGGAATGGTTGCCAATTCTTTTTTATCATACAACCCCCGAAGTGATTTTACTTCTTTAACTGTAAATGGTTCGAATGTGCCTTTAGGATTTTTAAGCGGGAAATGAATAAAGACATTCCTTGTAATACGCTCGTCTTTAAGTGCCTGATTCAGTATTCTCCTGACAAATTCAAGACTCTTGTTCCAGGTTATCTCTTTATTGCCAAGATTATTGATCAGGAATTCACGGTATTCAATAATGAAATCCTTGCTATTTACATAGCCGATGCTCAATATATCACTGAACATTTTCAGTTTATTGGTTTGTTTTTCGTAAAAGATCAGAGTTTCATATGAGAGCCCTTGTTTGGTTCTCTTTACTTCATCGATATAGTCATAAAAAGAGTCATTGTTGAAGCTATTCGAGTTAAATAACCTGACAAACTCTTTCATAGTCGGATTTATATCATCGACAAGAAAATGTCGTTCAATGGCATTTACCTTGGTATTTGCTGAGGTAATGGCAAGCCTCTTTTTGTGGGCATTTGGATCAGAAGTCCTGACGGTTTCTTTTTTAGCGTCAAAATCCTTTTTTAATACATCAAAGCCAAGTGGGATATATTTGACTTCACGTTGGATAGTAACCCTGAGCACAACCGGGTAGGTTTTATCAACCTTTGGTCTGTCAGGCCGGAACATAATAACCGAATTTACTTTGCTCATGACACAATGGTTTAAACTGGTAAACAATTGGTAAACATTTTCACAAAGTAATGAAATAATTCCTTCTAAAACAAAAAATCAGGACTAGCTAAAGTCCTGATTTTTATAATATTTGACATTTAAGTTTTCAATCTTTAAATGTCATTTGAGGTCTCGAGCGGATTCGAACCGCTGTACAAGGTTTTGCAGACCTCTGCCTAGCCACTCGGCCACGAGACCATAATCGCGGCAAATTTAGTAAAATTCCGTATTCCCGCCGACTTTTTTTAATTGATGATTAAGTTTCAGTCAATCAATAATTTATCTATTTCAGACGTTTCCGGTTGTCTTTTTCTCCCCGTATAAAGGCAGGCATTCCGGACAAAGGCAATTGTTGTAGGTGTTTTTCAATTTCTCTGTATTTTCCGGTGTGATGACAAAGTCAAAGCACCAGCAGCCTTCCCCATGCAGGCATCCGAAGGTTCTGCCGCAACGCGGGCATATTTTCTGTGTTGGTTTTACTGATTCATTCATAAATATCATCACTGGTTAAGGTAACACAAACCCTGTCTATTTTCCGCCCAGGGGAGGGTTGAGTTTTGAAATTTTCACTTCGGCTTCCGATACATCCGGGAAACGGGCATGAACAGCCTTTAAAATACGGTGGGCCACATGTTCAAGCAGGTGTGACTTCTGTTCCATCTCCTTTTTAACGGTCTGGTATACAGTCAGGTAATTCACCGTATCGTGCAGGTTGTCGCTGCGCTCTGCCTGCCCGGTGTCGACTTCAATGTAAAGATCGACCATAAAGCGGGTGCCGATGACCTGTTCCTCCTTGAAATGGCCATGATAAGCAAGAACTCCATGCCTTCGATTGAAATTAATCCCATACCGTTGTGGTTTTGCAGCAAAGATAAGAAAGGGATGTAAACAATGGTTTGTAAAAAAGTGAAAAGTTTGATTTCCGTTGTTCATCGGCCATCGGGAGGTTAAAATCAGGTAAACTGTGTTCATTTGTCTATGTTGCACTTTGATACAAATTTGTGAGAATAAGATATTGCAGAAACATTTAATATTTCGTAACTTTGTTTTTCCCACCATAATAATCAACAAAACCATAAAAAATTACCATTTTTAACCGTGTTATCACTTTTTAGCTTACTGATGATTTCCGGTTGCGATCCAAAAGATGATGATACCAGATGATCCGAATGAAACCGGATTCGGTCTTGGACTGAGGGATGACGACGATATGAGTTCTGTACCTGCAACAACCAATTTCGGTTTTGGAGCTGATAATCTCCTGAATCCTATGATATTCTTGACAAAGTTTCCTCCGACCGGCGATCAGGGTCAATACGGCACCTGTGTGGCATGGGCTGTTGGATACAACTGCAAGACAGTCATCAATGGCATCGAGAAGGGATATAACGCCAACGACCTTGCCAGCCCGAACAAACAATTCAGTCCAAGGACCTTTTACCGCCATTGATGATAACCTCAAAGGTCAGGATTGTGGGGTTCCAATTTTGAGGACGCTTTGAACATCATCCAGAACAGGAATTGCAACCCTGCAAACCGTTCCATATACCAGCCTTGGTAATTGCTCACAATCGGGGCTCGATCCTTCCTGGGCAACAGAAGCAGCCGGAAATAAAATCGCATACTGGCGTAAGGTAGAAGGATCCGTTTCAGCTATTAAAAAGAATATTTCTCAGAATGTGCCGGTTATCTTTGGCGCAAAACTGGCCGATAATTTTATGAGCCACAATTCTGACGAAGTGATTACTTCAGCTACTTCATACGACAATGTAGGACAACACGCATACCATGCATTGATTATAGGCGGTTACGACGACAATAAAGGACCGAATGGTGCCTTCAGGGTTGTTAATTCATGGGGAGCCGGCTGGGGATCTTCCGGAAATTGCTGGGTTGACTACAATTTCTTTTTTAATGAATTTGTTATGGGTGAAGGCAATGATAAAGTTCTGTTCATAGCTGCCAATGAAGGCGGCGATAATCCTCCCGATCCGGGTCCCAATCCTGTTGTAAGCGGTGTTGATCTGGCTCCCTGGATTTTTAACGACTATTCAACCGGAAACTATGATTATCCGACAGAGAATTCTTGATTTTAACATTTACAACATTGGCAATGCCAATGCATCCTCTTCAGCAGACTGGTCTTACTACCATATCTATTATAATGCCTATGACGCCAACGACTATGGAGTGATTTTCTACGACCAGTTTAATACTTCTGTTGCTGAGAATACCTACAATTGTCCGACAGAATGGAATTGTATTTTCAATATCCCGATCCCGGCAGGGAATAATTTTGCCAACTATGCCTGGGGCTTTGAAAGTGTGACCAGAACTTATTACATGCCTGACATCACGGATATTATTATTTACTGACCATTGCCGATGCTGAAGATAAATTCCAGGAAGAGAACGAAATCAATAACCTCTTTTACACCAGTGTTTATCCTATATACTTTGATTATGGTATTGGTACAAAGTCCACAGGCAGGAATGCAGGAAGTTTCAAATTTAAAATGAAGTTCCCCATCGGTGCCCAATCTCAGAAACAGCAAATTCAATTCAGTAGTAACACCTGAATTTAAAAACGCTTATACACAAAAAAAAGAAATTCTTGCATTTTTCAAAGCAGAGAAAAAGCGGAAGGCTCGATCAAAAAAGTTGATGAGTATCTTCAACGTAAGGCCGGCTACCGGATCCCGGGAAAGCATTGATCCGGTTTTAGCGTCCATTTGAGGTGAGCAGATAACATATTCGTTATTCTGCTACCCTGTTCTATATAATAATTTTACCAGGCTATGATAAAACAATCGCTGTTGCTTTTGACCATCATGTTGTTCACCACCTGTGATACCACAGGACAGGATCCGGATCTGAAATCATTCATTAAACAATTGCGGGCTGGCCGCGATATCCTGATAGAAAATAAAACCTTATCTGAAGAATTCGACTTCACCGGAATTATGCCGTCGAATCCGGTAAGTGAGGTGATGCAACAGACCCGTTACAACGCCTCTGTTACCTTTAAAAACTGCGTTTTTGAAAGGGAAGTGCGGGCTTATGCAACTGATGACAAAGGCATGAAATACAGCACAATGTTTCAGGGCAATCTGTCGTTCCTGGGCTGTACATTTAAGGAGCCCGTTACCTTCAGGGCTTGCAGCATATTGGGGAAAACAGTGTTTTCCGGTTCATTGTTTGAGAAGACCGCCAATTTCGAAGAATGCAGTTTTTCTCAACAGGCATGGTTTAACAGATGTATCTTTCACGGAGAACTTCGTTTCCAGAACGCCTTTTTTATGCAGCAGGCCGGTTTTCTCGATGCCGCTTCAGATGTTGGCAGCAGTTTCGGGGAACCACCTTCAATGCCACCGCTCAGTTCAGCAACACCCGGTTCTTTGGATATACCGATTTCTCACTGGTCAATTGGAACGGAGATTGTTTTTCAATTATGCAGAAATAAGAGGCAGATCAGTCTTCAGCAGCGCTGATTTTAAGCAACATGCCACTTTCATCAGTGTGATCTTTGAACAGTCCGAAATAATGAACTGTTCCTTTTTCGGAAAAACAGACTTCAGCAAATCATCTGCCACCAAACAAATGAAGCATGGACAAAACTACTTTCTGCATAATCCGCCAGACTTAAGTATGTTTGAAAATGATAAAACCAGTGTTGAAGAATGAGACATTAACTTTCCGGCACACTGATCCGGTTTTCTTGTTGTCACGTCGGGTCTTCAGTTAACCAAAAGCAGCATTTCAGAGTCATCGATACTTAGAAAAGAAGAAGTTCTGACTTCTAACACCCACCAGGCTACTTCCAGGTTGCTTTCTTTTGCTTAGTCGTTGAGTTTGATTTCTCGCCTTTTGAACAACGAGAGCAAGCCCCCCCCGCGGCCCGCGGGCCCAGCTCTCTCTCCCACATAGGCGCTGAAACATAGACATAACAAACAGGCCTCTGACTTAAACTCTACGTCTAACGTCCAACCAAACGCCGGGCTTCCTGAACCGCCGCCTACCCCAGGAGGCTGCAGGGATTTCCCGATATTATTCGCTGAAGTCGCCTTCTTTCTCTAAAGTCGCTTAGTTCGCACCCTCATTCCATCGCTATTGAACGGCGAAGCCATGAACATTGATCCCGCCTGACCGACATCCTAAATCCAAATAATAGAAAATGTTTAGTCAATCCTTCCTGAATACAACATACAAGCTGGCGGGCAGGCAGCCGAAGGCTATTGAACCGCGAAGCGATTGAACTTCTAACGTCTAACGCCCAACCCCAAACGCGCGTAGCGCATTGAACAAATTGAACATCGAACGCCCAAGATCCAACGTCAAATATCGTGTTTAAAAATTCTCCGATCTCCCTGTCAGCCATCGCTTGAAATCGCCCGAACGCTCGGTGCTGGTGACGGTATCCAGGGTGGTTGGTGGTTTGAGAATGAGTTTAACCCGCGATTTCGACCATGAGGTCATCTTGTCTATGGCCGAATAGTTGACTATGAAACTCCTGTTGACTCTGAAAAACATTTCCGGGTCAAGCATGGTTCCGAGCTTATCCAAACTGAACTCAGCCGGGTAGTTATCACCCGCAAAAGTGGTGCAGAATACCTGCTTTTCGATGGTATAGAAGTAGGCAATCTGGTTGTATTCCACTGCCTTTATGGTGTCGCCAAACCTTACAACCATCCTTTTGAGTACTTCAGGTTTGGCCTGTTTCTGTATCAGATCAGCCAGCCTTGAATAATCAAACACGGGTGTTGTAGCTGTGTGAAAGCGTTTGTATTTGAGGAGCGCCTTTTCTACCGCATCCTTTTCAACCGGCTTCAGCAAGTAATCTATGCTGTTTACTTTAAAGGCATCAATGGCATATTTGTCGTAGGCTGTCGTGAATATAACCGGACAGGCCACTTCAACCTCGTCGAAAATATCGAAACTGATCCCGTCGGCCAGCTGGATATCCATAAAAGCCAGATCGGGGGCTGCATTTTGCTTAAACCATGCAACTGTACTCTCGATGCTGTCGGTAACAGCCAGTACTTCAATGGAAACATCAGTTTCCATCAGTAGTTTCTGCATCCTTCTTGCAGTAGCAGGTTCATCTTCAATAATCAGTACTTTCATGGTTTCTTTGTTTTGGAAAAGATCAAAGGAAGAGTGATGCTGAACAGACTCTCTGTTTGTGCAACCCTTATCTCTTTACTGGTAAATATTTTGTACCGGCTGCGGATATTTTGCAAACCCATGCCTGTTGAAGGCTCCGGCGATTTACGGGGTTGCAGGGTATTTTCGACGACCAGCAGTTCTTCTTTGCTGTAGATGATGATGTTTAAAGGTTTCGAAGTGGAAACAATGTTGTGTTTCACGGCATTCTCGAGCAGTAGCTGCAGGGTCAGCGGCGGGATGAAACTCGTCAGGTAAGCTTCTGTGATATTTTTTTCAACGGTGAGGCTATCGCCATATCTTTTTTTCTGGAGAAAAAGGTAATTATCCACGATTTCCAGCTCTTCCGAAAGCGGAATAAGGTCTTTGTCGCGGTATTCAAGAATATAGCGGAAGAAAACAGATAGTTTTCCTACATATTCAATGGCGAGGTCCTTGTCTTCATCAATAATGGCCATCAGGGTGCTGAAATTATTGAAAAGGAAGTGCGGATTTACCTGGCTTCGCAACATCTGAAACTGTGATTCTGCTTTTTCCCTGAGTAGCTGATCTTCCCTTCTGACCCTTTTTATCCGGGTGCTGATGAAGAACCATGTCAGGCCAATGATCAGCAGAAGAACTCCCAGCACGAACCACCAGCGGCTATATACCGGTGGCTTGATGCTGAAATGGAATGTTGCTTCACGGGCAAAAGTAAAATCTTTGTTTACGGATGATTGCACTCTGAAAGTGTAACTGCCAGGCCTGAGGTTGGAATAAGTGGCAAGCCGGTCGCCGGTATAGATCCAGTCCGGATCGTTGCCTTCCAGTTTAACCCGGTAGGTCACAGTTCCGGGATCGCTGAGCCAGAGTCCGATGTAGGAAAACGAAAGGTGGTTCTGATTGTGTGGGAAAACCTGTCCCGGGAGGGCCTCTTCATCAGAGAGGTAAACCGATACCCTTCTGATGGAAGTCAGCGGCATGGCCATGGAATTGAGATATTCAGGCGTATAATGCACAATCCCGTCGCGTGTACCGATCCATACCGATCCGGAGCTGTCGGTAGTCACAGCGTTCAAATCGGGGTTAATTTCACCGATGCCTGCCTGGACTCCCAGGTAAGCCACCTGTCCTGTCCGGGTATTGATGATATCAATTCCCTGATTGTGCACAACAATCATCTGATTCTGCGAGCCACCGGCAACCGATGTGATGCCCGGATCGCGCAGGCCCGATTTGTTGGTAAAACCGGTAAACATCTTCCCGTCGTAACGGTAAATACCTTCTCTGGCCGAGCCGAACCATATATTCCCATCGCTGTCTTCTGCTAACGAATAGATTACCTTCCCGGGCATTCCCTGAACCGGACCAAAGCCGGTAAACCTGCCTTTTTCATACATGGCTGCACCCTTGCCGTCGGTTCCGAACCAGACTCTTCCATTGCGGTCGGCGAGAACAGCATAGATATAATTGTTACCCAACCCTTCGGCCGATGAAAAATGATCAAACCTGAAAAAGCCATCAGCTCCGGATGTAGTATTGCACCGGAAGGCACCGCCGAGGGTGGCCAGCCATATATCGGAACCCTGCCCTGAAATGGCCAGGATATTGTCGTTGAGCATCCCTCCCGGGTCGGTTACCCTTTTCATTTCGTTCGAACCCTGCAAGCTTCGGTATAAGCCGCTACCAAATGTCCCAACCCAGAGGCTTCTGCTTTTATCGCTGTAAATACTGGTGATGGCTGAATTGCCAATGCCTCCTGGAAGTGGGATTTGCTTAAGCGATGACGTTCCCGTAATGGTGCGGTTGTAGTGATATAATCCCTCGTCGTTTCCGAACCAGAAGCTGCCCTTTGTATCGGCAAAAATGGCATGTATATTTCCAAAGCTCCTTTCACCCACCTTTCTGTAATGTCTTAAACCCGGACCCGGTGTCCATTGTAATAAGCCTGAAGCAACCAGCCATACACAACCTTCATTGTCCTGAATTAAACATCCTGCACGTTTGCCGGTGAATTCCTTCATGCTTATTCCGGCAGATTTTCCCTGCTTCAACGGCAGTTCCACCAACCCGTCGTCTTCGGTGGCAATCCACAACAGGTCGCCGAAATCGAGAAGAGCGTGCACCGAACCATGGGACCAGGTGCCTTCAAACGGGATTTCGAAACTCTCTTTGAGCGGATTGAAATAACAGATACCCTTTTCCTGCATACCTATCCAGTAACCGCCTGATCGTGCATTGGTAATCGACTGTACGATAACATCGGGCAGCCCTTCAGGTGTAGAGTAGTGTTTGAAAACCTTTTTTTTGCCTTTCGCGCTGCATACACTGATGCCGGCGTCGTTTCCGGCCCAGACCATGCCATTGTCGCCCAAAGCAAGGGTGTAGATGTAATTGTCACCGAGCTGGTCATCGGTATTGATGTTGAAAAGCCTATCATCCCTGTAAAAATAGATTCCCTCACCATAAGTGGCCATCCAGAAGGTGCCATCGGGCTCGAACAGCAATGCAGTCACCGGCACCCTTGGCAGACCTTCGGGAGGAGTGAAACGGACAAATCCTTTTTCATGACCCGTGACGATGCTTCCGTTGCTGAAACCGGCCCAGATCATGCCCGAATGATCAACGGCAAGTGATGTAACCTCCTGTAAATTAAGGCTATCTGGAAGTTCTGCTTCACGGAAACCAAAACCGTCGTAAACAAAGAGTCCACGGTTACTCCCGACCCACAGCAAACCCTGTTTGTCTTGTATTGTCCGGCTTACCTTTCCATCGTTCAGCTGGTCCCTGCCTGCTATCGTGTTGAAAACAGGAAACTGGGCAGAAGTACACAAAGGCAGGCCTGCCGAGAAAAGCATCAAACCAGCAGCAAGAAAAAGGATCAAACGATGTTTCATCCGTAATTAATTATGTTTAGATCGGCCGGATGACTGCCCGGTGCAGCAAGGATACCCATTATTTATAGATTAATTCCATACGTCTCTGCGAAAGCAATTGATGCGGGTTTCATCCCACTTACCTGGTTTCAGGTGATAACGATAAACCAACTGTTACATTGATCTCTTCGGCAATCTTCTGATAAACGATTTTTGGAATGGTGATGTTGTGATCCGATAATGGAACGGTAAAAACGGAAGAAGCCTGAATAATCCCGCTTTTCACTTTAACTTCAACCTTGATGATGCGTTCCTGTTCAACGCCGTGAATAAAAAGCAACCCTTTGGCTCTCACCTGATAATTGCCGTCAGCAGTAAGGTCAACCTGTTCAATGATTTTTCCCTTGAAAGTGGAAGATGGAAATTTATTGGCTTCAATGTAATTTTCATAAAAATGCTCTTGTTGAAGCGGACTGTTGAACCCTTTGAATGAACGGTTCTGGATCGAGAATGAAAAAGTCTTCTTTGAAACATCTATCACTCCTTTAAGTTCTCCCGAAACGGCCTCTATCAGTTCGAGCGGAGCGTCAGATCTGATGCTGATCGATCCTTTCCTTGTAGAATAGAGTGTATTGTTCTGGGCTCCTGCCATTTCCGGGGAAAAACCGGCAACAATAACCAGCAGGAGTAATTTAATTTTTATCATTGGTCAACGGTTTTTCTTTTCCGGAACGGAATGCTCAGATGGAAATTAAAGGTCGGGCTGTTCCTTCTGATATCAGACTTGTTAATGATATATGCAGAAATATATTTCATTATTCAGGGTCATGGTATGTAATGAGATCAGGATGAAACCGGGCTGTTCTTCAATTCCTGTCAGGCAGGGATTTTTCAACCCACCGGGCACAAATAGAATCATTCAGGAAAGTACATCGCAACTGTTCGGCTTGGGTTTCTTTGCCCAATAAACAAGTTAGCCACACTATTGTTCTGATTACCTGACCATTTGAGGCCTGATAAACAGTTCAACGTTCTGCGGAAGCGGCAGAGAGATTGCGCTTTGCTGTTCCCGCATACGGTCGGGGAAAAGGAATCCTTTCAGATGGTCTGTTTCATGTTGAAAAATCACTGATGTAAAATCTTCGATCAGCTCATGGTGCCGGGTACCATCAAACGACTGGTATTCAATAAGTATGGCATAACTTCTGAGCAGCAGGCCCCGTTCTTCAGGCACTGACAGACATCCTTCGCCTCCTTTCCGGTTGAGAATAGAGTATTTGGTAATCCGCGGATTGATGTAGAATTCAAACGGGGAACCGGATTTATCGAAACGCTGCACCCAGATCACATTCCGGTTAATGCCAACCTGGGGTGCCGCGATACCAACCCCTGAATTTGCCGAATCCCGCATCGCCTTGTACATCCTTCGTGCCAACAGGGGCAATAAGGGGTCGGAGGGGTCAATATCGGTGCTTTCCGAATTCAGCACCTTAAGATCGGCATCATTGGTATAGATCAGTACACGCATCATTTTTGCCGTGTCACCGGCCATGATCAGGGTTTTTTCGGCAGGGGTAAAGTTCTGGGCTGTCAGCAGGCAGCTGATCAGCAGGCTGCCGACTAAGACAATCAGGCTCTTCAGGTTCATGTTCTTATTTTTTGTAAAAGTAGTCACTTGCCGTGAATAAACAGCCGGGCAGTGATTTTTCTGATGTATTCCGGATGAAGGGTAAGCTCCAATCAGGCAATGGGTTTAAGGAGATCGACGCAAGTTGATTGATTTCATTTCAGTGGAATTTCCCCGTTGGTTGCCATTTTCACCTTGTGCCTCAGTGATCTCAGCGCCTGAGTGGTTAAGAAATCGCTCTGAAAAGAAAAACCACTAAGGCACTCAGGACACTAAGAATCACTAAGTTATATGGAATTGAACGAATCATTCCAATAATTACCATTTTCTCAGTGCACCTTAGTGATCTCAGTGCCTGAGTGGTAAAGAAATCGCTCTGAAAAGAAAAACCACTAAGGCACTCAGGACACTAAGAATCACTAAGTTATATGGAATTGAACGAATCATTCCAATAATTACCATTTTCTCAGTGCACCTTAGTGATCTCAGTGCCTGAGTGGTAAAGAAATTGGTCTGAAAAGAAAAACCACTAAGGCACTCAGGACACTAAGAATCACTAAGTTATATGGAATTGAACGAATCATTCCAATAATTACCATTTTCTCAGTGCACCTTAGTGATCTCAGTGCCTGAGTGGTAAAGAATCCACCATGAGGAAAAATGATATATTCCTTTCACTCAGCAACAGATATTATTCATCAGACACAGGTACTTCGCAGGTCTCCGGTTCGTTTATCTTTCATCACAAATCAACTTCATCCGCTTATTATTGTTGTTATTACAAGAATACAGCATTTGGAACGCTTTTTGCAAACCGGATATCAAATCCATTGGAATGACCATCAAATCCTTCATTATCTTCTGCATCCTTATTCCTGTTTTTGCTTTCCAGGGAAAACCGCTTGCTGCACAACCGCTGAGAATCATTGAGAATACAGCCTTTACCAACGGTGAGAATCTTACCTTCAGGGTATATTATCATTCAGCAATAACCGGAAAGGTCACGGCGGGAGAGGCAAAGCTTGAAGTCAAAAAAAAGAGTGTCACCAAAAATGGCAGGGAAACATACCACATTGTTGGCACTGGTCATTCAAAAGGTGCTTTCAATTTCTTCTTCAAGGTGGATGATAGATTTGAATCCTTCATTGATGAACAGGCTCTGATACCCTGGTATTTTACGCGTCGCACCCGCGAAGGAGGTTATAAGAAGGACGATGAAGTGACTTTTCGTCAGAACCATGGATTGGCTGTAAGCCGGAACAGCGTTAAAAGGATTCCTGAAAATACTCAGGACATTATGTCTGTTTTCTACTATGCCAGAACGTTGAACATTGCCGGGGTGAAACCAGGTGAATCGTTTCCTCTTTCCTTTTACCTGGACGACTCATTGTACACTTCAAAAATTGTTTTCCTCGGTCGGGACCAGATAGTAACGGAGCTGGGAAAAATCAACTGTTTGAAATTCAAACCCATGGTATTAAAAGGCGAGGTTTTCAATGAACCTTACCCCATGGAACTCTGGATCACCGACGACCTTAACCGTTTGCCGGTATTGGTGAAGTCCGCCGTTATCGTCGGATCGGTAAAAATCGAACTGATCGGTTACGAGGGGTTGAAAAACCCTTTTTCATCAAGGGTTTTCAATGGCAACAAACCCGCTTCAGCTTCAAAAAAATAGGATGGCTTTATGGAATTATCTGTTAACTTGCATCTGTCTTAAAGAAACAAACCGGAAAACCGGACAATTTTCACGTTTTCCGGATTCAAATCAAGATCAATATGAAGAACCGTTTATGGGTGGTTTTCACCATCCTGGGCCTTGTGGCCATGGGAGCCGGACTGATACAGCAGCCGTTGCCATTTTTTCAAAAATCATTACAGATGGGGAAAACTCCCGATAATAAAGACCTCTGGAAGCAGGTCGATTCACTGGCCGCCCAGGGCCTCCCTCAATCGGCACTCGAACTGGTCGATGGTATTTATTCAAGGGCACTTGAATCAGGAGATATGCCCGTATTTTTAAAAGCCGCCCTTTACCAGCTAAAGCTCAGGAGTGAATTTGAAGAGGATTACATTCCAGTGTATATCAGCGAAACAGAGAAAAAACTCAGTAAGACACCTGAGCCGGCCCGGCAGATTTTACATTCTGTACTGGCCGACCTCTATTGGCAGTATTATCAGCAGAACAGATACCGGATCCTTGACCGGACGGCTGTTTTGGGAAACCCTACAGCGGATATGGACACCTGGGATGCGTCTGTGTTTGTTAAAAAAGCATCCGCACATTATATGGCTTCATTGAAAAAAACAGCGTTGCTGCAGTCCGTTTCACTGAAAATGTACGATCCGGTCCTGCTTACCGCCGAAGGTTCAAAGAAATTCAGGCCAACCCTTTTTGATTTTCTTACCCATCGTGCCATTGAGTTCTTCAGAAACGAAGAAGCCTCCATTACCCGCCCGGTAAATCCTTTTGTCATGAGAGATCCCGGACTGCTTGACCTGCCTGAACAGTTTACAAAGCTTGAGATCATAACCTCTGACAGTACCGCTTTTCATTTCAGGGCAATCCTCCTGTTACAACAGGCTGAAATATTCCATCAGAACGATACTGACCCTGCCGCATTTGTTGACGTGATCCTGAAAAGGCTCGAATTTGTCAGAAGCCACATCAACCTCGAAGTGAGGGATAGCCTGTATCTGTCAGCCCTGACCCGTCTTGAATCAAAGTACAACGGAGGTCCGGCAGCAGCAGATATCATTGCAAAAATTGCGGATTACTGGTATAGCCGTAATCATACCACCAATCCTGTGAGATCGTCTTCAGGTACCATGCCCCCGAAAAATACCAGCCTTTCCACTGCCAGAAGCTGGTGCCTCAAAGCGATTGAAGGCTATCCCGGCACCGACGGCGCCAGAAACTGCCAGGCCCTGCTGCAGTCCATCGAAGAACCTTCCATCGGATTCAACACCGATCAGGAAGTGCAGCCGGGGAAAGCATTTCCCATACTGTTGAATTTCAGAAATACCAAAACGGTATGGTTCCGCCTGTTAAAACCAGACTATGACAGCGAAGCCAACCTGCGTCAGGAACTCTATGGCGAACGTGGACTTGATAAATACCTGGCAATGAAACCGGTGAAAGAATGGAGCGTTACCCTGCCCGAAATCACAGACTACCAGCCCCATTCTGCCGAAGTTATTATTCCTCCGGTCGAGCCGGGGTATTATGCCCTGCTTGCATCGGGATCCGGATCATTCGACCGCGGTACATCGCCACTTGCCGTTCAGGATTTCTGGTCAACGTCGATCAGCTACATCAGCAAAAGAAATGAAGACGGATCCGGAATATTTTATCTGCTCGACCGAAGCACAGGACAGCCATTGCAGGGTGTCAGGGTGCAGAGTTTCAGCCGGGAATATAATTATCAGATCAGGAATTATATCAGGAAAAATGAGGATAGCTATCTGACAGGTGCGGATGGTTCATTTAACATTCCGGTATATTCCGGCCGGGATTATTCAACCCTTTCATTTGATTTCCTGCTGAAAAACGATCGGTTGGTTGCCGAAAATTACTTTTCACGCTATCGAAGCAATGAACCACAGAAGGGAGAAAAAGTACGCACCTTCCTTTTCACCGACAGGTCCATATACCGGCCCGGTCAGGCCGTATGGTTTAAAGGCATAGTAACAGGCACAGAAGACAACAGGAACAGGATCATTCCTGAACACAGCTCTGTGGTGAATTTGTATGATGTGAACGGACAGAAGGTTGCCTCGGTTGGTGTGGTTACCAATGATTTTGGCTCATTCAGCGGTTCGTTTGTACTGCCGGCTTCAGGCCTGGGCGGACAGTTCCGCATCGATAACAATTCGGGCATCACTTACTTCAGTGTGGAAGAATACAAACGCCCGAAATTTGAAGTTACTTTCCTGCCGGTAACGGGAAGTTACCGTGTGAATGATAAAATATCCATACCCGGGAAGGCTGAAAGTTACTCGGGTGTTCCCGTGAGTGACGCCTCAGTCAGCTACCGCGTTGTGCGTTCAGCCTTTTTCCCGTATTTCCGCTATGGCTGGAAAATGTGGCCGGGCATGATGGCCGAAAGTGAGATCTCGAATGGTAATCTGATCACACAACCCGATGGAACCTTCTCCATAGAATTTACCGCACTTTCCGATGCTTCCGGTTTCGGAGAAATGGAGCCTGTTTACAATTTCACGGTTTATGCCGATGTAACCGACATCAACGGCGAAACACGTTCTTCGGTAACGACTGTTCAGGCAGGTTCCAAAGCCCTGATTCTGAGTCTGGATATTCCTTCTGAACTGAACAGGGATTCGGTTAAACCATTCAGGCTGAGTGCCACTAACCTGAACGGGAAAAACACGCCGGCAGGGGGTAACAATAGAAGCATTCAGGCTGATTGACGACACCCGTCTGACCCGTGAGCGCCGCTGGAACGACCCCGATCTCTCCTTATATCCAAAGGAGGAATTTGTGAAACAACTTCCGCTGGATGTCTATATGGACGAAAATAGCAGGGAATCCCGGAAGGGAAAGTCAGTGTTCAAAAAGATTTTCAATACCGCGACCGACAGTATTATCGAGATTCCGGGCCTCAGCGGCTGGGAGCCGGGAAGGTACCTGGTTGTCCTGGACGCAAAGGATGCCTTCGGACAAAAAGTCATTACAGAAAAAGAGGTGACGGTATTTGCCGCCGCATCAAAACGCATCCCGGTAATCCGGGCCTTCTGGTGCAGCCTGCTTAACCGTGAAGCCAAAGCCGGGGAGCACATCCGCATGCTGACCGGTACTGCCGCAAAAAATAGCCGGATACTGTTTGAGGTAAGCCTGAACGGAAAACCGGTAAAACAGGAATGGATCGCCTTCACCCAGGAGCAGAAAACACTGGATTACCTGGTGCCCTCCGATTTTGCAGGGGATATTTCGATCGGCCTGACCATGGTTTCGGAAAACAGAAGCTATACTTATACTTCAAATGTCAATATTCCCGATACGCGTCACCGGCTCGACATCACCTTTGAAACCTTCAGGAGTCCTTTACTGCCCGGAGGTACGGAGCAATGGAAACTGAAACTGACCGGCCCTGACGGCAAACCGGTGCAGGCGGAATTGCTGGCCGGTATGTACGATGCTTCCCTGGATGCCTTTACCCCGCACAACTGGTATTTCCAGCTGGCTGAAGGCTTTTCCGGTTCAAACCCATGGGAGAATTCACAGGCGTTCCAGACAGCGACCAGCTTCGCCACAGGATATAACCGGCCCGACAGGGTGACGGGTGTTTCACGGAACTACGATCAGTTAAACTGGTTTGGGTATTATATGACCTTTGGTCGTTTTGCAGGCAGGGAGATGCGAAAGGGAGGTATTATCAATAATGAACTGATGGCGTTACCTGAAGCTGCCATGCAAATGGATGAGAAAACGAAAGTGCCCTCCGAAGAAACCATCAGCGAAACCGGAAATCAGAATAAGGCTTCTGCACCCGAACCAGCCATCCGCCGCAACCTGAATGAGACGGCTTTCTTTTATCCTCAGCTCACCACCGATGCTCAGGGTGGGGTAAATGTGGAATTTACCGTTCCGGAGGCGCTTACCCGCTGGAATTTTTTGGGGCTGGCACATTCGAAGGATCTGCGGTACGGTCAGTTTGTCAAAGAGGTGGTTACCCGTAAAGAGCTGATGGTGACGCCCAATCTCCCCCGCTTTTTCAGGGAAGGCGACCGTATGGTAATAAAGTCCAAAGTGAGTAACCTCACTTCGAACCCGATACAGGGTGAGGCAAAGTTGCAGTTGTTTAATGCGGTTACCCTGAATCCGGTTGACCTGCTGATGAACAATCTTAATGTTACAAAAGCCTTCAACGCTGAACCTTCAGGAAATACTTCCGTTGAATGGGAAATCACCATTCCAGGTGGCCTCAGCGCTGTGTTGGTGCGCATTACCGCACAGGCAGGAAATCACAGCGACGGGGAGGAGTCGATGCTGCCGGTATTGACCAACCGCATGCTGGTCACCGAAACACTTCCCCTGCCCATCAATGGAAATGAAACAAAGAATTACAGCTTCGGCAGTCTGACAGATCAGGCCGGTGGAAGCACCACCCTGAGAAATCACCGTCTTACCCTGGAGTATACCTCAAATCCGGCATGGTATGCTGTTCAGGCTTTGCCATACCTGGCAGAACAAACAGGTGAGAACGCCGATCAGACATTCAACCGGCTCTATGCCAATCTTTTGGCTGCCTACATCGCTAATAGCAGTCCGAAGATCCGCAATGTCTTCGAAACCTGGAAGAACCTTTCGCCCGATGCATTGCTTTCGAACCTTGAAAAGAACCAGGAGCTAAAAACCCTTCTGCTCGAAGAAACGCCCTGGCTGATGGACGGCAGGAATGAATCGGCCAGGAAGCAACGCCTAGCCCTGATGTTTGACCTCAATCGTATGGCCGGCGAAAAAGAGGCTGCCGCGGTGAAGCTGCAACAAACCCAGTCATCGAACGGAGGATGGCCATGGTTCGAAGGTATGCCTGAGAGCCGCTATATCACCCAGTTGATTGTGACCGGGTTCGGCAAACTGAATTACCTGAAAGTTATTGACCTGAACACGGACGAGGCCTCACGGGGAATGATACAGCAGGCTGTGAACTACCTGGGAATACGTCTCAACGAGGATTATGAGCGCCTCCTGAAGGATTTTCCGGATGATATGGACAAGAACCACATCAGCCAGGATCAGATACAATACCTCTATGCCATGAGTTATCTGGGCAATGTGGTAAAATCGCCAGAAAGAGCAGAAAAAGCCATAGCCTACTTCAGCGGACAGGCGCGGAAATACTGGACCAGCCAGGGACTTTATCAGCAGGGGATGATTGCCCTGTGGTCCGGCCGAAGTGGTGACAAAAAGACTTCAGGTGCCATCCTGAAATCGTTGCGCGAAAAGTCATTGAAAAGTGATGAAATGGGCATGTACTGGCGCGACAACCGCAGTGGCTGGTTCTGGTATGAGGCGCCGGTCGAAACCCAGGCGCTGCTGATTGAACTATTCGAAGAACAGGGTAATGACCCCCGGGCTGTCGACCAGATGAAGACCTGGTTGCTGAAACAGAAACAAACCCAATCCTGGGCCACTTCGCGTTCGACCGCCGATGCGGTTTATGCCCTGTTGCTCCGCGGGGGCGACTGGCTTCGGACAGATGCCGGTGTTAAGATCTCACTCGGCGGACAAACCATTGATCCTTCTGTTCAGGATATTGCTGCAGAAGCCGGAACAGGGTATTTCAAAACCTCCTGGGGCGGACAGGAAATCAGGCCGCAGATGGGCAATGTCACCGTGGTTAAAACCACTGAGGGACCTGCCTGGGGTGCTCTTTACTGGCAGTATTTCGAAAACCTCGACAAGGTAACAGCCCACGACAGTCCGCTGAAAATCAGCAAGCAGCTGTTTATAAAGAAAAATACCGATTCAGGGCCGGTGCTCGAAGCCATTGGTCCGGATAACCCCGTTACTGTGGGCCAGCAGCTGGTGGTCAGGGTTGAATTACGCACCGACCGTGATCTTGAATTTGTTCACCTGAAAGATATGCGGGCGGCGGGTTTTGAGCCTGTCAACACCTTGTCGGGGTACCGGTGGAATGGTGGGCTTGGTTATTACGAAAACACCCGCGATGCAGCAACCAACTTCTTTTTCAGCTGGCTGCCGAAAGGCACCTGGATATTTGAATATCCGCTGACTGTTGCCCAGCAGGGTGAGTTCTCGAACGGAATCACCAGTGTGCAATGCATGTATGCACCTGAATTTGCGGCACATTCCGAAGGAATCAGGGTAATCGTGAAGTAATCCCGTTTCAGGGGACGGAAAGGTATCAGGATTCGATAAAGACAGGGGTCGCCGGACATTTATGATGGTTTCAGCGGCCCCTGGCTTTTACACTGGTTTTTCCCGGATTTTTCGGCCGTTGGTTGTCAGGTTTTTGGGGTCAGCTTCAGCCGCCACCGGAAGCAGGAGTAACCCCAGCAGTCGCTGCAGGTGGCACCGCAAACCGCTTCGGCCATCAGCGCACTCTGTATCCTGAAAACCATGGGGTTTCCCACCGGATTCTCCAGGGTGTAGGGTTGCCGGCTGAGCGTTATCCATTGGTATTCGTCAAAGGAACTCACGGTTAGTAAACCCTCCAGCCGGTAGTCAATGGTAACCGTAAGGTAATCCTTGCCGTCAGATCTGCTCCATTTACCCGAAAGGGATGTGATAACAATGTCACCCTGCTCCCTGATCTTAATCCTTTCCCCTTCAATCA
Source organism: Bacteroidales bacterium (assembly GCA_016705005.1). Lineage (GTDB taxonomy): Bacteria > Bacteroidota > Bacteroidia > Bacteroidales > Lentimicrobiaceae > Lentimicrobium. The sequence continues at coordinate 929,031 of JADIZB010000001.1, read as the reverse complement.
GTTTCTCCGAAACACCATCGTAGGGGACCTGCTGCGGATTGCCCAGGATAACATCACCGTTCGCCGCAATATCAGCATCAATGCTGACAGCCGCCTCAAATGTGGGGAAAGACCGGGAATAGGTGAGTGAAAGTGTGCCTGTGTAGTCCTTGCCGGGATTGTTGTCATCCTCTTTCTTATCGCAGGCCATCAACAAGGAAAGAAGCAATGACACCAGCACGATACGTGTTGCCATGATGCCATAATGAATGGTTCGATTCCGAAATATACGAAATATTCCGTTAAAAACCAAGAAATTACAATACTTATTACCGGTCTGTTTCAGGAATTCCGCTGTATTCAATGATGGTGCGGTAGCCTGTCTGCTCAATCTCTTCAAAACAGAGGAGCCACAAATTCCAGCTGTACTCCCGTGCGTTTTCGGGCAGCATCACAGGCCCCTGATATCCGGATGCCAGCATTTGGTCGGGCTGCTGTTTGAGCCTGGAATAATATTTCTGAAACAATACGGTCATTTCATTCACCTTATTGCCATTTGCATCGGTAACTTCCTGATAATAGCGGGTGGCAATCTGTTTATACTGATTGTACAAGGTGGCAACATCTTCATCAGGGTATCCGAATTTCTGCGCGGCAGCTTTTAAACCGAGGAATGGCGCTTCAAGTAAAGCAGGATTGCTCTTTTCGAAAAGCTCAATACTTTTACCAACATCAACAGTAAAAACCTGTATCCATGCCTCCGGGCCATCCGGATTGTTCGCGGCATTAGGATAGTAGAACCTGTAGCCATGATGATGCCCCTGATCGATCTGGATAACCCTTATGGGCATGTTATTCACCTGATGTTCAAAGAAAGACCTGACAACACCGGCGTCCTGGTTGGTTAAGAAGGTTTTGTTAAATTTTTTTACACTGTAGGGGACTGCATCATAAAAAGGGTCGACACCGGGCGGTTGTGCTTTTGCTGCAGAAATGATGAACAGCAGCGATATCAGAAGGATAGTCAGTCTTTTCATATCCTTGCAGTTATGATAGAATCATCCTCGTTTACCTCTCCGAAATATACTTTCGGATTTGCATTAATCGGGATTTTATAAAAAGGTAACTACCCTAATTCAGAATTTTTTATTCTCCATGTAAAATAATTATCAAACCCAGTGGAATAAATTTATGTGTAATTATATAATATGCTGGGGCGGAAAGCATTAAGCCTCCGCCAGGATCAGAAATAAAATATATGAATCGGGGAATAATTTTCGTGAAATTACCTGCTGCCCGCCTGGGGGGCATCGCTATACTCGATCAGGGTGGTATAGCCAACCACATTAATTTCTTCAATGCATTCAATCCAGAGTTCCCATTCATTACGGGCGTTGTTGCCGGGCAAAAGCATCACACCATCTCCGTCCGAGGCCAGCATCTGGTTGGTTTCCAGTTCTATTTTGTCGGAGTAACGGTGAATCACCAGCGCCAGTTCATTCGCCATCATGCCTTCATGATCTTCCGATTGCCTGTATAATAAACATGCAATGTGCTTGTATCGGTCGTAAACTTTGCTGAATTCGTTGTCTCCAAGCCGTTGTTTTCCTGAAAGGGTCTTTAACCCCTGAAAAGGGGCCATCAGCAGTTCCGGGTTGTGCTCCTCAAAAAATGACAGACATTCGGCAACATCGATGGTAACCACCTGAATCCAGCGGGCTGGCAGATCGCTGCCATTGCATGCTGAATTGTTGTAACAAAGGCGGTATCCGTGACTATAACCCTCATTTACTGCTATAATGCGGTTGGGTTGCAATTTGCCCGTTTCCGTGAAAAAAGCTTTTACCTCTTCAGCATCCCTATTGGTCAGGTAAAGGTTTGATGGTGATTTCAGGCTGTAAGGTACAGCATCATCAAAAGGCCCAACCCCCTCGGGTTGAGCCTTAAGATCGGTTGAAACAAATGTCAGTGAAATAATCAGGATCAGTAACTGTTTCATAGTTCCCGGAGTATTAGTAGTGTGACGAGTGATCCCTGTCAGGGTGTTGCCCCTGATTATTTATTCTTTATCAGGTTTCAGGCAAAAGGTAATACCGGAAATCTGTGATTTGACTAAATTAAATTACTAACTGCGTCACTGGTTCAAAGTCATTCACTCTCAACAGCACCAACTCTATGAAAGATTCTCCAATCACCCAGGAAAAATTGAAAGCTGTTAATTTAAAGTAAAGACTGTTCAAAAAACTGCACATTGATTTAGCTCACCCCCTTTTCCAGTGCAGGTCTGTGAGGTCGGAGGCGGGAGGGCAACTTTTCTGGATTTTTCCCCCCCAAATTCAAACAATCACTTACTCTCCGTCTCTTTGGCTGAAAATGCTTAATTTTGCGCCTTTCAAAATCCGATATTATGCTACGTTCACACACCTGCGGAGAACTTAACCTTACACACAAAGGACATACAGCTACCCTGAGCGGCTGGGTACAGCGCTCACGCGACCTCGGCGGAATGACATTTATTGACCTGCGCGACCGTTACGGCATCACCCAGCTGGTATTCAATATGGAAACCAATGCAGCGCTTTGCGAAGAAGCCCGGAAACTCGGCCGCGAATTCGTGATCAGGGTTACCGGACAGGTGGCCGAACGGAGCAACAAAAACCCAAAAATGCCGACCGGCGACATCGAAATCATCGTGGATGTACTTGAGATCCTCAACACCTTCAAAACCCCGCCCTTCACCATCGAAGACAATACCGACGGGGGTGATGAGCTCCGGATGAAATACCGCTACCTCGACCTCCGCCGCAATACCGTACGCGACAACCTGATGCTCAGGCACCGCATGGGCATCGAAACCCGCCTCTATATGAACAACATCGGGTTCATCGAAGTGGAAACCCCGGTGCTGATCAAATCGACCCCTGAAGGCGCCCGTGACTTTGTGGTGCCTTCACGCATGAACGAAGGTCAGTTCTACGCCCTGCCCCAGTCGCCGCAAACCTTCAAGCAACTGCTGATGGTGGCCGGCATCGACAAGTATTTCCAGATTGTGAAATGCTTCCGCGACGAAGACCTCAGGGCCGACCGCCAGCCGGAATTCACCCAGATCGACTGCGAAATGTCGTTTATCACCCAGGACGATATCCTCGACACCTTCGAAGGACTCACCCGCCATCTTTTCAAAACTGTTAAGGGCGTTGAAACCGCGAAACTGCCCCGCATGACCTATGCCGATGCCATGCGCCTCTATGGCAACGACAAACCCGATATCCGCTTCGGCATGACCATCGTTGAACTCACCGGCATGGTCAAAGGACACGAATTCAAGGTTTTCGACGATGCCGAACTTGTGGCCGGCATCAATGCCACCGCCTGTGCGGTATATACCCGCAAACAGCTCGACGCCCTCACCGATTTCGTGAAACGCCCGCAGATCGGTGCCGGCGGACTGATCTATGTCCGTTACAACGAAGACGGCACCCTCAAATCGTCGGTGGATAAGTTCTACAGCGAAGAGGAACTGAAAAAATGGGCCCTGGCTTTTGACGCCAAACCGGGCGACCTGATGCTGATCCTGGCCGGGGCTGCCAATAAAACCCGCAAGGCCTTGTCGGAACTGCGCCTCGAAATGGGTGGTCAGCTGGGGCTCCGTACCCCGGAGGTGTTTGCCCCCCTGTGGGTGGTCGACTTCCCGCTGCTCGAATGGGACGAAGATACCCGGCGCTATTATGCCATGCACCATCCCTTCACCTCGCCCAAACCCGAAGATATCCCGCTGCTCGATACCGACCCGGGCAAGGTGCGCGCCAATGCCTACGACCTGGTGATCAACGGGGTGGAGATCGGCGGCGGATCCATCCGTATCCACAACAAGGATCTGCAGAAAAAGATGTTCACCATCCTGGGCTTTACCGACGAAGATGCCCAGGCCCAGTTCGGCTTCCTGATGAATGCCTTTGAATTCGGTGCCCCTCCCCATGGAGGCATCGCCTTCGGCTTCGACCGCATGTGTTCGCTCTTCGGAGGCTCCGACAGCATCCGCGACTACATCGCCTTCCCGAAAAACAACAACGGCCGCGATGTGATGATCGATTCACCTTCACCCATCAAACAGGAACAGCTTGACGAGCTCCGGCTGATTGTTAACCTCCAGGGCAAGTGATCAGATAACAGATAACAGTTAACAGTTAACAGTTAACAGTTAACAGTTAACAGTTAACAGTTTTTGGTTGGGCGCTAGATGTTCAATGTGTTCAATGCGCTGCGCGCGTTTGGGGTTAGGCGTTAGACGTTAGAAGTTCAATTGCTTCGCGGTTCAATAGCCTTCGGCTGATCAATGTTCAATGGCTTCGCCGTTCAAGAGTTCAATGCGCTTCGCGCGTTTGGGGTTAGGCGTTAGACGTTAGAAGTTCAATCGCTTCGCGCATTCAATTTGTTCAATGGCTTCGCCGTTCAATTGCGGTAGAGTGGGGGAGCGATGGTTCGACTGCGCTCACCACAAGCCGAGCGACTAAAGCGATGGTTCGACAAGCTCACCAACAGGTTCGACAAGCTCACCAACAGGTTCGACAAGCTCACCACGATTAAAACGAAAAATCCGACCACTGAGACACGTAGAACACTGAGATACACTTAGAATAACAAACCTTGCCTAAGTGCTCCTAAGTGATCTAAGTGTCTTAGTAGTTATAGGAAGGAGTGGTTAATCAGATGGTTCGACTTCGCTCACCAACAGGTTCGACTTCGCCTGCCTGGCTGATGCCAGTCAGACAGGCTCACCAACAGGTTCGACAGGCTCACCACAAGCTGAGCGACTATAGCGAAAGAAGGCGACTATAGCGACGGTGATCAATCCCCCATGGCAGTGGTCCCGACTACCCCGCCTGCACTTCGTTACTGCGGGGCAAGCTGCCCGACCACCGGGCCCGACCAACATAAGGATCAGGAATCGACTTACGCGAACTATACGAAAGCCGGCTTGCGGACGATTAAAGGTCCGGATATTGGTTTTTTTGCTAAACTTGCATAACAACAACCCGCGAAAAACCCCGCCCATGAAACCTGTTAAATCGCTGCTTCCCGCTGCCCGTTGGCTGCTGCGGATCACCCTGCCGGCCTATCTTTTGCTGCTGCATGGCCAAACCGTGCTGGACCTGCAGTATGAAACGCAAGCCTTCTTTATCGCCCTGGCCTTTGTAATGTTCGGCCTGCTGCTCTTTACCGGCGGCTTTACCGCCAAACCCGCCCTCACCGTGGTGTCGGCCCTGCTGCTCTGCCTGCTGATGATCTACCGGCTCTACCTGGGCTTCGAACCCGCCGTAACCACCGCACAGGTGCTCAACCTGATGCTGCTCTCCGTCTCGCTCTATTTTATGTCGTCGGCCAATAAATAGACTTCCATGTCCGCAGGGCGCTGAATAAACCGGAACCACCCTGCACTGAGTGGGATGATCCCGTTTTTCTTTGTATCTTTCGGTGGGCCGGCATCCAGTGGCCTGTAACCTTAAGTTTCCGTCATGAGATTACGTTTCACCCTTTTCCTGGTCTGTGGCCTGGCCTTTACGGCCTTCAGCCAGCCCTCAGGGTCCGAAGGACCCGTTATCCGCCTCACCAGCCACCACGGGGCCATACTGACCCTGCAGGAAACCGACTCAGCGGGCTTTGCCGGCTTTACCAACGACAGCTGGCAGGAGGAGAAATACAGGCTTTACAGTGACCCCGGAGCAGCTGAAAAGGAGTTGTCCGCCGCTTACCCGGCACTGACCGGCACCCCCCTGACCTTTGAAAACGGGGATACGCTGATCCTGAAAAGGGTGCCCGCCACCACCGACCTGAAGGGGCAGCTGGACTACCGCCTGGTGGGCCGCTATGAAAACCGGGTGGTCATCTATGCCTGGGGCTTTGAATGGGAGCAATACCTGTTGCTTGACCTTGATGGCGCCCGCAACTATGTGCTGCCCGGCCCGCCGGAGTTCAGTTCGTTCAGCGGCAGCGTATGGGGATGGGGCAATGCTTACGGCGACTCCGCCTTTACCCTGATCGACCTGGAAAACCGGCGCGATGCCACCCTTACCTTTTATAATTATGAAATCGGGGCTTTAAAACAATTCAGCAATGGCTTTGTGCTTCAGCTTTATGATGGCAACGGAGGGAGCGGAAAGCGGTATTACAGGGTAGGTTGGGAGCGGTTGGGGGGGGGAGATTGAGCATTAGGGCCTTATTATTATACAACTACTGATGTATCACATATATAGATATAGTTCATAGTATATCCAATTGAATATTATAAATTGAAAGTCCGAAAAATGTGAAATGATTATGTTTTAGAATATGGCAATTATAGAGATTTTAAAAAGGGGCTGCCGGAGATTTTGAGTTTTCAAGAATTCAACAATTTTATAAAATTATTATAAATACATAATATAAGATTCGATAAATATTATATACATATTATCAAAAGACATTGTTGAAAACTTTAAATTACTCATATTATTGCATTTAACTGTTTTATTTACTATATTTGTTTGTATATAAGTCAACCGAACAGTACTATCGCATTATTGTTTATTGATAAATTCTATGCTAATTATTGAGGAAAAAAGAGGATAGGTGATAGGTTCAATTTCAGATTCAGAATTATAACGGGAATATTAAAGTTAGGAAAAGTGATTTCTGAAGTATAGAATAATCAGGAATAATTTAAGGAAGAAATCATCAATTCAGAGCAAAGCGATTCATCATATTAAGGGATTTGCCATCCCCTTCATATTATTTTATAAACAAGAAAGCCTCCCTGTGAGGCTGACTGATAAACGCGAATTTAACCAGGTACGAACCAATTCACAGCGAGGCAAAACAAAGTTAATACATTTTTACACGGAATGGTTAATGCCCTGTAAGAATAAAATGATGTTATTGACAATCATTAGGTTAACCCTCTTCATCTTATCAGTTTTGATGAACAGAACGAACTCAGGAAAAACAAACTGGCGATGGTTAGTATTGATGCTTCCTGTTATGAAGCCTTGACTGCGTGAGTGGAAAACCATCCATAGCCCGGTAGATGTCAAATTCCCGGGCATAAACCTTTAAATCGCAAAAAATATGAAAACCCTGAAATCATTGGTAATCATTCTCCTTGTGGCATTTGTCACTATTGCCCAGGCGCAAAAAGTTATAAAAGTAACTGATGTTGTTGATGGTAAAACAATTCTTCAGCATGCTCAGAAAATAGATGTTGATGCTTTTCTTCAGACAAAGACCATCTACAAGACAGGCATGACTGAAATGGAATTTGTTGCTGAATTGCAAAAGAATTTTCCACCTGAGGCTGCTTCATTTAAGCACCTGTACACCCCCTATTTAAAATATGTTTTCTCATTTCACAAAAATGGCCTGACGGAAAATCAGGTGAGGGGAAAGATTACAGGAGTTGAATTTACCGCTTTGTGCAATGATCTTGGTACATGGAATAACAATAATCCTGGAATTATTCAGAAGGCGAATAAATTTCCATGGAAAAAAATTCTTGATTTTGCGTCTCAAGTAATAATTATCATTATAACTATCTTCCTTTAAGATAGACTATTAGCTCTTAAACTAGAAATCATTGCTATAAAATCTTCACTGACTTCCCTTATAATTACTCCGTCTTCTTAAACGAATAACCTTTTTAGAAGACGGAGTACTATTCAAAATAACCTAACATACATTCATTTCTAAACAATTTAACACATGCAATTTATGAGATTATTTAGCAAATTAGCGATCACTTTCTTACTATTGGCCAGCTTTTGTGTAAGTTGTAACTTAATCAGGGCTACTCGTCAATTTATGAAAGAAGAGACGATCTTTGAAATGAGATCGGGGAAAATGAAGATTATTGATAACCAGATTCTAATTGATACAAGGTTTACAAATTCAAAATCATTGGACTATTTGCTCGATTTAGGTTCGGCAAAAAGCTTTGTTTTTCTTGATTCTAATTACTTTAATTTGATATCTGATCAAAAACCAGTGTTAGGTTATGGTAAAACCACCTCAGCAGATGGCATTTCACAAAGAATCAAGTACTACCAGTTTGGGGATATTAGCACCGATTGGTTTACGCTGAAAAATGGCTTTCTATCAACATTGACCAGGAGTCATTTGGACGCTTGTAATAAAATATATGGGATATGGGGAAGTGATCTTTTTAGAACCAGTGTTTCCGGAAAGAACAATAAAATATTACTGATAAATTTCCAGGATTCAACATTATCCATTTTAGATACTTTGCCATTACTTACAAATTGGATACTACCAGAAAACAATTACAACAGGAGGTTTTCCTGGCATAGTATTAAAATGCGTATTGGAGCGCAGGAATATTATTTCGTATTAGATACTGGATTTAGCGGAAGCATTTTACTATCCCCGTCTGATTATAAAAAGTTGGTTCATCAACCCGGTTCAGATATAAAAGAAGCGGTGTTTTATGGATATATCTCCAATACCCTTTCTGGCACTAAACAGGATACGGCCAGACTTATCAGATATGATGTTCAGATAAATGATGAATTGGCTGCTGATTCCGTTCATATTTTATCATTGAACAATATCAACCTGAATTTAATCGGAATGGATTTCATTAAAAGATTTAATGTTCTGGTTGACTATCAGAACTATCAATTGTATCTACAACCTAACCCCAATTTTCGAAAGACTGATGACAGCTTTTTTTTTAAAAAAAGGAATGAAACCAAATAATTCGATAGCGGATGGATTCCGGATCATGAATCTATATGTGAACTCAATTGCAGAAAAGGCAGGTTTGAAAATTGGAGATGAGATTATTTCCATTAACAATATCCGTATTGATGAAGGTGATCCGTGTGAGATTGAAAGAATATATAGCAGGCTAGATGGAAATAAGGTCGATAATGAAATAATAGTTAAACGTGGTGAAGAAATTCTGAAGTTTATTCTATAAGTCTAGAACATGACCAGGTTGTGGCTGATGGTTTTTTCAATATTTGCTCTGACGGATGCAGAGGGACAGAACTCACCTTTGCCCATTCAGAAAAGGGTTAATGACTTAACAGAGCTTTGCAATAGTATTCAGATAGAGAACAATCGCCTGAAATTGCAAATCCGGTCAAGAGATAGCATGACCTATACGAAGATTAGGAGTAATATTTTCGAAGCATTTACCATTGTTTCACAGCTTTCTTCAGACTATACAGTAACGTCAGACAAAATTGCTGTAACAGGTCTTTTTACCAAACTTATGCAGGCAAACAATCCTACGAGCGATATCCTAGGTTTTCGGTTCAGTGAAACCATCATCAAAGCATCTGAAAAGCATTTGAAGAAAGAGTTAACCTCTGAGCATGAAAAATCAAGATTTAGTCAGATAATCGCTAAAATTGTGAATAATCCGGTTATTTCTTCGATGTCAAGTTTTAATCCGATCACAGCAGTTACATCTGCCATTATCAGTTCAGTTGCCGGATTCAGCTCAACCACAGTAGAGGCTGTGAAAGATGGAAACAAGGTCAGGGACGTTAAGTACACCACCATTGATGCATTCAGTCAGCAAAGTATTGAATCCTTCCGTGAAGAACTGCAGCCATACATTGACTTTTATGATGCTTTAAATGTGGCTTCACTCAAATACATTTCCGGAATTGATAACCTGAACCTTCGCTATACCTTTCTGATCAGCCAGGTTGGCTTGTATAAAACGGAGCTCTATGCATCGATAGGCTGTGATGACAATTCTACCTTTTATCAGCTGTCAAGGATGCTTCCCGATCCGGTAATACAAGAGATAGATTATCAGATTTTTAATTCTGATAAGGCTATTCAGCAGTGCGGGGCGATTGCATCTAAAATCCCAGGGCTGAATCAAACGGTTCAGGACTATAAACGGGAATACAATCTATTATTGAAGAGTCTCCTAAATGAATATATAAAAGCCCTGTTATCAGCCAGGAAATTCGCCCCGGAAAGCATAGATAAAAAGAAGATTGATACATTGATTGCTGATATTGAGGCGTTTATGCTAGATAGAAACTAGCGGGTATTCAGGCCGAATCAAACGCAGTTATCAAAGGATTGAGTAAACGTGGAAAACAAAGAATTCCACAAAACACTTGATCGTATTTCGTCTTATGATTTCATCGGAATAGGCTCTACGGGTTTCTGATCACCTGAGGTTTATAAATATTCTACCAATATCAGGCCCTGGCCGGGACCTTCACAACAAAAGCGTCTGGCTTTAATTAAATGAGAATGATTTGGTTCTAAGTAAATCCCGTCTTCTGGTTTCATTGTTACAAGCGTTTTGCTGCTTACCCTGTTTGCGTTCATAGAGATGTCGCGATAGAGACAGAATATGGGAACTGTGACATACAGAAATACAAAGAAGTCCCTTTGGGACGAAATAAGACCAATACAAACAAAAGAGAATCGAAATTTTATAGCCAATTCAATTCAAATCGGGACTAGCCAACCCAGATTTATATGGATTAGAAAGTCTTCCCGAGAGGCTGACTGATAAACGCGAATAACCAGGTCCAACCAAAACAAAGGAGGCTATGTATTTTTATTAAAATTACACCAGGAATGGTTAATGCCTTGTAGTAATTCAGTTGAAACATATGTATTTCAACAGATTAGCCCTATTCATCTTTCAGTTTTGATGAATCAGTCAAAACTTGAATTAAAAAACTGACGAGTGTTAGTAAAGCTGTTATTCAGTAATATAATTCGACTGCGTTAGTGGAAACCATCAAAAACCCGGCTAGATGTTAAATTTCCCGGTATAATTCAACATAAATGTTTCTTAATATGAAAACTTCAAAATTTCTCGTTTTTATGGCCTTTTTGGCAATAGTTTCAGTTGTTCATGCCCAGAAAGTATTTAAGGTCTCAGATGTAGTAGAAGGAAAAACAATTCTTCAACATGCAAGGATCCTTGATGCTGATGCATTGGTTCAAACCACAGCTGTTTATAAACCGGGAATGAGCGAAGCAGACTTTGTTTCCGGGCTTCAATCCACCTTCCCCCCGGAAGCAGCATCCTATAAACAACTGTACACGCCCTATTTTAGATACATTTACAGCCTGCATAAAAAGGGGATGACTGAAACCCAGGTAAAGGGAAGCTCCACCGGGGCTGAGCTGGCCGCACTTTTCACCGGTCTGAATGCGTATAATATCAACAACCCGGGTGTACTGCCCCGGACAGAAATGGATGGCTGGAGATCATGGAAGCGGTTTATCCTGCTGATTCTGCAGATCGTAACAGGGACCGTTTATTTGTAAATCCTGGCAGGGCGGCTGTCCTGAAGGTTACAACAGGTGTTATAAACTGATCTCAGACATTTCTGTCTGATACTGTGCTACCCCGGATTTCCGCCCCTATGTTTTTATGTGAGCCTACTGGCCGGTAATTTGTCAACCAGCCTTTTTCAAGCCCCTAATTGGAGATGGAATATGCGTCCAATAAAAAAGTGGACCATTTGTAAGCTTGCAGTAATTTTTACTTCTTCATCAGGCGTTTCAGAAATGTTAACACCCGGCAGTATTATGGCTTTTTAGCCAATAACAAAACACCTGGCCATTGAGGTTATAAACCCGGGATTATAATCCAGTCAACCCTTGACAGATTTCTATATCACCTCACCCTGCCCTTTCCTGCCTTTGACTAAAATCTTAGGCACCAAAGGAGAGGGTATCCTGGCAGGTAGGCTGTGGTTATATCTGCGGTTTATATATAGAAGATCAAATGTATAATATTAGTAGAATCTGGCACCCTTCTCCTTTAGGAGAAGGGTGGGGGATGAGGAATTACGACGTTTCTGCAACCTGAATTATTCTCATTAATACTTCATCAATGTTCCTGAACACCTCTTCATTTTTGAATCTGATTATTCTTACACCCAGATTCTCAAGTTCAAAAGTTCGGTTGGTGTCGTGTTCAATCACCTCCGGGTTATTGTGTATTCCACCATCAACTTCGACAGCAAGGCCTTTCTCATGGCAATAGAAATCTAGAATAAACCTGTTGTATGGATGCTGCCTTCTGAACTTAAGGCCACCACATCTGCGGTTCCTTAATTCTTTCCATAGGCGTATTTCTGCATCTGTTCCAGGTTTCCTGAGGGTTTTGGCCTGAGTACGCGTAAACGGAGAAGCATTATAATGAAGTGTTGCCGGATATGCCTTATCTATATTTGCCATACAGCCGAAGACATTATTTTTATTCCATAATTATATCTATTCTATTATAATTTCCTGCAATTCTGAAGAGATTATCTCTAAAGAGGTGCAGCTCAATATTACAAATTTAAATAAAACAAGAATAAATACCCGGCCAGCCTGTGTTTTTCAGAGAAACCATTATGCTGATGGTTATGGGTAACCCGGGGGGCTTCCATTGAAAGAAGAACATTCTTTATAAGCACAATGGAGTCCCGACTCCACAAACAATTTTTCTCCCCCCCCATTGAACACCCGGCATACCGGTTTGTTGAATATAAGCGGGTCAGGGCCGGGGGTAAACCAACCGGCAGAAATCCGTTAAATATCTTAGATAAAAAATAAAGCCCACAGAATATGGCCGAAATCAAAACTAAGCAGACCAGCGCGGATGTGGCTGAATTTATCCGGGCCTTTGCCCAGACGGAGCAGAAACAGCAGGATGGTTTTGAACTGCTGAAGCTGATGCAGGAGACCACCGGCTTCGAACCTAAAATGTGGGGCCCGTCCATCATCGGGTTCGGCAGTTACCATTACAAATCGGAACGGAGCCGGCAGGAGGGCGACTGGCCGCTGGTGGGGTTCTCGCCCCGCAAGGCCGCCATTTCGCTCTATGTGTTTTCGGGAACCGAAGCGCAGGAGCTGCTGCTGAAAGACCTGGGCAAATTCAAAATGGGCAAGGGGTGCATCTATGTGAACAAGCTGTCGGACATCAACCGTGAGGTGCTGGTGCAGCTGATCAGGGAAAACATGGCCTTTCTGAAATCGAAGTTCAAATAGTGCAGAACCTGGTTTTATGCCGGGGAGGCAGGTTGGTGAAGGTATCTTTTCAGCCACCATCCCGATAGCTATCGGGACACCAAAGCACCAGAATCAGCACTAAAATTGTTTCCCTGGCAATCCGGCATTGCCTGCCGGTAAGGGAACCGGAAACGGCGGATCGCTTAGCCTGCCGGAGCAAGACCTTATTATTTTCTCACTTTCCGGTTACGGGAGACCTCACAGAACTCATTCCGGCCATAAAGGATTTTTAAACATAAGCTGAACAGTAACACACCACAGTATGGACAAGGCCACGCTTACCATGATGGAGAACCTGCACCGGAACACCGGCAGGACCCTGGAACAATGGATGGAGATTGTAAAGAAGGAAAACTTCGCGAAGCACGGGGAGGCGATGAAGTTTCTGAAGGAAACCCACGGCCTTACGCACGGTTTTGCCAACCTGATCGCGCTGAAGGCCAAAGGGTCTGATGCCGGATCGGCCGAAAACCCCGATGATCTGATTGCCGCCCAGTATAAGGGCAAGGAGCATTTCAGGCCGTTGTACGACCGGCTGATGTCGGAAATCCTTTCTTTTGGAAGCGATATTGAAGTGGCGCCCAAAAACGCCTATGTGAGCCTGCGCCGCAAAAAGCAGTTTGCCACCCTGCAACCGGCCAGCAAAACAAGGTTCGAAATCGGGATCATCCTGAAGGGTCATCCCCCGCAGGGAAAGCTGGAGGTGGAAAAGCCCGGAATGATGTGCTCACACAAAATAAACATTGCCGGCGACGGCGACATCGATGCCGAAGTGATGGGCTGGCTGAAAGCGGCCTACGACAATGCCGGGTAAAGGCTGAGGTTAAAGTAACCGCATCCTGCTTACCGGGGGAAACCCCAACAGTTACCCGTGCCGGCATGCATCTTACCACTTCTTCCATTCATTGGCGCCCGATAATTCCCGTCCGGACCCTCTTTATTCCTGCCGGGCAGGTTTTATTTGGAGCGAAGGGCCGGGTGTGACTAATTTGCCACGAATAAGAAATTAATCTTACGATTCCTAAATTCAGAAATCCATGCCCAAATTTATCCTTTCAATACTGATGATGGTTGCCATAGGCGGTTCAGCCCAGACTCCTTTCATAAACTTTTACGATAACGGCACTCAATTTATCTCTTCAAACAGTGTTTTCCAGAACAGTGATGGCTCCTATCTGATGGTGGGAAGAGCGGATACCGTGATAAACGCGATTCCGGGGCCTGCCGGTTTTATAAGGAAAACCGATGCTTCCGGCAATCTGATAAGCACGGATTATTACTCAATACCCAATACCACCGGTCTGGAATTCAGAAAGATCATCAGAACGATGGATGACAATTATGTGGTGGTCGGCATGGTTGATCATGCCTGTGTTGAAGGAACAACCCTGCAGGATGTTTTTATCTCCAAAATAGATGTGTCGGGAAATATGTTGTGGTATAAAGTCTATGGGGGTGAAATTACCGATATCGGCGTGGATGTCCTGGAGCTGTCGGACGGCGATTTAATCATTCAATCCTGGTTTGCCCGGAACGACGCCGGCTTTACGCCGTTCACCGCCTTTCATCTGATCAAAACGGATCCAACCGGGGATTCACTGTGGACAAGGCATTATTACCACAACGATCAGGTGGAGCAATTTGCCACTACCGTTGTTGAAACCTCCGATGGAGGTTTTGCGCTGGCGGGGAGTATCAACGATCAGAACGGAGGCTTAAAAGGCTACCTTATTAAAACAGACAGCCAGGGCATGGAGCAATGGAACAGAACCATAGATTCAACCTCCGGTAATTATTCCGAATTGGTGAGTGTTTACAGTAACGAAGGGCTTATTACCGTTATCGGAAAAATATACGGGGTTGATACAGAAAATACCATTATTTCCGAATTCAGCAATTCGGGTAGTTTAGTCCGGACGAACACCCTGAATGAGAATGATGCACAAATCTTTGCCTCAACCCGTACCCATGATGGCGGATATGCTTTAACCGGAGAAACCACCAACACGGAGGACCCTCAGCCGGTCATCATAAAACTGGACAGTTCGGGAAATAAATTATGGCGAAAGGACCTGTCGCGGCTCGTGCAGCATTACCCGACGGCCATCATTCAGGCGATGGACAATGATTTTATTCTCACCGGAAATGGTGCCGGTTTTAATCCGTATTCCGTCTTTTTGGCAAAAACGGCAGACTCTGCAACCATTCTGAACACAACCAGTCCCATCTCTATGGACAATATTTCAATTTATCCCAACCCAGCAACAAAGTTTATTCATGTTGACTTTTCAGATAAAGTGTTAACGACTGTTGAGGTCATAGAAATCATGAATATGCAGGGGCGGGTTGTAAAATCAGTCGGAAAGACCGGTTTTCGTAATGGAAGTATCGATGTTTCAGATTTGTCTCCGGGATATTATTTTATTGCATTTTTTAACTCCGGTGGCAGAATGGGTGTATCAAAATTAATAAGAGAATAGATGCCTTACAGTATACCCGGTCATACATTTTCAAATAAGTCAGAAGTAACACGTATTCCCGGATATGCCGGAAAGGCAAATTAATTTATGGGTACAGGAGGTGTTGTATTTTACCTCATTGTCAGTTTCATTGCTGTCTCTTGTTTTCCGGAGCAGCGGCCGCCCATCGGAAGTCGCCGTGCCTGAGGCTACACCGGTGGTGCATTCTTCCCCTCTGGGTGATTGACCCTATGCCGGAGAATGTAAGGATAACACAGAAATCACGATAACAGATATCAAGCGACAGAAGGTCATGAAACGTTTATTGAATGCTCATGCCTGAAAATAACAATGAATAAAACAGAATCTTGGCCCATGGCTTTACAAGGATGTTGACAGGATTTCGCAGCTCAGCATTGGTCTTGTTGCTTCGAGCCATTTTTTAAAACCATAATTTAACTCCACAACAGTATTTAGTTCCATAGCGTTACTGTTTCAGGCACTATATCCTGCGCCCCGGGCAATTTATTCCTTCACAAAATATCCGAAGGGGTTGTAGCTGATGCCAGTATCGTAGGCATCCACCTGTTCGTGTTTTTTCAGGAAGCCGACAATGCGGTAGGTGAGGGGGGTAAAGAGCACCTCTACGCCCGATTTGAAGAGGTAGTTGGAGATGATGACCGAGATCAGCAGATCGTCGGGCAGGATGCCGTAAAAGGCCACCAGGCAGAAGATGGCGGTGTCGATGCCTTCGCCCACCAGGGTGGAGCCGATGGTGCGCACCCACAGGTAACGGCCTTTCATTTTTACCTTCAGCCGTGAGAGGATCACGGCGTTGGAGAAGGCGCCGCCAAAGTAGGCGAGCAGGCTGGCCAGCACAATGCGGGGAACGAAGCCCAGCAGCGATTCATAGGCCTGCTGGTTGGGCCAGTCGGGTGCGGGGGGGAGCAGCTGAACCACCCACAGCACCAGCGACATAAGCAGGGCCGCCCCGAAACCGGTCCAGATCACCTTGCGCGAGCGCTGGTAACCGTATACCTCGGTGAGGATATCGCCGAAAATATAGCTGAGCGGGAACAGTATGGTACCACCGTCGAAGGTGAACATCCACAGCGAAAGGATCTTGGTGGAAGCCAGGTTTGAAATCAGCAGCACAGCCACGAACAGCGCCATGATGATGTCGAAGTAGCGGAAATTCCCGCTTTTAGGGGTTGTGTTAGCCTGCATCGTAGGGTGGTTTGATCGGTTCCGGAAGCAAAAATACGATTCTCCCGGGAATGGGCTGACGGTTTCTGAGTGTACTTAGTGAGTGTTTTTCTTTAATCCGGCCCGTTTTCTTCACCACTAAGGCACTGAGAGCACTAAGGTACACTGAGAAAAGGAAAATTGCCCGAGAATTTAATTAAACGAAAAAGTCTTAGTGTTTCTGAGTGTTCTGTGTCCTGAGTGCCTGAGTGGTTTCTTTTAATGGCACTTCCGTCACTTTACCACTAAGGCACTGAGAGCACTAAGGTTCACTTAGAAAAGGGAAATCGCAGGAGAAACTAATTCAATGAAAATGCTTAGTGATTCTGAGTGTCCTGAGTGCCTGAGTGGTTTCTTTTAATCGCACTTCCGTCACTTTACCACTAAGGCACTGAGATCACTAAGGTGCACTGAGAAAATGCAGACTTGGGGACAAGGGGAAATGGAGACCTCCTTCCAATGAAGAATTCGTCACTGAACCAGAGACAAGGGGACACAGGGAAATGGGGAAATGGAGAAAACAATCGCTTTGCTCCTTGTCCCCCGCTCTCCCTGCCTGCACGCTGTTTCGGCGGGCAGGCTTGTCTCCGTGTCATTTGGTAAGGAAACACTTCCTATACCACGATGTTTACAATCTTACCGGGGATGATGATCACCTTTTTCGGTGCCTTGCCTTCGAGCCATTTGGCCGACTCAGGGGCAGCAAGAACGGCCTGTTCTATCTCCGCAACGGCCAAGCCGAGTGGCAGTTCAAGCAGGAAACGCATCTTGCCGTTGAACGAAACCGGGTATCTGAAGGTGTTCTCAATGGTGTAGCTTTCGTTGTATTCAGGGAAGGCTGCAACGGTGACACTGCCGGTATTGCCCAGCAGGCTCCACAGTTCCTCGGCGATGTGGGGTGCGTAGGATGAGATGAGCACCGTGAGATCGCTCAGGATGCTGCGGTTGCTGCATCTGAGATCTGTAAGCTCATTCACGCAGATCATAAAGGTGCTTACCCCCGTGTTGAACGAGAAACGTTCGGTATCTTCCTGTATCTTACGGATGGTTTTGTGCAGCACCTTCAACTCTGCCGCTGTCGGCGGATTGTCGTTCACCGTGAAATTGTTCTCGGCATCGTGGTAGAGTTTCCAGAGTTTCCGTATAAAGCGGAAGACCCCCTCGATGCCGTTGGTGTCCCAGGGCTTCGACTGTTCCAGTGGGCCGAGGAACATCTCGTACAGACGCAGCGTATCGGCCCCGTAGCGTTCGATCAGGTCGTCGGGGTTCTGTACATTGTATTTCGATTTCGACATCTTCTCCACTTCCCAGCCGCAGATATATTTCCCCTCTTCCAGGATAAATTCCGCACCTTCGAACTGGGGCTGCCATTTCAGGAATTCCGCGATATCGAGGATGTCGTTGTGAACGATGTTTACATCCACATGGATCGCCTGAACATCATAATTACCGCGCAGGTTGTAACTCACAAATTTGTTGGTGCCTGCAATCCGGTAAACGAAACTGGACCTGCCCTGGATCATCCCCTGGTTGATCAGTTTCTGAAAAGGCTCATCTTTAACGGTCATGCCCAGGTCCGACAGGAATTTGTTCCAGAACCGGGCATAGATCAGGTGGCCGGTGGCGTGTTCTGCCCCGCCCATATACAGGTCGACGTTCTGCCAGTACTGGTTGGCCTCCGTTGAGAAGTATTCATGGTCGTTGCGGGGGTCCATATAGCGGAGGTAATAGCCGCTTGAGCCGGCAAAACCGGGCATGGTATTGGTTTCGAGCGGGCAGTTTTCTTTGCTGACCCAGTTTTTGGCCCTGGCCAGCGGGGGCTCACCGGTTTCGGTGGGCAGGTAGGCATCCACTTCAGGCAACTCGAGCGGCAGTTCCTCTTCGCGGAGGGCAAACGGCATTCCGTCCCTGTAATAAACGGGGAAGGGCTCGCCCCAGTAGCGCTGGCGGCTGAAAATGGCGTCGCGGAGGCGGTAATTGACCTTACCGTAACCAATGCCCGTCTCTTCCACCCGCCTGATGGTGGTGGTGATTGCCTCCTTTACCTCCAGGCCGGTGATAAAACCGCTGTTGATCATCACCCCTTCTTTCGAATCGTACGAATCTTCCCATTCCGAAGGGTCAACCGGTGTTTCGCCTTTGCGGGATACCACCTGGATAACGGGCAGGTTAAAATGCCTTGCGAAGGCAAAATCGCGGCTGTCGTGACCCGGAACGGCCATGATGGCACCGGTTCCGTAGCCCATCAGCACATAATCAGCCACCCACACGGGGATCTCCTGCCCGTTGAGCGGGTTAATGGCATAAGCCCCGGTAAACGCACCGGTTACCTTTTTGACTTCCGACATGCGTTCCCGCTCAGAACGGTTCTTTGCCCAGTGCAGGTAGGCATCCACCTTTGCGCGGCAATCAGGGGTGGTTATTTCGGCCACAAACGGATGTTCCGGGGCCAGCACCATAAAGGTTACCCCGAACATGGTATCAGCCCTGGTGGTGAAGATCTCAAGTTTCTGATCAAAATTTTTGATGGCAAACTGTGCCGAGCAGCCTTCGGAACGACCGATCCAGTTGCGCTGTATCTCTTTGATGGATTCGGGCCATTCGATGCGATCAAGGCCTTCGAGCAGGCGGTCGGCATAGGCGGTGATGCGCAGCAGCCACTGTTTCATTGATTTGCGTTCGACGGGATGTCCTCCACGGACCGAGAAACCTTCGCTCACCTCGTCGTTGGCCAGCACGGTGCCGAGTGCCGGGCACCAGTTGACCATGGTGTCGGCCAGGTAGGCCAGACGATAATTCATCAGCAGTTCCTGCTGTTCCTTTTCAGTAAAGGCATTCCATTCGGCAGCGGTAAACGTTTCCGTTTCGCTGCAGGCTGCGTTGAGGCCGGCATTGCCCGAAACGGCAAAAATTCCGGTCAGTTTCGTTATGGGTTCAGCCTTTTGGGTGTCGTTGTTGTACCACGATTCAAACAAGCGGATGAAGGTCCATTGTGTCCACTTGTAATAGGCGGGGTCACTGGTGCGCACTTCCCTGTCCCAGTCGTACGAAAACCCGATTTTATCGAGTTGTTCGCGGTAGCGGGCAATGTTTTTCTCTGTGGTCACTGCCGGATGGGTGCCGGTCTGGATGGCATACTGTTCGGCAGGGAGACCATAGGCATCGTAACCCATGGGATGCAGCACATTGAAGCCTTTCAGCCTTTTGTAGCGGGCATAGATGTCAGAAGCGATATACCCAAGCGGATGGCCCACATGAAGCCCGGCTCCGGAAGGATAGGGGAACATATCCAACACGTAGAATTTGGGTTTGCTGTGATCAATTTCCGTTTTGTAGGTCTTGTTGTCTGCCCAGGCTTTCTGCCACTTTTTTTCGATGTCCCTGAAGTTGTAATCCATTGGGTCTGCTTTGTTTTTAGAGGGCGCAAAGGTACAAAGGATTTTGGAATGGATGAGTCACCGCTTTAAAAGGACATGGGGAGTGTAGAGGGGACGGGGCACCAGGGACGAGGGACGGGGGACGAGGGACGGGGATTCTGCTCCAAATGACAAGGAGACAAGGGGACAGGGAGATTTTGGCGAGGGAGCGACTTCAGCGTTCACTGTTTGGGTGTTGGGCGTTAGACGTTAGAAGTTCAAAAGCGATGGAGTGATGGAGCGACTTCAGCGAAAGAACGCGACTTAAGCGAATATGCGAAAAAAGATAATCAGTGATAATCAGTTCAATCCGTGTCATCCGTGTTCATAAAAACGACTTAGCGAGAGAGCGAGGAGAAAAAAAAAAAGCAAAAAAAAAAACTTTTAAAAAAAAAAACCCCCTCCTTCTTTTAAACCTTTTTTTAAAAAAAATTTTTTTTTTAAGTTTGGGGGGGGGGGGGGGGAAAACAAAAAAAAAAAACAAAAAAACAAAAAAACACCAACAAACAAAAAAAAAAAAAAAAAAACCAAAAAAACAAAAAAAAAAACCCACAAAACCCAATCAAAACAACAACCCCCCTTTCCAAAAAAACGGGGGGGTCCACCAAAATTTAAAAAAACAAAGGGGGGGAAAGAAAAAAAACCCCCGAAAAAAAACCCCCCCCCCCCAAAAAACCCAAAAAAACAAAAAACAAAAAAAAAACAAAAAACCAACCCCCCCCACCCCCCAAAACCCCCCTCCACAAAAACAACTTCCCCCCCTGGGTGGGGGCCGGGGGGGGGGAACCCCCAAAAAAAGAAATAAAAGGGCCAAAAAACCCCAAAAACCCCCCCAAACCAAACCCCACAAAAAAAAAAAAACAAAAAAAAAACCCACCCCACACCCCCCCCCCCCCCACAAAAACCACCAAAAACCCACAAACAACCATCAGATGAACCCCCGAAAAAAAAAACCAAAAAAAACAAAAACCCAAACAAACCAACAACCACACCAAAACAACCCAAAAAACCCCCCCCCCCAAAAAAAACACAAAAACCACTTAAAACCCCAAAATCCCCCCCCCCCCCCTCCACAAAAACAAACAGGGGGGAAAACCAAGAAAAAAAAACCAAAAACCCCCCAAAAAAGGAAAAAAAAAACCAAATAAACAAAAATAACCCCCTTCTCCCCCCTGTTCCTTTCCCCCTTTTCCGCCTAATTTTTTGTTTTTAGTGGTTTGGGGTTGGGCGGTAGAGGTTTGACCTATCATGATTTTGGTTGACAAAAAAGACCAAACTTCTACTTTAATTGTTTGTAAATCAATTTCATTTTTTAGTTGCGTGCTTTTAACTTTGAATAGTCAGATGAAGCGGAGGAAAGCTCTGCCGGGGGGCAACTTTCCAAGGAATAATCTGACCCAGGGGAATAACCCGCCGTAGTTTTGTCATTCAAAGCTACGGCTTTTTTATTTGAGTTTATTTTCATGGTTTTATGCCTGCGAAAACCCAGTCTTGAATTTTCCTCTCGTGTTTTGTTAAAGTTATAGAGCTGTAGTTCAGGATGCTCACATACGGGAATTTGATTAACAGCCAATTCAAAATCGATAGGACTAAGCATTCCAAGACTTCCATTTGAACATTTATTGTAAAGATCGACAGCTGTAGCCACCTCTCTTCTCAGATCATTTAATGATGTGATTTTCTTTTTTATCAGGTAATCATTCTTGATGATTCCGTTAATGCGTTCTGCGTAAGGATTTTCCAGACAATTTCCTGCCATACTAATCTTTATATTCTCTTTTTTAAGAATACCTGTATACTCAGTACTTCCGTATTGGCTTCCCTTGTCTGAATGATGGATCAACTTCTCGAATTTACTGTAACCTCTTAATCTCAAAGCCATCTCCAATGCCTGAACATTGTTTACAGCAAACATATTATCACTGGCTGATTGACCAATGATTCTTTGGCTATAAACATCAAGAATAAACACAAGATAATATGTTGTAGAACTGGTAAGATAATAAGTAATATCACTTACCCACAATTGATTTATCCCATTGATTTGCAAGCCATGAGTCAGGTTTGGATAAATCACCATGCCTTTATGGGTGGTCCGAAGAACAGATCGGTGCTTTTGCACACTAAGCCCTTGTCTAGAGACAAATCGCTCCAACCCGTTGATCCCTACCTCGCTTATTCCAAGCATGTAATGCATTTTCCTTGCACTCATTCGCGGATAATCTTTCCTTATCTCAAAAACCATCTCCAACATTCTTTTCCACTTCTGCTGATGCTGATACGATTTAAGTTGAGCCTTGTAAAACCCTTGCCGGCTTATACCAGATATTTGATACAAATGCTCCATCTTTAAACCTTGGGTGGCTTTATTTGACTTAAACCATGTAAGAGCACGGATTCGAACTTTTTTTTCATGTCTTCTCCCATATCTTCTTCAATGAGTTCGATTAACTTCTTAAAGTAATCAACCTGCATTTGCTTTTGACCCACGATCCGCTCCAGCTCTGCAACCTGTTTCATTAATGCTAATGTCCTGGTCCCTTCAGATTCTTTCTCGACAACTATCTTCTCGCTAATTCCAAGTTTTGTCGAGTATGTTCGAATCCATTTATAGATAGCCGTTTCGGATACTTCATAGATCCGGCTCAATTGCTTAACTGTTACTTGTCTTTCTTCAAGCATTTTTACTTTCTCCCGCTTGAATGCTTCGCTAAAGGTACGTCTCACTTTTTTCTGCTCCATTTGTGACAAAATGTAAAGTTATTAACTAAACTTCTTGTCAACCTATATCATGATAGGACAGTTAGAAGTTCAAAAGCGATGGAGTGATGGAGCGACTTCAGCGAAAGAACGCGACTTAAGCGAATATGCGAAAAAAGATAATCAGTGATAATCAGTTAAATCCGTGTCATCCGTGTTCATAAAAACGACTTAGCGAGAGAGCGATGGAGAGAAAAAAGCGAAAATGAGCGATTCAGGCGATAAAATCCATGATAATCAGTTAGATCAGTGTCATCCGTGTTCTTAAAAGCGACTTCGGTGGGGGGCACAAGCTGCTCAACATGACAATGACTACAATAATGCTTATTATCAGTGCTTTAAAGATTTGACAGCACAGTACGATATAGTTATTTTATGTTATATCAGAACAGATTTGGTGGAGGTTAATGCAACCTGATAATTCAATTGCTTTGTTGCACCTCGTTTCATATGTAAAGTGTAAAAAAATTAATGATCCTTTCAGTATTGTTCGCCATCGGTTGTATTTTTTTCAGACGGTCATTTTTTATTTTTATTCTTTTTTAACCAGCCAAATGATTTATAAAGCATTGAATAATAAATATTTATTTATTTTTTAGAATATCATTCTATAACTTAGAAGCGGTTTGATTGAAAAAGACAAATGTAAAATACCATTTTCTTTTAAGATATTGACATTTCATGGGTTACAAATAGCAATTGTAATCATATATAATTATTAACGAAACGCACAAAAATAATTTTACAAACCGAAATAAATTTTACAAATCAGCAGCCTGATCCGGTGAAATATAACAGGACCATTGCCGGAAATACAGTAAGGTCATCCTGAGGAACGCTGATTATTAAAACAAAAGGTTCAGGTAACAGTATTGTGAAATGAAAAAAACAGATCAACTCAGCGTTTCCATTATAGGTTCGGTTGTTAAAGAGGAGCCGGATGGATTTTCACAGAGCAGAAGCTTTAATGGCTATAGTGAATTAAATGATTTTTCCCCTTCCGGAAGTGTTATTTTATCTTCCTCAGGTAAGATTCTGAAGCTGAACAATGCATGCGCCGTTATATTAGGAAAAGAACGTTCAGAGTTGCTGAACAGCGATTTCAGATCATTTGTCGCCGGAGAATCCTGCGCGTCTTTTAATGATTTTCTCCTGAAGAGTTTTCAACGGGATTTCAAAGGAAATCTGCGAGATCAACCTTGATGCTTCAATTGTCCTGACCATTCACATGGAAGCAATAATCTCTGAAAACCGGGAGTATTGTCATGCAACTTTATTTAATATTTCTGAGCAATTTCAGGAAAGGGAGCTTTTAAAAAAGTCAGAACATCAAAAAAACCTGATTCTTGAAGCAGCCGGTGAAGGAATCCTGGGCATTGATCAGCAAGGTGTTTTTACGTTTGTTAATCCGATGTCGTTGCAGATTCTTGGTTACAAGCCTGAAGAAATTCTTGGAAAGGATTCACATTTGGTTTTTCATCATCATTATCCCGATGGGTCGGATTATCCAAAGGAAAAATGCCCGATTGAAATGGTTATTATTTCAGGTAAACCTTCTTATGGAGAGGAGTTTTTCTGGAGAAAAGAGGGTACAGGTTTCCATGTGGAATACAGTTGTTTACCTATCATGGATGAAAACCGGGAATCGGGTGCAGTACTTACTTTTCGCGATATAACCCAGCGCAAACAGTATGAAGCTGAATTGCTTCTGAGTGAAGAGCGTTACAGGTCATTGTTTCATAACAACCATTCGGTAATACTATTGATAGATCCGGAGGCGGGCTTAATTATAGATGCGAACAATGCCGCCTGTAATTTTTATGGCTGGTCACACGACTGCCTTTGTAAAAAGTCGATTTCTGATATTACCGACAGTTCCTCTCTGAACCGGTTAGAAGCAAAGGACTTATTCCGGGAAGGGAATGAGAAGAGGAATCTTTTCAGGCACAGGCTGTCAGATGGGCAGATTCGTGATGTAGAAGTCTTTTTCAGTCCAATAGAATTAAAACTAATAAAACTATTGTATTATCAGGTAAACGATGTTACCGATCAGAAACAGATAGAGGATGCTTTGCAGTTAAGTGAAGAGAAATACGCACTTGCATTTCAGTTAGCGCCATATGCCATAACTTTTACGAGCCTTGACGATGGGAAGTTCAAAGAAGTGAACAGTGCTTTTTTGTCATTGACCGGTTATTCAAAGGAGGATTTATTGGCAGAATCTGTCAATGGGTTTATTATATGGGCAGACATCAATGACCTTAGTAGCCTCGTTTCCTGTTTGCTTGATGGTAAAGAAGTATCTGGGAAAGAATTTGTTTTCAGAAAAAAGAATGGAGATAACTTCACAGGGTTATTTTCAGCGCGGATTATTCATATTGAGAAAAAACCCTACCTGTATTCCAGTATTGAGGATATCTCATTGCGGAAAGAATCAGAGCGGGCATTAATAAATGCAAAGGAAAGAACCGAGCATAGTGAGGGTAAATTCAGGCAAATAATTCAATCTCAGGCAGAAGGAATTGGTTTTGTCAATCAGGATGAGGTTTTTGAATTTGCCAATCCGGCTTCGGAGAAGATCTTTGAGACAGAAACGGGCAGCCTTATCGGGGCTTCATTATATGATTTTCTGATTGAAGGAGAAATAGAGCTTATCAATAAACAAACCAGAAAAAGGAAAAAGGGTATTGCAGATAACTATGAACTTCAGATTTTAACAAGAAAGGGCAATTTCAGGACCATCCATGTAAGTGCTACACCGAAATTTGATGACAATGATGATTACCTGGGAGCTTACGGGGTGTTTACTGATATCACTGAACGCAAGAAAGCGGAGAGGCAGATAAAGGAAAAATCAGCAATACTAACCAACCTGCTCATTAATCTTCAGGAAGGCATTTTACTCGAAGATTCGGAAAGAAGGATTTTATTAACCAATCAACTGTTTTGCAGTATGTTTGGGATTCCTTTACAACCTGAAGATTTAATCGGAGCCGACTGCTCTGATTCTGCGGAACAAAGTAAAGCATTATTTAAGGATCAGGATAGGTTTATCAGGGATATCCATAAAATTCTGACAAAGAAAAAGGCTGTTTTCAACGATGAGCTGGAACTGGTGGATGGAAGGTTTTTTGAACGGGATTATATTCCAACCTACATTGAAGGCATCTACAATGGTCATTTATGGAAATACCGGGATATTACGCAGCGTAAAAATTCCAGTATATTTCTGCAAAGGAGTGAAGAGCGTTTCAGGCAGGTAGTTGAACAAAGCCTTGAAGTGGTCTGGGAAGTCGATTCAGCAGGAGTCTACACTTATGTCAGCCCTTTATCAAAGGCGGTATATGGACATACCCCTGAAGAGATGATTGGTCACATGAGTTTCTATGATCAGTACCCCGTCGAACACAGGGAAAAACTGAGGGAAACGGCATTTGGTGTTTTCGGAAGGAAGGAGTGTTTCACAGGTTTTGTCAATCCTATTATAAGATCGGATGGGAAAAAAGTAATTCTCTCAACCAATGGGATGCCTTTGATCGATAAGGATGGGATTCTTACCGGTTATCGTGGTCTGGATGCAGACATTACTGAGCGCATTATTTCTGAAGAAAAACTGATGCAGCAGAACGATCGTTTGAATGCAATCATCCGGGCAATGCCTGACTTAATCTTTATTTTTGACAAAAAAGGGACATATATAGAGTTCTATTGTTCACAGCCGGAAAAGCTACTGGTGCCAGAACATCAGATCATAGGAGCAAACATCGGTAAAATATTTGACCAGGAAACGACAGCGTTTCATCTTCAAAAAATAAATGATTGTATTACACATAATAGCCTGATTACTTACGAATATTCTGCAATCACGGCAGGAGCCCTGACTTATTTTGAATCACGGCTTGCTCCTCTTGGGAAAGACAGGGTTCTTGCATTTATCAGAGACATCAGCGGGCAAAAGCAGGCAGAATTTGAAATTCGTGATCTAAATGCCAACCTTGAATATAAAATAAGTGAACGAACAGCTCAGTTGGCTGATACAAACCGGAGCCTGAAAAAAGAAATAGACGACCGCATTCAGGCAGAAGAAGCACTCCGTATCAAAACCAACGAACTTGAGAATTTCTTCAGTGTCGCTCTTGATCTACTTTGTATTACTGATACTTCCGGAAATTTTATTAAGGTAAATAAAGCCTGGAGCGATATACTGGGATTCTCAACGACAGAACTGGAAACCAGGAAATTTCTTGAATTTGTTCACCCCGATGACGTTCAGTCATCCCTCGATTCACTGAGTCGGTTAAGTGAACAGAAACCAGTGTACAACCTGATCATCAGAATTAAATCAAAGGATGGTAATTATCACTTTGTTGAATGGCATAGTGTTCCGGTCGGAAAAATTGTTTATGCTGCGGCCCGTGATATCACCCAGCGAAAGCGGGCTGAGGATTTCGAATATGAACTCCTGCAGTTATCGCCTAAACTCACAGGTATTTCACCTTCCGGGATAAACTCTGCCCTGAGTCTAGCGCTGAGCAGAATCGGCAGGTTCCTTGATGCAGACAGAGCTTATATATTTGAGTATGATCCCCTTAACCATTCGATGAGTAATACCCATGAATGGTGTAATGAAGGTATTTTTTCCGGGAAGGAGAACCTTCAGAACTTAAAAAGTACGGACTTCAGGCTTTTTGAGGAGATTTTACAAAAGCATGAAATTATTTTAATTCAATCGGTCAATGATCTCCCCGAAAACTGGAAAGCAGAGAGAAAATTGTTAAAATCAAAAGGTATTAAATCAATGATTCTGATTCCGATGCTTACTGAGAATGACCTCATTGGATTTGTCGGGCTGGATTCTGTCGTTGATAAAAAGGAGTATAATGCCCCTGAAATTAATATAATGAAAGTATGGAGCAGTATGCTTGCCAGCCTGATCCGGAATCAGAGAACTGAAAATTTACTTGAACAGACGCGGCAGAATTATGAAACCTTCTTTAATACAATAGATGATTTTCTTTTTGTATTGGATAACGATGGAAATATAATTCATACAAACAATTCAGTTACAAACAGGCTTGGATTTTCTGAAAATGAACTTTACGGGAAATCAGTTCTTTTTGTACACCCGGAAGAACGCAGAGAAGAAGCTGCAAGAATTGTGGGTGATATGCTTGCAGGAACAATTGATTTTTGCCCGGTTCCACTTATAACCAAATCAGGTAGTCAGCTTCCTGTGGAAACCAGGGTAATTCCCGGCTTCTGGGATGGCAAACAAGTGCTTTTCGGTGTTAGCAAAGATGTGTCAAAGATAAAGCTTTCAGAAGAAAAATTCTCCAAGGCTTTTCACTCAAACTCAGCACTCATGGCTATTTCAGGGTTTGAGAATGGCGTTTTTATTGATGTTAACGACACTTTCCTCCAAACTCTTGGATATACCCGGGATGAGGTAATTGGTAAAACTTCGTTTCAGGTAGAAATCTTTTCCAGTGTGGAAGTGCGTGACTCAATTGTTAGGAAAATAAAGAAGAATGAATTGGTAAGGGAAGTGGAACTGGAAGTCAGAACGAAATCAGGAACAAATCTGGTTGGCTTATTTTCTGCAGAGTCTATTTTTGTTGGCAAAGAATTGTGCCTTTTAACTGTAATGGTTGATATCACTGTTCGAAAACAAGCTGAACGCGAAATCAGCAAAGCAAGAAACGAAGCGGAAAAAGCAAATCTTGCCAAAAGTGAGTTCCTGTCACGCATGAGTCACGAGTTACGGACGCCAATGAATTCTATTCTCGGATTTGCCCAATTGCTCCAGATGAGTGAACTGAATACGAAACAAAAGACAGGTGTCGGTTATATCCTCAGCAGCGGAAAACATCTGCTGGATCTTATCAATGAAGTACTGGATATTTCGAGGATAGAAGCCGGACATCTTTCCCTTTCGATGGAACCCATCCGGTTATACGCAATAATTTATGAAGTTATAGATACCCTTTCGTCCTATGCCAGTGAAAATAATATAACGATCGGGGTCGGGAATATGCCAAAGGAAGAGCTATTCGTAATTGCTGACCGGAAGCGGTTGAAACAGATTTTACTGAATCTGTTAAACAATGCTTTAAAGTATAACAAAACAGGAGGCTCAGTAAATATCAAATGTGAACGTTTTCTGAAACCAGGCGGCAACATTCCTGCTGTAAGAATATCCATAAAAGACACCGGGTCAGGTATTGCAGATGAAGATATCCCCAGGCTTTTTATGCCATTCGAAAGGATCAACGCTGATAAAACAGGTATAGAAGGTACCGGACTGGGGTTATCTGTTGTGAAGAAATTGCTTGATGCTATGGGAGGTTCCATCGGTATTGAGAGCGAAAAAGATTCAGGAAGTACCTTCTGGTTTGAATTGCCTGAAGAAGAAAATCATGCAGGAAGTTCTGATAAGTCTGATGGTTATATATCAGGATTTGGTTTTATCTGATATTAAGGGAACAGTATTATATATTGAGGACAATATCTCAAACATTGAACTTGTTGAACAAATCCTCGCAAATCAGGGCCCGGGCATACATTTGATTTCCGCTTCAAACGGGAGCCAGGGATTGAAACAGGCAGCTGAATACTTACCTGATCTGATTCTGCTAGATCTGAATCTTCCCGATATCCATGGCAGCCTGGTATTGAGGCAGTTGATGGAAAACGGAGAAACCGGATCAATACCAGTCGTTGTGGTTAGCGCTGATGCAATGCCTCAGCAATTGAAAAATCTGATAAAGGCAGGTGCCAGGAATTATCTGACAAAGCCATTCGACGTTGTCGATTTTATGCAGGTTATTAAAGAGTTTATTCCCGGTTGAGATTGATGATGAAAAGTTTTCCTGATTGACCCCAAAAATAGCGCCATGATACATTCAACATTAGTGAATGCAAATATTCTGATCGTAGATGACCAAAAAGTTAACATAGACATTCTGGAAGGTTTTCTTGACATACAGGGATACACTAACCTTTGTTCGGTAACGGATCCCCGCGAAGTCATGAATCAGTACAATAGTTTTCGTCCTGACCTGATTTTACTTGACCTTTCAATGCCCTTTCTGAATGGGTTTGAGGTTATGGAGCAATTGCGTTCTGTAGTTCCGGATGACGATTACCTGCCCGTTCTGGTATTAACAGCTGATGCACAAATTGAAGTGAGACAAGCTGCGCTGTCTTCTGGTGCAAGTGATTTTCTGACAAAACCATTTGACCTGATTGAAGTTGGCTTACGGATTAAAAATCTTCTCAAGACAAGATATTTGCATCAACAAATAGAAAACCGGAACTGGATACTTGAGGTTAAGGTGAGTGAACGAACCGCGGAACTTGAGAAAATGAATATGGAACTGACTAAAGCCAGGGATCTTGCGCAGGCCGGTGACCGTCTGAAAACAGCATTTATACAGAACATTTCCCATGAAGTGCGCACTCCGTTGAACGGAATTTTAGGTTTCAGTAACCTTTTGCTGGATGCCGGAATTTCAGATGAAGAGAAAACTTCATTTATTCCGTTGCTGCAGGCTTCATCCGACCGACTTATAAAAACGATTTCCGATTATATGGATATTTCGCTTATAATGTCTGATAATATTGAGCTGAATGTAAGGGAAGTTTATGTCGAACAGGAGTTAACGGAATTGGGAAAAAGGTACAAGTCATTGAGTGCTGCCAGGAATCTTGAATTATCAACGGCATTTCCCGAAGAATGCAGGGAGATTAGAATTCAAACGGATCCTGATTTGTTCAGGAAGATAATTTCCCATTTAATTGATAATGCCATCAAGTTTACCCAACAGGGATCAATTGTTATCGGGTATTCCATAAAATCTGATGTTGTTGAAGTATATGTTCAGGATACCGGAATTGGCGTTGAAAATGATATTCAGGAAAAGATTTTCGGATGTTTCATGCAGGGAAGTGATTCATCCACCCGCAATTATGAAGGGAATGGTCTGGGGTTGTCAATCAGCAGCGGA
Source organism: Bacteroidales bacterium (assembly GCA_016705005.1). Classification (GTDB taxonomy): domain Bacteria; phylum Bacteroidota; class Bacteroidia; order Bacteroidales; family Lentimicrobiaceae; genus Lentimicrobium. The sequence continues at coordinate 898,119 of JADIZB010000001.1, read as the reverse complement.
TTCCTGAGGCTTTTGGGTTCAGAAATCCACCTTGAATCAAAGAAAGGTTCCGGCTCAACATTTTCCTTTTGCCTTCCACTACCTCCGGAAACGAAGAAAAGAATCAGTATTGAAAGGCGGAAAAGAAAAAATAAACAGAAAACAGCTTCACCCCTGGTGATTTTAATTGCAGAAGATGATTTTACACAACAACTTTATCTGCAATCAGTATTGAAAAGAATTACTTCCGACATTTACATTGTAAAAAACGGATTGGAAGCCGTTGAGTTTTGTCAGAAGCATCCTGAGTTATCTTTGTTGCTTATGGATATTAAAATGCCTGAAATGAATGGATATGAAGCAACCAGGCAGATCAGGATGTTCTGTAAAGACTTGCCTATTATTGCCATCACCGCATATGCCATGCACAGCGATGAGCAAAAAGCCATTGGTGCCGGCTGTGATGATTACCTTTCAAAGCCGGTTGACAGCGAAAAGCTGATGAGAAAACTGAGGGATCTCAGCATTATTTAAGCCATAACAGGGTCTCTCCGGCCCACCATTGAAATGAGTCACTTCGCCTTGCAAAAAACCAGGCGAAACGGGCTGTTTATTTATTTCTTTGTTACTGTGTTAGAACCGTCGGAATTTTTATATTTTTATAAACTGTTGTCCGGTTATAATTAAGAAAAAATCTACCACAAACCCTGTCTGTGTCAGGCAGGCTGCCAGCCCTCCTTCGGCGGGTAAACCGGCAGGCTGGGACACCAGGGCGCCAAGTGGTACTAAATGAGTAAAATATATTTGTAAAACTTGAGGCCTTGAGCCATGGTGGCGAAAAAATGATAGTAAGCTGTCTGCTTTTTAAATCTTCTGAAACCCATATCTATAAGGCATTTCGTTCAAATTTTATTTTCCACCGGATAATATTGAATTTTATTAAGTTTAATTTTGGTTGCCAGCATGAATAAAAACTGATATTTCTCATTGGGTTCAATACATAAACATCTTGTCAGAAATGAAACGGATCTTATTAATTTTTGTTGCTATAATCGTCATCAACGTCGCCAAAGCCGACTGCCCGGCCTGCTGGGAACTCAGGAAAGTGGAAATTACCATGAAAAGCGGTGAAATCATCACCGGCTATGTGAAATGGAATGAGCTCTGGCTGAACGATGTGCTGGACACCACCGTCTGGAAAAACAGGTTCCCCGAAAGTCTGCTCCCTTATTATGAGAATCTTGGATACAAATGGGATCTGGAATTTATCACGGAGTTGTTTATCATCAAAAACGATTCCATCGATGAATTTATCGCCACCAAAGCAGAATGCACCGGTAACCTGGATTATACAAAGATTAAATCGGTGCGTGAGCTGGATGCTTCGGCAAAGAAATACCATGGCATCGATGAAATACAGATACTTAGCCAGAAGGACATCGACCGGCTGAAGTCAAACCCGGTGGCCGTATTCTATTACGATTCCGGAGTTTTCGGTACTTATTTCCTGAGTTATAACCCGGCCATCACATTTAAGGTGATGAGCGGAATCAACGCGGAAAACTATACCAGGAAAGTAGATGAGTTAAAGCTAAAAGGTGTGATTGTGTATTCGTTCGGATACTAGCCGGGTTCCTGAACACCGGTTTCGCATTTTTTTCTTACTTTCGCAACCACAATCCGGATTATGTCGCGCAACGAAGATAAACTCAGCCGCCGGCGGTTACAGACGTCGACCGCCACCACCATCATCAGCATTTCGCTGGTGTTGTTTATGCTCGGATTGCTGGGTTTGATAGTGCTGCACGCTCAGAAACTGTCGGATTATGTCAAAGAAAACATAGGGTTCTCAGTTACCATCAGGGAAGATGTTAAAGAAACCGGCATCCTGGAGTTTCAAAAAAAACTGGACCTCGAGTCCTACATCAAATCAACTGAGTACATTACCCGGGAACAGGCTGCTGAGAATCTGACCAAAGATCTGGGCGAAGATTTTGTCGATTTTCTCGGCTACAATCCTTTGCTGGCATCCATCGATATCAGGCTCAACGCCGACTATGCCAACAACGACAGCCTGAAAGTCCTCGAAAAGAAACTGCTTGCAAACCCTCTGGTGAAAGAGGTGTTTTATCATAAATCGCTGGTTGAACTGGTGAATCAGAACATCCGTCGGATCAGTATCGTCATTCTCGCGTTTACCGCTGTGTTGCTGCTGATTTCCATTGCCCTGATCAACAATACCATCCGGCTGAGTGTATACAGCAAGCGTTTTATTATTAAGAGCATGCAACTGGTCGGCGCCACCCAGCGTTTTATCAGGAAGCCGTTTATTCTGCGGAGCCTGCTTCATGGCTTTATCAGTGCTGTGATTGCAATTTTACTGCTGGGCCTGGTGTTGTATTTTTCTCGAAAGGCCTTGCCCGAACTGGTTGACCTGCAGGATATAGATATGTTTCTTTCACTTTTTGGTATCGTAACTGCCCTAGGACTCTTTATTACCGGAATATCCACTCTTGTTGCGGTGCACAAGTATCTTCGGATCAGCAATGATAAGCTGTATTAGAAGTAACAAGTGAATTCAGAAGTAAGAGAACGTAAAATGGATTTGATCTGTTAAGTATTTAAAACCAATAATATAGCATCATGGATTCAAAGAAAACAGTTAAGGTTGCTGCCGACAAAAAGGTTGCACCTGTCAGCGATAAAGAACAGCAGTTCGCCTTTGGAAAGGAAAACTATCGTCTGATGCTGATCGGGCTCGGGGTAATTGCCCTGGGTTTTATCCTGATGGTGGGAGGCGGATCCAAAGATCCCAGTGTTTTTAATGAGTCGATCTTTAATTTTCAGCGCCTTACCCTGGCTCCGCTGCTGATCCTTGCGGGATACGTGATTGAGATTTTCGCGATTATGAAGAAACCGCGCGATTAGGAGATGACAACATTACAGGCCATCATCATTGCCATTGTTGAAGGAATTACCGAGTTTCTGCCGGTTTCATCCACTGGTCACATGATCATTACCCAGGAATTGCTGGGTATGGAAATCAATGATTTTGTAAAGGCGTTTACCGTGAACATTCAGTTTGGGGCGATCCTTTCTGTGATTGTACTCTACTGGAAGCGGTTCTTCCAGACAGTGGATTTTTATTTCAAACTTTTTGTTGCTTTTATCCCGGCAGCCGTTATCGGCTTCCTACTCAGCGATTTTATCGACAGCCTGCTTGAAAATGTGGTGGTCGTTGCTGTTATGCTGGTGCTTGGAGGTATAGTTCTGCTGTTTGTTGACAAATGGTTTAAAAATCCCGCGAAGGACCAGTCTATAAGTTACCCTACTGCCCTGAAGATCGGATTTTTTCAATGTATTGCAATGATTCCCGGGGTGTCCCGATCTGCTGCTTCCATCATCGGCGGCATGAGCCAGAAACTTGACCGCAAGACAGCTGCAGAATTCTCCTTCTTCCTGGCTGTTCCTACTATGTTTGCTGCTTCAGGATACAAACTACTCCAGAACTATAAAACCATCACTGCCGATAACATCGACACCCTGCTGATCGGGAATGTCGTGGCATTCATCGTGGCCATGATTGCGATTAAATCATTCATCACCTTCCTTACCCGGTATGGATTTAAAGTCTTCGGTTATTACCGGATTGTGGTAGGCCTGGTTATCCTGGTTATGCTGGCTTTTGGTCATGATTTATCTGTTGTCTGATGCATTTTCACTTCGAAGAGGGTGAAGTCCTGCTTATCAACAAACCCCTCACCTGGACCTCTTTTGATATCATCAACCGTTTCAGGTTTTTTCTGAAAAAACAACTGGGTATAAAAAAAATCAAGGTTGGCCATGCCGGCACCCTTGATCCTTTGGCTGATGGTTTACTGATTGTCTGCACCGGGAGGTTTACAAAGCGGATAGAGGAGTTTCAGGGCCTTGAAAAGGAATACACCGGCACTTTTCATCTGGGAGCTACCACCCCTTCGTACGACCTCGAACATGAGGTGGATCAAATGTATGAAACATCGCACATCACCAGCGAGATGATTTATGAAGCCACGATTCAGTTTACAGGCGATATTCTCCAGGTTCCGCCTGTCTTTTCAGCCATCAAGATCGGGGGAAAACGGGCCTACAAATTTGCCAGGAGTGAGAAGGAACTGGAGCTGGATGCCCGGCCGGTAAACATCCGTGAGTTTGAAATCACCCGGATAGCCCTGCCTGAAATTGATTTCAGGGTATGTTGCAGCAAAGGGACCTACATCCGTTCGCTTGCCCGCGATTTCGGAGAAGCCCTGGGCAGCGGAGCCCATCTCACTGCACTGCGCCGGACGCGCATCGGCGAATTCCAGCTTGAAAATGCGTTCAACCTCGATGACCTGATGGCTGATATTACAAAGGAATCCGGAGAAAAATATTCACCTGACAAGACGGGGGAAGATGTAGGGTAATTTTGGGAATTGGTTGTAAGGGCTATTTCAACAAACCTGAATTGTCTATATTTCAACTTCGATCAATATGACAATTAATTTATTTACTGATGTCAGGCAGGCAGAGTCGAAGCCCAAACAGACTTTTAAGAAACTTTCTATTACATGCAAGTCTGAATCAAAGAAATTAACCAGCAATGAACGAACAATTTTTCCTTCCAGTGTTTCAGGCGGTTGAATCAACCGGCCTGACCAAATTGAAAACCGGTTTTTATAAGTTAGCCATCCGTTATGCGGTTACCCGTGCAGAATGGAATTTTTTAAGTGTGGAGGAGAAAATGGAATCGAACGATGCGCGTACCCGTTTACACAATGCACTGATTGACAGTCTGAACATCCTGGCAAGAAACATGAATAAAGCAGGTGAGCCGGTTGAATGGAGAAGAATTCTGGGGGATGACCGTAAGGTGATCGGTGATTTTGCCTGTTATGTTTCCGCATGGCTTGGGATCAGACAACGGTAGGCAATGGATTAGGTAAAGCTTTGAAAACACGCAGGAATACAACACATCCAGTCTTTATCAGTACTATGATTCCGACATACGGTATATGCCGGAGTTATTCTGTTTCATTAACGGGCTCCTGTTTATGGTAAAACTGTTTCTGAAAAAGAATCATCAGGATTACCCCTATGGTGATGGATGAATCGGCGATGTTGAAAACCGGTCTGAAGAATATAAAATCATCTCCGCCCACAAAAGGCACCCATGAGGGGTAAAATCCCTGAAAAACCGGAAAATAGAACATATCCACCACCCTTCCGTGAAGGAAGGTACCATAGCCGCCCTCAACCGGGAAAAGCCGGGCAACCTCAAAATAATTGCTGCTGCTGAAGATCATGCCGTAAAAAGCACTGTCGATCATATTACCCATGGCTCCTGCCAATACCAATGACAGGCTCGCGATGAGACCTGTTTTAACTTTTTTTCTCGTTATTACATAGAGATAATATATAATACCAACAATGGCGATGATCCTGAAAATACTCAGCAGCAATTTCCCATAATCACCGGCAAACTGCATACCGAAAGCCATGCCGGGATTTTCGGTAAAATGTATGATAAACCAATCCCCCATCACATTGATTTCCTGTCCGAGACACATGGTGGTCTTGATCCAGAATTTAAGTGCCTGATCAAAGATCAGTATGACCGCAACGATTAAAAATGCTTTTTTCAAGATTCCTGTTTTTGGGCAGCTAATGATTGATGTTTAATACAGACAGGCAATACAACAAACGCTCCCGGAGGGGAGTGTTGTCAATAAGTCTTGAGGGGCAGGGTTCCCATCAGTTCCGGGTTGTGCAGGATCAGTTTTTCGGTTGATTCAGTTTGGCTTCGATACTGAGGGTAGCATGGGGAACAATCCTGAGGCGCTCTTTCGAAATCAGCTTTCCGGTGACCCGGCAGATGCCATAGGATTTGTTTTCAATACGCACCAGGGCATTCTCGAGTGCAGTGATGAATTTATCCTGACGGGCAGCAAGCTTGCTGTTCTCTTCTTTCGAATTTACCTGATACCCTTCTTCCAGCACCTTAAATGTGGGTGATGTGTCACTGATATCGTGTTCATTGCTGTTGGCAAAAGCTTCGGTAAGCATTTTCAGATCTCTACGAGCCTTCTCTAGCTTTGCCAGGATGATCTGCCTGAACTCTTCCAATTCTTCATCGGAATATCTGTTCTTTAAACTTTCTTCCTGTGATTCATTTGTTTTCATAGCCGGTTTAGTTTAAGTCCGTATCTCTGTTCTTTATGCTGTCAACTTAAACGTTCTACGCTTATGGCTGCCTGCATATCTTCCGCAAGATCGACAATAATTCGTTTCGCTGACGCTATTTTATCAACCGAATTCATCGATTCTGCGAGGGTCTCAGAACAAATATACGAAAAATTATTACTCAGGGCTTCATTTAACCCACTGTTTTTCTCGATTTCAAGGGCGATCCGGTCGGTTACCTCAAAACCTTTTTCCTTGCGGATATTCTGTATTCTGTTAACAAGTTCACGCGCAATTCCTTCTTCACGGAGCTGATCGCTGATGGTTACATCCAAAGCAACCGTCAGATTGCCTTCAGAAGCAACAACCCAGCCCGGGATATCTTCAGTGATCACATCGGCATCGCCGGAGATCAGTTCGACCGTTTCACCCTCAATTATCAGGGTCAGGTTGCCGGAAATCTCATAAGTATTGATCTGTTCCTGGCTGATCGCTGAAAGTACAACTGCGATCTGTTTCATTAGTTTGCCATACCTGGGCCCAAGGGCCTTGAAATTGGGCCTGACTTTTTTAACAAGGATGCCATGTCCGCTGATGTATTCTATGTCTTTGATGTTGACTTCCGTCAGGATAAGATTCTTCACCGCGTTGATCTGCAATTTTTGATCTTTCCCACTTACCGGAATCATGATACGACTGAGAGGCTGACGTACCCTGATGCGGTGCTGCTTGCGCAGCGAAAGCACCATGGAGCTTATCTGCTGGGCCAGTTGCATACGTTCCTCAAGGCTTTTGTCTATCATTGCTTCATCGGCTTGCACAAAGTCGGCAAGATGAACAGAGGTAGCCTTGTTGCGTCCGGTAACCCCGTTCAGGTCCCTGTAGAGCCTGTCGCTGAAGAAAGGAGCAATGGGAGCTGAGAGTATGGCAATGGTTTCGAGACAGGTATAAAGTGTCTGGTAGGCCGATATCTTATCGGTGGTATATTCCCCTTTCCAGAAACGCCGGCGTGAAAGCCGCACATACCAGTTGCTGAGATGGGCATCCACAAACTCTGAAATCGCCCGTCCGGCCTTGGTTGGTTCATAGTCGCCGTAGAATCCGTCGACCGCTTTCACCAGGCTGTTCAGCTCTGAAAGAATCCACCGGTCAATTTCAGGCCGCTGATTCATTTCAACTTCGGGCTCTTTGTAAGCAAATCCGTCTATGTTGGCATAAAGGGTGAAAAACCCGTATGTATTGTACAAAGTACCGAAGAACTTCCGTTGCACTTCGCCGATACCTTCCAGATCGAATTTCAGGTTGTCCCACGGCTGCGCATTGGTGATCATATACCAGCGGGTGGCGTCGGGGCCGTATTTTTCAATGGTTTCGAAAGGATCGACAGCATTGCCGAGACGTTTCGACATCTTGTTGCCGTTTTTATCCAGGACCAGGCCGTTCGACACCACCGTTTTAAACGACAATGAATCGAAAGCCATCGTAGCTATGGCATGAAGGGTAAAAAACCATCCACGGGTCTGATCAACGCCCTCGGCAATAAAATCGGCAGGAAAATACCGATCGAGCGTATCGCTGTTTTCAAATGGATAATGGAACTGGGCAAACGGCATGGCCCCCGAATCAAACCAGACATCAATCAGATCAGATTCACGGAGCATCTTTTTTCCGGAAGCAGAAACCAGTACAATGTCATCCACATAAGGCCGGTGAAGGTCGAAGGAACTGTAGTTTTCGTCCGTATTATCTCCGGGTTTGTAAGCTGACAGCGGATTGTCAGTCATTAATCCTGCGGCAACCGATTTTTCAATTTCTTCTTTCAGCTGGGCTACCGAATGAATGCAGAGAATTTCTTCTTTGTCTTCGGTCATCCAGATCGGTAACGGGGTGCCCCAGTAACGTGAGCGGCTTAGGTTCCAGTCGACCAGGTTTTCGAGCCAGTTGCCGAAACGTCCGGTGCCGGTTGCTTCAGGTTTCCAGTTGATGGTTTTATTCAGGGCCAGCATCTGGTCGCGGTAAGCGGTAGTGCGGATAAACCAGCTGTCGAGCGGATAGTAAAGGATGGGTTTATCGGTCCTCCAGCAATGGGGATAGGAGTGTTCGTATTTTTCGGTTTTAAAGGCCCGGTTCTCCTTTTTCAGCTTAACAATGATGTCGATGTCGACATTGTTTTCGTTGGCCGGATCATAATCAGCCGCGTATTCGGCTTTCACATAACGCCCGGCAAATTCGCCCATTTCTTCAGTGAAACGGCCTTGCCTGTCAACCAGGGTGAGGGCTCCGATGCCATTTTGCCTGGCGACCCTGAAATCGTCGGCGCCAAAGCTCGGGGCGATGTGTACGATGCCGGTTCCATCTTCTGTGGTAACAAAATCTCCTGTGACCACGCGAAATGCATCACCTTCAGCCGGTTGGGCATAGGGCAGCAGCTGTTCAAACCGCATCCCCTCCAACTCACTTCCGGTGAAGGTCTCCGCCAACTCGAAAGGAATGGCTTTCTGTCCGGCAGTATATTCCGACAGAGATAACCCGGCATTAGCCTCCGGGAAATATTTTCCGCAGAGTTCTTTTGCAAGAATGACGGTTATTGGCAGTGAGGTATAGGGGTTGAAAGTTTTAATTTTTACGTATTCAATGTTTTTGCCTACTGCCAGGGCCGTATTGCTGGGCAAGGTCCAGGGCGTTGTGGTCCAGGCAAGGAAGAAAAGTTCACCATGAAGGCTGGTAAAGAGTTTTTCGGATTTTGTATCTCGAACGACTTTAAACTGGGCAACAACGGTATTGTCCTTTACATTGCGGTAACAACCCGGCTGATTCAGTTCATGGGTACTCAGGCCGGTGCCGGCTGCAGGAGAAAAAGGCTGAATGGTGTAGCCTTTGTAGAGCAAGCCTTTATCGTATAATTTGGAAAGCAGAAACCAGATGGTTTCCATGTACTTGTTGTCGAAGGTGATGTAGGGATGCTCCAGGTCAACCCAGTAGCCGATCTGACGGGTCAGGTCGTCCCACATATCCTTGTATTTCATTACCTCCTTGCGGCAGGCTTTGTTGTAATCGTCAACCGAGATCTTTCTGCCAATGTCTTCCTTGGTGATGCCAAGGGTTTTCTCCACGGCAATTTCGATGGGCAACCCATGGGTATCCCACCCAGCCTTGCGGTTGACCAGGTATCCCTTCATGGTTTTATAACGGCAGAAAATATCCTTTATGGCCCGGGCCATCACATGGTGAATGCCAGGTACCCCATTGGCTGAAGGCGGTCCTTCGTAAAAAATAAAAGGCTTGCTGTCGCGCCTGATATCGAGACTTTGCTGAAATACATTTTCATCCTCCCAGTTTTTAAGGATTTCCTTGCTGAGCGCCGAAAGGTTAAGTTGCTTATATTCAGTGTATTTCTTCATTAATGCTCCTGTAGTATTGGGCTTTTCATTTGAGAGGTGCAAAAGTAGAAAAATTCCCTGATATTATGGTGAAGTGCTGATTTATTTCAGGTTATGAAAAAACCGAAACCTGAAATCCGGATTATTTTAAAGTTAAAAATTCCGGGACTATGGATGTAACTTATTTCGGAACAGGTTGGGAAAACAATGAAAACCGGTCTGTTTTATTGGGCTTTTAATAGAAACTGTCTTATCTTTGATTTGAATTTTTTGACATATTTAAGAATTGTCCGTCATTTAAAATCAGCTGATTGATGGTGAAGCAAATTTTTATCCTTCAGTTCTTCATCCTATCGCTTAATGTAGCTTTGGCGCAGGAATTCCTGAAAATGAGGGATGTAAATGATTTTAATATCGGTGATGAATTTCATTTTCAATCACATAAGGAGGAAGCTACCGTTTCTCAGGGTCCTGTCACAGATGAACTGGAAAACATCCTGATCACCGGTAAAACATTCTCTATTGCATACGATACTGTTTTTTACACGCAGAAACTGATCCATAGGATAATTCGATCCGGCGTTCTATGGGATACCATCATGATTGAGCAGGTGTATTATACAAACCTTGACCGTACTACGAAGGATATCACCGGTTATCAGGGCTCAACACCCAACCTGACCGATGCCAAGATCTTCAATGGTCGCATCAGGAATAGTTTTTCTGATGGTGATTTTAACGGAAGCCATGGATTAGAATATTCGGAAGGATTGGGATTAACCAGAAGTTGGGGAAATTACTCAGGGCAGGGAAACAGCATAGCATACAAAAGAGATTTGGTTTATTTTAAAAAGGGCGGAGAAGAATGGGGAACCAGGGTTCCTGTTATTCCACGGGATCCGGCCATTAAAAACAGCAGTATCCTTATCTATCCAAATCCGGCCCACGACAGAACAACTCTCGTAAAAGAAGGAATGGACAGGGCAGTTCTGATTCTCAGTGATTTTCAGGGGCACAAAATTCTGACGGATACATTCGAAGGTCAGATTATGACGTTGCCTACCGGTATACTGATACCAGGGATCTATTTTATCACGATTGTTGGTGAAGCCAAAGCAGACACCGCTGTCCTGATCATTAAGTAAGTTTTTTCATCAATCTTATTCCTGTTATTTGCTTTGCAGAGGTTCGTCTGTAACTTCAAACGGACCCGGAGATGAAGTCTCTAGGGGTTATTGAACGGTTATGATTTGCGGTTTAGCTGTTGAATCAAGTCTTTAAAAACTTAAATTTGCCCGTAAGAAAACCTCTTTATTATGGAAGACCACAAACAGGAAATCAAAGGACTGCCTGAAAACGCTTACAGTGAACTGAAACCGGGCGAAGAATACAAACCCATTATGTCTGCCGGCAAGGTTTATCCGGAAGTTAACCTCCGGTCGGTTTTGCTTGGTTTGCTTATGGCTGTAATTTTTTCAGCAGCAGCAGCCTATCTGGGTCTTAAAATAGGACAGGTCTTCGAAGCAGCCATTCCGATAGCCATCATTGCAGTCGGTTTATCTACCGTTGGGAAAAGGAAAAACGCACTCGGTGAAAATGTGATCATTCAGTCCATAGGTGCCAGTTCCGGGGTGATTGTGGCAGGGGCTATTTTTACGCTTCCTGCACTTTATATCCTTAAACTGGAAGCCCATTTTTACCAGGTTTTTCTGTCATCCCTGCTGGGAGGATTTTTAGGTATTCTGTTTCTGATTCCATTCAGAAAATATTTTGTTTCAGATATGCACGGGAAATACCCTTTCCCTGAAGCCACTGCCACAACAGAAGTACTTGTTTCGGGAGCCAAGGGAGGAAGTCAGGCCCGGCTTTTACTTGTGGCCGGACTGATCGGAGGAATTTATGATTTTATTATAGCCACATTCGGATGGTGGGCTGAAGTTTTTACCACACGTGTAATGCCTGCTGGCGAAATGATTGCCGATAAATTCAAAATTGTTTTCAAAATGAATGTCGGGGCCGCTGTAATGGGCCTCGGATATATCATCGGGCTGAAGTATGCTGCCATCATCTGTGCAGGGTCTTTTGTGGGATGGTATGTATTGATACCCATTATTTCTCACTTTGCCGATGGTCAGACCATTGCTGTTGGCGCCAATGTTACGGCATTGCTGGCCGACATGCCTGCCGAAGACATTTTCCGCAACTATGTCCGTCAGATTGGCATCGGGGGCATAGCCATGGCCGGAGTCATCGGCATCATCCGTTCCTCGGGAATTATCAGGGATGCTTTTGGCCTCGCAGTAAAAGAATTATCAGGGAAGCAGCACACCTCTGTTGAAACCAAACGCACCCAGCGCGATATCCCCATGAAAATCATCCTTTTCGGTATTCTGGGTACTGCCGTTGTTATCTTTGTTTTCTTTATGTTCGGGGTTGTCAATAACCTTAGTCAGGCGCTGATTGCATTGGGGATTGTAATGGTCATCGCCTTCCTTTTCACTACCGTGGCGGCCAATGCCATTGCCATCGTGGGAACCAACCCGGTTTCGGGTATGACGCTGATGACACTGATCATCACATCTGTCGTACTGGTTGGTGCAGGATTGTCGGGCACTGCGGGAATGGTAGCTGCATTGATTATCGGGGGGGTAGTCTGTACAGCCTTGTCTATGGCGGGTGGTTTTATTACCGACCTGAAAATCGGATACTGGCTTGGATCTTCTCCCTATAAGCAACAGACCTGGAAGTTCCTGGGTACTTTTGTTTCGGCAGCCACCGTGGGAGGGGTAATCATGATCCTGAACAAAACATACGGTTTCACCGGTGAGAATGCGCTGGTGGCGCCACAGGCCAATGCCATGGCAGCGGTCATCGAACCAATGATGTCGGGTAAAGCGGCCCCCTGGCTGCTTTATGCCGGAGGTGCTTTTTTATCGCTCATTCTTACCATGATCGGTGTTCCAGCCCTCGCTTTTTCTCTGGGTATGTTTATACCGCTGCAGTTGAATACCCCATTGCTGGTAGGCGGTTTAATTGCGTGGTATGTTACAACAAGGTCAAAGGATGACCGTTTAAATCAGTCACGTAAGGAACGGGGTACATTGATTGCTTCAGGTTTTATTGCGGGAGGAGCCTTAATGGGTGTAATCAGTGCTATGCTGAAATTCGGCGGCATCAACTTTGTCAACCCGGAATGGTTCGAATCGCATGCTGCTGAAGCGCTGGCATTGCTGATGTTTGCGGTGATCTGCGGCTATATGATATGGGAATCGCTGCGTGCTAAGCCTGAAAATGACTAAATGCTTTTATCATATTGAAAATGAGGCATGCAGGCCAGGAGACGATGTGAAATCAATCTTATTGACCTCGCCCGAACGACGTGCTTCAGATTTAATTTCAGCCTTTTATTATTCATCAGTAGAGAAAGCCTGTAACCTTACAACCTTGTAACCAAATAACCATGAAAGAATCAATAAAAACCCGTTTTCTCAGATATGTGAGTCTTGATACACAGAGTGACGACAACTCTGAAACCTGCCCGAGCACAAAAAAACAGCTTGTGATGCTGCAGATGTTGCACGACGAATTGAAGGCATATGGCCTTGCGGATGTCAGCATGGATGGGAATGGTTATGTGATGGCCACACTTCCTGCCAACAATGGTAAGACAGGGCCGGTTATCGGTTTTATAGCGCATGTGGATACCAGTCCGGATATGCCGGGTGAAAATGTGAAGCCACGTCTGGTTGAAAACTATGATGGCGGCGACATTCTGCTGAACAAGGAATTGAAGCTTGTGCTTTCGCCCAATGATTTCCCCGAAATGAGGCAATATGCTGGTCAGACACTGATTGTTACCGATGGCACTACCTTGCTGGGGGCTGACGACAAGGCCGGCGTGACTGAAATTATGACGGCTGTTGAATATCTGGTAAACCACCCTGAAATAAAACACGGACCGGTTAAAATCGGGTTTACGCCGGATGAAGAAATCGGCCGGGGCGTTGATCATTTTGATGTGAAGAAGTTTGCTGCAGACTGGGCCTATACGATGGATGGCGGCGAGGTAGGCGAACTGGAGTTTGAAAACTTCAATGCTGCCCTTGCCAAGGTTAACATTCAGGGACGGAATATTCATCCGGGTTATGCCAAAGGGAAAATGCAGAATTCCCTGCTGATGGCCATGGAGTTCAATGGCTTGCTACCGGTGTTCGACCGGCCTGAATTTACACAGGATTACGAAGGATTCTTTCATCTGATGAAAATAGATGGCTCTGTTGAAAAGGCGGTTATTCAGTATATTATCCGAGACCATGACCGTGATTTGTTTGAAAAGAGAAAGGAAACCATAGTAGAGTGCACCGATTTTATGAATGCACGCTATGGTGAGGGTTGTTTCACCCTTGAACTGAAGGATCAGTATTACAATATGCGTGAAAAGGTAGAACCTGTTTACCATATTGTGGAGACAGCCCGCAAGGCAATGGAGGCTCTGGGCATTGAACCGAAAATCAAACCGATCCGTGGTGGCACCGATGGATCCAGGTTATCTTATATGGGCCTGCCGTGTCCGAACATATTCGCCGGAGGACATAACTTCCACGGTAAATTTGAGTTTGTGCCGCTGGAGTCGATGGAGAAGGCTACCCGCGTGATTCTAAAAATCATAGAGATGAATTCGACAGGGGGGGGGTAGAAAATCACGCGAAGACGCCATGACGCAATGGTTATTTCATGATTTATTATTACTATTGAGACTAGTCCTCTAATCGTTTAATTTTCTTATAAAGATTGCGTTTCATAGCGTCTTTGCGTCCTGGCGTGAGCTAAATACTGCTTCATGTACTACTTTTGTCCTATGAAGCATTTCACTATCCCCATCTTTGTTCCCGAGCTGGCCTGCCCCAACCGCTGCATCTTCTGCAACCAGCACAGCATTTCGGGTTGCCGGCAACAACCTGAGCCTGACGAAGTGCGTGAAATTATCCTGAAGCACCTGAAAACCATCCCGGTAAGGGATTCCCATATTGAAGTCGGATTTTTCGGTGGGAGTTTCACGGGAATTGAAACGGAATTGCAGGAAAAATATCTCTCCATCGCCTATGAATTTCTTATTATCGGTCAGATTCACGGAATCCGCCTGAGTACCCGGCCCGATTATATCAATACAGAAGCACTTTCATTGCTGAAACGGTATGGTGTGTCTACCATTGAACTTGGTGCCCAATCGCTCGATGATGAGGTACTCCGGCTTTCAGGCCGTGGGCATACAGCTGCCGATGTAGAAAAAGCTTCCGGAATGATACGCTCAGCCGGGTTTAAACTGGGACTGCAAATGATGACCGGTTTACCGGGCGATACCGTTGAAAAATCACTGAATACTGCCAGGCGAATAGTAGAATTAGGCGCCTGTTGTACCCGCATTTATCCAACCCTGGTTATTAAAGGTACTGATCTTGAGAAGCTATGGCACAAAGGTGAATATCAGCCGCAGAGCATGGAAGATGCCATTGAATTGTCTGTCCGCCTTCTTGAAATTTTCCGGGAGGGGAATGTAGATGTAATCCGCGTAGGATTGCATCCTTCGGAAGGCTTACTGGATGAGAATGAAATGCTGGCCGGACCCTTTCAACCTTCATTCAGGGAAATGGTTGAAAGCCATATCTGGAAACAGAAGTTACTTCCGCTGATTCAGCAACATCCGCAAGGATCCAATATCCGGATTCCGGTAGCGGAAGAAGAACTTCGCTATGCCATTGGTTTTGGTTCATCGAACCGGAAGATGCTGGAGAAACATTTCAGCAAAGTACTGTTTGTTCCTGAAGTTTCTACTCAGCAGAAGAAACCGCTGATTATTACCGGTAAACAAATGCCCCTGCCGGCAAAGAACACGCTGAAAACCATTGGCTACCCTGTCTTTTTGCAGACAGACCAGTTGGTTTATAAATCCATCAGCGGGCATCCCGATATTTTCATTTGTCAGGGAGATGAAGGACTGGTTGTGGCGCCGGGGCTTCCTTCTGAAATCCTGAAACCTTTAGCCGATACCGGGATCAGGATGATCAAAGGTCTGGTTGATCCCGGGAAAACCTATCCTGAATCGGCCCGGTACAACGCCGTTGTTACACCTGATTTTATCATTCACAACCTGAAAATCACCGATCCGGTGATTTTTGAAACTTTTCCCGGAAGGAAACACCTGCATGTTAATCAGGGGTACACCCGCTGTAATCTGCTGGCGCTGGGCAATGACCATTTCATTACCTCTGATCATGGAATTGAACGTGCCCTTCGGCAGGTAGGAAAAATGGTTTTATTTGCAGATCCTGCCCCTGTAAAACTGAAAGGTCAGAAAAACGGGTTTTTCCCGGGATGTTGCGGTATATTCAGGGATGAAGTCCTGATTGCCGGTAGCCTGAATCATCATCCTCAAAAATCAGACATGCTGGACTTTATTGAAACGGCGGGCATGGAAATACGTGAATTGTTTGCAGGGGAGTTGACGGATGTTGGCGGGATCATTGTAATTCCCGCGAATAAGGAAAGCGACCTTAACTAAACAATTTCTTTACAGTCTGACATCAATGGTGAATAATTCTTCCTGTTTGGCTTTCATCATGTAGATACGCATCAGCTTCCTAGTTCAACCCCTCCGGGGCTGAGCGGGATAAGAGAGATCCGATCCTACGGATTATGCTTCTCTTCACCCGCGGTTATTGAAATTTGGCACCTTCGGCGCAGGATTAAGATAGATCTTTATGCATCACTACGGTAATTGACGGAAGAAGAGCCACGAAGAGGCTGAACAATAATAACCGGGGGTGAAGCAAAGCGTAACCCCCGGCAAAAGGACCGACGATTACCAGGCGTCCCCGTAGGGGGCGAATATAAGCTGCATGTCCGGGGCTGATGCGGATTGACGTGATCCCATGCCACGGGTTCCGCGTTGCTGCACCCGAGGTTATGTAATTTTGCGCTTTCTGCGCATGTTTCACAGGTATTTGGGTGTTTCATCACAAAAGACTGTGTTTTGCACCTTCAGTGTAGGATTCAGTGGAATCCGGATACTTCTCTCCGGGATTTGGTGAAGTACCAGCCACAAAGTGGCTGAAGATGAATAACCGGGGACGAAGCAGAGCGTAACCCCTTACAAAAGGACCGACGATTACCAGGCGTCCCCGCAGGGGGCGAACTAATGACAAAATGATTAGCTTTAATCTAAAATTAATTGTATATTTAAACGATATATAACGGCATATAACAATAAATAGAGATAAATAGGTATTAATATTAATTTAACCCATATGTCAAGCTATCGCAAAATCCTTTACCATATAGTTTTCAGAACCTATCGGAGTGGGAAGACTCTTCCTCTCGAACAAACGGGCGAATTATATGCATATATCGGAGGAATTATTAAAAATAAAAATTGCTTTCTCTATCAGATTAACGGAATGCAGGATCATATACACATCCTGTCAGATCTTCATCCGAATATTGCATTGGCAGATTATATCAGAGACATTAAAACTGCAAGTTCCTTATGGTTGAAGAAGAATCCTAGTTTCTCCGGGTTCAATGGCTGGTCAGAAGGTTATGCAGCTTTAACTTATGCATATGGTGATCTTGACAGAGTTGGCTCATACATAATTAGACAAAGAGAACATCATGCAAAAGTGAATTTTATTGATGAGTATAAAAAACTATTGAAAGAGCACCAGATAGTGATCGATGAAAAGTATTTTCCTTAAAAGTAAGGGAAATTCAACCCCTTCGGGGCTGAGCGGGATAGGCGTGATCCCATCCCACGGGTTACGCTTCTCTTCACTTGTGGTTATTGAAATTTAGCACCTTCGGTGCAGGATGCAGTTGAGCCAGGATGCTTTTTTCCTATAATTGGCGAAATCACAGGTTCAACCCCTCCGGGGCTGAGCAGATAAGGGAGATCCCATCCCACGGGTTACGCTTCTCTTCACTCGTGGTTATAGAAATTTAGCACCTTCGGTGCAGGATTCAGTTGAGCCAGGAGGATGCTTTTTCCCTATAATTGGCGAAATCACAGGTTCAACCCCTCCGGGGCTGAGCGGGATAAGAGAGATCCGATCCTACGGATTATGCTTCTCTTCACCCGCGGTTATTGAAATTTGGCACCTTCGGCGCAGGATTAAGATAGATCTTTATGCATCACTACGGTAATTGACGGAAGAAGAGCCACGAAGCGGCTGAAAATGAATAACCGGGGGTGAAGCAAAGCGTAACCCCTGGCAAAAGGACCGACGATTACCAGGCGTCCCCTTAGGGGGCGAATAAAGGAGATATATCCGGAAGACTGATATTGGGTTTTTTCAACAGGAGGTTATCCCGGCATCTTCTTTTCCCTTGCTTTTTGTACATTTGAAGACTGTACCATCATAACTCAGTTGATTGATTCCCAGGGATACCATACAAAGCATCATTGATACCGCCCGCATTGACGAGGTGGTAGGTGATTTCGTGCAATTGAAAAAACGCGGAGTCAACCTACTGGGTCTGTGCCCGTTCCACAACGAAAAAACACCATCGTTTACCGTATCTCCCGCCAAGGGCATCTATAAATGTTTCGGATGCGGGAAAGCCGGCAATGCCGTAAATTTCGTAATGGAGCACGAAAAATACTCATACCCTGAAGCCTTGCGGTACCTGGCAAACAAGTATGGCATTGAAGTGGAGGAGCAGGAGCCAAGTCCGGAAGAAAAACAACTCGATACGGAGCGCGATAGTCTTTTCAGCCTGAATGCCTTTGCCCAGAAATTTTATTCAACGATGCTTCATGACACGGATGAAGGAAAGGCCATTGGGCTGAGTTACTTTATCGAACGTGGATTCCGCGAAGACATCATCCAAAAATTCCAGCTTGGGTTTTCGCCTGTTGCATGGGATGCCTTTACCCAGCATGCCCTGAAAAACGGCTATGCTGAGAAATACCTGATAGACTCAGGTCTTACCATCAGTAAGGAAGGTAAGCTTTACGACCGCTTCCGTGAAAGGGTGATGTTTCCCATTCACAACCTAACCGGGAAAGTGATCGGCTTCGGAGGCCGCATCCTGACTTCTGACAAAACCAAACCTAAATATGTTAACTCTCCGGAATCGGAAGTATATAACAAATCAAAAAGCCTCTATGGCATCTGGCTTGCCCGGAATTCCATTGTGGCAAAAGACAACTGTTACCTGGTCGAAGGTTATACAGATGTAATATCATTGCACCAGTCTGGTATCGAAAATGTTGTTGCCTCTTCAGGGACTTCCCTGACAACAGATCAGATCAGGCTGATCAGCAAGTATACCCATAACATCACCATCCTGTACGATGGAGATCCGGCCGGTATAAAAGCATCGTTCCGGGGCATCGACATGATCCTGGCGCAGGGAATGAATGTTAAGATTGTCCTCTTCCCTGACGGTGAAGATCCTGACTCATATGCCCGCAAGCATCGTTCAGCCGATGTGGAAGCATTTATAGCAACTTCAGCCAGCGACTTCATTGCATTCAAGACCAGGTTGCTGCTTGATGAAACCCAGAATGATCCCATAAAAAAGGCCGGTCTGATCCATGAGATCATTGAAACCATTAGTATTATACCTGATCCAATCATCAGGCCATTGTATGTGCGGGAATGCTCCGAAATAATGGGTATTGCCGAACAAACATTATTGAATGAGCTGAACCGGCTGATCAGAAAAAAAATACAAAAAGGATCTGGCGGTCCGACGATTTCTGAAGATACTCCACAGCAACCGGTTATCGCACCACCCCAGGAACCGGTACTGGATATCAGTGATTGTAGTGCTCAGGAGATAGATGTAATCAGGGTTTTACTTCACTACGCCGGACGTACCCTGAAATTTGAACAGCCGGGAAGCGAACCTGATGAAATGATAAACTTTGAAGTTGGTGTGGCAGAGTACGTTTGCAATGATTTGAGAGCAAATCAGATAGAATTTGACCATCCTGTTATGCGGAAAATATTTGAAGCCTATGCTGATGGAGTTGATAACAAAGAACTTCCGGATGACCGATTTTTCCTCATGCATCCTGAGATGGAAGTGGCTGATATGGCCATCAATATTATAACACAACGACACGAGTTGAGCCCGGGTTGGGAAGAAATTAAGATTTATGTTCCTGTTGAAACCGACAAACTGGAGGATACTGTGAGCCGGGCAGTACTTTCACTGATGCACCGGAAACTTTCAGCAATGATCTTCCACAATCAGAAGATTATGAAAGAACTGTCGTCCGACAGTGAAGCGTGGTCAGACCACCTGTCAAGGGATATTCATCTTAAACAGGCTCGGAATGAGATCAGCCGCAGACTAGGACGAATCCTCAATGGATAGAAATCCGGCAAACTCTTTTGTTAAAAGTTTGTTAATAACACCAAACATAAATTTGCTCCAATGAAAAAGAACATAGGAAATACCGACAAGCTGATCAGGCTGGTTGTAGCTCTGGCTATTGCAATTTTATATTTCGCTGACCTTATCTCCGGAACACTGGCCATTATACTCGGAGTTGTTGCCCTGGCCATGGTGGCCACAAGCCTGATGAGCTATTGCGGGTTGTATTCCATCATAGGTTTCACAAGCTGTAAGAACAAGACAGCTAAAGAATAAATGAACCGGACATGATTTTTTCAGAATCGTGCTTGACAATGTTGTGCTAAAACATCTGATCTTAGCCGGCGTATTGGAAAACGGTAAAAGATAAAAAACAACGCAGGACCCGGCATCCTGCGTTGTTTCATTTCCTAAAAACTGAATTGTATATTGAGCCGGAAGTCCTTTACCGGCTTCTATTTTGCGAGTTTTTCCAGATTAACATCAACATCGATACGGATCGATTTGGAGATATTGCTGGCAACGGTATTGGGAATTTTAATCCCGTAATCAGCCAGAAGTACATTGAAGGTTGATTTACCAGTCACTTTACCCTCTTTCACTTCAAATGTTCCTTTTTCACTGACTTTTTTTGTAATTCCCTTAATCGTCAGATCACCTTCAATAACCGCATTGTAGATGCCGTTTTTGCCGAAATCAATGGTATTAATGTTTTTTACCTTCCCATTGAAAGTTGCATTGGGAAATTTATCTGACTCAACATAGTTTTCGTTGAAATGCTCCTGCATTAATGCTTTCTCGAACTGAAAAGATTTCATCAGCACTTTGAATACAAAATCACCGGTTTGCTGATCCAAAGCACAGTTTACCTGGCGGTTATCGGCTTCGATGTCTTCAACCGGAGTGCCGGAGAAAAAACGGATATGACCGTTTTTGGTGATGTACTTCTGGGCCTGGACATTTCCAATACACAAAAGAACAAGTAGAATAAGGGCTATGCGTTGTTTCATTACTTTAAGTTTTTGTTTTGGAGGTTTATTAATTGATTGTAAATAAGGCACATAAACGGATATGGGCCATTATTTTTCGAGGCTGCAGTTTTCAAGTATCACATCGGTATCATTATATCCTGCACAGAGACCCTTCAGGCTGACAACCGTTCCCGGTGCAATCTTTACCACATCCCCTGCAAGCTCAGGTATCATCGTACAACGAATCCCTTCGCTGCCGAACACCCCCTCTTCAAATCCAAAAACCGCAATGGTTAGTGAATCGGTTTGTTCAACCGCATTGAGTTCTCCGGTAACAGAAAGAACTTTTCCGTTATACTTTGACGAGCTTAGTTCTGGGTTTGTTCTGAATTCCTCAAAGAGTGCAGCCGCTTTGATATCATAATCCGGTGTGGCTTCAGCAAAATTCCTGTGCGGTTTGTTAAAGACAAAGAAGTAAACAATCAATCCGGCAATCAGACCTAGTCCGGCCAGAGACCCACCAATGATGAACAGTTTTCTTTTCATTTTGATTTTTTATTAAATAAACACCATTCTTGATCAGAGGTTAATCAGATTTCGAATTTTATAAACAGGATCCCGCAAACTGCAAATGTACAAGTTGGATCGAGACCGGCGTGTGCTGGGTTTATCAATATCATGCAATCCGCGGGATTCCTGTTCTGACTTAATTTGTTAAGCTTAATTCCTGGTAAATCTGAGTTCTTTGATTTTTGTCAGGTTATCATCCTTGAGAAATATTTCGGTTTCCGAGATGCTAACAATCTGAAAATCATCTGAAAGTTCATCCATCTGGTAGTTTCCTGCAATGGTCAGAATCAGTTTGTTGTCATCGCCCGAGTGATGTCCGCTATCATCGCTTCCACTGTGGTCACTTCCGATGCTCCAGGTTCCGGTAAAACTGTTTCCTGAAACATTGGCTGTAAGGATTCCATTGTCACTGAAGGTAAATGAGTAGCCTGTATAATTGGAAGTTTCATTTTTTCCTTTATCAATATAGGAACTAATAACCCATGTGTCGGTTATGATTTCCTTTTTTACGGAAGCAGACAGATCGGTTGTCGTTGCGGAATCATCGGTTTTGCTGCAGGCTGTTGTAGTAATAATAATAGCTGTAACCAGCATGTGGGCGAAAGTTTTCATTGTTGTAGGTTGTTTTAGTTTATGATAGTTTCGTTTGATGAAGCAAAGAAACAACGGGTTTCATCCCAGGCAAAACAAAACCTTCCCAACGGGAATAAAGGCCGGACGAACGGGAAAATACACAGGTCCTGACGCAAAGGTCTTTTGTAGCTGAAAATTAAGGGAAAGGATCGCAGGAAGTCTCCCGGATCCCTTGAGATCACATCTTTATCCGGAATAAACAGGAATCAAACCTGGTTTATCTGCTGCTTTCTTTGACTTCTATATATAAGGTGTCAGAACTCATTCCGGTAAAAATTCCGTATCCATTGCTTATGCTTGTTGATGGATTGGTCAGGTTCATTGAACTGGTGCTGTTCTGGTCGTACAGTGCTGCATAATCCGGAAGCACATGATAAACAATGATCCTGTGTGTTCCAAAATATTGGAAATCCATTGGTCTGATCGACTCAAAGGCAGAGTTTGTCGGTGATTTCCTGAAACGGTTTCCGGGACGATCATCATCATCAAAGTCAAATATCGGATCCAGTGTGGTTTCAATGTTTTCAACAACCACAAGGTAATATGATTCATCTTCATTGCTCCAGCTTATTTCCACCGGATCGCTCATGGTTCCTGTTGGAGGGCCTGAGGCACTGTCCATTCTGGGCACATAGACCTTAACCGCTGATTGGGTCACGTTTTCAGGTTTCGACGGAATATAGGTATAGGCTGAAACTTCCTTTGAATTGAAGGTGAATGAAAGGTTAAATATGTCAGACTCTTTTACAAGAATGGAACTGTCAATGTACCAGCCACTATCTATGGCGGTCAGCAGGTGCTGCGAATCATTGTAGTTTACAGCAATCAGCAGCTTGTCAATGTCATCATTTGTGTACTTCACATCGCTCAGGAACGGGACCTGACGGGAGATTTTCACTTTCAGGTAATTCCCGGGAGTCAGATAGGCTTCAACAATGGGTGTGTCGGTAAAAGCCTGACTTTCATCTTTATTGCATGATCCTGTCACCATTAAAGCTGCAAAAAGTGACGGGAATATCATTTTTAACGATGGTTTCATCTTTGTATCTTGTTACAGTGTGAGTCACGGGGCCGTCCGGCTGAATGATGTTTAGTATTACCTGAGTTTAAGCGATAACGTCAGGTTTGGCGTTATTCCAAGATAATTGACATTTGTTTCCAGAATTACCCCATCCTCGATGGTAAAGGTCTTATACCAGACATTTTTCCGATTGTAAACATTGAAAAGAGCGAGTCCGATATAACCGATTTCCTGTCTTTTCTTGTCACCCCTGGCACCCTTCAGAATTTTGTAATTGGCCGAAAGATCCAACCGGTGATAGTCAGGCAACCGCAATCCGTTTTTTGAGGTTACTGTAAAAAAGTCCTGTTCCGTACCATCGAGCAGCGTAATGCTGTAAGCTCCCGAGGGTGCTGTATAGGGTCGCCCTGTAGCATATATCCAGGTTGCCGAAAAATCCCATCGTTTGAATTTATAAAGGCCAACTGTCTTAAATTCCTGATTTACATCCTGATTCGCCGGATACCAGGCATCGGAATACACTGCAAAGTTGTTGTTAGCTTCACCCAGCGTATAACTCACCCAGCCGTTAAAATTACCTGTTTTTTTCTGGGCAAGAAACTCTATGCCTTTTGAAAAACCTTCACCGCTAAAGAAGTTTTCGTCATAGCTCACCCCCATAGGGCTTGGGTTGAATCGGAGGGAGTACTCGGTGAGGTTATTTATCATTTTATAATATAGTTCCGAGCTGAACAGATAACTGTTAGATTCATAAGACAAACCTGCGATGTAGTGGATGGCAGAGCTCACAGGTACAGCAATGCCATCTGACAGAAGCCAGAAATCCTTGCTACCCGAGAGGATATCTTCACGTGTTACCCGGTTTACAAACTGATAAAATTTTCCGGTTGATCCTTTAAGTGAAATCCTGTCGGTTAGATTTAATGAAACGGAGAACCTCGGCTCAACATAGACTTTTCCGGTTGTTTCGAAATAGCTGGTCCTAAAGCCGGGCATCAATAGTATTTTATCTTTCAGTAGTTTGTTCCTGCTCTGAAGAAAAACTCCCGTTAACAGAGCTTCATTCTGTTTTTTGAGTACACTGGAAGTGTCATTCTGGGCATAAGCATAGTTTATGTCATACCAGGAGCCAAATATACCACCCTGTATCTGGCTGAATCCGGTTATATCCCACTGAAAATCGCTTTTCAGGCTGTAATCCTTCAGGTCATTGTTTTCAAATACACCCATTCTGGTTGTAACTGTCTCATCATCATCGTTGACCACACTTCTCTCCTGCGAACGATCGCGGTCGCTGTAATAATTGGAATAACTCAGAATGGTGTTCCCATATACTTTTTCACTCCATTTTCTTGACCATTTCAGACTGCTTCCGATGTTACCATATTTCGTCAGATCGGTTGAATTCATGCTGAATCCCCCGCCAAAAGGTCCACCTCCACCGCCATTCATGGCAGCGCTATTGTCGAGCTTATCTGTCCCGTTAAAAAAGCTGAGTGCCAGAACATCCTTTTCATTCGCCCGGTAGGAAATTTTCCCGTTAAGGTCGTAGAAATAATTGGTAACCTCAGTGTCCTGAGTCTGTCTCCCCCCCGGGCCAGTGCGCGGCTGTTGATCGCCAGAGGAGGTTAGATTGAATTTTTTAAAGATCGTATTGTAGAGAGCCCCCTTATATGAACGTCGGTACGCGATTACGGAGGTAAATTTCTTCCCTATAGGAACCTCTGCGAACATATTCATACTGAGCAGACTCAGATCTCCCCCGATATTGTATTTTTTCTGATTTCCATCTTTTCCGGTGATTTCTGTAACACTTGACAAACGTCCACCAAAACGTGATTCGAACCCGCCTTTATATAGCTGTACGTCTTTCAGAGCATTTGAATTAAAGGCACTGAAGAAGCCATAAAGGTGATCTACATGGTATACGGTGAAACCATCATATAATACCAGGTTCTGGTCGGGTGTTCCACCTCTTACATAAAGCCCCGATGAACTTTCGTTTGAAGCACTTATTCCCGGCATCAGCTGGAATGAACGCATAATGTCCTTTTCTCCCAGACCCGGCAATTGTTCCATTTTTCTTGGGGTCATCTTTATTGTACTCACTTCAGCCCTGTTTACCAGAACCACATCTTCCTTTTTCCCAACAATATTTACGGCCTTGAGATTAAACACAGATGGGCTGACCTCTATAACCAGATTTTTCTTCGGAGTCTGAGGGGTCATAAACACCTCTATCCTGTCATAACCAATGTACTGTATGATGAGGACTGCAGTATCGCTTGGGATTTTCAGCAAAGTAAAATGTCCGTCAGCATTTGCCGCTGTTCCGTTAGATGTTCCCCGGACCTGTATGGTTGAGAAAGGCAGAGCTTCTCCAGTCGACTTATCTCTGATTGTTCCCGACAGTGTAAAGTTGAACGCAGAAGGTTTACCGAAATATATTTTTTTTGGTTTGTCGGTGATGGTTGCTTCATTGGTTGTTTCTTCTTCTTCGATATAATAAGTCCCCGGTTCATTCTCCAACCCGGTGTTTTGTTCATAATCGATGTAGGTCTCACTGAATACCTCACCCACATTCACAGTGCTCGCCATGGAATCCTTATCTTTTACATGGTTGTACAGCTGAGCCGTTTTAAATACGGTATTCAGGTTATTTATATTGATATCCTCCGTTCTTATTTCAGGGTCATAAACACTGAGAAACAGGTTCATATGCCCCCATTCAAAATTGAAAGTCAGTAAACTGGCCAGTGCTTCAAAGCATTGGAGTTTCGTAATGGCGTCACTGCCTTTGTTGGGAATAAAAACGAACATGTAATGAAAGAATTCCGGCTTATCTTTCAGTGTGTCATGTTCAAATGCCTCGCCGGCCGTCTCCCCGCTTTTGCCTAGCACAAATATGAAAGGTCGCTTATTTGAATCATAAACACCATTTTGTGCGTAGCACAGATAGTTGAAATAACAGGAACTGCCGGGCCGGTTAAAACTAAATTCCATTGGCTGGCTTAGTAAACCGTTGCAGTTGAATAATGAGATAAAGAGCAGAATCAGGATTTTTGTATGTCCGGGCATTGGATAAACGGGCTTTTTTGTCATGAACGAGTTGCTGGGTATGGGCCGTGCAAAAATACTCCGGACCAACTGTGCCTCGAAACAAACTGGAAGATAGGGGTATTTGTACCGATGAACCGGGACGTATTGCCGTTGAATGGCAGGGACTGTTAAAAAACCTTAACAAAGCATTTTGCCATTCAGAAAATGGTTGAATTTTTCCCGATACTGTTCCGCAATATTGATTCTTACCTTATTGCCAATAATTACCTGGCTACGCTCAACGGATTGTATTTTATCCAGGGCCACGATAAATGACCGGTGAATCCTCATAAATCTTGTTGGGTGAAGCTCTTTTTCAAGTGTCTTTAAGCTGATAAGCGACATTTTTGGTTTTGGATTTCCTTCCAGCCAGATTTTTACGTAATCCTTGAGCCCTTCAATATAGACCACATCGTCAAGCATTATTTTAACCTGTTTATATTCCGATTTCACAAAAATGAAATCCCGGCCCCCCGTTAAAGGTCTGTGATTCTGACCAACCAGATCAAACCATTCGCGGGCCCTGTTGACCGCCCTTGAATATTCTTCAAAATTAAATGGCTTCAATAGGTAATCCAGCGCATTCACTTTAAAGCCATCCAGGGCATATTCATTGAATGCCGTGGTAAAGACAATTCTTGTGTTTTTGTCAATAATCCGGGATAGTTCGATACCCGATAGTTGAGGCATCTGAATATCAAGAAAGATAAGGTCAACAGGATGTTTGGAAATAATTTCCATTGCTTCCAGGGCGCTGCTACACCTGGAGCGACAGTCCAGGAATGGTGTTTTTATTACATAACGCTCAAGCAGATCAAGCGCCAGAGGCTCATCATCAACCAGGATACAGGATATTTTTTGCATGGCGATTGATTATTGAAAATCGAGTCTGAGGGAAGCAATAAATAAATCATCAACAACGGATGTCTTCAGTTCATGTTTACCCGGGTACAGCAAATCAAGTCTTTTTTTCAGATTGGACAGCCCGATACCCGATCCACTTCTATCGTCCCGGCTCTTTGGGAAATTGGTGTTTTCACTTTTCAATAAAATAAACTGATCGTTGACAGTCATGCTGAATGTAATGACCGAAGTCTGGGTTGCCGAAACACCATGTTTAAATGCGTTTTCAATCAGGGAGATAAAGAGCAAAGGGGCTACATAGTACCGGGCATTTCGGATATCGGGGAATTCAACCTTTGTTATGATGTTGCTGGTCTGGCGCAATTCCATCAATTGAATATAATTCTGTAGAAAGAAGATTTCCTGCGACAATTCAACTTTTTCCCTCCCAGTGTCATAGAGCAGATAGCGCATTAGTCTGCTCAGGTTATGAATGGCTTCCTGCGCCTTGCCAGGTGAGACTTCTACCAGGGAATATATATTGTTGAGTGAATTAAAAAAGAAATGCGGCTGAAGCTGGTATCTTAGACTTTGAAGTTCGGAAATGAGATTCCGGTTTTCAATTTCTTTTTTTTCAGATTCTGACCTGATCCAGTTTTCCGTTGCTTTGACAGCTATGGCAAATACAACCGGGATCATCAGCGGGAATAGGTCCATGAAAAAGAAAAACCTGCTGAACGGGGGTTTCCCACCGCCACCAAAACCGGGTTTTCCCCGGTGGCCCCCCCCAGGAATCTCAGGAGGAATGGAACCCGGAATCCCGGGTTCCATCATTGCACTCCTGATTCCCTGATTCGCAAGCAATAATAGTCCGATAAGCAAAATATTGAGAAAGAAGAAAGGGACATATTTTTTGTTGAAAAAGAAGCGGTCAGCCAGCAGCAGATAATTGAGGTAAA
Source organism: Bacteroidales bacterium (assembly GCA_016705005.1). Lineage (GTDB taxonomy): Bacteria > Bacteroidota > Bacteroidia > Bacteroidales > Lentimicrobiaceae > Lentimicrobium. The sequence continues at coordinate 870,083 of JADIZB010000001.1, read as the reverse complement.
ACACAATGGCGAACTGGACCAGCGGAAGCCAGTTTCGTGTGATCATCCACCGTATCCCCGTTTCGTGATCGGGTTGAACAAGAATAGGAAAAATGAACAAGGCCCCCCACCCGATCAGATGAATGATGGGCGTTAGTACTTTTTTCCGGGTAACCCTGATTTTCATTCGGCAAAAATGCAAAACAAGCACCCGGTCTCATAATCAAATGGATGTTTAAGCGAAATCAAAGGATAAATGATTGATTTTTACCGATGATTTTCTTCAGAACAGGTTGGCCGGAGAAGAGAAAAGAACAATAGGAGGTCAGTATAACCTGCCAACCCGGTTTTGCTTTTGCATACTTACAGTTTTGCTCCCAGCACAGCAACTTTCTTAAATTGCCTTACCTCGCCCGAAAGGTTAAACGCTTCAACGTAAATAATGTAAATGCCTATGGGCGCTTTCAGATTGTCTTCTGTAATTCCATCCCAGTAATAAAGATTGGTAGTTCCGGCAGGTTCATTTTTGACCGGAACCCTGACCTGACGGCCATCACTATCAAAAATCCTGATGGTAACTGCATAACCGGGTTCAGAAAAATTGCAGCCAACGCATAATAAGTCATTGTTACCATCATTGTCGGGTGAAAATATTTCAGGTGTTATTGATATTTCATCGTTTGATTCAGATGATCGCATAAATTGCGAATTCTGATAACCAGGTGTAGCATATCCTGCATTGGCCGAAGCCGAATGCCAGTTGCCCTGATCGCTGGCCGGGCGTTCAAAATTCACCCGTTCGAGCGATACCCCGTCGGTCGAATTTAACAGTGCAAACTGAAGGTCGTCGGTGTAGGCGAACTCATCAATAATTTGCATATCGGGTGTAAAAAGCACCACGGTTCCTTCCCCATTCGGGAATGAAGGGAATGACTTCATTTCAACAAACGCAGCCGGATAAGGTGAAAAGTATTCCGACCAAATGTCTTGTATGCCTGAAGTCAGCACCAGATATTCTCCCGGAAACATCAGCCTGCCTTCCGGGCAGACTTCCTTTACTGACTCAGGTTCTCCGGTAGTGGCATCTCTCCCGGCCAGCCAAAGACTTTTCAGGTCAGCCACTTTTTCTGACCGGTTATAGATTTCAACGAAATCAGATCCCATGGTTCCGGGATCATACAGTACTTCATTGATTACGATATCATTGGGCTCTATAGGAGAGGGTATGGCAAACCTTGCTGTGACGGATGATGTATGCACGTTTGATGCACAGTCGGTAAAACCGGCATCAATGGTAAGCACATAAACAGTACCTTTCAGGATGGTCCCATTGAATCCGAGAGTGACCGATCGATAGTCGGGGGGGTGAATTGTCAGGGCAACGGGATTTCCCAGCCCCTGATCGGCAGAATAAACAACAGGATCGATAATGGACAGGCTATCCATGGGTTCGTTGAAAACCAGTTCAATGGATGATTCACCAACAATCGTGATATGAGCAACCTCAGGAATCGTTTCATCGGGATTCGGGCCAGTTACACTGTTTGCTGATCCGGGGGTTCCGCCCGACGGATCTTCTGAGGCCCGCCAGTTTCCGGACCCCGCACAGGGGTTTCCGGGGTCAACCTGTTCGAGCGACCAGCCTCCCTTTTCTTTAATTTCATTCTGATACCAGGCATCCGAATAGTATACAGCATGGATAATGGCGTTGTTATCATCCCTGAGAACAAGCAGAGCACCTGAGTTCAGGAGACTGAATTCTGAAATTGCCATCACATTGCCATACTGGGCAAAAAATGGAGCAGCCTCTTCTTCTGCCATGATCAGGTATTCGTTGGGTGCAAGCATAGAAGGCTCCAGCTTTTGATGGGTTTCACCAATGCTGAGTATCCAGTTATCGAGCCTGACAGGCAGGCTGCTCCGGTTATACAGTTCAAGGTATTCAAAGGCTGGTAGCCCGGTTGCCGGATCGGGGTCGGCCATAATTTCACTGATCACAACAGCAAAGGGGCGTTTCTCAAACAGGGCAAACGGCAGGGAAATTGGCTCCAGCAGGTTTCCTGCCAGGTCGGCTACCCCTGAAACCGTTAAATTGTAGACAATTCCGGGAATGATAACCTGTGAATATGTCAGGGTTACCATTGAGGCATTCGCATTGTCGCGCATTGCCGTGGCAGGATTACCCAAGCCCTGGTCTGAAAGGTAATTTTCGCAATCAGAAACGGAATTCTCATCCATCGGTTCACTGAAGCGGAGCACGACCTGATGTTCTCCCGTAACTTCAGCTGAAAGTAATTGCGGAATGATGTCATCAAAAAGCAATGGCCCTGCATAAACATCATCGAAAAGAAATCCGTCGGCATTGCTGGAAGTGTATTTACATGAAATGCCAAAATAATTGTAAGAATCCCATACCTGATTTTCACCCGATGCCTGTAACCGGAAGTTTTCGCCACCGGAAGGATCAGAGTAAATGTTCCATTGCCCCGCCGGGGTTCTCACAACCCGGATTCTTATGTTGAAAGGAGAGGCTAGTGCACCATCGGTGCCCCTGCAGACCAGATAAAGAGCGGTCCCGCTTTGCCTGTACAATTCAATAGCATCGGCCGATCCCGATTCACCGAGTTTAAGGAAATACCCGTTGAGGGGTTCACTCAGATCGGGTAGGTCAGATACAAGGTAAATCCTTGCATTGTTATTGTCGGATGGACTAAAGGTAAGGTTTACCAGTACTCTCCATTCATTCAGTCCACCTGTTTCAACTACGGAATTGAGGTATACAGTTCCGCTGCCACTACTGTTTAGCTGGAGCTGAAATGAGGTATTGATGGTGAAGTGGCCTACATCTCCTGTCCATTCAGGATTGTCGGTAAAATCACCGTCAGAAAAGCTGTCGTGTAACTGGGCGGTAAGAATTAATGGCATGGCAACCAGCAGTTGAATTACCGCCGAAATTGACCGGGTTTGGATGGGTTTCATTTTTATAAATAGCTGATAATGTTATAAATAATACAGGATATATAATGAATAGCGGGGATAAAGTAAATGTGAATAATCGATACAATCGTAGTTATGATAGATATATAATATTGCCGGTAATAAAGATAAGTAAAATTTCGCAAGAATCCATAAATCAGACCGAAGAATTTTAATGATTTGATCCGGGATTTCAGAAGGGTCAATCCGCACATTATCAATACAGAATGATTGGAATAATTGGCAGTAATGTTATTTGACAGGGCAGAAGTCCCGCTTTTTATCACACCGAAGCATTTTCCTCAACACCGGATAATCAAACCGGCCATATGGCAATTCGTTTACACTCTCCCCTCGGCAGGTATACCGGCAGCCAGCCCTGTCATCTTACGTGTCAGGAGATCTGGTGTCAAATGAGCATTCATCTTATGAAAATACGAACTCCCGCGCCCTGGCAGTCTCGCTGGATATTGTGAATAATCGTATTTTTGCAGTGAAAAAAATAGGGGGATAAGAATAATTGTTTTTACTTCCCGTTATTTATCCGCCGTAAACCGGTGTATAAAGTTCAGATAAAATGAAAATAGCAGTCGTTGGAGCAACCGGTCTGGTTGGAAATGTAATGATGAGGGTTCTGGAAGAAGGGAAATACCTGCCCCTGAATTCCATCACTGATTTTATCCCGGTAGCCTCTGAAAAATCGGTGGGTAAGGATATCCTGTTCAACAACAGGAAGTATAAAGTTGTGACCGTAGCCGAAGCACTTAAAATGAAACCAGATCTGGCTCTGTTTTCAGCCGGAGGGGATGCTTCGCGTGAGTTTGCCCCTCAGTTTGCCAAAGAAGGATGCATCGTTGTTGACAACTCCTCTGCCTGGAGAATGGAAAATAACATTCCGCTTGTTGTGCCGGAGGTGAACGGGCATGTGCTGAAAGGGAGACAGACCATCATTGCCAACCCGAACTGTTCTACGGTACAACTGGTGATGGCCATTGCGCCCCTGCACAGGAAATACAGCATTAAGAGACTGGTTATTTCCACTTACCAGAGCGTCACCGGAACCGGAGCAAAAGCGGTTCAGCAGCTTGAAAACGAACGCAAAGGGGTGAATGGGAGCCGGGTTTACCCGCACCCGATCGATCTCAATATATTCCCGCATGGCGGAACTTTCCTTCCTGATGGCTATACCACAGAGGAGCAGAAACTGGTGGATGAAACCCGGAAAATCATGCAAGCCCCTGAAATCATGGTAACAGCCACTGTTGTAAGAGTACCTGTTTTCGGAGGTCATTCCGAATCGGTCAACATAGAGTTTGAAAAACCTTTCGATCTGAGCGATGTAACCAAGATACTGTCTTCAACCAGGGGAGTTGTGCTTCAGGACGACACCGATAAGTCGGTCTATCCGATGCCAAAGTACTCCGAGGGGCGCGATGAAGTGTTTGTGGGCCGGGTCCGCCGTGATCATTCGATCGAAAACGGTCTGAATTTATGGGTTGTTGCCGATAACCTGCGCAAAGGGGCCGCCACCAATGCCGTACAGATTGCAGCTTTACTGCTTCAGAATGAGATTCTTAAAGCCTGACCTCCCACGTGCAAGTTTTTACCGATATTTCTTCGCCACTTTCTCTGAAACGTCCGGTCATCACCATCGGTACTTTCGATGGGGTACATCTTGGCCATAAGGCCATTATGGCAGAGCTGATAAAACAGGCCGGCATCACCGGCGGAGATGCGGTTGTGGTAACCTTCGACCCTCACCCGAGGATCGCCCTTGGCCAGCAGGTGTACCTGCTGAACACGCGGGCTGAAAAAAGAAGGATATTTGAGGATACCGGAATTACCAACCTTGTTGAAATACCCTTTACAGCTGAATTTTCGAAACTTCCGGCTGAGGACTTCATTCAGTTTCTCGTCAACCTCATCAAACCCGAAATGATCATCATAGGCTATGACCATGGTTTCGGGCATAACCGCAGCGGTAACATCGAACTTTTTTTCAAGCTGGGGGAGAAGTATGGTTACAGGGTAGCCAGGGTAGACGAACAGGTGGCCGGAAACTCAAGGGTCAATTCAACCACCATCCGATGGCTGTTGCAGGAAGGGGATGTTGAGAAAGCCGCTTTACTGCTCGGATACTATTACGAGGTAACAGGAGAAGTGGTCAGGGGCAACCAGATTGGGAAACTGATCGGTTATCCCACAGCCAACCTGTTTGTGGATGACCCGAACAAACTGATCCCGGCCATGGGGGTTTATGCATCTACTGTCAGGGTGCGGGGAATGGTAAAGCCAGGTATGACCAACATCGGTATGCGGCCGACCATCAACGCGCACAAACTGACCATTGAAACCAACATCTTTGATTTCGACGAGGATATTTATTACGAACCGATCACGGTGAAACTGATCAGGCGCATACGGAATGAGAAAAAATTTGCCAGCCTTGATATCCTGAAGAAGCAATTGCTGCAGGATAAAGATACCACCCTCAAAATCCTGAATGATCCGGAATTAAACATCAGAATGGCTGAGTAAGGGATTATTTTGATTTCCTGAGGCAGATCCCGATATCAGCCAGTCCCGGAATACCCATCTTCGGGATCAGATTTTCGAATTCGACGGTATAATTGCCGGCTTCATTAAACTGAAAACCCGGCCACAGAATCTCCTCAAAGTCCCAGAGATCGCCGGCCACGCTTCCGGTAAACTCTCCTTTGTCATTTTTAAGACGAATGTCTTTTTCCACGATGCGCTCTTCTCCCGATGGGGTGGTCAGGATTACATTTACTGGCAGGTTGTCGTAAGGATATTGCGTAATATGCCTGATCGTGAATACAATGTCGGCTTTCATCCCGGCTTCTTCAACCGGAATGTTAAATTTCACCTTCTCGAACCTATCCCAGACATAATTGTCGAATTTATGAAACTCTTTATAGGTAACACCTTTCTGACATGACACAAGAATAGACAATACAAATATTGATAAAAGGATTCTTTTCATTTTTCGTGATATTACTTTAAAACAAAAGTAAACAATCAGTACCAACAGTTTGTATTTTTACACTCTGGCAGGAATGTTTTGTGCGGATTATATCAGTCCCGGAGGGACGATATTCTGGTAGAAAATTAATATCCCCCATTTGGTAAAAGCCCCGTAGTGCCTGTTCCGATAAAATCGGAAGACAAGATACAGAAGTCATTATGGAACAATCTGCGAAATTTACCTAAAATCAGGGATTGTGAACAATAATTACAGGCATATTAAATTAGATTTGGTGGTTGGATCTTCAATGTTTATCATTTCTCACCCCTGAACCGGCAGGCAAACCGTTTGATCAGCAATGGCAAAGAAGCAAAAATATTACGTAGTCTGGAGCGGAAGGGAAACCGGCATTTTCAGCACCTGGAAAGACTGTGAAAAACAGGTGAAGGGTTTTGAAACGGCAAGGTATAAGAGCTTCGAAAGTGAACAGGAAGCAATCCGGGCATTTTCGGCAGGCGCCCCGAAAGCCACCTTCAGACGGGTACAGCCGGTAAAAAAGGGTGGAGCAGGTCAACCTCTTTTGGTCAGTATCTCGGTGGATGCCGCCTGCGCCGGCAACCCGGGTGTCATGGAGTACCAGGGGGTGGAGACCTCCACGAAGAAGCGGCTTTTTCATGGAGGGCCGTATCCTGAAGGCACCAACAACATCGGTGAATTCCTGGCTATTGTACACGGATTGGGTTATCTGAAAAAATACGGTTTATCCATCCCGGTTTACACCGATTCAAAAACAGCCATCGCCTGGGTGAAAAAGAAAAAGGCGAATACCAAAATTACGCCGAATAAGAAAAATGCGGAATTGCTTGAGCTGATCTCCCGGGCTGAAGACTGGCTTCACCTCAACACATGGGACAACCCTATCCTTAAATGGGAAACAACTGAATGGGGAGAGGTTCCGGCGGATTTCGGAAGAAAATAATTTATGGTTTCGCAGAATCACTTTTTTTATCGATTAAACGAAAGAATCCACCTGCTCCGGTAGGGAATTCTTTCGACCCCGGCCGGAATCAAAAACCGAGCACGAACTCTCGTTCATCGGTTTTTGAGACCGACGCGTCTACCAATTCCGCCACCGGGGCAGGTGGAATCTTTGATAAGGATGGCAAAGATACAATTTTCTGATGTTTTGCAATAAAGAAATTACATTCTTCCAGATTGCTCCCGAACGACAATATTAAAGCTATTGTGCGAGCATTATTCTATGATGCACGGGAGAGAAGGTTACATCGGGTTCAAACCTTTGGTGGAGAAACATCAGACAATGGTTTTTTTGACTTTAGTATACCCGATCCTCTGCTTCTGATTTTATACCTTTGCCCCTGTATGACTCCCCCTGCTAACCCCTCCCTCCGCAACATTGCCATCCTGGCACATGCCGATGCAGGCAAAACCACCATTACTGAACAGTTTTTGTATCTGTCGGGTCAGACCCGGCAACCCGGCAATGTTGACAAGGGCACGGCGCAAACGGATTTTCTGCCGGTGGAAAAAGAGCGGGGGATTTCGGTCAGCTCCTCTCACACATCCTTTCACTGGGGCGGTGTTCGCATCAATCTGATAGATACCCCCGGCCATGTTGACTTTTCGGCCGATGTAGAACGTGTGCTCAGGATTCCTGATGGTGTTATCCTGGTGATTTCGGCCGTTGAAGGGGTTCAGGCCCATACCGAAACGCTCTGGCATGCCCTGCGCGAAAGAAGAATCCCGGTTGTGTTTTTTGTCAATAAAACCGACAGGACAGGGGCCGATACCGACAGTGTGGTCCGGGCCATTGAAAAGGAGTTAAACATTGTGCCTATGCCCTTACAGGAAGTATCTGGCGAAGGTGAGCCCGGGGTTAAGTTGAAAAGTTTGTGGGGTGCCGGGAATACGGATTCACTATTGATGGAAAAAGTGGTAGAAAGCGATGAAACCCTTTTGAATAGTTACCTGGAGGGCAACACACCTGCTTTTGAGGCCCTCGACAGTCAATTGGGATTCCTGATTCAAAGTGCTTCGGTTTATCCGCTTCTTTTCGGATCAGCCAAGATGGGACTGGGGATTCAGGCTTTGCTTGATTTTGTGGTGAAGTATTTCCCGGTACCCAAAGGGGAAACAGACAAACCCCTTTCAGCCCTGGTTTATGGCATCGGCCATGACAAAGTTATGGGAAAGATTGCTTATGTCCGGGTTTTCAATGGATCGGTTGCAACCCGGGAAGTTATATTCAATGCCACACAGGGTGCAGAAGAAAAGGTGACCCAGGTGCGGCGGTTATTCCCGGGACGATACGAGGATACCGGACTGGTTGAAGCGGGCGATCTGGCCGGACTGTGTGGCATTGGTAGCGCCTGTGTGGGTGATCTGCTCGGGGAACCCACCGATGAAATTCCGGAGGTTGTCAGGCTCAGGACACCGCTGATCATAGTCAGGGTAAAAGCCATGAAAGAAAAAGACTATCCTGCTCTGGCGGCTGCCATGCTGGAACTTTCAGCCGAGGATCCTGCCCTTGAGTTTGACTGGTTGCGTGAAGAGTCGGAGCTGCAGGTGAAAATCATGGGCTGGATACAGATGGAGGTGCTGGAGCGAATCCTGGCCGACAGGTTCGGAATTGAAGCTAAGTTTGAGAACCCTACCGTGATATACAAAGAGACACCGGCTTCAGCCGGTGAAGGATTTGTGCAATACTGGATGCCCAAGCCCTGCTGGGCCATTATGAAATTCCGCATTGAGCCGGGCGAAAGGGGAAGCGGGGTTTCATACAGAAGCCTCCTGGGTGTGAACGATGTGCAGCAGAAATACCAGAATGAGGTTGAAAGGACCATTGGTGCTGCATTAAAGCAGGGCATTAAAGGCTGGGAAGTTACCGATATCCGCATCACCCTCATCGAAGGGGAGGACCATCCGGTGCACTCCAGGGCTGGAGATTTTGCTGTGGCAACCCCGATGGGTATCATGAACGGGCTGGTCAATACCGGCACCACTCTCCTTGAGCCAATGATCCGGTTTAAAATTGATGCGCCGGAAGAACTGCTGGGCGTCATAACCAGCGATATAACCCAGATGCGGGGAAATTTCGATTCACCGGGGATCAGTCCCGGCCGTTTTACCTTAACCGGCGAACTGCCCCTGTCCACCTCAATCGATTATCCGGTTAAACTGAGTTCCCGTTCGGGTGGCAAGGCCAGAATTTTCACTTTTTTCTGTGGTTACCGGGAATGCACCGACGAACAGGGGGTGATCCGGCCTTACCGTGGAATCAGTCCGCTGGATACGGCAAAGTACATTCTGAAAGCCAGAAAGGCATTACAATAGCCGTTTTCAGCGTATTACTTCAATCCTCCACGCCAAACAGCAGGCAGACTCATCGAGACCTGTTCTGTCGTTAACCTGATCCGGAACCGGGAAATTTCTGATGCTCCGTCACGTTCCGGATTCATCAGGCTCGTGTTTATTCTTTAACTTTGCTTCTTCTTTTCCTTCACAGCTATGTACAACAACAAACGGTTTTCGGTATACCTTCCCATCGCATTCGCCCTGGTGCTGATCGCAGGCTTTTTCCTGGGAGCTACCCTTGTCAGGGTGTCACCCATCAATGAAACCCTGCTTCAGGGATTAAAATCAAGGAATTATGATCCGGTTAACGATGTTATTTCCTATATAAAGCAGGATTATGTCGATTCGGTGGATGTGGATGCACTCAGCCGCTCAGCCATCGAAGGCATTCTGTCCGATCTTGATCCGCACTCCCAATATATTTCAGCCGAAGAATTCAACGAGGTGAACGACCCCCTGCTCGGTAATTTTGATGGCATTGGTGTGCAGTTCAGGCTGGAGAAAGACACCGTTTACATCATTAACACAATTCCCGGCGGGCCTTCCGCTAAAGCCGGGGTGCTTGCCGGCGACCGCATTGTTAAGGTTGAAGGGAAGAACATTGCCGGAATAAAAATCTCCACCAACGACGTGATGAAGCTTCTCAAAGGAGAGCGGGGAACAAAAGTCAATGTCGGTATCCTGCGCCGGGGGGTGAAGGGATTGCTGAAATTTGAACTAACACGCGATGTGATACCAACCTACAGCATCGACATAGCATATATGCCTGAACCAGGAACCGGCTATATCAAGCTATCGAAGTTCTCTGCCACAACGGCCGAAGAACTGAGCCAGGCACTGATCACCCTGAAGTCGAAGGGCCTGGGTAACCTGATCCTCGATCTGCGGGGAAATTCGGGTGGCTACCTCCAGGCAGCCATCGATGTGGCCGATGAGTTTCTTCCGGCCGGCAAACTGATCGTTTACACCGAAGGGCTCAATAGGCCAAAACAGGTTGCAAATGCCACAGAGAAGGGGCATTTTGAAAAAGGACAGCTGATGGTGCTGATTGATGAAGGCTCTGCCTCGTCAAGTGAGATTGTTGCCGGTGCCCTGCAGGACAACGACAGGGCGACCATTGTCGGACGCCGTTCCTTTGGCAAGGGCCTTGTTCAGGAGCAACTCAGCCTGCCTGATGGTTCCGCCATCCGGCTTACTGTAGCACGATACTACACGCCCACAGGCAGAAGTATCCAGAAACCTTATAAAAACGGACATGCCCGTGAATACCAGGAAGAATTGTACGACCGGATGGTACATGGCGAAATGGAGAGCCAGGACAGCGTGCGCCTTAACGATTCGCTAAAATACACTACCCCCGGTGGAAAAACCGTCTATGGCGGTGGTGGCATTATGCCGGATGTATATATGCCTGTAGAGAAAAATGAAAAATATCAGTATTACAATGCAATTATGAACAAGGGCCTGCTTTACCAGTTCGCCTTTGAATACACCGACAACAACCGGAGAATGCTGAATACTTATAAGGACTTTGAAGAATTCAACCGTCAGTTTACTGTTACTCCAGTCGTTTACCAGAGTTTCATTGACTTTGCCGCGAAAAATGAGGTGAAGCCTGACCCCGTCGGCATCGCTTTTTCGAAGGATGAAATAAGCAATCTTCTGAAAGCACTTGTTGCCAGGAATATTTTTGATGAAAAGGGTTTCTATCCTGTATTCCTCCGCACAGACAAGACTTATCTGAAGGCTTTGGACGAGATGAAGAAGATGAACTGATCCCGGTCTTTCGTTTTAACAAATAAGCCCTTTCATTCAGTCGATGAAAGGGCTTATTTGTCAGACATAAAAAAGTAAACTGTTAAATCTTCTCCGGGAATTACTCCACCGTCACGCTCTTCGCAAGGTTCCTTGGCTGATCCACATTGCATCCCCGCATAACAGCGATGTGATAAGACAGCAACTGCAAGGGGATGGTGGCAATCAGCGGAACAAGCATCTCTTCAGTCTCGGGTACTTCAATGATGTGATCGGCCAGTGCTTTCACTGTCTGATCACCTTCAGTAACAATCGCTATGATTTTACCTTTGCGCGCCTTGACTTCCTGTATATTTGAAACTACTTTTTCGTAGGTGCCCTTGTTGGTTGCTATGATCACCACAGGCATCTCTTCATCAATCAGGGCAATCGGGCCATGTTTCATTTCGGCTGCGGGATAACCCTCTGCATGGATATAGGATATTTCCTTAAGTTTCAACGCTCCCTCCATGGCCACGGGGAAATTATAACCCCGGCCGAGGTAAAGGGCATTGCGGGAATCTTTGAAAATTCCTGCAAGTTCAATAATCTTATCGTTCACCAGCAGCGTTTTTTCAACCTTGCCCGGGATGGCTTCGAGTTCATTTATAATCTGATGGTATCTTGATTTCGAAATGGTTCCTTTCCTGTCGGCGATCATCAGAGCCATCAATGTAAGCAAGGTTACCTGGGCTGTGAAAGCCTTGGTTGAAGCAACTCCGATTTCCGGTCCGGCATGGGTATAGGAGCCGGCATGAGTGGCACGGGCAATGGATGAGCCTACAACATTGCATATTCCAATGATCGTGGCGCCCTTCGACTTGGCCAGTTCGATGGCAGCTAAGGTATCAGCTGTTTCGCCCGACTGTGATATGGCGATCACGACATCATCTTCATAAATTACAGGGTTTCTGTATCTGAATTCCGAGGCATACTCGACCTCCACAGGTATCCTGGCAAGCTCTTCGATCAGGTATTCACCAACGATACCGGCATGCCACGACGTACCACAGGCAACGATGATGATTCGTTTGGCAGAGATGAGTTTCTGCTGGTATTCGATGATACCACCCAGAGATACAACACCGCTCTTAACATTTAACCTTCCCCGCATGCTGTCGCGGATTGATCGGGGTTGCTCGTAAATCTCCTTAAGCATGAAATGCTCAAACCCTTCCTTTTCAAGGGCACTGAGATTTATTTCAAGGGTCTGGACATAAGGTGTTTTGGCAATGTTGGTGATGGTTCTGATTTTAAGCTCATCGTTACGTCTTAAGATGGCGATTTCCTCATCATTCAGGTAAACCACCTCTCGGGTATATTCCACGATGGGCGTGGCATCAGAGGCTACAAAAAATTCGTTTTCACCGATACCGACCACCAGGGGGCTTCCTTTACGCGCAACAATCAGGGTGTCGGGATCATTTTTGTCGATGATAACAATGGCATAAGCGCCGACCACCTGGTTAAGGGCGATCTGCACGGCTTTATCAAGAGATACATGCTCATTCAACTGAATGTCTTCTATCAGATGAATCAGCACTTCAGTATCAGTTTCGCTTTGGAAGGTAAATCCCCTTTTCAGCAGTTCCTGCTTAAGTGGGGCATAATTTTCGATAATGCCATTGTGAATAATAGCAAGATTTTTTGAAAATGAATAATGCGGGTGGGCATTCACATCGTTTGGTTCGCCATGGGTAGCCCATCGGGTATGGGCAATGCCAACAGTTCCACTGAGATCCTTTCCGGCAATCAGTTCTTCCAGATCCGAAACCTTGCCTTTACTTTTAAATAATTTTAGTTCTGAATTCAAAATGGCTATTCCTGCACTGTCATAACCACGGTATTCAAGCCTGTGAAGTCCTTTTATCAGAATTGGACAAGCTTCTCTTGGGCCGATGTAAGCTACAATTCCACACATATTTTTTGAAAGATTTAATACTTAATAGCTATGTAGTACATTAAATATTAATGAACTATTACAATTAAAAGTAAAACAGGCAACAATGCCCTGCTTTAAAGTTAATGCAAAGATAAACCTAAAGTAATCAGGAAGTATCGCAATTTATGCTCTCCGGGATAGTGAATTACCTAATTTACTAATCTACAATGGTATAGTAGATCAGGAGACGGATTTTTCCTGTCTCGGCTCCTACGCCTTTGAGTGTTACCCGATTTCCCGAAAGAGAAGACCCCGCGGCAAACAGCATAAGGCCATAATCCGGATCGTCCGGATTTAAAAGCCTGTTTTGTACGTATCGTGTAATCCTGAACCTGTACTCTTTACCAGATCTTGATTTCCCATCAAGGAATGAAGATCCTTCGTTCTCATCAGGCAGGGCTGTATAATTACCATCTGCATCCAGTTTCTTTATTGCGATTTGGGCAGGAACCTCATAGACTCCGGAGGTGTCCTCAACACTGAAAACAAGCAGGGCTTCGTTCACGGCAATGTGTTTCTGCTCAGCCAGGGCTTTGAGATGGGGAATCCGGAGTTTGATTTTGGTGCCGGCCATCGACTGAACATAAAGGTGTTGTGTATTCGCGGAGGAATCGCCCAACTGCTCCAGTAAGGAAGGGTCAGCACCTGCATAGTTGTAGTGTTCGTAATGGTTGAAGCGGGCAACAGAAGAGCCGATCGGAAAATCAATGGAAGAGGTATCGGTTGAATTGTGATAATATAATTTTAACCTTGAAACAGCATCCAGCAGGTTAAAGTACAGGATTGAGCCGGTGCCAGGGGTTGTTGCCTGTTCGGAAGTGATATACAGACCCATGAAAACCTTTTGGAAGCTTTCGTTATCTTTTAACGTATTGATGTCGGCCGTAATAATTTTATTGGCAAAAGCCGGGCTGAGCAAAATCCGCATGTGAGGAGGTATATAATTTCCATCGACAGAATCAGCCTCACTCAGATTTGGTACGAAAGTGGCTTCACCGATCAGTTCCGGCAAAACCGGAATGGTCCGGGTGGAATAATAGGAGGAATCATAATTGATTGAGTCGGCCATCTCGTAAACCCTGATGGTTTTAGATGAGAGGGAATCCCCATAAATACCTTTGTACGCCAGTGTAAGAATCATGGAATCGGCTACTGCATTCTCACCAAATGTGATGTTGTTCTTCGAAAGGCGGTATTGTGTATAGATCGAAGCCGTTGTAGTACCGAAAACAGGGTCTGAAATGCTCCCGAGCAGATTAAGCGATAATTCATCTGTACGGAGAGAATCTTCACGTACAGAGTAGGCAACAATACTTGAAGTATCAATATAATCAATGTTCAGAAAATCACCAGCAGGGAGCAAATCAAGTCCGATCAGGTCGGGTTCTTTGGTACAGGAATACGTTGTTAAGCCTGAGATTGCCCAAAAACAATAAATTAATAATCTATTTTTCAACACGTTATAAAAATTACAAAAAGTAATAACCAGTGATGCAAGTTTAAAGCTTATTCTGTTCCGGCAAACTGACTGATCAGGATTTTATCATAAAAATTGTTATAATTATCCACGAACCGGTCAAGTGGTTGGTAAGGCAGCATTGGTTTTCCCGATTCATTGATGTAGTCGAGCAATTCCTGATTAACGGTTTCGCTTCCTATGATTACGCCTTCGGAAAAGTCGATGGCAGCCTTCATCATATTAACGTAGGTTGGCTTCTTAAAGTGTTTAAGATCTTTATTTGTTATCCCGTCAAGTTTGATTTTATTCCCGAAGTCTTTGTTTAAAGCTTCTTCAAAATCATCATCATAAATCGAAATAATCAGACGGGTATCCGAAAATAAGGGGTTGTCGCGAAAAGCACGCTTGATATACAATGGTACAAGGCTTGTCATCCAGCCATGGCAATGAACCAGATCCGGCGCCCATCCAAGTTTTTTTACAGTCTCGATCACGCCTCTTGAGAAGAAGATGGCCCGCTCTTCATTATCTTTGAAAAACTTGTTATTTTTATCACGGAACATAAATTTACGCTGGAAATAGTCGTCATTGTCGATGAAATAGATCTGCATTCTTGCCGATTGGATCGACGCAACTTTTATGATGAGTGGATGGTCTGTATCATCTATAATCAGATTCATCCCCGATAAACGGATGACTTCATGCAATTGGTTCCTGCGTTCATTGATGTGCCCGAACCTGGGCATAAAGGTACGTATCTCACGCCCTCTTTCCTGTATTCCCTGGGGCAGGTGCCTGCCAATATAACCCATCTGACTGTCTTTCAGATAGGGTATAATCTCCTGAGATACAAACAGTATCCTGGTCTTTTCCATAATATCCCGGTAACTTATGCAATAAAATGCAAAATTAGCAAATATTAGTCAATCTTTTACAGGAAGGAGGTATTACAGTCTTGTTAATCAATGCGGAACAAATCGGCAGATGAGCCAAAACGGTATTTAATTTAATTTCTATTCTTTGAATTCCAAGGGGTTAAAGAAACCGGACAAATAGTTTTAAGCATTCCGGTACCCGAAAAAATTTTTTTCGGACAGCGCAATCGTTTGCACTATACTGGCTTCTTATTTATAATGAGTCTAAGTTAACCAGCTGAAAATGACCATTTAAGAAGATGGAAATAAGTGAATTTTTAGGTTGATTTTATTTTGTGCAGTCCAAATAGTTATAAATTTGCCACGCCTGACAACATTAAAGTCAGGATTATCTTCTCACCCAACTCAAATAGAACCGGAAACGCTTTAAAAATCAATATAATGCATAAAATTGTCAATCATCCGATACTGGAAATTACTCCTGCTGAAAAGGTAACATTTATTTTTGAAGGTAAAGAAATTTCAGGAGAAAAGGGTTTTACCATAGCGGCAGCCCTTCATCAGGCCGGTTTTCCGGTACACAGCCATAGCCTCCGGAATCGAGAGCGCAGCCTTGAATGTGGGATCGGAAAGTGCGGAGCATGTGAAATGCTGGTTGATGGAGAGATAAAGAGGATTTGTATCACCACTGTGGATAATATAAAGGAAGTGCGTGAAATCCCCCATGACTTTGCGCCTTCTATAATTGAACCGGATAAGAAATCTTCAACAAGGGTGTTCAAAACCGTTGTTGCCATTATCGGAGCAGGACCGGCCGGACTGGCGGCCCGGGAAGAATTCAACCGGCATGGTGTTGACAATATTGTTATCGACAACAACGATCGCATCGGAGGTCAGTTTCTGATGCAGACACACCAGTTTTTCTTTTTTGAAAAGGAGAAAAAATTCGGTGGCATGAGGGGGTTCGATATTGCTCAAACGCTGGCAGGGGATAATCATACCGGTATTTTTCTCAATTCAACGGTCTGGGATTTACTTGAAGGGAAGCGTATAGCGATTAAGAATGTAAAGACTGATGAGATCTATTACATAGATGCTGAATATTTGGTGGTCGCAACTGGTGCTGTTCCATTTATGCCGGCTTTTGAAAATGATGACCTGCCCGGCGTATATACGGCTGCTGTGGTTCAGAAAATGATGAATACCGAGTTTACCCTGCTGGGGAAAAACGTTCTGACTGTTGGAGCCGGGAATATCGGGTACCTCACATCCTATCAGCTAATGCAGGCCGGAGCGAAGGTAAAAGCCATCATCGAGGCTCAGTCAAATGAAGGTGGATTTCCTGTTCAGGCCAACAGGGTCCGTCGGCTTGGAATTCCGGTAATTCTTTCACACATCCTCCTGAAAGCCATACCCAATGAAAACCATGACGGAATTACAGGTGCCGTTGTTGCAGAATGCATTAATTTTCAGCCGGTTCCAGGTACAGAAAAAGTAATCGATGGAATTGATGCGATTAATATCTGCACAGGACTGGTTCCTGATGACCAATTACTGATCAAGGGTAATGAGGTTTTCGGAAGGGCCTGTTTTGGAGCCGGTGATGCCATCCGTATTGGCGAAGGAACAAGTGCTGTACTCCGGGGAAAACAGGTGGCATTTGAAATTATGTCTGAAACAGGAACCCGCTTCAGTTACGATGAGTTTCTGAATGTGTCCAAGGAGTATATTGATTCGCAGCAACACCCCGTTAAGGTGATCGAAAAACCTTCCATACCATCACCTGAAAGAATAATAGCCAAACCTTTCGTTCAGATCGACTGCCTTTATGGATTTGCATGCAATCCCTGTGAATTTGCTTGTCCTCATGGAGCCATCACCAAAACTTCAACCAGTACAGTTCCCGAAATAAATTTCGAGAAATGCATCGGTTGTATGGATTGTGTTTATCAATGCCCGGGTCTGGCTATTTTTGGTTATCATACCGGTAAGGACTGGTTGTTTCTGCCGATTGAATATCAGGCAAAAGAAAAAGCAGAAGTGTTTCTGGTTGACAATAATGGTAGAAAACTTGGAGAAGGGGTTATAGAGAAAATCCTTAAAAAGCCCAACAAAACCAATATTGCAAGGGTAAAAGCCATTGATGTTCATGGTGAAAAATTGCTGGAAGTCCGGGGTTTCATTGTTAAGGAAAACTTCCCGGAGCCGGTCGAAATGAAACCTGTGGATTACCATAAGGAAGCTGAAATGTACGTTTGTCATTGTGATGATGTTACCCTGGGAGAAATTCTGGAAACAATAGGTGACAGAAAATTCATTTCTGTGGATGAAGTCAAGCATACGACACGCCTTGGAATGGGTGCATGCAGGGGGAAACGGTGTATAAGAAGGCTGAAACAGACTTTACGCAATTATGATATTTCTATCGTAGGTGAAGCCACTCCCCGCGGCCCCCTCTCCAATCAGTTGACGATGGGTGAGCTATACCCCCGTGATGTGCACGAGGACGTTTATATCAGTGCAAACGGCGGAAAACCAAAGGTTGTTGAAGTTAAATCTTTGGTAGCCGGTGGTGGCATTGGAGGATCAGCTTTGTTCAGGTATCTTGCTGAGGCTGGTGAACAGCCTGTGCTGGTTAATTCGGGCAGGGGAGCTTCATGGAGGAACATTGCCGGAGGCCGGCCGGCTTTCAGTTTACCTGAAATAGCCGATATTGCAAGGCATAACCTTGATATATTCAAAGAATTGCAGAAAATTCAGGATGTCAACTTCAGGCAGATCAACTACGTCACTTTTGCACACGACGAGGCCATGTACCGCGCTCTGGAGGAGTCCCGGTCGTGGTCTGATGCCTGGATGGTTGACCCTAAGGATTATGCAAAAGAGATATCGCCATACATTAATCCTGATCTGAAAAACTATCTGGGAGCGCTGATTACACGTGATTGTTGGCAGGCAACGCCCGGTCGGGTGATAGATCTGATCAGACGAATCGGCATAAATCATGGCGGTGTTGTGAAGGAAGACTGTAAACTGATCGATGTCCGCCGCGATGGAAATCTGTTCAGGGTGCTTGTTCAGGATCATGAGAAACAATATGTTGAATATCAGACAGAAGTATTTGTCAATGCATTGGGCCCTGATGCGGGCAAATTTGCTGGTATGCTGGGTTATGAAACCGGAATGTATCCGGTAAAACATCAGGCATTTATCAGTCGCAGACTTCCGATGATGGGACTGAATGGCCGGCCGCTCGATATGATCATCGACCGGCGGAAGTATAAGGGATTTGTTGCCGTGTATGGTCAGCAACTTGCTGAAACCGGGCAGATTATCGGGTGTGCTTCACCGGCGGTTGATCCTTTGGAAACAGACAAAAACCTAAAGATAAATTCGCAGCAATTCCTGGAGATCGCTTCGGAAGTATTCGTAAACTGGTTTCCCAAATTATCATCTGTAGGCTTTCAGGCTGTTTGGGCAGGTTATTATGTGGAGCCACGTATGATCATCGACACAGACCTTGGTTTGTTCATCGGATTGCGCGGCCAGGGGTTTATGCTCGGACAATATCTTGCAAAAGTTTATGTTGATAAGCTGATGGGTAAACCGATTCCGGGTTATTTCGACAGGCTGAAACTGAGTGGTGATGGTTTGCCAGAAAAAGCATTCAAATAGGATTGTTGAAAACCCAAAAGAATTGCTTTCGTTGTTCATACAAAGAGCTTATTATCAGGTATTTTGTTGTTGAATTGGTGTTTTAGGCCGAATTAATATTTGTTAATAACAATATTAATTTCTACTTTTGCACCCCTTAAACCTGAAACACCCTTAACCGTGGATTACCTGAAGCAGTTTGTAATCCCTTTTGTTGGATTAAGTACTGGTAACCATCAGTTTGAATTTGAAATTGATGATAAGTTCTTTGCATCGTTCGAATATTCAGAAATCAAAGAAGCCCGGGCTCATGTTAACCTTGACCTTGAGAAGCAAGACAGGATGCTGGTATTAAACTTTTCGATTACCGGAGCCATAAGGGTTATTTGCGACCGGTGTCTTGGTGAATTTGACATGCCGGTAACAATTGAGGAGGAGTACTTTATCAAATTCGGCCATGAACACAAGGAAGAAGATGACAATGTGCTGGTAATATCAGAAAATGAAACACATATTGACATTACATCACTGATTTTTGATTATATGAGCCTTCAGATACCCTACCGGGTTGTTCATCCTGATGATGTTAACGGGATCAGTCAATGTGACCCTGAAGTATTGGCAAGGATTGAACAATTATCGGCCCATAAGGAAAAAGACTCACAATGGGATGCATTAAAAGACTTGAACCTTGAATAATTATTAACCAAAATAAAGATTAAACGAAATGCCAAATCCAAAACATAGGTTTTCAAAAACCAGGACAGCGAAAAGACGGACCCACTATAAGGCCATCGCACCGACTGTAAGTACCTGTTCCAATTGCGGTGCATCGGTTCTTTACCACAGAGTTTGCGGTGAATGCGGCTATTACAAAGGTAAATTGGCCATTGAAAAAGCTACCACAGCTTAAGAACCTCCATTTTGCAAACACACTGCAGTCCTAACCAAAAAACAGTCAGATGAAAGTCGGGCTTGATGTTATGGGAGGTGATTTTGCTCCTGGCGCTACCATTGCCGGTGCAATACTAGCCCAGAAGGAACTATCGCCGACTGACCGGATTGTGCTTATTGGTGACCGTGATGTCATCCTGGGTGAACTAAACAGGAACAATGCCAATCCGGAAGATTTTATTATTGTTCATGCGCATGAAGTCATAGGTATGGGCGAACACCCAACTCATGCCATCATACGTAAGCCCGATTCCAGTATCAGTATTGGTTTTAAGCAGCTGAAGCATAAATATATAGACGCTTTTGCCAGTGCAGGAAGCAGTGGTGCTATGCTTGTTGGTGCGATTTATAGCGTTAACAATATTCAGGGTGTTATCAGGCCATGCACTTCCGCTGTTCTGCCTCAGGAAAACGGAGGATTAAGCCTGCTTCTTGATGTGGGCACCAATCCTGATGCAAAGCCCGATGTTATGTATCAGTTTGCTTTGCTTGGTTCTATCACTGCAAAAAGTGTTTACAATATCAGTAATCCAAGAGTAGCACTTCTGAACATCGGCCATGAGGAGGAGAAAGGTAATTTGTCGAGCCAGGCAGCCTATCACCTGATGAAAGAATCGAAAGACTTTAATTTTATCGGGAACATAGAAGGCCGTGACCTGCTGCGCAATAAAGCTGATGTGATCGTCTGCGATGGCTTTACAGGTAACATCGTGCTTAAGAACATTGAAGGAATGTTCAGGATTATGATGAAACGTGGTCTGGTGGATGATTACTTTGCCCGTTTTAATTACGAAAACTATGGCGGAACACCCGTTCTGGGCATCAATTCAACCGTGGTTGTTGGTCATGGCATATCAAACGATGTCGCGATCAAAAACATGCTTTTACTTGCACGGGATGTTCATCAGGCCAAACTTTCACAAAAAATCAAGCGTGCGCTAGCCCGCGTAGCTGTTGTTGTAAGAGATTAATTTTTTTTGACTGACACTGCTGATGACAAAAATTAGAGCTGCAATCACCGGTGTAGGCGGATATGTTCCGGACTACATCCTTACCAACGATGAATTAAGCCGGATGGTGGACACCTCCGATGAGTGGATCATGACCCGGATTGGTATCAAAGAAAGGCGGATACTAAAGGGTGAAGGCAAAGGAACCTCAGATATGGGTGCCGAAGCAGTAAAACAATTATTGTCCAAAACAAAAACCAAACCGGAAGAAATTGACCTGATCATTTGCGGCGTGGTTACACCGGATATGGTTTTCCCTGCTACGGCCAACATAATTGCTGATAAAACCGATATCAGGAATGCTTTCGGTTTTGATCTGAACGCAGGTTGTTCAAGTTTTCTTTATGCACTTGCCACGGCTTCAAAATATGTTGAGTCAGGATCTTATAAAAAAGTTATTGTTGTTGGTGCGGATAAAATGTCGGCAATTGTAGACTATACCGATCGGGCAACCTGCCCTATCTTTGGAGATGGTGCAGCTGCTGTTTTGGTTGAGCCTGCTGCAGATGAAAACTGTATCATTGATTCCATTCTTCAAAGCGATGGCGTTGGCCGGATTCACCTTCATCAAAAGGCCGGAGGTTCAGTTAAGCCACCATCGCATGAAAGCATTGATGCGCGTGAGCATTATGTTTATCAGGAAGGCCAGCCGGTATTCAAATGGGCTGTTTCGAAAATGGCCGACGTTTCAGTAGAAATGATGGAAAGGCACCACATCACACCGGAATCACTCACCTGGCTGGTTCCCCATCAGGCCAATATGCGCATCATTGATGCTACAGCCAACCGTATGGGAATCAATAAGGAACAGGTAATGATAAACATTCAGCGGTTTGGTAATACGACTTCTGCAACATTGCCGCTTTGTCTTTGGGAATGGGAAAACAAACTCAGAAAAGGGGATAACATCATCCTGGCCGCTTTTGGCGCGGGGTTCACCTGGGGTTCACTCTATCTCAAATGGGCTTATGATGGCGATAAAATCTGACTTTAAATAGTTCAAAATAAAATGGCCTGTAATTTACAGGCCATTTTATTTTAATCCATTCTCTTTATTTATTTTTGAACCTGCGTATGATCCCAAACCTTGTCAGCTTTGAGTATAATCATCCCGGATACAGTAAAATTGCCCGGGAAATCCGTTATGCTGTTTTCGTTGATGAACAAAAAGTCCCTGAAGAACTTGAATATGATGCTCACGAATCCACTGCCAGACTTTATCTTTTGTTCATCAAGGATACTGCCGTAGCAACCTGCCGCAGGCGTTACACGGAGAAAGGCATCAAGCTTGAACGATTTGCTGTATTACCACAATTTCGCGGAAAGGGCTTTGGTGATTTTCTGGTACGAGAGGTTCTTAAAGAAGTGCTGCCGGAAGGTAAAATGATTTACCTGCACGCCCAGGAACAGGTAACGGAATTCTATAGTAAGCTTGGATTCAAAGTTTTCGGAGATCAATTCGAAGAAGCAGGAATCAGACATTTTCTCATGAAGTATGAGGCCAATAAAAGTCAATAGATTGATCATCCCACTTTCCGTGGGAGAAAATAGACAATTCATTAAACCCGCAATTTTTAAGAATCGCTTTTGCCTCATCAAACCACAGACTCAGTTCATGTGGCTGGTGCGCATCACTGCTAAGGGTAACCCTGACGTTGCTTTCTCTTAGTTTCCGGAGTATGTATTCGCCGGGGAACAGACTTTCACTACGACCCTTGTAAAGGCCCCTGGTGTTGACTTCAACAATAAGTGAATGATCGGCTATCAATGAAATCGTTTCATTCACCAAATCGATGTACCATCCCTCTTCCTCGCTAAACCAGCGTCCCTGGTTGTGCATTTTAATTTTATCCAGATGACCGACAATATCAAAGGTTTCACGCTCAATCATCTGATTCAGCTGATGCCAGTAAGCGGTCACACCTTTACGTATATCTCCTCCGAAAAGTTCATTCAGGCCGTTGTCGTATGTCTCCCGCCTGGGACCATCGATAAACCACAGGATATCGTTATGGTTATTCTTCACCAGATGCACACTTCCGATTATATAATCCAATCCAAAGGAGGCTTTCAGTCCGGCAAATCCGACACTTACCCCCGGTATATAATCTGCTTCCAGTGCCAGTAAAATCTGCACCTGACCTTGATAGACCTGCTGCAACCTTCTTATTTCTGAAATATAAGCGGATTCAGTTCCGGGTTGCAGGGCAAATGTATTTTCAAAGGGAAGCACCGAATGTTCAGAAAAACCCAGGCTGCTAAAGCCCTGACGGATAGCCTCTTTAATGTATTCTTCCGGTTCAGCGGAACCATCAGAAAAATTGGAGTGGGTATGGTAGTTGGTTTTGTTTTTCATCTGGTTGGTTTTGATGTAGGAATGAGCGGCTTGAGTTCAGAGGTGAAAAAGAATGGGAGACCTTTACACCCTCTCTTTTTTCTATGCTTTTTCAGTTTGCACCTGGAACAGGGGATGCCCCGCATCCACCAGCAGGTAGACTTTATCGCCTCGGCGCAGGGTCCCGGTTACGGCAATGGAACAGTTTTCACCTTTCGAAGACTTTGTTACCGGATTTAGCTCAACCCTCAGTTCATTCAATGTAGCTTCATAAGCTCCTGTCGTTGGCCCGATTACAAGAATATTATCCCCGACATTCAGGCTATGGGATTCTACCTTGATTTCAGCCACATTCAGTTTACTAAAAAAGTTAACCACTTTACCTACATAGACTTTTTTCTGTGTAGCCTGTGAGCCATATCGCTCCGACCATTCACCGGTTTTTTCACCCAGATAATATCCTCCCCAGAATCCCCGGTTATAGACTTTGTCCACTTCATGGGTCCAGCTATTTACTTTTTCCCTGGTGAATTGTTTGTTTTTCCAGGCTTCAACGGCTTCATGGTAAGTTCTTGTGACTGTTTTTACATACTCTGCCGAGCGGCCCCGTCCTTCTATCTTGAGTACAGTTACACCGGCATCCAGCAACCGGTCGATGATCGGGAGGGTCATCAGGTCTTTGGGCGACATAATATATTTATTGTCGATTTCCAATTCTATCTGATGGTCTTTGTCCTTAACTTCATAGGCACGCCGGCAGGGCTGCTGGCATGCTCCCCGGTTAGCCGATGCGTTAAAGTTATCAAGGCTGATATAACACTTTCCTGAAACAGCCATGCATAAGGCACCATGTATAAATACCTCTATCTGAACCTGTTTCCCGGATGGCCCGGTGATGTTCTGCTCGCGTATAGCACCGGTAATTGCTTCCATCTGGCTGATGTTCAATTCACGGGCCAACACCATGACATCGGCGTAACGGGCATAAAACCTGACAGCCTCAATGTTGGTTATGTTGCATTGGGTGGATATGTGTATCTCAACGCCTTTTTTTCTGGCATATTCAATAACGGATAAATCAGAAGCAATAATGGCGCTGACACCGCTTTCCTTTGCCAGATCCACCATTTCGCGCATCATCCGGAGCTCATTATCATAGATAATGGTATTCAGGGTGAGGTATGATTTTACCTCATTCTTCCTGCAAATTTCCGTTATCTGCCGGATATCATCCGGCGAAAAATTACTGGAAGACCTGGCGCGCATATTTAATTGTCCTGCCCCGAAATAAACAGAACCGGCTCCCCCCTGAATGGCTGCCATAAGGGATTCAAACGACCCGGCCGGGGACATGATTTCAATTTCAGGCATAAAACTATGTTTTGCTGCAAAGGTAAGGCTATTTAAATTACCGGGTAGCAGGTATGGAAAACCACCGGGGAGTAATCAATCCGGAAAAGGCCTGATCAAAATCCGCTTTTATCTGTTTAATATTTGTTTTGGATGACAGATTATTAGCAACTTACTTTTGTCTGTTATGATGATAAATTCAGACAGATAACAGGAATGCGGATTTATATCTTTTATATTTGAAGAAATTTATCCCGATTCACCCGGAAATTGTATGAAGCAGGCCACAGAAAAACTGTTTGATTTAAGCATGGCATATGGCTTGCTCAATGCTGTCGTTAAAAATGCCGGCCTGTCAGGGTTATGCGTTGTTGGTCCGCATTTCAACCGTAAGAAGCTCAAAAATCTGGATATCCTACTTGAGATTAAAAATTTATCAGACAATAAGGCTGTCGTGCTGGACGGGATTGATTTTAAGGCGCTGATTTCACATGCTTCGGACATCAATTCCTTCTTTCAGAATGAAGCCGTGACAGGAGAGATTTCTATTCCCGTTAATGGACAGCTTCAAAGTGTCAGATATGATGCTTTCCCGATTGTGGTTAATCACGTTCCAAAGCTGGTCGCAATAGCGTTCAAATCAGCACAGGATTTTACTGGTGAAGATGAATATTTAATAGCGTCGGCGCTGAGATTGATAGGTCATTCTCTGGTTCTCCAGACAAGAGTTGATGAACTGCTGATTAGTAAGACAAGATACACCAGGCTTTTTGAATCTGCCCCGGAAGCCATTGCCATGGTAGATCATGATAATTACATTATCGATGTCAACCCTGAGTTTGAACATATGTTTCTATACAGGCGTGAAGATATCATCGGAAAAAAAATCGATGAACTGATAGCTCCCCGTCACCTGCTAAAAGAAGCAATGCAGTTCACCAAAACCAATTGGGAAGGTGGAAGAATAGCTGTTGAAACACAGCGCATCCGCCATGACGGTAAATTGATTGATGTTTCTGTTTTGGGAGTGCCATTTATTGAAGGAGATGGTAATTTGTGTATCTATGGGATATACAGGGATATCAGCGAGAGAAAGAAAAGCGAAAAACAGAAAATCAGCCGGATTGCCTTTATTGAATATATGAGCAGGCTTTCATCGGATCTTATCAATATGAAGATTGATGAAATAGACCAGAACATCAGACAAGCCATCGAAACAGTGGCAAGGTTTTTTGCTGCAGAGAGGTCTTATCTGGTCATGATCTCTGATTCTCTTGATTCTGTTAAAATCATATATGAATGGACCTGTGATGAAAGATTCTCCCACCTTAGCCGTCAACCAGTTATTTATCTGAATGAATTACCTGAATATTTCAGCAGACTTAAGTCGGGTCAGATAAGCAATATGCAGCGTACGGATCATGAGGTAACTGATGGACCCGACAACCTGGCCTTCTTTTTCGACTTACTTAGCATTGAATCAGTTGTACACATCCCTTTATTCATAGATCATGAATTCAAGGGGTTTATTGGATTTGACACTTTCAGCCGGCCCGAGTATTGGGATGAGCAGGTGATCAATTCATTTAAACTTACAGGTCAGATTCTGATTAACGCGCAGGAAAGAAGATTTAAGGAAGTGGCCATCAAGGATGCTCTTCAAAAGGCAGAATCGTCAGACAAACTGAAATCAGCTTTTCTTGCAGGCATTTCCCATGAAGTACGCACTCCGATGAACCATATTCTGGGTTTTATCGAATTGATGAATGAACCATACATTTCCACAGATGAAAGAGATGAATACCTTGAAATAATGAAGTCAAGCGGAATGCATCTTTTAAGGTTAATCGATGATGTTATTGAGCTTGCGATGATTGATTCTGGACAGGTCGGGATAAATGAAACACCATGTGAAATAAGTCGTTTCATGGAGTCATTACTGGTAGAAGCTGAGGGCGTGAAGGCTGCCATGAACAGATCCGGGGTTGCACTCAATCTTCGGATTCCACCTGAATGCAGAACGCTGATCCTGAATACAGATGAGATCCGGTTGCGTCAGATTTTGTGGAACCTACTAATGAATGCCATTAAATTTACACCCCGTGGGAAAATTGAATTCGGTCTGAATTTCACCGAATTTAACCGGATCGAATTTTATGTGAGCGATACAGGCATTGGGATTGATGAAAATGATCTCCAGGTAATCTTTGAAAGGTTCAGAAGGGTTGAGAACAATTTTTCAAGGCAGTTTGGTGGCGCCGGCCTTGGACTATCCATCAGTCAGGGGTTGGCTTTTCTTTTCGGGAGTTCTATTAAAGTTCAGTCTTCTAAAGAAACAGGATCGATCTTCAGTTTCTCAATTCCATATGTTTTGCATTCGCAGGAACCTGCAAGTAGAAAAAAGTTGAACGGTGAAGTACGTAATTATACATGGGAGGGCAAATCGATTCTAATGGTTGAAGATGATCCTGTGAGTATGCGGTTTCTGACAGTTCTGCTGCTGAATACCGGAGCCAATCTGTTCTATGCGTCAAATGGTGAAGAAGCGTTGTTACTGCTTGAAGAGCATAAAATTGATGTTGTCCTGATGGATATGCAGATGCCGGTACTTGATGGATACAGCGCCACACGGATCATCAAGAAACGGTATCCCGGAATACCGGTAGTGGCTCAAACGGCCCATGCAATGAAGGATGATAAATCAGATTGTTTCGAGGCTGGTTGCGATGATTATATTCCCAAACCAATAGATAAAAACAGCTTGTATTTTAAACTTGAACAGCTATTGAACAGGAAAAACAGATGACTACCCGACAGGGTTGTCAGCAGCAAACCACTCAGCATACGAAGTTACAGTTTCCCTGAGTTTTAGACTGAAAAGATTTACATTTTCCGGCAATACATTTCTAAGTCTTCCTGCAAAATCTAACAAGAGGTTCTCACTGGTAGGTTGATAGTCAACCAAAATTAGTTTTCCGGCAAGTTCACCTATTTCATTAATCTTCTGCGGAGCTGCTGATTCGTGTAATACAAGAGAATGGTCAAATTCAGCAATGATCTTATTTCTGACGATTTCTTTCAGTTGACCAAAATCCATTACCATTCCGAGATAGGGCGAACGAATGTCTGTGATGGGTTCTCCAGATACAGTAACATACAATTCATAGGAATGGCCATGGATAAAGCGACAAGGCCCCGGAAATCCAGCCAGGGCATGAGCCATTTCGAATTTAAACTCTTTGGTTAATCTTACTTTTGGCATTCCCGTTATTATTTTATTAAGCGGGCAAATGCAGGTAATTTCCCGGGTTCATTCAGGGTAACAAGATAAAAACCCGGAATCAGACAAGAAACATTTATCTTCAGGGAGATTTCCGAACCGCTGATTTTGGGGTCGTATTTCCGCCCGGTGACATCTGTAACACTGATGCAGAGTTTATCCTGATTGTAATAACCATGGTGATCGATTATGACGTAATCAATGGCTGGAACAGGGTAAATATTTATATCAGTATTATAGCTGATTTCTGCAACGGCAGTAGGCCCTCCCCAAATCTGAGAAACGAACTCGGGATGATCGATGAATGGGTTTCGGTTTTGCTGATAGTTATAAACGGCATTGTTCCGGTTGAATTCCTTCTGGCTGACGGGGTCGCTAAGGTGCCATTCCTTAAGCATTGAAAGTGCCCAGGGACGTAATTGTGACCCGTTTACCATGTCGCTGCCAGGCCATCCGTTATCCTCGTTATAGTATCGCGTTGACATATAGAAATAGGTTCTTGCGAAATCACCCTTGTATTCATCAATGGGTTCAAATACAGTACCTGAATATCCCGGATAGCTGCAATCACCTAATCTGCACCCGTTTTCCGAAACCCACGATGGAGAGGAAACGGTTCCGTAAGGGTAATTACTGCGCCGGCCATTCACATAACCATCGGTAGGATAGAGATGAAAGAGATCTGAGTACATTGGGCTCATATCATTGAACCAGCTTTTCGGCCACGAATGTTCACGGTTATAGCAGTCTCCTTCGCCATTATAACTGCCGCACTGATCGCCGGAGGTAAAATTAAATACATATGGAGGGTTGCCGCCCGGATTGTCTGAATACATGTCCCATACTGTGCCGTTGGACTTACGGTCGGTTGTTTCGAAACAATCATGCAGCGAATTATAACTCTGAACATTATGATTATCGATGATATTGTGTAATGCAGACTGAAGTGCAGTGCCATTCAGCCCGGTGGCTGCATTATAGTATCCGGCAGGAGGTTGTGCCAGCGAAACAGTAAAAAGAGGTAAAAAGGCAATCAGTAAGAATTTTTTCATTTAAGAATTCATTTAACCATGTGAAAAATAAAAAGACGAAGCATAACAAGGAAGATCAGAATACCGGAAAAGAGGGCAAAGAATCTTATTGAAGGTTTGTAACCATATGCCTTCCCGGCTAAAATTCCTGCAATTGAAAAGCAGGCTACTGCAAAAAAGGTTATCAGGGATGGCATTGTCAAACCGGATCCGAAAATTCCAAGTCCGGTCCCTGCAATTAATGTATTAAAACTTCCTGCCATGGTAATCAAAAATGCCGTTTTGTAATTATCGATCAGAATTACCTTTTCCTCAGGGTAAAACCGGAGCGATTCAACTCCAAGCTTGATACCTACAATTGATATTACTGACAGACCAGTCATAAAAATGTAATCAGTTAAAAATGAAGATAAAAATTGTCCGGCAACAATTCCTATAACCAGAAACATCACCCTGCCAGAAGAAAGAATTACAGGCAGTTTAAAATCCAGTCTGATTCCCAATTTTTTATGCAAGGCGCCAGAAAACCATGTCGTTACGAAACAGTCAGCGGCCAGGGCCAGAGAAATTACTGCTATTTCAGATTGAGATAACACCATTGAAATTTTCAGGCTGCAAAAGTAATGAAATTAAGCATGTCTGATTCACATTGGAGAGTATTTTAATGTCTTGAAAGACATTCTGATAGTAAGTCAAGTCAGTGAATGACCCTTCGTTGGATTGAAATAATAAAGTGTTGCTGTGGAATTGGTATTTTTGTATAATTTATTGAATGAACTTATGAGAAGAACAAAAATTGTAGCAACTCTCGGACCGGCCTCTTCTTCCGAAAAAATTGTGAGAAACCTGATGTTGGCCGGGGTAAATGTATTCAGGCTGAATTTCTCCCATGGGACACATGAAATGCATGATGAATCGATCAGATTGATCGATCGTTTAAATGCTGAACTGGGACTACATGTAGCTACCCTTGCTGATCTTTCTGGTCCAAAGATCAGAACCGGGGAGGTTGAAAATGATTTAATGACGCTCACGGCTGGTGACGATATGATTATTACAACACGGGATACAGGTTGCCACGGCAACCGGATTAGTCTGAACTATGAACATTTTGCCGAGGATGTAAAGCCCGGTGATGATGTTTTGCTGGATGATGGCAAGCTGCTCCTGAAAGTTGTTTCTTCCAATGGTGCCGATGAAGTTCAGGTAAAAGTTGTTCAGGGTGGTATCTTACATTCAAGAAAGGGTGTAAATCTTCCCAAAACGACACTCAGGCTTCCAAGTCTCTCGGATAAGGATTTAAGGGACCTTGATTTTATTGTTTCCAAAAACATACAATGGGTTGCATTGTCTTTCGTAAGATCAGCTGCCGACATTACAGATCTTCGTTCGAAACTGAACGAAATATGTTGCGGAACCTCTCCGCGGATAATTGCAAAAATCGAAAAACCGGAAGCTGTTGAAAATGCTGAAGAAATAATTGCTGTAGCAGATGCTGTTATGGTTGCACGGGGTGATCTGGGGGTTGAAATACCCATGGAAAAAGTGCCTTTAGTTCAGAAAATGCTGGCAGGACTTTGTATTGCTTCTTCAAAGCCAGTAATTATCGCAACTCAGATGATGGAAGGTATGATCTCCGGCATAAGGCCAACCAGAGCAGAAGTAAACGACGTCGCTAATTCGGTTTTGGACGGAGCGGATGCATTGATGTTAAGTGGTGAAACCTCAATAGGAAATTATCCGGTTGAAACGGTTGAGACGATGAACAGAATTATCACCAGCGTTGAAACCAATGGCAGGAGTATTCAAAACTTTGAAGTAAGAAATTCTGCATTGGAGCGTAGAATCTCTGACTCTATCATCATGGCAGCATGTGATCTGGCACATAAGGTCAATGCCCATGCCTTGATAGCAATGACTCATACAGGCTATTCGGCATTTAAACTGGCCAGCCACAGAACAGGTTCCGGAATTTTTATTTTCTGTAGCAACCAACAACTACTTTGTGCCCTGAATCTGGTTTGGGGAGTACAAGGTATTTTTTTTGAAAAATTCTCCAGTACTGATACTGCCATGGTTGAAATGCGTAAAGTACTGCTTGCCCGTGGTTTTATAACCCAGGGCAACTACATAATCTACGTCTCAAGCATTCCAATAGGCAAGGCAGGTAAAACCAATATGCTGAAACTAAGTATGGTATAATCGTTATTTCACAGCACAGGCGATAGACACAACACTAATCTGAATGCCAGGAATGCACAGCAATGTTTGACCTGCCGCCTCCAGGGTCGACCCGGTTGTAATAACATCGTCAACAAGAAGCACATGTTTGCCCGCTTGCCGTGCAATATCAGTGACTTTAAATATCTCTCTGACATTTTCCCAACGGCTGAATCTTGATTTCCTTGTTTGAGTTTCAGAAGAGTAGGCCCTTATCAATGTAGAAGTATCAAGTTCTGTTTTCATCGATTCTGCCAATCCTTTTGCAAACCATTCTGCCTGGTTATACCCTCTTTTAGCAAGTTTTAACGGATGAAGCGGAACCGGGATAACAGAAGAAACGGAATTAAACAGTCGTGATTTTTTTAATTCCGGACCATAAAGTTTGCCAACATAGGCTCCGATCTCTTTATATCCTTTGTATTTAAATTGGTGAACCAGGTGCTGAACTTTGCTTCCCTTGGTAAAATAGTAGCAGGAGGCAGCCGAAAAGAATCCAATTTTACCCCAGAATTGCCTGGCTACAGGGTTATCCTCTATCAGATGGAAACCTGTTTTTGGCAAATGATACATACAGGAAAAACACAAAACATCCTCATTCCTGAACAGAATATTCCCACAGGCAAGGCAGACCCTTGGGTAAAACAATGAAATAACATCTTCGCCAATTTGATGAAGCATGATTGGGTTTTTCCTTGAATAAAGATAGTGAAAATCAAAGAAAAAGCATAGGAGAACCCATAAAAAAAGCTACCTTTTGGTAGCTTTTTTTAACTAATGTCCTGATTAATAGAACAATAAACGATTATCTTCAATTTCAGCCTTTCGTTTTAGTGCTTCGGCTGGCTCACGTTGTGCTCTTGTAGCAAATGCATTGATAAGCATGCGCTTTTCCGGTGTAAGATCATCTTTTGGCGGAGCTGGTGTTATCTGATCAGCAACTATAATAAAGACAGCCTGATTGCCCTTGACAGGCTTTGACATTTGTCCTTGCTTCATCGTAAACATAACTCCGATCACATCATCTTCTTTACCATAACCAGGAAGGTTTGAGTTTGCAAAAGTGACTTCATTGGTATCGGCTTTCATTCCGAGTAAAGCATATCCTTTTTCCAGATCGGCCATTGTTTTAATGGTCTTACTAATAGATGCTATCAGCGTTTCAGCTTTCTTTTCGCGTTTAACCATTGGCTCAATATATTCCTTAAGTTGTTCAAGGGTTGGTGTACCTTTTTCGCGAATATCTTTCAATACAGCTATCATATACCGGCCTTCCAGATCAAACACCGGAGAAATACTTCCCTTTTCTGTTTCCTTGTTAAATGACCAGATAACGATCTGCCTTGCCTGGGGTAAGCCAGGTAATGAATTCTGATCGGCACTGATACGCTCTGCAAGACGTTTTGTGAGTTTCTTTTGTTCTATCAGTTTGGTAAACCCTTCCATGTTTTTGGCTTCTGAAGCGAACTGACTGGCCTGGGTGTAAACATCCTGCATTGTCTTTGAACTAGGTTCAATCAGTCGCTTAACCATGGCTACGCGAACTTTCTTAATTGGGGCAGTTTTTCCGGTGATTTTGATAATATGAAAACCAAACTGGGTCTCTACCAGAGTAACATCACCAATTTTACCGTTCAGAACGGCAGAATTAAAAGCTGGCACCATTGAACCATCGGCAAACCAATTGAGATCTCCTTTAGTCTTGGCAGCAGTCTGGTCATCGTTGATTGTACCAGCCAGCTCATCAAATTTTGCCCCATTTGTCTTTACCAGTTTATAAACGCTGTCGGCTTTGGCTTTTGCCTGCTCTTTTGTGAGTTTGGTATCAGGATTGACATTAGTTTCCTTATAAGAGATCAGAATATGACTCGCCTTGAGTGAATCAGGTCGTGTTTGAACATCAATCAGTCGAGCCATCTGGAAGGTGTTATTCTCTATATATGGTCCAAAGGCAGTTCCAATAGATGAATTAAACATCAGGCTATCAATCTGGTATGGTAGTGAACCTTTCTTCTTCCATGTGCTGTCGTAGCGCTCATCAGAAGTCGAGTTTACGAAAGCAACGGCATTTTCAGCAGAAGTAAATTCAGTGTATAATCCCTGAACTTCACGGTTGATCTTATCCCGGTCATCAGCCGATGGAAGTACATCATAAGTTACATACTCAATGTCGCGTGAAGCTTCCTGTTGGTATTTATGTTTATTTTCATTGTAGAATTTTTCAAAATCAGCATCAGTGACTTTAACAAGGCTATCTGCAATGGTTGTATAAGAAGCCCCGTAGTATCGTACCTTCATCCGTGTGTTGCGTGCTTCATAATCACGTTTAGCAAAAGCTTTCGGAACATAGAAGGCTTTACCGATCAGATTCCGGTATTTGGTGTTCAGACGATCTTCCTTTATGGCTTTCTCAATCATCAGGTAACGATCTTTCATCTGAGGATCAACCTTGTCAAGATTCTGAAGAAAATTAACCACACTGGCCGGGTCAAACTGACCGGTTTTAGGATCACGGAAACTTTGAACAATATAGCTGTGCGGATTTTTTCCGCGGATCTGATCATCAAGTTCTTCGGTTGTAACGGAAATTCCGAGTTTCGAAACTTCTTCCATCAGAAGTGTTTCATTTACAACCTGATCCCAGGTCTGCTGTCTGATCTGAAACTGTTCATCAGATGTCAGGTTCTCCTTGCCGGTGTTGAGTTTCTGGGCTTCCATATTATCTTCAACACGTTGGTTAAAGTCGGTTGCCAGTATCTTTTCACCGTTTATTTCAGCAATGATGTTATTTCCCCGGCCTCCCCTTGGGCTGCGGTTCGACAGGAAGTCGCCAAGTACAAAAAGTGCAAGAGCTACACCGATGATGATGGTAAGAAGTCCGGACCGTTTACGAATATCTCCGATTAATGCCATTTTAGTAAATTTTTATAAGAGGGTGCAAATTTACAATAAAACTGTTAGTATAAAAATAAAATTGGGATTGTCAGGACTTTTTTATGGCCTTTATTGCGTTTTTACTAAATTCAGCTGCCCTTTGTTTCAATTAATTAGCATTTCAGGTGGGATTCAGACGTAGTAAAACCTGTTCTATTTTTGTATCTGTTGCCTGAACAATAGTGAACAGGAAGTTGTCAATTATAATTTCTTCATTGATTCCCGGGATGCTTTCGTGATGATGGATGATATAGCCTGCAAGGGTTTCATAGTCATCGGTTTCTGCAAGTTTCAAGCCATATTTCTGATTGAGGTAGTCTATCTCAAGCCGGCCAGAAAAAAGATATTCGTCATTATCAAGCTGATTTTCAATAAGATCTTCAACATCAAACTCATCATCGATTTCTCCGAAAATTTCTTCAATGATATCTTCAATTGTCAGCATACCGGCGGTACCACCAAATTCATCAACAACCAGGGCAACACTTTTTCGTTCAGAAATAAACATGTTCAGCAACTTGTTTGCAGGCATTGTTTCAGGAACGATCATTACCGGCTTTATAATTTCACTGATTTTTTCAGGTTTCCCGAACAGATCAAATAAATGGGCATAACCAATGATGTTATCTATGGAATCGTGATAGACCGGGATTTTTGAATGTCCGGATTCAATAAATAAACTATTGAGAGATTCAATACTTTCGTTGGAATTGATTGCTGCAATTTCATTCCTGGGAACCATACATTCACGGAGTTTGATGTTTCCAAGATCCCTCACATTCTGAAACATCTGAATCTCCTGAAAATCCTCATGCTCCGCTGGCTGAAGAATAGCCGATTCTTTCAGATAGTGATCAAGGTCTACAGCACTGAATGAATAGTCGGGTTGTGTGATGTTAATCCTGAATATGTAATGAAGTATAAGTTCCGACAGGCCTATAAATAATATAATAGCGGGATAGATAAGTACATAGATTATGTATGTTGGAATGGCAAAAAACTCAATAATTTTATTGGGATTGATTCTGAAAAGCATTTTTGGGAGAAATTCTGCCACAACCAATATTACCATTGTCGATAAAAGTGTTTGCAGAATCAACAATATTACTGCAGAGCCAATTCCCTGAGGTATGATGCGTAAAAGCGGGTCATAAAGGAGCCTTGCCGAATAAATCCCGTAAATAACAAGTGCAATGTTATTACCCAGCAGCATTGCCCCTATAAACCGCGACTGGCGCCGGGCAAATCCTGAAAGAATACGGGCTGGAAGAAGGTCTTTGTTTTTGTCGACCTCAATTTTGAGTTTGTTGGAAGAAACAAATGCAATTTCCATTCCCGAAAAAAATGCCGAGAATAACAGGCTGATCAGAATCGGGATTAATAAATCCATTATTAAATGATCGGATAAATTACAAAGGTAATCAACAGAATAGTGGCATTGAACTACTTCTGACTTTCATTGATGTACATTTCACCTCTGGGTTTTTTTATCGACCAGCGTTCAAATTTTTCATCAGACTCCATCCCCTCTCCATAAATGATTTTATCAATGGTTGTAATGGTAACAAATTTATCAGAGTATACTTTTCTTTTAATTTTATCCCAAACAAGGTGTTCAGTAGTTAGTTTTTCACCCTTGAGATGGTTTACTACAATTACATTTGTTTTTGCTTCCATTCTCCTGTTGCTTTCATCATCCAGTCCATACTCAGCAGTTATTTCAGTCCTGATTTTGTCAGGCTGCAAAGAATCGAAGAAAACAACCCTGAATCCGGATGGAAATATTGTACTGGAGCCCTTTCCCGGCATTTCATACCGTTTGAGATAAGGAGATGTCAGATTGTATTTAATTCTTCCAAATTCACTTTCCGCTATCGAAACGTCTCTGGCAAACATTGTTGGTGTGGTATCCGCTTGGTTTAACCGGTTTACTTCACTGAGGTCATTATTACAGCTCAAAAGCGCTGCCACGCTAAGCATGACAACGCCTTTAAGAATATGCCCCAGTTTTGGGAAACAAAGTTTGTCCTTCACCGGAAATAATCAACTATTTGGTACCTCTAATCGTTGTTGTTTCATTTATCCAACAACCAACAGTATAAGAATTGCCTTCATGAAGGTCTCTGAAAAACAAATCACTGGATGCAGGAAAGTGCTTTGAATATTGGGCAATTCTTGCATTTGCATCTGCCTCAACAGATGGATCAACATTCCTG
Organism: Bacteroidales bacterium; assembly: GCA_016705005.1. GTDB lineage: Bacteria > Bacteroidota > Bacteroidia > Bacteroidales > Lentimicrobiaceae > Lentimicrobium. Next base: position 833,713 of record JADIZB010000001.1, on the reverse strand, counting down.
GCCTTCAGGTATTTATCAATAGCTGCCCAGAAAACAGTCTTTCCTCCAAGATCATCCTCGGTACACATAGATGAACTGGCAGCGTAAAGGTCTCCAATCAGAATGTATGCTTTACCGAAAGATGGATTAATTTGAAGAATTTTTAATGCATTGGATCTTGCCTGCGAATAATTCCGCTGATTGAAATTGATGTTGCCCAGCAATTCAAGTGCCTTGATTTTATCAGCATTGTCTTCAAAAAGATTGGCAGCCTGTTGCATATAATCTGCGGCCTTCCCGAAATTCTCTTTTTTCAGGTTCAGCGTTCCCATCAGATAGGCAGATTGTGCACTGGGTTCCAGCTTATGAAGATTCTCAGTTGCCTTGAAGAACAAATCTGAATCAGTACATTTCTTTCGGTCCAGAACATTTGTAATCTTTTTAAGCAAATCCAGATCCTCGGGTTTTGCAGCGAATTTTTTCTCATAGATGCTGATAAGGTCAGGACAGGTTGCAAAAGGCTCAAAAGTAGATTCAATATTGCCTTTGATGTTTTCCCAGGAGGCCCGTTGCTGTTCATTTTCCTGATTGAGTTTCAGATTGAAATCGATAATCTGGGAAATCTGGTCATACCCATCAACAATAGCCGATTTGTCTAACTTTTGAAGATCAACCATACCGATAATGCTTCTGAAATAATAGACAAGAGGGGAGCCTTCAGACTTATTCCCGGATAAATCAACGGATTTCTTTAAGACCTGATAAATCTGTTCTGTATTCTCGGGACGGAATGTGAAAAGATCAACTCCTTTACGGCCGAGAACATATCCTTCCCGATTAAAGTAGGTTATCCTTTGGTCATAAATGCTCATTAAAGTGTCTATCAATAAATCGCGTTTAACCGGGTCCTTTGTTTCGTCAATCTTCGAAGTTACGAGTTTTGCACCATCAATGTATGTATTCTGGCTGGCTAAAGGACAGTTATTGAATACCCATTTCCAGTGAGGATAAGCATCTTTATAATTCTTTTGCTTAAAAAACTCTCTGTATAATGAGAGGTGCATAACACAAGTTGCCGAATCAGATCCATATTTCGGTCCTTTGTTTATAGTTTTTGCCTCTGAGTCTTCAGTGGTTTGTGCAAATGCTGAATTGAATGGAAACAGGCTTATCATCCACAGAAATAATGCCGCTTTCATGCCCTTTTTCATAGAGATTAATTTTAATTGATTTTCAATTAATTAGTCGTACTTCTTTATAATAAACCAACGTTCAAAGATGGACAATCCGAGGGTAAATTTAACAAAACTCTCTTTAATCAGGTTGTTTGCAATCGTTCCCCGTGAACCGAACTCAGCAGCAAGGTTGATTGTTGATCTTGTTCGAGGTAATGGTAATCCTATACCAAGACTTATGCCAAACTCATTGATTCTTTCATTCCTGAGTTCGAGATAACTTTTGGTATAACGGATGCCGCCCCTGTAAGTAATCCTTTGCCAGTATCCTGATACGGTGGAGACTGAAGGGGTAAATGCACCTCCAAGTGAAAATCGCATGCTGTTTTTGAGAGAGTCGGTAATTCCAAAATAGGAGTACTTTTCCCATTGCTGCCATTGAAAATCGGACCCGACTAACCATTTGTCGGTTTTGCCAAGAGAAAACCCGGCACCTAAATTCATTGGAAGCCTGACACTTCCTTTTATTGTATTTTCACTCAGGACTGTATCAGAGAGGATATCTACCCCTGTGCTGCTTTTGAAATACAGGTAATCAAGCCTGTCCTTTGAAACATTGATTTTTGAGCTGTTGCTAAAAACCAGACCAGCATTGTATTGCATTCCATTCTTACTCTGTTTGTGATATAGGATGCCATAGTTTAAATACACGTCATGTATCCGCACAGAATTCAGTGATTTGTAATTCAATTTGTAGATAGAATCAGGAAATTCATCCGCTCTGGATTCGTCAATAGTTCCGAAAAGATAGGAAAAATTGAATCCTACACTAAAGTTCTTGCTTATTGCGAAACTGTTGCCCAGATATGCCTGGTTAATACCACCTGATCCTTCAAACAGAAAATTCACTTTTCCAGCATTCTCATCAATCCGTGTGTCAAGCATTTTATAGCCAACCATACTGTATGGCAAGAGACCAAAACTGCTTTTCCACCAGCGCGTTACCGGAAACCCGAAAAGTAGATTTCCCAGTGACGTATAATTGGCCGACTGAGTAAGATCCTTCGTAACAAGGTTGGATTGCCTCGTGTGAGCGCTCACATCAAAAATAAACGAGAGAGAGTCGAAAGCCGCGTAAGTTGCAGGATTGGAAGTGTTGACAAAAAAAGGAGAATATACCCCATAGGAAATACCACCCATTGCCATACTGTAAACTCCATTGTTTGAGAGAACATCTCCTATACCAAATCTGGAGTATGGCGAACTGATTCGGTGTTGTGCGGATAATTGGCTGCTTACCGTAATAAAAGCCAGGATTACCAGCAGTTTTAATAAGATTTTTTTACTTTTCAAAGTTATAGTCTAAAATTAGTTTTAAACCGGTCAGAACCAGATTTGGGAATGCAAAGATGTTATTTTTCAGAATTTTTTCAAAATAATAAGTGTCACCACCGGTAAGTATGACTGATACATCGGGACATGAAATCCTGTATAGGTCAATAATTCCGTCAATTTCAGCCCGCATTCCATTGATTACTCCGGTAAGAATGGATTGATGAGTATTACGACCGGTCAGGAAATCAATCTCTTCGTATTTTAATAACGGGAGTCGTGTGGTAAAAGTATGCAACGCATTGAAGCGCATTGAGAGCCCGGGTGAAATACTTCCACCGGAGTATACCCCTTCACGGGAAATAAAATCAATCGTCAGTGCTGTTCCGGCATCAATGATCAGCAGATCTTGTCCGGGTTTCATAAGGTGTCCTCCAACAACGCCGGCAAGTCTGTCTTTGCCAAGTGTTTCGGGAGTTTGATAGTTATTTCTAATGGGCAGGGGAGTTCCGGCATTCAGCATAATCCAGGATAATTCCGGGAATGCCGCCATATATGATTCTGGGTCGTCTGAAACGGAACTGATAATTCCAGCGGTGATGTTAAAGCGGTCAAGGCCAAGCGACAAAAGCCTGTCGGGAGAAGGGTCTTCGATTGTAAATACCGTTACTATTTCATTCTTATTGAACACCGCTGTTTTAGCCCTTGAATTACCAAGGTCAATAACTAGTTTGTGTGGTTCCTGATAAGAAGTCATCCTTAGCAATCGGGTTATTCAGTTTAATATACCGGGGATTCAAGGCCCTGGTGATGTAAGTAGAATGCAAAAATATCTGATTTTCAGGGATGATTGAGTTTTTTTATTAAAATATTTGTTAAAATGGATTTTTCTTACGTAACTTTGCAGCCGCTTAAGCGGTATCGTAGCTCAGTAGGTAGAGCAACGGACTGAAAATCCGTGTGTCGCTGGTTCGATCCCGGCCGATACCACAAAAAAAACCGACAGATCAACTGTCGGTTTTTTTATTTTATAATGCAGGTGCCTAACTTGCAAGAACCAGTATTTTATTATCCTGGACTTTGAGGGTCCCTCCACCTATTTCAATAAATAAGGTTGACTTATCAGGTTCTATAACTTTTATCTTTCCTTTTTTTAGTGATGCGATCATTGGAGCATGGTTGGAAAGTATTTCAAAAGAACCTGATTTGCCAGGGAACTGGACAAGTTTTACCTCTCCGTTGTAAATGGTTTTCTCAGGTGTTATAATTTCTAAAGTCATTGAGCAGGTTTTAGAATGGTGTGGGACACTTATTTTCCTTCAAGCATCTTTTTACCCTTTTCCATGGCTTCTTCAATCGTGCCAACGAGGTTAAATGCTGCTTCCGGATACTCGTCCATCTCACCATCCAGAATCATTTTGAACCCTTTGATGGTATCTTCAATTGCGACAAAAGTGCCCGGAATTCCGGTAAACTGAGTGGCAACGTGGAATGGCTGTGATAAAAACCGCTGAACACGGCGGGCACGGGAAACAACAAGTTTATCTTCATCAGATAATTCATCCATTCCAAGAATTGCAATGATGTCCTGCAATTCCTTGTATCGCTGAAGAATTTCTTTTACACGCTGAGCTGTATTATAGTGATCATCACCAACAACATCAGGTGAAAGAATCCTGGAAGTAGAATCAAGAGGATCAACGGCAGGATATATACCCAGCTCCGAGATCTTGCGACTCAACACTGTTGTGGCATCAAGGTGGGCGAATGTAGTTGCAGGTGCCGGATCCGTAAGGTCATCTGCAGGAACATATACTGCCTGTACAGAAGTTATAGAACCTCGTTTTGTAGACGTAATCCTTTCCTGCATAATACCCATTTCCGTCGCAAGGGTTGGCTGATATCCTACTGCGGAAGGCATACGGCCAAGCAAAGCTGAAACTTCTGAACCTGCTTGTGTAAAACGGAAGATGTTATCAACAAAGAAAAGAATATCTCGTCCACCGCTTTTTTCATCTCCTTCCCTGAAATATTCGGCCATGGTCAGACCTGATAGTGCAACCCTGGCGCGGGCTCCAGGTGGTTCATTCATCTGTCCGAATACCAGGGTAGCCTGTGATTTAAGCAGTTCTTCACGGTCGACTTTACTGAGATCCCAACCACCTTTTTCCATATCTTCAATAAAATCATCACCGTAACGGATTACTCCCGATTCAATCATTTCACGCAGGAGGTCATTCCCTTCACGGGTTCTTTCTCCAACGCCGGAAAAGACTGAAAGACCGGAATAACGTTTGGCGATATTATTAATCAACTCCATAATAATCACAGTCTTACCAACACCGGCGCCACCGAACAGACCAATTTTACCGCCTTTTGCATAAGGCTCAATAAGGTCAATCACTTTAATCCCGGTATATAAAACTTCCTTCTGGGTGGTGAGATTTTCAAATTTAGGGGGTTCACGGTGAATAGCATAGCTTTGTTCGCGTGAAACATTTCCCAGTCCGTCGATGGGATTGCCAATCACATTGAATAATCTTCCCTTAACATCTTCACCTACAGGCATTGAGATGGGTTTTCCGGTTGATGTCACCACCATACCCCTGCTTAACCCGTCAGTGGAGTCCATAGCTATGGTTCTTACTGTGTTTTCTCCCGTGTCCTGCTGACACTCAAGCACAATGACCTGGCCATCGTTGTTAACGACTTCGAGGGCATCAAAAATGTTGGGAAGTTTACTGTTCTGTTCAAAAGAAACATCAATCACAGGTCCAATGATCTGGGAAATCTTACCGGTTATCGTTTCGGCCATAATAACTTTGTCTGTTGTATTTTGTGAGCAAATTTAACAAACAATCGGGATTGGCAATTGTTCAGCCGAAAATTTGTCAGTTTTAACTACAGGTGAAATTGAAAATTATTCAAAATATCAGTGTATTGGCACATCAGGTTTCAGATTATCAGCTTTTTTGTATTTTGGCGGTCAGAACCCGGAGGATTAATCCGTGATATCAGGAAACCATTTTATCAGGAGATTGGTCAGGTTTGTGATTATTTAAACACTTAATTATAAATTATATGCAGAAAATGAAAACTTTAACTGCATTTTTAACTGCAGTTTTACTAAGCCTGACATCCGCAATGGCATGCACCAATTTTATCATCTCCAAAGGTGCAACTGTTGATGGCTCTACAATGATTACCTATTCTGCCGATTCGCATGTTCTTTACGGAGAGTTGTATTTCAGACCTTCAGCCGATTATGCGGAAGGATCCCTTCTTGAAGTGTATGAATGGGATACCGGGAAATACCTGGGGAAAATCAAACAGGTAAAACACACCTACTCAGTGGTAGGTAATATGAATGAACATCAGGTTTCAATTGGTGAAACCACCTACGGAGGACGTGAAGAACTTGTTGATACCACCGGAATCATCGACTATGGCAGTTTGATATATATTACACTGCAACGTGCAAAAACAGCCAGGGAAGCAATTAGGATTATGGGCGAACTGGTTGCTGAATTTGGTTATTACAGTTCGGGAGAATCATTCTCTATTGCAGATCCGAACGAAGTTTGGATACTTGAAATGATTGGTAAAGGATCTCCCCGGATTATAAAGGACAAAGGGGGGAAGAATAAAACGATTTACAGTAAAGGAGCAGTCTGGGTAGCACAGCGGATTCCCGACGGGTTCATTTCAGGGCACGCCAATCATGCCAGGATTACCACATTCCCTCTTTCTGATCCTGAGAACTGTATTTATGCACCTGATGTGATCAGTTTTGCCAGAGCTAATGGTTACTTTACAGGTGAAGATAAGGATTTTAGTTTTTCTGACACTTACGCTCCTGTTGATTTTGGAGGCGCCCGTTTCTGTGAAGCACGGGTATGGGCCGGATTCAATAAAGTTGGTAAAGGAATGGACAAGTATCTTGAATATGCCAAAGGAAATGACCTGAAAAACAGGATGCCTCTGTGGATCAAGCCTGACCGGAAGCTCAGTGTACAGGATGTTATGGATATGATGCGTGATTATTACCAGGGAACCGAACTGGATATGACAAAGGACATCGGTGCTGGTCCGTATCAATCAATTGTCCGCTGGAGGCCAATGACCTGGGAAGTTGATGGTGTTGGCTATTTTCATGAGAGAGCCATTTCGACCCAGCAAACAGGCTTCTCATTTGTTGCGCAGTCGCGTTCATGGCTGCCAGATCCAATAGGGGGAATCATCTGGTTCGGAGTCGATGATACCTTCAGTACAGTTTATGTTCCTATGTATTGCGGAATTAACAGTGTTCCTGAATCATACGCAGTTGGAAACGGACGCATAATGGAATTTTCGGAGAATGCTGCTTTCTGGGTTTTTAACCAGGTTTCGAATCTGGCTTATACAAGGTACAAGGATATGATCACAGATATCAGGAAGGTTCAGTCAGCTTTGGAAAACAAATTTGTTTCCTACACCCCTGTGGTTGATAAAGCCGCTCTTGAACTATATCAGACCAATCCGGAGAAGGCGCGGGAATTTCTGACTGAATACTCGGTCAATCAGGGGAACAGCACTGTTGCAAGATGGAAGGAACTTTATCATCATTTATTCACAAAGTTTCTGGATGGGAATGTGAAGGTTAAAGATGGCAACAATCAGAACCCCAAGGTAAAGCAACCGGGATACGATGAATCTTATTACCGTATGATTATTGAAAAAACCAATGGTAAATTTAAACAACCAGAAGGAAGTTCCGGACATTAATGGTTATTAGAAGCTTTTCTTTGAAAGACGTCCGCTTATTGGACGTCTTTTAAATTAATACGCAAATCGGAATGGGGATTTTAAAAGGCTTGCAGGTTCAGATTTTCATATGATTCCAGCAATTCCTGCATTAAAAAGGGTTGCAATAATAAAAATTGTTTAATTCACATAAATTGCAATAATTTTGCAATTTATTCAACGTTCCTTTTTCTTAAAGTACAATTAAAGGATACGCCCGAATGTCATATAAAAACAATTGAGATGGAAAATATCAGCAGTTATCCGAATAATGGCGAAAGGAAAAGAAGGAACAGTCTTTTTATCATCATTATTGCTTTACTCATTGCTGCACTGGCTCTGCTTGCATGGCTCTATCTTTCTACACGGACCAGGCTTGGAAACATGATTGAAGAAAAGGAGTCGCAGCGTGTTGAATTGCAACATGAGCTGGATTCCTTAATTAACGAGCACAACAACATTAAACTGGAATATGGTTCCCTTTCGGATTCACTGGCAGGTAAAGACAGCATAATTCAGGCCAATGCCATGGAAATAAGGAAGTTACTAGATACACAATATGAATTTTTCAAAGTAAAGAAAAAGCTTGACAAGTTGAGATCTATATCTCAGGGTTATCTTAAACAAATGGATTCACTCTATACGGTTAACCGTGAACTTCGTGAAGAAAATGAACAGATCCGGTCAAGTTATCAGAAAGAACAGCAAAAAAGCACCTCTCTTCAGAAAGATAAAGAAGCCTTGACAGAAAAAGTCAGCATGGCAGCAGTACTTAAAGCTTATAAAATAACCGGAATGGGTGTCAGGGGGTCAGGTGATAGAGAAGGGCAACAGAAAAAGCCAAAGAGAGTTGAAAAGATAAAAGCCTGTTTTACGCTGAGTGAGAATTCATTATTGTCAGCTGGGCGTAAGGACGTATACGTGCGTATTTCCCGCCCCGATAAATTGATTCTTGCCCGTGGCAAGGGAGATGAATATTCATTTACATACAAGGGTGAGGTACTTCAATATTCGATGAAGGAAACCGTAAATTATCAGAACCAGGCCATTGACCTTTGCCTGTATTGGATCAACAGGTCTTCAAAGGAAGATCTTCCTGCCGGCGTTTACGTTGTTTCTGTTTATTCAGATGATTTTGAGATAGGTCAATCCACATTCGTGCTGAAATAGATTTTTTCAGAGAAAAAAGCTGCCACTTCACCGGCAGCTTTTTTTTCACTTCAGATATTTATTGGATCTCCAGAAATTCAGTTCAGAATTCATTCTTACTGTTCATCGGTCAATTCCCTCCTTTCACCCTTGAATTTATTCGTCTGACCGATTATTAGTTTTCCGCCGTATATCAGGGACATACTTTTGCACCGAAAGTATAAAACGTATTTTACACCATATACGATTAAACAAAGTAAACACAGAAACGTTTATTGTGTAAAATGTTTCCATTTGTTTATATCTTTGCCGAAATTATAATGCCCATGGATGATAAACTGTCATTGATACTTCACGCTTCGGGCGGGCTTTTCAGGAAGTACGGAATCAGGAGTATTTCGATGGATGATATTGCCCGGGAAATAGGGATGTCGAAGAAAACGCTGTATCAGTATGTTGAGAATAAGACGGACCTGATAGAGAAGCTGCTGCTTCATCTTGTTTCAAGCAGCAGGGCCTGTATTACTGAAGAAACCAGCAATCTGAATGCCATTGATGTTCTGATACAGGTAAGCATTAAGGTTAGCCGTGAGATTAAAGAGATGAATCCATCCATCGCGTTTGATCTTGAGAAATTTTACCCGACACTGTACCGGAATTTTGTAAATGCAAAACGAGATCATGTTTATCGCAAAATAAAGGAAAACCTTGAACAGGGAGTATCAGAAGGAATCTACAGGAATGACGTTGACTCAGATCTTGTTGCCAAGCTCTATGTTCAGAAACTGATGGACGTTCATGATCCTGAATTTCTTTCATCTGTTGACTTTTCGTTTGAAAAAGTATTCCAGGTGATGTTTGATAACCATATCCGGGGTATTGCAAATCCGGAAGGCCTTGCCTATTATGAAAAACAAATCAATAAACAAATCTCTCTATAGACCCATGAAATTAACTCAGTCAAAAGCTTTATCAATCCTGCTCCTGTTGCTTCTTATACAGGTTACGCTTTACGCACAGGAGAACAAAACACAATCCGGTTCTCTCAGTTTGAAACAGGCACAGGAATACGCTGTTCAAAACAGTATTGCTGCCAAAAACTCTGCCATTGATCTGGAACTCGCGAAAAAGAAAATATGGGAAACCACGGCCATCGGGCTTCCACAGTTGAGCGCCCAGGCCAATTACCAGCATTTATTTAAAGTTCCGGAACTCAGTCTTGGAGGATCAACATTTCTTACAACAGATTTACCGGCCGGTACACCGATTACAGCCGGAGATATCCTGGACAAGAATGTTTATCTCGGATTTAACCCGTCGGCCCCGATTCCTTTGGGTGTCAAGGATAATACGACCCTTGATTTTACACTTACACAACTTGTTTTCAGTGGTGAATACCTGGTTGGTCTTCAGGCTTCCAGGGTTTATTACCAGATGTCGGATCAGAGTCAGCAAAAAACGGTGAACGATCTGAAAGAATCAGTAGCCAACACTTATAGTCTGGTATTGATGCTGGAGCAGACCCATGAAAAACTGGCCAGGTCGCTGGGAAATCTTAATATTACGCTTGATGAGATGCGCGAAATGCTGAAACAGGGGATGATAGAAAATACAGATGTGGATCAGCTTGAGATGAGCAGCCTTAATCTGACGAATACAGTGAATGCTGTAAACCGTCAGATTGGAACTGCAAAAAACCTGCTGAAATTCCAGATAGGGATGCCCTTTGAAACGGAAATTGACCTGACCGATGATCTTGAAGCGTTGGCTACAGGTTTCAATCTTGAGAGCGTATCATTTTCAAATTTTGATCTTGGCCGTAACATTGATTTTCAGATACTGACTACCCAGGAAAAACTTGGCAACCTGAATCTGAAGCGTGAAAAGAGCACTTTTCTGCCGAACCTTGCCGCCGTATACAGACATACAGAAAAAGTAAACAAGCCGGCATTTGATTTTACTCCGGCCGATGTTTTTCAACTTTCACTTAATATTCCGATTTTCAGCAGTGGACAGCGGATAGTTAAAGTACAGCAACGAAAACTTGAGCTTCAGAAGATCACCAACGCAAAGGAAAATGCTGCACAGGGGCTCAAGCTGGAGTTTGAAACATCCAGAAATGATCTGGCTACCGCTTATGAGAATTATCTGAACAATAAAAAGAACATTGACCTGACCAGCAGGATTTATGAGAAAACCCTGATCAAATATAAGGAAGGGCTTTCGACAAGTATGGATCTTACCAATGCCCAGAATCAATATCTGACGGCTCAGTCAAACTACTTCAATGCCATTTATTCGTTACTTAAAGCGAAGAATAAACTTGACAAGCTCAATAACAATATTTAACCGAAACATAAAATTCCAAATAAATGAAAACCATGAATAAAACATTAGTTTTCGCAGTACTCGTGATTTTTGCAGCCGCCTGCGGCAACACAACAGATAAAAAGGCTGAACTCACATCTCTTAAAAAGCAGAGGGATGAAATTAATGCCAAAATCAAGACGATCGAAGATGAGCTTAAGCTCACCGGGAAATCAACCGAGATGAAAATGACAGATGTTCTGGTTACAGAGGCCAGGGCAGAAGCGTTTAACCATTACCTGGAAGTTCAGGGAAAAGTAGACGGGGAAGATAATATTGCCGTTTCGGCACAGATGGCCGGTGTTATCACGTCGGTTTATGTTAAGGAAGGCGATGCAGTGAGAAAAGGACAGGTGTTGGCCCAGATTGACAACAGTGTGCTGAAGCAGCAGATTGAGACCGTCAGGACCCAGCTTTCCTTTGCCACTAACTTGTATAACAAGCAGAAAGCACTGTGGGATAAGCAGATTGGCAGCGAGGTTCAGTATTTGTCCGCTAAAAACAACAAGGAAAGCCTGGAAGCAAATATGGCCACTCTCAACGACCAGCTTGAAATGTCGAAGATCAAATCACCCATCAACGGAACCGTGGAAGAGGTGAATCTGAAAGTAGGACAAATGGCTTCGCCAGGCCAACCAGCGGTAAGGGTTGTTAATTTTTCTACGGTTAAGATAATTGCTGAAATTTCAGAATCTTATGCATCCAAAGTGAAAACGGGCAACAAAGTGATTGTTTCATTCCCCGATTTCAACACAGAGATAGAAGGGAAAATTCATTTTACCAGCAAATACATCAACCCGATAAACAGAACTTTCCTTAGCGAAATCAGGCTTGGATCGGGTAAAGTTGAATACAGGGCCAACATGATGACCGTTGTTAAGATCAACGATTATTCAAACCCATCAACAATTGTGCTTCCTGTTTCCCTTGTAAAGGAATCAAGTTCAGGTAAATATGTTTATACTGCAAGGCAGGAAAACGGGAAACTTATTGCACGTCGCCAGATCGTAACTATTGGTAACACCTATAATGGTATGGCAGAAATTAAACAGGGTATTGCCGAGGGCGACAAGGTTATTACCACAGGATACGCCGGTCTTGTTGATGGTCAGTTGATTAAGATTTCCAGATAAAGTCCGCATAATCTCCAAACAAATAAAAAATGAATATGAAAACCAATAAATTCAAGGAGTTTTTTGCGACCAGCTGGGCTATTGATAACAAGACAAGCATATATGTGCTTACCATTTTTATTACCCTGCTTGGAATCTCCAGTTACAGAAGCATTCCGAAAGAACAATTCCCCGAAATTGTTATTCCTACAATTCTTGTGAATACGGTCTATCCCGGAACATCTCCCGAGGATATGGAAAATCTGGTGACCAGACCTATTGAAAAGCAATTAAAAGGGATTAACGGGGTTAAGAAAATAACCAGCAATTCTCTTCAGGATTTTTCTTCCATCGCAATTGAGTTCAATACAGATATTGAAGTGCCGGAAGCCAAACAGCGGGTCAAAGATGCGGTTGATAAAAGCAAGAAGGATCTGCCGAATAACCTGCCGGGTGATCCCAATGTTGCTGATATTGATTTCTCTGAGATTCCGATAGTGTTTATTCAGCTTTCCGGGGAATATGATCTTGATGAACTTAAGGCATATGCTGAAATAGCTCAGGATAAGATTGAATCACTTCCTGAGATTACCAGGGTTGACATTGTAGGAGCCCTGGAACGGGAGATCCAGATAAATGTTGATCTATACAAAGCACAAGCTGCCAGTGTCACCCTTACTGATATTGACAGGGCTGTGGCAACCGAAAACATGACTATTTCTGCCGGTAATATTACAAATAACGGTATGAAGCGTTCCATTAGGGTGCAGGGTCAGTTTGATAACATGGATGTTATCAGAAACATCATCATCCATTCCTCCAGCGGAGCCATTGTATACCTCAAGGATGTTGCTGAAGTCAAGGACACATATAAGGAACAGGAAAGCTTTTCTCGTCTGAATGGAAAGAATGTAATTACATTAAATGTTGTTAAGAAAAGCGGTCAGAATCTGCTTGATGCCTCAGATAAAATCAAGGAAATTATTGACAATGAGCTGACTAACAAGGAATTCCCGGCTGATATCACCATTACAAAGTCGGGCGAGCAATCGCGCTATACCAGGAATACTCTGGAAGAACTCAACAATACAATCATCTTCGGATTTATCCTGGTTACCATTGTGCTGATGTTCTTTATGGGGTTCACCAATGCCTTCTTTGTTGCACTGGCTGTTCCCCTGTCAATGTTTGTGGCATTTATGGCAATGCCTGCAATGGGCTTTTCAATGAATATGATTGTTATGTTCGGATTTATTTTTGCACTGGGAATCGTTGTGGATGATGCCATCGTTGTTATTGAGAATATTCACCGGACGCACCAGCATGAACCGAATATAATACTGGCGGCTAAACGGGCAGCAGGGGAGGTATTTCTGCCAATCTTATCTGGTACGCTAACCACGCTTGCTCCTTTCTTCCCCCTGGCTTTTTGGCCGGGAATTGTCGGAGAGTTCATGTTCTATATACCGGTAACCCTTATTCTGACCCTGTTCGCATCACTGTTTGTGGCATATATAATCAATCCTGTGTTTGCAATATCCTTTATGAAGCATGAGTTTGATGCACCGGATAAACAGAAACTTAGGAAGAAGATAGCCATTGAGATGATTATTGTAATTCTTCTTGCATTGGTCAGCTATGTTTTTTACGCGGTCAGTGGCAGTGAAATGGCATTTGGCATAGGTAATTTCATGGTATTTGTTGCAGCACTGATACTATTCTTCCACACATTGCTTAATCCATACATCAAATGGTGGCAGGAAAAAGGCTGGCCGTATCTAATGCGACTTTATGAGCGTCAACTGCGTTTTGTTTTGGTTGGAAGAAATCCAATGTACCTGTTATTTATGGTTATCGGACTTTTCTTTGTTACTATGGTATTGGTTGGTATCCGTTCACCCAAAGTTCTTTTCTTTCCGGAGAATATGCCCAACAGCATCAATGTAATGGTAAATATGCCGATAGGAACAGATCAACGGGTTACTGATTCTGTAACAAAAATAGTTGAAGGACGCGTTCTGTCTTTACTTGGAGATAGCAATCCCGTGGTTGAATCTGTGATTAGCAATGTTGCACTCGGGGCAGGGGATGATATGGATTTTGCACGTAACCTGAGTTCGGAAAAAGGGAAAGTAACCATCAACTTTGTGGAGTATAAATACCGTAATGGTGTGAATACCAACGACTATCTGGATCAAATCCGGGATGAAGTCAAAGGAATCCCTGGTGTTGAAATCTCGGCTCAGAAAAACCGTGCCGGGCCTCCTACAGGCAAGCCGATCAACATTGAAATTACCGGAGAAAATCTGGGCAATCTGATCCATGATGCAGCAGCATTTCACAATTATCTGGATTCGTTGCAAATTCCGGGAATTGAGGAGTTGAAAAGTGATTTCCAGGATAATAAGCCTGAAATAGCAATCAACATTGATCGGGCAAGGGCCAATCAATATGGTTTGAGTACAGGGCAAATAGCAGGAGAGCTCCGCACCTCGGTGCTCGGTAAAGAGATCTCAAAGTATAAGGTTGATGAAGATGAATATCCAATTCAATTACGTTACTCGGAAGCCACCCGTGAGAATATCAATAACCTGATTAACATGAAAATAACTTATCGTGACATGAATTCAGGTCTTTTGCGTCAAATCCCTTTGTCAGCGGTTGCTTCTATCGATTATTCCGATACATACGGAGGCATAAAGAGACAGGATCTGAAGAGGATTATTACAATCTCAAGTGATGTACTGACCGGATATACTGCTAATGAGATTGTACCTCAGATTGAGAAACTTGCCGCTGATTTTCCGGTGAACGAAGGGATTCAGATTAAGCTGACCGGAGAACAGGTTGACCAGGCCGAAACATCGGACTTCCTTGTAATGGCTATGATGATTGCGTTGGGATTAATTTTCTTCATCCTGATAACACAGTTTAACTCAGTGAGCAAAACCATCATTATTCTGAGTGAAGTGATCTTCAGTATCATCGGCGTTCTGCTTGGAATTGTCATCTTTAACATGTCGATTTCGATCATCATGACCGGTCTCGGAATTGTTGCTCTGGGCGGAATTGTTGTCAGAAATGGTATTCTTATTGTTGAATTTATCGATACGCTGAAGGAGCGTGGTATGAAAACCCGTGATGCCATCATTCAGGCCGGGTTAACCCGTATAACGCCCGTAATCCTTACAGCAACCGCAACAATTCTCGGTCTTGTGCCATTGGCCATTGGATTCAATCTGAATTTCGAAACCATGTTTACCCAGCTTAATCCGCAGATACACATTGGTGGTGATAATGTTATGTTTTGGGGCCCGCTGGCCTGGTCGATAATTTTCGGCTTAAGTTTCGCAACTTTCCTTACCCTGGTTCTTGTACCTGCTTTGTACCTGATGGTGTATGAAGTAAAAATCAGGATTCAGCGAAGGAAGTCTAATAAAATTGCACGTCTGGTAAAATAGCCGGAGTGAGAATCGTAACAGGAAGGGTGGCCGGCAATTGTCAGGACCACCCTTTTTTCTTGTATCTTTGAATTTCGGGAGGTTTATGAATACAGTGTTTTTATACAACCCATTGGCAGGTTAAATTGTTATAGATATCTTTGAGGGGGATAGTCTGCATTCAATACACTCATTATGTTTAACACAACCCGCATGGGGCGGCGTAAATCGTATCTGGCCTGGCTCCTAGTTATGTTTCAGTTTCTCTGTATCGGGCTGATTGTTATTTCAAGTCCGCTTACTCAATTGAAGTTCTGGGTGATCTTATTTATACTTGCCGGCATTGGTCTGGGATTGTATGCCATTCAAACCATCCGTCTTGGCAATTTCAACATTTCACCTCATGTGAAACCCAACGGAAAGCTAATTGCGCATGGGCCATACCGGTTGATCCGGCATCCAATGTATACAGCTATTCTGCTTACCTGCTGGCCACTTGTACTTGGACATTTCAGTTACCTGAAACTCGGTTATGTAGCTGGGCTTACCATTGTTCTGGTCGCTAAACTTCATATCGAGGAGCAATATCTGAAGCAGGCATTTCCTGCCTATCTTGACTACACCAGGACTTCAAAAAAGCTGATTCCGTTTATATTTTGAGTTTTTTTTGAGAATCATGCATATCCACCCGGCTGCAGGTGGGTGTCGACATGAAGATGCAAGCATCATGTAATACTTCGGTTCTTAAAAGGGTTTTTCTGCAAAAGAAGCATCCGATTTCATTAACTTCTTTACAACCTATAATTCAGGTATACGTGAATCTTTACTTTCGGTTTATCCAGTAAAAGTCAAGGTCATAGCGCCATACTTTAAGCCTTCTTACTGAGTCGGAAGCAGCTGCCAGATCAATGCCCTGCCTGGCCCAGGCACTATCACTTTCTGCCTGGTTGAATTCCGTAATCACCAGTTGTGGTTTGTAAGTCAGAATGGGATCTTTATCGTTCAGATAATTGTGACGGATTCCAATGGTCGGGGCTTTTGATTCTGCTGCCAGGGTATAGGCCCAGATGCCAAGTACAGGTAGATTTTTGTCAAGGGATGATTTCTCAAGATATGTTTGAACGGACTGAATATCGTATGTACGTCGCTGCCAGGTTTGATAAACAATAATCAGATTCCAGAATGCGATGATGAATACAACGGGGAGGATTAGTTTAACCGCAGAGGCATAGCGTTTTGCCAGAAAACCAAGTGAAAGCGATACCACAAGACCTGCCGCGGCAATCAGGCTGAGAAAATAGCGGGTCGGGAGATAAATCATTGCAATTTTATGCTGCTCAACCAGCAACCAGATCAGTCCAAAGATCAGGGCTAGGGGGATTGACCGGTTTCTGAAATTGGCGAGTTTTGATGCGGCCAATCCTAACAGTACAAATAAGGTAATCAAAACCAAAGGCCTCAACTCCGGCACCCAGATGATGTGCCTGAAATTAAAGCGGTAAACCTGGAATAAACCCGGGATGGTGTTTTTGAACCTTTCACTGGTCTCATAATTCATGATATAGTTATAGAAATCCTGGTTTGGAAGGTACCATACTACCAGGTAAACCAATGCCAGCGTGAAAGTGAAAAGTAAAGAGATTCCAAAGGCTTTATAGTATTCATTACGGATATTTTTATGGATTCGCGGAACTGACCAAGCCTTGATAAGCACAGTTGCAGGTACCAGTATGGCAACATATGCAAACTGAACCTTAATCCCGTAGGCCAGAAAACTAAAAAAAACCGTCAGTAACAACCATCGCAGTTTTTTAGGGCGACTGATGTACTCTTCAAACTTCGCCAGGGTAAATAGCGAGAGCAGCAGCATATTAATGGCAAACATTTCGCCCATTGAATAGTGGCAAAACTGAAAATAATGAAACTGCAGTGCCACCAGCAACAGATAGAAAAGTGCCGGTAACCTTAATTGGTTGCTTGCAGATAAAACACACAGGACCCCAATTGTAAACAACAGTGCGACAGCCCTTCCCACGACAATGTCTGTTCCGAAGATGTAATAAAACGGAAAAAGAATAAACTGCAAAACAGGCGTAATGATAAAGCCGTTGTTGTTGTACAGATCGAAATTTCCATGGTTGATAAAGTCGCGCAGCTGGGCGGTGTACAGGCCTTCGTCGGTCCAGGCACCGCGGGTATTCAGACTCAGCAGGCTGTCGGGGTCGGCATTCAGAAAGGGGAGGTGGGCAAGGAAAAGCAGGACCAACATAGGCCAAAAAACCAGCCTGATCTTTTTCTCAGAAAAGGGATCCGATGATTTCAAACCCGGGAAATTGTTCTTCATTTCGGCCAATAGGTCAATTTATTGCCGAAAGTTAGGATTATTTTTTCTTATTATTCCCAATAAGATAATCAATGCCTATAAACGGAGAAACGAAAAAATCGTAACGCCCCGATGTGATGCCAAAAGAAGGTCCGGCGGTAATACCAATCTTATTTTTTATCTGATAATCTATACCAAAAGAGAGACTTAAAGCCCAATGCATATCTGTTAGCATTCTGCCTTCCTGATAATGGGAATTGGTATTTTTGAAACTTATATTGGCTATTGATCCATCCATTTGTCCCTTAAGACTCAGATCTTTTTTGAGGTCAATTAAGGTAACCCTGCTACCTAAAGTTAAACCGAATGCATCAGGTTTGTAATATACCTGATCAACCCATCGGGGATTAAACAGGTGTGCGTAAACCATCCCGATATGCACATCAAAGCGTTCACTAAATTCTACAAAAACGGAAGGAATTGAACTCAGTACATTCCATTTATCAGAGTGATTTCCGGATGGTATTGAGAAGTAGTTGGCAGTATAGCGAACTCCGAAAACCGGCTTTGATTTTATGGTTTTTTGGGCCCCAGATTCAGGAACTTTTTTGGATGTTCCCAAACGATAATCAATTCCAGCTAATACATGTGGATAAAAATTCTCAGTGTAATTATGAAATGTTGAAGAAATGCCGATTCCAACACCGGAGAATACATGAAAGCTTGTACTTATTCTGTAATCAACGCCCAGGGATGCAAAGCCGCACCAGGCAGTTTCCTTTCGATCTGATAAACCGCTGCCCATGGAGTGGCTGGTATATTTAACCCAAAACTGCGAAGCTTGTAATTGGGCAAACATCTTCACTCGTTTCAGTATTTCATTTGGATAGTATCTATATCCGAAACTAAAGCCCATTGCATTGGAATTAAACTTTATACTGGAAAGCCATCCGGGGTTATTTATGAAATGAGCTTGAGCAGGACCTATTTGAAAATCATGGTTTTTATATTCTAAAAAGACACCTGGTATTGATCGCAAAACCCAATAATCCTTGTTATAATCACTAAAAAAGATATTGTCGAAGTTCGCGCTGAGCCTGACTCCGAAAACCGGTTTGGATTTTGAAACTTCCTGGGCTATTGATTCAGAAATCAATACCGGAATTACTAAGATGAGAAAGATTGCAACGGATCTTATTTTCATGGCCGAAGGTTTATGTTTTAGAACTATCTGATTTGATACCTGATAAAAATGCTCGTTTTCAAAAGGATTAGTCAATTTCAGACGTGAAAATATACTCTCATACTGCGTTGTCAATATAATAGACAATTATAAATCAGTTTACCCTTATTTAAATTGAAAAAATAATCAGCATATTTATATATAATAGTTCCGGGAATTGTATTTTGGGGAAGAAATGGGTCAGATCATTTCTTTTTCTTATGTCCGAAAAGGACTTCCCGGGCTGACAAATGGAAGGAGTAAACTGACAATAACAAAAAACACTGATATACAAGCGGTAAATATCTCATAACGATAACTTTAAACCATACTGATGGTTTGATAAAAATAAAAACCACTGAAACCGGGTAGTTTTATTGCCTGGTTTCAATGGTAAATTTGTGGGATTAATCTAAGAATATTTATTTGTTGAATTCTACTGCCAGGCCGATTCAAACTGCTGCAGAAAGCGTACGTCGTTTTCGGAGAACATGCGCAGGTCTTTTACATTGAAAACCAGGTTGGTAATGCGTTCCACGCCCATTCCAAAGGCAAATCCTGAATAAACATCAGGGTCAATGCCACAGTTTTTCAACACATTCGGGTTCACCATCCCGCAGCCGAGAATCTCAACCCAACCTGTGTATTTACAAAAGCCACATCCTTTACCACCACAAAGATTGCAGGAGATGTCCATTTCTGCTGAAGGTTCGGTAAACGGAAAATAGGAAGGTCTGAGCCTGATACGGGTATCAGCGCTGAACATCTCTTTGGCAAAGTAAAGCATGGTCTGGCGCAGGTCGGCAAAGCTTACGTTTTTATCCACATACAATCCCTCAACCTGGTGGAAAAAGCAATGCGCCCGTGCTGAAATGGCCTCGTTTCGGTAAACCCTTCCGGGGAAAATCATGCGGATGGGAGGTTTGGTTTTTTCCATTACCCTTACCTGAACGCTTGAGGTATGGGTGCGAAGGACGATATCGGGATCCTTCTCAATAAAGAAAGTATCCTGCATATCGCGGGCAGGATGTTCCGGGGCAAAATTCAGGGCAGAAAAATTGTGCCAGTCATCTTCAATTTCAGGGCCTTCGGCCACTGTAAATCCCACACGCGAGAATATTTCGATCATGCGGTTGCGGATGATCATCAACGGATGTCTGGATCCGGAATCGGTGAAGTTTACAGGAAGGGTAAGGTCTCTGGCAGGACCAGCAGCAGTTTGCTCTCCTTCAAGGCTTTCGCGAAGAGTGTCGATCTTCTCCTGAACCCGGCCTTTCAGCTCGTTTAAGAGAACACCCATCTCACGGCGCTCTTCAGCAGCCACATTTTTGAAACCTGCAAAAAGGTCATTCAGGATTCCTTTTTTACCGGAATATTTAATGCGAAACTGTTCGAGCTCATCCTTTGTTTTGGCTGTAAATATTTCAATTTCAGCCAGATATGTATTTATTTGATCTTTCATGAAGAATTTTTTTCCACACTTGTCACCAAATCACCAGGACCCTTCAAAGCGTTTTGTGGATAATTAGTATAAGACTATTTAATCACTGTAATTTTCATTTTTACGTCTTTAACCGGTTTGTCACCGGCAGCGGTTTGAACAGCCGCAATTTTATCTATCACATCAAGCCCGGAAATAACTTCCCCAAACACGGTATATTCTCCGTCGAGGTGAGGGGTTCCACCAGCAGTTTTATAGGCAGTTCTTCCTTCGGGGCTGATTTTTTTGTTGGTTTGTTTTTCAAACATGTCAAGCTGCTGATCTTTCAGAATCTGACCCTGGACAATATAAAACTGTGAGCCGGAAGACGCTTTCTTTGGGTTAACCTGATCAGGTTTGCGTGCTGCAGCAAGGGCTCCTTTCTTGTGGAAATATCTGGAATTAATTTCAGCAGGGATGGTATAGCCGGGGTCATTCATCTGGCTTTCTTTTCCACCTCCCTGAATCATAAAGTTCCTGATTACCCTGTGGAAAATAGAACCATTATACCAGCCCTGTTTAATCAATTTTAGAAAATTATCACGGTGTTGGGGGGTTTCATTATAAAGCACGGCGGTCATATTCCCGTATTCGGTTTCGATTAGAATTCTGGTCTGTTTTTGAGCAGAGGTCTGGGCTTTGGGAGATTGGGCAAAGGTAAAAGCTACTGCAAGGATCAACAATGCAGACATCAAATTCAACTTTTTCATGGATTGGATTTTTTACGGGTAATTATTTTAACAAACATTCTTATATCATTCAAGGGCCGGTCGTTTTTATCGGTTTCTCCGGCAGCAATGGCATCAACAATTTCCATACCATTCACGACTTCTCCGAAAACAGTATATTTTCCGTCAAGCTGCGGGGTTCCGCCAAGGGTAGTATAGATTCTGCGTTGCTCTTCTGAAAGTTTAAATTCAGGGATTAACACATATTCCTTTTCAATCATTTTATTCAGGGTGTCGAGCAGGAAACGGAAATGAACAGAATCTTTTTTAGCATCCGGAGAAAAAAACTGGTTCCGGATGCTAAGATTTAACGGGTTATCCATGATTCCGACAAAAATCCGCTGTTTTGTCAGTGAATTTTGTTCTTTTTCTATTTTATCCAGGTCCGATTGTGAATAAACTCTTCCCTGAACAATATAGAATTGACTACCTGAAGAGAGTCTTTTCGGATTGACTTTATCGTCTTCACGTGCAGCTGCAAGTACTCCTCTTTTATGGAAATGTTCAGCCTTTATTTCAGAAGGCAGGTCATATCCAGGTCCACCTTCGCCCAGCTCAACGCCGGCTGCCGCATGTTTTGAATCAGGATCTCCTCCCTGAATCATGAAATTTCTGATTACCCGATGAAACAAGGTGCTGTCAAAAAAGCCTTCTCCGGCCAGCCTGAGGAAATTATCACGATGCAACGGAGTATCATTATATAACATCAGCGTGATGTCTCCTTTTGGTGTACTGATTACAGCAAGTGATTCTCTTTCATTGCCCTGGGCCGAAGTAAAAACCGGCAAAAGCATGATAAAGAGAATCAGTAAGCTTTGAATTGATTTATAACCGGAACACATATAAATGATTTTACCTGCCCGCAAAATTACAAAATTTCGCTGTAAATAGCCGTTAGTTATCAATGGTCCATGATAATACAGAAAGCCATCAAAGCATGGTAGCCGTATACTTACGCCTTTCTTGCCCTTATAAAACAATCCCTGCAAAGAGGTTCATAGGTGTCGGTTTCGCCAAGCATTACCAACTTTTTTTCATCGGTTTTCCGGTGCGAATAATGAGCAAGGTTGCCGCACTGCATGCAGATTGCATGAACTTTGGTAACGTATTCGGCTGTTGCCATTAATGCTGGAATAGGGCCAAATGGTTTTCCGGTAAAATCCATGTCCAATCCTGCAATAATTACGCGTATACCACTGTTGGCCAGCTTGTTACAAACAGATATCAATTCTTCATCAAAAAACTGCGCTTCATCAATTCCAACAACATCCACTTCGTTGGCATATATCAGTATTTGAGAAGATGCCTGAACAGGAGTTGAAGTAATGGAGTTCTCATTATGCGAAACGACATTGACTTCGTCATATCGTGTATCAACTGCCGGCTTGAATATTTCAACGCGCTGTTTTGCAATACGTGCACGCGTTAATCTGCGGATCAGCTCTTCAGTTTTTCCTGAAAACATCGAGCCACAGATAATTTCGATCCAGCCTCTGCGTTGTGAAGGATTAATGGCGCTTTCGAGAAACATTTCTTATACTTGAACTGATATCTTTATTAATTTTAACCTCTGAAACCAGAGTCCCGTCCAGATACACTTAAAAAAGGACCTTTTTCACGGCGCAAAATACAAAAATAGCGTCATTCAACATTCACATTGCTCCGGTTTATAAATTGTTAATAAAATGAAATCATTAAAATCCGAGGTGAGACAGCTCATCAATAAGCTCTCAGAACGATTTGATCAGCTACCGGAGGGCTCTCTGCATCCACTGGATGCTGATCTTATACTCTCTTTACTGAGACAATTGTATGAAAAGACGGAAGCGATGCGAAATACGGCCCCTTGGGATATTGAAACTGAAAGTGATGACGGGCAGTTATCTCCGGATGTGCCATTGAAATCAGTGCCGGAGGAAGAGAAGAAGGAGGAGATTCCCCATATTCCCTCTCCGTTAATCCACGTCGAAGAAAAGTCGGCCCAACAACCGTTCAAATCAGAATCCATAGAGGTTGAAATACCTCCTGCCGGGAAAACTGTTGTACAGGAATCGCAACCTCTTGTTGTAAGTGAGTTTAACTCTGAAAGTGAATTTGTTCGTGATCCCGGCCCTGAGATCATTAAACCGGTTTCGGTACCGGTTGACTTGTTTGGAACTCCGACCATTGCTGATAAATTGAAATCTGACGCACCCTCTCTCAACGACAAAATCACAACCGGAAGAAGCGATCTTTCACTTGCCGATCACATGCAGCTAAAGCCAATCGGTGACATAAAGGCTGCTATAGGATTAAACGACAAGTTTCAATTTATTAATGAATTATTTGAAGGGTCTTCAGACCGCTATGCAGAGGCGGTGAGCCTGCTGAATTCATGCAGTGGCAGCCTCGAGGCTGAACAGCTATTTGCCGATCTGAAGCTACGTTACAATTGGAATGAACAGCATCAGGGATGGAAGAAGCTTCAGGAATTCGTCATCAGAAGGTACATGTAACCGGAGTGTAAGCCATATCAAAATGCCAAAGGAACCGATATCCCGATATCATTTAACTGCAAGAATACTTTTTCTTTTTGGGATTTATTTTCTTTTTCCCCTTAAATCAACACCACAGGACAAAGTCTATGCAAAGTATCTTGTTGATACGCTGGCTTCCAGCTACATGGCTGGTCGAGGCTATGTAAAGGATGGCAACCGGAAGGCATCAGACTTTATTGCAACTGAAATGAAGCGTAGTGGGTTGCATTGCTTTTCGGGTGAGTATTTTCAATCATTCACTTTACCGGTAAACATATTTCCAGGTGATGTAGAGCTTATGATAAACGGGATAAAGATGAAACCCGGAGTTGATTTTGTTATCTCAGGTTCAAGTCCGCCTATGAATGGTGAATTTAAAATCCGCAAGCTGAAAACTAAATTCTTTGCTAGTTCTGCAGGTTTATTGAAACTTCAAGGCAAAGATTTTTCCGGCATTCTGATTTTAATTGATAAATCTGAAATTCCGAAAGAGCAACTTCCGCTGGCAGATTCTCTGATTCGAACCAATTTCCTTAAATCGGCTGGTTTTATTGTCCTTTCTCAAAAAGAAAGACTTCTTTTCAGCGTATCATCTGCATTCAGACAGCAATCCTTTCCCGTTTTCGAGGTACTGAAACCCTCAATGCCCGGAAATCCATCGCGGGCAAAAGTTTCTATTGAAGCAGAATTCCATCCGTCCTACCAGGTCAGGAATGTGATTGGATATATTCCCGGCACAGAAGAGCCCGATTCTTTTCTGGTAATAACGGCCCATTTTGATCATTTGGGCATGATGGGAAATGAAGTTATTTTTCCGGGAGCCAACGACAATGCCAGTGGAGTGGCCATGATGCTTGATATGGCAAGGCATTTTTCGCATCCTGATAACAAACCCCGATATAGTATAGCTTTTCTTGCATTTTCGGGAGAAGAAACAGGTCTGAACGGATCTGAATTTTATGTAGAGAAACCGCTGTTTTCGCTTAAGAAAATTTCTTTCCTGATCAACCTGGATATGGTCGGTACAGGAAGTGAAGGGATTACAGTCGTTAACGGAAAAACCTTTACAAATCAATTCGAGAAGTTATCCAGTATAAATAAGGACAACGAATATGTTCTGAAGGTTGTTTCGCGTGGAGAAAGCTGCAATAGCGATCATTGTCCATTTTACAAGGCTGGAGTACCCGCCGTATTTATATACTCAATGGGGAGTGAGCACCGGGAATATCATAACATTTACGATAATGCCGATCGGGTGCCATTTACCGAATATGAAGACATCTTCAGATTGCTTCGTGATTTTCTGACAAGTTACCGGAAAGATGCTGAGCTTTCAGGAGGAAACAACCAATAAATCATATTTTTACCTGATGCCAAAACTATACCTTGTTCCTACGCCGATTGGCAACCTTGAAGATATGACACTCAGGGCCATCAGGATATTGAAGGAAGTGAATGTCATACTCGCAGAAGATACCCGTAAAACAGGGGTTTTGCTCCGGCATTTTGGTATAGAGAATAAATTGATTGCTCATCACATGCACAATGAACACCGGACGGCTGACTCTATTGCTGCCCGCATTTCATCCGGAGAGTCAGTAGCGTTGGTTTCCGATGCAGGGACACCCGGAATTTCAGATCCGGGTTTTCTTCTTGTCAGGACTTGTATTTCAATGGGGGTTGAGGTTGAGACTCTTCCGGGACCGACTGCTTTTGTTCCTGCTCTGGTCAATTCGGGATTACCCAGCGACCGGTTTTATTTTGAAGGATTCCTGCCACATAAAAAAGGGCGGCAAACCCGATTGAAGTTTCTTTCTGGTTTACCATGCACATTCATAGTTTACGAATCACCATTCAGACTGGTAAAATTCCTTGAACAGCTGTCGGAAATAACCGGTCCTGACAGGCGAGCCTGTGTTTCCAGGGAACTGACAAAACTTTTCGAAGAAAACCGTCAAGGAACACTAGCGGAGCTGGCCAGACATTACGATCAAAATCCTCCTAAAGGAGAAATAGTGGTCATTGTGGCCGGAACCAATCTCCATAATGAGATCATTTCTTTCCAGGAAAGTGAATAGCATATCACAGGTTTGATTACCAGTAACATTTATCCATTCTTTCCGTCTTAGTTATAATCCTGTTCATTTCCGGACGTTCGTTTCCTGAGAACGGACGGTTTTTTATTAAGTATTTCATTGTAATAATTTAATAATCAACTTAATATAAGTTTGGCACAAGATTAGTTATTAAGGTGCCACCAGATATTTTTTAACTATGAATCCTGATTTACCGGTTGTAATGGTTGTTGCCCGCGATGGAAGCAGGTCGATGTTTGCTGCAGCAGAGCACAGTTACCTGCGAGAGGCGATCAGCAAGGGAATCCCTTTCCCGGATTTTGCCAGGAATTACCATTTGGAAGGGGTGGTCAATGTCAGGATTTCAACAGATTGCGATGGTCAGGTCACTGTTTATGACAGCACAGGATCTCATCCCGGACTGATGGGGTATGTTACCGATTGTCTTAACAGCATGGTTCTCAGAGCTGAAGAATCGAGAAGCCGGCATTATAAACTCATGCTGAAGTTTATAATGTATTAAAAATATAACGAAATCAGAACTTAGAGTGTTCCCACAAACATTTTCTGTTCTGTAGCATATCAGGGTTTTGTACAGATATGTTTTCTCGTGTGTGTGAGATAAAAAATCCTGCCTGGCAGGATTTTTTATTTATAATTTCGCATAAAATCATCCGACGATGTTTACTTATCAGTACCCCAGACCCGCAGTAACAGTTGATGCCCTTATCTTCAGGAAGTCCGGGACTGAAGTTGAAGTTTTGCTGATCAGGAGGGGAAACCCTCCTTTTAAAGATATGTGGGCAGCTCCGGGGGGGTTTATCAATATTGATGAAACTCCTGAGGATGCCGTGCAGCGTGAACTTATGGAAGAAACCGGAATCTCAGGCATAAAGCTTTATCAATATCATACTTATGGAGCAGTGAACCGAGATCCGAGGCATCGGACTATTTCTATTGCTTATGCAGGTATTTGTGGAAATAGTGATCAGCAGGTTATTGGCGGGGATGATGCTGCAGAAGCCGGCTGGTTCAAGGTCGGCAAACTGCCGCTACTTGCTTTTGATCACAATGAAGTAGTGTCAGATGCGCTGACTTTTGGAGAAACAAAAGGATGGTTTTGAAACAAACCCGGACAATCTGGTTATTTCCGGCCTGCAGATAATACTCAGGATGTTTCCAGTTCTTTAAGAATTGCTTTCACAATATTATCGGTTCCTTCTGCGATCTGAACGATGTCAGCATCCAGCATATAGCATGGCGTTGTAAAAACCGGCCGGTGCGGATCCTTTATCACTTCACCGTGACCGGTATTGATGTGGACAGCCCCCATTCTCCTGATATTTGTGGCATCATTCGGATCAGAGCCCAAGGTAACTTCAACATTCCCCAGGGTTTTTGCAATCAATACCGGAGAGATGCACATGGCACCTATTGGTTTTTTAAGGGAAGCCATTTCCCTGATTGTCTTCTCTGTTGAGGGATCAATTGTACAATCAGATCCCCGGGAAGCAAAGTTGCAAAGATTTTTTGCCACTCCAAAGCCGCCAGGAAAAATCAACGCATCAAATTCTCTGGCATTAAACTCACTTATTGGTTTGATTTTTCCACGGGCAATGCGCGCCGATTCAACCAGGACATTGCGTGTCTCAGCCATCTCCTTTCCAGTCAGATGGTTAATTACATGGTGCTGAAGAATGTCGGGCGCGAAAATTTCATATTCAGCACCATTCTTTTTTATAGCCAACAAAGTGAGGGTTGCTTCATGGATTTCTGCCCCGTCAAATACGCCATTCCCTGCAAGCACTACAGCAAATTTTTTCATGGTGTTTGAATTTGATCATTCATATTCCGGAATCATTTCAGGAATATGATCTTCTTTTTATCAAAAATACTGAAATTAGTGGGTTGAATCGAACCCTGCGGTAAAAAAGTATTAATTTTATCACATATTCAGAAATCATGTGTGGCCGATTTTCACTTACGACAGAAGAACATCAACTGAACGAATTTTTCAGACTGGCCGGAGGGGCTGAACCCTACAAGCCTCGCTATAACGGAGCACCAACACAGAATCTGGCGGTAATTACATCCAGGCAGCCCCGTAGTCTTCAGTATTTCAGATGGGGACTAATTCCTTTCTGGTCAAAGGTGGTGCCTGTCTCAACCCCGGTAATCAATGCCAGGGCTGAAAGTCTTGATGAAAAGCCTATGTTCAGACAGGCATTCAGGAAACGAAGATGTCTTGTGCCTGCTGATGGATTTTTCGAATGGAGCCGAACCGGAAGCAAGCAACCATACAGATTTGTCATGTCAGATGAATCTCCTTTTGCCATGGCCGGATTATGGGATGAATGGACACATGAACCGGGTAAAATTATCCGGTCTTTTGCTATCATAACTACGGTCCCGAACGATCTGATGGAACCTGTCCATAACCGCATGCCGGTAATATTGGACAATGAGATGTACGATGAATGGCTGAATGGGGACAATGAGGTAAATCTCCAGGAAATGCTGAAGCCAATTGCTGAGAGCAGGATGAAGGTATACAAAGTCAGCGCTCTGGTCAATTCTGTCAAAACCGAGGGCCCGGAGCTGATCAGACCTCTTTTGGGGCAGGATTTGTTCTCAAAAGATTAGTTTTGCATTACCAGTTAAATGAAATCTGATTTCCAAATAATACGGCACAGGTTTTGCGCGTTATTTTCCATATATCATTTCAGGATGAAACTGAAACCAATTGCTCTGATTAGTCTTATTCTTCTGTTTGTCTTCAACTCCTGTAAAAAGTATGAGGATTATCCATCCGAGCCGACAGTTGAATTTATGGATTTCACACTTCTCAAGGATAATGAAGGTATAGATCAACGGGGGGTTCTGAGGTTTTCCTTTGCCGATGGAGACGGGAATATTGGATTATTTGATAATGATACCCTGCCCCCTTATGATTATAATCTTTTTATCAGGTATTTTGAAAAACAGAATGGTGAGTTTAAGGAGGTGTTTCTAATTACACCTAATTATATCAACGATTCAACCATTGTTTATGATACGGCAACCTTCAACGGAAGGATTCCGGATCTGACCCCGGCCGGAAAGAACAAGGCCATCAGTGGTGAAATTGAAGATACTCTTTTCGTTAATAATCCGCTTTCATCTTTTGACACAATCATGTTTGAAGTATACATTAAAGATAGAGCACTCAACAGGAGCAACACTTTTCAGACCCCTCCGATAATCATTAAAAAGCAATAATTATGAAACTCGCTTTAGCAGTTTTCCTGTTAAATTTCATGGTTGGAATAACCGGATTGCAAGCACAACCCCGGCAACTTAATAATTTTGAAGAATTGTTAACTGCGATAAAGGGCGGAAACCATGTCAGCATGATTTTTTATTACGCAAAGTGTGAACTGATTTCCGACAATGAGAAACAGGAAAAAGTACCTGATGCCATCGGAGGTATGAAACTGGATGTATTTGAATACTTTGCACCAAACAGCATAAAGAACAAGGAGGCGTTCCTGGTCGCATCTGAATCAAAACTCATACAGAATCCCAAAGGAGAGGACTATGTGTATAACTATGTCAAGGTTAGAATTAGTGCTGACAATAAAGTGAAAATAACAGCGAGATACATCAACCCTGAAAGTTTTAAGGTTCAAATGGATGAGAATTTTTTCGGGATGATCAACGATAGTAAGAATGATGGAGGAATTTTTCTGTACATAAATGAGTAAAAAAAGAAGGATCATTGGAAATTTAGTCAGGATTTTCGTTTTGATAAGTGGAAGTATCTTCATTGTTTTGTGTGTTTTAGCATTAACTACTTTACCTTTCCGCGCCTATTATTCTCTTGCAACAACCGGCAGTAGAATTGAAAATTCACCTGAAATAATCGTTATGCTTGCCGGCGCCGGAATACCAAGTGAAAATGGGCTTATCAGAGCCTATTTTACAGCAAGGCTTGCCGCAGAGTATCCTGATGCTCAGGTAATCATCGCAGTTCCGGGGATTTTATCAGACAGTCTTGGAGATCCTCGTCGGATCGCTGCAGAACTGGCTATGCGAGGGCTGAAACAGCAACAAATGCTCTTTGCCAACACAGGCAAAAATACTCGTGGACAGGCACTTGAAATCTCAAATCTGCTTTCGCCGGATAAACACACAAGACCTATAACAATCGTGACTTCACCAGAGCATATCAAACGTGCTGTGTTGTGTTTCAGGAAATGTGGATTTACAGATGTCAGCGGATTTCCGGCATTTGAAACATCTCTTGAAACCAATCTGTCTTTTGATGATCATGATCTTAAAGGAAACAAAATGGTTCCGCCCATTGGAAGCAACCTCCAGATCAGGTATCAGTTTTGGAACCATCTTAAATATGAAGTAATTGTTGTCAGGGAATATTTGGCAATCGTATATTATAAATTAAGAGGTTGGGTGTGATTCATATGCGTCAGTCCCTTTTCATGCCATTCTATTGTTAAAATCCATTGCAACGGACACCTTCTTTCTGATGTTCCTGTTTTTTGTTGTCAGCTATTGATATTCGCTGTTAAGCGAACACGGTTAATCTGTAATTTTGCATTAAGAATCAGATTACAGGCAGCCAATGGCGAACAGAACTTTAGCTTCACGAAAACAGACTGTTATAGCCATTTTTCTGGTTATTGGACTGATCTATCTTGTACGGCTGTTTTATATCCAGGTAATTGACAAAAGCTACGCCCTTTCCGCCAACAATAATGTTCTTCGTTATGTCACCCAATATCCCGCCCGTGGTTTAATATACGACAGAAACGGGAAACTCCTCGTATACAATGAAGCTGTTTATGATCTGATGGTAACGCCATTGCAGGTTAAGGAGATTGATACTGTGGAATTCTGCAGGCTTCTCGAAATTACCTACGAAGGTTTTCTTGAAAGGATGAAAAAGGCAGTAAAATATTCAAGATATAAACCAAGCCTTTTTGAAAAGCAGATTTCAAAGGAAACCTATGGGTATATTGAAGAGAAGATGTACCGGTTTCCCGGTTTCTTTGTCCAGCCCCGTACATTGAGGTATTACCCGAAACCAATCGGTGCACATCTTTTTGGTTATGTCGGTGAAGTTACTCAGGGTTTGATTGATAAAAATCCCTACTACAAATCAGGTGACTACATAGGAATCAGTGGGATTGAAAAGTCGTACGAAAATATGTTGCGGGGAATTAAGGGGATGAAGATCAAAATGGTAGATGTTCATAACCGGGAAGTAGGAAGTTTTCAGGATGGAAGATTTGATTCTGCAGCCATTATGGGTCAGGATTTGTACCTTTCAATTGATGCAGATCTGCAGGAATACGGAGAATTGCTGATGAGGGGAAAAATGGGCAGTGTTGTGGCCATTGAGCCTTCAACTGGTGAGATTCTTGCTTTCCTGTCAAGCCCTGCCTATGATCCGAATCTGTTGGTCGGTCGTGTAAGGAGTAAAAATTACAAGCTGCTCTCTGAAGACCCCATAAAACCACTGATAAACCGGGCGATGGCAGGTACTTATCCGCCGGGATCAACGTTTAAAATGGTAAACGACCTGATAGGTTTGCAGGAAGGTTTGCTCACACTAAGTGTAAGATACAGTTGTCAGGGAAAGACTTCTTCTCCTATCAGGTGCACCCATACTCACCAGTCACCATTAAATGTTGAAGTGGCCATCCAGCAGTCATGTAACCCATTTCACTGGCAGGTGTTCAGATCGATTATTTCGAATGGTAAGCATGGCGGTATCCGTAATAATTATGTATCGTGGCGGAATCAGGTTATGAGCCTTGGTTTTGGCCACAAGCTTGGGACAGATTTGCAATTTGAGCTTTCGGGCAATATTCCGTCAGCAGAGAAATATGATGCTATTTACGGAAAAGGTCACTGGAATGCCATGACCATTCGATCACTTTCCATTGGTCAGGGTGAAATTCTTGTCACTCCTCTTCAGTTGGCAAACTATGCTGCTGCCATGGCCAATCGTGGTTCTTATATAGTACCCCATGTTGTAAAATACACAGGAGAAAAAGGGAATAAGGCGGCCGAATTTAAACGAATTGTTTCATCCATTGATCCTGTTCATTTTGAAGTTGCAGTTGAAGGTATGAGACAGGTTGCAACCCTCGGAACGGCTCGTTGGTATCAGATTGATAGTGTTACAATGTGCGGGAAAACAGGTACTGCAGAAAATCCTCATGGGGAAGACCACTCGCTTTTCATGGCTTTCGCTCCAGCCGAAAATCCTAAAATTGCCATAGCTGTAATTATTGAAAATGCCGGTTTTGGTTCGACCTGGGCATTGCCTGTCGCATCACTGATGATTGAGAAATATATTACAGGAAAGATTAAGCGACCCGATGTTGAAGAGCACATGTTAAATACCAAACTCTACTGATAAGTGCGCGAACGGAAAAATATATTCAGCAATGTAGACCTTACACTCATCATTCTATACCTGGTAATGGTATTTCTTGGCTGGGTGAATATCTATGCTGCTGTATACAATGAAGAGTATAACAGTATTATTGATATTTCCCAAAGCTATGGGAAGCAAATGATCTGGATTGCCTCCTCCCTTTTTCTGGGATTGGTAATTTTACTCACAGATGCCAGGTTTTTCAGCACATTTGCCTATGTAATATACGGATTTACCATTTTTCTACTAGTGGTTGTTTTGGCTATTGGTGCTGAAATCTCTGGATCCAAATCGTGGTTTGGTGTTGGCGGATTTGGAATTCAGCCTGCTGAATTTGCAAAGTTTGCTACCGGCCTTGCCCTGGCCCGTTTTTTCAATGCCCAACACATTAATATCAAAGACATTCGAACCAGGGTAACACCCCTTGTTATTATGGGTATTCCTGCATTGTTGATTTTGCTTCAGAATGATACGGGATCTGCTTTGGTTTATGGGTCTTTCATCCTTGTTTTATACAGAATGGGGCTTTCTGGCAACTTTTTACTGGCGGGGGCACTTGTTGTGGTTGTTGCATTAAGTACGCTGATGGTTGGAACAATATATGTAATGATTCTATTGATTGTTATGGCCGCCGTGCTCTTTTTCTTTATGAAGAGAAACCGACGTAACATTATTAATCTGATCGCTTTGTTGCTCCTCGGTATTGGATTTACCTATTCTGTTGAGTATGGTGTTTCCAACTTTCTTGGTGAACATCAGAAAACAAGGATCAATGTGCTTCTTGGAAAGGAACTCGATCTGAAAGGGGCCGGTTATAATGTTAATCAATCAAAGATTGCCATAGGTTCAGGCGGCTTTCTTGGAAAGGGTTTTCTGAACGGAACACAAACAAAATACAATTTTGTTCCGGAGCAGAGTACTGACTTTATTTTCTGTACTGTTGGAGAAGAATGGGGATTTATTGGTTCATTGGTAGTTATCTCCTTATTCCTAGCCATGCTTGTGCGTATTATCATGCTTGCGGAACGGCAGCGATCGGAATTCAGCAGGGTTTATGGGTATGGGGTTGCCTCCGTACTGTTCTTTCATTTTATGATTAACATTGGTATGACCATCGGACTTGTTCCGGTAATAGGTATTCCATTGCCGTTCTTTAGTTATGGTGGATCTTCTCTCTGGGCGTTTACAATCCTGTTGTTTATATTCATCAAGCAGGACGCGAACAGGAATGCATTACTCTGAAACCAACACCCAACACCTTCCAACTCATTAAAAATAATGATGAAACCCATTCTGAAAATCGAAAACCTTAGTGTTTCATTTCGAGATGAGGGTGGGTGGCACAAAGCTGTAGATCAGGTATCGTTCAGCATTTCACCAGGGCAATCGCTGGGAATCGTTGGCGAAAGCGGATCAGGAAAATCGGTTACTTCACTTTCAGTAATTCGTCTTCTTCCTGCAATGGGAAGCCGTGTTGACAATGGAAGAATTTTGTTTTGTGGGAAGGATGGGAAAGAAATCAGTATCACGGATATTGATGAGCCATTGATGAGAAAACTCAGGGGAAGCCGGATTGCCATGATTTTTCAGGAGCCTATGACTTCACTGAATCCTGTTATGAAATGCGGGAAGCAATTGAAGGAAGCTGTAAAGTTGCACCTTGGATTCAATAACAAGAAGGCAAAACAACATGTAATAGCCTTGTTCAAAGAAGTGTTGCTGCCTGATCCCGAGAGAGTGTATAGATCTTATCCACATCAATTATCGGGAGGGCAGAAGCAACGGGTAATGATTGCTATGGCTATATCCTGCAGGCCTGATATTCTGATTGCAGATGAACCCACTACAGCACTTGATGTTACAGTACAGAAAGCTATTCTGGCATTGCTCAGATCGCTCAGGGATAAATACGGCATGAGCCTGATATTTATCAGCCATGATCTGGGGGTGATTGCAGAGGTAGCAGATTATGTGTTGGTGATGAAGCAAGGGAAAATTGTTGAACAAGGGTTGGTCAGGGATATTTTCTGTGATCCGGCACACCCTTACACTAGGGGTCTGATTGCATGTCGGCCTCCACTTGATAAACGTCTCAGAAGGCTTCCTGTTATAGATGATTTTGACGATTCTTCTGAGGATGCTGCTGCTAAAATTCAAAGTCTGTTTGAAGAGGTCAACCTTGAAGAGCGGAGGGTATTTCATAAAAATTTATATTCAGGATTGCCGTTGCTTGAAGTGAATAACCTGTCAGTCTATTATCCGTTACCCAGGTATCTATTCAACCGGCAAAGGAATTTTTTTAAAGCAGTCGATCATATTAGTTTTAACGTGTACAAGGGGGAGACTCTTGGGCTTGTTGGTGAATCAGGGTGTGGTAAAACAACCTTGGGAAGAGCAATATTGCGATTGATTGAACCAACATCCGGGAAATTGGAATATAACGGGATTGACCTGATACACCTGAATAAAGAAGATCTGAGGGCTCTTCGTAAACGCATACAGATTATTTTCCAGGACCCTTATTCGTCATTGAATCCCAGAAGCACGGCCGGACAATCAATTATGGAGCCCATGCAAGCCCATAACATGTACGCAGGGAATATACAGCGGAAGGAAAAGGTGATGGATTTGCTTCAGAGGGTGAATTTGAAGCCTGAGCATTTTGAACGTTATCCCCATCAATTTTCAGGAGGGCAAAGGCAACGGATTTGTATTGCGAGGGCCCTGGCATTAGAACCGGAGTTTATAATTTGTGATGAATCTGTTTCAGCGCTGGATGTTTCAGTTCAGGCTCAGGTTCTTAACCTGCTTAATGATTTGAAAAAGTCATTTGGGTTTACATATATCTTCATTTCCCATGACTTGTCCGTTGTCCGGTTCATGTCTGACAGGATGCTGGTAATGAGGATGGGAAAAATCGTGGAACTTGGGGATGCAGATTCAATCTATAATTCCCCTTCCGAATCATATACCCGTGATCTGATTGCTGCGATTCCGGGAGGCGATTTCAGGAAAGAACATTGATGACTTCCTCTGCTTTAAATGGTTTGCTGATGTAACCATCCATTCCAACAGCATAGCACCTTTCGCTCTCATCTGTTATAGAACTGGCTGTCATAGCATAGATCTTAACTTTCTTTTCCCGTTTTTCAGACAATTCAATTTCTCTGATCTGCAGGGTTGCTTCAAAACCATCAAGTTCAGGCATATGGAGATCCATCAATACCAGGTCATAATCGTGATGAAGAAATTTTTCGACAGCAATCCGCCCGTTATCAGCGATATCAATGCTCTGATCGTATTTTTTCAGCATCAGCAGCGCAACCTTTTGATTGATTGCATTATCTTCAGCCAGAAGAATTCTTTTTTTACCCGAGTCCATATATACCCCCGTATATTTTAGTAGTTACTCTCGTCTTTTACAGCTAGAAAATTAGTTCAGTTTCGGAACAGGTTTTCCGGGCATTCATAGGTTTATCATGCATTTGCAAAAAAGTAATCCCACAATTGGATATATTTAATTTATTTCCTGTTTTTGCTAAGAGGTAATTGATCCTATAACTGTATATTTATTAACCTGACACGGTATTTTACTACCTTTACAAATACAAATAAATAATCATGGCAAGAAAAAAACCAGCCAGAAATACACAGGCTTCTCCAGGTCCGGTGATTGATCTCATAGAAGCCTTTTTTATTGCCAATCCCTTCAAGGCTTTTAATTACCGCCAGGTGTCAAAACTCCTCGGGATTACCGATAACATCAGCAAAGCTCTGGTTAATAAGGCGTTGGAATCGATGACAAAAAAGGGTACTATCCTTGAGCTGAACAGGGGTAAGTTCAAGTATAACCCGGACCTTTTAGCCGATAAAATACTGCAGTCCAGTGTTATCGGGATTGTGGATATGAAACAAACAGGGAAGGCCTATGTGACGGTTCCGGACCTGGATGAAGATGTTTTTATTGCCGCAAACAATGCCGGACATGCGCTTAATGGTGACAAAGTTAAGGTTCATCTTTTCCCGATGCGCAGGGGCAGAAAGACCGAAGGTCAAATTGTTGAAGTTCTGGTCAGAGCCAGAACAACCTTTGTTGGCACCGTACAGCTGACAGGGAAATTTGCTTTTCTGGTCCCTGATGACACCAGTGTTCCGGTTGATATTTTTATCCCGAAGGAATCTCTCAACAAGGCAAAAAACGGGCAAAAAGCTATTGCCAGGCTTACTGATTGGCCGGAGCAATCAAAAAACCCTTTCGGAGAAATCAGTCAGGTATTGGGTGATCCGGGCAACAATGATGTTGAGATGAATTCCATTCTGGCAACTTTTGATTTTCCATTGCAGTTCAATGATCAAACCATGAAGGAAGCAGAAAACCTGCCTGTTGAAATTTCGGAAAGGGAGATTGCTTCGAGAAGAGATTTCAGGAATATTTGGACTTGCACAATTGATCCTCCGGATGCCAAGGATTTTGACGATGCGCTTTCACTGAAAAAGCTTGACAATGGGGAATGGGAAGTAGGCGTACATATCGCAGATGTTTCGCATTATGTAAGACCCCATACTGCCATTGATCATGAAGCCTATGAACGGGGAACCTCCGTTTACCTGGTTGACAGGACCATTCCGATGCTGCCGGAGAAGCTTTCGAATATGGTTTGCTCCCTGCGCCCCGATGAAGACAAGCTTTGTTTTTCAGCTGTTTTTTTAATGGACGACAAAGCAAAGATCAGTAATGAATGGTATGGGAAAACCATCATCAGAAGCAACCGAAGATACAATTATGAAGAAGTTCAGGAAATTATTGAAGGGGCAGAAGGAGATTTTAAAAGTGAATTGCTGATTCTGAATAGCCTGGCAACGAAACTCCGGGAAGAAAGATTCAGCAGGGGTTCAATTGCTTTTCACAGTCAGGAGGTTAAGTTTATCCTTGACGAAAAAGGAAAGCCTGTTGACACATATATAAAGGAGCAGAAGGAAGCCAACATGCTGATTGAAGATTTTATGCTATTGGCCAACCGGAAAGTCGCAGAAAAGATTGGCAGAAAATCCGGTGAGCAAAAACCTAAAACGTTTGTTTACCGTATTCATGATGAACCTAATCCGGATAAACTATTGAAATTCACAGAATTTCTGTCAAAACTTGGATATAAAATGAGTGTTGGTTCTCGTAAAAGCCTGGCCAAATCATTTAATCAGCTTTTTGAACAAATCTCCGGTAAGGGTGAAGAAAATATGATTGAGTCCATTGCAATTCGAACCATGGCAAAAGCAGTATATTCTACTGTGAATATTGGTCATTATGGCCTTGCTTTTCAGCATTATACGCATTTCACCTCACCAATCCGCCGTTATCCTGATCTGATGGTGCACCGGCTC
Organism: Bacteroidales bacterium; assembly: GCA_016705005.1. Lineage (GTDB taxonomy): Bacteria > Bacteroidota > Bacteroidia > Bacteroidales > Lentimicrobiaceae > Lentimicrobium. The sequence goes on along the minus strand of JADIZB010000001.1, from coordinate 796,209 downwards.
CTTGAATGGTATATGGAGGGAAAGCCATCCGTTAATAAGGATGAATTTGAGGAATACTGCCAGCACAGTTCTGACATGGAAAAGAAAGCTGTTGAAGCAGAACGGGCTTCTGTAAAATATAAGCAGGCAGAATTTCTTCAGGATAAAATTGGCCAATCCTTTACAGGACTTATATCAGGTGTTAGTAAATGGGGTATATTTGTTGAACTTGAAGGAAGCAAATGTGAAGGTATGATCTCACTTAAGTACCTTGACGATGACTTTTATTACCTTGACGATGACAATTACCGGGTTATCGGACAACACTCCGGACGCGAATTCAAACTGGGGGCGACTTTGAGAATTAAAGTGAAACGTGTAGATTTACAGCGTAAACAAATGGATTTTGTTCTGGATAACGGATTTTCTGAAAAGGAGGTCAGATAGCATTAATCTATAAATATGCGTAATTAATGGAAAATTTTATTGCTTTTAACCCCACCTCATTGCATTTCGGAAAGGGAGTGCTGAATCAGCTGGGGATAACAATAAACAAGTATGGTAAAAAGGTACTGCTTGTTTACGGGAAGAGCTCTGTCAAGTCCAATGGATTATATGAAGTCATTAAACAACAGATTGAATCTGTAGGGGCAGAAGTATTCGAATACAGCGGAATACAATCCAATCCTCTGGTTCAGGATGTTGATTCAGCAGCAGCTCTGGGCCGTGAGAAAGCAATAGATGTTATTTTGGCTGTTGGTGGGGGCAGCGTTATTGATTCAGCTAAGATTATTTCCATTGCCATACCGGTAGATGCACCGGCGTGGGGTTTTTTTGAGCGAAGGATTATGCCGCGATCTGCAGTTCCCTTGATAGCGGTGCTTACCCTGGCGGCAACAGGAACTGAAATGAACCAGTTTGCGGTACTCAGTAATCATGAGGCAGAAATCAAATCCGGATACGGGAATCCGCTCCTTTATCCAAGGCATTCCTTTCTTGATCCTCAATTGACAACAACAGTGCCCTCTAATTATACAGCCTATGGCATTGCTGACCTTGTTGCGCACTGCCTTGAAGCTTATTTCGGGAAGGGCGAAGAAGCTACTTTATCTGACAGGTTTGTGTTTTCTATGATCAAAGAGGCAATGGAATATGGCCCGGCACTGTTGAACGACCTGAGCAGCTATAAACTCAGGGCAAAAATTATGTATGCAGCAACCATGGCTCTCAATGGATTGACCATGTATGGTAGAACAGCGGGGGAATGGGGCGTTCATAGCATTGGTCACATACTCTCACTTCTGTATGATGTACCTCACGGTGCCTCCCTTACCATTGTTTATCCTGCCTGGTTACGTTTGCAAAAGGAGAATCTGGCGCACAGGATCAAATTTCTCGGGTTAAATCTTTTTGGAACAGAAGATGTTGAAGAAACGACAGACAGAATTGAGGCGTTTTTCAGGGAACTTGGTTGCCCGGTACGTTTGAATGAAATCGTGTCGGAGAAAATAAATCCTGATGATATTTTTCGTGTTATGGTTCATAACCGGGCTGCGACATATGTGCATAAACTCACGCAGGATGATTATAAGAAAATTATAGAATTGATGGTTTAATCTATATAGTCAAATAATTATGCCAGAAAGCGGCCCGAAAAAAAAGAACTTTCTTCAGAAATTGGGAGAACGTATAATATTTATCCTGACGGGTGAAAAACCCAGAAGACATCGAACCCATTCTCCCCGGATAAGTCATGGAATCAGTGAATTGTCTGAAAGAAAACAGGTGGTTGGAGTGGCTTCCAAGAAAAGGCGCAAGAAAAAACGGCGTGTTTTGCCCCCATTTCTGAATAATCTTATTAATCCGGTAAATGGAAAATCAACCCGGACACTTCCTGCCAGAGATATTCCAGGCCAAAGTTCAGGCAATGAGGATATCAACAAATTACCATCTCCGGAAATTTTTCATTCAAACGCTGTTCATACGACTTCAGAAAGGAGCAGTCAATCGATCAAAATTCGGAAACACAGACCGATTAGAAAGAAGTCGATATTTCAATCATTATTCAGCACAAGCAAACGGGAAAAAAGAGAAAAAAACAGCCGGCAAGCCTTTATAGATGATGTGAGAAAGGTAATACCTGAAGAAAGGTCTGCTTTGTTAAACTCTCTTGGGTTCTATATACTTGCCTACCTGCTGGTATATCTGGTATATCAGTTTACAGAAACTGTTGTTGCTTCGAATTTCAATATTGATTCAGTCCTCTTTTATTATGAAATATATTTTCCGATTGGTAATGCAAGCCCGCTGTGGTCAAGGTTTAATATTATAGTTATTACTCTTTCCAGTCCTTTTGTTTCAGTGATGCTTGCCATCATCCTTCTGAGGGTGGTCCTTATGCGAGAAAAATTGAAACCACAGTTACGGTTGTTTTTCCTGTGGGTAGCTTTTCATGGAGCAACCCATTTCCTGGGAGCTTTTGTTGCCGGAATTGCGACAAGTCAGGGATTTGGCTATGTTGCGAACTGGCTATATATGAATGTTTTTTTCAGGATTCTTGTTTCGCTGATATTCCTCTTTCTTCTGACAGTGACTGGTTATTACAGTGCAGTATTTGCTCTTGAAACACTGCCTGCCGGTGTCAGACAGCACAGGTGGAGGTTAAGTGTTGCTTTGGGAGCGAGATTCATTATTCCCTGGATTATTGGCGGTTTAATTATCATTGTGATCAAGTTTCCGAACGCAATTCCTCAACATCCCAATATCATGGTTTATGATGCGATTATTATTGCGTCCATGGGATTTATGGTGATTCCGGCATTTTTTAATTATAAGGCAAAGCCCAGAAGTGTGGCAGAACGTCCGAGCAGGCACCGAAGGCCTCCGGGCTTGCTTATTTCGGCACTGGCTATTGTAACTCTTATTCTATTCAGGCTGGCCTTCGACAGAGGTATACACTTTGTTATAAATTTCAGTTTTGATATGGGTTATTACCGATGAATTCATTTCGGGGCTGATAGAAAAGGATCCTTGCTAATCAATTCCGGGAATTGTGCTATAATACCATTCCAACTCCTACTGTGTTGTTGGTAGCTTCATCAATAATTATCAATGCACCTGTTTTTCTGTTTTTCTTGTATGGATCTGTGAACAGCGGTTTTGTTGTACGAATACTTACAGCAGCAATATCATTTAATCCAACTTTAATATCACCTTCGATCCGTTCCAGGTTATTAACGTTCACTTTATACTTTACCTCTTTTACAATGCAGCGAACTTCCCGGGTAGTATGCTTCACAGCATATTTGCCATTTACCTGAAGCGGTTTTTCGTTCATCCAGCAGATCATGATATCCAGGTCCTGGGTGATCTGTGGAATATTGTCAGGTTTAACCAACATATCACCCCTGCTGATGTCTATATCATCGGTAAGTGTCAGGGTAACTGACATCGGTGCAAATGCACTTCCTGCTTTGTTTTTATATAAATCGATTGCGCTTATGGTGCTTTCCTGCATTGAAGGCAACACAAGCACCTTGTCGCCGGGTGAAAAGATTCCGCCGGCTACCCGTCCTGCATAACCGCGGTAGTCATGGAATTCATCTGAAAGGGGTCTGATTACATATTGAACAGGGAAACGGGGATCAATCAGGTTGTGATCATTCCCGATCTCAATTCCTTCAAGCACCTGCCTAAGCGTACCCTGGTTATACCATGGCATATTTGTTGAGGTATCCACGACATTGTCACCGTGAAGTGCACTGATAGGGACATACCTTACTTCAGGAATATCAAGCAGTTTCGAAAATTCAGTATAATCATGCTGGATTTTATTGAAAACTTCCTGACTATAGTCGACAAGATCCATTTTATTAACACATACAATAACATGAGGTATCCTTAGCAGAGATGCAATGTATGAGTGTCGGCAGGTTTGTTCCGTCACTCCATTGCGGGCATCAATAAGAATAATGGCCGCATTGGCAGTTGAGGCTCCTGTAACCATATTTCTGGTGTACTGAATATGCCCTGGTGTATCTGCAATGATGAATTTTCGTTTGGGTGTTGCAAAGTAACGATAGGCTACATCAATGGTAATACCCTGCTCACGTTCGGCTCTGAGACCATCTGTAAGTAATGCAAGATCTATATGTTCGTTGCCTCTTCGTATACTGGCTCGTTTCACTGCTTCAAGCTGGTCTTCAAAAATGGATTTACTATCGAAAAGGAGACGACCAATGAGTGTGCTTTTCCCATCATCAACACTTCCGGCGGTTGTGAATCGCAGTAACTCCATATCAAGGTAACCTTTGGTCGAAAATTCGCTCATTTTGAATTATTTATTTAGAAAAGAGATTTAATAATGTTCCGCTTCCGGCATGAATTTCAGAAATATCCTTCTTTTTTCCTGTCTTCCATAGCTGCTTCAGAACGTAAATCATCAGCCCTTCCGCCCCTTTCGGTGACACGGGTAGCGGCTATTTCCTGAATTATATCTTCGAGGCTGTTGGCAGCAGAAAGGGTGAGTCCTGTGCATGAAACATCCCCAATGGTGCGACATCTTACGGTTTTGGTTTCATAGAATTCGCCATCTTTCAGCATCATAAAAGGAGCTTTGGCCATCCATTGTCCGTCACGAAGAAATACCTCGCGCTGATGAGTAAAGTATAAATCAGGGAGTTCAATGTTTTCATGCATAATGTATTGCCAAACATCCATTTCTGTCCAGTTACTGATCGGAAACACCCTGAAGTGTTCTCCCTGGTTTTTTCTACCATTGAAGATGTTCCACAGTTCCGGTCTTTGATTTTTGGGATCCCATTGCCCAAATTCATCACGGTGTGAAAAAAAACGCTCTTTAGCACGGGCCTTTTCTTCATCACGACGACCACCACCCATGGCCGCATCAAACTTGTATTTTTCAATGGTGTCAAGCAAAGTGGTTGTCTGGAGTAGATTCCTGCTGGCTGTAGGACCCTTTTCTTCTATAACCCGGCCTTTGTCGATGCTTTCCTGAACAGAACCAACAATAAGTTGAGCACCGATTTTCGCAACGAGTTCATCACGGTATGTAATAGTTTCTTCAAAATTGTGCCCTGTGTCGATGTGAAGCAGAGGAAATGGCAGTTTTGCCGGGTAGAATGCCTTAACAGCAAGATAGGTCATAACAATTGAATCTTTCCCTCCAGAGAAAAGCAGTACCGGGCGTTCGAACTGAGCAGCGACCTCTCTGATCACATATATAGATTCATACTCAAGTTCCTCAAGATGGGTAAGGACAAATTTATCTCTCATGTATTGTTACTGATTAGGGGTAATATGTGTTCTAAAAGTTCATTTACACTTTGATCCGGGTTGACTCCCGATGAATTTATCTCAAAATCAGCATTCAGCGGAGGCTCGAAAGGGGCACTAACTCCGGTAAAATCACTTATCTCACCATTCCTTGCCTTTTTATACATTCCTTTGACATCTCGCTTTTCACATATAACCAGCGGAGAATTAACATAAACTCCTGTAAAGAGTTCCCTGCCTATTATTTCCATAGCCATAAGCCGTAATTTTTCAGTTGGCGTGATGAAAGCATTGATTGTAATTATTCCGCTTTCTGCAAATAACTTTGAAATTTCAGCTATACGGCGGATATTTTCATTACGGTCTTTTTCTGAAAAACCCAGGTCACTGCATATTCCTTTACGTGTAACATCCCCGTCAAGCATTCGCACGTGAAATCCCCTCTGAATCAGCTCCTTTTCCAATCCAACGCCAATAGTGGTTTTCCCGGAACATGGCAATCCTGAAAGCCAGATGACCCTTGCCCGTTGACCCAGTCGTTCTTCAATGGACCGGGAGTATTTGGTCATATTCATTCATTTATATTAACAACATGATGGGTGGCAAAAATAGCATATTTTTCTCAGGGCAGCCCAAAGTATGGTCAGCAAAAAAAAGCCACCGCATTGGTGGCTTTGGTCTTAAGTTCAGGATTTTTTGAACATCTTATTTATGAGCCCTTCTTTATCAGGTTCCTGGTCATCGGTATAATAACCATAGCCATAACCATAGCCATAACCATAGCCGTAACCGTAACCATATCCATAGCCATAACCATATCCATAGGACTGACTATCGAATCGGACATCGTTTACCAGAATTGTAATGTTCGGGATCTTACGCTTTTCAATATCGGAAATGATAGAACCGAAGACCTTTTTGTTGGTATAATTCTGCCTGACAACAAACATCGAAACATCAGCCTGCTTCATTAAAAGGAAAGCGTCAGTAACAAGGCCTACCGGCGGGGTATCAATGATAATGTAGTCGTATTTTTCCTTTAATAGTCTGAAAAGCTCAGAATTTCTATCAGATGCGATCAATTCAGCAGGATTAGGTGGAACTGGTCCCGCCATAATAATGTCAAGATTTTCCAGCGGTGACTTCTGAATAATGTTTTCAAGAGAACTCCTGTTGATCAGGTAAGAACTGATACCTTCTGTGTTTGAAAGTCCGAAATCCTGATAAATCTTTGGTTTTCGGAGGTCAAAACCCATCAATAAAGTGCGTTTACCGTAAAGGGCAAAGATCGAGGCAAGGTTTATCGCAATAAAGGTTTTCCCTTCACTGACCATTGTTGAGGTTATCAAAATGGTTTGTTTGTCATTTGCCTGGGCGAAATACTGAAGATTGGTCCTGACAGATCTGAAAGATTCAGCGATAGAGGATTTAGGATACTCAGCAACAACTATTTTGCTGTCCTTGTTGTTGTGTATAATGTGACCTAATAAAGGAAGTGAAGTGATGTTTTCAAGATCCTTTTTATCGATTACCTTGTCGTTGAAATACCCCTTACCCAATACATAAACTATCGGGAAAATGAAACCCAGCAACAAAGCGATTGTATAATTCAGCGTTTTCTTTGGAAAAACAGGTTCCATTTCATCTGAAGAAGCCGGGTCTATAACTTCATTATCAGGCAGATTGGAAGCTCTTGTAATCTGGGCTTCAGACCGTTTTTCCAGCAGGTAAGTATAAATGGCATCGTTGAGTTTAAATTTACGCTCAATACCAAACAGTAATCGTTGTGTTGCAGGAAGCTTGCTGATTTTACCGGAAAGAACATTTATACGATTGTCGATTTCCTTGATTGAAATGCTGGATGTGTTGACAATGTTTTTAATATTCTCTTCCAGGGTTCTCTTATTGACCCTGATACGATCATCATAAGATGCTATAATAGGGTTTTTTTCCTTTGCCATCAGCATAGCTTCACCCCGTTCTGCATATAAAGCAGTAAGATCGGTAATGAGTTTGGTTAGAATTGGGTCATCAATGCCCATAGAAGACGGGACAGTAAGACCTGCAAGGTCGCTTTCATTCTTGCGGAGATAATCTTTCAGATACAGATAATACTTGTTTTTAACAAAAAGGATAGCCTTCTCATTTTCAAGTTCTTTCATTTGCTGGAAGACCTGTTGGGACTGAAAATCCAGGTCCATCACTTCGTTCTTGGTTCTGAAATCCTGTAAAACGGATTCGGCAGTTTTCAGTGAATCGGTAATACCAAGCAGCTGTTCATCAATAAAATTTATGGTATTTGTTGCAATCTGATTCTTTTTTTCAAGTCCCCGTTTAAGGTATACCTCTGTTAATGTGTTGAGAAAGTCAGTTGCCTTATGGACATTTGTGCTCCGAAGCGAGATTTCAATAATTGAAGCTTCACGATTGATGGGTTCTATTTCGAATCCCATAAAGTGCTTTGTAAGATCCTCGATTTTATTGAATGTAAAGTACATGTTAACATTGACATGTTCCCTTGGCTTAAAGTTGGTGTTAAGCAGGACTTTAAAATTATGATTCTTGCCTGATATCTGTTCACCAAACCTGAATTTTCCTTTAATATCGAGTTTTTGATTGATTTTTTCAATCTGTTTGCCTTTTGAGTAGTCGTATAAAAAGACAGACTCGCCTTCGGATGTAAGGCTGAACTCATTGTTAGGTAAAATAATGATATTAAATCTAAGCCCTGCCGGTTGTGGAAGTGCTGTATCAAAAACCACGGTAAAGGGAGAATCCTTATAAAGTTCACTTGTCACAAAGTTTTCTTCACGGAAGTAAGAAACATTAAAATTCAATGTCCTTATAGCCCGGTTCACCAGTGAACGTGATTTTAATACCCCGATTTCATTCTCAAGAATCTGAGCATTTTTCATATTACCAATTCCCAACAGAGCCTGAGCATCAAATCCGGATTTATCATCTTTAATTAAAACCGTTGTGCCGACTTTATATATAGGCTGGGTGTACTTATTGAACAAAAATGCAATGGTCAATGCAATAAATACAGTGATAATAAAAAAATACCAATATCGGTAAAACTTGAAAAACAGCTGTTTAAAATCAACAGTTTCTTCCTGATGGGTTTCTTTAATGTAATTATCCACGGGTAACTTTATTTAAAAAAATTCAGAATAAGAAGGGTTGTTGTGATGGTAGAAAAAATGATTGCATATGGGAATGCCGTGAAAGCATAATTCTTGCTGTTCATCGGCTCAACATAAACAATATCATCGGGTTGAAGATAATATGCCGGTGATTCAAAAATACTTGATGTCAGGAGATTTATCCTGTGTACAGAAGTTCCCCTGCCTGATTTTCGAATGATCATTATTTTGCTTCGGTTGGCATAGGGGGCAAGGTCACCTGCCATGCTTATGGCCTGAAGAATATTTATATTTTCCTGATACACAAGATAAGTTCCGGGCCTCAGGATTTCACCGAGCAGACTTATTTTAAAATTTACCAGTTTCACTGTTACAGTTGTAAGCTGGAAAAAATCGTTTACTGTGGTCTGGAGTTTGGATTTGACTTCACTGACTGTCAATCCTGCCACTTTAACTTTCCCGACTATCGGGAAATTAATGAAACCGGAATCAGAAACCATATAACTATTGAGGTAAACACTCATCTCACTGTTATTCTGATATGAAACCCTTTGATTGGCTTCAAAAGGATTCAGGTTTTTTGAATCCAGGCTGCTGACATCAACAAAAAGATTGTCGCCAGGTTGTACTTTATAATCCGGACTGCTTTCATTCCTGAATACAATAGTGTCACCTTTCTGATAGTCAGAAACATCCTGAAGATATTTTACTTTTTTAAGGGAGACGCAAGAACTCATTACAAAAATCACTGCAATCAGTGTCAGTAACGGAACAGATTTTAAATACACTCTATGTTTCATAATTGGCAGGCCTTTAACAGAAATATATATGACGAAAAAACTAAAAAGTAACCGAAATGACTATTAGAAATTAGTCCAGGCACATGGTTGATGTTTAAATCTCCTGCCGGTACATTCGTGATTAGCATATTACCATGCAAATTTAGCATATTAATTCATATTACGTATTAAACATTTGCCTTTACATAGGTTTAATACAATTCGGGTGGTGATCCCTTTGGGTTGTACAAGTCAGATAAACTGGATGTTTTAAGGGTGTAAAACCGAACCCCTGAGTGTTGCCGGAGTGCATGATAAGACCTGCACATTAACATATTCACCCGGTTTATAATTACTTTCAGGAAAGACGATAACTTTATTCTGACTGTTTCTTCCAGCCAGTTCTTTTCCTGATTTTTTGGAATACCGTTCAATAAGCACTTCGAATGATTTCCCCACATCAGCAAGATTGCTCTTGTAAGATAATTCCTGCTGCAGGTCGATAATCTGTTTGAGACGTTCACTTTTTACAGATTCAGGAATGTCATCCTTATATTTTTTTTCAGCAGTCGTTCCGGGCCTCTCAGAATATTTGAACATAAATGCATAATCATAACCGACCCATCTCATTAATTCGATGGTGTCCAAATGGTCCTGGTCTGTTTCAGAGCTAAAGCCTGCAATAATGTCGGTAGATATGGTGCAGTCGGGTAGTGTTTTTTTTATGGCTTCAATGCGGCCCATATACCATTGCCGGTCGTATTTCCGGTTCATCAGTTTAAGTATCCGGTCACTGCCGGATTGGACAGGGAGGTGGATTGAACGGCAAATGTTATGATAGTCGGCCATGGTACGCAACAAATCGTCTGATAAGTCTTTGGGATGAGAGGTTGCAAATCTGACTCTGAGTCCCGGATCAATTTGCGCTACGCTTGCGATCAACCGGGAGAAACCGGTGCCACTTTCACTTAGGTAGGAATTAACATTCTGACCGAGAAGCGTAACTTCTCTGTAGCCATTGTTGAATAGATCTTTCGCTTCATTTACAATTGTTTCAGGATCCCTGCTGCGTTCCTTTCCACGGGTAAAGGGCACCACACAATATGAACAAAAGTTTTCGCAACCCCGCATAATTGAAATAAATGCCGAGACTCCACTGCTGTCGAGTCTGACAGGATTAATATCTGCATAGGTTTCATCGGCAGAGAGGATTACGTTGATGGCTTTCTGCCCACTTTCTGCTATTGTTAGCAGCCTGGGCAGGTCTCTGTAAGCATCCGGTCCGACAATAAGATCGACCATCTTTTCTTCCTCAATCAACTGAGATTTCAGTCTTTCGGCCATACATCCCAAAATGCCGATAATCAGGCCGGGTTTTGTTTTCTTGTATTTTTTAAACTCCTGAAGCCGGGCACGTACACGTTTTTCAGCATGGTCGCGGATCGAACATGTGTTTACAAAAATGAGATCAGCCTCAGCAATATTATCTGTTGTTTCAAAATTATGGTCGGTCATGATAGAACCTACAATCTGACTATCAGAAAAATTCATCTGGCACCCGTAGGTTTCTATGTAAAGTTTTCTTGGCGTTTCCAAACCGGAATATATTTTAGTGCGTCATTAAAACAGTAGTGAGCTTTCTTTGTTTCGGTTAAACAGCTGCAAAGTTAGGATTATTTGAAAGTCCTCATTATTAAATTGTTGTAAATAATCTTTTGATTTTTAAATATTGCATATGTTTTTATTCCGTTACTTTGTGCCCATTTTCAAATAAAGATTTGATTGAAAATCATATACAACTGGTATGATAAAAAACCTGGTAATCGTTGAGTCTCCTGCCAAAGCCAAAACCATTGAAGGCTTTCTGGGGAAAGATTTTATTGTCAAATCAAGTTTTGGACATGTCCGCGACCTGTCGAAAAAGCAATTGGGGGTTGATGTCAGCAACGATTTCAAACCTACATACGAAGTTTCAGCTGATAAAACCAAGCTTATCAAGGAGTTGAAAAAACTTGCCTCAGAAGCTGAAATTGTATGGCTGGCATCTGATGAAGACCGGGAAGGGGAGGCGATCTCCTGGCATCTTGCTGAAGCATTGTCGCTTGATATGAAAAAGACCCGCCGTATTGTTTTTCATGAGATCACCAAGAGTGCTATAACAGAAGCCATTGAAAATCCAAGAGGCATTGACCGTAATCTGGTTGACGCGCAACAGGCACGACGGGTGCTTGACCGGCTGGTTGGTTTTGAAATATCTCCAGTTCTGTGGAAAAAAGTAAAACCTGCCCTTTCAGCAGGCAGGGTTCAATCGGTTGCAGTAAGGCTTATTGTTGAGCGCGAAGACGAGATCAAAGCATTCAGGTCGGGTTACAATTACAGGGTAACTGCTACATTTACAATTCCCGGTGAGGATATACAGTCCAGGATCAATGCGGAATTGTCGAAACGATTTTCAGAAAAACCTGAGGCTGTAGAGTTTTTGCGAAGATGTATCGGAGCGGCATTTCACATAAGTGATGTGGAAACAAAGCCGGCGAAAAAATCTCCGGCACCTCCCTTTACTACATCAACCTTACAGCAGGAAGCAAGCCGTAAACTTGGTTTTTCAGTGGCTAAGACAATGCTTGTTGCTCAGCAACTATATGAAGAAGGGAAAATAACCTATATGCGTACGGATTCTGTGAATCTTTCCAAACTGGCACTGAATATGGCCAAAGAAGAAATAACGAAACTGTATGGTGGCAAATATGTTAAAACCAGGCAATATACTACAAAATCGAAGGGGGCTCAGGAAGCACATGAGGCAATACGCCCTACTTATATGAATAACCCGGAGATCAAGGGAGATGATTCTCAGCGTCGTCTTTACGACCTGATCTGGAAACGAACCATTGCTTCTCAGATGAGCGATGCTGAACTTGAACGGACGAATGTTACCATTATGGTGACACCCGTCGGAAATTCAAAGGGAAATTACCTGGCCGAAAAATTCATTGCAAAAGGCGAAGTGATAAAGTTTGACGGATTTCTGAAAGTATATATGGAATCTTCTGACGAAGAATCTTCTGATAACGATGAAGCTATACTCCCTCCGATAAAGTCAGGTCAGAATCTCGATCTTGCAGAGATGATTGCCAACCAAAAATTTACGCAACAGCCCGCCAGGTATACCGAAGCCAGTCTCGTAAAAAAGATGGAAGAACTCGGGATCGGGCGGCCTTCAACGTATGCTCCTACCATTTCAACAATACAGAAACGCGAATACGTGGTAAAGGAGGACCGACCGGGCGTTAAACGCGAGTATGATTTTGTAAAACTTACAAATTCAAAAATTACAGAGGAAGTCAGAACGGAGAATACCGGGTATGAAAAGGCCAAATTGTTTCCGACAGATATCGGGTCACTCGTGAATACATTTCTTGTTCAGAATTTTGAAAATATACTTGATTATAACTTCACGGCGAATGTTGAAAAAGAATTTGATGAAATAGCTCAGGGCCAGAAAGTATGGAATCAAATGATCAGGGAGTTTTATCATCCCTTTGCTTTACAAGTAAAAGAAACCCTTGAAAACTCGGAAAGGGTTAAAGGTGAAAGGCTACTGGGGATTGATCCGGAAAGTAACAAGAATGTTTATGTTAAAATAGGACGATTCGGGCCTATGGTTCAGATCGGAGAGGCTGAGAATGAAGAGAAACCCCGTTTTGCTAGTCTAAAAAAAGGACAGTCGATGGACAGCCTCAGCATTGAAGAAGCCCTTAAGCTTTTTGATTTTCCAAGGTTAATCGGAGCTTTTGAAGATGCTGATCTTACAGTTGCCATTGGGCGTTTTGGTCCTTATGTTAAGCATAGGTCAGCATTTTATTCCCTCGCAAAGTCAGATGATCCTGTTACAATTGATGAAGAACGGGCAATTGAACTTATTGCAGAGAAGCGAAAAAGAGAAACTGAACGTCTGATCCGCTCTTTTGAGGAGGACTCCCAGGTGCAGGTACTTAATGGAAGATACGGACCTTATATAGCCATAGGAAAATTGAACTACAGGATACCAAAAGGTACAGATCCATCGTCATTAACCCTTGAACAATGCCGTGAGATTGCTGCAAAGTCTGATGCTCAGCCAAAAACGGCAGGCAAAGGGAGATTCCCGAAAAAGAAATAATCGGCAAATGCCGGCTGAATGTAATTTATGGGGATGCTTTGAAAAGAAGCATCCCCTGTTTTTTACTTCATGATTTTTCAGAAATTTGATGTAGGTTTGAAAAGCAGAAATTCAATAACCATTTTATGGACATTTCCATTTATTTTGAACCAGTTACAGATTCACTGTTTGAGAGTTTATATGCCGGGATTCACCCTAGAATAGGCCAGATCATGAGCGTATATCATGAGGGGAGTGCTTTCCCAGAGCTTCAGGGAATACAGATTGCTTTGCTGGGGGTCAATGATGACCGGAGTGCAGTTAATAATGAAGGTTGTTCAGAAGCAGCCATAGAAGTAAGGCGGTTTTTATACAAGCTTTTCCCGGGAGCCTGGAATGCAAGTATTGCAGATTTAGGGAATATTCGGAAGGGACACTCGGTTGAAGACACTTATTTCGCCCTGACCTCAGCACTTGAAGTGTTGATTTCAAACAAAGTCTTCCCGATCATAATCGGAGGAGGTCATGATTTGACTTTTGCCATCTACAAGGCATATGCCAATCTTGGCCTGATAGTTAATCTTGCAGTGGTTGACCCTTTGTTCGACCTTGGTGAAACCTCTGATAATCTGAACTCAAATACTTATCTGAGCCGTATAATAATGCAACGGCCCAATTACCTGTTTAACTATACCAATCTCGGATACCAGACTTACTTTGTTGATCAGCCAGCGATTGACCTCATGAAAAAACTACTCTTCGATGTATATAGGCTTGGGTTGTTGCATGGCGATTTGTTGCAGGTTGAACCATTGGTCCGTAATGCTGATATTCTCTCGTTCGACATGAGTGCGATCCGGGCAGCTGATGCCCCGGGTAATGCCAACAGCACCCCCAACGGATTCTCAGGTGATGAAGCCTGTCAGATCGTTCGATATGCAGCCATGAGCGACAAACTTTCAACGATTGGTTTCTTCGAATTGAATCCTGTTTTTGACCGAAACGGAGTAACAGCCCATTTGCTTGCCCAGATGATATGGTACGCTATAGATGGATTCAATAATAGAAAGAACGATTTCCCGGTTTCAGATGATGATTCTTTTATAAGGTATATTGTGCCGACAAAGGATTTTACCGATGGAATTGTTTTCATAAAAAGCCGGAAAACGGACCGCTGGTGGATGGAAATAATGTGCGGGCCTGAAAACAGGCAGAAGTACCTCAGCCATTATATTGTACCCTGTACTTATACTGATTATCAGACAGCCTGCGACAATGACCTGCCCGACCGCTGGTGGCAGATGTATCAGAAGTTAATGTAGCCTGCGTTTGGTAATTGTTCCGGGACGCAATATCAACGCATTTTATATGCTGATAATATTCCTGAAATTTCCGGCGAATAAGAACAATGAAGCTACGTATATATAATTGAAATTATGATCAGGCTCCTGACTGATCCGGGTCGGAATGTGATACTCTATTTTTTGGCCTGTCTTTCAGGGTTTTGGTCCAGGAAACTTTTCCACCCGGAGTAGTTTTTACCCGAAGTGCCTGGTTCGCGTTGAAAATAATGGCAGATTGCTACGGCAACAGCATCAGTGGCATCCATTAATCTGGGAACTTCACTCATTTTCAAAAGATTAGATAGCATTCCTGCAACCTGTTCTTTTGAGGCATTTCCGTTGCCGGTAATAGATTGTTTAATCTTCCGGGGGGAATACTCAAAAATAGGGACATTACGATAAAGCCCGGCAGCCATAGCGACACCCTGTGCCCTGCCTAGTTTAAGCATTGACTGCACATTTTTACCAAAAAACGGGGCTTCGATGGCAAGCTCATCCGGGTGGTAATGATCAATAAGTCCAAGTACAGATTCAAAAATCTTTTTCAACCTTAGAGCCTGATCTTCTTTAGAACTGAACTTGAACACATCCAGGGTAATCAGTTCAATTTTCTTACCTTTATCGGCAATTAATCCAAACCCCATTACCTGAGTTCCGGGGTCAATGCCAAGTATAATGCGATCACTGTTCATAAATGCAGGCAGGTAAGAAAAATGGAGTTATCAGCAAAGGTAAAGAAATCCTTCAACATCGGTCTCCGGATACTTGTTGCCTTTCTGGCCTTTCTATTTATTTACAGGCAGGTATTTCAGTCGGGAGATTTTATTTACTTAAGCCAACGCATTGCAGTTAAATTCGGAGATTTCTCTTTCAGGGCCAGGGTTCTTGCAGCTTTACTCCTTATGCCCTTGAATTGGGGTCTTGAAGCATACAAATGGCAGTTATTGATTGGTTATGTTGAAAAAGTAAAGTATTATGATGCCGTCCGATCTGTATTGACCGGTATCTCAATGAGTTTATTCACCCCGAACAGAGTCGGTGAGTTTTTTGGCAGGGTTTTTACTCTTAAATTGAACGATCCTTTTAAGGGTGTTCTGCTTACCATTGCCGGCAGTATAAGTCAGCTAATGGCGACCTTGCTGTTCGGGATGTTGTCGTTGCTTTTTTTTATAAGAACATACACCGCCTATACTGAATTATGGTTCAGCTATCTTTATGCGGGTATTGTAATGTTTGTGTTATTGTTGTGTGTTCTTATGGTGATGTTATTCCTAAGGGCACCGTTGTTGTCAGCGGGAGTTCACTCTCTGATCAGACCTGGCTGGAAAAGAATTCATG
Source organism: Bacteroidales bacterium (assembly GCA_016705005.1). GTDB lineage: Bacteria > Bacteroidota > Bacteroidia > Bacteroidales > Lentimicrobiaceae > Lentimicrobium. The sequence goes on along the minus strand of JADIZB010000001.1, from coordinate 780,188 downwards.
AGTACATCTCTGTTTTACAGGCCGTTCGAAGGTCGACACTGCTCAAGGTGCTTCTGCTCAGTTTATCGCGCTACATGATCTTCAGCACGCAGTTTTACATTCTTCTAACCACATTTGATCTGGATATCCCGTTCCCGGATGCGTTCATTCTTATTTCGATGACCTATTTTGTAGTTACAGCAATTCCTACCGTTGCCCTGATTGATCTTGGTATCAGGGGTTCGGTGGCTATATATTTTATCAGCATGTATTTTCCTGATAAATCTTTTGTAGCTACATCCATTCTTTATGCAACTACTCTTATATGGATCATTAACCTGGCTTTCCCCGCGTTGCTTGGATTGTTGTTTATCAATCGTTTTACAGTCATCAGAAAAGGAAGTTAAATGGCTGCAGGAACCCTGACTTTTTTCGTAATTTTATCGACTCTTGCCCTTGCTTATGTTATTGTTATTTACATGATAACCAGAGGTTGGCACAGGACTTCAACCTTCAGGAGGAAGTCTCTTGTTCCAACAGTTCCAACAGTCAGTATAATTATTGCAGTTAGAAATGAGTCCATGACCATCAGCAAATGTATTGCCGGATTGATGGAACAGGATTTCCCAAAAAGGTTGATGGAGATTATTGTGGTTGATGATCATTCTGAAGATCAAACGCTTCAGATTTTAAACCAGTTAAGTAAAAGCTCATTTGAGGTTAAAATTGGTGTACTGTCTCTGAACGAGCTTCATGGGAAAAAGGAAGCCATCCGGCTGGCGATGCAATTTGCATCAGGTTCATTTATCCTTTGTACCGATGCTGATTGTACTCATCCACCCGGGTGGGTAAGTGCCATGGCAGGTTTTTATGAGGATAAAAAACCGGTATTTATCTCCGGACCCGTTTTGCTGGATTCTTTTGGTGATTTCTTCGGTAGATTTCAGGAATTGGAATTTATGTCACTGGTTGCATCAGGGGCTGGTGCCATTGGAATAGGAATGCCAATTATGTGCAATGGTGCAAACCTTGGTTTCTCGGCTGAAGCCTACCGAAGTCTTAATGAAAATGCCATGAAACCTGAATTCACTTCAGGTGATGATGTGTTTATTATGCTTGCTTTCCGTGAAGTTTTCGGATCAAAAAGAATAGCTTTTGTAAAAGCAGGGATGCTATTGTAAAAGCCGAAGCAAACAGAACAATAGCAGGCTTTTTCCGTCAAAGAATGCGGTGGGTTTCAAAAAGCAGGGGGTACAGGGATCCCTTCCTCATCTTTTCAGCTGTAACTGTCATGTTTATGAATTCCGGGATTCTTGTATTTGCTGTTGCCGGGACAATTGATGCACAATATTTCATTCTTGCTATTGGATTGCTTTTAGTCAAAACGATAACTGATTTTCCACTGCTTGTCTCTTTTTCCCGGTTTGCAGGTATGAAGAATCCGGGATGGATTATCCCTGTGTTTGAACCGCTTGTTGTTTTAATTACAGCAATAACAGCACTTGCCGGTAACTTTGTCAGGAATTCATGGAAAGGGAGGCGGATTCAATAGTGATGATACTTAAATCCGGAAAGAGTGACTAGTCGTCGAAGTATCCGGAAGTATACCAACTTTTGGCAGACAGGGTTATGTCTATTTTTTGTCCCCCGGACAATTTCTTCGTGAATTGTTGAAACAGATCCTGAAAGAAGATTTAATTTTCCGTTCCGTTGAATTTATTTCTGATGGGTGTAATTCTGGCATCTGTCCGGTCCGGATTATTTCATTTTGCTTTGAATTATGGCTTCTGCAATCAATAAATCGAAGGGAGTGGTAATCTTAATGTTTTCGGCATTTCCTTCAAACAGATGTATTTTGTACCCCATATTTCCAGCCAGACCGGCATCATCGGTATAACCCTGAAGATTCTTTGAGTTGTAGGCATCCCTGAGTATTGACAATCTAAAGCACTGGGGGGTCTGGATACTCCGGATCATTTTTCGGTCAAATGGCCTGTTCTGTCCGTCTTCAATAATTCTCACTGTATCGGTTATTTCTCGTCCGGGGACAGCAGTTCCATAAGCCGAAGCCAGGTCAAATGCTTTTTCAATGGTATGGAAATCGGCGAAGGGTCTTACCCCATCGTGTATGGCAACCAGGGCATCATGTTCATCAATCGACCCAATGCCATTTCTCACAGATTCCCCTCTGATTGAGCCACCCTCAACTATCCTGTGCTCAAGGGAAAAGTTGTGTAAAGTGCATAATTCCTGCCAAAATCCTATATGGGACCCCGGGAGTACAACGATGATTTTTATTTCAGGAGAATGACCGGCAAATGATTCCAGAGTATACATTAACAATGGTTTCCCCGCTAAACTAAGAAATTGTTTCGGTATTTCAGCCCCCATCCGGGTACCAGATCCTCCTGCGACTATGATAGCATATCTTTTCACGCCTGATATTTTTACAAACCTAATATAAAAAGACGCTGTATGCAAAAGAACAGGAGGCTATATTCATCCGTTGCAGAAAATCTCAAAAAAAAGTCCCTGACATTCAGGGACTTTTTTTTGAGATTACAAGAATAAAATTATAGTATCAGCATTGCATCACCATAGGTGAAGAATTTATATTTTTCATTGATGGCTTCCTTATAGGCCTTCATCAGAAAATCAAAATCAGCAAAAGCCGCAGTCATCATAAGCATAGGCGACAATGGCAGATGAAAATTGGTAATCATACTGGTAGGGATGCTAAAATCGTAAGGTGGGAAAATAAATTTGTTAGACCATCCTTTGTAGGGTTTCAGCATTCCTGCGATAGAAACTGAAGTCTCAACAGCTTTCATTGTGGTAGTGCCAACTACACAGACCTGTTTTCTGTTTTCTTTTGCAAGATTGACAACATTGGCAGCTTCCTCTTCAATCACCAGTTCCTCGGAATCCATTTTATGTTTGGTAAGATCCTCTACATCAATGGCTCTGAAATTTCCAACGCCGGCATGCAGCGTAACCGACGCAAAGGAAGAACCCTTAAGTTCAAGGCGCTTCATGAGTTCACGGCTGAAATGCAGACCAGCGGTGGGCGCGGCTACAGCTCCCTCTTTACTGGCATAGATTGTCTGATACCAATCTTTATCTTCCGGCATTATTTCACGCAAAGCCTGCAATTCTTCAGGTAAGGGAGTTTTTCCAAGACTTTCAATGGTTTTTTTGAATTGGTCATAAGGCCCGTCAAACAGGAATCTCAGGGTACGACCCCTTGATGTGGTGTTGTCAATGACTTCCGCTACCAGAGAGTCGTCATCGCCAAAGTACAATTTGTTACCGATTCTGATTTTTCTGGCAGGATCAACAAGTACATCCCATAGTCGGGCTTCAGCATTTAATTCACGAAGCAGGAAAACAGTAATTTTCGCACCTGTTTTTTCTTTTTCACCGGTAAGCAGTGCTGGAAAAACTTTTGTATCATTAATGACAAAAACATCACCCTCTCCAAAAATATCGAGTATATCGTTGAACATTCTGTGTTCAATGGTTTTTGTTTTACGGTCCAATACCATAAGTCTTGATTCGCCACGATTGCTGGCCGGTTGCATTGCAATCAGGTCATTTGGCAAGTGATAGCGAAATTGCGAGAGTTTCATTCCGGGAGGTTTATGTGGTTAATTGAGTTTACTTGGATTAAAAAAGCCCGATTTTCGCTTATTATACAAATAAACTGTTGTATGTTTACAAACAATTAACAAACGTTTTTGTATTTCCTAATATTATAATAATCAGAAGGTTCTACAAACGGCTTGTTTTTAGGGGGTGCAAAAATAACACATTTTTGCCCAAAAATCAAGGATTTAGGCAGGTATTTTCAGAAATTAAATATTTCATGCGGTTTGGCGTTGAAAAAAGAATTACTTTTGCCACCCTCTAAGCCGAATTTATAACCCCTTAAAGCACAACACAAAATGGCCACAGTGGTTAACATTTTCTCGGGCAGAGCCACCCGTTACCTGGCTGAAAAGATAGCAGCCAGCTACGGAAAGAAATTGGGCGATGTATTGATTACCGATTTTTCTGATGGTGAGTTTCAGCCCTCTTTTGAAGAAAATGTACGGGGGAATGATATCTTCATTGTCCAATCCACATTTGCTCCGACCGACAATCTTTTCGAGTTACTGCTGATGATTGATGCAGCGAAAAGAGCTTCAGCCAGACATATAATTGCGGTTATTCCATATTTCGGGTTTGCAAGGCAGGATAGGAAAGATAAGCCCCGTGTTTCAATTGCAGCCAAGCTGGTAGCCAATTTGTTGACTGCAGCCGGAGTTCAGCGGATTATTACCATCGATCTTCACGCTGATCAGATCCAGGGGTTCTTTGATGTTCCTGTTGATCACCTTTATTCTTCATCAATATTTGTACCTTACATTAAGCAGCTGCAATTGCCGAATATTACCATGGCATCTCCAGATACAGGAGGTACCCGTCGCGCAGCAGCTTATGCCAAAATTCTGAACACATCTTTTGTAATCTGTTACAAGCAGCGGTTGAAGGCCAATCAGGTTGACACTATGGCGCTGATCGGTGATGTTACAGGTAAGGATGTTATTCTGGTTGATGATATCATTGATACGGCAGGTACAATATGTAAAGCTGCACAGCTCATGATGGATAATGGGGCTGCCAGTGTCAGGGCTTTCTGCACTCACCCGCTGTTATCGGCCAATGCAGTTGAAAGAATTGAAAATTCAATGTTTACTGAAGTCATAGTAACGGATACAATTCCTTTGAAGCTTCAGAGTTCCAAGATCAAGGTGTTGAGTACGGCTTCCCTGTTGGCAGATGTTATTGGCAAAGTGCATAACTATGAGTCGATTTCAACTCTCTTTAAATTTGATTAATTCCCTTATGGATTTAATATAAATACAAACCAAAACAAACAAAAAATGAAAACAGTATCTATGAGCGGTTCCCTTCGCGGGAACGTAGGGAAAAAAGATGCGAAAGCTCAGCGTAATGCAGGCAGGGTTCCCTGCGTCATTTATGGCGGAAAAGAACAGATTCACTTTTCAGCTGATGACACAGCTTTCAAGCCTATTCTTTACACTCCTGCATCAAACCTTATTAACATTACCATTGATGGAAAGGATTATCTGACTGTATTACAGGATGTTCAATCACATCCTGTAAGTGACAGGATTCTCCATGCCGATTTCCTTGAACTGGATCCTAAGAAACCGGTTATTATACCTGTTCCTATTCGTGTATCTGGTGTTTCTCCCGGTGTTCTGATTGGGGGTAAACTGATAAAAAAATTCCGTAAACTCAAAGTTAAGGCACTGATTCAGCACCTTCCCGATGAGATCGAAATCAGTATCAACAACCTGGAAATTAACCAGTCGGTAAAAGTTTCGGACATTAAGGTTGATAAAGTTGAACTTCTGGACATTCCAAGTGCAGTGGTTGTAAGCGTAATTTCAACCCGTAACGTGGAAGCTCCGGTTGTCCCCGGGAAGTAATCAATGCGATCGAATTTCAACCGGAGGGTCGCAATCTGCAGCCCTCCGGTTATTTTTATCAGCAGAAAGTTATTCACGCATTATGATGACTTATAAAAACTACTTTTGTTAAAACGACTGAACCGACCATTGTGAAGTACCTGATTGTTTGTCTTGGAAATATTGGCGAGGAGTATGCCAATACCCGTCATAACATTGGATTCATTATTGGAGATGCCATGGCAGCGGATCTTGGTGTCAGATTTACCACCGACCGTTACGCATCACGGGCTGAGGCGCGGTATAGGGGAAAAACGATAGTAATCATAAAACCCACGACCTATATGAATCTGAGCGGAAAGGCATATCGTTACTGGCTTACGCAGGAAAATATAAGTATTGAGAATTCGTTGGTTGTGGTTGATGACCTCGATCTTGATACCGGTTTATTGCGGATGAAGACCCGGGGAAGTGGAGGAAGCCATAACGGGCTGAACAACATCATTGAAGTGTTCGGAAACAGCGATTTCCCTCGTCTGAGGGTCGGCATAGGGAATAATTTCGCAAGGGGATTTCAGGTAGATTATGTTTTGGGGCGTTTTTCGCGTGAAGAAGAGAAGATTTTTCTTGAAAAGATTCCGCAGGCTGTTGAAATGATTAAAAGTTTCATTTCGGGAGGGGCAACCAATACAATGAATGCCTATAACAATAAATAGTGATTCAGAAATTCTTCAAAAAAGGGGTTGTCTTTTCATGACAACCCCTTTTTTGAAGAAGAAATATTCTGACTATTTTTTAATTTTTAACCGCTCTTTGATGATATCACTGATGTGAGAGATATCTATACGTTCCTGCTTCATCGAATCCCTTTCACGGATGGTGACAGTTCCATCTTCAAGCGTTTGGTGATCAACCGTAATGCAGTAAGGTGTTCCAATTGAATCCTGTCTGCGGTAACGTTTTCCGATTGAATCTTTTTCTTCGTACTGACAGTTGAACTCATATTTCAGATTATCCATGATTTCACGTCCTTTTTCAGGCAGCCCGTCTTTGGCAACCAATGGTAAAACCGCAGCTTTAACCGGCGCAAGGACCGGGGGAAGTTTCATCACAACACGTTCAGAACCGTCGTCCAGCTTTTCTTCTGTGTAAGCATAGCTCATCATAGCCAGGAAGGTTCGGTCCAGTCCAATGGATGTTTCAACCACATAAGGAACATAACTCTCATTGAGTTCCGGATCGAAATAGGTAATTTTCTTGCCCGAAAACTTTTGATGGGCGCTAAGATCAAAATCGGTGCGGGAATGAATGCCTTCGAGTTCTTTGAAGCCAATTGGGAAATCAAACTCAATATCACTGGCTGCGTTTGCATAATGGGCCAGTTTTTCGTGATCATGAAAACGGTAATACTCTGCCGGTATTCCCAATGAGAGATGCCAATTTAGACGCTCCTGTTTCCATGCTTCAAACCACTTTAATTCAGTGCCGGGTTTAACAAAAAACTGCATTTCCATCTGTTCGAATTCACGCATCCTGAATATAAACTGCCTGGCTACAATTTCATTTCGGAATGCTTTACCAATCTGAGCAATTCCGAATGGAATTTTCATGCGTCCTGTTTTCATAACATTCAGGAAGTTTACAAAAATTCCCTGGGCTGTTTCCGGGCGCAGATAAATCGTGTTGGCATCTTCGCTGACTGAGCCCATCTGGGTCGAAAACATCAGGTTGAATTGCCTGACTTCGGTCCAATTGCGTGATCCTGATACCGGACAAACAATTTCAAGATCCTCAATGAGCTTTTTGACGTCAGCGAGGTCGTTGTTTTCAAGCCCTTTATATAATCTGTTTTTTGCTGAATCAATCTTGGCCTGATATTCAAGAACCCTCGGATTGGTAGCCCTGTATTGGATTTCGTCGAAAGCATCGCCAAACCGTTTCGCTGCTTTTTCAACTTCTTTGGTAATTTTATCTTCGGTTTTCGCAATAAATTCCTCAACCAGCACATCGGCACGGTAACGCTTCTTGGAATCCCTGTTGTCAATCATCGGATCACTGAAAGCATCTACATGGCCTGACGCTTTCCAGATCGTCGGGTGCATAAAAATCGCAGAATCAATACCCACGATGTTTTCATGGTAACGTACCATTGATTTCCACCAGTATTCCTTGATGTTATTCTTGAGTTCAACACCGTTCTGGCCATAATCATACACAGCACTGAGGCCATCATAAATTTCACTGCTCTGGAACACAAACCCATACTCCTTAGCATGGGAAATAATTTTTTTAAAAAGATCTTCGTTGTTTGCCATGTGGCAAAGATAAGGATTTGATTTCTGAAAGCACCTTTTTGTAAGGAGAGGGCATAAAAATTCTGAAATTCAGGATAAAATACCGGCTGAAATATTCACGGATTCTGGTGTTAATTTCTGTAATATCAACTCTGGAACACATTGAAATAATTACATTTACAGTAATTTCTACAAAAGGATTGAAAAAGTTTTCAAATTTATTCGCTTTTTTAAAAAATGCCTTACTTTTGAGCCCTACAGCAAGCTAATAATGTCAGCGCGATATATTTTCAGGCTTACCGCCAAAACAATCTTCCGCAACATAAAAAACAGGGATGAATATCAATTCTGACCTCATCTTCTTCTGCTACAAATCCCTGCCTGTTTTTCATCATTAATTTAAGAATTTATCAATATGGAATTACCATTTGCGGAATCCTATAAAATAAAGATGGTTGAACCCATTCGTCGCAGCACACGTGCTGACCGGGAGAAATGGATAAATGAAGCCAGTTTCAATCTCTTTAAACTCAGAAGTGAATATGTTTTCATTGATTTGCTTACCGACTCCGGCACCGGGGCAATGAGCGACCGTCAGTGGAGCGAAATGATGCTTGGGGATGAGAGTTATGCCGGGGCATCGTCCTATTTTAAGATGAAGGATACAATTAAGGAGATTCTCGGATTTGAGTACTTCCTGCCTACCCACCAGGGACGGGCCGCAGAAAACGTCCTTTTCTCCGCACTGGTAAAGGCGGGTGATATAGTGCCGGGAAACTCCCACTTTGATACAACCAAAGGCCATATTGAATTCCGCAAGGCCAGGGCCGTTGACTGTACCATTGCCGAAGCTTTTGATACTACCGTTTATCACCCGTTCAAAGGGAATGTCGATCTGGAGAAACTGGAGGATGTTCTCCGTAGTAACCCGAAAGAGAAAATCCCCTTTATTGTTGTCACCGTAACCTGCAACTCTTCTGGTGGACAGCCCGTTTCAATGGCTAATCTCAAAGGCATTCGCAATCTTGCCAATAAATATGGCGTGAAAGTTCTGATTGACGCTGCCCGTTTTGCTGAAAATGCCTACTTTATCAAGACCAGGGAAGATGGCTTTAAGGATAGAACCATCAGGGAAATAGTTCTCGAGATGTTCGGAACAGCCGACTTTATGACAATGAGCAGTAAGAAAGATGCCATTGTCAATATGGGCGGTTTCATAGGAATGCGCGAAAAGGAAATTTTTGACAAGGCGTCGGTCTTCAATATTATGTTTGAAGGTTATATTACTTACGGAGGGATGTCAGGTCGTGATATGAATGCACTCTCGCAAGGGTTGCGGGAAGGCACTGAATTTGACTATCTTGAAACAAGGATCAAGCAGGTAGCTTATCTTGGCAGCCGTTTGGTTGAATTCGGAGTTCCGGTGCAGCAACCTTTTGGAGGGCATGCTATATTCGTGGATGCAAAACGTTTTTTGCCCCAGTTGCCGAAGGAGCAATTTCATGCTCAGACACTTGCGGTGGAACTTTACCTTGAGAGTGGAGTCAGGGGTGTTGAGATTGGCGCCCTATTGGCCGACAGAGATCCGGAAACACGCGAAAACCGGTTCCCTGCGCTTGAATTGCTCAGGTTAACCATTCCGCGAAGGGTGTATACAAATAATCATATGGACTATGTTGCCACCGCACTGGCCAATGTTTATGACAGAAGCAATTCAATTACCCGTGGTCTGAAGATCGTTCGGGAAGCCCCGATTATGAGGCATTTTACTGTGGATCTGGAAAGAGTCTGATTTTTACATTATCAAATTATTGGTCTGGGTTTTTTGCCGGATTTTAAGATTGCCAGACCAGGTACAAACCCGTTGGCAGTGCATTCAATTTTGTAATTTCCGGATTGCTTTCCATTCATGTGTAACAGCTGCTTGATGATATGACAGAAAAAAGACTTCCATACCTTCTTGGATTAATTATCCTGCAGATTCAGGAGACTTATACATACTATAGAAGACTCGTATTTCCGGCTGTTCCTGCAGGATATGAAAAAAGTGATGAAGCATTTCTGGCAGTTCCCGGTCTTTTCAGGGTGATGTTGTTTTCTGCATTTTGCATGGCCTTCTCATTCCTTGTGGTGAAGGTATTATCTATCCTGATGCTTACGGGATTGCTGAGGCTCAACAACATCAATCATATTTATTCAATTTTCAATATTTATTATCTGCCAGGCGATGATTCCAACTGGACTGATGGAAGTTTGCTGGTAGTCTATGGCATTCCCTATCTGATTTTCCTGACTGTAAGTATGTATCTGACCGGATTCGTTGTCCGACAAAGGAAGTTGAACTGGATATTGAGGCTTATACTTGCGTGGATTGCTTTTCAATTCATGGCCTACTTTTTATCAGAACTGATTCTGGCAGCTTTTTTCTACAAGGGATTCGGGATTGCTTTGCAATGGCTGATTTCAAACTATTTACTAAAGGTCGGTATTATAGTTGTTGGTGTAATTGGCATTTTTTATTGGACAAAACGATTTGGGCTGATGTTTCTGAGGTGCTGCCCGAGCAGGATTTTTATCGATGATCCAGCTATTATGAGAACGTGGCTGATTTGGGTGTTGTTAATTCCATTGTTTTCCGGACCTGTATATCTTCTCCTCATTTTGTTATTCAGCCTTAAAATAGCTATTGCATCTACCTTTGCTGCGGCTTTGATTACTTTACCTCTTGCTTTCCGGTCAATAGAGTATTTGCCGGATGTCAGAATCTACAAATCAAAAAAAGTAGTCCCAGGCCTCTTTTTTACGATAATTCTGATGATAGCCCTTGGATTAGTTGTCAGAGCACTGATATTTTTTGTCTGAGGAAACTCTGTAACAATGTTTTTGATTTGAAACCGGTTGTAAAATACGGCTATTCTGTTATTTCAGCTGTCTAGCCACTCCCTGAAATCCTGTACCCTTTCGCGCGACACTACTATCTCATTGTCATCTATTCCGTCTATAACCAGTTTAAGGCGACTGTTCGACCATGCAACAATATTGCTGCATGCGTCCAGAGAAACAATGTATTTCCGGCTTATCCTGAAAAACTTAGCCGGGTCAATCATGGTTTCGACCTGATCAAGTGCAAAATCAATACTGTAACTTCTTTTGCCCGATGTGTGCAGGTACGATGCCTTTTCGAGGCTATAAAAGGCAATGATTTCTTCAATGGGGATTGATTTTATTTTGTCACCAATCTTTATCAGAAACCTGGATTTGAAATTTCTTTCTTTACCCGATACTGCAAGTGAAAGAATTTTCTCCAGCATTGGGATGGATGATAACTGACGATTTTTCTCAACTGCCCTTAAAAGTCTTTCTTCTTCAATGGGTTTGAGCAGATAGTCAATGCCATTGGTGTTGAAGGCATCAATGGCATAGTGGTCCCAGGCGGTAGTGAAAATTATCGGACACTTCACCTGAACTTTCCTGTAAATTTCAAAACTCAGACCGTCGGCAAGCTGAATATCCGAAAAAATCAGACCAATATCCGGATCTGAGGTAAGAAATTCCACCGCATCGCGCACCGATTCACAAACGGCAACCACATCCATTTCAGGGGCAACTTTTTTAAGGAGTCGCTTAAGGTGATTTGATGCCCTGTTTTCGTCTTCGATAATGAGTACCTTCATTTTTGAATCATCTGTATTATTGGAATCCTGACCAGGAATGCTGTCTCACTTGCTTTTACCTCAATTTTGCGGTCTGTAAAAAAGCCATATTGCTGTGAAATATTGCTCAGTCCGGTATTTTTTGACTCTTCACCAACCTGTTTTGGTTTCCTGACATTTTCCACTTCAATGTATTCCCCGTGCTGCCTGATAATAACAGTTAACGGAAATTTTTCGGAAACCTCATTGTGCTTAACCGCATTCTCAACAAGCAGTTGAAGAGTCATAGGCACAAGAAAAGCATCGCTTGCCGGATCAATGTCATTCTTTAATTTGAGTTTATCCCCAAAACGGGTTTTCAGCAGGTAGGTATAAGAATTCATGAATTCCACTTCTTCCTTCAGGCTCACCAACTCCTTGTCGCGGCAGTCAAGCACATACCTGAACAGATCGCTCATCTCACGGATAAATTTAACAGCCTGGGTCGGATCATCATAAACAAGCTCACTCAGGACATTAAAGCTGTTAAACAGGAAATGAGGATTGATCTGATTGCGTAGCGAATTGTATTTGTAAGTCATCATTTCTGATTTCAATTCAGCTTCGCTGAGTACCGACTGTCGCCAGGCCCTGAAGAATCCAACTACAGAGAAAGCAAGTGAAATAAACAAGGATATCAGCAGAGTATAAATAACCGAGTGGGAAATCGATTGCCAGGCAACAAGGGGGGGCTGATGCAGCACCAGATAATACATGATCAGTTGTACGGCTATGAAAGAGCCTACCGACCATGTAAGAAGGCTGATTATTTCTGCGAATGTTCTGGTGATTGGCCGGTCAAGCCATTGAATGTGCCTGTCGAGATAAATATTGATAAAAACAGGACCGGCCCACTGGGTTGCACAAATGGCGTATGACCAGATAAAACCGGTAATTAATCTTTCGGGATTCAAATAAGCTTTACTAAAAAAGACAAAAAGAATAACCAGGGATAACACAGCATTTCCAATAATGAATAACCAAATGCTGAAAGGTTTGGAAGGATAGCTGCTGATTTTCATTCAAGAATTGGTTTTAAAGACATTGATCGGTGCAGGTAAATTTAGTGATTATCCCGGAATGGGGAAGGATTTGCCGGATAACCGGAAATTTCATTTTCTGAAAATACAAATTCCCTCCCCAATGGCCTACGATGGTATTAATTCTGAGGGTTATTTACAACCGGAGACGATTTCCGCTGCCTGATCTTTACCCCAGGCCGGGTGTAATCTTGATTTTGGGCTAAAATTGTCCCAACCGGCAAGCAATTCTTTTGCTTCAGAACAATACTCACCGGTATCTTTTCCATAGAACCGTGCCGTGCCCATGTCGTTCTGAAGTTTGATAAGCCTTGCTCTCGGATTGGAAGGATCGATGCCGAGAGCCCTGCCAATGGCCTGGCCCGAAAGTATACTATACTGCTGACCCCGTTCCATAGGATTCACCACCAGGCGACCGGTGTAAAGCATTGCCTGAAGGGCAAAAACATCTGACTCTTCCGGAGCTATCGATACAAGTTTATTTACCGATTTCTCTGCTTCATCAAGATAGGCATCTTTTTTTACTGCATCGGAAGGCTCCATAAAACTCATGATAATAAAGCAATGTGCATGGTAATACAACGGAAGCCATTCTTCTTTCTCATTGCCGGCAATCATACTGAACCGGTTTCCCAGTGCCTGAAAATCTTCAACTGTCCGGCAGGTTGCATATTGGCTCAGGGTTTCGCCCATAGCCTGGTAATATTCGTTTTTTTGTGACATGCCGGCAAATGATGCCAGCAACATGGTCAGGGTAAAAAGTGTTGTTTTCATAGTATTTGTGTTGGTTTTGGTTAATTAAAAGTTTGTTTTGGCGGAAAAACCGGAAATTGTAAATTCTCTGGTACGATTGGATTTCCGGATTTATTGGATGTAATTTGACATTTACTGTTTTCTGATTTTGTTATTGGATTTTATCAAGTTGATTCTCAGTGCCTTTTTTGGTAAAAGTGATGAAACAGGCAAGAATATAGAATCTTCCGGAACCCGGAACAATGGCTGTGCTCCGGTAAATACCGGAATCATCGGGTGTTTCGGAATAACGGCGGCCAAACTCCTGCTTGAACCCCGGAAGGTTGGTAACTGCACCATAAAAGATGATATTGGGTTTAAAGAGGAAACTCCAGCTCACATCCAGTGTATGGTAGGCAATGGTCTTTTCTCCGTTAAATTCAGGGCTGTTCGGATTGTTGTAAACCCTTGGTGACGAGTACTTGTAGTTTACCCCTGCATATGACCGGATCTTATCAAACCAGTGTTTGTAAACCACAGCCAGGTTGTGTTTGCTGGCAAATCCGGGGATTGCTTCTTCTGGATAATCTTTATAATCGCGTTTTGTGTCGAGATAGGAATAGGATATCCAGTAATCCCCATTCCTGATGCTCTTTTTATCGCGCCAGAATATATCCAGCCCACTGGCAAATCCACTACCACTGTTGTTGTAAGTTTCAGGCAGGTAGAATTCACCCTGACCCTGTTTGGTCAGGTTGCGGTAATCCTTATAATATATCTCAGCCCGAAGCGTACGTTCATTCCGTGAGGACTGATAGCTGAATGTGTAATGATCGGCCCTTTCGTAATTGAGTTTGTCTGTATAAATCAGATAATCGTCCGAAGGATTCTGGAAAAACCATCCGTAAGCGATTGAAAACTGGCTGGTTTCATCAAGTTTCCAGGCAGCTGTGAGGCGTGGTGCCAGGCTGCTCCTGTTGAGATAATCATTGTGTTCAAGCCTTGCTCCGACCCGGGTTACAAAGTTTTTCGATGCGTAGAGTTCGGCTTCAGTGAAAGCAGCCATCGTATTGATATCATAACTGTTGACAAAAGTGTCGGCAGGGGTATGGAATGTCTGTTCCAATGAACGGGAAAACCATTCCACACCGCCCCGAAGAGTTATTTTTTCAGTGATTTCACGCGATGCTGTTTGTTTCAGATGGAATCCTTTCAATGATTTGTCGAAATGATTTCCGTCGAAATTTACTTTGTCGCGGTCGTTTGTAAACGAGGCGGAGGTTGAAAATATCAGGTTTTCGCCGATGGTTGTACGATAGGATGTGTTGACAAAGAAATTTCCGTTTCTGAGGCCGTAATCCACCATTGTGTCCTGATCAAGATCAAATTGTCCCAGGGTAAAACGGCCATTGTCGAAACTGCTGTATATCTTTAACATTCCTGTTTTACCTGTTTTCTGACGAATACTTATAGCAGCGGCAGCCGATTCCGGTGCTTTTTTCCATTCAAAATTCTGTGGTACCAGATTCATATAGGGCTGCAGATTGCTGTATCCAAGCGTTGCTGTTACAGCTCCGGTTTTCCAGAGTTTGGTTCCGGCAATCTCGGGTCCGATGGTGAGCAGCGACAAATCGAACTGATCCTGAACAGGCATATCGTTGGTGTTGAGTAACAAGACACTGGAAAGAGCCTGTCCGTATTCGGCTGAATAGCCTCCGGTACTGAAGATGGTTCCTTTGAACATAAACGGGTTGAACCGGCCGCGGGTTGCGGTATTGGGTGCTGTTGAATTGTAGGGGGTATGTACCAGAGCTCCGTCAATGTAGGTTTGTGATTCGTCACTGTCACCTCCTTTGACAAACAGGCGTCCCGATTCCCCGTTTGTGGTTGTTCCCGGCAGGGTCTGCAATGCCCCGAATACATCCCCGGCAGCTCCTGCAGTGGTGATCATGTCCAGTGAACTGATGGTATTTGCCTGTTTTTTATCACTTGCCTCAAAAGTGCCGGCGGTTATGGTTACTGCATCCAGTTTGCTGAAGGTTTCCATTAATTCCAAAGCCAGTTTAATATCTTTTCCATTCAGTGTAAGCGGTTCTGAATGTGATTCATATCCCAGGAATTCAACTGATATGGTAAACTGACCTGTTTTCTGTGTCCTGAAGCTGAACCTGCCATCCGCATCAGTGGAGGCCCCATCATAAGTACCTTTCAGATAAACATTGGCTCCCGGCAAGGTTCCGCCGTTTTTAGCCCTGACGGTTCCACTGATGATCGTCTGGGCTGATAGAACTGAACTAAATATCAGCAGAAATGAGGTGAAGAAGATTTTCATATGCCGGATTGATTTGATGCAGCAAAGATGCACACAGGCATGGCCCTGGAAAAATTATTGTTACCGGATTGTCGGATTTCAGGGATGAATTGTATTGGAATGGATCGAAAGGCAAAAGCAATCTCCTCTGAAGGCTTTCATCAGAAGGCCGGCCGCCTCTGACGGGGAAGATGTATGGTATCTATAGGAAGGATTCGGAAATCAGGATGGTGTTAATTGCAGGCTCCAATCTGTATTTATTAACCTGAAGAAAGCCCCGGAGGCACGCATCAGGAAATAAGATGCGCGCTATCCTGAGTAGGGTGTTTTTTGCAGACCACCAACCTATATTATAAAAATTTGAAGAAATCCCCGCAGGCACACATCATGAAATAAGATGCGCGCTATCCTGAAAGAACTGATTCGGAAATCAGGAGGGCGTTTTTTGCAGGCTCCAACATGTATTTATTAACCTGAAGAAAGCCCCGGAGGCACGCATCAGGAAATAAGATGCGTGCCATCCTGAAAGAACTGATTCGGAATCAGGAGGGCGTTTTTTGCAGGCTCCAACATGTATTTATTAACCTAAAGAAAGCCCCGGAGGCACGCATCAGGAAATAAGATGCGTGCTATCCTGAAAATCTCCTTGTCTGTTTAATTCTGGAAGGATCTGCAGATTTCTATTTCGCCTTTCTGAACCTCAATTTCATTTCCGGCTTCATCTTTTCACAGGCATACTGAAAGATCAGCCGGGGAGCCGTATTTTTCCATTTCAGAAGGAAGGCTTCGGTTTCTTCCTGTTTTATTTTCCAGGCTTCACGCAGGAACCATCCCATTCCCTGGTGAACTTCGCGTTCGGGATCGCTCATCAGGGGCTCTAGAAATGAGAACAGTTCCTGAAAGGGAATTCCGGTTTTCAGCAGCTTGATAAAAGTAACGGGCACACAGCGGCGCTGGAATTTATATGGGGATGTTATCCAGCCTGAAAAATCATTCTTTTCCACCAAACCCTGTTTCATGATTTCAGGTAAAAAGAACATCCCGAAATAATCGGCGTGCGCCCAGTTTGCTATGCCGGTTTCGAACCAGCTTTCCAGCCGGGTGAAATCAGTTCTGATCAGCTTGTCCTTTACAATGGTAATTAGAATCAGTGCGAATGAAGTTTCTTCATATTTACCACTTTTCATCAGCAGGGGAGCAGTTTCAAAAACCAGGTCAACAGTAATTTCTTCCGATTTCTTAAGCTCAGCCTTTTTTGCATCCATCAGGGCCTGGCTCAGCCCCCATGCATCGTAAACACCCTCTTTAAAGTATCGGGAGTATTTTTTTACAAGTTCGGGATTGGCATTGAGCTTGCAATAAGCGGTTAAATCGTTGCAGAGTTCCTGTGGTGTCATGTTTCCGGATTTGAATGAACAATCTGTTTGTTTTCTTATCAAAGTTAGGAAAACAGGTTAACTTTAGCTTCATTATCGCACCGGAGTAAAACGGTTTCCTCAAATTCGTCTTTTTCGGGACCATTAAATCAGCTTTTGGGTATAATTGTCTAACTTTGTTAGGGCTGATATTTTCACTCAATGGATAATTCCATCTTTTCTTTGTATAGACGCATGAACAGGCTGTGGAAATTGCCGGTTTTTACATTGTTGCTGGTTCTGTCTTATTCCGGTGCTTTTTGTTCTTTCAGCCGCATCGACAGCCTGAAGTCAGCACTTGTAAATGCAGATGGTGACACTTCATCGATCAGGATTTATAGCTCGATTGCCGGTGAATTGTATAAAAGGAAAAGCAGTCCGGATTCCGTATTGTTTTATCTGAACAAAGCCATTGACCTCTCAGGTAAGTCGGGATACAACAAGCATCTTTACGTCCTATACAGCCAGTATGCGCTCCTGTTCTCGGGCAGCGGAAATTATTCCATTTCGCTGGAGTATTATTTTAAGATGCTGAATCTGCTTGATGTGGAAGCAGCCGGGGAACAAGATGTAAGCTCAATCCTGATGAGGTACTCCAACACCTATGTCACCATTGGCACAACCTATTTCAACCTGGAGAACAATATCAAGGCACTGGAGTATTACCGGAAAGGGCTTGAAAAAATAAACCGGCTTTCTGTAAGCGACCCAGAGTATCCTGTGGATGATAAACGCCTGATCATCTATATCAATATGGGCGGGGCTTACCTGAGCAGCCGCGATTTTGAGAAGGCCAGGCAGAATTTTGAAAAGGCCCTGGAAATGAACAGGAAAATCAATAACCAGGTATATTATGGTGTATTGTATAATAACCTTGGCATTGTATATAAAGAGAAAAAGGATTTCGACAGGGCATTTGATTATTACAACCGTTGCCTGGAGATCAGATCCCGGCTTGCCGACACGGCCGGTATGGCCCAGGTGTACAATAACCTGGGGGATTATTATTACCTGACCGGTGATTTTAATAAGGCCATAGAGGTTCTTGACAAGGCCCTGAATTACAGTCGCCGGGCCGGGAATATCCGGTCTCAGATGAAAGCGGCCAACTTCCTTAATATGGCTTATGAGAAAGCAGGCCGGTATGGTGAGGCCCTGTTAATGCATAAATTATTCAAACAGTTGAACGACAGCATCATCAACAGTGAACAGATTGAGAATACCGCCCGTCTGGAACTGCAATACCAATATGAAAAGCAGCGGAAGGAAAGCGAACTCAGACAGGAGATCCTGCTGGCCCGGAAAGAGCGGAAATCACTGATATTTCTGATTATAGCAGGATTATTGCTGTTTTCCTTTATCATTGTTTTACTGCTCAACAGGAATCAGTGGATCAGGATCAAACAGGCAAAGCTGCTTCAGGCTAGTCTGGAGCTCGAGAGCAGGAACCTGAATCTGGAAAAGCAGAACCTGTTGCTTGAGAAACAAAATCTTGAACTTGAGCTTGATTTCAGGAACAAGGAACTGGCTACCCATGTGATGTACCTGCTCCGGAAGAATGAATTCATTGCCTCCATCACGGAAAAGCTGCTTGCCCAGAAGCCATTGATGCTACCCGAAAACAAGTCATGGATGCAGGAGATCGTCAGGGAGATGAAATCCAACATCGACAACACGGTTTGGGGCGAATTTGAAGTAAGATTTCAGCAGGTGCACAAGGATTTTTACCAGAAACTCAGCGAACATTATCCTGACCTCACCCCCAACGAAACCAAGTTGTGCGCGTTTTTGCGGCTGAATATGACCACCAAGGATATTTCCGCCATTACCTTCCAGTCGCTAAAAAGCATACAGGTTGCCCGGGCCCGGCTCAGGAAAAAGATGGATATAACACGGGATGATAATCTGGTTTCATTGCTTCAGCAGCTTTAGGATCGAAGTGGGCTACGCTTTCGTCAATTGAATGATTGCTATCATGTTATTGTGACTTCAGAAATTGTCGGAGAACATGATAATCACTTCCTGCTCTTTTAAATAGAACATCTAAATCCCTGGTTAATAATAAAACACTTGGGAATCCGACAATGTCAGAACAATCAGTGCAAAATTGATCTCTGAATTTTATAAGTCGTTTTTTGACATTTCCTTCATAACTACCATCAAGAATATAGCTTTGCTCAATCTCCGGGTAGCTTACAAGGTATTTTTTTAACAGGTTGATATAACTGAGTTTATCTACATAGATAAAATGTGGTTCTACATCCGGGAAATCAGATAAAAGCTTTAACAGGACTGGTAAAGAATCTCTGCAAGGTTTACACCAATCCACATACATTATCAATAAATGATATTCTTTGTCAGAGTGTTGAATGATTTCTTTAGTTAAAGAATCATTTGTCTCAATTACCTGAATTAATTTCCTGGCATCCTGCGCAACCGTGGAATTTGCGATCAATAATAAAAAACATAGAAGTTTTTTCATTCAAATAGGATTATTATCCTGAACCAGGCTGTTAAAAAAAGAAAGCAGGCAAAGCCATTGCTAATTTCAATCATTTGATTAATCAAAAAACCGGAGGTTAGACAGTACTTCTCAATCGCAGCCACATGGATCACATTTGTTAAAAGTTTTTCTATAAGCTACATAGCTGAAACTTAGTTTCTCATCTAACGTGATTCCATATCGGTCAGCTGTACTCTCATTAAAAGGCTTCAGGATGAGCAATTTCCCGTTATTCCACGCGCAGTTTTTCAGTTCTTCAATTTTAAGTGTATCAAATACAACCGGTGATGTTATTTCCAATATTTCTTCATGACATTGCATAATTAAAAGGTCATTATTGATAGTGTAAGGGAGTCTCTCAGAGATCGGATCAATGTGATTTCTCTCAATAAATTCAGCTCTTTTTACCTCATCAATCAAAACAGAACATTGTTTACCTTTAAAATTGTAAACACTACCCGGATCAAGATGGATAAACTGATAGGTTCCATCGTTGTAAAACGTGTAATAGTAATAATTCAGATTAAAAAGTCCTGCTGACGAAATGTAATACCATGTACCCGTTATTTTCTCAGAATAGTTTTCTTTTTTACACTGGACCAGCGCCAACATTGCCAGCATCAACAGAATTGTTATTATATATGGTTTCTTCATTGGTTCAAGGAGTTACCTATTTGTAATAATTACTTTGAATTAATTAAATACCCGAACTTGAAATCTAGATGGGAGCTCAGGTAAACTCCAGAGCCTCCTTCATATAGAATGCCGTATTGGTAAGATTTACTTCCCAGGTTTTCCTGTGGAATTGAAGATTTTGAGAAAACAAACCCCGGACCCAGCCCGGCAGATATTTCAAAAACGAATCTTTTTGAAGTAATTAACTGATAGCCTGCTTTAAAATGAGGGGCTATCACCAGCCTTTTGACTTCTGCGTCAGAAACAGAAGTAGTGGCATTTGTCCAGACCACATTGCAGTCCAGGGCCAGGTTAACCCCTTCCGGCATACCATTGTCTGGCTTTCTTTTAAAGTATCTTTTAACTTCCGGATTAAATCTTATTCCGAAAAGCTGATCAGTTGGAAGAAATAAAAATGATTTATCAATGAAACGGTCTTGAAAAATCAGACCTATTTCCTGTTGAAAACTAAACTTCTCACTGAAGGATCTTTCCACGATAAAATTAGGTGACCAACTTCTGGTGCAATGATCACCTAACAACAAATTGATTGCAGAGAATTTGAGAATCGTTGCATTTTCAATGGATTGACTCTGTCCAATATGAAAGCCGAACAAAAGTACTGCGATAATAATTGTTGATTTCCGCATAGCCTGATTTTATTTTAAAGTGTTGTCTGCCTGAGTCTTAATACCTTTCCAAGATATCTGATTATTCATGGTTAGTATCAAACATGGTTATTTCAATCTATCAAAGTATTCCTCTAGTTTCTCTTGCCTTATTAAATCATTTATAAATGTTGTATCAATGCCATACGCTCCGTTTTCATCTCTGAATGTACCATCGTCATTGCGTTGATAATATTCAAGGTATGGATCTTTTTCAACCAAAAGTTTAAATAAACTATCAACCCCTGGTAAAATGTCATATGAGTTATACTCTTCAACTGTCAACGATAAATACCCTGAATTGACTCCCATTGAACCATTCAGATAATATCCGGAAACCAGTTTTACAGGCCATCTTGAATTTACTTCACTGGGGTTTGATGTAATTTTTGTTTTATCAATAGTTAGTTCTACAGGAACATAATTCGAGTAATCCATTCCTGATTCAAATTTATATATTTGAATAGTTGTGTCCTTTTCTTTAACTTTCTCACAAGAGCAAAAGAGACTAACGGTACACATTGCCAGAATTATTTTTGTTCGTGTCATCTGTTTAAAAGATTTCCTGGTAAGTTCGTCATATCAGATTTGTAAATAATTATAGACACTTAAGGCTTAACCCACTTCCCTTGTTCTATTGTTTTTCCCTGATGTATTATTTGCCAGGGATATACTCCTGAAGGCAGGGAAGTAACGTCTGAATGTTCAATTGAATTATTTAGGTTCGTGCGTCTTATAAGCTGACCTGAAGTATTGTATAATCTGAACTCAGAATGCGCAATCTGTGGTCCGCTTTGAATTACAATGAAATCCTGACCCGGATTGGGGTAAACAATGGCTTGATGTGTTGTAATTGTTTTATTATCGGGTAATCCGGTTATTAATCCGATACTGTCCACTTTAATAACAATAACATCAAGCATGTTTTCCGGATAATCAGGGTTGTAGTACATACCAGCCATAATACAGCCCCCATCCGAAGTAGCATCCATTGTGCTGAGAGTGAGGCATGCAGTATCACATCCATAGAAATAAGTCCAGCGGCAATTAAGCAACGAATCGTAATTGCTGAGTATCAGCTCTTTCATATTAGTTGCATTGCAATTATAGAAGATACTATTATCATTGGTTGTGCCACCGGTATAAATACTGTTGCTATTGGCAATGGTCATGCAACGTTTCCAGGCACTGTAATCAGGAACTGCTCCTATACTTCCGGCATGATTATTAGCTAAGGTGTCTTCAAAAGCGTCAAATTTGCCAATTGTTATATCGTAATGGGTTATAGAGGAATAAGCTTTACCTGTGAGATAATATTTGCTATCATTAATTTTCTCAGCGGTCATGTATTTATCAATCCAGAGTGGTGTTGATCTTACTACCGTTAAATTCAGACTTGAATCCAATTGTAAAATTTGAGTAAAACAATTGTTCGCTGTGAAAGCTGCATAACCATCTGCAAATACTTTGTATTGTCCGTTAATCCATAACAAAGATTGCAGGTCTGTTTTAGAAGGATTACCATTTGTTAAATAGTTGGATTTGATAGAGTCCCCCTCTTTCGTAATTTCAAGGAAAAGCAACGAATATTGATGACTTGGACTGCCGGTGGAAAGAGATGATCCGATAAGTAAATTTCCTGCTTGATTTTCTGTAACAGAAATATTTGAAGTAAATGGCCGGTTGGTCATATACTTTTTGTCCCATATAATGTTCAGCGATGTATCCAATTTCATGACCCATAGTTGAGCATAGGCCATATTCTCTTGTTTGCAGCCACCAATAGTTAGGAATTCAGAATCATTTAGCTGGATTATTCTGTCGATGTCAGAATAATTATTTGGCATTATCGGATAGGAAAGTTCCGATAAAATTTCACCTTCCAAATTCATCTTCAGGATCTTTGCATAACGCCATCCAAATAATAAATCATAACTATATTGTTGACCAATAAAATAGGACGATCCAATCTGTTTCATGCAAATGGGTATTTCTCCAGTTTCGTCACCATATAAAGTGATAAAAGAATTCTGGGCTTGCAATGAAATCACCCCAAAAAGTAAAAGAGTCAATAAGAGTTGTTTCATAATTATCTTTCTTAGTATCAGTATTATAATAGAGGAACAAATATTACCATATTTTTTTGTTTGTGTCATCTGTTTAAAAGCTTTTCTAATAAGTTCGACTAATCAGATTTGTAAATAAATTATCGACATTTTAAGGCTTAACCCACTTCCCCTGTTCTATTGTTTTTCCCTGATGTATTATTTGCCAGGGATATACTCCGGAAGGGAGAGAAGAAACATCTGATTGTTCATTTGTATTGTTTAGGTTTGTGTGTCTAACAAGCTGGCCTGAAGTATTGTATAATCTGAATTCAGAATGTGCAATCTGTGGGCCGCTTTGAATTACAATGTAATCCTGACCCGGATTGGGGTAAACAATGGCTTGATGTGTTGTAATTGTTTTATTATCGGGTAGTCCTGTTATTAATCCGATACTGTCCACTTTGATAACAATAACATCAAGCATGTTTTCCGGATAATCAGGGTTGTAGTACATGCCAGCCATGATACAACCGCCATCCGAAGTAGCTTCTATTGTGCTTAAAGTGAGGCATGCAGTATCACATCCATAGAAATAAGTCCAGCGACAATTAAGCAATGAATCATAATTGCTCAGCATAAACTTTTTCATATAGTTTGAATTGCAGGTATAAAAAAGACTATTATCATTGGTCGTGCCACCGGTATATATACTATTGTTATTGGAGATGGTCATACACTGTTTCCATGCGCTGTAATCAGGAACTGCGCCCGGGCTACCTGTATGATTGTATAAGAGAGTATCTTCATTAGTGTCAAATTTACCGATTGTTATATCATAATGATTTAAAGATGAATATGCCATACCTGTAAGAAAATATCTGCCATTATCAATTTTCTCAGCAGTCAAATAACTATCAATCCAGAGTGGTGTTGACCTAACTTCAATTAAATTTAAACTAGTATCCAATTGTAGTATTTGAGTATAACAATTGTTCGTGGTGAATGCATCAAACCCATCCACAAATGCTTTGTATTGTCCGCTAATAAATATGAATGATTGTATATCTGCACTTGAAGGATCTCCATTTGTTAAATAGTTTGATTTGATCGAATCTCCATCTTTGGTGATTTCAAGAAAAAAAAGGGAATACAAGTGGCTTGGGCTGCCGGTTGTCAACGCTGAACCAATAACTAAAATCCCCTCAGGGTTTTCCGTAATCGCTTTATTTGATGTATAAGGCTGATTGGTCATGAACTTTTTATCCCAGATAACATTTAGTGAAGTGTCCATTTTCATGACCCACAATTGTGCAAAAGGCATATTTTCTAGTCTGCATCCTCCAATTACAAGAAAATCAGAGTTATTTAAGGGATAAATTAAAGACAATCCAGTATTGAGATATCCCAGCAAAGGATAAGAATAAGTAGATATCAATTTACCGCTTGCATTCAATTTAGAAATTCGGGCTTGTCGCCATGATCCGGATTCTTCTAAACTATAGCGTTGAGCTAGAAAAAAGTTTGACCCAATCTGTTTTATACTGAATGGAATATCTTCTGTACTATCTTTTAAAACTGAAATGAAAGAATCCTGGGCTTGAGAGGAAATCATCCCAAAAAGTAAAAGAATCAATAAGTGTTTCTTCATAATTATCTTTCTAAGTGTCAGTAATACTAGTGAGCAAATAATTTTATTTTCCGCTAATAAACACAGGTAGCTGAGCGACATGACAACTGTCTAAAAAATCAAGTTTCAGGAGTGATCTAAGGGATTGTGCCAAAAGAAGGAAGCTTTCTATTTGCACAACGAATGTACATTACTTTTATAGTTTGTCAATAGTAAATATGCAACTGCCAGGGTTTAATTATCAAGCGTAGCTGTTTGATGAATAACTGCTGATTTTGAATTTTTACAAGAAAAATAATTGGCATAACCAACAATATTACCTTTTTATTCCGGAAGAACGTTTTCCCCCAAGAATCTTACTCCTTCAAGCATGAATGACCCTTATAAACAAACAGATATTCGTCCTGTAGCATTTTTGTTCCCTCCAATTTGCAGCCTGTAGCTTTTTTGTGGTGTGTAATTATTAGGAGTACCTGCCCGGGTGAACGAATTTTGCAGCATAGTTATCACCACGGAAAATGAAACCGACAAAAAATACAAAATCAGATCAGGTTGCCAGGGAGCTCCAGGAGATGATTGATCAGCTGAACAGCGAAAATGTTGCGCTGAACAAAATACTGAGCCTGCTTGAATCCAAAGAAAAACAGAAGGATCAAAAAAAACCGGGAACCGGTGTCGATGGCAATCCGGAGAATTGAAAACCAGATAATTAACCAATAAGTAATAAACCAAATCGTTGAATCATGAGAAAAATGACATTTTGTTTAACCCTGATGGTCATCCTGCTGTTTGTACAAACACTGAATGGATATGCACAGCAGGGAGTTATAGGGCATCTTGGAAAACCCTTCCAGTCGCCTTCAGACAGAAACGGACCGGCGCTTTATGATCAGTTTAACATGGTTGGTGACGGCTTTATGGTTTGCCAGGAGTTTACCGATCCTGCTTCAGCAGCCAATACAAGTTTTTCGGCGGATGACTTTGTCGTACCGGCCGGAGAATCATGGGCTGTACGTTATGTTGATGTTGCCGGAGCCTATTTTGCCTGGAACGGAAATCCGATAGAATCGCTGAACATAGTGTTCTACGAAAACAACAACGGTGTTCCGGGTGTTGCGCTGCATACATATACACACTACACAAACTACAATGAGATTCTGATCAATGACTATTCACACAGCAGCCGGTTCGAAATCATGCTGCCTTCGACGCTGGTATTTAACGAAGGCCATTACTGGCTGGGCGTACAGGCTGTCGGTGACTTTGGTGTAGTGGGCCAGTGGGGCTGGCTGACACACCAGGGGTTTACCATTGAAAATGAATACCAGTGGAAAAATCCCGCTGATGGTTACGGCACCGGCAATGTTGACTGGACCGCCGCATCACTGATGACCTGGTACGATTTTAACCTGGCTTTTGCATTGTACGGTGAAGGGCTTGACAATGATCTTACGATGATGAGCATCGATACACCTTCAACTTCAGCTACCCTTGGTTCTTCCGAACAGGTTACGGTGACTGTGAAAAATGAAGGAAGCAGCATGATGACAGGCTTTAACGTAAGCTATTCAGTGAATGGTGGAACTACCATTACGGAGAATGTGGGCACTTTCTCGCTTGAAGCCAACCAGATTGCCCAATATACATTTTCCGCAACGGCTGATTTTTCAGTTCCCGGACCCTATGAGATCACGGCTTCAACAATGGCAACAGGCGATCCAAGGCCAGAAAACAATACCGCAACAAAGAGTATTTATAACCTCGGAACCATATATCCGATGCCGACTACCGGAACACAGACGATTACAACCTGCGGAGGTACCTTTACCGATTCGGGTGGAATAGAGAACAACTTCGGCGATTATGATGACGCTGTGACCACCATTTATCCGGAAACATCCGGTGACCGGATCAGACTTACTTTCATTGAGTTTAATGCCAGCTGGGGTGGATTCTATGTTTACAACGGGACTGACATCAATGCACCTTTGATCGGGACCTGGTATGGAACCGATGGACCCGGAGTTGTTGACGCCCTGAATCCTTCAGGCGCCCTGACCATACATTTTGTGGGACCGGGCTGGGAAAATACTTCAGGCTGGGTGGCTTTTATCTCATGCACCACACCGGTTCCGGATGATTTTGCTGTGCTTTCACTGAATTGTGACATCCCCACCATCTTCGTCGGCGATGTACCTGTACTCTCTGCAAAAATCCAGAATTATGGTTCAGCATCACAGGAAAAGACCGTAACATTTAAAGCAAATGGCGTTGAAATCGGCTCACAGCTGACAGGCATTCTGGGGTCAGCCGACACCGTGTGGGTTTCCCTTCCATGGACACCAACCGAAGCCGGTGACTACCTGATTGAAGCTAGCGTACCAGAGGATCAGGGCATTGATCCGAATAATTTTATTACCATTGAGAAGCCGGTTTATCCGTTTGGATCGTTTTACGAAGATTTTGAAGCGGAGATGTTTCCACCTGAAAACTGGAGACATGGCGGAATGTGGGGCAGATCAACAGACCCGTCGAACGGGAATTTCAATGCCCAGGCTTTCTTTGCCTACAATCAATCCGATACCCTGGTAACTCCGCGGCTTCAGGTTGAAGACGGAGGGATCATTTCATTTGCTGCAAAAACAACCATGTGGTGGGTCGGGAATATGGACCTGTACTGGCTCGATGAATCCACCGGAATCTGGAGTTATATTCAGAACATTCCGCTCAATACCTTCAGCTATGACCTCTTCGAGATTGACCTCTCAGCGTATGCCGGCATTGGACGCATCGGTTTTTTTGTGAATGTGACTGACCCCTACTCTTTCTCAGGAAGTGTGCATCTTGACCAGGTAATCGGATCAGGAATTACCGTTTATTCCGATGATTTTGACCTGAAAGCCAAGGCATTCGAAGGGAATGAATTTTACAATGTCGGGGAGCAGGTAAGTTTCAGCCAGACCATCCGGAATGACGGGCTTATGAATATTCCGGCAGGCGTCTACAATGTTAAACTGATGAGGGGTGGAAATTCTCCTGAGGAATTATATTCAATTCCGGGCAACGAAATTGCAAGTTTCACCGAACAAACGTATGATTTTACCTACACATTCGATGCGATAGATCAATTCCCTGTTTATGCAATAATTGAATACGCTGCCGATGAATATCCGGTTAACAATACCGGCCGGACCATCAATCTGCACGGACTGGCCGGTGAGTCAGAAATTGTAAATGTCGGGGAAGACATCATTTTTGCCAACTGGCCGATTGAATTCAGCGTGAAAAAGAGTCTTTCGGAAACCATCTATGCAAGTGCTGAAATAAACCGCACAGGAGTGATTTTCGGCATCGGCTACGAATACTATTTTAAAGCAGATGAACAGGATGCGCCTGTTCGTATCTGGATGGGTGAAACGGATACCCTGAATTTAATGACATGGATTCCGGCAACGGAAATGACACTGGTTTACGATGGATTACTCAGCATCCCGGAAGGCAAACATGCGGTTTATATTCCTTTTCAGACCCCATTTAATTACAGTGATGGTTCAAAAAACCTGATTATCATGACCGAAAAGATCGGTGATCATAGCCGGCCGGATCAGAATTATTACGGGTACGGTTCGATGCAGATGTCTACGCTGGTTACAGCAAGTGATGTTGAAATTCCTGATCCTTACAATCCTCCGGCAACCGGAGGGATGAGCACCAACATCAATCCCAATATCAGGTTTGTATTCAATGATCATCTCGGCCTGGCCTCCGGCACGGTAAGTGAACTGGGTGGTGCACCGATTGAAGGAGCCAGGGTTGTGGTAAACGATCTTAACATCACTGCTTATACCGATGCCGCAGGGAATTATGAAATGCCGTTTGTGCCTGCAGGTGAATTTTCGGCTACTGCTGATAAATTTGAATATATGCCGGTGAGCCAGCCTTTGGGAGTAAGCCAGGGTGTTAATACAGACCTTGATTTTACACTGGGGCTGCTTGAATTGGTGAATGTAACAGGAAATATAACCGGTGATAACGACCCGGGTACCGGAATTGCCGGTGCCGTGATTAACCTTACCGGTTACAGTGATTTTACTTCAACCACAGATGCTAACGGTGATTTTACCATTGGAGGCGTATATAGTTTCCAGACCTACCTCCTTACCATTGATGCTGATGGGTACGACATCTATACCGATGAAGTTGTTGTATCAGATTCAGACCTCGATCTGGGCGATATAGTTTTAACTGAAACCATGCTGATTCCGTTCGCAGTGGTTGCGCAGCCTGAAACTGAACAGGCTGTAATTCACTGGTCGGTACCATCCGAATCAGCACAAACAGTTCTGGCTTTTGATGACGGCATAAACGAGAACGGATATGCCGGTGAACCAAACGAAGAAGTATGGCTGGGGAATTTTCTCCCGATAGAAGAGGTTTCAACGGTTACGGGTTTCGATATTTACTGGGCAGGATACGGGCTAAATACACAGCAGATCATGCGACTGGATGTTTTCGATGCTCAGAATAAGATCGTTGTCAGCAGTGAAGCGTTTTTGTCGGGCCTTGATGAATGGCTGAATATTGATATTCCTAATATTACACTTCAGGGCAACTATTATGTGATGATCAGCTGGAGTGGCTTGTTTGCACAATCAACATTTCTTGCCTTCGACACCACAACGACTACGCCGGATTATGCCTATTACCGTTATCCGGACGGGTCATTCCAGCGTTTATCCGATTTGACCGGTGAGCAGGGTGCTTTCCTTATTCATACCAATGTTATGGTTGAACCGGGTGACCGCATATCCGGAAGATCGGTAAATGCCTACAACATCAGTATGGGGCTTTTGTCTGATGTGAGCAATGCTGAAACCTGGCCATTGTTGAACGAGGAGCCATTAACAACCAATGAGTTTACAGATCAGAACTGGCCTCCTATGTTCAGCGGGAAGTATGTGTATGCATTAAAGGCCATTTACACAAACGGTGAATCGGAATGGTCATTCTCAAACATACTTGACTACGTTTATGTAAGCAATACCTATGTTGCCGCTCCGGAATTGAAGGTGTACCCTAATCCTGCATCTGATGTAGTCACCATTTCCGGATCTGACAAAGCAGATCTGGCTGTGTATGCTATGGATGGCAGGTTGTTTGCTTCAATTAAAATAGATTCTGATGCCTATCAGTTAGATGTAACCAAATTTGCCAGGGGATCCTGGTTGCTTGTTGTAACAAGCTCTGCAGGGGTGAAACGCTATAAACTACTTGTGAACTAGTTTTTCTAACGAACCGATTGGGGTTAATGCGGATAAGTTGCCGGATGCTGCCTATATAGCAGCATCCGGTTTTTATGAAATATCAGACTTAAAATTGAAAACCTTGTTGCTTATCCTCTGAAAACGGATAACTGAATGTGCCTGTTAATCTTTCGTAAGCCGGAACGCCAGAGAACAGCCACAAAAATAAAAAAGACTATCACCAGTGCCAGTGAAAGCAATGGTGAATAACCTGCCGAATCAGCAAACAGAAAGATCAGGAAGTCATAGATTCCATGCAAAAGGATTGCATAGAACAGGCTTTTGAACAGGTTCAGCGATGTGTTGGTGTGTGTAAACCTGGCCAGAGAAAGATAGTATCCCATCGCCACTCCGAACAAAGCATGGGCCGGTACAGAAAGAAACGCCCTGGTTATACCCACAGTAATCCCATGCTGTGTAACATAAAGTACATTTTCAAGGCAGGCAAATCCCAGTGAGACCGAAACAGCATACACTATTCCGTCATAATATTCATTGAAGTTGTGGTTTTTCCATATTATCCAGTACAGAAAAATAAATTTTAATGCCTCTTCCGGAACTGCAGCCCAACCAAATGCTTTTATCAAAGCTCCCGCCACAATATTATCTGCCTCCATACCGAAATCGTTAAAGGGGAGGAACAGGAGTAATGTTGCAACAGCTGACAGAATTCCCCCAAGAAAGGCTTTAAGCAATAAACCCAGCGGCTCTTTTTCGTATTTGTCTTTGTAGTAAATATATATGAGGATAATGATCACAGGTAATACAGAAATAAACAGCAGCATCATAGGAAGGAGAAATATAACCCTGTAAAAATAGTCAAAGACATGATTGATCCGGATTATTCCTTTTTTTCCAGTGGCAACCGGATGGTGAACTCTGTTCCTTGCCCGACTTCGCTTGCAATCTGAATATCTCCACCCAGTTTCTCAACAAAATCACGGCAAAGAATCAGACCCAGTCCGGTTCCATTCTTGGTCCGGCTGCCAGAGGGTTGGAATGATTCCTCCTTGTCGAAGATTTGATTTATCCTTTCAGGAGCGATACCCTTACCTGTATCTTTTATCAGGATGATTATTTTATCTTGCTCAGTGGATGATGAAACAGTTATACTTCCGCCGGGGTTGTTAAACTTCACTGCATTCCCGATCAGGTTGCCCAAAACAATGCGCAGCAATGTCATATCTGTCCTCAGGCTGGTTTCCGGATATATTTCATTGTTTAGCGAAATGTTGTTTTCGAGGGCTCCGGCCTGAGCAGTACTGAATACTTCCGCAGTTATTTTGTTCAGGTTGCACTCTTCAGGTTTCAGTTCGATGGTACCCCTTTGCGACTTGGACCAGTATAAAAGGTTGTCGAGTAACTGAAACGTATTGCTTGCAGACTGGTGGATGTTGTTGGCATAAAACCTGAGGGTTTCCTTATCGGCAGTATCCACTTCTTCATTCAGCATCTCTGACAGGTTCAGAAGGGCAGCAAAAGGGTTGCGGATGTCATGGGCAATAATTGAGAATAATTTGTCCTTGGTCGCATTCGACGCATGAAGAAGCTCCGATTGTTTAAGAATTTCTTCATTTTTACGGATCAGTTCATTGTTGGCTTTTCTCAATCTTTTGCGGCCCAGTGAAATTGCAATGGCCAGGACAGAAATCAGGATAAAAGCCAGTATAATGCCGGCAGCAGCAACACGCTGGCTTCTTATTACCTGCAACTGATAAAGATTTTCAGCCTTTAATCTGGAGTTATCAGCTTCGATGTTCTTAACCTCATAACGGGTCTGTATTTCTTCAAGTAACTGGGAATTTTCACTGATTTTGATGCTGTCATATAATATCAGATACTCTTCAAGATGTCCGAGTGCTTTGCTTTGTAATCCGGTTTCTTTGTTTATTTTATAAAGATTCAGGTGAATGATGGCCAGCGAATTGATATCTTTGAGCGAATCAGCAATGACGTGCGCCTGTTCTGCCAGTTCTTTTGCTTTCGGATAGTTCCGGAGGTTTCTTTGCTGAACAGACATGCCATTCAGGGCAACCGCCTGTTGCCAGGGGCTATCAATAGATATATAAACTTCCAGCGCATCTCTGAAAGTAGTAAGCGCTTCGTTGTAATTCCCAATGGTTTCATAGACTCCGGCAAGCTGAACAAGATTGTTACCCAGAAATTCATAAAAGCCGGCCTTTTTGTTAATTTCTATGGCTTTTTTATATTCGTGAATTGCCTTATCAGGGAGATTGTTTTGCTGATATAATAAACCCAATCCATGAATAGACGCTGCCTCAAACTGTAAGTTTTGAGCATCATGAGCTGTCTGTATGCTAAGTTTATACATTCTTTCAGCCAGTTCAAACTTCCCGATTTCCTGATAAATAGCCGCCAGATTATTCGATGTTCTCGATATTCCGGAAGCATTCTTCTTTCTTTGTTCAATTTCAAATACTTCGAGATATAAACGAAGGGCCTCCTCCCTGTTTCCCAATTGTTTATATATCAATCCAAGGTTATTCAGATTGCCGGCCAGCTCAAAAGTATCTTTCAATTGCCTGAAAATCAGCAGGGATTGATTTTGAAAATTGAGTGCATTTTTATAATTTTTTAAATCCCGGTGGATAATCCCGAGCAGGTTCAGAATCTTTCCCTTCTGAAAGTCATCCGAAGTGCTTTTAATGTAATCGAGGGCCTTTTCGGCATATGCCAGACCTTCCCTGCTTTTACCCTGAATAATCAGAATGGCAGCCATATTCCTGTTTGCAAGGGCCAGGCCTTTGGTATAAGATTGAGCTTTGGCCAGGGAGAGGGCTGCCTCAGTCAGACGGGTTGAACTGTCAGGATTCCTGTACTTGAGTTCCCAACCCAGTTCGATAAGAACATCCGTTCTTGAGACACCCGTGGAACTTTTTAATTCCTTTTCCAAACTATCAATGATTGCAGCATTCTGTGCGCCGGCAACACAGGTTGTCAGTAACAATGCGGTAATAAGCAACCATTTAGGCATAAATCCTGAAGATTTCTTCACAAATATAGGTGGAAAAATATTTTACATAATACACCATCTGATGAATTGCATTCGTAAGATGGAGCGCTATTGAAGAACTTCGACGAAGTGAATTACGATGATTGTAAACGACAATAAATCAATGATATAAAAGTGATTTTTCCTCGTTGAAAATTATTTGTTGTTGTAGCAATACTTGTTGTTTCATAAAAAAAACATGAAATATTCAAAAATGTGGCATCGGTTCATTTGATCAAATCCTCATTTTACAACAGAATTTTGCCCGAAATTTGTAAATGCAGCCGGAGTCCTCGGGCATAAAGAAATTCATATTCTTTTTCGCAACGAATAATTGTATTAATTATGGGAATTATTTTCAAGCATGTTCAGATCGTTTCCAAATTACAGACCAGATGTTGAAAGTATTGACATATTGATTGTTTCACTGTACTTTTGTATAAAACAATGTCCCCATGAAAAAGGTCAGGTCATATTCTAATCTCTATCATTGCTTCGGCCGGGGGCTATACGAGTGCTGGTTGTGCTAGCAACCTGTATTGGTTCAATTCCTGAATTCGTCTCAGGAGGTTTCCTTTACCTTTAGTTTATTAAATTTGGTTACAGTTTGTTCTGCTATGAACGGCTATGTGTTTGACATACGGCATTTTTCGGTGCATGACGGACCTGGCATCCGGACGGCAGTTTTTTTGAAGGGTTGTTCTCTTCGCTGCCGATGGTGTCATAATCCGGAGAGTCATGATATGCTACCTCATGAAACTATAGTTGAGAAACGGGTTGGTGATAAATTAATAATGATGCCTGAAATTACAGGGAAATCAGTTACTCCTGCAGAAGTTCTGGACGAAGTGTTGAAAAGCAGGGTTTTTTTTGAGGAATCCGGTGGTGGAGCGACCTTCACCGGTGGAGAGCCTTTAATGCAGCCATCTTTTGTGTTGGAATGCATCAGATTGATGAAGGGAAACAATATCCATACAGCCATTGATACAAGCGGATTTGCAGGGTCGGAAGATTTTGCATCGGTAGTGAAGGAAACGGATATGATTCTTTTCGACCTGAAACACACTGATGCTGATCTGCACCAGGAATTTACAGGCGGACCTCTTGAGCCTATACTCAGAAACCTGCGTTCGGAAGTTATGTCGGATAAGCCGGTCATTATCAGGATACCCCTGGTTCCCGGATTCAATATGGCAGTGAAGGTTTATGCAAAAATGGCAGAAATAATAAGCGGATTGAATAACCTTATCCGGATTGATCTTTTGCCTTACCATCATTACGCTGCTCACAAATACACAAGGTTGGGCATCGAATTTAAAATGGAGGGTGTTAGGGAACCTGACTCCCGGGAGGTTTCTACTGCTGCTGATTTTTTCAGAAACAAGGGATTTGAATTGAGCATTGGCGGGTAGTTGAGGTGAAACACCGGGCGGATGATAGAATTTAGCTGATATTACGAAAGCAAAATCACATGAATAAGAGGATAGAAAAACTTCGTGAAGATAGCCTTAAGGCAATCAACAGGATTTCTCCGGAACGGGCTGATCTGATTACCCGTTTTTACAGGGAACCCGAAACTGCCGGATTTCCGGTTCCTGTCCAAAGGGGTATGGCTTTATTGCATCTGCTTCAGAATAAGAAGCTTTATATAGGTAAAAATGAGCTGATCTTAGGGGAAAGGGGCCCGGCACCCAAAGAAGTCCCTACCTACCCTGAAGTCTGTGTTCATTCCCTGAAAGACCTTGAAATACTTGATACCCGGCCGAAGGTTTCCTATAAAGTAGATCAGGAGACCTACAGGATATACCAGGATGAAATCATTCCTTTCTGGTCGGGCCGGAGCATACGCGACAGAATGTTCAGGATACTTCCCGATGAATGGAAAAAAGCTTATTCAGCAGGTGTTTTCACAGAATTTATGGAGCAGAGGGCTCCGGGTCATACCGTTGCCGGTGAAGGTTTATTCACAAAAGGGATGAATGATCTGATCAGGGAAATTGATGAAGCAATTGCCCGGATTGACTTCCTGAACGATGGCAAAGCCTTGTCAAGATCGGAAGAACTGACCGGTATGCGATATGCGTGCGAAGCTTTGATTGTTTTTGCGGAGAGATATGCCAAAGCGCTTAAGGAACTCCTCGCAGAAGAGGAAAATCGGGACAGGCAGAATGACTTGCTGGATATGATCTCCGTTTGCCGTAAAGTTCCGGCACAGGCTCCCGAAACGTTTCACGAAGCTCTTCAGCATTATTGGTTTATCCATGTTGGTGTGATCACCGAATTGAATCCATGGGATTCCTTCAATCCGGGCCGTCTTGACCAGCACCTGCTGCCCTTTTATGAAAAGGGCCTTGCCGATGGTTCTCTTACCACAGAAAGGGCAAAGGAACTCCTCCAGGCATTCTGGATTAAGTTCAACAACCATCCGGCTCCCCCTAAAGTCGGCGTGACCGCGCAAGAGAGCAATACCTATACCGATTTTTGCCTGATCAATGTTGGCGGCCTGAAATCCGACGGTACTGATGCTACAAACGAGCTCAGCTTTCTGATCCTGGATGTTATTGAAGAAATGCGCCTTTTGCAACCAGGGTCTATGGTTCAGCTCAGCCAAAAAAACCCTGACCGTTTGATACACCGGGCCGCCAGGATCATCAAAACAGGTTTCGGACAACCTTCCGTTTTCAACACCGATGCAATTGTTAAAGAGCTGATGCGGCAGGGGAAAACAGCCGAAGATGCCCGAAGGGGTGGAGCATCAGGCTGTGTGGAGGCCGGCGCTTTTGGTACTGAAGCCTATATCCTTACAGGATATTTCAACATGCCAAAAATACTGGAACTGACCCTCAACAATGGGGTGGATCCCTTAACAGGAATTCAGCTGGGCCCCGCAACGGGCGACCCGGGAGATTTCCGGAACATTGAATCCCTGATTTCCGCTTATCGGGTGATGCTTCAGCATTTTATCAATATCAAGATTTCAGGAAGCAATCTCATCGAGCAAATCTGGGCAGGACAAATGCCGGCACCTTTCCTTTCTGCCATCACTGAAGATTGTATTGTTAACGGTACAGATTACAATGCCGGAGGAGCCAGATATAATACCAGCTATATTCAGGGTGTCGGATTGGGTACCATGACGGATTGCTTTGCATCAATCAGGGTTAATGTTTTTGAAACCAAACGATTTTCGATGGAGAAACTACTGGCAATGATGAAGGAAGATTTTTCAGGCTTTGACCGGGAACTGGCGCAACTGATCTATAAGACACCCAAGTACGGAAACGACGACGAAGCTGCCGACAGGCATGTAAACGACGTGTTCGAGTCCTTCTTCGATGCAGTTGACGGAAGGAGGAGTCCGCGGGGAGCCACTTATCGTGTTGAAATGCTGCCGACTACCTGCCATGTTTACTTCGGAAGCAAAGTGAACGCCCTGCCCGATGGCCGGAGGGCCGGTAAACCACTTTCGGAAGGCATTTCACCGGTACAGGGTGCCGACCGGAAAGGTCCTACCGCGGTCATCAAATCGGCTTCCCGTTTCGATCAGATCAGAACCGGGGGAACCCTGCTGAACCAGAAGTTCTCTCCGGCGTTTTTTAAAGACGATGAAGCCATCCGGAAAATCGGACACCTGGTCAGGGCTTATTTCCGGCTGGATGGTCACCACATCCAGTTCAATGTAATTAATGCTTCCACTCTGCGCGAAGCCCAGGCGAATCCTGAGAAATTCAGCAACCTGATTGTTAGGGTCGCCGGTTACAGCGATTACTTCAACGATCTTACCCCTGAACTTCAGGAAGAGATCATTTGCCGGACAGAACATGAAAATGAATGATACTTTCAAAACAGCGATTATGAAAAGAATACAACTGTTTTTAATGATTGCCCTAATGTTAACGGGTGGGGTGATCCGTACAAATGCCTGCACCATTATTGCCGTTGGCAAAAATGCCAGTAAGGACGGGTCAGTAATTGTTTCACATACCGATTGCGGCGACAATTCCAGGTTCAAAGTGATGCACGGACGGAAATTTCCCAAAGGATCACTGGCACCGGTGTACTGGGGTCTGCAGGATGTTAGGCAACCAATTGACAGCATGGGGAAGGTCATCGGCTATATTCCACAGGTTGAACAAACTTACACATACATCCGCTCAGCCTATTCGCACATCAATGAGTTTCAGCTGGCCATTGGTGAAAGCACACTGAGTCAACGCGAAGAGTTGAAAATCAAACGGGAGGAAAGCCGGCAGATTATGACCATAGAGCAGGCGCAGATTTTTGCGCTGGAACGATGTAAAACAGCCCGGGAAGCACTAGACCTGATAACACATCTTCTTGATATTTATGGCTTTCTGCCATCCTGTGTGGATGAATCGGAATGTTTGGCAATCGCTGATCCCAATGAAGTCTGGATTCTGGAGGTTTTCAGTGTTGGACCGGGATGGGAACCGGGTAAAGGAAAACCCGGAGCTATCTGGGCTGCACAACGGTTACCCGACGATCATGCTACATTGATTGCCAACTGGAGCATCATCAAAGAGATAAATATCAGGGATAAAGAGAACTTCAGGGCATCATCGAATTATATGAGCGCAGGAATTGAACGTGGCTGGTATGATCCTAAATCCGGTAAACCATTTGTGTGGCAGGATGTTTATGCCCCCATTCCCCGGGAATGGGCAACTTCACGGCTTTGGATGTTTTACAGCAGGTATGCCCCTGAGATAAAGGATATGCCTGACAGGAACCTGAAATCGCCGTTTGACACACAAAATCCTTACATTCAATATGTTGAGCCATTAAGCCTGTATCCTTTTTCGTGCAAACCTGTCGATAAAATCAGTGTTCAGGATGTGATGGGCATGCAGCGGTATACCTTCGAAGGAACCATTTACGATATGTCGAAGCATCCTGCTTACTTTATACCGGATGGGAAGGGAGGTATGAAATACAGCAATATGGCAACTCCTTTCCCGACACGTAATATACGCGAACTGCTGGGAATTACCTGGCGGAGAAATGTTGCCCGTGGTGGCTATGGCATGGTGGCCCAGTTACGGTCATGGTTGCCTGATGAAATCGGGGGAATCTACTGGGTATATCTCGATAATCAGGCTGTGGGACCCTACCTGCCCATCTATTGCGGGGTGCAGGACATACCGGCGTCCTATGCTGTATTCAATCCTGATGAATTTGATGATGCAAGTGCCAAATGGACTTATGATGAGGTGGACAATTTGTTGTATCTGAACTGGCAGGAAGGATTCAGGCTGGTAAAAGCAGAACAGGTTTCTCTTGAGACAAACTTCTTCAATGGAATACAGGAAGAAGAAGCTGAATTGCGGAATTTGCTGAGTACAGACAGGGAAAAAGCCCTGAAAGTCATCACCACAAAGGTGCAGGAACGAGCCGATAAAAATGTACTGACTTACAGAAGCCTGAGGAAGACCCTGTTGACAAAATTTACCAATAACCGGCAGGGCATCAACTTCCAGTAAACTTTCATTTGAGGATTTACTGATGTTATAAACCGACATATTTGCTCAATTATGGGCAAAAATCCTTAGATTTACAAAAAAAACGTACGGCATGTCTGATACCGCTAACAAAATGCCCCTTACCGTAATTTTACTTGCACTTATTCTGGTATTTACCGGGATTGGAGGAATTTTCGGAGGGTATTCATTTATAACGGCTCCGGATGGCAGCAAAATGGGGATGACAACGGATATCCTCAGTAACAGTCCTTTCAATACATTCCTGATTCCGGGAATTATCCTTATCCTGTTCAATGGTATTTTGCCATTGGTGATTGCCTGGGGACTTTTTATCAAACCACCCTGGCAATGGCCGGAGTTGATCAACCTTTATCACAAACAACACTGGTGCTGGACGTTTTCACTCTATTATGGATTTATCCTGATCATCTGGATAAATGTTCAGATTATTATGCTGGGATTTTCCTCGCTGCTACAGCCGGTATTTGCCCTGACCGGAGCATTGATTTCTGTTCTTACCTTGTTTCCTGCAGTGTTTCATTATTACAGGAAACATCTTTAGAATTCAAACCAGCCCTTCGAATTAGTCTGTCTGGAATATGAGGTGAAGAGGCAGCCGTCGTTCTCCGGAAGGGTCGTTTTTAATGAACGCGTGTTAAATCAGGAAATAGAATCAGATACTCCATATTTCACCCTACAAGACTGATCTGTTCCAGTCCCGGAATATTTTGTAAAAGTATGTTTTTATCTTCCAGTTTGATGAATCCATCCTTTTCGAAACTCTTCAGTAATTTGACCGTGCTTTCGGTTGATAGCCCTGCAAAATCAGCAATATCTTTCCGGCTCAGAAAAGGGAAAACCTCATCGTTCCCGGCCTGTTCCTTCCAGATGTAAAGCAAGGCACCTGCCAGGCGGCCATTCATCTGCTTGTACATCAGGTCATGAACGGAAGTGTATAATTTGCTGTTCTGTTCACAATAGCGGTTAATGATATTGTACGCAAAAGCACCGTTGCCTTTGATCAGGCTGGTTACGGCTTCTTTTTCGATCAGGCAGGCGGTTGTTTCCTTCAAAGCCACAACAGAATAGTTATACGTGTGGTTGTTAAAAGCAACGGAAAGTCCCACAAATTCTCCTCCCCTGATCAGCCGGAGGTTAAAATTGTGCGTCATATCGCCTTCGATATACTGTTTTGCCAACCCGTCCATCACAAACAAAACACTGGAGGCGAAGGCCCCCTGTTTGGTAAGGTTCTCTCCTTTCCTGAACACTACCATGGTTTTGCTGTTGCGGGCAAGTTCAATCTCTTCGGGAAGCAGATTCCGGAAGCATGGAGCTTCTATATGGCTGAGGGAACAATCGTCGGGTGGGATAAAGGTTTTCATAAAACTGAGTATAAACCTTTACAAAATTAGCATTTATCTCTCATCAGCGATGAGATGTTTTGTAACCATTTCGAGAGTAAAAAGCTTAATCTGATCCGGAATTCTGCCGGATAAAGGAAGAGGCGGAATTGCCGTGACACCTGATGAATCAATGCCAGGAATGTAAAACGGGATTCTGATCAAACAAAAAGTTAAGCAAACTCAAGTTCCACGTTGTGATATACAAGGGTAAAAACCTTGCACACCATTAGGCAGGGTTCTAATTTTGCATCACTAAATCTGAATATTATGAAACAAACAATAAATACTTCCTGGAACGGCGATATGCAGTTCGATTCATTGGTCAGTGGTCACCATGTGATTATGGATGCCTCGCCTGAGGTAGGAGGCAAAGATGCTGGTCCAAGGCCTAAAGCCCTGATGCTCGCTTCGCTGGCAGGGTGCACCGGTATGGATGTGATCTCTATCCTGAAGAAGATGCGGATTGAACCCAGGACTTTCAACATAATCATTGAAGCCGAACTTACCGAAGAGCATCCCAAACACTACAGCGGCATGCATCTTATTTACGAATTCACAGGAGATGGATTGGATGAAGAAAAACTTAAGAAAGCCATTGAACTTTCCCAGGACAGGTATTGCGGGGTGTCGGCGGTTTATCGTAAGGCAATGCCACTTACCTATGAGGTCAGGATTCTGGGATAGAGGAATCCTACCATGGCGGCTGGCAGGGATGGAAGAATGGAATGATGGAATGATGGAATAATGGAGCAGTATGCCATCGGTAATCCCGGAATTAATCACCCGAAGGGCAAAACAGATGCATTACAACATTACAATATTCCAAAACCCAAATAACAAATAAACTCAAATAAACATAAAAAACAAATACTATGCTTTACACAAATCTGCATCATGTAATGACCGCTTCGGAACACCAGAAGCTTATCGCTGAAAACGAAAACGTAATGATCTGCTGCGGCCGTATGGGCCCGATGTGTATTCCTGTTTACGGAATCATGGAAGATCTTGAGAGCGAATACACCCATGTGAAATTTGCCGATATGGAGTTTGACAACCCGGAAGCCTATGTAATCCGCGATGTGCCTGAAGTTCGTGGTTTTATGGGGATCCCTTTTACCATGTACTATAAAAAGGGGAAACTGGTAAAAGCTACATCAAGCATTCAGAGTGTGTCCCAGGTAAAATCAATTCTTGACAAGGAGTTTGTACCTGTAATGGCTGATTAATCCGGAATGATGGAATGATGGAATGATGGGGTGATGGAATGATGGATATGACCTGCTGATCATTCATTCTACTAAATTCACCTGATTCCGGTCTTTCAATGTCCGGATCTTATGCCGAAGTCCATTCGGAATGCTTTCCAACATTCCACTATTCCATTCAAATACTTCCCTGATAAACCAAAAAATCTCAGTAAACCAAAAATGACTGATTCAACGCATTACGATGCCATAGTCATCGGTGGAGGGCCTGCCGGGTTAACCGCCGGCATCTACCTCTCCCGGGCAAGGCTCAGCACCCTGATCGTTACCGATGGGGTTGCCGGAGGCCAGATGATTCTTACCCACGAAATAGCCAATTACCCTGGCGTAGAAAGCATTTCAGGCTACCAGCTCTCCAACATCATGAAAAAGCAGGCGAAGAGTTTTGGTTGTGTTATTAAAGGGAATACCACTGTCGAAAGCCTCAACCTTGAAGGTGATGTTAAAGAGTTAAAGCTTTCAGATGGAAAAACATACACAGCTGATTCGGTTATTCTGACTCCCGGGGGACGCTCACGAACCCTTGGTGTTGAAGGAGAAACTAAATTTAAAGGTCGTGGTATTTCTTACTGCGCCACCTGTGATGGTGACTTTTTCACCGGTAAGGAGATCGTTGTGGTTGGCGGTGGCAATTCTGCCCTGGAGGAAGCTGTCTCATTGACAAAATATGCCAGCAAGGTAACTATTGTCCATCAGTTTGATCATTTTCAGGCTTTTGAATATGCTGTGGAAGAAGCGAAAGCCAATTCCAAAATCAGTTTTATCATGGAATCGTCTCTGGAGAAGTTTAACGGAAGTGATAAACTGGAAAGTGTTGATATCAAAAATCTGAAAACCGGTGAAACTCAGAATTTCATAACGGATGGTGTCTTTATATTTATAGGCTATGTCCCCAATACTGAATTCCTGTTCGGAAAGGTAAACATGAACAATTGGAATGAGATAATAGTTGATAGTGATATGGCCACCAATATTCCCGGTGTATATGCAGCCGGAGATTCCGTTGTGAAAAGATACCGGCAGGTTACAACTGCTGTAGGAGATGCAACTGTTGCTGCCCTGGCTGCTTCAAACTACATTCATCATCTGAAAATTAATGAATTTCACGAACACTAAATAATTAACATGTCAACCGGACTCATAGTTACCCTTGCGATTATTTTGCTTTTTGGGCTTTATATGATTTATTCATTCAGACGAATGAAAAACATGGCAGCCGTTCCTGAAAGTGAGAAAATTCTCACCCTTACCGATAAAAACTTCCAGACACAGATTCAAAAGGGACTTGTTATGGTTGATTTCTGGGCCGAATGGTGTATGCCTTGTAAGGTGATGGGCCCTGTACTGAACGAGTTAGCTGAAGATGAGAACTTCAAAGCCACCGTTGCTAAATTGAATGTCGATCATTTTCAATCTGTTTCTCAAAAACAAGGGGTCAGGGGTATACCTACATTGATTTTGTTCAAAAACGGTAAGGAAGTTGACCGTTTTGTCGGTGTGAAACCCAAAGACTTTTTAATAAAACAGGTTCTGAAACATCAATCTTAATCCTAAATACAATGAAAATCAAAAACATAATCACAGGATTCCTTTTATTCACCAGCTTATTTACCACAGCGCAGACACAAGTTATGGAAAAACCGGTTGTAATGATTGAAGACGAGAGCCGCTATGGCTTTGCTGAAACGATTACTAAATTGTCAGCTGTAATAGTTGAACAGGGCTGGAAGATTACCACAACGCATGATCTTCAGGCAACTATGAAGAAAAATGGAAAAGATGTATTGCCGGTCAATGTAATTGAACTTTGTAATCCGGGTCATGCTTTTCAGATTCTTTCCGTGGATGAATTCCGCGATGTTTCGGCTATGTTACCCTGCCGTATTTCTGTTTATGAAAAGGCTGACGGGAAAACTTACATCAGCCGGATGAATGCGCCTGCTTTCGCCGGAATGATCGGGGGTGAAGCAGGGAAAACCATGGTTTTGGCTTTCAATGAAACCGAAGACATGATCCGGGAGATTATCCGGAAATAAAATTCCTGAAGTAACTTCTGCAATAAAGGATATCAGATCCAGAATAAGAAAAGGCCGGTTCTATAAAACCGGCCTTTTCTTATTCTGATGAGTTTGATTATGGTAACACAGAACCAATGAAAAAGAACTGATTATTATCGACAATTGTCGTGTCACCGGTATCCACAGTGCCATCGCCATTGATATCAGTAACCACATAGCCTGAAACAAAGCCAAACTGATCATTATCAATTGGGGTAGTGTCGCCTGTATCCACCGTCCCATCCTGGTTAACATCGCCTGCATATAACACATAAACTCCGTCAATCATTTGTAGCAGATTGCCGCCGAATGCTTTCGAGGGAAGGTCAAAGGCATAATCAATTACCGGAGATGCAAATGAAACCGGGCTGGCAGAAGTCGTTTCGATGGAGTTACGGTTTTTCACTGTTATGTAATAGCTCCCTGACAATGCCGGAGGGATGTTAACCATTGCATTACCGGAAGTACTCAAATCAACACCGGCAATTGAATGCTCAATAACGCTGTATGAAGAAGCATTATGCAGTTCAATGGAAATAAGATCTGCAATTCCCGCACCAAAATGAGCGCCATTTTCATCGCTGGCCTGACGCATTGTAGAACCTCCGTTATACAGGCCTTCGAGGAAGGCAAAAACATTCAGCACCTTCGTAGCAACGCCATCCTGAGTCAGAGTAACAACCACGTCAGGCAGTCCGGCAACAGACACAGTAATATTTGCAGTCCTTATTCCCGAAGTATTTTCACTGAAAACAGCCGGTATCGTTCCGTTTCCGAATCCTGATGCATTTACATTACACCATGACTGGTCGCTGATGGAAGTCCATGATGAATTGGTGGTCACCGTATACGAAAATACTCCCGAAGATGAGCCAACATTCTGGCTTACCGGAGATACGCTCAGTGAAGGTGGTCCGTTCAGCAAGGGGTTTTCCGGAACGATGGCATTCTCTCCCGGAATAACGGCCAGTTGGGTATTAATTGTGCCTTCATATTTCGCAACCCGGGTTGCGTAAGATGGTGTAATGGCCGTACTTGGAGTAAAATTCATATTGGCTGTTGAGCTTGAAGCAAAAGCAACGGAATTTGTCATCCTGAGTCTGATTATACGTGTACCGGGTGCTGTGTTTGAAACGATAAAACCATTTCCGGCACCCGGGGCAGCACGACCGGCAACCCTGATGAGTCCGGTGGCTAATGTGCTGACACTTATCGGAGCCATATTTGAAGGTAACTGCGATGTGCCTGAAACAATAGTAGTCATTCCTGTAGTTACATTACCTCCATTCAGCATCCCGAGGTTAAAATTTATCCCTTCCTGGATAGATGCCAGCTCAAAAGGTGAAGTTGCATCATTGTCGAGCAGAAAAATGTCGAATTCAAAAACATTGGGTGCAGTTTGCTGCACATTCTGTATCGTTAGCAGAAATTCTGAGACTACTGCTCCGGCCTGAATTACCGTAATGGTTACCGGCGAAACACCTGAAGCAGAAACGGTGATGGTAGCTGTTCTTGAAGACGAGGTTGTGTTTTGGGTAAAGTTTGCCGTAATTGAGCCGTTGCCTGTTCCGGAAGGCGTAACAGTGCACCATGTCTGATCGCTCAGGGTGTTCCAGGCAGTGTTAGAGGTTACAGTGAAGGTTGTACTGCCAGCAGATGCTGTTACACTCTGGCTTGCAGGTGTCACACTCAGTGTAGGGCTTGTACCTGCCTGAGAAACGGTAACCACCTGGGATGTCAGTCCGCTGACAGTTACAGTGATGTTGGCGGTACGTGCCGTTAACAAAGTGTTTTGCAAATACACAGCACTGATGGTGCCATTGCCGGTTCCCGAAGGTGTAACTGTACACCATGCCTGATCACTTGTAGCAACCCATGCAGAATTGGTGGTAATACCAAAGGATGTTGACCCTGCCACAGCGGTGACA
This sequence comes from Bacteroidales bacterium, assembly GCA_016705005.1. Lineage (GTDB taxonomy): Bacteria > Bacteroidota > Bacteroidia > Bacteroidales > Lentimicrobiaceae > Lentimicrobium. The sequence goes on along the minus strand of JADIZB010000001.1, from coordinate 735,251 downwards.
TTCTGGTTTGACGGGGAAACTGCAAGCGTGGGTGCCGCCTGTGTTACAGTTACAACCACCGGGCTCAGTCCGGAAGCAGAAACCGTGATATTTGCAATTCGCTGCGCTGAAGTTGTGTTTTGTGTAAATGTTGCTGAAATGGTTCCATTACCTGTGCCTGAAGGCGTAACCGTGCACCATGACTGGTTACTGACCGCAGTCCATGCAGTGTTTGAAGTCACTGTAAATGCTGTTGATCCCGCAGGGGGCGTAACATTCTGGTTTGCCGGTGTAACGGTCAAAACTGGTGTGGATGATCCATTAACAGCTACATCATCTAAGCAAACACCATAGCCATATTTCGCATTTCCTTCAAATGCGATGTAGTAATCTGCTGAACCACCAGGAAGGTTTATCGTTTCCATTGTCCAGGTCGTAATGCTTGCGGTATAGGTTCCTATTGCTGTCCATGTTCCGCCGGAAGAAGTTTTATAATAAACGATCAATTGATCCTGATCTCCGCTCCAGACTGCCTGTGTGTGCCAGAAAGTGAGCACCGGATTGCTGAGGCCACTCAGGTTTAAGGTTGGGGTGATCAGCCTTGTTTTATTGTCAGTACCTGTAGCATCTTTCAGACAGGCATTATAAGTCCCGCCATGGGCAGCAGCCGGATGACTGTTGCCGCTTCCTGTAATAAAAGTCCAGTCAATTCCTGAACTGGCAACCCGTTCCTGGGTCCAGCAACCTGGAATGACACCCCCGTTCTCGAAACCCTCCGTCCAGGGATAGGATGTGATGCCTCCACATGAAGTAGAAAATGAGAGATCATTCCCATAAGTAGTGCCTGATGCTGTTGTGACGTAAGCCCTTACATGGTAGGTATAACTCGGAAGAAGTCCTGTAAGATTACTGGTAAATGACCCTGAACCTGAACCATCGGTAGTGTGACTGTCGGCTATTGTCGGATTTACACCTGTACTCCAGCAAACACCCCGGGCAGTAACCGGTAGTGATCCTTCGCAGATAACTGTACCACCTGATACAGCAGAGATTGTTGTAATGGAAGTAACAGCGGTTGTGGTGACTCCGGCTGTTGGAACCAGCTGGAAATTCTGAATGACTGAATTGTAATCTGTGATTGTCCTGTTGGTGAGTGTTTGTGTAACATAACAGGGGGCTGATACTTCAATCGTATAGGTTCCGGCCTTGACAGGACGGTAGTAGTCACCATGCAAAGCAGTTGAATAAACTTCAGTATTGAGGGCATCATGTCCGACCAGTGTTACTTTGGCTTCAACCGGATTTCCGCTGGACTGATCCGTTATCAGCCCCCGGAAACCATAGGTTGCCTGGTGAAGATATAGTAGAAATGATCTGTAATTGTAGTTCCAGTAATTGGGTAACTGGGCCGCCGGTACCGTTTTCGTGGTTGATATTTCAACGGTAAATTCTCTGCAATGATGAAAAAAATTCATATAATCCTGTCTTCCTCCGGCTACTTCATACCAATCGTACCCATTGGTAATTCCGTCATTCAGATCATCCATATATCCGGCCGGGCTATTTGCCTGACAAACATCGGCATACTCCCTGCTCACCATTATCCACCAGCTATCATCGGCAGAACGGGTGACCCAGGTGTCCCAGGGATAATTCACCACTTCAATTCCGCCATGAAAATTGGCTGCAGCCATGAAATCATGCGTTGAAGCATAATTCATAAAGGCCACAGTCTCCGGCTGCCAGGCCTCTCCATCAGGATGTTCGCCATCTTCGGGATCAGGGTAATTTCTGTTCAGGTCAACACCGTTAGCATTGCCTCTGATGGCTCCACTCACGGTACTGTTACCTCCGTAATAAGTCCCATCAGGGTTGGCCAATGGATTGATATAAATCTCCATATTGTTAACCAGATCGGTTACCTCCTGGATTGTTCCATAATTCTGAAGCAGGTATTCAATCAACTGAAGCATTAGCACATATCCTGTTGTTTCATCGCCATGCATGGAGGATGTATATAGAAACTCAGGTTCTGCTTCGTTGGTTGATACATTATCAGAAATCTTTGCAGCTATAATTTTTCGTCCACTTGGCAAGGTTGTTATGGTTTCCAGATGACAGAGTGTTGGATACAACGTCTGAAAATCATTCATGAGGGTTTCGTAAGCCTCATAAGTAGGATAGAAATTCCAGGTTGTTTTAGTGCCTTTCAGCATTTTAACCTGATCCCGCATAACTACCCCGGGGCCATCACCAGGATGAGGAAGGATGTTAATCCTGTAACCGGAAGCTGAGAATTTCAAAAACTGTTTGGTGTTGGCATAAGCCCAAACAGTGTCGTTTCTGAAATTATCGATTGAAATCTGCCGTGAAATGGTTTTTAACTCATCCTTAGAGGTAACTGAAAAGTTAAAGTAGATTTCATTCCTTTTGGTGAAAAGATCGTTGTTTTTTTGTCCGAATCCCAGTTGGAATAATGACAAGAATACAACCAGTAACAAGGTAGTCCTGATTTTCATAATAGAATATTTAGAATAATTAATAAACCGTCCCCCGGTAGACAGTGAAACTATTGCGCTTGAAATATTCATTCCGTTGTTGTACGGATTGCAGTATCTTCAAGTGTAAGGCTCCCTATATTTATTTTCCGATAGAATTCTTAATGTATTCATACTAATGTAACCGAATGCGTCTATCAAAAGTAGTAAGAAATTTTACATTTCCGACACTTTTTCAAAATATTTAATATTTAATTCATTCCAATTCATCCGGCTGACTATGAAAGATCAGATTACCAACAGGAAAAGATGAAAAAGGCCATCATCTATGATGGCCTCTTCCTGACTTTAAACCTGCGGAATAAATCCCACATTTATTGTGCAAATGGACTATTCATGATTATTGTTCACAGACCACCGTCCCATCTTCATTCAGGACAATACACCTGCGGGAGCTGCCAAGTAACAGAAAAACCTTAAATTGTTTTGAATTATCAGCAAGGGTGAATGCTTCTGCTTTATTCCTTGCAGTATAGTCCGGATAGTTTGAAGCAATTGCTGAAGTAACGGTTTCAGGAAGATCAGCAAAAAGCAGTCTTTCTGCATTAGCCAGAAATTCACCGTTCAGGTTAAAAACAAGTTTCCGGTGAACAGTTTGTGTAGAATCGATCATGACCTCTATTACACTTCCAAACTGGCAAAGGGTGTCGTTCCATGCATGGTGGATTTCATATCCTGAATAATTGGCTGTGACATAGGCTGAAATTGATGCCGGTATTGAATCCAGGGGAATGCCACCGAAGTGACCGCCACCATGATGCCCTCCGCCATGATGTCCACCTCCGTGGTGACCTCCTCCATGATGTCCGCCTCCGTGATGTCCGCCGGTTGAATCACCATGACATCCTCCGGTTGAGTCGCATTCAAGTCCGGGTTCACCATGACATAGGGGGGAACCTTTTTCATCAAAGGCCAGAAGTTCAGACGTGTTAAGGGTTACAGCATAAGTAGTATCACTGTTTAACAGTTTATAAATGACTGAGATATCAGCATCAGGGTAATTTTCGGCAACATAAGTCGGGATGGCAGCAGGAACCGATGAAACTGTTACTTCCTGTGAAGTAACTGCAGTGGATGTTTCATCCTTAGAACACGAGACAAGAGCAAACGCTCCGATGATCATTGCAAAAAACACTTTCTTCATCTTTGTACAATTTTTTGGTTTAACTTATAATCAAAAGCCAATACGAAATCGTAACCGGGATGGTGGGGTAACCATTAAAAATTGGCCGCCACCCCACCTTTAATTTCGTATTTTCGTATTGATATATGGAATTAAAGCCATAATGAAGTTTTTAAGGAGGAAGGAAGATTTTAATCCCGATGACCCTGATAGTGTGATTGCTGCCTGTAAACGCAATGACCCTAAAGCGCAGCGTGCCCTGATCAGGCTTTTTTATGGCTATGTGAAAAGCATTTCACTGCGTTATTCAGGCAATGACCAGGATGCTGAAGAGATTCTTAATGATAGTTTCCTGAAGGTTTTCAGCAACCTTGACAGATATGATGAAAGTTAGGCCTTTAAAGGGTGGTTAAGATCAATAGCTGTAAACACTGCCATTGATGCTTACCGGAAAAATGCAAGAAAGCCTGATTACCAGGATATAGAGTACGTTCAGGCTGTTGATGTTTCCGAAGATGTCATCAGCAGTATGTCGGCCGAAGAGATCCTTAACATGGTAAGACGGCTATCACCGGCATACAGGACAGTTTTTACCCTTTTCGTAATCGATGGATATACACACAGGGAAATAGCTGAAAAATTGGGTGTTACTGAAGGCACATCAAAATCGAACCTTCAGGATGCCCGTAAGCGCTTGCAATCAATGATTTTAAGATCCAACACCATTTACAATACTGCTTATGAACTAAAAACATTACCCGCTGATGAAAACTGAAGATTTTGATGACGCCATCCGGAAAAAACTGGAAGGACCTGATCAAAAGTACACAGAGCAAGATATTGATAAGGTGGTTCATCATATCAGGAAGAACCATCTTTGGTCACGTGGCGGAATCAGTGGTCCGTCCATGATCATCACTATTGCTGCCGCAGCAGCTTTAGGAATACTTCTTTGGTATACAGTCAGAAACAGCGGAGATTCATTGGCTGAAAAGAAGCAGATTCCGGTTCCCGAAATGCAAACGGTTTCTCCTGTTATTCAGAAAGATTCATCGTCAGTTGACCTCCCCGGAGATATCACACCGGAACCCCCAACAAAAAAGCCTGTTTTACATTCCCTGAAAAGGATTACAGATATTCAAAAAGACACTACCACCGTGGGAAAGAATTCCCCTCAAATCCCGTCAGGAATCGTTTCAGTTAATTTACCCGTAAGCGACATCAGCGACAAAAACATAAAGACAGTCATACCGGCAGAGCCTGCTATATTTCCTGATACGATGAACGTTGTCAGCGATACATTTCGTGTCATCCCACCGTCGGAATTACCCGGACAGTGGATTGACCTGATTGCAGTCCCGGTAAAAGACAGCATTGATCAGGAATCCGTGGAGAAAACCGAAGAAAAGACGCTGCCAGCCAAACCGGCTAATATAGTTCCGGAAGCGGAGCAACCAAACAAAACGGCCGATTCGTTGGTTCGGGAACCAAACGGAAAGTCACAAACCGGGAAACCTAAAGAAAAAAAGGGTACATTTTTCAGTGTTTCCGGTGTAGGTGCAGGGGCAGGATTTGAGTATACAGGAAATAGCTATGGCCTCGGGTTAAAGGGCAATGTAAGTTTAGAAAACAGGCTTGGCCTGTCCATCGGTCTGAAATATGCTGATCTGAAGACAGAGCATTTCGACACCAGGGATGATTTTGACCGGCATGACCATCACAGAAAAAACCATCATTTCGAGGAACATCTTAACGGCCATGATCATGCGACAGGCATTGATATTCAGAGCAACCTCATTCAGCTTCCTGTTGCGTTGAGTTATACATTCCGGCTTCCACGGAATTTCGGACTCGGCTTATCCGTGGGAACAGATCTGGACCTTCTGCTGAACCAGCGCCTGGAATTTGATCACGGGGCCGATTCGCTGGGACCTCCCCGTCGTGAGGATTTCCGGGCAAAAGGTGATGCAGTCCTGTTCAACAACCTTGTTTTCTCTATCGGGCTGGAAAAGCAATGGAAAGGGATGGTCTTTCAGGTACAACCGTTTGTCAGGCCCAGGGTAAAAGAGCTCTTTTACAAATCAGGGGGACCGGAATACGGTCTGGGGTTCAGTGTTATGTACAAATTCGGCCGGTAGTTAAGCCTTTCGGCGGGATTATTCTATCGTGTGTATCCCTGAAGGGAAATCCTTTTAAATCAGATTTATAGATCCTGCAAGTTTTTCTCTCAGTTCAACCATGCTTTTGTATTGCTCAGGTTGCCGGTGCCTCAACCACCATAACCTGATACGGCCTGTCAACCTGCGGTAGTGCAGGTAATGGTAGAAGGTAAACAGTCCGGAAACCGGCCAGGAAAGCAGGATTAACAGATCAATGTAGTATGGGATCTGAATTATTTGCAATAAAGCCAGCAGGATAAGATACCAGACTGGAAACAGGAAGAAACTCAACCCGAAATTCACCGAACTTATAAACTGGGAATCTTTCATTTTGGCAGAAATCCTGACTGGGATCTTGTAGGGCAAATAGTTGGCTATCAAGCCGTACAAATGAACAGGGAGCAACAACACTGAGATCAGTGCTGATACCACCAGCGATAGTGCTGAAGGCGGAGGAGACTGAAAAAGACGGTCTCTTAAGTGATGCCGGTCAAGTATTTTGTTATAGAACTCCAATCCGGTTTCCATTTCACTCAGGTCCAGCCTGTTTTCAGAGGCAGCCGTTTCTATCAGCCTGATGATTTCACGGGAAGCGGAGAAACGGTTTTCCCGGTTGTCGGCCAACCCACGGTTTCTGATGTAATCAGTTTCAAGCATCCCGGTCAGTGACTGAATGGTATGATAATGTTGCTCGTTCTCAACGTGGATCATTACCTTTTTCAAGGCATCGGCCAGGTCATCGCGCAGGAGGGCTATGGCTTTCTGAGGGTTTTCACGGTAGAGGTCATAATATCCGGAAACGGGAATCGGGTTGCCGAAATTAACCAGCAGATGAGTTCCTGCATTCTGATAGTTGGTGTAGTCGAGACCGACCGGAACAATTTGGATGTTGAGTTTATAACCACTGCTTTCGGCAGCCTGAAAGGCTATGCGGCAAATTCCCTTTTTCAGTTGCTGCAATCGTTTGATGTGGGTATGCGATCCTTCGGGAAGGATGCCAATGGGTGTTCCGGATTGAAGCACCTGCACCGTTTTATCGAAAGTCTGCGAATTATTTCCCATGGATTCGATCCCGTCGCGGATGCGGTACACCGGAAGTATTTTCAGGAAATTCAGGAGCCTGGCAATTCTTTCGTTTTTAAAAATATCGGCCCTTGCCAGGAAAACAACCGGACGGTTAACCGTAAAAAGCATGGCCAGGGCATCCATCAGGGCATTTTGATGGTTGGAAGCAAAAATAACAGGAGTATCTGCCGGGATCTGATTCTTTCCGGTAATAGTAATTTTATTAAAAAAGATGTAGAAATAGAACCTGACCAGCCTGAAGAGCAGGGTGTAACGGAGCGAATGTTTTTCTACGTTTCGCATGGCAGGCCGGTTATCCGGTAACTTTTTGCTCTGAACGTCTGAACGACCATAATGTGGCAAGGCTGAGCCCGGAAAGGATATGCCAGATACCCCACCAGGCTGCGATAAATGCCATACCACCCATGTTTAGTTCCGGAGGGAATATCTTCGGATTAAAAAGCAATACCAGTCCCAGTCCTGAATTCTGAATGCCCGTTTCAATGGAAATTGTGCGGCGATCGCTTCGGTTGAGGCCAAAGGCTCCGGCAAATAAGTAACCGGTTGACAGGGCCAGAGCATTGTGAATAAGGACGATAATCAGAATCCAGTTGATGTACCGGATAAAGTATTCATAATTATTTCTGAAGGCCAGAAATACAAATGCTGCAAAAACAAGAATGGATAATTTTTCAATTGGTTTCTGAATTACCCTTGTGATTTTTGGAAGTTTTTGTGAAAAAATTATTCCCGCAGCAACGGGTAACCCAAGCAATATTGTCACTGTCTGAAACATCTCAAACGGATCGATGTGGATGGGTCTGAGCAGGGGGGATGTGGTAGAATATAGTCCGCCCCAGAAGGCGAAATTCAGGGGGGTGAAAATCACGGCCAGAACCGTGCCAATGGCTGTAAGGCTAACCGATAGAGCGACATTGGCCCTTGCAACGCTGGAAATAAAGTTTGATATATTGCCTCCGGGGCAGGAGGCCACCAGCAACATGCCAAAAGCGACCGAAGGGGTAATGAAACTACCCAGTAACCACACCGCAATGAAAGTGACCGCGGGCAAGGCGAGGAACTGGCTGCTGAGCCCGATGATTGCGGTACGCGGGTTCAGAAAGATGCTCTTAAAGTTCTCCCATTTTATACCAAGGGCAACACCAAACATGATAAAACCAATGGAAATATTCATCAGATGCAGGCTGGCCTGACTGAAATTCAGCCTGATGGAATCAAGTAAAAGCAGGTCATCGTGCATAGAAGACGGATCAATACAGTTCCGGGTGCGTTAGTTTACTTTTACAGGATAATGCTTGACGTGTCCCTGAAACCCGGATCAGCATTCAAAAATAACAATAATCAGTGAAGAATTAACAAAACAGGGAAGAACGGTCATAGCTGCGCTTCTGCTTTTATCAGAATGGTTTGTTCTTCAAAATCAATCCGATCACCCGGCCTGAGTTTCTTACGCTTCTGTAATTCTATTGTTCCGTTCACCTTTACCCTGCCTTCGGTGATGCACTGGTTGGCCTCTCCGCCGGTTTCGACCAGATTTAGGAGTTTCAGTAGCTGGTTTAACTGGATGAATTCATGGGGGGCTTCGAGGGTGAATTCTTTCATCTGGTTTATTTTGTGAGGTAAAGATATGGGAAATGAAGTTAAGTTTATTTCGGAGGTTGGAAATCGGAGGTTAGAGGGCAGAGGTCGGAAGTAAGAGGTAAGATGATGACTGAGAGACGAAGAGACTGGGAATTTGAAAATCCTAATGTGCTAATCAGCTAATCAAATAATTCTAAATCTGCAATCCGCAGTCTACAACCGAACGAAAGTGAGCTCACCGAAGGTAATCCGAAATCACAGGGTTTTCCTTAAATTTGCCCATCCCAATCACTCATGGCCAATGGAAGAAACATTCATCCCAACAAAATACAGGCTTCAATCTCAGGCAACAGCAGGAATCTTTGACGACACCGGTTGGATGCTCGACGCACCGGGTGAAGAAAAACCGGCTTTGATCAGAGCTATTTATGAACAGAGGCAGCTGCATCTGAGGTATGGCCTCCCGGGATTGTACCGCTTCTCCGACTGGTTGCCCATCAGCCGCATATTGAAAGGATCTTCAGCTCCGGTAACCTATAAGAGCGAAGGATTGGCCGGGGCATTGGGTTTAAGCAATCTGTGGATTACCTTCAGTGGCTGGTGGCCTGAAAAGGGGGTAACAATGAATACCTGCTCTTTCAAGGAAACGGAAGCTTATTCTGTGTGTGGGCGGCTTGATCCTGCTCAGAATCAGGTGTTGGTGGTGGCTTCAGCCGGCAATACAGCCCGGGCATTTGCAAAGGTTTGTTCCGATAACAATATCCCCCTGCTGCTTTGTGTACCGCACGACTATATCAATGCCCTGTGGTTTGATGCACCCCTGAACGAATGCGTGAAACTTGCCGTAACCGCCTTCGGAAGCGATTACTTCGATGCCATTCACCTGTCAAACCTTGTCACACAATGTGAAGGTTACCTGGCTGAAGGAGGTGCAAAAAATGTAGCCCGCCGCGATGGGATGGGTACTACGACCTTATCCGCGGTTACCACCATCGGACGGATTCCCGATTATTACTTCCAGGCAGTTGGCAGCGGAACCGGAGCCATCGCAGCCTGGGAGGCCAACCTCCGGCTGATTGATGACGGGCGGTTTGGTGACCATAAAATGAAACTGATGGTTTCGCAGAATGCCCCGTTCCTGCCGATTTATGATGCCTGGAAAGCCGGATCACGCGCCATGCTGCCTTACGATGATGACCTTGCCCGTGAACATGTAACAGAAATTGATGCCAAAGTACTCTCCAACAGGAAACCTCCGTATCCGATTTATGGCGGGCTGTATGATGCCATGTGTGATGCCGGTGGTGATGTGCTGAAAGCCACCAATCTTGAAGCCAGACATGCAAAAGAGTTGTTTTTTGAAAAAGAGGGTATCGACATCTATGCCGCTTCTGCCATAGCTACAGCTTCTCTGAAAAATGCCGTTGAAGAAGGTTTGGTAGAGAAAGATGCGTTGATTATGTTAAACATTACCGGAGGCGGAGAAGAATTGTTTAAACGAAGTCACGAGTTGTATTTCCTGGAACCTTCGCTCCTGTTTGGGATTACACCTTCACTGGAGGAGGTCAGGGAAGGGTTGGATACAGTGCACTGGAAATAACCTCAGACATTGACATACGGATTTGGTTCACTCTCCTAAAAAGATAAAGGTATCAATACCCTGAGCGGTTGCCATCAAGCATATCTTTGAGGTTAACCATGTTTTTGTGAAAGACTTTTTTAATTACGGGATCCTGAATGCATCTCGGAAAGGCAGGAGGGTCGTCCGAACGGGCGATAAAGGTCATCCTGACCAGTTGTGGTTTTACTTCAAAAAGTTCCCAGTTGGCTTTGTAGTGAGTCAGTCGTTCAACCCCTTTGGCAGGAGGATAACTTTCGTCGCTGCTGCGCATATTTACAAAAACTTTGTCCTTCCCGGAACTGTAGGAAAGGGTGCACATGGTAATCATTTCCCGGTCGTTGAAAGGCCAGGGCAGTCCATACAGCGTATACGCGTACCATTTTGCCGGGCTTTCACGATGCAGCAGCATCACTTTTTTAACTCCCGACATCCAGTTTTTTATTTCCCCTGCTTCGGTAATGGCTTTAAGGGTTTTATCAAGGGTGGTATGGACCATGATTTCCGCTTTCCTTTCCCGGATTTTTACTTTATCGGAAAGCTCTACCCAGCGGAGATATATCTTGACTCCTTCCGAATTCTCGATCAGCTCCCAGGATGAATCACTACCGGGAGGCAATACAACGGAATCATTGTAAGTTGCGGAAAGGGAAACCAACATCAGTAAGGAAAACAGTATCCACCTGGAAACAATCTTAATGCCTGATGTATAAATCATGTAAACTGTTTATAATGACAAAGATATAAAAGCAATATTCATAAACAATAAATTGCATATATTTTTTTAGTCCGGGATAAAAGAATACAGTTCAATCATTTACCAGAACCGGGAGATACAGCTATTCTGAAAAGAAATATTTTATCGGATTCTTTATTTTCATTGATTTCTTATTGAAATACCGGGCTTCCATACAACTGACCTATTCACCGCAGGTAACGCATTTCCGGCGCTGGTGGTTGTAATAACCATGAAGCTATTGAGCCCTGTAACCCCAAATGAGGCACAAAAGCATTAATTCAATACTTTTGCCCTATGATAGCTATTGACAATACCATCAATTCCGACGATCTGGGCAAAGTCTGCTTTGTTTGCAACCTCGGAATCTGCAAAGGTGCCTGCTGTGTTGAGGGTGATGCAGGTGCCCCCCTTGATGAACAGGAAATCTCCGAACTTGAAGATAATCTCGATTACATAAAGCCATTTATGAATCAGGCGGGAATCGAAGTGATTGAGCAAACCGGTGTTTTTGATTACGATTCCTATGGTCATTACGTTACCCCGCTTGTCAACGGGATTGAATGTGCCTTTGTGGTTTTCAATGAAGAAGGGATTGCCGGCTGTGCCATTGAGCAGGCATGGGAAGCCGGGAAATCAAAATTCAGGAAACCGGTATCCTGTCATCTTTACCCGGTAAGGATCAGCCGGTACAACGATTTTGATGCAGTGAATTATCACCAGTGGCACATCTGCCGGCCTGCGCTTGAATTGGGTAAGAAACTGGATGTTCCTCTTTATGTGTTTCTGAAAGATTCTCTGATCAGGAAATATGGGGAGAAGTGGTACGAAAAGCTGTGCAGTTCAATAGAGCAGCCCGGCAAGCAGGTCTGAAAAAACATCAGTTGATTTACCCCGGGCCTGAAGGGTTATAATACAACAAAGGGACACGATAGATCGTGTCCCTTTGTTGTGATAAACAAATGGGTTATTTTCCTTTTAAGCGATGGGGGCAATCGTTTTTGCCGCAGCCATGGTCTGCAGTTCCTTGTCGATGTGAAACATGCCGGCCTTATCCTCGCCAACAAGATTCATTTTGTCGAGAATCCCGTGAACAGTGCTTTCTTCCTCAATCTGCTCATTGATGTACCACTGAAGGAAATTACCCGTGGTGTAATCCTTTTCCTTGAGGGAGACTTCATAAAGTTTATTGATGGAGTCGGTAATAAACTCCTCGTGGCTCATAACATGCTTGAAAACATCAAGCAACGATTTGTACTTTGATGCCGGAACTTCGAGCGCCGAAAGTACCGAATAACCACCCCTGTCGTTGAGGTGTTTGATAAACTTGAGCATGTGCATGCGTTCTTCTTCCGACTGTTTGTAAAGAAAATCTGCCGCACCGCGGTAACCTTTTGTTTCACACCATGAAGCCATGGCCATGTAGATTCTTGAAGAATGTTCTTCATTCTTAATCTGGACATTGATGGCTTCTTCAACTTTTTTTGAGATCATGATCCTGTATGTTTTAGATATGAGATGAACGAAGATGTTGCTTAAATTATTCCGGATCAGGTGTTTTTCAGGGCCTCAGCACCACTTACAATTTCAAGGATCTCTTTTGTGATGGATGCCTGACGTGCTTTATTGTAGGTAAGCTTCAGGTCCTTCAGCAGTTCCTGGGCATTATCTGTTGCCTGCGACATAGCAGTCATTCTTGCCCCGAGTTCCGAAGCCCATGAGTCTAATACTGCTTTGTAGAACTGGGTTTTCAATATCTGAGGCACCAGTTCCTCAAGAATTTCCTCTTTCGAAGGATCAAAAATAAACTCTGATACAACGGTGGGTGCTTCTTTATCCGGTGCAGGTGACTCAACAGGAAGGAACTGTTCAACAATCAGTTTCTGTACCACTGCATTCCGGAATTGATGGTAAACAAATTGAATTTTATCGTACTTGCCATCAATATAGAATTGAATCAGTTTGTCCGCGATAAGGGAGGCATTGCCGAAGCTGAGGTTGTTGTATAAATCATCGTGTGATTCAATGATCCGGTAATTCAGCCGGCTGAAATACTCAGTGGCTTTACGGCCTATGGTAATCATTGAAAGATGATCGGATTTTCCCGGCTTGCCATATTCAGCAGCAATGGCATTCACCTGTTTGATCACATTGGTATTGAATGCACCACACAAGCCCCTGTTGGATGATAACACTACCAGAAGCAATCGGTTACCTTCCCTTTTTGCTGTGTAGCTCCCTGCTCCTGAGCCATCTGACCCTGAGCTGAGTTCCTGCAGCATCTGCTTTTGTTTTTGGGCAAACGGCCTTAACTGCAGAATTCCTGTCTGGGCTTTACGCAATTTCGATGCAGCCACCATTTTCATGGCACTGGTAATCTGCTGTGTCGATTTTACCGATGCAATCCTGGTTCTGACTTCCTTCAGACTTGGCATTTCAGCGAGGTTGATTCGTTATACTTCGTATTTCTTAAGCAGGTCAAGGGCAACGGTGTCCAGTTCCTTTTCAATTTCAGGAGTGTACGATCCTTTGCGAATTGATTCGAGCAATTCGGGTTTTGTATCGGACAACCTGTGCAGGAATTCCGTTTCAAAATCATGAACACTCTTTGCCGGAATTTTCTGAAGCAATCCTTTGGTGCCACAATAAATAATAGCAACCTGGTGCTCAACACTCATCGGGCTGTATTGAGGCTGTTTCAGTATTTCAACATTGCGGGCACCTTTGTCAAGAATGGATTTGGTTACTGCATCCAGGTCAGAACCAAATTTTGAGAAGGCTTCTAATTCACGGTACTGGGCCTGATCAAGCTTCAAGGTTCCGGCCACTTTCTTCATCGATTTGATCTGGGCATTACCACCCACCCTGGATACAGAAATACCCACGTTGATGGCAGGTCTGATGCCCGAGTTGAATAGATTGGTTTCGAGGAAGATCTGACCATCTGTAATTGAAATCACATTGGTTGGAATATACGCGGAAACGTCACCCGCCTGGGTCTCAATGATTGGAAGAGCGGTAAGTGAACCACCTCCTTTTACTTTTGATTTAAGGGAAGCCGGAAGGTCATTCATTTTAGCTGCGATTTCATCCGAGGCAATCACTTTCGCAGCTCTTTCGAGCAAGCGTGAATGCAAATAGAAAACGTCGCCGGGATAAGCTTCACGTCCGGGCGGGCGCCTCAGTAACAACGAAACCTCACGGTAGGCAACGGCCTGTTTTGAAAGGTCATCGTAAATGATGAGGGCAGGGCGTCCTGTATCGCGGAAATATTCTCCGATAGATGCGCCTGCAAACGGAGCATAAAATTGCATTGCGGCAGGGTCGCTGGCAGTTGCCATAACTACCACTGTGTATTGCATGGCACCCTTTGCTTCAAGGGTCTGAACGATATTTGCAATGGTGCTGCCTTTCTGTCCGATGGCTACATATATGCAGTAAACTGGTGTCCCCTTGTCGAAAAACTCTTTTTGATTGATGATAGTATCGATGGCAATGGCAGTTTTTCCGGTCTGACGATCACCAATGATTAACTCGCGCTGACCCCGGCCGATCGGAATCATGGAATCGATGGCTTTAATCCCTGTCTGAAGCGGTTCGTTCACTGGTTGCCTGAAGATTACACCGGGAGCTTTGCGCTCGAGCGGCATTTCAAATACCTCACCAAGGATGGGACCCTTACCGTCAATGGGTTCACCGATCGTATTAATAACCCGGCCAAGCATACCTTCGCTCACAGGGATGGAAGCAATCAGGCGGGTGCGGCGGACAAGGTCACCTTCATTAATACCGGAGCCTTCGCCCAGCATTACCACCCCTACATTATCTTCTTCCAGGTTAAGGACAATTCCTTTAACCCCTGTTGTGGTAAATTCAACCAATTCACCGGCCTGAACACTGTTGAGACCATATACCCTGGCTATTCCATCCCCGACCTGCAGGACAGATCCGGTTTCTTCGAGCTCAGCTTCTGTTGTGAATCCGGCAAGTTGTTGCCTTAAGATAGCCGATACTTCAGCGGGTTTAATTTCTGCCATGTGCTAATTCAGTTTTAAAAGTCTTTAATAAAGGTATTTACATTAAATTCTTTGCGCAGATTGGAAAGTTTCTTACGAATGCTGTCGTCAAACTGTATTCCGTCGAGCTTTACAATCATTCCACCAATGATCGATGGGTCTGTTTCTTCCATAAGTTCTATGGTTGAACCGGTCTGTTTCGTCATGATTTCAATCAACTGCTTCCTCATCGCATCAGAAAGAGGCGAAACAGTTGTAACCACTGCTTTTCTGATGTTACCGTGCTCGCGGAACAAATCACCAAACTTAACAGCGATGTTAAACAGATGAGCTTCACGTCTTTTTCGGATGATTATCTCAATAAAAGCCATGGAGAGTTTTCCAAGGTCTTTACTGAAAATAGCCCGCATGATGGCCGTTTTCTTATCGACCATAATCACCGGGCTCTTCAGCATAATCTGAAGTTCACGGTTCTGCTGGCATACCCTGGCAAGTAAGGCCATATCGGCATGTGCCTGGTCAAGGGCTTTATTTTCAACAGCAAGGTCGAAAAGCGCTTTGGCATACCGTATATTTATCCTCGGATTGTCCATAAATGCTAATTGAGGGTAATGTCACTGATTGATTTCCGGACAATGGCCTTGTCTTTTTCAGGATCTGAAAGCTCCTGACGGAGAATTTTTTCAGCAATTTCAATCGAAAGGTTGGCGATCTGGTTTTTAAGATCGGTAATGGCTGCCATCTTCTCAAAATGAATGCGCTCAGTTGCATTTTCAAGGATTCGGTTGGCTTCTTCCGTTGCTTTTACCTTCGAATCTTCGATGATGCTTTCCCTAACTTTGCGTGCATCACGTAGAATGCCATCCCTTTCCTCCTTGGCTTCACGCAACAACTGCTCGTTGCTGAAACGGAGTTCTTCCATTTCTTTGCGGGCTTTGTTGGCTTCGTGGAGTGCAAGTTCAATGGCCTGCTCCCTCTCGCTCAGCGCCCTCATGATCGGGGGCCAGACAAATTTTCCGAGGATAAACAAAAGCAGCCCGAAGGCCAGTGTCATCCAAAAAATAAGTCCAATTCCCGGACTGACTAATTCCATATTGCTGGGTTTAATGAGTTTTTAATGAAATAATCCTGGCAGGGCAACCAACCGTTACCCCGGCAGGATATTTTACCACTAAATAAATACAACAAGCAGACAAACTACGATTGCGAAGAAGGCAACCCCTTCGATAAGGGCTGCAGCCACAATCATGTTTGATCTGATGTCGCCGGTAGATTCGGGCTGCCTTGCCATTGATTCAAGAGCGCCGCGACCGATGTTGCCGATGCCGATACCGGCGCCGATTGAAGCAATACCTGCGCCTAAAGCGGCACCCATTTTTGCAACCGGGGCAAGATCAGCTGCTACCTGCAGAAGTGTTGTTAAAAGTGACATAATTGTTTGATTTAAAGGTTTATCTGTAATTGTAAATTTCTAATGTGATGCTTCATGGGCATGTTCATGCCCGTGGTCTTCGGTTGCCATTCCAAAATACAGGGCCGAAAGCATAGTAAAAACATAAGCCTGGATAAATGCCACCAGCAATTCAAGCAGGCTGATAAACACTGAAAAAAGCACTGAAACAGGGGAAACACCATAGCCAAGTGCAGGATTCATATTGGCAAAAATAAAGATCAGGCTCACAAAACCCAGAACAATGATGTGTCCGGCTGTGATGTTGGCAAAGAGACGGACCATCAATACAAATGGTTTGATAAATACACCGGCCAGCTCAATCAGCGGCAGCAGGGGCAGGGGAAATTTCAGCCACCAGGGTACCCCCGGGGGATTGAAAATATGCAGCCAGTATGACCGGTTGCCAATGAAGGTTGTGATAATGAATGTGAAGGCAGCCAGAACCAGGGTTACCGCAATATTGCCTGTAACATTGGCCCCTCCCGGAAAAAACGGGAACAGTCCTATGAGGTTGCTGAAAAAGATAAAAAAGAACAAAGTAAGCAAAAAAGGCATAAAGCGCTTGTAGTGCTTTCCGATGGATGGCTCGGCTATATCGTCGCGGATGAAAAGAATCACCGGCTCCAGCAGGGATTGCATGCCTTTGGGTGCATGCCCGGCATTGCGTTTATAAGCCCTTGCCACAGGGAAGAATACAAGGAGAAGTACGATGAAACTGATGATTATGCCTACAACTGTTTTGGTTATTGAAAAGTCAAGCGGCCGGGCAGCAGTTTTATCGGTTTCCATGGTGCCGGGGATGACCTTAACAATCTTACCCTTACCCGCTTTCCTGTCTGATTCAATCTTGTAGCCCAAATATGCATGTTCACCGTGGTGAAATTTCGCAGAGCTGAACACAATCAGTTTTCCTTCGTCAAACAGAATGATCGGCAAAGGAATGGTAATGTGGGTATGGCCGAAGGTGGCGATATGCCAGTCGTGACTGTCAACAATATGATCGATGATCATATGGCCGGCATTGAATTTTTCTTCGTGGGAGGTGGTGGTTTCCTGCTGCGCCGATAGCGGTTCTTCATGGGAAGGGGCATTTGAAACTGCCCAAAGACTGGTAAGCAGAAATGAAATTGAAAGTAAAAATGTCCTCATGCGTTTTCCGGATCCACTGCTGTTTTTATGAATGCTTTTGTAGGATGCAATTATAGCAATTTTTAGCCTTTAAAACCCCGTATTATGAAAATAAACTATTCTCAGAAATATACACACATGAATAATGTGTATTTTGGGGCACGGTTATAAACACGCATTGGGTTGTTTTGTTTAACTTATTTTACGTTTTTCTGGTTTTTTTGAACACTTCTATCAGTGAAGCAGATTTTTCAGGAACTTTACTTTTCATATCAAACCGGAAAGCCGGTTAGTCATACATCAGAATATTAATTCAGGGCAGAAAAATGGCATTAACCATACGGAACGATGAATTTTACATGAAACAAGCCCTTCATGAGGCGCAGAAGGCTGCTGACCGCGATGAAGTTCCGGTGGGGGCAGTTATCGTCAGCAACGGACAGATTATATCCAGATGTCATAACCTTACAGAAGCACTGAACGATGCTACAGCTCATGCCGAAATGCAGGCTTTTACAGCCGCGGCTAACCATATTGGCGGCAAATATTTGAAAGACTGTATTTTATATGTTACAGTAGAACCTTGCCCGATGTGTGCCGCTGCATCTTTATGGGTTCAGCTCGGTGAAATTGTTTATGGTGCTTCAGATCCAAAACGTGGGTTTTCAACCATAAATAACAGTCTGCTTCATCCGAAAACCAAAGTCAGGAGTGGGATTCTCGCTGAAGAATGTGGATTACTGATGAGTGAGTTTTTCAGGAAGAAGCGTTAAACCGTATTTGCCTGACAGAACGACGGGCAATGGAATTCCATTGCCCGTCGTTCTGTCAGATTTTGAAGTTGTTGCTAAACCGCTCCCAGCAATTCGGCCAGTTTTTTATGCAGGTCTTCACCCCGGAGGTCCTTGGCAATAATTTTTCCGTCCTTGTCAAGCAGCACATTGGCCGGAATTGACATGATACCGTAAATTTTACCGGCGGCATTGTTCCAGTACTGAAGGTCTGATACATGATTCCATGTCAGTTTATCATCCCGGATGGCTGTTTCCCAGGAAACTTTATCCTTATCAAAAGAAACGCCAAGTATATCGAATCCCTTGTCCTTGAATTTATTATAGGCTGCAACAACATTGGGGTTTTCCTTACGGCAGGGTCCGCACCATGATGCCCAGAAATCAACAAGAACCACTTTGCCCCGAAGTTGTGATAATGTTACCGGAGTTCCTGCAGGGTCATTCATTGTGAAGTCAGGTGCCACTTTACCAGGCTCAACATTCTGAAGTATGGTAATTCTATCCGACAACATGGTTGCAAAAGAAGATCCCTTCACTTTTCCATCGAAAGAAGCCACCATTTCTTCAAGTTCTTTCAGGCTGAACTGATATGAATGGCGCATAGCAACATACGGTGCTACAAAAGAAGCTGCATTTTCTTTGATATATGATAAAATTTCACCCTTTTGCTTGTCTTCAAAAGCCCCGATCGATGATTCGATCTCCTTCATTTTGGCAGTATCGTTGGTACGGCTTGCTTCGTTATAGGCTGTGTAGATGCTGATCTCCTCCGAGCGCTGCTCTTCCTGTTTTGTCAGATAAACGCGATAGGCCTTATCGGATTCCGATCCGGTAACTTTGGGTGACATGAGGCTGTCGATGTGAAAACTGATGTCAATATCGGCCGGTTCGTTAAAAAAACCGACAAATCTCGATTCATCAATCCCGATGTAATACATATCGGGGTTTTCAATGGTTCCCTTGAAGGTAAATTTTCCTTTTTCAACTTTGGCTGTATCAATGATCTGAAACTGTCCTTCACTACTTTTCTGCAGATAGACATTCCCGGTGAATTCACCTTTTATTTCACCATTGATTATAAACTCATTGCTTTTACGGCCAGTGCATGAGCCCATAACAATAACAGCTACAATGTAATACAATATTTTTCTCATAGTTTTCGGATTTATTATCAGTTGCCAAAAATAAGCAAATACTCAAACAGTAAGGAGAAAACGCCCCGACTGACTGCTTATTTTCTGCGGCGCATAAAAAGATATTCAGACAGTATGACCAGTAACAGGGTAAAAGAAGAACTGACAATCAGACGGATGAAAATCATTCCGGCTTCAGCAAAACGGAATGAATCAAGCAGTGCCAGTATAAGGTGGTGGGCAAGAATCAGAATGGCAGCATAAGACAGGAACCAACGGAAGCCCATGTCGGCTATGCCTGGTTTGAGATTTCCTTCATAATCAGCAGGAGCACCGGCTTTCCGTATAACCCAGGGTCTCAGATAGGCCATAAAGACAGAAGCAGCGGCATGCAGACCGGTAGAATTGCTGAAAAGATCAACGCCGAGCCCTATCAGGAAGGAAGAAATCAACAACAGCCATCCCGGTACCTCAAAAGGAAGCAGCAGAATAAAAAACACATAGAGGTTGGGGTTGATGTACCCCCCCAGATTAACATGGTCGAGCAACAACACCTGAAGGGCGATCAGCAGAAAGAAACGCAGAAGGTCTTTTCCGTAAGTGTTATTCATCGGTAATGCTGTTACTCAGGTCAACCTGTTCTTTCCTGAGAAGGTTTTTAACTATATAAACATATTGCAGGGCATTCAGATCGGCAGAATACCTGAAATCGATGGTGTAGAAATGTTCTCCGCTTTCCACATATATTTTCTCTACAGTCCCGACCATGATTTTTTCAGGGAATATATGACTGAAACCACTGGTTGATATGGTGTCACCAACTTTGATTTTAACGTGGGCAGGAATGTCGAGCAGGGTTCCACGGGCCGGACTGCCACCGTTCCATACAATGGTTCCCATCTGGTTTAACCGGTCAATACGTGCACTTACCTTGGTGTGTTTGTTCAGCATCGACATTACCCAGCAGAAATTATCCGAAACGCTGACTACTGTTCCTACAATTCCGGATGGATTGAATACGGCCATGTCGCGGGTGATGCCATGCCTTTTCCCTTTGTTGAGCATGATGTAATTGTTCCGCAGGGTGGTTGAATTGCTGATGACTCTTGCCACTGCATACGTATATTGTTGTCCTCGCAAGGTATCATCTACGTTCAGGGTGAGTGTGTCGTTGGTAACCTGGCTTTCGGTTAAACGCTGCCACAACCTTGCATTTTCATTGGCCAGTCGTTCGTTTTCCTGTTTCAGCCTGAAATAGGATGTAAAATCAGACCATGCCGTAAAAATACCGCCTGTAAATCCGTCGGTAGCATTGGTGATGACAGACCGCTGGTAATAGCTCTTGTTGGCTATGAGAACGACAGATACAACTTCAAGAACCAGGAAAAGGAAAAAGAACCTGTATCTCCAGATGAAAGCCAGAATATATCGCATAGGCGTTCATTGCAAAAGATTGACCGGCCTGTGTCAACCCCGGCTTGTTACTTGATAAGAAATGTAAATTTGTTGAAATTTTTCAGTGCGATACCGGTTCCTCTGGCAACCGCCCGTAACGGGTCTTCTGCAACATGAACAGGAAGTTTTGTCTTCAGATGAAGACGTTTGTCGAGTCCGCGCAACATCGAACCTCCGCCGGCGAGATAAATACCTGTTCTGAAGATGTCGGCTGACAACTCCGGCGGGGTCATTTCGAGGGCATTCAGCACCGCAGCTTCAATCTTGGCAATGGACTTGTCGAGACAGTGGGCGATTTCTGAATAGTTGACATAAATCTCCTTCGGAATCCCTGTAAGCATATCACGTCCGTGTACCGGATAATCGGGAGGTGGGTTGTCTATTTCGGTCATAGCAGCACCTACATTGATCTTAATGGCTTCGGCGGTGCGCTCACCTATATTGATGTTGTGCTGTTTGCGCATATATTCCTCAATGTCGCTGTTGAAATCATCACCGGCGATGCGGATGCTTTTGTTGTTTACAATTCCGCCAAGAGCAATAACAGCAATTTCGCTGGTGCCTCCACCGATGTCAATAATCATATTACCCGTTGGTTCCAGCACATCGATACCGATTCCGATGGCGGCTGCCATGGGTTCATGAATTAATCGGACTTCTTTGGCACCGGCCTGTTCAGCCGAATCTTTTACTGCCCTCTCCTCGACTTCAGTAATGCCCGAAGGAATGCAGATTACCATCTTTAGAGCAGGGGGGAAGAGGCTTCGGGTAGGGCCGGTCATTTTGATCAATTCACGGATCATATACTCAGCCGATTGAAAATCAGCGATCACACCATCACGCAGAGGCCGGATGGTCTTGATGTTCTCATGGGTCTTCCCGTGCATCATCATGGCTCGCTTACCAACAGCTATGATCTTTCCGGTATTACGCTCAATGGCTATGATTGAGGGCTCATCCACCACCACCTTATCATTGTAAATAATAATAGTGTTGGCAGTACCGAGATCCATAGCAATCTCTTTGGTCATGAAGGAGAAAAGTCCCATTTTATTTCAGTTTCTAAATTTCTTAATTAAATCTTCACCGGCAAGTCGGGGCTCAATGCTTAAAATGCCTGATGCCGGTAAAAACCATGCTCAATCCGTGCTCATTACAATACTCAATCGTATCTTCATCCCTTACTGACCCACCTGGCTGAACAACCGAAACGATGCCTGCCTTGTGCGCGATCTCAACAGAGTCAGCAAACGGAAAGAATGCATCGGATGACATTACCGCTCCCCTCAGGTCAAGCCCGAAGGATCTTGCTTTTTCAATGGCATGCTTCAGAGCATCCACGCGGGATGTTTGTCCCGCCCCGCTTCCCACCATCTGTTTTCCTTTTACCAGAACAATTGCATTCGATTTGCTGTGTTTGACAATGATGTTGGCAAACACAAGATCCTTTTCCTGAGTGTTGTCAGGTGCTACCCTGGTTACAACCCTGAAATTTTCAGATGATTCCGTTTTCAGGTCCCTGTCCTGCTGCAAAACACCGTTTAAAACGGTCCGAAACTGTTTTGGCTGAAAATCAAACGATTTAGCCTGCAAAATTATTCTATTTTTCTTGCTTTTGAGCAGTTCCAGTGCATTTTTTTCGTAACCGGGTGCAAGGATGATTTCAAAGAACAAAAGGTTGATCTCTGCAGCAACTTCGGCATCGACTTCCCTGTTGGTGATCAGAACCCCGCCATAAGCTGAAACCGGATCACCGGCGAGTGCCGCTTTCCAGGCATCGGTTAGTCTTGGCCGTGATGCAACGCCACAGGCATTGTTATGTTTTAATATAGCAAAGGTAGTTTCGTTGAATTCGCTGATCAGTGCCACAGCGGCATCCAGATCGAGCAGGTTGTTGTATGACAGCTCTTTTCCGTGTAACTGCGTAAAGGCATCACCCAGGTTGCCAAAAAAGGCTCCGCCCTGATGCGGATTTTCGCCATACCGCAGTTTATTTGATTTTCCGGCAACGCCCCTGAACTCATGATATCCGGATTGTCCGCCCAGATAGTCAAAAATGGCTGAATCATAATGTGATGATTCGGCAAAAGCGTAGGCTGCAAACCTGAGCCTTTCTTCAAGTGTTGCGGAGCCATGACCTTTGGTCAGGATTTCTTCAAGTTCGCCATAGTGCTTTGACGACGGAACAACCAGAACATCACGATAATTTTTTGCTGCCGCCCTGATCAGGGAGATGCCCCCGATATCGATTTTTTCAATTACCGCTTCATGCAAGGCTCCCGATGCAAGGGTGGATTCAAACGGGTACAGATCAACAATCACCAGATCGATGGGCGGAATCCCATAATGACCCATTTCAGACAGATCTGATTCGAAATCGCGGCGACCGAGGATTCCACCGAATACTTTTGGATGAAGTGTCTTAACCCGGCCACCCAGAATGGATGGGTAATCCGTCAGTGATTCCACCGTCTGTGCTTTGACTCCGAGTGTTCCGATATAGTCAAACGTACCTCCGGTCGAATAAATTCTTATACCCAGTTTATCGAGCAACTTCACCAATGACTCGAGTCCATCCTTGTTGAAAACAGAGATAAGTGCAGATTTTATTTTTCTTTCCTCGTTCATTTTTTGCTAATCCGGAGTTGATTGTTTCCAAAGTATAATTTTTATCCCGGGCCGGTCCATTCTTTATTCTTTGAATGGCAGTCCGTTACAAAACCGAAATAATTTTTTACAGGAATTGTTAAACTTGTGCAAGTTTATTAAAAATCGGGGCAAAGAACAAGAATTAGTTTTAGTCTGATGGCAGTAATTGATTATTTTTACAACGGGATAAACCGATGCCAATGAAACAATCAATAATATTTATCAGGTTACTGCGCGAAAGCTATCTGTTTGCGCTCAGTGCCATCGTGGTGAACAAGGTAAGGACAATTTTGTCGCTGCTGGGAATTACCATCGGTATCTTTTCAATTATTTCGGTATTCACGGTTTTCGATTCCATTGAACGGACACTCCGCGACAGTATTAACACCCTGGGAAGCAATGTGTTGTTTGTTCAGAAATGGCCCTGGGCTTTCGGTGGTGATTACCCCTGGTGGAAATATATGAAACGGCCCGAACCAAGCATGGCCGATCTCCAGGAGATTCAACGCAGAAGCCAGGCCTCAGAAGCCAGCACTTATTTTGTTGCGACAAACCGTACCGTCAAATATGCCGGTTCGTCGGTTGACAATGCCTCTGTGGTAGCCATTTCACATGATTATAATGTTGTCAACTCCATTGAGTTTTTCGATGGCCGCTATTTTACACCGGAGGAATCTGCCGGAGGCAGACCGGTAGCCATTATCGGCGATGAAATATCGCGGACTCTTTTTCAGAATGCTGATCCACTCGGGAAAAAGATAAAGGTATTCGGGCAACAGATAGAAGTGATCGGATTACTGAAAAAGGAAGGTGAGAAAAGTTTCGGGAATTCAAATGATAACCAGGTGCTTATTCCCATCAATCTCGGCCGGAACTTTATCGACCTAAAGGGAGATAATATCGGTGCAGCCATTATGGTCAGGGCCAAACCGATGGTTTCGAACGAGGAACTGGCCGATGAACTGACAGGTATTATGAGATCGGTTCGAAAACTTAAGCCCGGTGTTGAAGACGATTTTTCAATCAATGAAACCAGTGTCATTACACAGGGCTTCGATCAGTTATTTAATATCGTGGCTATTGTTGGGTGGATCATCGGCGGTTTCTCACTGTTGGTTGGAGGATTCGGCATTGCCAATATAATGTTCGTTTCGGTTAAAGAGCGAACCGCACAGATCGGTATCCAGAAATCGATGGGGGCCAAAAACTACTTTATTCTTCAGCAGTTTTTGTTTGAAGCCGTTTTCCTTTCTCTTTTCGGAGGGATGGTTGGCCTGCTGATCATCTTTATCATTACACAACTTATTTCCGCTTTTTCTGATATGAATCTTATTCTCACGTTCGGCAACATTGCTCTGGGAGTGACTGTCTCGGCCGTGATAGGACTGGTTTCAGGTTTTATTCCGGCATGGTCAGCATCACGCCTTGATCCTGTTGAAGCAATGCGATCGACTTTCTAGAGCAAGTAAAGTTATTAGCAGATTAGCAGATTAGCAGATTAGCGGATTAGCAGATTAGCAGATTTACGGTATATTGAGACAGTTCAAATTTGAATCGGCATAGAAGTGATATTAGTTTGATTTCTTGCCAACTGCTTTCCAGGCGGGAGGTCGGGACTTCGCGGAGTTTATCCTGAGAACGAAGGGCAACGCATGCCAACTTTCTATTTTGAACTTTTAAACGCGCGAAGCGCATTGAACCTTTGAACCCTTAAACTTTTTTCTTTGCCAACTGCCAACTTTTCACATTGAACCTGAAGCACATCCATTATTCCAGTATTGCAACATTCCAATAAACCACCTATAGAATCAAATGGAAAAATCCACGGATATCAGGATTGCCAACTGGAGCGAACTTCAGGAAATGCTGTTCCGCGATTCATGGGATGGTAGCCTGGGGAGATTCAGATCACCTTATGTATACAGGGGTTTGTCGGATGCTTCGTATGAGCTGAAAACCAGCCTGATGCGCATCGGAGGCCCATATAGTGAACTGGAACGTCACCTGCTCCGGAATTTCAGAAAATATGCCCACCGAAACACCGTTTCAGGAGAATCGCTCTGGAACCTGCTGGCCATTGCCCAGCACCACGGCCTGCCCACCCGCCTGCTCGACTGGACCTATTCACCCTATGTCGCCCTGCATTTTGCCACAGCCAATATTCTGAAATTTGATATTGACGGGGTCATCTGGTGCCTGAATTATGTTAAATCAAACAGTTTCCTTCCCAAAGGACTCCATGAGATCATCAGGGAAGAGGGCTCCAATGTGTTTACACCCCAGATGCTGGAGCTGGAATGTAATTCGCTGAAAAAACTGGAAGCAATGTCTGACCACCGCTTTGTGCTGTTCCTGGAACCTCCGTCGATGGACGAACGCATCGTGAACCAGCACGCCCTGTTTTCGCTGATGTCAAACGCTACCCTGGTGATGAACCGCTGGCTCAGCGATCATCCTGACCTGTTTTACCGGATTGTTATTCCTGCAAAGCTGAAATGGGAAATCCGCGATAAGCTCGATCAGGCCAACATCACCGAAAGGGTATTGTTTCCGGGTCTTGACGGACTGAGTAGCTGGCTGAAAAGGCAATACAGCCCCAATCCGTTTCCTGAGGATTTGAAAATCAGTTAGTTTCGTCTATTGTGTGATTTTCTCAGGGATTTCAATGCAGATGATCAATTGTATTTGCATCGGAAGTGACCAACTCTGTTTTATTTTTGTTATAACGGTATGAGAAAGCAATATATTTATTTCTGATCAATTACTCCCGATTCCGTGAAGCGGAAAAATTACATAATCGTTATTTTTGCAAATTCAATAGTTGATCGTAGATTTTTATTCCTGAATCTGCCATGAATTCCCTATTTTTACCCTTTGAAAAATTCTGATAATGCATAAGCGATGGGTATTGAAACCGGGCGGAGATCCTGAAAAGGTTGCTTCCCTGGCTGTAGCGTTGGGTGTGGCGCCGGCATTGGCCGAACTGTTAATACAAAGGGATGTGAATACCTTTGCGGAGGCGCGTGCATTTTTCAGACCTGAACTTGGCAATCTGCACGATCCCTTCCTGATGAAGGATATGGATCTGGCTGTCAACCGCATCAACAAAGCCATGGACGCCGGTGAAAAAATACTGGTTTACGGTGATTACGATGTGGATGGCACCACGGCAGTAGCCCTGGTTTATACCTTCCTGCGGGAGCTCGGGCACGATAAGATAGACTTTTATATTCCTGACCGCTATGCCGAAGGATACGGCATCTCATTCCAGAGTGTGGATTTTGCTGCTGAAAACGGGTTCAGCCTGGTAATTGCACTGGATTGCGGCATAAAAGCCATTGAAAAAGTGGCCAAAGGAAAAGAAAAGGGTGTTGATTTTATCATCTGCGACCATCACCGGCCAGGGGAATTTTTACCCGAGGCAGTGGCTGTGCTTGATGCCAAGCGATCCGATTGTAATTACCCGTTTAAAGAATTATCAGGTTGTGGTGTAGGTTTTAAATTGATTCAGGCACTCGCATCAGCCCGGAATATACCTTTTTCCACATTAAACAAATACCTCGATCTGGTTGTCGTTAGTATCGCCTCCGATATCGTACCCATCACAGGTGAAAACCGGATACTTGCCTATTATGGACTGAAATTGCTCAACCAGAGCCCAAGGCCCGGGTTCGAAGCCATTCTGAAATTTTCAAATGTCAACCGGAAACCGGTAAGTGCTGTAACCGAGGCCAATGGACTGGTCAATGGAAATGAAAGCGACCCGGAAGAGTTTATTTTCAGCCGTGAATTAACCATTTCTGATCTGGTTTTCCTGCTGGGGCCGCGCATCAATGCTGCCGGCCGCATAGAGAGCGGAAGGAACTCGGTCGAGTTGCTGATTTGTGAAGATGACGAAAAGGCTGAGCGCATCGGGCAACAGATCAACGACTTCAACACCACCCGCCGCGACCTTGATTCAACCACCACCGATATGGCCATGGATGCCATCAAGACCGTTCCCCGACTGAAGAGCGCCCGTTCAACCGTGGTTTATAACCCCGACTGGCACAAAGGGGTGATCGGCATCGTTGCATCCCGGCTGATAGAATCCTATTACCGGCCTACCATTGTGCTTACCCAGTCAAATGGCCTGATCACCGGTTCAGCAAGGTCGATCAAGGATTTCGATATTTACGATGCGATTGATGAATGCAGCGATCTGCTTGAGCATTTCGGCGGACATAAATATGCCGCCGGCTTGTCGATGAAACCCGAGAATCTGAATGCCTTTATTGAGAAATTCGAAACGGTGGCAACCCGAATGATCAGCGACGATATGCTCACCCCTGAGGTTGAAATTGACCTTGACATTAAGCTCAACGAGATCAACCAGAAGTTTATGCGGGTACTCAAACAGTTCGCTCCTTTCGGACCTGGCAATATGTCGCCTGTTTTTCAGACCAATGGGGTTATCGACAATGGTTATGGCCGGGTTGTCGGTAAAAATCATCTGAAACTGACCATCGGACATCCTGAAATTGCATCCGCTCCCTTTCCTGCCATTGCCTTCCAGCAGGGCGATCATTTCCCCTACATCAGCAGCGGCAGACCATTCAATATCTGTTATCACATTGAAGAAAATGAGTGGAACGGCAAGAAAGATATTCAGCTGAATATCAAGGATATAAAAATAAGCCCATCTGAATAGGCAGAAAATTTCACACTTTGATAAACACGACAGGGACACGGTATATCGTGTCCCTGCTGTGTTTATCTGAAAGGCATAAGTGAATCAGAAATTCAGAAAAGTCCTGACGACCAGGTAAATGCCGAATAATACAAGAAGTATTCCCACAGCATGATTGATCATAATCAGGATGCGCGGTTTCAGGTACCGTTTAAGTTTATTGGCGATGATCACTTTCAGTATATCTGTGGTGAAGATGGTGATAAGGCAGCCGGCGAAAAACGTTTTTATCGACCAGGAATCGGTGGTGTAGCTCGAACTGACGGTAACCATGACAGAGACCCAGAAAATCCAGACGAAAGGGTTGGCAAAATTGAGAAAAAACCCCTTGAATATGTATGTGAAGGGGCCGGGCATTTTAACATTGATGAGGTTGTTGTCATCGGTTACCTGCACTTTACGCAGGAAAGTGACCACCCCGAAAACCACCAGTACCAGCCCCCCGATAATGCCAAACATCAGATAATTCCGGTCGTTTCCGATTACCTGTATGGCGCCAAGGTAGCAAAGCACCACAAGGGCAAGGTCGCTGAGAAAGATACCACCTGCAAGAAGAATACCACGGTAAAGTCCACGGTGAATGCTTGTCTGGATGAGCGAAAACATCGCAGGCCCCAGCATAATGGCCAGGGTAAAGCCCAGAATCATTCCTTCGAGCAATGGGTGCATACGTTGATTACTTGTTCCTCACATTGGCGTTGAGATATTCTTCCCAACCGGTAAGTTTTTCATTCCTGATGACCCTCGGAAATTTATTCTGCCCACCTTCTTTGCCCCGGAGTTTCATATAGTCATAAAAATGCCGGAGGGGCAACACTTCTACTATCACTTCCCTGATGGCTGCGATCCTTTCCACACGGTAGTCATCGTTCAAATCTTTCAGATTCTGGTCGATCCGTTCGCGTATAGACTGAACATCAATGGTTGCCGGGTCGTTGGTTGTTCCAAGGTACCATTTATGTGCAAACATGCTGTCGTGTTCGATACCGGCAACCGTAAATTCAGGAACAGGGATATTCATTTGTTCTTCAAGCAACTGGATGGCTCTGTTCATGTTTTCCTGCGAGAGGTGTTCGCCGCATAGATTCAGGAAGTGTTTTGTTCTTCCTGTAATAACAATTTCTGACAGTGCTTTTGATGTGAATTTTATGGTGTCACCAATCAGGTACCGCCAGGCTCCGGCACAGGAACTCAGCAACAGGGCATATTCTTTGCCTTCCTCTACATCTTCAATGGTATAAGATGTTGCATCAGTCCGGATCTGACCGTCAGGATCGAAGTTATCTTCACTAAAAGGGACAAACTCGAAAAACAGGCCATTGTCGAGAACAAGTTGCATCGATATGGTATCTTTCCTGCTCTGAAAAGCGATAAATCCCTCCGATGCCAGGTAGGTTTCGATGTATATCAGTGGCTTCGATAAAAGTTTTTCGAAGGTTTTGGCATAAGGGGCAAATGAAACACCTCCGTGCACATAAATGGACAGATTGGGCCAGATATCGTGGATGGTCTTTACATTGTAATGTTTGATGATGCGTTCCATCATAATCTGGATCCAGGCAGGCACCCCTGAAACAACCCCGATATCCCAGTCCCTGGCATTTTTTACGATCTCATCGAGTTTGGTTGTCCAGTCCCGTTCTTTCGAAATTCGCTTACCCGGTTTATAAAAATGCTGGAACCAGAAAGGGATGTTTCCGGCAGTGATTCCTGAGAGGTCACCTTCGTAGTAAGTGCCGTTAAAATGCAGATGGGTACTTCCTCCTAACATAAGGATTCCTCTTTCATAAAAATCGCGTGGAAGATCATATTTTGCCAGCGTGAACAGCTGCTTGATACTTGTTTTCTTGATGGCCTTCAGCATATCTGCTGTTACCGGAATGTACTTGCTTGAAGCCTCACTGGTTCCTGAGCTCAGTGCGAAATATTTGATCTTACCCGGCCAGCTTACAAAGGCCTCCCCGTTAAGGGTGCGGTACCACCAGCGCTGATGTATCAAATTATAGTCATGAATGGGTACCTGTTGCCTGAATGCTTTGACAGCATTCTTATTTTTCAGTATTCCGCCAAAATCATATGCCTCGCCAAATGAAGTGTACTGGGCACTGCGAAGGAGTTTTTTTAACGTTGCCGCCTGTTGTTTAGCCGGGTTTGCCCGCCTTATTTTTTCAAGAGGGATTTTTCCGGGTAGTTCAATGGCGCTTTTAATAATAGATCCGAGCAATGGCATTTTCAGTATTTTTCGTTATTGGTAGCTTTACCGGTGGTAAAATTAATGATTTTTTGTATTTTTATTAAACTAAAACCGGCATGTTTAAAGGAACCTTTGCTGTATCAGGTATTTTGACGCATCAGTAGATTATTAATTACAAGCACAAGGCATTTCACGAACTTGTTGATATTTGCTTAGTCATACATGGAATTCAATATACCGAGCACAGAAAGATCAGAAAGATCAGACAGTTCTTTTACAATTTCTGATACAAAATCCGCTGTTAACAGGCTATAGTGAATCCCCTGTTTTAATGATGTTTTTGATTCTTTATGAGTTATATAACGTTTGAAATTAAATGTTTATGAGTAAAAATAGTGTTGCCCGGAAAATTCTGAAGATTGTTCTCAGTTTGATTTTGGTAATTATTGCCGGATTAATGTCATTTTTTATCTGGCAAACCATCAATGAATTTGAACCCGAACCAGACATGGAAATTGCTGTTACTGGAAAAGCTACAGCGTTAAAAGATACAATGATTCTGACCACCTTTAATATCGGTTACTGTGGGCTTGGTGCTGAAATGGATTTTTTTTATGAAGGTGGAACCATGGTCAGGCCTGAAAAGGAATTGTATGATCGTTATCTTGGAGAAGTTATGGAGCGGCTCGAAACTTTGGAAGGGTCAGATTTTATCCTGCTGCAGGAGGTGGATACTCTGTCGAAACGTAGTTGGTATGCCAATCAGTTCAGGCTTATCCGGAATAAATTTGACGGATTTCGCTCTTTTTTCGCGATGAATTACAAAGCCTGGGTACCCATGCCAGTGATACAGCCCATGGGCAAAGTGAGAGCAGGAATTGTAACTATGAGCAAGGCAACTCCGGTCGGGGTCGCCAGGTATTCTTTTAATACCGGGTATTCGTGGCCAATGCGTCTGTTTATGTTGAAGCGCTGTTACCTGCTTACCAGATACAACACGGGCAATGGCAAACAACTCGTGGTTGTTAATACTCATAATTCTGCTTTTGGAGATGCGGCTGAGATACGCAGTAAGGAACTGTCTCAGATAAAAGAGATGATGACCAGGGAATATGCAAAAGGTAATTATGTGATCGTTGGAGGCGACTGGAATCAGAATCCTGCAGTCTTTGACAGCACGATGGTACTGGATAATTACCTGGTAAAGTGCATCAGACCGCCTGTTCCCGGCGATTTCCTTCCGGAAGGCTGGCAATATGCCTATGATCCGCTTCATCCGACAAACCGGGATGTTGATATTCCCTATCTGGAAGGTCGGACTAAAACTACCCTGATCGATTTTTTCGTTCTTTCACCCAATGTCGGACTGGTATCTGCAATAACAACGCCTACCGGATTCAAGGAATCAGATCACCAGCCCGTTTCAGTAAAAGTTTTCCTGAAAAATTAAAGCTGCCATTAATTCTTCCAACACTTCAGTATTATGAACATGGATAAAGCAGTACTCAATGTTATTCATTCCAGAAAAAGTGTCAGGCATTACACTGAACAGGCCGTTTCAAGAGAAGCGCTTGAAACCCTGGTCAGGGCCGGGATGTCAGCTCCTTCAGCCATCAACCGGCAACCATGGGTATTTATTGCCATCGATGAACGGCAAATTCTGGATGAGCTGGGAAGCCGCTTGCCTTACGCAAGGATGTTATTGAAAACAAAGGCTGCTATAGTGGTGTGCGGTGATATGGAAAGAGCCCCGGATGAATGGCAGCAGGCGTTCTGGATACAGGATTGCTCGGCGGCTACCGAAAACATACTGATTGCGGCTGAAGCCATGGGTCTGGGATCGGTTTGGACTGCGGTTTATCCCGCCAGGGACAGGATAGAAATAGTAAGGAGGTCGCTGAATCTGCCCGACCATATTATCCCGCTGAACGTTTTACCCATCGGTTATCCGGATCATATCGACAAACCTAAGGATAAATGGAATCCAGGGAAACTGGTCTGGAACCAGTGGGTTTAACCTGTGCTGAAATATTTAATCCTCTCCGATGAACAGATCTGAGGCAATGCCGTCGGCCAGCAGTTTTCCGCTGGTCGCTAGTGTAAATTGATCACCGTTTTGTTCCATATATCCTTTTTCAATCCACGATACGGCGTTTCCTATGAAGTAGTCAGAATATTTCCGGCCGAATCTCCCGCTTATTTCGCCGGCATTGCATCCCCACATGGTGCGAAGACCGGTCATAACATATTCATCGTATTTTTGACCGGGAGTGAGCTCCTCAGATCCTTCAGGGAAGGCATTTCTGCTGACTGAACCGAGATATTCCCCGATACCTGAGACATTCCATTGACGGGTTTGCCCGTTGTATGAATGTGCTGAGGGGCCCAGGCCGAGATAGGATGTGCCCTGCCAGTAGGCGGTATTATGGCGGGCAAAGTGTCCCGGTTTGCAAAAATTTGATATTTCATAATGCAGAAAACCTTTTTCCTTCATGGCGTTCATCAACATTTCGAATTGCCGTGCGGTGCGGTGTTCGTCAACCGGGGCAGCCTTGCCTTTACGGATCATTAGGTCAAGAGCGGTTTTTGGCTCTATCGTAAGCGCGTAGGCTGAAATATGAGGTATGCCCATTTCACAGGCGGTATTGATGTTCTCAATCCAGCCTTCATCACTCAGGGTCGGTATCCCGAAAATAAGATCCAGTGTAAGGTTATCGAAGCCAGCATCTCTGGCCAGGGTAAGGCATTGCCTGGCTTTTTCAGCATTGTGAACCCGGTTCAGGTAGAGGAGATCTTCATTGTGGAAGGATTGGATGCCGATGCTCAACCGGTTGATCCCCGACTTTTTCCATCCATGAAGACTTTGTTCGGAAATGTCATCCGGATTGGCTTCAAGGGTAATTTCCGTCTGTTCATGAACGGTATAAAACCGACGGATTGTTTCCATCAGCAGAGTGAGGAATTCCGGTTCAAGCATCGATGGCGTACCTCCTCCGAAGTAGATGGTTTCGATGGTTTTGCCCTCAAGATAGGATTGCTGAAGTTCCGCTTCCCTGCAAATGGCATGTACCACCGCCGGCATTTCTTTCCGTGAGGCAACGGAAAAGAAGTTACAGTAGTGGCATTTCTGCCTGCAAAATGGGATGTGGATGTATATGCCTGCCATGGGGTTGGGTTTGAGTAGGGAGTAAGGAGTAGGGAGTAGGGAGTAGGGAGTAGGAATAGGTTAAGTACCGGTGACAACGCTGATACCCATGGGGATGACTTCAAACTGCATGGGTGTGTGGCCCAGTGATTCACCGTCGGTTTCAAGGTAGAGGTTCGGATTTGATTCAATTTCCACCCTGGCACCCCTGAAGGTTTTTACCTGCGGCATGCTGAGAAATGAACCATCATAGAGTTTTTTAACACTCCTGATGACCACAAAACGGCTCACCCTTGTAATGATCGTTACATCAAAGAGGCCATCGTCGGGAATGGCATCGGGGGCCTGCATCATACCTCCGCCATTAAACCGGCATATGGCTACGCTCATGCTGAAAACATCGGCATCAATTTCGTGCCCGTCAACTTTAACCTGACAGATGATGGGTTTGTATGAAATCAGACTGGTGAAAAGGCTGATTAGGTAGGAAAATGGCCCGCTCTTACCGCTTTCCTTGACTTTGTTCGTTCTTTTGGCCACCATGGCATCGAAACCCAGCCCGGCCATATTGATAAAATGGCGTTGTTTCGGCAGGTCATTGTGCATATAGCTGACCCTGCCGATGTCCTGTAACCGGGTTGAATGACGGCTGATGACCTGAATGGCTTCGCGATAACCGGAGGGAATGTCAAAGGAACGGCCCCAATCGTTGCCTGTTCCGACTGGAATCATCGCGAGGGTGATCTCCCGGGGAGGGTATTTTTTCTGGGTATAAACCCCGTTTACCACCTCGTTCAGGGTTCCGTCACCTCCGACCACAATGATCTGCCGGTAACCCGTTTCAATGTACTTCCTGGCTAGTTTAACCGCATGGTTCGGGTGTTCGGTAAATACATTGGTAAACCGGATACCTGCTTCGTTGAGCAGGGAAGCTATTTCAAGCCAGTCTTTCTCTCCCTTTCGCCGGCCGGCGTTGGGATTTACGATAACAAACCATTCTCCGCTTAAATCCATAGGTTAAAGTTAAGTCAGGTCAGAATTAACCATTGAGAAAAGCTTTTGTTGAACCTGTTTCGGACTGATATCCAGCATACACCGGCAGGGACCGGATTCAGCACAATCGCTGCATTCTTTATCACTTACCAGGAATGAGGCTCTTTTTCCTATCGGAGCCCATCTGCCCGGATGCATCGGCCTGATTGGCGGATAGATGCCCAATGCTGTTTTTCCCAGTGCCGCAGCAATGTGCAACGGCCCGGTACTTGCGGCAATCAACCCATCAGCTGCCTTTATGAATGAGATCAGTTTCTCCAGGCTCATTTTCCCGGTAAGGTCGGTAAAATCGCCGGCTTTATCAAAAAATCCTTCCTGAATCAACAGGTCTCCTTCGGCTTTGGTACCGGTTACAAATATCTTGTACATGTTTCGTGGTAACATGGCCGAAAGCGCGGCAAAATTATGGGTTCCCCATTCACGTGCACTGCCTTTGGATTTTGGATGCAGGATCAGGTTAAACCTCACAGGGTCAATCAATGCAGAGAATTCTTCAGGAAGTTTCGCAATCTGATCAAATCCATAAAGCCCGGGAATATCATCGTTTGAGATTTCCGGTTTGCCAATCAGTTTTTCTGCCAGCAGAATGTTTAAAAAGGCCTCATGTAGCGGGGAGTTTTTCCGTGAAAGTTTAATCAGATGGTTGCAGTGCAGCCAGTGGTATATCCTGCCGGTAGTGCCCATCCTTACAGGGATTCCGGCTTTGTGGGCAAGCCGGGCGATTTCCTTCCGAGGGAAAACATGCAGAATAACATCGGCTTCCATACTCCTGAGCAGGGTAATCCTGGTTTCCATGGAATGGCCCTGCATTTCGCTCCAGTCAAGGAAGAAATCGACATGACTGCATGCCACAATTACCGGACGGGTATAGTTCTGACCAAGAAAAGTTATTTTAACATCAGGGAATTGCTTTTTTAGCAAACCCAGCAACGGAAAGGTAAGGATTACGTCCCCTATGCTGTCGGTACGACTGATGATGATATGGCGAGGTGTCATTTTTTTCGGTTTAAGCGGACATCTGAATTCAGCTGCCTGAGCTTGATGTATTTGAAGAACGTCGCCTGTGCAGAGATACGGCAGATGATGTAACCATAATAGCCGTCGAGAAAGCCTAGCCTGAAGAAATAATCCCTCACGAAACGAACCGGAGGTTTAAAAAGAATCTTAACAAGAGTTCCATTTTCGCCTTTGCTGAATGCGTCCTGCGCAGTAAGGTCAGTAAATCGGTTGGCCTGGCTGATATGCCCGGCAGTCGAATAATAGGAATAATGCAGCAGATCTCCCTCAAGATGCTGCACAGCGACCCCTGAATCAAGGGAAAGTGTTTCGTGAATGAATAATCCAGTCCAGCGGGCTTTGTCGCGGTTAAATAACCTGATCTTGCGATCAGGATACCATCCGCAATGTCTGATCCACTGACCACAGTAGTTTGTCATTCTGTTCATGCTAAAAGCTGAAGATACTTCCGTTTCTTTCACTGCTTTAATGGATGCAATCAACTGCTCCGACAGGGCTTCATCAGCATCAAGCGAAAGAATCAGGGGGTATTTTGCCTCTGAATTGGCGAAGTTTTTAGTGTCTGCAAAGCCCAGCCATTGGTGGGTAATAAATCTCACACCATGTTTGAGACAAATTTCAGCAGTGCGATCGGTAGATCCACTATCGACGACCACAACATCATCTGCTATTCCTGCAACAGACTGAAGGCAACGGCCGATATTCCGTTCTTCGTTGAGCGTGATAATAACAACCGATAGATTTGTCATGTCAAAAGGTGTAATCTGCAAAGATAATCAGAGGTGTATGATAAGCAGTTAAGATCGGGCCTTTTTTAAGATGCCGGTTCACAGGATTTATTTTCAGGCAACAAAATCAAACCTGTTTTTTTCTCCATTTGCCCGATCTGAGGTAGAAATACGACAGCAGGCCAAGCATCAGGAAATATATATACTCGCTGGTCCACACCAGCTCAATGCTCAGTTTAAGGTAAACAGCCAGGAACCAGGCAACGACCAGGTAAACCCCGATGGTGATTACCTCTATGGTGAGTGCTGTGGCAGTGTTGGCTGTTCCTGAAACCCCGTTGAAAAGAATGCTCGAGAAGGAAAACAGAAGCAATGCTGACATGATTACATAAAATGACGGGACTGTCTGGCTGACGAGTTCCGGATCAGAGGTATATACAGAAATCAACAGGTTGGGAATTAGTGCAGAGATTACCACCACACCACCGATAAGTATAAAATTGAGCAGAGCAACTTTCTTAATCACAGGAATCACCTGGTCGGGTCTTCCCTGACCGATAACATTGCTGACCAGAGAATTGGTGGTAGATCCAAATGCAAAAATCGGGATCATCAGTACAATATATGCACTCCGGATAATGTTTGAAATGGCAAGGGAGCGTTCGCCCATTTTTTCGATAATCATAAAGAAGATGAACCAGGCCGACAGCGAAATAAAATATTGCATCATCACAAAGATTGAAATATCAAGTGTTTTACGAACA
This sequence comes from Bacteroidales bacterium, assembly GCA_016705005.1. Taxonomy (GTDB): domain Bacteria; phylum Bacteroidota; class Bacteroidia; order Bacteroidales; family Lentimicrobiaceae; genus Lentimicrobium. Next base: position 698,153 of record JADIZB010000001.1, on the reverse strand, counting down.
ATAGCCCATTCAAATTTTCTGAATTGAAACAAATGATATTTTTTCAGATCCACCATTTTAAAGGTGTAACTGAAGAAGTAGATGGCTGAAACAGCTTCAGAGATGGAAGATGCGATGGCAGCCCCTTTGATACCCATGGCCGGTAAACCAAAATGTCCGAAAATAAGGACATAATCAAGGATTACATTGGTGCCGGCCATTATCAGTGCATTGTAAGTCAGGACCCGGGTGCTGGTGGTGCCAATATAAAATGCCCTGAGGAGTACATTGCCAAAAGCAAAAAAGATTCCATAGATACGATACTGTAAAAATATGGTACTGGCCTCATATACAGCATCAGAAGAAATCATTGGCCTGAGCATGGCAGGTGATAGAAACTTAATAATCAGAAATAGCACCAGGCCCATCCCCATCAGGAAGTAGAGGCTGTTGTCGGTTATTTTACCAATTTCGGAATAATTTCGCTCACCATTCCTACGTGCAATCAGGATCTGACCTCCTATGCCAAATCCAAATCCCAGCATAAAGAGAGAAATATAAAACAATCCTCCGATGGCAGAAGCTCCGAGTTCTGTTTCTCCAACACGGCCCAGGAAAGCGGTGTCTGTAACATTCACAACATTCTGGGCCACCAGACTGAAAATTATCGGGAGGGAAATTTCCCAGATACGGCGGTATGTAGGTACTGTTTTACTGGTCATAATTCATGGCAAAGGTAGAATAAATCACAATCATGGATCCTGGAACCACCAAAACTACAACACCTCCATATTCAGGTATTCCGGATTCCATGCCAGTTTACCATCTTCGAAATGAAGTGTTACTGTTTTGAAATGTAAATTTTAGACTTTTTAACTGCTTGCCTACCTTCTCCAGAATGCCGGGTGGAAAATGATGAAAAGGGTAAACAGCTCAAGACGACCGAGCAGCATCATAAAGGAGAGTACCCATTTGCCGAAATCGTGTAAATGGGCATAGTTGGCAACTGGCCCGGTAGTGGCCAGCCCGGGTCCGATACCTCCCATACAGGTCACAACTGATCCCATCGAGGAAATAACATCCAGCCCGGTGACTGTGAGCAGGAAAGACCCGATGCCAAAAGTGATCATATAAAGAAAGAAAATGGCAAGTACATTATGAATGATCAGCGGACTGACAGGTCTGTTATCAAGGCGGATGGGTATCACAGCCGATTTATGCCTGAGTTTCTTTAAGATCATCGACACATTTTTGAAAAGCAACACATGTCGCACAATCTTGATACCTCCCGATGTTGATCCGGCCATTCCTCCTGCAAACATCAACAGGAAGATCAAAAACCAGGCATAGTTTGGCCAAAGCATATAGTCTTCATTGGCAAAGCCGGTGCAGGTTACAATACTCACGACATTGAAAAGGGCACCCCGCCAGGCTTGTTCCACTCCATAGCTCTTTTCAAAAATCAAAGCTAAAGCGATTAAGATTGAAGGAAGAATTAAAACCAGCAGGTAAGTGCGGAATTCAATACCGCTGATCGCTTTTTTAAACCTGCCGCGCAACATTAAATAATGGAGAGTAAAGTTAGTTCCGGCTAGAAACATGAAAAGAATAGCAACATACTGAATATAGGGTGAGTATCCGGCCAGGCTGGTATTTTTGGGTGAAAACCCGCCTGATGACAATGCGCCGAAGGCATGACAAAGAGATTCGAAGAGATTCATGCCACCCAACATCAGCATCATCACCATGACAAGGGTAAGCATGGCATAAATACCCCATAAGCGCTGCGCTGTTACTGCAATCCTTGGATGTAGTTTTTCTTTTTCCGGACCGGGCACTTCAGCCCAGAAAAGTGACATGCCCCCGAAACCGAGAAATGGCAGAATGGCGATGGAAAGTACAATGATTCCCATTCCTCCTATCCAGTGGGTCATGCTACGCCAGAACAATAAGCCTTTCGGGATAATCTCTATGTCGCGAAGAATGGAAGCACCCGTAGTGGAAAATCCTGACATGGTTTCGAAATAGGCATCGGTAAACGAAGGTATGACTCCACTTATATAAAAAGGCAATGCACCGAAAAAGGAAATAATGATCCAGGTCAGACTTACTATGAGGTATCCTTCTCTTTTTCCGATTTCATTTTCGTCGTACTTTCGTCGTGCCAGCCACATTAATCCTCCGGTACCAAAGGTGATACCAGCGGAAATCAGGATAGGAATCAGATCAGTCCCGCCGTAATAAATAGAAAAAGGCACACAGGTAAGCATAAAAAGGCCTTCAAATACAAGCATCAGACCTATTATTTTTACGAGTGCTTTTATGCGGAAGGGATACATATTCAGGTTATCTGAAGGGTTTTGTTAAGAGGTATGGTTATTTTTTCCAGAAAGTACGAGAAAATAGAATAAATACAGTCAGAAATTCAAGTCGTCCGATAAGCATCAGGAATGACAGGGTCCACTTTGCTCCATCAGGGATGTTAGCGTAAGAATGCAAAGGACCGACAGAACCAAATCCCGGGCCTATATTTCCGATACAGGCCGCGGTCGTGCCAATGGCGGTGTAGAATTCAAGCCCCATCAGCGACATAACAAAGGATCCGCCTGCAAAAACAATAATGTAGATCAGAAAGAAGGCTAGTATGTTAAATATGGTATCTTCTCCCACATATTTTCCATTCAGCCTTACCGGAATTATCGCCTGTGGATGCACCAGCCTTTTGAGTTCATGGGTACTGTTTTTCAACAACAACAATATCCTGACCATCTTAATACCCCCTCCGGTTGAACCGGCGCAGGCCCCTGTAAACATGAGCAGAAAGATAAATGCCCACAGGAAAGATGGCCATTGCTGATAATCGGCCGTTATAAATCCAGTGGTTGAAATGATCGAAATCACCTGAAAAACAGATTCTCCAATTGCCGGCCAAAAGGTGTCATGCACAAGGAATGAAAGGGCAGCTGTACATACAATGATACAAATCAATACAAGGAAAAGATAATACCGGACTTCTTCATTGGCGAATGCTTTCCGCCATTGTCCGGTAAAGATGAAATAAAGAACTGAAGAACCAATTCCTGAAATGAGCATGAAGAAGGCAATTACATACCTGGTGTAAGTTGAAAATCCTGAAATTGAATCATTTCTGGTTGAAAATCCGCCGGTTGATACTGTGCTGAATGAATGGCACAATGCATCAAAAAATGTCATGTCACCGGAGACAAGCATCAATGTGAGAATAAGTGTTATGGCAAGGTAAACAAACCATAACCTTCTGATGGTTCCGGTAACCCGGGGATGAAGTTTTTCAGGCGAAAAACCCGGCGCTTCAGAAATAAACAACTGCATTCCCCCAATACCTAGAAATGGCAGGACGGTAATAGGCAGGACAATTATGGCCAGCCCTCCGAGCCATTGGGTTGTTGCTCTCCAGAAAAGCAAACCATTCGGGATGGCTTCAACATTGGAGAATATGGTTGCCCCGGTGGTGGTGAAGCCCGACATGGATTCGAAAAAGGCATCGGTCAGGCTTTCAGTTACACCACTCAGAAGGTACGGAAACGCACCGAAAAAAGAAATAGAGAGCCAGGAAATGGTAAAAATAAGATATCCCTCTCTTTTTCCAATGGCATTGCGAAAGGGCTGACGATTCGAAACCCATAGAAAAAGGCCGATTGCCGAAGTAATTATTCCGGAAACAAATAATGGAAGAAAATCATGTTTGGGATTAAACAATCCATAATCTGTCATGGAATAGGGGTCATACCATGCAGAGAATCCCAGGCAGCCGAGCATCAGAAAGCCTTCAATCACCAGAAGCATGCCAGTGACTTTCAGTATTACACTCAGGTTCACCCTGTTTGGACCGGCCATTTGCTTTGCGGAATAATGTCGCCTTTTTGAAAACAGAAAATTAGTTGAACAAAGCCTGCACTTTATTGATGGCTTCGGGTAATGCAAAAATCACCACCTTATCGCCTTCCTGAATCTGGAAATCGCCGATGGCTATATAGCTTTGCAATCCGCGTACGATACCCCCGATGATACTTCCTTTGGGGATATCGATGCTTTTTATCGGCTTCCGTGTAACATAGGCATTGGGCTTTACCACAAATTCAAGTACTTCAGCATCGATCCCGCTCAGGCATTTGATAGAGGTTACCTCAGCATCCATGGTGAACCGGACAATGTAAGAAGCAGTTATCAGTTTCTTATTGATGATGGTTTCGATGCCGATGCTTTGCGAAATGCCGATGTAATCGATGTTTTCGACCAGTGGGATTACTTTCTTTACCCCGTAACGCTGGGCTAGCAAACAGGTCAGGATGTTGGTTTCGTAGTCGTTTGTTACCGAAATAAAGGCGTCCATATTACGGATGCCCTCATCCTCAAGCAGTTCGATGTCGCGTGCATCGGCGTTGATGATCAGGGTGTGCTCCAGTTGGTCGATCAGGTTAAGGCATCTCTCCTTGTTTATTTCGATCAGCTTCACATTCATATCCCGTTCAAGTCGCCGGGCTGTCTTTCGTCCTATGCGGCCTCCGCCAACAATCATCACATTCCGGATTTCCTGCTTTTGTTTTCCCCCAAGCCTCAACAGGTCATCAATTCCATCGGGCTTGGTAATCACATAGGCGAGATCTCCCAGTTTGAAAGCATCATCGCCTTTGGGTATGATGGTTTTATTGTTGCGGTGAATGGCAATGGCCCTGAAGTCAAGTCTTGGATTCTCTTTGGCTATCTGGGTGAGTGATTTGTTCAGAACCAGAGCATGTTCATCCAGTTTTATCAGGAAAAGCGATAACCGGCCTTCTGAAAAATCAAAAATTTCAGTAGCGGCCGTCTGACTCAATAACCTGACGATTTCTTTCGACGCTATACGCTCAGGGCAAACCATGGCATCAATCCCCAGGGTACGCATGATTTCACGGTTTTCAACCGTGAGGTATTCAGTATTGTTGATTCGGGCAATCGTACGCTTTGCGCCCAGCTTCTTACCTAAAACACAGGTGGTTATATTGATCTTCTCGTCATGTACTACCGAAATCAGAAGATCCGCACGCCGGATGTTGGCCTGTTCAAGCACGCTGATGGAAGTTGAATCTCCGGTAATGGTCATCAGGTCGGAATGCGATTCGATCAGTTTCAGCAGTTCCTGATGAGGATCAACAATGGTAATATTGTGGTTTTCACCGGATAGCATCTTGGCCAGGTGAAATCCCACTTCACCATCCCCGGCTATAATTATATTCATTTTTTATCCTGATTGGATTACAGCCCGCAAATGTAATACATTTCAATGCCTGATGTGAAAAAATGTTAACGGCTTATGAAAGTGTAATATAATTCAGCAGACTGCCTTTTGCAGAATGTAATTGCTGCTGGTTCAGGCTTGTAGCGTACACCTCTGGTTGTATCCTGAATATAAATACATCCTTTAGTTTATGAAATTGCCAGGTGGCTGGAGCAGCAGGAAAATCATATCTGGTATTGTACCTGCTTAATGTATTGAATTAAAGGTTAGGCCCACACACTAAGTGCCTGTGCCAGAGCCAGGTTGTGTCTCCGAATTCCTGAATGCATCGTGCGAACTTGATCCTTTTGTTCCAAAAAATCAGGAAATACTTTCAAGCCAAGTTAACTTTAATGGCATAAACTAATGATTATTCTGAAACAACTACCATATACTCTTCAACAGAGTACTCATCTTCTGTGATTATAATGTCTCCGGTTATATTACTGATTCCGAGTTTCATCCAACCAATTATTTTCGATTCAGGATTCATTTGCATTCTGAATCCCAGATAAAAAGTATTTTCTATACTTTCATCGCGAATACTCCAATACTCAGGCCAATCGGAATCAGAATAATGAAATCTGGTTACCAATACTAAACCTCCCTTCCTCCATTTATGCTGAGTTGAATCCGGGTTCATAAAAATAGTATCGTTGTTATGAAGAAGAAATCCAACGGAATCATATTCCATTAATTCATTTTCCGGGTTTTCGAAAGTAAGTTGGCCCTTAATTATTTCATATTTTGAACCATTTATATTCCCGGAATACAATTTGTAGGTAATCGATACATCAGCAACCAGGTCGCCATTCAGATCAAACTTTTTATCCACAGGGATTGATACCCTATTTGTATCTTCCTTGCTGCAAGCATAAGAAATAATCACCAATAGCACGATTGATATTCCTGATAATGCCTTCATAAATGTAATTGGTATATAAATATCAGTTCAGGTTGCCGGAAAAACAAGTCTCTTCTTTTGGCATCAGGCCAACCCTTGACTACCTGTTTAATTCGTTTTACTTATCAAATCTACTCATTTAAAGGTTGGGTATATTCCATTTTCTGGAATTATTTTTTATTGGTGCCTCGTCTCCATATTCACCCAATTGAGGATTTCTGGCCTATGGCTTAATGAATAATTGTAAATTTGCCACTGACAATAAATCCGGCCTTTTAATGTTTTCTTACATTTCTAAATGAATGGGATTTTAATTCAATACCCTATTTGATTTATGTCACCACAACAAGGGAAACTTCTTCAAATCATTAACTCACCTTCTGATCTGCGTAAACTCAGCGAAGAGGAGCTGCCCCTGTTATGTGCCGAAATCAGGCAGTTTATCATTGATGTGATTTCAGCCAATCCCGGTCATCTTGGGGCCAGCCTGGGAGCTGTGGAGCTAGCCGTAGCCATTCATTATGCCTATGACACACCCAACGATAAACTCATCTGGGATGTCGGACATCAGGCTTATGCGCATAAAATTATAACCGGTCGTCGCGATCTGTTTTATACCAACCGTACCTATCATGGCATCAGTGGCTTCCCGAAAATGAGTGAAAGCGAATACGATGCCTTCGGTGTCGGGCATTCATCAACCTCAATTTCAGCGGCACTGGGTATGGCCATTGCGGCCAGGCTGCAGAAAAATACCGGTGAAAAACATGTAGCTGTGATCGGCGATGGTTCCATGACCGGTGGAATGGCCATGGAAGCCCTGAACAATGCCGGTGTGGCAAAGTCGAACCTGCTTGTCATTCTTAACGATAACGGAATAGCCATTGACAAGAACGTGGGTGCCATGCGTGAGTACCTGCTCGACATCGTAACGTCGCGCGCCTATAATAAACTGAAGGATAAGGTCTGGAAACTGATGGGCGGCAATACCCGCTACGGTAAGAATTCGAGGGCCGTAGTCAAGCAGATCGGTAATGCCCTGAAATCAACCATCCTGAACAAAAGCAATCTTTTCGAGGCTTTTAATTTCCGGTATTTCGGACCGGTTGACGGACACGATGTGGTACGCCTTGCCAAGCTGTTGCAGGATATCAAGAAAATTCCGGGACCTAAACTGTTGCATGTAGTTACTGTTAAAGGCAAAGGTTTTGAAAAAGCTGAACAAGACCAGATTCTTTACCATTCGCCGGGTATGTTTGACAAAACCACCGGTGAGATCATCGAAAAACCCTGCAAGAGCCTGCCACCTAAATATCAGCATGTTTTTGGAAAAACCATTATTGAACTTGCTGAAAAGAATGACAAAATAGTGGGTGTAACCCCTGCCATGCCCTCGGGCTGTTCACTGAACATGATGATGAGTGTAATGCCCGACCGGGCATTCGATGTGGGTATTGCCGAACAGCATGCCGTTACCTTTTCGGCCGGGATGGCGGCACGCGGACTGTTGCCCTTCTGCAATATCTATTCATCTTTTATGCAGCGGGCGTATGATCAGGTAATCCACGATGTTGCGCTGCAGGGTTTGAATGTGGTTTTCTGCCTCGACCGCGGCGGATTGGTGGGTGAAGATGGCCCCACTCATCACGGAGCGTATGATCTGGCTTATTTCCGGGCGATTCCCGGCCTTACCATTTCGGCACCCATGAATGAACTGGAATTGCGTAACCTGATGTACACCGCCCAGCTTAAGAATAAAGGTCCGTTTGTTATCCGTTATCCGCGCGGACGGGGGATGTCAACCGGATGGAAACAACCATTTGAAGAAATCATCGTGGGTACTGGCCGAAAAATAAGAGACGGTGAAAAGATAGCTATCCTCAGCATAGGCCATCCTGGTAATTTTGTAGCGGAAGCCTGTAGAATTTTACAGACCGAAGGTATTTCAGCCGGCCATTACGATATGCGATTCCTTAAGCCGCTGGATGAGAATATCCTGCATGAGGTTTTTGCTAAATATAAAGCGGTTATTACCATCGAAGATGGAACCATTACCGGGGGACTTGGCAGCGCTGTCCTGGAATTTATGGCCGATCATGGATATCAGGCACCGGTGAAGCGTCTGGGGATTCCTGACCGTTTCGTTACATCCGCCAAACCAGAGGAATTATATGCAGAGTGTGGGTTTGATGTGGATGGAATTGTGAAAACTGTCAGAGCTCTTCTTTTTCCGGTAAAGTAAAGGTTTGTATGAACAACATTGATGCTGATCAGAGACAGTATTATTTTATTGACGATAATAAATGCTTATGATCAGTAAAGTCAGGGGCAATGAATTGCCCGTAAATCCGTTAATTCACAGTAATATGTATTGTTGAACAAACGAAATGCGTATAATCTCACCTTCCCGGAAACTTCTGCTTAGGATCTCTGCCGTTTTTGCAGGATTTCTGCTTGTATCGGTGGCAATACTGTCTGTTTTGAGTTTTGCCTATGGCGACAAGGTTAAAGAGCTGGTTGTAAGAGAGATAAATAGCAGGCTTCTGGTTCCGGTTGAAGTGGCACAGGTCGATTTCACCTTGTTTAGAAATTTCCCGGATGCCTCAGTGGTTTTCAGGAATGTAGAGATGAAACCTCCTGACGGTTTGATTGATGCGCCCGGCCTGCTACATGCCAAATCAGTCTCTCTGCGGATCGGCCTGTTCAGTATTATTACCGGAAATTATAAGATCAGAAGCCTGATCATCAATGAAGCTTCAGTTACACTCTGGGTTGGCAAAAACGGCCGCGATAATTTTCATATCTGGAAACCTACGGACAAAACATCAGGATCAGCTGTGGAGTTTGATATGCAGCAGGTGATTCTGCAGAAAACTTCGGTTTATTACCGTAACCTGGTTAAGAAAACTGATCTGGCTTTCGGATTTCCCGAATTCCTGCTGAAAGGGAAAATGGCAGATCAGCGCTATGACCTTCAGGTTTTGGGTGATGTAGAGATAAAGCGACTTATTCTCGGAGATTACAACTATACCCCGAAATCTCTGCTTGGCATCAGGGGGGTTATACAGGTAAATGAAGCCTTGAAAAGAGGTGAAATCACCGATGCAAACCTGAATTTCGCCGGGATTACAGCCGGAATTCGTGGCACCATTGGTTACGGGAATGACAATAACCCTGTCAACCTCAGCATTAGTGCTTCAGGAGCGGATATATCAGAAGTGCTGGGCGCTCTTCCCCTCGCTTTTTCGGAACCATACAGGGAATATGAACCTTCGGGCAAACTGACTTTAAAGGCTGAAATAGGAGGAAACTGGGGTAAATTTACTTCTCCGGTTATCAGGACAACATTTGATCTTTCTGACGGAAGTTTCACCCATCGCGAAAGTGGATCAAGAATCAGGAATATCATCCTCAGCGGAAAGTATACATCAAAGCAGGGGAAAACCCCGGAAGTGCTCAGCCTCGGCAGTTTCAGCGGTGAAACCCGTAACGGACGCTTTAAAGGCCGGATACAGCTGTCGGATTTCAAAAAGCCATTGTTAAATCTGAACCTGAGTGCCGATCTTGACCTGGCCGAACTGGACGGTCTCCTGAAGACCGGGGAAGCCGCTGACCTGAGCGGAAAGCTGGTGGCAGATATAACCTACCGTGGTGCCTGGATGTCCGGAGCAAAAATGGCCGTTACTTCCAACGGGCTCATCAGGCTCAGCAATGTCGGATTTAAAAACCAAAAATCCGGGGTTGAGGTCAGTCACATCAACGGTCAGTTTGAGCTGAAGAATGGCAGAATTTACGTTGATGAGCTCAGGAGTATCGTAGGTGAAACCGACCTGAAAATGCACGGTTTTTTTGACAACCTGATCGGATATCTGCTGTTTGAGGATCAGCCCCTGCACTTCGAGGCACAACTTAGCTCTGCAAGTTTCAGGCTGGAAGATTTTATTGAAATTTCCGGATCATCGGATGATTCGGTCGGCGGGCAGTCACTTTTTCCTGAGCGACTCAGTTTTACTGCCGGATTCAGCATCGGGAAGTTTTCCTATAAAAAATTCTCGGCAACCGCCGCTACAGGAAGGTTGTCGCTCGAAGACAATGTTCTGAGGGCGGGAGAACTTGCCTTTAATGCCCTGGATGGGAAAGTAACGGCAACCGGACTGATCAACAGCCGCTATGGCAGTCATGCCCAGATTGTATGTAATGCCCGGCTGACCAATGTGGATATTCCCCGCCTGTTTTCTGAATTCAACGATTTTGGTCAGACCAGCCTTCAAAGCAGGCATATGAAAGGACGCGGGGATGCAACGGTTCAATATGCATCAACCCTGGATAATCATCTTGAAACAGACGAGGGTTCGGTTACTGCTGTAGCCGATGTTGAAATACGGAACGGCGAACTGATCGGATTTGAACCTTTCCAGGAGATGTCCCGGTTCCTTGATGAGGACGAACTTAAAAACGTGAAATTCTCGACCATGCGCAACCGGATTGAAATCGCCCGGAAAACAGTGGTCATCCCTGAAATGGAAATCCAGACCTCTGCCCTGAACGTGAAAGGTTATGGTTCACATACGTTCGGAAATGAAATAGATTATCACTTCAGTGTGCTGACCTCTGAACTGCGGAAGAACAAGCGCCGGAAAACGCCCCCACCCCCAACGGCTGTTGAAGACGATGGTCTTGGTCGAACCCGTTTGTTCCTGCATATGACCGGTACCGTTGACGAACCTGTTTTTAGTTATGATCACAGGGCCGTCGCAAAAAAAATAGCGACCGATTTTAAATCGGAGAAGAAGGTTTTCAGGGATGTTATCAGAAAGGAATTCGGGAAGGGCAAAACGCAGGAAGAACAAACCAAAACCAAACCATCAACGCAGTTTGAGATCGAATGGGACGAGGATAAGTAAGAAGAGAAAGGGGGACAAGGAGAGCGGGGGACAAGGAGAGCGTGAGACACGGGGAAATTTTTAGCTTACGGAGAATAGAAAAACTATAAGTCGGCTGATTGATTTGCACCTGCAGGTTGGTTATCCGGGAAAATTAATCTCCGGATAAATCGTATCGAAACCAGGGTTCGTCAACAGACAATAAAATCTAAAAGCGTAAATCGTAAACGAAAAAACCGATCTTTGTGTAGTCTTGCCAAGCGAATATGAATATCCGTAAACTGATCAGGCCACGCGTAACCAATATCTACCAGCAGAAGAAAACCTGGAAAAGATGGCTTTTTCTGATTGCCCTGGTTATCGTCGGAGTTTCTCTTTGGTACACCAATACACTGGTGAAAAATATCGCCAGGGATGAACGCAACAAGATCACAACCTGGGCCAACGCCATCCAGCAGCGGGCCAACCTCGTAAACTATACCGGCCAGTTTTTCGATTCAATCCGCAACGAGGAGCGCGACAGGGTTGAACTTCTGGCTGAAGCAACCGTTAAAATGGTTGAAGCCGGCGACAATGAAGACATCAGTTTCTACCTGAAGATCATTTCAAACAATACCTCTATACCGGTGATCCTGACAGATGCCGAAGGAAACATCAACGAAGCCAAGAATGTTGATTTCAGCACCGATACCGTTAAAAAACTGACACCTGAATTGTTGAAAGAGTTTTCGGTGTATCCGCCCATAGTTCTTGATTATTATAGTGGAAACCTGATCTATTTTTATTATAAGGACTCCCATCTTTTTTCGAAACTGAAAGTGGTGCTGGATGACCTTGTACAGTCGTTCTTTATGGAGGTGGTGAATAATTCTGCTTCGGTACCTGTGATCATCACCGATAGTACCCGCCATGAAGTAGTGGCCTGGGGCAAACTGGATTCTACCAGGGTAAATGATACGGTATATATTGCCTCTATGGTTGAAGATATGGCGTCGGGCAATGAGCCGATCGGGATTGAAATCACCGGAAGTAAACATTTCATCTATTATCAGGACTCTTTTTTGCTTACCCAGCTAAGGTTCTACCCTTACATACAGCTGGCCATCATCGGTATCTTTCTGATGATTTCCTACCTCCTTTTCAGTATTGCCCGTCGGTCTGAACAGAACCAGGTATGGGTGGGGCTGGCCAAGGAAACAGCGCATCAACTCGGCACTCCGCTCTCCTCGATGATGGCATGGGTTGAATATCTCAAAACCAAAGAGGTTGGCAGCGATACCATTGATGAGCTTCAGAAGGATGTCAACCGGCTGAATACCATCACGGAAAGGTTTTCAAAGATCGGTTCTGCCGCAAATCTGAAAACAGAGAATGTTGTAGAGGTCGTCTATAATTCAATAGCATACCTCAAAACCAGGACGTCCAACAAAGTCAGTTTCAGTATTACACCACCACAGGGCGCCATTATCCTTACCCAGCTTAATTTTCAGCTTTTCGACTGGGTTATTGAAAACCTGGTGAAGAATGCCGTGGATGCCATGGCAGGTCAGGGCTCCATCACCATCGATATACAGGAGGAGGACAAGTTTGTCGTCATTGATGTTACCGATACCGGGAAAGGCATCCCGAAAAAGATGCAGCGAACCATCTTCAATCCCGGATTTACCAGTAAACAGAGGGGCTGGGGGTTGGGACTTTCACTGGCACAACGCATCATCCGCGAAAATCATGACGGAAAAATCTTTGTTAAGGCTTCCATTCCCGGTAAAGGCACAACTTTCAGAATCGTGCTTCGCAAATAGTTACATCACGCATTTTAATTAAGGGATCAGTTTTGTTTTTTTTCAGAAAGCCCAAAAGGTATTTTCAGATCAAGCGAAAGGTTCCTCCCCGGATTGAAATAATTTACCTCCCTGAGTGTCGACAAATGATCGGTATATTTTACATCGAAAAGATTGCTGACCCTGATTCCAATCGAGATTATCTGTCGGGATACCCTGATCTGACCGCCAATACCAAGATCAACCAGCGTGTATCCGCTTGATTGTTCTTCCTGAGGTGATGGCCTGTTCTGATCAAAGGTCATCTGTACATTCATGCTGACGTATGATTTATGAAGAAATGCCAGTTTCTCCTTTTCTAACCGGAGATCGGTCAGTATTTTACTGGCAGGAATGAAAGGCAGATTTTCACCATTGGCTTTTTTACCGGTAACATTTGAGAAGGTCGTTTCAAAGTGTAACCAATCGTGGTGCTTCGGATGGAAATGAATACCGGCTTCGAACCCGTAAAGCCTGGCATCCGACTGCGAATACCTGTAAATCCTGCTACCGCCGGCAGTGGTGTCTGGTCCGGGTGAAATGTATATGTACTTGTTCAGGATGTTATAATAAGTGGCCACATCAAAGCTTACATTGTCGGTATGGTAATGAATGCTTACGTCCGATTCAACTGATTTGGTGGGTTTAAGACCAGCATCCCCAACTTCATAGCGCTCTTCATGAAGGCCATTTGCGGTAAGTTCGGGCAGATTTGGTGTGCGATAGGCCGAAGCGACATTGAACCTGAAAAGTAATTTTTCCGATTTATTGAAGGTGGCACCCAGCGAACCACTGAAACTACCGTAGTTCTTCTCCAATGAAGGTCGGAAAGCCGGATCTCCGGACTGGCTGACCTGGTCAGACTTCATTTGCCTGTAATCGTACCTCACCCCGGCCTGCAATTTCAGCTTGTTAAAGAAAGTTTGTTGCAGCAATCCGAATGCAGAGGAATTAGTTATAAGGGCATCAGGCAACAGAATTGTTTCACGGTTATTGCTGTTGCTGTTTAGCTGACTGCTTCCCTGGAAACCGATGATGTACTCCGATCCTTTTCCTGAAGGTAGATACAACCTGGTTTCATACGTTAAGGTCTTCAAAGTCATTTCAATAGAAACCTCACCGGGCCCTTCGTAATGCAATAATCCGGCCTGCTGCCAGGCTGAATTTACCTCGAGCCTGAACCTGTTTAAGAAAAAGTTGTTACGTGAAGAAATAAGATTGTTATTGATCAACATGTAAAAAATTTCGGGCTTCCGGCCGCGCCCCTGCGCATTGATCGTATCAATGGCATCTTCTTCTGCAATACCAACCTTATATTGACTGTAGTCGTAGAACAGGTTCAGCGACATTTTCCTGTTGTGATATCCTGCATTTGCCAGAAATGAATTTCCATTGAAACGGGTGTTCGGAACAAAAGTACCTCCACCCTGAAGGTAATCTCCATGACTCTTGTTGCCAAACCTGATTCCCCCATAAAAATTTCCCGTTGAACCCTTGATTCCCAGATTGTTTACAATTCCCTGTGAATTCGAAAACAGCTGCAGGTTATAATCGCCTTCTACCAGCCCCACCGGTGCCGGTTTTTCCTTAATGAAATTGATGACTCCTCCGATGGCATCTGAGCCATACAGGAGTGAAGCCGGACCTTTGATTATTTCAACCGTTTCAATCCCGAATTCTTCAATGCCGAGCGGATGGTGATCGGAGAACTGGTAATTTTCAAAACGAACGCCATTGCTCAGAACAAGGATGTCGTTAAGTGAGAGTCCGCGAATTACCGGTCTGGAAATTCCATTGCCTTTTGAAATCATATCCACGCCAGGAACATTTGTCAAAATACGGGTAAAATCCGGAATGCCTGATGACCGGCTGTCAGTGAGATTCAGTACATCAATTTTCACCGCGTTCTCATGCTGGGTTGAGTTGTATCCTCCCGAAATCACGATTTCGTCGGCTTCAATTGCCGTCTGCTTCAGGGTAATATTGAGTGTTGTGTTTACTGATCCTGCTTCTGCAGTCTCAATGCGGCTTGTATAGCCGATAAAGGAAAACTGAATTCTTATTTTTCCGTCGGGAAGATTCCGCAATTCGTAGTTGCCGTTGTTGTCAGAAACGGTTCCCTTGCTCAACTCTGAGATAAATACCGTAGCTCCCGGTAAGGGATCGTTGTTCTGGTTGGTAATTTTTCCTGATATCCTGTGTTGTGCGCCCGCACAAAAAACGGTAAGCAACAGGACGCCTGAAACAAATATTTTTTTCATTTTCATTGAATTAGAGGTTTTTTTTATGCTTTCCCTGAATTGTTGAATGATAAGCATGATGAAATAAGTGCAGATGATTTTTATTCATCTTTCAAAAGATGATCAATGCCGTTCTTCGTGATAAAGCTGCGGATTGTTGACTCATGTAAATTCCAGAATGCTCCGGTAGCTTTTGGCCATGCCGTTACTGACACGGAACCACCCTACGGCTGATTCTAAATCCATTTCGGGCATTCAGAAATATACAGTGGCATCATTCATCATCTGTTGGCTTACAATACGATAGCCGTCAGGGCTGATGGCTGATGATCTGAAATTGCATCAGATGGTGGAGGGGGGTGCGCGCAAAGGCGAGAAATATGCGTTTGGGGAAGGGGTTGACCAGGTGGCAGCGCTATACGAATTACCGATAACGGTCCTGAATACCCCGTTGGCATCAACTTCTTCAATGAATGCAATAACGAAATCAAAACTGCAGATTTCGCAATGCTCATGGTGATAACAGGATGAATTAATCCCGGGTGCATTTTCTGTTCCGCATGCTGCAAACCTGTCGTTGTGCCTGTGCAGCGACCTCACCAGCATCGGGTTAAGCAGCAGCAGGATCAACAGGATTGAAAATGCGGGTTTGAACCGGGGAGACATAGTTAAGTTAAAAGTTAAAAGTAAAAAGCTAAAAGTAAAAAGTAAAAAGTAAAAAGTAAAAAGTAAAAGGGAAAGAGTATTAAGCTAATGGGAAATCAGGTTTTTAACTGCATTTGTTGCACAATCCCTTAATGATTACCTCCGATTCGCTGGTTTGAAAGCCGGCCGGCAAGCGATAGGGTCCGGGATGTATTTCTTCAAGACAAACCAGTTTTTTACATTGGTTGCAATAAAAGTGAGCGTGATCCGTCTGGCTTTTTACGGTTGGTCCGGCAGGGTTCAGGGCATATTTCACCAGCAGTTTGTCCACAATGATCCTGTGCAGAATTCCGGCTTCTTCCAGTGTTAGCATACTCCGGTAAAAAGTGGTACGGTCGTAGTGACTTCCCATTTTTATACTGATTTCGGCTTCGGCAAGCGGTTCACCCGATGATTGCAAAGCCTCGATTATGGCCAGCCTTGGTGATGTTTTCTTTAAATTATGCTGTTGTAAAATCTCCAGTGCCTGCATAAAAATGTGATTTCAGATGCATAAACGTTCCAAATGCAACAATGTTGCAAATATGGGAAAATTTTTGGATATTGGAATGATGGAATGATGGGATAATGGGATATTTGAATTTTAAAAGCTATCGCAAACCGGTTCTTGTAAGCCCGCATCAGAATGCCTTCCCGCTACTGTCGGGTAAGATGCGCCAAAAGAATCCTTGCGTCTTGGCGTCTTTGCGTGGATTTTCAATCTGAAAGCCACAAGCTCGCACGCATCAGAAGATAAGATGCGCGCGAACAGGGGTTTGTCAGACCAGTCCGAGGCTTTGTTTCGCACGCATCGAAAGATAAGATGCACGCGAACAGGGGGTGCATACAGGATTCGTAAAATAAATCTTTGCGTCATAGCGTCTTTGCGTGGATTCCCTCAATCCTCAGTCCAAAATCCGCAATCCGCAATCCACAATGCCTATCTGACTTCGCTTCCATTCTTCATGGCTGTGGTGGGGGCTACAAAGCCCAGCCTTCCATCGTGGTCTTCAGCCATCAGGATCATACCCTGGGAGTCAATGCCCTTGAGATTTCTCGGAGCCAGGTTTACCAGAATGGTCACCTGTTGCCCGATGATGTTTTGAGGTTCGTAATACTCGGCAATGCCCGAAACGACAGTCCTTTTGTCGATACCGGTATCGATGGTGAGTTTCAGCAGCTTTTTGGTTTTCGCTACTTTCTCGGCAGCGATGATGGTGCCGATACGCAGGTCAATTTTACCGAAATCGTCAAATTCAACCACCGGTTTCACCGGATTGGCTGTGGCATTCTCAGCCTCGTTGGCCTTTTTGGTGTCGAGCAGCTTCTGCACCTGGGCTTCAATGGCGGCATCTTCAATCCGCTCAAACAACAACTCAGGCTCACCCAGCAGGTGACCGTCGGGGAGCAGGGCAGCACTGCCGGCCCTGTTCCATTTCGATGTGCTGAGATTAAGCATTCTGTTGAGCTTTGCTGCGCTGAAAGGCAGGAATGGCTCGCATAAAATGGCCAGGTTGGCACAGATCTGAAGGCAGATGTTGAGGTTGGTCTGAACACGTTCAGGGTTTGTCTTAAACGTTTTCCAGGGCTCGGTTTCGGTCAGGTACTTATTGCCCAGCCTCGCCAGGTTCATCAGTTCGTTCAGGGCCTCCCTGAACCGGTACAATTCGATGCTCTGGGCGATTTTTTCAGGGTAACCGGCCATCTCAGCCAGTACCTGCCTGTCGTAATCATCTACAGGTCCCACGGCCGGGACTTTGCCTACGAAATATTTCTGCGTAAGCACCAGCGTACGGTTAACAAAGTTGCCGAAAACCGCCAGCAATTCACTGTTGTTGCGTGCCTGGAAATCACGCCAGGTAAAGTCGTTATCCTTGGTTTCAGGGGCATTGGCCGTTAAAACATAACGAAGTACATCCTGTTTCCCGGGGAAATCCTCCAGGTATTCGTGCAGCCATACCGCCCAGTTGCGTGAGGTGGAGATCTTGTCGCTCTCGAGGTTCAGGAACTCATTGGCCGGAACATTTTCAGGTAGTATAAAGGAACCTTCGGCCTTCAGCATGCCGGGAAACACGATGCAATGAAATACGATGTTGTCCTTCCCGATAAAATGGACCAGTTTGGTATCGGCCGATTTCCAGTAGGGTTCCCAGTCTTTGCCGGTCTGTTCTCCCCATTCACGGGTTGCCGAAATGTAGCCGATGGGCGCGTCAAACCACACATACAGCACCTTGCCTTCTGCCTCTTTGAGAGGCACCTTCACACCCCAGTCGAGGTCGCGGGTGACGGCACGTGGTTGCAGGCCATGATCGAGCCACGATTTGCACTGTCCGTAAACATTGGTTTTCCAATCGTCCTTATGGCTTTCGAGAATCCACTCACGCAGCCAGGGCTCGTATTTATCGAGGGGCAGAAACCAGTGTTTGGTATCACGCATCATCGGAACACTGCCGCTAAGCGCCGATTTTGGGTTAATCAGGTCGGTTGCGTTCAGCGAAGTGCCGCAGTTTTCACACTGGTCACCATAGGCCTTTTCAAAGCCGCAATGAGGACAGGTTCCGGTAATGTAACGGTCGGCCAGGAAAGTCTGGTGTTCCTCATCATAGTATTGCTGCGAGAATTTTTCAATAAATTCTCCCTTATCATACAGATTGGTGAAGAATTCAGAGGCTGTCCGGTGGTGGATGGCATTGGATGTGCGTGAATAGATATCAAACGAAACACCAAAGTCCTCAAAGGACTTTTTAATGATGCCGTGATACTTGTCTACCACCTCCTGCGGGGTAATGCCTTCTTTTCGCGCCTTGATGGTTATGGGTACTCCGTGTTCATCAGAGCCTCCTATAAAAACGACATCTTCGCCTTTTGAGCGCAGATAGCGCACATAGATATCGGCCGGCACATACACCCCGGCCAGGTGACCGATGTGGATGGGGCCATTGGCATAGGGAAGGGCGGAGGTGACGGTGTAACGTTTAAAGGTTTTGGCGGTAGAATCGGACATTGCATAAGGTTTTTGAAACAGGGTGCAAAGATAAGGAATAGAGTGTGTGGAATTTCCAATGGGGTTTACTTTATGCAGATTGAACAAAGTTAGTCATGTGAAGCTGGCAGTAACAGGAGATAATATTTTCCAGATGGAATAACCGGATTTGTGGTTGGATGACGGGTGACTCTGCTGCATTATTATGTGGTCCAGACTCCGCCCGACCACCTTTTATCAGCTGCCTTCGGCTCCGTTCAGGTTCCTGATAATGAACCAGACATTCATTTTCTGGTGATCACAATCCCAAGCCCTGCGGTCGGGCGGAGCCGGGATCATCCGGTAAGCAAAGCAAAAAATCAAATACGAAAAAATCCTGTAAATCCTGTCTAAAGCTAATAGACTCAATTTGTCAGAATAGAAGTCGGTCTGGTAAAAAGATATTCTGAAACGCTCAATAACCGGTAAATTTCAAAAAAAAGTGATGAAAAAGAAGATGTGTAGCAGAAGCACCCCTATACTTTGGCGGATAAGATGCGTACCAGCCATTTATAAATAAAGCTGGGACAAAACATGTCTTGTCCCAGCTTTATTTACGCAGGAGTGAAGCTGTTTAATAATTCTCCTGTTTCTGCTCAAAAAATGCCTGGGGATGTTCACAGGCCGGGCAGTTTTTCAGAGCTTTTTTACCTTTGTAATGATACCCGCAGTGGCGGCAGACCCAGATGATCTCTTCGTCTTTCTCGAACACCTTGTTTTTGTTCAGGTTTTCAAGCAGTTTCAGGTAACGTTTTTCGTGTTCCAGCTCAATGCCGGCAATCAGTTTAAAGGTGCTGGCCACCCTTTTGAATCCCTCCTCCTCGGCAATCTTTGCAAATTCAGGATAAAGCAGGGTCCACTCCTCATTTTCGCCTTCGGCTGAAGCATGCAGATTTTCTGCAGTGCTGCCTACCATTCCTGCGGGATAAGTAGCGGTAATTTCAAGCATGCCCCCTTCAAGAAATTTGAAGAACATCCGTGAATGTGAATCCTCCTGGTTGGCGGTTTCTTCGAAAAATGCCGCAACCTGTTCGTATCCGTCTTCGCGTGCCTTTGCGGCAAAAAGGCGGTAACGCCGTGCTGCCTGTGATTCCCCTGCGAAGGCTTTCAGCAGGTTCTTTTCGGTTTGACTTCCTTTGATGGTTTTTTCCATGTTTTTTGATTTTATGGTTGGTATGTCTGCGTATTTTTCTGTCTGATGGTTAAACTGAAGATGGTTGGAACGATGGTCAGTTTGTAAGCCGGTTTTCGGGCCTCAGGAAAATTTTCAGCCTTCAGAATGGTACCGGTGCGTATTTCAACTTTCTCAAAATCATTCCAATCAAGCATATCCGGGTTTTTAGCAAAAATACTTAAGCTGACATGAATCAATGCCGGTATCGGCAATAGAATCATTCTAAATTATGGTGTTGTGAAGCGTACGGCCGATATCCCCTATTTATGGGGGTATGGTACATCAATCACCGGCAATGAATAGAAGGAATGATGTATCTTTGATCATTCAATCAGGAAAATATGATTACTCCCCCATATCTGAAGCCAGGTGATCACATCGGCATCGTGGCCACTGCAAGGAAAGTTTCACCGGAAGAGATGAAACCGGCCATTCAGGCGATCGGATCCTGGGGGCTGCAGGTAAGGTTGGGGAAATATCTTTTTGAAGAAGACAACCAGTATGCCGGCTCCGACGAACAGCGAACCTCCGATTTGCAGCAGATGCTTGATGATCCGGAGATCAAAGCAATCATCTGCGCGCGGGGCGGGTACGGAACGGTAAGGATCATCGACAGGCTTGATTTTTCTGAATTTGAGAAACACCCCAAATGGATCGCCGGTTACAGCGATATTACAGTATTGCATTCACACGTTCACCGTCACCTTGGTATTGAAACCATACATGCCACCATGCCCCTGAATTTCCCGCCTGATGGAAGCAATTCACCGGCTGCGGAAGCGCTGAGGAAATGCCTTTTTGGTGAAACGCCTGAATACCGGATTACAGCAGAAGCTTTGTCGCAGCCTGGAAACGCCCGGGGAGTGGTCACGGGTGGGAATCTGTCCATCCTCTACAGCCTGTGCGGGAGTCCATCGGATATTGAAACCGAGGGGAAGATCCTGTTTATTGAAGACCTTGACGAATACCTGTACCACATCGACCGGATGATGATGAATCTGAAACGCACCGGGAAACTTGAAAGGCTTGCCGGCCTGGTGGTCGGAGGAATGACCCAGATGCGAGACAATACCGTGCCTTTTGGGAGAACCGCGGAAGAGATCATTGCTGAAGTGGTGAAGGAGTACAAATACCCGGTATTGTTTGGCTTTCCTGCCGGCCATCAGGCCGAGAACATGCCCCTGATCCTGGGTCGGGAAGCTACACTGGAAATTTCCGGACAGGCAGGGGCCCTTTCGTTCAGCACGAAAACAAATCTCCGGGGTAAAGCCCGGTTTCAGTTAAAACCTCTGGCATACATTGCAGGATTCTTTGCTTTGTTATACCTGTTATATGCATTATTAACCGGTAATCTCTGATCAACATGGCTGAACACAATGACCTTGGCCGCCTGGGAGAGGAAGTCGCTTTGAAACACCTCCGTGAAAAAGGCTTCACCATCCGTAACACCAACTGGCGGTTTGGTAAGGATGAGATCGACATCATCGCCGAAAAGGACAAATACCTGGTGATTGTAGAAGTGAAAACACGCCGGTCCGCATTTTTCGGTGAGCCGGAGATCTTTGTCAATGCAGGCAAGCAACGTTTTCTGGTAAGGGCTGCACAGGCTTACATTGAGAAGAATGATATCGGACTCGAAGTCCGTTTTGATGTTGTGTCAATTATCCTGAACTCCACCACCAAAGAGGTGAAGCACATCGAGGATGCCTTCTATCCGGTCCTCTGACGCTTATTCTATGGCCTTAAAGATAAAGAGTGGCTTCGAAATTCTGTTCAGCACCTTTTTGGTTATGCTCGGGGTGAAGAAACTGGAAAGCAGGCTGCGGTTGTGGTTGGTGAGGGCGATCACATCGATGCCATTTTCGCGGATGTAGGTTTCCATTCCGTTGATCACGTCGTCGCTGACGATGATCTCACATTTAACCGGATATTTTTTGTATTCCTTCGCCAGGAATGCATTTAATCCTTCCATTTTAACCTTATCCCACGATTTCTTGACTCCGACACTGATGTGCACACAGTGCAGGTTTACGTTAAACGGATGCAGCAAACCGATCAACCGGCTGATGGCGAGATGGTCAGATTGATCAAAATCAGTGGCATACATTACATGTTTGATTTTTTCAAGGCTGCTGAACCGGCTGTTTTCAGGAATAGCCAGAACCGGTGTTTTGGTTTTTTCAATCACTTTGGCGGTGACGCTTCCGAGAAATCCGCCTGTCTGGTTTCCGATGCCCCGTGTACCGAGAATGATCAGTCCGGGCCTGAACCGGTTGGCTGCCAGCGCAATTTCTTCTGCAGCCAGTCCATTGGAAAGGCTGGTTGAAATTTTGAGATCCGGATTTGAACCCTTCACCTGTTGTTTCAGGTCTTTGGCAAGTTTAACCAGCTGGTGCCGGGCATTCTGTTCGGACTCATGCAGGTAATTCACCAGGTTTATCTGGTAGGCGTGGCTGGTATCAAAGGGGGCTATGTCGAGTACCGGATTATAATAGACATGTATCAGTTTGATTTCAGCTTTCAGCTTACCGGCCAGTCCAAGGGCAAAGCTGCATGCCCTGAATGAGGCATCTGAAAAGTCAACAGGGACGAGGATCTTTCTGACACTGCGGAGTGATTTTACCGATTCTTCTTTTTGTTTGCCATGTTCTTCCTTTGACGATTCAATGACCCTGAGGGCTTTTTCGACATCCGATCTCCTGACTTTGATTTCAACGCCTCCTGAAACAGCGGCCTGAAGTATGTTCTGGTGCGCAAGAAAACAATCGATCCCTTCTGCTTCGAGTCTCGATTTCAGAAGCAAAGCCCTTGAATTGGAATATCGGGCGATTACGATTACTTTTTCATCTGAAGTATCCATAGCTGTAATTTTTTCGTGAACAAAGAACGGGATAGCTGATATGCCTGAAAGTACTACGAATATACGAAAAAATTAGCCGTTTACCGCGTGTTTCGGCAAAAAGATTCGCATCAGGAGCGACTTTTATAAATAGTAACGATATTGATATATGAAATTATTTGATTTTCAGTATTCTGAGAATTGTGGAAGCAATGTGAGAATCTTCGCTACCTTTGCAGGCTAAACTGGTTATAAATGAATGCAATGAGAAAATTCACCGGAGAAGGAAGTCCGGAGAAAAGAAGAAAGCCCGATGGAGCCCCCGATAAAAGGCGCGCCGGTAAGGGCAGGCCGGATGGGAAACCATCAGAAAGGGCCCCCCGTAGTTACAAACCAAAAGAAAGCGATGCAGGAACCCCTTCGGGAGGTGACAGGCCATTTAAAGGCCGGAAACCTTACGGGAAAACAGAAAGTTCCGACACTCCACGGCCATCATACAGGGGCAAAAGGGATGAGAAACCTTCCACACCGTGGAAACGCGATGAAACATCCGGTGCGCCCAGGGAAAGGCGCTTTACAGAGAACAAACAGGAAGGGGATCGTCCTTATAAAAGCCGGAGGCCCGCTGAAGGCCGGGAGGAAGGCTCCCATAAACCAGGGTCATACAAAGGAAGCAGGGATGATAAACCATCCGGATCATGGAAACGTGATGAAAATTCAGGTGCTCCGCGCGAAAAACGATATGCCGGCAGCAAACCATCGGATGACCGTCCATATAAAAGCCGCAGACCATCGGGAGACACCCCGGAGGGAAAAGATTCGCCGGGGGCCTACAGGGGCAACCGTGAAGAGAAACCGGCACGGCCCTGGAAACGTGATGAAGAATCCGGAGCCCCCAGGGAAAGGAGATATTCGGATAAGCCATCGGGCGATCGCCCATATAAAAGCCGCAGGGCAACCGATGATTCTACGGGAAGTACCGATTCACCACGCACCTATAAGGGAAGCAGGGATGAGAAGCCTGAACGGCCATGGAAGCGCAGCGATGAATCCGGAGTACCGCGCGAAAGGCGTTTTTCTGACAATAAGCCAGCCGGTGACCGGGCATACAAGGGCAGAAAGCCTTCAGATGATAAAGAGAAGGAAACCGGATCATCCGGCTCCTACAGAGGCAACAGGGAGGATAAGCCAGCCAGGCCACATGCAAGCAAATTTTCTGAAAGAAATCCTTCTGAACCCAGGACCAGGATAAAGGCGGACGATGGGGATTTCAGACCCAAAAGCAGGTTTACTGATAAGGATGAACCCCGCAGGTCTGGCACTTTTAGCCGTGATAAATCACCTGAACCTATAAAACAGGGGGGTAAAAAGGGTTATGCAAAAGATGGAACCATCCGCCTGAATAAATTTATTTCGAATTCCGGCATCTGCTCACGCAGGGAGGCTGATACCCTGATAGAATCAGGGGCAGTATCCGTCAACGGAAAAATAGTGACAGAACTGGGCACTAAGGTTACCCGGGAAGACAAGGTACAATTCGGAGGTGAAACCCTCAATATAGAAAAGAAGGTATACCTGTTACTGAACAAGCCCAAAGGTTATATCACCACGGTGGATGATCCCCAGGAAAGAAATACGGTGATGATGCTGATCAAGGACGCCTGCCGGGAGAGGATTTACCCTGTCGGAAGGCTCGACCGGAATACATCCGGATTATTGCTGTTCACCAACGATGGTGAAATGGCCAAAAAACTCACCCATCCGGGTCACAAAGTCAGAAAAGTTTACCATGTTGAGCTCGACAAGGCGCTTGCCAAGTCTGATATGATACAGCTATCGGAAGGTGTTGAACTTGAGGACGGTCTGATGGCGGTGGATGAAATTGCCTACACAGGAACTGCCAATGATAAGAAAAGCATTGGTGTGGTCATCCATTCCGGGAAAAACAGGGTGGTGAGACGGCTTTTCGAAGCGCTTGATTATGAAATTGTTAAGCTCGATCGTGTTGCCTTTGCCAATCTTACAAAAAAGGATTTGCCCAGGGGCAGATGGCGCTTTCTGGATCAGAATGAAATCAATATGATGATGATGATCTGAAATTGAAAATGCCTCCGGAATACAAGTAAAAACTGCTGAAAGGCAGTTTTTTTGTTTCATATCTTACACATGTGGAAATAATATATAATAATTAGACAGACATATGAAGATGATCGTCCGCGAATGAGTATAAATACTTATTTGTGGGTAATCCTACCCATCTGATATCAAGGGGTTCCGAAGCAAAAGAGGTATTAAACCGTATTGCGCTCCCCTCCATACCGCTATAAATTTGTATCGATATTTTCCTTGTCATTATGCAACTGGCCTGCAGTATCAATGAATCGTTTTCAGCGGTATTGAAATCTTGAAAAGGCTTGATTTGTAAAGTTCTTGTTTCTTAAGCTAATTCGGGGGAAGGAGCATAAGTGAGATTGCAGAAAAGAGGAAAATTTTACTGCCGCCCGGCAGAAAAACGGAAAACAAATTGATCGTTAAATATAAAGTTATGAAAACAATTACTGTGAGCATCAGAGCCAGGTTTATCCTTACGGCTTTTTTGGCAATTATAGCAGTTGCCGGTGTAAAAGCCCAGTTGGGGACCAATCATGGAATCCTCCCTGAGAGGACTCCTGAGGTAAAAAAACCCGGACTTAAAGAAGCGCAGGGCGGTGTAGCACCAATGGCTCCATCCGGATCTATTGCAGTCAATGAAAATAGCACCTATGCAGCTTATAATGCATCTGGTCTTGTACAGAACCTACTGGTTCAGGGCTGTCTGCAGGCTTCAAATGTAACCTATTCAGGGTTATGGAACAATTCAAATCCTGAACAGCGCGGGCTGGGTTATTTCAACAGGGGGAACTCCAATTTCCCTATTGAAGAAGGACTTATTTTATCAACCGGTTATATTGCTGATGCAGAAGGACCCAATGAAAGTTACAGCACAACCAGGGAAGTCGGAACATCCGGTGATGCAGACCTGACCTCTATTGCTGGTTATAGCACATACGATGCAGCCGTGCTGGAGTTTGATTTTGTTCCAGCAGGAAACGTGGTTGAGTTCAGGTATGTCTTTGCCTCTGAAGAGTACCTTGAATGGACCTGTTCCCAGTTTAATGATGTTTTCGCATTCCTGCTTTCAGGTCCTGGTATTACAAACGATCCCGGCCTGACAGGTAAAAACATTGCCAAACTGCCCGATGGTGTAACTCCTGTTACAATCAATAATATCCATGCCCAGGGCAGGTATTCACCAGCCAGTCATAACAGAAACTGGGGTCCCAACCCGAATTGCCCGGCACAGAATGCCGATTATTATATAGATAACGGAGACGGAACAACCAGCAGTGGTGGTAATGGGGGTGGCATTTATATGGAATATGATGGTTCAACCGTTGTTCTTACAGCTTTTCACCAGGTAACACCTTGTCAGACCTATCATATTAAACTTGCGATTGCTGATGGATCCGACCGTAAATGGGATTCGGGTATTTTCCTTGAAGGAAACAGCTTTTCATCAGAGCAGATTGCGTTAAATCAGATCGGCAACAACATCCCGAACAACAACAATATTTTTGAAGGTTGCCTCAATAACAGCCTGACAATCACGCGCCAGACGACAGATCTTACCCAGGATTATACAGTTGATATTCTGATCTCAGGGACAACCGTAAATGGTTCCGATATTCTTACAACCGACGGACAGCCTTTCCCGGCCCAGGTTACCATCCCTGCAGGTCAGGCTTCTTATGTAATTCCTTACTATGCTTTAAACGATGGGTTGTCTGACAATGGAGAAACCTTCATCGTCAGGGTAAGAAACTCCTGTCCCTGTGACGAAAACATTGTTTATGTAGAAAAAGTGATCAATATATACGAGCAGTTGACCATTGCCTCTGTTACAGCACAAAATGTCCAGTGCAATGGCCAGAACAACGGAGTTATCACTGTAAATGCTACCGGTGGTAGCGGCAGTTATGAATATTCAAGGAATAACGGAACCAACTGGCAGACATCCAACACCTTCACAGGACTTTCAGCCGGGAATTACACTGTACTTGTCCGTGACCCTGAAAGCTGCAATGATCCGGTATCAGCATCTGCTACCATTGGCAGTCCGACACCACTTGTTGCAAATGCAGGTGCCGATGTTGCCATCTGTTCAGGATTAAATACACAGTTAAACGGTTCAGGCGGTGTGCTTTATTCATGGAGTCCGGCAACGGGGCTGAACAATGCAGGCATAGCCAATCCGATTGCCAGCCCGGCTGTCACAACCAATTATACCCTTACCGTAACCAATGCTTCCGGTCAGTGTTCTTCAGCAGACCAGGTTGTGGTAACTGTAAATCCATCTCCTCAGGTACAGGTTAGCCCGACAGAAACAGAGATTTGCCGTGGTACTGAAACTAATCTGGTTGCTTCCGGAGCCGACAGCTACTTATGGAATCCGGGTGGAGCCGTTTCTTCGTCAATTTCAGTTTCTCCGGTGTCCAATACTTCATACACCGTAACCGGGACAGCTTTGAATGGTTGCACAGGTAATGCCACAGCAACCGTAATTGTAATGCCGGTGCCATCGGCTGTAAATGCCGGTGCTGATGCTTCCATCGGATTATGCGGAACATTTCAGCTTCAGGGTTCGGCTTCAGCATCCGGATCGGGTGAACCATTGTCCTATTCATGGAGTCCGGTTACAGGTCTGAGCAATCCTGACATTTCCAATCCTGTATTCACTCCGGTAACCAGTGGTATTTTTACCTATACCTTAACCGTTAGTGGTACAAACGGATGTTCATCTTCGGATGAAATGACCATTAGTGTCGCTGAAGGATTATCGGTCAGTGGTATTACAGGGAATAATTCATGCCAGGGTACTCCTGATGGTTCAATTAACATAACCACAGACGGTGGAACAGCTCCTTTCAGTTACAGCTGGACGGGTCCGAATGGCTTTTCAGGCAATGATGAGGATCTCCAGAATATTGTAGCCGGAAATTATCAGGTAGTGATTACAGATGATAATGGTTGTACTTTGACCCAATCATTCACTGTGGCTACAATCAATGACATCCTCGCTCCTGTTCCTGATGTTGCATCTTTATCTGCACTAACCGGAGAATGTTCGGCTAGTGTCTTAACGGCCCCTACAGCCACAGACAACTGTTCAGGTATAATTACAGGAACCACTTCAGATCCTCTCACATACAATACACAGGGAACATACACCATCACCTGGACTTTTGATGATGGCAACGGCAACACCAGCAACTCAATACAGACAGTCATCGTAGACGATGTAACTGCTCCTGTTGCTCCGGTTCTAGCCGATATAACGGGTGAATGCTCAGCAAGCGTAACAGCTCCTGTAGCAGAAGACAATTGTAGTGGCACCATTACCGGAACCACTTCAGATCCTTTAACCTATAATGCTCAGGGTACCTATACCATTAACTGGAACTTTAACGATGGTAACGGCAACAACAGCACTGCCCAACAGACTGTCATTGTTGACGATATAACCGCTCCTGTTGCTCCGGTTCTTGCCAATGTAACGGGTGAATGCTCAGCAAGCGTAACAGCTCCTGTAGCAGAAGACAACTGTGGTGGCACCATTACCGGAACCACTTCAGATCCTTTAACCTATAATGCACAGGGAACTTACACCATTACCTGGACATTTAACGATGGCAACGGCAACAGCAGTACTGCTGTTCAGACTGTCATTGTTGACGATGTAACTGCTCCTGTTGCTCCGGTTCTTGCCGGTGTAACGGGTGAATGCTCAGCAAGCGTAACAGCTCCTGTAGCAGAAGACAACTGTGGTGGCACCATCACCGGAACCACTTCAGATCCTTTAACCTACAATGCACAGGGTACCTATACCATTAACTGGAACTTTAACGATGGCAACGGCAACAGCAGCACTGCTCTTCAGACTGTTATTGTTGACGATGTAACTGCTCCTGTTGCTCCGGTTCTTGCCGATGTAACGGGTGAATGCTCAGCAAGCGTAACAGCTCCTGTAGCAGAAGATAACTGTGGTGGCACCATCACCGGAACCACTTCAGATCCTTTAACCTATAATGCTCAGGGTACCTATACCATTAACTGGAAATTTAACGATGGTAACGGCAACAGCAGTAACTGCAGTTCAGACAGTCATTGTTGACGATGTAACTGCTCCTGTTTCTCCGGTTCTTGCCAATGTAACGGGTGAATGCTCAGCAAGCATAACAGCTCCTGTAGCAGAAGACAACTGTGGTGGCACCATCACCGGAACCACTTCAGACCCTTTAACCTACAATGCACAGGGAACTTACACCATTACCTGGACATTTAACGATGGCAACGGCAACAGCAGTACTGCTGTTCAGACAGTCATTGTTGACGATGTAACTGCTCCTGTTGCTCCGGTTCTTGCCGGTGTAACGGGTGAATGCTCAGCAAGCGTAACAGCTCCTGTAGCAGAAGACAACTGTGGTGGCACCATCACCGGAACCACTTCAGACCCTTTAACCTACAATGCACAGGGAACTTACACCATTACCTGGACATTTAACGATGGCAACGGTAACAGCAGTTCATCCGTGCAGCTTGTAGTTGTAAATGATGTAACAAATCCATCAATCATATGTCCGGCCGGCATTGAAGTCAATCCTGATGCAGGAAGCAACACAGCTTCAAATGTTGAGCTTGGACTTCCGCAGGTTTCTGACAATTGCCAGGTAGGAAATGTTTCCAATGATGCGCCTGATACCTTCAATACAGGAACAACTTATGTTACATGGACTGTCACCGATCTTGCAGGGAATACTTCATCCTGCATTCAGACAGTTACTGTTGCTGATGCAGAACCTCCGGTAATCAATTGTCCTCAGGCAATAAATGTAAATTGTGCATCTGAGGTGCCGGCTCCGTTTGCTGACTATATGGCCTTCATCAATGCAGGTGGATCTGTCGGTGACAGCAATGGAATTAATCCACAAAGTTTCAGCATGATCAGTGAGAATACTGATGGTAACAGCTGTTCACAGACCATTACCCGCGTTTATTCCATCTCTGATAACATTGGGAATGCGGCGCAGTGCTCACATATGATTTTAGTTTCAGATACAGTGGCTCCGGTATTCACTTTTGTACCTGAAAATATGACCCGCGAATGCAGCGGTGTACCTGCACCAGGAACCCCGACAGCCGTTGATAACTGCAGCAGCAATGTAACCATCGTATATAACGGCCAGGTCCGTACCGACGGTAACTGCCCGGACAATTACACCCTGACCCGCAGCTGGACTGCAACCGACGACTGTGGAAACAGCACCGTTGCCAGCCAGGTGATTACTGTAAAAGATACCAAGGCCCCGCATGTTGAAGTACCTGCATCCAACCTCACCGTTGAATGTGACGGAACAGGCAACACCGCAGACCTGAATGCATGGCTTTCGTCCAATGGAGGAGCAATTGTTACCGATAATTGCGGAGAGATCAGCTGGAGCAACAATTTTGCTTCACTGAGCGACAATTGCGGATTAACCGGTTCATCCACTGTAGTCTTCACAGCAACCGATGAATGTGGCAATGTTAAAACAACTTCAGCCACTTTCACCATCGTTGACAGCAACGCTCCGGTATTCACCACCGTACCTTCCGATCTTACTGTAGAGTGTGACGGCAACGGCAACACCGCTGCTCTTGAGAACTGGCTGAACAATGCAGCTGCCAGCGATCTTTGTGGTATGGTTACAATCACCAACAACTTCCAGAGCATGAGTGACCTTTGCGGTTTAACCGGCTCAGCACTTGTAACATGGACTGCAACCGACGAATGTGGAAACTCAGCAACAACCAGTGCAACTTTTGCCATTGCTGATGCCACAGGACCGGTCTTTACCTTTGTACCTGCAAATATGACACGTGAATGCAGCGGTGTACCTGCGCCAGGAACCCCGACAGCCGTTGATAACTGCAGCAGCAATGTAACCATCGTATATAACGGCCAGGTCCGTACCGACGGAAACTGCCCGAACAATTATACCCTGACCCGCAGCTGGACTGCAACCGACGACTGTGGAAACAGCACCGTTGCCAGCCAGGTGATTACTGTAAAAGATACCAAGGCCCCGCATGTTGAAGTACCTGCATCCAACCTCACCGTTGAATGTGACGGATCAGGCAACACCGCAGACCTGAATGCATGGCTTTCGTCCAATGGCGGAGCAATTGCTACCGATAACTGTGGACAGGTAAGCTGGAGCAACAATTTCACTTCATTGAGCGACAATTGCGGATTGACCGGTTCAGCCACTGTAGTCTTCACAGCAACCGATGAATGTGGCAATGTTAAAACAACTTCAGCCACTTTCACCATCGTTGACAGCAACGCTCCGGTATTCACCACCGTACCTTCAGATCTTACTGTAGAATGTGACGGCAACGGCAACACCGCCGCTCTTGAGAACTGGCTGAACAATCCAGCTGCCAGTGATTTGTGTGGCATGGTTACCATTACCAATAACTTCCAGAGTCTGAGCGACCTTTGCGGTTTAACCGGCTCAGCACTTGTAACATGGACTGCAACCGACGAATGTGGAAACTCAGCAACAACCAGTGCAACTTTTGCCATTGCTGATGCCACAGGACCGGTCTTTACCTTTGTACCTGCAAATATGACACGCGAATGCAGCGGTGTACCTGCGCCAGGAACCCCGACAGCCGTTGATAACTGCAGCAGCAATGTAACCATCGTATATAACGGCCAGGTCCGTACCGACGGAAACTGCCCGAACAATTACACCCTGACCCGCAGCTGGACTGCAACCGACGACTGTGGAAACAGCACTGTTGCCAGCCAGGTGATTACAGTAAAAGACACCAAGGCCCCGCATGTTGCTGTACCTGCAGCTAACCTTACCGTTGAATGTGACGGATCGGGCAACACCGCTGACCTGAATACATGGCTTTCGTCCAATGGCGGAGCAATTGCTACAGATAACTGCGGACAGGTAAGCTGGAGCAACAATTTTGCTTCACTGAGCGACAATTGCGGATTAACTGGTTCAGCAACCGTTATCTTCACCGCCTCAGATGAATGTGGCAACAGAAAAACAACCTCAGCCACTTTCACCATCGTTGACAGCAACGCCCCTGAGTTCACCACCACACCTTCAGATCTTACTGTAGAATGTGACGGCAACGGCAACACCGCTGCTCTTGAGAACTGGCTGAACAATGTAGCTGCCAGCGATCTTTGTGGTATGGTTTCCATCAGCAACAACTTCCAGAGCCTGAGCGACCTTTGCGGTTTAACCGGCTCAGCACTTGTAACATGGACAGCAACCGACGAATGTGGAAACTCAGCAACAACCAGTGCAACTTTTGCCATTGCTGATGCCACAGGACCGGTCTTTACCTTTGTACCTGCAAATATGACACGTGAATGCAGCGGTGTACCTGCACCAGGAACCCCGACAGCCGTTGATAACTGCAGCAGCAATGTAACCATCGTATATAACGGCCAGGTCCGTACCGACGGAAACTGCCCGAACAATTACACCCTGACCCGCAGCTGGACTGCAACCGACGACTGTGGAAACAGCACCGTTGCCAGCCAGGTGATCACGGTAAAAGACACCAAAGCCCCGCATGTAGCTGTACCTGCATCCAACCTCACCGTTGAATGTGACGGAACAGGCAACACCGCAGACCTGAATACATGGCTTTCGTCCAATGGCGGAGCAATTGCTACAGATAACTGTGGACAGGTAAGCTGGAGCAACAATTTTGCTTCACTGAGCGACAATTGCGGATTAACCGGCTCAGCAACCGTTATCTTCACCGCCTCAGATGAATGTGGCAACAGAAAAACAACTTCAGCCACTTTCACCATCGTTGACACCAATGCCCCTGAGTTCACCACCACACCTTCTGATCTTACAGTAGAATGTGACGGCAACGGCAACACCGCTGCTCTTGAGAACTGGCTGAACAATGTGGCTGCTGCCGATCAGTGTGGCGAAGTCACCATCAGCAACAACTTCCAGAGCCTGAGCGACCTTTGTGGTTCAACCGGCTCAGCCATGGTAACCTGGACAGCCACCGATGCCTGCGGCAACACCGCCACAGCAAGTGCTACCTTCACCATTGAAGATACCAACGCCCCTGAGTTCACCACCACACCTGCCGATCTTACTGTAGAGTGTGACGGGAACGGCAACACTGCCGCTCTTGAGAACTGGCTGAACAATGTGGCTGCTGCCGATCAGTGTGGCGAAGTCACCATCAGCAACAACTTCCAGAGCCTGAGCGACCTTTGTGGTTCAACCGGCTCAGCCATGGTAACCTGGACAGCCACCGATGCCTGCGGCAACACCGCCACAGCAAGTGCTACCTTCACCATTGAAGATACCAACGCCCCTGAGTTCACCACCACACCTGCCGATCTTACTGTAGAATGTGAC
This sequence comes from Bacteroidales bacterium, assembly GCA_016705005.1. Taxonomy (GTDB): domain Bacteria; phylum Bacteroidota; class Bacteroidia; order Bacteroidales; family Lentimicrobiaceae; genus Lentimicrobium. Next base: position 664,813 of record JADIZB010000001.1, on the reverse strand, counting down.
GGCAACGGCAACACCGCTGCTCTTGAGAACTGGCTGAACAATGTGGCTGCTGCCGATCAGTGTGGCGAAGTCACCATCAGCAACAACTTCCAGAGCCTGAGCGACCTTTGTGGTTCAACCGGCTCAGCCATGGTAACCTGGACAGCCACCGATGCCTGCGGCAACACCGCCACAGCAAGTGCTACCTTCACCATTGAAGATACCAACGCCCCTGAGTTCACCACCACACCTGCCGATCTTACTGTAGAGTGTGACGGGAACGGCAACACTGCCGCTCTTGAGAACTGGCTGAACAATGTGGCTGCTGCCGATCAGTGTGGCGAAGTCACCATCAGCAACAATTTCGAGAGCCTGAGCGACCTTTGTGGTTCAACCGGCTCAGCCATGGTAACCTGGACAGCCACCGATGCCTGCGGCAACACCGCCACAGCAAGTGCTACCTTCACCATTGAAGATACCAACGCCCCTGAGTTCACCACCACACCTGCCGATCTTACTGTAGAGTGTGACGGGAACGGCAACACCGCTGCTCTTGAGAACTGGCTGAACAATGTGGCTGCTGCCGATCAGTGTGGCGAAGTCACCATCAGCAACAACTTCCAGAGCCTGAGCGACCTTTGTGGTTCAACCGGTTCAGCCATGGTAACCTGGACAGCCACCGATGCCTGCGGCAACACCGCCACAGCAAGTGCTACCTTCACCATTGAAGATACCAACGCCCCTGAGTTCACCACCACACCTTCAGATCTTACTGTAGAATGTGACGGCAACGGCAACACTGCCGCTCTTGAGAACTGGCTGAACAATGTGGCTGCTGCCGATCAGTGTGGCGAAGTCACCATCAGCAACAACTTCCAGAGCCTGAGCGACCTTTGCGGTTCAACCGGCTCAGCCATGGTAACCTGGACAGCCACCGATGCCTGCGGCAACACTGCCACAGCAAGTGCTACCTTCACCATTGAAGATACCAACGCCCCTGAGTTCACCACCACACCTGCCGATCTTACTGTAGAGTGTAGCCACCGATGCCTGCGGCAACACCGCCACAGCAAGTGCTACCTTCACCATTGAAGATACCAACGCCCCTGAGTTCACAACCACATCTTCAGATCTTACTGTAGAATGTGACGGGAACGGCAACACTGCCGCTCTTGAGAACTGGCTGAACAATGTGGCTGCTGCCGATCAGTGTGGCGAAGTCACCATCAGCAACAACTTCGAAAGCCTGAGCGACCTTTGCGGTTTAACCGGCTCAGCACTGGTAACCTGGACAGCCACCGATGCCTGCGGCAACACTGCCACAGCAAGTGCTACCTTCACCATTGAAGATTTAACCGGTCCGGTGTTTACCTCTGTACCAGTTGATATGACCCGTGAATGTAGTGGTGTTCCTGCCCCTGGCACTCCGGTTGCTATGGATAACTGCAGCAGTAATGTAACCATTGTTTATAATGGTGAAGTTCGCACAGATGGTGTTTGCCCGAACTATTATACCCTGACCCGCACCTGGACAGCTTCTGATGACTGCGGAAATACCACCGCTGCAACACAGGTAATCACTGTTAAGGATACCAAGGTGCCACATATTGACGTTCCTGCTTCAAACCTGACCGTTGAATGTGACGGATCGGGCAATACAGCAGCCCTCAATGCATGGCTGGCTTCAAATGGAGGGGCCTATGCTACTGATAACTGCGGTGAAGTGTCATGGATCAACAACTTTACATCGCTCAGCAATGAGTGCGGATCAACCGGTTCAGCAACAGTGATCTTTACGGCCATAGATGAATGCGGAAACAGAAAAACAACTTCTGCTACCTTCACCATTGCCGACACCCAGGCTCCTGCTTTAACCTGTCCTCAGAGTATAACAGTTAATACAGGAAACGGCCAGTGTGGTGCAGATGTTCAGATACCTGTTCCCGCTACCAATGATGCATGTGGTATTGTCAGTGTTGTTAACAGCCTCAATGGCACTTCAGATGCCAGCGGATTCTATCAGACAGGAACAACAAATATTGTCTGGACTGCCACGGATGAATGCGGCAATGTCAGTATTTGTGAAATGACTGTAACAGTTACAGACAATGAATCTCCTGCCATGACCTGTCCTGAGGATGTTACAGTTACTACAGAGCCAGGCAGCAATCAGGCTTTTGTAAATATTCCGCAACCAGTAGTTTCAGATAACTGTGGGATCTTGAATTTTGCAAACAGTTTTAATGGAACTGACAATGCAAGCGGAACTTATCCGGCCGGAACAACGGTGGTAACATGGACAGCCGAAGATATTAACGGCAATCAGTCACAGTGCAGCATGTCAGTTACAGTAGCCGACAACGAACCACCTATGATCGCCTGTCCTCAGAGCATTTCAGTATTCACAGATCCGGGTTCTGATAAAGCCAGTATTAGTATACCCAAACCTGTTATCACCGATAATTGTGGTATTGAAAGTATTGTGAATACCTATAACGGAAGTGATGATGCCAGTGATATCTACCCGGCAGGATCAACAACTGTTACCTGGATTGCAACCGACATCCATGGTCTGGTTACAAAATGCGAAATGCGTGTTGATGTTGCAGACAACGAATTACCGGTTATCGAATGTCCGGTTGATATCATTGTAACTGCCGGAGCAGGTTGCGAGGCAAATGTTGCGATTGCTATCCCTGTGGTTACAGATAATACAGGAGTAGATAGGATAGAAAACAGTTACAACAACACTTCAGATGCCAGCAGTGTATACCCAGCCGGTATAACGGAAGTTAACTGGACTGTAACGGATAAATACGGTAATGCCACCACCTGTATCATGAAGGTGACTGTAATTGCCGGCCCTGATGCAGCCGACGATATGGCCTCTACCGAAATGAATGTTCCTGTAATTATTGGTGTACTCAGCAATGACACTGACTGTAACAACAACATTAACCCGGCCACCATCACTGTAACAGGCAACCCCGCCAATGGATTTGCCATGGTTGATCCTCAGCATGGAAACGTAATTTACACGCCCAATGCCGGATTCTCAGGTACAGATGCCTTTACCTACCGGATTTGCGATCAGGACGGAGCCTGCGATGAAGCCAGGGCCAGTATCTTGGTAAAGAATGGCGATATCGTACTGCCGGTATTCCTCATTGCCATGAATGATCTGGATTCTACAATGGTTAACACACCACGTTTGCTTACAAGCATGAACAATGACATTGTGCCGGAAGGTGTTGTGTCAGGTCTTCAGATTCTGAATCAGCCAATGCATGGTACCCTCGAATTACATGCTGATATGACAGTAACCTATACCCCTGAAAAGGATTATACCGGTACCGATGAATTTCTGTATGTTATTTATGATGTCAACAGGGAAGCCATTGCAGATACTGCTTCAGTTAAAATAGTCGTGGTACCTGAAGGCAACCGTGCATCGATCATTATCTATAATGGCATTACGCCTAACAGTGACGGTCGCAACGATACCTGGATTATTGATGGAATTGAGGAATATCCCGAAAATGAAGTATTGCTCTTCAACCGCTGGGGCGATCAGATTATGTACTTCAGGAACTATAACAACAACAATGTTGTATGGGATGGAAGGAACCGGAACGGGAAGGAATTGCCCAATGGAACCTATTACTACATCGTTAAGCTGAAATCTGCCGGTGAAGTATTTACAGGATGGGTAATCATTCACGGAAATTAAATCATTGCCGGAAAAGCACCGGCCGGGAAAGGGGGGATCTGAAAAGAATCCTTTACCGGCTGGTGCTACCGGAAGTCAGGAAAAACAAATAAAGGAAATAGTAACAATTTAAAATGCCCACAAAATGAAAAAAACAATCATCATACTCGGCCTGTTCCTGTTAACAGTGAGTTCATTTGCCCAGCGCGATGCCCTATACAGCCAGTTCATGTTTAACCGTTTGGTCATCAATCCGGGTTACACCGGAAGTCGTGATATGCTTACCATGACATTGCTCAACAGGTATCAATGGGTGGGATTCGGGCAGGGTTCTCCCAGAACATTGACTTTCAGCGCCCATACTCCATTACGGAATCAGCATGTAGGCCTTGGGTTTTTCGTCTATACAGATCAGGCCGGCCCCTTTACCGATGTCGGATTCATGGGAAATTACGCTTACCGTGTAAGATTGTTAAAAGGTATGTTATCCCTTGGAATTCAGGCCGGATTTAACCAGGTTAATGTTAACTGGGATGCCGTTGAAATGCGCGATGGCGATGATGAGGTTCTGATGGCCAGACCAGCAAATAAACTTCAGCCGGATGCAAATTTCGGTATCTATTATTATACCAAGTCATTCTATGTGGGTGTTTCATCCAAACAATTGTTCGAAAGTCAATATGGAAAAGTTGAACTGGAAAGCGGCCAGAGTACCTATGCAACACTGGCAAGACATTTTTACGGAATTGCAGGTGTAGCTGTTCCAATGACTGAAAAGATAGTTTTCAGACCTGCAATGATGATAAAATATACTGAAAATGCTCCACTGAATGTTGACCTGAATGCCAGCTTCCTTTTCAATGATATCATTTGTTTCGGTGCATCATACAGGACCAATCGCCATGCTGTTACAAGCAACAATGCCATTGTTCTGATGGTCGAATTAAACCTGTTGAAAAACTGGCGTCTGGGATACTCCTACGATTCCTATCTGAATGAAATGAAAACCCATACCCAGGGTTCACATGAAATAATGATCGCTTACGACATGAAACTTTTCAAACCCAAAGCAATTGATTCAAAAAATTTCTGATTTTGAAAGTCGGGTAAGTATCTTCAAACGATGGTGAACCAAATTACGGTTTTTCTTTAGCCCCCTAAGTTTCCTTTATATTTGTTTTCCAGCGTGAGGATCGGTTAACCCGGTCCTTACGTGTTTACAGGTATATCCTTTCTGAATCCTTATTCTTGCCCTGAAATAATGGATTTTGTGTCCTGCTGATAGGTAAAAATACCCACATTTATAAACGCAAATAATTGAAAAAGTAGTAATTAACCGTATTGCGGAGGCCTTGATATCGCCTTACATTTGTAACATCAGAGTTTATCACATTGTTTAAAAAGTCTGAAGTTTAAACAGAGAATTTTAAATAATGAAACAATGAAAAATAGGGTTTTACTTGGTTTAGCATATATCAATTTTATTCTGATTTTATGAAGATGAACTTTCCGGAAAACGGCTGCCGGTAAAAGATTTAAGGGGTTTGAATCGTTGCCGGCCGGCCGCTCCGGGAATTTTACCTGAATTCAGGGGGATTTCATGGAAAACAAAAATTAGGATGATTATAATGAAAGTTTTAAAACAAAGGATTAGACAGAAAGAATAAGCTACTCAGATAAAGAGAAGAACCGAAGATACCAGGCAATTATTCTCAGGTTCAGATAAACGTTAGTTTTTATATTGCCCCCTAAGTTTCCTTTATATTTGTTTTCCTGCTGGAGGACCGGTTTTCCGGTCCTCCAGCGTTTTCAGGAATATGCATCATTCCATGCCTTATGGTGCCGGGGAATACCTCTCAGCAGGATTATTCCTGAGAAGTTGAAACTCAACTTTCAGTTGGCTTGTATTGTTGAGAACAGGTGTCGATTGGTATTTTAATGCCTCATTTGCACCTCCAGCTCAGCTGCCGTAGGGCACACATTCCTGTTATATTCTGGCCCTGGATTGTTTCAGGCGGAAACCGGTACATTTATACTGTAATGAAAATATGGTTTCATGGAGTCAAAAAAAATGGACCTTACTGCCGGAACCCTTAAATCAATATTTATTTCAGAATGTATGACATTACCCAGGGCAATAACTTCACGGTTTTGTTCCGGATGATGGGAGAAGAGTGCTTAACGGAATATGTCGACAGGGAATTTTAAGTAATCTTTGGTTTGTTCTCTACCTGGCGGGTCGTTATTAATAAAAAAATCCCGGTGATGAGACCGGGATTTAATTGAAAAAATTCTTTTTAACCTGCCAGAGTAAATTTAATCGGCATATTGAACTGAACACGTACAGGTTTTCCCCTTTGCTTTCCGGGGCTCCAGTTTGGCATGGCTTTGATAACCCTGATGGCTTCTTCATCGCAGCCTCCGCCAATACCCCTGAGAACCCTTACGTCGGTGACGTTGCCGTTCTTCTCAACAACAAAGGTTACATAAACAGTGCCTTGAATGCTACTTTCACGTGCAATCTGTGGGTATTTGATATTTTCCTGAAGAAACCTGATACGGGCTTCATCACCTCCTTGAAAACTCGGCGATTCTTCAACAACAGTGAAAATTTCCGCTTCGGCAACTTCAGCTTCCTCAGTTGAGGCAACAGGAGTGTAATCCGGGATTTCAGTCAGTTCGGTTGCTTCTGCATCAATATTCAGATCGTCTTCTACTTCAACATCGTTTGTAACAATATTGATCAATGTAGTGGTTGGTGGCGGGGCAGCTGGTGGAGGAGGCTTGTTTTGGTTGGTAATTTCAACCATTTCTTCTTCAACGTTCTGAACCTGACGGCCACCCAGATCAATCTGCTTTTTGTCGTAGGATTTGTATTCAAAGGCAAAAAGCAACCCGGTAAGGGCGATAATCAGTCCGATCTGCACAAAGAGAGTCCGTTTGCTCTCAAGATCAGCTTTCGGTGTTTTTTTTGCTTCCATATTGTTAACCAATAGTTAGTTATGCAACTTTTGCAGCCCTTTTCAGGGAGAGTGCTAAATTAGATAATATTTTTTATTCAGCAGCCGATTCAGCCATTTTTATTTTTCAGTATCCTGAAGCCGTAATAACCTGCAAAACAACCGGTAAAATTTGCAATGGTGTCATAAATACTGGCCTCCCTGCCGATGGGTAATAATGCTTGCATCAGCTCTGTCAGAATTCCTGTAAAAAGAGTTATGAGTACAGGTGCAGTTTTGATGCCCCGGGTGCCTTTATCACGGAAATGTTTAACAGAACCTGATAATAGCAGATAAGCCAATACGCCAAAAATGAAAAGGTGTATTAACTTGTCCGGAGAAAAGAGATTCCAGAAACTGCTGACCTGAGGAAAATAATTGCCCGGTGTTAATGTGAGTAACATGACCAGAATCCACCAGAGTGTTCCCGGCCAGAAATTCCTTAAAAATAAAAGCATTTCAACTTATAACTGATGGTGAACTAAGCGCCAATCAGTTCCCCATAAGCTCCGGCATCAAGTAGATGTCCCAGCTGGGCCGGGTCTGATACCCTGACTTTAATTATCCATCCTTGTCCGTAAGGATCTTTATTGATGAGCTCCGGGCTGCTGTTCAAAGCCTCGTTAAACTCAAGAACTTCCCCTGCTACAGGCATAAACATGTCGCTGACCGTTTTAACGGCTTCAATCGTGCCAAAGGTTTCTCCTTCTTCGAGTGTTTCTCCGACTGTTTCAACTTCGATAAAAACAATGTCACCCAATTCACCCTGGGCAAATTCAGTAACACCAACCAAGGCCGTATCGCCTTCGAGACTGATCCATTCATGATCTTTTGTGTACTTCAAACTGGCGGGAATGTTCATGATTTCTTTCTTTTATGTTATGATGAAGATGGCAGCAAAATTAGTAAAAGGCTTTTAATATACTCGCTATTTTTACTTTATTCCTTTCTAATAATATTCAGGTCTTAAAATGTTAAAAAAGTTTTTTATAACAACTTTTCACGGCTTGCAAAAATGTTTCGATAACTGCTACCCGGCCATTCAAAATGCCTGCCTCAGACGTATCCTCAGGTTATCATTACAGATGCCCGCAACCATTACTATGCTGTGATTATCCCGGATTCTATGTTGGCTGTTTGAAAAATAAAGAGGGCTGACTGTGAAAACAGCCAACCCTCTTTATTTTCAGCTCACCTACTGGGCAAGAGTAAACCTCAGACTGATCCCCGCATTTGTTGTTGAATTAGGGAATTGAGAGGAAACAAAAGGATTTGTTATGGTCTTATCAAAGAACAACCTGACGTTAAAGCGCTGGTTGATGACGTAATCGGCCGAGGCATTGATCGAAACCATCCTGTTGCCTGTTGATATCTGGTTGATGGCTTCATCAAGACGGCGTAAAACAGTTTTGTTATCACGGATAGAGAGATCCATTTTCACATTCAGATCACTCTTGAGTTGTTGCTTTCTTCCGCCGGTTGTCATATTCAGTTTCACATCCTTAAACCGGAAGCCAAGACCGATCACTATTTCGTTGCTTGAAACTTCAGTCAGCTGGTTGTTAACAAAACTCAGAGAAAGGTTGCGGGATTTCTTGTATTCAAATTTCGAAATAAGACTGTTGTTCCATGTCATATCCAGGCCAAAAAGAGGGCTGAATTGCTCAGTCAGTGTAACCACTTCTATCCTGTTTTTGGGAATAAAGTTACCCGAGTAATCGAATGTAGAAGGGAAGCCCATTTCCTCTTCGAAATCAATGTTTGAAACATAATTACCCACAGCATAGGTCGATCTGTAAGTATGCGCAACGTTGAACTGTTTAAAGTATTTCTTGAAGAATTCAATTTTCGAGAGCCCGGCATAACGAAATGTCCAGTTGGGGATGGGTATTTTCGGGAATGGTGACAGTGAAACCTGCTTCGGGTCACGGCCTGAGTATGCAGCAAGGAATGCCGGCAGCAGAACCTCCTGTGACCCGGCTCCGTAACCCAGAGGATAGCCTGCCGAATCTACTCCGGTTACAAAGGGATTTTCAGCACCCAGCCGGGCGGCAATGATCCTTCGGTTCTCCTTGAATTCTTCGAAAGTTTGTGATATGTTGTCTTTCCCGTCTTTCCTGAAGGCGGTTTTCCACGCCATGAATGACATACTGAACGACCCGCGGTCCTGGGGAGTGGATGAGGTAAATTCACCACTGCTGTTGGCCCTGAAATACTCCTGATGTCCGAACGACTCCGTTTTGTCTGCCGTAAATTCTATCCTGAATTCCGGGAATGGCTCGTAAGTCGCTCTGATTGTCATGTTCCTGGTAAGCCTGGTAATATAGGCATTGTTGAGCAGTGTATCGGTAGTTAACCAACCATTTTCTACAGCTCTCTGACGGATGTCCTGCTGGCTCCCAAAGGCAAAACCGAAGCCTGGTGACATATCGGTAAGCCGGCTTCCCAGAATATCAGGCTTGGGAGTAAATCCGGGCAGTAAGGTTCCGTTGGATTCAGTAAAGTTCATTTGTACGTCTTTAAAACCGATCACCAGTTTGACCAGACCGATGCCCAGTGCTTTTGCAATGGCCGGTGATTTTTTGGCCGCAGTACTGTCTTTTTCTGCTGAAAGATTTTCAATGGGCTCCTCTTTTTTGTCCTGGGCGGGATCTTTACGGCTGCCGGGTCCCGGGCGCGGAGGTGTGGGTGATTTACCCTTCTGAGATATTTTCCTCAGAAAACCAACCTTGTTGTAAAGATTGGATAGGCGTGCACTTCCGTTGATGTTGAGCGTGTTTGAGTTTTCGATGGTATTACCCATGATGCTCTGAATTGACCGGGGTGAAGCTTCCCAGCGGAATGTGCTGGCATACCGGGCATTCACATTGATCCAGTTAAAGAGTGGAATTTTATTAATCGGAACTGCATAATTCAGACTCATGTTCTGGGTGAACCTGTTCATGCTTCCGAAATTCAGGATCTCATCCCATATAGAATCGCGTTTAAGCTTATAATCATCGGCATTACGGTCGATGCGTCCCGGAGGCTCATTCACATAAGCATTTGCATTGGCTTGATATTCAAGTTTCAGCGATTGGGAAAGATCAAATTTCAGGTCATATAATCTGTTCCAGTCCCAGCTTTTGATATAAGTCGGTTCAATCAGGACAAGTGCATCACTCTTGTTTCTCAACAATCGTTCGCTGTATTGCCGGTTCATATCCGTACGGAATGAGAATACTTTTGGCAGATAAAAGAAATTGAAATCCTTAAAGATGGCCAGCGATTTGCTGCTCAGGAATTTCAGATTCGCCAGTGGCTTCACATTTTTCGGGTTGTTGATGTAGTTGTATCCAATCCCCCCCCGGTGTTGTTTGCGGCTGTCGTATTGAATATCAATGTTCTGGTGATAGATGTGAGAATAGGCGTAACTGAAATCGAAATTTTCAATGTCATAAACCTGAGGTTTGCCTTTGGCGCCCACTTTTTCTTTCCTCATATTCACGAAGTTGATGTTGGTCCTTCGTGTAATATCCTGAACTTTATTTCGCACCGAATCCTTTTCTTTGTTATCAAGTCCGCTGATCACGTCAGAATAGAGAATGTCGGGATCCAGCGGATTATACTTCGGTGACATCGTCATCTGTGAATAATCGACATGCATAGGGATCTTAATTCCTGCTTTTTCAGGGAAGAATTTTCCAAGCTGCAGGTTTGTTGCTACATCGATTTGTCCAATAGCCTCCTGCTGGCGCTCGTTTACTTTTTTCTCGATGCTCCCGAATCCGGGCGTAGAATAGCTGCCCGACACCACAACATTTCCAAGATCAGCGAGGTTTGCTGCTATACGGGCAGTAGCAGCAAAACCACTCTTCTCATCAAAGTCGGTAAGCCTGAGCTCATTCACCCAGATCTCGGCACATTTATTTTCACCGTCATCATTATCACCGGTGTTTTGCTTTTTCGGATTCCGGACCCCGATCATAAAGGCTTTGATATCGCTCAGGCTGGGCATACCCACAACGGTTATCCTGTTCTCCCCGTCAAACACTTCAAACGGCGTCAGTACAGTAATCATTGAGCCGGGTTGACCCATAGCATCATTCCTTAACTGCTTGGCGTTGACAAGTTTAGCCATTTCAATTTCCATCCGGTTTGCATCAGGCCATATCAGCTTATCGTTAGCCGAACTGGTAAACCATGGTGTAAACTCAACCGGAATTTCATATTCGTAATAATTCTCGGTAAAATCGGATCCGATACGGACAAATACAGTAACATCGCCCTTCTGAAGCTCCTGGTTCTCAATCGATTTTTCGGCATGAATATACATTTTCAGTTTCTTGTACTGCCTGAAATCAAAATCGGTGGTTTTATAGGTTCCTCTTGCATCTCCATCGAGCAGATCACACACTTTGAGAACCATTGCCTGTTCATTAAGCCGCTGGTAATTGGTGGTGCCAACATTTACTTCGCGTTCTATACCCGGAGGTTTGACATATGGAACAGGCGTTCTTGATCCATTCTCTTCAACACTAAGAGTGGCGATATCAAATTTGGTTTCACTCTGGTTAGGATCGGGAATGTATTCACCCGGTTCGAGCAGGTTGCTGTAGTATTTGCGCCATTCACCCCTTACAAGTTCCAGGGTGGCAAGCCGGATGACGACTGGCCTTTCAAAATTCTTAAGGAACATGCGCATAAAGCGGATGCTTTTAAAATCCTGAATACTGCCGACAACCATGTCCGGACTTTGAATCGGAATCTTAAACTGATACCATTTCACTCTGCCATCCTTGCCGTTTTCAAGTTTGAATGGTTCTGTTTCATAAATATCAGATATGTAATTTTCTCCAACAACCATGTTTTCAGGATTCAGTCTGACCTTATACTGGAAATACCTCTCCTGTTCGTTCAGGGTGTTGTCGCGGTTAATATCTTCAACGTTCGGAAGCGTGGTGGCTTGTGTCTGGAACTGTTCAGCTGACTGCTCTGAGGCAGGGGAGTTGCCTTCAACCCCGTTGTATTTCTTGTATCGCTCTGTGAGGCTTCCGTACTTCGGATCCTGATCATAATCATCGCCTCTGAAAAAATGATAGTTATCGCTTCCCGGGTCTTCGAATGCCTGCAGGAAAGCTTCAGAAGCTGTGCCATAAGCGTTTGCAATACGGTTCAGGTATTCGCTTTCAAAATAACTTCTTTCATCCTCATCTCCCAGACCATCATATCCGACATCCTGATAAGGACGGGCTGCTATGTCGTTGTCAAAGGCATTTACCAGGGATTGAAGGGTAGGAACGCGTCCCCAGATGGTTGAATCCACGTCCTTTATTTCAGCGGAAGTCGGAAGCCCGTTTTCATAGCTCTTCCTGCTGTCGCGGAGAATGTCTTCCGAAATATCACCGAGGTTAAAATACAGATCCCCACCGTTTTGAAGGGTGTCTTCCGTGAAGGGATCCATCATCCAGAATTCAATGTATTCAACATTGGCGGCTTCAAAATCGGTCGATTCGATCTTGCGCATGATCCCGCCCCAACGTGTTCTGGGCAGGTTCAGGTTTCCTGCTTCAGAAATTCCTTTAGAGTTTCCCGAAGGAAGCACATCAAAGTTATAGGGGCCTCTTGTTTCAGGGAAAAAGGAAAGATTGAGGACCGAAAGGTTCATGGGTTGCCCGTTGGGTGGGTCGGCATTGGGGAATACTTCGGTTTCCCTGACAAGCCTTACTGAATTCCGCGACAACTCGTCCTTACTGATATTATCGGGTCTCAGGTTGCTGTTGCGGTCATAAAACAGCGGATCGATGGTATACCAAGCCAGTTTGGCACGGTTGAATCCGTATTCAAGCCCGGTTCCCGGAGCAGCTTCAGGAAACATATCGCGTGAGGTCTGGCCCTGTGGTGTACTTGCCAGAAACCAGGTGCCTACATTCTTAAGGTCGATGGTGGATTTGGCTCCTTCAAAATCATCAATGTAGGAAGTTCCCGTCTTGCCTACAGCGCGTGAATGCCCCGGGATAAAATGCGCAAATTCACCGTTCAGCTGAATCCTCGAAGGTGTTTTGGTACTGTAAAAGGGTAGTTTGTCAACAAGTTTGGTCAGGAACATCGATTCTGTCTGATAACTGAAATCAATGCCCCACATTGTGTTTGAAATGGGTTCCTGTCCGAAATTTGTCTTTTGTGTTAATGGTCGCTCATGAAGGTTGAGCAGGGTAGCACCGATGAGAAGATCTTTGTTTACCTTGTAATCAACATGCAATCCCATCAATGTCTGGGTCTGAAGATTGAAGGTGGCATTGTTCTCAAGTGAAATGCTGACTGGAGTGCCCGAATTTAAAATACCTTCATTAATAATCTTAACCCTACCCAGGGTATAGTCGACTGTGTAATCCACATTTTCGGTCAGCGGAATACCACCGGCGGTTACCCTGACCGATCCCTGCGGAACATTCAGTGCATTGAGCGAAATCTCGGAGCCTCCTGATGACTTGTATTGTCCTTCGAGGAGATACCTGTTTTTATCGGGATATTGCTGTGCCCCGCTTTTGGTCAGGGAATACAGCGAATCGTAACAGTATTTATCTGCCAGTTTATCATCGTTCAGCAGGTTGCGGAGATAACTTCCGAAAGGCTCCCTGATTGTAAAGAACACACGTCCGTTCGAGGCCTGGATGGTCCCTCCCTGCCTGGCTGCATTGTCAATAAAGTCGAACATTCCGTCATGAGGCGGATTTTGCTGTGGGTCAAGATTGTCGAAATTGAAAACCCTGATCAGTGGAATTCCCTTCACACCTTCACGACCTTCGGTAAAATATCCTGTTGGAACGGTGTTCTCATTTCCCGAATAAAGGATGTTGAGGATAAAGTCATCGCGGTTGAGCTGAAAGGCTCCAATGTTATAAACATTTTTCATCATCAGGTTCCATAACGGGACCTTGGTGTTCAGCGCAGTGCTTTTCAATAATTTTACCATCAGGCACTTGGGCGCTGTAATACCGGCATCGGAGAATTCACCGACCTGGTAAATACTGTCCTGCCCAATAACCGTGTACTGGTAGGCAACAGCCAGCACCTGGTCAGGGTTCAGGGTTGAATTAAGTGATATGAATCCGAGCTTTGAATTATAGGTGAACTCACTGCTGTTGAGCTTACGTGCATTTTCAATTTTTTCATAATCCACACCTGAATTATACCCAAAAGGTGACCCTGTCAGATAGTCTGTCACCTTATTGATGTTCCGGATGATGGTTGTGTCAAATTTTGTCAGAAGATCATTGGATGAGTTGTCGGGAAATGGTTGTCCGGCATTGGGCAGAATTGTCTGGTTGTATGGGTTCTTTTCACCCAGATCCATAAATGCAACAATGTTTCTATTGTCGGTAACTGCAGGGCCGATGTTGGTAAGCCAGACTTCAATCTTTGTAATATTAACATTCGAATTGATCAGCGGAAGTTTATTGAGTGCATTGTCATAATTGTCAGCAAAGTATTGGGCTATAAAAAAGTGCTTGTTGTCTTCATAATCCAGAGCCCTGACACTGAATTTACTGGTTTGAGCCCCACCCTGAACCGTGATGGTAGAAGTCTCACTCTTCTGTTGAGAAAATACCCCTGTAAAAGTGGCCTTGCCGAACTGTAACTGTGTTTTGAGTCCGAACAAACTCTGGCTGCCGGTGATCAGGGTGCTGTTCAACGGGAAAGTAACGTCTCCTGCTTCAATCAATTTGAGGATTTCATCTTCTTTACCCTCATATTTCAATTTAAGTTTGTTTTCAAATTCAAAGGTGGCCTCGGTATTGTAGTTGGTGTTGAATTCAATTTTATCGCCGATTTTGGCCATTACACTCATCTGGATTCTCTGCTGGAAGTCGAAGTTGGTTGTGCGGCGCTGTCTCAGGTCAAGAGCCGGGTCGTCGCGGCGGTTCGACAATACCCCGAATGTAACTTCAGCACTTCCCTGTGGACGGATATCAATGGTATTGCCTCCGAAAATCCTGTCAAAAACCTCTCCACCAATGTGGATCTGGGGTATAATTCCAGTCCTGCTTGCCGATCCTGAGGAAACCGCACGATCGCGCCAGTAGTTCTGAAGTGAACGGTCAAGATCAAGTTTTTTATATTCGTCCAGGTTGAAAGGTGTCGGAGAAGTGAGGATGAGGTCGCCTGCTTTTTTTACATAAGTATATGTTTGTGTAACAGGGTCATAAATAAAATCTTCTGAGAAGTTTGAGGGATTTCCCAGGAACATTTTGTTTTTATCGGTTGGCACTGTTAGTGAACCGGGATCAGGTTCCGGAAGCGGATAAGGTAAATCTCCGCCCGGAAGGGTGGTATCGGGAGGAGTAGCAGGTTCAGCTGAATCTTCAGAATAACTCAGAAGACCTGGCTTTACCGGAATGCCCCAGGCAATAGAAACGATAAATAGCAGTACAAAAAGCCTTAACGAAAGTTTTACAATGCGCTCCAAGGAACTTCAGTGTTTTATGTGTGTTTAATCAATCGCATCTACAGTGGGATTGCATTTGATCTATGCCGCCTGCATTTGCACCCGGACTGTCATTACCACCCTGTTATTCAATTTATTACAAAATTTTTAAGCCCGCTTAATCAGCTGTTCAACTGTTACAGCGTTGCCATCCTCTTTCATTATTTTTTCAATTGTTTTTTCAGCCAGGTTTTTGTTGAAGCCAAGCATAGATAAAGCAGATAACGCCTCTTCTTTCTTTGTATTGTGCGGGCTTCCCAAAATTTCCCTGATCCCGGAATCTTTGCCAAGTTTATCTTTCAGGTCGATGATGATCCGCTGGGCTGTTTTGCCACCGATGCCTTTCACCCGCTGAAGCAATCCAACATTGCCCGAAACGATAGCATCGGTAACTTCTTCAGGGCTGAGAGAGGACAGGATCAGTCGGGCTGTGCCGGCCCCAACTCCGGAAACAGAGATCAGGTGTCTGAAAAGCAAACGCTCATTTTCGCCTGCAAAACCGAACAAGATCATAGCATCTTCACGCACTGCAAGGTGAGTAAGAAGCCGGCACTCCTTCATGTCCTTTATAAGTGAGAAGGTATTGACAGAGATGGAAATATCGTAGCCAACCCCGTGGCAATCAATAACTACCGAAGCAGGGTTTATTTCACTTATCTTCCCTTCAATAAATGCATACATAAGCAGGGCTTGTTCCTGTTAACTGACAAAAATAGGGATAATTGTTGAATGCAGACAATTTATGTTCTGATGATGAAAAGGTAATACCCCAGCAGGGCTCTTCAGTATTTGATGTCCCGAAAATTATTAACCTTTTAGCCTAAACCCAGAAAGGAGAATTTGACTCCTTCCCGATACCTGCCGGGACGGATCTCAATATATGTTGTTGCATGGCAAATGTCGAATTACTCCTCTAAAATCAGTGGCTCGCCGCTTTTTAATTGATTCAGCCTGCCATTATTTATTTGGAAAGTATCTAAATAACTCCCGGTCAATGATTCAAAACCAATTAATTGTTTTTACTGATTCAGTTTTTCTAAATTTACATGGTATTTAGCATAGCTTTTGCACCTGATTTATCCACTGAAAACCAATCAAACATGAAAGTTCCTTTGAGTCGTAAGAATGCGCTTGCATACCATGCCGAAGGCCGTCCCGGTAAGATCGAGGTTGTCCCAACAAAACCTCACCAGTCACAATATGACTTATCGCTCGCATATAGTCCGGGAGTTGCAGAACCTTGCCTCGAAATAAAGGCAAACCCGGAGGACGTTTACAAATACACGGCCAAAGGAAATCTGGTGGCAGTGATCTCGAACGGGACTGCAGTGCTGGGATTGGGAGATATCGGGCCTGAAGCCGGTAAACCGGTAATGGAAGGCAAAGGATTGCTTTTCAAGATTTATGCTGACATTGATGTTTTCGATATTGAAATCAATGATAAGACGATCGAAGGTGTTATCAGCACAGTCAAGGCCATTGCACCGACTTTCGGGGGGATTAATCTTGAAGATATTAAAGCTCCCGAGTGTTTCGAAATTGAAGACCGGCTTAAAGAAGCACTGGATATTCCGGTAATGCACGACGACCAGCATGGAACTGCCATCATCACTTCAGCCGGTTTGCTGAATGCCCTGCTGATCAACGGGAAAAAAATTGATGAAATCAAAGTAGTTGTTAACGGGGCAGGGGCATCAGCAGTATCCTGTTCCAGATTGTACCTTTCGCTGGGGGTTAAACCGGAGAATCTCGTTATGGTCGATTCGAAGGGTGTACTTAACCGTTCACGTACCGATCTTAATCCTGTGAAGCAGAAGTTTGTGACAGATCGGAATATCAACACCCTTTCCGAAGCCATGGTCGGGGCAGATATGTTTCTCGGGTTATCAGTTGCAGGCGCTGTAAAGCCAGAGATGCTTCTGAGTATGAATGATCATCCCATTGTATTCGCCCTGGCGAATCCAACACCTGAAATAGCCTATGATCTGGCTGTGGCTACCCGCAACGATCTGATCATTGGCACTGGTCGTTCTGACTTCCCTAATCAGGTAAATAATGTACTCGGATTCCCTTATATTTTCAGGGGAGCATTGGATGTGCGTGCAACGGCCATCAATGAGGAAATGAAACTGGCAGCCGCTCATGCACTGGCCGATCTGGCCAAGCAGCCAGTGCCAGAGGAGGTGAATATCGCCTATCAGGTAACCAACCTTAAGTTTGGAACCGATTATATTATTCCGAAGCCAAGTGATCCAAGGCTGATCACCCATATAGCCCCGGCAGTTGCAAAAGCGGCCATGGAAACTGGTGTCGCCAGGAAGCCGATCGAAAACTGGGATACTTACCGTGACGAGTTGAACAAACGGCTTGGGTTGAGCAACCCGTTGATCAGACAGATCAAGGCCAGGGCCATGAAAAATCCAAAGCGGGTTGTTTTCGCTGAAGCCGAAAATTATAAAATACTGAAAGCAGCAGAGATTGTGGTTGATGATGGAATTGCTATTCCGATCCTGCTTGGAAACAAGGAAATCATTCTTGATCTCATCAAAACTCACGACCTCGAGCTGGAGGGAGTTGAGATTATAGATCCGAAATCTCCTGAAGAAAAGGAGCGCAGGGAGCTCTTTGCCTCACAGTTTTATGAGAAACGGAAAAGGAGGGGAGTTAATTATGCTGCAGCACAGGACATGATGACCCACAGGAACTATTTCGGTCCAAGTATGGTTGAAAACGGATTTGCCGATGCGATGATTTCAGGGCTGACAAGCAGCTATCCGGCTACCATCAGGCCGGCTCTGAGAATAATCGGTAAAAGAAAGGGCGCCAACATTGTGTCGGGTATGTACATCATGCTTACCAAAAAAGGACCTTTCTTTTTTGCCGACACAACGGTAAATATGAATCCCAATGTGGATCAACTGGTGGAAATTACCTTGCAGACTGCCAATGCGGTAAGGCAGTTCAATGTTGAACCCAGGATTGCCATGCTTTCTTATTCAAATTTCGGATCGGTTGAAGGCAATATACCCATCCTCGTTCGTAATGCAGTGGAAAAATTGCATAAAGAGCATCCCGATCTGATAGTAGATGGGGATATGCAGGCTAACTTTGCATTGAATAACGAACTTCTCCGTGAGAATTTTCCATTCTCGAAACTTGCTGACGGACCAGCCAATACGTTAATTTTTCCTTACCTCACAGCCGGCAATATTGCATATAAACTCATGCAGGAGATGGGTGGAGCCGAGGCCATCGGACCTATTCTCATGGGCCTAAACAAGGCGATTCATGTGTTACAGATGGGGTCAAGCGTGTCAGAAATTGTTAACATGGTTACCATTGCTGTAATCGATTCGCAGGGGATAACCAATAAGGTCTCGGGATAAATGTTCCGGCTATTGCTGTTGATCAGACCCGGGTGCGGATACAGATGACGAAACATTTGTGGAATTTATTTCAAGTTTATATGTAAATTTCTACCTTTGTAATTGAATAGTTTCCGGCAGGGGTTTTAATACGACCCGGGAAATAAAGTCCTTAACAATAACATATGTTGTAGTATGAAGAAAATCACTGTAATCGGTGCCGGTAATGTAGGTGCCACCTGTGCAAACGTGATTGCACATAAGGATCTTACCCGTGAAGTGGTGCTGGTGGATATCAAAGAGGGTGTTGCTGAAGGTAAAGCGCTCGATATCTGGCAGACATCATCGATCAATAATTTTAACACCCGTGTTGTCGGGGTTACCAACGATTACCTGAAAACCAAGGGTTCCTCAATTGTGGTAATCACTTCGGGGCTGCCGCGCAAGCCAGGCATGAGCCGTGATGATCTGATTAAAACCAATGCCATTATTGTTAAGGAAGTAACTGAAAAGGTTGTAAAATATTCCCCTGAAGCCATAATTATCGTTGTATCCAATCCGCTCGATGTGATGACTTATGCAGCTTACCGTGCAGCAAGAAAAAACTCAAGCAAGGTGTTCGGAATGGCCGGAATTCTGGATACTGGCCGGTACAAGGCTTTTATTGCGGAAGCATTGGATGTTTCTCCTAAAGATATACACTCACTTCTGCTCGGTGGTCATGGAGATACCATGGTACCGCTGCCTAGGTTCACATCAATAGCAGGTATCCCGATCACTGATCTGCTGAATAAGGAAGAAATTGATAAAATTGTTGAGAGGACTAAAAAAGGTGGAGGAGAGCTGGTGAACCTTATGGGCACTTCAGCCTGGTATGCCCCTGGAGCAGCTGCTGCGCAAATGGTGGAAGCCATTGTTGATGACCAGAAAAGGATTTTCCCGGTATGTACCCTTCTCGATGGTGAGTATGGCCTCAACAACGTCTACATGGGTGTTCCCGTTAAACTTGGATCTAAGGGAATAGAGGAGATTATTGAGCTAAATCTGAACAAGGAAGAGCGAAAGATGCTGGAAGAATCAGCCAACTCTGTAAAGGGCGTTATGAAAGTGCTCGATGATATGAATCTTTTTGAAGACTGATCACTATTCAGTATCTAATGAAATCTGCTGTCCGGGTAGCCGGGCGGCAGATTTTTTTTCAGTTGTAATTTATTTTTTGCATCAGCCTGAATAACTAATTTTGTTCAAATTTCAAAAATGAAAAAGAAAGTTATTGTTCTTACAGGGGCAGGCATCAGTGCAGAAAGCGGAATCAAAACCTTTCGCGACAGCGATGGTTTGTGGGAAGAATACCGCATAGAAGATGTTGCCACCTACGATGCCTGGCTGCGTAACCCGGCTCTGGTTCTTGAATTTTATAACAGGAGACGTACCCAACTGGCATCGGTTTTACCCAATCGGGCACACCATGCCCTGGTGATGCTTGAGCAAAAGTATGATGTAAGAATCATAACGCAGAATGTGGACGATCTGCACGAAAGAGCAGGCTCTTCATACATCCTGCACCTTCACGGCGAACTTACCAAAGTAAGAAGTACAGCAAATCCGGAGCTCGTCACAGATATAGGATACAGCGAAATCGGACAGGGTGACAAATGCTCCCTTGGCAGTCAGCTCAGGCCGCATATCGTGTGGTTTGGAGAAGCTGTTCCCCTGATTCAGGAAGCCTCTGAACTCACCATGCAGGCTGACATTCTTCTCGTAATCGGCACTTCGCTTGCCGTATATCCGGCAGCCGGCCTTGTTAATTATGTGCCTGCAAACTGCCGAATATTCCTTGTTGATCCTGGTGATCTTCAGGTACAATGGATAAAAAACCTTGAGTTTATCAGGGAAAAGGCAGGAACTGGCGTTCCGGACCTCGTCGATAGACTCCTTTCAGAAACCGATAATAATTAACCAGAAATACCCACGTCGATGAAACTCTGTCAGATTCGTTCAATGATAATCAGTATGGTGATTGTCAATTGCTTTTTATTCAATTCGTGTTCAAAGGATGAAGATTATTCCGAACGTGATGATAAAAGCATCAGGGAATACCTTCAGAAGAAAAGCCTGACAGCCCAAAAAACGGAGTCAGGTCTATACTACATCATCACGGTTCCTGGCAATAGCCAGAAGCCTGACCTGAATTCAATGGTTACGGTTCATTATAAGGGCTATTTTCTTGATGATGCGGTTTTTGAATCATCCTACTCAGGCAGTGCTCCAACATTTCCGTTAAGCGGAGTTTTAAAAGGATGGCAGGAAGGCATGCAGCTTTTTGGCAAAGGAGGTAAGGGAACGCTTTTCATTCCTTCCCGGCTTGCTTACGGGGATTCAGCTTTGCCGGGTATTCCAGCCAACTCCGTTCTCATATTCGATATTCATCTGATTAATATAGAATAGAAATTTTCTGTTCTCTCTTTTTTTTCAATGCTTTCCGGACTTTTTATTGTTTTTTTTCCCTCAAAATAGTATATTTGCACCGAAAATAAATGTTTAAACAATCTAGATATGACTGAATTTGAAAAACATTTGGCAAAAATACGCCGCTGGTGCGCAATGCAGGAGCGTTGCATGGTTGAAGTCAGGATACATTGCCGTGCCATTGGAATTCCTGAAAAAAGCACTGACAAGATCATCAGTCAGCTGAATGAAGAGGGTTTCATTGATGAGGAGCGGTTTGCAAAGCTTTATGCTGGCGGTAAATTCCGAAATAAGAAATGGGGCCGGGCCAGGATTATCGGAGAGTTAAAAGCACGGCAGATTCCTGAGAATCTGATTAAGACCGGGCTGAGTGAAATAGATGAAGATGAATATCGCAGCAGAATAATAGGAATGGTCGAACATAAGATTTCTGTTACCGACAGTACCAATAAAATGCTGTTCAAACATCGGCTTGCCAAAACAGCCATAGCCAAGGGATATGAGCCTGAACTGGTAAGCGACATCATCGATGAACTGATGAAAAATAAAGGCATCTGATCATGGTTCAGAAAGATCAGTTAAACGACATTCAGAAAAGGCTTGATGCTTTAAGGAGGTTCCTTTGACATTGATGCCAGACTTGAACAGATAAAGGAAGAAGAGGACATCTCACATCAGCAGGGTTTCTGGGACGATCCCAAAAAGGCCGAACTGCTGCTCAGGGCAATTCAGGAAAAGAAGCGCTGGACCACTGATTTCGAATCAGCCCGCATGGCTGTTGAGGATCTCCTGGTCATGTTCGACTTTTACGATGCCGGCGATGCCACTGAGTCAGACCTTGACAAGCAGTTTTCAACCGCTCTCGATCGGGTCGAAAATCTCGAGTTGCGCAATATGCTCTCCAATGAAGAAGACCGGCTGAGTGCAATCCTGCAGATCAATGCCGGGGCCGGAGGAACTGAAAGTAACGACTGGGCCGAAATGCTCATGCGCATGTACGTCCGTTACGGAGAGCGTAACAAATACAAAATCAAGGAACTGGATATGCACGAAGGCGATGTGGCCGGAATCAAGTCTGTGGTTCTTGAATTTGAAGGTGATAATGCTTTCGGTTACCTGAAAAGCGAAAATGGTGTACACCGGCTGGTCAGGCTTTCACCCTTCGATTCTGCCAATAAGCGTCACACCTCCTTCGCCTCGGTCTATGTTTACCCGGTTGTTGATGATAATATTGATATTCAGATCAACGCATCAGATATCACCTGGGATACCTTCCGCTCAAGCGGGCCAGGCGGCCAGAATGTGAACAAGGTTGAAACTGCTGTAAGACTTAAGCACGAACCTTCGGGTATCATTGTAGAGTGCCAGGAAACCCGGTCGCAGGGCCAGAACCGTGAAAAGGCAATCCAGATGCTGAAATCACAGTTGTATGAAATAGAATTGCGCAAGAAGAAGGAAGCCATCGCTGTGATCGAAGGCAAAAAGAAGAAAATCGAATGGGGTTCCCAGATTAGGAGTTATGTGCTTCATCCTTACAAACTGGTTAAGGATCTGCGTACCGATCATGAAACCAGCGATACTACCGGCGTTCTTGACGGCGACCTCAACGATTTTATCAAAGCTTTTCTCATGGAGTTTGGGAGAGATGCCATTTAAGACTACTTGCTTTACAGAAAATGAATTGCATCCGAGGGAACCTGAAAAGTTCCCTCAATGTTTGAATGGGTAGAGTAAGCCTGCAAATCCCTGGAGCATGTCTTATTTTCGTGGTTCTCTGCATTTCTTTGACTTTTTTTACCTGGAAGCACTGAGATATTTTGCAGGTGTTTTTTAATTCTGAGCTGACATTCCCGGAATTTCAATTCTAATAAGATCAGCAAAGTATGTGTTAGATGAATGAGCTTGGTTATATCTTTTCATCCGGGTGATTCTTATTACCGGATGTGCCTGATTAATTTTTGGCAGACTCGGTTACTTTTCAATATTTTTGTACATCTTTCTTTCCGGATGAACTATTTCAGAAAGTTCAGTTTCCGGCTGTGATCAGAAACTTCAGACTTCAGTATGGGTGACTTTAATAAAAGTGTTTTGGGAATGGGCAATGATGTTTATGTTACTGGTCTGGGTATTATATCGGCTATAGGATACAACAAGGAGGAGAATTTCAGATCACTCATACAGCAAAAAACCGGGATTCACCCGGTTGAACTCCTCATCGGGAAGGGGGAGCATCCTTTCATGGCCGGTGAAATCGGCTCAACCAACCTGCAACTGGCTGCCATAGCCGGCTGTGATCAGTCAGCAGACCTGCCCAGATCGGCACTGCTTGCCCTTATTGCAGCTGAAGAAGCCATAAACGATGCCGGTATAAGCGCTGAGGACCCCTGGCGTACGGGAATTATCCTGGGTAATACAGTCGGAGGAATGGACCTGACCGAGAAGTACTATCATAAATCTCCGGTTAACAATACATACATCAAAAGCCATAGTTGCGGATATATTACCGAACAGGTAGCCGATCATCTGGGAATCAGAGGTTTTGCTACTACCATTTCAACGGCGTGTTCTTCGGGAGCGAATGCGATCATGCTGGGTGCCAGGCTTATCAGGCATGGAATTGTTGACCGTGTTATTGCCGGAGGTACTGATGCCTTATCGAAGTTTACTTATTATGGATTCAGTTCACTGATGGTGGTCGATACTGAAATCTGCAGGCCCTTTGACAAAAACAGGGCCGGAATGAACCTCGGAGAAGGAGCTGGGTTGGTGGTTCTGGAGTCGGCTGAAGCTGCAAAAAAAAGGGGAATGAAGCCCCTGGCAATACTCTCCGGGTATGCCAATGCCAACGATGCCTATCATCCTACGGCCACGTCTCCCGAAGGAAACGGACCCTTTCTCAGCATGACATCAGCACTCCGGAAAGCAGGGCTGAAAAGCAGCATGATCAGCTATATCAATGTGCACGGGACCGGGACGGAAAATAACGATGAAACGGAGGCGACAGCGCTGGTAAGGGTGTTCGGCGATGAAGTTCCACCGTTCAGCTCAACCAAATCATATTTCGGACATACCCTTGGTGCTGCAGGCGGCATTGAAGCTGTCGTTTCAGTATTGGCTCTCCGGAATCAGGTTATCTTCCCCAACCTGTTTTTCAGTGAACCAATGGATGGCCGGCAGTTGATACCTGTAAAGGAAGTATTAACAAACACCCCGGTGAATCATGTTTTGTCAAATTCATTTGGATTTGGTGGAAACAACACTTCACTCGTTTTTTCAGGCTGTTGAATATGAAGATATATATAACCGCAACGCAGGCATTATCACCCCACGATACTTTTCTGTCGGAGAAACTGCCCGAAAAGGTTGAAACCATTCAAGGGGTGATGAAATTCAGACTTCCTGATTTCAAGCTATATTTTAATCCGCTCCAGCGCAGGCGCATGAGTAATCTGGTTAAAGCCAGCAGTGTCTGTTCTCTTGAATGCATGAACGAATCGGGGATTGAAAAACCGGATGCCATTATTGTTGCCTCCAGCCTGGGCAGTGTCGAGGAATCGGAAAAATTCCTGAACAAGCTCATTGATGAGAATGCTGAATTCCTGACTCCAACCAATTTTATCCAGTCAAACCACAACTCCCTGGGTGCTCAGATTGCACTGAACCTGGGATGTAATAATTATAATGTTGTATATTCCCATAAGACCGCCTCATTCGAAAGTGCTCTGATTGATGCCTGCATGCTGATTGAAGACGGGGACGCAAGGCATGTTCTCGTGGGCGGAATCGATGAAATAACAACCGAGAATTACGAACTAAAGAAAAGCATTGGTCTCTGGAAGGAGGAACCATTCACAAATCTGGATGTCCTGAATAGCTTGAGCCCCGGCAGCATTCCGGGCGAAGGTGTTGCTTTTTTTGTACTTTCTTCCGAGCCGGCTGTAAACAGCTATGCCTCGATCTGTGGTGCTGCCCTTTACCCTTTCTCGGATAGCCCTGAAGAAGTTCTGGGGAAATTACATGCATTTCTCTCAGCCTCGGGAACCGGTCCTGAACAGATAGACCTTGTAATGACCGGAAATAACGGTGATATGGATTCGGATGCCTTTACCGCTTCAGTGCTTAATGCCGGGTTTCAGAAATCCATTCATGGAATTTATAAACACCTTTCGGGCGAATTCGATACTGCCGCCAGCTTCGGATTGTGGTTTGCCTCAAGGATAATGCGGGAAGGTAAAATACCGGGTTATGCCAGGCTCAATCAGGTTGAACGCGAAATCAGGCAGATCATGATCTATCATCACGACGGATTCAGGAATCATTCATTTATTTTACTCGAGAAATTCAACGGTTAGCAGGATCAGTGATGCCAACCTGATCCACTGTCTATACCAGAATGAAATTAAGTGTGATTGCAATAAGCAAGTGATTGATGTCAATGGATAGAAAATCCTTAAAAAGTCTCCTTCTTCTGGGTGTTACGACTTTGCTCGTGTCATGTTCCGGATTAAAGAAGTGCGGGGATGCTGACACAGGCACAAATTCCATTGCCTTTACCGGTGCCCCGCTGAAAGGGGATTACACCCGTGTTCTTTACAAAGCCGGAATGGAGGCTTTTGGTAAGCAATTCTCAGGTATTTTCCTTATTAAACCTGTGCCTGCCGACAGCTCGTTCAGGGTAGTAATGTTATCGGAGTTTGGCCTGAACCTTATGGATATGTCTGTCGGTAAATCAGGTACAACCATCAACAACTGCCAGGAATTTCTGAACCGCCCGGTGATCATTCATTCTATCGAAAAAAATGTCAGAATGCTTGTTTTTATGCCTGATTGTATGAAGGATAGCCGGAGATTTACTGACAGGAAGACAGGTGATATAGTTTATAAATCACGGAAGGGGTTGACAAAGTATTCTTATTTTTATGGCCGTGACAGCCTGCCAGCCAGAATCGAACAGCGCAGATGTTTCGGTGAAAAGCTTTTTTTACATCTTGGTTACGACAGTACTGCCATGCCTTCAGCAATTTCATTTTATGGCCGGCCTGTTAAACACTCGATGAAACTCTCATTGTTAAACGTTGAAAAATAATGCTGACCGGAGATTTTTTTAACATTGAAAATTTATCCCAGGATAACGGCTCTATAAAAGCGGATATTCGGCTGAATGCCGGACACAGGATCTACTCCGGACATTTTCCGGGAATGCCGGTTGTTCCCGGTGTTTGCCAGATTCAGATCATAAAAGAGGTTTTGTGTTCCTGTGAAAGTGATCCAGCTTTATTGTCAGAAGCTAAGGTCTGCAAATTCATCAATATGATGAACCCATCGGATGTAAGCGGACTGACCTGTGCGATAACCCGGGAAGAATTGCCGGGAGGGGGCATATCCTTTTCAGGCACACTCTCCGACACGAATCGTACATATCTGAAAATCAAGGGGATTTTAAGGAAGGAAAATGGATAGTTCCCGAAACATTTTTGATTCACACAACTGTTGTATCATCATTCCTACATACAATAACCGGGCAACCCTGGCCGGGGTTGTTGAGGATGCCCTGGCATATACTTCACGTATTATTGTCATCAATGATGGTTCAACCGATGGAACGGCTGATGTTCTGGACCGGTTTACCGGCATTGATATCCTTCACAATGAAGTCAACCGCGGCAAGGGTTATTCTTTACGCAAAGCCTTCCGGTTCGCACTGGAGAAAGGCTATGATTATGCCATCACCATCGATTCCGACGGACAGCACCTGGTAAGAAATGTACCGGTTTTTCTGAAAAAATCAATGGAGCATCCGGATGCGCTGATCATCGGATCGCGGGATATGAATGTCGATAATGTGCCTTTAAAGAGTTCAGTTGGCAAGCAGTTCTCCAATTTCTGGATCACAGTTATGACAGGTTTGAAACTGTCGGATACCCAGTCAGGTTTCCGGCTTTACCCGATCAGGAGACTTGCGGGGACCAGATTTATTTCAAGCAGGTTTGAATTTGAAGTGGAAGTCATCGTAAAGTCGGTATGGAAAGGGTTGGAGGTGGAAACCGTTCCTGTTGAGGTTTACTATGCGCCTGAAGGTGAAAGGATTTCGCATTACCGCCCGTTTGTGGATTTTATGAGGATATCCCTCCTGAATGTGTTGCTCGTAACCCTGTCATTGTTTGTCTTCTGGCCAAAAAAAGCATTGGCTCCTTACAGAAATAAGAGCATCCGTCAGCTGATCCACGATGAAATATACCTGGCTACCGGTTCTAATCTGAAAATAGCGATGGCCATAGGATTCGGAGTGTTTATGGGTATTGTCCCCATATGGGGATACCAGCTCCTTGTTGGATTTACACTGGCACATTTTTTCAGGCTTAACAAAGCCATTTTCTTTGTTGCCGCCAATATCAGCTTCCCGCCTTTGATACCTCTGATTTTGTTTGCAAGTTTCTATACCGGCGGATTGTTGCTTGGTGATAGCGGATTGCAGGCATTTTCAATGAGGGATGTTACTTTT
Source organism: Bacteroidales bacterium (assembly GCA_016705005.1). Classification (GTDB taxonomy): domain Bacteria; phylum Bacteroidota; class Bacteroidia; order Bacteroidales; family Lentimicrobiaceae; genus Lentimicrobium. Next base: position 637,323 of record JADIZB010000001.1, on the reverse strand, counting down.
GATCTGGCATTTACCTATTTGAAACAATATGTGCTGGGCGCCATATTGCTTGCATTGATTGCCGGTACCACAGCTTTTTTCATCAGCTATTCAGTTCTGTCGTTCTGGCGGAAAGAAAAATAATCAGGATATCACAGATGGGTAACCTTCAACACAACCACCAGTTCAGAACCATTGCCGGTTTTTTGGCAATTGGTTTCCTGATAGCGCTTGTGCTGTTGTTTGTCATTGACATCAGTATTTCTGGTGGTTTCGTTGGTAAGGTCACCTCCGGCAAGCCATTGTTTCCGGAAAATGGAAGCCTGTCAGGCCAGGATTGGGGTGCACGGCAGATGTTTTATATTCCCGATACGGGGTTGATTCTGTGGATTTTAGCCTCTGTTTCATTTATCATTCTGCTGCTGGTGTCCGGACGTATTGAACTTACGCTGATTTCCATGATCCCGATACTTGCCGGATGGTATGGACTGAACCTGTTGACCCGTGTTCAGGAGAATGGTACCAATTACTTCTTTTTAAAGGAAACAGCACTGCTGTTCGGGCTGGTGACAGGTTACAGCCTGTACCTGATCCGTGGCCTTGTAAATAGTTATAAAACAGGTGAATCCAGACCTCCGGCTATAATTTCCGGTTTGTTTTATATTTTACTATCAGTACTGGTATTACTATCCCTGTTGTGGGTGGCCGGGCATCCGGTTGTCAGTGAAGGCACTCTGGTCACTGTAGCCGGCATATCCGCTACACTGGCCCTTTCGGGTGCGCTGGTTCCTGTACTCTTTGAATCATTGGTTTACCACAAAAAAAACAAAAGGGTGGAACCGGTGACATTGACCAGTTTTCTGGTTTCCATCATTGCATTTCTGATGTTTCTGACGGGTTCGCTGCTCCTGACCATGATCATTCCATTACTAAGGATTGTTCCTGTCGGTCGTGACAGAACAAGATACATTTTCCACTGGCTTGTTTCAGCTACCCTGCGAATCGTGGTCTATTCAATCTTCCCCATCAGGAAGGTCATTGAAATCCGCGATAAGGTTGATTTCAGCAAGCCTTCGGTCATCGTGTGTAACCACCAGTCGCATCTCGATCTGTCCATTATCCTGATGCTGCATCCCAAAATCATTGTATTGACCAACAAATGGGTTTGGAACAATCCCTTCTATGGTTTTGTGGTCAGGTTTGCTGAGTTTTATCCCATTTTTAAAGGCCTGGATCCGCAGCTTGCCGAAAGGTTGGGTAAAAAAGTTGCGAAGGGCTATTCTATTCTGGTTTTTCCTGAGGGTACACGCACAAACGACGGGCGGATCAACCGGTTCCACCAGGGTGCTTTCTGGCTCGCCGATAAGTTGAACATTGACATACAACCCATGCTGCTTCACGGGGCAAATCACTGTATGATCAAAAGGGAGTTCTTTCTCCGCCCGGGTATGATTACCCTGAGGGCGCTCAGGAAAATCAAAGTGACCAGTGTCGGTGATGATGAATCCTACAGGTTACAGGCACAGGCTCTGCGCAAAATCTACCGCAGGGAATTTGAAAAAGTGAGTGAAGAACTCGAAACGCCGGATTATTTCCGCAACCGGCTGCTCAGTCAGTTTTTATATAAGGGACCTGTCATAGAATGGTATGCCAGGGTAAAAGTCCGACTGGAGAAGAATTATAAGCGTTTCAACAGCATCATACCCCTGGATGCCACAATTGTTGATATCGGTTGCGGTTACGGCTTCCTCAGCCATATGTTGTGCATGGTTTCGGATAAGCGCAGGATTCTTGGTCTTGATTACGACAGCGAAAAAATTGCCGTTGCAGGCCAGATTGACACATCGCTGAAGAATGTCCGTTTCGAAATGGCCGACATTCTGAATTATGAACTGCCAGCGGCGGATGTTTTCCTGCTGCTTGATGTGTTACACTACCTGCCTGCCGGATTTCACCGGCCGGTGATTGAAAAATGCATGAATAAACTAAACAGCGGGGGAATGATCATCATCAGGGATGCCGATACCGATCTGACGGAAAGAATGTGGAGAACCCGGCTGAATGAGTTTTACTCAACCCGTTTTTTCAGGTTTAACAAGACCCGGGCTGATGCTTTATCCTTTACATCAGGTACCATTATTGCAGATATCGCTGCGAAACATAATTTCGTTGTAGAACGGGATGACAAATCCACGAAAAAGGCTGATATTACATTTGTTTTGAAACGGGCAGAAAAATGAAGAACGGACCTTCGGAGAATTATGATGTTGTTGTGATCGGGGCCGGCCTGGGTGGATTGCTGTGTGCCAATATTCTGAGCCATGAGGGTTTCAGTGTATGTGTACTTGAGAAGAATAACCGTATAGGAGGAAGCATCCAGTCATTTGCCCGCAACGGGGTTATTTTCAACACAGGGCTTAATTTTACCGAAAGCCTGGGTGAAGGAGAAACACTTAACAGGTACTTTAAATACTTCGGTGTTTTTGATAAGCTTAACATCAGGAGGATGGATATGGATGCCTTTGAAAAGATATCCTTCACCGGAGATCCCGTTGAATATCCGTTTGCCCAGGGGAAACAAAACTTTGTTGAACGTCTGTCTGCCTGCTTCCCCGGTGAACGCCAGAACCTGACCGCCTATGTTGAGCTGATGGAGAAGGCCTGCAACTCATTCCCATTATTTTCATTGAGTGAATCTCCGGACGATTCGGGCAAACATCAATATCTTACAACAAGTGCCTACGATACCCTGAAAGGAGTAACCACCAATCACAAACTTCAGCAGGTATTGGCCGGAACCAACTCCTTATACGCAGGCGTGGAAGACAGTACACCTTTCTATGTACATGCCCTGATCTGTTATTCTTTTATGACCAGCGCCTGGCGACTGGTGGATGGAAGTTCGCAGCTTGCTGTGCAACTTGCCCGTAAAATTGAAGATTTTGGAGGTCACATTTTTAAGAATGCCGAAGTTGACTGTCTCGGCGGCAGTAACAGAACCATCGGATTTGCCCGGCTCAAAGACGGAACACGCATCAACGGGAAACACTTTATTTCCAATCTTCACCCATCCCTTACAGTTAACCTGATTGAAGAATCCCTGTCGAAAAGAGGTCACAGGCTGCGGATCAACAGCATGCAAAACACCATCGGAATGTTTACCCTTTATGTGACCTTTAAGGAAGAAACATTTCCCTACCTGAATTTCAACCATCACCATTTCTCAGAGGTCAATACCTGGACCACTGGTTACCGGATCAGCGACTGGCCCACCCATTTTATGATGTACACCCCGGCTGTTTCCAGGTCTGAAAAATGGGCCGACAGCGCCATTGTGATTACCTATATGCGTTATGAGGAAGTGGAACAGTGGGCTGATACCGCTGTTGGCCGCCGGGGTGAATCTTATCATGAATTTAAAAATCAAAAGGCCGGAAAGCTGATTGATTTTGTTGAAAAGAAACTGCCCGGATTCAAAAGCTCAATAAAAACATTTCACACATCCACGCCACTTACTTACCGTGATTACACAGGCACGCCTGAAGGCTCAGCTTATGGTATCCTGAAGAACTGGAAAGACCCTTATGCAGGCCTTGTTTCACCCCGATCCAGGATACCGAACCTGCTTTATACCGGTCAAAATCTGAACATGCACGGGATCCTTGGAGTTTCTATAGGATCAGTGCTTACCTGTTCCGAACTGCTGGGCTATGAATACCTGATCAATAAACTAAAATCATTTTAACGTGCACACAGATCAACGATTCGATTTCGTCATTATCGGCGGTGGCCTGGGAGGTCTGATGTGCGCCGCCATCCTGTCGCAGAACAATAAAAAAGTCTGCGTTCTCGAAAAAGATAAGAAAGCCGGGGGAAACCTTCAGACATTCAGCCGCAATGGCTGCCTGTTCGATACCGGTATGCATTACATTGGTTCCTATGACAAAGGTCAGCCACTATACCAGATATTCAGATACCTCGGCCTGGTCGATAAATTTAAAGTACAGCGGCTCGATGACGAAGGCTATGATGTGATTTCAATCGGTGACCGGGAATTCAAATTCTCAACCGGTTATGAAAGCTTTTCGAAGAACCTGAAGCAGTATTTTCCCGGTGAAGAACAAGCGATTGACGCTTACATTGATACCATTAAGAGGGTCAGCAACCAGGTAAATGACCTGGGCATTTTTAATGATGAAGCGGATAAGGCGGCCTATTTTTTCAGTTACAATGAGAGCGCTTTTGATTTTATCAGCAATCTGACACAAAACAGGCTCCTGCGGGCTGTGCTGGCCGGTAATAATGGCCTGTATTGCGGGAATTCACAAAAGACACCCGTCAATCTGCTTGCCAACACCAACAACTTCTACCTGGGAAGCGCTTACAGGATGGCCGGAGGCGGGCACCAACTTGCCAATGCCCTTGTTGCAAATATTGAGCAGCATGGAGGAGTTGTGCTGACCAACCAAAAGGTTATCCGGTTATCGTTTGAAGGGAAGTCAGTCGCAGCTGCAGAAACATCTGCAGGGGAAGTCTATGTTGCCGATAACTTTATCTCGGCGGTGCATCCTGCGGTTAGCCTTGACTGGATTGAACCTGGAAAACTACCGAAAGTCTATGTTGACCGCATCCGGGGTATAGAGAACACGATAGGCGCTTTTGTCCTGTACCTGGTTATTGAGAAGGGAAAAATCCGGCACCGGAACGGTAACCTTTATTATTCGGTGGATGAGGATGTATGGGACATCAACAGGGCTCCCGGCAAGCCATGGCCACACGGATATATGCTCTACACTACCCGCGACGGTGAAACCGGCTTTGCAGAGAGCATTACTGTGGTTACGATGCTTGAATTTAACGAAGTCAGGCAATGGGAAAATACGGTGACCGGCAGGCGGGGAGAAGATTACCGGCGGTTTAAACAGGAGAAAATGGAAGCACTCACCTTATTGATACGTAAAAAGCTTCCCGAAACAGAGGGCAACATATTGCATTCCTATGCCGCCACGCCGCTTACTTTCCGCGATTATACAGGTAGTGTAAACGGATCGATGTACGGCATTGAAAAGGACTGTAACAATGCTTTGAAAACCTTTATTTCTGTCAGGACTAAAATTCCGAACTTCTTTTTTACCGGGCAGAACATCAATAACCATGGCATGCTGGGTGTTACGATAGGAGCGCTGATCACGGCAGGAAATTTCATTGATATCCAGTCTGTTGTCCGGGAAATAAAGAACGCCTGATCATGAAGAAATTTTTCAGATACCGGTTTGTACGTATACTGTTGCTGCTGTTGTTGCTGCTGGCAGCCTTCATCATCTATTATTTTCAGGCAGTGAGTTTTAATCCACCCGAAATCGGAAATAAAATCCCGGACCGGCCTCAGGCGTGATACGGTGGCCCCCGGAATATTTACCTGTAAAAACAGCTGGATAAGGAAAAACCGGCTTGGAATTTATGAAATGTACCTTGAAGGCAGTCCCTTTGAAGTGGGATTGATCAACGGGATACTTACCAGGGAGCTGATTCAATACCAGGAAGAGGTGTTTGTGGCCCGTTTGCGCGAAATGGTGCCATCGCCCCGGTATATCAATGCACTGAAATACTTTATTGCCTGGTTTAACCGCGATATGGATGAATATGTACCCAAGGATAACCAGGAAGAAATCTACGGCGTTTCCATGGCAGCCTCCCCTGAATTTGAATTCATCGCCCCGAACTACCAGCGGATACTGAATTACCATGCTGCGCACGATATCGGTCATGCGATGCAGAACCTGAACCTGGTGGGATGCACGGCTTTTGCAGCCTGGAACGGCGATTCGGAAGACAGCACCCTGATCATCGGCCGGAATTTTGACTTCTATATGGGCGAGGATTTTGCAAGGAACAAAATCGTGGTTTTTCTCAATCCCGACAAGGGTTACCGACTGATGATGCTCACCTGGGGCGGCATGACCGGGGTGGTATCCGGGATGAATGAAAAAGGGCTCACCATCACACTGAATTCGGCAAAATCATCCATCCCATGGAAGGCAAAAACACCGGTTTCGATCCTTGCCAGAATCATTCTGCAATATGCCGCCACTACAGATGAAGCCATTAAAATTGCCCGTGAAAATCAGACTTTCGTTTCCGAATCCTTCCTGATCGGTTCTGCCAGGGAAAACAAGGCCGTCCTGATTGAAAAATCACCGGAGAAAACGGGGGTTTTTGCACCGTCCGGATCAAGGCTGATCGTCACCAACCATTTTCAGGGCGAAACCTTCAGCAGGGATAAACTCACCACCGAAAGCATGGCGGAAAGTGCCTCGCCCTATCGTTTTCAGCGTGTGGAAGAACTGCTTAACCAAAACCCGGCACTCAATCCTGTAAGTGCTGCCGGCATTTTACGCGACAGAAAGGGCCTGAAGAATGCTGACATCGGGCTTGGTAATGAAAAGGCCATCAACCAGCTGATCGCCCATCATTCGGTGATCTTTAAACCTGCAGAACTGAAAGTCTGGATTTCAACCGAACCTTACCAGGAAGGCGCTTATCTCTGTTATGATTTAAATGCCGTATTTAACGGAAAGCTTGATTTCAGGAACGAAATCGACATCCGTGAACTCACCATCCCGGCAGATACCTTTTTACTCTCCGGTGAATGGACCCGTTACAGGGAATACCTGAAAACAACCACCTGGCTGAAAAACAGGCTGGACAGGAAACATTCAGGTTTCCTGACGGAGGCCTTTATCAATCATTACCTCAACCTGAACCCGGGCTATTATTATCCCTATTTTCTGGCTGGCAGGTATTACAGTTTAAGCGGACTTCCGGCAAAAGCTGCTGAACTGTTCAAAACATCCCTTGCAAAGGAAATTCCCCGGAAGGTTGACCGGGAGGAGGTGGAGGCGGCACTGAAAGATGTTAAGGAGAAATGATTTTAACCGGTTCTATGTATTATTTAGGGCATGTTTGCGATATCATTCTCATCATTCAAATAAAAGCCGTACGGCTTTTATCCAAAAGATAAGTACCTTTTCCTGAATCGTTAAGCATGTTTTCAATAAAAGCCGTACGGCTTTTCCCGGAAAGAAAAGCACCTTTTCAAACGGCTTTAATCACAAACGGCTTATTTGATCATTTTTCTGTAAACCATCGTTCCGTTGGCCAGTTTCAGCTTTATCAGATAAATCCCCGGCTTCAGAGATGAGGTAACTATAGAGGTTATTACGCCGTCACAGGAAAGTGCTGTTCTTCCGGATGCATCGTAAATCTGTATTCCGGTCACTTCTTCCTTTGATTTATTTAACAGCAGGATTCTGTCGGAGAAGGGGTTGGGATATAGTTCAATGTTATTGTTGTTAACCACGGTGGGTATTCCGGTAGGGCCATCCCTTCTGTAGATGCCGTTGCCGGGTGTCATCAGGTTGTAAGCGATGAATGGATAGCCGTTGAACTCGGTAATTCCGGAGGCATTCAGGTCGGTCGCCAACAGATTCCCGGTGATATTGGTCCAGGAGCTACCCTCATCCGATGACATATACAGGCTGTCCCTGAGCCCTCCGGCGAAATGCCGTGATTCGAAATACAGATGGGTACCCTTGCGGCAGAATTCAAGCACGCCCAGGCCCATAATGGCCGGCTTCGCCCAGGCTGTCCAGTTTGCACCTTCATTGCTGCTGACATAAGAACCGCCACCCTGTGCCGTATAGTAAAGATTGCTGCCCATGCGCCACACAAGTTCTGCATTCAGGTCACCTCCGGCAATACCGTTATTTGAACTTGTCCAACTGCTGCCATGATCGTCAGAGACAAACAGGCCTCCCCCGATGGTTGCTGCAAACAACTTAGTATTAATGGTTTCCATAAAAATTATGTTCAGGTTGCCAATGCCGTTATTGGCCGTACTCCAGGTGGAGCCACCATCGGTTGACCTGTAAACCCCCATGCTTGATGTATAGGCAAACAAAATATCCTGCAGATGGATAAATCCCCTTACCCAGGTGGTCGCCGGACCTCCTGAAACAGTGTTCCAGGTTGTCCCGTTGTCTGCTGTGGTAAAAATACAATCCATGGATGAGCTGAGGCCGGAAAAATATTTACCATTGAAGTAATAGCCGCATTCCGGAAGGTTACCGGTTACCGGCGGTTGTATTTCTGACCAGTTGTTGCCGTTGTCGTTGCTGCGGTACATTTTTGGCCCGGCCAAAGTTCCCGAGAACAGATGCGTTGCAGAACTGCCGAGCAGTTTAGCCCCCGAAGTTAAGTTTCCTATGCCGTTGTTTACCGGGCCCCACTGAGCCAGGCCGGCGATACCAATCAGGATAAATAAAAGAGAGATCGTGGATTTTTTCATAAGTCCGCAGTATAGAATATATAATTCTGTTTGTTTTCAACCTCTTTTCTGCCAAAGAGGGCATTCTCAATCAATGGATTTGAAGGATTGAAAAATTAACAAGCAATCATAAAAATTGTTCCGGGCTTGAGCGTATAAGGGTGAAGTATTTATACATAGGGAAACTGTTCCAACCGGGTCATGTTCTGAGATTTAACAGTTGAACTGTTTTATAAGTTTACAGATTATAACTTAACACATAGTCAGGGAATACGGATGTACCGGATTATTTTCAACTCTATTACGGCGATATGCTAAATAAGACAGTAACTCGGGAATATTTCACAAAACCATCCACCAATATTTTTTCAAACCATTTTGCAGGATTGGTATTGATGTAATTTGAAATGCAGACAAAATCATTAAGGTTCCGGATTATGGGGTCGTGAAATAGTGCCCATAAGGCAAATTTATTGTTGTGTTTTAGGCTAATGAACTAACCTGTCTTTGATTCACCTAACTCCGGATTCATTAATAATCGTATTTTTGCGCCTTTACTGCAAAGGGTTCTATGTCAATATCGGTTATTCCTAAAATAGAAACACTCGGGCCTGATGAGATTACCAGCTATCAGGAATCACGCCTTCAGGAACTGCTTCAGTACCTGCTGCACCATTCACCCTATTATTCCAGGCTTTTCAGGGAGAACAACACGGATATCTCAAAAATCAGGAAGCTTACCGACCTGAAGTATATTCCCACAACTGACAAGGAAAACCTGCAGGCAAGCAATATGGATTTCCTTTGTGTAGAACCCGGGCGAATCATCGATTACATCACCACCTCAGGAACCCTGGGTACACCGATTACCTTTGCCGTTACCGACAAGGATCTTGATCGCCTGGCTTACAATGAATATCTGTCCTTTACCACAGCCAACGGGTCGCCTTCAGATATTTACCAGCTTATGGTAACCATGGACCGTCGTTTTATGGCCGGGCTTGCTTATTTCCTGGGAATCCGAAGGCTGGGTGCTGCCGCTGTCAGGGTGGGCCCCGGAAACCCGGAGTTGCAGATCGATTCTTTCAACCGGTTCAAGCCGACGTCACTGGTAACTGTCCCTTCTTTCCTGTTGAAACTGATTGAATATGCCACAGCCAATGGTGTCAGGCTGAACGATACCTCGGTGAAATCTGCCTTTTGTATAGGGGAGCCCATCCGTAACGGCAATTTTGAACTGAATACACTGGGTAAGCAAATCGTTGAAAACTGGAATATTCAGCTTTTCTCCACCTATGCATCGACCGAAATGGGTGCGGCCTTTACCGAATGTGTTCATGGCTGTGGTGGTCACCATCATCCTGAACTGCTCATCGTTGAATTCCTTGATGAAAATGAAAACCCGGTGAAACCCGGCGAGCCGGGCGAATTGACATTCACCACCCTTGGCATTGAAGGCATGCCCCTTCTCCGCTTCAAAAGCGGTGACATCTGCTGCCATTACACCGAGCCCTGTAAGTGCGGAAGGACTACCCTTCGCATTGGAAGCCTGATCGGACGGAAAAAGCAGATGATCAAGTACAAGGGAACAACCATTTATCCACCGGCATTGTACGATATCCTGAACGACATCAGGGGGATTGACAATTATATAGTGGAAGTGTTTTCGAATGAAATTGATACCGATGAGATTCTGATCAGGGTTGGGACCAACCTGAAGGGGCCTGAGTTTGAAAAAACCATCAAGGACCATTTCAGGGCAAAGCTGAGGGTGGCTCCGAGAATAGAGTTTTCGGATCCCTTCCTTCTCGAACAGCTGCAATATTCAGATGGCTCGCGCAAACCCAGGATATTTTTTGACCGGAGGAAAGAACAGGTATGACCAAAATAAACTATACTGAAGAATTTGAACTGATGCGCCCTTACCGGGATGAGGAAGTGCAGCCTGCCCTCAGAAGGCTTACCGGCTATCCTGCGTTTGACATCGTTTTGTCCTACCTCTTCCCCGATCGTCCGCTTGCCGCAGTGAAGGAGATGTTGCTGAAACTTGACACGGTGGATGCCTTTCAGGCTGAATTCATGTATCATGCCGTTAACTCCATTGTTAATAAGACCAGCAATGGCTTATCGGTAAGTGGTCAGGAAAACCTGAAACCCGGAGAACCTTACCTTTTCATCTCCAACCACAGGGATATTGTACTTGATGCAGCCATTCTTCAGGTGCTGTTGCTGGATAACGGCCACAAAACATCGCAGATCACCTTCGGCAGCAACCTGATGACTTCACCACTGGTGGTGGATTTCGGTAAATTAAACCGGATGTTTACCTTTTACCGTGAAGGTTCCAGGATTCAGATGTACAGGAATTCGCTCCTGCATTCGGCCTATATTTCCGATGCCATTCTACAGAAGCAGGAATCTGTATGGATTGCGCAACGGAATGGCAGGACGAAGGACGGCAACGATCTGACCCAGTTGGCCCTGCTTAAAATGCTTGGCGGCTATCAGCCCGATCCGCTCCAGGCCCTGACCAACCTGAACATTGTTCCCATGGCCGTTTCATACGAGTACGAACCTTGTGATATTGAGAAAACACGTGAAATCTATCTGTCGGGCAGACAGGAATATGTAAAGGAAAAGGATGAAGATTTAAAGAGCGTCCTGTCGGGAATTACTTCACCCAAAGGCAGGATACATTTTTCCTTTGGCACGCCCCTGAACAGCTTTCTTGAAAACCTGAAGGGGGACGCACTGAACCTGAACGGCCTGTCTGAGGCCACGGCTGCCGAAATGGACCGTCAGATTCACCATATGTTCAGGTTGTTTCCGAACAATTACATTGCCAGCGATATGTTGTCGGGAAAGCAGGAATTTGCTGCAAATTATACAGGTGATGAATTTAGCCGGTTCAGTGAATATGTTTCACGAAAAACCGGCGGAGTTGAAGGTGATAAGGATGAACTCAGAAAACTCTTCCTGAATCTGTATGCCAGGCCTGTTTTGAACAGATTTCCCGGTTAATTACTTTGTCTGGTTATTACTCATGGTAACCAGGTATCTGAGCAGTACTTCCTGCTTTTCGTTGTCAAGGGTTCCTTCTCCTTTTTTCCTGTTAACCTTGGCCGACATATCCGGGACAATTTTGTTCCATTGGTCCTCGTTCCTTGATCCGGGTTTCTTCAACCCATGGCACATTGAGCAATTCTGTTCATATAGGGTTTTACCCTGAATCAGTTGCTCCAGGCTGAGATTTGAAAATTTCTGTCCGCCACGTTCGGCATCGGCCTGTGTCGGTTGGATGAGTTTTGTTGTTCCACAGGCGACCAGCATGATGGTGCCTATAATAATGAGGTAAGCTTTTTTCATAAAAAGGGTTTTTAAAAACCAAATATAGTGACATTTCAGCTAATCCCACCGCTTTAATATTTTGCAAAACCAGAAGCTGGTTTGGTTCTAATGATGCTCTTCAATCTCTCCGGCTTAAAGGTCCCATCCAAAGAATCAGCATATTCTTAAATGCATTCAGGACGGTCAAATGGCTTATGTAATTATTTACTTTTGCCTTTAATAACCATACCACTCATGCGATTTTTCCTGATTTTTTTTCTGATGGTCATGGGTTTCAATGCAGAAGCCCAGTTTGAGACATATTTTTTGAACAAAACCCTGCGCATCGACTTCATGCATTCAGGCAACAGCACAACAGATGCCTATGCCCTTGATGAATTGATTGAAGAGCCATTCTGGGGCGGTTCGAAGGTTAATCTGGTAACCTCGTCGGATTATGGCAATTACAGATTTACGGTTACAGATATGGAGACTGGCATTTTGATTTATTCGCATGGTTATTCGAGTCTCTTTTCAGAATGGCAGACCACCGCAGAAGCCAGGGAGACCTTCAGGTCGTTTCCTGAAAATGTTGTTTTTCCTTACCCGCGGAAGCCTGTCATGGTTGATTTCTACAACCACATGAAGGACAATACCTGGTTGAAAAAATTCAGTTACAGGGTTGATCCGTCGAGTTATTTTATCAAAAAGGAACGCCGCCACGAATATCCTTCATTTGAACTGAAAAAATCCGGCGACCCGTCAGTGAACCTTGATATTGTTTTTATCCCGGAAGGTTACACGGCTGCCGAAATGGATAAATTCAGGGCAGATTGTGCCCGGCTGGGCGATTTTCTTATTCAATGTAAGCCATTTGATGAGTACCGGGATAAAATAAATATTTCAGGTGTTCTTGCTCCTTCGCAGGAATCAGGGGCAGACAGCCCCGGAAAGGATATCTGGAAAAGAACCATCCTCAACAGCTCCTTCTACACCTTCGACATAGACCGCTACCTCACCACAATGGATATGAAAAGTGTAAGGGATGTGGCTGCCAACGTGCCCTACGACCAGATATGCATCGTTGCGAATTCAAAGGTATACGGCGGCGGCGGCATATATAACCATTATGCTCTCTTTACCAGTGACAATGCATATGCCAATTATGTATTTGTACATGAATTCGGGCATGCTTTTGCCGGATTGGGTGATGAATACTATAATTCTGAAGTAGCCTATGAAGACATCTATAACCTTAAGGTTGAACCCTGGGAACCCAACCTCACCACCCTCATAGATTTTGATTCCAAATGGAAGAACCTGGTTACACCGGGAGCACCCATTCCTACGCCGGAATCCGATAAGGATAAATATCCGGTGGGGGCTTATGAAGGAGGTGGATATCTGAACAGGGGTATCTTCAGGCCTTCGTTCGATTGTACCATGAAATCGTTGAGGTACAATAATTTCTGCCCGGTTTGTCAACAATCTATCCGCAAAATGATGGAATTTTACATTCATTAGCAGGGCTTTTGGAGAACCTTTTAAAACAGGAAACACTTCACTGAAATGTGGAAAGGAACAGGTTATAGCCCTCATGCGAATCGAAACTTTCCGGATAAATTTTAAAATTTAACCTTATCCGAATGCCTTTGACACCGAAAACGACCTTTGCCGATCTTGGCCTGATTGAATACGAAACTGCCTGGAATTTGCAGGAGCGGTTGTTTAACCGTATCATCGCCCTGAAGAAATCCGGTGCTTCTGAGACTGATAATTACCTGTTGTTCTGTGAACATCCGCATGTATATACCCTTGGGAAGAGTGGGTCTGACAAAAATCTTCTGCTGGATATGATCCAGCTTCAGGCAAAGGATGCTACGTTTTACCGGACAAACAGGGGAGGTGATATTACTTACCACGGGCCCGGTCAAATTGTTGGTTACCCTATCCTGAACCTGGAGGCTGTTGTAAAAGGAGCCCGTGAGTATATTGAGAAAATGGAAGATGCCATTATTCAGACACTCCGGATTTTTGGAATACCATCGGGTCGCCTTGAGGGAGCTACAGGTGTGTGGCTCGATACGGATAAGCCCGGGAGGACGAGAAAAATCTGTGCCATTGGTGTAAGAACCAGCCACTGGGTAAGCATGCATGGATTTGCCCTGAATGTCAATACCAACCTGCAGTATTTCAATTACATCAACCCTTGCGGGTTTACCGATAAAGCAGTAACCTCCATGTCGGTTGAACTGGGACAGCCCGTGGATATGAAAGAAGTAAAATCCGTTCTTGCAGCCAGGTTAGCCGAAGTTTACAATCTGGATCTGACACCTGTTGAGGCTTCAGGTTTTAATAATATTCATTTATGAGAGAAATAAAATCCATCTGTGTTTTCTGCGGATCCTCGCCGGGGTCTGAACCTGAATATACCGCTGCAGCACGGCAGCTTGGCCGCCTTCTGGGCCGGAAAAGAATTACCCTTGTTTATGGCGGGAGCAACATCGGATTGATGCGTGCCATTGCCGATGCCTGCCTGTCCGAAGGAGGACATGTGGTTGGAGTTATGCCTCAGGGGCTGATTGACCGGGAAGTTGCCTACACCGAACTGAAGGAGTTTCATGTGGTTGAATCCATGAGTATCCGCAAGGAGAAAATGGCTGAACTTTCGGATGCCTTTATTGCAATGCCCGGGGGTATCGGTACACTCGACGAAATTTTTGAAGCTATGTCGTGGAACCAGCTTGAGATCATGGACAAACCGGTGGCACTGCTGAATACCAAAGGATTTTACAATCAGCTTGTCAGTTTCCTGGAGTATACCGTTGATCAACGGTTTGTCAGACCTGAACACCAAAAAAATCTACTGGTCGATGAAAGTCCTGAATTATTGCTTGATGCCATCGAGAATCATGTATCGCTCAAAGTTGACAGCAAGTGGATTGATGACCTGAAAGCTCAGACTCAGAGCAGGATGTAGTTTCTGGAGGTTGCCGGATCAGATGGGAATTAAAAACTCATGCATTCGGACCTGGTGAGTCTGAGACCAGAGGTGAAGAGAGATTTACTTCCCTGGTTGGTACAACAGGAATAAGAAATCAGCCATTCGACAGGGATGACTCTTAGCTCCTCATCTACCTGTTTTCATGACAAACAGGTACTCCAGGCCAGCAGAGATTTTTGTTTCATGACAGTCACTTATTCGGAAAAGCGTAAACTATTGCTCGTAAGTCCCTTTCTTCAGCAGATTCCCGTCAGCCACGACCCTGACCCCCATCGCAAAGACAGAGTTGATCTTCATTTCGGAGTCAAGAAGCAGTAAATCGGCATCCATTCCGGCAGCAATTTTACCTTTTTGCTTCAGTTTCAGTATACGTGCCGGATTGGATGTCAGCACTTTCAGGGCTATCTCCATCGGAACTTTTTCTTCTTTAACGGCATCGCGCAATTCACGAAGGTTGGAGGAAGGTTTGCCGGTTTCCATCTTTATCAGTTCACCGGTTACAGGATCAAAGCCGGGCAGAGAACCGCAGGCATCGGAAGTGAAGGTGATGTGATCAGCAGGGACCCCAGCTTCAATCAACAGCCTCAGCGCGGTGGCTGGTTTAATCTCTTCATCGGGATAATAAGGGTATGAACTGGTGGTAATATCAACATATCCCTTCAGTCCGTAAGTCTTGGCGTCCTCAAAAATATAATCGTTGCGGTTAATGTGGGTGGGCAGGAACTGCCTGAGGGTGAGCTCGCTGGCTTCAATAACTTTATACAGTGGTCTGAAAGGGTCTCTGGCATCGCCCATATGGATATTGATAATCCCGGCTTTCCCACTGAGCATTCCGGCAACACGGGCATGACCTGTTATTCGGGTAAGTTCTTCATTTGTAGGGTTTGAAGAGCGGTGATCTGAAATGGCTACTTCACCCACCCCTATAATTTCTTCAATCAGGGCAATATCACGTGCATAATCTCCCGTTACAGTAGGTGTGGGAACCTGATAAGCCCCTGTATACATCCAGGCCGAAACACCTTCAGCCCTGAGCGATTTGACTTTCATCAATACACTATCCACACTGCGTGTTATACCATCGGTGCCAAGGCAACCAACAACAGTAGTAACCCCGGCTGAGATCATATCACTGAGCTGCATTTCAGGGGTGCGGCTCGCAGGGCCTCCCTCGCCACCTGCCCCGGCAATGTGCACATGGGCATCGATAAAGCCAGGGACCAGGCAGAGCCCGGTTGCATCGATGGTATTTACATCAAGTGTTCCGGGAAGATTTATTTCCCGCTCAATGGCTTCGATTCTGGTGCCGGCAAGCAATATATCCATGCGTCCCAGTTTTTCAGGGGCGTATATTTCAGCATTTTTGATGAGTGTGAGCATATGTATGGTTTTTGGGATCACAAAGTTAACAAAGTTTCAGCGTCCGTAGAATTCAGTGCTATAAGATACGATGCTGAAACCCGGTTAGAAACAGACCCATGAATCAGATTCCGGAAAATGTCAGGACGAACAGAGCCAGGGCATTCCTGCCAAACGCCATCACTATCAATACTGTTTCTCATGCATGAAATAAATTTTGTAAGTTTGAAAAAGCAATCATTAATCCGGATATTCCTGCATGCCAAAAGACAACCAGATCCATAAGGGTTTCATAATCATAATTTTATTGTTCATTTTCTGTAGCGGATCATTTGCACAGGGGCGGTTGCTTTTAGTGGGTGGCGGCTCGGAAAAGAACGGAACCAACAGTTGGAGTACCCCACCCTACAGGTGGGCAGTGGAAGGGAAAAGGGTTGCCATCATCGGAACAGAAACCGGAAGCCTGGCGCCCTATATGGTAAGTCAGTGCGGGGCTGCCCGGGCCAGGGAGTTTGCCATCGCTTCGCGCGACAGTGCTGACAGTCAGGCAACCTACGATACCCTCATGTCGTATGACGTCATTTTCTTCCGGGGAGGCGACCAATGGGAATATTACAACCTTTACCGCAACACCAGGCTTCTGGATGCAGTGAATGATAAGTATGGCCAGGGTGGTTGTATCGGTGGCACTTCAGCCGGTATGCATATCCTTTCATCCATCGTATTTACAGCCGAAAACGGTACGGTTTATCCCTATGAATGTATCGAAAACCCTAATAATAATTACGTTACACTGGCAGATGATTTTCTTGACCTGAAACCCGGTTTCATTTTTGACACCCATTTTTGTGAAAGGGCCAGGTTTGGAAGGCTTGCCGGATTTCTTGCCAATTTCAGGTTTAATCAGGACGAAGATATTCTGGGGCTTGGTATGGACGACATGACCTGTATGACCGTTGATGAGAATGGCCTGGGTACAATTTATGGAACTGGCTGTGCTAATTTTTACAGATCCGGTGGAGGTTTCAGCCAGAACGGCAACAAATTGCTTGCCGATTCCATCGAAGTAGTTCAGTTGCTCAAAGGTTGTACCTATAATTTTTCAACCGGAGAAATCGGTTACCCGACGCTTGACAGGCTGATCAATACGTCGGGTCAGTCAGAAACCGGAAACTATACCGTTCTGGCTTCAGGAAGCAACCTGTTGAACGACAACTCAGCCATGATCAACGATCTGGTGACTGCCTGCGGAACCCCTGAATCCGGTGTAATGATTCTTTCAGGCGACAATACCCTGGCCGGCAGCTTCAGTGCCAGACTACTCGGGGCAGGAGCTGCGGAAGTTTCCGTCTTCAATCCTTTGGCCTCTTTAGGATCAGATGCGGAATTTGCAACGAAAATAGCCGGCGCTTCCAAGATCCTTTTTGTAAAAAACAGCGAAACCACTTTCAGCCAGTTCCTGCTGACACCGAATGGAAAATTGCTGATTCAAAAACTAAAAGGAGACGGTATGATCAGTGCCTTTGTCGGTCAGGATGCCCGGCTGGCAGGAAAAACAATAGTTGGAAATTACCTTGAATATCTTTCATCGTGGTACGGGGAGCTTACATTCACCCCTGGACTTGGATTGCTTAAAAACACCATTATCATGCCCGAAACCTTTCTTGACAGCGATATCTATGAGAATACCGCCACTGCAGTCCCTTATACTATGGCCAGGGATACTGCCAGGTTCGGCGTCTGGCTGACAAATCACAACTACATGAAGTTTTCGCCGGTTAACGGGAAAACCACGCTTACCGGTTACGGTACTGCCCCTGTAATGGTTTTGGTCAACGAAGGCACAAAGACTGGTTTTTCTCATCAGACCGGCACGGGGGGCCCTGGAGATCCCAGAATGGTTGCAGGGTTTGAAAAACTCTGTTTGTATTTTATTGATTATACTACCCCATTCAGCATGGGCGATGTGTCACCTGCAGGGATTTCCGGTCCGGATGTCTCATTTTTTATTGATATCGTGCCCAATCCTGCCGCGAGTTTAATTAAATTCAACCCGGTAAACACAGCCACTTCCTGGAAAATACTTTCTCTTAAAGGAAGTATAATCAGAGATGGCGTTATTTATGCGAATGATGTAACACTGGATATTTCATTTTTGTCAGGTGGCATTTACCTGTTGCTGTTGACCGATGGTTCAGGCAAAACAGTTGCAGGTTCTAAATTTATTAAGGAATAAACCCATTATATTCAACTATGAAAAAAGCCGGTATTACCTTGTTATTGCTGCTGATATACACTTCTTACTTCGTTTCGGCACAGGAGGGCAAAGGAAGTCTGGTCATCGTAGGAGGCGGCCTGAACCCTGATAATAAAGAGGTTTACAATAAGATGATTGAGCTGGCCGGAGGCCCTGAGAAAGCTGCTTTCGCTGTAATCCCTTCCGCCAGTGGTGTCCCGGTGCAATCGTGGGTGAGCATCAGCAAGACACTTCAGTCGTATGGAGTAAGAGCCGATAACATCCACCTCATCAACATTTCAGTGATGGATGACGACAGTACGATGGATGCCGACGAGTCGAAATGGGCCGGTAACGGCAACGACAAAAGATTGGCAAAAACGATTCGGGGATGTACGGGTGTTTGGTTTACCGGTGGCGATCAGATGCGTACCATGATGGCGCTGACCTCGACGGATGGTGAACGGACGCCGGTACTGGATGCTGTGTGGGAGGTTTATAACAAGGGAGGCGTAATCGGAGGAAGCAGTGCCGGGGCAGCCATCATGAGCGAAATCATGATCGGTAATGGAACCAGCATGGGAGCTTTGCAACAGGGCATCATCCGCGACAATGGCCCTGAGAATGAAGAAACAGATGCATTGCTTCTATCAAGAGGCATCGGCTTTTTCCCGGAAGGTATCGTTGATCAGCATTTTAATCAGAGAGCCAGGATAGGCAGGCTGATCGTGGCGCTCATGAATTCCCGGGAGAAATATCATCTTGCTTTCGGGGTGGATGAAAACACGGCGCTGATCTATTCTGCGTCAGACCGTAAAATTCAGGTTGCCGGGGCTGCAGGTATGACCATCATCAATGCTGCGGAAGCCACGTTTTCGCAAGTACAGGGATTACCTGAAATAACAAACCTGTCTGTCAGTTATCTCGAGAACGGCGATTCCTACCTGGTGAATACCGGTGAACTGATTCCGGCCACAGGCAAAAAAGCCACCAGGGGGAATGAATACTACAAAAGGGAACATCCCGTTCAGTCAGGAATTTTGTCGGCCAATGGTTCGACCCTCCGCGATGTGATTACCTTGAATCTTATCGATAACAAAGGAACTGACAGTATTTCAAATCTGAATTTTACAGATCACGAAAACGGATTCCTCCTTACCTTTACAAAAAAGCCGGCAAGCCAGGGTTATTACATTGAAAACGCCCGTGAGGAAGATGAATACTCAGTTTCGGATATACGTATGGATATCAGCCCTGTTAAAGTGACAATGACAAAAATTAAGTAACAACCAACCAAACTATAACTGTATGAAGAAACCTTACATTCTATTATTGGTGTTTATGCTGATCATCAGTACCCTGAAGGCACAGAACTTAACTGTCAGCGGAAGGGTGATCTCAGCAACGGATAAACAACCGATTCCAGGAGTTACTGTGGTGATCAAAGGGACCACCAAAGGAACGGTTACAGATATTAACGGTTCATATACGCTGGAGACACCGCCGGGAGGAGTGCTTTTGTTCTCCTTTGTCGGGATGCAGAAGCAGGAAGTTCCCGTAAACGGGAAACGCCAGATCAACATTGAAATGGAAGAAGATAAGATTGATCTGGGTGAAGTGGTGGTAATGGGGTACAACACCTCAAGTAAAAAACTGATCACAGGTTCCATTGGTCTGGTGAACGAGCAGGAGATTAAAACCATTCCTCTTCGGACCCTTGATGGGGTTCTCCAGGGCAAAGCCGCCGGAATGACTATAAACCAGAATTCAGGAACACCGGGAGGTCAGAACTCAATTAAAATCAGGGGTGGCAGTTCGATCAATGCAAGCAATCAGCCTCTGATCGTGATTGACGGAGTTCCGGCCATCACCGGAACTTACGGGCAGATCGGTTACAGCGGACAGGAAATAGATGCACTTTCTGATATCAATCCCAACGATATAGAACAGATAACTATTCTGAAGGATGCTTCTGCAACTGCCATTTACGGAGCAAGGGCATCAAACGGGGTTATTCTGATCACAACAAAAAAAGGGGATCTTCAGAAAACAAGTGTAAACCTGAACACATCCTACGGATGGCAGACCATGCCGGGTGAACGAATGCTCGATCTGATGAATGCAGAACAGTGGAACGAATATAAGGGTACCGATGTCCAGGGAACAGACACAGACTGGATGGATGAAATACTTCAGGTAGCACCGACTTCAAACACTGAGCTTTCGGTAAGCAGCGGCAACGACAAAACCAGGCTGTTTATATCGGGAAGTTATTACAATCAGGATGGAACCGTCAAAGGAACTTCTTATGACCGTTATTCGGGAAGACTGAATGTTGATCACAAGTTACGCTCAAATCTGACAGTTGGAGGCGGTATTACTATGAATTACTCAAAAAACAGGCGGGTTGAAGGTGACCAGACACTGTTCGGGCCCCTCCCCAATGCCCTCTCTATACCCGCAATTTATCCTGTTTACAATGAAGACGGATCTTACAATGAGGATGGACCTTATGCCAATCCGGTGGCAATTTATAAGGAAACAAACAATGTTGCATTCACAAACCGGAACAACGGCAATATTTTTCTGGAATATAAATTCCTGAATGGGTTCACTTTCACAACAAAATGGGGAGCAGACATCTACAATCTTCGCGAACATGGTTATGACCCGGTGACTACCCGTCAGGGAGCCAAATACAATGGTCTTTGCATTGAAGGGACTTCCTACGTAAGCAATCTGGTTAGCAGCAATGTTTTACAATACATTCAAACCCTCAGTGAAAAGCATAACATTGAGGTTATGGCCGGATACAGTTTTGAAAAATATGCAAAGCGTAACACCTATATTGAAGCCATTGATTTTCCCAATGAAAACTTTGAATACATTGAATCAGCAGGGGTTATCAGGGCAGCATCCTCATCATCACTCGACAGGGGAATGAATTCCTATTTCGGCCAGCTTAAATACAACTTTCTTTATAAATACATCATTACACTTACTGCGCGTGCCGATGGGTCTTCCAAATTCGGCGAGAACAATCAGTATGGCTATTTCCCGGCCGCTTCTCTTGCCTGGAGGGTCAGCCAGGAGCCATTCATGAAGCAGTTCACCGCAATCAAAGAGTTAAAAATCCGGGCCACCATCGGACTGACAGGAAATGACGGTATCCCTGATTTTTCATCTCCCGGTTTATATGAAGGCGGGTTCAATTATGGCGGAAACTCAGGGATTGCCCCAACCCAATTGCCAAATCCAGACCTGAAGTGGGAAACAACTACCCAATCCGGACTTGGTCTTGACGTTTCTGTTCTCGATAGCCGGATCAGCCTGAATGCTGATGTATATTTGAACAAGACCAAAGACCTCCTGCTTGCCCGACCGCTGCCCCCTTCTACCGGTTTCAATTCAATTTATGCAAACATCGGCAATCTTGAGAACAGGGGAATAGAACTTGTGTTAAACACTGAAAACATCAGGGGTGATTTTACCTGGAATACATCATTGAATTTTGCTGCAAACAGGAATAAAATAACCAAACTTTATAATGGTCAGCCCATTGCCGATCTGGGACGGGGAAGCAACTGGGTGATGGAAGGTGAGCCCATCGGTATATTTATGGGCTATCATTGTCTTGGTGTAGATCCGACAACCGGAGATCTGGTGTATGAAGATATCAATAGCGATGGATTGATTACAGCAGCAGACCTCACAAAAACCGGTGATCCGAATCCCGACTTTACCGCGGGTATGACCAATACATTCAGTTATAAGAATATTGATTTGTCGGTGTTTCTTCAGGCAGTTTATGGCAATGATGTTTTTAACGGGACCCGTATTTATCTTGAATCCGGAACCGGTGACGACAACCAGACCACAACCATGTTACGAAGATGGAGGCAGCCGGGCGATATTACCGATGTCCCAAGGGCCGGCGATGGGAATATCTCCTCCCGTTTTATAGAGAATGGTTCTTACCTGAGGATTAAAAACATTTCCATTGGCTACAGTTTACCTAAAACCCTGGTGAAAAAAGCAGGCATAAAATCCCTGAGGGTATATGCTTCAGGTCAGAATCTCTTTACCAAAACAACCTATTCGGGAATGGATCCGGAGGTTAATTATTACGGGAACGACAACATTATTCTGGGTACTGACTTTTTTACCTACCCGCAATCACGCACCATCCTGGTTGGCTTAAACGTAGGTTTTTAACCAATAACATCTGATAATCATGAAAAAGATAACATACTTACTGATTTCATTCTCCCTTCTTTATACTTCCTGTATGAAAGTACTGGATGTAGAACCGACTGATAAAATTTCATCCGATATCGCCATCAGGGATAAAGTGGGCATTGAAAGGGCTATCATCGGATCCTACACGGCACTGCAGGCTGCCGGTCTTTATGGCAGGAACAGGGTGATCGTCGGGGATCTTGCTGCCGACAACCTGACCTGGACAGGAACAACCTTTGAATATCTTCAAATTGAAAACAATGAGATTCCGGCTGAAAACGGTATCCTTGAAGGAGCCTGGATAGCTGCCTATGACGGCTTAAACAGGGTAAACAATGTGTTGTATAAACTTCCTGAGATAACTGATCTTACCCCGGCTGAACGTGATAAATTTGAAGGGGAAGCCTTGTTCATGAGGGCGCTTTTTCATTTTAACCTCTTAAGCTATTATGGTGGTATTCCGTTAAAAACCATGCCAACGCTCATTATCAGCAATGTGGATCAGGAACGCAATACCCCTGATCAGGTTTATGAACAGGTCATTGCTGATCTTTTAGGTGCAGAAGCTAAACTGCCGGCAGTGATGCCTGCCGGTCGGGCAAACTCCTTTGCTGCATCTGCTTTATTGGCCAGGGTTTATCTTACCCGTTTTCATGCCTCCGGCAATAATGAATTTGCCGGGAAGGCTGCAGAAAAAGCAGGTAATGTGATTACAGAAAGCGGACTCGGCCTGGTGTTGCCTTATGCTGCATTGTTCGAAGACAGCAATAATGAGGTGATTTTCGAAATAGTATTTGATGCTCAGAACAAGAACCGCCTTGCCGAGTATTTCTTTCCGAGAAGTCTGGCCGGAAGGTATGAAATAGCCCCGTCCGGAGATCTTACTCAGAGTTATGAATCAGGTGATCAGCGATTTGAAGCCTCCATTGCAACTGACCCGGAGAACAAAGTTTATTGTATCAAGTACGAACAATTGTCAGCCGGTTCAGACGCTGTTATCGTTCTTCGTCTGGCAGAAATGTACCTTATCAGGGCCGAAGCCCTGGCATACACTAACGGAGATATTACAGCCGTTCAATCCGATATCAATACAATCCGTTCAAGAGCCGGACTGGCACCCGCAACCGCTGACAGTTATGATGAACTTAAATTGGCCATTGAAAATGAGCGCCGCCATGAGTTTGCATTTGAAGGTCATCGCTGGTTTGATCTTGTCCGGACAAAAAGGGCCGCAAGCCTGCTCGGAATTGATGAAAAATATACCCTGTTTCCTATCCCGCTCAGCGAAATGCAGACAAACAGACTGATGAAACAAAATGATGGATATTGATTTTTAATCATCTTAGAAAGGAAAAGCAATGAAAAAGAAACTCTTATATTTTTTGATTTTTATTCCGGGTCTGCTACTGAGTAGTTGTGAAAAGGAAAAACTGGGAAATCCCCCTGCAAGCACGGTGGCTGATTTTTCATATACCATCAGCAATAACGGGTATGCTCCATGTGAAGTAACTTTTACCAATTCTTCCCTTAATGCAGGAGGTTATCTATGGAATTTCGGGAACGGGCTGACTTCTACGGATTCCAATCCGGTTGTCATTTATGACTCCCCCGGACTTTATACGGTTACCCTCACATGTACTGCTGAGAACAATGTTTATTACAACAAGCTGGTTAAAACCCTGGTTGTGAATATCAAAGATCCGATGGCAGGCCTCACACAGGTGCTCTATTTTACAAGCCGTAACCCGGAGGGTGGAGGCGTTCACCTGGTATACCTGACCGATGGGGTTCCGCAGGTTCAGGACTTCGAACCTGTAGAGTTGTCGAGACCATACGGGATTGCTGTTGACACAGCGCATAGCAAGGTGTATGTCTCGGATTATTCATTAGGTGTCATTTACCGTTTTGATGCTGATGGAAAGAACCCGGTCAGAATTCTGGACTATGCTGTTCCGGGACAGGAAATCGTTGATTCTCCCGAAGCACTGATGGTGGCCGGCGATAAACTCTACTGGGGCAGGCCTGGAGGTATATACCGCTGTAACCTTGACGGAACCAGTCCTGAAGTTTATATAAACACTGAAGGTACTGTTCCAGAATACCCTATCGATATGCAATACGACGAGGAAAGCGGAAAAATTTACCTGGTCAATGACCGGACGGATTACACCGGAGGATATTTCACCTGCGATTTCACCGGATCCGGTATGACAGAGGTTATTCCGGATATTGATGGTACAGCGATTGAGGTTGATACAGAAGCAAATAAGGTATATATGGCAGTATACCCGGTTGATGGGACTGCAGTTACAGAGGGAGGAGTCTATATCTGTAATACGGATGGTTCGGGCCTGGCTAAAATCGGTGACTACGGTTCAAAAGCCACCTGGGGAATGACCATTGATCAGGAACGGAACAAACTTTTCTGGGGATATAAAATTTCCAATTCAAATCCGGACGGTAAAATTATCCGTTCCAACCTGGATGGTTCCGGTCAGGAAGACTGGTTAACCGGAGTCAGTCCGCATGCCATGCAGATCGCCTGGATTAAGCTTTAATTTGATAGGATTCATAAGGACTGTCCGCCATGTCGGGCAGTCCTTGTCATTGACTGGCTGTTTGGAAAGAATGCCGTGCTGTTTGTTCTGACAAATAGGATTATCTTATTTATACCGCCCCGGGTCAGGCTTGATCAGCAGCCATTATCTTCTTCCTGACATAGAAACGAAGGAGACAAATACATTAAAGTTGCATTATAATAATCCTCCGGAGGCAGGTCTTCATAAAAAAAGCCACCTTATCAAAAGGTGGCTTTACTTTTATAGTATTGATAAGTTATCTGCTGATTGCCAGTTTCCTGTTGACAATGCCTTTTGATGTTTCAATCTGAAGCAGGTACATGCCTCGCTCGAATCGTGAAACATCGATGAATGTCTGCCTGCTCTGGTTCTCAGCAACATAAACCATCTGACCATCGGCAGTGAAGAGAGAAAATCGTGCGTTTTCAAACTCCCCGTTCACATATACTTTTTCCGTAGCAGGGTTTGGGTATACTGTGAGGTTAATCAGATCGTGTTTGTTAACACCAACATTATCCAGATTGTACACCTGGACGCTGTCGAGAAGGAACTTATACATGTCTGTACAATCATAATGACAGAAAGTAAGATAGATGCTCTGGCCCATAAACGGGGTCAGGTCAACAATCCTTTCATGCCAGTAAGGTGGCACTTCATAGTAATCATCTGCCGTGCAGGTTTCTTCAAACAAGATGTTGGTGAAATCCCCAACGGCATTGCCCGTAGTTGAAACAGCCACTTTATAATGTTCGGCGAAATATTCTTCGCTCGCTACCTGAATGGTATAGCGCAGCTTAACTGTTCCCACGAGTCCTGTCAGGTTAATCTGCGGGGTGATCAGATAATTCTCCGGGGTGAGAACGATATCATCGTACCATGACTCTGAAACAGCATATATTTCAGTATCATACGTATCGACATACCAGTTGTAACTATCTCCGTCCTGGTCAATAGTAGTCCAGGTGGCAGGCAGGTTCTCGGGGTCATTGAAGTATTCTTCAAGAAGCATATTCTGGCTGAAGCCAAAAAAGCCTGCTCCAAGTAAAGTAATGATGAGTAATGTTTTTTTCATATTTGGTGGGTTTTGGTTTGTTTCTATACAAAGTTAGCAGAAAATCATCGAAATCCGAAGCAAACGAGAAAATTTCAGCCAGAGCCTTATGTTTTTTGCCAATCATTCCAGATTAAAAATCATTGTTGTCCGGAAAAATGATTAAAATATGAGCATAATGTTTTACTGATGTGGGTTTCTGAAGATTTCAATAACATGTAGCTTACTTTCTTTTTTTCGCCACCAAGGCACAAAGGCTCCAAATTGCACAAATTTATTTTGCTCATTTAGTGTTACTTAGTGTTTTCGTGTCTTTGTGGCAAGTTCTTTCTTGATTTTAACCGGACAATAGTGATTAAAAATGATGAAATGTTTTTCAGAGTGCCATCCATATGACATCAACGCCGTATTGCAGGACATTTTTATAACGGTTAAGAATGAAAAAATGGCTTACTTTGCATCCCGTTTGAGAAATCATTGTACTTTTATAAGTTCTATCATTCCCTTTAACTTCAGCAACAAATCAACCCAAATTCATAAAAAATCATGATGAAAAATTACATTAAATCTTTAATTGTCCTGGCATTGGCCGTTTTTGCCTTTGCCTTAACATCAAGCGCTCAGGTCACCATTACCCAATGGAACTTTGAAGGAGACCTGATAACTCCTAGCACAGGTTCAGGAACGGCCAACCTGATCGGTGGAACAGCAGCTACATTTGCTACTGGTCTGGAAGGTGGTGTTTCAGCTGGTCGTGCCTGGAACACCAATACTTATCCCGAACAGGGAACGGGATCCGGTACCGCCGGGGTTGAATTTCTTGTATCTACCTCAGGATTTTCCAACATCAGCTTAACCTGGGATCACAGGCATAGTAATACCTCTGCCAACAGAGTGCGTTTGCAGTACACACTAAACGGAACAACCTGGGTTAATTTTGAAGCCGGTGCTTCCAATGCCACCAATACCGCTCTTGGTGTTGATAAGGGCTTTGATAACGGAAGGTATATCACCGATGCAGGAGATACCTGGTATCAGCGGTCTGCAAGTTTTGCCGGCATCAGCGGAGCTAACGACAATGCAGCTTTCGCCATCCGCGTTGTATCCGAGTTTTTCGACGGAGTTGAATATGCGGCTGCAACCAGCACAAGCACTTACAGCATCAATGGAACATTCCGTTTTGATAATGTTACTTTCCAGGGCGGATCAGGATCTTCACCACTGCTCACATCTACCCCAGGTAATCTCAATGGTTTTACTTATGTTGAAACCAATGGTCCATCCGAATCGCAAAGCATCCTCCTGAATGGTTTTAATCTGGCCCCTGCTACAGGAACAATTACACTGACCCCAAGTTCAGATTTTGAAATTTCGGTTAATGTTACTGATTACGTAGATTCTTATGAATTTATTTATGAGAATGGACAGGTTTCAAATACAACCATCTATGTCAGGATGAAAGATGCCCTGACGACTGGTTCCTACAATGGCACACTTACCATTTCTGGCGGCGGAGCCCCGGATTTGGTAGTCAATCTCTCGGGGAGCGTTACATCAACAACTCCTGCTTCTATTGCAAATATTACTCTTCCTATGTATATGCAGGGAGCCGTACCCAATGTAAACCGTGTGCCTTACGCTTATTATGCTACCCTGAATAATCTGCTGCCCAATGCAACCTACAGGTATTACAATAAAGTAGTCCTTGGTTCTGATGCACCCGACTACAATGGCGCAGGTAACTGTATTTTTGTAAATCCGGCAGCCTCTACCTTTACTCGTACATCCAGCACCTCCTTTGGGACCGTTGGAGAATATGGTGAATTTACCACAGGAGAAAGTGGCGTTTTCAGCGGATGGTTCATGACTGAACCTACCGGAAATGCCACCAGGTTTAAACCCGGAACAGAGCTCTTTGTCAGGATTATTCTGAATGATGGCGCCGGTGGAACGACAGAGGCAACAAGACTCACCTCCACCGAAAGCATCAAGGTTCTCGGATTCTATAACAATGTTGCCGATTCTACAGGAACGGCTATCCGTGGTATCAGTTTCTACACACCTAAGAATTTTGTATTCCTTTATGATAATACCCAGGGGGCAGGCAGGCCTCTTTATGGAACACAGGTTGAAGGTACTGCCATCGATTTTGCAGGCTCAAGTTCCTATGCCGCTTTTTATACCGAAAATGTTGCCGGTACCACAGGTGCCTGGGGCGGTATAGTGCCGAATATCAATGCAAACGGTGTTAAACGTGTTGAAGAACATAGCCTGTTGAATGGTACTGTGGTAAGCTCAAATAATTCCGAAAACGGAATATGGGGTACCGTTGATACCAAAAACCCGACAGGAGGAACAACAAACGTACTTGTTGTTAATACGACACTTGGCATTGGTTCACCTGTTTCCGAAATGGGGAAAATTTATGCATTCGGCAATGTATTGAAGATTGAACTTGTTAAGGAGGTTACCGGTACAGTTCAGGTTGTCAACCTGAATGGACAGTGTGTTGCCGGCTTCAATCTGAATGGCAACAATGCAACTTTTTCAACAAATCTTGAAGCAGGTATTTACTTTGTGCGCATTATAAGTAATCAGGGAACAGCAACCGGTAAAGTATTCATCAGGTAGTTGTCTCCGACGATTTCATTTTCCTGCATTTTAATCACCTGGTGGTTAAAATGCAGGATTTTTTGCTTTTTTGTATCCCCGGTTAATTTGTACCCAGGAACTTTTCATAAATGTGATTTAGCTTTTCTGTTGCGATCGGCTTGGATAAATACTCATCGCATCCGACAGCATAGGCTTCATCTATATCATCAGTAAAGGCATAGGCCGTCTGAATGATAACAGGCAAATCAGGCTTGAGTGATTTAATGATCCGTGTAGCTTCCAGCCCGTTCATCTCCGGCATCTTAACATCCATAAGTACAAGACGTATGTTTTCGTGGTTCTTGACAAGCTCAACAGCTTCAACGCCTGTTTCAGCGCGCATAATACCTACCTTTCTCTTCTTAAGCGTGGTCATGAGCAGCATATAACTTGTGTCGTCATCGTCGGCAATTAATACTATATCTGTGTTAACCTGATTGTAACCTTCTGCCGGTTTTTTAACGGATTGTTCATTCGCTTCAGCAACAGCAATAGAAAAACTGAAAGTTGATCCAACCCCGGCCTCAGATTCAAACCATATTTTACCCCCCATTGCCTGTACAAGCCCCTGACTGATCGAAAGTCCGAGCCCTGCCCCTTCATAGCTTCTGGCGGATGAATGCTCAGCCTGATAAAATCTGGTAAAAATACGGTGGTGGTGTGCTCTGTTGATACCTATCCCGGTATCAGATACGCTGAAAACTACCTCTTCATTTGTAAATCTGTAGCCAAAACTGATTTCTCCCCGCTTGGTATATTTTATTGCGTTATTGAGCAGGTTTGTCATAACCTGATTTATACGGAAAGGGTCCGCTGTTATTTCGCAGTT
This sequence comes from Bacteroidales bacterium, assembly GCA_016705005.1. Lineage (GTDB taxonomy): Bacteria > Bacteroidota > Bacteroidia > Bacteroidales > Lentimicrobiaceae > Lentimicrobium. Next base: position 607,742 of record JADIZB010000001.1, on the reverse strand, counting down.
TTTGTCAATGCAACCGGGTTTATAATTTAACTGAAGTCCCTTCTGCTGGGCCTGTGAGTGATAGAAATTGTACAGATCTATTAAGAAAGTATTTAGGTTGAACTTTCAGGGTTAAGTATTACCTGCCCGGTCTCAATAATTGAAATATCCAATACATTGCTTACAATTTCTATCAGTCTCTTACCACTGATCTGAATGGCCTCATTGTATTCAATCCGTTCCTCCGGTGAAGTCCATTCCTGGATCAGCAATTCAGAAAAGCCAAGGATTCCGTTTAGCGGTGTCCTGATTTCATGAGAAATATTCTGCAGGAAAGCCGTTTTAAGCCTGTCGCTTTCCTCCGCTTTTTCTTTTGCAATTTTTAATTCTTCAATGATGTTTTTCTTTTCTGTAATATCTTCCTTGACGGCTACAAAATTTGTGATTTTACCTGATTCATTCAATATTGGAGAGATAATTACATTCTCCCAGTAAAAGGATCCGTCTCTTTTTCTGTTCTGCATTTCACCCTGCCAGTCTTTCCCGGACGTGATGGTCTGCCAGAGCTCCCGGTAGAATTCATCCGAATGTGCACCCGATTTTAAAATACTGGGTTTTTGTCCAATTGCTTCTTTGCCGGAGTAGCCGGTTATTTCGGAGAATTTTGGGTTGACATATTCAATGAACCCCTCTTTGTTGGTGATTACAATACTTACAGGATTCTGCTCAATTGCCTTTGAAAGTTTCAGTGTATCCTGTTCGGCCTCTTTCCTGGCGATATAGCTGCTCAGTTCATGAGCCATAAGTTCAAGGATATATATTGAATCCTTATTATAAGCATATGGATTGTCATAACTCTGAACAACCATGGCTCCCATTGCTTTCTTGCCGCTGAAAAGCGGTACACCCAACCAGATTTCTGACCGGGTACCAATGATATTGATTTCACCTGACTCTGCCAGTTGTGATATCTGGTTCCTTGTAAGCAGCAATGGTTTTTGTTGTTTTATCAACCATTCCCGTTAATGACTTTTCTGCAGGCCATTCATTTACTGAGTCTTTTTCCTCTATCTCAAAAGGAGCCGAAAGCATTCCGGTTTCAGGGTCAGAAATGCAATAAAGAAATTGCGTGTATCCAGTAGAACTGACAACTCCGATCTTACAGCTTCATAGAGCTGGTGCAGATTATCTGCATTGATCATCGCATTGGCGATGTTGAACTGAATTTTCTGCAATTGTTCCCTGAATCGTCTCTCTGAAATATCTCTCGAGATGTTCAGCAAAGCAGGTACACCTCCATAGTTTATTACAGTAACCGACACTTCCACCGGAATCAGATGCCCTGATTTGTGGATGAATTCTGTTTCGAAATTGCATACTGCTTTCTGTTCAAGATCCATCCTGCGCTGAATCAGTTGCTGTTCGGTATATCCTGATTCTATTGTTTGCATCGGAATACCCATCATTTCAGCCCGGGTGTAACCCAGCATCGCGGCAGCCGATGTGTTTAAATCCAGAAAACTGGTTTCTTTGTTGTCAGGATTAATACTAATAATTGCAATACCATCTTTATAGGCATCAAACAGTTCATGATACCTTTTTTCGCTCCTGATAAATTCCTCTTCTGCTTTCTTTCTTCTTAAGGTCAGTGAAGTAAGACGTGCAATCGACTGAATAACATCCTTATCAGGATCAGGTTGGTCCTTTCGAAGTCCGAAAGATGAAGTCCCGAATAATTCATCACCCAGATTGAAGGAAATACCAATGAACCGGTTGATTCCGGTCATCCGTTTTAAGCTGATGTCAACAATCTGAGGGACTGCACCAAAAGTCAGATCGGTAAGGGAATCAAAAGAAGAGCTGTCATTTTTCAGAATCAACCGGTATGTTTCATCATTCAACTGTGAGGCAACATTCAGAATCTTATTTCCTGTCAGTTTGACCAGCACTGACAATATTTTCTGGTCAACAGAAACATCTTTGGTTATCAGGGTACTATCCTTCGGATTGTATTCTGAATATGCTGCAAATACTGCGCCCGTTATTTTCTTTATTTCTTCAACAATCAGTTTGCCATAATCTCCGTTGGCTGGAATTTCAGTGAGCTTAATGGCATATCCTGACAACATTTGCAAGTGCTTGTTCTTGAATTCAAGTTCTTTTTCTGTTGTTTTTCTTTTTGAAATATCATTTGCAATTGACATGATACCAATGGATCCATTGGGCAGTGTAACTCTTGATTCTGTCAGTTCAATTGAAAAAAAAGTCCCGTCTTTTCTATTGCATTCCGTTTCGTGATGAAGCTGCTGGCCGGAAAGAATCCGTGGAGAGTTTTCAATGATTGAATTGCGATACATGGCGGGAACAATGATACTGATGTGCTTTCCAATAAGCTCCTGTTTCTGATATCCGGTAAGTCTGCAATAGTTTTCATTCGCATCTATGATGGTATTGTTTTCATCCTGCAATAGAATACCTACAGGTGAAAGGTCGAACAAGTTCCGGTATCTTGATTCACTTTCCCGTAATGCCTCCTCAGCTTTTTTGTGCTCATATCTCCGCTTGTTTTCTGAAATTGCATGTAGTATTGCAGGTCCCAGCCTTTTTATGTGTTGCTTTATCACATAATTTGCAGCCCCGGCTTTCATGCATTCCACAGCAGTATCTTCATTCACCGAGCCGGTTACAATAATTACAGGGATTTCAGGTGTGTGTTCAATCGCAAGAGAAAGAGCTGTCAATCCGTCGAAAACAGGCATGCTATAGTCCGACAGAATCAGGTGAGGTTTGAATGAAAAGAGGCTGTTGAGAAAATCCGGTTCCGTTTCTACAACCTCAAAGGTGCAATTCTTCAGCACCTTCATCGCTTCTCGTTTATTTAATTCAGCATCCGGCATGCAGTCCTCAACAATCAGAATCCGGGTAAGTGTATCCATTATATTTTGTTAAAGATTATTTGTAAATCAATTTAACCTGTCAGGCAGGGAGAAATAGAAAGTGGCTCCTTCGTTAACCGCAGACTGAGCCCAGACTGAACCTCCATGTCGGACAACAATTCTTTGAACAATTGCAAGACCCACACCTGTTCCTTCGAATTCTTTAACACTGTGAAGACGCTGGAAAACGCCGAAAAGTTTGCCGGCATATTTCATATTGAAACCAACACCATTGTCGGAAATTTCAAAGTGTAATTTTTGATCAGACCTTCTGGCCAAAACTTTGATTTCAGGGGTTTCTCTACCGGATGAAAACTTTATGGCATTTGAAATCAGATTGATCCATACCTGCTTAATCAACGAATTGTCAGCAAGTACCTGTGGCAAAGGTTCTGATGTAAACCTGATCTGTTTCCGCTGGCCGGGATTGGTTAAGTCATTGTAAACCTGCATTATCAACTGATTCATGTCGATGAGTGAAAGATTCATTTCAGATCGGCTAAGCCGCGAAAAAGACAGTAAATCATCAATCAGTATTCCCATGCGACGGGTATTTTCGGTAATGATTCCAATTACTTTTTTCCCATCCTCGTCCAGTAATTTTTCATAATCTTCTTTAAGGATATTGGTAAATCCGTCAATAGCGCGTAAGGGAGCACGAAGGTCATGTGATACTGTATAAGCAAAAGCTTCCAGTTCTTTGTTGGCTAACTGAAGCTCAAGTGTTCTCTCTTCCACACGGTTCTCCAGTTCTTCATTCAGTTTACGGATCTCTTCATTTGCTTTCTTTCGTTCATTGATATTAATATTAAAACCTACAATTCCTTCAATTGCATCCCCTTTTTTGAGGGGAGCAATAATCTGCTGATAGGCAATTTCTTCTCCATTTACAATATAAGTGCATTCCTGGTTCAGAATTCCTCCCTGTAAAGCCCTCTTATTGTTCGATTTCCACATTCGAACTACCTCCCCTGAAGTTTCATAATTGTCTGGTTTCAAACCAATGATGCTTCCGATGTGGTTGATTGAGTTCTCGTTTTCGAGAATACCTGTTTCTTCTGTATCTCTTGCCCAGATTTCAAAAGGGGCATTTTCAATGATGGTCCTCAGAAGTGCTTCATTCTCCTCGGCCTTTTCCTTGGCTTTTCTCAATTCATTCTCGGTAATCTTTAATTCAGAAATATCTTCAATAGCTATTCCTAAGGTTTTTTCATTGATTCTGAATGCTGAAATTCTGTAGATTCCTGATATTCTTTCATCCTCATAGTAAATATCTGTTCCTATATAGGGTTCTGACGTTTCCATCACATTGAGGTACTTCTCTTTTAAAGCTGAGGCAACTTTACCGGTCCAGGTGTCATTGAATTCCTTTCCAACATTTTTTTCAAAGTCAATTCTTGAAATCTCAAGTGCAGATGGGTTGCATTCAATAAGGTACAACTGCCCGGGGGCTGCGTACCTGTAAATAAATAATCCTGAGGGAATTGATCTGGCAACTTCAGCCGATGCAATGAGTGCCTCCTGAGCAAGTTTTAGCCGGCTGATATCAGAAAAGGCAATGACTACCATTGCAGGCTTTCCGCTGTCATCAGTAAAAACCGGGCTGGTGTTTATGTTGATCCAGATGATCTCCTCAGAACTTTTACAAATTTTCATCTGAACATTACGAACCGGCATTCCGGTTGAAAGTGTTACCATTGAGGGATGTTCATTACCCGGATATTCTGACCCATCCTCCTTAAAGGTGTTGAATGTCAGACTTATAGAAGTCCGGCCAACGGCCTGTTCTGCCGGAATATCAAAAATCCGTTCAGCTGTTCTATTCCAGGTTAGGATGATTCCGTCCTTATCCTGAAGAATAATACCATCACTGGAGGCAGATACCACTGTCCTGTATAGTTCTTCACTGCTGCGAAGCGCTGTTTCCATCTTCTTGCGTTCTGTAATATCTCTGGTGAAAGCAAGTAAATGTTTTTCTCCGCCGATTTCAAGCAAACCGGCCGACATAAGGCCAATGATATTACTCCCATCCTTTAGCCTGAAAGTTGCTTCCAGGTTCACTGCATATCCCTGCCTTTTCAATGATTCAGTAAGCGCTTTTCTTTCTTCCGTATCAGCCCAGATATTCAGTTCAATTGCAGTAAAGCCGATAAGTTCTTCCCTTCCGTATCCGGATTTTGAAACAAATGCATTGTTTACATCAACATACATTCCATCCGTTAACCTGGTAATGCTGATCATGTCAGGACTGACATAAAAGGCTGTCCTGAATTTTTCTTCACTTTCTCCGAGTCTGATATCAGAAAGTTGCCGTTCAGTAATATCCTGATAAGTACCGAACATGATTACAGGATGACCCCCTGAATCAAATTTAAGATTGCCGATACTGTGGACACACCTCAGTACATTGTCTTTTGCAATAAGCCGGTAGGTAAGATCAAATACCGTTTTCTCACGGAAACATCTGTTATAGGTTGCCTGCAGGTTTTCGAGATCGTCAGGGTACACCATGCCCAGGATTGTATCAAGATCCGGCTCCTCATCTGTGTCAGGATTCATTCCGAAAATCCGGAAAGTTTCATCAGACCAGCTTGACCGGTTTGTCTTCAGATTGATCTCATAATAGCCAACATGTGAAATCTTTTCTGCTTCCCTGAATTTGAATTTGCTGTCATAAAGTGCATCCTGAACAAGTTTCCGTTCGGTAATATCTGAAAAAGTCGTAAATACCTTCACGGGAAATTCACTTTCATGAGAGAACTGTGGATAAGAGCAAACCAGTATCCAACGGGTATCGTCTGTGACAGGATTGTAAACACCCATCAATTGGTTCTCTATAGTATCACCTGTTTTTAATGCAATCATTGCAGGGTGTTCTGATCCCGGGAAATGACGGCCATCTTCACGGATTGATTTCCATCTCGGATCAATGGATGAACGTCCCTGTAACTGGTCAAGTGTAAGTCCGAGAATCTTCTCAGCTGCCGGATTGGCTGCAGTAATAAATCCTTCTGCATTCTGATAAACTACTCCCAGCGACATTGTATTAAAAAGTGAAAGGTGGCTGGTCTCCGAATCCTGAATTTCCTGCCCGTGCTTTTGTGGTGCTCTATGATGATGTAGTATCGTAACGCAATGATCTTCGATGGGTGAAAAGAGTTGAACAGTATAACTTTCCATGCTGGTTTGTAATGGAACTATAATCTCTGGTTTGGTGCCTTTGAGTATAGCCTCTCCCATCAGGGCCGGCCAGTCATTTTCAGGGGAGAATAAGTCAGGTAATATCTCCGTAAGTCGTTTTTGCAATGTTTGTTCTGGCTCCAGATTACATAATCCGGCAAAAGTGTCGTTGGCTTCAATAATCACGGAATCGATACCGGTTCCTTCCGGGCCGAATATAATCCTATGACAGGCATAGGCCAGCGGACCATTGAATAAAATATTCCTGTAGATGTTCTGATCCATTCACATCATCCTTTTGGTGAAAAAGTTTGTTCAAAAACAACAACCCGGACGAGGTCCCTTGTAGTATTTACAGTGGACAGCAGTAATTGGTTAATGGCAGATTGATCAGTGATGTAACCCGGAATATTAAAGTATTGGGTTCATCCTTAGGTTAAAAAGGACGGAAAAGCTTAAAACCAGCTTTTTTAATCCTTCCAGTATACGAAGTGACAGATAGAAATCAGGTCTGGCAACTGATTTCCATTGAATTCTGCTTAAAATTACTCAAAATTTCATTACATGGCATATTCATTTTATTCGTGAATCATCATGAAGTTGCTCTGTGGATTCATTGCGGGGATCTGTTGCTGAATAAAAACGGGATAAGATGGCACATTGCTTTTCAAAGGAGATGTTTTAACCCGTAAGCAAAATGATCGGGAACTATTATACCAGGCAGGTTAAGGGTATTTCAACAGTGTGATTGCCTGCATCATTCCGGACAGAAGCGGCAGGAAGACCGCTCAGACTGACTTGTTTCGAAAGGTCCTATCCAACCTTGCCTTTCGTTACACATCCGATACGGGTTACTGAAGGGAATAAAGAATTGCTTTCAGATGGTTCCCAAATGACCTTTCCGGTTAGCTAACCGGCTTCTGATTTCCCTGAAAGCCTATTGAGCTGTGTTGTTTCTGAGGACTTTGGGAATATGAGCCTGATAACCGCAAACGAGGCAGGCTGTCAGAAAATAGACGCCCGTCTGAATCCACAACGACATGATCTCTTTTCTGGTTTCGAAAATGGAAGCCCCCAGGGAGTTCATTTTAATATAACCAAACATAGCATTGGATGAAGGAAATATTTCCCTCACCATTAGCCATAAAGGGTTGAAATTTGATAAGGGCCAAATTATTCCTGAAAGGAAAAGCAGCGGAATGGAAGAGAACAGATACAACATCATAGAACTTTCACGGCTTTTAAATATAGCCGAAAGCGTCATTCCGAAAAATATACCGGACAAAAGGAAGGGAGTGATCAGAGCCATCAGTTCAACAAAGTCTGCCAAACGGGCATAGCCAAACCATTTGGGAATTAATCCGAGCATATAAACACAAAGCAGTGCATAAATGGTGAAATAGGCGGCTGCCTTACCGGATACCAGCCTGAGTGTTCCCATGCGCTTTCGGTTGGGGTGCACAAGATTGCCGGATGCATGGCGTTCACGGGCAGTGCCCGCCATGATTCCGATAGCGATGATCAATGTTTGCTGGATGATAAGGATAAGGGCAGCCGGAATTCCGTAACTCGCAAAACCACCCGAGGGATTGGCCATTGGATTGTCAACAAGCCTTAAGGGTTCAGCTATGGTCTCCGCCTGTTGACCCGTCATTCCTTCCTGAATCAGATTTCTGACCTGAATCTGATACCCGGTTTCAAGTGTCACAAAACTTACCCCTGTTACCAAAGCTTTGTAATACAGAAAGAACTCCATATCGGCATAAGCCGAAATGGTGGTCTGCTTTTTAAGGGCAATATCATTGCTGAAGGTTTCAGGGATCTGGACAATTCCCCTTATTTTTCGCTTTTTAAAGAGAGTTATGGCTTCCTCCATCGAATTGGGCTGGCAGAGCACATTCAACTCCGGGGTTGCATTCAGGTCCCTGATAAACTTACGGCTGTCGTGTGAATTTGATAAGTCAACCACAGCCACTGGCAGGTCACGGACCACTTCGGGATAATAGATGAATGAATAAAGCACAGGGTAAATCAGGGGAACCGCAAATATCAGGATCATCACACCAACATCCGAAAAAATCAACCGGAACTCGCGAACCCATATTTGAAGCATTTGGCCGAATCCTTCCCTGATTTGTGAGGTTAGGCCCGGATTTATATTTTTCATTTTTTTGATGTTTTATGTAGGGCTTTAATCGTGATAATTATTCCGAAACATTCGGTTTATCCCCTCAGGTTTTATGCTTATTTTCAATAAAATTCTGATAAATAAGGGCAGATTTCAGCCTTCGGATAATTGCTAACGGCAATAAAAGGAACAGCAAAAGGCAGATGTAAGAGAAATACGCATACCTGAATCCGAAACCTGCCAGGATCTGACTCTGAAAAATATGCATATAATGCCTTACCGGGAATCCGGCAGCCCAGTATTGGAATACCGGAGGCATTGACTCAACCGGGAATGAAAATCCACACAGGGTGAGGGCAAGTATGCCATAAAAAGCCGATAAATTCAACGAATGTCGCATCATTGGCAACAATCCGATACAGAAAACACCTATGGCCTGGTAGGTCAAAACAAAGATAAATGAGATGAATATGAGCCAGCCGATGCTTGTGTGCATGGGGATCTGCATCAACTTATACAGCATGAAATTCTGAAACATCATTACCGTAAAAAACAGGATGGTGTAAGGCAATAATTTTCCAGTCAAGGCAATAAAGATAGATTTGTCTGCTGCGTGAAGCCATTCGTGTGAAGTTCTTTCCTTTATCTCAATCCCAATGCTGTAAACCGTCATCAGCAGGATAAAAATCTGAAGCATGATCGGCAGAATTATAGAGGTTATATAGATTGAGTAATTTGAAACCGGGTTAAACAGCAAATGTGTGTTCAGTTGTATCGGTTGCACCTGCGAAAGAATAAATTCCTTTGACTGACCCAGGGCTTCACGTTTCTGAATATTGATGCCTCCCGAAAGCGTGTGCAGAATCAGCGTCAGGTCATTTTGCATCAATCCTCCGGCAATCAGAAAACCATTCTGATAATAGTAGCCGATAACCGGTTGCCGGGATGCCAGCAGATCGGCCTGAAGGTTTTCAGGTATAATGACAAAACCATAAATGTTGCCGGTCCTCAGTTGTGACATGGCCTCATTTTCTGATTGCAGATTCATTGTAACTTTACTGATTGGGGTAACATCAATGTTCCGTGCAATTTTCCTGGAAGTAGCGGTTTGATCCAGATCCACTATACCAACCGGCATCCTGGTGGGAACTCCCTGTTTCATCAGTGACGAAAAAAACAGTATGCTGAGCAATGGGAATGCCAGCACTACGAGGAAATAAAGACTCCGTGAAGTCATGCGGTTTATTTCCCTGACTGCCACGATCCGGATTGAAATAATTCGATGTTTCATAGCTTTGGTTTCAGTGCATCTGGCCGGAAGATGCAGGATTGATCAGACATTATCACCGGGAAATCATTTGTTAATTCAGCTTGTCATAATCGACCATCAGGCTCATTCCAGGGCGGAGTCCTTCAGATTGGGTTATTGGTTTGGCGCGTACTTCGAAGGTTTTTACATCAAAACCACCATTTGTTTTTGTCGCTTTAAAAGTGGCATAACTGGCCATCGCTTTAATGTAATTTACTTTCAGCCTGATCGTTTTGTTACCAAGGGCCGGAACGGTTGCATCAAATTCTTTTCCTATCCTGATGTTGGTCAGCATGTCTTCCCTGATGTTGAAAACGACCCAGACATCACTCAGGTCAACTATATTCATAATGGGGGCACCTGAACCTACCAGTTCACCCTGTTTCGGAAAGATATCAGACACTTCACCACTGATCGGAGAAATCAGTGTTGTCTCCGAGAGGTATGATTCAACTTCAGAAACGGCTCCCCTGGCTCTGTTTACCATGGCGGCCGCAGACAGTTTATCTTCTTTTTCAGCTCCGTTGAGTGCCATATCATATTGCGCTCTGGCTGCTTTTGCCGTGGCAACCGAGGCCTGGTATCCGGCTTCTGCTTCATCCCGTTTCTGAGCTGGCACTACGCCATCATTAAACATATTCCGGACGCGGTTGAATGTTTTTTCTGCGAGTTGAACCGCGACTTCCGCCTTTTGCCAGAGTTCATAAGCGCCGGCAATTTGCTCTGCCCGCACACCCTTGAGGGCTTTCTGATTCTGGGCACTGGCTGCATCTTCCGCTGAGGTGGCCTGTAAGAGCCTGGCATTCAGCTCAGGACTGGTTATCAATACCAGGGTATCGCCTTTGTTTACTGTCATGCCTTCCGATACCAGGTATTTGTCGACACGTCCCGGCACTTTGCCTGAAATACGCACTTCTGTTGCTTCTGCCTGCCCCTGCAGCCGGACAGGTTCTGGTTTAAGCGCAATCCAGCCGATAATACTCACTGCTGCAATTACGAAAAGCAGGGATAAAAATGCGGTCAGCATTCCTGAATGTCTTTTGTTTATTGTTTTCATTGGTTTTGGAATTGTAATTCGATTTCTGAGTATATAGAAATTAAGGACTATCGGATGTTTGCCATCATCAGGGTTCCGGTTGCCTTATAGCAATCGACCGAAGCCTGCCGCTGGGTAAAAACGGACTGCAGATATTCGAGTTCAGCGTTTTGTACCTCTGTTTCTGCAGCGAGTCTTTCAGTGATGTTGATCATTCCTTCATTGTATGATTTTGTGGCAAGCTCGAGCGCAAGGCGGGCTGCAATCCGCTGTTTTTCTTTAAAAGTTACCTGGCTCAGACTCGCTTCATAATTGGTGGCGCTTCTGAGCTGATTCAGCTGCAGCATCTCACGTGCTTCTTCAGTTGCATTCTCGGCTTTCATCAGCTCAAGTTTTGCCTGGCGAACACGGGCACTACCCCCCGACTGGTCGAACAATTCCCATTTAAAGCCAACGCCGGCCATAAATGTGGGGCCAAGCGTAATACGATCGATGTTCATTCCCATCGCCAGAGGTGCATCAAAATTTACATCAGCGTTGAAAATGTTATCATACCTGAATGAAGCCAACGCCTGTACTTTCGGCAGATAATGCGATTTTTCCGATTTTAGCAGATATTTCCTGGCTTCGGTTCCGGCAATCAACGCACGAAGTTCGGCCCGGTTGCTGATGTCTGTACTTTGAGGTAAATACAGCATGAGCTGTAATTCAGGATTGAGGGTTTCGAAACCGCCCGCCGGCCTCCCGGTGAGCAAGGCCAGCTTCTGGCAGAGCATTGTTCTTTTGGATTCATATTCCGAAATACGGGCCTGTAAACCGGCTTCTGCCACAGCTATCTTCAACGTGTCGAAATTGGTTGCAAAACCATTTCGCAGTGCTGAAGCGGCGTATTTTTTTTCAGCCGAAAGACGTACGGTGGATTCATCAAGTACTTTTTTCGACTGGTTGAGAAGGGCCAGTTGGTCATAACAGGTGATCACTTCACCAATAACATCTGAGGTGCATTTATCTGCCAGGGCCTCCTGTGCCTTAACCTTTTCTGACAAAGCCTTGGAAACATTGGGGACCTGCCCGCCACTATAGAGGAGCATTTTGGCAGTTGCATCTATCCCATAGTAGTTACCATTGAAATCGCCCTGCATTTTTTCGCTTAGGGAAGGAAAAGCCATTCCCTGCTGGGCCATCATCTGCTGCAATCTTACAATTTCACTGCTTAATCCGGCCAGGTTTGGAAAAAGTGTCGGGAATGCCGGATTATTCATGAATTCCTGCAATTTTGTAATGCCTTCAAAACCTGTAACATCGCCTATCCGTGAATCCAGGCTTGATTGAGCATAAAGGTATTTACCACCCAATTCAAGCTTGGGAATATATGCCGACCTGACAGCCTTACGCTCTGAAAGCGCTATCTCCCTGTCAATCGTTTTTTCAGCCACTTTGCGATCCTTGTTCACCGAAAGATTGATCAGTTCTTTCAGTTCATCCGATAACTGAAGCGATTGAGCGTCGGTTCTTCCTGTAATTAAACCCAGAGTCAGGGTCAGTAACAGTAATGGAATCCTGGTTTTCATTTCGTTCTGGAAATTTTGTTTTACTTTTTTTGAACCAATGCTGGTTCACCTTTTTGTCAATTGTTTTTTGTATATTCGACTAATAGAGTAAAATAGTCGAAAAATGTGCAAAAAAAATCAGTGTTTGAGAATGCCATTAAAAAGAATATGGATAAGATGATCCAGCCTGCGTTCAATGTCTTTTTCTTCAACATCCCAGAAAAGGGGTATTTCCATCCCTTTGAGGGCCGTAACTATTGCAATGGCCGCCAGTGAAGTGTCTTCAATTTCAAAAATTCCATTTTCAACGCCTTCGGTCAGGATGCTTTCCATCATCTGTATTTCCTCATGGTCATATTTTTTCCGGATGTTATCAATAAAGTCAAGGTGGCTCAGGTAGTCGTCCTTGATGGCACTGTAAAAATTGGCCAGTTTTTCCATAGACCGCATCCTTACCAGAACATGAATCTTAAGTTTCTGAGATGGACTTCCTGCATCTTTCGTGGCTTTGACAAGATCATGCTTCAGAATGGATGCTTCTTTTTCAACGACCGCTCTGAAAATATCTTCTTTACTTGAAAAATAGTAGTAAATAGAACTTTTCCCTTTGCGGCTGGCAACGGCAATTTCATCCATCGTGGTTTTTTTAAAGCCAAACCTGGAGAATATATGTCGGGCCACATTTACAATCGCTTCTTTTACTTCGTCTTTATCAAGCATTTTAATTTGCTCAGATGGTTATCAACTGTTGGGGCGGCAAATTTACTTCTGTTTTCTTAACAAGTCAACAAAATTCGACTAAAAATGTCGAATATTCGAAAAATATTTTTAAAGTGCAAGCAATCAATCATATATCACTCAGATTGGTTTTATTCTTCTTCAAAGAAATGAAGTTCCATAAATTCCTGGTTAGAATTCAGAAATCAGGAGATGGTTTCCTGAGGTATAGCCATTTATCCATAAAGTGAAAGTACAGTTGCTAAAAATAATTATTTATAATAGAATAAATGAATTTCCTTGCTTACCTTTGTGTCTAAAGTACACTTAGCTTTATGTTTTCCTTACTGCAGGAATTGATGGGCTGGGAACCAAACATAAGGAAATACAATAGTCACCATCAATCTCCTGTTGACGACTACGATTTTTTCAGGATTCTGAATAATACAACCAACCAAATACTCTAACACAAAAACCAACTTAAAATGAAACCAACCTTTTCATTCAGCAGACTTTTAATGCTCTTGCTTCTGGCAACGCAACTGGTCTCCTGCAAAAAAGAAGACCAGGGTGATGATGTTATTGCCAGTTTTACCTATCAGGTGGATGTCAATGATTTCAAGAAAGTAACTTTCATTAACTATTCAACGGGCATAAAGGGTACACCTTCTGTTTCGTGGGATTTTGGTGATGGTACGGTGTTGTCTGATTCATTGCGACATGTGCATCATTATACAGCCGAAGGGGAATACACGGTAACAATCACGGCAAAATCTTCCGGCGGAACCACAGAAACCTATTCGGTTACCATTCCGATTATTGACCCCAATGCTGAACTGGCCAAACTTGTCGGAGATGATTCCAAAACCTGGAAGCTGATCCGCGATGTCAGCACAGGAAGATATCCCCTTGAAGTGGGGCCTGATTCACATGAATCAATCTGGTGGGCTATGGGTCGCGATAATGACGAACTAGCCAACAGGCCCTGTGTGCTGAATGATGAATGGATATTTAAACGGGGTGGGATTATGTCGTTTGATGCTAAGGGTGATTACTGGGCCGAGGGAGGTGTGTTCTTCCCGGCAAACACCTGTGCTTCGACTGAAAACATGACGAATCTTTACGGAGATGACCTGACCCCATGGGGAAATGGTGAGCATACCTTTGAATTGACAGCAGGTGCTGCTCCTACCTTAAAAGTGATTGGTCTGGGTGCATTCGTTGGCCTGTGTAAAGTAGCTACCAGTGCCGAAGTTACCTTGCCTCAGGAATCGGTTACTTACAGTATTCTGAAGCTTTCCGACGGACCGGTTGATACCCTGGTACTGCAGACTTCATATATGACAGGGGGAGCCTCCCCTCAACCCGCTTACTGGCGTTTTGTATTGGTGCATTACGATAACCCGGCAGATGAACCCCCGATTCCAGGGCCGTCACCATCACTTGATTTTTCAATTGAACTGAATGGACTGAATCTGACCTGTACCAACAATTCTACGAATGCAACCTCCTATGAATGGGATTTCGGCGATGGTCAGACCTCAACCGAGCAATCACCTGTACACACCTATCTTACCGAAGGAGCGTTCAATGTGACCCTGAAAGCCACAAACGCCAATGGTTTTGTAACCGGTACAAAACCGGCTTTCGCAACCAATTCGGTTGTTACCGAAGCGATACTTCAGGGTGGGGCCTGGAAAGTCAGGGCCGATAACTATTCAATCTTCTGTGGTCAGACCATGGGAGGCTATAACTGGTATAGTGTTCCCAAAAGCTCACTTGATGGTTCAACTTCAGGTGCCGACGACTGGTCGTGCATTACCGATGATGAATTTACCTTCACGGCAGGTGGAATCTATACCTACAGTACAAACGGCAGTGCCCGGAATGATGGTTATTTTGGCACACCGAACGGATGTATCACCGATGAGGAGATTGCAAACAGTGGTAATGGCGCATTCTTTGGATCAGGTACCCATAGTTTCACTTATCAGCCAGCGAAAAGCTTCCTGGCCCGCCCCGTAATTGTGCTTACCAACGGTGCAAACAGAGCCGCTTTTATCGGATTTTACAAAGGTTATTACGGTGGTGAAAATGGTGATGGATCATTGGCTCCAAACGGAGGTAGCCCGACCAATCGTTATGAAGTGATGGGATATGCCAACAGCGGAACAAAAGAATACCTGTTCCTTTCTGTTGACTATTCGGTTGCACACGATGCTTCCCAATCCTGGTCGGTAATACTCGAACGTTAATCCGTTGACGGAGAGAAAAAGAAACGCATAGGTTTAACTAATAAACAAAAACAAACCATGAATAAACTCTTATCAATCATATTTTTAACCATGATCTCGCTGTCTGTTTTTGCTCAGGGGAAACAGATTACGGGTAAAGTGACAGATGCCGGTGGCTCAGGGTTGCCTGGTGTCACCATTCAGGTGAAGGGAACCTCCACAGGCACAGTAACCGATTTAGATGGGAAATACCGTCTGAATGCGACCGGCGAGGTACTTGTCTTCAGTTTTGTAGGCTTTTCAAAACAGGAAATTACCATAGGAAGCCAGTCAACCATTAATGTGATAATGCTCGAAGATGCCAAAATGCTTGATGAACTGGTGGTGATCGGATATGGCGCTGTGAAAAAGAAAGACCTTACCACCGCTGTTTCAGTGGTCGGATCAGCTGAAATAAAAGACCGGCCTGTTACTTCAGCTGCTCTTGCACTGCAGGGGAAGGCTCCCGGCGTACATGTTATTTCAAGTTCAGGTAAACCCGGGTCGGGGCCATCAGTCAGGATTCGTGGTGCAACATCTGTAATTTCAGGCAATGAACCACTTTATGTAGTAGATGGTGTGCCAACGACGGATATTTCAGGGATTAACCCCAACGATATTGAGAGCATGTCGGTCTTGAAGGATGCTTCTTCCGCATCCATATATGGTGCCCAGGGCGCCAATGGTGTAGTCATTATTTCGACCAGGCGTGGTAAGGAAAACAAACCTGCGGTCAATTTCAATGCTTATTATGGTATTAGTTCACTTCGCAAGACAATAGATGTCCTTAATACCAAACAGTATCGTGACCTGATGCAGGAAATCGGTGTTCCGCTGGATCCGACCTGGACGCAGTTTAACGATTGGAGTGACCTGACTTTTGATACAGGAACCCAGCAATCGTATCAGCTTTCAGCAACAGGAGGAAATGAAAAAACACAGTATTTTGTTTCCGGGGGGTATCTCCGCGAAGAAGGTATTGTTGCACCGGCCCGGTTCGATCGCTATACTTTCAGGGTAAACCTTGACACCTATGTTCGTCCGTGGTTTAAGGTGGGTACAAGCATCAATGCCTTGAGTAACAATTCGAAAGACACTCCCGATAATGCAAGTTCAGGGAGGGGTGGGGTTATCATGAGTGCCCTGAACACGCCTCCGTTCCTGAGTGTGTATAAGAATGACGGTTCCGGATGGTATGATCCGAACCCGTTTCAACCCTCATGGGAAAACCCGGTTGCCTATATGGATGGTCCTGACCAGCAATCGCGCGACAACAAATTGTTTGGGAATGTTTACAGTGAAATCTCGTTCATAAAGAATTTGAAGCTCAAATCCAGCATGGGTGTGGATGTTACCGGACATCAGTACGATTATTACCTCGACCCTTTCAGTACAAATTACGGACGGCAGAACCATGGAATCGGCCGGTCTGACAAAGCCAACCATAACATCTGGATAGCTGAAAACACCCTTGACTATGTGACCAAGGTAAATGATCACAGTTTTACTGCCATGGTGGGCAACAGCGTTCAGAAATATGATGGAAATGGTACCTATATTGAAGGTACCGATTTTCCGGATAATACGGATATCAGAACCATCTGGGCTGCCAATCAGCTGAATACTGGTGGTACCTGGCGTAGCGAATGGGCTTCTGTATCATTCTTCGGCCGTGGCACATATGACTTTAAAGGCAAGTATTACCTCACCGCTTCAGTTCGCCGGGATGGTTCTTCCAAACTCGCAAAACACTGGGGAACCATGCCTTCGTTTTCTGCAGCCTGGCGTATTTCGGGAGAGAAATTTATGGAAGGTGTAACATTTATCAACGACCTGAAGCTGCGCGGAGGCTGGGGTAAGACAGGTAATATCAACGGACTCTCTGATTATTCCAGTATGGCTCTGACGGGATATTTTCGAAGAACTCCCGGCGACACCCTTAATGGACCCGGTACTTATGCCATTTCTCTTGGTAATCCTGACCTGCGCTGGGAAACCACTAATCAGACGGATATTGGTATTGACCTGAGTATGTTTGATTCAAGGGTTGTTTTTGTTTTTGATGCTTATTACAAGGAAACCCCGAATGTTATCCTCAATGTGGCACTCACCAGCTCATTGCCGGTTAATACCATTCAGACAAACGCAGGTAAAATTGTTAATAAAGGGATTGAATTTGGTTTAAGCACAGTGAATATTAATAATAAAAGTATAAACTGGACTACCGATTTTAATATGTCCTTCAACAGGAATGAAGTCACCAGTCTGACATATACACCTGTCTACTCTTCCGGAAGGATATACAGTAACAATCAGGATGTGAACATATTCAAAGCCGGTTTACCCATGGGGGCATTTTATGGTTATGTTTCCGAAGGTGTTGATCCGGAAACTGGTGATATTATCTATAAGGATGTTAATGAAAATGGCATTTTCGATCCGGGAGACAGGAAGGTCATTGGTTATGGAATGCCTGATTTTACTTTTGGCCTCACCAACAATATCAGTTACAAAAGATTTAGTCTGAATGTCTTTTTCCAGGGAAGCTATGGCAACGACATATTCAATGCGACAAGAATTGATCTTGAAGGTATGTTCGACAGCAAAAACCAATCGGTTGATGTTCTTGATCGCTGGAAAAATCCGGGCGATATCACCGATATGCCCAGGGCTGTCGGCAATGGAAATGTTGACAATGTCCGTAATTCAACCCGTTTTATTGAAGATGGCTCTTACATCAGGCTTAAATCAATCTCCCTGTCGTACCAGATACTGGATAACAATCCTAAGTTTAAGGCATTGAAACGTGTATCTGTTTATGTGACAGGACAAAACCTGATTACACTCACCAATTATTCAGGGTTCGATCCTGAAGTGAATGCATTCGGGTCAAGCGCTGTTTCGATGGGTGTTGATTATGGTACATACCCTCAATCCAGAACCATCGTGTTTGGTGTAAATGTTGAACTCTAAAAAACAGATTCCATGAAAAAGATATATAAAATAGTGTTTGCATTGATGCTTGCACTGCCGTTTTACGCCTGCGAGAAGTTTCTGGATTTGAAACCGGTAGGTAATGGCATTTTTATTCAGAATACATCTGACACAGTGTATAAAACAGCCAACGAAGTAGAAGCTGCACTGGCAGGTGTTTATAGTGATTACAAGAACGAGTATTGGGAACTTGACTATTTTGTCAATGGTGATGCCCAGTCTGACGATGCCTATGCCGGTGCTGATAACCCGGCTAACTTCCAGATAGACGATTATCGCCTGGATGCAACCAACAGCAATGTAAGCCGCGACTGGGCTTACCTTTACGGAACCATCGGCAGGGCCAATGTTGTTATTAATAATGTTGAAAAGGTTCCGGATCCATCCCTGAGTGAACAGCGAAAAAAGGAAATCAAGGGTGAAGCTTCATTTATCAGAGCGATGATGTATTTTCAGGCGGTTCAGTTATGGGGTGATACTCCGTTGCAATTAAAGGAAGTTACCGTTGTAAGTGTTGAATTGCTTCCTGAGATTTATCCACAGCTATACCCTTCCAGAGCACCGAAAGAAGAGGTATACGCTCAGATTATTGCAGATCTTGAGTATGCCATAGATAATGTTAGAGCAACCCAGCCACACAAAGGTTATGCAACCAAAGGGGCGGCAAATGCTTTGCTTGCCAGGGTTTACGCAACGGCGGAGCCCAAGGACTGGAATAAAGTCGTTCAGTATTGTGATGCTGTCATCAATGGAGGTTATAGTTTACTTCCTGAGTACGATATGTTGTGGGACAACCAGAATGAAAACTCATCTGAAGCCATTTTCGAGATTAATTACGAAGGTACCAATACTGACGCCAACTGGGGTGCCAGCATGTTCCGGGGTCTCGACTGGAAAAAATTCAATATCCCGAGCAACGACCTCATCAAGGCATTTGATGATGAAAACGATATGATCCGCAAAAATGCCTCGGTTGTTTTTCTTGATGTTACAGGTAAATGGTCCGATGCCAACTGGCCCCAGACCAATTACCCCTTTATGAATAAATACAGGATATTTACATCTCCCAGCCCCCAGAACTATATTATCCTGAGGCTGGCTGACATCCTGTTGCTGAAGGCTGAAGCACTGAATGAGCAGGGTGATGTTACAGGTGCCGCAGCTTTGGTAAATCAGATTCGTTCACGGGTTGATCTGCCCAATACTCCGGCTTCGACACAGGATGCCATGCGCCTGGCCATTGAGAAAGAGCGCAGACTTGAGCTTGCATTTGAAGGCCATCGCTGGTATGATCTGAAACGTACAGGCCGGGCCATCGAGGTGATCAACAATGCGATAGGCCCCGAAGGCTCACCCTATGGCTATAATCTGGTTGAAACCGGATTGTTGTGGCCAATACCGCAATCGGAACTTGACAAAAATGATCTCCTGTCGCAAAACCCGAATTATTGATTCAGGTTCTGAATTTGTATATTAAAAATACCGCAGAGACGCGATACAACGCGTCTCTGCTATTTAATTATTAACAGCTCACAAAAATTAGAAATAATGGCAAATAAAACCAATCCACTTGCTGATACCCTGCTACCCTTCTCACTCATGCTGGCTTTTGTGATGGTTGTTTCCCTCTCCGGATGTAATGGCAAGGACAACCCCGATCCACAGGTTCCTCCGGAACAGGGTAAAGCTCAGGTATATCTGACCAAAGGGGATAGGAGTCTGCTTTTCTCCAGGGAGGAGCCTCTGGAAATTATATCAGATGTAAACAATGATAATCCGGTTATCAGTCTTGATACAGGTTTTCGTTTTCAGGCGATAGAAGGTTATGGAGCAGCCCTCACCGGGTCCTCTGCATACCTTTTGAATAATACACTTAACCCGTCGGCCAGACAGGATGTTTTGAAAGAACTCTTCGACCCCGAAACCGGCATTGGCATTTCCTATCTCCGGCTTACCATGGGTGCATCCGATTTCTCGGTTTCTGATTTTACTTATAATGATCTGCCGGCAGGTCAGACAGATTTCGGGTTGCAGCAATTTTCACTTGCTCAGGATTTGAATGATGTGGTCCCTGTACTGAAGGAAATCACTCAGATTGCCCCGGCCATCAAACTGATGGGAACACCCTGGAGCCCGCCGGCCTGGATGAAAACCAACGGAAATCTCAAAGGCGGGAAGCTCAGACCTGATTGTTATGGTGTGTATGCGGATTACTTTGTAAAATACATTCAGGCGATGAAGGACGAGGGAATAACCATCGATGCCATTACACCCCAGAATGAACCACTTTACTATACGGCCGGCTATCCTTGTATGGAAATGCAGTCCTCCGAACAACTGGCTTTCATAAAGAATTCATTGGGTCCCCGGTTTGAAACAGCCGGAATATCATCAAAAATTATCCTGTATGATCATAACTGGGATAATCCGCAATATCCGATTACCATCCTGAACGATGCGGATGCTGCAAAGTATGTGGCCGGATCAGCTTTCCATGCCTATGGAGGAGATGTTTCGGCCATGACCACTGTTCACAATGCACATCCGGATAAAGGGCTGTACTTTACTGAAATATCGGGAGGGGCCTGGGCTACCGATTTTGCAGGCAACCTGATGTGGAACATGCAGAACATTTTTATCGGAACGGCCCGCAACTGGTCTAAAACAGCCCTGCTATGGAATCTTGCCCTTGATGAAAACTATGGACCTCAGAATAACGGATGCAGCAATTGCCGGGGCGTAATTACCATCAATTCAGCCACCGGGGCGATAACACGAAATGAGGAATACTACTCAATAGCTCATTTTTCAAAATTTGTCGGACCTGGTGCCGTGCGCATTGCCACCACCATTCCGCAGTCGCTGCCAAATGTTATGGCAGTTGGTTTTCAGAACACCAACGGGAGCAAAGTACTGGTTGTTGCAAACGACAATAGCGGAGCAAAGGCTTTTTCTGTAAATCAGGGTTCTGTTAATTACAGCTACACATTACCGGCAAAATCGGTTGCCACCTTTGTGTGGTAAGCTAATGGTAATCCACTAACTAACATGCTTCTCCGCATGATAGGAAGACCTGACCATTGGTTTACTTTCAATGTGCCTGAATCCTTTTAAAATACCTGTCTGCCGGTATTTTTCAAACAGATCGGGATGTATATATTCCTTCACGGGAAGATGATTCAGCGTAGGCCTCAGGTACTGACCAATGGTCATGATACTGACACCAGCCTGCAGAAGGTCATCCATGGTTTCCAGAACTTCGGTTTCTGTTTCACCCAACCCGACCATAATGCCGGATTTGGCGACAGTTCCTGACAAGGCTATGTGACGGAGTATCTTAAGGCTCCTGTCGTACTTCGCCGCACTGCGAACTTTGGGTGTCAGACTTCTGACGGTTTCCAGATTATGAGAGACAATTTCCGGTTTTTCAGCCATGATCGCATCAAGATCAGTCAGAGAGCCACCAAAATCAGGTACCAGCACTTCAATGGTTATTCCGGGATTGACCCGTTTGATCTCCCTGATGGTTTGTGCCCAGTGAGAGGCACCTGCATCTGAAAGATCATCCCTGTCAACAGAAGTTATCACACAATGCCTGAGATTCATAAGTTTTATCGATTCGGCTACCCTGACTGGTTCATCCGGGTCGGGCGGAAACGGTTTGCCGGATTTTGTAGCACAAAAGCCACACGAACGGGTGCAAATCTCACCCAGTATCATAAATGTTGCGGTACCGGCATTCCAGCACTCAGCCATATTCGGGCAGTTGCCACTGCTGCAGATGGTGTGTAGTCCCCTGCTTTCGATAATATCTTTAATCCCGGAGAAATTTTTTCCACCCGGAAGTCTGACTTTCAGCCAATCGGGCTTTTTAAGGTGTTTCCCTTGCTCTTCTGACATCGTATGAATATCGGGCGACGTATGGAAAAGACTTATTAAAAATATTTAATAATCATTCAGGTCATTCCCATTGCAAAAATACCAATAAGTATATGACTATTTGTATGAATGAATTTAATTGTAATTTTACCCCGTATTGACGAAAACACACAATCCAAGAAGCAAGGCTAAATAATGGAAAATCAGCTTTATCCGCTCAAATTTCAACCGGTTCTTAAAGATAAGATATGGGGAGGAAGTAAAATCAGAACGGTACTGGGCATTGATTTTGCCCCATTGCCGAATTGCGGGGAAGCCTGGGTAATGTCAGGGGTAGAGGGAAACCAGACCGCAATTGTCAATGGTTTCCTGTCCGGTAACGACCTGAACGAACTGGTTGAAATCTATATGGGTGATCTGGTCGGCGATGCTGTATATGAGCGTTTTGGAAATGAATTTCCGATTCTGGTCAAGTTTATTGATGCAGCTGAATATCTCTCCATTCAGGTTCACCCTGATGATGAACTGGCCGCTAAACGGAACATTGGTTATGGGAAATCGGAAATGTGGTATATTATTGATGCCGATCCCGGATCAGAACTCATCAGTGGTTTCAGCCAAAAGGTTGATAAGGCCGTCTATCTGGAGAAACTGGAGGATAAAACCCTCCGTGAAATTCTGAATTTCGAAAAGGTTAAAAAGGGAGATGTATTTTACATGCCGGCCGGAAGGGTACATGCCCTTGGACCTGGTATCTTCCTTGCTGAGATTCAACAGACTTCAGATACCACCTACCGCATTTATGACTGGGACCGGGTCGACAGTGAAGGGAAGTCACGCGAGCTTCATGTGGAAGAAGCGCTGGATGCCATCGATTTTAATGTTTATGACGATTATAAGTCAGCTTATGAACCAAAAAAGAACGGTACAGCCAATCTGGTTGCCAGTCCTTTTTTTACGACCAACCTGATTGAACTTGATAAAGCCCTGGCTAAGGATTACAGTGAACTTGACTCATTTGTGATTTATGTCTGTGTTGAAGGGTCAGTAACGGTTGTCCACAACGGATTGACCGAAGCGCAGGTCAGGATTTCTCAGGGAGAAGCGTTGTTGTTGCCTGCCTCTATCGACCGGGCAGATATTATTCCTTCGATGCCATCAAGGATACTTGAAGTTTATATAGCCTGAAAAGGCATGATAATTGAATATAACCTGAAGTTCACATCTTTTTCAACCATCAATCATGAAAAAAATCCTCTTTCTCATCTCTCTCTCAGTTCTATTAACTACTGTTTCTGCGCAGGAAGCACCAACTTCCGGAAAAAAACTTCCCGGTGTATCAGTTAAAACACTGGAAGGAAAAACCATTAGTACAGCAGATTTAAACAACGGCGGCAAGCCAATGATCATAAGTTTCTGGGCATTGTGGTGCAAACCCTGCATCAATGAACTTACCACCATTGCTGATGTATATGACGACTGGGTTAAGGAAACAGGTGTTAAACTGATCGCAGTTTCCATCGACGATTCACGTTCATCACCCAAGGTTGGCCCAACAGTCAATGGAAAAGGCTGGGAATATGATGTATTGCTGGATGTCAACGGAGAATTTAAACGTGCCATGAATGTGAACATGATTCCTCATACCTTCCTCGTCAATGGCCAGGGTGAAATCGTATGGCAGCATACTTCATTCAGTGAAGGGAGTGAGTTGCAGCTTATCGACATGGTCCGAAAACTGAATGCCGGCGAAGCCATTGAATCTCATTGATGTTTTCTGCTTTGATTTTTTTCGATTTGAAGAAATATTTCAGGATCAGGTAATTCCGATATTAAACATCTAAAAATCAGCGAATTGAACTTAAAAGTATTGCTTTCAGGTATCATTACCGCGCTAACCTTGTGTGGCGCAAGTGTAAAGGGTCAGGATTTTCTTGAAGGAGGCCGCGTTACAGGCAATTTTCAGCTTGACGCCCAGGTATATAAGGCTGATTCGGCCATAGGTGCCAATGAAGTTGAAGAGAAAATGCGCATGAATGCTTTTGCGAATCTCCTTTATTCGAATGGAAATTTCAATGCGGGTCTTCGCTTTGAAACCTACCTGAATCCGATCCTTGGATATGACCCACGCTATAAGGGCAGCGGGGTGCCTTACTGGTTCGGTTCATGGAAAAATGAGCAGTTTGAAATAACTGTCGGGAATTTCTACGAACAATTTGGAAGTGGTATGGTTCTGCGAAGCTATGAAGAACGGAACCTGGGTTACGACAATGCCTTTAAGGGTGCCAGGGTAAGATTTTCGCCTTACAATGGGGTTACCCTGAAAGGTCTGATTGGCACACAGCGGTTTTTCTGGGAACAGGGTCCTGGCATCGTCCGCGGACTTGACGGAGAATTTGCTTTGAACGATATGTTTGATAAGAAGGGAAAATGTAAAACCAGGGTTACTCTGGGAGGAAGTTTCGTCAGTAAATACCAGCCACTGGAAGAAATCGTGGTGAATGATACCAGCCAGTTGCTTCTTCCGGCCAATGTTGCTTCATGGGCTGCAAGGTTCAATATCAACCGCGGAGGTTTCAATCTGGATGGCGAATTTGCAAATAAACTGAACGACCCGTCATCTGTCAACAATCTCATCTATAAAAACGGGCAGTCAATGCTTATTCAGGCCTCTTATTCAATGAAACGGTTTGGTGTGATTGTTTCAGGTAAACGTACCGACAACATGAGTTTTAAATCAAAACGTACTGAAACGGGTAATTCGCTCGATATCAACTACCTTCCTGCATTGACAAGGCAACATGCTTACAGCCTCTCGGCCATGTATCCCTATGCCACACAGCCTAATGGTGAAATGGCTCTACAGGGTCAGATCAATTATAAAATAAAAAAGGAAAGCCTGATCGGCGGCAAATACGGAACCGATATTGCCCTCAACTATTCAAGGATCACTTCTATAAAAAGGGAAGAGGCCGATGGTGAATCCACGTTTTTACAATCCGGAACCCTTGGTTACAAATCTCCTTTCCTTGCCTTTGGTGATGATCTTTATTTTCAGGATCTCAATGTTGAAATCCAGCGGAAATTCAGTAACGGCTACAAGTTATTGATTTCCTATATGTATCTCAATTATAACATCGATGTGATTGAGGGACACCCCGGAGAACCTATGGTGAAAGCGCATATCCTGATAGCTGACATGACCTTCAAATTTAATCAGACAAATGCATTGAAGATTGAACTCCAGAGATTATACACGAAACAGGATGAGGGAGATTGGCTGCAGTTCATGGCAGAGTATACTGTAGCTCCCAAATGGTTCTTTACAGTCTCCGATCAGTATAATTTTGGTAACCCTGATCAGGACCGCCGGTTTCATTATCCAACCCTCGCAATGGGGTACACCCAGGGGTCCAACAGGTTGTCGTTAACCTATGGTAAACAGCGCGAAGGAATAGTTTGTGTTGGTGGTGTTTGCCGGAATGTGCCGGCCTCCAACGGTTTAACCATTACGCTGACAAGTTCCTTTTAACATGACAATAAAAAACAGAAAATGATGAATGTGATTAAATTCAGACTCATATATTCGCTGCTGGCGATTACAGCCGGCCTGTTCTGCCTGGTTTCCTGCGACAAAATTGAGGAACCGTATTCAAAAACTATCGTAGCTCCTGATACGGCTGCCTGCCCGGTACCTGAATTTCCTGCAGTTACTCTGCTGCAAAAGCGGGTATTGTTGGAGGATTACACGGGCCATACCTGTGTAAACTGCCCGAAAGCTGCGCTTACTGCTCATGGACTGAAGGAAACCTATGGCGAACAATTGGTATTGCTCGCCATTCATGCAGGTTTTTTTGCCAATCCAACTGTATCAGGTGATTTTACCTATGATTTTCGTTCTGAAGCGGGCACGGCCTGGGATAATTTTTTCGGTGTAGGTCAGGTTGGGAATCCAAATGGTCTGATCAACAGGATTGGTTATCCAAACAACCATATTACAGCACCTGCAGGATGGGGAGCAGCGGTTGCCAATGCACTTTCGACCCAGCCGCTGGTCGATCTTCAGATGATCAATGAATATGATGCTTTGGACCGTAAGTTGTGCACCCACGTAAATACACGTTTTGTATCAACGGTTGACAGAAACCTGAAACTGATCGTTGTGTTGACAGAAAGCGGGATAGTTCAGCCACAGAAAAACAACGATTTGGAAGCTGGTGAGGTGCCGATTATCATGAACTACGAACATAACCATGTACTCAGGGCTGCCATTACCAGCACCTGGGGCAACAGTGTGGCAACAGCCGGAACACCAAACGGGGAATCACTGGTGAAAAGTTATAAGTACTTTCTTCCTAATGATTATGTGGCTGAAAACTGCTCCGTTGTCGCTTTCGTTTATGACGATGATACAAAGGAGGTTTTGCAGGCTGTAGAAACGGCAGTGATTGAATAAGTTAAAATATATTATTATCATGGCCGGACATTGATTGTACCGGCTTTTTTTTGGACATCACCCGGTTTTAGATTTACCGTAAAAAAAGGTGACCTTATTTTCCTTGTCATCCCAGGTTACCACTTCCAGATCCTTATGGAGATCCAGGTAGGACAGCATCGCAAAATCACCCCCACAGAAGGCGGCATGCATGAAAATCAGACCCAATGCCGTAAAGATGTAATGACCACCCAAAAAGGGAATGATTGCAAAGGAAAGTATAGAGATCGTCGCAAAAGGAGCGATGGCAACGAACCGGAACTCTTTTGAACCGGCAACAAACCGATGCGCTATAGCCATAAATACCATTTTCTTCAGGTCGGCATCATACGATACTTCCTTCGCACCGCAAGCCCTGTATGCTATTGCATGAATATATTCGTGCAGCGGAATTAAAAGGAACGAAAGGGCACATCCCAAAATGGTTTTTCCCAGGATATCCGGTAACAGGATATTTTGCTTTACTGCTATCATATACCCCGCAAGGGCTCCGATAGCCAGCAACATTGCCACAACAAACCCGAAATAACTCAGCGGCCAGAATCCATACCGGTACAGGTACTTTTTTACAAAGGGGACAAGTTCCTTATGCTCCAGGGTTTCAATGAGTTCATAACCGTTGGATTCAAGTTCTTCGGGCGACAGTTTCATGATTTCAGTGTCTTACAGAGTTTATTAGGTTAGTCAGAAATATCCTGTTTTTCCGGATCATTCGAAAACATAAGATCATTGTACTCTGCAAAAATATAACAAAGTAAACAGTTATTTTTTGCAGTTCCTGATCCTAACCTCAACCTGAAAACGCAAAAAAAATAAATTTTCGATACTGTATTATCCTGAATTTTAAACTCTTTACTTTTGCTGAACCAGTTGTTCACACTTTATAAGCATTTCCCAATCAGGTAATTACATAATAATATTTATTACATATATTTGAAGTTGTATGAGTAAGAAATTATTAATCAGAGACTTGACTCTCCGTGATGGACAACAGTCGTTGTTTGCAACCCGAATGACCCAGAAACAGATAGACCGCGTTCTGCCTCTCTACAGGGATGCTCATTTCTTTGCCATGGAAGTTTGGGGAGGTGCGGTTCCTGATTCAATCATGCGTTATCTGAATGAGAATCCATGGCACCGCCTGGAGAAAATCAAGGAAATGATTGGTGATGTTTCGAAACTGACTGCTCTTTCCCGAGGTCGGAATCTTTTTGGCTATAATCCTTATCCTGATGATGTTATCGATGGATTTAACAGGAATGCAATAAAGTCAGGGATAGATATAATGCGCATTTTTGATGCGCTGAACGATACCGACAATATTGGCTCTACCATCAAATCGGTTAAAGAGAATGGTGGAATCGCTGATTGTGCCGTATGTTATACTGTGGATCCATATTTTTCAAGATTTAAAAAACTGAAAGCACTTTTACATGCAAAGCCGCTGAATACCAGGATATTTACTGATGAGTATTATCTGAATATTGCAATGAAACTTGAAACAATGGGTGCCGATTTGATTTCTATCAAGGATATGGCCGGACTTATTCCCCCGGTCAGGGCAGGAAGATTGATCAGGTTGCTCAAGAAGAATCTGAAAGTTCCCGTTGATTTTCATACCCATTGTACACCTGGTTACGGCCTTGCTTCGACATTGATGGCAATTGTGAACGGAGTAGACATAATAGACACAAATATTATGTCTTTTGCTGGTGGACCTGCAGCGACTTCCTATGAAATTATCCAGTTGTTCTGCGATAAGATGGGCATTGATACTGGTGTAAATCGTGAGGCTGTTGTCAGAATTGATCTGGTATTACGCGATATCAGGCGTGAACTGGCCGAATTCGATTCCAGTAAGCAGTTTCCAAAAGAGTTTGACATCACGAAAGATCGCCTGCCAAAAGATATCGATGAGTTGTTCGAACTCGCCATTGCTTATGCCAAAGCCGACAAGGAAGATGATCTGCTGAATACCTGTTCGGCCATTGAACGGTATTTTAACTTTCCAGAACCCGATGAAAAAGTAAAGGAAGCTGAAGTACCCGGAGGCATGTACACCAATATGCTGGCTCAATTGAAGCAGTTAAAGCTGGAAAAGCTTTTGCCGCGTACCCTCGAAATAATCCCTTCAGTCAGAATGGATGCCGGTTGCCCGCCGCTTGTAACACCAACAAGCCAGATTGTAGGGGCTCAGGCTGTCAATTGTGCCATTGACGAATCCAAAGGAAATCCACCCTACACCACCAAATCAATCCAGTTTGTTAATCTTGTAAAGGGTATTTACGGAAAAACACCTATGGCTGTTGATCCTGAATTCAGATATAAAATTGCCGGGGTAAGGGAAGAAACGCCCTATGATACCCGTTTCTACAAAAAACAGGAAAATACTGTATTTCATGAATATGGAGGTGTTAAACTTGCGGGAGATGAAAAGGAGGAATTGCTGCTCGAATTGTTTCCATCGGTAGCGCATGATTTTCTAAAACGCAGGGTCGAGCAAAAGTACCTCGATGAAATCCATAAGGTTGAGGAAGTCAAAAGGTTAAAATTTGAAGCTGAGAAACTGGAGTATGAAAAACTTACTCCGGAAGAAAAGCAAAAACGGTTGTTGGACGGGCTATATCATTATGGCTGGACTTCGGATGAAAACAACTCGCTCGGTCATTCCTGACAGAGAGGTGTAATAATAAACACAAAGGCCTCTATATTACAAGTTGGTATACCACAGTTTGAAATATGGACAGGTGTATAGGGCTAATTACAAATATAGGAGCGATAAAAACCGGTTTATTCATCAGTACCCCAAGCCTGATATTCTGAAAACAATCATCAGGTTCAATCTACGCCCTGTAATTGCTGATGGTAACAATACTTGACCTGAGTTCATGCAGCAGCATGTACAAACCAAAATATGTCCGGTTGATATATAATGAATGCTTTGAGCCTCTGGCTGTCCTGGAATTTCGGATATCCTTATTATTGTAAAGCGATTCGCTTAAACTATAGATACTTTTAAAGAATTCATCATCTCCGAAATCAAACTCCCCGGCAAAAAACGGCTTGCCCATGAGTCCGATAATCTGTCGGAAAAGCGGAATAAACAACCTTTTGTCAGCTTCACTGTCTCTTTCAGTGATAAATTCGTTAAGATAGAATAGTTCAGTCATTAATTCCTCGTTTTCCATTACACCAGGTGTATGGAGCCTGAAGTAATTCTCATAAAAGTCATCAGGAACCACCTTGACACATCCAAAGTCAATGATTCCAATGCTTCCATCGCTTCTGAAGAGAAAGTTGCCGGGATGCGGGTCTGCATGTACCATCCGTAGCTTATGCATCTGAAAATCATAAAAGTTCCAGAGGGTCTGGCCAATGCGGTTACGGACCTGCTGGACCGGATTGGTTTCAAGAAACTCCCTGAGATGCATACCTTCCAACCAATCCATGGTTATAATACGGTTTCCTGATAGTTCAGGGTAATAGACCGGGAAATATATCCCCTGTATACCTTCCTTTAAAACTGCTTCCGAAATGCTCACCGACCGTTGCAATTCCAACCTGTAGTCTGTTTCTTCGAGCAGTCGTTCCTCAACTTCTGACATATATAGCTTAAAATCACTTTCCGTGATGTTCATCAGCCTCAGTGCAAACGGTTTAACCAGTTTGAGGTCGGATGAAACACTATCGGCCACACCGGGATATTGAACTTTCACTGCGAGTTTTTTTCCTTTCAGATCAGCTTTATGCACCTGCCCGATGGAAGCGGCATTCACGGCATTGTGGCTGAAACTGTCGAAAACTTCAGACGGGGATTTCCCGAATGCACTCCTGAATGTCTTCACCACCAGCGGATATGAAAGGGGAGGGGCACTGTATTGTGCCATGGCGAATTTGTCAGAATATGCCCTCGGTAGCATGTTGCGGTCCATGCTCATCATCTGGGCAGCCTTCAGGGCACTGCCTTTCAGCTCACTGAGTGTCTCATAAATGTCGCGTGCATTGTCGGTGTGCAACTGGTCTTTGCCGGTGTCACCATTCATCGATTTGCGGGCATAATGCTTCAGGTAGTTACCGCCAACTTTAACGCCGGTGGTCAAAAATCTGGATGCACGTTGTACTTTCCCGGTCGGGATGCTGATTTGTTCCTTCATCTTTTGAAGTGCTGAATGAGTTGAGGAGTAATGGAATTATTTGTTTTGATAAAGGAATTTTGCCAAATCTATCAGAGAGTCCACCGTTCCGGGGCCCATCAGATCGAACGACAATTTCACCGCTTTTTCGATGGCTGCATCGGTTTTCCCGAAATCGGGACTATCGTCTTTTATCCAGAACCGGAGCACAAACAGCAACTGAAGCCATAATCCTTCAGGATATTTCTCCGTTATGTAAGGACGTTTGACAATTTCTCCCGATTCGGTACCTTCTGCCATCAGTTGGGTCACGTAAACTTTAAAGACATCCCGGGCTTTTGAAAGGGTTTGGTTCTTAAGGAGTTCGGTTTCCTTTGCTGTACTGGCGAGGATGAAACTACGGTTATTTTTTAGTACTTCTGCCAGGGTGTAGTAAAACGATAACAGTTTTTCCTTTACAGGATATGATTTGTATTCTTCTGAAGCATCCAGTGTTTCGAGTGTGGTTTTTATAAAACCCGACCAGATGCTCTTTTCCAGTCCTTCAAATGAGCCAAAATACTGATAAAATTCCTTTTCATCAATCCTGAGTTTTTTAGTAAACGCATGAACTGTAGCCGGCTTTTTACCCTGGCTCAGATAAAAGTCAATGTAGGCATCTGTTATTCTGACCTGAAGATCCTGTTCAGTATCCTCCGGCTTTATTTTTTTCGATTTTGTCGCCATTTTTGTTGAAATAATACATGTAAAAATTAAACAAACAATCCGGTGAATGGTTTGCCGGATTGTTTGTTTGTATCAAAAAGGGGAAATGGGTGTGGTCTTGTTGAGCCCAAGTAAAAAGGGAAGTAAGTTTCCTAAAAGTCAAAAATGTCCTCAAGAAAATTTTTCTTCCTTTTGTGTGGATAACCATATCCCTGCGGATGACGTTTGTAGTGATCGTCGTCGTATTTTACCTGTGGGGCAGGGGCAGGCCGGATCTCCGCCTGTACCGATCGTTCGAGGATCTTGTCAAGCTCACCACGGTCGAGCCAGATGCCGCGGCATTTGGGACAATAATCAATTTCGACACCGGAGCGTTCGGTGATATTCAGGGCTATATTGCAGACTGGACAATTCATGGGGTGTGAATTAATTTACAGAACAACAAAACAGCGAAGGCCCTGGTTTAATTGTGCCGGAAGATTTAACAAATATTAATAAGCGGCCTGCCTGATGGAAGACCGCTTATTCTGACACTGCTTCAGAATCAATCTGCATGGCTCCAGGCTTATTCTGTAACCTCTTCTCCCATTCTGTAAACTGACTTTTTCACCAGTTTGCCTTCCTCATAAAATTTCCATCTGCCATTCCAGCTGTACCTGATTTCTTTTGGGTCGTAAATCATAACAGCCCACCCTTTTTTCTCCAGTTTGCCTGATTCAAGGTAGTATTTCACTTTCATGCGACCGTCTTTCCGGGCATTGAACTGCAGACGTTTGGTGCCATCCATGTAGTAGTAGCGGCACAGGCCCCTTTCCCTGCCATCTTTGTAGCGCTCGATGTTCATCGGGATTTTCTTCTCCTTGTCCCACCAGGTTATCCATTTGCCCTGGCGGCGGCCAAGGGCGTCGTACCGGTTTACTTCCTGCCTTAAAGGCCATGCTGCATTGCTGAAGGCAGGAAACAGTATGATAATTGTCAGCAGTAATAATCTGACCATTTTTATTTGTTTTTTCCCTTTCCAAGAGTGAATTTAACCGGCGTGTTAAACTGCACCCTCACTGGTTCACCGCGTTGTTTGCCCGGCGTCCAGGCAGGCATGGATTGTATAACCCTGACAGCCTCCTTATCAAGCAATGAATGTACGCTCCGCAAAACTTTAACGTTGCTGACCGACCCATCCTGTTCAATCACGAAGGTTACATAAACCGTACCCTGAATTCCTTTGCTTTTGGCTTCGGCTGGATAATTGATGTTGTTTACCAGGTAAGCAATCCGTGCATCTTCTCCGCCCGGGAAAACCGGTGGTTGTTCCACTACAGTAAAAACTTCATTATTAGCAGACTTTTTTTCTTCCGGGACTGAATACGTGGAGTGCTTATCTCCTTCACCAAGTGTAAATTTAACGGGAAGATTATATTGTACGCGGACAGCTTCCCCTCTTTGTTTACCAGGGATCCAGGGTGGCATATTCTGAACGGCATTTAATGCTACCTCATCACAACCACCGCCAATGCCCCTGAGAACTTTAGCATTACTAATCTGTCCATCTTTTTCCACGACAAAAGTAACATAAACGGTTCCTTCAATCTTATTTTTTCGGGCTTGTTCAGGGTATAAAATGGCTTTCTGCATATAAGCGATTCTTGCTTCTTCGCCCCCCGGAAATTTTGGTTGATTTTCAACAACAGTAAAAACTTCATCTTTATCATTGATTTTCTTTTTAGCCGGGTCATTCTGCATATCCGGTTTATTGGTTGTTTCATCAGAGGGAACCCTGTAAAAATAGTCCTGATCAGCTTTTGTACCTGCTTTATTACCGGAAAGGTTGAATGTGACCGGAAGTATCATTTCTACTTCTACCGGGTTTCCGTCTGCAGTACCAGGATTCCAGTCAGGCATCATCTTTACAACCCTTAATACCTCTTCATCGCAGCCTCCTCCAATACCCTTTTCGATGGAAGGATTCGTTACTTTTCCATCTTTGTCGATCAGGACCCGGAACAATACGGTTCCCTGTATATTCTTTTCACGTGCAATGGCTGGGTAATGGATGTTGTTCCCGAAGAACGCAATTCTTGCTTCATCACCACCCGGGAATGACGGAGGCGTTGTGCCGGAATTTTCAATAAATTCCGGATCGGATTTTTCATCAGGAATATCATAAGCAACGGCCATGATATTGCCTGAAGTTCCGATCTCTGAAACCGGTTCATTTTTTGCAGAATTGATTGTTTCTCCTGTTTTTTCCGGCCTGATCATGGAGGAGAATAATGCAACGGCAATAATTATTGTAATTCCGGAAAGCAAGCGCACCAAGCTTAGTTCCCCTGGTTTAAAATTGTTTAACATGATCATTCGTTTTTTAAGGTGAGCACTGAATGGGTTGGTTAATGGTTGCTGACCATGAAGGCCGGCAAAAGTGATTATAAGATTGCTGTATGTGGTCCTGTCTCCGTATTCTTCGATGGCATCGGCATCGGCCTGGTATTCATGGACTTCGGAAAGGAGCCTGTTGTTAAAGTGTGCAAACGGGCTGAACCAGAAAAAGGAACGGAACAGGCCTGAAAGCAGGCGGTCGAAGCTATGACCGTGTTTTACATGGCTGAACTCATGTTTCAGCAGCCAGCTGGCCGCCGGATGCAGCAGCCCCTCTTCAGAAAAGAAAACCCATTTGAAAAATGAATAGGGGCTGTTCGTTGCATTGTCAATCAGCACTTTCCCGTAAGGTGTTGACAACCTGTAGGTTTTCAGGTATTTTCTGATCACTGAAATAACCGAAATCAACAGGCCCAGCAGCAATATCGAGGTGACACCCAGGTAAAGGCTATTTTGCAGCATAGGGATTAACCATTGGTTTTCTTCGGGCGCGACAACGACGGGTGCCGATGTTTCTGGCAGGGAGAAAACATAGAGCGGAATTGCGGTTTTGTCCTGATGAAACAAAGGTTGAGGTATCAGTGGAAGCAAAAGGGGCAACACAATGGACAGCACCAGCACTGCCCGCATCAGTTTGAAATTGCGGCCCGGCCTGATCGCGAAATGATAGAAACCCAGCATCAGGGCGTTGATCAGGGCTGCTTTGAGCAGGTATAGGAAGATGACGTTCATGGCTTTTGGGTTTTTTCACTGATCTGTTGCTCAAGTATCGTTTTGATTTCTTCCATTTCCTTTACCGAGAGGTCATTCTCGCGGGTAAAGAAGGAAACCATCTGTTTGTGCGAATTGCTGAAGTACCCGTTGAGCATCTGCTTCATGGTGAACCGGGTGTAATCGCGTTTGCTGACTTTCGCGAAATAGCGGTGCGATTTCCCGATGGCTTCATGGTCAACAAATTCCTTCTTCTCAAGAATCCGGATTATTGTCGAAACAGTGTTGTAGGCTGGTTTGGGTTCAGGAAAGTATTCGAGTAAATCGTTTACATGCCCCTTGCCGATTCGCCAGAGTATCTGCATTACCTGTTCTTCCGCCCGTGTTAATTCTTTCATCATTCAGTCTTTATGTAATAACTAATTATTTAGTTTAAAATTGTGTCAAAGTTACAACTAAAAACTTAGTTAGTCAAGTTTTTTGTGAATTATTTTAAATACCTCAATTTATTTGGTAAAGAATTAACGTCTTATCTTTGTGAAGACGGGGTGAGGGACGGTAAGAGAGACGATGGACATGGATGATGCTTCAATTGACCTGGAGACCTGGAGACCTGGAGACATGGGGATAACTTGAGAATTTCTAATTTCCAATGTCTGATTTCTAAGTTTGACGGGTTGTCTGAAGTGGCTGAATGTTTTGCTTTTATCATGTTGCTTTTATTTTAATATACATAGGGCAATTCGTATCAAATTCAACTTAACCCTATGAAAGAGTAAGAATGGAATTGTGGACAACAATCATCAAATCTGCTGATCAACGAATCGGCCAATCAGAAAAAAAATATGGAAGAAAGCAAATACATCCGCCCTACCTGGGACGAATACTTTATGGAAGTGGCCAACACCATTGCCAAACGTGCCACCTGCGACCGGGGCCGCAGTGGTTGTGTGATTGCCCGTAACAAGCAGATCCTGGTAACCGGTTATGTGGGTTCACCCATCGGATTGCCTCATTGCGATGAAGTTGGACACCTGTTCAAACAGATGACCCATGAAGACGGTAAGGTGACCAATCATTGCGTGCGCACAGTTCATGCGGAGCAGAATGCCATCTGTCAGGCTGCCCGCCTTGGCATTGCCCTTGAAGGTGCTACCCTGTACTGCCGAATGACTCCCTGTCGTACCTGTGCCATGCTCATCATCAACTGTGGTATTGAACGTGTGGTGTGTGAAAAGAAGTACCATGCCGGGAGTGAATCGGAAGAGATGTTCCGGGAAGCCGGGATTAGGCTCGATTATGTGAGCGAGGATGTGATGAAGTATGAGAAACAGTGATTCTGAATGACGAATTACGCCCTTCGACTACACTCAGGGTAAAAATGACGATTGACAAATATACTGTGGCGATTTACGAATATCCTCGTCCCCAGCCCCT
This sequence comes from Bacteroidales bacterium, assembly GCA_016705005.1. GTDB lineage: Bacteria > Bacteroidota > Bacteroidia > Bacteroidales > Lentimicrobiaceae > Lentimicrobium. Next base: position 571,904 of record JADIZB010000001.1, on the reverse strand, counting down.
CGTCTCCCGTATCTTTTGTGAATGACGAATGAAGATTTATGGTTATGGCCTGTCCTCTGTAGCAGGTTCCGGAGTTGAATTTGCTGTAGTTAAATTTCCGGTTTCAGGTTGATGACAAACTACCATTTACAGTGATTCCTGATGTTTTTGATTTGGATTTATAAATATTATACCTGAAGCCGGTGAATGCCGGCTTTTTCATTTATCTGAATATCAACATTATTGATACATATAGTTTTCTACATATAAAATAGGCCATTTGGCGTATAGCAGGTCCAATCGCCTGCCCCATTTTTGTACCATGGTTACCGGCTTAGTTTCTGACCCTGTTCAGAAACCAGATCCGGAGGCAATTTCAATTTTATCGTAACAAAAAAACAGGTACAATTATGAAAAGATTCGCATTATTACTCGCAATTTCAGGGTTCTATTTTCTGGCAAATGCTCAGGAAGGGGCTTCAGACCCGAAGTTGCAGAAATTTATGGCCAACGCCATGACCATTGATAAATTTCTGGCCCTGCCCGATGCTGAGTTCTGGCAATACAGCAAAGCGGTGATGTATGAACGTCAGGGTTTTGATGACGGGCACGGCATGTGGGTATGGCCGCCGGCCTTGAAGACTTTCCCGAAACGTGTCGGATTGCTGTCATTTATGGTATTTGATCCGGGGTTTTTTGAAGTCTCATCGAAGCGGTACGGAGGTCCGGACATAGGTTACAGGGTAACCACCAGCAAGGGTGCTTCACTGAAGCTGGAGAGCACTATGGCACTGGCCGATTTCTTCTATAATGAAACACTGCCCGAGCTCAGGGAAAACTTCAGGTATTTTGGTTCTGAACTGCTGACTCCTGAGGAATTCATCACTTCTGATGCCATTCGTGAAGCATACAATAACTTCAGTTACGAAGAAAAGGGTATCGGCAAGTGGATGAGTAAGGAAGGTTCCTATCAGACCATCGCCTGTCCCTCAGGTCAGCGGCTCTACTATGCCGAGAGTTTCTCAACACCTTCGTTTCTTGATGCCATTGGGCCCAAAGCCAAAGAACTGGGGCTCGACGCCGTGATCATTCTCAAAATTCAGATGGGGATTGACGAAAAAGGAACCATTTCCATACAATCGATGAATTATGGCATGTATGGGCCAAATCCGGTTCCGAAAGATCCTGGGAAAAAGTATGTTGCCATCAATCCGGCAACCGGTTATCACGATTATGTTGTCTATTCTGCTAAGAAACTCGGCGCTTTCGACCTTGATGCCTTGCTTGAAACCAAAGAAGGGATGAATGTCGTCGTATCTGCAGAATCAAAAACAGCAAAGATCACCAAAATGGAAGGCGTGGGTAAACTGATCAACAAACTTGCCCTCGGGGCCAATTACGAGCTTGATATGTGGATAAAGGGCACCTGGAAGCCGTTTAAGTACAAATAAGCAGTTTAATTCCAAAACAACACCGGAAATGAAAAGGTTTGCTACCGCCCTGATATGTCTTTTGGTTTTGGTTTCATGTAAAAAGGAAACCGAACCGGAAACAACAGAAGATCCGCTGGATGAAGTCGCTGAAGCATATGAAAAAGCCGGGTTCGGCTACCTGGGAAGATTTGATACCTATCTGCCGGATGTTCCGGGAAGTTATTACATCACGCCCCTGGATATCCGCAAAGTAAATGGCAAGCTTTATGCCAGCTGGCAGATTGAACAGGCTTTTTACGGGAGTTTTCATATCTATACCGGATCCCTTGAGAACAAAAAGTTTGTGAAATCTGATTATGAAGCCTGCGGGGATCCGAAAACAAGTTCTGACTTCCGTCGTGTTTTGAACCATGAATTCGACGGGCAGGGGAATCTGTTCACTTCCTATCGTTACCGTGACAATACTTCGCTGAGTGCAACCTGGTTTCACAGTTTCTGCAGTTCATCAGGTCTGACTTCAATGGATGAATACCGGCAATACCAGATGGATATTGCTGAAAACAATCAGATTGTCACAGCAGTTGGGGCAAAGCAGCAATACAACGGATATGAACTGCCCGACCTGAGGTACTATTCCTACGGCATTTCCGGATGGCAGGATGTTCCGGTGCCTGACCTCAAACCGAAAGTACAGGCGTTTGATTATTTTGTAACAGAAAACGGTAATGGGTTTCTGGCCTATACCGATGCCCGGCAGGGTGATGCAACCAGCGGTAACATGAATCTCGTTGGGTACAACGGCATCAGTTGGGTTAATCTTGGAAGTATTCCCCTGTTACAGGTAAGGAAACTCATTGTCAACTATTTTGAACCCTTTGAGGTCAGGATAATCCGTAATGGCGATCAGCCTTTTATCGTGCTTTTCAGAGAGAACAACACCATTGCAGTTTTGTGGTTTGATGGTGTTTCACTGCAACTGATTGCCGATAATGTGCCTTATCCGTACAATCCCACCCAGCCCTTCACCGTCACCACGAAAACGGATCTGTGTGTTTACAACAACAAACTCACTGCTTATGGTTCTGGCAATTCATTGGGGGTGCTCGACGATCCGCATTCTGTCTATCAATTGAATGGTGGATCTTTTACACTGCTGAAAACAGTGGATGCCAGCAATATAACCCTCAGGGGTGTTTATTCTGACAATACCCGTTTATGGGCTGCCTGTGAAGTTTTCAGGGCCGACAATGGTGTACTGAGAAGTCCGGTAGATATCATCGAAATCAAATAACAATCAAACAGGGAACAAAATGAAAAATCTTATCATCCTATTCATGAGTATCACCATGGTATCCGGTCTGTTTTCGTCATGCAAAAAAGAGGAGAGTACCCAGGCTGGCGAAATCACCATCAAATTTCTTGAGCCTTATTCTGATACCGAGGTTCTGCCCGACACGGTTTATGTGGCATCTGACCTGACTATTAATTACCGGGCGCTGGTTTCACCCATTGAGGAAGTCGGGTTTATCCATTTCAGAATATTTTTCGATTATACCCAGGCACTGGAATACCACTACACGCCATCGCATACCAACGGGGGTACAGCCTACCTGATTGATTCGATCCGGTACCCGATTGACTATAAAACGATGGCAGGAAGCATACATTTCGTAACACTGCAGGTGGAAGCTGAGACGTTTGACGGTGCAAAAAAGGAATCTCACCTGACCTACGAGATACAGCCGGTTAACTATCCGTTCCAGTTCCGTTTTTTTGATTTCAACAGCAGTGATACACTTCATTCGGGTCAGACTGTGACCATGCGACCTTATTTTTCTCCACTGACGGTGAACCAGACCATCACTTCAATGAAAGTTTTTGAGAAGATTGGTTTCGGTGCTGAGACTGAAACTGCAGCATTTGGCCCTTCAGATTTCTTTTATTATCAGGTGGGCTGGTTGCGGGAGATGGATTACCAGGTTCCGGATCTTCCTGCCGGATCGGCAATTATGCACCGGTTTGAACTGCTCGATTCTTTCGGCACCAAACACATGATTCAGCATAGTATTTTGGTTAACTAAACTGACATATTGAATCAATTTTCTGCTGCCATGAGAACAATCTTGCTTTCAGCCCTTTTATTTTCAGCAATATTCTCCCAGGCTCAGCATACCAGCCATTTTTACACTCCCTGGTATGGAGCCATTGGATTTCACACCATTTCAACCCGCTACTCGGGCGGCGGTACTGAAATCAAGGCGCCTTTGACTTATGCTGATTTACGCGCCATGTTTTTCACTGAAAAGGGTTATATGGAATTCGGAATACCCGTAACCGGCTATATTCTCACCGGCGTTATTGCAACCGGAGACCTGCCAAATGACAATGGTGAGGTTCCGATATTGTTTGCAAAGGGTGGTTGGGACGTTGTTAAAAGCGATATAATCCGCGTTGGACTCGGGGCCTCTTTAAATACTGTTTTGATCAATGTTGACGGAATCGAAGGATATGGTGCTTCCCTTGAATCATACGGAACCTTAAGCCCCATGTTGTATGCCAAAATCAATACCGGGCCGTTTCTTGTGGTTCCGGTATTCGAATACAATGCCCTTTCGTTTGCCAACACCACAGGGACAACAAGGCCCGGATTCTCCTTCGGAAGCCATTGTATTATCCCTCTCGGGAAAAGAATTGCGGTTAACCTGAATCCGGTTTTTGAAAAGGGGACCTTCAGGAATGAGGTGAGTGGCTCAATGAAATCGGCATCGGTCGCTTTCAACCTGGGATTGGTCGTTCGTCCCAAATAAGAGCAAAGCTCAGTTGCGGCTCTCTGATAGTAAAGGCGGTTCTTCCGGAACCGCTTTTTTACTGCCTTGTTTATCAGGGTTGCTTATACCAGTTAACCAGTTCAACCCTTGATTTTAACTGAAGCTTCAGGTAAATATTCTCAATATGTTTTTTTACTGTTGACCGGCTGATAAACAATTGATCCGCAATTTCCTGATTGCGGTTGCCTTTTGAAAGACATTCGAGAATTTCAATTTCGCGTTTTGTCAGTTGTTCACCGGTTTCTTTAACAAACCCGGTTTTTTCTTCAGGTTTGTAGCCTGATAGCATCATTTTCAACGACCTGGCAGCAATCACCGGTGACATGGGAACGCCGCCCTCCATTATTTCGGTAAATGCATGCAACATACGCCCGAGTTTCTCATCTTTCAGCAGGTATCCGGTAGCACCGGCTTTAATGGCATTGAAGATTTTGTCTTCAGATTCAAAAACAGTAAGCATCAGAATTTTAATCTCCGGGAAAAGCTGCCGGATGCGAAAGGTAGTTTCAATGCCATCCATGTCGGGCATTTCAATATCCATTAGCAACAAATCAGGTTTTTCGGGGTGCTGAATCAGCCAGTCAATGGCTTCCCGGCCGCGGTCAGCATAAAACAGAACCCGTATTTCCCCGTCCAGACTCAGCTTCTGTATCAGTTGTTTCCCGATGGCCTGGTTATCGTCAATAATCCCGATTTTCATATTTTTTTATGCAATGTTCGAAAAAGCAAAATGAATTTCTATAGGCCGGACAGCGTATTTTTTTCAATGATGACGCTAACGGTGGTTCCATTGTTTTCTGCTGATTCAATCGCCAGACGGGCCCTGATGGTTTCCGCTCTTTGTTTCATCGACGACATACCGGTACCCTCGTTGCCACCCTCGGCGAACCCTTTGCCGTTATCACTGATTTCAATCCGGATTATACCGGCCTCAGCATACAGGGAGGTCAGCAGTTTGTTTGCCCCGGAATGTTTGAGTGCGTTGTTCACTGCTTCCTGCATGATTCTGAAAAGATTCAGTCCGTTGAGGGGATCGATGTGTATGTCAGGTAACTTTTCAATCTGAAAGGTACATTGCAGGTTTTCATAGGGTTCGGCGACCCTTGAAACCCATTTCTCGTACTGTATGATCAGCGATTGCAAGGTCATTGTACCCGGGTTCAGCGCCCAGATGGAATCCCTGAGTTGCTGCATGCTTTCGCGGGCCGCCGATTGCAGTTTGTCGAGGTTTCCGGATGTTTTTTCCAGATTGTTTCTTTTGAGAAGCAACCCGGTGGTTTCGAGACCTGAAATCAGGTAGGTCAGCTGGCTTCCGAGGTTATCGTGAAGTTCCCTTGATATTCTCGACCTTTCCAGCATAATTTTCCGTTCAGCATCAAGGCGGTTCAACTTCCAGCGTAAACGAAGAAGCATAAAATACCTGACCAGAAGAAACATTGCTCCGGCTATCAAAAGAAGCAATAGGGCCCTGAACCACCAGGTCTGAAAAAAATGAGGTTTTATGGTAAGTGGTACCGACCGTTTAAGGGTTTTGTACAATCCGGTTTCATCGTTGAGTTCGATCTCCAGAATATAATCACCCGGAGGCAGGTAATTGTAAACCAGCGTATTCTGTCCCAATGGCAAGGATTGCCAGGCTTGATCAATACCAGGGATGCGGTACCTGAACTCCCGCTTTTCTATGGGAAGTACCCGGTCGAGCGATAGCTGAAGGTGAAGCGAATGTTCATCGGAGTTGAGCTCAAGAGAGTTTACCTTTTTTTCTCCTTTGCGGATAATGATTTCTGATGACACAGAAAAAACATTATTCAGATCCTCGGATCTGAGGATCAGCATTCCTTTTTCACCTCCGGCAAGGGTGTAGTTCTCATCATGGAAGAACGCCTGCTGGTTAAAATCGTTGAAAGGCAATACATTGGTTTTGTTTAACATGGCCGATTCCCCGGTTTTGATGTTAAACCTGCACAATCCGTTAGATGTTGTCAGGATGAAAGTATTGTTTCCGGCGGGCATGATCCCGAAAATGTTGTCGGGATCCGTTGCCAGTTTCAAAGGTCTGAACGTGCTATCGTTGTAATTAAACAGGCACAGGCCGCCACCCATTGTAGCAATCAGGTACTTATCCGCACCGAGTTCGGCAAGATCAAAAATTACGTTGCTCGGCAATGTACTTCCCAGGCTGTTGCTGGCAGTAAAATACCTGATCTGCTTCAAATCCTGATTGAATATCTGTAACCCGAATCCCCCGGCCATCAGGAACCGGCCCCTGCTGTCTTCAATTGCTGAATAGATGCTGTAATTGTGGAAAGCCGGTTGCACAAAACGGGTGAGGTTCATTGTTTTTTTATCCAGGAGATAGGCGCTGAATTGTGTGCAAAGAATAAGGCGGTTGCCGGAAGCTTCTTCGATACCGAAAACGAATTGAGTTCCAATTTGTTTGTTAATGCCTGAAAGTACGCTGAATTTTCCGGATTGTTTGTTGAATGTCCAGAATCCTTCCCTGTAAACAGAAATCAGGTATTCCTCTTTGTTCAGTTCAACAACCGAATTCACCGAGAACCTGTCGAATCCTGCCGGCCGGCGAATATTCCGGTCCCTGAACTCACCATTCTCCAGCACCCCTTCCATTACGCCGGCAGTTGTACCGCAGAGTAATTTATGGGTTTCCTTTTCATAACGGAAGCACCAGAAATGCTGAACTCCGGATTGCTCATTTGTCAGAAACCTGATTTTTCCTGCAACCGGTACCTGATAACATAATCCTGTACCATCACCACCTACCCACCGGGTACCGTCGGGCTCTGTGAAAAATGCCTGGGATGTATTTGAAGTAAATGAAAACGGGTTGCCAGGTTCATTCTCAAAAAACTCAGGTGATTGATCTCTTGCCGACCTGAGAAAAGCGAATTTTCCGGAAGCCTGTATCCAGAACCCTCCGTTCTGATCAGGATAAAGCCAGCGGTTTTCATTGGGTTTAATCTCAACCTGAAATTTAAGTTTGTTGAGTGACTTGTATTGCCCGTCAAGAAGATACAAACCATCCTGCTTAACCACAAGCCAGGCTTGTTCTTTTTCCCACCAATAGGCATCCAGCATGCCGGTATCGGTAAAAAGTACAGTTTCAATGTGTTTATGGATAGAGATAAATTTGTTTCTGACTACAAAGCCATGGATTTCATCATCTGATACTATCCTGAATTTACGCGGAGCAGGGTTTTTAATGGAACCAATCAGCCTGAATGAATCCTGCTCAATGTTAACAATCAGCATCCCGCAATGAGTACGCGCATACAGCTTACTCTTATCGTGGTTAAAGTAAAGATCCATAATGCCCCCGATACAACTCATCGGATTGTAGATTATTTCCGATTGACCTGTTGCCGGGTTCAGCCGTACGAGGGCGTCTCTGCCGCCGACGAATACGGATTCACCATCGGTGGTGAGACAGTTGATGTAGGGATTGATTTTCCGGTTTCCGGATAGACCGACCTTGCTGAAAGTATATCCATCAAAGCTGAACAAACCTATCGCTGTTCCGACAAACAGTTTCCCTCCCGGAACCCTGACCAAAGCCGTCACATTCGGGTCAGGCAAACCCTGATCTGCCCCGACAGCAGTCCACAATGACTGTTGGGCGATGGATATATTCACTGCCGACAGGCTGATAAACAGCAATAAACAGAAGATTTTCTTCACCAGTGACAAGGCTTTGGCCAGCGAAAAGAATGTATAATTGAGGTTAAGTTGCTCAAACAAATTTAAGCTTTTACTCTGAAAGCTGTATTAATCAGCATTTTTTACCGGAATCAGATTATGCACTTTGATTACAGTAGCGTGAAAAATTCAGAAAACATCCCTTGCGATATATCATAGTCAGCAAAGTGATTTCTGTTTAAAACAGGCCACCGCTTATTCCGGTTAAAAATCGGGTAGTATTAAACATCCCTTGAAGTTCCTTGTTTAATTGGCTGAATTCAGAGATCTGAACTTTATTAAACAATCATAAAAATCTAGTTAAAAACATGTCATTAATCGGAAAAAAAGCGCCTTCATTCAAGGCAAGTGCCGTAGTTAACGGCGGAGAAGTTGTTGAAAATTTTTCACTTGATCAGTACCTCGGGAAGAAGCATGTAGTTTTCTTCTTTTATCCCAAGGATTTTACTTTCGTTTGTCCCACGGAATTACATGCATTCCAGTCTAAACTGGCTGAATTTGAGAAACGTAACTGTGCTGTGGTAGCCTGCTCTACCGATACAGAAGAATCGCACTGGGGCTGGTTGCAGATGTCGAAGAATCAGGGCGGTATAAAGGGAGTTACATACCCTGTTGTTGCAGATACAACCAAAACGATCAGCGCAAATTATGGCGTACTGGCCGGAGACTATGACTGGAACGAAAATGGAGAGATGGTCTCAACCGGACCAATGATTGCTTACCGCGGATTATTCCTGATCGACAAAAATGGTGTGGTACACCACGAAACCGTAAATAACTTCCCTTTGGGCCGTAATGTTGACGAAACACTCCGTATGCTTGATGCATTGCAGTATTTTGAAGAGAATGGTGAAGTTTGCCCGGCCAACTGGGAGCCTGGTAAAGATGGATTGAAAGATACCCATGCCGGTGTTGCTGATTATCTGACAAAGCATTAAGACCGGTTTTCAGGGGAGCTTCCTGAAAAATACAAGGGCATTTCCTGAATAGTCAGGTAGTGCCCTTTTCTTATGCCTGTATTAAAAAGTATCCTGCCAATCTTTGATGAAGAACTGGCATAACGCTGCACCAGTTAAATTCTCAGGACAACCAACAGATCAGTACATCAATCTTATTTATATTGATTATAAATTATATCAATTCTTTTTTAAAAAATTAAAAAACTAAAATTCGTGTTTACTTTTACCTTTTCTGCGCAAATTGCCGGGCTTTATTCTTAACCATCAAACATAAAAGTATCATGAGAAAAGTTTACTTCCTTTTCATGGCAATGTTCCTTACTACATTGTCGTTCAGTCAGGTCTACCTCTATGAAGACTTCAGCGCTGGTACAATGCCGCCGGACGGATGGAGTTTTGAAGGTTTGCCCAATCAGTGGTCGAACAGCCCAAGCAATAATGCAGGGGGAGTCGCTCCTGAAGCGAAATTTTCATATATCAATCAGAACACAACATCACGATTTGTATCTCCTGTTGTGGATATGACAGGTATTCCGAGCGCAACGCTTTCCTTCAAATATTTCTATGACTGGTATGCCAATGGGCCGACAATCGGCGTGGCAACCCGTTTCGGAAGCGGGGCGTGGACTGTTGCATGGCAGGTATCACCGACGGGTAACCAGGGGCCGAAAACACAGATTGTTTCGTTGAACAACATCGGACAGGATGATTTTCAGTTCTGCATCTTTATTACAGGTAATCTTTATAACGTGGATTACTGGTTTATCGATAATATTAAATTGTTTACCCCGTTGAATCTTGATGCTTCTCTTGCTTCGGTTGATATTCCGAGGTACGTGGAAGCCGGAGATCAGTTTGATCTGAAGGGTGCGGTTTCAAATGAGGGTGCAACTGCCATCAGCTCTTTTACTGTTTCATATACCGTCGATGGCGGAGTTCCTCAGGTTCAGTCCTTTGTCGGACTTAACATTACTCTCGGTAACAGCTATTCATTTACACATGATACTCCGATTACCCTGACAGATATCGGCAGCCACGAGATCATTACGACCATCACCAATATTAACGGAGGCGAAGACCTTGATCCTTCGAACAACAGTGTTACGAAAATCGTAGGAGCGGTTTCATTTGTCCCTGTTAAGAAAGTTCTTGCTGAGGAAGCTACCGGGACATGGTGTGGTTGGTGTGTCCGTGGAATCTGCTTTATGGATTACATGGCAGAAACCTATCCGGAGACCTGGATTGGCGTTGCTGTTCACAATGGTGATCCGATGGTGAATGATGCCTATGATGCTGCAATTCCGGGCATTATCCCTGGTTTTGCCGGTTATCCGAGTGTTACAACCGATCGCACAGCCGGCGACTCTGACCCGGCAGATCTGGAAACAGGATACCTGCGCAGATTGTCAGCCATCAGTCCGGCTACACTTGATATCGTTAATTATGGATGGAATCCTGAGACCCGGGAGGTAACGTTTGACCTGCAGTCGGAATTTGTTGCTGATATTAATTCTGAGCTAAGGTTTGGCGTTATTTTCGTTGAAGACAGCCTTTGGGGAACAACTTCACAATGGAATCAGGGCAATTACTATGCAGGTGGTGGAAACGGTGCCATGTGCGGATTCGAGAATATGGCCGGAACCATCCCGGCAGCTCAGATGCATTATGACCATGTGGCAAGGGAGATACTGGACAGTCCCTTTGGAACAGAAGGGAGTCTGCCACTCATTATTGCAACAGGTTCCGTAATAACCTATAACTATACCTATATTTTGCCTGACAGCTGGAAATACGAAAAGTTGCACATCGTTGGATTTCTGCTGGATGTTACTACAGGCGAAATCATCAATGCAAACAATGAAATCAGCACTTATGTAAGCGTTAACAATCAGGAAATTAACAGAGGGGTTGCGGTATATCCCAATCCTTTAGAAGATTATACCAATGTTACATTCAGTATTGACTCGCCGTGCAATGCAGGTGTTGATGTGTTTGACCTTTTTGGCAAAAAGGTTATGACGGTTAAATCGCACGAATATGCAGCCGGTTTGAACATGATCAGGGTAAGTAGCAATGATCTTGCAAACGGAATGTATGTTCTTAAACTCACTGTTGGAAATCAGGTCATTTCCAAAAAAATATCAGTGATCCGGTAAGGCTTTATAAATGTTTAAAAGGCCGGATCCTGGAAAGGATCCGGCCTTTTGCTGTTCCTGTGCACAACCTGCTTTTATTCTTTCCGAAGAGGGCGTCAACTTTAAAAGGACTGAGAACTAATCTGCGCTTTTACAAAAAAGTCTGTGAGGTCATTCGACCGGTTTTGAAGTCCTGATGCTATTTTTCACCATCACGTGAATTTTCGGATAAAGGAGGCAGGTTCTCAAAATTATAAACGGACAAATTGGGTTTCAGGCTCCTTCAGGATGCCTGCATTCATTTTTGCAGGAGTGATGAAACCACAATCAGGACAGGTGTTTGCTTACCATTTCGATCAGATCTTTTCGTTGAAAAGGCTTGATCAGGAAGTCGCTTACCCCTGCATTTCCCATTTGTTCACCGGCTTCTGGCGAAATATTGCCGGTTAACATGATTACAGGAAGCCTGCTTAATTCGGAGGAAGCATTTTGCCTGATTTGCCGTGTCAGTTCAAGACCATCCATCTGTGGCATATACATGTCGCTCAAAAGAATATTGTATTTTTCTGAAACAAGTTTTTCGAGGGCGTCAACACCGTTTTCAGCTACATCAACAACAATATTCTCCCGCTTAAAAATGGATTGCAGCAACACAACATTAAAGTAATTGTCGTCTGCAACAAGGATCCTTATATTACCATCGGGTAATGAAGCTTCCTTTTTCCTGTTCACAGAGGCAAGTTGCTGTATTTTGCTCACAGGATAAGGTATGGATATTGAAAAAACCGAACCTTTCCCTTTTTTGCTGCTTACCGTAACCTGACCACCCATCTGATCAACAAGTTTCCTGGTAACTGCGAGTCCGAGGCCGGTTCCGATTATCCATTTTTCAGGCGTTTCCGAATGAACACGGCTGTATTCATCAAAGATTTTTCCTATTTTTTCAGCATCGATTCCGATTCCGGTATCCGTGACTTCTACCTTTAGTTCTGCATTTAGCTTGTTTTCAATGATATGTGAAACAATTTCAACTTTACCTTTTGGGGTATATTTGATAGCATTGCTCACCAGGTTATTGAGAACCTGTTTCAGTCGTATCTCATCACCAAGCAGCGTCAGCACATTTCCCTGATGTTTGTATGACAGTTCGATGGATTTGTCGCTGGCCATCTTCCTGAATGATTTCATAACCTGATGAATGGTTTCATCAGGCCTGAAAGGATTGGAGAGAAAAGACATCTTTCCGGCATCAAGTTTCGACAGGTCAAGAATATCATTTACTGTTGCCAGCAGCATTTCAGAGGATGACATTAAGCCCGAAAGGTAGTTTTTCTGATCATGGTTCATTGGCGTTTGCTCCAATTGTTCTGCAAAACCAATAACAGAAGATAGCGGGGTACGGAATTCGTGACTCATATATGACAGAAAACGGCTCTTTTCTTCTGCCTGATATAATGCCTGCTGCTTTGATTCAAGAATCCTTTGCTGGTAAATCTGATTTCTTCGGAGCATCATTATTGTAAAAACAGCCAATGGGAAAGAAATGAGAATAATGGCCAGCAGCGTACGTTGCAAAATTGTCGATGACCGCGCTATGGTTCTTGATGATCTGATCTGGTACTGAGTCCGGGTTTCCTGCGATAATTCCTTAAAAGTGTTGAGTATGGCTCTGATTTCGTAGATAAGGCTGTTGTTCAGCTTAACGAGTTTCAGCTCCTGGGTGCGAAGTTCATTGCGTTTTTCAAGCTGTTTTTTAAGTTGTATCTGGTAATGCCTGTTTGTTTTATCGATTATGCGTGAAGCAAGTAGATTCAGATTAAATGCTGAATCAGATTCCTCAGCCTGTGGCTCTTCAGCCTGGGTTCCGGTCTTAACTACGACTTTGGTATTGCTGGTTGTTTTCTCCTCTTCTCCGACAAGAAAAGTTTTGATCTTCCCGAGCAAACCTTTTCTCCTTCTCTCTGACGTCATTGAATAACCAAGGGTATCAATGCTCAGGCTACCGGGTGTGGGTTTGAATTTTTTCAGATAAAAGTTGTCACCCATGTGCGTATAGGAAACCGAGTCGAAAGAAAGAGCCACTACCATCAATGAATCGGTAAGCCTTTTCAGTCTCAGATAATTTACTGCCTGTTTCTCACGTTCCCTGAGGGTCTCAATCGCATTTCCCTGATGTTCGCCATTAAAGGTCATGGCTATCTGCTGCAGGGTGTCGATACTGGTAACCAGATGGTTTATATGTTCATGGTATTTTTTCAAATGTATCCTGTCGTAACTGATTGTGTATTCCCGGAATTCAATTTCAGCATTGAAAAGGGAGCCCAATGTTTGTTCTACTTTCATCAACGGCAGGTTGTTCCTTTCCAGAATAGCCAGAGCGCCATTGATTTCATTTTTTTGCCTGTGTCTTATAACCAGGGATAGAATGGTTGCTGCAGTAATAAGAACCAGCAGTGCTGCAGCAAGTGATGCCAGAATTTTCGGGCGGGTGGAAATCTTCATACGGACTGTTTGAATAATCGGAATTAAAATACTACTTATGCGGATGCAAAATTACTTTCATATCATCATACCTGATGCCGGAACAATAAAAACAGGTGATTGAAGCTGAAAAAATGACCAATGAAACAGGTCAGTCACATGGCCATTGACAAGGGCATATGCAGGAAGTAAGGTATCGATGGTCCGCCCTCATTCAGTCAAGCCATCACTTTCACGCTTATCAATCTGCTCATTGATGCTATCAAGCTGCTGTTTCAGGAATGGCAATGCCGAAGGCAATACATACTCAAGATGACTGTAAAGGAATGATTTCTTACTTGTTTCAGGTTTGATAAAGTGGTTTTCGGGATCTGCAATCTTTAGCAGGTATAAGATCGCTGAGAAGACAAAAAGTACTTTAAGGACTCCGAATACTGCCCCGGCTATTCTGTTTACGATTCCTAATGCCGCAATTTCCACAACTTTTTCAATGGACTTACCAATGAGGTTGACGAAAACCACAATCAGGGTAAAACATAAGATGTAGGCTGCAATAAGGAGAAACTTTGATTGACTTCCTGAAATCTTCTGCAGGAAGTCAGCCAGATCACCGGCATACCTGAGAGAAAAAAGGATGCCTAAAACCAGGCCGGCAAGTGATGCCAAACTTATCACCAGCCCTTTGGAAAAACCTTTAATGGCTGCTAATATGCAAAAAATCAGAATGATCAGATCAATATAATTCATGCGATTAACCCTATTTCTGCTTTAACTTCCGGGTAAGTTCAGTCGCAAAAACAAACTCATTCAATACCTCATTGTCACTTTTCAGGATTGTATCCTTATCTCCTTCCCACCAGAGTTTACCTTTGTGGATAAAGGCTATTTTATCGCCGATTTCAATAACAGAATTCATGTCATGGGTATTGATCACGGTCGTCATATTGTATTCCTGCGTCAGTTCACTGATGAGGTTATCTATCACATTGGCAGTATGTGGGTCGAGTCCTGAATTGGGCTCATCACAGAAAAGATACTTCGGGTTCATGCCTATGGCCCTTGCGATGGCGACCCGTTTCTTCATTCCTCCGCTGAGTTCAGAAGGATAGAGCTTATTTACGTTCTCAAGTTTAACTCTTGAAAGGCAAAAATTTGCCCGGTCCCTTTTTTGTTCAGGTGATTGGTCTGTAAACATTGAAAGGGGGAAAATTATATTCTCTTCAACAGTCATTGAATCGAAAAGGGCTCCCCCCTGGAAAAGCATTCCCAGTTCCTGCCTGATAACTTTCATTTCGTCGAATGACATGCGCGAGAATACACGATCGTCGTACATCACTTTTCCACTGTCGATCTCGTAAAGGCCAACCATACATTTCATAAGGACGGTTTTCCCGGATCCACTCTGCCCGATGATCAGATTGCATTTACCGGTTTCGAATTTAACCGATATACCATCAAGCACCAAATGGTCGCCAAATGATTTTGAAACATTACCGGCCTCGATCATGCAAGAAGGATTTTCGTAAGAATCAGATTAAATACGATGATGGCCATGCTGCTGTGTACGACCCCTTTGGTGCTGGCAGCACCAACTTCAAGAGCACCCCCCTTAGTATAAAAACCATGGTATCCTGAAATTGAAACAATAAGAAACGCGAAAACCACCGCTTTAATGAGTGCATAATAAATATCATAAACTTCAAAAAATGCCTTGATTCCATAGATGTATTCGCTGCTGGGCACCAGTCCGGTAAGTGAGCCAGCCAACCAGCCGCCAAACACAGCCAGAATCATACTCATCATGATCAGGATCGGATTGATGAACATGCTGGCAACAATCTTGGGAAAAATCAGATATGTTGCCGGGTTAATCCCGATGATTTCAAGGGCATCGATCTGTTCGGTTACGCGCATGGTGCCTATTTCGGAAGAGATTCTTGAGCCAACTTTACCGGCAAGGATCAGGCTGATGATGGTCGGGGAAAATTCAAGAACCACACTCTGCCGTGTGGCAAAACCTATGGTATAGAGTGGAATCAGTGGGGTATCAACATTAAAAGCCATCTGAATACACAAAACTGCGCCCATGAAAACAGAAATGAAAGCAACAATACCGAGGGAATCGAGTCCGAGATTCTCCATCTCGATTATAATCTGACGGATGTAAATTGACTGTTTTTCAGGCCGTTTGAAAACCTGCCTGATGAGAAGAATATAACGGCCTAACTGAAAAAGAAATCCCCTGATCACGGTTGAAACATTTCTGCTAATTTAGATAATATTTTGTTTGTAAAATTTCCTCTCTCTGAAACAGGTCTTCTTCTCATTTTCACCGTTAAGCTGCCTCTGAAGCTTAAATCTTTAGATGTGATCCTGAAAATTGAGCTTGTTCGGTAAGTTGAATATTTCAGAAGGATGAAATGACAGGTCTGCATATGATCAGGATGAATTAAAAAAAGGAGGCAGGTTATCAATAACCTGCCTCCGTAATGATCCTTTAATCTGTTCAGATATCATCGCATACTTCTGAATGAGCTGCAACATATATGTTGCCTGAAAGACCAGTGATGGTATATGTATCCGTGGAAACGCCATTCAGGTTATTGTGTTTATACGGGAACTGCCCGGGAGCGGTTGTATACCTTCCGTTTTTCAAAGGCAATATCTG
The DNA here is from genome assembly GCA_016705005.1 of Bacteroidales bacterium. GTDB lineage: Bacteria > Bacteroidota > Bacteroidia > Bacteroidales > Lentimicrobiaceae > Lentimicrobium. The sequence continues at coordinate 555,707 of JADIZB010000001.1, read as the reverse complement.
GTTGCCAACATATAGATGGGTAGCATTAAGGATATAACCATCAAGAACTGAATAAGTCACCGTTGCAGTGGGAGGCGTATAATTCACAGTTAAGGTACCAACATTGATTCCGTTTTCTATGTTGCACTGCCCTGCACCTGCATACATTGGCCAGGTATAGTTGCCTGGTCCCAACAGTCCGTTTGACCAGCCCCAGTTGTTTGAATTTACTCCGGGAATAGTCAGAAAGCAGTTGGCATATGACAAACCAAATGCATAGCCGGTTTCACACCCGCCCAAAGGTGGCGGTGGCGGTGGCGGCGGGCATTCCTGCACACAGTAATTAATGTAGAACCCGGGGGTTTTCAGGGCGCTTTTGCCCCACAGATAAGCTCTGTCACCAGCTGCATTGCGTATCTGGATATGGGCTACAACCATAAAACATTCGGGCAGTGTAGTCAGGTCGATAAGGTACTCTTTATAGTGGATGTCGGCTGTGGCTGAGTGATATGACTGTAACGGAAACCTCCATGGGAAAAAATGACCTGTGCCATCCGGATTGATGGATTCTGCATTAGGGCCACTGGATCCTCCGGTAAATAACTGCTCCTCAGTACCTGCGAAAAAGAGCTGCGTGATAAATATACCATTCCGGATCGTCAAGCTGATATTTTATCAGAAGGGTGGCTTGATCATTTCCAATGGAAATGGTAGCCGGAGACATTGTCTGCTCGAAGTCGGTCATTTGTGAAATAACAGGACTGCCACAATAAATGATGTCTGTTTTGAACAGGTTATTGTTGGAATCGCCAATGACCTCCTGCTTTTCAACAGTGTCGTTTTTTGCGCAACTGATTAGCAGTAGAGGAACTGCCAGCAGGAGTAAAATGAAATTTCTGATTCTTTTTCTCATGTCGTTTGATTTTGGGTTTGTGTTCAATAAATGATTCAGTTTTGTTTTATCATCCTGTAGTTTTGGGGAAACCGGAAGTAATGTAAACAACTTGTAAATATACTTTACATATATATAAAGATCAATGGGTAATTATACTGATTTAATTACACGAAAACCGAAAATTGCGGGTGTAGATATCCGGTTTAGAAGGCTTTTTATTTGAAGACATGGTAAACACGTCGTTGAAACCTCTTTTAATTTCAATATTTTGAAACTATACCTGCCATTTTTACTATTTTTGGAGTTCTAAAAACCTAAAAATCAACCTCAGAATGAAAGCGATGAACTCATCGAGGCTAATACTGATGGCCTTCGCATTACTATTTATTTCTGCATCCTGTTCAACACCACCGTATAAGCAGAATAAATACAAATCAGCCAAACGCTCGCGCGATTGCGGGTGTTATAACAAGGCAAAGGACACCAATAAGACAATGCTGAGTCTGAATGACGCAAGGTAAAACATTGAATGATGTGCTTTCAGGTTACCTGCCATCGGGATGTTCCGGGTTGGTTACTGAATGGTTCGGCAACCATCGTGTTGTCCTGCGTATTACCAGGTCCAGGCGTTCAAAACTGGGTGATTTTCGTGGCGGAAGTTCGCTGGTTCATCCCCGTATTACAATCAATCACGATCTGAACCAATACAGCTTTCTGATAACATTGATTCATGAGATGGCCCATGCTGAGTTGTTTTTAGCTTCCGGTAGAAGACTGAAACCGCATGGAGAGCAATGGAAAAGTACTTACCGTCTTTTGTCCCGTCCATTTCTGCAGCCGGGTCTGTTGCCTGATGATATCCTTCAGCCATTTACTGACTATCTGAAAAATCCTTCAGCATCCAGTACAGCATATGCTCCCCTGGCCAACGCTTTGCGCAGATATGATGATGCCAGTGGCAAAACCCTGGTCAGTGATCTGCCCGATGAAGCTCTGTTTGCACTTCCTGATGGTCGTGTTTTCAGGAGGGGAGTTAAGTTAAGAAAACGTTATCGTTGTGTGTGCCTCAATAATAAACGGATCTATCTTTTCAGTCCCCTCGCCGAAATCCTTCAGGTTGAGAGTGGCAACAGTGCATCAAATTTACCGGCAGGTTTTTAATAGCTGATTTTTTTGAAAATAGTAACCAAATTCAAACCCAATGAATAAAAACAACTATTGTATCATAATGGCCGGTGGTATTGGAGCCCGATTCTGGCCCATGAGCCGTCAGAACCATCCGAAACAGTTCATCGACATTCTGGGAACCGGTGAGACGCTGATTCAGTCAACTTTTAACAGGTTCCGGAAAGTTTGTCCGGCTGAGAATATTTATATAGTTACTAATGAGATTTATAAGAAGCAGGTACTGGATCAGTTGCCTGCCATTGGAGAGTCACAGGTATTGTGTGAGCCTTCGCGCCGGAATACTGCTCCATGTATTGCCTATGCCAATTATCGTATACATCTTGAAAATCCGGAAGCCAATGTGGTGGTAGCCCCCTCCGATCATATTATCCTGAAGGAAGACATTTTTACAGAGGTAATCACTGCTGCACTGGATGCATCAGAAAAGAACGACTGGTTGCTTACATTGGGGATTCAGCCAAGCAGACCTGATACCGGTTACGGATACATTCAATTTGACGAAGGAATCACATGCAGGACTGACTTCAGGATAAAGAAAGTTAAAACCTTTACCGAGAAACCGCAGCTTGAAATGGCCAGAGAATTTCTTTCCAGTGGAGATTTCCTATGGAATTCGGGTATTTTTATCTGGAAACTGAAAACCATAATGGCGGCCTTCGAGAAGCATCTGCCTGAAATTGATCAATTGTTCAGGGAGGGCATCGGAAAGTATGGTACGGAACAGGAAGACACTTTCATTAAGCAGACCTATGCTGTATGTAAAAGTATTTCGATCGACTATGGTGTAATGGAAAAAGCCGGGGATGTGTATGTTCTGTCGTCCGACTTCGGGTGGAGCGATCTTGGAACATGGGGATCGCTGTATGATACCCGGCAAAAGGATGAAAATGCAAACGCTATCGTGGGGCAGAATGTACTGATGTACGACAGCCGAAATTGCATTGTGAACATGCCAAAGGAAAAACTGGTTGTTTTGCAGGGCCTCGACGATTATATTGTGGTGGAGGATGAAGGAATATTGCTGGTTTGCCGGAAAGGTGACGAACAGCAGATCCGCCAGTTTGTGAATGATGTGATGATAGAAAAAGGAGAAAAATTCGTGTAATAGGAACCAACACCAATTGTAAAATGAAAAAAATACTGATTTTATTTTTTGTACTTACTGCCGGCTTGTCACGAGCCGATGAAGGTATGTGGCTGCCCCTCTTTATTGAGCGGCTTAATTATGTTGACATGCAGAAGGAAGGACTGAAACTTACACCTGAAGAGATCTACAGTGTAAATCATTCCAGCCTTAAAGATGCAATTATTCAGTTTGGCAATGGATGCACCGGCGAACTGATCAGCAATCAGGGTCTGGTATTGACCAACCACCATTGTGGTTATGGTTCAATACAATCGCACAGTACCATCGATCATGACTACCTCGCCGATGGATTCTGGGCAATGAACATGAATGAGGAGTTGCCCAATGAAGGACTCACAGCCCGTTTTCTTGTGCGGATAGAAGATGTAACCCAGACCATTCTGGCCCAACTCACCGATAAGATGACAGAGGCAGACCGCAATGCAAAAATTGCTGAATTGTCAAAAAGCATCCAGAATGATGCCACAAAGGGAACCGGTTATGAAGCCAGAGTTGCTGGTTTTTTTAATGGTAATGAATTTTATCTCTTTGTTTACGAGGTTTTTCGTGATGTCAGACTGGTTGGTGCACCCCCGTCATCCATTGGTAAGTTTGGTGCCGACACTGATAACTGGATGTGGCCACGTCATACGGGCGACTTTTCCCTTTTCAGGGTTTATGCTGATGCAGATGGCAAACCAGCAGACATTTCTAAAAGCAATGTTCCTTTAAAACCTAAGCATCATCTCCCGGTTTCTGTGAGCGGATATGAAAAGGGAGACTTTGCCATGATTATGGGATATCCGGGTAGTACCGACCGTTATCTGACTTCATGGGGCGTTAAACTGGCCATTGAAACCAGCAATCCGACCATTGTTAAAATTCGTGAAAAAAAACTTGGTATTATGCGTCAGGATATGGATGCAGACCGTGAAGTGAGTATTAAGTATGCTTCGAAATATGCCCAGATATCAAATTACTGGAAATACTTTATCGGCCAGACGAGGGGATTAAAGAGACTGAAGGTACTGGAAGATAAACAAAAAATTGAAGCAGATTTCTCAAACTGGATGAACGGTGATGCTTCCCGCAAGGAGAAATACGGAACCGCACTCACCGATATTGAATCGGCTTATAAAACCATCGGTGATTATACCCTGCAACGCTGGTATTTTGTGGAATCTATAGTAAGAGGAGCCGAAATCATGACCCTGGCTCAGTCATTCTCATCACTCGCCAGCGAATTAAAAACAGAACAGCCCTCTCCGGAAAGAATGTCCAGATTGCAGGAAAATCTGAGAAAAAGTGTTGAAAAGCACTTCAAAAATTATAATACACCGACTGACAGGAAGTTACTGATAGCCATGCTTGAAATGTATTATGAAAATGTTCCGGCAGAACAGCAACCCGCAGCTTTCAGGGAACTGGTATCAAAATATAAAAACGATTTCACGAAAATCGGAAACAACATCTTCAGCAAATCAATATTTGCCGACAAGCAGAAAGTGGATGCTTTTCTGGGAAAACCATCGCTGAAGGCACTTGAGAAAGATCCGGCTTACAACCTGATGAAAGTGATGATTGAAAAATACAGGGAAAACCAGAAAATGATGGATGCTCCGAACGACTTGGTTGACAGGGGAAACCGACTCTTTATTGCTGGTTTACGCGAGATGCAGCCTAACCGGAAGTTTTATCCCAACGCCAATTCAACCATGCGTCTGACCTATGGTAAAATACTGGACTACTACCCTGCCGATGCGGTTCACTACAGTTACTATACTACCATGAAAGGCATTATGGAAAAGGAAGATCCCGACAATTGGGAGTTTGTTGTTCCTGCCAGGTTAAAAGAACTTTACGAAAAGAAGGATTTTGGAGAATACGGTGTAAACGGTGAAATGCCTGTCGCTTTCCTTTCAACCACCGACATCACCGGAGGTAATTCAGGTAGTCCGGTGTTGAACGGAAAGGGCGAACTCATCGGGCTTGCTTTTGATGGAAACTGGGAAGCCATGAGTGGTGATATTGCATTCGAACCGGAATTACAGCGTACTATCAGCGTCGATATCAGGTATGTACTTTTTATCATTGATAAGTTTGCCGGTGCCGGTAATATTATCAAAGAACTGACGATCGCTCCGAAGGAAAGGATAAAACCTGCTGCTGAAGCTTTGATGGCTCCTATGGAAACGAAATCTGTAAACTAGATTCAATTATTACAGGGCCTGGTATTCCGGGCCCTGTTTTTAAACTTCAATTCACAGACAACAGTATTGCTTATAATTCTGCAAACAGCATTTTTTATACGAAAGATCGTTTCTCATTAATCATAGTTCACCATATATTTTTCTTATGGCACTGGAGATAGAACATAAATTCCTGGTAACATCAACCATATTCAGAAGCCTTGCAGAACCTGTCAGATACAGACAGGGGTATCTCTCCATTCTGAAAGGAAAAACAATCCGGGTCAGGATAGCCGGAGCCAGAGGATTCATTACAGTGAAAGCAAGGGTTTCCAACCTGATCCGCAAGGAATTTGAATATGAAATTCCGTTGAATGATGCGGAAGAGATGTTGAGTGAATTGTGCAACGGAAGAATTATTGAGAAACTGAGATACAGGGTACCATATCAGGGTTTTTATTGGGAGGTCGATGAGTTTTTAGGTGAAAATGCCGGATTGATTACTGCTGAGATTGAAGTTACAAGTGAGAATCAATCGTTTATTAAGCCTGAATGGGTAGGCGTTGAAGTGACCAATAAGACGGAATACCTGAACTCCAGCCTTTCCACAAACCCATTTAATGGCTGGAATAAATGATTGAGTCAGGTCGCGGAGGTGTATATGCAGCAATGCTGGAAGACAAGCTCAAGCTAAACCTGAGATTAGTGAGGAATGCGCGGTATTTCTCACTGTCCCGTTTTTTTTCATTTTTACTCTTTCTCCCTGCCATTCCGATGGCCATTGTCTATAATCCCTTTTGGTGGATACCGGCATCCTTGTTACTTGCCGTTTTTATTGTTCTCGTGATAATCCATGAAAAATCAGTTATCAGGAAGAGATTCAATGATAACTGTATTGCAGCACTAACTCATGAAAAGGAAGCTTTGAACGGACAGTACAGTTCATTTGACGGAGGAAAAGAATTCAATGATTCTGACCATATTTTTACTGCCGACCTTGATGTTTTCGGGAATGATTCGCTATTTCAGGCTTTAAACAGGACAGCGACTTTTTCAGGTAAGAGTAGGTTAGCTTCCTGGCTTAAGACACCTCTGCAAAACAGGCAAGAGATTGTAAGCAGACAGGAAGCGGTTGCTGAAGTGGCTGAAATGCCTGAATGGCGTATATATTTACGATCCCATGGTATGGATGCAGGAGAAGAAAAGAAAGATCTGGAACTTCTGTACGACTGGCTCGTGAGCGAACCCCTTTTCACATCATTCTTTTTCAGGATAGCCCAAATCCTGATCCCGATAGCTTCTTTCACCGCTACTTCTTGTTTTATTCTGGGGATAATACCTGCTCAGCTTTTCCTGCTATATCTTGTTATTCCTATGGCAGTCACAGGGTTTCATACCAAAGCAGTTAACCGCAGGCATGTCATGCTGTCAAAAAAAGTTGAACTGCTTCAAAAGTATTCAATCCGGTTCAGGATGATTGAAGATGCGGGATTTTCATCGGAATATCTGACCGAGCTCGTTAAGAAACTTAAATCAGGTACTCTGCCTGCCAGTTCCGGAATACAGAAACTCGGGAAGATCACTGCATCACTGGATACCCGGCTGAACATCCTGGCAGGGTTCGTTCTGAATGTTTACCTGCTTTGGGACATCAGGCAGATGAGACGATTGGAGCATTGGCAGAAAGAACACAGAGAAAGTCTCCCCCTCTGGTTTGATGTATTGGCTGATACAGAATCTTTAGCCTCATTGGGGTCGCTTACTTATGCAAATCCTGGTTTTGTTTTTCCTGATATTGTGACTGACCGGTTTGTTATCCTCGCGGAAAATGCCGGTCATCCACTTATCCCGGCCAGGCACAGGATAAATAATTACATTTCGGTTACCCACCGCAGACAATTCAATGTTGTGACCGGTGCCAATATGGCCGGTAAGAGCACTTATCTCAGGACAGTCGGGGTGAATATGGTACTGGCTTTAACCGGAGCACCTGTTTGTGCCACCTCCTTTGTGTGTTATCCGGCACCTGTTTATACCAGCCTGAGAACAACAGATTCACTCAGTACGAACCAGTCCTATTTTTATGCTGAATTATTGCGTCTCAAAGACCTGATCGACAGGCTTAACAGAGGTGAAGAATTGTTCGTGTTACTGGATGAGATCCTTAAGGGAACAAATTCGGCCGACAAGCAAGCCGGATCCAAAGCATTACTTACACAACTGATTGGCCTTGGTGCCGCAGGATTTATTGCCACACACGATCTGGAACTTGGGAAACTGTTCAATAGTTTTCCTGAAGATGTCATCAACTATTGTTTTGAAGCTGAAATCGCAGGTGAAGAATTACATTTCGATTACAAGCTAAAGCAAGGCATTGCACAGAACATGAATGCGACTTTCCTCATGAGGCAAATGGGGATTACCTTATAATTACGCAAAAAAAATGGTGTTGAACCAGGAATTTCCTGATTCAACATCCATTTCCCGGCAAGATATTCGTATATCTGATTTTTATTTTGGACTTGGTATCGGCTTGCTATTTATTGTATGAACGACAATCATAAACTAAATCCTGCCTGACTTTCTATAAACAAAGCAATCAGTTTTGGTTGAACTTTTCTTTGTAACTAATTAGAAGTCAGTAGATCAGATATTTATTTGGCTTATCCCCGACGAAATGCAGAAGACCTGAAAAGGATAACCAGGAGTGAGTATTTATTGCTTAACGAGCATACTGCTCAATATTTCGTCTTTTGCACAGACCCTGAGCAGATACATGCCCGGGGCAAGAGAAGAAATATCAACGGTGGTTGCCGGCCCTGATATCTGTTTTACCCTTCCCGTTAAATCCAGGATTTCAATACGGTCAGGAATTGTTTCAATGTCAATGTAAACCAGGTTATGAGCCGGATTCGGGTAGATTTTTGCCTGCCTGCTTATTGTATTGGTCTGAATACCCACTACGGTTTCGGATTTGAAGAAAGTCATACTATTCCCTTTACCTTCTTCAAACTGGTATAATCCAACTTCGTAAAAGTCGTTGGTGTACCACCTGTAATTTGAATAGTTGTTGATGTCAAAGCTGTTAAAAACCCATCCATCAGACGACCAGTTATAAACAGAATCCTCCGATACGATATCGTTTTTCACCCTGAGAACCTGGAAAGAGCCATAGGGTGTTGACATTATACCACTTGCATCACCAGTTGTTGTAATGGTCATACGGCTGATTTGTTTTATAGAGTCCATAAGTACTCCTTCATTGCGGGTTGCCATGTGCCATTCATAGGTCGATGATTGTGTGAAGCTATCTCCATAGGTAAACGGCAGTTGCAGGCTAAGCGGATTTGGATTGCAGGTGATGTGAATGGCCATGGTGTAGGCACCAAAAATTGTTAACATATCCTCGTCGCCCACATACCGCATGCCCTGACCGTCATATCTGGCATATTCATAATCCCAGTATGGTTGGAGATTCCCATTCTTATGACGTATGGCCACCTCCGCTTCCGGATAGTTCTGATGATTGGGTTGTCCCTGAGGAGGCAGATATAGTGTGGTATCATAGGTTGAAGGTGTCAGATTGGTAAAATCCCAGACCTGATTCAGACCCGGGTTACCGGGTATGATCTGAGTGGTATTATCAACAGCCCTGATAACCTGTAATCCTATTGTGGGCAGATCGTCTGTGGTGATCGTTATCTGTGCAGAGGTTTGATTGATAAACATCACAGAAACGGCGGAAACAATGAGTAAAAATCTTTTCATAGAGATTGGTTTAAAGGTTAGTTCTCATATTGCAAATGTCGGTTTGCAGGAAACCTGTGTCAATCACCCTTTGATGTGATATTTAGCTGCAATACAGAATAAAAAGGAATGTAGTAATCAAACCTGCTGATAGAGAAGGACAGAAACCAACCAGGCAACGCTTGAGTATTTGGGAAAATTATTGATGGAAATCCGCACAAGTGTAAAGCTGCGGATAAGGTTGAAGTTCACTTAATGCTTCATACACATCAGCAGGGCTTCGGTGCGGGTGCGGACCTGGAGTTTCTGATAAATTTTCCGGATGTGTGTTCTGACTGTTTCGATACTGATAAAAAGTTCTGCAGCGATTTCCTTGTATAGAAATCCTTTTGAAAGATAGGACAGTATTTCTTCTTCTCTGGGTGTGAGGATTGTATCGGGAATTTTATGGTTGACAGGCCTGGAGAAAGTCTGAACCACTTTTCTGGCTATCTCGCCGCTCATGGGCGAACCTCCGTTGTGCAATTCTGTAATGGCTTCGAGTAACCTGGCAGGCGGTGTTTTCTTCAAAAGATAACCGGTTGCACCGGCTGTAAGCGATTTAAAAATTTCATCCGTATTGTCGAAAACCGTTAACATCATCACCTGAATTTCGGGCCAGGTGTTTTTAATGCACACTACGCACTCAATTCCATTCATCCCGGGCAGATTTATATCCATGAGTACAACCTGTGGTTCATGAACCTGTATCTGTTCAAGCGCTTCTTCAGCTGAGGCACAGGCAACAGGGCAGTTAAAACCATCAGATCCGTTGATAAGTGTGCGCAAACCTTCGCGCACTGCCTGATCGTCCTCAACAATCATTATTTTTATAGATTCCGACATTATTCCCCTCACTTTATCTTCCAAAGGTATATTTATAAAAGTCATTCCGGTATCACCCTTTAGTATGATTTATTTCAAGGGCAATTGTGATTTCTATGGCAGTCCCTTTTCCCGGCTCCGTGATAATCTGATATTTGCCTCCACTCTCTTCAACCCTGCGTTGCATATTGTGAAGACCATTTCCCGAACCTTTCGCTCTTGTTAGATCAAATCCTTTGCCATTGTCGGAAATCGAGACTTTCAGAACTGATTTATCTGACAGCATGGTCATGTTAACGGTTCCTGCCCCTGAATGCTTGACGATATTGTGCAAAGCCTCTTTAATGGTAAGAAACAGGTTCCTGCGTATTTCTGAAGACATGGGAATTGCAGTAACATGGTCAGGGAAATCAAATATCACCTTTATTTCTGTCGGCTCCAGGTAAGTGGAAGAATATTGGCGAATGTAAGCTGCAAAGCTGTCAAGGTGATCATTTTTCGGGTTCATTGCCCAGATAATCTCGCTCATTTCATCAACCACATTACCTGCTATTTCTGAAATCTTTGAAATGGCTTCCTGCAACTTAACGGGCTGATCAGTCTGTTTTTTAGCCAATTCACCCAGAATGGAAATCCTTGTCAGGCTGGCACCCACTTCATCATGCATATCTTTGGAGATCCTCAGACGCTCCTTCTCGATGGCATGCTGCTGTTCAAGTTCTCTGATCTTATGTCCGAAACGAACTGCATTGATTTTTTTAACAATGAGTGCTGTAATTGTCGTAATGATTGAAATGGTAATAAACAGGAACCAACCTGTTTTCCAGTATGGTGGTTTGAGCGAAACAGATAAGAGAACAACTGGTTCGCTCCAGTTATGCCATACATCAGCGCTTTTGGCCAACAGACGGTATTCACCCGGAGGCAGATCACGGTAGCTGAAATCAGGGAATGTGGAAGGTTTGCTCCATTTCTGCTGATAACCTTCAAGTAAGAACGAATAAAGCTGTGTGCCGGCATCGGTAACATCAGTACAATAAACTTTTCCACTGATGTGTGGCGCTTTGCGATTCAATCTGATTCCTGTAAAACGGGGCGGAATCCCTTTTGTAAAAGAGGTATCACCAACGAACAATTCAATCATTCTGACCTCAGGCGAATCTTTATCCTTCCTGAACCGGGAGGGTTCAAAACCATTGATACCATGGATTCCTCCGAAGTAAATCTTACCATCAGGAGACCGGCAGGATGCATTGTAATTAAACTCAAGCGACTGAAGGTTGTTACCGGCATTGAAGTAAACTACATGATCATTATCCGGCAAAATACATCCGATTCCCTGATTACATGTGAACCATACACTTCCCATGTTATCAGGGATCATCGAGTAGATAATGTCGTTCTGAAGTTCCCGGATAGCTGCATTCTGAGGGATTGGTTCACCTGCCATAGTGTAAATCTCTATCCCATTTCCGGTACCCGCCCAGATATTGCCCCGGAAATGTAAAAGACTATATACCTGATTGTACATCAAATGATTAGCCGGGTTAAAAAGCTTATATTTATCGAATTCAGTTTCTTTTGGCCCCCTGTATAACCCAAATGGAGTACCGAGCCAATAAGAATCTTTTGTTGAAATGAAAGCTGAAATCTGAACGAAAACTTCAGAGTTAATAAAAGATATTTTTGGCCGGAGGTGGAATTTTATGAGCTGGTTATCACACAAGACTAAAATGGAATCGAAGCTTATATTCAAAAATTTAGCGTTACTGCAATTGTAATCATAATTGAAAACAATTTCCCCCGAAGAGCCAAGCACAAAAATTCCCTTGCGTGAAGCCACCCAAAGCCGACCGGCCCTGTCATTCTGTAAATCCAGAAAATACATCTCATTGTGAAACTTTTCAGGTAAAATACGTTCACTCTTAGACAAATCCGGGGAGAGTTTCCAGAGGCCATTGTTATAGGTTCCTGCCCATAGAGAATTGTTATACCATGTCATACATCGTGTGAACCCAATGGAAGCCCTTTCGAAGTGAATCTGGTCAGGGGAATACCGGAGAACGCCATTCCCGTCTGTGCCAAACCAAAGGTTACCGTGGTTGTCTTCATAGCTGCATCTTATGTTTGGGGTGATAGAATCAATATGCTTTCCGCTTAACATCAGAAAGCTGATTTCCTTCATGATCCCGTCAGATAATCTGAAAAATCTGTCATTGCTCTTCTCCGAAAGCCAAATGTTGTCTCTGCTGTCGATAAACATATGCAAATCTTCTGCAATGCGGGTATCATAGAAATCTCTTACTTTTCCGCTTCCGAGATACTGTTTTATCTTACCCCCGGTCAGGATAAAAACCCGGCCCGACCTGTCTTCGGAAATATCCTGACAATTTTTCACAGGTATCCAATCCGCCTGTAAGATTTTATTCATATCGCTTTTGTCCAGCCTGACAGAAATAAATCCCTGATTACCTGCCAGTAATAATTCTTTACTGCCATATCTGACAGAAGTGTGGGCAATAAAGCCGGGAGGGGGTATACTGTTGTTTGAAAATGAAAGTTTCAGGGGAATGAGTTTTCCTTTGTCAACAAGACAAAGTTTCTGATCGGGAAGCCAGGCCAATGGTTTTTCGGCCTCCCTTGTTTTCAGAAGTTCAGGGAAACTTCCCTCTTTACGGTAAATAATATCAAATTCTCCTTTTGTTGTATTAAAATCCAGAATTGAAGAGTTCGATGAAATGGTCAGTCTGCCTGTATTAAGACAGGCCATATCTCGCATGAGGTTGTCAGCGTGTTTATAAATATTCTTGAAAGGCATTCGGAAAACCTTAAATTCATTGCCATCGAAACAATGAAGGCCATCACCGGTAGTCATCCAGATCAACCCATCCCGATCCTGAATAACCTGGCTGACCATACTTTGCCGAAGCCCTTCTTCAGGTCCGTAGGCAGTAATAAAAAGATGCTCTTTCTGCAATGGTCTTTGACCAAAACCATTATTCAACAATAAGGTTGAAAAGAGGAGCACCAGAAGAAAACATTTCCGGTGAAAACAAAAGATGTTGAATTTTATCGGCCAGTTGGTCTTCAATTTCTTCGTGAATTGAGCGCTGGTAAATATAGTAAATCATGAATTAATCAAAAACATTTGCATAGATGGCTATTCATCCCGGGATAAAGTTTTGCAATACATCTGAACCCGCTTATATGCCGGTCGACAAATTAAAATGATATTGAGCGGGTTCAGTTCCGGAAGCCCGGATACTGAAAAAAGGCACCCGGTATGCGGGTGCCTTTTTAAGATAAAAACACACTGAGGGAAGTTATTCGGTTATATTAACAAGCATCTTCAGATAGCTTGATTCATTGACAAAATAGTATTTCTTGCCGCTGATGGTTTCGGTTGTTAAATTGTAAGGGCTAACTGATATTGATCCAGCATTGCTAGCGGCCAGTTTTGAAAGTTCAGATGAAGAGAATGTTACACTGCCCGTGCCGCCAGCTACCGATTTCAGAACGGCATCGTTTGAACTAGTAATCATTACAATTACAGAGTCAGCGGCATAAACAGCTGATCCAAGTGAAATACTGACTCCTGCTGCTTTACTAATATTGCCTGGAAGCGCACTATAGCCGCTGAAAGTTGGCAAAGGACGGCTGACACTCTTGTTGAAGGCCGGAATGCTTCCATTCCCGGTTACATTCCAGGTTATATCTGAAAGGGTAAGAGGGTTAAGATAATCTTCATAAACATAAATGTTGTTCGATTGCTTTTTAAGGTTTTTGCCTTCAAGTGAAACTGTTCCGGCATCGGTAAAAGTTTCGGCGCCTGCATCGGTCGGGAAAAATGCTGAACCTGAATTTACTTCAACCGGGATCTCAAATCCGCCCACGGTGGTATAGGAGACGCTTTTTACGGCTACGAGTATACCGAAGGCATCATCGTATGAGAATGTGTTGACAGAATTGTTGTTATTATTGTCAGGGGTCTCATCTTCTTTGTCGCATCCGGAAAATAAGAAAGAAGCTACTGCAATTGCCAGGAAAAAAGAGGTAAATTTCGATTTCATAGAACTTGTTTTATTGGTTAGCGTTAGATGGTTTCAGAGATTCTGAATCCTTTACAAAATTATTGTTTGCCAGAGAGACTTCAATCCCGAATAGTCGGTAATCTGTCTAAGTACTTTTAGGTATAAAAATTTAGCAGAGTGATAGTTTTGAAATGATTCAGATTTCAATCCCTGTATGCTATTCCGGATTTTTCCTGTTTGATCTTTCGTGAGCTTTAGTGTCAACAACGGGTCTGTATACATATTCCTCAAGCAGGCCAAGTTTGATGGCATGTTTGGTTAGTCCTGCAAGTGACCTGGAATTTATTTTCCTGAGAATATTTTTACGGTGTGTTTCAACAGTTCTGACACTGATGCGTAATATAGTTGAGATTTCAATCGTACTGTATTCCCTGGCTACCAGCCTCAGTATCTGCTTCTCACGTGTAGTAATGTTGCTGATTGTGGTGATTTGCTCCATTGGAAGACTGTTTTTCACAAAACTACTATGATATTCAGCCTTCTGAGATACAGAGTTTTCGGTATTTTCACTACGCAATACTACGGATTGAATTCAACCAGGTTGTTTACAATGGCAAATTTAATCAGACCAACCAGGGTGCGGGTATTTGTTTTCTGAATGATGTTTTTTCTATGTGTGTCTACTGTGCGTTTGCTGATAAAGAGTTTGTCAGCAATCTCTTCACTTGAATATTCTTCCATGATCAGTTTTACAATCTCAATCTCACGACCAGTGAGCAATGCTGTGTTTTTTTCAATGATTTTCTGTTTCTTTAGTCGTGTCATCATGATACTCAGAACCTCATTACTGTAGTATGTGCTGTTATCGGCAATGCGATGAATGGCATTCATGAGCTCTTGTCTTCCTGTATTTTTAAGAATATACCCTTCTGCTTCCGACATAAGGATTTCACTAACAATCTCACGGTCATTATACATTGATAAAACCAGGACTTTTATATCAGGATAATGCAGCTTGACTTGTCGGGTAAGTTCAACGCCTGACATGCCAGGCATGCTGATATCGGTGATCAGAAGATCGGGTTGTTGTTTCTTAATAAATTCCAAAGCGTCCAGACCATTGCTGACTTCCCCGGCAATAAGAATATTTTTCTCTCTTCTGAGCAATGCTTTAAGTCCGTCAATAAACATCTGGTGGTCATCGGCGATAAGCACGCTTATGGGCTTGTTTTCTGGTTCACTCATAGGTTTGGCTTACTGAAGTTTATGTTGATACGGGTTCCTGCACCCGGATCGGAGTATAGTATCATATTTCCATTGAACAGTGAAACCCGGCTTCGGATGTCATTCCATCCGATGCCTTTGCTGTACTTCTCTGCATTTTCGGGCATCCCTTTGCCATTATCGGATATTTCAAGGTTAAGGGTTTCATCGATCTTACTGAGGCTGATATTGATAATGGTAGCATTTGCATGTCTGAGAATATTGTTTACTGCTTCCTGAACTACCCGGTATAATGCTATTTCGAAATCTTCCGGTAAACGACCATCAATACCGGAGATTTGCACTTCAACTTTCACATGCCTGCCCGAATTAATCTTGGCTGACATATCGTTTAGTGCTGCCACCAGTCCCAACCTTATCAATGCCGAAGGCATCAGATTATGCGATATGTTTCTCAGGTCGGTGATTGCCTGATCTATCAGTGATTCAGCGTTCCCTATTGCCTCTTTGTCTTGTTCCTGAGCCACATCCTCCAGAACTGAAACATTCAGTCTGGCTGCGGAAAGTAACTGCCCCAGACCATCATGAAGTTCCATGGCAATGCGCTTTCTTTCACCCTCTTCAGCGTTTACTACTGCTGCATACCCCTCTTTCTGTAATTGTCTTTTTTCCTGCTCAGCCTGAACTTTTAACCGGTATTTTGATCTTATGTACCACAGAATAACTCCTGAAAATACCAACATCAGAAATATAGCCCCGACCATCAATTGGTTTCTGAAGCGGTTTCTCTGCTGAGCAATTTCCAGATTCTTTATCAGGTTTTCTTTTTGAAGCAGTTTGATTTCACCTTCTTTTTTCTCTGTGTCGTACAACTCACGCATTTCTGCAGTGTTACGGCTCATGTTTTCAGAATAAATGGAATCCTTGAGCGAATCCAGCATCCGGTATGCCTGACTCGCCTTGTAATATTTACCCGAACTATAGTATAAGCTGGCATAAGCTGAATAAACCTTTGCCAGCCTAAGTAACGATTTGATTTCCAGTGCAATTTGTTTTGCCGAATCAATTTCCAGTTCGGCCTTCTTGTAGTCACCTGTTCTGGTATAGGCGGCTCCTGTATTGATAAAGGTAAAGATCAGGCCGTTATGATCTTCGACTTCACGATGATATATTGCCGAACGCCTGTACATATCAATGGCTTTGCGGTATTCTTTCTTATCCATGTAAATGAGGGCCAGGTTATTCAGAAGAATTCCCAGCCCATATTTGTCACCCAGTTCTTCCTTGATTCTGAGTGATTTCAGATAGCATTCCATGGCCTTTTCCTGATCATTCAGCTGAGAATATACAAGTCCAAGGTTGGTGAGGGATGCCCCGATTCCATATTTATCACCTGTCTTTTCTCTGATCTTCAGCGATTTCATATGTAGATCAAGTGCCAGCTGGTTTTGCTTCATGTCGGAATATACCAGACCCAGGTTATTGTAGGCATTCCCGATTCCCTTTTGATCCTTTTGTTTTTCAAAAATGCGGAGTGCATCGTAATAAGCTTTGATGGCCGGACTGAAATTGCCGCGGTTCTTATGTACCATCCCAATGTTATTGTAAGCGCTGGCCAGAATCTTCAGGTATCCGGTTTCCTTGCTGAATTTTACCGACTGCTGATAATAATACAGGGCACTGTCGAATTCTGATTTGATGTCGAAAACCACTCCAAGCAGGTTGTTTGAGACTGCCCGGCCCCGACTGAAATCAATTCGTTCGGCCTCCTTTAATGCCCTGCGGGTTAGCGTATAAGCTTTTTCGGTGTCTTTGTACCAATAATTTATTGAGAGGCGGTTCAGGGCATTTACAAGGTTGGTGTCTTTAGCCGCTCCTGATCTGATGGCTTTTTCAAGGCTGTCAGCAACGGGATTTTGCGAGCAGGAATATTTCTGGATAAAAATGGCAAGGATCAGGGCGGGGAAGATTTTTATCATATTCCTGCGAAGGATTCCGGTTAAACAGATTAATCGCAATAGTTAACATACGTAACCCTGCTTTGTTCGTAGAATTACATAAGTATTGGCAGGCATCTTTCAGCCGGATCTGCAGACAGGAAATGTCTGTTCCAAAAAAATCCCGGCTCTGGGATGAGAGAGCCGGGATTTACTTCAGAAAGTAATACAGATTTATCTTGTTTTCTGGGCAATCTTTATTTCATCAATCAGGTTCTGTGCATTGGCAAACTTATCGATGATGAACATCACATAACGTATATCAACATTAATAGTACGCTGAAGTTCAGGCTCAAAGGCAATGTCGCCGCTCATGGCCTCCCAGTTTCCGTCAAAAGCCAGACCTATGAGCTCACCTTTCCCATTGAGGATTGGGCTGCCTGAATTACCGCCGGTAATATCATTGTTGCTGAGGAAGCAAACTACCAGCCTTCCGTCCTTGTCCGCCCATTTGCCATAGTCTTTTTTCTCATATAGTTCTTTCAGTTTCGCAGGGACGATAAACTCCTCGTTGGTCGGGTCCTCTTTTTCGATAATCCCATCAATGTATGTTCTGAAATCATAATGGATGGCATCGGCCGGAAAATAATCCAGTACCTGACCAAACGTGACGCGCATCGTTGAGTTGGCATCGGGGTAATAAACTTTTTCAGGGTTTGACTTTCTTAAACCGTCGACAAACAGACGCTGAGCCTTCTTCAGTTTTTCGCCGAGCGGAGCAACAGCCATATTCTGGGTCATGAAAGAGTTATAGAAGGAGTTGGTCATTTTATAACCAAGATCATTTTCGAAAGTCTTGATTGAGGGTTTTGCGAGGAAGGCTTTATAGTTCTCCTCTGTTGCCAATACCGAAGTTTCAAAAAGCTTCTTCGCAAAAAGATGAACATCCCCCTTGAATTTTTTATCAATCAGGTTGAAAATATCCGGCAGGGCGTCTTTGGGAACATCCTCCCTGTACATCTCAAGAATGGCTGCAACAATTTTTTCTTCCGTGGCAGGATTGTAATTTTTAAACTGGCCTGTACCCATTTCGTAAAACGGTGCCAGAGATGTTTGTAGTTCTTCCCCCTTTTGACCACTTTTTAATATGTTGATTATTCCCTGGGTCTGCATGGGGAAAGCCATCATCTGGGAGCCGAAAAAGGAGATCTGAAGGTACCACAGTTTGGTGTTGTATTTAGTTTCAGCATAAGCAGTATACACATCAGAAATATCCTGAAGGGCATTACCATAGATGGCTTTCCGGCTTTCTTCCGCATTTACCCAGCTGCTGAATTGGTCTTCAATGGCTTTTTTCTTATCATAAACATCAAGACGTTTTAATCCGCGTTTTTCCCCTATTTTATTCTTCCAGAAATTGGCAAGACCTGCATAATTGGATGCGTATTTTATACGGACCTCATCACTTTTATCCATATCTGATTTCATGATTTCAAGGATCCTGCCGCCTACTTTCACGATGGCCGGGTCAATTTCACTCAGGGTAGCCTGGATGCCATGCGAGGTACGATAACGGTCGGTGGTGCCTGGATAACCCCAGATCATTGTATAATCGCCCCGCTCTACTCCGTCAATTGAGATTTTCAGAAAGTGTTTTGGCTTGAGGGGAATATTTTCTTTTGAATACGGAGCCGGCTTACCATCAGGGCCTGAATATACACGCATGATGCTAAAATCACCGGTGTGGCGGGGCCACATCCAGTTATCTGTATCGCCCCCGAATTTGCCTATGGCTGAAGGTGGAGCTCCAACCAGACGAACATCTTCATAAACTTCATAAACGAAACGATAATACTCATTTCCATTGTAAAATCCTTTCACTGAGACTTCATATTTCCCTTCGGCTGATTCTTCCTCCTTCAGCATTTCAATCGCTTTGCCTACAGCTGATGAACGTTCGCTTTCGCTCATTTCAGGACTAACTTTCTCCAGAACACGGCTGGTAACATCGTCCATTTTCACAAGAAACGAAACGGTAAGGCCTTCATTCGGCAGCTCCTCTTCAAGACTTCTGGCCCAGAACCCGTCAGTAAGATAATCATGATCAATGGAACTATGTTTCTGGATCGCATCATAACTGCAATGATGGTTGGTAAAGAGTAATCCCTGGTTTGAAACAACTTCTGCTGTGCAAAATCCGCCAAGGTTAACAATGGCATCCTTCAGACTGGAATGATTAATGTCATAAATTTCCTGAGGAGTTAATTTCAATCCCATTTTCTGCATGTCGACATAATTCAGTCTCTCAACAAACATTGGGAGCCACATTCCTTCGTCGGGCGGGTTTTCTGCCTTAAGGCCGGTTATCAAGCCAGCCAATAAAATCAATGTAAAGAGGGTTTTCTTCATTTTTGTTTTGATGTTAATTTGTTTAAAGTTGTTTCTGCCTTACTGAATGCTCAATTATCCGGGAACCCGGATTGCGGATTCCGGTATGCCCAAAACCGTGCCATTAATACAAGGCCCACTAAATCAGATAAATAATTGTATTAATGAGTGATTTTTTCAAAGGTCATGTTCGGTTTTGCTATGGCAGTGTTCGGTTTTGAACAATGATTGAGTTGGTTTGTGAATTGCAGATAACAAGGCTGTGGATTTTCGTAAATACAAGGTAAACCAGAGCCCTGAGAAATAAAACTCAGCCTTGTTAAAGTTAAGCAACCAAAAAAGCGCAAAAATTCAGCAAGAAAGAGATATAAGTCATATTCAATAACCACTAAAGCTTTCTTCAAACCATTTTTCACAACCAATTGGCCTGGTGAAAAACACTATAATCCCAGTTCGCTTTTTCCCTGTTCAAAAACAATATCTACCGGAATGCTGGCTCCTTTCAGTTTGTCAAGATCTGCCTGCAATTGGGTCGGAATAACCGATTTATTGAGAATCAATTGCTTAACCATGTTATAATCTCCATCGCCCTGCATGCTCAGAATCATTCCTCCCAGACTTTCAACAGCCAGCTTCATTTTATCGAAATGAACGAGGTAAGTGCCATTTTCCTGCTTTGTAAATGCTCCGTTTTCGGCAAAATGTGCAAAAGTGAGCATGTTGGCTTTGCCATGGGCACTGGCTGCACCAAAACGGACGGAACGGAAAATACCCGCCATAAAGGTTACATAGTTGTCCATGACAACTCCGTCCTTCAATTCACCCATCTCGTATAATTTAGTCACCAGATAGAGGCCAAGTATATCGGCTTTGGCTTCTTCGATGGCCGAATACTGTTCTTTCAATGCCTCACGCACAGTACCTTTTCCATCGAGGGTGTTCTTTATCCCAAGACCATGCGCAACTTCATGGAACATGGTGTTTCCGAAAAAGGCATCAAATTTTATGAAATTCCGCTGCGATTCATCAATCAGAATATTGGAAATGGGTACAAGTATTTTTTCAAACTTAGCTTTCATGGCATTCTTTAGCTGAAGCTTCCTGGAGCCTTTTTTCAGCTGAACCTCTTCGTCGTTTGGAAGGTTAATGGCTATGGTCTTGCTGCCCGAATTGCAGTCGCCTGCATAATAAACAACATCATATGCATTCAGATCAGCATCAGAGCCGGGAACTTCGTTTTTATACTTCTGGTCTACCGGCAGACCTTTCTGAAGAACAGGGAGGAGGGTAGCAAAATGTGCCAGTCGTTCGCTCCATTCAACATCCTTAATAAGAATAAAGGCTTCCTGAGCAGCTTTAGTGCCAAAGAGAGCATCTTCATAGTTTTCAATCGGACCGGCAACAAAATCAATATTTGAAGTCTTCATCTCCATCCAGGCAAAGTCACTCTCCTGATATTTATCCGTAAGAAACGCTTCCGCACGAAGTTCAAGGTATTTCTTCAACCCGGGATTTTCGGCAAGAATGGCGGCCTGTTTCAACAGATCTGCAGCTTTTCTGATTTTTGATGCGTACGCATCATGATACCATACGACGCGTAACGAGCTGTCTTCATTGCGGCGAATGAGTGTGTAGAGGCTTGTTTTATCGGGATTCTTTAATGAATCAAATTCCTCTTTGGTCATATCGACCGGGTAAAAATTTGCACCAAGAGGTTTTTCACCTATTCCATCAATAAATGATTCATTGCCATTCAGCCTGTCCCAGGGACCATAATTGATTTCAGCAAACTTACGTGTAGCTTCATCAGCGATTCCTGAAAGGAATGCTTCTTTATTACCAATGGCTTGCTGCCAGTAGATATCATCCATCAAACTGGCTACTTCAAATAAAATTGGGAGTATCTGTTTTTCCTTATCTGATAAATGGCTTATATCCGTTGTCAGCCTCACGCTGGCATAACCTGCCAGCCGTTTGGAAACCTCGTTAGCAGGATCCGATTGGAGTGCTTTGCCGGGAGCTATAATCCCCTGGTATTTATTTTCCATTTCCTCCTCGCTTTTATTGCTTTTACAGCATCCGGAAACCAACGCCAGCATGCTTATAACTGTGGCTACAGTCATTACTTTTCGCAACATAATGATTTTGAATTAGGTGGTTTATTCTTGAAAACAGCTGCTAAAATATGGATTTTAATAGAAAGCAACTAAAATCTTTCATCCTGAAGCGTGTCGGATGGTCGGTTGAATCTCTATTTCGTGGGAATCATAGTGCTATTGTACCGGTTTAGTCCTGACCGGAAGTGTAAAACTGAAAGTGCTG
Organism: Bacteroidales bacterium; assembly: GCA_016705005.1. Taxonomy (GTDB): domain Bacteria; phylum Bacteroidota; class Bacteroidia; order Bacteroidales; family Lentimicrobiaceae; genus Lentimicrobium. The sequence continues at coordinate 533,817 of JADIZB010000001.1, read as the reverse complement.
CCTTTACCAACCTTGCTCTTTACATTAATATTGCCACCATTGCGTTCAACAAACTCTTTACAAAGGATGAGCCCGAGGCCGGTTCCCTTTTCATTTGCAGTGCCTTTTGTGGTAGTAGCCTGTTCGGTCAGACTAAAAAGTTTATCAAGAACTTCAGGCTTTATCCCGGTGCCATGATCGGTTACCGAAATTGTCAATTGATGATTCAGAAGATTGGTTTCCAGTTCAATGTTTTCTTTTGGAAACGAAAATTTCACTGCATTTGAAAGAAGATTACGCAGAACTGTGCGGATCATATTCTGATCAGCATAAAGTGAAATGTCTTCAATCTTTTCGCACGAAATGGTTATACCTTTTATTTGCGCCTGAGGTGTAGTCTGCTTCACGGATTCATTAACCAGACTTTCAAGTGTGAAAGTTTCAGGGTTGTAAATGGTTCGCCCGAGCTGGGTTTTGGCCCATGCAAGAAGGTTATCAAGAAGCTGAAAAGTTGATTCTGTTGAGTTCTGTATTTGCTTGACCATTGATTTTCGTTCCTCATCAGAGAAGTCGTCATATTCATCGCTTAGCAAACGCGTAAAGCCAAGGATAGAAGTAAAAGGACTTCTCAGGTCATGGGCAATGATTGAGAAGAATTTATCTTTGGTAATATTGGCTTCTTTCAGTTGTTGTTCGGTAAGTTTTTGTTGCTCCTCAACAAGTTTCCGACGCTGGATATTTCTTGAAACGGCAATCACTTTTCCGGTAGCCTCCCCATTGTTGTTAAACTGCCGCTGAACCATGCTCTCGAACCAGATCAGATTTCCGTAATAATCTTTAAGTCTGAAGGTAAGCAGAACCGGGTCCACACTCCGTGTTAAATTCTTTTTGCAGGCCTGAAGTTCTCCAAGATCTTCTTCATAAACCAGCTTAATGCCCGGACTTCCTGTAAGGTCATCGGGAATATAACCCAGAATATGTTTTACACTTGGCGAAACATATTCAATAGAGCCGTTTTCAGGATGAATGGAGATGATGTCGTTGGAATTCTCGGCAATCAGCCTGAACATTTCCTCACTACGCCTGAGGGCTTCGCGTGACGACTCTATTTCTGTAACATCGCGTCCTACAAGCTGGTATTCTTCAGGCAGTTCATCCTTTCCATAAATAGCCCTGATTGTCCAGTGTAGCACAGAAGGTTCTCCCTCGTCCCTGATTATTTTCTGCTCGTGATTTACGAACTGTTTTGAAGGTCTGATACACTTCAGCGATTTCCTTATCTTCAGATAATCCTTTTCCGAAAAAACCTCAGTCAGCAGATGGTGAATGAACCCTTCGGCCGAAATCCGGAAAAATCTGGCAAAGGCACGGTTTACAAAAGTTACAGTTCCATCAGGCCTGAACCGGCAAATCAGTTCAGACTGGTCTTCAATAATGCCCTTAAAAAAACGCTGGCTGTTGAAGAGCCTTTCGCTGAAATCCTTTTCATCAGAAATATCGGCCATTACACCTGTTACCTTGTCTGATTCTGTGACCTTTCCCTTAATAAAGTAACCGGATTTCTTGATCCAACGGACATTTCCATCAACCAGAATTCTGAATTCAAGCTCGAACCAACCCGTTTTTAAAGTGATTCGTGACCACATTTCCTTTACCCTGACAAGATCGTCCGGATAAATAACCGACATCCATACCTCAGGACTTATGGGTCCTTCTTCTAATCCAAAGATCTCAAAACATTTTTCACTCCAGTGGAGAATGTCCGATTGAGGTTGCCATTCCCACAAGCCGGCATTCAAGGTCTTCAAAAGAATATCAAAACGATTTCCTGATCCTGAATATACTGATTCCTGAGCAAAGGCAGTCTTCTTGTCAGGCGCCAGTTCCCCTTTCCCTTTATCTTCCGGCAAAGCCTTGGTGGTTAATTTCAGGAAGGCTTCAATGTCAGAATTCTGAGAATCCATTAAATCAGCATTATCATCATTTGAATTTATCTCGCTGATGAGGCCGATGATACCATGAAGTTTCCCTTTTTTGTCGTTTAAAGGAGATTTGATAACCCTTACCAATCCATACCTGATTTCAGGCCCCGATACCCTGGTTTCATAAACAACACGTATTCCCGATTCAATGAGTTGCTGATCGGCCGAAATATGAATTTCAGCTGATTCCTGATCAAAAAGGCAGTCGATGGTATTGCCGATGATCTGATCGGATGAATATCCGAACATGTCACAGAAATGCTTATTACAAGCTAAGTATACACCCTGAAGGTCTTTGATAAACAATGGAAAAGGAAGTGATTCGAGAAACTGGTGCGAAATACAAAGCTCATGCTGAAGTGATGTGTTGAATTGAGGCACTTCAGAATTGCTGTATATAAATCCACCCGTTGAATTCTGTCCGGATTTGTTTCCGGAAGGCATATCAGCAGGATTATTTTCAAGAGTGATGTCCATAGCAGATCAGAATCGCAGTATTTGAATCCGGGAGGAAATAATTTTAATAAAATTAAAAACCAGTAAGATGATTTATTATTCAGTATATCCTATTCATTATCAACTTTCAGTTAATTTTAAGTCCACCAAGATCTATAAACAGAAGCCGGAAAAGTAACCGGAGTCAGGTTCATCCAAAAGCAAAATGTCCAAAAAAAAGGAAAGAACATAAATTATAGATGTACAATGCAGGTACGGACAATTTTAACAGCCCTTTCCCCGGAGGGAGAGCTGTAATTGATATTTTTTCATGACAACCGGGATAACTCTCAGGCAGATAAAACAAAAGACGACTAAATACTGAAAAAGTGATTCCTTTTATCTGACCGTAAATTACACCGATTTTCGTGATCTAAAGATAACACTATTCTGTGCAATCCGTTACGGGAGTTCATCATTTTAAGAATTTTTCTGATTTCGGCGCCCGCTTAGTGAGTCATGAAGATTATGTAACATTCCTCACATCAGTTACAAGCAATTTATCTACCCTGCTATTGTCCATGTCAACTATCTCAAATCTTAAAAGTTTGAAAACAAAGAAATCTCCTTCAGCAGGGATTTTTCCAAGAAAGTGCATTGCCATACCACCCAGGGTGGTAAATCCTTCATTTTGAATTTCATCATAGGAAAGAATGCCCATTTTATCCATGAAATCATCTATATTCATTGACCCGTCAACTAGATATGATCCATCCTGCCTTTTTACAAGACTGTATTCTGCTTCTTCATTTTCTTCCGGCAATTCACCAAGAATTGCTTCTGTTAGATCGTGAAGTGTGATGATACCCTCTACCGCACCATATTCGCTGACAACAATTCCGAAGTTTGTTTTTTTCTGCCTGAAAATTTCCAGCAAACGGTTTGCAGACATGCTTTCGGGAATAAACAGGGGTGGTGATGCAACTTTTTGAAGGTCGAACTCCTGTTGGTCGGTCACCAGGGCTATCAGATCTTTAACGGCAACTATACCAGTAACATTTTCGATACTTTTGTTGCAGAGGAGGTATCGGCTGAAACGTGCCTCTGCTATCAGTTTAAGCGCATCTTCCTTTGTTGAATCGATGAGCATAAAAGCCACATCCATCCTGTGTGTCATCAATTCGTTGGCTTTTTTATCGGTGAACCTGAAAACATCCTTAATCATCCGCGTTTCCTGTTCGTCAATAACACCCTGATCTGAACCCTGCTTCAACAAAAACTTCAGCTCGTCTTCAGTAATGGTTCTGTCGGATGATGAATTCATGCCCAGCAGCTTTTTTACCAGGACAGTTGAAATGGTTAGTAACCAGACGAAAGGATAGGCAAGTTTTGTGAGGAAAACAATGAAAGGTGTGAGGATAATCGCGATTTTTTCAGGATTGGACAGAGCCAGAGATTTGGGCACCAGTTCACCTATAACGAGTGAAAAATAGGTAATCAGCCCGATTACAATAATAACCGATAAAGTGCCGGCATATGGCGCAAGCATTGGGTATCCGACAAGCACCAAAGCCAGGTCATCGCTCAGGGCGATTCCGCCGAAGGCTCCTGAAACAATGCCGATAAGTGTTATTCCTACCTGAATGGTTGAAAGAATTTTTTCGGGCTGTTGAAGGAGTCTCAGTATGGTAAATGCCCGCTTGTCCCCTCTTTGTGACAATGTTTCAAGGCGGGCTTTACTCGATGAAACAAGGGCTATCTCGTACATGGCGAAAATGCCGTTGAGGATCAGGAGAATTGAAATAATCAGGATTTCCATGTGCTGCTTGTCTGATGCAAATTTAATTACTTCGGTTTATGAATTTACATCACTGACCTGTATTAAATCTGAAATACTTAAAGGCTTTCCAAATTTATCAGGTTCACAATTGGGTTGTCAGGTGAATTGAAAAATTCGGATGATTTTCAGAATGCCACTTTCAATTCCTGATCAGAAACCTTGATTATGTCCTATTTGTAACCCTGTTTATGCACATTTTTCACTGCCCTGCCCGAGGGGTCGTTCAGGTTTCGGAAGGAATCGTCCCAGGCCAGTGCTTCAGGCGTACTGCATGCAACCGAAGGAACGGAGGGGACACATCTTGCGGCAGCATCTGAAGGAAAATGACCGGTGAATATGGAACGATAAAAGTACTCTTCTTTCGACATTGGAGGATTCACCATGAAACGATGTCCGGCATTGGCAAGCTGGTCATCACTCACCTGCGAAGATGCCAGCTCTTTCAACGTGTCGATCCAGCTGTATCCCACCCCATCTGAAAACTGCTCTTTCTGCCTCCATGCAACACTTTCGGGCAGATAATCTTCGAATGCTTTCCGGAGTATCCATTTCTCCATCTTACCATCTTTTGCCATTTTTTCTTCCGGATTCAGGCGCATGGCTACATCGAGGAATTCCTTGTCAAGGAACGGAACCCGCCCCTCAACCCCCCAGGCTGCCAGTGATTTGTTCGCCCTGAGGCAATCGTATAAATGAAGTTTCGATAATTTCCTGACAGTTTCTTCGTGAAATGCCTGTGCATCCGGCGCTTTATGGAAATACAGGTAGCCGCCGAATACTTCATCGGCGCCTTCACCGGAAAGAACCATCTTGATCCCCATGGATTTAATGACCCTTGCCATCAGGTACATAGGTGTTGAAGCCCTGACAGTCGTCACATCATAGGTCTCAAGATGGTAAATTACATCACGCAAGGCATCCAGGGCCTCCTGGATGGTGAATTCAATCTCATGATGAATGGAACCGATGTGTTGTGCGACAATTCTGGCAGCAGCAAGGTCGGGTGATCCCTTCAATCCTATGGCGAACGAATGAAGCTGGGGCCACCAGGCTTCCTGAAGATCGTGCGATTCGATGCGGCGGGCGGCATATTTCTTGGCAATGGCCGAGATTACCGAAGAATCGAGGCCGCCCGAAAGCAGAACTCCATAGGGTACATCCGACATCAGCTGGCGGTGAACCGATTCTTCCAGGGCGTTTCTAAGATCATGAAGGCTCGTCTTATTCCCTTTGACATTTGCATAATCAGTCCAGTCGCGACTATACCAGCGTCTCATTTCGCCATCTTTACTGTAAAGATAATGTCCGGGCAGAAATTCCTGAATCCGGTTACAATAACCTTCCAGGGCTTTGAGTTCAGATGCCACAAAAAAATTGCCCGACTGATCCCAACCCATATACAGGGGGATAATACCCATGTGGTCTCTCGCAATCAGGTAGCAATCGTTTTCAGCATCGTAAAGTGCAAAGGCAAAGATGCCATTCAGATCTTCAAGAAACCCGATACCCTTTTGCCGGTAAAGGGCAAGAATTACCTCGCAGTCGGAATGAGTGAGGAATTGATAATCCGGAACAAGTTCTTTCCGGAGCTCCATATGGTTGTATATTTCCCCATTGACCGACAGAATGAGATTTCCGTCGCTGCTTTTCAAGGGCTGCCCGCCCGACTGAGGATCGACAATTGAAAGCCGTTCATGGGCCAGGATGGCTTTTTCGCCACAATAAATTCCGGACCAGTCCGGTCCGCGATGACGAACTTTCTTTGACATCTGCAGTATCTGGATCCTCAGTTCTGCCGGATCTGATTTCAAATCGAATGCACCAACAATTCCACACATAGCTATTTAATTTTATAATTAGACCTGGTTTTTAAACAAAAGAAAGGCTTCCCGTGGGGAAAGCCTTTTATATGATTTGTCAAAACAAAACGCTTTCCTAATCCGGGAAGGGATTATTATTAAAAACGATATTGTTGTTTATTTTCATCATTGTTTTAGTGAATCAGGACAAAGATAGTAAAATAAGCTGTACAGGGGACAGACAAACAGATTTAAGTTCTCCCATTCACGCTGTTCCATTTAAAGGTATACCATTGATTGATTCAGATATTTCACCGGAAAACAAGGGAAAACAGAATCGCCCTCCCATCTGAGAAGGGCCATAATGCCTGATGCCGGGAACAGATTTGTTCTGTAGATTTACAAGCTTATTCACCCCTCCCTCAGCAATATTCATGTCTGATTTTCAACAAGCTGAAATCATAGCCGGATCTGACGAAATAACGCCTCAATTCCTGACTGTGTCATAGGATCAGTTGTAATCATATACATAACGGCTTTATATTCAGGCAGTCTGACCACGAGTGATCTTGAGTTTACTGGGGTACCATCATCCTCCTGTGTGATCCTGATATAAGCGGCATCGTGCCCGTCAAGGGAAAAAGAGTTTTCAACTGTCATACCTTCTCCACCCCCGGCCAGTTCGTAAAACCGGGATTCATTTTCCATGAAAATGATGATCTGCTCCGTTTCACTCTTAGCGAATGACGTCAGGTAAATTCCTTCGGAATCATCCGACATAAAGTAAGGGAATCCGGGAATGCTAAGATTCTTGGTGGCTTCGTGAAATCTACCGAAAGTTATTCCGGGAGGCATTCCGGAATCGTTGCCTTTCTGAATCTTTCCCGAACCTTCTATTTCGTTCAGCAGGTCTTGTATTCCAACGCCCTCCTGAAATTCAATATCACCTGGAACTTCAAATTTTGAAGTCGGAATGGTGATATTTTCCTCAAAAACAGTTGCAGTTTCAAGCATCGACAGTATGCCTGACTGGGCAATCTCTGATTTTAACGGGATGCCTTTGTATTGCGAGAACCTGGTTGTACCCCATATAAACATGAGACATTTTTTTCCGAGAAAAGTTTCATATCCGGTGATGGTAGCACCCATACCAGTGATGACTTCCCGCTCCATATGATGTAGTTCTTCATCCGATTTCCCCAGCGTCATACTTCTTCCCGATTCGGTTTGACATCCGATGTCTGTTTTTGTTCCGGTTTTTGAAAGAAGATCAATCACCCATATTTCCTTTCCCCGGCGTATCTCAAGTTTTTTTTCTGTATTTGTCGTGGTAATACCAGCAAGCGAAATTGTAGTAGTACTCTGGGTTAGTGTATGCACCAACATCCCGTAATCATCGAACCAGACCGATTTAGTGCCAGACCAGTTTCCCCCAAGGGTGTATTCAATATGACCCGATCTGGTGAAGAAATACTTGCCTTCCTGTCCTGACAAAGTAAGACCTGACAACAAAAGGGCAAAAATTAAAGCCTTGTTTATCATTTTATTATGTATTTTTTTGAATCAAAATTTTACAAATTCAACCCTGCGGTTCAGGGCTTTTCCTTCTGGGGTGTCATTGCCTGCCATAGGTTTGTTTTCGCCCAGGCCTTCGCTGGTAAGACGATCGGTAGCAATCCCGAGTTTCACTATGATTTCAACCACAGCCAATGCTCTGGCTTTTGAAAGTTTCATGTTGAAGGCATCATCACCATCGCTATCGGTATGGCCTTCAACCGAGAATTTAAGTTCCGGATGGTCCTCCATCATCTTTACCACATAGTTGATTGTCCCCATGGATTCAGGCCTGATTGAAGCTTTGTTTACGTCGAATCTGATTCCAGTGGTAATGAATTTTCCATCAGTCAGAAATTTATCATACAGAGGAACAGCACCTTTGGCTATCCGGATGTTTTTAATATATCCTGTTGATGCTGAGCCGGGATTGTGGTAACCGATGGTAATACCGGTGGGATTGTATCCTAAGTTTGGAATATTCAGTATCCTTGCATCATCCAGATACACTTTCATAGCCCTGGTATTGAAAGATACAGCAATGTGTCGCCATTTGGCAGTGTTATCTATTTCTTTACTGGAGAATCCCGGATAGTATTTGGTTGAAATATCCTGCTTGTATTCTGCCCCGTTTTTATGGAAACGTATCCATTTATCAGCAGCCGGGAAACTATTATCCAGTTTCTGCTGATTTTTATTGTCGACCAGAAACAAACTGTAACTGCTGGATTTTTCTTCAAAAAAGGCATCAAATTCCACTGTAAATTGCTCCGGAAGATAGTCGGATGTTGAATTTTTGAGCATAGGAACAATACCTCCTCCTCCATTGATGTTGCATTTCATGAAATAGATCACTTTCTGCCCATCCAATGCTGCATTTTCAATGCTTCCGGACTTAAGATCCCATTTAGAAGGAAACTCTCCGTTCAACTCATTTTCAAGATTATCTTCAAAAATAATCTCAGTTCCCGGCACAAAATCATATCTCGCCCAAGTGAGTACCGGAGCCTGTTTTTGAGGATCCTGAGAATTCGCCTTTTCACCGGAATTGTTTTTGCCTGATTCATTTGCAGCCTTCTTGTTGTCTATACTTTCATGATTATTTTCATTTCTCTTCTCATCTTTTCCGTCGTCATTTACTGCATTGTCAATGTCTTCTTCGGTTTTATCCAGCGTTTTATCTACACCTTTATCTATGCGTCGTTCTATCCTGTTTTCAACATTCCGCTCAGCCTTTTTAGCGCTGTGGTTAACAACTTTGTTGAGGTCGATCTGTGCCAGGGACATCATCCGGAAAAAACATAGAATCGAAATAATCAGCAATGCTCTTTTCATTGATAGTTTTGTTATGTTATGTATTATTTCCATTTATCTGAATCAACTTTCTGAGAACCCAGAATTGATGCAGGCGCTTATCATATGTTGATCCGGTTTTGAATTTCCCGGATAATTCTTCAGCAAAAATTCCTGTTGTTATTCAGAAACAATGCAATGATATTCTATACCTTATCTTCAATTCTAAAGGTTAAGTAAACTTAAAACGAATAAATATTAATTGGCCGAAAGCCCCGAAAGTAATAGGCTTCGCAAAAAAAAACCTCCATGTTGCAATGTTTACAAGGATTATTTCTAAGAATGTACTGTTTCAGAATGTTTTAGAAGTTTATCTGGTGTGAATTGGAATTCGATAAATTGGAGTGGCCGATCAGGTTTTATAACTGCCACTAAATTAAATTTCGCTTTAAAAGGCAGGATTCAATGGTATTTTTCAATACTCTGTAATATGAAATATCTGTAATCAGACGATTCCCTGGTTGATTCAATTGGAGGAAGAGTATATTAATTAAATCCGGATTCTGATTCTCTATATAGTTGGTGATTTCATATATTTTTTCTGATGAAAGATGCTGATTACCTGAGCCCCCGGATGTTTTGCTCTGCTGATATGCTTCCTTTTGTGATTGGGTAAGAAATACTGATGAAAGTAGTTCATTTTCCTCACTATACCATTTGTTAATCCGATCCCGTTGTTTCTGATCAAGCAGATTACTGATTCCGAAAGCCCTGGTGGTTTCACGATCATTGGATTCGGAATACGCTAAAAGCAGAGATGAAAACTCCTGTTTTACGGCCTTGTCAGCACAAATTATATTTACAATCCTTTGAAAAATAAGCGCATCCAACGACAACCGTGGATTGGCATCTTTTTTTGGAAGTTTTAATTCTTTATTCAGGTCAATTCCGCATTGGGCCAGAAGATCATCGAAAATCGAACCATTTATCAGACATCTTTTTTCATATATCCTGACCGTGATGTTATTATATCCGATGGTATTTACCCAGAGCATCAGGTGTGAGTAGTATTTGTTACTGGGATCAAGAAAGCGGTCTTCTATGAATTCATCAACATTCATGGTGTAAAATGATGACTTGATACATTCGTTATAACCCGATTGAATGTGGTCGTCCTGTCGACGCAGGTACGCAATAATTTTCAGGTCAAAATCACTGAAGGCATTTACAAACTCTTTAACCACATCAGGCCGGTTCAGCATAAACCAGCATGCTTCTGAAGAAAGAAGTACTTTTTGTGCCGGGGAAGCGGAAATCTGATTTCTGATAAAGGTAAAGATCTGATCTGATGTAATCCCGTTTTTTTTGGGGAAGTGGGCCCAGAAGAAGCCTGTCAGATACATCGGAACAATATGATGACCTTTCATCATCTGTGGTTTCCTGCTGAACTGCTCCAGTTGTCTGGGATCAGGATACAATAACCCCATATCTTCCAGAACCTCCCTGTTCATATAAAGGAATTCCTGCAATGCAGTGCTGCCTGCTTTCGGCATTCCGATATGGACAAACAGCTTTTTTTTCATAGATGTTCTGCAACAACAGCTATTTCATGAGAATCGGGAGAGTATGGAGTACCGGCAATATCCGAGAATACCGATCTGACCCTTAGGCCTGCATTCTGCAATTCTCCGGCAATGGTTTCAGGGCTGAAACAACAATACCAGCTCAAATATTCTTTATTTCCGGCATCAGTAACAATTACATTTTTATCCAGGAAAACCATTTCCTGAGGATAAGTGAATAACATCTTCAGGTTGAAATGGGGCAGGGGGGACCAAAGTCCATCGGTTTCACTGAATTTTAAGGAACTGCTTTCTGTCAGGCTTCGAAAACGGGCATCTGATAACACATCCATGATCAGTGTTCCTTTATAAGCCAGTTTATCACGGATATTTTGAAGCAGTTGTTTACGCTGTTCCGGGCTGAAGGCGCAGTAATCGTAATAAAGAAGTGTAATCAGGTTGAACGGTCCTCCGGGAATCCCTTTCAGGTAATCGCAGCATTGGTATCTGATTCCGTATTGTTTTGCAGATTCCTGTTCCGAAGCATAGCCGATAGCACAGGTAGAAATATCTACACCTGTTACCTGATATTTTTTCTGCGCAAAGGCCTTCGTATAATGTCCTGCACCACATCCAAGATCGCAAACCTCCGATCCTGGCTGCAATTCCAGGTATTTAATCATCCAGGATGCGGATTTTTCTGTAAATGATGTATTTCGTGACACAAGGTTGTTTGCGCCATCAGTTTGCTGTTCAAGCATTTTTGATGCAATCCATGGGTCATTCCAGATATAGTCAACTACAGGTGATTCAAACAGTGCAGGCTTTTGCAACCACTGCTGCAAATTGTTATATGATGGGTTCATGATGTATCTTGCAGAATTCTGTAACCAGTTTGATGGCATCTTCAACATCGCTGAGTGAAAACATTTCATTGGGTGAATGCATATATCTTACCGGTATGGAGAGCAATCCCGTAGCAACTCCTGTGCCGGTAACCTGTACCATTCTTGCCTCGGTACCGGTAGCCACCGGCCTCGCTTCTGTTTGAAGTGACAAACCTTTTTTTGCCGATATCTCTTTCATTATACGGTTGATTTCGGGATGTATTTCAGGGCTGACAGCCAGTACCGCTCCGAGGCCCAGCCTGATATCGCCGTGTATGTTCTTATTCACCGACGGGTAATCGGTAGCGTGTGTAACATCAAGCACGAGTGCCTGATCGGGTTTTATCAGGCTTGTGCTGGTGATGGCTCCCCTCAGCCCGATCTCTTCCTGTACTGATGAAACAAAATACAGGTTGGCATCAGGTTCTTGCCCCGAAAGATTCTTTAACACGGCGGCCAGAACCAGGACGCCAAGTTTATTGTCGGCAGACCGGGAGGCAAACATGCTGTTTCCCAACTTTTTTATGCCTGGCTGAAGGGTGATTATATCACCGACAGCTGCCATTTGAAGCGCTTCTGCTTTGTCTTTTGCTCCAATGTCGATCCAGAGATCATCAGCATTTACCGATTTACGTTCGCTTTCTTCCAGCAGGTGAATGGGTTTCCGGCCAACAATACCAAAGTGGGTTTCTCCTTCATGTATTACCCGCACACCAAGACCTGGCAACAGGGCTGAATCAACCCCACCTATGGGTCTGAACCAGAGGTATCCCTGCTCATCAATGTATTTGACCATAAATCCGATCTCATCGATGTGGGCGGTTATCATCACCTTCAGGCTACCTTTTCCTTTTTTCATGGCAATACAATTGCCATTCACGTCAGAGAATACTTCATCTGCATATTGATGTGCAAACAGGCTGAACAACTCCTGCACTTTTTTTTCGAAGCCTGAAGGGCTGGCCATTTCAGTAATGGAAATGAAAAAATTGTTGAGTTCTTTATCCTTAAGCATGACAGGAAAATTGGTACATGACAAAGATAAGAAATGGACAGGAAATCACCGGCAGAAACAATTCAGATGTGCCTCCAGGATTTAAGAGAATCAAAAGATTCTGATGGATCGTTTTTTTGTTGAAATTTTATCTGTTTGATATCCTGGGAAATGAATTTTCAGGCATCTCTGAATTCTAATCAAAACTTTTCTATTTTCGGAGAAACAAAGAACTCAAACGATGAAACACTATCTCACTGTTATCTTACTGGCAACGATATTGTTAACGGCCTGTTGTCGTCAGGGAGACCGGCACCTGATTCAGGACACGGAATACCGTGAACTTGTCCATACACTGTTTCTGAAGCAGAAGGAGCTGGCTCTCGGACGTGATTCGGCTCTGTTCAGTGTTTTTGACGGCCAACTTACCAGAGCCGAAACAGAAGGACTTGAGTTTCTTTATGCTTTTATGCCTTTGAGCGACCTTGCTATGAATGATGGTGAATACAATCTTAAACAGGTAAGAAGCGCACTGGAAGCACAAGCGTTTTTCAACTGGGGAAAGCAGATTCCTGAAAAGGTATTTCTTCATTTTGTCCTTCCGTATCGGGTCAACAATGAATATACCGACACAGCCAGGCAGGTTTTCCTCAAAGAACTGAAGGACCGCATAAAAGGAATGGACATGGCTGAAGCAGCGCTTGAAGTGAATCACTGGTGTCACGAAAAAGTGAATTACAAATCGACCGATGAGCGGACTTCAGGTCCGTTAACTTCTGTAAGAACCGCTTTCGGCCGGTGTGGTGAGGAATCAACATTCACAGTAGCTGCATTAAGGGCTGTCGGCATTCCGGCCAGGCAGGTATACACCCCACGCTGGGCCCATACCGATGACAACCATGCCTGGGTGGAAATCTGGGTTGATGGCAAATGGCATTTCATGGGAGCCTGTGAACCGGAACCGGCGCTTGATATGGCCTGGTTTGCCGAACCGGTGAAACGGGCCATGATGACGCATACCTTTGTTTATGGTCAGTATATGGGTGATGAGGAAGTACTTGAGAAAAACGACAGATTTACCAGGCTGAATCTGCTCAGGAACTATACTGAAACAAGAATTGTCCCGGTAAGGGTCAATGGAGTGGAAGGAAAACCTGTTGAGAATGTCAAGGTTGAATATTCACTCTATAATTATGCTGAGTTCTACCCGATTGCAACCAGATATACGGATAAGGTGGGATTTTGTGATGCAACCACCGGTTTTGGTGACCTGGTGGTGTGGGCATCCAAAGATGGCTTATTTGGACATCAGGTTGTTAAGGCATCTGACACTGATACTATTGTAATTAATTTGAATTCAGCTGATTACAAACTCAGGGATCAATTACTCTCTCTGATTCCTCCGGCCAGAAAGCAGCTGCCACCGGCCGATCAGTCAAAAACTGAGTCCAACAACCGCCGGCTAAAGCAGGAAGATTCAATCCGTAATGCCTATATCGCAACATTTATTGATTCCGTTTCTGCAGTGAAAATAGCCACAGGAAAGGGCCTGGATGGAGGGGAGGTGTGGGGTTACCTCATGAAAAGCCGTGGCAACTGGAAGGAGATCGCGGACTTTATGAACAGTTTTAAAAGTGAAAATTCAGCTTCGGGAATGGCTCTCCTGGCAAATATTTCAGAAAAGGATCTGCATGACATCCGGGCTTCTGTACTGAATGATCATTTGAATGCATTTGGAAAATATCCGGCTATGGTGGAGAATTCAGGAAAGGAGTACATTGACCGGTATGTTCTTTCACCCAGGATTGGCAGGGAATTCGTAACAGAGTGGCGGAGCTGGATTCAGCAATTCTTTACTCCTGAACTGGCTGAATCGTTCAGGAATAATCCCGGTGAAATTGTAAACTGGGTAAGTGATCACATCCTGCTTGATTCAGTTTCAAATTATTACAATGTTCCGATAAATCCGGAAGGTGTAATGCAACTGAAGCGATCCGACAGATACTCCCGTGATGTTTTATTTGTGGCCATATGCCGGAGTTTTGGAATTCCGTCACGACTTGAACCTGCGACCCGTGTACCCCAGTTTTTCCACAACGGATCATGGAATGAAGTACGTTTTTCTGGTAGGATAGTCTCTCCCGGTGTTAAGGGAAATATTTTACTAGAGAATGATTCGGACGATAAATCTTTTATTCCTCAGTACTACATTCATTATACCCTTGCACGGCTCGATAAGGGTCGGTTTATCACCCTTGACTATGAGCTCGATGAATCCCTGAAATCATTCCCCTGCAATCTTAAGGTTGATACCGGATATTACCGGTTACTGACCGGGAACAGGCAGGCTGACGGGTCGGTCGTTTGTAGCATCAGCTACTTCAGAGTCAGATTAAATGAGACAGCCAGGGTAAAGGTCAGTCTGGCTTCTGAAAAACAACAATCGGGTATTTTGGGTAAGGCAGATATGGATGCCGGTTTCCGGAAACTTCAAACGGGAGAGTCTGTAAAATTAGCCGATTTCACTGCAGCAAAAGGAATGGTCATTGCCATTATTGATCCGGGGAAGGAACCAACCCGACACCTGATGGAAGACATTAAGGCTGTTAAAAGCGGTTTAGACAACTGGGGTGGTCAGTTTCTCTTCCTGGTTGCAAAAGAAAAGCTCAGCCCGGGTTTTGACCAGACTAACTATAAGGGCCTTCCGTTGAAATCGGTATTTGGCTCAGATGAAAAAGGTGATGTTTCTTCTTCTGTAAGCACCGTTTGTAGCATTCAGGGTATTCCACAGTACCCTGTTGTTGTATTTATCAGCGGGAAAGGGGAGATTGTCTGGCATTCCGAGGGTTACAGTATCGGATTGGGTGATCAGTTAATGAAGCAGATAAAGGAATCGGGAAAATAGCTCAGGTGCTTTCGTTCCTGTGATTTTACCATTCGGGATTCAGACTGTCAGGCTACGCTGTTTTTGAAGTAACAGGAGATTGTAAGCGGGCAGGGATGTCTCACAACCATGCCCTGAAGCTGGATTAGCCGGCTTTTCAGGCAGATTCCGGATAAGAAACAATATGAGGTAATCACTGACTCTATTCCGGCTTTCCGGCTGTCTTTAGGATATAATACCCTATCAGCCCTGCTACTACTGAAGCAAGCAGAATGCCCATTTTAGCCTGTTCCACATAAATTTTCTGCTCAAAAGCAAGATTGGAAATAAACAACGACATTGTAAATCCGATTCCTGCCAGAAATCCTGCCCCAATCAGATGTTGTCGGGTAAAGTCTTTCGGAAGTACAGCCCATCCGAGCCTGGTAAATATTGTTACAAACCCTACGACTCCGGTTACTTTACCAATCAACAGTCCGAAAAAGACCCCGAGTGTTATACTACTTGTCAGCAGATTAAGACTGTCGGACGAGATGGTAATTCCAGCATTTGCCAGAGCAAACAGTGGCATGATTATAAAAGCAACAAGTGGATGCATCGAATGCTCAAGTCTCTGTAGAGGAGTCAGTGCCTTTTTTGAAACATACCTGATTTCTTCAAGAATATGCAGTTGTTCGGTTGTGACAGTAGGAGAATTATTGGGCCGTGCATTTCTGAATTGAGAAAGTAATTCTGTGAGTTTTTTATTATAGACTGATTCTGTGCATTTTACCCTGGCGGGGATGGTGAAGGCTGCCAATACAGCCGCAATTGTAGCATGAACACCGGACATAAGAAAAGCCAGCCATAATCCACCAATTCCAACAATTCCATAGAAAAGCGTGTTGCTGACACCTATCCTGTTGGCGATGATCAGAACAAGCAAAAACCCTCCACCGGTCAGCAAACTGATCATATTGATATCTGAAGTATAAAAGAATGCAATTACAAGAACAGCTCCCAGATCATCGGCAATGGCAAGTGCCGTAAGAAAGATTTTCAGAGAAACGGGGACCTTGTCGCCGAGCAGGTACAAAATGCCCAGGGCAAAAGCGATATCGGTCGCCATTGGGATGCCCCAGCCACCTGACCTTTCGCCGGATGGATTGAATGCGAGATAGATAAGTGCCGGAATGAGCATACCTCCGATTGCCGCACCAATGGGAAGCAACGCTGCACGGGGGTTGCTCAGTTCGCCACTGATAATCTCACGTTTTAACTCAAGCCCGACTACAAAGAAGAAAACCGCCATCAGCCCATCGTTGATCCAGTGGTGCAGGCTTTTCGAAAGTTCCCATTCAAAGAAACCAATGGAGAAATTGATCTCCCAGAAATGGTGAAATTCATCGGCCCAGGGTGAATTGGAGAGAACAATCGCAAGTATCGCGGATGAAAAGAGTATAATTCCGCTCATCGTACTGTTACTCAGAAACCGTTTCATCGGATCGATGATCCAGCGGTCTGCCGGATCCTTTTTTATTTGACTTATTGCCATAGAATCAGTAGTTAAATATAAACAGTAGTAATATGAAAAGACATTACAGGTTTGTTTATTAACATTTATCCTGCATAAAGTGTTTAAAATATTCCCTGAGGTGAACGACTACAGGTCAATGAGAATAGTCCTGTCAACCTTTGATCAGGCATGCAGAAATATCATGAAAGGGCAGTTTATAAGCATAGAAATATAATAATCGCAATAGGTTATAGCTCTGAAACAATGGCTGTTCTGGCCGGGAAAGAAATTATGGATTTTTGCAAAAAAAGCATGAGCACCAGTCAAGGTGCTCATGGTAGTCATTTTATTTGTTGCAGACCGGAGCCCAGTTGCCCCATCCTGCATTGACCCAGGCTTCCCAGCTTGGCTTGGCCGCCTTTTTTTCCTTGTTCAGCTCAACAGTAACCTTTGAACCGAGCTTTTTTGAAAACACACTCACTTTGCGCATAGTTGTTGTTTTTAGTGAAACATTAGGTTAATTATCACTCTTTGAGTGTTATATCTCTTCTTCAATGGGTTGAAAGATTTCATTTCCAAAATATTCCCCCGTTCTCCGCCAGGTACCCGGACAGATATCCTTTACTTCACAGCGGTTGCAGGGTTCAAAAAGTGTGCCTGAATCACCATCCACGTCCAGGTAAAGCCTGTTTTTTTCAGGTGAGTCTGACGGAATTCTCAATGCCGATACGTTTGTACCGGCACCGCTTTCTACAAAATCCCAGTAATAAGGGTCGAGTGTACAGAGTGGGGTATCGAATACCCTGACATTTCTTGAGCGGCCTTCATTCTGATATTCAATTACCTTATCCAGTGCCTCTTCGAGCAGGGGAGCCGAATCAGCAAAAGAGACGGCAGTAAGTTCTTTATTTTTCAGTGCAATACCTGTAAGGTCTATATTACAGATGATCAGATTTACCTTATCGGGGAAAGTCCGGTAAACCCAGTCAATGTATTCAGGCAGGGCGATATACGTATGGTTAATCAGGTTGTATTTTACCGATACCTTAACACCTGCTTCAACAACATTCAGAATACCCTGTAATGATTTTTCAAAACTGTTGGGCAGGCCGGTGAGGAGATTGTGTTTTTCCGGGAGATGGCTGTGAAAGGCGGTTGTCACTTCTAGCATACCGGTACCTGTGATCCCCAGTAACAGATTTAGATAACGTTTGCTGGCAAATTTCAGTGAATTGGACAGCAGGCCGATTTTAATGTTTTTTTCGATCAGGTAAGCTGCAAACTCAGCGAATTCCTTATTTAACGTAGGTTCACCGCCTGATATAACTGCAATATCCAGCGGGCCTTTGGCCAGGATAATGTCGACACTGCGCTTCATTTCATCCAGACTCAAAGGTTCAATTTCACGGGCATTCTCCGAGCAAGGGCAAAAGATGCACTTTTCATTGCAATCATAACTCATCGAAAAATAGGCCAGATTCATTTCAGTGGATTAAACGATTTCTATCTGATTTTTGGTCATTGTCTTCAGTATTTCCGGTTCATGAATAATCATTTGGATGAGAGCCGGATACAGGGTTTTGTTGGTGATGCACTCCTGCCTGTCGATGCCGCTGATTTCACCTTTTTTATAGAGAATGGCATTGGTACAGCCTCCTTTACAGAAAAAGGCCCAATCACAACCGGAACAATCCGGATCCTGTTTCGGCCTGAAAAACTGATTTTGCAGGTGCGCCTGTTCAAGCATTTCTATCAGATTTTTACCATCAAAAACGGAACCCACTGCTTCTTCTTTATAGTCGGTTATGTCGCAAGGGAAAATCCTGCCATCCTGATCGAAGGCAACCATTTTTTTCCCTCCCATACAGCCACGTGAATTGCAGATGTTTACCCGCTTCCGGGTCAGCAGGTTGTTGAGTTTATCCATCACATTGATTTCGGTGATTGGGTAGCCTCGTCTATTCAGTTCAATAAGTTTCTTAACCAGTCGCAGATTAAAATCGGTAATTTCATCCTCTGTCAGACAGAGATTTTTGTCCTTCATCATCGGACTATCCTTAACCACGTTAAGCCTCAGCCGGTCAATACTTAGTTCAACAGCAAAATATTCAAGTATTTCCTCAACATAGGGATATCCATTCCGCGTAAGCACTGTAATCACCCCATGCCGCTGGCCGAAACCTGCATTGCGCAGGTTTTGCATGCCTTCATACATTTTTTCGAATGAAGGTCTGCCGCTTGCCAGTTTCCGCTGACTATTGTGCAGGTCAGGGGGGCCATCAATGCTTACACCTATGCGGATATCCCGACTGAAGGCTTCAGCTGCAATTTCTTTTGTAATTAGTCCGGCATTGGATTCTATTACAAAAATGGGTCTCAGTCCTTTTTCCAGAAAAAGATCATGCATCCGGATGATCTTCTTCCAGGCAAGCAGCGGTTCGCCACCCCAGGGCTGAACATTCACATCGGTAAGATTATTTCTCAGGCAATGGTCACTGATATATCCAACAATGGCCTCCAGATTATGGTCGCTGATGGTGGTCGATTTCTGATTCAGGTGGCGGAAACAATAAGCACACCTGAAATTGCAGGCCTGGGTAAGGTCAATGATAAAAAAGCTGGGCATGATGCTTTCGCCCGAAATGCAGGAATTGCTCCCGGGAACTTCCATAAAACCGCGCTGGATAAGCTTGAACTGAAGATCGTCTCCCGGAGCTCCGGAAAGTATCTGATCAGTATGCACCCCATCGAGAAGTATGGATGTTCCGAATTCAGGATTGAAAAGAAAGTGATGTTTCCCGCTGTTCATAAACAGAGAACAGGCTTTCATTTCAGCCATCTCTCCCGGAATAGTATATGGACTTATTTTAACAGATTCCATTTTTCAGGGAATTATTCAACGATACCTGATTGCATTAGTTTCATGAGTACACTGGCGGGATTGTCAGCTTTGAATGCATTGCTGATCATGCTGAGGCAGTGTTGCTCATCAGTGCCGCTGTTCATTGTTTCAAAAAACACCTGCATTCTGGCGCTGTCTTTTATTCCGAAAATTTCAGACCTGTCGAAAAGGGAATGGTAGAAATATGCGAATTCCTCATCAGTCCGGTATTCTATGTAAGGCGAAATGTAATACAGGCCTATATTATCGATATTAAATGAATGAATTTTCAAAACCGTTATCGTTATTTAATGCTGTCGTGTCTATAGCCGATGCTTCTGAGTGGTAATTCCGAATTATAAAGAAAATCTGCTTTAATGATGAAAGCAATGAATTTTTCAACTGAAATTGCCTGATCACTGCCTGATTCGCAGGAAAAGATGCATATTCAAACGGAGTAATTCAATACAATATTAGGGATTAAGTCATGTTTTTCCTACCTGAAGAACGGTTTTTTTAAGCATATCCCCGAAATTTATAATGATTCTGAATAGCAATGGGCATTCCGGAGAAATACACCCTTTTGGAAACAGCAAACCCGGACTTTTAAGGTTCCGGGTTTTGCAAACAATATGAAGTTGGATTTAACAACTATTTCTTTTCTTCAGTTCCGGAGTCCGGAGCATTCTGGATCTTGAGCTTGTCTTTTTTGGTGATTCCTGACAACACTTCAACATTAACGCCATCGCTTAAACCGGTTTTGATTATTTTCTTCTTAAAGGTTTGTGGGGCGGTTTCTACCTCAACCGAGGCCGTATCGCCTTCATATTTGATCAGGCTTTCCTGGACAGCCAGCACACTGTCGCGGTGCTCGAGAACTATATCAGCATTTGCACTGTAACCGGCACGGATAAACATATTTTCCTTGAGTTCAACGGCAGCCCTGATTTCAAACTGAATGGCCCCGTTTTCTTCCACTCCTTTCGGCGAAATATGCTCAAGTTTTGCGGTGAATTTCTCAGTGTCAATAGCTCCAACGGTCATGATGAGTTCCATGCCTTCGTGCAGTTTACCCACCTCTGACTCATCAACTTTTCCCTTGAAAATCATTTCCCCCATATCGGCAATGGTAGCAATGGTGGTACCATCGTTGAACGTGTTGCTTTCGATGACCGAGTTGCCGACTTCAACCGGGACCGTCAGCACCATACCTTCGATGGTTGACCTGATGATGGTATTGCTTGCTGCACCTGCGGTTTTGGTGATGCCTTCGCGGATCAGCTGCAGGTTGTTTTCAGCAGCATCCACATCTTCACGGGCAGTTTTCAGGGCCACTTCATAGTTCTGAAGTTCAGCAATGGCTATGACACGACTGTCGTACAGTGTTTTCTGACGGTCGTAATTCTGCCGGGCATTGTCCAGGTTGATCTTTGCCCGGTTCACCCTCGATTCAGCTTCGTTCAGACTGATCATATTCGGGATGATGCGCACTTTGGCGATCATATCTCCCTTTTTAACCTTCTGGCCTGCTTCAACATAAAGTTCGGAAATGATACCTGAAACCTGGGGTTTGATTTCAATCTCCTTTCGTGGAACTACTTTTCCGGTAGCCACAGTTTTTTTTACGATGTTGGTGACCTGTGCCGTGGTGGTTTCAAAGATAACAGGTTTCGCCTGTGATTTCTGATACAGGTAAACGATGGTGCCTGCAAATACCACGAGGATAATAACGCCAATCACTATTTTCAAAGCCTTTTTCATTGTATGCTCTTCTTTTTGGGTTAACAAAACTTCTTATTCATATCTGAGTGCATCAATGGGTTTGATGCTTACCGCCTTGCGTGCCGGGATAAGACCCGCAACCGCTCCTGAGATCACCAGGATCACAAGGGCAGTCATCGCCATATTGAAATCTATATTTGGATTCTTGAACATATTTGATTCAGCCCCGCTTGAAACCAGGGCATAATTGACTCCTTCAAGAATGGCAACCCCGATCACCAGGCCGAAGTAACCCGCAAATGTGGTCAGGAATACCGATTCGGTGATGATCTGCGAGATGATGTTCCATGGTTTTGCCCCGATGGCGCGTTGAATACCGATTTCTTTGGTCCGCTCCTTTACAATCACCAGCATAATGTTGCTGATTCCGATTACGCCGGCAAGCAGTGTACCGATTCCGACAATCCATATCAGTCCGTTGATTCCGGCAAACAGACCGGTCATCTGTTTGTATTGTTTTTCCATATTGAATGACCCTATCCCCTGGGTATCCTCAGGGGCAACGGTATGCCTGCGCTTTAGCAGGGCAGCTGCTTTTTCTTCCACTTCGGAGGCAGCAATTCCCGGTTTGGAAGTGAATGCAAACCAGCCAATGATATCGCCCCAGTTGTAGACCCGCTGAAAAGTAGTAAGGGGGATAAATATGCTCTGGGCTTTTTCCCCGCCGAAGTTTACGCCATTGTTTCTGGGCTTAAACACTCCGACCACCTGAAAATAAACCCCCTGAATCTGAATGTATTGCCCAATGGCTTTTTCGCCCGGATTAAAAAGCACCTCATAAACCTTGTTGCCGATAACGGCGACCTTTCGTTTTTCCTTCAGGTCGGCATGATTCAGAAAACGTCCATGGTCAATGATTACCGGATCAATCAGGTTCCATTCGGGGTAATCACCCATAACCGAGAAAGCACCTGATTTTATACCCCTGATCACATTGTTTGCACCCTCAAAATCACCTCCCTGGGTACGCGGAGCCAGGATATCTATTTCAGGGACTTCGCGCCGGAGCGCTTCAATGTCATCATTCCTGAAGTTGAAATTTCTTGCCCGGGGTAATCCTTTGTACGGCACACTTGTCGGCCGGGTCCACATAAATACGCTGTTGGTGGCAAAGTCGCCGAAATCGCTGGTTACGCCGTTGCGCAACCCGGCGCCGGAGCCAAGCATGATCACCAGCATAAAAATGCCCCAGAACACACCAAATGCCGTGAAGAACGTTCGAAGCTTGTTCTTCTTCAATGCACTCATTATTTCATGCCAACGGTCCAGATCGAACATAGTTAAAGTAAAAAGTAAAAAGTCTAAAGTAAAAAGTAAAGTAAAGTCCAGATCGAACATAGTTAAAGTAAAAAGTCTAAAGTTTACCCGACGGAAAGCAGTTAAGGCGGGCTCCAGTATCAGCATCTCTGTAATCAGCATTTCAACTGGTAATAAAACAAAGGCCGTTTTCTCCTTTCCACAATCGTAAACCGTAAAAACAATTCGTCATTCGTCATTCTGAATTCGTCATTTCTTATTCGTCTCTCAGTGCCTCAATCGGCTTGATGGCTGCCGCTCTCCTGGCAGGGATAAACCCGGCCATAGCCCCGCTGAATACAAGCAATAGCAGCGCATAGAGAGCAATATTCAAATCAACCGAAGGCTGCGAAAAAAATTGCGATTCTATTTTGCTTCCGATGGTTTCAAGTACTATAACCCCCAGGACGAGCCCGAGATATCCCGCAAAGGAAGTTATCAGCACAGCTTCCTGCAGGATAAGGCTTACAATGCTCCATGGCGTTGCCCCCATGGCTTTCCGGATGCCTATTTCTTTGGTTCTGTCTTTAACCACAATCATCATGATGTTGCTCACACCTACAATGCCGGCAATGATCGTCCCGAATCCTATGATCCATATAAACAACTTGATACTGGCGAACAGCCTCAGGAACTTCTGCAGCTCTTCAAGGCTGTTCCACGTAAAAATTGCCCTTGGGTCGTTTGGATCGAATTTATGCAGGGCCGCAAGCTTCGTGCGCACTTCCTGCTCAATCTGTTTGCTCTCTTCTACCGAAGCTTTCCCCACGGTAAGCGCAATTGTATTGATGCGGTTATCGCCTGAGAAAACACGCTGGGCTGTGCTGATGGGAAGATATATTATCCTGTTGTTGTCATCATTATTGTTATCATCGGTAAAAATACCGACCACTTTAAAAGGAACTCCGTTCACATTGATATATTTCCCCATCGGGTCCTCACCTTTAAACAAGGCTTCTTCAACCAGCTTACTGATTGCAGTCACCTTCCTGAACTGATCAATATCAGGCTGATTAATGTACCGGCCCCTGATCATTTTCACTTTTTCAATTTCACCATAATCCGGATAAACATTGCTTACGTTGAAACTTCCCGATTCCTTCTTATAGCTCAGTGTATTCGTTCCCCAGATATTATACCGGGATGAACTCAGGTCAATGCCCTTAACCCTTGATTTTACTGCATCATAATCCTCATTCACCAGTTGCACATTCCTTCCGGGCTTCATGCCTTTGTAAGGCAGACTGGTTTGTCCGCTCCACACCCATATGGTATTGGTAGCCGATGACTCAAACTCCTTTTTAACCCCGTTTTGCAGGCCGTTGCCCGATCCGAGAAGGATCATAAGCATAAAGATTCCCCAGGCCACACTGAAGCCGGTCAGAAAAGTTCTGAGCTTGTTCTTTTTGATGGTACTGAAGATTTCCTGCCATTTATCCGTGTCAAACATGGTTCAAGTCTAAAGTCTAAAGTCTAAAGTCTAAAGTAAAAAGTAAAAAGTAAAAAGTTTAAAAAACAGCAAAGCCTTTGATTCCTTAAAATTTGAATGGGATTATGAAAGGACAGGGGTTTTACCGTTCAGCACTTCACTTTCAATCATCCCGTCTTTCAGCCGGATAATGCGGTTGGTCATATGGGCAATATCGTTTTCATGGGTCACAATGATGATGGTAATGCCTTCCTGGTTGATTTCCTTGAGCAGTTGCATTACCTCATAGCTGGTGGTTGTATCGAGGGCACCGGTAGGCTCATCGGCAAGGATTACCTTGGGCTTTGAGATAAGGGCGCGGGCGATGGCGATGCGTTGCTTTTGTCCGCCGGAGAGTTCGTTCGGCATATGTTCGGCCCATTCAGCCAAGCCCATCCGCTCAAGGTATTCCATCGCAATGCGGTTGCGTTTTTTGCGGCTTACATTCTGATAGTAGAGTGGGAGTGCCACATTCTCCATGGCATTCTTGAAGGAAATGAGATTGAATGACTGGAATACAAATCCGATGTATTGATTGCGCAGGCCTGCCGCTTTGGTCTCACTCTGGTTGCGGATCAGGGTATTGTCGAGGTAATAGTCCCCGTTATCGTATTCATCAAGAATCCCGATGATATTCAACAGGGTAGACTTCCCCGAACCGGAAGAGCCCATGATGGAGACAAATTCACCGGCCCCGATGTTCAGGTCGATGCCCTTAAGCACATGCAATGTATTGTTGCCGGTGATGTATGATTTATGAATGCCGTTAAGCCGGATCATGCCGTTGTGGTTTTTGGTGAACCTGAGAAATGAAGCCAGAGCATATCGCTGGTTTTCAAATCACTTGTTTCCTGCGTTTACATTTATTGTGCCAAACAGATAAACACCTAATATACAGTAGAATAAAACTAAATAACGTTCAAGCGGGAAATTATAGTGTCCAGTTCTGTAAAATTAAGTGTGCGTATCCGATCAGACGTTTTAAGTCCGTTGGAGTTACAAATCTGTGTCTGATTTTAAACAATTGAAAACCAAAAAGGGTGAAAAGCCGGATTGGGAAGGTGAAGTGTTGAAACTGTGAGATGAACGGTTTTCCCGGAAAGCCTCCTCGCTTCAGGTTGCTTCCCGGAATGGTACCCACAAAACATCTGTAAAGGCTGCCAGGCAATCTTATCTCTGAAATGGTCTTTTACAAACGGGATATCCTGAAGTCAGACCTTTCCTTATTCACTTATGTGTGAGATTGTTACCTTGAATACAAATCAATCACCTCTGATATCGCCTTGCTGCAGGCCGGGCAGAACGCCTGTTTGTTTCGTGTAAACATGATACAGTCAAGGGCGGATCGGTAAATGCCGAATTGCATATAATTACCCCCTTCAAAAGCCCCGGTAACATCCCTGTATTTGTTTTTATCAAACATCTCCTGTGAGGTTTTCTTTTCCCTTTCAAACAGGTTCTCCATTTCCGTTTCCGGAACATTGGCAGCACGCAGGGCACGGCGTTCCTTCTGTATTTCGAAACTGAAGTTGTCGAATTCTTCTTTTCCCCAGGGGGTGGGAACGGGGGTTCCCGGTTTTACCAGCTCTTTCCATTTCAGGTTTGCCGGGTCAAAAAGGGCAGTTACATTGGGTTCCCATGGCTCAACCGTGATTTCCGGTGTCTGGTAGGAAACATCGGAAGTATAATACTCATCGGCCAGAGCTGCAAAGGAGTGACCGAATTCATGCACAAAAATATACCGTGAAAACTTATTGTCGGCTGCTACCGTGGAGTACAGGTTGAATATACCTCCACCGCCGTAGGTTCTTTCATTGATGAGGATAAACATATAATCGTAGGGTACGGTGGCGGCAACATCACGGATGGTGCGGTTGTCATAAGTCAGAGCATACCTTTCCGAATCGAATGCCCCGTAAGACATTGAAAGCGGGGTCCGGTTAAATACTCCCGGATGAGGTTTGTTTACTCCACTGGTAGCCGAAGGCGTTTCTATGGCCCTGACATTAAAATCGGACTTACGGGATCTGAATGGTTCAACATTGAACAATTCATCGGTGAGTGTCGCCACATCTTTGTGGAATTTGGGCATTTCTGCTTCCGTGTAGCCATCCCCAAGTATTACAATGTCAACGTGGTCGGTGGGTATCCCGTTCTCAAAACAGGTAAATGATTTGAAAGGACTCTTCAGCAGTGAAGGGTTCACAATTCTTGATTCCGGATCAATCACTGTAGACCAGATCGCAACAAAATTATTTTTTGCATCCCTTTTTTCAATAACGAGTTTAACGGGAAGTTTTGGCCATGGAAAGCGGATGGATTCGTGGAAGGTGCCCCAGTTTTCTGCCGCTTCAGGAATGGTCTGCCATTCGCCGAATACACTCGCGAAGCCCCGGCTGTAAAGCAATGTACCGCTTATGGTATCCGTGATGCTGAAAAAATACAATCCCCGGTTCAGTTCATCCTTAAGCATTGTTTTGCTTCCTGCCCATGATCCGTCGTTCAGGATCCTGTCGATGGAAAAATGTTCTTCGGTGGCTGTGCCGGTATGAAAATAATCCACACGCATGGTTTCACCGGTGAAGTAACGGTCATAATTTATACCACCATTTTGTTGTGCGGCAGATGACCAGCCCAATCCAAGCAACAGGAACAACAGGGAAAGATTTTTCATGACAAGCGGATTTTGTCATGTAAAATTATCAATTTTTCACTCTGACTGTAGGATGAACCTGAATAATAGTGCTGTCGGAGAAAAGTTCTATATTTGGTTTTGTAAACAAACCCCGGTCCAGTGCAGTTCAAACAGTTGTTCCGCCGTAAGTCTGTCGAGATGATTCTGGCGCATTCCCGGCGGGAGCTGGATGCCGGTCACTCCATGCGCAAGGACCTTGGCGTCCGCGACCTGACTTCTTTCGGCATCGCTGCCATCATCGGCGCAGGCATTTTCAGTACCATCGGCAATGCCGCAGCTGCCGGAGGCCCTGCAGTATCGTTGCTGTTTGTATTTTCAGCCATCGCCTGCGGCTTTTCAGCACTATGTTATGCGCAGTTCGCCTCTTCCATCCCGCTGAGCGGAAGTGCTTACACTTATGCCTATGCCAGTTTTGGAGAACTGGTAGCCTGGATCATTGGCTGGGATCTGATTATGGAATATGCGGTGGGCAATGTGGCCGTGGCCATTTCATGGTCTGGATACTTCTGTGGTTTGCTTTCAGGTATTGGTATAAATATTCCCGATTTTCTTGCCATTGACTACCTGAGCGCATCCCGTGGTTTCAGGGAGGCAACTGAACTCATGGCCGGCGGACTTCCTTTGAGTGAATTGCCCGGTGAACTGGGCGAGGCCTACAGGGCATGGACCCAGGCGCCTGTTTTAGGTGGTTTGCGTCTGATCGTAGATCTGCCGGCTTTTACCATTGTGGGGCTTATCACCTGGCTGGTGTACCGGGGAATAAGAGAATCGAAGCAGGCGGGTAACATTATGGTGCTGCTGAAAGTGGCCATTTTACTGATGGTCATTGCAGTCGGGGCATTTTATGTTGATCCCGGCAACTGGAGCCCCTTTGCACCCAATGGCATTGGCGGTGTGCTGAAAGGGGTGTCGGGCGTTTTCTTCGCCTACATCGGCTTCGATGCCATTTCCACCACAGCCGAGGAGTGTAAGAATCCCCAGCGCGATCTGCCCAGGTCAATGATTTATTCCCTCATTATCACAACAGTATTGTATGTGGCCATCAGCCTGGTGCTGACGGGCATGGTGAGCTACCACCTGCTCGGGGTAAGCGATCCACTGGCTTTTGTATTCGACAAACTGCATTTGACCAGACTCTCCGGGATTATTGCCCTGAGTGCCGTCATCGCCATGGCCAGCGTTCTGCTGGTTTTTCAGATGGGACAGCCCCGCATCTGGATGAGTATGAGTCGCGACGGCCTGTTGCCCCCGATCTTCTCAAAATTGCATCCCAGGTATCATACCCCTGGTTTTGCCACCATCGTAACCGGAATCCTGGTGGCTGTTCCAACCCTGTTTATGAACCTCACCGAAGTCACCGACCTGACCAGCATTGGAACCCTGTTTGCCTTTGTCCTGGTTTCAGGAGGGATTCTTATTCTTGACGGAAAGAAAACACCTGTAGGTAACCTGGGCAGGCGCGGCAGCGGTAAATTCAGGGTTCCTTACGTGAACAGCCGTTACTGGTTGCCGCTGATCTGGCTTGGGGTTTTCATTCTGCTGCGAAACCTTGATCCGGAAGACCTCAGCTCGTTGACCGACTTCAACCGGTTACCCGGTGAATCCTTCTGGGATGTATTTCAACATAAGATTCCTCACTATTCTTTCCTGGTTGTGGCGGCAGTTGTCACTTTTCTGGCCATTAAGAATCAATTGTCACTGATCCCGGCACTTGGACTGATTACCAACTTTTACCTGATGTCGCAGCTGGGCATCACCAACTGGCTCAGGTTCCTGATCTGGCTGGTGATCGGGCTGGTGTTGTACTTTGTTTACGGAGCTAAGCACAGCCGGCTCAGGGATCAGGCTGTTGGTTCCTGAAGAGAGACTTGCTGAGTTGATGAGTAGGGAGTAAGGAGTAGTGAGTTATGAGTTATGAGTAGTGAGTTATGAGTTATGAGTAAGAAGTATGGTAAGTATATAAACCAGAAAGGAAGGCTGAGGGGGATGCGTGATTTGCTATTTTTTTTCGGGAGTTTTAAACAGCTGACTGCAAATCGTATCGAAGCTACCGCTGGTGTGGGGGATTGTTCCTCTTATGCGCGCATCAGAAGATAAGATGCGCGCGAACCGGGTAATCCGAGACATAAATAAGGCTTCACTAGAAGGTAAAATAGAATCCATATCTGCAGGTTTTGATTTTGGGGGTGAGGTTTATAGGGCATATAATTCTTCTGGAAAAGCAATTTGGGAAGGAGCTAGTATTGGTATTGGGATTACTTATGGAATATCATATGGTTCAGGCGAAACCAGACAATTATGGCCTTAATTAATTTTTTTATGAGCGAAAAAGGAATAAAAGAAATATTGTACATCAAATATGCCATTATTTTGATCGGGATAGTGGGTTTTGTCATTTTTATTGCTATAGGAGAAAAAAAGGACAAACTAGCTGAAATAAAATTCCATGAACTAGCAATAAAAGGAGTTGTTGTTGAAATAAATTTTTTCAAAAGTGATCACGGAACACCATCCTTTTATATAAATGGAGCCTGGCACAATTTTGATTTACTAGGTCACAAGTTATTACCATATACCTTCCCGAACGACTCATTAGTAAAAAAATCAGGATCCGATACAATTCAGATTTATAGAAAAAGTGAGGGTGGGGAGTGGGTGTTAATAAAAGCAAGATAGACTTTGGACAAGGACTGGTTTCCCGTTTGAACTAATAAACAGCGAATCGTCTGAACCCATGTATGGAGAAGCCTTCAAACTTTTTCCCTCAGATTTTTTACTTTCAACTCTCCCTTCCTCAACCACACCGCCAGCATCCCCACCAGAATTCTGGGCCAGATCAGCCAGTGAAGGGTATAACCCAGGGTAACGAACAACAGCGGGTCTTCCAGTTGTGAATGCGAAACAGCCACATGGTGGTTCAGCAGGTCGGCATCTTCGCGGCTCATTCTGCCTTTTTCGCTCTGGTCGATCATGATCGCCGAGCCATATGCCAGGCCGATCAGGTTGGCAACCACCCATGAAAGCGTGGTACTGCCGGGCAACCCAAACACCTTCATCAGGGGCGATAAAGGTTTGTTGATGGCACCGATCATACCGAATTCCTCCAGGATCTGCTGAAAAACCAGCAATAAATTTACCAGGATCAGGATTTTGATCACAGTAGAAGTAATGGAAGTAAACCAGTGAAGCAGTGCGGTTAGAAAATCAACCTGCGCTGACGCTATGGTGATGGTTTCGACAGCCATTTTACCGGGCATCATCAGGTTCAGCAGCCAGGCAACAATAAAACTGCCGCTGAGCCGCAGGATCACCATCCTTACCACCGACGACCCGGTTCTTTTCATAACCGCTGATTCGATGAGAAATCCATGCGAAACCAGGCACATGGCTGCCAGTATGGTTCCTTCGCGCACAGGGAGGTCGAGCATGGCCAGGATGGCCACCACTGAGTAGACATTGGTAAAAATACTGGTGATAAACACTACGGCCGATACTCCCGGCAGTCCGAGATGGTTAAAAACCGGACTTGTATACCCGGCAATCAGGTTTAACAATCCGAAATAATCAAGCAGCATAACCCCGAATGAAACCGGAACGGTTATCTTTATCAGCCACCAGGCTGTTTTCAGGCCTTTGGGCAGTGCCGTTTTTATGCAGCGGTTAAGTCTCTGAGCGAAGGATTCTGTCTTCAAATGATTTTCTTTACTGGCAGCCAAAGGTAAAAATACCATGATGAATCTGAAACATAAAAAAGCTGAATCTCAGAACTTGTAACTCTGTAACCCTGAAACTTTTTACTTTAGACTTTTTACTTTTTACTTCATGCTTCCATACCTTTGCCCTTCCAAGTCCCAGCCATGTCGAGTCTTGAAGTCATTGCCCTGATCGTTTCCGGTGTTTTTGTCGGGTTTATCAATACCCTGGCGGGTGGTGGTACCATCATTTCACTTTCGCTGTTCATGTTTATGGGTCTGCCGGCCGACATTGCCAACGGCACCAACCGCATTGCGGTGATTCTTCAGAACCTGACTTCTGTCACTACCTTTCAGGCAGAAGAAATTACTCGATACAAGAAAAGCATTGTGGCTTTCCATTCCCACCGTGATTGGTTCCATCATCGGTGCCCGGTTATCGGTACAGATTGATGAAGCCACTTTCCGCAAGGCCATTGCAGTGGTGATGCTGATGATGATTGTTTTTATCATCACCGATCCTGATAAATGGTTGAAGGGCCAGAAGGCTCTGCAACTGAAAAAAGTCAGTCCGCTGCAGATGCTGATCTTCTTTGTCATAGGCATTTATGGAGGCTTTGTACAGGTGGGGGTGGGCTATTTTCTGCTTGCCGGTATTGTGCTGGGTGCCGGATACGACCTGGTAAGGGCCAATGCCATCAAGGTTTTTATTGTGCTTATGTACACCATTTTTGCCTTGCTGGTATTCATTCTCAACGACAAAGTCAACTGGCAGTTCGGGCTTATTCATTCCATCGGAAATATCATTGGTGCATTTGTGGCTTCGCGCTATGCCGTCACCTGGGGAGCCAATTTTATCCGCTGGTTTATCATCGTGATCATCCTGGTTACTTCGGCCGATTTGTTCGGGATTATCGACATCCGGGGGATGTTTGAATGACAAATTAGGAATGACGAATTACGAATGACGAATTACGAATGACGAATGACGAATTTACAGTTTGCCTGCCCTCCTTTGGCGGGTAAAACGGCAGTCATGGTTTACGATTATAGTCATTTTGTTAAGGGTGTCTGTCTTCGACTTTGCTCAGACTGACAGTCATCCTGAGTGGATCCGACAGCTATCGGAATTGCTCAATATATCTCATAGTCAGTAGCATAGAAACCCGACCGCACAACAGATTAAATATAATTCTTGCATATTCATTCTAATTCCCTTCATTATGAAGCAGCTTTTTTACTTTTTTGCAATAGCAATCACACTCCTGGCGAACACCGCCCATGCCCAGCGGCCCGGATATGTACTGGTGATTCATGGCGGTGCAGGAAACATTACACCCGAAAGAATTACCCCTGAAAAGCAGGGTCTTTATGAGCAAAAGCTTACAGAAGCTTTGGCGGCTGGTGAAAAAGTCCTGGCATCAGGTGGCAGTGCCCTGGATGCTGTGGTTGCTGCCGTTCAGCTGATGGAAGAATGCCCCCTCTTCAATGCAGGTAAGGGCGCTGTTTTCAATGCAGAAGGTAAAAATGAACTGGATGCATCCATCATGGATGGGAAAACCCTGAAAGCCGGTGCCGTGGCCGGGGTGATGACCATTAAAAGTCCGGTTGAAGCCGCCCGGAGGGTGATGGATTCTTCCGCCCACGTGATGATGGCCGGACGCGGAGCGGAGGAGTTCGCCCGCATTCAGGGACTCGAAATGGTTGATCCGTCTTATTTTTATACCGAAGAGAGCTGGCAGGAATATCAGAGGGTTAAGGCAAGAATGGAAACGGAAGGCCGGAAAGGTACCGTTGGTGCCGTCGCGCTCGACATGAGCGGAAATCTGGCTGCAGCCACTTCAACCGGAGGTATGGTATATAAGAAATTCGGGCGCATTGGCGACTCCCCCATCATCGGGGCAGGTACCTATGCTAACAATGAAAGCTGTGCCGTATCCTGCACCGGCCATGGAGAATTTTTTATCCGCAATTCCGTAGCCTATGATCTTTCTGCGCGGATGTTGTATCTTGGTGAAACAGTAGAACAGGCTTCCGGTATTATCATCAATGATAAACTGAAAATTCAGGGAGCAAACGGAGGGTTGATAGCCGTTGATTTCAGAGGAAATATTGCTATGCCCTTCAATACTTCCGGAATGTTCAGGGGATATGTGAAAAAAGGAGAGATGCCACGGGTGTTCATTTTCCGTTGAAGGCATTGTGATGCTCTAAAAACAACGGGTAATACTGGTTTTTGTCAGACCGTAGAGGGATCGAAAACATTTATGATCTCCGGGTTTGGTTCGAATGAAACCTTCGCCTGCGACTTTTCCGGATAGTCGAGCCTTGCGAGCAGATACCGCATGGCTTCGATGCGGGCGGTAGGTTTGTGATTCCCTTTTACAATTACCCATGGGTTTTCGGCACTGTGTGTGTGCAGGAACATTTCATTCTTAAAGTTGGTGAACTCATCCCACATCTGCTGGGCTTTCAGATCCACTGTGCTGAGTTTCCACATTTTCAGCGGATTCTGAATACGGTCCTCAATCCGGACTTTTTGTTCCTTAATGTCGATAGAAAACCAGAATTTGATCAGCATGATGCCATCGTCGAGAAGCATCTGTTCGAAAGCCGGGGCCTGTTTCAGAAAAAGCTCATATTGCTCCCTGGTACAGAAACCCATCACCGGTTCAACCACCGCCCGGTTATACCAGCTGCGGTCGAAAAATACAATCTCTCCGGGATTGGGGAGTTCTTTGATGTACCGCTGAAAGTACCACTGTCCCTTTTCTACCTCATTGGGTTTCGGTAGTGCCACTACCCGCATGGCCCTGGGATTCAGGTATCGGGTAAACCGGTAGATCGCTCCCCCTTTACCTGCGGTATCGCGCCCCTCAAAGATGATGGCAAGCCGGAGTTGCTGATCCTGGATCCATTTCTGCAACTTGATCAGCTCTATCTGCAGATCCCTCATCTCTGCCTTGTAACGGTCTTCGTGCCTGCTGAGGTTCTTCATCCTGATAAGGGTTGATAATGTATACCGCAAAAACGTGTAATCAGGGACTTTGTTATATGATCCGCTTCCCTGACTTGTCGAAATTCACCTCCATCTCATTCCAGTCCTTGCTGTACACGTAAATCCGGTAATTCTCCGCAGCGCCGGGTAATTCAACCTTAAGAACGCTTCCTTTCTGCCAGGTGCTGAACTCGCCTGTTTTCAGACTGTCCTGGACAATTTTTGGGAGTTGTTCAAACCTGATGGCTGTTTCTGTTCTCAGCCATTTGCCTTTTTCATCAAAGAAAGCATCATAGTATTCATTGCCTGATCTGAATGAAATCAGGATGGAATGATCAACCCTGGCCCAGTTTTCTTCACTGGATACAGCATATTTTTTTGAAAACGCTGTTCTGACTTCAGTTGAAAGATTGTCGAGGCCCTTGTTGTAAACCTGCCCTGAAACAGAATAAGCTCCTGAAACCAGTATCATACATAACGATAACCATATATACTTTTTCATATAGCATATTATTTATTAACCATAAACCGTTGATTCCCGGCAGAAGCCTGCCATCCGGGTGAATTCTGTTTTCTCAATTATTGCGAATGTAACTCATTTTCAGGGCGGCAGGGTATACGTGTAAAAATTTTTATCAACACGCAATTAACATCAATTATATTGATAATCAGAAATATATGTATTCCTGATTCGTTGTTAAAAATTCGGGTATCAGGCAGTTATCAATGGAAACTGCTTACGAATCAACAGAAGCACCGATGGTTATTTATAGTTCAGGATGGAAATGCCCGAATACTAAAGCAGCTTTCGATTTCCCTATCGCCGATTCCAGTTCCTCAAAGGACGCCTGCCTGATGTTTTTCACAGATTTGAATTTCCTCAGCAGAGCCTGTGAATTGGCCGGTCCGATGCCTTCAATGTCGGAAAGACTGGTTTTGATTGTTCCTTTTTCGCGGCGTTTACGGTGGTGGGTTATCCCAAAACGGTGGGCTTCATCGCGCATCTGCTGGATAACCTTCAGGGTCTCTGACTTTTTATCAAGATGCAATGGCAGCGGGTCGCCGGGGAAATACAGCTCTTCGAGCCGTTTGGCAATCCCGACCAGTTGGATTCTTTCCCGAAGACCTAACTTATCGATGCTGTTCATTGCAGAACTCAGCTGACCTTTACCGCCGTCAATAATCACCAACTGGGGAAGTTCCTGTCCTTCCTCCAGAAGCCGGCTGTAACGGCGGTACACAACTTCTTCCATGGAGGCAAAATCATCAGGTCCTTCCACGGTCTTAATATTAAAGTGCCGGTAATCCTTCTTCTCCGGCCTTGCATTCCTGAATACCACCATGGCTGCTACCGGATAGGTGCCCTGAATATTTGAATTATCAAAACACTCCATATGGACCGGCAGTTCTTTCAGGCCAAGGTCCTTTCTGATGGTGTCAAGGATACGTTTGGTCCGCCGTTCAGGATCTACCAGTTCTTTCTGACGTTGCTTGTCAAGCTGGTAATATTTTGCATTGCGTTCCGACAATTCAAGCAGTTGCTTTTTGTCGCCCCTTTGCGGGACGGTATAAGTGAGATCGGGCAACCTGAATTCCGGCATCATCGGAACAATGATCTCAGCTGCTCCGCTGCTGAAACGGGGATGCAGATCGGCAATGGCCATCGAAAGCAGTTCCTCGGTGGTTTCATCAAGCTTCTTCTTCAGCTCAACGGTATGAGACTGTATAATTGCACCCGAGGCTACCTTTACGAAATTAACATAGGCAGAGTGTTCATCTTCAATGATGGAAAACACATCCACATTGTTGATGGAGGGGTTGACCACCAGCGACTTGCTCTGGTATCGGTCAAGCAGTTCTATCTTCTCTTTTACCACCTGGGCCTTTTCATAGGCAAAGGTTTCGGCATACTGTTTCATCAGACCGGCAAGCTGGTTCTTAACCATACTGATGTTGCCTTTGATGATCCCTCGGATACCCCTGATGGTTTCAAGATAGTCTTCCTCATTCTGCAGGCCCTCACAGGGGCCGAGACAGTTACCGATGTGGTACTCAAGGCAGACTTTGAATTTTCCTGAAGCGATGTTCTGCCTGGTGAGACTCAGACTGCAATTGCGCAACGGGTAAAGCTGCCTGATCAGATCCAGCAAAGTATTCATCATTTTTACGGAAGCATAAGGCCCGAAATATTCACTACCGTCTCTGATCAGGTTTCTTGTGGGAAAAACGCGCGGAAAGGGTTCACTCTTAATGCAGATCCAGGGGTAGGTCTTGTCGTCTTTCAGCATGATGTTATACCTGGGCTGGTACTCTTTGATCATGTTGTTTTCAAGCAGTAACGCATCCGATTCACTTTCCACGGCAATCCAGCGGATATCGGCAATCCGGGCCACCAGCACCCTCACTTTACCGGGAAGTGAACTGTCCTTGTTGAAGTAGGACATAACCCTCTTCTTCAGATTTTTTGCCTTCCCCACATAAATGATGGTTCCATCCTTATCGTAATACTGATACACCCCGGGGTCGTTCGGGAGGGTTTTCAGGATCGAGACGATATTAGTTGAAGACATAGCTGAATTAAAAGTAAAAAGTAAAAAGTCTAAAGTAAAAAGTAGAGGTCTTCAGAGTGTGTTGTTATTGATTTTACCTGTTTTTTTTCTGCAAATTGCTCCGAGTATTTTTTTTAACTGTTCTGATTCGCCAATCAAATCATCCAGATCAGAGGGTCTATCAGAAGGATTTACTGTTTGCCCAAGAATGTTCAGCCAATAATTACTTTCCCGCATTTCTTTTAGGGAGATTTTTACTTTATTAATGAAATCAGGCGTTGAACTGGCTCCCTGACTTTCTTCATAATTTGCACCTGCAGAAGTCGCAGCCTTAATTAATTGATTTTTAATGATTCTATTCTCAATGGAATTATCCAGCTTTCTACTCATTTTAATGATGGCAACAGCGAAATTCATGAGTCTGTCAGTGAGATCATTCTTCATAATTCTCTTTCAGAAAGGTATTTAATTTTATTTTATTAAGAGGGATTCCCAGATGTACAACAAATTTAAACTTTTTACTTTTTACTTTAGACTTTTTACTTAACACTTACTCATTCCTCATATGATCAAACCCTTGCGCCTCAATAGGATATAAACTTCCGCCATTACTGATAAGGTATTCCCCTTCCGCCTTCTCCAGCATATGACCGATGATGTGAATGCCCTTCAGATCCTTTACTTTTTCGAAATCGTTCACATCAACCGTGAAAAGCAGCTCATAATCCTCTCCTCCGTTCATTGCTGCGGTGGTTGGGTCGAGTTTGAATTCGGCGGCTATATCGGCAGTAACGACATCGATCGGAATTTTGTTTTCATAAATGCGGCAGCCCAGACCCGAATCTTTAGCAATGTGGAGCACTTCGCTGGCCAGGCCGTCCGAAATATCAATCATAGCGGTTGGCTTAACACCGGCCATGCGGAGCTTTTCCAGCACATCCACCCTGGCTTCCGGTTTCAGCTGGCGTTCAAGCACGTAGTCGTTTCCTTCCAGTTCGGGTTGCATCTGAGGGTTGGCTTTGTAAACCTGCTTTTCCCTCTCGAGCAGCAGCAGGCCGATATAGGCTCCGCCAAGATCTCCGCTTACGCAGATCAGGTCGTGCTCACGGGCAGTGTTGCGGTAGATGACTTCCTCCTTTTTGCCCGGCCGATAACAGTTATCGAAAGAAACAATCCTGAAACCGAGGAAGTGGTATCACCCCCTACAAGGTCAACTTTATACCGCTCACAGGCCAGCCGGATACCGGCATACAATTCATCCAGGGCTTCCACAGAAAAGCGGTTTGATACGGAAATTCCCACCAGCATCTGTGTGGGTGTGCCGTTCATGGCAACAATATCTGAAATATTTACGACAGCTGCTTTGTAACCCAGGTGCCGGAGTGGAGTGTAGGTGAGATCGAAATGGACACCTTCCACAAGCAGATCTTTTGAAACCAGGGTTACCTCATCACCATTGTCAATCACCGCTGCATCATCACCGACACCTTTCAGGGTGCTCTTATGGAAAGTCTTCAGGCCGGTGGTAAGGTGGCTGATCAGGCCGAATTCGCCGAGGGCCGACAGTTCGGTGCGTTGCGGGTTTGTGTTGTCTGTCATGGTTTCATGGTTTGATTTTCAGAATGCAAAAGTAGCGATAATAAGATTTACACCTTGCCTGAGCAACGAACACGCTCAATCATCCGGGGCTGATGCAACATATCCCCCGCCCATTTGTTATATTTCAGTAAATTATGAGGTGTACCGGGCTGTTCACATAAAGCCGGTGAACGGGCAATTTTGCAGGCAGACAGGAACATTCCCGAGAGCAAAAATTCGTATATTTGCCGGCTGTCTTAATTTAATCTAATTAAGTACTCAAATAACCCTAAGGGAAATGGAAAAAGACCCTAACAACATACTCGAAGAGGTAACGCAGGGCGACTATAAATACGGTTTTTATACTGATATTGAAATGGATACAGCCCCTGTCGGGCTGACTGAAGATACAGTCAGGTTTATTTCAGCCAAAAAGAATGAACCTGACTGGCTGCTGCAATACAGGCTGGATGCCTACCATAAATGGCTTGGAATGACCGAGCCCACCTGGGCACATTTGCACCATCCGCCCATCAGCTACCAGGATATTATCTATTACGCCGCACCGAAAAAGAAGAAAGAACTTTCAAGTCTTGATGAAGTGGATCCTGAACTCATCGCGACATTCAACAAGCTTGGGATTTCGCTCGAAGAGCAGAAGAAGCTCAGCGGGGTGGCTGTGGATGCGGTTATCGACTCGGTTTCGGTGAAAACCACATTTTCTGAAACGCTTGAAAAGCAGGGAATTATTTTCTGCTCTTTCAGTGAAGCGGTGCAGAAAGTGCCTGATCTTGTGAAACAATACCTTGGAACAGTTGTACCGTCGGACGATAATTACTTTGCTGCCCTGAATTCCGCAGTTTTCAGCGATGGTTCCTTCTGCTACATACCCAAAGGGGTTCGTTGCCCGATTGAGCTTTCTACTTACTTCCGCATCAACGCTGCCAATACCGGGCAGTTTGAACGTACCCTGATTATAGGTGACGAAAACAGCTATGTGAGTTACATGGAAGGCTGTACAGCTCCTATGCGGGATGAAAACCAGCTGCATGCAGCCATAGTTGAAATTATAGCGCTTAAAGAAGCCGAAGTCAAGTACTCTACCGTTCAAAACTGGTATCCCGGTAATAAGAAGGGCGAAGGAGGTATTTACAATTTTGTAACCAAACGGGGGATCTGTAAAGGGAATAACTCAAAAATATCCTGGACCCAGGTTGAAACCGGATCGGCCATTACCTGGAAATATCCGAGTGTGGTGCTGATGGGTGACCATTCGGTTGGTGAATTCTATTCGGTGGCTGTGACCAACAATTACCAGCAGGCTGATACCGGCAGCAAGATGATTCATCTTGGGAAAAATACCAAAAGCACCATCATATCCAAAGGCATTTCGGCCGGTTTCAGTAACAACAGTTACCGGGGATTGGTTAAAATGACCAAGCGTGCCGAAAATTCACGCAACTTTTCACAGTGCGATTCCCTGTTGTTGGGTGACAAATGCGGAGCACACACATTTCCTTACATCAAAACCGAAAATAAGACCTCGATTGTAGAGCATGAAGCTACTACTTCGAAGATTTCCGACGATCAGCTTTTCTACTGCAATCAGCGCGGCATCAGCACCGAAAGTGCGATCGGCCTGATTGTAAACGGGTATGCCCGCGAAGTGCTGAAACAGCTGCCCATGGAGTTTGCTGTTGAAGCACAAAAACTGCTTTCGATCAGTCTTGAGGGAAGTGTAGGGTAAAAATTCCAAGTAAAAAGTTTAAAGTCTAAAGTCTAAAATCAGAACGGAAAAAGCATTAGAAATTAGAAATTAGACATTTCTCATTTCACCAAAGGCTTCTCAAACAGCTAAAATTAACCAGACAATATTATGCTCAGCATTAAAAATTTACATGTTTCTATCAATGGCAAGGAAATTCTCAGGGGGATCAACCTGGAAGTAAAACCCGGAGAAGTCCATGCAATTATGGGGCCCAACGGCACCGGTAAAAGCACCCTTGCATCGGTAATAGCCGGCCGTGACATTTATACCATCGATGAAGGGGAAATCCTGTTCAAAGGAAAAACCTTCTTGAGATGCCCATCGAAGACCGCGCAAGTGAAGGAATCTTTCTCGGATTTCAATATCCTGTTGAAATTCCCGGGGTCAGCATTACCAATTTCATGCGTACTGCAGTCAATGAACAACGCAAGTACCATGGCCTCGACCCGATTCCGGCCAATGAATTCCTCGCAAAAATGGAGGAGAAGAAACAGATGCTCGAAATCACGGCGAAACTTGCCAACCGATCAGTAAACGAAGGGTTTTCGGGAGGTGAAAAGAAGAAAAATGAAATTTTCCAGATGGCCATGCTGGAGCCCAGTCTGGCAATTCTGGATGAAACAGATTCAGGACTTGACATTGATGCCCTGAAGATTGTAGCCAATGGAGTGAATAAACTCCGCAGACCTGATAATGCATTCGTAGTGATAACCCACTATCAGCGCCTGCTCGATTATATCGTTCCTGACATCGTCCATGTGCTTTTCGATGGACGGATTGTGCGATCAGGGGGTAAGGAACTAGCCTTTGAGCTGGAAGAAAAAGGTTATGAATGGATTAAGGCATCGTTGGCATAAGCAGGCCAAATGAACAGAAGAATATGGACGGAACAATCATAACGACTTATAATACCAGGGATGCTTTGCTGAAGCTCTATGAAGAGAAGGGTGGAAGCATCGGAAAGCATGACAGTACCCGGATTGCAGCCCTGAGGAAAGAGGGTATCGGCCTGTTTTCTCAGAAGGGGTTTCCTCATACAAAGCTGGAGAAATGGCGTAATACAGACCTGAGCAAGGTATTGAACCACAGCTATTCTTTCCCGCTGGAAGCCGAAACCGGTGAGGTCGATTTTGAAGAGGTTTTTAAATGCGATGTGCCCGGTTTTGATACTTTCATGGTCGCGCAGCTCAACGGAAAATTCATCGACCGGGGTAAGATCATATCACAGGCCGGCCAGGGCGTTGTTGTCTGCAGTCTGGCGGAAGCCTTCAATAAATACCCTGAACTGATTGAAAAGCATTTCGGAAAGTATGCCCCCGTAGCAGAAAACAGCCTGACAGCTTTGAATACAGCGTTTGCACGTGATGGTGTATTTATTTACGTTCCTGATAACATCAGTGTAACCGAAACGGTACAAATGGTAAACCTGATCCATTCAGGTGACCCTGTGTTTCTCCAGACACGTAACCTTGTGATTTTGGGCAGGAACAGCAGCCTTCGTCTGGTGCAATGCGACGATTCGGTCGACGATCAGATTGGTTTTATCAACTCGGTAACAGAGGCAGTCATCGGTGAAAATTCATCACTCGATCATTATAAACTTCAGAACAAAAATGACCGGTCGGCACTGATCAATAACATCTACTTTCACCTTGAAGCCAGTGCTGTCCTGTCGACCAATGCCATCAGCCTGAATGGCGGCCTGATAAGGAATGAAGCCAATGTAAAGCTGAACGGAAGGGGTGCCCATGCCGATATCCTGGGGGTTTACCTGATGGACCGCAATCAGCACATCGACAACCAGGTATTTGTTGACCATGCTCAGCCCGACTGCACCAGTAATGAAATGTTCAAAGGGATACTCGATGATCATGCCAGTGGTGTTTTCAATGGCCATATCCTCGTCAGGCGCGATGCGCAGCGTACCAATGCCTACCAGAACAACAAGAACATACTTATTTCCGACAAGGCAGTGATTGACACCAAGCCTTTTCTCGAAATTTATGCCGACGATGTTAAATGCAGCCATGGCGCTACTGTGGGGCAACTCGACACCGAAGCATTGTTCTACCTCCGGTCACGTGGTATTGGTATGGAGAATGCGCGGATGTTGCTGATGTATGCCTTTGCCGCTGAAATAGTTAACCGGATATCCATTCCGCAGCTTCGCATCAGGATTGACGATCTGGTGAAAAAACGCCTCCGGGGTGAACTTTCCATTTGCGACCAGTGCGTGTTGCATTGCAATGCCAGAGAGCAGAAAGTTGCTTTTGAGATTGATTTGAGCAGGATTTAATTCCGGATTTCAGACTCGGAACAGGATATCAGATTCATTTTCTCTTTATTCTTTTTCGTCCCTTTAGAACACCCCTCACCCCTTTTAAGTAGAACAAAAAGCAGGAATTGATTCAGTAGATATGAACATAGAAGAAATCAGGGCCGATTTTCCTATTCTGAGCCGGTCGGTTCACAACAAACCACTGGTCTACTTTGACAATGCCGCTACCACACAAAAACCGCAGGTAGTGATTGATGCACTGGTTGATTATTATACCAATCTGAATTCAAATGTACACAGGGGCGTGCATTACCTGAGCCAGCAGGCAACCATGGCTTTTGAGGAGGCGAGGGTAAAAATCAGGGATTTTATTCATGCCAGATACAGCCACGAGATTATCTTTACCCGGGGATGCACAGAATCTATCAACCTGGTTGCAGGAAGCTGGGGCAGAGCTAATATCCGGGAAGGTGATGAAATTGTCATATCAGCCCTGGAACATCACTCCAACATTGTACCCTGGCAGATGCTTTGTGAAGAAAAAGGGGCAAAACTGAAGGTATGTCCAATTCATGAAGATGGTTCACTGAATATGGAAGCCCTGGCAGAGTTACTGACTAACCGCGTCAGGCTTATCGCCATTACCCACATTTCCAATACGATGGGTTCCATTAATCCCGTTAAGGAAATAACCAGGATGGCACACGAAAAGGGAATCATGGTGCTGGTTGATGGTGCCCAGGCCCTTTCGCACATGAAGGTGGATGTTCAGGACATCGGGTGCGACTTTTATACATTTTCAGGTCACAAGGTTTATGCCCCGATGGGCATTGGCGGACTTTACGGCAGGGAAGATGTACTGAATGCTATGCCTCCATATCAGGGTGGAGGAGAGATGATCAAAAGCGTAACTTTTGAAAAAACCATATACAATGAACTGCCATTCAAATTTGAAGCCGGGACCCCCAACGTGGGCGATGCCATCGGATTTGGGGTAGCACTCGACTATGTCAGCAACATCGGCATTGAGCAGATTGCTGCCAGAGAACATGAGTTGCTCACCTATGCTACGGAAAGGTTTAAAAGTGATCCCCTGATACGCATTATTGGTGATGCTCCCGATAAAGCAAGCCTGATCTCCTTTGTGATCGATAAAATTCATCCCTATGACGCCGGAACCATCATCGATCAGTTTGGCATTGCTGTGAGGACAGGGACCCATTGTACCCAGCCATTGATGGACAGCCTCGGAATACAGGGTACCATCAGGGCTTCGTTTGCATTTTACAATACCAGGGAAGAAATTGACCGCTTAATGGAGGCAATTGGTAAAGTGGAAGAACTTTTTCTTTAAATTCGTGACAGAAAACCTGAGATGATGATAAAGATTGAAGAGAGCACCAGCGCCATTGTGAGTGAATTCGATGTTTTCGATGACTGGATGGATAAATACAATTACCTCATTGAATTGGGTAAATCACTGCCGCTGATTGATGATAAGTATAAAACCGAAAATAACCTGATTGAAGGATGTCAGTCAAGAGTATGGTTACATGCAGAATTTGACGGAACCAACATACATTTCACTGCCGACAGTGATGCTGTTATTACCAAAGGAATCGCCAACCTATTGATCAGGGCTTATTCGGGACACACCCCGCAGGAAATCCTCGATTCATCTACTGAATTTCTGAATGAAATAGGACTTACCCAGCATTTGTCACCTACACGTTCCAATGGTTTGCTTTCAATGATAAAACAGGTGAAAATGTATGCCCTGGCATTCAAAACAAAGCAGGGGATGAGCTAAAGCTGATCCGGAAAATGGTAATGACGTTAATGTGTTTTCGACATCCTGATCCGGGCTCGGGAAAACATGAGAATTATAACATCTGTGACATCTGCTGCTTCAGTGTTCAGGGGATTGGGACCAGTCAGAATCCGGCCGTAAATTAATGGGCATGCATTCAAATGCATTCTGTGCAGGTTTCCGAAATTTAGTCAGCGTTAACTTTTTCCCAACAGTTAAATTTGTGACTTTGGGTCCACTTTCACCTGGTTAAGCAAGATAAACTTTGAACTTTTTACTTTAAACTTTTTACTTGCCTAAGGATGATGGATCACGAAAAAACCCTCCGCATGGGAGACCAGATCATAGAACGGCTTAAAAGGGTTTTTGACCCTGAGATTCCAGTGAATATCTATGACCTGGGACTGATATACAACATCAGCATAGATGCCGGTTCTGTTGCCCACATCACCATGACCCTGACAGCCCCCAATTGTCCGGTAGCTGAGTCGCTGCCGGTTGAAGTAAAGGATTCGGTAAAAGAGATTCAGGGCATCAGCGACTGTGTGGTTGAATTAACCTTTGATCCGCCCTGGAGCAAGGATATGATGTCGGAAGAGGCGATGCTGGACCTTGGTTTCC
Source organism: Bacteroidales bacterium (assembly GCA_016705005.1). Taxonomy (GTDB): domain Bacteria; phylum Bacteroidota; class Bacteroidia; order Bacteroidales; family Lentimicrobiaceae; genus Lentimicrobium. Next base: position 489,697 of record JADIZB010000001.1, on the reverse strand, counting down.
TGTAGTTTCAGGGATTGATTCCCCGGATATTCGTGAGTGATATGACTTCCGGTGTCACCATAGCCGGCATGTTCTGTAAATATTTCCCTATTTTTTCTTCACATCGATTGCCGGATTGATCGCCAGCAGTGCTTCGGTGAACTGACCCTGATTTACGGGAGAAATCAGCAGGGTTTTTCTGTCCCTGAACCTGAGTTCCAGCCTGTCGAGCGATAAAGCCGGTGAAGACATCACATTATTGGTTGGGCGTAAACTGATGATTTCGTTCACAGGGAAAGTCTTTTTGTAGAAGAGACCGCATACGACACTGAGCTGGTTGATGTCGTGAATTTTGTAAAATGTTCTGAAATAAACAGGAACGATCAGAATAACCACAGGCAGCATAACGAGAGACATATACCAGGGATCCTGAAAAGCTATGACAATCATGAATAGTGAGGGGAGAAGCACAGCAATGCTGAACCATGCTGACCTTTTGGAGCGGAAAACGAGAGATACTTCCATGGGATTATTGTTTATAGAACCTGCGGATGGTATCGTAAATATACTCAATTTCAATCGTATCCAGACTGTAATAAAAAGGCAGTCTCAGCAGGGTTGAGGCGAATCTGTCTGCTTCAGATAAATGCCGGCCATCGTGCAGATTTTTGTAGTATGGTGAATTGTGCAATGTAAGATAATGAAAAACTGCATGAATTCCGTTATTGAGAAGATATGCCAGCAACCGGTCACGTTCACCGGAATTCCGGGTCGTGATATAAAACAGGTGACCATTGTGCCGGGCATATTCAGGGACATGGGGTAGTGAAAAGAAGACCCTCTTCTGCCAGATCCGACAGGCGGCTATGGTATTCCTGCCATATCTGTAATCTCTTCTGCTGGATGACATCAAGGTGCTCAAGCTGACTGTACAAAAAGGCGGCAGTCAGTTCATTGGGCAGGAACGAACTACCCAGCCCGACCCATTCATATTTTTCAACCTCCCCCCGTGCAAAGGCTGCACGGTTGGTCCCTTTTTCCCAGATTATCTCAGCCTTACCAATCAATGCATGATCGTTCACGATGAGCATACCTCCTTCACCTGAGGTAATGTTTTTTGTTTCGTGGAATGAAAAAGTACCCAGTTTCCCGATACTGCCCAGCGGTTGGTCGCGGTAATAAGCGTCAACTCCCTGAGCGGCGTCCTCAACGATGGCAATGTTGTACCGGCCGGCAATCTCAGTTATTTTGTCCATATCGCAGGCTATGCCGCCATAATGGACAACAACGATTGCCCGGGTTTTCGGGGTAATCAGTGCTTCAATCAGCGAAGCATCCATGTTTGGATTCAGGGTGCCGGAATCTGCAAAAACAATGGTTGCTCCTCTCAGGGCAAAGGCATTGGCCGTGGATACAAAGGTGTATGATGGAATAATTACCTCATCTCCGGGCTTGATTTCCAGCAACAGTGCTGCCATTTCCAGGGCATCGGAGCAACTGGTAGTGAGCAGGGTTTTCTTAAAGCCATACTTTTTCTCAAAAAACAGCTGACAATCGCGGGTGTAATTGCCGTTGCCGGATAGTTTTCCGGTGATGGCCGCCTGTGAAAGGTGAAAGGCTTCACGCCCGGTAAAATATGGCTTATTAAAGGGAATTTTCATGCCGGATGCTTTCAGTTTGCTAAAATAACCATTTCCTGCAATTATGGATTTATTGATGTATTCATGAATTTTCCGATTAGGAATCCAACCATAGATACACGAACAAATTTCTGAAACAGGGATTCACCGGTCCTGATGACAAATTTAACTTATCCTGATTCAGGGGGTTTTTTCTTTTCAATAAGAATTATGGCGTTATATTTGCATGATCGATTCAAAATCCGGCATCCCGGACTTATCCATTCATTTTAAAAGCCATTATCAGTATGAAATACAGTGTTTTCTTTGTGACATTTCTTTTTTCTTTTTCACTCACTTTTGCACAGGTAAGCAAGCAGTCTACTCAGGATCAGGCGCCTGCAAAATCCGCTGTGGTTGTTAAAAAAGTTGCACCACCGGCGTCGGCCGATAAGGCACCCAACAAACAGGTGGCACCTTCAAACCAGAAAAAGCCGGTTAACCCTGTTAATCCGGTGAAACCTCCGGTTGTACCACCCAAAAACACCCCAACCACTTCGGTTAAGGATATAACCGGTTACTGGCTGACAGCCAATAAATCCAATATCATCCAGTTTTATAAGGTTGGCGATACTTATCAGGGGAAAATTGTGTGGGTAAGAAACAACAAGGACAAGAGCGGCAAACCACTGACCGATATCAACAACCCTGACAAATCAAAAAGAAAGAATCCGGTTGTTGGTACAATCATGGTTACCAATCTGAAGTACAATACAAAAACCAAGACCTATACCGGTGGAAGGGCCTACCTTCCCCAGACCGGAAAAACCTTCGACTGTAAAGCAAAGCTGATTAAGAACAACGATGCCATAGAAGTAACTGCCATGGCCGGATTGTCGCTGATGAGCAAAACACTGACCTGGACAAGGACTACAGGGGTTCCCTCAAAATGATACTATAATTCCGGGATGTTCGGATTGAAAGGCCATTGGCAGATCGCTTGTGGCCTTTTTTCGTTCTCTGTACTTGTAATTTTGAGTGAATGAATCATTGTCAAAGTTTTATATTTGCCGTTCATTAGTGGTTCAGATGGAGCAACCTCAGCAGATCCCGTTATTCTTTATCATCGGCAGGCCGCGCACCGGTACTACCCTGCTGCAATCGTTGTTCGATGCCCATCCGAACATCATGATTCCATGGGAGTGCCAGTTCGTCCTGAATTTGTTTCCGGCTTATGGGAAAATCACACAATGGACCGAAAAGGATCTTGACCTGTTTTATTCAGATCTGCTGAAACAGTGGCAGTTCAGTTCCTGGAATATCAATCAAGTCCGGCTGAAAGCAGACCTTATGAATTGTCAGGGATCACATTCATACAGGGATATCTGCCAGGTGGTTTACCTCAACTATATTTCCCTGTTTCCGAAAGAGCGCATCAGCATCATCGGCGATAAGAATCATGGCTATACGATTTACACCGAAAGGCTGCTGAGGATGTATCCTGAAGCGAAATTCATCTATATTCTGCGCGATTATCGTGATAATTTCCACTCCGTTAACAGGGTCGATTTTGAGGTTCCGGTGGTATCGCTGGTGGTTTATAAATGGAAGTATTTTTATCAGAAGGCTCTTACAGCGGCTAAAAAGCACCCTGACTCCTTTTACTTCCTCCGATATGAAGATCTTGTGTCGGAGCCCGAAAAATACTTCCGTAAGATTGCTGATTTTCTTGATATTCCCTATCTGCCTGAAGTGTTCAACTTCTATAAAGTGAAAAGCAGGGCAGAGGAAACCTATCCTGCGGAAGTACTTGAAAAACATCATAAAAGCCTTTTTAATCCCATCAATACCAGCCGGCTGGGTCTGTGGAAAAAGTCGATGAGCGAAACCCAGGTCCGGATAGCCGATCAGGTGGCCGGCAGATATGCTGAAATGGCCGGGTACGAAAGGAAATATCAGGGGTTCAGCCTTTGGATAGCCATACTCGCCCTGCCGGGAGTGTTTTATGCAAAGATTATTTATCTGATGACCAGCCTCTTCGACCGGTTTCCCTACCGCCTCAGGGAGAAAATACTGAGCAAGGGACCTCTGCTGCTGGCAAGGCTGTTTTCAGGATTATTCCGTAGAAAGTCCTGATTCAAGATTCTCCATATCCCGGGCAAACTGCCTGGTAAAAAGATCCGACCCTTTGATGTTCAGGTGATCAGGATCGAAGAAGTATTCGGGATGACTGAAAAAGATATTGTGGTAGTCGAACAGACCTCTGTAAACCGGATATCGGGAAGCAATGGTTTCTATTTCTGAAAACAGTTTGTCAGCAGGAACGATCTTCATTTCTTCATCGTTGAATTCCTTCGTCATAGGGTAACGGACAAGGATCACCCTGACCTTGTTTGCCTGGCAGAGCTGCAGGATTTTTTCAAAGTAGACCTTAATGGAGTTGTCCAGATAAACCCCCTTTGTCAGGAAAAGATTTGCTTTGTCCCAGGCCAGCTTACGCTTGTCAGGCTCATCGGCAAAGTTCTTATAGTCCCTGTGAGGGCGGTATCCGTTGTGCATCTCCAGTGTTTTGATTTTCATCCTGTAAAGGATGGAAAGCTGAACATCCTTGTAGTTGCCGGCATAGGAGAAGAATCTCCCTTCGAGCCATTTGGTGAGGATGGTTCTGTCGCCCTTGATCCGGGCCAGTTCAGGGTAATCAATGTAGTCAATCCAGTAGGAATTGTACTCATACCGATCGGCGATTTTAGGACCGTAGGTTGAGATATCGGCCTGGAGAATCACGTATTCCGGTTTCTTCCCTGTCTTTTCCAGGATGTGTTTCAGCTTGTAATAAGACTGTATGTAATTCTCGCTGGGCGAACCATAATTGAAGCTGTTCTTCAGAATATAGGTGTTGATACAATTGTGCGAATTGCCGAGGGCAAGGTATTTCAAGGTGTCGTTGTATGCCGCAAACTGTTCATCCATCCTGCGGTTCAGGATGTTGTGCACCGAAAAAGCCTTGAATGACTGGTCGATAGCAATGTTGACCAGCATGATTAGTGCGGCGAACAGGAGGAAACGTCTGGCTGATTTGCCCTTCATATTCTGTTTAAGTCATTGGTTCATGGTCTCACGCGAGGACGCCAGGACGCAACGTTTTTTTTCTATTTAATACTATTGTTGTCCGGTAAAAAATCAAATTAATATTGACATTAAGTCACTAAGCCACCAAAAATGTTAGAAATCAGAAAAATAAGTTTGAGCTTCCTGCCAGCTGGCAGGTTTGTGCTTTAGTGTTAAAAACTAGAAACTTAGGCCAATGCCATAAATTGCAAAATAATCTGTCAAAATTAAGAACTGGATCTGTCTGACAATACTCCGTCAATAATTTTTAATCGTTTTGTCTCAGAACACCGGGAAAATGAACTTTGAAATTTAAACCATTAAAAATCAATTTATTGCGTCATTGCGTCTTTGCGTGAGTTTAAGAATTAACGGTCTATTGAACTAAATCAGAACTGAAAATAGATAAATTTCTGCTGATGCAGCACACCGAACAGCAACACAAAAAAGATAAAGCCGATATATGCAGGCCACCTGACAAAAACCGGCCTGGCTGCAATGACTTTAACCAGGTTGTATTTTGCATGGAAATGCTCCGCTACAAGCAGCAGAATCACCATCAGGAAGCCGAAAACAAACTCGAGGTTCCTGAGCATGGCTTTCAAAGATTCAGCCGTGTTGCTGAAATCGAAGGCATCTTTTAACAAAATCAGGCTGTTTTCCAGGCTGTTTGCCCTGAAAAAAAACAGGGAGAATACCACCATGATAAACATGTAGGCAATGCCAAGCGCCTTTAAAATACCCGGATGATGATTGATCCCGGTTAATTCATGAAACCGGCCAACCGGCTTCTCGGCCAGGCTTTCCACCACCAGCATCAATCCGTGAAAAAGGCCAAAGATGATAAAAGTCCAGGCAGCACCATGCCACAGTCCCATTAAAAGAAAAGTAATGACTAGGTTGCGGTAGATTTTTGTCTGAACGATCTTTTTGTCGCGGATATAAGGAAGCGAATAAAGCAGGTAGTCGCGGAACCAGGTGGTGAGCGAGATGTGCCAGCGGTTCCAGAAATCGCGGAGTGAAGTGGCAATCAGTGGCCGGTTGAAGTTGATCATGAGTTCATAACCCATGATCCGGGCTGAGCCCCGGGCAATATCGGTGTATCCCGAGAAATCGCAGTAAAGCTGGAACGCAAACAGCATGGTGGCAAGGATGACCGGCAGGCCGTTAAACTCCCCCGGGTTTTCATACACCAGGCCGACAAACATGCCCAGACGGTCGGCAATCACCAGCTTTTTGAAGAATCCCCACAAAATCAGCTTCAATCCGCTGATCAGGTTTTGCTGATCGAAAGGGCGCGGCGCATTGATCTGCGGCAGCAGACTGGTCGACCGCTCGATGGGCCCGGCCACGAGCTGAGGGAAAAATGAAACATACAGGGCGAATTTCCCGAAATGTTTTTCAGGTGGCTGAATGCCCCGGTAAACATCGATGGTGTAGCTGAGCGACTGGAAAATATAGAACGAAATGCCGACCGGCAGCAGGATATGATAGAGTGGGAATGAGAAACCGCTGTTGGTTAGATGTAGAAAAGAATTTACACTTTCTGAAAAGAAATTCAGGTATTTGAATCCGGCCAGCATGCCGAGGTTGACCAGAATGCTCATCACCAGCCAACGCCTCTTCTTTTTCCGGGAAGGTTCGCTCCCCATTTTCAATGCCACAAAGTAATCGACCAGGGTGGTGAAAAGGATCAGGATGGCATATTCTGCCTTCCAGCACATATAGAAAAAGTAGCTGGCAAAAAGGAGCAGCAACCATCTCCATTTTACCGGAATGGTAAAATAGAGGACAACAACCGACGGAAGGAAAATAAGGTATTCAAAGGAATTGAAGAGCATGGGCAAACGGGAATCAAAGGTGCAAAATAAAGCAATTTCGGTGAGATAAACCCTCAGGGGCATTTCCCTGACAGATATTCCCTAAATTTGCCGACTTCACATTTCTTTTGATGTTCAATGAATAATCCCGCTTCAGGCCAGCCATTGTCCGATGTTCCGATGTTCTTTATCATCGGCCGTCCACGCTCAGGTACCACCATGCTGAGGATGCTGTTTGAAGCCCACCCGCATGTAATCATACCTCCTGAAAGTCCCTTTATTATCAGCCTTTACAAGAAATACGGGAAAGTTAGAGTCTGGGATGATGCTGTAATTCAGTCGTTTACCGATGATCTGATGAAACAGCGTTATTTCGACAAATGGCTGGTTTCAAAAGAGGAGCTTTTGGCTCACCTGTTGAAAGTCAGGGGGGAATGTACATTTCAAACCATGGTAAAGCAGGTCTGCCTGGCTTATCAATCGGTGTACGACAAACAGCAGATTCAGCTGATCGGTGATAAAAATCCGTATTATTCGCTTTATATCCGGCGTATACACAAACTGTTTCCGGAGGCAAAAATCATCCATCTTACCCGCGACTACCGCGATAACTATCTTTCACTGATCAATGTCAATTTTGAAGTGCCAATCGTGCCACTGGTGGTGTACCGCTGGAAGTTTGCCTGGCGCCTGGCCGGTAAACTGAAGAAGCAGCACTCCGGATTGGTGTACTCACTCAGGTACGAAGATCTGGCGGTCAATCCCGAAACTGAGTTTGGTAAACTCTGTAATTTCCTGGGCATTGAGTTTGACCCATCGGTGATGAAATTTTACGAAAAGAAACCCGAGGTTGAAAAGGCCTATGCAGGTTCAAACGACATTAATGTTATTCACAAAAGCCTTTTAAATCCGATCTCAACTTCACGGATGAACCTGTGGAAAACACAGATGACCCCGAAACAGATTCACATCGCTGAAATAGTTGCCGGAAAAACCGGTGAAATTGCGGGTTACGAACGCGAATACCCCGGCTTTAACCCCTGGCTCTGGCTTCAGTCACTGCCCATGCAGGCTTATGGCTACCTGATGTATCAGATGCTTCTCCTTGGCGACCATTTGCCCCATCGGCTGCGCAATTCGCTGGGCCGCTTTCTGGGTATTTTCCTGAAAGTTTACTGGAGTCTCAATAAAAGGAAAGTGAAACCTCTGAAGTGAAATTGCGGAATGCGGATTTCGGATTGCTGATTTCCTACTTCCTACTACTTACTTCTTACTTCCGACTTCTGATCTGACTTCGGGTTTCGGAATGCGGATTTCGTCCCATTGATTGGTCTCGACTTCCCCGCCTCCACTTCGTTTCTGCGGGGCAAGCTGCTCGACCACCAATTGGTAACTTTCGAATTTCGGATTTGAAGAAAGAGAAAAGAGGGACTTGGGGAAATGGAGACAAGAATCATTACAGATTTCGGAATGCAGATGTCGGATTGGCCAGCCAACGACTATGAGATTGCGAATTTTCAGACAGGATTTGCAGGATTTTCCTATTGCTGAAAACCTACCGACCTCTGGCCTCCGGCTTCCAACCTCTGACCTCTGACTTCATAATTGTTAATTGTCAGTTGTTAACTGTTAACTGTTAATTGTTAATTGATTCCAACGGGAGTTTTCTATTTTTGCACGGCACAAACCTTCCTCGTTTTCTATGGCACTGGATAACTTCATTTACGATACAATTACTGAACAGGATACTTTCCATTTTACCCTTTCGGAAATTATTCAGACCAGGGCAATTCATACCCCGGATGAAACAGCCTATATCTTCCTGCGCGACGGGGAGGATGATGAGGAAAAGATCAGTTATGGTGAACTGTTCAGGGCAGCTACCGGTATCGCGGGTAAACTGGCCGGAATCAGTGCGAAAGGGGAAAGGGCCCTGATGTTGTTCCCTCCCGGACTTGAGTTTGTAAAGGCGCTTTACGGATGTTTCTTTGCGGGTATCATTGCTGTACCTGCCTATGCTCCGCGAAAGAACCGTTCGCTTGAGAGAATAAAGACATTGGTTGTTGATTCAGGGTCAACGGTTGTTCTATGCACTTCTGATATTTTTCAGTCTTTTGAGCGCTCTTTTTCTGATCTTGAAGAATTAAACGGATTAAAATGGTTGACAGTTGAAGATTGTTTACCGGATGAAAATAACCTCTGGTTGAATCAGGAAGCCCCTCAGCCCTCTGATGTTGCCCTGTTGCAATACACCTCAGGCTCCACGGGTAAACCGAAGGGCGTAATGGTAACACACAGGAACATCTTGCGGAATGCCATGTTTATCCGGAAAAGTTTCAGCCTGTCACGTAAAAGTGTCTCAGTAACCTGGCTGCCCAGTTTTCATGATATGGGACTCATAGATGGCATCATCGAACCGGTCTTTAATGGTTGCCCGGGCATTGTAATTCCTCCGGTAGCATTTATTCAGAAGCCAATGCGATGGCTGAAAGCCATTTCGAAATACAAAGGGACCCATGGTGGTGCCCCGAATTTTGCCTTTGACCATTGTGTAGAAGGCATTCCTATAGAGGAAAGGGAAGGTCTGGATCTCTCATCACTCAGCACCCTTTATTGTGGTGCTGAACCCATCCGCGAATCAACCTTCACCAGGTTTATTGAAACATATAAAGCTCATGGGTTTAAAACTTCCATGCTTTATCCCTGTTATGGCATGGCTGAAACAACGCTGATCATCTCCGGGCCTTCTGCCGGCCGTGGTCCTGTTTACCTGTGCATTTCAGCGAATGCACTTGAACAGAACAAAGTTCAGAAAGCTTCGGAAAATGATCAGGATGCAAGATACCTGGTTGGTGTCGGATATCCCTGGCTTGACACAGAAGTAAAAATCGTGAATCCGGAAACACTCATCCTGTGCAATGATGATGAAGTCGGGGAGATTTGGGTTTCGGGTTCCATTGTTACTGCAGGATACTGGAATAAGGTAACTGAAACAAAGGAATCATTTGCAGCCACAATCGGGGGGGATTTATCCGTGAAATACCTTCGTACCGGCGATCTTGGATTCTTCGATCAGGGGGAATTGTATATAACCGGACGGCTGAAGGATATGATTATCCTTCAGGGCCGCAATTACTATCCACACGACATTGAATTTGTTGCCGAAGCCAGCCATCCGGCCCTGCGCCAGAATGCCAGTGCTGCTTTTTCTATAGATATTGATGACGATGAAAAACTGGTAATCGTTGCTGAAGTGGAGCGTTCTGCCATCAGAAACCTGGATGTGGAGGTTGTCTGTGATGCCATACGGCAGCAGGTTGCAGAAGAATTCGAACAGGATGTTTATGCCATTCAATTGCTGAGAACTGCCAGTATTCTGAAGACTTCAAGCGGTAAAATTCAAAGGAAGGCATGCAGGGAGGGCTTCCTTCAGAAATCACTCGAAGTGGTGGGCGAATCTGTCAGGGCATCGAAAGAATCACCGACCGGGAGTCCAGTGGCAGATTTAACATCTCTGCAGGTCTGGCTGATTGCCTGGATCCACATTCATCTCAAAATTCCCATTGACCGGATTGATCAGGCAAAGGCGATTTCTGTTTATGGGCTCAACTCTATGAAGGCCGTTCAGCTGCAACAGGATGTACTGAATAAATTCGGGGTTAATATTCCACCTTACATTTTCTTCGATAAAATCTCCGTTAAGGAGCTTTGTGAGAGGGCATTTGCAAAGATGAACGAGGTGGTTTAGTATGACTTTGGCGGTTCAAGGGTGAGGGAGCGAAAAAAGGCGAGGGAGTGAGGGAGCGACTTAAGCGAAAAATAGTTCAATCGCTGCGCTGTTCAATAGCCTTCGGCTGTTCAAAGGCGATGGAGCGATTGAGCGATTTAAGCGAAACAGGCGACTAAGCGAAAGAATGCGACTCAGGTGACTCAGCAAAAGGAAATTGCATCCGACCTCTGACATCAAATTTAAAAAGTAAAAATTGACCAAAAGAAGCTACTTACAGGATATTGCCAGCGTATTCGGCACCAATGTTTTTACACTGGTTTCGAACCTGCTGCTGGTCATATTGCTGGTGAGGGTGCTGGGTCCGGCCAATTATGGTCTTTACACTTCTGTTCTTGTTGTTCCTATGCTGGTGGTCAGCTTTTTCCAGATGGGGATCCGCGCCACCACCGTCCATGTGATCGGATCGGGGAAACACAGCGACAATGAGATCGTCTCAGCTGTTCTGACCATCCTGATGATGACTTCAGTAGCCGGCATTTTTTTCAGTGGAATTGCCTACTTTTTTGTCAATACATCCGGGTATTCGATGCTGTTGATGGGTATGGCACTGGCAATAATCCCGTTGCGGCTTACAGCGGTATATACCGGTGGTGTTTTTCTGGGAAAGGAAGAAATCCCGTCGGCCAACCTGATGAACTGGCTTGCAGGAGCGCTGATGCTGCTTTTTGCCCTGTTGTTTGTTCTGATACTCCGGTGGGGCCTCAACGGAGCGATGCTATCGATGGTTCTTTCAAACGGGGTAGTTGCCATGGTGGCATTGGCCAAGCTGATCGCCAGGTTTAAGATCAGGATTTCCTTTTCAAATCCCCTTATCGGGAAGCTACTTCAGACCGGTGTTGTTTATGCCTTATCATTTCTTGTCATACAGCTGAATTACAGACTGGATGTCTTACTCCTCAAAGCTTTGTCAACCCCCGTTGAGGTAGGTATTTACTCATTGGGGGTCTCAGTAGCTGAATTGCTCTGGCAGGTTCCGCTGGCCATCAGTATTGTGATTATGAGCCGATCAGCCAATGCTGCAGACCAGACATCCATGAACCAGAGTACGGCAAGATTGTTAAGGGTGTCCCTGGTTTTCGGAATCGCCATCTCAGCATTTATTGTATTGCTGGTGCCCTGGGTGGTTCCCCTGGTTTTTGGTGAAAAATTCCGTGACAGTATCCTGATAATGCAAACCATCCTCCCCGGTATCCTGATGGTGATCTTTTTCAGGATCCTCAGTGGACAGTTGTCGGGCATGGGCAGGCCCGATGCAGCATTGAAAGCTTTTCTTCCTGCGCTGGTGCTGAATGTGATATTAAATTATCTGTGGATCCCTGCCTATGGTGCCAATGGAGCGGTAATGGCAACCAATATCAGCTACACACTGGGTTCAGTGATATACCTGTTTGCCTATTCCCGGATAACCGGAATGAAGGTGATTGAAATACTGAATTTCAGTCGTGATGATTGGGGATTTCTCGCCCGGGTCAGGGAACGGCTCACCGGAATCATCTTCAGGAAAAGGTGATCAGGGGAATTACTTTCGTTAAATTTTATTTTGGAGCAGGAAGCAGGGCTGTGAAAACATACAGTCTGGTTTGTCTATTTGTTTCATGTGGATTTCACCAGAAATAAATACCCTTTTCCTTTAAGGGTAACCAGTTCAATATCAGGATCTTCCGCGAAAAGTGACCTCAGTTTCCTCACATAGACATCAAGGGTGCGGGAGTTAAAGAAAGAGTCATCCCCCCAAACCTGCAACAGGAGATCGCGGCGTTCAATCACGCGGTTGTTGCCGGAAGTAAGTAACAGAAGAATCTCCATCTCCCTGGCCGAAAGCTTGTGGGTGGTGGTTGGAGAGATCAGTTCGTATCGGCTAACCGAAAGCCGGTATCTGCCAAGCTGCTGGTCTTTATCCGGTAAGGGCTTTTTTAACGATGACAAAAGCAGCAACTGGTTGTTGATGCGTACAATGAGCTCCTCCATGCTGAAGGGTTTTTTAATATAATCGGTACCTCCGGCTTCAAATCCTTTGACAAGATCGGAAGTTTCGCTGCGGGCTGTGAGGAAAATCACCGGGAGTCCCGGATTCTGTGCCCTGATCTCCCGGCAAAGGGTGTATCCATCTACATTGGGAAGCATGATGTCGAGCACACAGATGTCAGGATGAAACGATCGCAAAGTTTTCATCACCATAGCACCATCGGCCACCAGGCGTAGATCAAACCCCTGTTGTTGTAAGGTTTCGCTTACGATCCTTCCAAGGAATGGCTCATCTTCGATGTAGAGTACCTTTGTCTTCATGAGGTAGTGATGGGTAGCGTTAGTCTGAAGATGCTTCCACCTCCCGGACGTTCAAAATATCCGATGCTTCCCCCATGTTGCTTCATCACCATTTCAGCATAACTAAGGCCGAGTCCGTAGCCTTTCACATTGTGCAGATCACCGGTAGGAACCCTGAAGAATTTTTCAAATATCCGGGTACGGTATTCCACAGGAATTCCAATACCCCGGTCGGCAACAGAAATGCTGATCTCATTCTTATCTGAAGACAGGGTGATTTCAACTTCAGCCGGTGGCGTGCTGTATTTCAGACTGTTATCGATCAGGTTAAGAAGGGCTCCCTGCATATGCAGCCGGTCCAGGTTTGCTGAAATGTCCTGCTCCGGCAGGTTGAGTGTAATGATTGCTTTTTCAGTTTCGATCCTGGGCCTGAAAGCCTGTAAAACATCATTTATCAGTTCATTGAGGTTCACTTGTTCCAGGTTGGGATCAATCGCCCCGCCATTGCCTGCCGAAACATTCATAACACGACTGATCAGCATTTCGAGCCGGTTGGTTTCAGCCGTGGCCATATCAAGATATTCGTCCATGACTACCGGATCATTGCGGCGGTTAAAGTTTTTCAGGGCCTCAAGTGCAACTTTTACTGTTGCCACGGGTGTTTTCAACTCATGCGACATGTTCCGGATGAAATCATTACGTTGATTGTTCAGGATGATCTGTGCTTTCAGGCTTTTTAAACTGGCATAAAATGCCGCAGCAGTGAGGAAAATCAGCAACAGGGCGAAGGTAATCTGTGGCCAGATTTCCCGGATGACGATCAGGCGGTAACCGTCAATTCCGGCTTCCAGGTTCTTATCACCAGTAACCATCTGATAGACAAAAGTCCGGTTCCTTCCGGTGCTGTCAATAATGCTGTCAGCGCTCCAGCGGATCCGGATCCCGGGATCAATGGACCTGATGCGGTCGAAAAATACGGTTTTCATCAACGAAGTATCCGGGTTCATCATCCAGGTTGATGACAGGTCGGGCTTATTTCCTGAAGAATCCGAGTGTGTATTGACGAAAAGTTTCACGCCCTGCAATACCAGATCTCTGGTCATAATGGTCTGATCGCCTTTCCCGTTGATGGTTCGGGTACCGGATGAATCCGAAATATTAACGATTATCCGGCTTCCTGCGGCAGGCATGGCAAGCGCAGGCATACAAACTGCAGAAGTCGGGGTATGACCGCTTCCGGTAACGGTTTTGATGGAATCGGTGTTGAACTCAAACCGGAAGTCAATTCTGGATGAGGTATCGAGTGCCGGTGCAATGTATTGATGCATCAGCATAGAATCAATCATCTGTTTTTGTGAATCGGTCCAGGCTTCGTTGATCTCATTGGCCAGCAATTGCTGCCGTTCCTTATATTGCATATTCAGCCAGTGAAGAGCAAATCCGGTGAGAAGCAACTGTGCTGCAATCATCATGATCCGTATCCGGGCTATGTTTGAAAGATTTTTCAAATCGGCGTGCTTGTTCAGGGTTACATAATAAATCACAAGACTTTTCCTGACACAAAAATAGCTGATTCTCAGGCGAACCGGTTCAGCATTAACCTTAATTAACCTTTATTGGCCCTGGATTAACCTGTCCTGTAAGCTGACCGCCCTATTTTTGCCTCATAAAATCTTTAAAAAATGAAAAAGACTCTGATTTTTCCTGGTGCTCTTGCATTGGCATTTGCCGCTTCAGCCCAGTCGGGAACCGTTGTATACAACGAAACCATGAAACTTGAAATCCACATTGACGGGATGGATGCCGGTATGGCCGAAATGCTCCCAAAGGAGCGAAAATCTGTAAAAATGCTGCATTTTACGCCGGATGCATCGATTTATGTAAATGGAAAGCAAAACGAAGATCAGGAGGTTGCCGAAGAAATGGCAGGAGGTGGAACGATGGTCATCAGGATGGATGAAGCCGATGAACAACTCTATTATGATATTAAAAATCAGAAGATTACTGAGCAACGCGACTTTATGTCGAGGCTGTTTCTGATTGAGTCGGCAGTTGATTCACTTTCGTGGAAACTGACCGGAAACCGCCGTGATGTCCTGGGGTATCCTTGCATCGAGGCCACTTATCAGAAGGATACTGTCCGGACAGTTGCCTGGTTTACGCCGGCAATCCCGGTTTCAACCGGTCCGGGGAAATATCATGGATTGCCCGGAATTATCCTGGAAGTAAATGTAGATGATGGCAAAAGAATCATCTCTGCCGCCTCGGTTACCGACGGAGATGTGGCTGCGCTGCTTGTCAGACCCAAAAAGGGGAGGAAAGTCTCCGGCGAGGAGTTCAATAAAATTGTGGAAGAAAAGACCGGAGAAATGGAGGGGGAAGGTGGTGCCACAATTATGATTAAGATCAGTAAGTGATTGGGGAAGGTGGTGAGTGGAGTGATGAGTAATGAGTAATGAGTAATGAGTATGAGTAATGAGTAAGGAGTAAGGAGTAATGAGTGATGAGTAATGAGTAATGAGTAAGGATGAGTGATGAGTAATGAGTAGGGAGTAAGGAGTAATGAGTAATGAGTAATGAGTAATGAGTAGGGAGTAAGGAATATCCGGAATTCAATCTGAAAGCAAGGTCCGGGATCAATAAAACAGACAGGCCATGATAAAGGTATTTTCATTGATGTTATTGTTATTACCGGTAGCCCTTTTTTCTCAGACAAGCTTAACCGGGATAGTGATGGATGAAGCAGGTAAACCATTGCCCTATGCTACGGTTGCGCTTATGAAGCCAGCCGATTCATCCCTCGTCTTTTTCGGAATTACCAACGATAAAGGGGCTTTTGAGATTAAAAAGGTCAGCCGTGGCACCTATCTGATGCAGGTGGCATTTATTGGTTACCAGACCTTTTATCAGTCAATGAAAATGCCTGATCAGGCCGGTGATTTCGGCATTGTAGCTTTGAGAACCAAACCGCTCAATCTGTCTTCGGCAGAAGTGGTTGCAGAACACATACCCATTGTGGTAAAAAAGGATACCATAGAATACAATGCCGGTGCGTTCAAAACCCGGCCCGATGCCGTAGCCGAAGACCTTCTGAAGAAACTTCCCGGAGTAGAAGTCGACAGGGCGGGCAACATCAAAGCCATGGGCGAGGATGTGCAGAACGTCATGGTGGATGGAAAGGAGTTTTTCAGTTCCGATCCGAAAGTAGCCACCAAAAATCTTCCGGCCGATGCCATCAATAAGGTACAGGTGTATGATAAGAAATCAGAAGCTTCTGAACTCGCCGGAATTGAGGACAATTCAAGGGAAAAAACCATCAATTTTTTGCTTAAGGATGGCAGGAAACAGGCCTGGCTGGGCGATGTTCAGGCGGGTGCAGGAACCAACTCACACTATACTGCTTCAGCAAAGGTTTATCGCTTTACGGCAAAAAACCAGTTTGCCATGCTTGGAATGCTGAATAACATCAACCGGTTCGGATTCAGTTTTCGGGATTATATTGACTTCAACGGCGGATTCCCGGCCATGATGGGGAGCGGTTCCATGAAGCTGTCGATAACCAGTGACAGTGATATGCCAGTTAATTTTGGTCAGACCATCAATGGACTGGTAACATCAGGAGCCGGGGGCCTTAATTACTCCTTTGAGCCGGAGAAGAACAACCGTCTTTATGCCAGTTATATAGGGAATGGAAGCAAACGAAACCTGAAGCAGTCAGTTTCTACACGGAATTTCACCTCAGGAAACGGATACAATGCTGAGGAAGAAAACAACGAGGATAGTCGTAATTTCTCTCACCGGATTAGTCTGGGCTGGAAAGATAAATCGGATAGCACTAAAACACTTTTATTTAATGGAAGTGTCGGGTTGACAGATGCTACTGAGGATGCGGTTTCGCTGGCCAGGGTATATGCCGGCGGGAATCTGATCAACAACCTGGAGGCTCAGGCAGGCCTTAAAAGTAACAACTTTTCGGGCAATGGTTCTTTTTCTTTCATGAAGAGGGGTTCCGGTGCCTTCAGATTGTTTTCTGCCGGGGCCAATGCCGGATTTACAGCCGGTATGAGCAGTAGCGACCGCCGGAACATCTCCCGGTTTCTTGGAACGAATGACCCTGTCGATGATTTTCAATTTCGCGATAAAAGGAGCAGGAATCAACAGTATGGACTATCGGGTACTTCGCTTATCAGGATGGGGAATGGTCTTTATCTGGAGCCTGAAATCAGGGTTGGTGTAACCATAGATGATCTCAACAGGAAACAGGGTGTTCCGGGTGAAGGGGTGACGATCATCGACAGTCTCAGTCCTGATTTCAGCAGAACATCAGTCCGGTTAACCCCGGGAGTGAATCTGAAACGCAACTTCAAAAAATCAAAGATTGTGATGGGAATTTCTGCTGTAACCGCAGAAAACCGGAATATTCTCAATGACAGTTCATCCTGTAAACAATGGTATACCAGGTTGTTGCCTTCATTCAGCTGGGAGTCAGATTATAAAACAGGACACAGGATTAGTATCGATTACATGGCCTCAGTAAATGAACCACAGATTTCATTGATGGTTCCGGTGGTTGAAAACGCCAACCCACTCTCACTTTTCTATGGCAACCGTAAACTGAAGCCTGAAACTGGTCATGAATTGTACGCCAACTGGCTGTTGTTTGACCAGTTTTCGCAAACATCCGTTTTTGCCCGGATAGGAGGAACATATACAACCGACAAGGTTGGTTACAATATAACAGTGACGGATAGCCTGGTTCAAACCATCCGGTTGATGAATACAAGGGATGATTATCTTTTGAATGGGAATGTTGAATTCAGCACACCACTCAGGTTTATGGGACTGGATCTTCACCTTGCGCTTGATGGCCGGTGGAACAAAGGGCAAACCTTCGTTAACGGTCATGAGAACATCAATACCAACCTGTCAAGAAGTGTTGAGCTGAGTTTTGACAACCGGAAGAGGGAAAAATGGGAACTTTCGTTTGGTGGTGAAGTTACCATAACCAATGCGAAATACTCAATCCGGGAAGAACTTAACAACCGCTTCCTGAACATCAGCTATTTTGCCGACCTGGCATTTACACCAAACAATTCCTGGTATTTCGGGGTGACTGCCGATGTGGTGAATTACAGTTCAGAGAGCTTCGCCAAAAAAGTCAGTATTCCATTGATTGGTGCTGAAGTCAGTTTTAATTTCCTGACAAACAAAAGGGGTATGCTAACCCTGGAAGTTTCGGATCTGCTGGATAAGAACACCGGTATTGAACGAATCAGTGAAATGAATTACCTGCGCGAAACCCGGTCGGATATCATTGGCAGATATGTAATGCTGGCATTTAAATACAGGATTAATAAAGCCGCGAAATCAAACGGCGGTCTTGAGATTGATGTAAAAAGACGGTAACTCCCTGATGTATTTGGTTGTGGCCCTTAACCCTGGTTATGAATCAAATCATTGGGTATTCAGGTGGTAAAAATCACTGATTCACGGACGGTGTTTACCGCCTGAGCGTTCTGCGATCAGAAGAAAAAATACTCCCGGGTTGGTCAGGAAAGAATATTAAGTTCTATTTTTATTCATTCTCTATCCGTATCCCGGCTTATGAAGAAGATGATTATTTCTGTGCTGATGATTATTTCTGCGGGTCTTTCTGCCCAGTCGCAAGGAAATCAGCTCAGATATGTTCTGTTTCTTGGCAACAGTTATACTGCTGCAAATAACCTTCCTCAGATGCTTTCGGATATTGCTTTATCGACTGGAAATACAGTAGTTTTCAACAGCAATACACCGGGTGGATACACTTTACAGGCACATTCAACCAATCAGGAGACGCTGTCCTTTATTGAGTCCGGGGGATGGGATTTTGTAGTGCTGCAGGAACAAAGCCAGCTTCCCGCACTTCCCATTGAACAGGTTGAACACATGGTCTTTCCTTTTGCCAGGAAACTTGATAGCCTGATCAACATTTCAGATCCCTGTGTGGAAACATTGTTTTACATGACATGGGGAAGGAAAAACGGCGATTCGGAAAACTGTCCGCAATGGCCACCCGTATGCACCTACGAAGGGATGGACAGTTTACTGGCTCTCAGGTACAAGATGATGGCCGATAGCAATATGGCCATCCTCGCTCCGGTGGGCAGGGTCTGGCACTACCTCAGGACTTTTTATCCCGGAATAGAATTATACGCGTCCGATGGCAGTCACCCTTCCGTGGCTGGTACTTATGCCGCAGCATTGTCATTCTATACCGCAATATTCAGACAGGATCCCATACAGGTTACATACAATGCTTCACTTGATCAGGAAACAGCCGGTTATATCAGGAATGCGGTGAGGTTGGTGGTGTATGACAGCCTGACATCCTGGAATATCGGGTTGTACGACCCTGCTGCAGGTTTTAATGCTGAGGTAAATGGATTTGAAGTTAGTTTTGCCAATTCCTCCCAATATGCTGATCAGTACGAATGGGATTTCGGTGATGGTAATACATCTGCTCAGCCAAACCCAGTTCATATTTACAATGCTTCCGGTGATTATGAAGTAAGGCTTGTTGCCGGCCATTGCAACATGTCTGACATTGAAACCCAGGCTATTCATGTTCTTCCTACCGGAATCGAAATGGTTTCTTCATCATTGACAAGGATTTTTCCTAATCCCGGTAAAGGAACTGTAACAGTCACGGGCAGGAATGGATTTTTGGAAGGGTATACATTTGAATTGATGACTATGGACGGACGAATTATCAGAAGGGAAACCGGAACCATGACTGACTCACTAACCATGGATGTAACCGGTGTTCAACCCGGAATTTATCTCCTCAAAGTGAAAGATCTGACTGACAATACTGTCTTTATTCAAAAAGTGATTATTTCAGCACCGTGACCCTGTGCCAGGAAATTAAGTAAGGATATCCTTTCCGTAACTATAGTTCATTGTACCAGGATCCTTCACTTGTTGCAATGTGTTCCAATCTGTCAAGATGAGTGTTGAACAATCCTTCAAACTTCTGCGCCAGCCCTGATTCGTAATCTGTGGGCTCCAGCAATAATTTCATTTTCAGATCCGGATCGGCCAATAACCGGACCGCTTTCCGGATTTTTCCGGCTGATCGCTCAAAACTTCCACGTGTCATTTCATATTGCTGATTTTCAAATGCATCCTGACCATCGCTCAAATGGTAACCCAACTGCAAATTGTACTTTATGGCGTTCTGATTGGACTTGAGGATATGGGCAAACTGCCTGTTCCAGTCGAGGTAGTAAAATGTAGTTTCAATGCCGGCTACAGATACAAGGTAAGGGATAAAGGTGGCATAGTATTCGGGTTTACCAAGAAACAGGCCCGATTCTGATGTCCGGGCGTTCCAGTCTATGTTTTTATCGTTCAGCAGTCCGATTTTTTCACCCTTGTAATGAATCATCAGATAGTTGTTTTGCAGATTGTCGATGGATCTGAACCACCGGAGCTGCTGTTCATAACTGATTATATCCCGGTACTCCATATTCAGCCTGACCGGATCGGAATTCCGCCACTGCCTGACAAGTTCAATGTCTGCCTCCTTCAGGCGTTCGAGTATGATACCGTACTTAAAAAGCTTCATCTGACATGGATTGTGAATATAATATCTCACGCAAGGACGCGGTGACGCAAGGTCTATTTTTAATTCCCGAGTATAATCGTATAAATTTTTTGGTATTTAAACACACTTTCTGCTCAAATCAGATTTAAACATTCTTTGCGTCTCCGCGCCATTGCGTGATTCTTTTCAACTGCTTATTTTAAAATCTCCTTAATGGCGAAGGGTGGTTTCCGGTTCTGAACCATATAGATCCGGCTCAGGTATTCGCCGATAACACCCAGCGAAAGCAGGATCACACTGGTTGAGAAGAGTATGGCGACAATCAGGGCTGTAAATCCCAGGGGCACATCCATTACGATCTTCCTGTAAATGAAAAACATGCCCGTAGTGAAGCTGAGCAGGGCAGAAATAAATCCGCCATAAACCATCAGTTTCAGTGGGATCGCTGTGTAGTAGATAACCAGGTTAGTCAGTAGAGAGAACAAGGTGCGGGGAGTGTAGGTAGATTCCTGGTAAGGACGTTTTTTATGTTCAACTTCAGCGAAACTGATGTGACTGGTATACCAGTTAAATATCTCATCAAGATAAATAAAGTTGACCTGATGGTTCATCAGATTTTTACCAAGGGCCGATTTCATCAGGCGAAATGAAGAACCATTTCCTTTGGTACGGAAAATATGCTTTGAACCCTTTTTAATAACGTTACTTCCCATGTTCCGGGCTGTTGAATGCTTTTTTTCGCCCGAGATACCATAAACCAGGTCGGCATCGGTTTCTTTCATGGTTTCCATCAGTTTTAACATCTCTTCAGGTGGATGCTGGAGGTCGTCATCTATTGTAAAAATATATTCGCCATCGGCCTGGGCAATTCCGCAAAGGGTTGCATTGTGCTGTCCGAAATTGCGTGAAAGCCGGATAACCGACACCCTGTCCGGATTCTCCCTGTAAATGGCCTGAAGCTTTTCCCAGCTGTTGTCCTGGCTGGCATCATCCACAAAAATCACCCTGTATGATTTCCGGATACCACTCATGGTCCCTTCAATCCGGCTGAACAGCTCCTCCAGCGACTGGCTGCTGTTGAAAACCGGTACTATGATGGAGTAATCGGGCATAGATGAAATTTCTAATTTCTAATTTCTAATTTCTAAAACCAATGTATGGAACAGACTCAACACATTTTATATTTTAAAATTAGTCATTAGATATTTGACATTAACTTATTCTTCTCAATAAAACTAAAAAAGCTACTGCAACGATCACCCCCCCAGCACCAGGCTCGTCGCACTTACCCATTTTGAAGCATCAGAAAGGTAATACACTATTGAGTTGGCAACATCTACCGGATCGCCCAGGCCAAGAATCTGCCGGGCTTCAATCATATTCACCGCTTCCTGCGAATAATTGGCGGCGGTTTCATCCAGCATGGGTGTTCTTACAAAAGCCGGTGCCACGCAATTTACCCGGATACCTTTGGGTGCCAGTTCAAGTGCAAGTACCCGGGCATAAGCTTCCAGGGCTGCTTTGGCACTGATGTACATGGCCCCGCCAACAAACGGGTATCGTGTCGAAATGGACGAGATAAATACAATCGAACTGTGACCTTTTGCCAGTTTCTTCTTTCCCAGCAATCCGGCAGTAAGTAACACCGAAGCGTCGAAGCTGATCCTGAATGTTTTGGCAATGGTTTCGGTTGTGATGAACCGGGCCGGCGACAAATCAGAAATTCCAGTGCTGTGGACAACGCCGTTCAGAACAGGCAATGATGCAACCAGTTGATCGATATCGGTCTGTATAGTCAGATCAGCAAGGAGTTGCAGGTGGCCTTCCCCTTTCAGCAAACGGAAAGTTTCACCCAGTCGTTCCGGGTTGCGACCGGTAATTACCACTGTTGCACCAAATTCGCTGGCTGTAATGGCAGTTTGGCGGCCCAGGCCCGATGAGGCTCCGGTAACCAGTATTGTTTTTCCGGTCAGGTCAAATGCGTTCATCAATTAAAGCTCAAAGTTAAAAGTAAAAAGTTTACCCGACATAACGCAGTGGAGGCGGGCTCAAAGCAAAAAAATCTAATGGGACAAAAGTGTTGAAATAAGGATGTCCCGGTTTTTCAGTATATAGAGTCTCCCCCTCTTGAGGAGATTTAGAGTGGGTCTATACCTGCCTCTGCCGACTTTAATTCCGTCAAAGCCGGTACCACAATTCCATCGGTTTCGATCAGGACTGTTCCCCACGAAAGGCCAATGCCAAAAGCAGAAAGCAACAATTTGTGTGGTTTTTCCTTAAGCGGCTCACTGATCTGACTGACCATTGTCAGCGGGATCGATGCGCAGCTGGTATTGCCGAATTCGCGCAGTGAATAGGGTACCTTTGCAGGATCGGCCTTCAGCATTTTCCGGATGGTTTCATTGATCAGCCGGTTGGCCTGATGAAACAGCAGAAAGTCGAATTCAGCCAGTTCCCTGTTGAAATGTTTCAGGGTTGTTTTTATATTGGGAACTACTTCACGAAGGGAGAAATTGAAAACTTCGATGCCATTCAGGGCAATCTGCAACCGGTTGCGGTAGATGCCTTCCCCGTGTTTTTTCGTAACAAATGATTTCCTGCTTGCCAGATTTCTAACCCCTCCATCATAGATGATAATTGCTTCATAGCCGCTACCATCGGTCTGAAGGTTAAACTGCATTGGGGAATGGCCCGGTTTCAGTTCAAGTGCCGTAGCTGTTCCTGCGTCGCCAAAGAGGGGATAAGTACTTTTATCACGGTAGGCTGAAGTAACATTCGACAGGTCACCTACCAGCAGAAGGCCTTTCTGAATGCCGGTTGATTTCATCATACTGCTGATGACCGAAAGCCCGTAAATATAGCCTGAACACCCCAGGTTGATATCAATGGCCATACAGCTGTGGGGAAGTTTAAGCCGGTCCTGCAGAATGGTTGAAGTAGAAGGGATGATGTAATCGCGGCTCTGGGAAACAAAGATGAGCAGGTTGATTTCATTCCGCTCCCACCTGAGTTCTGCCAAAAGCTGTTCAGCAGCCTGAAAACAAAGGTCGGAAGTAGTTTGCCCGGGCTCCGCAACATGCCGGGTCTCGACTCCGATTGTTTTGATAACCTGGTCGCGTTCTTTTTGTTTGATCCAACTATAATCGTGGTTCGACAGGATTTTTTCAGGGACGCAGGCTGAGAGACCGGCTATACGAATGTCAGGTATTTCGAAGATGGCCATAGTGTTCTTAATATGATGAAATGCCCGGGAGGGAATGAAGATACCCGCGGATATTTCTGGTCCCCTGTGGGTCAGGTCTATGAAGCAAATGCTTCACATCTGAAGTCGCCGGGGTTTTACACAAAAATAATTTAATTTTAATTCAGGAAGGGGATTTTATGCAAAAGTGATATTCTACACTCCAGAGTATTGTCATTTAACGAAAATGAATTCCGGGGTTTGTATCAATATCTGAAATGAAGATTAAATCATGGAGATCAAACGTTTGCATCCGGAATTCCTCTGCTTTTCCGGTTGGGATAAGTTTTCAATCTCAGCCCCATCACTCCGGTACTATCTGCAAATCAAGCTACCCGTGTTTCAACAATGTTATAAATGTCCTGAACGGTTTTGGATTTTGCAATATCTTCAGCATTGATCGCAACATCGTATTCTGTTTTAACCATGGCTATCAAAATCAGAGCATTGATTGAATTCCATTCAAATACTTCCCTGAAAATGCTTTCGGGTTTCAAAGTACCGGGCTCTATATCGTCAAATTCCTCTTCGATGTGGGTGATAAAATCTTCAATTTTCATATCATTCAGTTTGGTGAACAAAGTTATAAAGTTTCCGGTCACAGGCGTAAAATTCAATCATTTTGATTTTATTGAACTTAAGATAAAAGGATATAGTTAATATTGCTGTTGATTTAACCCAAAAAGCCCGGCTCATCCATGAGTGAGAAGAGAAAGAAGTTGTTGCTGGTCAATCCCGTAAACAGGGAATCTGCGGGGTTGGTGAATGATCCAAGTACCAGTTTTATGCCCTTAGGCCTTGGAATTATTGCAACCTTAACACCCGATCACTGGGATATAGAATTTATAGATGAAAGTTTTGAGCAGTTTTCAGTATCAAGGGTTGATCTCGTAGGGTTAACCTCCTTTACATCAAATGCTCCGCGGGCTTATGAAATTGCATCTATCTGCCGCGAAAATGGCATATACACTGTCATGGGAGGTGTTCATGCCAGTATGCTGCCTGAGGAAGCAAAAGGCTATGTTGATACGGTGATTGCCGGTGAAGCTGAATTGATCTGGCCGGTATTCCTCTGCGATTTTGAAGCAGGAAATCCCGGACAATTTTATCAGGGCAGTGCTACTCCAGTTGAATTGATTCCTCAGGTAAGGCGGGATATTTTTAAATATCCCTATGTAAATGATCTTGTTCAAACCTCGCGTGGATGCCCGATGGGATGCGACTTTTGTTCGGTGACCCAACTGTGCGGCAAACAATACCGTGAACGGAATATTGAGGATGTGCTGGATGAAATGGAGCAGACTACCCGTCCTCTGCTTTTTATTGTTGATGATCACCTGGTAAATAACAACAAACAGGGAAGAGAAAGGGCGATCAGGCTTTTTAAAGGAATGGTAGATCGTGGCATAAAAAAACTCTGGCTTGGACAGGCTTCGATGAACTTTGCCGACGATGAGGAAGTGCTTTACTGGGCAGCCCGGAGCGGATGCACTCTCATTCTTTTGGGGGTTGAAGCAGAAACCACAGAGGCCCTGACAGATGTTAAAAAACGTTTAAACCTGAAACGGGGAGTTGATTCCTATGAGAATGCCTTTAAAAGAATCCACAAACATGGTATTGCCATCCTTGGGGCTATGATTTTCGGAATGGAGAGCGATGGCCGGAAGGAATTGATGGATCGGCGCGATTTTATAATCAAAAGTGGCATTGACGCCATTCAGGCCAGCATTTTAACTCCTTTGCCCGGAACAGGTCTGTTCAACCGTATGAAAAACGAGAACAGAATTGTGCTCAATCATTTTCCGGATGACTGGAAATACTATCATTTTATGCATGCCACTACAGGTACATCTAAAATGACGCGTGATGAGCTTCAGGAAACAATGGAAGAAGTGTGGTGGAGCATGTATAACAAGGATAATATCCGGAAAATGATGTTCAGAACAATATGGAAGACCCGTAATCTTAAAGCTGCCTACTGGGTTTACGGTGCAAATCACAATTATGGCCGGGTTGTTCTGGAAAATATGATCAACGATGGTCCGGATGGCCTCAACCGGAACCTGGAATGGAACTCAGGGAAACGCTCAATCTTTCTTAAACTCACCGACTTTATTCTGATAATACTTTATGCCATTTCATGGAATAAAATGGTTGACCGGTTTCGTGGAAGGTACTAGAAAAATAAATTTCTATGAATCAGAGATATAAAATAACAACTAAAGAGTAAAGGAAAATTTTAGCCGGGTTATTTAACCGGAAGGTTTACTTCTTATCCTTTGATTTTGTCACTACATTTTTGTAATTTTGATTGATTATATATTTAAATAAGTTAGATTATTGATTATTTAATTCAAACCAATATGAAAAAATTGATAGTAACTTTTTTGTTTTCCGCTTTTGTATTTTACTCTTATTCACAGTGGACCTGGTCAAACCCTACTCCTTTCGGTTACCATCTTTCTGATGTCAGTTTCCCGGAACTGAATACCGGATATGTTGTCGGTCAGCAGGGAACAATTTTAAAAACAACCGATGGGGGGATAAACTGGAATTTAATGCCTTCCGGAACTACTCGCAATCTTGAAATGGTCTGGTTTACCAATACCGAAACCGGTTTTGTTACCAGCGATAGCGGCTTTATCATGAAAACCACCGATGGTGGCGTAACCTGGCAGGAGTTGCAAAGCGGTACCACAGAAGAATTCAATGACATCTATTTTTACAATGAAACGCTCGGCTTTATTGCAGGAATGCATGGACAGTTGCTTCGTACAAAAGATGGCGGGGAAACCTGGCAGCGGGCGTTTATAGATATTTACAGCAATGTTTATTCAGTACACTTTGTTAACGAGAATATTGGTTATGCTGCAGCCTCAATGAGAACAGTTTATAAAACCATTGATGGCGGAGATACCTGGTCATCCACATCCGGTGATCCTTACCTTAATCTGAGGAGTATCTTTTTTCTGGATGCTTTTAATGGTTACGTCGCAGGCAGTGATAATTTTATGATGAAAACCACCAACGGAGGATTTTCATGGACCCATTTCCAGAGTAATCGCCCGATTCAACAAATGCAATTTACCAATGAACTGACAGGGTATGCTCTTTCCTATGATGAACTTGTTAAAACCACCGATGGTGGCACTACCTGGAATCCTGTGGGAATGGCTGGTGTAAACACATATTTCTTTGCCAATGGTACAAATGTTTTTGGTGTGGGTTCTTTTGGTAAATTATTCAAATCAGTAGATGAAGGGGTAACTTGTATCAACTATGACTCGTCTGTTACTGATGACAATCTGGAAGATGTTCATTTTCCCGATGAAAATACCGGATATATAGTAAGTCAGTATGATGTATCAAATGGGTTGCGCTATGGAAAAGTCTTAAAAACAACGGATGCAGGTGAAACGTGGCAAATAACTGCCGATGGCAACTTTGGTCGCCTCACTTCCGTTTATTTTACCGATGTAAATACAGGGTACATGTTAGGTGGCTATGGAAAAATATACAAAACAACAGATGGCGGAATTTTGTGGGATACCCTGGTGAATAACTACGATAGTTATTTGAATGAAATAGTTTTCGTGAACCCGAATACAGGTTTTATTGCTGAAGAAAGTGCAAATGGAGCAATTTTAAAAACATCTGATGCTGGTTTAACATGGACTACCGTATATGAAAATGGAGGAGCTGTCAGAGGGATTCATTTTGTTGACGAAAATACAGGGTTTGCCATTTTATCAAATTCCATTCTTAAAACCACCAATGGTGGAGCTGATTGGAACGAAACACACCTTAATAACGAAGGGTTATTGCTTGATGTGTTTTTTGTTAATCAAAATGTAGGTTATGTTTGCGGCTTTATGGGAGATTTTTACAAAACAAGCGATGGAGGTGAGACCTGGAACAATCTTTCCTATCCGTTAACGTGGACCTTTATGAATATGTTTTTCGTTGATGAAACCACGGGTTATATGAGCGGAAGTTTAGGAACTTTCTTTCAAACCAACAATGGAGGAGTAACCTGGACCAGTATAGATTCACCGGTACTAGGCTCTACCACCTTATGGTTCACCGATGATTTAACCGGCTATGCCGTTGGTTCAAATGGCACAATCTTAAAAACCACCAACGGCGGTCAGGTATTTTCAGAATCATATATGTTACCTGAATCAGGTTTTAATCTGTTTCCCAATCCTTCAAATTCAACCATTACAATTAACTCTGATGATAATACAAACAACATACCGGCTAATATCTCTGTTTTTAACTGTAATGGAATGCTGGTAATGAAAGCAAGGAACCTGAGTATGCCGGTTCAGATAGACATCAGCAACCTTACCACAGGAATTTACTTTCTCCGCATTGAAACAGCAAACTCCACTGAAACCAGAAAACTTGTTAAAATGTAAAGGATTTAGAATGCCTCTTGTTTAATGTTACAGGATATCTGCGGATATGGCAGTTTCGTTGAAATCCCCGGCATTATAACGCAGCATAAGTTTATAACGCTGTAATTTTCCACTCGAGGTTTTGGGAATTTCATTCGACTTTACCATCACCAGTTCATCCACAGTAATACCAAGATTGGCACGCAGCAGATTCCTCAGTTGCCTGAAGGTTTCCATTGCTTTCTCACCAGGTGAACCGGCCAGAAATGCGATGACTTTATCGTGTCCGGTTTCCCTGCTGGTTATGCCACCAAAGCAGACTTTACCATAACTGATATCTTCCAGGGTACAGGCCATCACCTCCAGGTCGTTGGCGAAATAATTCCGGCCGTTTTTAAAGATGATGTCTTTATGACGCCCACTCACATACAGGTTACCTTCAAAGAAAAAGCCGATATCCCCGGTTCTCAGCCAATCGTCAGCGAAAGCTGAGGCGGTCTCTTCCGGTTTGTTAAAATATCCCGAGGTGATGCCTTTTCCTCTTAATTGAATATGTCCTGCATATCCTTCACCAAGGGGTTGGTCATTTTTGTCAGTAACCCTGATTTCAGTGTCGTTCAGTGCCAGCCCTACGCCAGAGAGGAGCCGGGCTGAAGGATGCGGTGGATCTGCCTTTATGGCCCTGTTTTCAACATCCAGGGCGTTCGCATCAAAGGAGGTAATTACCGAAGGCTGCATCAGCGGAGTGAAACTGATGGCCAGGGTGGCCTCAGCCATGCCATAAACCGGCATCATGGCTTCAGGCTTAAATCCGAAAGGCTTGAGCTTTTCAACGAAGTCGGTCATGATCTGAACTGAAATGGGCTCTGCTCCGTTCAGCATGGCTTTCATAGCGGAGAAGTTCCATTCAGGTAATGTTTTTCTGCGGTTCAGATGCCTTAGAACCAGGGCCAGCCCGAAATTCGGGCAACCTGTTACACCGATTCCCTGTTCACTCATCAGGTCAAGCCACAAACCGGGATTTTTGATAAAGTCGATGGTCTCGATGTGGTGCTGGTATATCATGCAATACAGCGGGGTCAGATGATAACCGATCAGCCCCATATCGTGGAAAAGGGGCATCCAGTTCCCGGTGTGGTCAGGATAGTGGAGGTCAAGCCCGATACGAATGGCATCCATATTTACCATCAGGTTGTGATGTGTCAGCAGAATACCTTTCGGATCACCGGTACTTCCCGAAGAAAACTGGATAAAAGCCGGATCGTCCGGATCAATCAAAGGTTCTGTAAATGAACCAGTGCAATCCAGGTCTCCGGTGTGCCTGACTTTTTCCTGCGGCAGACCACCGGTTTCCTTCATTTCCTCACTCATAAAAATGAAGGGTTCCCCCAATTGACCGAATACATTCATCAGTTTGACAACTGCAGGATTGTATCCCGAAAAGGTCATAGGGGGTTGAAGAACGGTTGGTATCACCCCCAGCATAAAACAGCCCCAGAGCAGGCTAATGGTTTCCCGGTTATGCAATGTAGCTATGATTGCCTTGTCACCCTGTTTCATTCCAAGGCGTTGAAGTCCGGCTGCGATTTTCACAGCATCTTCGTAGAGCGAATGATAAGTTTGTTTTTCAGTTTCACCTTTATCATTCATATATCCGATAAAGAGATCAGCATCTGAATTTGCCGTTCTTTTCAGCAGGTCGGGCAGGGTGAGTCCGGGTTGGTAATATCGGGAGATTTCAGGCATCGGTTTAGTATCACTGTTGTGGCTTACCCGACCTGCGGGCAAGATCGAGATAATAATCAGCCCTGGCCGAATCGCCAACCTTCTGGAAATAGCTTCTGAGTTTCATGTTGAGATCAAAATTATCCGGATTGATCTCAATGGCCTTTTCGAAATATTCCAGTGCTTTGGCTGCATCACCATTCCGCATGGCATAGGTACCCAGGTTGATGTAAGGTATGTCCAGATCCGGTTCAATCACAATAATGTCCTGATTAAGCTGAACGGCTTTATCTTCCTGACCGGTCTTGTGGTAAAGCTGAGCCAGGTTCGACATCGCCCTGATCTCATAGGGTTCAAGTTCCAGTGCTTTTTCATATTCCGGAATTGCTTTTTCCGGCTGATCCGTTACCTGGTAGGTATAACCCAGGTTATAAAAGGCGGCGGTAAATTCAGGATTGGCTGCTACTGCTTTTTCGAAGAACTGAATGGCTGAATCGGGCTCATTGAGGATCAGCAGATATACTTCGCCCATGTTATTCCAGGCATCGGCATAGGCCGGATAAACTTTTGCGGCTCTTTTAAAATGGGTAATACATATGTTTGCATCTTCTTTAACCTGTGCACGGGGAACACCGGATTTCAGCCGATCGACAACCGTACTCCTCAGATTGGTGGCATAAATGAAATTGGCTTTCGCAGAGTTTTCCTGGTGGGGTGCATCAGCTGCATAAAGCGTGAGTTCGTCTTTCCAGTCGTTGTTACGGTCAATGGTTTTTGCAGCTGCCGGAATGGTCAGGACCACCGAAACAAGAACAACATAGTTCAGGGTTTTTCCGGTAACCTTAGGGTTGGAGGGTTCACTTCCCGCAAGGCGGAATATAACATACACCAGGGCCAGGCAAAATCCCAGGAGGGCAATGTAAAGCGACCGCTCGGCAACCATTCCTGTAAGCGGTGCCACCAGGTTTGAATAGAGTGATATATTAACCAGATAAAAGAGGATGGCAAAGGAAAGCAGGTGTTTTTCCCGGATTTTCCAGAAAGCATATCCAAGCAATGCCAGGTGTATGACCAGTGAAAGCCAGACCATCGGGTTTCCTAACCCGGTAACGGGTATCATGTTGAACCCGTAATAATAGATCAGCGGATGCGGAAAAACCAGCATCTTCAGGTAAAACAGCAGGCTCAGCATAGAGGTGCCAATCCGATCTGCAAATGGAACATCGAAAAGCAGGGGATTTTCAATGAATTGCATCGGGCGGCTTGAAGTTCCCAGAAAAAGCCTGGGTATCAACAGTGCAGCAGCCAGCATCAGGATCATTGCAGCGGCCAGCAGAATATTTTTCTTTGGTGTTATATCCGTGAAAAAATACATCACGAGCGGAATTACAGCCAGGAAGGTCATGATGTTGGCCTTCGAAAGAAAACCAAAGCCAAAGGCAAGAGATCCCCAGAGAATATTCAGCTTCTTGCCGCTGTCCTGAAATTTCAGAAAGAATTGGAGTGCCAGCAGCGCACCAAGAAAACTCAGAATTTCCTCCCTGTTCTTCAGACTGGCTACCACTTCGGTATGCAATGGATGTACCATAAAGAGCATGACAGTCAGCAACGGGAGCAACAGGTGGTGTTTTTTCAGCAGCCGGCGCAGTATCCTGAAGAGCAGGATGCCGGTCAGGGCATAAAGCAGGATATTGATAAAATGACTGATGTGCGGGTTTTCGCCAAAGAGTTGCCTTTCAATAGCAAAAGTGGTTTTTGCTATGGGGCGGTATCCAAAGTTATGCTGCCCGCCTTCCTCTGCATTGATTGAAATATAATATGAGGAAAAGATGGCCGGAATGGCTTTGATTCCCTGCTGAACCAGCGGGTTGCTGCCGGTAACATAGAAATCATCGATGGAGTAGCGGTTGTTGATGGTATTCCCGTAAAGTATAAATGAAAAAACCAGGATCAGCAGGTAATAGCGCCGGTCAGAAGGAGCTTTGTGCAACTCAGGTTTAACCGGCCTGGGGGTTGCCGGAACAGGCTTGTTGTTTTTAAGGTTCATGGTACCTGATGTTTCCGGGCACAGGCAGATCGGAAGGATGTTTTCATCCCGTCAGGCAAGGCCCCGGTTCAGGGCGCAAAGTAACATAAAAAAAGGATTGGCGTGATGCCTGAGGGGGTGCCTTGTGATTTGATTTTACAAAGAAAGTTTTCAAGCTGAAAAGTTTTAACCTCTTTATTTCGTTTTGACATTTCCAAAAATAACCGGCAGCAGGAGTTATTACAGACTACAGGTGATATGCAATAACAGCATCTTCTGGCTTGAATTTAAAGGGAGCACCAAAGGTGCGATATTATGGTAGAAAGAAATCAGATTTTTCAAATTGTAAGCCTCGTAGAGGCGGCATTATTCAATGTCTGGCTATCTTAGTCATAGAATTCGAAGATGTATGCTTCATTATATTTTATGTGAAACGATTCGAGCAATTCCAGGTATTCTTCACGAAATGTATTTTGATGATGATGTTCTTCCTGTTTCATGATGTATTTAATTACCTGATCCCTCTGAGAACGGGAATATGAAAAACCGCCATAGCCTTCCTGCCAGGAAAACCTCCCGGAGATAAGCCTGTTCTCGTTAATCCATCCGGAAGAATTGGTTTTAACAATTCTTGCTATTTCAGATACGGTATTGTTGGGATTCATTTCGAAAAACAGATGAACATGGTCTTTGTATCCGTTTACAGCAAGGGAGAACTGGTTGATGTTGGTTAAAATTCCGGATATGTACCTGAAAAGGTCTGTCCTCATTCCTGAATGCAGCATGTTTTCTCTCCCTTTTACAGAGAAAACTATGTGCATGTTGATTTGTGTGTATGTATTTGCCATTTGGAAGGATGTTTATAATGTCGCCCCTACGGGGCTTAACGGTGTTTCACAATATTCTTCTACCATAATGCCGTCCCTCCGGGACTTTTATTCAATTTCGAATCATTCTGTTATAATAATGTCGTCCCTGCGGGACTTTTGTTTTGGGAAATCAGAAAAAATAGGTGTTTCGAAAAACATGGTAGAACTATTAATAATGTCGCCCCTATGGGGCTTAACGGTGTTTCACAATATTCTTCTACCATAATGTCGTCCCTCCGGGACTTTTACTTTTTGAAATCAAGTAACTTATGTTTGACATTGAATTATAGAAACTACTTATAATGCCGCCCCTACGGGGCTTAACGGTGTTCTTCATTCTCCTGCTGCAATAACAGCATCATCTGGCTTGAATTCCAGGGGAGCACCATCGGTGCGATATTATGGTAGAAAGAAATCAAATATTTCTCATTGTAAGCCTCGTAGAGGCGGCATTATTCAATGTCTGGCTATCTTAGTCATAGAATTCGAAAATGTATGCTTCATTATATTTTATGTGAAATAATTCAGGCAATTCAAGCTGTTTTGCTGAACCACTGCTTCGACATTTCCGGGTATGATCTTGTCAAAGGACTGGATTAATCAATCTGTTTTTAC
Source organism: Bacteroidales bacterium (assembly GCA_016705005.1). Classification (GTDB taxonomy): domain Bacteria; phylum Bacteroidota; class Bacteroidia; order Bacteroidales; family Lentimicrobiaceae; genus Lentimicrobium. Next base: position 456,655 of record JADIZB010000001.1, on the reverse strand, counting down.
CATCCTGGTTATGTATACGAATTCTTCAACGCCCAGTTGTTCAGCTCTTTTTGTGAACAAGACGGCTAGTTTTTCGTCTTCTCTGAACTGGAACGATTTCAGCCCGTTTCTCAGCGTTTTTCTCCGCTGGTTAAATGCGGTCTTTACAATGGTCATAAAAAGTTTCTCATCGCAACCCAACGATTGGACCTGGTTGCGTTTTATCCTGATTACCCCCGATTTTACTTTGGGTGGTGGGACAAAAACATGGGGTTCGACGGTAAACAGGTATTCAATGTCATACCATGCCTGAAGTAACACACTCATGATGCCGTATGTTTTGCTGCCCGGGGGCGCTGCAATGCGCTCGGCTACTTCCTTCTGGAGCATCCCAACCACTTCCGGAACCCGGTTGCGGTTTTCAAGTACCTTGAAAAATATCTGGGTCGAGATGTTGTAGGGGAAATTTCCGATGATGGAGAAATTTTCAACCATCATCTCATCCACGGGCATTCGCAAAAAATCACCTTCTACAAAACTGCCGGCAGCTTCAGGAAACGTGTTTTTAAGGAAAGGGATCGAGTCGCGGTCAACATCGAGGGCAATAAATTTCCTGATCGGTAGCCTGATCAGATATTTAGTCAGAACTCCGGTTCCGGGGCCGATTTCAAGCAGGGCATCACAAGGCAGGGTGAGGCTGTCGACTATTTTCCGGGCAATGTTCTCATCTTTCAGAAAATGCTGTCCAAGGTGTTTCTTTGCGCGGATGGGTTCCATGGTAATTTCGGATTTCGGATTTTGGATTTCGGATTTCGGAATTTTGATTGCGGATTTTTAATTTTTGATTTTTGACATGAGTGTATTCAGGTGGTGGGTTTCGGATTCCGGATTTGGTTTTATAATCCTAAATACCGGATCCGGATGCAAAAGTCGTGTTTATCCCCAAGAACCCGCTCCTCCTTGACTCCCGGTCTTTTTCTTAAATCCACAACCGGGTCGCCAGAAGCGACGGGTTCAGCGAAGCTAATCCGCAATCCGCAATCAATTCACCTGATCACCCCTCAATACCCTGAAACGTTTCCGGGCATCAACCGTAAACAAACTCCCGGGATATTTAACCAGCAATTCCTGGTAGGCAGCCATGGCTTTTACCGGGTCGTTCAATTGCGTGTCATACATCTGGGCCAGGTTAAAAAGTGCGTCATCACCAAGAATGCCATCCCCGAAATCACTGATGACTTTCTGATAAAGTGTTTCAGCCATGGAAAAATTCCCCTGTTTCATCAATATCTCTGCTTTTTTCATCAGGGCATCGTCGATGATGCTGTGCACCGGGAAGGCGGTCACCAGTGAATCAAGCACTGCCAGAGCGGCATCGGGTTGGTTCCGGTAAAGAAGCAGGTCAGCCCTGGTATAGGTGCCCAGTTCAACCGTGGAGCTGTCTTCTTCAATGTTATCGGTGATCAGAAGCGACAGTGACATGGCATCGTTCGCAATCAGCTTTGAAGTGGCGGCCTTCAGAACATCGAGCTGTGCACGAGCCCAGTCAAATTCGCCGATGTAAAAGGACAATCTGGCATTCCTGAATCGTGCTTCATGGCCTATGGGCTCATTTTTAAAGGCTTTGTCAACCTGGGAGAAGAGCAGGGTCGCCTCCCACGGATCACCGGTAAACAGGTAAATGTCTGCCAGTTCAAGCTTACATTCTGCCCGCATCACCGGTTCATTGGCCGTGAGACCAATCAGTTCCTCAAGCAGTTCAATGGCGGAAGATGTGTTGTCAAGATAAAATGCGCGCAGATGGGCCAGGTTACGGATCAATGGGTAAATCAGCGGATTGCGCCCGGCTTCATCAAGGGTTTTAATGTATTTGCCTTCCAGCTGAACCAGATCGGTACGAACTATGGGGTATTTTCTGGTAACCAGTTCATATTCGGATTTCAGCAATTCCACCCGGGACTGTAGTACCAGTGGGACATCCTTTGATTTTTCGATGACATAAGTAAATGCTTCAGCAGCGGTACTGTAATTGCCGTTACTCACACACAACAAGCCAAGGGCAAAAACCCTGGAACCGTTTTCGCTGAGGCGGCGGTCAAGAGCCCTGGCCTGGATAAGCGCTGCATCAAAATCCTTCAGCTGAACAGAAAGCCACAGCATCATCTCCGACAAGGGAACATCATCAGGTGATTTCTGGACTTTTTTCAGTAAAGCCGTTCTCAAAGCTTCACTTTTCAGCCCTTCGGGGTCGTTGTTGAGGGAGTTCTGTAACCTGTCCTGAACCTGCATCTGCATATCCGGCCGGGTTTCGAGCAACTCAATGTATTCGCCGGTCATTTTATCAAAACTTCCCTGTGCTTCGTACAGATTGGCAAGTTCAAATCCGAAGGTATAGGTTGGTGAAAGCAGTTGACGGCCTCTCATGTAGGTACGGATCGCGTAGTCATTTTCACGCCTTGCCTGAAAAGCATTGGCCAGCTCCGCAATCCTCCGCTGATCGGCCGGAAGTTCCCTGATGGCTTCATCGAAGAGTTTCGAAGCCTTGCTGCTCTGGTTTGATCTGATCAGCACATAACCCTGATCAACAATATACCGTGAATCGTCCGGATTTTTCTTCGCCTGTCGTTTAACAATTTTCTCGGCTTTATCCAGATCGTTGATTTCCAGCAGACTCTGAAGCAGGTAGGTATAATTGTAAATGGTCGGCTTTTCTTCGAACAACCGCTCAAACAGGGCCGCCGATTTTTCAAATTCACGGGCGTTGAAATACTGAAGACCCAGCTGTTCGTCGGTTACCGCCTGTGCGGATGCAGAACCCGCCGGAACTGTCAGGGCCGGAAGCAATAATAACAGGTACAGGAGTTTCTTCATTGGTGATTTCTAATGTCAGGTTTCCAATATCTAAACAAACGACATCAGAATTAAGTATGCGGATCAGGAAAAAAATCTTCTGAAGTCGCCTTTGGGATAAGTTTTATCCTGACCTTCTGATGAATCCTTATTTAATCAGTTCAAAACCGGTATAATTCACCAGCGCGGTTGGCATACGTATGCCATCGGCGGTCTGGTTATTCTCGAGCAGGGAAGCCACGATCCGGGGTAAAGCAAGGGCACTGCCATTGAGCGTATGGCAAAGGCGGGTCTTTCCGTTCTCGTCCTTAAACCTCAGTTTCATGCGGTTGGCCTGAAAGGATTCAAAATTCGAAACCGAACTTACCTCCAGCCAGCGCTGCTGGGCAGCCGAATACACTTCAAAATCGTACGTGAGTGATGAGGTAAAACTCATATCCCCGCCACAGAGTTTCAGGATACGGAAAGGCAGTTCCAGTTTTCGAAGAAGACCGGCCACATAGTCGCGCATCTCTTCCAGGGTCTGGTATGAATTGTCGGGATGCTGAATCTGAACGATTTCTACTTTATCAAACTGGTGGAGCCTGTTGAGCCCGCGTACATCCTTTCCGTAAGAACCTGCTTCACGGCGGAAGCAATTTGAATAGGCTACATTCTTAATGGGGAAATCAGCAGCTTTCACAATGACATCGCGGTAGATATTGGTTACAGGAACTTCGGCTGTCGGAATCAGGTAAAGCTTGTCCACATCGCAGAAGTACATCTGTCCGTCTTTGTCGGGTAACTGGCCTGTGCCGTAACCCGAAGCTTCGTTCACCACGAGCGGTGGTTGTATTTCATAGTAGCCGGCTGCAATGGCATTATCGAGGAAAAAATTGATGAGGGCACGCTGCAGCCTGGCTCCCTGTCCTTTGTAAAAGGGGAAACCGGCCCCGGTGACTTTGTTGCCGAGTTCGAAATCAATGATGTCGTATTTAGATGCCAGATCCCAGTGCGGCACTGCTCCCTCATAGAGTTTTGGCATTTCACCTTCACTGTGGACGATTTCGTTGTCTTCAGGAGTTTTGCCTCTCGGCACGGAAGGGTGGGGGACATTGGGCAACAGCACCAACAGATTGTTTTGTTCGATGGTGAGGTTATCCAGCTTCTCCGAAATGTCTTTTGCCAGAACTTTCAATTCAGCCGTACGGGCTTTCAGCACACCGGCTTCGGCTGCTTTCCCCGATTTGAATAAATCGCCTACCTGGCGGGCAATGGCATTGGATTCTGCCAGGTTGTCGTCCAGTTGTTTCTGGGCTTCACGCCTGCGGGCATCAAAGTCAATAATCTTTTGAAGTGTAACGGCAGCATCAATGTTTTTAATGGCCAGCCTTGAGGCAACTTCTGCCGTGTTTTCGCGGATATAATTCAGTTCAAGCATGGGATTCGTTTTGGAGGTGCAAAGGTAAGAAACAGTTTGTTTTTATCGGTGATTTGTGCTGGTCCAAAGTCACGGGAATTTTTAATCAAACAAAAACTCCCGGCCAATGACCGGGAGTTGTATACTTTTGCCAGTATTATCTGAGAAACAGATTATTCGGCGTCCTTGATCGGGAGTATCGAAACGTATGATTTGTCGTTTTTCCTGCGACGGAATTCAACAACACCATCAATAAGTGCAAACAGGGTGTGGTCCTTGCCCATGCCTACATTGAGACCGGGGTTGTGAACCGTACCACGCTGGCGGATAATGATGTTACCTGCCTGTGCAGCCTGACCACCATAAATCTTCACGCCAAGGCGTTTGCTGTGTGATTCCCTACCGTTACTTGAACTACCGGCACCTTTTTTATGAGCCATATCTTTTTGTTTTTAGCTGTTAAACATTGATTTGGATTCAGCCTTTTCAGGCGGTGATGGCATCAATCTGCAGCCTGGTAAGGTATTGCCTGTGGCCGTTTGACTTCTGATAACCTTTTCTCCTCTTCTTCTTGAAGACGATCACCTTATCGCCACGTAAATGCGACAGGATTTTAGCCGACACGACAGCGCCGGTAACCTTAGGCTGTCCGATGGTAACAGCTCCGTCATTGTCGATCAGCATTACATTGTCGAAACTAACGGTTGAGCCTTCTTCACCTTCAAGACGATGCACGAAGATCACCTGGTCTTTCACAACTTTATGTTGCTGTCCGGCGATTTCTACGATTGCGTACATGCTTTATGATTTATTTGGTTTGTTTCCCTTTTATTGGGGGTGCAAAAATAATAAATTTTCTGAAACACCAAACTATTTCTTTGAATAATATTTTGGAATGTTGGGATGGTGGAATGATGGAATGTTGAAAATTGGCTGCTAAATGATAAGGATTTGAAAATTCGTGGATTTGTGGATTGGAATATTGGAATATTGGGAAAATGGAATAATGGGAAAATGGAATGATTTTAGGTTTGGAGAATTGGAATAAATGCCTTTGTTTAAATGCCTGCCGGCAGTCACGGCTGCTTACTGCCTACTGCTTACTGCTTACTCTTTATTGCCAACTGCCTGCTTGATTTTGATTTAAGATTTACGAACAAAGGATTCGAGGATTGGAATAATGGGAAAATGGAATGATCTTAGGATTGGAGAATTGGAATAAATGCCTTTGTTTACCTGCCTGCCGGCAGTCACTGCTTACTGCTTACTCCTTATTGCCAACTGCCTACTCGACTAATGAATCAGACATCGCAAATTGAAGCCAATCAGTTTGTTAACTTTCCGAAAAAGAACCGGTAAACCCGGTTGTCGGTCAGGCTTTTTGTATTCACCAGCAATACCCCGGAAATTACCAGCAAAATCCACAGCAGAAACCCTGCCCTGAAGTGTTCACCATCGGCAATGCCCCATAAGACAGCAACCACAGGAATAAAGTAAGTCACAGAGGAAGAAAAAACAGCACTTGTCATCTGGATAAGCTTGTTGAATAACATCAGTGCCAGGCCGGTGCCGGCAATGGCCAGAATAGTTATATAGCCCAGCCCTGCGAGTGCTTCGGGATGGGTGCTGATTGCCGGAACGAAACCGGTGAAAATCAGCAGATAGGATGACGCAATCGGGCCAACGGTAAAGAAAGCCATGGCAGTTATGGTAACCGGATCCACACCCTGAAGGAAGGTTTTCACCACATTAACATTTACAGCGTAGCAAATGGCCGCTATAATGATAAGGATGGCATATCCCATGTTGAAGGTAAAGTTTCCGCTTCCGCTGACACTTACCAGCCCCATGGCACCCAGCAATCCGATAACGACTCCGGCAATGTTGAACCATCGGGGTTTTGATTTGAAAAAACTCATGCCCACCAGCATTGTAAATAAAGGGGTAAGTGAATTGAGTATTCCGGCGAGTGAACTGTCGATACCCTTTTGCGCAGCTGCAAACAAAAAAGCAGGTATCAGGCTGCCAACCAGGCCAACAGCGAGGAATAAGAGCCATTGATGGCGCGACAGGCCCCGGATTCGTTTCATAGCAAATGGCAGCAGGAACAACCAGGTGATTACCACCCGGAGTGATCCCACCTCACCTGCTGAAAATACTTCCAGACCACGTTTTATCAGAATAAAGGAACTCCCCCAGGTAACAGCAAGTATTATAAGAATCAGCCAGGGTAACCAGGGTTTGGATCGGGTCATGCCAAGAATTTATGTGATGGTGACTAAACAAAGTTCAGCTCATTTCGTTTACATGAAAACATATAAATATGTATCTATGTCGGTAACCTGAGTTTCGGATATATTAACCGCTGTTAGGAAAGCTTGGTTGCAAATGTAGTATTATGATGGTTATGCTTTTCAATCCGCTGGTTTATTCATCTGGAGATTGATTTAACCAGTGACGTAATGGAATGATGATTATACGGAGTAGCCTGAAAATCCGACATGTAGAGTAGGGAGCCCAATCCGAAAAGCTGATGAGTAGGAAAAAAAATAATAAGGTTGTTATGAAGAGAATTACAGTTCAGTTTTTTGCCCTGGTTTTTGTTTTGGGCGTGTTCTCAGTTGGTTGTAAGAAGGACAAAAAAGATGACAGCAAAGTCGAAGAAAATGGTTTAACAAAGGAGATTAATAACCTGATCCCCGACAGCATCATTACAAAAATGGTTGACCTCGGAATGATTATCAATCGTGGTGAAACTCCTCCGGTGCTCAACGGCACTTATTTTGCTTCTCCTTTTGTGCTCAAGGCAAGCAATGTTCCCAACGATCCCCCCGGATATACTTTTTCTGACTACTCATTGACTTTGTTTGAGCAAAACAATGATAATCTTTCTTTGAAATTGGATTATTATAATGGAGGTGAAAGCGGAACAGGACTTGGTGGATTCGTCGTTGGATCCAACAATAATTTTACAATTTTTGCGGAAGTCAATTCAACCTATTTAGGCTACACTGCGAAAATGGTGCATGTGATTTCAGGCACTTTAACAGCAACCGGCATCGAGGACCTGTATTTCGCCAATTTTATGCTGGATAACTTTGAGAACTTAGGTGGATACTGGATTGCTGAAGGTGAAGGAAGGATTATATATGACTCGGATGGGTTCTCTGAAAAGGAAACCAGCATGAAATCATCTAGAACTAATTTGTCTGCATTATCAGGCAGTTCAGGGATTAGATTAAAGTAAATACAAGGATTTCCTTTGACATATACAGACTGCCTGAAAAGTTCCGGATTTGAAAAAATATTTTTCGTCTCATGGAATTTTCAGGCAGTCTCCTTATCGGATAGAATCACTTAAAAGAATCATGAAAGGGTTTCGTGTAATCCACTGATTCTTTCACGAATTTGCATAAGCAGCAGCAAATTCCCTTGCAAAATCTGCAAGTTTTACCGGCTGCAACGACAGCGGTTTCTGTGCATAGTATTCTCTTGCCATTTCACCGCTGCGCAGGGCAGATCCCATTTCTGCGTAGTTCCTGGCAATTTCTTCCGGGAGTCCGGCCTGAACCAGGGCAGCTTTTGTATCCTGATCGGTAAAATCAACCCATTTCAGGTCGGGTTTACCAATGGCATTACCCAACACTCCGGCGATTTCATCTGTGGTTTTTTCATCTCCAACTATATACCTGATGCTTTTACCCGTGAATGAAAGCGCTGATAACTCTTCAGCGGCTGCAGCTGCAATATCATTCGGATGAACAAGTGCCATGCTTGCTCCGTTTCCGTAATTGCTTCCGATGATGCCCATGTGTCTGATCATGCCAATATTCCCGAAGAAATTGTAATAGAAAAATCCGGGTCTGAGATGCTTCACATGAACATTCTCAAGCTGGTTGAAAGCCTTCTCAACAAAATACAATCCGCTTACGGGCCCGCATCCGTCTGGCATGTGGGCGCCGATGCTGCTCAGGTTTACTACATATTTTACACCGGATGCCTTTACAGCTGCTGCCAGGTTTTCACCAATTCCTGCAATGTGTTTTTTCCAGTCGGGGGCTCCGAAAAATGGCGGAACCATCGTGTAAACAGCATCCGCTCCCCTGAAGGTGTCAGTCAGAAATACAATATCCTCAACGGAGCCAACGGCCGCTTTCGCACCCAATGCTTCTATTTCAGCGACCTTTCCGGTTTTGCTCGTTATAACAATTACCTCATGTTTTTCAGCGATCAGTTTTTCCGCCAGTGGCCTGCTGATGTGCCCCAGCGATCCTGTTACAATATATTTCATGTTTTTTGTTTTTATTTGGTGCAACAAAAGTATATTTGTACTTACTTTTATACAAGTACTTACCCGAAAGTGTGTGAAAAATGACAAACATTAAAGAAACATCAACCAACCAGTTAAACAAGAGCAGGGCACTGAATGTTTGCCCGGTTACCTATACATTGGGAAAGATAGGCGGACGATGGAAACCGATCATTATCTACAACCTGCTGGGTGGTACACGCCGCTACAGTGAGTTGAGGAAGCTGATTCCCGCCATTACAGAGAAGATGCTGATTCAGCAACTTAAACAACTTGAAGCCGACAAACTCATCGTGAGGAATTCACTTCCCCGGGTACCGCCCTATGTTGAGTATAGTCTGACTGAAGCCGGAACCGGACTCAGGGATGTACTCGATGCCATGGTAAACTGGGCCGGCAAAAACCGTGATTGATTTACAGATCTCAGGATATTTGAATACAAAACAGGCATTCCTCCCAACATTTTCAGACCTGCGTTGTTACTATACGGTTATTTTACTATAAAGTATATGTAAATTTGTTCATAACAAAAAGCGGCCATGAAAAAAGGACTGATCTTAATTTTACTTGCAGCAGCAGCTGTAACTTTTAACGGACAGGCTCAATGTGTTAACGGGACCAAGAGTTATCCGATTTATAAAACCGGTGCGGCCCTGGTCGATCAGATGGACAGCGATGGACGTGAGATCGTGCGGATTGAATATGACCTTGTTTTTGATTCAAAGGAATCATTCCGTAACCTGTCATCCGACTGGGAATATACCATTGTGGCTTTTGCTGATGACGGAGTGGAAGATCTGGATGTCAAAGCGTATTCTTATGATGAATTGCTTGACAAATGGACACTTGTTTCTGAGGATAAATCCACCGAGTCGTACGCGATTGTCACAGTTAAGCCGACTGAAACTGTTTTATATAAAATCGAAGTTATCGTTTATAAATTTAAGGAAGGTTATACAGCTGCCCGCTATGGCCTTATGTACGTGCACGACTAGTTCCGGCTGCTATTTCGAATTTCCATATAAATTGCTTTCCAAATTTTGTTCTGACAAGGGTGACATGGAAGCTGGTTTTTATAGGTACATGGTCCCCTTATGCAGGGCTCATTTACGAATGCGCTGAATTTTTAAAATCCGGGTGATGAATGAAACCAGAGAAATCAGACCTGAAGAATTAAACCTTGTTACTTTTCTGCTTGCACAATGCGGGTTCACCCCTGACGACTTTCCGGTTTCGTCAACAGTGTCGGAATACGAGGGAGGTATTATGGGCAGCATCAATATGGAAGGCAGCGACCCGGACCTTTATGCCGGTGATCTGATCCAGGCAGAGTATACCGATGTTGATGGGATTGAAGTCATCATTACTCTTACCAGGGATACAAATAACCGACTCCTTGACCTGGATTTCTGGAAAATGAATTTTTCAAAGCTTATCCGTTACCCGATACCCGATAAACTGACAATCCTCCGGAAATAAAACAGAATTGTTGCCGTTTTTATGCTGAGTAATCTAACTTTGTAAGGTTAAACAGCTGATTATGGAAATATTCTTAGCCGGAAGATTTATCCGAACATCCCGGGAACTGGAAGTCAGAAACCCTTACAACGGCAGCCTGGTAGCTACAACCTTCCTCGCTGGGGAGTCTGAACTTGAAACAGCAATTACCTCCGCTGAAAAAGCAAAACCAATTCTTCAATCACTTCCATCTTTCAAACGTTACGAAGCCCTGATGCACATCCGGAACAGGCTTGCAGAGCGCCGGGAAGAGTTTGCCCAAACGTTGATGCTTGAATCAGGAAAGCCGGTCCGGTATGCTCTGGGTGAAATTGACCGCTCTGTCCAGACCTTTACTGTGGCAGCCGAAGAATCGAAACGCCTGCCCCGCGAATACATCAGCCTTGACTGGACTCCAGCCGGCGAAAAGAAAGAAGGGCTTGTGAAATATTTCCCGGCTGGGATCGTGGCCGGAATAGCACCGTTTAACTTTCCCCTAAATCTGGCAGTCCATAAAATTGCTCCGGCTATTGCATCAGGCTGTCCGGTAATCATCAAACCATCATCATCTACACCTTTGTCGACCCTTTTGCTTGCACAGATAATAGCTGAAACTGACCTGCCGTGCGGTTCAGTTTCGGTCCTGCCCATGGACAGAGCCACAGGAAACATGCTGGTTACAGATGCCAGGATTGCCCTTTTGTCTTTTACTGGATCACCTGATGTTGGCTGGCGGATGAAAGCCGACGCAGGAAAAAAGAAAGTCGTACTTGAACTGGGAGGAAACGCCGGGGTCATAGTAACACAGAGTGCCCCGGTTGACCTTGCATTGAAAAAATGCCTTGTGGGTGCATTTTCCTATTCCGGTCAGGTTTGTATTCATACACAGCGTATTTTTGTGCATCACGGTTTATTCCGGGAGTTCAGTCAACGGTTTTCGGAGATGGCCCGACATTTGGTAACCGGTGACCCGGCTCTGCCGGAGACAGAATTCAGTTCTATGATAGATGAATCCAATGCCATCAGGGTTGATACCTGGATTCACGAAGCGTTACAGGGAGGCGCACAACTGTTGTGCGGCGGAAGCAGGGCCGGGACCATGGTTTCCCCGACAGTTCTGACCAATACCAATGAATCAATGCGGGTCTGCAACGATGAAGTATTCGGGCCTGTGGTTACCCTGGAACCCTATGAAAATTTTGAAGATGCGATCAGGATGATGAATAATACCCGTTTCGGACTTCAGGCCGGGGTTTTTACAAATAACCTGGCCGAAATGGATCTGGCATTTTCTAATCTTGAGGTTGGCGGTGTCATCATCAATGATGTTCCCACTTTCAGGGTTGATCATATGCCTTATGGAGGGGTAAAGGATTCAGGACTGGGCAGGGAAGGGGTGAAGTATGCCATAATGGATATGCTGGAACCCCGGATACTGGTCAAGGGATGGTGAGAATTACGAATTACGAATGACGAATGACGAATGACGAATGACGAATGCCCCGCAGAAGCGCAGCGTAGGCGGGGAATGACGCCCTTCGACTGCGCTCAGGGAAAAAATGACGAATGTTAATTCCTGCTTCCTGCTGCCTATAGCCAACTGAAATCAGACTACGCCGGTTACTTTTCCTGTTTTTTGCCATTTAAATCTGCGTAAATTCATAAGGATCCAACTATTCCGGATTATTAATCACATGCCGTTACCCTCTGATTTGCTTAATCAATGTCAATTCGGGGAAAATTTCGTACTTTTGTTATCATAACCGAAATCCTGAAGAATGAACACTGAATTGGACAAAGTCAAATTACTGGCACTGAAGCAGGGCGATGTGAAGGTATTTGAATCTGTCTTCCGGGAATTTTATGCCCCCCTGTGTATTCATGCCCGCAGGTACCTGATCGATCCTGATGTAGCTGAAGAGGTGGTTCAGGATATGTTTTTCAAGATGTGGGAGCGTCGCGACTCGCTGGTCATCACAACATCATTGGCAGCATACCTTTATAAATCGGTTACAAATCATTCGCTCAACCACATCAAGTATCAGAGTCACATCAGGAAATACCAGGAATTTATTGGATTCAGGACCGAAGACCATCAATCAGTCTCAGTTCACGACGCCCTGGTTCACAGCGACCTGGAAAAGCAACTCATAAGTCTGGTAAAATCCCTGCCTGAGAGGCGAAGGATGATTTTTGAAATGAGTCGCCTTGAAGGATTACGCTATAACGATATAGCTGAAAAACTTGGGATCAGCCTTAAAACGGTTGAAATCCAGATGTCGAAGGCATTGGAATTCATGAGAGAACGGCTTCGTGATTATTTACCGACTCTTTGGCTGATTGCCAGTGTTTTATATTCACTTTGTTGAAAAGTTTAAAAATATTTTTACTAACCTGATAGGGGTAAAAGTCATTTTGATTGTCCTTATGATAAGGAAAATATCCGGAAATTAAATGCTCTATTCTACGAATAAATATAAAAGACTGATTATTAAGCATATTCAGGGGGAGACAACCCCTGAAGAGCAATTGTTGGCCGAAGCCTGGATCGCAAAGAACCCGGCCAACCGTCGTCTTTATGAAACATATAAGGGACTGTTGTTATTGACAGATAAGAAAAAAGTAGGTTTTAATACGGATAAAGCATGGAGTAAACTGCATGACCGGATTGAATCAGGGCAGAGGTTGAAACCGGTAAAAGATGCCGGTCGTATATTTATTCCCCGATATTCAATTGCAATTGGTATTGCTGCACTTCTGCTGATCGCTTTCGGGATCTTTTCTATCCTTCAGAAGGAACCTGTATTAAGGCAATTTACAGCAGTAGAAAAAATATCCTCTCCCTTTTATCTTCCCGATGGCTCTTTTGTTGTCCTGAACAAAAATTCATCTGTCAAATATCCCGATCATTTTTCAGGTAATTCCAGGGAAATATCTATTTTTGGTGAAGCGTTTTTTGAAATCAGTCCCGATCGCGAAATGCCTTTCCTGATTCATGCCTCAGGTCTTGATGTCAGGGTTGTCGGAACATCTTTTAATGTGGAAGCAAAAAAAGGTTCCGGTTTTGTGAGGGTTACTGTTAATACCGGACAGGTTTTGGTTTATCCGACCGGGACCAGTCAACAGGACATTGAAAGATCAGGACTTCTGCTCTCAGCTGGCGAAATGGCTACATTCAGCCCTGAATCCGGCCGGATAGTAAGAGGTGTAAACGATGATCTGAATGTTCTGAGCTGGAAAACCGGTATCCTCACTTTCAGGGAGTCCAGATTGGCCGATGTTCTCAAAGCGCTTGAAATCAAATATCAAACCAGGTTTATCGTTGATAACCGGGAAGTGTTGAACCAAAGATTGACTGCCCGCTTTGAGAAAGAATCGTTGGATGAAGTACTGGAGACTATTTCCCTGATTTTCAGCATTAAAGCTGAGAAGAACGGCCAACTGATCATCCTGCACTAACCCATCCTCGTTTTTTCCCCGAGTCAGACCGGTGGTTTTTCCCAGATGAAGTCATCATTGAAGAACCAGAAGCTGTTCATCCTGTTTTTGTGGCTTGGCTGCCATATGACGCTGTATTCTGTAGCTCAGCAAAAGAATCCGGATAATAATATTTCCATTTCAGCCGTCAATGAACCAATTTCCAGAGTACTCGACAAGTTGTCGAGAAATACCGGAATTACCTTCTCCTACAACCCTGATCACATCGAAGCTTCAAGGTTAATATCACTCAATCTCAAGGATAAGACACTTGCTGAAGCACTCAATACAATCCTTCCTCCCGAGAAGTTTGGTTACAGGTTTTCTGGTAAGCAGGTGGTCATTTTCCGCAAAAATCCGGCTCCGGACATATCTTTACCACAAACACCAATAAATGAAACGCCCGGCAAAGCGGTGGGGAAACAGGTGCCTGATACAGTTTTCATTACAAATACCAGCATTCAGAAAGATACGATTGCTGTGAGGGATACCATAACAAAGTACGATACGGTTTATATGATGCGTACTATCCTTCGGGAGAACCCCATCACAAAAAAGGATATATTTTCTAACCAGACATCCCTGCCTGAAGAACAAACAAAAACGCTGAAATTTGAACCCGGCATTTCCCTTTCCTGGTTTATCGTTCATCCATTTTATAAAGCTTCGGAACAATATCAGGAGAAGCTTGAAGAATACAGGAATTCCAACTCAGGTGGTCAGATTTCAGGTTCGATGAACATTGACTTGAAATTGAACTACTCCCGGTTTTCTTTTGGTTCAGGGATATCCTATGCTGCGTTCAGGGGTAAACTTGACTACAGATACAATAATTCTACCGGAGGCTTTTTCCTGAAGGATACGCTTGATGCTTATTATACACTGATTGAAGCGGACACTTCCTGGTATTATGTAATTGACTCTTCCTATATTCCTCAAAATACTCAGGCTTACAGATATAAAACATCTTTAAGTCACAGGTATTTTGAAATTCCGGCTTATCTGCAATACAATCATCCGGCCGGCCGGAACCTGTTATATGTAAAGGCAGGTATCATAGCCGGTTTTCACTCAGGAAGTGAAGGATTGATGATAATGCCTGATTCAGATGGTGTCGTTGAAACAGATGATGTAAAATTCAGGCCTGTTGTATTTTCATACTTACTCGGAGCAGGATTCATGATACCGATAAACGGTAGGCTGACCTTTGATGGCGGAATGACATACAGGCAGCACCTCAGTTCAGTGTTTTCCGGTTTTCCGGTTGAAGTCAGAATCCGTGCATTCGGCTTAAGAACCGGTTTAGTCTATAAATTTTAGTAACTTTGCGCTTATCCGGTAAATGCGTTTTTCTTTCAGAATGCCATATGCCTGGTTGATTGACAGTGTCCTGCCCAAAGGTCAGGCAAAGTTGTTAAGCCCTTATTCCCGGGCCATTTAGTAAATCAAAGGATGGTAAAATCGGTGAGCAAACTTATAGCAACCATTGCCGTTGCAGCTGTCTGCCTGATTCCCCGGTTGTCAGCCCAGGAATATGTGGGTGGCCTTCTGACGGATAATACTGTCTTTTCTCCTTCCCAAAATCCTTACATTGTCATCGAACCTCTGATTGTTCCGGAAGACATTACCCTCACCATAGAGCCGGGTACGCATGTATTCTTCATGGTAAGAACATCATTGAAGATTGAAGGGGGCACACTTATTGCCCGGGGGCATGCTGCATTACCTATAATGTTTGATGCCCAGACAGATAAGAAGTGGGATGGGGTAGGATTTATTGTTTCAAAAACCCTGACCGATGAGAATGGGAATTACATTAGTGGCAGCATACTTGAATATGCTTCAATCAATCAGACAACAACCGGGCTCGTGATGGGCGACACTGCAAAGCTTCTCTGTAACAACATCAGTATTACCAATGGTGATTATGGTGTTAACCTGCAGTCAGGCTCTGTCCTTCAGATTCACAATTCAACCATTGATGAGTGCAGTTACGGAATGTACATTAAAAATTCGGGGTCCAATGTGGTTGACAACTGTATGATCAGCAACTGTGATTTCGGTATCTTTTTCCCTTCAAACAACATCAGCAGGTACAACAGGATCATCAACAACAATCTGAGTTATAACACGAATATAGCCCTTTTTATGAGTATGGGACAGAGCAGCCTTCAGTACAACATCATCCGGGGCAATACTGTATCGTACAACAACATCGGACTTCACATAGGAAATGGTGGAACGGCTGATATTGGTCATAACCTGATAGAATCCAATGTTGTTCAGAATAACGACATTGGTATAAAATTGTCTCAGGATGCAGATACCCTGAGAGCAAATCTGATTGAAATGAATGTGACAGGATTACTGTTGTCAAAGGCAAGCAGTAATTATTTAATAAACAATCTGATACAGAATAATGAAGGCTGGGGAATTACCCTCACCGACGGTTCTGACGGAAATCTCATTTCAACCAACGGGCTTTATAATAATTCCAGCGGAATCAAAGTAACACACAAGGATTTCAAGTATTCGATTGACAATTCTTTTGTTTTTAACTCCCTTTATGGGAATCAAAATGAAGCATTTTTATTTGAAGCAGGTCCGCAGCAACCCCTGGTTTCGAATACTATTACCGGAAGCAGGGATACTGCGGTTTTTGTTAATCATTTTGATGATGATATTCTTGCAGCAGGCAACTGGTGGGGGACATCTGATACTACTTTAATAGATAGTCTGATCTTTGATTTCCATGATTCTGAACTTTATGGTGAAGTTATCTACAAACCTGTGCTTGATTATCCTGATCCCGGATCACCAATCAGCAAGCCACGGAACGTGGTGAAAAGACTGATTGGAACAAGGATTAAAGTTGACTGGACAAACAATACTGAAGCTGACCTTGCAGGGTACAGGGTTTATTATGGTAATCAGGCTGAAAGCGGATTCATCGGTTTTATTGATGTAGGTGCTGACACCTCTTATGTTTTTGAAAACCTGTCGTTGTTCGACCCTATAGCTGTGACAGCCTATGATGACGATGCAGATGGACTCAGCGATCAGCCGGAAGGTCATGAGAGTGCTTTCAGCCCGGCTCTGGCAGGGCCTTATGCCGGAGCCGACACATCTGTTTGCCATGGAGCTGTTTACAGGGCAGAATATGCCACATCTCTGGGTGATCAGAATCTGATATGGACCACATCCGGGGACGGGGTTTTTGATGACCCCGGGCTTTTAAATACAACCTATACCCCCGGAGCGTCTGACAATGCCAACGGTTCAGTGGCACTGATGATCAGTATTTCAACTTCAGGATTTGAAATTTCAGATGAAATTTTAGTAACCATCAGCGGTGAGCCCTTTGCCTTTGCTGGGAATGATACTACTGTTAACCAGCATGATGCGTACAATACACATTCAGCCATTGCAGACAACTATTCCACCGTGAGCTGGACCACATTTGGTGATGGGGTATTTACGACACCTGATGCTGTGCATACCCAATACCAGCCAGGCAATGCCGATATTATTGCCGGAGCTGTTCAGTTAGTTTTAACACTACAGTCTGACTGCGGCAACCTGAAGGATACCTTACTTCTGGTTATCATCCCCAGTTACAGCATCAACGGCAGAATTCACCGCAACGGTAATCCGGCTTCCGATGGATTAATTGTTGCCATTAAAGCAGGTGCTGCAGGCGCAAAGGCTGTTTCGACGGTAACTTCCATGCCTGATGGCTCCTTTCAGTTTCTGAATCTGGCAACAGGCAATTATTATCTTTATGCCCTTAACGACCCTTCTTTAAACCCCGGTTACCTGCCAACCTATTATGCCGAAAGTCATTTCTGGCAAATGGCGTATCTATTGCCACTGGATGCAGATGTTTATGATGTGGATATCGAATTGTTAAAAACAGATGATCAGTTACCTGAAGGATCTGGTGCAATCAGTGGGTTTTTCAATTATCTCGGGAAAGCAGGTGATGATGACAGCCTTTACAGCAAACCATGGTTTGCCGGAAGCTTTTTTGAAGTCGGTGGAGGCAATGGATTGCCCGCCGCCAATCATGTTGTTTTACTTATGAATCCGGACTACAGCAGAATTTTCAGATGGACCCTCACTGCCTCCGACGGGTCCTTTTATTTCAACGGTTTGCCCTATGGAAATTACAGATTGTGGGGTGAAAAGGCCGGATATTCAAACAGCATCTCACCATTAATCACACTTTCACCCGCCAATGACGATGTTGAAGGGATTCAGCTGACTGTGAATCAGAAATCCATAGAAATTACTCTTCCCGAAAGAGTTACCAGTTTTGATGGCATTGTGCTTTATCCCAATCCTGCAGATGATAGGATCTGGCTGACCCCAGCCATAACCGGTGCTTTAGGGCCGGTTGAAGTAAAATTCTATAACTCAGAGGGCAGGCTTGTCTTATCAAATACGACGCAATCCTGTTTTGAAGCAGGAGATTGCCATATGGATATTTCAGCATTGAAAGCCGGACTGTATATAGCAGTTGTTTCTTTCAGTGATAACCGGAAATTCTCGGTCAGGCTGGCCGTAACCAAATAGCTGGGATCACCCCTGATGGTGGCTTTTGTTCCTGTTATGTCAAAAAAGTCTTCTTTTTCCTTTTTGCAGCCTCTGTTATATGGCCTGGATTTCTGATAAAAGTTGTTAAATTTTGCTTACTCTGCCTGAGATTTCATTAAATTATTATATTTGCGCCTGAAAATCCGGCTTTTCGGATCGAAATGTTCCTGATTCATCAGGTTTTTCAGGTGATTCGTAAGCATTGGGCAAATTTGTTCCGGATACCGGGAAAGGACTTCAAGGATTTATCGTTTTTTGAATGACTTTTTGTATTTTCTGGCATTAATCCTGAACGGATTTAATTTTAAGGACCCGCAGATGTAAAAAAAATATTTTTTTATGTTTGCGATAGGGGTAAATCCACTTTCGATTGTCTGTACATATAGAAGGTTGGTATACCATTAGTAACAGATGTTTGGATTCTAGCATAAATTCAGGCCCGGCGAAGCTTCTCCGGGTATTATTAACATAATTGCCGATTGATGATAAAAGGGCCTCTATTTCAGATAACGAATCAGCAAATGTTGGTTGATCCATTATCTGACGATTGCGCCAATACCAATAAAACTTGTTTAACTTGGCAAACTTTTTTAGCATCATTGCAGAATAAGACAATAACCAGTAGACCTGACAAATGCAGGTTTGCCGGTTATTTTTTTGATATTTTCTGATTTGAAAGACCGTTGTTGGCTCAGACTTTCATTAAGAAATCAGAGCACATCAAGGTCAATGGATAGAATAAAAGCACAAAAAAATACAAACAATTAATTGTCGTTCTGACAGAAAGGAGGAAGAGCTTACAAGACGAACGAACCAAAGCATTTCATAGTGCCGTTTCGGCGGTAATGGAATAGATTAACCTTCAATTTAATGTTTAATTAAATCAAGTAAAACAACAAAAATGAGAAAACTACTTACGCTTATGCTTCTGGCACTTTTATTTGCCGGAAACTCGTATGCTCAGTTTGTTTCTTATGGGTTCATGCCTTCAAACGGAACCTATACAGAAATCACCGGGGGTACGTTGCTTGGGTCAGAGACTTCCGACGATCAGCGTTATGTTGACCCCGCCGTTCCGGCTGGTGGTACAGTATTAACCGGTGTCGGATTTCCAATCGGATTTAACTTCGTTTTCAACGGAGTTACTTTTGACCGTATCGGTATCAACAACAACGGTTGGATCACCTTTGGTCAGAGTGCGTTGACACCTGCAGTGGATATGGCTACTTCAAGCTCATATACCCCGCTGAGTTCAACTACCATTCCTACCAACCCGATTCACCGCAACAGGGCTGCCGCTTTTGGCCGTGACCTTGCCGGTCAGGTTGGCGCAACCCTTCGTATTGAAACCATCGGGACCGCTCCGAATCAGGTTTGCGTTATCCAGTGGAAAAACTTCCGCAAGTATGCCGCAACCGGAGATGCTTTTGACTTCCAGATCAGGCTGAACGAAACCAGTAATCTGGTTCAGTTCGTTTATGGTCCTGCAACTTTCAACACAACCTCTTCAACCTGTCAGGTTGGATTAGGCGGTGCTGCTACTACTGAATTCATCAACAGGTCATCAACCACAAGCTGGGCTGCTTCAACCCCTGGTACTACCAATGCAGCTTCGATGACTTTCGTGAACACCATTTATCCTGCCAGCGGACTTACCTATACCTTTGGTCCGATGGCTCCTCTGGCAGCTGTTTACAGCTCACCGACCAATGGTTCAACCGGTATGCCTACCACAGTTAGCCTTAACTGGGCTCCCAATACCGGTGACGGTGGAGGTGCTCCCCAGGGTTACATGGTTTATATGGGAACCGATGTTCCGCCAACCAACATAGCCAACGGAACAGATGTAGGTAGTGCACTTACATATACCCCGGCTGCACCGCTGAACACTGCTACTGTCTACAACTGGCAGATTGTTCCTTACAACACGGTTGGTAATGCCACCGGAAATGCAACCTATAGTTTTACCACTACCCTTGGTATCGGTTCACTTGAAGGTTATACAACCAATGGTTTTGGTATTCCTTTAGGAGGTGTTAACGTTTCTCTTTATAACGGACTTACCACCCTCTCAACTACTTCTGCTGCCAATGGTTTCTATCAGTTCTCACTGATTTCAGCCGGTAATTATCAGTTGACCGCATCACTGGCAACTTATAACAACACTGTTCTGAATGTAACCGTTGCTCCGAGTGTAACCACTTACCAGAATGTCCTGATGCTTCGTCCTTCAATGGCTATTACACCGAATCCTTACAGTGTAGCCGCTAACCCGAATGAACTTGTTGATGGCGCACTCAATATTGCCAACAACGGTGACGGTGTTCTTGGATGGACTGCTTCAATCAGCTACACTTCACCCGGACCAAACTCATGGTTAACCCTGGGTCAGGCTTCAGGTAGCGTTGCTGCTTATACAAACTTCAATGTTCCTCTTGCATTCAATGCAACAGGACTCACCACCGGTACTGTAAAAACCGCTGAAATTACCTTCACTTCAAATCCTAACGTAGGTACTGTTGTTGTTCCTGTTTCACTGACTGTAAGTGGCGTTGCCCTTGCTGTTCCTTTTGAACTTGAAGCCAATGTTACCAACCCGATTTCAGGTGATGTTAATCTTTCATGGTCATTTACTGCAAACCGTGCTTTCCAGTTCTTTATCGTAAAACGTAATGGTGTTCAGGTTGGTACAACTGCCAATACTGTTTATACCGAGACACTTCCTGCATACGGTGTTTATTCTTATACTGTTCAGGCTGTTTACGACGAAGGAAACTCTGCACCTGCAGGACCGGTTGTTGTTGAATGGGCAAACCCAACCCTCGTGTTGAACCCAACCACCCTCTACAACGAACAATATCCTAATACAAGCGAAGCTGTTACTTTCCGCCTTTCAAATACCGGAGAAGGTACACTTGCTTATACATTCCCGGAATATGCTGCACGTCAGCTTGTAAGTTCACCAGGTTTCACCCCGAACGTTCGTTCAGCTGTTAAAGAAGTTGAAGTTGCCAAGGGCGAAGTTGATCCTACCGATAACATGGGTAACCGTAACCTTCGTGGTGCCGGCGGACCTGACGGATTCGGATACATGTGGATCGACAGCGACGAATCAGGCGGACCTGCTTACGTTTGGAATGATATTTCAGGTACCGGAACAGTTCTTACCGGCTTAACAGACGACAGTTTTGTCGGACCTGTCAGCCTTGGTATCAACTTCCCGTTCTATGCCAACACCTATAGCCAGGTTTATGTTGGTTCCAATGGATTCCTTTCATTCGGAAGCGGCAATACTTCACTCAGCAACCAGAACCTTCCGAGTTCATCAACTCCGAACGATCTGATTGCATGGTTCTGGGATGACATGAACCCCGGAGTTTCCGGAACAGTTTATTATCAGACTGTTGGTAATGAATTTGTTATCCAGTTCAACAATTACAATGAGTATGGTGGAACAGGCCAGATTACCGCTCAGGTTCGTCTGAACCAGAATGGTGATATCGCTATCTATTACAACTCAATCACCGGTGGTCTGGATATTCTCAGCGCTACCGTTGGAATTGAGAATGCTGATGGAACCATCGGTACCAGCATCAATTACAACAGTGCTTATGTAGCTAACAATAAAGCTGTTTGGATTGGTCTTCCCACTCCTAGCTTTATCTCTTCAGTAGTTCCTGCACAGGGCCAGGTTGCCCCGGGCGAATTTGTTGATGTAGTTGCTACTTTCACTTCAGATGACGAAGATTTCCCTGTTGGAACCTATACCAATGAGCTCGAACTCACAACCAACGACCTCGCTCACGCGACCGTTCTGATTCCTGCTACCATGGTGGTTTACAACCCGGGTATGATCTCAGGTAATGTAACTGCTGCTGATGACAATGCTCCTATCCATGGCGCTATTGTAACCGCAGGTCCTTACACCGCCAGTACAGATGAAGAAGGTAACTATTCAATCATCGTGGATGCCGGTACTTATAATATGACCTTCTCAAAGACAGGTTATACTTCAGAATCCGTCAGCGGTGTTATTGTTACTGAAACCAACACCACAGTTGTAGATGCAGAACTTGAAGAAATCTTCTACGCTCCGACGCTTGTAAATGCAGTTGTAAATGCTGATGATACACAGACCGACGTTACCTGGGGTGTTCCCGAACCTTCATATGAGGCTCTCTATGATGACGGAACAGCTGAAAACTACGCTGCATGGGCTCTCCCTGGCAACGTAAACGCAGTTAAATTTACCCCTGCCGGTTATCCCGCCCATATCTATGGTGGTAGGATTTTCGTTGGCGACGGTACTTTCCCGAACAACAATACCGGTTTCATCGGAACCACTTTTGGTGCAGTTGTTTATGCAGCTGATGGCGCCAATGGTTTACCAGGTACTACGCTTGATTCAATTTCAGTTACTGTAAACAACCTCGGATGGGTTGATTTCACCGGACTGGATGCAGTTGTGGCAAGCGGTAGTTTCTATCTTGGAATGGTTCAGGGTGCTGTTTCACCAAACTGCGCACCTGTTGGTATCGACCAGACTCTCCCGACTGTTTACCGCAGCTATTCACGCAACGTGGGTACCGGTGGCAACTGGGGTCTCTCTCCATATCAGGACATGATGATCCGTGCCTTTATGAGCGGACCGGTTGATAGTGATGATGCAACTCTTGCATCTAACGTCCGCAGGTCTCCGCTGAAACAGCGTGGTCTCATTTCACAGTCTCCCGCCCTGGCTCAGTCAGGTGTTGAAGGAAACGGCCAGTATCTGGCAATTCAGGATGGCGCTTCAACCCGCGATCTTACCAGCTATAAAGTATGGCGTGTTTCAGGTTTCGATCCGAATGATGGTCCGGAACTCGGTACACTTACCCTGCTCAGCGGAACTGTTGCCAATACCAACTACACCGATGCAGCCTATGGTCCGTTACCTCAGGGCTGGTATGCTTATGCAGTTGCTGCCAACTATACCAATGGCGGTGAGTCTGTAAAAGTATTCTCAAACATCGTTGGTCATAAACTTCTTGTTGATGTAACATGTAATGTAAGCCTCACTACCGGTGGCAGCCCTGCAGGTGCAGTTGTCAGCCTCGCTGGTCAGGATTATCCTTATGCTGTTTATACTCAGACTGTTCCTGAATCAGGTACTGTAGTATTTGAAGACGTATGGAAAGGTAATTATATCCTTGAAGCCAGCAAAGTTGGATTCGATGATTATGTACTTACCCCGAACATCACTTCAAACCGTACTTTCGACATTCTGCTCCTCGAGCGTAAATACATGCCACGCAACCTGTATGTTGATGGTCTTACCCTTGTAGCTACATGGGACGAGCCTCTTGCAATTGCAGTTGCTGAAGACTTCGAAGGCGCTGTATTCCCACCGGCCGGATGGCAGGCACTTACCCAGAACACTACCGGATGGTATGCAACTACCAACGGAAGCAGTTCTTCATTTGCTATCCCCGCTCACACCAAGTATGCTGTAACCAACGACGACGCTGACAATGGCGACGGTTGCTGTGATTACCTCATCACTCCTGAAATGGATTGGTCTAACCTTCCTTCATACAGACTTAATTTTGCAAGTTATTATGATGGTTCATTCAGCCAGAGTGCCTATGTTGAAATCAGCACAGATGCCGGAGCAACATGGACAGTTATCAATTCGCTTACACCTGCACCAGGTTCATGGCAGAATATTGAAATCGACCTCGCTCAGTTCTCAGGTGCTTCAGGTTTAGGAAGTGTTTGGCTTGCTTTCCACGCTGATGACAATGGCGAATGGGCATCAGGTTGGGCAGTTGACGATATTCAGATCGCATCAGGCGGCGTTCCTTTACAGGGTTACGGCGTATTCCTTGATGGTACCCTCGTTGACAATACTCCTGAAAGGACTTACACTTATTCAGGTTTGAACTACGGTCAGGAATACCTCGCCGGTGTTGCCGCTCTGTTCAGCTCAGGCTATTCAGAACTTGATACCTACAGGTTCACCTGTACTTACCTCATTCCTCCGACCAACCTCGCTGGTGACAGCCCGGCTCAGACCGACTATGCTCACCTTACCTGGGTTGCTCCGGTAACTCCTGCTGACTACACTGCTTCTACCCCTGTTGCACGTACAGAGATGCCATTAAGCTCAGTTGAATACAGCCCGATGGTTACCAATGTAACTTATGCCAACACCAGTGGTTCACGCGAACTGTGGGATGTTCTTGTTTCATTCAACGCTCAGGCTGCCAGTTTACCTGGTATCGAAGCTGATAATCAGTTTATCTACATTTCCAACTGGCAGGGTACCAATTTTGGTAAATACCAGTTTGACGGTACATGGGTTGAAGACTTCACCGTTTCTGGTGCAGCCAACATCCGTGATATGGCTTATGACGGCGAATTCTTCTATGGTGGTCAGGCCAGCACAACCATTTACAAAATGGACTTCAACACCCAGACTCTTGCCGGTACTATTGCCTCAAGTGTTAGTGTTCGTCACATTGCATACGACCCGACTGCCGATGGTGGTAACGGAGGTTTCTGGGCAGGTAACTGGTCAGACCTTGCACAGATCAGCATGACAGGTTCAACCCTGCAGACAGTAAGCGGACTTCCGTTTACCGGAATGTATGGTTCAGCATGGGATGGTCAGTCAGATGGTGGTCCTTTCCTCTGGATCTTTGATCAGGGTGGAAACGGTGCCGACATTCATCAGTTCAGCACAGAAACACTTGCTCTTACAGGCATAATGCATGATGCTTCAACTGTTCCCGGTTTCAACGCTGGTCTGGCAGGTGGTATGGCCGCTTCCAACAACGTTGTTGCTGATAAATTCGTACTTATCGCCAACATTCAGCAGGATCCTAACTTCATCGTTGGATTCGAGCTTGGTGAAGGTGGCGGAGGCGGTGGAGGTCTTACTCCTGCCAATCTCCTTGGTTACAATATCTATCGCGACGATGCTCTTACCGCTTACGTTGAAAAACCAGCGCTCGAGTATTTCGACCTTAACCTGATGCCAGGTACCTACAGCTATCATATCACTGCTGTTTATGACCTGACTCCTTATGGATTTGCTGGTCAGACCGGCGAATCAATGATCGAAGGTCCGGTTGATGTTACCATTTCCTACGGTTATGAACTGCCTTTCACCGAAAACTTCAACACTGGTTTGCTCGAAACTAACCAATGGTCTGTTGACGGTGGTAACTGGAGAATCGCCGGCCAGGTTGGCAACGATGCTCCTTCAGTAGAATTCTACTACAATCCTGCTGTAACCGATTATACTCAGTCGCTCTCCAGCTTCTATATGATTGGTAGTGGTATTATTGATGGTAAGATTATGATGGACTTCGACCTCAAACACACCCTTGTTAATGCAACTGAAGAGGAATTCCTCGCTGTTGAAATTTCAAACGGTGGTGCATGGGTTAAAGTTGGCGAATTCAAAAACACAGCCAATATTGACTGGACAACCGAGACTGTTGATCTTACCAGCCTGGCCAAGGGTCATGTATTCCGTGTACGTTTCACCGCCAGCGGTGCAAACACACTTGATATCTTCAACTGGCTCATTGACAATGTCAGCATCTATCGCGTATGCGCTCCTCCGGTTGACCTCGTTGGTGACGTTAACTTCCCGGATCTTGATCAGGTTATCCTGAACTGGGAAGCTCCTACCGGTGGTGGTGGTGGTGGTGTTTCTGCATGGCTTGGATGGGACAACGGAACCAACAACGATGCTATCGGTCTCACCAATGGTGGTACCTTCAGCGTAGCTGTCAGGTTTACTCCTGCCCAGTTAGCTCAGTATGCCGGAACCAGCCTTACCAAGATCCGTATGTTCCCATACGCTGCAGGTGGAACCATCGCGCTGAAAGTATGGACAGGTGCCAATGCCAGCACCCTCGTTCTTACCCAGCCGGTTGCTTCCTATACCGAAGGTATATGGAATGAATTCGCACTCACTACTCCTGTTGCTGTAACCGGTGCTACCGAACTTTGGTTTGGTTATACCGTTACTCACGCTGCCGGTTCCTACGTTGCAGGTTGCGATGCAGGCCCAGCAGTAGCAGGATTTGGTGATATGATTTCACTCGACGGTTCTGTTTGGGAATCAATGTCAACTGCTTACGGTCTCGACTACAACTGGAACCTCAATGGTTATGTTGAAAGTGTTGATGGTGTAACTGCCCTGCAGCCAATTTCCGACAACACCGTTTACGGACCTGCTTCACAGCTTGTACGTGGTAACCTGCCGATGCTTCCGGGCGCAACTGTAACCAACAACACCGCCGGTGCAAGCCGCGAACTCGTTGGATACAATGTATGGCGCGATGGTGAACTCATTGGCAATACTGCTGAGTTAACCTATGTTGATGCTGATGAAGTACTTGAAATCGGAGAAACCTATTGCTATGTTGTAACTGCAGTTTATGAGGATTGTGAATCACTTGCTTCAAATGAAGTTTGTGTAACCCTGACCTCTACTCCGGTTATTGAAACCAGTGCAGTTAGCGTTTATCCGAACCCGTCAAACAGCGTTGTAAACATTGCTCTTACCAGCGACATCAGTCAGTTAGTTGTTTACAACTATGTTGGCCAGGTTGTTTATGAGCAGAATGTTACCAAAGCTCAGACCATTCAGCTGAATGTACGCAACTACGAATCTGGCGCTTACCTGGTGAAATTCATCACCAGTGCAGGCGAAAGCTTCACAAAGAAAGTTGTTGTTACCAAATAATCGTTCAATCGATATTCTTAAAAGGGGCTCCGAAAGGGCCCCTTTTTTTTACCAATAAATCAACCCTGTTAAGATTCAGAAGTTTTTAATTTCCAATCTCATGGTAATTATTCGGGTAGTGGAATAGGGGTAGATTGAATTATGATTGTCTTTATTATATGAATCACTTTTAACAGTAGTAATGATACCAATTGGCTTAACATAATAAGGAGAATTGCATAGTTATAATTAGCTGAATATAGCGTCCGGAATATTCACAAATCTTAAAATAAAGCCATATGTTACATTGTTTTGTCGCCCGTTATCATTGTCTTTTATTGGCTTTTGTTTTTTTTGCCTTCGACGGTTTTTCCTCTTCAACTGATTATACCGGTAAAGTTGCAGCTGAGCCAATCAGCATACAGAGATATATAGACGATCCGGGTTCTGTGGATCATGCAATTAGACTTAATTCCACCTTAACCTGCAACTTCAGCTGCACCAACGGAGAAAGTCCGGCTGGTACTGAAGTAAGACTTGAATGCCTGGAACCACCATATACTGTTTTTGAACAGATCGTTCCTGAATCCGGTATGGTTTTATTTAATGGGGTGGAGCAGGCTGGTTATCTTCTTGAAGCAGCGAAGCCCGGATTTGATGCATTTTCGCTTGATATTGCCATTTATACTGATACATTGGTTAATATTATCATGCAGGAAAAGCGCTATAAGCCCCCTTAACCTTATGGTAGATAGCATGACGTTGACTGCATCCTGGGAGGCACCCCGCGATGTCTTAATCTTCGAAAATTTTGAAGGGAATGATTTTCCTCCTGAAGGTTGGCAGTCACTTACACAGAATATTCCGGGATGGTACGCCTCAGATAGCGGAAGTATACCCGGTTTTACAATTCCCCCGCATTCAACCTATGCGGTTGTTACGAATGCGGATGATAACGGGAATGGCTGTTGTGACTATCTGATTTTGCCCGGACTTGATCTGAGAAACCGTCCCGATTACCAGTTGAGTTTCTCTGGTTACTATACAGGGGCATTCGAACAGACTGCCACTATAGAGATCAGTTTTGACCAGGGGGCCTCATGGAATGTAGTTTATTCGGTGAGCCCCGCCCCTTTTTCATGGAATCAAATAACTGTGGATCTTTCCGGATATTGCGGAAATGGTGGTTCGGTCAACGCCTTGCTGGCCTTTCATGCCGGGGATTCGGGAGGTGATGGGTCAGGCTGGGCAATTGACGATGTTTCAGTGCGTTCAGGTATTATTCCTGTTCTGGGTTATGGTGTGCACCTTGACGGATTGCTGCTGGATTATACCCCCGAAACGACCTATTCCATGAGTCACCTGCTGAACTACGGTCAATACTATAATGCAGGCGTTTCAGCATTGTACAGTTCGGGATATTCCGATCCAGATACTAACACATTTATCAGCAGGTTTTTGTTTCCTGCGCGTAACCTTGAAGGGGATATGCCTGTATATACCGACTATGTTCACCTTTGGTGGGACCGGCCGGAATACCAGATTGACACAACTTATGTCATCCCGGGGCTTACAGGGTACAATATTTACAGGGACAATATTCTGCTTGCTTTTGTGGAACAACCGTTAACGGAATTCTTCGATTTGAGCCTGGCTCCGGGAATATACAGCTATCAGGTCAAAGCTGTTTATGATCTGGGTTTTTACGGATTTCCCGGCCAAACCGATGAATCTGCCGCAACTGACCCCATTGTGATTGATTTTCAATGGTGCTTTCAGCTGCCTTTTACTGAGTACTTCAACACCGGCCTCTTTGAAACAAACCAGTGGAATGTTGAAGGGAACTGGAGAATCGCTGGTCAGGCAGGAAGTCCGGCCCCTTCGGCAGAATTTTACTATAATCCGGCAACCACTGATTATTCTTCGGCACTGACCAGTTTTTGTATTAACGGCATCCACACCGATGGCAGTATTCTGCTTGATTTTGATCTGAAACATACCCTGACCAATGCAACAGGGGCGGAATATCTTGCCATAGAGGTTTTTAACGGGTCGTCCTGGTTAAAGGTAGCTGAGTACAGCAATACAGAAAGTACTGGCTGGTTTCACAAAAGCCTGGACATTACTGCTGAAGCCAAAGGTAACCTCTTCCGGATCCGTTTCCGGGCCTATGGCTCAAACAGTCTTGATATATTTAACTGGATGATTGATAACATTCACGTGTTCCGCGAGTGCAGGCCTCCACTGAATCTCCGGGCTGAGATTCATTTTCCGGATACGAATGATGTTATTCTCCAGTGGGAAGATCCTGACGGAGGAGGCAGCGGAGTTTCAGCCTGGCTCGGATGGGACAACGGGATTAACGATGATGCCATCGGTCTCACCAATGGTGGTACCTTCAGCGTAGCTGTCAGGTTT
The DNA here is from genome assembly GCA_016705005.1 of Bacteroidales bacterium. GTDB lineage: Bacteria > Bacteroidota > Bacteroidia > Bacteroidales > Lentimicrobiaceae > Lentimicrobium. The sequence continues at coordinate 427,408 of JADIZB010000001.1, read as the reverse complement.
ACACCCGCCCAGTTGGTACAATATGCCGGAACCAGCCTGACCAGGATCCGTATGTTTCCATATGCTGCAGGTGGAACCATCGCGCTGAAAGTATGGACAGGTGCCAATGCCAGCACCCTCGTTCTTATCCAGCCGGTAGCTTCTTACACTGAAGGTGTATGGAATGAATTCACACTCACTTCTCCTGTTGCTGTAACCGGTGCCACCGAACTGTGGTTTGGTTATACCATTACTCATGCTGCCGGCTCCTATATTGCTGGTTGCGATGCCGGTCCGGCTGTAGCCGGATTTGGAGATATGATATCACTTGATGGATCAGTTTGGGAATCAATGTCATCCGTTTATGGACTCGACTACAACTGGAACCTGAACGGTTATGTGGAAAGTTTAGCGAATGTGGCTTCCTTGAGGCCTTTGACCGACGAAACTGTTTACGGACCCGGGTCGTCATTGGTTCATGGCCATCTGCCTGATCTTCCCTATGCCCTGGTTTCAGATAAAGCTCATCCTTTTAAAGCTGGTCGCGGGCTGGTTGGCTATAATGTATGGCGCGACGGAGATCTTATCGGAAATACCGCGGAAAATTCATTTACTGACATTGATCTGGATGCTGGTTGGTACTGTTATACCATCAGCGCGGTATATGAAGATTGCGAGTCGGAATTCACGGATGATTACTGCATTGTGATCAGGAGTGTGAATAAAACTTACGGCGAAGAATTTATAATCTATCCCATTCCGGCCGGAAAATCCGTTTATTTTGATTTTCAAAAGAAAGAAGGTATTCTTCTTTTATATAACCTGAAAGGTGAACAGGTTGATAAGTTCCTTGTTTCTGCAGGTCAATTGTTTGAACTGGATGTTTCAGCATTCAGCTCCGGAATCTATTTTGCTAAATTCACGTCCGTTTCAGGGGAGATCATCACCGGAAAGATTATTGTAAATTAAAACCCGCTCATTTGATTACTTACAAAGGGGAAACGATGAGCCCTCATTCATTTTTACATTATTTTCATACTTGAAGAATACAGGTCCCAGCAGAGGCGAATTTCACTTAACAGACATTTTTTTCGAATGGTAACCTAATTGACACGAAAATAATGTCATAGATAGCTGAACCGGGTTTATTAACAATTCAGGGTTAATATCACAACTCTTTTAAGAAAACCAAACTGAGATCAGTTTATTTATCCTTCTTAATTCAGAGATGACCCAAACCCTCTATTCATAATTATTTTATAATGTACTATTAATCAATGAAATAAAGAATATGACCCTGGTACTTAGAAATGTATCGCTTATCTTCTGATTTTCTTTTCACGGGAAAATTCCTGTTTGCGAACAATTTCCTGTTGATTATTTTTCGAAATTGAATAGGGGTAAACTGGTTTTTAATTGTCTATTATTATATCTTCGCATTACGCTACTATGCTGAAATCCGGAAAAGTTGGAATGAACAACGGAGAATGGCGGTTTTGGTTTAGTGTAATTATTAGGTAATCAGGGTGCAAAGAAACAAGCTATCCGATCCGCATCCACGGCTTGCCTTAAATACTCGAATACAGATTTCTTTGGATTGACCATTTATTTTGCTTAACCAATACATTCTGAACCCTTTCCCCAGGCAATTCAGAATGCTAAAATGGAAGTTACATGAGTAAAGTGAATGCCGGATCAATTCTTTCCGTGGCAATGCTACGGGCATGTTTAGCAGACAGACCATTATCCTGTCTGCCTTTACTGTTTATGATTACTCCGATCTCATCGTTATTATATAGATTTCTTTCTGAAATTTCCCCTAATGGTTTTCCTTTTTCATCCGATCAAACAAGCACAGCAGGAGCCTCTTATGGCGGTCTCCTGACTTTTACTCTTTTTAATTCCGATATAGACGAAAACACAACAATCAATATATCGCCTTATTGTATAATATTTAATCCAGAAGAAAGGAGGTGTTGCAGGGGATAGATAGCCTGAATTATTTTAGAATTATAGTCCCGGCAACTGCCGGGATCAGAATATGACCCCCACACAGCTTGTTAAGTGTGACTACGATTAAAATCAGAATACAATTATTTAATGCTTTAGTATTTATTTAAAACCCTAAACTATGCAAAACATTACAAAGAGAAAAGGTTGGCGTGCCTGGCTTGTAGCTATGACAGCCCTGCTTTTTGCTTTCAGTGTATCGGCGCAGGATGTGCTGGTTAGCGAGAGCTTTGAAAATGGTGGAGCTATGCCGGCAGGTTGGGCTAAGGAAGTTGTTTCCGGCTCAGATTATCTGTCATTTGTTTCATCTTCTTCTTATCCTTCAGGTTTTTCCGCTTATGATGGGACCTATTTTGTCAGGTTTAATTCATATTCGGCTTCAACCGGAATTTCAAACAGGTTAATGCAGACCACTTCATTCTCTACAGTGGGATATGAAGACATTTCGGTTGAGTTTGCCTGGCTGGAAAGTACTTCATACGCTACATCGTATGACAATGTAGTTGTACAATGGTCAACCGACGGTACCACCTGGAACAATGGCGGAACCTACAACAGACCCGGTGCAGCCAATGCCTGGACTGTAAAGACCGACGTACTTCCTGCCGGAGCTGAAAATCAGCCTAACCTATATCTGGCGCTCCTGTTTACTTCAGCTTATGGTAACGATTGCTACCTGGATGATGTAACCATTTCCGGAACATCTACCGGACCGTCACCGATTACCTGCCAGGTTGGTACAGGGACTGCCACAGCCGGCTATCCTTTCTATACTTATTACATGGACAGCCGCACTCAGATGCTCTATACTGCCAGCGAAATTCTCGCTTCAGGAGGGCTTCCCGGTGATATTACAGCCATCGGATTGAATCTTGCTACATTCGATCCTTACGTGATGAATGGCTTTAATATTGCCATGAAAAACTACTCTGGCTCAACCATTGCAGCTTTTGATAATTCAGGATGGACCACTGTATTCAGTGGCACTTATTCTGCTACTGCAACCGGTGTCCAGACCATCAGTCTGACCACCCCGTTTGCATGGGATGGCACCTCAAGCCTGCTGGTCAGCATTTGTTTCAACAATGACGACTATGCTGATTATAACTCTGATGTCTATGGTACCATACTTCCAGGTCTGGTTGTACATGGTCACACTGACCTTCCAACAGGTGACGGCTGTGTGGATATCACAACTCCCGGAGCTTCCTATACAACACGGGCCAATCTGTATCTGACCATTCAGCCTTCAGGTATCCTGCCAACAGGCACCATCCAGGGTTATGTAACCAATGGTTTTGGTGTTCCGCTGGGTGGAGCAAATGTTGGTGCTCAGGGTGATAATGGTACCTATTATACCGTTTCTGCCGCCAATGGTTCATATACACTGACTGATGTCAACATTGGTCTGTATGATATGGCTGCTGAAAAGGATGGTTACAATACTGCCATCGTTGAGAATGTTCTGGTTTCAGATGGTGCTACAACCTACCAGAACTTCGAACTGCCCCGTCCGTCAATAGCCGTTACACCCAATCCATACAGTGTAACTGTTAATCCGAACGAACAGTACGAAGGAGCCCTTAACATTAACAATAACGGCGACGGTACACTTACCTGGACTGCCGAGGTGGTTTATCCGGAAGCAGTTATGGCCTCAGCCATCGACCCGAACATACCACAGGTTGAATTCAGTTCACTGCCCGCCGGACCGGTATCAGTTATTGGCCCGGGTAACGGACAGGCAATGAGCAACCGTGAAGGGATGTTCTGCCCCGATGGAAGTGTGTTCAGCAACGCCCCGGTTGGTTCAGACAATGGTTATACCAGTACTGTACCTGCAGGTTATAAATGTTACCAGGAATTTGTCGGGGTAAGCGGAAGCTTCAATACCCTTACATTCTGGGCCATTTTTACAGCTGCACCTCCTGCAACCATGAATTTCAATGTTGAGATACTGAATCCGGGTGCTACTCCGGGCTCAGTGGTATCATCACTGAATGTTGATGCTGCCGCAGTGAATACCGGAACCCAGGTAATAGGTTACAACACCTATTATTTTACGGTTGAGCTGCCTTCAACATCAATGGCCACAGGCTGGATTTCAGTTCAGGCGACAGGCGATACTCCACGTTTCTACTGGCTGAATACATATACCGGAACAGGCAATTCATATCAGAATGCCACCGTACTTACGGAAAAACTGGCTATGTGTCTTTCAGGTTCTGGTGCAGCAGGTGGATGGCTTACTCTTGCCCAGTATGAAGGAATGGTTGATCCTTATACCAACTTCGATAACGCTGCATTCTTCAATGCATCCGGTACCGAAGCAGGCGAAGTTTATACAGCCGATGTTGTGTTTACTTCTGATCCTGATGTTGGTACAGTTACTGTTCCTGTTACTATGGTTGTTGCAGGCCCGGCCTTGTCAGTTCCCGAAGATCTTACCGCTGTACTGGCTAACCCCATTACCGGTCAGGTTAACCTGAGCTGGACATTCGCTCCGACCGACGATTTCATCAACTTCATCGTAAAACGTGACGGAGTTTCCCTTGGAACAACTGCCGGTTATACCTTTACTGATGTTCTGCCTACCTATGGCGTGTATGAATATACCGTTCAGGCAGTTTATGACGAAGGTCAGTCTGCTCCTGCCGGACCAGTTGAACTTGAATGGCCCAATCCGACCATTATGGTTGATCCTACTTACATCTATGATGAAGTATGGGTAAACAATCAGGCTGTTCAGACCGTCACCATCAACAATACCGGTGAAGGTACCCTGGCATTCAGCTTCCCCGAATGGGTTGAAGATGATGGAAATCGTGCACCTCTGGCTTATTGTGCAGCCAGCGGCGGATGCGATGAGTATATCTCCCGCATTCAGTTTGCCGACATCGATAACACTTCCAATTGCGGTGGTTATGCTGATTTCTCATCAATTTCAACCGAGGTTGAACCTGAAGAAGCCTATGTAATCACCATTACCAACCCTGTTCCATATTCAAGCGACATCGTTGGGGTATGGTGCGACTGGAACCAGAACGAAAGTTTTGATGATCCGGGTGAATATTATACAACCACACAATCAGGTGGCGGTGCTTCCTTCACAGGAACCATCCTTGTTCCGGACGATGCAGTTGCCGGAGAAACCCGTATGAGGGTCAGGCTGCAGTGGGGTGGTACTCTGTCATCCTGCGGAACTACTTCTTATGGTGATGTTGAGGACTATACCCTTGAAGTTGGTGGCGGCGGATTTATTGTTTCTGTTGTTCCCGCTGAAGGTCAGGTACCTCAGGGTGGTAGTCAGACTGTTACCATTACCTGGGATGCTACTGATTTTGCACCTGGTTTCTCCTATCTTCAGGATCTCGTTGTTGTGTCAAATGACCTTGTCAATCCAAGTGTCACCATTACCAACGAAATGTATGTTTACGTACCTGCCCAGTTTGCAGGTACTGTAACCAATGGTGCTACCGGAGAACCTCTGAATGGTGTTCTGGTTACAGCCAATCCGACCGGTTACTTTACAGATTATATCCTTGATGATGGTACTTACGAAGACGGTATTGCTTTAACCAGTGGTATCGGATGGCTGGGCAACAGGTTTGTTACATCAGACTATGGTTACCTCAATTCTGTGAGTGCCTATTTTGATTATGGTGCAGCGATGACGGTACCTTTAACCATGGAAATTTTCGACAATGCGGGCGTTTCCTTAGGTTCTTCTGATCCTGTTCTTGTAACAAGTGTTGGATGGTACACATTCACCCTTCCTTCAATTCCATTCAACGGCACTTTCTATGCAATGTGCAAATGGGACAATGCAGGAACAACCCGTTATCAGGGTTTTGATCAGAATGGCCCGAATGCAGGTGCCGGATTATCATTCTATTATGATGGTGCCGTATGGTCAAATCTGACCGGATTCGGATTTACTGGTGTATTCGGACAGCATGTTTCTGCCTTTATTGAAGGAACAACTGTTATGATGACCCCTGGCCAGAATACAACTACGGTTAAGTCTACAGCTCCGGCTAACCTCATGGCATGTAACCACTCCTTCAACACCCCGAGAATGGGCGTAAGGCACAGCGGCGAACGTGATATGAGTTTCCAGGCTATGACCAACGAAGAGGGCGAATATACCCTGTATGTTGATCCGGGTGTTTACAATGTCAGCTTCGAAAAGACCGGTTTCCAGACTTATATTGAGATGGACACCACCGCACTGGCTGGTATCGTAACTCCACTTGATGCAGAATTGTGGGAAGCAGCTTATCCTCCTTCATTTGTTTATGCTGAAGTTAACGCTACTGATACTGAATGTGTTGTTACATGGGGCGACGGAAGTGGTCCTTATGAAGTTGTTTACGACGACGGTTCTGCTGAGAACTTTGCCGCATGGGCTTTACCTGGCAACATGAATGCAGTTAAATTTGTTCCTGCCGAATATCCTGCCACTGTTATCGGTGGTAAGATCTATGTAGGCGACGGTACATTCCCGAACAACACCACCGGATTCCTTGGTACAACTTTTGGTGCCATGGTGAAGGATGATGACGGGACCAACGGTCTTCCGGGTACAACTTTAGACTCTATTTCAGTTACCGTTACCAACTACGGTTGGGTTACTTTCCAGGGCCTGAATGCTGAAATTGCCGACGGTAGTTTCTACCTCGTTATGGTTCAGGGTGCCCTTTCACCCAATTGTGCTCCGATCGGAATTGATGAAACCCTTCCGACCCTCTATCGCAGTTACTCACGCAATGTGGGTACCGGAGGAAACTGGGGATTGTCTCCTTTCCAGGATATGATGATGCGTGCTGTATTGTTTGGTTCACCAAGTGCAACAGGCACCACAGTTGATAATGCTCAGGCTCATCTCCCGCTGAAACAGAGGGGAATGATCTCAGCCAATTCACCGCTGGCAATGGGTGGCATTGAAGGCAAAGCCATTTATAAAGCAGCTGTTGATTTTGAAGACGGTTCAAGGGCAGTTTCAAGTTACAGGGTAGTTCGCTACAGTAACTTTGACCCGAATGGTGATCCGACTTCAGGTACAGCTACCGGACTTGCCAATGCAGTTGATGCAAATACCTATACCGATGGTGGCGCCACATGGGCAGGCCTCCCGGGCGGATGGTATGCCTACGGTGTAGCAGCCAATTATCCAGGCAACTTTATTTCTGACACCATTGTTTCAAATATTGTTGGTCATGGAATTCTTGCTGAGATTACCGTTAATGTAAGCCTCACAACCGGCGGCAGTCCTGCCGGTGCTGTTGTTATGCTTACCGGTCAGGATTATCCTTACGAGCATTATATGGCCACTGTTCCTGAAAGCGGACAGGTCATATTCCCGGAAGTATGGTTCGGACACTATGTACTTGACGCTATGAAAGTTGGGTTCGATGATTACACCATTAACGTAAACATCACCGGCGATCGTACCATCGATATCATTCTTCTTGAGAAGAAATACAAACCACGTAATCTCTATGTTGATGCGCTGACCCTTGTAGCTACATGGGATGAGCCTCTTGCAATCGCAGTTATGGAAGATTTCGAAGGTTCTGTATTCCCACCGGCCGGATGGCAGGCTCTTACCCAGAACACTACCGGTTGGTATGCAACGACCAACGGAAGCAGTGGTAGCTGGACCATTCCTCCTCACTCCAAGTATGCTGTTACCAACGATGACGCAGATAATGGTGACGGATGCTGCGATTATCTGATCACTCCTGAAATGGATTGGACAGATCTTCCTTCATACAGGCTTAATTTTGCAAGCTTCTATGATGGCGCATTCACCCAGAGCGCTTATGTTGAAATCAGTACCGATGCAGGTGCAACCTGGACAGTTATCAACTCCCTGTCACCTTCATCCTCATGGGTAAATCTCGAAATCGATCTTGCCCAGTTCTCTGGTGCTACCGGTTTGGGCAGCGTATGGCTTGCCTTCCATGCAGATGACAATGGTGAATGGGCTTCAGGTTGGGCTGTTGACGATGTGCAGATTTCATCGGGTGGCGTTCCCCTACAGGGTTACGGCGTATTCCTCGATGGTACATTGGTTGACAATACTCCTGAAAGGACCTATACCTACCAGGATCTGAATTACGGTCAGGAATATCTGGCAGGTGTTGCAGCGCTCTATAGCTCAGGCTATTCAGAACTCGATACCTATCTCTTCAGGTCATTGTTCCTCTTCCCTCCATTAAACTTACAGGGTGAAAGCCCGGCCAATACCGACTATGCTCACCTGTGGTGGGAACAGCCAGGTGGAGGCGGCGGAGCCGGTGGTAGTTTAATCGAAGACTTCGAAGCAGGCGTTCTCAGTGAAGGTTGGGAAATTATCCAGACCAATACTGCTGCCGGTGGTGGAACTCCTTCTCACTGGACAATCAATGACTACTCTTCTGCTGATTTTGCACCGTTTGGTGTATATCATGCCGGAACATGGTGGGATTATGATCATCAGGACGAATGGTTGATTACACCTGAAGTCGCTTGCGGTGCCGCATCAACCCTGACATTCGAATCAACAGTTTACGAAGGTTCAACTTACCTTGACCATTATTATGTAAAGGTTTCCACCGATGGTGGAACCAACTGGGATGTTGTATGGGATGCTTCTACCTTAACCGGTGCAGGCTGGAACTATTATGACTATCCTTATTCAATTGATCTCAGCGCATATGCTGGTGAAGACATCAAGATTGCCTTCCAGGCAATTGACGGTGACGGAGCCGGTCTGTGGTACATCTGGTTTGTTGACAATATCGCATTTGGCGGAACTGACGGAGTAACTTTGTTCCCGGCCAGCTCACTGACCAAAATCAGCAACAGCACCAACCGTACATCAGGTGACCGTATTGCCCGTGATGGCAATACAGCACGTGTATCCGGTGAAACGATGCGCGCCAACAGGGCTGCAATGGGTCTGATTGGATACAACCTTTACAGGGACAATGCTCTTACAGCCTATGTTGAACATCCGACAACCGAGTACTTCGACCTTAACCTCGATCCGGGTACCTACAGTTATCATGTTACCGCTGTTTATGACCTCACTCCTTACGGATTTGCAGGCCAGACCGGTGAATCAATGATTGAAGGACCGGTTGAAGTTACCGTTACCTATGGTTACGACCTTCCGTTCAACGAAAACTGGAATACCGGTTTATTTGAAACCAACCAGTGGACAGTTGAAGGAACCAACTGGAGAATCGCCGGTCAGGCAGGAAATCCTGCTCCATCGGTTGAATTCACCTATAGTCCGATTCAGACCGACTATGCCCTTTCACTCACCAGCTCATGGATCAATGGTACAGGTTACATCGATGGTAAATTCTTCCTCGATTTCGACCTGAAACTTGACGATGTGAATGCTACCGGTGAAGAAACACTTCTGGTTGAAGTATACAACGGAGCCGCATGGGTTAACGTTGCAACCTTTACTGCCGAAGGTGACATGGCATGGGAAATGAAACATGTTGATATTACAAATCAGGCCAAGAACAAGGTATTCCGCATTCGTTTCAATGCCAAGGGCGTCAACACCCTTGATATCTTCAACTGGCAGATTGACAACATCAATATCTATCGTCTGTGTGCTCCTCCGACAAACCTCGTTGGTGACGTTAACTTCCCCGAACTTGACCAGGTTATCCTGAACTGGGAAGCTCCTGAAGGCGGCGGAGGCGGTGGTGTTTCTGCATGGCTTGGATGGGATGACGGAACCAACAACGATGCTATCGGTCTCACCAATGGTGGTACCTTCAGCGTAGCTGTCAGGTTTACTCCTGCCCAGTTAGCTCAGTATGCCGGAACCAGCCTTACCAAGATCCGTATGTTCCCATACGCTGCAGGTGGAACCATCGCGCTGAAAGTATGGACAGGTGCTAATGCCAGCACCCTCGTTCTTACCCAGCCGGTTGCTTCCTATACCGAAGGTATATGGAATGAATTCGCACTCACTTCTCCTGTGGCTGTAACCGGTGCTACCGAACTTTGGTTTGGTTATACCGTTACTCACGCTGCCGGTTCCTACGTTGCAGGTTGCGATGCAGGTCCAGCAGTAGCAGGATTTGGTGATATGATTTCACTCGACGGTTCTGTTTGGGAATCAATGTCAACGGCTTACGGTCTCGACTACAACTGGAACCTCAATGGTTATGTTGAAAGTGTTGATGGTGTAACTGCTCTGCAGCCAATTTCCGACAACACCGTTTACGGACCTGCTTCACAGCTTGTACGTGGTAACCTGCCGATGCTTCCGGGCGCAACTGTAATCAACAACACCGCCGGTGCAAGCCGCGAACTCGTTGGATACAATGTATGGCGCGATGGTGCACTCATTGGCAACACTGCTGAATTAACCTATGTTGATGCTGATGAAGTACTTGAAATCGGAAATACCTATTGCTATGTTGTAACTGCTGTTTATGAGGATTGTGAATCACCTGCTTCCAATGAAGTTTGTGTAACCCTGACCTCTACTCCGGTTATCGATGCTTCTGCAGTAAGTGTTTATCCGAATCCTTCAAACAGTGTGGTTAATATCTCACTCACCAACGACATCAGCCAGATTGTTGTTTACAACTATGTTGGCCAGGTTGTTTATGAGCAGATCATAACCAAGGATAAGAACATTCAGCTGAATGTACGCAACTACGAATCCGGTGCTTACCTGGTTAAATTCATTACCAACTCAGGCGAGAGCTTCACCAAAAAAGTTGCTGTTGCACACTAATCGTTAAATCGATATTACCTGAGGGCTTCCGCAAGGAAGCCCTCTTTTTTTTGACTAAGTTCCTGTCTGGAATAAATGGCCGGAAAATGATACCTTTGCACACCCGTATAAACAGCCCGGGAACCTATGCTTTCAATCAATAACCTGTCAGTCTATTTCACCGGGAAATACCTTTTCGATGATATTAATTTCCTGATCACCGAAAGGGACAGGGTTGGGCTTGTCGGGAAAAACGGAGCCGGCAAAACAACCTTATTGCGTATAATTAATGGTGAACAACAGCCGGAAAATGGTACGATTGCCAAACCCTCGGATTTGCTTATCGGATACCTGCCTCAGGAAGTGGTGACAACCGGAAAGGATACGGTTTTCGTTGAAACCATGCGTGCCTTTGACCGGATTCTTGCACTCAAAGGAGAAGGTGAGCGGCTGAGCCATGAGTTAACCGAGCGGGATGATTTTCACAGCAGGGAATACCTGAAACTGATTGAACGACTGAATGAATGCAACGAGCAGTTCAGGTTGTCGGGTGGTCATGAAATGGAAGGGGAGACTGAAAAGGTGCTGATCGGGTTGGGATTCTCCGCCCCTGACTTTAATCGTAAACTCAGTGAATTCAGCGGCGGGTGGCGCATGCGTGTGGAGCTTGCCAAACTTCTGTTGCAGAAACCCGGACTGCTGCTGCTCGATGAGCCGACCAATCACCTTGACATTGAATCCATTCAATGGCTCGAAGAATACCTTGAATCCTTCAGGGGGGCTGTCATCATAGTGTCGCACGACCGCGCTTTTCTCGACAATGTAACCAACCGCACCATTGAAATATCGCTGGGAAGGATTTTTGATTTCAAAACATCCTATTCGGGTTATGTGGAACAGCGGAGTGAACTGCAGGAACAACAGCTGGCCGCTTTTAACAATCAGCAACGGCAACTTGCCGATATTGAAAGGTTTATAGAAAGATTCAGGTATAAATCGACCAAAGCACGACAGGTACAGTCGAAGCAGAAATTGCTGGAGAAAATCGAGCGGGTTGAAGTGGATGATGTGGATAAATCTGCCATTCACTTCAGGTTTCCGCCGGCCCCGTCATCGGGCAAGCTTGTCATTGAAGCCACCGGACTCGGGAAATCCTATGGTGACCATCGGGTATTCAGTAATGTAGATTTTGCTGTTGAGCGGAATGATTTTGTTGCTTTTGTCGGGAAAAACGGGGAAGGAAAAACTACCCTGGCTAAGATAATTACCGAGGGACTTGATCATACCGGTGTGTGTAAAATCGGTTATAATGTTAAACTGGGATATTATGCCCAGAATCAGGCTGATCTTCTTGATCCGGAAAGAACGGTTTTCCAGACCATCGACGATGTGGCTGTGGGGGATATCAGGCCTAAAGTTCGTGGTATTCTTGGTAGTTTCCTGTTTGCAGGTGAGGATATTGAAAAGAAGGTTAAAGTGCTTTCCGGCGGTGAGAAATCACGACTGGCTTTGGCCAAGTTGCTTCTCTCACCGGTTAACCTGCTTGTATTGGACGAGCCGACCAATCACCTGGACATGATGTCGAAAGATATCCTGAAAAATGCGCTTCTGATGTATGATGGCACCCTGATCGTAGTTTCACATGATCGTGATTTTTTGCAGGGATTGACCAACAAGGTTTTTGAATTCAGGGGTGGTGATGTCAAACAACACCTGGGCGATATCTACGATTTTCTTGATAAAAGAAGACTGGCAACGCTCGATCAGCTAAATATCCAGCGTGCCAATGCGAAAAATGAACCGGCTGAGCCCGTGTCTCAACAGAAGGCCATTTACGAGAAAAAGAAACTACTCGATAAGGAACTCCGGAAAATTGCAGGCCGCATCGAGAAATCTGAAACCGAAATTCACCGTATAGAATCGGAGATTGCTGCCATAGACAGGATACTGGCCAATCCTGAAAGTCATATAAAGGAATTGTCAGATGGTTCAATCTATCAGAAATATGAAACGTTGAAAACCAGTCTGAAATCAGAAATGGATTCCTGGGAACAGTTGCACCTGGAATATGAAGAAATGAAAGGAAGCCAGGACACAGAAACCTGATCAGTGGTTTCTGTTCAGCATGCCATTGGCCAGCTTCAGCAGAGGGGAAAGGGCGATTTCGTCAATATCCAGCTTTGAAAGAAATTCCATGGACTTATTGTAGTATTCCAGAATGGCTGTGTTGGTATATGCTTCTATTCCTGCCTGTCTGAAAATATCAAGAACTGCAGCTATTTTCTGATGATCATCCTGGCTTTTATTGCTGTAAAGCGATCTAAGTTTCTCCGTTTCATTTTTTCCGGCACACTCCAGTGCCTTCAGGTAGAGGAATGTCTTTTTGTTACTCACGATATCTCCACCGGTTTTCTTTCCGAAGAGGGCTTCATTTCCAAATGCATCAAGCAGGTCATCCTGTAATTGGAATGCGATACCAATGTTTTCACCGAAACTGTATATGTATTCAGCATAATGCTCTGGTACCCCGGCAATAATGGCCCCAATCTTAAGACTGGCAGCCAGAAGAACGGCTGTTTTCAACCGGATCATATTGATGTAGCTTTCAATATTTACATCATCAGATTTTTCGAAATCGATGTCATATTGCTGACCTTCGCAAACCTCAATGGCTGTTTTGGTAAACACCTTCATCAGGGCAGGGAGCTTTTCCGGGTCCGATTTGGCCAGTTCTCCGTAGGCGATGGCAAACATTGTGTCGCCGGAAAGAATGGCCGTATTGATGTCCCATTTCTTGTAGACGGTTTCCCGGCCGCGTCGCAGGGGCGCCTGATCGATGATATCATCATGAAGCAGGGTGAAATTGTGAAAAATTTCAATGGCGATGGCTGCCGGAAGCGCTTTTTCAGGCTTGCCTCCAAACAATTGAGTGGAAATCAGCGCAAGCAGGGGTCTCAGTCTTTTGCCACCCAAACCGAGCGTATAACTTATTGGCTGGTACAATCCGTCAGGTTCATGATAAACCGGCAATTCACCTATGGCGTGAGTTATTTTTTCCTGTAATTCTTCAATAGTGAACATTCGCTTAAACTAGGATAAATGCATCAGGTATTCACCATAACCACTTTTAAGCAGAGGTTTGGCTATTTCATGCAATTGGGTTTTATTGATATATCCCATCCGGAAGGCGACCTCTTCGATACAGCCGATTTTAAGCCCCTGACGGGTTTCGATGACTTCAACGAACTGAGATGCCTGTGTGAGCGATGAAAATGTCCCAGTGTCAAGCCAGGCGGTTCCACGGCTCATAACTTTTACTTTAAGCCTTCCCTGTTCAAGATAATAACGGTTAACGTCGGTAATCTCATACTCTCCCCTGGCGCTTGGTTTTATATTCGCGGCAACCTCCACTACACTGTTATCGTAGAAGTACAAACCCGGAACTGCATAGTTTGATTTGGGCTCCTTTGGTTTTTCCTCAATGGAGATCGCGGTGCCGGATTGATCGAATTCTACAACACCATATCTTTCAGGATCAGCTACATGATAGGCAAAAACAATGCCTCCTTCAGGCTTGCGGCACTCGTTCAACAGAAGCTGCAATCCGGAGCTATAGAAAATATTATCACCCAGAATAAGCGCGGCATCATCTTTTCCTATGAAAGGTGCCCCAATCACAAATGCCTGTGCAAGACCATTGGGTACATGCTGTACAGCATAACTGAATTTACAGCCGAGCGTTGTTCCATCGCCAAGCAGCTTCTCGAAATTCGGAAGGTCATGGGGGGTGGATATAATCAGAATCTCGTTGATCCCGGCCATCATCAGAACCGATAACGGATAGTAGATCATAGGTTTGTCATAAACAGGCATGAGCTGTTTGCTGACTGCCAGGGTCAGTGGGTGTAAACGGGTTCCGGATCCTCCGGCAAGAATAATTCCTTTCATAAAAAACAGGTTCTTAGCAATTCAACATAAAAAACGAAGTCCTCGTGGCTTACTAAATATAATTGAAGAATTGTCCAAATGTAACCTGAAGGTTACTTTATATCTTCTATGTCTTCTTCCTGCTCATTCTCAACATCTTCGCCATCATAAATCTCAATCAATGGTTCAGAAGCAAAAGCCTTGGTTACCAAGTATTTGTCGAGCACCAGAAGTAGTGAAGGCAGAACCATGATGTTGAAAAACATGGCAATAAACAGGGTGGTCGAAACCAGCATACCCAATGCTTTGGTACCACCGAAACTTGAAACCATAAATACACTGAAACCAAGCACAAGTACAATCGAGGTGTATATCATGCTAAAACCTGCTTCGCGCAATGCATTGATGGTAGAAAGTTTGATATCATTGCCGGTTATTTTTAACTCATGCCGGTATCTCGAAAGGTATTGAATGGCATTATCTACTGAGATTCCAAGGGCGATGCTGAAGACAATGATGGTTGAAGGCTTTACAGGAACACCGACAAATCCCATAATGGCTGCCGTAATGATGAGTGGTATAATGTTAGGCAGCATTGATACGGCAATCATCCTCGCACTCGAAAACATCAGTGCCATAAGCAATGAGATAAAGCCGATGGCAATCAGAACGCTTTCGAACAGGTGTTTGATCAGGAATTCGGTACCTCTTGTGTAAACTACACTGTTGCCGGTGATGTTGACATCGTACTTGTCAGCCGGGAAAATCTCAGCTACTTTGGGCCGTATACTGTCGAGCAGACGATTCATTTCTTTTGTCCCGATATCTGCCATCTGAAAACTAACCCTGGTAAACTGCTGTGTACTATCGATAAAGGAGTTAAGTAATCCTTTCTGGCCGGCTGCTTTCTGCGGAAAATAGGAAAACACAAAGTTGCGTTCCTGCGAATTCGGCATCTCATACATATCCGGATTGCCATTGAAGTATGCCTGTTTCGCAAATTTAGCAAGTTCGGCGACTGAAAGAGGTTTTGAGAATTCTTTGTTTTTCAGGATTTCAGTCTGGAGTTCATCAATCTTCTCCATGGTGGAAAGCTTCATCACACCCTTCTTTTTCTTCGTATCGATGGAGATCTCAAATGGCATCACACCGCCAAATTCTCTTTCAAAGAATTTCAGGTCCTTATATAAAACATTGGATTCACTGATGTCATCAACCACTTTACCTGATGTCTTCATCATCATCATGCCAATGATGCCCGCAACAAGCGACAAACCTGCAATTGAAAAGATGATTTTCCTTTTAAACTGTATAAAATAGATGATTTTATCAAGCACTTTGCCGAAAATCCTGTTATCAAGATGTGCCAGGTGCTTTTCGGTCGGTGGTTTCATATAGCTGAAGATAATCGGAAGCAGCAGAATGCAAAGCAGATATTCAAGCATGATGCTGATGGAAGCAATAATCCCGAATTCACGCAACAATTGGTTTGAAACCAGTATAAAAGCCGCGAATCCTGCGGCTGTGGCAGTGTTTACCATCAGTGATGCAAACCCGATGCGTTGCACCACTCTTGACAATGCCTTGATCTTATTGCCGTGCTGACGGTATTCCCAGTGGTATTTGTTCAGTATATAGATGCAGTTTTCGATTGCGATCACAACAATAAGCGAAGGAATAACCCCGGTAAGGATGCTGATTTTATAACCGAATAGTCCGATTAGTCCCAGGGTAAAAACAATGCTTATCGCCACAACAACCAGCGAACTCAGGACAACTTTATATGAACGGAAAAACAGAAACAAGATAATTGCAGCAATGCCTATGGAGAGGAAGATAAAGAGGAACAATTCACTTTTTATTTTGCGGGTCATAACTGACCGGATATAGGGTAAGCCGGAATAATGTAACTCATGTCCGGTTTTTTCGGAGTATGCCTTTGCCCGTTTGACAATATTGTCGGTAACAGTGAGCCGGCTCTTATCATTCAGCTTGGTTTTATCAAGGGTAACGGCCAGCAGGTAAGCGTTGGATTCCGAATTATAAAGCAGTCCTTCATAAAACTTCAGAGAATGAATTTTATTTTTCAACGAATCAGCCTGGGACTGTGTGGTGGGTTTTTCAGGAATCAGGGGCAGGAATTCAAATTTCCGAAGACTGTCATTTTTAACAATATTGGCTGCCTTGGTGATCGACATTACACCGGCTACGCCCCCGATCTTACCCATGTCGGTTGTCAGGTCATACCAGGCATTCAACTCATCCAGTACAAACATTCCGGGGTTCTTGACACCGATTACAAGTACACTGCCATCTTCGCCAAACCGTTTCTTGAAAGCATCATAATCAATGACCGCTGAATCGGTGGAGGGCAACATCCTGACCATGTCGTACGAAAGTTTTACCCCTAATCCTTGCCAGGCCATCAGAATTGTAATCAATCCGATCACGACCAGAATACCGGGTCTGTTCCTGAGAATCAGCCGTACCAGTATATTCCACATATTAATTGGTTTCTTTGTATTTCTTTGAATTGACCGGCGAAGTTACGACAATTCAGGCGAAAGCACTCAAAACGATCAATAATTGTTGTTAGTATCTGGTCGTTGCTGCCTACCTTTGTTGCGAAAAACCAGGTATCATGAACACATCTGTTTTATTTATTGATACAGCCCATCCGTTTCTTGAAGAAGAACTTACGAGGTTGGGTTTCAATTGCGTTCACACTCCTTTTAATGATCGTGATGAAATTCTGGCTCAGGCTGGTGAAGCCGAAGGAATTGTTATCAGAAGTAAGATAAAACTTGATCACGACGCCATCAACAAAGCCCCAAAACTGAAGTTTATTGCCCGCGTCGGAGCCGGAATGGAGAACATTGATCAGGCCTATGCCGAATCAAAGGGCATTGTATGCCTGAACGCACCTGAAGGCAACCGGGATGCGGTAGGTGAGCATGCCATTGGAATGCTGCTTTCGCTTCTTAATCATTTGTGTCGGGTTAATATTGAAGTCCGCAACGGGATCTGGATCAGGGAAGGAAACCGTGGAACAGAAATTCAGGGTAAAACCATTGCCATCATAGGGTATGGAAATATGGGAAGTGCTTTTGCCGAAAAACTGAGTGGCTTCGGTGCCAGTGTAATCGCCTTTGACAAGTATAAAACCGGCTTCAGCGAATTGTTTGTTAAAGAAGTAGATATGGATACAGTTTTCCTGGAAGCCGATGTGGTCAGTCTGCACATTCCCCTGACAGAGGAAACCCGGGGTTTTGTCAATAGGGAGTTTCTGAACCGGTTCAGTAAACCTGTTTACATCATCAACACTTCCCGCGGCCAGTGCCTTGATACTGCCGCGTTGATGGACGCCATTGATGAAGAGAAGGTTGCGGGGGCTGCACTTGATGTGCTTGAGTATGAAAAGCTCTCTTTCGAAAACCTTGAGGCTGCCAGACTTCCGGATCCATTTAAACGGCTGATAGGAAGCAATAAAGTAATTTTATCACCTCATATCGCAGGGTGGACCCATGAATCGCATCTGAAAATGGCGCAGGTACTGGTGGAGAAAATCAGTGCTTTTTGGAAGACAGAGAGATTTTGAGACTGAGAGACTAAGGGACGTAGAGACCAGGGGGCGAAGGGACAGAGTGACTGAGAGGTATTGGGTGGCCAGGGAATTATAGTTACAGGAAGAATTAGTAACTCCATTTTTCAGGGGACAATCCCATCATTACAAGTTTACCCAAAACCTGGTCGTATTTTTCATAAAGCTGATTGTAGAGGTTTTCGTCAATATAGTCACATGCAAATGCGTATTCAAGCCAAACCTGGGTTTCGGCGGCTTCGGCTTCTGGATCGGAAAGTTTTGAAATAAAGGATTTTGGATACTTCCGCTTTCTGAATGCCTCAGCCAGGTTGGCAGAAACCGACCTTGATGATCTACGTATCTGATCTGTAAGGGAATACATTTCTTCTTTAGGAAACTTTTTTGTCATTTGAAAAATTTCCATTGAAGTATCAAAAGCTATTTTGTAAGTATCCAATTCCTTGTGCGACCTGATTTTCATAGATTAATATATTTATAAATATTAACCCCCATCCACTCAATCCACTCATTCTCAGAGTCTATGACTATAAACCCCTCAATCACTCAATCTCTGAGTCTCTAAGTCTCTACGTCTCTAAGTCTAAATACAGGCTACCAGTTTAAAATCTTCCTGAAGTCGTAATTCTCCGGATCGGGTACATACTTCCGCGCAGCTTCATAATCGGCAGGTTCAATATACTGAAGGCTGTCTTCGAAAACCATTTTTGATTTTTGTCCGTCCATATTCACCAGCCTTGGCTTAACCTTGCCGTTTTCATCTTCCACATCTTTCAGGTAAAGCGGGCTGATGTCACCGTTGGGTCCGCTCACCACCATACAACTGGTCAGGCCCTGGTCGAACAGGTGCTTTACTCCGATGCCCATCAGGGCGCAGTATAGCATATCGAAGGCGATCGGCTGAACACAACGCAGTTCGTAACCAAGTTCCACCGGGCGGCTCTTCACGCTGAGTCCGATTTCTTTGTTTTTATTCTGAAGTAAAGTGTTGAAAATATGGGCTTTGCTAACATTTCCAAGTTCCGGGTGGCCATGGTCGTCAAATGAGAACTGAATGCCTGAGGAGGTGATCTCCTGATCAGTCATAAAGTGGAAAACCCCCTCGCTGATGATGGCGACACCATAACTGATGCCGAGGATCCTGCGTTTGATCATTGATGAGATTACCAGCCTGAGGATACGGTCGAAAGTAACTTCGGCTTTGTTGAACATCTCAGGGATGATAATCATCGGATAATGGCAGGCAGCGCCGATACCGAAAGCCAGGTGACCGGCTTCGCGTCCCATGGCCGAGACCACAAACCAGTTTCCGCTGGTGCGGGCATCTTCATATACCGTGGTAGCCAGGCGGACACCTTCCTGTTTGGCGCTCTGGTAACCGAAAGTAGGGATGCCATCGGGCAGTGGCAGGTCGTTGTCGATGGTTTTGGGAACGTGGATGTTCTGGATCTTAACATTGTTGGCCGCCAGGAATTTGGAAATTCGGTTGGCTGTTGAGGCGGTATCGTCCCCACCAATGGTAACCAGAAGCTTTATATTGTTATTTACAAAAAATCCCGTGTTGAAATCGGTATCTTTAGGTTTGTGACGGCTCATGATCAGGAAGGAACCGCCCTGGTTGTGAATGCGATCGGCCATGGCAAAATCGATCTCCATCATATTGGGCTTGTCGGTGAAGAGTGTTTTGTACCCTTCATGCAATCCGATAACTCTGTAACCATCTTTAATAAAAACCTTGGCAACAGAAGCAATCACTGAATTGATGCCGGGTGCAGGTCCACCACCTGCCAGAATCGCAATAGAACCTTTCATTGTATTATGGGATTTAATGTTGACTTTATTATGATGCCCGGTTTTCGGGCGAAGCGCAAATTTAACAAGATTTCCTGTTTTTAAAAAGAATTCGTAGCCTGCCATCAGGCTGCTTTAGGTTTCAGGTAACGGTTAAAAAGCAATAATCCGATGATCGTCGCTACCCCAATCATGCTGAAAATAAACCAAAGCAGTCCCGGTCGGCCCATCTCATCAACAAACTTTACGTATAAGGTTGCACCCAGTATGCCGCCGATGCCACTTCCGATCACACCGTAAAGGAAAGAATAGCCAAGGTAAAGCGCTTTTTTATCAGGTGGGGCAATCAGGCCGATGTAGGAGATAAACTTGGGATGTGCAGTCATTTCTCCGATGGAGAACACAATCAGACCGGCAATAAAAACCCAGGCATAGGTGGAGATGGCGAGGATGCCCATCCCCAGGGTTCCCATGGCAATACCCACGATCATGGTTGGCAGGGCAGGAGTTTTCTTAACAATGGATGAAACCACCAGTTGGAGGGCAATGATGGCTCCGGCATTGATGACAGTTACATGTTCAGTATCGAATTTCCAGGAGGGGTTCTCCACAAAAAGGCTGAGGAACCGGTTGACAAAGTTGTTCACCGGAGTCATGTCCATATATTCCTTCAGATACCAGAGTACCGTATCGAACATCTGGAAATACAAAATCCAGAAGCCACTGTAGATCACGATCATCAGCACAAAGCGATAGTCCTTAAGCACCATCAGAATTCCTTTAAGTACTTCAGAAAGTGGCTTGGTGCTGGCCGGGCGGGGTGGCTCTTTATATACAAACAGGTTCAGCAGCAGCATTGAGCCGGTTCCCACAGCGGCCATTATAAAAATGTAATTCCATCCGATGCCTTTCAGGAATGGTACCAGAATCAGCGGGAAGATGAAAGCACCCAGGTTGATCGACCAATAAAAGATACCAAAACCCAGGGTGGAATTGTTTTCATCGGTTACCCGGGCTATGGTTCCGGAAATAACGGGTTTGAAAAATCCTGCACCGACAGCCATCAGGATCAGGCTGAGAAATACCAGGCTGTAGGACGACGAAAGGCTGGTGAGGAAGTAGCCTGTGCTCATTACCGTGAATGCCATCATCAGTGTTCGCCGGTAGCCGAAACGGTCAGCCAGTGCGCCTGCAAGAATGGGCAAAAGATAAAGCAATGGTGTTATGGTACTCTTGATCGCTCCAACACCCTCTTTCGAGAAGCCCAGCCCGCCTTCACCCGGCGACATAATCAGATAAATGGAAAGCACCGACATCACCCCATAGTAGGAACCTCGTTCGAAGAATTCCATGACAATGACAGTCCAGAAATTGCGTGGAAATGACTTGTAGCCAGATTTTGTTTCAGCAGCTTTTCTCATTGTGATCGGATGAAGTGTGGGGCAAAAATAGGTATTTCAGTCCGATAAAGTGCTTAACGCTTACCTGCAAGCAGGCAATGATTAAGTAACGGACTTTGAAAAATAAATGAACCTGTTTCCATTCCCCGGGATGTTGTCAGAGCGGGGAATGGACGAGTTCGTTTCAAGTAGTTATGATCTTGTGTTTCAATACCCTTCAACCACCAGTTGAACAGTGAGCCGGCTTTTCTGCTCAAGCAGGATTTTCCGTTTGTTCACCACTTTATCAATGGTTTTCTGGTTGTAATGACGAATGGTGATCAATTCAAGTCCCTGGTTGTATTTTACCCTGAAGTCTCCACTGAGCGCTGTGATGAGACGGTGAAGCTTTTCGGGATTTTCATCAATACAAATAGAGAAGCTGATGGCAGAATTCTGCATCAGATTGGTCCTGATGCCCATATGCGATAGCAAACCGAATATATTGTGCAATCCGTCCTCTGCAACAAATGAGAAATCCTTTGGGGAGATACTCATCAAAACCTGACCGGGTTTGAATATGTAACAGGGAATCTGTTTGTGTTCATCGGTGAAGTTACTGATCAGCGTACCGGGTTCATCCGGTTGGGCAAAGGATTTTACAAACAATGGAATGTTCTTGTTCTGGAGCGGTTGAATGGTCTTGGGGTGAATAACCGAAGCACCGAAATAAGCCAGCTCGATGGCATCACGGTAGCTGATCCTGTCAAGTTTCACAGTATCCTTAAAATAACGGGGGTCCGCATTAAGAACTCCGGGAACATCTTTCCAGATAACCATTTCACTGGCGTCGAGCGCCCAGGCAAAAATGGCTGCACTGAAATCTGACCCTTCGCGACCCAAAGTAACCGGATACCCGGATGTCGTGCTTCCGATAAAGCCTTGAGTAATGGTGATTTCAGGAAGCTCATTGTCTGTTTCATCAGCAAAAGCCTGTTGGATCCGGTTACCGGTTTCATTCCACAATACACGTCCATTTCTGAAGCATTCGTTGGTAATAACGCAAAGCCTTGCATCAAGAAGCCGGTTGTGAATATCTTCCTGATTAAGGTAAGCGCTGACAATAGCGGAAGATAAGAGTTCACCCTGCGAAACGATCCTGTCGTATGCTGCATCAGGAAGGTCGGGTGGGGCAGATTGAAGCATCAGCCGGATATCGTCAATAATTATCTTTACCGGACTCAGTTTACTGTTCATCAGTTCATTTGCAATCTCCTGATGATAGTTTTCAACTTCAGAAAGCAGATTGAATGCCCCGACATCCTGCTTTATCCAGGCTTCGGCAACTTTTTCGAGCGCATTGGTGGTTTTCCCCATGGCTGAAACGATAATACAGAGAGATTCACCGGAGAATCGGAACAAAATGTCCCTGACATTCTTAACAGCTGATGCATCCCTGACTGATGCCCCTCCAAATTTGAAAACTTTCATACCACCGGAATTTAGTACTACAAATTTAATATATTTGTTAGGATAACAATTTCCCGGTATTTAGGAATAAGAAGTCTGTGGATTACAAATCTGTTACAGTTGCCAGTGATACAGGGATATTTAGGAACCCGCTGTTTGGATTAAAGTGTAATTTTTTCTCTGCCCTCAAAAACTGAATCAATTTCATGGCGGATTACCCTACATGTTGTTTGCCACATACAGTTTAGTATTATGATGATCATATGTTTTGAAGAACCTGAATTCTGGCTGAAAGGATGGGAATTATCTGAAAAGAACCGGCTGATTGCTGATCCAACCTCATTATCTGTGGATTCCGGGCTAAAAACAAGGTCATTGGTTTTGGTTCCGTAAGGGAAAGTATTGCTGAAGGTATAGAAAGAGCTGGGATGACATAATTCCTAAGTTTTATTTATTCTGTAAAAGGGTTACCTGCTAAATCAAGGTGCAGCTTTACCGGATTTACGATTCATGTTGCATTATTGAAGATAATTAAACAGAATTAATTGAAGATTGCTTTAATTTGTCGGGTCAGATTTAAGGATTTATCAATTGTCTGTCAGCTCAGAATATCCGGGTAACAAGAAAAAAACAGTCACATAATACTCCTGTTTAATCTATTGATTCTAAACCATGTAATTCTATAACCCTGTAACACTTCCAATATGATGAAAACCCTTGTAGAATTTATCAATGAAAAGCAAGCTGACTTTGCCTATGCTTCGGGTGAATTTACACGGTTATTGAACGATATCGGCATTGCTGCCAAACTGGTAAACCGTGAAATTAACAAAGCCGGTCTGGCTGATATCAATGGCTATTTCGGGCAGCAAAACATACAGGGAGAAGATCAGAAAAAGCTGGATGTCTTTGCCAACGATTGCTTTCTGGCTGCCATGCGCCATGGAGGTATGGTTTGCGCGGTTGCTTCAGAAGAGAATGATGAACTCTATACCTATGATAATGCTTTTTCACAGAAAGGTAAATATGTGGTGGCCATGGATCCGCTTGACGGATCATCGAACATAGAGGTAAATGTCCCGATAGGAACAATTTTTTCAATCTACCGCCGGGTTAGTGAATCAGGACCGGGCACAGTTCAGGACCTCCTTCAGCCAGGAATAAAACAGGTTGCTGCCGGGTATGTCATCTATGGTACATCCACTATTCTGGTTTATTCAACGGGTTTTGGTGTGAATGGCTTTACCCTCGATCCATCGGTCGGGCTTTTTTTTCTGTCACATCCTGATATGAAGATACCCGATGGCGGAAATATATATTCAATCAATGAAGCAAATTACATCTATTTCCATGAAGGCATCAAACAGTACATCAAATATTGCCAGCAGGATGATCCAACTACCCTCAGACCTTACACTACGAGGTATATCGGTTCACTGGTAGCTGACTTTCACCGGAATCTTATTCTCGGAGGTATCTATATTTACCCTGGAACCCGGAAAAATCCGAACGGGAAACTCAGACTGCTATATGAGTGCAATCCGATTGCTTTCCTGGCCGAACAGGCTGGTGGAAAAGCCTCTACTGGGTTTGATCGGATACTCGATATCATTCCGACTGAACTGCACCAGCGGGCGCCTTTCTTTGTCGGCTCAAAATCTATGGTTGAAAAGGCCGAAGAGATGATGCGGGTGTATTCAGAATAAAGCCTGACACGAATAAATCGGGTAGGGACACGACATGTCTATTTATCCCCATAAAGCTTACCTTTGCTGTCTGAAATTTACTAAATAAGCAAGCCGTGAAAGCTTCGCAATTGATTGAATACTACCGCAACAATGAGACTGTTGCGGCTATCGCTGCTTTGTGTAATTCGAAGGAACCATTCAGGATTCACCTGAAGGGGCTTACCGGTTCTTCAGCAGCGGTGGTAGCAGCTTCGGTTTTCTCCAATGCAGGACCGCTTCATCTGCTTGTACTTCCTGAGAAAGAAGAAGCGGCCTATTTCTTTAACGATCTGGAGAATCTGTTGGGTGAACAGGATACGCCGTTTCATAAAAAGAAAGTCCTTTTCTTTCCCACCACTTATCGCCGGCCCTACGAAATAGAGAAGACAGATAATACCAATGTGCTTTCTCGTACAGAAGTCATGAAGAGGATTGGTACCCGTGAGGGCGGAACCCTGGTGGTTACCTATCCCGAAGCCCTGGCCGAGAAAGTGGTCAGCAAAGCATATCTGAAGAAAAATACACTCCGCCTTGGATTGGGCGAAAACCTTTCGGTAGACTTTGTGATTGACCTGCTGATGGAATACAACTTCGAGCGGGTTGATTTTGTGGTCGAGCCCGGGCAATTCTCAATCAGGGGTGGTATCGTGGATGTATTTTCCTTTACCAACGACAGGCCTTACCGAATCGAGTTTTTCGGCGATGATGTTGAATCTATACGCACTTTCGATCCTTCGAATCAACTTTCTATCGATAAGCTTGACCATGTAACAATAACACCGAACATTCAGGACCGCTCATTGCTCGAGAAGCGTGAATCGTTCCTCACATACATCAACCGGAATTCTGTTGTATGGATCAGGGATTTCTCCCTCGCAACCGATATCATAAGCAAGGAGTATGATAAAGCTGAAAAGGCTTTTGCAACCCTGTCACCCGACATCAGGCATCTTGAGCCGTCAGCATTGTTCAGCACATCCGGTCAGTTCCGGTCCGACCTGCTGAATCACAGCCTGGTGGAATTTGGCAGCCATTTCCTGATGAATGAGGGTAAGCTGTTTGATTTCAACCTGGCGCCACAGCCTTCGTTCAACAAGAATTTCGACCTGCTGCTGAAGGACCTTGACGAAAACACAAAGGCAGGCATCAGCAACCTGATTCTTTCCGACAATCCCAAACAGACAGAACGCATTCAGGGGATTCTGAACGATCTGAAGGGAAATCGTGGATTATCAGATAAGGATTTGGAATACAGCGTGATAAACCTTTCATTACACGAAGGGTTTATCGATCGTGAAGGGAAACTGGCCTGTTATACCGATCACCAGATTTTTGAGCGTTACCACAAATACAGGATCAGGGACGGGTTTGCCGGAAAGCAGGCCATTACCATGAAGGAGATATATGACCTGCAGCCGGGCGATTATGTAACGCACATCGACCATGGAGTTGGCAGGTTCGATGGTTTGGAAAAAATTGAGAACAACGGACGTCATCAGGAGGCGATCCGGCTGATTTATCAGAACCAGGATATACTCTACGTCAGTATCCATTCCCTGCACCGGATTTCAAAATATGTTGGTAAGGAAGGGACCATTCCCGGACTGAACAGGCTGGGATCCAACGCCTGGAATAAACTCAAAAGCAAGACCAAGCAAAGGGTAAAAGACATAGCCCGCGACCTGATAAAGCTATATGCGGAGCGTAAAGCAGCCGATGGTTTTGCTTTTTCACCGGATACATACATGCAGCACGAACTGGAGGCTTCATTTATTTATGAAGATACCCCGGATCAGGTAAAGTCGACCGCCGATGTCAAGCGTGATCTGGAGAAATCGTATCCGATGGATCGTCTGGTTTGTGGTGATGTGGGTTTCGGAAAGACCGAAATAGCCATACGCGCAGCCTTTAAGGCCGTAGCCGACAGCAAGCAGGTGGCGGTGCTGGTGCCTACAACCATTCTTGCCCTGCAGCATTATCATACCTTCAGCGACCGTCTGAAGGAGTTTCCCTGCAGGGTCGATTATATCAACCGGTTTAAAAGCACGAAGGAGCAGAATAAAACCCTGAAGGATCTGGCTGATGGTAAAATTGACATTCTGATTGGAACCCACCGGCTGGTAAGCCAGGATGTAAAATTCATGGATCTTGGGCTGATGATTATTGATGAGGAGCAGAAGTTCGGGGTATCGACCAAGGAGAAGCTCAGGAAGCTGAAAGTTAATGTGGATACGCTGACTCTGACTGCAACTCCTATTCCCCGCACCCTTCAGTTTTCGCTGATGGGTGCCCGCGATCTGAGCGTGATCAATACCCCGCCACCCAACAGGTATCCGGTCCAGACCGAACTGCATGCTTTTAATGAGGAGGTGATCCGTGATGCCATTCACTTTGAATTATCCCGGGGTGGACAGGTATTTATGGTGCATAACCGGATTAACAACATCATGGAAGTAGCCGGTATGATTCAACGGCTGGTTCCGGATGCACGTGTCGCCATCGGTCACGGACAGATGGATGGGCATAAACTCGAGAAAGTGATGGTCGAGTTCATTGATGGACATTTCGATGTGCTTGTAGCAACAACCATCATTGAATCGGGACTGGATATTTCAAATGTCAACACAATCCTGATCAATGAAGCCCAGAACTATGGTCTGAGCGACTTGCACCAATTGCGGGGCAGGGTAGGACGTACGAACAAAAAGGCCTTCTGCTACCTGCTTGCACCGCCCCTTTCGGTACTGACCGATGAGGCACGGAAGCGCCTGAAAGCCATTGAGGAGTTTTCAGAACTGGGAAGTGGATTCAACATTGCCATGCGCGACTTGGATATCCGTGGTGCAGGAAATATCCTCGGGGCAGAGCAGAGTGGTTTTATCTCAGAAATAGGATTTGAAATGTATCAGCGCATCCTTGATGAAGCCATCATGGAACTGAAGGAGTCGGACTTTAAAGGATTATACGATGAAAAAATACCTGTTCATCAGGAATTTGTAAGGGAATGCCTGATCGAAACCGATCTTGAGATCATGCTCCCTGACAGTTATGTGACCAACATCACCGAAAGACTTAGCCTGTATAAAGAGCTCGACAGTATCAATGCGGAAGAAGATCTGCTGAAGTTCCAGGAGAAGCTGATCGACCGTTTTGGGCCGGTTCCGCAACAAACCCAGGAATTGCTGAACACAATCCGGCTCCGTCGTATGGCCCGTAGTCTGGGTTTTGAAAAGATCAGCCTGCGCAACGGTCTGCTGACAGCCACATTTATTACCAATAAAGAATCGCCGTTTTATCAGAGTAATATCTTTTCGGTGGTGCTGCAGTTTATTCAGATATATCATAAAAACTGCCGAATGAAAGAAGTGAATGAAAAACTGAGTCTGACTTTCCGGGAAATCGATTCCGTTTCAAAAGCCATTTTGGCAATGGTTCCTTTGGAAGAGATGGTTCTGGATGGCATTGCAACTGCCTGATCCGAAGTAAGTCTCCATTAATTACAGGCAAAGGCTGCTCATTGAGCAGCCTTTGCCTGTAATAGAAATCCTGAATCAGTTATTTTGCAGAAGTCAGTACAACCCGGCCTACCTCCCAGGTAGCTCCGGCTGTAGCTGAACTGACATATTTGAAAGCAATACGGATATTCTGACCTTCAAAAGCAGAAAGGCTTACTTCACCGCTTTCAACAAATGTCCAGTTGTTTCCCGGAGCCCGGGCAAATCCGGTAAGTTCGGTCCAGGTAGCAGTATTCGGGTTGCTGGTTCCGTCATAGTTTGAAGAAACAAGTACCTTGCAGTCATCAATGGTGGTGATATAGTTGATGGCTTCCTTGAAACTGATTTTAACTCCGGTAAGGCCGGTGAGTGAAATCTGTGAAGAAATCAGCCAGTCTTCATTAACATTGTTAACGGTATTGGCATAACCCGACATTTTGGCACAGCCTCCATCGAAACTCGCCCATTCCCATACCTGATCACCGGTTACACTGGTTCCGGTGAATTGTCCAAGGGTTGTGGCAAATTCTTCTGTAAAAAATCCAGTAACAGGAACAATGCCTGATCCATCGAGCCAGTATCCTGTGAGTCCTTTTACACCAGCCTGACTGAAATATGGTTCCAGGTTTCCAAGTACTTTTACCAGTTTCCCCTTGTTGCCTTCAACCGTTACAAGACTGAGAGCATCGCGGATGGCTCCGGCAGGTAGTTGTACAGGTACGCAATTCAGAACATTGGTTTCTTCTGCAGTTGCAGCCATCAGGAGATTGGAATTTGTCCTGTAAGGTGCAGCGAAATTGGCTACAAACGGATCCACATCTGTTTCCATCACACCTACAATATAGCCTTCTACCCAAACGGCTGTTTCACCGGTATTACCCATAGCATAAGCAATGTCGTAAGGCTCCTCAAAAGTTCCCTCGCCACCACCGGGAGGAGGAGGGATGGTACCACTGAAATCTTTCAGATCTGAAGTGTCGCGCAGCGTAAGTTGCCAGTCAGATCCAAAAACACTCAGAATTCCGGTAACTTTACCATAACCGGCAGGAATAGAATCGCTTGCAAAGTTTGAGTACTTACTGGTGCGAACAATCAGTGTTTTTCCACCCTGATCCATAAGGGTGCGGTTGGTAGCATCAACATCTTGTGGAGCCCATACTTCTCCAACTTCTGCAAAGCGGACATTTTCAAATGTAACCAGTGTACTAACGCGATCCATAGTCAGATCGTTGAGTGTAATGAGTTCAGGCTGAACTACCGGGCCCGGCAGACTGTCGCGGAAAATGTGGGCAGCAATGTAAATCTCAGGCAAACGGCCTATGTCGCCATTATAAAGGTATCCCAACTGAATCAGGTTGTTGTAATCACCAATATACATGCCTTTGCATTTGATAAACACACGTTGGCCAAGCTTATATTCATTATAAAGAGAAGTTTTATCAAGTGAGAGTTCAATTCCTCCTGTTTCATCCTGAATTTCCATTTTCTTGTAAAGGTTACCGCTTTCATCATTGGCAATTACAATTCCACTGATGATGATATCATCCTCAATCATGGTAAATGCGGTATAAGAGGCCTTTAGCTCTGCAATGGTTGTATTCCTTTCAAAATCAACAGTAGGAATATTGATTGGGGGTTCATCGAATTCACCGTCAACACAGGCGGTAAAGGTGGTTGATGCAAGAATTAGGAAAAGTCCTGCGAAAAGTTGCCAGATTTTTTTCATATGATTTGATTGTTTTTTCTTGGTGGTTGGTTATTAGAAACGGAATCCGATGTTCAGGAAGAAAGTCCTACCGTTCATGTAAAAGTATTTTGGAGGAAATTTATTAAGGTCTTTGTTTACAAAATCAAAACGCATTTGTTCGTAACCACCTGTAATAATTTCCATATTATTAAGTAGATTGGAGATACTGAAATTGAGGTTCAGATAGTATTTTCCCCGGATACGGAATGATTTTCCAACAGAAGCATCCATTGTCATTCCACCCGGAAGTTTCTCCTGTTTTGTTATCTCACTGATCATCGGATCGCCTTCGCCAAGATTTGTGATTGCCATTGATGTTCGCCGTTCAGGATTAAAATCAAGGTAGATATTATCGAAATAATTTACGTTGACTTCAATAAACAGGTAATCGGGGCCTGAGTATTTTAAGCCAAGCGAGGTTGCCGTCTGGGGTGTTCCGGAAACATAGAAATTCTTACTGTAGATGGTCCCGAATTTATCAGGTGTGGAACCGTTTTCGACGGTAGTTACCGATGAGGGACGATTGGTATAGCGATAATTCCCAAGGTTGGCAGCGGCTTTGATTGCAAATGCCGGGCTAAGCTTTACTTCTGCCCCTGCTTCGATCCCCTGATGAACCTTGCTGATATTGTACATGGCCTGGTTCACGAAAGTGCGAAGCGAGTCATGATAGAAACTGTTGATTTCACTTTGATTATTAAATATTGTATGGTAAACTGTAATGCGTGCATTTACCATTGGAGCCCGCAGATGATAACTCAGCTCACCACTTGCAATATCCTCGCTCTTCAAATCAGGAACTACCCCATCGCGTACCCTGGAAGAAAGATATGAATTACGGATATAGGGTGCACGGGTCATATAGGTGGCATTGCCTTCAACAAAATGTCGGCCGGTTATTTTGTAGGTAGCCCCGGCTTTCAAGGCATAATCGAAAAAATTATGTTTTTCACCATTGCCGTATGAAGCATCCGGATAACGGCCATTGCGCATAAAACCTTCGCGCCAGAATGAAGTATAGGATAACTGAACACCGGCATAATAATCGACTTTCTGGGATGAGAAGTTGGCTACTGCCCATAGATTGCCGTTGTTCTGATGAAGTTTGTAGTCATAGCCAAACTTATCGTCAACTTTAATAATCCTGTTGGGATTATTGAGGTCGTTTTGCGTGGTGGTATCGTTACCGGGGAAATCACGTTCAGCAAACTGGTCGATATCGACCCAGTAATTTCCGCCAAGCAGGTCTTCCAGGGTTTTATAATAGATTCCGGTATTTGAAGTTAGTTCAAACCCGGCATCGATTTTAATTTTATCACTCAGTTCATGATTCAGCACTGAGGTAAGATTAATCTGCTGCTGGTCGGTATGCCTGTTCTCAATAATGTAGCGAGCCTGTTTGCCTTGGGAATTTGCAAGATAATTTGTCTGATAAAGCTTATCCCAGTTGATCTGGCTGACAGACTCATCGTTTTTCCATGCGTTTGTTATAGATTCAGCAATGGCCGGGTCATAAACCGCACTGTTGGGATAAGTACTAACCGAAGGATAATAACTTGGAAGATAGCGGTAATAGTCTGGTCTGGGATCTGATGAGTTATACCAGTTCAGGGCTGTTGTTCCTGTCTTTCCGAAAAGGAAGGACGCGGCACTTGTCAACATGGTTTTTTCACTTATTTTCCAGAAATGATTTAACATCGCAACTGGTTGATTCATGATGCGCATCTTGGCATTCCGCTTCTCACCGTTCTGGTAGCCCCAGTTCGGATTATAGTAATTGCTTCCGGTAAGGTCATAGGCTTCCTGAACCGATCCACCCTGCATGCCACGGCGCACAGGTGCGGCAAATGCTGTAAATGATAAGCTGTGTTTATCGTTTAATTTCTTTTCTATACCGACAAACCATGACCAGGCATCGTATGAAGTACCCTCAATGTATCCTTCCTGCCCCCATCTTCTCGATCCGGTGAAGGTAAAAGCCCATCCGTTATCCAACATACCGGTTGAATGTGTTAGCATAAGCCGGTTTGTGTTGGTTCGGTTGGTGAGGCTGTAGGTGAGCTTGGTCTGGGCCCTCTGCTGTGATGCCCTGATGATAATGTTGGTGACACCTCCCAGGTTTCCGAACGAGAAAGATGAAGGAGCCAGACCATTTTCTGAAACTTTATTGCGGGTTGCATCGTTCAGCCCCCCCCACAATGCCCAGGTTGTACGTCCGGTTTCTACGTCACTGATGGGTGTGTTGCCAATGTAAGTTCCACTCAGGTCATTGTCATATCCCCGCATCCTGAAATAGGCCGGGCCAAATGTATAGGAAGCGACAGATTCAAACACATCGTTTCCTGAGCTGAGTAACCCGGATATCATCTGCCCGTTGGAGTCATCATCTGTGTCGAGAGATGTAACACTGACTTCGGAAAGCCCTCCGTTTGTGGCATCATCAGACCCTTCAGGAATTAATTTCAGGGTGCCCAGATTAGTTGATTCGGTAATCGTAACCTGCCTGATTATGTTCTGATAACCGGATGCCGAAAACTCAACCATAGCTTCGCCAAGGGCAACCCCTGACAGGCTGAATATCCCGTCAACATCCGTTACAGTCTGGAGGGTTGCAACTTTAACTGTGACTGAAGGCAGGTTTTTCCCACTTTCAGAATCGGCTACGCGGCCGATGATACTGCCGGTCTGAGCATACAACCCCAACAGCGGGCTTAGGGCCAGCAGCAGGACTAAAAGCTTTTGTTTCATGTGGATAATTTTAGAGAAAGTAATATTGTATTTAGATGTCATTTCGTTCTGGGGTAGAAACCGGCATTTTAACAAATTTTTGCAAATGAACGAAAAAATGTGGATGATTAGAAAAAATTAACATAATTATAAAATAAAAGAATTGCGGGCTTGTTCTTTAGATTTAATGTGAGATTATAAATATATTTGCTCCCCATCATTTTTTGGGCTATTTGCTATTTTAAATTTCATGATGATGAAACCAGTTTCTATGAATTCAGGCCTTTTGAAGATTGTTCCGGCCATTGTCCTGCTTTTTTCAGTTCTTTTGGCAGATGCACAGGAGAAAACCTTCAAAGCATCCTGCATCGCATTTTATAACCTTGAGAACCTTTTTGATACAATCGATGATCCGAATACCAATGATGCTGAATTTCTACCCGGAGGCAGTAACCGGTGGACAACCCAGCGCTATGAAGCCAAGTTGGCCAATATGTCAAAAGTCATTGCCGGAATAGGTTCTGAAATGGTCAAAGGTGGCCCATCAATCATCGGTGTTTCTGAGATTGAAAACCGGAGTGTACTCGAAGACCTGGTGAAAACACCGGCTTTGAAGAATATGGGTTTACAGATCGTTCATTTTGATTCGCCCGACAAACGTGGCGTGGACGTTGGACTTCTTTATAATCCTTCGGTTTTCAAAGTTGTCAATGCAACTTCAAACAGGGTTTATATGCCTGATGATTCCACATGGTTTACCCGGGATCAGTTGGTTGTGAGTGGTGAACTTGATGGCGAACTGATCAGTATTATCGTTAATCACTGGCCTTCGAGAGGTAATGGCCCTGAATACCGTGAAGCAGCCGCAAAACTCAGCCGGGCCTTGAGTGATTCGGTTGCCAGGGTTAATAAAAATGCGAAGATTTTCATCATGGGCGACCTGAACGATGATCCTACCGACAAAAGTGTTGCCAGGTTCCTGGGCGCTAAGGGAAAGAAAGAAGATGTCGGAAATGGTGACCTTTTTAATCCTTTCTGGCAACTGCACCGCGACGGGATTGGTTCACTGGCTTATCGTGATTCATGGAATCTTTTTGATCAGATCATTATTTCGGAACCACTATTATCTGAAGCAGGCGGAAACTGGAAGTTTTATAAGGCAAAAATTTATAGCGAAAAATTCCTTATTCAAAAGGACGGTCCCTATGCAGGTTACCCTTTCAGAACCTTTGCCGGTGGAGCCTATGCAGGTGGGTACAGCGATCATTTTCCTACCTATGTGTTCCTGATCAAGGAGAAGAACTGATTAAATGACGATTAACATCTTTTAGGTTTTTATTTTAATGAAATAGATATAATTTCGCATCTTAATCTGATATTTTGTGAAAGACAGTCTGGTAGTTATCCCAACCTTCAACGAGAAAGAAAACATTGAGCGTATTATCCGCAAAGTATTCTCGTTAACCAAAGAGTTTGATGTACTGGTTGTTGAAGACAACTCGCCCGATGGAACGGCAGCCATAGTTCGTTCCCTGATGGCAGAGTTTTCCGGACGGCTTCATATGGAAGAACGTAAAGGGAAACTGGGCCTTGGTACTGCTTATATACATGGATTCAGATGGGCTTTAGCGAAAGAGTATTCCTATGTCTTTGAGATGGATGCTGATTTCTCACACAACCCTGAAGACCTCCTGAAACTTTACGATGCTTGTGCCAATCAGGGTGGGGATGTTGCTATAGGATCCCGCTACATTAAAGGGGTTAATGTAGTAAACTGGCCAATGGGCAGGGTCCTGATGTCTTATTTCGCTTCTTATTATGTCCGGATGGTTACAGGAATGAAAATCATGGATACCACTGCCGGATTTAAATGCTACAGGAGAAAATTGCTTGATACCATCGATTTCGACCGCATCAAGTTCACAGGATACGCTTTCCAGATTGAAATGAAGTATACCGCATGGAAACTCGGGTTTAGGATTATTGAGGTTCCGATCATTTTTACCGACCGCACTGAAGGTGAATCAAAAATGAGCCGGGGTATTTTTCGTGAAGCAATTTTGGGTGTAATCCAGCTGCGATTCAAACGGATAAGGCCTAAAAAGGCCGCTTGACCAGGGTCAGTTTTCCTTATTTTATTTTACCTTTGCGCTGTAAGTCCGATGGTTGTCGGTAAACCGATTGTGTCCTATGAAGAAAAAATATCTGATTTCAGGAGCTACCATTATAAATGAGGGCCGTGCATTCATAGGAAGCGTCCTGATCAATAACGGGCTTATCAAACTGGTAGCTGAAGGAATCTTTCCTCCCGATGGCATCGAAGGGGTTGAAGGTGCCGAAATTATTGATGCGGAAGGTAAGTGGCTGATTCCTGGTGTGATCGACGATCAGGTACACTTCCGTGAACCGGGCCTTACCCATAAAGGCGATCTTTTTACTGAAAGCAGGGCTGCTGTTGCAGGCGGGGTGACTTCCTATATGGAAATGCCAAATACAGTGCCGAATACACTGACCCAGGAGTTGCTGGAGCAGAAATACAGGATGGCTTCTGAAAAATCCCTTGCGAATTACTCATTTTATATGGGTGCCTCAAATGATAACCTGTCCGAAATAGTAAAGACAGATCCCAGGACAGTATGCGGGGTCAAGGTTTTTATGGGCGCTTCAACCGGAAATATGTTGGTTGACCGTCAGGAGACACTCGAGGGAATCTTTAAACATTCACCATCGCTGGTAGCTGTGCATTGTGAGGATGAAGAAACCATTCGTTCGAATACCAATATATACAGAGACAGGTATGGTGAACTTGTTCCGGTAAGTGCCCACCCGAAGATCCGGAGTCGTGAAGCCTGCCTCAAGTCAAGCACACTGGCTGTTGAGCTGGCTTCGAAATACAATACGAGGTTGCATATCCTGCACCTTTCTACTTCAGATGAGCTTTCCCTGCTGTCAAACCAACCTTCGAACGGGAGCAAACGGATTACAGCAGAGGTATGTGTTCATCATCTTTGGTTTTCAGATGAGGATTATGCCCGTTTGGGATCAGCCATCAAGTGGAATCCGGCCATAAAAACAGCCGGAGATCGTGACGCTCTGCTCAAAGCTTTGCTCGATGGACGAATTGATGTTGTGGCTACTGATCATGCGCCCCATACAATTGAGGAGAAAGGAAGATCTTACTTTGCCTGTCCATCAGGTGGCCCACTGGTACAGCATTCACTCGTGGCTATGCTCGAGTTAAGCCACGAAGAAAAAATACTGCCTGCTAAAGTCATTGAGAAAATGTCGCATGCCCCCGCCAGGATTTTCGGGATTGATCGCCGGGGGTTTATTCGTCAGGGTTACCATGCCGACCTGGTTTTGGTTGATCCGGATGCACCCTGGACTGTCAGCACTGACAATATTTTGTATAAATGTGGATGGTCTCCATTCGAAGGACAGACTTTTCATTCAAGAATAACCCATACTTTCGTAGGCGGCCACCTCGCATGGCACAACGATCGATTCGACGAATCACACCTGGGTGAGCGCCTTTTGTTTAACCGATAATTATTCCGAATTACCTGATTACCATGCAAAAACTCAGTTACTTTTTCCTCATTACGATCATATTTATTTCTTGTTCGAAAACGACCGTGAAAAAGGAAAAATTTGAAGATGGCAAAATAAAATCTGAGAAGACCTACCAGAAAATCGACGGCAAAGAGAAACTGGTGAAGGAAGTTAAGTATCACCACAATGGCCAGAAATACATCGAAGGTGGTTATATGGATGAACTCAGGAACGGAAAATGGACTTCATGGTATGAAGATGGTAAGATATGGAGTGAAGGTGAATTCAAAGATGGAAAAAGTCACGGTAAACGTACGGTTTATCATCCTAATGGTAAGAAATATTATGAAGGTACCTTCGACTCGGGCAAAAGAACCGGAATCTGGATGTTTTATAATGAAGCCGGGATTAAGGTAAAAGAAGTAAATTACAGCAAAGTAACTGTTCAGCCCTGAAATGAAGCTGTTAGTGATTCATTTGTTTAAATACGAAGAAAGCCGGAATTAATTCCGGCTTTCTTCGTATCAGATTTGTTATTCAGATATTTACTGCAGTTTAATCAACCACAATTACAAGGTATTTTGAAGCTGACCAGAACTCTTTGCCATTTTTAATCACAATGCTGTCAATGGATTTTTCTCCGTATATTTTATACGATTGCGAAGGGTGGGTGGTAATGATGCTGGCTTTTTTCTTCAGCACAGGAATTGACCTTAATTTTGTAATATCAATTCGTGTAAAATAATCCCGGTTAAAATCTTCTTTAAGTTTCTTGTTTCTCCCGATACCGGCGAAGCCACCTTCAATGGTGATAATCTTCTGGTCGCGCAATTCTTTTTTGGTTCCGATCACATAATAGGCTGTGTTCAGCTCATCCGTCTTTTCACTGATGGTCTGTGATTTTGCCTTACCTTCTGAAGCAAGATTCTCTACATTGGAATTAAGGATTTCAATCTGAATGTTCATCTTTTCCAATTGTTCGCGCAATTGTCCGATTTGTCCGTCCTTTTCTTCTATCTGACGGGTCATCCGTTCAATCATCTGCTCCAAAGCTGTCACCTTGCCATTTGATTTTCTCAGCTTCGACTTGAGCTCAGCAATGGTTTGCTTGTTCTTCTGGAGCATTTCATATATCATATTGATATCACGATTAATCTGCTCTTTCTGGTCTGGTTGAAGTTCACCATCTGCATTGGCACTCTGACTGATGATCATCTCAGCCTGTTTTATTGAGTCTAGGTTTGCCTGGATGGCATTAAACGAAGTGAGATAATCGAGGATTGTGGTGTCTTTGGTAAACCCAATGGTCAGCAGGCTATCGTATCGCGCCTGAAGGGCTTCATATTCCTTTTTCTTGCCGTTACAGGCAAACATGAAGGGAATCATTAAAGCAATGAAAATCAGTTTTTTCATATTGCATGTTTTTTTGAAATGAATGTGCAAAGTTACAACTAAAATGTGAAGTTTGGTTGTAAATCAAACCCGTGACATTAACCCCTGTTCGTCTCAGTGCTCAGTAAAGTTCCTTGAGAATTCTGATCTTTTCACCAGCTCCTGAGCATTTGACTGTGATTGATAGCAGCATTTCTTTTTCTTCCCATGTCCAATCTGCCGGACCGGCATATGAATTGCCCACCTTGATGCCTGCGGGTTTTGACATAAGATTATGCACTTTTAAAGTTATATGGTTGGTTGGATAACCGAAAAATCCATTGTCTTTTATCTTTCTGACATTCAAAAGGAGCGATTTTCCTTCTTCACTGGCGGTAAATTCGAAAAGTTCATAATCGCCCTTTTCATAAGCAAACGGACTTTCTCCATCGTCGTTGTAAAGTTTGTAATTACTGTTTTTTACCAATGTATCGGAATAGAAATGCAGGTCGAAAGTTTCCATTGAATAATCGACCGAACTTACAGCCTTTTTCGACATTGGGATGAACGAACCTCCCTTGACAAAAACCGGTATATATTCGATTGATAAAGGAACGGTTATTTCAGCCCCACCTTCAAAGGTTTTGCCGGTATTGAAATCGGTCCAGTGTGAACCTTTGGGAAGATAGATCGTCTGCTCAGTCAAACCCGGTGATTTTACCGGTGAAACCAGGAAAGCATCTCCCCACATGTAGGCTTTATCATAGGTCAGAAGGTCCCTGTTGTTGTTTTCATTGAAAAATAATGGTATCATCAACGGTTTGCCGGTCTGGTTATTATCAAATGCCATATTGTAGATGTATGGCATCAGCTTATACCTCAATTCAATGGCTTTTTTAGCCCTTTCCCGGGTAGTTATGTTCTGGAAAACCGGCTCAGCAGGGATGTGTTCCTGCGCATGAGGCCTGAATACAGGCTGAAAAACGCCATACTGTAACCACCTTGTATAAAGCTCGTTGTTGATCGTATCGCCTCCCGCAAAACCTCCCAGATCGGAATGCATATAGGCGAGTCCCTGCATACCCATTTGTAATGAAATTTCAGGTTGTGGAACAAGGCCTCCCCAACTCCGGCTTACATCCCCTGTCCAGGGTATGATTCCATACCGTTGTGAACCGGCATAACCGGCACGCATCAGAATAAAAGGCCTGGTATCAGAAAAATCCTTCAGGTAACCTTCGTAAATAAGCCGGCACCATTCATGCCCGTATGAATTATGCAATTCATCAGCAGTTCCGTTAACATGGCGGAGGCCGGAAGGATGCACTTCAGGTTCTCCAAGGTCACCCCACCAACCCCCGACTCCCTGATCTGTAAAAGTCTTGTAGATATTCCAGAACCATTCCCTTGCTTTTGGGTCATAGATGTCTATCAGTCCGGTATTCCCGAAATAGAAGTCATAAGTGAAAGGCTGCCCCTTACCATCTGTCGCCAGAATATTATTGTCAACAGATTCCTGCCACCGTTTGGATGTTGTAAGGATAAAGGGCTCAGTTACAAGAATGGTTTTTACTCCTTTTTTATTAAATTTCTTTATCATCCGGACCGGGTTCGGAAAACTGTCGGTAAACCATGCCAGATTGCCCATGGTCCCTTTAATCTCTTTGCCAAACCAATAGATATCTATGATTACAGCATCAAGCGGAATTTTATACTCAAAAAACCGATCAACCGTTGCTTCTGTTTCTGCCTGTGAATGATAACCAAACCTGCTGCTGAAATTTCCGAAAGCCCACCGCGGGGGAAGTGGTTGATGACCAGTGAGGTGTGTATAATGCTGCACAAGGTCATACCAGTTTTCCCCGGCAATTACATGATAGTTTGGAATTCCACTTGCAGTTTCATAGGTGACTTCATTATTTCCCTGACTATCAAGATCAAGGTACCCATCACTTGCATTATCAAAAAGAATAGCATATTGCTTTGAGGAAAGAAACATCGGAAGAGTAAAATTCATAAGCTCTGACCGTGTTTCATATCCATAATGTGCCCTGTTGTATAAACGAAGCCTGTTTCCCCGTCGGTTCATCCCGAGAACCCTTGCTCCGCCACCAAAGAGCACTTCGTCCTTCTCAATTAAAAAATTGAGGAATTGCAAAGAATCGTTACTGGTATATCCTCTGTTTTCACTGAACAATAGTCTGTCGTTGAAAAAATAGGCAATTCTGAATGGCACTTTGGTAATCTTCAGGCAAATGCCTTTTGACTTTACCGTGATATTATTCCCTTCCTCAACAAGCGTAAAGTCGACCCTTTCAGTCTTCATATCGGTGGCAAAAGAAAAGTTCTTCAGGGCTTTCCCATTGGGATAAAAGATGGTGTGGATGGTAAAATCATTCAGTGGAGAAATCAGGTATTTCCCGTCACTGACCTGAATTTCAATATTTTCGCCAAGAACTTTTATGCTGTTGAACTGACGATTCAATTGTTGCCCGGAAGCAATGAAGGAAAATAATATCAATGAAAGAATAGCAGAAAAATGCAACAGGTGCCGGGATTTCATAATATATCAACTATAGGTTTATATTCATTCGGTATAAAATTAGTAAAAAATGATGTTCAACAGAACCCATAGTTGCAGGGTGAATGGTGAATTCCTTTATACTTACATTTGCCTAAAAATATCAGATGGACATTTCTGCCACTATTTTTCTCAGCAAAGGTCGTGACGAGGCAGTCAGACGCTTTCACCCCTGGGTATTTTCAGGAGCCATAAACAGGATTGAGGGAAAACCTGAGGATGGCGATATCGTTGAAGTTTATGATAGTTTCGGTAATTATCTTGCTACGGGACACGCTTGCACAGGTTCCATTGCCATAAAAATATTTCATTTTGGTCCGGATAAACCGGAGAATAATTTTTGGGAAAAGAAACTTGCTCAAGCGTATACCCTTCGTCAAAAGCTTGGATTTACAAATAATCCTAAGAACAATGCATACCGTTTGGTTTTTAGTGAAGGTGACGGAATGCCGGGTCTGGTGATCGATATTTATGATTCCATTGCCGTAATCCAGGCACACAGCACCGGAATGTACCTTATAAGGAAAGAACTGTCGGAAGCCCTTCAACAGGTTTATGGTAAAAAACTGAAAGCCGTTTATGATAAAAGCTCTGAGGCATTAAGCAAATCGGGAAGCACCTCGGCCGGGGATGGTTTTCTTTACGGGAACTTTGATTCAACTGAAATTCTGGAGAATGGCCATCGGTTCTCTATTGACTTTATCAATGGCCAGAAAACGGGTTTTTTTCTCGATCAGCGCGATAACCGTGCCATACTGGCCCGTTACGCCAAAGGGAGGAATGTACTCAATGCTTTT
Organism: Bacteroidales bacterium; assembly: GCA_016705005.1. GTDB lineage: Bacteria > Bacteroidota > Bacteroidia > Bacteroidales > Lentimicrobiaceae > Lentimicrobium. The sequence continues at coordinate 386,518 of JADIZB010000001.1, read as the reverse complement.
TGTTATACCGGTGGATTTTCAGTGTATGCGCTGGCGGCCGGCGCTGAAAAAGTAACCTCATTGGATAGTTCACGCAAGGCAATGGACACATTGGAAGAAAACCTGCGCATCAATGGCTTTGAAAACTCAAACCATGAGAACATTGTAACAGATGCAAAGCATTATCTGGGCATTGTGCCGGATAATTTTGATCTGATCGTTCTCGATCCGCCGGCTTTTGCCAAACGCCATGCCGACCGTCACAAAGGGCTTCAGGGATATAAATTTATCAATTCGGCAGCTATCAGCAAAATCAGACCCGGCGGAATACTTTTTACCTTCTCATGTTCACAGGCTATTGACAATGAAATGTTTGTATCAATGGTAATGTCTGCAGCCATCGAAGCAAGACGAAATGTACGCATTCTGCATCATATGGGCCATTCAGCCGATCACCCTGTCAGCATCTTTCATCCGGAAGGAGTTTACCTTAAAGGATTGGTATTGATGGTTGATTAGTAAGGAAATAGCTTATAATTTATTTATGTATCACTATTCCGTGGAAAAAATGGGGTTTTCAGGTATATGAAAAGTTAATGAAGAAATGCATTTGGACAAAATATCAGCCGACTCTCCAAAATATATCATCTCTATTTCCTGACAACTTTCATCACCTTTACTGCTTCATTATAAACAAGCTTTATCAGGTAAACACCCGGTGTAACTTTGGGATTCCACATTAACTCATGGGCTCCTGCTGACAAAAAGCCATTAAAGATACCGGCGACCTGTCTTCCATTCATGTCGTATGCGGTCAGCGAAATATCCGAAGCCTGTTCCAGGACAACAGTGATCGTTGTCATGGAAGCGAATGGATTGGGCTTGGTTTTCAAAGCTGCTTCGGATGGTATGGTGAGCCTTGTGTGAACATCTTCTTCAACCTTAGCTTCAAGGTTTATTATCAGGTCATTAAGAAAATAATCCTTAATAGTTATGGTTGTTCTGTGACTGCCAAGGCTCAATCCTGATGTATTGAAAATAGTTTTCAAAGTACCAGCGTTTGATCCAACAAGCAATCCACCGGGTACCTCGGCATAAACCCAATGGACGGAATCCGGGATTACCGCAGTATAAGGATTAATTTCTGTATTGTGCGAAGTGAGTAAAATAGTCACTGTATCAGTAGTATTTGGTTCCATTACCAATGTTACTTCAGGAGGGTCTGAAGTAACAAACGGGGGATTCTGTACCATCTGAAGGGCATTGAAAAGATTTAACCGGCCTCCGCTTACTGATTTTCCTTCAAGAGCATCCAGAGAATCAACTGTAGCTATAAGATAACGTTTGAATTTAGACGCTACAAGCGAAGGGTTTGCATCGTATTGCTGTAAGGTGGCCTGATTGGCAGCGGCATACATCAGTGCAATAGATCCTGAAACAAAGGGTGATGACATGGAAGTGCCACTTTTATATCCATATGTATCGCCCTGCCGGGTTGAATAAATACTTGTACCGGGAGCCCCCAGGTCGATGCTGTTGAGCCCCCATCCTGCCTGGGTGTTCAGAATATCAGTATTGGTTGTATTTGTTACTGCAACGATCGATTCGTTGGTCATTGCAGTGGGGATATCACCATTGATATCAACATCCCAGCCACGATTGGCCGTAGAAGCAACATTAAGAATCCCAACCGCTCCGAGCGAATCATACATGGCCCCCCATAACGGGTAATTGGCAGGGTTCCCGGCATCAATTCCAAAGGACGAGTTGGACACAACAATAAATGCTCCGGCTTCTCCATTGGTTTCATTATACCTTTTCCGCATTTCATATACGTAATCATAAGCAATTATAACTACAGCTTCATCTGTACTTGATCCGGCAACGGGCATCAGATAGGTGTTATAAGCAACGCCGGTAACACCGGTATTGTTATTGCCTATTGCCGTTGCAATACCTGCAACATGGGTGCCATGATCACTCTGCTGCATATTGCCACTGTTCATATAAGCATTCCAGCCATTGTAATCATCAATAAAACCGTTCTCATCATCGTCAGAGCCATTGAAAGGTATTTCGAGCCTGTTCTTCCAGAGTTTCAGGTCAGAATGGCCGAGGTCAACTCCTCCATCAACCATGGCTACCACAATGGTATCACCATTGACAGTAATTCCACTGGTTGAAATATCCCAGGCATAAGTTGCCATAATATCGGCACCAGGTGTGCCATTCATCTGCCCTGTGTTTTTGAGGGCCCACTCATTCACAAAAGAAGGATCATCCGGTATTATTTCACGCTCCTGTACCTTGTGGTTAAACTGTGCAAGACTTACCGATGGATGCTGTCTGACTTTTTTCAGCAAATCGACTGCATCGGTTGCCTGTTCATCAAAACTGAACTTCCAGATGTGCATTCTTTTGGAAAGCAACCTTTCAGCGCTGAGCCCGCATGAGCTGAATACGTTAATCAGGTTATCCATACCTGCCTTGTCAGATGTAGCTTTTAATTGTATGAGCAACTTTCCGGGTTCCCTCCCTTGATCCGGTTTCTGGGCAAGGGAAAGCCCTGCGAAAAACAGCTGCAATATCAGCATCAAAGTAATCTTCATGAGTCCGGGGTTAAGGGGCACAACTTGTGTTTTGTCATGCTGGAGAATGGTTACAGTATAGGTCAGAAATTACTTCAATATTAGTTTGGTTGAAGCTGAACGGGTTGAAGTTCTGAGGTTAACAAGATATATTCCCCGGGGCATGGACGAAATGTCAATCAACCTTTCGTTTTTCCCGGGAGTAAGACCATTCAGAGTTTCATGAACCATCAGTTTCCCGGAGCTGTTGTATAGGGATAATACGGCATCCTCACCTGATTCAGATTCAAAAAACAGGGTGGTGCTACCTGATGTTGGGTTGGGTGAAACAGCCAATGGTTCAGATTTATCACTTAGAAATAAGGTGTTGTTGTATACATTGATGGTGTCATTGAACATCAGCAAAACTTCGTAATTTTCGGTTTCAGTTGAAAAGTGAAGGGTATCCATGGCAAAAGAGGCCATAGGTTCCGTAAATACAGGTTGAATCATACTTACAACCACCTGAATAACCTCACCTGGTATCATAGTGCGGGGCATCGGATCCAGGAACCATGTTTCCCAGAACCATTCTCCATCCTCTAGTACCACTGATCCTGAATAATCGAACGAGGTGAGCACTACATCATGGTCAGTGGTATTGATGATTTCAAAAAACTTGCCTTCATAAGCCTGGGTATCGTCTTCAAATATAAGGGTGTCAGGTACAACCTGAAGATCCGATTCAGTAACAGTAAATGGAAGGGTAACAACAGAAAAGAGGTAGTTTGAAGCAGTCGCCTTAAACGTTATGTTCCATGTACCTCCATCCTGTATGGGAATTCCGCTGTAAATACCATCGCTGCTAAGGCTCATGCCTGATGGGAGAGGTGGGCATGAGAAACGAAATGATGAGCCGGGTATAATACTGGATGATCCTGAGATATCAGCCATCAGATAATTGCTTCCATCACCAGCCGAAATACCTGCTGCCCAGCTGGAAGATGGTGTGATGCCATTGCCGTAATGGAATACGATTCTCCCGTCAGGGTACAATGTTAAGGCAAAATCATTGTTAAAGCCGGGATCTTCGAATTTTGAGATTTTCCATCTGAAAGTTGCATGTGTGGCGTCTCCTTCGTAGTAGATTCCATCGTTGTATTCCGGATAAATCATCAGATCAGTGCCATAAGGGGTAATAGCCCTCGCCGATTTCAGGTCAGACTCACTTCGGATATACTCAAATTGTTCACCGAATGCGATCGATCCGTCAGTTGTAATTGCCAGATTTTCATAGTATTCGCCATAGAATGGGAAAGGGAAATCAATGGTCTGCATCACAAATCCATCATCATTATTATTCGGAATCAGTTGATTTGAGGTAATGGCGGGAAATGCAGCCTGATCATTGTTTTCGGAATATTCCTGCAATAACGACCAGCTGAAAGGAGCAGGAGCCCCTGAGGCTTCCAGCTGAAAACTGTAAGGTGTGCCGATATGCGCCGCAGGTAACTGCTCAGTGAGAATCTGTGCCGGAACAAATTCAACCGGGGCATCGGTCCAGACCCAGGTTGTATCGTTGTTCGAAATTTGAATGTTCGACATGCTACTCTGAAATTCGAGCGACTGATTCATCACATTCAACGATAAGTTGGTAATCTGACCAGTGCCATAATTGTCCGGATCCTGTTCCACTACCTGCAGAAAAAATCTGGAGGTCTGGCCAGGGCTGATATAGCTCAGAAGTGGTGTAATGTCGAGTCCTACTTCAAGCGATTTATCTGCTTCTGAATAACCTCCCTGCATATAAAAATCACCACCCTGATTGCTGAACATGGGAAATTCGAGTATGTGGGCTGGTTTGGTGTCGGTGGTATTGGGCGAAACCCCTGCAGCAATTTTTATTTTGTTTCTTGAAGTATGTTTTATAACTGATTTCAGCGTGAGTTGAGGTTCATAATCAGAACGGGTGCGTATCACATGCAGCAGATTATTCCAGATTCCTCCTTCCGACACATTCATTGCAAGGGTGCGGTACATCACATATACCTTGCCTCCATTTCCGAATGTTTCTCCCCAGCTGTTTACCATGAGCAGACCACCGATTTCCCAGTCACGGAGGTCAACCAGGTCATCACCTGTAATATCAAGATTATTGGTGTACTGTCCGTCGTTGTTATAGTCATAACGAATGTTATCGTCGTAACCCACAAAGGTCATGGCATGGTTCACCACTTCACCCCATCCGGTAATAACCAGTTTCCCGGCATTGGGAGTTCCGGCAGGGAGATAATTCATACTGAATACATCTGAAACTCCGGCTGAAAAATTGGCCAATCCGCCTGTCGGAGATCCATCAAGCCGGTCAAATAACCATTGTTTCAGGGTTAGAAGCCCCTCTTCATCAGAAACATCAATAGTCATCACTTCAAGCATCCGGTTGTTCATTCCCGATATGTAATTGTCGTAACCACTCATCCACCGACGGTCGCCACCAGTCCAGGGTGTACCGCCATAGGTTTCAACATTGGGGCAACCGTTGGATGCAATGATCTGCCAGCCATCAAAATACCAGGAGCCACCACCTTCACCTCCATTGAGAAAATCCCAGGTATAATGTGTCGGATACTGGGTTTGAGTCGTGTTTGCACTTACCCCGCGCACATAATCCATTTCATAGGTAAAATTGTATCCTATTCCGCTGGCCTGCCCGCAACTTCCCCCATCCTGACTGAAAACAGGCCTGAACCATGGCAATGTCGAATTATCGACCAAAGCCGGAAGGCTTCGGCTTCGTTGCACCTGTGTAAGTGTCAAAACCGGAGTCGAAGCAATACGGTTATAGTCTGCAGCAGTGAGTTCGCGAAGTCCCCCGGCCAGCCATGGTTCACCATTGGGATCGGGATTGACATTTATAATCCCCTGAGCATTAGCCATCATAGTGAACGCAATTACAGCAATCAGTGTAAAAATGTTTTTCATGGTGTGTTTATTTATTTTTTTCGTATTTATCTTTGTAAATCCATTCTGCATCGGTTCGAACCTGCTCATCAACACTGATTTTGTTGATTTTTGCTTTTCGTTTTATTTCATCCATCCAATCGGGCGTCCCACGGATTCCCAGCTCAAAGATCATCACGAGGTCTCTTTTAGTGGTGTATTTTTCCGGATGGTTCTTCGCGTCTTCATAAAACAAAAATTTAGCCTCCTGGTTTATGCGATCAGGCAAACTAATATTCATTGCTACCGATTCTTTATACATTCGTTGAAATTCATCGCTGTAGATTCTGATTTTGTTGGAGAAAAATTCTATTGGATCACGGTATCCCGGGTAAAAAAGGTCGTACAGTTGTTCGTCGAAGCCCCAGGCGAAAGAATGAATGAATCTCCCTGTAATCATTATAATTATAATATCGCGCCCAAGTATCTCACTATGCAGATCAAGACCTGATGCTTCTCCCGGACTTGAACCATCACTTCGTGTAATATTTTTGTTGTAATACCAGAAGTCGCACGAGCTGAAAGCTTCTGCAGGGATACGGTTATTCAGCCAGTTGAAGTAAAAGCTGTCACCAACGATTAGGACCCTGGGCTTGGTTTTGGTATGATCCTGCTTAAATTGAATCACAGGATTGGCGGTTTTTACATGTGGAATCTTGAAAATCAGATTCATGGCCAGGCCGATGTCATAATCAGGATGTCGTGTAGTATCAAGAATTTCGTTCCTGACGATTTTCATGTCCGGAAGGTCGATCCCTTTCAGTGATTCAATGTACCTTAGAGTGGAATCGGCTGCAAGTGCAGCTCCGTAATAACTCCAGTGAGTTCCGCACTGGGGAAACAGAGGATATTCAGTTTTTCCTTTAATTGAAATAAAATACCTGTTCAGGTCAAGTACATTGACTCCTGATTTTTTAAGCTGTCTGCTCAAAAAATCATAGTTTGAAATAGTTTTGGATGCATTGGCAAAATTGGGAGGCAGGAGGTTAGAATTAAATTCACCCTTCCCGGGTTCAAAAATTACTACCAGTGTTTTTCCAAGACCGGCCAGTGTGTCCTGAACAGCTTTGAGTTTGGCGGCTTTATCACGCCATACAGTGTCCCCAACATAATATTGACCCAGATACTCTCTGATATAGTCAATCTCGAAAAGCTCATTGTTTTTGCCGATAACTACACCTTCGGCATTTGCCTGTCTGAAAATACTGTAGCTAAGCTGATTGTTGACTCTTACAAGAGAGTTTCTGAACCCAATATGTTGTTCAAGCCGGCTGTTGTAATCCTCCTGGAATGTTCCTTCGAACCATGATTTCCATTTAAATTCACCAAAATCAGGCTCTTTCAGCGTGTTAAACGCACCTGTCAGCTTTTTCTCGTCTACCAGTCCGAACTTCCCCTGAAGCACCGGCAGAATCATGAACAGCATAACAACTGTAAACAGAAAGTATTTAAACCAGCTATGGTTGTCGCCGGAGGAACGTTTCATTCAATACTTTTTTGCAAAGTTACAACAGACGGACTTGAATGACAGAGGTGAATATCAATTAGTCACCGATTCTGACGATCTTTTTAACCAAAATCCCGTCACTTGTCCTGAGTATTACATTATAAACGCCTGATTCTAAAATTGATAAATCAGGAGTAAGCGAATATTCACCTATAGGAAGAATATTTTTATCCTCAAAAATGAACAACACTCTTCCGTGCATATCACATACCGAGACCTGAACAGCTGATGGTTCATCCAGAGAGTAATCTATTCTCATCATATCATGACCGGGATTCGGATAGACCGAAAGTTTTGCCGGTATGCTGATTATCTTTCCGGCAGGTGTTGGAACAGCAAATACAGGAAGAACAATATAATCGAGCCGTGAACAATCTTCTCCGGTCGAAACACTGTAATCTTTTATATATTTCCATGCAAAAGGGTGCTCTCCTGCCGATACCGCGAAATTTGCACGGGTCCAGTTCCAGTCCCCGGCCCATTTGGCGATTTCTCCGTCCTTTGTAAAAAAGTGCAGATAATCATACCCGGGCTCTGACGAAACCCTGAACCAGAATGAAACGCTGTCGGCAAAAGCCACATTCCAGTTTATCGAGAAAGTGCTTAGCTGATTGTCGGTAATAATGCCTGAACGGGCGCACCAGTTGCCTTCATATGCAGAGCCTTCTTCAGGAGCCCAGGGGGCATCTCCCCCAATCTCCCAGTCAAAAGTAGTGAAGTTACCATTCTCGAAATTTTCAACAAGAATACCGGTAAAGAAAGGAATAGTTTTGAAGTAACTGAACTGATGATCACCTGTGACTTCCAGGTTGATTTCAATAAGATGGTAAAGTGGTGTTTCAGGCGCAAGACTGACTTCGAACACCAATGGCCAGATTTCTCCGGGTTTCAGGGTATCTGTTGATCCGCTACCGGCCGTAATGGTCAGATAGGGATCCCATGATGAAATTGCAGCGACGGCATTGGTCAGATCTGCCCCTCCTTCGTTTCTCAGGTTGATTGCCAGCTGAGCTGTTTCACCGGGTTCAAGAATTCCATTGTTCCCGTCAATCACAACTGCTCCGGCAATTTCTGTCATTGCACGCCAGGCGGTTAGTGTGAGCGCACGCGTCCAGTTACCTTCTGATGAAGAGCCATTCAGAATAAATGATGCATTATGTGCATCCGGAACAAGTTCGCTGGTCATGAACCGGAATGCATTTTCAATAGTGATGGTTTCACCCGGAAGAATACCATTCATAGCTGCCTGGTTAACAAGCAATTCAAAATACGGGTCAAACGAGTTCAGGGTAAATATAGTCGCCCCGAGAGCGAAACTATTAAGATTAGTGATGTGCAGAGTCAGAAAACCCTCTTCACCGAAACCTATGATTTCATCATCACCAGCCAGAATCTCATATTCCATCATCAGCCCTTCGGTGTTCAGGAATAATGTTTTACAGTTTTTCATATTATTTTTATCCGTTACACAAACGGTAATCGGCAGATTGGTGAAAATTTCACTGGTTTCACCGGTCAGCAGGCCGTCGGAGGATAATGAAATTCCCGGGTGAATGGTGGTAGGTGTATACCTTACCAGTTGATCGGGGCTTGAACTGAAATCAGGGTCATAGGTCAGGATCTCATAGTTCTCGCCGTCGCCTGCTGAAATGCCTGCATATCTTTCTATATAGGAAGGAACAGAACAGTTGCCATAATTAATCTCTATCCTTCCATTTTGATATAGCCTGGCCGTAGCATTGAAAGTGGAACCAGATGATCCGCTCACACTCAGCTTCCAGCGAAATGTAACATAGCTGTCACTCTCTTCATACCAAACACCATCACCCTGTCCTGCATCAACCAGAAATGGGTTCGACATAGATGGTGCAATCATAGGGGTCTGGATGAAATATGTTCTGCCTTCAATATAATAGGGCCAGGGGAGCAGCGAGTTCTCAAACATAAGGTACCCGTCTGATGTTGCATATACTTCAGAATAGTTCTGACCAAAATAGGGGAATGTGAAAGGAAGTTCAACTTTAGCTTTTCCATTGCTGTTGGATGAAAGCTGCAACAATTGTGATGTAATCTGAGGCATTACAGAGGTTGAGTCAAAGCGTGTATAATCTTCAACGAGGTTCCAACGATAGGGTGGGGTGCCCCCTTCAGCCTGCAATGTGCTTGAATAATTACTGTAAATCTGGACCGGAGGAAGGTCAGAGGTTGTTACAAGAACCGGGTCGAAATTAACAATGGCATTCACCCCTGCCATGGTGATGTTGTCGTTGACAAGGGGTAATTCACTAATCTGGCTGTTGATGACAGCACCGCCATTGGTATAATCGACCAATGCGAAACTTTCAAGTGTACCAGTCTGAGAACCAAGCGGATCATTTTCCTGTACAAGAATGAAGAATTTGGCTTCTTCTCCCGGATTTATATACTGAAGCAAAAGATTCAGGTCAAGGCCGAACTCTATACTCTGTGGACCTGAAGAGCCTTGCATCGGGTTACAGCCTCCCTGAAAATCAAAAATCGGATAATGCAGTATGTGATCTGGTTCAGTAGCTTCCGGATCAGATGAAACACCGGCCATTACCCTGAGAAGATCACGACATGGATAGGATAAACTCACTTTTGCCGTAAGCTGAGGCTCGTGATTATCCCTTACATAGGGTACAACAACGGTATTGTTCCAGATACCACCCTGCTGAAACTGATCTGCAACCGATTTGTACATCATATAAGAGAATCCGTTATCACCCCAGCCACTGATGGAACCATAGGTGTTGGCCATCTTGAACCCACCGATTTCCCAGTCACGCAGATCAACCAATCCATCGGAATTGATATCAATATTATTGGTATATTGTCCGTCATTATTGTAATCCCACCGGATAGAATCATTATATCCAACGATTGACATGGCATGATTTGAGGAATTTCCCCAGGCATAAATCACATGTTTTCCGGCTTCCGGGGTCCCTTCAGGTAAAAATGCCGCAGGATGGGTGAACTCAGCATAAAAGCATCCGAGCCCTCCGGCAGACGAACCGTTTCCATGGTCATAAATCCAGTTCTTCAGCGTTTGCAAACCATCAATAGTATTGACCCGGATGGAATATACCCCGTCGATCCGGTTATGCATTGCATTGTAGTAAAGATCATATCCATCCATCCACCGCGTTGCCCCACCTGCCGACATTCCACCATAATCAGCTACGGATGGATTTCCGGCCTGCCTCACTATTTCGAAGGTTTCAAAAAAACTCACGCCTGCATCACCACCATTATTTACAAAATTATAGGCAAAATGTGTAGCATATTGATTCTCAGGGAGATTTCCGGGAACGTTCCTTGCATAATTCATCTCGTAGGTAAATACAACCCCGATGCTGCTTGCTTGCCCACACTCCAGCCCTACCTGAGCTATCAGAGGTCTGAACCAAGGCTTCCCTGAATTATCAACGGCATAAGGAAGAAGCCTCCTGGTGGCTTCGTCGGGTAACTTTAATACCGGGAGTTGCGACAATTTTAGCGAATCATAGCTGCTCATCGGCATAAGTTCAGGATTACCTGATGTTGTTAATGGTTTCTGACCAAAGCTGAATAAAAATGGATTGAAGACAATCAGCCCTGTATATGCCAGGGTAACAATCAGTTTTCTCATAATTACGGAAGGTTGATTTATTCGGGACTGTGAAAATAACAATTACTTTAATATACTTTAATAATTCAGGAACGAATTTGTAATACATCTGCCCCATAAAAAAAGCCCGCCTGAAACAGGGCGGGCTTTAAAAATATAAAAATTCGGGTTTACCTGATGACAAGTTTTTCGATCACGGTGCCGTTCTGTGTCTCCACTTTCAGGAAATACACACCACTTTCTGCATCCAGGCTTATTTTCTCAGAACAGGATCCATTGTTCAGCACTATTTTATTTGTAAATATCACCTTTCCGTTTGTATTGGAAATGCTGATGACGGCATTTCCAAGTCCAGCATTCATGATGTCAAGTGAAAAATCACCTTTGGTCGGGTTCGGAAAAATGGTGATCCCTGTTTTTGCTGAATTTTCATCAATTCCTGCGCATGCATCAACACTAACCTGAATAGTGGAACTTCCTTCACAACCGTTTTCATCAGCGACAGTCAGGGTATAGCTTGTTGTATTGATTCCCTGAACTGTTGCTGTGATCAGAAGGTTGCTGTTGTTGCTGCCATCCGACCAGTTATAGGTTGGAAATGTACCATCAACACTAAGATTCAGAAGGTGAGTAATGCAAATGGTGGTATCGTTACCTAAAGAAATAGTCGGTGAATTGATGGTTACATTATATTCAGCAGGAGCACTGCAGGTTGTTGCAGAAGTGGTCTGAATCAGTGAAAGCATGCCCTGACCATTGCCTCCCCAGTTAATGGTTACAGCATTGGTTCCTGCCCCCGAAACTATTTCACCCCCGGTGACATCCCATTCATATTCATCTCCACCAACCAATGCGGTGGTGTATAATACCTCCTGGCTGTTGGCGCAAACCAAGGCATTTCCATCTATGGCAGGAGTTGGTAGTGGGTTCACAGTAACCGGGAACTGGGTGCTTTGTGAGCAACCAAATTCATTGATCTCGGTAAGCATCATCACTCCTTCACCGGCAGCATCCCATGTTACAGTAGCAGTAGATGAGTTTTGCCCATCGGTGATCGTGCCACCGGCAACGTCCCACTCATAGGTGTTTCCGGTGCTTGCTGCAAGGTATTGTGCTCCTGCCTGATTCTGACAGGCACTGTTCTGCCCTGAAATTGATGGTAATGGCAATGGTCTGATGGAGATATTTACAACTGACTCAACAGGATCGCAGATATCGTTCCATGCGCGTAACGTCAGAATTACGGCTCCGGTAGTAATATCTTCCGGGCCAGGCGTATATCTGGGGGTTACAGATGCAGGATCATCAAAAACTCCGGTTCCCGACGATACCCATTCTATTACGGAATAATTTAAAGCATAGGCTGTGCCTGCTGAAAAATTTCCTCCGGCACAGATTTCAGTAGCTTCTCCTGCAAATACAACAGGTGCAGCCCTGAGTGAAAGCGTAAGATAATCGGTTGAATCATTGGCAGAAGGATTTGATGCTGTCAGTGATAAAACAACAGCTCCCTGTAAAACATCCTGGGCACTTGGAGTGTATGATGGATTAAGGATGGTTGGATCGTTAAAAGTACCTGTTCCGCTGGTTGCCCATAAGAGGCTGGCGTAATTGGTAGCCTGTCCGGCCAGTTGGTGAACTGATCCTTCGCAGATCGTTGCATCTTCCCCGGCTGCAGCAGCAGTAACCATCGGAATTACATTTACATAACCCTCGTAGCGGTTGCAATTCGGACGGGTAATGGTGACCTTGATTCTTGAACCTGCCATCATCGGGGGAATGGTTATTACAATGGTATTCTGAAATCCGGTTACGCCGGTACCCAGTATCACACCATTCGAAGACAGGCAGACCAATGAATTGGGAGAGGCTGTTATCGTGAACTCAGTCTGATTTTCGTAGATGAAATCATCATAGGTGGCGGCAATATTCTGGGGAACTTCGGTGCAAACCTTCAGAAATGCATCACCATGCATGTGGAACAGATTGTAAGTAACCTCTTTGTTCCCTGTGTTGTATGGCCAGTTTGACTGTTGCAGGAAATATTTACCTGCGGCATTGCCGAATGCCGGCAATATCCCTCTTGATTCAGGAGTTGATCCATACTGTGGCATAAAATTGGGCCACATATTGTCCATCATTCCCCATACATAAGTGTCATTAACAAATGAATAGGATGTTTCAGATGCAGCAATCAGGCCAAGAGCTCCGGCAGGTTGGTTATTATAGGTGTAACGGTGAAACTTCTCTGTAAAGCATTCACTACCGTAATTGTACTTGCCGGTAAGGCAGTTAATCGAGAGAATGAATGAAAGGTCAGTGTTGGTCAGTCCATTGATGCTGCTGTTGGTATAGGAAGGTTCCCCCCATCCGGTTTCCATTCCATGGTCACGGTGCATCAGCATAAAAGAACCTGCATTCAGTGCATTGTTAATCATTGTGGCGTTTCCTCCGCTCCAGCCACCAAGTGAGCTGGGCTGGGCAGGAATATAGCCAAGCCCACCGGGGCCAAATACGCCGACAACCGTAGTTGTGTTCTGCGCTGTTGACCAGGTGCTGCCAGGCGTACCATCATAAATTTCATTAATCCTGACAGGCGTTTTCCCGAGTACGTTTTTCCAGAAACCACCCACCGTCTCTGAACAAATCTGGAACCAGCGTTCAGTTTGCCAGCCAAGGGCTGTAATCGGATTGGCATAAAATCCGGGATTTGTTGGCGGGCGTCTTTCATATTTCAGGAAACGACCTACCATCGATTCAAGCTGTGAGGCATTCTGTGCTGTTATGCGTGCAAATATAATTTCCGGCATATCGTCGTTGTCGGTGTCAGCATAAATATTGTCAGATACACAATAACTGTCCCATATCGGAGAAGTAATTGTTGTTGCATTTGCACTTGCCTGTCCGAAATCACCGAGAAGCAGAACGGCTACCGGTGGGATGTCCCAGGTGGTGTATGCGGTGTTGATATATGTTTCTAGCATGGCTGCCGAAACGCTGGTCCCTATATCCGACAGCTTAACCACTCCGGTATAGATGCCTTCTTCATTGCGGAATTTCTTGATTGAGTCAGCCCACTGTGAAAATACAGGATCATTGGGTACTATAATCAGATATTCATAACCTGTTGACCGGGTATTGTTAGCTGATCTCTGGTTGTAATCAATTTGCGGAAGTGAGCTGAAATTGAAAATAGCATCTTCCAGAATGGAATCCCACCAGCGATTGCGGTAACGATCTTCACCAAAAGTACCGTTACCACCCACAAAACGGATATTGATTTCAATATCACGATAAACAATCAACTCTTTGGTAACCGGATTGTACTGGTAGGGCTGAATGTTAAGCATGCAAACATCAACGCCACGCATTTTATTGATTTCACTCAACTCAACAGGTTGTGCCGGATAAAATGAATTTCTTGAATAAATCTCCGGATCCTTGTTATAAGACAACGGACCCCTTTCAGTGTCCAGTGGGATGCGCGGTGAAGGAGCAATCTCCATATTGCTGAAATGCTCTGTTCTCATACTGACAATCTCCAAAACAGGTGTTGCTCCATTGGGAACAGCGATTTTACGGCTTATTCCCGGTAAATTCGGGGCACCGGTTTCATTAGGCAGAAAAGACTCGGAAAACTCAATCGAAGTCATTCGTTCCCCGTTTATGTCAATGTCGGAGAAACTGAAATGCTGAATGGAAAAATTAAGATTTAATCCTTCAGAACCCTGTCGGTTGAGGCTTAATCCCTGTTTGCCCCAGCTGTCGGTGTAGTTTTGCTCAGCAGCAAAGGAAGCACCGATCGTAAAGAGCAGTACTATTGTCAGAAACATTTTGCCAATGCTGCTGCAGGTCTTTGAAAAACCTGGTAAAGTTGTTTTCATGTTGTCGTTTGTTGGTGAAGAAATAATCATTAACATTCGCAATACAAGGCGTTGATTGTGAATTGACTTATAGACTCAGCAAAAGTAAATAAAATTGAATACGTCTGACAGGTTGATCACTTTTTCTGCAATTTGTAAGCAGTATAAATAAAAAAGAGGAACAATTTTTTGCTCCCCTTTTTATGCTTGTTATAATTGATTTTAATTCCTGATAATCAGTTTGGTTGAATAGGTTGCTGAAGAACCGGTAAGTTGGATCAGGTAAAGGCCATCGGCAAGAAGACCGGCATTGATATTAACTTTACTTCCCTGCCCCAATCCGAGGTTGTCTGTTGTGTATACAACCTTGTTGGAGGCATCAAGGATATCAAGCCTGTAAATGCCTTTGATCTCTTTTGCAGTAATCAGGCTGAAATGTCCGGCTGATGGATTTGGATAAACACTTACCTTCGAATTTGCAACATCATCTATACCTGTGCAATCTACAAAAGTCAGATTGGTTGAAGCTACAGTTGCACAGTTGTTGGCACCTGTAGCTGTAACTGTCCAGGTATGAGATCCTAATCCGAAACCTACAGAATCAATGGTTATGCTCTGATTCACCGAAGCTCCCGGCATCCAGAGGAAATCAACCTCCTCAGTAGTATTGGCTGTCAGCACAACAGTATGGTTGGCACAGGCTGAAGTGTCAGCTACCAGGCTGATCTGAGGTGAAGGAATGGTAGTTACATTGAATATTCCCAAACCGGCTGACTGGCAATCAGAAACGTCTGTGACCGACAACACCTGGTAATCCGAATTTACTTCAGGGTGAACCTGAAATGCAAAAGGTGTTTCGTTTGCAGTAAGCAAACCTACTCCATTATTAACTTCCAGGCTCCAGGGTGCGGTTCCGGTCAGATCAACACTGATGGTTAATTCAGATCCGCTGCATATGTCTGCACTGCCACTGATGGTAGCTGATGGTGCCGCTGTGAACTGAACCATTTTGGCATCCATGACATCGCTGCATGGGGATGGTGATACCCCGATAATGGTTAGTGTTACCATGCCATTGGAGATATCTTCCTGTGAAGGGAAATAGACGGTTGTAATTGAACCCGGACTGCTAAA
This sequence comes from Bacteroidales bacterium, assembly GCA_016705005.1. Classification (GTDB taxonomy): domain Bacteria; phylum Bacteroidota; class Bacteroidia; order Bacteroidales; family Lentimicrobiaceae; genus Lentimicrobium. The sequence goes on along the minus strand of JADIZB010000001.1, from coordinate 370,837 downwards.
AGTACCGGTACCGGTTGTCATCCATTGCACTGCGGTATACCCCGACCCGGTGCCGGTAAGTTCAATTCCTTCGGTATTGCTGCAAGCGACCACATCTGAACCGGCAGAAACTGTTGCAGGAGCAACAATGCTGAGGGTCATATTATCAGAAAGAACCTGTCCATCCAGACCATTAACTGTAAGCGTCAGACCAATAGTGCCATTCATGATATCATTGGATCCGGGTGTATAGAATGTTGAAAGCGATCCTGAATCTTCAAAACTTCCATCCCCTGAGGTGGTCCAGCTTACTGAACTGTAATTGGTGGCATTTCCGTTGATTAATACAGAAGCTCCTTCGCAGGAACCGGCATCCGGTCCGGCATAGGCCGTGGTCTGCAATGGTGCCGGGAACACGATAAAATCGACCCATCCGGCATCATCTCCGACATTGAGTGAAACATCCTTGCTGTAGTTCCACCTAAGGCTGTGTTCTCCGGGTGTTATAGCGAATGCGACCCTGGTCCAGTCAACTTCTCCTGAAATCTGATCAAGCATCTGGTTATCAATGTAAAACCTCAGATAATCATAGGTGGCTTCTGATGATACCTTCCAGTAAAATGAGATAGAGTCTTCGTTCATTACATTGTAGGTGACGAACATTTCACTGGTTTCATAGTCAGAGATAATGCCTGATTTTGAACTGTTTTCGCCTTCAAATACCTGATCGGTAACAATGTTCCATGGAGCAGTGCCGGTAAATTCCCATTCGAAATTGCCATAACCTCCGCTCTCCCAGTCCTCAAGGATAAGACCGACAGGAATACCGAATGTTTTTGAGGCAGTAAGCGATTGTGAAACTGCTGTATAGTTGAAGGAAGCTGAATGGCCAACCGGCGTTTCGGGGGCAACCTGTATGTCAAACTGCGCACTGACAGCATTGACCTGTCCAGGAAGGATGTTACCAAGAGTTACATCCGGGTTGGTAATGGTAATAAACTGGCTGGGCGAATTCAGTTGGGCGGTGGTATTATCGGCATTATAATCGCCGGGATTGAAAGTTGAAATGCTTAGTATGGCACTTTCACCCGGATCAAGACGTCCATTACCGTTACCGGCAGCATCATTGATACTGATACCGCCTGCCAGCAGGGCTGGTGCATGTGCCTCTACCATAAAGTTGCTGACAAAAGTGCTGTCATCAGAATCGGTAGCTGTCAGCGTAAATACAAGGGCTTCCCCGTCAGGGATTTCAGAACTGATTTGAATCGCAAATGCCGATGGAATTGATTTGATTTCACCCACTGCAAAATTTCCGAATGGTTCAGTATTGTCTGTAATGGTCACAAACGGTGAATCTGAGGAAAGAGTAACATCAACAGCAGTGGCAGGCTGATCTCCGATGTTTTCCATGGTAACGTTGAACTCAAGGTTTTCTCCGAAGTCAGCAAGCCCGTTGTTATTACCCGTTGCATCGTTGATGTCATGTGTATTGTGAATAATCCAGGGCTGGTTGGGTGGTGGCCCTGCCTGAAATGGTGATACATAGGTCATTGCTGTTCCTGAACGGTTATCTGTCCATGCCGGATACACCCACCGGTTGTTGGCCGAAATTGCCAGGTAGTCACCAAAGTAACTGTCAGCCAAGCCTGGAATTGACGAAGGTGTAAAAGAAACATCGCTCACTTTTATGTCTTCCCAGGTAAATCCGCCGTCGGTTGAAGTGGAAACATATACCTCGCATTCACTTGATGAAACATTGCGGTCATCATAATATATAACACTCAGGTTTCCGTTTGAGGGATCACAGGTGATCCATGGGAAATAGTGCTGTTTGCCAAGCCCGGCAGCGTCCTGATTGATTTTTGAAGGGGTTGACCAGGTTGCTCCGTGATCGGTCGATTTGATAAAATAGATATCAATATCGCTGCCGGTGTTTATGCCCGGTGTCCCGATGTTTGCCCAGGTGATGTATATGTTGCCACGGTTGGCTCCGCTGCTGATATCGACTGTCATTGAAGGAAATGAATTCACACGCATTGATTTCCCGGTGCCGCTTGTTCTGATTCCCCTGATATCACTCAGGATTCGGGTCGAAGGTTGCCAGGTGGCTCCTCCGTCAAGCGATTTTGCCATACCGATTGCCGATTCATCGGTAGGCCATCCGTCATAAATAGCCCAGGCAGCATAAACCTCGCCGTCAGGGCCGGTACTGATATTGACCCCCTGATTGTGGCTTCCGGCATTCACTGCGGCACTGATATTTACCGGAGTAGACCAGGTAAGGCCCTGATCTGTCGAGCGGTTAATCTCAATCTGGGCATCATTACTTCCTCCGAAGTCAGTCCATGCATCATAAAGATAACCTGAATACGGACTTCCCGGACTGTTGTCAATCCACATATGGTTCTTGTCAAGCAGACTTCCCCATCCACCGGGTGATGGTGCCACGAGGACCGGTGTCCAGGTCTGGCCCTGATCTGTAGAATAGGAGATCCCCTGTCCTCCACTGCTGTGAATATACCCTACATAATACCATCCGTTAAGACCAATGGCAGTTGCAGGATCCCCGCTGTTTTCACCACCGGCACCCTGAACCGAACCACCCCAGCTGCTCCCCGCATCTGTTGACAGAAAACTATTGGCACCATAAATGCCTGATACAGGATTGGGCGTGGAGTTGTTTGATTGTAACAATGCCTGATTGTTATTCGGATTCACGAAAATTGAATTCTCGCTTTGTGTTGATGACTCAGTCGTAACCGGAACATCAGGAGAATCCTCCGTTGAAACACTTCGTCCGCTTAGCTTACTTCCGGTATATTTTCCGGGTTTGGCCTTGTAATCAGGTGCAACAGGAACTAAGCCGAGAGAAGCCATTCTTCTCCAATACGACATGTTATCAATTCGTGTATCTACCTTATATTTCTCCTGAACAGGAGCAGCAGGCATATACATCTGTTTTTTAGGCTTTTGACCAAACGTAAAAGGGATGGCAATCAGCAGCCCGATTGCAATAATAAACAGGCGTTTTGTCACGGTGTGTGTGTTAAGGTTAATATTTATGATTTATCTGTTTTAGTAAACTATTTTATGATCAGTTTCATGGTTTTGGCAGATTTGCCGTTATTCAGCCTGATGAAATATAGTCCGGGTTCAATTGCAGAGACATCAGCTTCGATGTTGCCAGAGGACGGAATATTATTTCTTGAATAAACTATTTTACCTGTCAGGTCTGTAATAGTAAGTTTATTATTCTCCATGCCAGAAAGATATGTAAGAATATTGATTTTTTCCGAAGCAGGATTAGGATAAACAACCAACGAAGGAATAAAGTTTCCGGGTTGATCAATTCCTGTATTCAGATCTACCGGTGGGAAAATGATGTTATCAATCCAGGCTGCATCTTCCCCAACAGAAAGTGTAATATCTTTCTCATATGACCACCTGAAAGTATGTGTTCCGGCAACGACCGGAAATACATTATGTGTCCATCCTGTTTCACCCGACCAATCGGCTTTCTTAACATTATCAATATAGAATCTCAGGAAATCATAATCCGGTTCAGAGGATACCTTCGAACAGAAACGGATACTGTCATCAGTCAGTACATCATAAGTAACCTGAAGATTCGAAAACCCAAGATCAGTTATGACACCTGATCTGGCACTGAATAAACCCTCATAAGTTGACGTCTGGGTAATTGTCCAGTTTGCGGCACCTGAATGAGCCCATGGATGCAGGCTGAAATCGCCGGTTTCAAAGTCTTCTGATACTTGTCCGATAACATAAAGATATTCTTTTTCAAGAAAGACATTTGCAGGGTTTCCCTGGAGCAGGGTAAGAGTAAACGCTACCTGCGTGCCGATTGGTGTCTGGGCATCAGCAGAAATGGTTCCAAAACTGACTGTTTCTTCACTAAGTGCATCAATGGTAAGTGGTCCGGAAGTCCATGTCTGGCCGTTTATCCAGCTACTGGAACAATTCAGAACAGCAGTTACCGGTAAACTGGTGCAATGCCCGTTATTGATCAAATCAACATCAAGATCGAAAGTTTCTCCCGGATCCGGTAAGCCGTTTCCGGAACCATCGTCAACCACTGCATTGCCTGCCTGTATTTCGGGAGCATAGGCAGTAAGCTGGAACTCTGAAAGCCATGTTTCATCAGCAACAGCCGACATTGTAAATGCAATGATATGATTATCAGGAACTTCATTGCTGATCTGAATGGTGTAGCCGTTTTCAACAGTTGATTGACCGCCTGGGGCAATATTTCCGTACGATTCCACCGCATCTGTGATGGTAACAAATGGATCGTTGCTATTGATGGTGGCTGTTACATTCTGCGCCTGTGCTAGTCCGATATTCTGAAGTGTTATGCTAAGTGACACGGTTTCTCCGAAATCTGCCTGTCCGTTGTTGTTTCCCCCGCTATCATTCAGCAGGCTTGACTCATAAACGACATAAGGAGATTCTCCGGAAACAAACATAACCGGGTAATAGGTGGGAAGGCAGTTATAACCTGAAATTACAATTTGGGCATCTCCTGGTTCAATTACAAGTGGATCAATGGTTATGGTGGCTGTCCCATCGTTGCCGGTTGTTCCGGTTCCGTAAAGAACTCCATCCATAAGCAGGGCGGCAGTAAGTCCGTTCACCGGATTTCCGCTGCTGGTAACGGTTACATCAAACTGTCCGGTCCCGGTTGTGAGGGTTGTGGGGTAAACAGTTGAAATGTTGATCGGCTCATCTGTCCATATGGCCATCGCCGGGTCGCCCAATACGTTACAATCATAAAAACACCATCTCAGGGCACCTTCTTCCCACTGTCCCGGGGCATTAACCCAGGGAGAAGTTGCTGCTTTTGATTCTACCTGCGCCCGTCCGGCTCTGTTCAAACTGTCGGTAAACATAGCATCTACGTATTCACGATGAAGGTGAGCCGATGGCCCTTCAGTCTGTCCTTCATTGAACCATCCGTAACGGGAGTTCCCGATAAACAGTGCTGCAAAGTTCTCAATACTGACCATTTTCTCAGCAATACAATCATCAGTATCAAAGGCACCACAGATACAGCCATGGGTGGAGATTACCGGAAAGTTATGTGTGATGCCGTTAACACCTGTGAAGTTCTCATTAGTAATATCCCACATATAAAACTTCATAACATAGGTGTCATTGGCATGACCCACATGATGTATGAAGTTCCGCCCTGCATTGATCGAATTCATCAGATCGGTTCCGCTCCAGTTCGAAACCTCATCATACATGGTTTCGACGTTGTGATCTTCAGGGATACCGCTTGTGATATATCCATTGTCATCATGCGTTCCGATAAGCAATTCCAGGTAATCAGAACCCCATGTTTCCGGGTTGTCATAAAGATGCTCACCTGCCAGCAGGGGATTTCTCAACTCTCCCTCAACGGGCTCATTCTGGTATTTTATTGTTTTGTTCAGCATAGCTGTCAGCTCAGTGGTATTGCTGAACGACAGGCGACCAACCGAAACTTCCGGAAGCAGATCATCCTCACCAATCTCACCCCAGAGGTTGTTGCCATTTGTATTCCAGTTGCCGTCAAGTGAAGAGTAATAAATATCTGAAGGGATATTGCTGTCTTCATAAACGCTTGAAGATTGCACATGGCAATAAAAACCCCTGTAATCAACATGCTCAACATCGCCACCCAGAACCACATGCTCAATATTGTGCTGCTGATATTCCTGGATGATAAAATTCCTGATTTTTTCCGGCATGTCAGCACCGTTGCTGTTGCTTTCAATGAATTGGGTCGTGGTTATCTGGGTTTTCATGCCCCTGGGTAAATAAAGCTGTGCCAGAGCATCCAGCTGCCCGGAGAAAGCCTGTGGGGTAATAATCAAAATCTGATAATCGGTGCCTGTTGCCCTCCTCGTAGGATATTCATCAAACACTTCCTGATTTTGTGCGGCTTTCAGGCAGTTTGCCATGATATTTTTGTTGGCTGTGATATTTTTTAATGCATCCCGACCTTTCTGGGTTTCCCTGGTCTCTATGCGGATAATCACTTTCTGATAATAGCTGATCTCTCCTTTGCCGGGAATGTATTTAACAGGAGTAAATACCGACTGTGCATACCCGTATCCGTTTCTGTAATGAGTGCTGAGGTTACCTGTCTGTGCTGAAGGATAAACATTCATCGAGCGGTATATCTCTTCATTCTCACTCTGAACGGAAAATCCGGGATCAGATAGTGGACGGGAATATTGCCCTGCAGGTAATCTGTAACTACCGGGAATATATGTTTCGTCAATACCTTCAAAACTGATGCGCATTGCTTCATGCCCCGGAGGAAGTAGAAGGTTTACGGCAAGGTAGGGCAGCATTGGTTCGCCGGATCTACCCGTCAGAACCGACTGATCGAACCGGATGGACTGTAGCAGTCCCTTTTGTTCAATAATGGGTTTTCCTATGTAGTATGTTTTAACAATTTCACCGGCGGAGGCAGTAAAAACAGCCAGACTGAACAGGCAGAAGGTAATGATCCGTTTCATTTTAATTGGTTTTCAGAAGGAGATAAGAGTATTGCAGAAATGAAAGCTAATGACAAAATTAATTCAAATATCCGCCGAATTTACAATATTATTGGTAGATCAACAGGTTTTCAGGTAATTGAATCAAAAATTTAATGCAAAAAACTTACATTAACGGATTTACTTTGACCTTCCGGTGTCATGCCTTGTGAAATTTCGGGTTGCTGATAACATGGAATTAGAGTTTTCCAATAGGGCAATTCGGAAACAAATTGCCATTAGCAATGTCCCTGTTCTGGATATGTTTGAAGAAGTATTATGGTTTACACCATAAGAAGGCAGAAAAGTAATATTTCCGGAGGGCTCTTGGTGAAGACCTGATCTTTGGGCAAATTATTTTATGATTACTTTTTCCGACCATGTTTTTCCGGATCCGGTGATGTTTATGATATAAGTCCCCTGAGCCAGATCCCCTGTATTGATGGTGCAGGTTTCCTGATCAAGTCTGCCGGATTTAACCTGATTTCCCGCTGAATCAAAGAGGGAAAAGTTGCTGTAAGAGGCAAGATCAGCTGTAGTACAGCTTATTCGGAGAAAACCGGAAGCCGGGTTTGGGATTAAACGGAATGATGGTTCATCTTTACTTCTGTTTTCAGGGATTGATGTTGCTACACAATCGGGCATAAGACTGAATTCAAGCTGTCCCTGGTTGTTCAGGGTTCCCCGCCAGCAATTGCCATCGGGAGATTTCATAATAATGCCACTATTGATGTCTTCAATAAAGACATCTCCATCTGCAATATGTAGCCTGGCTGCAGGATCTCCGGTTCCAATGCCCACATTTCCATCGTTTCGTATAAACAGATTGAAATTCAAGCGATTGCTGGTTAAGCTCGATACGGGCTTAAAAAAATTCAGTCCACCCGTGCTGTATTGATCGTCATATTCAATACCCCATTTGCCATGGATCCAATTATTTGCCGATATAACATAATCGCTGAACAGGATTGCACCATTGCGGGAAGTGGGGTTAATATCCGGGCTGGCAGAGGATGGATTGGTCCGGCATAAAAGAATATTTCCTCCATGAAGCTGCAACTTCTGGTAGGGTTCACTGATGTTTGCCATAATGCCAGTTGTGAGATTTTTATAGGCTGAAAGCGTAAGATATCCTGTTACATAGCTGGTACCATTCACACTAAACCCTTTTGGTTCATATCTCATGAAATTGTCAGTTGTTCCCGAAGGATCAAGGACAAACCCATTCAGTTGGGCAAACAGGCTGTTCAGACTGAAGAATCCTATTGTGAATGAAATGGCAAAGCGGATAAAGGTAATCTTCCTGTTTTTCATAATCGTATGTTAATGTGACAGAGTTACGGATTCAATAAGTTTTTAATATTACGTCAGGTTTGTTCATAAATACCGACATTTATGATGTGAAATTCATGTCAGTATATTTATTGTTTTTATTCGTGTATATAGCAGGCGTCAATATGACAATTCAATGTTTTTTAAACGAATTTACTTCATTGAGGAAGATTCGCATTGCCAAATGTACAACTGCCTGTCTTTGTTTATCCAGCGTAATTGTTTGTTGAGCAACTGCTCAATTCAGTTTGTAAATCCTTTATCTGAATCAGGCTATAAACTCATTTTTTATCTGACCTGGGATTTGATTTCAAATGCTGTGTGCGGCAGATTTACCTTTGAATTAGCAGTTTAAATGTTTCCGGATGCTCGTCAGTAAGTATTCGGATAAAATAAACACCGGGCGTCAATGCTGAGGTATTGATGTTTAACGTGTGGTTTCCAGGAAAAGCTAAGCCACATTGTTGTACTTGCCCGGAAAGATTAAATACGGAACAATTTAGGATCTTATGATTGCCATAAGGGGTGATATTTGTGAAATTATCTGCCGGGTTTGGAAAAACAATAAAGCTCTCCTTTTCTGGAGTCATTGCATGAATTCCTTCCTGAACCCGCAGATACAAATCATGGAAAAGAGTATCGCCCGGTGTAACAGCAACTGTATCGCAATCATACATGAACAATTGCGGAAATTCACCACAGATTTCTACACTTCCGGTATCTGCTTCAATAATAAAACCGCCGTGTTCATCTGAAATGGCAATTCTGTTTCCACATACAACGGTTGCTCCTTGAACAGGAGTCTGGAGTTCAACGGAATAAACAATGCCCGTGATAAATCCTGTTGAATCAACGGGTGGTAAATGCAAGATGCCTTCAATCGCATCCAGATCGAAACCCGCATCGGCCACCTGAGATTGACCGTCGCCATCATCCTTTATCTTCAGGTAGCGAGCCGAAGGCAGCATAGTTTCCAACAGGTCAAATTCAGCGTTCCCGGTTCCGGTACCCATCAGTACCCAGGGACCGTCCAAGGTTTGACCGGCATACAAAAGGTATCCCTCAGGGGTAACATCATTTTCAAATACAATCACTTCAGGCCCTGTGCCATCGGTTAATGTATCGCCGAGATCAATAATCACATAGCCGTTCCTGCCGATGGAGTACCTCTGATTGTCGGGTGGCCCTAAGGCGGCGGGAGTATTTCCCTCATCGTTAAAATTGTTGTTCGGAATCTGACACGAAATTAATCTTCTCGCGAAACGATTGTCTTCAACCGGTGATAAAGCAATATTAATTTCGGTGGCCAGCATGGCTGAAATGGCAACTCCGGTGATTGTTCTGGTTTCATATCCGCTTGCAACAATTCTGATATTGTAATTACCGGGAAGCAGGAATTTATGATAATCGCCATACACAGGATCACTGGTAACCGGGAATAGGTTATCGATAAAAATATTCGCCGGCAATGCTTCTCCGGTTACAGAATCTGTTACTGTTCCGCAGATTCCGTATCCTGCATATTCAACCATCTTAAGCATGGATGGTTTGTTCCTGAGGTAATAGGTACCGATCTGAGATGCCGGAGGTTGTTTGTCAACTGATATTTCGACCGACCAGCTAATACTGCCCAGGGCGCCGTAACCAAAGTCTTTGGTGCTTCCGTTGATGGCATACATACCTGTAAAGCCCTGACCATACGGAATTCCGGAATAGCCTGAATTATCAGCGTACAGGGATGCCAGATTATCATGAATGGCGTGGTCAGGCGAATGGTCAGCCCGGTAACTCCAGGGATAACTAATATATTCAGTACCACTATGATAGCTGCAGTGAATAACAAATTGATTTTCCGTCAGTAATTTCCTGTACGCTTTGGTTTCCGGCTGTGAGAATGCAGAAGGGCTGTTACCCTCATTATTCCACATATATCCGCAATCACGGTTAATATCAACTCCATTCCCGTTGTAGCGGGTCATGTTACTTCGGCCGTAAGGGTTCACGCAATAGTAAATCCATATTTCGCGGGAATCGACCAGATTGGTGATCAGGGGATCAGAACCGTACTGCAGGCAGAGGTCACGGGCAAACCGGATCATGTTCTCAGGCCCACCCACCTCATCACCGTGGATGCCACCATCAAACATCACCTCTGCTTCGTTTTCGTCTATGGATGAATTGTCGCTGATCTTCATCGCAAGAAGCTGGTAAAATCCGGTTGCGGTTCCCAGTGAATGAATAGTGCAGATGTCCGGAAAATGAAGGGCAAGACTATCGGCAATCTCATTCAGCTCTTCAACAGTATAGTATCCTGATGGTACACCGGATGTTCCAAACATTGCTGACCATGCATTCAGGTCAGCTATCTCTGTCTGAAAATCAATTCCAGCTTCCTTAAGCGCATTTGCTTCGTCTGGTGTGATATAGCAACGGATGAAATCACCTGCAAGTTCCGAGTTAATCCCCAGGCCTGAAACCAGGCGTGCAAAATCATTAATTGCTGGCTGCTCTATGGGTACAATGACCTGCATTTCACCTTTTCTCCATGGAGACTGTGCAATAATAGTACCGCTCATACAAAGGAATGCCAATATCAACACCAGGAATTTCCTTATCATAGCATTTGTGTTTGTCGTCTGAAAGTCTATTCAGTGTGTAAACGTATAAAATTTTACTGTAAACAGGAGAATCGGGATCATTTAACTTCTGATAATTTTTTCTCAAAAAATATTTATCAGATTTTGAATGCCTGCTGATCTTAGCAAATTCATATGACCATCAAAGTTACAGGTCTGATATTCGGTTTTCCGGCGGAATAAATGTAGGTTTGCTTTGTTTTATTTTAAGGAGTCTGGATTAATCCTAAAACTGAAATGTGTAAAAGCAAATTTTGTATAGCATTCTATCTGATCTTAACCTCACTTATTGGCCCGGGTTACGGTCAGCATGCAGATTCTGCCGCTCGTGTAATTGAACCGGTTAAATCAGGGAAACATAAGAAAATCAAGGAGAAACCTGCGATATTGTCGCCTGATTTGTCAGATCCGGCTTTTATCGATTATACAGATGCCATCATTTATTTGTCACCTGAAGAATCCATAAACGAGCTGGCATACCTTCGAACAAATTTTACCGATCAGTTCATCTCTGTCTGGGAAAATCCCGGAAGAATTTACCCGGCAAGCAGGATTTTTGCCTTCAGCCAGGAGAGTAGATATTTCAGGGCCTGTAGATTCGATGAACAGAATGCTGTATTCGGGCAAAGAATTGTCAAGGGAGAGATGAATCTTTATTATTGCAGAAAACAACCTCTTGAAGCCGGTCTGACCGAGTTTATAACTACCGACCCCAATAATCAGGGTTACCGGAACTTTATGATCAATCGATATGAAGGAAGGGCCAGATTTGCAAACGACTTCTACTATTTCATAGTAATGGAAAACGACTCTGTGAATCCTGTTCCCGTGAAGGATATTGTAGATTTTGCTAACAATTACCTCTTTGATTCACCCGAAGCGTATGCAATGATGATGAAGTTTGACAAAAAAAAGACCATGTTCCGGAAACTGGTCGCACCGGTAATTGTTGGTGTAATCGGTTTAGCCACAATTTCAGCTGGCTCGTTAAGGACGGGATTGTTGATTTCATCCCCTTTTATTGCCGGGGGAATGATCTATTTTCTGCTAAACAGGGATAAAAAAGGTAAGCGACCATCCCCGGAGAAAATGATGGAAATTGTAAGGTTGTACAACAATAAAAACATCTCAAAATAAAAGCAGGATGATTTTAGGTCATCCTGCTTATTAAAAAACTACCTCAGACTTTACTTACTGTCGAGTTTGTTCAATGCATATGCATAAGCGCCGATCGAAACGGCTTTGGAAGTACCAAGCCTGCTGATGCCGACACCAATTCTCTTCATTGGATCATATTTGATGCGCGTGCTGCTGAAGGGCACTTTAATTTCCCTGGTGTCACCTTCATAGAAACGTGCAAATTCATTCTCGTCTTCCAGGTTAAAAGCCTTGATTTCCATGCGGTCAACAGCTGTTCCGACCATTGTTGTAAAATTGGAATTCATCTCGTCAACCAGCCGCTGCAGGAAGAGGGGGTATGCTCCCGAAAGACCGCCTCCGATAACGACCAGCCCGTCGATCATTGTAATGGCATTTGCAATAGAATCGCCTGCCACTTCAGCCATCCGGTGGAAAGCAAGAATAGCTGCATCTTTATTACCTTCACGGGATCCCATGCCGATTTCGAAAATTTCACGCGGGTTGGGGCAGGTGTCGGTTGTCAGGCCCGTCTCACGGCAATAAGTTCTCCGGATCCCCCTGATGCTGACATTTTCTTCGACAGTTGCGTTGGTGTGTAGTTTGTTGCGCATACGATTGATCTCGCCCTGTGCTGAATTATCACCCAAAAACAATTGTCCCCGACTGACAATACCACCACCATAACCTGTACCGAAAGTTACCCCCAGCAGATTCTGATAAGTCTTTGGACTGTTGCTGCTGCTGATGCGGTTGTTGATATCCGGCAACAGACCCGCAATCGCCTCTCCATAAGCAAAAAGGTCGCCATCGTTATTAATAAAGACAGGAATTCCGAATTTTTCTTCCAGCATTGGTCCCAGAGCAACTCCTCCTCTGAATGTTGGCAGATTTTCAAGATCCCCGATAATACCCAATTCATACTCGGCAGGGCCGGGGAAACAAAAGCTGATGGCAACCGGTGAGGTCTTTAATCTGGCTTTGACCTCATTGAATCCAAGGATGATTTTATTCAGTACGATCTCCAGCTTGTCTCCTTCAGCTGGTATTATAATAGGTTCAATAATTTCCTGTTCGGCCTGAACGGCAGAAAAAACAAAATTTGTACCTCCCGCATCCAGGGTCATTACAATCCGGTTATCAGTGTTGAAACGCATCGGTTAGGTTTTAATATGAAAGAAAAACAGTGAATTAGTCCTTACTAAGTGTAATATATACACATAGCGTAGTATCATGCGAATGTACAACAAGCCTTATTATTTTCAAAATAATGTTAAAATTTATTGGGAACACTTTTTTATTTGTGCCGGGGATTCCATTGGGGGATCTGATCCAATCACCCGAATCTACTGATACTAATTTGCAAATCAAACCCTGGTTGACTGATTAAGGAATGATATTTATGAAAATCAGTTAAGCCGGACAACAGCACTTAACCCTCTATTACATGCATCTTTTATCTGTTTTACATGGTTTTCGAAATGCTTTTCCGTTACCCCTGAAAGTGTCTTGCTACATTTATCAAATTCTCCCAGATTACGGTATAACTCTGCTATTGTCAGCAGATTCTCTTTGTTTTCTACATCCAGCAAATTAAGCAATCTAATGGCATTGTCGCGGTATGCCTGATCAACAATATGATGTCCGATTTCTCCTTTATTAAACGACCTGTTATTCAATGCCCACCATAACCTGATGCGCAGGTAGATCTCTTCCTGCCCTGATTGATGTACTTTCAGTGTAAGGGCTTCGGCCAACCCGTTAATATCCGGTTGAACAACAACAGGCATTTTGAATACCTCTTCATCTTCAGATTCAGTTTGTTTGCAACGTTTCAGGCTGAAAATAAGGTTGCAGGAAGTGCATCTGGTAAATAAAGGAATGTCAGGTAACATGGGCGAAAGCGAGCAACCATCCGACCAGAAAACACCCCCGAAAGTATTTCCTGAGATAAGGTTCATCTGCATATGAGGGGTGTTGCATCCGGGACAGTAAACAATCAGGGGATGACCAAGTATCATGGTTTCAGTTCGATTTTCCTGCAAAGAAAACGAATCTGTAACGAAGAAAAGCTGAATCTGAAAATATTACGGAAAATTTTTACGGCAGTTGAAAGATAAGGTTAATGCTGAGATTGTCTGAAAGTGTGCTCCATTCCATAAATCATCCCACGATTACAGGGAACAGCCTGAAATTAGTTTTAAGACAATCTCAGCTTCATCAAAAATTTAATACGACTCTATAGTTTTTAATTTATCGGCATATTTTCTTACTTCTGTTTCCTGGATACTTATTTTTTCATTCAGATCATCCTGGGCTTTAAGGTTTTTTGTTATTTCATTATTGTTATCCTGAATCAGGGTTTTGGACTTCATAGTCTTATTTTCCGAGTTGCTGATTGCTTTAAGCTGTTCTTTTTTCTGCTTTTGCATATCTTTAACTTCAGATTGAACAGCTTTTTTTGCTTCTCCTTCTTCCATTGTACTGAGCTCAGTGCTTTTTGTATCTAGAGATGACTCGGTTACAGCTAATTCCTTTTTTACTGAAGATATCTTGTAATTTTCTTCAGAAATCGTGGTATTTGCTGTTTGAATCTCTTTCTCGAGTTTCTCTTTTACTTTCCTCATTGTGGAAAGTTCTTTTTCCAGATCTTTTAGTTTTGACTCCTGTGTTGAAAGCTGATCCTCGGCTACTTTTATGTATTGATCCTTTGCAAATTGTTTGATAAAACCTTTGAGCTGTTCATGTTCCCTGCTGTTGATAACGGTAAATTCATCCCTCTTCAGCTCAAGGGCAGCAAAGAGTCTTACAACAGAGTCCTGCCCGTTGATGGCACTGAAGATGTTGACAGGAGCCTCGGTAATATCCTTTAACAAAGCCCCGAAAATGGTAATTTCATTTCCGGTAAGAATGGCTTTTGATTTTGTTCCCTTCTCAATTGTTTTGACCCAGCTGCTCCTGATGGTTTCAATATTGACTTCCGGAATGTCGATCCAAATGCCGGGGCAGAGCGTATTGCCGAATTTAACCGAATCATCGGTTGTTTTCAGAGGCTTTTGGGCATAAACAGCCACCATGCTTAAGGTGAATAGAAACGAAAGGAAAACACGGGTTCTCATCTTCTTATTATTTTGTTTATATAATTGATCAACAACTGTTTAATGAAATTGTTCAGGTTCATTGCCGGATAGCCGGGAATACGATGATCTTTCCGGATCAGAAAAAGGGTCCGCAAGTACCCCATATTTTTAAAATCCAAAATTATACCCTTTTGGCACAGAAATTCTGAAATTGACCGCTTAAATGATTAATGGAAATCATCATGAATTCATGAGTTCATTTCTAATCCTTTGTTTTCAAGACCCAGCCATGCTTAATATGAATGATCATTTCTATCAGGTTAGTCCAATGGAACTAATTATATTTACATCGGATTTGACAATCAAAACTAATTTGAGAGAGAGTATTGAATCACTTCCTGAATTTTATCCATGATATTCAATATGAGAAAACTTTTATTTCTATTTCTGCTTCCGGCGATCAACGCCAGTGGTTTGGCACAGACATCTGAACCGATGAATAGTAATCTGCGTCCCGATACTGTTTTTGTCTATTACCTGGGTGGTCAGTCGAATATGGAGGGTTTCGGATATAACAAAGACCTGCCTCCTGAGATGAATAAAGCAATTAGAAATGTCTGGATATTTAATGGTAATCATGTTCCGGACAATGGTTCCGGAGGTGGTCTGGGACTTTGGACTGAATTAAAGCCGGGGAACGGAACGGGGTTTTCATCTGACGGTAAATCCAACACCTATAGTGAACGATTCGGTCCAGAGCTTTCTTTTGGTTTGACTATCGCACGCCATTATCCCGGGGAAAAAATCGCACTGATAAAATATGCCCGCGGTGGTACCTCCCTGCAATATAAACCCTCCGCTTTTGGAACATGGAATCCTGAGTTTTATTTTGGAAACGGTCAGAATCAGTATGATTTCTTTTTGAGGACGGTTCACAGCGCTCTTTCTGAATCTGATATCGATGGTGATGGCATCCGTGATATCCTGATCCCTGCCGGAATTATATGGATGCAGGGAGAATCCGATGCGGATCATACCATCGAAACCGCTGGTTTGTATAAAGCAAACCTGAAACAAATGATGCAGCTTTTCAGGGCAGCACTTCACAGCAAGAACCTGCCGGTGGTTATCGGGCTGATTGCTGATTCAAAAATGGATGAGGACGGAAAAATGATGGACTATCTGGAGATTGTTCAGCAGGCACAACGCGAATTTGTCCTTGAAGATAAGCACTCCACCATCGTTGAATCAACGCTGGAATACAGCTTTCTCCCTGACAAATGGCATTATAGCAGTGCGAATTACATCGATCTGGGTGAAAAGTTTGCAGAAGCCGCTGTCAGACTTATGCTCGATGGTAAATAGAAGGCCATTCATCATAAATATTTGGAAAAGAATTAATTATTTATTATTTTCATACCTGATTTTCGGTAACCAATCGTCCGGAGCCGGAATAATCGGATCGGGAATACAAAATTCTATTATTCACCAGACTGTAAGCAGACTGTAGAATATATCGGCTTTCTGATCTGAATTGTATAGTACAGATTCATTGCTTTATGAAAGCGCTGATTTATCTTCTTGCCTTGATTCCTCATCTGATTTTCGGTCAATGTGACCCTGCCGGAAACGGTACATTATCCGGTGAAGTTCAGAATAATTCTGTTATTCTGAGAAATGATACAATTTACCGTAATTGCGGGGCATTATATAACACGGAATTCAGCTGGCTGAGCAACGATTCCCTGATTTGGATGCAAACAGATATAGGCGATGCAGCTTTTTGCCAATGTCATTTCGACCTTTCGGCAACCCTCGATTCCCTCGGCCCGGGAAATTATACTGTTTTGGTTTATTATACCAACCGGATAAATAGCGATACCTGTTACATCGGTAATGTAACTTTTTCAGTTACAAATCCGGAGAATTTTGCGGCACCGGAATTTATCAATCAATGGCAGAGTGCTTGTTTCACAACAGGAATAGAAGACACCCCGGATTTCTCGGCAGGAATTCCTGAAATTTTCCCCAACCCGGCCGGGGATAAGTTATTTTTGAATTCTGGCCTGTATTACGGAGGCAAAATATGGGTTTATGATATGAATGGCCGGGTAATTTATGAAACATCTCATCGCAGTTCCATGTCAGAAATAGCAACCGGTCATCTCATGCCGGGTGTTTATCTGCTCAAATTAATTGGTAATAATAATGTTTCAGTCTATAGATTTATCAAGAAGTAAGTCAGGATTAGCCTCTTATCTTTGCTAATCCATCACGGCTTTGTTTTCCAGACTGTTAGCTCCGCAGGGAAGGTGGTTTTGCCGGTGATTGGGATCCCCTGAATCATGATTCTGAACTTTCACCTGACTGGCCCGATGCAGAATCTTCAGAAAAAAATTAAACAAGAGGTGATTCATTGTTTTTGCACTTTGCCTTTTCAGTGAGCATATTTCTGCCCGGAATCCATCCCGTTTCGATGATCTCGGTATAAAAAAGGCTGCACGTTATGGTGCAGCCTTTTTTATTAGTCTGAATGTTTATCAGAAGTCGCCGTATTGGAATTTCGCAGCCTGTTTTTTGCTTCCTGGCTGAAGCTTTTCCATGTAATCATCTTCGGCAAAAAGGTAATAGTTTATATCATTGATGGTGTAATTCCCCCCTGTAACATTGAGTTCAAATACCCGCCAGGTATTTCCGGAGCCTGCAGTAAATACAGGGGCAGTGTATGAACGGACAAGTCCTTCGGAATTGTAAATCTCTACTATTGCCGGCGAGTTATAAATTCCTGAACCACCTTCGATGGACTGTTCAGAGTAATTGAAGATTGAAAAGCGATAAACGCCATCGCGCAGGGTCATAAGTGTAGTAGTCTCCGGGCCAAAACTATCCGTATCGTCAACATCAAGATTGACCAGACTTCCTGCCGGTTCCTGAATCATATAGTACATATGGAACCGGGTGCCATCTTCCATCGGGCCGGTCAGATGAGAATCCAGATCATACGGTGCCTGACCCCAGTTAAGCACTATGCGCAGACTCCCTTCCAACACCTGCTGAACAAGTGTTATCTGTGGGAGTTCAAAGTATCCTGGTGTTACATTTATATTATAGAGAACACGGGTTGTGAATCCATTTGACCGAACCACAATATTAAAGATACCGTTTGGCATTCCAACCATCTCGATAATACCAGATTCATCTGATATAAATACGAAGTCGGCATTCGCTAAGGTTGTATCTGAAGCAATCCCGTTTCCCGATTTTGCCCCTGCCAGTGTAAAAGCTACACTCGCTCCGGCCAGACCATAACCTGTCTGGCTGTCAATAATTACTCCTGAAAGCGTAGTCTCTCCGGTAAGAATTGCCTGCAAAGAGGCATCCCCGGAAATGTTGACAGTTTCAGTATAAGTGATGTACCCTTCCGCTTCGATCATAAGGGTATATGAGCCCTCGCTGACATCAGAAACAGAGTATTTTCCTTCATTGTTGATGGCAGCTGTATATGATATTGCATTGCCTGTCATCAGATGAACGGTGCCTTGCCTGACAGCCCTGTCTGCCAGATTCTTTACATCACCATTTACAGAATAATTTTTTGATTGATCCTCCTTTTTGCAGGAAGCGAAAAGCATAGAAATGATTACCAGAAAATAAAGTGTTTTTTTCATAATGGGTATGGTTGGTTAGAAATGAAATATGAATTGCAGGTATATTTATATCCTATTATGAAAATTGTAATACGAGAAATTTTACTTTATGATAATTAAAATGTGAAAATCATGGTATAAACTTATTGAAAAGATTGCTTTGACTCAGGTTGAAATACACAGCTGAAAAAATCGTAGAATACAACTTGAATTTTGGATTCTATTATTGGATACAGCATATGATTTATACTGAATAAGATACAGGATTTGTTATATTGGAAAGTAGGGTTGTTCAAATGGATTCCGGTATAGGACAATATTCCTCTGTCATGTTCCTTTTATTGTGTCTGAGATGTTACGATTTCGTATATATTTGTTTATAAATCTTCTGCATGGATATTTGGGTAAAAATCGGAGTTCTGCTTATTGTTGTGCACCTGGTGGCTGGTTTTGGATGGCTGATTTACAAACTATCCCCCCGTCGGAAGAAAGGCAATAAACAGGATTGACTACTGATTAAATATCCGGTTTCTTCCCGGAAGGTTTTCTGGTGATGTTGGTTTCTTTAACGGTTTGCTGTTCATTTCAAATACCAGTTCTCCTCCGGACATAATGTCTTCATGCGTAATATATTGCTTGTTGTAAGGTTTTCCATTTAACAGAATCCTGTCAATATAGAGATTTTTTGCGCTGAGGTTGAGCGCCTTAACAACAAATGATTTTCCGTTTTCCAGGGTCAGCCTGGCTTCCTCAACTGAAGGACTTCCCAGAACATATTCATTGTTGCCCGGACAAACCGGATAAAATCCAAGTGCACTGAAAATATACCAGGCCGACATTTGCCCACAATCGTCATTGCCAGGCAAACCTCCGGGGGTAGCATCGTACAGATTATCAATAATCTGATGCACACGCAGCTGTGTTTTCCATGATGAACCTGCATAAACATAAAGATACGGTACATGATGGCTGGGCTCATTGCCATGGACATAGTTGCCAATAATACCACGTTTGTCAATATCCTCTGATTCAGCAATGTGCTTTTCATCCAGC
Organism: Bacteroidales bacterium; assembly: GCA_016705005.1. Classification (GTDB taxonomy): domain Bacteria; phylum Bacteroidota; class Bacteroidia; order Bacteroidales; family Lentimicrobiaceae; genus Lentimicrobium. The sequence goes on along the minus strand of JADIZB010000001.1, from coordinate 351,422 downwards.
GTCATGGTAAAAAGTGTATCAAGGTGTGCAATGAACAGTGCATCACCTCCGGCCCATTCAATCAGTCTGGCCGGATCATGGGGAACATACAGTGAATAATTCCAGGCATTACCTTCAATAAACCCCTGACCTTCTGTTTTCAACGGATCAAATTCCTTTTGCCAGGAGCCATCCGAAAATCTTGGTCGCATAAATCCTGTGGATTTGTCATAAATGTTTTCAAATGATCGGGCGCGACGGTCATATATGCCGGCCAATCCCCTCTGCCCTGACTTTTCTGCCATCCGTGCTATACACCAGTCGTCATAGGCATATTCCAGCGTTTTTGAGGCAGCATTGGTGGTTAAATCAGCCGGGGCATAACCATATCTGATATAATCCCCGATTCCATCATACAGTCCATAGGTTGCACTGGCATCCATGGCTTCAAGCGCTTCTCCGGCATCAATTCCGGTGATTCCCTTCATAACTGCATCTGCAATTACGGATACAGCATGGTAGCCAATCATGCACCAGTTTTCGTTTGCCTGGTGCGACCACACGGGGAGAATACCATGAACACTCTGTTTCCGGTGCGAAAGCATCGAATTGATCATATCCGAAGTGCGTTTTTGCTGGATAATCGTCAACAAAGGATGAAGCGCCCTGTAAGTATCCCACAGGGAAAAGGTTGAATAATTGGAAAACCCTTCTGCCCGGTGGATGTTCTGGTCAGCTCCGCGGTATTGTCCGTCAACATCCATGTACAGGGTTGGAGAAAGAAAGGCATGATACATACTTGTGTAAAAGTTCTTTTTTACCTCATCAGTCCCACTGATGGCGATCCGGCTGAGTTCGGAATTCCATTTATCATTGGCTTCTTTTCTGACTTGATCGAAGATTAAATGAGGAATTTCAGCCCTCAGATTGTTGAGCGCACCTTCGCTGCTGACTGCGGAAATAGCAAACTTAACCATCAGCTGTTCCCCGGCCTGCATATTGAAACGGAACCACGCTTTTACATTTTTACCGGCCATTTCGGGAAAATTCTCCTTCTCATTGAATTTTCGGTAAAAGCCCCGGTAAATGATCTCTTCCGCATTTTCATATCCATAGTTTCCGATGGGTTTCGAAAGCACCATGGCAAAGTATATGGTACGGGTGCGGGCCCAGCCCCGGGTTTGCCGGAATCCGGTAATCAGGGTGTCGTTTTCGACCCGGACGAATTGCCAGATATTCTTTCCCGGATAGTTATATATACCGGCTGTCAAGTCAAGGATCAGATTGGTTTCCCCGCTTTTCTGATAGGTGTATCTGTGAAACCCAACCCTTTCGGTAGCTGTGAGTTCTGCAAGGATATTTGAATCATCAAGCAGAACCGAATAGTATCCGGGGGATGCAGATTCATTTTCATGTGAAAATCTGCTTCTGTATCCTGATTCAGGATTTTCACGTGTTCCCGGATTCAATTGAAGCGGACCCATGGTCGGCATCAGCAGAAAATCACCCAGATCGCTGTGGCCGGTTCCTGAAAAGTGGGTATGACTGAATCCGCAGATGGTTTTATCCTTATACTGGTAACCTGCGCAATAAGCATAAACATCCTTATTATAACCTTTCCCTATTGAATAGGGCACTGTATCGGTATCGGGACTAAGCTGAACCATGCCGAAAGGGACACTCGCTCCGGGATAGGTGTGGCCCATATGGTCAGTACCGGTAAAAGGATGAACATATTCAACCGGTTGTTGGGCGTAAAGGTGCTGAATAATGAAGAGTGCGATCAGGATAAAAGTAGATTTCATAAGACAGTTTAAAATATACAGAGGCAAACATACACAAAATGGCGGTTTATAAGGCGATGGCAGGGTATGCTTCTGATGGACAGAAATTGCTGCAAGGGGATTAATCTGCATATGGATGGATGAACATTAACTTTTTTACTGTGCAGGTTCAACGGGAGAAAAATCTGCGTACATTTAATCCACATATATTTGTAAATCAGAGATTATCCGGAAGTCGTTCATTTACCCCAAATCTTAAACTATGGCGAAAGTAGTTGTTTTAGGCGCCGGCATAGCAGGTCATACTGCTGCAGCATTCCTGCGTAAAAAACTCAGTAAACAGCACGAGGTAGTCGTGGTTACCCCGAACTCCTATTATCAATGGATCCCATCCAACATCTGGGTTGGAGTCGGCAGGATGACCATCGATCAGGTGAGATTTAAACTGGCGCCTCTCTATAAAAGATGGGGTATTGATTTTCATCAGGCCAGGGCAGTCAGCATACATCCTGAAGGAAATGAATCTTCAAATGTTCCATACATCAGCATCGAGTACACAACAGAAGATAAAAAGGGTGTGACGAATCAGCTGGAATATGATTTTCTTGTAAATGCTACAGGTCCGAAACTGAACTTTGAAGCAACCGAGGGCCTCGGCCCTGGTAAAAACACTGTTTCAGTCTGTTCATATGATCATGCAGCCCATGCCTGGGAAAAACTTCAGGAATCAATCTCAAGAATGGAGAAAGGGGAGAAGCAAAGGTTTGTGATAGGAACCGGTCACCCGACAGCCACCTGTCAGGGAGCTGCTTTCGAATATATTCTAAATGTTGCCTTTGAAATCAGAAAGCGAAAACTGCAGCATCTGGCCGAGATAACCTGGCTTACCAACGAATATGAACTGGGTGATTTTGGTATGGGTGGAGCTTACATCAAACGTGGAGGTTACATTACATCAACCCGGGTTTTCGCCGAATCATTCCTTGGTGAAAACAACATTAAGTGGATCAAACGGGCTGGGGTAAAAAAAGTTGAACCCGGAACCATCCATTATGAAACCCTTGATGGCGATGAAAAGCAGATAGGTTTTGATTTTTCGATGCTGATACCCGGGTTTGCAGGGGTTGGGCTCAAGGCTTATGGCAAATCGGGAGAAGATATCTCTTCCCTGCTTTTTGCTCCGAACGGGCTTATGAAGGTGGATGCAGATTATACTCCCAGACCTTTTGAAGAATGGTCGGCAGGGGACTGGCCTGAGACCTATCAGAGTCCGGCTTATAAGAACATCTATGCTCCCGGGATTGCTTTCGCACCGCCACATCCCATCTCAAAGCCAATGACCAGTAAAAATGGAACGGCCATTTTCCCTTCTCCACCAAGAACAGGCATGCCATCTGGTGTAATGGGGAAGATTGTGGCTGAAAACATTATTAATGAGATTAAAACCGGCAAGCAGGAGTTCAGGCATAAGGCAAGTATGGGTCGTATGGGTGCTGCCTGTATTGTCTCAGCTGGTTATGGAATGAGAAGCGGGGCTGCTGCCACCATGACTGTTCATCCCATCGTTCCCGATTGGGAAAAATATCCGGAATATGGCCGCGATATTAATTATACCATGGGTGAGGCAGGGCTGGCCGGGCACTGGATGAAATGGTTTATGCATTATATGTTCCTGCACAAAGCCAAAGGTTATCCTTTCTGGTGGCTGTTACCGGAATAAATTTCAAAAAAGAAACTTGAAAATCCATTGTCATGAAAAATAAAACTGTACAATCCTATTCAGAAGAATCCTATCCTCCCTTTCCAACTGCGACTACATTGTTCTGGCGCCGTTTTATGCCCTGGCAGGCAATTCGGTTTGTTGTACTGAATCTCAGGATCATAAAAATCGTAGTAGGTGGGCACTCCTGATTCCGGTCGTTTGGTATAATGGAATAGTAGACCCTTCAAACTAACCTGTGTTTAATTATTTCAATTCAGACATTTGAAATTTAAAGTTAGATACAGGAGTTCCAATCCCCCATTCCCCATTTCTCCGTGACCCCATTTCTCTGTCTTAGTGGGCTTCCAGCCAGTTATTGCCTGTGCTGATTTCAACTTCAACCGGAACATCAAGTTTAAGAGCTGTCTTCATAAGGCTTTCAATTATTGGCTTAACCAATTCAATTTCAGGTTTATACACATCAAAAACCAATTCGTCATGTACCTGAAGAATCATTTTGGATTTCAGGTTCCTTCTTGTGAATTCATTGTGAATATTGATCATGGCTATCTTGATCATATCGGCTGATGAGCCCTGTATGGGTGCATTGATGGCATTTCGCTCAGCAAATCCTCGTACAATAGCATTCCCGGAGTTGATATCCCGAAGGTATCGCCGGCGTTTTTTTAGTGTTTCAACATAACCATGTGCTTTTGCAAAAATTATGGTGTTGGCCATATATTCCTTGATTCCATGAAATCGTTCAAAATACTGGTTGATGATGTCAGCGGCTTCACGACGGGGAATTGATAATTGTTCGGAGAGTCCGAAAGCAGAGATTCCGTAAATGATCCCGAAATTCACAGTTTTGGCATTGCGACGCATATCCTTTGTTACCTGATTCAGTTCAACATTGTAGATCCGGGCAGCAGTGGCTGTGTGAATGTCGAGACCCATCCTGAATGCTTCCTTCATTGCCGTATCGCCACTCATGTGTGCAATCAGCCTCAATTCGATCTGGGAGTAATCGGCCGAAAGAAGAATATATTCTTCGCTCCTGGGTACAAATGCTTTTCGGATCTCCCGCCCGCGTTCGGTTCGTATCGGAATGTTCTGCAGATTGGGGTTATTTGAACTAAGCCTGCCGGTTGAAGCCACAGCCTGATTGAATGAAGAATGAACCCTGCCGGTCTTTTTGTTCACCAATAAAGGAAGCGTGTCAACATAAGTTGATTTAAGTTTGGTCAACGACCTGTAATCCAGAATCAATTGAATAATCGGGTGTTTGTTGATCAGTTTTTGAAGTATTTCCTCCCCTGTGGAATGCTGTTTTGTTTTGGTTTGTTTCGGGTTATCAACCAGTTTCATGTGGTCAAACAATATTTCTCCAAGTTGTTTTGGAGACCCGATATTGAACCGTGTGCCGGCAAGCTGATATATTTCTGCTTCAACCTGTCTGATTTCGGTTTCGAGTTCAGCGGAAAACGTGTTCAGGTTTTTTGTATCGATTTTAATACCTTCGGCTTCAATGGCGGCCAGAACTTTCACCAGTGGAATCTCTACGGTATCAAAAAGTTCCCGGGTGTCGGTTTGTTCCAGGAGTGGCTCCAGTTTAGTTCTCAGCTGCAGTGTGATATCGGCATCTTCGGCTGCGTATTCCTTGATGGTTTCAAGCTCAACCATACGCATATTAAGCTGATTCTTTCCTTTTTTCCCAATCAGTGTTTCAATCGAAACCGGTTGATAGTTGAGGTAGGTAAGCGCCATGTAATCCATGTTATGCCTCAGATCCGGCTCAACCAGATAATGAGCGAGCATGGTGTCGAACATCGGACCGTTCACTAAAACATTGTAATTGGCAAGGACAGATAGATCATATTTTATATTCTGACCGGTTTTCCCGATACTTTCATCAGCGAAAAGACCTGCAAATTCAGCTGTAATTTCCTTTGCCATTTTCTGATCGGATGGTATAGGTACGTACCATGCTTCCCCTGGTTTCACGGCAAATGACATTCCCACAAGCTCGGCATCTGTTGTGTCCAGACCAGTGGTTTCGGTGTCAAAACAGAATGAAACGGATTGTTTTAAAAGCCGGATAAGTTCTGATCTTTTCTCAGGTGTGTCTGCCAGATGGTATGAATGGGGGGTGTTTTCAATGGTATTAACACTCGATTCTACCGGCAATGTTTCATTCATACTGCTGAAAAGATCAGGAGCAGAGGTTGGCGTTCTCTGGGCAGAAATATTCGGACTGCCATCTTTCAATGAGATGTCTGTAAAAACCCGTTTTGCAAAAGTCCGGAATTCCAGCTCTTCAAGCAACTCTTTAAGAACCGGAACATTGGGTTCGGTAAGTTTCAAAGCATTTTCATCAAAGGCTATGGGCACGTCAAGGATAATGGTTGCCAGTTCTTTCGACATCAGTGCCTGTTGACCGAATTCTTTCACTTTTTCACGCATGGGAGCTTTCTCAAGCTTATCTGCATTGGCGATAAGATTTTCAACGGTGTCAAATTCCTCCAGAAGCTTTCGGGCTGTGACTTCTCCGATGCCCGGCATCCCCGGGATATTATCCGAAGCATCTCCCCAAAGCCCAAGCATATCTTTTACCTGTTCTGGTCTTTTAATCCCGAATTTAGCGCACACTTCTGCCGGACCCATGATAATCGGCTGTTCGCCTGGTTTTCCCGGTTTGAATATCCGGATGTTTTCAGTAACCAGTTGTCCGAAGTCTTTGTCCGGGGTCATCATAAAAACCTGATAACCTTTGTTTCCTGCCTGCGTTGCCAATGTTCCGATAACATCATCGGCTTCGAATCCGTCCACAGCTAGAATAGGGACATTAAAAGCTTCAATCAGACGCATGATGTACGGAATCGCTGTTGCGATATCTTCGGGCATGCTTTCCCGCTGAGCTTTGTAGGCGGCAAAATTTTCATGCCTGACTGTGGGAGCCTGAGTATCGAATGCTACACCAATGTGGGTTGGCTTTTCATTCTTAATCACATCATACAGTGAATTTGCAAATCCCAGAACTGCTGAAGTGTTCAAACCCTTCGAACTGATTCGTGGATTTCTGTTCAGGGCATAATAGGCCCTGTATATGAGGGCCATGGCATCGAGTAGGAATATTCTTTTTTCAGGTTGCGACATTGGAAAAGATTTCTGCATGAAATTCAGAGCAAGACAGGAAGAAAGCTCAGGCATTTCTCCGGAAGACAAAGGTAATAAACAAGTGAATCGGAATCAGCAACCCTGTGGTATTACACCAGCTGATTTGTGTAGTTGCTAGGATTAGATCCCAATACGGATACTGCATTCAAAACAAAGGTTAAAATGATCAGTTCCCGGATCTGGTCAATGCACAGGCAAGCTATGGTGAACCATAGCCGGGCTGACTACAAACTAAGAAAATCTCAGGTCATTCGTGATCAGATATCATGGAATGGTACTTGATCAGTGTGAAATAAAGGAAGTTTTCAATAATATTTATATTCTAAAGCTATGATAAACATAGTTTTATATATTTCCAAAATGGACATAACAACATATTAGCCTACTGTTTCTTATCCCTGATAACAAGCATATAGAAATCATTTTCAAGGGGAAGGTATCCATATTCATATACAAACCGGTAGGAATTTCCTTTTTGGGTTGTATAAATGTGGGTGAAATAGTTGAAGTTAAACCCCAGGCTGGATAGCTTCTCCTTGTGAACAGTTGTTTTCTCAATGGGTACTAAGTTGTTGAGAATTCGCCTGTTCCTGCGTAATATGTTGTTTACCTGTCTGACCATCAGGCTGCTTTCGCTGTTGAGATGGTTGTTGTAATTATTCCTGCACTGGTCGCAGCAGAATTTCTTATCGGCTCTTCCCACTAAGGGCTCACCGCAATCGAGACATGTCTTTCCCATAGGACGGTGTTTTTATTGATTAACTTTAATGTTAAAAAATTATGAACGAATAGATTTAATATTGATATAAAATTATTTCCAGGATGTTATTATCTTGATCTTTATGTATTTATAGCAGTTATTAGAAGTAGATTATTTTTCTTTCTGTTATTGAAACCGGCTTTTCATTTGAGAATGATGTTTTTTTTATCCAGTTACCCCATACATCGTATTCGTATTTATACAAAACAGAAGTCAAAAGAATTCCCTCGAATGAGTATGTCTTCTCTTCTATATTATTGCCCTTCAAGTCCTGTAAATAGGTTATCCTTCTTTCAAGTTCGCCATTGGCTTTGTATTGGTTCGATTCAGCCATAAAGCCGGAGGAACTGTATACATACCTTACTTTTTTTTGAAGCTCACCGTTCGGATTCAGAATGTTAACTTCAGTTAGAAAGTCATCTTTTCCATAAAGATATGCTATCTCTTTTTCGATTTGCCCCTTATCATTGAAACTTACATCTTTAAGAAGCCTGCCTTCAGAATCATATTTATATTCGATCTTAAGGGTAAGAAGATTGTCACCTGAATAAATACAGAGATCCTTTCTGAACCCTTCGTTTGTATAGGAGTATACATATTTTTTGTCAATCGAACTGTCGGCCCTGAACTTGAGATCTTCTACTTTGTTTCCCATCGAATTGAATACATTCCTGTGCCATTGAACCATCCTTCCTTTTGAAATAACATCTTCACTGATAATAGGTTGATATGTCTTCTCGTTGATTGAACTGATCTTTCCGCTCAGGTTCAGTTTTTTCAGATCAGTCTTTTGTGCAAAGCAATTTAAAATGGATAAAGTCAATACTCCAACAAGGAGGATGCGAATTTTTTTCATTATTTTCCTTTTTGTAAAGATAAGTAAAATTATTGCAAAAAAGAAAAGCTGCTGCGAAAATTAGCAACAGCTGAACTATTCATTTCTGGCTATATAAGCCAGATAAATTAATCAACCTTTGGCTTTCTTTTCTTTTTTCTCAAGCCGTTTTTCTTTCAGGGTTTTCGTTGGAGCCTTCTTGGTCTCCTTTTTTGTATCCAATGATTTTGCCATGGCTGAAAACTTTAGTGTGAATAATTTAAAGGTATTTTAACTCGTCTCTCCTTAGAATTACTACAAAGATAATAAGCTATTTCTGTTAAGTGAAAAAAAATGACCTTTTTCAATCATGTGAATCTTATCTATGCCCTTTAAATATACTGCAAAGTTCAGATATTCAAGGTGATAGAGTTGTTGCTTTATTGGCTATCTGATTATAAACGATTATAAGCGACTACATCCGTAAGTAAATGACTATTAACCGAATCAGGCATAGTGGGTTTTCTACTTTTGTCTCATTGTTCAATCATCGTTTGGTTAGGATTGGCAAGGACAAGTTAAGTTTACGTTGAACAAGCTCAATAAAGAGCACAACACAAAAACAATGAAAGCATTAAATAACCGTGTGCAGCTTATCGGTCACCTTGGAGCTGACCCGGAAGTAAAAACATTTGAAAATGGCAGCGTAATGGCTCGTTTGTCATTGGCTACAAGTGAACGTTCCAAAGGAAAGAAGGGAGAAAATGCTATCCGCACCCAATGGCACCAACTCATCGTCTGGGGCAAACTTGCAGAGATATGTGGCAAATATCTGCAGAAAGGCAGAGAAGTTGCCATTGAAGGCCGGATTGCCTACAGGATTTTTACTGATACGGAAGGAAACAGCCGGCTTGTTACTGAGATTACCGTAAACGACCTTTTAATGATAAGTGGCCGGCAGGCTAGTTAGCATAAAACCTTTTTAAGCCCGGAAAGGATCCAAATTTTCAATTTAAATCGAAGAACATGAACAATCTGCAGAATACCGTACAACTGATCGGCCGCTTAGGTGCCGATCCTGAAATCAAATCTCTTGAACCAAACCGTAAAGTTGCAAGACTACGTATCGCAACAAGTGATGAATACACCAATAGGGGTGGAGAAAAAGTCAAACAAACCCAATGGCATAATCTCGTAGTTTGGGGAGGCCTTGCCGATATTTGTGAGAACTACCTTTCCAAAGGACAGGAAATTGCGATTGAAGGTAAGCTTGGCTACAGGGTTTATACTGACAAGGAAGGTGGCAAACACTTTATAACAGAAATTACTGTCAATGAACTGTTGATGGTTGGAGGTCACAAAGTCAGTTAAGCTGAAAGAACATCACAGATAAAGGCCGGGCATATCCCGGTAATATAAATCAATCATAATTATTCATTAAAACCAGGTATCATGAATTCATTAAGAAACCGAGTACAGCTGATCGGCCATTTAGGCGGCGATCCGGAAATTAAGTCCCTTGAGGGAGGTAAAAAGGTTGCCCGTTTTTCGTTGGCCACAAACGACGAGTACACCGATAAAAATGGTCAGAAGGTCAAGCAAACCCAATGGCATCAGTTGGTCATATGGGGAAGGCTGGCTGATACATGTGAGAGATTTCTTAACAAAGGAAAGGAAATCGCTATTGAAGGAAAACTCACTTATCGTTCCTGGAATGACAAGGATGGCAAGACACACAACATTACTGAAGTCGTTGTGAACGAACTTATGTTCATGGGAAGTAAGGACAAAGGAAAATAGATTCAACTTAAATTATCTGAATTCTTAGGGGCTGGTTGCCCCTTTTTTATTGAAGACAATAGAATCTTTTTTGTGAGTTAGGCTTTTGAACACAATTGGTCTCATTCATGAAAATAAGCCGGATTGAAAACAATGATTGAGTGAACCCGAATTCTCAGTTTACCAATGCCGAATTTTGTTGATAAAATTTTGTAGTATGCAGATAAACAGTTGGATATTGGTTAATTATTTTGTTATTAAATGTTCCCGATTCCTTTCGGGATCGGGCTGTTTTTAGTTAAATTTACAGATTAGATGATTTTATGAGGGCAAAGATTTTGTTAATAATGACAGGTTGTTTTTTATTCGGATGCAAAACTCAGGATAATTCACCCACCGGAGTTGGTCGTGTTGATCTGGCCAGATACGCAGGGATCTGGTATGATATAGCATCCTTTCCGGTGCGTTTCCAGAAAGGTTGCCACTGCACAACAGCGGAGTACATTCTCACATCTGAAAATTATGTCAGGGTAATAAATAAATGCAGAAAGGGTGGCTTAGACAAGCCTGAGAGCAGTGTTTCAGGTAAAGCATTTGTTGTTGAAGGAAGTAATAATACAAAGCTAAAGGTTCAGTTTTTCTGGCCCTTTAAGGCAGATTATTGGATTGTAAATCTTGACACTGATTATAAATGGGCTGTTGTTTCTTCCGGAAAGGATTATTTGTGGATATTGAATAGAACACCTAATATGGATAAGCCACTGTTTGATTCAATTGTCAACATATTAAAAATGGAAGGTTACGAAACCGGCAGGCTGCTGCGCACGCCTCAACCATGTTACTGATTGGTGTCTACTGAAAACTTCGTACTATGGCTAGGACAAAACTGAAAGATGGAGAAGTCTTAAAAGCAAAAGCTACAAAAAAAGCCTCTTCGAAAAAGAATAAACTGTTAAACGAGGATACCGAAATCCGTCCGGGTAAAGTAAATGACATTGATAAATTACTGATAATTCACAAACCGGATTTCCCTTCAACCGGAAATCGGAAAGGTCGGCCGGGTGCAGTGAAATCCCGTCCAACCACAGATAAGCCTCAAAAGGGGAAAAAGAATCCTGATTTTGCATTTGCAGCTATTCCAGTCGAAAAGGCTGTTAAACCGGCAATCGGCAAAGTTAAGAAAGTGCCACATCCCCACCATGAATCTTTGGTTGCAGAACTACCCAATGAAATCAGGAAGGCCCCAAAAGTCAAAATCCATAAAACCACTGGACAAAAGAAGATTTTTGTACTTGACACGTCCGTTATCTTGTATAACCACGACTCTATCAATAATTTTGAGGATAATGATGTGGCAATTCCTATCACAGTGCTCGAGGAACTCGATAATTTTAAAAAAGGGAACGATACCAAGAATTTTGAGGCACGGGAATTTATAAGAATTATCGATACCCTTTCTGACAAGGGAACATTGACCAACTGGATTCCACTTGTCAAATCCAGAGGAGGCAAGTTTAAAGTTGTTATGAATGAGCGGAGTAAGCTTGATGCCCGTGAAATATTTGATGATAACAAACCCGACCATCGTATTTTGAATGCAGCTCTTTCATTGACGCAGGAATATCCGGATCGTAAAGTTATCCTTGTAAGCAAAGATATTAATCTGCGCCTGAAAGCCAAATCACTTAACCTTACCGCGGAGGATTTCCTTACAGGTAAGATAAAGGATGTAGAAGGACTCTATACCGGTATTTCAACCATCAACAGCCTAAGCAGCAGAGTTATTGATAAATTGTATCAGACCGGATGTTGTCTGCCTAAAGATGTCGGGGTAAAGAATCCGATTCCCAATCACTATTTCATTCTTCGTAATACCAATACTTCAGCCCTGGCCTTTTACAATTCACTTACCAAAAGAATTGAAAGAATCGAGAAGAGGTCGGCTTTCAGAATAACTCCGCGTAATGCCGAACAGGTATTCGCTCTTCACGCAATTTTAAATCCAGATGTTAAACTGGTAACCCTTCAGGGTGTAGCCGGTACAGGAAAGACTCTGTTGGCACTGGCCGCAGCTCTTGATCAGAAACGCAACTTCAAGCAGGTTTTCCTTGCCCGTCCTATCGTTCCCTTAAGCAATAAGGACATTGGATTCCTTCCGGGAGATATTAAGTCAAAGATCAACCCCTATATGGAACCATTGTACGATAACCTGAAGTTTATTCAGAGCCAGTTTAGTGAGAAGGATAAGGAATTTAAAAATATTACTGATTCACTGGAAAATGAAAAACTGGTGATTCAGCCTCTTGCTTACATTAGAGGAAGAAGTATCTCAAACGTCTGTTTTATAGTGGACGAAGCACAAAATTTAACCCCTCATGAAGTTAAAACCATTATCACAAGAGCAGGGCAGGGAACCAAGATTATTTTTACCGGGGATATCTATCAGATTGATACACCTTATCTTGATGCTCAGAGCAACGGCTTGTCATACCTGATCGACAAAGTGAAGCACCACTCCATTTATGCCCATGTGCGTCTCGAAAAGGGTGAGCGGTCGGAACTTGCAAATCTGGCCAATGATCTGCTATAATCAGCTTTCTGCTGCAGTTTCATAATGAAGCTGAACCAATCCTGTTGAGAAGGTAAGGCATTGTTTAAGCTTTAAACGATGCACAGGGAATGAAGATCCGAAAAGTCTGATTCCATCACCCAACAAAACCGGGATTACAGATACAATTATTCTGTCAATCAGTTTGTCTTTGAGCATGGTATAAACTACTTCAGCACCGCCGTCAATGTGGATATTGAGCCCTGCTTCTGATTTAAGTTTACGGATCAGGGTTGGTATATCCCCTCCGTAATAAACGACATTTCCTTCATGACCTTCCTTTTTCTTTGAAATCACAAAAACCTGTTTGCCGGAATAGACTTCAGGCAAATTAAATGAAAGAACTGTTTCCCAGGTTTTCCGGCCTAAGATAACAACATCTGTTGATGAAGAAAATTCCTTATAACCATAGTCTTCCCCGTCTTTTTCTACTTGTTGAAGAAAACTGATACCGCCATCTGAATCTGCAATATAACCATCAAGGCTCATGGCAATGTATAGAACGACTTCCCGATTGTTCATGGGTTCTATCGGGACTCATAAACAGCTGTAAGTACTGTTTGGCCTGCAGCTTTTAAAGTTTCCTTACTTATATTCTTCATATCATCGTTTATGGTGTGCCAGTATTTGAAAAATCCTTTTTCCCTTTCCTGATCATAATCAATGATGTCAATGGTTGGCACGCCAAGGATCTGGTTTACATATAAATGATCATCAGTAATAGCGCCGGTTTTCTTTGTTGAAAAATAGTTTTCATAGCCAAGCCGGTGGGCAATATCCCATACCCTGCGCATGATATCGGGCGCAAAATACATGGATGTGCCCTCCATTGTAAAAGTAGCACCCGCTGCACCTACCATATCAAGCAGAATTCCAAATCTGGCCATATAGCCTGGTACATGCGGATTCTTTGACCAATACTGTGATCCAAGTCCCCATGAATCTTCATTGGTTCCCTGTAATTCCTGGGGCTCACCATAATCTTCTGAATCAAAGAGAACGATGTCAACTCCCAGGCCAGGATCGTGAATGCTCATTTGTCTGGCTATTTCGAGCAGGACACCAACTCCGCTCCCACCGTCATTTGCTGCCGGAACCGGTTTTTTGCGGTTGGCCGGATCCGGATCATGGTCAGCCCAGGGCCTTGAATCCCAGTGAGCACATAAAAGTACCCTGGAAGTGTTCTCCGGATTGAAACTAGCTATGATATTTCTCGAATCAAGCATTGTTCCATCAAAAGCCTTGAGTTTCGCCTGCTGAATCACAACATTGGGTGTAAATCGCCTGAATGAAGCTTCAAGCCATCCCGCACAGGCTCTGTGAGCAGCCGTATTAGGTACCCTTGGCCCAAAAGCAAGTTGCCTTTCAATATAGCTATACGCTGAATCAGCATTGAATTCAGGTACAAATATTTTTTTGCCTTCAACCGCATTCTGTTCGTCAGATGTGACGGGTTTTGTATTGTTCCGGCAACCAGAAAGTAATAATGTGAATATGACAATGGCTATTTGCAGGATCAGTTGATGGTTTTTCATAGAAGAGATGCTATTGGTTGAATATTTGAGTGTTTTGTCCGAAAGTACCTGTGAAGACAAATTCGTCTGCCTTGAAGCGTTCCCTCTTTGAGATTTCCATCTTCCTGAGATTCTCATGTAAACTGTCCGGGTTGCCCAGATAACCTAATGCAATTGCCGTTGCTATTGCATAGTTGTCCGGAACATTGAAATGCTTCCTGGCTTCGCTGGCTTCAAATCCACCCATCTGATGCACAAAAAGGCCTTCAGCAGTTGCCTGAAATGTCAGGTTAGCTACAGCCTGGCCAAGATCATATTCAGCTGAATTGTTGATTTCCTCTTTATTGTTGGTTTTTTTTGTCAATGCCAGCATTAACAGAGGGGATGTGACAGCCCATAACTTGTTGAATTCAACAAGGGTGCTGAAAATTTTGTCATATGTGTCTGTACCTTTTTCTCCAATAATGAACCGCCAGGGCTGCAGGTTTGACGCAGATGGAGCCCAGCGGGCAGCTTCAAAAAGCCGCTGCAGCGTTTGTTTACTGACCGGCTGTCCGTCGAAAGCTCTTGGAGACCATCGGTCGCGAAGTGCATTTGAAATGGGATAATCGTTTGATGCGGTTTTAATGTTCATTTTATGTTTAGTATATTAACAAGAAATCAACAATGTGGTTTACAAAATCATGCTGTCAGAATACAAGAGAAAAAACTGCTCCTTCTCCGGGCTTTGATTTTACAGTGATTGTGCCTTTGTGAAGGTGCATAATCTGCCTCGATAAGCTTAACCCAATCCCTGACCCATCCTTCTTGGAGGTAAAAAACGGCATAAAAACCTTGTCAAGGATATCTGGTTTAATTCCAGAACCATTGTCAGCAAAATCGATGCATGGTCGGCCATTGGCATTAAATGAAGCCGTTACAGAAATATGGGGCATTTTTTCTTCCTTCACAGCATCAATAGCATTAAGCAGCAGGTTGATTACCACCTGATCAATTAGATCGGGATCAGCTGTCAGCATAAGTTCTTCCGGAAAAACCCTGACATTACATGTAATGCTATATTTATCCATCTTGGGTTTCAGCAAGACATGCGCCCTGTCGAAGAGTTCTCTTACAGGGAAATACCTGAAATTCGGTCTGGGAATTCTGGTAAGGTTGCGATATGTTTCGACAAACGTTAGCAACCCCTGGCTCCTGCTCTGAATCGTCGAAAGTGCTTGTTGAATGCTCTCAATATCATCTTCATCAAGTTCACGTAATTGAAAGTTCGCTTCAGCATCTTCCAGTAATAAATCCTGCACTGTTGAAGCAAGAGATGAAATCGGAGTGATTGAGTTCATTATTTCATGAGTAAGTACCCTGATTAGTTTCTGCCATGATTCGATCTCTTTTTCTTCAAGTTCAGAACTGATGTTCTGAATAGAAACAAGCAGGAATTCTTCGCCTCTCATCCGGAACTCTGTAGCATAGACTGAAAGTTGCTGAAGCTCATCTTCGACAACCAGTTTTATCAGCTGACGATCACCGGCACTCATGCCAAGCAGCAGACCCGGAAGCTCATGTTTCACTGCCGATAAATCCTGGATCTGCATCAGGTTATTGATTTTCAGTAACCGTTTTACAGCATTGTTGATAATGTCGACTTTGCCATCCTTCCTGAAAGCGATGATGCCAATACTGACGTGCTGAACTACCGTTAAAAGGTAATTGTAGTGTTCCTCTTTTTCTGCCCTGTTCTTTCTGAATTCCCTGATCACCTCATTAAATGCCCTGTTCAGGCCTTCAAAACTATGCCCTAATCCCTTATCACTAAATGAGGTGCTGAAATCAGAATGGCGTATACTCTCGAGAAACTGGGTGAGTTTTCTGTTTGTACGTTCAACATAATGAATGAGTCCGCCAATCTGGACAACTGCAAATATTCCTGTAATCAGCGAAGTAATCTCATGTTGTTGCCTGTTTACCAGTATGATGAGCAAAAGCAGATTGGCTGTAATCAGCAGGATCCTGACAAAGACCCATAACCGGAATTTTCTAAAGCCCATGTTTTTCGATTCTTCTGTAGAGTGATGCCCTTGTGAGTCCCAACTCCTTTGCAGCTTTGCTGATATTTCCGCCATGTTTGTCGATGACCTTCCTGATCAGTAGCTTTTCCCTCTCTTCAAGATTGGTTATGTCTTCAATAGTATCCGACTGGTCATTTTCATCAATTTGCGAAAGAAAAAAGTCCTGAGGCATCAGTACATTGCTTTCACTCAGGATCACAGCCCTTTCAACTGAATGCTGAAGTTCTCTGATGTTGCCCGGCCAGGTATGTTTCTCAAGTCTGCGGAATGTTGCCGGGTTGATCCGCTTTAGTGGCATTTTATATTTTTTACAATAGATGGTCAGAAAATGTTCTGCTAAAAGTGGAATATCTTCAAATCGTTCACGTAAAGGAGGGAGATGAATCTCAACAGTATTGATTCTGTATAGAAGATCCTGTCTGAACTTACTTTCGTTAACCATTTGATATAGAGGCATATTGGTGGCGCAGATAAGCCTGACGTCAATCGGAATTTCACGATTGGTTCCAAGCCTCACTACTTTCCGGTTCTGAACAACACTGAGTAATTTCGATTGGAGATTAAACGAAAGATTCCCTATTTCATCCAGAAATATTGTACCCTTGTTGGCTGCTTCAAATCTTCCGGCACGATCTTCTTTGGCGTCGGTAAAAGCTCCTTTTTTAAAACCAAAAAGCTCGCTTTCAAATAAGGTTTCACTGATTGCGCCCAGATCTACACTGATAAAAACTTCATCCTTCCGGGCAGAAGCACGGTGTATCGCCCTGGCAATCAATTCTTTGCCAGTTCCATTCTCGCCGAGGATGAGGACATTGGCTTCTGTTTTGGCAACTTTCTCAACAGTTGCCATTACCTTTTGCATTGGCACAGATTGCCCGATCAGACTTCCATAAGCCTGGTCCTGGTTGGCAATCAATACTTTCTGTTTACTGCGCAAGTCCTCAATTTCCTCCTTTGAATGACGCACTTTCAGATTCGCTGTAATAGTGCCCAAAAGTTTTTTATTGTCCCACGGCTTAAGGATGAAATTTGTTGCTCCTTCTTTGATTCCCTGAACCGCAAGCTCAATATCTCCGTAACCTGTAATGAAGATAACCACGGCAAGGGGATCCATTTCAATGATTTTATTTAACCAGTGAAATCCTTCCTTCCCGCTTGTTGCATCACGGGAGAAATTCATATCCAGGAGGATAAGATCATAACTGTCATTCTTTAGTAGTGCCGGCAAATTCTCAGGGTTCTTTTCAGTATGCACAACAGTAAAATGCTGCTTTAGGAATAGTTTTGCTGCAAGCAGAACATCCTGATCGTCATCAACTATTAGAATTTTTGCTTCTATTTTATTCATGATAAATATTATTGATTTTGAACGATCCGTCCTTTTACTATATTTGATCAGCTAATATACTAACAATGTTCGGAAATGAACAAGTATTAGAACGGCATTGAACATGGTCTAATTGTTAATAAATCGTAAAAAATTCTAAGTTATTGTCAAACAGGTTTATATCTTTCGTGGCACAATATTGGCTAAGGTTGGACTGTAATAAATTCGTTTCATGGACAGGATAATTGAAAAGAAGAAATGGACCCCAGTGAAATTACTGGCTATTGGCGGTATCATCCTTTTTCTGGTTTTAGTTGTTTGGATGATATTTTTCAGGGACAACAGGAGCAGTCTGTATGTTGATAAGAATCAGCTAACCATTGCCAGTGTTGAGAAGGGGAAATTTCAGGAATTCATTCCCGTCGACGGCGTTGTTTTTCCCAGGAACACAATATTTATTGATGCAGTGCAGGGTGGAATCGTTGAAAAGGTGTTTGTTGAAGACGGGGCGATTCTTAAAAAAGGGGATCCGATTCTGAAACTGGCAAATGCCAATATGGAGTTGAGCTATATGGATCAGGAAACCAGGATGTATGATGCTATCAACAATCTGGCAAATACCCGGATTAATCTTGAACAGTTAAAATATACCCGTCAGAAAGAGATACTTCAGTTGCAATATGAAATTGATAGAATAAAGACTGATTTTCAAAGAAAAAAACAATTTTTCAATGATAAACTAATTTCCCTGAAGGAATTTGAAGATGCCAAACGCGATTTCGACTATTCATTAAAACAACTTGAAATAACGCTCCGGTTGAGGAAGCTTGATTCTATTTCCGGCGTAGCTCAGGGTAGCCAGATCAATTCATCAATGGACCGTATGCATAACAACCTGTCATTACTCAGGCAGAATATGGACAATATGACGATTAAGTCTCCGGCAGAGGGGAAACTGTCATCATTCATCGTCGAAATTGGAGAAACGAAATCTTCAGGAGAACACCTCGGACAAATTGATCTGATGGATGGATTCAAGCTTAGAGCAGGTATTGATGAGCGATATATTTCAAGAGTTTTTATCGGGCAATCAGCAGAATTTGATCTTGGTGGAAAGGTATATAACCTCCGGATCAGTAAAATTTATACTGATGTTGCCAACGGATCTTTTCAGGTGGATCTGCTTTTCAATGGTGCTCAACCCGCAGATTTCAGGAGAGGTCAGACGGTGCAGCTCAGGGTTCAGTTTTCCGGAGCAAATGATGCCCTGATCATACGCAGAGGAGGTTTCTTTCAGGAGACCGGCGGAAACTGGATTTACGTCCTGGATCCATCCGGTACATATGCCGTTAAACGAAGCATAAAAATCGGCCGTCAGAATATTAGTCATTATGAATTGATAGAAGGATTGCAGCCTGGCGAAAAGGTGATTATTTCCTCCTATGATTCCTTTGGGGATAAAGAAAAACTAATTTTCAGAAACTAATCAGAACTTTTAACGCTTAATAGTCAACAATTATGATCAGAACAGTCAACTTAACCAAAATTTTCAGGACTGATGAAGTAGAAACCACCGCCCTGAACAAGGTTTCATTTGAAATAAAGAAAGGTGAATTTGTTGCCATTATGGGTCCGTCGGGCTGCGGAAAATCTACATTGCTGAACATTCTTGGATTACTCGATAATCCTTCCGAAGGGGAGTACTACTTCCTGGGCAATGAAGTTTCAAGGTTTTCTGAAAAGCAACGGGCTAATTCCCGGAAGCAGAATATTGGTTTTGTTTTTCAGAACTTCAATCTGATCGACGAACTAAACGTTTACGAAAATGTCGAGCTGCCTTTAATATATCTGGGCATGAGTTCTGCTGAGCGCAAAAAAAAGGTTGAGTCAGCCCTGGAACAGATGCAGATAACTCACCGGCGGAAACATTTTCCGTTGCAGTTATCAGGTGGCCAGCAGCAAAGGGTAGCAGTAGCCAGGGCTGTGGTGGCAAATCCGCATCTTATCCTTGCCGACGAGCCAACCGGAAACCTGGATTCGGCGCATGGTGAAGAAGTCATGAATTTGCTGGCTTCTCTGAATCAGGGTGGAACTACAATCATTATGGTAACCCATTCACAGCGTGATGCTGAATATGCCCAACGCATCATCCGTCTCTTCGATGGGCAGATCATCAATGAAAATATAAAATCGGGCCGGTCTGAAATCCCGGTGATCTGATTGCTTCTCTGTTTCCTATTTGGATCACATCAATTACAAATTTTTTTGAATGATCTCAAACTTCCTGACCACCGCGGTGCGTAGCCTACTGCGACAGAAATATTACGCCCTGATCAACCTCATTGGCCTTTCAGTCGGAATCGCTGCCTTCCTGTTGATTGTACTTTATGTTCAGCATGAAACCGGTTTTGATAAACACCTTAGGAAACGTGATAATCTTTTCAGGGTTGTTGAAATACAAAATGAACCAGGTGTAGGAGAACAGCATGTAGCAATTACGATGGGCCCCCTGGCCGGTGCATTAAAAGCCGATTTTCCCCAGGTGGTTAATGCTGTAAGATTTATGCCTGGATTTGATATACAGGTAGTTAGTCTTGGTAACAAGAACTTCAGGGAACGTGGCCTCTATTATACTGATCCATCGGTGATAGGGATGTTCAATATTGAGTTTTTGCAGGGCAATCCTGCAACTGCCCTCTCAACACCTATGTCTGTTGTTCTTTCGGAAAAAACAGTAGAAAAGTATTTTGGCAGCACCCCTAATGTGCTTGGTAAATCTATGATGCTGGGCAAACGGAGCTTTGTGATTACCGGTATAATGAAGGATCAGCCGATGCAGACCCATTTGTTTTTTGATATTCTTGTCTCAATCTCTTCTG
This sequence comes from Bacteroidales bacterium, assembly GCA_016705005.1. Taxonomy (GTDB): domain Bacteria; phylum Bacteroidota; class Bacteroidia; order Bacteroidales; family Lentimicrobiaceae; genus Lentimicrobium. The sequence continues at coordinate 331,033 of JADIZB010000001.1, read as the reverse complement.
TTGAGAATCAGGCTGATTTTGAATGGATGAAAGGATGGGGTTCAAATTCACTGATAACCTACATTGAACTCGATCAATCTGAATCCAGGCAAATAATTGAAGAGAAATTCCCTGAATTTCTCAGAAAGAATGTCTTTAGTAAAGAAGAAGGGTGGGAGTTCCTTGAAATGTACCTGCAACCCCTTGATGAAGTCTACCTCGAATCTCAACACATTAAATTTCAGAATGTTTCTGCGGCCGGCGATATTAATCTTGTGATTGTTTTCATAGTAATTGCTGTGCTGATCCTGTTGGTTGCCTGTGTAAATTTTATAAATATTTCCATTGCCAGATCTGTCAAACGGGCAAGGGAAGTTGGGATACGAAAAGTGCTGGGTGCCGATCGTCTGAGTCTGGTTTATCAATTTATCAGTGAATCGTTGTTGCTTACATTACTGGCGATTTTTATCGCGGTTGGATTGGTCGAACTTGCACTTCCGGAAATGAACAAACTGTTGGCCACAGATTTTCACATTGATTTCAGGGGCAATTGGATATTCAATGCCGGACTCTTCTTAATTTTAATCATTATCAGTCTTGCTGCGGGGTCATATCCTGCCTTTTATCTTTCGAGATTCCAGCCGGTAAAGGTGCTTAAAGGTGGTAGCAGTATTAAAGGCAGTTCGGCAGGTTACCTTAGTAAAGGTCTTGTTGTCTTCCAGTTTATGATTTCGGTTGGACTTATGTTTTCTGTACTTGTGATTAATGATCAGGTTGATTATATGAAAAACAAGGACCTTGGGATCATATACAGGGATGCAATATTTGTCTTCTTCGGAGATGACGATGATGCCGGCAAGTCGGAACCTCTCAGAAATGAGCTGTTAAAGGACTCAAGAATAAGGACGGTTTCGGGATGTTCCTTTCTGAATGGGGTTAGTGGTAGTCAGGGGCCTGTTTTTGTTGATGATTCCGCCCGGACGAAACTTACTATGAGGTTTGGATATGTTGATTATAATTTCTTTGAAGCTATGGGCGTTAAATTTGTTGCGGGACGCAACTTTGACCGGAAAATTGCTTCAGATAAAGGGGGTAGTGTAATCATCAACCAGGCTGCTGCACGTAAACTTGGCTGGGATAACCCTTTGGGCATGAAATTCAAAACCGTTATGGGGGCTGACACTACAGTTAAGCCTGAGGTTATCGGGGTCATCAACGATTATCATTACTTCTCCATGCGAAGCCTGATTGAACCCGCTATTTATGTATGGAATCCGGAAATGTTCAGGGGGCTTCTGATAGGATATTATGCTGAAAGCGACAAGCAATCGGTAAGGAAATACATTGAGGATAAGTGGATTGACCATTTTCCGGATACACCTTTCCAGCCTGTTGTGGCAGATGACTTTGCTGCTGAAAGTTACAAAAATGATCAGAAATTGTTCTCCTTATTTGTTTATTTTACAACCATTTCGGTCCTGTTATCTGTACTTGGGTTGTTTGGACTAACCTCCCTGCTGATTGAGCAGAAAACCCGGATTATCGGGATCCGCAGGGTGCTGGGAGGCCCAGTCTGGAAAATCACATCACAGCTTATTCACGATTACATGCTGCTGGTTTTAATTGCCGGTGCAATTGCCTTACCGTTAACTTATTATTTTCTGGAGCAGCAACTGCGTCAGTTTGCTTACCGTATTGATATTAATGCATTTCACATGATTTCAGCTGTGGTCATCCTGACTTTAATAGCCTTCTTTACAATAATTTTCAAAGCATACCGCGCAGCAGGAGCAAACCCGGTAAAAGCACTCAAGTATGAATAGGTGGGAGTGTGTACCAATTTGATTGTATCTATGATTCTCCGGAATTCTTCCGGTTTTCTAGCATCTTTAGTATTATGAAATCCAGTAATTAGTTATCAGATTTCAGCTTCAGGCAATGCTTGTTTATCTCACCTTTTTCTTGGAGCGATGTGTAAATCTGAATTGTAGTTGTACCTGAATTGGAATAAGTTCAAACGAAATGGCTATTCCGGTTTCGCTGGATTTGTTTGTTTTGCTCATTAACTGTCCGGGTTACTGGAGTTTCTTACCTGCTATTTTGAACCCTTCTGTAAGTATTTCTCTGGTTCAGGGATATTTGATTTTCAAATGTTTTTGAAAACCAGCAACTTGCATATGTGTGACAAAATAAATATGAAGTCCATCTTCTTGAGTAATCATGAAAGATTCAGGATGATTGGATTGCATGAAAATATTCTATTTAAGTCATCCGGATTATTGAATATCGCATCGGACTATTATTGTAAATTAGATTCACAAAATCTAAATAATTAAAAATCAAATAAATATATATTATTGTGAATATTCCTGATGGATAATTCAGGATTCCCGGATATGAAATCATCCGGAGACCTGAGTCATTCGGGAAAATTTTAATGATTTAATCCGGCAGGACCGAATAGATGTTATATTTGCATTCCCGAACCAATTTGTATTTAGTACAAGAGATGAAAAACAAATATATTGACCTGATTGAACAAACATTCGATTTTCCTCAGGATGAATTCCGGGTTGAGGACAACGAACTTTATTTTCATAATATTCCATTAATGGATATTATTAAGCAGTATGGGACACCACTGAAAATTTCTTATCTTCCGAAAATAAGTCATCAGATTCAGAAGGCCAAGAAGATGTTTAATGTCGCCATCGCACGGGCCGATTATCAGGGAGAATATCATTACGCCTATTGCACCAAGAGTTCACATTTTTCATTTGTACTTGAAGAAGTTTTAAAAAACGATGTGAACCTGGAAACTTCATCGGCTTTCGATATCTTCCTTTTGGAAACTCTTCGTGAGCAAGGTCTGATCAATCAGGACAATTATATAATCTGTAATGGGTTCAAACGGCCCCAGTATATTGAGAATATCAGTAACCTGATAAATGAAGGTTTCGAGAATACTATTCCGATTCTGGATAATAAGTTTGAGTTGGATCAGCTCGATAAGAACATAACAAGAAAATGTAAGATTGGAATTCGGATTGCAGCTGAGGAAGAACCAAAATTTGAATTTTACACCTCAAGGCTTGGCATTCGCTACAACGATATTATACCTTACTATGAGGAAAAGATAAAGAACAATCCAAAGTTTCAGCTTAAAATGCTTCACTTCTTTATCAATACAGGGATAAAGGACTCGGCCTATTACTGGAATGAGCTTTCGAAATGTGTAAATCTTTATTGTCAGTTGAAGCAGATATGCCCTGAACTGGATTCGCTTAACATCGGCGGTGGTTTTCCCATCAAGAATTCCTTGTCGTTTGATTATGACTATGAGTATATGGCTGAAGAAATTATCGCTCAGATCAAAATGATCTGTGACCGGAACAATACCCAGGAGCCAGATATATTTACAGAATTCGGATCTTACACAGTGGGTGAAAGCGGGGCTACACTTTATTCGATTATCGATCAGAAGCAACAGAATGACCGGGAGTTGTGGGATATGATCGATTCCTCATTTATGACAACACTTCCCGACACCTGGGCTTTAAACCAGAGGTTTATTTTGTTGGGGATCAATAAATGGGATTCTGAGTATGAACGTGTTTTTCTCGGCGGACTTACCTGCGACAGTGAAGATTATTATAATGCTGAAGCCCATTCGAATGCGATATTCCTTCCTAAAATGGATAACGATGAACCACTTTATATCGGACTTTTCCATACAGGAGCATATCAGGAATCTATTGGTGGTTACGGAGGTATCCAGCACTGCCTGATACCTGCCCCGAAGCACATCATCATTGATGTAGATGAAGAAGGGGAATATACAACCAAGCTCTTCGCAAAAGAGCAATCGCATAAGTCAATGCTGAGGATATTGGGCTATTGATTTCTGTCTGAGATTTCAGTAATTTTAGCTTTCATTTTATTCCGGAAATCAAGGAGGAGGGGTTCTCATTTCTTCCGGAATTATCAACTGTATTAATTTCTGACATATGAGAGTCAAGCAATTCGGAGGAATAGCCGAGCAATACTCCGGCTATGAGAGCGCCAAAGTGGTCATCCTTCCGGTACCTTTTGAGGCCGGGACAAACTGGATAAAAGGAACGGATAAAGGGCCGGAAGCATTGATTGAGGCATCAGCCTCGATGCATCTTTATGATATTCAATCCGATTTTGAGGTATACAGGATTGGGATTCACACCGGAGAAGCTATTAAAGAAGGGAAATCTCATGAGAAGATGGTGAAAGAGGTCGAAACCAGGACCATGCAGTTATTGAAGAAGAGGAAATTCCCTGTGATCATAGGTGGTGAACATTCCACCGGTATTGGTTCAATGAAGGCTTGTGCCGATTATTACAAGGAAAAGGATTTTTGTATTTTACAATTGGGGGCTCACGCAAACCAACGGCAGATTTTTCATGGCTCGGCTTATCACCATAGTTGCGTCATGGCAAGGGCTTCAGAACTGGCGCCGGTTCTTCAGGTCGGCATCAGAAGTATGAGTGCGGAAGAACGTGATAGCATCAAGCCGGAACGTGTTTTTTATGCCCATAATATTCTTGATGGAACAAACAAAACCTGGATGTATGATTTTCTAAACAAGCTTGAAAAGCATGTGTACATTTCGATGGATCTGGATGTACTCGACCCCTCTGTAATGGCAGCTACTGCAAACCCTGAGCCCGGTGGACTCGGATGGTACCAGGTACTTGAAATATTACAGGCAGTTAACGATAAATCAACTATAGTTGGTTTTGATGTAACCGGTCTATGCCCGATTAAATATAATAAGGCTCCCAATCTGCTGGCCGCCAGACTGCTATATCAAATACTTAATTTTAAGTTTGCAGGTTCTGTTAAATAGAAATTTTAAAGAATCCTTCGCTTGGATTTTTCTTATTCTACCAACCCAGAAGCCAGGCAAAAATCAGGGGTGCAACAATGGTCGCATCGCTCTCAATTATAAATTTTGGCGTATCGATGTCGAGTTTACCCCAGGTGATTTTTTCGTTGGGGACGGCTCCAGAGTATGATCCATACGAAGTTGTTGAATCACTGATCTGGCAGAAGTAAGACCAGAAAGGAACATCGTGCCATTCAAGATCCTGATACATCATCGGTACCACGCAGATCGGGAAATCACCAGCTATTCCCCCTCCGATCTGGAAGAATCCCACACCCTTCCCTGAAGAATTATTGCGATACCATTCTGACAGCCATACCATATATTCGATACCGGTTTTCATGGTTGAAGGGTTTAACTCGCCCTTAATGCAGTAAGAAGCGAAAATATTGCCCATGGTACTGTCTTCCCATCCGGGAACAATGATGGGCAGGTTTTTCTCAGCGGCAGCCAGCATCCACGAATGCTTCGGATCAATTTCATAATCCTTTTCCATCGCCTTGCTGAGCAGCAGTTTGTACATGTATTCATGAGGGAAAAACCGCTGACCTGAAGCCTGAGCATCTTTCCATATCTTTTCTATGTGATGCTGAATTCTGCGAAAGGCTTCTTCTTCAGGGATACAGGTATCGGTTACTCGGTTGAGACCCTTTTCAAGCAATTCGTATTCCTGTTGTGGCGTAAGGTCGCGGTAATGGGGAACCCTCTTATAGTGGCTGTGGGCTACCAGGTTCATAATGTCTTCTTCGAGGTTTGCCCCTGTGCAACTGATGATCTGGACTTTATCCTGCCTGATCATTTCTGCCAGTGAAATCCCAAGTTCAGCCGTGCTCATTGCACCAGCCAGGGTAATCATCATTTTGCCGCCTTCAGCCAGATGGGTTTCATATCCTTTGGATGCATCGATCAGGGTAGCAGCATTAAAATGCCTGTAATGATGTTGAATAAATTGTGAAACAGGACCTCTGTTCATGGTTGGTTTTTTTTGCAAAGATAAATAAATTTGAAGAGGGTGAAGTGCACTGAAGATAAGCCAGAATCCGGTAAATCCATTGGGAATATCAATAAAAAAGCCTCCTGAAAGGAGGCTTTTTTATTGATCAGAAGAGGTTAATTAGTTCTTCATCAGTTTCTGGGTCAGCTTGCTGCCGTCTTTACCTGTGAAGGTAACGAAGTACATGCCGCTGTTGAAAGAAGAAGTATTTATTGTCTGGTTGCCGGTGCTGTTGAATTCATAGCTGCCAACAACCTGACCCAGCATTGAAGTGATGGTTACCCTGCTGACATCAGCGGTGGTTTTGATCACCAGTTCATTGCTGACAGGGTTCGGGAACATTTTAACTTTTCCTAAAAGTGGGTTTTCTGGTACAGATAATATGCCCTGAACACCCCATTTATAAGTTAAACTGCTAGTTTCCAAAATTCAAAATCCGTTTCCTGATCAGCCACCCCTGAGCAGGATCTCCAGCTCCCCAACCTGCTTCCAGGAAAAATTTAAAAGCGATTAAACCATCAGGCAATTCCTGGATAATCGAATAAATCTTGTCACCATCTGTGTCAAACATTTCATTGTTAGGCGTTGGTTCCAGGCTCTGCCCAGTTCCCATAGATTCCTCCAATTGCGCCTGAAAGATAAACAGGTGTTCCTTCAGGATGTCAAATCGGACCATGTCAACATTTAATGTCAATTTAGGTGAATCTGAAACTGGATTAGGGTCGTTGTTCAAAATGATATCATCAAAATAAATCGTTATATCTTCAGTTAAACCAACAGGATCGTTGAAGTCAGGAAGAAAGCTATAATGGGGTAGGTGCCAGTTTATTCTGAAAAGTCAAAAACGATATCTTCCCATGCATTCACCTTGGTTTGGTCATTCTTACTTAAAATTTCAATGATTGGTCGGGCCGTTCTTCAATTTTAAATTTCAACATGCTAACACGGGGCTTCCATACTTTAACGTGAACAAATTTGTTGGTAGTTACATCAATAACAGCCGGAAGTGCGGACCAGAAACCACCCCAGGGAACACCGTCTTTATCGCGGTTGAATTTAATAACATAATCACTAATGTTAATTCCTGATTTGTCAGGGTTAGGAAGAATTGTCATGGAGCTAAGATCCTCAGCACCGCCCAAAAGATAGTTCAATGGAATGTAGTCATAATTCTCAATTATCTGAACAGGAGCGCTGCCTATAGTCGGGATCGTTGTTGATATATATCATCGAAATATAAGGTGATGTCTTCTGTTAAACCAACCGGAGTCGATAAAGTCAGGCATGAAAACAATCTTGATGATAATCTCCACTAAGTGTATTAAAATTGAATACTATTTCTTCCCATTGGTTTACGACAGTCTGAGGATGCCATTGATTCAACATCTCCTGAATTCAAAGCACCTTCAAATTTAAATTTAACAGGGCTGATGCGAGGTTTCCAGACTTTTAAATGAACATATTTGTTTGCTGTCAGATCTACAGCAGTTTGAAGGTCTGAATAAAACCAGCCCCAGGGGACACCATCTTTGCCGCGTAAAATTTTAACAACATTTCCGCTGGTATTGATCCCTGGTAGGATCAGGATTCGGAACTACTGTCAAGGAACCAAGATCTGCAACTCCACCAGCAATAGGTTCATTTTATGGCTTTCAAAATTTTCAATAGTCTGCGCCATTGAAGACAAAGAAAAGTGAGCATCATCACAAATAAAAGAGTAAATTTTCTCATAGTTTAAAGGTTTTGGTTAGTAATAGTTTGCTAAGCACAAATATAGTTTATTTTTTTATGGATGGCTAGTTCACCCCTGCTTTTTGTGTGAATTAGTAACAACATTTAACATTTTTAACAAAAAAAACTGAAATTAAATAAGAACAACTCAAAATTCATTAAGTCTTTCGTAAATTGAGCGTAAGGGGCAGGCTGAATATTTGAGAAAACACTATCTTTCGGCCATTAATCTGAGTCTTCAGTTATGATGATTCTAACTCATTGTATTTTAACAAGAACTGAAGTATCTAATTCTGGCAGAACCTTCTAATTTATGACCAAATCCGGTAGAGAATCATTTTTCGGGCAAATTTCCTGGAGCCGGATTACTATTATGTTTCTTCTTTTTCTGACTTTCTCGGGTAACAGGATATTGGCTCAAACCACTGTCCCGGGCACAGATCTTTCAGTCGAACTGGGTAATAGATATTTTGATGCAGTTGACTATTTACGAAGGAACACCTGGATGTCAGATACCCTGAAGAAGGAAAGAATCCAGCCAGCATTTGCCTACGGAATTATTTTTCCGGGCCTCGTGAAGTATTCAGCAATTAAGGATGTGATGGAAACAGGTGCCACCCGGATGCTTTATGTACAATCGGGCAGAAAGTATTCGCACTATGAAGTTGGCAGATTCCAGATGAAACCTTCATTTGCTGAACTGATCGAAAGAAATGTAACAAGGCAAAAGATGACTTCGCAGAAATTTGATTTAAAAAATACATCGAAAGCAAGGGGTGAACGGGCCCGAAGACTTGATTCGCAGGAATGGCAGCTTCGTTATCTTGTTATGTTTATTCGGCTCATGGATAAAAGGTTTGCACATATAAAATGGAAATCGGAAGATGATAAACTTAGATTTTATGCAACGGCTTTTAGTGTGGGATTCAACCGCGATGAACGCGCTATCCGAAGGATGATGACAACAAGATCTGTATTGAGACGAACCTCCGATGCCAAATCAAAATATCGCAGCGGAGATGTGGCTCAGTGGTTTTATATTAATGACGGGTACCGGTTTATGGCAGAATTCTGACTTCCTTTTTACCGACTTTAAGAATAAAAAAGAGGGAAGATCATTCCCTCTTTTTTTATCTCATGATTGAATTACCTCGCTGTTGCAAAAGTCTGGATTTCTTCCGGGGTAATTGCCCTTTTGAACATGTGTAATTCGTCGAGCAGGCTCAGATCCGAAAAGTGATTCCATTCTGTGAAGCGGGGTACACCTGACATAATGGTAAGAATATCGCATCCCGTCCAGTCGACAGGTGCTGTAAGATCTGACTCACGTGCTAATTCACCGTTGATATAAATAGAACTTTTGGTATCGGAAATTGTGAAAGCTAAGTGGACCCATTCACCGGTCGAAGGATCAACCTGACCTCCATCGTTCCAGCATTCACCGGTTGCGTAACCTACATTGTCTTTTATAGTCTGCGCTGTGGCGGAACCTTCACGGAAAAAGCGGAAACCGCTTGTACGCAGGTTCTGAACTGTCGGGTAGCCAGCATTTTCCAGATCCTCAGGTGACATAGTGAGTATGCCCGCCCGATCTGGTGTTGCATTGATTTTCATCCAGAATGCTGCACTGAATTCGTGAGTGGTAGTTAATGTTGCTGCCGGGAAGGTAAGGTAAGAGTCCGCTGCTCCCTGATAAGCCTGACCAAGTTTCCCATCTCCAAAAGTCGGTGTGCCGGTTACATTGGGTTCAATTCCGGAGATGGCATCGGTGAAGGCACCTTCAAATGCCATATACAATATTTCTCCTTCAATCGGAACATAGGTCACAGCTGTATACTTCTTGAAATTCACGCTGGTTGATGCACTCTTGTCGGTTTTATCTGTTGCAGCAACAGTAAGTGTGTGATCACCATCTGACAGACCGTCATAGGTAACATTTAATGCGGCTCTTCTGTAATCTTTAAAAGAGTTGTAGCTGGCAATCTGGGTACCATCAAGCTGAACAACAACAGAAGCCAGTTCGATATCATCACTGGCTACAATAACAAATGTAACTGTTGTCTGCCCTTCAGGAACGCGCATGATTGACCCTTCGGTCGGATTGGTGACTGTAATTTCAGGAATTTCTGAATCAGGACCCGGATTAACCGAATTGATCGGATCGAGCCCTTTTTCGCATGAGATGGTCAGAGCCATCATCAGCGAATAAACGAAAATATATCTGAGTTTTTTCATTTTCTTGATTTGTTAATGATTGTAGTAACAGTTATTGTTTGAGAATGGGTAACTGGTCAACCTGATTCTGCGGATAAGGCAGGAAGGTCTTATCCGGGGAGAATGATCTTCCATCATAACTCAGTTCATTGGTTCTGCCAAGCCTTACCATATCGTAAAACCTGGTTCCCCATTCCATGCCGAGCTCTGCGAATTTTTCATCCATAACCTGATCGAGGGTAACTCCTGATAATGCTGACAGTCCGGCTCTTTCCCTCACAAGATTAACGGCACCATCTGCTGAACCAGCTGATCCGGAAGCTCCCTGTGTCAGAGCCTCAGCGTACATAAGCAGGATCTCGGCATACCTGATGCAGGTAAAATTCTTGTTTGTTCCGTAATCAGTGCGGCCTGTAGTAAGCTGGTTCGATGGCAGGTAATGCTTTCCGCTGGCAAATATTGCCCTGGCGTAATCATTGAACACATCTCCTGAGCGGGTAGTGTTCGATATCCATGAAGGCAGGGTAGCATAGTTTGGATCAGATTTAAGTGCATTGATTCCACGATTTGTAAAAATTACCGTAGTCTCCAGACGAATCGTTTCATCCCTGTCGAGCATGAATTTAATGTATTTCATACTGGGCTCATAAAAACCCCAGCCATCACCAGAGCCGGTAACGGCTGGTGTCCAGCCCTGTGGTCCGAAAAATGCAAAGAGGTATGAGAAGTTGTCACCGGATCCTTGTCCCAGATCAGAATACTGCATTTCCCAGAGATTCTCGTTGTTTAGTTTGCCCTGAATCTTGAAAAGTTCATAATAATCCGATTCAAGCTGGAATTTGCCCGAATTGATAATCTCACCGGTGGCATCAGCAACCTCCTGGTATTTTTTAAGCTCCATATTGGCCAACGCTTTCATCGCAAGGGCAGTATATTTGGTAACACCTCCGGGGATGTCAGTACGCTCGTTCGGCCTGACAGACACAAGGTGAGGAATGGCTTCATCCATCCTGTCGGATATATACTGCATTACTTCATCCTTGGTTGATAGTGGTGTCACAAAAAGGGTTGTAGGGCTCGAACCTGCCGGAATCAGCAATGATCCCCACACCCGGCTTAGCTGAAACAGCCACCAGGACTGCAAAACCTTGGCTTCGGCAATATACTGGTCAGCAAGTTCTGCACTCGCTCCATTTTCTTTATAGAGTGCAATTTGCTCCATCGCTGAATTGGCAGAGAACATATTTGTATAATAATTCTGCCACAACGAGTTATACATCCAGTAATCCTTATTATAACTATAATCGTCAGTGGCGGCATAATCCTGCTGGTCGCCCAGTCCACCTGCATTCACATCATCCCCACGAACAGAAATTAACGGAAAGTCTTCCCATTCGGTATTATTGAATTCGGAATAGGTTCCCAGGATCGGCAGTATCATATTACTGCTTTGGGTATAATCGGTTTCTTCTGTGAAACTTTTGTCTTCCGGGCCTTCGTCCAGGTATTTGGAACAACCACTGATACCTAAGAGTCCGACCACCCAGAGGGCTATCAGTATATATTTTGTGTTTCGTTTCATTTTCTTCTGTTTTTTGGGATTAGAACCTGACATTAAGACTTACAGTATAGGTTGCAGGAACCGGATATGTTTGAGAATCAATTCCATTGGCAACTTCAGGTGTAAAGCCATTATAGCTGAACAGCGACAATGGACGATCTGCTGTAAATGCAACCCTGGTTACAGGGAATTTTCCACCCAGCCATTTGCTGTTTTTTATGGTATAGCCCAACTGGATGTTCTGAATCCTGAAGAACGAGCCGTCTTCAACAAAATAATCGCTCATTTTCTGATTCCAGCCTTTCCTTAGTCCTTCTGATGAAGGGTATATGTTGGAAGTTCCTTCTCCATGCCAGCGGTTGGTTGCCAGGTCGGCATCCATATTCCCATCAGCCGTCCAGATGATTTCACCTCTTTTACGGTTCAGGACTTTGTTTCCGGATTGTCCGTAGAAGCTGGCAGAGAAATCAAAATTCCTATAATTCGCACTTAAGTTAAAGCCATAAATGAAATTTGGGAAGTAGGAACCAAGAATAACACGGTCATCGTCATTAATCTTGCCATCGCCGTTCTGGTCTTTATACCTGAAATCGCCAGGTACCAGTTTTGTACTGGGATTCTCAAGATTATAAGCAACAGCAGCAGGATCGGCATCAATTTCAGCCTGATTCTGGTAAACTCCTGCCACTTCGCGTCCATAGAAAGCCATCATTGGCTCATTCAGGTATGTCCGCTGACGGAATTCAGCAGACCCGCCATCGATGTATTCCTGTCCGTAAAGGTCTCTGGCTTCGTTTTTCAGGGTTGAAATATTACCTCCGATGGAGTAGCTTAACTGATCATTGATCTTATCTGACCAGTTAAGTGCAAGTTCAAGTCCTGAGTTTCTGATTGTACCAACAGGTCTCCACATTACATCACCTGAACCTGGAATTTTTATCTGAAGAGCTGCATTTTTTGTATCTCGGATAAAATAGTCGAAATCTGCAGAAAGTCTGTCTCTCATAAGGCTGGCAGTAATTCCGATATTCGTTTCTTCGGTTAATTCCCATTTAAGGAAATTGAATGTATTGTTAACAACCACACCTGAATAGACAGTTCCGCCCAGGGTTGTGGTAGCAACGGATGAAGTGATGGCACCATCACTGGCCGGTACATGGTCATTTCCAAGTTGTCCCCAGCTGGCACGAAGTTTCAGATAAGGCACATTTTTATTGCCTTTCAGGAATGATTCCTCAGAAATAATCCAACCTGCAGCCAAAGTCGGGAAGTATCCCCATTTCTCCTGATATTTATTGCTTCCATCAGCACGCATTGTTGCGTAAAACAGATATTTATTATTAAAAATATAAGCCAGCCTGCTGAAATATGACATACCATACTCGCGTTTGCCATCATCACCAACAGATTCAGGAAGTACATTCAGGGACTGGTTGATATACCAGGACTGTTCCTGATCTGTTGGGAAATTCTTCGCTGTAGCTTTTAGAATCTGTGAACCCTCATCCTTGAAGGAGGAACCTGCCATCACTGTCAGATTATGTTTGTTGATGTTTTTGTTAAAGGTGAGTACATTATCCCATATCTGGTTGTAATACAGCGATATCGTACGGGCAATGGTTGGGTCAGGGTTTTGAAAGCTATTACCAATAAAATACGGTAAATTGATAACCCTTTGATCAATACCGTTGTAATTATTATAATAGTTGGTCTTAAATGTCAGGGTGCTTGGGATCAGAGTTACATCAAGATAGAAATTAGCTATCATTTTCCTGATTTTCATCCTGTCAATATTATAATCCAGGGTTGGGAAAGGATTCTGACCGCTTCTGTAACCCAGATCCTGAGCATTGGCATAATTGGTAGGCGTGGCTACCGTATTCATTTCATCGTACTTGGGCAGGATTGGAACTGCAAAATAGGCAAGGTTCCAGGCACTGGCCTGTTCACTGAATTTTAATGCATTGCTATAAATCAAATTGGCTCCGATGGTAAGCCATTTTGTTGCTTTTACATCAAGTTTGGAGCGCAGATTCAATCTTTCATAACTGTTATCCATATCCAGGATTCCATCCTGTGAAAAGTAATTCGTTCCGATTGAATACCGGGCGACTTCATTCCCGCCTGAAAAATCGAGGCTGTGATTCTGAATCTGTGAAACCCTCAGAATTTCATTGTACCAGTCAGTATTTACATCCGGGATATTCGGATTAACCCGGCTTCTTCCATATCGCTGCATCGCATTATCAATATAGGAAATATCAGCAGCTGAACCCGATTCAAGGGCCATGTTTGTGAACTGTTCGGCATTGGCCATCTTCACTATATTCTGAGCTGACTGATAACCCAGATATCCATCATAGGTGATTGCAGTTTTTTGATTGTATGAGCCTGATTTTGTCTCAATTAAAATAACACCATTGGCGGCCCGAACGCCATAGATCGCTGCAGCGGAGGCATCCTTCAACACTGAAATGGTGGCAATATCGGAAGGATTCAGGAAATCAATGTTGTTAAAAAACATACCATCAACAACATACAGAGGGTCTTCACTGCTTCTGCCGGGGAATGATCCAACACCTCGAACCCTGATGGTTGATGAATTGCCAGGTCCGCCATTTGCAACTACCTGCATACCTGCCACTTTGCCCTGCAGGGCCTGCATGGGTTGGGATGAGGGTGTTCTCATGATATCTTCCGATTTAACTGTCGTAATTGAAGAGGTAAGGTCTTTGACTTTGCTTGTGCCATACCCCACCACCACTATCTCTTCCAGCATACTGGCCGACGCAGATAGTGCTACATTAATTACTGTTCGGTCTTCAATCCTTACTTCCCTGGTTTCCATTCCCACGAAACTGAAGATTAAAGTTGCGGATGGAAGTACATTAAGGCTGTATTTACCGTCCAGATCGGTTGAAACGCCTGATGTTGTTCCTTTTACAACAACGGTCACTCCCGGAAGGGTTTCTCCGGTTGCTGCGTTGGTGACTTTGCCGGAAACCTTCACCTGTTGGGCCATCGCCAATGGTATCAGGCCTACGGTGAACAGCAGAATGAGTAGATGTTTTACTTTTTTCATTTGGTTGTTGGTTTGGTTGTTGGTTTGTTTTATGCTTGATTTATTGGTTTGGGATTTAGTTTGTTTAAGCATTGTTCTTTTTCATTAACGCTATTAATTTATACGGTTTATTTTCCGATAAGTAACTTTTGGGAACCTGATTCTCCGGAAGGTCCAGTGATGCTTATTGTATAAGCCCCAACCGCCAGATCTTTCACATCAACAGTCATTGTATTAATTCCCTTCATGCTGATTTCATGTTTAAATTCAGATACTATTCTACCTGTTAAATCGACAATCCGGATGGTAATTAACCCGGATGATTTTAAATCAAAAGAGAGGTTAACATATCTATTAACAGCCGGATTTGGAAAAATATCGAAAATTAACCCCGGATTTTTGTTTATAACGGAATTGGCATCATAGGTAAACCCGATTGCCTCAAGCATCGGACTGATTTCCGGGTTTTCCATAAATTTATTCCAAAGCAAACCTGAACGATGGTTTTCAATCATTCCAATGATCGGGCCCTGATCGATAGCCAGATAGGAAGTCGCCCACCAGTTACGGGATTGATTGAATGCATCGTAAAACCCCATAGGTCCCCAGGTTTTTTGGCCAAGTTCGCGATATATATGCTTCAGTGCTTCAAGTGATTCAACAGGTGTATATGGCATAGATGACAATGCTGCTGAAGGGGTGATTGTACCGTTGTCTCTGTTACTGGTGGGTTCATGGGCCATGTATCCATCCGGATCATCACTGGCTGTCAGTCCCCAGCAGTTCTCATTGTAACCCGCGTAGTTCTTGGGGTTGTCGATACAATAAGCCCTGTTGATCAGCGTATGATTCCTGTTCAGGATAAAATAATTGGTGAACTCATCCTTTTTACTCCTTGGGTCAAACCCAAGGAAGGAATAATGTGCAAAAAACAGTGGTCCTCCGCGGTCCCAACCGACGTCTAATTTATAACCATAGAATGACCCGCCATTAAGATAATATGAAGCTCCTGCCCAGCCATTCTTCCAGTATAACGCAGGTATTGGATGGGTAGGTGAGGCTATTGCCAGCATGTATATGATGGAAGCTTCGTTCCAGCCACGGATCTGCATATTTATCTGCCACAGGTAGTCGGGTGACCAATGCCAATAAAGTGTACCGGAATTGTTTTTTGTGTACCAGTCCCATTCCACACTTTCCCAGAGTGATGTAATTCTGCTTACAATGTCCAGTTCATCAGGTGTTGATAAACCGAAATACTGACGTGCAGTCAACAATCCTTCAACCAGAAACCCTGTCTCAACGAGGTCACCACCATTATCCTTAGTACTAAAAGGGATTACTTCACCTGTATTCCCGTTTATCCAGTGTGGCCATACTCCGTGAAACCGGTCAGAATTTTCAAGGAACGTCAGAATTTTCTTAATCCGGTCAATGCCTTCCTGACGGGTAATAAAACCTCGTTCGATTCCAACCAGTAATGCCATGATCCCAAAACCGGATCCGCCAATGGTAACGACATCGCCTGAATTATTCCGTTCTCTGATCATTCCTGAAGCTGGATGCGCATAATCATAAAAATACCTGAAGGTATATTTCTGGACCATATCCAGAAATTCTTCATCAGCGAAAGGATGGGTTGTTGCGGCAGCCGGCTCAGATGGATCTGATGGTTCGTTTGATGCATTCAGGGCTACTATCCTGTATACAGCATTTACTTCAGCACCCAGGGGTTTAACCCAGTCGATAAAGCGTAAGGTATTTTTATCTGTAACCGTAACTGTTGTGTAGTTTACCCCTCCATCTGTTGAGCGTTGAACCATATAACCATTCAGAAAGGTTTCCGGGTTTGCATTCCATGAAACATCAATGTGGCTGTCATACCCTTCTGCAATCACACCTGAAGGTTGTGATGCCGGTGGTGAAGTGCCATCACCTGCAAAAATCCGCATATCATCAATCAACAGGGTATGGGTTATTCCATCGGTCAGATTCTGGGCAAAGCCGATGGTTTTGATACGGGTGAAATCAACCGGATCGCCTGCGCCGAGGAAGACTGACATTGGCACTGTAATTTTCAGCCAAACACCGGCAGGAAGCGTTAAAGGACTCCAGGATGCAAAGTTGTGCATCATGGATTTAACATTGTCGACATCTTCAAGAAATATCAGAGGAAGGTCGGATGAATTCAAACCTTCAACCGACCAAAGCCAGAACAGAAGGGTGTCAGTCTGGCTTACATCTTTTGCTGCCCAATCTGTACCCGCAGCGATGGCAACCCAATCGCCACCGTCGAGTGACTTCCATTTTAATCTCAAGGAATTTGTACCCTGAACAGGTGGTGAGATGCTTTCAACCGGAAACCTCCTGAGATCACTTCCTTTACGTTCAAGTTCGCTTGGCGGAGTAAGTTCCATCCAACTGTAATCATAAAGATCTGTAGATGGACTATCCTGAAAGTAAAGGTAGGTCTGAGCAAGTAAACCACCCTCCCATGCCAGGCCGAGTGACAGGCAAATAATAATTATCAGTTTCCGGTTGAGAAGCATTTTCTTTTTTTTACATATTGTAAATCAAGTGTTAATACAACGAAATACTATCTTCTTATCTGACTACCTTTGACAGCGTAGAAGAAGATATAGAGGTAACATACAGCTGGTACAATGAAGGCCCAGGTATAACCAAAATTATCAGCAACACTTCCCATGATCGGAGGTATGATGGCACCTCCAAAGATCAGGGTGTTTATGATTCCGGAGGCTGTGCTTAACTCGCCGGAATCCAGATCTTTTACAGCCAGTGTAAAGATGTTGGGGAACATGATTGAATTGAAAAGTCCGATTGAGATAACTGTCCAAAGGGCAACCTGACCTGTGCCGAAGCTGGTTACAAGGTCCAGTACTGCTGCTACCAGAGCGAAAACTGCCAGGGTGCGTGCTGCTTTTCCTGTTCCAATCTGCATAATCAAGAAGTTAACAACTGCTATACCCAGAAATATTGCACCTATACTCCAGTTCCAGTCAGTAACAAACGAACCGGAAACCAGGGCAAGCAACAGGACAGGAAGTGCATAAGTGATTTTTTTCGACATGCTGATACCGGAAAACATAAATGAGCCAAAGAACCGGCCAACCATTGCACCGCCCCAATAGATGGCAGCATATTTAGATGCAACATTCGGGTCCATCCCATTTGTTTCCTTCAAGTAGTTAATGATAAGACTCCCGTTACCAACTTCAGCTCCTACATAAAAAAAGATTGCCAGAGCACCCAATAGCATGTGTGGATATTTCCACACACTTTTCTTTTCTGTTGATGTTTGGGAAATCTCGGGGAGTTTAATTGTCATTATGAGCAAGGCGATAATCACAATGAGTACACTCATTATTATGAACGGCATCTGCACTGTGGCGGCTTTTTCACCGGGAGTCAGCAACTCTGAAGCGCTTGTAAAAATAAATACAGCTATGAGCCAGGGAGCAACCATTGTTGCTATCGAATTAAGTGCCTGTGTAAGATTCAGGCGACTGGATGCGGATTCTTCCGGGCCTAAGGCTGTAACGTATGGATTGGCAGCAGTTTGCAGAAACACTACACCGGCTGCCAAAATGAATGTCGAAACAAGGAACAACGGGAATGAAGGAATACTGGAAGAAGGAAAGAACAGGAATCCTCCTGCTGCCATTAATAACAATCCTATGACCAAAGCCCTCTTGTAACCTATTTTTTTGATATAAAGTCCGATTGGAATAGATATCAATGCATAGGTAATGAAAAATGCAAAGTTTAACATCTGGGCTTCAAATTCGGTGAGTGCAAAAATATCCTTGACTTTTGCACTCAAGGTAATGATGAAGGTGGTGGCGAAACCGAAAATAAAGAATATGGAGCCGATAACTGACATCCCGACTTTGAAACTGTTGTCCTGTTTATTCATAAGGTTTTGATTTAGGTTTTTTCTTTTTAAAATCCTTTTGTCCCTGGGATTTTCTTATTCTGAGTTCTGTATTTTAAAGGTAACAACAAGGTCATTGAATAAATCCGGAAGTAAAGTCAATACCGGAAATAAATTTCAACCAAGTCGCAATTAAAATCTAAATTATTATTTTCAACAAGATAAAAAATCAGTTGTACCAAAGATTTTTATTGAGATATCCTTGGTGTACCAATAACACTATGTTTGTGTAATTGCTACACTAAGTAATGTGTAAAAATAGATTAAGTTTACATTATATGCAAGTGAGAAGTAAAATAATTGAATTTTTACTTATTTTTCAATAAATAATTTAGCAGGAGTCATATTGGTAATTTCTGTTTTGATTATTTTGAAACGGCCTCATGTTATAGAAAAGCTGTTTTTTGTAAACGGATGACAAAGATTCTTTCAAAATTCAAAACGCAGGAGAAGAGAGCTTTACCATAAGAGACGTATTGGAGTAAATTCAATTCCGCCAACAATTGTTGGCAGTTTCATTTGGTCTTGTTATTCTGTTGGAAGAGAAATTTTTCTTAGATAGGTAATGGTTGTTTTGTCGAAAACTCTTCCAATTGGATAAACAAGAAATTGTTTGTCCCAGTAAGGTGTTTTGCTGTAAAACCAGTTCAGAATATTCCATTGGTCTTTACTGAAATCAGGCTCATTTGCCATTTTTTCCATGAATTCCTGCTTGAGTTGGGGGTTTTTTTCAAGCATTTCACGAGCCATTCTTTCCATCACATAGGTTTCGCTATATTCTTTCTGTTCGAAAATCTGGTTAAAAAAGCCCCACTCAACAAATGAACCCGGTGCAGCAGGTTCCAGAATTGAAGCAATAACCCTGGCAGTTCTTTGGTTCATGAGTACCAGAATAGAACCTTTCTGGAATTTCATTGATTCCTCAGTTTCATCATATTTGGTAGTTACCATCTGGCGGCCTTCAAAAGGTGTTTTTTTAAATTCATAGTCGCGGAACTTGTATGATTTGACAATTATTTCCGCAGGTTCTGTCAGGCGATCGGTTTTTATTCCGTGTAATTTCAAATTATCCGCAATGTGCGCCCATTCGACGGGTATAATGTAGGCTTCCGGCAGGTAGATTTCTGTTTCAGGATAAGTTTTATTGAAAAAAGGTAATGTCATTGTTACTGGTTTTTCATTGTCATAAACAAACCAATCACCGCCGGTAAGGTCGCTTTTTAAGTTCTTGTATTCGAATCCTTCGAATTTTACCATAGTACTGTCTTTCTGACTGGTTTTTATCAGAACCGGATATTTCTGGGATCTGAATCCAGCTGCAGCTGTAGATAGATCCGCCATGTTGATGAGTGTCTTTAACGTGCCGGACTGATGATTCAGGATTGCAAGTGTGTTTTTAATCATATTGTATGTAGCATCAACCCTGGTTTTATAATCTTTAAGCATATGTGTTTCTATTAATAGTCCAGGCCGGTTTTGAATTGCGGCATAGCCCTGCGAAATCATTGGAGGGGCGACTCCTGTGCGTAAGCCACTTCTGGGGTCATGCCATTTGCGGAATTGAACATAGGGGAATATCAGGAAACCTGATGTTTTCATGCTGGCTGTGATCCTTGGTTCATATATATTATTAAGCCAGCGGGTTAACCCGGAATCGAGGTTTCCATAAACTTCCAGATCATAGGTAAGTGAATATTGGTAATCTGCTCCGTCGGTTGTATGAGTATCTATAAAAAAATCTGGCAACCAGGAAGAGAACATGGTAAGCCATTGCTTAATTTCGGGCGAATCTGCCTTCAAAAAATCACGGTTTAGGTTAAGATTCAGTGCGTTGGTACGCCAACCCATTTCTTCAGGACCGTTTTGGTTAATCCTGTTATAGGGCCCAAACCGCTCATGCCCGTCAACATTCAAAATGGGAATAAACAGAATACTGACATTTTCAAGCAATTCTTTATGCTTTTTTTCGATGAGTAAATCTCTCAAAAAAGTTAACATCGCATCTTTCCCGTCTGGCTCTCCCGCATGAATACATGCCTGAATCAATACGATAATCCTTCCTTTTGCTCTTATTTGCTGAGAATCGGTAAGACCGTCCCTGTCAATGATCATCATAGGGATTTCTCTTCCTTGCGGGCTGATACCAATGTTCGTCATTGACGCTATCGGAGATGCTTCACTTAATTTGTAACAATAGGAAATGGTTTCAGTATATGAAGGAGTTTTAAGAAAACCGGAGGATTCATAAATGGTCTTCCACTCCTGAGAATGCAATAATGTCGAAATCAATGCGAAAAAAAGAATAATGAAGGTTCTCATGATTGTTTGGTTGATGGATATAATAAGAAACAAAGTTAGCAGTAAATGTCAATTTCATTCAAACCGAAAAAAGTTTGTTTCTTTCACAGGAATTATCAGAATCCTGTGTCGAAATTATTCATTAGGTCTTGTTCTTTGACCAAATCATTGTCAAAACAAAATACCTTTACAGCCTGATACACTATATGCCGGTTATGAAAATAAAATTTGCACTAGGTTTTCTCTTTGGAATATTGTCTTTTAACTTAATTCCAACCTTTTCTTATGCCCAACAAGGACCGGGCAGAGGGAGTGCGTTAAATGAACGTCCTGCGATTGGAATAATAAAAGGAAAATTAGTAGATGAAGCTACCGGATTGCCTGTAGAATACGGGAGTATTGCAGTGATAAGTATGAGAGATTCTTCTCTGGCCGGAGGTACTATCAGTGATTCCAAAGGTAATTTCAGGATTGAGCAGATCAGAACAGGCAGATATTCCGTAAGAATTCAGTTCATGGGCTATGAAACCAAACAGATCAAAGATGTCATAGTCAAACCTGATAATCCTGAATTATACCTTGGTACTGTGAAATTACATAATCGAGCTTCAAACATAGAAGGAGTTGAAATTACCGCGGAAAAAGAAATGATTGTAAATAATCTCGACAAGAAAATAATAAATGTCGATAAAAGCATTGCCGCTGTTGGCGGAACAGCTGTTGATGTAATGCAAACGATCCCTTCAGTTACAGTAGACATTGAAGGGAATGTCAAACTAAGGGGCAGTGGTAATGTAACTATACTTATCGACGGAAAACCATCGGGACTTTCAGACATTAGCAGTGGAGATCTTTTGCAACAGATTCCGGCAAGTTCAATCGAATCGGTAGAGGTAATTACCAATCCATCTGTAAGATATGACCCAGAAGGAACATCGGGAATTCTGAATATTGTACTTAAGAAAAAGAGCCTTCAGGGTTTTAATGGATTGATTTCCGCAACAGCGGGATTCTCTGAAGTGGTGGTCACGCCAAGTGAATTACATTTAGGTGGAGATCGGTACAATGGTTCTGTAAACCTTAATCTCAGACGGAACAGGATGAATTTGTTTGCGGGTTTTGATACCCGGATAGGCACGTTTAGTTCATCTGGTGAAACGAACAGACGGACCAAAAATGACAGTATAGATTCTCAGCTTCTTCAGATTCAGAAAATGGTCAACGACAGGAACTCTTTCAATATTAATACCGGGCTTGATTACACATTGGATAATTTTAATTCAATGACAGTTTCATTTCAATACAGGAATATGAACTATGGCAATAGAGGTGATATCAACTCTCAAACATTCATTGGCAGCGATAGTCTGGTCCGTTCCTTTAACAGATTCAGTGAAACAACACGAAACATAGAATCCTTTACCTACAATGCTTCTTACCGGAGAACTTTTGAAACCAAAGGAAAGGAGCTTACTGTTGATCTGATGATCAATGACAATAATATGAATGGAACTCAGGATATTTCACAGAATGAGTTGCTGGTTGATCATGCTGACATGTACCCGGCAATGCAGAATTCAGGGTCATCAAATAGTAGTATTATGTTTATGCTTCAGGGAAATTATATTTCTCCGGTTGGTAAAGCGGGTCGGATTGAAACAGGTTTTAAAAGCACATTTAAGGATATGAGTATGGAGAGTTTCCTCTCGGAGTACAGTTATGAAGCTGGGCAATATATTCTGAATCCCAACGCCAGCAATTTTTTTGATTATACCGAGCAGATTCATGCATTGTATGGACTATATTCATCATCATCCGGAAAATTAAAATATCAGGCAGGACTACGTATCGAGCAGCTTATTTCTAATTCGAAACTCGAACTTACCAATGAAAAGTTTGATCGGGTATATCCTAGTTTGTATCCATCCGTTCATCTGGTTTACGAATTGAACTTGAAGAATCAGGTTATTCTGAGCTACAGCCGGAGGGTTTCAAGACCTAATCAAAGGCAATTGAATCCGTTTATTGATTATTCTGATTCACTGAATATCAGGTATGGGAATCCAAAGTTAGACCCTGAATTTATTAATTCATTTGAACTGGGGTGGTCGGGTTACTTTGGAAAGAATTCACTGAATTCAACTCTTTTTTATAGATATACCACCGGAATTATTGAGAGTATTGTCAGTTTACAGCAGAATGGAGTTACAGCAACAACTTTTGAGAACCTTACGAGCGGTACCAATTATGGGATTGAATTGATCGGTAACAGGGAGTTTTCAACATGGTTTAAGGCCAATGCAAATTTTTCATTCTTTAAACAAATAATGAATGGGAGTGAAATAGCCGGGCTTGAAAAATCAGAAGGCTACATGTGGACGACCAAGGTAAATATGACATTTAATATTTCAAAGAATGCCACACTGCTGATTGCAGGAAATTATGAATCACCAGAGATAGAAGCTCAGGATCGTGAAGAGGAGGTTTATTTTGCAGATGTAGCATTTAAATATGATTTTCTGAAAGGAAAGGCAACTCTAAGTATGCGGGTAAGTGACGTTTTTGATACCAGAAAGCATAATATGGAAACCAGGGGAGAGTCATTTTTTATTTCGATCCACACATAAAATGGATAGTCGGGTTGGTTTTCTGGGTTTTACATACAGGATTAATAATTATAACCGTCAGAAGGAAAAAGACCGGAATGGGCAGAATGAAATTGAGATGGAAGAGTTTTAGTATTTTTCTGCAATATAAATAGCAAAGGGCACTTCCATTGATAGGCCATGATTCCTTGTGGCAAGATTATTAAGTTTATCTTCAACAATATTCATTATTTGTGTCTGGTTATTCTGTGGAATCAATGACAACCAGGTATTCAAAAAATAGAGCCGGATCAGAAAATGATCTAGAAATGAAGTACCGGAGAAATAGCGAATAGAAAAGGACTCTGTACTTCTTGTGGTTATTTTGAATCGAAATTTTTCCAGAGCCATGCAGGTTTCGTTGATGCTTTTCCTTTTCCTTTCTATATGTTTCCGGATTGAAGGTAATACCGACGTTATCCCTTCTTCAGTTAAAGTGTCAATCAGTATAACGTAGAATTGTGAGAATGTTTCAGGTAGATTTGCAGAAAAAACCAAATGACCACCTTTTTTTAAAGTTCTGTGGCATTCAATGAGAGAATCTTCAAAAGATTCAACATTATTCAGACCGTTGTTAGAGGTAATTAAATCGAACATTTCATCCTCAAACGGGAGTTTTTCAGCAACAGCATTTAATAAAACGACATTTTCAATTTCATAGCAAAGGATTTTCTTTTGTAATTGATCTAATCCTTCCTTCCATGGATCTATGCCAAAGAATAAACTTGCTTGGCCAAATCTCTGAGCGAGTTCCAGTAATGGAAACCCGGTACCGCAGCCAATGTCAAGGGCGACAACAGATGAAGAGTAGTCTATTGCGTCAAGTAGTTTTAGCCCAAATGGAGCTGACCAAAGAGGCAACTCATCATAGGCTGAAGCCAAATGAATCGTTCTGAAATCGTCTGGGTTATAGCGTTTTTTCATTTGTCACCGAAGGAAATACCCATTTTTCTTGCTTTATCGATTAAAGGAAAGTCTGTTGGAACTGTTTTTAACTTGTTACCTGCTTCATTCAACGGGAAAGAAGTGATTTTTCCATTTCGCGACGCAACCATCAATCCGAACTGGTTTGAAGCAATAAGTTCAACCGCATGGGCACCATATCTTGTGGCCAGGATCCGATCCATGGGGGAAGGGCTGCCTCCTCTTTGGATGTATCCAAGTATTGTTTCACGGGTCTCAAGTCCGGTATACTTTTGAATCGATTGAGATATGTAATGAGCTGCAGAAATACCTTTGGGTTTGGGGATTCCTTCGGCGACCACTACAATGGAATAAGGTTTTTTGTTTTTTGCTCTTTTAAGAAGATATCGGGCTACAATTTCTTCTTTAAATGGAATCTCTGGGATAAGTATTACATCTCCCCCACCTGCGATGCCTGAGAAAAGGGATAGCCATCCTGCATGGTGCCCCATTAACTCTATCACCATTATACGTTTGTGTGAATTGGCAGTTGTGTGCAACCTGTCGATAGCGTCGGTTGCAATCCAGACTGCAGAATCAAATCCAAAAGTCACATCTGTTCCCCAAACATCATTATCAATGGTTTTTGGAAGGCCTATTACATTCAACCCTTCTTCAGCCAGTAGTGCGGCAGTTCGCATGGTGCCGTTTCCTCCAATGCAGACCAGCCCGTCAAGTTCCATTTCCTGATAATGTCTTTTTATCAGTTTTGGTTTATCGGGTTTTCCTTCGCCTGAATTGTCCTTCTTATAAGGTTTCTCTCTGGAAGTGCCAAGGATTGTGCCACCAAAAGTTAAGATTCCGGAAAGCTGGCTTTCTTCAAGTCTGGAATAATCTTTTTCGATCAATCCCAGAAATCCGGACGAAATGCCAAAAACCTCCATACCATATTCAGTTATAGCAGTTTTGCCAACAGCTCTGATTGCAGCATTAATTCCCGGGCAATCCCCTCCTGCGGTGAGAATGCCAATTTTTCTTGTTGATTTTTTATATTTGGCCATTGGATGGATTTGTTAAAATATAACTAAGAACTTTGAAAAGTAGTCTACTTTGGGATTTTTTTCGAAAGCTTAAAGTTTGTTTTTTCAGAATTTTATCAACAGATAATTTGATTTTTCGCGATTGCGTTCGAACTTTTTTCTTTAAGATATCATAGTATTTTATCTTATAACCGGAAAGTCGATTTACAATAGCTATAAAATATTGAATCATTGTTAAAGATGTTTGAAGTTAATATGCTGTATATTTGATGCTGCGCTGAAGTTTATGAAGACTTTTGGTCATGTTATTTTAATCTGTTTTACTTTTATCCTTTATTCAGCGGACATAAAGGGTCAGCATCCTGTTTACAGGCATTTCTCTGTTGATGACGGACTTCCGAGTACTGAAATATATCATGTATTTCAGGATTCCAAGGGGTATATCTGGTTAGCCACAAACATCGGAGTAAGCAGATATGACGGCCAAAAGTTTGTTAACTTTGATAAGCAGGATGGTTTACCTGAAAACACTGTTTTTGAGATATATGAAGATGCAATAGGTAGGGTTTGGTTTGTTTCATTTCCATGTCAATTATCTTTTTTTATTGATGATTCAATCCATCCATATAAAAATAATTCAAAGCTAAACACTTTGGCTGGGGGCGGCTTAATTCCAGTTAAAGGTTCTTTTTGCGTAAATAGGGATGGAAGCGTTTTCATAAGTTTCTTGTCAAAAGGGTTATATAAAATTGATAATGAAGGAAGGATTATCCACTGCTATACAAAGCTTAATAATTCAGGTCTTAATATTGTTGAAGAAGACAGCAAAATTCTACTGTCTCAAAAAGGAGTTGGAGTTTCTAAAGATGACTATATTGATATTAATACCTCAATAGTAAAGAAAAGATTACTTCATAAAAGGTCATCAAATTACTCATATTCAAATATATATGCTACTAAGGGTGATCATGCTATTTATTTTGCACAAAACGAATTTTTAACATGTGTTAAAAAATCTGGTGTAGTATCTGAAAAGAACATGATAAATAGAGTCATTTATATACAATCTGATCCAAATAATAACTTGTGGGTAGGTACTGATAAATCTGGAGTGGTTTGTTTTAAAGATGGGGATATTTGTTTTGAGCCTTTCTTGAATTATTTAAAGGATTATTCAGTTTCTTCAATTTGTTTCGATAAGGAAGGAGGTAAATGGTTTACGACAATCGAAAATGGACTTTTTTATTTACCTTCAGAAGAATTTTTATCTTATACAACGGATGATGGTTTATCAAATAATAAAGTTAATGATGTAGTAATATTCCGAGATCAAATAGTTTTAGGGACTCATGATCCGTTTATTAATATTATTTCCCCAAAGGGAGTATTTAAACGTAAGATTTCATCGAGTCTAAATGGAACAATATTTAGATTATTAAATGAAGATAACAAAGTGTTATGGATAGGAACAAATGATTATTTATACTCGATTGATAATGATATAATTAATAAGTATGCAAATATGCATACTAAATATCAACTTTATAAGGGTACAAGGAGTGTATTTTGTATAAAGGATCTTTTAATGGACAGTGATGGTCGATTAATAATCGGAGAATCAAATGGAATTAGCATTTTTCAACATGGAAAAGTTAAGTATAGTTCTTTCTATGATGATCAAATTTCATTGCGTATCGAGAAGGTTAAGGAAATAGCTAAAGAAACATACTTGCTTGGATCGGCAGATGGACTTTGGCGTTATACCAAAGGTAAATTTGACAACCTGGGTAAAGATATTCCTTTTTTCAAATATCGGGTTACCGATATTTCATATTCCAGATCGAATGATTTTTTAGCTTTAGGGACAAAGGGATCAGGTATAGTTATACAATTAAAAGATACAATTATTATAATTTCAAAATCCAATGGTCTGTCAAGCAACTCTATTTCCTCATTGCTATTACTTGGCAATCATTTATGGATAGGGACTAATTATGGTCTTAATGTTCTTGACATAAATTCTGTTAAATCGAAAAATTTTAAAATCTCATCGTATTATAAGGTAAATGGATTGGTTTCTAATGAAATAAATGAAATTGAAGGTGATGAGAAGAATATCTATATTGCTACTAATCAGGGCTTAACCATTTTTAATTACAGCAATTACAACCCTTTGATCACTCCTCCACCTATTTATATCAGTTCTTTCTGGATTATGAAACAAAATGCTGAGGTTAAAACTGAATACAAGTTAAAATACAATCAGAATCTGATTTCAATCGAATATATTGGACTTTCATACCGGGATGGAGGCAATCTGAAGTATAAATACCGTTTGAAGGGATTGGATGAAAAATGGAATTATACTGCAAATACGAATGTGGAGTATGCATTTCTTCCATCCGGAGATTATCTTTTTGAGGTTGTGGCGATAAATTCTGATGGAATCGAAAGTTCAAAACCCGCCACAATTAGTTTTATTATCCTGCCTCCCTTCTGGAAAACATGGTGGTTTATTCTTATTATTATTTTGGCATTTGGTTTACTTGCTTACTTTTATTATTTGAGCAGGTTAAAACAAATTAAACGGGAAAATGAATTACGAAACGATAACAACTGGTATCGTCAACTTGCCCTTGCAAAGCAGATGGATCCTCACTTTGTGTTTAATACATTAAATTCTATTCAATCCTTTATTATTAAAAATGACAGACTAGCATCAACTCAATATCTGTCTAAGTTTTCAAAGCTCATGAGGTTGATTCTGAATAATTCACAGAAACAAGCAGTTCCTGTTGGTGATGAAATAGCTGCTTTAACCTTGTATCTCGAACTCGAGTCTTTGAGATTTCAACAGAGATTTGAATATCATCTCATATTAGATCCTGAAATAGAAACCACTGCTTGTTACATTCCCGCTTTCCTTATTCAGCCATTCCTGGAAAATGCAATATGGCACGGGATTATGGGAATTAAAGGAATTGGAAGAATAACAATAGAACTCAAAAAGCATAAGAATCAAATTACTTGTATTGTTGAAGATAATGGAATTGGGAGAATAAAATCAGAGGAAGTAAAAACTAGCGTTCAGAAAGCGAAACAATCTTATGGAACTTCTCTTGTAGAATCACGGCTGAATCTACTTAACAATCTATATGGTATAGAAATGAAAGTGCAATTTGTTGATTTATATCATCAGGATGGGAATTCTGCCGGAACAAGAGTGATTATTAATCTTCCGATAATTTCATAACAGATCAGTCCGAACTACAATTCTACTATTAACAAAGAAATTATTTTTCGGACCAGATGCTTTTTAGAGGTAAGAATATATTAGTTGCACTTTCTGAAAAGCGGCTTTTTGAGCGTACCCATCCTGTTTTATTTGACGGCGAATTCGTTTCTTAAGAATTATAATTTATATCAGAAACATACTCCGAATTCCAAATGAAACAGGACGTTTAATTTATGTCCGATTCTTTGAAATATCTTTGTTTTCGTGATCTTTCTATGCTTTGAATTGTATATCCTGAGGTTCTGAAAGGCATAAATTCCTTGATCCAGGAGCTTGTGTAATGGCGAATTCATTAAAATTATCAGCAATATTGTTATTTACTATCTTAATACAGAGTTTCGGTACCCTGGTAATTCATAAAAATACTTTCCAGATTGATAGGATAGTCTATTCATCTTGAATAGAATTCAGAAATGGAAAGTGTTTTTTTGTATTTTCGCAACCTTTCATATATTTAAAATTGCTGGTTAATGGATGAAAAATTTCGACTGATTCTGACAGGTGTCAGGGAATTATCTCTGGATATCGGAATCAGAAATCTATCTTTGGATAGCATTTGTCAACACCTGCATATATCCAAAGATGATTTGAAAGTGTATGTTTCAAATGAAGCAGAATTGGTCGAAAAGGTTCTTGAATTTGAAAGGGAATCTTTTAAATCTATCTTTGATGAGCATAATTTCGAAGATGTAAATGCAATTGATATCCTATTGATAGTAAGCCAGGAAATGAATAACAGATTCAGAGATCTTACTCCATCCATTACACTGGATCTGAAAATGTTGTATCCGGAAATTTATCAGCATCATTTTGAACAGAGAATAGAGTTTATCTTTGGAAAAATAAAGATTAATATTGAAAAAGGAATCAGGCAAGGTATATACAGACAGGATCTGAGTATTGAACTGCTTGCAAGACTTTATATCAGCAGGTTAATAGATCTTCACAACCCTGTGTTCTTCCCACCAGACAAATTTTCATTTCCGGTTCTTTTTGAAGTTATGTTTGAAAATTTTATCAGGGGAATAGCAAACGATGAAGGATTGGAATATTTTAAGAAACGAAGGAAATCTTTCCGTTTCAGTGTTTGAACATCATTTCAGATAACCAAATCAGACAACGACTTTAAAATTTATATGGGGAATCAGTTTTCCTGAAAACTATATATGCTTCAAAATAATTTCTGGAAAAAACTGAATCCAGCCGCTTTTGCATTGGCTCCGATGGAGGATGTTACTGATACTGTGTTTCGTGAGGTGGTCATGTCAACAGCTGCATTTGACAAACTTCATTTGCTTTTTACTGAATTTACATCAGTTGATGGAATATGTCATCCTTTAGGAAGGAATGCGGTATTACACAGATTTAAAGTTAATCAGTCGGAAACTACTCTGCTGCAGAAAAATCAAATTAAACTGATTGCTCAGATTTGGGGAAATGATCCCGAGAAATTCTTTAAAGCCGCTGAATTTATTGCCAGAGAGTGTAGTTTTGATGGAATTGACATTAATATGGGCTGTCCGGTGGGGAAAGTTATAAAACAGAACACATGTTCTGCACTAATCGACCAACCCAATTTGGCTCTCGAAATCATTGATGCAACGATAAAGGGGTCTGGATTGCCGGTTAGCGTCAAAACCAGGACAGGAACTCATTCACACCAGACAGAAAGATGGATCGGTCAGTTGCTTGGTTCTGATGTATCAGCGGTTACACTACACGCCCGCACGCAAAAAATGTTATCAAACTATCCTGCTGATTGGGATCAGGTTTCAATTGCTGTTAAAGTTAAACAGAGGATGAATGCTGACATAAAAATTCTGGGAAATGGTGATGTGAACAGCTATAACACCGGATTAAAATTGATAGAGAATTCAGGAGCTGATGGTGTAATGATCGGCAGGGGGATTTTTACTAACCCTTGGTTCTTTTCAGAAGATGATTCACAGCGAGATGTAAACGAGAAAATATCCCTGCTTGAAAAACATATCCGGCTTTTCCAGGAAACGTGGAATTCTTCAAGGAATTTCAGTATTCTAAAGAGGTTTTTCAAGATATACATTCATGGTTTTGAAGGAGCTGCTGCACTAAGGGCTTCACTTATGGATTCAAGGTCTCATGAAGAAGCGCTGGATGCCATCAGCCGGTTTAGCAAATGAGGATTCGAATTTTATACATCTGACCGGGGTTAAGGGTGTTTTGATTCTAAAAAGATTTATTCATATTTTATTGCATTTACAGGGTTAGCAGTAGCAGCTCTGATAGCATGAAAGCTGATTGAAAAAACAGTAACTGAAAACGATGTCAAAACCGCCAGTAAATATGTAATCCATGTGATCTCAACATGGTAGGCAAAATTCCCGAGCCAGTTATTAAGAAAGTAATGAGACAGAGGTATTGCAATTACACATGCCAAAATAACAAGTGTCACAGATTCTAGATAAAGCATTCTGAGAATTCCTCCGACAGAAGATCCTAAAACCTTTCGTATGCCGATTTCTTTTGAACGTTGTATCGAAACAAAAGAAGACAGGCCAAGTAATCCCATCAGGGCGATAAAAATTGATAAGCTTGCAAATGTTGCGAAAACAGTTCCAAGTTTTGCTTCAGATAAATATTTACTTTCGTAATCTTTGTCAAGAAAATAGTAATCAAATGGTCTGTTGGCTCCGAACTGATTCCATTTGTCGTGGATGAAATCTATGGTTGCCGGATTGAATCCATCTTTTAATCTTACTGATAATGTGTTGCAAGGAAAATCAGGAATAAAAAGAATCAGCGGTTCCACTTTATTATGAAGCGATGTGAAATTAAAATCTTTAACGACTCCAATTACTTTAAGCATTCTTCCTCCGGTTCCATCCAGTTCAAATCCAAAGTGAATTTTCTTTCCAATAGCATCTTTCCCCCATCCCATAGCATTTACCGTGGATTCATTGATTATAACGGCTTCAAGTTTATCTGTACCCATATTTCGGTTGAAATTTCTTCCTGAAACAAATTTGAGTTTTAATAATTCAGGGAAATCATAATCGCAAGGAATGAGATTCAATGCATATTCCTGCATCTTATTCTCCTTTTCAACTCTCATAACCTGAATGCTGTTTTGGCCTCCCGGCACACCCAGCGACATGCTGGAAGCAAGAATAGATGGATTCTGTTTAATTTCTTCCTTGAATTCGTTCATTTTCTTTCGAAAAGTAGTATCCTGAATGTCAATAACCATCACATTATCCTTGTCAAATCCAAGGTCAGTATTCCTGAGGAAATTTAGCTGCCGATAAATAACAAGAGTCCCTGTGATCATGATAACAGAGATTATTAATTGAAAAGTAACCAGAGATTTTCTCATCCAGCTACCCCTTGTTCCGTTGTGTAATTTGCCTTTCAGCACCATTACCGGCTGAAAAGATGATAAGACAACGGCAGGGTAGAGGCCGGATAAGAATCCTGTAAGCAGCGAAGTTCCAATTATTCCGAAAAGAATGCCAGGATCAGTTATAAAGCTAAAAGTCAGTTTCTTCCCTGAAAGTTCGTTGAAAACAGGCAGTAGAACCTGCATCAACCCGAATGAAATAAATAAAGCTGCTGCTGAGAAAAGTATACTCTCACTAAGAAACTGGCTTGCCAGTTGGATGCGGTTGGCTCCTACAACTTTCCTTAAGCCAACCTCTCTGGCCCTGGATGTAGCTCTGGCTGTTGCCAGATTCATATAATTGATCGATGCCAGCAGTAAAATAAATATTGCAACAGCTCCAAATACGTAAATATATGCCATGTTTCCAACAGGTTGGTCTGCTGCCAGTTTTGAATAATGGTGAATTTTGTCGAGCCTGGTGGTCTCAAGATCAAACGATGCATTGATCTGGTCGCCAATCTCCTTCATATATTTGTTGTATACAGACGGGAATTTTTTTTCAATATTTTCTATCGAACTGTTTGGTTTGAGCAGAATATAACTGTACATGCTCACATTCCAGAATGCTCCAGGCTCCAGGCTGTTAAACCGTTCGCGACCGAACAACTTTGCAAGAGTGTTCATCGACATAAGCATGTCAAACTTAAAGTGGGTATTGTCGGGAAGATCTTTAAATACCCCTGTAATTTTAAAGGAGTTGCCACTCCCGGTAATCAGGGTTTTTCCAAAGGCTGGATCAGAACCAAAATATTTTTTTGCAGTGCTTTCGCTGAGAATGATTGTATTTGGCTCGTTTAGCGAATTATCTGGTATGCCTTCTATAAAATTCAGTGTGAAGATATCAGGTGCAGTCGAGTCAGCAAAATAGATTTGTTTTTCGAAAAATTCCTTTTCCCTGAATTTCAATACAGCATTGTCGTTTGAAGCAAACCTGCAGAATTTTTCAATTTCCGGAAATTCTATTTTGAGTGCAGGTGCAATGGCTGAAGAACTTACAGCAAACCTATCGTGCTTATTATTAATAGTAAAATCTCCTTCAAGCCTGTAGATACGCTCGTGTTTACTAAAATGTTTGTCATAGCCTAATTCATCACGGATGTACAACAATATGAAAAAAGTAGCAGTGAGCCCTAATGATAACCCAAGAATATTCAGGAAAGTGTAAAACTTATTTCGGCTAAAATTTCTTGCAGCGCTTCTGATGTAATTGCTTATCATAAATTGGTTTTTGAGTTTCAGAGTATTTTTTCACAGATGTCATTTACCTTTATTACAATAATTGTTATTCATATTTCAATGTTTTTGCTGGATTCTGACCACTTGAATTTATTGCCCTCAGTCCGGTTATTATCAGTGTTATCAGCATCGATATCAAACCTGAAAAGAAGAAATACTTCCACTTGATATCAGTGCTATATGCGAATGAACTTATCCATTGGTTTATTACAAAATATGAAAGTGGCCATGCGACTATTATGCTGGCAAAAACAAGTTTCATGTAGCCAGTAGTAAGGAGTCTGATTATCTGAAAGGTTTCAGCTCCAAGTACTTTTCTGATGCCGATCTCCCTGGTTCGTTGGGAAGCCATATAAGAAACAAGTCCAAACAAACCCATGGCAGCAATAAGGATTGTGAGTCCTGAAAGGATTGCAGAAGCCCTGCCAAGATATTCTTCTTTGCTGTATAATTTATCCAGTTCATTTTTAAGAATTTTGTATTCAAATGGTCTGC
The DNA here is from genome assembly GCA_016705005.1 of Bacteroidales bacterium. GTDB lineage: Bacteria > Bacteroidota > Bacteroidia > Bacteroidales > Lentimicrobiaceae > Lentimicrobium. The sequence continues at coordinate 297,289 of JADIZB010000001.1, read as the reverse complement.
CTTCTGCAAAATCGTCCCAGGTTTCTCTGACATGGATAATGGCCTCTTTCTCATGCCCTGATACCAAAGCAACTGCAATATAATTAGTAAAAGCATTTACTTCACGTGGATCTTCCTTTAAATTTAGAACCAGTGGACCTGCTTTCGTGTGAAGTGAATTCGCGTTGAAATCTTGGAACACGCCGACAATTTTTTCATTTCCAATTCTTGAATTGAATTTTCTCCCGATTGCTTCTTCATTTGACTTCCATCCCAGGTGTTTTACCATTGCTTCATTGATTAAAATCGCCTCCATTGCATCAGTCATACTGTTTTTAAAATAATCTCGTCCAGCGATTATTTTTATTCCGAATATATCTACAAAATCATCTCTGATTACCAGGGCAGGATAGAATTGCCATTTGTCATCCGGATAGTTTTCTGGTCTGAATTCATGATTATTATATTCAGTACCAACGATATAGTCAACTGCTGTTACCCCGGATATTCCTGATTTTTTAAGTAATTCAGTCTTAAAGGATTCGTATTGTCTTACGATCGGAGATCTTGTTACAGGTATAATCAGGATGTTCTCCTTGTTAAATCCAAGTCTGGCATTTCTAAGAAAATTTAACTGGTCAAATGCCATAAGTGAAGTGGTTATCAGAGTTATTGACAAGCTAAACTGAAGAACTACAAGTATTCTTCTACCAGGAGAATTGTTGTTTAAGAAATGATTTGAGCCTTTCAATACTTTGATGGCATTGAACCGGGATTGATAAAATGCCGGATATATCCCGGAAAATATGCCAGTACACAACCAGAGAAGAATAATTTTAGGGAAAAAGAAACGACTGTATAAATAGTTTGAATAGATCTCCTTACCTGCAAAAGTGTTGAATGCCGGTAGAATAATTTCAATTATTGCGAGTGCAATGATCATAGATATCAGCGAAATAAGCATTGATTCTCCGAGATACTGTATAACAAGCTGACTTGTGGTTGCACCTGAAACTTTTCGAATGGCTGTTTCCCGCAACCTTCGTGTTGCAAAGGCTGTTGAAAGGTTTATATAGTTTATACAGGCAATTATCAAAATAAACAATGCAACAATTGTCAGGATTCTGACATATGTGATTCTTCCGTTTGGTTCTATTTCATAATCTAGGTCTGATCTTAAATGGATATCAGTCAGTTTTTGAGTCCCCAAAGTAATATGATCTTTTTCTGCATCATAGAAGTATTTTTTTGTAAATGCCGGAAGCTGACGGTTGAGTTCATCAATTTGATGATTCTCCTTTAGCAGAATATATGTCCAATATGGATTGTATACCCAGGTGGGGGGTATTTTCCCTCCCCATAACATCCTGAGTGTCGACAAAGAAACCAGAAAGTCATAGTCAAAGTGAGACTGGGCAGGAGGATCAGCAACAAGACCGGTAATTGTTATATTGGTTTTTCCTTCAAGTTTTATGACTTTATCAATGGGGTTGTTGTTTCCAAAATACCTTTTTGCTGCTGAAAAAGTAATCAAAGCGGTAAATGGAGCAGAAAGAGCCTGTGATGAATTCCCTTTCAGGAATCTCACATCAAAGATTCCGGTGAATGTTGAATCAACGAAAAACAATTTCCTTTCCCTGTAACCATGATTATCATATTCAATATAGAATTCTGAAGACCAGTCATTGAATACCCTTGCTGTTTTTTCAATTATATCGGGATAATCATTCATGAGTGTTGGGCCCATTGGAGCCGGGCAACTTGATGAACGTTCTGCCACACCTTCAAAATCTGTTGTACTGGTGATCCTGTAGATTCTGTCAGCTCTGGAATGATATCTGTCATAGCTTAATTCATCGGAAACATACAGCATGATGATGATAAAACAGATCAGGCCGATTGACAAGCCTATAATGTTAATCAGTGAATGTAACCTGATCCTTGACAGGTTTCTGAATGCAGACTTTATGTAGCTCAGGTACAGAGACATTTCTGTGACTCCTATTTTCGTTGCTTTTTGATTTCATGAATCATGCCAGAAAATGTAACATCCATATAATGAAATGAGTATGGAGTCATCGCATTTCTTCTGGCTTAATGATGTTCGCATTCGGATGTTAATGTGTACACTACTGAACAGCCCTGACTGCAATTGTGTCACATTTTGATGATAAGCACGATTTTTGAGTAGCATTTAATTTTCATCTAAACATATGAGCATAAACGAAATCAACGGATGGTATAAGAGGATCAGTTATCTGCTGGATCATGGCCGTATTCTTGATGCATTTGATAAAATTTCCACTGTGTTGGAAAAGGGGAGTTTTAGTTCATTTAAAGGACAACTGGATGAGCTGCGCTATACATACTCCAACATGCTCAATTATACTGTTATGGGAATAGATGATCCACAAAGGACTGAAATCTATAACAGCCTTGTTCTGAATTCATACGAACTTGCCGACCTGTTGAGGCTTGAACTTGCGAATCTGCCGGAATTCAGAGTAACTGCGATCAAACATGATCTTGAGAAGCAGATGCAGCTCAACAATGAGGACCTTGCGGGTAATCTGCTTGGTTTGTCTTTTGATTATGAGCTGGATGAAATGCTTAGAAGTACTGCGTTGTATGAAGATGAATCTGACAGTGAATCCGCTGTTAGACACAGGAAAGCCATTCAGCGGGCATTTAACTTTCTCTGGTTAAGCAATCGGCTGACTGAAGATGATGTAAAGGTTGTAACTAAGATTTTTGAAAGTAATTCCTTCCCATGGTATGAAAAGAGTGTAATCATCAGTGCAATAACACTTGGATTGGTCAGGACGTTTGACTACCGAAGAATGGAACTCCTGGTTCGTCTTTATTCAAACGATGATCCTCAGATTTCTGTAAGGGCGTTAGTAGGTATCCAACTGGGTTTTACCCTTTTTGACAAGCGTATCGCTCTGTTGCCTAAATTATCTCCTATTCTGCAATTACTGAAAGATGAGTCTTCATTTGAACAAGATACACTTTCGATTCTGACCCAATTTATCAGGGCAAAAGATACAGAGAGAATTACACGAAAATTCAGGGATGAAGTAGTTCCTGACATTCTCAGATTCAATGAAGAGCTCAATGAAAAGCTTAATCTTGACAGATTGCTTCAGCCTGATGATGAAATAGATAAAAATCCGGACTGGGAAAAATATTTTGACAATCAACCGGAATTGGTGAACAAGCTTGAGGACCTGAGTAATATGCAGATGGAGGGCAATGATGTTTTCCTGAGTGCATTTTCTCAGTTGAAAAATTTCGGATTTTTCAGTGAGGTACATCATTGGTTCATGCCTTTCTACCGTGATCATTATGCCATTGTGGCTGCTTTGTTAAATGAAAAAGAAAAGATAAGGGGTGTTTTTCTGAAAGGAATAGAAAAATCTCCTTATATGTGTAATTCAGACAAATTCTCTTTTGTATTGAATTTGGGTCTTATGCCGGATGGGCAGAAAGAAATGATGGCTCAGATGCTTTCAGCTGAAGCTGACCAATTTGAGGATCTGATCAATGAAGAATTGTCGGACCCTGATCTCAGGAAAAGGAGAATTGCAATTCAATACATTCAGGATCTTTATCGTTTTTTTAAACTCAGTTCTATCAGATCTGAAACAGGAGATATTTTCAGCCTTCCGCTTGATGTTTATAATACAGGCGTACTTTCCGGTCTTATTTCATCATCCGGATTCTACAAAAGCATAGCCGGATTCTGTTTCGACCATGATCATTTTTCTGAAGCAAGCATTGTTTACAGTAAACTGATGGATATAGGAGAGAACTATGCTGAACTCTACGAAAAAGCAGGTTATTGTCTTCAAAAGCAGGCTGATTATACTGGTGCTCTGGCCATGTACAGGAAGGCAGATCTTTTTGATACCAACAGGAAATGGCTACTGGGGAAAATTGCACAGTGTTACCTTATGTCTTCGAGACAGCAGGAAGCGCTCGAAGTGTATCTCGAGTTATCCGGGCTTGAACCATCGAACTTAAAATATCTAGCTGCCGTTGGAACCTGTTATCTAAACCTGGGCTATTCTGCTGATGCTCTTGAATACTTTTACAGGATTGATTTCAAAGATCCGGGAACTGCCAATTCAATGAGACCGGTAGCCTGGTGTCTGTTTACTCTGGGCAGGCTTGAAGAGGCAGAGGACTATTATATGCAGTTGCTTCAAATGGACCCGAACGCCTTTGATTGTATGAATGCCGGACATGTTGCTTTTTGCCGGGGGGATAAGAAAAAAGCAACAAGTTATTATATTGATAGTATTAAAAAGAGAAATGGTGATCAGAAAGCATTTCTGAGGGCATTTATAGAAGACAGGAAATTCCTGATCCAGAATAATGTGAATCCGGATGATATTCCTTTATTACTGGACTATATCAGAATAATGTACATGAAAGATGCTGTTCAATCCTGATTTCCATTTGATGCTCTTTTTCTGAAAACAAGAGGAATTTTTTCAGGTTCCGGAATGCCGATTTCTATCAATTCCCAATCTTTGTCATAAGCATCAATCCTGTGCTTTAAAACAGTGAACCGATCTTCGGGTGTTGGTTCTGATCCCTCCCATGTTACAAGCTCAACCCTGTATTGAATGGTACGTGAACGACCATTAATTCTTACCTCGATTTCAACATTTTGTTCGGGTTCAGTTTCCGGAATAAGTATTACAACTTCTCGCATAGTAGCATTCTTTTTGGTATGTGTTCTTCTTAACCAAATTTGTGCCATTTATAATAAAATGCTGTTTCTGAGACACTAATGACGGTGAGTGGATATGGTCTGCATCAGACCACCCTTTGGTAGATCAGGGAATGTCCGATGCTGAACAGTACTATTTTTCGAAAAGCCCGATATTCATCTCTCGCTGTTCCAATTTTAAAAGCCATTCCTTACGCCACAATCCTCCGCTATAACCGGTAAGTTTTCCGGAATGGCTGATAACACGATGGCAGGGTATAATGATGGAAAGTGGATTTGCGCCATTCGCAAGTCCTACAGCTCTGGCTCCGTTTTTTAATCCAAGTTTGGCAGCAATTTCTCCGTAAGAAGTAGTTGAACCATAAGGAATCTCCATCAATTTATCCCAGACAGATTTCTGAAAAGCTGTCCCTTTAAGCCAGACAGGAAGATCGAAGCTTGTTAAACCACCTGTGAAATAAAGCTTCAATTGCCTTACTGCTTCCTGTAGCATCTCAGGTATTACTTCTTCTTTCATTTCGTCCAGAAAGTTAAGTCCGGTTACCGCTCCTCTTTCTGCTCTGATTTCAATAAAACCAAGCGGTGAAGTGATATAAGCAATCTCAGGCGAAAGTTCTTTGCTGTCCATGCTGAATTCCGGGTTGGCCAATTGTGTGAAAAATATATTGCAGTTTCATCCGAAGCAATTTTTAGATAGATCCGGATTACAGGTTTTGCTTTTTGCTAAAATTTACCAAACTGGAGCAAGCTTCAATGACTAAAGCATGAAAGACAAGTTCATCAAATACTTCTTATTTGCTTTATCATTGCTTAAATACAAAAAGTAAGATCTGATGAGGATTAATTTTTCCTACTGTCAGAAATTGACTTCTCATCTGGTTTGAATCTCACTTTTATATTGACAATTTCAGGCCTGTTTCCTATTCTGACCGGCGGGCCCCAACCTCCAAACCCGGGCGATATATAGAAATGCGAATTCCCTTTCTTTTTATATCCCATACTCACTTCAAAAATTGCCTGAGTTATGTAATTGAGCGGCCATATCTGACCATCGTGCGTATGCCCCGACAATTGAAGATCTACCCCGGCAGCTTCAGCTTTTTGGAGGTCAAAGGGTTGATGGTCCATTAATATCACGGGTAGTGTTTTATCGATCTTTTCGAGCAATTGATCAACCTGCATCCTTGCTTTGCCACTGAATCGTGGTTTATCACGGTCTTCTCGTCCGGCGATATAAAATGCATCTGCAACTTTTATAACACTATCACGTAGCATGGTGATTCCATGATCCTGAAGATAGCTGACAGCAGCATCCGCTCCTCCAATGTACTCATGGTTACCCGTTATTCCATAGACGCCCATCGGGGCTTTGAGTTTTCGCAGTGATTCACCCAGATTCTGTCTGATAACAGGTCCGAGATCTTCGTCAACGATGTCTCCTGCCAGCAGAATCAAATCCGGTTTTAACAGATTTATAGAGTCGACAAGTTTTTCCATTCGCCTGGGGCCAATGATCGTGCCCATGTGAATATCGGAAGCCATGGCAATTTTTAATTCCCTGATTCCATTGGCAGGCTTGTTGATGACAATTTCAAGATTTCTGAATCTAGGATTGATAGCATTCAAGTATCCTGCCAGAACTGTTGAGAGAATTAAGAATAATGAGATGCCGAGGGCATTAAGAGCAGCCTTCTGTGTTACCCACGATTGAGGTAAAAACCCGAGGAAATGATTAAAAACCCGTATCAGGTCGATCATAACGACTGCCAGAAGGCTAAAGAACATCACAGCCAGCCAAAAAGATCCCATCCAGACAAAGAAACTGCTCAGAGCAGAAATCTGTATACGTTCAAGAACACGCCCAATAACATACGACCCTGAAACAAACAGAAACACCCATTTAAACCATATCCGTATACCTGACTCAACAGGTAAAGCCTGCATAGCACGATGGTATATGTAATAGTTGATGGCTGAATATACAAGCAATACAACTGAGAAAAAGATCAGAAACTGGTAATTCTTCATAATTTTGAATAATGTCAGAAATAAACAGACATGCATCTGTTTTGTTCCGCTGACTCCGAAAGCAATGCCCAGATTGTTATGAATCAAGTGGATTTCAGGGAAAGTCTGAAGCCATAAGAGTTACTTCCTTTTCGAGAATATAATCTTTTACTTTCCCTTCCCATCAAGAAACCGCATCAGTTCTTCCTTGCTACTGCTAAAGGTAAGTGCTTCTGAAACCTGGTAAAAGTTTTCTTTATCCAAAGTAAACTCCCAGGCAAATTTTGCCAGTTCAACCCGTGTATCATCAAAACTAAAAAGTTTTACAAGTTCAGTTATCTGATGTACTGTGAAACACTGCTTTGCGCGTATAATTTGTTTGGCAATGGTTAACCTGGTACTGTTGAAACTTTCTTTCTGAACCGATTCCTTTATTTGGCTAAACTCTTCATTGGATATGCCGCAGGGGGGAGGTGTTACAGGAACAACGGAGGGTCTGTTGATAAATTCATTGTAAGCGGCTTTATTGGGTATGTGAGCGAATAACTGGGCTCCATAAGGCAGATTTGCCAGGTCGTAAACAGAAAGGGAAGCCGTTTTCATAAAACCCAGTCGATTGGGTTCCGATTCCAGCAAGGAAGCAAATTTCATTGCCTGTGATACACTTAGGCAACCATTCCCGGCAATCTGTGTCAACAGAAGTAATCTGCTGGCTTCTGAATTGTTACCGGCAACCTGAACAGCCAGCCTCCTGAATTCTTCTTCTGACAATGGAGCATTGCAATTGGATGGGCCAATATAATTTATATATAATGGGTAATCGAGGGGTGGAAAACTTAGATTCACCTGCGGTTCTGTAGGGGGCAAATAATCCAAAGGGTGAGCTTCCATGGTTTTTATATAGTCATGCAACATAAATACTGTTGAGAAGTAAGCGAAGTCATCATAAACAAAATAAAAATTCTCTTTGTCCACAGTATTATGCCATGCTGTCTTGGTAAAATCAAGGCGATTGAAATCATCGATAAAAAGTACAGCGATACTTTTCACCTGATCAACCGAAAGGCAGTTATTGACTGCGATAGCCATGGCAACCTGAAGTTTGAGGTCTTCTGTGGGCTGTATTGCGACTGATTTTTGTTTTTGTCTGAAGATATAATCGGGAACCGGATTTTCACAACGTTGTGGACGCTGGGCAAAAAGCTGTAAAGAAAATAGAAGAAAAACCAGGTTAATTACTGCAGTTCTCATTGTTCTCTTGTTAAGTTAATTTTATTTCATCCATTCAAAAGTCCGGTAATGCTCTCCATTCATACCCGATTTGTTATACACTTCCTGAGCGGAAACATTCGAAATGTCAACGTACAATCTTATTCCGGAAACATCATTTCTCTCTGAAACGAGAAGTCTGATGTATGAATACATAGTGCTGAAGATTCCATTTTTCCGAAACCCGGGAAGTACATATACTGATTGTATCCACCAGACCCAGGCATTTCGCCAATCACTCCATTCCGGTGTAATCATCAGGCAGCCGCACCTGATTTCGCCGTAAAGCGCAACCAAATAAAAACCCTTTCCCGGATCATCAAATACAGATTTAACTCCTGTCGTAACAGTTTTCAGGTTAAGGCTAAGGTTCTCGGTTTCTAAAGCCATACTTAGCTGGCCGGAAACAATGAATCCAATATCATCGGCTGATGCCGGCCTTACCTCGATCTTGGGGCGGATATCCATAAAAAGGAAGAGATAAATGTCGTGGACATGATCATTACAGAATACCTTGCACGATGTTATTGCATTTATTCACATAATCAGAAATGGCTGATTAAATGCTTATTTTTGCACTGCAAATGGTACAGTCCGGTTGTTTTTTTGGCAAATATAAAGGAATAACCACAATAAACACAGCATGAGCGAGAAGATCAAACACGAGTGCGGTATAGCAATGGTGCGGTTATTAAAACCACTGGAATACTATCTGAATAAGTATGGTACTTCTACCTGGGCACTGAATAAACTTCATCTGCTCATGGAAAAACAGCATAACCGGGGGCAGGATGGCGCAGGGATTGCATGTATTAAGTTTGATCCGCATCCCGGTATTAAGTACATCAACCGTCACCGTTCAAATTCAAATACCCCGATTGCCGATGTCTTCAGATCGGCATATGGAGAGATAAATCTTTTGGTCTCAGATCATCCTCAGCGATTGAAAGATGTTCAGTATCTGAAACACAATGCCGGATTTGCAGGTGAACTGTTTATGGGTCACCTGCGATACGGAACGTTTGGTAAGAACAACATTCAGAACCTGCACCCGGTAATCAGGGCAAACAACTGGATGACCCGTAATCTTGTGTTGGCCGGTAATTTCAATATGACAAATGTTGATGAGTTGTTTGAAAAACTGCTTGATCTTGGACAATACCCTGTTGAAACATCAGATACGATCACCATTCTTGAAAAAATCGGACATTTTCTGGATGAGGACAATGAACGTTTATACGCGAAGTTTAAGAATGAGGGACTCAGTAAAAGAGAGATTACCGGAAAAATAGCGTCCTCCCTCGACATTCAGGATATACTTCACAAAGCTTCAGTAAATTGGGATGGAGGGTATGCCATTGCAGGAATGTTTGGGCATGGAGATGCTTTTATCCTCCGGGATCCTTCAGGGATTCGGCCGGCATTTTATTACCAGGATGATGAAGTGGTCATAGCAGCGTCAGAAAGACCAGTCATCCAGACTGCTCTCAATGTGCATGCTGATAAGGTAAAGGAGATTGAGCCAGGACATGCCCTTATTATCAGAAAGGATGGCAATATCAACATGACTTCCATATTGCAGGCCAGAAAACGTCAGGCATGCTCTTTTGAGCGAATCTATTTCAGCCGTGGAACTGATGTGGATATCTACCGTGAACGGAAAAAGCTGGGAGAGTTGCTCACGCCTTCAGTTTTAAAGGCTGTAAATCATAATCTTGAGAATACTGTTTTTTCTTACATCCCCAACACGGCAGCCGTAGCATTTTACGGGCTGGTTGAAGAACTGGGTAATTTTTGTGATGATATCAAGAAGGATCTCCTGTTGAAAGATGCTCATGAATTGACTTCAGCCAGGATTGAGGAAATTCTGAAATTGAAACCGAGGGTTGAGAAGGTAGCCGTAAAAGACATTAAACTCAGGACTTTTATCACCCAGGACAATGACCGGGATGATCTGGTGGCCCATGTATATGATGTAACCTATGGTGTGGTTAAGCCAGGGGTCGATAATCTTGTGGTAATTGATGATTCTATCGTCAGAGGCACTACCCTGCGCCGAAGTATCATCAGAATACTTGACCGTTTGGGGCCTGTAAAAATTGTGATCGCCTCCTCGGCACCCCAGATCCGTTACCCCGACTGTTACGGTATCGATATGACCAAGCTGGGTGATTTTATTGCCTTTAATGCAGCTATAGAGTTGTTGAAGGAGACGAAACAAGCCCATATTATAAATGAAGTGTATCTCAAATGTAAAGCGCAGGCAAATCTTCCTAAAGAAAGTGTGGTGAATTTTGTGAAAGAGATTTACCGGCCATTTACTTCAGAGCAGATTTCAGCTAAAATATCCCGGCTTGTAACTCCGCCCGGTTGTAAAGCTATGGTTCAGGTAGTCTTCCAAACCATAGAAGATCTTCATGAAGCCATTCCCAATCATTCAGGAGACTGGTATTTCACCGGAAATTATCCCACCCCTGGCGGCAATAAGGTGGTTAACCGTTCTTTTATCAATTATATTGAGGGAAGGAACGAGCGGGCTTATTGATCCATGGTTATCCGAATTATTTCCTGAGATTCAGGGTTGATTTATTTCTCAACAAATCAGCAGCAAGGCATGAGTGTACCGGTATCACTGCAACGATGTCACCGGGTTTCAATAACTTTGACCAATTACTTTCGGTTGTAAAAATGCCATGCTCCTGTGATAGTGAAACCAGGTAGTCATCTCCTTCCGGATTTCCCCATTTGCCGTTGATAAAGGGAACCACGAGTCCGAAAATTAAATTTCCCTTTTTACTGATTAATGATTCTTTGGAGAGGTGTACAGCCCCTCCGTATATCAGGGCCTGGTTTCGCTGTGGATAGACCGAGATTACCGGACAAATTACGGCTGCAGCGATTTCATCGAATCTGCAGGAGCCAAGATGGTATTGCATCAGGTCGAAATAAACAAAATTTCCAGGCCTGATTTCATCTACACCATTGAAGTTCCCGGCAATGCTGCAGGAAGGTGTATCACCGGTTGAAATAATGATTCCCGGAAAACGATCCTGATAAATCATCTTCAGCCTGTATAATAATCGGGTAGCCTCATTGTGTATTAAAAGTATTTCATTTATGCTTTTCGCCTGATACGTATTCCCGGAATGGGTAAGGAATCCTTTGAATGTTAATGAAGTTCCATCTGTGGCTCTCAGTATTTGCTGAATCGTATCATGATCATTCGGCTCAACTCCCGAGCGATGGTAGCCGACGTCAGTCTTTATAAAGTAACCAACCAAATGGGATATTTTTCCTGCAGCGACCAATGCTTGTGCAGGCATATCAAACAATACATTCAGCTGAATTTTACAAGCCAGCTGATTTATTTCATCCAGTTCCCTGATATTCAGAGGGAAGGCAATGGTAATATCTTCCCATCCGGCATCAGCAAAGAAAGTTGCCATGGTTACAGAAGAGACTGTAATCGCATTGATCCCTTCATCTTTGAACCATTTTCCAACTTCAACAGACTGATGTGTCTTGAAGTGAGGTCTGAACATCAGACCATGGGCAAGTGCCTTTTGCGCCATCCGGCGAATGTTCGACCTGCAGATTGTTTCATCTGTTAAAATAGAAGGAAAATGGAAGCAGGGGTTCATGGTATTCACAGAAGAATCTTAATATCTACTTCATTCATCCGTTAGTTTCCATTATTGTTTACGCTGGTTTATTCCATGGGTTTTGGATCATACACCCCAACCTTGAATGTCTGTGGGAACACCTGCAAATCAACCCTTACAAAAGCAGTATCAAGGTAACCGAATACATCTTCTCCCTCATTATAATTCTTCCCATCCTGATAATATATTACACGGCGTTTGGGATTTGCCCTGATAACGGTCTGCACATTTGAAAGGCCCCAGACACGGTATAAATCTTTCCTGACCATGGTTTCCTGAAAATTCTGATGATTCTGGAATATGCTGCGGTCGTAATAATAAGTAAAGGCAAAATCAGCCCAGACAGGATAAATGAGGACTATACTCTTGTCATTTTCATGGCTTTTTACAAATTCAACCGAATTCCGAACTTCACGATAGGCAAAATAATCGGGTAATATTTTCAGGTGAAGGTACATATAGACGATTAGGACGAGGCCGACCAAAGGTTCAATGTATTTGTGTTTCTGGAAAAGGAAGTTGATCATGGCACCAATAAAGAGGTACATCCCTATAGTATTGAACAGTATGTACTTACTATTGAACATAGGGATCTTTGAAGATATCAGAAACATGATACAATAAGGAACGAACCACCATATCAGAAGCACAGGAACACCAATGTTCAAACCTTTCCATTTTTTTAATGCGACCATGACCAGGGTAAAAACTGCCCCGGCAGAAAAAATATACAGAACCAACCAATACACTTCCTTATGATTCAGAAAGTATTGGATCTGTTCCAGAAAATCGGTGCCGTTCGGAGGATTGAGCCATGTACCGATTCTTGTCGACTTATTAAACTGCCTGATGATAACCGGAACCATTGGTATAAATCCGGCAGCTGTTCCCAGGAATGGTATCATCAGCCTGAAAAAGGATCTGAAACTTCTGATGTAGAATATACTGGTCAGGAATTGGGAAAAAATGACGAACCATCCGAAATAATGGGAATAGACCAGCAATATATTGGAGAGGATAAGTCCGGTCAGAGCTTTATAGTTTTTCGTATTTCCGGCATAGAGAAAATAGAAATACAGGGAGGCTGCTGTTGCCATGGAAAAGAAAGAATAAGTACGGGCCTCAATTCCATGATAAAAATGGTATGTCGAAAAAAGGAACAGGCCTGAAGCAACGAGTCCTGTCCACAGGCTGAAAAACCGTTTGCCTGCAAGGTAAAGGAACACAACCGTTACAGCATTAAAAATAAGTGGAAGTATTCTGATGGCACCTGTTTCAAGACCAACCAGTTTCATCCAGAAATGAAGCAGAATCATGAAAAGGGGTGGGTTTGGTTCTCCCTGAGCAGGTATTTTCATAATTTCAGCCAGACTCTTCTGGGCATTAAATACCGAAAAGGGCTCATCCAGACAAAGATCACGCTGATTTATAAAGAACAATTTCCAGCAAAAGGCCACCAGGAAAAGCAGCAAAGGGATAAAAAGATTAAGTAATTTACTTTCCTTGTCGATTTTAATCATTGTGCCTGTTGTTTATTCATCAGTTTAGAGGAATTCATCAATCACCGGATTAATCAGAGAATTCTTTTTCCTTTCATTAAAGCTTTTCAGCTGATAATACTTTTCAGTTGATATTATGATAAAAAATAATCCGGAAGGTTCACTTTGTCCTATTAAATACTTTTTCAGGGTATTTAACAGTTTGTCAGATGCTTTGTTTAACGATCGCAATGAAGTTAATGCCTGTCACTTCTGATTTTCTTCCCACATCCAGGTAGCATCCAGTTTCAACATCTCCTGGTAAGAGATACCCCTTTCCCTGGCTTTTTTACGGACCGATTCACTCCACTCTTTATTCGTATCAATATTGTTTATGATTATGGCTATCTCAGCATCTTTGACCGAATCATCAACTTCTGCTTTTTCTGATTTGTTTATCGCTCCCTGTGTTTTCAGGGCTTCGTACAACCTGTCAAGAAATCCATATGGAAAACGATAAAGATTGGCTTCGGTGGCTAAAATTACGATCACATCGGCATTACCAACAGCGTCCAGAATATTGATTTCAGTTGTCTTTTTTGAAGCCGGCCATGCCGGATTATGGGCTTCCACATTATAATACCAGAAGTTATTGTCGCCAAAAAGCCTGGCCGACAGACCTGAACCGTAAATGCTCCAGTAATAACTGTCACCGATTACTATTAAATCCGGTTTGACTTTACCCTGCTCACTACCAAACCATATTTTTGGGTAAGCCATACGATCATGTGGGATTGGAAACAAAAGGTTCATTCCTTCAGCGATATCATAATCGGGACTTCTCAGTGTATCGGGAATTTCAAATCCTGACCACCCGAAATCAACCATATCTATACTCCTTTCCTTCTCCAGGTATCTGACCAAGGAATCCATTGACAGGGCTACTCCATAAGAACTCCAGTGGATTCCGCATTTGGGATATAAAGGATAGGAAGCGGTATCTTTCATCCCGACAAACCAGCTGTTGAAATCGATCAAAGGCAGGTTGTTCTTTCTGAAGCTTTCGCTAAAGGCCTTATAATTTGTAGTTTCACCCGATGCCTGTCGGACAAAGCGGTCAGGAATATATTCAGGAAAGAATGAAGCTTTCCCCGGAGCGAAAACAAATAAAAGTGTTTTCCCTGCTTCCCGCAGTTTACTGTTTACAAAGAGAGCCTTGTTCACCTGATCATCAATGGTCTTCTGCCCTACATAATCCCAGCCCTTCCATGCTTTGATATAATTGATTTCGTAGAGATACCTTTTTTTACCGATTACAACACCATTGGCCAGGGCAGTATCGAAAGCCGTAAAGGCTATCTGGTTGTTGATACGCACCATCAGGGGTCTCAAGCCGATGCTGTATTCTGCAAATCCGACATACTTTTCCTGGTAGCTGCCATCAAACCAGGATCTGAGGGTAGCCTCCGGCTTTAAAGGGACATCGAAGGCGCCTTTTAATTCAGTTTCATGAAATACAGGGACCGTTCTTTGAATCAGCGGTAAACCGGTTATCAGCATCAGGGTGCCAAAGAGGATATTTTTAACCAGTTTCATGCTGTTGTCGCGTAAATATTTGAGAGTTGAATCAGGAATCGGGCTAAAACCTGAAATAAATGAAAGGATTAAATCCAGACGAACTGATTGATGCCACACTAATTATAAAAAGAATGACGGATGCGGCGGTCATCAATGTCAGGGTTGATAACTTCTGATTCTTCGCCAGCAGTTTCTCCTGCCATTTTTCATTTTTCCCGAAGGCACCCCAGAAACCGAAGAAAGCACCTACGATCAGAATAACCCAGACTTTCCTGCTGATGTAAATTGCCGGCCCTCCGGAGAAGCTGAACATTCGGGCAATAAAATCGATGGCATAGTCAAGCGATTCGGATCTGAACAACACCCACCCGACAAGAGTAATAACGAAAGTTATGATTATAGACGGGTATTTTCCGATTAATTTGTAAAATTTCATCAGAAAAAGGCGGTCTGCCACCAGGAAAAAGCCATGAAAGCCTCCCCAAACGACAAAATTCCACGCAGCACCGTGCCACAGACCTGAAAAGAGAAATACCAACCATAGATTAAAGTATAACCGTTTGGCTGAAACCCTGTTACCCCCCAATGGGATATAAAGATAATCCCGCATCCAGCGACCAAGAGACATATGCCATCTTCGCCAGAATTCACTAATATTCTGTGAGATGTATGGATTGTTAAAATTCTCAAGAAAGTCAAAGCCGATCATTCGACCGAGTCCGATAGCCATATCGGAGTAACCGGCAAAATCATAAAAAATCTGAAAAGCATAGGCTATAATGCCCATCCAGGCGGTAGCTGTTGTTATGCCTGATGGATTCATGGCGAATACACTGTCAGCGTATTCACCAAGAACATTGGCGATCAGTACTTTTTTGCCAAGTCCCAATGCAAACCTGAAGAAGCCTGAAATCTTGTTGTCAATGGTATCGTTTCGGGAGCGGTCAGTGATCTGATCTGCCAGGTCATGATAGCGGATGATCGGACCGGCAATCAATTTGGGAAATAGAATGATATATAACTGATAATCCCAGAAATTGGTCAAAGGTTTATGAACGCGTCTGTATACATCAACTACATAAGTGATGGTTTCAAAAGTATAGAATGAAATTCCTATGGGCAGAATTAGTTTTGTCCAATGAATACTGTTGCTTGTGCCGAATATTGACAGAACTGCATTTATGTTCTCGACGAAGAAATTGGAATATTTGAAGTAAAACAGAAGACCAAGGTTGACAGAAACCGAGAGTGTAAGCATTAATCTTCTGTTTAACTGGCTTTTTGTCATCGACATCCATTTTACCAGATGGAAGTCGAGAAAAGTAGTGCCCAGAATAACAAAAATAAATCTCGGAGCCCCCCAGGCATAAAAAAAGATACTTCCGATCAGTGCTACATAGTTTTTGTACTTTACATCGGCAAAGTAATAAAACAATAAGAAAACCGGCAGGAAATATAATAGGAAAAGGCTACTGCTAAATACCATAGGCTTTTATGTCCGCTTCATTGAGGAAACTGTTCAGCAAATGTACTGAGATTGTTTAAAATGAGCTGTATCCCGGATTGTTTTTCTTTTGCGGATTACTACAAGCCTTTGAATCAGGTATAATCCCTGAAAGGCCGGGAATAAAAAACTGTGTAAATTATCGGTATCCAGAGGAGATGTTCAGATGTCACTGAACCTTACAGAATAAATGTGTGCTTCAGTGATTTCCATAGAAAAACCGGCATTGCATTCAATGATTCACCTTCCGTGTTTGCCGGAAGGTTGTTCTGTTTATCCTGAAGGCTGTTAATCACAAACAAAAATTCCGGCGGGCTGGAAAGGTGTCACATAATTTTGATTTACTCTATAATGCAAGCATGGAGAATTTGAGACATAACGGTTTTTGTTTTTGAGTGGAAAGCAAAGATGAGTAAGGATAATTGGCCGGTTATTTTATGATTTTGCCGGAAAATTTTATTGTTATACCTTTGCAGCCTAAACAAAAGTAACATTCTGAATTATGAAAAATCTGTTAATTCTGGTTTTTACCGGTGCTTTGACTTATGGTTGCTCAAACTCATCAAATCCTCCCGCTGCTACTGATGCTCAGAATCAAATAAATGAGAATCAGGTAGTTTTTGAAAATGATATGGAAAGTGCTCTTGCCGGAATTCCTGCCTGGTCAAATGAAAAAACGATCATCAGGCTGTCTGAAGGGGTTAAAGCCCATTCAGGTGAATTCGTAACCAAGGTAGATGAGGTGGATCTTTACTCTTATGCATTTAAAGAAACTTTTGAAAATATAAACGAAAAATTACCGAAGAAAGTAATTGTGAAAGGTTGGTTTTACAGCCCTGTGCAAAATCCGGAACTTGGACTTGTGATGGATATCAATGAAAACAATTCAACAAAATTATGGCAGTCTTATAAATTAATGGAAGGCTCAACTTCGGTGAATGAATGGCATGAGTTTACAGCAACTTTCGCTCTTGATCAGCCGGTTAAACCTTCTTATCAGATTAAAATATTTGGTTTTGGAGCGAAAAAAACCGCATATTTTGATGATATTAAAATCACTTTTGAATTTTAATGCTTAATAAACTTTCAACAGAGAGGGGAATGCTTTTTCAGGCATTCCCCTCTCTGTTGAACCCTTACTTAAAATTAAGAACACGGATCATGGTGCTTTATCATTTGCCGGAACATTTCCATGGCTCAGACCTGATAAAGATAGTTCTTGCTTAAATCATGATTCAATTTGTTCCAGGCTTCCTTAAGTTTGAAATCCTGCTGAGCTATTCTGATTTAAGGACTTTAAAGTTTATTATTATTTATTCTGAATGAATTTATGAGCTGAATCTTTTCCTTTAGGCTTTTCAGTTCTAAGTAGTATATTCCTGCGATTCACATGGAATGATCCGGCTTTACCTGATTGTTTTCAAATTCAGGATGTGAATTGCTATTACGTAAATTCAACCAGTATCACATCCGGGTATTGTATTTACTGTTTTTGGATCCAATTCTGTATTGACATGAACGGAAAAAGTTGAGGAATTTGTATATCAACATGGCACTTAACCCCGCAACAGAAAAGGATTTATAATTTATTCCGCTATGAAGTTTAGAAACGCCGCATACATGATTGTGCATTTTTCATATTCGCCGATTTAGGTGCAGTTGCCATACCTGCTTTAAACCTTCAGCATCAAACGGACTAATTACTATAGAGTAGAAGATTCAATTCGTGAGACATCTGCAGGAATAACAATCCGTGATCTTCAAAAAAAACCGGCAGGTCTAGCGAAGGAATTCAAATAAGAGACGTGCAGACAAACCAACCTTTCCTGAAACTGAAAAGCTATTTAATGTCTGAGGGTAGTTCCGGAATGATAATTCTGATTATTATCATTTATAAAGTGGGCCGCTTTACCCAGTCCTTGTTCTGGAAATTATAAGGACAGCACTTGTAAAGATTAACCATATAATAATGAAGGACAGTTATTCGTTTATCAGCCATGTAAATGACTTATAATTATGCAAATTGCGGGTCGGGTTCATTTTTAAATACCTTCATTGGTATACTAAAAATCATCCGTGTTGTATTTCATTTCTTTCTTTTCCTGCATCTCCTCATATTTTCCGCAATTGATCTCTACCGACAAGGGTTTGGAAGGCATTTCGAAGTCGCTTTTTGATATTTTTATCTTCGGGTCATTATAAATTCTTTTCATGTACAAAGCCCAAATCGGTAAAGCCATATTTGCTCCCTGACCCAGGCTGGTGCTGCGGAAGCGGATACTTCGATCCTCTCCTCCAACCCAAACACCCGTAACAAGGTCTGGTGTAAGTCCCATAAACCATCCATCTGAATTGTTCTGGGTTGTTCCTGTTTTACCAGCAATCGGGTTGTTCAGGCCATACTTGTATCGGAGTCTTACACCAGTACCACTCTCGACAACTCCTTTCATTAGCTCAAGCATCAGATAGGCGGTCTCCTCACTCATAGCTTCTTCTTGCCGGGGCATGAATCGGGCTATCACATTTCCATTTTTATCTTCGATTCTGGTTACGAACAAGGGCTCAATGTATACCCCTTTGGCTGCGAATGTATTCATTGCACCAGTCATTTCATAAAGTGTCAGATCTGGTGTTCCCAGAGCTATCGACGGAACTGCATCAATATGGCTTATTACTCCCATTTTCCGTGCAATTTTGATTACGGCCATTGGAGAATATCGTTTAATCAGAAAAGCTGATATCCAGTTTATTGAATTGGCAAGAGCTTCTTTCAGCGTAACCATCTCTCCTTTCTTATAATCATTTGAATTATGAGGTTCCCATTTGCCCCCTTCCGGAAGGTCGATGCTGTATTGTATGTTGGCAACTTTGGTGCAGGGAGAGAAATCACCCTCCTGCATGGCTAATGTATATACAAAAGGTTTGAAAGTTGATCCAACCTGTCTTTTAGCCATTATTACATGGTCATACTGAAAATGCCCATAGTTAATACCACCGACATATGCCCTTACAAAACCTGTTTGAGGTTCTACCGACATAAGCCCGGCCTGAAGGAAAAACTTGCAATAACGTATAGAATCCCATGGACTCATTATGGTGTCCAGGTTGCCGTTCCATGTAAATATTTTCATGGGTACTTTGGTCCTGAACGATAGCCTTATCGAGTCATCGGATACATCTGCAGCTTTTAGTTTCCTGTACCGGTCTGATCTTTTCATCGAAGCGGTCATCAATTTATAAGCTTCAGCCTTTACCTGTGATTTAGGGAAGTCGAAAGGTGCTTCTGTTTTGTCTTTCCAGTGTTTAAAAAACGCAGGTTGCAGTTCTTTGCCCAGATGTTCCGCAACAGCTTCTTCTGCATAGAGTTGCATCCGTGAGTTAACTGTTGTATACATTTTAAGTCCGTCCTTGTACAAATTGTATAGCTTTCCGTCGGGTTTCGGGTTTTTCACAATCCATCCATAGAGGGGGTTGGTTGCCCACTGAAGTGAATCTTCGGTGAAAGCAGTCATATCTATATAATCATCCTTGTCAGGTTCATTTGCAGACATTATCTGGCGCAGGTATTCCCTGAAATAGGTAGCTACACCTGAGGTGTGGTCCTGCATCCGGTATCTTGTCATGTCGAGGGGAATTATCCGCAGTGAGTCATACTGTTTCTGCGAAATATAGTCGAGTTTAGTCATTTGATGAAGGACAACTTCGCGACGTTTCAAAGCACGTTCCGGATTTCTGACCGGGCTAAACAGTGTCGGCGCCTTCAGCATCCCGACAAGCATTGCTGACTCTTCAATGCTAAGGTCTTTCGGCTCTTTGTTGAAAAATGTTTTAGCAGCAGATTTTATTCCAAAGGAATTACTTCCAAAATCTACGGTGTTGAAGTACATGGCCAGGATTTCCTCCTTGGTGTAGTTCCGTTCGAGCTTGATGGCTGTTACCCATTCCTTTAGCTTGATAAAAATGGTTTCAATAAAATTTCTGTCGGCTTTTCTTGGAAATAAATTCTTGGCAAGTTGTTGTGTAAGGGTGCTGCCTCCTCCCTTGTTGGATGCCGTAACAAGACCATACATCACCCTGAAAAGAGCCTTCACATCAATACCTGAGTGTTTTTCAAAATTCCAATCTTCGGTTGCAATGATCGCATTAATGAGATTTGGTGACAGGTCAGAATAGTGTATGTTAGATCTGTTTTCAATATAGTACTTACCCAGAAGTTCCTGATCTGCAGAAATTACTTCAGAAGCCAGGTTGCTTTTCGGGTTTTCCAGCTCTTCAAAAGAAGGCATAAACCCCAGCAAACCCAATGAAATAGATGTAAAGAGAAGTACAATAAATATAAATACTACAAGATAGGCTTTCCAGAAACGTTTTCGCCAAAGAATGATATCAGCCGGATTGTTTTTTGACTTTTTTGTCATTGGATTGATGTGAAAAGGAAAATATTCATTAATCTGAAACTATTACCGGAAAAAATCCGGGAATGCTGCCTGATTGATAATTTCCGGTGGTTGCCACCGTTAATTATCATTTCTGTGACTTTCGTTCATATTTTTAAATTTAATGGCTCTTTATTTGTGTCAATTGAATAATAATCAATGAATTGCTGTTGGTTTTTCAGTGTCGGTTTCATACATTTCAAGCCTGAAAAATAGAATTCACTTTCTTAATCGGGTCTTGGGTATGGAGCCCTGTAAGTTCATCAGTTTTTGTCTTCTTTTTCAAGCCTGATTCCTGCTTCTGAAATCCCCATGAGTACATCTTCCCTCATGGCCTGATTCAGGCTGAGAATATAAGTTCCCTGACGAGGAAAGCGAATGTTGTTGCGGATCGGAATCCGGTTATCGCGATAACGTCCGCTTCCTTTTCCCAGCCATTCACCATTTTTTGCAGCGAGCTTACAGTCGATAGTATCACGCGACATTCCGCCTCCCGGAAATTCTGTCGTCAGAAAAAAACAGATGTTGTTGTACTGGTATGAAGTATTATTTCTGACATTGATAAAAAAGCTGTAGGAGTCAAGTGTATCCTGAATCTTTACACTGAAAACCATAGCTCTATCCTTTGGCCATTCATCGTTCTCCAGACTCAGACTTTCATCATAAAACTTGTTTAAATCACATGATGAAAAAGTGAGTATTATTCCGATAAAACCTAAGCAAAACAGGAGGTATCGATAATTGTCCAGGAACCTATTTATCATTGGGCCAATGAAATTTGAAAGTTTAACAAAGCGATTGGGAAATCATGAATTTTTTATAAAAACGCTTTAAAAACTGATTATTGCCGGCAATGCAAGAAATTTTTTATTTATCGAACCGGTTAAGATCATCCTGCCCTACAACATTCTCGAATTCGGCTTTTTTCTCGAGTTTACGGGCGTAATCCTCAAGCTTATCAATGGCTTGCCCTTTTTTGTTCTTTTCTATAATTTCTTTTACCTGCTTCACTGGAATTGCCATCAGATTGTTAGGATCAGATTTATAGGCATACCAAATGATACCTGCAAAAACATCGGTTTTTTGCGGGAATGCTTCACCTTTTCTGGTATTTATCAGAACGTCGTCAGGAGGGAATCCTCTGAGAGCCTCAGCATATGCTGCAAATTCGTAGTTCAGGCAGCATTTCAGTTTGCCGCACTGACCAGCCAGCTTCTGCGGATTGAGTGACAATTGTTGAATTCTTGCTGCATTGGTGCTGACCGTGTTAAAACTGCTGAGCCAGGTTGAGCAACAGAGCTCCCTGCCGCAGGTCCCTATTCCTCCTAATCTCGATGCTTCCTGTCTTGCTCCAATTTGCCGCATTTCAATTCTGATCTTGAATTCATCG
This sequence comes from Bacteroidales bacterium, assembly GCA_016705005.1. Taxonomy (GTDB): domain Bacteria; phylum Bacteroidota; class Bacteroidia; order Bacteroidales; family Lentimicrobiaceae; genus Lentimicrobium. The sequence goes on along the minus strand of JADIZB010000001.1, from coordinate 275,245 downwards.
GCCAGCAGTTTGATCAGTTCACGGAAATCTACGCGTTCATCGGCTGTATAGAAGAAGATGGCCTTAGTGTCGTCGCCCTGGTATTCTACATCATTCAATTTCATCTTAAGATTAAGCCCTGATGCAATAATACGGGATCGATACAAAGCATTATCTTCCTTTTCCACGGCTGTGATCCATTTTTCGATATCACTCAGCCTGGCTTTTCTATATACTTTTCGGATGTCCTCACGGTGTGAATCAATATTCTTTTTCTTCATCTGCAGCCGTACAATCTCGCCTGTCAGGGAAATGATTCCTATGTCATGGCCGGGATTGGCTTCAACAGCAACAACATCTCCTACATGCAGGTCAAGTTCTGCATTGCTTCTGTAAAAGTCCTTACGGTTGTTTTTAAACCGGACTTCAATACAATCGAAAGGAGTCTGCCCTTCGGGAAGCGGAATAAAACGCATCCAGTTAAATGTGTCGAGTTTGCTGCACCCGTGCGTGTATATATCGTCGTTCTTATGGATCAGACTTGGTTGATGACAGCAGCCCCGTGAAATAAAGTGATTTTTATCTGGTGATAATTTGTCGGCTTCTTCCATTTCAGAAAAGTTTTATGCAGATCCCCTCCCGAAGGAACTTCAGGGATGTAATATGTTGATTGTGAAAGGACAGTAGCGTCAGTCACAGTTTGCTACAAATTTACACTTTTTTGTATTACGTTATCCGGAAATCCACTGGCGGCGTATAAGGATCAGCAATAGGATTTTTTGGAATTAATAAATTTACAAAACAGGGAGATAAAGGAAAATTCAGTATAAATTTTCAGACTGTTTTTGGCTTTATCTTCAGCCATTTCATGGATTGTAAGGACAGGTCCATAAATATAATGGTTGCATTGCCATTCCTTTCAATGTGGTAGAAGGCTTTGTTGAACTCATCATTAAGCCTGTTTGCATTCAACGGATGGATGAATGGTGTGAAATCACGTATAAACTTCAACTCATCACCTTCTGTCCTGATTTGCTGATGGTTCCCAATACGGTTGTGAAGACAAAAGCGTATGATCTTCAGGGCATAGGCCATCAGGCTTTTTTGTTTTTCGCGTCCGAGAGCGGAGAAATCTGATGTCATCCTGCTAATTTCGCGGATATCGTTGCGAAAGCATTGCCTCATCCATAGCCGGAAGAATTCAAAATTTGCCTGGTCAGTTTCACCCGTCTCCAGAATTTTTCGGGCAGCGTTCAGATTGCCATCAGCCAGGTACTTAACCTGATTGGCTTCACCACCAGTGCATGAAGTAAGTGTCATCAGTGCTTCTACCAGATGTTGATCGCTCAGTCGGCTGAATTTTACAAGCTGGGTTCTTGAAAGTATGGTCGGCAGTACCATTTCTGCTTGTTCTGAAATCAAAATGAAAAGAGTTTTATCAGGTGGCTCTTCCAGTATCTTCAGGATTTTTGGAGCAGCTGCATGAAAGAGTTTTTCTACCATCCAGATGATCATAACCTTGTACTCCGATTCATAGGATTTATAACTCAGAGTACGTATTATTTCGTTGCAGTCTTCTGCATTGATGATGCCTTGTTTATTTTCCAGGCCAATTTGCTGGTACCAGTCCTGAAGTCCGAAAACTGCTTTCTTCTCAGTAAGCATATTTCTCCAATGGGTAAGAAAAAGTTTACTGAGGGGTTTGTCTTCGACTTCTTTTGTTTTAGCTACGGGATATATAAAATGGAGGTCGGGGTGTATGATTTTTTCATACTTTAAACAGGAACTGCATGTACCGCAGGAGTCGTCGACCGAGCGTTGCGTGCAGTTTATATATTGGGCATAAGCAAGTGCAAGTGCCAGCTTGCCGGATCCCTCAGGCCCCAGAAATAACTGGGCATGGCTGACCCTGTTATCTCTTACTGAGCGCCTCAGTCTCTCTTTAATTAATTCCTGACCCGTGATATCTCTGAATTTCATTCGGATTTCTGCTCTGATTTAAGGCGCTAAATTAATGGTTTTGAAGGCATGCTCCTCAGTAAATCAGCAGTTTTGAAGATGCAGACCATGTTTCACCATGAACCACAACCAGATAAATGCCGGGAGTTAATCTGTTCACGGAGAGTATTACGCTTGGATTTTTACCCTCATATTCCCGTGTCAGTAGAACCCTTCCCTGCATATCAGCCACCGAAACGCGTCTTATTCCACCTCTTTTACCAGTTACACTGATAAACTCCCGGGCAGGATTCGGAAAAATTTCCGGCTTTCCGTAATCCGGTTCTTCAACACCAATACAATTGTCAACTGTTATCAGATTATTGAGGGTGAAGGTATTGTAATTTGTCCCGTCGGAAACTGTGACACTGGCAGTGAAGATTCCGGCAGAGTCGTACCTGATATAAGGTGCCGGACCTTCCCAAACAGAAGGTGAGCCCCCCGGAAAAGACCAATAATAACTGGTTGGCAAACCACTTGAGATAGGTTGAAAATTAATTCCGGAGCCTTTACAGATTTGATTTGAGGAAGCCTTAAAAACCACCGATAAAGGAGAAGTCTCATAACCGAGAAAGTCAAGGTAACGTTTCATCAGTTCTTCTCTGCCGGGACTGTTAAACATGGATGTTCCCCCGAATTCTATTGAAGAGGAGATGGTTTTATAATACCCTGAATCTAATCCGACTACAAAATCGAGTCCGGAATTTTTATCCCTGAACCAGGGTAAAGCCGGTTCCAGAGCTATCAGGTTTTCAGTCCTGTTCCAATCACCGGTATAATCGAATTGTATAAATTCTGCAGGCATTCCTGATATGCCAATCAGTGTGTCAGGCCGGTTTACCCATGCTTCATATGCCCCCTGAGTCCGCATACGACTTCGCAGCATAGTGGGCGGGTTAAATTTAAAAAACGAACCACCTTCAAGGTAAAAACTTTTACCCTGATTTAAAAAGCCTGTGCAGAGCGTATCCTCATGGGCAGTTAACATATGATTCATTGAATAATGGCCCAGAAAGAGAAAATTGAAGTCATAATCAAAAAGGGATGAATCAATGTATTGGGTAATGTCATAGCTGATATTCAACGCTTTGAGCGCTGCGGCCATGTAAATTGCGGAGTTGTTGTTTTTGTCCAGATCGGATAACAGGATAACCGGCTTCCCCAGATTCAGAAAGAAATTCTCCTCGTAAATCATTGTTTCAGGATTGCCAATCTTCAGATTGACGGCAATCAGCCTGCCCGGAGGTGCAGCGTCATTTACCTGGAATCTGAATCTGAACGATTTTTTTGAATAACCCTTCAGTTCACCAATTTCCTGAGCAGGGTTTCCATTAACAGCAGCAAAAGCATCTGTGGAGTTTAACGTTGCAATCAGTGTTCCTGCTGATACTTTACTATAGTTTGAAATGGTAAATACCAGGTCCACTTCTTCTCCGGGATCGGCCATGAAATTATCGCCATCGGCAACAACAGGTGGTGATACCTTGACCATTAGCAAGCCAATGGAAAATTCACTGAACTTGGTGATCGTTTGGTCATCCGAAGATAGATTGGCCAAAACCCTTGCTGTCTGAGGAGTGTTTACAGTATCGCTCACATGAAGACTGAAAGTATCTTCAAATATAATCGTTTGTCCGGGTTGAATGATTAAGCCTGAAACCGGTCCCCCCTCTATTGACGAATTGGTCGTTGCCGCAACCAGACTCAGGTTGAAATTTTCTGACATTGTATTGCTGTGGTTTTTTATTTCAACAAGCAATGGTATTGCTGTTCCGGGCGAAAGAATCTGCAGAGGATCAATCTGGCGAATGTTGATTTCCGGGCCATTTGTAATGAGAATGCGTTTGTCAGTTGTCAGACGCTTTGCATCAGAAACCAAAAGGCTTATTTCACCTGAAAATGTACCGGACTGAGGTCCAATGGATAAAATTCCGTTGTCATTTAAGAAAATATCCTGCGGCAGAACGGATGGAATAAATGTTGTAACCTGCCCTTCCGAAGTCTTCCTTCCGCTAAACTCGCTGAAGAATGTTTCATGCCGGGTGCCATTGCCCAAACCGGTGACCGGATAAAACCCCTTTTCAGCTGATGCAGGGCCAAAGTGAATCTCAATTTTCCCATCAGGATATACCGAAGCAGAAAACACTGCCGAATTCAACCCTTCCGGATCGGAAATCCTCCAGTTGAAAACGACCCTGTCGGGATGAACGGCTACCGTCATATAATTATCGGTATTCTGGTGAATAGCCAGATATTTGTTCATATAACAGGCTATTGCCCGGATTTGCCTCAGGTAAAGCTCATCGAAAAGCAGATAATAATAGGGCATGTCTTGTTTCTCAAACATCAGATATCCATTCACATGCATATAAAGAGTGTCATAATACCTGCCAAAATACGGAAAGCTGAATGGAAGGGGTATGGTTGAATATCCTGTTTCCGGATCGGTCGGGCTCTGTAGCTCACCTTCAGGGATGTTATAATTCAAATGACTTCCTGATTCGGTATACAAGTGACTGAGTTCCCATTTGTATGGCGGATTTCCTCCGGTAGCTGAGAACTGTACTTCAGTTTGACTTCCGGATTCAACTACAACCGGTGAATCCGGAAATACTACAATTGGTTCTGCATCAGTCAAAACCACAACAGATGCCAGCGTTCGGTCATTGTTGAGCAGAGCCAGTGGGGTATCGCTACATATAAATTCAGTTGTTTCCTGATTCAGATAACTCATAACCGAAAATTGCTGTATCATGCCATCTCCCGAACCATCAGGATCGGTTTCATCAATAATCAGAAATATCAGGTAGGGAGAGCCTGCCGTGGTATAGTTCAGCAGGGGGGTAATATCGAGACCAAATTCAAGCGACTTTCCTTCAGGATCTGTGTTTCCTGACATGTAATAATCCAGACCCTGATAATTGAAAACGGAGAAGGAGATGGTTTTTTCAGGATAGTTACGGGCAGTATCAGAACTTATTCCTGCCGTAATGCGGATTCTGCCACGTTTATTGTGTTTTACCCTCGCTTTTATGGTTAAAAGTGGTTGATAGGCCGTGTCAGCCTGGAGAACATGAACAGAGTTATTCCATATGCCTCCCTGTCCGTATTTCATGGCCAGAGTGCGATAAAGCATATAGCAAAAGCCAGAATCACCCCATTCGGTGCCATATGAATTTACAAACTTGAGACCGCCGATCTCCCAGTCCTGCATATCAACAATGCCATCACCGGTAATGTCAACTGTATTTGTATACAGGCCATCGTTATTCACATCGTAACGTATGGAATCGTTAAAGCCTACTATAGTCAGGGCATGTGAAGCATATTGCTCAAAGGCAATTTCAACATGTTTGCCGGCTTCGGGTGTGCCGGCAGGCAGGGCAGGTGGCAGATAAGGCATACCCGCGTAGTAATTGGCAACACCGCCAACGAGTGATCCTTCAAGATGGTTATGCAGCCAGTGCTTCAGGATCAACAGCCCCTCAGGGGTGCCTGCGTAGATTGAATTCATCCCGGATGCCCGGTTATGCATGGCCTGAAAATATCCATCATAGCCATCCATCCAGTAATAGCTGTCATCCATTGTTATTGGTCCGAAATAATCTTCTGTCGGACACCCGGCATCATAAAGAACATCGAATGTATGGTAATAGCTGACGCCTTCACCATAGTAGGGTAAAGTTCCATTCATAAAATTCCAGACGAAGTGCGAAGGATACTGGTTGATTGAAGTATCAGATGACAATCCGCGGAGCCGGTTGATTTCATAACAAAAGTTATAGGCAACAGAAGCTGTTTGTCCGCAACTGGCGCCCTGCTGCCTGAATACAGGTCTTAAATAGGGCTGGCCCGAGTTATCATGAATTGCCGGAAGTTCAGTTGTGCGACTCTTATCTGAAAGCTGAAGTTGGGGGTAATCAGGAAAATCAAGTCCCGGATATCTGTATCTTTCGAAGCCAGATCCGGCCATCCGGTCAATCGTTCCTGAAGGAATAGCAGTTTTCTGACAAAAACTGCCCACAGCATAAAATACAGTGAGCAGCAGTAAAATGAAAGTTCTCATTTTTAGAATTGAGTTCAACAATGAGATATATTGTCAATCCGGCTTTACTTAAGTCAAAGCAAATATACTATTAAAGGCAGCATAAATTTTCAAAACCAACCATTCAGCAGATATATTTCAATAAATGATTGTCCTGCAGGATATGCTTACTCAGATTCTACAACAGAATATTTGTTTACTATAAAAAAATGCCTGAACAGTTTTGCTCAGGCATTTTCAAATATCATTCATTCTTGCTTCCGGAAGTTAATCTCAGATGCCTCCTCCGGTCTGCTCTTTAATTTTAGGGGCACATACCCTGGCTGAAAGAAATTCTCGGTTCATCCTGGCTATATTGCTGATCGAAATTTCCTTCGGGCATTCGGCTTCGCAGGCTCCGGTATTGGTGCAATTGCCGAATCCCTGTTTATCCATCTCGGCTACCATAGCCTGCACCCGTTCAGCAGCTTCAGCGCGACCCTGCGGTAAAAGTGCAAACTGTGAAACCTTGGCAGAGACGAACAGCATGGCAGATGCATTCTTGCAGGCCGCCACACAGGCTCCACATCCGATACAGGCAGCGGCATCCATTGAGAGGTCAGCATTTACTTTCGGAACCGGTATTGCATTGGCATCGGGAATACCCCCTGTATTAACCGAAATATATCCACCGGCCTGAATAATTTTGTCAAATGCAGTACGGTCAACTATCAGGTCTTTCAGCACAGGAAATGGCCTTGCCCGCCATGGTTCAATCACAATGGTTTCACCGTCTTTGAATTTACGCATATGTAACTGACAGGTAGTCACTGCTTTGTCAGGACCATGCGGATGGCCGTTGATGTACATGCTGCAAGCGCCACAGATGCCTTCACGACAGTCGTGATCAAACGCGACAGGATCTTCCCCCTTTGATGACCAGTGATTCATTCAGTACATCCATCATTTCGAGGAAGGAGCTGCTGGAAGAAATGTCATTCACCTGATAGCTTACAAATTTTCCTTTGCTGGTGGCGTTTTTCTGACGCCATATTTTGAGTGTCAAATTCATGTTCAGCGGTTTTTTACTTGTAATTCCTCTGTTTAACTTCCACAAACTCATATTCGAGAGCTTCCCTGTTTAACTTGGGCTCGCTGTTTTCACCTGTATATTCCCAGGCAGCAGCATACTTGAATTCCTCGTCGTTTCTCAGTGCTTCTCCCTCAGGTGTCTGGTATTCTTCGCGGAAATGACCACCGCACGATTCATTGCGATTCAGAGCATCCCTCGCCATCAATTCACCCAGCTCCAGGAAGTCGGCAACCCGGCCTGCTTTCTCCAGTTCGGGATTGATCTCATTATTTGTTCCGGGTATTTTGACATCTTTCCAGAATTCTTCGCGGAGTTTTGCTATCTCAACAATTGCTTTTTTCAATCCGGCTTCGTTGCGGCCCATACCTACATTGTCCCACATGATCAGACCCAAACGTTTGTGGAAATGGTCAACGGTTTTGGAGCCTTTCACATTCATTAGCCTGTTGAGCCTGTCGGTTGCTTCTTTTTCGGTCTGGACAAATTCGGGCAGATCGGGTGAAAATTTCGGAACCCTGATCTGGTCCGACAAATAATTCTGAATGGTATATGGCAAAACAAAGTAACCATCAGCCAAACCCTGCATCAAGGCAGAAGCTCCAAGGCGGTTGGCTCCGTGGTCGCTGAAGTTGGCTTCACCGATGGCAAACAGTCCCGGAACAGTGGTCATAAGTTCATAATCGACCCACAGGCCGCCCATGGTATAATGCACGGCAGGGTAAATCATCATGGGTGTTTTATAAGGATTTTCGTCAACAATTTTCTCATACATCTGGAATAGGTTTCCGTAACGGGATTCAATAACACCTTTTCCGAGTCTGTTGATGGAATCACTAAAATCTAGGTAAACAGCCAGGCCGGTCTCACCAACTCCGAAACCTGCATCGCATCTTTCTTTGGCAGCGCGTGAGGCTACATCGCGGGGAACGAGATTGCCAAATGCCGGGTAGCGGCGTTCGAGATAATAGTCACGGTCTTCTTCGGCAATCTGTGTGGGTAAAAGTTTTCCATGTCTGATCTTCTCAGCATCTTCTTTCTTTTTAGGCACCCATATGCGGCCGTCGTTTCGGAGACTTTCACTCATCAGGGTAAGTTTTGACTGGAAGTCGCCGTGAACCGGTATGCAGGTCGGGTGAATCTGGGTGAAGCAGGGGTTTCCGAAGAATGCGCCCCGCTTGTGGGCTTTCCAGATAGCAGTAGCATTGGACCCCATGGCATTGGTCGAAAGGAAAAATACATTTCCATACCCGCCGGTTGCCAGCACAACAGCATGGGCAGCATGACGTTCAATAGCTCCGGTAATCAGGTTGCGGACAATGATGCCGCGAGCCCGTCCCTCTACCAATACAACGTCGAGCATTTCATGCCGGGCAAACAATTCAACATTGCCTTTTTTGACCTGACGGCTAAGGGCGCTGTATGCGCCCAACAACAGCTGCTGACCGGTTTGGCCCCTTGCATAGAAGGTACGTGAAACCTGAGCTCCTCCAAACGAACGGTTGTCCAACAGGCCTCCATATTCCCGGGCAAACGGAACACCTTGTGCCACACACTGATCGATGATGCTGTTGCTGACTTCGGCAAGGCGATGTACATTGGCTTCGCGGGCACGATAGTCGCCCCCTTTGATAGTATCATAAAACAAGCGGTAAACACTGTCACCATCGTTCTGATAGTTCTTGGCGGCATTGATCCCTCCCTGCGCAGCAATGCTGTGGGCACGGCGCGGACTGTCCTGGTAACAGTAGTTTTTTACTTTAAAACCAAGTTCAGCAAGACTTGCTGCAGCTGAAGCGCCGGCAAGTCCGGTGCCGACCACAATGATTTCGATCCGGCGTTTGTTGGCCGGGTTAACCAGGTTGGTATGGGCTTTATATTCGGTCCATTTCTGCGGCAGTGGGCCTTTCGGTATCTTTGAGTTTATTTCAGCCATTTCGCTTAAACTTTGAATTTCAATGAATTATTGAGTAATATAAATAACAACAGGGATCAGTATAAAGCCACCGGCAATAAGAATGGCCAAAGCCCGGCTAAGGCCGAATGCCAGTGGGGTATATTTACTGTGGTTTAATCCAAGCGACTGCAATGCGGAATGGAAGGCATGGTCGAGATGAAAGCCAAGGAACAGCAACCATACCACATACATGAGCACATAGGGAAAATCCTTAAATTTCTCTATTACGAGAACTCCCATATCTTCCATTAATGTATCGTCAATCATCACTTCATGCAATTCGCCGAATTTTGCCTTGAAGAAGAAATCGAACAGGTGGATTACCAGAAAGGCCAGAATCACAGCCCCTGTGTGAATCATGAACTTTGAGAAAAAGGATGTATGTGAAAATCCTTCTACTTTATAACGGGTTGGCCGTGCCAGCCAGTTTTGCGTCTGGAGGATGATTCCGACCAGGATATGAAGGATAAATCCGCCGAACAGCACAAGTTGCATTACCTGGATAACCGGATTGGTTGCCATGAAGTGGGCAGCGATGTTGAAGGAGTCTCCTGAACCGTCGAAAAGGAGCAATAGGTTAATACTCAGGTGAACAATCAGGAAACTGATCAGGAAAAGCCCGGCCAGCGCCATGATGATCTTTTTGGTGACTGATGAGTACTTGAATGCCATATGAATTGCAGGTTATTGTGAAAAAATACAGTAAATTTCAGTAAATTTCAGGGGAAACCCCTTAAAATGCTAAATTTGCTTTTTGCTGTCGTATTGATGTTTCTCGATGTATCAACGAAACAAAATTAACGATTAACCATCCAAAAGCAAATCAAAATACTAAATATAATCATTCTAAATTGCAGCATATGCGTTATCAGCCAATTTCCTCCGATCTGTTTGTCCGCAACCGCCTGAAACTGGAAAAAAAGCTTAAGCCAGGAGCCCTGGCTGTGATTCTGGCGAATGATGAGATGCCACGCAATGGCGACCAGTGTTTCCCATACCGGCAAAGCAGCGATCTTTTTTACCTTACCGGTCTCGATCAGGAAAAGTGTGTGCTCACATTGTTCCCCAATCATCCGGTTGAAGCCATGCGCGAGATAATATTCACTTTAAAGACCAACGATCTAATGGTCACCTGGTATGGCCACAAATATACCCTCGAGGAAGCAGGCAGAATTTCCGGCGTAAAAACAATCAAATGGCTGGATGATTTTGAAGGCGTGCTCCGCGAACTTATGGCCAGAGCCAGCATTGTTTATCTCAATCAGAATGAAAACCCCCGTTTTTCGACTGATGTTCCTTCACGCGATCTGCGATTCATGCAGCAGCTGAGGACCGATTATCCACTCCACAATTTTGAGCGGCTGGCACCATTGCTTTCAGAATTGAGGATGATCAAGGAAAATGAAGAAATTGAACAGATGATCAAAGCATGTGACATTACCGGCAATGCTTTCGGTCGGGTACTTGCTTTTGTAAAACCAGGGGTTATGGAGTATGAGGTGGAAGCAGAAATTACCCACGAATTTATCAGACAGGGAGCCAGTGGTCATGCCTACCCACCCATCATCGCTTCGGGAGCTGACACCTGCATTCTGCACTATAACAGCAACGACAAGCAATGCCGTGATGGTGACCTGTTGCTGCTTGATTTTGGCGCCGAGTATGCCAATTATGCCGGTGATTGCACACGCACTATCCCGGTAAATGGTAAGTTCACAACCCGCCAAAAGCAGGTATATGAGGCCGTTCTCCGGATTCTCCGTAAAGCCTCTCGTATGCTTGTTCCCGGCACCACCATTGATAAATACCATGCCGAAGTCTGTAAAATAGTGGAAAAGGAACTGATCGGATTAGGGTTGTTTACCGAAGACGATGTCCTGAATCAGGATCCTGCCAACCCCTTGTTTTTCAAGTATTATATGCATGGTACATCTCATTTTATGGGTCTTGATGTGCACGATGTGGGAACAAAACAGCAGACCCTTGCCAAAGGTATGGTGCTGAGTTGTGAACCGGCCATTTATATTCCTGAAGAAGGCATCGGAATCCGTCTGGAGAACGACATTGTGGTGGACGATGAACCTCTCGACCTGATGGTGCATATTCCGGTTGAGCCTGATGAGATTGAGGCGCTGATGAGGAAGTAGGCAAGCGAGCGAAAAAAAGTGAGGGAGCGAAAGTAGGCGACTTAAGCGATGGCTGAGTTTGGGTTTTAGGTGTTCGAAGAGCTAGATCGCTGCGCTTTCTGAGGTTTTATACCCTTCATGCTGTCAATCATTTCGCGGCTTACCAGACAGACAAAACATGCTCTGTTCACTGGATTTTATTTGTAGGTCGGAAGGGTTCAACCTCTTTGCGGTTCAAATGAAGTTCCCGGCAGGACCAGAAAGTCAATGCCGACTCCCCAGAGGCAAGTTAAGTGCAAAAGCTTTTTCTGTTTTGGATGAATTTTTGTAATCCCTGAAATCTGTATCAGGATTCAGGAAGAATATTTGAAATCCAACTTCAAACACCGGACAACTTACCAGCCATCTTTCATATAAGTCGCATTCTTTCGTTGTTTTGAATTATTATAGGGAAATCAATCCCCGTTTTAATTAACGTCATTGATACCTCCAAGAAAGAAATGTGTTATTTTTGTAAGGACACGACATGTCGTGTCCTTATAACCAAAGTGTCAATTTCATCAAAAACCAGTATAAATTTTAATCACCATGTTCAAACCCGAAACCTATACCCAGCGCCGCAATGCCTTACGAAATGAATTAAAAGGCGGAATCGTACTAATGCCCGGTAACACAGAAGCTGCTTTCAATTACCCTGCAAACACTTACCATTTCAGACAGGACAGCACTTTCAGCTATTTTTTCGGGATCAATCAGCCCGATCTGGCCGGGATTATTGATCTTGACAATGGTAAAGACATCCTCTTCGGCAATGATGTGGATATGGATGATATTATCTGGATGGGGCCGCAGCCTTCGATGGTGGATAGAGGGAAACGGGTCGGGATAACCCAGACTTCACCGCTGGGTGAACTTGCTGTTTATGTGAAGGATGGATTGGCGAAAGGGCAGAAGGTTCATTTTCTTTCACCTTATCGTGGCGAAACCAAAATATTGCTTTCGGAAATGCTTGGAATACCGGTTTCGGAGCTGAAAGCCAATGCCTCTGTTGATCTGATCAAAGGTGTCGTAAAATTGCGCTGCATCAAGTCGGAAGAAGAGATTAAAGAAATCGAAAAAATGGTGGATGTCGCTTATAAAATGCACACCACCGCCATGAAAATGGCCCATCCAGGAATTGTTGAGCAGGAAATTGCCGGAACCATCGAAGGCATTGCCCTGGCCAATGCAGGACCTGTTTCATTCCCGGTTATTTTGAGTATGGATGGTCAGACTTTGCATAACCACAACCATGGCAATACTTTGGTTGGGGGCAGGATGCTTGTGGTAGACTCCGGCTGCGAATCGGAAGAAACCTTATATGCCAGCGACATCACCCGTACGGTTCCGGTGGGAGGGAAGTTCAATCCGCGGCAGAAGGAAATTTACGAAATCGTGCTGAAAGCGAATATGGAAGCCATCAAAGCCATCAAGCCGGGCATTCCTTACCGGGAAGTACATCTGCTGGCAGCCAAAGTAATTGTTCAGGGGCTGAAAGATGCCGGTCTGATGAAAGGTGATGTGGATGAAGCCGTAAAGCAGGGAGCCCATGCCATGTTTTTCCCTCATGGTCTGGGCCATATGCTGGGTATGGATGTGCATGACCTGGAAAATGTGGGTGAGAATTTTGTTGGCTACGATGATGAAACCAAACGTTCTGATCAGTTCGGAACTGCTTTCCTGCGTCTTGGCCGACGGTTGCAGCCAGGTTTTGTTTTAACGGTTGAGCCCGGTATCTACTTTATCCCTGCCCTGATTGATCAGTGGAAAGCCGAAGGAAAATTCACTGAATTCATCAACTACGGGAAAGCAGAAACATACAAGGATTTCGGTGGTATCCGCATTGAAGACGATGTTTTGGTAACGGAAACAGGTTACCGTGTTTTGGGAAAACCAATTCCGAAAACAGTGGCTGAAGTTGAGGCGATGATGGTAAAGTAAAAGTCCACATTCTCCTTCTCCATCTCTCCGTGGGAAAGGGCAGCCTTATTGATCTTCAGTCTCGTCAGAGTTCTGGATTATTGTTTTACTGGTAACATCAGGTTTGTACTTTTACCTGTCGGCCCTCATTCTTTGGGTAAATCAGCAGTCAGGCTTTTTGCTTCAGACTTTTAATTCTTCCTTTTTATGACAGACTTTATATCCTTCCGCGAAACCCCCATTCATTACCGTACCTGCGGTAACGGACCCTGGGTAGTTTTGCTTCATGGTTTTCTTGAATCAACTGAAATATGGGACGAATTTGCCGGCCAGCTGGAAAGGGATTTCTCCGTATTATTGGTTGATCTTCCAGGTCATGGCCGGAGTGGAGTAGTGGATGAAATTCATTCGATGGATCTGATGGCTGAAAGTGTACTCGCAATCATTGATCATCTGAAGATAGATAAATTTGTCGTCTGCGGTCACAGTATGGGCGGCTATGTGAGCCTGGATATCGCCGGGAACCGACCGTCGCAAGTCAGGGGAGTTGTTCTGTTCCATTCACATGCTGCCCCTGATGATGACGCTGCAAAGGAGAACCGTCGCAGGACAATCAACATAGTTAAGCTAAACCGGACCAACTTTATTCACCAGTTTATCCCGGATTTATTTGCTGAAGATAACCAACAAAGGCTGGCCAGTGAAATTGAGGCACTCAGAAACCGTGCAGCCTCTACATCGGGCAAATCAGTGGTGGCGGCACTTCATGGGATGATGGACCGGAAAGGATCGCTTGATTTTCTAATGTCCACGGAACTTCCTGTACTTTTCTTAATAGGTAAAAACGACAGCCGTATGCCTTATAACAAGCTGATGGCCCAGGCAATGCTGCCTGCGCATGCTGAAATTCTCCTTTTGGATAAGGTTGGTCATATGGGTTTCATCGAGGCACCGGAGATAACGCTGACGGTTGTAGCTGATTTTTTTAAACGCTGCAAGTGAGAATGACGAATGGATTTACGATTTCGGATTTCGGATTTCGGATTGCTGAACTAACCAGCCAGTGAGAAATTGAGAATTCTGCACAAACCTGTGTGAAATCTTTTAGATTGTTGATTGGACTTATGGAGACAAAGTGAAAAGCATTTACAGCTGCTTCTTGGGAAAGGAGTGATAACGAGGAGTTATGCTTTCAGATATCTCAACCTCAACCTTAGCTTTTTATTGATGAATAATCCGCAATCTGCAATCCGAAATTCTTACTTCAGATAGTATCCATACTTATCCACAAGCCTGTAAACGCTGTCGGGCATAAAGTAACGGGCGCTTTTCCCGTTCAGCAGGGTATTTCGGATAAAGCTAGAGGAAATCTCGATTCTGGGTGCACCGACCAGTTGAACAGACTGGTGCTCCAGCAAAGGATGATCACGGCCGGCTTCCCTTGGATAGATCATAAAGCTGTATTGTTCAAGAAGCTGCTCATAATTCTTCCATTTGTGGAATGTCGGCAGAACATCAGATCCGGCTATCATCACAAAATGTCTGTCAGGGTATTTTTCCGAGAAGCGGGTCAGGGTATCAATCGTATAACTCGGGCGGGGCATATGGAACTCAATGTCGCTGACTCTGAATCGGTTGTCGTCAGCTACAGCGGCCTGAACCATTTCAAGCCGTGCATAGTCGGAGAGCAGGGTGGTTTTGTCTTTCAACGGGTTGTGGGGTGAAAGTACAAACCATACTTCTTTCAGGCCCCCGTATTCAATCATATATTCGGCGATGCAGAGGTGCCCGTTGTGAATCGGGTTGAAGGATCCGAAAAAGAGCCCCGTTGCTTTAGAACTTATCGGTTTTTCCGGTTTGCTCATAGTATTTCAGCATCTTGATCAGTTTCGACATGTAGAGATAAGGCCCTTGAAGTACTATGGTATTTCCATCGACCCTTGCCCTGAATTTGCGCATGCCGAGAATAAAAAAGTTGGCTCCCTGAGGTTTGAAAAGCATGTACCCTTTAGAGTGAACCGGATGTTTGTATCCTAATTGTGACATGATATAAGATAATATCCTGTCAACATCTCTGATGTCGTCAAAAACAGCACGCATTTTTCGCCTGGCATACAGGGCTGAAAGAAATACCGATGCCGGTATGAGAGCGGCATACAAAGCAGGAGAGTTAAACCATAATTTTACCAGTCCGGCATATTCAATGCCTGACTGACGGGAATGGAACCAACCAGCGAGCAGGATAAAAAGGGAAATTATAGCAAAGGAAGAAAATGCAGTAATGAAAAATGAACCTCCATTCCCTCTGATATGCTCTATTTCCCTGATTCTGTATCGGAAATCGGATTTTTCATGTAATACCGGACGTGCAGTTTTAAATTCTTCACGGTAGATTGACAATGTCTTATAAACATTGTGGCTGCCGGGAAGGTTTTCGAGTTCTACATCCCTGTATTCGATGGCTTTAATATCGATCATCCGGCTGATAGCACCATAAATAGTGTCAGACATACAAACACTGCCAGGCTCAGCGAGGGCCTGAAGTCGGGCAACAATATTCACCTGTTCTCCGAATATAGCATCATTGCGTGTTTCAACGATCCCTTTGTGCAGCCCGATGCTTACAATCAGCCTCCTTGGTTTGTCTTTATTTTCATTAAAGGATTTGAGTCTTTCAAGAAAGTCGAGTGCGCACAGATAGGCATCATTTGCTGAAACGAAGGAAGCCAGAACAGAATCATCGTTGCGTTTGACCAGGCGGCCATTATATTCTGTGATGACTTCCTGTGAAATTTTATCATGCAGGGCCAGCAATCCAATGGCATCCTGCTCATCAAGTTCGAGGAGCCGTGAATACCCCCTTATATCGGAAAACATTAACGCTACTTCAGATTTCTGCATCTCCGGATTATTGCTGTCCTGTTACTTGTTAAGAAATTCTTTGACTTTTTCCAAAACTTCAGATTTTGCCCTTTCCAGGTCATCATTTAACAACAGGAAATCAAACTTACAGGCAAATTCCATTTCCCACCTTGCTTTTTCCATTCGTTTCCTGATGGTATCTTCTGAATCCGTTTTGCGGTTATTCAGCCTGATTTCAAGATCAGAAACAGAAGGTGGGCTTACAAATACAGAGAAAGCTTTTTCCCCGAATTCTTTCTTGATATTCAAACCCCCTACGACGTCAACATCAACGATAACATGAAATCCATTCATCATATTTCTTTCTACTTCCGACCTCAGCGTACCATAGAAAGTTCCTTTATAAACTTCTTCCCATTCAAGCAGATCACCTTTTTCAATCCTGTTTCTAAACTCTTCCTCGGAAATGAAAAAATAGTCTTTCCCATCAACTTCCCCCGGTCTTATTGCCCTGGTTGTTGCAGATACCGAAAAAGCCAGTCCAAGATTACAGGAAAGCAGGTGCCTGACAATGGTAGTCTTCCCGGCTCCGGAAGGGGCAGATACAATAATAAGTTTTTTTTCCTTACCCGGGACCATCGGCATATTAAAGAATATTGGCCAGTTGTTCCTTTATTTTTTCCAGTTCGTCTTTCATCTGGACTACAAGTTTCTGCATCCCGGCGTCGTTGGCCTTTGAACCGAGTGTGTTGATTTCCCTTCCGATTTCCTGTGTAATAAAATTCAACTTTCTGCCATTGGCTTCTTTTTCATTCAGCGTATCAAGGAAATAATCGCAATGTTTCTGAAGCCTGACTTTCTCTTCTGTTATATCCAGTTTTTCAAGATAGTAAATAATTTCCTGTTCAAAACGATTGGCATCCAGGGTATTGTTATCAATGAATTCTGAAACGCTTGCCCTGAGTTTCTCCCTGAGGAGATTGTTACGTCCGGCTTCAAATGGTTCAACCCGGATCAGCAGATTTTGAATGGTTTTTATTCTTGCAGAAAAATCCTCTTCAAGCAGGGCGCCTTCATGTTTTCTGAATTCTTCATACTGGTTCAAAGCAGTGTTAAATGCTTTGTATATTTCATTCCATTCAGTTTCATCTGTTTCTTCCTTCAATTGCCTGGTTACATCCGGCATCTTCATCACGATGGACAGTAGGTCAGCATTGGTTTCGCCGGTTTCCTGTGCAAGTGATTTTAATTCATGGTAATAGGCAAGGGCCAATGGTTTGTTGATAGAGGCCGGAAGGTCAGATCCGGTATAGTCAACCGAGACATTTACATCCACTTTACCGCGTTCAATAGCTTTGGCAATGATACTCCTGAATTCAGGCTCCCGTTCCCGCAGAATGGCAGGCAGCCTGAGGTTCATATCAAACTGTTTGCTGTTCAATGACTTAATTTCAATTATTATTGATTTTCCCGGTAAAACAGCCAATGCTTTACCATATCCTGTCATCGATCTGACCATAAATTTAATTTTAAACAAAAATAGGTATTAACCTCAAACCATCACGATATTTATAATAATAAGCGAGAAAACTATCATCGGTTTTGAAGGCAGTAGCTTAGCCTGAAGTCAGTAATTTTATGAATTGGAGTTGGTATTGGTATAAAAACTAACACAGATGGATTTTCAAAATTTAATTATAAAAATATATATTGTGTTTTTAACTAATAATTCTTATTATTTTTGCAAAAAGGAATTAACAGATTAGAACTTCACTTCAACTTCAACTAAAACCCAATGATCCGTACAATAATCATTGATGATGAAGGCCTGTCGAGGGAAACTCTTCGTGAGATGCTACGGCTTTATTGCAAGGGAGTAGAAGTTGTGGCTGAAGCCGAAAGTATTGTATCCGGCATTGAAGCTATTACTCGGCATAACCCGGATCTTTTG
The DNA here is from genome assembly GCA_016705005.1 of Bacteroidales bacterium. Taxonomy (GTDB): domain Bacteria; phylum Bacteroidota; class Bacteroidia; order Bacteroidales; family Lentimicrobiaceae; genus Lentimicrobium. The sequence continues at coordinate 257,299 of JADIZB010000001.1, read as the reverse complement.
TTGCTGGACATTAAAATGCCGGATGGTACCGGGTTTGACTTGCTTCGAACAATCATGCCTATTTCATTCAGAATTATTTTTGTTACTGCATTTGAGGAGTATGCGATTAAGGCATTCAGATATAATGCATTGGATTACCTTACAAAACCCATAGACCCAACAGAGTTACAAAATGCTATAGAAAAGGCTACAACAGCCATCGAAAATGAAAATATCAATGAACGGTTGAAAAGGCTTCTGATCGATTATATGAAGCCTCAGCCGACCGAGAACAGGCGAATTATTCTCAAGACGGCTGAAACTATTCACATTGTCGACATCGACAAAATAGTACGCTGTGAATCCGCCAGAAACTATACTGTTTTCCATATGGATAATAAGGAGGAAATTCTGATATCAAAATCCATTAAAGAGTTTTCCGATACACTCGAATCCCATAATTTTTACAGAGTTCACCATTCGCACCTGATCAATCTGAAGTATCTTGTTAAGTTTAAAAGAGACGAGTTGATGTGTGTACTTAGCGATAGCACTGAGATACCGGTAGCGACAAGAAAAAGGGATGATTTGCTGAAGGTGCTGCGCACACTTTGACCCATTTTAGGTTCCTGCAGAAAACAGGCAAATTGTATGCGCCTGATAAAAAAACTACTACGTCTGATAATTTCCCCGGTTTTCCCATTTTGTGTTATGTATATTTGATAGAAAAAGCAGTCTGTCAGAGTATGGTAGTTAAGACTTTGGATAATGACTGAAGGGCAATGATTGTTACTGCACCTGATCTCGTAAAATATCCCCCTTCAGACAAAGCATGTAAGTCCTGACTTTACAACATGATATCCGCCATTTAAGTCCCGGGGATTCTTGTTGTATTCTGAACTTAATTGGTGACATGGATATCGGGCGTATGATCAGGGCATAGCAGGATTGCATTTTCTCAGTAATCGAAACAAGCGTTTTTAAAAGCAGGTTTTAACAGATGGACTATCAGATACCTATATATAAATCAATAAGTATTATGCGAGTATTTAAGTTTCAATCCCGTATAATTAATGGTGGCAATCCCTTTTCACCGGAAGTTATTGAGATTGATGATACATTTATAACCATAAGAAAAAAAAGACATCCATTTTCGGTATTACATTCAATTTCCATTCCCCTTAGAAGCATTGTTAAAATTGAGGTAAGTAAATCGGGGTTTGGAGCAAACATTCTCATTGAGTCATTTTCTGATAGTATCATTTTAGGAAAAGGATTTTCGGCCAGCAGTGCTCTCGAAATAAAGCGAATATTGCTTGGTTAGGAAGTTCGTGTTAACCCAAAGTTTCCAGCATTTTTACAGAAGCCGGCATTCCGGCTTCTGTTTTTTTTTGAATGAACTGAAATCGGATGTTCATAAGGCAGCATTTTGAAATCCTGCATGTTTAACTGATTTAATTGATAATTTTGTATGATCGGCTGCTTACTGATTATGAACAATGATGATTTGATCAATGTTGATCTTTATGATGACCCGGCTGTTTTCAGCCAGGCTATGCTGGATGATATCAATTCTGCCAGAAATTACATCTATTTGGAGCTGTATAAGTTCGGACACGATTCAAGTGGTATCCGTTTCAGAGATCTGTTGGCAAAAAAATGTCTTGAAGGTGTTCATGTAAAGTTGTTGCTTGATTCATGGGGTACCCCTCCCAACCCTGCATTTTTTGATGTTATTTCCAGAAGCGGGGGAGAGGTCAGATACTTTAAAAAGATACGATTTTTCATTGATTTCTTTACAAAGAATCACAGGCGAAACCATCGTAAACTGCTGATCATCGATGATGAAATTACTTATATCGGATCAGCGAATATAACTGCATATTCGATGAAGTGGCGTGAGTTGATGCTCAGACTTAACGGGCCCATCACCCCCTTATTCAGAAAATCATTTCTAGATAGTTATAAACTTTACCGAAAGTATATCTTTAATAAGTTTTCCTTTAAAAAAACGATACATTACAAAGGATTTGAAATCATCCAGGACCTGCCTTCCATTTACCGGCAACAGGTTAAAAAACGTTATGAAAAACTAATAAAAAATGCCCGTCATGAAATAGTGATTGAATCTCCTTATTTTATTCCGGGGTATAAAATCAGAAGAAACATGATGCTGGCTGCGAAAAGGGGAGTTAAAGTTCATGTGATCATGCCCCATCATTCCGACGTGCGGTTGGTTGATTTTCTCAGGGATAAGTATATGGGGTTTTATTATAACTACAATATCAATATTCATTATTATCAGCCGACTAACCTTCATGCAAAGTGTATGTTGGTGGATAATGAGATATTTGCCATTGGATCTGCCAATTTTGATTACAGGAGTTTCAGGTATCTCCATGAGATCATGCTGGTTGGTAATCATAAAAAGATTGTGGCACTGCTGCGCAATCACCTTGACGTCACGTTGGAAAACTGCGTCGGATTCAATTACCAGTCATGGAAACGGAGGCCTCTTTTTGAGAAAAATTTTCGGATGGTTCCTCATACCTTTTCGGCACCTTTTCTGATAGAGGGATTCCGGTTAACCAGGAATACACCTGTAAAAACCATTATTGCTGCGATAATTTTAATCAGAGCAGGACTTTCTTTAAAGAAAATAATTCCTATAGAAGCGGCTATTACCGGCTGCATATAAATATAATACCCGGCTGTGCCGGCACTCAATGTCTTAAGTGAATAGGTTGTAAGCAGGTATGAAAAAAAGGTAGTGCCGATTACAATATACGAGATGGCAAACCAGGCGTAGGGTGTAAATGATGTAAAGCTCAGATCTCCAATACCATTGATGCAAAAGGGAAATATAAAAATAAACCCATACAGGAATACCCATTTCATAATAGTCAGCGCTTTGTATTTCGCCATTAGTGGTTTTACCATTACCAGGTATAAACTGTATGATACGATGTTGAATAAGATCAGCATGTTTCCCAGGAGGTGGTTGTTTCCTCCGTTACTAAAATTTCCCATCAGCACCAGAAGCACTGCACCGAAAGCGCCTATTGCAATTCCGGCAATTTTTGACCATCCGGCTTTTTCTCCGGCAATCAGAACGGAGAACAGCAGGACTATTACAGGGCTTCCAGAGTGGATCAATGCCGCATCAACCGGGCTTGTCAGATTGAGTCCTAAGAAGAAGAAAGTCTGATTAATGGCAATGCCTGTAAGTCCGCATGCTGCGAGTATAAGGTGATCTCTTTTTTCAACATGGCGATCGTTTATAAAAAATGCAAAAAGCCACAAAAGTATAAGTGAAGTAAACCCCCTTATAAATATGATTTGCATGGGCTGCATAAATCCGGGCATCAGGCCTTTGGCGACCCAGTAATTGGCTCCATAAAGCAATCCCGAAACAATGAGTGCCAGATGTGCCCTGGCTGTAGCTGTCATCACTATTATTTTGTAACGCCAAAGGTCACAATTTAGGCGAAGGGAAATAAAAAAGCCGCAGAAATCATTTCTGCGGCTTTTTGCCTGTTGAATTGATCAGGAAATACTGATCTCTTTTTTAATTACATCTTCCTGTTTACGTGGCAGGGTTATTTTGAGAATACCATCACGGAAATCGGCGCTGATTTTTTCGGTATCGATGTTTTTAGGCAGTGTAAAGCTTCTGCTCAATCCATTGAGTGAAAATTCGCGGCGCAGGTATTTATTATCGTCGGTCTGATTCTCTTTGGTTTCGGCGCTTATCTTTAACAGCTGCTGTTCAAGATTGATGCTGATTTCTTCTTTAGAATATCCGGGAACAGCCATCTCAAGGATGAAGGCATTTTCATTGTTAACAATGTTAACCGGAGTTTCGCAATTGCCCGGCTGACGCGAGGCTGTGAAAAACATCTGATCCAGTAAACCTGATAAAGCGGGTTGGTTGTTGAAACGTACTAAAGTCATTTTATGGTCCTCCTTTAAGTTTTTTTTGAATTGATGAATGCAGATTTTCAAACTTTATGCCAACCATTCCAGGCTTCGTAATATGCAATAATAGAAGCCATAATGGCAGTCTGGTAAGGATTATACGGACAAAATGGCGTATAATCTGGAAAAAATTGCAGGTCTTAATGGAAATACATGATTAATCCATTGGACCGGAACCGGCTCCTTTATGGCAGGCTGCTTCACAGGGAAAATCCCTGGAAATCTTAAATTGGGAGGTAAGAAAAGCCGTATGTAAAAACTTCTGTCCGACTAGCCGCAGTGGAAATACTTTTCGACCAGTCCGATTATTTTTTCTTTTTTGCAATCGATATCATCACGCAGGTGCTCATCGTTGTAGCTGCGAAGTTTTCGTGCAACCCCTGAAATAACCCCTTCAGAGAAAACCCCGTATTTCAGGTAGATGTCAGACTGCTTCTCGAGCAGTGAAGCTGATTCCCAGCAGGAAACCGGAAGTTTGTTCAGCTCGGCCAGCCTTGCTTTGTTTTGTTCATCAAAGATGTTGACATCTACATAAGTCTTTTCGGCTTTTTCGAGTGCATCTTCCATTTCCAGCCCATGTCGGGCAGCTACTGTAAGACCTGCAAGCAGCAGATAAATATCAGCTGAACCATCCGGACACCTGAATTCAACGGTCTGCAGTTGTGAAAAATCTTCATTCGCAGGTTGTTCCAACGGATTTGCATGGTAGATCATTTTATTCTCACCGGTCCACCCAAGAGGCACCCTGACTAGTACACTTCTGTTTCGGTCGCCCCAGCAAATGTTGGTTGGGGCTTCCTGATGAGGTACAAGCCGGAAGTATGAAGTTGGGTTATTGTTCCCAAAAGCAGTAAGTGAAGGTGCCAGTTCGAGGTAACCGGCGATGGCTCTGCGCGCAACATCACTGAGTTTTCCATTTTCGATCATCAGGTTCTTGCCATCTTTCACAAGTTTGGTATGTATGTGCAATCCACTTCCGGCTTTACCGACTGTAATTTTCGGAGCAAAGGTTACGGTTACCCCATATTTATAGGCAAGAGACCTCAGAATCCACTTTGCAATTACCAACTGGTCAGCAGCTTCTTCGAGGTTGGTCGGCATGAATTCGATTTCATTCTGCTCATATAATTTGCCGTCCTGGGAAAAATTACCCACTTCGGAATGACCATATTTAATCAAGCATCCGGCTTTAGCCATGGCTGTCATGGCTTCAGTGCGTAGCTGTTCCCATTTGGCAAACGGGAAGGATTCGTGGTATCCTTTCTGATCAACAGCCCTGAAGATGTCTTCTTCTTCGCTGATTACATAATATTCCAGTTCGCCCATCACATGAAAGCTGTAACCGGTTTTTTCTTTCAATGCTCTGTGCGCCTTCCGTAACACATATTCAGGTGAACTTTCAAGGGGGTCGCCGTCTTTATTATAATAGGAACACAGTACATCGAGTGAGGGGACATCAGAGAAAGGGTTGACAAAAGCTGTTCTGTATCGGGGAACAACATAAAGATCGCTTGAGCCTGCCTGGATAAATGGAAAAAGTGAGGATCCGTCCACCCGCTCTCCTGTAGTTAGTATGCTGTTGAGGTGCTGGCGCGAACTTATGACAAAGTTCAATGTTTTTAGGCGGCCATCTCCACCGGCATACCTGAAATTAACCATTTCAATGTTATGATCTTCAATATATTTAACAAGGTCGGCTCTTGTAAATTCTTCAGCTGGTTTATTCAGATATTGAACCAGCGGGTTTGGATTCATTTCTGTGAAATTCGTCATCAGAGTATTATTTTAATCAGGTCATCTCAGCCCGGTTTGTTCTATTAATACAGGAATGTAATATTACCGGGAAAGTGCCCAAAATTAGAAAGATTTTTATTGATACCCCATACATCCTGATTTAATTCATGAATCGTGATTTTTTTATTGAATATAAAGCTATTCAGGCTGGCATTAGTTACTTTTGTATAGTCTAACCTCCTATTCATCATGAATCCCAATGAATTGCTGTTCTTCTCGGTTTTTATATCTGTAATTACCGGGGTACTGCTGCTTGATCTTGGGGTCTTTGACCGGAAAAATCATATAGTTGCTTTCAGGGAATCACTTATCATGACCATTGTCTGGGTCAGCGTTTCACTTGCATTTTATGTATTGATGATCTTTCATGGAGATTGGATTCATATGGGAGGAAAGGGGTCCCTTGAAGAAATACACCAACTGATCTCAAAATACGGCCACCCGATTAATATAGACGGTCTGGATTACAGATCAGCTATGTCGGTTTATAACAACAATCTTGCACTTGAATTCCTGACCGGTTACCTCATTGAAAAGGCGCTTTCGGTTGACAATATTTTTGTTATGGTTATGGTTTTCTATGCTTTTCACGTTGAACCCAGATATTACAGAAGGGTATTATTCTGGGGAATCCTGGCAGCCATAGTTCTCCGTTTTATTTTTATCTTCTCCGCATCAGCCATTCTTCTGCGATTTGAATGGGTACTGTATATTTTCGGTATATTGTTGGTTTATACGGGGATCAGGATGTTTATTACCCGGAATAAAGAGGAGAAAATTGAGGTCAAAACTCATCCGGTGGTGAAATTTGCCTCTAAACATTTCCCTGTTTATCCGATTTTCGTAAGGCATCATTTTTTTATTCGGAAGGACGGGAAACTTTATCTTACTCCCTTATTTATTGTCCTGATGGTCATCGAGTTCAGTGATCTGATTTTTGCGGTAGATTCGATTCCGGCAATTTTTTCCGTAACAATGGATCCATACATGGTTTTCTTTTCGAATGTCTTTGCGATTCTTGGATTAAGAGCATTGTTTTTTATGGTGGTGAATGTTATTGACCTGTTCCGATATCTGAAAACCGGTCTCTCCTTTCTGATGGTTTTTATCGGAGTGAAGATGCTTGTCGGGCATTGGTTGAAGGAAGCCGGATTCACTACTGCTCATTCATTATACATCATCCTTTTTATTCTCGGTGTAAGCATACTTGCCTCAATCTTTTTCCCGGAGAAGAAACCCTCAGTCTTAAGAATGAAAAGGCTGCAAAAATCTGAGGGGAAAAAATAATAGCCCAGGTAACGGTATTTTAGACTGATAAGTTGGACTCTTTGCCTGCACGCCGGGCAGGGAACCCCCGACCCGTCCCGCCTTGGCGGGGCTGCTTTACCGAAAATTTTTAATATTTAAATGAAAAAGCCGGGATATCCCGGCTTTGGAGCCACTCAGGGGACTCGAACCCCCGACCCGCGCATTACGAATGCGCTGCTCTACCGACTGAGCTAAAGTGGCAAAAAGCCTGCCTGTATTTAGCAAGCAGGCTTTAGATGAAGTCGGGATGACAGGATTCGAACCTGCGGCCTCTTCGTCCCGAACGAAGCGCGCTACCGGGCTGCGCTACATCCCGCTTTGTCTCCCCGACAGGATTCGAACCTGTGACCCAATGATTAAGAGTCATTTGCTCTACCAGCTGAGCTACGGAGAGAATTTTCATTCGGGCTGCAAAGGTACTACTCTTTTTTTATATGCAAAACATTTGGTCGGCCTTTTTGATGTGCGGTCACAAATTGAAAAAGCAGTAAATGCTAAATATTTGTTAAATGTATGGATATCAAAACTTTGATTTAAACCAACCACACTTTTGTTTGTTTAATTCCCTAAACATAAAAAATCACTTATGACAACATTTGCAGTATTCGGTACCGGCTCGGTCGGGCAATGTCTTGCCGGTCGGCTTTCAGACCTTGGTAACAGTGTTATGGTGGGAACCAGGAACGTCGCAGATACCATGGCCAGAACAGAAAAGGATATGTATGGAAATCCACCTTATGCTGAATGGCTGAAAAATCACCCACGTGTGATGACCGGGACATTTAAAGAGGCTGCTTCAAAGAGCGATATTATTGTGAATTGCACTATGGGCCATGCTTCCATTGACGCCTTGCAGAGTGCAGGAGCTGCAAATCTGAATGGGAAAGTATTGATAGACATAGCCAATCCACTTGATTTTTCGGGAGGTTTCCCCCCATCTTTACTGATCTGTAATACAGATTCTCTGGGGGAGAGGATTCAGCAAGAATTTCCGGAACTAAACGTTGTAAAAACCCTGAATACAATGAATGCCTGGCTTATGGTAAATCCGGCCCTGGTTCCGGGGAACCATACTGTATTTGTAAGTGGAAACGAAACTACTGCCAAAACTATTGTTAAGGGAATTCTGAACAGTTTTGGCTGGGAAGAAACCAATATTATGGATTTAGGCGATATTTCAACCGCCAGAGGAACAGAAATGCTGCTTCCTCTATGGGTCAGGCTGTACGGTGCATTGCAGAACCCTATGTTCAACTTTCATATCAACATAGCCGGGAAAAATCAGTTCTGAGAAAGTATAGTTGTTATCATGAATATCCTGTTACCTGATGTAATGTACCTGCAGGAATTCAGGCGTTTCTATAAATACAGATATCATCCGGTCTTCATACGGTATCCGATGTTGTGGATGTTTTCAATTTTTATGGTCGGATCAGATTTAAACAGTTTTCTTATCCTCGAGATAAAAACATCAAGGCTCCGGCTTGAAAAATACTGATCGTTTCCCCAAACCTTTATAAGAATATCTTCGCGTTTGACAATCTGATTCATATTGTCGGCGAAGAGCCTGATCAGTTCGCTTTCACGGAAAGTGAGCGGCTGGGTTTTTCCGGAATGTATCAACTGCTGGTTTGTCAGATCAAAACTATAACTCCCGAGTTTTAACGATGCAGTGCGTTGGTTGACCAGCGGCACGATTTTGCTCCTTCTCAGAAATATTTCTATCTTCAATACCAATTCTTCAATGCTGAATGGTTTGGTGATATAATCATCGGCTCCAAGCTGAAGTCCCTGAATCCGGTCTTCCATAAATGACCTGGCTGTCAGGAAGATAATCGGGGTATTTAAATTCTCTTCCCTGATTTTACCGGCCAGAGCAAATCCATCCATTCCCGGAAGCATGACATCGAGGATGTAGAGATCGAAGGCTCCGGACCGGATCATTTCAAGTGCCTTGATTCCATCTTCCGCAAATGCTACATCGTAGCCCTTCAGAGCAAGATTGTCACGGGTAACGAATGACAGCGTCAGGTCATCTTCCACATACAATAATCTGGCTTTCTTCTCCATAAACAGGAATTATGATTTACATGGAATCTCAATGATAAAGGCTGCACCTGAATTGTTACCGTTTTCAACATGTATCTTCCATTTGTGTGCTCTGCAGATATTTCTGACATAGAACAGACCAAGTCCAAATCCTTTCACATTATGAATGTTTCCTGATGGGACTCTGAAAAACTTTCTGAAGATTTTCTTGCGGTATTTCGGGTTGATGCCCGGGCCATTGTCTGATATGATGATGAGGACTTTGTTTTGTTCTTTTCGGGTTCTTATGCTGATTTCAGGGTGCTCACCCGCATATTTAACTGCATTGTCAATCAGGTTATGGAAGATATTGGTCAGATGGACAACATCGGCAGGTATTCTGCCCAAATCCGGATCAGTTTCAATTTCAAGCCTGCTTTCTGGCTTAACACTGGTACTGAAGTTTTCGGCTATAGTCCTGATGAGTTGATTTAGATCAATCCATTCTTTTTTGAGCTGAATTCCTCCTTTTTCAAATCTGGCAATCTGAAGTACTCTTTCTACAAGCAGATTAAGTCGCTGGGTTTCATTCTTTATGATTCTTCCATAAGTCAGTAACCGCTCAGGATCACTTGCAATTCCGGTTTGTGATATTATATCTGCTGAAATATTTATGGAAGATATTGGTGTCTTAAACTCATGTGTCATATTGTTGATGAAATCTTTCTGGAGTTCAGAAAAGCGTTTTTGCTGTAGAATGACAAACATTGCGTACACGAAAAAGAACACAAGGAATATCAGGATTATGGTGAAGAAGAAGAAAACCGTCATCTCCCCGGCAATTGTATTTCTTAAGGTTGGGAAATGAATACCGAAATAGTAAAGGTAGCCCTTGTACTTCGGCAGATTGAGATTGGATTTTGCCGGTTCGGTTGTTTCTGTACCTGAAATATAGTCGCCATATACCATGCGATCGGTATAGCAGTCGTATATCGCATATTCATAATCAATCTTTAAATTCAGGCGTTCAAACTCACCTTTCAGGTAGTGTTCAAGCACGTCAGCATCTATTTCACTGTTCACATCCACTACAAAATAGTTTGAAGTAAGCTGCCTTACAGGACTGCCATGAACAGGTATTGTCTGGTTGAGCCGGGTTATCTTGGAGGCAACAGTGTTCAGTGCAATAACAAGGCTCTGATTCAGCTGCTTCTCCCGGGTGTTCCATGCTTCATAGAGGAAATAGGCCTGCACGGTGATGATTCCGATGATGGAAATTGCTCCCAGAAGGACCACCAGACGAACCTGTTGCCTGCGCATAAAGCAGTTTTAGATAAAGATGACAGCTATATTTTAGCTAAAATACACTAATTTGCCCGAATCATGGAATCATTTACATTTCATTTACAAAGTTTTACACGTTGTTTACACTCATTTACATACCGTTAACGTGTATTACGTGGTTTCAGACGTAGTTTTGTCACATAACCATAACACCTGATTTGTATGAAAACATTCACATGGATTGCCGCAGTCTTGATAATGATAAATTATTCCGGTGCATATGCCCAGGCAAATGCCAAAGTAAGTACTGCTGTTACAGAAGTAAAAGTAAAATCACCGAATGCGCCGGTTGCGAAATTTGATAAAACCGTAATTGATTTCGGGGATCTTAAACAGGGTTCTCCTGAAACAGCCACATTTACACTGACCAACGAAGGTAAGGAACCTTTGGTAATAGCCACAGCCAAAGCTTCCTGTGGCTGCACCAACCTTACCTATGCAAAGGATCCCATACTTCCTGGAAAATCAACAGCAATCTCTGTTACATATAATGCAGCTGCAGCTGGAAGTTTTTTGAAGACAGTTACTGTAACAACCAATGCCGATGAGCAGCCGGTTGTGTTGCAGATTAAAGGAGTTGTGCAGCCTAAGAAGGAATAGTTGTCGTTGATTGTTTTCTGTCAATGAATTGCCTAAGAATAAAAACAGGGAGCCGGTAAAATCTTTACCGGCTCCCTGTTTTTAAAAACATCAGGTAGTGCTACAAACTCTTTATTTCAGCAACCAGTTTCTGCAATGTTGCTTTGGCATCCCCGAAAAGCATCCTGTTTTTGGGATGATAAAACAAATTGTTGGGAATTGCTGCATAACCTGCAGCCATACTGCGTTTCATCACAATTACGTTCTTCGCATCAAGAGCTTTAATGATGGGCATACCATAAATCGGACTTGAGGGATCATCCTCAGCAGCAGGGTTAACAACGTCATTGGCGCCGATAACGATAACCACATCTGTATTTCCCATTTCATTGTTGGCATCTTCCATTTCGACCAGCTTCTCATAGGGTACATCTGCTTCTGCCAGTAATACATTCATATGGCCCGGCATACGGCCGGCAACCGGGTGAATGGCATATTTTACCTCAACGCCTTTGCCGGCCAGCAGATTGTCCAGTTCATGGCAAAGGTGCTGTGCCTGGGCTACGGCCAACCCATAACCTGGGACGATAAAGATTTTCTGCGAATAGCTGAGAAGAACTGCTGCATCGCTGAGCGAAATTTCCTTTACAGTTTTATCTTCAGCTTCCGTACCTGCTGCACCAGCAACTCCAAACGCTCCGATGATGACATTCATCAGTGAACGGTTCATAGCCTTGCACATCAAAATGGTAAGGATGGTTCCGGATGATCCTACCAGAATACCGCCGGTAAGCATGGCCTGATTGCCATAGAGAAATCCTCCCATAGCAGCGGCGACGCCCGTGAAAGAGTTAAGCAGTGATATAACCACCGGCATATCGGCTCCCCCAATCGGCATAACAAAGGTTACCCCATAAATCAGGGCTGCAATGGCGAACAGGTAAATAGGAAGGTTGTTTCCTGCTACCGGTTCCATAAACAGGATAACGAATAATGCCACCAGCAAAACTACCAGAAAGGAGAGGTTGACAACGCGGAGAATCGGATGTTTGATGTCGCCGATGCGGCCGTCGAGTTTTCCGAATGCGATCATACTTCCGGCAAAGGAAACGCCACCGATCATAAGTCCAAGCAATATCGCGATGCCTTCTCCTCCAAGCATATTGGCAGCCGGAACAGGTAGCGAAGCCAGGTGGTCCTGCATTTTCGGAAATTCCATCAGTGAAATAAGGGCAGCACATGCACCGCCCATACCATTGAAGATGGAAACCATCTGGGGCATGGCGGTCATTTTCACTTTAACAGAGGCATACCAGCCAATGAAGCTTCCGATGGCCAGTGCTACGACAATCCATAAAATATTACCAATGGGTTGCCCGTCTTTCTGATGAAATAGTATTGTAAAAAGAATGGCCGCACCCATACCGGCAGCAGCCCAGAGATTACCCGCCCTTGCAGTTGCAGGATGGCTTAGTTTTTTCAATCCGAGAATAAACAATACCGAAGCAACAAGGTATGATATCTCAAGGATAGACAGTTCGGAGGTAAAAGTTTGAATTGTTTCCATTTTCTATCTCCTTATTTTTTCTTTTTCTTAAACATTTCGAGCATGCGGTCAGTAACCACGAATCCACCAACGACATTCAGTGTACCAAGAATCACGGCAACAAAACCAAGAATAAGTGAGAGTGTGCTTTCGGCATGGCCCATTACGATGATGGCCCCGATAATTACCACTCCGTGAATCGCATTGCTTCCCGACATAAGAGGCGTATGCAAAACCGCCGGAACGTGCGATATTACTTCTATTCCAAGGAATACGGAAAGGGTAATGATGAAAATCATATCCTTGTATTCCAGAAAAAATTTCAAAACTTCTTCCATGGGACTATTATTTATTGAGTGATTACAGACTTGATTCTTTCATGCACGATTTCCCCGTTGTGGGTAACCGCTGTTCCTTTTACGATATCATCTTCCCAGTTCAGGTTAAGCCCACCTTCCTTGGTTATGATAAGTTTCAGAAAATTAATCATATTCTTCCCGAACATACGGCTGGCATCGGTGGGCATATCGGTTGGAAATTGTGAATTCCCGATAACTTTAATGCCCTGATGAATGATGGTTTCATTGTCTTTGGTGACCTCGCAATTACCACCGGTAGAAGCCGCCAGATCAATAATGACAGAACCCGGATTCATAGCTTCAACGGTTTCTTTCCGGATCAGCAGCGGGGCTTTTCTGCCCGGGATCTGTGCGGTACAGATGATTACGTCTGATTTGACAGCCTGGTCGTGTATGGCTTTGGCCTGACGCTGTTTGAACTCTTCGGTTTGCTCAACGGCGTAACCTCCGGCAGATTTATCATCTGTAGCACCTTCTACGTCTACGAATTTACCGCCAAGTCCGACTACTTCTTCCTTAACAGCGGCCCTGACATCAAAAACATAAACCACAGCACCCAGTTTCCTGGCTGTTGCTATTGATTGTAGCCCTGCTACTCCGGCTCCCAGAATCAGCAAATTGGCAGGTTTGATTGTACCGGCTGCTGTCATAAACATGGGGAAGAATTTAGGCAATGTATTTGCAGCAGTCAGCACTGCTTTGTAACCGGCTACTGTCGCCATGGATGAGAGAATATCCATGGCCTGCGCCCGTGTAGTTCTGGGGACGACATCCATGCTAAAGGCAGTAATCTTCCTTTTGGCCAGATCTTTAATCAGATCGCCATTAAAATAAGGATTCAGCACCGACATAATGACCTGGCCTTCCCTCATCAACGCAATTTCTTCTGCTGTAGGTGGCTGAATCTTGATCAGAAGATCGGCTCCTGAAACCACTTCTTTTTTAGGTTGAATTTTTGCTCCTGCTTCCTCATATTGCTTATCCGAAGCAAAAGAGGTCAGGCCTGCTCCGGATTCTACAAGCAGGTTAACGTTCATTTTAACGAGTGTTGCCACACTTTCAGGTAACATCGCCACCCGGTTCTCGCCAGGCGATTCTTTAAGTATTCCTATTGTCATAACACAGGTTATTAGAGATTTTTAACAGGCGTAAATGTAGAAATTATTAACTTAAAGAGATTCGCTTACTTTTATTTCAGTAAATCTCGCAAAAAATCAGTAACGTATTAACTGAATATAATATCCGGATAATCCTGTGCACTGACAGAAAAACCTTAAGCAGGCAAATTATTTAATAAATTTGCAGAAAGACACCCGAATGGAATCACTTAATCCGGAGAAACCTGAATCTTTACATTCTGCCCTCAAAGTACAGGAAGGTATCGAACAGCCATCGTCGCTGAATGAGCATGGCCTCAGCAGGTTTCGTAAAAGCCATAAAGGACTGCTTACTGTAGAAACCTATATGGAAGGGGTTCTGAATTTCAACAGGACAGTTTTCAGTCAGGCCATTACCCTGATTGAAAGTTCACTTCCGGCACATCAATCTATTGCACAGGAGCTGATTCTCAGATGCCTGCCCTATTCCGGCAAATCTGTAAGGCTGGGAATAACCGGTGTTCCGGGTGCCGGAAAAAGCACCTTTATTGAATCATTGGGGTTGCATCTTACTTCAAAGGGTCACCGGCTGGCCGTTTTGGCTATTGATCCCAGTAGCAGCCGTTCAAAGGGCAGTATTTTAGGGGATAAGACAAGAATGGAAGGACTTTCGGTTGAACCCAATGCATTCATTCGGCCGTCACCATCTGCCGGATCACTCGGTGGTGTTGCCCGTAAAACGCGTGAAACCATAATTTTGTGTGAAGCTGCAGGCTTTGATACAATATTTGTTGAAACTGTTGGCGTAGGGCAGTCGGAAACCGCGGTTCACTCAATGGTTGATTTTTTTCTGTTGCTGATGATATCCGGTGCCGGTGATGAACTTCAGGGCATCAAGCGCGGCATAATGGAAATGGCAGATGCTATTGCTATCAACAAGGCCGATGGGGATAACAAAACGAGGGCATCCATTGCCTGCACGCAAATAAAAAATGCCCTTCACCTGTTCCCATTACCCGAATCAGGCTGGTCGCCGCCGGCAGTTACCTGTTCGGCGGCTACTGGAGATGGTATCCCTGAACTCTGGGATATGGTCAATGAATATATCAGATTTACAGGGAATAACAATTATTTTAACCATAAGCGGATGCAGCAGGCCCGCCAGATTATGATTGATTATATAGACAGGCAATTGCATGATCATTTTTACAACCATCCTGATATTAATAAGATTCTCCGGTTGAAAGAGATTCAACTCTCGAAAGGCGAAATCAGTCCCTACCAGGCTGCAGGGCAGCTGCTTGAGGCTTATTTCGGGAGAAACAGGGATTAAGGAATTCAGAAATTCAGAAATTCAGAAATCAGAGAAGTATTACTTTCAATCACTTTAGTTTCAGTTTGAGGGGTGACCCGGGAGCCGGGAAGATAATCAGGCATATCCGGAAATAACAGGCGAGTATGCATTGAATTCAAATTACCAAAGATGAATCTTACAAAGCGCGTTCCTGAACTTATTGTTTTAGTTTATGCCGTTCTGTTCCTGCTGACTAAAGACCCTGCAAGCCAATGGGACAGGGTGATTGTCAGCGATGGGAAGGGATACTATGGTTATCTCACAGCTTTCCTGATATATCATGATTCCGGTTATGGGTTTATAGACCAATATGAATCGGAATATTATCCGGCTGGTAGGGAATTATTCAAAGATTTCAGATTTAAAACAGATGAAGGTATTGTAAATAAGTATTTTCCAGGTCTTTCGATTCTGTGGTTGCCTTTTTTTTACATCGGACATGCCGCAGCCTTATTGTCAGGCTTTCCGGCCGACGGATATTCCCTGCCTTACCAACTGGCCATCGCATTCGCTGCTTTCTTCTATTTCTGGCTATCGTTATTGATACTGCGCAAGATACTGCGGTTTTATACAAAAAATGAACAGGTCATCGTATATGTTCTGATTGCTGCAGCCCTTGGAACCAATCTTATCTATTATACTGTAAATAACGGTTCACAGGTACATGTTTACAACTTCTTCCTTATCAATGCTTTTATTTATTTTGTATTGTCTGCGTGCAAATCCGGCAAAACGGGATGTTTTACCGGTGCAGCTTTTGCACTGGGGATGATTATCATAAGCCGCCCTCAGAACGGGCTCATCGTGCTTTCGCTACCGTTTATTTGCGGAAACCGTGAGTCATTTATTACATTTCTCAGAAAAATATTTTCCAGCTTCCGCATTTTTATTCCTGCCTTTGCAGCCTTAGTATTGCCATTGCTTGTTCCGGTCATATACTGGTATGCAATTACAGGCAACTTGCTGGTGTATTCTTATGGTAACGAAACATACGATCTCTCAAAGCCACACTTATGGTTATTCCTTTTCAGCTTCGAAAAGGGCTGGCTGCTTTATACGCCTGTAGCTGCCCTTGCTTTGTGGGGGTTTGTATTCCTTTTCAAAAAGAGCAGGTGGCAGTTTTACAGTCTGGCAGGCTTTCTGTTTTTCCTGGTTTACTTTTTGTCGAGCTGGTGGATATGGAATTACACTTCATATATGAGTCAGCGGGTAATGATCGATTACTATGCGTTTGTTGCCATCCTGCTGATTTTCGTTTTTCAATGGATTGAAAATAGAAGGATGAGAATTCTGCTTCCGGTATTCCTTGCTGGATTGATCGGGCTGAACGTGATGCAGCATTTTCAGCATCTGATCTGGGTGTATCCGGCAGGGCCGGTGACTGCTGATTCATATTTCAGTAATTTCTTTGGCTTTAGCAAAGGGACAACTTTTTTGATCCCTGAAAGTGAAATTCGTGTGAAGCAGGTCTACAGGAATGATTTCGGAAACATCGAACCGCTGTTCAGAACCTCTGATTTTATTGCTTCTTCTTCAGCTTATTCCGGTAAAAAGTTCCTGCAATTAGACCCCGGTTCTGATGAAAAGCTGCTGTTTGTCAGGGGAATGGCAGACTTTAAAGAAATTCAGCCTGTGATTTTGAGAATAGGTGCCCGGGTGAACCCTGAAATAACTGATTCAACATGCACCTTCGAAGTAAAAATAGGCACTTCCAGGAAGAAATATTCTACCAATGCTCACAACCTTCTATCAGGGCTGAAGGCCGGTAGATGGAAATATTCTGAAATGGCTGTTTATCTCCCTTATATCAGGTCTGTTAATGACAGCCTATTTATTTCAATTCAGAACCTTTGTCAGGGTAACGTTTTGCTGGATGACCTGCAAGTTGAACTGCTTACAATGAAAGGGCCCGGCAGGCATGATTGGATACCATCGGCTTACGATCCGGTTGACAGTGTCATGGTTTTCCGCACTGACCTTGAAACTCCGCTTCAGTCACCCTGGGGCAATACTCAAACAGTTACGCAGGAGCATTCATACTCAGGGAAATACGCTTCCGGAATAAACCTGCTAACCCCTATAGCATCGTCTTTGAAGGAAATGCAGGTCTGACGGGTAAAAATGATGGCTATTTCAGGGTTAACGCAATGCTGGCCGGAGACAGCCTGTCAGAGGTAATGCTTGTGTTTGATTTTATGTCCGAGGGCAAAACGGTTTTTTATAAAGCTTACCCGGTCTCTGTAAATATTAACAAAGGCCAATGGACTAATTCGGAAATCTTCAGGGAATTTCCGGTTAAAAGGCTTAAAGCAGATAAAGTTAAGATTTACTATTGGTACAAAAGGGGTTTTGGAAATGTATATATTGATGATATACAAGTAGATGTAGTTAAATATAAACTTGCCGTTCTAAAAATCCAACCTCAGTTCAAAATATCCTCTGATTCGGAAACACTGATTGAAAACTGCTGTGATTTTGAAAGTGAATGTCAGCAGGAATCAGGCACTGTGGCAGAAGTGCCTGAAGCATACTCCGGTAAAAAGGTTTGCATAATAAATTCAAGCCAGTCATACAGTTATTCACACCTATTGCCATTGTCAGAATTGAAATCCAGTACCGGGGCTTATCTCTATATTTCAGCAAGGGGGTATTCCGATCAATATTTTACGGAAGCGATACTGGTAGCCGATTTCAAAAAGAATGGCAGATCCTTTTTTTACAAGCCATCATATCTGAGAGGGCAGACCATTAAAGGGCTTTGGAATACGCTTGATTACAGAATAGAAATTCCCAAAGGAATAACTTACGGTGATTCAGTACTGGTGTATTTCTATTTGCCCGACTCTGATGAAGTTCTTATGATTGATGACTTTTGCGTTGGTTTAGGAAAGCCTTCACATGCAATTCAGAGGATTATTCACTGATGTGATCTGGTTAAAGATGGGAAAGGGGAGGGCACTGGTTAAGTACAATCCCTGCCAGAAAGAAAGGACGTGGGGGGCAATGAGATAACGGGACAAGCTGGCTGATGCTTTGCTTATAGATTGAGCAAAATTCAGAAATCGCTGATTGAATTCGAAGGTTATTCTATATGAGCAGAATAAGACGAAGTTATACAGAGCAGAAAAGTGTTACAGGATGAAAAGCTTTCCTGTTGCAAATTCTTGAAAAAGAGAAGTTTGATAACATTATGCTGCTCTTTTTTCTTTTTACCTTCCTTTTTTCGACAGGATGAACAGGTTATAATAATCTTGTTTCAGGACATGACATTTATGCTCCGGTCTACTGTTTCTCCTTTTATATCCCTGACACGACAAGATCTTACTTTTTAAACACAAGCCATATGTCTTGTTTTTTATAGATTCTGGTCGAAGTACTCAGCCAGTTTGCGGAACATATGAGCGCGGTCGATCCCGCGCACATTATGCTCATGAGTCGGATAAACAAAATAATCGACCTGCTTTTTCTGTTCAATGCATTTCATCAGGAATTGAAGGCTGTTCTGCCAGACTACTGTATTGTCAAGAGCTCCATGTATTATCATCAGTTTGCCATCGAGTTTGTCCGTTTTGTCGGTGAGGCAGGCATTTTTGTAGCCTTCAGGATTTTGCTCAGGGGTGTCCATATACCTTTCACCATACATTACTTCATAATATTTCCAGTCGGTAACAGGGCCGCCGCAGGTTGCAACCTTAAATATCTCCGGATGGTTGAGTTTCATTGTCAGCGTCATAAATCCTCCGTAACTCCATCCATCCAAACCAATGCGGGATGCATCGACCCATGGTTGGGATTTCAGGTATTCGACACCTTTCAACTGGTCGGCCATTTCAATAACGCCCAGGTTTCTGTGAATACAGCTTTCGAATTCAAAACCCCGGTTTGCTGAGCCCCGGTTGTCGAGGGTGAATACAACATAACCTTTCTGGGCAAGGTATTGGTCAAACAGACCGCCACCATTGAGCCAGCCTCCGGTTACAAGTTGTGCATGCGGTCCACCATATACATAAATCAATACCGGATATTTCTTCGCCGGGTCAAAATCTGCTGGTTTGGTCAGCCTGGCATAAAGGTCGGTTCCATCATCTGCTTTGAGGATAACAATGCTTACCTCACCGGTTTTATAATCCTTGATTGGATTGATGTCTTCATGAATTATTCTGTTCAGTTTTCCTGAAAAGGAGATCAGACGGGTTCGGGAAGCTACCAGCGGATTGCTGCAGCGGGAGAGTAAATATTTACCATCTTCCCTGATAACCGGGGCATGAACGCCTTCTTCGCTGGTTAAGCGGCTGCTTTTACCTGATTTCAAATCGAGATGGTACAATTGATCCTGAAGCGGGCTAATGGCAGTTGAGGTATAAAACAAGCCTTTGGCATTCAGGTCAAAACCGATCATTTCAGTAACTAACCAGTTTCCCGAGGTAAGTTGTTTTGCGAGGCTGCCGTCGCGGTTATACAAATAGAGGTGATTGAATCCATCACGCTGACTCTGCCAGATAAATTTCCCTTCGCTTCCGGGAACAAATACCATGGGGTGCAGGGGTTCGACATAGCGGTCGTTTTTTTCTTCAAACAGGGTTCTGATGAATTTGCCCCCGGCTACATCATATTCGTTCAGTTTCATGTGATTCTGGTCGCGGTTGAGCACGGCAATAAAAATCGATTTTTCATCGGGGCTCCAGGCAATGTTGGTCAGGTATTGATCGGCAGGTTTTCCAGTTTCAATGAAAACGGTGGTTTTCGAAAATGGATTAAAGATCCCAACCGTTACCTCGTGACTGGTCATTCCAGCCATCGGGTATCTTATATTTTGCAGCGTGGCAATCCTTTCTGTAACATCTACCAATGGATACTCAGTAACCATGGTTTCGTCCATCCGGTAAAAGGCCAGCAGCTTTCCTGCAGGTGACCAGAAAGTGCCTTTGCTGATACCGAATTCGTTGCGATGAACGGCCTGACCGTTGACGATTCCCTTGTTTTCATCATTTGTTACTTTTATCACTTCACCTCCGGTGTTGATAAGCAGGTTGTTATCAATGGTATAGGCAATGGCCTTGTTGCCGGGGGCTATGTCAGGATTTCCTGCTGCATCGGGAAGGGTAAAGGTTTTGATGAGTTTTTTTTCACCGTAATTGAATTCGAACCAGTCGCTTCCATTTGTAAAAGAGAAAGCAGATTCGTTTTCCCACTTTATAAAAGGGAATCTTTTTAATTCTTCCATGCCGGATGCGGTAACTGAGGTGTTCAGCTCAGAAAGTCTTAACAGGGTGTCTGTGGATTCTTCATTTACACTGCCTCTGATGAGTGATCTGGCGTCCTGCCATGTAAAATATTCGCTGTTTCCCTGCCATTGAAGGTTGCTTAATCCTGATGGATACAGTTTCCGGTTTGTTGCAATTTCCTCAGGAACAAAGAGATTATTCTGTGCAGGAGATAATAACGTCAGGAAAAGAATAAACGTGGTGAGAAATAAACTTCGCATATTGAATCAGGTTGTGGGTTGTGGGTCAGAAATTTTAAGAATAATCTTTTAAGTTGATGCTTAAAGGAAAAGGAATGATGGTTAAAACGAATTTTTATTCACAATTAAAATAATGCGAAATTATAAACCTTTAACTGCCTTGCAAAGTTCGCTGATCAACCCGGGATCTTTCTCAAAAGCATTTCCAATAACAAGCAGATCGGCTCCGGCAGCCGCAAGCTCAGCAGCTTTTTCAGGTGTACGGATACCGCCGCCAACCAGCAATGGAACGTTGATACTTTGTTTTACATGACTGATCATATCGGGTGAAACCGGGTTGATGGCGCCGCTTCCGGCATCCATAAAAATCAGTTTCAGACCGAGCATTTCACCTGCCATGGCGGTGCACATGGCGATGTCGTCCTTATCGTGCGGAATGGGGTCGGAGTTGCTCATATACGAAACGGCCGTTGGGCGTCCGCTTTCGATCAGCATATAGCCGGTTGAGATTACTTCAAGCGGACTGAGTTTAAGGTAGGGAGCGGCAACAACGTGTCGTCCGATAAGCATTTCAGCATTTCTTCCTGAAATGAGAGACAGAAAAAGTATAGCATCTGCTTTCCAACTCATCTGAAGTGTATTTCCGGGAAAAAGCACAACAGGAATTCCGGCAGTTTCCTTTATTATCCTGGTGCATTCATCCAGGCGGTTATTGATTAGCAAACTACCGCCGACAAAGAAATAGTCTACACTGCACTCGGCGGCTGAAACGGCCATTTTCCGGATAATGCTGTCGTCCAGTTTGTCGGGATCGATGAGTACAGCCATCTGTTTCTTCCGGTCATCCCTTCTTTTCAGTATTGTTTCATAAACAGTCATAAACCAAGATTAATGGAAACTCATTGCAATGATACGGAAATCTACCTTATTTCTGCTTTCGGGGGCTGATTTTTAACTGCATCAGGATCAATATATATCCTGAAATATCTATTCAACCCATGGGTGGTTCAAAACAAAATGTATCTTTGCATCCCTTTAAATAACGTCAGATTTATGATGAAAGATACACTTGCTGAAGTACTTCCCTATAAAGTCAAAGACATCAGCCTTGCTGAATTCGGCCGCAAGGAGATCGAGATTGCCGAGAAAGAAATGCCGGGGCTGATGGCCATCCGCAAAAAATATTCGACTGAGAAACCATTGAACGGGGCACGGATTACCGGTTCACTGCATATGACCATTCAGACAGCAGTGCTGATTGAAACCCTGGCTGAACTCGGAGCTGAGGTGCGCTGGGCCAGTTGTAATATTTTTTCAACACAAGATCATGCAGCTGCAGCAATTGCTCAGGCCGGCATTCCTGTTTTTGCCTGGAAAGGTGAAACCCTCGAAGAATACTGGTGGTGTACTTTGCAGGCACTTTCATTCCCAGGTGGATTGGGTCCCAATCTTATTGTAGATGACGGAGGTGACGCCACCCTGCTCGTTCATAAGGGCTTTGCTTCAGAAAACGATCCCGGATTACTCGAAACAATTGGAGCCAATGCAGAGGAGGCTGCTATCTGGAAGACCATCCGTGAAACCTATGTTGAAGACAATACACGCTGGCACAGGGTTGTTAAGGAGCTCAGGGGGGTATCAGAAGAAACCACCACCGGTGTTCATCGTCTTTATCAAATGATGGAAGCCGGACAACTGCTGATTCCAGCCATTAATGTAAATGATTCAGTAACCAAATCGAAGTTTGACAATCTTTATGGGTGTCATGAATCACTCGCCGATGGTATCAAACGTGCCACAGATGTTATGCTTGCCGGGAAAGTGGTTGTGGTTCTCGGGTTCGGGGATGTTGGAAAAGGATGTGCCCGTTCTATGCGCTCGTATGGTTCAAGGGTGATTGTTACTGAAATCGATCCGATCTGTGCTTTGCAGGCTGCCATGGAAGGTTTTGAAATTACTACCATAGAGGAGGCTCTGAAAGAGGGGAACATCTATGTAACCACAACCGGAAACAGGGATGTGATCACCCTGGAGCATATGATGCAGATGAAGGATCAGGCCATTGTATGTAACATCGGGCATTTCGACAATGAAATACAGGTTGACAGGCTGAATACAACGGCAGGAATCAAAAGGGTAAACATCAAACCCCAGGTAGATAAGTATGTTTTCGGAAACGGGAATGCGATTTTTCTGCTCGCCGAAGGCCGGCTGGTTAATCTCGGCTGCGCCACAGGACATCCATCGTTTGTTATGAGCAACTCCTTTTCGAACCAGACACTGGCTCAGCTTGAATTATGGAAAAACAGTTATGAAATAGGGGTTTACCGGTTGCCAAAAAAGCTTGATGAAGAGGTTGCCAGGCTGCATCTTGAGCAGATCGGGGTGAAACTTACCACACTGACAGATGAGCAGGCTGCCTATATCGGGGTTTCAAAGGATGGGCCTTATAAACCAGAGCATTATCGTTACTAATTTCAGGAAGAATCTGGTTCAGGGGCTTAGATGGTTCTTTAAACTGTTAATTCGAAACGATTAGAGAATAGCCATCGTATCTGGTGCGGTATTGTTTCAGACTTATGGTTGCGGGTCCTTCAACGGGTGATCCGTCGGTGAGCAAAAACCTCGAACCGCAATTCGGATCAACTGCTATAATTCCTGAAGTTTCCACTTCAAGCCTTGCGCTATCTTCCAGAGGATCGTACGGACAAGCCCTTTCATATGCAAGGAATTCTTCATGCAGTGGGCGGTAGATGATGATTCCCTTATATCCGCCTGAAACGGTTACCCATCCACCATCCGGAATAAAATCCAGTGTATTCGGGTAAATGGTGAAATTTACATAAACATAGGGGATGGAAGTGCCTTCAGTTTCTTTGTCACATGAGAAACTGCAGGTTATCAGCAACACTGAGAAAATGAAAATTTTAGTTTTTCTGAACATGGGTTTGAGTACAAAAGCATCAGCAGAAACGGAAAATCATTCATAATATTTTAAGAATTCACCGTTATTTTAATAAACCTGCACCAGATGATCAAGTTCGCAAAGATAAGACTGATTTTTTTTATTCTGTTCGCAATTTATCTGGGCGGATGTAACCTGTTGAAGCCAAGCAGCAGGGACAAGGCTATGGCTGAGGAACGGAAGAAGGAAAAGGAATCGGCCAGGGAAATACAGGCAATGGAAAAGGCCCATTACAAAGCCCAGCCCGCTGACACAAGGAAAATGATGAAGAAAAGTTACCGTGAAGCCAAAAAGCTCAACAGATCAAAAAGGAGATAGGTTAATTTCATGGAGATCGTTCCAAATTAATTCAATTCACCTGTTAAAACTGTCACTTATATTTCGCAGGTAAATCCAGAGATTTCATACTCAACGGCTATTTTTCAAATTTCTTGCTTCTGCATGACTTTCTTTATTAATTTTACAGAATAAACCATCAGATGGTCTTAAATGGATGATTTTCTATACATAGTCATAGGAATAGCCTGGGTTGCCTATTCATTTTACAGCAATAAGCAGAAACAGGACAGGAAAAAGGCTGCCCGGGAACTCCAGGGCAATCCTGCTCCACAGGCCACCCAGCGTGAACCAACTGTCAGGTCAATCCTTGAAGAAATACTGATGGGTGAGGTAAAACCGGTTGAAAGACCTTCAGAATCGATGGTTGATAAATATGAACCGGAGTATTTCCCTGCAACTGAAGCGGTCAGTTCCGAGACAATCGGTATGGAAGCTGAATCGCTTGAAGTAATCAAAGATGAAGTACCGGCAAACTATTTTGAAAATGAATATGCCAGCCGGGGTAAAGGTGAAAGAGTGGTTTCACAGTCCGATCACGAGACTGAAAACGAAACGGATGAACCAGGCTCTGAAATTGCCAGGGATTTTGATTTGAAAACAGCAGTTATTTACTCTGAAATCATTAATCCACGGCACTTTTAATCATTTACTAATTTTGTTCAATTTAGGCTCT
This sequence comes from Bacteroidales bacterium, assembly GCA_016705005.1. GTDB lineage: Bacteria > Bacteroidota > Bacteroidia > Bacteroidales > Lentimicrobiaceae > Lentimicrobium. Next base: position 232,492 of record JADIZB010000001.1, on the reverse strand, counting down.
AAAAGTTTTGGAGCATAAATTATTTTATTACTACCTTTACCCGCTTTTAAAGGTACACGCGACACACAAGTATATCTAACATAAAATTTCATTGGTATGATCAGAAATCTACTGCTAACTATTGGGTTGGTGCTGATTGCAAGCCTGTCGGTATTCTCTCAGTCAGGAACCCTCAGGGGGAAAGTGATCGATAAAACTACGAAGGAGCCTATTCCGTTTGTGAATATTATCGTTGAACTCGGAGGAACGCAAGCCGGTGGTACAACCTCAGACTTTGATGGAAATTATACCATCAAACCCATAACTCCGGGGAAATATAATCTGAAGGCCACTTTTGTTGGTTTCAAACCAATCCTTGTTCAGGGGGTTATCATTAAATCTGACCAGATTTCATTCCAGAATGTGGAAATGGAATCTACCATGATTGAGATCAAAACCTTTGAAGTAGTTGATTATAAAGTGCCTCTTATCGACAAGGACAAGACTTCTGTCGGGGCCACAATGACCCAGGAGGAGATCGCAAAAATGCCAAACCGTTCAGCTAACGCCATTGCAACCACTGTGGGAGGTGTGTTCTCGGCTGATGGTGAAAGGGGAAGTGTTCGCGGACAGCGCGCTGAGGGAACCGTTATGTACATCGACGGAATCAGGGTTCGCGGATCATCTTCGCTTCCTGAATCGGCCATTGAGCAGGTTTCAGTTATCCTGTCAGGGGTACCCGCACAATATGGTGATGCAACCGGTGGTATTATTAATGTAACCACAAAAGGCCCAAGCCGTGAATTCGGTGCCGGCATCGAACTTCAGACATCCCAGTATCTTGATGCATTCGGTTATAACCGCGCCGGTCTCAATATGCAGGGACCACTGCTGTGGAGCAGAAATGAGAACAAAGAAAAAGTAAGCGCCATTCTTGGTTATTTTGTTGCCGGTGAGATTTCGTATAATAAGGATAGCCGTCCTACTGCCACTGGTGTCTATAAAGCTAAGGATAATGTTCTGCGCGAACTTGAAAGAAACCCGCTAAGGCTTTCAGGTTCTGGGTTTGGCACCTATTACAATGCCAATTTTATCCGTAAAAGTGACCTTGAGTATGTAAAAGCTACCCCCAATACCAACAGTCTTGACATCAGTGCTTCCGGAAAAATAGACATCAAAACGGGCCCGAATGTCAATCTTTCTGTCGGAGGCTCGATCAATTATTCAGATGGTATGAATTTCGGTTATGGAAATTCAATGTTTAATTATAACAAAAACACTCAGGTAATTGACAATACATGGAGGGTTTTCGGTAGGTTCACCCAGCGTTTTGCAACTTCAAAGGAAAGTAAGTCTCTGGTGAAAAATGTTTATTATTCCATTCAGGCCGACTATACAAAGTATAATCAAACTGTTCAGGATCCGGACCATAAAGACAACCTTTTTAACTATGGTTACCTCGGGAAGTTTGAAACATCAAAAATCCGATCCTATGAGTTTGGTCTGGATACCGTTTCAGGTCTTACCGGATATGTTCACAACGGTTTCAGGGATACCCTCGTGGCATTCACCCCTTCAACTGTAAATGAAATTACCTCTAACTATACCCGTCAGTATTACGAACTTTATCCGACAACCTTCGGATACCATGATAATCTTAATAATATTATCTCAGGGGGAGGACTTTTAAATGGAATGAGTGCGAATTCTGTCTACGGAATATGGGGAAGCCCGGGAACTATTAATACCTTTGACAATAATGGAACTGCTTATCAGGTTACAGATAATGAACAGTATGCCATCAATGCCAATGCTTCAGCCGACATCGGTAACCATGCACTACAGTTTGGCTTTATCTACGAACAGCGGATTGACAGATATTATTCCTATGCTCCAATTGGATTGTGGAGTCTGATGCGCGGGCTTACCAATGCTCATATTGCTCAGCTTGATGTGCAGAATCCAAAGTTTGTCACACTTGACGGTGTTTTCCAGGATACAATTTATTTCGATCGTAAATATGATGCCTTATCGCAACGTGTTTTTGATATTAACCTGAGGCAGAAACTTGGGTTACCTGTTGATGGAACTGACTGGATCGACATAGATTCATATGACATAAACAGTTATACGATGAATTACTATGATTCAGAAGGCAGACTCAAGACAGTTGCCCTCAGTGATGCATTATCCATCGATATGTTCAGCCCGGATGAACTTTATGACAACGGTAACCTGCTGACCAATTATAGCGGCTATACTTATACCGGAGAAAAAACCAAGCTTAAGGACAGCCCGAGCTTTGATGATTTCTTTAACAAACGCGATGAAAATGGCATGTACACCCGTGAAATAGCTCCTTTTACACCAATCTATATGGCTGGCTATGTTCAGGATAAATTTGCCTTTGATGACCTTATTTTCAATATAGGTGTCAGGGTTGACCGTTTCGATGCCAACCAGCAGGTGCTTACAGATCCTTATACGCTCTATCCTGCCAAGACTGTCAGTGAAGTACAGGATCTGGGTTCACATCCTGAAAACATGGGAAGCGATTACGTGGTTTATGTTGATCAGGTACTTAATCCTACCAAGATTCTGGGTTATCGCAGCGGAGATACATGGTATGACTCAGAAGGTCTTGTAGTTACCGACCCCACGATCTCCCTCAAAGGCGAAAGTGGTGTAACACCTTATCTCCAGGATAGGAACAATATTTCTGTTACCTCAAAGGCTTTCAGTGATTACGAACCTCAGATTTCGGTGATGCCACGTATTTCATTCTCATTCCCGATATCTGACGAAGCCCTTTTCTTTGCTCACTATGATGTTCTTACCCAGCGGCCTACCTATGCATTACGCATGAGCCCCCTTGATTATTACCTGATACCGTTTACCGGAAGTCCGGACATCAGCAATCCAAACCTTAAACCTGAGAAAACAATCGATTATGAACTTGGTTTCCAGCAAAGACTTACAGCCAGTTCTTCCCTTACCTTATCAGCTTATTATCGTGAAATCAGGGATCAGATTCAGGCATTCCGCTATACAGCTGCCTTCCCGAAAACATATTACTCCTATAACAACATTGACTTCTCTACTGTAAAAGGGATGACTGTTACCTTTGACCTGAGGCGTACAAGCAATGCAAGGGTCAGGGCCAGTTACACACTTCAGTTTGCCAATGGTACCGGTTCAAACCCGGAGTTTGCCAAAGGACTTATCCAGACAGGTCAACCTAACCTGCGTACTCTGTTCCCACTGAGTTTCGACCGTCGTCATGCACTCAACATCATGATGGACTATCGTTTTGCAGAAGGCAAGGAATATAATGGCCCGGTTATCAGGCGCAAAACCACTGATGCTTCTGGTGCACAGGTTACCAAAACTGTTCAGGTTCTTAAAAATACAGGTGTAAACTTCACCATTTTCGGTGGATCAGGAACACCATACACGCGTTCGAGCAAAATAGTTCCGATCGGACAGTCAGGGATTATTGAAGGGTCCATCAACGGTTCACGTCTTCCCTGGCAGTTCAGGATCGACGGACGTATCGACAAGGACATCAACATTCAATGGAGCGAAAAACGCGCATCTTACCTGAACATATATCTGCAGGTACTGAATATCCTTGATTCCAAGAATATTCTTAATGTTTATTCTGCTACCGGTAACCCTGATGACGATGGCTATCTTGCAGCTGCTGAATATCAGAATCTGATCAACACCCAGCTCGATCCACAGTCATTCCGTGACCTTTACAGCATCCGCGTCAACAGTCCCGGAAACTACAGCTCTCCAAGGCAGATCAGACTTGGTGTAGTGTTGAACTTTTAATACTATAAAAACTGATCCGGTTACTACAACTGAAACGATATACAGAAAATTAACAAACTATGAAAAATATACTCCGCATACCTATTATCGCGTTGCTCGGTATTTTATTGTCACTGCCCGGATATTCCGAGAAATACAAAGGCACAGACAACAAATCACTGGAAACAGTTAAAGCCACCGCTGCAGGTTGTTTACCCGGTGCCGGCTTTAAGTACCTGGAAGTAAACAATGTCCGTACCCGGATAAATACCGGGGGTGACATGTGGTGGGATTTTGAAGTTGCCCAGTATGAAATACCAAAAGGTTCACGTCAGACTTCAATGTTCTCTGCTGCTTTATGGATCGGAGGAATTGACGTCAATGATCAGCTGAAACTGGCTGCATTGCGTTACAGACAAGGGCCTAATTCCGGTAATCCGGGCTCAGGCAATGATTTCTGGCCTGGTCCGCTGACCATCGATGGAACTGCCGCAATCAGTGAGGCTGAATGTGCAGCAAGGGATAAACTTTATGCCATTACCCGGGCTGAAGTTGACGAATACCTGGCATGGTGGGATAATAAAGCGGCCTACCCGGGTTATCAGATTCCGAATTCAATCCTCGATTGGCCGGCTCATGGAGATATTTCACAGAAGCAGAGTTATTACCTGGCCCCGTTTTACGACCGGGATGGCGGTGGAACCTATGATCCTAACGATGGTGATTACCCTTATTATGATGTTTCAAATGAGCTCTGCCATTCAACTACCCAAACCAAGGAAGGTGAGGAAGGGATTGTACGTGGTGGTTTGCTTGCCGACCAGGTAATCAAAGGTGATGAAACACTTTGGTGGGTATTTAACGATAATGGTAATATTCACACCGAAACTCAGGGAACACCTATCGGACTTGAGATTCGTGCACAGGCTTTCGGATTTGCAACCAACGATGAAATCAATAACATGACATTCTACAGTTATGAAATCATCAACCGTTCTACTTACCGTTTAACCGGTACTTATTTCAGTCAATGGGTTGATACCGATCTTGGATTTGCTACGGATGACTATGTAGGTTGTGATGTTGACCGTGGATTGGGATATTCCTACAACGGAAAACCTAAAGATGGTGACGGTCAGTTCTGGGCATACGGTGATCAGCCTCCTGCAATCGGAGTTGACTTTTTTCAGGGACCATACATGGATCCTGACCGTAGCGATAATCCTTCATTCAAGGGTGACGGAGTTGGTGGTCCGACTTTTGCCGGAGATTGCAGTATAGTTGGTTTGAGTGGCTCATCCATTCCAATGGATTATATTGATGTAAACACCGGACAGGAAGTCAATAAATCATTTATTGTCCGTTCAGAAGCCATCAATGGCGTAAACTTCGGCAATGGAATTGTTGATGATGAGCGTTTTGGTATGCGCAGATTTGTTTACCATAATAATTCAGATGCCCCGGGCCCTTACATGCAGGATCCGAAATATGCTCCACAGTACTACAACTACCTGAAAGGTATATGGCTTGATAATACCAAGATGCTTTATGGTGGTAACGGTCACGTTTCTACAGGGGCTTACGGTCCGGAATGTGATTTCATGTTCCCGGGCGATACCGATGTTTGCGATTGGGGAACCGGTGGCTTACCACCCAACGGCGCAAAATACTGGACAGAGGAAGTAGCACAGAATAAAGAAGGCGACCGCAGGTTTATGCAATCAGCCGGACCATTTATCCTTGAACCAGGGGCTGTTAATTATATTACTGTTGGTATTCCCTGGGCCAAGGCTGCTTCGGGCGGACCATGGGCTTCTGTAAAACTACTCCAGGTTGTTGACGATAAATGTCAGCTTCTGTTTGATAACTGCTTCGCAGTTGTAAGTGGACCACGTGCTCCGGATCTCGTAATGAGAGAACTTGACAAAGAAATTATATTCTATATCAAGAACACAAAATCGAATGACGCCGGTAATAACTTCAACGAGAGTTATAAAGAACTTGATCCTGCTATTCTTGCTGTAGCCAACAGCACTGGTTATGATTTTGATCCATATTATCGTTTTGAAGGATATCAGATTTTTCAGTTGAAAGATGCCAATGTTTCTGTGGCGGATATTCACGATCAGAAACTGGCCAGACTTGTTTACCAATCGGATGTTAAAAATGGTGTTACCCAACTGGTGAACCACAACTTTGATCAGGCGCTCAACTCCAGTGTACCAGTTGAAGAAGTGAACGGTTCAGATCTTGGAATTACACATTCTTTCAAGCTGAATGAAGATGCATTTACCGGTCAGGCTTTGGTTAACCACAAACAGTATTACTACCTGGCCATAGCTTACGGTTACAATGAATATATGAAATACAGCGCTGATCCGGGATCCCAGGTTGAAGGTATCATTGGACTCGGTGGTCAGAAAAAGGTTTACCTCGCCGGACGAAAGAACATCAAGGTTTATACAAGTATTCCTCACAAACCCATCGGTACAGTTGCAGCAACTGCTTCTTACGGCGATGGTGTTGAAGTAACCAGGCTCCAGGGACAGGGGAACGGTGGAAATATTCTTGAGTTCTCAGACGAAACAATTGCAGAAATCCTTTCAAAACAACCTGCTGATTCGTTAAATACCCTTGGTAGTGAAAATTATCCGATTGCACTGAATCCTAAGTATAAACAAGGAAAAGGCCCCATCGATGTTAAGGTAATTGATCCATTGAGTGTTGAAAATGCTGAATATACACTGGCGATTGATTCCCTGGTACCACATTATGTTACCATAGGGCTTGACAGCACGATAAGTTATAAAGCGAACTGGACTTTACGCAATCTGAATACAAATCAGGTTTACAATTCGGATACTACCATTTCAATCAAGAGTGAACAACTGTTTCCTGAACTTGGTATTTCCATTTCAATTCTTCAGCCATTGAATTCCGGACCATATATCGTTAACTCGTTTACCGATAGCAATGGCGACATTGTTAATGTTTATGATATCGTCGTAGAGAATAACGGCTTACTGGAATCATCCTTTACATTTGCCGACAGTTCAAAAATCTGGCTGAGTTTTGTTCCTGATCTGGATGGTGTTCCATCTCTAAACTGGATAAGATCAGGTGTTGTTAATGACGGTCTCAATAGTGACTACAATGTGCCAACAAAACCCTTTGACCCGAACTCAAACTTTGAAAAAGTGGTTTCAGGAACCTGGGCACCTTATCTTATGACCGCCTCGAGTGATCAGGATCCACTTTTTGCTCCTGCTTTCAAAGGAATCAGCAAGACCACCTGCCGGTTTACGGATATGGCAAGTATTGACGTAGTATACACTTCGGATCGGAGTAAATGGAGCCGCTGTCCTGTTGTAGAGATGTGTCCTGATCGGGCATTGGCTGAAGGTGGTGTAGAAAGGTTCAATGTTAGGGTTGCCCAATCGGTTGATAAGGATGGAAATCCTGCACCTGTCGGCAGTGGACCAAGTGATAACCCTGATGATCCGAACTACATTGCTGAAACTGGAATGAGCTGGTTCCCGGGATATGCCATTAACCTTGAAACCGGAGAACGCCTTAATCTTGTTTTCGGTGAGAACTCATGGCTGGTTGGCGAAAACGGAAGGGACATGATGTTCAACCCTACCAGCAATTACACAACACCCAGTTTTAACGAAATGGTTCTCGGAGGAATGCATTATTTGTATGTGTTCTCACATATTAATGATAAAGAGCAGGATGTTTCAAATGTTCCGGCCTATGACGCCGGAAAGTTCCTGCGGACCAACATCCCTGTACCTTTGGCAAACGGAACTTTCAGGGCTCTTGTTTATTCAAGCGCCATGTGGGTAAGTATCCCTATGGCTGTGCAAGGTCAGGAATGGTTATCCAATGATGCAAAAATCAGTATAAGGGTTTCGAAGCCATACAACCGCTACTACAGTGTTGAACACGACAGTACATTAAAAGCTACTGACAAGGAAAACCGCAACTACCCGATGTACAAGTTCTCTACGAATAACGTATCGACAACTTATAATAACATCGAGAAGGCAAAAACAGAGCTGGATTTGATTACTGTAGTTCCCAATCCGTATTATGCCTATTCAAATTATGAAACCAACCAACTTGACAACAGGGTGAAGATCACCAACCTTCCGGTAAAATGTACTGTGACCATATATTCTACCAATGGGGCCATGATCAGGCAATTTACCAAGGATGATGAAACAACGGCCATTGAATGGGACCTGAAGAATTATGCAGGAATTCCGATTGCCGGAGGTGTATATCTGATCCATGTGAAGTCGGAAGGAATTGGAGAGAAGGTGGTGAAGTGGTTTGGATCACTGAGGCCAATTGACCTGAACGCATTCTGATGCATAGAAGTAAAGAATCTGAAAAATTAAAAACATTCAAACAAGTGCATATGAACAAGATCTTTAAATACTTCGCTGCCATATTACTCGCCGGGATTCTGGTTATGCCATTCAATCGGGTGACAGCCGGTAACAAAGACAGGACCGGTCAGGCAGGAGCATCAGAATTGCTGATCAATCCCTGGGCCAGGAGTTCTGGCTGGGGAGGTGTTAATGTTGCCGGGATAAAGGGACTTGAAGGCCTGTTTACCAACGTGGCCGGAACCGCCCACACAAAGGGGACTGAGCTGATTTTTTCCCATACACAATGGCTTAAAGGAAGTGAGATCGACATCAATACTTTTGGACTTACCCAGAAAGTAGGCCAGTCTGGCGTTATTGGACTGGGTATTATGGCCATGAGGTTCGGTGATATTCCAATAACTACGGAAGATCTTCCTGATGGAGGAATCGGTAATTTTTCGCCCAATTATATGAATATTAATATTTCATATTCCAAGGCCTTTTCAAACAGCATTTACGGGGGTATCAATATCAAGATCATTTCTGAGGTTATTTCAGACGTTAGTGCTCAAGGTATTGCTCTGGATGCAGGAATTCAGTATATAACAGGACCCAGGGATAATGTTAAATTCGGGATTACCCTTCGCAATGTCGGACCTACGATGCGTTTTAATGGTGACGGTCTTTCAATCCGCAGCCTTCTGCCTGGACAGGAAAGCTATTTCACCCTTGAACAGCGGTCTGCCGATTTTGAATTACCGACTCAGCTGGCCATTGGTGCTGCCTATGATTTCAAAATGGGTGAAATGCACCGTTTGACTCTTGCCGGTAATTTCATTTCCAATTCATTTACCAAGGATCAGTTTATCTTCGGAGCTGAATATGAGTTAAAATCATATCTGATGCTCAGGGGTGGATATGCCTATGAAGAGGGAATTACAAGTAATACAGAACGAACTACAGCAATGACCGGGCCAAGCGCCGGATTCACCGTGGCATTGCCTCTTGATAAAGAAAAAGGCTCCTCGATAGCTATAGATTATTCCTATAGGGCAACTGATCCGTTTAGCGGGACCCACAGCATCGGCGCAAGAATTAATCTTTAAGCCAAAGCTTTTGACAGGTTAATCCTGTAATAATACTGTTTTATGAAAGGGCCCTTTTATCAAGGGTCTTTTCTTCTTATTATCCTGTTACGAATAACAAAAAGTATGATGAATATGTACTACACGTTAGAAGGATTAAATAAACTGAAAGCTGAACTTGATCAGTTGGTCAGTGTTGAACGTCCATCCATTTCCCAACAGATTGCTGAAGCCAGGGATAAAGGCGATCTCTCTGAAAACGCAGAATATGACGCAGCAAAGAATGCTCAGGGGATGCTCGAATTAAAAATATCAAAACTCCAGGAAACCATCCGGAATGCTAAAATTATCGATGAAACCAAACTCGATATATCTAAAGTACTTATTCTTACTACGGTTAAGATAAGAAATACCAAGAATAATGCTACCATGACCTATGCACTGGTTCCGGAGAATGAAGCTGATCTCAAACATGGAAAGATTTCAGTAAATTCGCCCATTGCAAAAGGTTTGCTTGGAAAATCGGTAGGCGATAGTGTTGATATCCAGGTGCCGGCCGGAAAGATGACATTTGAAATCGTTGAAATTGTTCGCTAATCTTTAATAACAGATTTATGGCCAGTATTTTTTCACGTATCGTAAATGGAGAAATCCCGGCATATAAAGTTGCTGAGGATGATCGTTTTCTTGCATTTCTTGATATAAACCCGCTGGCCGAAGGACATACACTTGTGATTCCAAAGAATGAAGTTGATTATATTTTTGATATTGAAGATGCTTTGTATGCTGACTATATGGTTTTTGCAAAAAGAGTCGCGCGTGCTATAAAAAGTGTTATTCCTTGTACACGGATCGGCGTGGCCGTTATTGGTCTTGAAGTGGCTCATGCACATATTCACCTGATTCCTATCAATTCTGTTTATGACATTGATTTTAGCAAACCCAAACTCAAATTAAGTCCTGAACGGTTGAAAGCTATTGCCGGTTCAATCGCTGCTGAAGTATAGCATTTGATTCTTCTCATACAGGCCGGAGGATATGTTCAATCCCTCCGGTTTTTTATTTGGTGATCACATCGATTGTAAAAAGATCTTATCCTGGTTTTTTGAAGTTGCAAATGGTCTGGAACCGGTTTTCGGGTCTGATATAAATATTTTATCTTTGATGAACATCATATCTATCGCACCATGACATTGTTTCAAAGGGGTGTAAATTTTATCCGATACCGGATTGTCCCACCACATAATATGCATACTCACACTGCCGAGAAATTCTATTACGGCGAATATATGCAGCATCTTAATACTTTCTTTATAAAGGGCAGGTCGATGCTTGACATCGGTTGTCAGAACGGACGTTTCACCATTCCTGCTGTCAGGGCTGGAATGGAAGTGACTGCTACCGACATCAGGGCATCTTTTTTTAAATATATAAAGGGGAAATTGCATACCGGTGACCAGGTAGTATTCAGAAAGGAAAGTCTGGAAAAAACCTGCAAAACGTTGAATCCTGAATCTTTCGATGTGGTTATGTGCCTTGAACTTCTTTACAATCTGCCTGATACAGCTGGCAATCTGGGGAAGTTGGCGGTACTGGCAAAATCCGGAGGTATGGTGATTGCATCTCACCGTTCTGTTGGGTACTACGTCTACCGGTTTATTAAAGAGAGAAATTTTAAGGCAGTCGATCAGGTGCTGAAAGGAATACATCCATACTATAATGCCCAAACACCTGAAGAACTCGAAATATTTTACCAGAATGCAGGACTTAGGATTCATAAGATTGTTCCTGTCGGAATGTTCTCAGGATTCGGGAAAGATACTTTTTCAGGTATCTCAAATCCGAAAAGACTAAACCCTGACGAAAGTGAGGAGCTGTTTAAACTGGAAACCGATCCTGACCTGATGCAACTGTTTGGCAATAATGCCCGTTATTGGCTGGTAATATCTGAAAAGGTAACGTGATGCTTCTTATTTCAGGAAAGCATCTCAATGATCATTTATGTTATGATATTGATTTTTGATCGATCGTAAAAGTAAATGATATGACTCTCATGTAGGTCCATAGGTTAGGCAGGGATCTCCTGTGTATTACCCCCTTACTTTGATTTAAGTTTCTCTGAAAGATAAGTTACACTCCGGGAAAAAGCTACCTTTGGAATCAATTGTGATAACCTGAACCAATGAAGAAGACCTGGCTAAAGACTCTGCTTAAAATTGCCGGCTCAGCATTGATTATCTGGCTCCTGGTCAGTCGGATAAACTGGAATCTGGAGGAGTTCAAGAGGATTCTTGCCGGGCTGGATCTGGCCTGGTTCCTTTTTTCATTGTTTGGGGTAGTCATTGTTTTGGGAATCAAGAGTATTCGCTGGAATATACTTTTAAAGCAAGAGGATTGCAACTATTCGAGATGGCGCAGTTTTATAGCCTACATGGCATCTTTTACCATCGGCCTGGTTACTCCTGGAAGGGTTGGTGAAATTGCCCGTTTGTACTATGTGAGAGAAGATACCGGCATCACTTTTTACAGGTCTTTTAAAACACTGGTGGCAGACAGGATTTTTGATTTTGCACTCCTGATCTGGTTTGGTGGTACAGGTATGCTTTATTTTTATAAACTTCTTGGTAATTTCAGCGGGTTCGTTTATCTGTTGGCTACTGCTTTCGCGATGATGATGGTTTGGGGAGCCGGATACTGGTTTCTGAAAATTCTGGTCAAACCCGAGTCCTCTCCCGTCAGTTTCAGATTTATCATGGAAACCTGGAACGGAATGTTTAAACCTGCTATGTTTATTCCCTGGTTACTGACTTTGCTGGCCTACTTTCTTTTCTACCTTGCCAATCAAATGATACTCAAAGCGGTCGGGATTGAACTTAATATCATAGATATCAGTTTCATCCTGAGCCTCATGAGCCTGGTAACCATAATACCTATTACTCTCGCAGGTTTTGGTACCCGTGAAGCCAGTCTTGTTTATCTGCTTTCATTCTATCTTGTTTCACCGGAAACAGCCATTGTTTTCTCATTGCTCCAATTTACAGCTTTTTTTCTGTGGGGAGGGATCATCGGGCTGCTGATATGGTTTTACAAGCCAGTGAGTATTAATCTGATTATGGCAGATTATAAGGCTTTTATCCGTTACCTGAAAGGGGATAAACAATAAGCTTCGTTTTTATAGTTCTGACAATCCTAATTGTATTTTCTATGTCATATACAGCAGAAAGCGCGCGTTACGAATCCATTCCCTATAAGCGTTGCGGCGGGAGTGGGTTGAAACTACCTATGGTTTCACTCGGACTATGGCATAACTTTGGCGGTGTTGATATATTTCAATTGAGCAGAAGTCTGGTGCTGCATGGATTCGACCGGGGCATCACCCACTTTGATCTGGCCAATAATTATGGCCCGCCTGCAGGTTCAGCCGAAGAAACATTCGGAAGAATACTGAAGGAGGATTTGCACAGATACCGGGATGAGCTCATAATTTCAACCAAAGCCGGATACTATATGTGGCCGGGACCTTATGGTGAAATGGGATCAAAAAAATATCTTATAGCCAGCCTGGATCAGAGTTTGAAACGACTGGGTGTGGAGTATGTTGACATTTTTTATTCTCACCGGCCCGACCCCGATACCCCTTTTGAAGAGACCATGGGTGCATTGGAGCAGATTTTAAGACAAGGAAAAGCACTCTACATCGGTCTTTCAAATTATTCAGCAACACAGACACGCATGGCGGTCGAAATCCTGAAAAGTCTTGGTGTGCGTTGCCTGATTCATCAGCCCCGTTTTTCAATGTTTGACCGGTGGGTAGAGAATGGTTTACTGGATGTTCTCCGTGATGAAAATATGGGTTGTATCGCTTATTCACCACTTGCTCAGGGATTGCTTACAGATAAATACCTGAACGGGATTCCTCCGGGTTCGAGGGCAGCAAGTGAACATGGCTTTCTGCAGCAAAGCCAGGTAACAACTGAGAAAGTTGAGAAGGCCGGGAAGTTGAATGCCATAGCTGCCCGGAGGGGTCAGAAACTTTCACAGATGGCACTGGCATGGATTCTCCGGAATGAAGGCATCACTTCTGTTCTGATAGGAGCCAGCAGCATTTCACAACTTGACGATAACCTGGATGCCATCAATAATCTGGCGTTCTCCGGAGAGGAACTTGAAGCCATTGATAAGATACTGAAAGCATAGTTCCGGGATCAGGTCAGATAACCTCCTTTGCCTCCCTGATGTCAGGAGATGCACATTCTAATTTGTATCTTTGAGCACTCATTGGTGAAACCAGTATGGGAAAAACCTCAGCGACAATCGTTAAACATCTCAGGCAGTTATTGATTATTGCCACATTGTTTGTCATACCGGCTATTCTTCTGTTCACATCAATCAACACCATTAGGGCGCGCGATAAAGCCTGGTATGGTGGTGGATATGATCCTGAGTATGCCTACCTCTTCAATTCTCTGAACATGGCCCGTTTCAGGCTTGCAGGGCATATTGATCATCCGGGTACAACCATGCAGGTAACCGGTGGTTTGGTTCTACAGGGTGCATGGATGGCTGACCGTCGCGGTGAATCCCTGACCAGGGCTGTATTGTCAGAACCGGAGCACTACATACGTATATTGAATGTTGCTACGGCCATCATAGGCTCATTGGCTTTGTTAATTCTGGCAATCTTTGTGTTCAGCAAAACAGGGAATATCTGGTATGCCTTACTGCTTCAGCTTACCCCTTTTATTTCAGGATTTATCCTCTTTAATGGCTACACCAGAATTACGCAGGAATTGATGCAGATGCTGGCTGCTTTTGCTGTAGCAGCAGCTTCAATAATATGGTATTTCAGGAAAAGTACAAGCGGATCCGGTAAATTTGTATTGCTGTTCGGCATTATCTGCGGATTTGGAATGGCCTCCAAGATATTGTTCGCCCCTTTATTGATCATACCCCTGGTTCTTTTTCATCCTATAAAGGAAAAAATATGGTTTCTGTTGACCAGCGGGGCCTCATTTGTTGTGTTCACCCTTCCGGTAATCCGGTTGTATCCGAACATGTTCTACTGGATTTACAGACTGTTCTTTCATACCGGGCAATATGGAACCGGAACGAAAGGGGTCATTGATACTTCAAGGTATTCCGGAGATCTGGTCAATCTTTTCATGGTCAGTCCTGTGCTTGCCATTATCTTTGGATTATCAATACTGGTTTTGCTGATTCTTCTTGGTTTCAGAATGGTAAAGAAGTACTGGCCTGATGCTTCAGCGGCCAGGCTGCTGCTGGCTGTTTCGCTGGCCCAGGCCGCAGGATATCTGCTGGTGGCAAAACAACCCAAAGAAGTTTACCTGCTTCCTTATGAAAGCATTGCTGCGATTAATTTCATATTAATCCTTCGTCTAACTGTATCATTTGTATCCTCAAAAGTTGTTGGAAATGTCATTACAGGCCTGGCTACGGTATCCTGTATCATCTTGGTTATACCCTATGGAATTGCCCGAAAGGAAGCCATTTATACTACTGAGAGGAATCCGGTCTGGGAAAATGCATGGCTTGCAGCTACCGGTACATCAGAGAAACATGCAGTCATTTGTGCCAACCCTGGTTCATCACCTGCTGCCGGCTTATACTTTGGTAATGCTTACAGCATAAAGCGGTATGTCCCTGATTTACAAAAAATCTATCCAGATTTTTATATTCTGGATGGCTTTACCGGTATGATTTCTCACTGGGGGAATAACCATGTCAGCATTGATTCACTTTTCGATGCCTATAAGGGGAAAATAATATATATCGGTCCTCCTGTTCATGATCAGAGAATCCTTGATCTGCTCGATCTGAAAACCCGGGGTTATCGTTTTAGGGCAGTGTATTCTGATGGATACCAGGTGCTTATGGAGCCTGTTGAAATTGATGGGGAAGGTAATGTTGCTGACCGGAAGTTGATTTTTAACGGGGCAGAAGCATCCCCGCTCAACCCTGAACTGCCCCTGAAATCAGATGGGTTGTCGTTTCCTGGGGTGCTGAGTTACAATAAAAGTTTCTCAGGCCGCAGCAGCATTGTTACAAATGCCCAGAATCCCTATGCTTTCAGCATCGACCCGGAGGTGCTCAGGGATGGAGACCAGATTGATGTTATAGTAAAGGCATCCGGGAAGCCCGACGATATCCGTATTGTACTCTCAGGTGAGGATTCCCCGCTTCTTTATACTACAGCCTCTCCAGATACCGAATTAAAGGAGTCGGAGTGGTACCAGGTCAGGCTGAAAGCGGTTATTCCCTCTTTTATGGCGGGAAAGAAAATCAAGCTATATGCCTGGAATAAGGGTAAAAACCTCGTCTATTTCGATAATTTCAGAATGGAGATTTACCGACCAATAAAAACATTAAATACAACAAATGAGCCTGTTAACGGAAAATAAGCGAAGGGTAACTGAATCCATGGAGCGCATCGCTCAAAAGCGCGACAGGTACATTCGCAGGAATTTATATTACTATAAAAACCTGGTGCGGTTTTTCAGGTTCAATATTCCGGAGGGTTCCAGGGTGCTTGAAATCGGATGCGGAACCGGTTATCTGCTTAACGCCCTGAAACCATCGGCGGGAATGGGTATCGATCTTTCTCCTTCAATGATCAGGATTGCCGGGGAAAAATATCCCCACCTGAAGTTTGAAGTGATGGATGCAGAGCAGCTGAACATCAAGGAGCACTATGATTTTGTTGTTATTTCTGATACACTGGGTTATCTGGAGGACATTCAGGCTGCATTCAGTGAGCTTAAAAAAGTAGTTCATCCGGGATCGCGTATCCTGATTTCCTACCATAGCTTTTTATGGGAACCCCTGATGTGGATTGCCCAGAAACTCGGGTTGAAAATGCCTCATCCACGTCTCAACTGGCTCAACCGGGGTGATGTGATCAACCTGTTGCAGGTTGAAGGATTTGATGTGGTGAAGTCAGGAAAGCGGTTTCTGGTTCCTGTTAACATACCACTGATCTCATGGTTCTTCAATAAATACATCGCTTACCTGCCGTTATTCAACAGCCTGTGCCTTACAGGATACATCGTGGCCAGGCTGCCGCAACTCCGCCCGCACAACAACAGTGACTTTTCAGTATCGGTGATCATTCCTGCGAGAAATGAAAAAGGCAACATTGAAGAGGCTGTTATCCGTACCCCGGAAATGGGACGACATACCGAGATTATTTTTGTTGAGGGTAACTCCACCGATGGCACCCTGGATGAAATTAAACGCGTTTGTGAAGCTTATATCGGGAAAAGAGATGTTAAATTTCTTATTCAGGAGGGCAAAGGAAAGGGTGATGCTGTTCGTAAGGGATATGACCATGCAACGGGAGATGTCCTGATGATCCTGGATGCTGACCTTACGGTACCGCCTGAAGATCTTCCGAAGTTTTACAATGCCCTGGCAACCGGCCGCGGAGAATTCATCAACGGAACACGCCTGGTTTACCCGATGGAGGAGGAGGCCATGCGCACCCTCAATATGATGGGAAATAAATTTTTCTCTGTTATGTTTTCCTGGTTGCTGGGTCAGCGCATCAAAGATACCCTTTGCGGGACAAAAGTACTGACAGCTGAAAATTACCGGAGACTGGCGGCGAACCGTTCCTACTTTGGTAACTTTGATCCGTTTGGTGATTTTGATCTTATTTTCGGCTCGTCAAAACTTAACCTGAAACTGCTGGAAGTACCCATCCGCTACAGGGCCAGGAAATACGGCGACACCAACATCTCACGCTTCCGGCATGGATGGTTGCTGATCAGGATGGTTGCCTATGCCCTGAATAAGATCAAATTCATTGATTGAGAAATTATCTTTATAAATTCAGGGAAAGTAAGCCTCAATAGCGGGGCTCAAAAACATCCGCTTTCAGGTTGTCGATGAATACCGGACTTTTTCCACGGTGCCAGATGTATATCTTGAAAAAGTCATCGTTGCTCCGGATGTTGGGTGTAAGGTAATCCACCTGAATTTTGCCCCATTGGCCGGGTTTATAGATTGAAGTATCAATTCCGTAAGAGCGGTAGCCATAGGCACCTTCCTTCCGCTCAAAGGTGAGCACCAGCAAGGGCAGTTCTTCACTGTAGCCGTCAGGAATAAAAACATCCACACCCGCCCTGATCCAGGCATGGTCCTTATTGGTCAGACCACTGTACGAAGTTCTGATTTCGGGAGAAAATCCCATGTTTTCGTCAAGACGGAATACCTTTCCATGTAGCGAATCTGTCACAAAATTCTGATATCTGTTGGTGTCCGGCTGTTCAAAATCATAATATCCGATATTTCTCCGGTTGTATTCCGTTTCCTTTGTAAAAGTTCCGGTCTCAGTCAAAGGCCGGTCGATGGCCAGCAGGTTGCGCGTTTCGGGACTGATGGTTGTTTTTCCGAAAATGGCGAAATAGTAGTCCTTCGTCATCCGGTAAGGATCTATTATGTAATTGTTCAGCTGCCATGTCTGGAAAAGGTTTAATGCCACGAAGCCTGCCACAGCAGTAGTAAAAATTATCCGGGAGGCATTTTTCCTGTTATAAACAGCTTCAGCCATGTACCCGAGTGGTATTGCCAGTAACGGATAGAGGGTGATCATCGGTCGTATGCTGAAAGAAGCGCCATACCACCATTCAGTCCAGCTGGCAAGGATGTAGAACGCGATGAGGGAATAAATAAGCACCGGGGTGAATATCGCCCTGTTTCTTCGGTAAAGCGATGAGAAACCAAGGAGGGCGAAAATCATAACCGGGGTGTAGATCAGCCATCCCTTCTTAAAGCTGAACAACACCTCAATGATGTGCGGTGAATTCAAATCCAGTCCGACCCCTGGATTTTTGTAACTGTCGAACAGGAAGTGACCGGTTTCGGTTTTCCAATAGAGCATCTGGGGAAGGGCAAGGATCAAACCAACACCAACGGCAATCAGCACCTGCGATCTGTATTGCCAGAATTCTTTCAGTTTAACGGCCAGTGATTCGCGGTTATACACCCCCCAGAGCAGCGGAATAAGCAGCACCATGACTTCACTTGGTTTCACCAGGGCGGTAAGCACAACCAGGGCAGCCAGGGCAATCATATTGAGCAGTTTATGATCCTGTAACCAACGGATGGTGTTCCAGGTAATGAGGGTCACCATCATAAAAAGGATATTGGCTGTTTCAAGGTTCTTTACCGTCATAAAATGAAGGTAATTGGTCCCAAGTACAACAATAACGAGGATCAGTGAAGTGATTTTATCATTGAACAGCCCGAGCAGAATTTTCCGGAGGTAAACCAGGCCGATAATGGTATACAAGATGGCACCGAGGGCAATGGAATACTGGTATGGAAGGCTGAAACCATCGGCAGGATAACCGGAACTCATTGCCAGTATATGACCGGCAAAAAACCAGGGGGCATAAAAAAATGACATGCCCATCAGAAAAAAGAAGATCGGATTTCCATCGGGCCCGGTGCTTAACTGGTAGAGGGTTCCGGTTACCGGGTATTTTGACATGATATCCTGAATCCACCCCATGTTCTGCAGGGCATGATCGTGATAGATAAAAGCCGCCGGCAGATGAATATAATACCCGAAGACATCCCAGCTCAGTTCGTTATCCGACAGCGTCATGACCCTGACAATGGCAATGGTCAGCACCAGAAGTGTTAAAGCGAAGAAGGAATACCGGTGTTTCAGGTCTGGAAGCTTAATTTTCATCGCAAAATGTTTTAATGACGAAATAACGAAGAATTCCTGGTAAAAAATATGATGCGGAGATCAGTCACTGGTTCTTGACTTCCGGAATTTTCAATGACTAACCTCATTCTTTGGTGTCGGAAACGTTGCTGTGCGGCAATCCTGCTTCCTTGCCATGGATCGTCAGAACATCAGAAATTCTTTGTTCTGATGATATAGTTAGGTCTCTTTTTGTTTTCAATGAAAAGCTTCCCAAGATAAATACCGATTATTCCCAGCATAATCAATTGTATGCCACCGATGAACAGGACGCTAGCCGTAATGGAAGTCCATCCCGGCAAGGCGTCATCGGTAAAAAGATGCACATAAACAGCATAAATCCCATACAGGAAAGCAATACCTGCTATGATCGATCCTACTGAGATCGAAAGGTAAAGAGGTCTGCTGCTGAATGAAGTGATCCCATCAAGTGCGAGTCGCAGCATTCGGGTAAAAGTATATTTTGTTGTTCCTTTATGCCTGTCAGCGGGTTCAAAATGAACGGATGTCTGCCTGAATCCCATCCAGGGTATCAGCCCCCTCAAAAAAAGGTGATTTTCACTGAACTGTTTCAGGGCATCAACAACTTTTCGGTCGAGCAGGCGGAAGTCTGCGATTCCGGGTTTGATTTCAACCGAAGAAAGCCTGTTGATGATAAAATAAAATAAACCGGATGAGAGCTTTTTTGAGGCTGATAGTGATTTCTGATCTCCCCTGATGGTATTTACCACCTCGTAACCTTCACGCCATTTTTCAATCATTGCAGGGATCAGTTCCGGCGGATGCTGCATATCGGCATCCATGCTGATGACACAGTCACCCCCGGCGTGGTCCAGCCCTGCTTTCAGGGCATACTGGTGCCCGAAATTTCTCGAAAGAGAGATGTATCTGACCCTGGGATCTTTTTCTGCGACAGAACGGATGGTTTCGAGCGTATCGTCCGTACTTCCGTCATCCACAAAGATCAGCTCATAGTCAGGGTAAGCTTCAAGCACTATTGATAGATGCCGGTAGAGGATGTCAATATTATCTTTTTCGTTGAAGCAGGGGATGACCACCGAAACTGAAAAATTCATAACTGTAACTTTGCATTGGCAGTGGCTAAGATAGCTATATTTTACCCTGAATGATTCACGAATTTCTCCTTACATTCGCTTCACCAATCCTTTTCAGTTAGTATGCTTCAGAAAAAACGGGCTGATTATTATATTTTTCCGGCTTTTGTGGCTCTGGCTATTCTGGCATACTGGCAGGTTGCTTTCCTTCAGAACGGCTTTAAGTGGGATATGCTGGGCTGTTACCTTCCCTGGCGTTACCATGTGGGTGAATGTCTGCAAAACGGGGTTTTCCCCTTCTGGAACCCATATACACATTGTGGTTATCCGATTCATGCCGATCTGCGTTCGGTCTGGTATCCTGAAACATTCATCATCGGGCTGACCACCGGTTATTCCTATCTTACGCTGCATTTGCTGTTTATCCTCCACATTTCCCTGTCGGGATGGGGGATGTTTTTGCTTTCGCGGCATTTTACCGATGACAGGAGAGCGCAGTTTGTCGCAGGAGTTGCCTATCTGATGTCGGGTTTCTTTGTCGGACACGGGCAGGAGATGTTCGGAATCATAGCAGCAACCTGGATACCCTTTGTTCTGTATTATTTTATCCGGCTGCAGAAAGAACGAAAGTTTCCGGATGCGATCCGTACGGCCATTTTTACATTCCTGCTTGTTACCGGCGGATATCAGGCCATGTGGGCAATACTGATTTACCTGATGATTGCCGTGTTCACGGTATACTTCATCAGGTATTTTTCGGCCGGTAAAAAAGAGGAAGTGTTGCAATTGCTGAAACTCAACGGGGCCCTTTTACTGATAACTGCATTGTCACTTCTGGTCATTGCCATAACTTTCTTCCAGGTCTCAGGGCAGGTTGGCCGGCTGAGTGGGGTGAGCATTGAAGATGCCTGGTTTATGCCCTTTTCCCCCCGCTCTGCCATCTCCTTTTTACTTCCTTTTGCAACAGTTAAAGAGGTTGAATGGTATGATACTGATATCTCGATGAACAATGCTTATGCAGGACTCATCGTGTTGTTCTTTTTCGTTCTGGTGCTGTTTTCAAGGAGAAAGTTCCTGCTGAATGTTTTTCTGGTTTTCGGACTGGTTGCGCTGCTGGCATCATTTGGCAAATATACACCGGTCAGGGGGATGCTCTACCATTATGTGCCCTTGTTCAACCTGTTCAGGCATTCAAGTTTCTTTGTCTTTTTTGCAGTCCTTGCCATCATTCCAGCGGCCGCATCCGGGCTTGGATCTTATCTGTCGGACCCGATGATTTACAGAAAGCGGCTGATCATCATCGCCAGCGCTTTTACAGTAGTAATAATTGCTCTGATGGCCAATTCGCTGGTCGCTATGAACCATGAGGGTTTTTCATTTCTCAAACCAGCGGGTGACTTTCCTGACTGGCTTCGGCAGCCTTCCCGGCATGAGCATATTGTAATTCAGGCGGTAATACAAATGGTTGTCGTTCTGACCTTTCTACTTCTCGTTATCCGGAAGTCCGGTTCCGGATACAGGTATATACCAGTGTTGATTGTGGTTGAAATGTTGGCAGCCGTTCAGTTAAATACATATTATACCGTTGTTTCCGCAGGAATCGATCCCTTTGAAATCAATCATATTCTGAAGCAGAAGGCTGACGGATTTCCGCTTCCGGTTCCCGGGATGCCCGTTTCAGTCAATACGGAAAAAAATGCCTCCTGCTCTGTAATCTGGCAGAATACCAATATTTTCAACAAGACGGTTTCATTCGAAGGGTACAATTCGTTCAGGTTGAACGGATACGATCAGCTTGCCGATTCTTTGCCTGAACTTGCCGGTTCAATCCTCAATAATGAGATTGTTTATTTGTCGGACAAGGTACTGCCCTTTGGTAAAGGCGATCTGGAGTCATCAACCGACATCGGGACAGCCCTTTTTGTTGAGAAGCAGGTTTACAGGAAAGATTTCGGCGTTTTAAAATGCTCACCAGGTGATTCGGTAAAGATAACCGGGTTTTATCCAGGCTACGCAGAGGCCATCGTGAACTGCCAGCGTAAGGTCGCTGTGACCCTGCTTCAGGCCTGGTATCCGGGATGGAGAGTGACCATAGATGGCAAGGAAGCACCAGCGTTTGTTTCCAATAAAATGTTTATCAGTGTGATTTGCGGTCCCGGAAAGCACACGATCACTTTCTCCTATTCTAACCGGCCTGTTTTCATCGGATTCCTGATTTCGTATTTTGTTTTGCTGATCCTGATCACACTACTGATTATTATTCAATTCAGACATAAGCCTGTAATATTCAGAATTATTCTGGTTTGCGCCTTATGGATGTTGCTTGCCCTGCTGATTTTCAACCGGTTCGATCCGACTTCTTCGTACGGGCAGGAAAAGGCAGAAAAGTATCGTGCAGTGGCCCAAGATGTCGTCAGATCAGGGATAACGAATTTGGTTTGTAATACCGATGATAAACAGTTAATGGTAGAATCATTGATGGAAGTTGGTTTCAAGGGAAGATATTTTCTGCATAACCTAACATATCAGAAGGGTTTGAGCGATCTCATCGGATGTATTGAACAGCTTAATACGCAAAAAATTGCACTGATCAACCTTTATGCCCCGCTTCCCGACGTGGCTTTTGCGTCTTTCCGAAACAGATGGCCCGATCTTATTGAAAACCACAAGGTGGCATCCGGTAGTCTGATGATTTTTTCGGAAGGAACAGACATCAATGGATTTTCATCATTCAATGATTTCGAGAAACCTGTCTTTGGCTGGAATGGAAACGCTACGGCGATGGATAGCCTTCATTCACTGAGCGGAAGATTCTCTGACCGCATCGACAGCCTGAATCACGGTAGTTACTCGTTCAAATGGCACCCGCACTCAATGCAGACAAAAAAGCCATATGAAGTATATGTAAAAGCAAAGGTCTCGGGGGATTATACCGGAGCATCACTTTTTATCCAGCAACACCGTGATGGGAAACCGATATATGTTGCATCAGTGAGTTCAGGCTCCTGGCAGGTTACACCGGATAAATGGTCGGATATTGCCTGCTATGGTTATTTTCCCGAAGGCGTCGCAGAGAACGACGAGGTCAGGGTGTTTTTCTGGGGGAACAGCCGGTCGGTATTTTATGTGGACGATTTTTATGTTTCTGTAAGGTTCCCCTGAAATTAATCCATTCCGGGACTTATTCATTTTTCAACTCAAACTTCTCAACCCTGAGATTCCTCACAAACACCGGGGTTTCCCCACTATGCCAAACGTACACTTTGAGATTATCATGGTTTGTTCTGACTTCAGGACTCAGGTACCAATACTCAATTTTGTGCCACATTCCTCTGGCCGGGTCAGGTTCCGGAATGGCTTCAGCCCTGTATTTATAGGCCTGTCCGTTATAATGGAAGGCTGTTACCAGTAGCGGGGGAGCTCCTGAATACCCTTCCGGAAGAAATACTTCAACACCGGATCTGAGCCAGACATGATCTTTAATGGTCAGGGTACTGTATGGGATATCAGGTCCCGGGGCAAATGGGTTCTCCGGGCTCAATTTTAATGCACCGGCTGTATCGGTTGCAGCGATGGTGTTGGTTTCGAAAATTACCTGACCTGAGTATCTTTCCGTGTGTTTGATGGTTTCACTGCTCTCGGTGCTGCGCTCAACCAGAAGGAATTTGTCAAGTTTTTCCTTGTCAACATCTATTTTGCCGAATATAGCATTATAATAAGCCCGGGTCATGCGCTCCTTGTCGATAATTCCGGAATAGAACTGCCAGGATTGGAATAAATTGAGCAACACAAGCAATCCGGCGACGATCATTGCAATCCTGCGCCAATGGCCTCGCATGGCTTCGGTAAGATATGCCAGTGGAAAAGCAAGTACCAGGTAAGCAGGTACGATGGCCCTGGCGCTGAAACTACCGCCGGCATACCACCAACAACTCCAGGAGGACACAACCCAGAGATCTAAAATAAAGAAAACTGCAATGGCAGGAAGGATTTCCCTGTGCCGGCGGTAAAGACTGATAAAACCTGCCAGGGCAGCGATCATTAAAGGCGTGTAAATAAGCCAGCCTTTCCTGAAGCTGAAAAGAAATTCACCGAGATAAGGAGGAAAGAACCTGAAGCCCTCCCCGGGATTACCGTAAGAATAAAAGAACCATTCTCCTGTGAATTTCTTCCAGTATATAAGCTGGACAGATCCGATCAACAGAGCGCTGAAAAGCGCCAGAACCAGATGATGGGGATGTCGCCTCAGCAACGACATTTTATCATATATTGCTTTTCTGGTACCAGTGTTCCATAACAACGGGATCAGGAAGCAAATCGCTTCGGAAGGCCTGATCAGGGCAATCAGACCACAGAGCAACCCTGTGAAAATGGCAGTGCCAGCAGATGGTTTACTGTGCCAGGCAATGGTCGAAAGCAGTAAAAATGCATAAAGGGTGAAAAGGATATTATGAGTCAGCAGAGTTCCATCCAGTGCGGCTAAATGAAAATAATTTGTTCCGGTAATAATCAGTATCAGAATAACCAGGGTAGTTTGATCGTTGAAAAATTTTAATAATATTCTCCTGAAGGCATAGATTCCGAGTACAATCCAGAATAAACCACCAAAGCTGACGATCAACTGGTAAGGAAGAGAGAATCCATCAGCAGGATAGCCTGACAGCGGTGCTATCCAGTGTGCAATAAAGAAAAACGGGGAATACAGCAATGCCATTCCCGCCGTATATTTTATCACCCGGTTGCCATCAACTGCAGGCACAAGTTGATAGAGGGTAGGTGAAGGTTCATATTTTTCTACTACACCATCAAGCCATTCAGTTTTGACCAGACCAGGATCATCATAAATAAATGTGGCAGGCAGATAAAGATAATAACCGAAGACATCCCAGCTTAAAGCCCTTGAGGGGACTGATATAAACCTGATTGCAACTATGGCGCCTGCCAGGATAATGAACGTGTATAACGACCATTTGGAATCATTTCTCATCCTGTCTTTTTTTTCAATGAAGAAAATTATCTGAAGGTTCTTCTGTCGAAGAGGTTATATTTAAGGATGCAGAAAATGGCCCTGAAACCGTCTCTTGCTCCTATTTTTTTACCTTCCTCATAGGTCCGGCCATAATACGCAATACCTACTTCATAGATACGGATGTCGGGCACCCGTGAAATCCGTGCAGTCACTTCAGGCTCAAACCCAAACCTGGTTTCAGTAAGAACAACTTTTTTTATAATATCAGCCCTGAACATTTTATAACATGTTTCCATGTCGGTCAGGTTCAGGTTGGTAAACATGTTTGAAAGAAAGGTCAGGAAATTGTTACCAATGGAGTGCCAGAAAAACAAAATTCTGTGAGGTCCGATACCTTTAAATCTTGATCCGTAAACAACATCCGCAACGCCATCCATAAAAGGCTTTAAAAGAAGATTGTATTCTTTCGGATCATATTCAAGATCAGCATCCTGAATCACAACAAGGTCACCCGTTGCCAATTCGATGCCTTTGTGCAGTGCGGCTCCTTTTCCCTGATTTGATTCCTGGTTATGTATGATCATTTTCAATCCCGGATGATCGTTTTTGTATGCCACCAGTGCTTCAGCAGTACCATCTGTTGAGTAGTCATTAACAACAATTATCTCATAATCAATATTATAAATAAACTTTACTTCGAGAATCCTGTTCAGTATCAGGTGAATGGTGGCTGCTTCATTGTAGGCGGGAATGATGATGGATAAGTTTTTCATGCAATCTTCCAGTAGTATCTGTTAAATAAATTGAGAAATCATTTACACATAAGCATCTGTGGAAATTTATTCCTGAAAGTATACCCGTTTTACCCTGCGCGAAATACCTGTGAGGATTTCGTAGGGAATAGTATCCATGGCAACTGCCAATTCTGATATTGGTAATTTTTCACCGAATACGGTTACTTCATCTCCTTCAGTAGCTTCAATCCCGGTGATGTCAAGCATGGTCATATCCATGCAAATGTTTCCGGCAACAGGGACGAGGTGCCCGTTTACGAGCATTTTGCCTTTACCGTTTCCAAGCCTTCTGTTTAATCCATCAGCATAACCGATGGGAATGGTGGCAATGGTTGTTGTTAAAGGTGCTTGCCATGCCCTGTTGTAACCGACGGTTTCTCCGGCTTCAATGGTTTTTATCTGTGATATGTTGGTTTTCAGACTGGTGACTGTTTCGAGCATTTTCTGCTCCTTTTCATTCGCAGCAATGCCATACAGAGAAATGCCCAGCCTGACCATCCCAAACCTGGCTTCAGGAAACCTTGATATCCCGGCAGAGTTAAGAATGTGCCACAAAACTTTATATCCGAGAATTTTCTCGAGCTTTTCAGCCATTTTAACAAACATCCCGATCTGATGTCTCGTAAATTCATCCAATGAGGGGTCGTCACTTCCGACCAGATGCGAGAAAACAGATTGAACGGTTAATCCCGGTGTTGCTTTGATACGAACACACAGGCTCTCTATGTCGGCTGGCTCAAAACCAAGACGGTGCATTCCGGTGTCGACCTTCAGATGTATAGGAATCAGCCTGTCATTGTCTGACTTATAAGATTTAACAGCCTTTTCAAGCATCTGAAGTGTCCTGAAACTGTATATCTCAGGTTCGAGATTATATTGAAGCATCGCTTCCATGCCGCTCTCTTCAGGATTCATTACCATCACCGGCAAACTGATACCGGCTTTCCGCAGCTCAACTCCCTCGTCGGCATATGCCACTGCAAGGTAATCTGCTCTGTGAAACTGAAGTGTATTCGCTATCTCAAAACTCCCGCTGCCATATGAAAAGGCTTTAACCATGGCCATTAGTTTTGTCCCTGGTTGAAGGAGTGACCGATAGTAATTCAGGTTGTGAACCAATGCATTCAGGTTGACTTCAAGCACAGTTTCATGCGATTTCTGCTGGAGCAGATCATTGATTTTCTCAAATTCAAAGATACGTGCTCCTTTAACAAGGATACTCTCGTTCCTGAATGATGCGGATCTGAATGACGTTATAAATGCCCGGGTCGATTCATAGAAAGAGCATTCCATATTAAAGAACCGGCTGTTTCGTGAAATCACCGGACCTATTCCGATCAACCTGTTCACGCCTTTGTCTGAAAGCAATGCGGCAATGTTATGATACAGCGCGGCTTCGTCGGCCGAACTCTGTAACATATCGCT
This sequence comes from Bacteroidales bacterium, assembly GCA_016705005.1. Taxonomy (GTDB): domain Bacteria; phylum Bacteroidota; class Bacteroidia; order Bacteroidales; family Lentimicrobiaceae; genus Lentimicrobium. The sequence continues at coordinate 205,257 of JADIZB010000001.1, read as the reverse complement.
AAGGATTACTGACCTTTTATTGTGCTGATTCTGCTGCATCAAAAAATCAAGGGCAATGGCAAGTGAATCGGGATCGGAACTATAAGCATCGTTTATAACAGAACAACCGTTGATGCCTTCTTTCATCTCCAGGCGCATCGCTACCCTGGTCAATCGATGCATGCGGCTGGCTGTAACATCAGGACCATAGCCAAACGACAGCATGACAGCCCAGCAATGAATGGCATTTTCTACTGAAGCATCATCGGTAAATGGGATTTCAATAGAAAGTTCCTTATTATGGAAAATACCGTGAATTATAGTCCCGTTCTTTTCCACCGTTTTTAAGGTAATCCTCAAATCTGCATTGTTCCTGTATCCCCAACTGAACAGCTTTGATTTACTATACCCTGATTCTTCGATACATTCGTTTATCTGTTGATGATCAGAACAATAAATCAGAAGTTCAGAATGCCTGAAAAGTTTAAGCTTTTCGAGGGTCTTTTCTTCTTTTGAACTGAAATACTGATCATGAGCATGTCCTATGTTGGTAAAAACACCAATGGTTGGTCTGATTATTTTTTCGAGGTTGTCCATTTCGCCGGATTGCGAAATACCAGCTTCGAAAAGCCCGAGGTTATGAAGACCTTTCATTTGCCAAACCGATAAGGGTACTCCGATCTGCGAATTAAAGCTCTTTGGACTTCTGACAATTGTCTTTTCAGGAGAGAGGAGTTGGTGCAACCACTCTTTGACAATGGTCTTTCCATTACTTCCGGTGATTCCGATAACCGGGTAAATGAATGCGCTGCGGTGCGCGGCAGCAAGTTTCTGAAGTGCTTCGAGCGTATTATTTACCTGAATATATACAGTATCAGGCAATGTCCGATCCGGAAGCTCCGAGATACAGAAGGCACGGATTCCTTTTTTATAAAGCTCGCCGATGTATTTGTGACCGTTGTCCCTTGAAGTGACGATCGCAAAAAATAATGTTTGGTCAGGAGAGGAAAGCTTACGGCTATCTGTAAGCAGTTCTACAATCATAGTATTGCCCGGGTTGCCAATGAGCGATCCGCCGGCCATTGCGGCTACTGCCTCAAGTGGATACCCCTGCTGTTGCATGTTTTATGAATGTATTAATGCTCGGCTTCCTGTTTCGCAGCCTGCAGTGGATTCTCAGTCATAGTTTTATACTCCTGGCGATTGTAAAATATATCACAGGCAAGATAAAGCGCGGCTCTGAAAGAATCGGGTGAAGCCAGGTCCTTGCCGGCTATTTCATAGGCTGTTCCATGGGCAGGAGAGGTCCTGACAATGGGTAATCCTGCGGTAAAATTGACGCCTGAGTCAAAGGCCAGGGCTTTAAATGGGAGCATCCCCTGATCGTGGTACATGGCGAGGATGCCATCAAATTGTGTGAACGTAGAAGAGCCAAAGAATCCATCGGCAGGGAATGGGCCAAAGACTCTCATTCCAAGTTCATTGGCTTTATCAATTGCAGGTTTAATGATCTGAGCCTCCTCCTGTCCGATTAAGCCTTCATCACCTGCATGTGGATTTAGTCCGAGTATGGCAATTCTGGGACTTCTGATGCCAAAATCCTGGAGCAACGATTGGTTCAATATCTTTATTTTCCTGAGAATAAGTTCTTCATTCAGCTGGTTCAGAACCTCCTTTAACGGAATATGCCCGGTTATCACACCGATCCTGAGTTTATTGCTGACCATCAGCATGAGGTAGTCAGTTACTCCGAATTTGTCGGCAAGGTATTCGGTATGACCGGGAAAATGAAAATCTTTTGACTGAATGTTTTTTTTATTGATGGGGGCTGTAACCAGCACATCAAGGTAGTTTTTTTTCAGGTCTTCTGTCGCGGCTTCAAGCGCAAGTAAGGCAAGTTCGCCTGCAATGCCTGTTGATTTTCCAAGATCAATTTTGACTTCCTGGTCGTGAATGTTTATTATATTGGCACGTTTTGGGTTTGCAGTATCGGCTCTTTTGATCAGATTAAAACTGAAATCACTTACATTTAGTGTTTTACGGTGGTATGAAGCAATTTTAGATGAACCATAAACCACAGGGGTAAGTAGTTCAAATATGCGGTTATCAACAAATGCCTTAATAATTATTTCGTAGCTGATACTATTGATATCACCGTGTGTGATACCAACTATCGGCCTTGTATCGTGATCGGTTGTTCTGTTCATCCTTTGAGATTATTTAATGGCAAAGATAAGATTTTGCTAATTTAGCAGGAAAGTTTGGATATCAACAATCACTCTGGTACCTATTATCATTTTTCCGTTCTTATTACTCCCGGAAAGTGGTTCGTCTGGCATCACAGTCAGTGAATAGAAACAGCATCATGATAAATAATATTGTACTTCAAAGATTAAAGGAGCGTGAGAAGGAACTAAACACGCTATACAATCTTGAAGAATTGCTCTCAGTTGATGATCTGGAAAACGACAGGCTCTTCAGGGAATTAATAACTTTAATGCCTCATGGGTGGCAGTATAGCACAATATGTGAAATAAAGGTAACTTTCGAGGGTAAAGAATGGCATAGCGAAGATTTCAGAGAGACTGACTGGATTCAGAAAGCCGATATTGTAGTTGATAACAATGTTAGTGGTGAAATTACTGTGACTTATCTTCAATTGATCCGGGAGTTTAACGGCAGCCAGTTTCTGCCCGAGGAGCAGAAACTGCTCAACACCATTTCAGACAGGGTCGGCAATTACCTGTTTCAGCAACGATTGAGAAATTCATTTAAAGCTCTTGGGGCAGGAAATGGGTCAGCAAACAGTAACGAGGAAGTTCTGTCGCAGACAGATTCTGACCAGCACTGGAAATGGCGTTTAAAAATGGCAGAGCACATTTGCCGCAAGATGGATATGACGAAGTTTGGGGTTAAAGCAATCTACCTCATTGGCAGCACCAAAAATGCAACAGCCGGCCCGGCCAGCGATCTGGACCTGATGATCCACCACCAGTCAGGCATACATCAACTTGAGAACCTGAAATCCTGGATCGAAGGTTGGAGTTTGTGCCTTGCAGAAGAAAACTTTCAACGAACCGGATATCAATCAGAAGGATTGATTGATCTGCATCTGATCACTGACAGTGATATCGAGGCCAGAACAAGTTTTGCTGTCATGATCGGTTCAGTTACAGATGGAGCCAGGCTTCTCAGATAATCAGGGCTTAACCAAAATCAGACTATGACAACCAGTTATTTCGTTTCAGACCTTCATGGGCAGGTTAGCCGATATGAATCACTTTTTAAGGAAATTCTCAACAAGAAACCTTCTTTCGTATTTCTTGGGGGAGATCTGCTTCCGCATGTCAGAAAATCAACATGGCTGAAAGACAAACAAATCGATGATTTTGTTTCGGATTATTTGATCCCCGGGTTCCGAAAGGTACAAAAGCATCTTGGTTGCAACTACCCGGAAGTTTTCCTGATTATGGGTAATGACGACCACCGGGCAGAAGAAGAGAAATTTCGAATTGGTGAAAACATGGAACTCTGGAGATACCTGAACAATTCAAGGTTTAAGTTTGGGCCCTATATGATTTACGGATATCCGTTTGTTCCACCCACTCCGTTTCAGTTGAAAGATTGGGAAAAATACGATGTTTCACGTTATACTGACCCTGGTTGTATTTCGCCTGAGGAGGGTTACAGAAGTATACTCCCCGATTACGATACTGCCTATTCAAGTATCATGACCGATCTGGAATTACTTACCAATGATGCTCCGATGGAGAAAGCAGTTTTTCTGTTTCATTCTCCCCCTTATCAGTCAAACCTTGACCGTGCCGCCCTTGATGGAATGATGGTTGATCACGTGCCGCTCGACCTGCACGTAGGTAGCATAGCTATTCAACGTTTTATTGATGAGAAACAACCATACATCACACTTCATGGTCATGTGCATGAATCAGCAGCAATTACGGGGCATTGGAAGCAGCAGTTCGGCCGTACAATTTCATTCTCTGCCGCTCATGATGGCCCTGAGCTGTCACTTGTAATCTTTAAGCTTGATGATCCTGCAAAGGCGGAAAGAGTTTTGATTCATCCGGATGGTCAATGAACAGCAGAGTTGATGCAATGATTGATGGATGCAATGATGGAAAAATGGAAGGATGGAAGGATGGTAGGATGGAAGGACTATCTGGCCTGCCCTGAAGCAATCATATTGGTGAGTTCTTCAATGATGATATCAGTTGCTCCGGTTTTTGAGGAAACATATTCACCTGCCTTGTGTGAGACATTTTCAAGGTGGGTCTGGTTCGAGAGAAGACCAACAATCCCAAGAGTCAATTCGTTGACATTCTGAACACTGAAGGCTACACCGGCATCAATCATTTCACGGGCTTCCCTGAACCTGAGATAATTCGGACCGAAAAAAACCGGAACTCCATAAGCGGCAGCTTCCAGCGTGTTGTGTATTCCTGCCCCGAAACCACCTCCAATATAAGCAATGCTGGCATACCTGTAGAGTTGGGAAAGCATGCCGATGGAATCAATGATCAGAAACTGCTTTTTTTTCAGGTCGGAACCCGGAGCCTCACTGTATAAAACTGCTTTATCGCCCAGTTTTCCTGCAAATTCACGGATATATGCGAGATTCATCTCGTGTGGGGCAATGATAAACTTAAGCTGGTCACCGGTTCTTTCATACAATGACAGAAGTAGTTCATTGTCAGGAGGCCACGTACTACCGGCAACTATGATGTGTTTCCCTCCGGTAAAACTGTCGATGAGTGGATAGGGCTGTTGAATGGCTTTTATTGACTTAACCCTGTCGAAACGGGTGTCGCCGCTGATACAAATATTTTCAACATCAATCATCCGGAGAAGTTCAGCAGATTCCTCATCCTGAACGAACACCCGGTTGATTCTCCTCAAATGCGTCCTGAACCAACCGCCGTACCATTTAAAAAAATGCTGGTTAGGCCTGAAGATGGCCGAAATAGTAAAAACCGGCACATGGTTTTTGAAAAGTTCAAAAAGATAATTAAACCAGAACTCATATTTAACGAATATAGCGAATTGAGGCCTGACAATTGCAATGAACTTCCTGGCATTTAACCTGGTGTCTATGGGAAGATAAAAAACATGATCTGCGCCTTTATACTGCTTTTTATGATCATAGCCTGAAGGCGAGAAAAATGTTAAAAGGATGGTATAACCTGGAAATTTATTCCTGAAAGCTTCAATAACCGGCCGTCCCTGCTCAAATTCGCCGAGTGAAGCACAATGAAACCAGGCAACTGGTGAGGGTTGGTTGTTTGCATGATGAGCAGTAAAGACCTCTTCAAGTTTATCGAATAATTCCTTCCGGCCATAATGCCAGGCCCTTGCTTTAGTACTAAATACCCCGGCAATTCGAAGAAACAGGTAGTAAAAAGTAATACCGGTACTATAAATAAACCTCATGCAAAGGGTTTTGAAAGTCGTTTCGCGATTCGAAATTATTAAAAAAATCAATAGTAATAATATTCTTTTGGTGCCCGGCTGAATACGGGAATAATCCAGCCAACCCTGATCCCCGTAAGTATGTCGTTATAACTTCCGGTATTGAATGTCATGTTATTAAATGAATAAGGTCTGACATGGCTTGTAAAACCCGCAGTGACATCAATTCCGGCAAAGAAATTTACCTTGTTGTTATTCCCCATATAAAGATAACCTAGAAAAATATTGGATGCAAATCCGTCTTTAAGTTCATCATATCCTTTCAGGTATTCACCGGAAATGGCAGGTGCTGTTTTATCCTTGTGTTCAATGTAGATCCTGTGTTGCAAGTATCCTCCACCCAGCGTAAACAGTATGCCCGAGTTCCGGTTTGGCCCCCATACAGGTATAAGCTTACCTACCCGGAGAATTGCAGAAAACCCCCTTTCATTGAAATTGTAATCAGCATAAATGCCTTCCATATCAATGATGTTTCCATCGGAAGTTTCGATGAGGCTGAGGATGTTTTGGGTGTTTTTTACCTGTTTACCAAAAAGGAAGCTTCCTTCAAAGCCAAATACCCAGTTTTTTGAGGTTTTCAACATATATCCCGGACCGATGCCCGAATTAATTCCAAAACGCTCAGCCATGTCTCCACCAGGGAACTGAAGGGTGTAACTTGCATAAACAAGGTTAGTGGAAATTATGGAATCCTGAATGCTTTTTTGTGCTTCAGCTATAGTGAAAGGAAGCATCAGTAAAATCAGAAGTCTGAGTCGGGTTTTCATACAAAAGGGTGTCTGAAATAGCCTTAACCGGTTTTAACCTGTAATTATTGTTATAACCTTTATAATTAAAGCAAAGATATGTTATTATGCAGTCGGGTGATGTGATCATTCAGCGGTATTTGACACCGGATTTTTCAAACATTTGTTAAATTTTCGGATCGGGGGCAATAATTCATACTGTAAAAACGATTAATTGTATCTTTGCGCACCCTGATCCGCATTGTGAATCAAAAAACAGAATAACTGATAAAACGCTTTATATCAATAGATTGACATTAAAAACTGCTACAGATGAATAAAATTGCAATGGTTGACCTGAAACGTCAATATGAAAAAATCAAGCCTGAAATTGATCAGGCCATCAGTGATGTTATTAATTCTACAGCATTCATCAACGGACCCGCTGTTAAAGGATTTCAGGAAGACCTGGAAAAGTACCTGGGTGTCAGACATGTGATTCCCTGTGCCAACGGAACCGATGCGCTTCAGGTTGCTATGATGGCACTTGGAATTAAGCCCGGAGATGAAGTAATTACAACCAACTTTACATTCATTGCAACAGCTGAAGTCATTGCATTATTGGGATATGTTCCTGTGGTTGTGGATGTTGACCCTGATACCTTCAACCTTGATCCTGAAGCAGTGCGCAGGGCGCTGACGCCAAAAACCAGGGCAATCGTTCCGGTACACCTGTTTGGTCAGTGTGCTGATATGGATGCGATGATGGAGATAGCGGCATCAAATAATCTATTTATCATCGAGGATGCTTGTCAGGCTATTGGTGCTGATTACATTTTTAAAGACGGTTCGCGCAAAAAAGCCGGAACCATTGGTCATGTTGGATGTACATCATTTTTCCCAAGTAAAAATCTGGGTTGTTACGGTGACGGTGGTGCTATTTTTACCAACGATGATGAACTGGCAAAACAACTCAGGGTGGTGGTTAATCATGGAATGACTGTCAGGTATTATCATGATTTTATTGGGGTCAATAGCCGTCTCGACAGCATTCAGGCTGCCGTGCTTAAGGTTAAACTTGCGAAGCTTGATGAATACGCAGCCGCCCGCAACCGGGCTGCTGATTTTTATGACAACGCATTCAGAAATCATCCTAAGCTCAGTATACCGGCCCGGTTCGAAAGATCGAACCATGTTTTCCATCAATACACTTTGGTAACGAAAGACATTGACCGAAATGCACTTCAGGAATTTCTTGCCACAAAAGATGTTCCTGCAATGATCTATTATCCGGTTCCGCTGCATATGCAAAAGGCATACCTTGATCCAAGATATCGGGAAGGAGATTTTCCGGTAACAGAACATCTGTGCAGGACTGTGATATCGCTTCCTATGCACACTGAACTCGATCATGATCAGCTTATTCACATAACTTCATCTGTGCTTGAATTCGTAAATGCATAATTTGAAATGATCCTTATAATAAAGAGGCTGATTCATTTCCAGCCTCTTTTTTTTATAATTGGAGTGACGAAACATTATATTTGAATATTAATAATAAACATGACAAACAATTTGACATCCCGGTGTACCTGAGCCGGATGGTGAATTGCATGTTAATAAAACCTGATACTATGAGTAATGAATACTTCGTGCACGAGACAGCCATCATTGATGAAGGTTGTGAAATCGGGAATGGAAGTAAAATATGGCACTTCTCCCATCTGATGAGGGGGTGCAAACTTGGTGAAAACTGCAATCTGGGACAGAATGTAGTGGTATCTCCAGACGTTGTTCTCGGGAATAATGTTAAGGTTCAGAATAATGTTTCTATCTATACCGGCGTTATCTGTGAAGATGATGTGTTTCTCGGTCCATCCATGGTGTTTACCAATGTGGTGAACCCCAGGAGTGCCGTAATCAGAAGGGGACAGTATTCTCGAACGGTTGTGCGAAGGGGGGCTTCTATAGGAGCCAATGCAACCATAGTTTGCGGGCATGATATCGGTGAATTTGCCTTTATCGGAGCAGGTGCTGTCGTTACCCGCACAGTGCCGGCCTATGGACTGGTTGTAGGCAATCCCGCCAGGCAGATCGGATGGATGAGTGAATTTGGTCACCGGCTGAATTTTGATGAAGCCGGTATTGCGGTCTGTCCCGAAAGCCATGAAAGATACAGGATTCTGGATGGGATGGTTAGAAAACAAACGGATTAAATATTTAAACCTGAACTATGAAAATACTTGTTACCGGAGGAACCGGTTATATCGGATCACATACTGCTGTTGAACTGCAATTGCAGGGGGTAGAGGTTGTTATTATTGACAACCTGTCAAATTCACACATTGATGTGGTTGACAGGATTACTGAAATAACCGGAATCCGGCCTGAGTTTCACCTGTTCGATCTGATAGACCGTGAAAAGACCAGCGAATTCTTCTGCAATCACAGGGATATCGACGGAATCATTCATTTTGCTGCCTTTAAAGCTGTTGGTGAATCAATGGCTGACCCCCTGATGTACTATCGCAATAACCTTGAATCGCTGATCAATATCCTTCAGGGGATGAAGGACAATGGTATCAAAAACCTGGTGTTTTCATCTTCGTGTACTGTTTATGGTCAGCCCGACGAACTTCCGGTCAAGGAAACTTCCCCGGTTAAGGAAGCCTGGTCTCCCTATGGTAACACAAAGCAGATGTCGGAACAGATCATTCGTTTTGCTGTAGAGGCCTATGGGTTGAAAACAATTGCCTTAAGATACTTTAATCCGATTGGAGCACATGATTCCGCCCTGATCGGTGAGCTTCCACTTGGAGTTCCGAATAACCTGGTTCCATTTATTACCCAGACTGCTATCGGGCTGAGACCCTCGTTGAGTGTGTTCGGTTCAGACTATGATACCCCCGATGGCACTGCAGTGCGCGATTATATTCATGTGGTTGATCTGGCTCAGGCACATGTAGTGGCCGTAAACAGGATGATCGGAGATAAGGGAAAATCTGATTTTGAGATTTTCAACCTCGGAACAGGCAATGGTTTCAGTGTGCTTGAAGTCATTCAGTCTTTCGAAAAAGTGACAGGTCAGAAACTGAACTATAAGATTGTCGGTCGCCGCCCGGGTGATGTGGAGAAAGTTTGGGCTGATACTGCATATGCCAATACAGAACTTGGATGGAAAGCCGTAAAAAGCCTGGATGAGATGATGGGTTCTGCCTGGAAATGGGAACAGGTTCTTGCTAAGAAAAAATAACGACAGATAAAAACGATAAATCAATCCTATGAAAACCATTCTGATTACCGGAGGCGCCGGTTTTATCGGCTCGCATGTTGTACGGCTGTTTGTTAACAAGTATCCTGATTACAGGATTGTCAATCTTGATGCACTTACTTATGCCGGAAACCTGGCAAATCTGACTGATATTGAAAATATGCCCAACTATATTTTCGAGAAGGGCGACATTACAAATGGCCCATGGATTCAAGGCCTGTTTGATAAATATCAATTCGACGGTGTTGTCCACCTTGCTGCCGAATCGCACGTTGACCGTTCCATCGCCAATCCAATGGAGTTTATCATGACCAATATCGTTGGAACTGTCAATCTTTTAAACGCGGCAAGAACAATCTGGAAAGATGGGCATGATGGCAAACGGTTTTATCATATTTCTACAGATGAAGTTTATGGCTCACTCGGGGATGAAGGGAAATTCCTTGAAACAACCCCCTACGATCCCCGAAGTCCTTACTCGGCAAGTAAAGCCAGCAGCGATCATCTGGTCAGAGCCTATTTTCATACCTATCACCTGCCGGTTGTATTGTCGAACTGCTCAAATAATTATGGGCCGTTCCAGTTTCCTGAAAAGCTGATTCCCCTTTTTATTCACAACATACGCAACAACAAGCCATTGCCTGTTTATGGCAAGGGTGAAAATGTCCGTGACTGGCTGTATGTCGAAGACCATGCAAAAGCCATTGACCTGATTTTTCATAAAGGGAAAGAGGGCGAAACTTATAACATCGGTGGAAACAATGAATGGCAGAATATTCAGCTCATAAAGAAGCTCTGTGAAATCATGGACCATAAACTTGATCGTCAGCAGGGCGAATCGGAAAAACTGATCAGCTATGTGAAGGACAGGGCAGGCCACGATCTTCGTTATGCCATCGATGCCTCAAAAATCAAGAATGAACTTGGATGGGAACCAACCATCCGGTTTACCGAAGGCTTTGAATCTACTGTTGAATGGTATCTGAGCAACGAAGAATGGCTGAATAATGTAACCTCAGGAGATTATCAGAGGTACTACGAAAAGCAATACGAAAAAAGGTAAAGTTCTGCGTTCTATCCCGGCCATTCTGAATCAATGCCACTTGTGCAGGAATAGAAATACTCATTTGGCAGATCCGGATTTGAGGATTGTACTCAGCAGTATGGATACAGCCAGCTGAGTGTCTAGGTCCTGGTTTCAATGAAAATGCTATCAATGCCCGGCAGCATAACGTATCGAAGCCACCATAACCGATACCTTTGTCAGCCTTTTCTGTAATTTTCATTCTTGCACATTAGTATGTGGCTCTCAGGCGCCCGAAGGATTATTGCAAGCATAATATACTTCATTTTCAGGCAATAATCGTATTGATCGGGAATTACAGGATTGTAACCGATGTCTGATTTTTATTCTATTGTAATTGTCTGTTATTGTTTGTAGTTTTATCGGTATTATTATTTAAGAGATACTGTTTGGATCTGATCTGAATTTTGTAAGCAATAGGATTTTTCATAGATTCTCTTACCGGTTAATGATTTAAAATTTTACGAATAATTTTAAAGCTGTATTATAATCAGGTATCTATGGTGGATTTCAAATGGTTCCCGGGTTTCAGAGTATTTGTCGTGCTTCATGTTTTGTCAATTATTAGTTTTCAGAAAATTACGATTGCACAGGATGAAAAGGCTGTGCTGCTCTATACCTCAACTGAGATTGAAATCAGAGATGGTAAAATGATTTCCAGTTATAGTTTTGATTTACTGATAAATGACCGTTCGGCCGATTATCTCAGTAAAGTTGTTGTTCCCTATTCAAAATTAGAAAAACTGAATTCTTTAGAGGCCTCCCTGCATCGTTCGGATGGAAGCCTGATCCGGAAACTTACGCGTAAGGAAATTGTTGACAAAAACGATATCAGCAATTCTTCACTTTACGAAGATCAGTTTTGCAAAGTATTTACCTTACGTAACTCAACATTTCCATACAGGGTTAAGTGGTCATATATTACTGAAACATCTGAATTTGTGACTATCTGTAATTGGATTCCGGTTATAAACAGCGAAATCCCGACTCAAAAGGCAAAACTCAGGATTATTACACCCGATGATTATAAGTTGCGGATTAAATCAAGTGGAATATCCGATTCGAGTATTGTTTGTATTGATCATTGCACGGTTCAGGAATGGGAATGTTCATTTCATAATGTCTATGCTGAAGAATCTTTCCAGGAGGATAATGTTGAGAACATGCCCCGTGTGTGGGCCGTTCCGCTTAAATTTCATTATGACCGGGATGGTCGGGCTGATGGATGGAAAGAGTTTGGTGGTTGGGTAAATGAACTTAATTACCAGTTACACTGGCTTCCTGAAACGGAGAAATTATATGTTGCCTCGGTAATTGAAAATAATAGTTCAAGAAAGGAACAGATCAGGAAATTGTTTTATTACGTTCAGGATAAAACCCGTTATGTTAACCTAACAATTGAAACCGGTGGCAAGAAACCACTTCCGGCTAATTATGTGGCTGAAAAAGGTTACGGAGACTGCAAGGCACTTACCATATATCTGAAAGCTTTACTTCAGGAGGCAGGTATACCCGGCTATTATACACTTTTGAAGGCCGGAATAGTGAATAAGGATATTGATGACCTGTTTGTTGCCAACCAGTTTAATCATGCAATACTGATGGTTCCCCTGGAAAGTGATTCTCTGTGGCTTGACTGCACTTCAAATTACCCGCTCTCCTATACCGGTAGTTTTATTCAGAACAGGTATGCCCTTGTTGTGGGGGATTCAGGTGGTTCAATAGCCAGAATACCGGCCTTGTCGAAACAACAGGTTTGGAAGTACCGGAAAGGAACCATAGAATTATCTGCATCCGGACCTGCAGAAATAAAATTGCAGATATCAACAGGAGGTGAAGAGGCTGAACGCATTCGCTACATATGTAAAAAGCCCGGCTACAATGGTAAAATTAAGGCTCTGACTGATTTTGTTAATATTCCATCATTTGTTAACGACAGCTTGCAAATTGTTGAATTTAACCGGGATAGTGAAAGGAACGAGATCGTTTTTTTTGGTAAGTCGAACACGCTGGTACAATTTTATGGAAGTGAACTGGTTTTACCGCTCATTCCGCTGGAGCCTGGATTTTTTGCTGCTCCTACTGAACGAACCACCAGAATGAAATTACCTTTTCCTGTTTGTCTGACAGACACTATAAGCTTTATAATTCCGGAAGGTTATCAGGCTGCCGGTTTGCCCGGGCCAAGAAGTGAAAAGTCAGAATCAGGTATATATGAAATATCCTTCACATCTAAAGGGGATGAAATATTACTGGCGAGGCATTTTGAGGTAAAAGCCGGAGTTTATTCTCACGATGACTATGAGAATTTGTACTCCTTTATAATGCTTGTCCGCAGAATTGAATCAGCAAGCACAATAACTTTCAGTAAACTATAAAAACATGAAATCAGGGTTAAAGTATTTGAGTGCTGTTTTGTTTATGGCTTTGTGGATATCTGATTCCATTGGGCAGGTGAATAATTATCTCTATGGGTCATTGTCGGACGAGGAAATCGATCTGAAAATCTGTGATTATGACAAAAATGCAGATGCTGTTGTCTTGTTTGATATAGGAAAGACCTGGTTTGTCCCCCTGGGCACCGGTTTTGAGCTGATGTATGAACGAACCTGCAGAATAAAAATTCTTAAGGAATCTGGTGTGAATTATGCGAATAAAATAATTCCACTTTACAATCATGATAAAATTTATGAGAAAATCCAGAAAATCGAAGGGAATTCCTGGAATATGATCGATGGTAAGCTGGTTGCATCTGCCCTGTCGGAAGCAAGTATTTATACATCCCGTGAAAACGAGAAATGGACCAGCATGAGATTTGCTATGCCGGAAGTTAGTGAAGGAACGATATTTGAGTTCCATTTTATAATCCGGTCCAATTATCTGATGCACCTGAGGGATTGGGATTTTCAGTCCGATATTCCTGTGAACTACAGTCGCTTTGAAGCCAGCATGATACCTTTTTATGAATATATGTTTCTGTTACAGGGGAACTACAAGAATATTGAAAAAAATGAATTCATTGCGCCCGGAAGCGAAAGGGCAATTCAGGATGTAAAATTCAGGGATAAAGTCTATCAGTTTACCCTGAGAAATATTCCCGCGTTCAGGGAGACTGAGTTTATCACTTCGAAAGAGGATTACATTACAAAAGTAAATTTTCAACTCTCAAAATATACGATGATTGACGGGTCTTCAGTTGATGTACTCACAACCTGGCCCAGAATGATTAAGGATCTTCTGGGATATGAGTCATTTGGCCGTTACATCAAGAGAACGGTAGCACAGGCAGAAAAGATAATCAATACTGACTCTATCTCATCACTGGATGAAACTGCCAGGTTGAATGCAGTAATAAATACCCTTAAAGACAGATTTAATTATAATGGAGTCAAAAGCCGCTATGCATCAGGGACGGTGCAGGATTTACTGAAGAAAAAAAGTGGAAACAGCGGTGATATTAATCTTCTGGGCATCGGTTTACTGCAGGCAGTTGGGGTGGATGCATTTCCCGTAATTATGAGCACAAGGGATCATGGCCGTATCAGGTACGATTACCCTTACAGTCAGTTCTTCAATTATGTAGTTATTGGAGTCAGAATTAATGATAAAACATTTCTTGCAGATGGAACGGAGCCATTGCTGAGTTCCTACAAACTGCCTCCAAGGTGTATCAATGATAAGGGACTCGTCGTGCGCGAAGATGAAGTAACATGGCTTGATTTATCTCAAAAGGATGTTTCAATGGTACTTACCACTTTTGAAACAAAACTTTCGGATGATGGGATGTTGTCAAATTCAACGGTATTGATCACTTCGATAAGTTATGAGGCATTGAAAATCAAGAAGGAATTTGGCGATGATAAGAATAAAATCCTGACGTATCTGCGACAGAAGGACTATCTGGTAAACGAGGCAGATTTAAGGTGTGTGAATTATAAAAGCCATTCATCGCCTTATTCCATTAGTTTCATTGCTTCACTTGAAAATATCAGCTCAGGAAATCAGTTTTTTGTGTCTCCGTTTTTAAATCAACCCATCAAAGAAAATCCACTGAAAGAGGAAGAGAGGAAAATTGACATAGACTTCGTTTATCCCCTGACCCAAAAATTTGAAAGCAGGATTGAAATACCGTTAGGATACACTGTAACTTATATACCTGAGAAATTGTCTACAGAAAACGAAAATTTCAGATTTTCATACAATTCTGAGATCGAAGACAGTGTTTTAACAATAAAGGCCTCCTATACTTTTATTAAAGGCGTTTACCCTGCTTCTGAATACAAATCCATTCAATCAAACTATGAAGAGATCATCAAGAAGCTGAATGATAAAATAGTTATCAGGAAAATCGGGTAAAGTCTGATATTGATTTTAACGGATATTATTCAAATGATTTCCTGATTTCTTAAACGCCACGTTAAACGCTGATTTTTCCAGTATTAAGGAACAATTCTATTTTGTTTTCTGTTCAGTCAGATTCCGTTTAAAAAATCAGCCCTTCAGGATAAAAACAGATGTTTAAGTCGCTTATAACGCTGTCTTTTGAGGAATCTTACTTAAAGCATACTCACTCAGTGCCAGAATTGTCAGACTCGGATTCACCCCCGGGTTACAGGGGATGACTGAACTATCCAAAACATACATATTATCATACCCATGTACCCTGAAATTGCCGTCTACAGCACCTTCTGAGCCTGTTTTGCCCATGGGGCAACCACCAATGATATGAGCTGTGGTTGACATGTTGAATAAGGATTCAGTAAGGCTGTTGAGTGGGGTTCCATTTACCTTTTCAGCATATTGATGCAACACCTTCTGCCCAACCGGAATGAATGCAGGTACCTTGCCGCTGTTCCTGTCAAACCGGAGTCGGGTGCCGAACAATCCTCTTTTCAGCTCCATCTTCATCGCGCTGTCGTGTGTCTGCATCATAAGCATGACAATACTACGTTTGCCCCATCTGAATGAAAAAAGTAGTTTAAGCATCCTGAACGGATGGCGCAAAGATCCGGCAATTACATAACCAGCCCTCTTCTTAGGATTGGGGTGGTTGGCACTGAAACCACCAATGTGGGTGATGGCTCCGCTCAGGTCATTGAATTTTACCATTTCAATGTGCGAGCCTGGCTCAGGACTAAAAATTGAAGTGATGGCTACCCCGTTGTTCAGCTTCCGGTCGGCTTCAACCAACCCGCTGATGCTTTGAGAATTGGTGCGTACATTGGTTCCAATAGGGTCGGGTAGATTTGTCAGGGTTTTGTAATAGAATTTCTGTCTAAGAAGCAAATCCAGTGTTCCGGTTGTACCGGCACTGACGATGAGACCACGGGCTTCAAAGAGGCCGGTAACCCCATTGCGGCCGGTTTTCTTTGTATGAACCCTGTATATTCCTTCAGTGTTTTCAATTTTATATGCCTTGGTTTCAGGAAATATCATTGTACCAAGCTTTTCAGCGAACCAAAGGTAATTTTTATCCAGGGTGTTCTTGGCATTTTCACGGCAACCGGTCATGCAACCGGCACATCCTGTACAGCCCTTTCTGAGAGGTCCGGCACCATCAAAATAGGGATCAGTTTCTTTCTCCCGATCGCCATAATACACTGCAGTATCAACAAGACTGAATGAATTCTCCCTTCCCATTTCAACAGCAATTTCTTTTAATATCCGGTCTTCGGCATTGTCTGAAAATGGGAAGCGGGTTGCACCCAACATATTTCCGGCGGTTTCAAAATGGCCGGCCAGTTGTTCCTTCCAGTCGATGCCACTTAGCCAGGCCGGATTATCAAAGAATTCATCGCCGGGCTTCATCAGTGTATTTGCATATACAAGACTGCCACCCCCGACTCCGGTTCCGGTGAGTACAAATACCTCTTTAAAAAAGTGGCATCTCAGAATTCCATGCCATCCTAAAGCAGGGAGCCATAGGAATTTTTTCAGATTCCAGTCTGATTTCGGAAAGTCCCCGGGTGAAAATCTTTTTCCCTGCTCAATAACGGCAACCCTGTATCCCTTCCCGGCAAGGCGGAGCGCAGCAACACTACCGCCAAATCCCGAGCCGATAATGATATAATCGTATATTTCCAGATTGCTCACCGCAAAGGGATTATTTGGTAAAAGATTTGACCGAGTTGTAACAAATCTACGAAATTGAAATGAAAAGGGAAGGCCTGAAGTTTCATTATTTTGAGAACCTTGCTCAAAACAGTGGGCAGTGACAAAATTGACAGACAATTCCCGTTTCAGGATTCCGGAACCAGTGTTAACCTGAGCTATTGATGTGTCAGGCTTTTCTCAGGGTCCTGATTTGATGATAAGTTTCATCCGTTGCCCATCGTTGCCTATTGATATGTACCGGCAAATTTTAATACGATATATTGCAACAACAACATCCTGTTGATTGTTAACTCTCTTTATAAACAGGAATTATGAAAATAAGCGCGCGCAATCAGATTAAAGGCAGTATTATTGAAGTAAAGCCAGGAGTGGTAACAGCAAAAGTGATCATTGATATCGGAGGAGGTAACCGCCTGAGTTCGGTTATTACAATGGACAGTGTGGAAGAACTCAATCTGAAGCCCGGCGATGAAGTGGTTGCAATTATCAAGTCGACCGAGGTTATGATAGGAAAGGAATAAAAAAAAGCCGGAGAGCCGGCTTTTTTATTGAAGTTTTTTGGTTGTTAAGCGCTTGCTGCTTCGACTTCCGGTGCAATCTTTTTTACCAGCCCCTGCAAAACAGTGCCGGGACCTACTTCGATAAACATTTTCCCACCATCTGCAACCATATTCTGAACGCTTTGAGTCCAGCGGACAGGAGCAGTTAGCTGCGCTACAAGATTTTCACGGATCTGAGCTGGTTCGGTTACCGGTTTTCCTGAAACATTCTGATAAACTGGACATACCGGCTTGCTGAAGGTAGTAGCATTGATGGCAGCTGCAAGTTCAACCCGTGCAGGCTCCATCAACGGAGAATGAAAAGCACCGCCAACTTTCAGTGGAAGAGCTCGTTTGGCCCCGGCTGCTTTCAGCTGTTCACAGGCAACTTCAATTCCTTTCATTGAGCCGCTGATGACAAGCTGACCCGGACTGTTGTAATTGGCAGCTACCACGACTTCATCAATCCCCGCCAGGACTTCTTCAACCCTTGAATCTTCAAGGCCAAGTATGGCAGCCATGGTTGATGGTTCGGCTTCACAAGCTTTCTGCATGGCCATGGCACGGGCATATACCAGCTTAAGGCCGTCCTCAAAAGAAAGTGCCCCCGCAGCCACCAAAGCTGAAAATTCGCCGAGAGAATGCCCTGCAGTCATTTCGGGTTTAAAATCAGTGCCAAGGGTTTTGGCCAGTATCACGGAATGTAGAAATATAGCTGGCTGAGTTACCCTGGTCTGACGTAAGTCCTCGTCAGTACCGGCAAACATGAGGTCAGTGATGCGGAAGCCAAGGATTTCATTGGCTTTTTCGAACATTTCCTTTGCCATGGGGTTGCCATCATAAAGGTCTTTGCCCATACCTACAAACTGGGCACCCTGTCCAGGGAATACATATGCTTTCATGCTGTTTTTTTTGATTTTGGAAGTGCAAAGGTACAAAATACCCGTTATTACCCAAAAAGGGTAATAAGCAGCATAGCAGGGGGAGGAAAATCAGGATTAATCCTTCAGTATTATCAGGTTGGCTGGTTTGTCGGCCGGGGAAACGAATACATTCTCCTGAATGAAAAAATGATGCAGCAACTGGGTGGAAATAATACCAGCCAAAGCCATATTCTCCATTTCAGTAACCGGCCCGTTTTGGCTAATCTTATCCACAAGCTTGTTTACTTTTCCCGGATCGAAATAACCGAATGATCTGATGGTTGATTCATTCAGCAGTTCCATAACATATTCCGGTGCTTCAGGTCCGATAAAGCTGGTATGGATAGGAGCTCGGTAAGCCTGTTTGTGCCTTTTAAGAATTGATTCGGGTATTTTGCCCTTCATCATTTTCTTCAGAATAAACTTTTCGTTCAGGCAATTGAGTTTGTAACTCTCGGGCAATGTAGCTGCATATTCGATAACCCTGTGGTCGAGGAAAGGGTAGCGTCCTTCCACCGAATTGGCCATGGCCATGCGGTCACCCTGTGATGAAAGAAGGTATCCCGACATGAAAATTGTCGATTCAAGGTACTGTGATTTAGCCAGATCGCCCCATTTGTCAAAGTTTTCTGCCAGAGATTTTCCTACCTCATCGATGGGCTCATATCCGTCAAGACCGGCAATCACCGGATCGGCAAAATAATTCTGAATCCGGGATGTATTGTGCCAGCGCAGCAGGTGAGAATAATAAGGATTATCCGTTTCGCCAAGCTTGTAACCAAAGAACATTTTCAATACAGAGGTTTTGGCCTCTTTCATCATCGGCAGGTAAGGATAGAGCTTTTTAAGCAGCAACGGGCGAATATCGGACTGTGGATTCCGGGCCCAGAACCTGCGGATTTTTGCCTCCTTGAAGATGTTATAGCCTGAAAGCATCTCATCGGCGCCTTCACCGGTAATTACAACCTTGATATTCTGCTCCCTGACTTTTTTCGACAACATGTACATGGGTGTAGGAGCCGTCCTGAGAATCGGAAACTCCGCATGCCTGATTGTATCATAAAAGTATTTGCCGATTTCACCCGAGCTGCAGGTGAACGCCATGTGGTTGGTATTAAAGTATTTTGAGGCTTCAAGCTGAAATGCTGTTTCATCAAAAGCCTTGTCTTTGAAGCCGATCGAAAAGGTGTTCAGAACTCCCGGCTCAACTTCGTGGATAAAAGCGGTGGTAACACTCGAATCGATTCCTCCGCTCAGGTATGCAGCAACTTCAACGTCAGCTCTGAGGCGTTTCCTCACAGAATCCCTGAAGAGTTCCCTTAGTTCCTCCACCGATTCGTCAATACTCTTCACACTGTACCCGTTTGCTTCAGGGTATTTCAGACTCCAGTATTTTTCTGACCGGATACCTTTCTCACTGATCAGCATGTAATGCCCCGGCGAAACTTCATAAACATCCTCAAAAGGGGTATCCGGACTGATGGTTGTCCAGAAGGTGAAAATCTGCGAGAGGCCTTTTTGATTGACAACTCTCCTGACTTTCGGTATCTGGAAGATCCCCTTGATTTCAGAGCAAAAAATGAACTGATTCCCGCTGCGGGTGTAAAACACAGGTCTTATTCCAACCCTGTCGCGTGCGATGAAGAGTTCTTCCTTCTCCTTATCCCAGATGGCTATGGCAAACTGTCCGACAAATTGTTGCAGGCAGGCAGGCCCCCACTGGGCATAAGCCTGAACTACAACTTCGGTATCGGTCTGAGTGGTGAACTGAATTCCCAGTTTTTCAAGATCACGGCGGATTTCGATGTAGTTAAACAACTCTCCGTTGTATACAATCCAGTACCTTTTGTCCCTGATATGTATTGGTTGCTGTCCTGATGAAACGCCAATGATGCTCAACCGAACATTACCCAACCCGATCCTGTTTCCAAGATATATGCCACTTTCATCAGGCCCCCTGTAACGGATGGCCGTCAACATTGAAGTCAGTTGTTGTTCAGAAGGTGCATTTTCGGTAGCCGAGAAATTGAAAATTCCTGCAATACCACACATAGATCAGATTTCTTAGTTAAGTTTCCGGCTTATAAAGCCTGAGATTGCATTCACGGATTCGAAATTACCTTCCAGAAGCTCTGAATCAGCAGCCTTAATCTTAAAATTATCTTCAATAAAATTGATCAGTGAAAGGAACCCCATTGAATCGAAGATGCCTTCTACAAAAATCAATGTATCATCTTTTACTTTTTCAGCAGGAACAAAGGATGTTTCAACGATAAATTTTTTTAGCTGTTCTTTAACAGCAGCAATGTCAGTCATAATTGAAATGGTTTAAAATTTATAAAAATACTGAACAAAATTCGTTTACATCTTATTTTGGTTCTCCTGATAAACCGGTTTTCTGACCATTTGTTTCAATCACGTCAACAATTCGCTGACAAAAAAGCGGAGCAACTCTGCCGGCGAATGATTTATCAGGATGAGAATCATCTTTGCCAACAGCATATTCAGGCTTCAAGAATTGTCCACCTTCCGTTTCAAGGTTGTAAAAGTCCCAAAGGTAAATGTTATCACCCTGGCTATCCCATTCATTGATCACCCAATCAACAAATTTTCTTGTCCTGGCAGCTTCTTCAGCAGTTGTCTGAGATTCAACCAAAGCGGCAGCAGTCCAGATCAGAAATTTTGTATCAGGAAATTGCAGCAGCTTTTCTTTTAATGCCAGATATTGCGATTTGTAATTCTCCAGCGTCTTTTTATCGGAATTAATATCAGCCGAATCAGGGCTATCAAGAATATTTCCGACAGGAAAACAATGCTTGAAGATGATCATATTGTACTCTTTGACAAGCATCTCCAGGGTTGGTTCTTCCTGATATGCATTGTTTCCGGCGTTCTTTACCCAGATATTAAAGTAATCGTAGGGGTAATTGTGCCAGCCATATGGTTTTGCTTTAGGAAAATTCTGCCCGGTAATGTAATAATTGGTTCCCATCGTTTTATTGTGGTTGTCAAACCATTCGGGAACTGCTTCATATTTGTTGAAGATTCCGGTTATTCTTTTGAGTCCTGATGCCTTGCCTTCCCAGATCACCTGTCCGGTACTGTGATGGAGAAACATAATTTTGTAGGCATTCTGATCGGGGGTCATGCTTTTTTCATTTTTACATCCTGAAATAAAAATAATTGAAGTTATAAAAGCAACGACCATGAAAATTGATACATTTGTTTTAAACATAGTCTGAGTTATTAAGTTAATAATACATTTAGTTCAAATTAAACACAATCCAGGTGCTATTCAACTCTTTCCACTTCTTCGTGTTTTTAGCCGTTTCAGTCCTGCTATACTACGGGGTAAATCAGAAATTCAGGCAGCCAGTGTTGTTAGCCGCGAGCATTTATTTCATTTCAATGCTCTCCCCAAATTTAGTGCTTTTTACAATTGCCTTCATTGTACTTAACTACTTTTTTGGCAGAGCGCTTGAAAAACAGATAGATACAAAGTGGAGATTAAAGATTTTCTGGTTGGCCATTTATGCAAACATTGGCATACTTGCGTTTTATAAATACATTAACTTTTTGTTCGAGAATATCAATTCCCTGCTCAATTTATTCTCTGCAAACAGCAATCTGCCCTATCTTTCCCTGATCGTTCCTGTTGGAATCTCCTATTACACATTCCAGGCGCTGGGTTATATTATCCGGATCAACAGGCGGGCTGAAAAGGCAGAGAGGAATTTTGTAAATTTTGCGAATTATCTTGCGTTCTTTCCGAAGTTTCTTGCCGGTCCGGTTGAACGGTCCAATCATTTTTTCCCACAGGTGAATGCGCGGATTGAATTTAATCAGGAAAACATCTCTGCAGGTTTGAGGCTATTCCTCTGGGGGATGTTCAAAAAAGTGGTCATAGGCAATAACCTCGGAGCCCCCGTCGGACTTGTATATGGCCATATGGATAATTATTCGGGTCTGCCTCTCGTTTTAATCTTTTCCTTCAGGCCATCCACCTTTATTGTGATTTTTCGGGATATACCGATATGGCATTGGGAGTAGCCAGCATTTTTGGAATCAAACTGGTCGATAATTTCAACCGTCCTTTCTTTGCCAGAAATGTTGGTGAATTCTGGAGGCGCTGGCACATTTCACTTTCGTCATGGTGCAACGATTTTATTTTTTCACCTTTTATTGTCAAATACCGACGTCTTGGAAACAGGGCGGCCATTGCCGGAATATTCGTTTCCTTTTTTGTCATTGGTATCTGGCATGGTGCGAACTGGACATTTATTATGGTTGGTATTTTGCAGGGTATCGCCATCAGTTATGAATTTGCTTCCAAGAAAAAGAGGCTGGAAATCGCATCAAAACTGCCTTCGGGCATGGTGGTTTTGTAAGCCGGGCACTTACCTATCTTTTCTTTTCCTTTACACTGGTGTTTTTTAACTCGCATTCCATCAGCGATGCCTTTTTATTTTATATCGCACCTGTTTTCAAATTTTCACCTGAGTCTTTCAGGGAATAAGCTTATTTATGATTCAGCAGGATTCTTTATTGCCTTTGCTGCTTTTGTAGTATTGTTCGTTATCGAAATTTATCAGGAAAGAGGCGTGGATGTTGCAGGATATTTTCTGAAAATGCCACGGGCTGTAAGGTGGGTCGGTTATTATCTGCTGATCGTCTCGGTTTTCTACTATAGCGGCGCCGGTGATACATTCGTTTATCTCAAGTTTTAATTTCAGTTAAGCCCATTTAAGGTTATGAAAAATATATCCTGAAAGCATCTTTTTGATACCGGTTTTTCTCTATGCTTTTTATACTTGTCATTGATCCCTACAATTTCTTTGGTGTTTTCCATGTGATCAACGATAAGGACAAGTTCACCATAATACAACGCACGGATGAAAGCAGCCCACGGGGGAACATCCTTTGGAAAACAATCAAATTCAGGAGGAACCCGGTTTCCAAAGTAATTATTGGTGATTCACAGGGGAAAGACATTAACGTTGACCTGATCCGCGACATTACCGGTGAAGAGTATTTAATTTCTGCTTTCCCGGAGCCAGTTTCAATACGATGTTTGAGACATTCTGGTTCACAGCCGGACATACTCGGCTTGAGAAAGTTTATTTTCAGGTTGCATTTATGAACTATAATGCAGAAAGGGAATACGATCTTTTCCACTTCGCACAGGATTATTTCAAAAGACCTTACCAGTATTTTACAACCAAGGAGATTTTCTTCGATGCCGTCGCAAATACCGCCTGGGCTGCCACACGAAACCCTGGATTGTTTCGAGATCCTATGAATTCCTGCCTCCTGACAGAATGGAAGAATTGGCCAGTTCAGGCTGAACCTGTTTTTAAAGAATATTCCTATCCCTTTTCTTTATTTCGGTGAATTTCAGAAAATCAGGAAATATTGTGACCAGAATAATATTGAATTAATTTTATCATCCTTCCTGTTTATGAAGGAGTTGACAATCATCTTAAAAGTTGGCCTGACAGATGAGTTGATGAGGTTTAAGGCAGACATCAATACGCTGGGTAAAACAATTGACCTTGATCTATGGGCAGAATTTAAATCCACCCGCTCGAATTTTATCGATTACTTCCATCCCAACCAAACCATGATGGATTCGCTGGTAAGGAAAATCTGGGCCAGGGGGGAATCTCTTAACGCATCTTCACTTTAATATTTAGATTTCTTGCCAGCTGAATTGAAGGTAAGTTTTGTTTCAAAAACAACTTTCTGGGGACTTTATATGAAGCAAGGTTCACAGCGCAATGCTGTCTGATGGCTTCTTCGCTGAATTTCTCCAGATCGGCCTCATTACAAAACCGTTGCAGTAACCGATTCGCCGGTAACATCATCATGTTCGGCCGAAATGGTACAGTCAATCACACCAGGATAGTTTACGATCACGGCTTCAATTTCTTTCGGACTGATCCTGATTCCCCTCACCTTGATGATCTCTTTGGCCCGGGATTGCATGAAAATAAAACCTTCGTCATCTACCGTTGCTATATCGCCGGTGTAAAGCCAACCATCCCTTATGGTCTGTGCAGTAGTTTCAGGATCTTTGAAATAACCGGCCATTATATTGTCTCCCTGGCCAGGATTTCACCTGTTTCTCCTGGTTTTACGGGGATGCCGTTTTCATCCACAACTTTAAGGTAACCTGGGTATGCCCCTTCCCAATGATCCCAGCTTACGACGAAGGTCTTCAGGAGGAAGATACGATAAGCGTGCTGTTGCTTCCGTCTGACCATACATCACGTTGAACCTGATGTCAGGGAAAGCATCAATAAACTCTTCTATAAACGCAGTGTGCAGTTTTCCACCTGCCTGGGTTGCATATCGGAGGGTATGGAATTTTGTGGTTTTAAAGTCTTTGTCTTTCTGAGCAGAATCTGAAGTGGCTTGGAACACCTGCGAATCCAGTGCATTTGTAGGTGTTAAGGTCATCAATCACACTTCCGATAAATATAAAGGAGTTATTCATGTGTACAGCCCCTCCGACCCTCAGATGGGTGTGCAGAAGAAAGTCCGTAACAGTAATAAAACGGCATTACAACTTCAATGGTATCGTCAGAAGTCAGGTTCAGGTATTCAACTATGGAGGAAGTATTGGCAACAATATTTTTTTATGTGATCATTACCCTTCTGCTCCCTGTTGATCCTGATGTAAAGATGATCTCTGCAAGGCGGTTTTCATCAAATGTTGCTTTATCGGCTACAGTTGAATTATTTGCTTCAGCAGTATTCCAGTATTTCAGCGAGTCATCGTCGTAAACTGTAAAACCGCAAGAAGCAAACCGTTGCTGATAACGTTTGCTGATAAAAGCAAGGGTAGATCCGGTCTTTGCCAGGACTTTATCAAGGTTTTCCAGCTCAATCGCAGGGTTAAGAGGAACACATATATTACCCGATTTCATCAGGGCAAGGTAGGCAGGATAAAGAACACGGAGTTTTCACCAGAATCAATACATAATTGTTCTCTCCGTGTGCTCTGCCAAACTGCCCTGCGGCGTTTAATGCATTATTATATAAAACCCGTAGGTTATGCTGTCGCGTCCTACAACTGCCTCTTTTCCAGATCCGCGGAATTCCTGAAAAGTAATCAAAAACATTCATAAATGACCGGCTAGATGAGCGGGAAACAATAGGATTAGCCCTTAAATATTCAGTTGTTTTTATTTTACGTGCAAAATTCTCAAAAATGATCTTTGCCCTCTTCTGCTGACATCCCCATAACCTCACCCACTTCTTCCGAGAGTATCCGTTTTCGTAACCGTACCACATAGGATCCATGATATCAAACGGAAGCTGATAAAAGAACTCTTCCTGGGTCTGTTCGGCACTGTAAGTGTCGGTGGTTGAGTACGATCAATGATTTCTGGTTCACACCCAAGGTAAGCTGCAAGTTGATAAACCTGTGTCTTGTAAAGATTGGCCTGTGGGTAAAGATCTGCACCACCATCTCCGAATTTTACAAAAACCCCTGATCTATTTCGTGCTTATTGGCAGTTCCGATCACAACATAATGCATTTTCTCAGCATAATAATAACCATGGCCATGCGGCAACGTTGTTTGAGATTGGAAGCAGAGACAATCTGAAGATATTCCTTTACGGGAATAATCCTGCTCTGCTGATTGCCTGATTTGTCGATAACAGTAAGATGGAAAACCGGCGGCAGTTTCTGATCAAGCCCGGTTTTGTTGATTCCTATCTTAGATTTGTCGGTAAGAGGATCGAAATCAGGAAAACCCTTTGATCGCTTCGTCTCGTCTTTCATAACATTTAAAGCCTTCAAGAGCAGGTCTGATGTTTTCTACAACTGCTTCAACCCGAACTTTAGCCAGCCTTGATGCCATACTTTCACTGTCGGGACTCGAATCTTTTTCGGCATCATAACACCGAAAACACGCTCAGGACCAAGGTACCTGGCTGCGAGGGCCATGGATACCGAAGAATCAATTCCACCACTGATCCCGATAACGGCACCTTTCCTTTGTATTTGAAAATATCTCTTCTTTCAGCATGTTGCCAAGGTGATCGGCCATCGCTTCGATATCCTTGATTTTTAGAATGTCTTTTGAAAAAGGAATTCTATTCATAGTTATTTTGCTTGTTAGTTTTAAATATATCAACAAATATAAACAGATTACGCTGAAAAAGTTTGGACCAATTTGAAAATTAACCTTCAATGGATTCCTGATGGTAGGATTCAGATGAAAACACGAGATCAGTTACACCTTCAGCAACCAGAATAGTGCATCATCGCGTTCAGCGAAAACACGAACATTAAAACCACGGTTACGTGCTGTAGTTTCAAAGAAATACATCATAGCAGCAGCTTTTTCATTTTCAGGTAGGATGATGGCCTCTTTCATAAGAATTTCAATTTTGAGTGATTCGTAAAAGGAGCCCAGTTCGTAAGTACTCATGATTGAATCATTTACAGAAGAAACCATTTTAGAACAATCAGCAAGCACCCTGGTTACTGCTTCTCATAACAAAGTTTGAGCGACGACATTACGGCTGCCTTGAGTTCTTCAATCTCCGGTGAACCGGTAAAAGTCACTTCCAGTATTCCTAGGTTTTTATTATGACCAGCTTTCCAACCCATTTTTTTGCTTCTTTTCAATTAATTGCCTTTTGGATTTTTTGTAATGTCATATTCTGCTTATACTTTTCCATTTACATTTTGTATTGACTACCATGAATTTAATAAGAGATTGTGTTGTTTTCTATTCTTGCCTTCCCATTCCCGGTAAAATTCATCCAGATAGCTTAACATGAAATCGTGTCGTCGCTGAGCCATTCTGCGCCTGTTTCTGTATTCATTCTGTCCTTAAGAAGCAGTAGTTTCTCATAGAAATGATTCAGGGTAGGAGCTGAACTTTTATAATAAGCTTCCTTATCCATATTCAGGTCGGGTTTTATTCCAGGATTATAAATCTCCCTGTTCCTGTGTCCACCGTAGTTGAATGTCCGGGCAATGCCGATAGCCCCGAGAGCATCAAGCCGGTCAGCGTCCTGTACAATATCCAGCTCTGCTGATCTGAACCTCTGAACCTCCTTTCCTCCTTTATATGAGATGTTCTCGATTATTTTCTGACATGATCTCTGGTTTCGACTGAAACCCAATTGAATCAAGAAACTCACCCGCCATCCGGGGTCCGATCTTTTCATCCCTGCTATTGAACTTACATCAGCAATATCAGTAACAAAGCTCCCAATTGTACAACCAGAAGATCTGCATCTTCCGACTCCAGCTATTCTGAGTGCCATCTTCCATACCCTGAAAATATGCCACCAGTCATGCCTGCCCTCAGCACCTGCCATTGTTTTCCTGATGAATTCAATGGTTGGGAGTAAAACGGAACTGATTCATGTCAGAAAGGCAATCTTTTGTTTAAGTGTTTTATCTTTCACAGCTTGCTCATCATTTCAAACTGACTCCGGCTGGTTTCCAGCCAAAACTATCGGCCAGACTGCTGAGAGAATGAGCAGTTTTTTTTCAACATTAATCATCTTGACCGAACCAAATCTGTTGAGGTCAAGCATCCGGTTCAGCAGGGCAGTTCCTATTCCATTGCGGCGGAAAGAATGTTTAACAGCAATCTGGGTAATGTCACCGGACAATGGCTCAAGAATTCCATACCCTGTAATCATTCCTTTATATGTAGCAGTGATGATTGTGAAATCATTCAGTCTCCTGATTACAGCCTCGAAGCTGTTTTGCCAGGATGGTCTGAAATCCTGAAAAGAGCTGAAGAGATCTATGTCCGGTTCAGAAATCTCCTGGAATTCAATACCGGAATCGGTTGTAACCTGCTTCTGGTTGATGTCTTTGGCAGGGGCATAGTAATAATCGAATTCCCTGACCATTTCAAACCCCAGGCCTGGTATAATTCAACAGCTTTTACATTTGCCGGAGAACTCAAGCAGGTACTGTTTCATCCCGGCCGAAACCAAAACTGGTTTTGATTCGCTGAAAATGCGCTTTGCCAGACCTGTTTCCGGTATTCGGGAATGGTTCCGGTTCCGGTGTCATAGACAGTGGCTGTTTTGCAATAGAAACCTGTACCATTGAATGTAAAGCTGACCAGTTCTCCTCCGTCGAAAGCTCCGAAGGAAAGGGCTGCTTGAACCCTCTCCTTGCCAGCATTGTTTGAAGTGCGGACTCGTCAGGGGTAGGGGCGTCATAACCGGCAAATGCGCGGACAAAAGCCTGATGCAGGACCTGGCTGTCAACACCATCCAAAGATTTGATCTCCATTGAAATCTGAAAATGTTGAAGTTTACTTGTTGACTTTGAAAATTTCTTTCTGACAGTTACCTTATCCAGCATTCTCATATTTACTTCAACCCCGATGCCCGGCTTCACAGGAACATCCATGGTTCCGTCAGGATTGACCACAAATTCAGGTTCTACAATATCCTCCTTATAATATCGCTTGCTGGCTGATATATCACCCGGAAGCGTAAAGTTGTGCAATGATGCAAGTGCAACATTTCCGGCACGGCCGATTCCTGATTCCAGCATACCCCCGTGCCATACCGGTATCTTCATTGAGGCACAGTAGTCGTGAATCAGTTTCGATTCGGTGAAGCCCCCAACTCTCCCGGCTTGATATTGATGATTCGGCAGCTTTCAAGTTCAATAGCAGCACGGGTATCATCCAGTGAGTGGATGCTTTCGTCAAGACAGATGGGCGTTTTAAGCTCACGCTGCAGCTTCGAATGGTCGAAAATATCTTCATAACCAAGTGGTTGCTCGATAAGTGACAGTCCGTAATCATCCATTTTCCTGAACAGTCCGATGTCGTCGAGGGTGTAGGCGGAGTTGGCATCTACCTGCAACAGGAGACCGGGGAATTCTTTCGTCAAGGCTTCCACAAACTGGATGTCAAGACCCGGGGAGATTTTGATCTTGATCCTTTTATAGCCTTCGGCCAGGTAACCTTCCACCTTATGGATCAATTCCGGGTACCGACGATTGTATGCCGATGCTGACACCGACATCGACTTTTTTCGCGTGCCACCCAGCATTTTTTGAAAGGGATATGTTCTGCGATTTGGCAAAGCATCCCACAGAGCAGCTTCCAGCCCGGCTTTGGCCATCATATGACCACGCACTTTGGCATTGAGCGCATTCGATTCCGCCACATCTTTCAGATCTTTACCGAGTATGGCCGGAATCAGAAAATCTTTCAGGATATGCCAGGCTGTCTGAACAGTTTCATAAGAATAAAATGGGGTTCCCTCGGCCACACTCTCACCCCAGCCGGTAACACCATCACCTTCAACCCTGACAATGATGTGTTCTTCATCATATTCAGTCCCCATAGAGGTGACAAAGGGGCTGACCAGTTCCATTTTGATGTGACGTAGTTCAATACTTTCGATCTTCATAGTGTTGTTTTTTATCGTGTTCATTCTTCTGACCGGCAATGTACCGGAGTGGTTTATTTTATTCTGAGGATAGGGTATACTTCCCGATTTTCAGAAGGTGCCGGTATCTCTTATAGGTCACCAGGCCGAGCATGGAAGCCGGCTCAAGTCCCAGAACAATTAGGGTTCCTTTTATCTGGGCTGTGGGTATGAATACATATTTACCGGCAAGCTGAACTGCCGGGTACTCCCTGATTTCAACAAAGGGATTGAGAACAATATCACCTTCAAAGTCGATGGAATCGGTTTTCAGGATGGTATATTCCTGTATAACATCTGCCCGGCCTGGCAAATATTCACGCATTTCAAAATTATGACGGCCTGCCCATTCCATAATTTCGTACAACTTAACGGGAACAAGGTAGCCCGCGGGTCTTACAACATCCTTCAGCGAACTGACTACCGGACGGTAATCTGTTGCCTTTACCATCGAATCCATTCCGGTTTTATAGGAATAAACAGGCAGGTTTAAAACCTGGCCGTTACCGATGTGCTCCGATTGAACGGAAATAACCAGGTTAGCTTTCCCACTCATCAGTAGTTGCCTTTCCCTGCCGGTTATTTTAATGACTTCCTTCTTGTTTAGAAAAACAAATTCAAGCAGGCCGCGCATCCCGGTCATCTGTCCCTGTGCCCGTTTTTTGAGATTATCCGTGTAATCGTCCTTCCCGTTCATTCCTTCCTGGATAAAGGACAAGGTGCTCTGAATTCCGAAACTCTGCCTCCCGTCATTGATATCAAATGTGCTGTGCCGGATATATCCGTTGCCCGGAGGATCTCCTGGGGCAATAGGTAAAACAGGAGAAATTTCTGTTCCCTAAAAAGTTGAAAAAGAAATGGAAGTGCTTTGTTCTGTGAAAACATCCTGATCTTCTCCGGCACGTTAAGATTGGTTGTGGTGCCCAGTGTAACTTCTGAATTTTTACGGAAGCCGGCCGTAACCCAGTCATCTCCGTAAGGGTGAATACTCATGCACATCCATAGTAACTTCAAACCGGTACTTGTCGAAGAAATTGTGTAAAGCCATGGTTTCAGGTTCTGTCAGAATCAGGTGATTCCGGTTGAGGTCGGCATCATTTGCATTGCGTCGTTTGTTAACCTCGGAACCGTCGGGGTTTATTTGCGGAATAAGGGCAAAGTCAATCCTGTCGAAAAGGTAACGGTTTTCAGGCTGATCAGCTCACGGGCAAGCAGGAGTGCACCTTCCTTTCCGCTCTGTTCGTTGCCGTGCTGCTGAGCAAAAATCAGCACCCTGATTTTCCCGGCATCCCTGCCGAAACCCGAGGTCGAGAAAAGAAGCGCATTGATTTCCCGGCCTTTAACGGATGAGCCGGTTTTCTCAATGCTTACCAGATCGGATTGCGCATCGATCTGTCTGATATAAGCCGAAAGATCAGTGTAGGAAGAAACCTGTTCAAAGTTCAGTTTTTCAGCAGGCGTGAGTATTTCCTGTGGAAAAACAACAGCAGAAAAGAACATCGCCGGAATAAGCAGGAGAATTTGCCTGGGTGTCATGGGTTGTCTTTTAACAGACCGTTCTGAGAGTGAAATGGTAGTCAGTCTGAAACACAAATGTACATGATTAAAGCGTAAATAGAAAGGCAACATCCCACTGAATTGAGTGAAATGCTGCCTTCGGAAACTGTATATTTCGTTAATGTAGTCTGGATCCGATCAGGTGGATAAACTCAGCCCTGGTTTTATCCACCAAAAATGCACCGGTAAAATCGGAGGTAGTGGTCACGGAATTCTGTTTCTGGATACCGCGCATGCTCATGCACATGTGCTGGGCTTCAATAACCACTGCAACCCCCAAAGGCTTCAGGGTATCCTGAATACATTCCTTTATCTGGGTTGTCAACCGTTCCTGAACCTGAAGGCGTCTTGCGAAAGCATCAACAATGCGGGGGATCTTACTCAGTCCCACAATGTGTCCGTTAGGGATATAAGCCACATGTGCCCTGCCGAAAAAGGGAATCATATGGTGTTCACACATCGAATACACTTCAATGTCTTTAACCAGTACCATCTGACGGTAATCTTCTTTAAACATAGCTGATTTCAGAATATCTTCAGGCTTCAGGTCATATCCGTGTGTGAGGAACTGCATGGCTTTGGCAACACGCTCAGGTGTCTTTTCAAGGCCTTCACGGCCCGGGTCTTCACCAATCAGTTTCAGGATTTCATGATAATGGGACGCCAGTTTTTTAATGGTTTTGGCATTGTATAAATCCCTTTTCTGGTACCCATCCTTTATTTCGTAATCATCCATCATATTCTCGATGATCATATCTTTTACTATTTCACTGCTCATAACTTAAGTTTTAGAGGTTAATCAGTCCCCAAAGTATTCAACAAAGTTCCGTTCGGTTTCAAACAGTTTAACACTGTGGAGCTGCGCTCCGGCCTCTGTTACAGGTTTTTCAAGTTCCTCCCAGATGCCTGTGGCCAGGTTTTCGGCAGAAGCCAGCTTACCCGACATAAAGTCTACTTCCAGGTTTACATTCCTGTGATCAAGCTTGACGAGCACAAATTCATTGATAATTCTGCTCAGTTCTTTCAGGTTGATCAGAAAACCGGTTTCCGGATCCACCTCGCCTTTAACTGTGACAAACAACTCATAATTGTGGCCATGCCAGTTCGGATTTGAACATTTTCCGAAAATCTCAAGATTTTTCTCATCGCTGTAATCAGACCTGAAGAGCCTGTGGGCGGCATTGAAATGCTCTTTACGGGTAATATAGATCATGGTGTTGAAAATGTAAACCAAAGTTAACCTTAATTCCTGAGATCGTTGCCCGTTCACAGGTTTTTATTTGTTTAATATTTCATATAAATTATTAAACAGAAAATTTATGAATTTGTTTACCGGGAAACTGGTTCAGATAGGTCAGCGTGAAAAGCATGAATGGCCCGGGTGAGCATCAAGCGATTTAAATCAAAAACATCAATAGGCTATTCTACTTTTTTCCGTAGGAAGAACGAAACCTCAAAAGCAGTAAAAATAAGGTAAAGGATAAAAAAGCTGATGATAAAATTAACCGAATCAGGCCTGTTTGCCAGTGCATAGACCACGATCACTGCAAGATAAAGCATAAGTCTTATCATTGAATTTGCCATAAACGCTGTTACAAATCTGCTGGCAGATGCTTTTAACTTTTTCTCAAGGAAGTAAAAGGATAGTAATGTTGATGCAGTAAAGAAAACCAGGAGAAAGGGCAGGGTTGGGCTTATATAATCTGGTGGAATCAAAAATATAGCCCCTGTGATAAACAATCCTGTTAAAGTTGCCAGTATCAGCAACTGTTTTGTGAAAACACTGAGTCGTTGATTCATTCCTTATTATTATTACTTAATTCTTTGATCAGCAACCAAATGGCCCCGGCAACTGCTGTAAGGGATAATAAAACAGTAAAAACCGGGAATCTGATTTTGAGCAAGCCATCAAGAAAATATCCTCCCAGCGCCCCTGCAGCGATCAGAATACCCATCTGAATTGCCATAGCTGAGTATCTGGCATAGGAAGCCATGGGGGGTTACGTTCAGGTTTATTCGCTTTGCTGTTCGGCATAAGATACCGGTATCTCGGTATTGTTCAGGTTGTCCATCCTGCAGGTGCCTGTAAACCTCGCACCTGGCTCAATGGCAAGTTTTCCGGTGTATATTTCCCCGTTCACAACAGCGGTAGCTTTGAACGAAAGCAGTTCCTTTACCTGGATGGTGCCGGTTACTTTACCTTCGATGTCAGCATTGATGCATTTGATCTCTCCGTCAACCGTTCCGGTCGATCCCAGGATCACTTTGCCGCCTGCATATACCGTCCCGTTCAAAGTGCCATCGATCCGTATGTTGCCATTCGACTGAATGTCTCCGGTGATGAATGTACCCGACTGGATCAGGTTGGCCGATGAGGGAGTTTCTGGAATAGTATTTTTTGCCATAACTGACATTTTTTGTTACTAAAAAAGTATGATTTACAATCAGGAAGCCGGAGCCGTTATTTTTGGTCACCCTGCGAAGTTATGAATCGGATGACCTCACGGGGAAGATCTTCCTTATTCTTTTAAATAATTCTCAGTGAAGAATTTCAGGTATGCCAGCGTGTTTTTTTCTTTGAAAAATACAGGGTAATTCTCCGAAGAGATGATAAACTGATCATAAGTTCCTTCCCGCATTCCGGAAAATACATAGGTATCCTGCTTAATTCCGTCAAAGTAACGTCTGGCTTTTTCAATTTCAGCGAAACTGCTGACCGTGATCATCTGTCGGTTGTTGTCCAGCAGCACACTGTTCACCTGCAGGTTTTCAACGCTGTAGTTTTTGGTATTGAAATCGGTGATACGAACTTTGGCCCCATAAACATTCACCGCAGTTCCGTCAACAACAATGGCATAGAAATGCGTGGCTGCCGGATTGAATTTATACATGGTGATATCCAGCGGTTTTGCTGTTGCCGGTAGGGTATCTTTTACGGCATCGCCCGGTGCGGCAGGTTTGGGTGCTTCCTGGCCGAGCAGCTTTCTGGCAAACGGGACCACTTCACTTGTCGGATACGCTGCGATCAGCTTCGTGAGTTCAACTTTCATGGTGTCAGCACTTTCTGTTTTTCCCCGCGAAACAGCTTTGAGATAGGCAAATTTCGGGGTCAAAACCGGGTCACTGTAATTGGAAAGCGCATCATTGCTATAAATGATGGCGGTGCGGTACTGCCCACGTTCAAAGGCAAGGTAGGTTTCCTCGTAAAGGGTCCTTACCCTATTCATGGTTGCTTCCAGTTCGAGCTTATAGTTGGGGTCTTTCAGGATTTTGGCGTAGTCGCTCTCCGGAAATCCTGCAATAATTTTATTTTTATAAAATTCCATTTTCAGGGAATCCCCCTGGTCGCGGTAAGCCCTGTAGAGATGGTAGCCGGCCTGTAAAACATTGGTATCCTGCGGAAATCTGGTAAGCAGGGTTTCAAAAGTTTCGATGGCTTTGGGCTTGTCATAAAGTTCCTCCAGGAAAATCATACCTGCATTGAACAACCCATCGGCAATAAGCAGGTTGCTTGATTCAAGCTTTTCAGGAGTTGACGGCAGATCTTTCAGGTAGGTGTCACGGCTTTTCAGGTCAGGACCGCCTTTGCCACCCTTACCACCCGTTCCGGAAGTGGAATCGGCAACATTACCTTCTGCTGCCGGGTCAGAGGTCAGATCCATGGCGACCTCCCGCTTATTGCTGAGCCTCCAGTTGTCTTCAAGCCTTCTTCTGCCCCATTTGCGGATGAATTCAGAAAATCCCATGCTGATGGCTGAAGGATTGTAAAAATACCAGCCACCACCACCAATGGTTGACATACCTTTATCCTGATCCACGATCTGTCGGCCCGCAAGTCCAACACCTGCCATATCAGCCAGTCGTTGTTCTTCTTCTCTTTTTTTTGCTTCTTCTTCTTTCCTGATATATTCGGCAATGGCTTTGTCGATCACCTTGTTGCGTTCACTCTCCGGCATTGTAGCAAGATTCTGAAGGCTGTCCTGAACATGCACCGTCTGAAGGAAACCGACAAGCCGGGTCAGGATGTCGGTTGTAGTTGAGATTTTTTCATAATCAGGGAAATCTTTTGGCAGGAACATGATGGTACTGTCATAATATGCCTGTGCCTGCCCGTAATCCGGACGCTTAAAATAAATGTCAGCAAGCCTTAAAGAAGAAATAGATTTCTGAT
This sequence comes from Bacteroidales bacterium, assembly GCA_016705005.1. Lineage (GTDB taxonomy): Bacteria > Bacteroidota > Bacteroidia > Bacteroidales > Lentimicrobiaceae > Lentimicrobium. The sequence goes on along the minus strand of JADIZB010000001.1, from coordinate 169,972 downwards.
AATCGTTGTTTACGCTGCTGGCAACCGATTTGCGAAGGTATTTGACACCCAGGGTATCATTCTTATCCTTGAAAGCGATATCGGCAAGTGCATAGAAGATCTGATCCTGGAAGTCTTTGTTTTTAGCATCTTTCAGCATTTTCTCAAGTTCCTTGACGATCAGCCGTTTGTCGCTGCTGTTGGCATTGTACACCCTGGCAAGATTAATTCTGGCATTAAAAGCCATTTCGAACGACGCAGAGCCTTTGATAACTTTGGTATAATATTCACCGGCCTGTACATCCCTTTTCTCAAGCTGGTTAATCTGACCAAGAATAAAATATATACGGGTACGTAATTTACCGTTTGAATTCAAAGGGATTGCTTTAACCAGTGATTCCTTTGCCTCTTTGTATTTAGCCTGCGCTATGTACATATCAGCCCATGCCAGCGGAAGGTCTTTTCTGACGATCCAGGGCTGCTGTAACTCAGCCTTTTCGGAATGAATCAGTTCATACATCGAAATGGCTTTATCATATTGTTTCAGCTGCTTGTAACAACGTCCCATCCAGAGCAGGGCTTCGTACCTTACCGGACTTTCACTGTACTGTTTGCTCACATATTCAAAAGCACGCTTGGCTGAATTATAATCCTGCTTGTAAAAATTGGCTTTTCCGATCAGCATGTAACTGTGCATGACCCATCGGACGTATTCTTTTTTATCAAAATACATCGAATGTTTCTGAATCACCTTGGAGGCTTTCTCAATAGCCCTGTCCATATTGGGGTTGATGGCCTGGGCATTGCTCTGGGTGCCGTAATTGTATACAGGTAATATGGATGTATAATTCTCGCGGGCGCTCTTCCTGAGTTCGGCAATCCCTTCCTTCAGGCTTTCGTTACCGTTCCAGTAAGCATTGTAATGGGCGGTAACATTATGATATGCCCGGCGGGTAAATGTATTCTTTTTGGTTGAACAGGCTGCAGTAATCAGTAGCACTGCCAAACCGCATAAGAGTAATGAACGGTATTTTATAAATTTTGTAGTCAAGGATATGCCGGTTTACAGTTCCACTAAATAACTGATAATTTGCAAAAATATTTTATTTTTTTGAATCGGACCTGACTATAAGTAAATATATGTACTATATATCTTCAACCAATCGCAATTTTTCTTCTTTAACGGGGGTTTATTAATACGACATCATGACTTAGCCGGAGTTCAATCATCACATGTAAGTAACCTTATTATTTACATGAAGTTGGTCGGGCTATGCAGATTGAATCTTATAATCCGGCTTATGCGCTTTTTTTCCGATATTTGCAGGGTGAATAAAATGATGAAATTTTAAAAATGGCATTCCGGAAAGCAGGATCCGACCCTGCGGCAGAAAAAAGAGTGCACTGGTATCATAAACTCAGGGATAAGTACCGGCTGATCATTCTGAATGAGGACACCTTCGAGGAGAAGTTGTCGTTCCGCTTGTCGAGGCTCAATGTGTTTATTGTTACCGGCATGCTGGCCATCATCCTGGTGTTTCTGACAACTTACCTGATCGCATTCACCCCTTTGCGCGAATACATACCGGGATATAAGGATACCAGTATCCAGAAAGATTTGTACGAACTGCAGCTTAAAGCTGATTCCATCGAAGCTGCTGTCAGAAGCAAGGATCTTTATATCTCAAACATGAAAAAGGTCCTTTCGGGTGAAGATATTGAGGCGACGGCATCTGCATCTCCCAAACCTGATTCGTCGGTGAGAGCTAAATACGCAGGAATCAGTAATAAAAAGAGTAAAGAAGATTCATTACTGAGAGCCGATTATGAGGCACAGACCCAGTTTAGCCTTAAAGTCGGAGAGAAGGCTGCTTCCGGAAAGGATGTTACACTTGATCAACTAAGATTTTTTACACCTCTCAAGGGTGTGGTTACCAACAGGTTTAATCCCTCCCAGCAACATTTTGGGATTGATATTGCTTCAGCCAAGAATGAAGCAGTCAAGGCCGCCTATGATGGTACCGTGATCTTTGCCGAATGGACCGCTGAAACCGGGTATGTCATGGCGATTCAGCATACCGGCAATGTAATCAGTGTCTATAAGCATAATTCGGTCCTGCTTAGAAAACAGGGCTCTTTTGTCAGGGCCGGAGAAACCATTACAATCGTAGGGACATCGGGTGAATATTCAACCGGCCCGCACCTTCATTTTGAATTGTGGATCAACGGGAAAGCCGTGAACCCTGAACAGTATCTTGTTTTCTGATATAACCAGACGGCCATTTGAAAAAACGCATCGCTATACTCGGTTCTACAGGCTCTATAGGAACCCAGGCCCTTGAAGTCATCAGGCAGCAACCCGATTATTTTGAAGTGGAAGTACTGTCGGCGAACAGCAATGCGGGTTTGCTCATAACACAATCCATCGAATTCAGGCCCAATGCCGTCGTAATCGGGTCAGAGCACCTCTATGATAAAGTGAGGCTGGCCCTTGAGCCCTATGATATTAAAGTTTATGCCGGTGAAGCTGCCCTGTGCCAGATTCTTGAAATGGAGACAATCGATATGGTGCTCATCGCACTGGTAGGATATGCCGGATTGAAGCCTACCCTGAGTGCCATTGCTGCCGGCCGTCAGATTGCCATTGCCAATAAGGAAGCCTTTGTTGTTGGCGGTGAGCTGGTGACTGCCCTGGCCTCGCAGAAGGGGGTAAATCTCTTTCCAGTGGATTCGGAACATTCGGCCATTTTTCAGTGCCTTGCCGGGGAGTTTCATAATCCGGTTGAAAAAATATATCTGACAGCCTCAGGAGGGCCTTTCAGGGGTAAAGACAGGGAATTTCTGCAGAATGCCACAAAGGCAGAGGCACTGAAACATCCCAACTGGAACATGGGCTGCAAGGTAACCATTGATTCTGCAACACTGATGAATAAAGGGCTAGAGGTGATCGAGGCCAGGTGGCTTTTCAACCTTTCGGCTGACCAGATTGATGTTGTCATTCACCCTCAATCGGTCATTCACAGCATGGTCCAGTTTCAGGATGGATCCATTAAAGCCCAGATGGGTCTTGCAGATATGAAATTGCCTATTCAGTATGCGCTTTCCTATCCTGAGCGGTTGAAGACCGGATCTCCCAGGTTCAGTTTTAACGATTACCCCATGCTTACCTTTGAAAAACCTGATACCGGAAACTTCCGTTGCCTGAGGTTAGCTTATGATGCATTGGAAGCCGGAGGTAATATGCCCTGTATCCTGAATGCAGCGAATGAAATTGCTGTAAATGCCTTTCTGAAGGATAAAATCGGTTTTATGGACATCCCTGCTCTGATAGAATCCTGCATGGCAAAAGTTGAGTTTGTTACAACGCCGGATCTATTGGTTTACGCTGAAACGGACAGGAAAACAAGGATCCTTGCCATGGAAATTTCAGGTATAAACCCACACTGAATGAAACCATAACATTGAAAAGTTGTTAAGTAAGTTCAATTAAAACACTAAGAAATAAAAATGGAAATTCTGATCAAAGCTGCCCAGTTACTCCTGAGTTTATCAATTCTCGTTATTTTTCACGAATTCGGGCATTTTATAACAGCCAAAATATTTAAAACCCGTGTGGAAAAGTTTTACCTGTTCTTTGACCCCTGGTTTTCGCTTCTAAAGTTTAAAAGGGGTGAAACAGAATATGGTGTTGGCTGGCTTCCTCTGGGCGGATATGTAAAAATATCGGGTATGATTGATGAATCGATGGACAAGGAGCAGATGCAACTGCCGCCGCAACCCTGGGAATTCAGGAGCAAGCCGTCGTGGCAGCGTCTGATCATTATGCTGGGTGGTGTTACCGTGAATATTCTGCTGGCCATCGCTATTTATATTGGAATGCTCTGGATATGGGGAGAGCAGTATCTTCCGACTTCCGAAGTCAAATATGGCATTGTTGCTGATTCAGTAGCGCAGGAAATGGGATTGAAGAATGGTGACAGGATACTCACAGTAGATAATCAGCAGGTTGAAGATTTCTTTAAAATTCCTGGCCGGATTATTCTTGACAACGCCAGGACAATACAGGTAATCCGCGACGGGCAGCCCTATACGGTGGAAATTCCGTCCGGATACATGGCAAAACTGCTGAAGCATCAGTCACCCGATTTTATCAATGCCAGAATGCCCTTTGTAGTGGAAGGATTCTCAAAAGAATCGGTGGCTGAAGCCGCCGGTGTTAAAAAGGGTGACCGGGTGATCGGTATCAACGATTCACTGGTTGAATATTTCGATCAGTTCAGGGCTTTGCTGCCTGAATACAAAACAATGGAAATCAGTCTGAAGGTTCTTCGGGGAAAGGATACCTTATCGTATAAAATGACTGTTCCTGAATCAGGTATGATCGGTGCCTCTACCAATCCGGCCAGCCAGTTCAAATTCAGCGAAAAGGAATATTCACTCATCGCAGCGGTTCCGGCAGGCTTTACCAAAACATGGAAAGGGGTTGGCAATTACCTGAAACAGCTGAAACTACTGTTCTCTCCTGAAGTCAAAGCCTATGAGTCAGTCGGTGGATTTATCACCATTGGCAGTATTTTCCCTTCTGACTGGGACTGGGCTGCATTCTGGGGCCTTACAGCCTTTCTTTCAATCATGCTTGCGATCCTCAATGTGCTTCCGATCCCTGCACTCGACGGGGGACATGTAATGTTCCTGCTTTATGAGATGATCACAGGTCGGAAGCCTTCCGACAAATTTCTGGAATATGCACAGATTGTCGGGATGGTTTTGTTGTTCGGGTTGCTCATCTTTGCCAATGGTAATGATATAATCAAACTGTTCAGGTAAACATTACTGACACCGGATTTTGGTCCTTGGCTCAGAGTAAAATTTCCTGGTTCGGATTGATCAGCGGGCTATGAGCCTTGCGGCTGATGCATACAGGCCTGTGGGTGAATTGGCGTCATATACCGTTATTTTCTTTCATCCTGCTTCCCAGGCTCCGGGCAGCATTCAGAATATGCCTGTTTGCCTCGTTTCAGATTGCCAATGCTGCAATGCGTAATCCGGAACAAAACCAAGATGTTTTTAATAGGAACAAGTTGCTAAACAGGGATCCGTATACGATAATGTAACAGATTTTGGTGGGGCAATCGCTAACCGGATTCAGAAAAATTCAATCTTCCAGTTTGTCTTTCAGCGATTTAAATCCCTGCCCAAGGATCTCATTGGCATCCATTACTGTAAGAAAAGCTTTTGGATCTGTTTTATTGATAAATTCTTCCAGTATAGCCAGTTCCCGGCGGTTTACAACAGTAAAAATCACTTTCTTACTGGTGCCGTTATACATACCTTCCCCGTTCAGAAAGGTGCCACCCCTGTTCAGATCATTGATGATCTTGTCTCTGATGGCTTCATGCTGATCCGAAACGATCAGAATGGTTTTTTCATATGAAATGCCTGAAAGCACGGCATCAATCACTTTTCCCATAACAAATATGGTGATCCATGAATAAAGCGGAATTCGCCAGTCGCCAAATGCGATGAAGCCTACCAGGACGATCACCGAATCGACGCCCATCATCAGTTGCCCAAGTGGAAGTTTTGTATAGCGGGCTATGATCATGGCGATTACATCTGAGCCGCCGGATGTGGCCTTGGATTTGAAAATCAGTCCGACACCTGCACCAACCAGTGCTCCTCCGAATATGGACGATAGCAGCGGGTCACTATCAACAAGTGGCTTAAATCCTGAAAAATAGGAAAGCAGGTCTACAAATGCAGAAGTCATGACAAACCCGACCACTGTTTTGGTTCCAAACCTGGGTCCAAGCACCCTTGTACCAATGATGGTGAGCGGAATGTTAAAGGCAAGGGCAACAGCTCCGACAGGTAGTCCGAACAGGTAATGAAGAACAATTGAGATGCCATATATCCCTCCGGGTACAATTCTGTAAGGCGTGATAAAATACACATACCCCACTGAAACAAGGAAGGTTCCGGTCACAATCAATGCGTATGAAGTGAACCATTTCCGGGTAAAAAGTTTATCTTTCTGAAGAAATGCCATATCATCTCATTTGCAGTACCAGCCTGATTCAGACCAGAACGGATTGGTTACTCGGTTATTTTATCGTGCAGGGATTTGAACCCTTCACCAAGTATTTCATTGGCATCCATTACAGTGACGAAGGCTTTTGAGTCAACCTGATGGATGTATTCTTCCAGAATAGCAAGCTCGCGTCTGTTCAATACTGTAAAGATAATGGTCTTGTCCGAATTGTTGAACATGCCTTTCCCGGGGATAAAGGTCCCTCCGCGGTTCAGGTCATTGATGATCTTGTCCCTGATCAGCTCAAACTGACTTGAGACAATAAACAGGGTTTTGTCATAACTCACACCCTGCATGGTGATGTCGATAACTTTACCGGTAACGAAGATAACGATCCATGAATAAAGGGGGATGTGCCAGTCCCTGAATACGATCAACCCAAAGAGGACAATAACTGAATCTACATAGATCATCAGCTGGCCAAGGGGCAAACGGGTGTATTTTGCGATTATCATGGCTACGATGTCAGATCCACCTGAAGTCGCCTTTGCCTTGAAAATAAGTCCGAGGCCAAATCCGATCAATACCCCGCCGAAAATACAGGCCATCAGGATATCGTTGGCCAGGCCCAGCGGGTCTTTTTCTCCAAAAAAAATGGTCAGTATATCCATGAAAACTGAGGTGAGTACAAACCCGACTATGGTCTTTATGCCGAACCTGGGCCCGAGTACTTTTACACCGATGATGGTCAGAGGAATGTTCAGTACGAGCCCGAACAATCCGATGGGAATACCGGTTGGCCAGAAGGAGAATAGACCTTTCGTCATGTGATGAACAACAATGCCGATGCCATATACACCGCCAGGTACAATGTTGTATGGATTAATGAAAAAAACAAAGCCTGCCGCCAGAATAAATGAACCAAGAATGGTCAGCGCATAGGCGATAAACCATTTTTTTGAAAAAAGCCGTTCGTTTTGTAAAAAAGCCATGTTATTGTATTGTTAATGAGATAAATAGCATTCAGGTAAATTTCGACTGCAAAGCTATGCAGAAAACAGGTAAACATACGGTTCAATTGCAGTAATTATAACTATCTACATATTGATTTCTGTAGTATCCAAAAAACTAACTATGGAAATTCCGTTGGTTAATTCTTATAATGTTGAAAATCAATTATATAATTTCTGTTTATGTGTAATTATGCAGAGTATATCTGACAAGGACACTCATTTTTTAAATCGTTCACTTTTTAAAATGTTTTATCATCTTTTTTAAATCAGATGGAACAATCAATCTGTAAAATATTACCTTTGTGACTTAATTTGATAAATAAAGCAGCTCAATAAAATAAATCTGGGTTTTTGGGGTTATTAGATTTACCTGCCTTCAAATTACAGGGTATTTCGGGGAAATATCGGGGATTACAACTACTGAATAAGGCTTTTTTGATTTTAACCAGGCTGTATTAACAATCGGTCAGTTTAGAGAAATGACAGGAATTACTACGCATTTATTGGTCAGGCGTATGCACCATTTTGCGCTGTTACTGCTTACAGGATTTATTTTTCCGTTAGCAGTTATGGCTCAACAGGAGCCTCAGATAACCCTTAACAGGTTTAACCATATGGCTGTGAACCCCGGATACGCCGGATTGCGTGATGCTATCTGTGTTACCGGGTTTATCAGGGAGCAATGGGTAGGCATTGACGATGCTGAAGGCAATAAGGTTTCGCCCCAGACATTTATTATTTCGGGTGATTCACCCATAAGGATATTGAGAGGCGGGGTTTCTGCGACTGTGATGCAGGACAAGATCGGCTATTTTAAGGATGTTTACGTAAAACTTGGATATGCATACAACCGGCCTGTTGGAAACGGAGAGTTGGGAATAGGTTTCAATGTTGGATTTTTGAACAAAACACTGGATATTGGCAAACTTAAACCGGTTGATGGAGGAGATCCTCTGCTTACAGGTGGAAATGAAAGCACAATGTTTACCGATCTGGCTATCGGAGCATTTTATATGGAGCCCAACGGATTGTACCTGGGAATTTCTTCCACACAATTACTTGAAGGATCACGTAAACTCGGTACCAGCAGTAACGGGGCTGAATTTAAACTTCGCAGGCACTATTACGGAACTGCCGGTTATGAAATCTCATGGATCAGGAATCCTGCCTATGTATTCATTCCCAGTGTATTTGCGAAATTCGACGGAACCACATTTCAGGTTGATCTCAATGCTACTCTTGAATATAACAGGAAATTCTGGGGAGGATTGACTTACCGTTTTCAGGAAACTGCTGCGGTTATGCTGGGTCTGAACATTAAAGATATTGGTATTGGATACGCTTATGATATCCCTTTATCAAAAATTGGTGGAGCAGGTAGTCACGAAATCATGGTTCGATATTGTTTCAAACTTGAACTTGAGAAAGCGAAAAGAAGTTTCAGAAATACCCGTTTCCTGTAAAAGAAATTTGGTTGGAATAATTATATTGCTATTTTTGTCGGTTCAAAAATTCGGGGAAGCCCATACTAAAGATTTGGTTAAGCCGTTATTTGCATTAAAATCAGTTACAAACATGAAAAGACTCTTCAACTACATCATCGCTGCCCTTATCCTGAGTAGCTGTGGAAATTCAGGAAACGGTGAACTTGTAGGTGTTTCAAAGCGGGAAAAATTCTATCAGCCGGATCCGTTTGGTATGGCCTATATTCCGATGGGAAGTTTCACTATGGGTGTCGGCGACCAGGATGTGCCTTACGCGCATATTAACGATCCGCGGACTGTTTCTGTCAGCGCTTTCTACATGGACGAAACCGAGATAACCAACAATGAATACCGCCAGTTCGTATTCTGGGTCAGAGATTCTATTGCCCGGAGGAAGTTAGGTGAAGTGAAACCTGAGGAATTTCTCATTGAAGAAAATAAAAAGACGGGGGAGACCTATGATCCGCCTTTCCTGAACTGGAAGACTGAGATCAAATGGACCGGTGAGGAAGAGCGTGAAGCCCTTTCAGATATGTTTTTACCTGAACATGAGCGTTATTTCCGTCGCAAGGAAATCGATACCCGTAAGCTCTTTTATGAGTATTACTGGGTTGATTTCAAAGCTGCCGCCGGAAAGGACTTTTCTGCCGGAGATCCAATCAATGCTGGTCTTGCCAATCGGCCCCAGGGCTTAAAAGACCGCTCACTTTATGTGCGTAAAGAAGTGATCAATGTATATCCCGATACCCTTACCTGGATTCATGATTATGCCTATTCATACAACGATCCCATGACCGAACGCTACTTCTGGCATCCTGCTTACGATAACTACCCTGTAGTAGGTGTAAACTGGAAACAGGCCAAGGCGTTTGCAATCTGGCGTACCGAATTGCTTCGTGCCTATCTGAATAGCAAAGGCAATGCGGTTGTGAATGAGTTCAGGCTTCCTACCGAGGCCGAGTGGGAGTGGGCTGCCCGTGGTGGCAACTCTTTTAGTCCCTATCCATGGGGTGGACCTTACACCCGCAACGAAAAAGGATGTTTCCTTGCCAACTTCAAACCTTTGCGTGGAAATTATGTTGACGATGGAGGTCTTACACCTGTTATCGTAGCACATTACCCGGCAAACGACTTTGGATTATATGATATGGCCGGTAACGTTGCTGAATGGACCAATGATGCCTATGATGAATCATCCTATAACTTTACATGGGATATGAATCCGGCATACAGTTACAATGCGAAGGACAGCGATCCCCCCGCACTGAAACGTAAAGTAGTACGTGGCGGTTCATGGAAAGATATCTCCTATTATCTGCAGGTCAATTCCAGGGCATATGAGTTTCAGGATACAGCAAAATGCTACATCGGTTTCCGCTGTGTTCAGAATTATATGGGTCGCCAGAAGGATGACAATCCTGCACGCGCTTCCAAAATATACAACTAAGCCGGTATTACATTTCCTGTTTATCCGGATCAATTTATTTCAGAACAGACCTTAATTAATCAATAAATCAACAAATTAACACTCAATAATCATGGGATTGAATAATTTAGTCAGAGGAAGAGGGTTCAGAAACTTCATGGCAAAGCTTTATGGATGGGGAGCTGCTGTCGTTATTCTTGGAGCACTTTTCAAAATCAATCACTACACCGGTGCCAATGAGATGCTCATCGTTGGTCTGGGTACCGAAGCACTGATTTTCTTCTTTTCAGCTTTTGAACCACCTCACGTTGAACCTGACTGGAGTCTTGTTTATCCGGAACTGGCCGGAATGTATCATGGCGGTGAAACCGGTGGACCCAAGGGGAAAACACCAACACAAGAGCTTGACGGAATGCTTGAAAAAGCTAAAATTGGTCCGGAACTTATTCAGAGCCTGGGCAATGGCTTAAGAACGCTGAGTGAAAATGCCGGAAAAATGGCTGACATGTCCAGCGCAGCTGTTGCTACCAACGATTATACCAAGAACCTTACCAATGCCTCAAAATCAGTTAACGATTTGTCACTCAATATCGTTAAGGCTGCAGAATCTACTGCCCAGTTAACCGGTAGTTATCAGCAATCGGCTCAGGCTCTTGCCAAATCTGTTGAGAAGTTTGATTTCTCAGGACTTGACAACAAAGCATACAACGAGCAGTTACAGAAAATTTCAAGCAATCTGGCAGCCCTCAATGCAGCTTATGAACTTCAACTTAAGAGTTCAAGCACCAATGTTGAAGATACCAATAAGCTTCATACTACATTGAACCAGTATCTGGGTCACCTCAACGAATCAAGCCAGGAAATGAACCGCTACAGACAGGAACTTGATAACCTTACCAAGAAGGTTTCTGCACTGAACAATGTTTATGGCAACATGCTTGCAGCCATGAACGTGAATTTGAAATAAGCAGGTTTATTAACGGATTTTCTAACAATACTTATTTAAATATAGATTATGGCTGGATACAAGGAGACACCGCGTCAAAAAATGATCGCGATGATGTACCTGGTGTTGACTGCGCTGCTGGCTTTGAATGTTTCTGTTGAAATCATTGAGGCTTTTGTGATTGTTAACAAAAGCATTGAGGGCACCAACGATAACCTCAAATCAAAGAATGACGAAACCTATGCGCGTTTTGAACAGCAGCACCTGTTAAATCAAGCAAAAGTGGGCCCTTTCTGGGCAAAGGCCCAGGAAGCCAAAAAGCATGCCGATGAGTTGATTGCATTTATTGATCAGGTGAAATATGAAGTTATTTCAAAATCGGAAGGCATTCCCCTGGAAGTAGCCAAAACTACCCCATTGCGTGATATTGAAGCTAAAGACAAGTATGATGTAAGTACCAATTATTTTATTGGTAATTCGCAGGATGGTTCTAAAGGTAAATCACGTGAATTAAAAGATAACATTATTCAGTTCAAAAAGGATATTGTTAACCTTCTTGATGAGAAAGACCGTGCTACAATAAAACTTGGTCTCGACACTGAAGGCCCTTTCCGCGATGCCAGTGGTGCAAAGCAAAATTGGGAAATGCATAATTTTTATCACATCATCCTCGCGGCGAATGTTACTTTTCTGAATAAACTGATTGCCGACGTGCGTACCATCGAAGGTGATGTTGTTACAAAACTTCTGAATTCAGTTACATCGAAGGACTATAAGTTCGATGTTCTGAATGCCAAGGTTATCCCGAACTCAAAACTGGTTTTCAAAGGTGATACCTATGAGGCCGATATTATGGTTGCCGCAGTAGATTCAAAGCAGGATCCTATGGTAATTATTGGTGGTAGAACACTTCCAACTGAAGATGGAGTTGCTAAATATTCTGTTCCTGCAGGCTCTACTGGTCTGCAAAAATATAGCGGTACCATCAAAGTAAAGGATCCTGAAGGCAATCTGAAGGAATACCCCTTTGAAAGTGAATATTTCGTTATGACCCCATCATTAACCGTGGCGCCGACGAAAATGAATGTTTTCTATGCCAATGTTGATAATCCGGTTTCTATTGCAGCTTCCGGTATTCCAGAATCACAGATTTCGGCTGATATCACCACAGGAACCATAAGACGTGCTTCCGATGGCAAAAACTGGGTTGTCAGGGTTCCCCTCGGACAGAAAGCTACCATCACTGTTAAACACAATGACGGTAAAACTTCCAGAAATATGGGTACTGCAGAATTCCGTATAAAAAGGGTTCCGGATCCGAAAGCATACATTGCCAATACCGACGGAGGTCCGGTTCAGAAAAACATGCTGTTGGCTTCCAGGGCGATAATCCCGAAAATGCCGGAGGATTTTGATTTCGACCTTACATTCGAGATCGTTTCATTCACCTTTGTCGGCGTTCGCGGTGGTGATACCTATGAGCGTCCGGGAACAGGTAACAGGCTGACCGATGAAATGCAGACCTTTATCTCGAACAGTAAACGCGGCCAGCGTATCTGGCTCGAAAACATCATGGCCAAAGGTCCTGACGGTAACCGTAAACTCGGAACCATCAGCATCATTGTACAATAATTGTTCTTCGGAATACGTTTTAAAAACTCCATACCGGCTATATTGATCAAGTATAACCGGTATGGATAAATTACCAGATTGAATCTTTCCGGATCGCCGGAATATTTGAAATGAAATCTCAGCATACATTATTGTGAATGCTGTAAACAAATCAGTAACGGATGAAAAAAGTATTTGGTTTTCTTGCCATTGTTCTGTTGATGGCCGGTTTTGCAAAAACAGGGTTATCCCAGGTGCTTGATAGCCCACCCCGCGATGGTATTTACGATAAGAAAGTAACCATAGAGAAGAAGCCGATCAGCTATCCATGGGTACGCGAGGCCGATGTGGTCTGGAGCAAGCGTATCTGGCGTGTGATTGATCTCCGCGAAAAGATGAATCAGGCATTTTACTACCCTGAAATGCCGCACAACGACCTTCGTAGCCTGATGCAGGTGATGATGGATGCCCTTAAGGAAGGTACCATCACAGCTTACGACGCTTCTTCAACTACCGATGAGTTCCTGGTTCCGCTTACCTACCAGGAAATTATGAACAGACTTGAAAGGGTTGACTCTGTTCCTATGCAGCGACCTTACCCTCCTTACGACTGGTACGATACAGTGATCTCTGTGAAATTCAACCCTTCGGATGTCAAACGTTTCAGAGTAAAGGAAGATTGGTTCTTCGACAAACAAAGATCTGTTATGGAAGTCCGCATTCTAGGTATTTGCCCTGTTCGTGATAACTTTGATGAAAAGGGACTTTTCAGGGCATATGATCCCCTCTTCTGGATTTATTTCCCTGAAGCCCGTCCGGTTTTTGCCAAAGCTGAAGTTTTTAACAGAAACAACAGCGCTGCACGCAAAACCTATGACGATATCTTCTGGAAAAGAATGTTTACCAGCTATGTCTATAAAGAGGACAACGTATATGACAGACGTATTTCTGACTATGCAACCGGAATTGATGCCCTGATGGAAGCCGAACGTGTTAAGAACGATCTCTTTACATTTGAACACAACCTCTGGGAATTCTAGAAGTAAAAAGACAATATCTACCGCCCGGCCTGAACAGTCGGGCGGTTTTGTTTCCGGCCTATTCCCCTAAATAGTATCTTTGCTTTAGACTTTATATTCTGCATTCGTGCCCCACATTCTCGATACACCGGTTGAATACCTGAAGGGCGTTGGCCCCTTGAGGGCCGATATGTTAAGAAAAGAACTGGACATTCATACTTTCGGTGATTTGCTCCTTTATTACCCGTTCAGGTATGTTGATCGTAGTAAATTCTATACCATAAAGGAAATAGACTCGGAATCGGCATGGATACAATTGAAGGGAAAAGTTACCGGAATGCAGACCATCGGGACCGGACGCATTTCCCGACTGGTGATGACTTTCAGGGACATGACCGGAGAAACCGAACTGATCTGGTTTCAGGGAAGCAAATGGATTAAGGACAAAATTATCATAGGCAAAGAGTATATCGTTTTCGGGAAACCAAGCCTCTTCAACGGCCGGTTCAACTTTACCCACCCCGATATTGAGCCGGCCGACGAGGAAGGTCCGGTTCTTAACGAACCACTGCAACCTTACTATTCAACAACTGAAAAACTGCGGAGCCGCGGTTTTACCCCACGGAATTTTGTGAGGATCATGCGAAACCTGATAGGGCAGGTGCAGTTTTCAATCCCTGAAACAATCAGCCAGTCACTGCTCAATGCTATAAAACTGCCAGGAAGAGGTGAGGCTCTGGTTAATATTCATTTTCCTGCCGATCCCCGCGCATTGGCCCTGGCTCAGGAACGTCTGAAGTTTGACGAACTGTTTTTTATCCAGCTGCAGTTGCTCCGGCTTAAGTATGTAAGGATGGAGAAGGTGCATGGAAGAGTATTCGGACAGATCGGATCGCACTTCAATGCATTCTACCATCAGAACCTGCCATTTACCCTGACAAATGCCCAAAAGAAAGTGATGAAGGAAATCAGGGCTGATCTGGGAAGCGGAAAACAGATGAACCGGCTTTTGCAGGGAGATGTGGGCAGTGGTAAGACCTTAGTGGCCCTCATGTCGATGCTCATAGCGCTCGATAATGGTTGCCAGGCATGTCTGATGGCTCCTACCGAAATATTGGCATCGCAGCACTTTAAAACCATCTCAAAGATGCTTTACGGTTTGCCGGTGGAGGTTGCCCTGCTTACCGGCTCCACCAGGAAAGCAGCCAGGGTTGATTTGCACAGGAAACTTCAGGATGGCAGCCTGCAGATTCTGATCGGAACACATGCACTGATCGAAAATCAGGTGCAGTTCAGCAACCTTGGATTGGTTGTGATCGACGAACAGCATCGCTTTGGTGTGGCCCAGCGTGCCCGCCTGTGGGAGAAAAGCGAAATCCCGCCGCATATACTTGTAATGACAGCTACACCCATCCCCCGCACACTTGCAATGACCCTCTACGGAGACCTGGATGTATCGGTGATTGATGAACTTCCTCCCGGACGAAAGCCGGTTAAGACATATCATTTCTATGAAAAGGACCGGTTGAAGGTTTTCCGGTTTATGAAAGACCAGATTGCCCTGGGCCGTCAGATTTATGTGGTTTATCCGATCATCAACGAATCTGATAAACTGGAACTGCAACCGCTGATGGATGGTTTCGATACCGTTTCGCGCTATTTTCCGTTGCCTGAGTACCAGATCAGCATTGTGCACGGGCAGTTGAAAGCTGCTGAGAAAGAGAGTGAAATGAGGCGTTTTCTGGAAAACTCACGCAAATCATGGTGGCCACCACTGTGATCGAAGTGGGTGTGGATGTTCCGAATGCCTCTGTTATGGTTATAGAGAATGCAGAGCGATTCGGCCTTTCACAGCTTCACCAGTTACGCGGCAGGGTGGGCCGGGGTGCCGATCAGTCGCACTGCATCCTGATGAGCAGCTACAAGCTGACCGCCGATGGCCGCAAACGCCTGGAGACCATGGTTCGCACCACCGATGGTTTTGAAATTGCCGAGGTTGACCTGCATCTGCGTGGCCCCGGCGACCTTCAGGGGACGCAGCAAAGCGGCCTGGTAGGACTGAAACTGGCCAGCCTGGTGAAGGATGAGAAATTGCTTAAGATTGCCCGGGAATTCGCCCACCGCACCCTCACCGATGATCCCCGGCTCGAAAAACCCGAAAACCAGCCCATGATCTTGCATTTACAGCGGAGTGAGTTTGATTGGGGGAAGATAAGCTGATTAGTTGATTAGCAAATTAGCCGATTAGCTGATTGGCCTTCGGTAATCTTCGCTCCGCTCGGTTCAGGTTCTTCCCCTTCCTCCCTTTTCTCCTTTCCCCCTGAGCCCCTGAGCCCCGACACCCTTGGATTTCAATCCTGATTCCGCCAACTCCTGTTCCGCTATTTCTAATCCTTCACACACCGGCATGAAAGATGGAAGTTTGGAAAAGTAGAATAAAACATAACATAAAGAAATTGATTGCCGTTTACAACATAATAACTACGCCCCCCCGGAAGAATAACATCGGCTGTTGAAGTCCACCAGTAAACATTCTCCCCAATATCACTAAAAAATCCTTCACCGTTTTCAATACCACCGGGCTTTGCATTAAAACCAGAACTGTTGGTCGCTCCAATGTTTGGAGGATTCCAACCTACTGTATCTCTGATTGCGCCACCGGCGTTTAATTCGCCTCCTAAATTGTTAATTAATATCTTCCATTCAGCATTGCTTGGCAAATGCCATCCCTCCGGACATATACCCTTTACACCACTCGGAACTTTATCGCTTGATGCTTCACCATTCATTATCACATCCCAACTGTATAAACGTCCATAAATGGCGCCATTTGCTGCTTCATTGTCGTAGAAAAGGCTGCCGGAAGCATTGAAATTCAGGTTTTCGGCCATCCATGTCTGATTACCTATACAAGTCGTCTTGTAAACTTTCCCGTCGCGCGCATCAGTAAAATCATCTCCGCAGGTCCTGAAACAGTAAGTTTTATCATTGAATTGTTTAAACCACAATTTCGGGTTCTGCGTACGCAAAAAATCATAATGCTCAGTATTATTGGAACGTAAATTGGCATTACCGGTGCTATCACCATCAACTATAAAAGCCCTCGACAATGAATCTTCCATCATTTTAGAAAAAGGATCATTCACAGGTGCTGATCCTTTGTTATCGAACGCATATCCAAAATAGCTTATTAATTTCCTGTTAATGAATGCTTTGCCAATAAAGGGGGAATAATAATTGTTATTCTCGGCACTCTCATGACTAACACCCGAATAGCACATATTGCCAAAAATCATGGTCTCCTTCCATTCGGGTAATGAATTGATATATTTAGAAGTTACAAACAGCTCTTTGGGGAAGGAAGTGCTGGGCTTCTCATACCAACCAGGCTGTTCTGCTTTAATATAATGTCCCTTCATATAGCAAAGATCTTCACTCAGAATCATGTCCCAAACCTGCTGTCCGGCCTGAGCTATGACCAGATCTTTCATTTCTTTTTCAGTCTTAACATTTTTATCACTATAAATATTCGTCCCTATCTTGAATCCATCGGGGAGGCCATGTGTATCAATAATAACGAAGCCATAATCTCCAAATGTCTCTATTACATCAACCGTACATTCGCTGCCTCTCAACAATGTCACCTCGTAATCTTCTCCTCCATCGGTAAAAATCTTTACAATTTTTTCTATTTCGCCATCTTCATAAAAATCATTCCAGGCAGGAACATAGATCAATACTTTTTTGTTCTCGATTTTGTTAGAACATCCGCTTTTCTTGACTGTTTTTACCAGATTTCCGGATCCACCTTTGCTACTCCCGCGGAATTTTGCCTTTCCATCAGGATATGTATCAATGTAATAAAAAACAGTCCTCAAACCTGATTTCATCTGAATTCTCAGATAAGTGCTGTCGTCAACAAATGCATCCTCGACTGTTTCCTGGGTCAGAACCCAGTCTTTTGTCAGATAAATCGCCTCTCCCGGATCTCCATTTGTCTGGGCGGCGAATTCAAAGAACTTTGTTGCTTCATCCAGAATTTTGTTAATCTCCAATACTGATGGTTGATTACCTGCATTGTTGAAGAATCCTTTTTGCAAGGAGAAAGAAAATGACAATGCAGATTAAACAGGCTAAATAGAGTTTTTTTATCATTGTAGTAAGCTTGAAGGGGATAAAAAAACCTCTCAAAAAATTTAACTTTATCTTCTTTTGATCCTTCTGAAATAAAAATGTTGACAGGGATCAAGAGATTAAACTTTTTATATTTTAGAAAAGGAAATTTTGATCTCAACAATTTAGCCCCATTAAACTGATATTTTATTTTTGTATTACCAGCCGGGAATCCCTGGTTTTTTAACCAATTTTCTTCTGCCTGAAAAATTACTGCAACCGTGTATTCGAGGCTGGTAAACAGAATAATTATTTAATAACACGAATATGACAAAACGGTTCATGAAATAGGTGTTAACATCTTGGCATCATGCTAACATATTGGCTGGCTGTAAATAGTAGCTCTTTTCTTCCTCTTCTATCTTCAGGCTGGTGCCCCATACATTCGGTTTGTGGGGACAACAGTTTCATCTTCTGCATTTAGTCCTTTACAGGTTGCCCAGCCTTA
Organism: Bacteroidales bacterium; assembly: GCA_016705005.1. GTDB lineage: Bacteria > Bacteroidota > Bacteroidia > Bacteroidales > Lentimicrobiaceae > Lentimicrobium. The sequence continues at coordinate 151,842 of JADIZB010000001.1, read as the reverse complement.
AAATCAACCCAATGAAGATTTCATACAATTGGCTCCGCGATTACATTGATACAAACCTTAGTGTGGAAGAGATTTCACATCTGCTTACCGATATTGGCCTTGAAGTGGAAGCCGTTGAAACTTTTGAATCCCTGAAGGGCGGCCTGAAAGGAGTAGTTACCGGTGAAGTGAAAACCTGCGGACGCCACCCCAATGCCGATAAACTCAGTGTTACCACCGTTGATGTCGGAGGTGAGGAACTGCTGAACATAGTTTGTGGTGCACCCAATGTGGCTGCTGGTCAGAAAGTGGTGGTGGCTACCATCGGAACGCTGATTTATAAAGGAGATGAGTCGTTCGAAATTAAGAAGTCAAAAATCCGGGGTGAATTGTCAGAAGGGATGATCTGCGCCGAGGATGAATTAGGGCTGGGTGATTCCCATGCCGGTATTATGGTACTACCGGATGATGTAGAGGTGGGAATACCTGCAGCGGATTATTTTGGCATTTCCAATGATGTGGTTTTTGAAATCGGATTAACCCCAAATCATGCCGATGCCGCTTCTCACCTCGGTGTTGCTCGTGATCTGGCGGCAGCCATTACAGCCCGAAGGCTTGAAAATAAATCTGCAAAGGTGAAAAAGCCTGATGTTGATGGCTTTAAACCGGATAACAATGAATTACCGGTAAAAGTTGTGGTGGAAGATGCCGAAGCCTGCCCCCGCTATTCCGGTGTCACAGTGTCAGGAATAAAAGTCGGACCTTCACCTGCATGGCTGACCGACCGACTGAAAGCCATCGGCATCAGGCCCATCAACAATGTGGTCGACATCACCAATTATGTGCTTTTCGAGTATGGACAGCCGCTGCATGCCTTTGATGCGGCTGCCGTGACCGGAAAAACTGTAATTGTTAAAAAACTGGCCGAAGGAACCCCTTTTATCACGCTCGATAATGTGGAACGAAAGCTGGGTGCCGGTGACCTTATGATTTGCAATGAGGCGGAACCTATGTGCATTGCCGGTGTCTTTGGCGGAACGAAATCCGGTGTCACTGAATCTACAACAGCGGTTTTCCTGGAGAGTGCCTTTTTTAACCCTGTTTCTGTCAGGAAAACCTCGAAACTGCATACCCTCAAAACCGATGCCTCTTTCCGGTTTGAACGGGGAACAGATCCTGAAATTACTCTGGTTGCACTGAAAAGAGCAGCCATGCTTATCAGGGAAATTTGTGGTGGCCTGATTTCATCTGATGTGGTAGATATTTATCCGGTACCGGTCAAGCACAAAAGGATAAGTCTTGAATATGCTTATGTGAACCGGTTTGTAGGCCAGGATGTCCCCCCTGAAGATATAAAAGTCATTCTGAATGGACTTGAAATAAAGATTCTGGAAGAATCTGCCACAGGACTTGAACTTGAAATTCCGCCATTTAAGGTGGATGTTTCCGGTATTGCCGATGTGATAGAAGAAGTACTGCGTATCTATGGTTACAATAAGATTGATGCCGGAGAAAAACTCAATTCCAGCATCTCCTATCATCAGCGGCCCGACCGTGAGAAAATTCAGAATCTGATTGCAGATTACCTCAGCAGCAATGGATTCAATGAAATGCTGACCAATTCTCTCAGCAGTTCTGAGTATTATGAAGGCGGCACCTGGTTCGATCCTGCCAAATGTGTGAAGATATTGAATCCGCTTTCCAGGGAACTGGATGTGATGCGGCAGACTTTGCTGTTCAGCGGGCTGGAATCGGTAGCTTACAATCTTAACCGTCGTCAGCTTAACCTGAAACTTTATGAATTTGGGTTCGTTTACGAGCTGAGTGGTGCCGATGTGAAAGGCAATGTTGACAAGAACTATAAGGAGCAGAAAATCCTGGCTCTGTTTGTTACAGGGCAGGCTGCCCCGGAAAGCTGGCATAGCATTGCCGGTAAATCTGACTTTTTTCAATTGCGTTCCTTTGTTACCGGTGCTTTGAAAAAGTCAGGTCTTGATCCGGGCCGGCTTCAGGTTGCTGATGGTTTACCCTCTTTCTTCGCTGAAGGCGCTGTATATCAGTTGAACGGCAAAGCCATTTATTGCATCGGCCGCCTGAACGACAAGCTGCTGAAACAATTTGGGATCGGACAGCCTGTGTTTTACTCCGGAGTCCACTGGGATAACCTGATTCATGCTATCAAAAATCACTCGGTTACCTACAGGGAAGTGTCTAAATTTCCTGAAGTCAGGCGCGATCTTGCCCTTGTACTTGATCAGTCGGTCAGATATTCCGAACTTGAGGCCATTGCTTATAAAGCTGGTAAACAATTGCTTAAAAAGGTGAACCTGTTCGATGTGTATGAAGGCGATAAGATTGAATCAGGAAAAAAGTCCTATGCCTTGAGTTTTATTCTTCAGGATGATAACAAAACATTGACAGATAAGGAAATAGACAAATTTATGGAGCGATTGGCTGAGGCACTTGAGAAGGATGCCGGAGCCAAAGTGAGGCGATAGATTGACCTGCATAGATGCTTGGTCTCCCGGCAATCACTCAGACCTGGTGTTTGATCAGGTTGTTTGCCAACAGAAAACCGGATTTTTACTGTTAGCGGTTGTTATCTGCAAACACCTGCTATGCTGAAGAGATATCTCCGGCTTCTTAATCCTTGCTGATTCCGGATTTCGGGGTCGATGACAAGTAAATATATACCCTGTAGTCCTGCTATGTCCAACCTGATTTCTTTTCATTACGGCAATGTTCCTGATCTTGTGATGAACAATGGTCTCACTGCTGTTTTTATTGACACATTGTGCATTACAGGTGGCATTATTGCAGCGTCTGATGCAGAGAAGGAAATTTTGGTAAGGTTGGCTGGTCAGGATGCCAGTATCTTTGGCGATGGTTTTACAGGATTTGAAATTGGTGAACTGTTCGAAGGATTGGATAACCGGATAGTTAGTGAGTTTCTAATGCGTGTTGCTGCTTCTGCATTGTCGGGGGTGGGTTTTGAAAAGCTTCCCTATGCCCCGGATACCAGTTTGCTTTCGGCTGCTTTGAATCAATTCTCTTTGATGCTTGTATCGTATGGCTCCTCTGAAATGAGAAATCCATCAGAATGGTCCGGATTGGCTGGTAGCACCTATGTGAAATGCCCGATCCACGGCATTTATCTTCATAGCCTGGGGTGTGTTGTTTGCAATAATCAATAGCTCATTTCAGTCGTTCCTGCATAGGATCGTTATGGTACTGAAATAGTGCTAATTGTACCTGATCAACTGGCCCTGCTCCATTTCCGGATGTAATTAAATGGTTTAAATTTCTTCGATCGTAACAAGCATTCACCACTCTTTAATTTTAACCTGCATTCGGGGATCCCGACAACCACCGGATCCTGTGTCGGCGAACATTAAGTCCCGGTGTGAATAAGGTCGGGGGTTTTTATATTACTGCTTGGTTTTCAAATAGATTGAACTGTCATGCATACTGAATTTATTTGTTGCTCATATTCCTCAATACCGTAGGTCGATCTTTTATCCGACATTCTGTAAGCTTTTATGCACCGCCATCTGAAAACAATTACATAACCGGATGCATATTCAACGTTGTTCTCCGGCTGTTCAGGCAGGCACATTAATTATTCATCTGTAATGCCAAATTACATTCTGATGTTTATCCTCTATGAATTTCTCCGATTCACGCTCGTTATCAGCATAAATTAGTTTTTAGTCGTATCTGAAGCATGATTAGAAATAAATCTCTGTAATGCGCTATACTTTGATTTAGTGGGATATAAGCAATCTTCGTGGAAGACATTGGTATTAATTGATGAATTGTTCGGTTATCCCGGGAAATTTTATTTATATTTGTATGTATATATGTACATATAAACTGAATAATATGAAACAAAGATGGCCTTTGATTTTGGCATTGCTGATATTTCCAATAATTTTTGCTGGAGACGATGGTGATGAGTATATAATAATCAGCTGGAATGACCTGGGTATGCATTGTTCAAACAAGGACTTCTCAAAATTGGTGGTTTTGCCACCCTATAATAATCTGAGGGCGCAGGTTATAAGGAAGGGGACCTCAACAACTTTACCTCAGATTGTGACTGATGGTTTTTCTGTTGAGTATTCAATACCCGGGAACACATACTCTGTCGGGAAAACAAATTTCTGGAATTACTCCCAGCAACTCTTTGGTGTTACTCTTGCACCTAATATCGGGTTGACCGGGGTCGGACTCACGGGTAACATGATACAGGCTGCTGATCATTTCTATGTTGATGGAATTCCGGTTACCCCATATACTGATAATAATCTGGTACAGGAAAGTCCCTATCAACTTGCTCAGGTAGATCTTGTAAATTCCTCTAATTCAGTTTTATATACTTCCAGGCCGGTTATACCAGTTTCAAATGAACTGAGCTGTGTAAGCAGTGGCTGTCATTCAAGCGAACAGTCGATCCTGAACGGGCATGACAGAGAAGGTGGTTTTAATCCGGCCAACACACCTATACTCTGTGCAACATGTCATTCGGACAATGCACTTGGAATGCCCGGCCAGTCAGGTGTAAAATCCTTTTCCTTTGTAATTCATGACAAACACAAAGACAAAACCAATAATTGCTATAAATGTCATCCGGGACCTAATACGCAGTGTTTCAGAGATGTAATGCACGCAGGTGGAATGGTTTGCCAGGATTGTCATGGAAATATGTCACAAGTGGCTCAATCGATTGAGAATGGGCGTCAGCCGTGGCTTGAGGAGCCTTCATGCGGGTCATCAAATTGTCATGGAGCCAACTTTGCCGAAGAGCCGGGAAAACTTTTTAAAGAATCTCGTGGACATGGAGGATTGTTCTGCAGTGCATGTCACGGTTCACCTCATGCCATACTGCCAACAGAGCTGCCCAATGATAATGTTCAGAATATAGCGTTGCAGGAATATCCGGGAACTTTAAGAAGATGCGAGGTTTGCCACACAGTTGTTCCTACTTCACCTGGCCCGCATGGATATTTACCAGCTACTTTAAATTTGACCCTATACCTTGAAGGGTTGTTTAACGGAGAAACAATGAACAAAGCCCGCAATTCTGACGGATTTCGTTTTCCCGGTATGGCCGCTGATCAGATCACAGTGGAATTGCACCATGCTTTTGCGCCTTACACATCTGCTGCCGGACCTTATACTGTCAGGCTGAATACAGATGGTGCAGCCAAATTGGTACTTCCTGCTTCGATGGGAGCAAATTATTTTATTGTGATTAAACATCGCAACAGCATCGAAACATGGACTGCAAACCCTGTGCCCTTTGCCCAAGGATCAGTATACTATAATTTCAGTACAGCTGCCGGGCAGGCATATGGCAATAATCTTAAACTCATATCCGGCCAGTATGTAATCTTTGGTGGTGATGTGAACCAGGATGGAAGTCTGGATACTGCGGATATGACCCTTGTTGACAACGATTCGTATAATTTCGTAACAGGGTATGTTAGCTCTGATATCACCGGAGACGGAAGCATTGATACCGGAGATATGACAATATTAGATAATAACTCAGCCATATTCATAGGTAAAATTGTACCATAGGCTGAAGTTGGTAAACGGGCTTGTATGATTTACTGTTGTCAGTAAACCGGAAATCCTGAAAATCATTTCATTTTTAACAGAAAAGCTGTATTGACAGTAAGCTTTATTTGGGTCGTATCTTACGCCTGATCTACCTTCTGCTGTCAGGAATGATTAATATTGACAAAATGTCAGTTTTTTCATTCCGGAGTGGCAATTGCAGGCTCCTTATTGTTAATTTTGCAAGACAATACACAATTACAGTTTTTCTTTAAAGATGGATATCCAGTCAATTAAACAACGGTTTGGGATTATAGGTCACTCTCCTCTGCTCGATAGGGCGATTGATATAGCCCGTCAGGTTGCCGCAACTGATATTACGGTGCTGATCAATGGCGAAAGCGGTGTTGGGAAGGAAGTTTTCCCCCAGATTATTCATAACCTGAGCGCCCGTAAGCATGGCCCTTATATAGCTGTTAACTGTGGCGCAATTCCTGAAGGAACCATCGACTCAGAGTTGTTCGGTCATGAAAAGGGATCATTTACCGGGGCACATGAATCCCGGAAAGGGTATTTTGAAGTAGTCAGTGGTGGTACTGTTTTTCTGGATGAAGTGGCGGAACTTCCGCTTTCTACCCAGGTGCGTTTGCTCCGTGTTCTTGAAACCGGTGAATTTATGAGGGTTGGATCTTCTAAAGTGATCAAGACGGATGTTCGTGTAGTGGCTGCCACCAATGTCGACATTCCTGAAGCCATAAACAAAGGGAAGTTCAGACAGGATCTTTATTACAGGTTGAATACAGTGCCAATCTACATACCCCCGCTTCGCGAAAGAAAAGAGGATATAGTCCTCCTTTTCAGAAAATTTGCAAGCGATTTTGCCGAGAAATACAGGATGCCACCCCTTGAACTTGACGATTCAGCCCGCCAGTTGCTGATGAGCTACCGGTGGCAGGGAAACATCAGGCAATTAAAAAATATCACAGAGCAGATTTCTATTATTGAAGAAAGCCGGGTGATTACACCAGCCAATCTGCAGCGGTACCTGCCTAATGAGAGCAGGGATCTGCCGGTGCTGTATCAAAAGGAAAATGCCGGCGGCGAATTCTCAGAGAGGGAGATTCTGTATAAAGTTCTTTTTGACATGAAGCGCGATATTGGTGAACTCAGGAAACTGGTTGTGGATATCCTGGAGCAGGGTGGAGTCAGTCATGAATTACAGCGCGATCACCAGCCTGTAATAACACAGCTTTACAAGGAGTATGATGAAAACCTGGCAGGATTGCCAAGGGTAGAAGTTCAGCCAAGGACCGAACCCCATGAATTTGAAACATTCTATGCCCCGGAAGTAATGGATGAATCACTTTCAATACAGAAAAAGGAGATAGATCTCATCAGAAGGGCCATAGAAAAACATGGTGGAAAAAGGAAGAATGCTGCCCGTGAACTGGGCATTTCCGAGCGTACACTTTACAGGAAGATCAAGGAGTATGGAATCAATTAATCTTTCCATGTTGCAAGGGAGCAGCATGAAGCATCGGTATTTTTTTCTTACATTGTCATTTGTATTGTCAACTGTACTTACCGGATGCGGCGTATATTCATTCACCGGTGCTTCGGTTCCTCCCGAAGCAAAGTCGGTTTCCATCGCCATGTTCCCAAACAAGGCCGAGCTTGTTCAACCTACGCTGAGCCAGTCTTTTACCGAAGCCTTGCGCGAGAAGTTCTCATCCCAGACCAACCTGGCTCTTGTTCCGCGTAATGGTGACCTTCATTTCGAAGGTGAAATCACCGGGTATTCTACCGAACCGGTTGCTATTACCGGGCAACAGCAGGCAGCCCTGATCAGGCTGAAAATCACGGTGAATGTCAGGTATGTGAATAAATTCAATCCAAAGGATAATTTTGAAACATCTTTCAGCCGCTATGAAGATTACAGCAGCAGTCAGAATCTTGCATCTGTTGAATTGGACCTGATCAGTAAAATCAACGAAGCCCTTGTTGATGACATTTTCAATAAATCGGTGGTTAACTGGTAAAACGGAATGAACCCATCACAATTTGAGTCGTATATCAGACATCCTGAAAGTCTGGGAGCCGAAAGCCTGCCATTGATTGAGCAGGTGGCCAGGGAATTGCCTTATTGTCAGGCTGTACAGATTATGCTGGCGCTTAATTACAAGAAGGTTAACAGTATAAGATTCAACAATCAGCTGAAACTTGCCGCTGCCTATGCGGGTGACAGAAGTCAGTTGCGCAGGCTGCTTGAACAGGAATCCCATCCGGCAGATGTGATAGGTCAGGTTATGCCAATGGCTGCAGAAGCTGGGATAGTTGAGCTTAAAGATAATGGAGAAGTTGGGGTTAATCCTGATCAGGAATCTGAGCTGGCTGAATTTTCTGAAATAGAAACGGGTGGCAGCGAGGTAAAGTTGGTTGCTGAACATGATGAGTCGTTGCCTGACTCCGGACCGCTATTTATGGATGGAATGACCGAATCAGAGCTGACTTCGGTTGCTTCAGACCCGGAAACAGGCGGTCAGATACCGGAATTCCCGCTGGTTTCGGCCGAGGATGAAATGGCCCACCTGCTTAGACTCCAGAAAATCGTTGCCCGCCGACTTGCCGAGCTTCAGGACTCAAAAGATTCAGACGGAACAATTCCGGCCATTCAGACCATAGCCGGCGATCAGGATTTAAGTGAAATCATGCCGGAAGAAACAATCACTGAATTTCCGGTTGAATTTGAACAGCCCGTGATACCTGAATTGAGGAGCTCCAGTGAAGAGGCCAGGCCTGTCAAAGAGGGCTTCCCGGATGAGTTATTGGATGATTTTGCTACAGCGGCAGGTTATTCAATTTCCGGATCTGATGTTCCTGATCCCGCAAAGGATGAAAATAGTATCGGGCAGCCCCCTTCTTTGCTGACTGGCACTGGAAATATTATGACATTGAGTGAGAAAAAAGCCGAACTGATTAACAGGTTTATATTGAATGAACCCCGTCTCAGCCAGCCGAAACGCGATTTCTTTAATCCTGTTGATCAGGCACGGTTGAGCAATGTTGATCATGATGACATTGTGAGTGAAACACTTGCCCGGATACATCAGCTTCAGGGGAACCCCGACAAGGCAATAAAAATTTATGAGAAATTAAGTTTGAATATTCCGGAAAAAAGCAGTTACTTTGCAGCCCAAATTGCAAAATTGCTTGAAAGCCGCAACAGCGGTTGAAATTAACGTAAATAACACATAATCAAATGGGAGCTTATATCTTGATTTCGGTACTCATCCTTATTACCTGCGTATTGCTTGGTCTTGTAGTACTGGTTCAGAATTCAAAGGGCGGTGGTCTGGCCTCTAACTTTTCATCTTCAAACCAGTTTATGGGTGTCCGTAAGACGGCCGATTTTCTTGAAAAAACAACCTGGACCCTGGCTATTGTTCTGTTGGCCCTGAGTTTATTTTCTATTTTCGTAATTCCCCGTAACGCCAGCGTTGCAACATCCACAGATACAGAATTACGCCAGCTCATTAATGAGAAATCAGGCCCGGTTCAAGACTTTCAGGCTCCCCCTGCAGGTCAGGAATCTGCACCTGCAACCCAGGGTGCTGCTCCGGCTACCCAGGGCAACACCCCTGCACCAGCTGAGAAAAAGTAATTGATATTTTTCTTTATAAAATAATGTCAGATTGTCACGGCAATCTGACATTATTTTTTTTATCCGGACAGAAGAGACAGCCTCAGAATTTGGTTTTCGGATTGGAATATGAGTTAAGCATCAGAATATCAATGATATAAAATGTATTTAGTTCTCATACACCCTGTTTTTTTCTGAAATGGCAGCCTTTTGGCATAAAATATGACAATTGCCCGTTAACCTCTTAAAATTAAATCATAAACCAAAAACTATAGCAATGACACAAGTGAATGTAAAACCATTAGCTGACCGTGTATTGATTGAGCCTGCGGCTGCAGAACAAAAAACTGCCGGTGGAATCATTATTCCTGACACCGCAAAAGAAAAACCCCAGCGTGGTACTGTTGTGGCCGTGGGCCCTGGAAAAAAAGATGAGCCCATCACTGTAAAGGTAGGTGATCTTGTCCTCTACGGGAAATATGCCGGTACCGAAATCAGCATCGAAGGTAAAGATTACCTTATTATGCGTGAATCGGATATTGTTGCTATCATCTGATGAATTAATGAATTGTTAAATTTAAAATGAATTAAAATGGCAAAAGAAATTGTTTTTAATATCGAAGCCCGCGAAGAGTTAAAGAAAGGTGTTGATGCTCTGGCGAATGCAGTTAAAGTAACCCTGGGTCCAAAAGGTCGTAATGTGATCATCAGCAAAACCTATGGCTCACCGGTAGTAACCAAGGACGGAGTAACAGTAGCCAAAGAGATCGAACTGAAGGATGCCATCCAGAATATGGGTGCACAGATGGTGAAGGAAGTAGCTTCCAAGACCTCTGACGTTGCAGGTGACGGAACAACCACTGCCACAGTTCTTGCTCAGGCCATCGTTACAACAGGAATGAAGAACGTTACTGCAGGAGCCAATCCGATGGATCTGAAACGCGGTATAGAAAAGGCAGTTGCCAAGGTTGTGGATTACCTGAAGGAAACTTCCATTCCGGTTGAAGAGGGAAGCGAAAAAATCACTCAGGTTGCAACCATTTCGGCCAATAACGACAGCTTCATCGGTGAGAAAATTGCCGAGGCCATGAATAAAGTTAAGAAGGAAGGTGTAATCACCATTGAAGAAGCAAAAGGCATGGAAACTACCGTTAAGGTAGTGGAAGGTATGCAGTTTGACCGGGGATATATTTCTCCTTACTTCATTACCGATACCGAAAAAATGGAAGCCGTTTACGAAAAACCGTTTATCCTGATTTATGACAAGAAAATCTCCGTTATGAAGGATTTTCTTCCGATTCTGGAGAAGACGGTTCAGACCGGGCGCCCACTGCTGATTATTGCCGAAGATGTTGACGGTGAAGCTCTTGCTACACTGGTTGTGAATAAGATCCGTGGTTCCTTAAAGATTGTTGCCGTTAAAGCCCCGGGATTCGGTGACCGTCGCAAGGAAATGTTGGAGGATATTGCTGTTTTAACAGGTGGAACTGTTATTTCAGAGGAAAAGGGTTATAAACTCGAAGATGCAGATCTTTCTTATCTTGGACAGGCTGAGAAAGTAACTGTTGATAAGGATAATACAACCATTGTAAGCGGCAGTGGCGCCAAAGAAAACATTGTAGCCCGTATCAGTATGATTAAGGCTCAGATTGAAACGACCACATCCGATTACGATCGTGAAAAATTGCAGGAACGCCTGGCCAAACTGGCTGGTGGAGTTGCTGTAATTTATGTCGGCGCTGCAAGCGAAGTTGAAATGAAAGAGAAGAAAGCACGCGTTGACGACGCGCTGCATGCAACCCGCGCAGCCATCGATGAAGGAATTATCCCCGGCGGTGGTGTAGCTTACATCCGCGCTATCTCCATGCTTGATAACCTTAAGGGTGACAATGAAGACGAAGATACCGGGATTGCCATTGTGAAACGAGCCCTTGAGGAACCTCTCAGGCAGATCGTAACCAACGCCGGACTCGAAGGTTCCGTTATCGTTCAGAAAGTCCGCGAAGGCAAGGCTGATTTTGGATTCAATGCAAGGACTGAGGTTTATGAAAATCTCTTCCAGGCAGGTGTTATTGACCCGGCTAAAGTTGCCCGCGTTGCTCTCGAAAACGCAGCGTCAATCGCAGGAATGCTTCTCACCACCGAGTGTGTGCTGGCTGACATTAAAGAAGAAAAGGAAATGGCTATGCCAAACCCGGGTATGGGCGGCATGGGTGGAATGTACTAAATTTCCATTTTCAACGTTTTTATTGGCAAAGCCCCGGATTCCGGGGCTTTGCTTTTTCCCGGATATCATTCTGAGAAAAATGCACTAAATTTGTAATTCGTTCAGTTAAGAATTTGACTGTTCATTCAAAAACCAGATACTATGAAATTTACCTTGCCTGGAATTCTGCTCATTATTACAGCAGCCATCTGTTCAACTGCATCTGCTCAGCAAACAATCAACGGTTATCCGGTCGACAAGGATACCCAACTGATCACTTACCAGGAAGTTGTCCAGGAACCCGGCACAGCGGATGAATTATATGTTAGATGTATTGAGTGGATCAATACCCAATATAAAAATCCGGCAGATGTGTGCAGGGTGAGAAACCGCGAAAGCGCAGTCATTGAGATTCTCCACCGCTTTGAACTGATCAATATGGAAGGTGATGCCAAGCTGAATGCGGGCATTGTAAATTATCTGCTTAAACTTGAATTTAAACCCGGTCGTTACCGCTATACCATAACAGATCTTACCCTGAGGCAATCGTCCAGATTCCCGGTGGAACGGTGGTTCGATAAATCCGATAAGATGTATTCACCCCTGTGGGATGACTATCTGGTGCAATTGGATACACAGATCAGAAAACTGATCGAAAGCCTTAAAACCGGAATGGCACCGGTAGTCGTGAAACCGGAAGAAAAGTGGTAGGCGGCCTGTGGTTATTGTTTTTCCCTTTCTATAAAAGCTCTTTTGATTCCGGAATAATCAATCTCTTTTTTCGCCGTAATGAAATTTATAAGCGACTGTGCAGTGGTTGTATAGAGGGATTGCCCCGGATCCTCATGTTTGAAATCATAACTGCTCACCACATAACTGCTCAGGCCAACAGCATATAATTTGTCAGGATCTGCTTCTTTACCATCAGGAAGCATAATCCGCACATCCACACCGGTTCCGTCGTTATCTGTAATCACAGTATAACTGATGCCGGATGCCTGAAGATCTACCTCTTTACCCCGGTTGAATGAACAAAGAATCAATGATTTTATCTCCTGAATGCTGAGTTTTAGCAACACGATTTCATTCCCAAAGGGGTCAAGTTTATATATGTCTTTAATGGTAATGTTTCCCTGAGCGAGTTTATCGATTCTAAGCCCTCCGTTATTCTGAAAAGCAATCTCAATCGCTTCGAGTGAACACATTCCATCGGTCACGAGGCTGCCGAGTTCATCATTTCCGGCAATATCACTGCGAACGATTCCAATAACACGGTTGAGTTCCTTGTTGTCATTAAAACGGTCGACCATCTTTAAAACAGTAGAATCTGTCCTTGGATAGTTTACCACACTAAGGATTTCCGCTTTCTTTGAAACCACTTTCCCTCCGGCAAGCAACAGAGTTATTTTGGAAACACTCTTCAGATTTGATCCGGCCTGCATCACCAGCACACCATTGTATTCTGACGGGTTGGTGACCATAGTATGCGAATGGCCGCCAAGAATCAGGTCTGCTTCCCCAAACAAACCAGCTAAAACAACATCTGTTTCAAAGCCAAGATGTGTCAGACAGACCAAAACATTGCAGCTGTCGCGGAGATGACGGTATTCCTGTATTTTTTCAACCCCATCGGTGAACTTCAGACCTGTCAGTTTGGTGGGATGAGAATCGGGCAATCCGGCAGGATTGATCTGAATAGCACCGATAAAACTTACTTTTATGCCATTTTCAAGGGTGAATGTTTTATAAGGACTAAAGTTTATTCCATTTGGATCAGATGAAAGAATATTTGCGCTTATAAGCGGAAACCGGCACTGTCTGATTCTTTTCTGAAGAATCTCCTGACCATAATCAAATTCATGATTTCCAAAGGTGGCGACAGTAAATCCGGTCATGTTCATCAATTCAATCATCGGGGAGCCTGGGTCGGGATATTGATCCACAACCGGATTCCCTGTAAACATATCGCCGGCAGAAACCACCAGTACATCGCTGTATTGATTTCTAAGGTCATCAACCAGCGCTTTAAACTTCGGAAAGTTATCAATTTTGGCATGCATGTCATTGACAGAGAGGATAATCAATGTGGTGGTGTCATTGCTGATATTGGCCGTGGTTGTTCCGGAGATCAGAAATTGCAAAAGGAATAACAGCGAAAAAAGTCTATTCATTGGCGGAAGTGTTTTCGGATTCTATAATGATAATCTGATTGCCAGGAGATAATTCACCATCCTGTTCAATGATGTTGCCATATTGATCAAAAATCATGGGTAAAGGGTCGGGCAATGGTGACTGAATCGATCTGAAATAGGATATTACTGCATCACCTGCGTTTGCGCCGGTGAATACATCTATTTCAATATCGTTGACAAAAATTTTCATTGCTGTGGGCAAAAATGAAGTTTCAATATTACGATATTTTAATGACCTTTTGGCAGGTGAATCCGAAAAGAGCATTTTGTTTAATAAAATGTTTAATAAATTGAACAAAATATTCCTGTGTGGGTTATACTATTCAATTATGAATTAGCTGTTTATGCAGCATTCGCAATTATTTTGACTTTTAATTTTCAGAACCCTTTGAATTACATAACTTTGCAACAATCTATGATGTCGGTTATTTTTCAGAGCCTGTTTCCGAAAATGTTCTTAAGCTAATTGTATACTAATGACCGAAAATAAACTGATTTCCGGATTTTCAAGGCTGTCAAAGGATCAGAAAATCAGCCTTGTTGCTTCCGGAAGCGCTAATCCGGAGGCAACAGCATCCGTATTGAAGTCTTTCTGGAATGATGATCCGGCGATACAGAAACTATTTGATGAATTCAGTGAGAACACACTTACCAATTATTACTTTCCTTATGGCATTGCTCCGAATGTTCTGATCAACGGTAAGATGTATATGGTACCCATGGTGATTGAAGAGAGTTCGGTTATTGCAGCTGCTTCAAACAGTGCCAAATACTGGGCTTCAAGGGGCGGATTCCACAGCGAGGTGATTTCTACGGTTAAAATCGGGCAGGTTCACTTTATCTGGGACGGCGAATTCGAATTACTTAAAAAGCATTTTCCACAACTCAGGTTACTCTTGCTTTCCAGGACAGGGATTATTACAGCGAATATGGAAAGCCGTGGTGGAGGTGTACTTGATATGGAACTGGTGGATATGACTGCTGAACTTGCCGGTTATTATCAATTGAAGGTAAAATTTGACACCCGTGATTCGATGGGGGCAAATTTTATCAATTCGTGTCTGGAAGAATATGCCACCGGTCTTCGTGAATTCGTGAATGAAAGTGGATTTTTTACTGAAGGGAATCTGAACATTATTATGTCAATCCTTTCAAATTACACGCCGGAATGTCTGGTTAAAACGTGGATTGAATGTGATTTGCAAGAGCTTGACGATATAGATGGATCGATGAATGGCGATGCTTTTGCATGGAAATTTGAAAAGGCTGTTCAGATAGCCAACATTGATGTTCACAGGGCGGCAACGCACAACAAGGGGATTTTTAACGGAATTGATTCAGTGGCACTTGCAACCGGTAATGATTTCAGGGCACTTGAAGCATGCGGTCATGCCTGGGCGGCACGCAGCGGGAAATACAAGAGCCTGACCGAGATCAGGATTGAAAACGGACGCTTTTACTACAGCCTGACCATTCCTTTGGCCATTGGCACCGTAGGTGGGCTAACTTCACTTCACCCCATGGCGAAAGTTTCACTTCAACTGCTGCAGAACCCCGGGGCATCTGAACTCATGCAGATTGCATCAACCATGGGCCTTGCCAATAATTTCAGCGCCATAAAATCGTTAACAACAAAGGGTATTCAGCTTGGGCATATGAAAATGCATCTGCTCAACATCCTGAATATATACAAAGCTACTGAGGAGGAGAAAAAGGAAGCCGTGGAGTATTTCAAATCCCACAAAGTCTCGCATAACCTGGTTGCTTCGTTTATGCATTCATTAAGAAACGGAAAATAACAAATCTGAAGATGATGCATCCGCTGTCGTTTCATGCAAAAGGTAAAATTCTTCTCACAGGGGAATATCTGGTGCTGAAGGGTGCTGAAGCACTGGCTGTTCCACTGATGGTGGGGCAGGGGATTATCATTGAAAGGGGCAGCAAAGGCGATATTCTAAGCTGGAGTGCCAGTGATACCAGAGGAATCTGGTTTAAAGGAGAATTCAGGTTGCCTGATCTTGAGATGGTTTATGTTACTGATCAGATTATTGCAAACAGACTTAAAGGAATTTTATTGGCTGCCAGGGAAGTTGAATCCAGCTTTTCTGGTCGGATCCGGCGGACTGAAGGTGGTCACACAGCTGGAATTTAACCGGAATTGGGGCTTTGGGAGCAGTTCTACCCTCACTTCCCTGATTGCACAGTGGGCAGGTATAGATCCTATGAATCTTCACCGGATGATCTCAAAAGGTTCAGGCTATGATGTTGCCTGTAGTAGGGCAGATGGTCCGATTATTTTCAGCCTGAAGGGCGGAAAACCACAGATCACCCCGGTTGATTTTAATCCGCCTTTCGGCCATATGATGCAGCTTATTTATCTGGATTCCAAACAGGATTCGGATATGGAAGTTGAAGCTTTCGGAAGATTGGCTGAAACTGACCTGTCGGGAGACATCAGCCGTATCAGCGGGATTTCTAACCTCCTTTCTTCAGTTAAAGATACCCATGCCTTTATTTCTTTACTGAGCGAGCACGAAGAAATTATTGGCAAAATTCTGGGCAGGGAGACTGTAAAAAGCCGGTTATTTTCCGATTTTGATGGTGTGGTTAAGTCGCTGGGAGCATGGGGAGGTGACTTTGTCCTTGCATTGTCACCGCAAGGCAGTGAATATACCGCAGATTATTTCAGGATGAAATCTCATGGTATTGTTGTGCCATATTCAACCCTGGTAAGATTACCTTTTGTAAAGGAGATGATTACATAATAAAGCAAGCAGTTATGACATTTTCTCAGAACGCAGATGCCAACGTCTTCTTTTCATGCTGGAAGAGCCCTTCCAACATTGCCCTGATTAAATATTGGGGTAAATCGGGGAATCAGATTCCGGCGAATGCTTCAATGAGTATTACGCTGAAAGAGGCCTACACCCTGACACGGATAAAAGCCGGACTTATCCGGAACGGTGGAGGCCCGGAGGTCGAGTTCAGATTTGAAGGGGAAATAAACGAAGCATTTGGTGGAAGAATTGAATCGTTTCTTAAATCGGTGGTATCTTATCTTCCATTTTTGAAAGAGGCAAGACTTGAAATTGAAAGTGGAAACAATTTTCCTCATTCAGCCGGTATAGCTTCATCTGCTTCAGCCATGAGTGCCCTGGCATTGTGCCTTTGTTCATTGGAAAAGGAAATCACTGGCCTTGAAACCGGCATGGAAGCCTTCCTGCGAAAAGCCTCTTTTATAGCACGAATTGGCTCAGGCAGCGCCTGCCGTTCGGTGTATGGCGGCATCCCGGTGTGGGGGTCACACAAGGCTGTTGAAGGGTCTGACAATGAATACGCTGTTCCGCTTTCGTTTGATCTTCATCCGGTGTTCTCCGAAATCCGTGACACTATACTTATTGTAGACCCCGGACAGAAAAAAGTATCGAGCAGTGTGGGCCACAATCTCATGAAGGGTCATGCTTACGCCGACGCACGTTACAAACAGGCAGAATCAAATCTTACAGCAATGCTGGTAGCCTTGAAACAGGGTGATTGGGATACATTCTCACTGATTACTGAAAATGAAGCACTCAGCCTTCATGCCATGATGATGACATCCAGGCCGGGATACCTGTTGATGCATCCCAACTCTTTGATTATCATAGAAAAAGTAATTGAGTTCAGGAAACAAAGCGGTTCAGCCATTTGTTTTACCCTGGATGCCGGACCAAATGTTCATTTGTTGTATCCTGCCGGTGAAACTGAAAATGTCAGACCTTTGATCGATGAACTGAAAGTATTTTGCCACAAGGGAACCGCAATTGACGATACAATGGGAAGCGGCCCCGAAAAACTAAACTGCAGATAGAAATGAGAAACAGATCAGGGATTTTTTACGCGAAAATCCTTCTTTTTGGTGAATACAGTATTCTTTGCGATTCGATGGGGTTAACCATCCCCTATACCCACTTCAGTGGCGAATTGAGCTTCATCAATAATGATAAGTACACCGATTACGGCTTTGCTGTAAGTTCCAATAAATTACTTCTTGAATATTCGGTATATATCAGGAATCTGAAAGATAAAGGTGAGCTGATGTGCAATTTTGATGTTGATGCTTTCGAGCATGATATCAGACATACCCTTTATTTTGAATCCACAATACCCCAGGGCTATGGCATAGGCAGTTCAGGTGCTCTGGTGGCAGCACTATATGAAAAGTATGTCAAAGGGCCTGCTTCAGGATCAAGGAGGATGTCGAAGGATGAAATTCTGAAATTGAAGCTTGTTTTTGCACAGCTGGAATCTTACTTTCATGGCACCAGTAGTGGTATGGATCCACTGAATTGTTACATCAAACACCCGCTGCTTATCCATAATAAAAAGGATATCAGCATGGTTGGAATTCCAAGAAACAAACACGACGAAAAGGGTGCCATTTTCCTTATAAATACAGGCAGGCCAGGTAAAACAGGCCCACTGGTCAACCTTTTTCTCGACAAGTGCAAAGTTGATGATTTCATGAGCCGGGTGCGCGAAGAGATGATCCCTCTCAATGATGCCTGCATCAGAAGCCTGATCAGGGGTGAGACAAAGAAATTCTTTTCAAGCCTGAAGGATCTTTCAGGGTTTCTTTACAATAATTTATCTCCGATGATACCTGAGACTTTTAAAAAGATCTGGAGATATGGACTTGATTCACAATTATTTTACCTGAAGCTATGCGGTTCAGGTGGAGGTGGTTTTTTACTCGGATTTACCGACAATTTCGAAAAAGCGAAAGAAGAACTTCACAACCTCGATATCGATATCATTCCGGTTTACAAGAATTTTCAGGATCCGGGTAAATAGTCCCGGGTTAACCAGCTTCATCCTCATTCAACTCCCGGCTGCACTGAGCAGGAACTCCTGATATCATTGTGACCTGAATAAATTATTTCAAAGGGAATCGCTGAACACCATAGATGTAAACGATGTATGTTGCGTTGTATAACAGAAACCTTTACCAAAATGAATTCGTAGCTAATTGTTTTTTTATATACGTCGCTTCCTTAAAGTCAGAGTTCCTGAATCATTGAATGAAGAGGCATTGGATATAATTAAGTGAATTTTATCATTGCAACCCGTTAATTTTCATATTTTAGTATCTTGGCTGATACAAACCAGTCCATAACATTTCTGACAAGATCTGCAGGGAATTGCTTGCTTTCGCAGATGTGATATGACCATTTAATTATTGATATAATCTGACATCAATGAATTCAGAATCAGGTACATTGACTATTACAGGGAAAGTTGTGGATGTTGTCAACGGAAATATATTTCCAGGCAGAATTGAAGTTACAGATGGGATTATCACTTCGGTAACCAGGATTGACACAACCGAAGGCCCCTATATTTTACCGGGACTTATTGATGCTCATGTTCACATCGAGAGTTCGATGCTGCTCCCTTCGGAGTTTGCGAGGCTCTCGGTTGTCCACGGGACTACTGCCACGGTTTCTGATCCACACGAGATCGCCAATGTTACAGGAAAGGAAGGCATTCGTTTTATGATACAGAATGGTAAGAAAGTGCCATTCCGGTTCTTTTTCGGAGCCCCGGCCTGTGTTCCGGCAACACCATTCGAGACTTCAGGTGCGGTGATCGGACCTGAAGATGTGGATGAAATCCTCTCATGGCCCGAAATACTCTACCTTTCAGAGATGATGAACTTTCCCGGTGTACTGAACGGAGATCCCGATGTGATGAAGAAGCTTGCTTCAGCGAAGAAATACGGTAAACCGGTCGATGGTCATGCTCCCGGACTTGATGGAGCGCAGGCGGCCGCCTATGCTTCAGCAGGTATTTCGACCGACCATGAATGCTTTACCAGTGATGAAGCCATCGACAAGATCAGGGCAGGAATGAGTATTCTGATCAGGGAAGGCAGTGCAGCGAAGAATTTCGATGAGTTGATTCCTTTGATTTCACTGTATCCGGAAAAAATCATGTTTTGTTCCGATGATAAACACCCTGATGATCTGGTCAAGGGACACATCAATCTGCTTGTAAAAAGGGCAGTTAAAGCTGGTTATAGCTTTCTGGACGTGATTAGGGCATGTACATTGAATCCGGTCAGGCATTATAATCTGAACTCAGGCTTGCTGCGGCCAGGCGATTTTGCTGACTTCATCCTGCTTGATAATCCTGATGACTTTAATGTACTGGCAACTTATGTTAACGGTGTAAAAGTAGCAGAGAATGGTCTCACACTTATCGACCGTGTGGAGGAGGTTGCCATCAATGCTTTCTGTGCCCGCAAGATATCAGCCTCCGATCTGGAAGTGCCCGCCATTGCCGAAGGAATTAAAGTTCAGCAGGCACTCGAGGGCCAGTTGATCACCGTACAGAAGTTGTATAAAGCTAAAACAGAGAATGGAAAGGTTATCACCGCTCCGGAACATGATGTGTTGAAGATGATGGTAATGAGTCGATACAGTCATGCTGATCCTGCAATTGATTTCGTAAGTGGGTTCGGTTTCAGTGAAGGAGCCATCGCATCAACGGTTGCCCATGATAGCCACAACATTATTGCTGTGGGTGTGGATGATGAATCTATTGCCAGGGCTGTTAACCTTCTGATTGATGTTAAAGGCGGAATTTCCTTTGTAAAGGGGGAGCAAAGTATGATCTTGCCACTCCCTGTCGCCGGACTGATGTCGGATGATGATGGCTATAGGGTAGCTGAATTATATAGTGAGATAAATCAGAAGGTAATGGGGATGGGATCGGCACTTGAAGCACCGTTTATGACCCTGTCTTTTATGGCGCTGCTGGTAATTCCTGCCCTTAAATTAAGCGATAAGGGGATATTCGATGGCACAACATTCAGTTTCACTACATTATTTGAATAAAAAGAATTAGATACGTTACATATTTTTATATCAAACAATTTATTGTTTACCTTTGTCTAAAATATTTAAACTTATCGCGTCATGGCAAAAGACATAGTACTAGACATCGTAAAACTTGAGGCTGCCGCCAGTAAACTGCGCGCCATTGCCCATCCTATGCGGATAGCGATTATTGATCTGCTTAACGAAAAGAAAAAGCTCAGTGTTACCGAGATCTATGAGTACCTCAAAATAGAACAGGCTGCTGCCTCGCATCACCTGAACATTCTTAAAAGTAAAGGGGTCCTGATCTCAAAAAGAGAAGGAAAGCAGATACATTATTCGGTTAAAAATGCCTCGCTGACCGAAATCGTTCAGTGCATCGATAAATGTAACTAATCGCATACTGCAATTTTTTTACCTTTTTTTACCGCATTCTGCCCGGTATGAATCCTTTTCGAAGGTACTGCCGGGTTTTCTTTTTTATATTTTAGCGGGTAACCCTGATAAAATATTCAAAATCATCGGTATCGGGATGCAGGTAAATCGTCCACTAACGGACTTTCGACGATTTTTTTCCTCCGGCCTGCCACTTTTACCAACCCTGAACGGACTGTCCCGGAAGGACTTTATACTGGTCGAATATTGAGGTGTTCCAATCCGGTTGAAATTCAGGAGAGGCAGAATCCTCGGGCCATGGCCAGAAATCTTCAGAAATGAACAGGACATGGATTTTCAGGTATGGTTATTTCCTTTCCGGTGACGGGATTGCCCAGTCCTCCTCCAAGGTCCAGTTGGCGCGGAGTTCGAACTCTTTCGGATGATAATCCACAACCTCGGGCTGTCTCTTTTTAAGATAGTCACCGGTGTCCCACCGGCCATTCCTGTTGGCATCATAAATTACCTTTATCCTGTATTTGCCCGGACTCAGGTAACTGAAATTAAGGGATGTTTTGCTGTTGATTATTCTCTGTTCAATCAGTTTTTCCTTGTCGCCCAGCAGTTGAATGATATAGTCGATTCCGGGTACAGGTATATCGGCATTGATCTTGAGGGATGAGGTTTCTGCTTCGGTGAGGGCTGAAAATTTAATGCCGGTACTGTCGTTGCAATGTCCGAAAGCGCCTGTAAAAGTGCTGTCGTTTATTATCAGCAAATAGGATTTCCCTTCTTTCCAGGGATACCGGATTGACAACCGGGTTTTAACAGAATCATCGAAGCTGATGTCAGGTTTCAGCGGGATTGAATCGCTGATAAGGGCGATTTTGCTGAAATCAACCCGTATCACAGGCTCAGTGAAATTGATGATAAGCACTCGGCCGGGTTTGATGCGGCCTGAGATATTCTGTTTCAGCCCCAGTGTTGGCTGAAGTGCAGCCTTGTCTTTGTCACGGTTTCTTCCCGAAGTGGTTTCTCTCGGTTTAAGCGACAGTTCTACCGTATCGCGGGTATACCCTGAATCGGCAACCACCATCCTGAGGCTATCGGCTCCTGGAGCGGGAATCCAGAGTGTCAGCGTGTCGAGTGTCCTGTTATGGCCAATGATGTTCCAGTTACCTGTGAGGGCAGGTTTCAGTGCTTCGAACACCGGATTTCGGACGGGGTATTTGAAGACCACGGATATTACATTTTCCCTGGACAGGGAGGCCCTGACCAGTTTCTGGACGGAGTCAGCTTCTTTGAATCGGCGCAGCAGGTAAACCGGAAGCTTCGACAATTCAGGTTTAAGCGTGTCTTTGTTCAGTGAATCCGGTTTAACTGGTTTGATGTCGGGGACCCCTGGACTGATCAGCGTATCTGCAAAGGCGATTTCCTCGCTGGGCAGGTTGTAGATGTAATCGGCATTGCCATCTGTGAGGGCAAACATCAGGTATTTTCCATCACGCAGGTTATTCAGGTTAAACTCACCTGAAGTGCCGGTCCTGGCGAGATAATAGGGCCTGGTTTTATAGGGGACGGAATCATAAACCGTATCGTAAAGCATCACAAATGCGTCCTTAACTGGCTGATTGGTAAATGCGTTCAGTAGTTTGCCTCCTATGGTGAGCGAATCGAGTATAGGTCCTGTAGAGAAGGTGAACTGGTATCCTGCCAGTGGATTGCTTTCAGTTAAATCGACGATGGCATTGGCAAAAAAGAAATTGTAGGTGGTGTTGGTCCTGAGTTCCTCCTTGAATTTCATGATCAGGTTCTTCCCCCGGGTGGTGAATTCAGGCTGTTCAGCCATTGGGGGTGATACAACCAGCTGCGTTGAAACATCCTTCAGGGTAACGAATTCATCGAAGGTGAGGATCACTTTATCCGCGTTGAAATTGACGCTCTGGTTGGCCGGAACCGACTTTGTTACTGAAGGTGGCGTAGTGTCTTTGGGTCCGCCGGTAGGTGAAACCGGGTTAGCACAGGCCACCAGTAACAGCAGGAATGCCGTGGACAGGCCATGAAAAATTTTGTGAATGGACAGTAAATGGGACATATCCTGATTTAATAATGCAAAGATGGTAAATTTAACAACCAACAGATAACAGTTAACAATTAATAGTTCGGGGTTCGGCATTGAATGTTTGAAGTTAAAAGCCCTTCGGTCTGTTCAATAGTGAGGAGCGAACTGGCGACTTTAGCGGGGGAGCGAATGAAGCGACTTCAGCGACAGGGCGACTCTGGCGATGGAGCGAACGAAGCGACTTCAGCGAAAGATATTCCTGCCTGCGGTTTACCCGACATAGGTGAGGCAAGCAATCGTGTTATCTTTGTTCAGCATAAAGCGACTTAAGCGAACCCATACTACGCTCGTCCCACTCCTGATAATGGCGGTAGGGCAAATTCAGGTGAGAGCCACTGATTTTCTTTTATTTATAATTCCTTCAGCTGTACTTTTTCCATAAAGTGCTTAATGTGTAACTTTTTGAGTTATTAACAGGAGACAGCTACTATCGGTATTAATTTTGTAATTTTCGGAGGTTATAAGGCTATGCATGGATTTCAATGGAACAAATGCAGTTTATTTAATTCCAGGTGAAGTATGTATTTTAGCGGCATTGCCAGGATCAATGGTAGCTGGACATTGATTATACAGAGCTTCAAAACCGGCAAACAATCATTTCGCGAAATTTTTGGAGAAACATTTTGACTGGGTAACCAATTACAAAACATGGCTAAATTATTTTACCTGCTAATCTTTTACACAAGTATAAGCTTTGCCCAAAACAGTAAGTTCGTAAATGTTTTTATTGGAACAGAAGGAACAGGCCATACTTTTCCCGGACCTTCAAAGCCGTTTGGAATGGTACAACCCGGACCCGACAACAGGGATTTTGGCTGGGATCACACAAGTGGTTATCAATACAAAGACACTTTATTATTGGGTTTTTCTCAAACCCGTTTTAGTGGAACCGGTATCAACGAAATGGGCGATGTACTTTTGCTTCCTGTTAATCCCCGAAAGGCAGATCTAAAAAACGCATATTTCAAAAATTCGGAAATTGGAAAAGTTGGGTACTATGCATTAACAAAAAAAGACGAAGTAAAAGTTGAGCTTACCTGTTCAGATAGAGTAGCATTTCATCAATATACTTTCCCTGCAAAGGAAGCTCAGGTTTTGGTCGATTTACAGCACGGATTGCGTTTTGTGTCTGATGAGAAAAACCAAAAAGGTTTGGTTATAGAAAGTGATATAAAAATTGAAAACAATAACACAATTTCCGGCTATTGTTCCACTGAAAACTGGGTAAACCGAAAATACTTCTTTGTCCTGATGTTTGATCAGCCTTTTACTCAATCAAAATTACTTGAAAGAAAGGGAGGCGAAAAAGCGCCAAGATACATCCTTGACTTTTTACTGGATAAAACTAAAATCCTGAAAGTAAAAATTGCGATATCAACAGTTTCTGTTGAGGGCGCAAAACTTAACATGCAAAACGAAATAACGCATTGGGATTTTCAGAAAGTGTACAAACTAAATCTGACCAGTTGGGAAAATTACCTGAATAGGATAGATATTAAAGCACCTCAAAAACAAAAGGAAATATTTTACACAGCATTGTATCATTTGTTGTTACAACCAGGTAACATTGCAGATGTTGATGGAAAGTTCCGCGGAGCTGATGATAAAATTGCAATTGCTCCGGACAATCAGTATTATTCCACACTTTCTGTTTGGGATATTTATCGTGGGGCATTTCCACTGTTACAGTTACTTGTTCCGGAAAAAATTGACGGTATTGTACAATCATTGCTTATTCATCACAAAGCCAAAGGATTTCTGCCTATTTGGACCGCCTGGGGGCAAGATAATTATTGTATGATCGGTAATCATGCCATTGCTATGATTTTATCGGCTTATCAAAACGGATTCAGAGGGTTTGATGCCAATGAAGCTTTAAAAGCAATGATAGAAACATCCACAAAATCGCACATTAATTCCGATTGGGAATTATACAATCGCTATGGATATTATCCGTTTGATAAATTAGACAACGAAGCTGTATCCAGAACGCTCGAGAGTGGCTATGATGATTGGTGTGTTGCCGAGATGGCAAAAAAAATTGATAACCAAAATGTAGTTTATGAGTTCGGAAAACGAAGCAAATACTATAAAAATCTGTTCGATTCTGAAACTACATTTTTAAGAGGTAAAGATACTGAGGGAAACTGGCGAACGCCTTTTGACCCGTTAATGGCTACTTCACCGCTGAATAATCCCGGAGATTACACAGAAGCAAATGCCTGGCAATACTTTTGGACTCCGGCCCAGCACGATATAGAGGGAATGATGCAATTATTGGGGGGGAGAGAAAAGTTCACCCAAAAACTCAATGATTTCTTCACCACGGAGGCCGGCAATCCCAATAAATTTTTAGGGCAGGAGGCACTGATAGGGCAATATGCGCATGGAAACGAGCCCAGCCATCATATCATTTATTTGTATGCTTTTACAGATGAACCTAAATACGGGCAAAAGTACATTCATAAAGTCATTAAGGATTTTCACAACAACACGCCCGATGGGATGATTGGGAATGATGATTGTGGTCAGATGAGTGCATGGTATATTTTATCAACCCTGGGTTTTTATCCTGTAAATCCGGCAAACGGCGAATTTATTCTAGGTAGTCCGCAAGTAAAGAAAGCCACTATAAATCTTGTAAACAATAAAAAATTCATTGTTCATGCCCGCAATTTTTCAACTTCAGCTATATATAATAAAACCCGGCTTTTGAATGGAAATAAACTCAACAAGCCATTTATTACTTTTCAGGAAATTGTCAAAGGTGGTACTTTGACTTTTGAAATGATTTCACAATAAGAAATATAGTACTTTCTGATAGCACTTCAATTTATACCGGAAAGAATCCACATAAACCATAGTAAATCAATTCCGGTTTTTACCTTTTCGGGGATTTGAGTCAACTGGCAGACTCAAAGAGCAATAATAAAAGGAGAGAGGATGCTTTGTTGATCATCCTGATATATGATCAAATGCAAACGACATCTGGCCCGGAACTGTCGAACCTACCAGGCATGAGTCATGCCCCGCTCGCTGGTAAATAACTATCATCGCTTTATAAAGTAAAGAAGCTGCTTCGGTTGAAGCAGCTTCCTGAAACGGGTCATTATGAGAACTTACTCCGTTTTTGTTAGTTAAATTGAGTGTTGTTGAGTCTTATTTTCTGATCAGTTTCCGTGAAATGCCGGCTCCGGTTTCATCAGAGATCTGAAGCCAGTAAATACCGCTCTTCAGGTTTGAAACGGGAACGATCACTTCATTGACCCCTGTGCCCAGGCTCCTGTTACTGATGCTGACCGACTGGCCCGAGCCGTTGAACAGCTCAAGCTTCAGGTTTTTGGGTTGCAGCAGGTTGATCACCAGGCTGGTCTGGCTGGTTGATGGATTCGGATAGGGGAGGCTGACCGACTGTACGCCTGCAGGCAGATTGTCGCCGGTTCCGTATAGGATGTCGGTGGCATAGATGAACAGGTTATTGGTTTCGGAAACCTCATTGGTTTGGTTGATGGTGATGTTCCTGAATTCGGAATTCTTTCCGAACAGTTCGGCGAACATGGTGTAGGTGCCGTATTCCAGTTTTTCAAATTCAAAGTATCCGTCGCTGTTGGAAGTGGCCATGGCGTGATCGTTGCCCTGTTTGATGAAAACAGGAATATCGGCTGCAGGTACGGCGGAACTCCCTGATTTGGTTTCTCCGGCCTGGTAAATATAGCCTGAGATTTTTCCGGGTCCGTTCGAATTGTTGAGCGAGGCTGCAACGAGGTTGATGTCGGCGTTGAAGAGATTCTGGGTCAGGTTGATGGTTACGGCATCGGCCCAGTGAACCACATCTCCGTAATAAGTTGGCAGATAGTCGCCTTCATACACCGATCCGAACGATGGTTCAGCTTTCACCAGGTAATCGCCCAGCATCAGTGAAGGGAAATTGTAATAACCGAGTGTGTCAATCAGGTCGGCAAAAATATCAACCACCTGTCCTTCAATAGTTTTAAAAGCATTCACATAACCCTTATCAAGCTGGTAGATGCCGGCGAAAACGGTGCCTCCGAGGATAAAGTCATTGTCAGGTACCAGGGCCTGTGAAATCTCGATGGTCTGGTCGAGCGTGATGCTGAGATTCGCCCTCACAGCGGTATCGTATCCGGCCATGGCAAACTGCAGGTCATAGGTGCCCGGGACTACGATCATGTCGTAATGTCCAAGCGGGCCGGTTATTGTGGTGTATCCTCCTGCTGTTACGGTAACACCTTCAAGGGCAGTTCCGGTCTCGGCATCGGTAACGGTTCCGTAAAATTTGGGTTGCGCCGAAACCATCATCAGATTGTAAACCGACAATGAGTCATAATCGCCACTGTTGGTTGTGCACAATACCGTTTGCTGGTAATTGCCCGGTTCATAGCCGACGGCGCTGTAGGTAAGCGTAACTGTAGCACTGCTGTAGGCAGGAACGACCCCGGCTGCCGGATCAATGTTTACTACAAAATTCCCCGGTTCGTTGGCAGCATAAATCTGAACCGTAAGCTCGCTGTGAAGATAGGGCTGGTTATAGGAAACCTGGAGGCCTACCCCCGCTTCTGACGACTGGATTCCAATGGTATGGGTATCGGGGTTAAATCCGTCAGAAAGTTCCTTATAGCTCAGGAGAATGGTTCCGTCGGCTTTCAGCGCCACCTGGAAGGTTGCCCATCCGGCAAAGCCGTAGCGGTATGCTTTCTCAAACTGGATCACAAGCCTGTCGCTGAATTGCTGGTAGTAGGCCTTGCTATCATTGTTCTGGAAGTTCAGGTCGCGCCACAGGGCAGCAATGAAATTTGTCTGGGCTCCGTTATTGGTAGGAATCTGCAAATTCACGAAATTGATGTTCTGATCACTGAACTGAATGACACCGTTGGAGTTGATCCAGAACTGACTGCGGAAATGGTTGTAATAAGGAAAATCAAAACCGATGTTGAAGGGGCCGACCCTGTTGTCGTCGGACAGCCCGGTCACTTCAGTTCCGGTTAAGGATATCTCAGTCCACTGATAGGGAACGTTTTCCTCATCGCTGTCGATCCAGCGGTAGCCGTAACCATCGGGTCCGCCTGATCCCCGCATGGCTGAAAATTCAGGGAAACTGAAAGTCAGGTTATCTCCTGTATTGTTATAGATATTGGTAGTGACGGTAGTGTCATTCCCCGGCAGAAGCCGGCTGTTAAGAAAAGTAGGGCTGATTGCTACGCCGGGAGCCTGGGAAAAAGCTAAAACGCAGAATCCGAAGAACCCTGCAAGTGTGAGTAGAATTCTTTTCATAGTGGTTGGGATTTAATGTTGGGTAATTTTGATGTGTTGCTATTAAAGGGACAGTGTGATGGTGTTTGGTTTCATCAATCCGGAATTAATTTGTAGTAAAGTCCGAAACTCAACCCGAAACTGCCGGTTTTTTTCTCTGAACTGCCCGATACTTCCATGAAATTGTACTTAATCCGTGGGGCGATATCGATGCCCAAACGCTCACCAACCCTGTATTCCAGCATCAGCCCGGCACCGGCTGTCCAGTAATCAGAGGTGAGGCGCTGCCCGTCGATACTGGAAGAAACCAGCCTTGAAGAAGCTTCATAGAAGGCATCGTATTTCCTGAAATTTTCCCTGAAGAAATGGTAGACACTGAAACCCTGAAGATGCAGTGAGAACTTCCGGAACTCAGCCACCTGGTAACTGAGGGTCAGCGGAAACTGCAGATAGGAATACCTGTCGACAATCTTCTGGGTTGAGGTATGGTCGATTGAATCGTAAACATCAACTTTCACTGTAAAGTAGTATGTTTCATGCGAAACCGGATCAACGTAAACCGAATCGACATAATCGTAGGAATAGATCAGTTCATTCCTGCGGTAACTGTAATCAAGTTGTGTGTTCCCGTTGATGTGGTTATAACCGGCTCCGAGGGCCACCCGGAGGCGTTTGAACTGGTAGCCTGCGCTGAGGCTGAAGTTCTGCCCGGGAGGTGTGAGCATTTTATTGCTGAAGTATTCAGGTTCGTAATCGGCTTTCAGGAAAAAAGACGGGGGTATCCTGTAAAAAGAACTGCATTCGTAAGGGTTATCATTCCTTGCCCTGATGGAGCCTGTAATGTCAGAAACCGGATTTTCGAAATTTCCCGAACTTTTCGGAAGCATTTCAGATATTATCATTGTTCTGTTTTCCGTCAATATGGAATTCGGGGTTGAGGGGAGATTGTCAGGGCTTTCGCTGAAGCCGGAGCTTTTATCCGGTTTTTCATTGCCGGAATTACTTTCATCTTCTGTAATAAGGGTTGATGCGTCCTTTGCGTCTGCAGAAACGGGAGATACAGTCACCGGTTCCTGAATGATCGCCTGATTACCTCCTTTTTGCCGGGGAAGATTTCTTTTGTTTACAGGATTTTCATTGTTTCCGAAGGGGATAAAAAACAGGGAGGCCATCAGCAGGATAAAACCGGTTGCCAGGGTAAGTCTGGCTGAAGTTGAAAGCCGTGAAACTGAGGCAGCGGCAGCAATCCCATTCCATGCCCCGGCTGGTGCTGTATGAACAGGAAGTTCGGCAACCAGGGGCTTCTCAAGCTGCCACCTGATCTCCTCCCATACATAGTTTCCGGCCTTGTGTTGAGGCAGGTTATGGATGGCATTGCGCAAACCTTCTTCGTTTAATTCAGTCATCTTAATTGTAACCGTTCAATAATTTTCTCAATTGCTGTTTTGCCCTGAAAAGCCTTATTTTTGATGTTCCTACCGGCATTTCCAGCATTTCAGCGACCTCTTTATGCGAGAATCCTTCAACTTCTACCAGCAGGAAAACAACCCGGTAGCCATCGGGCAACGAAAGGATGGCTTTCTCCAGATCGTTTGAATTGATCCATGAAGGCCAGATTACCGGTTCATTGTCAGCAAAGTCGGCATAACTGTTAAATCCGGTTCTGCTCCTTTCCCTGATTTTCCTGAGGCTGGATCTCACGGCAATGGTTTTGATCCAGGCCCCCAGGGTTGATTCCTGCCTGAACTTGTCAATATCCCTGTAAACCTGAATAAAAACCTCCTGCAGCACATCGTTGGCTTCTTCACTATCGTTCAGCATCCTGAAGGCAACAGTGTACATGGCATCTTTGTAAAGATTGAAAAGCTGTTTCTGGGCTTTGTAATCTTTACGGATGCAACCACTGATCAGGTCATTCTCGGTTGAATGCTGATGCACTGTTTCTGTGTTGTGGTTAATTTTCAAATATTGGGATATTTGTCAGCCCGGTTGAATAATTAAAGGGTGTTGGTTTACCCGAAAGGTTACATCCGGAATAAACTTTTCTTATTTTTTATAATGCAATCCAACAAACAGATCTTCTGTGTTTTGATCTGTATTTTATTAGATGCCGATTGCAGAAGAATGCCGGCTCAGGATTGCCATAGCCACATTTATCCATTAAACCCTGATTTTGCCGGATGAAATGAAAATTATCACGGTAATCATCAAAAATAACTAATTTTATCCTTCTGAACGATGCTCATCCTGCTTCCGAATGAAAAAGATACCGGTATTGTTTGTCTTAATTCTCTGCCTGGCAGCGGATTATTGTTATGGCCAGCTGGAGCCGGGCTCCGGAACTGCTTATTGTTCCCACAAGCATACCTCTCTTAAAAACCCTGTAACCCATGAGAATGTTCAGTTTTCCGGTTATGACGTCAGTTACCTCCGGTTTAGCCTTCACATTGATCCGGCCATAGATTATGTTTCCGGATCGGTATTCACGCTTTTTGAAGTTACCGGTGACTTGTCGGATGGTTTGAAGATGGAACTCTCTGTTGACCTGACAGTCGACTCTGTCAAAAGCCAGGGAAATCTGATACCGTTCATCCAATCGGGTGAATATAGCCTGTCGCTTCAACTGCCTGGTTCTCCGGAAATTGGTTCTATGCAGGAGGTCGAGGTCTTTTACCGGGGCATTCCCGTGTCAGGAGCCGGGTTCGGGTCGGTGGGCCGTGAAGAGCACAATGGCATCCCGGCTATGTGGACACTTTCGGAACCCTATGGTTGCCGCGACTGGTGGCCCGGGAAAAACGATCTGACCGACAAAGCCGATTCTGTTGACATCATTGTGCATTCGCCTGAACTCTACCGGACGGCTTCCAATGGTGTTCTGGTCAGCGATGAAGTGATTGACGGCATCCGCACCTGCCACTGGAAACATCGCTATCCGATCGTGCCCTACCTGATTGCCATTGCTGTTACAAATTACGAAGTCTATTCCGATATTGCTTATCCGGGAGGGATTCCCGTCGAAATTCTGAATTATGTTTACCCGGAGGACAAAGCCGACCTCATGCCACGAACCCGGCAGACGGTGCCTGTGATGGAACTGTTCAGTGAAATGTTTACACCATATCCCTTCCTGAAGGAAAAATACGGACATGCCCAGTTCGGATGGGGAGGGGGTATGGAACACCAGACAATGTCGTTCATGGGCCGGTTCGATTTTGAAATCATCGCACATGAGCTCGCCCACCAATGGTTTGGCGATATGATCACCCTCAACTCCTGGAAGGATATCTGGCTGAACGAAGGTTTTGCCACCTACCTTGCCGGGATGTCGTATGAGCACCTGTTCGACGGCTATTACTGGCCTTTCTGGAAATCACAGAACATCAGCTATGTAACTTCTGAGCCGGACGGTTCCGTTTATGTGGACGATACCACCAATGTCAGCAGGATCTTCAGCGGCAGGCTGTCGTACAGCAAAGGAGCTCTGTTGCTCCATATGCTCAGGTGGATCTGTGGGGATGAAGCCTTCTTTACTGCATGTCGGAATTACCTTGAAGATCCCCGGCTGAAATATGGATTTGCCGGGACATCCGACCTGAAGGAACATCTTGAAGCAGCCTCAGGGATCGAACTGACGGAATTTTTCAATGACTGGTACTACGGCCAGGGGTATCCCATGTACAATATCATATGCAACCAGGTAGGTACAGGCGATTATGAAGTGGAGATCAGGCAAACGCAGTCGCATGCCTCTGTTTCATTCTTTGAGATGCCGGTGCCGGTATTGTTTTCCGGTTCAGGACAAGACACCACCATTGTGTTTCAGCTTGAATTCAATGCTCAGAAATTCAGGATTTACCCCGAATTTGAGATTGAATCGGTTAAGTTCGACCCGGAACAATGGCTGATTTCAGGACCTTCTGTGGATACGCTCTTTCGAAAAACGGAACTGGCCGGACTCTATCCCAACCCTTCACGCGATTATATCAGGGTTATGGCAGGCGATGTTCAGCCGGAGGACATTGTGTTGACTGACTATACCGGAAGGGAAATCAGGGCAGGCATCACCATGAGTGGACCGGTTGCCCGGATCGATGTCAGCGGGTTATCGGCAGGATGGTATCTGATCAGGCTCAGAACAGCTTCTGAACCGAAGGTGTTGAAATTCATCAGGCAATAAGCCTCACCCGATTTTTACCCTGTTTTCAGGGTTACTTTCCCCGGATAAATAAACTAACTTTGTACCCTGATGCGGGCAAAGAACCCACCCTACCTCTCACAAAGTGAAAAAGAACACATTCTCCGGATTATTCAATTTTTTGCCGGTTCTGCTGATGATCTGCAACTCTGCAGCATACGGCCAGACCTACGACACCATCTCAAACTGGGATGGAATAACACCTTCCTGGTTTGTTTCAACCGGTATCTCGGAGGTAGTGGACAATCCGGCTCCCGGCAGTGTCAATCCGTCGGCGCATTGTTTCAGGGTCGTCAGCGATGCGGGTATGTATGAGTATATGATTACCGACCTCTCTTCGCCTGTCAATTTTGATTCTCATCCCCGCTACCGCCTCAAGGTGCTGGCACCACCCTCGGGTGGAGATATCACCCTGAAATTTGAAAATTACAACAATACCTCTTCCCATGAGATTGTGCTGACACCTGAACCCGGTCAGTGGACCGACCTGGTGTACGATTTTTCGGGGCTCGACTACAATGAACTCACCAGGATGGTTATTTTCTGGGATTTTGAGGGCACCGCTTCCGGTATCGACTGGTTTATTGACGATATACTCGGTGAAACGCCAGGCCCTCTTGAACTCGAATCAAATCTTCCGATTGTGGTAATCAACACATTCGGAGTATCTATCCCCGATGAGCCCAAGATTTCGGGTCATATGGGCATCATTGATAATGGTCCGGGGGAGCTCAATAACCTGACCGATCCCTTTAACGGGTATGACGGGTTGATCGGGATAGAAACGAGGGGGCAATCCACCCAGATGTTCCCCAAGAAAGCCTATGCCGTTGAAACCCGCGATGAGGCCGGAGATGACCTCGATGTTTCCCTGTTGGGCCTGCCCGAAGAAAGTGATTGGGTGCTCTATGCTCCATACACGGACAAATCGATGCTTCGGAATGTGGTTACATTCGAAATGGGGCATAGAATGGGCGATTATTGCACCCGGACTATCTTTTGTGAAGTCGTGGTCAACAACGACTACAAAGGGGTTTATGTGCTCATGGAGAAAATCAAGAAGGATGTGAACCGGGTGGATATAGCCACCCTGAAGCCTGATGAAATTTCGGGGGATGATCTGACCGGAGGTTATATTCTCAAGGTTGACAAGATTGATCCTGATTTTCAATACGGGCCTGACGGCTGGCTTTCGCATCAGGTGCCGTCGTATCCCAATGCAATGGACATCACTTTTCAGTATTATTACCCTGAACCTGAAGAAATCGTACCACAACAGAAAGATTACATCAGGGATTATGTCAATACTTCTGAAGCAGCATTGATTGCAACCGGGTTTCAACATCCTGAAACCGGATACCTGAAATATTTTGACGCCCCCTCTTTTGTCGATTTTATGCTGCTCAGCGAAATAGCCAAGGAGGTGGATAAGTACCGGTACAGCACCTATTTCTATAAGGAAAAGGACAGTGATGGGGGTAAACTTTTTGCCGGCCCGGCCTGGGACTTCAACCTGGGTTACGGTAATGTGGATTACTGGTGGCCTGGAATTGATTTCACCGGTTGGTTGTACACCGATGTTCATTCCTACGAATGGAGCATCATGTTCTGGTGGAAAAGAATGATGGAAGATCCTTACTTCCGGAGCCTGGCTAAAACAAGATGGGTATCTCTGAGGCAGGATGTGCTTGCCGACAATAAAATTCATGCTGTTATAGATTCAATTCTTGTCCTCACAGCCGAAGCCAAAGACCGGAATTACCAGCGATGGCCAATTCTTGGTCAGTATGTCTGGCCGAATTATGACTGGCAGAACAATACTTATGCGGATGAAGTGGATTATTTCGAAGACTATCTTTTCAACCGCCTTGGCTGGATGGATACCGATATGGCCGGGGAGCTGCTTCAGCCCTGGATTACTCTCTCGGGAACGGACAATAAAATCAGCCTTCAACTATATGGCGACTATTTCAGGTCTCCTGTTTTGAATGCCGGTGATTTCACTTTAAACGATGCACCCTGGGGTATGTTTATTCAAAATGTTGAATATATAAGTGCTTCCAAATGCATATTGACGGTGTCGGAGGAAGTTACCGGGTTCCCGGATATTTCTGTCACAGTTAATGAGAGAGCCATTAATACCTGGAATGATCTGAATACCAATAAACTGGGGACCGCAGGCTTTGATGATCTGCAGAATCTGATGGCCGGAATGCGTGTTTATACTTCAGAAAGCCTGATTCATATTGTCTGCAACCGGCCGGAACTGCTTCCTGAGATGGCGGAAATAATGTCAATTACCGGGCAGGTAACCGGGTCTTACAAGCTTGATAATAAATCAGAGAACATCATCCGTCATTCTCTGAACCCGGGAGTTTACCTTCTTGTGATGACCATCGGCCACAGACGTGAAGCCCGTCGTTTTGTGGTGATGAATTAGACTGATAACAGTGCGTCTTACCCTGTTTCTTATGTTTGTCAGATGTTTAAAGGCTAACTGCTATCCGGCTTTTTTCATTCACTCATGCCAGATAATTCACCTGTTCCGGAAGGCGCTCATAGTCTGAAACATTTTTACCGGATACTTGCCTGACTGCATAAAGTTGATTAATTTCGATACACCAAATCCCAACATTCAATGAGAAAGATTATTCTATTTTCAGCCATGGCCCTGCTCATTGCAGCGCTGGCTTGCCAGAACAAGAAAGCCACCCAGGACGATACGCTCGGTAAAAAAGCCGATAGCCTTATGGGGGTAGCAAAAAACATTTTTCAGCCTTTACCGGCCGAAGCCCTGAACCCTGACAATCCGGTTACTCCTGAAAAAGTTGCCTTAGGGAAGGCATTGTATTACGACAACAGACTCTCGATGAACAACACCCAGAGCTGCAACACCTGTCATAACCTGGCAACATTCGGGGTTGATAACAAACCAACAAGTCCGGGTGATAACGGAGAACCCGGCACGCGCAATTCTCCGACCACCCTGAATGCAGCACTGCATTTTCTTCAGTTTTGGGATGGCCGTATGAAAGATGTGGAAGAGCAGGCCGGAGGACCAGTGATGAATCCTGTCGAAATGAACATGCCCAGTGAAAAGGAAGTCATGGCAAGGCTTTCGAAGGATGATAATTATAAGAAAATGTTCGCTGCAGCATTCCCCGAAGCCAAAGATCCCATGAATTTTGAGAGTATGCGTAAAGCCATCGCGGCTTTTGAACGTACCTTGCTAACGACATCAAGGTTCGACAAGTTCCTTCAGGGCGATAACAAAGCCCTGACCGGACAGGAACTGGCTGGGCTGGAGACTTTCATGGGAACAGGCTGCAATGCCTGCCATATGGGTCCTTTGATGGGCGGGAATATGTTTCAGAAATACCCGCTCTTTGGCACACACCTCGAACTTACAGGCAGTAAGGTGGACGACACCGGTAAAATGCAGGCGACTAAAAATGAAGCTGACAAATATATGTTCAAGGTCCCCAGCCTCCGGAATGTTGCAGAAACATGGCCTTATCTTCACGATGGCAGTGTAAAGGAACTTGATAAAACGGTTGTCCTGATGGCCAGGGCCGAACTGAATAAGGAACTGACTCCCGAACAGGCCGCTGATATAACAGCTTTCCTGAAGTCGCTCACCGGCGAAGTGCCTGCGGCGGCAAAGCAATAGGATTATCAATATAGAATCAAATGCCTGTTCCACACCGGGGCAGGCATTTTTTTTCAGCCAGATATTTTGATGTTGTAGCGGGAAAATACTTAATCGGCAGAAGCTGGGCCCGATTGCTGAATTATTGAATGGTGCTGAAACGGAATCCCTGACCGGAGAAGTGTTCCAGAAATCTCGGCAGGGCATAGAACAGACGGTCGGCGGCCTTCAGGCTGTCGTGAAAAACCACAATGCTGCCATCGGTGGTGTGTTGCAGTACGTTATTCAAAACCTTTTCAGGACTCGATTCCCTGTCGAAGTCACCACTCAGGACCGACCACATAATGATCTGGTAGTTCGCCTTGACAGGGGCGATGTACGATGACCTGATACGGCCGTAGGGAGGTCTGAAAAAAGGGCTTTTTACAAGCTGATTGCACATCTCGATATCGGCGAGGTATTCGTCAAGCGGTGTTTTCCAGCCACTTAGGTGATGAAAGGTGTGATTGCCAATGACATGACCAGCTTCTGTAACCTGTTGGTAAACACCGGCATGTTTCTGAACATTATCGCCCACGCAGAAAAAAGTGGCTTTGGCCTGGTACAGGTTGAGTATCTCAAGCACCTGAGGGGTGATTTCCGGGATGGGCCCGTCATCAAACGTCAGGAATATCTCCTTCGTCCGGCCGGGGAAATCCCAGGTCAGGTTCTTTCGGGTAAGGCTGCGGAGGATGCCCGGGGATTTGGAGAGATACATTGTGAAGTAAAAAGTAAAAAGTTGAAAGTAAAAAGTAAAAAGTAAAAAGTTCAAAGTTTACCCGCCTATGGCGGGCTCAAAGTAAAAAACATACGAGAGCTCATTGATGGGTGTTCTGAAAGACCTGTCAATGCAACCTTTCAATACATCCCATGACTTTCATCATTTTTATTCTGCAGTCATTAGCCAGTAGCCAGTAACCAGTAACCAGTAGCCATTAGGCATTAGAAATTAGAAATTAGAAATTAAAAATTAAAAATCTGGCTTCCATCACCGCTTTCCGGTCAGCATCACATATTTTTCGTACTGTTTTTCCAGTTCGGCCCTTGCCTTGTCGGCAAAAGGCTGATTGTTGTGTTCACCTGCCACACTGCCGAGGCGGTTGATGATTGCCAAAGCCTGCTGCATCTCATTGTCGAACTGGAATATTCGGTCACTCGGAAAACTGAAATAGTAGCTGAGGTCTTCAGTGTACAGATCATAAAGCCTTCCAAGCAATTCCATTCCCTGTTTTTCGGCACCCGCTTTAAGAAGTACCTCTGCGACCGGCAGAAGGAAAAAATCATACCGCATGGCTTTGTCGGGGGCAAAAGCAAGACATCTTTCACAAACAGCAATGGCTTCCTTGTTTTTACCTTCAGCCAGCAATTGTTCTGCCAGTTTTCCGAAATTATTCCTGAGGTTGGTGACCATCCGTCGGTTGGTTTCGTCGAGATAAACACCTGGTTTCTCAATATTGCCATAATTGAATGTATTCATCAGCCGGTCATACAAAATTCCGCTGTTTATGTGTCCCATGAAGTTTTCGCCCGAAGGTTTCTTTACAGGTACCAGCCTGTAAGCCATACCTTCAAGTCTGAAATATTCCGTCAGCCCCAGATAGGCGCTTTCACCGGCGGTGGTTGAAAAGTAAACGGGACGCTGCCAGTTGTTGTTTGCAAGCAGATCAAGAACCATCAGTGAGCTTTTGGTCACCATGCTTCTGTTTATTTTCCACGTAAGGGTATCAACAATGTATTTTGCATCGTCGGTTGGAACTGTTCCGTTGTTTACAACCATAGCTGAATCAACACTCAGATAAAAGTGGTTGGTCGGGAAATAATCAACCTTGCCAATGGAGCTGTTCACCTGTAACGCTTCAGGCTGCGTGTGAATGATGTTGAACAACTCTTTCAGGTCAACCGGCCCTGTCAGCCGCTGATCGTTTGAAATATAGACCACTTCGCGCGTACCCGATTTGAATTCGTTGTAGGTCAGGCTGAACGGAACCGGTTCGGAATCATAGACTTTGCGCTTCATCTGGCCAATGTACCAGTCGGCGCTGAGCAGGCTCAGATTCACTACCCTTACATCGGTGCGTATTCCCTCTACATCCTGCGCATACCAGAGTGGGAAGGTGTCGTTGTCGCCCATGGTGAAAAGAATGGCGTTGGGCGCGCACGATTCCAGGTAATTTCTGGCAATTTCACGACCAGTGTACCTGTCGGATCTGTCGTGGTCGTCCCAGCCTTCAGAGGCCATGATTCCCGGGACTGCCACAAGGCAGATTCCGGTGGCTGCTATAGCAGCGATGTTATGTTTCATGAACTTCTGAAACAACTGAACCAAAGCCGCAACACCGATTCCAATCCAGATAGCGAAGGCATAAAAAGATGCTGCATAGGCATAATCACGTTCCCTGGGCTGGTAGGCATATTGGTTCAGATAAACTACGATGGCCAGTCCGGTCAATATGAAAAGCATGGCAACAATGAGCGCGTCCCTGTAGTTGCGGTTGGTGTGCCAGACCAGACCGGCCAGGCCAAGCAACAGAGGGAGAAGGTAGAACTTGTTTCTTCCTTTATTTTCCATGCTCGCGGGGATGTTCTTCTGGGGACCCAGTCGCATTTCATCCAGAAAGCTGATGCCACTGATCCAGTTTCCGTCAAGGTCGTTGCCAAAGCCCTGAACATCGTTTTGTTTTCCGGCGAAATTCCACATGAAGTAACGCACGTACATAAACTGCAACTGATAATTCCAGAAAAACCGGAGGTTTTCACTAAAGGTTGGTTTGATGAGGGTTTCCGGCTCACCTTCCTGACCAGTGACTGTTACCGGGGAGCCTTTGACTTTTCCCCATTTCTTGTAGTTATCTTCATGAGCCTGCTCGATTCCACTCCACATCCTTGGAAAAATAGTAGTAAAAGCCGGGTCATAAACCGGTTCCATATCTTTCCTGCTATCCACAACGACATACCTGCCTGTAGCGTCATCTCTCTTAAATACAGGATTGCCATCGGTTCGGTCAACCACAGGTGCATTGTACCATGGACCGTGAAGTATCGGCCAGTCACCGTATTGCTCCCTGTTGAGGTAAGAAAGGAGGCTGATGGCATTGCTGGGCTGATTCTCGTTGATGGGGGTATTGGCATTGGATCGGATGATCAGCATGAAAAAGCTGGAGTACCCGATCAGAATAAAAGTGAAAGAAAGGACAATCGTATTCCATAGTACCTTTTTTGTTTTCCGGGTATAATACAATCCCCAGACAATGCCTGAGCCAATAAGTAAAAAGTAAATGAAAGTGCCTGTGTTGAATGGGAGACCGATTGAATTGACAAAAAACAGTTCAAACAAACCGGCGAGTTTTACGATCCAGGGGACAATCAGATTCATAATCAAGCCGATAAGCAACACTGAAGCGATGAGTGCAAGAACGATACCTTTGGTTGACGGCTTGTATTTTTTAAAGTAGAATATCAGTGTAATGGCAGGAATGGCAAGCAGGTTGAGAAGGTGAACCCCAATGCTGAGTCCGATCATAAATGCGATCAGGACTATCCAGCGAATGGAATGGGGCTGATCGGCAACATCTTCCCACTTTAGCATAGCCCAGAAAACAAAAGCGGTGAAGAATGATGACATGGCATAAACTTCTCCTTCTACGGCTGAAAACCAGAAGGAATCGCTGAAAGTATAAGCCAGGGCCCCAACGAGTGCACTGCCGGTAATGGTAAGGATTTCCCCCAACTGCATACTGTCGCTGGTCGAAACCAGTTTTTTGGTCAGATGAGAAATGCTCCAGAAAAGGAACAGAATAGTAAATCCACTGCTGAATGCAGACATGGCATTGATCATAAAGGCCACATTTGCTTCATTTCCAAAGGCAAAAAGGGAAAAGAAGCGACCCAGCATCTGAAAAAGAGGTGCTCCCGGTGGGTGACCGACCTGGAGTTTGAAAGCGGTTGCTATGTATTCGCCGCAATCCCAGAAACTGGTGGTTGGTTCTGAGGTCAGAAGGTAAACGGTGCTGGCAATGATAAATACTACCCAGCCGGTAATGTTGTTAATCCGCCTGTAAAGGTTCATAAAAAATACTTTTGTTTCAGGGAGCCGATCATTCCGGCTGCGTTGCGAAGGTAAGAATTTTTTCAGCCATGAACCACCCGTTTGCCTGAGGAAAGAACGCCTTTGCACAGAGGCCGGGAACTGATCTTTTTTGCAGATTCTCCGATCCGGGCCGTTCCGGATGGCTCAGGTTGAACTTTGAATATCGGCATATAAACACAGTATCCTTAAAGTTTGCAGGCATCTATTTTGTATCTTTGCAGTGCAATTCAACAGACTTAATCAAGCTCAAAATACCTGTTTTTATGAAGAAACTTGTTTTGTTACGCCATGGCGAAAGTGAATGGAATAAAGAAAACCGTTTTACCGGATGGACCGATGTTGACTTATCGGCAAAGGGAGTCGGGGAAGCCCGCGAAGCCGGTAAAGTACTGAAAGAAAATGGATTCGCTTTTGATCTTGCCTATACATCTTATCTTAAAAGGGCCATTAAAACCCTCAATCTCGCGCTCGAAGAAATGGATCAGCTCTGGATTCC
This sequence comes from Bacteroidales bacterium, assembly GCA_016705005.1. Classification (GTDB taxonomy): domain Bacteria; phylum Bacteroidota; class Bacteroidia; order Bacteroidales; family Lentimicrobiaceae; genus Lentimicrobium. Next base: position 111,169 of record JADIZB010000001.1, on the reverse strand, counting down.
CGTGCTGAAAAGCTGGAGACTCAACGAAAAACACTATGGAAATCTTCAGGGGCTGAATAAAGCTGAGACAGCGGCAAAGTACGGTGATGAACAGGTACTGGTCTGGCGGCGAAGCTATGACGTTCCCCCTGCACCGCTTGCGGGGGATGATGAGCGTAATCCGCGCCTGGACCCAAGATATAAAAATGAGCCGGAAGCCCTCATTCCGCTGACCGAATCGCTCAAGGATACCGTTGAACGTATGGTTCCTTACTGGGAAGGCGAAATCCGTGAGTCACTGAAAAAACACAGCCAGGTGCTGGTTGCAGCCCACGGCAACAGTCTTAGGGCTGTGATCAAATACCTGAAAAACATAAGCGATAAAGATATTGTAAGCCTGAACCTTCCTACCGGAATCCCTTATGTTTTCGAATTCGACGATCAGTTGAACCTTTTGAAGGATTATTTTCTCGGTGATCCTGAAGAGATCAGGAAACTGATGGAAGCAGTTGCCAATCAGGGTAAAGCCAAATAAACACCTGCATGCCGAAGCAATGGGTTATCCCTGATATTCATGGTTGTAAACGCAGCCTGATCTCCCTGATCGAAACTCAGATTGTGCCTTCGAAAGAAGACATGCTGTACTTTCTGGGCGATTTCGTTGATCGTGGTCCGGATTCAAAGGGCGTGCTCGATTATGTGATGGGTCTTCAGGAACAGGGGTACAATATTGTCGCCCTGAAAGGCAATCATGAAGAATTCTTTGTTAATTCATATGATGAAGAAAAGGAAATCAAAAGCTTCCTTTTCTTCAAACAGGCCAACAAATCAAAGACCCAGTGGCTTAAGCATGGCGGAGAAGAAGCCATGCAGAGTTTCGGCACAGAGAATATGCTTGATATCCCTGAACACTACATCGAATGGATGCGCAACCTGCCACTTTACCACCTGCTGGATAAGTATGTTCTGGTGCATGCAGGGCTAAACTTTGAAATTCCTGACCCTTTTGAAGATACACAGACCATGCTATGGGTGAGGGAATTTAAAGTGAAATCATACAAGATTGGTTTCCGGAAGGTAATTCATGGACATGTACCTGTAAGTCTTGATTTTATAGACCTTACAATAAAATCGCCTTCTTATCCCTTTATCGATCTCGATAATGGTTGCTACATGAGCAACCGCGCCGGATTTGGCAACCTGCTGGCTTTAGAGCTCGGTGCCATGGAGCTGAAGATACAGCCCAATATTGATATGGATTAAGCCGCCGTGTTATAATTCCATTGATTTTAGAATAATTTCCCGTATGATTACCCGGGTAATGTCACTAGTTCCTGTATCCGATCGGCCTTCTTTCGTCAGCAGTTTGATGTGTTCGCGGAATCATAGTGATAAATATCTTAATGGCGTTGATGACATCCTCCTGGTTGAAGGTAATCAGTTCCTGCCTGGTAGCATTGGGTAGTCCGGCTACCCTGTTGGAATGCGATTTTGTAAGTTTTTCGTAAAAATTTCTGACCATACGTCCGTTTCCAAAGCTGGCCGATCTTTCATTGTATAGTCTGGTCAGAAACTCTTCAACAGATGCAAGCGCATCGGGGTCAATATCAAATCGCTTGCGAATAACCATTCTTCTGAAAATCTCGGTTAGATCGACGGCTGTAAAATCAGGGAAAAAGAAATAATTGCTGAAACGTGACTCCAGACCGGTATTTGAACTGATAAAGGTCTGCATTTCAGCGGTATATCCCGCAACGATCACAGCAAACTTGTCCCGGTCATCCTCCATTCTTTTTAATAGCTCTTCGATGGCCTCGTGTCCGAAATCGTTGCTGCCTTTTGATGATGCAAGTGAATAAGCCTCGTCTATAAAAAGAATACCATGAAGCGCAGAATCAATTACAGCATTGGTTTTGGGTCCTGTCTGACCTACGAATTCTGCTACCAGATTAGCCCGGCTGACCTCAATGACCTGTCCTTTGGGTAACAGGCCTATTGCCTTGTAGATCCTCCCGATAAGTCTTGCCACAGTTGTTTTACCGGTGCCCGGAGGGCCGAAAAATACACTGTGAAGCGATATCTCATCTGCTTCAAAACCCTCGGCAATGAGTCGCTGCTGCGTTTTGATGTGGTTGATCAGGGTAAGTACATTCTCTTTTATTTCTGACAAACCGACCATTCTGTCGAGTTCGGCCATTATCTCCTCTACGGTTTCAACATGTTTATCCTCAAACTCATCCTGAACGGCAGCTGTAATATCTTCTATGGTCAGGGTCAGTAATTCTTCATCTGTCAGATTATCAACATCCAGCATGCCAAGCCTTGCTGACTGGTATCGTACAACTTCCTCAAACAAGTTGCTGGCTGTTCTGGCATTCCCGAATTGCTTGTTTTTTGACCGGTAAATGAAATCGAAATACCGGGTTACCTTTGCCTCGGCTTCATAAGTCAGTACAAACTTCTTTTCAGTGCAGATAGCGTCAAAAATGGTTGTCAGTTGCCCGGGTGAATAATCATTGAAGTAGAAATACCTTGTAAAGCGATGCTGAAGGCCGGGGTTTGAATTGATGAACCTTCTCATCTCATCGGCATAACCGGCTACGATCACAATCAGGTTATGTTTGTGGTCTTCCATTCTTTTAACAAGAGTATTCACAGCCTCTTCACCAAAATCGTTTCTGGCATCAGAGGGAACCAGGCTATAGGCTTCGTCGATGAAAAGAATGCCATCGAGCGCCGAATCGATTACCTTGTTGGTTTTGATGGCAGTTTGTCCGATAAATTCACCCACCAGGGCAGACCGGTCTACTTCAACCACATGACCTTTTTTGAGCAATCCCATGGCTTTGAAAAAGCGCCCCATAAGACGGGCCATGGTCGTTTTTCCGGTGCCCGGCGGACCGATGAACACGGTATGCAGGGTGGTGCTGCCAACGGCGATGCCACGTTCTTTGCGTTTTTTCTCTACCCTGATGAATTTCAGCAAAGCGTCCACATCCCGTTTTATCTCGTCAAGCCCGGTAAGCTTGTTGAGCTCTTTCATCAGATATTCTACCGATTCAGGTGCCGGTTCCGATTCCGGCCCTGATTCGGATGCCGGGGTTTCTTCGGGTGGGGAATAATAACCAATATGGCTATCGGCCTGCAGCCTGAGGGTCTCTTCCAGATTTTCTTTAATGGTGCTGTTGTCAGGGTCAAAAACAAGTGCTTTGTTATAATACTCAATAGCAATATCATACTGCTGATCTTCAGCGTAGGCAAAACCTATGTTATTCAGTGTGATTCCATTGGTAATTTCCCCAATCACTTTTTGGTCAGCTTTTTCAACTGCCTCAACGATTTCTTTCGAATATTCCTGGTTTTCAATGATTTGGTTAACAAGGTTGCCTAAAATGATGGCATCTTTATGGTCTAATCCCCATGCTTTTCTGAAGCATTCGAGGGCTTCCTTTTTATTTCCTTCTGAGTCAAGTGAAACGCCCAGTGAATTATGTGCCAGATAATGTTTCGGGTCTTTCTGAATGGCTTTTCTGAACAGAACGATTGCTTTTTCATGATCACCTTTTTCACTTAGCTTTTTTCCTTCCTGAAATTGCTGCTCTGCCTCTTTGTCAGTTTCGGCCGAGGTAACATTGCCCACGGGGTTGCTACTGTCATGAGAGGTACCATCGCCCGACTCTGTATCGGTCTCATCCCGGAAGGTAGTGAAAACATAAATCCACATATCACCGGCATAGAACATTCCACTGACATCGTTCCCTGATTTTGCTTTTTCATTGATCAGGTCAGCTTCGAAGCTGTTCCGTGTGGCCCAGCTTTGCGTGACAAATCCGGTATTTCCTGACATCACGAGCGACCATTGGTTGTTTCCAAAGGCCATTGAAGTAATGTCAAGATCGTTATTCCAGCCTTCGTTAATGGCATTCTCCGGGAACTCATCATACAATGCAAAGGTTTGATTTGTGAGGTCTGTTCCTTTCGACAGGACTACAGCCCAGCGATCTACCCCATAGGTGAGAGCGGTAACTGCATAACCATCCTTAATTCCCTGTCTGATTTCTTTTTCAGGAAAGCGGCTGCTCGTTCGCCAAATCTGGTCGGTATACCCTGTCTTCTCAGCTTGAATTACAACCCAGCGGTCAAAAACATATGACAAAAAGATAATATCGTATTTCTCATCCCACCCTTCTTTGATCTCATCTGCAGGGAATTCATTGTTGGTAGCCCACCGCTGCATCCCAAAGCTGGTTTTGGTGGAGGAAATCAGGATCCATTTTTCCTGCCCATAGGCAACCCCCTGAATCTGCTCGCCGTTTTTCCACGCCTTATTGATTTCTTTGTCCGGAAATTCTTTTGTAAAGTGATAAATGTCAGAGCGCATGCAGTGTATTTATTTTGTGAGTGATCATTCTGGCGGCAAGATAAATTTTATCAATAGCGTCGTCGCCCAAGCAATGCAATAATGGCAATAAAAAACAGGATGAACCCTACGATGGCAAGAATCAGACCGACCGAAAGGTAAAATGCAACCACAATGGCCATAAAATTGAGTATGGCCAGCATCAGGATTCGCAAAAGGCCGGCAAGCATACCGGCGATGGATATACTTTCGATTGTCAGGGCTGCCATCAGTATGAATATCAATAAAGTAAGCGACCAGAGGACCCAGTGAATGGGTAGTGTAAATCCCTGTGGGATAAGTGTGGCCCCTTCGTTGAAATACCATTCCATTTCCCCGGTATCCCAGAATGAACCACCAATCAGCATCAGTCCGAAGATCAAACCTGGTGAGATCATCCACCATTTTGGCCATTCTACAGGAAAGAATCCTTCAGGGATTTTTAATTTTCGTCTGACTGGGGTGCCTTCACTCCTGGAGCCAAAGGCTTCGCGTGAGTCTTTTTTGCCAATCTTCTGAAACCAGTTGTTCAGTTCGGCCCGTCCCCTGACAACAAGCACGAGTATCACCGTAAACAGCGCTACCAAAAGCCAGTTTCGAAGCCTGTGCAGCTGGAAAATCTGTCCGAGCCAGTTGACAAACCTGAAGATCGTTTTATTGTTTCCAGTCTTGTAGCAATTGTCTTCTAAGGTATGTCCACTGATGTAACCTGTTTGATTTTGCTGGTTTCTGACTTCAAACCACTCATCTCTGAGCGCTTTAAGGGCAGTAACGGTATCGCCTTCTTTGAATACATAAAGGGTATTCGGACTTTTAATGCTGTCGCGGATCAACAGTTCACCATAGCCTACAATAAACTGGTCTCCGGTCCTGACTTTACTTTTCCGTTCGTTCTCCAGTCGCTTCCTGTAGTCGCTCCGGTCCTGAATTTCAAAATCCCCTGCATTAACATCGATGGCTTTGCCATAAAGTTGCTGTAGCTCCTGAAGACTCAGAATCCGGTTGAACAGCATAAATTCATCCATCAAGCCATTGAATGCCCCAAGGGTAATGAATGAAGTCCCCTTTGACATCCGCGCTCTGCCTGCAAATACTTCGCTGTTAACGATGAAACGGGCCTGTTCATTCGGGGAGTCATAAATCAGAGCAACAAATGTCCACTGGTCTTTAAGCACTGCAGATCCTGCGATAAGACCGTCCTTACCTGCGCCGGCAGTCCATCGCTGGGCTCCGTTGATGTATTCGGTTAACATGCCCCTCGTCTTTTTCTCACCACTTCTGAAGGGCATCATTTTTAAGTAGGTTTCATTGGCCTTGATCCAGAAACAAATGGTTATTACAGGGGCTTTGTCAGGGGAGATATCGACCGGTAGGGTTACACTGCCATAGCCTTCGTTGCCCCTGGGAATAAAGGCAGCTGCTTTCCCTTGATTTCCTGACCTGTCAGTGCCTGTCCTCAGCCCCGTCGACCTGCCATTCAGGCTGTCTGACTTGATTTCCAGGGCATTGCCGTCGAGCGGGTAATGGGCCGACAAGCCTGTGACCGGTATCTGAGCCAAAGAACAGCAAGCCGTGAATGCAGAGAGAATAAGCAGGAGTGGCCTGAGAATCTTGTACATCATCTGTTTTTAATGCTATTTTGAACCAATAGAATCAGGTATAATATATATTATGGAATATCTTAATGAAAAAACCCGGGAAAAGTGACTGCACCGGATAACTTAGAACAAATATATTGAAATGCTTTATTTTTCTTACTGATCGCACAATTTAGAATAATTCTACCTTACATCTCATGAATTACCGTTAGTGCGGGATGAAGGCAGATTATCGGGGGTTTTCTACCTGCATGGGTCAGAATTTTAAAAGGGCTGAATGAGTTATTCTGATTCAGGGTCAGCTCCTGGCCAGGGCTTCCAGTTTGGCTGCTGTCTGTATTTCGTGGGTGTGAAAATGGCCGTCTTTGAAAAGGCTGTATGTTGACCAGGCAGCGGTATGCTGAACTGCTTTTTCACGTGTATCGATGTGGTGGATCCGTATATTCAGTCCCTTTTCGCTTGCCAGATTGGCTGCTATGCCAGCATAGTCAGGGGCAAAAGGACACTGGGCAGTATAGAAAAGGTCGAGCCCCGGTCCAAAGTTAACTATTGGGTTTTTGGCCTGGTTCAGAAACTGAGGATCGGGCGCGGAAGGATTGGTTTTAAAAACAAGTAATTCAAAATAGGGATTGGCTTCATCGCAAATAGTAAAGCCGGCTTGTTTCAGAAATTTTCCATCAGAAAGAAAAGGCCTTTTTTTCGCTGAACTCAATGCCACAATACCGGAACAGTCCCCGGCATCTGCAATACAGGAACTGATCAGCTCTTTTCCGTAACCTTTCCCTTTGAAACTTCCCGAAACCCACAGGCAGTTGATGTAGAGATATCCCGGGGCATCAACCGGAGCCCAGGCTTTTTCGGCCGGTAGATATTCAATGAAGACCTTTCCCCGTTGATCCAGTTTTCTGAATGTAAGGCCTTCGCTTAATCTCTCATTCAACCAGGCCTTTTTTTGTGACAGCCCTGATTCTTCTCTCTTGTCTGAAATGGCACAGCAAATGTGTTCAGAGGCAAGATTCGTGGTAGAAAGTTCGATAAAACCCATAAAAGTCCTTACTATTTTCCTGCCGTTTTCATGAGGGCAGAAACATTGAAATACATTCCGTTGATGCCATAATCGTTGGTTTCAACTTTAAGGAAATCGCACTGACCACGGGTCAGGCTTTGTTCTCCTGCATATCCGAAACCAAGAGCTCTCAACAGGTCGTATTCGTGTGAAACGGATATTACATGAAACGCTGTCTTCTCAGTGAGTCCGTCGCCTGTGGTGAAAATGGTTTCAATGATCCGGCCGAGTTTAAACTCAAGCATATCTGCCAGGTCGTTTTTCCCCTGCATCCTGTAAACATAGATGAGGGGATCGAGGTAACGCATGTCGAACGGGCATTTATCCAGAATTTTTTCTGCATATTTTACTACAAGATCATATTTATCAGGGCTGATCTGGTTTTTGCGTACAATAGCCATCAGGCTATCGGCAAAAGGCTGGTGGGTATATGGTTCATAACCGGTCTGAAAGGAATATCCGAAGTAAAGAAGATGGTATTCATAAGGGCTCAGTGTGGTATCATGAACCTTATACCTGACCATCAGATCAGGATAGAATGTACCTGATTCCTTTTTCAGGATGGCTTTTTCGATTTTCTTATAATCCGGGGGACTGAAACTGCTTTTCTGCGCCACAGCTGAGAAGCAACAGAAGGCAACAAAGGCGATCAACAAGGTTTTTACCATAGCGGGTTTATTAATGATTGCGCTTATCGGCCGGCCAACGGAATTTCCGTCAGGTTTAAATCCAGGCTTCGTCCTCAGTCAGATCAAGATCTTCATCTGTAAGGCTGATCCAGGTATATATGATTGAATCCATCACATCTTCTTCCGGCATTCCATCATCTTTGAAGTTAGGCAAAGCCTTCGTAAGTTCAGCAACCCGCTGAACACTTATTTCAAGCAGATCTTCGTCGGGGTATTGCTGATTCAGCAAAATAGCGATTGAGCCATAATTGCTCCATTTTAAAGGTACTATGGCAGCCAGTGCCAGTTCGACCCGTTCCATGATGTCGGGGATTTCATTCTTTTCTGCCACAATCCCCGCTTTGACAAGCGAGGTTTTAAGCATGGTCAGATTAAGAGGTATATCGGGATAAGTTGATGGGAAAAGATGGCCGTTATCCTTCAGGATTATGCCGGCAACCAGACTTATTTCAGCATCATTCAGTTCCATGAAAAATTGAAAGTTAACCTTCAAAGATATGAAACATTACAAAGCCATTGTACCTGTTTGTTTTCAGAACATGGAAATATTTTCAGGATTGCTGTTATTGTGCCGGAAATGAATGAAATAGACTCAACCCCGGAATCTTATTGATATTCATCCTAAATTGTGAAAGGATGATGTGATATTTTCAACCAATAATTCCCGAGCCTGATGTTGGGGCCAATCTCATGATTTTTTGTTTGAGGCTGATTCCTGGGATTGTAAGACGTGTCATTCCATTCTCAAAAACACCATTTGAGAATGAGCCAGCTGGTGGATTCTGAATATTGGTTTCCGGTTGATTCATATTGCCTGGCTTCACGGAAAGGTGAATCAGTCGTGGATTTATTATTCAGCCACTTTAAATTTTGCTGCCATCTGGAAAAACCGCTGTAGACAAATCATGGTCAGCTGCGAATCTTCAAGTGCGTTGTGGGTGGTTCCTTCCCTTTCAAAGCCAAAATATGCAGAGATGGATTTCAGGCTGAGCGATTTCGGAACTGATTTACCGTTGGCTTCAAGAATTCTGAAAGTATAGTAGGCAATCGTATGCAGGTCGATCAGCTTGTTGCTGAATGGCCAGTCGATGTTTTCGCCGCTGTAGGCGAATTTCAGGAAGTTTACATCAAAGATCACGCTCTGACCGCAGATAACCAGGTCTTTCAGATCACCGCCCTGCCTTTTCAGCATTTTGCGGATCCATTTTTCGAAATCCTCAAGCACTTCATAAACCATAGGCGCTTCCTGCAATTCGTCCCATGAAAGCCCATGGACTTTCTCGGCCGAAGCCGTGAAGGCTTCCTCATTTTCAGGATAAACGTTTGATAGAAATGTTCCGAGTTCGACCCAGTTATCGTTCAGCAGAACCGCCCCGATCTGGATGATTTCGTGATAACCCGGTTCGGGGCCGCTCATTTCAAGGTCTACGACTAAGTATGGCATGGGGTAGGGTATAAATGAATGACGAATGACAAATGACAAATGACGAATGACGCCCTTCGACTGGTCTCGACTGGTCTCGACTTCGCTCGACCACCATCGCTCGACCACCAACGCTCAGGTTAAAAATGACGAATGGCGAAATACAGAAGATCTGATGGTGAAATGGATTTTCCTGTTTCAGGGTTCATCAATCGTTCTTCATATCAGCAAATGTCTGAATTTTTAGGCTTGGAGCCTGAAGAAATCATCATTCTTATCCCCACAAATGATGAGCCTTCATCGCTTTTCATTACTTTTAATTGTTTTTAATCAGAACCGACCTAATTGTTTCCTATGAAAAACCTGCTAAAAGATCAATCTATTCTGGCTGTTCCGGGTAAGAAACACCAGGTTTCAGATTTCAGCCATGAATATACTGCCGATGTTAAAGACAAGGATACTGCTATCCGGATGCTTGAAGCGAATATTCAGGAACTGATCGGGGAGCAGGACAAGTTGTATGCCGATAACCGTTTCGCGGTTTTATTGATATTTCAGGCCATGGATGCCGCAGGCAAGGATGGAACCATCAAAAATGTCATGTCGGGTATGAATCCTCAGGGTTGCCAGGTATATAGTTTCAAAAGCCCTTCACCAGATGAACTTGACCACGATTATATCTGGCGCACCTACAAATGCCTGCCTGAACGAGGACGTTTCGGGATTTTTAACCGATCGTATTACGAAGAGGTGCTGGTGGTGAAAGTACATCCGGAATACCTCATCAGGCAGCAACTTCCGGGAATCAGACATGTAACAGAAGTCAGCCCCGGATTCTGGAAGGACCGATATCGCCAGATCAATGACCTTGAGCGTCACCTGACCGAAAATGGCACCATGGTGATTAAGTTTTTCCTGAATGTGTCAAAGGATGAACAGAAAAAGCGTTTCCTCGACCGGATCAACGATCCTGCCAGAAACTGGAAGTTCTCTGCCGCCGATGTTCAGGAAAGGCTACATTGGGATGAATACATGGAAGCTTATTCTGATATGCTTACCCACACTTCGACAGATTTCGCCCCCTGGTATGTGATTCCTGCCGATCGTAAGTGGTTTATGCGCTATGCGGTAAGCAACATCATCATCAACCGCATCAGGGAACTTAAAGTGGAATATCCGGTTCTTCCTGATGATGAACAGAAAAAACTGGCAGAAGCCAGAGAAATGCTGCTTTCGGAAAAGTAACAGATGTTTTAGCCATTGCCTGCGAATCTGCCCCGAAGGAAGGGAGACCCGCAGGCAAAAGCCTCTGTCACTGATTCATTATGGGCTGAAACTGATCCAGTGCCTTGATGGAATCCTTTATGCTGCTGTCGCTGACCTGTTTTTCGCCGTTGAGTTTGCCCGACAAAAACATCTCGTAGGCAGCCATATCGAAATAGCCATGTCCGCAGAGGTTGAACAATATGGTTCTGGCTGTACCTTCTTCACGGCAGCGGTTGGCTTCATCGATCACCGCTGCAATGGCGTGGGTGGCTTCGGGGGCGGGAATGATGCCCTCGGTTCTGATGAATTGCATCCCTGCTTCAAAACAGCGTTGCTGGTTCACCGACACCGCTTCGATAAGGTTATCTTTCAGCAACTGGCTCACAATAACGCCCGCACCATGATACCTTAAACCACCGGCATGGATGGGCGAAGGCATAAAGTCATGCCCAAGGGTGTACATGGGCAGGAGTGGGGTCAGTCCCATGGTGTCGCCGAAATCGTACCTGAATTCGCCCCTGGTCAGTTTCGGACAGGATTCAGGCTCCACGGCAATACAACGGATCTTCTGGTTATCGGTGAGGTTCAGCTTCAGAAACGGGAAGGCGATTCCGGCAAAATTACTTCCACCTCCAAAGGGGGCAATTACGATATCAGGCATATAACCTGCTTTTTCCATCTGAACCATGGCTTCCTGGCCAATGATGGTCTGATGCAGCAGTACATGATTCAGCACGGAACCAAGTGCATAGTGTGCCGTGGGGTCGGAGGCAGCCCTTTCGATGGCTTCCGAAATGGCGATGCCCAGGCTTCCGGATGAAAAGGGATCTGCTTCCAGGATGCTTCGTCCGGCAGCCGTGAGGTTCGAGGGTGAAGCATGTACTTTACCACCGAAGGTATTCATAAGAATTTTACGATACGGTTTCTGGTCGTAGCTTACTTTGACCATAAAAACCTCGCACTCCATACCGAACATCTGGCAGGCATAGGAAAGTGCGGTGCCCCATTGTCCGGCTCCGGTTTCGGTGGTTATCTTTTTGATGCCTTCAGCCTTGTTATAAAAAGCCTGGGCGACGGCTGTGTTTGGTTTGTGCGATCCGGCAGGACTCACCCCTTCATATTTATAATAGATGCGGGCCGGAGTGTTCAGTGCCTTTTCGAGGTTTACCGCCCTGAACATGGGTGTTGGCCTCCACTGGGCATATATTTTCCTGACTTCATCAGGGATCTGGATGTATTGCTCTGAAGATACTTCCTGTAGGATAAGTTCGCGGGGGAAAAGCGGTTCGAGCAGGTCGGGTGTGATCGGCTGGCGTGTACCGGGATGGAGCGGAGGCAGTGGCTTGTTGGGCATATCCGCCACGATGTTGTAATAAAAACGGGGTATTTCCTGTTCTGTCAGGTTTATTTTACGGTCCATTGTAATGAGTTTTTTGTAGTTGTAGATTGGTGAAATGTTGAATTGATCCGGAATGGAAGATCCATAGCGATGATTACCGGAGGTTAATCCGAGTTGCCTCTGTTAACGGGGCAAATGAAAGGGAGCTCAGGCTCCCGCCGGGGTAGTTATAGGATCAGGAGGCCAGGATAGGCCACCACCATGACCATGATGTTACAAAAGAGGAAGTAAAAACAGCAGGTGCTGAATTCATGGTGGTTTGTTTGAATTACAAAAATACCGATTAAATCTGACGCTGATATGATACTGACTGAAATTAACGGAATTTTAACAAACGGAGATTACATAACATTTCACATATCCATTGACCTTTAGGCGTTTGCCATGCTTTTTCACCTCCCGGGCACTTATGAACACGGATGACACGGATTAAACTGATTTTCACAGATATTATTCGCATTTTTCGCTGAAGTCGCTTCGGTCGCTCCACTTGTGGTGAGCGAAGTCACTCTCTCTCGTCCTTTAGAACACGGATGACACGGATGACACGGATTTCCACTGATATTATTCGCCTTTTCGCTGAAGTCTCTTCGGTCGCTCCCTCGCAGAAGTCGCTCTCTCGTCCTTTAGAACACGGATGACACGGATGACACGGATTTCCACTGATATTATTCGCCTTTTCGCTGAAGTCTCTTCGGTCGCTCCCTCGCAGAAGTCGCTCTCTCGTCCTTTAGAACACGGATGACACGGATTAAACTGATTTTCACAGATATTATTCGCATTTTTCGCTGAAGTCGCTATTGTCGCTTTGGTCGCTTCGTTCGCTCCACTTGTGGTGAGCGAAGTCGAACCATCGCTGAAGTCGCTTTCTTTCGCTAAGTTCGCTCTCTCATAACTTCTAACTACGAACATCCAACGTCAAACATCGAACGTCCAACACCTTACGGAATCAGTTCAGGAATTCAACTGTTACCTGTTAACTATTAACTGTTAGTTTTTTACTCCACAACGACTTCATCCAGAAAGATCCATGACGGCTGCCCTGCGCCCCGGTGCCAGTCGGGACAGGTCTTGCGGCTGATGGCGGTGAGTTTCATGTAACGGGCGTTGGTTTCAGGGAACCCAAAGGAAAAGTGCACAGGTTTCTGCCCGTTGTTGCGTGCCAGCTCGGTGATGTCCTGTAAATAAACCTGTCTGAATGCCTGATTATCGTCAGACACTTCAATTTTCACCTGTAAAGGCAGGAAAATCCAGGAGACCAGGTCGAGAAAGAAGTTGGTTTCGAGTTTGCTGAACGTTTCTGTGTGGCCGAAGTCGATCAGCAGTTCCATATCGTTGCCCTGGTATCCCAGCCAGTTCAGCCTGAAGTGCTGTCCGCCGAACAAACCGTCGGTGAGGGCTTTTTCTCCGCCGACATCATACAGCGGACTATAAGTGGTAAGGGATGTGATGTTTTTCAACGCGGCTTTATTGGGCTTCAGCGCCATTGAAACAATGTTCAGCGTCTGGGTGCGGTATTGCTCCGGGGTATAACCATTTTCGTCGATGCTCAGGATGCCGGTGGTTTTGCAGTTTTCCACGAAGCGGTCCAGTAACAGGACCATATCAGGGTTCATCTCCAGGCCGTCATTCCCCTGGCTATAAAAGGTAAGAATGGGGTCATTGACATTCAGTGCGACATCAAGGCAGGCGAAGTCCACACTGCAGCGCTCCCGCTTCACTCTTTTCAGCCGTTCCGGATCATGGGATACCAGTCCTTCCGCTTCATCCATCAGGGCTTTATACCCGATCAGCAATTCAGGTTTAAGGAACCAATCGGCATACATGACCGGATATCCGTAAATATCCAGGTTTCGATCCTCAGCCCGGGCATTCATCGCTTCCTGCACCGTGCCAAAATATGCCAGCATGGCCGGAGCCGCCGCCCCATAGAAGGCATCGAAGAATTTCTGCCTGTAAGCGGGTTCGTCAAGACCGGTATCCCAGAGCAGGTGTGCGATCAGCGATTGTTTATACTCGCTGAAATCGGACCATGAGCTGCCGGAGCCCTGCTGAAACATCATTGGTACACCGTATTGGTGGAAAAACTGAATATTCTGCTGCAGCACCCCGAAATTCGGGAAAGGACAGGTGTAGGTCTTGAACTGAACCACATAATCCCACATGAAGATGTTGTGCGTCAATGCTGCCCAGTCCTGCATATCCCTGACAAAATCGCGGGAACGGGGATCACTTGCCAGCGGCTGGCTGCGGTTGCATTCGATGGAGCAGAACATGATGTTAACGTTGGGATCCGGCACAATGTTCTTCGGGGCAGAACGGGTAAACTGGTATGCCAGGGTGGAGATCTGCTTATCGGGAAACTGCCTGGCGATTTTGTTGACCATTTCGATGTATGCCCCGGAAACACTGCCATACTTATCATACAAAGCCTGGCAATGTTCGCATTCGCAATAATTGATGCAGTCGTTCTGCGACACCGACCAGTAGCCGCATTCCGGTTTTTGGTTAATTTCAATGCGAAGATTTTCGGTAAGTAAAGAAATCACAGCGGGATTACTCAGACATAACTGCCCATCGCGGATACGACGGCCATTCACCTGTGAAAAGTATTCAGGGTGCTGGTCAAAATAAAGGTCAGGGGGGCAGAGTTTCTGAAATGTATGGACAAAGAGCCCCCAGTCGTTCATGGAGTGGGTTTTATTGGGGATGCAAAAGCCGGGACTGTCTTTGTCGGGGAAATGGGCGTGACGGAAACTGAAATCCGGCTGATAGCCCTGGCTGATCTCTTCCAGAACGAGTTTGTATGTCGGCGGATACCATGCTTCTCTGGCGCTGAACTGCAGAAATCCACAGCTTTCGAGCATTGTATAAACAGCATACAGGTCTCCGGTTGATTGTTTCCCGGCAAGGTAACAGTTGCCCTTTTCGCTGTACAGGTAAAAACCTTCTCCGGATAGTGTCTGTAGCTCCTGATAAACGGGCTTTCCCTGCAACCAGCTGCTGCCGATAAACAGGGATTTCATTTTTTTTGCCGGCAGGTGCTCTATCTGCAACCAGCACCCGGTCATCCGGAAGATGGATTCCTTTAATACTGAGGCAGCTGATAGGGTGTTCGGATCGGCTGTATCTGCCACCACGATGTTGTAGTAGGGCCGGGAGCCTTCGGTAATAACCAGCTGTCCGGCTGAAACCCTGCCATATGCAAGTGCAATAATTAGGATGAATAAAAAGAGGTTTTTTTTCATTTACCTGAAATTGAATGGCCCTAAGTTCAGGAATTATTTTGTAGGAAATGCAATGAAGGGATAGTAGTCAGGATAATTGAACGAAAAGAGTCAACTTTAACGATGGGAGGGTTTGGGGATCCGTTGGGAATCTAGTTAATGACAGGGGAAAGGGTTTTTTTTTTTTCCAAACCCCCTTGGGTTCAAAGGGGGGGGGGGCCCCCCCCCGGTCCCCCCGGCGGCCCCGGGCGGGCCCCCCCGGCCCCCGGGCCCGGCGCCCCCCCGGGGGGGCCCTTTGCCCCCCCCCCCCCCCCCCCCCCCCGCCGGCTCCCCTCCCCCCCTCTCCTCCCCCCCCCCACCCCCCCCCCCCCTTTTCCTCTCCCCCCCCCCCCCCCGCCCCCGGGCCCCCCCCCCCCGGGCTGGGGCGGCCTTTTTCCCCCCCCCTCCCCCGGCCCCCCTCACCTCCCCCCCCCCACCTCCGGGGCCTTTTCCGGGGGGGTTGCCCAAAACCCCCCCACCCCCCCTTTCCCCCCCCCCCCTTTTTCCCCCCCCCCCCCTTTTTTCC
Source organism: Bacteroidales bacterium (assembly GCA_016705005.1). GTDB lineage: Bacteria > Bacteroidota > Bacteroidia > Bacteroidales > Lentimicrobiaceae > Lentimicrobium. The sequence goes on along the minus strand of JADIZB010000001.1, from coordinate 95,558 downwards.
CCCCCAAAAACCTTTTTTTAACCCTTCTTTCCCCCCCCCCCCCCCCTCCCTTCCCGCCCTGAGGGTGGAAATAGGGGAAAGGGTAGAAAGTCAGAGTATTTTAAAGTCGCTCTGGTTTTGATCATTGGCAAATTTTAATCAAGGAAGAAAACCCACCCTCCAGCTGTCGTATTCATATCGCTGAAGTCCCCGCTTAAGTCCTTCGGTCACTCCGAAGTCTCTTCGGTCGCTCCATCGCCGAAGTCGCTTCCTCGCCCTTTAGAACACGGATGACACGCTTGCCTGCCGTATGGCAGGGATTAAACGCCCGCCTGCCCACCTCCGGCGGGTAAACCGGCTGGCAGGGATTTCCACTGATATTATTCGCTTTTTCGCTGAAGTCGCCCGGTCGCTGAAGTCGCTTCGGTCACTCCCTCGCTATAGTCGCTTCGGTCGCTAAAGTTCCTCCCTCTCCTAAGAACGCCAAACCAACCGAATAGTCCGGTTTCATTTCATCCGGCAGTTTGCAAACTTCATCCCCCGTTTTGAACGCTTTATCAATTTTGATATGGATAACACAAAACACCCCCGCATCTTTGCATCATACAAAACCAGAAAACGACAAGACATGAAACGCCTGCTTACCACCTTATTGATTTTACTGATCTCGCTGTCATCGATGGCACAGCTTACCCAGACGATCAGGGGACGCGTTACCGACAAGGAATCCAAAACCCCGCTTCCCGGGGCAACCATCATATTGTTAAACAGTGATCCGCTTATAGGAACCACCTCGGATGAAAACGGTAATTTCCGGTTAACGGGTGTGGGTATCGGACGTCAGGGGATCAGCGTCCGCTACATCGGCTACAAAACAGCCAGCTTCGAAAACCTGATTGTTCATTCAGCCAAGGAGGTCATCATCGAGGCTGAACTGGAGGAAAATGTTATCCAGACGCAGGCAGTGGAGATCAAAGCCTATTCATTGAGGGATGAGACCATCAACCGGATGACGGCGGTCAGCGCCCGTTCCTTCTCGGTGGAAGAAACGGAGAAATATGCCGGGAGCCGCGGCGATGTGGCCCGTATGGCCATGAACTATGCCGGGGTTCTGGCTGCCAACGATCAGCGGAACGACATCATCATCCGCGGAAATTCACCCTCGGGATTATTATGGAAACTCGAGGATGTCGACATTCCCAACCCGAATCATTTTGCCGAGAATGGCACCACAGGCGGCCCCGTGGGGATGCTGAACAACAACCTTTTATCAAACAGTGATTTTATGACCGGTGCCTTCCCGGCTGAATACGGCAATGCCCTGAGCGGAGTTTTCGACCTCAAAATGCGCAACGGGAACAACGAGAAACACGAATTTCTCTTCCAGGTTGGATTCAACGGCTTTGAGCTTGGAGCTGAAGGTCCTTTCAGCAAAGGAAAGAAAGCATCCTACCTGGCCAACTTCCGTTATTCGACCATGGAACTGATGGACGGACTTATTGATTTCGGGACCACCGGAATTCCCAAATACAAAGACCTCTCCTTTAAACTCAACTTCCCGATGAAAAAGGGCCGGATTTCCGTGTTCGCGCTTGGCGGCGACAGTGAAATTGCCATGCTCGACAGCAAGGACGGCAATGAGCAGGATCTCTACACCGACGAAGGTCAGGATCTGACCAACCGTTCTACCATGGCTGCCTCAGGTATTTCCTACACCCGGTTTTCGAACAGCCGTACCTATTATAAAATCATGCTTTCGGGCGTATACCAGGATGGCGGGACCAAAATCGATACACTCGATATAGCCAACATCCCTCATCAGAAGTATGACCAGCAATACACCGAATTCAAAACCTCGCTCACCGGATTTGTGCATACCAAATACAACAGCCGTCTCTCCACAAGGATGGGAGCGGGTGTTGACCGGATGGGCTTTGATATCCTTTCGAAACAGTACAATTCAGAAGATCAGGGTATGCGTTCCATGATTGATTTCAGCAAATCGCTTAACAATGGGGTGAATCTTTTTTCTGCTTATGCCCAGGCTACCTACCGTTTTAACGACCGTCTGAGTGTTATTCCCGGACTGCATTTTTCGTACTTCGACCTGAACGGATCGGCTGCTCTTGAACCCCGCATCGGAATCAACTGGCAACTGACCGAAAATAAAAAGCTGAGTTTTGGATACGGGCTGCACTCACGCACCCAGACTTTGTCGGCTTATTTCTACGGTACCCATATGGACGATGGTTCACTGGTGGAGACCAACAAGGAACTGGACTTTACCAGATCGCACCAGTTTGTAATGGCTTACGACTGGTTGCTCACCTCCAACACCCGGTTTAAAGCAGAAGCATATTACCAGAATCTTTTCAATGTACCGGTTGAAGAACAAGGCAGTTCTTTCAGCATGCTCAACACCGGGGCAAGCTGGGGATTGGGATCCGAAGACAGCCTCGTCAACAGGGGAAGTGGATACAACTACGGTCTTGAGTTTACCATGGAGCGGTTCTTCAGCCGTAACATTTATTACCTGGCAACCCTTTCACTGTTTCAGTCGAAATATGAAGGAAGCGACGGCGTGGAGCGGAATACAGCCTTTAACGGCAACTACGTGCTGAATATGCTGGTTGGTAAAGAGTTTCCCATCAACCCGCGGTCAACTTTCTTTGTCGACTTTAAACTGTCCTATGCCGGTGGTAAATGTTACACCCCGGTTGATCTGGCAGCTTCACAGGCAGCAGGTACGACAAAATACGATGAAACCAAAGCGTTCAGTGAGCGGTTCGACCCGTTTTTCAAAGCCGACATCAAGGTTGGATACCGCATGAACGGTAAAAAGCTTTCGCATGAATGGTTGTTCTATGTGGAGAACTTTACCAACAACAAGAATGTATTGCTCCAGGCCTACAGTAAGTCTGAAAACGAAGTGAAAGACCTTTACCAGCTCGGATTCTTCCCGATGGCCCAGTACAGGCTGCATTTCTGATAAAAATAATCCATTGATATTCTGTAATCCCGGAATGAGAATCCGGGATTTACAGGATACCTGCTTCAACAGATGGTTGCCGGAAGAAAAAGTGGAAATTGACGATAACCTGAATAAAGTGAATCGATTGTTATATATTTATTCCTCTTTTTCAGCATATCCGGGTTTCGCTATACTGAACGGAGCTGCCGTATTGTTGATGAACTTCCCTCAAAGCATTGATCCAATTGAAGGATTGATTTGAATGTCTTAATCAAACCAGTTAATCAAATTCCGAGAACAGATTCGCCCATGAGAGAACCAAAGGATTTCAGTTTTGATCATGACCACAGGTACAAGCCTACCCGAAAGGAAGTGTTGACCCGCATCGTTGGAATCCTTGTGATTTCCATCCTTTTTCCGGTGATCCGTTTCGATAACCCTTCCACCGATGCCGGATTTCTCAGAATTGTGCTGGTTTCACTGGTCTGCACAGCCCTGTTGTGGAATGGCAGTATGATCATCATCAATTATGCTGTTTCGAAGTTTTCCGTTTTCAGGGAACCCGCCAAGTTGCTGGTGACTATGATATTGTCGCTGACGTTATTTGTGGTGGTGGTAGAATCGGCCAACATCTGGGTGATCATCAATTTCCTCGGTGTACCCATGAATCAGGGCGAAATGGTCAGTTTTGTCATCACCGGTCTGCTGATCACTTTTATGATCAGTGCCATTTACGCTTCGGTCTCTTTCTTTCTGGAATGGAAATCAAACATGCTGAAAACCCAGGCGCTGGAGAAAGCCAACATGGAGGCCCGCTATGAAACCCTCCGCAATCAGGTAAATCCGCACTTTCTGTTCAACAGTCTCAATACGCTGCTGATGCTTGTCAACGACAATCCTGTTGCCGGCAGGTATGTGGAGAGTGTGTCGGAGTTTATGCGGTATATGCTGAATTCGAGGGATAAAGAGGTGGTATTGCTGCGCGATGAACTGAAAATGGCCAGGGAATTCGTCTTTATTCAGCAAAGCCGTTTCGGGGAAAAGCTGTCGGTTGCCTTCGATGTACAGGAGAGTTTCTTTCATTATGCCGTACCCCCGCTGGCCCTGCAGATGCTGATTGAAAATGCATTGAAACACAATGTCATCTCCCGTGATAATCCGTTGCATGTGAAGGTATATGTAGCTGAGGATTTATGGCTGGTGGTTGAGAACAACATTCAGCCGAAAATCGACAGGGAACCCTCCACCGGGGTGGGGCTGGCCAACATCCGCGACCGGTACCTCTTCCTTTCGGGAAAAGAGGTGATCGTGAAGCAGAAGGACAATAAATTTGTGGTTATGCTGCCGCTGTTCGAAAGACAATTCTGAGTGGAAGAGTGAACTATTTACTGCTGCTGTTTCATGGCAAAAGAACATTTTAAATTGATATTTGTCTGGCAGTTCTGGTGCCTGAGTGGTTCAGAAATTCAAAAAAATGTGTCAGACAATTGTTTCACGCAATGACGCAATGACGCAAAGACAATATTTTTTTTAACGGATCATTAGTCATCAGATAAATTCTTAGTGAACCTTAGTGGCCTCAGTGCCTTAGTGGTGGAAAGACGGGCTGGGTAAAAGAATGACCACATAGGCACATAGGGCACATAGAAACACATAGAAAAAATGTCAGAAAGGAATAATCATATTGCATTAGAGTACTCTCAGCGTCCCTGCATGCTTGCGGACAGGCTAGTGGTGAATACACAGCAAACAGGGTCAGGGAATGAATTTTTTCAACATATTAATTTGACATTTGATAAATTCTTAGTGAACCTTAGTGGCCTCAGTGCCTTAGTGGTGGAAAGACGGGCTGGGTAAAAGAATAACCACATAGGCTCATAGGGCACATAGAAACACATAGAAAAAATGTCAGAAAGGAATAATCATATTGCATTAGAGTACTCTCAGCGTCCCTGCATGCTTGCGGACAGGCTAGTGGTGAATACACAGCAAACAGGGTCTGGGAATGAATTTTTCAACATATTATTTTGACATCTGATAAATTCTTAGTGAACCTTAGTGATCTCAGTGCCTTAGTGGTAAATATTTAGTGGTAAATAATATGTCTGGTATTCCGGCGGTTTCAATAACCGGGATACGCTGTGAATCCGGGATCTGAAGCCGTATCCCCAAAATATCAAAGGACAATGAAAATATTAATCATTGAAGACGAAGAACTGGCTGCTGCCAGAATGAAACAGCTGCTGGAAGAACTGGAACCCGGTTGTGCGCTGTATGGCCCGTTCGACACCGTTACCGCATCCATTGCCCACCTGAAGGAGAACCGGGACTATGATCTTATTTTTCTGGATATCCAGCTGGCCGATGGCAAGAGCTTCTCAATCTTTGAATCGGTAAGGATCGACATCCCGGTCATCTTCACCACCGCCTTCGATGAATATGCCCTGCAGGCCTTCGACCTCAACAGCATTGATTACCTGTTGAAGCCGGTAAACCGGGAGAAGCTGAAGAACAGCCTTGAGAAATTCAGGAAAATAAAGCACTTCTACGGCGGGGAGAGCCCCAATCTTCGCCTGTATGAGATGATCACCGAGTTGAAATCACACGTGGGGGCATATTACCGCGACCGGTTCCTGATCAGTAAAGGCAATGCGATGATCCCGGTTAAAGCCGTTGAAATCGCCTGTATCTACGCGGAAGATAAGGCCGTGCTGCTGTTTACGAAGGAAGGTAAGCGGTACGTCATCCCCAATACCATCGAAGAGCTGGAAACCAGCCTCGATCCCCGGCTGTTTTTCAGGGTGAACAGGCAGTGCATTGTTTCAGCCGATGTCATCAGCAAGGTGCACAACTATTTTAACTTTAAGCTGAAGCTCGAACTGCAGCCCGATCCGGGCATTGAAATCATCGTCAGCCGCTCCCGCAGTGCCGGATTCAGGGGTTGGATGAACGGGGGGTAAGGGTCCGTTTGAATTCGTTGGGCGTTGGACGTTTGACGTTGGAGGATTTTGTTCTGAAGTTATTTTCTGCAGATTTTGTTGCCCTCCAGATCCGGTTGGATTACCACAGCAGGGAATTTATTTTTCACGTGTGGAAATTATCCTTACCCGGAATATCGCGGTGCAGTTCGTATGCCATTGCGGTCAGAATAAGACACTAATTGGGTTAAATGAAACTCCGGTATTCCATGACAAAAAAAGGAACCCTCCCGGATCCCTTTTCTGCTTTTTACTTTTTACTTTAGACTTTTTACTTGACCCTTACTTCCTCGCATCAATCAAAATCTCCAGCATCTTAATCGCTGCATCCGGAATCACCGTGCCCGGTCCAAAGATGGCCATAGCACCGGCTTTGTAAAGGAAGTCATAGTCCTGTGCCGGGATCACCCCGCCCACAATCACCATAATGTCCTCGCGGCCGAGTTTTTTCAGCTCCTCAATTACCTGGGGAACCAGGGTTTTGTGGCCGGCGGCAAGACTGGAAACACCCAGCACATGCACATCGTTTTCCACTGCCTGGCGGGCGGCTTCGGCCGGGGTCTGGAACAGCGGTCCGATGTCCACATCAAATCCGATATCGGCATAGCCGGTGGCGACTACCTTGGCGCCGCGGTCGTGCCCGTCCTGGCCCATCTTGGCAATCATAATGCGGGGGCGGCGGCCTTCCATGGCGGCAAATTTGTCGGCCAGTTCGCAGGCTTTCTTATAGCTGCTGCTGTCGGCCGATTCGGAGGAGTAAACTCCTGAAATTGAACGTATCACGGCTTTGTACCTTCCATATACTTTTTCGAGTGCCATGGATATTTCACCCAGTGAAGCGCGTTTGCGGGCGGCATCGATGGCCAGGGCCAGCAGGTTGCCTTCACCCGTTCGGGCGGAAGTGGTCAGGGCATCCAGGGCAAGTTGTACTTCTTCGTTGTTGCGGTTGGCGCGCAGGGTGGCCAGGCGTTTCAGCTGGGCTTCGCGCACTGCGGTGTTGTCCACCTCAAGGGTATCCATTGGGTCTTCCTTTGCAAGGCGGTACTTGTTGATGCCCACGATGGTGTCGCGTCCCGAGTCGATGCGGGCCTGTTTACGGGCAGCCGCTTCTTCGATGCGCATCTTGGGAATCCCGGTTTCAATGGCCTTAGCCATACCTCCAAGCTGTTCCACCTCTTCGATCAGGGTCCAGGCCTTGTGCATCAGTTCATGGGTGAGGGCTTCCACATAATAGGAACCTCCCCATGGATCCACCACCTTACAGATGTTGGTCTCTTCCTGCAGGTAGATCTGGGTGTTGCGGGCGATGCGGGCCGAGAAGTCGGTCGGCAGAGCGATGGCTTCATCGAGGGCGTTGGTGTGAAGGCTCTGGGTGTGGCCCAGGGCGGCAGCCAGTGCTTCCACGGCGGTGCGGGTCACGTTGTTGAACGGGTCCTGCTCGGTGAGGCTCCAGCCCGAGGTCTGTGAGTGGGTACGGAGCGCCATCGATTTGGCATCCTTCGGGTTGAACTGATTCACGATTTTGGCCCACAGCATGCGGGCAGCACGCATCTTGGCGATTTCCATAAAATGGTTCATGCCGATGCCCCAGAAGAAGGAGAGGCGCGGGGCGAAGGCGTCGACATTGATGCCAGCCTGAATCCCGGTGCGGATGTATTCCAGTCCGTCGGCCAGGGTGTAAGCCAGCTCGATGTCGGCAGTGGCGCCGGCTTCCTGCATATGGTAACCGCTGATGGAGATCGAGTTGAATTTCTTCATGTTCTTCGAGGTAAACTCAAAGATGTCGGCAATGATCTTCATCGATGGGACAGGCGGGTAGATGTAGGTGTTGCGCACCATAAACTCCTTCAGGATGTCGTTCTGTATGGTTCCGCTGAGTTTGTCCATCGAAACGCCCTGCTCTTCGGCAGCCACGATGTAGAAAGCGAGTACGGGAAGCACAGCACCATTCATGGTCATCGAAACCGACATTTTGTCGAGCGGGATCTGGTCGAACAGGATCTTCATGTCGAGGATGGAGTCGATGGCCACGCCGGCTTTACCCACATCGCCTACCACGCGCTCATGGTCGGAGTCGTAGCCGCGGTGTGTAGCCAGGTCGAAGGCCACAGAGAGGCCCATCTGACCGGCGGCCAGGTTGCGGCGGTAGAAAGCGTTTGACTCTTCAGCCGTGGAGAATCCGGCATACTGACGGATGGTCCAGGGTTTCATCACATACATGGTGCTGTAAGGCCCGCGCAGAAATGGCGCAATACCCGCAGCATAATTGAGATGCTCCATCCTTTCAAGATCGGCAGCCGTGAATACCGGCTTCACCGGGATCTGTTCGGTGGTCATCCACTCGCTGCCACTGGCAGGGGCGGTACCTTTTGCTGTTCCGAACGACCGGAGGTTTACATTTTTAAAATCGGGACGCATATCTGTTTATTTGTAGTTCAAACTTCAGTTACTCTTTGTATTCAAAATCCTTTTCAACAACCAATAATTTAATCTCACGCAAGGACGCCAGGACGCAAAGATTGTTTTTTATTGATAAAAAGATTAACGTTATGAAATTCAATTATTTAAGCAAGTCATCTAAATTTTTATTTACAATGCCATTAGAAATTAGACCTTAGACATTAGAAATTACAACATAACCCCCAACTTCTGCTGAAACACATACAAGGTGTTAAGCACATTGGTGCGGACATGGATGAATTCATCTACGCCGGCGGCTTTCAGGCTGTCAACGATTTCTTTCGGATATCCGGCTACTACAACCTGAATTTCCGGGTTTGCTTTTTTAAGAAGGGTTGCGGCCATTGGCGCGATTTCAGCATATTCCTCATCGCTGCTGCAAAGTACAACGATATCGGCTTCTGCGGACAGGGCGGCTTTTACGCCTTCTTCAGCGGTGCTGAAACCGGCATTGTCGGTCACCTTATACCCGGCACAGCCGAAGAAGTTGGTACTGAAACCGGCTCTTGCCTTGCGCATGGCCAGATTGCCGATGGTCAGCAGGAAAACATGCGGGCGTTTGTTGCCTTCGTTTTCCCAGATCTCGGTAGCCAGCCTGAGGTCTTCAAATTCGTCGGTGCCACGGAAGACACTGATGGTTTTATATTTCGGTGTAAGGCCGGGGATTTCATTGTCTTTCGTGTCTTCGGTTTCTTCCTCGACCTGTATCTTCTGCAACACATTCTCATTGGTGTTGGGATACTGGTTGGTACCCAGCACGATGGTTTTGCGGGAGGCGATTTCGGCCCTGCGCTGATTGGCACTTTCGTTTACCATATCCTGCACAAAGCCTGACTTCACAGCTTCGATCATGCCTCCTTTTTCCTCCACGGCAAGGAAGAGTTTCCAGGCAGCATCGGCAAAGGCGGCGGTGAGTGATTCTATATAATAAGATCCGGCAGCGGGGTCCACCACTTTCTCCAGGCTTGATTCCTCTTTCAGGATGATCTGCTGGTTGCGGGCGATTCGCAGCGAAAAGTCGTCGGGTTCTTTGTAATCAAGATCAAAAGGCAGCACTGTGATCAGGTCAGCCCCGCCGATGGCGGCCGACATGGCTTCGGTGGTGGTGCGCAGCAGGTTGACATACGGATCGTAAATCGTCTTGTTCCAGTTGGCCGTAGTCACGTGGATGTGCATTTTTGCTGATTCCGGGTTGGCCGGTTTGTATTGTTCCACGATGCGTGCCCACAGCATGCGGGCGGCCCGGAGTTTGGCTATTTCGGGGAAATAGTTTGAGCCGGTGGCGAAAGCAAAAACCATCCGTGAGGCCGCCTGGTCTACACTCAGGCCCTGCCCGGTAAGGAATGCAAGGTATTCGGTGCCGGAGGCCAGAGCAAAGGCAAGTTCCTGGACCAGCGTTGAACCTGAATTGTGGAAATACTGTCCGTTTACAGTGATCACCCTGAATCCGGGCAGGTCTTTTTCAGCCAGGTCGATCAGATCGACGGCTTCAAGCAAATCCTCTTCCTGTGAATAGTGGAAATTGCCCTTCAGTAACAGGTAACTGATGGGGTCGAAATCAACCGAGCCCCTGACCTTTTTTACGTCGGCACCAGCGGACCTGAGACCTTCTTTCAACCAGCCCAGGAAGTGGATATAGGAGCGCGACGAATTGAAATGAAGGCTGTTTTCACCGGCATTGACACCTTTCAGCATCTTAGCCACCCCGGCAGGACTGGTGAGATTTTGTGCATTGAGCGACAGTGCTGTGGCACCCCTGGTAACCGCATCGGTGGCCTGGGCATTGGCTGTGGCCGGATCCGGGGTTTCAATGTCCTGACAAATTTCCCAGTCGTTCTTTCCGGTATTTGTTCCCCGCAGGTAAGGAAATACCCCCGGGAGTGAATTGATCTGATCTTTCAGACCTTCGAGATCTTCGGCCCTGTAGTAAGGTTTAATGCTGAAACCTTCAGCAGTTTTCCAGATAAGCTTTTTTTCGTAGTCGGCCCCTTTCAGGTCTTCGGTTATCTTAGCTTCCCACTCTGATGTTGACACTCCGTGGAATTCTGAAAGAATACCACCGGTTTTGTCCTTTTTTTCTGTATTTTCCATCACGCGTAACGGATTATATTGTTTGTCGCAACCTTTGCGCAGATTGATTGTTGACGTTGAAGTTAAAAACGGTGCAAAGGTATAGGTTTTTTTATCCTGCCGCTCTTTTTCAGCCTTATTTTGAACGTATGCAGACTTAAGTGCATGGGCTACTCAATATTTGAAATGTTTGAATAATATTATACCTTATTTGGACATAAAATCGGTTTCCTTATAAAATTGTAACAATCACAATATGAAAATATTAGTCAGCGGGTCAACAGGTCTGGTCGGTAGAAGCCTGATTTCCAAATTAAAGGAAACCGGGCATGAAGTAACCGGGCTCAGCCGGTCCGGATTTCAGAAAGGGGTGGGGTATCTGACACCGTTGGTCAATAATGCCGATGTGGTGGTTCACCTGGCCGGTGCCCCGGTGGTGGCACGCTGGACTCCTTCCTATAAAAAGGAAATTGAAGACAGTCGATTTATAACAACGACCTTGCTGACGGAGGCCATAGCCAAAGCCACAAGGAAGCCCCGTTTGCTGATTTCGACTTCAGCTGTAGGGATTTATCCTGACGGGGAAGTGTTTACGGAAGCTACAGCCCGCTACGGCAATGATTTCCTCGCAAAAGTCTGTACGGAATGGGAGGATTGTGCCATGAAAGCAGCATCTGATACCAAAGTGGCCATCTTCAGGCTAGGGATAGTTCTGTCGGCCAATGGTGGTGCTTTGAAGAAAATGCTGCTGCCTTTTAAAACGGGATTGGGTGGTCCGATTGCCAGTGGCAAACAGGGCTTTTCGTGGATTCATATTGATGATCTGGTCGATGCTTATCTTTTTGTGATGGAGAAACAGCTGGATGGGATATTTAACCTGACAGCGCCCAATCCGACCGATAATGCAACCTACACCAAAGCCCTGGGAAAGGCACTGAAAAGACCCGTATTTATGCCAATTCCTGCATTTGCGCTGCGGTTGATTTTCGGGGAAGGGGCGACCATGCTCACCGGTGGCCAGAAGGTATTGCCAGGACGACTGCTGAAAGAAGGGTTTGAATTTGCTTTCCTGATATTGAAGCTGCATTGCACGATCTGATCCGTTTAATCCGTCAGTGAACTTTTCATCTGTCAATGCGGCTTGTACGGGTCACTGAGGTTCACTCCTTTTAAATCTACCGCTTGCCTGATCACCAGATTCAGACGGGCCGATGGATCTTAAGATATTTTGCTTTATTGTCAGTGAAGGGTTATCTGGCATTCAGGCTAAAGGTGATATTTAGGTTTGATTATTTCTTTTCAACGCGTTAACTCCATGGTAACAGAGATTATGTTGCCTCTGAGAAAATACTGAGGCATCTGATGGATTTTCTTTGCTTAGGACAGAAAATATCGTATATTTAGACTGATATTCTGTAACTTCCGTTTTAAGTTATATTGTAATTCTTATATTAACATATAAAAATATGAAAGTTATGAATGTATTATCCGATACCGATATCCTGCTCGTTGAAGACAACCCGGACGATGCAGAGCTGACCAGAAGGGCACTGAAGAAGAACAATCTGGCCAATAACCTGGTTCATGTAATTGATGGAGAGGAAGCACTCGATTATTTGTTTGCCAGGGGCAGATTTTCCGAACGAACGGCCGGGAATGGACCCAGGCTGATTTTACTTGATCTGAAACTTCCCAAGGTTGATGGCCTTGAAGTGTTGCAGGAGATCAAAGCCAGCCCTTTAACGAAGCTTATCCCTGTGGTTGTGCTGACCTCGTCAAAGGAGGAGCGCGACATCGTTGAGAGCTACAAACTGGGTGTAAACAGCTACATCGTGAAACCGGTTGAGTTCAAACGGTTTGTTGAAGTGGTTGGAGAACTGGGATTATACTGGCTGCTGTTGAATGAATCGCCATTCAAATAGGGCAAGGCAGTTTTGAAATCCCATCAGGCATTTATAAGCCTTTTTTAACATCTTTTAACCTTCCCATTGGTAAAGACTGTTTATATTGTCGGCGCTTTTTAAAAATCTACCCATATGACTCATTGTTACAGAAGAATGCTTGGTGTGATGCTGTTACTTTTGGTTTCGGCAGGAGCCTTTGCTATGGACGATGCACGTTTGCTGCGTTTTCCGGATATCAATAATAACCTTGTTGCCTTCGTGTATGCAGGCGACATCTGGACGGTGGAGGCAGGCGGCGGGAATGCCCGCAGGCTCACTTCTCACGAAGGACTTGAACTTTTTCCTAAAATTTCGCCCGACGGTAAATGGATTGCCTTTTCGGCAGAATATTCAGGAACCCGCCAGGTTTTTGTGATGCCTTCACAGGGCGGATCTCCACGTCAGCTTACTTTTTATAACTCTGTCGGGAATATGCCACCCAGGGGTGGCTGGGACAATGCCATACTCGACTGGACACCCGACAGCAAACAAATTATGTTCCGTGGTAACCGGACCGAGTTCGGCGACCGCAATGGTAAATACTTTCTTGTAGGACTGGATGGCGGAATGGAAAAACCACTTCAGATTGTGAATGGAGGGTTTGCCGTACTTTCGCCCGATGCGAAAAGGGTTTGCTTCACCCCGGTTGACCGCGAATTCCGCACCTGGAAAAGATATAAAGGTGGCCGGGCCACCAACCTGTGGATCTATGACCTTGCCGGAAACACATCAGAACAGATAACCGATTTTGCCGGGACTGACCAGTGCCCGACCTGGTATGGCGACAACATCTATTATGCTTCAGACCGTGATCTCAGGCTGAATATCTACCGGTACAATACAAAGTCAAAACAAACAGAACAGCTGACTTTTCACAAGGACTTCGACGTAATGTGGCCTTCGGGCGAAAACGGACAGCTGGTTTATGAAAACGGCGGTTTTATATATAAACTGAATCTTGCTACCGGCGTTTCGGAGAAAATCATCGTGAACCTGAATTTCGATAACCCCAACCTTGTTCCCTATTTTAAAAATGTGAAAGACGACATCAACAGCTTCACCGTTTCACCGACCGGGAAACGTGCACTGTTTGATGCCCGTGGCGATATCTTCTCGGTTCCGGCTGAGAATGGGGTGATTGAAAATCTGACGCAATCCCAGGGCATCAGGGAAATCTATCCTGCCTGGTCGCCCGACGGGAAGTACATTTCATATTTCTCTGATGCAACAGGCGAATATGAGATCTACCTTCTCGATAATAAAAAAGGTGCAAAAGCCCGTCAGCTTACCAGCAAATCAGCGGCATGGAAATATGAGGCGGAATGGTCGCCCGACAGCAGGTACATGCTTTATTCCGACCGCACGCTCAAACTCTGGTTGCTCGATGTTCAGACCGGGATACAGAAGGAAGTGACCAAAGGGGCCAACAGTGAAATCCGGGCCTATGGTTTTTCGCCCGATTCGAAATGGATCACCTATCAGAAGGAAGGCAGCAACGAACAGGCTGCAGTCTGGGTGTATAACATCGCCGATTCAAAGAACTACCAGATTACCGATAATTCTTTCGATGATGTCTCCCCGGTTTTTTCGAAGGACGGCAATTATATCTTCTTTGCCTCCAACCGCGATTTTAACCTGGCCTTTTCAAGTTTTGAGTTCAATTACCTGTATAACAAGGCAACCCGTATTTATGCAGTGGTGTTGAAGGCCGACGGCCCCAAACTTACAAAGGACAAAAACGATGTGGAAGAGGTGAAAGATGCTGTAAAGACCGATGAACCGAAAAAAGAAAAAAAGGCGAAGCCGGATGCCAAAGAAGAAAAGAAGGATGAAGGCGTGAAGGTGGTTATAGATATGGAAGGCATTGCAGATCGTATCATAGCCCTGCCCATGGAAGCCGGTGATTATTTCGGGCTGGCTGCGGTTGATGGTGGATTGCTTTATGTGAGCAATGGGAAAATGATGCGTTACAGCATCGAAGATGAGAAAGCGGAAGAAATCATCGATAAGGCCTTTAACTATGCAGTTTCTGCCGATGGCAAGATGGTGCTTTACAATGCAGGTGGTGATTATGGTATCTGTAAGATTGCCCCGGGACAGAAACCGGGGACCGGCAAACTTGACCTGGACCGGATGGAGATGAAAATTGACCCGCGCAAAGAGTGGAACCAGATTTATGCCGATGGCTGGAGAATCTTCCGCGATTATTTCTATGTCAGTAACCTGCATGGCGTTGACTGGGCCGGTCTGAAGGAAAGGTACGGTGCCATTGTTCCTTTCGTTGGTCATCGCGCTGACCTTGATTATATCCTGAGCGAGATCGTTGCTGAATCCAATACCGGCCACTCTTATGTTGACTGGGGCGATTTTAAGCAGGTGAAACGGGTTGAAGGCGGGTTGCTGGGTGCTGAACTTGTGGCCGATGAGGCAGCGGGCCGTTACCGGATAGCAAAAATATATGACAGCGAAAACTGGAACCCTGAACGTCGTTGCCCACTTTCAGAGCAGGGTGTGAACGTGAAGGAAGGCGATTTCCTGATCAGCATCAATGGCAGGGAGATAACCCTTAAGGATAATCCTTATGAATTCCTGGAGAATCTGGCAGAGAGGAAGGTTGAAATTTCGGTCAATACCAGCGGGGAAGCTGCAGGTGCCCGAAGCTGCCTGATTGAGCCAGTGAAAAGCGAACTGGATCTGATGTACCTCGACTGGGTGAATGAGCGCAGGGCGTTGGTTGATAAGCTTTCGGGAGGAAAGATCGGATATATACATGTTCCGAACACGGCCGTTGAAGGAAACCGTGAGTTACACCGGGGACTTTATGCCTATCACGACAAGGAAGCCCTGATCATCGACGACCGTTACAATGGGGGTGGCTTCATTCCCGACCGTATGGCCGACCTGCTCGACCGGAAAACGCTCAGCTACTGGCATCAGAATAACCTGCTGCCCGGAAGGGCTCCGGCCATTGCTCATGACGGACCCAAAGCCATGCTGATCAATGGCTATTCATCGTCGGGCGGAGATGCTTTTCCATACTATTTCAAGAAACTCGGACTTGGTAAACTGATCGGAACCCGCACCTGGGGAGGTTTGGTTGGTATTTCGGGCAACGCCCGCCTCGTGGATGGAGGAAACATTTCAGTACCACGTTTCGGAATCTTTGATGAAAACAGTGAATGGATGATCGAAGGTATTGGTGTTTATCCTGATGTTGAAGTGATCGATCGCCCTGAGCAACTGGCAAAAGACATTGATCCATGTATTGAGAAGGCCGTTGAAATGTTGTTGAAAGAACTGGAAACAAATCCTGTGAAAAAAGTGAACCCTCCTGCACCTCCCGACAGGTCTGGATGGATTGAGAAGGAAATAAAATAACCGGACATTCCGGTTTCCGCATCTTTTCAAAATAGAAATGATTCAGACTGATCAATCCGGGGCAGGTTACAACTGCTCCGGATTGTTTTTCAGGCATAGTGTGCTGCCGGTTCAACCGGTATTCATGGAGTGTTGATTTCTGCTGTTAAATAAATGTTAATTCTTCCTGTTGTATCTGGTTGAAATCCGAAAAACAATGCCTCCACAGGTAAGGTAAATAACTAATTTTCAGTTATAACTGGCGGAATTGACAGGCAACAGTAGAAGAACCGGGGAGCCGGAGGATCGTTTTGATATCAAAAAGATTGCTTTTCCCTTGTAATTCATTGTATATTTGTATCTTCTGATTTTTCAGAGACAACGACATATTGTTCCTGCGGTAACCCAATGCCTGCAGGAATTCCGCCATAAGCGCGGAAAATTTCCTGTATATCCGTCTTGTACACATAAGGTTTTGCCTTGTGAGCAATTGTCGCTGCCAACCGAAATCAAATGTAAAAATTATGTTAAAAAATTGGTTATACCTTTCCTGGCTGCTGATTCTTCCTTTTCTTGCTGAATCACAAACCCTTTTCCGTACCGGAACATTTCTTCACCATTCCACCGGTTTGAACATCTGGGGTCCCAACGGATCTGCGACAAGTATTCCGCAGGAAATAACTGCTTACAATGCTGTTCATGGATATACCGGCAGCGCAGCTATAGATATGGATCAACAATGGTGGCCCAGCGGGGGTGACAATGAATGGGAATACTGGCACCGGATTTTCGACAATGAAGTGCCCGGGCTGAGTATCACTTCTGTTATGAACAACAACAAGATAGTAGTGATCAAGTCATGTTTCCCTTCATCCGAAATGACCGGGATGGGACAGCCTTCCGATACACTGACCCCGACGGTTAAATCAGTATACAACTATAAATGGCATTGGAGAAACATCATTCGTGATATGGCAGCCAGACCTCAGAATTTCTTTGCCATCTGGACCAATGCCCCTCATGTAGTGGGAGGTACCAATCCATTGGCAGCTTCATTAACGAAACAGTTCACCACCTGGGCAAAAGATACGCTGGCTCAGGGACTGGATCCGGAAATGGGCACCTTTCCGGCAAATGTCTATGTTTTCCATTATTTCGCAAAGCTTACCGATGACAACGGTTATCAGTTACCACAATACGCCATCAGCAGTTCCGACAGTCATCCGAACGGAAATGCAACTGCTCTTGTGGCACCGCAGTTTGTAAATGAAATCTTTGATGCCGCCATTGCCTATGAGATTGGCAACGGATTGAGCGTTACACCTTCCTCGCAAGCTGTGTCAGCTTCTTCAGGAACTGTTGGTTTCAGTGTGATTACAAACAATTCCTGGACAGCTGTCAGCAACCAACCATGGTGTACTGTTACTTCCGGAGGTTCAGGCAGTGGCACGCTCACAGCTGCTTTCAGCGAAAATCATGCCTCCGCCAGAACAGTGAGCATCACCGTGAGTGCTTCAGGAGTTCCGGATTTCATTGTTACCATTAATCAGGCTGCAAATCCGGGCAAGGTATTGAACCTGACTTTGCTCCTTGAGGGATTGTATGATTCAAACGGACAGATGAACCAGGCTTTTGACATGGATGGACCACGTTTCAGAGTTGGAATTGCAGATCTTATTGATCTGGAATTGCACAGCTCCGGTGATTACAGCAATGTTGTTTTTACCTCGGAAGGGGTGGAGCTTACCACCTCAGGAAGCGCATCTGCAAATATACCACAGTCGCTGAACGGAAGCTATTACATCACCATCAAACACCGCAATTCTATTGAAACCACAACAGCCAATCCGGTATCCTTTACCGGACAGACGATAGGATATAGTTTTAATCTACCGTCAAAAGCATATGGCAATAACCTGAAGCACATCACCGGTTCTTATTATGCTGTTTATGGTGCGGATGTAGATCAGAATGGTATTGTCGATACCGCAGATATTACCGGTTTCGACAACCTCTCCGTTAATTTTGCAACCGGCTATTTTCCGGAGGATGTGAATGGTGATGGTTCTGTTGATACAGCAGATGTAACCACGCTTGACAACAATCAGTTTTCTTTTGTGGGAATGATCCATCCCTGACATATTCACTTTCCCACAAAAGGAATTTCTTCTTTCCCGGCCAGGAACAGTGGTCCGGGTATAACCTTTGTTTGAAAAGGGGATAAATCAGGAAAGGATAAAACCACTACAGGTTCTCATAAATGAATTGCCCGGTTCTCCGGATCTACTGAATGATCTTTTTCAGACAGAACAAATATATTTTTTGATTGTTTTTGAAATAATATTTAAGTTTACGTGGGAATTGACCGATTTGGTTTCTCTCATGTAGGACGATTCTGATTCAGACCAGCTGACAATGCTTGTTTGATTCCTGAATGACCACTTGAATTCGGGTATTCTTTTCCATACAGAAGTTGCGCAAATAATAAAAATGAAACCAATGAATGCTTTTAAATATTTTTTCCTGATGCTGATATTGTCTGTTCTGATGAGTTTTTCATCTCCTGCCCAGACTCTGTTTCGCAGCGGAACATTCCTTCATCATTCAACAGGATTAAACATCTGGGGGCCTAACGGTTCTGCCACCAGCATACCTCAGGAGATGACAAACTACAATACTGTTCACGGTTACAGCGGATCAAATGCAGTAACAATGGGACAGCAATGGTGGCCCAGTGGCGGAAACAACGAGTGGGAATACTGGCACAGGATATTCGATAATGAGGTGTCCGGGTTAAACATCTTCTCGGTAATGAACAACAACAAAATCGTTGTAATCAAATCCTGCTTCCCGTCATCCGAAATGACAGGTGTGGGGCAGCCTTCAGATACGCTTAGCCCGACCATCAAATCAATTTATAACTACAAGTGGCACTGGCGGAATATCATTGGTGTCATGGCCTCGAGGCCCCAGAATTTCTTTGCCATCTGGACCAATGCGCCCCATGTGCAGGGAAATACGAATCCAACAGCTGCTTCTCTTGCAAAAAAGTTTACCACATGGGCAAAGGATACCCTTGCCCAGGGTCTCGATCCGGAAATGGGAGCCTTGCCGCCGAACATTTATGTATTCCATTACTTTTCGAAACTTACGGATGCCAATGGGTATGAGCTGCCCCAATATGCCATCAGCAGTTCCGACAGTCACCCTAACGGCACAGCCACAGCGCTGATAGCACCACAGTTCGTGAATGAAATTTTCGATGCTGCCATTGCTTACGAACAAAGTTTTTCAACACTTAATGTATCGCCTTCATCGCAAAGCGTGAATGCATCTGCCGGAACGGTTGGATTTACAGTATCATCAGTAACTGCCTGGACCGCCCAGAGCAATGCAGGCTGGTGTACGGTCACACCATCGGGTACCGGAAACGGAACACTGACTGCCACTTACTCAGCCAATACCGGCACCTCCTCCCGAACGGCCACAATTACGGTTTCGGCTACCGGGGCATCCAACCAGACCGTCACTGTGGTGCAGGCCGGTAGTGCAGTCACCTTATCGGTAGCGCCTTCAAGTCAGAATGCACCAGCTACAGCCGGAAGTGCTGCTTTTACAGTAACTTCCAATACCAGCTGGACCGCCCAGAGCAATGCAGGGTGGTGTACGGTGACATCGTCGGGTACCGGAAACGGAACACTGACTGCTACTTATTCAGCCAATACCGGCACCTCATCCCGAACGGCCACAATTACGGTTTCAGCTACCGGGGCAGCCAACCAGACCGTCACCGTGGTGCAGGCCGGAAGTGCAGCCACCTTATCGGTAGCGCCTTCAAGTCAGAATGCACCAGCTACAGCCGGAAGTGCTGCTTTTACAGTAACTTCCAATACCAGCTGGACTGCTCAGAGCAATGCAGGCTGGTGTACGGTCACACCATCGGGTACCGGAAACGGCACACTGACTGCCACTTATTCAGCCAATACCGGCACCTCATCCCGAACAGCCACAATTACGGTTTCAGCTTCCGGAGCAGCCAACCAGACCGTTACCGTGGTGCAGGCCGGAAGTGCAGTCACCTTATCGGTAGCGCCTTCAAGTCAGAATGCACCAGCTACAGCAGGGAGTGCTGCTTTCACAGTAACTTCCAATACCAGCTGGACCGCCCAGAGCAATGCCGGCTGGTGTACTGTTACACCGTCGGGAACCGGGAACGGGACATTGACAGCCACCTACACGGCCAATTCAGGAACCACCTCCAGGACGGCGACCATTACGGTTTCGGCCAGCGGGACTGGTAATCAAACAGTTACTGTTGTACAGGCGGGAACTGCAGTGATTCTTACTGTAACCCCCTCAAACCAGGATGTTCCTGCTACATCAGGGAACACATTTTTTACAGTCACCTCCAATTCAGGCTGGATAGCCCAGAGCAATGCCGGATGGTGTGTGGTAACTCCGTCGGGAACAGGAAACGGAACGATTACTGCCAGTTATACAGAGAATATTTCCACCGCTTCAAGGATGGCTTTGATCACCGTATCTGCTGCCGGAGCCAGCGATATGACCGTATCTGTAACTCAGGCCGGAGCTGCGGTTACTTTATCGGTGACACCCTCTTCACAGAATGTTTCATCAGCTGCAGGTTCTGCAGGTTATTCGGTAGCATCAAATACAAACTGGACTGCGCAGAGCAATGCCGGCTGGTGTACTGTTACACCATCGGGTACCGGCAACGGAACCATCATTGCCACTTATATTGAAAACACCGGTACAACGTCGAGAACGGCAACAATTACAGTATCGGCAACAGGGGTCGGCAACCAGACTGTCACATTAATGCAACTGGGTTCTGATCCTGCTATGGCGGTGACACCTTCGAACCAGGATGTAGGTGCTGCTGCCGGATCGACCTCTTACACAGTAACTTCCAATGTATCATGGACAGCGCAGAGCAATGCAGGCTGGTGTACAGTTACATCTTCTGGAACCGGAAATGGTGAACTGATTGCTGACTTTACCCAGAATACAAATAACAGTGCGAGGATGGCCACCATAACCCTTTCGGCCCCGGGAACCACGGATCTATCTGTAACTTTGACCCAGGCCGGTGCTGCCATTATTCTTCAGATATCGCCTTCGAACCAGAATGTATCAAGCAATGCCGGAACAACACATTTTTCCGTCACCTCCAACTCCGCATGGACTGCTCAAAGCGACGCCGGCTGGTGTACAGTAACCCCTTCGGGATCCGGCAACGGAACCATCATAGCAACCTATTCGGAGAATACCATTACAACCAGCCGTACAGCCAATATTACTGTTTCATCTGAAGGAGTTGCTGATCAGATTGTAACGGTGTACCAGTTTGGTGCTGCACCTGTTCTTCAGGTATCTCCTCCCGGACAGCAGGTGCCTCCGGAATCAGGGAGCGTCAACTTCGCAGTTACCTCCAATACCGGCTGGACCGTCCACAGCGATGCTGCATGGTGTATGGCAACACCTTCGGGTTCCGGCAACGGAACCATAACAGCGGCATATCTTGAAAACCATTCAACCGAAGATCGTGTTGCGAACCTGAAGGTTACAGCCGGCGGTATGAGTCCGGTCTTTATTACAGTATTACAAACAGGCCTTGTTACTGGTGTTCAGCAACCGGAACTGGCTGGCATCAGGATTTATCCCAATCCGACCGATGGACTGATATACCTTGACATTGAGAATACCGGAAATGAAAATCTGCTGGTGACCATCAGCGATGCCAGCGGACGTTTAGTCTATAACAGTGCCTCCAGGGGAAGGATTTCGGAAGAAATCGACCTTAAAGGATATGGCAAGGGGTTGTTCAATGTGGTTGTTTCTTTAGGGAAGGCTGTTTCAGTAAGAAGAATTCTGGTCAGATAAGGCAGGTTTTTTCTGAGAATTGCAGTAGTTCCTGCCAAAAGAACGATTCAGGGGAAATTATTTTCAGTACCGGGAAAGTTATCCTGTGTGCAATCTATCGGAGATACAGATCACACTGCCAGTAAGTTGTGGGTATGAATCCTGTTTCAGGTCTCCCCTGAATTTCCGATAACGTTTCAGATGAAGGGGATTTCTTATTTAATTTCCTTTTTATCAAAACATTATACCTATCTTTGCAGTTCATTTAAAGTAGCTGATTCTCATTTATAGGTTTATATCCTTTCCTGCCAATCGAACCTTCGTTATTTCCAGATCCTTTCAGAATTTAACTCAGGTCACTCCGAAAAGCCACGGTTGTTTACCGGCTGCGATCACTTTATCAATTTTACATGACATTCGAAAATCTGAACATCCTTGCGCCGATTACCCAGGCGTTGAAACAAAAGGGTTATGTTGAACCAACACCCATTCAGGAAAAAGCAATTCCCCATCTCTTAAAAGGCTCCGATGTTTTCGGCACAGCCCAGACAGGCACCGGCAAAACCGCCGCATTTGCTATTCCGATTTTACAAAAACTCTATGCCAGCCAGGCCGACCGGAAAACCTCCGGAATCAGGGCATTGGTGCTGGCACCAACCCGCGAACTGGCCATCCAGATCAGCGAAAGCTTTTCCGATTACAGTAAGGGCCTCAGACTGAGACATACCGTCGTATACGGTGGTGTTTCACAGAATCCCCAGACGACCATTCTGAAAAAAGGCATCGACATACTGATCGCCACACCCGGACGACTGATCGACCTGATGAACCAGGGTTTTATCCGCCTTGATACCATTGAATTTTTTATTCTGGACGAAGCCGACCGCATGCTCGATATGGGATTTGCTCCCGACATCAAACGGATCATCGCCAAATTACCTGCCCGGAAACAAACCGGATTCTTTACCGCAACCATTCCCCAGGAAATAAGGGCGCTGGCTGACAGCCTGCTCCACAATCCGGTAATGATCCATGTGGCTCCTAACAGTGCACCGGCCGAAAGCGTAAACCAGTCGGTTTATTATGTTGAGAAGGCCGACAAACGGGCCATGCTGCAGCAGGTGTTTGAATCTGAAGAGATCGAAACCGCCCTGATTTTTACACGCACCAAACACGGAGCCGACAAGGTAACCCGTGAGCTGAATAAAATCGGCATCCCGGCAGTCGCCATACATGGTAACAAGTCGCAGATGGCCCGCCAGAAAGCGCTACAGGGATTCAAGAACAGGACAATCAAAGTACTTGTTGCCACCGATATCGCTTCACGCGGGATTGATGTGGACAAACTGACCCATGTCATCAACTTTGAATTACCTGAAGTGCCTGAAACCTATGTACACCGTATCGGTCGTACCGGCCGCGCGGGCGAAAGCGGAACCGCCATATCCTTCTGTGCCAGCGAAGAGCGCGGCAGCCTGAAGGACATCAACAAGTTATTGCCAAGGGCCATCGAAGTGAAACGGATGAACGGGTTTGTAGCCAGTTCGCATACCGCTTTGGATATGGTCGCTGCCGAAAAGCCGGAGCGTAATTCATTCCATGGTCGCCCTGCCCGCCCTTCCAATTCAGGGCCGAGGCCTTTTCAGCGGAAACGCTGGTAACAGCCCCTGCTTAATCTGCTTTAGAAAGCATCTGACTTTGGTTGGATGCTTTTTTCATTTGTTGTATCCGGTACGTGATAAGCCTCAATTGAGTTTTAAATTTAGCAGCCCTGAAATACTGTCACCCCTCCTTCGGCGGGCAAGCCTGCAACCCTGCAATTCTCTGAACCGATAATTCAGTACATTAGCTGTTTCGTTCAAAGGCCATGACCCTCGTTATCGACAACATCCCCATCGATGAAAACAACCCGGAATTCAGGTATGCCGCTGAATTCGTTTTGCATACCAACCGGATGTTGTACCTTACCGGGAAAGCCGGCACTGGAAAAACGACCTTCCTGAAACTGCTGAAACACATCAGCAACAAAAATATGGTGGTATTGGCGCCAACCGGGGTGGCTGCAGTAAACGCCGGAGGTCAGACCATCCACTCCTTTTTTAACATTAAGCCCAGTGTTTATGTGCCTGGCGAT
The DNA here is from genome assembly GCA_016705005.1 of Bacteroidales bacterium. Taxonomy (GTDB): domain Bacteria; phylum Bacteroidota; class Bacteroidia; order Bacteroidales; family Lentimicrobiaceae; genus Lentimicrobium. The sequence goes on along the minus strand of JADIZB010000001.1, from coordinate 71,783 downwards.
AAGCGCCTGAGGGTGCGGGTGCCACCGGATGATCCCGACAAGAGTATGATCAACGACCATTTCAGGTATCACCGGGATAAGCTTGAGATCATCCGTGGCCTGGAACTGCTGGTGATTGATGAAATTTCGATGGTCCGCTGCGACCTTCTCGATGTGATCGACCGCCTGCTGAGGGTATTCCGCAAAAGGGAATTCACCCCTTTCGGCGGGGTGCAGGTGGTGCTGATCGGTGATACCTTTCAGCTGCCTCCTATTGTGAACCAGGATGACTGGAGCATTCTCGGGCAGTTTTACAAGAGTCCCTTCTTTTTCAGTTCCCGTGCATTACAGGATCAGAAACCGGTTTATATAGAACTGAAGAAAATCTACCGTCAGACCGATCAGGATTTTATTGATTTGTTGAACAGGATCAGGATAAACAGCCTTGACCCGGGTGATCTCAATCTGCTCAACAGCCGCTTTCTGCATGGTTTTACACCGGAACAGGAAGAAGATTACATTATTCTGGCTACCCATAACCGGATGGTGGAGGAGACGAATGAAATGCGGCTCCGTGAAATCAATGAACCCCTGCACCGGTTCGAAGCAATGGTTGACGGGATTTTTCCTGAACACAGCTACCCTGCCGATGCCATGCTGAAACTGAAAGAAGGAGCGCAGGTAATGTTTCTACGGAACGACCGGAACAAACGGTTTTATAACGGAAAGATTGGTCATGTAATTGAGATTTCCGAAGAAGGTCTGTTTGTTGAATTGCCGGAAGGGGACATTATTTCTGTTGAACGGGAAGAGTGGGCGAACATCAGGTACTCCTGGGACAGCAAGGAAAGCAAGGTCATTGAAGATCCGGTCGGTTCTTTTGTTCAGTATCCGCTGAAACTGGCCTGGGCGATTACAGTGCATAAAAGCCAGGGGCTTACTTTTGAGAAAATTATCGCTGATCTTGGTGAAGCCTTTGCTCCGGGACAGGTCTACGTTGCCTTAAGCCGCTGCACCTCCTTCCCGGGGGTTTTGCTGAAGACTCCGCTTACCGGCAGGGCCATCATGACCGATCCGGTGGTGCTGGAATTTGCCGGCAATGAAACCCCTGAAACACTGATCATCAGTGAGCTTGAAAAGGGGAAGGCTGACAATTTCCTGAAAAGGGCACTCACAGCATACAGAATCAGGGATTATCAGAAAGCCGGGACCCTTTTTCTTGCATACATGGAACAGCCATCAGAGAAGGGATACGAAAAGGGAATTCGCCTTCTAACCTATGCCATTGACCGTTTCATAACAGCAGTAAAAAAAATGCAATTGCCGGCCTTTCCTGAAAGTGGTATGCCGGCTTCAGTTGCTTTTCCTGTTGAACAGAAGTCAATGTCCCTGCCCGACCAGAGAAAGGAACTTCGTCAACTGGAAGTGAAAATCCAGGCTCAGCTTCTGTTGGCTGAGACCATGAAGGATGTTTTGCATAATATTCCCCCGGATAAGGTGCCGCCTGGATTCCAGGCCGGAAATACAACGCTGATCGGGCAGGTAGACGGATCACTAAGCGTGGCTTTGAAGGTGGTGAAAGACCGGAAAAAGAAATCAGGAAGGAAAAAGTAAACGCAAGGAAACCGGGGGAAGAAATACTTCTGTAAAAATGTGACAAATCAGATCTGCCCGAAATATCCGCTCAGGGCATTGGAATGTTTGTGCCAATTTCAACGAAAACATACAATTTCATACTTTATCTTTAGGTCTGCAGGTTTGAAAATCATGTTTCGGAACAAATTTTTTGAATAAATCAGAGCCATTGCTCATTATTTTCAAATGTGCCTGAATTTTATATAAATTTGCGGTTAATGTGATGTTAATTAATCGTTAAATAATTGTGAAACCATCCCTGCTCATCCCGCTCATCCTTACGTTTCTTATCAGTTTTACCTCATGTTCAAAAGAAGAAGGGGAAGGGGGAAACTCATCGATTTACGGTAAGGTTATCGTTCATGATTATAACAGCAGTTATACCCAATTGAACGGAATTTACGACGGTGCTGATGAAGAGGTATATATAATCTACGGTGATGATCTTAGTTACAGTGAAAGGATCAGGACAAACTACAATGGTGTTTTTGAATTCAAGTACCTGCGACCCGGGAATTATACAATCTTTGTTTATTCAGAAGATTCTACCCTCACATTGCCTTCAGGAAAATATGCCGTTCTGAGGGAAGTTGAGATAACCGGCAACCGGCAGACGGTCAGGGCGGATGACATAATTATTTTTAAATAGCATCATTCACCTGACAGACAATTACAATCCGTGAGATTCAGGATTAATAGCTGAAACCGGACCTTTCACCAAGAATAACCAGAATGGATGAACTCATTGAAACACTCAGCAGATTTTCACCGATAAGTCTTGACCAGATGGACCAGGTAACTTTGCTTGACCGCATCGATACCAAGTATATCCTCAATCAGGAGAAACTGGCAGAGTTGCTCGGAAAAATTGCAGATTCCTATTATGTCCTGAGTATCGACGGTGAGTTGCTTCATCCCTATGAAACTCTTTACTTTGATACTCCGGCTTTTGACCTTTATAAGATGCACCATAACGGCCATCAGAACAGGTATAAACTGAGGTTCAGAAAATATGTCAACTCCGGTATTTCATTCTTTGAGGTGAAGTTGAAGACCAACACACACCGGACAATAAAAAAAAGGGTATCTGTCAGCAAAATTGAAAAAAGCCTTTCAGAGAAGCAGCAGCAGTTTGTACATGACTGTACAAATGATGAATTCAAGGATTATCTGCCATCGCTGAAGGTTAATTTTAACAGGATAACCCTTGTCAACCTGAAGGTTGGTGAACGTCTGACGATAGATACCAATCTGCATTACGGTGATGAGCATGCAGAAAAGGATATAAATAACATTGCCATTGTTGAAGTAAAACAGCAGAAACATTCAGTGTCCCCATTCAGGCAACTGATGCGGGAGAACCGGCTGCATGAGTTTTACCTCAGCAAATATTGCCTCGGGATTACCTGTCTTAATGAAAGCTTCAAAAGAAACAGATTCAAAAGGAAACTAATGGCCCTTAACAAACTTGGCTATGATGTGTGTTAAACAGATTTTATTTTTATTTTTATTGATGAGCCTTGTGGCATTTTCTGCTACCGGCCAGACGGGCAATCCTGCTCAGGGCAAAGTTGTGACTGCTGAAAGCAGCAACGCTTCGATGCATGTTACGCCGGAGGTTCATGCTGTAAATGAACCAATTACACTCACAGGTCGGTTTGCTTACAGCATCCTGATTGACCTTGCTTCCATGCTCCTTATTTTCGGGTTGATCTATTTCCCCAATTACAGGAACAAGGAGTTCATGTTTACCTTTTTCATTTTTAACATCATCATTTTCATCATCACTTTTGTACTGAACAAGACCAGCATCTCTATGGGAGCAGCTTTCGGATTGTTTGCCGTTTTTTCGATGCTGCGTTACCGCACCGAAGGCATTTCAATGAAAGAGATGACTTACCTGCTGCTTGCCATTGCTCTCGGACTGATCAATGCGATTGGCCTGAGTCTGCTTCCGATCAGTGTGTTTAATCTGATCCTGGTACTGTTTATTTTCATTCTCGATCACCCGCTGATATTCAGGCAGGAGCAATCAAAAGCAGTGGTTTACGAAAATATTGAAATGATAAAGCCGGAGAATCATTCTTTATTGCTCGAAGATCTGCGTAAGCGCACCGGTCTTGATATCCACCGTTTCACAATTTCAGCCATCGATTTCCTTAAAGACGCTACCTCTATTATTGTCTATTATTACAAAAAATAGACGGGAATCATGAATTACCGGGTAACTTTTATAAAGGCTGGATGTATCACAACTGCTTTGATATGCATTTTTAACTTCCAGATGGCCAGGGCCCAGGTGAAAGATGCCGGCTTATGGACCAGCCTGGCAATCGAAGCAAAACTGGTAAAAAAACTTTCGCTGAATGTTTCTCAGGAATACAGGTTCAATGAGAATGTGACTGAGTTGGGTACATGGATCAGTGAGGCAGGCCTTGAATATAAGCTGAACAAGCATGTAAAGGCTTCTGTCAACTACAGGTATACAATGAAGCGACAGACCAACAACCTGTATAGTCCACGGCACAGGCTATTTATTGATGTCAAAGCCGAGAAAAAGATCAAGCCGTTTATCTTCCAGTTCCGCACACGTTTTCAGCAGGAGTATGCCGATATCGGCCGTGCATCCGATGGTGGCTTCGCCGGATATTATTCCAGGAATAAATTTAATCTCAAATTTGATCTTGACAGGAAATGGGAGCCTTATTTTTCGATCGAATTATTTTCCCCGCTTCATCGCGACCAGCCATTTGTTTTTGATGACATCCGCTATTCAGCGGGTTTTGAATTTGCCCTTTCGAAGCATCACAAACTGGATCTGTATTACATGATTCAGAAGGAGATGAATGTAAATGATCCTGTTACCGACTTCATCGGTGGAATAGGATACCAGTTTAAACTCTGAAACTGTCGTCTGGCCGGTAGCTTTTCCCTTCATTTGTTTCTGACTCACCCTGATCATTAAATCCTTCGGAAGGATTGTTTATTTTTGCCCGCTGGCTCAAGCTGAGCCCGTTAATCATATCTGTTAATGAATGGCTGATTATACTGACGACGACCGCCTGCCGGTTACCATCCTCACCGGTTTCCTCGGAGCCGGTAAGACCACCCTGCTCAACAACTTAATCCAATCGCATCCCGACAGCAAATTCGCGGTTATCGAAAATGAGTTCGGTGAAATCTCTATCGACAACGATCTGATTGTCGGTGTTGAAAGCGACAGCATCTTCGAGATGTCGAACGGGTGTATCTGTTGCACCCTGAACGGCGAGCTTTCGGAATTGCTGTTCGATCTGCTGAATATCCGTCACAAACTGACCCACCTCATTGTTGAAACTACCGGTATTGCTGATCCTTCAACTGTTGTTCAGGCATTTATGTCGTCCGACCAGGTAGAGATGTTTTACCGGATCGACAGTGTGGTTTGCCTGGTTGATGCAAGAAATATTAAACTGATTGCATCCGACACCGAAATGGCTGCCAAACAGATCAGCTATGCGGATACCATTATCCTGAACAAATCCGATCTTGTGGATGAAGAGGGTCTGGCTGAAGCCGAAGCACTGGTCAGGTCATTTAATCCCTTTGCTGACATTCATCGCACAAGTTTTGGGAACATGAAAGGAACAGCAATACTGGATACCTATTCCTATGCGCCTGAGAAAATTGAGGAGTTTTCGGAAAAAGCATCCGGAATGAAATTAAGCAGCGGCATCAGCCGACCCTCCGGCTTTGCACTGGTCAGCAGACAGCAATCACCGCTTACCCACCAGGTGGAATCGCACAGCTATACTTTCACCCGCAATTTCGATCCTCACCAGTTCAATTTCTGGCTCGATCACCTGGTTGAGTATTACGGAGCGGGGATTTACAGGATCAAGGGAATCATCAGTTTCGAAAAAGTGGCTCAGAAAGTGGTGGTGCAGTCGGTGCGCGACCACATCATGATTTCTGCCGGTGATCCATGGAAAGCAGGGGAGGAGCGCAAAAGCCGGATTATTTTCATTGGAAAGGATCTTGGCAAACTAAAGCTCGAGGAAAGCCTGATTACCCTGCTTAGCGGAGAACTCCAGGAAAGCGTTCTATTGCTCAGCCGCCCCTGATTTAAAAAACAGCTTCTGCTATTTTTCTGATATTGTCGCTTTTCCCCATGGTATAAAAATGGAGCACCGGAACGCCTGCTTTGATCAATTCGCGGCTTTGAGCAATGGCCCATTCCACACCCAGTTCCCTGATCTTCTGGTTTGTCGGGCATTTATCTGCCTCCCTGAACAGGGCTTCGGGCAGGTCGATGGAGAAGGTTTTCGGTAAGGCTGAAAGCTGTGACTTCGTGGACAAAGGCTTGAGTCCGGGGATGATCGGAACGCTGATACCGGCATCACGGCAGGCTTTTTCAAATCTGAAAAAAGCGGCATTGTCAAAGAACATCTGTGTTACGATGTAGCTGGCACCGGCTTCGATTTTTTCTTTCAGGTGAAGGATATCGGTCGCCATATTCGGTGCCTCCGGATGTTTTTCAGGATAACCAGCCACCCCGATGCAGAAGCCTGTCGGATTGGCGTTCACGATGTCCTCCTCCAGGTAAATGCCTCTGTTCATATTCATCGCCTGTTTCACGAGTTCAAGGGCATAGTGGTTCCCATCCGGTTCCGGCCTGAAGGTTTTTTCTCCGGCAGGATTGTCACCCCGGATCAGCAACAGGTTGTGAATGCCCAGAAAATAGAGGTCGATCAGGGCATTTTCTGTTTCTTCACGGGTAAAACCTCCGCAGATGAGGTGCGGAACAACATCAATATTATATTTAAATTTAATGGCAGCTGAAATGCCTACAGTTCCGGGGCGTTTTCTGACGGTGCGTTTTTCCAGCAGTCCGTCTTCACGCTCTTTATATACAATTTCCTCACGGTGATAGGTGACATCTATCGAAGCTGGGTTGAATTCAATGAGCGGATCAATGGTCTGACTGATGGATTCAAAGTTTTCACCTTTCAGGGGCGGTAACAGCTCAAAGCTGAAGAGTGTTCTGCCATTGCGGCGGTCGATATGTTCGGTTAGTTTCATTGTAAAGGCTTTGCCACAACAATGGCCATATTAAATGTGTTCAGGCATATTTTGACCGCTGGACACGCTTTGTGCATAATACAAACAACCCATTTTGTATTTTAAACAATCCATTTTGATTTTCAATTTAAATTAATATTGCGTCGTTGCGTCATTGCGTGAGATTTGTTTTCCTGATTTTATTAAGTATCAGTAATTCACATTCTGCGCCAGCAGTTTCTCAACTTCTGCAATTGTTATTCCTTTCAGTGACGCATAAGCCGCAACCTGATCCTGACTTATCCGGCCGACATTAAAATACTGTGAGTCGGGATGTGAAAAATAGTAACCGCAAACCGAAGCTACCGGATACATGGCGTAGTTTTCAGTCAACTGAATCCCTGATTCTTCTACTTTCAGCAGATCGAATAGTTTTCGTTTTTCACTGTGCTCCGGGCAGGCCGGGTAACCCGGTGCAGGGCGCGTTCCCTGGTAATCTTCAACCAGGATGCGTTCCAGCGGAAGGCTTTCATCGGGTGCATATCCCCAGTATTCTTTCCTTACATACAGATGGAGTACTTCAGCAAAGGCCTCAGCCAGCCGGTCGGCCAGAATCTTAACCATGATAGCACTGTAATCATCGTTTTCGGCTGTGAATTGCGCTGCATGCTTCTCGACACCCAGACCGGCCGTAACGGCAAAGAATCCGATGTAATCCCTTTTTGCGGAATCTGCCGGGGCAATGAAGTCGGCCAGGCATAAATTCCGTACCCCGGGTTCTTTTGCTTCCTGGTTCCGGAGGAAGTGGAAGGTGTCGGTCGTTTCACCTGTGCTGTCATCAAAGATCACCACACTTTCATTGACAGAACTGGCAGGGAACAAACCTATTACCCCGTCAGCCGTGACCATCTTCTCATCGATCATTCGTCGGAGCATAACACGGGCATCATCATACAGTTTTCCGGCTTCTTTCCCTTTCAGGGGATCATCAAAAATATCAGGGAATTTAGCACCGATTTTCCAGGCATGGAAGAAGTAAGTCCAGTCGATGAAACGGCTGATCTCTTCGAGTGGCCAGTCTGTGAATCGGGTGATCCCGGTCTTTGCCGGTTTAGGAGGTGAATACTCAGCCCAGTCAGCATTGAAACGGTTGGCCCGGGCAGTCTCCAGCGGAATGTAGGTAATCCCGGCACGGGTGTTCAGGTGTTTGGTCCTCAGGCTGGCATACCGGTCGAGCAAAGCAGCGGTATAAGCAGGTTTCTGATCAGCCGACAAAAGGCTGGCGACCACAGAAGTAGCCCTGCTGGCATCCCTTACGTGAACCACAGCTTCGGAGTAGGCAGGTGCAATCTTAACGGCCGTGTGCATTTCACTGGTCGTGGCACCACCGATCAGCAATGGAATTTTCAGCCCTGCCTTCTCCATTTCACGGGCGACATGGGCCATTTCTTCGAGCGACGGTGTAATCAAACCACTCAGTCCGATGATGTCCGCTTTATGCAATATGGCCTGTTCAAGGATTCGGGCGGCTGGAACCATCACCCCCAGGTCTATCACTTCGTAATTATTGCATCCAAGTACAACGCCCACAATATTTTTTCCGATGTCATGCACATCTCCTTTCACGGTAGCCATAAGGATTTTTCCGGCAGATCTTGATTCTCCTTTGGCCTTTTCAGCTTCAAGGTAAGGCAGGAGCACAGCCACTGCCTTTTTCATTACCCGGGCACTTTTGACCACCTGGGGCAGAAACATCTTACCGGCACCAAACAGGTCGCCGACAACGTTCATCCCATCCATCAGCGGTCCTTCGATCACATCAAGGGCTTTGGCATACAACAGTCTGGCTGCTTCCACGTCTTCCTCGATTCCGGCATCGATGCCATGAACCAGGGCATACGAGAGCCGTTCACTGAGCGGCAGTGTGCGCCAGGTTTCTGTTTTTGCTGCTTCCGGATCACCCGTCTTCATTGTTGATGCAAAGGAGGTCAGCCGTTCGGTGGCATCCTGTCTCCGGTTGAACAACACATCTTCAATAAGAATCAATACTTCCGGATCAATATCATCATACACAGGCAGGTTGCCGGCATTCACAATCCCCATGTCCATGCCTGCCTTCACAGCATGAAAAAGAAACACCGAGTGCATGGTTTCGCGCAGCACCTCATTCCCCCGGAAGGAAAAGGAGAGGTTGCTGATGCCTCCGCTGATCCGGGCATCCGGCAGGTTGGCCTTTATCCATGAAATGGTTTTCAGGAAATCAACAGCATAGTTGTTATGTTCGGCGATGCCGGTGGCTATGGTGAGGATATTCGGATCGAAGATGATGTCCTCCGGTGGGAAACCCACTTCATTCACCAGGATATTGTAGGCCCGCCGGCAGATTTCAATGCGGCGTTCGTAAGTGGAAGCCTGTCCCTGTTCATCAAAGGCCATGACCACCGTAGCTGCACCATAACTCCGGATAAGCCTGGCATGTTCCTTAAAGGCGGCTTCTCCTTCTTTCAGGCTGATTGAATTAACGATGGCTTTTCCCTGGAGGCATTTGAGCCCGGCTTCAATCACCTCCCAGCGTGACGAGTCGATCATGACCGGTACACGCGCGATTTCAGGCTCTGCCATCAGCAGATGGAGGTACCGCACCATGGCTTTTACGGCATCCAGCATGGCATCATCCATATTTACATCGATAACCTGTGCTCCGTTTTCTACCTGCTGACGTGCCACAGCCAGGGCTTCATCATATTTTTCCTCCCGGATGAGACGGGCAAACTTTTTTGATCCGGACACATTTGTCCGTTCACCGATGTTGATGAAATTACTGCCTTCAAATGTCTGCAACGGTTCCAGTCCGCTCAGCCGGAGGTTCTTGGGGATAACCGGCCGTTTTCTTGCTGCAGCCTTATCTGCAAGCAGGCGCAGCTCCCGGATGTGTTCCGGGGTGGTTCCGCAACAGCCCCCGATGATGTTCACCGACCGGCTGTTGAGCATAGGCTGGACATGGCCGGCCATCTCTCCGGGGGTTTCGTCATACGCTCCGAACTGGTTGGGCAAACCGGCATTGGGATAGGCACTGATATAAAAGGGGGCCTTTTCGGAGAGTTCCTCGATAAATGGCCTTAGTTGCGCGGCTCCCAGTGAACAGTTAAAACCGATGCTCAGCAGGTCGATGTGCGAAACAGAATTCAGAAAGGCTTCCAATGTCTGACCTGAAAGGGTGCGGCCGCTCAGGTCGGTGATGGTGCCCGAAACCATAACCGGCAGCCTTATGTCCCGTTCACGAAGTACTTGGTTGATGGCAAAAAGGGCTGCTTTGGCATTCAGGGTGTCGAAAATGGTTTCCACAAGCAGCAGATCCACGCCACCGTCAAGCAGGCCGTTGATCTGTTCAGCATATGATTGAACAAGGTCATCGTAATGAACCGCCCTGAATCCCGGATCATTTACGTCGGGCGACATGGAGGCTGTTTTGTTGGTGGGACCTATGGCACCGGCAACAAAGCGCGGTCTTGCCGGGTTCAGCAGGGAATATTCCTCTGCCACAGTTGAAGCTATCCGAGCTGCTGCCCTGTTGATTTCATACACCAGCGGTTCCATGTGATAATCGGCCATCGAAATGCCGGTTGCATTGAAAGTATTGGTTTCGATGATGTCGGCTCCGGCCTCAAGGTAAGCAGCATGGATTTCACGGATAATGTCGGGCCGGGTCAGGCACAACAGGTCGTTGTTGCCTTTCAGGTCCGAAGGATGGTTAATGAAGCGTTCGCCCCGGTAATCCTGCTCTTCGAGCCGGTAGCGCTGGATCATGGTACCCATGGCACCATCAAGCACCAGCACCCTGTTTTCAATTTCCCTGTATATATTCTTTTCAGTACTCATGTGATGAGTTTCGGACCGGCTTTACAGGCAGCAACAGCAAACCCTTTTCAGGCAGTCGGTTCAACAATAGAGACACAATCGGAAAGGCCGGAAGCGCAGCGAAATGTGTTTCAATTATAAGTTTCCCTTATGAGGGAACAGGTATTGGCACCGTTCCGGCTTTGCTGGCGGATGGTTGTCAGAGGTTCGCAGAGCCTGGTCTCTCCCCTCTTCTTTATAACTCAAACATCTTTTCCGGAAAGGAAAGAAGCCGTTTGACAATACAAAATTAATCTAAAATGTTACAGGATAACAGTTCATCGGCCTATTTGTTCGGAAATCTTCAGCCCTGAAGGGGCGAAACTATAGCAGTGCTAATGAAAACAAACATAGCAAATAGCCAGATAAATGCAGAAATCTTCAGCCCTGAAGGGGCGCAACAGCCATAACCGCGGGTGAAGCGCAGCGAAACCCGTGGTCAGGGAAACCTCACCGGGCCCGAAGGTACAACAAATAGCCAGATAAATGCAGAAATCTTCAGCCCCGAAGGGGCGCAACAACAATAACCGCGGGTGAAGCGCAGCGAAACCCGTGGTCAGGGAAACCCTCACTACCGGAGCCCTGAAGGGGCGAAACAAAAATCAGCCGTACATTTCCTATCTTTACTTCATAAAATCAACACAGAAATGAGAATCGAATACGAAATCAAACTTGGCTTTAAAGATGTAATGTTCAGGCCCAAACGCTCAACCCTGAAAAGCAGGGCACAGGTAAAACTGGAACGTACTTTTAAAATGATGCATACAAAATCGGACTGGACCGGCATTCCTGTGATGTCCGCCAACATGGATACGGTCGGCACCTTTGAAATGGCTCTGGCACTCCAGAAGATGAAGCTATTCACAGCTGTTCATAAACATTATTCCCTCAGTGAATGGAATGAGTTCATGGCTGTTGCACCCAGGGGCATCGAAAACTTTATTGCGGTAAGTTCTGGCACAGGTTCCGGCGACCTTGAGAAGATGACTGCCATTTTTGAATCCAACCCAAAGCTCAGGTTTATCTGCATCGATGTAGCCAATGGATATTCAGAGCATTTCGTGGCTTTTGTCAAGCAAACCAGGAAAAAATTCCACGATAAGGTCATCATCGCCGGCAATGTGGTGACCGGTGAAATGGTTGAAGAGCTTCTACTGGCCGGGGCCGACATCATCAAGGTTGGCATTGGTCCGGGTTCAGTATGCACCACAAGGGTCAAGACTGGTGTCGGTTACCCGCAGTTGTCGGCCATCATCGAGTGTGCCGATGCGGCACATGGATTGGGTGGTCAGATCATCAGTGATGGGGGCTGTACCACCCCGGGTGATGTGGCCAAGGCTTTTGGCGCAGGTGCCGATTTTGTGATGCTGGGTGGGATGCTGGCTGGTCACGACGAAAGCGGTGGAGAACTGATAGAAAAGGAAGGCGGAAAGGTCAAGCTTTTTTATGGAATGAGTTCTGCCACTGCGATGGAAAAACATGTGGGTGGTGTAGCCGATTACCGCGCCAGTGAAGGCAAGACGGTAGAAGTCCCTTATCGTGGAAGTGTCGAAAACACAGTGCTTGACATCCTGGGTGGCATCCGCAGTACCTGTACTTATGTTGGTGCTTCCCAGCTCAAGGAGTTAACCAAAAGAACCACATTTATCAGGGTGGCCGAGCAGGAGAACCGGGTTTATAATGATAACAGGTAAATTCTGCGGGTTTTTGGTTTAACTGACCATGTGTTACCTTCAGTAACATTTTTTTCTTTTCATCCAAATGATTGTGCGACAGGTTGAATCATGCGTTCGTCGTATGGTGTGGTTTCTTATCAACAGCCTGTTCATAGTTTCCCGAAAAACTTAACACAAAAAACTTGTTTTACTGAAACGAAACTCCCTACTTTTGCAGCGCAATGGTTCCGGAAACGGATAATAGGGAATGCCGTGCAATTCGGCTACAGTTCCCGCTGCTGTAAGCTCTTTAAAAGTTTCAACCGAATGCCACTGTCCATCCCAAAACGGACGGGAAGGCGTTGAAACCAACGGAGTAAGTCAGAAGACCTGCCACTTGCCTTGTGGATTTTGTAGTTTACGGTGAATGAACTGCATATCGGGAAACCAAATCCGGCTTTTTCTTTTCTGGCTGTTTTTATACTGGTTTTCACCTTTTGCTGCAGAATCCGCGCTGTAATTATTCATTAAATTCTGCAACAAATGAAAAACGAAAACATCAACCTGCGTTTTCTGGTAATTACCGGCATTGTGCTGGCTTTGGCTTTCAGCCGGATGCTGCCTCATCCGTTCAACTTCTCACCCATCGCCGCACTGGCTTTGTTTGGCGGTGCCCGCTACAGCAACCGCTTTGCCGCTTACCTGATTCCACTCGCGGCTGTCTGGATCAGCGACCTGTTTCTGAATTATGCCTTCTACGGACGGTTTGTGCCTTTTTATGATGGTGCATTCATAACTTACCTGGCCTTTGCGCTGATTGTGCTGCTGGGGTCGGTTATGCTACGCAGGCTGACACCCGGAAACCTCTTGTTTTCCAGTCTCACAGCTTCCGTGCTATTTTTTATAGTGTCGAATTTCGGCGTATGGGCTTTTTCAGGCATGTATCCGCTGAATATAAGCGGCATTACTGCATGCTATGCGGCCGCGGTTCCCTTTTTCAGGAATACCCTGGCAGGTGACCTGATTTATTCCTTCGCTGTTTTTTATGCCTTTGCATTTGCTCAGCAACAGTTTTCGTCACTGACAGTGAAAGCTCTGAAAGCCTGATTCCCCGATGAAATTTATTGCTTCTGCCGGTCTTTTCACCTGTTTGTTGTCCGCATCTCTTTTTGCAGATGCCCAACAACCTGTTGATGATACCCTGAACATCAGGGGCGTCGAGGTTACCGGACAGAAAACACCCCCGGGAAGGAATTCGGCTTTTCCAACGCAGCAGGTTGATATCAAAACGCTGAAATCGATGGCCGGATCAACTGCAGCCGATGTACTGCGGAATTTTTCCGGGGTTACCATTCGGGATTATGGCGGATTGGGAGGTTTGAAAACAGTGGTGGTCAGAAGCCTGGGTGCCAATCATACCGGCATTTCCATTGATGGAGCCCCTTTGAGTGATGCCGCCACCGGACAACTTGACCTAAGCAAGATTCAGCTCGGAGACCTCGAAGCCATTGGGCTTACCATAGGACAGGGTGAGCAGTTATGCCAGCCGGCGAGGGCTCAGGCCTCCGCCAGTATGATCAGCTTTCATACTGTAATGCCGGAATTCAAAGAGTCGAACCTGAAATTCAAAGCAGGTGTTCGAACAGGATCATTTGGTGTGATCAGCCCTTATGCCGGCATTTACCTTAAAGTCAGGCAAAGGACCACAGCAGGGTTATCGGCCGGATATAACCATACCAGGGGTAATTATAAATATCTTCTGAAGAACGGGAACCTGCCCGATACGACCCTGAGACGTTCCAATGCGGATATGGAGGCTGTCCAACTGAATTTCAGGCTTGAAACCCTTTGCAGGGACAGCTCCCTGCTCAGAATTAAAACATGGTTTTATAATTCTGAACGCGGATTGCCGGGAGCAGTGATCTTCTACAATCATCATGCTTCCCAGCGCCTTACCAACCGGGACCTTGCCGGAAACGTGCAGTATTCATGGCAGAAGGGCAGAAAACAACTGCTGACCAACCTGAATTTTTCGAACAGCAACCTGATTTATCGTGATCCGGCCTACCTGAACCATGAAGGTGGGCTTGACAATCACTTTCATCAGCAGGAACTTTACCTTTCACAGGCAATTTCATTCCCTGTTTATGGAATTTTCAGCATGGGTGCAGCTACCGATATGATGGTCAACAGTTTGCAAACCGATGTCTATTCACATGGGAATCCAACCCGTTTTTCAGGACTGGGCTCGGTCAGTGTTCAGGCCAAAACCCCGAAAACAGAGGTTACGGGGGTATTGCTGGCTACACTGGTGAATGAATCCACCACCGAAAGAAATCCTGACATCCACACGGCTTTGTCCCCTTCTGTATCTTTTATAACACGGATTAGCCGGAAACCACTGATACGGGTGAGGATGCTTTACAAGAACAGTTTCAGGATGCCGACTTTCAACGACCTGTATTATAATCTGGTTGGCAATGAAAATCTGAAGCCTGAGCTTGTGAATCAGTTCAACCTGGGTGTGCTGCTTTCTGAAGAGGCCGGCATTCTCGGGTTTAATTTTCATGCCGATGTATATGCCAACAGGGTTAAGGACAAGATCGTTGCCGTACCGACACAGAATTTATTTGTCTGGTCGATGCGCAATCTGGGACGTGTCGATATTCTTGGCCTTGAAGCTCAGGCAGGGGTAAAGGCCGTTATTTCAGCATCGCGGGAAGTTTCGCTCAACCTGAATTTTACCCGGCAACAGGCACTCGACATGAGCGATCCCAGGAATTCAACCTACCGGCAACAGATTCCGTATGTGCCGTTTCAGACTTTTTCAGGATCGCTGACAGTACGGGAACAGAGAATCTCGCTTGGATATAACGTGTTGTATAACAGTCACAGGTATACCCTGGGAGAAAACATTCACGCCAATCTGCTGCCATCATGGTGGGTGCATGATGTTGCGGTTTCGTGGCAGCAATCGGTAAAAACGGTTCCCGTGACACTGAAAGCTGAAGTCATCAATCTGTTCAATCAACAGTATGAAGTCATCCGGGGTTTCCCGATGAACGGAAGAGGGTTCTATATTTCACTGAATATTAATTACTAAACTTTATTACAATGAGCATCAAACTTTTACCTTTTCTTGTTTCACTGGCTGTTTTGACCGTTTCATGCACCGACGAACCAGATGACAAACCCACGGGTCAGGATACCCTGGTCAGAAGTGCCGGCGTTTATGTGATGAACGAAGGTCTTTTTAACGGCAACAATGCTTCCCTGACCCGGTTTTCCTTCAGCGATTCTGCTGCGACAGCCGATGCTTTTATGCAGGTGAATGGCAGGGGCCTGGGTGATACCGGCAGCGATCTGGCCATTTACGGTAGTAAGTTGTATGCCGTCGTCAATATGTCGGGTCAGGTGGAAGTGATGGATGCCCGTACCTGCCAGAGCATTAAGCAGATTCCTCTTTTTAACGGCGATCTGCCCCGACAGCCCCGGAAAATTGCTTTTTATGGAAACAGGGCTTTTGTCTGCAATTTTGATGGAACGGTTGCAGTTATTGACACTGCTTCGCTGAATATTGAGAAATATATAACTGTAGGACAAAATCCGGATGGTATCACCGTTGCCGGTGGTAAAATCTGGGTATCCAATTCAGGAGGCCTCAATTTCCCCGACTACAACAATACCCTTTCCATTATTGACCCGGTAACTTTAACTGAAGAAAAACAGGTGGAGGTAGGAACCAATCCCTTTGTGATGATACCGGACAATTATGGGGACCTGTACCTGATTGCCCGGGGCAACTACAGCGATCTCAAAAGCCGTCTTCAGATCATTGATGTGGCCTCTGGATCCGTGAAGCATACATTTACTGGTTTCGAGGCCATCAATTTTACCATGGCTGGCGATACGGCCTGGGTTTACAATTACGACTGGGGTACCGGAGTCAGCAGTGTTGTGATGCTTGATGTGAAAACAGAAACGGTGTTGAGCAACGCATTCATCAGCGATGGCACAGTTTTGCAGACTGTATACGGTATCGCGGCAGATCCGGTATCCGGCCTGGTGTATATCTCCGATGCCCGCAATTTTACCGGGTTGGGTAAGGTGTTCGCCTTTGACAGGAACGGAAAGCTGAAGTTTTCGTTCGATGCCGGGCTGAATCCCGCCGGTTTTGCGTTTTTGAATGAGAAAGTTGTCACATTGGAACGTTGAAAGCCGGAGAATCTGTTTTGAACTTAAATGTTGTTTTTATGCCGGAGGTAATGCTCAATGAGCCATCCAGCTAGCAAGTCAATGGCAGATAACAATTTTATAGAAATAAATATTGCCGTTTGAATTAACTTTAAGCACATAAACACCTTCCCTGCAATCTGCAACTGATAAAGCAACCCTGTCTTTAATTCCTGAATTGCCCGATTGAATCAATCTTCCACGGACATCGAACAATTCTGTGGACCATAAATCATGTTTGTTGTCAATACTGCTGATAAACAGTTGATCGTCGGCAGGATTCGGATAAATACTGAAATCAGGGGTCGGTTTTTCATTGATGGATGCTGTCGGGCAACTCCACTCCAGGGCGTAGCCGCTGCGGGTGGTGGCGCCGTCGCTGTTAAAACGGAGGGTAAAGCTGTTGCCTGTAGTCGCAAGGCCGGATGGTAACTGCCCGCCGGACAGGGCAGCCAGCAGCGGAGCGTTTGTGTCAGGCCCGTCATAGATCCACAGGGAATCGTAGCCGCTTTCAAAGTCAAACGCTTCGAAATTCAGCAAGAGCGGTCCCGGATAATCTGAAGTCACAGTTTCGGTGTAGCATTCATCATCCCCGTAGTTCCACCAGGGGCCACCCGGATCATAAAGCGTATCGCGGCAGGGAAATACCGGGCCTTGGGTAAATTTTTCCTCAATCAGGTCCCAGAGTTCCGGATAACCATTGTCGTACCCCAGCGCCCAGATTCCGATGCCGCCGGTATTTCTCCTGTTTACCAGATCATATTTCGCACCCAGGCTGCGCACATCATCGTAAAAACACTGCCACCAGTTGCTGTTGAAATAGCTGTAGTAAGGATTATAACTATAAGGATCCCAGTAAAGATTAGCTGGCGTATAGAATCCACTGCTGTTGTTTCTCACGTTCCGGTAGGTTACTGCTGTACTGCTGCCGGTGGTGGAAGCCGGCAGGGTATTGGCGCTGACCGACCATTCGCGGCCGTAGTAGGGGAGGCCCAACAGCAGTTTCTCCGGGGCAATGCCCTGCGACTGGTAGTAGCTGAGCGAATGATTTACGGCGTAGTTAAAAGAAGAGGTCAGGGGCCAGTATCCTGAAACCGGGCCGGCCAAGTCACTCCCGCTCCAGTAAAAATCATAGGCCATAATCATAATAAGGTCAAGCGAAGGGGCAATGGCCGGGAGGTCGAAGGTATTGCTCCAGTTGACGGCCGGGGCGGCTATGCTCAATTCAGTGCCCGGCAGATTGGTGTGCAAGGCTCCGGCAATTTCAAGAATAAAACTTGTCAGTCCCTGTTGCTGCGATGAAGGTACCGCCTCAAAGTCCAGGTTTATCCCCTGAATACCCCGCTGGGTGACCAGGGTGATCAGGTTGCCGATCAGGGTCTGGCGTGCTTCCGGATTGTTGAAAAAAGTTGCATGGCCCGAAAACAGGGTTACACATAGATGAACCTTTACACCATGGGCCAGGGCTGTGTCAACAACAACCGCAGATTCAAACCCATTGGTGGTGACAGGATTCCCTGTGGCAGGGTCAGTGTCGTAAGAAAAATAACAGAGATCGCTCAGCAGGTCCCAGCGGTAGTTCTGCCATGCGCTGCCCATCCAGTAAGGATGGTAGCCGAAAACGCGTTTCTGCAGATTGCTTTTTGGAGAAGTTATGTGATCCTTTCCATTGAAACCCTGAATGCTGTCATATTGGTCTATGGTTTTCAATCCCAATGCTTTAAAATATGCAGATTGTTCTTCATGGATGGAAGTGTTCTGGGCAAAGCAGATGTTCACCAGGAGAATCAAAAGCGGAAGGATTAGTTGTTTAAGCATAGGGTCAGGTAATGTTTGGTAACGGAAACTCAGGCCCCGGGTCCTGATTAAATTTACCCGCAATTGTCAGGCAACAGGACTTCTGCCAGAAGACGAAAACGGTTCTTGGTTTTCAACAGGTTCCAAATAACCAATTATATAAGTATCTGCAAATCAAATAATCTGCAAATCAGCTAATCTACTAATCTGCTAATTGGCTAATCCACAATAGTCATCTCCTTCACCAGGTGTCCGGCTCCGGCAAATTTATCGATGATAAAGAGGCAGTAACGGATATCAAGGCTGATGTTGCGGCATTGATCCGGATCATACATCAGGTCGCTCATGGTGCCTTCCCAGTTGCGGTCGAAATTAACACCAACCAGTTGCCCGTCGGCGTTCAGTACCGGACTTCCTGAATTGCCCCCTGTAGTATGGTTGCTGCCAATAAAGGCAATCCGCATGGTGCCATCCTTTGCCCCGTAATGGCCGTAATCTTTTTCTGCGTAGAGTTGTTTTAAACGGGGTTCTACCACATAATCATATATTGCGGGATCTTCTTTCTCCATGATTCCTTCCAGGGTAGTGTAATATTTGTAATAGACAGCATCGCGGGGATAATAATCATCAACCTTACCATAAGTTACCCTGAGGGTTGAATTGGCATCCGGATAAAACCTTTTATCAGTCTGAAACTCCATCAACCCCTGCATGTATACCCGCTGAAGACTGTCGAGTTCCGAACTGATCATCTGCGACTCCGGCTGAATCTGACTAAAGTAGTGATCATAAACCGAAAGGGCCAGCTGAAACATTGGGTCAGCCTCAATTTTCTTAAACTTCCTGACCGAATATCTGTCAAGCAGTTTTTTTACCCGGGTTGAATCTGTAAAAATACTTTCTGTATAAAGTTTGTTTGCCCAGGTTTCATAATCATTGTTGTATACAATGGCACCCTGAACAATGGCGGAAGGAATCTTCGATTGTTCCTGGTGCTCAATCCAGTCGGCCATAAGGCTGGCAAATACATCCCGATCAACGGATTGATTATAATTCCTGAAAAAATTTGCAGAACTTGCAGTTAATTGACCGACAATTTTGCCAATCTCGTCATCCGGCGTGTTTTTGTCACTGCTTTTGGCGACAAGTTGTCTGAAACCATATGCATACCGTAATGCCTCGATGCCTAGTCCGCCTTCAATCAGGTAAGTTTCTGTTTCACTGATAGGTTTTAATTGATTATAGAGCTTCTCAAACCGGGGCAACAATTGTCCGTATCTCTCCGATCGGGTCGCATCCGCCATAGCCCAGGCTGAGAACCTGCGTTCGAGTTCCTGTTTTTTCTCTATTGCATCGAGTTTCCGGATGCCTCTGTTTTCCCCGATCATCTTTTTCCAGTAATTGGCAACACCGGCATACTTGTCCGAATACTGAATCCTGACCAGATCGCTTTGCTTCATGTAACTGTCAAAAATACCAAGTCTTTTTTCGCGCAGGCGTATGGCCGGTGGATTTTCAACCCCGGTGATCATATCTATTGCAAAAGAAGGAAGATACTCCTGCGTGCTGCCCGGGTATCCAAATACAAAAGTAAAATCACCTTTTTCAACCCCTTTCAGCGAGATCGGCAAATGACTTTTTGGTTTATAAGGCACATTATCGGGGGAATACTCGGCAGGTTCATTGTTTTTATTAACATAAATCCGGAACATCGAAAAATCTCCGGTATGTCTTGGCCACATCCAGTTGTCGGTATCGCCCCCGAATTTGCCGATGTTTGATGGTGGGGCACCAACCAGCCTTACATCATTAAAGGTCTGTGTAATAAAAAGGTAATACTCATTTCCATAGTAAAAAGCCTTGACTTTTGCAGCATAGCCGGTTCCTTCACTGGCGGCTTTTTCCACTTTCCCGGTGTTTGCCTTTATTTTTTCAGATCTGGCTTGTTCCGTCATTTCAGCTGTTACGCCTTCCAGTATTTGTTTTGTAACATCTTCCATCCGGACAAGCAAGGTAACACTGAGGCCGGGATTGGGTAACTCCTGCGACCTTTCCATTGCCCAGAATCCGGTGGTGAGATAATCGTTTTCCAGCGAACTGTGCTTTTGGATCTGGCCGTATCCGCAGTGGTGGTTGGTCAGAATCAGCCCCTCATCAGAAATAATTTCAGCCGTGCACCCCCTTCCGAAAAGCAGAATGGCATCTTTCAGACTTGATTTGTTGATGCTATAAATATCTTCAGCACTGATTCTCATCCCCATGCTTTTCATCTCCGGTTCATTGAGTTGTTCGAGCAACATCGGGATCCACATTCCTTCACCGGCGAAACCGAACTTTAATAAATAGAAGAAGACAAAAATTATTGAAGTTAATTTTTTCATATTCAAATGATTATGTTAAGAAAATGATGAGGAAAAGTGAATTTGCTGTCATCTGACTACCTGACATCAATTGTCAATTGAATTCATTTGCACGTCAATCGTGCTAAAATAATGATTGTGTTTTCAGCAGGTTTATTTTTATGGTGCAGGTCTGCTCTTTAAACTTGTTTTTTGCCGTCAGGCAATTCGTTCGAAGTTATTACTGAGAAGGCAAGTCTCAGAATTATTTCATGATGATTATCAATCATGACTTTTGCGGAATCGGAGGAAAATATCCTGATTCTTCAGTATACTATCTTTCATTACAGTGGACTATTTCATGAGTACTCATTTGGCAGTTCACTTTATCAGCCTGTTCAGTCTATATTCTTCACTTACTTCACTTTTCTCTATTTGGCTGCAATGGTCTCAATTTCAATCAAAGCCCCCAGAGGCAAACGAACAACCCCATAGGCAGCTCGTGCCGGAGGATTTTCAGTGTAGTAGCGTCCGTAGACTTCATTCATATCAGCAAAATTAGCCATATCGCTCAAGAGGCAGGTTGATTTGATAACATCAGCGTATTCATAACCAGCTGCTTTCAGAATGGCCCCAATATTCTTCATCACCTGTTCGGTCTGCTCCCTGATTCCACCTTCAACTATTTTTCCTGTTGCAGGATCAATTGGCACCTGGCCTGAAATAAACAGCATCCCTTGTGTCTCTATTGCCTGACTATAAGGTCCGATTGCTTTTGGTGCATGCTCTGTAAAGATTACTTTTTTCATTTTAAAAGTTTATTTTGATGTTTAATTTTATGTGCTGATTTTGGAAAACAACCCTCAAAATTAGTTTTTTTTTAATAACCTTATTATTTCCTTCTGTCGTGTTTAATGGCTTATAGAACAAATCCAACAGTTTGTTGTCTTAAAACAGAAAATCCGGTCATAGCCGGATTGCTTATTTCAGAACAGTTAATAAAAGAGGATAGTAAATTCTATGGTCAGGTGGGAATATTATGCCATCGTGTTAATGCCAAATCCTGATTTATCCTTCGGAGATCTAGTCTCTGTAAATATTCAGCTGATGCTTTTTTATCCCGTACGCAGCTGCCAGCCCGATAAGAAGGGTTATTCCACCGCCAATGGGTGCGGTTCCACCCAAAGGGCCGTAACCTCTTTCATCGGCAACGTAATTATCTTCAGGTACAGGCTGTGCAATTATTGTAAGCCTACCTACTGCGAGTAAAAGAATCAGGATGAATATGAGCTTTTTCATGACAGGAGTGTGCTGTATATTAATTTTACAATGAGCAGTTTAAATTGCCTCTCTTTGGTTGTTGAATCAGTCTTTCACCCATTATCCGACGCTGACTTTATGCTCTGAATTTCGGAGTGGTTAAAATCTTATTGCCATTCCGTTATTATTCTTTCTCATGACTGACTTGTATTTATCTGTAATGTGTAAAAAAGTAACTGACATTTGTTGAAAAAGTTAATAATTTTTTATATTGATCCTGAATCCTATCGTAAGATGGAAAAAAGTGTAAAATAATTTTCATTTAACTTGTTATCTCAATGTGACGGGATACTGAAATGTTGGTGTGTGAATGGCTTATTCAGGGAAGTTGGTGAAGCAACAGGAGGCTGCCGGAACACCATCCGGAATAGAAAATTTCTGTTATAGTGGGGCTGAAAAGAGAAGCCGGAG
Source organism: Bacteroidales bacterium (assembly GCA_016705005.1). Taxonomy (GTDB): domain Bacteria; phylum Bacteroidota; class Bacteroidia; order Bacteroidales; family Lentimicrobiaceae; genus Lentimicrobium. The sequence goes on along the minus strand of JADIZB010000001.1, from coordinate 49,477 downwards.
GCTGTTTTTTATGATGCAGCTTCCGGTTTCCGGGAAATGTAATTCATTTGCTCCCTCTTCTGAAGGATGTTGAATATGTTCGCTCTAGTCTTCCGTTTCTTCAACTTCTTCGCCGGGTTTATAAGCTTTTGTCAATCCATAGGCCGCACCCAGGACAAGAAACATTGTCAGACTGCTTCCAAGAGGGGCATTGCCGCCAACAGGTCCTGTATTTTCTGCTTCGGGAGCCGACTGATACAAAGGTGGCGACTGGGCATTAAGGGTAAGACTGCCAACAGATAATATGAAGACCAGGAGTTGAAGTTTTCTTTTCATGATTTTGATTTTTTTTGAAATACTGAAATGGCTCTTTCTGAATACCGGAATCTGGTTTAAAAGTTTGCTTCAGCCGGATGCAGAGGAACAATAGTTAATGACACATTTTCCAATGTGTAATCTATCCGGACACATTTTTTTTCAGGACCTCCGTTAAGTGGTTGATTTGAACCCGGAAATGCAGATGCAGACCGGAGCAGGCCCTTATATACCTGTGTTGATGAATCCAATGAAGGGATTCAGGGCAGGGACTGCTTTCAGATTTTAGTAACCCAGGCCAGGAGGTTGTCTGGCAATTGCGGTCAGTAGTAGATATTGCCGACTGGGATTGTTGCGGAATATTCGGGATTTCGCATGGCATTGATCAGTCGGGCTTCTTTATAAAGATGCAGATCGGTGTTTTTAATTCTGGCTTCATAGATGATGCCGAGATCAAGCAACCGGGCCCTGCAGGTACCTTCAAGCAGGGGCATTGATGGTGTCAGCCAGCGTCTGCCATCATTAAAGATTATGTTAGCTGTTGAAGAATCTGTGATGAATCCGTTTTTTACAATCAGTATATCGTCAGCACTGCCACGGTTCCCGAAAAGTTCATCAATCCGGTCACGGTTATTGTATTTGTATGAATAGTCGATCTCATTATCATCAATCATTTTCAGTGTATTAATTTCCTTAAGCAGATAAGGCTGAAAATCAATTTTACTGATTACCGTGTCATAATCTATCCGGCAACGAAACTGACCCTGACATGCTTCAGCAGGTACCCGGATAATTTCGGCCAGACTAAAATCTGATCTTTTGCCATACAATGCCTGTATCGAAGCCTCCATCCTGTCCTGATGCCATGGCAGGTGTTCGGCCAGGCCGTCGCGTATGCTGATTGTTTCAAACAAAAGGGACATATACTTTGTCGATCATCTCGTTATATTCACTACCGGCATTGCTGTTTATGGTAATTCCTCCTCCACTATGAAAAAACAAATCTTCACCTTCCTGCTTAATATATCTTATCATAACTGCTGAATCAAGCGTTTCACCATCAAAGATACCAAAAACGCCGGTATAAAATCCACGCTTTATAGGTTCTGCTTTTTGATGATGTCAATGGTCATGGTTTTGGGTGCCCTGAAAATTGAACCTGCCGGGAGCAGGGTTTGAAGGATGGTTCCGATTTTTGACGGCCAATCTGAAGTAAGCTTTCCTGCGATTTCGGAACTAGCCTGAAGCAAATGCTTCTGATTTGTCTTTATTTCTTCGAGATACCTGAACCTTTCTACCCTTACTGCACTGGAAACCATGCTCAGGTCATTCCGGATCAGATCAACAATGGTGTTGTGCTCAGCCATTTCCTTCCTGTCGGAGAGTAAAATATTTGAAGCATCATGTAATCCTGCGTCAATTGTTCCTTTCATGGGGAACGAACGAATGGTGTTTCCGGCAATCCTGATAAAACATTCCGGCGAGAATACTACAAAACGGTCATCGGAAAGAATTCGGTAAGGCGCTTTGCTTAGCATAAATATTTCCTTCAGGCTGCGGTTAATCCTGACAGGGGTGGCAAAAGTGAGGTTCAGCAGATAGGAGTTTCCGAACCTCAGGCTTTCCATCGCAATTTCAAATGCTTTTCTATATTGTGCAAAATCAACCGGAAACTTTTCAAAGATGAGCGCCTTCATATTGGATGTCGGCTCAGAATCATAGTTTATGAACCCTCTGACATCAAAAAGTATTCCCTGCTCAGCAGCTTCATTTAATGGGATCGCTATCGGTTCAAGGCAGGCAAAATCTATCATGAACAAAAAAGGAACACCTCTGCTGCCCATAATATTCATTTTCTCAAAAACAGAATCAGGAGAATTCATCAATATTGCTTTCCGGTCAGCGAAAATACAAAAAACCGAAACCCTTACCTTTGCAAAAACAAGAACCGCAACGAGAATCAATCCTGAAAAGGAATACTTCAACCCCTGGCATGAAAATACTTCTGATCGATAATTACGACTCTTTCACCTTTAACCTGCTGCAGTTGTTCAGGGAAGCTGGTGCTGATGACATTCATGTAAAAATGAATGATGAGATTAGTTTGCCGGATGCATTGGTTTATGATGCATTTGTTATCTCTCCCGGACCCGGTTTGCCTTCAGAAGCAGGGATAACCTGCGATCTGATCAGGAAATACTCCGAAAGCAAAAGAATTTTCGGGGTTTGTCTGGGAATGCAGGCAATTGCGGATGTGTTTGGTGGAAAGTTGTTTCAACCCGGCGAAATTATGCATGGTGAGATGGTCAGGGTTTCTCCTGCTCAACCGGTTGATTCATTATTTACAGGTATAGAAACCGGTTTTGATGCCGGTCTTTATCATAGCTGGGCCGTTGAAAAGGAAACCCTGCCGGACGGCCTCCGCATTACAGCTGTGGATGATCGTGGCGTAATAATGGGATTGAAACATGTTGAGTTTAAGATCTCCGGGGTTCAGTTTCACCCTGAGTCCATAATGACCCCCATGGGAAGAAAACTGATTGAGAACTGGCTTCAGGTATGATAAGACGATTTGATGAAAAAATATCGGGGCTACCCGTTTTTAGGACAGCCCCGATACTCCGGACGGATTATTTTTAATACAACACCACTTTCTTTGTCATGACCCCGCTTATATCTGACAAACTAACAAAATAAGTTCCTGCAGCAAGTTTTGTCCCGTCAATGGTAACCAGGTTTTCTCCGTTTACCTTTGTACGGATCAATTGCTTACCCGTCATACTGTTGATAATAACCGCACCATTCATTGGCATTGTACATTTCAGATAAATGGTTTTTCCTGAAGAATAACATGTAAAATCGGATGGCGTTGAATTTTCATCCACACCAACAGTGGCGAAGAACAATTCGAAACGATTGGGATCATCGCCTTCATCAGCAGTGAAGTTATAAACCGGATTTACACCCAGGTCATGTATTTCCCCGGTTTTTATATCATGAAGATTTACAAGCATACCTGGGTATAGTTCAGGAATCTGAATCTCCAGACTGTAATCAGTAGCATCGTTTTTAACAAAACCCAAGGGGATAAGATTACCGCTGGTAAATACCGGCAATGTATTGGTTGAGAGTCTTTCTACCCCGTCAAGCGAATACAATTGAGCTGCAAATCCCGGTAGGAAACGGGAATCCTCATAATAGTTATATCCATTACTTCCTGGCTCTCCTTCGCGGATGATGCAGGTTTGCTTTGTAGAAGTTAAACTTTCTGTTACACTAAGGAATATACTTCTTGTACCAGGCCCGGGAATATAACTATCATCAAATGTCCTCATAAATTCACTGAAGTGGTAATTCAGTGATTCACCAGGTTGGGTTTGTATCATGAATCCGGTTAGTGCGGGTATAATGCCACCAGGATACAGATCAACAAATGAAGCACTTTCATTGTCCCAGATTTTAGCAATCTTACCAATATTCTGATCTGAAAGTTCCCACCGATAATTGGCTGGAAAAGGATTTGCCAGTAAATTCCAGCCTTTGTCAACATCCCCGCTATTGGGAATTTCGATATTCGTATGCCAGGCAAAGGGGAATCCTTTAAATGTTCTGATTCCTTCAGATGAAAATGAAGTCATATATCCTTTCCCTCCAATAAAACTATTTTCGAAAGACGGATTCCATGAATTATCAGTTATATATGCACTGATCCAGTTTCCTGTTGGCTCATCCCATTTCAGAAGGTTATTATTGTCAGCAAAAGTACCGGGAAAGAATTCAGGAACAATCGGCTGATCGGCGACAGCGGTGGAGAATAATGTCCAACCCAGTTTCCCGTCTGCTGCGGTCAGATAACGCTCAATCGTTGCATGGCCAACTCCTGAATAAATCAACATTGCATGTGAATTTTCATTTGCCTGCAACCAGAACCCTTCCGGGTCGGATTCATTGAACAATGCCCCATCAATAACAACTCTGGCTTGTGGTCCCAAAATCAGCCCGGCACCCGGATGAATGAAAACATTAAAAAGATGATAATCTTCATTAATTACAGGGTTGTTGGGACTATTGAATATGTGTACCAGTTCCATATCACCTGGAACTGTAAGGCGCCAGTTAAGAGGTTCAGTGAAATTGGAATTTTCAGTTCCCGTCCAGTAATTGGTTGCAGCACCGATATTTACATCATCAATAGAAAGCGCATATCCATTGCTTTCTTCAAACACGAAAGCTATTCGAATAGAACTGCCTGCATATTGATCAAGATTAATATGGACCGGTTCAAAATGATTGGAAAAACCGGTCGGATTATCATAAGATAGGACGGTTGTCCAATCGTTTCCATTGTATAAAGCCACATGAAAGAGGGTAGTTCCTAACGTGTCATTGGTAAAGTTCATCCAGAAACTGAGATCGGTTTTACCCGATTCCGGGATGATCAAATCGCCTGAAATCATCCAGTTGAAATCCGTGGCATCGGGTAGAATGGCTGCGGATCGATCACCGGTGAAGATGTAGTCTGCACCGTTTCCTTCAAACGAATCCGGAGTGCAGACAAACCATGAACCTTCTGTCACCGGTGTCAGGTTATTCCCGTTCAATCCACCGTCTTCAGCGGTGTTGCGAAAAACCTGCCAGCAATCAAAACTGCTGTTCATCGTTTCGAAAGTTTCATCCCATGGGGCTAAAGCACTGCAAATCGTAGTAAAGCCAACAGGTCCGGCCCAGGTACTGGTGTTGTCGGTTTCACAGGCTCCACGCACATAAACTTCATAGGCTGTGTTTTGATCGAGTCCTTCAAGATCAGAAACAGGATTGGTCAGGCCTGAAAGCAGCGTTCCTGTTCCGGGTTCAAATCCGGCAACACCATATTCCAGATCCCAGGCTGCAGCCGGAGCGACACCTGTCCAGCTCACTGTTGCAGACGATGAAAGGATTTCTCCGATGCTCAGATCAACCGGCGGGAAACAGGTGACAGGAATCTCTATGCTTATATCATCGGCAAACAGGTTGTTGCCCTGATCGCTGATTCCCTTGTACACAAGGTAAGTTAGCTTATTATGGAATGATGCAGGGATATCAAAAGTATACTGATACCATCCGTCAGCAGATTCAACAGGTGCAAGTTCCTTCGAACGGTGAATGGTACCCAGCAGACTGGCAAAGCCGGTATTTGGTGCTATGTTGGCATAAATTTCAATCCTGTCAGTGTTTGTCGGAAGGTTACCATCCCGGTATATCCAGATACTTGTTTCATAATCGTCATTCATAAACTGAACCGGTGGCGTAACAAGGATACCACTGGTGCCGGAGGCGAACAGGTTACTGTTGTACCTGGCCATTGCTTCTCCAGTATGAGGAAGGCAGTCGGGATTGGTTCCGGTGGTTTGCCGGTCCCACATCCCTGTGCCGCTGAGCTGCTTGTTGTCCCAGTTTGCAGGCGGAAACATCTCCGCATCGAACCCCTGGTGGTAAGGGAATACTGTAATGGGTTCCTTAAGAGTAGTGGCCGAAGTTGTAAGGCCCTGCGAATATTCAGGCACCCCGTTCAGTGACCATGCTTTATAATAATATGGTGTGTTGCTTGTGAGTCCTGAATGGATAAAAGCCGATTCCGGCCCTTTATAGATCAGGGTTCCGCCACCTTCAATAACATCACCAACCTGGTAGGTCTGGGTCTGGACCGGATCACCGAAAACATTGTCAGGTGCGTAGGCTACCATCACATCATCGTTATCCTGGTTTTTCACCCAGTTCAGGTTAACCTGGACATTGCTGCCGGCCAGGGCTGAAAAAGCAAGCGGATTATCTACATTGATCATGAGTTCCTGCGCCTCGGTAAGGGCTGCAAAGGCATTGATCCTGCCGCTGCCGAGCTGGCCTTCAAATCCAGGATTCACCGCATCCACGTTGTCGGTGGTGTTTTTGATGATATCCGCCACCTGTTGTGGGGTGAACTGTCCATAAGCCAGTGAGACGATCAGTGCCGCCAGTCCTGAAACATGGGGGCAGGCCATGGATGTTCCCTGGTAAAATCCATAGGTATTGTTGGGAAGAGTACTCAGAACACCCCGTGCATTTACATTGTCGGTTTCACCCCCGGGTGCGGCAACTTCAACCCAGTCGCCGTAATTTGAATACCATGCTTTTTTATCCTGGTTGGTCAGTCCTGCAACCGAAAAAGTGCCCGAATAAAAAGCGGGATAATATTGTGACTGCGAATCGTTGTTGCCGGCAGCAAAAATGGTAATTCCACCATCAACCAGGGCTTCCCCGCCACCATTTACATTAAAGTAATCGATGGCATCAAGCACAGCCTGATCGTAATTTCCGGGAGAAGTGTATTGCCATGAATTCTGTGAAATGGCTGCCCCGTTATCGGCTGCCCAGATGGGGGCATTTTCAAATCCACCGGATCCGCCGTTGGTAAAGACCTGACACGACATCAGCCTTATCCCATCACCGGTTCCGGCTCCCCCGGCCACTCCGGCAACACCTACGGCGTTGTTGCTGACGGCAGCAACAGTGCCTGCCACGTGGGTGCCATGGTCATGAGAGCTGACATTGGGGGTGTTGTTAACGAAATTATACCCAATGCCCGACCACATATTGGCGGCAATATCGCCATGTGTATAATTGATTCCACCATCTTCAATGCAAACAATCACTTCAGGATTTCCTTTGGTTATTTCCCAGGCTTCAGGCAGATCAATGTCGGCATCCGGTGTACCATTCTGCTGCCCGGTATTGTCGTAATGCCATTGCTCATTGTATCTGGGATCATCCGGTGTCCAGCTGACGGCTCTTTCTGAATCTTCTTCCGGATGATAGAGTATGGGTTTATCCTGGTTCACCAGTTCCTTCCTGTATTCCGGTTCGGCAATCATCACTTCAGGCAATGCACTGTAAGCCCGAATCAATGCTTTAACATCCTCCGATTCATCAAAGTAAAGTTTATACCAGAGATGGAACCCCCATGCCCTGTGCCTTTCTGTGAATTTTCCTGAAAAAGCCGGACTGTTGAAAGGAAGTCCGAAATTATTCACACCAAACTGCGCATTCAGCTGATCTATATTGAAAATCCCTAATCTGACAATTCCATCAGCACCGATACGGGCTGGATTATCATCCATCTGACTGGTGTAGGAATCATTCAGTTTGATTTTGATCACACCTTTATAATATGCATTTTCAGGAACTGATTCCAGATTGATAACAGGTCGTTCGCCCCTTTTAACTTTGTAGGTTTGCTGGGCCATTACAGGGCTGATCAGCGAAATAGCCAGAAATAAAATCAGAAATCTCATGTGTCAGTTTTTTTTGGTGAAAAATCGCAGGTTGCAGGCTCTGTCATTTTACCACGGATCGACCTACTGTTTGTTACAGAATTGACCAGGCAAAAGAGAGATAGGCATATTTCCGCTAAATTATATTAAATCTAAATAACTAAACATTTTGAACCAAATATTCCTGCTTTTGGTTTGATATTGAAAACCTTATGAAATTTTGTTGCTTTGAATTCGATCACTGAAATTTGATTGTTAACAAATCAGGGGTGTTTCATGCATTTTCATGAAACATCATATCAAACACTCCGGGCCTCCCTGTTGTTGTTTAGTTTTGCAGGAATACGATCTGAATGATGAATGACACCCTTCGGCCTGGTTCGCCCATTGCTCACCAATATTGCTCAGGGTAAATATGACTTTTTTTAACTGCCGGCTGCTGTCTGCCGCTAAAACATAGTGTGTTAAATAGAATTCCTCTCAAAACTGTTAACTGTTAACTTTTAATTATTAACTGAAAAGCCCGTGAACCAATTGATCCACGAATCCAGTCCTTATCTTTTACAACATGCCCATAATCCGGTTGAATGGTATCCATATGGAGAAGTAGCGCTGAAAGAGGCTGAAACCAGCAACAGGCCACTGCTGATCAGCATAGGCTATTCAGCCTGCCACTGGTGTCATGTGATGGAGCATGAGTGTTTCAGTAAGCCTGAAATTGCGGAGATAATGAACCGCAGTTTCGTTTGTGTCAAGGTAGACCGTGAAGAGCGGCCTGATTTGGACCATGTATATATGGGCGCTGTTCAGTTGCTGCACAACAGTGGCGGTTGGCCGCTTAATTGCTTTGCGCTGCCCGATGGCAGGCCGTTCTGGGGCGGAACTTACTTCAGGCCTGATCAATGGGTCAGCCTGCTGGAGCAGATCAGTGGTTTATTCAGGAACAGCCGTCATGAGCTTGAGGAGCAGGCCGAACGCCTTATCAGGGGAATCGGGGAGATGAATCTGATCAGTGCACCGGCAGAAATGCAGGCAATTTCAGTTGCGATGGTTGAAGAATCCTATGCGAAGCTGTCATGGAGTTTTGATACTGAACTTGGTGGCTTACGCGGTTCACCCAAGTTCCCGATGCCGGTTGTCTGGCAGTTTGTATTGCAGTATCAAAAAATGACCGGGAATCCTGAAGCCCTGGCCCAATTGAAAACAACGCTGCTCGGGATGGTCTGCGGAGGGCTTTTCGACCGGATAGGTGGCGGTTTTGCCAGATACAGCACAGATGCAGAATGGAAAGTTCCACATTTTGAGAAGATGCTGTACGACAACGCCCAGCTTATCACTTTGTATGTCAATATGTTCAGGCATACCGGAGAGCGGTTTTATATTGAAATAGCTGAACAGTCCATAGAATTTGTCCTCCATGGTCTTACAAGTCCGGAGGGCTTGTTCTTTTCGGCTTTTGATGCAGACAGCGAAGGTGAGGAAGGTTCCTTTTACCTTTGGAACCGTGAGCAGGTGAACGAAATTCTGCCTGAATACGGTGATTTGCTGTCTGACTACTGGGGAATAGGTGGATCCGGCCTTTGGGAAAGGGGAAAGAGTATCCTTATGCGTCCAAAAGATGAAGCATACTTTGCATCGCAACAGCACCTTTCGGAAGAGGAGTTGAAACAATTGCTCCGTATGGCCGGTAAACTCATGCTGGCAGCCCGTGAAGAGAGAATACCTCCGTCACTCGATGATAAAGCTGTATTGTCGTGGAACGCTCTGATGATCAAAGCGCTGGCCGATGCATTCAGAGCAACCGGAAACCAGCGTTGGCTTGATGCAGCCCTGAAAGCAGCAAGGTTCATTCTGAATGAACTCAGCAACAACGGGGATGTTTCATTCAACAGGATATGGAAGAATGGAGAAGCGAAGATTCCTGCCATGCTTGATGACTATGCTTATCTGGCTGATGCATGGATTTCACTTTACCAGGTAACCTTTGATGAGGAATGGCTTTTCAGGGCAGAAGAAATAGCAGTTTTTGTGATTGAAAATTTTTCAGATTCTACAGGAAGATTCTTCTGGTATTCGCCATTACCAGGCCAATCGGGCGGAACTTCCCCGGCTGTGGCCCGAATCGTTGGAACAACCGATGGTGTAGAACCCTCAGGCAATGCTGTTATGGCAAGGATATTACTGACATTGGGACATTATTTTGAAAATTCGCGATATATTGATCGGGCAGTCAATATGGTAAGCAATCTCCGGGAACGGATTGTTGCCTACCCGGCAGCCTATGCAGCTTGGGCCGGTGTAGCACTGGAATTGGCCTATGTAAAAACCACACTGGTTATAACCGGACCGGATGCAGGTAAAAATGCAGCCATCCTTAACCGCAAATTCCTGCCTGGTGTTCTGATTGCTGCTGCTACCCTGAAATCAGGATTGCCTGTTTTCAGGGAAAGGTTCGTGACTGATAAAAATCTTATATACCGTTGTGAAGGGAATACCTGTTTTACTCCGGTGGGCTCTGTGGTTGATCTGATTTTATAGAGAAATTATTCTGAGAAATTTTTGAAAAAATCCTTTGATTTCCTGTTGGTTCGGATTTATAAATCGTAAATTAGCATCAAAATTCACGAATTCAAACTGCTAAAGTAATGAATGATAATAACTTGCAGGAGGATGACCCAATACTTTATATAAGCTTACTCGCAGTAAGTAAAAATACTACTCTGTTATTTGCTTTTTATTTGAAAAAGTAGTATTTTAACCTATTGATATTTCATGATTGGTTCTTACCTTTACCGTCACATTCAACTCGTACATTTCTTCCATTTTACTGTTTGAAAATTAAAAAAATACCGTTGAAAACCTGCGTTTCAGGTTTATTGCCAACACCGGTAAGGGTTTGCTACCCTATTGAACTAAAGTTTGTAAAGAAAATTTTACTGACATAGCTGATTAACATGGGGAAAACGGAAAATGAACTGAAATACCGGAAAGAATGGTTCTCTTTGAGAATCAAAAAAAGTTAAATTTTACTGATTCTTTAACAGATTTAATTTATAGGATTGCGATTAAAATTAGAGGGAAACAAATTATAACATTAACTGAAGATCTGGCGGATGATAAAAGTTGACATTGTTACCAGGGTTTCAGAAAGGAGGCAATATGAGGACAGCTATTAAAATTATTATCAGTCTGGATGCAAGACATACAGGATTTCGTTTTTATGCTTTGAAAAAAGGCAAGGAACTTGGTATTGTAGGTAATATTTCATATTATGGTGACACCGGAGGCATTGTAATACATGCTGAGGGTAAAGACAGTGTACTGCAACAATTCGTTAATATACTCAGACAAGGGACGCCATACAGCAAAGTAATCAGTATCATGACCATTCCTGACCGGATGCTCAATTGTGTTTATTTGGAAATCATGCCGACATTGATTCCTGTTCCAGGATCGCAGATTAAGAAAGCAAGAAGTGTAAGCTTCAAAATCGGATTTTTCGGATTGTAAACATCGCGAATTCAGAACTAACTACCACCTTTAAAGAATAATTCAATTTTTCATTGCAGTACATAAGCCGTTTTTTTAATAAGAACGTGCCAGTATCAGCTATGTCACTGCACAGAGGGTTGTGCATCCCTTGATAATATAGCTTTGGAAGAGGGAAGCGACAAACCTGTGGATATTGAATTAATCGCAGAGCACATACACTTATTCTTCCATAATATGCTTCTCTGGTCATAACAACTGACCAATACCACAGCAAGGGGTTTACCGACCATAGTATTCAAGCAAGCCCGGATAAATATTATTATAGTCAGAGCTGAAAGTAACTGTTATCTATGGTAACAGTCATTTAATCAGATGGGTAAATCTGTCAATTCCTGTTTTCTTCCCTGCAGAATCCGCCAGCTGCTTTTTTTTAACTGAACTGGTTCCCTTTCGTTTTCAGGAAAAGTTGAAGTATAATTTCCTTTTATATCGATGAAGTTTTAAAACAGAGTTTATAATTTCAAACTCGTTTGTAACCGATTTATTATTAGTCTATTGCGAGATATTGAGAAATTTTGTTTAAAGATTTTAGTATAACTTGTTCTGACCGGATGCAATCCATCGTCGTGAAAAATATCCAGGAACCGGATATTTGTGATGTTTTATAGCAGAGAGATAATCTTACACTATTGGAATTCAAAGTCAATTATTCATCGATGTAACATATATATATAATGCATTATGAATTGAGGTCCAACCTTATCTGTGAATATTTGTGTAATTTTTAAGTAAAACATTTTATTGATATACACAGATTAATTTGAAATATAGTAAATGTAATAGATGTATAGTTCAGAAAAATGAATTATAATAAATAAGTAAAGAATTCAAGAATCAGAACCAATTAATATTGTATAGAACAAAAACAGAATATACATTAGCTGCACAAAATAGAAGATATGTAATAACATTAAATTTATTACATAAATGTGTCTTCGAAAGACATATGTTACTATCTATATAAAGTAGAAACCCCAAAGAGTACAAATAGATAATAGTGCATTATGAAATCGTTTCCAGCAACAGGAGCCGATGAATAACGGAAAAACTACCGGCTGATTTAAGTGATTGTAAAATAATAATATACATCATCCATAGATCGGTCTTAAACATTGAATTATTGATTTGAATATTTGTATCACGATCTCATACTCAGACTGCTACCCTTCCTGATTTACTGACTTTTCCATTAAGATCACCTGTAACTGACCGGATTTCAATCCTGTCAGCACACTTGTTATTAGTATTTGAATGTGATATAAAATAATGATTCAACTACCATATTGACTGCATCTTCTCGGCCTGTCTGATTTGATTTTTTTTCAATAGAACAGAATAAAAACTGAACATATCCAACCACAAATAATCAACAATTAATTTAAAATGTTATGAAAGATCAACATTTACCCTTAGGCTTAAACCGGTTACCCCTGGGAAGAGTTTTCCTGCCGGTAATTATTATGTTGTGCTTTTTTACCGTTGGAAGTACCCTGGCCCAGCGCTATGAAGCACCCATCCGCACCAATCCCGCCCTGGTCGAAAACACGGTGACCATGCAGGCCGGGAATATGCTGGACATATCAATACCTGCCACATCCCCCGGCAGCACCTATCGCATTCAGCGGACCTATCCGGCCGACAATGCATACTTAGAGGTTGTATCACAGGGAGGCCTACTCAGGATCCCGGCCTTTAAGGTGAATGCTTCAGGCAAACAACTGATTACCATTATTGAAACTGGTTCAGGAAGTTTCGCCTATTCCTTTATACTGGATGCAAAAGCCGGTCTTGGTATGAAAGCCGAAGGAACGGGATTGTTTAAAGAAAATGATGGTGGAATGGTTTATGCTCCCATGGCCACCAATGTAACCACTTCACCGGCACTTGAGCCGAACGGCATGAACCCGATGAAAGCCACAATATGTGAAGGTGGTTCAGTGATTGTCACAGTGAATGAGGCAATGGATGGTAGCACCTACAGACTTCAGCAAACATATCCATACAGTTCAGGATATCAGGATGTAGTGGCTTCAGGTGGAATGGCTGTTTTTACCGGAGTCAGCCCTGCGGTAAATACATCAACAGCATGGACAGTTACCCAGAGCGGAGGCTTTGGATATAGTTTTATTATAGAAGTTGTGCCCCAGCCGGTTGCTCCAACAATGTCACTCAGCCAGCCTCAAGGGTCTGTCTGCGCAGGACCGGATCTTTACGCAACGCTCGCTACCAATGGAACCGGAGGTTATAATTGCTCAGACTCATTTGAATACAGCACAGATGGTGGTTCAACCTGGAATACCTATTTGTCAGGAACGCCAATATCTTCAACCCTGTTTAAGATTCCATCATTAATTATTAAAGCAAAGAGGTCAGATAATCAGGGAAGAGGATGCGCTGCCGAAAATACCTATACCTGGACAATTATCAGCAATGTACATGATGTAACAGGAACCCAGGCGAGTTATTGTTTCATTCAGCAGGCCATCAACGCCGGTAATACTGCCACCGGTGATGTGCTTGAACTTGACCCTGAAACTTTCAATGAACAGGTTCTTATCAATAAAGAAGTAACACTCAAAGGGGTGGGCGGTCAGCCAACCATCGACTTTACCGGAACTGTTACCGGAAAACCTACCTTGTTTGATATCAGTGCCAACAATGTAACAATAGAGAATATACATTTCAATGTTGATCTGGCCAAGCTGAGAAGCGCTGTTATTGCAAGTGCAGCCGGAATTGACAATATTGTAGTTAAGGATAATACCATTGATGCCTATGGAACCCCTACCGGCTCCTATGGAGATCGCAATGCCGTAAGTATCAATTATGGCGGATCAACCAATTACCGGGTGGCAAGCGGAGGTGTTGATAATGTTCTGTTCCAGGGTAATACTGTGAATGGAACACTTCCGGGAAGTTTCTTCCGCGCTGCAATAGCTTTGGATGAAGGAGCAGGAGTATTCTCCGACAATACCCTTCAGACCATCAATCATGATATCTTGGTGCGTTTTTGCAGTAACGGAGATGTTAACATTTCAGATAACAATCTGAATGGAGGTGGAATAGAGCTGTCAGATCAAAATGCAGGCGCCGGAACCATAACTGTTTCTGGAAATATTTTTACAGGAGCAGGTGCACCAGGTACAGCAATGTTGAGACTGAAGAACAATTACAATGCTATACCTCATCTTTTGTCTTTAAATACGTTCAATAATTACGAATGGGCTGTATCATTGGAAAATATGAATAACACTACCCTTGATGGTAATGCATTCAATACTGCTTCCATTACAGCACATGCAGTAGTTATCAATACAAAGTCCATAAGCAGCAATTCAAATGCCATTGTTCAGGTTGCACTTTCAGCCACATTGAAGAACAATCAATTCAATGGAACAGGCAACGCAGTGACGTTCCAGAACCATGACAGTGACAACGACAGCTATGGTTCTTTTATTATGGGTTCTTCCGGAAATGAAAACAGCTTTGCTTCGACGTTAAATTCGTTCATTGTTTTCGATAATCAGACTGGGTCGTCAAATGGATCGACTTTCCCGGTTTATCTGACCACAGGCGGCTGGCCAACAACCATGGCCTGCTGGGATCAGAATCTCAATGCAGAGTTCAACAGATTTGATATGGGTTCAGGCCTTCAATTGCCTGGCGTAATGAATTTCACAGAACGCACGGCGTTGGAGGGCAAACTCTTCCATAAGCCCGATGCTTCCTGCCTTGGGTTTATCACCACTTTCTATCCGGTTCATAACCTGACACAAGATACTTATTATTTAAGTATTCAGGCTGCGGTTACTGCTGCCAATGCCAATGATGTGATAGAATGTGCAGAATATACCTATAATGAAAGGGTAGTGATTGATAAGTCGCTTATCCTTCAGGGTGCTGATGAAGCCAATTGTATTGTTGATGGCACAGGACTGGGCAATGGCCGTGGTATACTCATTAACAACGGTATTACTGGCGTCACGATTCAGAACCTGACAGTCCGGAATTTCGCAGGAGCCAATGGTAATATTGACGGAGGAATTTATGCCATCGGTGGAAACAACAATCTTTCCATTCAGCATGTAACAATTAAAGACAATGTTGGTGGTAGTGGTTTCTACGCCAATGGTCCTGTAGATAATGTTTTGCTTGACGATGTTACATCATCGGGACACACGATCTCTGCCAGAGGCATTGTCATCTGGAATGGCCTTAAGTCAAACATCACCATTAGAAACTGTGAAGTTTTCAACAATAATTGCTGTGGTATCGAACTCCAGGATGGAACCGCCACGGGTGTTTTGATGGAAAACAACAATGTTTACAACAATGGTGACAATGGTTTCGGCCTTACTGGTATGCAGGGCCCGGGTGAAAACCTGATAAAGGATAACACAGTTACCAATAATGGCCGTTTTGGTATCGAAATCAAGAACCCCAACGGGTCCGGTTTAGCCACCGGGGCAGGAAGGATTGTGGTTGAGGGCAACACGGTCAGCCGGAATGTAGCCATCACCGATGCCCGCGATATCGTTGGTATTGCAGCTTTCCGCCGAGGTGTACTGCCTGGCAATGTTGATGTTCCGACCGGGGTCGTAGTTCAGAACAACACAGTATCCGGTTATACCCAGACCAGCACCAGCGATGGTTTTGGTATTGTGGTAGAAGGAACCAATCACAGTGTGCTGAACAACAATGTAAGCGGATGCGATGTAGGCATTCAGCAACAGGCAGGCCATACTCCTTATCCGGGTGATGGCGATCAGAGCAACCTTACAGACTTCTATTTCGGCCGCGGGAACTCTCCCATCACCTGCGGCATAACCATGACAGGCAATACCTATAGTTCCAACGGAACCGACACCCGCAATGTTTCTGTTGGTGGTGCTGGTTTTGTGGTGAATACCAACACCGGTAAGACATTCTGTTCGATACAGGCGGCAATTGATGATGCTGCAACATTGGCAGGACACACCATTCAGGTAAGTGCCGGAACCTTCAATGAAAATGTTGTTTTGAATAAATCTGTTATCGTTCAGGGTGCAGGAACAGCTAATACCATATTTACACCTTTGACCGCATGCAGCGGAACGGGGGTTAGTATTACTTCAGCTGGTGCAAAACTGAAGGATGTTAAAATCACAAATTACTCAAATGGTGTTGCTGTTTCTTCTACAGGCAATGAGATAAATAATGTGGAATCAGTATCCAATTGTAATACAGGCCTTGAATTAGGTGCAGGAACAGGTAGTCTTACAATTCTGAATTCGAAATTGAATAATAATACATCTCTTGGCTTCCGTAAAGGTACAGCACCCGGCATCAGTGGATTTACAATGAATAATTGTGAAGTAAAAGGGAATAACTTTGGTTGTAACATCTATGCAAATTCCTCTACTGGAAATGTTTTTGATAATGTTTCAATTACGAATTCCAATATCAGTAACAACAAACAAAAAGGTTTGTATTTTGAAGCACTGAGCAATGCTATATTGGAAAATCTGACAATGGATAATAATGGGACAGATATTGCATATAACAACAACTGTGGCATTGACATTAACCTTAAATATGCATCTTATTCGAACATCTCAATCCAGAATTGTGATATTACAAACTCAGGAGTAACAGGAACCTCAACTGATCCCCAGGCTCCGGTTGCAATTGCTGTAAAGGGCCGCGATGATGCGCCAAGTTATAACACAGTTCCGGCTACCCTGGATAATGTTCTTATTAAAAACAACAGGATTTCCGGTCCGCAGAATGGAATCCGTATTGGAGAATATGGTAAAACGAATGCGACCCCAACAAATCTGAGAATTGAAGGCAATGATCTTTCATATGCTTTTGCCAACAAAGCTGTTATCAGCAGAATCAATGCCGATATCAGTCTGGATTGCAACTGGCATGGCTCAACCGATCTTGCAACAGTCCTGGCAACTTTTACTGAGGGCGGGAGTGGGAGTATCGTGATGTCAACCATTCTGGATGCTGGCACAGACGGGAATTTCGCCGTTGGATTCCAGCCTTCAGGAAATTGCACCTGTCCTTCAGGAAATCTGGTAACTAACACCAATACCTCTGAAACATTCTGCTCAATTCAGGCAGCAATTGATGACCCGCAAACATTGGATGGCCATCTACTGACTGTTGGGCCGGGTACCTATATTGAGAACATTATTGTAAGTAAACAGCTTACCATCAATGGTCCCAACGCCGGAATTTCTCCCAACGGCGGAACCCGCGTTCCTGAAGCAATTCTGGTTCCTGCGGTAAAAGCCATTGCAACAGGTGAGATTGTACATATTGCTGCCAGCAATGTAACATTGAATGGATTTACCCTGGACGGGGATAACACGGCTTTAATTTCTGGTTATTCAAGTACCAACGGTGCCGATATCGATGCCGCCGAAGGTGTAACTGTATACGAAACCGGTATAAATAACCTGATTGTACAGAATAATATCTTTAAGAATTTATCCTATTTTGGTGTAACCCTTTATGATTATGCGGCAGGTGTTCCATCCAGTGGTCATGTTATTACCGATAATAAATTCCAGGATTTCGGAACTTACGACAGTGGATCAGGTGTTGATTTCTGGGGTGGGGGAGTATTGTTATATAACAATCAATATACCAGAATCGCCAACAATGTCATGACCAATGTCAGACTCGGCGTTCAGACCGGTAATTTCTATCAAGCCAATCCGGGATCATCTTCTTCACAGGTCATTGATAATAATGCGATTGAAGCAAGACGCACCGGGGTTTTCCACAACCTGCACTATACTGCAGCTTCAACTTTCACTTTCTCAAACAACACCATCACGGCACTCAACAATGCCAATGAAACAAGGTGGGATGGTATTGCCTTATCATCGTTGTCAGTTCCTTCGGTTTCATACAATAACACAATTAATGGAAACAGTATTACCAGAACCAACCTGACCAAAGGTTATGAAATCTGGAATGTACAGACTCCTGTTTCTGAAAGCACAATCAGCGGAGGTAGTGTATCCGGTGTGGATATTGGTGTATTTGCCAATAATTATGAAGGCTACAGTTCAGATGGAGGAGATGGGGCTCATGCTACCCTCAGTAATCTGACGATCTCACCAAAAGCCGGTGGAACCGGAATCCGGTTGCTCGACAGCCCGAGCAGCGTAATTCATGCCAATGTGCAACTGGCCATAGGTGCTGGTGTTGTAGTTAATGGCGGAGACTACGGACTTGTCGTTGAAAATGCAAGTGCAAAGGCTATTTCTCCGCTTGGTAATCTGGCGCTGAATGGTCAGACAGCCAAATACATCAGACTCATTGGCAATGCCAATGACATTGATGCAACAGCAGTAATTTTTGATTCAAAATCAGGTTCCGCAATGACTTTAACAGAGTTATTTGCCACCGAAGACAAGATCGATCATAAGATTGACCTGGCTACGCTGGGGTTTGTTACGGTTAAGGCAGAAAATGCTTTCGTCACCGATATTGCTGCTCCGACATCAACCAACAATGACTATACCCGCATTCTGAATGCCGTTGAACTTGTCTCCAATAATTGGTCGATCAATCTTCATGGAACATTCGACTGGACCGAAAGTAATGCTTCAGCCTCGTGGGCTTTGGGTAATGATGGATTAGTGTCACCTGCTGACAATTACGCGATTTATGTACCCGCGAATCTCAATGGAATAACTTTTACTGCTCCTGAAGGATTGAGTTCTGCAACCATTAACGGTCCAGGCGATTTGCCAACTGCAAATTTGGAAGGAGTTCTTGCATTTGAAGGTGGTGACAATCAAAACTGGACAATCTCGAATATTGAATTTTCCGAATTTGATATGCCAATAGCTATGTTCAATGGCGCCGGAGGAACGGATGCTTTTAACGGAACTACAATTACCAATAACAAATTCAATATTGCTAAAGATTTGAATAAAACGATTGCACCTGCCGACCCAAATCAGAACATTGGTCTCCATTTTTCTCATGGTGCTAATCAAACTATTTCGAACAATATCTTCAACGTACCTGCCGATGGTATAAGTGACGGTGCTAATTATTCCACAATTGTTGTAATGCAGTCGAATACCAGTGGAGGTGCAGTTTACGATGGCCTGAAAATTAAGGATAACACTATTAATGTTACCGGAATTCCTAACCCAACGGAACCTGCTGTTATCCGTGGTATTTGGGAGAATGGTGCAAATTCGAATGCAGCCATTGAAATAAGTGGCAATGTATTCACAAATACAAATGCGGGTAATACTGCAGATCTTAACAGGCAGGTTGCTTTCTGGATCACATCTGTTTCCAGCGGTTCAAAAAAAGTTGAGTATAAGAACAACGAAGTAAGCGGCTTTAGTGAAGGTGTAGCATGGATTGGGGGTCTTTATACTTCTTATACTCCCCCGTCTTACCTAACTGGTCAGTTCCCGGTTGAGATTAAGAACAATAAGTTCGACGGAACAAAGAATGCTGTGGTTGTCCGTAAAGCTGTGACAAGTACGAACCCGGGTTCGCCTGCCCTGATAAACAATAACAGTTTTACCAATTTAGTAAGCGGTGGACTGGCTATAAAAACGAAGGAACAGGTGATGCATTGTCGAATTGTAACTGGTTTGGAACATCCGACGGCGACATGATTCCTGCCCTGTTAAATGGTAGTGTAACTTTTTCGCCATGGCTTAATTCCGGTGGCGACGGCGCAGGTACCGGCTTCCAGCCCACAGGCTCTTGCGATGGCTCTCCGGTTGTCATCGCTTCAGCAACTCCTGACCATATTATTTGTAGCGAACCATCCGGTTCGATAGAAGTAGTATTCAGTGGTGGCGTGGCGGACTATACCATCTCCTGGACGGGTGGAACACCTGTATCAGGTATCTCGGGTAGTCCTTATACAATCAGCGGTTTGACGGCAGGGGCTTATACAATAGTTGTAACTGATAACCTGGGTACATCTGCAACAATTAATGCGACGGTTCTATATCAGCCGGTATACAATGCATCACTTGGAACTTATCATACAAGTATTCAAAGTGCAATTACTGCAGCAGCAGCAAATAATGTATTGTCTGTCTGTGCAGGTTCTTATGCTGAAGATATCATCGTGAATAAGCCACTGGATATCCGTGGCCCGAATCATTTGATCAACCCGAATACCGGAACCAGGATAGCTGAAGCCATCATTCATCCGGCTACTTCAAGTCCTTTTGGCGAAATTATTAAGGTACAAGCCAGTAACGTAAAAATCAGCGGACTCACCATTGATGGTGACAATCCACTGCTTCCGCCTTCAGCACTTCTGGGGACCAATGGTGCTACGCTTGACGCAGCAGAAGCTGTCACTGTGTATGTTGACAATGTCAATAACCTCACAATTTCGAATAATATTATTCAAAACCTGACCTATTTCGGAGTAACAATATTCGGGGCCTCATACAGCTCGCCAACTACCAGCGGACACCTGATTTCGGGTAACCTTATCAAAGATCTTGGTACGTATACAGATCCGGAACCAAATCCTAATAGTAATATGAATTATTGGGGAGGCGGCATTTTATTGTACAATGACCAATACGCCAGGATTGTTGATAATGTTATGACAAATGTCAGAACTGGTATTCAGACCGGTAATTTCCATGATCCCAACCCAGGAAGTGTTGATTTTCAGGTAATAAATAACAATTCTATCCAGGCTCGCCGGAATGGTATTTTTTACAACCTGCATACAGGCAATCCAGCATCATGGACCATCTCAAACAACACAGTTACAGCTCTTGCCAATTCCAATGAAACAAAATGGGGTGGTATTGCTTTTTCTTCCCTTTCAGAAGCTATTGGAACTGCATCAGGCAATACGATTAATGCTGGTGGTGTTAGCGTTCCATCTGTCGGATATGAGATCTGGAATGTAAAGAGCAATGCCCCGGCAACCATTATTGGTGGCGGTGTTTCAGGTGTTGATATCGGTGTATTTGCCAATAACTATGAAGGATACAGCAGCAATGGCACCAATGGTGCATATGGAATAGTTAATGGACTTACTATAACAACGAAAACAGGTGGTACAGGTGTGAAGGCTTATGACAGCCCTTCTTATACCGGAACAAATCCAGCATTGGTAAGCATTGAAGTCAAGAATAACTGCTCAATTTCAGGTGCGGCCAACGGTATCCTTGCCGAAGGCGCTGACGCCTCTGTAACCGTTACCAACAACCTGGCTACAATTACAGGAAATGAAGTGGGTATTCGTGTAAAAGACGGAGCCGATCTTGCTTCCGTTACAGGCAACACCATCACCAACAACACCCATGGCGGTATTGTGATTGAATCAACAGCCGGAACCATTGGCCTGATCAACAACAACACCATCAGCGGAAACGGTTATACTTTCGATGCGACACACGGACTTGGACTGAAAAACGAACTCAGCACTCCGGTTGATGCACAAAACAACTGGTGGGGCAATGCGTCAGGACCATACAATATGCCTTACAATACCTGTGGTACAGGTAATGCAGTGGCCGGGCCTGCTGACTTTATGCCATGGCTTGATGGTGTTGGTGGTTCTCCGGTAACATTGCCGGTTTACAACCAGGATAAAGACACCTACTACTGTAAAATTCAGGATGCCATTGATGACGCCGATGCCGATGATGTGATTCTTGTCAGTGCAGGAACCTATGCTGAATCACTGGTGATCAATACACCGGTAGATCTGAGGGGCCCGAATTACAACATCAACCCAAATACCGGATCACGTGGTGCAGAAGCGATCATTACTTTCCCCACCGGACTATCAGGTAGTCAGGAACTGATTGCTATAGGTCAGTATGATTCAAGAGTGGATGTTGATAATGTAAAAATCAACGGATTCATCATTGACGGAAGTACTGTGGCAACAACAGCCAATACAACAGGGATCATGTGCAATGTTGATAATCTTGTTGTTAAAAACAACATTATCCGCAATTTCAACTATGTTTCCGTATGGGTCAGCTCCTATGTTTATGAAGGGGGTACCTGGAAATATGATGATTACAACAACAATGCCGTCATTCAGGACAATTACATACACAATGCAGGTATTTACGCTGGTCTTATAACTTCCGATGTTCCCTATGGTGTTTATCTGCAGGGAACCTATGGAACGGTTACCGGGAATAAAGTAGAAACCGTAAGGACCGGTATCCAGGTTCAGCCATACAACCACCCGAATACGACAACCCTCACAGGGTTGGTTTCGGGTAATAGTTTTGAAGCATACAGGGATGCCATGTGGTACAATTATTCTGATCATGCCAATGCAGATTGGGTATTTGACGGAAATACAGGTACAGGTATAGCTGCTCCACCGGCCATAACAGAAATTAGCTGGCATGGTTTCCGTACCACCACGAACCGCAATGGTGAGTTGACCGTTACCAATAATGTACTTTCACCGGGTGCCACAGCTGCACCGGATACCTATGGTGTATTGTTTGTTCAGCCATCCGCTGCGTCAGTTGTTGTTTCAATCGAAAACAATACCATCAGCGGCTTCGATTATGGTGTAAATATTCCTGCCGGACTTACTTATGCAGGTAATATTGACATTCAAAACAATAAAATTACCGGCAATACATCTTACGGAGTGTTCAATGGTGCAACCACCCCTGTTAACGCAACCCTGAACTGGTGGGGTTCAAACGCAGGACCTTCCAATGTTCTCAATCCATGCGGAACAGGTGATGCCATCTCTGCCAATGTGCTTTATAACCCCTGGAGGGATGTAAATCTCGCAATTGATATTTATCAGTTACAGGCTTATGCTGTAACCGGAAACTCTTCAATATGTGCAGGAGGTACTACCAATATTACCCTCAATGGTTCACAGCTTGGTGTAGGATTCAATTACCTTTATGATCTCTATAAAGACAATGTGCTGGTTTCAGGCCAGACAAAAACCGGAACCGGTGGTCCGCTGGTTTGGAATGTATCCACAGCCTCCAATGCCACTTATACTGTAAAGGCTTTGAATGGGCTCAACCTGTGTACCCTTGATATGACGGGCAGTGCAAATGTTTTTGTGGGTCCGATCACAACCATCGGCTCACTGACCAATGCCTGTGTGAACGGAACAGTAACTGTTCCCGTAACGGTTAAATCATTCGAGGATGTTGGTGCCATTTCACTGACACTGAGTTATGATCCTTCAAGGCTGACTTTCCTTAACGGAACAACAAATTCAGCTGTTGCCATGGCTAATCTGGGTATCAGCAACCCGTTGCCGGGAATGATCAGATTGTCAGGATTCATTGAAGGATTAGAATTACCGGTTACTTTATCGGATGACGAAACCCTGATGAACCTTTCGTTTACCTACCATGGCGGACTGGCAAACATTGATTTTGATGATGCCACTGATCCTGATAACTGTAATTATGGTTCAGGCGCTCCGCTGTATGTTCCTTTCTGCGATTATCCGACCTCTACTTACTATATCAATGGAACAATCACAGAGGACAACAATGATCCGGTGGCCGTTTGCCAGAACATTACCATTCAGCTGGATGCCACAGGCAATGCGCTAATTACACCTGCCCAGATCAACAATGGTTCGACCGATGATTGCGGAATTGCCGGTCTTGCCCTGAGCAGAACAGCGTTTACCTGTACCGATATTTCAACGAACCCCAACCTTGTAACGCTGACTGTAACGGACAACAGCGGCAACACCAGTACTTGTAATGCTTATGTAACCGTTGAGGATATTACACCACCGACCGCGGTTTGCCAGAACATTACAGTTCATCTGGAAGCATCCGGGCAGGCTTCAATTGGTGAAGATGCTGTAAATAATGGATCCAGTGATGCCTGCGGAGCACTTACTTTCGATACCGATATTACAGATTTCGATTGTTCTGATTTAGGCCCCAATTCCGTAGTTCTTACGGTTACGGATGCCAATAACAACAGTTCAACCTGCAACGCAACTGTAACAGTCGTGGACGTTATTGATCCGGTTATCACCTGTAAGGCCAACATTTCCCGGGTCAACGATCCGGGCATCTGCGGAGCCACGGTGACCATTGTTCCCGCTACAGCATCCGATAATTGCACGGTTGCATCCGTTAACGGAGTGAGAAGCGATGCACTTGCCCTTTCGGCTGTTTATCCGGTTGGGGTAACAACCATAACATGGACTGCAACCGATCAGTCGGGTAATCAGGATGTTTGTACGCAGACTGTAACCATTACCGATGCTGAGGCGCCGGTAATTACCTGCCCTGGCAATGTCACTGTTCAGGTAAATGCCAGCAGCAATCCTTCTGCCACGGGCTTTGCAACTGCAACAGATTATTGTTCTGCAGCTCCGGTGATTACTTTTAGTGATTCCTGGGTGGCAGGAACCTGTACAGGAACCGGTGTAATAACCCGCACCTGGACTGCAACCGATGGTGCGCTCAATACAAGCAATTGTGTTCAGACTATCACAATTATTGATACTTATACTCCTGCAATTACCTGCCCTGCTGATATAAGCAAAGTTAACGATCCGGGTTTATGCAGTGCAGTAGCCACTTTTACTGATCCGGTATCAAATGATCCGGGTTACAACGAAGGTTGGGAAAGCAATGTGTATGTTAGTGGAGACTATATCGGATGGTCTGCATACAATAGCAATGTAATCAGTGTTCCGAGTGGTACCAATGGTGTGAATTCAGCATCCGGAAGCTACCATGGTTTAACCCAGAATCCGGTCAGTGGACAAACTGGTGTATTCTCCAGGATTGGAGGCTATACCAGTTCCTTCGGCAACGGTTACCGGGTAAGGCAATCGGTTTATATGGATCTGAATGATCCTGCTGTTACTGCAAACACATATGGTTGGGATCTTTCAGCTGCTTCTAGCAGGCAGACCGGCGGACATTTACGTGACTTTATCTTCCACACTGCTTCCAATTCCAGTGGTGAGATTCTGGTTGCTGGTAGCAATAATTCCAATCCAACAAGAAGAAACGACCTTGCTACAATCAACCATTACACCATCACCTCATCAGGATGGTATACTTTCGAGTTTGTGTTCCGCAACAATGCAGGTGCACTGGCAGTTGACCTGAACCTTCTTGATGCAGGAGGATCGGTGTTGTGGACCGAAACCCGTTACAATCCGGCCGATTTAATTTCAACCATTGTAGGTGGTAACAGATATCTTTGGTTTACCTTCCTTGAGGTTGAACATCTGGCCATTGACAATACCATTATTGAACGCAAGACTTCAGTAAGTCCTGATTTCGCAAGTGGCTATGCATTCCCCAAAGGCACAACGGAAGTTACCTATAATTCTACAGACGCCTGCGGAAATACAACCTCATGCAGTTTTGATGTAACAGTAACCGATACCGAACTGCCGATTATTGCCTGTCCTGCCAACATAGCAGTTAACAACGATGCCGGAGTTTGCGGCGCAGTAGTGAGTTATTCAGTAATTTACAGCGACAACTGTACTGGTTCAGTATTGACCCAGACAGCCGGGCTGGCATCGGGATCAACCTTCCCGATCGGAGTTACCACGAATACATTCCTTGTAACAGATGCAAGCGGCAACACAGCAACGTGCAGCTTTACTGTAACAGTAACCGATACCGAACTGCCGATTATTGCCTGTCCTGCCAACATAGCAGTTAACAACGATGCCGGAGTTTGCGGTGCAGTAGTGAGTTATTCAGTAATTTACAGCGACAACTGTACTGGTTCAGTATTGACCCAGACAGGTGGGCTGGCATCGGGATCAACCTTCCCGATCGGAGTTACCACGAATACATTCCTTGTAACAGATGCAAGCGGCAACACAGCAACGTGCAGCTTTACTGTAACAGTAACCGATACGGAACTACCGGTAATAGCCTGTCCTGCCAACATAGCAGTTAACAATGATGCCGGAGTTTGCGGTGCAGTAGTGAGTTATTCAGTAATTTACAGCGACAACTGTATTGGATCATTATTGACCCAGACAGGTGGACTGGCATCGGGATCAACCTTCCCGATCGGAGTAACCACGAATACATTCCTTGTAACAGATGCAAGCGGCAACACAGCAATGTGCAGCTTTACTGTAACAGTAACCGATACGGAACTACCGGTAATAGCCTGTCCTGCCAACATAGCAGTTAACAATGATGCCGGAGTTTGCGGTGCAGTAGTGAGTTATTCAGTAATTTACAGCGACAACTGTATTGGTTCAGTATTGACCCAGACAGGTGGGCTGGCATCGGGATCAACCTTCCCGATCGGAGTAACCACGAATACATTCCTTGTAACAGATGCAAGCGGCAACACAGCAATGTGCAGCTTTACTGTAACAGTAACCGATACGGAACTGCCGGTGATTGCCTGTCCTGCCAACGTAGCAGTTAGCAATGATGCCGGAGTTTGCGGTGCAGTAGTGAGTTATTCAGTAATCTACAGTGACAACTGTATTGGTTCATTATTGACCCAGACAGGTGGACTGGCATCGGGATCAACCTTCCCGATCGGAGTAACCACGAATACATTCCTTGTAACAGATGCAAGCGGCAACACAGCAACGTGCAGCTTTACTGTAACAGTAACCGATACCGAACTACCGGTAATTGCCTGTCCTGCCAACATAGCAGTTAACAACGATGCCGGAGTTTGCGGTGCAGTAGTGAGTTATTCAGTAATTTACAGCGACAACTGTATTGGATCATTATTGACCCAGACAGGTGGGCTGGCATCGGGATCAACCTTCCCGATCGGAGTTACCACGAATACATTCCTTGTAACAGATGCAAGCGGCAACACAGCAACGTGCAGCTTTACTGTAACAGTAACCGATACGGAACTACCGGTGATTGCCTGTCCTGCCAACGTAGCAGTTAACAACGATGCCGGAGTTTGCGGTGCAGTAGTGAGTTATTCAGTAATTTACAGCGACAACTGTACTGGTTCAGTATTGACCCAGACAGCCGGTCTGGCATCGGGATCAACCTTCCCGATCGGAGTTACCACGAATACATTCCTTGTAACAGATGCAAGCGGCAACACAGCAACGTGCAGCTTTACTGTAACAGTAACCGATACCGAACTGCCGATTATTGCCTGTCCTGCCAACATAGCAGTTAACAACGATGCCGGAGTTTGCGGTGCAGTAGTGAGTTATTCAGTAATTTACAGCGACAACTGTATTGGTTCAGTATTGACCCAGACAGGTGGACTGGCATCGGGATCAACCTTCCCGATCGGAGTAACCACGAATACATTCCTTGTAACAGATGCAAGCGGCAACACAGCAACGTGCAGCTTTACTGTAACAGTAACCGATACTGAACTACCGGTGATTGCCTGTCCTGCCAACATAGCAGTTAACAATGATGCCGGAGTTTGCGGTGCAGTAGTGAGTTATTCAGTAATTTACAGCGACAACTGTATTGGTTCATTATTGACCCAGACAGGTGGACTGGCATCTGGATCAACCTTCCCGATCGGAGTAACCACGAATACATTCCTTGTAACAGATGCAAGCGGCAACACAGCAACATGCAGCTTTACTGTAACAGTAACCGATACCGAACTGCCGATTATTGCCTGTCCTGCCAACATAGCAGTTAACAACGATGCCGGAGTTTGCGGTGCAATAGTGAGTTATTCAGTAATTTACAGCGACAACTGTACTGGTTCAGTATTGACCCAGACAGGTGGGCTGGCATCGGGATCAACTTTCCCGATCGGAGTTACCACGAATACATTCCTTGTAACAGATGCAAGCGGCAACACAGCAACGTGCAGCTTTACTGTAACAGTAACCGATACGGAACTACCGGTAATTGCCTGTCCTGCCAACATAGCAGTTAACAACGATGCCGGAGTTTGCGGTGCAGTAGTGAGTTATTCAGTAATTTACAGCGACAACTGTATTGGATCATTATTGACCCAGACAGGTGGACTGGCATCGGGATCAACCTTCCCGATCGGAGTTACCACGAATACATTCCTTGTAACAGATGCAAGCGGCAACACAGCAACGTGCAGCTTTACTGTAACAGTAACCGATACGGAACTACCGGTGATAGCCTGTCCTGCCAACATAGCAGTTAACAATGATGCCGGAGTTTGCGGTGCAGTAGTGAGTTATTCAGTAATTTACAGCGACAACTGTATTGGTTCAGTATTGACCCAGACAGGTGGGCTGGCATCGGGATCAACCTTCCCGATCGGAGTAACCACGAATACATTCCTTGTAACAGATGCAAGCGGCAACACAGCAATGTGCAGCTTTACTGTAACAGTAACCGATACGGAACTGCCGGTGATTGCCTGTCCTGTCAACATAGCAGTTAACAACGATGCCGGAGTTTGCGGTGCAGTAGTGAGTTATTCAGTAATTTACAGCGACAACTGTATTGGATCATTATTGACCCAGACAGCCGGACTGGCATCGGGATCAACCTTCCCGATCGGAGTTACCACGAATACATTCCTTGTAACAGATGCAAGCGGCAACACAGCAACGTGCAGCTTTACTGTAACAGTAACCGATACGGAACTTCCTTCAATCACCTGCCCAACCCCGGCCAACCCTTATACGGTTAGTACCGGTTGTTCATGGACAGGCGTTGGTCTTGGTGCGATCATCAGTGATAATTGCGGTACACCTGTACTGTCATATTCGATCAATGGTGGCGGCTTCATAGCCGGTGATGCCAACGGATATGCTTTCCCGACCGGCACTACCAATGTGGTTTACAAGGTTACGGATGCTTCTGGAAACTATACAACCTGTTCCTTCTCAATAACCGTTCAGGGCGTAACCGTTTCCGGTGTGATCAATTACAACAATCCGGCTCCTTCGTATCCGAACCTTCCGTATACTCCAATGAGCAATGTAACGGTTACACTGCGTCAGGGGATTACAGATGTTTATACCGCTACGACCAACGCAACCGGGAATTATACCATTCCGGGTGTGTGTGAAGGTAATTATACGGTGATCTTCACTACCGGTAAACCGGTTGGTGGCATCAACTCAAGCGACGCAGCCCAGGTGAATGCATGGGGTGTAGGCCCTCCGTACACCATCGACAAAGTAAGGTTCTTTGCAGGTGATGTTCTTGGTTCAAATACTCAGATTAATGCAGCAGATGCAGGTCGTATCCTGAATTACTTTATCTCGGGTGGAGCCACCCCAATGAGTCCAAAATGGACCTTCTGGAATAAGGGTGAAACAATCAGTGCTAACCCTGGAACAACTTTATCAAAGGTTGTAACCCTCAGTGTTCCGGGAGGCAGTGGTCCGATTGTTCAGGATTACTATGCTATGGTAACCGGCGACTTTAACATGAGCTTTGTTCCCGGTGGGGCAAAATCAGTTACGGAGAATGTTACACTTTCCATTGGCGGTACCACACTTGCCGAGCCTGGTGTTGAGTTTGAATTACCGGTTACAGCAGGTATCGACATGGAAGTTGGCGCTGTTTCGCTGATCATGAACTTCCCAACCGACAAACTTGAAGTTACAGGAGTATTCCTTGGATCAGATCTGACTAACCCGATGGAATATGCTGTGGTTGGTGAAGAACTCAGAATCGGATGGAATTCACTGATACCGGTTTCTCTGCAAACAGGTGAAGCATTGCTGACCCTGCAACTCAGGACCATTGGAACCCTGGCACAGGGCGAAACCATTCGTCTGAGCCTGACCTCCGATCCACTCAATGAGCTGGCCGATGGTAGTTACAACACCATCCAGAATGCACTTCTCTTTGTTGACGAAATCGGTGGTACTACAACCGGAGTTCCGGGGGTTACACTGAATGGCAAGCTGTTGCTCGAAAATCACCCCAACCCGTTTGTTGACAGGACAACCTTTACCTATACCCTGCCGGCAGATGGAAAAGTGACACTGGAGCTTTCAAGCCTGCTTGGCAGCATATCCGAAGTACTGCTGAATGAATGGCAGACCGCCGGAACGCACACTTTCACCGCTGACCTGAGCACTTATTCTGTGGGAGTATACACAGCTACCCTCAGACTGACAGGAAAGAATGACGAAAGTTCACGAACCATTAAGGTAATACGCACAAAATAGCTTTTTTACAGGGAGCGGGGATCAAACCCCGTTCCCTTACTTTTTTTAGTATTCGAATTGGAAATCCGGGCGTCCGGAATTGTTGTTAAACAAGGTTTGCATCTGTGATGAAAAATTTTATCCGGTTTATCTGTTTGTTTATCTGTTGTTTAGCCACAGCCGGTTACACGCAGAATGCTCCGCGGAGCATTGCCGGAACAGCTGTATGTCTTGAATCGGCAGCAACATTGCCTGTTTATGCCGAAGATTTTGATAACATCAGTTCGTGTAACCTAAAGCTTTCCTATGATCCCTCCATTGCTACGGCTACCAGTGTAACGATTGGTCCGGGCATGGGAGGAATGATCAGCACAAATCTTACAAACCCGGGAATCATCGTCCTCGGCTGGTTTACTTCAGGCGGCATCAATCTTCCCGACAGTTCAGTTATTTTCAATATCCAGTTTGAAAAGGTTAACAACGGGATTTCGAACATTAACTGGATCGATGATGGTTTTTCATGCGAGTATAATGACGGGAACTTCGAGCCCCTGAATGATGAGCCCGCAAATCAGTATTACCTTGATGGCAGTCTGGCATTTCAATCCCCGGAAGCTCCGGTAACCATGCTGCCCGACATCGCGTTGGCTCCGGGAACGAATGTTGAAATTCCAGTTATTGTGGCAGATTTTCAGATGATCGGATCTCTTTCGCTGAGTCTGCAATTCGACCCTTCGGTCATGACCTGGCTCTCATTCAGCAATTATTCCGGCTTTCCGGGTATGATGGTTGATGGAAGCCAACAGGGCAGCCTGCAGATTTCAGGTTTGGTTCCTGAAGATGGGATGCCGCATAGCCTGAATAACAATGACACATTGCTTGTGTTGAATTTCTTGTATCTGGACGGGTTCAGCGCATTAAGCTGGATTGACGATGGTCAATCCAGCCAGTTTGGAGGTGCTAATCCGGTTTACCCGGTACTGAACGATATTCCCCAGTCGGCCCATTACATCAATGGTTCGGTCTCCGCCAATGCATTGCCGGCATCAGCCGGGGCTATTTCCGGTCCGCCGGTAGTTTGTTCCGGAACATCCGGAATTACCTATAGTGTTCCGGTCATTGCCTATGCAACAGATTACCAATGGGAAGTTCCGGAAGGAATGACCATTGTTTCAGGCCAGCATACCAATACCCTGCTTGTTGATTCTGGTCCGGACATATATACAGGCATAATCACTGTTTATGGTATCAATGGTTTTGGAAGCGGTGAACCGGCTTCGATGGAAATATCTTCTATTGGTCTGCCAGGCGCTGCCGGAGTGATCACCGGACAGCAGGAAGTCTGCCAGGGTCAGGAAGAAGTGCTCTTCACCGTTCAGCCTGTCCCGGGAACAACTTCCTATAACTGGATGCTGCCTGAAGGCGCCAGCATTGTTGCGGGAGCCGGAACAAACGCAGTCACCGTCACCTTCAGCATTTCTGCTACCAGCGGTTCAATTGCCGTTTTTGGTTCCAACATGTGTGGATCAGGTCCTGTTTCGTCCCCCCTGCCGGTAATTGTAAAGGAGATTCCATTGATTTTAAATCAACCGGTTAGCCCCCCGGCAATCTGTGCTGGGTCAGGTAACACCATGTTCTTTGTGCATGCTTCAGGAACAGGGATTTCATATCAGTGGCAGGAGTATTCTTCTTCATGGAATGACCTGGATGAAAATGGAATGTATTCCGGCGTACATGCCGACACACTGGTGATTATTGATCCGGAAATCACAATGAATGGGTTCAGATATCGCTGCACAGTTAGTGGTGAGTGCGAACCGGATGCGGTTTCTGATGGAAATGCAATACTCACGGTATTGTTACCCGTTGGAACCTCTGCCAGCAATGATCAATTAAAATTTTTCGTTTATCCAAACCCCTTTAATGATCAGATTAATCTGAGTCTGTACATTCCCTGTAAAGGTGAACTGCAGATCACAGTTCAGAATCTCCTTGGGGAAACAATAGAACTGATTCATGAATACAACACCAATCCCGGTGAGTATCAGGCTCGCATTAAAACCGCATGTCTTGCCCCGGGAATGTATTTGCTCAACATGAAACTCAACAATGAAATCAACCAGATGATCAGTACAACAAAAATTGTATGCACTCATTTGTCACAATAAACTTTAAGACCCTGACCCATCACCCAAAAACGAAAAATAACCCAAAACACTTATAAATCATGAGAAAAATTACCCTTATTCTATGGATCCTGCTGACGGCTTTTACCCCCCGGCTTTTGGCACAGGATGCACCTGTTTCATCTGCCGGCAATGTCGCTACGACAGGTTCTACAGTGATTCTTCCGATCACTGTTACAAATTTCTCGAACATTGCCAGTTGTGATTTAAAATTATTCTTTAACCCGGCAATTGCAACTGTAACTTCGGTCACAGTCAGCTCACTTATTTCAGGGGCAAATACAGGGTTTAATTTCAACAATACAGTGCCGGGAGCAATAAACTTCGGCTGGTTTGCCACGCCCGGCAGAACAGTGCCTGATAATTCTGTTGTTTTCAATATACACTTTACCAAAGTCGGCAACGGAGTATCCCCGGTCACCTGGTCAACGGTTGATTTTGAATGCACTTATTATGACGGTAGTTATAATGAACTGGCCGACATACCCCAATCTTCCTTTTATATTCCGGGGTCTGTCGAATTCCAGGGATTTGTGCCCACCACCATTGCTTCTTCAGTGACAGCCTGTCCCGGTAACAATATCAGTGTACCTGTAAAAGTTTCAGATTTTAATACAATAGGCGCAGTCTCCCTTACCATGAATTACGACGCTGCCGTACTCGATTTTTTGCCGGGGGATAATACATCAGGTTATCCCGGATTATCTGTTAATAATCCATATGCCGGAACCATTATCATCGGGGGGTTCTCCTCTTCGGCCACCGGGGTCACTTATCCCGACAACACGACACTCTGTACCCTAAATTTCCTTTATAAGGGAGGGGCATCAGCTCTGGCATTTTACGATGACGGAGAATCCTGCGAATACACCGGCCCTTTGGGGACTCCTACGCTGGCCGATTACCCGCAATCGACCTATTACCTGGATGGTTTTGTCGGTCCAAATAGCAATACCGACTGGGATGGTTCAGATGATACCGACTGGACCAACATCAACAACTGGACCTGTGGGGTGCCAGTCAGCACAAGCAATGTGACCATTCCTGTTACACCGAACAATCCGGTGATTGGTACCGATGTTGTGATCAATTCACTGGTGATTGATGCAGGTGCCATGCTTACCCTTGATCCGGCAGCAACCTTTAAAGTCAGTTCGACCCTGACCAACAATGCCGGCACAGCAGGATTGGTGTTGAAAAGCAACAATACACAAACGGCCTCAATGCTGCATTATTCCGATAATGTACCGGCAACCATCGAGCGATACATCGCCGGTAGTGCAGTTTTGGAAGGAACCAAATATCATATGGTTTCAGCACCGGTTACCCAATCATCAGACCCTTTGTCAGGCTTGTATCTTGATTCCTACCTGTTTCAATGGCAACCTACCCAGGAATGGTATTCTTCAGGAACCCCAACCGACATTCCGCTGAGTTCTAACCGGGGTTATATGATTTACTATCCGGGTGCCGGCAAGACTTATACCTTTCCCGGATTGATGAACAATGGCAGTTTCACGGCAGCTACAGTGGCCGGAGCCAATGGTTATGACCTGGTTCCCAATCCATATCCTTCCGACATTGATTGGGATGCAGCATCCGGCTGGACAAAAACCAATCTGTATAATGCCACCTACATCTGGAACAATGGTAACTATGCAGCTTATGTTGACAGGGCTGGAACAAACGGCGGATCACGCTATATTCATATCGGCCAGTCATTCTTTGTACAGGCAAATGCAGCTTCACCTGCCCTCATAATGAACAATGATGTAAGGGTGCACGCTGATGTCCCGTTTCTCAAGAACGAAGAAGATCCGGACCAGTTACTCCGTATCAGAACAGAGGCAGGTAGTTACACGGATGAAATGATTGTCAGGATTACACCGAATGCTACTTCCATGTTTGATACACAGTTTGATGCCTCCAAATTCTACGGCTATGCTGATGCTCCCCAGATATACAGTATTACTCCCGGCCAGGAAAAACTCTCCATCAACAGCCTGAAATATAGTAATGAAGAGCAGATTATCCCTGTCGGATTTGAATATTCTGCATTTGAGAGTGTAACCCTGAGTTTTGAAGGCATGGATAGTTTTGGCCCTGAAACAGGTTTGTATCTCGAAGATCTGCTGACCGGCATTACAGCCGACTTGCGTGAAACCCCAGGCTACACTTTTAACCATAATCCCGCAAACGATGCCCTCCGGTTCAGGCTTCACCTTGGTGAAACCTATGGCATGAATGATTCACCGCAGGATGAGTTTTACAAAATCTACGCATATAATGGTAGTGTGTATGTTCAGATACCATCCCTTGCCGGGGAAAAGGTTTTGGTTGAATGGTTTGATATGCTGGGCCGTAATCTTGGAAGTTCTTTGCTAACTCTGGACAATTCCGGCATGATTAATCCACCGGCAGGCAGTAATGTAGTAATTGTAAGAGTTATCAGCGGTAACAAAGTATTCACCCAACGTCTCATTATAAAATAAATATAATCATGAAGAGGATATTTTACATACTCGGGCTTACACTTTTGCTCGCCATTATTACAAACAACGCTTTCACCCAGACAGTGCCACCACCTCCACCACCTCCCAATCCGGGTAATAGTTCACCCGGCCCTGTTGGTGGGTCTGCTGCTCTGGGAGGAGGATTGGCCTTATTGGTATTAATGGCCGTTTCGTATGGCGTTATTAAATATATGAAGAAACAGGCCCCTGCTGAATCTGAGATAAATTAACCATCACCGGTTGAGTCTGTTCAGGATTTTTCGGTTGATTTAAAAATTTCAATTATGCTGACCCGCTGGTTATTTACCTGCTGTTTTGTTGTCCTTTCCGGTTTGATTCAAGCCCAGAATGCGCCGGTCACAACAGTTCCGGAACTTTTTAATGTCATGCCCGGTGAAGTAACGGTACCTGTAATTGTATCGGACTTTAACCAGATTGGTGCCATTTCTTTGAATCTGGAATACGATCCTGAAGTGTTGACATTTGTTCAGGGTGATATGAACAGTCTCATTAGCGGCATGTTCGCCATCGGCAACAATCTGCTGCCATCCGGATTGCGCAGCCTGGCAATTGGCTGGTTCGGCGATGCTCAAAGTCTGCCTGAAGGAGCTGTGCTGATCGATCTGAAGTTTAACTTCCTTGGAGGTACTACAAATCTTACATGGTTTGATGATGGTGCTTCCTGCGAATATACAGACGCTGCGTACTATGCATTGAACGATGTCCCGACAAATTGCCACTATGTGAATGGCCTGGTTACATCTGAAAAATGTTTGAACCTTAACTTCATTCTGGAGGGATTGTATAATCCTGATACTCACCTCATGGGCTCAGCACTTGGAAATGTGTCAGGTCCCTGTGAAGTGGGTATTTCCGACTATGCTCAGGTTGAACTTCGAAGTGCGGATGATTATTCAAACATTGTTTTTGCAACCGGTGATTTCAACCTGAATATGACAGGTCAGACCAGGGTATTGGTGCCTTCTGCATTGAATGAAAACTACCATATCACTGTTCGGCACAGGAATTCCATTGCTACAGTAAGTGCGGTACCGGTTTCTTTTTCAGGTACAATCATGAATTACAGCTTTACTGATCAGTCATCAAAAGCCTGGGGTAGTAATATGATTCAGATGGCCGACGGCAAATGGGCATTCTTTAGCGGGGACGTGAACCAGGATGGCTCTGTAGATACCGGTGATATGTCGCCCGTTGACAATGATGCCGCGGGTTTTGCATCCGGTTACCTGGCAACTGATGTGAATGGTGACGGGATGGTCGATACCGCAGATATTACTTTAATCGATAACAATGCAGCTAATTTTACCGGAAGCATCACCCCCTGAATCCTGGTACTGACATGGCAGATCGCCCTACTCAGAGCCAGTATTTCTGGAAATATTCATATCATTGATTTACAATATAATACAGTAAAAGAATTTTAATCCTTATGCAAAGTTTTTTTGAAGGTAATACTTTCCAACTTATACTGATCATGTCTTTTTTGTTTT
The DNA here is from genome assembly GCA_016705005.1 of Bacteroidales bacterium. GTDB lineage: Bacteria > Bacteroidota > Bacteroidia > Bacteroidales > Lentimicrobiaceae > Lentimicrobium. The sequence goes on along the minus strand of JADIZB010000001.1, from coordinate 13,060 downwards.
CAATGTCGAGCGGAAACTGTGCTTCAACGCAGGCCGGAAATACAACACCGGTCGGTGGAGGATTGACATTACTGTTTGGCTTGAGTCTTGCTTATACTATCAAGCAATACCATGATTCGTTGGGGAAAGGTGATGAAATCTAAAGTTCTTCACCCTTTCCCTGGTTGAAAATCTGAATTTTGTTTTCATTTTTCACTTGAATTTGCCCTGTTGCTGGTTCTGTAATATGAGCCACAACAGGGTTTTTGTAAATGCTGATTTCGCTAAAGCTTGTACCGATATCATATTATTGATGATTGAATACAAAATATTATTGTGAATATCGGACATGCGCAGAAGTAGTATTTTCACGTATTGATTTCCGGAATCTGGGTGTTTATCTTTGGACATTGATAAGTTAAATTTCATAAGGGGAAAACAATTCTATAGGAAACTACTCATACAGTTGCACAGGTCGGTTAAAGGGTATAACGTTAAACTATTTCAATAGGGGAATCATATTTTTTGGATCGTTTCCGGAATTACCGGAAGGGCTTGCATAATAAGAACAATTTAACAATCTGATTTTTTGCCGGTGAGGTATTTTTCCGGGCAGATGAATTTGGAGCCGGTGATTTTTCCGGCCGGAATTTGTGTCTGGTTGAAATCCGGTTTGAAGGTTTTTTTACACCGGATTCAGTCATTTGGTACCCTGTTTATCAGGACAAACTATAAAAATTTAGTCATTCTAATATTGAAATTATGAAAGCACCGGCTTTACATTTCTTCAGGTCAGAAATTGCGATTATTTTATTTTTTATTATACCATTGCTGCACTTCCCTGTTCTTTTGTCGGGGCAAAATTCACAAACTTTCACTTCTTCAGGTTCATATACCGTTCCGGCAGGCGTCACTGTTATTACTGTTGAATGCTGGGGCGGGGGCGGTTCAGGGGGAGGTCAGTCAGCCAACAACTCAGCTGGCGGTGGCGGTGGTGCCGGCGGCGCATATGCAAAGAAAGTGATGAGTGTTGTTCCGGGGACCTCCTATACTGTAACCGTTGCAGCCACCAAAACCGGATCGCAGGGTGCAGGAGCGGAGGGCAACCCAAGCTGGTTTGGAACTGTTTCAACTGTTTATGCCCAGGGTGGTGCCGGAGGAGCAGCCCCAAGTGGAGGCACAGTTAGTGGAGGAATCGGCTCATCGGCTCTCAGTATCGGCGATTTTGTATATGCAGGAGGCGATGGTGCAAACGGAACTTCAGCCATAGGTGGAGCTGGTGGTGGTGGTGCAGGATCTACCGGTCCCGGGGGCGATGCATCCGGAACTACATCAGGATCTGGGACTGCAACAGGTGGTGGAAATGGCGGAGCCGGAAGGAGTTCAACTGGCGGTAACGGAAATGCCGGCTCTACTTATGGCGGCGGTGGCGGCGGTGCTTTTGTCAATAACACCACAAACCGCACCGGCGGAAACGGTGCTGCCGGAAGGGTCATCGTTTCATGGGCCTGCCCTACAATTTCAACTTACCCTTTTACTGAAAGTTTTGATGGGACTACTTTCCCACCTTCATGCTGGTCATTGGTCAATGCCGGAACCGGCAACAACTGGACACGAAGCACTTCCACCCCTTATGCCGGAGCGGGTACTATGTTGTACGGATATAGCTCAACAGCTGCAGCCAATGCCTGGGCATTTACCCCTGGTTTCGAACTTCAGGCAGGGCATAATTATACCATTTCATTTTACCAGAAGGTTGCCTCAGCTACTTATCCTGAAAAACTGAAAGTTACCGTAGGGACGGATGCAACAGCAGCAAGCCAGACAACAATTCTCTGGAACAATGCCGGAGGGACAAGTCTTACAAACATTGCCTATATTCTTCGGACAGCCGGTTTTGTCTGCCCTTCAAACGATACTTACTATTTTGCTTTTAACTGCTACTCGGATGCAGATATGTACAATCTTTTTGTTGATGAGGTGGCCGTTGCTGATGCAGGCATAAGCTGTGATTTTACAGCCTCCCGCACAGCCGGTTATACAAATCAGAACATTACGTTTACCGATGCATCGGCTGGTGGAGGAGTTACTTCCTGGGCCTGGAATTTCGGTGAAGGGGCAAGTCCTGCTTCCGCTTCAACACAGGGTCCGCATGAGGTTAACTATTCAACTTCCGGATCCAAGACGGTAAGTCTGACCATCAACGGAAGCACAACAACGACCAAATCCGGTTATATAAATATTGCGCAGGCAATGCCTCCAAGACAGTTAGCAGCATCTGTTACAGGTTTCTCTGATGTCAGTCTCAGCTGGCTTTCACCTGCTTTGAATGAAGGCTTCGAACCCTACGATGATTTTGATCTGAGTTTCGGTAGTTTCACTTTCCGTGATGTTGATGGTGGTGCAACCTATGCGATTCAGGATGTAACATTCCCGAATTCTGCCTATACCGGATCATTCATAGATTTCAACCCTTCTCTAACAGTACCTGCACTAACCGGTGCCTGGGACGCCCATTCCGGCAAGAAGTATGCAGCCTGTTTTGCTGCATTGACAGCATCTGCACCTAACAATGACTGGATCATTACCCCAAAAATAACGGTTTCAGGGGGTGAACAGTTAAGTTTCTGGGCCAAATCAGTAACAGATCAGTATGGGCTGGAGCGGTTTAAAGTCGGAATTTCTGCAACCGGAACAGAGCCTGCTGATTTTACGATCATTTCTGCCGGTTCATATGTTGAAGCACCCCTGGAATGGACTCAGTTTACCTATAGTTTGTCTGCCTATGAAGGACAACAGATTTATATAGCAATAAACTGCATATCGAACGATGCTTTCGTCTTTATGCTGGATGATCTTGTTATTACAGGTGGACCTTCGCAAAGTGTTGCTCAGGTGCCAGTTAATATGGAATCAGTCCCCGGATTGAAACCGGTAAAACAGTGGGTGAACGGTCCTTCAGTGGTTGCACCTGATCAGAACGGAAACACAAGGTCCTTTACTTCCTATAAAATTTATCGGAATGGATCTGAGATTGCAGATGTTGCCGGTTTCTCGTATACAGATCCTGATCTTGTACCGGGCACATACAACTACACGGTAGCAGCAGTCTATTCAGATCCTTTGGCAATATCGGCTAGTGCGGGGCCTTCTCAAGTGATTACCGACATCACGAGATGGACCGGAGCTATCAACAGCGACTGGCAAAATGCAGGCAACTGGCGGACAGGACAAATGCCGGCTCCTTCAGGCAAAATCGGAATCCCCGGCACAGGAATTACTAATTTTCCGATCCTTACCCAACAGGGAATTGAGTGCGAAAATCTTACCCTTAAGCCAGGCGCTTCATTGCAGATAAATCCATTGGCAACACTGTCAGTCAATGGTATACTGACCAACAATGCCGGGATTTCGGGGCTGATTATTAAATCTGATGCAACCGGAACTGGCTCTCTGCTCAACAGCAGCAGTGGTGTAAATGCTCTGGTTGAGCGGTATATCGAAGCGGCCGATTGGGGCCTTTGGGATGATGGCTGGCATTTTATTGCTTCCCCCGTTGCCGCACAGACAATAAATTCAGTGAGTGGGTTCGTTACTTCAGGTCCTCCTTCCGATGATTATGACCTGTATGCCTGGCATGAACCCGGAAATGTATGGGTAAATTTTAAGAATACAACCTCAACCCCAACGTGGAATGATGTCAATAACAACAGTCCTGATTTCCTGGTTGGGAAAGGGTACATGGCGTCATACCAGGTAACAGATACCAAAGAATTTAAAGGAGTGATGAACGTGAATGATGTGGCGGTTACCGGTTTGGGAATCTCAACCGGATCAAATCAAAGCTGGCATCTGCTCGGGAATCCTTACGCCTCAGCCCTGGCATGGGATGGCACCTGGACAACATCAAATATCTCGGGAATAGCGAAAATATGGAGTGAAGAAGGGAAAGCCTACCAGGACCTGACCCCGGCTGATGTAGCGAACTCTGTGATTCCAAGTGGAAATGGTTTCATGGTGGAGGTTAGTTCCGGAACAGGTAGCCTGACAATTCCTGCTGCCAAACGGATTCACAGCAGCAAGGAGTTTCAGAAGAGCAGTTCACTTCCAGTGATTGTTCTTACTGCCAGAAACAACGACCATCCTTCCTTCCAGCAAAGTACCCTGGTTTTCAATCCCATGGCAACGAATGGATTTGATGTTTTATACGACGGGCATTTTCTCCCGGGTTATGCTCCACAGTTTTACTCTGTTGCAAACGGCGATTTTCTGTCAACCAATACCCTTCCTTCAGTTGAATCTGAGACATCAATTCCCTTCAGTTTTATTAAAAATGAAGGCACTTCTTTCAGCATTTCAGCCAGGGTATCTGAAAATTTCCCGGCAACAGTTTACCTGAAAGATAAACAAACAGGAGCCGATCATGATCTGAGTAACAGCCCGGTATACCATTTCACTTCTTCTTCAGGCGATGGACCTGAAAGATTCCAGGTTCACTTCAAAGCGCTCGGGACAGTGAATGATTTTGCAGATAGCAGAATTTCGGTTTTTTCGTCACGGGATAAAATCATAGTCAGCGCAGCGACCGCCTTTTCAGCTGATGTAAGGGTGTTTAACCTGAAGGGGCAGCAGGTGTTGGAAACCACCATCAAAAATCAGCCTTATACTGAACTGAATGCCCAAGCACTTTCAGAAGGGGTATATGTTGTCACATTTTTCTCAAATGAATCGGTTTTCAGCAGAAAAATTGTATTAATGAAGCAGTGATAATCGGTTTTATCTGCCAATAATTTTTCAGAATATGATATTTTTTTAAGAAAATGATAGCGAGGTGCTCAAATTTAATTCAAACGAAATGAGATTTTTAAGAAAATTTTTCCACGCTGATTTCCGTAGGTCGGAAATATTTATAAAGCCCCGGAAACATTTAATGATTTTTATACTATCTTGCGTGCTCTTTTCCGGTGTGAACACCAATTGCTTTTCACAGGATGGTCCACCACCGCCCCCACCTCCGGGTGGAGGACATGGGACCGGTGAAAATCAGGCCCCGGGGCCACCTCAGGGTGGTAATGCCTCGGCCGGTGGTGGAATTGCCTTACTACTCGGACTCTGCATGCTCTATGGCGTAAAAAAGCTGGCTGATGCCCGCTTCGATGGTATCAACAACGCCGAATGAATGATAAATAATTTGCACTGTCGGGAAACAGGCAATTTATTCTATATTGGATTTTTCTATTGTAAAGTCTTAAAGCCGGGAACTTAATGAAGACTGCAGTAAATCTTGTTGTAATCGGGAACCTGTACAAATCTGGTTTTCGTTTCTATGCCCAGCAAAAAGGGATTGATCTGGGCATCGTCGGTACAATTTCATATCAGGGCGAATTCGGAGATATTTCAATCCACGCAGAAGGGGAGGAGGAGATTGTAAAGACATTTACCAATTGGTGCGCGAAAGGACTCCCATACTGCAAAGTACTAAAAGTGGATGTTCAGTCTGTACCTTTGCAAAATTACAATAGCTTTGATATCGTTTCAGTTAATTCTGATAGTCCCGATGATCAAAAACCTGTTGTAACAAAAAAGAAGAAAAGCCTGGGTGCAAGAATATTCGGGTTTTAAAAATAGTCAGTCTGGTTTTTTTGAATGTACCTACCTTTGGGTACTTTTTTTATTTTGTATAAAGATCAATGCAAAGTAAAATTTCTTTTTTCGGCTGATCCATGTTCTGATTACTATAGAATACCGGCAATTTGATGTTTATATTTATTCATTTTTACCGGTTACCTGGCTTCAATTTGTTCATTAACTCATATCTGCTAAAATTAAAAATAGATGCGCACTCCGATTACTTCATTTTTTTTATTTCTTTCTGCTATTGCCTTTTCACAGCCAAGCGGTTATTATAATAATGCAACCGGGACAGGGGAAACACTTAAAACACAGCTTTACAACATTATTTCTACCGGACATGATCCGTTGAGTTATGATGGTTTATGGACCGCATTTCAGACTACAGATGATAAAGTCAATGGTAAGGTGTGGGATATGTACTCTGATGTTCCGGGTGGCACGCCACCTTATGAGTTTACCTTTGGTTCTGATCAGTGCGGAAGTTACTCAACCGAAGGTGATTGCTATAACAGGGAACATTCCTGGCCTTCGAGTTGGTTTAGTGATGCCGCCCCCATGTACACCGATCTTTTTCAACTTGTACCTACTGACGGATATGTTAACAATCGCCGCAGCAACTACATTTATGGAGAGGTAGGTTCTGCAACCTGGACTTCGCTGAACGGGAGCAAACTTGGCAACTGCATTACTGCCGGTTTCTCAGGAACAGTATTTGAACCTATTGATGAATATAAAGGTGATTTTGCCCGGAACTATTTTTATATGGTCACCCGCTATGAGAATAAAGTTGTTGCCTGGTCTTCAAATGCCACTGTTTCCGATATACTCGACGGTACAACCCACCCCGCCTTTGAAACATGGTTTCTCAATATGCTGGCTGATTGGCATACTTCCGATCCGGTGTCACAGAAGGAAATCGACCGGAACAATGCTGCCTATACCTTACAGGGAAACAGAAACCCCTTCATTGACCATCCGGAATATGTAACTTCAATATGGAATGTCGGGGCCTCAGCTTCGTTGACAGTTAACCCTACTTCATTGTCCGGATTTACCTACGCTCTGGGTAATGGTCCTTCAGCTTCCCAGACATTTACAATCAGCGGCACTTCCCTTACACCGGCAAGCGGAACCATTACCATAACCGGTACCTTAAATTTCGAGGTTTCTGCTAACAATACTACTTTCGGCAACACTGCTACCGTAAATTACAGTTCATCAAATCTTGCCAATACTACAATCTATGTCAGGCTGAAATCAGGACTGGCATTGGGTTCATACAGCAACAACCTGATTGCCTGTTCAGGCGGAGGTGCTACCACTGCCAGCGTTACCTGCAACGGAACCGTAACGGTCCAGGTTTTGCCGGAACCTTCTAACTATCCGTCATCATTTTCAGCCCACAATATCCATCTTACCTGGACAGATGCTACCGGTACAATTTTACCCGATGGATATCTTGTCCGGTCGAGCCCGGTGAGCTATGCGGCAATCAGCGATCCGGTCGACGGAACCTTTTACCCTGATGGCCTCTCAGATAAGAATGTTGCTTTCGGAGTTCAGAATGTCTGGTTTAACAACCTGTCAGCCGGCACTGTGTATTATTTTAAACTTTTTAGTTACACAGGCGCGGGCGCTGCAAGGGTCTATAAGACCGACGGAGTTATCCCTCAGTTGATGCAGGCTACAACACCTTAGGCGAATTTAATTCTCCGAAAGGTCAGAAGTTGTCAGTAGTCAACAGATTTTTTTAAACCGGTTTATGATTGATCATGAAAAAGATCGGTACAATTTGTAAAACCGGAATTTCTCGTTCACTGAAAATAAATAACTAATTTTGTATCCCCATTTCGCCGGGAACGAATGAATAGGGGATCAACGACATCTTAAATAAGTCATTCAGCTATGAAAATACGTAGCACTCTTTCCATATTGTTCTGGCTGTCTGCCATTTCATCCATCTTTGCTCAGCCAGCCGGTTACTACGATAATGCTGCAGGTTTGAGCGGTTCAGAGCTCAAAACAGCCCTGCACAGGATCATCAGGAACCATCACGTGATTTCATACACAGGTTTATGGACAGCTTTTTATACAACGGATGATAAATCATCGGGTAAAGTCTGGGATGTTTACAGTGACATTCCCGATGGGACCCCGCCTTATGAATTTGATTTCGGCACTAACCAATGTTCGACAACCCCCGGATTTGAAGGAAGTTGCTATAACAGGGAGCACACCTTCCCACAAAGTTATTTCGGGTCTTCATCGTCAGATACTGTGTATTCTGACTTGTTTCATCTCTATCCGACCGATAGTTATGTTAATACCCGTCGAAGCAATTATCCTTTTGGAGAAGTGACCAATCCGACCTGGACTTCACAAAATGGGTCAAAACTGGGGCCTTGTGCCATAGAAGGTTATACAGGAACTGCTTTTGAGCCTCTTGACAGTTTTAAAGGAGATATTGCCCGTAATTACTTTTATCTTGCAACCAGGTATGAACATGAAATGGAAGGATGGACCCTTCTCAATAATTATGGCGATATAATTATGGATAGTACCTCCTTCCCATGTTATGAAGAATGGTTTTTGAATATGCTGGTTGAATGGCACAATGCCGATCCCGTTTCTCAGAAAGAGATTGACCGCAACAATGCTGTTTATTCACTTCAGGGTAACAGGAATCCTTTCATCGATCACCCGGAATACGTTGAAATAGTCTGGGCAGGTGCTTTACCGGTTGTTTTGCCGGAGCCAACCAATTACCCGGCATCCTTCTCAGCCCACAACATTCATCTCATATGGGTCGATGCATCCGGAGCCATTTTGCCGGAGGGTTATCTGATACGTTCAGGCACAGCCGGCTTTGCCTCCATACCCAATCCTGTTGATGGAACAGAATATCCTGACAGTTCAACAGACAAGAATGTAGCTTATGGCGTTCAGAATGCATGGATTACCAATCTGAATGCGAATACGACCTATTATTTTAAATTGTTCAGCTTTAACGGCTCAGGTGCAGCACGTGTATACAAAACCGATGGCAGCGTGCCGCAGCTGATGCAGGCCACAACCCCATAGCCATTTGATTCTTTTTTCTCTTAAATTCCTGCTACCTGACATTTTTCACCACATCAGGCACAATAGGTCACATAGGTCTTTTTCTTTTGCCAGGCTTTTGTCGAACCAGGTCGCTTCCCTTGCTGAACTCGTATCTTATCAGAACACGGATGACACGGATATCGCGGATTTACACGGATTTTCTTTTTTTCACTAAAGTTGATTCGCTAGTGGTGAACTTGTCGAAATGGTTGGTGAGCGTCTTGTGGCGAGCTAGTCGAACCAAGTCGAACCATCGCTGAAGTCGCTTAAGTCGCCCATAAACGTCCAACGCCTTTTAACCGCAGAGAACGCTGAGAATTCGCAGAGTGCCGCAGAAAAAGAAATATACTTCTGATCACCAGGAACCCAACCATTGAAGTTTGAAAACCCATCAAAACATTTTCAAATTCTCACATTTTCAAATTCATAGGTCAAACCTCATAGTTCTAACCTCAAACGTCCAACGTCTAACGTCGAACTTCTAACCTCCATCGTCCAACCCCAACGATGAACGTTGAAGTTACCTGTTGGATTTGTCAAGTTATTAACAATGTTGTTCTTAGATGATATTTATAATGAACAGTATGACAAGCATATAGCCTTAGCATTCTTCATTATTTGATGGTCATTTCAGGATTTAACAATAAATTAATAAGGGATGTGTGCTTGTTTTTAGTAAAATTTCTTTACCTTTGAACCTCAAATTCGGGATTACCTTTTGAGATATTGCTGATAAATAACTGGTAAATTACTGGAATTGGACTTATTAACAATTTTTAAGTTGATAATTCCAACCTGTAATCTTATCGCTTAACCTGCCGGAACTCAACCCTACTTAATGAAAAGAATACGGCCCCTCACAGGGGCAGTGGTGTTTTCAGATTATTTGAAAGAAATAGTAAAACAATTTTCGAAAAATTGATTAATCATTTGTAAAACAGTAAAATACAAAATATTACCCTCAACCCCGTAAACAACAACACTCAGAATATGAAAACAAAATTACGCTCAATCAGAAATTCAGGTGCCCTTCTGGCACTGGTTACCCTGTTGCTTATGCCTGGTTTGGGGTGGGGGCAGATTGCAGCATGGGATTTTTTTGGAGAATACAGCCCTGCTACATCCGCAGCAGATGTCTTTAATGCAAATTTAAGTTCTTCGAATTTGATCACACGAGGGTCTGGCGCAGCAGCCTCAACAGCATCAAACTCTTTTAGAACTATAGGATTTTCGAATAATGGTATTTCAACAACAAATACAGACTATTTTCAGATAACTATAACTGCTGCCACCGGTTATAAAGCATCGCTTTCAACAATCGATGCAAGATTTGCTGGAACCGCAAGTTTCTGTGTTTCACCGGGTGTTTCTACTCAATTTGCCTATAGTTTAGATGGATCAACATTTACACTTATTGGTTCACCACAGGCAATAATAGGAACACCAGGTACTTTAGCACAAATTGATTTAACAGGGATTTCTGATTTGCAAAATGTCACTGCAGGAACAACAATCACAATACGCTATTATGCGAGTGGTCGAACCACAACAGGAGGTTGGGGATTTAATTCACCTAGTTCGGGTGTAAATGGTTTAGCAATTGGTGGAACTGTCGAAGCTGTTGGTGGAGTTATAGCCCCTACCATCCAGGCATCCAACATCACTTTCAGTGGCATTGGCCAGAATGGAATGACCGCAAACTGGACAAACGGTGATGGCGCAAAACGAGTTGTAATTATGAATACCAGCAATAGTTTTAACGCACCTGCCGATGGAACTGACCCTACAGCAAATACAATTTATAGTGGCAGTGGTGAACAGGTAGTTTATAACAACAGTGGCAATTCAGTGGCTGTAACCGGGCTAAGTGCTTCTACTACTTACTGGTTCCGGGCTTATGAATACAATGGAAGCGGTGCAACAACAAAATATCTTACTTCTGCTGCTACCAATAACCCAAACAGTCAGGCAACTGCGGCACCTGCACCAATCATAGCTGCACCAGTTCCAACTTCCTTATCAGGCTTTTCAACCGTTGCCGGCACTGCTTCAACTGCCCAGACATTTACCATCAGCGGCACTAACCTTACAGCAAATTTGATTGTAACGGCACCAACCAATTATGAAGTCCGGGAAAACGAAAGTGGTTCTTATGGTTCTTCGGTTTCATTTACACCATCATCGGGCACAGTAACTGAAAAAACCATACAGGTAAGGATTGCTGCAGGTGCTAGCGTTGGTTCGCCATCCGGCAATGTGGTTTGTTCAACTATCGGTGCTACATCCCAAAATGTGGCGGTGAGTGGCACGGTGAGTGCACCCCCAACAATAACGTTTTATTTCCGCGGCCCTTCATGGATGAACAATAACCCGCACAACCCTCAGATATGGGGACCTTACAATGGATGGGCAACACCACCTGCAATGACCTATGATGTTGTACCGGGTTGGTGGTCTGTAACCGTTGTGGTTGCAGATGCTTCAGCCTCTATTGAATATCAGTCAAGGTTTTCACAGGACGGAACTACAAAGTATCAGAAAGCTTTTGAAAACTTCAGTGCAAATGCAACATTCACTACTACTACCGACGAAATCTGGATAGATGCCAGCCAGAATGAGTCCTTTTCCTGGTCGGGCAATGATTTTTACCTTTCGCAAAATAAAATAACACAAAATCAGCCTGCCAATGAACCCGCTAACCATGCAACTGTTTTTTCTGCAACAGCCAATTCAAGTTCTATTTTAACCGTTTCATGGACTGATTCGGATGCAGCATCCTACCTGATCAAAGGCAGCGATGTGGGTTACGGAAACATTACTGCCCCGGCAGATGGCACTGCAGTTACAAATGCATCCCTTGTTCGGAATGTAGGAACCGGCGTCGGAACATATCAATTTACCGGATTAACTGCCAACACAACTTACTATTTTAAAATTTATCCTTACAATGGTGTTGGTGACGGGGTGAATTACAAGACAGATGGGAGTGTGCCGGAGGATGATGCAACAACACCAGAAGCCCCGTCAATAATAATCAACGAAGTAGATTCTGATACACCAGGCACAGATGCTGCTGAATTTATTGAACTATACGATGGAGGTGCTGGAAATACTCCTCTTGATGGTTATGTGGTTGTATTATTCAACGGCTCCAATGACCTTTCATATGCTGCTTACGATCTTGATGGTTTTTCAACCGATGCCAATGATTATTTTGTAATCGGGAATACTGGCGTTCCAGGTGTAAGCATTGTTTTTGCTGGCAATTTTCTGCAAAATGGAGCAGATGGTGTAGCACTCTACACCGATAATGCCAGTAATTTCCCAAATAATACTCCTATTACTTCAACTAATCTGGTTGATGCCCTGGTATATGATACCAATGATGGTGACGATGCCGGATTGCTTGTTTTACTCAATTCAGGTGAGCCACAGGTTAGCGAAAGTGGCAGATTAAAAGGAGACTTACATTCCAGTCAGCGGTTGCCTAACGGATCTGGCGGCGCAAGGAATACCAGCACTTACGATCAGACCTTACCTACACCAGGGGCAGCTAACGATTATGCTGACATTTCCTGGACAGGTACTACAAACACAGATTGGACTATATCAACCAACTGGATTCCAAATTATATTCCTGATATTGTAAGCAATGCAATAATCCCTGATGTTACCAATGATCCTGTAATCAGCGCAACCGCTGTATGTATGGATATGAACATAGCGGCATCTGCTGTTGTTGAGATTGCTTCTACAGGCGCATTAACGGTTGCTGGTACTTTGAGCAACAGTGGCTCGCTCAATATTAAATCAACTGCCACCGGTACCGGCTCCCTGATCCACAACACTGCCGGCGTATCAGCCAATGTTGAGCGCTATATTGCAGCTGCAGAATGGACAACAGGTACCGACGGATGGCACCTGTTATCTTCGCCTGTTGCAGCTCAGAGCATCAGCGGTGACTGGACACCTTCGGGAACCGGCAACGATTATGATATGTATATCTTTGATGAAACAAAAGTCAATGAATACTGGCTGAATCAGAAAGTTCCGGCCAATAATATTACATCATTTTTGACGGGTAAAGGCTATCTTGTAGCCTATGAGCAGTCCGGGATAAGACTCTTTACAGGAACATTGAACAGCAGTGATGTAACCCTAAGTAGTCTGTCAAATTCAGGAATTGCAAGTGCATATCCTGGATGGCATCTTGTTGGTAATCCTTTTGCCAGTGCTATTGACTATGATCTGGGTACATGGACTAAGACCAATATTGATGTAGAGATTCAGGTTTGGGATGAAATTGCCTCAAGTTATAAGACTTCAACTGAGGTTGGTGGTATTG